>CATOTF010000001.1 GCA_951813045.1 uncultured Rhizobiaceae bacterium
AAACCGGCAGATCGAAGCTTTCATCGAACATTATAATCATCACAGATACCACGAGAGCCTGAGTAATCTCACGCCTGCGGACGTCTACTTCGGGCGCAAAAATGAGATATTGAAGCGAAGAGAAAGGATCAAACAAAAAACCATCGAAACGCGGCGCTTGCAACACCGCAAACAAGCCGCATAATACAAACAACAGATGAGCTAGAGTCTCTCTTAAATCAGACCACCATCTGTCTCAAATACCCTGACTACGAACAACTTGGTATGAAGTAGTGTTCCAGCAAGATGCGGTTCTTCAGGGTTTGATGCCAGCGTTCAATCTTGCCTTGGGTTTGCGGGTGATAAGGCGCACCGCGAACATGACCCATGCCTTTGCCATCCAACCACTCTGCCAGATCACTGGATATGTAGCAGGGGCCATTATCAGATAGTAGCCGGGGTTTATGCGCAACGTTGGCCCTGTCGCAGCCTGAGGCCTGAAGCGCCATTTCCAATGTATCGGTCACATCCGATGTGTTCATGGTGGTACACAGCTTCCAGGCAATGATGTATCGCGAATAATCATCAAGGATCGTACTGAGATAGAACCAACCCCAGCCAATGACCTTCAGATAGGTGAAGTCTGTTTGCCACAGCTGGTTGATGGCTGTGGTCTTGTCGCGGAACTCACTGGCAGCTTTCATGACGATAAATGCCGGGCTGGTGATCAGGTCCAGGGCCTTGAGCAGTCGGTACACTGAGCTTTCCGATACAAAATAGGCCTTCGTGTCTGTGAATGTCACAGCCAGTTCACGAGGAGACAGTTCCGGTTGATCAAGGGCCAGATCAATGATCTGTGCCCGTATATTTTCTGGCACGCGGTTCCAGGCTCTGTTGGGACCAGAACGTTTGTCTTCCAATCCTGTCTCACCCAATCGCTGATACAAATCATACCAGCGATAAAAAGTTGGCCGTGAGACGCCAAGCTTATCAAGTGTCACCTTGGCTGGCAGATGTGATTGTTCAACAATTCGGATGATTTCCAGTTTCTCAGATGCTGGGTATCTCATTCGATATCCTCCCCATCCGCGATCATGCTTTTTTTAAGAAGACGGTTTTCCAGCGTGAGATCTGCCACGCATTCCTTCAGATCACGGGCTTCACGGCGCAGACCTTTGACCTCATCGGTGGAAGCCTCACGCACTATATCGCCTGACAGACGCTTTTTACCGGCCTCCATAAACTCCTTCGACCATTTGTAGTACATGCTTTCAGCAAGACCTTCACGGCGGCACAGTTCAGCTATGCTGTCTTCACCGCGCAAGCCATCAAGCACAATGCGGATCTTTTCCTCCGCACTATACTGACGGCGGGTCTTGCGTTTGATGGTTCGGATCAATTTCTCTGAACCTGATCCTTGGGTTCCTGATTTATGTCTCATCTTCGCTCCATAAGGGCTACGATGAACCAAAATCATCTCTTAAGAAAAATCAAACCTCTGTCTCATGAATGCTGACGGGGAACATGAAGTTTGAATCAAAATAGATCAACCTGATAAAATAAACGTTGCGGTTATACCTCATCCATAGAGGTATCATTGAAATTTATATTACCAGCCCACATGAAGGTTTTCTCCTGATAGCGAGACTTTAACTGTTTTTTCCATGTAGCCCCTAGCGGTTTGCGTGTGGCAATAATCAGCCGTGATTTCTTGTATTTGATTTTTAACTTAGCAATATCTTTAGCGGTTACAGCCTTCGCCAAATTACCATCAATCAGTAAAACGGCGGGCTCCTGCTTCAACCAATCTTCGATTAGGCTGCTAATCTGTTGCTGATCACCAATATCGGATAATTCCAAACCCATTTTTCGGGCTGGTAATTCAAGGGAATCAGAGCGGAGGAAAACCATGTCCGAAGCGCTTAATACTTCATCGTTGTCCAGATAACTTTCTTCCAGAAACCGCATAAGCGGAAGGAGATTGAAACGATCAACCTTGCTCAATGTCACGATGTTTAGCACTTGTGGCAGCTTGTTGAGGGCCTTTTTGTTGCCCCCCCGCCGGGCCTCCAATATCGCAGCGTCATCCAGAGAAGTATCAATCAGTCCGGCCATTTCAATTTGCGGGGCGAGGCGCGCGATACCGGCAAATGCGCCAAACAGAGCGCTTGCTTTTACGATGAGTTGCAGCACCAGAACAAGCTGTACCAACCCTGAAGCGCCAATCCTAGAAGAAAGAATTACACCAAGAAAGATGATGAAAAGAAAACCCACAAGGGTCGCAGCCCAGAAGTTTAGCCAGGCCGAAGCCATGGCAAGACCAAGACGCCCACTTGTAAACTGGGAGAGAGCCGGTTCCGCGGTATGTGGGTTTTCTATATCAATCGGTGTCGTATAGCTGGCCGATAGCATTCGCGATATCCCCGCGCTTGTCTTCGGCAATGTCTCATTAAAGTGCTTTTTCGAAAGCTGGAAAACACGCTTGGACATGAAAATGACAATCGTTGCCGCAAAAAGTAGGGCCAGTGGTACTAGCAGGCCAATTCTCCAATTGAGCCACAATAGGACGGTGATTGACGCGCACAGCGCGAGCAAGTCTGGTATCGTGCGCAACAGGGCTTGCATTACTTCGCTCAAATGACGGGAGTTTCGCATCACGTTTCGACCGAACCAGCTTCGTGACATGTACCAGCCATTTTCAGACAAGTAATATGGTGTCCGGTCGTATTTTTCGGTTACGGAAACCGCGACGAATTTCAAGAAACGTCGGTCCAGTGTTTTAATTGACTGGGTAGAGAAATAAATCAGGAGGCGGCCAATGACAAAAAGACAGAAACCGATCAGCAGCATAATGCTGGTGCCCAAGGGGCCGGAATTAAAAAATGCATGAAGCTTTGAAAACACGCCCGAAGTCTGGTCGGCACTAAGTCCGGAAACGAACTGAATGAGGAACGCGGGTGCAGCAACAGTGAAAACATCTGCAAGCAGTGACAATGCGATAAATGCGACGGTCAGTTTTGGGCCTCGCGAAATGAAGCTTTTCAGATGACTGATGTATTTACGCAGATTACCCCTGAATTTTTTTGTCATATGCTCCAGCACTTCTAGTCTTTAGGTAGAATCTCCTGCTTTCCCGATCCCTGGAAGTTCTACACAGCGTGCCTCGCGTCCGTCGAGGCTATTTGTTGTACTTATTGATTTTGCGAAGACTGCGTGCCGGGTTGCCAAAGACGTAATCATCCTCCCGAACAAATTTGGTAACACCGGAGTTGAGGCCCACCATCGCGTTGCGGCCGACCTTAGCTTTGTTAGCAATCATAACACCGGGTGCGAGCCAGGTCCGGTCACCGATCACAGCGCTTCCTGCAATCAATGTATGGGCGCCAATGAAGCAGTCTTCACCGACGCTCACATTGTGACCAATATTGCTCAGGTTTCCGACCATGGTTCGGCGCCCGACAATGGTGTTTTGCAATGAACCGCGCACGACCACGCAGTTGGCGCCAAGTCGTACCCCATCGCCAATAATGACATGACCCAGATGAGGCAGCATAATCTGCTCGTCATCGTCCAATCGCTCGACCGCCTGACCGGCCATGCCCACAACACTGTTGGCGCAAATTACGGCGTCCCGGCCAACCCGGGTTTCAGGGCCAATAAAACACCCGTGATGAATGACTGCTTTGTCACCGATACATGCGCCTTTTTGAATTGTCACAAAAGGCCCTATGTGAGCGGAATTGGAAATCTCGGCACCGTCTTCGATATATGATGAGGGATGAATACCAGCAGCCGGTTTTTCAGCATCGAGGAACATCTGGCGCACGGCAGCAATGAACCAGCGTCTTGGCTTGGCTGCTTCGACGATTGAATATCCCGCCCTGACGCCATCAAGAGAGTGTTCCGGGTCTCGTTTCACAACTACCGTACAGCCGTCCGGTACCTCATACTTTGCAATTGTGTTGGCATAAGTATCGTTGCTGAAACACAAGCCACCTTGTTCAACGACATCGATGGGGGACACCGAATGCACGTCAAGATTGGCATCTATTGCAAGAACGGCATCTTGATCGCTGGAATTACGGACCAAGTCTGCGGCGGAGTGCGACTGGTCAGCCGTGAATTTCATAAAGGGTTATCTCAAATATTGGCCAGGACATAGTCCACATAATTATCGAAAGATACCAGTTTTTCGATATCCTCGTCTGCCACTTTGACATTCATAGCTTCTTCAATCGCCAACAGGAACGTGCTGTTATCAAGGCTATCCATGCCCTGGTCTTCCATGGATTGGGAATGATCAAAAGTATCAACATCCAGCATGGTGCCGGCATCGCGCAATTGATCCAGCATCTTGTTTTTCAACTCATCACGAGTCATGGCTCACTCTCTCCAAAATTGCGGTAGCAAAGGAAAACCCCACACCAAATCCGCAAATTAACAAACGTTTCATGTTTGCATCTTTTTGTGCATCTTCGAGCAAATAGGCGATGCTTGAAGATATCGTATTCCCCATGCCGTCCAAGTTGCACGGCACTTTGTCGGGGTCAAGTCTCAGTCGTTTGGTAAGGGCGTCAATGATATATCGGCTACCCTGGTGAAGCAGAAACGCATCGATATCTTCGCTTTTCAAATCAAGAGACGACAGCAACGTGTTTACCTCACCCGGCACACGTTTTGCTGCAAAATTGAACACTTCACGCCCGTTCATGAACAGAACGCCATCATCCTTCACACATAGGAAATCCGCTCCAAATGGTTCCGTGCCCATGCGGATACCTGCCAGAGACCAGCCTTCCCTTAACTCATTGCTGATCAGCGTGGCGGCGGCACCGTCGCCAAACAAAAGCACTGTGTTGCGGTCGTCAGGGTCCATGACCTTGGAATAGGGGTCGGCGGTGATGAGAACACCCTTGGACAGTCCGGCGCCAGCAAGAAAGCTGCGCATCAGGCTTAAGCCATAAACATATCCCGAACAGCCCAAAGATACATCGAATGCCGCACAATGACTTTCCATGCCGAACTTCTGGCAAACAAGAGCTGCTGTATGGGGCAGTCCGTGGCCGTCGGGATTTTGCGTAACCACAATTACCGCATCCGCATCGCGCAAAGTTTCGCCCAGTTGGCTTTCCAATGCCTCCAGCGCCTTCACCGCCAGATCAGAGGTTGCCATTCCCGATGGCATACGGGTTACGGATTTGGTGCCTATGCGCCCTTCCAGAAATTCGACGCTCGTCTCAAGCGCGTCGGCGCGGGCTGCGTTATCCTGTGTTTCGCTGGGGGTGAAAGTGGCAACGGGGCCGATCAGATAGTCTTCAAATGAGTGGGTCATGCAGCAATTTTATAAAAGTTAATGGTTCCGGTTGACGAAGAAAGGCCTTCAATTTCTACCGCATTGACGCTTGAAGACTTGTCCGCGGCCAACGTGCGAAGCTGAATAGAGGCTGCATTTGCGGCAGCGGCTTCGCTGACGTAAGCTAGCGGCAATGTTAATCGCGTGGCAAGCCACTTGGCATCTCCATCAACTTGCTCCTGGTGTAGGAACTTGGTTATGGCCACGGCTACTTCCGATACGGTCAATAGAAATTCGCCGCGATAAGATGCCGCGCTTTCTTCTAGAACAACTTTGGGACGCATTTCATCTTCGGGATCATCAATGCGTTCCGAAACATTCTGACCGGTTTCATAAAGCATACCCATAAGGCGCTGGCCCTGAGCGTTTTTGATAAAGACATTGCCGACAACCTGATCATTTACAGTCGGTTTAACGGTGGACAGCGTTACGGAAAGTCTTGAAGTTATGAGCTTGCGGAACAAAATGTCACAAATACAATCCGGTGTAGCGAATTCCCTTGGGAACGACGAATCCCCGAGAATTTTTTCTGCAAGATCGTTCCAAATGTTGGCGCTTTGCAGATAGTAGCGTTCGCCCTTGAAGGGCACATCCAGTTCACTCCGCCATTCAAAATCGTCCATCGAGTGAGCCTGCGCCTATAAATTGGAAAGCAATATTATTTTAAATGCTATCGTGTTTCCCCGCTTCCGCACTGTAATCGTCCCGTCAATGTTCGGTAAATTCGATACATGCCGGCGGTTGCGACAGATCAGTTGGCTAATAGCTGTTTAGCCAATTTGTGGCAACCCCTAAATTCGATGGAAGTGTGTCAGTCAGCTTGCATGCCGGTTCTACAAATTACCCTGGCCGCTTCTTATCGATTGCCTGGTCTAGTGTCGTTGTATCCTAATTAATCAGAATCGATGGTGATTTTCTCTTTTATTTTCAATATCAACTTGTATCCTTAATTTTTATATTGTGTCGTTAATTGCAATACTGTACCCTTATTGATCAGACTCTGCGGATTGGTCGGTATTTAGAGCCCGATTTAAAAGTTGTTGAGTGATATCAGTTGGATGTGATTCCGTCGTATTTGTTGAAGATTCGATGGAGACCATTATGCCTTGGACTGATATCACCCGTAGTGAACATAGCCGCAAATACACTCGTTATCCAAGCGACGTCACTGATGCCGAGTGGGGCGTGATTGCTCACTTTATTCCTGCGCCCCGTCGTGGTGGTCGTCCTCGAACCACTGATATGCGCGAGGTATTGAACGCCATTCTCTATGTGGCTGGCGGCGGCATTGCGTGGCGGATGCTGCCAACAGATTTCCCGCCAGTTTCGACCGTGCGGGGCTATTTTTACAATTGGCGCAGTGATGGAACGCTGGCGTTGATGAATTTTGCTCTGGTTCAGGCGGCACGAGAACTGGAGGGCAAAGAACCATGTCCCAGTGCTGGGGTCATTGATAGCCAGAGTGTTAAAACCACCGAGAGTGGTGGGGTTTGCGGATATGATGCGGGCAAGAAAACAAAGGGCCGCAAGCGCCATATCATTACAGATACGAACGGCTTCATGGTCGGATTGATCGTCCACAGCGCAGGCATTCAAGATAGAGATGGAGCCGTTCCAACACTGCAATCCATCCGTCGTTTTTATCCTTTTCTACGCCACATCTTTGCCGACGGAGGCTACGCAGGTGACAAACTCAAACAGGCGTTGGTGGGCAAAGGCCGATGGACCATTGAGGTGATCCGGCGATGCGACATCCAGAAGGGCTTCAAAGTGCTGCCGCGTCGATGGGTGGTCGAAACAACATTCGCGTGGCTCGGCAGATGTCGAAGACTGGCCAAAGATTGGGAGACATCAATTGAGAGTTCAACCGCATGGGCCCTCATAGCACACATCCGCATCTTGATCAGGAGACTGGCAAGACATTGTTACATCTGACAAACTTTTGAATCAGACTCTTAGAGCACTTCCGGTTTAAAGTGCACCATATACTGCTGCCCCAAAGAAGTTTGTGCATTCCTGTTTTGAGAACAGGTGAGGATTGCCCCTACGCCTCTCCATAGTTCACCTACTGTTCTCAACGCCAACCGTTTTATGTGGGCTTTGAGTTTGGAGAAAGCCAGTTCTATCGGGTTCAAGTCTGGCGAATATGGAGGCAAAAACAGCAACCATGCTCCACGTTTTTTCCAGGGCTGCTTCTGCAGCAGCAACTTTATGTGCGGGAAGATTGTCAGCAACAACAACGTCGCCGGCCTTTTTTAGAGCACCCGCGTAATCGGGCCATCTTTGTATTCAACCCGGTTTCGTCGATGAATACGGTCCTGTTCAACAGGTGTAGGTGTTGTTTTAACCAATCCTGACGTTTGCGCCAGCGGCGGCGTTTGGCTTGTACATCCGCCCGTTCCTGTTCAGTGGTGTGTGCCGTTTTTTTTAAAGGTGATCTGGTTGGTCCGCAGCCAGCCATCCAGTGTCGATGAACCAACGCGTAGATTAAAAGTTTCAACCAGGCGGGCACATAATTCAGCCTATGTTAAGTCGGGCCGTTGGCTGATCCAGCTCAAAATATCTGAATGATAAGGGTCGAGCCGTGACTTACGCCTTTTGCGCACCTTCACATCAACATGGCCAACCTCCTCGGCCTGCTTAACAAACCGAATAGCTGAACTGACGCTCACTTTAAAATGAGACGCAGCTTTCCTACGGGACACCCCTGATGCAGCCAAATCAACAATACGAAGTCGTAAATCCTGAGACAATGTCATGATAATTCGTCCTGATACCTTGAATCAGAAGATACCGCGCCCGTACATGGTACTATGAATCTAAACTCACCGGAAGTGCTCTAGCAGGCTGCTGAAAAAGTACTCGCATTGATTTAGGGAATGTGATTCCGTCTTTTTTTTGATTGATGGAGGTTTTCATGCGGGGATTGGACGAGACATCTGGCTCCTTGTTTTCCTATATTGATTTGGAGGAGCGGGTTCGGCCGGATCATCCGTTGCGGACCATCCGGCACCTCGTTGATGATGCGCTTTCATCGATGGATGATTTGTTCAGCGATAGCTATTCAGACATGGGCCGCCCGTCGATTGCTCCAGAGAGGCTGCTGCGGGCACTTTTGTTGCAGGTGTTTTATTCGATCCGCTCTGAGCGGCAATTGATGGAGAAACTGGATTACAACCTTCTGTTTCGTTGGTTTGTCGGGCTTGGGATTGATGATCAGGTGTGGGTGCCGACAGTCTTTAGCAAGAACCGTGACCGGCTACTGGCTGGCGATGTGGCGCATGTTTTTCTCAAGGCGATTGTGGGACACGCAACCGTCAGACCACTGCTGTCAGATGAGCATTTCTCGGTCGACGGCCCACTGATTGAGGCCTGGGCGTCGATGAAGAGTTTTCGTCCGATGAATGGTGAGGACGGTGCTGGGGATGGCGGCGGCGGGCGCAATGGTGAGCGTAACTTTCATGGCTCAAAGCGCACCAACGCTACTCATCGTTCAACCAGTGACGGCGAAGCACGGCTTTACAAGAAAGGCGCCGGCAAGGAGGCAAAGCTATGTTTCATGGGGCATGGTCTGATGGAAAACCGTCACGGGCTGATTGTCGATGCAGCCACGACACAGGCGGATGGTCATGGCGAGCGCAATGCCGCGTTGCACATGATCGAGCCGCGAGCAGACCGGCCTGGGCGAATAACCCTTGGCGGTGACAAGGGGTATGATATACCCGACTTTGTCAATGAATTGCGCTCGATGAATGTCACGCCCCATGTGGCGGCGAAGGACAAGCACTCGGCTATTGACGGGCGCACCACGTGCCATGCGGGCTATCGCGTCAGCCAGCGGATCAGAAAGCGCATTGAGGAGGTCTTCGGCTGGGCCAAGACCATTGGCGGCATGGCCAAGACAAAGCATCGCGGTCTTGAGAAGGTCGGCTGGCAATTCACTTTCACCATGGCCGCCTACAATTTGATCCGGTTGCCCAGGCTTTTGGGGCACAGCCCATGAGCGCGTGCCAGTTGATCGGACAATGGCGGATCACATCATCTGATCTGTGGGATAACGAGCATCTCGACTTGTGCGGTCCGGCCATGATGACAATCAGTGAGGGTGGTCACGGCGAAATCGCCTTCGGTGCCATGCAGGCAAGCCTCAACGTCGAATACAGTCAAACAATGGTGTTCTTCATATGGGCGGGCTTTGACGAAATGGACGAGGTCACCGGATCAGGAAATGCCGAGCTCCTTGATGACGGCAAACTGGAAATCGAATTTGCATACCACAACGGCGATGAGGCAACTTTGATCGCAAAACGGCAAGGAAAATAAACTTTTTCAGCAGCCTGCTAGGACGTTCTTGTGCCCCCAATTGCAAGATATCCAGAAGCCGGGCGTCTATGCTCAATTCACCCGAACACTCTTTTTCCGCCATCAAGATGGCGTCCGCTCGAACCAGAAATTTATTCCTATTGGTATTAGGACTAAGTTCTTCGGTCGTCTGCCTGGCGGCGGCGAGAGTACGTGTTGAGGCTTTTTACACTGGATTGTAGATATGTCGTTACTCGCGGGACATTTCCATTAACCTGCCAGAAATGGGAAGAAGGAGATGTTCATGAACAAGGATCAACGCGAGATTCAGCGCAAACTACGTATTTTACGGCACGCTGAAGAGACTGGACACATCAACAAGACCTGTCGCTACTACGGCGTCGGCAGAAGCAGATTCTATCGATGGCGGGATGCTTATCGAAAGCGCGGTGAAGAAGGCCTCATAAATCGACTGCCTATCCCTAAATGACATGCCAACCGGACGCCCATCGAAGTGGAGGAGAAAGTTCTCCATCTGCGCAAGAAGTATCACCTCGGACCTATGCGGATTGTCTGGTATCTGGCTCGCTACCACGACATCAAAATATCCGATGCTACGGTCTCTCGGATGCTCACGCGCCACGGTGTCAATCGGTTGCCGCGTGGCACGCGCTTACGGAAGATCCACACGAAGCGCTACAACAAACAGGTTCCCGGTCACCATATTCAAATGGACGTTAAGTTCCTGACGTTTAAAGGCGAAAACGGTGAGAAGGTTCGTCGTTTCCAGTCCACCGCCATCGACGATGCAACCCGAGTTCGGGCGCTCAAGATCTACGAGAAACACACACAGGTCAGTGCCATAGACTTCGTGGATCACATTATCGAAAAATTCCCCTTCCGCATCTGTGAAATCAGGACCGATAACGGTCATGAATTCCAGGCGAAATTCCATTGGCACGTTGAGGACCAGGGGATACGCCACGCTTACATAAAACGCGGCACGCCTCAGTTGAACGGCAAGGTCGAGCGATCTCATAGGTTCGACCTGCAGGAATTCTATCAACTCCTCAGCTACAAAGGGGATGTGGATCTCGAAGCAAAACTGGAAGAATGGGGACGTTTTTACAACTTCGCAAGACCTCACGGCGCATTCAATGGAAAGACCCCTTACGAAGCCCTCCGGGAGAAGTTATAATCATACCGTGCGATGTCCCACGAGTACCCGCAGCTTACAAACCTGCTTTGTAACAAACCTCGGAAACCTTCGCGTCACCCCCTGGGCTGCTTCAAACTAAACGCAACATGGGCCTCACTGAACTTCGATGCTTTCATAGAACTCTCCTTGTCCCCCAAATGAGACCATAAATGGAAAATTCCTGCAATAATTGGTTCGAATTGTTGGGGGCGGTTCAGTAGGTGCGGCAACAAAATTGGTTTGCCACCTCAACCCCGTTAACCATAATGAATACAATTGGGTGCAATTCTTCTTTATTTAGTCAAGTAAGGGCCAATAGACAGTATTCTAATAAAGTTGATGATTGCCGCTCAGGACGTCTACTGATCGTAACTTGATGAATTATTTGGATATTCAATAGTATATTGGAACAATTTAAATGGGCGGACAGGAATTAAGTGCGGTTCTATCGCCCATAAAAAATGCTATCAAACTCTCAGATATCAACCCAAAAACCTAGTGAAGTATTGATTTTACCTTACATTTCGGGTTGAAGGTCCTATTCTAAGGGACGATAAGGACGCGTAATGACAGATTCATATGAGGCCAAGACATCGTCTGTTATCAATGGAGGCACTGGTATGAATGAAACATCAATTGGTTTTGAAAATCAGCCAGTTCATCAGATGAGACAGTTCAACACCATTGGCGTTATGGGCCTTGGTTATGTCGGCATTCCGTTGATGATGGCGATATCGGAAAAAGGAGCAAATGCTCTTGGCTTCGACATTCTTCAACACCGCGTGGACCAGTTGAATGAAGGTCAGTCGTACCTGAATACGTTTAGTGATGCTGACATTAAAACCCATTTGGATACTAAGCGGTTTCAGGCAACAACAGACATGAGCCGCCTGTCAGAGTGCGATGCTATTTTGATCTGTGTCCCAACACCGCTGAACAACCATCGCGAACCCAATCTGGATTATGTTATTGCTTCAACGGAGGCGATTGCAGAACATCTGAAACCCGGGCAGTTGGTTGTTCTGGAATCAACCACATTTCCGGGAACGACAGACGGTCCGGTCAAAGAGATACTGGAACGAAACGGCCTCAAATGCGGTACGGATTTCTTCCTGGCGTATTCGCCCGAACGGGAAGACCCCGGTAATATCAATTTTTCCACCAGTTCAATTCCCAAAGTCGTTGGTGGTGTCGACCAAGCCTCCACAATGCAGGCTACAATCCTTTATCAGCGGTTTATCAATCAGGTCGTGACAGTGTCTTCATCAAGGGTTGCCGAAGCTGTTAAGCTGACAGAGAACATCTATCGGGCCGTCAATATCGGATTGGTTAATGAACTGAAGATGGTTTTCGACCAGATGGATATTGACGCATGGGAAGTCATCGACGGTGCCGCCACAAAACCATTTGGCTTTAGCGCGTTTTACCCCGGTCCCGGTTGGGGTGGGCACTGCATTCCGATTGACCCGTTCTATCTGACATGGAAAGCGCGAGAATATGGCGTTTCATCCAAGTTCATTGAACTTGCTGGTGATATCAATGACCGGATGCCCGACTATGTGGTGGAACGGACAGCCCTTGCTCTCGATAAGGTGGAAGGCAAAGGTCTTCGCAACTCAAAAGGACTTATCGTGGGCATGGCCTATAAGTCGAATGTTGACGATGTACGGGAAAGCCCTGCGCTTGAAGTCATGTCGCGCCTGTTGGACCGACACGTCAATGTTTCCTATCACGACCCGTTCATTCCAGAGTTTGTGGATGATGAACACGGATTGGGTGCCCATAAATCGGTGCCACTTGATGCCAAGACACTTGAAAAATTCGACTTTGTCGTAATTTGCACAAGTCACAAAGGTATCGACTGGGAAAGCCTCGTTCGCAACAGCAAGATCGTGGTTGATAGCCGTAACGCGACCAAACAGGTCGTCAACTTCCGTGATCGGATTTATAAGGCATAAATTAAACAGCCTGGAAAATCGGGTTGAAGAAACTGGCCCTGCACAAACAGCGTTGCAGAGGCATTTTCACTAACATCAAGTTCCAACGGAGTATTCAATTTGTTACATCTGCCTAAAGTAGCCGTGCTCGGCTGCGGTTATTGGGGCAAGAACCTCGTTCGAAATTTCTCAGAACTGGGTGCGCTCAAGTCTATTTCCGACCCAATGGAAGCGAATACCAAGCCCCTGTGCGAAAACTTCAATGTTCCCGCTGTGAGCCTGGACGAGGTATTGGCTGATCCGGATGTTGCCGGCGTTGCAATTGCCGCGCCTGCTCCTCTTCATGCAGAACTCGCGATTAAAAGCATGGAAGCCGGCAAGCATGTTATGGTTGAAAAACCGATCGCCATGTCACGCGCTGAAGCGCGCAGCATGATCGACAAGGCCAGTGAGCGTGAGCGCATTTTGATGGTTGGGCATTTGCTGAACTATCACAGCGGCTTCCTCAAAGTCGTTGAACTAGTTGAAAGCGGCGTAGCGGGAAAATTGCAGAGGATTTACTCCAATCGCCTCAGCTTCGGTAAGGTGCGGGTGGAAGAGAATGTTTTGTGGAGCTTTGCACCGCATGACCTTTCCATGATTTTGCGTCTTGCCGGTGGTAAGTTGCCGAATGAAATTTCGGCGAGCGGCAGCTCGCATGTTTCAGATGGTATCGTTGATTTTTGCCATGTCCATATGACATTTGACAATGATCTCTCAGCCCACACATTTGTCAGCTGGCTTCACCCTTTCAAGGAACAGAAACTCGTCGTTATCGGTGAAGATGCGATGATCGTGTTTGATGACACCCAGCCAGTCGATCAAAAAGTGGCGGTATACGAACATAAGGCCGGTATCGTTGACGGCCAACCTGTGCTCGACAAGGCAATCGGAAAATTTCAAAACCTTCAACCGACCGAGCCGCTCAAGAACGAATGCCTGTCGTTTCTCAATGCGATGCATGATGGTCGGGAGATTTACACCGACGGCGAAGAAGGATTGCGCGTTCTTGAAGTCCTGTCGCGGGCCGATGACGCCATGAAGCGCGGCAGCTAAAACACATTAATTTTAATGCGGGTCGGTGAAACGCCGCTCAGCTTTAAACCTCTAAAGGTCCGTCGCGCTTATTCGGAAGACCGAACAAACGCGACGGTAAATTGTTAAACCGAAGCCTTCACGCTTTCGATTATGTGGTTTTGTGATTCCTGATCGAGATAAGGATGCATCGGCAAGCTCACAACATTCTGCGCCAGACGGTCTGTAACCGGAAGGCCATTTCCAGCCACCGAATATTTCTTATATGCGGTCTGTTGGTGGAGCGGTTTAGCGTAATACACTGCCGTTGGAACGTTTTTCTCTTTCAGAGCCGCCTGAAACTCATCGCGGTTTTCAACGGTAAGCGTATATTGTGCCCAGGTTGATACGTAACCGTCTGGCATGGCAGGGGTCGTGACCACGCCTTCCAGTCCTTCGGCATAACGCCTGGCAATCACGTTCCGCTTTTCGATTTCTTCCCCAAAAATCGCAATCTTCTCGATCAGGATTGCGGCCTGAAGCGTATCGAGCCGGGCATTCATCCCGATCACCACATTGTCGTATTTATCGCTTCCCTTGCCGTGAACTCTAATGGAACGCAGCCTGTCAGCGTGTTCGCTATCGTTTGTCAGCAAGGCGCCCCCGTCACCATAGCAACCCAGCGGCTTTGCCGGGAAGAAGCTGGTGGTGACCACGTCGGCCAAATGGCCCGCCTGTTTGCCTTCAAAGGTTGAACCAAATCCCTGAGCAGCATCCGCCACCAGCTTTAGCCCGTGCTTATCGGCAATCTTTTTGATCGCGGGGTAATCGGCTATCAGACCAAACAGGTCGACTGCAATGATAACCGCGGGTTGCAGTTTGCCTTCGCGCTTTACTTCTTCGATGGCGAGTTCCAACTGTTCCGGGTCCATGTTGAATGTGTCGGGAAGAATATCCACAAACACAACTTCAGCACCCAAACAGGCGACGGCTTCAGCGGTTGAGGCAAACGTAAAACTTGGAACGAAAACCACTTGGCCTGGTCCAATGCCCCAGGCCATTAGGGGCATGATCAAAGCATCTGTTCCGTTGGAACATGTGACGGCCTGGCTGGTTTCCCCAAATTTACACAGGTCTTTTTCGAACGCGGCAATTTCCGGTCCCATAATATATTTGCCGTGATTGAGCACTTGCTTAATTGCATCATCGATACGCGATCCAAGATACTCTTGCTGGGCGGCAAGATCGATGAACTGAATGGGCTTGCCAATTGCCATGATATTGTTCTCTTTTCTTTTTGAAGATTTAGCGCATCGTTTAGTACAACTTCAGTGAGTGGGCAACCTGATATTTCTATACGCGACCAGGAAGATAAATTGTTGCTATTGGGGTGACTTTGGAACTCTTGAATGAGATCGGCAGAGTGTTCAACAAGTACCCGTTCTTTGGTAGCAAGCAGATAGCAGTCCATTTTGCCTCGCGAAGGGTTTTGTGTTGGCCACCATCGTGTCCAATACTAAATGCGACTCACAGGGCTGAAAACTTTCTACAAAGTACTCAACACCAGCAAGAAACATCCGAAGCATCCGGTGTACCCGTATTTGCTTCGAATGTTGCCAACCACTCAACCGTGCTGCTGCATTCATCATACAGATCGCGGCAGTCAAGGCGGATTCAACCGGTCGTCCCAATGGTTGGATTATATCTTATATTAAAAGTTCGTCCAATGCTTCAGCCGGTGTTTTCCAGCCGAGCGTTTTGCGGGGCCGTCTGTTTAGTGTGAACGCGAAGGCTTCCAACTCATCTGGCGCAACGCATGGCAAACCCGTGACCAAGTCACAGCGGACCTGTTCCAATACATCAACGGCTTCTACAACAGTCGTCGAAAACACTCAGCGATATGAGGAATATCACCAATCAAGTTCGAACGAAAAACGAGTTAAACGAGAACAGGATGCGGAATTAATACGGGACAAGTCCACTTCCCCGTACCAACCGTGTGGGCTCCGGCCACGTTGCGGTTGCAACATTACCGTAAGCTTTTGGTTTTTGCCCGAGAGACCAAGCCAGAACGGCTCGTGTTGGCCATCGTCAGAGCTGGCGCTCAAAAGTGTTTGCCGTTGACCCGTTGATCTATTCGAAGTTGTACCGCTAATTCTCAATGCAGAAATTGTGGGTGTTAAATTTCCGGCCCCATGGACACCCACCAGAGGTGCTGATTGCGCGCCGTACGATAGCGTCATCCATTCACTGCTTGGCGGCAGATTTAAAGGCCATGAAAGACGCTCACGAATATCACCTTGAGTGTCCATGACTTGATACCGCATTCCATCACTGTCCAAAGCGACCTGAAGAGCGTGGAGGTATTCAATTCCTTCTGGCATTCTATGAGCTGTGCCAGCACCTGCTGTTGTTACCTGCAGAACACCATCGTGCACCTGTACATCGAAAGCGAGGATATGGCTACACAGGTAGGCGAAAACGCCTTGGTCTTTCAAAATGCTCCAGAAGGCATCTGCATATTCCGCGCCGATATTGCGGCCATAATTGCCAGCAAATCCATTGACTGTGAAAACAGGGTGATGACCAACAACAAATTTCCATTTGGCATCAGCATTGGCTCTTAGCGTGGCTTCTAACCATTCCGTTTCGAGATGGCCTTCCCCGCCGATTTTACTCCATAGCGTGTGAACAAAAACAAGGAGCAAGTCACCTTGGCGAACGAAATAGGATAGCCCTTCTTGTTCAGGCGCACCATTACGCGGCAGATAGGAAAGGACTTCTCCAAAAACGCGCTCGCTCATCTGGCTATATGTCGTGTGATTGCCCGTGGAATTGTAAAGCGGAATGGCCTTCCTATCGAGCCATGCCATTTCGTGATTCAGCCAATAATCCCATTGCTTGCGCAATTCTGCTTCATCGTTTGTCAGGCCAATAATTTCATCACCCAGAAAAACGATAAATTCAGGCGCAGGGTTCAAACGTGCAATAACTGAATTGACAGCCGCATGGGTTTTCTCATGCGGTGCATCACGAACACCCGAACAGCTATCACCATATAGAACAAACTGGTGGCCAGAGCCGATTGGTAATAGGGCTGGTATCGCTTTTGCAGTCATTGCGTCTTCCTCAAACCATTGAAAAACAGCCTTGTTAACACGTAGCAGTCGAGAGAGCGATGATTCTCAAAGTCGCATAATGAAATATATCGAACAACCATCTGTGAGTGACAGGGTTTTCTTGGTCACTTCATACGTACCCTGGCCATTCAGCACCGTAGAATCGGATCAGCGATGAATGGCAGCTTTGGTGAAATCTGTAGAGAAATTGAACTGCTGCTCCAACGGCCGCTAATGGGATGTACCGGCTGCTTCACCCAGCAGGTTAGATTTGTTCTATTTCACCTGCAGAAAAGGAGAAGTAGCATGACTAAGAATGATTTTAATCACCAGATGTCCGTTGGCGTGGATATTGGCAAAGATACGTTCCACATTGTCGGTTTTGACAGTGACGGAAAGCTTGTTTTGCGCAAAAAGATCAAGCGGCTCGCATTGACCCAAACCTTCGAAAAATTGCCGCGTTGCATTGTTGGCATGGAAGCGTGCCTGAGTGCACATTTTGTCAGCCGAACTCTACGCAAGTTGGGTTTTGAACCCCGGATTATTCCAGCAATCTATGTGAAGCCATTCATCAAAGGGCAGAAGAATGACTTCAACGATGCTGAGGCAATTGCTGAAGCGGCGTTGCGCCCCAATCTGCCAACCGTTTCGGAGAAGACCCAGGATCAACTTGATTTGCAGGCTTTGCATCGTGTCCGATCCCGGTTGGTCTCGCGCAGAACAGCGACGATCAATCAGATCCGTGCTTTTCTCATTGAACAAGGGATCACGGTGCGCAGAGGTCTTCGGGCCTTGAACAATTCGTTCGATGCAATTCTGGAACAACGGCAAGAAGAGATATCTCCGCGTATGCGCAACATTCTGCTTGGTCTTCGAAGTGATTGGTTCCAGCTTGATGAGCGTATTGAAGCGGTGTCGTCTGAGATTACGGAAATCAGCGAAACGGAAGAAAACTGCGCTCGCGTTATGACGATACCCGGCATTGGCCCGATGATCTCCACGGCTATGGTTGCTGCAATTGGAAACGGTGATGCATTTGATCGAGGACGTGACTTTGCTGCTTGGGTTGGCCTCGTTCCAAGACAATACAGCACAGGAGGGCGCACGATTCTTGGACGAATATCTAAGCGCGGCAGTCGTTACCTTCGTATGCTCTTGGTTCAGGCAGCAAAGGTCATTCTTATGCGACCGCACAATTGGCCCAAGTTCAGCTTTGGTGATTGGCTCAGCAAGGCTGCTGAACGGATGCATAAAAACAAACTGGCTGTCGCATTGGCCAACAAGCTTGCCCGAATTGCTTGGAGTGTTTTGCGGAATGGCAAAGCATTCGATGTAGATAGAGATGAGGTGATGGTTGGCGTGTGAAGACCAGCCGTTGTCCAAAGGAGTTCGCGAAAGATAAAAAGCATGGAACGGAAAAATACGCCCCCAGAGTCTGACGGCCCTTTCGGTCATCATAGACCTTGCCGCTAATGAGGCCAAGGTGCGTGCGTAACCCCAATAAGGCCACGACCCGCGAGTCGATCAACAGGCCGGATACATATGAGCGACTTCCGAGAACATGCAAAAAATCATTTGCGAACAGCAGCCGGTACATACATGTGGGCCGATTTTTCGGATTTGCGCGATTGATTTTGGGATTGATTGGCTGCCCTGTCGCGCTCTATTCCGCTAAGCTCGTCCTTCGACAAGCTCCACCGAGCCAAACGGGTTTGTCTCGGCCAAGTCTGGTGACGATCACGGGCAGATGAGGTGAGGCGGACGTCTGCCAGCACCAGCAGCCGCTCCACCGCTTGTTTGCGCGTGAGGTCTCACGCTTGTCGAAACCTAGGGCCAGCTTATTTCAAAACCTGAAATTCGGCCATCATTTTACCCGTAAGAGTCACCAGCCAAACAACGCGTTGTTTGGGGTGTCGCTAACGGTCCCCCACAAAAAGGATGGCCAAATTCCAGAACTTGAACGAACGCCCAATGGGTCGCCACCGACTTGTCGGTGGCGTCTTGTTTCGTTTCTGTTTTGGGGCGCTCGCCGCTTGGCAAGGTTTCAGGCGCGGGGAAGTGGGTTCTCCGCTGTCGAACCCTAACGAAAGTGAAGAACAATGTGAAATCGAGCAATCATCACACTGGAAGACGATAACAAGACCATCCATCCCGTCGCCCTTTATGTGTATTGGAACGGAGGATTTGTCGCTTGTGATGAATGCAATCACCCGATGACAGCAAGCTATTCAAAAGGCCGCAGCCGCCGCTACGGCTATTATTTCTGCCAGACACGGGATTGTAACGAGAGACGAAAGAACATCCGCCGAAAAGACATTGAAGGTGACTTTACAGACCTTCTCCAGCAACTAACCCCAACCAAAACAGCCCTCAGGCTGGTTCGATCCATGCTGGAACAGGTCTGGGAGGAGAAAAGCCAATCCATCGATGCCCACGCCACAGCCTGCCGATCAGAATGCGACAAGATTGATCGCCGCATCTCAAAGATGGTGGACAAGCTCATTGAATCAAACAGCGATATCATCGCCAAACGGCTTGAGACTGAGATTACCCCAGGGAATTTGGCTTCGAACTGTCCAAACGTAAACAGGTGCTTTGGAACAAGGCCAGGCCCAGCAGTACGTCGGTCAACGCCAAATCCCTTTCGCATCAAACGGCTGGAATTAAAGAAACTGGCATTGGAAGAAAAACAGGCAAAAACACGCCATACATATTCGTCACAGGGGGCCACACTAGACCGCACTTATCGAACCGCCCTCAATTTCCTCTCAAACCCTCCCAAATTAAAAAGTGAAACTATGGGGTTCCGACCGTCTCGAAGACCGTCGCATACTACTCAGACTGGTATTTGATGACCGCATCACATACCGCAAGAATGAAGGTTATCGAACCGCAAATCTGGCCTTACCTTTCAAAGTCTTAGCACAGGATTTACACCCAAGGTACGGTGTGGTGGAGCTAGACGGAATCGAACCGACGACCTCTTGCATGCCATGCAAGCGCTCTCCCAACTGAGCTATAGCCCCATTTTTGCCGGTTATTCCGGTATCAATGGTGACCGCCAACCATGTGGCGGTCTGACGAACATCAAGCCTGACTGATTGGCTCAATGGTGTGGCGTGTCATACGAAACGCCTTTTAATATTACAAGTGGGATATTACAGCAATCCCATGTGCTGATGTTCAATGTAATTAAGTGTCTTCCTTGTCATCATTGGAAACCGGAATAATGTCAGCAAGATTGTCTTCATCATCATCGTCGTCGTCGAGGAAAGGCCCGTCTGCCTGGTCGTCATCGCCGTCATCCTCGATCTCGACGTCCGGAATATCCGTTGGAATATCGTCCTCGTCGTCGCCATCAACTGTATCATCATCGTCGTCTTCCGCGTCATCAAGGCTGATGATTTCTGGGCCTCCGGCATCGACTTCGTCTTCGTCATTCGTCTCAGCAGCTTTTACTTCTTCTTCCTTTTCCGGTTTCGCCTTGGCCGTCGCCACAACGACTTCGAACGCTGCGCCACATTTCGGGCACAGGATCGGATCCCGGTTCAAATCATAGTATTTCGCTGCGCAACTTGGGCAAAGACGTTTTTCACCGAGTTCAGGTTTAGCCAAGGGTCTGCCTCACTATTTTGGACGTTGTTATGAGAGGCGGCAAATGGGTTCAATTGCCGCTTTGAGGGCAGGGTCTAGCGGTCGCGGGTGCACCTGTCAAAGGGGAATTTCAAGCAATTATTCCAAGGCCAACCTTATATATTGCACTACCACAAACTATTGAGGGCGTGACAGCGTAGATAAACCGTCCTAGACAGGCTTTGCTGTTGGCAAATCCGCCACTCATCTCCTCAATTACGATACTGAAAATGGCAAATTCATCCCATAATTCCGGCGATAACGCCGGCGCCTCGCACGGGCACGACCACACGCCCGTTCCATTGCAAAGCGGCCCTGTAAACAATCTCTCGGGGACGGTCTCTGTTCCCGGCGATAAATCAATCTCCCACCGCTCTCTTTTACTGGGCGCAATTGCCGACGGGCAAACACGCATTACCGGTCTGCTAGAGGCTGACGACGTGATGGCTACGGCAAATGCCATGCGAGGGCTTGGGGCGAAGGTTGAGAAAGTTGATGATGAATGGCGGGTCGACGGCATGGGCAATGGTGCTTTGCTGGAGCCGGAAGCACCGTTGGATTTTGGCAACGCCGGTACGGGTTCTCGCCTCTGCATGGGCTTGGTTACCGGTTACGATTTCCCGGTAAAATTCATTGGCGATGCATCGCTTTCCAGCCGTCCTATGGGTCGGGTTTTGAATCCGTTGCGTGAAACTGGCCTACAAGTTGAAAGTGCGGAAGGCGACCGCCTTCCTCTTACCATACATGGTGCACCATTGCCCGTTCCCATTACCTATCGCGTACCGGTGGCCTCGGCGCAGGTGAAGTCGGCGGTGTTGTTGGCAGGGCTCAATATTGCGGGCAAAACCACAGTTATTGAGCCAGTAATGACCCGTGACCATACGGAGAAAATGCTGGCAGGGTTCGGTGCGGAAATTTCAATTAAAACCGATGATGATGGCACCCGGCATATTACCGTTACGGGTCAACAGCCATTGCAGGCGCAGCAAGTTACGGTTCCAGGAGATCCGTCGTCGTCGAGCTTTGCCATTGTTGCAGGGCTGATAGTTCCCGGCTCTGACATCACCGTTAAAAATGTACTGTTGAACCCAACGCGAACCGGACTATTCGATACATTGGTGGAAATGGGGGCGGACCTGACAATTTCCAACCGCCGCCAATCCGGTGGGGAAGATATTGGCGATATCCGCGTACGCAGTTCCAACCTGAGGGGGGTCACTGTTCCTGCAGAGCGGGCTCCGTCAATGATTGATGAATATCCGGTGCTCGCGGTTGCTGCATCTTTTGCGCAAGGTGAAACCCATATGCAGGGGCTGGATGAACTGCGGGTCAAAGAATGTGACAGGCTTGCGGTTACGGCGCGCGCCCTTGAAGCCAATGGAGTGGACTGTACGGAAGGGGAAGATGATCTCAAGGTGCGGGGCGGTACGGTCAATGGTGGCGGCAGTGTCGAAACCCATTTGGATCACCGTATTGCCATGAGTTTTCTCGTCATGGGCATGGCAGCTCAAGAACCTGTCTCTGTAGATGATACGGTGATGATCAATACATCGTTTCGCGAGTTTGTCCCGCTGATGAAAAGCCTTGGGGCCGATTTCAATTGACCGTTGCACTCCGATGACAAGCCTCAAAATTAAACGATTGCCCCATAGCGCAGGCCTTCCGTTGCCGTCTTATGAAACCGCTGGTTCAGCTGGTATGGATCTGAGGGCTGCGGTTTCTGAAAATAATCCAATTACGCTGGCACCAAGAGCGCGTATGCTGGTGCCAACGGGATTGTGCATTGAATTGCCCACGGGCTACGAAGGGCAGGTGAGACCGCGCTCCGGCCTCGCGATTAAACACGGTATCAGTCTCATCAATACGCCAGGTACAATTGATGAAGATTATCGGGGGGAGGTGATGGTGCCACTCATCAACCATGGAGAAAAAGCGTTTGAGATCACCCGTGGCATGCGGATCGCTCAATTGATTGTGGCGCCGGTTTTTCAAGCGTCTGTGGACGAAGTAGATGAACTCTCAGATACCACGCGAGGCACTAGTGGTTTTGGCTCTACGGGCTCTGAATGAATGATGAATACGAAACGCTCAATGTGTCTGATGCCGGTGATTGACCGTCAGTCTTCGCGCTTCGATAATCTTTCTCAAGGCGGAATATGTTGGTGAACTTGGGACTTCTAAACTCGCTTAACTGATCGACTGTTGCGGCGGCAGGAAGTCCAATTGCGGCAATATTGATTGCAATCGTAAACCCATAGAGTGCCAGTACACCGGCGCCCGATTGCCATGTTGAAGGTTCATATATTTGTGGACTGTCTTTCGCGAACATGGATTTCAGAACCGGTACCGATATCAGGGCGAACAATGCTCCAAAAAACCAACCGCCGACGTGTAATGTTGAACCAATAATCAAAAGCAGGAGTATGGTGACGATGGTGTTCCTGAGTTTGCGATTAGCACCGCTCAACATTGCGTCGAGGGTTTGACCCCCATCTAATATGCCAATTGGTAGAAGTTGAAACAGATTCAATACTGCCGCAAGTATCAGTGCACTGAGCAAGCTGGCCGTCAAGTTTTCGGGCTGAGGTAACATTGTATCCCAACTGAACACGGGCGGTGCCCACGTTACCGCCACCATATACACCCCAAGTATTGCAAGGCCGGAAAAAAGAGCGCCACCAAGACTATAGAAAGCATTCTTAAAGGCAGTATTTGGACGCGAACCTATAGTGATCCCTCCAAATAGCGGCAGTATCCGAATTGCGTACACCTTTTCGCCAATTAACTTTAGCGCTACTGCATGTCCCAATTCATGAACTACAATCGCTATCATCAACGCAAGGCCTATTGCGAATCCAAGCCACCAACTGAACAGTGCCAGAGAAACAAGGAACATGAGCACCTCAGTTTTTAGGGAACTATGGGAAATTTCTGATATTTCCTGCTCGTTCTCTAAAGACGATGCAAACTGCTTGTAGTATCGCTTTGAGTAATTCGGCCAATAAAACCAGGCTTCTAATGGGTTCCTGAACCCCATCCGCTGGGACGTGTGCAGTTTTGTTGTTTGAGCATCGATGGCTTCTACAGTTACAGTTTCAAAGGCTTCGGACCCAAACAAAGGTTCCTGATTATTTGGATCCAGTATTTTATATGTGATCTGATTCCATTTTTGATAATCTGTTCGTTGGATAAGGACATCGGAGCCTGACTTTGTGCGCAGGATTACCTGATCGGGATTATCAGATTCATTTTCAATTATCGTGTTACCAGTTATTCGACTGTTATAATCTTTGCTAAAAATGTCGACACTGTTCCAGACTCGATCCGACTCAGCTTTAATTGTGTCGACGCGCAGGTAATCATAATAACGCAGTGGCAACAATTTCGGAAAAATGAACAGCCCAACCACGCCGAGCAGAAGAATGTCTAGCCAACCCATAATATTAGATAATCCCCCATTTATACGTCGGTAAATTACTTGGGGGCACTCAAGCTCATCTTAACGGGCGGACCAGGATTGATTTCACAGTTAATACATGCGTCCAAATCACCGTAAATAATTGGTTTTACGGGCCTCAACGTCTATCTTAAAAGCGATGATACATGGCGATTCGCCATGTGAAAAATCTCGAGAGAATATATGTCGCAAGAACCCATTCACCCGGAGCAAAACGGCGAAGATTACGGTGCCGATTCGATCAAGGTTCTCAAGGGCCTTGATGCGGTTCGAAAGCGCCCCGGCATGTATATTGGTGATACCGACGACGGTTCCGGTCTTCATCACATGGTTTACGAGGTTGTCGATAATGGTATCGATGAAGTTCTGGCGGGTCACGCTGACCGGGTGACGGTCACCATCAATGCAGAAGGGTCTGTTACCGTAACCGATAACGGCCGTGGTATTCCTGTCGATTTGCATCCGGAAGAGAATATGTCTGCCGCTGAAGTTATTATGACCCAGCTGCACGCAGGCGGTAAATTCGATCAGAACTCCTACAAGGTTTCAGGCGGCCTCCACGGGGTTGGTGTGTCGGTTGTGAATGCCCTTTCGGTGGCACTGCAATTGAAAATCGCACGAAACGGCAAATGGCACGAAATCAATTTCACCCACGGAGTATCAGACGCCCCGTTGAGAGAGTTGGAAGACGCGGGGGATTACACCGGTACTGAAGTCACCTTCATGCCGTCGAGTGACACGTTTACGAATATCAAATTCGAATTTGACCGGCTCGAGCACCGGTTGCGTGAACTCGCGTTCCTGAACTCAGGTACGCGCATAATTCTGACCGATGCGCGGGGCACAGAAGAAAAGTCCGTTGAGCTTTATTATGAAGGCGGGTTGAAAGAATTTGTCCGTTATCTCGACCGGGCCAAACAACCGTTAATTGACAATCCGATTTACCTAAAATCGGATCGTGACGGCATTACGGTCGAACTCGCGCTGTGGTGGAATGATTCATACAACGAGAATGTTCTGTGTTTCACAAACAACATTCCCCAGCGCGATGGCGGAACGCACCTTGCCGGTTTCCGAGGCGCTTTGACCCGCCAAGTGACCGGTTATGCAGACGCATCCGGCATCATGAAAAAAGAAAAAGTATCCCTGACGGGTGACGATTGTCGCGAAGGGCTTACCTGCACTTTATCGGTTAAAGTCCCGGACCCGAAGTTTTCGTCGCAGACGAAGGATAAACTTGTATCGTCGGAAGTCCGTCCGGTTGTGGAAGGTCTGGTGAACGAGACGTTGAAAGAGTGGTTTGAGGAAAATCCGGCGGATGCAAAAACTGTTGTCTCGAAAGTTGTTGAGGCCGCTTCCGCCCGCGAAGCGGCCCGTAAAGCGCGGGAACTGACCCGCCGCAAAGGTGTTTTGGACATAGCGTCGCTACCTGGCAAACTTGCCGACTGTCAGGAGCGTGATCCGGCGAAATCCGAAATCTTCATCGTTGAGGGTGATTCTGCGGGTGGCTCCGCCAAACAGGGGCGCGACCGTAAGAATCAGGCGATCCTGCCGTTGCGTGGTAAGGTGCTGAATGTCGAGCGGGCGCGTTTTGACAAAATGCTATCGTCTGAACAAATCGGCACATTGATTACCGCACTGGGAACCGGCATCGGTAAAGACGAATTCAATATCGAAAAAGCCCGTTATCACAAGATCATCATCATGACCGATGCGGATGTCGACGGGGCACATATTCGCACACTTCTTTTAACATTTTTTTTCCGCCAGATGCCTGAACTGATCGAGCGCGGTTATCTCTATATCGCTCAACCGCCGCTCTATCTCGTAAAGCGCGGCAAGTCCGAGCAATACCTGAAAGACGAGGCTGAGCGGGAAGAATATCTCATCAACGGCGGGTTGGAAGAAGCCTCGCTCACGCTGACGGACGGTGAAGTCATGGCTGGTCCTGATTTACGGGAAGCTGTTGGTCGGGCTCTGCAACTTCGAGGCCTGCTGGATGGCCTTCACACACGCTACGATCGTGGTGTGGTTGAGCAATTGGCGATCGCCGGTGCCCTGAACGTCGAACTCATGTCCAATCGGGAACAGGCGGCCGGTGCCGCCCAATATGTTGCCAGACGGCTTGATGCGTTGGCGGAAGAAACCGAAGCGGGTTGGACCGGCGAGTTGCGCGATGAAGCGGATGGTGAATTCTCAATTGTCTTCTCGCGCATGGTGCGCGGCGTAAAGGAAGTGCATGTTATCGACCACGCGTTGATCGGTTCAGCCGACGCCAAGGCGCTGGACGGCTTTGCCCCGCATCTGCAGGCACTTTATGCAAACCCCGCAGTACTCACCAGACGTGATCTGAACACCGATGTTTACGGTCCGCGTGATCTTCTTACCGCCGTCTTTGCCGCGGGTGAAAAAGGTCTGTCCTTCCAGCGGTACAAAGGCCTTGGGGAAATGAACGCAGAACAATTGTGGGAAACCACATTGGACCCGGATGCGCGTTCCCTGTTGCAAGTGAAGGTCAATGAAGCGACAAAAGCGGACGACCTTTTCACCCGTCTGATGGGCGAAGAAGTCGAGCCCCGCCGCGAATTCATTCAAGACAATGCCCTGAGTGTCGCTAATCTGGATTTTTGATGCACGTCACACAACGAGTGTGCTCAGGCTGAACAAAATTACACCTCACGCTATGAACGCTCAGAAAGTTTCGATTTCTGACGCTGTAAGAAATTCAATAACCTTCTGCGCGGGTACACCGAGATTTGAGCCGCCGAATTCAGGTATGATGGCTGTGTTGACGGCGATCACTTCGCCATTTGAGTTCAATACCGGCCCGCCGCTGCCGCCATGGGTGGTTTCCGCATCGTAAACGACCCGTTCAAGGGTAGAGCGCCCGACGATACCGCGGCTTGCCAGCGGGTAGATAAATCCGGATTTTGCAAGACGCGCCGCAACGCTCCAGAATTCGGTATCCCCTTCGGACTGGAGAGCTTCGATAAAGGAAGTGCCGGCCTGCGCAATCAACGCGCGCAATCCTGTGGGATATCCCATCACGGTAATTTCATCCCCGAGCGGAGGCGCCTTTTTAGCCACTTTCAACCCCTCGGGGCGCTCCTTTGGATCAACATATTTGAGCAAGGCCAAATCGGTTTCGTTCGACGCTTCTACGAACACAACCTCTTCCCCTTCGGTGGAACCGGGCCGATGCGCAACCAGCTTTGTAAGCACCGGCACGAATCCGCGCAGTGCAAGAAGCTTTGTATTACCGTCTAGTTCCCACGGCAGCGCGACATGCCGGTTGGTCACGAGATAGCCCTTGTCTCCGACAAGGAAACCACTGCCGACGAATTGCCGTTCGGCCACAGGCCCTTTGCCATCCGGCGACAGCATCGGTAGTCCGTTCGGGAATTGCATGGGTTGCCCCGCGGAGTTCACCATCATGTGCATCATTCGCCCGGAGGATTCGTCCTTGAATCCGTAACTGCCCTGAAGAAAAAGAACGGATGGAGCGGATTCGGCGATAATGCGTTGAGTGGCTGTCGATAGATGCTCAAGTTTGGACAGGCGATCACTGGCGGTAACGATCCGCTGGTCGAGCTCTTCTCGCAAAGATGTAAGGTCGCCGGGGGTCAGCGCTTCTTTTCGGGACCGCGCCAGGGTTCGGGAAAAATCTTCAAGCTGTGCTCTTCCAGAAATTAGCTGCTGTTGGAGAAGGCCTGAAAGGCGAACCTGTTGGTATGCAAGCGCCGTCAGCGCTACGAGCGCAATAACCACGCTTGCGCGAAATAACATCGTCGTTTCTACGGCGAGCCGACGAAAGATCTGAAGGACTATGTTTCTGATGCGTCTACCAAGGGGCTGGCGACTGGTGCGAAAATAAGCACCCGCATCTCTCAATATTCCCACTGTTGATTGAGGCGTGAGGCCGCCTTCAGCCTGCAGCCGATAACGGGACATCGGGCCTTCCTCACCAAATTCGATAATATCCATGTGTTGCAGGTGCTTTGATTTGATGGACTCACCGTTAACCCAGATTGAAACGTCCTCAGGGGCATTAATCACAAACCCGTCGTGGATGCGGTTCAAACAAGCGGCAAGGTCTGCGCCACGAACATTTTCATCTGGGGCTTCTATATGTACCTTGCAATTAGGGTCGAGGCTGACGTTCAAAGATGTCTCGCCAAGCCAGCTTGTGGTTCCGCTGGACGGCCCGGTCAGATGTGCAAGTGATGCAACGTGAGCAACCATAATAATATGCCCCACCTTTCCAAACACAATCAGATTGCGTGTAAGGATAATATGGTGTGCCAAAAGAATGGATCAACCTCAGTGGAGATTTCACCGATCAAGCCTGCATCACTAATAGGTCAATAAATGCCCGTTAAACAATGTAAATGGGATTATCACCATCTACCGAATAGCCGTTGCAGATGTCGGTCCTTTGTGGAAAATCAACAGGCTTAACAGGGCAATTGCTACGAATACCAGGCTGACGGCAGCGAGATTAAACCAACCGAGCCCGGCAATAATGGCACCGGAAGAGAACGACGCGAATGCGGAAATTCCGGCCACAAGCGTCTCATTAACCCCTTGAATAGCACCGCGTTCCTGCGGTTTCAATGTGCTGTTGAGCAGGCTGGTGGAGCCGATAAATCCGAAGTTCCAACCAATACCCAACAGAACAAGCGAGCCATAAAAATGCATCAGGGTAATATCCGCCATGGCGATACCCGCCGCCAGCGCAAGGCAAATCAGTCCAAGGCCGATAATGCGGATGACGCCAAATCTCTTGATCAGAAAACCGGTCACAAAGCTTGGGGCGAACATGGCCACGACATGCCAACGGATGACGTCGCTCGCCTGATCAGCGTGGAAGTCGTGCCCGATCATGGCAAGCGGCGTGGGTGTCATGACCAGCATCATGACGCCGCCCGAAACCGCGGCGCCCGCGACCGCGATCAATACAGGTCGACGCAGCAGGATCTCAATCTTGGATTGCTCCGATGAGGTCGTGTCATCCCTGGCTATTGTTGGCAGTTTGATCATTGATACCGGAAGCATTCCAATTAGGGCCAATGCGCAGATTGAAAGATAAGCGCCTGCAAAAGGGATATCCGGAATAAGGTCCTTGGTTCGAATAAAGATTTCAGGGCCTAAAAGGGCCGCGATCAACCCTGAACCCAAGACGAGGGAAATTGCCACCGACTGCCATTCTTCCCCCACGGCTTCTCCTGCTGCAAATCTGAAATAGCCAAAGCTCACAAGCGCTCCCCCAAGGATAATGTGTGCAAGGCAAAGAGCCCAGAAACAGGAGGACCACATGGCGAGCGCCCCCGATATTCCACCCATGAATGCGAGCAATGCGCCGAGTAAAAACCCATTTCTGCGCCCATATTTGCTCATGAATATGGATAAGGGTGCCGCCAAGAACAGTCCTGCCAACATTTGTATGGAGGGCGGGACGGTTGCAATATTGGGGGAAGGGGCCAGTCTTAACCCGGCCAGCCCGCCCAAAACGATCAGCATGGGCATTGCTGCACCCAAAATGGCGCTGCTGATCAGGATCATGATAAAGCTCGGCGTTACGATGCCGGACTGTTTAACAACCATTGCTTTACTCCAGGCGAAGGTTTGAACCCGCCAGATTAAGCCTTATTATTTTGTCTTAAATGATATATAATCATCAATTATGGACAAACGTAATTCTTTCCGTTCAATCGACGTTTTCATCTTTGACGGCGTCAATATTCTTGATGTTGCTGGCCCGGTTCAGGCATTTGACAATGCTTTGTCAAATGGTAAGCGCAAATATCACCTCCGTTATGTTTCACTGGATGGTAATCCGGTTACCGCGTCCTGCGGGTTGGTACTCGCGGCGCAGGCAAAACTGTCGCCCAAGTCTAACGCGGATGATCTGATGATACCGGGTGGTGGTGTTGATGGTCTGTTGGACAATAAGGGTCTTCTCGCCTTTATTTCATCATGGGCCAATCGCGGCGGCGACAGTCGGGTGATATCCATATGCTCCGGCGCGCTGTTACTGGCAGCGACCGGCATTCTCGACGGAAAGGAAGCAACAACCCATTGGGCCCGTCATGGTATGGTCCATGATCTGTTTCCCAACGTGGCTTGGTACCTTGGAAAAATCTACACCCAGGATGGCCCTATTTATACGTCAGCCGGGGTCTCTACGGGGATTGATCTTGCTTTGTCCATTATCGGTAACGATTGTGGCGCCGCAGCCGCGTTGGATGTCGCACAGGAACTTGTTGTTTTTCTGAAACGATCCGGTAGCCAGAGCCAGTTTTCAAATTTCCTGCAAAGTCAGTATCAATTGCGCCCGGACATTGCCGCTCTTGCAAAAAAAATCATTGCGGAGCCGACAAATAACTGGACGCTTGATTCCATGGCCCATGAAATTTCCATGAGCGGGCGCACCCTGAGCCGCAAATTTATCCATCAGATCGGGATGACGCCTGTTCAGTTCGTCGAGCAGACAAGAACGGACCATGCCCGCAATCTGTTGAGCAACGGTGCATCTCTGCAAATCGCTGCAAGGGCGAGCGGGTTTGGCAGTCTGCAAAGAATGCAACGGGGTTTTAAGCGGCAGTTGGGAGTTGGCGCGAAAGAATATTTTGAGAGGTTTGATCTGCAGGGTGAAAATGCATCCCACACTACAACGGTGGCGGGCCAACAGATTCCCGTTTGATTACATCAACGGGAATCTCCGTGCGATCGGGTTCTCCGTCCCGGTAAAGGGCTGCGCCTGAACATAATTTCTCCGCCGCGACCTCACCAATCCGCCGCGCTGGCAGGCGCAGGGTCGTCAGGGCGGGTACCATATGGGCGGAGCCGCGAAAGTCACCGATGCCGATAATCGATATATCACGGGGAATGGAAACGCCGTGAAGCTGACAGGCATAAATCGCCCCCTGCGCGATGATATCATTCCCACACACAATCGCCGTTGGCCTGTCGGATTGTAGAAGAGTGGCAACCGCGCCTTTTGCGGCGCCAATATCATAAGGTGTTTCGAAAAAGCGGTTTTCCGGTAGTTCCCCCTGGTTCAAACCCAACTCGAATAATGCTCCATCAAGACGGTCAGCCGCCCTGTCGTTGGACTTGGTTGGCGGAAAAAAGAAAGCGATATCTTTATGGCCGTGTTCTTTTAATTGCCGTGCGGCTTGTTTTCCCGCATCGAAATTGTTTGCACCGACACAGGGTATTGTTGATTCCGCCCTGTAATTCCATGTAGCAAGAACCGGAACTCCCCGTGTTGCCAGCATTTCCATTGGTGCGGTTTCGTGATCAAGACCAATCATTGCAACCCCGTCGATGCGCCTTTCCAACAGGGAGCGAATGATCGCTGCTTCCATTGAAAGGTCAAAACCGTGGGCGGCAATCAGCATTGTGCGGTCGTATTCTTGAAGCTTGGTGGCGAAAGCATCGATAAGTTCTGCAAAAATGGCGTTGTCGATTGTCGGGACCACGAGGCCGATTGTTCCTGAAAATCGGTTGTGGAGTGCACCGGCCATACGGTCGCGAATGTAGCCAAGGTCCTGAGCGGCTTGTTCAATGCGTTTGCGGGTAGGTGCTTTAACGACATCCGGCGAGTTATAGAAACGTGAGACGGTGGCTGGCGACACATTGGCACGATGGGCGACTTCAACAATCCCCGGCGCTCCTTTTCTACTACGTGCACGTTTCACAGATCATCGCTTTCATTATGGAGAATTATCGGCCCTGAGTCGTTTCATAATACCGCAATTTCTCGAAATGAAAACGTTTGCATTCTTATTTTCATGCCGTATCGTTCAACCCATAAGCGTTAGTGTCTGAGTTTTTGTTTGGGAGGACAGACTTAGAAAATGGAGTTTTTATCCTATTTCGGTGGTGTTTTTGAACCTGTCGCACTGGCGCTTTTGTTCGGGGGAACGATTGGTGGGCTGATCCTCGGGGCAACACCCGGGCTCTCGCCCACCATGGCCGTCGCCCTTTTGATCCCATTCACATTCCATCTGGCGCCGACGCAAGGGCTCATCCTGCTGGGGGCGGCTTATACTTCAACTGTTGCAGGGGGTGCTGTGAGCGCGATCCTGCTCAAGATTCCTGGCGCTCCGGCGAATATTGCCACCGCCCTTGACGGTAATGAAATGGCAAAACGGGGGGAGGGCGCCCGCGCCTTACAATTGTCATTCCTGGCCTCAGGTGTCGGCGGGTTGATTGGTGTTATGCTGCTTATTTTCCTCACGCCGGTATTGGCCCAATGGGCTCTTCAATTTGGATTTCCCCACCTGTTCTGGATTGCGATCCTGGGCGTGACCGTCATCGGATCGCTCGATTCAAAGTCCTTCGTTAAGGGGCTGCTGTCCGGCTGTATAGGTCTTTGGCTGTCGACAATCGGTTACGACGATATTCAGGGAGCGGAACGGTTTGTCTTTTTCGACGCCTTGTCCGGCGGGATTACGATTATCCCGGCGCTCATCGGCCTGTTTGCGATACCGCAGGTTATTGAGATGTTCGCGAAAGGGCGCAGGGAATCAAAGGTAGAATCCCTTGAAGTGCCCAAATATTCGTTCATGGATTCAGTAAGAGAACTGTTTTCTTCGATACGGGCCTTGTCTATCGGCACTGTGGTGGGCTCGGTTATCGGTCTCATTCCGGGTGTTGGCGGACAAATTGCCGGCTTAGTGGCCTATGATCAGGCGCGTAACTTCTCGCCCCTTAAAGATAAATTCGGCACCGGTCATTCGGAAGGGGTAATCGCCGCTGAATCCGCTAATAACGCCATGGTCGGCCCGTCGCTGGTGCCCTTGCTGACCCTGTCCATCCCCGGTAGCCCTACAGCCGCAGTATTGCTCGGTGGCCTGTTGATCCACGGTATTTTCCCCGGTTCGGATATTTTCACCAACCACCCTGAGGTGGTTTGGACTTTCATCAATTCCATGTTGATCGGCCAGATTTTGATGGTGATCTTCGGCATTTATACAGCCGCTTGGGCCGCGCGTATCGCAAAAGCTCCTGTGCCAATCATGGCGTCTGGCGTTCTGGTGCTTGCCCTGTTCGGTTCCTATTCTGTGGGTCAAAGCATGGGTGATGTTCAAATCATGCTGATCCTCGGTGTTGGCATGTATATTCTCGAGAAATTCGGTTTCTCCGCGGCGCCACTCGTTCTCGGACTTATTCTTGGGCCAATCGCCGCCGACAATTTCATCACCGGCAGCCGTATCGCAGATGCGCAGGATGGCCCGTGGGTTTACTTCTTCACCGGACCACTGAATATCGTGCTGGTCACGATGGTTGTTGCTTCCATCGGCTATTCCTTCTGGACAAATATGCTCCGCAGTACTTTTGCCGATAAATCACAAAAATCAGCAGGAGAGGCACCGGCAGAATGAACACCCAACGCCTCCAACACGTCGTACCTGCCACCATAATCTTCGGCCTGTCGATTATCGTCGCCTGGTTGAGTTTTACCGAAGAGCCCGCTGCGGCCTATACTTTTCCTCGGATTATCTCGATCATATTTATCGCGCTGGCGGTCTGGAATTTCATCCGCGCCGCAACGGGTCTTTCACGGGTGGGGCGTGGCATCGATTTTGGCGAAGCAAAAAACATCCTGCCCGGCATGGTGATCATGCTGTTACTGGTATTCTGGGGTGCAAAAGCGCTTGGCTTTTATGTGGCGTCATCAATCGCGTTTTTTGCAGCCTATAGTTTTTATGATCCGACGCCGCTGTCCAGCGTAAAGGATTGGGCAAAACGCGCCGTCGTCACACTACTCTTTATGACTGTTATCTACGTACTATTCTCTTCGGTGTTGCAAGTGCATACTCCAAGAGGATTATTTTTCTGAACTATCTGTTTTCGAAACGGGAGGAACCAACATGAAAACACTACTAAAAACAGCAACCCTATCGGTTGCCGCCCTTGCGGTTAGCGCAACAATGGCATTTGCCGCTGATTATCCCGAACGTCCAATCGGCGTAGCGGTCTCTTATGGTGCCGGTGGTGCGACTGACTTTCAGGCGCGCATTGTTACCATGGTTGCCGGTAATGAAGACCTGCTCGGTCAGCCGATCTATATTTTGAACAAGCCCGGTGCCGGTGGCCGTAAAGGCTGGAACTGGTTTGCAACGGAAGCCGAAGCAGACGGCTACACAATGTCCGCTTATAACATTCCTCACTTCATCGCCCAGTCGATTAAGGGTGGCGTGAAATATTCTGCAGATTCATTTGAGCCCATCGCCAACTGGGGCGCCGACCCTGCCGTTGTCGTTGTCGGGAAAGACAGCAAATTCAACACCATGGGTGACCTGATTGAATATGCAAAAGCCAACCCCGGCAAAACAACAACATCGGGCGCTGGCCTTTTTGTTGGACACCACATTGCTGCGCTGCAAATTGAAAAAGCCTGCGACTGCAAGCTGGCGTACATCCCCACAAAAGGTGGTGGCGCGGCTGCAATGAAAGCTGTGATTGCCGGTGAAGTATTGGCCGGAGTGAACAATCTGTCAGACGCTTTCCGTGCCCGCGAAGCCGGTAACGTGAAGATTCTTGGTGTTGCTGATCTTGAGCGCAACTCCTTCCTGCCGGACGTGCCAACTATGAAGGAAGCCGGTCTTGATGTTGATAATTCATCGGTCAACTTCCGTGGTCTGATGGTGAAAAAAGGAACGCCGCAAGCAGTCATCGATGTGTTGGCAGCAAAAGTGCCTGAAATGTTCAAGCACAAACGCGTTGCAAGCCGCATGAAAGCCGGTGGTTCACCCATGCACATCATGACCCGTGATGAAGTGAAAGCCATGTGGGCAAAACGCCAGGACACATTGGCTGATCTGCTCAAAGGTCTTTAATTTCAGATTACACCAATCCAGCAGGCGGCGGAAAAAGCCGCCGCCTGTTTTCATAAACTGATGCGGAATTTCGGATATGGCAGTTCATAGTCTTCAAAGTGATATGACTTCTGACGAGATAATTGTCGATGAATTGATTACGCGCGCCCGCATCGCGCAGGCCGCATTTGAAAAAGACGCGACACAGGAAACCTACGACAAGGCTGCATTGGCCGCTGCATGGGCATTGATGGAGCCATCACGAAATGTAGAGCTGGCGACTTTCGCTGTTGAGCAAACCGGCCTCGGCAACGTTAAAGACAAGGTTACAAAAAACCATCGCAAAACGCTGGGTGTATTGCGCGACATCAAATATTCAAAAACAACCGGAATTATCAGCGATGATCCGAAAACCGGGATCACAGAAATTGCTCGCCCTATCGGAGTGATTGGCGCAGTTGTGCCTTCCACCAATCCGGTTGCGACTCCAACAAATAATGTGGTCAACGCTCTCAAATGCGGCAATGCGATTATACTTTCCCCGTCACCAAAAGGAGCGGCTGTCTGCGAACGCTTGTTGGGATATATCCATGCCGAGTTCGATAAGATCGGCCTCGACCGGGACCTTGTTCAAATGGTCCCGTCCCCCGTGTCAAAAGCAAAAGCCCAACGGCTGATGGAACAAGCCGACCTGTTGGTCGTGACCGGCAGCCAGAACAACGTCCACCGCGCTTATTCGTCTGGCACGCCAGCTATCGGCGTGGGCGCTGGCAATGTGACGGTGATCGTCGATGAAACTGCTGATCTGGCCGATGCGGCAAAAAAAGTCACCGCGTCGAAGACATTCGATAATTCCACGTCCTGTTCTTCAGAAAACGTATTGGTGGTCGTAGACGCGGTCTATGATGCATTTATCGCTGAACTCGACAAAGAGGGCGGGCGGCTGTTAACCGGCGATCAGGGCGAAAAGCTCAAGCAAAGCCTGTTTGGTGGTGGCCACCTTAACCGGCTAATGTTGGCGCAGGATGTAGATAAGGTGATTGCAGTTGCTGGTGTCGAAGTTGCCGATGAAGGTAACGCAAAATTCCTGCTGATTGAAGGCGCTGGTATCGGTGCTGATTACCCGGAGTCCGGTGAAAAACTCTCTCTGGTGACAACGGTCTACCGGGCGAAAGATATTGACGACGCTCGCAATGTCGCCGAACAGGTTCTACGGTTTCAAGGGGCGGGCCATTCCATCGGCATTCATACAGCCGACGACGCGCGGGCAATGGTATTGGGTGAAGAACTGCCGACTTGCCGGGTGATCGTGAACCAAGCCCATTGTTTTGCAACTGGTGGCTCCTTCGACAACGGCATGCCGTTTTCACTTTCCATGGGGTGCGGTTCGTGGGGTGGAAATTCCATTGACGAGAATTTCAACCACAGGCACCTGATGAATATCACCAAAATTGTGCGCATGATTGAACCAAATGAACCGGCGCTGGATGATATTTTTGGTGACTACTGGAAAGCCGCCGGAAAATGAGCACCACCACCCCTTTGGTTGGTGGCAAACCGGGGCTGTCGATCGGCCAATTGATAGATCATCACGCGCGCACGACACCAGATGCGATCTATCTGTCCGATCCGGCGACCGGTGAAGAAGTCACCTATGCTAAATTGCAAAGAGCATGCCGCAGCTTCTCAGCCCAGTTAAATAAACAGGGAATTTTACCCGGCGACCGCGTGGCATATGCCCTGAACAACAGTGCCCATTGCGTCTGCACAATTCTGGGAACGCTTTATGCGGGTGCCGTTATCACGGCTGTAAATCTTGTCTCAGGGCCCAGTACAATTTCGCATGTGCTTCACCATTCCTTGGCAAGTCTGGTGGTCGTTGACGATGAAACACGCGGTATGATTGGAGATTTACTTGCAGAATCCCCCGTTGAAATTCCAGTCATTGAAGTATCTGATGCACTGTTTGACAATGACACCGATTGTTCAGCAACAACGGATGTGAATGCTGACGGATTGCTAATGTATACGTCTGGAACGACGGGTATTCCCAAAGGGGTGGTCCACACCCACAGGAGCATATTGGCGGGTGGTAACAATACGGCGTTGGCACACCAACTCACCGCCCGGGACCGCGGGCTTTGCGTATTACCGCTTTATCACATCAATGGTTTTTGCGTATCAATGATCGGTGCATTGGTATCCGGCGGAGGAATGGTGCTTCCAAAACGGTTTTCCGTCTCAACATTCTGGTCAACCGTCGTTGATCAAAAATGTACGTGGTTTTCAATTGTACCGACGCAGGTTTCTTATCTGCTCCATGAGGAGACCGCAAAACCGCCAACCCCGAACCTGCGCTTTGGTCGTTCGGCCTCCGCTCCTCTATCCCCCGAGGTGCAGCAGGCATTTGAAACCCGTTTCGAAGTACCCATCATTGAAACAATGGGGCTGACCGAAACAGCGGCCCAGATATTGGCAAACCCGATGACCGAGCAGCGTAAAATAGGATCGCCGGGCATCGCCTTTGGCAATGAGGTGATCATCGCCGATACGATGTTTAAAGAGCGCCCTCGCGGTGAAGAAGGAGAGCTTCTTGTGCGCGGCAGTAATGTCATGCGCCATTATCGCGGCAATGAAAAAGCGACCAGTGCATCATTGACGCCCAAAGGCTGGTTGCGGACCGGTGACCTTGGCCGAATGGATGACGATGGATATGTTTTCATAACCGGGCGTATTAAAGAGCTCATCATCAAGGGTGGCGAGAACATAGCGCCACGGGAAATTGACGATGCCTTATACAGCCATCCCGATGTAGTGGAGGCTGCTGCATTCGCACGGTTTTGCGAAAATTACGGTCAAAAAGTTGAGGCGGGTGTGAAACTCAAAGACGGATCCATATTGACGCCCAAAGAGCTTATTGAGCTTTGCCAGGGAATTGTCGGTACGTTCAAGGCACCAGAAAAAATACACATATTTCCGGAACTGCCCAAAGGCCCGTCAGGAAAAATTCAAAGGCTCAAATTGGTCGAACTGACGGAATAACTAACCCGGTCGGTTCCCCTATGGTTTTGGATACCAATAGAGCGCATCCGGCTTGTCTTTTGTGACCTGTACAAAATTATTGGCAAACACGCGGTACTCGTGGCTCCAGTCGCCGTTGGGCCACTGCACTCTGATCTTGGCCCGTTCTGCGACGCCCAGCCCAAAATGTACGAAACCGATTTGCCCGGACGCGTGACCGCCACCCACCTGTATACGTCGGGACTGTGTGACATTGCCGGTCTTGACCGTCACTTTTGCGCCAACCGCAAACTGGTTGACCTTTCCATTATCAAGTTCGATTGCCAGCCAATTGCCCATCGGGCGGTTGCCCCAGGATGTTTTGGCACCACGATTTTGAAAGAGACTGGCAGGGGCCTTGCGGTTGACCACGACCATATCGAGCATGCCATCGGCGTTGAGATCGACAACGGCTCCGCCACGGCCGCGTGTTGGTAGTGCTATTCCCGCCTCTTTTCCTTTTTCGTGAAACTTTCCTCCCACGCCACCCATCAAAAGATTATCCGGATCGAATGCTGCAAAATCGGGCATGGCCTCCACATTGCCTTTGGCGATAAAGAGATCGAGGCGCGTATCATTGTTGATGTCGGCAAATTGCGTATGCCACCCGGTCGACGGTTTTAGATCGGTTCCGGTATAGGGACGGTGCGCCGTCATCTGTTTTTCGTATGCCGTATCGCGGTAGGTCGGTCGATCCGTATCGGCCTCCTTGTCGAGGGATTGCAACATGGTGTCGCCCATTGAAGAGAGTGCATATTCCGGCAGTCCATCCTGATCGAGGTCCGCTTCCGCAATGCCCATGCCCCAGATGCGCAGCGGCTTCCAACCCTGTGAGCGGCCATATTGGCGCGGCGCACCATTGGCGGGAATGCGCCACAATTGTTCCTGCCCACCACGGTAATATTGCCTGTCATTCGTAATCCGTAGCGCTGGCGTGCCGGATTTATTCCAGTCGGTAAACAACATGGAAAGGGTGCAATATCCCGGTTCCAGCGCGATTGAGGAACTGTAATCCGGCGTCGTTGCATCGCTATTCGGTTTTGCCAGAACATTGGCTTCGCACGTCCCCCAAGGGGACCCGGGAGCTCTGCGGTCTACATAATTTCCAAAAGCCAAAGTGGGGAATTGTGCGCCATTTTCCCATGAGGCGGCAAAACCAGTTGACCAGGCACTCCCCCCTTCCAGTGCAAAACTTCGATTGACTTTGGTAAAACTGCAATCCGGCCCGCCTTTCAAGACGAGGTTTTCACCTAGCCGCAGGACAACAATATCGGTGTGGCCATCATTATCGACATCAAGTGGATAAGCCCCGAGGGCTTTGGCTCCGTCACGTTCGCTCAGGCCGATCGCCACTTTTTCGAACTTTATGTCCCCGCCCGCCTTTGAACGGTTGACGAAAAGTTGGACCGGTGCGGTGCCCCCGGCCATGAACAGGTCCGGCATTCGGTCGCCGTTACAGTCAAAACTGGCGACGCCTCCGCCAACAAAAAATTCCCACGGCCCTTCATACGAATGGTGCAGACCGGCGGAGGCGGCGACTTCCTCCATTTGTGGCACATCAAATGTGAAAGGCACTTCGGATTCTGCAACGACAGGGGAGCCGACTAAACTGCAGCCAAGAAGCAGAGATATAAGTTTTGACGAATATCTCATTTTGCGATCACCAACGTACTCAGGTAGGCGATGAGGGCAGACTTATCACCATCACCAGATTTATCATAAGAATCACGGGCGGCGCGGCCTTCGCCGCCATGGGCGAGAATAATTGAATCCAATGTCGTGAAATCATTACGGTGCCCATAGGGTGCGGTCGAGCCCACGCCCCACAGTTCTGACGTCATGAAAATATCACGGCCAACAAAACGTTGCGATAGTAATTCATTTCCAAGTGCTGCGATGCGCCTGTCCGTCATTTTGTGGCGTTTGAGGTCGCCGAATAACGCAACAAGAACCTCACCTTTATCATTACGGGGTAGGGATTTAGCCCATTCCATCAGAGCAAGATCATAGGTCGCTGACTTATCAATCTGCCTGTTGTTCAATGTACCGGCAACGTCAAATGGTCCGGGGTCGATGAAATTCAAAGACTTTAGGGGTAGGGCCTTTATGTGACAGGTGGCACAGCCAAGTTCCGTAAAAACGCTTTCGCCTTTTTGTGCTGCAGTACGCCAACCCTCGCTCGCAGGCGTTTTTTGAACAGGCGTTTTCAGTGTCGCCTGCCAAGCCACCAAAGCGGAAACATCTTGCGCAAATATTTCATTGTCGTTGCCATCTTCATCGAAATCATTCTCACCAGTCCAGCGGGCGCCGAACCGTTCAACCGCCTGCATGCCGTGGTGGTGGTTCAGGGCATTTACTGTGAACTGGCGAAGCGATGTCATGACACCCTTTTGGCTGAATGGGCGAATGACAAGATCGGTATCCACCCCTTCAATTTTTGTCAGGTCTACAAGTCCGTCAGGCATTGCTGTTAGAAATCCAAATGTGACGCCTTTTGTCGTTAGCGCCACTTCAACCGGCTCTCCCGACGTTGATGCATCTTTCAGGGCGCGGGACCGCAATTTTGCCAAATCATCGCTCATCTCACGCGCGAGTAATTCTATTAACCCCGCACCGAACAGGTGGTTGGTGCCACGCTCATTTGAAAATTGCGGATCGCTCGTATCGAAGTCTGCATTCGTAAAACCTTCCGACAGAAAGACGTTTGTTACAAAATCACCCGCCCCGCCGACAATGGGGTCATTGTGGCAGGACGAACAGGCTTGAGCGTCCGGGCCCGAGAGGCGGGCGAAAGCTTGTTCACTTCGATGGCGAACTTTGGTCGGGACAATAGCCTGTGTCGAGCCCGGTCGCCCGGCCCCATCCGCTTTTGTGAATTTCGCAGTGAACAGGTCTTCACCGACCTTTATCAGGTCATTCAACTGCTTTTTGTCCAAAACACCACGTGGCAGTTCCTTAATGGTGCCAATAGCCGCAGTCTTTTCTTCCCACACCTTGCCTGTGGCATAACTGGCTGCTGCACCGAATAGGCAGACTACAGTAGCGATGGGGGTCAAAAAGCGTGTTTTCATTATTCTGCCGCCTCGCTCAACCGGCGATTGGAAGAGAGTTCATCATCATGGCTCAACAGGGCGGTTATCGCACAGCCTTCCTGTACCAGCGGGCCTTCATTCGGAAAGGACTTAAAATCGAGATATTGTCCTTTGTTTGCGCCGGGGGCAGTTGCCAAGGCTGCCCTGATCGTTGGTTCCATATGTTTTAAAAATGTCGCGCCGGGGCCAACAAAAACCACCGGGAAAGCGTCGATAATAGCAAACAGGCTGGCAAGCCCGGTGCCAATGGCAGCGCCTGCTTTGCGCACGGCCTCCAGCGCTTTCTCGTCGCCCTTTTCGATTGCCGCTGCAATCGGGTTGAGGTCGGTCATTTCCAGAACGTCAGCCGGTTCGAGGTTTTCGCAAATGCCATTGGCGTTCCGGCTGATAGCATAATCACCTGCATAGGCTTCAATGCATCCGTTATTGCCGCACCGGCATCGGGCACCGTTAGGCGTATAGGTCATATGTCCGAATTCGACACCGGAGGAATGTGTGCCATTCATAATCTCACCGCGTAAAAACAACCCCATCCCCACCCCATGGGCCAAAAGGACCGTTGCGAAGTTTTCGCCATAAAGTTCGGGCTCTCGCCAGTTCAGAGCGCGGGTAATCATGTCACAATCGTTCGCTACCTGCGCCGAGACACCAAAATGACTTTCCAACCAGGATTTAATGGGGAGATTGTGCTGGTCGCAAATTGGTGTCCACAGAACAATTTTCCCTTTCACGTCAGTCACGCCCTGGAACCCGGTTGTAATACTTCGCAGGTTTGTTGATGAGGCCTCGCAATTGTCAATTGCCGTTTCAATACAGGCAATTAATGCCGAACGAATTTCCTCCGCTGTGATGTCACGGGTAACAATCTTGACGGTGCCGGATGAGACGATGTCCCCGCCAAAATCGAATAGTGTGGCGGTGATGCGGTTGAGCTGAAAATACACCGCGCATACGGTGGCAGCTGTTGCGTTGATTGTAAGGTCGATTTTTGGGCGCCCGCGTCCCGGACCATTTGCCCCGGTTTTTTCGACGCTGGACTGTGTACCCCCATCGAGGCTCAACACACCTTCCTCGATAAAATCGGAAGTGATGGCGGATACTGTTGCGGCACTTAACCCGGACTGTTTTGCGATTTCCTTGCGCGACGCAACCCGTTCACGACGGATTACCGAAAGTACCCGTTTTCGGTTTAAATATCGAATGTCATCAGGTCGAAATACTGTTTCCATGTCATTCCCTCAACGCACTAAAAACCCAGCTCGTATAGGGTAGGGTAAAGTGTGGAAAAATCTCCAAGCGTTTTCAATGTATTGGCTATCCATAAATTTGATGTTGACACAAAGACATCTTCAAGTCACTATTTATTTTGAGGCTCGAATTAAATGAGCTTTTGGCGGACTGCCGCCATCTATCGTGTAGGGTTTGACCGCACTTACTTGTATTGGTGTTCGCACCGGGAGGATATTTTATGAAGAAAATGACACTCGCCCTCATGGGCGCAGCGATGCTGACCGCATCTTTCGCCGGCACTGCATTTGCAGCCGGTAAAACCATTGCCGTTTCCTGGAAGACTTTCCAGGAAGAGCGTTGGAAAATTGATGAAGCTGCCATTAAAGGTGCTGTTGAAGCTGCTGGTGATACCTATCTGTCAACAGATGCTCAGGGTTCTGCCCAAAAACAGGCTGCCGATATCGAAGGCCTGATTTCTCAAAAGCCTGACGTTATTCTCGTTGTGGCATTTGATTCCGACGCGATCCTGCCTTCAATTCAGGCAATCAGCGACGCTGGTATCCAGTCAATCGCCTATGATGTGCAGTTCGAAGATCCAAACGCTTTGTACATCACATTCGATAATGTCGGCGTTGGCCGGATTATCGCCCGTGAAGTTTCCAAAGTGAAGCCGGAAGGCCGTTATGCTTTCATCAAAGGCGACAAGGGTGATCCGAACGCCACCTTCCTGTTCCAGGGCATGATGGAAGTGTTGAAGCCTTCAATCGATTCCGGTAAAATCGAGAATGTTTGTGAAACATTCACCGATGGTTGGAAGCCTGACAATGCTCAGAAAAACATGGAGCAATGCCTGACGTCGACAGACAACAAGGTTGATGCTGTTCTTTCTGAAAACGATGGCATGGCATCCGGTGTTGTGGCGGCCCTTGAAGCTCAGGGGATGTCCGGTATTCCGGTTGGTGGCCAGGATGGTGACCTTGCTGCGATCAACCGCGTGGCCCTCGGTACCCAGACTGTTTCAGTCTGGAAAAATGCGACCAACCTTGGTGAAACAGCTGCTGCAGCCGCTATCGCGCTTGCAAACGGTACGGCCATGGACGCCATCAAGGGCGTTGGTAAATTCAGCGGTGGTAAGAAAGGCGTGGAAATGAATTCCATCCTGCTCGAACCAACTCCAATCACCAAAGACAACATCGGTGTTGCCATCGATGCCGGTCACATTACCAAGGCTCAGGCCTGTGCAGGCGTCGCAGCCGGTACAGTTGCAGCTTGTAACTAATCAACGGCTGGCCTTTTTGGCCGCCTGGTTAATTGAAACCGCGCCACGCATTGGCATGGCGCGGTTTTTCTTTAAAATTTCCAAAATACATGTGCGCGTGAAAATTCATGCCGCATTCATCTTGGTCGGGAGGTGAGATGTCTACTCAGGATTCAACCGCATTGTCACAGGCATCGGAAAAGGACGCACAACCCAGTGCCCTGTCCCGGTTTCTGACGGCTACTGAAATTGACACAAGGATGCTCGGCATGGTCGCAGCGCTGTTTGCGGTGTGGTGTGCCTTTGACATCTATAGCGGCATATTACGCCCCAACGACGGGTTGTTCGGCGGTGCATTCCTGACCCCCCGAAACCTGTGGACCTTGCTGGTTCAAACGTCTTCCATCGCGGTCATGTCCACTGGCATGGTGCTGATCATCATCATGCGGCACATCGATCTTTCCATCGGTTCGATGCTCAGCCTTGTGGCCGTGGCCGGCGCGGTATTGCAGGTTTACATCATGGCACCGGCCATTGGTGTCGGCCATCCTGTCATCTGGATTGTGGCCATCATCGCCTGCCTTGTATTGGGCACATTGATCGGAGCCTTAAACGGATACCTCACGGCCTATGCCCAGATACCGGCGTTCATCGTTACGCTTGGCGGCCTGATTGCATTCAGCGGCGTTGCCTTTCTGCTTGCAAAAGGCGTGACCGTCGCGCCGATGGATAAGACTTTCAAATTGATTGGGGGCGGTGTTCCTGCATCTTGGCTTGGCCCGTTCTGGAGTTGGGTGTTGGCAATTGCCGCATGCGCGTTGATCGTCTTTGCTGTCATCAATGGTCGCAGCCAAAGAAAGCGCTTCAAGTTCCCCTTGCGCCCGGTCTGGGCTGAGGTAACTCTGGCGGCGATTGGCAGCGCTGCTGTGGTCGCGACCACCTGGGTGATCACAAGCTATCCGTGGCCATTTGGCTTGATCCGAAGATATGCGCTTGAAAATAACATCACTATTCCAGCAGGTGTCGAAAACCGCGATGGGGATGCGATCTGCATGGCGGGTGAAAAAATTGTCCGCTGTACGGAAGGCCTGATCTATTACACCGGCTACGCGGTGCCTGTTCTGGTGGCACTTGGTGTGGGTGCGGCGATGACATTCGTTGCCGGTCGCACACGGTTTGGTCGTTATGTCTATTCAATCGGCGGCAACCCGGAAGCGGCTGAACTCTCTGGCATCAACACCAAGATGATGACCGTTAAAGTGTTCGCGCTGATGGGTTTCCTCGTTGGCATTTCCGCGGTCATTTCTTCAGCCCGCCTTGATGCGGCAACGAATGCCCTTGGCCAGTTAAACGAGTTGTTCGTTATCGCTGCCGCCGTCATTGGTGGAACTTCGCTTGCGGGCGGCATTGGCACCATCTATGGCGCACTGCTGGGCGCGTTGATGATGCAGTCAATTCAATCGGGCATGGCGCTGCTCAATCTGCCCGCCGCTTTCCAGAATATCGTGGTGGGTACGGTGCTTGTTTTCGCCGTGTTTGTCGATCAGTTTTACCGCAGACGTGTGAAGTGAGGAGGCTGATATGGCACAGAATTCGCAAGTAGAAGCCTCGATTTCAGAGCGGGAAAACCCGGATATCTCACCGCTTGTCGATATGCAGGATCTGTCCATCGCATTCGGCGGCATCAAGGCCGTGGACCATGCGTCCTGCGACCTTTATCCCGGTGAAGTGGTTGGCCTGCTCGGTCACAATGGAGCGGGTAAATCCACGCTAATCAAAATCCTGTCCGGCGCTTACCCGCGCGACAGCGGCAGCATCTTCGTCAATGGCGAGGAGGCAACGATTACCAACCCGCGTCAGGCGAAGGATTACGGTATCGAAACGATATATCAGACCCTTGCGTTGGCGGATAATGTTGACGCCGCCGCCAACCTGTTTTTGGGGCGCGAGGTGCTGACCAAATGGGGCACGCTGGACGATGCAGCCATGGAAGCCAAAGCGCGGGAAGTCATGGGGCGATTGAACCCTAATTTCAAACGGTTCAAAGAACCGGTGGCCAAACTATCAGGTGGCCAACGGCAGTCGGTCGCCATTGCCCGCGCGATATTGTTCAATGCCCGTATTCTCATCATGGATGAACCGACGGCGGCCCTTGGTCCGCAGGAAACCAAAATGGTGGCTGACCTTATTCTTCAATTGAAGAAAGAAGGCATTGGTATCTTCCTGATCAGCCACGATATCCATGATGTTTTCGATCTTGCGGACCGTGTGACCGTCATGAAAAACGGCGCGATTGTAGGTCATGCGAGAACCACAGATGTGACTAAAGACGAAGTCTTGGGTATGATCATTCTGGGTAAATGCCCACCGGGAGCTGTTCCGGGACCCGGAGCTTTATCTGAATAGCGCATTATCAGAATAAGGCATTGGCCTGATAAAATAGGAATTAGAACGATGACCACCGGCTTCTTTGGCGATATCACCACCATCCCATTTGAAGGGGTTGGGAGTGAGAATCCACTCGCGTTTCGGCATTACAATCCCGACGAAATGGTCATGGGCAAACGCATGGAAGATCACCTGCGTTTCGCGGTTTGCTACTGGCATAATTTCAGCTGGCCCGGGAGCGATCCGTTCGGCGGGCAGACTTTTGAACGCCCGTGGTTTGAGGACACAATGGATGCGGCAAAGCTGAAAGCCGATGTGGCCTTCGAAATGTTTACTGCGCTCGGTGTCCCCTATTTCTGTTTTCACGATGCTGATGTACGTCCGGAAGGGGCCAATTTTTCCGAAAATACCCGCAATTTTCAGGAAATAGTCGACTATTTTCAGGAAAAAATGGGCGAAACGGGCATGAAATTGCTTTGGGGAACGGCAAATCTGTTCTCCCATCGCCGTTTTATGTCCGGTGCCGCGAGTAACCCCGACCCGGAGGTGTTCGCCTATTCGGCGGCGACGGTGAAAACCTGCATCGATGCAACTCAAAAATTGGGGGGCGAAAACTATGTCCTCTGGGGTGGACGCGAGGGGTATGAAACGCTGCTTAATACCGACCTGAAACGCGAAGACGCCCAGCTTGGTCGTTTCATGAATATGGTGGTGGAGTATAAGCATAAAATCGGTTTCAAAGGCGCAATCCTGATTGAACCGAAGCCGCAGGAACCGACGAAACATCAATATGATTACGATGTTGCAACCGTTTACGGCTTCCTTAAGCGCCATGGTCTCGAAAATGAAATCAAGGTCAATATCGAACAGGGCCATGCAATTTTGGCAGGCCATTCGTTCGAACATGAACTGGCGCTAGCGAATGCGCTGGGTATTTTTGGTTCTATCGATATGAACCGTAATGATTATCAGTCCGGTTGGGATACGGACCAATTCCCCAACAATGTGCCGGAAATGGCGCTGGCCTATTATCAGGTGCTGAGCGGTGGTGGCTTTAAAACCGGCGGAACGAATTTTGATGCCAAATTACGCCGCCAATCACTGAGTCCCGATGATCTCCTTATGGCACATATCGGCGGCATGGATTGTTGCGCCCGTGGCTTTAAGGCGGCTGCGAAAATGATCGAAGATGATGCCCTGTCAGGCCCGTTGAATGAGCGTTATGCAAATTGGGAACACGCGAGTGCGCAAAAGATGCTGGCCGGGGAATGGACCCTAGACCAGATCACCGAATGGGTGATAGACGCCGACATCAACCCCGAACCGACCTCCGGTCGTCAGGAAATGTTGGAAAATATCGTCAACAGATACGTTTAACCCAAGACTGTTGAAATTATCGGGCACCTGCTACTAGAAGCGATTAGTTTTCAACTGTATTAGAACAATTGGTCGCCCGATAATGAGTAATGTGCCCGCCCCATATTCGTTCTCCAGACAATTAGCCGCTGAATTTATTGGAACGGCGCTCTTGCTGGCAACGGTGGTCGGCTCCGGCATCATGGCTGAAATGTTGGCCGGTGGAAATATCGCCATTGCCCTGCTCGGGAACACGCTTCCAACGGGTGCCATTCTGGTTGTACTTATCACCATGTTGGGTCCGATTTCAGGGGCACATTTCAATCCGGCAGTCTCTCTGGTGTTCTTTTTGAAGAAACAGTTGTCGACGGACAGGCTTAGCCTGTTTATCGCTGCGCAGATTACCGGTGGGATAATCGGTGTGTGGGCGGCCCATTTGATGTTCGATATTGACGTGTTTCAATTCTCGCAAAAAGTTCGCACGGGCGGTGCACAATGGTTTGCTGAGGGCATGGCAACATTTGGGTTGGTGTTCACGATACTGGCGACAATCCGCGCTAACAAAGATGCGGTCGCCATGGCAGTCGGCCTGTATATCACCGCCGCCTATTGGTTCACCGCGTCCACCTCTTTTGCCAACCCTGCAGTCACGATTGCCCGGAGTTTTTCAAATACATTTGCGGGCATTCAACCGACAGATGTGATCGGATTTATCGTCAGCCAAATCGCCGGGGCGATCATCGCCTGGGCACTGTGCCACTGGCTGTTTGCAAACAAAGAGGAGGTGTAGATATGACCATTGTTATTCATCATAATTCTGCCTGCGGCACATCGCGCAACGTGCTTGAGATTATCCGCGCGTCGGGTGAGGAGCCTATCGTGGTCAATTATCTGGAGGAGGGTTGGACAAGGCCGCAGCTGCTTGCCCTGTTCGCCGCTGCCGGACTTACCCCGCGTACGGCTTTGCGGGGAACGAAATCACCCGCAGAAGAGTTGGGACTTTTGGAACCTGACGTTGATGACGAAATAATTCTGAAAGCGATGTTGGAACATCCGGTTTTGGTGAACCGGCCAATTGTGTGTTCGCCAAAAGGCGTGCGTCTGTGTAGGCCCTCCGAGTTCGTTTTTGAACTGCTGGAAAATCCCCCTGCGAATTTCACCAAGGAAGATGGTGAGAAGATCAGTGGTTCGCAAAACTAGAGCCCTTTCCGCTCAGATGGAAGCATCAGAGCGATAAGAAAGTGCGTTAAAACAAACAGATAGAGCAACAAACGCGAACGCATGTGAGTGGATGTTGCTCTAGAGCACCCAGTCTTTTATTCGATTCTGTCTCCCCCTGAGGTGAGACCCAAGAGCGCAGCGATTGGAGTGGGGTATTTTATTCCCAAACTGATCGTATTATCAATGGATTAACACCCTGACCCCCACCCGCATCAGCTGCGCTTCTGCGGCCTCCCCGCAAGGGGGAGGCGGGATCAAAATACTTATTTTGACGGAAGCTCGCTGGATGATTCGATAACTGAGCCTAACAACCCATAGTCCAGTGCTTCCGAAGTTGTCAGCCAGAAATCGCGCTGCGTATCTTCGCTGATCTTCTCAACAGTCTGCCCTGTGGCCGCTGCAAAAAGATCATCAAAACGCTGGCGCATGAGGCTTATCTGATTGGCCTGAATTTCAATATCAGACGCCTGACCTCCCACACCACCGCTTGGTTGGTGCAACAGGAAGCGTGTATTGGGCAGGCAAAAACGGTTTTTCTTTTCCGCAGAAATGAAGATCAGTGCACCGGCGCTCGCAACCCAGCCGCTGCCGATGCAGCGGACTTCCGGTTTGATAAATTTGGAAATATCATGGACCATATCGCCGGATTCCACGTGGCCACCGGGCGAGCTGATAAATAGATTAATCGGGTCATCGCTGAATTCAGCAAGCGCCAACAGTTGGGAAACAACCCCTTTTGCAAGCTTGTCGTCAATCGTACCGGTCACCAGCACATTGCGGCTTTTAAACAGGTGCTCGCCAGCCAGAGCGTTGGCATCATTTTCTTTTTTCGGGCTCTCAGCCATCCAATATCCTTCCATTCTGGGTTCAATCCGAGCACATGCACAAAGCGTGCAAATCACACCGAATAAGGCCCGCAATCGCCAACAGATAGGTGATAGCAACGGCTTTGTGAAGGCGTACCATAACAGGTATTAATGCTTTACAGAGAGTTGGTAGAATTTGACCGATTAATCGGCGTACCAAACCCGATTTGCAATCATGGTGATGGCATCAATTATGCTGGCAAAGCTCGCCCGTGCCCGGTCGCTTTGATGGCGCGCTCGCAAGTGCCCGTGAACCAATCCTTTATCCAGATTAAACCGAGCACGGCCACCGGCCTGATTTATCCGGTCGCAATATTGTTCAGCGTCGTCACATAAAGGATCGCATTCCGCCCCAAAAATGACAGTCGGCGGCAATCCATCAAAGCGGCTGTCGTTGAGTGGTGAACACAATGGGTCCGCAAGACGTTCCAGATCACCATCCAATCTTAAATTGGCGTAAAAAGCCATATCCCTTGTGGTCAGCATGGGCGCGTCCTGATGGGTTATGGCTGACCCGGTGGTATGCGTATTGTTCAGACCGGGGTAAATTAGAACCTGACCAATGAGGCGGTCTGACTGGTCACGTGTGGCGTGGCAAAGTGCAGCTGAAAGATTACCACCGGCGCTGTCGCCCACCGCGATAATAGGCACTTGGGATATGGCGCACAGATGGGAAAATACCACCAAGACGTCATCGAAATCTTCCGGAAAATGATGTTCCGGTGCCAGACGATAGTTGACACTGGTGATACTGAACCCGGTTTGGGCGCATATTTCAGCGCATACATCATCATGGCTGTCCAACCCGCCCACGACAAAACCGCCTCCATGGAGATAAATTGACTGGGCGGTATCATTGCCGCTGTCGGAGGTATATCGCCGAACGGGAATATCCCGGCCATCTGCCGTCACATGACCGTCAGATGCGGTAACGCCGGAAGGGATGCCCTGATGATAGGCCCGGCACAGGCGGTCATAAACATCCCGTTGTTCAGCAACACTAAGTTCAACTGCGTCAGGTGGATAATATTTTTCCGTTTCGCGAATAAAATCCCACACCTGCGGGTCGATCAGGTGATGGTATTTTGCGGGATAGGGCGCAGAAACCAAAAGAAGCGCCTATTTGTCCATCTTCACTTTCTGTTTTTGCACACCCAGCTTTTCGATGTGCACTTCCATCGTATCACCCACCTTGAGGTATTTCGGCTTTGGCTTCATGCCAAGGCCAACGCCGGGAGGTGTGCCCGTTGAAATAACATCACCGGGATGAAGGGTCATGAGGCCGGACAGGTGCTCGATGATTTGCGCGACGGTGAAGATCATGGTTTTCGTATTACCGGTCTGCATGCGCTTGCCGTTGACATCAAGATGCATATCGAGGTTTTGTGGATCACCAACCTCATCGCGGGTAACAAGCCACGGGCCAGTTGGGCCGAACGTGTCGCAACTTTTACCCTTGGTCCATTGACCGGTGAGATTGGCCTGGAAATGACGTTCCGAAACATCATTGACGACGCAATAGCCGGCGACATATTTCAACGCGTCTTTTTCGGCGACATATTTAGCCTTGCGCCCGATCACGACACCCAGTTCAACTTCCCAGTCGGTTGATTTGGAGCCCCGCGGCATGGAGACCGCATCATTTGCACCAACGATTGCCGAGTTCGCTTTGAAAAACAGGATTGGGTGCTCGGGAATGGCGGCACCAGTTTCCGCAGCATGGTCGGAATAGTTCAACCCGATGCACAAAAACTTCCCGATGTCGCCAACACAAGGGCCGAGCCGCTGGCGCCCTTCGACTTTTTTCAACCTTTTTACATCCAACCCCCGGAGCATTTTTAAGGACTTGTCCGAGAGAAACTCGCCAGATATGTCCCCGACCTTGCGAGACAAGTCCCGCAGATTTCCATCATCATCGATGAGGCCGGGTTTCTCCTGGCCAGTTTTTCCATAACGAACGAGCTTCATTGTAATTTTCCAGTTGCAAATTGGTTTCGTAATTATCCGGGCGAAGAGTACAGGTCTTGTTAACCATAGCAAGACCAACCCGTCGTGATCGTTCCTGTAATCAACATAAGGTTAAGACTGTTGTGGAATCATAGGGGTATCGATTTACTGACCGGGGGGTTGCAAGAAACCATGTTTAAACCATCTGCAAATACGCTTCGAAACGCGACACCAAAAAAACACGTCGATAGGCGTGAGCCGCGCCAGCCGACGATGAAGTCGGGAAGTATTTGTGCAGATGGTGCGGATATGCATCTTGCGTGTACAATCCGTGATATTCACTCATCCGGTGCACGGTTGAGTGTCATGAACATGGCAGGACTCGGTGAATCGTTTTTATTGATAGTACGATCAGAAAACCTCGTTGCACGGGCGAAAATAGCTTGGAAAAAAGGCAATGAAATTGGGGTGCGCTTCCTTAGAAAAGATGATTTGAGCCAGGAAGAAAAATATCGCACTGATCAACAATATCACTACAAAAAGGAAACTGAGCGTGCAGTAAAGCAACAGCAGGAGGCACATGAAAACGCACTTGCTGAAGAACAGGCTCGTGCGCAGGCTGAAGCCTATAGGGTAGCTCAAATCCGCATTACCCAAATGCAGATAATGGGAATGGACCTTACGAAGCCGTATTCTGAAGAAGATTTAAAGTCGGCTTACCGGAAGCAGGCCATGACAATGCACCCTGACCAGGGTGGTGACCCGGGCGCGTTCCATCAAATGCAGGAAGTTTATAAGATTATGATGGAAGACTTTGCCCGGCTTGTTGCATCACAACAGGGTTCGGCCGCTTAAAACGCGTCTGATAGCAGATCGTCAAAAAGCGCCTCCTGCTTGGCCATTTTAGCTGATAACGCCTTTGTAAGTTCCTCCGGCCTCAGCATCCCACCGTTCCATGTCGCAATCTGATCAAGTGAATCGGCGACTGTATGATCACGCGCATAGGTGATTGCCCGCTTAATACCGGCGATGGCGAGGGGTGATTTTATGGAGATTGAATTCGCCAGCTCCATCGCAGCATCCATCGCCGCCCCGCGACTTTTGTGAACTGAGTTGACCAGCCCCCAGCCTTTGGCCTCAGCTGCAGAAAAACGTCTGCCGGTGAAAGCCAGCTCACTGACAACGGCAGGAGAAATGAGTTTCGGCAGCCGTTGTAAAGTGCCAACATCCGCTGCCATTCGATTTTGATGAAAAAGGCTTTGTTTTAGTCGGCTTTGGAGTTTGATCGAGCGTCTCCCGATCCGGTTTCACACCGGTTGCGGGATCAACTTGGCTAGTTTTCTGAGGTTTTGTGCTGTTGCTGCGAGAAGGAATTCATCTTTGGCTCCGTTTGGTCCCCGCAGGCGCAGTCGGTCGAGTTTCATGATGCGTTTGAGGTGGGCAAACAGCATTTCGACCTTTTTTCGCCGTCGTTGTGAATCGACATAAGCGTCGGTCAGCGAGAGCTCGCGGGCCAAATCACGAGCACCTTCATAAATGTGGCGGCCGACATTGCGGACGGGTTGGTTGGGGCAGCAATATTTCTTCAGCAGGCATTCCTGGCAATCATATTTGCTGGCGCGGTAACGGATCGTATTGTCCGCCGCTACAGGAGATTTTCGATTCCGGTAAGCCCGTTGGGTTGGACGCAGCGGTAATCCGATCGGACAAATATAAGCGTCCTTTTCGTGGTCGTAGACAAACTCGCTTTTCTCAAAAGTGCCGTCCTTGCGTCGCGACTTATCGATGATTGGAATATGCGGCAGGATACCTTCTTTGTTGACCAACCAGTTGAGGTTTTCTGCGGAACCATAAGCTGTGTCGGCGACCAGTATCTCGGGGTAGAGGTCAAACGTTTCCCGCGTTCGTACGATCATGGTGCGTGTAGAACCAACCTCGGCCTGTCTAATTGAACGGCTGGCTTCCACATCCACGATAATCGCGTGATCTGTGTCGATCAGGTAATTGTCTGAGTAAGCGAAGAAAGCTGGGCCCTTGAGCGCACCGGTCCATTGGGAAGCAGGGTCAGAACGTGAAGTGAACTTAGGTTCGACCTCACTGGCGGCACCGAATGCTGCGTCATCCAGCACCTCTAGATATTCCTTCACAGCCCGAGGCACAGTTGCTGGATCGAGTGATGATGCGTCCCATTCCTCCTTTGGTGTCGATTTCTGCTTGTTGGCATCTGCCCGAATAATGCTGGCATCAGTCGCAAACACCTCTCCACCAACTAAACCTTCAGCAATGCAACGAGTAACAACGCTCTCAAACAATTGCCAGAACAGATCGCTCTCTCGAAACCGGCCATGGCGGTTCTTGGAAAAGGTCGATTGATCAGGCACGGGGTCGCCTAGATCAAGACGGCAGAACCATCTGTAGGCAAGATTCACATGGACCTCATCGCACAACCGTCGCTCAGATCGGATGCCCATGATGTATCCGACCAGCAACATGCGGATCATCAGTTCAGGATCAACCGAAGGGCGGCCAATGTCGCTGTAAAATGGGCGCAGGTGCGACCGCATATCGCCAAGATCAACAAACCGGTCAATTGACCGCAATAGATGATCATCAGGCACGTGGTCTTCGAGATTGAACTCGTAAAACAAAGCCGATTGAAATTCCTGGCGTGGTCCCAGCATCGCGTCAATCTCCCAAATCAATGGGTAAACTGAATCAGCCAATGGTGATTACTTTAAGGCCGACTTTTTCATCAAAATCATTCCGATATGGATTTCTTCAATTCCAAACGAAGTATCTTCGCTCGCAATGCGCATATCACAGGCCGTAATCAAATCTATCGCACCGCCAAGACAGGCCCCATGAGTAACGGCAATAACCGGCACACGTAGCCGTTCCAGACTTGAAAGAGAATCCTGCAGACGTTTGATAAGGTCGCGCAGGGCGTATGCTGCTCTACCGGGTTCTTTTTCAAGCAATAAATTGATGTCGGCAAATGTATTGAGATCCATGACGCCGGAAAAATGTTTTCCAGCACCAGATAGTATGACGCAACGCACACTTGGGTCAGAATTAAAGGCGTCCGTCAGTTTTGGCAGGTCCTCCCAAAAATCTGGGGACATTCCGTTGGCCTTTTCTGGCCTGTTCATCTCCAGTGTGACCACTGCCCCATTTCGGAAAATTCTAAAGAACGTGCTTTGAAGCTCATCCATTGCTCAATCCTATGTTTTCTTATCACCGAGTGACTTGGCAAATAATATGATGCGTTCCACTGCCTGTGATAGTTTCTGATCATCAATTGTCAGACTGAGACGGACGAAATCATGTGCCTGTTGACCAAATACATCGCCAGGCATTACCGCTACCCCGTGATCCAGAAGTCCCATGGCAAAATCAGCTCCGCTTAAACCGCTGCGTGAAACATCGACCATCATGAACATTCCCGACGCCGCTTTGTGAGGAGATAGAATGGGAGAATTGGCAAAAGCCTCCATCAAAAGTGCAATCCGCCGTTGATAAGCATGTGCCATAAGGGAGGCGGTGTCGTCAGGTTCGACAACCGCATGAACAGTCATATCAGCAATAAAGGGCTGGTTACCAAACAAGAGAGTTTCCGCGACCGATTGGGCCTTGTCTATGAACCAAGAGGGACCGATGGCCCATCCCGATCTGAACCCCGGCGCTGCGTGGGACTTGGAGATTGAGGACACAACGACAGTGCGTGGGTTGAATTGGGGCTGGTCAAACGCAGACGCAAATGCGCCCTCGTAGATGAGTGATTCATATACCTCGTCACTCAGGATCCATAATCCGTGACGTTCGCAAAACTGCCCAATCTCTGTGATTTCTTCATGAGTAAGAACAGTGCCGGTCGGGTTGTGTGGCGAATTCAAAAGTAGAACTTTTGCAGTTGGCACCATCGCTGCCTCTAACGCTTCCACGGTAAGTCGGAAGCCGTTGGAGCTTTGCATTCTAACCGGAATGAAGTCGGCGCCGCTGGCTTCAACAACGCCTTCATAGGTTGCATAATAAGGGTCGGGCACCAATACGGCATCGCCTTTCTCAACCATCGACAGCATACAGATTGTAAGAGCGGCCTGGGTGCCGGGGAGGGCGAGCACGTTGTCCTCCCTTATGTCCTGGCCGGATCTCTGTGCATATTTTTGCGCAAGTACTGAAAGCAGATTTGGTTCGCCTTTGCCACCGGCGTAACCGGTACGTCCCGCCCGCATCGATGCTTCGGCAATATTGATGAGATGAGACGGGGTCGCGATATCGGGTTCGCCAATGGTGAGTTCGATGATATCATCACCAGCCTTGACCCGGCGACGCGCTTCAAAGTGAACGGCCCAGCGGTCACTACCGAGTGTTGCAAGCCGGTCGGTAATTGATGCAGTGGACAGTTCAGCCAAGTGAGTGGGCCACTTCAGTTATCGCTTCAAACGCGATGTTGACATCCTCTTCACGCATGTCAAATTGCCCGGCAACAAATCGAATTGCAGTTTTCCCGTCGTGGGATGTCTGGGTGAGATAGATGCGTCCATCGTCGTTGATGGCATTGACCAGATTTAGGTTGTGTTGATCCAGGTCGCGCCCGTCATCTACAACGTGCCTAAAGGAAAACAACGACAGAACAGGCTCGCTAACAATCTCAAATCCGGGTGAAACGGATAGATTCTCAGCAAGACCTTGCGACCAAGAAACATGGTTCCGAATGCGGTTTCGAAGATTTTCCAATCCGTAAAAACGGAGCATGAACCAAACCTTGAGTGCTCTGAAACGCCGTCCAAGCTGAACCGACCATTCCGAAAAATTGACGATCCCGTCTTTGCCGTGGGTTTTCAGATATTCCGGTTGGATCGCCATCGTGCGCACCAGTGTTTCAGGGTTGCGCACAAGATGGAGCGAGCATTCGACCGGAACGCCCAACCATTTATGCGGATTCAACACGATGGAGTCCGCCAGCTCCGCACCTTCCCACAGGTGTCTGAATTCCGGGCATATCATGGCGGAGCCAGCCCATGCCGCGTCAAGGTGCGTATAAATTCCTTCTTCGCGAGCAATGGCGCAGATTTCTGCAACATTGTCGGTTGCACCAACCGACGTGCCACCAACACATATGATGATGCCAGCCGGTGTGTAACCGCTCTCACGATCCGTCTTTATGGCTGCCCGAAGAGCATTGGCATTCATCGGGTATAAAGGGCCATCTCCGGTTGGGATTTTGACGAGATTATCCTGGCCAAGACCCGCGATCCACATCGCCTTGTCGATGGAAGAATGGGTGCGCCCGGAAGCATAAACGCGCAAGGGTGCCTTACTGAAAAGACCTTCCTGATTACCTCTGAAATCTAGCGCGATTTCCCGCATGGTCAAAATTGCGCAAAGCGTTGATGAGGATGCTGAATCCTGAAAAGAACCCTTGAATTCAGCGGGCAGGTCGACCGCCTGGCGAAGCCAATCCACCATTTTCATTTCAAGTTCTGTAGCCGCAGGTGATGTCTGCCAAAGCATACATTGGCTGGCAAAAGCGGTGGCCAATTGTTCGGCTAATTGCGCCGCGGGGGACGCATTGGACTGGAAATAGGCAAAAAACCTTGGGTGCTGCCAATGGGTCATGGAATCGGGGATGATGTTTTCGAAATCTTCGAAAATGGTGCCCATCGGCTCACCGGATTCAGGGGCGTGGTCATCGATCTGTTCTGCAACAGCACCGGGTCGAACTGTGGGTCGAACAGCTCTCTCACCTATTGATTCAAGGTAGTCAGCAGACCAGTCTGCAGCATGATGGGACCAGTGGCGGAAATCAAACTCTTCGCTCATTTCCGATCCGCCTTCAAGAATCCCAATTGAGAATTGACGGCATGACCTTCAATTGAAACCGGGCATGTTTCTGTAGGAAATATGGAAAAGTATGTAATGGCCATGAAATTCCGCCAATTGAGTGCAATTGGCAAAATGTCTGACAGAATATGGGTCGTTTGAAAAGATACCGATGATCGAGGGGCAGTTCGAGTTATCGATACTTCACGTCAAGGCGCGCATTCATGAATTTTGTCGATTGAGGCGCGCCGCTGTGGGCAGTCACATGAAGATCGAATGTGTCCGCTTCATTTATGCAGCCCATTTGATCAGAAAGTATGACTGGCAGTAATGCCGGTTCAGTCGAATTTAACCGGCATTACTCTGATCTTCGTCGATATCTGTCTCGATCGCACTGCGAAGCGGTACAACATTTGCGGCCGTTGCCAACGTAATCTTGTTGCTATCGCTTCTCTTGCCACGTTCAGCGGCGAGTGTTTTCTCAACGTCGCGGGACTGGCGGAAGACAACTTCACCGGCTGTGCCCATCGTCCGTTTCAACGTCATGCGATCGCAGGTTGATGCGATTAGCAGGCCAAGGTGGTTGAGGTGACGGCGGCCATAACAAAATGCTGCAAGGCGTGCGCGGTTTTGCAGGGGAAGCTGTTTTGCAATTTCAATGGCTTCCTGCGGTTCGGAGCTTGTGAGCTGGCCGAAAAGATTTTCCGGTATCGGAATCGCCTGTTCATTAAGCGAGTGTGATTGAGCTGGTGACATAATACCCTCCTTCCAAGGTGTGAGGGTATGTTCGTCCACCGTACGTTAACACGGTATGAACAAGATGGAAAAAATTTTATGGAAATCCAATTCGGTTAATAAAACGCAACCGGTAAATTTAGTGTTCATTTTTATGGTTAATATGCATTAACAGACGGAAAAGACGTTGTTTTTTCGCTTGCGAAAGGGAAGTTAAAACCGACCGAGGGGAAGCTAGAGCCGAATTTGATGCTCAGTAATGCCGGGCACATCCACGTGAAGCACGAGTATTTTACCAGCATTGGGCTGTTTTTCGAGTTGTTTTGGCGGTAGGCCTTCCTTTGCAGACGTAATATAGAGCGTTTTCAGGTCATCTCCGCCGAATGCGGGGCATGTCGGTTGACTAACGGGAAGTTCAATAATCCGGTCAAGCGAACCGTCCGGTGCGTAACGCGCGATGCGCGATGCGCCCCATTGTGCATTCCACAAATAGCCTTCGGCATCACAAACAGCCCCGTCCGGATTCAAGTCAGCTTCGTGCAGGTTGATATGAACCTCCCGATGTCCAATTGGCGTACCATCGACATTCAATTTCCAGCGCCAGATAACCTGCGTTCGCGTGTCGGCAAGATAAGCCGTCTTTCCGTCCGGAGAAAAACACGTGGCATTGGGTATCGATACCTTGTCGAACAGCTGATGAACAATCCCGTTTGCGTAGCGGTAATAGGCACCTGCATGGGATACCATCGCTTGGCTCATGGTGCCGACCCAAAAACTGCCATCCGGCCCTGTACGCCCGTCATTCGAGCGGGTGTCGTTGTTTTCATCTTCAAGCGGCGCGACGGCTTCCCAGTGACCACTCTCAATGTCAAAATTCTGCAATCCGCTTGCGGTGGCGACGAGAAGCGAATTCTCATCAATCCATCCGGCGGCGGAGGCAGGTTCACCAAAATCCCAATGGCGGATGTGTTCCCCAAGCGCATTGCTACTGAACAGGCGGCCAATTGGAATATCAAACCAGAAAAGCTCCTTGCGCAACGGATGCCACAATGGCCCTTCGCCCAAAGTGCATTCCGGTCCAAATGTGGTGATGTCGCTCACGGTCCAAATCCTAATAATTAGTGGTTGTCGCGTGGGATAATCTTACCCACATCACGGTATTTCACCGCCGGTTTCAGCACCATGCCTTCTTCAAACTGGTCGACCATGCCGCGCTGGATTTCCTGCCAAGGTGTTTGATGGTCGGGGACATAATCAAGGCGTCCTTTGGACAGTTTTTCCGCCACAGCCACCTTGCGTTTCGCCAGTTCCTCATCGGAAATGAGGATATTAGCTTCACGGGTGTTGAGATCGATTCGCACCTGATCGCCGGTTTCAATCAGCGCCAAGCCGCCGCCGACAGCGGCTTCAGGTGATGCGTTTAAGATGGAAGGCGAACCGGACGTGCCGGACTGCCGTCCATCGCCAATACAAGGCAGTGAACTTATGCCGCGCTTGAGCAGGGCATCCGGTGGTTGCATGTTCACAACTTCTGCCCCGCCGGGGTATCCAATCGGGCCTGCACCGCGAATAAACAACAGGGTATATTCGTCGATACCGATGCTCTCATCGTTGATCCGTGCGTGATAATCTTCGCGCCCGTCAAAAACGACAGCACGGCCTTCAAAGGCATTGAGATCATCCGGGTTCGACAGATAACGGTCCCGGAATTCGTCCGAGATAACCGACGTTTTCATGATCGCCGTGTCGAACAGATTGCCTTTCAGGTTCAGGAACCCGGCTTTTTCCAGCATCGGCTTGTCGAAAGGCCAGATGACCTTGTCATCCGCAACTTCCACGCCATCGCAATTGTCGCCAATCGTATTGCCGTTGACGGTCATCGCGCCGGGGTTGGGCAATTTGCCCGCCCCCATCAATTGATTGACGATCGCCGGTACGCCGCCGGCATGGTGGTAATCTTCTCCCAAATATTCACCTGCTGGTTGCAGGTTGAGCATCAATGGGATGTCCCAACCGAGATCTTCCCAATCCTGATTTTCCAGCCGCACACCCAAATGGTTGGCGATGGCTTTCAGGTGAATGGGTGCGTTGGTAGAACCACCAATCGCCGAATTGATCACGATGGCGTTTTCAAACGCTTCCCGGGTCATAATATCGGAAGGTTTCACGTCTTCCCACACCATATCAACAATGCGTTTACCCGATTGATACGCCATCTGTGCCCGTTCCTTATGAACTGCGGGGATGGCGGCGGAACCGGCAAGCGACATGCCGAGCGCCTCGGCAAGAGAATTCATCGTCGTAGCCGTACCCATCGTGTTGCAATAGCCGGGGGACGGGGCGGAAGAAGCAACGATATCAGCATATTCTTCGTATGAAATATCGCCTTTGGAAAGCTCTTTCTTAGCATGCCATTTGATGGTGCCAGAACCCGTGCGCTGACCTTTGAACCAGCCGTTCAGCATCGGGCCGACGGATAGAGCGATGGCTGGAATATTTGCCGTGGCCGCCGCCATCAACATGGCGGGGGTCGTCTTGTCGCAACCGATGGTCAGCACTACGCCATCGAGTGGGTAACCGAACAGGGTTTCTACGAGACCGAGATAGGCAAGGTTCCGGTCAAGGTTCGCCGTTGGTCTTTTGCCGGTTTCCTGAATGGGGTGCACGGGAAATTCAAAGGCGATGCCGCCCGCTTCACGAATGCCCTCACGTACCCGATCTGCCAATACAATATGATGGCGATTACACGGAGAAAGATCGGACCCGGATTGGGCAATGCCGATGATCGGCTTACCGGATTGCAGTTCTTCGCGGGTCAATCCCCAGTTCATATAGCGCTCGATGTAGAGCGCCGTCATGTCGTAATCGTCCGGATTAGCGAACCAGAGTTTTGAACGTAATTGTGATTTATCGATTTTCTTATTGGCCACGAAGGGTCCTCCCGTATTCTATTGCGTGTCGCGTCTAATCGTCTTCACGATTGGACGAAGCAAACCCGCATAAAATGAATTAAAGCACGTAATCGGTGAAACCGATTATACGTAACGTGCTTTAAGCCCTAATTGTCGGAATGATCCCTTAAAAGTCAAATAGCTTTCGCGCTTTTATTGGCCTAAAAGTGATTATGGCCGAACAACGCATCCCCATTACCGGTGAACTTTATATTTTGGAAAGCGACCTTTCCGAACGGTTTATCCATTCCGGCGGGCCGGGGGGGCAAAACGTCAATAAGGTCTCAACCGGGGTGCAGTTGAAATACAACCCCCGCGCCGCCCAAACGCTGCCGTGGCACATTATCGCCAAAGTCGAAAAACTGGCGGGCAGGCGTTTGAATGCGGCAGGTGAGATTCTCATTCAGGCAACGTCCTATCGCACCCAGGAACGCAATCGCGAAAACGCCCGCGCCCGTCTTGTGGCCCTGATCGCGGAAGCAGCGAAACCGCCACCACCAAAACGAAGACCAACGCGCCCAAGCCTTGGCGCAAAAAGAAGGCGCATGGATTCCAAAACCAAACGCGGCACGGTGAAAAAACTGCGAGGCCGGGTCGATTCATCAGATTGACCGAAGTTGAGCAAAATTTGACGCATTTTTGGGCAAGGCGATTTCTGCAGCCCAAGGTCTGCACTGAGCCCACTTGTATGGACCGACTGCGGTTTGCAATAGAGAAATTCGAATGGATATCGGAAGTCGCTTCTATGTATCCGGCCTGTTTATCGACCCCATTTTATAGTCTGGGGTCGTGGCCTTGATGGGAATACGCACACCTTTTGATCTCATTATTACCCGGGCCGTTTATGGCCAAGAGGGCTCTCAGATTCTGGGGCGCATATTAATCCGTTCCATGCATTTATCTCAGTTGCGATCTATGAAGTGAAGTTGGCTTCTTAAACGGCCTCCACTTCAATTCCATGGCTATCAAAGCTCTGTTTGTTTCTCAAAACACTCCAGGCTATGCGGGCCAGTTTGTTTGCAAGCGCGACAGCGACCTTGTTCCTGTGCATTCGTTTTGATGCCTCTTCCAACCATGGACCGAAGCTGAACTTTGGCCAGTTTTTCGGTCGCATCATGATCACGTTGGCGGCCTGAACAAACAGCATTCGAAGATAGGTGGAGCCCCGTTTCGATATTCGCCCGAGTATGGTTTTGCCACCTGTGCTGTATTGCCGGGGGATCAACCCCAGCCAAGCGGCAAAATCTCTGCCTCTGTCAAATGCTTCACCGGTGCCCACAGCAGCCACCATGCTTGTCGAGATTATTGGCCCTATGCCCGGGATGCTCATCAGGCGTCGGCAATTTTCTTCGCTTTGTGAGATGCTTTCAATCTCGGCTGTGGTGGTGTCGATACGCCCGTCCAACCAAATCCAGTCTTCATACAACCCGGTGATGATATCGCGCATACGTGGTGATATCTCGTCTTCACGGTTTTGCAGAATAGCGTGAAGAGAATCGTCTAAAGAATGCGCGCCGGTTCGAACCGTGATGCCTTGTTCGAGTAAAAATGCACGGATCTGATTAATGGTTGCAGTACGCTTCGATACCAGGCGCGACCGCACCCGATGCAGTGCCTGAAGGTCAAGTTGATCTTGTGTCTTCTCGCTTACGAAATTTAGATTAGGGCGAAGAGCGGCTTCGGCAATTGCCTCGGCATCATTGTAATCGTTCTTTTGTCCCTTGTTGAACGGCTTGACGAACTTTGCAGGAATAATGCGCGGTTCAAAACCAAGTTTGCGCAAAACCCGACTGACAAAGTGAGCACTCATGCACGCTTCCATGCCAACAATGCAGCGTGGAAACTTCTCGAACGCCGAGATCAATGCCAACCGCTTGATCTTCTTGCGCAACACAAGCGTGCCGACATCATCAAAACCAACAAGGTGAAAAACGTCCTTGCCAATATCAACGCCAACAACAGTAAGCTGGGATAACTCGATATTCTTCGTCATGGGATACTGCTCCTGTTTCAAAAGATCAGTCTAGCAGACCAACCAATTCCTGGGGTGCAGTCGGTCCATCCCATTATTACCAATTTCGACCATGTCGCAAACTGAACACTCAGATCACAAAGATTGGATTGGTACCGATACAAATAGAAACTGTGCAATGTTGAAAGAAATCTATTCTTATTATTTAAAGATCGGAATTCTGAAACCTGCCGCTCATATGGAAGCTCCGAATTGATCGGTGACGCTGCAAAGTTGGCATTAATCGATCAAGATTTATTCCACCACACAAGGCAAATTGAGTAATATGGGTGGTTATTCGAAATGCTTCGGTATTAAAATCTCCATTCCTTGTGATTTAGCACTATAGTTTTTACGAGCTTTACAATTACATCGAAGCGCACCGTTGGCAGTGAATCGCTCACCGGCACCAGAAATCATAGATAGACTTACGTTCCAATCATTTAGGTAGATAGGTTTTCATGCAGCACTCACTTCTACCAGACATGAATGCGCAATTGGTCCCTGCGCCAACGATGAAGTTCCCTTATCGAGGGTAAGCACGTTTGGATTGCCGTGTCGGCAGGTATCTTTATGAGGGTCCCACCAGGCACCTGTGGCAATTTGGATCACACCAGGACGGATTTTGTCACTCATATGCAATTGAGCAAGACAGGCCCCGCGGGCGTTGTGAAGTTTGACGATCTGTCCCTCCTTCAACTTTCGAGCAGCAACATCGATTGAGTTCATCATAACAGGCTCTACACCTTTTGGTCGGTCGGCACGGCTGACCAACCCGTGATCGAGCTGGCTGTGCAGCTTGTTGCGCGGCTGGTTGGAAATCATGTGAAGCTCACACGGTTTTGCTTTTCCCAACCATTCGAGCGGCTCCATCCAGGCAGGATATCCCGGGCAATCTTCATAGCTGAAGTCTGCAATTGTCTGAGAGAATATCTCTATTTTGCCACTTGGTGTCGCGAGTGGGTTTGATAGGGGATCCTTACGGAAGGCCTCCATCATGATTGTGGGATTGTCAGGTGCCGGAATCTTCTCCCATCCTTTGTCTTGGAATTCCTCCCAGTTCGGTAGCTCCACTCCCTCTTTTGCGGATTGCTGGCGCGAGATGTTCCATATCCATCGTTGCCAGTCTTCAGATGTCCGGCCCTCGGTAAAAGCCATCTCCACATCCATTTCGGTTGCGATACCCCGAAATATATCATGGTCGTCCTTCGCGTTGCCAACTGGTTGAATCGCCTGATCCATAGACACCAGATACGGATCCTTGGGCGACATGGCGATATCAGAGCGCTCCAGTGTGGTCGTACAGGGCAGGACAATATCGGCGTGTTTGGCCAGAGCATTCCAGCACCATTCATTGGCGATGATCGTTTCTGGAATTGCCCACGCCCGCCGCATCCGGTTTAAATCCTGATGGTGATGGAAGGGGTTACCACCTGCCCACCAGACCAACTTGATATCCGGGTATTCATAACTCTTTCCGTTGTAATCAAACCGTCCGCCGGGGGTCTCCAACATATCGGTAACTCTTGCAACCGGAATGAAGTGGTCCACCGAATTCCGTCCTTGTGGAAAGGAAGCATAGTTGATTTGGCGTCGGTTCAACCCGACGTTGTTCATGGCTGAATATCCAAATCCGATGCCTGTTCCGGGAAGACCAATCTGACCCAGCATTGAAGCAAGTGCTATAGCTGCCCAGAAAGGCTGTTCGCCATGGTCCTGTCGGGTCAGGGCCCAAGCAGTCGAGATCATTGTGTGGCTTGTGGCCATCCGTCGAGCGAGGTCACGGATCGTATCGGAAGGCAATTCGCAGATTTCCGCTGCCCATTCCGCAGTCTTTGCAGTACCATCTACACCGCCATTCAGATATTCAGCAAACCGATCAAAGCCAACGGTGTAGCGATCGAGAAATTCGCAGTCGTGCAGATTTTCGGTGAGCAACGTATGCGCCAAGCCGAGCATCAGCGCAGTGTCGGTCGAGGGACGTGGTGCAAGCCATTCAGTGCCTGGGCCGTCTAACAAATCTGAACGTAAAGGCGAAATGTTGACGAATTTGACGCCAGCCTGGTGAGCGGCAATCAAACCGGCTTTTTGAACATGCGCCCCTGTTCCACCCTGGCTGATTTGACCGTTTTTGATTGGCACACCCCCAAAAGCGACAAACAGTTCACAATCGGTAGCGATGGATTCCCAACTCGTTGACCTGTCGAGATGTTCTCGGAATGCGCCTAACACGTGGGGTACCACCACTTCAGCTGCGGCAAAGGAATATGTGTTTTTCGAACTGGTATAACCACCAATGCAATTGAGGAAGCGCTTCAACTGGCTTTGCGCGTGATGAAACCGCCCGGCACTGGCCCAACCATAGGAACCCGCATAGATCGCTTTATTGCTAAAATCGTGCCGAACCCGGTTCAGTTCATCGGCAACTAATTTGTTAGCTTTCTCCCAACTGACTTCGACAAATTCATCCAAACCTCGTTTATTGCCGGCAGTGCCGGGCCCTCCCTCAAGCCAACTTTTACGGATCATCGGGGATTTAATTCGAGTAGGGCCGTCGAGAATATCAACGATACCCGGGCCAATGGGTGAAGGATCTGGATCCTCTTCGAAGTCGTGTAAGTTGGTCACACGTCCACCGGTCACCTCAACCCGGTAGGTGCCCCAATGGTTTGATGTTAACAACGTTCGTTCGCGCGTGTTCAATATCTTCACCCCTTCGATCTAGTCGTACCGTTACCTTGGTCTGAGCCGCAATCCCGTCCGTTAGGCTGGGTTTCCCGAGGAGAATTGGTACTTCTCCAAAAATCGCTCCACCATCTGGGCGGAGCCAGCATTCTTTCGGACTATATCATCGGAAGCAGGCATCTCGGTTACACAATTCTGCGAACCTAGACATCTGTATGTTCCAAACTTCAGCCGTAATTTATTGATCTTCAAGCAAAATAGCCCAAAAACATGTGTCATCACCAATTCTAATTGACGATAAGCGCTATAGGTTCTTGCTATTGGAGTTTACTGTACCGGTTGAATAGCGTTTGCCTGGAGCTCGCGATCATCGACGATTTCACTACCCCTCCAGTTTCCGTTTTTCACCTCTGTTGTCATGACATACTACATAGTGTCGTAGACGCCTGCGGCTGCCTTGGGCAACCGGCGAGAATTGGGAGTCGCCAGACAAACTGCACGAGACAGGCCAGGCTTGACAATTCTTCGTGCATCAAGTTCGCCCGCCTCCCATAAATCGGACATGGAGGGCTGTTCGTTGAAACAACGTTGCTGTCCAAAAGAACCGTCGCGCCAGGTGACAGGATCAATCTATGAACCTTCCCGTGATGTTGCTCGCAAAAACCATTGGACCACCGACTAGGCCATATCGTGCAAGTTGCGCCAAAAGGTTGAAATGGTTCGGCCTTGCCCTGGAACTGATGGAAGGCTGGCGGCCTCAATTGCCCATCTCAATCGCATCTTAAAACTAGACAGGCTCCGATTATGAGGGCCAGGCGGCGCCAAAGACGAATTCCACCTCGCAGCAACCGTCCAGAACCTCAGAAAGTTGGCAAAACTAGCCCCCCAAACCAATCCAACTACTTGAACACAAAGAAGGGCAAGGTCGTCCCAAATTCGAGCCGGAACTACCAACACTTAATCAACGCCTTTTTCATCAAAATCAGCCCTCTCAAGACCTTGTAGCTGTGACGTTAACAGCACTGCGCGGGCAGAGTTGGTTTGAAACAGCAATTGATCGTTGCTGCTAACACGCCGGGTTAAAGCTTCATCTTAAAAAACTCGAGCAACCAGTTCGGCTCGGTTAACATGAGGCAATGGTGTTGATCCTTCTCGAAAACCTGCCAGTCGGGCTTGTTTTTGAGGTTTTCGCAAGTCTTGTCGAAATAGGGAGCCGGAAACTTCCGGGTGCGAAGATAAGTTTTTTTGGCAATCGATTGCCAGTGGTCAGCAAGTGAAATGGGTTGCTGAACCGCTAACTCGGGATGGGATGTCAGGCGACCGTCAACCAATGCTGCCCTCTCGCCGGAAATTCCAAAGCTCTTGGCGCTGAGGGGGGGGATCCGGTTATTTTTGGCTGGTGGCAGTTCGATCTTATCTTGCCCCTTGGAATAGCCCTCACGTATTGATTGAGCACTTTCACCATGCTCGGGAACGAATGCATCCAAAAACAGAATCGAAGCAATACGCTCTGCCCGTTGATCAGCGGCCCCCATTACAGGCATGCCCCCGTAGGAGTGCCCCACCAGGATCAACTTGTCTTCATGCGCGTTATCTATGGCTCTAACAACATCGGCAATATGATCATACAGACCAGTTGTCTGAGAGAGTTCTGTGTGACGTTCTGCCAATCCTTTTAAAGTTGGGGTGTAAACCACGTGACCTTGGGCCCGAAGATTCCCGGCTATTGTGTCCCAGCACCAGCCGCCAAAAAACGCGCCATGCACAAGTATATATTCAGACATTGTGACCGCCATAGACAAAGACAAGCCGGTAAGGTCTCATCCGGCATTGCCGTTCGGGACCCTGAGGCATTTCGCAAATTGAATTTATATTCCGTAAAAACAGCCTGCCCGGGATTAGAGTCCGGACAGGTTGATTGCCTAGATTACTCGCTCAGGTTGTTTCTGCTTTGATAGTAATCATACTGTTCTGAAAACGCTCGATAGCTTTCCAGCACTTTCTTGAACAGTGGATCGGCGGCTGATTCCTCAGCATAGACTTCTTGCGCTGCGTTACGAATTGCACCCAGTGTTTCATTAGAAAACTGTCTGATTTCGACACCCGCAGCCTCAAATTTTTTCATGGCATCGGCCTGTTTCACCGAATGGCGACTGTAAAACTCCTGTGTTGTCGCACGACATGCAACATCGTTCATCTGGCGCTGTGAGTCTGTCCAACCATCCCACAAGTCCTTGTTGATCGTCAGTTCCACAAACCCAGCACGCTGATGCCAACCGGGGAAATAATAGTATTTGGCGATTTTCTCGAAACCGATGAGCGCGTCGATTTCCGGGAAGGAGAATTCGGAAGCGTCCAATCTGCCGGTTTCCATGGAGGTGTAAATTTCGGACCCCGGGATCGCCTGGGCGCTCACACCAAGCTTGGCCAGGATCTTTCCGCCAATCCCCGAAAAGCGCATTTTCAGGCCCTGGAAATCTTCAGGTTTGTCAATTGCCTTGTTATACCAGCCGCCTGATTCCGCCAGCGTCACAGCACAGGGCATGGGGACCACATTGAGAGGCTCGTATGCCTCGCGCCATAGCTCCAGCCCGCCACCATGATAAATCCATGCCAGGTATTTCGGCGCGTCGGGGCCATAAGAGATGGAGGCAAACAGATTTGCAACAGGCACTTTTGCCGCGGTGAACGCACCGTAGGACCAGCCTGCGTCGATTGCACCGATACCGACATTGTCTACGATTTCGGTCGGCGGTGAAAGTTCGCCCTGACCAAGGTGTTGAAAATCTATTTCGCCGTTAGTCCCATTTCTCACGATATCTGAAAAATAATCAGCAGAAGGCCCCACCAGCAACAATGTTTTTGGAAAGGCATTTTGTAGCGTCAGCTTTTTGGCTTGAACTGAACCGCCCATCGCTAACGCAATCGCGCTTGCTAACATCAAAGTCTTCTTCATGTTTTTCTCCCTTGGGTTTGACTAATTTGGAATAAAAGCCGTGATGATTTGTGGAAACCAAATGACGAGGGCGAGGGTTAACCCCTGAATGATCACGAACGGCGCTACACCCTTGTAAATTTGGAATGAGGTGATCTGGTCGCCCAGTACGCCCTGTAAATAGAACAGGGCAAAACCGAAGGGCGGTGTCAGGAAAGATGTTTGAAGGTTGATGGCGATCAATATTCCGAACCAAACAAGCAGTTCGGTACCCGCGAGACCGTTGCCAAAATCGAGCCCGGCAACGATCGGGGCGAAAATTGGCAGCATGATCAGCGTGATTTCCAGCCAATCAAGGACGAAGCCAAGCAGGAAAATCCCGACCATGACAACCATTAATATCGTCCAGGGTCCATCACCAAACAATGAGGCCAGGGAAAAGATCAGCTCATCCCCACCTAAACGACGGAATACGGCAGAAAAACACACGGCGCCGATCAGAACTGCAAATACCATTGTCGATGTTTTGACGGTATCTCTGGCCGATTCCATCAGCTGAGACATGGAAAAGCTGCGATATATCACTGCGATCACTATGGCCCCAATTGCGCCCAGCCCGCTGGCTTCAGTTGGAGTGGCGATGCCGCTAATGATTGATCCAAGGACGCAGACAACCAAAACGACGAGTGGCAAAATTTCAACCAGCGAGCGCAACGGATGCTGATCGCTTATATTTTCTACTCTGGGCAGGCCGATCACCCGCGTTGCCGCATAGGCACCATAGAAGAAAAACATCAACAGGCCGGGACCGATAGCAGCCGCAAACATGTCGCCGATAGGGACCTGCAATTGGTCACCAAGAATGATCAGCATGACGGATGGTGGAATGAGGATGGCCAGCGTGCCGGAGGAAGCAACCAAGCCGGCAGCTGTTGGTTTATCCAGACCCGCATCGAGCAGGCGGGGCATGGCGATCAGCGCCAATAGAACAACCGAGGCGCCAACAATACCTGACGATGCGGCCAACAGGACACCAACAAACAAAACCGAAACAATCATCCCCAGCGGCGAGCCACCGAAGATCCTTTGCGAAGCGTGCAGCGAGCGCTCCGCAACCCCGGTTTTCTCAAGGATATATCCCATAAGGATGAACATCGGTACGGCAACCAGGATCCAGTTCGACAAGGCACTGGCGTAAACCCGACTGAGCAGCAGCTTGAAAAAGGCCACGGGCGTATCCGAAAGCAGAATGAACAGGGCCGACGATCCGGCCAAAACAAAAGCAATCCTGTATCCGGCGAGAATGCCGCCCAGGGTTACGATAGCCATTGCCAATGCAAGCGGATGCTCCATTACTTTGCCTTCTCACGAGAGAGGACGGCTTTTATCAGCGGAATCAGTTCCACCACCACAATGATCAACAACATCGAGAAGGCTATCGGGATCATACCCTTAACAAGAAAGCGATCCAGCAAACCGTCATCTTGAGAACGCTCACCACGTTTCAGCGCAACCATGGTGACGCTCCATGCCGCCGGAATGCACATAATCAAAAAGGGGAGTGTAAACATAACGTTCCCCAGAAGGTCGACACCGGCACGCCCGCGAGAGCTTATTGAGCGATAGATGAAATCCACGCGGACATGCTCGTCTTGCGCCCACAATGTGGCTATCGGAAACAAAATAACGGCGGCCAACAGGTACCAGTGCAGTTCAATGAGTGAGTTAAGCGTTATGCCCTTGCCGAATAAGAAGACGGATTGTTCCCATCCAACAATCGTGTTGATACCCATTCGGCTGGCGACGACCTGAATGACGATCGTCCCCATCATTATCAATATCATCGCGGCAAGGACAGAGATCATCCAGTCAGAGGCGCGTTTTAATACACTGCGAAGCAACACCAAGTTCCCTGCCTCCCAACAGCTGTATGCTTGGCCAGAGATTACCGCCCACTCGTACGGGGAGACAAATATAAATAAAACCGCTAATTGATAAGGATTGCTTATTTATAAAGCTGATTGGATGGCGCAAGCCCATACGAAGATGACTGAGCAACCCATGAACCCCAATCTGGGCAATCTCTCGTTAAAGAAACTGCAGTCGTTTCTTGCTGTCGCAAAAGCCAAGAGTTTTCGTGGAGCTGCGCAAACTCTTAACCGCTCTCAACCCGCAATCTCCATGCAGGTGAGCAGCCTTGAAAAGGACCTGGGAGTTGCTCTGTTCCAACGGACGACCAGAAGTGTCACTCTAACGAAAGAAGGGGCCCTGTTTTTCGAACATATTGAACCGGCTTTTGTGGAAATATCAAAAGGGTTGAGTGTTTTCTCAGTGTTGGCCCGCCGCAGCGCACACAAAATCAGGATATCTTGCGCACCGACCATCTCCAGTCACCTTCTATCAGATGTCTTGCATGAGTTTCAGGACGCCCATCCTGATGTGGAGATTGAAATGCATGAGGCTGTTCTGGATTCGATGCAAAACGATTTGCTAAACAACACGGTTGATTTCGGTATCGGACCGGAGTTTGCAGATGATCCCCGCTTTACTCAAACACCTATATTTGTTGATGAGATCGTAGCCGTGCTCGCAACATCGAAGCGGCTTGAGATTACCGGCCCTGTTCCTCTCGCGCGATTTATAGATATTCCACTACTGGTTTCCGGCCCCGCTACAGCACTCTGGGATACGATACGAAATGCATTTTCCTCAGTTGGGTTAAATCCAAACGTTCAGTATGAAGTTGTGCACACAGAATCTCTTATCGGCATGACCCGCGCCGGTCTTGGGGTAACATTCATGCCCAGATACGTAGCTGAAATGTCCTGTGACGATGATTTCGTCATCTACCCGATCTTCAGTCCCAAAATCTCCCGAAATATCAGCATCATCAGTCTAACCGGCGGCCAACAATCTAATACAATTCAACGTTTTCACAGCCTGGTAATGACGAATGTACCCGAGGCTTTGGCTGCAATTCTACACGACAAGGAGCCAAAGTAAGAGTGTAATTGTGCCCGAAAAAACAGCACTGATTATGTAACGGATGCATAAGAGTTTGGCATAATCGAAGCTGATACTTTAGATTTTACAATGTCGCATTCAGAATATTGAGCTTAGGTGCGTCAAGTCGGTTTGTCCGCACACCAGACCTTGAGGTGCTTTAACAGGATGAATTGGTGTGGGACAGTGCTTTCAATTAGTATGGGGCTTTGGCCTTGTTCGCGAATGACCTTAATTGGTGGAGATCTATATGACATTGTTACAGGTGCAGGGGGTTCATCACATCACGTTGATGGGGGCGGACCGGCAGACCTCGATTGATTTTTGGGAAGGCGTGTTGGGCATGCCGTTTATCTTCGAACAGCCCAATCTTGACGACCCATCAGAAAGCCATCTTTATTTCGACCCCGGCGACGGGCGGTTGATTACAATTTTTTGTAATGAAGACCGCAAAGCCGATAAACGCCGCACGCCAACCGACGCCGGTTGTGTACATCACATCGCGTTTAACGTTTCAAAGGCCACATTCAGACAGGCCGCCGACCGGTTGACTGAAAAAGGTATCGGTCATAGTGGCCATAAAGATCGGGGATTCATGGATTCAATCTATTTCAAAGACCCGCTCGGCCTGCTGATTGAACTGGCCTGCTATTGCTTTGAACCGCCAAACGGCCACACCCATGGGGATGTTCTGTATCAGGCGCACATGCTGCGCGTGGAACGCAATGATCCGTCAATTGATGCGGTGCATGTGGCGGACGCGATTGAAGTACTCGTCACGCGTTCCGCCAAAACCCTGTCGACGTCGAGTTAAACATCAACCCAACCCGATCGCAAACAGGATAGCCGCTTTCAGGTCGTCGACGCCGGTTCCTTTTTCACTCGACGTTGAAACGATTTCGGGGAAAGCGGCGGGCCGTTTGGCAATCGCGGCCAGAGTTGCCGCCTCAAGTTTTACGAGTGCTGGTGGTTTAATCTTGTCGGCTTTGGTCAACACCAGTTGATAGGACACGGCGGCCTTATCGAGCAGGTCCAATACTTCTTCGTCGTTCTTTTTCAGTCCGTGCCTAGCATCGATCAAAACGTAAACACGGCGCAAGGTACTGCGCCCTTGCAGATAGGCGAAAATCAGTTTTGTCCAATTGTCCACCGTCGCCTTGGGTGCTTTGGCGAATCCATAACCCGGCATATCCACCAGGGCTAACGGCGGGATGCCCTCGTCAAAGTCCCCGTCCTGCACGAAAAAATTGAGCTCCTGTGTCCGCCCCGGTGTATTAGATGTACGCGCCAGGCCTTTTTTTGCGGTCAGTGCATTGATCAGCGATGATTTGCCCACATTGGAACGACCCGCAAAAGCGATCTCTGCGGGGCCTTCCTCCGGGAGGAATTTCATCGCCGGAACGCCGCGCACGAATATCCATTCGTTGGCAAAGAAATTGCGTGCCGCCCCTTTACGGTTGGCGCGGATTATCTCTTCCGGGCTGGCTTCAGGCATTTTGGTTTACTCGCTCAGCTCGTAGAATTCACTGACGACCTTCCAGCCTTCTTCGGCTGAATCGACGATGGTGAAGAGGTCCGTATCGTCGGGCGAAATCGTGCCTTCTTCCGCCAACGCTTCCAGGTTGATAACACGCTCCCAGAAATTCTTGCCGAATAGCAAAACCGGTACCCTGTCCATACGACCGGTTTGAATGAGGGTCAGGGTTTCAAAAAATTCGTCCATCGTACCGAACCCGCCGGGGAAAACGGCAACGGAACTCGCCCGCATCAGGAAATGCATCTTGCGGATGGCGAAATAATGAAAGTTAAAGCTGAATTCAGGCGTCACATATTCGTTGGGTGCCTGCTCATGGGGCAACACAATGTTGAGCCCGATATTCGGCGCACCAACGTCCAGTGCACCGCGAGACCCGGCTTCCATAACGCCGGGGCCGCCGCCGGTGACAACCACATGTTCGGTGAAATCGGTTTTCTTTGATGCTTCCGACGCCAACTGGGCGTAGCGGCGGGCTTCCGTGTAATATTTGCTGCTGGCCTTGAGGTTTTTGCGCTGGACGTCGTTCTTTGCGGCCCACGGGTCTTTCCCCGGTTCTGCAATACGGGCTCCGCCAAACAGGACGGTCGTTGAGATAATCCCCGCTTCCTCCATCAGCATATCCGGTTTGAGCAATTCCAATTGCAGGCGAATGGGCCGTGTTTCGCGCCGGCAGAGGAAATCCTGATCATCAAAAGCCAGCTTATAGGCCGGAGACCGGGTTTGCGGCGTATCTGGAACAACCTTTGCTTCATCGCGGTCGCGACGTGAACCCTTGAGGGGATTGCGGGCTATATGTGTCTTGGCTTGTGCCATATTAAATCCTTCGGCGGTGCTGTGAATCAGCAACAGCCCCAGCCCATACAAGGCCAATGAATATTCGTCAAAACAGACTTTCTCGAATTCCATGGGCTCTGCCCCATTGCCCCGCGTTTTGGGAGCGTTATAAAGGCTCAAATTTCAGTTACAGGGTCGCACCCACAGGATCGCACAATGAGCAACGCAAATCTCCAGTCCGTCATCGAGGCCGCATTTGAAGACCGCGATAACGTCAGCACTACAACACAAGGCGAGGTCCGCGACGCGGTGAACGACGCCCTGAACCTGTTGGACAGCGGTGCAGCACGGGTTGCCGAGCGGGGGGATGATGGAAACTGGACCGTCAACCAATGGCTCAAACAGGCGGTTCTCCTGTCTTTCCGTCTCAACGATATGGAAGTTATTGGCAATGGTTCCGGTAATTCCACATGGTGGGACAAAGTACCGTCGAAATTCGAGGGCTGGGGAGAAAACCAGTTTCGCGCCGGCGGTTTCCGCGCCGTTCCCGGCGCTATCTGTCGCCATGCCGCCTTTATCGGTAAAAACGTGGTTCTCATGCCGTCTTTTGTAAACCTCGGTGCCTATGTCGATGAAGGTTCCATGGTAGACGGTTGGGCAACGGTCGGCTCCTGCGCGCAAATTGGAAAGAATGTTCACCTGTCCGGAGGTGTCGGCATTGGCGGTGTTTTGGAGCCGCTTCAGGCTGGCCCGACCATCATCGAAGACAATTGCTTCATCGGCGCCCGTTCGGAAGTCGTTGAAGGCTGTATCGTGCGCGAAGGCTCTGTCCTTGGCATGGGTGTCTACATCGGTAAATCAACAAAAATCGTAAACCGTGCCACCGGCGAAGTGACTTACGGAGAAGTGCCGCCTTATTCGGTTGTTGTGGCGGGCACAATGCCCGGCAGACCCATGGGCAACGGCGAGCCGGGCCCGGGGCTTTATTGCGCTGTGATCGTGAAAACAGTGGACGCGCAAACCCGCTCGAAAACGGGTATCAATGAATTGCTGCGCGATTAGATTGGCAGCGCGGGCGCCGAAACATCCAAGAAACATCCTTGCGGTTGCTCCCGTAGCTGTTACCAGCCGGGCCATTTGCATTTGTTGATCTTCAAGCTAGACTTTCTTTTGAGAAACCTGGCGACGGAGGTTATCAAATGCGCGCTATCTGCAAAGGGCTGTTCGCAGCCGCAACACTCACGGTTGGTTTTGCAGGGCTTGGTAATGATGCCCAGGCCCAATCCAAAGATCGGGTTCCCAGCACTTGTCTGGCAGTTGCCGAAAACCTGAATTCCCCGGAACTACCGGTTCAATTTGCCAGTTTCACACCGCAAAACAATGTCATTCCCGCTCAATCGTCGAAATATGACGTCACGATCTCCTATCAAGGGCATTCAACCTATCTGATTGAAAGTCCCGAAGGTGTTAAAATCGCAACCGATTTTGCCGGATGGCTCACGGACCCGGTAACGCCGGATGTGGTGACGATGAACCAGGCGCACTCGTCCCATTTCACCCAGTTTCCCGACCCGAAGATCAAAATCGTCCTGAAAGGATGGGGGGAAGGGGGCAAGCCTGCCGAACACCATGTTATGGTGGGGGATGTGCTGATCCGCAATGTGACGACCGACATCTTGCGGTTCACAACGGTACCGGATGGCAATTCCATCTTTATTTTTGAAACGGGGGGCCTGTGCATCGGACATCTGGGCCACCTGCACCACAAGCTGACCGAGGCTCATTACACTGAAATTGGCCGTCTCGATGTGGTGATGATCGCCGTCGACGGCGGCCTGACCATCAGCCATCTGGGTGCAAAGGAAATTCTAAGCAGGCTGCGGTCTTCCGTTGTTCTGCCCATGCATGTGCGCAGTTATGGTGCGCTGGGCTTGTTCCTGTCCTATCTCGGTGATGAATTTGCCGTTGAGCGCTTGCCGAAGAACAGGCTCACCCTCTCGCTCCGCAATCTCCCGAAGCGACCGACTGTTATGATTTTACCGGGTGTTGGCTCTTATTCTGAGCCCGAGGAATAATTGTATTATTGACCGGCGGGCGGTGCGTGATACACCGCGCCTATGACATTATCCGATACCCCATTATCCCCGGCAGCAGGCATCCTGCGTGACCTGATCCGATGCGCAAGCGTTACGCCCGACGAAGGCGGTGCGCTCACCGTATTGCAAAACCGGCTGGAGCCACTTGGTTTCAAGGTGATCCGTAAAATGTCATCATCTCCCGGCACGCCCGACGTTGAAAATCTTTATGCAAGGCTTGGGGATAAATCACCTAACCTTTGCTTTGCCGGGCATACGGATGTTGTGCCGACAGGTGACGAGTCCGCATGGACCAGCGGACCTTTTGAAGGGGAAATTGCCAACGGTCATATGATCGGCCGTGGCGCAGTTGATATGAAAGGCGGCATCGCCTGCTTTCTGGCGGCTGTTGAAGCCAGTCTTGAGAGTGGTCAGCATTTCCCCGGTTCTGTATCATTTCTAATCACTGGTGATGAAGAAGGGCCTGCGATTAATGGGACAAAAGCTATTCTCGATTGGCTGGTGGAGCAGGGGGAAGAAATCGACGCCTGTGTGGTGGGGGAGCCGACCAACCCAGATGTAATTGGCGATGCTATCAAGATTGGGCGGCGCGGTTCCGTGTCCGGAATCGTAACCGTCAAGGGTGTGCAGGGGCACGCGGCCTATCCCCATCTGGCCGACAACCCAACGCGTGGCATAATAACTTTGGTTGGCGCGTTGATGGGTGAACCTTACGATCACGGGACCGATAACTTTCAGCCAACCAATCTGGAAGTAACATCAATTGATGTCGGCAATCCGGCATTCAATGTCATTCCCGCAATTGCGAAGGCGCAATTTAACGTTCGTTTTAACGACACCTGGAGCGCTGACAGTATTAAAGCCGAAATTGAGTGTCGCTTGGGAGAGGCCGCATCGGATAAATACTTGAGAACTGATCTCGCGAACGGGACGCGACCTCCGATCAAATTTGAAGTCGAATATACCGACCGTCCAAGCCATGTGTTTTTGACGAAAGATGACCGGTTGATTGCGTCCCTGTCTCAAGCCATCGAAGATACAATCGGGCGCAAACCGGAACTGTCGACCGGCGGCGGCACGTCTGATGCGCGCTTTATCAAAGATGTCTGTCCGGTGGTGGAATTCGGCCTTGTTGGCCAAACCATGCATCAAATTGACGAACGCGTGGCGCTTGATGATCTGATAACCCTTACCGAAATCTACAAAGCATTCTTGGCGGAGTTTTTCGTGGAGGCGGAGAAATAGGGGTGCAATGAGCAATAAAAGCGTATCCCCCACACTTGATGAGAATTTCGCTGGTACCATCGATATCATGTTGGGTCGATCAACTGGCCTCAAGCGGATTGACCTGTCCAAGGGCGGATTCTTTTGGTCATTTTCTGCGCTGCTGATCACAGGCTTTGTCGATATGGCGTCCCTTTCGTTGCTCTTTAACGGATTTTCGGAACAGCAACAGTTGGCAGTGAGTAAATTCTATTTCGTGTTTGGAAAATTGCTGGTTGCAATGATGGGATATTTGGCCTCGTTGACTCTGCTCTTTCTTCTTTGTCGCACGCCGTCTGAAAAGCGGAATTTTCCGACCTGCGTTATTGTTCACAATTGGGCGTCTACCGTAGTTAGCGTTGCATTTTTACCCCTGATTTTTCTGTCAGTTATTGTTGGGCCGGAAACTCCGGAAAACAGTAACGGTATGCTGACCCTGATCAGTCTGCTTTGGCTTGGTCTTCTGGTGTTGGCTGGCTTGAGAATTATTCGAATTTCCCTCGATATACCCTGGTCGAAAACTGGTTGGTATTTTGCCAGTACCGCATTGGTTTCACTGGTGTTGGCAGAAGGGTTGGAGAAGATGATGGGCCTATCCCCACTATCTTGACTTCGGCATTTTAACCTTAGATTCACTATATCAATTTGCCCCCTATGAAGCTGGCGCGGAACGTCCGACAATGGCTTCATGTTTTATTTACCAAAAGTTCTGCGTAACCGATGGGTGTTATTCACCGTAGCTGTGGTTTTATCTGTAGTTTTGAGCGTGTTCCTCAACGGAGAACGCGCCGAAGCAGAGATCGCCAAAACGGAGACCCAAAGTGAAGAACTGCCGACAACTGTAGATTGGCGCCAAAAAATCGGCACTTTCCGGGTTGGAATTGTTGGTGGGGAGCACGCCGTATTGCGCACCAAACGCGCTCAACCATTTCGCCGGGCGTTGGAAGAAGCGTTGGGATTACCGGTCGAAATATTTGCCGCAAAAAACTACCAGAGTCTGGCACTTGCTCACGCGGAGTCCAGAATTGAATATGCCATATATTCCGCCACCGCATTTTCATTGGCATGGGCCAATTGCAAATGTGTAGAACCACTGGTGGTCCCCCGTGCGCTTGATGGAACAACCGCGTTTCGCTCCGTATTGATCAGCAGACCAGATGTCGCCAAAAAGCTGAGCGACCTTAAAGGCAGCGTAATCGGTGTATCCGGAACCGGTTCATTTTCAGGGTATAAATATCCGAAGCAGCAGTTATTAACTGAAGGTATAGACTTGGGAAGCCGCGACTGGCCCTTGTCGGTTCAACCAGATTCGGAGTCGATTCGACAGGCTTTTTCAAAAATGGATGTTGATGCATTCTTTGGTTGGCGCCCGCATGACTATAGTCCTGATGATGGGCCGCAGCGTTATAACGATGCACGGGGTACATTGTTTCAACTTAATCAAGCCGGTGAGAATTATAAGATAGTATGGCAGTCCAACCCTATTCCCCATGGCCCTCACGCTGTTCGCAAAGGGTTATCCATGGAAGCGCGTCAAATGCTTGTATGGTTTCTTGACGGATTGGAGCTCAGAAATCCAAAGGCCTATGATGCAATCGAACCATTAATGGGAGGTGGCTTTCAACCGATTATGCTTGACGCCTTTCGCCCTTTGATTGATGCGATGCAAAAGCCCGTGAAAAGAACCAAAGCAGGTTTGGATGTGAAGGCTGAAAAATTTGCGTCCAATATCACATTTTCATTGGGTCAGCTGCGCCGTTAATCCAGGCATAATTCCTATGTTGGTTATCCGCAGATAAACGATTTCACCCACCTGAACCAATAGATGAATGAAATCTAAACTGTTTTAGTTGGAGCAATTCGAACAGGTTGTTCGGATGCTGGACCGGGGAATGAAGTTACTCTCATAATCGTAATTTGGAGTGTCTTCCAAGAGTGGTTTTATGAGAGGCATATTAAACAGAGTAGCTTTTTGGCCACCAAACCCGCTGCGAACTGCAACATGGGTGTGGCGCATCCTTGCCCGCACGGATACGATAAACCCGGCACGTTGAAGCAGTTCTGGTGGAAGGTCGTAATTTTCGCCGGGAGATGGTTTCGTTATGGTCGATAAATTACCGTTATCCCGGGACCACAAAACCTCAGCAGTGCCATCTGTAAAAATCTCAACACCAGCGACATAGAGTTCCAGATTAGCTCTACGGTTTGCGTTCACGATCAGGTCGGCTGCATCAAATGTTCCATCGATGAATTCTGCGGAAATCGATGATGATTGTGACAATATATCGGCAACTGTCACGGTGACTTTACCGATTTCAGTAGACGAGTTCACGACATCGTTTGCTGAGACCACAAAGAGCAGCAGACCAATAAGGAAAGGCGCAACAAAGGCGAACTCGATTGTGCTAACGCCGCTGTCATCTTTCAAAAACGCAACCCATTTGCTTGGATTTTGAAGGTGTTTTCTTTGATTGCTCATATCTAAACTCAAAACTGGTGACTGTAGATGTTGGAATTCGGTGTTTGTTGTGGCTAATAAATTGAAGTGCTGATCACGGCTCGGTTTGAAATGCAGCTGTCCCAACGATGCGTCTGAAACCATTGGTTCCCCCCGCATTTCTAAATTGATTAGCGAGCTGGCCGTGCTTTTCATTTGAATAGTTCATCGAACCGAGTCTCGACCAGTTCAAAATCGTAGGCCAATCGTAATAGACGCGGATGACGTTGATTGTCTCACGGCCGCCGGGTAAAAAACCGAAATTTTCAGTGTCTAATGAACCGTCATTTTTTAGCGGTGGACTTGATGGTGAACCAAATGACGCAATCTGACGAACATCGATGGAAAGACCGCCGCACTCGAATAATTTCATCAATGTTTTATTACACAAAATCGTCCTGAATTCACCTTCGGTTGTGTTACCCGAAGTAATCTGGCGCGTTTTTAATTCTCGAGCAGCTTCATAAACACCAGCGTCAATCAAGCGGTTAGCAAAAAAGAAGAAGCCCTGCTCGATTATTGAAAAGAACAGCAGGAAAAAAGGAATACTGACGAGAGCGAACTCTACGGCAGCCGCCCCGTCCTCGGATTTTTTGAAGCTGAGCCACCGCCCCATCGTTTTGCGACGCAATTTGCGGTTGGTGGTCAGTTTTGAAGCTGAATTTTCTCGCATATTCGTACCAGTGCTAAGCCAATTGAAGTTGTACTGTTCTGGTTTTATCGAAGAATTGTTGAAAAGATGTTTTTAGAAAGACCCATTTTTCGCATTTAGGTCAACGCATTATTAACCGAGATCATGCCGCGACGAGATTGGGTGAAAGTGTAGAGATGGGTTCGCGCCCTGACATGCGCAATTTTCCACAACGATACTCTCATGTTGATCAAATGCTTCCCGGTTGCCAGGGTGAAAAAATAGCCTGGTCGATTGGAGAGCTATTAAAACAACAGCAGCATTTGGAAAACACAGCTGCTCTGTTTCCCGTGCTTCGACTGCCCCAGAGCAAAGTTCGCGGTGCAGGCACCACCGACTTTGCTCAAGGTGATGAATTGAAGAGAAGCTTTATTCGTTGTCTGCAGCTGATTCCGCAATGCCATTGCGTTTGATGATCTGATCCTGCATGGCAGCAAATCTATCCACATCATCACCGACTGACAGCGTGGCTTCACACACGGGGGAACAGGTGAGTGTTTCGCGCACTGACTGACGATAGACACGAACTGTATTTGTCTCATGGCCTTTTACAACGATTGTCTCATCGACAATCGCTTCGCCATCGGAATCGAGTATAATAAGGTTGGTCACGCCAAAATTACGCCCGGTCAGAACAATCGTTCTGGCATCCTGTATGGTTGCATCAACAATTGACGGGTTACCGACAATGATTGTATCGGCCGGCGCTGCAATACGAACAACTTTCGCCCGGTCAATTGTGACTTTTAGCGCGTTTGCCGCATCCTTTTTCTCAGATTCGGAAGCGGATATTGCAGGGGATACAGTTGCGGAAAAAGCCAGACCTGCTGCCAGAAACCCTAACTTTGCAAACTTGGAAATGTTGAAGAACGCCATACTCGATACTCATAAACTGCGTGAAAATTCATTGTCGGCGAAATTGGTGAACGAAGTTTTAAACCCATCTCAACGGTGACCGGTAAATCGCGACACTTTATATATATACGGAATTTATTCGGTGTGATTGTAGCCGGATGGGCGTGAAATGGTTCTTTTGGAATCAGTTTGACAAATTTGATTAAGGTGCTGTTCACCGTGAAACGCCTGGAGTGACAGTTACACTTTAGTAAGCTTGTTTCTTAAGGCGATCCTAAATCCCGGTAAGTAATTTGGGCTTATCCGATCGGAGAAACAAACCGACGGTAAAAGCTGTACCACGTGGAGTAAGGATTAAACCCATGACAAATATTAAACGTTTCTTCAAAGACGAATCTGGTGCAACTGCTATTGAATACGGCCTTCTGGCTGCTTTGATCTCAATCGTTGCTCTGACAATGATGACAGATGCTGGTACTGCTCTGAACGGCATCTTCACAGATGTTGAATCAGCACTCTCCGGCGCTGATGGCGCATAAGCCAAGCGACTTCGCGATCAACTAGATCGTATAGGCCGTCCTGTTATGCAGGGCGGCCTTTTTTTGTCTGTGTTTTGAGCCCGCGCCGGTATGTCGGTTTAACGCTTGTTTAGCGGCTTTCAGATATCTTCCGGCCATTGGCGCAATAGGCGTCTCATTTCCTAATGTGAGTTCAACATGCTTGAAAATATAGCCACGATCGCAATGGTAATTTTCCCATTATGTATGGTTTTTGCTGTATTCTACGACCTTTTCACCATGAAAATCCCCAATGCCATTTCATTGGCTTTGACCGTCTCATTCGCAATTTGCGCGCCGTTGGCGGGCATGGGGTGGGAGACTGCCCTGTGGCACATTGGTATAGCGATCGTTGTGCTGATTGTTGGTTTTGGTCTGTTCAGCTTTGGCGTAATGGGGGGAGGAGATGCGAAATTACTTGCTGCATCAGCCCTTTGGTTCGGCACAGCGGCCACGTTACCTTATATATTAGTGGCCAGCATTCTGGGCGGGCTCCTTACGGTATTATTTATTATCGCCCGGCGTATTCCATTACCACCGGCTCTTGCTTCAAAGGCCTGGGTTGAGCGGCTTTACGAACGCTCTCGCGGCGTACCATATGGTGTAGCGTTAGGGCCGGCAGCATTGTATGTGTTTCTTGGAACGCCGTGGATGGGGTTTCTGGCGAACGGTCACGCAATTGGATGAATCAAGTCCGATCGTAGATGAACCAACGCGAAGCCGACCTTAATGGTCGGCTTTTTTGTGTCAAAAATTGCCGCCTGTCACATGAAACAATTTATTTACCACGTTCATCAGCCGCTTATTAACCATAAGTACACCAATCCAGTTCAAAACTATCTGGGAGTTATTGCGTAGAGCGCTATCGGAGTTGGCAGATTATGAAGCCTGTACAGTTAATATTGATTGGTGTTGCCCTTTTGGCCGCTGTTGGTGCCGGTCTTCTGATGATGAACATCAGTAACAAGCCAGCTGAGGTGGTTGTTCAAACCAATGAACCTGTGATTACTATTCCCCTGGTTGATGTTCTTATCGCCCATAAGCCTATCCCGCAGGGTACGACCCTTGGGGAAGACAATATCAAATGGGACAAGTGGCCAAAACTGGAGTTCGTGACACTTTTATTCTCAAAGACGATAATCCCGAAGCGTTCAAAGAATATTCAAAAATGATCGCCCGTTCCTCGTTCTTTGCAGGGGAACCAATACGTGAAGCTAAAATAGTTCGTTCCGATAGTGGTTATTTGTCAGCGATCCTGCCAGCCGGTAAGCGGGCAATTGCTATCCGAATTGGCGCTGATACCACAGCTGGCGGTTTCATTCTGCCGAATGACCGTGTTGATGTTGTCATGAGTTACAAGAACATTGAATCGAAAGATCAGGTTTTTGTCACTGAAACGGTTCTGCAGAATATTCGTATCCTCGCAATTGACCAGGTCATTGAGGAAAACGAGGGAGAAAAAACCAAGGTTGGCAGCACCGCAACCCTGGAACTTACCGCCCAACAGGTCGAGATCATAACCGCAGCTCAAAAGCTTGGGGGTAAATTGACGCTCGCTCTGCGCAGTATTGAAGATTCCGAGATTGAGACAAGTGACTCCGGAACGCACCTGCTGAGCAGTGGCAGTCGTAAGAAAAGAGGCAGCGTACGCATTATCCGCTACGGCACTTCAATCGAAAAGACACCCAAGAAATGAGTATTCAGCCCGGAAATACTGAATCCGAATTGCAACGCAATTCACGAAACGTACAGCGCAACCGTCAGAAGATGAGTAGTAACGTAATGACACAATGTTCCTCAACTAATTTATTGAGTAAAACTGCCCATCGGGGTGTATTTACACGGGTTGTCGGTCTGCTCAGCGTTGCGGCACTCTGCACGGCAACGGTTTTATCACCAACGACAATTTCAAATGTTTCTGCGCAGGAAAACTCGCGTAATTATGTGAGAATTACACCGGAAAATGCGAACGCGCCAAAAATGATTAATTTGGGATTGAACAAATCTCTGGTTGTTGATCTTCCCGCTGACGCCAATGACGTTTTGGTGGCGAATCCGACTGTTGCAGATGCTGTCATGCGTACTTCGCGCCGTATCTATCTTTTCGGGAAGCAGATTGGCCAAACCAATATCTTCGTATTTGACGGTTCTGGAAAACAGATCGCTGCCATGGAGATCAATATTGAGCGGGACATCACGGGTTTGGAAGCCACCTTTGAGCGGTTGATCCCGAATTCTGAAATCAGGGCGGAAATGATCAACGATAATATCGTCCTTACCGGCACTGTTTCGACGCCGCTTGATGCAACAAAAGCTATGCAGCTCGCACAAATATTTATTGACGGTGGTGAACAGGCTCAAAATAACAATCAGGGCGGCGGGTTAGCAGCACTGTTTGGTGATGAGGAAGAAAGCAACATTGTCAATTTGCTCAAGATTGCTGGCCACGACCAGGTGATGTTGAAGGTGAGCATTGTTGAAGTCCAGAGGCTTGTTACCAAACAATTGGGCCTGAATACGGGCATCAGCAACCCGTTCGCTTCTGGAGCTGATGGATTTGGATTTGCTGTAACGGGTGGCGGCTCCTTTACCCAATCTATCGCAGGCGCTGCGAACCGTGGAACGTTAAACTTGGAATATGGTCAAAATTCCTTACAGTCGCAGCTTCGTGCAATGGAATCTGCAGGAGTTGTGAGAACGCTTGCAGAGCCGAATTTGACCGCTGTCTCGGGGGAAGAAGCTGAATTTAGAGTCGGTGGACAATGGCAAATTCCATCTAATGTTTCCGAAACTGACCCACCTGATGGTTCAACCGAACCAGGCTTGAGGGTGCAGTACACAGAATTGCCCTATGGCGTGTATTTGAAGTTTACGCCGACGGTGTTGAGCGAAGGGCGGATCAGCCTCAGATTGAATACTGAGGTACAGGAACCTTCCGCAACCGGGTCTGGTAGCTTTATCGAGCGGGGTAATGTGCGGGGAACACGAACACGTAAGGCCGCCACAACAGTTGAAATTCCATCAGGCGGATCGATGGCAATTGCCGGACTTGTTCAAGATGATGTTCGTCAGGTGATATCTGGACTTCCAGGGCTTAAAAATATCCCGATATTCGGGGGTCTTTTCCGGAGTAGGGAATATCAGCGCAATGAAACGGAAGTCGTAGTCATTGTAACGCCCTATCTGGTTCGTCCAACAGCACGAAAGAATCTGGCTCAACCTGATGAGAACTTTCATCCAGCAAGTGAGGGGGCAGGTGTGTTCCTTGGCCGCTTGAATCGGGTTTACGGTACTAAACAAGGAAACCTTCCCAAAGGCCGCTACACCGGCTCAATCGGGTTCATCCTCAAGTAAAGAGTAGAGGAATATACGATGACAAAAATTTTGATGCGCGCTGCGCTTGTCACCCTTCCGGTGGTTCTGTTGGTCAGCTGTGCTGGTCATTCGAAGAACAATTTTACGGTTGGTTCGGTAAACCATACCTATAAAACTAAACATCCTATCGTCATCGATGAACGGGAAAAAACACTTGATATTCCAATTTCAAGTTCATCGTTTGATTTACCACGGGCTGTTGCAAGTTCGATTGAAGGATTTGGTGCGGAGTTCAAACGGTCCGCCAATGGTGTCATCACAATCATGATCCCGTCCGGTTCGCCCAATGAAGCTGCGGCAAGGTCGGTTGCACCAAAAGTTTCGGAAGCGCTGGCTACATCGGGTGTGTCTTACGCGAAAATGAGAACAACAACCTATTACGCCGCAGAGCACGGCACTTCCGCACCCATTCGACTTTCTTATGGAGCTGTCTCAGCCAGTGTTTCTGGATGCGGAAAATGGCCGGAAGATCTTGGAGCGCCTAATGCAGAAAATAAAAATTACCACAATTTCGGTTGCGGATATCAAAATAACATAGCCTCCATGGTTGCAAACCCAGCCGATCTTCTTGGTCCAAGAGGGTCTACGCCTGTGGATGCTGAGCGCCGTAACACGGTAATCGAAAATTATCGGTCTGGTGATCTAGCGGAACCGGTTGATGGCGAATCTGCATTTTAAGCGCGCGTGAAGAGTTAAACAGGGAACTACGAAATATGTCAGATCAGACAGCAAATCCACAAATGCAACCACCGGTTTTTGCGCAACCGGATGGTCAACCATCCGAGCAGCTCCAACCGGCGCCCATGGACCCGATGCATATGGCACCACCGGTGGATGCTCAGCAACAGTTCAGCCCGCAGCCACAGATGCAGCCTGACCCGTTGGCTTATGCTGCTCCCGTCCCTCAATCCGGCTGGGTCGACCCGAACGAGCCAGCCCGTGAAGAGGACATGTCTAACATTCGTCCGGTACCGCGCGTTGCAATCCAAGCGTTTTGTGAGACTGAAAGCGTGTCTTCGGTCATTGATCAGGCATCCCGTGACCGTCGTATGACCAAAGCACATGTTAAAGTTCAACTGGGTGGAATTGCCGCTGCAGTGGAGTTTTATCAAACCGCCACGACGCCAAATCTTATTTTGGTTGAATCCGCCCTGATTGGGCACGAGCTCCTCACGGAACTCGAGAAGCTTGCTGAAGTGTGTGATGAGGGCACCAATGTTGTCGTCATTGGCCACAAAAACGATGTTCAATTATATCGCGACCTGATTTCACGCGGTGTCGCTGAATATCTTTATGCCCCGATCAACATGACCGAAATCATGGAAGTTGTGGCGAGTCTATTCGTTAATCCGGAATCAGATCCGCTGGGGACAATCTATGCGTTCATTGGCGCAAAAGGTGGTGTTGGTTCATCTACAGTTGCTCATAATGTTGCCTGGGCAATTTCGAACAGTTTTGAAAGCGATGTGGTTCTCGCCGACCTCGACCTTGCGTTTGGCACAGCCAATATTGATTTTGACCAGGACCCTGCACAGGGCGTTGCGGAAGCAGTGTTTTCTGCAGACCGGATAGATGAAACATTCCTGGACAGATTGCTGGCCAAATGTTCCGACCATCTCAGCCTTCTAGCTGCCCCGTCAACATTGGATCGAGAATATGATTTTGATGCTAATGATTTTGATCAGTTGCTTGAGGTGGCACAACGCGGCACCCCAAATGTGATAATTGATCTGCCCCATGTCTGGACCGGATGGGCAAAACAGACACTATCCATGGCGGATAAAGTAATCATCACGGCAACACCTGATCTGGCCAGCTTGCGAAACACTAAAAACCTGGTTGATACGCTTGCGGAGCTCAGGCCGAATGACGAAAAGCCCTATCTCGTTCTAAATCAGTGCAATATTCCCAAACGACCGGAAATCTCGGCAGATGATTTCACGCAGCCGTTGGGAATCGAACCCTCGGTTATTATCCCGTTCGATCCACCGCTTTTTGGACTAGCAGCTAATAATGGGCAGATGATCGAAGAAACTGATCCCAAGAGCGAAGTTGCAATGTCCTTTGAGCAATTGGCACAGATTATAACGGGTCGCCGCGAGATTGAGGCCCCGTCGAAAAAGTCGATGGGCTCTTTGCTTTCGAGATTCTCGATGAAAAAGAAAAAAGAAAAATAACGCTTAGCAAAATATGTGGCGGCCAATTTAAGTATACGGAGTAACGGCTAAATGTTTGGAAAAAAGGGTGGAACAGGTGGGCCGGGTTCAGGCGGTGGGTTTAACAAACCGCTGGCCATGCCCCCTGAAGTAAACAAGTCACCTGCGCCGCAGCCATCAGGTGCAGCGCCGACGCCTGGCACGATGCCGCCTCCGCCCCAACCGGGGCAGGCGGCTCCGACAATGGCACCTCCAATTGCCCCACAGATGCCGGCAGTCGAGCCGACACCTGGTGGCGCTCCCGCGCCAAATACAGAAATTATGACAACTCAGCCAGCGGCCGTACCGACCAAGAAGGTCAAATCAAAAGCGCCATCGGTTGGTGTTGCCAAAGATGAATCTGCGCCCGAGATCAGAGTTAAGTCAGAAGATTATTACGACGTAAAAACTCAGATATTTTCTGCGTTGATCGACACGATTGATCTGTCGCAACTCTCGAAGCTAGATAGTGAAGGCGCGCGCGAAGAGATTCGTGATATCGTTAATGATATCGTCGCGATAAAATCTATCGTCATGTCTATCTCCGAGCAGGAAGAACTGCTTGCCGATATTTGTAATGATGTGCTTGGGTATGGCCCTTTGGAACCACTGCTTGAGCGGGACGATATTGCCGATATTATGGTCAATGGCGCACGTCAGACCTTTATTGAGGTGGACGGCAAAGTGCAGAACACCAATGTGCGTTTTCGCGACAATGATCAGTTGATGAGTATCTGTCAGCGCATTGTGAGTCAGGTCGGTCGCCGCGTAGATGAATCATCTCCGATTTGTGATGCGCGCCTTGCTGATGGTTCACGTGTTAACGTAATTGCGCCGCCGTTGGCGCTGGATGGGCCGACCCTGACAATTCGTAAGTTTAAGAAGGATAAGCTCACACTCGATCAGCTTGTCGCCTTCGGCGCGATTTCACCTGAAGGTGCTCAAATTCTTCAGATCATCGGACGTGTACGTTGTAACCTGGTGATTTCAGGCGGTACAGGTTCAGGTAAGACCACCCTGCTCAATTGTATGACCAATTACATTGATGAGGATGAGCGGGTAATCACCTGCGAAGACTCAGCAGAATTGCAATTGCAACAGCCACATGTTGTGCGGCTGGAAACTCGCCCTCCCAATCTCGAAGGCGAGGGCACGATCACGATGACTGATCTGGTGAAAAACTGCCTGCGTATGCGCCCTGAACGCATCATCGTGGGTGAGGTGCGTGGTCCGGAAGTATTTGACCTTTTGCAGGCCATGAATACCGGTCACGACGGTTCAATGGGAACCATCCACGCTAACTCCCCCCGTGAATGTCTGTCTCGTATGGAATCGATGATCGCCATGGGCGGATTCTCGTTACCGGCAAAAACTGTCCGCGAAATCATTGTTGGTTCGGTAGATATTATCATTCAAGCTAAACGCCTGAGAGATGGTTCACGTCGTATTACCCATATTACAGAAGTTTTGGGTCTGGAGGGAGACGTAATCATTACGCAAGACATTTTCCTGTACGATATTACCGGTGAAGATGAAGACGGAAACCTGATCGGCCATCACAGATCTACCGGAGTTGGTAATCCGAAAATGGCTGAGCGTGCGCGCTATTACGGTGAACAGGCTCGATTGGCAGCTGCTCTTGATGGGGCAGAAGACAGAAATGGTTCAGGTTTTTGAGTTTTGGAACGGTTAAGATCAGATGGATTTAACAACAATAGCCTTTATCGGATTAGCGGTTATCACAGTTGGCGCTCTTGGCTACGCGTTGCTGTACAACTCGATAACCAATGAGAAAAAGTCCAGCCAACGTATCAAGAACTTTCAGGTCGACAAAAAGACGAAAGTAAAAGCGCAAAATAAGCGTATTGATGAAAAAACGCGGCGTAAGGCGCGTGAAAATGCGCTTAAAAATGTTGAAGACCAACGGGCAACAGGCAAGAAAGCGACCAGGATACCGCTTGGAGCTCAAATTGCGCAAGCCGGTATGTCAATTTCCGTCAAGAAATTTTACATTGTATCAGCCGTTTTAGCCGCTTTAGCATTGGTTGGCTCAATAATTGGCGGAGCACCACTCCATATTGCAGGAGGTATTTCATTTGCGGCGGGCCTTGGCCTGCCACGCATGTTTATTTCTCTAAAAAGGGCACGACGTTTCAAGGCATTCACCCTGATATTTCCAAATGCCATTGATATCATTGTGCGTGGTATTCGTTCTGGATTGCCGCTCAACGACTGCCTGCGGATCATCGCGCAAGATTCAGATGAGCCCGTAAAGTCAGAATTTCGTAAAATGATCGAGGCAACGCAGATGGGTATTCCTGTGCCCGAAGCATGCGAACGTTTGTATGAGAGCATCCCAACACCGGAAACCAACTTCTTTTCCATCGTCATCGCGATCCAATCCCAAGCCGGTGGTAACCTGTCAGAAGCATTGTCCGGTCTATCCAAAGTTTTGCGCGAGCGCCGAAAGATGGCTGATAAAATCAAAGCGTTTTCGACTGAGGCCAAAACCTCTGCAGCGATTATTGGGGCCTTGCCATTTGTCGTGGCGCTTGCGGTTTATTTCACAACGCCTGGATATCTCAACGCGTTGTGGGAAACTGATAGTGGGCACACCGTGCTTATGTTCATTGCGGTATCCATGGCGCTTGGCATAGGCATCATGAAAAAGATGATCAATTTCAAGTTTTAACATTCTTCAATCCCCGCCGCGGGCCAATCAATATCTAACCGGAAAACGCCATGCTCGATTTCATTAAAGAACCTGCAAATGCCTTGGCTCTGACAACAGCCGTCGCGGTATTCGCAACGATTCTGGTACTGGTCATGCCGTTGCTGGCCAAAGATACCCTTGGCAGCCGCATGAAAAGTGTTGCTCTGGAACGTGATAAGCTACGGGCTCTGGAGCGGGCTCGAATGGTAAACGAATCAAAAGACAAGGCGCGCAAAGGGGCTAAGAAACGAGAACCCGGGGCGATCATCAAGCTCATTGTTGATAAATTGAATCTGCGAAAAGCGCTGGCGGACCAAAAGACAGAAGATGAACTAATTCAAGCCGGTTTCAGGGGTCAGTCCCCTTTGTTTATTTTCCTTGGACTGCGGTTTAGTTTACCATTTTTGTTTGGCGGCATCGCTGCGTTTTATTTTTTCTTCATCAGAACAGCTCTTCCGGATGACGGCAATATGCCGTTGTTATATTGCCTGGGCGCTGCATTTGCAGGATTCTATCTTCCGCTTTTTGCCGTTCGGCAGATCAAGGGAAACCGCCAGTTAAGTATCACAAAAGCCTGGCCTGACGCGTTAGATCTAAGTTTGATCTGCGTGGAATCCGGCATGAGTATTGAAGCGGCGTTTCGAAAAGTAGCCTCAGAGATCGGAGCGCAATCGGTGGCACTCGCCGAGGAATTAATGATCACGACCGCCGAGTTATCATTCCTCCCCGAACGCAAGATGGCATATGATAATCTGACACAGCGAACCGGGTTGGAATCGGTGAAGAACGTTGTACTGTCACTCATTCAGTCTGAAAAGTACGGTACGCCGCTTTCAAACGCACTTCGCGTATTGTCTCAGGAGAACAGGGATATTCGTATGAACCTGGCCGAGAAAAAGGCAGCATCGCTACCGCCAAAACTGACTGTTCCCATGATGGTGTGCTTTTTGCCCGCGCTATTTTGTGTGATTATGGGTCCGGCGGTTATTCGAAGCTACGCAACTTTTGCAGCCCAATAATGCGTGCAAGATATGATCGAGACTAAATTAACGCGACTGCTGGGTCTTGATCATCCAATCATAAGTGCACCCATGGCATTTGCTGCTGGAGGTTCATTGGCCGCTGCAGTGACCAAAGCAGGCGGATTGGGTCTAATTGGTGGCGCTTATGGCGATAGCAGCTGGATTGCCGAACAATTTACCGCCTCTGGAAATACCCCGGTTGGATGCGGGTTCATCACCTGGAATCTCGATAAGGCGCTTCTTACAAACCCTGACCTGTTGAGCTATATACTTCAGCGAAAACCGAGCGCGTTTTTCCTTTCCTTTGGGGACCCAGCGCCCCACGTCGAAACCATCCAAAACGCTAATATTCCGCTCATCTGTCAGGTACAGACAGTTCGTGATGCTAAACACGCGATTGATCTTGGTGTAGATGTCATCGTTGCCCAAGGGGCTGAGGCTGGTGGGCACGGGGAACGCAGGGCCACCATGACCCTGGTTCCCGAAGTCGCCGATTACATTGCAAAGTCCCAAACCAAATCGATACTGTGCGCTGCCGGTGGCATTGCGGACGGACGTGGACTGGCTGCAGCCCTTATGTTGGGCGCAGAAGGCGTGGTAATTGGCTCTCGTTTATGGGCAAGTGAAGAAGCGTTGGTCCATAAAAACATGCATGATGCCGCTTTAAAGGCGAGCGGTGATGATACCATTCGTTCAAGCGTTATGGACATCGCTCGACATTTGGAGTGGCCACAACGTTACACCGCCCGGGTATTGAAAAATGCATTCACGGAACGTTGGCATGACGACATTCAGGGGCTGCTGAAATCAGCCGACGAGGAAGCACGGGCATGGAAGCAAGCCTGGGTCGAGGGCGAAACCCGGATCGCCAACACATTCGTGGGCGAGGCGACCGGTCTTATCGAGGATGTACGGCCTGTGGCTGAGCTTATCAGCAATATCGTCGATGAGGCGAAAACCTGCCTCAGGTCTTATCAGGTTTAGCCTGTTTATCGTCTTTAAGTTGTTTCCAGGCATTCTGTTCTGACAGCATTTGACGTAGGAATGCTACATTTTCGCGTGCTTCTTGGGGTGGCAATTCGCCAGCTGCGACCTGTTCTGCCTGATCGAACCGACCCTGCAACCCAATGACAAGGGCAAGGTTCTGGCGTACACGACTATCAGCGCCCGGGCGTTCAATGGCCTGACGCAGGTAAGTTTCGGAGGCGCGTAAGTCCCCTGCCAACAGATAGGACATGCCTAGGTTTGACAGAACGGAAGGTTCCCCGGGCTTCAGGTCGAGCGCTTTTCGGTAAAGGAGGCGAGCCTGTTTGGGTTCACCAACCTGATCATATATTGCGCCTTCAGCTGACAGGAGTTTCCAATCCGGGTTATCGGGCGTTTGTGCCCGCTGGATTGTTTCAAGTGCTTTCTTTAAATTTCCAGCGCCTGCAAGGGCCTTGCCGTAAGCGCCCAATACCTGACGGTCTTCTGGATGGTGGATAGCAACCTGTTGCATGACGGCTAAGGCCTGTTCATTGCGATCAGTTGTGCGAAGAGCAGACGCAAACTGCAATCCGACAAGTTTGTCTTTTGGTTGCTTCTCATAGCGCTTTTGCCAGTAATTTGTGGCCTGTCTCAACTCAGCCTGATTCATTTCTGAAACGGGTTTGCGCAGATTGGGTGGAATCGACCCGGTTGTCTGGCGGCTTGCGCAACCAGCCAATGCGACTGTGACACATAACGCGACGGATATTGTCAACGCCCTTGGATTAAATGTGCTCATGGACTTCATTAATCTCAACCCCAGGTTGATTATTCTGGCGTTGAAAAAATTCCCTACCGCCTCCTTAAAGAAATATTCTGTTAACCCTAATGGATGGTTAATATGGTTAGACTGGGGACCTATTGACCCACAAAAGTTACCTTATATTGAAAGCCCATCATGTTTCTGCACACTGACCCCAAACGCCATTTCAGCCGTCCGTCGAAAAATGCTGTCCCGATACGAATTTTGACAGGTGCAGAATGGACTTCAAAGAAAAATGGATTGGCGAAACTAACCGTTGATTGGGCAAAAAATGCGGGGTTCAAAGCCGCAAGTGGCCAGTTCTGTTTGATACCGGGGAATGATGGTTCGATTTCCCAGGTACTATTCGGAATTGGCAGCGGGCAAGGGCAGGGCAAGTCCATGCTCCACGCGAAATTGGCGCGCGTGCTGCCCTCCGGAACATATGTGCTGGTGGGTGAACGCAGCGATCCGGCGATGGATCAACTGGCCTGGGCAATGGGTGGTTATTCCTTCGATCTTTATCGGGAAAGAAAGCATGCAAGTCCAAAGCTTGCAGCGCCCAAAAATTCCAGTGCGGAATTCCTGGCGCAAGCGGTGTTTCTAACCCGTGATCTCATCAATACACCGGCAAATGACATGGGGCCCGATGCTATGGAGGCCGCGTTTAGAAAGTTAAGTACTTTCCACAAGGCAAAGACAACCGTCATTAAGGGTGATGCCCTTTTGAAAAAGAACTTTCCCATGGTCCATGCCGTGGGGCGTGCAAGTGATCAGGCTCCGCGTGTTCTGGATCTGAAATGGGGAAATGCAAAACATCGTAAAATCACGCTTGTGGGCAAGGGTGTGACATTTGATACGGGCGGTTTAAACATCAAGCCTGGTGGTTCCATGGCTTTGATGAAAAAGGATATGGGGGGCGCTGCAAATGTCATGGGCCTCGCCCATATGATTATGGCGGCAAAATTACCGGTTCGTTTACGCCTGATTGTCGGGGCGGTCGAAAATTCCATATCCGGTAATGCATTCAGACCCGGGGATATTCTAAACAGCCGAAAAGGGTTGACCGTAGAGATCGGTAATACTGATGCAGAAGGCCGATTGGTACTCGGTGATTGTCTTGCTTGGGCTGATGAAGAAAAACCGGACCTATTGTTGGATATGGCTACCCTGACCGGCGCTGCGCGCGTCGCGCTGGGGCCTGATCTGCCACCTTATTACACCAATGTCGATGAGTTTTCTTCTTTGCTTGATGGGCAGGCAATGTCCATAAATGACCCTCTTTGGCGTATGCCATTGTGGGATCCGTACCAGTCGATGTTGTCGTCTAAAATTGCGAACGTAAATCATATTTCGTCCGGTGGTTTTGCTGGTTCAATCACGGCAGCCCTGTTTCTCTCCCGTTTTGTGGAGAATGCAAAAACATGGGCGCATTTTGATATATTTGGTTGGGTGCCGTCTGAAAAACCTTGGGCTCCAATAGGCGGTGAGGCGCAAGGGATAAGGGCGCTGTTTGAAGTTATAAAAACGACTTCGTAAAACCATCGTATATGTTACACTGTTTCACAACCGAAACATTTGAGCAGGGCCATGGTTGATCTCAAGTCCGGGCAGGCGTTAAGTCTTTGGCAAAAATCCATGTTAGAGCAGGTTCGCGGGTCGGACCCGGACCTAACCGTCCGCCAGCTCGCCATCCTGTTGACTGTATACCTCGACCCGCCTCCTCATACCGTTCGGGGGCTTGCATCTCACCTGAATGTCACCAAACCTGTGATAACCAGGGCTTTGGATACGATGGGGATCATGGGATTGGTGGCGCGGCGCCGCGACGAACGGGACCGTCGTAATGTTCTCATTCAACGCACGGTAAAAGGGTCCGAATATCTCGAGCGACTAGGTGACTTAGTGGTCGAACAGGCAAGGGAGATCGGGTGATGACCGGTACCAAATCACGGCTTGACCCGCGGCTGAATGCATATCGTGCGGATCTCGCCGATAGCAAACTAAAAAGCAAAGTGGGCGCCAAAGCCTATGCCAACGGCGAACGGTACCGCGTTGCCGCGCATTTTGCGGATATATTTAAAGATCGCGATGAGGCGACAGGTCTTCAGGCACAAATTCTCTACGGCCACGATGTGACCGTATTTGAACAATTGGACGGATGGTCCTGGGTACAAGCCTGCGGAGACGGGTATGTCGGATATGTGCGCAGTTCCACCCTGCACCCAGCGCAAGGGTTATTGGAACCAACGCACATGGTCAAAGCACCGCGAACATTTATATACCCCGGCCCGGACCTAAAGAGCCATCGGGTTGGCTATTTGTCGATTGGATCAAAGCTTGTGGTTGTTGATTTCACCACGACGCGGGGAACGGAGTATGCACTTTTGAACACCGGCGAGGCCGTAATCGCCGGTCATTTAATCCCAGTGGATAGATTGGAAAGTGACCCGGTCACAGTCGCACAAACTTTGTTGCATGCGCCTTATCTGTGGGGTGGCAACACCGGATTTGGATTGGATTGCTCCGGCCTTGTGTCAATAGCGAATTTACTGTGTGGCCGGACTGTACTGCGCGATTCAGATATGCAGGCCACCAGCATTGGCACCCGGCTTGATACGAATTACAAGAATCTGCAACGCGGCGATCTTGTTTTTTGGAACGGCCACGTGGGCATGATGATCGACAATCAATTCCTGCTCCACGCCAACGGGAACACGATGGATGTTGCGCTTGAAAAGCTATCTGATGCGATCGAACGTATCGGGTATCTCTATGATCAGCCAACTGGTGCGCGCCGGCCGTAAGGGTTCAATTACGAACCTGATGTAGGTAACCCGACTGAGTCTCGCGCTGGTGGGGAGGCAGCAGAAGCGTCGTTGATGCCAGTGGATGGGTTGATGAAAAATATCCCATCTTAACAATGGTTAATCATGCGTATCTTGCACCAAACAGAAAATAGTTTTTGACCTCCCCAGTGAAAGGGGAGGTCGATTCATTAATACCGTAAAAGCGGTCTAACAGCCTAGCTCTCGTCGCCGTCGCGGTCTTTCAGTGCTGCACCCAGGATATCACCCAGTGATGCACCGGAGTCCGATGAACCGTATTGTTTAACGGCCTCTTTCTCTTCAGCAATTTCCAGCGCCTTGATGGACAGATTGACCTTGCGGTTTTTCTTGTCGAACAGGATGACGCGGGCATCGATCTTCTGACCAACGGAGAAACGCTCCGGGCGCTGCTCGTCGCGGTCGCGGGAAAGGTCGTGGCGTTTTACGAAAGCTTCGATGTCGGTGTCGACAATCTTCACTTCCAGACCACCGTCTGTGACTTTCAGAACTTCAGCGGTAACGATTGAGTTCTTGCGGATCTCGCCGCCTTCACCACCGTCCATCGGATCAGCACCGTCGAGTTGTTTGATACCGAGCGAGATACGCTCTTTATCAACATCAACATCAAGAACAACGGCTTTCACCATGTCGCCCTTGTTGAAGCTTTCGATGGCTTCCTCGCCGGACAGGTTCCAGTCTAGATCGGAAAGGTGGACCATGCCGTCAACATCACCATCAAGGCCGATGAACAGACCGAACTCGGTTTTGTTCTTCACTTCGCCTTCAACAACAGTGCCCTGCGGGAACTGATCAGCAAACGTATCCCAAGGATTGGACAGGTTCTGTTTCAGGCCGAGTGAAATACGGCGCTTGGAAGGATCAACTTCCAGAACAACAACTTCAACTTCCTGAGACGTGGCAACGATTTTACCCGGGTGCACGTTCTTCTTTGTCCAGGACATTTCAGAAACGTGGATAAGGCCTTCGATACCCGGTTCAAGCTCAACAAATGCACCGTAATCGGTGATGTTGGTGATGCGGCCAATAACCTTGGTTTCAATCGGATATTTTGCACCGATTGCATCCCATGGGTCGCTTTCCAGCTGTTTCATGCCAAGGGAAATACGATGTGTATCCTGATTGACGCGGATGATCTGCACCTTGACCGTTTGACCGATGGTCAAAACTTCGGTCGGGTGGTTGACCCGGCGCCATGCCATATCGGTCACGTGAAGTAGACCGTCGATACCACCGAGGTCAACGAACGCACCGTAATCGGTGATGTTCTTGACGACGCCTTCAACGACCTGACCTTCTTCAAGGTTTTGGACGATTTCTGAACGCTGTTCCGCGCGGCTCTCTTCCAGAACTGTACGGCGGGAGACAACGATGTTGCCGCGGCGACGGTCCATTTTCAAAATCTGGAAAGGTTGCGGTGTGTTCATCAAAGGCGTGACGTCGCGGATTGGACGAATGTCCACCTGCGAGCGCGGCAGGAACGCTGTTGCGCCATCCAGATCGACGGTGAAACCACCTTTGACCTGATTGAAGATCGTACCTTCGACGCGTTCTTCCGCTTCGAATTTCTTTTCGAGCTTGACCCAGCTCTCTTCACGGCGTGCCTTGTCGCGGGACAGAACAGCTTCGCCCATCGCGTTTTCAACACGCTCGAGGTAAACTTCAACTGTATCGCCGACTTTCAGTCCGCCTTCTTTGGCTTGTGCGCCAAATTCTTTAAGGGCGACGCGACCTTCTACTTTCAGGCCTGCGTCGATGATTGCCATGTCTTTTTCGATGGCAGTCACAACGCCTTCGACAACTGTACCTTCCTGAATGGAATTGTTGGCGAGGGATTCGTCCAGGAGGGCTTCGAAGTCCTCCATTGATGGGTTCATATCTGACATTTATGCTCCAAAATCCGCGCTTTTCGAAAAAGCTGCGAATGTGCACCGGGTTAGTGTTTCATGGTCGGCTGGTCTCGCCCCGCTTTCGTTTGGTGAAAGCTTTCCGCAAATGCGGTTGGGTGCAAAAGAGCGAAAGGCCGGTTTGCTATAGTGTTATCAAGTTGGGAGTGAAGCGTGTAAGCTTCAAATCGGGCATCAGCCTTTTGGGGCGAGACCCGGCAACTCAAACATGTTTACGCCAGCTGAGCCTGTTTAACAATGCTCAATGCCTTTGCGAACGCGGTTTCTATATCCATTTGTGACGTATCGAGCAAGTGGGCATCTTCTGCCGGTTTCAACGGACTGTCAGCACGGCCCATATCCCGCTCGTCACGTTTTTTAATATCAGTGAGAATTGTCTCATATTCCGCTTCAATTCCCGAAAGATTCCCCCGCTCCTGAATTTCAAGCCATCGCCGCCGCGCCCGTTCTTGCGGAGAAGCCGTCACATAAAGCTTCACCTGCGCATCGGGGCAAACCACGGTGCCAATATCACGCCCGTCCAGAACCGCACCGGGAAGCGTATTGGCAAAAGCCTTTTGCTGTTCCACCAACGTGACCCGCACGTAGGGCATGATAGCGACTTTCGAAGCCGCTTCACCGATGGTGTGTACGGCCAGAACATTGCGGTCGAGCTTTCCCAGATCAATCGATTTCGCAGCATCAACGGCCACATCCTCATCATCCAACGGCTTTCCTGATTCCAGCAACGCATGGGCAACCGCACGATAAGTCAGCCCCGTATCAAGATGTGGCAGGTCAAACCGCGCTGCCAATTTACGAGACAAAGTGCCTTTGCCGGAAGCGGCTGGGCCATCAATGGCGATGATGAAAGGTTGGGTCATGGGGGCGGATTAGCGGAATGGAGGCGGGGATGCAAATGGTGAAATCGGTGTTGCCCGACCTTCGACGAATGATGGCTCAGAGCCCTCCTACCGTTTTCGACTTTGTCGCTCGTTGAGTATCTATTTACAGCGGTACTCGGAAAGATCGTTCAATGGAGACATTGGGCATTAAATTATTCAAATCAATTGAGACGGAAGGATACACCGGTTTCTTGGAAGGCGTATCAAATTTCAAGCTGGACAGCTCTTTCAACGACAAAACAGGATCGATTCCACCCGCTTTGCAGACCGTCTAGAAGCTCAGTTTATCCCGCAGGCGATACCACGCGACAGATGGTGCTAAAAACCAAGGTCTGCCTGAGTAGAGAGGTAATGTTTGGAACTTCAAGTGGGTAAAACAACTGGGCTCCTGTTCCAGCCCCGCTGCTGCCATACCCATTCTCGATCCCAGATAGCCGGCCATACCAACACCAGAACCACAATATCCCATCGCATAGTATAGGCCGTTGTCTTCGCCGCAGTGTGCCATTGTATCAAATGTAAACGCGACCGACCCTGCCCATGAGTGACTAATTCTCACATGGCGCAATTCTGGAAAAAGGTTGATCAACTCTGCATGCAGTTTGGGTCCACTCTTACGGGGGTCAGTTTCCCACAAAGAGACCCGACCGCCGAATATAACGCGTTTGCGATCCGGTGAAGGACGATAGTAATAAACCAACTTTCTGGTATCAGACAGGATGCGGTTTTTGGGAAACAAACGGTCCATCGTCTCCGCTTGAATCTCCTCTGTAGCGATCACATAAGACCCGATGGGTATGACGCGCCTTTGCAATCGTGGGGTTAAAGCGCCGGTATAACCATTTGTTGCAATTATGACCTTTTCTGCAGATATAGGCCCTTTCACGGTATTGATGGAGAAACCATGGGCGGTTTTGGCAACAGCTGTTGCTGCACAACGATTGATAATCTTGACCCCTTCAGCACGGGCAACCTTTAACAACCCCGCATGGTACTTGCCCGGGTCAATGCTCGCATGGTGTGGGAAAACCATACCACCATAATAGGCATCGGTACCCAACTCGCTATGTTGCCGTTCTCGCGTCACCATCCATGCGCCGGTTTCAAACCCAGGGTGATGAGTGTCGCATTCTCTGGCGAGTTGTTCGTACTGCTTGGGTGTATGGGCGCCATGGAAACGGCCTACAACTTTAAAATCACACTCTATACTTTCATCACGAACGAATGCTTCAACATGTTCGAGCGAAGCTTGTCCCTCTTTTAACAAACTAATAGCAAGTTCTTCGCCATGGTGCTTTTTCAGCGTTTCGAAGTTCGGTTTGATGCTTGTTGAAATCTGACCGCCATTTCGGGTGCTGCAGCCCCAACCGGCGTCCTCTGCGTCGATAATTGTTGTTGAAAGTCCCGCGCGTGCAGCTTGAATGGCCGCATGCAATCCGGTGTACCCGGCTCCAATAATGAGCACTTGTGTATTTTGGGGAAGAATTGCACCGTCATCGTCGCGCCGGGGGCTTGCTTCCCACCACCAGGGAATAGGCTTGAAATCGGGGGTAAAGATCTCACCTGATTTCACCATCACTAGTTACCCCTGTGATCGTCAAGAATCAGATCGGCGCCTTTTTCGGCCACCATGATGGTTGGTGCGTTTGTATTCCCCGAAGTAATCGATGGGAATACTGATGCATCGACGATACGCAAATCTTTCAGCCCATGCACTTGTAACCTGGCATTGACGACACTGTTTTGTTCGTTCTCGCCCATGCGGCAGGTGCTCACGGGATGAAACACAGTACCAGCACGAGCGCGGATGTCCTCAATCATTTCATCGTCGGATTCCGTATTTGGCCCTGGCTTGATCTCTTCCTGTATAATTTCAGCCAGCGCAGGCGCTGCCGCTAGTTGCCTCAGAAATCTTGCCCCTTCCAATTGCTCGTTAACATCATGATTTGTGGAGAGATAATTGGGGTAAATCGCCGGGGCATCAAATGGGCTTGAGGATTGAATTTCCAAATGACCGCGGCTCGACGGCCGCGTTGGCTGGGTACCCATAATAATACCGGAAAACGGATCAGGGCTCATTAACGGACGTTTGCCTGGAGGGGCTTTTGAATAGCTGACTGGTGAGAAATAGAGTTGCATGTTCGGGCGATCCAGGTCGGGTCTCGTTCGTATGAAACCTCCTGCCTGATTAACACCCAACGAAAGGGGCCCCCGGCGGCGCATAACATAATTCATCCCGTGCCAAAGTTTTCCTTGCCAAGGTCGAAGTTGATCATTCAAAGTTCGAACCTTGGCCTTGTAGATGTGATCGATACAAAGGTGATCTTGCAAATTCTGCCCGACGTTCCGCTGATCCTGGACGACATCAATTTGAAACCTCTTTAGAATTTTGGCTGGACCAACGCCAGAAAGTTGAAGCAGTTGAGGTGAGTTAATCGCGCCGGCCGAAATGATGACTTCCCTGCCTGCCTTTGCTCTCAAAATTTTGCCGTTGCAGTTGTATTCAACACCCGTCGCACGCTTGCCATTAAACAAAACCCGCATTGCGTGGGCTTTGGATAGGACGGTCAAATTGGAACGTCGGCGGACCGGGTGAAGGTAGGCGCGCGCTGCGGACATACGAAAACCGCCTTTGGCAGTATTTTGATACACCCCGATGCCCTCGCTTGTAGCGGTATTAAAATCCGAATTATGACTCAATCCGCATTCTTCTCCGGCCCGAATGAAATTCTGACAGGTTGGGTGTAGATCACGCTCCATGGTGGAGACATGAAGAGGACCATTTCCTCCTCGCCATTTCGTCGCGCCCTGATCACTTGTTTCGCTTTTCTTGAAATAGGGTAGCACGTCGTTCGAGCCCCAACCGGGGTTTCCCATTGCCTCCCAGTCATCAAAATCGCCAGGATGGCCTCGGATATAAACCATCGCATTGATTGAAGACGAGCCACCAATCACTTTACCGCGCGGCCAATAGCTGACGCGATTATCTGTGCCGGGGTCCGATTTTGTTTGATACATCCAGTTTATGCTCTTGTCATAAAATGCCATGCCATAACCGATCGGCATCCAGATCTTGAAATCTCGATCATGGCCTCCGGCTTCGAGCAGAAGCACCGAGTATTTTCCATTTTCGCTTAGGCGATTGGCCAGCACACATCCTGCCGACCCCGCTCCAACGATAACAAAATCATGGGTTTGCATCAGAAAAATTCCAACTACGTTTTCGGGGCGTCCCGTTGTACCAAAACCGAGATCAAGGCAAGCAAAGCTGATCCAACCATCAGGAAAAATGACACTGCGTTTAACACCGGCGTGGAACCGACCTTCACCATGCGATCATACATTGTAATAGTGAGAGGCGCCTCTGAACCGACAAGAAATAGCGTCGTATTGAAGTTTTCAAATGAAACCAAAAACGCCACGATCCCGGCTGCGGCCATGGCAGGAAACAAAAATGGTAATGTGATGGTGCGCAAGACACGCACTCGGCTGGCCCCCAGATTGAACGCTGCTTCTTCCATTGAATCATCGAATTTCCGCAATCTTGCAATGATGACCAGCGATGTAATCGTGGTGATAAAGGAAAACTGCCCCAGCACCACAAGAATGATTCCGGGTCGCAGGAATTCAAGTTCAAGCGACAACGTTTCTTCCAGACCATTGGCAAGACTGCTCGCCAGCAGAAGGATCGAAATTCCCAAAATGACACCGGGGATCACAAGCGGAAGCACCATGAGGATGTAGAAGAAATCTTTACCGGGGAACTGACACCGAACAAAGAGAAACGAATTGCAGGTACCAACAAATACAGAGAGAATTGAAACGCATGTGGCGATGACGAATGAGTAATAAAGGCCGCGCAGGAGCCGTCGATCATGAAACATACCGAGTTTTGGTTCAGTATCATTGAAAAACCAGTCAAACGTGAAACCTTGCCAAGGTAGTGACGGAAACAGAGAATCGTTAAATGCGAATGACCCTGCAGCTACAAGCGGAGCCGCCATAAAGACGAAAAACGCAAACACATAAACGCGATAGCCAGTCAGGAAAGCCTTGTTGGAGTTTGCGCTGGCCATCAGGTATCTGCCACTGTGCTGTTTAACGTCTGTCCGGAAAGTTTCAGTCCCAACCACACCGCGATTGAAGTAAATGCCAGCAAAAGAAAGCCAAATGCAGCACCGGACTCCCAATTATATCGGGTGATGAACTGATCGTAGATTTGTTCGGTAAACCAGCTTGAGTTTTTACCACCCAGCAAAATTGGTGTGAGGTAGCTACCCGCAGTCAACATAAAGACAACAATACAGCCGGCCACAATACCCGGCATTGCATAGGGTATGATAATGCGTCGCAGTACGGTTGGCCCGTTGCCTCCCAGGTTATACCCGGCCTCGATTAACGACTTATCCATTCCGTCGAGGGTGGAGACGAGTGGGACAATCATGAATAGGATAACCGTGTAGACCAAACCCATGATCACCGCAGCGTCGTTGTAGAGAAACTCAATCGGCGTGCCAATTAGTCCCACCCATTGCAGGCTGCTGGAAATGACACCAGTTTCCCTTAAAAGCAAAATCCATCCAAAAGCTCTGATGAGGTCACTAACCCAAAGCGGAATCAGACACATGAGGAACAGAGCGCCTCGGGAGCGGTTTCCGGCGATTTTTGCAATGTAGTATGCGATTGGAAAGCCGAGCAGCAATGCGAGAAACGTAACAAGTAGTGACATGGAGCCGGTACGGATTAACGTATTCCAATAAATTGGCTCGTTGAAAAAATTAATGTAATTTTCAAACCCGAATTCATAAACACGCGGCGCCACTTTTTCTCGCAGTGATATATACATCATGCCGGCATGGGGCAGTAAAATGAGCAGCAATATCCACAACGCGAAGGGTGCAAACAGCAAATAAAGAGATAGCCGTTTGATGTCTGTTGCTCGCATTCGGTTTACCCTCAGCCCACGAAACACATTGTCTGATCAGGTGACCAATCGAGTCTGACCGGATCATTGGGCTTCAAGTCGTCAGTTCCGCCGGTAAGGATAACGTCAGCTTCAATGAGTTCTCCAACCTTATCTCGCACTAACACCCGACTGTTGGCACCATTAAAAAGGATGCTGTCAACCAAACCGTCGATTGTGTTATTGTTAGCATTGGATTTCCCGGATTTCTTGGCGGACACTTTTGCAGCGATGAATTCGGGACGGACAAAAATGCTAACAACTCCGCCGACGTCAGGTTTTACATCACCGCGCGCTGATCCCTTGATGGTCAACCCTGCTTTGGTTTCAGTGGTAATGATTCCATTTGTGACAGTTTTGACTTTGCCCGACCATCGATTGTTGTCGCCAACAAAGCCTGCCACAAACGCCTCCGCCGGGTTGTGGTAAAGCTCCTGTGGTGTGCCGGTCTGAACAAACTTTCCCTCGTTCATGATCGCTACATTGTCCGACATAACAAGCGCTTCAGATTGATCATGGGTTATATATACAAAGGTTGTGTCGAATTGGTGTTGCAATAGCTTCAACTCAATTTTCATGGCTTCCCGCAACTTTAGATCCAAAGCCCCAAGAGGTTCGTCAAGCAACAGTACATCGGGATCCAAGACCATACACCGGGCAATCGCTATGCGTTGCTTCTGGCCACCTGATAGTTGAGTAATTTCGCGACTTGCAACATCCGGCAGAGAAATGCGCTCCAGCACATCATGCACTTTCAGCCGGATATCACTCTTCGAAACACCATTGCATCGCAACCCGTAGGCAATGTTTTCGTACACATTCATCATCGGGAAAAGCGCCAGATGTTGGAACACCATTTTGACATTGCGCCGGTTCGGTGGCGTTGCGACAACTGATTTTCCCTTGATACGAATATCACCGGAGTCTGGAGATTCAAATCCGGCAATCATACGCATTAGCGTTGTCTTGCCACAACCGGACGGGCCCAAAATGGAAAAGAACGAACCCTTGGGAATATCGAGTGAAACATCATCAACAGCCCGAACAGAGCCAAAGTGCTTTTTGACCGCACTGCATTGCAGATCATATTCCAAGTTAGACTGCATCTGGATGTCCGGTACGCTGGTCAACAATATCACGCCGCTTATCGAGACGGCTGCGGCTGCGCATCATTTTTAACGCGCAGCCGCACTGTTTCAAGAAGAAACTAAGTTGCGGTCAATCCTATTCAGAACCGGTAGCAGCTTTGATTTTTTCAAGTGTCTTGCCTTCCATATCTTCCACACCTGGAGGAATGTTCGCAAAAAACTTCAGGTTATCAATATCAGCGTCTGTAAACGCAGCGTTGACCGCGGCCTTTTTGTCTGCTGGCAGCAAATCTTTACCACCATTGACGGCGGCAATTGCACCCGTGCTTGCAGACATCAATTGCACGTTCTCCGGTTCAAGAACAAAATTGATCCACTTATAGGCAGCATCGTCCGCCTTGCCTTTGCGAGGGAACGCGAACGTGTCGATCCAAGCCAACGCACCGGTCTTCGGCGGCACAAATACAATATCCTTGTTTTGTCCATAGAGCTTGTAAGCTGTGGAATCCCACGTTTCTGAAGCAACAATTTCACCCGACAGCATCATTGCTGACAAGTCATCGCCGCCTTTCCAATAGGCTTTGATATTGTCCTTACAGGAGATCAGTTTGCTCGCGACCTTATCAAGAATTTGCTGATATTTGGCGAGATCAGCGTAGGCAGCAAAAGGATCTTCACCCATATCAAACGCAGTGCCAAGCAGGATCGTACGCTTTAGGCGCATCGAAGTTTTTCCCTTGTATTCTGGGTCGCAAAGATCTCCCCAACCCTTGAGATCAGGTGCTTTTGCCTTGTCGGCCATAAGACCAGATGTACCCCACTGATGAGGCACCGCATAAACTTTACCATCAATTGTGGTGTTGCCCTTCACACCGTCCAGATGAACTTTTGACATGTTTGACGTGTCAATCTTTGACAGGTCGAGCGGTTTGTAAATGTTGTATTCCTGTTGAGCTGCAAAAATCCGATCATGGCTAGGCTGAGCCAGATCAAACCCTGCGCCACCAGTTGCCCGCAGTTTGGCAACCATTTCCTCGTTGTTGGAAAATGTAACTTCAACATTGATGTCGGGATATTTTGCTTCGAATTTTTTCACCAACCCATCAGGCGCGTAAGAACCCCAGGTTAGTAGGCGAAGAGTCTCTGCCTGAGCTGCGGTCGTCGTCATGACGGTTGCTGCAAGTAGTCCAGCCATTGCAATTTTGATAATCATTAGCTTTCTCCCTGAAAAATGGTGGGCTCGTCTGCTTTTCCCGAAGTGGAACAGCAACCAGCACCAAAAACGTATCGCCTTATTGGACTGGGAAGCATATCCATTCTCGATATTATGGCATACCAATTTTGCGTTCGAATAAATGTTTCAGTACGGTCATTCCACGTTTTAGATCTCCTTCTTCTGCTGCCCCATAGCCAATTACGACACCATTACGCTCAACTGACTCCAAACAATAACGGCTAATTGGAGATAGTGTCACACCCATCTTTGCCGCTTCCGCAACGAAGGCTTCTTCATCTGTAGGTTCATGAAAGAATCCCACCGTATGAAATCCAGCGGATGCTTTTTCAATGTGCATGTAGCTTTCTACCATTGTTGAATAGTTGTGGAGCACCTCGTGTTGCTTGCGATAATATTGACGCATCGTTCGAATGTGCGTTGCGAAGTGTCCCTCTTCGATAAAATCCGCAACCACAGCCTGTGACCACGTGGGGATACCGCTCATCGCACAAGAGAATAGCGTGGACATGGTGTCGACCATATTCGGCGGTGAGATTAAAAACCCAAGACGGAGGGATGGAAACAACGTTTTGGAAAACGTACCGACATAAATTACCCGGTTGCGGGTATCTATGCTCTTCAACGTGGGTAAAGGCTGGTGCCCGAAATAGAAATCTCCATCATAGTCGTCCTCGACGATTAGGGCGTCGGCTTTTTCAGCGGTATCCAGCAATCTCAATCGCCGTGAGAGGCTCATAATCCGGCCTAGCGGTTGCTGGTGTGAAGGTGTGACAAATGCGAGGGCGAAGTCGGGTGCTTTTGCCTCGCCGTCTGCAACATCCAGTCCATCGTCATCGACGTTTACCGGAACGAGATTTGCACCGTGAGAGATAAAGGCATTGCGAGCACCAATGGCACCGGGATTCTCAAACCATATTTTTTCACCGGGATTGATAAGCATATTTCCAATGATGGAGAAAGCATGTTGCGCACCGTTGACAATGAACACCTGCTCAGGATTGCATTGGATACCGCGACTTGCATTGAGGTGCGATGCGATGGCTGATCGTAGACGTGAAAAGCCTTGAGGGTCGCCATAGCCCATCCCTTGGTCTCGCTCCGAACGCCATTGACGCGCTGACAGTCTTGACCATTGCGCCATGGGAAATGAGTTGAGTGCTGGAAGCGCCGTCACAAAGGCTTGTGACTGATGAGGCAATCGTTGGCGGTCTGCAAACAGATTGACCGCCTTTTCCGTTGCCGACGATAGTCTCATCGGTTGAACAACATCCTCCATTTTTGTCTTTGTCGGAGTTTGCTCCTGACCCGTCATAGTTTGGCTGACATATGTGCCCGCGCCGATGCGGGATTCCAAAAGACCTTCTGAAACGAGCCTGCTAACGGCATCAATCGCGGTGGTACGAGACACACCAACTTCATTGGCTAAGGTGCGGGTGGCCGGCAATCTTTCCCCACCTTTCAGGCCACCTGATAGGATGGTATCGCGCAAACCCATGTACAGTTGAACGCTGATTTTGCGATCCAGCGACCGGTCTATCTGGATAGACGACAATATTGCTCCGGCCTTTGTTTTCACTTTTGAAACTCTCCAGCTCTTTTTAATTGGTATGGAAGCTTTGCCATATTGGACCTTATCGGAAGTCCAATCATATCGCTATGGTCAGTTTCCATTCGTTCAGCTTTTGCGGACCTGAGGCCGACATGAAAATTGCAAAAATTGAAACCTTTACGAACGAATTCGTCTGTTTCGTCAAAGTTACGTCAGATGGTGGAGACGTTGGCTGGGGACAGGTCGCACCATATCATGCTGATATCACTGCAGCAGTCGTCCACCGTCAGGTTGCGCCCTATGCGCTTAATCAGTCTGCGGTCGACATCGACAATCTTGTAGATCTTATTCCTGAGAAGGAACACAAATTTCCGGGTTCCTATTTACGTCGTGCCATAGGCGGTCTGGATACTGCACTTTGGGACATGCGCGGTAAATTGGAAGGAAAACCGGTTTGCGAGTTGATCGGCGGCACACCGGGCGCGGTGCGCGCCTACGCTTCATCAATGAAACGGGACATCACCCCACAAGAGGAAGCCAACCGTCTAAGCCGTTTACGTGACGATAAAGGTTTCGATGCGTTCAAGTTTCGTATTGGTGCAGAGTGTGGTCGTGGGATGGATGAGTGGCCAGGACGCACCGAAGAAATAGTGCCAGCCATGCGCAACGCAATGCCGGATGATATTGCGCTGCTCGTGGATGCGAATTCCTGTTACGCACCAGACCAAGCCATTGAAGTCGGTAAATTGCTTGAGCAAAACGGCATAAGTCATTTCGAGGAACCCTGTCCTTACTGGGAATATGGCCAAACTAAACGGGTTACCGACGCTCTTTCAATTGATGTCACCGGTGGGGAACAGGATTGCGAGCTGCAGAACTGGCGTCAGATGATTGACGATAAGATTGTCGACATCGTTCAGCCCGATATCTGTTATCTCGGTGGCATGACCCGTACCTTGCGTGTGGCTGCGATGGCAGACAGGGCAGGCATACCCTGCACGCCTCACTGCGCAAATCTTTCAATGGTGACCTTGTTCACCATGCACCTCTTGCGCGCTATTCCCAATGCTGGAAAATACCTGGAATTCTCAATTGAAGAAGCAGACTATTATCCTTGGCAATACGATTTGTTTGTTGATTCTCCTTTTACAATTACCAATGGCATGGCAACTGTAACCAACACACCTGGATGGGGCGTAGAGGTCAATCCAGACTGGTTGGATCAATCGACTCATCAGGTTAGTTCATCCAAGGATTGATATTGTATGAGTAATCAGTTCACCAACTCGTACCAAGACCCAAGACAACCTATCTGAAGCCCACAAATAACAGATCAACCGTCACTTTAGCATTGTTCTTCAACATAGATTAAAATATCAACGAATGTTTCCTCTTCGGCACTTTGCACCGTATGCTGGCTTGTCGCACATGGAATACCAGTCGATCTCAATATTAGTAAGTAGTCCGCTGTACCATCATTTGGCTTGTTTAATTGAGATTATTTAAGTTTAGTAGTCACCAATCGAATTTCTGCAATGCGGCGAAGGGTGTTCTTATTAGGTTTTAGCAAACCCCTAATAACTCGCCATATGATTGCGAAACCATTCTCCCCTTGCAAAGCCACCGCCCCTGCCGCACATCCAGCCCATGATTGATGCTCCCCGTTTTGATGATGACGACTTGCTGTTTTCGCCGCGTTTTGGTGATCATTATTTTTCGCGCCACGACGGGCGGGCGGAGTGTGCTCATGTTTTCGTTGGTGGTAATGACCTGCCCGAAAAGTGGCAGGGCCGTGAGAGTTTTACCATTGGTGAATTGGGGTTTGGGACAGGACTTAATTTTCTGGAGACTTGGGCGACTTGGCAGCGGTGCCGCTTCCCCGGTCAGCGGTTGAATTTTCTCTCCGTAGAGGGGTTTCCGCTGGACATATCAACAGCAAAACACGCGTTATCGAACTGGCCGAAATTGGCGGAAAAGACTGAGCAATTGCTGGCTTGCTGGGGTGGCCTCGGTGAGCGGGTAGATATGGACGAACAGACCAGCCTTCATGTTTTGCTGGGGGACGTGCGCGATATGCTGCCACAATTCCCTATGGTGGATGCATGGTATCTCGACGGGTTCGCGCCGGCGCGAAACCCGGATATGTGGTCGGCGGAAATTATGCAGATGGTCGCCGACAAAACCGAAATGGGTGGAACTTTTGCGAGCTATACCGCAGCCGGTTGGGTGCGGCGCAATTTGCAAGGCGCTGGGTTTTCCGTTGAAAAGCGACCGGGCTTTGGCACAAAGCGGGATATGATTGCGGGAATAAAATTGTGATCATCATTATCGGTGCAGGCATTGCCGGACTTTCGCTGGGTTATGAGTTGGTAAAGGGCGGGGCGGATGTCACCGTGCTTGAAGCGGGCGCAATTGCCAGCGGCGCGAGCGGTGTCGCGACGTCCTATCTCGAACCGCGCCTTGGCCAAACGGCCATGCGTCGGGTGGAATGGGAAGGCCTTGCCCGCTGGGGTGGCTACGCCGAAGAAATTACCGATGTTTCAGGTATCGACGTGGGTTTTCGCCGTGAAGGCCAAGTCCGCGTCACCATCGGGGAGAACCACGATAAGTTCGAAAAAGACCTGACTATGCGCAGCGAACAGGGTTGGGAATTTGGTCGGCTGACACCGGCCGAGGTTTTGCAAAAGGAACCGAGCTTGTCTCCCGGTGTGGTCGCGGGGGCTTTTCTGCCCGGTGTTCGGTGGCTTAACGGAGCGAAACTCTGTGCAGCCCTTGCCGCATGTATTCGCAAAATGGGTGGGCAGATCATCGAAAATTCACCCGTGCGAGAAATCCTATATGAAGGTGATCATACACAGATCGTAACGCAGAGAGGCGATTTTTTTGACGCGGAAAAGGTTGTTCTGTGCACCGGCCTTACCGGGCGCGCCATAAAAGGGGTGCCCGATGATATCGGTGAAAGCCGCCCCGTACGTGGGGTGAATTTCGTGCTCGACATGAGCGAACATCCCCACCCCGTGCGGCATTTGGTCAAGCATCACCGGGGCAACCTGTGCCCGCGTATCGATGAGCAGGGACGTTCCACACTGATTGTCGGAACGACATACGAACCGGGCCAGACATCCCCCGACGTGGGCGACGATGTTGTTGAAAAACTCTACGGTAATGCGGAACCAGTGTTTCCCGACATTCGCTCGTTACCGCTGATTAAAGTCACCGCCGGATTACGCAGTAAAATTGACGACGGCACTTTGAAACTGGGGAACTCCGCCCACCAACCCAACGTCTATTTCAGCCTGAGCCACGCAGGCGCCGGTTATCTACGCGCCCCCGTTGTGGCGGATGAATTTGCTGAGTTCATTTTGACTGGCGAAAAGGGGGAACTGACGGGATTTGTGACCGTCAATTAGTTTTCAGCTTCCGCCCAATCGGTCAGCAACCGGCTGGCGATTGCCATTTTTGGCGGGAAGAAGAATTGAGGACTTCCATCATCCAGCGTTGGCCCTTGCTCCGCCAACACGGCTTTTACCTCATCGCGGGTGAACCAGCGGCAGTCGTCGAGTTCGTTTTCATCGCGGGTAATTGCATTCTCCAGCGCCTCACCATAGCAGCCGATCATCAGCGTGTGGGGAAAAGGCCACGGTTGCGTCGCGTGGTAGGTTACCTTGCCAACGCGAATACCGGATTCTTCAAAAGTCTCACGGCGCACGGCGGATTCCATCGTTTCCCCCGGTTCCACAAAGCCTGCCAGTGCTGAATACATGCCCGGCGGAAAATGGTGGGAACGGCCCAGCAGGCATATATCGCCCGACACGGTGAGCATAATCACCACCGGGTCGGTGCGGGGGAAATGTTCCTTGTCACACGACGTGCATTGGCGTTTCGCGCCACCGGCTTTCATCTGCGAGGGCGAACCGCAACTGGCGCAGAACCGGTTTGTTGCATGCCACGCGAGCATTGCCCCGCCATAGGCCGCATTGCCCAGTTCCTCATGGGATAACAGCCATTGACGACCCAAAGACCGGTAATCGATCAGCTTATAGGGTTCTGGAAGTTCAAAATCTTCATCATCGGGGTTAAGCGACAGGGGCACCGCTACCCTGTCGGCGCGACCATCATGGCCCAACATGATCGCCTGTTCGACCTTCGGATCAAAGGCGGCAAGCTCGTGTAATTTAAAAATGCCCTTTGGAACATCATCAGCGAGTGAAACCAGCAGGCGACCCCGGGCAAATCCCATAATTCCCGTCGCATTGTCCCTTAAGGCGTCGACGACGCAGGTTTCCTCACGGTCTTCGGAAAGGCGGTCGAGCCGCCCGCCGGAATAAACGAGCTGGGCACTGGTTTCAGAAGGGGAATATGCCGGATCAATAAACGAACGTGTCACTAAATTACTCTTTCACCAGTTCTTTTGATAATTGCGCAGCAAGGGTCTGGCCTTCTGCTCCGATATATTCTTCACGTTCGCCAAACCCCCAAACCGGGCCGGGCCAATTGGCATCACCGGGCGAGCGGGCAATGACGTGAATATGAAGCTGGCGCACCATATTGCCAATCGCGGCGGTGTTTATTTTTGCGCAAGCCGTAAACGCTTTAAGGTGATCGCCTATTCGGGAGGAAACCTGCATTTCGCAAGCCAGCCGGTCAACGCCCAGATCTGACAATTCTTCCGCACCTGATATTTTCGGAACGATGATCACCCACGGCCATCTTTTATCATTCATCAAAAGTACGGTCCGTAATTCATCTTCCCACAGGAAAATTGTGTCGTCCCGCAGGCGCTTATCCAACGCCCAATTGCCATCTAAATCACTCATTCCCACAGTCTATCACTTGTTAAGTGAATTCCTACTTGCATTTACACCCTGCACACATGATATGGTGCCTTTGGAAGGCTGGTTTGTGGACGGTCCACTCGCCAATCGGGTCAGATCGGGAACGAAGCAGCCCCAACGAGATTCCGGGCCGGGTCACGTTAAGCCAGTCTTCCACCTCATACCCATAAGGGTAGTGCACCCTAACGGGTGTTCGGTCTTTTTTGCGGGTCACTTCACCAAAAACAGCCGAGCTGTTTTCGGCGATACGCGGATCAGTTTCCCGCGATACCGGTTTTGGAGCTTCAGCACAATCTTATGAGTGACGTTGAAGAAAACACCGAATACCGCGTTCTCGCCCGCAAATACCGGCCATCCAGTTTTGCTGATTTAATTGGTCAGGAACCGATGGTGCGCACCCTGTCGAATGCGTTTGCCACCAACCGGATTGCTCAGGCCTATATGCTGACCGGGGTTCGCGGTGTCGGCAAAACCACAACTGCACGAATTCTTGCCCGTGCACTCAATTATGAATCCGCTTCGATCACCCAACCGACCCTCGACATGGCCGAACACGGCGCCCATTGTGCCAGTATCATGGAAGGCAACCATGTTGATGTGATTGAGATGGATGCTGCCTCCCATACCGGTATTGGTGATATTCGCGAAATCATCGCCAGCGTGCGTTATAAGCCGGTTTCGGCTCGTTACAAAGTCTACATCATTGACGAAGTGCACATGCTTTCCGCTGCTGCCTTTAACGGGTTGTTGAAAACGCTCGAGGAACCGCCGGAACATGTGAAGTTCATCTTCGCGACGACTGAAATCCGCAAAGTCCCGATCACCGTTCTATCGCGCTGCCAGCGGTTTGATCTGCGTCGCATCGATGCTGGTGAACTGACGGAATATCTGGCGAAGATCGCGGGCCATGAGAATATCGAAGCGGAGACCGAAGCGTTGGCGATGATCGCGCGGGCAGGGGAAGGTTCGGTACGCGATGCGCTTTCCCTGCTTGATCAGGCCATTGCCCATTCTGCCGGTCAAGATCACGGGAAAACCGGCGGCAAGGTTACCGCCGAAGACGTGCAATCCATGCTGGGTCTGGCGGACCGGGCGCGGGTGATCGATCTTTTCGAACATGTCATGAAAGGCGATATTGCTGCGGCCCTTGCGGAGATCAAGGAACAATATGACATTGGTGCGGAGCCGGAGACCGTGCTCACGGACCTTGCCGAATTTGTCCATTTTGTCACCCGTGTCCGTTACGTTGATACCGCGCTCAACGATCCTTCTTTGTCGGAAGCCGAGAAAACACGGGGCAAGGAATTTGCCGAAAAACTATCACCGCGAATATTGGGCCGCACGTGGCAGATGCTTCTAAAAGGCATTTCCGAAGTTCAAGGCTCACCGCGACCGCTGGCAGCTGCTGATATGGTGCTGGTGCGCATCACCCATGCAGCCGACCTGCCAACGCCCGATGAGGCATTGCGGGAATTGGGTTCCAACCCGGGGCCAACAGTTTCTGGCCCAGCTACGCCAGGTCGAGGTCCAGTGCAAAGTGCGGATAACACCAGCGGTACCGGCATACAAAGCCCGATGGCATCATCTCCTCCAGGGGGTGGAGCGACCATGCGGAGGACCGCGAATGGGCCTACACTGGTTGTAAACCACGAACCTGAAACAGCCGAAACGCGAGTTGAGGCTCGGCAAAAACCGCATCTGACTCCGGTGCCAGACAGTCCACCTCCTGTCGCAGTTCCTGTTCAAGCACCTGCATTTGAAACGATTCATACGTTGAACGACCTGCTGGCCGTTGCAGAAAAGAAGCGGGATATCAAATTCAAGCTCCTTCTTCGTAATAACTTATCTGTCGTTACGTTTGAACAGGGGCGAATCGAGTTTCAACCGGTCGGTAATGCGCCCCGCGACATCGTCCAGCAGATTTATGGGCGTTTACGCGAATGGACCGGAGCACAATGGTCAATCACGGTCAGCGAGGTGGAAGGCGGCGCAACCATCAAGGAACTGGAAGTTGCCGAGCGGAATAACAATTTTGCGGAAGCTGAAAATGATCCGGTGGTCGCCGCTGTTCTGCGCGCCTTTCCGAAATCTAAAATTCGTGACGTACGCTTTCCAGGGTTGGAAAGCGAAGACGGATTAGATATCGCATCAGCGCAAGACGCGGCGCTTGAGAATCCGGATAATTTCGAACGGGATGATGAAGATACAAACCTTTCGTCATCATCGGAAACAGGCGACCCCCAAACCGGAGATCCCGGTGCTGGTGAGCTCGATGATTATTTCAACTAAAAGGACAATATCGAATGAAAGACATCATGGGCATGATGGGCAAAGTTAAAGAAATGCAATCCAAAATGGAAAGCATGCAGGCTGAGCTTGAAGAACTGGAAGCCGAAGGCATGAGCGCCGGTGGCATGGTCACCGTGACCCTGACCGGAAAAGGCGCAATGAAAGGTCTGAAGATCGACCCATCTTTGTTTAAAGAGGGGGAGGAAGAAATTCTCGAAGACCTCATTATAGCCGCCCACAATTCAGCCAAATCCCGTGCAGAAGACATTACCCGAGAAAAAACCGCTGAATTGACGGCAGGTCTTCCCATCCCTCCAGGCATGAAATTACCGTTTTAACGCAAGGATCGATAAGCCAACATAAACCGCGTAATGGTGGTGATCAGCACAATAGCCGAAAACATATAGGCGATCATACTGAACCATGCGGGAAACAGGCAAAACAGCACGAAAACCGCGATTGTTTCCGTCGCTTCGGCAAGACCAACTGTGTAAAGCAGGCTCTTGCTTCCCCGCCTCGCTTCATCCACGCCGCGCTTTTCGGCCATCAGCGCGTAGGTTAGAAAACTTGCCCCATTGATATAGAAAATCAGGAGTAACAGTCCGCCTGCCAATGCGTTGGCTGCTGGATCAGCGATAATGAAGGCAAAGGGGATTGCCCCGTAAAAGGCGAAATCCAGTACAATATCGAGAAATCCACCCAGATCAGACTTTTCACTAGCCCGAGCCACCGCGCCATCAAGACCATCGAAAAGCCGGGAGATCAACAGGAGAATCAGTCCCCAATAATAATTGTGTTGGGAAATGGCGAAAGCAGCGATAATTCCTATGACAAAGCCGGTCCAGGTCACGCTATTGGCCGACACGCCTAATTTGGCGAGACTACGTCCAGCCCTGTTGAGAACAGGGTCAATGATGGGGCGCAATCGGTTATCGAGCATGAATTATCAACATGGGTTGGCGGATTTCAAATGGATCGTTTAAACCTCGTAATACCTGTAACCGGGTGTAACAACTCCAACGATGATGAATTCATGCATTCAGCGAAATCTCCTTCAACATATATTGCGACAACACGCGGGATCGAGGTTTCTGTCCATCCCACCTTTCTGGATAATCAATCTGACGAGGATGAGGATGAGGATCATTACGTTTGGGCTTATACAATCAAAATCGTTAACCGGAGCGATGTAACTGTGCAATTGAAGCACAGATATTGGTTGATCACAGATGCCAACGGGAAAAATGAAAACGTTCAGGGGCCAGGGGTTGTTGGTGAGCAGCCCATCCTCAACCCCGGTGACGAGTTTCAATACACCAGCGGGTGCCCGCTAACAACACCATCCGGCTTTATGGTTGGTCAATATACCATGCGATGCGACAATGGTGAGGAGTTCAAAATTGATATACCTGCATTTGCACTAGATCTACCTAATGCAAATCGCACCATGAATTAACCGGTCGGGCCCAGGAACAAAATCGTATGGATGGCTTACCAACCAGCTACACACAGCGGCAGATTTTTTTTAATCCGACTCCCGTCATTTTGGTAACCGGCGTTCTGTTGGCGATGCTGGGTATTGCAATGCTGATCCCGGCCTTGATTGACCATGCTGCCGGTAATCAAAACTGGTCGATATTTGCAATCTCGGCGCTGGTGACGGGTGGAGCGGGTGGCGCCATGTTTCTGGCAACACGCGGAAGTGCAAAAGCACTGACCACGCGGCAGGCTTTTGTGATGACGGTCATGGTTTGGATCATGCTGTCAGCATTCGGTGCGCTCCCGTTTTATTGGTCCGGTTACGTGCCCACCTATACGGATGCTTTCTTTGAATCGATTTCAGGTCTGACCACGACCGGTGCAACGGTTATGTCGGGCCTTGATGAAATGCCGCCGGGAATTCTGCTTTGGCGGGGCATTTTGCAATGGTTGGGCGGATTGGGCATCATTGTTATGGCGGTGTCAGTTTTGCCGATGTTGCAAATTGGCGGGATGCAGCTGTTCAAGGTCGAAGCATTTGAGACGCCGGAAAAGATCCTTCCCCGTGCGACACAAATCTCTGGATTTATCACCCTAATCTTCCTGAATCTGACCGGCCTGTGTATGCTGGCTTATCTCATGGCCGGGATGAGTTTTTTGGATGCAATTGTCCACGCCATGACGACCGTGGCGACGGGCGGGTTTTCCAACCACGATGAATCTATTGGCTATTTTGACAGCGCCGCCGTCGATATGATCGCCATGGTGTTCATGATAATCGGCTCGCTACCTTTTCTATTGTATGTTCAGGCTTTGCAAGGTCAATCCAAACCGCTGTTCAAAGACAGTCAGGTGCGCACGTTCTTACTGCTTCTGGCCGGCCTAATCCTGTTTGCCTGGACGGTGGAGGAAGCCGTTGGTGTTCACAACGGCCATGAAGCCCTTCGCGTTGCTGCTGTGAATGTCACCTCAATATTGACGGGTACCGGCTATGCGTCCGCGGCCTACGATGGCTGGGGGCCGGTCGCGGTCGGGTTTTTCTTTTTCATCATGTTTATCGGTGGTTGTGCGGGGTCAACATCTTGTGGCATCAAGATTTTTCGGTTTCAGGTATTGTTTCAAAACCTGCGCCAACATACAGCGCGTATCCTTTATCCGAACGGGATATTTACCCAGCGCTTCAATGACCGCCCCATAAGCGAAGATGTGACATTGGCCGTTATGAGTTTCTTTTTTCTATATCTGCTCACATTTGCGGTTTCAGCGTCCGCGCTTGCCGCTGCCGGTGTCGATACGCTGACCGCGCTTTCAGGGGCAGGGTCTGCCATTTCCAACGTAGGGCCCGGCTTGGGCGCAGTAATTGGTCCTGCTGGAAATTATCAGCCGCTGGGTGATTTACCCAAATGGATATTGAGCATCACGATGTTGGTTGGGCGTTTGGAGCTGTTTACCGTTTTGGTGATGTTAAGCCCGCGGTTTTGGCGAGCTTGAGAATTTGGTTGGCTGGACTTCGAACTACCTGTATTAATTCTGTTATTCTGCAGGTTGTAATACAGTTCCTGTCTTTACCGGTGGTTTGGATCGGCCAAACAAAAGTCTTAAAACCCAGCCGATATCATCGCCGATACCTACAAAAGCTGGAACCAGAAAAAGCACCAATATTGTCGCCGACGCCAGCCCGAAAATCATGGTTGTAGCCATCGGCAAGAGAAACTGAGCCTGCAGACTTTTTTCAAACATCAGGGGCACAAGCCCGCCGATTGTTGTCAACGATGTGAGCAAGACTGCTCGCAGCCTGTCTCGGCTGGCTCCGATTGCAGCCTCCTTCAAACTGTCACCAATTTGCAGGCGTTCATCCAGCCGGCTGACCAGAATAATGGAATCGTTGACTAGAATTCCAGCAAGTCCAAGAAGGCCGATAAACGACAAAATGGTCAGCTTCATATCCAGAAGATAATGCCCGTAGACTGCGCCCACGACGCCGAACGGGATGATCAACATAACTGCAACAGGCCGCCAATAACTGGCAAATACCCAGGCCAAAACGATGTAGATCACCGACAGGGCGATCAGGGCACCGATTTGCAAATCCCCAAAAGCTTTGCGTCGCTCCTCGTCACGCCCGGAATATCTGTAGGAGACACCATATTTATCGACTACCTGTTCGAGGTTGGACGCCTCCAACTCCTCGATTGCTTTTTCGGTGGTGCTGACTTTCGTATCAATGTCGGCCGTGACCGAGACCGTTGCTTTGCCGTCAATTCGTTCGATGGCCGCAAACCCCTGCTTTTCTGTGATAGAGACGACTTCAGAGAGGGGAACAAAGTCACCTGCCGGACTTTTTAGTTCAAAGTTACGCAAAGCGGCGGTGCCCTTGTTCCGCATTATTTTTGTAATGCGGATCGTTATTTCATCATCACCATCCGCAAAACGCCGCGGGATTGCGCCTTCAAATGAATTGCGGAGCTGGCGGCCGACATCTTCGATGCTGAAACCGAGTGAAGCCCCGCGCGGTTTCAGTGCCATGTTCAATTCGGGCTTACCATAAGGCAGATCATCGGCGACGCCGGAAACGCCGTTTATGGCCTGGACAAGCGGTATGATAGCCGTTGCAGCTTCCTTTAAAACACCGATATCCGGACCCTGAAGCTGGATATCAATATCGCGCCCCGGTGGTCCACCTCTTGAGGCAAAAATGGATGCTCGGCGCACCCCTGCAATCTTGGGCATATTGCGGCGCCATGCGCTGCTAATCTCACGTGTACGCACTGTACGTTGTTCCGATGTCGTCAACTGTACCCGAATGCTGGCGAGATTATCACCGGTAGAACGCCCGGCCTTGCCCAGTGTTGTAAATACCGCAACAACCAGTTTTTCCTTTCCACTGGTCAGCTCTTCTTCCGTTTTTTTCAACGCTTCTTCAATGCGGGTAATCGCTTCAATTGCCTTGTTTTCCGGCATACCAGCGCTGAAGACCAGGCGTGCATTTATGTTCTCGGCTTCTGTTGAAGGAAAAAATACAAATCCGACCTTGCCGCTAGCGATCATTCCATAGACCCCGACAGCAAATAATCCGCCAGCAATCGCAATGGTTACATAGCGCAGTGAAAATGACGCGCGGACCATTGCGTCGAATGGAACGTCTCGAAACCAATTGAAACCGCGATCAAACCCGCGGCGGAATGCCCCATCGGTTATGATTTCCGAGTCAGACTTTCCACGTCGGCGCCATGCCGAATACAGGGCAATCACGGCTTCCATCAAGACCGATGTCACATAGGCGGTGATGGCAAGAGCAGCAAAAAACAAGGGTTGTGATGTTAATTGTCGTTTGTCCTGTATGAATTCAACAATGGCCTGGGGGTCGAGGGGAAGTTGCGGCACGCTCACGTAACCCCTTATCCACGCCATGACGCCATTAGCCAGTTCAACAAACCAGCCGCCTTTGCCGGGTTCCATAACCGAAACGGCGAAAACGCCAATGGTGAGTGCGATGATAAACTGCCGCCAATAGGACCATCGGCGGGCACGGCGCGGCTTCAGGGTATGGGCCAAATGTCCAGGCAGGATCAGGAAACATTCGATCATGCTGGCAATTATAACGGCAACCACCACGACAGGCATTGCCCCCATTATCTGGCCGATGCCACCCTTGATGACAAGTATGGGCGCAAATGCGGCAATCGTCGTAATCATCGCCGCCGATACTGGAACAACCATTCGCCCGGCGCCATTTTCCGCCGCTGTAAAAGGCTCATCGCCATTGGAAAAACGGGTGGCGGTGTGTTCTCCCACCACAATTGCATCATCGACAATAACACCGAGCATCATGATAAGGGCGAAGAGCGAGATCATGTTGATCGACTGCCCCATCAAATACATGATGCCGATTGTCGCCAACATAGCTACTGGAATACCGACTGCAACCCAGAATGCGATGCGGGCATTGAGGAAAATAAACAGAATTCCAACAACCAGAACGAGGCCGCCCAGCCCATTTGTCACCAAAAGCGTAATGCGATCAGTCAAAGCGTTGGCGCGTACGTCATATTTCAACAACTCAAGGCCAGCTGGTAATGTGCCTTCGATATCCTTGAGGTATGTTGTCAACAGTTGGTTGGTTTTGAGTGTGTCGGCAGTATCTGCCCTTTGAATCTCGATTTGAATGGCGGGACGCCCGTTTATAAAACCGCGGGCTTCCCCGTCTTTATAGTCGTCTCGGATATCGGCGATATCACGCAGCCTGACCTTTTCACCGGTACTGAATGCACGCACTTCCATTGCACCCAAGCCGCGTGGCGTATCTGCCTCGGCGAGGGTGCGCAATTGTTTTTCAACGCTGCCCTCCATCTTCCCTGATGGTAGGTCACGGGAATTGGCGGTGATCAATTGCGACACATCGCCGACTGTCATATCGAGGCGACGGAGTTCTCGCTCTGGAAGATCAACCCGCAGTTCGCGCGTCCGCAACCCGGTAAAGATGATTTTGTCTATACCCCGCTCAATGAGGTCATCACGGATCTTTTTTGCATAAAACCGCAACGCCCTTTCTGAAATCGGGCCTGTTAAAGCCAACCGCGCCACGCGGTCAAACCCTCGGGTTGATTGGCGCACGGTGGGTGTCTCGGAATCTTCCGGCAACGTTGTAACTGATTTAACCGCCGTTTCAGCTTCGCGAAGTGCTTCTTTCAAATCAACACCGGTTTGATATTCAATACCGATGGATGCAACGCCTTCGCGGGCGCGGGATGTCACCCGATCGACACCATCAAGGTAACGAAGCTCCGGTTCAAGAACTTCCAATATATTTGATTCAACATCCTCCGCGCTTGCCCCCGACCAGGTGACGGAAACGGAAATGACCGGTATTTCAATTTTTGGAAAAAACTGGGTGTTGATCCGGCTCAGGGAAATCGCGCCAAATATGATCATCAGGACCATAACCAGATTGGCAGCATTTCGGTGCCGCACAAACAGAGAAATCATTCCTGATGATGTGGGTATGGCGCGGATCATAGTTCGAACATCCTGATCAAGCGCCCTATTTTCCCGCAACCCTGTGCGTTTGGATCATTTCGCGGCGTTTTGCCTGCGGCAGAGCTCTAAACGCGTCGCGGGTCAGATTATTCGCTTTTAATATTTTCGCGACTTCTTCTCTGCTTGGTCGGCCGGTTGGGGGCGGCCCGTTTTTTGCTGTGCTCGTTTTTTCAGGTGCTGGGTCGCCTTCGCGACGAACATTTAACCCTGCACTTACCTCGGTGATCCGGGTCGTGAGGACCTCGTCGCCCGCGTTCAGGCCCGAGGTCACCAGCGCCGTTTCACCCTCAAAAGCAGCAATATCAACCTTGCGTTCTTCCAGCTTACCGTCGACCGCGATGTATACCGTATCATTATCGTATAACGCAGTGTCAGGGACGGATATCACTCCGGCGAATTGACGGTCAGGTACACGCACTTCAACAAAGGCGCCCGGACGAATAGTAACGGCATTGCTTGTCTGCGCAACAGTGGCGAAGACTTCAACACCACCACGATTGGATGTAATCTCGGCCCCCAGACGGTCAATCGTCGCCTCGTATTTCCAGTCCCGGCCACCTACCGACCAGATAACTTCCACCTGGCGAGACAATAGCCCGCCCGCTGCCGTCTGCAACCGCCCATATTGGGCGTCGGTCAGCGTAAACCTGACCTCCAGAGAACCCTCTTCATAGAGCGATACAACCACGTCGTTTGCAGTAATCGCCCGCCCAATCTCGGCAGCACTCGACCGGACCACGCCGGAAAAAGGTGCCTTCAGGCTGGTCGATTCCAGATTGCGCTGCGCTTCCTTAACTTTCCAATCGAGGCGACTGATCGTTGCTTTTAACTGGGCCAACCGCGCCTGCTGTACCTTGATAGTATCACGGGCCAGCGCCACGGCCTGATTACGCTGGCTAACCACCAGTTTTCTCGCATCCATCTGCTGCATTGTCGCAGTTTTACGGGCGATCAGTTTCTCGATGCGTTCGAGATCGTCGACAGCAAATTTGGTTTGTTCCTGCGCCGCCTTTAACCGGCTTTGCTCAAGGGCAATTTGCGCTTCATTTTCGGCAATACGGGCTTCAGCTTCAATTAAATTTGCGCGTGCCTCGGAAAGGGCACCCTGGAACCTGAACTCATCAATTTTAAGCAGTTCATCACCCCTGTTGACATGGGCACCGGCGCTCAAATTCGGGCTTATGGCAATAATTTCACCGGAAACCAGCGAACGCAGTTCCACGGTACGTGCCGCAACCGTTTGACCGTAAGATACAAACCGAGGGCGATAATCTTTCTTTTGCGCGGTGACTGTCTCAACCGTATATACGGTTTTAAATGCCCGCCGTTTTCTCGGTTCGGGTTTCTCGTCAATCATCCGAAGAGTGGCGTTATAAGCGCCCCATAAAATGGCGACCATTAATACCGCTTGCACAATAATGGCGAGGAATTTTCCCACATACCACCAAAACCCTCTTTTATGCTGGGCAGTTAGTGTCATCTGCGCATCAGAAACCTGAGCGTGCCCGAGGGTTTGGGCCTGCAATTCATTGGTCGCCGTCAGATTTTGATCGCTTACTTTATCGAGCATAAAGCCACTCCTGGAGGCTATGCATAGTTAGGAGCAGCGGGTTCACTGCTCAAGTTAATAATTTGCAACATAACACGGCCCAAACACGGTGAACATAAGGCATTAAACCGGGTTCAATTGACCATTTCGTTACCTTAACGTCGAAATTTGCAGGACGGCAGGGCCTAAGGCGGGATTTAATTCAGTTCTTGCTCAATATCTTTGAAGGTTCGAATGAGTATTTTTGGCTGCAAAATTGGCAAGTTACCGCGATTTCACCATTTTCGACACTTTCTGCCCGCTCCTGTGGGGACAACCCGATCAGGACGTTGTGTATTTTCTCCTTTGAGCAGGAGCAATTGTCTATCACCGGGGTACTGTCAAATACCCTTGCCCCATGTTCATTAAACAGTCGAAACAACAGGCGCTCCGGCTCTACCGACATATCCGTCAATTCGATATCGCCAATTGTGTTCATCAAGGCCTGCGCTTCAGCCCACGCGTCGTCTTCCTTGAAATTGCCGTCATCATCCGTTGCGCCATCGCCGCCCGGCAGATCCTTCATCCGCATGCGCTCTTCAGAATCGGGCAGGAATTGCAGCAGAACACCACCAGCGGTCCAAGTGCGCGCGGGTTTTTCCCCTTCGCGCCGGGTCAGGACTTCACCAACAGCCAGCCGAATTTCAGTTGGAATTTGTTCAGATTGAAGGAAATAGCGCCGCGCAACTTCCTCAAGGCCGATACCGTCAAGGTGTACAATTCCCTGATATCTTTGTGTGTGTTCCCCCTGATCTATCGTCATCGCCAGAGAACCGTTGCCCAACAGGCTTGATACGCTATTGGTATCAGCGTTTTCGACCGCCTGTTCATCATAGCGCGCATAGGCACGGATAGAGCCGGGTGTCGTGAAGTCAGTCACAATCATCGAGACTGGCCCATCGGTCTGGGTTTGAAGAATGAACTTTCCCTCAAACTTCAACGATGTGCCCAGCAGCGCCGTTAGAGTTATCGCCTCGGCCAGAAGTCGGGATACAGGTTCTGGATAGCTGTGCCGCTCCAGAATTGAATCGAGCATGGGTCCCAATTGCACCGCGCGGCCACGCACATCCAGGGGTGAAACCTGGAACGGGATGACGGCATCCTGACCGGCAAGATCAATGTTAAGTGTAGCTTGTGACATAATCTGCACTGGCCGAAGCCAGACCTATCGGGAGAACATATGGACCTACAGCCCAGGGTCTATTTAGGTAATAGGCGCCTAATGGCAAGTGCGTCCTTGCCGTTGCGATGTTAGTCGCCCCCCAGACACCAGGCGATGATACCCTTTTGAGCGTGAAGGCGGTTTTCCGCCACGTCGAATATCACACTTTGTGGGCCGTCCATTACCTCGTCAGTCACCTCTTCACCTCGGTGGGCGGGCAGGCAATGCATAAAGACAGCGTTAGCGTCAGCCTTGGCCATGAGTTCGGCATTAACCTGATAGGGCGCAAATACGTTATGTCCGCCAGCCTCTTCTTCCATGCCCATAGATGCCCACGTATCCGTGATCACACAATCCGCGCCTGATACAGCCGCCGCCGGGTCACGGGTCAGTTCCACATCACCGCCCTCAACCCGAGCCCAATCGAGGTAACGTTCAACAGGGTCATACCCTTCAGGACTTGCAACACGCAATTTGAAGTTGAAACGGGCACTGGCCTCCATCATCGAACTGACAACGTTGTTGCCATCGCCTGAATAGGCGAGCGTCTTGCCTTCAATCGGGCCTTTATGTTCCTCAAAGGTCATGACATCCGCCATGATCTGACAGGGGTGTGTCTCATCAGTGAGGCCGTTGATTACGGGAACGGTGGCGTGTTGCGCCAGTTCCAACAGCCTATCGTGTGCCGTTGTTCGGATCATGATTGCATCAACGTAACGGGACAACACCCGCGCCGTATCGGCGATCGATTCACCCCGACCCATTTGTGACGATTCCCCATCGAGTATGATGGTTTCTCCCCCCAGTTGGCGCATGCCCACATCAAATGACACGCGCGTTCTCGTGGAAGGTTTGTCGAAGATCATCGCCAGGACTTTGCCTTCCAAAGGCTTCCTGCGGCCAACTTCCAAACGCTCGTTCATCATTTGCGTCTTCATCGCCGTTGCCGAGTTCAAAATAGAACGCAGTTCGGTGGCGGGCACCGAGGCAATATCCAGAAAATGTTTTGGCATAATACTATCCGGCGTTCTGCATCGACATGAGGGCGGCATCCATTTTTTCAACCGCCTCGCGCATATCATCTTCACCAACCGTCAAAGGCGGGATCAGGCGAACAACATTGTCTCCTGCCGGTACGGACAACAGGTGGTGGTCGCGGAATGCAGCAACTACCTCGGTATTAACTGCCTTACACTTCAGTCCCTGCATCAGTCCGTCACCACGAACCCCTTCTATGATATCCGGGTAACTGTCCGCTAATTCTGCGAGGCGTTGTTTCAGGAATATGGCTTTTTCCATCACTTGATCCAGAAAGCCGTCTTCCAGCACGACGTCGAGTACAGCATTGCCGACGGCCATAGCCAGCGGATTGCCGCCATATGTTGTGCCATGGGTGCCAGGCTGCATGCCGGACGCCGCTTTTTCAGTTGCAAGGCAGGCGCCGACAGGAAACCCGCCACCGATACCTTTGGCAATGCCCATGATATCGGGCTCGGCCCCATCTACCCATTGGTGGGCAAAGAGCTTGCCGGTACGGCCAATACCGCACTGGATCTCGTCGTATATCAGCAAAATACCATGTTCTTCACACAGTTCGCGTAATTCCCGTAACCGCTGGTGGGATACAGGGCGAATACCCCCTTCTCCCTGGACCGGTTCTATCAAAATAGCCGCCGTCGTGTCCGTGATCGCGGCCTTCAATTGGTCGTAGTCGTCAAAGTCAACTTGATTGAACCCTGCAACCTTGGGGCCAAAACCCATCATGTATTTTTCATTGCCGCCTGCGGAAATTGCAGCCAATGACCGGCCGTGAAAGGCTCCCTCAAACGTAATTATGTCCACTCGCTCCGGCGCCCCATTGTCATGGTGCCAACGTCTGGCCGTTTTAAAGGCGCATTCCATGGATTCCGTGCCGCTGTTGGTGAAAAACACCCGGTCTGCGAAGGAGTTGTCACAAAGCCTGCTGGCAAGGCTTTCCTGCTGAGGGCTCTCATAAAGGTTGGAGACATGCCAAAGGGTTTGCGCCTGTGTTTGCAGCGCTTCTACTAAATGAGGATGGCAGTGCCCCAACGCGTTAACAGCAATGCCTGCTGCAAAGTCGAGAAACTCTTCACCTGAACTGGTGTAAAGTCGCACCCCTTCGCCGCGCTCAAAGTGAATTGGCGCTCTGGCAAATGCACTAAAGAGAGTGGATGGTGATGCGTTTTCAGACATATTCTTGATCCTTATGAATCCGATTGATTGCGGGGTGATAAACACCACGATGATTTTTTCGCCATGATGACAAAATACAAAAACCGCCCAGCAACACGCTGCGGGCGGTTTCCGGTGTTAGTTTAGGGATACGTTTTTGGCTGTCAATCGAAACCAGCCAGTGTTTCTGGCCGATATGCAAGTCAACAAACGCGGGTGCAGATATAAACAAGAGATTTATTTTCTACAAATATCCCCAGATTCCATTCAAAATTGGAAGATTGATTCTTTTCGTTGGGGACAAAGTGAAAAAATGATTCGTTGCGTTGTCGGTACACTTGCGGGCGAGTCAATGACCATTGTAGTTTCCCCCGAAGGTTGGAGAGCCTCCTGGTTCTACCTCAGATTCAAGCATCAACCCCGCACATTGTGGAGGTTTTTATTCGCCCCTCACCGGGTGAACGAATTGCTGCGGACTGACGGAAGGGAATTTCTCCAGATGCGTTACACGACGAGGAAATTGCCATGTCATGGACAGAAGACAGAGTTTCACGCCTTGCCAAACTATGGGCCGAAGGCTTGAGCGCAAGTCAAATTGCCGCCGATCTTGGCGAAGTCACACGCAATGCCGTCATTGGTAAAGTACACAGGCTTGGCTTGTCAGGCCGTGCAAAACCAGCCGGTAAATCCAATGCTGCTTCTCGTCGTAAGCCCACCACTCGTTCAACGACGGGTACGAGCTCTGGTGGCGGCGCGAGAAGAACACGCACGACAACCCGTGTAGTTGGCAATACTGCGCTTAAGATGGAAGTCGAAGAGGAATTGGTGATTGCACCAAAACCGGTGGAAGATGTTGTCGTTCCTATTTCCCGGCAACTGACACTGATGCAGTTGACCGAAACAACCTGCAAGTGGCCGACTGGCGACCCAACAATGCCGGGGTTTTCGTTTTGTGGACACAACAGCAAAGATGACAAACCCTATTGCGAGTATCACAATAAGCTGGCGTTCCAACCGCCTAGCGAGCGCCGTCGCCGCCGCTGACGCATATTTCAGATTTTGAGCTTCAGTGCAGTCTGGTTGAGCGCCTTGAGTGCGCTGGTCAGCAATTGCTTTTCAGTTGAATCCGGTTTTCGGGATTATATTGACTCTGCAGTGACACTTTGTGAGCTTTCCCAAAATCCAAAACAGGGATGGCGAAGATGATTGAACTTACCGTATCCGGCAAGAAACGCGCACTTGATCTTGATGATCCGAAGCTTCCCGACTGGGTCAGCGATGACGCATTTTCTTCAGGAGATTATCACTACAACAAGAAACTGAAACGCGCAGACTACGACGGGCAGTTGGAGTCGCTTCATCTGGAACTCGTCAAACTTCAAAAACACCGGTTGGAGAGCGGGCAGCGGATCATGATAATATTTGAAGGGCGTGATGCCGCCGGTAAGGGCGGTACAATTGGCGCCTTTCGTCAATATCTCAAACCGCGTCACGCCAGAATTGTTGCGCTTTCCAAGCCAACGGAAACTGAGCAGGGACAATGGTATTATCAAAGGTATATTACCCATTTCCCGACCCATGGGGATATGACACTTTTTGACAGATCCTGGTACAATCGCGCGGGGGTAGAACCGGTCATGGGGTTTTGCAGCATAGAACAACACCGCCAATTTCTTTCGCAAACCCCTGCGTTCGAGAAAGGGATTGTGGATGAGGGAATCTCATTTTTTAAAATCTGGCTCAACGTCGGCCGGGAAATGCAGATTAAACGTTTCCATGGCCGTCGACATAACCCGCTGAAATCCTGGAAACTTTCGCCTATAGACATAAAGGCGCTTGGCAAATGGGATGAATATACCAAAGCCCGGAATCAGATGTTGGCCGCGACGCATTCAACGTCTGCGCCATGGACAATCATTCGTTCAAACGACAAACGGCGCGCCCGTCTCAACGCCATTCGCCATGTCCTTTTGAATATGGATTATGCAGGCAAGAATATTTCGGCAATTGGTGCGCTTGACCCGCAAATCATTAGCAATGACCCGGAATTTATTGTTGGCGCATAAAATTTCTACCCACCAATCCGAACCCACACTGAATAAATATCCAGTGCCCGTCCTTCCCCAGCAAGGTCAGTGTTTAATGCCAGATGCGCGTCTTCATCTCGCGCAAGGGGGGCGTCTTTCACCGTCACGTCGAATATAAACGCTTCAACCTTATTCGATGCGCTGAAGCGTTTACGCCCACAATCTCCCATATCGCCAAATTCGCAATACACAGCGAACTCATGGGCGATATCTTCAGGGTTTCGCAACATCACTTCAAACGTCACGGATTTCGCACGAAGCGATCCCATCACACCCCGGGGCACTCTTATCAGCAAATTATTACGTGGACTGCCCGCTCTGGATGTGAGGCGGACAAAATTTGAATTTCCGTCACGAAACAGATCCGCTGTTCCTCGTCCAGCTGATTCTATATTTGCAGCATCATCGGCTGGATTAAATGCAACAATCCAGCCATCAGTATTTTCAGGAATAAAACTACCTGACTCGATGGTTTGGGAGGGGTTGGGGACGCTGCCACCAAGTTTGGCTTTCATGAAATCCGGGCCGAACGTGATGGCCCACCATATGGCAACTGCAATACCCACAAGAATGATCGTCCAGAGCAGTAATTTTGCGTGGGACTTCTTTTCCTGAAGAACATCGCCTGAGTAGCTTTCAGGATATTCGACTGGTGCAGGTTCGTCCGGCAGGGAATCTGCCGATACGGCTCCAAATCGCGCTGTTCGCTCTTCCACAGGTGGTGCGTCGGAGGTCGCAAGGACCTCAACAGTAGCATCAGGGATGGCGATTTCCGGCGTGGCGGCAACTGGTGTTGCCAAACTTCTGGGTCCTGGTTCGACTGCATATTGCTGCGAAGGTTCCGACTCTTTCAACGTTGGCATTGGGGCTGGATTGCCCGAAGGCCCAGTACTGACGGGGGGCGCAACATCTACTGGCTCTCCCACCTCTATCAGCGGCGTATCGTTTACCGAATATTCTGCCTCTATTTCTTCAATCGCGCTCTCAAGCCTTTGGCGTTGAAGTGCGACGGCGGTTTCACTGAGCGTCGTATTTTGTGCCAACATGCGCTCCAGCGCTTGCTGCGAAGACTTATAAATGGCTGCACGACGCTCGCGCGTTGGATCGCCCTGTTTGGCTATTGCCCCCCTGATCAAATCCTCAAACCCGGCCAATTGCCTCTCCTGGCAAATCACTTCTTGTTGAAACTTGTACCCATGACGCGGTAAATTGCCAAGGTTCCGTTGATCTTTCTTACAGGATAAAGCTCAGAGCCCCATCCTTGGTTTGACGGGGCAAGATTAATTGACGTATTGGTAAGAAGTTTTGTTTGCCTACAGATATCGACCGACCGTTCAAAGGAAAATTCACATTGGCCGTCCCCTCCATTCTTAAAGACGGGCTTGCTTTACCCGCTATTGCCTCCCCTTTATTTATCATTTCGCACCCAACCCTCGTTATTGAACAATGCAAGGCCGGTGTGATTGGCGCATTCCCCGCATTAAACGCAAGATCCGCTTCGCAGCTGGACGAATGGTTGGCGGAGATTACCGAGACACTGGACGCATATAATAAGGCCAATCCCGACAAGCCCGCCGCTCCGTTTGCGGTAAACCAGATTGTTCATCGTTCCAATGACAGGTTGGAACACGACATCGAAATGTGCGTGAAATATGAGGTGCCAATCGTCATAACATCACTGGGTGCGCGGCCAGAACTGAACGATGCCATCCATTCTTATGGCGGTATTACGCTGCACGATATCATCAATAATAGGTTCGCACATAAGGCGATCGAAAAGGGTGCGGACGGATTGATCGCAATTGCCGCGGGTGCAGGAGGCCATGCGGGAACTCTGTCTCCAATCGCACTGATACAGGAAATTCGCGAATGGTTTGATGGCCCATTGTTATTGGGCGGTGCTATTGCAACGGGCAATGCGGTGCTTGCTGCGCAGGCCATGGGTGCCGATATGGGTTATATCGGTTCCGCCTTTATCGCCACAAAAGAAGCGCGCGCCGTGGACACTTATAAGCAGATGATCGCCGATTCATCCGCCGATGACATCGTCTATTCCAACCTGTTTACCGGAGTGCACGGGAATTACCTTAAAGGTTCGGTTACTGCCGCAGGGATGGACCCGGATAATCTGCCGCAAGGCGATGTAAAAACAATGGATTTTGGTGGCGATAAAACAAAAGCGTGGAAAGACATTTGGGGTTCCGGTCAGGGCATTGGTGCGGTGAAAGATGTTGTCCCCGTTGCCGAGCTCGTTGCACGGTTGGTCGCAGAATATGAAGCCGCAAAGAAAAGAATTGCCGGCTGAGATTTTCGAGCCCGCTTTCGTCAAAGAGCCAGTTTGAAACCTTCATGGGTCGCCTGAAATCCCAAACGCTCGTAAAACCTATGGGCGTCTGGCCGAGTTTTATCAGTCGTCAACTGCACCAGCTTACACCCTCTCGACCGGGCCATTCCAATGGCCCAGTTGAACATGTCCTCGCCAAAGCCGGCATTGCGATGGCTTGGTGCCACGCGCACCGCTTCGATTTGACCACGCCATGAGCCCTTACGCGAAATTCCGGGGATGAAGGTCAGTTGGAGGGTCGCGACAATTAGCTCTTGATCCACCGCAACTGCAAGAAACTGATTTGGGTCGCTATCGATGGCCTGAAATGCCTCAATGTATTCATTTGCCAAAGGTGTCGAAATTTCTTCCCGCCCTGACCCAAGCGGATCATCTGCAAGCATCTCGGCAATTGCAACTAAGTCGGCAAATTCTGCGCGACGAATAAGTAGATTATCGTTTTTCATCCGGGTGATCTAACACATACTGGGGTTTCAATTATACCTGACCCCTAACAATCCCAATACCGTCATTCCGGGGCCGCAAAGCGGAACCCGGAACCCAGAATCGGGAGTTCACAGCGCTGGGTTCCGGGTTAGCGTAACCGCGCACCGAAATGACGTTAGTGAGTTTAAGGGACTAAATTCACACCACCCCCGTTGTCATCCCCGCGTAGGCGGGGACCCATGTTGCTGGGGAAAGAAAGACGTTGATCGTACAGAACTTCCCCTCAAACTCCAACCAAATCACCCTTTTCATTCCAAACGATAATTGGTTCCCCGCCTGCGTGGGGATGACAACGGGGGGTGTGTCAACCAAGACAAATATCTCCCCCGGCAAAACACCGGGAAAGCGGGAACTGGCAGAATGCTGAGGCTTGCGCCTTCACAGCTGTAAATAAAAAAGGTGGCATAAGACTCAGCATCCTGCCCGGTTTTATTGAGGCTCTTGGCCTTTACGGAAAACAGTGCTTTTCACACCGCACCCGACGCCTGGGTATTATCCGACTTCCACGCATAGAGCTTTGAACGCCGCCTTCACCTGTTGCAGCAGGACGTTACCCCACAACATTAAAAACCGCCCCGCCAAAATGGCAATGGCCGGTCCGAAACCATCGTTCCCAAAAGCGAGGACGGGCAGGATAAGGGAGGAAGTTGGGGCGGGGATAAGATTGTGTGTCATATATTCCACATTCTTTAACAATCAATCGACGACCCCATATCAGGATTCCCATAGCCATCAAGATACTGTAGTGTTTGAATAAACTTCTCGCCTCACCATAAATCTTGGGAGAAATCACAATGCTTGCTACAATAGGCTATGAAAAAGCGTCTTCAGAAGACTTCTTCGCTACATTAAAGGACGGCGGCATTGAGATACTCATAGATATCCGTGATCGAGCCCAATCTCGTAGGAAAGGGTTCTCGAAAACCGCACTGGCGAATGCGGCAAACGCTGCGGGGATTGAATATCTACACTTCCGGACATTAGGCGACCCAAAGGAAGGTCGCGAAGCTGCTCGTGCAGGGCGTATGGATGAGTTTCGCGCTATATTCTCTGCTGTATTAGCAGGGGAGCCCGCGCAATTCGCTCTTACAGAAGTTGAGAGCTTGGCAAAATCAAAACGAATCTGCATGATGTGTTACGAGCGAGATCATCTTTGTTGCCATCGTAAGCTCGTTTCAGACGAGCTCGAAAAGATGCTCGACTGCAAAACTGTCCATCTGAGTGTGAGGGAAAATGGAACAGTCCGGAGCAATGAACGACGAGTGCTTCATTCTCGTCAAAGCGTTGCCGCATAGATCGAGCAAGTATTTCGAAACGGTATGTTGCGCCGGTGTAGGACGAGACGGTCTCTGGCGCCGTCAATATCCGGTACCATTTCGGATTCTCGACCCCAAACAGAAGTTCTCCAGATGGAGTTCAATCAAATATCAGTTCACAAGATCAAAGGCTGATATCAGAACCGAAAGCCAAAAAGTCTTACCAGAATCCCTGATAGTGGGTGATGAGCTGAAAAGGTCGGAACGAGCAAGGTTTCTCAACCCATTAATCCGTAACTCCTTTAATGAAGCTGATGCTCAATGTGAATCACTTGTACTCCTTCGCCCACAGATGGTGCGCTTGACAGCACAACAAAAGTCCAAAAACGACTTGCAGGACGAGCAAGCTAAACATGCTGAACTCGCTGCGCAAACATCTCTCTTTGATAAACCAGCAAAACCGCTCGAGCCGTGTCCAGTGGAATTTACCGTTGAATGGAAAGATGCTGCTGGAAAACATCGTAGACACATTTGCGATGATTGGGAGACTTCAACGGCGTATATGAGATTTCAACGGATGTATGGACACCATGAAGCACTACGGGTGTTGAAGCGAAAGTATGAACAAGAGTATTTTGAGGCGGGATTAGCGTTGGCGTTCAGCACTCACAGTCGGCGAAATATTACCAACGGAATGAAAAACCAATGGCTGCTTGTAGGTTTGATCCGAATTGATGTGAATACCCAAGGTGACCTCCTTTTAGGCTGAATTCAGATGTCGACAACGAAATTCTGAAAGACTGGGCGTGTCTACAATCACTACGGCGTTACCAATCACTGTTATCGAAAAACTGAACCAGTTCTTTCCTCATCTTTCTGACCCGACTCCCCGCTAGTCCCGTCCCCTCCCATTCACCCCCGCTCGGTCGCGGCCGGATACACCCCCAAAATCTTCCGCTCCGCTGAAAAGAATTCCATTTCCTCAAGCGCGTATTTTACGTTTTGTTGCTCGGGGTGGCCTTCTATGTCGGCGTAGAAGATTGTGGCGGTGAAGGTGCCGCCCTGATAGCTTTCCAGTTTGGTCATGTTGACGCCGTTCGTGGCGAAACCGCCCATGACTTTATAGAGTGCGGCGGGGACATTGCGGACGCGGAAGACGAAAGTTGTCACCGCCGGGCCCGCGTCAACGTCGGGAACCTCCGCCTCGCGGGACAGGATGACGAAACGGGTGGTGTTATGCTCCGCGTCGTCGACATTTTCCTTTAAAATATTCATGCCGTAAAGTTCCGCCGCCAGGACGGGGGAAAGGGAGGCGGCTTTGCGGTCGTTGTTTTCGGCGATCATGCGCGCGGCACCCGCCGTATCGCCGGCAATAACGCCTTTCCAACCATTGTCGCGGATGACCGAGCGGCATTGGCCCAGCGCGTGGATGTGGGAATAGACGGTTTCGATATCCTCGATTCTCACCCTGGGCAAAGCCATCAACTGAAAACGGATGGGCAGAAAATATTCGCCAATGATCTGAAACCCGGAATCCGGCAGCAATTGGTGGATATCCGCAACACGCCCGGCAAGCGTGTTTTCAATCGGGATCATGGCAAGGTCGGCCTCGCCGGTTTTCAAGGCGTCGAATGCATCTTCAAACGTCGGGCACGGCAGCGGCGTCATATTGGCATAAACATTACGGCAGGCCGTATCGGAATTGGCGCCGGGTTCCCCCTGGAACGCGATTTTGCCGGTTCTGTTGGGCATATTTATCAGCTCGATTTTGAAAGAATTGCGCGGGCGCGTTCAAGATGGTCGGGAGTATCAACACCAAGCGGGACAGTGTCAACGAGGGCCGCATCAATGCGCATGCCGTTCTCAACGGCACGTAATTGTTCAAGTTTTTCCCGCAGTTCAAGGGTTGACGGGGGCAGCGAGACGAAACGTTCCAGCGCTTCGCGCCGCCATGCATAAAGGCCGATGTGGTGGTACAGGGGGCCATCTCCATAAGGGTCCGTCGCGCGGGTGAAATAAAGCGCCCGCAAAAGGTTTTCCCCCGACGGTGTGCCGACAAGTTTCACCACATTGGGATCGGTTCGCTCTTCTTCGAGCGTGATTTCAGTCGCCAGCGTCGCCAGCCCAACGTCGGCATTCACCAGGGGCCGCAGGCTGGCACGGATGGCGGTTTTGTCGATTGTCGGCAGATCCCCTTGTACATTGATTATTCTGTCCACGTTGTTGTCCGGATCAACGGTCTGAATCGCCTCCCAAATCCGATCTGAACCAGAGGCGTGGTCTTCACGAGTCATTACCGCTTCGCCACCATGGTCGCGCACCGAATCAGATACCTCCTTTGTGTCCGTCGCGATGACAACAGGGCCAACGTCAGCCTCCAGAGCCCGGTTCATCACCTGAACGATCATCGGCAGGCCGGCAATATCGGCCAAAGGCTTCCCCGGGAGGCGGGTTGATGCCATTCTGGCGGGAATTAACACCAGAGTTTTGCTGTTTTTCATCTGCGTTCGGGCCTTAAATCGATAAATCTGCAATCCATGACAAAAAGTCTCATGGGAAGCGCTCTTATAGGTGTTGCAACGCCGCAGCAAAAGTCATAGTTTCCGCGCGAATTTAAAGGCTGATGTGGGTTGCCCCTTCAAACGCATCAAACCCCGGCCTGATTGCGTATCTGGAGCCTAAACGCATGGACTCATTTGAGTGGAACAAAGTATTTGCAGCGCTATTGGCGGCTGCGTTTGTGGTTTTGGGGGTCAACTTCCTGGCCGAGGAGCTTTTTCACAGCAATACGCCTGATAAACCGGGCTACGCCCTTGAAGGGGGTGCGACGGAAGAGGCGACAACGGCTGCTGCCGCACCGACGGTTGAATCTGTTGACGCGTTGTTGGCATCCGCTGATCTGGCAGCTGGTGAAAAGGCCGGTAAAAAATGTGCCGCCTGCCACAATTTTGCAGAAGGTGCCGGTAATAAGGTCGGCCCCGGACTTTATGGTATTGTAAACCGCGCCATCGGCGTTGCTGACGGGTTTGGCTATTCCAGCGCCATGAAAGCCTATGGCGCAGGTAAAACATGGACCTATGACGAACTGAACGGCTTTCTCTTTAAGCCAAAAGCCCACATTAAAGGTACATCGATGGGATTTGCAGGCATCAAGAAAACCGAACAACGGGCGGCTCTAATTGCCTATCTACGGTCCCTTTCAGCTGATCCGGCTCCGCTGCCGGGTAGCTGAGGGCAGGTTGCTGCAGAATTTGAAAAACCGGGCAGTTTGTCCGGTTTTTTTATGCCCGCCATTCATCCAATTCAATCAAGTATTTCTGACAAGAACGTAACTTGACCTATCTTCCATGATGCCTACCTTACTGCAGATATTTTGTTATTCGGAGATTTGCCGATGAAGCGTTTCATTTCCGCCACCCTTATGCCCTTTGGCTTATCATTTGCCTTGACTTTGGCCAGCCTTATCGCATTTGCGTCGCAGCCGGCATATTCGGATGATCGGGTCTGGCGGAAATCGACGTCCCTGATCGGAAAATCGAAATACGAAGACGGATTCTCCCATTACGAACACGTGAATCCTGATGCGCCAAAGGGCGGCACTCTCAATTCGATGGCGAATGGAACTTTTGACAGTTTCAACCCGTTTATTGTCCCTGGCGCTACCGCCGCCGGGTTAAATTATCAGGGGGGTCTACTTTGGGACCTGATGATGTCGAAAGCTATTGACGAACCATCTGCATCCCACCCGCTCATTGCAGAAGCTTTCACCTATCCTGATGATTATTCCTCCGCAACCTACCGACTTGATAAGCGCGCTAAATGGCACGACGGCAAACGGATCACACCGGAGGATGTCAAATGGTCAATGGAAACCCTCAAAGAGCACTCACCCCAGTACAACCGCTATTTTGGCGATGTAAAAGAAATCCGCATCGACAATGAATATGAGGTTACGTTTTTTTTCGCGCAAAAGAATAACCGGGAACTGCCTTTGATAATCGGTGATCTGCCTGTCCTGCCAAAACACTGGTGGGAAGGGGTGGATGCAAAAGGTAAGAAACGAGACTTTACCAAATCATCTTTGGAACCGCCTTTGGGTAGTGGCCCTTACAAAATTGCGAGTTTTGAACCCGGCTCGTCTGTAACCTATGAAAGGGTGAAGGATTATTGGGCAGCAGAAACGCCGACACGTAAAGGCCGTTTCAATTTTGACACCCGCAAATATACCTATTTTAAAGATGAAACCGCCCTGTGGGAAGCTTTCAAAAAAGGTGGGTTTGGTGACCTTCGTTTGGAAAACAGGGCGGAATTTTGGGCGCGTCGATACAATTTTCCCTCATTTGAAGCCGGTGATGTGAAAAAGGAAGAGTTTAAGGAAACATCCGGATATTCGATGCAGGGCTTTGTTCTGAATACCAGGCGCCCACAATTCCAGAACCGGCTTGTGCGAAAGGCATTAACCTGGGCCATGAACTTTGAGCAGATGAACAAAAACCTGTTCTTTAGCCAATACACCCGCACAAAAAGCTATTTCGGTGGAACGGAATTACAATCAAAAGAATTACCAGGCGGTAGAGAGTTGGAAATTCTCAGTGAATATAAATCAGACCTGCCTCCTGAAATTTTCACAGAAGAATTCGCCTTGCCCGTGTATGAAACCCGTCGTGATGATCGAAAGTTTCTCAGGGTGGCGTTTGATCTTCTCAAACAGGGTGGATGGACGCAAGAAGGCAGCAAACTTGTCGATTCTAACGGTAATCAGTTCAAGCTGGAAATTCTTGGTTTCAGCCCGGCCAGTGAGAAAATTAACGCCCCATGGCTCACCAGCCTTAAGCGTCTTGGAATTGACGCAACATTTCGCGTTGTTGATACGTCACAATACATCGCAAGGGTCAACAATTTTGACTATGATGTTATCTCAATTGCCACCCAACAGTCGGCATCGCCTGGTAACGAGCAGCGGGAGTATTGGTCGAGTGGCGCTGCTGATCAATCAGGGTCGCGCAACTATATGGGTGCTAAAAACCCGGTAATCGACAAATTGGTTGAACGTATCATCTATGCCAAAGACCGGGCCGAGCTTGTGGCAGTGACGAACGCCCTTGACCGTGTTTTATTGTTTAATTATTACGCGGTACCCCAATGGCACGTGTCCATAACCCGTGCAGCCTATTGGGATAAATTTGCCATTCCAAGGCCGCAACCTTCCTATCGCGGTATAGATCCGGAAAGCTGGTGGATTGACCCGGAAAAAGAAGCGGCTTTAAAGGCTAAATACCAATAGTGTCGCAACAAACGGGATAACCTATGGCTCTCACTCGCAGACAATTCGGGCGCCTGTCCATCGCCGCTATGCTGGCAGGTCCGCTGGCGTCCATGCCGAAAATTTCACTCGCTGCAAACCCGACAGGAGCACCACTGCACGGGTTATCAGCGTTTGGAGAGCTCAAATACGGGCCGGAGTATCCGCGATTTGATTTCGTTAATCCGGATGCTCCAAAAGGCGGGCTTTTCAATTTCAGTGTTTCGAACTGGGGATATAATCAAAACCCGCAAACATTCGATACACTCAACACATTCGTTTTGAAGGGCAATGCGCCTCCGCGCATGGAATTGTGCTTTGATGCCTTGATGGTCCGGGCGATTGATGAACCGACGGCGATTTACTGCAGCCTTGCACGCAGCGTCGAGATTTCAGACGACCGGAACACCTATACGTTTAAATTGAGACCGGAAGCACGGTGGCACGATGGCTCACCCATCACAGCCCACGACGTGGCGTTTTCCTACACGCTTCTTAAAAAGGATGGGCATCCGGAAATCGCAATCGTATTGAACAATCTGGAGGCCGCAAAAGCGGTTGACGATGAGACTGTTGTCCTGACTTTCAACGGCAAGCAGTCTGACCGGGCCATTTTGACCAATGCATTGATGCCGATTGTATCTAAAACCTATTATGAAAAAGTCGATTTTCTGGCAGCTACCTTGGAATCCCCGCTCACATCAGGTCCATATCGGGTAAAAACAGCCAACAGTGGGTCATTGATTGAATATGAGAGGGTTGAGGATTATTGGGCAAAAGATCTTCCATTTACAAAGGGTCTCTATAATTTTGATGTCCTGCGGATTGAATTCTACCGTGACCGGCAGGCTGCATTTGAAGCCTTTAAAAAGGGTAATATTACTTTTCGCGAGGAATTCACCTCGAAGACCTGGGCGACGGAATATGACTTTCCTGCCGTAAAGGACGGTCGCGTCAAGCAACGCTTGTTCCCAGCTGAAAAAGTGCCATCATTCCAGGCATGGGCGGTTAATCAACGGCGCAAAAAGCTGGCCAATCCCAAAACCGTACAAGCCATTGGGCATTGCTTCGATTTTGAGTGGACCAATGAAAATTTCTTTTTCAATGCCTATACACGCGGGCAATCGTTCTTCGAAAATTCTGAATTCTCTGCCGCGGGCAAGCCACAGGGTGTAGAATTGAAACTGCTGGAGGGCCTGAAGAACGCGCCTGAACCCGCCGTATTTAATGAAGTACCCATGCAACCGGCATCTAACGGGTCCGGCCGGGACCGCAAATTGCTGCGCAAGGCCAATCAACTGTTCCAGGAAGCCGGATGGAAACGACAGGGAACGCAACTAGTCGATGAAACCGGTACGCCGTTTACACTCGAATTTTTAATCCGATCCCCGACGTTTGAACGCATTTTAGGGAAGTTTGTTGCCAACCTGAAGTCCCTTGGTGTTGATGCTTCCATTCGCCTTGTCGACCCGGCCCAGTATCAAAAGCGGTTGGACACCTATGATTTTGATGTTTCCGGCATGGCATTTCGGTTTGGAGCGACACCAACGAGCGAAAGCATGCAGCAGTTTTTCGGAGCGGCAAATGCCGACCGTGAAGGTAACCGCAATTTTGCCGGGATCAAAAACGCCACAGTTGATGAATTGATCGGCAAAATAGACGGGGCTAATTCCCGCCACGAGCTTGCAGTTATCCTCAAAGCCCTCGACAGGGTCTTGCGTGTAACGCATAGCTGGATACCTAATTGGGCTTCGGCGAATCACCGTATTGCCTATTGGGATATGTTTGGTTTTCCTGAAACAAAACCCGACTACAGTTTCCCCATAGAAACCTTCTGGTGGTTCGACGGGGCAAAAGCCAAGGCAATTGGTAAGGGCTAGACCTTTCATTAATTGCTGACGAACAATGATATCCCGCCCGGCGGGGAGGAGAAGCTGCAACCGAATGGGCGCTTATATTGCGAGACGTTTGCTGCTCATGATTCCCACCCTGTTGGGGATTATGCTGTTGAGCTTCACGGTCATCCAGTTTGCACCGGGTGGCCCGGTGGAGCAGATTATTGCCCAGCTCACCGGTCAGGGAGGTAGCGCTGCTGACCGTATCTCAGGGGGTGGCGGAGACTTTCAAACAGGCGCGGATAATACCCAGTCTGGCGCGGAATCGACTGGTGGTTCTTCTAAATATCGTGGTTCTCAAGGGCTCGACCCGGAATTTATCAAAAAGCTCGAAAAACAGTTTGGGTTTGACAAGCCCGCCCACGAGCGTTTTTTGAAAATGATTTGGGATTATGCCCGGTTTGAGTTCGGCGAAAGTTATTTCCGATCGATATCTGTGATCGATCTGATCAAGGAAAAGATGCCCGTTTCAATATCATTGGGCATTTGGATCATGTTGATCTCCTACATCATCTCCATTCCGCTTGGCATTCGAAAAGCCGTTCATGACGGGTCCACATTCGATATCTGGACCAGCGGGATAATTATCATCGCCTATGCGATACCGGGCTTTCTGGTTGCCGTCATGCTCATGGTGTTTTTCGCCGGCGGGTCGTTTCTGGACTGGTTTCCGTTGCGCGGTTTGACGTCCGACAATTTTGATGAATTGTCCTTGTGGGGGAAAATCGTTGACTACTTTTGGCACCTGACGTTACCGCTGATTGCTCTATGTCTTTCCGCATTTGCCACCACGACATTGCTGACCAAAAACTCGTTTCTCGACGAAATCAAGAAACAGTATGTGGTGACGGCTCGCGCTAAAGGCTTGAAGGAAAGCCAGGTTCTTTACGGCCATGTTTTCCGCAACGCGATGCTGATCATCATTGCCGGGTTTCCAAGCGCCTTCATTACGGCATTCTTCTCCGGTTCCTTGCTAATTGAAGCAATCTTTTCGCTGGACGGTCTGGGCCTGCTGGGGTTTGAAGCCACATTGCAACGGGATTATGCGGTGGTGTTTGCCACACTTTATATTTTCGCGCTGATGGGGCTTATCGTAAATCTGGTTTCTGACCTGATGTATACACTTATTGATCCACGCATCGACTTTGACAGGCGGGATGTGTGATGAGCGTCGGTGTACTCGAAAAAACCGCCAAGGATGCGCCAGTTGAGGCGAAAGTGATGGCCCGCATTGGCCCTTTCAAGGTATCACCACTTAACGGACGCCGGTGGCAGAATTTTAAGGCGAACCGCCGCGGGTACTGGTCGCTCTGGATCTTCCTGTTCCTGTTTGTATTTTCCCTTTTGGCAGAGTTCATCGCCAACGACCGCCCCATTCTGGTTTCCTACAAGGGCGAAATACTAATGCCGATCTTTGTCGATTATCCGGAGGAGAAGTTTGGCGGGTTTCTTCCGGTGACCGACTATCGTGACCCGGTAAACATTGAAGAAATTGAAGCGAATGGCTGGATGCTTTGGCCCCCGATCCGTTATTCCTATACGACCGCGAATGTGGATGTTCCGCGCCCCGTTCCCTCTCCGCCAACCTGGATGCTGGACACGGAGGAGGCCTGTCATAAATATGAAGGAGGGGCGCAAGACCCGCTTTGTAATTATGGAAACTGGAACTGGTTTGGTACGGATGATCAGGCTCGCGACGTTTCAGCACGGCTGATCTATGGTTTTCGAATTTCCGTTTTGTTTGGATTAGCGCTCACACTGTTTTCTGCCGTAATCGGCATAAGTGCAGGTGCTGTCCAAGGGTATTACGGCGGTTGGACCGACCTTCTTTTCCAACGTTTCATCGAAATCTGGACGGCGATACCCCTGCTTTACCTGTTGATCATCATATCGTCTGTTCTGCCCCCCGGGTTTTGGGTGTTGCTCGGCATTATGTTGCTGTTTTCATGGACAGGATTCGTTGGTGTTGTGCGGGCAGAGTTTTTACGCGCCCGTAATTTTGAATATGTAAACGCTGCGCGTGCACTTGGCGTTGGTAATGGTACAATCATGTTCCGCCACCTTTTGCCCAATGCGATGGTGGCGACATTGACCTTCATGCCGTTCATCCTGTCAGGTTCCATTGGTTCATTGACCGCCCTCGACTTCCTGGGTTTCGGCTTGCCACCGGGCTCCCCTTCACTGGGTGAAATGGTTCAACAGGCGCGCAATAATCTACAGGCCCCGTGGCTGGCGATTATGGCGTTTATTGTCATCAGTGTGATGCTTTCGCTGCTGGTGTTCATAGGGGAAGCAACCCGCGACGCCTTTGACCCGCGCAAGACGTTTAAGTGAGGGTGAGATGAGCGAACCATTACTTTCCGTCGAAGAGCTCTCGGTGGCTTTTACAACGTCCGGCAAAACGTCCACTGCTGTTGACCAAATCTCCTTTCACATAAGCAAAGGTGAAACTGTCGCCCTTGTGGGCGAATCCGGTTCGGGGAAGTCCGTATCCGCCCTTTCTGTCCTCAAGCTTTTGCCATACCCTTCCGCAAGTCACCCAACCGGTCAGATCAAATTCAAAGGCGAAGACCTGCTGGATGCGGACGAAAGCGACCTGCGCCGCGTTCGCGGTAGTGACATTACGATGATTTTCCAGGAGCCTATGACATCGCTCAATCCGCTCCACACCATTGAACGGCAGATTGGTGAAATCCTGTCCCTCCATCAAGGCATGGGGGAGTCACAGACCCGCGAGCGGACTCTAGAACTGCTGAATCAGGTCGGTATTCGGGAACCGGAAAAACGGCTCGGAGCTTATCCCCATCAGATGTCCGGCGGCCAGCGGCAACGGGTCATGATCGCCATGGCACTCGCGAACGAACCAGAACTTCTGATCGCAGACGAACCAACAACAGCACTGGATGTTACGGTTCAGGCGCAAATTCTGAAATTGTTGAACGAATTGAAAAGCTCGCGTGGGCTTTCCATGCTGTTTATTACACATGATCTTGGCATCGTGCGTAAATTTGCTGACCGCGTATGCGTCATGACAAATGGGACAATTGTCGAGCACGGCCCAACGGTGGAGATTTTCGACAATCCACAACACGAATATACCAAACATCTTTTGGCCGCAGAACCAAAGGGCGATCCACCGCCAACCGACGAAACAGCACCAGTAATCATCGAAGGGGAAGATGTGAAGGTCTGGTTTCCCATCAAGGCCGGATTTTTACGTAAAACCGTCGACCATGTGAAGGCGGTAGACGGTATCAATCTAACATTAAGAGCAGGGCAAACCCTGGGAGTGGTTGGTGAATCCGGCTCCGGCAAGACCACATTAGGTCTGGCCCTGACGCGAATGATTTCATCGCAGGGCCGGATTGGATTCGTTGGCAAGGATATCGGCGCCTATTCATTTAAGGAGATGAAACCCCTGCGCCGCAAAATGCAGATTGTATTTCAGGATCCCTATGGGTCGCTTTCTCCGCGCATGTCGGTTGCGGAGATTATCGCCGAGGGCATGCATATCCACATGGCTAATCTTAGCGCCGCGGAAATCGACGATACAGTTTCCGGTATTTTACAGGAGGTCGGGCTTGACCCTTCAACCCGGCATCGATACCCGCACGAGTTTTCCGGCGGCCAGCGACAACGTATGGCGATTGCTCGAGCCATGGTCCTGGAACCGAAATTCGTCATGCTCGACGAACCGACATCTGCCCTCGACATGAGCGTCCAGGCGCAGGTCGTTGAATTGCTGCTGCGTCTTCAAGAGGAACGTAACCTTGCCTATCTCTTCATCAGCCACGATCTAAAAGTCGTGCGCGCGCTTGCTAATGACGTGATAGTCATGCGGTTGGGCAAGGTGGTTGAACAGGGAGCGTCCGCGCAAATTTTCGATAATCCGGAAACTGATTACACCAAAGCACTGATGGCTGCGGCATTTGATCTGGAAACGGCTCCGGCCGGAATTGTGAATCAGTGAGACGGTTCCTGTGAACGACAAAATAGAAGACACTCATCTGCCTGTGACAATCGAGCGGGAAGAGACCTCGTTTCAAGGATTTCGAAAAGTCGTCACCTATGACTACCGCGAAGATGAATCACTACTGGCTGCAAAACGTGAAATAGTGAGCGGGAATATTTCCGTAGCGGTGGTCGCATATGACCCTGCGCTTGAGAGTTTGGTGATGATCCGGCAGTTCAGATTGGGCGCACAAATGGGCACCGGTAAAGGAAGGACCGTTGAGATACCAGCTGGTATGGTTGATGACGGTGATACACCTGAAGATACCGCTAGACGGGAACTTTTAGAGGAAACTGGGCTGATAGCTCTTTCGTTGAAACCATTGTGCCAGTTTCTCACAACACCGGGTATGACCGACGAGATCGTTCACCTGTTTTATGCACAGGTTGATGCATCTAACCTGAAGGAAGAAGCGGGCCTTGCCAGTGAAACAGAACAGACTTTTCCGTTCACCCTAACGCTGGAAGAGGCGCTGGAAGCAGTCGATAAAAACGCCTTGTACAATGGCATTGTTATGCTCGGGCTGTTTTGGTTTGCCCGTCACAGGAATAACCTCATTAATTCGTCGGAGTGTACAGCATGACTAATTCATCCATTTTGCTCGATATGAAATGGGACAATCTGAAATCGGCCGAACCGTTTATCACAGCGCTTCCTCATCTCCACCACATCAATTGGGCTGATAAAAAACAAAAACAAACCGATCTCGACACTGTAAAATATGCCCTCGTATGGAAGCCGGAACCTGGTCTCCTCGCCCGATGCCCCAATCTTGAAGTGATTTTTTCCGTGGGAGCCGGCGTTGACCATATCTTTCGCGACCCGGAACTTCCCGACCTGCCCATAGTGAGGTTTGTTGATCCCAATCTTACCGGGCCGATGGTTGAATGGGTGGTGTTACAGGTTTTGTTTCACATCAGACAGCAACGCCAATATGGCGCGATGCAACAAAAGAAAGAATGGCGAGAACTGCCACAACCACCAGCTACCAGGTTTCGAATTGGTATTATGGGGTTTGGTGAACTTGGACAGGCTTCGGCAAAAGCTCTGCTACCTCTTGGCTTTCAGATTTGCGGATGGTCTCAGTCCCCAAAACAGGTTGATGGGGTCACGAGTTTTCATGGCGCCGGCCAATTAGACGAATTTCTTGGTCAAAGTGACATATTGGTTAGCCTGCTTCCGCTCACCGAACAAACACGGGGTGTCTTGAATGCCAGCCTGATCGACCGATTAGCCCGTGACGGACCGTTCGGCGCGGCCATTCTGATCAACGCGGGGCGCGGGGGAAGCCAGGTCGAAGAAGATATTGCAAAGGCCCTAAATGATGGCCGGTTACACGGTGCGTCGCTCGATGTGTTCGAGACGGAACCACTTCCTCAGTCCAGCCCCTTATGGGGGGTCGAAAACCTGGTCATCACGCCCCATGCAGCCGCAATTAGTGACCCGGACGCATTGGCAACACATGTCGCCAACCAAATCAGGCGCTACGACAGCGGCCAATCACTGGAACATCTGGTCGACCGAACCCGCGGATATTAGAACATATTGATGTTTTCATGAATCAGTCTGCTTCGGGGGCAACCGGGCTGGACGCAAAGCGCATTAGTCCGCGCTCAACCCGTTGTTCTAAATCAGATTCTTATCCTTTTGGCAGTTTCCAAAAAGGGGAACAGCTTCAATTCAGAAAAAAGTTGCGGGCCTTTTTATTGTTGTAATAATTTTGCTGCAATTGCCGACCATACGGTCGCAATGAAAACACTCATTATCTCTTCATTATTCGCTCTGTCCTTTCTTGCGGTTCCAGCCCACGCATTTACGCAGTGCGGGAAGGCGTCTTGGTATGCGTTGACGTCGATTACAGCGAGTGGGCAGCGGGCAAACCCCAACGGCATGACAGCCGCCCATCGCACGCTTCCTTTCGGTACGAAAGTTCGTGTCACAAACCGTCGCAACGGGCGGTCGGTTATTGTGCGGATCAACGATCGGGGGCCTTTTATAAAAGGGCGTATAATTGATGTAACGCGACGGGCCGCAACAAAACTTGGGTTTAAAGGAGCCGGTTGGACGCATGTGATTGTTACGGCAGCAAACAAAAAACCACCCAAACGGGCCTGCCGTTAAGCAAATTCGATATTTGTTACCCGTTTAGCGTGTCAGACATAAACCAACACCAATCGTCGCATGGCACTTGTCTCAACTTTGTCCTATATCAAATGCGCATTTGAATATTGGATTGACGCATGACCGCCGTGACAGACAAGACCCGTGCAATTGAACCCGAAGACATGAGTACGGCTTATGGCTTTGAGCAGGTTGGAGAAGGCGAAAAACAAGGTAAGGTCAACGACGTCTTTCATTCGGTCGCCAACCGCTATGATCTGATGAATGATTTCATGTCCGTAGGTGTTCATCGGTTGTGGAAAGACGCGATGGTGGTGAAAGCCGCCCCGTCAAAGATCGCGCAATGGCGATCCCTTGATGTGGCTGGTGGTACCGGCGATATCGCATTCCGTTTGATTGAAGCTTCAAACCGCAATGCCCATGTTACGGTGTTGGACATCAACGGCTCCATGCTTGATGTGGGGCGTGACCGGGCGGTGAAAAACGGCCTTGCCAACCACACGGAATTCGTCGAGGCCAATGCGGAGAAACTGCCCTTTGAAGACAATGCATTTGATGCCTATACGGTCGCGTTTGGCATTCGTAACGTTCCGCGTATGGACCATGCATTAACGGAAGCCTATCGCGTTTTGAAGCCGGGCGGTCAGTTCCTGTGCCTGGAATTTTCCGAGGTTGATGTGCCGCTTCTCGACCGCTTTTATGATATGTGGTCGTTCAACGCGATCCCACCTATTGGGCGAATGGTGACGGGGGATGCGGAAAGCTATCAATATCTGGTGGAAAGCATCCGAAAATTTCCAAACCAACGCAGTTTTGCAAAATTTATCCGCGATGCCGGGTTTGAAAGGGTCGATTATCGCAATATGACAGGTGGCATTGCCGCCCTTCACACGGGTTGGAAAATTTAAGGGGCATAATGCCAAATCTGCGCGCCTATTTTTCGCTTTTGAAAGCGGCCTATGTGCTGATGCGCGAAGGGGTGATAACTGCCCTGCCGGAAGAGGGGGCACCACCTCCGGTCAGATTGGCAAAATCAATCGCTAAAGTGATCGAACGCCGTCGCTCCAAATCACAGGCTCAATCTGAAAATTTGTCAAAAGCCTTAAACCGTCTTGGCCCAAGCTGGGTGAAACTGGGGCAGTTTCTCGCGACGCGACCGGACATTGTTGGTGCATCCATCGCCCTTGATCTGGAATTGCTGCAAGATCGAATGGATGCATTTCCCGCTGAAGATGCTAAAGCGATGATCGCGGAAACGCTTGGGATGCAAGTCGAGGAGGCGTTTACCACATTTGGCCCAGCAATCGCTGCCGCATCAATTGCGCAGGTACACCGCGCAACACTTAAAACGGAAAACGGGCAACGTGATGTCGCGGTTAAAGTCATCCGCCCCGGCGTGCGCGCACGCTTTAACCGTGATCTGGAAACATTTTTCGTCGCGGCTCGTGCCATGGAACGTCATCTGTCGATAGCGAAGCGCCTGCAACCGGTTCTGGTTGTCGATATGCTGGCGACATCCGCGAAGCTGGAAATGGACCTGCGTATTGAGGCCGCCGGCTTCTCCGAAATGGGAGAAAATACGACGGGCGATGAGGGCTTTCGCGTTCCCAAGGTTGATTGGGAACGAACGGGGCGCGATTGCGTTACCATGGACTGGGTAGAGGGCACCAAACTCACGCGCGTTGAAGAATTGACGGTGGCTGGCCACGACCTTTCTGCGGTGGCTAATACACTCAATCAAAGTTTCCTGCGCCATGTGTTGCGTGACGGATTTTTCCATGCGGACATGCATCCGGGCAATCTTTTTCTAGATGCTGATTCTACGATCGTTGCTGTGGACCTGGGTATTGCCGGGCGCATGGGAAAAGCTGAACGTCGTTATCTTGCGGAAATTCTTCTTGGTTTCATTACGCAGGATTATCTGCGGGTCGCTGAAGTGCATTTTGAGGCGGGCTATGTGCCCGATCACCATGATGTTGCAAGTTTCGCGCAGGCGATACGGGCCGTTGGTGAGCCGATACACGGGCAAGACGCTGATAAAGTCTCCATGGCACGACTATTGACGCTGTTATTTGAAATCACGGAACTCTTCGACATGAAGACCCAGCCGCAATTGCTGCTGCTGCAAAAGACCATGGTAGTCGTGGAAGGGGTTGCCCGAAAGCTCGACCCGAAATTCAATATGTGGAAATCCGCCGAACCCGTCGTTGCCCATTATGTCTCCCGCCTCATCGGGCCGATTGGTAAGCTGGATGAAGCTAAGGACGGGCTCAAGGCCATGGCAAAAATGGCGCAACTTGCGCCTGAAATGGCGACCCGTGCCGAACGCTTGAGCCATGAAATTGATACGATGGCGCGGGACGGTGTGAGACTGGATCAACCCAGCATTGAAGCCATAGGCAAAGCCGAAGCCCGCCATTCAAGATCGGGCCGCGTGGCGCTCTGGGTCATTGCCCTTGGTGTCGTCGCTCTGGTCTGGCAGCAGGTTTTGTAGTTGAATAGATTGATGACTATTCAACAAACCCTCTTTGATAAATCCGTGCTCCTGATTATTTCAGGCGGTATAGCCGCCTATAAGGCGCTGGACCTGATCCGGCGTTTGCGCGAGCGCGGGGCAAATGTGCGATGCGTGATGACAAATGCGGCCACACAGTTTGTCACTCCGATGACAGTTGGTGCATTAACCGCCCAGCCAGTTTTTACGGACCTATGGGACCGTGAGGCGGAACAGGATATCGGCCATATTCGGCTCTCTCGCGATAGTGATTTGATCATCGTCGCCCCGGCAACCGCTGATCTGATGGCGAAGATGGCAAATGGGCTGGCGGATGATTTGGCATCCACCACCTTGCTGGCGGCCACCGTACCGATATTGGTCGCCCCCGCCATGAACCCGGCTGTGTGGGATAACCCCGCTACACAACGTAACGTCAAAACACTTGAAAGCGATGGGATCAACTTCATTGGGCCGACCGAAGGTGAAATGGCAGAATCCGGCGAAGCTGGCCTTGGGCGGATGTCGGAACCGATGGAAATTCTGGCTGCGGTTGAAGCTCTATTGGACGACATCCCAAAACCGCTTCGGGGTAAAACAGCACTGGTGACCTCAGGTCCAACCCGCGAAGACATCGATCCCGTTCGCTATATTTCAAATCGTTCATCGGGCAAACAAGGCCATGCAATAGCAGCGGAACTGGCAAGGGCGGGTGCCGAAGTTATTCTCGTATCCGGTCCTGTCAGCATTCCCGACCCGGCCAACGTAACGGTAGTCAATGTGATATCAGCGCTTGAAATGAAAGAAGCTGTTGACCGTTCATTGCCCGCCGATATCGCCGTATGTGTCGCAGCCGTCGCAGACTGGCGTGTGGGTAATCAGGCCAGCGAAAAAATAAAAAAGGATAGCTCCGGTAAATTCGCACCACTCGACATGGTGGAAAACCCCGATATTTTAAAAGGTATCGGAACCCGCACCGAAGGAAGACCGCCACTCGTGGTGGGTTTTGCCGCTGAAACTGAAAATCTAGTGGAAAACGCAAGGGCCAAGCTGGATAAAAAGGGCGTGGACTGGATTATTGCCAATAACGTGTCCCCGGAAAATAGTGTGTTCGGCGGCGACGAAAATTCGGTTGTTTTGGTGAGTAAAACTGGTGATGAGGCCTGGCCAAAGGCATCAAAGGAACAGGTTGCGGAGCGCCTTGTCGACAAAATAATTGATCGGTTTGAGGTTATCGAGACCTGAACCTGAAGCGTCTTAACCTGGGGTGTGTGGTGAACAGAAGAGAGTTTTCGATAGGAAGCACGGCTCTATTGGCATTAGTTCCGTTTGGAGAAAACAGCGTGGCCGCGGAAAATCATCACTTTATTGTACCCCCAGAAGAAGCGCCTCACGAACGCACTTTCATGCAATGGCCCGTCAATCGGAAGGTTCATCCAGAAGGTGTTTTTCTCGACATCCTGCAGCAAACGATTGCAGATATTGCCAATACAATCGTCGAGTTTGAACCGGTCGTCATGCTGGTGGACAAATTGAACCAGCGGAAGGCTCGATCCCGCCTGTTGTCCAAGGTCGAGCTTTGGGATATTCCAACCGAAGACTTGTGGTGTCGTGATGCGGGGCCATTGTTCGCCCGTGGTGGGGACGGCCAGCTTGTCGTATCACACATAAAGTTCAACGGTTGGGGCGGTAAACAGATTCACGAACGTGATGGTTTGATCGCTAAACGGGTTGCTGAAAGGCTGGAATTACCAATTGTTTCCAGCGGTGTGATTGGGGAAGCAGGTGGGGTGGAGCACGATGGCCACGGTCTTCTCATGGCACATGAAAGCTCGTGGGTGAATGAAAATCGTAATCCGGGTCAAACCCGTGCTGATGTAGAACGCAAGTTATTAAGCGCATATGGTGCAGACCGTATGATCTGGTCGACCGGTGTATGGGGTGAAGATATAACAGACTATCACATTGACAGCCTCGCGCGTTTCACAGGGCCAAATAGGGCGTTGATCAACCTGCCCGATAACCCGGATCAAGGTGATCCGTTTCATCAGGCGGCAATTGAAACCTACGACACGTTGGTGGCTGCCAAACTGGAAGTCGAGGTTATTCCTGAGCCCGAAAAACGACGGGTGAACAATATCGACTTCGTGGCGTCATACGCTAATTTCTATGTCTGCAACGGTGGCGTAATTGCCGCTCAGTTTGGTGATCAGGAAACTGACACCATAGCTAAAAAAGCGCTCGAAAAACACTACCCGGACCGCGAAGTTGTTACGTTAAACGTTGACGCCTTGGGTGAAGTTGGCGGTGGTATTCACTGTGCAACCCAACAGATGCCTGCTGGTTCGACTGCATAACTATCAAGGCTCGCCATGGGCCGATGCAGCGGCCTATTTGTTGATTGTTTTGTTCAACGCGTCGACCAGTTTACCCGTGACTGTTCGTTGTGGCAGGTGGTCACTATCGAGTTCGATCACCTCAATTGGTGCTCCATCGGCGATCATTTCATCCTGAATATTCGGCGGGATAATTCCGTCATCGTTACATTTGATAAAATAACGCGGAATACTTTCAAAGCCTGTTGATTTGGGAAATGGTGTATTCAAGGGCCCTTTGGGCTGGCGCGACAGCGCAAACAAAGCGTCAGGTAAATGTTTGGTGTATTCAGCAATAATATCGAGAGGGTCTGTCCCGGTGCGATCAATGATTTTCTGAATTGTCTCGCCTTCTTTTGGCAGCATCGCTGTGACATAAACGAGTTTTTCAACCCGGCCCGAATATTTTGCGGCCACTTGCGAGATTATCATTCCACCCATCGAATGGCCAATCAGGATACATTTACCCGATTTGGGAAATGCGTCACTCACAGACTTGATGTAATCGTCCATAGTCACCGTATTGCTGGTCTTGTCCAGCAAACTTCCCCCATGACCAGCCAGTCTGATTGCAGAAACTGAATGTCCCTCACCAGTCAGTTTTGCCGGGATTTCAAACCAGCTGTTTTCATTTGCGGCCATGCCATGGACCATAATTACATTAGCCATTTAGTGTTCCTTTCAATCAAAAGCGCGACACGCGTTAGTTCTGCTGATGAGGGTGATGTCCTGAGATATAAAAAGGGGCTGCATTTATAATTCAGGTGGCATCAATACCCTCACCAGCAGTTTCGGCGGGCACTCATCGGGTGATGATTGCGCCTGTGCTTGTGCGGTACTTGCGATTGCCGATTTTCGTAATCGTATAACAAAGCTCTTTGCCGTTCCGAATTTTTTTCCATCGGTTACACAACCGGTTGCCTTTGACGCGCCAGGTCCCTCTGTCGGTTGATCGTTTGGGTTTTTTTATCCTAACCCGGGCTTTGCCATTTTTCGAAAGCCTGTTGGTACCCGTTGCTCCACTGGCCGTCTTGAAAGAGGATGTTTTACCGGCAAAGGTTTTTATGATTTCGTCGCCTGTCAGGGGTGCAGCGTTCACAGCCACCAGGCCCGAAACCAGTGTCAAAACCGCACACCCAACGAATATTCTAATTCGCAAATACCTCAATGTATCATCTCCCGAGCTGTTTCCTGGAAGACGAAATCATATTGATGGATATTCGGTCATCACCCAAATGGTCTATATTTGGAAGAGTATTGCTTATTTCAAGAAGTTACTTCCAAAGCCCATCATCAGTCTGACGAATTGTGTTCTCGTTGAGCATTGGGTCTTCGAAAGAATTGATTTTACCTGAACGTTAATGGTGGCAACTGATTTATTGCACCGGTCTGCGATCTGCGCATTGGTCAACCCTTCGCTGACGGCTTCTACAAGGGAAGCCTCGGTTTTCGTCAACCCAAATGCGCGACCAAAAAGTGCGGTATCGCAATGGGCTGGCCGGCTGGTATCGGTCGAGTAGATGACGGAGCCGGAAAAAAGAGAAGTCCCAAATTCTTCCGATTTGTTCAATGGTGTCATCTCAATGCACAGGTAATTCTCGTCATCTGTCGCGATGGCTTCTTTTCGCGGGCGGGCTCCGAATTTACCATGGTTGAGTATACTGCCTTTCAGGTTTTCATATTGGTGCTGGTCCTGTCGCCGCGTCAGGGTGAGTTCTCCGTTTATTTTTAACTGAAATACATTGTACGCATCCAATTGTCGTTTGAATTCAACGTTGTTCATGACCACACGGCCTTGCGCGTCGACAATACAAACACCGATTGTTAATCTATCCATGGCGTTCATGAGATTTTTATGTACGTTCTCAAGCTGGGCACTCGGTCGGCCCACATCGAGGGCTTTTGCGATATGCGGCAATACCTGACCAAGATATTGTCGTTCTTCACCCGTCAGGTAACCACGGGATACGCCCAGTTGAACGGAAAATCTTGACTTGGAGATATCGTCTTTGTTCAGCAATCCGGCCGCGCGGTGCAGAATGCCGAATTTTTGCAAGATCTGAACATTGCCGCGCAGTTTCAACTCGCTGATTGAATTGGCCAACACATCGTCATCAATCAGGTCAATGGCATCGCTATCCAATGAATGAGCCTCGAAAATGTCCTGATCCTCAGCCTCAAATTCAAAGCATTTTTGCAGATAGGTGTATAATTGGTGTTCGTCATACAGGCCGGAATAGAATGGCGCAGATAATTTTCTTTGCGAATGGCTTCCCTGCCATTCAAATATAATGCATCCGGCAGCATTTATGGAATCGGTGATACGGTCCAATACTTCCGGCCACAACGATTGATTTGCTACCGTGTCGTAAATTTTCAGGATTGTTTCGTCTATTTCCTCAGCCATTACAGTATTTCTAGCACAAATAGGGTAACGGCGTTAGTAAAATTGATGGGGAACAAGGTTGTGGTGCAGTGGAGCGTGGAATCGAGTGAAAACCACAAATACTCACATTCTGTGCTGAATTGATTGGGTTTATTTCCCCTAGCTGTCCATCAACCTGTCAGCGAGTTCATTAATCGTGTCCACATCAACATTGGCAAAAGCGATACGAAGGTAGTTTTCCTGACTTTGGCCGAAAAACGCACCGGGGACACAGGAAATGCCGAATTCCTTCGCCAGAAACTTCGCCGCTTCTGTGGAGCTTTTTTCCCGGTACGGATGTTCCACATAGGCGAAATAAGCGCCCATGGAGATGATGTCCCATTCCGGGAGGTCTTCAAATGTTCGGCGCATGGCAGCGGCCCGTTTGGTGATCTCTTCGCGGTTTTCAGCTCGCCAGTCAGCCAGTGGAGCGATAGCCTTGGCGACCGCAATTTGTGCGGCGCGGGGCGCACAAATCTGAATATTATCCATCACTTTTGCCACGGCGTCGATCACCTGCTCACCAGCAACAATCGCGCCCAACCTGTGACCGGGAATGCAAAAGCTCTTTGAAAAACTGTACAATTGGATAAGGTTTTCTGCCCAATCAGTTTGGTTGAGTAAATCATGTTTGCCGTCATCATCCATAAAATCACGATAGGTCTCGTCGATAATCAACCAGACACCCGCATCCCTGCAGGCGCTGAGAATGTCGAGAAGTAATTGGGGCGGATAAACCGTCCCTGTTGGATTGTTTGGCGAAACAAACGCAAAGACTTTGACGTTTTTCAGGGCAGCGCGAATTAAATCGATATCCGGCAGAAATCCATTCGCCGGATCGCAGTCAACTTTAGCAGTTCTAACACCCAGCATTTCCAGCGTTGTTTCATGATTGAAATAACATGGATTTGTCATCAACACCGTGTCGCCAGCGTCTGCGACCGCCATAATAGAAGCGATAAATGCCTGATTACAACCGGACGTAATATGGGTCTGTGAAGGTGTTACCGTTGCGCCATAGAATTTTGAGACGTGATCTGCATAGGCTTCGCGTAGCGCAGGTTCGCCCTCGATGAAACCGTAACCGAGTGAAGTTGTAGACGTCGCCGCTTCTCCCAACCAATCGAGTAATTTTGGGTGAGGAGGATAGCCGGGGACAGCCTGAGATAGGTCAATCAACCGGCCTTTGTGCCCATCATAGGCCTTTGCCCATTCCTGTATTTCAGGGATAGGCGGTGTGGCTATTGCATTTACAGCTTTGCTCAGACTGGGTTTGGAAGCGGCCATACGCGTTAGTGTGCGCCACTCATGTCACCAAGAACCTCTTTGCTAGCGACGGTAGAATCGGCGTTGAGCTTGTAAATCATCGGAATACCGGTTCCCAGATTAAGCTTGGTGATAGAATCGGTTGTCATGCTGTCAAGCACCATGACCAGTGAGCGTAGGGAATTTCCGTGGGCCGCTACAAGAACTGTTTCGCCACGCAATACCCGCGGTAAAATTTCGCCCATATAATAGGGCCAGACGCGCGCGCCAGTGTCTTTCAGGCTTTCGCCCTCATCCCCCGGAGGTGGCGTGTCATACGAACGACGCCAAATGTGAACTTGATCTTCACCCCATTTTTTCCGTGCGTCGTCTTTGTTGAGCCCCGCAAGGTCGCCATAATTGCGTTCGTTCAGTGCTTGATCATGAATAGTTTCCAACCCGCCTTGTCCAACACCGTCGAGAATATGTTGGCAGGTCTTTTCCGCCCGCTGCAGGACGGATGTAAAGGCGATATCGAACTTCATGTCCCGCTCGCCCAGAATACGTCCAGCCTCAATGGCTTCCGCAACGCCCTGCGCCGTCAGGTCCGGGTCTTTCCAACCTGTAAAGAGATTAAGTTTGTTCCATTCGCTTTGGCCGTGGCGAACAAGGACGAGAGTGCCGGTCATTTTGGATATTCCTGTTGAGTGTTAAGTACGGGGCAGGCCCAATACGTCGAGCATATCGTATCGGCCCGGTTTTTTGTCGTACGCCCAAGTGGCGGCCTTTACGGCACCACGGGCAAAGAGTAGTCGGTCGGTTGCACGGTGGGCAATTTCGATTGTTTCACCTTCGCCTGCAAAGAGTACGGAATGCTCTCCGATCACCGATCCACCGCGTAGCGTTGCAAATCCGATGGTACCTTCTTCGCGTGCACCGGTTATTCCGTCACGGGTCTTAACCGCCTTATCAGCAAGCGCAATTTCGCGCCCCTCCGCTGCTGCACCCCCCAGTAGAAGGGCGGTGCCGGATGGTGCATCAACCTTGTGTTTGTGATGCATCTCCAGCACCTCGATATCAAAATCCGGTGCGGCAAGTGCCCCTGCCGCCTGCCGCACCAAAACTGCAAGCAGGTTAACACCAAGGCTCATATTGCCGGATTTGATGACACGGGCATGGCGGGCTGCGGCACTGAATTTCTCTTCATCATCGTCGCTGCATCCGGTTGTGCCGATTACATGAACAATTCTGGCCTGTGCGGCTAACTCGCTGAATGATACAGATGCCGCCGGCACCGTAAAATCCAGGACACCATCGGCTTCGGCAAATGCGCCAAGAGTATCATCGGATATCAAAACGCCATTGGCACCGACGCCTGCAATCTCCCCCGCGTCCTTACCGATGGCAGGTGAACCCGCAATTTCAATCGCGCCTGATAACGTTACACCCGAAGTATCCGCAACCGCGCGTATGAGAGTCTTTCCCATGCGACCTGCAGCCCCCACTACAACGAGGTTCATATCACGTCCTGTGTCGGTCATAATTTATTCCAGTATCAAGAAGCATTCACGTCATGAAGTCTTGCGTACACACCGTGGCTTGCAGCGACAAGGTCTTCGTGGCGTCCCTGTTCCACCAATTCACCACCATCAATGACAATAATCGAATCCGCGCTCGATATAGTCGAGAGGCGATGTGCAATAACCAATGTGGTTTTGTCCTTCATCAGCTCTTCAAGTGCGGCTTGCACAAGTGCCTCCGATTGATTGTCGAGCGCAGAAGTTGCTTCGTCCAACAACAGAATTGGCGCGTTGCGCACAATGGCCCGCGCAATTGACAGGCGCTGGCGTTGCCCTCCAGACAGGTTCGCGCCATTTTCGCCCATCTGGGTATCGTAGCCTTCAGGAAGAGCCGTAATAAAATCATGCGCCTGAGCGCTTTTCGCGGCTTCCTCAATTTCCATATCACTGGCATCAGGTCTTGCGTATCGCAGATTGTCCCGAACAGACCCCTGAAACAGCACGGGGCTTTGCGAGACATAAGCTATTTGGGAGCGCAGGTTATAGACGCCCAATTTCGAAATATCTTCGCCATCAATGAATATAAGCCCATTTTCAGGTTCATAAAACCGTTGCAAGAGTGAGATGATCGTTGATTTACCGCCGCCAGATGGCCCTACAAGCGCCGTAGTTTTTCCCGCCTGGGCGGTGAAAGTCAGGTTTTTGAGAACTGGAGGTGTTTTATATACATCCTGTTCTTCGTTGCCCATTCGAGCACCCTGGAAAACATCGTAACTGAACGTAACATCGTCAAATACTATTTCGCCGTCCTTGAATGTGACAACGTTGTCGTTATCCAAGTCTTTTTTGGGAATTGGAGTGTCGAGCACTTCATAAATCATACGCGCATTGACCATGGAACGTTCCAGGACAATTCGCAGACGTGCCAGTTTTTTTGCCGGCTCATATGCAAGGAGCAATGCTGTCATAAACGAAGTAAGATCGCTTGGCTCATAACCGTGATTGATCACCCGCCACCCGCCATAGGCGGTAACACCTGCAACGGCCAACCCGGTCAAAGTTTCGGTCAATGGTCCGGTACGTGCTGTAATACGCGCTATCTTGTTTGAACGCTCTTCCGCCAATTTGGTGAGGGCGTTAAGCTTGGTGCGTAATTGGTTTTCCATTGTGAAAGCTTTGAGCACTGAAATTCCGTGCGATGCTTCTTGCATGGCGGTAGCAACTTGCGCATTGATGCGAATTTCCTGCTGGGCGATGACTTTCACTCTGCGCGCATAGCGAGCCAGCGTCCAAAGGACTATTGGGCCAAAAATGAAAACCGCCGACGACATATAAGGATCGCGGTAAAACATCACGCCGATAAGTCCGATGAGTGTCACAAGGTCGCGAACATAACCCAGAATCACAGTGTTGAGCATGTCGCGAACACCAATTACGTTTTGATTAAGCTGACTGACGAGCGTCGCTGAATGTTGGCGGCTGAAAAAAGCTACATCGAGGTTCAACAGGTGGTCGAAAATGCGGCGCTGGTATCGCGCCACAATGTTGTTGCCGATCTTATTTAGGATGACTGTCTGGATGTAGGTTACAAACCCTTTGACGAGGAAGATGCACACAATGATGGTCGAAAGAACAATTGCTCGGTTCAAATCGTTCCCGTAAAATACATCTTTTACGATCGGACCCATGATGTATGCGCTGTAGGCGGTGGTGCCTGCAATAATGAGCAAGCATACGCAGGCGATTGCATATTGACGTTTGTATATCCCGAAGTTTTCAACAGCCATACGCCTGAAAACGCCGGCTTCATCCGGAGTCTTTAGCAAAAAACTTACGAGTTTTTCCAAGGTTGGGTTCAGCCGGTTCAAAAAAGGTGTTGCTCTTTATACAGCAAATAACTGTGGCATGACGAACACACTGGGATTTAATGTTTGGGTCAAGAACCGCCACACCGCCAGGTTCTGTGGTCAATATCAAGGCCAAAGTCATCTGGACTGCATGCGTATGCTGCAAGGCCCAATAGTGCAGGTAATTCATGTGTAACCACTAAAGTGGCAATCTTATGCATCAGGTGTTCATGCGGTGCCTTATTGTCAAATGAGCTGCGGAATGCACTTTTTTCAAGAAACGGGAGTACTTTTTGCGCGATGCCGCCGCCGATATAAACGCCGCCACGCGCCATTGAGGTGAGTGCGACGTCTCCCGCAATACGACCAAGCGACCGGCAAAAAATCGAAAGGGCTTCGGTAGCCCTTGGATCGCTTTCTTTAAGGGCGGCAGAGGAAATGTCGGCTGCAAATAAAAATTGGCCCACAACATTTTCGGTTTTACAGCAGGCATTATATAAATTGACCAGCCCGTCTCCGCAGATCACCTGTTCGGCGGAGATTCGACCGCCAACCGTTTCCAAGTGCTTCCAGATTTCCGCTTCGCGATCATCACCGGGGCCAAGATCCACGTGCCCGCCCTCGCCGGCGACAGGCACCCATTTGTCACCTGCACGAACCAATAGACCTACACCAAGCCCGGTTCCCGGTCCTAGGACAGCTTTTGTCCGATCAAATACCTCCCGGGTTTCGTCGGAGGAGCCCAAGTGCACAACGTCTCCATCGCAAAGGTAAGGCAGCGCCAAAGCCTGCGCTTCAAAATCATTCATTAAAACGAGCTCCTGAAAAGGGCCCGATATTAGGAAATTATCTGGTACAATATCCCAGTGGCAGTTTGTGAGGTTCAGCCCGTCCAGTGTGATGGGACCTGCGGCTGCCAATATCGCCCGAACGGGAACAAGGTCGGTTTTGTCGAGGACACTTTTGCAGATCGCGTTTTCTATGTTGACGAAATCTACTGTTCGGACCGGCTCGAAAGAGATCGGTTCGGCATTTGAGTGTTCAATCACCTGAAAACGGGCATTAGTTCCTCCAATATCACCGATAAGAACGGGAAACAGATTTGAGGGAGAGCTGCTCATCTAAACGCGTTTTTCTGGTTAGAGTTGAAAACATCGAAAATTCGTTTGAAGGCGATGTCCGGCAGTGTTTAAGACTAAATCGATTGTTCTGCCACCCCTTCATACTACTTTTGGACACCTGTCACGCTTGTGAATTCAAACAGATATGCCAAAAAAATTGCATGCATTGATCGTATAAACGTGCCAGTATTTTTATTGGACGTTGCCAGGCCAAGTGTCGGTAACGACATTGCGGCCTTTAGGACGTGTTGTTCGGGGCTAAAAGCGGGGTACGCATAAAAACCTCGGACAAATAAATTGTATCAGGGAAACCTTTGGAAGGAATCAGCCCATGAAAAAAATCATCCTCGGAATTACCGCAGCAGCGTTTTCCGCGGTTGCTGCATTTGCAGCGGACGTGAAGCCAGCCCTCATTTATGATCTTGGCGGTAAAAACGATAAATCATTCAACGAATCCGCTTACACAGGCGCTGAGCGCTTTTTGAAAGAAACCGGGATTGCCTATAAGGATTTTGAAATCCAGAACGACGCCCAGCGTGAACAGGCAGCCCGCCGTTTTGCCCGTGATGGCCACAACCCGATCGTGGTAATTGGTTTTTCCTGGGCTGCTGCTTTGGAAAAAGTAGCAACGGAGTTTCCCGACACGAAATTTGGCATCGTTGACATGGTTGTTGACAAGCCAAACGTCCGCTCAATCCTGTTCACCGAGCATGAAGGTTCATTTCTTGTCGGTGTTATGGCGGCGAAAGCCTCTAAAACCGGTAAGGTTGGTTTTGTTGGCGGTATGGACATTCCGCTCATCCGTAAATTCGCCTGTGGCTACGTTCAAGGCGTGAAATCCGTCAACGCTGACGCTGAGGTTTTCCAGAACATGACCGGTACAACTGGTGCTGCATGGAATGACCCGGTTAAAGGTGCTGAATTGGCGAAATCACAATTCGACCGCGGTGCTGATGTTGTCTATCACGCTGCCGGTGGTACCGGAATTGGCGTACTTCAGGCTGCTGCTGATGCGGGTAAATTGGGTATCGGTGTTGATTCCAACCAGAACGGCATGCACCCTGGTAAAGTGCTCACCTCCATGCTCAAGCGTGTTGATAACGCCGTTTTCAACGCGTTTTCTGATGTGAAGAACGATAACTGGAGCACTGGCTTCAACGTTCTTGATCTGAAAGCTGGCGGTGTTGGCTACGCAATGGACGACAACAACAAGTCCTTGGTCGATGCAGACATGCAAGCGGCTGTTGATGCGGCGGCTGACGGCATTAAATCCGGCTCCGTAAAAGTCCACGACTACATGAGCGATAGCGCCTGCCCAGCTAGCTAATCGGTTTTATTACTCAATTAATCAGGCCGCCGGGGGTAACCTCGGCGGCCTTTTTTTGTGTTCAGTTGGCACGGATCCAAATCAAGGCTTGTCAAAACGGTATCAGGTTGAAATCCTCACACCATGACATTGATTACAACACCCTACTGGTGGGAAGGCGGCTCACCGCTACCCACATTCTCCACCCGCCCCCCCGCGAAGGTTGAACTGGCGGTAATCGGCGGTGGCTTTACCGGCATGTCCGCAGGTCTGACGGCTGCGCAGAAAGGTGCGCAGGTCGCCCTTTTCGATTCCGGTATTCCCGGTCAAGGCGCATCGACACGTAACGGAGGCATGATCGGAGCACCCCACAGACCGGGTTTCGTGACGGAGTTGAAAACCTATGGGGAAGAGCTCGCCCACGCCCTGACCCGCGAGGGTATTGAAGGGTATGAATTCACAAAGTCGCTTTATACGGCTGGCGATATAGATGCCGGGTTCCAGCAGACCGGGCGCATACAGCTAGCCAATACAAAACCGCATTTTGAAAACATGAAAATGCGGGCAAAACTGTTAAACAGTGTTCAGCAACAGGGCATTCAAGTCATCGAACGCGATGCCATCCCCCAGCATATTAATTCCGATATTTATTTCGGTGGCTTGTTTTATCCCGACCACGGCGGGCTGCACCCCCGCATGGCCCATGACGGGCTGATGGGTAAAGCGATGTCTGCCGGCGTCGCGGTTCACGCTAACTGTCCCGTGACCAATCTTGAGAAAAACGCAGACGGGTTCTTACTGACTACTCCACTTGGGAAAACACAAGCCATACGACTGGTGATGGCGACCAACGGTTATACGACCCCCAGTCCGACTCGTTGGCTGGCACGGCGTATATTCCGTATCCCAAGCTTTTTGATCGCGACGGAAGAATTACCCCGTGAGGTGATTGATCGGGTTGCACCAGGGCGGCACATGATGGTGGAAAGCCGTGCCCGCCATTCCTATTTCCGCCCGTCTGCGGATGGAAAACGCATCCTGTTCGGCGGCCGTGCTGCTCTTGTTCCCATCGACGAGGAGTTAGCAGCGAAACGATTACACGAAACGGTAATTTCAATCTGGCCGGAAGCGGTGAGTTGGAAAATCTCCCATTGCTGGCGTGGGTTTACCGGTTTCACATTTGCCATGATCCCCCACGTTGGCGAGCATGAAGGCATGCATTTTGCCATGGGTTATTGCGGCAATGGGGTGGCCCTTTCTCCCTGGCTTGGCCGCAAGGCGGCGCTGCGCGCACTGGGTGACGCGGAAGGGGAGACGGCCTATGCGCAAACGCGATTAGAAGCACGGCCCTATCATATTGGCGGCAATCCATGGTTCATGGGCATCGCGAGCCCATGGTGGCGGTTTATCGTCGATACGATGGACCGAAGACAGGCAGCACGAGACCGGCGCGAAATTTAGACATGAACGACCTGATAACGCGACCCTATGTGCCGGATGATTTCGTCGCCTGCCTGGCGATTTTTGACAGCAATGTAGCAAGATTTTTTGCACCGGAGGAGCGCGCAGACTTTTGTCAATGCTTGGAGTGCGCCAACTCGAAAAATGCGCCCTATCTGGTATTCACACGCAATGGTTCGGTGGTCGCCTGTGGAGGATTGATCATCGACGGGGAAAACCAACAGGCGCGGCTTGCATGGGGGATGGTCGACAAACCGCTTCACTGCCAAGGGATGGGAACCATATTAACCCAAGCCAGATTGATGCTGGCGCGGGATATCCCTGATATCGCCGAAGTCGGCCTCACCACAAGCCAGCACACCTGCGGATTTTATGAAAGGTTCGGTTTTACCACCACAAAAATCACAAAAGACGGTTTTGCCCCCGGCCTAGATCGCTGGCATATGATACTGGACCTGACGTAGCATCACGGATCAATCGGAAACATAAAGTGGCTCTTTAGGGACCGGCCCAACGCGGAAGTCTGAAAACGCGACCTGGAGTCCCTCGCTGAGCGGTGAACATGCCATCGGCCCAATGCGTGACCCATGTGAGACGAAATTCGCAACCCGCAAGATCTGCCAACCACCAACCCCGCGTACGTGAATAATCACCGCAGTTTCGGTTGCCGTTATTCGTACCGTCCAGTCATTCACCGAGGTATCCGCAGGTGCCATTGACCAGTCTGACCTGCCGTCGGTCGTAACCACCGCGAAATTGGCCCGCCCATCGGCGTATTCTATTCCCGCCTTTATCCAGCGTGTTTCGTCTTCCCAGAGCAGCAAGCCCGCCTGTTCATATTTGGATGCGAAACGTCCAGAAAACGTGACTTCTGCAACAAATTGATCCGGCATGTCGAACAGCAGCGCATGGCCGCTGGAATGGATGAAGCCATAATGGGTCTCGCGCCAGAAATCAGTTTGCGCCGCGGTTTCGATGGTCAGCCGGTCAGACGTCACCTGACTTTCAACAGGCGGGTTCAGCCATGTACCCCCGTCAAAAGGAATCAACTCCAGCATGTTTTGGCCTCCTATGTGCTTTAATACGTCACGATGAGGGTTGCCGATCAACTAAGTTGAGAAAGCCGTATTCTTTTTACTAATTTTTGAACGGGGCATTCTATTCATTGGGCACAATAGCGCTTTACCACGGTAATTCTTCCAACCAGATGTCAGTTTACTGGTTGGCCAGTGACATAGGTATAAGAGCCCTGAATGAGCCGAAAAACGACCTCAAGCTCCTTATTCGTCTGCGGTGTATATATCATAACGAAACCTTCCCATCCTTTGCGCCGTTTCGACCATGGATGTAAAACAGCCCACCCTGCATTTATCGCAGATTGAGCAGTTCGGGGGTGTAACGAGGCATGCAAGCTGCCATCCGGGTGCAGATGAGCAAATTCCCGACCGCCAACAATTGCTTCTGGGCGCGCCAACTTCAAATCGTCTTTCAGTTGAAAACCTGTGGCACCAGGAAGGGACACGCGTGTTGGGCCCAAAACGACGTCCGGAATCTCAGCCACACGGCGCAATAACTCCGCCGTCAGTTCCACATTTGCCTCAACACCAATTTGAACATGTGGCACACTATTTGTGGTTTGAGGTCGGGCCGATTCTCTGGTTGGAAGATCTAAATTTTGTGCCAGGGCCTGATGACCAGCAAAAAGCAAAACAACGATAGAAGTCACTAGTCTCAACATCTGAATCCCTCCAATAAACGATAGCTCTTGAACGCGTGGCTGCGCTATATTCGTAACGCGTACCGACAATCAGCGCACGTTACGATTTTGAAATGTTGGGATTAGCTGTCGTGATGCCCTTCATTCAGTGTCACAGGTTCCCGATGTTTTTCAATAAATCTCGCGGTTGGGCAGATCACACCCTCCACCCTGATGAGCTTTTGACCTATCAGATCGCTATCTTTCAGCTTTCCGGCCCAGAAGGTTGCCCGTTGATCTTTCAAGAATGTTTCATATGTATTGCAGAAGGAAAATTTATTGCTACGCCTAACTGCGCTGCATAGAACGGGCAGGATCTTTGTAGGTCGATTTGATCTGCGTTGAGGTCGGCAAAACGGTTTAACGTTAGATCAATTCGAAAAGTCAATTCACGACAAGAAGAATAGAAAATTCAAGCAAGTTTCAAAAGAAAGAAACGGGCTCTATCGTTTTCAACATAAGGCCATACTTCACATGACATTTATTTCTAATCTCAAGCAAGTGGCCCGTAAAGCTACGGGTCGCCCCGGACCCCGCCTTCTCACGGTCAGTAAAGCGTGGAGACTTACCCCAAACATGATCCGTGTTGTCTTTGCCGGACCTGAGTTGGACGATTTTCCACAAGGCCGCGAGGGAGGTAATTGCAAACTGCTTTTGCCGGAACCGAATGAGGCACGAGAATCTTTCGAGGAACGTCTCGCTGAAGGTGCGTCTCTCACAAAACGCACCTACACGGTTCGTAGTTTTAATGCGGATACCGGCGAACTTGCGATAGATTTTGTTGCCCACGGCGATGGAGGACCGGCCAGCCGTTGGGCAAGTCATGCCAAACCTGGTGATTTCCTCGGCTTTGCCGGACCCAGCGGGCCGAAGGTAACCCATTTTGAGGCGGACTTTTACCTTGTTGCAGCCGACCCGTCCGCCATTCCTGTTGCAGCGGCAGTGCTTGAAGCCATGCCGAAGGAAGCCAAAGGTGTTGCCATTTTCGAGATCACTTCCCAAGAGGACAAACAAAGCTTCGATGCGCCAGATGGAATCGATATCCAGTGGCTGATACAGCCTGACCCGCACGTGGTCTCCACCGCCCAGGAAGATTTCATCCGTATGCTGGACTGGCCAGAAGGACGCGTACAAACCTGTATTGCCGGTGAATCCAGCGTCATACGTAGTTTGCGGTCGTTCCTACACAACGAAAAGCAATTGCCGCGCGAGGATATCTACATTTCTGGCTATTGGAAAATTGGATTAGTGGAAGATGAACATCAGCAAATGAAGCAAAAAGAGGGCTAGAAAACTAGCCGCGCGCTATCAATGAGCGGGCCTTCGCAATCAATTTTCAAACAGTCGCCTATCTCCTTTGACTGGAACGGATCTGTAAGTGGTACAACTAAAGAGCACTTTCCAGAACGCCACTTAACCGACGCCCGAACTCGGCGGGGTTTGTTGGTGCTTCACCGTCCAGTATCCGCGCCTGATCGAGCAGCAAATGCGCGGCATCTTTCAAAAGATCATCCGTGGTTGCTCCCTCACCATCGGCCCGTTCAGCGAGCTTGCGTACAATCCCGTGGTTTGGGTTAAGTTCCAAAACGCGCGGCATGCCGCCCTCCAATTGGCCGTGACGTTGCAACAGGCGTTCAAGATTAACATCCATGTCGCCATCATCCGCAATAAGGCAGACAGGGCTGTCGGTTAGTCTTTTTGAAGGTCGAACGTCTTTAACTGTTTCACCGAGTTCGAGTTTGATTGCGGCAATAAGCGCGTCGAGGACGGGGGCTTTCGGTTCATCTTTCTTTTCGTCTTTTTCATCATCCTTGATCGCGTCAAGATCAGCAGCTCCCCGCGTGACCGATTTGAAGGACTTTTCTTCAAACTGCGGGATGTGTTGCAACCAGAATTCGTCAACCGAATCTGCGAGCAATAAGACCTCGACGCCTTTTGCGCGAAATCCTTCCAGATGCGGCGATTGCGAAATCTTGGTCGCGTCCTCTCCGGCAATATAATAGATCGCGTCTTGACCATCTTTCATGCGTTCGACATATTCCGCCAGACTGGTCAGGTCGGCATTATGTGTGGAGCTAAAACGGCAGATTTCCAATATGCGGTCGCGGAGCGCAACGTCTTCGACGAGACCTTCTTTCAGCACGGCTCCAAAATTCTGCCAGAAAGCTGCATAATCTTCCGGCTTTTTCGTCGCTTTCTTTTTCAGTTCCGTCAGCACTTTTTTGGTGAGGCCGGACTTGATTTTTGCCAGTTTTGGGTCGGTCTGTAACATCTCACGCGAGACGTTCAACGACAGGTCTTCGGAATCCACCACGCCCCGCAGAAAACGCATGTAGGTTGGTAACAGGCCCTTGGTTTCCTCCGTAATGAAAACCCGGTTGACGTAAAGTTTCACATGGCTTTTGCGTTCTGGTTCATAAAGATCAAAAGGCGGTGTTGAGGGGATGTACAGCAAGTTTGTATAACTCACCACGCCTTCAACCTTGTTGTGCATGGTCAGCCAGGGCTGGTCATAGGCACCGGCGGTGTGGTGGTAGAACTCCGTGTGCTGCTCCTCGCTCACCTCTTTGGTCGGGCGGGTCCAGATTGCCGAGGCTTCATTGAGCGCCTTTCCATCAAACATGACCGGGAAACTGATGTGATCTGAATAGGTCTTGATGATATGGCTAATCCGCGCGTCTTCCAAAAATTCCTTCGCGTCTTTCTTTAAATGCAGGGTAACACTTGTGCCCCGTCCCGCGCGTTCGGATTTTTCGATTGAAAATTGGCCCTTGCCGTCCGACGACCATAACCAAGCTTCGGTTTCCCCGGCTTTGCGGGTGAGGACATCAACACTTTCGGCCACCATAAAGGCTGAGTAAAAACCCACGCCGAATTGCCCGATCAGGCCGAGGTCATTTTGTTCATCCTTCTTGATATTCTCAAGAAATGCCCCCGTGCCCGACTTTGCAATTGTCCCTAGAGTATCGAGCAGGTCTTGATGGTTGAGGCCGATGCCATTGTCTGAAATGGAGAGCGTCTTCGCCTTTTTGTCGACGGCAATTTCTATACGAAACTCCTGATCACCTTCCACAAGCAATGGAGCGGTAATCGCTTCATACCGAAGCTTGTCACACGCGTCTGAGGCGTTTGATACCAGCTCACGCAGAAAGATTTCACGGTTCGAATAAAGCGAACCGGCGACGATATCGAGCAATTGGCCGACTTCAGTTTGAAATGAGAATGTCTCTTTCTCTTCGGGTTTACTCATGATGATTGGGCCTCAAGTTATGGGATGTATTTCTGGATCAGCATCGTTCTGTGCTGGGCGATGGTTGATATAAGATTGGTGGTTTGTCAGGGCAAGCCTTGGTCCGCAAAAATTCCGGTAGCTCCCCATTGCCCTCACGGCTCGCATATCAGTAAGATGTACCCAGTAGCAAACTGATATCGAAATAGTCCGGGATTTCAGGACCAAAAGAAAACCCATCAGATTTCAGGTGTTTAAAGCATGTCCCCTTATTCCCCACCTTCGATGGCACGCAAGAACGGTTTTCCGGCTTCGCCCTTTTCATCCGCGTCGACCTGGGCGGCGCCCAACTCAAGAGCTTCGATTTTCTCCCCGTGGCGTGTCAGTTTGCGGGTTGAGACCAATATTTGATCAATATCTTTCCCGGTTAAATCGTGGTGTGTTTTTAGCTTGCCGATGCGCTCGTCAAGCAAAGCAAGGTCTTTGGAGAATTTGCCAATCTCCGCCTGAATGAGATGGGCCTGTTCGCGCATCCGAGCGTCTTTCAAAATCGCCTGAATTACCTGAATGGACAGCAACAGCAGGGATGGGGAAATGATAACCACTCGCGACGTGTGGGCTTTTTGCACCACGCCTTCAAAATTCTCATGAATTTCGGCAAAAATGGATTCAGACGGTACAAACAAAAACGCCGTGTCCTGTGTTTCACCGCGTATCAGATACTTCTCCGAAATATCCTTGATGTGTACTTCTATATCCCGTTTGAACTGGGTCGCGCCGACCTTCATCTGCTCCGGGTTTTCCGCCTCTTTCATGAGGTTCCAGGCTTCAAGCGGGAACTTGGCATCGATCACCAGCGACGGTGCGTCATTGGGCATTTTAATCAGGCAGTCGGGCCGTTTATCATTGCTCAGTTTTGACTGAAACTCAAACGCTCCCATAGGCAAGCCGTCCTGGACGATGGTTTCCATGCGGCTTTGACCAAAAGCCCCGCGCGTTTGTTTGTTTTGCAATATATTCTGCAGGCCAACCACGTCTTGCGCCAGCGTTTGAATATTATTCTGGGCACTGTCGATAACCGCAAGGCGCTCCTGCAATTTGGTCAGGCTTTCCTGGGTGGTTTTGGTCGTATCCGTTAAAGACTGCGAAACCCGCCCGGTCACCGCCGCCAGCCGTTCGTCAAGCTGTTTTGACAATGCGGCTTGGGAGTTGGTCGTATTCTGCTGCATGGCAGCCAGATTGCCCGTCAGCGCATTTTGTGCCGCAACCAATTGTTCCATCCGGGCATCTGCATCCCGCGCTTTTTCCTGCGCTAATGCACGGGTGAGGTGATCCTGCACCTGACGGTTTTTCGTGCCCCGCCAGATGGCAAAAAGCATGGCAAGCACAGCCACGGCTAGCACCACAATGAAGATCATAAGAGCATCCGCACGGGTCAGCACGGTCTGGCCGATGCGCATGAACTCTTGGTCGGGTTGAAAATGTTCCATCGCCGCACTGTAGATGATTCGCGTGTGAGAATAAAACAAGAACGAACGGAATTTTTGAGCGCGTCAAAACCCATGGTTGACCGGGCCCGGCACACCGCCTATTTCAGCGCCATGGCACTGCTACCTCTTGTACATATTCCCGATCCGATTTTGCGCACGGAATCCAAGCCCGTTGAGCGTTTTGACGGCGCGTTGCACAAGTTCCTCGATGATATGCTGGAGACCATGTATGACGCCCCGGGCATCGGACTTGCCGCTGTTCAGGTGGGTCAACCCATTCGCGCCTTTATTGTCGATTGCGCGAAACGTTCGGACGACGAGGAAGAGGCGGATGACGGCGAGCCGCAACGGGGTGAAACCGAGGAAGAGTTCCGCGATCCCCTGTTCATGATCAACCCGGAAATTGTCGCGTTTAGCGATGAGAGGTCGGTCTACGAAGAAGGCTGCCTGTCGATACCGGATTACTACGCAGATGTTGAACGCCCCGCGCAATGCACCGTGCGCTATTGGGACAGGGACGGAAAAGAACAGACGTTTGAGGCCGATGGCCTGTGGTCGACCTGCATTCAACATGAATATGACCATCTAAACGGTGTTCTGTTTGTCGATTATATCTCGAAACTGAAACGGGATATGGTCATCCGCAAATTCACGAAAATCGCCAAACAATCCGGCACAAAATTTATCGGCTAGCCCATGGCATTGCGCATCATCTTTATGGGAACACCGGATTTCTCGGTTCCCACTTTGCGAGCGTTGCATGATGCAGGCCATAAGATCGTCGCCTGTTACAGCCAACCGCCGCGCCCGTCTGGTCGCAGGGGGCTGGAGACGATTGCCTCTCCGGTTCACCGAGCTGCGGAAGAACTGGGGGCTCCGGTCCACACACCTTTAAACTTCAAAGATGAAGGTGAGCGGAAGGTCTTCACCGAATATCAGGCCGATGTTGCTGTTGTTGTAGCCTATGGATTGTTGCTGCCGCAGACCATTCTCGACGCTCCCCGCTTTGGATGTTTCAACGGCCATGCATCACTTTTACCCCGCTGGCGCGGTGCGGCACCTTTGCAACGGGCTATTATGGCGGGCGATAAGGAAACGGGTATCATGGTTATGAAAATGGAGGCTGGCTTGGATGCCGGCCCCGTAGCCATGACCCATAAAACGACCATTGGGCCAGATATGACAGCGGGTGCGCTTCATGACGCTCTTGCAGAAGCGGGCGCAAACCTGATGGTCGAGGCCATGGCGGCGCTTGAACAAGGTGAACTGAAATTAACGCCGCAAATAGAAGAAGGCGTTGAATATGCCCGCAAGATTTTTAAAGCAGAAACGCGGATCAACTGGGATCAACCGGCGGAGGTTTTGCGCAACCACATCATGGGCCTGTCGCCATTTCCCGGCGCATGGTGCGAGATGGAACTGGGGGGCAACCTTCAGCGGGTGAAAATTCTTGCGGCAAGCGCGTCAAGTAAAACCGGGGAGCCGGGAGAGGTTTTGGACGATGATCTCACCATCGCCTGCGCCGATGGTGCCGTTGAATTACTGTCTCTCCAAAAGGCCGGTTCCAAAGCCATGGCAAAAGAAGAATTTCTGCGTGGAAATTTTGCGCCGCCGGGCACCGTGCTGGTCTGACCATGGCCCGGTATCGCTTCACCATCGAATATGACGGGTCGCCCTATTTTGGCTGGCAGCGGCAGGATAATGTGCCATCTGTTCAGCGCGCGCTTGAAAATGCCCTGTCGAAACTGGGGGAAGAGAATATTCTGGTACAAGGGGCGGGACGGACTGATGCCGGCGTCCACGCATTGGGACAGATCGCCCACGCTGATTTGGCGCGACCATGGACACCGTTTCGACTGATGGAAGCCATGAATGCCCATTTACGGCAAGCGGAAGAAACCGTCTCAATCCTGAATTGTGAAAAGATCGGTGATGATTTCCACGCCCGATTTTCGGCGATCCAGCGCCACTATATCTACCGGATTATGTGCAGGCGTGCGCCTTTGACCGTTGAGAGGGGCAGGGCGTGGAACGTCAAGGCGGAACTTGATGTCACAGCTATGGATGCTGCCGCAAAACTTCTGCTGGGGGAACATGATTTTACAACGTTTAGGTCCACCGATTGTCAGGCAAAATCTCCAATAAAGGTTCTCGACACGCTGGATGTTTCCATTCGAGACCTTCACGGCGTGGAGATAATAGAAATCTCCACAACGGCGCGTTCCTATCTGCACAATCAGGTAAGATCGCTCACCGGATGTTTAAAAGCGGTTGGGGAAGGGCGCTGGTCATGCGACGATCTCGTCAATGCCTTCGAAGCGAGAGACCGGTCGGCCTGCGCACCGGTTGCACCCGCCCACGGTCTGTATCTGGTGTCGGTTTCATATTGAGCCCCACTTGAGCAAACCTCCAAGGTCGGGCACAATCCAGGTTCATATTTCAGGAATTTTCCATGGCCCGCGCATTTCTATTCGTCCTTGATTCAGTCGGTATTGGCGGTGCGGCAGATGCCGTAGATTTTGGTGATGAGGGTGCGAATACGCTGGGTCACATCGCTCAGGCCTGTGCGGCTGGAAAAGGGGATCAGCATGGCCTCCGTTCCGGTCCGCTCAACCTGCCCAATCTGGAACAGTTGGGCATTGGCCTCGCCGCGCAATTGGCGAGCGGGCAACTTCCTGCCGGTTTCGCAACCGATATAAATGTACAAACCGGTTGGGGCTGCGCTGCCGAACAATCAGCCGGGAAAGATACGATCACCGGCCACTGGGAAATGGCCGGTGTTCCTTTACAAAAAGACTGGGGTTATTTTCCAAACAGCACGCCTGCATTCCCGCAGGACCTATTGAGAAACATGATACGCCTTGGAGAATTGCCCGGCACGCTTTGTAATGGACACGGGTCCGGTACCGGCGTGTTGGACGAATATGGTGTTGAGCACATAAAATCCGGAAAGCCCATCGTTTATACGTCAGCTGATTCAGTCATCCAGATAGCCGCGCAAGAAGAGTTCTTTGGCCTTGAGCGGCTCTATAACCTATGCGCATTCACCCGACAATTGGTCGATCCGCTCAATATTGGCCGCGTCATTGCACGGCCTTTCCATGGTAAAACCGCAGATGGATTTGAGCGCACGGGTGGCCGTCGCGATTATTCCGTACCGCCACCGGAACCAACCTTGCTGGACAGAGTGGAGGATGACGAGCGGTCGGTTTTTGCTGTTGGAAAAATAGCGGATATTTTCGCCCATCGTGGTGTCACCGACGTTCGAAAGGCAAATGGTAATGACGCCATGTTTGATGTCACTTTGCAGGCAATGGACGATGCGGCGGATGGTGATTTTGTCTTCACGAATTTCGTCGATTTCGACCAGCTATTCGGTCATCGCCGCGATGTGCCGGGATATGCCGCCTGTCTGGAACATTTTGACGGCAGGCTCCCGGAACTGTCAGAAAAACTACGTCAAGGCGACATGATGATCATCACCGCCGATCACGGTAATGACCCCACATGGACTGGAACTGACCACACCCGTGAGCAGGTTCCCGTGCTGATTGTCGGCCCCGGCCTGCCGGCGGGGGATTTGGGAAGACGCACAACGTTTGCCGATATAGGCGAAACGATTGCCCAACATCTTGGGCTGCCGCGCGGAAACTACGGCAAGTCTATATTTGATAAGGGAGAGATCAGATGACAATCAAAGCCGAAATTCATTGTCACATCGAAGGAGCTGCCGACCCGGAGCTAGTTACCAGACTTGCCCGAAAATATAATGCAGACACATCCGATTTTATTCAAAACGGAAGCTATGTCTGGCACGACTTTACATCCTTTTTAAACAGCTATGACCAGGCCTCCGCCCTGTTTAGAACCGCAGAAGATTACCGCCTTCTTGCCCATGACTATTTCCGTCGCCTTGCCGAACAGGGGGCGATTTACGGAGAAGTATTTGGTTCATCCGACCATGCCGCACAGATGGGCATTGATTATAATGAACTCGTAGAAGCGATTTCTGACGGCATTGATGATGCTAATAAGGATCACGGTATTGAAGGCCGTATTATTATGACTTGCGTGCGCCATCTTGGGCCTGATGCCGCTTTGTCGGTAGCACAGCTTGTGACATCCAACCCACACCCTAAGGTGACAGGCTTTGGCATGGGTGGTGATGAGCGGGCCTTTACGATTGAAGATTTTGCCCCTGCTTTTGACATCGCAAAAGATGGAGGTCTTGGACTGACGTCCCACGCCGGTGAGTTTGGCGGCCCGCAAAGTGTCATCGATACGCTGGATCATCTGGATGTAGCCCGTATTGGTCACGGTGTACGATCTATCGAAGACGAAGCGCTGGTGGAAAGACTGGCGGAAGAGCAAATTGTGCTGGAGGTGTGCCCAGGTTCAAACATCTCCCTTTCTGTCTTTCCGTCATTTGAGCAACACCCTCTGAACCGTCTCCGTGATGCTGGTGTCGCCGTTACGTTGAACTCCGATGATCCACCGTTCTTCCACACGAATCTTGAGCGCGAATATGATATCGCGGTTGAGCACTTTGGATTTAACGATGACGATCTCGATACCTGCACAAGAACAGCGCTTCAGGCTGCCTTTGTCGATGAGCCAACACGGCAACAATTGTTAAAACGGTTGGATAATTCTGCCCCATAACGTGTTTTGGGCCTCTAACCACTTGTGCAATGTATCGCGCGGTCTAATCTGAATTAAGTTTAATCAGTTCAGGAGTTTCCCATGGAAAATGTCACCGTGGTCGACCACCCCCTTGTCCAGCACAAGCTTTCCATCATGCGCGACAAATCCACGTCTACGGCGAGTTTTCGTCAACTGCTGCGCGAGATTTCCCTTCTGCTTTGTTATGAAGTCACCCGTGATCTTGATCTGACGATTAAGGCCATTGAAACGCCGATGCAGGAAATGGACGCGCCGACCTTGAAAGGCAAAAAACTGGTTTTCGCCTCAATTCTGCGTGCGGGTAATGGGTTGTTGGAAGGCATGTTGGATCTGGTTCCTTCCGCCCGTGTCGCCCATGTTGGTCTTTACCGGGATCATGAGACACTTGAGGCGGTGGAATATTATTATAAGGCGCCGACCGACTTGGAAGACAGGGTCGTTATTGCGGTTGACCCCATGTTGGCGACAGCCAATTCCGCAACACTTGCAGTGGACAAGTTAAAACGCAGCGGCGCTAAAAACCTTCGCTTTTTGTGCCTGTTGGCGGCGCCAGAGGGCATTAAGGCCTTTGAAGCGGCCCATCCCGATGTGCCCATATTTACCGCCGCACTCGATAGCCATTTAAATGACAAAGGTTATATCGTACCAGGTCTGGGCGATGCGGGTGACCGCATGTACGGCACAAAATAGGGTATCTCATGAGTGATATAGCTACCTATCCAAGCCTTGCGGGCAAGACGGTTGTGATCACCGGCGGTGGCAGCGGTATTGGTAAATCGATGGTTCGGCATTTTGCACAACAAAATGCAAAAGTCGGGTTCCTCGATATCGCCGATGAACCCTCCATGGCCTTGCAAAACGAATTATTGGAGCAGGGGTGTGAGGTCAAATACGTCCACTGCGATGTCACCGAAACCGAAGCGCTACGTGGTGCGATTACCATTGTGCGAAGCACCTTTGGACCCATCGGGGTGCTGGTCAATAATGCGGCCCATGATCAACGTCACAGGTTCGAAGACATAACCCCGGAGTATTGGGATGATCGTATCGCGATCAATATCAAACATCAGTTTTTTGCAAGCCAAGCGGTTGTCGACGATATGAAAAGCCTCGGCGGCGGGTCGATCATCAACATGGGTTCAACATCATGGATGATCGGCACTGGCGGCATGGCCTGTTATACCGCATCAAAATCCGCCGTATTGGGGTTAAGCCGGTCTCTGGCGCGCGATCTTGGCGAGTTCAATATCCGGGTAAATTCCGTTGCGCCAGGCTGGATTATCACTGAGCGGCAAAAAGAACTGTGGCTCACTCCCGAAGGTGAAGCCGATATTTTCAAGAACCAATGTTTAAAACGGTTCCTAGCCCCCGACGACATCGCCCGCCCGGTCCTGTTCCTGGCCTCCGATGAATCAGCGGCCTGTACCAACCAGAGCTATATTGTCGACGGTGGTTGGACATAAAGCCCATTTTGTTCGTGTGGATGAATATAAGTGCGACGCACATTAGATTAACCGGCTGTTCATCCAAAATGACACTAATCGCCACATCGCCGCGTAATTTAGGAGTGCGGTGAGAGTTGACATATACCCTTGTGTTTGAAATTGCAGCGGGGGTCAGAAATATGCGTACAATTGTGACTATTGCCGTCGTCACGATGGTGGGAGCATTTTATCTGCCCAAGATGTTGAGCGGAAGCATCGATGGCGATGACGCAGTTGCGCAGGCCAATTACAGCCAACCGAAGAAAAAGCGATCAAAAACCGCCCGTGCTTACCGCGATGGGCAAGGGCATTTTTCATTCAACGCGAAACTCAACGGAAATCATGTCAAGGTTCTTGTCGATACAGGCGCGACTTCGGTTGCGATTAACTGGTCCACCGCCCGCCGCATAGGCATCAACCTGAGTGTCGAGGATTTTCGCCACCGGGTGAGCACCGCCAACGGTGAAACAAGAATGGCCAGAGCAAATATCGATGAAATTCGAATTGACGGTATTGTTGTGCGCAATGTGACAGCTGCTGTTCTGGACGACAAAGCGCTTCGTGGCACTTTGCTTGGCATGTCATTTCTAAACAAGCTCAAACGGTTTGAGATTGTGGGCAATACTCTCAATATGATCCAGTAATCACAGATTTTATCCGCAGCCTTGTTCTGCGGCCTGGAATTCAATCTATTGGATGATCAAAACAGACAGCCACTTGAATATCGCGGAGTTGGGTGATTTACTCTTTGGTTTGGGGCCATAGATATTTCGAGGGTCTGACCATGAGAGTTCTTTCTACCGCGCTTTTCATACTGCTTTTTTATGTTGGTGGCGCATTTGCCCAGTCGACAAACCAGGCCGCGGAAACGGTAAAACGCGATATTCTGTCGGCTCTCAGCACGCCTTTGCCAATCACCGTTATTGGCCCGCTCATCACAAATGATGTCAAAGTCACTGCGGATGGCAGCGGATTTCGTGCCGAACTCGACAATACTTTGCTTATGGGACTTATCCCCCTTGGTTCGCTGTCCTTCAAGATCATTCCGCAGGGTGATGAAGGAAATTACCGGATTACGGAGTTCAGATTTCCCCAAAATATTGAAATTCTCAACACTGCCAATCTTGGTATTGGATCGACTGAATTTGACGGTCTTTGGTCGTCCCGCACCCGCTCTTACCAAAGCCTCAATTTCAAGCTGAACGATGTTTCCGTATTACCGAAAAACCTTGCAGGCGGCGGCGTCAGGTTTGGCTCTCTGGCGCTCAATGTCGAAAAAGAGGGTGAAAACAACGCAACAGAAAGCCGGTTTTCCCTGTCTGCAAGTGAAGTTGTGTCCAATGGATTACCTACCGATGATGTGGCAATCGCCCGGTTTTCAGCGGCACTGAAAGCCGATGGCGCAGAAGCGGTTGACCTCTATGCCGTCCTTAGCCGCTTTGCCTTTTTGACCGCCATGCAGCAAAACCCAAGCGCTATGCTCAGATTTGCCGAAAGCCTGCGTGCGGAAGCCTATGATACCGTCTCCTTGAATTTTGCCCTTGATGGCCTGGCTGTGAAATCGAATGACGGTGGCGCAGTTAGAAATCTGACAATAGACAGTCTGACCGCCGTTACAGGTCTGATTGATGTCACGCCTGAAAACTGGGGCAAATTACTGGTCAATTTTGATGCGGCTAACATCGTTGAACGGGGTTACACCGATCTCAAATCGCTCGAAATTGCCAGCGGGAATGCCACAATTACCGGCTCGCAAATTCCAATTGGTGCAACGCTCAGCGCTATCTCTCGCTTGCAGGCATTCGCCGACGGGCAGACCGTTCGTATGAAGGCTACTGAGCTTATCGATGGATTTTTGAGTTTTGGAAGTCTGGCTTTCAGTTCAAAAGCCAGCGGTATTACAACTTTCCCGAAACGCGATCGTGATCCGACCTTTCATATCGGGTCATATTCAACCGGTTTTGGTCTTGAAGGTTTTCACAACCAGCAAGGCCGGATTTTTCTCGATACTGATTTCAACGAACTCGCAATTAGCGGCGCGCGATTGAACAGCGCCCTTGAAGAGCGCATTTTTCAAACGCTAAACCCCAAAAAGATCAGCTATAATTTCAGTATTTCCGAACTCAATGAAGGCCTGTTGCGCAAACTCATGAGTGATCTGGTTATTTCGTCCCAACAGGACCTTGCTGGGTTAGCTGTCCCGGCAACGACTTATCTGATGGCCATGAGCCCGGTTTTCGAAACAAAAAACGCGCGTTTTACAAGCGATGAAATTGATGTCTCTACGGCAGGGAAATTCACATTCTACCCCGGGTGGCTTTTAGGCGGGCTGCCTTTTGAAGGTAAATCGCGGACCTCCATGTCAGGGCTTGAACGGATCTATGCGCTGATTGCTGATATTGAGAAATCGCCAGAATTCAATGTGAGGCCCGGTGGTCCTGATCCAACCGGGATAGCCGTTTTCAAAGGCCTGCTCAGCACCATGAAGGCTCTGTCAAAAGTGGAGGGTTCCAACATGATTTGGGATATCCTTTATCCCGAAGCGGGTAAAAGCCTGATTGTTGTCAACGGCGTAACGCTGCGTTTTCCAGATATCGCATCTTACATACCCTTGATTGCCTCAACTTCGCTGCTCCGCTAGCGCGGACTAAACCTGCCCTTCCCCTGTGATTGTCAAGGTCGTTTCAACGACAATCCAGGGCTATACGTTCTGAGCTTGCCGCACTGGATACCCGCTGTCGTCGGGTATGACAAATGTGGGTAGGAACCTCAATCCAAACTCAGTTGCCCCCTTCAAAGGGATACCGGGTCGCATCAACAGCAGGATGCATTAGCCTTTGTCGGCTGCTTTGACTTCATCGAGCCTTGGCATGGAAAGTGTTGAATAGCCTGAATCCACAAAGTGGATTTCGCCGGTCACACCGCCTGACAGGTCGGATAGAAGATAAAGACCGGACCCACCGACATCATCTAAAGACACAGTGCGCCGTAGCGGGGCGTTGCGTTGCTGGTAATTATACATGGCGCGGGAATCGGAAATACCAGCCCCCGCCAAGGTACGCATCGGACCGGCGGAGATGGCATTGACGCGGATATTTTGAGGACCGTAGTCGGTTGCCAGATAACGAACACTTGCTTCAAGGGCGGCTTTTGCGACACCCATAACGTTATAATTCGGCATAACCCGTGATGCGCCGCCATAGGTCAGCGTGATCATTGATCCGCCATCATTCATCAGTTCCGCAGCGCGTTTGGCAACCTCGGTGAATGAAAAACAGGAAACCACCATCGTGCGGGTGAAATTTTCACGGCTCGTATCGGCATAAAGGCCTTTGAGTTCACGCTTGTCGGAAAACCCGATTGCATGAACGAGAAAGTCGATATTCCCCCATTCCTGTTTCAACGTGGCAAACACAGCGTCAACTGAATCCAGGTCTTCCACGTCGCAGGGAATAAGCAATGAGGTACCGATTGAATCAGCCAGCGGTTTTACCCGTTTGCCAAAGGCGTCCCCCTGATATGTAAACGCCATTTCCGCCCCATGGGCCGCCAACGTCTGGGCAATGCCCCAGGCAATGGAATGGTCATTGGCAATGCCCATGATGAGGCCGCGCTTACCGGCCATGATATTCGAACTCAAATCAGCCATCGCTGAGTACTCTTTTCTACAATCTACGTGTAACGCTGGAAAACCAGCGATGCATTGGTGCCGCCGAAGCCGAAGGAATTGGACAGAACCGTATTCACTTCAACATTGTCCTGCCGTTCACGGATGATCGGCATGTCGGCAAATTCCGGGTCTATTTCGGTGATATGTGCACTTTCGCAGATGAAACCGTTTTGCATCATCAACAGGGAATAAATGGCTTCTTGTACTCCTGTTGCCCCCAGTGAATGGCCGGTCAGAGATTTGGTGGCGGAGATCGGCGGACAGTTATCGCCGTAGATTTCCCGCAGTGCACCAATTTCCTTGGCGTCTCCAACACTGGTCGATGTCGCGTGGGGGTTGATGTAATCGATCTTCTCCCCAACCGTGTCGATGGCCATTTTAACACAACGAATGGCTCCTTCGCCGGAGGGGGCAACCATGTCGTAACCGTCAGATGTGGCGCCGTAACCGATGATCTCACCGTAAATCTTTGCCCCGCGTGCCTTGGCGTGTTCGAGTTCTTCCAGAACTAGAACACCGGCACCACCTGCAATGACAAAACCATCGCGAGAGATATCAAAGGCCCGCGAAGCGCTGGTGGGCGCAGTGTCATTATATTTGGACGACATGGCACCCATAGCGTCGAACAGGTTGGACATGGTCCAGTCGAGGTCTTCCGACCCACCGGCAAAAATTATGTCCTGCTTGCCCACCTGAATGGTTTCATAGGCATTGCCGATACAATGGTTTGATGTCGCGCAGGCGGATGAAATTGAATAATTCACCCCTTTTATTTCAAACTGCGTGGCCAGAACAGCTGATGCGGTTGAACTCATCGCCTTTGGAACGGCCGTTGGCCCGATGCGTTTTGGAGAACCGGTCGCAACTGTCTTTTCAGCAGCTTCAACAATCGTACGGGTAGACGGGCCGCCTGAACCCATAATGATGCCGGTACGCGGGTTGATAATTTCTCCCGTTTCAAGGCCGGAATCGGTAATCGCCTGTTGCATGGCGATGTAGTTCCACGCTGTTCCTTTCGACATGAAACGCAGCGTGCGGCGGTCCAGAACTTCTGTAGGGTCTAGGTCAGGCGCCCCCTGAACCCGGCATCGAAAACCGTGTTCGTCAAATTCTTTTGAAAAACTGATACCGGATTTCGTTTCGCGCAAAGAGGCGAGAACTTCCTGGGAATTGTTGCCGATCGAGGAAACAATCCCCATGCCGGTGACCACGACTCTTTTCATCAAATGGCCCCTTTATCTATATGATTTGGGTTGAAATGGGCGCGATTCTATTTGCACCTGAATATGTAAACAGCATTGATTTATGAAGTGAATAGGGCAACGCGCAAATCTTTTGCGGTAAATACGGATTCTCCATCCGCTTTTACCTCTCCGTCGGCGATACCGAGCACCAGGCGACCACGCATGACCCGCTTAAAATCGATTTCAAACTCCACTAGCTTGGTTTCAGGCGTCACCATGCCTTTGAATTTAACTTCACCAGTTGAAATGGCGCGCCCTTTGCCCGGTTCCCCCAGCCAGCCGAGGTAAAAGCCGGTTAATTGCCAAAGCGCATCCAGCCCAAGGCATCCTGGCATCACCGGGTCTCCCTGAAAATGACAGGGAAAAAACCAAAGGTCTTCGTGGATCGCAAATTTGGCCCGAATGCAGCCTTTGTTATGGGTGCCGCCGGTCTCGGAAATTTGCGTAATCTCATCGAACATCAGCATTGGCGGCAGCGGCAGTTGCGCATTGCCCGGCCCAAACATTTCACCGCGCGAACAGGTGAGGATTTCTTCGTATGAATAACTGGATTTCTGTTCAGCCATGGATACTTATATGCCTTTTTGAGTTGGCGCAGCCTCTGCACCTTATCGCTAGTTCATCACCATGCACTTACAGCGCCCAGCGAAACCGGTCAAACACCTTATGGTTCTAATGTCGTGCACCTTTACCAAATTCCACACCGGTACCTTGCAGCGCATCATTTTGTCACCTATTCTAATAGGGTGTGGTCCAATACAGTTTTAGCGCCGCCATAACCTGAGTAGATTGTCTCAATGCAAGTTTCATCAAATAATGGCCTCCAAAGCTCCGAGTGCGACACCATAGGTTTGGGTGATAAGCTGCGCGATGCCGGTTTACGCCCCACAAGACAGCGCCTTTCTCTGGCTCATTTGCTGTTTTCCCAAGGAAATCGCCACGTATCTGCCGAAGCTTTACATGAAGAGGCAATCATTGCCCGCATTCCCGTGTCATTGGCGACCGTCTACAACACGTTGCACCAATTCAATGAGGCAGGTCTCTTGCGTGCCGTTGCGGTTGAATCTTCAAAAACCTACTTTGATACGAATACCAGCGACCATCACCATTTTTTTATTGAGTCGGAAAACCGCGTTGTCGATGTGCCCGCTTCTCATATCACGGTAACCGACCTTCCCGAGCCCCCCGAAGGCAAGGAAATCGCCCGTGTCGACGTCATCGTGCGCCTGCGCGATAAATCCTGATCCAACTGTTTTAATCCTCGACTTGCCCATCGACATTCTTCCATTGGATTGACCTTCCGTTGGATTTAAGGCCAAATCTGAACAAATTTCAGATGGGAATGAGCGGCCATGGACGAACAGATCAAAGCGTATATCAGGCAGACAAAAAGACGACTGCGTGGCCTGCAAGATGTAAAATCCGCATTCAGCGCGGTGCGAGACCAGACAAAATGCGACGTCGAGACCATTCGCGAACTGTCGGAAAAAGGTCGCTCGACAATCCCGGAAATTGACTACGCCAGTGTCAAGGACGGAACCGTATCGGATAAACTGCGGCAGGAATGCCGGGCGCGGGGAGCGGCTATTATCCGTGGCGTGTTTCCACGCGATCAAGTGGAAGACTGGAACGCCGAACTGGGTTCTTATATCGCCGAAAATGACTACCTCAAGAAAGCCGAGAAAAAGGCCGGGCTCGACCAATATTTTAGTGCTTTGGATTCTGGAAAACCGCAGATATTCGGTCTGTATTGGTCAAAGCCTCAGGTGATGGCGCGGCAGGCTGAGAGCATGGCCCGCACCAAACAATTCCTCAACGGATTGTGGGATGTGGCCGGGCCCATGGGGGATGAATTCGACCCCAATGAAGATTTTGCCTATGCCGACCGCACCCGCCGCCGGGAACCCGGTGACAAGACTTTGGGTCTTTCGCCCCACATGGATTCAGGTTCTTACGAGCGCTGGGTCGACCCGGCCTATCAGCGCATTTACGGCAAGGTATTCGAAGGGGCCTGGCAGGATTATGATCCGTGGAAAGCGACATTCAGAACGCAGACCCGCGAATATTCATCTCCTGCGGTCTGTTCCATGTTCCGCACATTTCAGGGGTGGACGGCACTGACCGCCCAAGGGCCGGATGACGGCACATTGAGCCTTATCCCGTCTGCCTGTGGTATTGCTTATTTCCTTTTACGAGCCTTGCAGGACGATGTCGCCGAAGATGACCTTTGCGGCGCCGAACCGGGAAGAGCCCTGTCCGCCAGTCCGGAGTGGCACAGTGATATTCTTGAAGGGCTCGTCTCAATTCCGCTGGTTGAACCCGGCGACACGGTCTGGTGGCACCCGGACATTATCCATTCCGTTGCAAACCATCATCAAGGTGATGATTTCGCCAATGTCATCTACATCGGCGCTTCACCCAAATGCGTCAAAAACGAAGCCTACGCCCGCAAACAGGCCACTCACTTTTTAGCAGGAAAAAGCGCCCCGGATTTCGCCGCCGAAGATTACGAAATAGACTTCAAAGGCAGGGCCACCGTTGATGATCTAACCGATCTGGGAAAACGACAAATGGGGCTGTGATTACGGTGATAAGGATTACAGGGCGTTAAATGAGCGAAATCGAAATAAAGGCGGATTTAGACACGCTCTATGAAAACAATTCTACCATTCCTTTTGAAATTGAATTTTCCAATCCAAAACATCATGGGCTGAGTGCAAAGCTTCGTATTCGACATATCGTTAATGTACGAGACAGGAGCCCGGAAAATGTCGACAGAGTGGTGTATGAGCAACAGTTCATGGTTGCCGGTCGTATGTGCAAAATTGATGTGCATTCAGACAAAATTCTAGCATGGGGATATAACGGCTTTAAGATTGGAATCACCTGTCAAGTAGAGGTGATAGTGGATGACGCGATCTTCTTTGATTCAAAAGAAAGAGTGAACATTCCTCTTATGCGTCTCAGTCCGGACAATAATGGTTTGGCCGCCAATCCAGGTGAAGAACTGGACCCAGACGATACAATTAATTTTATCCGCAATTTTGCAATTATCTCCTTGAAGCAGAAAATCGCATGGATCGCTGCCTTTGGTGCATTTATCTTGGCGGCGATAGGCAATTTTCTACTCGCGCTTTTTGATACGTTTATTGCTTCTGTGCCATTTGTGTACTCCGGCGAACCTGAGTTCATATTATTTGGAACGGGTGCGGGTGCTGTCGCCGGTGGGGTTGGTTTCCTTGCTGTCCATATAAGAATATTACGATCTTACAAAACTGCTAAACTGGTTGAAACACTACCGATTATTTCGAAAGGCAGGAGCTATCGGTTTTCTGATTTCTTTAACGCGAGATCTACCGTAAAATTGAAACGTGTTACTCTGCGTCTGGTTGTTGCGAATCTTGAATGTGGGCAATACTGGCGCGGTTCTGGAACTGATCGCAGGTGTGTGAGTTTTACTCACCCAAGTCGAGCGGTTGTATTGTTTGAAAAGACGGTTGCTGAGATACCAAAAGGGGTGGGTATCGAGGCATATTTCAACGAACGACTGAATCTGGACAAAACATTTGAGTGCATGCTGCCCAATTATATGATTACTAGTACTCATGGCGTAAAGCTCAAAACGGTGATCCAGATAATGGTCGCCGATTTGGCTGACACAAGTTTGGAATTGCCGCTCTATATCTGGAACAGTAAAGATTTCACAGATAATCATGACCATGAGGACGATGATTGAGTTTTCAGTTCGATGACTATTTGAACCTATCAAGCTGGCGTCTGGTGAACAAACGAGTTGTCGTTTTTATTGGGTGCAGTGGCGCCGGAAAATCGAGCTATATCGAGTATCTGTTGAGCCAGCACCCCGACTTTTTTGACCGGGACGTTTATTGGATTGTGGAAGGCCGACCATTGATTTGGAATGAAATGGTTCCAACCAAGCCCTCATTGGTAGTCGTTGATGAATTGCTGGTTTTCAGAGATCTCCGGCAGGTGGCCAAGTTGATGTATGCAGGTCATTGCTTGCTGATTGCATCTCATTTGCCCAGGTTCTGGCACTGGCCGTTGAGGTTGTTTGGCTCGATGGTGCAATTTCAGATTGATGGCGTGCGTTTGAAAGTGGTCAATGCGCTTGTAAGGCGTCAAGTGCAATTCAGCGAACGTGCGGTTGATGACTTCATTCGGCAATATGGCGCCAACTACACAGATCTGGATATGATTTTGGAAACCTGCCCAATTCCAGATCTTGATACTGCGCTTCATCACTTCAGCAAGTTTTATTCAGTTGAAAGAGTGCGAAATAATTAGTGTGGGTTCCAACCCCAATCCTTGGTAAGTCCCATTGAGATTACCCACTAATACCGAGTGCCACCGTCCTGTTTTGCGCCTGCATAAAGTATGTGCCGTTTGGCTTGGGCGTCCTGTCGGCAGGCTTCGAAATCATCTTCGTGCAATCGGCCTTTTGGTGGTTGGGCGATTTTGAAATGGCCCCATCTGTCTTCGCCGCTCACATGGGCGACGAGGGATTGTGTCCCGTCCTGTTGTTTCATCGACGCCTTTATGTAGCGGATGGCGGCACCGATGCGGCGGTCGTCTGTCGTATTGGGCCCGGACGCGTGAAACAGGTGGCCGTGGTGCATGGACGCCTGACCCGGGGTAAGTTCGACGGCAATTGCGTCATTCTCGTTCACATCCACAGCAATTTCCTGCCCGCGGGACAACAGGTTATTGTCGTCAAATGTATCGACGTGATCAACGGCTGATACTTTATGGCTGCCGGGCACGAATTTCATCGCACCGCTGGCAATGCTCACGTCTGACAGGGCGACCCAGCAGGTGGTTTCCTCTGCATCGTCGAGCCCCCAATAAGTCAGGTCCTGATGCCAGGATACAATTTTCGGCGAATTGGCTTCCTTGATGAACAGGGCCGCGCTCCAGACCATGAGGTCAGGCCCCAGCACTTTCGATGCGTGTTCGATCAGTTTGGGATGGCGAACCAAATTATCGAAAGAGGGCAACAGCCGGTCTGGATAGGAGCGTAGCAGCGCCAGCCGTTCCGGGTCATTGGCAAGCTCGGCCTCAGCGGATTCCAGATCAGCCCGCAACGCAGCCGCGTCCGATGTATCAACAATGTCGATCGGGAAAACATAGCCGTCATCTGAATATCGGGCTTCAACGGTGCGATTTTCCTGCATGATGATCTCCGGAATTACTATTTTGACAAAAGTCTCTGCACTTCATCCATGCCCGGCATGGAAGGGGCCGTTCCCTTTCGAGTAACCGAAATAGACGCGGTGGCACCACCCAGCCTCATGGCATCCAGCGGGTCGAGACCCTGCGCCAACCCCACTGCCAGTCCGCCATTAAAGGCGTCACCCGCACCTGTTGTTTCAACCACCGGGCCCGCGTTAAAGGCTGGCAAATGTTCGGAACTGGTTTTGGTGTGTAGCAATGCCCCTTGCGCACCAAGCGTAACAATCACATTGCCAACGCCTTTATCTAAAAGCGCATCCGCGGCCTTGCGCGCGTCATCAACGGTTTCGACCGTCATGCCGGTCAACTCCCCGGCCTCGGTTTCATTCGGTGTGAGATAATCGCACAGCGCAAATATACCCTCGTCCAGCTCCGCGGCGGGGGCCGGGTTTAAAATTGTCAAAACGCCAGCCCCCCGTGCGATTTGCAACGCTTTATGGGCGGTGGGAACGGGTTGTTCCAATTGGGTGATGAACACTTTTGAATTACGAATAAGGGCGGCGTTTTCTTCAATATGGGCAGGCGTTATCTCCTTCGCCGCGCCGGGGCACACGATAATGGCATTGTCGCCACTGGCTTCTTCAACGAATATATAGGCAGCCCCCGTGTAACTGTTGGGGTCGCGGATGGCGGCGCTTTTAACGCCGGAATCCCGCCAGATATTTTCCGCCATATCGGCAAAATCATCATCCCCCAAGCGAGTCATCATCGTTACATCACCACCGAGCCGTCCGATAGCGACCGCCTGATTGGAGCCTTTGCCCCCCGGCCCAAGGGCGAATGAATTGCCGAGAATGGTTTCCCCCATGCGGGGAGGACGGTCGGCCCGATAGCTCGTGTCAGCGACAAATATGCCCAGCACACTGATGTGTTGTGAGGTGCTCATTGGGCTTATTCCCCATCCGGCGGGATTACCCCTTTGCGAAAGGCAAAGCAGCCGTAAAACCGTCGTTCATGGGTCTGTATCACGGCGTAGGCAGATTTTGCCCGCTCATAAAAAGCGTAACGTTCGATGGAGACCATCAGTAATGGCTCGCCATTAGCCGCATCAACTTCGGCCTGCACTTCTTCCATAACGGGCAATATCTCATCCGGATTGCCGACAACTTCCATACGGGCGGCCGCGTCGTCCACAAATGTGTCCAGCGGATATACGGACAGGACCGCCGCCGCCACTTCGGCCGCCGGGCGGTCAATGCGCAAAAGCTTACCGTGGGATGTATGTTTAGCAACAGACTCGGCCGGAAAGTTGGTATCCGAGATGATGAGATCATCCCCGTGCCCCATGGCGCGTAATACCTGCAATACGTCGGCGTTTAAAAGGGGGTTGATGTTTTTCAGCATAGGTAACCTCTATTCAGTTGTTTCAATGCGCATGCCGGTTTTTGGGTCGAATACGTGAAGGGAACCATCGCGCGGTTGGAGGGTAATTTTGTCGCCGGGTGCAAATGTGTGACGATCTTTGAACATGGCTACAATCTCCTCTTCCCCGTGTTTGGCGAACACAAGAGTTTCGGACCCGGTGGGCTCCGTTACCGACACCGACGCTGAAAGGTTGGTCTTTCCTCTGGCCTTCATAAGCTCCAGATGTTCCGGGCGACAACCGATGGTAATTGGCTGACCATCTTCAAGCGAGAGCTTGGCCGGTAATTTCACCACAGCATCTGTATTGGAGACAAACTGGTTACCACGCTTTTTGTAGTTGCCTTCGAGCAGGTTCATCGCGGGTGAGCCGATGAATGTTGCGACAAACAGGTTCTTGGGGTTGTCGTAAAGCTCTAGCGAGGTGCCGATCTGCTCCACATTACCATCGTTCATGACGACAATCTTGTCGGCCATCGTCATCGCCTCCACCTGATCGTGGGTAACGAAGATCGTGGTTGTTTTTAGCCGTTGATGAAGTTCCTTGATCTCCTTGCGCATTTGCACGCGCAATTTTGCGTCAAGATTGGAAAGCGGCTCGTCGAAAAGAAAGACTTCCGGGTCTCGAACGATCGCGCGACCCATCGCGACACGCTGCCTTTGGCCACCCGACAATTGCCGCGGGTATCGTTTCAGGTAAGGCGTAAGCCCTAGAATTTTGGCTGCATTGTCCAGCCGTTCTTTCATGATGGCCGGGTCAGTTTTGCGCAATTTGAGAGCAAAAACCATATTATCAGCGACCGTTTTGTGAGGGTATAATGCGTAGCTCTGAAAAACCATCGCGATATCGCGATCTTTCGGCGGAACGTTGTTGACGACCTTTTCTCCAATTTTAACCGTACCGCCCGTGATGCTCTCAAGTCCGGCTGTCATGCGAAGAAGGGTAGATTTACCGCAACCGGAAGGCCCGACAAGAACTACAAATTCACCGTCTTCGATCTCGATATCAATACCGTGCAGGACTTCGGTGTCCCCGTAGGACTTGCGTATCTGACCAACACTTACTCCAGCCATTGATAATCTTCCGTCGGAATTGCCGCTTAAAATCCGGAGCTTATCAGGCTTCATCGCGATGTCTATTCCCGACTTTATCTGTCGTGAATTTTATTGTTTGGGTTGACGGGACGAATTTCGCACCCCTACACTTTAGTCTTACTCATTAGGAGTAACTGGCGACAGGTCCGCTGAAACCAGGTCCCATTGTTGGTGTTGGAATTTCCAGCGTCCCGGGGCGTCATTTATTGTTGGATGCAGGGTAGGTGACTTCCCGCGTCTATTGGGAGGATATTATGAAAGTCCATATTCACGAAAACCTTATGGGGAAGCAGGCCAGCCGCCGCGATGTATTGCGCGGCACCGCTGTTGCTGCACTGGGGGCAACTACAGCACTCGCTGGCCTGCCAAAATCGGCAAAAGCACAGGATAATGTTCGCGCCGCGATTTTGCAGATTCCCGGTGTTGGTAAAGGGTCACCAACCGATGCGGACTGGCAAAAGGTCGGTGAAATGTGTCTCGCCGCCACCAAGGCCAACGTCAAGGAAGGCGAATTTGCCGGTGTTGAACTGACATTTATGGGGCTGAACAACCAGAACCTGCACAACTTCCTGTTCCGCGGGTTCCTGAAACCATGGGAAGCCTATACGGGTGCCAAGATTAACTGGATTGACCTTGCACAAGCAGATTATAACGCCCGCCTTCAACAGGCGATTGCCACTGGAACGGTCGATTTCGATATTGCCGAAATGGGAGCCCCGTTTGAAGGTGACGTGTGCGGTAAAGGCCTGGCGTCCGAGATGCCCGACTGGGTGAAGAAGCAAATCGACATGGACGATTATGTTGATTACCTCAAGGCACCTGTTGGCACATGGGAAGGTAAAACCTACCGTATTTCAATTGATGGCGACTGCCACAATTATAATTATCGCACCGACTATTACGACAACGCAGATTTTGCAAAAGCCTGGAAAGAGGCTGGTAACGATTCTGAGTGGGCACCACCGAAAACCTGGCAGGAAGTGCAGGCGCACACGAAATTCCTGAAAGGCAAGAAAGACCCGCTCACTGGCCTGTCAGCCCATGGCTATCTTGATCCGTTGAAAGGCTGGGGTGGATTTGGTTTCTACTTCCTGGGCTCCCGCGCGACAGCCTATGCCAAACACCCGGATGATCCGGCATTCCTGTTTGACCCGGATACGATGAAACCACGGGTCAACAACGAGGCTTGGGTCCGCGCAATTCAGGACGTGCTAGACGTCATTGACGCGCAACCCGCTGACCAGATCAATGCTGACCCCGGCACAACCGGCTTCCAGCAGTTTCTTGCCGGTACAGGTTCAGGTCTGTCCTGGTGGGGGGACATTGGTTCTAACGCAAAAACATCCGACACGTCTGTCGTGGGTGACGTTACCGGATTCTCCATTCTTCCCGGCTCCGATGACGTCTGGAACCACAAGGAATGCAAATGGGAAACACTAGCCAGCGGCCCGAACTATGCGCCTAATATGGCCTATATCGGCTGGGGTGTTTACGTCATGAAAACCGTTGAAAGCGATGACAAGAAAAAGCGCGCTGCTTGGTCCGCTGCGGCCCATCTGGGTGGCAAGGATCTGTCACTTTGGTGTTCAGCTTACCCATCCGGCTTCCAGCCTTACCGCCAGTCTCACTTCAACATAGCTGAATGGGTTGGTGCGGGTTATGATAAAGCATTCATTGAGGATTATCTCGGTTCGGAAGCGGATTCCTATAACCACCCGAATGCTGCAATTGAACCCCGCATCCCGGGCATCTTCCAATATTATTCGGTTGCGGAAGATGAGTTGGCGAAAATCTACGCCGGTCAATATGGTTCAGCTCAGGAAGGGGCAGACGCAATCGCCGCCGCCTGGGAGAAAATTACAGATCAAATCGGGCGTGAAAGCCAGATCGCCCTGTATAAGGCGAGTTTGGGGTTGTAGATTAGCAACCTGACTAACCCATGAGGTCGGCCTGGAAACGGGCCGACTTTTCAAATATTTTAAGCTTCATCCATAATTTGTCATGCCCGCTATTGCGGGCATCCAGAGCCGAGATACATGAATTTAACTACATCCCCGGAATATGCTGCACTGGATCCCCGCTGTTACGGGGATGACAAACGGGGGGTTGGTGAATGAGCACCGCAGACGGCGACCTTCTCCACACTGTTGATGCGGATAATATTTCAGATGACCGCCGCCGATTGGGCAGGCTTTTGCACTGGGGTGCCGTCGCTCTGATGGCCGGGTTGTTTCTTGTTCAGGCGCTTTACGAGTCTGGAACGATCTCGTTTGGCTTTGAGACCTGGAGGCCGGTTCTAGCGGGCTATATTCTTTGGGCTATTGCTCTGTGTATATCGCGAGTGATGATTTATGGTGAGCAGGGGAAAAAGTCCCTGTTCGTTTTACCCGCCGCGCTGTTCGTCATTTCTATGGTGGTGTTCCCGCTGGTTTTTGCCCTGTGGATTTCCTTTTCAGACTGGAACCTAGCCTCCCTGACCGGGCGAAAATTCAACGGACTCGATAATGTGCGCCAAATGGCAAGCGACCCGTTTTACTGGAATGCGCTCTACAATATGGTGTTGTATACGCTTGTGATACTGGTGGAATATGCCATCGCCTTTGGTCTCGCCTTGCTACTGAACGCGGAAATCAGAGGGCGTAAATTCTGGCGCGTTACGTTTCTCTTGCCGCTCATGCTGTCACCTGTCGCCGTTAGCTGGATGATCGGAAAATCCATGCTGGAAATCAGGTTTGGTCCGATTTCCAGATTTGTGCGCTGGCTGGGTTGGGAAAACCCGTCATTTTTCAGTTCACCCGAACTTGCCAAATTCATGGTTATGGCCATGGATGCATGGACCTTCATACCGTTCATGATGATCATGATTTTAGCCGGATTGCAGGCGATGCCGAAGGAAGTACTGGAGGCGGCGGAAGTCGATGGAGCGACACCGTGGCAGCGTTTTTGGGAAGTCACATTTCCCCTCATGCTGCCCGTCTCGATTACTGCGGTAATGATCCGCATTATCTTTAAATTAAAGCTTGCGGACATCATTATCAACGTCACTTCCGGTGGGCCGGGAGGGGCAACAGATTCCGTTACGAGCTTTATTTTCCGGGAATACCGGGACCGATCGAATGTCGGCTATGGCACGCTTTTGGCCATTGTATATCTGATTATCATCGTCATTTTCATGACGATTCTGCTTAAACTATCAGACCGTATCGTGCGGCGCGTCACGGGGGCCGGATAATGGCGCAGGTAACAACAGATGATTATGACCGTCGCCAACGCATGCGCTGGTGGTCGATGCGCGTCGTACTCTACGGCCTGTTGATCATATGGGCCATCATTTGCCTTTTCCCGATTTTCTGGACATTGACTACGTCGTTTAAAGTCGCTCGCAATGTCATGCAGGGGGACATTCTGCCGTGGATTGAATTTACGCCAAAATGGCTTGGCTGGCGGTCGTTGGGCTTAAGCCCCGATACGATTGCCAATATTTCAACCGTGCGCGAAGAATTTCTCAAGCGGTTTTTCAATAGCGCGGTCATTTCCGTCTCCGCATCTGCTCTGGCGGTGATGCTCGGGTCGCTAGCGGCATATGGGTTGAGCCGTTTTTCCTACAGGTTCGGATTTATGCGAAACTCGGATATTTCTTTCTTTTTCCTGTCGCAACTTATCCTGCCCCCTGTTGTTCTGGCGCTGCCTTTCCTTGTTTTATATAAGGAACTTGCCCTGCTCGACACGCGCATTGGTATGATTGCGATTTACACATTGATGGTGTTGCCTATCGTCATCTGGATCATGCGCGACCAGTTTGCGTCGGTGCCGGTTGAACTGGAAGAGGCCGCACTTGTTGACGGCCTTTCCGTGTGGGGCGCATTCATGCGCATCGTTATGCCTCTCGTCCTGCCCGGCATGGTGGCGGCCTTCATCCTTGCGCTGGTCTTGTGCTGGAATGAATATTTCTTCGCAGCATTGCTCACGGCAACAGACGCGAAAACCCTACCGGTCATGATCGCCAGCCAGACGGGGTCACAAGGCATTAACTGGTGGTCGATGGCTGCCCTGTCGGCGGCTGGAATATTACCGCTTGTCTTCATCGGTGTGCTTTTAGAAAAACATATCATCAAAGGCATGACTGCCGGCGCGGTAAAATAGTTGCAGTTGCAGGTGTGTCATTCCATATTCGTGTGACGGGCTCTCATGGTTTCTGCAGTCTCACCTGTAATCGTTTTAAGATTGGCCACCATCCATTCGAACAGGAAGAATAGTGCTGCCTCGTAAACGGAACCCATGGGCAGGATGTCGTTCTCATCCCAACGGGAATCATTTGCCATCGTCTGTGCCGGTACGGTGAGGATCAAGTCCGCAACACCGGTTTGCTGTGCGTCGAGCTGGGCGGTGACGAGAATGATGGTTACTCCGGCGGTACGCGCCGTTTCCATGTGGGCGTTAACGGTCGATAGATTGCCCGGACCAGATGATACGATGAGCAAGTCACCCTCGCCCAGTGGAGGCATCGTCGTATCTCCAAGATAACCGACGTTAAATTCCAGATGGAAAAGCCGCATTGCAAACCCGCGCATTTGGTAGCCTTCGCGCCCGCAACCATAGAGGCCTATCGATTGACCAGATGCAATTATCCGACACGCAGCATCAACATCGTCTTGTTCGATTCCTGACAGGGCAGCTTTAACTTCTGCAAGAGCTATCGATAGTTGGTCTTTCATGGAGTATCGCCAATCTCCGCCATCAGGCCTTTGTTATTTTCGTAAAGCGCCTTGAATTGCGCCATGCGCTCCAAATAAAGCTGGCTTGTCGAGGCATCAGGATCGATTTTCCCAATGGTTGGATTCCAAGCTTCGATGTCTTCAAGCTTGACACTTCCAATGGCAAGAGCCGCCAAAAATGCATCGCCATAGGATGCCCCAAACGCGTTCTTTCGAAGAACCTGCGGCATTGAAACGATATCCGACGTTGCCTGGGACCAGACCTTGTTCTTAGTCCCACCGCCAACTGCGAATAATGCATCCGGTGGTGCCCCTGCATCTCGGTAGGTTTCAATCGCGTGGCCGGTACCAAGCGCGATGCCTTCCAACATGGCTCTGTAGACGTCACCACGTGTGTGGGTGAGGTTCAATCCCGTTAAGGTTCCCTTGGCAAACGGGTCATGAATCGGTGTCCGTTCACCGGAAAAATACGGAAGCATAACCAGGCCATTTGCCCCTGCCGGTGAAGCCTCGGCTTCCTGTGCGAGAACTGAAAAGGCTTTTCCTGGCGATAGTTCCTTTGCAAATTGATCCCGGAACCAGTGAGTCAGCGTGCCACTTGTGGCAAGGCCCGCCATACTGGCGTGTTGCCCCTCAAACAACCACGGCGCATACCACAGGCGTGGGTCAACAACTCTGTCGGCCGTTGGCATAATGATGAAAATCGTAGAGCCATACATGATCATCATCTCATTGGGGGAGGTAACGCCCACGCTGATGGCTTCCGCCGCCGCGTCGACAGTGCCGGTCAGCACCGGTGTCCCGGCGGCAAGTCCTGTGGCTTTTGCCGCTGCTGTAGTGACTTCACCCGCAATTTCTGACGACCACAGGATTTCCGGCAACCTGACCCGGTCAATAATCTCATTGGACAATTCCATCGTCCAGTCTTGCTTCTCAATATCGTAAAGCGGGCTGAAACCCGCGGCGGTATAATGGTCTATGACGTTGCGCCCGGTAAGTCTTTGAACAAGATGCGTTGTCGATGTTTGTATCATCGCGGCACGGTCATATAATTCGCGATGATTACGTTTTAACCAGAGTATCTTTGGCCCGACCGATTGGGATGTCAGGGCGTTGCCGCACCGCTTGAGCAGAACATCATTGCCAATATCGACCGTTAGTTCTTCCACTTCGCTGGCCGCGCGGTTGTCTACACCGTAGAGAACCGCATTCATTAGCGGCTTGCCGTCAGCATCGACTGGTAACATGCAAGGACCAATCGCACTGCAGCCGACTGCCTTAATGTCCTTGGGGCCAATACGGGATTCGGTCAACAGCTTTTGCGTGATAAACGTAAAGTCGCCCCACCAGTCCTCGTCCGCATTATGTTCCGCCCAACCGGCGTGGGGTACATGCATTTTGTGGGCACGGGAGGCCTGGGCGAGAATACTGCCACCCCCATCGACAAGGACACCTTTGGATTCAAACGTCCCGATGTCTACGCCCAGGGTATAGCTCATTGTTCGAATTCATCCCTGTCCAATGAAAACCCACCGTCGATCATCGACAGGGCGTTCGTCAATAAATCTGCCAGTCCGGTCAGATCGTTTAGGTCGCATATTTCGAGGGATGAGTGGGTGTAACGACATGGGAAACCCACATCAATGCAGGCCACACCTTCGCCAACCAGTTGCACGTAAGAAGTTTCCGTCAGCACGCCCGATTGGGCACTTCGTTGGAGTGGAACTCCGCTTTGTACTGCGGCCTGCTCGAAAAGCCGGGGCAGGGCAGGGTGAGGGATAGTGCCATTTAACGTTCCCCGCCCGTGGAACGAATAAAGGCTAATGCCGGGTCCGCCGCCCAGCGTAACATCGGTTCGATCAGCCATGTCGGGGGTGTCACCAGTCAGCAATAAATCCAGTTGAATGGCGATATCGGGCTGCAGCGCTTGCGCCGCGACAACCGCCCCGCGCAGATTAAATTCCTCTTGCGTGGAAAAGACAATGTGAATTGTCGGGTGTTTTTCGAGCTTCAATATTCGTTGAACTACCTCCAACAAAACGGCACATCCCGCCCTGTCATCGACGGCCGTGCCCGCAATCCTGTCATCGGATAGTTCCATAACATGCGGTTTGTAAACGACCGGCGTACCAACATTAATGCCAGCGGCGAGAACAGCCTCTGCGCTATCGAGACCTGTATCGATATAAAGCTCACGATAGGGAACAACCTGATATTTCTCGTCCGGCAAAGTCGCGTGGTGGCTCTTGTTGGCGATAACGCCATTACGGTCCCGCCCTTCGCCAATCTGAAACAAAACGGGTTGCGATAACAGCGCCCGTTCTGGTACACCACCAACCCGCTCAACGCGGACAAAGCCATCGTTTTCGATTTTCCGAACAATAAATCCAAGCTGATCCATATGGGTAAACAGCATGACCGATGGTGCTTCATTCTCCCCTTCCACAGTCGAAATGAGGTTACCAAGCCGGTCCGTTTTTGTGGTCAGGTCCAAGTCAATCAGCTGTTTTTTGATATAGCTTCGCTCCCGCCCTTCGTGGCCGCACAGGCCCGGGATGAGCATGAGTTCACGCAATGATTCTGAAATATGCGAGCTTGCAATACGTGATTTGTCAGCGCTCATTATTCACCACGTGCCTTGCGTACCCTGTCCATAAAATCAAGGGCCCGATCCGGGTCGACGGACTTCCATGTATCCCCGCCGATTTTCAGGCACGACCCGACGATACAACCGTCAGCGGCAGCGAATACTTCATTGACCGTTTCATGTTTTACGCCCGTATTCGCCAGCACTGGCGTTGAGGGTAAAACTCTTTTAACCGCTTCCAACTCCTCCATCTTCGCGGCCTCTCCGGTGATTTGTCCGGAGACGAGAACAGCGTCCGGCAGGCTGGAAAAGACGGTGCTTCGCGCCCGGTCGGCCAATGATCTTGTATCCATAGAGGCTGCGAATTCGGCGGAGATGTTGAAGAGTGTCGCAAGGTCTTTACGGCCCAGCGTATTGCGATAACGGATGGCTTTGCCCGCATCCGGTGCCCACACACCCATGTCAGACGCATAGACGCCGGTAAATATTTCGCGAACGAAAGCGGCATTAGTCGCGGCAGCTACTGCCATCGTCGCCATGGGGTCCCACAAAACATTTACACCGAATGGTATATTTATCTCACTGCGCAGCGCGCCTATGACATGCGCCATCGTGGCGGATGATGCTGTATCGACAGTCAACTCATAAGGCCGGTCGTTTTCGTTGCCGAACATGATAGCGTCAAAACCTGCGGCCTGCAGCGCCATCAGGTCGGCATGGGCGGACTTGATAATGGCATCCACCCCACCGTCGGCATCATACAATGGAGACCCAGGTAAAGCGGGCAGATGCACCATGGCGATTGCGGGTTTTGCGTCTCCAAAGACTGCCTTAAAACTACCAGACATCGCTTCCTGCTCTTATCATTTTCATTTTCCTCTGCCATGATGCGACGGTTGATGACCAACCGCAATATCAAATGTCCGGAGTGCCCAAAATGAAATCAAATCACTGGCAGCGCCCGGGCAATAACGGGTTGGATTTCACTGAGCTCGGCATGGGCACGGCGCCGCTTGGAAACCTCTATAAAGCCATCAGCGAAGATGAGGCTAATGCAGCGCTGGAAAAAGCCTGGGACAATGGCGTGCGTTATTTTGATACCGCACCGCTGTATGGACTGGGGCTTGCAGAAACCCGGTTGAACCGGTTTCTCAAGGGCAAGCCGCGCGATGAATACACATTGTCCACCAAGGTTGGCCGCCTGATGTTGCCTTGCGCGCCCGAAGACCGAACCGGAATTGACAAGTTTTTCGAGACGCCAACCCGGCGCCAGATGTTTGATTATTCCTACAACGGCATCATGCGGTCGTTTGAGTTTTCACTGGAGCGGCTGGGCGTTGATCGGGTGGACATCCTGTTTGCCCATGACCTGGATATTTTTAATCAGGGTAGCCGAGAAGTCATGGAAGCGCGTCAGGAGGACTTTTTTGCGTCCGGCTATCGGGCATTGGTTAATCTGCGTGACCAAGGCGTTATCAAGGCGATCGGAGCGGGGATTAATGAATGGGAGGCGGCGCAAACGCTTTTGGAACGGTGCGATATGGACCTGTTTTTGCTCACCGGGCGATATACATTACTGGAACAGGAAGCGCTGAACAGTTTTTTGCCCATGTGCGAGGAGCGCGGTGTCGGCATCGTCCTTGGCGGGCCGTATAATTCCGGCATTCTTGCGAGCGGCCCGGTAGAAGGCGCGTTCTTCAACTACGACCCGGCACCTCAGGAAATTCTGGACCGAGTGTCGAAAATCGAAGCGGTCTGTAAAAATCACAATGTTCCGTTGATTGAGGCTGCTCTGCGGTTTCCTCTCCATCACCCTTGCGTTGTCAGTACGATACCAGGCGCGCAATCAGCATCGGAAGTTGAAAACAATGCAGCGAATATCAAGGTCGACATTCCTGCTGACCTATGGGCTGATTTGAAAGAGCAGGGCCTGTTGCGAAATGACGCCCCCACTCCATGATGCGGTAAGTTCTTAATTGTCATTGTCGTTTCAACGACAATCCAGAACCGCTTGTTCTAAGCTTACCGCTCTGGATCCCCGCTGTGTGCGAGGATGACATGGGAGAGCTTACAGACAGTTACATTCAAACCGAGTCGGAAATAAGCGCCACCACAGAGCTCTGATTAACCTGACCACGTCGTTCTACGGGAGTAGAAACGTGCAATGCTGCTGCGGCGCTGGCGTAATTCAATGCTGTGTCCAGATCATCATTGCTCACCATTTGGGCACACAGGGCGCCAACGAAAGTATCGCCCGCACCATGACTGGAAATAGACCTAACAGTGCGGGCGCTAATGTGCTTGGGAGCTTGTTTGTTCGCAATGAAGACCAACCCATCGGCACCCAAGGTCACGATGATTTCCGGACAGGCTAGGGTAGATTTATCGAGCGCAATAATCGCGTCTTCGTGGGAGCGAATCGATCTCTCAAACAGGGCCTCAGCCTCAACCCGATTGACGATCAACATGTCTATCAATCCCAATAGTGCGTCGGGCATTGTTCGCATCGGCGCTGCATTGAGTATGGTCTTCGCGCCTATTTCACGCGCTTGCCGCGCCACGGCAATGTTCACCCGATCCGGTATTTCGTTTTGCAAAATAACGAGAGCCGTATCATTGGGGAGTTTTACCACGCTTGCCTCAATTGCCTGATTAACTCCGCTGGCCACAACGGCACCGTATTCACCTGATGGTTCGACGATCGCAACGCTCATGCCGGACGCAGTGTTTTGGCTACGCATCACCTGGCTCGTCTCGACATCCGCCCGATGTAAATTGTCCAACAGGGCATCGGCAAAAAAGTCCTCCCCTACGGCCCCGGCAAAACATACTGTCGCACCGTGTTGGGCTGCTGCAATTGCCTGGTTTCCCCCTTTCCCGCCACAGACATATTTTACGTTGTTCCCCATCACCGTCTCGTCGCGGGCGGGCAGGTGAGGCGCTTTCAACACGATATCGTAGTGCAGTGACCCAACAACGAATATACTCTGTTTGGTCATCGGTTGAACAATGCGGCCTGAACAATACGTTGGCTAAGCGGTGCGTTTTGCGCGGCAATGGCGGACGCAAGTTCTGCATTATTTGCAAGTTCTTCCGCAACCGACCACATCTGTTCAACGGCGCGAATATTGGTGCGGGCTTCTTCAACCGGATCGAGGCCGGAATGGTCGGGAAACGTATCGAAGTAGATTGTCTTGTCATATTCCATGCGGATTAGCTCCACGAGCAGTTCGATGGTTTGGATCGGGTGGACGCTGCCCACCATCAGACCGTTATCCCATTTTCCGTATCCATCGTTGAGATGTACGCCTAGCAGTTTCGAATGCCGCGCGATGAGTGCTGCCGTATGGGCTGGCATTTCATCGGCATAAAGCACGTGGGCAAAATCAAGTGTGACGCCCAAATTAGGTGCATTGATTTCCTTAATGGCCAGCAGTGTCGTGGCCACATCCGGCATCAGGGCGAAAGCGCGGGGTTCATTGGGTTTATACTCAATGGCGATATCGATATCGCGATTGTGGTGGACAACTTCATCCATCGCCGAGATTGTGTGGTCCCACATGGCTCCGTAGTTGCCCTGAAAGGAGTAATCAAACCCATCTTGACCCATCCACAAGGTCATGAGGTTGCCGCCCATTTCCGCCAGCGCGTCGAGCCCCTGTTTCGTGACATCAATTGCTGCCCGACGTACTTCTTTGTCGGGGTTGGTGAAGGCACCAAGCTTAAATCCGGATTCGGTGTAATATCGCATCGCCAACCCGTTCAGTTTCATCCCCATGCCTTCCATGGCGTTGCGGAGCTTCGTTGGAGCCGCGTCCTGAAAATGATCCGGGTAATTCAAGTCAGCCGCATCTAGCCCCGCACTTGCCGCGCGTTCCAGTACATCAATTGTTGTGATGCGATTCTTGCCGGGCCAATGAATATCAGCACCGATCTTAAAAGCGTTGAGGCGGGCGGCGTAATGTTTAGGAGGCGCCAATTTTCTCTCCGATATGGGAACGGTTAAATGCCAGCGTAAGACCTTTGTAACAAACGCGAAAGGTGTTGATTTAATTGAGGTTGAGCTCGACGCCTTTCACCGCGTTTGCCTCATAACAGGCTTCCACAAGGGCCATAGTTTCAAACGCGTCATCAACGCTTGAGACGAGAAGGTCATCCTCTCCGGCGTCATATCGCTGGACATTGCTCATGGTGCCGATAAAGGCGTCAGGGAACCATGTACCGTTGAGATCAAGCGATTGCCATTCGCCCCCATTGGCACAATGTAAAACTTCATCCGGTTCACCGTTGGGGTAGTCATAGAGAACGCCGAGTTTTACCAATAAACAGCCTTCACTACCCTCTAGACGGAAACGCGCGATTTGGTGGTCATTCCCGCCCCGGTGATTGTGATTGATGTTCATAATCGCGCGCAGGTCTGGCCCGTAATCGAGAATCGCCGAGGTCCGGGTCTGGGCATAATCCGTGGAGCGTGGATCGCCCATTGTTCGGCAAAATACGCCGCGGGGGTTGCCCGCCAACGCACGGATCATGTCGAGGTAATGGATAGAGTGAACAGATATCTCCACCCGATCCATACCGAGTAAAAACGGGAAAAGATGCCATGGGGTGAAGATGTTCACCTGAACGTCAATTTCCAGTAGTTCACCAATCAGGCCTTGCCGGATGATATCTGTAGCGGCCAACATCATCGGGCTGAAACGCAGTTGGAAATTCACAGCGGCTTTTAGGTTACGGGCAGCTGCTAGCTTGCGAATCTGGCGGGCTTCATCGAGATTGGAACCCATCGGTTTTTGAATGAGGACAGCGGCCCCTTCCGGCAGTTGGCCAAGAGTATTCGCAATTGCATCCGGTGGGATTGCAAGATCGTACACGACATCTGTACCGCTTTGTGATGCAGCGCTTCGCAGGTTTTCAAATACCGAAAGTATTTCCCATTCTTTCGCAAGTGCCTTTGATTGTTCAACATTCGTGTCAAAGATACCTTGAACCGGGAACCCGGCTTTTTGATACGCGGGTAAATGAGCATCGCGGACTATACCACCGGCACCAATCATGACAATTGGCTTTGGAGAAGCAGGCTTTGGCCAGCTTTGCTGAAATTTAATATCACTGAATGCAGTCATTTTTGATAGCGTTGCTCCTGCGTCTTGTAGCACTATAATAATTCCAGCTATCCGGTTGAATGCAAGCTGAAAGGTAGAAAATGATTGAACTGCTCGATACCCACCAACACCTGCTTTATCGCGATGCGCTGAATTATGATTGGGCGGATGAATTGCCGGCATTGGCGGGTCGGGATTTTACCGTCGCTGATTATCAAGGATTAACGCAGGATCGCGCCGTTGCCGCCAGTATTTTCATGGAAGTAGATGCCGCCGATTATCAGGCTGAAACACGGTTCATCAGCGAACTCGCGAAAGACGCCGACAATGGCATTGCTGGTCTAATTTCCTCGTGCCGACCGGAAACAGATACGGGTTTTGAAAATTGGATTGAGGAGTGTTCACAACTCCCCGTTGTTGGATATCGACGTATTCTTCACGAAGTTCCCGACGAGATGAGTGGGGCGGAAACCTTCCGGGCCAATGTTCGCAAGATTGGTACTCAGGGGAAAGTGTTCGACATGGTATTTCGCGCCGATCAACTGGGTATCGCCCGCGACCTCGCCGCCAGTTGTGATGACATGGTGCTCGTGCTCGACCATTGTGGTGTGCCCGATATCGCATCGGGAGAAATGGAAAATTGGAAGGAATCAATCCGAAAAATTGCCGAATTACCGCATGTTTTTGGCAAAATTTCCGGAATTTTGGCCTATTGTTCGCAAAATTCGGCCAATTTTCGTGCTGTAAAACCCTATTTTGATCACATGATCGACAGTTTTACCCCTTCCCGATTGGTCTGGGGCAGTGATTGGCCGGTGGTCAATCTCAGGTCTGATCTACCGAATTGGATTGATATTTACCGTCAACTCATCGCCGATTTAAGCGTCGATGAACAGGTCGCCATTTCAAACGGCAATGCAAAGAAGATTTATGGCGTGAGCTATTAATCGTCGTAAAAATCAAGGTTGAGCGGTTCAATAGCCTGCGGAAAAGTGCAGGATCAGCCTTCGACAGATTCGCCCGGGTAAACACCCCAGAGTTTCTCATGCTCCACCCAGAATTTTACATCTTGAGCTTCAAGCTGGCACCATTTTTTTGTGCATTCTTCAACATTGGCCATCAGACCGACCTGGAGTTGTACAATTGTTGCAGAATCCTGTCGGGCTGCGTATTTACCGTTCAACAGAAGGGTTTTGGCCGGTTTACCGAATCCGACTTCAGGTTTTTCCCAAGGGGCAATAATCGCTGTACGTTTGCTTGACAGGAGCGAATGTAAAACCCAGCCACTTGAGCCTTCGGAATCCCGAATACGGCGCCATTGATCAAATTCCTGAATAACTTCAACCGGTAAGCCAAGTTTTTTGTAGTGCCAGCTAATCGCGTATTTACGGCCGGGGCCGACACGCAGGTTCACAGCAGGTGATTTGAGACTCACAAAACGGGGCAGAGGAAGTCCGGTTTCGCGACCATGGGTAATCGTGCCATCTGCGGCCTGAGCGTGAGGCGCGACCACTCCCAGGCCGACCCCTGTAAAGATCAGCGCTGTTAACGCCAGATGGATCCTTTTTATGGAAAATAACTTACTGAATTTGCCGTGAACCATTAATCCTACCCTGCTCTTCTTTCCCGCCACCATAATCGATGCATTGCGTTCCGGTCTGGGTCTGCTAATAAACAGGGGCGTCCCAGAGGACTCGAAACGGTGAATCCATAGTCACCGATCTCGGTTAATCCGACCTCAAGAGACAGGGTTAATAAAATCTTAGATGCGTGTATTGCGCAGGGTAATTTGATCAACAGGGGTGAACTGATCTCAATGACAGGTAAGAGACCGCACGTAGTTGTCACCCGCAAGTTGCCCGACGGTGTTGAAACGCGCATGCGTGAGTTGTTCAACACGGACTTGAACGTCGATGATATTCCGTTGACCCAACCGCAACTGGTAGCCGCTGTTAAACAGGCCGACGTTCTTGTTCCCACCGTTAGCGATAAAATAGATTCTGCGGTAATCGCCCAAGCCGGTGATCAATTGAAACTAATAGCGAATTTCGGAAACGGCACCGATAACATCGATATTGCTGCCGCGACTGAAAAAGGCATTACGGTCACGAACACGCCACGTGTTCTCACCGATGATACAGCCGATATGATCCTGGCGATGATTCTGGCCGTGCCCCGTAGGCTGGTCGAGGGTGCCCAGATTATGGCCAATCCAGATGGCTGGCCGGGCTGGTCTCCCAACTGGATGTTGGGGCGGCGGGTTACTGGAAAACGCCTCGGCATTATCGGCATGGGTCGCATCGGTTCAGCGGTGGCGCGTCGTGCAAAAGCTTTCGGTCTTGCGATACACTATCATAACCCAAGGCGTGTACATCCAGACCTTGAAGAGGAACTGGAAGCGACCCATTGGGATAGTCTCGATCAGATGTTGGCTCGTATGGATATCATTTCGGTAAACTGCCCGTTTACACCCGCAACCTTCCACCTTTTATCAGAACGACGCATCAAACTGTTGCGCCCGGAGGCCTATGTGGTGAACGCGGCGCGAGGCGAGATTATCAACGAAAAAGCCTTGATTGATGCCCTTGATGCCGGGGCGATTTCCGGAGCGGCATTGGATGTGTTTGAAAAAGAACCGGCAGTATCGCCACGCATGCGTCAATTGTCTGAACAGGGGAAACTGGTCATGCTCCCTCACATGGGTTCAGCCACCGTTGAAGGCCGCATGGAGATGGGGGATAAAGTGATTATCAACATTCGCACCGTCTTCGACGGGCATCGCCCACCGGACAGGGTGCTGCCAAACAAGGATTAACCGGGTCACGAATGGTGCGCGCATGAGGAATTACTACCCGGTATTATTCTTCGGCATCTCACCGTTTGCTGACTATGCTCAGTGTGGTTGATGAGATTTAGCGCGTGTTGCGCTTATTCGTCCAAACAAATGAGCTATAGAAATATCCGTTACCGGCCCCTTATAATAAAGCTCAAGCGCGTTTCAATGAACCTTGTTAAGCGAAATGCGCTGTAGGCCATGGGATAATTCTGGCGATAGACTCCATCATAAACAAAAAAGGGCGCCGCAGTTGCCTGCGAAGCCCTTGTAACTAACCAGCGTTGGTTCTTATTCGTCGTCTTCAAATTCTTCGCCGCTTTCCTGATCGACGACTTTCATTGACAGGCGGACTTTGCCGCGGTCATCGAAGCCCATCAGTTTTACCCAGACTTTATCGCCTTCATTGACAACGTCTGTGGTTTTACCAACGCGCTCATCGGCCAGTTGCGAAATGTGGACGAGACCGTCTTTCGCGCCGAAGAAGTTTACGAACGCACCAAAGTCAACGGTTTTAACAACCGTACCCTGATAGATCGCGCCAACTTCCGGGTCGTCGGTGATGGAGCGGATCCATTTGACCGCAGCATCGATTTCCTTACCGGAAGAGGATGCCACTTTCACGGTGCCATCGTCTTCGATGTTCACTTTCGCGCCGGTTTTCTCAACGATCTCGCGAATTACCTTACCGCCGGAACCGATGACTTCACGGATTTTGTCGGTTGGGATTTTGAAGCTTTCGATGCGTGGTGCAAATTCACCAAGCTCCGCACGACCTTCGGTCAATGCATGCGCCATTTCACCAAGGATGTGCTCACGGCCGTCTTTGGCCTGGGCCAGGGCGACTTTCATGATTTCTTCGGTGATACCGGTGATTTTAATGTCCATCTGCAGGGAGGTAATACCCTCAGCAGTACCGGCCACTTTAAAGTCCATGTCACCGAGGTGGTCTTCATCGCCCAAAATATCGGAAAGAACAGCGAAATCATCGCCCTCTTTGATCAGACCCATGGCGATACCGGCAACAGGTGCTTTTAATGGAACACCCGCATCCATGAACGCCAGTGATGTGCCGCAGACGGTTGCCATGGAGGATGAACCGTTGGATTCCGTGATTTCGGAAACCGCACGCAAGGTATAAGGGAATTCTTCCTTCGACGGCAGAACCGCCCGAACGGCGCGCCATGCGAGCTTACCGTGGCCGATTTCACGGCGTGAGGTAAAGCCGATACGGCCCGTTTCACCCACTGAATAGGGGGGGAAATTATAATGCAGCAGGAAGTTTTCTTTGTAAGTCCCGGTCAGCGCGTCGATGAATTGTTCATCATCACCTGTACCGAGCGTTGCCACAACAATCGCCTGCGTTTCACCGCGGGTGAACAGAGCAGAACCGTGGGTGCGGGGCAGAATACCAACTTCTGATTCAATCGCGCGAACGGTTGAAAGATCACGGCCATCAATACGTTTTTTGGTTTTGATGATCGAACCGCGAACCACTTTCGCCTGTACCGATTTGAAAACTTCACCAAGCGTGTTGACCTCCCCCTCAGTTGATTCCTCTGACAGGAATTTTTCCTTGGCTTTGGTTTTAGCCGCATCAAGCTCCGCATAACGGTCTTGCTTGTCGGCAATCTTGTAAGCTTTTTCGATGTCCTTACCGACGAGTTTTTCAACGTCTTTCATCAGTTTGGAATTGTCAGCAGGCGTAAACTCGCGTGGCTCTTTAGCGCATTTTTCAGCCAGAGCAATAACCGCGTCAATGACCGGTTGGAACTCTTTATGGCCGAACATGACAGCACCGAGCATCGTGTCTTCGGACAGGACCTGCGCTTCTGATTCAACCATCAGGACAGCGTCTTGCGTACCGGCGACAACCAGATCGAGATCGCTTTCAGGCATTTCATCGATATTCGGGTTGAGGACATATTCACCGTCGATAAGGCCGACACGGGCACCACCGATTGGGCCCTGGAACGGCACGCCGGAAAGGGTCAGTGCAGCCGATGTTGCGATCATCGCAACAATATCCGGGTTGTTTTCCATGTCGTGGGAAAGAACGGTACAGGTAACCTGCGTATCGTTCTTGTAGCCATCGGCAAACAGGGGACGGATTGGACGGTCGATCAGGCGGCAAACGAGGGTTTCGTTTTCTGATGGACGGGCTTCACGCTTAAAAAAGCCGCCGGGGATTTTACCCGCAGCATAGGCTTTTTCGATGTAGTTGACAGTAAGCGGGAAGAAATCGAGGCCGGGTTTCGGCTGAAATTGGGAAACGACGTTACACATAACAGTGGTTTCGCCGTAGGTAACAAGCACGGAGCCGTGGGCCTGACGGGCAACCTGGCCCGCTTCAAGCGTGAGCGGGCGTCCGCCCCATTCAATTTCGACGACGTGTTTTTCAAACATAGACATATAGTTATTTTCCTTCGTGTGCGGCCGCACAGCGCCTATCGCTGTACGCACAAACCGCACGGGGTATGCGTGGTCAGGTAATTTGATCAGGAATCGCGCAGAACCGCGCGGACATGCCACTTTATAAAACTGAAAAGGATTATGGCCTAAGCCATGTCACGGCTTTTGCCGCGTGATCCTTGCCTTTAATACGCGGTTCTTCCGCGTTCACATCAAAGGGCAAAAATCCCCTTCCATTTCGCCAGTTTGGCATTTGTCGAGGGCAAGACAATAAGCGGCATCACTTGATCTAGCGGGGTTTCTTATGTTTTGGCTTACCGCCAAAAGGAAACACCTTGGTGTGATGCGTCTTATAATCCTGCCCCATCCCTGTCAGAAACCTGACCGTACTGGTAAAGCACCCTATCAGGATGCTCGGGGTTACAAGCGGCGTGTTTCGAGAACCGAAATCGCCGCCCGATTTCATAAAGCTATCGGCGGATACCGAGGGCAGTAATGAGTTTTTTATAGCGCTCTTCGTCTTTACGCTTTGTATAATCAAGAAGCGAACGACGGGTTGCTACCATTTTCAATAGTCCACGGCGGGAATGATTATCCTTTTTGTGGCCTTTGAAATGCTCAGTTAGATTGTTGATCCGTTCCGTCAGGATTGCCACCTGCACTTCAGGGGAACCGGAATCGCCTTCATTTGTGGCATATTCCTTGATCAATTCTGCTTTACGCTCAGGCGTAATCGACATCGGGATACTCCTTAAAAATGTGGGTAAAAAGACGCCCGGGCCGGGATGTCGTCCAGCAAGGGCCGTGATGTGTTTATGAACACACGGGCGATATAGGGGGAAAGCTGGGAAATGGCAAGAGTGCAAACTTAGGCAAAATATCTGATGGCCAGATTGATCAATCAGTCAGATATTTGGTGCTGCTTGCTACATTTCACTAACCAACCCGCTTGGGCGCCAATCGCTTTAACCGGCGGTTAAAGGGTTTGTATTGGTTGCGGTCAAAGCTGCGGTTACGCCGGGTGTTGGATTTTTCATGACGCGCGCGCAATTGCTGCTCCAGCTTTTTAAATTGATTGCAGTTTTTCTGCGGTTTCATGTTGACCAAGGATTTCTGAAGTTCTGCTGCAAACCGTCGATAAAAACGGCCATGCTGATCTTCATGACGTTTAATCATGGAACTGATCGCCCGCCATTTGGATTGATCCCGGCGGTTGAGTTTTGATGACGTGGAGAGCTTCGGCAGCACATAAAATATCCGCAGCTTTATCGATGCGTCGGTCACGTGGCACCGGCCGTTTTCCACCTTTGTTTTTATGGCGGTTCGATAGCGATAATCGGCGAGGCCGAGAGCGCGCCGTCCATGGAATTGCGACAGCGGACCGTTGCGTTTCATCGACCTGACAACCGCCTGAATATTGTTTCCCGCAACCCGGTAGTTTCGGGTTCGCTCGGTAACACTTATTCCGGCGGCAAGGGCCATTGTCCCAACACCAAAAGACAGCATTACCAATAGTATTCTAATCCCCAGCACGCCAACAACTCCAACTTATCCCCAAACAGAGAATAGCATAGATCGGTCTTTCCATCTACTTGGGAGGGTAAATTGAGATTGGGTTTGATGGGAACCCTCCTCTTGTCATTGTCGTTTCAACGACAATCCAGGGCTGCTTGTTCGGAATCCGTAGCACTGGATTCCCGCCGATAGCGGGAATAACAAAGGAGGAAGTGTATATAATTCAAACTCCGGAGCCGCAGGTCGAAACCCGGAATCAAGGTTTCGGAGCTATCACTTCTTACCCAACTCGACCTGTAATTCCTGCACTCCTCTAAAGGTCAAAGTCGGAATGAACTTCCACTCCTGGTTTTCAACCAAACGAAGGTCGGGTAGGCGTTTTGACAATTCTTCCAAAATAATGCGCATTTCCATACGGGCCAGCGGTGCGCCCATGCAGAAATGCGCGCCGAGGCCCAGCCCGAGATTTCGTTTCGCATTTGGCCGGTGGATATCGAACTGTTCTCCGTTTGGGAACATTGCATCATCCCGGTTACCGGAGCCAAGCAGGAGCAGTATTTTTGACCCTTCAGGAATGGCGGTCCCCGCAATTTCAGTATCAGTGGTGGCAATCCGCCGCCACGTGAAGATTGATGTGTCGTAGCGCAAAATCTCTTCCACCGCATTGGCAGCGAGACTTGGGTCATTGCACAGGGCTTCCCATTGCACCCGGTCGGACAACATGGCTCGGATGCCATTTGCGGACGCCTGCGTCGTCGTTTCATGGCCGGCAAATTGCATCAGGAACATGACATTATAGAGATAGTTCACCGTGAACCGCGAGGGGTCTTCGCGATGAATGCGAACCATGTCTCCCAGATAATTATCGCCGGGGTCCGCTATGGCTCCATCAACCAATTCCTTGGTAAAGTCCCAGTGGCGCCCCATGTCCTTCATTAGCTCGACCTGTTCATCGTTCGACGGGCGGCCCCAATTAACGATGGCCCGACTGGAGCCAAGCTGCTTGACCAGCACAGCATCGTCATCGGGTGCACCAAGGAAAATAAAGATGGCGAGCGCTGGCACTTCATACAGCAATTGGGAGACAAGTTCGGCTTGGCCATTCTCCCGGCCTTCTTCAATAAATCTGTCGATATAATCTGTTACGATCTGACGGATGCGTGGCTCCACTTCCGCCACTCTTTTGGGAGTGAAGGCGTCGCCAAATATCTTGCGGTGAGGGCGGTGGGTTTCGCTGGACTCATCGACAAGACAGGGTTCGATGGCAATATCCAGCGTGTCGCGGACCTGTGCAGCAGCCGGGCATAGGGGTGTAACCGGGTGCCGCGCCAGGGCTGGTGAGAAGGTTTGCGGATCCTGAAAAACCTTGCGGATGTCTTCGTAGCGGGTGACGACCCAACAGCCGGTTTCGCGGTTATAAAACACCGCCTCTTCAGATCGCGCGCGCGCAAAGAACTTATAGGGATCGTCGATATATGTTTTTGAAAACGGCTCGAAATCCGCAGCGATCCCACTCATGGGGCATTGTTCTGGAATAATATCTTCCAACACCTGCGTATCCGACTGGAACATGCCCAATCCGGCAAATTTAGACATCCAAGAATTCTCCCGTCAGCGCGCCCAATGGCAACAGTAACAGGGATGAAGACAGGTAAGCAATCTTCGATTGAATATCCGGGAGCAAACCTACCCACTATTGTCATCCCCGCGCAGGCGGGGGTCCAAGTCGGCCATGCGAAGAAAGACATTGGTGGAGACGACGATTACCCTCGCATGCGTAGAAATAATCCATTTTCTTCCAGCCGAAATTTAGGTCCCCGCCTGTGCGGGGATGACGGTGGAGGACGTGTCTGAGCGGGATGACAAAGGAAAAGCGCCTTTGAGTCGACATTGATGGGGAGTGAGAAGGTGTGAATAATATTTATCCTTTGTTTTCAAAGCACAATAGAACTCTCCACAGCCACAAAACTCTTCTACTAAATTTTTAGTTGACAAATCTTTCCGTTTGTCGCGTTGTTTGGGTTCATCAGCCCCCGTTGATGAAATTGATGTTCAGGAGGAAAAATATGCGCAAATTATTGCTTTCTACGGTGGCTGTAGCCGCCATGATTGCCAGTGCCACATCAGCGTTTGCAGATGCGGCTTCGGCCAAAAAATGGATTGACCAGGAATTCCAACCATCGGTGCTTTCAAAAGCCGAACAGATGTCCGAAATGGACTGGTTCATAAAAGCGGCTGAGCCCTTCAAAGGGATGGAAATCAACGTTCTTTCGGAAGGTATTCCGACCCATTCGTATGAATCTGAGGTTTTGACAAAAGCATTTGAGGAAATCACCGGCATTAAGGTGAACCACCAGATTCTGGGTGAAGGCGAAGTCGTTCAGGCCGTGCAGACTCAAATGCAGACCCAGCGGAACCTTTACGACGCTTACGTCAACGATTCCGATCTGATTGGCACCCATTCGCGCCTTCAACTTGCTTACAATCTGACCGACTTCATGGCCGGTGACGGCAAGGAGGTGACCAATCCTGGTCTCGACCTAAAAGACTTTATGGGGACCCAATTCACCACAGGTCCAGACGGTGATCTTTACCAGCTTCCTGACCAGCAGTTTGCAAACCTCTACTGGTTCCGCAAGGACTGGTTTGACAGGGCTGACCTGCAAGAAAAATTCAAGGCCAAATACGGTTATGACCTTGGTGTTCCGGTAAACTGGTCCGCCTATGAGGATATTGCCGACTTCTTCTCGAAAGATGTGAAGGAAGTCGATGGCGTGGAAATTTTCGGCCATATGGACTACGGTAAACGTGCCCCTGACCTTGGTTGGCGGATGACCGATGCCTGGCTCTCCATGGCCGGTGCCGGATCGAAGGGTGAACCAAACGGTGTGCCAATCGATGAATGGGGTATCCGGATGGAAGCGGGTACGTGTAACCCGGTTGGCGCATCCGTATCACGCGGCGGCGCTGCAAATGGTCCTGCAGCCGTTTACGCAATTCGTAAATGGGATGAGTGGCTGCGCAACTACGCGCCTCCTGGAGCTGCCAGCTTTGATTTCTACCAGTCATTGCCAGCTCTTTCACAAGGTAATGTAGCACAGCAGATCTTCTGGTACACGGCCTTTACCGCCGATATGGTGAAGCCAAAATCAGAAGGCAACAACACAGTTGACGATGGCGGTAATCCGTTATGGCGCATGGCCCCCTCACCCCACGGTCCATATTGGGAAGAAGGCCAAAAGGTCGGCTACCAGGATGTGGGCTCGTGGACAATCTTGAAGTCTACTCCTCTCGACCGCGCAAAAGCTGCATGGCTTTACGCACAGTTCGTCGTCTCGAAAACCGTCGATGTGAAGAAATCCCACGTTGGGTTGACCTTCATCCGCGACAGTTCCGTCAATCACGCATCGTTCTCCGAACGGGCATCTAAACTTGGCGGACTGGTTGAGTTCTACCGTTCACCGGACCGGGTTGCATGGTCTCCCACCGGCGTAAACGTGCCGGATTATCCAAAGCTGGCGCAAATCTGGTGGCAGCAAATTGGTGACGTGAACTCCGGTGCCTTCACACCACAGCAGGCGATGGATCGCCTAGCTGAGGAGATGGACATCACCATGGCGCGCATGCAGCGGGCCGATGAAGGCGCCAATGTCTACGGTGGTTGCGGCCCTCGTCTCAACGAGGAAAAGGATCCGTCCGAATGGCTTGGAAAGGGTGGCGCGAAAGCGAAACTCGATAACGAAAAGCCACAGGGCCAGACCGTCAATTACGAAGAACTGGTTGCCCGTTGGGCGAAAAACTAAGCGGTTCTCCCCCGCTTAGAACCCTGGTCGGGGCAATTTGCCCCGACCGTTCATTCGCCATAAATCAAGCCGGTTTCATTGACCGGTTCTCCTGAAATTTCCAGAGCGTCATGACCCTTGAACTTCACGATGTCAGTAAACAGGTCGCGAGTGTTACCCACATCAAGCCGACGACGCTGTCGCTTAAAGCCGGACATTTCAATGTATTATTGGGTGAAACCGGTGCCGGAAAAACATCGCTGATTAAGATGATGGCGGGCCTGGATCCCATCGCATCCGGCCAGATTTCTATTAATGGTACTGACGTCACCAAACTATCCCCCCAACAACGCAACGTCAGCCTCGTGCATCAGTTTTTCGTCAATTACCCTCACATGACGGTCTTTGAAAATATTGCTTCGCCTTTGAAGGTTGCGGGCATGGCGAAATCAGAGATCGCCGACCGGGTGCATGACGCTGCAAAAATTCTACAATTGGTCCCGATGCTCGACAGACGCCCCCATGAACTTTCCGGTGGGCAACAACAGCGCACGGCGCTTGCCCGTGCGATTGCCAAGGAAAGCAGTGCTGTATTTCTCGACGAACCTCTCGCGAACCTTGACTACAAGCTTCGTGAAGAATTGCGCGAACAATTGCCCGAACTCTTTGCCGGGCGCGGTGCGGTTGTCGTTTATGCAACGTCCGAACCGGAAGAAGCGCTTCTACTCAGCGGCCATACGGCCCTTATGAACGACGGGCGGGTCACTCAATTTGGACCGACCGCCGAGATTTACCGCAACCCGGCCAACCTTGATTCTGCCCGTGTGTTCTCAGACCCGCCTATTAATACAGCCACTGTGACCAAGACCGGAAAAACGGTGCGGATTGGCGAGGGTGTAAAGTGGACTTTATCTGGAGAACCGGCGGGACTGGCTGACGGCGACTATATTGTCGGAGTTCGCCCCATTCACGTTCACCCGGCTGGCAAGGCCGGTAAGACGCGTGTCGCGCTTCCTGGCACAGTTCAAGTTACAGAATTGAGCGGTTCTGATTCCAGCGCTCATTTTCGTTTTGGTGATGAATCCTGGGTTTCCCTCGCGTCGGGCGTGCACAGTTTCGACATTGGTGAAGTCCATACATTTTACCTCGACACGTCCAATTGCTTCTACTTCACGCAAGACGGTGTTCTTGCGGCAAAAGGGGCAGGCTGATTATGGCAAAGATCACTCTTTCCAATCTGCGGCACAGTTATTTGCCAACGCCCAAAGCGCGTGAGGATTACGCGCTGCAGGAAATCGACCTGAATTGGGATGATGGCGGGGCCTATGCCCTTTTGGGGCCTTCGGGGTGTGGGAAAACAACCCTGTTGAACATTATATCCGGCCTGCTCACCCCGTCCGAAGGGGCGATTTTGTTCGATGGGCGGGACGTTACAACCTTGACGCCGGAACAGCGTAACATCGCGCAGGTTTTCCAGTTTCCCGTGATCTATGACACGATGACTGTTTACGATAATCTCGCTTTCCCGCTTCGTAATCGCAAGATGCCGGAAGCTGAGGTTGATCGCCGTGTGCGCGAAACCGCTGAAATGCTGGAAGTGACAAATCTGTTAAACCAGCGGGCTTCGGGCCTCGCTCCGGACAACAAACAGAAAATCTCAATGGGTCGCGGTCTCGTGCGTGATGACGTGAATGTCGTTATGTTTGACGAACCGTTGACGGTGATTGATCCCCACCTGAAATGGAAGTTGCGTTCGAAGTTGAAGGAACTGCATCAACGGGTCAAAGCAACGATGATTTACGTCACCCATGACCAAACGGAGGCGTTGACTTTTGCTGATCAGGTGGTGGTCATGCAATTGGGGGAAATTGTTCAGATCGGCACACCGGTCGAATTGTTTGAACGCCCGCAACACACATTCGTTGGTCATTTCATCGGCTCGCCCGGCATGAATGTCATTCCCTGTGAGTTGCGTGGGAAAAAAATCCTTATGGGCGATACGGAAATTCCGATTGAAGGGAGTTTTACTGAAGAGGCCGAGGGTCAAATGGAAGTCGGAGTGCGGCCCGAATTTGTATCCTTCGCCAACAAAGGCCTGCCTGCGGTCGTTCGAAAAGTCTCAGATATTGGCCGCCATATCGTTGTTGAATGTCGGGTTGGTGATGTTCCCGTGCGGGCAATCATCGAAAAAGACGCGCCGGACGTCGGCCAAAACATCCATCTGAAATTCGAAAAGCAACAGACCAGATTATATTGCGACAGCTGGCTGGTTTCAAAACCATCAAGTGCCGCAAATCGAAAGATGGCATCATGAAAACTGAAAACCAAAAAGCCTGGTTTTTTGTGCTGCCGGTTCTTCTACTGGTAGCATTTAACGCGCTCATACCCATGATGACCGTTGTCAATTATTCGGTTCAGGAAACCTTCGGCAATAATGTCTTTTTCTGGCAAGGGCTGGACTGGTTTCAACAGTTGATGCGGTCAGAGCGGTTCCACGCCGCACTTGGTCGGCAATTCCTGTTCACCGGCATAATTCTTGCAATAGAAATTCCGTTGGGCGTCATCATTGCGCTTGCAATGCCGCGAAAAGGATTCTGGGTTCCAGTCTGCCTGGTAACGATGGCCCTGCCCATGTTGATTCCCTGGAACGTGGTCGGTGCGATGTGGAATATCTTCACATTACCGGACATCGGGTTGCTTGGTTATTTCATGAACCATGTGCTGGGCATTAGTTATAACATGACCCAAAGCCCGTTTGCCGCGTGGGTTACCATCATTGTTATGGACGTGTGGCACTGGACGTCGCTTGTGGTTCTTCTCTCCTATGCAGGGTTGGTTTCTATTCCGGAAGCCTATTATCAGGCGGCCAAGATTGACGGTGCATCGAGCTGGTCTGTCTTTCGTTTCATCCAGCTGCCGAAGATGAAACAGGTGCTGACAATTGCGATATTGTTGCGCTTTATGGATTCTTTCAACATCTATACCGAGCCATTTGTGCTGACCGGCGGCGGGCCCGGGAATTCGACAACCCTGCTGTCAATCGATCTCGTAAAAATAGCCCTTGGGCAATTCGACCTCGGCCCGGCTGCCGCCATGTCGCTTATCTATTTCGCCATAACGCTGCTGGTCTCATGGTTGTTTTACACTCTGATGACCCGCAACGACACACGATAGGAATGTTGCCATGACAAAACGCCATATCATTCCCATCGTCTATATTATCTTTCTATTGCTGCCCATTTACTGGCTCATCGCAATGAGTTTCAAAACAACCGGCGAAATTCTCTCCGGCTTTTCGTTGTTTCCCCAGACATGGACTTTTGATAATTACCGCACGATCTTCACAGACCCCACCTGGTATGGCGGGTACATAAACTCCATCATTTACGTCTCCATCAATTCGGTGATCTCGGTCGCCGTTGCCCTCCCCGCAGCCTATGCGTTTTCGCGGTATCGTTTTCTTGGTGACAAGCAGCTTTTCTTCTGGTTGTTGACCAACAGAATGGCCCCCGCAGCGGTGTTTGCACTGCCGTTCTTTCAACTTTATTCAGCTGTTGGCCTGTTCGACACCCATCTGGCAGTGGCTCTTGCCCATTGCCTGTTTAACATTCCGCTCGCCGTGTGGATTTTGGAAGGCTTCATGGGTGGCGTGCCGAAAGAGCTTGACGAAACCGCCTATGTAGACGGTTATTCATTCCCACGCTTCTTCGTGACCATTTTTCTGCCAACCGTAAAAGCAGGCGTCGGGGTCACCGCGTTTTTCTGCTTCATGTTTTCCTGGGTGGAACTGTTGTTGGCAAAAACGCTCACCGCGATCGCGGCCAAGCCGATTGCCGCGACCATGACAAAAACTGCGTCGAGCGCAGGGTACGAACTCGGTCTCCTCGCCGCGGCGGGCACACTGACAATTATTCCAGGTGCCATCGTGATTTATTTCGTTCGAAACTATATTGCCCGGGGCTTCGCCCTTGGACGGGTTTAAGGAGGTTATAATGCTGAGTTGGATGGCATGGACATGGCCCACCGCCCTCGTTTTCATCGGTATTTTCAGCGCGATGGGAATTTTGACAGTTCTTGAGATTAAAAATCCAGGTGGAGATGAAAGACAGGGCGCGCTTGGCCTTGTGACCACCAGAGGCGACCGCCTGTTCATCACCCTCTTGGGTTCTGTCTACATCATGCTTGCCTGGCTCGGAATAATTGGAATGCCGCTTTGGATACCATTGGCGCTGTGCATTACATGGGCAGGATTTTGTTTTTGGAAAGTGTGAATGGCAAACCGATGAAGGCTGGCCAGTACCGCAGATTTAGTTTAGGGCAGCGCAAATTTTGGATATTCCGGTGAATGGAATGAGAAAACGCAAAACGCATGATCTGCTGACCGAGGTTGAGCTCGAATTCATGACATTGTTGTGGGAACACGGCGGTGGCACGGTGCGCGAAGTCATGAGTCGCCTCGATGATGATCGAGACCTTGCCTATACGTCAGCTGCGACAATCCTGCGCATTTTGGAACAAAAAGGATTTGTTACCAGCCAAAAAACAGGAAAGACTCTGGCCTACAGCGCAGATTTGAGCAAGGATGTGTATCAGTCGCGCCTGTTAAGGGATGTTTCGGCCAAGTTATTCGACAATACACCGGCGGCACTTGTTGCCCGGCTGGTTGACGATAATCACTTGAGCGAAGAGGCTTTGGAGGAGCTCAGGGCGCTTCTTGGGAGGAAGCTTGGAGATGGAAAATCTTGAGATTTTTATTGCCACTTATATCGACATAAACCTGCTGCTGTTGGGAGTCGCGCTCATATGGTTTGTCGCTCGAAAACTCTTTTCCAACACCGATATTGGCAAAGCCTTCACATCGCAATTTCTCCTGCTTAAATTCCTGATCATTTGCGCATTCCTGTTACCGCTGGCTTTAACACTGGGTACAAATCTGGCTGGCCCGTCTCAGTCGCTTCCCATCACTCTTTCAGATCTGGTTCTATCTCAATATCTCCAGGGCAATCTGGAAATGAGCCCCAGCTATCTTGAGAGCATTTTGGCACTGCGCCAAAATCTCACGTCAAAGATCGCAACCCCGGACCATCCGCTTATTCAGGCGCTTGTAATCGGTGTTCTGTTAACAACATGTGCGATACTCATTCGGTCTGTCCTGACGGTATTCAAACTGCGCCGTATCCTCGGCTCTGCGCACCAGTGGCGTTCGTTTGGAAGGTTGAAAATTCTGGTCTGCGATACAATTCACATTCCATTTTCAACCCGCACGCTGACCCGAAAATATGTGGTTATTCCGTCATCCATGATTGACCGGCCGCGGGACATAAAGGTGGCACTCGCCCATGAAATTCAGCACCTGCGGGACAGTGATGTTGATTGGGAAATCGGCATTACCGTTTTGACGCCGCTGTTTTTCTGGAACCCGGCCTTCCATTATTTCCGAAGGCAGTTGGAAGAATTGAGAGAACTTTCCTGCGACCAGAAAGTGCTCGCCCGCGGCCTGCTGCAAGTTGAAGAATATTGTAATTGCCTTTTGCGGGTCTGTGCCGATCGATTCCACCGGCCAAAATTATTCCAACTTCGTGGCCCTGAAGTCGCTTTGGTGGAAGTTCGTAAGGGTTTAATCGGCAATCGCCCGGCGCGTCTGTTGGCCAACCGCCTGTTATCGGCTGCAGATGCCGGTTCATTTGTTCACTCTCCCAAAAAGCTGGTGATCATTGCAGCGGCGTTATTTACACTGACCTCAGTCCTTTCTTTTGCCGTTCAAAAGCCGCACGACTGGAGCCAGGATCGTTTGATGCTGTCCACCATCATCAATCTCGAACGGTTGGAAAACCGCAATCGTATCGGCCTGGGTACTTATCGGTCCTATTAAATAATTTGAGATGACAAGGGCACAATAGGGTGCCATGGATAGGTCTCCAGACGCCTTGTTGGGCATCTCCGGTATATTAAATAATGCTATCCCCGCATAAATGTTTTTGCGTGATAACACCGGTTGTCATGCTGAAACACCCATTGCGTCGAAGAATAAGTTGGGTGCCAAAAGATGACGCAGCAGGCAGTGCCGATCTATCTAAACCGCAAAACACCCCCGCATGTTACAACCCTGGTCCTCATAGCGGGGACCGGTGCAATACCGATGAACATCTTTCTCGCGTCCCTGCCGGAGATGGCAGTATTTTATGACCGCCCCTATTCGATCATGCAATTCACGCTTACCGGTTATCTTGCCTTGACAGGGTTGGCACAATTGATCATCGGCCCGATATCCGACCGTATTGGGCGACGACCCGTTGCGCTGGCGACACTGGTAATTTTTATCATCGCGTCGCTGGGGGCAGCACTTTCCCCGACGTTTGAAATCTTCATGGGGTTTCGCCTGATGCAGGCCGCCATTGTTTCGGGTTTTGTCATCTCACGGGCCACAGTGCGCGATATTGTGGCGCGGGAAAAAGCTGCCAGCATGTTGGGATATGTCGCCATGGGCATGGCGCTTGCCCCCATGATGGCGCCGCCTTTGGGCGGGTTTTTAGCAGATAATTTTGGCTGGCAATCCAATTTTTACGCCCTGTCTCTTATCGGGTGCTTTACCCTGATGATCGCATTTCTCGATCTGGGCGAAACTAACCTACATCGTTCGACCAGTTACACCGCACAATTTAAAACCTATCCGCAATTGTTTAAATCGCGACGGTTCTGGGGCTACGCCCTGTTGCAGGTTTTTGCTGTTGGAACGTTCTTTGCCTTCCTGGGCGGCGCGCCTTTTGTGGGAGATAAGTTTTTCGACCTGTCCGCTTCGCAGGTCGGACTGTATCTGGCTTTAACACCCCTTGGTTATATGATCGGTGCGGGAATCTCAGGGCGATTTGCTGCGCGGATTGGCCTTTACCGAATGATCTTTATTGGTGCCTTGATAACGTTGCTTGGCATGTCGATGACGCTGGTTACCGCTTGGTTAGGGGTCTCTCATCCATCCGGCTTTTTTGCTTTCACAATTGCCATTGGCTTGGGCAATGGATTTATCCTTCCATCCGCTAACGCCGGCATGCTGGATGTAAAACCGGAGCTTGCCGGTTCTGCAGCGGGTCTTGGCGGGTCGCTCATGACCTTTGGTGGGGCGAGCCTTTCCGCGCTAACCGGATTTTTACTGACGGAAGAAAGTGGCATCTATCCGCTGATATATTGTATATTGGGCTCATCTTTCCTGTGCCTGCTGGCCGCGATCTATACGATACGGGTCGAAATGCAGATGCGTGGAAATCAGGCGTAGATCAATTCTACTCGGAATGAATTTTTCGGCTGTCGCCGGGCGCCTGTTCACGGTCGGTCATTCCGTAATCGCGAATGACGCTGGCGACACGCAGGCGGTAATCGGAAAACACCCCGCCCCTGCCTTTGGCCTGCGCACCCCGGTGGGCTGAAAGATTGCGCCATCTTTCGACAGCTGCTTCGTCCTCGAAAAGTGAGAGCGACAGAAGTTTCGACGGGTCGGTTATACTCTGGAAGCGCTCGTTGGAAATAAAACCCTCAACCTGTTCAAGCAGGGGTTTCATATCGGCGGCAATATCCAGATATTCGGTTTTTCGACCATCCGTTGGATGGAATTCAAAAATGACTGCAATCATGGAAATTCCCGTTCTTGATCAATCTTTCCACCAATTGTTCGCCTAATCGTTGAGAAAAACAATCAGATAATGACGTCTTCAAGCGATTTTGGGTGATCTGTGATGGGTTCATAACCGTCATCGGTGATAATGAAACTATCCCCCACTTGTGCGCGGAAAGTCTGCGTCGAAACTGACCCGTCAACCGCCAGAACCATGCCCGGCTGCAGGAATGTCCTGTCGCCGGTCACAAGCTGGGGTGCTTCGAGAAAACTGAAACCCGTGGCGCGACCGCAGCGGAACGGATATTCGAACCCGGCCTCTTGTATGACTTGCGCATAGGTGGCGTGCACACTTTCCGCCGTCACACCCGGGCGCAGGGCATCTAAAGCAGCTTTTTGGCTGGCGAGCGCAACTTCATAGGTTTTAATCTGGGTCTTGTCAGCAATATCGCCGATCCAGAATGTGCGGTCAAAACCGAGTTTAAACCGGTGAAAATTAGTCATCCCGCAAAAGCACAGAAAAACCGGTTCACCCGTTTTCATCATGCGGTTTGTCGCCCGGTGATGGGTTTTGGTGATCGTCTCGCCGGACGCCATGATCTGAAGAAAATGAATGTGCGGCGACATATCAACGTCGGTATAATGGGCTGCAAGCAGTTCTGCGGCTTTTCTGGTCCCCGCCTGAGACGTTGCCAAAGCCACTTCGAATTCCGGAACACCATGACCAATGGCGCTACGGCCCGCAGCCATCATGGCATTGGCAACTTCGCCCGCGTGACGGGCGATTTTCAACTCTTCTTCAGATTTAATCATGCGCATTGAAGCCAACACTGGCATTACCGAAGTCAGGTTTTCAGTGCCCACAAGTTCATCAACATAGGCTCGCACAAGGGGCGGCATATGATCCGGCTCGATGCCAATACGACCGGCACCCTTAACGATGGACGGTATCTCCTCACGCCATTCACCGCCCATGCCGTCATTCCAGGGGGCGATACGGTTAACACGGGCTGCGCTTTGCGCCGTATTAAGATCGATACTGGGTGTGATGAGCAATGTGCCCCCTTCACGAGGCACCACGAGAATTGTCGGGCGGCCAAACTCCATATGGAGATAATCGTAATACCCCGTTAGATAATAAATATTATCGTCATCGGTGATGAGCGCAACGTCGATGCCATCGTCCGTCAAGCGTTTCCGGAAGGCCCTTAGATTCTTCTCAAACATCCGCAGTTCTTTTGGCAGAAATGGTCACATGCAACTTATTGCAATATTCCCGAACTCGGAGAATAGACAAAACCGACATGGTTTTCGTATTTTGCCAGCAGCCGTCAGCGTCGGTTTTTGGCCATCCAGCTGGCCCATTCCTTTTTACTACCCTTAAAAGCGTTGATATCGACAGGGCCTTCAACGCCCGGAATATTACCAGTCCCCGTATATTGCCAGAAAACCCAGGGGCGTTTGCCGTAGATAAATTTCGGTTCGGCTTTTACCGAACGTAACCAATAATGATAGCCGGGCAGAGCCCCTCCGGAGAAGTTTTCTTCATAGAAATCCACCGTCGTATAGATAATCGGTTTTTGCCCGTAATGGGATTCAACCTTATCGAGCCAGCGCTTTAACCGGTTCACCACGACTGCACGTTTTGGCCGTTTGCGGCAGGTGGGTGATTCCGGGTTCCACTCCACGTCCAGAATAGGTGGCAGTGCTGAATCCGATTTCGGAACAGTGCGAATATAATTGGCCGCCTGTGCTTCCGGTGGGGCGCAGAAATAGTAGAAATGATAACCACTGCGGGGCATTTTAACCCGACCGGTATCACGCCAGAATTCATCAAACCGGCGGTCTTTATCGTCGCGGCCCTCTGTGGCTTTCATAAAGGCAAATGCGACGCCGTTGCGTTTAATCCGGGCCCAATCTATTGCCTTATTGTGCCGGGAGATATCGATGCCGTGGATGGGGAATTCTTTGGGTTGCTTACCTTTAATTTTCACCGGGTCGAAATCACCAAATCGCAGATGATCAACGGTTTTGACCCGCAGGACCTCACTCACGGCAACGTCAGAACCGGTGCATGCTGATGTTAGGACAGTGAGAATTAGAATGGGAAGTAATTGAAGCTTCATGGCGGTCTCCAACTGTAATTTTCGCGCACCACTGCTGATCGTGCGCTTTTCAACAGGTGTTCAGTTAACTGTCATTTGTTGAAGCGGGGATTGGTTAATGAAGCCTTAATTCTACACCGGATGGTTGATCACTTTATGGCCGACATCGTTTTAGTGTTTATCCAATGGGTGGTAGGCCCACGTGCTTGCGGCCTTCATCGGTTTTCAAAGAAAAATCCGTCCCGCGATAAATATCCGCTTCCGCTGTACAGAGCCAGCAGATTGTTTTGCCTACCCACACGGCGGGAATATGAACAGATGGATCAAGTTGACTGACGGGATTAATGCCAGATGCCTTAATTTGCACCTGCATCTCAGTGGCAACGGTTCCAGGTGAAAGGCCAATCATGCGGATATTATTTTCTGCCTCTTCCTTATGCACACATTTGGTGAGTGAAAGGACAGCGGCTTTTGTGGAACAATAGGCACTCCAACCTTCTAACGCTCCGGTCGCGGCGCCGGATGATATATTGATGATTGTGCCGCCGCCATTACGCTTCATATGGGGTAGGGCGAAACGAATGCCGTAATAGACGCCCTTTAAGTTCACATCAACGGTTTCCCCCCAATCAATAGGGTCGGAATCTTCTATCCTGTCTATGGGATCAATGAGGCCAGCATTGTTAACCAACAGGTCTATAGAGCCGAAATTATCGACACAGGCTTCTATTGCACCTTTCACATCTTCAATGTTGGATACATCTCCGCAGAAATAGGCAGCTTCACCGCCCGCCTGTTCGATTTCTGAAACAAGGATTTGCAACTTGTCCTGCGATCGGGCCATCAACATGACGGCAACACCATGTGACGCCAATTCCCGTGCCCCGGCGGCACCAATACCCGCTGATGCCCCGGTGATAAGAGCAGATTTTTGAAAAAGCTTCATGATCTACCCCCTATCGCTCAACACAGAGCGCAACGCCCATACCACCGCCGATACAAAGGGTTGCCAGGCCTTTATTGGCATCACGTGCCACCATTTCATGGAGAAGTGTTGTTAGAATTCTGGCACCCGATGCGCCAATTGGGTGACCGATGGCAATGGCACCGCCGTTGACATTCACCTTGTCCGTATCCCAACCCATTTCCTTGTTCACGGCGCAGGCTTGCGCGGCAAAGGCCTCATTTGCCTCGATGAGATCGAGATCGCTTGCTTTCCAGCCCGCTTTTGCAAGTGCCTTTTGCGACGCTGGAATCGGCCCTGTTCCCATGATCGACGGATCAACACCAGCGGTTGAGCGCGAAGCGATGCGGGCCATCGGAGTTAAGCCCCGTTTATTGGCCTCGCTTTCGCGCATTAATACCAGGGTTGCAGCTCCGTCATTGATGCCGGATGCATTTGCCGCTGTCACCGTACCTTCCTTGTCGAAAGCCGGGCGTAATTTCGCCATGGATTCCTGCGTCGCCCCGTGACGAGTATATTCATCGCTATGTACTACGGTATCGCCCTTGCGCGATTTGACTGTGACCGCTGCAATTTGAGATTGGAACCTGCCGGCAACCTGCGCCGCTTCCGCTTTATTTTGGGAAGCTACCGCAAATGCATCCTGATCATCACGGGTAATTTGAAATTTTTCGGCAACATTTTCGGCTGTGACACCCATGTGGTAGCCGTTGAACGCGTCCCACAGGCCGTCGCGGATCATGGTGTCGATCATCTGAAAATCGCCCATGCGCTTGCCGTCGCGCAAATGCTGACAGTGGGGTGAAAGCGACATGCTTTCCTGCCCTCCGGCAACAACAATGTCTGCATCCCCGCCCTCAATCTGCTGCATGGCGATTGCGACAGCGCGTAACCCCGATCCACAGACCTGATTGATACCCCAGGCGGACGCTTCTTTGGGGATTCCCGCTGCAATTGAGGCCTGTCTGGCAGGGTTTTGCCCCTGTCCGGCGGTCAATACCTGCCCCAAAATAACCTCATCGACCTCCGCGGCCTCGACCTTGGCTTCATGGAGAGCAGATTCAATCGCTATACGGCCAAGTTCGTGGGCGGGCACAGAAGAAAAACTGCCACCAAACGAACCAACCGGGGTGCGCATGGCGGAAACAATGACGATTCCATCGCTGGACGATGAGTGTGAAGTGACTTTTTGCATAGGGAAATCGAGGCCAGTAATTTAATAAGGGATGTCGGATTGAGAACTATCACATAAATCGGCGGGGCACATACAACACAATTTTCTGTAAATGTGTGCAATAACGCACTTGTTAAACATCAATGGTGGTCTATCGTTTTATTTGAGACGCCATGCGTGATGGCCAAGGGGAAAATATTGCCGGAAAAGGACACATTTGAGGCTGCCAACAGGCCCTTGGATAATAATCTCTTGCGCTATGTATGGCGGCATACAAAAGCCGAACAGATTTGGATTCTGTTCGTCATTATTGCCTCAATGCCCACCTATTTTCTCGTGCTCGACCTTCCAGTTCGGATCATCAACGAACCTATTCAGGGTGAAGGATTTGAGGAAGCGGACGCCACACGACAATTCATGGACCTCACCCTGTCCGTGCCGGATTGGCTGGGTGGGTTTTCACTGGAAATATTTGCCGGATTCGAATTGTCGAGATGGCCATATCTGATAGCTCTTTCAAGCTGGTTCCTCGTTCTTGTGTGTATTAACGGGCTCTTCAAGTTCTACATCAACACTTATAAAGGGCGGCTCGGTGAGCGCATGTTGCGTCGCATGCGTTATCAGTTGGCCGACCGTGTATTGCGGTTCCCCATTCATCATTTCAAAAGGGTGAAGGGCTCCGAAGTTGCCTCTATGGTCAAGGATGAAGTGGAGCCCTTTGGCGAATTTATCGGCGATGCGTTTGTACAACCGGTTTATCTCGGCGGCCAGGCGCTTGTGGCGTTCGTGTTTATCCTTAACCAAAGCTTTTGGCTTGGCATGATTGCGGTCGCGATCATCGCTGTTCAAGTCACGCTTATTCCCCACTTGCGCAAGCGCGTATTGGTGCTTGGACGCATGCGCCAGTTAACAGCCAGGCTTTTGTCCGGTCGAATTGGGGAGATTGTCGACGGGATAACCGCAGTTCATGTCAACGACACGTCGAATTATGAAAGGGCTGAGCTATCCAGCCGCCTCGGAAAAATATTTTTTATCCGTTATGAACTTTACCAAAGAAAGTTCTTCATCAAGTTTTTGAACAACTTTCTGGCGCAACTGACACCCTTTTTGTTTTATGTTGTGGGCGGGTATTTTGCCATTCGCGGTACACTTAATGTTGGGCAATTGCTGGGGGTCATCAATGCTTATAAAGATCTGCCTACCCCGATTAATGGTTTGATTTTATGGGATCAAAAACGGGTCGATATCAACATCAAGTACGCGCAGATTGTTGAACAATTCAACATCAAAGGAATGAGTGACGCCGAAATGCAGGCGCCCAGCACTGAGCCGGTGCCACCCATTACCGGAGACATCACCGTCAGCAATCTCAACGTGGTTGATGAGAGCGGTTCAACACTCGTTGAAGATGCTGATTTCACATTGCCGATCAATGGCATTACCGCGGCGATTGGCCCACTTGGTTCCGGTGCAGGGGCCATGGCGAATACTCTGGCTGGACTACAGGAGCCGACATCGGGGCGTATAAAACTGAACGACTCGCAGCTTGCTGATCTGCCACAATCAATACGCGGTCGACGTTTTGGTTATGCAGGTAGTGAATCTTATCTTCCCCAATCCACCATCATCAACACACTGTTGTATGTGAACAAACACGCCCCGCTCGTCACCCTCGACCCGAACGAGTTGGGGGTAAATATTCATCCTAAAACGGAGACGGAAGCAAAAGCGTCTGGCAATACACTTCTCGATTATTATGCGGACTGGGTCGATTATGACGCGATGGGAATCTCTGGCCCAGAAGGTGTATATTCGAAAGTTCGCGACGCGCTTGAGTTGGTGGAATTGGACGAAACGATTTATGAACTGGCCATGCGTCAGATGTTAAGCCCCAAGGAAACACCGGAGCTTTGCCAGACGCTGATCGATATTCGCCAGGAATTTCACCAGCGAATTGACGGTTCCCCTCTTTCAGAAATGGTCGAGATTTGGGATCGCACCACCTATAATGAACATGCGACAATTGCGGAAAACCTGCTGTTTGGTACCGTTGAAGAAGATGCGGATTTCACCGCTGATCACCTGTTGGATAATGATCATCTGCGTACAGTTCTTCAATCTACCAAACTGGATCGTGATATGTTCGATATGGGGGTTGAACTGGCTGAGACTGCGATTGAATTATTTGCCGATTTGTCGCCAGACAACCCATTTTTTGAGCAGCTGAACTTCATGACACCGGAACAGCTTGAAGAATACCCACCGATTTTGGGTCGGGCGAAGCAGCTTGGTTTTGACGGTGTTGATGAAACTGACCGCCGCATGCTGTTACAATTACCCTTTGGCTATGTGGAACGCCGTAACCGGCTTCGTCTGTTGGATGAGGAATTACAGGAGCGAATTTTACAGGCGCGAAAAGTATTCCATGATACGCTCCCCCAGACCATGCAGGGGCAAATCAGCGAGTATGATTTAAATTCTTATAACCCGCTTAATGCAGTCCGTGACAATATTCTGTTTGGAAAAATTGCTTACGGCCTGTCCAACGCCACTGAAGAGGTTCAGGAGACAATTCGAGAATTGTTAATCGAAAAAGGATTGGAAGATGACATCTTCAATGTCGGATTACAATTTGATATTGGTACAGGTGGCAAGCGTCTATCGGAAAATCAGCGCCAGCGCCTCATTGTTGCAAGAGTGCTTACCAAAGGAAGTGACATGGTTATCTTTAACCGTGCAATTAACACGCTTGATGCACGTTCACAGGAACGGATAATCAGCAAGGTTCTTGAACGGGCAAGAGGTAAAAACGGATCAAAACCTTTTGGGTTATTATGGGTGCTGACGACACCCAGTCTGGCTGAGAAATTTGATGAAGTTATGGTTTTTGATCGACAGCGACTCTCGCAAATGGGATCACCGGATATACTTAAAAACGAAAATTCAACATACGTCGCTTTAGTAGCGTAAATGTTTACCTGAAAATCAGGGACAAGGAGAAAACAGATGAGCAAATTGAAGGATGAAGTTGATCTATTGCGATCAATTCCTATGCTCGCAAATATGCCGGCCAACAAGCTTAAGCTTCTCGCCTTCGCTTCGGACCGTGTTTCATATCCAGAGGGTGCGATGCTATTTGAACAGGGCGACGAGGCGGATGCCGCATATATTGTCATCAGCGGTAGTGCAGACGTTCTTGTATCCAGCGATGGAGAAGCAAAACCCAACAAAGTTGCAGAACTCGGCCCCAATTCATTTGTCGGAGATATGGCAATATTATGCGATATCCCGCGAACCGCTGGTATTCAGGCAAATTCTCAGTTGGATACCCTGCGCATCCGTAAGGAACACATGATGGATATGGTCAAGGAGAGCCCGACCCTTGCCATGGCGGTGTTACGGGAACTCGTTCAGCGGCTGGCTAAAACCACTCAGGATCTCTCCCAGGCGCGTGAAGAGGTTTCCAGCTTAAAGGCCTCATAATGAATATACTTCGTTTTTCTCCAACGAACGGACCATCGTTGAAACCTCTTTCACCAAGTATCGGCTCAAACAATGACTGAAATTCCATTCTCCGTTAAAATCTGGGGGGCACGGGGAACGTTGGCCTCGCAAAGTAAAGAGACCATCGGGTACGGCGAAAATACCGCATGCGTTGAGGTGTTTTGTGGAGATGAGAGTATTATTTTTGACGCCGGTACCGGCCTTCGCAGTGTCGGTGACAAGATTATCAAAGATATCATCAAAGGTGACAAGGCGGGAAAGAAACGTAAGAAGATCAATCTGTTTTTCACCCATTGCCATTACGACCACATTTCCGGACTTCCGTTTTTTGCTCCATTTTACGACCCTAATACGGAAGTTGATATTTGGTCAGGGCATTTGACGGGGCCGGATAAAACTCGAAAAATGGTCGTAGACTATATGTCTTCCCCGTTTTTCCCGGTGGGGCCTGAGGTATTTTCCGCAAAAATTACGTATAAGGATTTTGAACCGCGGGATGTTTTGCGCCCGCTCAAAGGTATCACAATACGGACCTGTTCTCTCAATCACCACGATGAATGTGTCGGTTATCGCATCGAATTTGATAACCGTTCAATTTGCTACATCACCGATACAACCCATATTGTCGATCAACCGGACGAAGGATTGATCGAGTTCATCCATGACAGCGATCTGATGATTTATGATGGCACGTATACCGATGCTGAGTTTCCTCAATTTTGGAACTTTGGCCATTCTACATGGGAAGAGGGCGTTCGCTTAGCAAAAGCCGCCGGCGTTAAAAGATATTGTATTTTTCACCATCGACCAAGCCGCGATGACAAGTCGCTGGATGCTATTGGCAAGGCCTGCAAGAAAGAATTCGCGCGCTCCTATGTTGCCCGTGAAGGTATGAAAATTAAGGTCTGATGCTCGGTTATTCTGCGCGAGTAATGCCTGGTATTGCGGGCTTTCGAAATTGCAATCAGACAATCAATTAGGCGTACATCATTCAAAATGTGAGCAAACAGAACCCCAACTATGAAATGGCCAACCGATTAAAAGGGGCTGTTGACAGTGTATGGCGGCGACCGGATTGGAAAAATCTGCCGGCCAGGGTTCAAAATACAATTTTAAAGATAGACGACAGCAGCGAGATTCTGGTCAAGCTGATCCAATTATTCGTCTTTGCAATTTGGGGTATCGCTTATTTCGCAGCCCCTCAACCCGACCCTGACACGGTTTCGCGGGTGCCCGTCGTCATCACTATCTACTTGATATTCACATTTGTGATGCTTTTGATTGCCCTATCAAGACGCACACCGGTCTGGCTTATCTACGCGTCGATATTCATAGACATGGCGTTACTGACCTATCTGATATGGAGCTTCCATATCCAGTACAATCAACCCGCTTCCTTTTCTTTAAAGGTGGTGGAGGTGATGAACTATTTTGTGCTTATTGGTTTGCGTGCCCTTCGGTTTGAAGCCCGATATGTGCTTGCTGCAGGTCTTACCGCGGTGCTCGGCTGGGCTGCGCTTGTGACATATGTGGTCAGTATCGACCCGGATGATCCGATGATTACACGCGATTATGTCACCTATATCACGAGCAATTCAGTTCTTATCGGAGCGGAAATCAGTAAGATGATGTCAATGGTGATGTTTACCGCAATCCTCGCCATTGCTGTGCGACGAGGTCATCATTTTCTTGCAACTTCGATTACGGAAGGCAGCGCGGCAAATGAACTATCCCGTTTCATGTCATCCTCCGTTGCCAGCCAGATTCGGGATTCAGAACAGACAATCCAGGCGGGCCAGGGGGAACGCAAAGAGGTTGCCATTCTCAATGTCGACATTAGGGGGTTCACCAAGCTCGTTGCCGATATGGATCCCGGTCAAGCAATGCAACTATTGTCGGATTATCAGCACCGCATCGTTCCGGTCGTCCATCAACATGGTGGCACCATTGACAAATTTATGGGTGACGGCGTGATGATTACTTTTGGCACAACGTCAAATGAACACAGTGCCTGTGCTGATGCGATGCGATGTATCGATGATCTGTTGGCACAGCAATCCGCGTGGACAGGGCCTTCTGCACCACTCAATATCAATATGGCTGTAACAGCCGGACCTGTTATATTTGGTGCAGTGGGCGATGGCGACAGGCTGGAAGTTACGGTGATCGGTGCCAGCGTAAATTTCTCCGCCAAGTTGGAAAAACATAACAAGATACTGAAAACAAAAGCACTGAGCGGCGAATATTTTTTCAAAAAAGCCGTCGAACAGGGCTATCAGAATATTGCCAACCGTAAAATGGTAACAACACAATTGGAAGAACAGGACACGTCTACAAACGTGGTTATATTAGCATGAATATTCCAAACCCGATCGAGCTCATCAACAGATTGAAAAGCGAGGACGGCTGGTTTAGCAAGGCAAACCAGAGTAACCTGAGAATTGTTTCGGGGATGGTTCTTTTTGGCTATGTAACCATCCATTTCATGAACCATTCGCTGGGCTTGATTTCGCGTGAAGCCATGTCAGCCGTTGGTGGATGGGTTCACTGGTTCATCGCATTCTGGCCGATTTCGATTATTCTTTATGGTGCGATTGCCGTGCATGTGGGCCTGGCAATTCTTCGCATTTTTCAGCGCAAAACGCTGCGGTTTCCGGCGAAGGAATGGGTGCAATTATTACTCGGATTTGCCCTGCCGATATTCATAATCGGCCACGTTATGAATACGCGATACGCCAATGCAGTTTACGATGTTAACGCTTCATACGATTACATTCTTCTATCCACATTCTATTTCAGTCCATTTTCAGCGTATATGGATACAGCCGGCCTGCTGGCAGCATGGCTTCACGGGTGCCTTGGGCTACACATGTGGTTTCAGGCTCAGCCAATGTATCGGGTTAAGAAAAAAGTTCGCTTAGCTCTTGCAACTGTGCTTGTGCCTGTGCTGGCACTGACCGGGTTTCTTTCCGGCGGGCGCAGTATCCTGCCCCTCGCCGAAGACGGCGAGTTCATGGGTCCCTATTACGAAGCGCTTAACGTTGCTGATGATGCCATCTGGGACATGCTGGGGTCGGACACACAATACGCCCGTCTCATACTATTCAGCGTTATCGGATTAGCGATTATTGCGCGTATTGCCATGGTGGTATTTTCGCCAAAAACCGACAAAGTGACAATTGATTATATTGACGGGCCAAAAGTTACCCAATCGTGTGGTGCCACTTTGCTTGAGATCAGCAAACTCTCAGATGTGCCCCATGCCAGTGTGTGCGGTGGGAAAGGACGTTGTTCCACCTGCCGCGTTCGTATTTTCGGGGATATCACATCCCTTGAGGCGCCAAGTGAGGCGGAATGCAAGGTATTAACCCGGATCAAGGCGGGTGATGATATCCGACTGGCCTGCCAGTTGGTTCCGTCTACCGATCTGAAAGTAATGCGTCTTTTGCCCAGTGACGGCGCGCCGCCTAAATTGGCAGATCTCGCACCTGCAGCCAGTGGACGGGAGAAAGTTGTGACCATTATGTTTGCCGATATCCGCGATTTTACAAGAATATCAGAATCCCGCCTGCCGTTTGATGTCGTTTATCTGATCAACCAGTTCTCCAAAGTGATGGGGGACGTGGTGAAACAAAATAAAGGTACAGTCGACAAATTCCTGGGTGACGGTTTTATGGCCCTGTTTGGCGTCGATGGTTCCCCGGAAAAAGGTGCTCTTAATGCTATTAAGGCTGCTGATATCATGACCACCGAACTTCAAAAACTCAATGAAAAACTCGCCATAGATCTGGACGAGCCACTTCTCATGGGTATCGGAATTCACACAGGCTCGGTAATTCTTGGTAATATGGGTTATGGTGCTTCACGCGGCCTCACTGCCATTGGCGATACGGTCAATACCGCCAGCCGCCTTGAAACGGAAACCAAAATTCAAAAGGCACGAATATGCATATCGGACGATTCCGTTAAGATTGCCGGACTGGTGGGCAACGCCGACGACCGAGTACGTGTGTCAATCCGCGGTAAAAAGATTGAACTTGATGTATATGCTCTAGATAATACAAATGAGTTGATGGCGGCGGGAAAAACACTGGAAAAAGCCGGAGAGATTTAATGTTATTTAAAAATTGCTGCTTTTATGCGTTCGCCTTCTTAAGCGCCGGTATTGGATATACACTGTTTGCACCCCAGGCCTTGGCGGGTTGCAGCGACTATCCCGAACCCGGTGTCGATTGGTCATCCTGCCGGAAACGCAATGTCATTTTAACCGGTAGCGATCTATCCAATGCGGTTCTTGAAAAGGTCAACCTGACGGGTTCGGACCTTCGGGATTCAAAACTGGTTAAAGCCGATTTGAACAAAGCCCTGATGCAAAGGGTGAATATCTCAAACTCTGATCTTTCGGGAGCCAACCTGAGTAAAGTGGAAGCTAGCCGGTCAAAATATCTGAATTCAAATCTGGAGGGCGCAACTTTTTTGAAAGCGGAAATGTTCCGCGCTGATTTTAGCGGTGCGAACCTTAAAAATACCGATTTGAACAAGGCCGAAATGGGGAGAGCCAAGTTTACCGAGGCAGAATTATCCGGCGCAATGATTACGTTTACCAATCTCGCTCGGGCGGATTTTACCGGAGCAACTTTGATCGACACGGACCTGCGCTCGTCCTATACCTACCAAACAAACTTCAATGGTGTTGACCTCAGCAAGGTGAAAAATCTGAGCCAGACTCAGCTGGATTTAGCCTGCGGGAACGAAGATACAAAACTTCCCGATGGCCTTACAAAATCGGCTAATTGGCCGTGCGAGGACGATGGTTGAGCAAGATTGCTCAATATGCCGGCGGAGGGCCACCCGCTCGTTACTTTGTAATCGATACCGTTAGCGTGTGAGTTCGCGCATCGCATCGCCAATACCTGAAAGGGTCAGGGGGAACATCCGATCCCCCATGATCTCTTTGATCATCGCCGTTGATTGGGTGTAGCGCCAGCCTTTTTCAGGAACCGGATTTAACCAGACCGCAGACGGCCATTGGTCGGATACCCGTCGCAACCAAGTCTCCCCACTTTCTGCATTCCAATGTTCGACTGCTCCGCCGGGATAAACCACCTCATAAGGGCTCATGGCGGCGTCGCCCACGAAAATGCATTTGTAACTTGGACCGTAGGTGCGCAAGACGTCCCACGTATCCCGCTGTTCGCCATAGCGGCGGCGGTTATCCTTCCAGACCCCTTCATACAGGCAGTTATGAAAATAGAAATATTCCATATGTTTGAACTCGGCACGGGCGGCTGAGAACAGCTCCTCGACCACACGAATGTAGCCATCCATTGAGCCGCCAACATCGAGAAACAGTAAAAGCTTGACCGCATTGCGCCGTTCGGGCCGGGTTTTGACATCAAGGTAACCGTGTTCCGCAGTTGCCCGGATTGTGCCATTGAGGTCGAATTCGTCTGCTTCACCTTCTCTCGCCCAGCGGCGCAGGCGTTTTAACGCAACCTTGATATTACGGGTTCCCAATTCGACATCATCATCGAAATTCTTGAACTCACGCTTGTCCCAGACTTTAACAGCGCGGCCATACCGTCCCTCCTTTTGGCCAATGCGGACACCTTCTGGGTTATAACCATAGGCACCAAAGGGGGAAGTTCCGGCTGTTCCGATCCATTTCGAACCGCCCTGATGGCGTTTTTCCTGTTCTTCAAGACGTTGCTTGAGCGTCTCCATCAGTTTTTCCCACCCGCCAAGGGCTTCAATCTGCTGTTTTTCTTCGTCAGACAGATGTTTTTCAGCCATCATGCGCAACCATTCCTCCGGCAGTTCCTGTTGGGGAATGGCATCCGCTCCGGACACCGTTTCGAGGCCCTTGAACACTTGAGAAAACACCCGGTCGAATTTATCGATATTGCGCTCGTCCTTCACCAGCGCGGAGCGGGCAAGAAAATAGAATTCCTCCACATCCCACATGGCAACCCCATGCTCCATCGCCTCAAGCAGGGTCAGATATTCCCGCAGAGAAATGGGAACTGAAGCTTCTTTGAGGCTGTAGAATAGGTTGGTGAACATGGTATCAGTCTAGCAATTCTTCCAAAGGGACGCCATCAGCGCGTGATTAGTAATATTGAGCAGAATAAATTACTGCCTCCCTATATCTTCAAGCTTATAAGGCGTTGTCTGATAAATCTGGTTGATCCAGTTGCCGAACAAGAGATGAGCGTGGCTTTTCCAGCGGTTTTGGGGTGGTAGGTTTGGATCATCGGCCGGGTAATAATTGTGGGGCACCTCTATAAGCTTCCCGCTATCGACGTCCCGATCATATTCTTCCTTTAAAGTCGCTGAATCATACTCAATGTGATTGAATATATACAGCCGGTTACCTTCTTCCTCGGCAATCAGACATGGGCCGGTAATTTCGCTTTCCATCAGGAGTTCAAGACCATCATGTTGTGCGATATCTGCGCTACGCATCTCTGTCCAACGCGAGACAGGAATCTGAAAATCATCGGAAAACCCGTTCAGATAAGGCGAGGACGGGTTTAGGTTTCGGTGCCTGTAAACACCGAACGCTTTTTGTTCCAGATCATATTTAGGAATGCCGTGGAAATGATAAGCCGCTGCCATCGCACCCCAGCATATATTGAAAGTGGAAAGAACATTGGTGCGGGTCCACTCAAATATCTGTTTCAACTCTTCCCAATAGTCCACATCCTCAAAATCGAGCAGCTCGATTGGCGCTCCGGTGATGATGAAACCGTCAAATTTTTCATCCCTGATCTCTTCCCATTTTTTATAAAAAGAAATGAGGTGATCTTCCGCAGTATTTTTGGACTTGTGACCTGTTACCCGCACCAGTGTCATTTCGACTTGTAAGGGCGTTGCCCCGACTAGGCGTGCGATTTGTGTTTCGGTTCGTATCTTATCGGGCATCAAGTTGAGCAGGCCGATACGCAAGGGGCGGATATCCTGCCGGGCTGCTGCATTGTCGTCCATGACCATAACGCCTTCAGCCTCCAGCGTGGTGCGGGCAGGAAGTTGATCTGGAATACGGATAGGCATGGAACAGGCACTTTCAGTTGGACATAAAAAAATCCGGGACGAAGACGCCACCGGATCATGTCTCAAAACGAGATACGGCCCTTTAGCAACTTCTTTTACGTGGCTGCAAGCCGACCGGCCAAATCACCACGGATCAAAATCTAATTGGCGAAGCCGGTTTGGTCAATAAGATTTCTTTACCACCGGGCAGCCCTTTGCGGCATGGAACGCTACCGGCGCTGCCCACCTCCCTGCGAGCGCGCCATGAACGCCAAGCGCTCAAACAAGTGAACATCCTGCTCGTTCTTCAGCAGGGCGCCATGGAGTTTTGGTAGGGCATTGATTGCCTTGTCGCGCAGGATTTCAGGATCAACGTCATCGGCCACCAGAAGTCTGATCCAATCGAGTGCCTCGCTGGTGCTGGGCTTCTTCTTCAGTCCCGGGGTCTCGCGAATTTCATAAAATTGCGTCAATGCTTCGCGAACCAGCCGTTGTTTAATATCCGGGTAATGAACATCAACGATTTTCGTCAACACATCGGCTTCGGGAAAAGAAATATAGTGAAAGAAACAGCGCCGCAGGAAGGCATCGGGCAATTCTTTTTCGTTGTTTGATGTGATGATAACGATCGGCCTGTTTCTGGCTTTAATCGTTTCGTCCAATTCGTAACAATAGAACTCCATTTTATCGAGTTCCTGTAACAGGTCGTTTGGAAATTCGATGTCGGCTTTATCAATCTCATCAATAAGCAAAACGACTTTTTCGTCCGCCTCAAATGCTTCCCAGAGCTTGCCTTTTTTAATGTAGTTCCGGATGTCCTGAACCTTTTTTTCCCCGAGCTGGCTATCGCGCAGGCGCGATACGGCATCGTACTCATAGAGGCCCTGTTGCGCTTTCGTCGTGGATTTCACGTTCCACTCCAGCATTTTTAAGCCGAGCGCCGCGGAAATCTGTTTCGCCAGTTCAGTTTTACCCGTGCCCGGTTCACCTTTCACAAGAAGGGGACGTTCAAGTGTTATGGCAGCGTTAACAGCCGTCGTGAGGTCACGACCGGCGACATAGGATTCAGTACCGGAAAATTTCATCTAATTTACACGCCTAGCAGAAAGTTCAGCCTTACTTAATCCACGCACCACAGGGATTGCAACGGTTCTCTGTCGGTGGCTGTATCCCAAACCTGATTTCTAACAGGAACTGCAGGTACAAGCATGGTTGTAGTTTGCGAACAGGGTATAATCCACATGACAAAATGGCGATTGGGTTGACCGGAAAATGAAGAATACACAGGAAACCGCGCAGTTTAGATACGCAGAAGAAATCGATATGGGTAATTCGGGAAATACACCCGAGTTGTTGTCGAGCATGATTGCGCGCGGCTCATGCAGATCCTTCACGGGTCAAGAGGTCAGCCCAGAGTTGATAAATCTCCTTTGCGCAGCGGCACTAGCTGCACCCACAAAAAGTGACCTCCAGCAACGAGATATCATATTGGTGAGAGATGCCGATGCCAAAGCTAAGCTCATTAGTTTGGTGGAAACACAATCCTGGGTTTCCAAGGCACCCAACATCGCTGTGTTTTGCGGTAACAACAGTCGCCAAAGGAAGATCCACGAGATGCGCGAGCATGAGTTTGCGAACGACCATCTGGATGCCTTTTTTAACGCAGCCGTGGATGCTGGTATTGCTCTTTCAGCGTTTGTGACCGCCGCCGAGGTGCTTGGTTTGGGGTGTTGTCCAATTAGCGCGGTTAGAAATGAAGCTGCTGTTGTCAGCGAACTTCTAGGCCTTCCGGATTATATTTTCCCCGTTGCCGGACTTGCATTTGGACATCCGGTGGCGGAGGCACCTGCCATTAGCATGAGGTTGCCCCTGTCGGCTACGGTGCATGAAGATCGATATTCTGCAACCGGGGTTGAGGATGTGATCACGACCTATGATCGGCAAAGGGCAGCCCTGCAACCCTATGATAATCAAAGGGAAAAGGCCAAATTCGGTAGTACTGACAACTACTGTTGGTCGGAAGATAAAAGCCGTCAATACGCCTTGCCGGAAAGACAGGGTTTCGGCGAGTTTGTCAGAAATAAGGGATTCAAATTATCCTGATCGCAGTTGAGGCGGCATGCTACTCAGTTGCTCACGATCCACCGTATGGCGTTCTTGCCGTTGATGGGCGTCGAATAACATTTGCTGACGTTTTGCCGGTGCTTAAATTAGGTTAGCGTCCATGCCATCCTGAAAGTCGCAACCCTTCCAAAAACCTGTCCATGTGCTCTTTATGGGTGAACGGGTGACCGTATTTCAAAACTTCGAGCGGGTAGTTGGGTATCTGGCGGCGGCCTTCCGCCATAGCCTGGTATGCGGCATCCTTGTTCCCGGCCAATACCTCGCAGACAGCAACAAATGCGTGGTGAAAAAACCAGTCCGGACGTTTTGCTGCCGCCTCTGAAGCAAAACCGGCTGCCTTTTTATAATCGCCGTCAATAAATGCCGCAATGCCAAGACTACGTACAAAAAGGCTTATGTGGGGGTCACTGGGACTCAGTTCTATCGCCTTCAGAACCACCCTGCGCGCTTCTTCGGCTTTGCCGCTAAAGGCAAGGAGCCTTCCATATTCACCTAACGCACCAGCACAATTCGGGTTCAGTTCGAGCGCCCGGCGTTCGGCCGCAATGGCCGGTCCGATCTTACCAACCAGCGACAGGGCCGTCCCCAGAGTAAAATGGGCATCATGGTTCATTTCATCCAGATTGACGGCCTGATTGGCAAACCTCAGGGCTTCTTTTAGCTGAAACGCACTGTCGGTTGAAAGGCCGGTCCACACTTGTGTCATGTGGCAAAACGAAAGCAGCGCCATGGTCTGCGCGCTGTCTGGTTCCAGCTGCAGTGCTTTTTCCGCATTGCCCAACGCCAGTTTGATGTGAGGAGCTGTGCCGCGCCAGAAATGCCACCGCGCCCGCATCAAAAGATCCCACGCATTCACATCACGCGGACGGTTATTCGCTGCCCTTTCAGATTCGTGACGCAGAAATTCAGGCTCAATCTTGGCAACTATGAGGTCGGTAATTTCATCCTGAATATCAAAAATTGACATTTCACGACGGTCGTAGCTCTCAGACCACACGGTGTGTCCTGTTTCGCAATCTATTAACGAGGCCGATATTCGAACTGTTTCACCGGCTTCGCGAATGAGACCTTTCAGTAAATACCGGACCCCAAGTTCCCGCGCGATATCGTTGTTTTGATAGGTTGCATCGGAATAGTTCATCGAAGATCGGGGCGAAATGACCTTTAGCCAGTTCGATCTGGAAAGTCCGTTGGCAATGTCACTCGCCATCCCGAGCGCCAGATATTCATCATCCTCTTTAACAAGGCTGTTGTTGGGCGGCACTTCAAACGGTAGCACCGCTACGCCACGGGCGTTGGCCACCCAATCATCAGTGGATTCCACTTTATATTCAGCAGCTAATGCAGACGATGCCTCGAAACGGCCCTCGTCATCGTGATGGAGCAAGCGCCAAATCCGTACCGGGTTGGAAATGCCCTTGAGAATACGAAACTTGAGGTCAACGAAAGAGAATGAATCCAGCTCCTCAACCTGTTTTCGGGCTTCGCCATCTACATTGGTAGCCCCTGGTTCGGCTAACTGCTGCAATCGCGCTGCTATGTTGACGGTGGTGCCCGAGATCAGATGCTCTTCCTGAAGAACTTTTCCGTAGGCAACACCGCAACGAAATTTCATGCGGCGATCGATTGGGTAATCTGAATTTTGATCGTCAACCTGATCGTGGAATTCCGAAACACAGTGCAGGGCAGGTGCAACATTTGAAAACTCTGCAAACAAGCCGTCGCCAGCCTTATCAATCACACGCCCACCGGATCGGATGATCCTTTCCTCCAGTTCGGTAAACAGGGAAGACAGGCGTTGCCGGGTTTTTAGTGTAGATGTCTCAATACTTGAGGAGTAACCGACGGCATCCAGGAAAACAGCGCAACTGTTTTTCCAATAATATGTATCAGCCTGCCTCTCTTCACTCACTTAGATCGCCCAACTCTAGTATATCAGAGGGTTACCGGCAAAAGCACTACAGCTTACCCCAATATTACAACGCTAACACAGTGGTTTACTAAACGGAACCCGGAAGAAATCAGGCTCTAGAGCGTTTCAATCTTTGATTGAAACGCTCTAACTCCATTTTTGCTTACGGTAGTTCGGCCACGCCAAACACCTACGCGGGTGCGGCGCAATGGCACCGGGTTGCTCTTCGCAACCAGCGTTTCCACGTAGACGTGAAACACTCTAGTGTCGGCAAATATTACCAATTTCCATATTCGACGAGCTCCGGGAACATCTGCCAATCATCTCAATTTCAATCTCTTGCATCGTGCCTTTGAGGTTCGTATTTATAGAGCTAGATGATTCATCACCCGGACCTCCCGTTATGGCACTCGATATAGATTCAATTCTGGACCGCAGACAATTGCGCAGAAAGGTTTCTTTCTGGCGCATTGGAACTTTGATTGCCCTGGCGCTCGCCATAATCGGCACTTTGAGCACTTCCGGTCTGTTTGAAAATGTGGGTAGCAATAAGGACCATATTGCAAGGGTCAGCATTTCAGGCACAATTACAGAAGACCGTGACCTCCTCAAAATGCTGAAAAAGATCAAGGACGACGATAACGTAAAAGGAGTTCTCGTTTCCATGAACTCGCCGGGCGGTACAACAGCCGGTGGCGAAGCCATTTACGAAGCCATTCGCAAGATCGCAAAAGAAAAACCGGTGGTGACGAGTGTCAAAACTCTGGCGGCATCGGCCGGTTATATGATCGCATCAGCCTCGGATCACATTGTGGCCCGTCGTTCCTCGATTGTCGGTTCCATCGGCGTTATTTTCCAATATCCACAGGCTTCCAAACTGTTGGAGAAGATTGGTGTGTCTTTGGAGGAAATCAAGTCATCACCCTTGAAGGCTGAACCGTCTCCCTTTCATACACCGCCACCGGGGGCAGAAGCCGTTATCAAGGAGTTGATCGACGACAGTTATAACTGGTTCGTCGATCTGGTAACAGAACGCCGCCCGCTGAATCGAGACGAAGTGCTGAAATTGGCCGATGGAAGGATCTATTCCGGCGACCGGGGTTTTAAGAATAAACTCGTCGATGCGCTGGGCGGCGAAGATGTCGCCAAAGACTGGCTGACCGAGGAAAAAGGGTTGGACAAATCCTTGAAACTTCGCGATTGGTCTCCAAAACGGCCAACTGACAATCTGCTATTCGCCTCGGCGGTTGACCGTTGGTTGAAAGGTCAATCCGCATTACCGTTCTCGGATATCGACCCAGACATGCTGCCGGCGATTCTACCAAAAAGAGTATTCCTTGACGGTTTACTTTCCATTTGGCACAAATAATTTTTTAATTCATTGCTGTGCGCTTGTAATTGAACAAGAATTGACACTCGCGGCTGCTTGAACAATGATCTCTTGAGCCATCGTTTATTTTACGAGGGTCCTTCGCATGTAAGAGGAAGTCAAATGATAAAATCTGGCCTGGTTCAAACTATTGCGGAACAAAACCCCCACCTTTATCAGCGTGATGTGGAAAATATCGTCAATGCGGTATTGGATGAAATCACCGAAGCTCTGGCCAAGGGAGATCGGGTTGAATTGCGTGGATTTGGGGCATTCTCGGTGAAGAATCGCGGGGCCAGAATTGGACGCAGCCCGCGCACCGGAGAGCGGGTGGAAGTTGAAGAAAAATGGGTCCCGTTTTTTAAAACCGGTAAGGATTTGCGGGACCGGTTGAACGGCGAGGATAATTCGGGGAATTAGCGCGGTAGAACTTAATCTTGAGTTGATTATTTGCCGCTTGAGTGATCAATACACAGCAGGTTTATTGGTGTATGCCAGCATGAAGTTGTGAGGTCCGAATCGTGAAAAAATTTATAACCCTGTTGATTCTTGTTCCTGTCGGAATTGTCGTTGTCGCCCTTTCCGTGGCGAACCGCCAGAATATTACCCTTTCGGTGCCTCCGCAGGTGGGTGACGCCCCCTTGTATTCATTTGATTTGCCACTGTATGCAGTTTTGTTTGCCGCGCTATTTGTGGGAGTACTGATTGGAAGTTGCGCGGCCTGGTTTAGTCAGGGCAAACATCGCAAATCAGCACGCGAAAACAAGATTGAGGCAACCAAGCTCGGTTTTGAGACCCAACAACTGAAAGAAAAAGTTCACGACAGTTCGCAAGATGCGTCGGATGAAAGTAAGGCCTTACGGGCTCTTGGGCTGCCCGCCCCATCGCGAGCAGCTTAACTCTTTAAGTAAATTGGCCTGGGGTTGCGAATCCGCGAGCCGTTGTTCCGATACGTTTATTTCTCACCAACTTGATTGGAAAAATTGGTAAAAAACTCGCCAGCGAGTTTTTTTGCGGTGGAATCGATCAACCGCGACCCCAGCGCCGCGAGTTTTCCGCCCACTTTAGCATCAACATTGTAATCGAGTTGAGTTCCACCATCGACCTCGCTGAGGCTCACGTTTGCACCACCTTTTGCAAATCCCGCAATACCTCCTTTACCTTCACCTGAAATCGTATAGCTGTCAGGTGGGTTGAGGTCGCCCAGCGTAACTTCACCTTTGAAGGTCGCTTTTACCGGGCCAACCTTGGCAACCACCGTTGCACTCAGCTCAGTATCGGATTTTTTATGAAGTTCCTTGCAACCTGGAATACAGGCTTGCAATACTTCCGCATCGTTGAGGGCGTCCCAAACCTTTTCCTTACTGGCGGTGATGATGTGACCGCCGGTCATTTCCATTGAAGTGCGCTCCTTGAAAAGAAGCTCCACAGTTAGCAGCGGCAACCCATCACAACAAGGCGAACCAACTAAAGTTCAAGCTATGCGGATCGCTTCAGAAACGCTAAAGCGGGGCCATGGCAAAACCGTCCTATAAAAATAAGCGTAAACAGAACAACCCGGATTCGGGGAAGACGCGTAGCCACAAGAAGGCAATGGGAAAGGCGTCTGTTAGTGCTGCCACAAATACCAATGGACAGGAGGTTCGACCCAAGGCGGTAAAAACTCCGCCGCCGCCGCGCCGTATTTGGACCGGGGGTCGCCTTGAAGAGACGACGGGCATGGTCCTGGAATCAACACCCACCAAAGATTACGCCGTAATCGATAGCGGTGCTGGAGAAAAGCTGGAGCGTTATGGCCCGCTGATTATCCGCCGTCCGGAAGGGCAGGCGATCTGGCAAAGGACGCGTGGAGACGATGTTTGGGAAAATGTTGATGCCATTTTCACAGGTGATACTGACGAAGAAGGGCAAGGCCGATGGCGGTACCCCAGGAAATCGCTTGAAGAGACCTGGGGGCTGGAGTTTGACGGTATTTCCTATTGGGGACGTTTCACATCATTTCGGCATACGGGCGTATTTCCCGAACAGGCGGCCCATTGGTTTGCCTTACAAAAGGCGATTCGTATCGCTTCACTTGAATTAGGACGCCCGGCGCGAATGCTCAACCTGTTCGGTTATACCGGCCTTGCTTCGCTGGTTGGTGCGCGTGCCGGGGCAGAGGTGACCCATGTGGACGCTTCCAAAAAGGCGATCGGCTGGGCGCGCGAAAATCAGGAAAAAGCCGGATTAAATGATTATCCCATTCGCTGGATTTGCGACGATGCAGTAAAATTCTGCGCGCGCGAAGAACGTCGCGGACAAACCTATGATGTTATTCTACTGGACCCACCCGCCTATGGGCGTGGTCCCAAAGGGGAGGTTTGGCAATTGTTCGACCACCTGCCTCCTATGCTTGATCTTGTTCGCGCTCTGCAGTCAGATCAACCATTGATGACCGTACTCACGGCATATGCAATACGGGCCTCTCATTTCGCTATCCACGAAATCATGCAGGAAGTTTTTGCCGGTCTTGATGGCCGTCTTGAATCCGGTGAATTGATCCTGCGGCAGGAAGCAGGCGGGCGTGCTTTATCGACGTCGATGTTCTCCCGGTTTATCGCGACAGGTTGCGCGACATGAAACAGAATTTACCGTCAAAACAAGGCGTTATGAAGCCGGGACGTGTTGAGGAAATTACGTCAACAGCAAATCCTCGCATAAAAGCGATAAAAGCGCTCGCGATGAAGAAAAATCGTGACAGCGAGAATCTGTTTGTCTGCGAAGGGCTTAAACTCGCAACAGATGCCCTGGATGCCGGGTGGTCCATAAAAACACTTTTGTATAGCAAGAATGCAGCAGGTGATGACGGGCTGCGCGGACGCATTGAAGCCCTCTCGACCAAAGCCCGCGCCCGTGGAAGTGATATTCTGATCACATCAGACAAGGTTCTGACCGCCCTTACGCGGCGCGACAACCCTCAGGCGGTGGTTGCTGTGGTTGAACAGAAACTGGCATCACCAGATGAAATTCAATGTGATCCTGGTACAACATGGATTGCTCTCGACAGGGTGCGGGACCCTGGAAACCTTGGCACCATTATTCGCACCTGTGACGCACTGGGGGCACAAGGTGTTATATTGGTGGGTCAAACAACAGACCCATTTGCGCTGGAAACGGTGAGAGCCACCATGGGCTCTTTGTTTCATACTCATCTCTTTAAGATGGATGAAGAATCTTTCATCGAACTGGCACAATCCTGGCGCAAGACCGGTGGCCAGCTCGTCGGCACGCATCTCAATGGTGCCGTGGATCACCGGTCCATTGATTATTCGCAGGCGCCGCAAATTCTGTTGATGGGCAATGAACAACAGGGGCTAACGGATGATCTGGCAGCAACCTGTACTCATCTTGCCCTTATTTCAATGAATGGACGGGCGGATTCTCTTAACCTTTCAGTGGCTACCGGGATCATGCTTTTTGAGGCGCAACGGCATAAGTTGGCAACAATTGGAGCGGGCGCGTGAAAAAACAATTATTCGGCCTGATCATTGTGTTGGTGATAATTGATCAGGCCAGTAAATGGTTTGCCACCAATAATCTACCGTTCCAGCAGCCGTTCGATGTCATCCCGTTTTTCTCGCTCTACCTTACGCACAACACCGGTGTGGCCTTTTCCATGCTCGATTGGATGGGCAGTTGGGGGCTCGTGGTGATGACGGCATTGATCGTCGTTTTCATGTTCTTTTTATGGGTGAAAACACCGCGAGACCATGTATGGGCCAATCTAGGTTTTGCCTTGGTGATTGGCGGTGCTATTGGAAACCTGATCGACCGGGCGTTATTGGGATATGTTGTGGACTTTTTTCTGTTTCACACACAATCATGGTCGTTTGCAGTGTTTAATGTTGCTGACAGTTTCATTACTGTTGGCGCAATCGCTATAGTCGGGCAGGAATTGATTAATATGCGTAAGTCGAAAGCAGCCCCCTCATAAAACGCAATATTAGATTTGGAACAATTGGAGTATCCGAATGTCAACATTTAAAGCCATTTTGGTTTCTCGTGACGAGGAAAAAAAACAATCCGTCGAGGTCACGAACCTCAATGATAGTGATCTTATGGAAGGTGACGTAACCGTTGCCGTTGAAGCCACCACCGTGAACTATAAGGATGGCCTGGCCATCACCGGAAAATCCCCCGTTATACGGCATTGGCCCATGGTGCCGGGTATCGATTTTACGGGAAAAGTCCTTGGATCAAGCCATAAGGATTTCAACGAAGGAGATGATGTGATCCTGAACGGTTTTGGCGTCGGTGAAACCCATTGGGGAGCTTATGCGCAAAAAGCCCGGGTTAATGGCGATTGGCTGATTAAGCGCCCATCTGGAGTTTCTGCAAAACAGGCCATGTCCATCGGCACAGCCGGTTACACCGCCATGCTTTGTGTGATGGCGTTGCAAAGCCATGACATCACGCCTGAACGAGGCCCGATTATCGTTACCGGTGCCAATGGTGGTGTTGGTTCAGTCGCAATCTCTCTCCTGTCAAAATTGGGCTATGAGGTGATCGCCTCCACAGGGCGCATGGAAGAATCAGAATTTCTCAAAAACCTCGGTGCAAATGAAATCATTGATCGCAATGAACTCTCGGAAGCCGGACGCCCGCTGGGTAAGGAGCGCTGGGCCGGTGGTGTAGACGCTGTGGGATCCCACACATTGGCGAATGTGCTGGCGCAAACTAAATACGGCGGCGCTGTTGCAGCCTGTGGTCTTGCTCAGGGTTTTGACCTGCCCACCAGCGTTATGCCGTTCATCCTCCGTGGTGTCAGCCTGCTCGGAATAGACAGCGTCATGGCTCCCAAAATGGTGCGCGAAGAAGCGTGGAGCCGTTTGGCCAGTGATCTCGACATGACTAAGCTTGAAAATCTGACGACCGAAATCGGGTTTGACGATCTCATCAGTACAGCAACCGATATCGTCGATGGTAAGATCCGTGGCCGTGTTGTCGCGATGATGTAGCCAGTTGCCAAACTGGAAAGTTCTCGTCTGCAATAGAACCTGGGATGGAGTATGTTCGGGTGTCAGTTCGTCAAACGCGGACTGGACAAGCGTAAAATTTCAAGCAAGGCTCGGATTACCCTCAATAAATCCGTTAACCATAAAGGTATACCAAACACAGCACCCGATATTGTGATTGGTATTGGTTAACGAGTATTGGGTAAGATGGCTTTTTTAACGAACCAGCTATAAATTGATGTGGTGCGACTTGTGTGGGGTGTGGAAATTGGTTGAATTTGTCATTAGCGTAATTGGTCTGCCGACTAAGGCCATCGAATACCGGCTCTTTTTCGACAACCGCCACCACTGAGTTTCCATGACGATGCGAGTTTTGAATTCTACTAAATTTGTTGCGTTGTTTTTTGGCCTGTTTTTAGTTGGTTGCGTCATTCGCCCTCCTGAAAGCCGGGATAACCGGGCGCTCACACCGGCAGAAGCGATTTCTGTCCATGATCTGGTTGAAAATCCTAATTTAAAACTTCCCGATAAGCTGGGAAGTAAGGTCACAATTCTGGCCCTTTCAGGCGGTGGGGCAGACGGTGCTTATGGTGTTGGTGTTCTCAACGGTTGGACTAAAACGGGCACCCGTCCGAACTTTGATATTGTTACAGGTTCCTCCACTGGCGCGCTGATGGCCGTGTTCGCATTTCTCGGACCACAATACGATGAATTGCTGAAAACGCTTTATCTTTCGCAGAAGGATTCCGACATATTTCGCAAAAAGGGCATCGTTGGACCTTTTGGCGACAGCCTGTATGACAACACGCCGCTGCAAAGACAGATTGAAAAATTTGTATCCTCATCTGTATTGCGCGAAATCGCGGCAGAACACAAAAAAGGTCGTCGACTTTACGTCTCTACAACCAATCTGGATTCTAACGAACTTGTCATCTGGGACATGGGTCTGCTGGCGTCTGGCGGCGCACAAGGGCGTTCAAATTCGCTACAGTTGTTTCAAAAGGTTTAACGGGCGTCTGCTGCAATACCCGTTCTGTTCCCCCCTGTTTATATCAAGCCAATACGCGGCGTTCAATTGCGTCAGGCCCATGCGGATGGCGGTGTCAAAGCGCCGATAATAATAAATGATTTCCTGTTTAGCCAAAAAGCGAGAAGCCGGGAAATTTACGTGATCGTCAACGGATCGCTGGCGTTGGAAAATACCGCTTCGGCGACTCAGCCCAGTCTAAAAGATGTTGCGACCAGAGCGGTCACAGGCCTCACCAGCGAGCTCGCGCAACAGACAGTCTATCGTGGATATGTTCGGGCTCAAAATTCGGGTACTAAATTCAATTTAACGGCGATTCCGAATGATATTCCGATACTTTCCGATGCGCTCGCCTTCAATCCCGAGCACCTTAAACTGATTTATGATCGTGGTTATGAGGAAGTTGGCCAACCCGGTTTTTGGTTGGACGCACCGCCAACCTTAAAGAAATTCGATCGAATTGTGCGTCGATAGTCAAAGCGCTGCGGATTTATTGTTCGTTGTGCTACTTGGGTAAGATATGGCCGATTATCGTGACACCCTCATTCTACCCTTCACCAACGGTGATTTGTCTCTACCCGAACATGGGCAATCCTGGAGATTTCTCAACGCTCAACCTATTGAAAATGCGAGTTTTATAGGTGAGCTAAAATGTGAGCAGCGTTTTCGCGTAGACTACCTTGCATTGGAAAAGATGGGTGTGGATGTGGAACCACTTCGCACCGATATTGCCGATTGCGATGGGGTGTTGGTTCTGGCTACCAGGACCCGTAAGGAGAATGAACGCAACATTATTCGGGCCTGGAATGGCTTGAAAAAAGGCGGAGTTCTTGTCTTTGCGGGGGACAAAACAAGTGGTGTCCAGCCGTTGCGAAAATGGATAAAAAGCCAAACTCCCATTGCCGGCAGCCTATCGAAACACCATGGCGTTGTTTTTTGGGCCTATCGAAACGGTAAAGATTGGCCGATGCCAGATAATACGGTTCACACAGAAGATTATAACCTTGAACCGGGCATGTTTTCAGCCAACGGAATAGACAAAGGCTCGCGTCTCCTAGTTGAACATTTCGGTCATCGAATTTTTGGCCGTGTGGCGGATTTCGGAGCCGGTTGGGGATATCTTTCCCGCGAGCTTCAGTTGAGATGCGATCGAATGGAATGTCTGGATTTATACGAGGCGGACTGGATATCCTTGCGGGCTGCAAATCAGCATTTGGGTGACGCTGCCCACTATCATTGGGTTGATTTGATGAGGGAAGCACCAAAGGGCCCGTTTAACTGGATCATCATGAACCCGCCATTTCACACGGGCCGCGCCGCCGAACCCGGCCTGGGGCAGGTGTTTATCAAACAGGCCGCAAAAGCGCTGCCCTCTGGTGGGCGGCTGTTAATGGTCGCAAATAATAACCTGCCTTATGAGGCTGTATTAGCTTCACAATTCAAGAGGTTTGAATTCCGCGAGAAATCGCAAGGTTTCAAGGTAATAGAAGCGGTGAAAGGCTAGTTGCCTCACCAGGAAATTTTGCCGGCATACATAGGCTACAGAAGATAGGGTGACGATAGGATGACGGGTATGATGACGAATGAAATAGAGACGCCCGCCGTTGTTATTGACGAAGCGATTGCGAGTCAGAATATTAAGGCATTTCAGGCGTATTGTAATAAACACGGGCTAAATCTGCGGCCTCATATTAAAACCCATAAGCTCCCGCATTTCGCCAAAATGCAATTGGCAGCCGGGGCTCAGGGTATTACCTGCCAAAAAATTGGTGAAGCCGAAGTGATGGCGGATGCAGGTGTTCGCGATATCCTGATAACTTTCAATATATTGGGTGAAGCGAAGCTGAAGCGCTTGCGAACGCTTTCTGACCGCCTTGAAAGATTGTCGGTAACTGTCGACAGTAAGGTTACAATCGATGGATTGGGCAGTGTTTACGATGGTGCAGCGCGCCCCTTAAATGTCCTGATCGAATGTGATACCGGAGCCGGCCGTTGCGGTGTGCAGACCCCACAGCAAGCCGTCGAACTGGCCAAATGTGTCGCGCGGTATCCAGGCCTGAATTTTGATGGTTTGATGACGTACCCCCCCGCCGGGGGTACAAAGGCAGTGAATGACTTCATGGCCCAAACGCCCGAGCTGCTTAAAGCTGATGGTTTGGATTGCAGCACTGTATCCAGTGGCGGTTCGCCGGATATGTGGCTCGCCCATGAGCAAACGGCTGTGAATGAATATCGCATTGGCACCTACATCTACAATGACAGGTCTTTGGTGGAACACGGCACCTGTGCCTGGAGCAATTGTGCTATAAGTGTGCTTGCGACCGTGGTGAGCACACCAACCCCCGGTCGATCGGTTATAGATGCTGGTTCTAAAGTTCTAACATCTGACCTACCGCACCTGGACGGTTACGGACATGTGGTGGGTTATCCTGACATACGCGTTGCTTCGTTGAGTGAGGAACACGGTGTCTTGCATCACAATGAATCCACGCCGTTTACGGTGGGCGAGCGCATATCAATTATCCCCAATCACGCCTGCGTCGTGTCCAACATGGTGAATGCGGTTCATTTGTTGGCAGAAAATGGAGAGACAAATGAGGTAACGGTGGCCGCGCGTGGGCTCGTCACATGAAGTGGGTTCACCAAAATAAACAGCACTCCTCAGTGAAGAATTTTATGTGTTCCGATTGACTGGTTTGAGCAGCCACACGTTTTCGTCGCCCTGACAGCGTTGGGATAGTGGCCCTGAAATCTTACGGCTGATCAACGACTCAATTGTATAATTCTTTCCATAGTGCTTTTGAATCTCTTCGCCTGGAACAGAAAATGGTGGGCCGTCCATGTGAGTCTGGTCGTAATCGAAGGTTATCAGCAATTGCGGTGCACAATGGGTAAGTTGGCAAATACGCTCCGAATATTTGCTTCGAGTGGTTGAGGGGAGGGCGACCAATGCTGCCCGGTCGTAGATCGCGTTAACGTCGCCCAGGTCATCTCCATCCAGTTCAAAAAAATCTTCAACGAAAAGCGTTATCCGATCAGTGTCATAGCGCAGAAGGGGGCCGATTTCCGTAATCTCGGGAGTTAGTTCCAAACGGGCAAAGACTTCCTCCGCGGCTTGCCGGTTGAAGTCGATACCAACCACTCGAAGACCCTGTGTTAGCAGCCAGTCCAGATCGATCGATTTTCCGCACAATGGAACAAACACCGTGTCGCCTTTGCGAAGGCCAAGGTGCCGAAAGTTGTCAATAAGCAGATTGTTTGCCTGTGCCTCGTGAAAGGAAATTCTATTTTCGCGCCAGCGCGCTTGCCAGAATTCTTCGTCCATCTCTCGACCGAACCAGTGCTGAAGTTCTTTGTTTCATCCAGATTAGTCGCCTCAACGCGCATGCAGGTCAACAGGGCCTGCCACAAAGAAAATTGATGAGATGCCCGAAGTATTGGTCAATCACCGTAAATCAGGAAGCCGCATATCAACTTGCTGGGGACTGATTGGTGATTTAAGGTTTAAAAAGTTGCGACCCCGGAAGGGATTTCCGAGGTCGCGTGGCCGCTGACTGGGGATGATGTCAGTCGGCTTAGGTCAGGGTTACGCCCAGTAGTTGTCCCGACCTAATCTGAAGATGTTTATTAGCGGAAGCGACGGCCCCCTCTAAAGCCACGGTTCCGTCTAAACCCACGATTAAATCCAAAACTGCGGTTGCGCCTGAATCCACGATTGCTTCTAAATCCACGGTTGCGTCTAAACCCGCGGTTAAATCCAAAACCACGGTGGCGTCTAAAGCCCCTGTGGTGGCCAAAACTGCGGTGGTGCCTGAACCCTCTGTGGTGACCGAAACTGCGGTGATGGCCAAAACTTTTGAAACCGACCTTGGTGGCGAGTGCTGCGCCGCCGACAACGGCAAGTTCTTCAGCAGGAATTGTTATAGGAAGTTGGCTGGTCGGTGAGGCTGCGATTGCCGGAACTGTAAAGGGAGCGGCTGCGATTGCGATGGCGGCGAAAACTGATTTGATAGAAAGTTTCATCTGGCTAAATCCTCGTTGCGTTTCGTTAACCAGAACGTAGGTGATGAGATTGATTCAACAACCCTGTCGGATTGGTCAATAAATGATGTTCCCGCACCTTACGTGAACGTAAATTATTCAATAAAATCAACAAGTAACCTATTGTATTTGTTGAATTTCTCACAACCTCCACACTGATACGTGTTCACTGGTGATTGCTGGTTTACCAGGTTATTCTTGGAGAAATTGGAGTAGTTTTTCGCTAAATTACCGATTAAATGGAGATTCAGATTACCGGTGAAAAAATGTCGATATTTTTTTCTGTTTGAACCTCATAAACACCCCCAGCTAAAGAGAATCGTTGAGAAACATTTAAAAACTCGGTTTTGATGCCAAATTAAAACTGGAAAGCTATCCAAATGGCCTTTGGTGTAAATGCGGGTCACTTACGGAGGTAAGCAAAAGACAAATTGGCACATATACACAGTATCCCAACGGTATGGCCTAAAACGCCACGTCGCCTGTAACTTTAGGAATTATGGGCGCAAGCGCCTCGTGCAGGCGGGTTTCCCATTCTTCACGCCCTTTTCGCGCATTGGGCACAGGGTTGATGAAGTCAAACAGGGACCAGAGCGGCTCGATACCATATTGGGGCAGGCCTCTTGCGGACCGAAGGCCTTTTCGGTGTTCAGTGCACCTTTGGGCCGGTGTTTTCCCGGTGCTGCCCACATAAGCGCCGTACCAGCCGTTATCGGCGGTGTAACCGTGGCGCAGCATGACGTAGATATTTGCCCCAAGGCGACCTTTCTTTTGGGTCGACAATATATCGGGAGTAAAAACCTCGTGCAATCTGTGTCTAGCGGCGGAAAGCCAGCCGACAGGTTCAAGCCCGGCACCGGCAAATTTCATGCCCGCATCTAGATCGGTGCCCCGCGAGACGAGTTCATCATAGGCAAGTGTTGCCAGTTCTAGCGATGGCGGGTTGCTCACAAGCCATCCGCCGATTGCAGCGGTCATCTGACTGTCGGTCCAGTTTCGAAAAGGGCGTGGATGGGCGTAATTCAGTCCCGGGAATTTCTGAAACCGCCCCACATCATATTTTGGCAGTTTCACGTTCTATCAATCTATAAATTCAATTAAGGTAGGCCGATCAGCAACATCGCGAGGGTTACCAAGGGTATAAGCCTGCCTGATCAGGGTTTCCGCAGCCTTAAATTGGTCTTCCGATTGGGCATGGACAAAACATAAGGGTTGTTCGTTGTCGATTGGATCACCGGGCAAGGCGAGTTCCGTCAGGCCAACTGCTGGATCAATGGTGTCCGACGCCCGGGTTCGTCCGCCTTTCAAGGTTACCACTGTAAGACCGATTGAACGGGTATCTACATCAGTAACACTGCCACCCTTCTGCGCGAATACAGGGCGCACAATCGGTGCGGCGGGCAGATGAATCTCCGGCTTCTCGATGAGATCAACAGGCCCGCCCAAAGCACTTACCATTTGGGAAAACTTGGTGGCCGCAGCGCCGGAGGTGAAAGCCTGTTCCATTTTCGCTCGCCCGTCAGCCTTGTCAGAAGCCAGACTACCGCTCACCAGCATGTCCGCCCCAAGGGCGACGGTAACATCCCACAAGCGCGGGTCGATGTGACGGCCGGTCAGGAAATCGATACAATTACTGATCTCAACGGCATTGCCAGCAGCAGTCGCCAAAGGTTGGTTCATGTCAGTCAGGATGGCTGTTGTGGGCAGTCCGGCGCCATTCGCCACTTCGACGAGGGAGGTGGCGAGCTCGCGGGCCTGTTCCAGATCATCCATGAATGCGCCATTGCCGCATTTCACATCCAAAACGAGCCCGGTGAGGCCCGCCGCGAGTTTCTTCGACAGGATGGAGCCCGTGATCAACGGCACGCTTTCAACCGTCGAGGTCACGTCGCGGATTCCGTAAAACCGTTTATCCGCCGGTGCGAGGTCCGCCGTTTGCCCGATAATCGCGCAGCCGACATTTTTGGTGACCTTGCGAAACAGATCATTATCCGGCTGGCTGATGTAGCCGGGGATAGAATCCAATTTGTCCAATGTGCCACCGGTATGACCAAGGCCGCGCCCGGAAATCATCGGAACATATCCGCCGCAGGCCGCAACCGCCGGTGCCAGCATCAAAGAGACATTGTCCCCCACACCACCGGTGGAATGTTTATCAAGAACCGGCCCATCGAGATGCGACCAGTCAAGCACAATTCCTGAATCCCGCATGGCAAGCGTAAGCGCCACTGCTTCATCCCGCGCCATACCGTTAAAGAAGATGGCCATCGCAAGGGCCGCAATCTGCCCCTCAGAAATACTGTCATCGGCAATGCCACCAACAAAGGCCTGAATTTCCTCGGACGAGAGTGCACCGCCATCGCGTTTTTTCCGGATAATCTCTTGCGGCAGGATGGGAGTGGTCAATTTTGCGTTTCCTGTGATTTGATCCCTCTACTATAGAAGGGATGTGTGGATTACCCAATGGTACAATGATATTTCAAGGCACCGGTGCGTTTGTAAAATCAGTTGCAACACCATTCGTCAAAGGAACTCCACATGTCTTCACTTCTCGTCAAACCAACCGGTACATCGGGCAAGGTGATTGATATCACGCCGCAAAGTGCAAAGAGCGACCTTGCACCGGACTGGGCCTACGTTGGATTTGCCATCCACCACCTTGCGGCCGGTGATACCACCAGTGAGGCGACTGGGGACCGGGAGGCAATAATCGTCATCGTTGATGGCAAGGTAGAACTAGCGGCAGGTGGGCAGGAGTTTGGCGAGTGTGGAGACCGGATGAGCGTTTTTGAAAAGAAGAAGCCGACCTGCCTTTATGTGCCAAACGGGTCGAATTGGTCGGCAACGGCCATCACCCAATGCACAATTGCTGTTTGCACAGCACCTGGTAAATCCGGCCACCCCGTCCGCCTCATCACACCAGCTGATATTGGTGATGAGACCCGTGGCACCGGGGCCAATACCCGTCACATTCATCCCATCGCGATGGAGGAGTTTGATGTGGCGGATAGTCTGCTCGTGACGGAAGTGTGGACGCCGCAGGGCAATTGGTCTTCTTACCCGCCTCACCGCCATGATGAAGATGATTTCCCGCGTATGACCTATCTGGAAGAGACCTATTATCACCGCCTCAACCCGTCACAGGGGTTCGGTTTCCAGCGGGTGTTTACCGATGACCGAAGTCTGGACGAAACCATGGCGGTGAGTGATGGGGAAGTTGTGCTGGTGCCAAAAGGCCACCACCCCTGTGGCGCGCCCTATGGTTATGACATGTATTATCTCAACGTTATGGCTGGCCCAATGCGCAAATGGCGTTTCGAAAACCACCCGGATCATGAATGGATTGTTGAGCGTGACGGCAAAAATGCGTGATGCTTATTTAACTGGCATCGTTTTTAGATAAACATCGATGCAATTGATCAGATGGTAAAATGTGCTGGCGGGCACGGTATTTGTCGCCGGTCTGCCGCGCCAGTCTACAACATCAATCCACTGACCGTCGGGTGCCGGCGCAATATAATGGTGCCAAAGCCTTTCCATCATCCGTTCGGCCTCAAAGGCAAGATGGAATTTTCCGTTTGCTGATAGTGTACTCAGGATCGAGATATATTCCGTCTGCACCCAGCAGCGGGAGCTCTGGTGGTCGGGTGATCCATCAGCCGCGACGAGATCATGGGCAAAATGATTGACCGGGTTCAGGCCGAGCGCTTTGCCATTGGCAAAAAGGCGAAAGGCTTCTGGTTCGACCGTACTGTTAGAAAACGCCGCATAGTCATGGAGCAGGCGCGCCCATTCAAAATGATGGCCCGGTTCAAATGCGCGAACTTCGCCTCCGGTGAAATTCAAACCAGCGTCAAAGGCCTCCCCGAGCAACATGTTGTCGCGGTCGAAGAAGTGGGATTGGAGCAAGCCTACAATTTCAGAAGCGCGTGCGAGATATTTACTCTCCCCTGTTGCGCGATACCAAGCCAAAAAAGCCTCCAACAGGTGCATATGGGGGTTTGAACGGCGCGGCAGAGACTGCTCGCCATCTTCGTGATACCCTAAGAACCCGCCGTCGCTGGTGGTAACGCGAAGACTGTCAACAAAATCAAAGGCGCGGCTTTGCAACGTGGCGTCAAAGGCAATGCCCACCTGTCTGCACTGGGCAAGGGCCAGCAAAACAAACGCGTGGTCGTATAGGTCTTCCGTGCGGTCATGTGGGGACGAGTCCGCAAGAAACGTCTTACCCCAACCTCCAAGGGGTTCGGCAGGGGCATCGTTTAAAAAGGTGAGCCCGTGTTGAACAACCGAAAGAGCCTCACCTGTCCAGCCCATTTCCACCGCTTTTGCGTAACTGAATATCTGACGCGCCATCGTTCGTAAACGCTTGTCGACGTCCATTGGGTTTCCATCAAAATCCAGCACTTCGTGAAAGCCACCGTATCCACGGTCGCACCCATGCGCGGCCCAATAGGGCAGGGCCTGCGACATCAACCAGTCTTTCAGTGTGGAAGCCATTCGACCAGGTTGTGCCCCATTTTCCGCTAGCCATGGCGTGCGTTTGGTTTCAGAACGCCCGGATTTATCCAGCTGGTCGACGATTTTCCTTATGTCCTCCGCACGGTCCAGCGGCGTGACAAGCACAACATCCGGTGTAGCAACGACCGCCATATCGGTGAGCCCAACCGCTGCAATCATCGGGCCTTCACTGTGTAGTAGTGTATTGTCGCACTCATGGGACAGGATATCGCCCAGATGGGTCGATTTTGTTGATCCGCTGCCGTGAAGATTTTGAAGAGATGCGAATGAACCCACATCGTGCCACTCAAAATCCGCCCGAACGACGGTGACATTATCCGCCCGCTCCATAACGGCAAAATCGATGGAATCCGCCGGTACATTGGCAAATAATTCTGCGTTCAAGGGTAGAAAATTATCTCTGGAGACCGGTGAATTCTCAAATGTGGCTTTGCAGGTCCCCAATATTTCTGGCGCATGTTTTTTCAATGCGGCCAGCATGGTGGAAGCGCGAAACAGGAAGATACCGGCATTCCAGAGATGTTTACCGCTTTTAACGTAGCGCTTTGCGGTTTCCAGATCAGGCTTTTCGCGAAATGATTGTACCGGCGCAACCGCCTGATGGTCCGCTACCTCAATGTATCCGTAACCCGTCGCGGGTGAATGGGGCTCAATACCGAACACGACAATCTGTCCATCGTCCGCCGCCGGTAATCCGGCAGCAATGGTTACGCCAAATTTTTCAACCGGCTGGATGACATGATCGCTCGGTAATATCAGGACATAAGGATCGTGGTTCTGTGTAATTGCATGCAGGCTGGCCAGTGCCACTGCAGGCGCGGTATTTTTGCCGAATGGTTCAAGAATGATACTGCCCGTAAGCCCGGACGCCCCTTCGAGCGAGGCACCCATGGCATCAATCTGAGACGCCCCACCCATCAGATTAACCGTGCTCACAACACCGGCGATATCCGATGAAAGAAAGCGCGTAATTGTTTCATCCAGCATCGAATGGGACGTGGTGAGACTGAGGTTTTGCTTTGGATTATCCGCGCGAGATAATGGCCACAGGCGTGTGCCGCCGCCGCCGCACATAATATAGGCGAAAAGCGTATTGCTCATTGACGTGTTCTTCGCCAAGCTTTCCACCATTTGATCCATGCAAAATAGTCCTGAAAAGGAAGTTCCGACCGTTATTCAGGAAATTTATGTTCAAATTTTAAATTATTCTTCAACGAAACAGATATTCGACCGTTAGACTGATTCAAGCTTAACGGATGCTTGCGTTAATTGCATAGTTAACAGGGTCGAGCGTGGAGCCCGCCAATCTTCCGTTTCGAGGCCTATCTGGACCGTTGCCTTGGGTCGAGCGCATCGCGCAGACCGTCGCCCATGTAATTGACGCTAAGTACCGTTAGTGAAATCGCAACGCCTGGCCATACAACCCACATGGGGTATTGGGGCATATAAGGAATGGCATCGAACAGGAGGCGACCCCAGGTTGGGAAATCGGGCGGGAAACCAAGGCCGAGAAAAGACAACGCACTTTCCGTGATGATCGCATTGGCGATGCCCAGTGTGGCTGATACCATAATGGGTGACAGGACATTGGGTAGCACATGCCGGGTTATCATCCGGCGAGACGGTGTCCCGATAGAGCGGGCGGCCAGAACAAAATCCCGCTCTTTCAACGCCAACACATCACCACGAACGATACGGGCGGTTTGCATCCACGATGTAATGCCGATTGCAGATACCATGAGGATGAAAATACCCCCTTCCGGCCCAAAGGATGCAGCCAACGGCTCACGAAACAGGGTTACGATAACAAGAAGCAGCGGGAGCAGAGGAAGTGCCAGAAAAAGGTCGGTCAGGCGCATAAGTGGCCCGTCAAGCTTTTGAAAAAACCCGGCAACAACACCAACCGCCGCGCCCAGGATCACGGATAACAGCATGGCCGTGAGACCAACGGCGATTGAAACCCGTCCGCCCTCCAACATTCTGGCAAAGAGATCACGGCCCAATTGGTCCGTCCCAAAGGGATGGGCGAAAGAAACACCTTGATTGCGTGAACGGATATCCACGAAAGTGGGATCAAGGGTCCAAATCCACGGGCCAATGACAACAGCGAAGAGAATACCAAAGAATACGAAACTGCCGATCAGTGCGCCCTTGTGGGTGGTGAACTGGTCCCAGATATCGCGTATTTGTGACCGCTGTTGGGTTCCCAAATCGGTGAAGCTTTTCATGGCCTCCTGTTTTGACGTGACATCAGTCATAACGGATCCTCGGGTCGAGCACGCCATAAAGGACGTCGGCGATGAGATTGAAGAGAACAATCAAAACCGCAAAGATAACGGTGACTGTTTGAACCGTCGGCACATCCCCCCCCTGAATGGCGAGGATGAGCAATTGCCCTAACCCGTTAACCTGAAACACCTGTTCCGTAATCAACGCACCGCCGAAGACACTCGGCAGATTAAGCGCAATAACCGTCACAACCGGGATCATCGAATTGCGCAACACGTGCACCAGCACCACAGTCTTTTCCGTCAAGCCTTTTGCCCGTGCGGTGCGCACGTAATCCTGTGTCAGGTTATCGAGCATGGATGAGCGCATATAACGGGAAATCTGTGCCGCATTGAACAGGGCCAACACCATCGTTGGCATGATCATCTGTTTGACCTGAAAGAGGAATGAACTCCAGTCTTCCACCACATGCGTCGTGTCATAGATTGAGGGAAACCAGCCAAGGTTGACCGAGAAAAACAGGATCATCAACACGCCGGTGAAGAAGGTCGGTACTGAAAACCCGATCATCGCGATAAACGTTCCGATCTGGTCGAAGACCGAATATTGCTTGTAGGCTGAGATTATGCCGATGGGTACGGCAATCAACACCCCGACAACATAGGATGTTCCCACAACCCATAGTGTTTGGGGAATACGTTGAACGATCAGGTCGAGAACGGGTGAGCGTGTTTGATAGGAAATCATCCGTTGACCGATTTCAAACTCGGTTCCAAATGCGTTGTTCATCCAGACCTTTGGTTCGGTAACAACCAACTGCTTTAGCCATAGGAAAAACTGAACAATGAACGGTTCGTTGAACCCGAGCGACTCACGTATCTTTTCGCGAACTTCAGGGGGAATCGTCAACGGCAGGTTTGCTGTGGGGTCAGAAGGGGAAAGCTTGATAACAGCAAAGATCACAAAGCTGATGAACAGCAAAGTGGGTATCGCCAGCAATAACCTCCGTATCGTGTAGGTTAGCATGTGTTAGTCCAGGCCCCGTCGATTGGTGTTCGGCGCAATAAGCAGTTTGCGCTTTAGACACGTGATGAAAACGCTCGTCAGATGTCCAGGTTGGAGCACGAGAATTTTCAACAGATGACTGTAAATTAGTTGGTTTTGGGGTTGTAAGATAAAGGGCGGGAACTCAAAAGCTCCCGCCCCTAATTCGCTTACTTCTTACGGTGCCAGTCAGCAACGTTCCACAATTCACTGTCCCAGGTGTTGAGAACAACACCACCGAGTGAATTTGCGTGTGCTGAAACGCGACCACGGTCAACCAATGGAACGATGGTCATGCTGTCTTTGGTCAGCATGTCGTTCATTTTCTTGGCAAGTGCCTGACGTTTTGCAGGATCACCGGTTCTGCCAAGCTCAACCGCAAGCTTGTCATATTCTGCGCTGCAATAACGGTTGATGTTTTCACCCTGCCAGCCGGTTTCAGGACGCGGTGCCTTATCGCAGGTGTATTGTGTCAGATACTGCTCTGGATCTGTACCATCAAAGTTGTTGGCGTACATTTCCACGTCAGCATAAAACTTCTGGAATGTATCCGGGGAAGCCGGATCACCGCCGAAGAATACGGAACCGCTGAGGTTACGCAGTTCAGTATCAACACCGATATCTTTCCAGTTCTGCTTGATGATCGCCTGGAAGTCCTGGCGAACAGCGTTTGTTGAAGTCTGATAAGAAAGCTTGAGTTTCTTGCCGTCTTTCTCACGGATGCCATCGCCACCTGGTGCCCAACCGGCTTCGTCGAGAAGCTTTTTGGCGCCCTCAATATCCTGAACAAGGCAACCGGTGTTGTCTGATTTATAAGCAATCGGTGCATTAACAAGGTTACAGGCCGGACGACCCGCTTGTCCGTAACCAATTTCCACGAGAAGTGGACGGTCGATCGCCATAGAAAGCGCACGGCGTACTTTTTCGTCTGACAGGATTGGGTGCGGGTGTTTGGCGGTAGCACGTTCACCTTCAGGTAGACTTGGTGAAGGGTCGGTCATGTTCATTTCAATACGTTCGATCAACGTACCGAAAGCTGAAATTGGCGTACCTTTGCCGCCTTTTGCCATCTCCTGGATTACGGACGGTGCAAGCTGCAGGTTCCAGCCATAATCGAATTCACCGGTTTCCATAACGGCACGGCCTGATGCTTCAGCACTTCCGCCGCCCTTGAACGTTACGGTCGCGAATGCAGGCTTGCCGGCTTCACGGTAGTTTTCATTGGCCTTCATAGTGATAACGTCGTTTGGCTTAAACGACGTTACAACGAAGGGACCTGTACCGATTGGGCCAAAATTGGCGTCAGTGCATTCAGGTGCTTTTGCGCCAAGGCATTCCTGGAATTGAGCTTTTTGAATGATCGGCGACTGGCCACCAACAAATGCTGAATACGGAACGTATTTTGGCTCGGAATATTTGATAATGACGGTCAGCGGATCAGGCGTTTCGATCTTATCGATACCATCAAATTTAGCTGACTGTGCGCAACCACCTTCAGGATGTCTGCAGTATTCTGCGGTAAACGCAACATCGGCGGATGTGAAGGGTGTACCATCTGACCATTTGATGCCGTCTGTAATCTTCCAGGTGACGGTTTTATTGTCAGCGGTAATGCCGCCGTTTTCCAGGGTTGGAATGGAATCGACCAGATAGGGAACCAGTTCGCCGTCCTGGTTAAACCGTGCCAGCGGCTCGACAACCATGGAGGCAGATTCGATATCTTTAGTACCACCGGAAAGGTATGGGTTGAGAATGGATGGAGCCTGCCAATAGATGATTTTAACTTCACCATCACGGCCCCGTTCTTGGGCAAATGCTCCAGTTAGCGCCACTGCTGATGCAGCCGTCGCCAGGAGTAAGGTTTTTAGTTTCGACATGGATAACGTCTCCCGTTTTGTCTTGGCCCTTCTTCGAGGACCTCTTGGAATCGTTTACCGGCAGGTCATCCCACCGGCGGTTTATCTGTCAGTCGCTATGCCAGATGGCAGGCGACGAACTGATCTGGATTGAGTTCACGCCATTCTGGCGCAACCGTAAAGCATTTTTTCTCCGCAATCGGACATCTTGTACAAAAAACGCAACCCGCAGGAGGATTACTGGGGCTTGGTACATCACCTTTGAGGATTGTGCGCTCTCGTGTGGCTTCAATTTTGGGGTCAGCAACAGGCACCGCAGATAGCAAGGCCTTTGTATAAGGGTGCTGCGGGTCGCTAAACAATGTTTCGCGTGGTGCAAGCTCCATAATCTTGCCAAGATACATCACTGCCACCCGGTCGGCGATATGACGCACCATGGACAGATCGTGGGAAATAAACAGATACGTCAGACCGCGTTCTTTTTGCAGGTCTTCCAGCAGATTGACCACCTGTGCCTGAATAGAGACGTCAAGGGCGGCGATGGGCTCGTCACAGACGATAAAATCCGGGTCGAGCGCCAGGGCGCGTGCGATACCGATGCGCTGGCGCTGGCCGCCGGAGAATTCATGGGGGTAGCGATTGATATAGGCGGGGTTTAATCCCACCGCATTGAGAAGGTCGACAACCCTGTCTTCCCGCTCTTCCTTGCTCATGGATTCATGCTCTATGAGAGGTTCTGCAATGATTGCCCCAACCGTCATGCGCGGATTGAGACAGGCCTGCGGGTCCTGAAAAATCATCTGCATGCGGGGGCGGATTTTGCGTAATTCCTCCAGCGAAAGATGGGCAACATCAGTGCCTTCAAAGGATACTGTTCCGTGAGTCGGGTCGTAAAGACGCAATACCGCGCGCCCGGTGGTAGATTTCCCACAGCCGGATTCACCCACCAGGCCAAGGGTTTCACCCCGTCGGATATCAAAGGATAACCCGTCCACAGCCTTCACATCGCCGACTTTTCGGCGAAACAGGCCTTTGTAGATGGGGAAATGCATTTTCAGGTCGGATACATTAACCAGAGTTTCTCCACTGGCGGTCGGTTCAGCCATTAGATTCCTCCAGCCAGCACGCTGATTTTTGATTGATACTCACATCAAACGATGGCGGGTTGGCGGTCCAGCATTTGTCGAATACCGAGCTGCACCGAGGTGCAAAGGGGCATGCTTTTAACGGTCCTTTGAGATTAGGCGCCTGGCCCGGGATGCTCACCAGACGTTCGTCACGCTCGTCCCCATGGCTTGGCAGGGTTTGTAACAGGGCTTTTGTGTAAGGGTGGCGCGGGTCTTCATAAAGCCGGTCAACATCGGCATATTCGACTATCTGCCCGCCATACATCACCGCAACCCGGTCCGCGATGCCGGCGACGACGCCGAGGTCATGGGTGATCCAGACAATCGCCATGCCGAGCTTTTGGCGAAGGTCTTTGATAATTTCAATAATCTGCGCCTGCACGGTCACATCAAGCGCGGTGGTTGGCTCGTCAGCGATCAAAACCTTGGGGTCGCAGGCAAGTGCAATGGCGATCATCACCCGCTGGCGCATACCGCCGGAAAACTGGTGGGGGAAATCGCGAAGCCGTTCCGATGCGGAGGGAATACCCACGAGCTCCAGCAGTTCAACCGCCCGTTGCCGTGCTGCCTTTTTATCCATCCCTAAATGGGTCCGCAGGGGTTCCATCAGCTGATATCCGACGGTGAACACTGGGTTGAGGGATGTCATCGGGTCTTGAAAAATAAACCCGATGTCGCCACCGCGTATGGCCCGCAAATCCTTGAGAGACAGGGATAACAGGTCTTGCCCACCAAAATTGACACTTCCGCCAACAATTTCCGCTGGCGGCATGGCGAGCAATTTGAGCAGCGACATCATGGTGACGCTTTTGCCGGAACCGGATTCACCCACAATTCCCAGCAATTCGCCCGGACGAAGCGAGAAGCTCACGTCGTTAACCGCGTGAACATCGCCATCTTGAGTCCTAAAAACGGTCTCCAGATTTCGAACGTCCAGAACAGCCTTATCCTCAATCGGCTCTTCGATAGGATGATTTACTGTAGAAATGTACTTGGCCCCGTCCAAACGCAACTCAACTGAATGCCGGAGCCTAGACCATGAATTTCGTCCTGCAAACAGCGTTTTTGGTGTTTTATTGAATTTCTTTTGGACGGATGAACGCCTTTATAAAATTCAAGCTTTGAGTACCCGTAACAAGGCTGATAGATACATTGGAGATACGACGATTAAACAGGACTCATTGATGGGCAAGTCGCAGAACACTCTCTTTGCTGGCCTCATGGCTAACGCGGATACAACAACACAATTCGCGACTATCCCACCGGTTACTGTGGATGAGCCGACACGCTATTATTCTTATGGCGATGTCCTCGACGTATCGGCGCGGTTTGCAAACCAGCTCGTCGCCCTTGGCGTACAACCGGGCGACAGGGTCGCCGTTCAGGTGCCTAAATCCATTGAAGCGCTCATGTTATATTTGGGTACAGTGCGGGCAGGGGGCGTGTTCCTTCCCTTGAACCCCGCCTATACGAAAGCTGAAATTGAATATTTCCTCAAGGATGCCACACCGAAAGTTTTTATCTGCGATTCCAAAGATGGCGACGCCTATCGGGATCTGGCGCAGAGCTCAGGATTTGCCCTGGAAACAATGGGGGTTTGGGAAAACCCGGATAAAGATGCGGGAAGCCTGTTAATCTCAGGCCTTGAAGCTTCGACACATTTTGATGATGTTGCGCGCGCACCGGATGATTTGGCAGCAATTCTCTACACATCCGGTACAACGGGCCGTTCAAAAGGGGCGATGCTGAGCCACGACAACCTGCTGTCCAACTCACAGGTCTTGAGTGATCTGTGGCAGTTCTCGGCGCGCGATACACTGCTTCACGCCCTGCCGATTTTCCACACCCACGGGCTGTTCGTTGCAACCAATGTGGCCCTCCTGTCCGGCGCTTCGATTATCCTGTTACCGGGTTTCAACAATGATGCTGTGATTGAACATATGCCCGCATCAACCTGTATGATGGGGGTACCAACATTCTATACGCGACTGTTGAATGATGATCGCTTCACCGCGGAATTGACCGACCACATGCGGCTTTTCGTTAGCGGTAGCGCGCCGCTTTTGGCGGAAACCCATGTCGAATTTGAAGCACGGACGGGCAAACGCATTCTTGAACGCTACGGCATGACCGAAACCAATATGAACACGTCCAACCCATATGATGGAGAACGCCGGGCAGGAACCGTCGGTTTCCCTCTGCCAGGTACAGACCTGAGGGTTGCTGATCCGGATACGGGAGATACCGTCGCGCAAGGTGATATCGGTGTGTTGGAAGTCAAAGGCCCCAATGTCTTTTCCGGTTATTGGCAGATGCCGGAAAAAACAAAAGAAGAATTTCGCGAAGACGGGTTCTTCATAACCGGTGATCTGGGACGTATCGACGATGACGGATATGTCCACATTGTCGGCCGGTCCAAAGACCTGATTATTTCTGGCGGGTTCAACATTTATCCAAAGGAAGTGGAATTGCTGCTTGATGAACAGGAAGGGGTGCTGGAATCCGCCGTGATTGGTGTGCCTCACCCGGATTTTGGCGAGGCTGTTGTCGGTGTCCTAATCCCCCAAAGCCGCAAGCTGAATGTCGATCAAATTGCCGCCGATATCAAAGAGGAAATTGCCCGTTTCAAACAGCCAAAATCTTTGCAGGTGTTGGATGAACTGCCGCGCAATACGATGGGTAAGGTTCAAAAAAACCTGCTGCGGGATCAGTTCAAAGACCTATTTAAAGGTTAGGTCGTTTCGGAGCCTTGCCCCGGTATTTTACCGTGACATTATTTTTGTCTTCGCTAGCTTTATAAAAACCCATGGTAATGCCTTTACGCATGGATTTTCCGCGCATGTTGATAATACCCTGTTCGGATATTGTCGTGCGTTGTGAAAGCCTGCGCCCCCATTTTCCCAGCCGGTCGTACATCAGTTCGATAATTGCAGCATGGCTACTTCCTGCGCCCAGGTCGTGGAGTTCATCCGGGTCGTTTTGCAGATCAAAGAGGAGCGGACGAAACGGGCCGTCTTCCGTTTCCCCCTCCGCGTGGATGAATTTCCAGTGTTTATCCGTCACCATAAACAGGCGAGCGTCCCGTGGTTTCAATCCCAGCCATTCGCACATGGGAGTACCTGAATAATCATATTCGCTCATTGCATAATCGCGCCACGTCTCCGGCTGTTCTCCGCGCAAATAGGGCATGAGTGAGTGACCTTCAATAATATGGTCGGGAACATCGCCTCCGGCAAACTCGACAAATGTTGCGGCGAGGTCAATTGATTCCACCAGCTCATCGCAAACCGTACCGCGTCCACCATCGGCTTCTTTCGAAGGGTCATATATAATGAGCGGAATTTTCGCAGAGGGATCGTGGAAAAGCGCTTTTTCACCGAGCCAGTGGTCACCTAGATAATCCCCGTGATCCGACGTGATGACGATCATTGTGTCATCCATGCGCCCGGATTTTTCCAGATAATCAAACAAATGTCCCATCTGGTCATCGCACTGTTTGATCAGCCCCATATAGGCGGGAATTACCGCCTCGCGCACTTCGTCGCGTTGAAACGCTTTGCCGACCGCGTTGTTCATAAATGTCTCATAAACAGGATGGGCATTTTCCCTTTCATCGGGATGTCGCACAGCGGCAGGAACGTGATTGCCGCCATACATATTATGATACGGTTCCGGAACGATATAGGGCCAATGGGGCTTGATGTAAGAAGCATGACAGAGCCATGGCTCCTCATTGCCCTTTCGGCTTTCAATGAAGTTAATCACCTCGCGTGTCAGCCAGGGCGTCTCGGAATCCGGCTCGTCAATATTGGCTGCTTTTTCTGCGTGTTTGAAAAACCAGCCGGATGCCAAGTCGCCATTCTCATCAACACCTGCATTTGCATAATCGTGCCAGGGGTTTTCCCCCTCGTATCCTTTGGATTTCAGATATTCATTATAAGGCGAGCGATTTTCGTCGTAAAACCCGTCCGGACCTTCCGCCCACAGACCATCATCCCGCGTATAAACATCAAATCCGCACTCCGATACACGTGCGCCGATAAGACTCTCCCGCTCAAGTCCCAGTCGCTCCATACCTTCCTCGTCGACGCGCATGTGGGTTTTGCCAACGAGGTAGGAATTCATACCGAGTTTGCGCAGGTGATCCCCAATCGTGTGCTCGCCCACCTTGAGCGGAAAACCGTTCCATTGCGCACCATGGCTGCTCGCATAACGCCCCGTGTAGAAGCTCATGCGCGAGGAACCGCAAATCGGTGATTGCACATAACAGCGTGAAAACCGAACGCCTTTCTCGGCAATCGAATCCATATGGGGCGTGTGCAAATGCGGATGTCCGGTACAACTGAGATAGTCGAACCGCAATTGGTCAAACATGATGAAAAGGATGTTTTTACGCGAACGCGCCATCGATGGCCCCTGGATGATCTCAAATTTATTGTAGTACAGCTTTTGACAGGGAGCGACGTCATGTCAATTGACTCTGTCGAATTTTAAAACTGAGATCCAATCGACCACGATCTGATTACCGCCCTGCCAAAAATAATGCTGTAAAAGGGAAGAAACTACGCCAAATTACCGGAAAATTGGGTAGAAAAATCATGTTTTTCGATAAATTTCCGCAAAAAGCAGAAGCTTATCGGCGGTGATTGATGAGAATTTGCAAGGGGGCAGGTTATGAATGTGCTGTGGATTATGGCGGACCAACTGCGATTTGATTATCTCAGCTGTTACGGCGCCAAACACATAGACACCCCCAATATCGATGCATTGGCTGCCAAGGGTGTGCGGTTTGATAAAACCTACGTTCAGTCCCCGATCTGCGGCCCAAGCCGAATGAGCTTTTACACCGGACGCTATGTGCGCAGCCATGGTGCAACCTGGAATGGATTTCCGCTGCGCGTCGGCGAGCCGACCCTTGGTGATCATCTGCGCGAAATTGGAACCAAATGCGCCCTTGTAGGAAAAACCCACATGACCCCTGATCGGGAAGGCATGCAGCGTCTTGGGATTGAACCGGAAAGTACAATTGGTGCGCTCGTCGCCCAATGCGGATTTGAAGAATTTGTGCGTGATGACGGGATAAATCCAACCGGGTATCCTGGCAGTAATGCCCACGATTACGACCGTTATTTGCGTGACCATGGAATGGACGGGGACAACCCGTGGGAAGAATGGGCGAATACCGCAATCGGCCCTGACGGGGAAATGCGGTCGGGTTGGGTGCTGGAAAATGCGCCCTTTGCCGCACGGGTGCCTAAGGAACATTCTGAAACTTCCTGGCTGACAACCCGTGGTATTGAGTTCATGGAACAACAGGGTGATCAGCCGTGGCTATGCCATTTAAGCTATATCAAGCCCCATTGGCCTTATCTTGCCCCAGCGCCATATAATGCCGTGTATTCTGCCGATGATCTCCCTCCGGTAGTCAGAAACGATGTCGAGCGTCAAACCGATCATCCGCTGATGCAGGCTTGGATGAGTATGCGGGTGAGCAAGAGTTTCTCCCGTGATGAAGTCCGCGCTCTGGTTGCCCCGACTTATATGGGACTCATCAAGGAGCTGGACGACCAAATGGGTCGGCTGTTTACTTACCTCAAAGACTCAGGACGCATGGACGATACGATGATCGTCTTTTGCTCCGATCACGGGGACAACATGGGCGATCACTGGATGGGGGAGAAAGATCTGTTCTACGATTGCTCCGCCAGAATTCCGCTTTTGGTGTACGACCCGCGCGAAGAAGCGAACGCAACACGGGGAACTGTTTGTGAGAAGCTGGTGGAAGGAATTGATCTCGCTCCGACATTTATGGATTTTCTCGGCGGGGATACCAAGCCGCATATTTTGGAAGGGCGTTCGCTACAACCTTTGTTGCACGGACAAAACGTCGAATGGCGGGATTTTGCCGTCTCGGAATATGATTATTCAACTCGGGAATCTCGCAGGGCCGTTGGCGTAGATCAGGCCGATGCTCGCCTTGCAATGATTTTTGACGGGCGTTGGAAGTACATCCATGCAGAGGGCTTTCGTCCGATGTTATTTGATCTCGAAAATGACCCCAATGAGTTAAATGATCTGGGAAATGATCCTGAATTTAGCCATGAAATCGAGCGGCTTTCAGGGCTTCATTTCAAATGGTCCCGCCAGCACCACAACAGGATTACCCGCTCGGCTGAAATCGTTGAAAAAATGACTGACGATATGGAACCGCCTGCTATTTTGATCGGATATTGGGACGTAAATGAAGTACGGGAGGACGGTGCCATATTTCCGGAACATGTTGATCGATAGATTAAATGGTGGTCAGGCGTTCGCTTTAAAAAGTACGCTTTGGTCCAACAGATAACGTGAAAACAGGGGCAAGCTGGCACCGCCCAAAGCGCGGGCGCCACGACCGACCATACCCTCGAGAACTGGTGGTTCGCCGATTCCCCTTGTGTCAAGTTTGGAGACTTCCAAACGAATAGCCTCAACAATTCGCTTTCGAATATCCGGTGGAAATGCACCGTCAACAACTGCGGCTTCAAAGTCTATTATTGAACAGGATGAGACTACTGCCACTGCCAGATGCCGGGCCGTGTTGGTTATCCAATCATCAAGGACTTGTCCTAAACAATTCCATTCTTCGGGCTCTCGCCATAAGGGCGACAAGTCGACACCCTGCTCCCTCAGCTGCATCTCCAATGTAAAAACAGAGGCATGATCGATGAGCGTTGTCGCACGCCCATCACTTCCCATAATTGGCATAGGGCCAAAAGCACCGGCGTTTCCGGTTCTTCCTGAATATACGCTGTGGTTCAGCACCACTCCGCCACCAATAAATGTGCCGATGAAGAAGTAGACAAAGTCGGTTAGCTCGGTACCACGTCCAAACACCAGTTCCGCACCGCAAGCCGAGGTTGCGTCGTTTTGTACAAGAACCGGAAGGTTTGTTTCTGCAGCTAATTCTGATTGGAAATTGTATTCCCTCCAGGCATTCATTTCTTCTTCTGGCGCCTCAATTTTCTCTGCCCAACTCCACAGATCAAACGGCATGGAAACACCAATACCCGCGATGCGTTTACGTTCATCGGTTGACAGGCCTTTAGATAGTTCTTCGATTCCGGTCTTTCCAAATGTGATGAGGTCAACAGGCGTTGGATAAGCGAAAGTTTTACTGATCGACATGCGTTCCTGACCAAGAAAATCGATGAGGATCAGGTCGGCACTACGTCGCCCGATCTTCATCCCAATTGAGAAGACGCCATCGGGGTCGAGCCGCATCGGGATGGAGGGTTGTCCAACTTTGCCTCTTTGCGGTTGACCGCGCAGGAGCAGCCCATCCCGTTCAAGTGAGCGCATGATGACGGAGACGGTCTGTGCGGATAGGCCGGACCGGCGGGCGATATCAGATTTTGCCAAGCTACCGTGGCGCCGAACAAGTGATAAAACGAGGCGTTCGTTATAATCGCGAACGCGGCGCTGGTTAGCGCCGCCGCTGGGGTCGGTAATGTTGTCAGCCTGTTGTTCTAGCATTTTAAGTTGCCCACTTCGCACGTTACCACCCCGGCTACCGCGACATGCGCAGGATGAAGGGCGGTAGGATAGATTGCGCCTAAATAATAAATAAATCAATCTGATTTATTTATTGACATGAGCTTGGGAGTTGTGGAAGCCTAAGGGTGAGAGGGGCAATCCAATTGCTCCAATCGCGTTTTGGAACACGGTGCCTGTCGTCATTTCACGGCATGGCCAGCATTGATTAATCAACCGGGAGGAACGATCCATGAAAAAGACACTTATCACTTCAGCCTTGGGGGCACTTGCCCTGAGTGCCATTTCCACAGCCTCATTTGCAGCTGATACGGCTGCCTGCCTGATCACTAAAAACAACACCAACCCTTTCTTCGTGAAAATGAAAGAGGGTGCCGAAGCTAAGGCCAAGGAAGCTGGTATCGATCTCAGTTCTTATGCAGGTAAGGTTGATGGCGATGCCGGGCCACAGATTACTGCGATTGAAAATTGCATCGCGGCCGGTGCCAAGGGAATCCTGATCACTGCATCGAATGACTCAGTTGTCCCAGCTTTGAAAAAAGCCCGTGCTGAAGGCATTTTGGTGATCGCACTTGATACGCCACTTGCGGATAGCGATGCCCAGGACATGACTTTCGCAACCGACAATTTCGAAGCAGGATTGCTGATCGGCAAATGGGCAAAAGCCAAAATGGGTGATGCTGCCAAAGACGCGAAAATCGGCATGCTTGACATCAACAAGGATAATATCTCGGTAGATGTTCAGCGCGACACCGGTTTCCTCGTTGGATTTGGAATTGAAGTTCCAAACCTTAAAGTACTCGGTTCTGAATCAGATTTCCGCGTTATCGGTCACGAATCATCACTTGCTAACCCTGAAGGTGGCGTAAAAGCTGTTGAAAACCTCTTGGCCAAAGAGCCAGACATGAATGTGGTCTACACAATCAACGAACCCGCTGCGGAAGGCGCTTACCAGGCGTTGAAGAAAGCCGGTAAGGAAAAAGGTGTTCTTATCGTGTCAGTGGATGGCGGTTGCCCCGGTGTCGCCAGTGTCAAATCCGGCGTGATTGGCGCAACATCACAGCAATACCCACTATTGATGGCGTCTAAGGGTATTGAAGCAATTGCCGCATTCGCCAAAGATGGTACGAAGCCAGCGGCTTCTGACGGACTTACGTTCTTCAACACAGGTGTAAATCTTGTAACCGATTCACCTGCGGATGGGGTGCCGTCAATCGACTCCGCTAAAGGTACAGAGCTCTGCTGGGGCTAGTTTCCAGATTTTACAGTGCTAAGAAAGATAAAGGGCGGCGCAAGTGCCGCCCTTTATCATAAGTGTCTCAATATAACTGACCTGGAAATTACAATATGAGCTGGGGAGCTTGGGCGTCGTGAGCAATACAGAATTCGGATTTGACGAAAACTCAAACGGCGCCAGCAGTGCGGTAGCTGTATTTGAGCGGGATGACCGCACAATACTCTCAACCATCCGCCATGCGGTTCGAGATTACCCAACATTGGTTCCCGCTCTCGTGTTGATTGTCAGCATTCTGGTGTTTGGCCTGATCGCCCCAAGGTTCCTGAGCCCCGGTGTCCTGTCGCTTGTGCTTCAGCAGGTGACAGTCATCGGCATCGTCGCAATTGCGCAAACGTTGATAATTCTAACGGCGGGCATCGATCTTTCCGTTGGTGCGATCTTGGTCGTATCGTCATTTGTTATGGGGCGACTTGCCGTATCCAGCGGTGTTCCGCTTCCCATGGCGATCGCTGCCGGTATGGCGATAGGCACACTTATGGGCGCTTTCAATGGCTTTCTGGTTGCGAAAATCAAACTACCCCCGTTTATCGTGACGCTTGGAACATTATCTGTCTTTACCGCATTAAAGCTGTGGTATTCCGGCTCCGAATCGATCCGCAATTCTGATATTGAGGCCAATGCACCATCCTTGCTCTGGTTTGGGGAAGCGGCGGCCCGACCGTTCGGTGCAACAATCACATATGGCGGTATTGCGCTAATCCTGCTCGCCATTACCTTTTGGTATATCCTTCAGCACACGGCGTGGGGACGTCACGTCTACGCAATTGGCGATGACCCGGAGGCCGCCATGTTGTCCGGTATCAAAACCGACCGAACGCTTATTTCAGTTTACGCCGTTGCGGGTTTGATCTGCGGGTTTGGTGCATGGGTCGCGATTGGCCGTGTTGGCTCAATTTCGCCAATCTCCTTTGAAGAAATTAATCTGGCGACCATTACCGCCGTGGTGATTGGTGGCACGTCCCTGTTTGGTGGACGGGGTTCAATTCCCGGCTCTGTTCTGGGTGCCTTGATTGTCGGGGTGTTCACAACTGGCCTCTCACTCGCTGGCGTCGATGACTACTGGCAAATGTTTGCGGTGGGTAATCTCGTCTTGATCGCTGTTGCACTGGACCAATGGCTCCGGAGGGCTACACAATGAATGCCATGACTGCGAACGCCATGACCGATCACAATCAACCGGTGCTACGCGCGCGAGGCCTCATGAAACGATACGGTACCGTCGTTGCGATGAATGGCGCTGATTTTGACCTTTATCAAAATGAAGTGCTGGGCGTTATTGGTGATAATGGTGCCGGTAAAACTACGCTCATTCGCGCAATTTCAGGGGCGACGGTCCCGGACCACGGGTCAATTGAGCTGGATGGCAAAGAAGTTCAATTCCATATTCCCGAAGATGCCCGCAAAGCTGGCATCGAAACCGTCTACCAGAATCTGGCGCTGTCTCCGGCCCTGTCGATTGCCGATAATATGTTTCTCGGTCGCGAAATTCGCAAACCGGGTATCATGGGCAGCCTGTTCCGCAAGCTTGATCATAAGCAAATGGAGACATTTGCCCGTGACAAGCTTTCCGAACTTGGGCTTTTGACCATCCAGAATATCAATCAGGCAGTTGAAACCCTTTCTGGCGGGCAGCGCCAGGGCGTTGCGGTTGCGCGTGCCGCTGCATTTGGGTCCAAAGTTGTCATCATGGATGAGCCGACGGCTGCACTGGGCGTTAAAGAATCCCGCCGTGTGCTAGACCTTATCCAGGACGTGAAATCCAAAGGCATGCCGATTGTTCTTATTTCCCATAACATGCCTCACGTCTTTGAAGTGTGCGACCGTATTCACATTCATCGCCTCGGCAGACGCCTGTGCACCATTGATCCCAAACAGGTATCCATGTCTGACGCTGTCGCGATGATGACTGGCGCGATGGAACCGCCCGCAGAGGCGGTTGCAGCCTGATGAAAGTTGATGAGCTTGCCGATCACGTGATTAAAAATGCAGGCGGACACCAACGTTTCATGATTGCAATCGCCGGGCCTCCCGGCGCTGGAAAATCCACGCTTGCCGAGCAGTTGAAAGAAGCGCTCGTGAAACAATCTGTTGGTGCAAGAATTATCCCGATGGATGGTTTTCATCTGGATAACGTGATCCTAAAAGAAAGAGACCTGCTACACCGGCGCGGCGCCGCGAACACATTTGATGCTGCCGGTTTTGTCCATCTTATTAGGCGGCTTGGATCGATGGAAGATTACATTGCCATCCCGACGTTTGACCGTGAGCGGGACATTGCTATTGCAGGAGCAGAAATTATCTCCAATGACGACCGTATCCTGATTGTCGAAGGTAATTACCTTTTGCTCAACGATGATCCATGGAAGCAACTGCAGGAATATTGGAGCGAGACTGTTTTTATCAACCCGGGTGTAGATATATTGGAAAAGCGTCTGGTGGAGCGTTGGCTTGATAATGGGCTCAAGGACGCTGCCGCAAGGGAACGGGCTCTTGGAAACGATATTCCCAACGCCCATTATGTGCTTGAAAATTCTGGTCGCGCGGGCATTAACTTGGTGTAGAACTGGCTGTTCCTGTTTATTGCTGTTGGATGAACAGGCATCGCAACAGTGATGCCGAAATGACGGAGATGAGAGATGAACATAAGGAAGCTCGAGCATGTAAATGTGCGCACCGCGCAACTGGACGACATGGTCGAATGGTATTCGACCGTACTGGGGCTCGTTCCGGGCGACAGGCCCAAATTCAGCTTTCCCGGTGCCTGGATGTACGCGGGAGATGACCCCGTCGTCCATCTTGTTGGGGTTGACGGGAACAGCGGTGCGGGCTCGGAGGTGGACCTCAAACTGGAGCATTTCGCACTTTCAGCTTACGGTCGCGAAGCATTTGAAGAAAAACTGAAGTCGATGAATATCCCTTATAAAATGTTGGACGTTCCCGGATTTAACATAACCCAGTTCAACATCTGGGACCCCGATGGCAATCATGTCCATATCGATTTCGCAGCTGACGAATAAACGCCAAGTAAGGTTGCGAATCTCCTGTTTCCAGAAAAGAACCCATGCCAGATAACACAGATGCGCCCGCCAACTTAATATCTTCGAGACTTGCAGGGTTTCGCGATGGTGAGCCCGACGACAGACGATTGGCAATATGCGAAGTCACAGGATTGTCTGAAGGTGATCAACAGGTGTTGGCGGGTGTGGATGCCCTGCCGGTTGAGACCGCTAATGGCATGATAGAAAATGTCATTGGCAAATTTGAATTGCCGATGGGCGTTGCCACGAATTTCACGGTGAACGGTCGAGATTATCTGATCCCGTTGGTGGTGGAAGAGCCGTCGGTCGTTGCCGCCGCATCTTATATGGCCAGGATCGTTCGTGACCATGGCGGGTTCAACACGTCGAGCACGCAACCGATCATGCGTGCACAGGTTCAAATTCTTGGCCTGGAAAATCCACACGGTGCGCGGATGCAGTTACTGGAGCATGCTAATGAGCTGATCAATCTTGCGAACTCTCGTGATAAAGTTTTGATCGGCCTGGGAGGTGGGTGCAAAGACATCGAAGTTCATGTGTTTGACGACACCCCGATTGGCCCGATGGTGGTGCTGCATTTACTGGTGGATGTTCGTGATGCCATGGGGGCGAATACCGTCAACACGATGGCTGAGATGATTGCGCCCATGGTTGAAGAAATTACCAGTGGTCAGGTCAGGTTGCGGATACTCTCCAATCTGGCCGACAAACGTCTTGTCCGCGCCCGCGTTTCCTTGCCTCCAGCGGCATTGAACACGAAAGAACTGAACGGTGCTGATGTGGCCCGTGGCATCGAAGAGGCTTGTGCTCTCGCCATCGTAGATCCTTATCGGGCAGCGACCCACAATAAGGGAATCATGAATGGCATCGATCCAATTGTTATCGCAACCGGTAATGATTGGCGAGCAATTGAGGCCGGCGCCCATGCCTACGCGGCACGGTCGGGCCAATACACCTCCCTTTCGCGCTGGGAGGTGGGCGCTGATGGAAACCTCAATGGCACTCTCGAACTCCCCATGGCATTGGGGATTGTTGGTGGTGCTACTAAAACCCACCCGGCAGCACAGGCGGCGCTGCGTTTAATGGGTGTCACGAGCGCACAGGAACTTGGCGAGGTGACGGTCGCTGTGGGCTTGGCACAAAACATGGCGGCATTGCGGGCGTTGGCCACCGAAGGGATTCAAAAAGGTCATATGGCCTTACATGCTCGCAATATTGCGATAATGGCCGGTGCCAAGGGCGAGGATATTGACACAGTTGCCAAGGCAATTGTGGCCGATGGGGACGTGAGCATTGATAAGGCGAAAGAACTTCTTGGTTTGGCTGAAAATCCATCATCAGGTGATTGATTGTGGCGGTGTCGGAAAAACCGGAAAGAGTGACGATCTTTGAAGTAGGGCCGCGCGATGGTCTGCAAAGCCTCAAACAGCATATCCCAGTCGCAGCGAAAGTGGTGTTAATTGACGCCTTATCCAAAAGCGGATTGCAAAAAATCGAAACGACAAGTTTTGTCAACCCAAATTGGGTGCCTCAGCTTGCCGACGGTGCGGAAGTCATGTCGAACATCTGCCGAAACCTGGAAGTCAGCTACACTGCGTTGGTTCCAAATTTACGAGGTGTTGAGGCAGCCATCGCGACGGGTTGTGATGAGGTTTCCGTGTTCATCTCCGCATCGCAAGGGTTTAGCGGGGCAAATCTGAACTGCACGGTTGAAGAAAGCCTGGGACGTATTCGCCCCGCCATTAATCGGGCGCTGGATGAAAATATACCTGTGCGAGGGTATCTGTCCTGCGTCGTCGAATGCCCATTCGATGGGGAGACAGACCCCGCCACGGTTGCTGATCTCACCGGAAATTTGCTCGGTTTGGGATGCTATGAAGTCTCGTTGGGGGATACCATCGGGTCCGCAACACCTGATAAGACCGGCCGTCTTCTGGAAGCGTTGTTGAAATCGGCAGCACCCTCACAACTCGCCGGTCATTTCCATGATACGCTCGGAACCGCCTTATCAAACATTACAACAGCGCTCGACTATGGGCTAAGGACATTCGACAGTTCAATCGGCGGGCTCGGGGGTTGCCCCTATGCCCCCGGAGCTCCTGGCAATGTCGATACCCGTGCCCTTGTTGAATTGTTGCATGAACACAATTTTGAAACCGGAATTGATCTTGATGCTATTGCCAATGCTGAGGAAATTGCCGGCAATATTGTTCGTTAAAGCTGGAACGTTACGATTGAGCGAATAAATCAAACACCCTAATCGATTCCACTCACCAACCCCAATGCGTCGCTCATGGCCATTGCCGACATGCCCCCGTCAATCAAAATATCCTGACCTTTGATCCAGCGGCTTTCCGGGCTGGCGAGAAATACAATTGCATCTGCGATCTCGTCCGGTTCGCCAGGCCTTCCCGCCCGGGCAATGGAATTCGCTGCCCGCTCGCCAAACGCGATTTTGAAATCTTCCAAAATACCGGTGGATACCGCTGCCGGGCTAACGGAATTAACGCGCAGATTACGCTCTTTAAGTTTTTCTGTGTCGGCATATGTTGATACGATGACAGCCTCCTTAGACAGATTATAGGCGCGTATATGGTTGATGTTGTGTTCTGCGATAAATGCACCAACTTCATCGCCCGAACGCAGCGCCATCAACGCTTTCAATTCATCGATATTATCGCGCCACATGGAACCGGCGCGCGATGCGGTGTTTACAATCGCTGAACCGGGACTCAATTTGTCGAGCATCGCGCCCGTAAATTGACGAAGGCCAATGTAATTCACCTTTAAGACCATTTCCGCAAGGCCTTCTCGCGGAGGAAGCCCGGCGTTGTTGATCAGTGCGTCGAACATGCCATCAGCTTCATTGGCCGCGGCAGCGATGGAATCCGCATTGCTAAAATCAACCTTGATCCAATTGTCGATATTTCCGGTCGGTTCATTTAGATCAAACGCGGTTATTGGAGCGCCTCGTTTTTTCAATTTTGCAGCGACAGATGCACCGATCCCCGAGGCGCAGCCGGTAAGAGCAAACTGCATGTTTTTTCCTTAAGTTCAACCCAGCCAATATCTGGCGGCAGATTTTCATTACCACCGGTCAAGCCACAGCGGTTTTTCGTGCGCCAACTTCATTGTAAGTGCGCGCAAATTTATCATGTCCCTTAGTCGTGTAGCAAGCTGGATATCAAGCGCTTTTACCCAACGGGTATCAGACGTGACTTTGTCGAGTTTTTTCAAGTCTCAGCACATCCGGCGGTTTTATATACCTGGCTTTGCCATCGGCTATGAGATTGTAGGCAATGGGGTATGTTGTAGACATATCCAGATTCCCCTTTGCAACCTCCATCATGTGAAGTGTTGCTGCTCGGCCACCGGATACGACAATATCAGCACCTTTTGGATTGTCCGGTACGACGTTGGCAAAATGAGCACGATACCCGCGCCATCCTCGCGCTAGAGTGCTCCAATTCGAGATATCGTCGGTTTGTTTGAAGGATTAAATTTATCGATCGAGTGCGTATCGAGGGTAGGGCCAGGTAGACGGAGGTTCCGCATCTTGTTTGATGAAACTACGCAGGGCGATGTCAGAAGCCGCATATCCCCAGTTGATGAGTTGTTCCTGTTCCCGGTCATTGAATCTATTGAGACGTGTTCGAATTTCTGAAAGCCCGGTCGTCACGTCGACGGGGCAGGGCAACGCACCTTTGAGCCGACTTCTGCTGAGATTCTGATCAATACCCCAAAATGCCAACCTACGATTTTTCACATTATGTTGGTCAAATATATATCGCTTACGAAGCGCACGTGCCTGATCTGTGGCGATGTCCAATGCGCGCAAGACCTGTTGATGCCAAAGGGTCTGATTGTCTGACTGGGTGGAAAACGGCGCTCCGGCATCGCTGATTAAAAGTGTCTTGAATGTATCAACGGTTTCAAGACCGAGATTATCGTAGGCACCACCATCGGTAAGCAGCAAGGTCTTTGCAAACTCGGGATTTTTATAAAGGTCTGTTCCCTTGAAGTCCTCCCAGTCATTTATATCTAGGTCAATTTTGACTGGAGAAAGTACCGGTGGAAACGCACTGGATGCTGCGACCGAAGTCGCGACGGAGACGTCGGGGTAACGTATTTCCCCCAGACGAAAATCCGCTAAACGTTTTTTCGACAAACGAACAGCACGACCAGTCTGCAGATTGGTTGCCATAAAGATGAACTGGGGAACATCGGGAATGTCCTGTAGAGTTTTATCGTTCAATCCCAGATGCTTGTTATAGGTTCGGGTCAACACGTCCCCAATGGAAAGGATAGGCAATAAACCACCGACACCGACCGACGTAAGATCAACTTTTCTGCGGCAGAAAATTCTGATCGGATCGATAACCTCGTCTTCCAAATTTATTGCCTGACCTGCGTTGTTGAATTTTAAATTGTTCCATCGCACGGCAAGACGGCCGGCCGCAATTGAACCTCCTGACACGCTCGCAATACGTTCGATGGTTGGTAAAAGACCTAACTCATTAAGTCGAAGAAACGCGCCACAATGATAAAGCGTTGCACGAAACCCTCCACCGGACAGGGCCAGCGCCGAACGATTTCTGTCAGTTGCAGTGGCCATCTCATCACCTCTGTATCGGGATCAATAGGGCATCAAATTCTCGCTGATATCCGAAAAACTCAGACCTTTGGTAGTTTAAATAATATCAAATATTTTGCCACCCAAGAGATTTAAATTGCAGCATAGATTAAACACGGAGTATACTCCGTGATTAAATCGGTTATTCTCTTCTCCCCAAATACTTGACGATTGAAAATTGCATTCATTTTGAGTTTCTGTGCAAGTGTATTGCTTTGGGAATCAAAACTGAAAATGGATTATCAGTTTAATGTCAAAATTAAAAGGAATGGAGAATTTGAACTAACATCAAGGGATGCAGAGAAAATTGAGCTTCAGATACGTTGTGATATTTCCCACAGCCTGTATTGAAGCCAAGTCTTAGTATCTAATCCGGGGCTCAATTTGTGCGAACGTTGGTTTGCACTGGAGGACCCAATGGCAAATGCAAAGAAGCCGGCAAGCGGGAAAAGAGCAAAACCCAAAACTTCCCAAAGTAAGTCTGCAAAATCCAAATCAGCACAGCGAAAACCTTCGACGCGTTCTAAAAACCGCACGATGTCGAGCGGTCATGGATTAGGTGCAATCCGCACCGTGCCTTCATTTCGAAATACCGTAAACGCAAAATCCGGCCTGTCGACAACGCAAAGACTTCGGTTGATCGAACAAGCACGAATTCTGATTGGTGACCTTTATACGCATTTACCGTTAAAACAGGCCATGCATTCCATTAACCCTCTGCAAAAGTTGCGGTTGTTGGAACAGCGGGTTGATGACCTAACCATTCTGGAATTTCATGCTGAACTGTTGGAGATATTCAAAGAGCTCCGCGATCTGCATACAAATTACTCGCTCCCGGCTCCGTTTGGCAATGAGATCGCATTTCTGGGCATCCTAGTTGAGCAGTTTTATGTAAACAAGAAACCAAAATGGATGGTCTCAAAAGTGGCCGAACATTTGGTATCAGACCCTAAATTGAAGCCAGGTGTTGAAATTACCCATTGGAACGGCATGCCCATCGAAACTGCGGTCTGGCGGAACGCGGACAAGGAGGCCGGTAGCAATTTATCAGCCCGCCAGGCACGCGGTCTTGAAACATTGACGTTGCGGTTCATGCGCTCATCGTTTCCGCCGGATGAGGACTGGGTTACAATTTCCTACCTCAGCAATGGCGCGTTAACAGAAACGAGGCTCAACTGGCAGATATTTGACTCAGGACAAGATCTTCTCTCCGGTTCCGCCGACCCTCAAGGCCTCATCGAAGACCTGACGGTTCCCCTACGATATAACGTGGCGGTTGACGAACGGGGTGAATATCTGCGGCGTGCAAAAAAGAGATTGTTTAATCGTTCTGCTGTTGATGAAGCGAAAAGGGTTGCCCGTTACAAAGGCAAGGTCCCACGGTCCACGAGTAAGCTGGAAAAGGCAGATACTATTGCAACAACCAGACCCGACGACCTGACGGCAAAAACCGTCACCACACCGGATGGAACGTTTGGCTATTTGCGTTTGTGGACTTTCCACATGGCGGACCAAAACATTAACGCGTTCCTGAACGAAGTGATAAGATTATTACGGGATGAAATGCCTATCGACGGGCTCATACTGGATGTGCGGGGAAATGGAGGGGGCTTTATAATCGCAGCTGAATATTTGCTGCAGTTGCTAACGCCAAAGCATATAATACCAACGGCATTATTTTCTGACTCTGTAGGGATTCCCAAATCGAGTTTGATCTGATTCCTTGTGGCAAAGGAGATTTGCTATGGGATCATCAGTGCCACTTCGGACGGACTTTGATGCCGCCAGCCTGCGCCGGACGACCAAGGAATGCAGTGACAACCGACAGATACGCCGGCTGCTTGCGCTTGCCGCAGTCTATGACGGCATGAACCGCACGGAGGCGGCTCGGATTGGCGGGATGGATCGTCAAACGTTGCGTGACTGGGTCCATCGTTTCAATGAACTGGGTCCGGACGGTCTGACCAATGCCAAGGGTGCAGGGCGACCGCGCCTGCTGAGTGATAAGCAGATGCAGGAACTGTCGCTGATTGTCGAAACCGGGCCGGACCGGGAAGTGGATGGCGTGGTTCGTTGGCGACGCATTGATCTGGTACGCGTTATTGAGGAACAGTTCGGTATCAAATGCTCCGAGCGGGTGATGTCGGATTATCTGGCACAACTGGGCTTCTCCAACATCTCCGGTCGTCCACAACACCCTGAGCAGGATGGACGTGTGATCGAAGCGTTCAAAAAAACTTCCCCGACACGCTCGCAGCCCACATAGCTGATCTGCCGCAGAGAACGCCGGTGGAGATCTGGTTCCAGGACGAAGCGCGCATCGGGCAAAAGAACGGTCAGGTTCGCCTCTGGGCGAGGAAAGGAACCCGTCCCCGGCTGCCCGCCGACCAGCGCTACGACAATGCCTATCTGTTCGGTGCGATCTGCCCAAAGCGTGGCACGGGCGCGGCCTTGGTACTGCCCAAAGCCAACACACAAGCAATGCAATTGCATCTCGATGAGATCAGCAAATACGTGACCCGCAAGGCCCATGCCGTGATCCTGATGGATCGCGCAAGTTGGCACAGCACCGGCAAACTGGTCGTACCAAAGAATATCACCATCATTCTGCTACCTTCGAAGTCACCTGAACTGAACCCGGTCGAGAACATCTGGCAATATCTGAGGTCAAACTATCTCTCAAACCGCGTTTTCAAAGACTACACCGCCATCCTTGATGCCGCCTGCGACGCATGGAACGCGCTCATCGACACACCGAAAATCATAACGTCAATCGGAATGAGAGATTGGGCCCATGTCAGAACGGTCGAAAATTAATGCCGTTGGTATAACTCCGGAACCAACCCAGTTCGTTGCAAACTCCGCTACGCTTAAGCTGGTAAACTCGATAAGTACCATGGCACCTTGGCGCGCTTCTCTGGAACAGGCGGTGCAAACCGGCTCACTCTATTCTTCGGGTATTCCTCTTTCGGACGAGAGTGTGGTCAACAATTTTGGTCAAGTCTATTTCGGACCGGTAACGCTCATCACCGACGCCTATTGTTACAGCGCATGCGATATGTTTGCAGCAGGGTTTCAGGACCATGAAATTGGTCCCGTCCTTGGCGTTGATGAAGCAACAGGCGCCGGTGGCGCAAATGTATTAACCCATGCTGATCTGAATTCTGAGTGGACGGACGGACCGCTGAAGACTTTGCCGGAGGGCGCAGGAATGCGCGTTTCACTTCGCCGTACCTTGCGCGTTGGTGCCAGGGCGGGGCAGCCGGTCGAAGACCTGGGTGTCAAACGGGATGAAAGTCATTTGATGACCAAAAACGACCTCCTCAATGGTAATAGTGATCTGATGGCAAAGGCTGGGAAATTACTAAAGCGCGGGACGCCCCGGCAGTTTGACGTTGATCTCTCCCTCAATAATCAGACCCTGTCTGTTGCCATCACATCCCAAAACGTCACCAGCGCCGACATATATATCAATGACCGGCCGGTGGTGTCAGGTGCCTCTTTGACCGGGGGATCATCAACTGTCGATATTCCCGCACCATCAGGAAATACAAACCTCAGAATTGACGGGTTTGACCGACGCAAGTTAGTCGCCTCGTACAAACGGAATTTCTGAACGGTATCTATGACAACTAAAACGGTTAGAGGGGCTATTTGAAATGGCGAAGAGTAAAAGAACACGGCAGGCAGTGGTGATCGTGCACGGCATGGGAGAGCAAAGGCCTCTCGACATGCTCAATCGATTCATTGACGCGGCCATTCCAGGAACGACAAAGACAGTTCCTGGTAGTGATAATCCGGTTTTCTATTCACGGCCGATTGAAGATGACAACACCTATGAGTCACGTATTTATCTTGCACGTGAAACAGACAAATACGCCCAAACGGAATTTTATGAATACCATTGGGCTCACATGATGCAGGGAAATAGATTGGATGATTTATGGATTACATTTCGCCGCATATTATTCCAATTCCCTTGGAAAGTTCCATCCGGGCTACGTGTTGTCTGGGCAATATTTTGGGCGATTATTCTGTTTGCCGCCTGGAAAGTACTTAATTCAGGCACGCCATTTTCTGAAATAAAATTGCCCCAGATAATAAACCTACTTGTCGGTGGCGGTGTGCTGGCAACAGCTCTGACATGGGTGGTTACAAAGATACTCCCGGGAAAAATCACGTCGAGTTTTGTTGATGTCGTGCGCTACCTCGATACCTCGCCGAGATCTTACAATGTGCGCAGGAAAATTCGAAAGGGCATGGTTGATCTGTTGAAGAGCCTGCACGAGACGGGGCGTTATCAACGTATCATTGTGGTGGCTCACAGTCTGGGGGGATATGTGGCCTACGATGGTATTACATTTTTGTGGACCCAGATGAACCAAAAACATGACGCTAATAATAACAAGGATATTGACGAGGACGTTCTGAGCGAGTTGGAGAAGGAAGCGTTGGTGCTGTTAAAAGACCCGTCAGCCATCTCCGGCGATTATCGGAACGCCCAGAGAGACTTGTGGAAGGAGCTTCAAAAACAAGGCCATCCCTGGTTGATAACTGATTTCATTACGGCTGGAACACCCATGTATATGGCGGATCAATTGTTTACATCTAACAAAGAGGAATTCGAAACAAAAATCGACCGGCGCCATATATCGACGTGCCCGCCCCAACCGGATTTGCCGGGGAGTAAGGCTGGGAAAACACTTTATACGTATCCTTATAAGGGCGGTAAAACACTCTACCATGGTGCCCCATTCTCCGTCGTGAGATGGAGCAATATGTGGTTTCCACCGTATCTGGGGTTTTTCGGAGACTGGTTTGGCGGCCCGTTGCGTCAGTTATATGGTGGCGGGATTTTGGATACGAAACTGGAAGGAAATGACTGGAAGTCGAAGATTCCCGCATGGGCACACACGCTTTACTTCACCTACCCTGACGATGAGACGCCAGATTCTGTGACAACAAAACTCCATGAAGCAATGGCGTTGAATTTCAAAGAATGGGCAGAACCTGAAGTAGATGGGCAACCTTCAAAAAACGAAAGACCCTCCACAGATTCTGGCTAATTTTATAACAATGGAAATTACTGACCGTCGACCATTTTCCATTTGCTCAAGGAACATTAACTTACGTTAAACGCCGCAGCTGAGCGGTTGAAAGCACTGTTTCGATAGTTGCTCGTTGAGGCACTTGCTCCACTTACAGTTCACAATGAGAATTCTGGTATTCTGACGGTCATCAAAGACAACTGGTTTGATATATCGGTTTGGTAAATGCCAACTGAAGTCCGAGTGTTGGCTTTTGGATACCCTGACAATCAGTGGTGTAATTACCAGAATTCTTGATTACAGGTTGCTCAATAATCAGGACTCGACAAAATAGGACGTATACTCCATATTTTATCCAAAATGCGCGGCAAGACGCATCACTAATCGCCGAATCTGACCATATGGGTTCGATCGGATGTTCAACCGGAGGATACCATGAACAAACTTCTGAAAATTTTGTCAGCGACTGCCGTCGGTCTGGCGCTCTCTACTGCCGCCTCTTTTGCCGCCGATATGAAAATGCTCACAGCCTGGGGTGCTAACCACTCCGGCACAGCCAATATGGCGTATGGCTATAATAAACTTGTTAGCGAAATGACGGGCGGAAAGGTAAACATCAAGCCAAGTGGCCCCGAGGTTGTACCAGGCGGTAAGCAGCTACAGCCGGTTACATCCGGCGTATTTGACCTGATCTACACTCACGGTCTCTACCACACAGGTACGACTGGCGTGGGCGCAGCAATTGATGCGGTCAATGGCGATATCGAAAAACGCCGTTCAAGCGGTGTTTGGGATTGGGTGGACAAGCACTATCAGGAAACACAAAATCTCAAAGTCCTGTCTATTCCAACAGCGACAACCGGCTTCCGATTCTTCCTGAAGAAACCGATGGATGAAGGCAGCAAACTCGACGGAATGAAGATCCGTGCGCTACCGTCCTACAACAAGATTGTTGGATCACTGGGCGGCACCGCTGTTGTTATTCCCTTTGGTGAACTTTATTCAGCTGCCGAAAAAGGCGTTATTGATGGGCTGGTCTGGCCCAGTGTCGGTGCCGTTGGTTTTAAATTTCACGAAGTGACACCTTATCTTGCAGAGCCAGCATTCGGCACAGTTTCCTATCTCATCATGATGAACCTCGACAAATGGAATGGTCTTGACGCGGACACGCAAAAGGCGATGCTTGATGCAGGTTACAAGCTTGAACAGGACACTGTCGGCATTTTCAACAAGCTACTGGAAACAGAAAACGCGGCCATGATGGCAGGCGGCGCAAAGAAAACCAGCATTGGTTATTCACTGGAAGAAGCCAACAAATTATTTGCTGACCGTGCGATGGAAGTTGCGATCGAAAAATCCGGTAAGGTTGGTGAAGCTTTCCGCGACTTCGTCGCTTCCAAGGGCATGTAAATCCTGCCTTTCGAAAATCGAGCCTGCCGCGTATACTGCGGCAGGTTCAAATATCCCGATACTCGCTAATCAGGATGGATACCCACTCGTTGAGAATACCTTTGGCCAGATTCAACACGATACTGGACTGGTTAACCCAGGCTGCCGCAATTCTTGCAGCAATTGGACTTGGTCTAATCGTAACGAGCTATGTGTACGAGGTTGTTACACGATATTTTTTTAACGCGCCCACCGCGTGGGTCAGTGATTTTGTTACTTACGCCCTGTGTGCTTCCGTTTTTCTCGCATTCCCCAAGGTGACAAAAGACCGGGGACACGTCGCCGTTACCATCCTCGTTGATGTTTTGCCAAAACGTATCGCAGGCTGGATGCATACCGTCGTCAGCATCATTGGTTTCGCCAGTCTGGCTTTTGCGACCTATATCAGTCTTCAAGAGAACCTGCGCCAATATACCAAGGATATTGAAACGCTGGCCATTATCCCAATACCCCAGTGGTGGGTCTCAGGCTTCATCACTTTTGGTCTCGCATTGAGTTCGCTTCACATGTTGCGTTATGCGGCACCTTCAAATCGAGTGAGTTCAATGGGATTCTCCGAGGGTAGCGGCTGATGGAGTGGTACACGACGCTGTTGCTGGGCATTGCCATTCTATTTGCGCTTTTTCTATCAGGCGCGCCGATTTTTCTGGCCTTTCTGTTTGCAATCCTTGTTGGTGTCTACGTCATCATCGGGCCAGCCGGGTTTCCGATGTTTGCAAATTCGATACTCGATACGGCGTCAACGACATCTCTGGCCTCAATCCCACTTTTCATCTTGATGGGGGAATTGCTGTTCCGGTCAGGAACTATGGATGTGCTGTTCGACTCGATTGATAAACTCGTCGGGCGTATCAAAGGCCGACAATATGTATTGGTTGTCGTTTTGTCTGCAGTTTTTGGTGCCCTCAGTGGTGTGGCGATGGCTGTCGCTGCGATGCTTGGCCGCGCAATCATGCCCGGAATGCAGGAGCGTGGTTATGACAGGGACATTGCAGCCGGTCTCATTGTCGGAGGCGCAAGCCTTGCTCCAATTATTCCACCGAGTCTCTTGGCCATCATTGTTGGGTCAATCGCCGACGTATCAATCGCCAAATTGCTCATTGCCGGTGTCATTCCAGGGCTGTTGATGGGTGGAATATTTCTTTGCTACGTCTTTGGCCGCATAGCGATGGATTCATCTCTTGCACCAAGCAATGTGGAGGGCGAAAGAGCAGATGTTACCACAGGTGAGCAATTTATGGCGCTCGTGCGCACCCTGCCATTTGTGATCGTAATTTTCTCAGTCATGGGATTCATCATGCTCGGTGTGGCCACCCCGTCAGAATCTGCTGCGACCGGTGTGGTGGGAGCTCTTATTACAGCGGCGATTTACCGTAATCTCAGCTTCAGCATGATTTGGGAATCAATCATGGCGTCAATAACGGTGTCAGCGATGATCCTAGCCATCATGGCGATGTCGAAAATGTTTACGCAATTACTGGCTTTTACCGGGGCAACAAGTGAACTGGTTCAACTGGTTGCCAATCTGGGATATGGCCCAATCGTCATGCTCCTGATCATGCTCGCCGTACCCTTTATCCTTTGCATGTTTATCGACACGATTGCGGTCATCCTGCTGACCATCCCGATTTATCAGCCGGTGGTGAACAGTCTTGGTTTTGATCCGGTCTGGTTCTGGCTTCTGTTCCTCATCAACATCACACTTGGCGCGATAACACCGCCATTTGGATATACGCTGTTTGCTTTTAAAGCTGTCGTTCCGAACATGACGATAAGCGACGTTTACCGGGCAACGTGGCCATTCGTCCTGCTGTTTTTGGCGGGCATCGCGATGATCATTCTCTTTCCTCAAATTGCGACATGGTTGCCCAATTTGGTGGGTTAGGCCGACAATAGCGCTTCCGATACACCAAATGACGCATCGATACGATCTAACCTTGCATCCGCATAGAGAGTTGTGCGCTGGCGGGAGGGGCGTCCCATCTTTACCAGTAATGCTTCCATGGCTTCGGGTGTCATTTGCTGACCGTGTTCCGATCCTGCGGCACGTGTGATGCTCTCATCCATCAATGTGCCGCCAATATCGTTCACACCAGCATTAAGGCAGGCCTCAATGCCGGATTTACCGAGCTTCACCCAAGACGCCTGAATATTTGGAATATGTGGATGCAGTGCCAACCGAGCGACAGCATGGATGAGGATTGTTTCCCGCCAGGTTGGCCCTTTTCTGGAGAGGCCTTTCAGATAGATTGGCGCTTCCATATGAACAAATGGCAAAGGCACCAATTCGGTGAAACCCTCGGTCTTTTGCTGCTGCTCGCGCAACCTTAAAAGATGTCGCGCCCAGTTTACTGGCTTGTCGATATGGCCGAACATGATCGTAGCTGTTGTCTTTAATCCCAACCGATGAGCGGTATCAACGACATTAAACCACTGTTGAGTATTGATCTTATCGGGGCACAGAATATCCCGCACCTCGTCGTCCAGAATTTCCGCAGCCGTTCCGGGGAGACTACCCAGTCCGGCTTCGATTAATTGCTGGAGAAAGTCTTCGATTGATAAACCAAGCGTTTGCGCACCCTGATGAATCTCAAGTGGTGAGAATGCATGCACATGCATATCGGGGAGTTGGGCTTTGATTGCGGTTAAAATATCGAGATATGTCTTGCCGGTATAATCGGGGTGAATACCACCCTGCAGGCACACTTCAACCGCGCCCCTGTCCCAGGCGTTTTGGGCGCGGGCGACAATTTCGTCGAGATCAAGATGATAAGGACGACCGCGTAGGTTCTCGCTCATCTTGCCCTTTGAAAAGGCGCAGAATTTGCACTTGAAGTAGCAGATATTGGTATAGTTGATATTGCGGGTCACCACATAGCTGACAGTATCGCCACACATCCGTTGGCGCAGTTGATCTGCAGCGCTAACAATTTGAGATATTTCCGAATCCCGAGCTTCCAGCAATCGCGAGACCTCAGCCACATTGAGGTCATCACCGGCCTGCGCCCTGTCAATTATTTTACCAAAACTACGGTTGCTCAACAGTCCAGGTGTAGAGGGAGTTTGCGGAATTACTTGAGACGCGCCACCGGGGGACCATTGATTTGTTCTTGCCAGCCCCGAAGCGTTGACCGCCGTTAATATCGGATGCTGGAATCTTTGATCAACCCAGTTGGCCACATCCTGAGCATAAGGCGGATGTACCGCCAAACGCTCAACCAATATCTTTCCACAGGCTGCTGTATCTTTCGCCAAATCAGCAAGATGGGGCCACGGCGCTTCCGGGTTAACATGATCGGGGGTTACCGGTGAAACACCACCCCAATCGTTCAAACCACTAGTGATTAACTCCGGCACACTACCGGCAGAAAGGTTTGGTGGCGCCTGTATTGTCATATCAGGCCCAAAAATTAAACGAGCGACAGCGATGGTCCATCGCAGTTCGGCCAAATCCGGCTCTGGAGCGTTCTCCATTTTCGTACCGGGTTTGGCGCGGAAATTCTGAACGATAATTTCCTGAAGATGACCATATTGTTCGTGTAGATTCCGTAGCGCGATGAGGCTCTCAATCCTTTCACGACGCGTTTCCCCGATCCCGATCAGGATGCCGCTCGTAAAGGGTACTTTTTGCCGCCCCGCTTCGGCAATCGTTTCCAGTCTGACAGAAGGTTCCTTGTCGGGTGAACCAAAATGGCAACCGCCCCGTTGCATCAAACGCGTCGATATACTTTCAACCATGATCCCCATGGATACTGACACTTTTCGAAGCTCTGCAATCTCGCAAGGCGTCATAATTCCCGGGTTGAGGTGCGGCATCAATCCGGTTTCATCGAAAACCAGTTTCGCCATCGCAGCGAGATATTCCAGCGTAGTAGCGTAACCCATTTCAGCAAGCGCATCCCGCGCGGCCAAGTAACGTAATTCGGGTTTGTCACCCAATGTAAACAGAGCTTCCTTACATCCCGCATTTTTCCCTTCAACGGCGATTGCAAGAACCTGTTCAGGGGTAAGAAATGCGGCCGCCAGTTTCCGCGGTGCCTTGGCAAATGTGCAATAGTGGCAAACATCTCGGCATAATTGGGTTAGCGGAATGAAGACCTTCCTCGAATAGGAAATCAGACGTCCATGGCCTTTGTCGCGAAGTTGTACTGCATCTTGCAACAATACGTCCAATGGTTGTTCCAGTAGATCGAATGCTCGCAGATTATCTATCCTATTCATGCGACGTCCTCACTATCCGGTTGTCCAAAATCTAGACACTTTAGCAAAGCACCGGTTGCCCCTCCCGGTTTTTGATCTATCAAAAATCGCAGATCATCAGGGGTATCAACATCACGGGCCATGTCAGGAGCATTCAGCACTTCCGGTTCTATGCTCGCCGAACGAGCCAGTTTGAAGTGCTGTCCAAAACTGCCCGGACCAAAGGCGGGGCGAATGAGCCTTCGCGATGAAAGAAACAGGCCATTTGTTCCCTCAAAATCATGCGCAGGTGCAATCCTGATATGAGAAGTAGTCTTTGAAACCGGGTGAATAAGCGCCCGCAATTCGGCTTCATTGGCCAAGGGTATGTCGCCTGGAATAACAGCCACATTTGTTTCGTCGGGCAGTGCTCGTAACCAGGTGATGATAGCTTCATTATATCCAACAGATCTTATTTCCTGCAGGGGGACCGCACCAAAAAGCCGCGCAAGGTCCAAAGCGTGACTATCACTTGAAACGACCCAGACCCGCCCCCGGTCAAGTTCTGATACACGGCCAAGAACGTCTTCCAACATCCCCATCACCAATTCCGACCGCTGGGAAGGAGTGAGTACATCCGACAGGCGTTGCTTTGCATCAGCAAGATTTTTGATGGGAATGACGATCTCGGTCATTGTCGCCCGCCGTTTTGCATAAATTCACTCAAAGCTAGTACATCTTTTGCAAGTTTAATCCGATCATGGAGATCATTCATGACGGTTTGCGTAACGCAGACCTTCACACCCAGGTCCTGAATTTCGGGAACCAGGTGTTCATCAACCTCATCAATTACCATGGCATCGATCAATCCCTGATAATGCCGCGCAACTTCCAATGCCGATGTGGGGATTCCCAACTCCGCCATCATTTTCGCCGCAGGCCCTTTTATTGCAACGCCACCCACAATTGGCGATACCGCAATGACGGGAGCTTTGCTCGCCTGAAGGGCACTCCTCATTCCCGGCACCTTCAAGATGGGGTCTACGCTTACAAAAGGGTTGGATGGTGTGATGATTATTGCCTCAGCACTATGCGTAATCGCATCAACGGCAATAGGGTTAGCGACAGCATCTTCGATCCCGTTAAAAGTAAACCCTTTTGCAACGGGTTCACAGCGATCTCGAACGAAATAATGTTGGAAGGCCAGCGGGCCATTTTCTGTTTCAACAATCGTGGCAACAGATTGGTCACACATAGGAATAACCTCGACATGAACACCCCAGGCCTTTGAAACCTGAGCGGTCACCTCGGTTAACGTCTTTCCCTGTGCCAACCCTTGGGTGCGCAATATGTGAAGCGCTAAATCACCGTCCCCCAGGTTGAACCAGTCTTCACCACCCAGCGACTTCATAACTTCCATGAACGTCCATGTTTCATCGACCCGCCCCCAACCTTTGGATTTGTCAGCAAGGTTTGCCAATGTGTATAATACAGTATCCGTATCGGGGCAGATTCGCAGGCCAAAATGATCAAAATCATCGCCGGTATTGGTGACCACCATCAATTGTTCCGGCGGTAAAACATAGGAGAGGCCGAGCACCAGCTTGGCCCCACCGACACCGCCCGATAATGCAATGACCTTCCCAGCGCTCATCGAAACAAGTCCCGTTCTTTTTCACGAATTAGATCAGCTGCGGGGCAATTGGGCGGAGGGTTTTTTCCACCCGGCCTAAACCCACGGATCAGAACAACAGGCAACCCTTCGCTTCCCTGACCTTGCAACAGAGACGCAGCCGCCGCGAGTTCATCACCAATCCCTTGCAAACTTACTTGTAATTCACGGCCATAAAGATCGTTTTCGCCACGCAAATCCCACAGGCTGGGAAGGCCGGCAGCGCCAATTGCAATACCAGTTGTTCCATTACGCCACGGTCGCCCGAAGCTATCGTTGATCAATACGCCGGTTTTAACCCCCAAGCGCTCGACCAACTCAAATTGCATCTCTTCACAAATCTCGTCAGGATTATGTGGTAAAAGCAAAAGCCTTTCGCCGTCGTCAGGATCGACGTTGGACGCATCGATACCGGCATTGGCCATAATCCATCCGGATTTATGCTCGGTTATCAGAAGCCCAGGAACCTTGCGAATAACAGATTTGCTTTGAGATAATACTACCTCGACAATTCGTGCGTCCTTATCAATTTCATCGGCCAGCCTGATAGCTTCGACCCCAGGAGTTACATTTTCGAGATCGACAAAGAGATCAAGCGATTTCGAGACGATCTTCTGGGCCAGTACAAGAATGTCACCATCAATCAGTTCGAGCCCGTTCTTGGTCAGTGCGTCGATGATGATGCTCGCAAGATCGTCACCTGGCTGAATCATCGGAACGCCATCAAGCGCTTGCAGGGTAAGGGCGGGAGCCATTCAGGCTTTTTGTGTGGAACCGGGTTCGCCCATTATGCGAATGCCCGCGCCGTCAAATTTGTAATGCCCGTTCATGAAAATGAGCACTGAAGTCAGCGCCTCAGCTACTGCTGAATTGTCAATCCGCCCCGCATGCCAACCCCGCATTCCAGCGTCTTCAGCCAGCTCGATCACCGCCTCACGTGCCTTGGAGTCATTGCCGCAAACCAGAACGTCACAATCAATCTTATGGTCGAGGTCAACGAGATGAGCAGCAGCGACATTCTGAAAGGCGGATACCACACGCACGTCTTCTCCGAGAAAGTTTTGAGTACCTTTCACCACCGAGCCGGGCTCCGGCAATTGTACCGTGCGCACCTTTGGCGGCATCAGGGGCACGGTCACATCAATGAATATCTTACCATCAACATGTGGCTGGATCAGTTCAACTGTCGCCTGATGATTCGAGTATGGGACCGTCAAGACCACCAACTCTCCAGCCGCTGCTGCTTCGGTGTTCTCCATACCGGAAATCTGTACACCAACCTTTTCGCTCAACTCTTTGGCGGATTGCGCAGCGCGATCGCCGTCCCGTGAGCCGATAATGACGGTATGCCCAGCCTTTGCCCACCGAAGCGCAAGCCCGGAACCCAGAGCGCCCGTACCACCGACAATGGCAATCGTCAGGTTTTTACCGCTCATCAATTTGATCCTTTCGTGGAATAACAGGCGCGTCCGACCGCTATGAGGTGATCCGCATCATCATTCACATCCACATCAATGACGGCTATCGTCCGCCCTGCTTTTCGTACTGTTGCCACAGCCGTCAGATCTGTATTCATGGCGGGGCGCAAATAATCGGTTCTGAAATTAATTGTGGGAAGCGGTTCACCGCTTGTTAGTGCCAGGCCGTAACACCCCACGGTGTCGATAGCCGCCGAGATGGCACCACCGTGCCATTGCCGGGTGCCGGGTTGACGTTCCAAGGTTTCAGACATTTTGAGTTTTACGGTCAGTTGCAGTTTCTCATGATCGACCTGGAGAACCTCGGGTCGAAACAATTGGTGGAAAAGGGATCGCCCGATCATTTCCTGCATGTCAGCCTTGGACAGAATATTGGTCATCGCGTGATGCCTCAGCGTGTTCGCATTTTTTGCAAGGCAGGCAGGACGTCTTCGGCAAATCGCGCCACATAATCCATGCGCTCTTCCTCTGGCATCACAAGCGCCATAATAAGGTGGTTGCTACCCTGTTCCACATAGGCACTAAGTTCTTCGATGATTTTATCAGCCGGGCCATAAGCACAATATTTGTCGACGATCTTTTCAAACGGCATGTTGAAGCGGAATGATAATTGTTCGACCGCGCGATTGCGGGCTTCCTGCACATCGTCGTGTTGGGAAATATAGACAAAGCTGGTGAAAGCGAAGTCATCCGATAATTCACGCCCGGCTTCGCCCGCAAAATCGTGTACTTTTGTGACGGACTCTCCCAATTGCTCTGCCGTGTACATATATGGTTGCCAACCATCCCCCATGCGTGCGGCGCGGCGCATTGCCGGGTCACTACGGCCGCAAACCCAAAGAGGTGGACCACCTTCCTGATAAGGTGGCGGCAACATATCCATATCTTCAAAATTGAATATTTTACCGTCATAGCTGAAGCGCTCACCTGACCAGAACTTGCGCATGATCTCGATGCCCTCGTTGGCACGGACGCCGCGTTCTTTCATGGAGACACCGCAGGCCTCAAACTCCCGAGGGTAATCGCCACCGATTCCAACCGAGGCAATCAATCGTCCCTTGGAAAGGATGTCGATTGAGGTCAGTTCCTTTGCCAACATCGTTGGATGACGGAGTGGCATGATGATAGTTGAGGGTAGTAGTTTTATCCGCTCCGTCGCCGCCGCCGCGTAGGCAAGAACCGTGATCGTGTCGAGAATGGGTCGGAAAAAAATAATGTGTTCACCGGTTGTGAGGATATCAAACCCGTGATCCTCAACCTGTTTAATTTGGTGTGGTTCCCAAATATCACCATCAATATGAAAGCCAACCTGTACCGTTTTCATTGCGCCTGCTCCCGCTTGGTGAATTCTGCCAGGATAAATTCTTCCAGATCGCCACGCTTTACCTTACCGATGGCCGAGAGCGGAATTTTGTCGATCATTGTCATGAATTCCGGCCATTTGGCTTTGTCCAAACCGACCCCTTGGCAATGGCTTCTCAATGCTTCCAATGTCACCAGCGTATCTGACACCACCACAGCGGCCAATCGCGAACCCAATCGATCATCAGGATAGCCGATTATCGCGACATCGATTACGTCACTATGGCCGAGCAACACATTCTCGATTTCCAATGGTGAAATGTTCTCACCACCGCGCAGGATAATATCCCGAGCCCGACCAATCATTTTGATGTAACCGTCCGGACGCTGATCAGCGGCATCGCCGGTCTTGTACCAACCGTCCGCTGCTAAACGTCCATCGGGATCGCCGCTCCAGTAACCCATCATCATTTGCGGTGGGCAATGAAGCTCCAACTCACCATCAACGACGCGTGTAGTGGTGCCCGGCATCGCAATACCGTCCGTATTCAACCGTTGATCCAGATTAGCATCGAGTGGAACCGCAGTCACAGCACCGGCTTCCGAGGTTCCAAAATAGGACCAGATCTGGCAATCCGGCATGACGTCGAGGCCCCGTTGAACCAGTGAACGTGGAACCGGAGCGCCAGCAGACGGAAAGAAGCGCAGTGATTTTACGCGCTCGGTCCCGTTGGTTTCTGCAAACGTTACGAAATCCACCAAAAAGGGGGTCGGTGCAACGGTGAATACACATTTGTGGCGCTCGATCAGGTCGACAGCTGTATCTATTTTCCAGCGTGATACCAACACCATGACGGAATCAAGCATCAGCGACATACGCACCCCGAACAATAAAGCAACTGCATGACCGACCGGTGATGAGACCAATATCGGGTCATTTTCGGTCAGCCCAAAATGTTCAGCAAATACTTGTGTCTGCCGTTCGAGCGAAGCGTAACTGTGCATCGCCGCTTTCGGTGTTCCTGTGGTGCCGGATGTGCAGGCAAGCCATGCCAGTTCGTCTTGACCACGCGGCGGTGGCGCGGACGGGCCGATGGGAGCCTCTTCATCGGGGCGAAAACGTCGGTCGCCCAGTTGCTCGAACAAGGGATTGTCGCCCACCAGATGTTCAGTGAGCACTACACATTTTGCACCTAGAATTTCTGCCAGCTCCGTAATACTTGTGCCGGCTGACCATGGCAGGTTAACCAGAACGGCACCGCAAAGGCGGATGGCCAAATAGTCAACCACGAACTCAATCACGTTAGGTCGCGCAACGATAACCCGGCTACCGGGAGTTACGCCCTGGGCGATAAACTGACCTGCACGCTGTCGCGAGCGTAAGATTAATTCACCGACAGTTACCTCACGCTCGGTTTCCGCAATCGCGAGGGCATTGTGATCTCTTGCGCACAGGCGCGCCCACTCATCTGCGGCATAATCGCGAAAATCGATATCTGTCTGCGCAATTGAGCTCATATCCATACCTAGATTTTTTTAATTTCAGCAACGAGTTTTGCCGTATCGTCATCGCTCAATCCATCGAACCAGGACTCGTCAATTTGTATCCGATTGACGGTGCTTCCAAATCTCTTTTTTAAAGCAGCAGGAAGGTCGGCGGGTTTCTCGACGACTGCATAAGCCTCCAGCATTTCGTCGGAAACGAGATTCCCCATTTCCTTCCATTTCTGCTCGCGCGCCATTTCGATAAAGTCGGTCAGGTTAACGTCCCAGCCATGCATGTCGAGCATCTCTTTATATTCGGGTGTGGAGGCATAAAGGGCCACTCTTTCCTTCAATCCCGCCCGTATACGTTCCAACCCTTCGTCAGTCGTGGCGCATCCGATAAAGCCGTAGCTTCCCAGATCGATATCATCGAGTGAGCGGCCTGTTTTCTTAGCACCAATCTCCAAATTGGGAAGCATAACCTCTTCATGCCATTTGTACGTAATGGGATCGCCGGGCAGGTGCCCATCGGCCATTTTCCCGCAAAGTTGGCACATCAGTTTGTTAATGGCGGCAAGGTAGATGGGCGGGCGGCCATATTCTAATGGACCTGGATTATAATAGGGGATCATCAGGTCGTGCTTGTAATACTCGCCCTGATAATTCAGCCGCGTTCCGTTTTGCCAGCAATCCCAGATCGCGTGGAGCGCTTCCATATATTCGCGCATGCGTTTGACGGGCGGAAGATGTTCCATGCCAAAACGTCTAGTAGAATGCGCCTTGATCTGACTGCCGATCCCCAGCTGAAACCGCCCTCTTGAAAGGGAGTGAATAGACCAGGCATCATAGGCTGTCGCCATGGGCGAGCGTGGGAAGGCAACAAATACGCCCGTAAGTAAGTTCACCTTTTCGGTCACCATAGCGCCTGCCACGCAAGACAATGTAGGTGGAACGGTGAGTTCCAACAACGTCGTGCCATCATAGCCAAGACGTTCAGCGCGCGCTATCGCGTCGGGCATTTCTTCCAGCTTGTGAGGTCGAACCATGGAATAAACACGCATTGTCATTGCCTTTCTTCCGTGCTGGAGTTGGCGTTTCCACCATAGTGTTTCTCAATGTATGAGTCCGAAAATTTCCTGCTGCGTTGGTCAAGTTCAATGGCTTTCGCGTCGCGTTTTTCCGGCGAGCCATATCCACCAGCACCGGGCGTTTCTACAATGATGACATCATCCCGGCTCACTTGCACCTCACCGGGTTTGTCGTCCAGTCGGCGCTGGCCATCCTTGTCTTTAATAAGAAACCGCCCGGAACCGCCATCCTGCCCACCAAATAACCCCCAGGGCTTGTAACGGAAACGCTCGCCAGCGCCGTTAAATACACATTCATGGTCAACAGGTTTTAAAACACGCCGCAGGCCCATGCCGCCGCGATAGGTTCCCGCTCCACCCGAATCCTGAATAAATCCATATTCCACCACCCGAATGGGATACTCCTGCTCAATCGACTCAACCGGCAAGTTCGATGTGTTGGTAATACCGACCTGCACACCGTCTTTACCATCTTTGGTTGCTCGGGCCCCCATACCACCGGCAAGTGTTTCAAAATATAGATATGGTTTGCCGGTACGTGGATCGACGCCTGAGAACACCGCGGTGGTGTTGGCTCCGTTTGCCGCGGCAATTACACGCTCAGGAATTGCTTTGGAAAGGGCACCAAATACAACATCGATAACCCGCTGGCACGAATGCGCTCTTGCTGCCACCGGCGCAGGGAATACAGAACTTAGCAAAGTCCCCGGTTCGCAGATGATCTCAACCACATCCAAAATGCCCTGATTGCTGGGCATGTCGGAATCCAGCGCGCCGATCAGCGCGTAACACGCGCTCGCCTGAACAGCGTTTAACGTTGTATTGATGTTTCCAAGAACCTGTTTGCTCGTGCCCGTAAAATCAAGACAAATATTGTCGCCCTTCACCGTCAGCTTCAAACAGATGGGAATGTCCATCGTTCCCATTCCGTCGCCATCCATGAAATCGGTGAACTCGTAGGTACCATCGGGGATTTCAGAGATTGCAGCTTTCATGCGAACCGCTGTCCGGGACATTATCTCGTCAAATGCTTCCAAGACATTATCGAGCCCATGGACATCAATGACCTCATTGAACCGACGTGCGCCAAGTTTGCATGATGCGATTTGAGCGTTGTGATCCCCCTTGCGTTCTTCGGGAACACGAACATTCAGCAGGAGGATGTCCATAATATCCGTCTGTAACGTGCCCTGTCGGAACAGTTTCACAACCGGTATTCGCAGACCTTCCTGATAGATTTCGGACATCCCCCCAGCCATGGAGCCCGGCACCATGCCACCAATATCTGCGTGATGCGCAATGTTGCAGACGAAGGCGACGAGCGCACCTTCAACGAAGATCGGCATGGCATAGTTTATGTCAGGCAGGTGGGTGCCACCAGCAGTGTGAGGATCATTGGCAATAAAGATGTCGCCCTCGTGAATATCACCATCAAATTTGTCGAGTACACACCGCATAAGACCACCCATGGATGCAATGTGAATGGGTAATGTGAGGGCCGCCTGAACAACAAGCTTTCCTTCTCGATCAACGATGGCAATGGAGTGATCTTTACGCTCCTTGATATTGGTCGAATATGAAGACCGCATCAAAGCGGCAAAACATTCATCGGCAATTGAGCGAAGGCTGTTGGAGATTATTTCAAGGCTGATCGGGTCGAGTTTGGCGGCCATAATTATTCGCCCTCTCCGATAGTGATGATCAAATGACGATGGGGTGTCACGGTCGCGCTATCGCCGGGATATACAGGCGTAGTGGTGTCAAGCTGTTCAATGATTGCCGGTCCATTGATTGTTTGGCCCGATATCAGTTCCGCGCGCGAATAGACCGCAGTTTCGACGGCCTCATCATCATTGAAAAACACAGATCGATGTTCTCTTGGCTTCCCATCCAGTACAGATGCATCATCCGCTACCGGATCACTCTCCTTAAACAGGCGAGCACTTGCTGAAAGGCGGACATTGACGATTTCCACCCCATCATCCGGGCTTGCATAGCCATAAGCGGTTTCATGGGAGTCGCAAAACAGGATATGTAGTTCATTTGCGCTTCGAATATCAGTCGTACCGAGCGAGGGCGCGCTCGCAATAGGAACAGCAAGTTCAAAATTTTGACCAACATATCGTGCATCCACAACAAGCTGTAACATACGCACATCTGCCGGCGCTTTCTCCTGTTTAAACCAGATCGCTGCACGCTTGTTGAGATAGGCGAGAGCATCGCGAAGAATTTTAATTCCAGCGTCATTGAGAGCGAACCGCCGACTGACGACAAAATCTTCTTTCAAATCAGAAACCAAAAGACCTTGTGCACAAACAATGCCGGGTGCGGCGGGCACGACCATCTCTCGCATCCCAAGGCTTATGGCGACATCGCGTGCATGTAGAGGCCCTGCACCGCCAAACGGCATCAATACAAATTCCCGAGGATCGTGCCCCCGCTCCACTGAAATCGTGCGGATCGTGCGAACCATATTGGCTACCATCACGCCCAACGCGCCACGGGCCGTTTTCTCAACGGAAAACCCAAGCTCGTCGGCAATCGGTTGATAGGCGGCACGCGAAAGGTCCGCATCCAATCCCATATCGCCATCCAACAGGCCACGGGTAGACAGGCGTCCAAGCAACAGATTGGCATCTGTTACGGTTGGACGTTCCCCACCCTGACCATAACAGGCAGGCCCAGGCGTTGCACCAGCGCTTACCGGTCCCATTTTTAAAAGCCCGTCGCGGTCGAACCAGGCAATCGACCCGCCGCCAGCGCCAACAGTTTCAACATCAACGCTGGGAAGTCTGATTGGGAAACCGGCCACATCCCGGTCGAATGCGACGTCTACTTCAAAATTCCGGATAAGTGCGACATCAGCACTGGTCCCGCCGATATCCAGAGTTATAATATTATGGCGGTCGGCCTGCCTGGCAACATGGGCCGCGCCAACCGCACCAGCTGCCGGGCCTGAAAGCGCAGTACGTACTGGTAGCTCACGCGAGCGCTGAGGCGACATCAATCCACCGCTTGATTGATTGATCCCTAAAGTCGCACTGGCTGCTTGCCTGCTAACCCCGTCTTCCAGCGTTTGCAAATATTTGCTCATAATAGGTTGCAAATATGCGTTCAACACTGTTGTCGACAGGCGCTCATATTCGCGAAACTCCGACTGAACCTCGCTGGATAAAGACAAAGCAATGTGAGGTGCTTTCTCTCGCATAATCTCTGCGACCAATTGTTCGTGAGCCGGATTGCGAAATGCAAACAAAAACCCAATCGCACAGGCCGTCGCTCCAGTTTTGATCACTTCATCAATTGCTTTTTCAATCGCTTCACGTGCTGGCGCAGTGACGACGTCACCCTGCGCATCCATCCGCTCTTCCAGCTCGATGCGGTTTTCTCGATCAACCAGTGGAACCGGGTGATCGCGTTGCAAATCATACATATGAGGTCTGGTCTGACGGCCAATTTCAAGCAGATCACGAAACCCTTTGGTCGTGATCAAAGCAACCGTATCACCCGAGCGTTGGATCAGCGCATTCGTACCTACCGTCGTACCGTGGGACAGGCGTGTAATATCATCCAGACTGATGTCATGTTGTTTGCAGATATCGCTTAAGCCGGTCAGGATGGCTTGCGCCGGGTTGGACGGAGTAGATGATGTTTTTCCCACATGGACGGCGCCGGATTCATCATTCGCCGCGTAAAAATCGGTAAACGTTCCACCAACATCAACACCAATGGTCCAGCCCATAAATGTGCCCTTCCGGCAATAAAATTTATCTTTGGCGGTGGATCGCCGTAAAATACGTAGTGTACTACCAATTATTTATGAGTCAATTCATTCACACGGATTATCGTGTAAGTTTATCGCCAACGGGATAAGATGATTAGTATCCGGGCGCGGTAATAATATAAGAATGAATTGAGGCCAATAAGCCTGTGGATCCTCTTGCCGTGCGCTAGGTTTCCCCCGTAAATATTTTAATGTTACACTGAGCCCGATGAACGACAAAACGCCCAATACACCTAGAGATTTCTCCGATCTTTATGATCGACCTGGATATCTAATCCGGCGTCTTCACCAAATTCATGTGGCGATGTTTTTAGACGAATGTGCCGAATTTAACCTGACCCCGGTACAATTCGCAGTCCTGACGGTACTGGCGAAAACAGGAACGCTTGATCAGGTGTCTATTGCAAAAAAGATAGGCGCGGACCGCAATACGGTTGCCGATGTTTTGCGGCGATTGGAGCGACGGGGCCTGATTGAGCGCCCGCCTAGCACAACTGACAAACGCACAAAACTTGCAAGAATTACAGCAAATGGCAGTTCATTTGTTGAGGCGGTACAACCCAAAATGATCGAAGCTCAAAAACGTCTGACCGCTCCCATCGACCGGGAGGAGTACGATACGCTGAACCGGATCCTGCAAAAGCTGCTGCAGGGCACCAAAGAATCCAGCCGCGCACCATTGAGCTATGATTTTGAATAAGGGGTCGGTTTCTCAATCGGTTCATGAAACCGAAGTGAAATTTGATCTTACTGGCGTGGGGTTTGCGATGGCAGAAGGGACTTGGCCCAAAGAGATATTCGGGCTCCGCCTCGCTATCCAACTAGCTTCAACCTCGCCACCCCTTGACACCGTTATCTTCGACGTTGCGAAAAGCTGCTGCCCCCAGTTTCGATGCGGCCTTTCAAGCCGTCAGCGATAGATGCGATCCGTATACCGCAAACGAATGCGTCGATTTCTTCAAGGTTCCACCGCATGAGATCAAGAAGCTCCGAAACGCTCTTGAGTCCCAAAAATGCCCAGAACTGAGTTAATGGGAACTGTAAATGTTTGGGCCGCTTTAATCGGTATTTTGATGTTTAGCATCGGCTCAAGCGATGCGATAGCTGATGAGCTTTTTCGCTGTAAACCGCTTTATCCGGTGTTTTGCCATAATATTCATGTGGGTTGCGCCGGGCGTACCGCGGTTCCCGCTCGCGCGTTCTCGGTCTCTCGACAGGGGGGCAAAGCTTCCGTGACATTTGATGATGGTAGCAGATGGTGGGCAGATGTTGAGGAAGCAAATGGTGATACAATTCTGATGCGCATCGGATCACAAAACTGGATCCGAATTGAGGATAACGGTCGGTTCAGCTACAGGGTCTATAGTGACGTAAACGCTTTGATGGCCTTGGGCCAATGCACCAATTAGAGATTTCGGTGCGGACGGTTGACAGCATGCTTGGATGACCTGTCTACTTATTCCTATCCATACCACGTTGCTACGAGATATAATGACGGTGAATGCATCCCAGTTAATTGAGAAGTGGATATCGCGACAATTACCTGATGCTGCCATGCGATGGTTCCAGCAGCAGCTGGAATCCATTAATGACGATCTACCTTCGCGCAGTTTTGATATCGCTTTCGGCATGATACCACGCAAGCTCGGTAAGGCCGATTTGCGCCTTGAGGATCAGGATTTTGCCGACGCTGCCGGTCTTGTGGCGGGCTGGGACCCTTCGCGCTGGAGTGTCGACGTCGCTGCACGCATTCTGTTGCTCATTAAAGTATCAACGGTGACCAACGTGGCGTTTGCCACGCGGTTTAAGGAAATACATCAAACAGCCGACGTCAGCGAACTGCTGGCCCTATATTATGGTCTGCCGCTCTATCACGATCCGGAAGCATTGGTGGAACAGGCGGCCCTTGGCTTGCGTACCAATATTCGCGCCGAGTTTGAGGCAATTGCCCATAACAACCCGTTTCCAGCGGCGCATTTTGAGCAAAACCCCTGGAACAACATGGTGCTGAAAGCCCTGTTCATCGGTGCGATGCTCGAACCGGTCCAGGGCCTTGACGGGCGGGCAAACCCGGAATTGGCGCGTATTCTAAGCGATTATGCCCATGAACGCTGGGCCGCAGACAGGGCGGTGTCGCCGGAATTATGGCGCTGTATCGGGCCATTTGCGGAAGGCGATTTGCTGGATGATTTTGAGCGGGTGATCGAAAGTGGAAATGGCACGGAAAAGAAAGCGGCAGCACTTGCCCTGAAAACGGCCCCTGAATCAAAACGTAAAGATACACTTATGGCTCAATTATCGATGTTTAACGACGATATTGAAAATGGTCAGCTAACGTGGTCTTCGATTGCCGACGAAATGTTTGAAAACGCCCTTGCGGTTACCCAAAAACTGAATACCGAAGTGGAATTGACCCGATGATGCTCATCGATTCTCACGCGCATATGATTTCGCGCACAACAGATGATTATGAAGCTATGGCCGCCGCCGGCGTAGTCGCGGTTATTGAACCGGCGTTCTGGATCGGCCAGCCACGTACACAAGTGGGCACCTATATTGATTATCTTTCTGCCATCGTCGGGTTCGAGCGCTTTCGTGCGGGGCAGTTCGGCATCCGCCATTATTGCACCATCGGGTTGAACTCCAAGGAAGCAAACAATGAGGAACTGGCGGAAGGGGTGATGGAAATCCTGCCAAGGTTTGCGTTGAAAGAAGGCGTCGTTGCGATTGGCGAGATCGGTTACGATGACCAAACCGAACTGGAAGATAAATATTTCCGCCTTCAAATCGAGCTGGCCAAGGAACTTGAACTGCCGGTGATGATACACACGCCCCATCGGGACAAAAAACGGGGCACAACCCGCTCGATGGATGTTTGCGAAGAACACGGTATTGATCCGTCCATGGTGATTGTTGACCACAATAATGAAGAGACAGTGCAGGAAGTTCTGGATCGGGGGTATTGGGCGGCATTTTCGATCTACCCCAGTACAAAAATGGGGTCGGCGCGTATGGTGGAACTGCTCAAGACCTATGGGCCGGAACGCATCATTGTGGATTCAGCCTGCGATTGGGGAATTTCCGAACCACTGGGTGTCGCGAAAACCGCACTGCTGGCGGCCCAAGAAGGGATTGATAAAGAAGCTATTCGCCTGATCTGCTATCAAAATGCCCTCGATGCTTATGGTCAAAGCGGGCAGATGAAGGAAGAAGATTGGCTCAACCCCGACCCGATTGACCAACGCACCGTTTATGAAGGTAATTCGATTTTGCGTGGTCAAAGGGAGCCTGTCGTTGAAGACCCGAAGGATAAAAAGAACCTGTCAAACCTGATCATCGAATGACCGCGAAACGAAAGTCGGTTCCTTGAGCGCTTCGGTCAAATTCGGCCTGATATTGCTGTGCGTGGCTTTATTCGTCGCCGCGCCTTTTTTCTTTTTCGGTGATCAAATCGAGGAATTATTTGTTGGCGAAGGCGCCCTTCAACGGTTGCGCGGTTATGGTGGCTTCGCCTGGGTGGTGGCCATCGGTTTGTTGATTTCTGACCTTGCTTTGCCAGTTCCCACCACGTCGGTCATGGCGGCGCTTGGCATGATTTACGGCCCGCTGTTGGGCGGAATAATCGCCGCACTGGGATCGGTGGTCTCCGGATTGGTGGGGTATATTTTATGCCGAATTGTTGGTCGACCGGTTGCCGTCTATCTCAATGGCACCGCGGGACTGGCAAAGGGTGAAGCGCTTTTTGGCCGCGCAGGTGGGTGGGTCGTGGCCCTCTCGCGCTGGTTGCCCATTATTTCGGAAGTCGTGGCGTGCGCTGCCGGGCTCTCGAAAATGCGGTTTGCCGTATTTTTTGCCGCTTTGGTCTGCGGTTCAATTCCACTTGGATTTGCCTACGCAAGCCTAGGGTATCTTGGTGAAGATAGCCCGGTTCTGACCCTTCTGGTCACCGCGATCATGCCCTTTATCTTATGGCTTTTGGTTCGCCCGCTACTCCAACGGCTTAAATAACCAATCGAGCTGTCGGCAAACGTTATTGTGAAATTAACCAAATTGGCTTGCCAAGTTTCCTGTTTGCGGCAAGACTTGTCGCAGGTTTGTTGCTCGCGGATGGGAGGCCGTTTAACAGATGCCGCATGCGGGAACGGTAATTCGTGAATCAATTTCAGTTCAGCTTTATAATGATCTACTGACCGGTATTCAGGTTGGCGATTATCCGCCGTTGAGCCCCTTGCCAACCGAGGCATCGCTTGCACATGATTACGGTGTTTCCCGCTCAGTAGTCCGTTCTGCCCTTTCCGTTCTCAAAGAAGATGGAATCGTTGTTTCACGCCAGGGTTCAGGCACAATTGTGGCACCGGGTAAAAAGGTTCCGCAGAACAACCGGGCGCTTGAGATCGACCCGGCGGAGTTGAGGGACTGTTACAAATGCCGGGAATCCATGGAGCCGGATATTGCGGCCTATGCAGCGGCCCATAGAACCGGCAAGCACCTTCGTTATCTCGAACTTCAATTGAAGATCATCGCGGATGAACTTGCCAGCGGTATTACCCACACGGGCAATGATGCGGACTTTCGTGTTCGACTGGCGGAAATGTCTGAAAATAGGTTTTTCGAAACGATTATCAATTCACTTCGACCACATATTTTGATCGGTATGAACTTTGCAAAGTCCCTGTCTCCCATGGACCGCAAGATTCATCAACACGAGTCACTTCTGGAGCACCGGGCGATTGCCCAAGCGGTGATTGATCAAGATTGTGAGGGGGCGCGTCGGGCTATGAGTGAACACCTAACGCGCGGTCAACGCCGGATATTTGTTGATCAGTAATGGAGACCTTTAACAAGTTTCCATTCCCGCCGGACGTTTTTGGAACTCACGGTGAACAATAGGAATATGCCACTATCCAAATGCTTGATATCGCCCAGTTTCAGGCGATTTTCAAATTTGTTTTAAAAAACAAATAGGAGAGTCATAAGGCCTGCGTTAGCCTTTCGTGGTATAGCTATTTCTACAACTTTTGGGAGGAATTACCGAATGAGTATATCAAAACCCTTACTTGGGCTCGCGCTGACGACAGGTATCGCGGCTTCTGGAATTACGGCTGCAAACGCAGAAATGAATATCAAGCTGGAACCGTATGTAACAGCTGTGAATGCACCGCTTGCGATGGTTCAACCGGCTGGTGATGATAGAAAATTTGTCATCGAACAGCACGGTCGCATTAAAATTATCGACAAAGATGGCAAACTGTTACCAACGCCGTTTCTTGATATCCGCAACAAGATTGTCCCTCTGTTTCACGATTTCGACGAACGCGGTCTTCTTGGCCTGACTTTCCATCCGGACTTTGCAAACAACGGCAAATTTTATGTGGCTTATTCAACTCAGTTAAACGTTCAGGGTGATCTTGGAAAAATGTTCTGGTGGGATCACAACAACACCGTTGCAGAATATACGGTTTCAGCCGACGATCCAAATGTCGCCAATATCAGTTCCGGACGTATTATCACCGAAATGGACTGGCCACAGTTTAACCATAACGGCCACTGGATCGACTTTGGTAAAGACGGCATGTTGTACATCTCCTCAGGCGATGGCGGTTATGCCAACGACTGGGGTATTGGTCACAATGTGACAGAGGGTAATGGACAAGATATGTCGGTTCTCCTGGGCAAAATTCTGCGGATTGATGTCAATAAATCAGAAGGTGGCAAAAACTACGGAATTCCTGCTGACAACCCATTTGTCGGCAATTCAGATGCTCGTGGCGAAATCTTTGCCTACGGCCTGCGCAACCCCTGGCGCTGTTCTTTTGATATGAAGGGCGCCAACGAGTTGTTTTGTGCTGATGTGCAGCAAAACAGTTTTGAGGAAGTCGACATTATCGCTAAAGGCGACAATCTTGGCTGGCGCAAAACCGAAGGTGGCCGGTGCTTTGATTACCAAAAGCCTGATAATCATCCAGCAACCTGCGACAAAACCGGTATCGTTGATCCCATCATAACTTATAAAAACTGCTCGGCTCAGCCGAATGGTTGTGCAGGTATTTCAATTACCGGTGGGTATGTTTATCGCGGCGCACACGCTGCCTGGGATGGCAAGTATATCTTCGGTGATTGGAGCAAGAGCTTCGGCGCCATGGACGGTCAGATATTCTTTGGTAGCAAAGGCGCCGATGGCGATTGGGAAATGGAAGTGGCGAAGGTCACCAACATGGACGGTAATATTCCCTACATTCTGGCGTTTGCCCAGGATTCAGCCGGTGAAGTCTATGCTTTGACGTCTATAACAACGGGACCAAATGGTACGTTGGACACGATCTATAAGGTTGTACCCGCCAACTAGAACCCAACAGGAATGGTGCCGCTTGCCACGCTTGCGGCACCATTTTCGATTACCGAAAAATTTGGAAGAACCTGCAGGTTGTGCCAGATTAGGTCATCAAATGGTCATGACCTTGTTCCGAAATCACGATGTAATTTTATCGAATGTGAGCACAGAACTAATGAAGTTTATCAATGCCAGCGCCCTGATTTCCATGTCGCTACTGGGTGTTCTTTATCCGGTTCAGTCATCAGCGCAGGACACTTATCTTGGAGAAAAGCTATTCAAGAAATGCAAGGCATGTCACGCGGTTGGCGAAGGGGCGAAACATCGCATTGGCCCGCAACTCAACGGTTTGGGCGGGCGTAAAGCCGGCACAGTTGAAGGTTTCGACTATTCTGACGGCATGAAGGCAGCTGGTGAAAACGGGTTGGTCTGGGACAAGAAGACCCTGGACAAGTTTCTGATCGAACCTGATGCGATGATCGAAGACACTGCAATGGCTTTCTCCGGTCTGGAGAAAGCTGAGAACCGGACAGATTTGATCGCTTATCTGCTGACCCTTGCCCCCCCGGCCGCCAAAAATAGTGGTGAAGTCGCTGCAAAAAAGGCCGTTGTTTCCGCGCCACCGGAATTTACGGAAGCTTATTTATCGGACCCGGCACATGTGGCGACGGGTAAAGAACTATGGTTTGGGCAATGCACCCATTGCCACGGGTTCAAAGCTTATCCGGGAAAAGCCCCCAAATTGAAGCCGGAGAACTATACGCCCGACTTCGTCTATAAACGGGTCGCCAAAGGTTTCAAGAAAATGCCGGCATGGGAGGACGTATTCAGTCAAGACGAGATGAAAGCAATTGTTGCTTATGTGCAAAGCAATAGTTTTTCTCCGTAGGAGGATTACAGTATGAGAATTTTAAATGCTGTTCTTTGCCTCATGATGATCCTGTTCATTGTTGTGCAGTTCAATGATCCTGATGGCCCGTTCTGGGCGGTGATATACGTGGTGCCTGCCTTGTGGGCAGGACTGATCGCCATTAAATCAGCGCATATTGTGGGCCGAATTGCATTTTCGATTTTGAGTGCGTGTGTCGTCGGTGGCTTGGTAATGACCGTCTTTTACTGGCCCAGAACACCGGGCTTTTGGAAACAGGAAGTCTGGTGGGAAACGGAAACGGCCCGTGAGGGAATGGGCATTATGATTGCGACAATGGTATTGTTGGTAGCGATGTTTACCGTTTGGCGTGCCCGTCAACAATCGATTTGAATAACCTCGACAGGGAAGATCGTTGCGAAGGTACGAGTGATAGAGTTGGAACGACAATGATGAGTAAGAACATTGATACCCCGGTGTGGTCTGAAACACTGTTGCAACGCTTTGAAGTGCCGTTCGAGTTTCCGGTATGTTTTACGGAAAATCTCTTCGCCCTCCAAAACCGGACGCTGGTGGATGTTCTTTGTCGCTTGGAAAGTTCCAAACGCCACAAGGTTCTGTTTCTTGTTGACGATGGAGTCGCCGCTGCCCGTTCAGACCTGATTACGCAAATAAAGAACTATTGCGAACATCACGGTGAGAGCATCGAATTAATTGCTGAACCTATTCCTGTACCCGGCGGTGAGAAGATTAAGGCCGAGCTGCAATATGTCGAGCAGATGCAAAAAGCGCTCTACGATTATCACGTTGATCGTCATTCCTACGTGATCGCCATTGGCGGCGGTGCTGTGCTGGATGCTGTTGGACTTGTCGCTGCTACCGCCCATCGTGGGGTACGCCATATTCGAATCCCGACTACGGTACTTTCGCAAAACGATTCCGGCGTTGGTGTAAAGAACGGGGCAAATCTCTTTGGTACGAAAAATTATGTCGGCACATTTGCGCCACCTTTTGCCGTATTGAACGACCTTGATTTCGTTATGGGGCTTGGTGATCGCGACAAGATTGCCGGCATGGCGGAAGCCGTAAAAGTCGCGCTGATCCGCGATGGTGAATTTTTCAAATGGCTGGAAAAGCACGCCGACGACCTTGCGACGTTCAAAAAGCCACCAATGGCGTACATGATCCAAAGATGCGCCGAACTGCACATGAAGCAAATCGGTCAGGGGGGCGACCCTTTTGAGACCGGCAGCGCACGCCCTCTTGATTACGGCCATTGGTCCGCTCACAAGCTGGAGAGCCTCACCCGTTACCATGTCCGTCACGGCGAAGCGGTGGCCATCGGCATTGCACTTGATGCCCGCTATTCGGTGCTTAGTGGCCTACTGGAACCGGGAGAAGAAGACCGTATCTGTTTTCTGCTGGAACACCTGGGTTTCAAACTCTGGCATTCCGCCCTTGAGATGCGGGCGGTTGACGGTGAACTGGAACTGATGAAAGGTTTACGGGACTTCCGCGAACACCTTGGCGGGGAACTGACGATTACCCTATTGTCAGGCATTGGCGTGGGTATTGAAGTGCACGAAATTGACGATGGTAACGTGATGGAATCCATCAATTGGCTGAAAAGCCGACAGGAGTATTGATGGAACTTTCAGGTGGCCGCAATCTGGGGCAATTAACATATTGCACCAATATCCATGCCGGTGAGACCTGGGCCGATATCATGGAAGGTATGCGTCGCCATTTACCGGATATAAAACGCGATGTCAGTCCCGATGCACCCCTTGGTGTTGGGCTTCGCCTGTCGGCCGCCGCCGCAGAAACCCTTCGCGATGGGGCGATATTCGCTGACTTTGAGAAATTTCTCAAAGACGGGGATTATTACATCTTCACGCTGAACGGGTTTCCCTACGGCAATTTTCACGGTTCACGTGTCAAGGAAGGGGCGTATAAACCCGATTGGACCCAGCAATCGCGGTTGGATTATACAAATACAATGGCAGATCATCTCGCAAGATGGTTACCCGTTGGAATGGAGGGGTCAGTCAGCACCGTGCCCGGTACGTTCAAGCCATGGGCTCAAGGGGACGATGGTGATGAAGTTGTTGCTAAAATCACCGAAAATCTAATCCGCCATGTAGCCCATTTGGTGAAACTGCGGGAAGAAACGGGAAAACTGATCAACCTGGCGCTGGAACCGGAACCGTTTTGCCTGATCGAAACGATTGAGGAAACGGTACACCTTTTTGAGGACCATCTTTACAGTGCCGCCGCCGCCGCAAGATTGTCCGAACTCACCGGTCTTCCGGAAACTGCGGCGTCTGCTGCGCTGCGTGAACACCTTGGTGTCTGTTACGATGTATGCCATGCGGCGGTGGAGTTTGAAGACCCGCAATCCAGTCTGGACGCCTTGCGGAACGCCGGCATCAAAATTTCAAAACTGCAACTCAGTTCTGCCGTGCGTATTCCAAGTGTGGACGGGAATACTGCAAATTTGCTCAAGCCATTGGATGAGCCGGTTTATATGCATCAGGTGATCGAGAGCCGAAATGGCGACCTCACCCGCCATGCGGATGTGCCAATTGCGATTAAAACTATTGATCAGGCCCATGGCGCGGAGTGGCGCATCCATTTCCATGTCCCCATTTTTTTGGAAGAGATGGAACATCTGGCCACCACTCAGCAATTTTTGAAAGACGTGTTGGCCATTCACGCCAAAAACCCGGTTACCAGGCAATTGGAAGTTGAAACTTATACCTGGGACGTTTTGCCTGAAAACCAGCGAGCGGATGGTCTCAGTGCGGCGATTGCAAGAGAGCTAAACTGGGTGCGAAGCGAACTGGCTGTATGAACGGAATGACATTCAACACTGCGTTGAAACTCGGTCGTGTCTCAAACCTGCCGACGGTCTGGACAAATTGTCTGGCAGGTATCGCGCTTACGGGCGGCGTGATTGTCGATATTCGAACCCCATTTATCATCTTCGCCTTGTCGCTGTTTTACATCGGCGGCATGTTTCTAAACGACGCCTGTGACGCGGAAATTGATGCAATCGAACGCCCGGAACGACCCATCCCCGCAGGACTGGTCACCGCGAAAACGGTATTTAACTGGGCGGCGGGCATGATGGGCGCTTCCGTGTTGCTGCTGTTTCTGATCGGCATATTGCCCGAAAATGGAACCGGTATCTGGCCCGCCATTTGCGGCGTTGTACTCGCAGGGTTGATCGTTCTCTATAACCGCCACCATAAAAATAATCCGCTCAGCCCGCTTATCATGGGCCTTTGCCGGGTGCTGGTTTATCTGACGGCGGGCGTGTGTTTTGCAGCCGCACTTGGCGTTCCCTTGTTGATCGGGGCGTTACTGCTGGTGAGTTATCTCATCGGCCTTACTTACGTTGCCAAACAGGAAAATTTCGGCAACGTGGAAAACCTGTGGCCACTGGCGTTTATCGCCGCCCCGGTTCTCTATGGGTTCTACCTCGTATCGCACGAAACGTCGGTCTTGCCCTTCTGGCTCATATTTATTGTTTGGGTGGGCATAGCCCTCAACTTCATTCGCCGTCGGGGGCCGGGGGATATTCCCCGTGCCGTTGTCAGTCTCATTGCGGGCATATCATTACTGGATGCGATTATGATCGCGAGCACCGGGAACATAATGTGGGCGGTTTTAGCAGTTGGATTATTTGCACTCACCCTGTTTCTTCAAAAGTTCATTTCGGGAACGTAAAGTCAACACGGTTTACGAGCCTTGCTCAGTTTGCTTTTCGCCCGAACACATGATCCAGCACCAATTGCTTGAAGTCCACAGCGGCCACCGGTCCTTCCCCCAACAGGTCTTCGCGTGAGCTTATCACCATTGGCCCGTCATCAGGATCATCCGTCAACCTCCCGTGGGAACCTTTGACGAGTTTGGTGTCATTCAGCGAGATTACATCCATCAGGTTTCGAAACCCGAGTTTACGTTGCGCAACTTTCAGCCCGGCCTTCAGCTTTGGAAATCTAAGGGCCGGATCGAAGAATAATTCAACTGGGTCATAACCCGGCTTGCGATGAATATCGACGGTAGTCGCATAATCCGGCGCTTTTTCGTCGTCGAGCCAATAATAATAACTGAACCACCGGTCAGCACTGGAAATTGCAACCAGTTCACCGGAGCGGTCGTGGGCAAGTCCAGCGGCGGCTTTGCCTTCGTAATCCAACACCGTTTCAACACCATCAAGTTGTTCCACGAGTTTTTTTACTTCCAACAACCGATCCGGGGATTTGACGTAGATATGTGCCAGCTGATGGTCAGCAAGCGCAAAGGCATCTGACGCGCCCGCATCAAAAACGTCACGTCCGAGCTCTTCGCGCGTAGCAATCAGACCCGCTTCACGCAACGCGCGGTTAATATGAATTGCGTCGGTCACTTCTGTAATGCCGTATTCTGATACCACGATCACATCGCGACCTTCCTTGTCGGCCGCTTCAATTAATTCTCCGCAAAGGTCATCGATCTCCTTGAGGTCAGCGATAAGTCGAGGATGGGAAAGATCGGGGCCAAGCCTTTGGAGGTTGTAATCAAGGTGCGGAAGATACGTCATTGCAAGTGTCGGTTTGCGGGTGTCGATGACATGTTGAGTGGCTTTGGCAATCCAGGAGCTGGATTCAATGTCAGCAACGGGGCCCCAGAATTTGAACAGGGGAAACTTCCCAAATTTTGCATCAAGCTCATCGCGCATCCCTTGGGGATAAGCGTAATGGTCGGGAATCTTCAATCCATTGGCGGGGTACATCGGGCGCGGGGTCGCACTCCAGTCGGCGGTCGCATACATATTGTACCACCAGAACATCTTGGCGCAGGTGAAATCCGGGTCGCGTTTCTTACCCGCGTCCCAGATTTTTTCGCCATGCACGAGTTGGTTAGGTTGGCGCCAGAGCAGAACTTCCGACAGATCGCGGAAATACCAGCCGTTCGCGACAGCACCGTGATTTGACGGCAAAGTACCCGTAACCAATGTGGATTGAACCGTACACGTCACTGCGGGAACGACTGTGGACAATGGCCGGGTACCACCGCGCTCGGCAAGTTTTTTCAAATGGGGCGTGTGCTCGCCAATCAACGATGGGGAAAGCCCAACGACAAGGATAACAAGAGTAGGTTGCATAAAAATTGGCTGCCAAATTATCACCCGTCGGGGCTGGTCAACGGAAATGATACAGGGGGAACGCGCATTGGCAAATGTGTTTTTGAAATCCCCGGGATTCAAATAGATAATTAACATCAATAGTCAAATGGTCACTCACTTATGATAGTGTAAAGTCCAGCTAAGTGAATGGCGACTTCTAAAATATTGGCCCAACAAAGTCTCGTAAGTCCCAAGGTCGGTAGTGGGCAAGCTGCGGTAAAAACTCGGGTAGAGATGTTATTCTCACTGGCCTGAGCCTGACATTCCTGCTGTTCGTTTCATGCTGTGCCCGGGCCTATTTTACCGACCTGTCAGGAGCGATTATCGCCCGGGGTGCTGGCGGTTCCCGGCAAGCTCAAAACCGCCAACACCCGGATTGTGGAATAGTATCGGAAAGCAGGATTGCTGATGAGGTTGGGTCGGTAGATTTGGGTCCAGGTAATCGCACGCCCTTGCCACTTACCTGGACCACCAAGACATCGCTGTTATCCACCGAAGAATAAATGTGTTGCTTAAAAATATCTATTAGTTATCATTGAAATGTCAACCAATAGAAATTGATATTTTATGTACGACCCTTCTTCCCCATTGCTGCGCCCTGTTATTTCAGAAGACGGCATTCCCAACCCAGAGGCCAAGGTTCGTTTTGCCGAGGATCGATTGCTTGATGCGGTGATCTGGTGCGAACTTATGCCGAGTGAGGTGGTGACAGAAGCCGACGTCATGGGTCGTTTCGGATTGACCAAGGCTGCGGCTCGTTCCGGCCTGTCGCGGCTTGGATATGACGGGTGGGCGATGCCACAACCACGGACCGGATGGCTGATCCTGCCAGTCAGTGGAGCATTGATCGGTCACGTTATAGGTGCACGGCGAATCGCGGAAGCAGCGCTGACTGAACTGGCTCTTGATGCTTCTGCGCGCGAAGAGCTTGAGCAAGTTGGGCGCGTACTCGCAGCCACTGATGGGCAAAATGATGCTGGCCTTGTTCGAACCATTAATCATTATCTCAACCGCATTGACGGAATAATGCTGGAAAACAGCAATCCGTTTACAGCGCGCCACCTGCGCAAATTGTGGCACCACACGGCTCGGGTCACCCATTATTTTGAAGAGAGTGGCGCGCAACAAAGTTTTAGGCGCACGGATGGGTCGACGTTGATTCAGGCACTGTGCGCAGGTGACGGGAATGCAATCCGAGCTGCCCGCACGGCGCTGCTCGATGCCCAGGAAACATTCTTCATGCGCCAATTGCTGCGCGATGAAACACCACTGTCGCGACCAGGGCTGACCTCAAATCGTAAATCGACAACCCAGAACAGGAGAAACCTATGACACACATATTGAAACGTCTTTTAACCGCTGTTGCGGTTGTGGCGCTTGCGTCACCGGCATTTGCGCGGGATATCACCGTCGACCTTGCGGGAGAGCCGTCATCACTTGACCCTCATTTGCAATGGAATCCCGATAGTTATTACGTCTACCGTAATATTTTCGACAATTTGGTAACCCGCGATAATGACGGCAAGATTGCACCTCAAATTGCAACAAGCTGGAATCAGATTTCCGACACCCAATTGGAACTTACCATTCGTGAGGGCGTGACTTTTCATGATGGATCGCCGCTGACGCCCGAAGATGTGGTGTATTCGGTCAAACGCATCACCAACCCGGATTTTGGTTCACCGCAACTGGGCCAGTTTAATCAGATAACCGACGCAAAGATTGTTGACGGTTCCAAGGTCATGCTCACCACGGCGGGGCCATACCCCGCGTTGATGGCGCAATTGGTTAAACTGTCAATCGTACCCAAAAAGATCGTTGAGAAACTCGGCAAGGACGCCTTCAACGCTGCCCCGGTCGGCTCAGGCCCCTATGCGTTTAATAAGTGGAGCCGCGGCGTATCCGTCACCCTTAACCGAAACGACGCTTATTGGGGCGCGGCCGGCCCGTTTGAGAATGCTATCTTTCGCGCTGTCCCGGACGCGGCTACCCGGGTAGCAGACCTTCTGGCGGGCACGGCAGACCTGGTGGTCAGCATTGACTCTGACGCGGGCATTCAACTCAAAGGAAATGCCAAGGTCAAACTCCTTTCCGCTCCAACCGAGCGTGTTGGATATGTCGGGCTGAACCTCGATAAACCGCCGTTTAATGACCCGGACCTGCGCAAAGCGGCAAGTCTCGCCATCGACCGGCTCGGCATAACTGAGGGCCTGCTACAGGCCGGTGAAGTGCCAATGGCACAAATGGCGAGCCCCGCTCATTTCGGTTATTCACCCGATATTCCGGCATTCGAGTATGATCCGGCAAAGGCGAAAGAGCTAACGGCGGCCAAGTCTGAACTGGCTTCAACGCCCGCCACATTGGCAACTGCGCCGGTGTTTGATCAACGTATCGTGCAAGCAGTTCAACAGATGCTGAACGATGTGGGGTTCAATGTATCCATTAGCATGACGGACATGCCGACATATCTGAACATCGTGCGTTCCGAGCCTGCGGAAAACTCCGAACTCAGCTTCGGACGCTGGTCGTGCGCCTGTCAGGATGCGGACGGAATCACCTATCCTACCCTGCACTCCAAAAGCCGGTGGTCGCGGGTGAATGTACCGGAAATTGATGCCCTGTTGGAAAAGGCGCGCGTGTCGCTTGATGTCAAGACCCGTCAGAATGCCTATACCAAAGTGCATCAGATGGTACGGGAGAACCACTATCTGTTACCGATGTATCAGGCTGCGGTTTTATATGGGTCATCTTCTGATCTTGAGTTTATGCCAACGGCCAATGAAAGCATGTTCCTCAATCGTATGAGCATTTCTGAGTAACATGCTGCGGTTTCTGCTCAATCGTGGTGGACAGGCGCTGATTGCCGCTTTCGGAGTTGTGACGCTGGTGTTTTTTATCCAGCGTCTCTCCGGTGATCCGACCGCACTCCTGTTGCCGGAAACCGCGACCCAGGCCGATATCGATGCCATGCGCGTGACGCTTGGCCTCGATCGCCCGCTCATCGTGCAATATTGGGCGTTTTTGAGTGATCTACTGCGGTTCGACCTTGGCCGTAGCTTTGTCCAGAACGCGGATGTGTGGGATATCGTGTCGAGCCGAATTCCAAAGACACTGCAACTCGCGTTTGGAGCACTTGTCGTCGCATTGCTCATCGGCCTGCCGATGGGGTTGATCATGGCGATCACGCGGGGAAAACACGTTTCGAAATTCATCATGTGGATTGTGCTGGCGTGCCAATCGATGCCGACCTTCTGGTCAGGAATCATGATGATCCTTGTATTCGGTGTCTGGTTAAGATGGTTGCCATCTTCTGGAACCGGGACATTTGCCCATTTGATCATGCCGTCTATTGCGCTTGGCTTATTGTCGCTGGCAACCTATGCCCGCATTACCCGCGCTGCGGTTTTGGACGAGTTGGGCAAGGATTATGTTCGTTCCGCGCGCGCCCGTGGCGTGCGGACCGGGCGGCTGGTGCGACACCATTTGCTGCGCAATTCGATGATCCCGATCATTTCTATCACCGCCCTGGAATTGTCACAACTTCTGGCAGGTGCGGTGATTGTCGAGACGGTATTTGCCTGGCCCGGACTGGGATTGTTGACTGTACAAAGCATTGCCGCGCGCGATTTTGTGGTGGTTCAAACCATTGTCCTGATGGGCGCGTTTGTGACGATATTCGCAAATCTAGCGGCGGATATTCTTTATTCTGTTGTAGACCCGCGTGTGCGACTGGCAGGTCAGTCATGACGGGGAGAGGGGCGACATTTAAGTCAACACTGACTTGGTGGCCGGCAGGGTTGTTGCTGGTGCTGGTCATCTGCGCAGTGTTTGCATATTGGCTGGCGCCTTTTGATCCGGACCGTCAGAATCTTCTGGGCCGTCTTAAACCGCCCGGGTTTGAGGCACGCGGTAAAGTCTTTCTGCTGGGGTCAGATGAATTGGGCCGCGATGTGCTCTCCCGCCTGATCTATGGCGCACGTGTATCTCTATTGGTCGCCGCGCTGTCCGTTCTTTTGTCGGGATTCGTCGGTGTCACCGTGGGCATGGCTGCTGGCTATCTGCGAGGCTGGATAGAAACCATCCTGATGCGTTTGGTCGATATTTTTCTGTCCATTCCGGCTATCCTGCTGGCAATTATTACAGTGGCGGTTCTGGGACCAGGATTTATCAATGTGGTGCTGGTGCTGGCGCTGACAAGATGGCCCCGTTACGCGCGGGTTGCCTATGGTCAAACGCTCGCCATTGCCGGGCGACCGTTCGTGACCCTTGCACGGTCGATGGGGGCAAGTCCCCTGCGCGTTCTGGCGCTTCACATTCTGCCCAATATTGTTGGGCCTCTCCTGGTCGTTGCGACTTTGGAGTTTGGCTTGATGGTTCTTTTTGAAGCCGGTCTTTCGTTCCTTGGATTGGGCGTGCAACCACCAACCGCGAGTTGGGGGTCCATGCTCTCCACCGGTCGCAACTATATCGCAACTGCGTGGTGGATCGCCATGTTCCCGGGGTTCGCGCTGTTTTTACTGGTCCTGAGCGCAAACCTTATTGGCGACCGGTTTGGCGATCGTATTGGAGATGGAAGATAATGAATTTTGGAGATGAATTTAATGGAAAACGGGTGGTGATTACCGGGGCAGCTGGGATCATGGGTCGTGCGCTGGTGAGTCAATTCACGGAAGCTGGTGCGGTCGTTTGTGCAACGGATCATAATGCAGAAAATCTTGACGGGTTTTGTGCTGCAGCCGATTTGACGACTGACACTGGGCTGACAGCATTAATGGATGCGGTGAAAAAAGAATGGGGCGCTCCCGATGTAGTGGTCAATAATGCAGCGCTCTACCCGTCATCCTTTCTGCTGGATATGCAGGTTGCCGACTGGGACAGGATCATGGATGTCAATGTGCGTGCGCCATTTGTGTTGATGCGCGGTTTCGCATTGCAGATGATTGCCCAAGAGACACAAGGCTGTTTCATCAATATCTCCTCGGGTGCTGCCCGCAAGATGCGGCGTACAGCCGTGACGTATTGCATGTCAAAAACTGCCCTCGACCGCATGACCAAGGGTTTTGCATTGGAACTTGCCGAATACGGTATTCGCATAAACTGCCTTGAACCAGGATTTGCGTCGGGTAGCGCTGTGTCGTCCCTGTCTGATGAACATATAAGCCGTGTGATGGCCGCCACCCCCCTTCGAACGGAAACGACGGCAGATGATATCGGGCAAGCCGCGCTTTATCTGGCCTCGTCGGCGGCTAAAAACGTCACGGGAACATCGCTCTCCGTAGATGGCGGGAATTCCGCTGGAACCATGGACGTCTATCAGGAAAAGAAGGCGGCGCTATGAACTGGGACCCATCCCCATACCCATGGCCGGAACCTTATCGGGCCGCTGCATGTTTCAGCGTCGATGTTGACGCGACTGCACCCCATCTATGGCAACATAGGGATGGGTTACCGGCAACGCTTGCAGCGCTCGAACACCGCCAATACGGCATGCGTAGAGGGCTTGCGCGGATGGTTACCATGCTGGAACGGGTGGGCATTACCGGCACATTCTTCGTGCCCGGTGTTGTTGCCGAGGAGAACCCAGAGCTACTTCCAGGATTATTGGAACGTAATCAGGAAATCGCCCTTCACGGATATTTTCACGAGCTGGTCGGTGATATTTCTGATGCTCAGTTCACCGATGCGCTGGAAAGATCACTGGAGCTGTTCGTTGCGCAAACAGGGCTACGCCCCACCGGCTTCCGCTCTCCAGCCTGGGAGATGACACCGCATATGCTGAGGGAATTGGCGAGACTCGACCTTTGGGATAGCAGCCTGATGGGCGAAGATGTGCCTTACAATATTGGCGGCGTAACGGAACTCCCGGTTAGGTGGGATAATGATGATGCCATCTTCTTCAAGTTCCTTGGTGCTGGAGACCGCCCACCGCAATCTGACCATGAAGTCGCAAAACAATGGTGCGAGGATGCCATTTCCCAAACTGACGATGGATGTCTGTTCATGTTGACCGTACACGACTGGATATCGGGGCGCACGAACCGGGTGGCGATGCTGGAGGAGCTCTTGAAAACGCTGTCCGAACGCCCGCATGTCTGGATCGCGAGTTGTGACGCATTGGCGAAATACCACGCGACACTCGAAGGTCGTCTGGACGTATCTTTAGATGATATCCGGCCAATCGAAGGGAGGGTTTGAACGATGAACAACCACGAAGCGATACAGAATTCTTCACGAGCACCCGCCCCGCACCAATATTGGTCGATCACCAAACCGCAGGTCGAAGGCCATGGTGGTATTGTCGCGGCGCAACACTTTGAAGCTGCGCAAGTTGGTGCTGATATCCTGTCTAATGGTGGTAATGCAATGGATGCGGCGGTCGCGACAGCCATTGCCCTTTCCGTCGTGGAGCCATGGCTCTCCGGACTGGGTGGCGGCGGGTTTTTGTTACATGCTGATAAAGACGGGCAGGTTGATACGCTGGACTTCAACATGCGCGCACCCGGCGCAATTGACCCTGACGATTACCCTTTAACGGGGAGCGAAGGTGGCGATTGGTTCAACTGGCCATCTGTCGAAGATGACCGTAATTTGGTCGGCCCGCTTTCGATCTGTGTGCCGGGTGTCGTATCCGGCCTGGCTTCGGCCCTTGAAAAATATGGTACGTTTAGTTGGGCTGACGTTAGCGCGCCTGCAATCGCCCTGGTGGAAAGGGGCATGCTGGTTGACTGGTTTGCACAATTGGTCTTTGCCATCGACACGCCGGATTTATCCCGAACGGCTGCCGCGAAGAACCTGTTTTTGAATCCCTCCCGGTTGCGCGGAGATTCCTCAGACCCAACTGCTGTTTTCCTGCCCATGCCCGCGAAAGCTGCGATGCTGCGGCGGTTGGCCGAAGTGGGCCCACAGGATTTTTACGAAGGTGAAACGGCCGGATCTCTCATTCGTGATTTGCAGGCGGCGGGTTCAAAAATCACCGCGCAGGATTTAGCGGGATACTCACCAGTGTGGGTGCCATCGGAGAGTGCTGCTTATCGGGATCGGCAAATTCACACGATGTCGGGCCTGTCCGGTGGCCCCAGTCTGCTAGCTTCCTTGGAGGAGCTTTCTAAATTCGATCTGGCTGAATTGGATGAAGCACAATTTGCCGCTCACCATGCTAACGCCATTCGCGGTGCCTATGAGGTGCGGCTTAAACAGATGGGACATGCGGCGGCGGCGCAAGACTGTACGAGCCATCTCAGCGTCATCGACAAGTCGGGCAATATGGTGTCGCTGACCAATACGCTGCTATCCCGGTTCGGGTCAAAGATCGTAGCCCCGTCGCTCGATCTGCTCATGAACAACGGGATGATGTGGTTCGACCCAAGACCGGGCCAACCAAATTCGATTGCTCCAGGCGCCACACCGCTTGCCAATATGACCCCGGTGATCACAACGAAAGACGGGCTTCCCGATATCGCGATTGGTGCTGCCGGGGGGCGACAGATTTTTCCAGCGCTAGTTCAACTGTTGTCACGGTTGATCGACCGTAAAGACACACCGGAACTGGCAATCCATGCACCTCGTATTGACGCGAGCACCCCGTTGATCGTGATCAACCGTGCCGCCTCGCCGGATACGGCAGCCACCATCGCTGCGCATCATGCGGTACAGATTTCGGAAGACAGCCTTTATCCTGTTCAATTTGCTATCCCGTCTATGGTACAGGCGGGGCGTAACGGGGCACCCAATATTGGAGCGGTTCATCCCAATAACCCCTGGACTACTGCGAAAAGAGAGGGTGGGTCGTGACACTATTGGCCATTCAGGATCTGTCCGTGAGGGCAGGGGACCTATCCCTCGTGGATGGCGTTACGCTTGACGTTGGCGCGGGTGAGGTTGTGGCTCTTGTGGGAGAAAGCGGTTCGGGTAAATCTTTAACTGCGCTCTCGGTAATGGGGCTTCTTGGCGACGGCCTGACCATAGAGAGTGGCTCAATCACCTTGGGTGAGGCCAATCTGTCCGGTGCATCAGCCTCCGTAATGAGTGAATTGCGGGGTAACGAGATTGCGATGATATTTCAGGAACCGGTTTCGTCCTTAAACCCGCTGGTGCCAGTTGGCGCGCAGGTCGCGGAAAGCCTGATCGTACATGGTCGTGCAACCGCAGAAGAGGCAAAAGCACAAGCAATTGACATGCTGCGTCAGGTCGGAATCCCCGAACCGGAAAGCCGTGCGCGACAGTTGCCAGCGGAATTGTCCGGCGGAATGTGCCAGAGGGTCATGATTGCAGCTGCGTTTATCTCAAAACCTCGGCTTTTAATCGCTGACGAACCAACTACCGCACTGGATGTCACAATTCAGGCGCAGATACTTGAACTGATGAGTGCGCTGACCACCGAGACCGGAACCGCGATCCTGTTGATTACCCACGACATGGGCGTCGTGGCCGAACTCGCGGATCGTGTTTGCGTAATGTATGGTGGATGCGTGGTGGAACAGGGGCCGGTGGATACGATCTTCGCAAAACCCCGGCACCCTTACACCCGCATGTTACTCAACACGCTGCCACGCCTCGACGAAGAACCGAAAGGCGAGCTGTTTGCTATTCCGGGCAATGTGCCCAGCCCTCAAGACTGGCCGTCGGGATGCCGTTTCCAAACCCGATGTGACAGGCCGACAGCGGCGTGTTTCGAGCGCCCTGAACTTCAGGGAGATGCCCATCGTTTCGCCTGTTTCCACCCAACGGGAGTGGCGTCATGAGCCTGTTGTCGGTCCATGATCTCAAGGTTCATTTCCCGGTCAGAACGGGCAAGTTTGGCGACGGTAAGTCCGTGGTAAAGGCCGTTGATGGCGTCGATTTGACAATTGACGTGAATGAAACCCTTGCAGTTGTCGGTGAAAGCGGGTGCGGGAAATCCACTACCGGCAATGCGATTTTGGGCCTGGCCCCGGTCACCGGCGGCAAAATCTTTTTCGAAGGGCGCGACCTGTCGGGCTTGTCAAAAGCGGAACGCAAGCATGTGTGGCGCGAAATGCAAGTGGTTTTCCAGGACCCGGTTTCGGCACTCAATCCACGACGCACCATAGCACAATCGATTGCCGAGCCCCTGGTCATTCACAATTTTCCTCCAGCTGAAATCGCGGCCCGTGTAGACGAGTTGATGACGCTTGTCGGCCTGAACAGGGATCAAAGGGACAGGCGTCCCGGCGCATTGTCGGGTGGGCAGCGGCAACGGGTCGTGATTGCCCGCGCGCTTGCCCTGAATCCCAAACTGATTATCTGCGATGAACCGGTGTCGGCGCTTGATGTGTCAATTCAAAGCCAGATACTCAATCTTTTGATACGCCTTCAGGATGAATTGGGCCTGAGTTACCTTTTCATCGCGCATGACCTTTCCGTTGTGCGCCATATCGCCGATCGTGTTGTCATCATGTATCTGGGTGTCGTGGTGGAGCAAGGCCCAACCGCTGAGGTCTTTGCCAATCCGGTTCACCCCTATACCGAAGCGCTGATTTCAGCGATTCCACTGCCCGACCCATCCTTGCGGGGGAAGCGTAAACGTATTGTCTTGAAAGGCGATCTTCCCAGCCCGCTCAATCCGCCCGTGGGATGCCCTTTTGTAACGCGGTGCCAACTAGCAGAAAGCCAGTGCGAAACGGATCGTCCCCCGTTGGAACCAATCACAGAAACACGGATGAAACGTTGCTTTGTTAGGCAACACTAATCCGGTTCGGGAGAGATCAATTTGTTCATCAGAAAAATAATGGAACCCGTCAAATCGGAACTGTTCACATCGTGGATGCGTGCAGGCGGGCTCCATCAACTTGATGCTCGGCCAGGCGGCGATGCTGTACACAAGCGAAAGGAGAATCTGGAAGCCAGTTCGATGAACCCCCAAAATACACTTAACCAGTAACTGACTCTGGCCTCACAAAGTGAGGTTATTAATGGAGGAAAAAATGAAAAAATCAATTGTAGCAATAGCGATGGCCTTGATGGCCACCCAATCGGTTAACGCTGAAACATTTAGATGGGCGGGAAAGACAGACCCGCAAACAATGGACCCACATGCGGTTAACTCCGCGCCGGTAATCGGGTTTTTGAACAACGTATATGAAGGGCTGATGCGGCGGGATCGCGACATGCGCATCGAGGGTGCCCTTGCAACCCGCTGGGAGCCAATCGGCGCGAAAGGCTGGCGGTTCTTCTTGCGGGAAGGGGTCAAGTTTCAGGATGGTTCTGACTTTACCGCCGACGATGTCGTCTTTTCTTATGAGCGGGCAACCAAACCGCAATCGGACGTGTCGAGCTGGTTTGCAACGGTGACAGATGTAAAGAAAGTCGACGATTTCACGGTCGATTTTTACACCAGTGCCCCGAACCCGATTTTTCCCGATACAATCACCAACTTCATGATTATGGATCAGGGGTGGTCTGAGGCAAATAATGCGGCAACACCTGCCAAAGAGACGGAAAATTATGCTACAAGAAACGCCAATGGCACAGGCGCATTCAAGGTTGTTGAGCGGCAGCCTGACCTGAAAACGGTTCTTGAACCGCACACCGGCTGGTGGGGTGAAGTAGAGCACAACATAACCAGGGCGGAATATACACCGATCCAAAACCCGGCAACAGCGGTCGCAGCGTTGCTTTCCGGTGAAGTTGATATGGTCAATCCGGTGCCGACCCAGGATGTTTCGCGACTGTCAAACAGTGCGGATGTAAAAGTACTGGAAGGTATTGAAGCGCGGGTAATTATGTTTGGTTTTGCTAACCAGGCCGAAACCCTGAAATATACGGCTGATGCGGGAAAACCGAACCCGTTCCGCGACCCGCGTGTTCGCAAGGCGGTAAACCATGCCATTAATGTTGATGCGATCGTGCAAACGATTATGCGTGGCTCGGCGCAACCTGTGTCGCAGCTTGTCAGTTCCACCATGCGCGGTTACTCCACATCGCTTGCAGCACGACCTGAATACAATCTTGATAAAGCGCGTAGCCTGCTTGCAGAAGCCGGCTATGCAGATGGATTCAGTTTTGGTTTGAAATGCCCGAACAACCGCTACATCAACGATGAGGCCGTGTGTCAGGCAGCCGTCGGGATGCTGGCCCAGATCGGGTTGAAAGCCGAACTGGAAGCTATGCCCGTCAGCAATTACTGGTCAGAACTGCGTGCCAACAACTTCGATATGTATCTGCTTGGTTGGTCTCCAGGATCGTTTGACGCGGAGCACCCAATTCGCTTTCTCGTGACAACACCAAACCCAGAGAAAAAACTTGGTAGCTGGAACTTCGGTGCATTTTCCAACGCGAGAGTTGATGAATTGTTGCCGCAAATTCAATCCGAGATTGATGATACCAAACGGCAAGCAATGTTGGATGAATCGGCAAAGATTTTGCAGGACGAGGCCGGTTATGTACCGATGTATGTTCAGGCGCTTTTATGGGGCGCTCGCAAAAAAGTCGAGCTTGTTCAGCGCGCTGATAACTTCTTCATCCTGCGTTGGGTAACAGTCAAATAGCAATGTAACTGTCAACAGGCGCTTCGGCGGCAATTTACCGTCGCCGAAGCTTCCTCGTTGCATGTGGGGTGTCCATGTTTTCCTTCCTCGTACGTCGGTTTTTGCAAGCTGGCCTCGTCCTTTTGATTGTTGGCTTTGTTGCATTCTCGATGTTCAATTTTGTTGGCGATCCAATCGACAACATGCTGGGTCAAGAAGCCTCACAGGCAGATATTGAACGCTTGCGTTCCGTGCTAGGTCTGGATCAGCCGTTTGTTGTTCAATATTGGAAGTTCCTTATCAATGCACTGGATGGAAATTTCGGGATCAGCTACCGTCAGGGCCGCCCTGTTGCGGAAATTATCGCCGAACGGGCGCCTGCTACCCTGGAACTGGCGGCTGTGTCGGGTCTTTTTGCGATAACCGGCGGGATCGTTTTGGGAATCTTCACAGCCATTCGACGCGAGGGTTTTCTCGCAAATTTCATCATGACTGTCAGCCTGATCGGTGTTTCCCTGCCAACATTTTTAATCGGAATTCTATTGATCTACCTGTTTTCAGTGGAGCTCGACTGGCTTCCAAGTTTTGGTCGCGGAGAGGTTGTTGATATTGGGGGGTGGAGCACCGGGTTCCTGACGGCGAGCGGTTTGAAAGCGCTTATACTGCCGTCAATAACTCTGGGTCTGTTTCAAATGACATTGATCATGCGGCTCGTACGCTCCGAAATGTTGGAGGTATTGCGGCAGGATTACATTCGGTTTGCGCGGGCTAGAGGCCTGTCCGAAAGGGCAATCAATTTCCGTCATGCTTTGAAAAACACGCTTGTTCCAGTCATCACGGTAACCGGTCTTCAATTGGGCAGCATCATTGCATTCGCCATTATCACTGAAACTGTGTTCCAGTGGCCGGGTGTCGGCCTTCTGTTTATCAACGCCGTCCAGTTCGTCGATATTCCCGTCATGGCGGCCTATTTGATTCTTATTTCGGTGATGTTTGTGGCTATTAATTTGCTTGTTGATGTTTTGTACGTCGCAATCGACCCGAGGCTCCGGTCATGACCAACACAACATCTTCCAAACCGCTTTCAAGCTGGCAACAGGCCTGGCAAAGTGACCTTGCCTGGAAATTTCGACACAGCCCGATCGCTGTTGTGTCTTTGGTCATCACGGTATTGTTGGTATTGTCAGCGGTGTTTGCACCACTGGTTGCGCCGTACAATCCGTTTGATCCCGGCAGTTTAAATTTGATGAACGGGTTCACCGCGCCATTGACGCCCAACGCGTTTACCGGGGATGAATTTCTTCTGGGAACAGATGATCAGGGCCGTGATGTCTTTTCGACCATTCTCTACGGTATGAGGATATCCCTGTTTGTGGGGTTCGCGGCGGTAACCCTTGGTTTGCTGATTGGTGTCACCCTTGGGCTGATTGCCGGTTACTTCGGTGGCTGGATTGATGCTGTCATCATGAGGATTGCCGATGTTCAGCTCACCTTCCCATCAATCCTAGTTGCCATGCTTATCTTTGGCGTTGCAAAGGGATTCACCCCTGTCGAATATCGCGATGAAGTTGCGATCTGGGTCCTGGTTATTGCCATAGGACTGTCTGACTGGGTGCAATTTGCGCGCGTTGTACGCGGGGCAACCCTGGTTGAAGTGAACAAGGAATATGTTCAGGCAGCGAAGCTGATTGGACGAAGTGCATGGTCCATCATATTTGGGCATATCCTGCGCAATGTTCTTTCCCCGGTTCTGGTAATCGCGACCATCTCACTGGCACTGGCCATCATCGCAGAAGCTACCCTGTCATTTTTAGGAGCGGGTGCCCCGCCAACTCAACCTTCACTTGGCACGCTGATACGTGTTGGACAGGGTTTTCTGTTTTCGGGCGAATGGTGGATCCTGCTCTTCCCTTCCGTGACATTGCTTAGTCTGGCTTTAGCCGTGAACCTATTGGGAGATTGGTTGCGTGATGCGCTCAATCCAAAATTGAAATGACCTGTTAGAAATAAACGACCTTACGGTAGAATTCCCGTCTCGCCATTCTATCTTCAAGGCGGTTTCTGCGGCAAGCCTGACTGTCGAGCCCGGTGAAATCCACGGGCTTGTTGGTGAATCGGGCGCCGGTAAATCAACTATCGGAGCCGCGATTATGGGCCTGCTGGAGCGTCCGGGATATGTTGCGGGCGGAGAGATATCGTTCAAATCCGAGTTGACCAGCGGTCTGGATGCCGACGCGATGCGCAAACTTCGCGGCAAGAAAATCTCCATGATTTTCCAGGATCCGCTAACGTCCCTAAACCCACTGTTAACGGTGGGTGCGCAATTAACGGAGACAATCGTTGCGCATCTCAAGATGAGCCAAGCCGATGCTCGTGAGCGCGCAAGAGACCTTCTGGACCGTGTGGGTATTACCGACGCCGAGGCCCGGTTGGATCAATATCCGCACCAGTTTTCCGGTGGCATGCGCCAACGTGTCGTCATAGCGCTGGCCTTGTGTTCAGAACCTGATGTGATTATCGCTGACGAACCCACCACCGCGCTCGATGTCGCGGTTCAGGCACAAATCCTTGACCTGATAAAAGAGCTGACCGTGGAACGTCAGGTCGGTGTCATCCTGATCACCCACGACATGGGGGTCATCTCGGATACGACAGATCGTGTTACCGTCATGTACATGGGTGAGGTTGTTGAAAGTGGACCAACATTGCAGGTTATGGGTAAGCCTCAACATGAATATACAAAATCGCTCATCGCAGCCGTGCCCCGACCACAGGTGAAACTGAAGCGATTTTCGCAGATCAGTTATGGGGGCCGCGAAACGCGGTTTGCAATTGAAGACCTGTCGCGTAATTGGCCGGAATATTCCAATCAACCGGGCAAGCCACTCTTGAGTGTATCAAACCTCAAGAAGCGATTTCCAATCTCCCGCAGTATTATTCCGGGCCGCACAAAATGGCTCACCGTTGTGGATGATGTATCGTTTGACATAATGCCCGGTGAAGTATTCGGCGTGGTTGGCGAAAGCGGCTCGGGAAAATCCACCCTGGCCCGCGTCATCAGCGGCCTGCATGATTTGGACGACGGTAAGGTCATGTTTGACGGTAACGTTGTAAACGATCCGTCAGACCGGGAGGCTCAAGACAGGTTCCGCCGCGAAATCCAGATGATCTTTCAGGATCCTTTTTCTTCATTAAACCCGCGAATGCGGGTGATGGACATCATTGCGGAGCCTATTCGGCACCACAAATTGCTTGTCGGTGGCAATATAAAACAACGGGTGGATGAACTGTTGGACCAGGTCGGATTGGGTACATCAGCGGCGGCCAAGTTCCCGCATGAATTTTCCGGTGGTCAACGTCAAAGGATATCGATTGCGCGCGCTCTGGCAACGCAGCCCCGTTTCCTGATTTGCGACGAACCAACTTCCGCACTGGACGTATCGATCCAGGCTCAGATCCTCAATATCCTGAAGGACCTGCAGGAATATCTCGGCTTGACGATGCTGTTCATTAGCCACGACATGCCAGTCGTTCGCCAAATGTGTGACCGGGTTGCGGTCATGCGAGGCGGCAAGCTGCTTGAAGTGCAAAAGACAGATGATTTGTTTGAAAACCCGCAGACTGCTTACACCCGCGAGCTGCTCGACCTCATGCCGCATCTTGATGGACTGTCGCAAGAAGGATTGGAACTGCAATGATCACGCTTTACGGATATGATACGATCAACACGCTCAAGGTGCTGGTGATGCTGTTGGAGACAAAACTGCCCTACGAACTTGTCTCGGTTAATATCAAGACGGGCGAACAACACCATCCCGAGTTTCTTGCGATTAACCCTGTCGCGAAAGTACCGGTCCTGGTCGACGGTGAACTCGTCCTCCCGGAATCCAATGCGATACTTATTTATCTGGCGAAGAAGGCGGCATGGGGAGTAGGGGATGAATCGAGCAGTCATGACAAAATAGTCTCCTCGCTCTTTTTCCAGGCATCCACCCAAGGGCCTTATTTTGGACAGATTGAATATTGGACGGAATTCGCAAAAGTGCCGAACCCCGAAGCGCTGGCGCATTATCGCGAAATTGCAATGCGGGTGATTGATTTGATGGACACAGCGCTTGGCAAGAGTGAGTTTCTTTGTGGTGAAACTTACAGTATCGCCGATATCGCGCACCATGCATGGATGCACCATTGCGCTCATTTAGGGCTTTCGCTTGAAAAAGTCCCAAACGTTATTCACTGGTATGAAATCGTGGGGTCCAGACCGGCAACAGTGGAAGCTATTGAGTTGCTCTCTTCCATGAAGTCCAGCGATTGATTTCACTGACATTGACAATAGCCGCATACAAATAACTTGTATGCGGCGACGGCACTGGCCTCATATGAAATCCTAAATTCAACTCCTCAATATGAAGCGTACGACTAACCTCACCTTTTAAACATAACGCCACATACTAAAGCGTAGTGCGCCTGACGAGATTTAGGAATCCCTTTTTGGTCTGATTGAATAGCCCCTAGCTTTGTAGACGCCTTCTTTCCTAATTTTGAGGTAAGGAGGCCGTTATTGCCAATTCAAAATACAGTAACGATTTTAACGCGAGGCGGTGCACCAGATTGTTGAGCGAGGGTATCCGGTTGCGGAGGTTTCGAAACGATTAGGTGTCAGTACGCACTCCCTTTATGCGTGGGTGAAGAAGTTTTCCCGGTCTGACGGATCCGGTTCAGATGATCAGCAATCCGGCAAGATACGGAGGCTGAAGCTGGAACTGGCACGGGCCATCGAGGAGCGCGACATCCTAATTTGGAGCAGGATAAGAAAACAGTCCGGTGAACTGTTTTTCCTGCGGAACGGCCACCGTGTACTTCGCCCTGAATATGTAAAAGGAGGGTGCAACACGAAGTACACGTTCATGGTTGAGCATCGATCTTCGTTATTGTGCTCAATCTTAATCTGTCGACCTCAAACAACACACGAACCGGTGATGTGAAGATAGTCAGGATGATCCTCTCCGCCCTGTAAATGCTCAGGCGGATTATGGAAGCTGACGTCAACAAATATCTGGCTGAGCTGGAAGACATCGAGTTGCTGCATGCCGATAAGGTCAGACATTTCGAAGCCATGGGGTTGGAGGCTGACAATGATGATGCGCGGTCTTCGCCGGTTACAAAAGGTTCCGGAGATTGCTGTTGAATCTGGTTGGTAATCAGCGCGGTCATGTCGGCGAACTGGCCGTCCATCTGATGAAGCCGGAATACGAGAAGGCGGTCGTTCATCAGATCAGAGGGTTCATGTGCAACGATCTACGCTCTTCCCTGCAAGAAAGTGCTGCAGTTGCACGAACAACCAAGTGTTCCGAACATCTTTATTCGCTGAGCCTCAATCCGCCCCATGAAGCAGAAGTCTCCGCACGAGAGTTTGAAGCCGTCGCTGACAGGGCCAAAGAACGCTTGGGACTATTTGGTCAGCCGCGTCTTCCGGTCATTCACGAGAAGATTGGTCAAGACGGCCAGTTGCGCCGCCATGCCCATGCCGTGTGGTGCCGCATTGATGTGGAAAGTATGACAGCGATCCACATTCCCTTCGATCACACCAAGCTTCAGGCATCGGGCAAGGAATTGTTTCTGGAACATGGCTGGGAACTGCCGGCAGGTTATCTCAACAAACAGGAACGCGATCCGCTCAACTTCACTCTGGAAGAATGGCAGCAGGCCAAGCGGAGAAAGAAAGACCCGAAGGTCATCAAACAGGCCTTTCAGGAAGCCTGGGCTTCATCGGATGGAAAAGCCTCCTTTGTAGCGGCATTGAAGGATCACGATTATATTCTCGCCTGTGGCGACCGGCGCGGCTTTGTTGCGGTGGATAATCAGGGCGAAGTCTACGCGGTTGCCCGCTATGTGGGTGTCAGAACCAAAGAAGCTGGTGCCCGGTTGGGCGATCTGGATGATCTGCCTTCTGTTGAGCAGGCGTAGTAGATGGCGGTTCAACTTCACGATATCGACCCCAAACAAGCGTTCAAGGCCAGCCGAGGGCTGGAAGGAATCAATGATGCTATCGGGCTCGATACTCATGACCGCGACACCTTCTTTGAGCAGCGCCGTTCAAGTAATCTTCAGAGCAAGCTTGGGAGAACGGGTATGATCAACTCCAGCGCGGCGATGTGCTGGTGATTGATGAAGCAGGCATGATCGGCTCGCGGTAAATGGCACGCTTTATCACCGAAGCAAGGAACCGTGGCGCAAAGCTGGTGCTTGTTGGTGACGCGGAGCAACTCCAGCCTATCGAAGCCGGGGCACCTTTTCGGGCGATCACTGAACGATCAGGGGCTGCCAGATTACGGGAAGTGCATCGCCAGAAAGAAGTTTGGCAACAAAAAACTTCCCAGCATCTGGCCAAGGCCGAAACCGGAAAGGCACTTCAGGCCTATGATGAGAATGATCGCATTGTTCTGTTACCCGGCTGCGATGAGGCCATTGCCACCCTTGTTGAAGACTATGTCGCCGATATCTGCATCAATAGCGCCAATGCCACTCGTCTCACCCTTGCTCATCGCAGGGCTGATGTGAAAGCGCTGAATGAACACATACGCGACCGGCGCAAGGAATTGGGGGAACTCGTCGAAGACATCTCCTGCAGCACCACCCATGGCAAACGACCCTTCAGCACCAGTGACTGTCTTGTCTTCACCCGCAATGATCGTGATCTTGACATCAAGAACGGTATGCCGGGCACGGTGACAAAAATCTCCAAAACCAGGATCACCGTCCGTCTGGATGATCCCGCCCCTGATGGCGATCCGCGCAAGCAGCCATTCACCACCGTCGCCAAACATTTGTCCGGTTAATCGCAAAGAGCGCCAGCCACAATGAATAAACCACAACTCGTCAACCAACACCTCAGGCCGCTTTTGGCTTTTTTTAACCCTTGTCGCTCGCGGGATATTCTCAATCGGCGGCACCTGGAAAGATGGCCCGATGTCGACATTAACAAGGTAAATTCAATATCGCCAAAAGGTGGTCTTTTACGTGATAAAATTATTTGGGATATTCGATGCTTAACCAGTTTTTCCACCTGATTATTGGATAATAGGAGCGTTATCTTAACTTAATTACTGACCGGTTTTGCTGCTTTATTTGGTACTTCTGAAATGCAACTGTTAATTACGTCCCACATCAATTCGGGGTGTGAAGCGGCTGCAAGGTGACAGCCTTCCTTTAGAACCGTAACGTCTGCTGACGGGTGATTAGTCGCAAATTTTCGGATCAAATCCTGATGGGTAAATATGTCATTTGGCCCATGGAGAAAGTGGATCGACAGATGTTCCGGGACCTCACGCAGAACTGCTTCTTGTGATCGTGATGCCAGACGAAAGTCGCCTGCAATGCCCAGTGGAGAATTTCTATGCAAGGCTTGGTACCAATCAAAACATTGGCCAGCACCGTATTTCCCATTGAGCACACCAACGTCAATCTCGCAGCCCTTGAACAATCGTCTCAAAACGAATTTTGTCGCTTGCTTGTTTGAAAATGTTGTTTTCTGGAACTGCCGAACGAGGGTGTCGTAAATGTCGGTTTCTCCGGCTAATTTCCTGATACCTCCAAAAAAACTCGATGAAAACGACCGGGAATCAGAATTTATCTTCATCAAATTGATAGATGGAATAATAATCTTGCTGAATAAATCGCCATCTAATTTTGCTATCAGCATTGCATAAAAACCGCCGGTGGCATGACCCACAACCGGAATGGGCTTTGGGCATACCTGTTTGACAAAGAGTGTTAAATCTTCGACCGTTTTCTCTATCATACCACCGTCGAGATGAACGTCACTATAGGTTTGATTATCCAGATATCCACCTCGGATGGGCGCAATTAGCCGCAGCTTGTGTTGCTCAAGTTGTGCTTTTGCATTCAGCAATAAAATGGGAAACAGATACCCGTGGATCAGCAGAACGGGAGTGCCGTCCTGAGGACCTAATTCCCAATACCGCATCAATCGGCCGTTGGACAAACGTTGCGCCGACAGTTTGATATAGTTTCCGAGAAAATCCGTTGTGAACTTCTCAGTCGCATCCATATGAGACGTTTCCGCTTCACACAGATACAGAATGTGAATCATTTGACCCATTAACAGGCGCACGATTTCCAACTGACCGGTGCAGTGCAGTTTCGAAGACGCCTTCTTTAATTGCGAGCGCTTGGTTTCTACTGAAACATTATCTGCAACCGCTGCTTCGCCGGGTCCAAAACCCATCATTAATTGATAAACCATGCGTTGTTCGGCGGCGGTCAGGTTTGCTGTTGAATTGAACAGGCGCAATATTTCAAAGAACAGTTCTTCTGTTACGAGAATTAATCGACGAAGCGTCGTGGGCAACTCTGTGCTGGTTGCTGGCGTATACGGAATGCACCAAATAAAACCATTTGTGCCGTGTGTCGGGGTTAATCTGCCGGCATGAAGCCCATTGTCAGCGGCATCTTCCACAATGCCGGAAACGTCGTCATCGGTTTTATCGAATATAAGTCGTGATGACATGGAATCGATATTGGAGACGCCGCCCCGAACAAATCTGCCATCAAGTTGAAATTCCGCCCAACATAGGCTGCTGATGATCCGTGTATCATTGCGAAGATAACGTGAAACAACCTCGCGGCTCGAAATAACCGCTTCATCAGAAGGGACTAATGAAAAAACCTCCTCAACAGTCTCCTGGAGAGATTTATCACTATCACGCACCGTATATTGCCCCATTAAAATCCTCAACCAGGGGCATCCTAATAGAAAAAATACGAACTCAAACACCCATATGGGTGATGCGAATCAATCTCATCACTTCTAAGCTTGAAACATAAATGGACAGTTTAGGTTGCTGTTGAACTTGTTGGTGAACAAAGCAGTAAATAAGCGCCAGAGCCATTGGGATTTCTAGGGGATTATTTGAAATGTATTGCCAGTCGATTGAACTGAAGGAAATCTTCAGATCAAGAAGAGCGCTTTTACTGTCAGCCAGTGTTTTGGCCATTACAACGGGGTTAGTGGGTTCAAATCAGGCCTCGGCTCAATGTATACCGGTGGGATCAACGCTGACCTGTACGGGAGATTTATCCGGCGGCTTTGAAGATAACGATCTAACAATTGACCGTATCGAAGTGCTGAACCTTACAAGTGATTTCGGTAGGAACGGGTTAACTTTCCGAAATCCCGACAATGTCGATATTACCGTTGACGCAAACCTTGGTGCGTTTTCAATCAATCATGGTGACATTGCCACTTTTCGGAATTTCCGCAATGGGTTCAACATTCGGACAGGTGGCGGGATTCAAGGGTCACTTATTGGGGATATTAATGGGGCTGATCCAGGGCAGGTTCAAAGTTTTGGGACCAACACGTTCTTAAACAATTTTGGCTCACTGGGGCTTGATGCCGGCGGTGCAATCAACTTCACCCATACAGGCGATATTAACGTTGAACGATTTGACACACGCGTCTTAAGAGACACAGCGCAGACTGCAACCGGCAGGTTCGGTGCGATACGCGCCGAGGCTGATACGGGCGATGTTTCCCTTACCAACATTGGCAATATCGGTATTGATGGTGGTCAACGTACCGTCGCGTCACTTGATTTTGGTAGCGACAATATTGAAGTTCAAGCTGTACAGTTTAGTAATCAGTTTTCGGAACATTCTGGTATTTTTATCCAGGGTGACAACGCCCTAACGCTGCGCCAAGACGGAGACATAACAACGACCGGCGGCGGAGCAAACGCATCTGGGGAGACCCGCGAAGCTGAAACTGGTGATGTAGTTGACGCCCGGGCAGATGGCTCTCGCGGTGCCGGAGTTTCAATTGTTCGTTTCACAAGGCGCGACGGCGTTATAGATACAACTCTGCCAGATCTCGATAATGTTTCAGTTGATATAAATGGTGATGTTACAGTCACGCAGGGAGACATCGTAAGCACAGCGCGCGCAACCAGTGGTGTAGGAGCGAACGATATTGGGACGGCCGTCGCCATCACCAACCAACGATCGTCACTGATTGGGGTTCAGATCACAAATGGCTCAGAAATAGATGTATCTATAGACGGCAACGTCAACGTGACGGGTGGAAATGGAACTGCTCAGGCAACAACTGTTTCCAACGATGGCATGACACGTGGATTTACCCATGCCAATGCGCGTGGTGTTTTTGCAACCGGGGTCAACGTGCGCCCCGACACACGAGAGGCGACAGATCCAAGAAACGCAGAGCTTGCGATTGAGGGTAACGTTACGGTAAAGGGCGGCGATGCCATGGCGCGCGTTGATGGGAATGCCGTGCCTGAAATCAATACTCTCATTTCAGATATTCCCAATTTCACCCCGTCAAATGCCTTGGTGGCATCGGGCGGCAGTGCTAGCGGTATAACCTTCACGGGTCAGTTATTTTCCATTGATGGTGAGATTAATGCCAATGGTGGCGCAGCGACTGGTTTTGTTGACGGACTGGGACTTTCGGGATTGGTCACAGGCGGTAGTGCCAATGCATTGAACATTTTTCTTGGGGCCACCGATCTGTCAATGGTTGGGAATATTACCAGCACATCAAACGGAGGCGACGCCGAATTGAGTTTGACCGGAAGTGATGGAACCGGCATCGCCCGAGGTGGTGGATCAACCGGTTCAGTTTTCGCCGGTACAGGAACGCATACGCAAACAGCACGCCTTACCTCAATTGGAGGAAACGCTATTGTCACCGGTGCAGGTAATGCTGCAGCGGCGGGAGGGACTGCAACCGGGTATGTTGTATTTGATGGTGCCGATGATCCCACATTTATGTCCATAAACCAGGCTGACATATCTGTAATAGGCGGGAATGCAACTAATTCCACGAATGGTGTGGCTACTGGTGGTGCAGCGACAGGAATTATTATCCAGATCGGCCGGGAATCAATCGCTAACATGCGCAACGATCAGGCCATTACTGCAATTGGCGGTGATGCTGTTCGAATGGGAACTGCAACAGAGGATCAAACAACACGTGGGGGGGCGCGATCGGAGTGACCGCAGTCACATTCGTTTCAAATGGCAGTGAAACGGTTACAGTGGAGAACTCAAATTCAATTACCGCCCGAGGCGGAGCGGGAACAGATTTACGTGGGGCGGCAGTCGGTATTTCCTCTGTAGATGCTCTATTTGGATCCGGGATGCAATCCGATGGTATCGTTCGCGTAACAGGCACAATTATTGCCGATGGTGAGGGAACTGATAACGACTTAACCGGGGCGCAGTCGGAATCAACGGGTGTGATTGTAAACCACTCCGGAACATCGACATTGCAAGTGGATGGCGGCACTGTCACTGCAACCGGTAATCACACTCATGGACTTTCCACATCGTCAGTTTCAGCCAATATAACGTTGGAAAACGGAGCCCAGGTTTCAACTGTGGGTACAGATGCCCATGGCATTTTGATAACACCAAACACTGCGTTTTTTTCCAGTGACGGATCGCAGTTCAGAGCTGCAACCACGAGTATTCGGATTGACGACGGTTCAACGTTGACGAGCACCGGTGGAACCGGGATTTTTGACAATGGCAATACGACAGAGCGTGTAGACGACGGAACCGGTAATTTTGTATCGCAACTCCGCGAGGCTGATAATGCCACAACCGTGGACCTCGCGGGCGCCATCGCTGGTGGTAGCGGCATGGCAATTGACCTTGGGAATGGGGAAGACGCACTGATATTGCGCTCCACCGGGGATGTTACTGGAAATGTGACCTTGGGTAGCGGTGACGACATGTTCAGTTTCGAAGAAGGATTTACAACGACAGGCCGAATTAGCGGTGGAGATGGTAACGATATAATTGACGCAACCGTCGATCCTAATACGATCCGTGTGCTCGATTTTCAAGCACTTCCCGTCGATGACTTTGAAACCATCGCCAAAACAGGTGCCGGAACACTCAATATCCAAGGTCCGGGTATTTCGGGTCCGGCGCTTCTTCAGGCTGATGGTGGCCTTTCGCAAGTTTTGTCGGACCAGATAGACCTTAATATCGAAGTAAATTCCGGGGCAATCGTTTCAACCGATAATCGAGTTGGTGATGTTACGACACTGGGTACCGGTCGATTTCAAGGGACCGGTACGACCGCGAGTGTCAACAACAATGGTGTTCTTGCACCCGGCAACTCAATCGGGGCAATTGATGTCACAGGTGATCTGGCCTTGAATGCGGGGGGTACATTTGATGTGGAAATTATGTCGGATAACACGTCCGATCTGATCAATGTTGCTGGCGACGTGTTCTTGGGCGGCAATCTCCAAGTGACCGCACTTGGTGCGCTGACAGGGTTTTCCACGGCTAATCAATTTACCATCATTGATGCTGCCGGGGGGATACCGGGTTCATTCTCCAATGTAGACGGCACTGGTTTACTTGATTCCACGGCTGAAAATCTGCCTGATCTCAATATTCAAGCCAATGTCGTACCAGATTCGGACGGTGGCGAAGAGTTGCAGCTTAACCTCGTGGCTATCGGTGCAACTCCCCCTGTTGACCCGCCGGTCGAACCCCCCGTTATGCCGCCTGTTGAACCTCCCGTCACACCACCTGTTCAACCCCCTATCGAGCCACCGGTTTTACCTCCTGTCGCTCCACTATCTGACGTCTCCGACAAATCCATACATCCCAATGCGGTATTAGCGGGTGCGGATGTTGGGCGTGATTTCACCGATATCATGCAGCGTCGCACACGGATTGGCGGTGCATCAGGAGCGCAGGTGGCTTCCTTTGCATTCGATCTTTCCGGATCGGTGGTCGCCGTTGGCCAGAATACCGAGGCTGCATTGAATACGAATGGCAATGCCCGCCATGTTGAAGGCTTTTCGATATGGACGTCCGGCATCAGTGCCTTTCGTGATGTTGACAATAGTGGCGCGATCACCGGTTTTGACGCGACAACCGGCGGCTTTTTGATTGGCGTTGACCGCACCTTTGTGAGCGCTACCGCAACATATCAGTTTGGCGTCTCAAGCGGTTATTCAGTAACTGATGTCGATTCCGGCCCTTCGTCGGCCGATGTTGATACGTTTCATATTGGCGCATACGCCCGGATTGAAGCCGGGGCCCTGCTGGCATCCGCCGCTTTTGCTTACGGCTCTCAGGACTATGAGTTTGATCGCGTCATCCAGCTTGGTGGCGGCGCCACAGCGGTTGCGAGTGGCGATGCGGATGGGGATGTATTCTCTTTTTCCGCAGCCGCCTCTTATGACATTGCACCAATGCTCGGGATTGACCGTGGAGGCAAGTTCCGTTTCGCTCCGCTGGTTCGGTTCGACCATGCTGATGTAAGCAGAGATGCTTTCACCGAGACGGGCGCTGGCATTTTGAACCTGACGACTGCGGAGGACAATTTCAACCGCACTTGGGGATCAATCGGACTAGAGATGTCCGGCACGGTGGAGACCAGCGCCGGCATGGTGGTGAACCCGTTCCTGGAATTTCGTTATGAGCGGGCATTAAACGACCCGGTCAATTCGACAAGTTCAGCAATTGCCGGCGTAGCGGGAGCGAATTTCACCGCGCTTTCAGCCTCACCAGATCGTAATTCTTTTGCTGTAGGCACTGGGATTAGTGCAAAGCTGACCGATATGATTGAGGCCAATGTTCGCTACGACGGTACATTCTCAGGTAATTTTGAAACCCACCGCGCAAGCGGAGGTATAACGATTAGGTTTTGAAGGTGAACGGGCCCTTGAGTGACGACATATCAACAGCTAACGGACAGCACAAAATAGGGGGTCAAGCGCGTTTCTATGAACCGAGTTAAACGAAACTCGCATTGAAACATCGAAATGTTCATCGCGGTCAGTATGTTCCATTTTGATAAGTCAATAATGAATCATCGAGTTTGATGTGTGAGAGGACGAATATAAGTAATGCAACCAAGACTGAGGAAAAGAATACTGACGCGCTGGCGAACACGCAGGAAAAATCAGTAAACAGCGCCGCCGAAGGCGCTACTGCGGAGGTTGATGCCGAAGCGGTAAAAAAAGTAAGCGTACTGCGCGCGTAAGTGCGTGAAAGCTTTGACAAGATCGTCATGGCCATTTGGGCGAGCCGGTCGGATGAAATGGAATCCAAAGTCAAAAACCAGATTAAATCCGGCACATGTCCCGTACGGCTTGCGACGGAAAACTGGAACTCAGGAACCAACAACTGGTTGTTGGATGTCATCGCGCCGGATTTAAAAACCGCAGAATCAGCCATCGTAAAATTCAAACAGGTGGTAAGATAGAGTTCCCTGGAATTGCACTCCGTCATCACCCGTCTGGTGGATGATGAAGCATTGAGAACCATGGGCACGGAAAAATGGTGTTATCCCAAAGGAATTTGGATTCGATCCATCTTCAATGTCACAACACATAGATAGAACGGAACTTATTTACTTCCCCAAGGGTCAATGTTAAATTCCGTTTGTATAAGAGCAAGTTCGACCCCGTGCGCCTGAATTCGCGACCTGTTACAAAATTTAAAAATAAAGCACAGCCGTGACCGGCTAAATGCACGTAGCAGAACCAACTGAAATCCACCGTCAAAAGGCGGAGTGGTAACAGCAAACTTCGCTGAATTTTTGCGCATGCGGCTCCGACCTCAGTTCCCCAATCACATCTGAATCTATCCCGGTTCACCGTGGGAATGGATACAACGAACGCATCAACGGAACGCTCCACCACGAAGTCTTAAATACCGGATGGTTCTACACCACCGAACAGGCCCAGATCGTCATCAATAAATGGATCAGGCGGTACAATCGCATCCGGCCTCATAGGTCCTTGAACATGAGATCGCCGGTACAAGAAACCGTATCAAAAAGTGGCCCAGACATTGGGAGCTAGACACGGCATATCTACACGTTTGGTTTGCAGAGTTTGCGCGACTTACCAGAGCTCGAGATTGATCACACGGCATCAATTGCAAATTGCAGATGAATAACTCTCTCATCCTGTATAGGGATTTATGAGTATAAGACGCTCAGGATTGGTGGGAAAGTTTCAAACAGGAACGAACAATCGACACCGATCATACTGACACTGCCAACATGTGTCGCAGACAGGTTGACGTCAGACCTCAAAGATGCCGATGTGAATTATCAATCTGGACTTGTCACGGTTTAGTTCCGTGTCCTTGAATTGGATTAATCCCATCAAGGAGAACTATTATGGCACGAGGCCACACAGACGAATTCAAGCGTGAAGCGGTGCGTATTGCGCTGACCAGCGGACTTACCCGGAAACAAGTGGCATCAGATTTGGGGGTCGGCTTTTCGACGTTATCGAAATGGATACAACAATCCCGGCCTGATGACCTTCCACCATCGGTTGATATTGATCTGGCCAAAGAGAATGAGCGGCTTCGCAGAGAGGTTCGTCTCCTCACGGAGGAGAGGGAGATATTAAAGAAGGCAACAGTGTTCTTCGCGGGTCAAAGCAAGTGAGATTTGCGTTTGTCGAAGAACACAGGAAACACGTTCCGGTGGATCGGCTTTGCCATATTCTGAATGTTACATCGCGTGGTTATCGTGCCTGGCACAACCGCCCTGTTAGTCAACGGCAGCGCGATGACATGGTGGTTCTGGCGCACATCCGTGAACAGCATCACTTGAGCCTTGGCAGTTATGGTCGCCCGAGAATGACGCAGGAGTTGAAGGAAGCCGGCCTTGCTATTGGTCACCGCCGTGTTGGCCGCCTGATGCGCGACAACGGCATTCGAGTGGTCAGAACACGCAAATACAAAGCTACGACCGATAGCAATCACCGCTTCAACATTGCGCCTAACTTGCTGGGGCGGAACTTCCAAGCGGATAAACCCAACCAGAAATGGGCAGGTGACATCAGCTACATCTGGACCCGTGAGGGCTGGCTGTATCTGGCAGTGATGATCGATCTACATTCACGCCGTGTGGTGGGTTGGGCTGTCAGCAACCGGTTGAAGAAAGACTTGGCATTGCAGGCTCTCAACCGGGCTTTGGCCCTTCGAAACCCACCGCCGGGCTGCATTCATCATACGGACCGTGGCAGTCAATACTGCTCTCATGATTATCAAAAACGAATGCGTGAACTGAAGTTTAAAGTGTCCATGAGCCGAAAAGGCAATTGCTGGGACAACGCCGTGGTCGAGACGTTCTTCAAAACACTCAAAGCCGAACTCATCTGGCGCGGCACATGGCAAACACGACAGCAAGCAACCGACGCCCTGTTCCAATACATCAACGGCTTTTACAACAGCCGCAGAAGACACTCAGCAATAGGAGGAATGTCGCCCATCAAATTTGAACGAAAAACGAGTTAAACGAGAACAGGATGCGGAATTAATACGGGACAAGTCCAGTCCGTTCCGGGCATAGGCACAAGGTTCTTTCAATATGAAAACGTGCCACGCTCTTCCAAATAAGAAGAACGCAACGCGCGCATATTGATTGATCGATAATAGCAATCGGGTGAAAGAGCTTCAAAACCGGCTCAAATGATACGCCCTCGCGATCTACTCACAGGCGTCGACACTCAAACGTTCATTTCCCTTTGATACACCTTCCCAGTCCGCTAATATCTCAAAAACCTGGTTCGATGTTTCTTCGGTTAGGTGCACCATTTCTCCGATTTGTGTCATTTTGACTGTAGTCTTTACACGTTTTCTATGAGCTCTATGGCGTCAACAAGCGTGTCACAATGGGCACCGTGTCAATTTTCCAAAGATTCTTCATAAGCGAGTCAATTTCAATAGGTTCTACTGCCCTTCCTGATAACGCCAAGGAACGAGCTTTAGTGTCCAGTTCTTCCCGGCTCAGCGTATTGCCAGGATCTCCTTTTGGCTCGTCCACTCGCCCGGTAAATGAGCTTTGGTTTTTTGTCGTGACGGTTACTTTGCCAATCCATTGTTTGGGATAAGCAGTGTCTACTTCGGCGTCGAGTTCCATCGTAACACGATCTAAAAATGAAAGCGCAACCTCGTCGTCGAATACAGCTGCAAATTCAGACAGGCCAGCTTTTCGACGGGCTGCAATTAAACCGAGTGTAGCGGGCATGGAGAATTTTGTCTGGTGAACACTAACGGGATTGGTTACAGACCCCAGCACATCAATTGCACCCTGGTGTACATGGGCGGTAACGTGGGCGATATCTTGCGGGGCAAGATCTTGCTCCAATACAACCTTTAACAGGGCATCAGCAGCGGGGTGGGTGTGGCGACACGACGCGTGAAACTTGAAAGATGTTTCAAGGACACACCAGCGATCGCCAAGACCGTGGAGGAGGTATTCAGGATCCGCGTCGCTTGACATGCCAGCAGCCACCCCCTGTTGGCCTTCCAGAATTCTACTAGCGCCTGTAAATCCTTCACCAGCGACCCAGGCAGCCAGCAAGCCTTCGGCTGCTGACTTTCCTGTATGCAATTGCTTTGAATCAGCTGCATCGCGGAGAAATTCCCATAGGCCTGCCGATTGAGTACCTGCGGAACCAAAGGCATGCGCCATCTTGTAGTTATCCAGATCATAAATCGACCCGGCAGCAGCTGCTGCTGCAAATGTTCCCGCGGTGCCTGTTGTATGAAATACTTTATAGTGTGAGCGGCCAAGAAATTCACCAATACGAATTCCAACCTCGTATCCCGCTACACAAGCTGTAATAAAATTCTTACCGGATACACCAGTCTGTTGAGCCGCTGCCAATGCGGTGGGGAAGACCACCGCAGCTGGATGAAACACAGATCCATTATGGACATCATCCTGTTCGGAAATATGGGATGCCGCACCGTTAACGAACGCAGCAAAAAAAGGTGACGTCATTTTGCGGGTCGTCAATATCTCAGATGGCCCGTCCGAAGGGCCCATAGTCGACGCAAACGCTTCGATGTGAATCCCGGAGACAAAATGACCACAGAAATGGTTGGGTAATCTGACCGTCGCGGAGTAAAATTCCGCACTCTGACACCTTGTGCTTGTGAGTATTAGGTGGGGAAGATGTATTCTGTGGATTTGTATAGTCGGGTGCGTCGAGCGTGCCATGTGGATGGGAAGAACAATAGCGAGGTGGCCCGTTTGTTCGGGATTGATCGCAAAACCGTGGCGAAGATCCTGAAGCACTCGGTTCCGCCCGGTTATCAAAGAACGACCGCGCCTGTTCGCCCGAAGTTGGATCCGTTTGTTGGGATAATTGATCAGATCCTGAAAGACGACAAAAAGGTCATCAAAAAGCAACGGCACACAGCCAAGCGTATTCATGCGCGGTTACGGGATGAGCACGGGTTCACTGGCGGGATCACCATTGTCACTGATTATGTGCGTGAGAAGCAAAGACGAACCCAGGAGGTGTTTGTTCCTCTGGTTCACGCGCCCGGCCATGCTCAGGTCGATTTTGGTGAGACGTTCGGCGTGATCGACGGTGTCGAACGCAAGCTGCATTACATCGCTATATCGTTGCCGCATTCGGATGCGTTCTTCATGAAGGCGTATCCGGCGGAAACAACAGAAGCCTTCTGTGACGGTCACAATGCTGCGTTTGCTTTCTTCGGCGGTGTGCCGTTGTCGATGCTCTACGACAACACCGTGATTGCAGTTGCAAAGATCCTGGGCGGTGGCAAACGGATACGCACGAGAACTTTCTCAGAGCTACAATCGCACTATCTGTTTGAGGATAAGTTTGGTCGCCCTGGCAAAGGCAATGATAAAGGGAATGTCGAAGGCGTCATTGGTTACGGTCGCAGGAACTTTCTCATCCCAGCCCCACGGTTCGACAGCTTTGATGCCTTGAACGCCTGGTTGGAAGAATGCTGCCTGAAGCGTCAGGATGATGTTGTTCGCGGACATGGTGAGAGTATTGGTGAACGATTGCTGAGAGACCTGGACGCGCTGATGGCATTGCCCCCAACGCCATACGACGCGTGTGAAAAGTTTAGCACGCGGGCAACGTCAATCTCGATGATCCGCTACCGCAATAATGATTACTCCGTTCCTGTCGCCTTTGCCCATCATGAGGTTCAGGTTCGCGGTTACATCCATGAGGTTGTGATTGGCAGTGGAACCGAGATTATTGCCCGCCATCGTCGGTCTTATGAGAAGGCAGACATGATCTTCGACCCGCTTCACTATCTGCCCTTGCTGGAACAAAAGGTAGGTGCTCTCGATCAGGCGGCACCATTGCAAGGCTGGGGTTTACCCGATGCATTTGCGATCCTTCATCGTTTATTAGAAGCCCGCATGGGTAAGGCGGGAAAACGCGAGTATGTTCAGATCCTGCGTCTGCTGGAAACTTTTGAGCTGGAGCACGTTCACGCCGCAATCCAACAAGCTTTGGATCTGGGTGCCATTGGCTATGATGCGATCAAGCACCTTATTCTGTGCCGGATCGAGCGGCGACCGCCCAGGCTTGATCTCGACATCTACCCCTATTTGCCCAAAGCGGTGGTCGAGACGACAAAACCTGCCAGCTATGCCGTGCTGTTGTCGGAGGCGGCAGCATGAACGACACTGTTACCGATACACCGCAAGTTCTACTCAAACATCATCTGACCAAACTTCGGCTGCCAACCTTCCAGAGTGAATATACCAAACAGGCCCAACAATGTGCCGCTGAGAATAAGGATCATGTCCAATATCTCCTGCGGTTATGTGAGTTGGAGCTGATTGAACGTGAGCGCCGAATGGTGGAGCGACGCATCAAAGCTGCGAAGTTCCCGGCAACCAAGAGCCTCGACAGCTTTGACTTCAAAACGATCCCGTCAGTGAACAAGGTGCTCGTGATGGAACTGGCCCGTTGCGAGTACGCTGCGAAACGCCAAAACATCATCGCGTTAGGACCAAGTGGAACCGGCAAAACCCATGTTGCCCTCGGCCTTGGACTGGCTGCCTGCCAAAAGGGGATGAAAGTCCGCTTCACCACGGCTGCTGCACTGGTTCATGAGATGATCGAGGCCGTTGATGAACGTCGCTTGCAACGGCATCAAAAACAACTGGCAGCTCAAGACCTGCTGATCATTGACGAACTGGGCTTCGTCCCTCTCTCCAAAACCGGGGCGGAGTTGCTGTTCGAAGTAATCAGCCAACGGTATGAACGCGGTTCCATCATCATCACATCCAATCTACCATTCGACGAATGGACAGAGGTCTTCGGATCAGAACGCCTAACGGGCGCAATACTCGACCGGCTGACACACCACGTCCACATCCTGGAGATGAATGGTGAAAGCTACAGGTTGCACCAGAGCCGAAAACAAAAATCTGTTCAAATCAACTGACACTAAACCAGATCAAAAACACAAACGTCCCAAAATCTGGCCAATTTTACTCCGGGATCAAGACCCATTTTAGGCTGGGATTGACACCTGCCAAATTAGAACCGCTTTACATTAATCAATAAATCAAACCCATTGTCGTTATATAGAGGGATGCTCGATATAAGCCCAACACAACCACGAGTTACGCCCGAAATTGTGGAAACCATCAAGGATTTAGTCAGTTCCAACAACAAACGAAATTCCTGACAAAAACCCCACGCCAAATAACGTGGGGTTCCTCAATTAGTCGAATGGCCCGTACTTCCGGGGGCCGTCTATTTTTGAAGAGCGTCGCGGATTTCAGTCAACAACACAATATCTGCGGAAGGAGCCGCAGGCTCAGCCGGGGCTTCTTCTTCCTGTTTTTCCATATTCGCCTTTATTTTGTTCACATAACGCACCATCATAAAGATGATGAATGCGATGATGATAAAATTAATAATTACAGTGATGAAACTACCGTAGGCCAGCACAGCACCTTGTTTTTTGGCTTCTTCCAGGGAAGTCGCGGTGACTTCCGACGAAAGACCGATAAAGTAATTAGAAAAATCCAGACCGCCAAAGATTGCACCAACGATGGGCATGATAATGTCGCCAACCAGCGATGCGGTAATGAGCGCAAATGCGCCGCCGATGATCACACCCACAGCAAGATCCATGACATTGCCCTTGGCAATAAATTCTTTAAATTCACTCAGCATAATAGTCCTCTTATAGATAACGCGCCGTTTTCGACGCCACGAAATTGAACATCTGCCGCCCGTCCCCCGGTGAGCAGATCTAAGGTTGAGCCCTCTCTAACAAACGACCCAGCGGCTCAATAGCAGAAAACTTACGTTTCGTTAACCACCTATCTTTGACGACAATAATTGTCCCATTTTCTGATTTATCCCCGCCATTGCAATGCCATAAACATGCCAAACCATAATTTGGCGAGCGTCATGACCGCGGTTGTGTCATCGGTCAAATTCGTCTTCTACTGGACATAAATAGACCTTTGTGGTGTGTAGAGACAGTCGAGCGTCTGCAAGGAGGAGACCATGCAGGGCTGGGGCATTCTCTTTGCCGCTATCGCATATTTGTTGTTTTTATTCGTTGTTGCCAGCTTTGGCGACAGGCGCAGGGCTTCCAATACTAAAAGACTGAGGATGGGCCGGCAACGGTCAACCATCTATGCACTGTCGCTGGCGACCTACTGCACGTCCTGGACGTTTTTTGGTTCAGTCGGACTCGCATCGACTTCCGGGCTCGACTTCCTTGCGATTTATCTCGGCCCGATCTTGATGATTACGGTGGGATATCCGCTATTTCACCACATAATTGCAGTTTCCAAAAGTGAACGCATCACCTCAATTGCTGACTTTTTGGCCTCACGGTATGGTAAGAGCACCGCCGTTGGCGCATTGGCAGCCGTTATCGCGGTCCTTGGAACGGTTCCCTATATCGCGCTTCAGTTAAAAGCCATTTCTGGCGCTGTGGATACGATGATTTCGCAGGTGCAACCAAGCCTTGTTGCCCTTGAAGCCAGCCCCATTAACACGCCCTTACTCGTATCTGTACTCCTGGCATTTTTTGCCGTCCTTTTTGGAACACGGCACACTGACGCCACAGAGCACCAGGACGGATTAATGCTGGCTGTTGCAACTGAATCGATTATCAAACTGATTGCATTCGTGGCGGTTGGTCTTTTCGTGACCCTGTATCTGTTTGACGGAATTGGCGATCTGATCGCATCGGCTGAACAGTCCAGCTTTGTAGCAAAGCAGTTTCACGCGGGCATCAATCCTTCTAAGTTTCTCGTTTTCACCCTCCTGAGCTTTTGTGCGTTCGTGTTGTTACCACGCCAATTTCATGTGGGCGTCGTGGAAAATCACTCGGAAGACGAGGTTAAAACTGCACGGTGGATGTTCCCACTGTATCTGGTGTTGATCAATCTGTTTGTCATTCCAGTCGCAATCGCGGGCATGCTCACCTTTGGCAATTCTGTTGATGCCGACACTTATGTTTTAGCGCTGCCATTAGAAAATGACGCCATGGCAGTGTCTCTTTTGGTATTCATTGGAGGGCTTTCTGCTGCAACCGCAATGGTGATTGTGGCGTGTGTTGCGCTTGCCATCATGATTTCAAACAACCTTGTTGTTCCGCTTCAATTGCGTCTGGAGCGCGCCAATGTTGGCGGTGTTCACCGCAGACACAGTGATATGGCGGACAGACTGCTCAACATTCGGCGCTCCGCGATTTTCGTTATTCTGGGTCTTGCTTATACCTATTATCAAATCGCTGGGGATTCTGCAGCGTTGGCCTCCATTGGTCTATTGTCATTTGCTGCAATAGCTCAATTCGCCCCTGCATTCTTTTTGGGGCTCATTTGGAAAAGACCGTCATCAGAAAGCGCTATTTGGGGTATGAGCGTTGGCTTTACGGCATGGTTTTATACGCTCTTTCTCCCAACTATTCTCAATTCACAATCAAACTTGCTTACAAACGGACCTTTTGGAATTGAATTTCTCAAGCCGCAAGCACTGTTTGGAATTGATGCGGACCCACTCAATCACGGGGTAATCGTTTCCCTGTTGGCCAATGCACTAATCTACGCAGCGGTTTCATTGTTGCGAACTCCCCGTCCAATAGAACGCATGCAAGCTGGTGTATTTTTGCTGGGCAATCGTGACCCTGGTACTTCGATCATCCCAAAGGGCCGATCTATTACCATTGCTGAGCTCAGGCATTCTGTTGCAAATTATCTGGGTCGTGAACGTTGTGACCGGGCGTTTGATGCCTATTTCCGCCAACGTGGTGGGGAAGTCGATAACCGTGAACTGGCCGATGAGGGCATTATCGCTCATGCGGAACAATTACTGGCAAGCGCAATTGGCGCGGCCTCGTCCCGCCTTGTGATGTCGCTTCTGTTACAAAAACATATACCGGGCGAAGAAAACACCATTCGCCTGCTCGATGATGCCTCGCAGGCACTTCAATACAACAGAGACTTATTACAAACGGCCCTGGATCAGGTTGAACAGGGAATTTCCGTATTCGACAAGGAGTTCCGTCTGTCGAGCTGGAATCGTCAATTTCGGGTCCTGTTAGATCTTCCACCCGAGCAGGGGCAGGTTGGCATGCCAATGTCAATTCTGTTCGAAACCATTGCTGGAAATGTTGAGACGGTCCATTCCGGAGCAGCTGATCTCACCAAGCAATTGTTAGAGACCCACGTTACATCACTTATTACTCTTCAATCATCGGGAAGGATAATTGAAACGCAATCCAATTCTCTACCGGATGGCGGCCTGGTTATCTCCTGGAGCGATATGACCGAGAAAACCACCGCAGCACGTGCTTTGACCGATGCAAATGAATCACTTGAGCGGCGAGTGTGGGAAAGAACCGAAGAACTGACGCGCCTGAACCAGGACTTGGCGAGAGCACGCGAAGAAGCCGATGCAGCCAATATCGGTAAAACCCGTTTTCTGGCGGCCGTTGGGCACGATATCCTGCAACCTTTGAATGCCGCTCGCCTTTATACTTCCAGCCTTGTCGAGCAGTTAGACGGCTCATCCAGCCAGCAACTTGCCGACAATGTGGATGATGCACTTGAATCGGTTGAAGATATACTTGGAGCGGTACTGGCGATATCCCGGCTCGACGCCGGGGCACTTACACCCAACATCACCACTTTTCCAGCCGAACATCTGCTAAAACGACTGGAAGTCGAATTCAGACCTGTTGCTGATAGCAAAGGATTATCGTTCAATGTCATTTCGAACCGATTTCACGTTCGCTCGGACTACAGCCTGCTGCGACGCCTACTCCAAAATCTGGTATCAAATGCCATCAAATACACTGAAAACGGCACTGTAACGGTAGATACCCGGCTCAAACGCAACGAACTAGTCTTTGATGTGACCGATACGGGTTCGGGCATAGCCGAGCAGGACGGAGATGTGATTTTCCAGGAGTTTCACCGCCTCGAAGGCGGCAAGCAGGCCGCCCCCGGACTTGGCCTCGGCCTCTCCATCGTGAAACGCCTTGCCGCAACACTGGGGCACCAGCTGAAGGTAACAACCAGCCTGGGCAAGGGTTCCATATTTGAAGTGACTGTTCCACTTGTAATAGCCGCGGAAAATAGCAACGTCTTTAACAATGACAGACAGACTATCGAACAAAATGTCTCAAATCTGACAATCGTGTGCATCGACAATGATGTGTCGATATTGGATGGCATGAAAACATTGCTGACAGGCTGGGGTTGCACCATCCATACATTCTCGAACGCGGATGAATTACTGGATGCTGTTGATGGTCTGAGCCCCGACATTCTGCTTGCCGACTATCATCTGGATGATGAAGATGGCCTTCAGGTCATTGCAAGAGCTCGATCGTTGCTGCAATCCGACTTACCGTCAATCCTCATCACAGCAGACCGAAGCGCAGAAGTTCGCGATCAAGCCAAGGCACTTAATGTAACGGTAATGAACAAGCCACTTAAGCCCGGTTCGTTGCGAGCGTTTTTTAGCGGGATGGGAAAACAATCTGTGGCAGACGAAGTTGGCTCATCAATTCGCAAACATGAACTGACTTAAAACACCTGTCCAAATTCAAACAGCATTGACGGTCATTATTGCATCAGAACCCAGTTTGGAAAGCTGAATAACCGCTTGAGTACGGCTATCGACATTCATTTTTTGAAGCACCGCAGATACATGCGCCTTAACTGTGGCTTCTGAAACTGCAAGTTCATATGCTATTTGTTTGTTCAATAACCCCTGCGAAATCATTGACAGTACGCGAGTTTGTTGAGGCGTCAGGGTTGAAAGCCCCCTTACGATTCCTGCTATTTCCGGGTCGCTCTCGGTCGCTAGGTCAATTTCATCCGGTTTCCAAACATCACCTTGCAAGACTTTCGAGATGGCCTCGCGGATGGTTTCAATTCCAGCAGATTTGGAAACAAATCCTGATGCGCCCAAGTCCAATGCTCTGCGTATCGTTGTGGGATCATCATTCGCGGATACGATGACAACCGGAATTGCTGCGTATTCAGCCCTAATTGCCAGAAGCCCAGAAAATCCACTAACGCCCGGCATGGATAAATCAAGCAGAACGAGGTCGATATCATCATTCTCGCTCAACTGCTTCTGAAGTTGATCAAATCCACCAGCCTCCAGAATTGAAACCGGCCCGATACCAGCCATGCCGGCATCTAACCCACCGCTCAGGGCCTGGCGCATGGCCCCTCGAAAGAGAGGATGGTCATCAACGATTACCAGCGTTACAACAGAATTGGCTACATGGCCTGACATGATCCACCGATGATGAACAGAATTTCGTGAACACCTATCGTAGGAATAATGACGATGTCTGTCTATTCACCATTGGACTCAAGTGTCTTGCTCTTTCTTCAAAAGCGCGGCACACCGGAATCAACTGTTCAATGAAACGGACAAACCTATGCGTTTTGGCGTTAGAAATTTGGTGACGTGGTGGCAAAAAACACGGCTCGCTGCTGTTGTTTTATGCGGCGTGGGCATCACTATGGCGCTCGTCATTTCAATATTGATAACCACATTGAATGGTACAACAGGCATAAATTTGGTCTCAAGACTTGCATTTTCCATGTTCCCTCTTCTCGCTGTTGTTCTGATTGCTGTTCTTGCCCGGATTCAGCAGCGGTTCAATTTGCGTACCACTGGGCTCTATACTTCTTTGGGAAAATCAACGGATGATGCAGCGTAATGAGCCTGGTGGATAATCTCCCAACCAGCAGGCGGTCGCTGGATGTAAATAGTATATCTGGAATACTTTGGATATTCGGGTTGGGATTTGCTGGCGTGATAACACTCCTGCTGCTGCTCCAACGGCTGGGTTTGCCAATGGTGTATGTTGTCGGCATCACTTCAATTACAACAGTGATCAGTGGTGTTATTCTCAGCTGGTTGGGACGCACGATGACCAGCTCGTTATTCTTTTTTGCTAACAAATCCGCAGGAGCCTCACACCTTGGTATTGGCGGTGCCACCGACTGGATTGGTGGTACGTTTCTAATTATCTTTTTCTCAATACCGCTGGTCAGCAAGATGATTTTGTCGACTTCGCTGATTCTGGGCCTAATTTTGTTTGCCGCCCTTTTTGCAAACGCCTTTTGGCGATCGGGAGTCTTAACTCTCCCCGGCTTCATTGCCTGGAGAAGCAGATCGCAACTTGCGGGTCATCTGTCCCTGATCGTCGTGATTGGTATCCTTGGGTGTTTCATTCTTTCCGAATTTCAAATTGCCCGTGATAGTTTGGTGATTCTGGGTGGAGTTGAATTCCAGACAGGAACCTGGCTCGTTCTCGCTCTGGCACTTTTGCCAAGCCTGAGCGGGGGGTGGTTCGCGCTCATGATCGCCAACGCCGTGTTGGCAATCTGGATGCTGATATGTGTGCTGCTTCCAGCTGTCGTCACTGGGTTTGTTCCACAGGTATTGGCAGGCAATTTGTTGCTGGATCAGAATATTGGGACCTTACCCGCATTAACATTAGAGAGCGTTCAGGCTGGCAATCCACTGCTTCTTGAATCAAATCAGCTTGCGGGCAGTGCGCCGGGCCTATTTGCCACGATCTTTGTTTTAGCAGCTGGTTTTTCAGTAGTGCCGCAAGCTCTTTCCCGTGTGGCACTTAACATAAGAGCTGTTGATGCACTTGAAAGTGTCGCCTGGAGCGCATTGTGCCTGTTTCTCATAATCAGCGCCCTACCCCTGTCCATTGGATTAATTAGCATAACACCTTCGTCTTCGTCGCTTTCGGTTCTTTTGGAAAGCCAACCCGTTTTGCACACTCTTCCCTATTTTGCGCTGCTCTTTTCTTCCATGAACGCACTAGCGGTGGTATTATTTTCCATTTCCAACACGATTGTTCGCGGCATCCGACGGTCGCGCAAACTAGATCCTGGGGAGCAATCGATTTTTTCCACCCGGTTGATCAGCATTATCATTGGCGTTTCAATCATCAATATCCCAAGTGAAATTATCCCGCCCCCCGATCAACTTATGATCTGGGCGCTGGTTGTTGGCGCAGGTTGCCTATTTATTCCAATGGCGGCGGGGGCATGGATTTCTAACCTCCCCAGATATTGCCTCGCGATAACCGTACTTTGTGGTGCAGCAGCGACAATAACACTCTTGATAGAAAGGATAGAAGGTGTTCCACACAACCCGATAATCGCAAGTGGTGCCGGTATTGTCTGCGGGACAATTATCGTTCTTATATCGCGGCTGTATTCGGCCCTTCGCACGGGTAGGCCTCGCGACCCGTTACAATATCAATTGCGTGACCCTGAACTAAATAATTGAGCGGAGATTGATGCATATATGTTGACGATTGATCCAAAATTTTTCCTTGAATCTTCGATAGATCCGGAGGTGCGCGAATTTAATGCGCAGACAGTAGACCTGCTTAAGGCCAGGCCCGATATGTGGTCAATGCCGGCTCAACTTGTGCGTCAGGCTCGCGTTGAAGGCAAGGGTCCTTTTCCACTGGAACCGGAAGAGCAAACTGCTCGGGAATTAGAAATAGATCTCGGAAGCGATGCATTATTGCCCGTTCGCATCTTTCAACCGAAATCCGGCAACTCTCATGGGAGTTATCTACATTTACACGGCGGGGGGTGGGTCATAGGCAGCGCGTCCGCACAGGATACAAGACTTCAGGAAATTGCTGACCGGTGTCAATTAACCTGCATTTCAGTTGAATACCGGCTTGCGCCAGAACATCCTTACCCGGCCGGTCCGGATGATTGTGAAGCAGCCGCACTGTGGCTGGCAAATGGTGATCATAATTTTGACCGACGTTTTCTTGCAATCGGAGGAGAGAGCGCCGGCGCGCATCTTTGTGCTGTCACGCTAATCCGATTGCGAGATCGCCATGGGCTGATGCCCTTTCAAGCCGCCAATCTGACAGCTGGTGTTTACGATCTTGGTCAAACCGCAAGCTCCGCCAATTGGGGCGATAAAAAACTTATACTCAACTCAAGAGACATGCAGAAATTCGTACAGCGTTTCGTACAGGGTGCAAAACCGCTCACCGATCCTGATATTTCACCGCTCTACGCTGATTTGTCCGATCTGCCTCCAGCCCTTTTTTCTATTGGTACGAAAGACCTGTTGTTGGACGACAGTTTGCTAATGGCCACCCGGTGGCACGCAGCGAATGGAAATGCTCAATTGGATGTTACACCAGGTGGATGTCATGTATTCCAAACATTTCGCCACCTAAAAATTGCCACGCGCAGTAATGAACTCATTGACAGTTTTTTGAACAGTGCCCGGGAAACCACATGACGGCCTTTGGAATTGAAACACATCGAAGCTTCGTCAACACGTGGGAATGCGACTTAAATAATCATCTTAATGTTCAATTTTATTGGAAGAGATTTGGTGACGCTTTACAGATCTATTCCCAGGCCAGCGGACAAGAGCAACTCCGATGGACAGATCGACATGTGCGGTATCATGGGGAACTGTCAAATGCCAGCGACCCAATTATCCACTCCGCTCAAGTCGACGACCCCGGTACCATTGCGCACGTCATGACAAACAGCGTTACCGGTGAATTGTCCGCAACCGCCGTTGATCGCTGTGCCAGCGGATCCGTTATCAACACTGACCTCGTCTTTGATTTTCCCGAAGGTGCCCACCCTAGAAGCCTTCCTGCGGATACACTCTTACCAATAGATACAGAACAGGTTATCAAAAACGGTACAGGATTGATTTCCCATTTGTCAGTCGTGATGCCCAACGAATGTGACTTATCCGGAAGTTTGTCGGATCAGCATCATATCGCACGGTTTAGTGACGCCGCTTCACACTTCTGGCATCATATGGGGGTTTCTACCGCCTGGATGGGAGAGAATGGATGCGGCAGTGTTGCTGTTGAAATGAAAGCGACGCGGCATAATCCGGTGCCTGCAGGCACAATTGTTCAGGTGGTCACGTGGTTAGACCAAATATCCAGCAAGGTACTCACGTTTAGACATCAGGTGAGTGATCTAACAACTGGACAACCGCTTTATAGCGGTGCCGTTGCCGCACTTTTGATGGACTTAACAACACGTCGGGCGGTGAAACTGCCGGAAGTAATCTCCGATAGGGTCTGAGGTTCAATGTGTTAAATGACCAAAGCAATAAACCAAAAAGTCACACGTTTCGTTGGAGCTACGTAGCGCTTTACCCGTTTGGTAATGCGCGTTGATTTGTTATTTCTAGCAATAGGAATGCGGCGCTAGCTTCCGATATTTTTTGCCACCTCGATAAAGCGCCGCAGGACATTTTCAGTAACCTTCTTCGCCCGTCCCAGACGACTGTCTTGGGGAGAGTCTGAACTGTCTTTGTTGGGTAGCGTTTTATTCTCTGCCGGTTTGCTTTCCTGTTTATCCAGAGTACTCGCTTGTTCGAGCAGAGTAATTCGATTTTCCAATTCATCGACCCGGTTGGACAATTGAGCATTTTCGCTCAACAAAGCCGCCCGGTCGTCAGCCGCCATTGTACACACCATCCCGGAACCTATTTTACGACAATAGGACACTGACCCCGTCTGGCGGTCCAAGCGGATGGAATTACCTTTATTATCTTTCACGAGTGAAAACTTTTCACCAGCAAGGGTGATCGTTGTCATCATCAACAAAGATAAGATCAATGTGCCCGTAAAGGGCAATACTCGGTACATTTTCCACGACCCACGAGAATAACGTTACAAACAAGGCGCATCCCAGTTTAAATTCTTGCATTTATTGTTCGACGCGGCAAGAAGCTTGGAAAGCCTGGTGTAATTAGAGAATTGAACACTGTGACCAACGAGACCACCATTTACAAGATTACACCGCGAGCAGCATGGAAGGAAGCGGAGGACCAAGAAGTTTTCAAGGGCGCAGCGATAGATCTGGAAGATGGGTACATCCATTTTTCCACCGCGCAACAGGCTTCAGAAACCGCAGCAAAGCATTTCAAGAATGAAGAAGATTTGCTGCTCGTTGCGGTTGATACATCGCAACTTGGTGACGCCCTTAAATGGGAGGTTTCCCGAAACAATGCCCTCTTCCCACATCTATATTCGAGCCTGGATCTGAAACATGTTCTATGGGCTCGACCAATACCCATGGGTAATGACGGTGTTCATATCCTGCCATTGGAAGCTGAATGAGAAGCCTGTATTCAACATTGGGCCGGTCATTCCTTTTTCAGATCGACGCAGAAAAAGCGCATAAGCTTTCCATATCCGCATTGAGCAAGGGTCTGCATCCAAATCGCCGGAATGATTTGGACACGCGGTTAGCGGTGAATGTTTCAGGGCTGCAATTTCCAAATCCCCTTGGCATGGCTGCCGGATATGACAAAAACGGCGACGTGCCCGATGCATTGTTACGCATGGGCTTTGGACACACTGAAGTTGGAACCATCACACCAAAACCGCAACCTGGAAATTCAAAGCCCCGAATTTTCAGACTGCGGGAAGATGAAGGTGTCATCAACCGACTTGGCTTTAACAGCGACGGCCATGCCCTCGCGCAGGACAAACTCTCTCAATGCGAAGGTCGACCTGGAATCGTTGGGATCAACATTGGTGCTAATAAAACAAGCGAAAATTTTGTGGCCGACTACGTGAAAGGAATTCATGCGTTTTCATCCCACGCCAGCTATTTCACAATCAACATATCTTCGCCCAACACACCGGGGCTTCGCGCATTACAGGAGGCCGACCCACTCGCTGAGTTGATAAAACGGGTGTGTGATGCACGTTCACTTGAATCGGAAAAACAATCTAAAAAACTCCCTCTTTTTTTAAAAATTGCCCCGGATCTTAGTGAAAATGAACTTGATGACATTGCCGATGCAGTTGAGCGATCTGAACTGGACGCATTAATTGTGTCCAACACAACGTTGTCTCGCGAGGGACTTCAATCTTCCAATGCAAATGAGGCCGGAGGGCTTTCAGGTAAACCATTGTTCAAGAAGTCCACAATCGCACTCGCCAAGATGTTCCAACGCATAGGGAAAAACACCCCGCTGGTGGGCGTGGGCGGCATCACCGATGTGGATTCTGCATTTAACAAAATTGAAGCGGGTGCAACACTTATTCAGCTTTATTCAGGCATGGTTTTCGCCGGGCCTCGCTTACCAGGTGATATTGTTGATGGACTCTCCCGCAAGCTGGACAAGGAAAATATTAAACACGTCTCTGATGTTGTCGGACGTGCCGCGCAAGATTGGGCAGACCGCAGTATATGACTTCAATTCCGAAAAATGCTACATGGCCAATTGGAAAGTTTGACGAGAGATGGGTTGAATCAGCTGTCCGTGCTGACATGCCTCAACTAAATGTCGCGTTCGCTTTGTTGTTCAGCCGGTAATATAGGGTAATCCCCCGCGCGCCCAGAAAAACTTCAAGCGCTAACCACAAACCGTGGTTCCCCCAAACGGGTGTCGCAACCCACCAGGTGAGGAGAAATGCGGCAAGCGATACCAGCATCATATTCCGCATATCAACTGACCAGGTGGCTCCAATGTAGACGCCGTCCATCTGGAAAGCCACAACCCCGACCAAGGCGGTAATTGCAGCCCATACAAGATAGGTTCTTGCGGTCGTTCGAACTTCCTCATTTGTAGTCAGAAGATCAATGAGGATGGGTCCCGCAGCGAAAAATATGATCGTTGCAAACCCGGCCAGTATGAAGCCCCAGATCAAAGTCAACCGAACCGCAGCGTCAAATGCAGGCCGATAACGAGCTCCAACTGCTTTACCAGCTAATTGTTCTGCTGCGGTTGCGAAACCGTCCAGAAAATAACCGGATATCAAAAAGAAATGCATCAAAACTGCGTTTGCTGCGAGGGTAATTTCACCAAAACGTGCGCCTTGCGCTGTAAAAAAAGCAAATGCGAATAGCAGGCAAAACGAGCGGATCATGATGTCACGATTCACCCCAAACAGCCGATACAGTGCTGACCTGTCTCGAATGGCAACCCAGTCAAGCTTACCAAGCCGCCGGTTGTGCAACCATCCTATCGTCAGACCAGTAATTGCAGCGATCGCCTCGGCCAAAACAGTTGCCCAGGCGACTCCCTCGATTCCCCAACCTAAATACAGGCCAAACAACAGGGAAAACACGATGTTGGCGCCATTCAATACGGATTGAAGCAATAGTCCGAGATTGGCTTGAGCACGACCAAGTAACCAACCAAGCACCGAATAATTGATCAGAGTCAAAGGTGCTGACCAAATCCGGATCGTAAAATACTGGCGCGTTGCCTCTTCCACTTTGGGAGGAACATCCATCGCCCAGAGGCCGGTTGAAAGAATGAATGGTGCAATCACGAGCACAAGAATTCCAAGTATCAAAGACAAGACCAGTGAACGGACCAACACAATGCGTTGTTCCAGCTCATCACCTGCACCCAACGCCTGAGCTACCAACCCGGTGGTACTGGACCGCATGAAGTTGAATGTCGTAAAAATAATATCGAACAGGATTGCACCAATTGCCAATCCACCGATCAGACTTGCATCCCCCAACCGGCCAACAACTCCGGTGTCCACCAAGCCGATTATTGGCGTCGACAAATATGCAAGGGTCGTCGGCCAGGCAATGGCCGCCACTGTACCGTGGGAAACAACAAAAGCGCGGGGATTATCGCTCAAGGAATGTCAGGAACGCGAGGAGCGGTAGTTGAGAATGCGAATGATCAGGAATACTGGTACTACAATCGCAGCCCCCAATAAAAGATATTCAAATGAACTATATACTGCGTCAAAACCCAACTCCCACAAGCGCCTGAAGAAACGGATTATCCCCTCATAGATTGTGACGGGTGACCATCCCAACGCACTCATCATCACGCCTGCGATAACTGAAAACACGATGAGCTTAATAATGACCCGTAGCGGGGAATCGCCAAGGAAACGGGTTAGAGTTCTGCTCATATCTTTATTCCGTCTTTTTATCACGCGCATTAATCAACACGAAGTATATTGCCGCGCTCGAGTTCTAACTTGTGCAACGCTGGATTTGTCAACAGATGAAGAATGTCGTTTATGTGGTCAAGCTCTAAACAAATTCAACGACCAACAGACCAAGTTTAATCCTTACGGAAAATGACGCTGGCGAGCCAGCCTGTAGCGATCGCGATAATAACTGCGATTATTCCAAACAATAAGCCGTTTCGATGCGCAAGATCGTAAGTAAACTGCTCAAAACCGATTTTTTTGACCTGCATCTCAGCAAATTGTGCATTTACAAACTTGCCCTCTTTGAACAGGAATGCCTGGGCAGTGTGGCGACCAATGGGGACATTGGCCGGGACAGAAAGTGTCGCTTTGAAAAGTGACGGACTTAAGAACTTCACACCGCCAATGCTCTCGCTATAGAGATTTTGCGACAGTTTGAGGCGGTTTAACGATTCTTTGAAGACCTTTTCTTCCCCAATAGCATCGAAATCTTCGTCGGGAACAACGTTGAGATTCTCAAGCCCGATCTGCAGGATTTTTACATCGTTGGAATCGCTGATTTCTGCCAAAGGTCTGGTCGTGGCAACCGAGTAGGAAGAAGGAACGTCCCCAAAACGCAGTGACGAACCGTTCACCCAGATGCCAAATTTATTTTCCTTTCGACGGACGATAACTTCTTCTTTGGGACCGACCAATACGACAACAATATCATATTTCCCGTCTACAAGTGCTTGTTTGTCCGCATTTTCAATGGACCCGAACACGACAATATCCGTTCCATCGAAACTCGAAGATATCTCTACAGTTTCCCGCGACAAGCCTATTTGTACGTCGGTTTTTACCTGAGCCTGCACTACGGACATAAATAGTAAAAACGAAATTGACAGCAGCAGCGATCTCATCAGTGACCGGCTCCACCACCGATTGAAAACAACTCGGTCGGCATATTGATCAAATCCCACCCAAGTCTGATACATACCGCCAGAACGATTAGCCCGAGCAAGGCGCGAAGCTGTTCACCTTTAAGTTTCTGCCCCGCTTGAGCACCAAACTGTGCGCCAATCACCCCGCCAACCATCAAGATAAAGGCTAGCACGATATCGACGGTCTGGTTTGTGGCTGACTGGGCGATTGTTGTTAACATCGTCACAAACATGATCTGAAACAACGACGTTCCAATCACGACATTAGTTGGAACGCGCAGAAGATAAATCATAGCTGGCACCATGATGAAGCCGCCGCCGACCCCCATGATGGAAGCTAAAACACCAACAAGCATACCCAAGACCAATACCGGAATTACACTCAAATACAGCTTGGATTTATGAAACCTCATTTTGAAAGGCAGGTTTGAAATCCAGGTGTATTGTTTTGGCAGTTCTGTCGGAGTATCCGAATTTCCCCTATTCTTGCGAATGGCATTAAGGCTCTCAACAATCATCAAGGAGCCGATGGTGCCGAGGAACACCACGTAAAGAATTGATATTATCAGATCGAGCTGACCAGCGCTTCGCAGAGACGAAAATATCGCAACCCCGATCATTGAACCGGTGATACCTCCGACAAGGAGCATTGTTCCAAGTTTTATGTCGACTGTTCCACGCCTGAAGTGGGCTAACGCTCCAGAAAAGGAGGAAGCGACAATCTGATTTGCTTCAGTTGCCACCGCCACCGCGGGAGGGATGTTGTAAAATATCAAAAGCGGCGTCATCAGGAAGCCTCCACCGACACCGAACATGCCCGATAGAAAACCCACACCTGCTCCCATGCCGAAAAGCACAAAAATGTTCACCGACATCTCGGCAATAGGTAAATAAATATTCACGGTTTCGACACTTGAATGTTCAAATCGGTGGGCAATTCCGAATTACAGCCGCCCCAGCATGCTTGTATTCGGTGTGTGCCCGTTTGCGCCTTCAATTAGCGAGAGTCAAACCCCTGTGGGCCATCCTGGTGCTGTTTTTTAGTCCAAACTTGAAATTATTTGGTGCCAAACCACACAAGTGGCCTCAAGTTTGTATATCAAGCGCTTTTAGGAGCCTCGTATCAACCGCTCCGGTAACTGGAATACCGGCGCCACGTTGGAACTCAATGATCGCTTTTTTAGTTTTTGGGCCCATCAGTCCATCCGGCTCTCCAACACTAAATCCCCGTTGATTTAGCAGTGCCTGAGCTTGTTTTATGGGAGAGTTGGTGGAAACTGCTGCAGATTGTTTGGACGAACCGCCTCTTCCGCGCCATTCTTCAGGAACTGCAACCCGGTTGGCTTCAACATTAAGTTTTCGCGGAGCCCAATTGTTAACTTCCTTACGTGCTTCATCCAGATCATCTGGATCCATCGCATTGGCAACTTCATCGCGTTTCTTACCGGCGTCGTTATCACCAGTTTTCGCAGCAAGAGCGAACCACTTATAGGATTCGCCTAAGTTTTGCGGAACACCCATACCCTGACCATAAAGAATGCCCAAATTGAATTGGCTGTCTTTGATCCCAAAGTTGGCAGCTTTTTGAAACCATTCAACCGCACGCTCAATATTAGGCTGGATTTCCGGTGGGTTACCCATGGCCTGAATAACCGCAAGATTGTGCATCGCGCGAGCATTGCCTTGAGCGGCGGCCTTCTCATACCATTTCGAAGCCATAGTGATGTCGCGTTCAACACCAATACCTTTTTCGTAGAGACTGCCAATTGAATATTGTGCGGGTGCAAACCCAACATCAGCTGAACGCTGGAACCATTTAGCGGACTCACTCATATTACGGGTAACGGTATCGCCTTCAGAATAGCGCATACCAAGTTGGAACAGGGCTTTTGCATCGCCCGACGAGGCTGCGGCAACCAATGCTGCAGGGCCTGAACCTGTTGGGACGTCATAAACTGCCGAAGGCGTTTCAGATTTTGCTTTCTCCTGAACAACGGGAGGTGCTTCAACCGCTACATTTGCTTTCTCCAGGACCTTACTTATTGGGTTTTTAACCGGTGAAGGAATCGCGAGTTCTGACGCATTCGTTTCTGGTGAAGCCTTGGCGGTAAAACCATCTGATGCCAAATCAGACTCAGCGGTCAGGTTTTTCATCAACTCGTTGTAGTTGGTTCCATTTGCTGTATCGGGCGCTCCGTTGCTTTGATTTGTTGGATTGCCCGAATCTTCGGTTGCGTTTTCAACGTTGTTGAGAATCTTTTCGTATGCCTCTGAGACCTGCGACGCCTGTGGCGACGTTTCATTCGTTGCATTTCCAATTTCTCTAACCTGCGACTTAGCGGTTGCAGCTTCCGAGACCTGCACGTCCTTCATTTTTGCAACTTGGGTATTTTTACCGCCTGTAATGATGGTGTATCCTTTGAATGCGACAATCGCGAGCAACAATGCAGCCGCTCCCATTACCAGCGGTTTGCGCAATTTGGACATATCAAAATTTGGTATCAACGCTTCCAGTTTGTCTTTTAGGCCACCGGACCTCGCTTTCTTTTCGCTGGTCACAACCTCATCACGGACAGCATTCATTTCTGCAGTTGTTGCTTGGAGAGCCCGTCTTGCAGCAGCTACAGCATCGGGGCGAATTTCATCGTCTCCGCCTAGTTCCGGTTGAAGACGCTGTGGCTCCAGATTGCCATTTGAGTTGGTATGGACTTGTCCCGTATTAATTCCGCATCCTGTTCTCGTTTAACTCGTTTTTCGTTCAAATTTGATGGGCGACATTCCTCCTATTGCTGAGTGTCTTCTGCGGCTGTTGTAAAAGCCGTTGATGTATTGGAACAGGGCGTCGGTTGCTTGCTGTCGTGTTTGCCATGTGCCGCGCCAGATGAGTTCGGCTTTGAGTGTTTTGAAGAACGTCTCGACCACGGCGTTGTCCCAGCAATTGCCTTTTCGGCTCATGGACACTTTAAACTTCAGTTCACGCATTCGTTTTTGATAATCATGAGAGCAGTATTGACTGCCACGGTCCGTATGATGAATGCAGCCCGGCGGTGGGTTTCGAAGGGCCAAAGCCCGGTTGAGAGCCTGCAATGCCAAGTCTTTCTTCAACCGGTTGCTGACAGCCCAACCCACCACACGGCGTGAATGTAGATCGATCATCACTGCCAGATACAGCCAGCCCTCACGGGTCCAGATGTAGCTGATGTCACCTGCCCATTTCTGGTTGGGTTTATCCGCTTGGAAGTTCCGCCCCAGCAAGTTAGGCGCAATGTTGAAGCGGTGATTGCTATCGGTCGTAGCTTTGTATTTGCGTGTTCTGACCACTCGAATGCCGTTGTCGCGCATCAGGCGGCCAACACGGCGGTGACCAATAGCAAGGCCGGCTTCCTTCAACTCCTGCGTCATTCTCGGGCGACCATAACTGCCAAGGCTCAAGTGATGCTGTTCACGGATGTGCGCCAGAACCACCATGTCATCGCGCTGCCGTTGACTAACAGGGCGGTTGTGCCAGGCACGATAACCACGCGATGTAACATTCAGAATATGGCAAAGCCGATCCACCGGAACGTGTTTCCTGTGTTCTTCGACAAACGCAAATCTCACTTGCTTTGACCCGCGAAGAACACTGTTGCCTTCTTTAATATCTCCCTCTCCTCCGTGAGGAGACGAACCTCTCTGCGAAGCCGCTCATTCTCTTTGGCCAGATCAATATCAACCGATGGTGGAAGGTCATCAGGCCGGGATTGTTGTATCCATTTCGATAACGTCGAAAAGCCGACCCCCAAATCTGATGCCACTTGTTTCCGGGTAAGTCCGCTGGTCAGCGCAATACGCACCGCTTCACGCTTGAATTCGTCTGTGTGGCCTCGTGCCATAATAGTTCTCCTTGATGGGATTAATCCAATTCAAGGACACGGAACCAAACCGTGACAAGTCCAGAATATGGCAAAGCCGATCCACCGGAACGTGTTTCCTGTGTTCTTCGACAAACGCAAATCTCACTTGCTTTGACCCGCGAAGAACACTGTTGCCTTCTTTAATATCTCCCTCTCCTCCGTGAGGAGACGAACCTCTCTGCGAAGCCGCTCATTCTCTTTGGCCAGATCAATATCAACCGATGGTGGAAGGTCATCAGGCCGGGATTGTTGTATCCATTTCGATAACGTCGAAAAGCCGACCCCCAAATCTGATGCCACTTGTTTCCGGGTAAGTCCGCTGGTCAGCGCAATACGCACCGCTTCACGCTTGAATTCGTCTGTGTGGCCTCGTGCCATAATAGTTCTCCTTGATGGGATTAATCCAATTCAAGGACACGGAACTAAACCGTGACAAGTCCAGTATCAATACTTTCAGCCTCAGGTTTATCTTGACCTAAGTTTCCAACGACATTGTTCGCAGTACTACTCACATCACCTACTGCAACCCCCGGCTCCAGAGGAGTGTTGTCATAAAGTGACGCCTGATTGAGGTGAGCGGTTGGGTCGATTGAAGGTGCATCAACCTTCATCTTCCCTGGCTCACCCATTAAATCAGCAGGCTGTTGGTTCACGCCGGATTGTTCATGACGGGGTGCTGCTTCCATCAAACTATCAGCCGCGAACGCAGCTTCATTGGTTTGATTTTCCATCGCTGCCACAGATGAAGGTTGTATGGCGGGCTCGCCATTAGATACAAATGCATCCCGACTTGGCGTCGATGGCGCAGCAATCACAGTCGCCGGACGTGTTGCCACTTCCTCCATTGTATTTTCAATCGTGCCAAGACGCTCTGCGACCTGTTGCAGTGTGGACTGGACGTGAAGAACTGATTCTGCGTTTTGCGCATTCCCGCTTTCAGCGGCGATCTGAAGGCTTTTCAAGTCTTGAGACAAGGCATCGATGATCTGAGCTGACTCGCTTTGAGGACCCATCATGGCGACAGCTTGTTGTGCTGCTTGCTGTGCGGCTTCCAACGAGAAGTTTTGAGTATTGAGCAATTGATTTTCGATTTGGCTTAACCGGGCTTCAACAGGCGTAAAGTCGACTGTAGTTCCAGCGTCCACATTGTTTAGATGATGGAAAATCTGTCCAATCTGCGCTTCCAGATTAGACATTTGCGCGGAGCTTGCATCAACATTTGCTGCTTCCTGTACTTGCGACGACAATAATGAAATCTGTTCTTCAAACGTATTTGTCTGGGATTGTGCAACAGCAGCATTGACATTTGTCGCTTCCTCTAGGCGAGCTGACAGGCCCGCGATTTGCGCCTCAAGCGTATGAGACTGGGACTGGGCAATAGCGGAATTAACATTTGCCGCTTCCTCTACTCGGGCTGACAGACCAGCAATCTGCTCCTCAAGCGTGTTTGTCTTGGAGTTTACAATGGCTGAATTTACATTTGCCGCTTCTTCGACACGAGCTGATAAAATCGCGATCTGTTCTTCAAGTGCATTAGACTGCGACTGATTGAGAGTTGAATTGGAGTTTGTGGCTTTTTCTACCATTGCTGACAGTGTAGCAATTTGTTGCTCCAGCGAACTCGTTTGCGACAGGGCTACAGCTGAATTCGATTTTGCTGCCTCATCAATGCGAGCTGACAATAATGCTATTTTATGCTCAAGAGAGTTGGGCTGAGACAAGGCATTGGCGGAATTAACATTAGTAGCTTCTTCAACGAGAGCGGAAAGCGACGCTATTTGTTGTTCCAGAGTACTAGTCTTGGATAAACCTTCTGACGTTTTAGTGCTCAACGCTTCTTCCATGCGTGTGGTTAATTTCGCGATCTGATCCTCAAGTGCATCAGTTTGCAGTTGATCCGTTGCAGCCTCAATTCGCGAACTAATCTCGCGCAACTGATCTTCAATAACGCCGGTATCCGGTGAAGCTAGCATAGCGTTGGCATTACCCAAATCACCAGCTTCAGCATATTTTTCGAATGAACCCAATCGGTCGGTCAAGCCATCAATACGAACAGCGAGATTGTCCAGCTGGGGGCCGTTATCCTGTTCTACAACCGAGTCAATTGAGCGCGCGAGTTCTGTCATACGCGCTTCCACGCGATCAAGTGCCGAGAGGTCGACATCTGGGGTACTGCGGCCAACATTGGATACGGCAACCAAAGCACGCGCAACTTCATCCAGTCGATTTTCAATGGACGATAGATCAATTTCCGATACTGGCAATGCGCGAGCGACTTCATCTAACCGGCTTTCAACGGATGATAAATCGAGGTCGACTTTAGGCACGCCGGCCTGAGCTTGTACCTGCGCCTGAATTGCGACAGAGCTGGACAATTGCTCCATCTTTGACGCCATTTCTGCGAGCTGTTTTTCCAGCTGGGTGATGGCCAATGTCTGTGGCAGGTCGTCAATAATTGTTTGCAGGGAGTGGAGTTGTGCACCCAGCTGCTCGACCCGTGGGCCAACCTGATTGGCAGTTTGAATTGAAACCTGATCCAGGTTTCTGGCGAGCTCATCAAACCGGGATTTTATTTCACCATATTCCGCATTGTTTTGAGAACGGCTATGGGACTGAATCGCAGATTCAACATCCTTTGCCATTGTGCTGCGTAGATGATCAATCTCTCTGGTGAGTTGGTCAAAAGCCTTCTCGTTCGGGTTGTTCTGGGCCTGCAAATCAGCGATTGCATGGGCAATGCGGTCAATCTCCGACTGGGGAACCGATTGCTGAACAGCAACGGGTTTTGCCACTTCCTTTCGAAGGCTTGCCAGTTCATTTTTCAATGCAGCAAGTTCAGGCCCAATTATATCCTTTTTCGGCGCAGGTTCTGGTTTTGGTGCTGGTGGAGGTGTGTGCGCTTGGACGGCTGCTGCGTGCTGGTTCAACATGCGCTGACGGTTTGCAATTTCAGCAACCGCAGAATTTTGCCTACCAAATTCGCCACTGTGACCCATGTGCGGAGGCATGCCGATGGGAGCCTGACCCCCAATTTGGCCGGAAAGTTGGTTGAGCTGCGCCTGAATTGCGCTCAGCTCAGAATTTGGTTGCAGGGGTGCCCCTGTTCCAAGTCCGTGTTGTTGAACTTGTGGGTGTGCATAGGGTGGCACGACTGGCGGGGCAGAATGAAGACGTTGTTCAATTGCGCCAATAGCTCGTTTTAAGTTTGCGATACGATCAGGGTCTGACCCGGAATTATATCCGTTGCCGGGGCCGGAAACATATGATGGATTGTAGCCAGGGGCTCCAGGATACGCTGCACGCATAGAACTATTCTCACATTTGTGTCGGTCGAGTACCGACAAGGCACAATTGGGCCAAGGCGCAATTATATTTGGGGCCACTTTCGCCAATCATAGTAAACAGGGCGTTAATTGTTCTTAATTGAGGACAATTGATTGACCATTTGAGTGAGAAAACGTTGCAACAAGCACATGGGATTTGACTTCATTGTATTAATTTATCAGAAATGGTTGAATGGCTTTTGGGGGGAGAGTCCAATTCCAGGTTTTTGAAAAGCCGGGCTCGGAGACACTATCGGAAACAAAGTGAACTCATGCAAAATTCTGACATTATTGAAAGTCGGTCGAACCCCTATAAACCGATCGAACATGCCGAACAGAGGGTCTATAAAATTGGTGATCTTGCACGCGAATTCGACGTTACCCTGAGAACTCTGCGTTTTTACGAAGACCGCGGACTCATTAATCCAGGGCGCTCCGGAACAACCCGCCTATATAGCTCGGAGGACCGGGAACGCCTTCGCGTCGCTCTATTTTGCAAGCGTATCGGTTTGTCATTGGGCGATATCCGTCAAGTGCTGGATTTGCACGAACAAAATGACCGGGACGCTACAACCACCAATAGGATACGACAGGTTTACCTGTCTCAACTGTCTGCGCTGGAGCTTCAGCAACAGGAAACGATGGAAACTATCGCCGATTTAAAAGGCAAGCTGGCCGAAATGGATAATCAATCCTAAAGGGATTGTTGATTCGATTGTTGATGTCCGAAATTGCTAAAGCCTGCAGATATTGCAGATAGGTTTATTGTAAATCGTCACATTACACTCTAACCGAAAACCCATTCTGACTATTGAAAACCATTCATTTTCGAGGGATTCAGTGGGTTTTGACATCTTAATTCCCAAAAAAATACCGATGCGGTCCCTGTTTTGTAGAATTGGTCGGATTTTTCAGGGTCGTAAAAGCACGACACGAACTTAAGCTGCCAAAATACGACGCGCGCCCGGCGAAACAAGAAAGTTGACCAGTGTGCGCAAATACACCTTACGTAAACGTAAGAATTATGGACAATTCAAATTCCTTCTTATATATATGGAGAACCGGTTGCATCATCACTGCATGTGCTGATGATGAGTAACCAAATGCAATGATTTGCCAGAGTTCGGGAACCTGACCGCTACTCAACAGATCAACAAACAAAGAATTTGAGAGAATATCACCATGCCCACATATCGTGCCCCAATAGAAGACAGTCTGTTTATTCTCAATGACGTGCTGAATATCGCCCGTTACAATAACCTTCCCGGTTTTGAAGACGCCACACCCGATACTGTTGAAGCCATTTTGGGTGAAGCAGGAAAAATGGCGGAAGAGGTTCTCCAGCCGCTCAATGAAGTGGGAGATACCCAAGGTTGCACGTGGCACGAAGACCATACGGTCACTACACCTAATGGTTTCAAGGAAGCCTATGATCTTTACTCAGAATCCGGTTGGGGTGCCCTGCCCTTCCCCGAAGAATATGGCGGTCAAGGCCTTCCAGCGACCCTAAATGCGGCTGTGCAGGAATATGTATCTTCCGCCAATATGGCCTTTGGCATGTATCCCGGCCTCACCGCGGGTGCTGCAGCGGCCCTGATCACCCACGCATCGGACGAGCAAAAAGCAGCTTACGTCCCAAAAATGTTGTCTGGAGAATGGTCCGGCACGATGAACCTGACCGAACCCCATTGCGGTACGGACCTTGGGTTGATGCGCACGAAAGCCGTTCCCCAGGACGACGGAACTTACAAGATTTCCGGCCAGAAGATCTGGATTTCCGCTGGTGAACACGACATGTCCAACAACATCATCCATCTGGTCTTGGCGCGGATTGAAGGTGCGCCGGAAGGCGTGGACGGCATATCCCTGTTTGTCGCCCCAAAATACCTGCTTGACGGGGACGGTAATCCCGGTGAACGCAACGGTATGACGTGTGGCTCGCTCGAACATAAAATGGGCATTAACGGCAACGCCACCTGCGTCATGAATTACGACGAAGCTACTGGCTTTCTCGTGGGCACAGAACACCGCGGGCTTAAGGCCATGTTTGTGATGATGAATGAAGCCCGTCTTGGAGTGGGCATTCAGGGACTTTCACAATCTGAAGTTGCCTATCAAAACGCAGCGGACTGGGCCCGCGAACGGGTCCAGGGACGGTCCATTTCCGGCACAAAATTCCCTGATCAAAAAGCTGACCCGATTATCGTTCACCCGGATATTCGCCGCGTTCTAATGACCGCCCGCTCTTTCAACGAATCCGCCCGAGCTCTGGCCTATTGGACCGCACTTCAGGGGGATTTAAGCCACCGAAGCGACGATGATGAAGTCCGTCAGGCGGCGGATGATTTCATGGGACTTCTAACCCCCGTGGTAAAAGGTGTTATCACCGACACGGGCTTCGATAATGCTGTTCGCGCTCAGCAAGTGTTCGGCGGTACCGGATACACCAAAGAACAGGGGGTTGAACAATTTGTGCGCGATGCCCGCATCGCAATGATCTACGAAGGCGCCAATGGCATTCAGGCACTTGATCTTGTCGGTCGCAAGCTACCATCAAAAGGTGGTCGCGCTGTTCAGGCTTATTTCAAAGAGGTCGGCAAATTCTGTTCAGCCCACAAAGATAATGACGAGATGAAACCCTATATCGAGCCGCTTTCAAAAGCACTCTCTGATTTGCAAACCGCAACCATGTGGCTGGTGCAAAACGGCATGGCCAATCCGGACAATGCCGGTGCGGCCTCCACCGATTATATGCATCTGTTCGGCCTTGTGGCGCTTGGCCACATGTGGGGCATGATGGCGGCAACTGCGCAGGAAAAACTGGCGACTGGTGACGAAGGCTCCAAACAGTTTCTTGAAAACAAACTGCTGACTGGAAAATTCTTTATGGAACGGATTATCCCGGAAAGCGCCACACATCTGGTTCGCATTCAAACCGGTGCGGATACGATGATGGCCTTGGATGCGGAGGCGTTTTAAACATGACACACCCAACCGAAGCACTCGACATTAAGACACCGGATTGGCGGACGCAGGAAGATGTTGCCATGTTGCAGAACATGGCCCTGCGTTTCATGGAAGAGGAAATTGCGCCTCATTATGAGCGCTATGAAAAGCAGGAAATGGTGGACCGTGAAGCTTGGGAAAAGGCCGGTGCGGCCGGTCTCCTGTGCGCTTCCATGCCGGAAGAATATGGCGGGGCCGGTGGCACTTACGCCCATGAAGCGGTAATTGCAGAGGCGATTGGGCATGCTGGTGTCGATGCCTTCGGTCTGGCGCTCCACAATTCTATCGTAGCACCCTATATTTTGCATTACGGTTCGGAAGACCAAAAGAAAAAATGGCTTCCCCGGATGGCAAGCGGCGAATTGATCGGTGCCATCGCGATGTCCGAACCCGGTGCCGGGTCTGACCTTCAAGGGGTAAAAACCACCGCTCTCAAAGACGGCAACCATTACAAGATAAACGGTTCCAAGACCTTCATCACCAATGGGCAACACGCCAATGTGATTGTTCTGGTTGTGAAAACAGACCCGTCGCTCGGGGCGAAAGGCACGTCTCTTATCGTTGTTGAGACCGACGGTCTTGAAGGGTTTGAGCGGGGGCGAAACCTCGACAAGATCGGTTATAAGGCCAATGACACGTCAGAATTATTTTTCAACGATGTGCGTGTACCCACTTCCAACCTGTTGGGTGCGGAGGAAGGGAGCGGTTTCTATCAACTGATGGAACAATTACCGCAGGAGCGCCTGCTAATTGCCAATCAGGCCATTTGCGCCATCGAAACGGCTTTGGCCCTCACCATCGATTACGTCAAAGAACGTAAAGCTTTTGGCAAAACAGTTATGGACTTCCAGAATACCCAGTTCAAACTGGCTGAACTTAAAACGGAAGCCAGTGTGGGTCGCGTATTTGTCGACCATTGCGTCGCCCAACATCTTGAAGGCGGGCTGGATGCAACCACCGCTTCCATGGCGAAATATTGGGTCACCGATCTGCAATGCAAGGTCATGGATGAATGCGTCCAACTGTTCGGCGGATACGGCTATATGAATGAATATCCAATCGCCCGCATGTTCCGCGATGCCCGTGTCCAACGCATTTACGGTGGCACCAATGAGATCATGAAAGTGCTGATCGCGAGGAGCCTGTAGTCGTGACGCAGGCCGTGGTCACTTCCGGTGTAAATTGGCGCGAGACCTCGCTTGTTCGCAAGGTTCACGGGCTCAACGCCCGTATACTGGCAATTTTCATTGCCGCACACCTGTTCAACCATTTACATTTCGCACTTGGCGTTGAAGAGCACATCGCGATGATGGACAAGCTGCGGGCCATCTATCGCCTGCCGTGGCTGGAATACAGTCTTTACGGATTGTTCTTCGTACAAATTGCCGCCGGTCTTTGGCTCGCCAAAAAGAACTGGAAGCCGGGCAACAAGTGGTCATGGGCGCAAGTAATTTCCGGCCTCCTGATCGCATTTTTCCTGGTGCAGCATTTGGCGGCAACAATCTATGTTCGCTCAAATATCGGATATATCGATACGGACGCCCATTGGGCATTGATTGTTGTCCGCGATATTCCATTCAATCTGTATTTCGCGCCTTATTATTTCATCGCCGTTTCAGCCCCGTTTGTGCACATTGCTTGCGCATTGCATTTTGCGGGCGGTCGGGCATCAACCCTTTACGCCCGCCCGGTCGCGATAGGCGGCGCGTGTCTGTCCGCCTTCATTGTTGGCTCCATGCTGGTTCAGGCTTCCCAGATCGAATTTCCGGCCGATTATCAACGTTATTTAACGGAAACACTTGGCGCATGAACATGCAGTTTACCAAAGACATGGCACCACCATCGGCAAAATGGATGGGGATGGATATAATTGAACATGACCCATCGAAAATGTATTCGAAAGTGTCGTTCGAACCGAACAAGGATATGATCAATTTCGGTGGTGTTATCCAGGGCGGGTTCCTCACCGCCATGATGGACGACACAATGGGTTTCAACGCATTCATTTGCCTCGGCATGAAGATGACGATGGCATCAATCGACCTGCACACGCATTTCATGAAAGCCGTCCCCCTCGGCCCCATAACCATTGAAGCATGGGTAACGCGGGCGGGGAAATCTGTCGTATTTCTGGAAGCCAAACTCCATGGCGAGGATGGTGAGCTTGCCGCGCGAGCAACATCGAGCTCAAAATTACGCCCATTTGTCGGGCTCCAGTATGATATCGGGGAGAAATCTGATGATTAATCACCGCAATGTGTGTTGGAATGATCATATGAACCCCAACGGCAGCTTGGAATGTACAACCGCAAAGACCAATTGCCATAAAGCACGAAGAATTCCCGCCGCTGTCAAACGCAGCGCTGACATTATGAAAACCAAGGAGACCAACCATGGCTGACGCATATATTTATGACCATGTTCGCACCCCTCGAGGCCGCGGCAAGAAAGACGGTTCACTGCATGAAGTAACCAGTAATGCGCTGGCGACGGGTGTGCTCGAAAACATTCGTGACCGAAATGAGTTGGATACAACCCTCGTTGATGATGTGGTCTTCGGCTGTGTTGACCCGGTCAAGGAAGCCGGTGGGGACATTACCCGTACCGCCGTTTTGCAAGCCGGATACGACGAAAGCGTGCCGGGTGTTCAATTGAACCGCTATTGTTCCTCCGGTCTTGATTCTGTCAATTTTGCGGCGGCAAAAATCATGGCTGGCGTTGATGACGTCGCCATCGGCGGCGGTGTTGAATCCATGTCGCGGATCGGTATCGGTGCCGCCGGCAATGCCTGGCCTATGGACCCGTCGGCTGCGCTCCCGTCTTATTTTGTGCCCCAGGGTATTTCCGCCGACCTGATCGCAACCCAATACGGCTTCTCACGAGATGACGTGGATGCCTATGCGGTGGAAAGCCAGAAGCGTGCCGCTAAAAGCTGGGAAGAAGGGCGCTTTAAAAATGCCATCGCTCCAGTCAAGGACGTCAACGGATTGACCATCCTTGACCATGACGAACACATGCGCCCGTCTACGGACATGCAGTCTCTTGCATCCCTCAATGCAAGTTTTGCAATGATGGGGGAGATGGGTGGTTTTGACGGGGTTTCCTTGCAGCGCTACCCGCAGTTGGAAGAGGTCAACCACGTCCACCACGCAGGTAATTCATCCGGTATCGTTGATGGTTCCGGCGCCGTGCTTCTCGGATCTGAAAAAGGTGGGAAATCCATGGGGTTGAAACCCCGCGCCCGGATCAAGGCTTTCACCAATATCGGTTCAGAGCCCAACATCATGCTCACCGGCCCGGTAAGCGTGACAGAAAAACTGCTCAAGCAGGCGGACATGAAAGTCGAAGACATTGACCTGTTTGAATTGAACGAGGCTTTTGCCTCGGTCGTACTGCGCTTCATGCAGGCGTTTGAAATTCCCCACGACAAGATCAACGTTTGCGGCGGTGCCATCGCCATGGGTCACCCCCTTGGGGCAACCGGCGCGATGATATTGGGCACCGTGCTCGACGAACTGGAACGACGAGACCAGAACACCGCACTGATCACACTTTGCGTTGGCGCAGGTATGGGCACCGCAACCATCATCGAACGGGTATAAGGAAACAAAGACATGAAAAACTTTACACTCGATATAGACGCCGACGGCATTGCCCTGATCAACTGGGACATGCCCGGTAAAAGCATGAACGTCATCGACGAGGTTGTTCTGGAAGAAATGGATGACCTGATTAAAAAAGTCGCGTGCGATGAAGCCATCAAAGGCGCTGTGATCACCTCCGGCAAAAAAGCTTTTGGAGCCGGTGCTGATCTGACATTCCTGCAAAAAATGATGGGGGAATATGAGACCGTCAAAGCTAAGGATGAGCAAAAAGCCGCTCAAATGCTGTTTGACGGGGCCTACCGCCTCAATCAATCCCTGCGCACGATTGAGGCTGGAGACAAGCCGTGGGTTGCTGCGATTAATGGCACTGCCCTTGGTGGTTGTTTTGAAATCACGCTCGCCTGTCATGCACGGGTTATGACCGATGCGGAATCTGCGACCGTGGGCCTGCCGGAAGCCAAAGTTGGCCTGTTGCCCGGAGGTGGTGGCACCCAGCGTGTATCACGACTGGTGAACCCGCAGGACGCCATGCAGATGTTATTGCAGGGTAAGGCCCACCGCCCAACGAAAGCCAAACAGCTTAATCTGATCCATGAAGTTGTACCGGCAGCTGACCTTATCGAACGTTCAAAACAACTCATCCGCGACGGGTTAAAAGCCAAAGCGCCATGGGATGAAAAAGGCTTTAAAGCGCCTCTTAACCTGTGGTCTCCCGCAGGCGTGCAGATGATGAGCGCCGGTAACGGGCTGTTGCGCAAGGAAACATATGGCAATTATCCAAATGCCATCAACATCATGAAATGCGTTTACGAAGGGCTGCAATTACCTTTCGACACGGCCCTGAAAGTCGAAAGCCGGTATTTCGCTCACACGCTGTCCACGCCGGAAGCCAAGGCCATGGTGCGGACGCTGTTCGTCAACATGCAGGAATTGAACAAGGGCGCACGACGCCCGGATGTTGGCGCAAACAAAGTGAAGAAAATCGGCGTTATCGGGGCCGGTTTCATGGGCGCCAGTATCGCTTATGTATCTGCAAAGGTCGGCATCGATGTGGTGCTCATCGACAGGGATCAGGATGCCGCCGACAAGGGTAAAGCCTGGTCAGAGGACACGCTTGATAAAGCGATCAAGCGCAAACGTTCCACTGAAGAGAAAAAGGCCGCCCTGCTGGATCACATCACGACAACGACTGATTACGCAAGCCTGTCCGATTGTGATCTCATTATCGAGGCGGTGTTTGAAGACAAAGGCATAAAAAAGACAGTCACCGAACAGACAGACGCGGCGACATCCGATAACTGCATTTTTGCTTCGAACACATCGACAATTCCGATTTCCGAATTGGCTAAAGCCTCGAAAAATGCGGAGAAATTTATCGGCATTCACTTCTTCTCCCCCGTCGACAAGATGATGCTGGTTGAAATCATCATGGGGGATCAAACCGGAGACGAAGCGCTTGCCATGGCGATAGATTACGTCCTGGCGATCAAGAAAACCCCGATTGTCGTCAACGATACCCGTGGTTTCTACGTCAACCGTTGTGTCATGCGCTATTTGAACGAATCATGGAACATGCTGGTTGAAGGCATTCCTGTCCCGATGATCGACAATGTGGCCAAAGCCGCGGGCATGCCAGTTGGGCCGCTCACGCTCAATGATGCGGTGGCGATCGACCTTTCACAAAAGGTCATCAAGCAAACGATTGCAGACCTGGGTGAAGATGCGATTGATCCGCGCCATGTCAAACTCGTCAATATGATGGTGGATGACCACGGCCGTATCGGTAAAAAAGCCGGTAAAGGTTTTTACGATTACCCCCCCAAACCCGCCAAGGCGAAACTGTGGCCGGAACTGAAAGAGATGTTCCCGCAACAGGACGCCGAAGATGTTTCCGTTCAGGATATCAAAGACCGGTTTTTATACACAATCGCCATGGAAGCTGCCCGCACCGTTGAAGAAGGTGTTGTCAGTGACATTCGTGAGGCGGATGTCGGGGCCATTCTCGGCTTCGGTTTTGCGCCTTATACCGGTGGACCCCTGTCGTTCATCGATAAGGTCGGGCTTGCCGCGTTTGAAAAACGCGCAAAGGAGCTCGCGAAACAATATGGTGATCATTTCAAGCCGACCAAGTTAATCAGTGAAATGGCAAAAAAAGGCGAAACATTCTACGGGCGTTTTGGTGAACAACTGAAGTCTGCCGCATAACCGAAAACCTGAAGAACGCACTATCAGGCCATCCAATTGCCGCCCATGCATGCATGAGGCGGCAATTTATTTACATTGCTGTTAAGTTATTTCGCTAAGATGCCGATGGAAACATTAACATCCGTGTGTGCGTTGTGGGACAACCGAAAGATATTTCAGGCGATAATTTTGCGTGTCCCGATAACACGTCGATGACTTCTGACGGCCATTTTCAACTGGAATGGATAACTGAACCAACCCAGATCGAAAGCCATGTTGACCAGTGGCGTGACCTCGAATCCAATTGTAGCAATCCGTTCACTGCGTTTCAGAGCTATGGCTGGTGCAGGAGCTGGGCACAGGCCTATTGCGCATCGCAAAATGCGCCATTACCCCGAATGTTGATGATCATGCGGGATGGAACGCTGGTCGCTATCCTTCCCCTCATGATCACCAACAGTCGAGGGATCAAAACACTCACCCTGTTCGGCGAGCCCCACACTCAGGTTGCCAATTTAATGGTGCGGGATGGTTTTGATTGTAACAAGCACATTAAACGGGCATTGCACGCACGTGCTGATCAAGAACAGATTGATATAATCGCACTAGGACCGATTCCTGCTTATTCACCACTGCATGAGGCTCTGAAAGAAGAAAAACTGAATGAAGATCCAGCCCAATATTTCTCCATCGTTAAATGGAGTCCTAACGATACCCCTTCTGACTATCTGTTGAAATTGAGCAAAAACCGCCGGAAAGACTTTGGCAAGAAACTGCGCCGCCTGGAAACTATGGGTGAGGTGACCTTCGATCGCTGTTACCAAGAGAACGAAGCGTATACGCAGTTGATCAAAAAGGCTCTGGAATGGAAAAGACAGTGGCTGGTTAAAACAAAAACCATATCGGTTGGCCTTCAACGGAATGGCGTTGAGCAATTTCTATCCAATATTCGCGACACGCCAAACGGATACAGGCTCGAAGCAGAAGCTCTTCGCGTTGATGGCGAACCAATTGCAATTACGCTAAACATTATCGGCAAAGGCATGCGTAGCTGCTATTTAACCGCATATGACGATACTTTTACCTCGATTTCGCCGGGCACGCTCGTCCACCAACACGCCATCCAATCAAGTATAACTGACCAAATCGAAGCATACAATTTTTTGGGCTTCCCAACGCATTTCAAGAAAATGTGGATGACAGATGAAGTCCCACTGCTGCGTTATCAAAATGCACGCTCCCTGCGCGGTAAACTCTGGACAACCCTTTGGACTAATTTTGCACGGCCTTTGGTGAAACGTGCGGTTAATTCCACGGGCGGGCTTTCCAAAATACCAATTGTCGGAATGTTTATCGATGGATGCATGAAACTTCTGTTTAAACAGGGTAACAAAGGTTAGGATTCGGGTTCAAACTACCCAGGAATCCAAAACATGCCCGCAACAATCGATTATTATTTCTTTGGCGCTTCACCTTTCACCTATCTGGGTCACAAGATGATCGTGGACGCCGCCCGAAAACATGGTGCGACCTTAAATTACAAACCGGTCAACCTGTTTGGCCTATGGGAAGTTTCAGGTGCGGTCCCTCCAGGTCAACGACCTCCGGTGCGTCAGCGGTACCGATTGCTTGAACTCCAACGATTTCGCGAAATGCGCAACCTGCCGTTAAATTTACAACCGGCGCATTTTCCAATTGATGCAACCCTGGCGGACAGTTGCGTCATTGCCATAATGGAACAGGGTGGCGACCCAACTGATTACATGGCATCTGTGTTCGCTGGCGTTTGGGCACAGGAAGCTGATCTGGGTGATGAGGCGGAAATTGCCCAACGGTTGAATGCCACCGGATTTGCTGCAGACGAAATTCTTGAACTTGCCAAGTCAGATGAGGTTAGTGCAATTCGCGCCCTGAATACACAAGATGCCATTGAAAACGATGCTGTCGGTGTTCCCGCTTATGTGGTGAATGGCGAAGTATTTTGGGGACAGGATCGAATTGAACTTATCGACAGTGCCCTCACAAGCGGAAGAAATGCCTATCGCGTTGGAAGTTAACTCCCGAGCCCGGGCCCAAACCTCGAGTTTTCCCCAGGCCTAAAGATGCTGGACACATCCACATCGGCGCTTTAATAATAGGACAATATTCCTTAAGGCGCGGTGTTATGTTTTCTCACAATCAGGTTTGGTCGGCTATTGATGCACTAGCACAACAAAAAGATATGTCGGTTTCCCGCCTTGCCCGGAATGCCGGGCTGGACCCTACGACGTTTAATAAATCGAAACGCACGGCGGGGGGCGGGCGACAAAGATGGCCATCTACGGAATCCCTTTCTAAAATTATGGAAGCCACTGGAACATCGATTGACGATTTTCTCGCGCTTATCCGTGGCGATGATGTGGAATTCGCCTCCGAATACTCCGCATTGGCAGGGGGAGGGGGAGGGGGAGGGGGAGGGGGAGGATTCTCTGATGCGGATTTAGCCCCTTACCAACATCCCAATTCCGTACCCCTTTTAGGCCTGGCACAGGCGGGGGCGGGCGGCTTCTTTGACGATGCCGGCCTACCCCTTGGTGAAGGTTGGGATGCTGTTGATTTCCCCCGCTCTGACAGCGGGCCGATATACGCTTTGGAAATTTCCGGGGACAGTATGATGCCGTTATACCGTGATGGTGACCGCATTATCGTCTCCCCAGACGCATCAGTACGACGCGGAGACCGTGTGGTTGTTAGAACCCACGACGGTGAAGTTATGGCCAAAGTTCTGGCTCGGCAAACGGCGACCCTTATCGAACTTGCATCCCTCAATCCCACGCACGAAAACCGCACACTTGAGCTCGTTAACGTAGACTGGATTGCCCGGATTGTCTGGGCCAGCCAGTAAGGCTTAAGCCGAGGTACGCGCCAGCGCCCGCCTGATCATATCAACTGTCTGGGCTTTACCGTAAAGCGCGGCGAAACTGCCGAACCTTGGCCCTTGATCCTGACCCAACAGCACCTGATAGAGAGCCTGGAACCACTCTCGTAGGTTCTCAAAACCGTGCTCCTTGCCGACCGAATAGATTTCCGTTTGAAGAGTCTCTCCGTCGCTTTCATCCGGCATGGCGGCCAGGCGGTCAGCCAACTCACCCATGGCTGCCCGTTCGTGATCGCTTGGCTCACGGAAATTCTTCGACGGTTTTACGAAATCCTCAAAATAACGGATCGCATAGCCAACCAGTTCATCCAGTTTGGGATTATTTTCCGGTGTTGCATCCGCATCGTACTGGCTGATAAACCCCCAAAGCGTTGCCTTGTCGGACGCATTGGACGCGCTGACGAGGTTCAACAGCATGGAGAATGAGACCGGCATATTAATTCTGGGCGGGTTACCCGCGTGAATGTGCCAGGTCGGGTTGTTCAGCTTTGCCTTGGGCTCCGCGTCATGCACGGCAGCAAGGTGCTGAAAATATTCGTCCACATTGCGGGGGATGACATCAAAGAACAGGCGTTTTGCAGTTTTCGGCTTGGCGTACATGAACAGGGACAGGCTTTCTGGTGAAGCATAGGCAAGCCATTGCTCCATCGTGATACCATTGCCCTTGGATTTTGAGATTTTTTCGCCATTTTCATCCAAAAACAGCTCATAAATAAAGTGTTCCGGTGCGCGAGCACCTAAAATCCGGCAAATTTTGTCATATAAATTGCTGTTGTTCTGGTGATCCTTGCCGTACATTTCAAAATCAACACCAAGGGCCGCCCAACGCATGCCGAAATCCGGTTTCCACTGGAGTTTCACGTTGCCGCCGGTAATTGGCAGCGTGATCTCCTCACCATCCTCATCGTCAAATGTAACCGTACCGGCTTTCGCATCGACGTTTTTCATCGGGACATAAAGCACCTGCCCTGATTTTGGTGAGATTGGCAAAAACGGGCTATAGGTCGCTTGGCGTTCTTCCCCTAACGTCGGCAGCATCACAGCCATGATTTCATCGTATTTTTCAGCACAGAGCTTCAAAATATCATCGAACTCGCCACCCTTATAATATTCTGTGGAGCTGATGAACTCATAAGTAAAATCAAACTGATCGAGAAAAGCGCGCAGACGTGCGTTGTTGTGGGCGGCGAATGAAGCATGCTCATTGCCAAAAGGGTCAGGAACCGATGTGAGGGGTTTGCCGAGATGTTCGGCCAACATATCCTTATTGGGAACATTATCCGGGATTTTACGCATGCCATCCATATCGTCGGAAAATGATATGAGGCGCACGGCGACCTTATCTTCGGTCAACAGTCGAAACGCATTGAGCACCATAGTTGTACGTGCAACTTCTCCGAATGTGCCGATGTGGGGAAGGCCGGATGGGCCGTATCCGGTCTCAAACAACACCTCATCTGGATAACCATCGCGCTGATAACGCTTGATGATTTTCTTCGCTTCCACGAACGGCCATGCCTTGCTTGAATCTGCCGCTTCGACAAATTCAGGGGACGTATCCAAGGGCGGAAAAGCGGGGTTTTTCATCGGGTTTTGCCTGATATGTTGGGGAATGCGGACATCTAGGGCCAGCGCGCGGAACCTATGGCCGCATCGCTTCCACGTCAACCGAAAAGCCGTGAGGAATGAATGCGGGAAAATAACAGAAATGTCGCACTTGAAATTGACAAATAGATTGTAACCGCACCACGCACACCTTAACTTGGGCGGTGAAAAATAACATCATGGATCAATTTCGATGAACGCAATTTCTGTTCAGGACACACTTGTTTACGTCATGGTTTCGATTTCGGCGGTTGACCGAAAAATGGACGAAGCGGAAATGCTGCGCATTGGAAATGTTGTTAAAACACTCCCGGTCTTCGATCATTACAACAGTGACCAACTGGTCAATGCGGCTAAGACCTGCCGCGATATCCTTCAGGATGAAGAGGGCTTGGATACGGTTCTTGGACTGGCTGCATCACTACCCGAAAACCTGCAGGAAACGGCCTATGCGCTTGCTGCTGAAATTGCCGCGGCTGATCTTCTCGTTTCTGCGGAAGAAGTGCGATTGCTTCAACTGCTCCGTGCCAATTTGAAAGTCGGCAAGCTCACGTGCGCGGCACTGGAAACAGCAGCGAAAGCGCGCCATCAGACGGCGTAGATATGGAACAATTTGTCTCGGAAAATGAAAGCGCAATTCGCCTGACCATATTTCTTGGACTGTTTGCATTGCTTGCGGTCACCGAATTCCTGAGACCCCGCAGGCGACTAACGGCCTCTAAAACCAATCGCTGGACCACCAACCTATTGATCGTTGTTATCGATTCCGCACTCGTGCGGTTGCTTTTCCCCGCAGCTGCAGTCGGCATTGCACTTTGGGCGAACGCTGAGGGACATGGATTGTTTAACTGGATAAATGCCCCCCTGTGGATCAGCATACCAGTTAGCATCGTCGTTTTGGATTTTGCGGTTTGGCTGTCCCATCTGCTCTCCCACAAAATTCCCCTGTTCTGGCGGTTCCACCGCATGCACCATGCCGACAGGGACATCGACGTCACCACCGCCATTCGGTTCCACCCCATCGAGATTATCGTCTCGATGGGGTGGAAAGTGGCGTGGGTCATCGCCCTTGGGGCGCCCGCTGTATCCGTCATATTGTTTGAAACAATCCTGAACGGAACAGCGATGTTCAACCATTCAAATACAAAACTGCCCCTCAGCCTTGACCGGGTGTTGAGGTGGATTGTTGTAACGCCGGATATGCACAGGGTGCATCATTCAACGATCAATCGGGAAACCGATTCAAATTACGGATTTAACCTGCCCTGGTGGGACAGGTTGTTCAGCACCTATGTGGACCAACCTGAGCTCGGCCACGAGGGCATGAACATCGGTCTGAACGAATGGCAGGATGAACGGCCAACACAGCTTGGATGGTCTCTCAGCGTCCCGTTTTTTAAAAAATAGCTTCCCGCTCAAAACAGGCTGAGTGGAAAATACCTTAGATAGAGCTCCGCAAAAATGCCCTTGTCGTTGATTGAACGCAGGGCGAAATTGAAAGCATCCTCCAGTTCCCGGTTGTCTTTTTTAATCGCAATTGTCAGCCCTTTTCCAAAATAGACCTGCGAGAGATAGGGACCACCGACAAACTCACAACAGTCACCCCTGGCGACTTGTTGTTGCAGCCAAAACGATAAAGCCAGACCGTCGCCAAAATAAGCCGCAATCTCACCTTTTTTAAGCGCCGCCAATGCGGCATCGGAGGTTTCAAAAAGCCGAAGGCGCATGTCTCCAAAACTCGCTTTGGCATAAGCTGCATGGGCGCGGCCATCGATCACACCAACTTCCTTACCGTTCAGCGCTGTCTCCAACGGATCCGCATAGCCGCTGCCCTTGAGAGAAACAAACCGTGCGGGGAGCTGGAAATAAGGGCGCGAAAAAGCAAACTTTTGCCGGGCAACAGCATTAGGCGCGAGGCCGGCCAAAATTGCCTCGCCATTACCGTCAATCATTTCTTTTTCGAGCTCCTCGTAGGGCACCGCCTGTATCTGACACACCGGCAATACTTCAAGCTCGGTGCAAATTGCCCGTGCCAGATCCACATGAAAACCGGATAGGCGTTTATCCTTGTCGATGAAAGAGAATGGTGCAAAATCAGTTGTGGTGAGGAATTTGAGGCGGGGAAGGCTTTTCACATCCGGTTTGATAAACCGCTCCTGAGGGTCCCAAAAATTTGGGATTTTTGGTGTGTCCGCAGAAAAGCTCGAACTCATGCCTAAAAAGGACAGTAGAAATAACGCTAAAAGAAACGCAATGGCGCGAAAAAACCGCATTATTTAACCAAATTTGAGCCTATTTCCCTTTGCTTAAACCGAATTCCACCAAATGGCCAAGACTTGCGGCTCAAATCGCCAAATTCGCTTGCGCTTTTTTGTGATTGGGTCTAGTACACCGCAGCTTAGAGCAGACAGGCAGGGCATGCCTTGGCTGTTCACAATGCGCGAACGGAATTCTTCAACCCGTTCATCTTTCAAACGAACCAGTCATTGCCAAGGTCTCATCGGCCTATCTGTGCGATGCATAAGGAGTGCAAAATGCCCAAGATGAAGACGAAATCGAGCGTTAAAAAACGCTTCAAGGTTACTGCCACCGGCAAAGTGCGCGTCGCACAAGCCGGAAAACAGCATATGATGATCAAACGGTCGAATAAATTTCTTCGCAATGCGCGCGGCACCATGATTCTTTCAGAACCAGATGCCCGCATCGTCAAGAAAATGATGCCTTACGGCGTCAGATAAACCGTACACCCGAACATCAGGAGTTAGATCATGGCCCGAGTTAAACGCGGTGTAACCGCCCACGCCAAACACAAAAAAGTCCTCAAAAAAGCCAAAGGCTATTACGGCGCCCGTCGTACGCAGATTAAAACTGCAAAGCAGGCTGTCGAAAAAGCTCAGCAATATGCTTATCGCGACCGTAAAGCACGCAAACGTTCATTCCGCCAATTGTGGACACAGCGTATCAATGCTGCTGCCCGCGAACACGGTTTGACATATTCACGCCTCATCGACGGTTTGACCAAAGCCGGTATCGAAGTTGACCGCAAAAACCTGTCCGACATGGCGATCCACCAGCCCGAAGCATTTGCAGCCGTTGTTGCAGCTTCCAAGAAGGCGCTGGAATATCTGAAAGACACAACACCAAACGCATTTGAAGGCGCTGTCAAAAGCTGACCGCGCTTCCAATATCGGGGCCCTGCCCCAAGTGACATTATTTGGAACCCGTGGCAGCTTAACGCTGACGCGGGTTCTTTTTATTTTAAGGCATATCCATGAGTGACATTGAAACGCTTGAAAATTCCATAATGGTCGAGATCGACGGGGCCGAGGACGAAAACGCTCTGGAAGCGGTTAGAGTTGCCGCGCTTGGCAAAAAAGGCTCGATCTCTGCCCAGATGAAAACATTGGGGAAAATGAGCCCGGAAGAACGCCACACCATGGGGCCTTTACTCAATGGATTAAAGGCCAGAGCCACAGAGGCAATCAATACGCGCAAGGATGTGTTGAAACGGGCCGGTATCGAAATGCGCCTCGCTAGCGAACGCGTGGACGTGACCCTACCCGTTCGGCCCAACCCGCTTGAAGTCGGACGCATTCACCCCATCAGCCAGGTGATGGACGAAATCACGGCAATATTTTCCGATATGGGTTTCAGCGTTGCCGAGGGCCCGGACATTGAGACGGATTATTACAATTTCACAGCGTTGAATTTCCCCGAAGGTCACCCGGCACGTGAAATGCACGATACATTCTTTTTCAACTCGGATAAAAACGGCGAACGCCGCGTTTTACGCACCCACACGTCGCCGGTACAAATTCGCACGATGGAGGTTCAAAAACCGCCGATCCGCATCGTCATTCCCGGCAAGACTTATCGTCAGGATTCTGATGCAACCCATTCTGCGATGTTTCACCAGCTTGAAGGGCTGGTGATCGATGAAAAGACAAACATCGCAAACCTGAAATGGACCCTGCTGGAATTTTGCAAAGCGTTCTTCGAGGTCGATAATATCGACCTGCGTTTCCGCCCGTCTTTCTTTCCGTTTACGGAACCAAGCCTTGAGGTCGACATAAAATGCGACCGCTCTGGCGCTGAGGTAAAATTCGGCCAAGGGGAAGACTGGATGGAAATTCTGGGGTCCGGCATGGTGCACCCAAATGTATTGCGCGGCGCTGGCCTCGACCCGGATGTCTATCAGGGCTTTGCCTGGGGCATTGGTATCGACCGGATTGCCATGCTCAAATACGGCATGCCCGACCTTCGCCCGTTCTTTGAGGCCGACCAGAGGTGGATCAACCATTACGGTTTCCGCCCCCTCGACATGCCAACACTTTTTGGAGGATTAAGTGGATGACCCATTTTTCAGACGCTGCATTATTAACCGGTGACTTTGCCCATATGGCCGCAGAATTTCGCGCGGGCACTCGAACTGCGCCAAAGAAAAAAGACTGGAAGAAAGTCGCCTGCGATAATCAGGCCGAAGAGGCGGCGCAGGAGGTTGCCAAGCATATTTTTGCGCTTCAGCAGTCCATCGATGAAAAAGCCGAAAAGCTGGAGATCATGCATTTCACGGCAGCCGGCCCCATGAAAGTTATGGCACTTGTGCCAGGCGAAGGGGACATCCTGCGCCTTGATGGTGTGTTGGAATCGGGCAATCCGGTTTCCCAGGCCATGCACGCATCTCAACTGACCCTGACGTTTTTGAAAGCGCCACTGAAAAAAGATGAACCGGAAGACGACGGACTGGAAATCGGCTTCCTGATTTTTGATGAGCTAACCAAGCGCCGCAAAAAACGCGACAAACTCATTAAAGGGTTGAGCCTCAGCACAACCCAGACGAAGAAAACGAAAACACGTAAAAAACCGGCTGCAAAGGCTATTCCGGCGAAGACAGGTTCGACAAAAACAGGCGCGACGAAGAAAGCTACAAAATGAAGTTCACCCTTTCCTGGCTCAAAGACCATTTGGAAACCGATGCCAGTCTCGATGATATCGTTGAAACACTGACCATGATCGGCCTTGAGGTCGAAGAAATCGACACGCGTGAGGCGTATAAGCCGTTTACAATCGCCAAAGTGTTGAGCGCCAAACAGCACCCGGACGCTGACAAACTGCAGGTTTTATCCGTCGACAAAGGAGACGGAGATCCCATTCAGGTCGTTTGCGGCGCGCCCAATGCCCGTGCGGGGCTCATCGGTGCTTTTGCCGGACCCGGCACCTATGTGCCGGGCATTGATGTGACGCTGGGTGTGGGAAACATTCGTGGTGTGGAATCCCACGGCATGATGTGTTCCGAACATGAACTCAATATCTCAGATAATCATGACGGTATTATTGACCTGCCGGAAGATGCACCCGTCGGCGCGGTTTTTGCAGATTATGCGGGGTTGAACGACCCGATTATCGAAATCGGTATCACACCAAACCGACCCGATGCTCTGGGTGTCGCCGGTATCGCAAAAGATCTGGCGGCAGCCGGTCTTGGTAAAATCATTACGCCGGAGGTGCCTTCCGTTGAAGGAAAAGGCCCTTGCCCTGTATCCGTTGATCTGACTAGCGATGGTGCAGCGGAATTCTGCCCCGCCTTCGGCTTGCGCCTTATTCGTAATGTGAAAAACGGCCCATCGCCGAAATGGATGCAGCAGCGGTTAAAGGCCATCGGCCTGCGCCCAATTTCCGCGCTTGTGGACATTACCAATTATGTAACCTTCGATCGGGGGCGCCCGCTCCACGTTTTTGATGCGGACAAAGTGGCTGGCAATCTCTCTGTTCGTCGAGGTACTGGCGCAGAAGAATTTCTCGGTCTCGACGGAAAAATCTATAAACCGGGCAAAGATCATTTCGTCATCGCTGACGACAAAGGCCCTGAATCGCTGGCTGGTATTATGGGCGGTGAAGCATCCGGATGTAGCGACGATACAGTCAACGTGTTGGTGGAATCCGCCCTTTGGGACCCGCTTACCGTGGCAAAAACAGGCCGCGAACTGGGCGTTATTACCGACGCCCGATACCGGTTTGAGCGCGGTGTAGACCCCGCATTCAATATGCCGGGTCTCGATTTCGGCTCCAATCTGGTTCTCGAGTTATGCGGTGGTGAGCCCACCGACGGCATGCTCGCCGGTGAAGTTCCCGAGCCGAACCTCACCATTGAATACCCCGTTTCAGAAGCGGCACGGCTAACCGGTGTTGCAGTTTCAGCTGAAGAATCCGCTGACATTCTGAACCGCCTTGGTTTTGGTGTAAGCGGAATTGGCGACACTTTGACCGTCCACGTACCGGGCAATCGCCCTGACGTTCACGGTAAAGCCGACATTGTTGAAGAAATCATGCGCATTCGCGGCATCAACAATATCGAACCACAACCGCTCCCTGCCATGGGCGCGGTCGGGCAAAAGATATTGACCACGGGCCAGGTCCGCACACGCAATTCACGTCGCTCCCTTGCGGCAAGGGGCATGAGCGAAGCCGTGTGCTACTCTTTCATTCCCAAGACCCACGCGGAAGCATTCGGCGGTGGCGCACCGGAATTGGCGCTTTCCAACCCGATTGCGTCCGATATGTCCGATATGCGCCCAAGCTTGTTGCCAAGCCTGCTAGCGGCTGCAAAGCGCAATGTAGACAGGGGAACAGGTGATCTGGCCATCTTTGAAGTCAGCCACGTCTATCACGGTATGGAACCAAATGACCAAAAACGGGCCGCTTCGGGCATCCGGCGGGGCACAGCGAGGCTCGAAGAGAGCGGCAGGGCGTGGAGCGGCAATGCAGCCCCGGTTTCCTGGTCCGATGCAAAAGAAGACGCGCTTGCCGTTATTTCCGCCTGCGGCATGGACGCCAGCAAAGTGCAGATAGAGGCTGGAGGGCCGGATTGGTACCACCCGGGCCGCAGCGGCACAATCAAACTCGGTCCAAAAGTGGTTCTGGGCACATTCGGCGAATTTCACCCCATGACACTCGAACTCATCGACGTATCGGGGCCTCTGTGCGGCTTTGAGGTTTTCTTCGATGCTATCCCCACACCAAAGGCAAAAGCCAACCGCAGCAAAGGCGTCTTAACGGTTTCACCCTTGCAACCGGTCAAACGCGATTTCGCCTTCATCATGGATAAAACGGTTGAAGCAACCCTTGTTCTGCGAGCCGCCAATGGTGCTGACAAAAAACTGATTTCGGATGTCAAAATATTTGATCTGTTTGAAGGCGCATCAATCGGTGAGGACAAAAAATCTCTGGCGATTGAAGTCACACTTCAGCCGATGGATAAAAGCTTGACGGATGATGAAATCGAAGCGATTTCCAACAAGGTGATCGAGAATATCGGCAAGACGGTTGGTGGCGTGTTACGCGGATGATCACATCAAATTTTTGTATTGATGAGCTCGCAGCCGTTTTTTCGACCCGAAAAGTATGATAATGAGCAATGCAGCAGGTAAATTGAGGTTAATAACCCATTAACCGGCTGTATGGTTGTGTTCGCCAGTCAGCCTTTATCCTGTGTGAGGAATTCTACAATGGTTCGCAGACTCGTCGCTTTGGCCGCTTTTTCAATTCTGATTGGATTAACGGGTCTCATGCCCGCACATAGCGCAGAACCAGCAGCAAAACGCCTATTTGGTGCGAAAAAGGACGGCGCGGCAATGCCGGCCGCCGTTTTTGGATCTTACGCCAAAGGCTGTGTTGCCGGAGCCATTAAACTGGAAAATGACGGTCCCACATGGCAGGCAATGCGCCTGTCGCGCAACCGCCATTGGGCGCACCCAGAACTTATCGCCACCGTCAAGCAATTGTCCCGTGACGGTAAGAAAGTCGGCTGGAACGGCCTTATGGTTGGTGATCTCACCCAGCCGCGCGGCGGGCCGATGCTTTCCGGCCACGCCTCGCATCAGGCCGGTCTGGATGCCGACGTCTGGCTCACCCCTATGCCCAACAAGCGTCTCACATACAAAGAGCGAGAACAGCTTTCCGCAACCTCCATGCTGGCCACTCGCAATGGCAAGCTGACCAACCATAAGCTCAACACCAGGCGCTTTACCAAGGCCCATGCGGGTATCATTCGCACCGCTGCCCAATACCGCAATGTTGAGCGCATCTTCGTGCACCCGACAATAAAACGGGAATTATGCCGCCAATTTCCCAAACGCCCCGCGTGGCTTAAAAAAGTCCGCGCCCAGTTTGGCCACCACTATCATTTTCACGTCCGTATCGGCTGCCCTAAAGGTTCATCAGGCTGCAAGCCGCAACGGGCGGTTCCATCCTATGGCTGTGATAAAGCAACCATGGATTATTGGTTCAAAGTGGCCTATGGACCGCGGCGGAAGCCTAAACCGGGTGCTAAGCCGCCCAAGATTCGCAAAAAACGCGATATCCGGATGAGCGACTTACCCCGCCAATGCCGTGCGGTGCTTACCGCATCGGGGAATCTGGGAAGCCAGGCAAATACTGTACTATCGGCCTATCAACCCGTCGGTAGGGTGGCCACACCCTCACCGCGACCGAAAAAATAAATTCGGAACGTTAAAGCCCCAGTTCAGCCCGTTTCGCGCGGGTGAGTTTTGCAGCCACCATGCTGTGGGCCGCTTCAACGTAGGCTTTTATATCCTCGCCACTAAGCGCGTTTGGCGATTGCAACTGTACCCATGTATAACGGCCAAGATAGGGTGACGGCTCAATATCGGACTGTTCGGTCAGCATTGTAAATGCCATCTCGCTGGCTTTGAAACCGATCTTGAAGTCTTTAGTCCCATGCCCCCATTTTGACGTCAAGGCAAAAACCTTGCCACCGACTTTCCAGACATGCGCACCGCCCCATTGCACCACCATTTCCGTTGCCGGAAGACCGTCGCAATAGATGTCAAACTCGTCGAGATCCATTACGCCTGTATGGCTGTCGGTTGCGGTGCCGGGCAAGCAATGCCCACGCCCCCGAGATTGCAATAACCATTGGGGTTTTTGGCCAGATATTGCTGGTGATATTCCTCAGCATAATAAAACGTCGGTGCATCCAGTATCTCAGTCGTGATACCGCCTTTGCCGCCTACTGAAAGCGCATTGCCATAGACCTTCAATGAAGCTTCCGCCGCCGTTTTTTGTGCATCGGACGTTGTATAAATGCCGGACCGGTATTGGGTTCCCCTATCGTTACCCTGGCGCATGCCCTGGGTCGGGTCATGGGTTTCCCAAAACAGTTTCAAAAGCTTGGCAAATGAGATTTCTTCCGGAACAAAAACGACGCGAACGGTTTCATTGTGCCCCGTCAAACCCGTACAAACTTCATTATAGGTCGGGTTTGGAGAGATCCCCGCCTGATAACCAGCGGCGGTGACCCACACCCCCTGTTGTTCCCAAAACAACCTTTCAACGCCCCAAAAGCACCCCATGCCGAAAAAAACTTCTTCCGTCCCTTCAGGTAAGCCTTTCAAGGCGCGCCCGTTGACGAAATGGTTTTCAGCTGTGGGCAGCGGGTCCGGGCGCCCCGGCATCGCCGTTTCTTTGGTAGGCGGTTTTAATTTGCTGGTCAGGCGATCGATGAGAAACATTGTACATACCTCTTTATAGGTCGAATATCATGGCTACCGGCTGGCAAAGCGGCCATAAGGATTTTTGCGCTGCTGCCCAAGTTTTAAAAAAATCATAGCAACAATCAACAGAAACAACCAACTGGGGATTTTCAACACAGATACAAGTATCGGGTCCCAAAGCCAAGTTATGCCCCAGGAAAACACAATCTGCTCCGCTTCCGCCAGGGATTGCGGGCTGACACCAGCCCAGGTGCCACCCAGAGGCGTCAATACAATCTCAGATGCGGTGATTGAACGGGTGATATCCAGCACCGCAAATACCACTGAAAGGGCAAGAATAGTGATGCCGAGTATCTTAAAGACAAAATGGAACAAAATACACTCCAACCGTTCCGCCAGACTTTGAGCCAACACTCCGGGCTTTTACGCCAGATCAAGCAGTAGTTTGAATAATGGAAACTCAATAGGCGGGCTACACCGCAAACGTCTATAATATTACATTGAACTCGATCAAGGCCAACGAAAATACGCATAAATGAACCATTTGACCAAACATAATCATATCGTCACAAAAGAGTGTTGAATCCACTTCAATGTTATGTGTATATCCGCTGGTGTTGATTTTATCAGCTCATTTTCGTGACAGGCGTTTGGTGTCATCATCTTACATCTATCATGGAAATATATGGAGAGATGGTCGATTGGTCGAAGGCGCATCTTTATCTGGACTTGCTAGATAAACTCCCATAATTGCGAAAGCTTTTCTTAGACCCACCCGAGGTTAACCTCTGTGTGTATAAATTGGAGAGGTGGCCGAGTGGTCGAAGGCGCACGCCTGGAAAGTGTGTAGGCGGGTGACCGTCTCCAGGGTTCGAATCCCTGTCTCTCCGCCATAAATTTCTATATCTTGTTGAATTCATGGATTTATTTTAGCGTTTTTTAAGCGAGTCCCACTTTCTGTCCCACTCTATGCGCTCAGTGTTTGCAATTATTGGATTAAAAATACCCGTTCTTGCAGTCTATCGAAGCTGTTTGCACAAAGTTTATTTTTGATCGTGTACCCATTTCAGATTAAAACGAGCTTTTGGTGCTTGGCTCGCGGCGCTGGACGGCTGGCCCGCGGTTAGATGGGCTAGTTTTACGACATTCAAACATTCATCAAGCGAGCTTTCGTAACCGGTGTTACCCGTGGTCATCCATTGCAAACTCCATTGCCATCGATCTTGTCTTGGGCCGTGAGTATGTCGAATGATCCGCGCAATGCAGTCACTTTGGAAATAGACTGCTCTGTCGTAACAGGGATCGATGCCCTGCAGGTCGGTGGGTCGGTGGGTCGGTGTGAATAGTCGCTCATGCGATACAGTTACCAAATTGACGGGCCGGTCGAACGCTCCCTAGACTGTATTTCTGATACCGGAGAAAAGCCATGTGCGGACGCTTTGTCATTGATTACACTTGGGCTGAAATCCATGCAGCCATGTCACTTATCCCTGTTGTCGCCGCTGGGCGAAATGATCCTGCCCGGCACAACGTGGCCCCGACGCAAGATATAGGTTTCCTGACGCAATCTGATGGCGAATATGTGGTCAAGGATGGCCGCTGGTGGTTAGTACCGCACTGGGCAACGGAATTACCAAAATACCCCATGTTTAATGCCAGATCAGAAACCGTGAGAGAGAAGTCATCGTTCCGCACCGCCTTCGAGACCAAACGTTGCCTGATACCAGCAAGCGGCTATTATGAATGGACGAAAGGTGACGATGGCAAGAAAGACCCTCATTTCATTTACCTGCCAAATAAGCAACCATTCTGCTTTGCTGGCCTCTGGGCTTACAACTCTAATCTGGATATTACATCCTGTACCATCCTTACTGCCGCTGCGGTGCCGGAAATTGAACCACTCCACCACCGAATGCCGATCATCTTGGATCAATCGCTCTATGAACAATGGCTGACTGGCGAGCCCACCTCAGCCTATCAACTGTTGAATGATAATCTGTGTAGCTATTTGCAAAGTTGTCGGGTTGGGCGAGAGGTGGGTAAAAGTACCGCGACCGGCGCGGGTTTGATTGAACCATTGTAGATAATATTGATACATATATTTATACCCCCCTAAAGCATTGTTTTTGCTGAGAAAACCCGTCCCTGTCGTCCATCCATCATCAGTTTGATGAAAAGATCATAATTGGCGAGGTTCACCATATCCCTTGGTTCGGGAACCTTGCCTCCAAACTGCTTGCACAGAATGGGCGCATCAGTAGCCCCGACCCGAAAGGCCATCACGGTACCAACATTCCCCATTACCGCCTCAAATACTTCTTTGGATAGTTGTCCGGTATGCTGATGTGCTAAAACCAGACCGAGCCGATACTTTCGTAGCTCACTGAGCAAGTCGGCAAAGGCAGTCGTAGTGAAGCTGTGAAACTCATCCAAATATAGAAAATACGATCTGCGGTCGGCTTCTGGTTGGCTCTGCCTGCTGTATGCCGCCAACCCTAGACTGGAAGTTATCAAGCCTCCGAGAATGTTGGAAACATCGACTCCAATCCGTCCTTTGGCCAGATTAACAATCAGGGTTTGCCCCTCGTCCATCAACTGACGAAACCGCAATGGTTGTTCCGGTTCACACACCGCCTTGCGTACTACCGGATGTTCCCCGTCAGCATTCATGAGACAGAGGTTTGATTTTTCTTAAGAGATGATTTTGGTTCATCGTAGCCCTTATGGAGCGAAGATGAGACATAAATCAGGAACCCAAGGATCAGGTTCAGAGAAATTGATCCGAACCATCAAACGCAAGACCCGCCGTCAGTATAGTGCGGAGGAAAAGATCCGCATTGTGCTTGATGGCTTGCGCGGTGAAGACAGCATAGCTGAACTGTGCCGCCGTGAAGGTCTTGCTGAAAGCATGTACTACAAATGGTCGAAGGAGTTTATGGAGGCCGGTAAAAAGCGTCTGTCAGGCGATATAGTGCGTGAGGCTTCCACCGATGAGGTCAAAGGTCTGCGCCGTGAAGCCCGTGATCTGAAGGAATGCGTGGCAGATCTCACGCTGGAAAACCGTCTTCTTAAAAAAAGCATGATCGCGGATGGGGAGGATATCGAATGAGATACCCAGCATCTGAGAAACTGGAAATCATCCGAATTGTTGAACAATCACATCTGCCAGCCAAGGTGACACTTGATAAGCTTGGCGTCTCACGGCCAACTTTTTATCGCTGGTATGATTTGTATCAGCGATTGGGTGAGACAGGATTGGAAGACAAACGTTCTGGTCCCAACAGAGCCTGGAACCGCGTGCCAGAAAATATACGGGCACAGATCATTGATCTGGCCCTTGATCAACCGGAACTGTCTCCTCGTGAACTGGCTGTGACATTCACAGACACGAAGGCCTATTTTGTATCGGAAAGCTCAGTGTACCGACTGCTCAAGGCCCTGGACCTGATCACCAGCCCGGCATTTATCGTCATGAAAGCTGCCAGTGAGTTCCGCGACAAGACCACAGCCATCAACCAGCTGTGGCAAACAGACTTCACCTATCTGAAGGTCATTGGCTGGGGTTGGTTCTATCTCAGTACGATCCTTGATGATTATTCGCGATACATCATTGCCTGGAAGCTGTGTACCACCATGAACACATCGGATGTGACCGATACATTGGAAATGGCGCTTCAGGCCTCAGGCTGCGACAGGGCCAACGTTGCGCATAAACCCCGGCTACTATCTGATAATGGCCCCTGCTACATATCCAGTGATCTGGCAGAGTGGTTGGATGGCAAAGGCATGGGTCATGTTCGCGGTGCGCCTTATCACCCGCAAACCCAAGGCAAGATTGAACGCTGGCATCAAACCCTGAAGAACCGCATCTTGCTGGAACACTACTTCATACCAAGTGACTTAAACCGGCAGATCGAAGCTTTCATCGAACATTATAATCATCACAGATACCACGAGAGCCTGAGTAATCTCACGCCTGCGGACGTCTACTTCGGGCGCAAAAATGAGATATTGAAGCGAAGAGAAAGGATCAAACAAAAAACCATCGAAACGCGGCGCTTGCAACACCGCAAACAAGCCGCATAATACAAACAACAGATGAGCTAGAGTCTCTCTTAAATCAGACCACCATCTGTCTCAAATACCCTGACTACGAACACTACCGGATGCGCCAGAAAGGCTCCAAGCTTGTTGGCAATCGGTGCCACACCATCTGCAGCCGACTTGTAATTCATTGCGGGGTATTCACGTTCCCAAAAATAACGAACCTGTTCATCGGTAACACCCGCCGTCACTTCTTTCCGAAAACCTGAATGCAAAAACATCGGTATGATATCTTTCAAAGTGGAACCGGGCCGCTCCAACAGAGCCAATACCGAATACCGCAATAGGTGCTCCATCCGGGCACCCCAGGCATCGCTCCATTGCTTTTTCAGAGTTTCAATCAATCCTGACGCCACCAATGGTCGGTGTTCGGCTGAGACACTGGTGATGGGGTTGTATCCATATGGTGATTTTGAATCAGCTACGTCCCAATACAGTACGTCACAATCCATCCCCGCTCGAACCGAGCCAGCTAAATCACCGTGCGGATCAAGCAAGCAAAATCCCTGACCGTGTCGGGCATCCTGCAACATCATGTTCAAAAGCAACGTTGATTTACCCGTCCCGGTTTGACCAATGATGTATTGATGAAACAGCCGGTCTGACTGCCGGATACCAAATGATCTATGGGGCGGACGGCCACGTGTGAGACCAAGTGCAGTGATGTACTGATTGGGATGCATCGCTCTATGATGGTATGAGCGCAAAGTGGTCGGTAGACTACTGGAATGGCGGATTGGGCCGCTAACCTAAATTACCCCGAGAGCGGCGGCTTTATACACTGCCAACGTCATATTGGGTGCCTCAAATCTCTTCCTGATCTGCGTTTGCAATTTACGTACTTTAGCTTTTGAGAAGTCGAGACGGTGTGCAATTTGTTTGATTGGGAAACCGTGGGCGGAAATGCATAATATTTTTATATGCTCGTCGGTAAGGTTGTAGTGATCTATGCCCAGTCGGCGGTTTTCGAGGTGGGCGTAGTACAGGTGGACCAGTTCTTCGAGTTCGGCCTTGTGGACGATCATGTATTTTTCGAGTGTTTTGCCGGTAGCGTCAGGATCACCTACCAGACTAATCCCTCCAAAAAAGGGTCCGGCTCCCTTAAGTGATATGGTAACGCCGTAGATTAGGCCAACATCGCGTGACCATTGATCCGCTACCGTTAGCTGATTGGTTGGCAGTGACAGAAGACGTGACCAAAAAAACCAGCCGTGCCGATGAAAACAATGGTGTACAAAAGTGTCGGTGCGCCACAGGTTATGGGCCTTGTATTCCCCAAGCACGTTGGGTGTGAGGGTGCTGCGCCCAATATATTCTCCCACTGAACCGTCCCAGAGTTTTGGAACTAGTGCGAAGTTGAAACAAACAACACCATGGTGTTGGGCTAGATGTCGCTGCATTGCCTCATCTTGCGCATCATGATCTTGCACCGCAGCCAGCGTATCAGCGAACTCCCGGTTGCGGTCGAATTGAATTTGTTGGTCAAGGGGGTACATTTACCCGCTTCTCCTCATTGGTGCTTCGGGTTAGTCATCGTACTGGCACCACTAAGCAGTGGACACGGGAACGCGGGGATACCAGCCGTCAGTTCGGTTGGTATCCTCCAAAAGCGTCAATAGTTGGATGTAGGTGCTTTGCACCACGGATGAATTTCAGCTACACATCTTCCATGTGGCGTTACACCCACTGAACTCGGGTTTCCTCTGTCGGGGAGCCTACCGAATACAATACCGTTAAGTTCGACCTAAGAGTGGCCACTTTTGGGAGCCGGACGTATGGAAATAGGTGGGGCAAGAAAACACCCGTGTTCACTTGTGTAACCTGCCCGGCTCCAGAAGGAGTCGGGTGGTTCTTTGTTACAAACTTGAACTCGGGAGAAACCCTTATGAACTTTAAAAAACCTATTGGACCAAGCGCGTTGGCATCCGGCATAATCTTCATTAGCTCATCAGCTTGGGCCGCTGAACCTGACCTCCAACCGCGTGATACTTTCACATACAGTGTTCGGGGGAAGTCCGTAGCACAACAATACGTTGGCCAGACCGGGAACGGCGAACATCAGTTCAAGATCGGCAACAAGACTTTCTGCTAGCCGCTAACATGTCCACCATCACAGCAACCAGTGGAACCAAAGTGGCACCGCATAACGGCCAACTGCAACTTGATGCCAATAAAGCTGATGGCAAGGCCACAGGTTGGAGTGGCGTGGAAAGCCAAATACTCCGTTACAAAGCGAGGTAGCACCGTCAAGAAAACCCGCGACTGCAAGGTGGCCAAATATGCAAAGAAGAAGGTGAAAGCTGGCACCTTCAACGCTATCTCGTCAACTGTTCCATCAAAACCGCTGGCAAGTCGGGGAAATCCTATACCGCCACATGGTATGAGGAAAAATCACTGCGGGCCTTGGTTCATGCGTCGGGACCAAAGCGCGGCAATCTGAAAACCAAATTTGAACTGATAAAACTCAAACGTGTGGGGCGTAGCTGATGAAATCCTCCTCAAATTATGCTGTTTTGCTCGGCTTCACCTGTTTGACCGGCGGTGCCGTACTGTTCGTAGTCAGGGTATTTGAGACAGATGGTGGTCTGATTTAAGAGAGACTCTAGCTCATCTGTTGTTTGTATTATGCGGCTTGTTTGCGGTGTTGCAAGCGGCCGCGTTTC
>CATOTF010000002.1 GCA_951813045.1 uncultured Rhizobiaceae bacterium
GGATCAATTTCTCTGAACCTGATCCTTGGGTTCCTGATTTATGTCTCATCTTCGCTCCATAAGGGCTACGATGAACCAAAATCATCTCTTAAGAAAAATCAAACCTCTGTCTCATGAATGCTGACGGGGAACAAGTTAAAATTAATGGTGCTCGCGGCGCGCAACCCTAATTCGCTCATGTCTTTTTGCGCTTGCGCTGTGAGGTTAAGACTTAGTTCTGTCCAATCAACCAACTTATCGAGATAAATCTTTAGGGCTGGACAGGAAAAATTTACATCGTAGACCCGTCGATTTACGGTTGCCTCCTCCCAAATTGCATGAGAAACATTGGACTTGTCACGGTTTAGTTCCGTGTCCTTGAATTGGATTAATCCCATCAAGGAGAACTATTATGGCACGAGGCCACACAGACGAATTCAAGCGTGAAGCGGTGCGTATTGCGCTGACCAGCGGACTTACCCGGAAACAAGTGGCATCAGATTTGGGGGTCGGCTTTTCGACGTTATCGAAATGGATACAACAATCCCGGCCTGATGACCTTCCACCATCGGTTGATATTGATCTGGCCAAAGAGAATGAGCGGCTTCGCAGAGAGGTTCGTCTCCTCACGGAGGAGAGGGAGATATTAAAGAAGGCAACAGTGTTCTTCGCGGGTCAAAGCAAGTGAGATTTGCGTTTGTCGAAGAACACAGGAAACACGTTCCGGTGGATCGGCTTTGCCATATTCTGAATGTTACATCGCGTGGTTATCGTGCCTGGCACAACCGCCCTGTTAGTCAACGGCAGCGCGATGACATGGTGGTTCTGGCGCACATCCGTGAACAGCATCACTTGAGCCTTGGCAGTTATGGTCGCCCGAGAATGACGCAGGAGTTGAAGGAAGCCGGCCTTGCTATTGGTCACCGCCGTGTTGGCCGCCTGATGCGCGACAACGGCATTCGAGTGGTCAGAACACGCAAATACAAAGCTACGACCGATAGCAATCACCGCTTCAACATTGCGCCTAACTTGCTGGGGCGGAACTTCCAAGCGGATAAACCCAACCAGAAATGGGCAGGTGACATCAGCTACATCTGGACCCGTGAGGGCTGGCTGTATCTGGCAGTGATGATCGATCTACATTCACGCCGTGTGGTGGGTTGGGCTGTCAGCAACCGGTTGAAGAAAGACTTGGCATTGCAGGCTCTCAACCGGGCTTTGGCCCTTCGAAACCCACCGCCGGGCTGCATTCATCATACGGACCGTGGCAGTCAATACTGCTCTCATGATTATCAAAAACGAATGCGTGAACTGAAGTTTAAAGTGTCCATGAGCCGAAAAGGCAATTGCTGGGACAACGCCGTGGTCGAGACGTTCTTCAAAACACTCAAAGCCGAACTCATCTGGCGCGGCACATGGCAAACACGACAGCAAGCAACCGACGCCCTGTTCCAATACATCAACGGCTTTTACAACAGCCGCAGAAGACACTCAGCAATAGGAGGAATGTCGCCCATCAAATTTGAACGAAAAACGAGTTAAACGAGAACAGGATGCGGAATTAATACGGGACAAGTCCACCACGTAATAATGCTTTGTTGAGGTTACTAGTAATTGTTTATAGAAAAATTGTGTATCAAATAATAGATGGTCTCCCGTGATTTTTACCAACTTTTGTTATTGAACCTGTCACATTTTATGTTGCAGCATTGGGTTTATCCAACAACAGAACCAAAACCTAGTCAAAACACACCAAAGCACCGCTAGCCAACGGGGCAACAGGCGCATGTTGTGGCCTGCTGCATATAGGGTGACGTTGATGGCATCGCCTTGTTGGCCTTTGAGGTGGTTGCGTCCCAGAATTCCGTCACTTTTGAGATGGCCAATAATAGGTTCGATGCCACTTCGTCGTTTCATCTCACGGCGCACGGTGGGCGAGGTAATTCCGCGTGCCTTTGACGGGTAATGTCGAGACCCTCGTGGTCGATTTTATGGTCGCAATATCCACGATCATCATAGGCACGCTTGGTCGCAACACCGGTTAATTTCGTAACCTGTCCAACCTAACTTTCCAGTGTATTGCCATCATATTGAGTTATCGGCTGGGCCATAGCCCCCGGCACAAACTGGCCACATTTGGTGCGTTCATTAGTGGTGGCGATTGAGGCCTTCACGCCGAACTCATACCGGATTCTAACCTTGACCTTGCCGACACATTCAACTTCGGGAACATGGAAAGCATAGAACCAGTTCTTGTCGCCCCGTTGTTCGCCGAGGATCTGTTCGGGTCGTTCCAGAACCGTTTCGAATGCGGCTTCTAATGCAGGACAGACCACAATCTTGCGGCGGATATCACGGATCAACCAGTCCATCCAATTGCGCATATTGCGGAGCCATCTCATGCCCCGCTCGTGACCGCGTGTTCAGAAGGCGCCACCTATGCGTGGCGGGGGTGATTGCCTGTTATGGCGACGATGCTCATGGATTAATCCTCCTAAACGGTTTTCGTATAAATCCAACTTCTCTCGGCACAAAATCAAGCTGCTTTGACCACATTTCGGGCTAGCATTTCTTTTAGATGCAATTGGCGCGTGATAGGTATGAGTTCCACTGCCGAACAGCCAATATGGTCTGCAATTTCTATCAACCCACGTTTGCCGTCAGAAAGCGATAGAACCATAAGTTATCGATTAAGGCTTGTGCGCGAATCAACAGTTTTGTCGCTGGAACTCGCCCTGTTGAGAGGACTGTTCAGCGTGGGGTACAGATCGCGCCTGCCCAGTTGTGGTTCACCACAAGGTGCCAAATTTTCAAGATGCTGACCGTCAAAATCAAAAGCTTCAAGGAATAGAGCTAATCTTTTGTCAATCCCAGCCTAAAATGGGTCTTGATCCCGGAGTAAAATTGGCCAGATTTTGGGACGTTTGTGTTTTTGATCTGGTTTAGTGTCAGTTGATTTGAACAGATTTTTGTTTTCGGCTCTGGTGCAACCTGTAGCTTTCACCATTCATCTCCAGGATGTGGACGTGGTGTGTCAGCCGGTCGAGTATTGCGCCCGTTAGGCGTTCTGATCCGAAGACCTCTGTCCATTCGTCGAATGGTAGATTGGATGTGATGATGATGGAACCGCGTTCATACCGTTGGCTGATTACTTCGAACAGCAACTCCGCCCCGGTTTTGGAGAGAGGGACGAAGCCCAGTTCGTCAATGATCAGCAGGTCTTGAGCTGCCAGTTGTTTTTGATGCCGTTGCAAGCGACGTTCATCAACGGCCTCGATCATCTCATGAACCAGTGCAGCAGCCGTGGTGAAGCGGACTTTCATCCCCTTTTGGCAGGCAGCCAGTCCAAGGCCGAGGGCAACATGGGTTTTGCCGGTTCCACTTGGTCCTAACGCGATGATGTTTTGGCGTTTCGCAGCGTACTCGCAACGGGCCAGTTCCATCACGAGCACCTTGTTCACTGACGGGATCGTTTTGAAGTCAAAGCTGTCGAGGCTCTTGGTTGCCGGGAACTTCGCAGCTTTGATGCGTCGCTCCACCATTCGGCGCTCACGTTCAATCAGCTCCAACTCACATAACCGCAGGAGATATTGGACATGATCCTTATTCTCAGCGGCACATTGTTGGGCCTGTTTGGTATATTCACTCTGGAAGGTTGGCAGCCGAAGTTTGGTCAGATGATGTTTGAGTAGAACTTGCGGTGTATCGGTAACAGTGTCGTTCATGCTGCCGCCTCCGACAACAGCACGGCATAGCTGGCAGGTTTTGTCGTCTCGACCACCGCTTTGGGCAAATAGGGGTAGATGTCGAGATCAAGCCTGGGCGGTCGCCGCTCGATCCGGCACAGAATAAGGTGCTTGATCGCATCATAGCCAATGGCACCCAGATCCAAAGCTTGTTGGATTGCGGCGTGAACGTGCTCCAGCTCAAAAGTTTCCAGCAGACGCAGGATCTGAACATACTCGCGTTTTCCCGCCTTACCCATGCGGGCTTCTAATAAACGATGAAGGATCGCAAATGCATCGGGTAAACCCCAGCCTTGCAATGGTGCCGCCTGATCGAGAGCACCTACCTTTTGTTCCAGCAAGGGCAGATAGTGAAGCGGGTCGAAGATCATGTCTGCCTTCTCATAAGACCGACGATGGCGGGCAATAATCTCGGTTCCACTGCCAATCACAACCTCATGGATGTAACCGCGAACCTGAACCTCATGATGGGCAAAGGCGACAGGAACGGAGTAATCATTATTGCGGTAGCGGATCATCGAGATTGACGTTGCCCGCGTGCTAAACTTTTCACACGCGTCGTATGGCGTTGGGGGCAATGCCATCAGCGCGTCCAGGTCTCTCAGCAATCGTTCACCAATACTCTCACCATGTCCGCGAACAACATCATCCTGACGCTTCAGGCAGCATTCTTCCAACCAGGCGTTCAAGGCATCAAAGCTGTCGAACCGTGGGGCTGGGATGAGAAAGTTCCTGCGACCGTAACCAATGACGCCTTCGACATTCCCTTTATCATTGCCTTTGCCAGGGCGACCAAACTTATCCTCAAACAGATAGTGCGATTGTAGCTCTGAGAAAGTTCTCGTGCGTATCCGTTTGCCACCGCCCAGGATCTTTGCAACTGCAATCACGGTGTTGTCGTAGAGCATCGACAACGGCACACCGCCGAAGAAAGCAAACGCAGCATTGTGACCGTCACAGAAGGCTTCTGTTGTTTCCGCCGGATACGCCTTCATGAAGAACGCATCCGAATGCGGCAACGATATAGCGATGTAATGCAGCTTGCGTTCGACACCGTCGATCACGCCGAACGTCTCACCAAAATCGACCTGAGCATGGCCGGGCGCGTGAACCAGAGGAACAAACACCTCCTGGGTTCGTCTTTGCTTCTCACGCACATAATCAGTGACAATGGTGATCCCGCCAGTGAACCCGTGCTCATCCCGTAACCGCGCATGAATACGCTTGGCTGTGTGCCGTTGCTTTTTGATGACCTTTTTGTCGTCTTTCAGGATCTGATCAATTATCCCAACAAACGGATCCAACTTCGGGCGAACAGGCGCGGTCGTTCTTTGATAACCGGGCGGAACCGAGTGCTTCAGGATCTTCGCCACGGTTTTGCGATCAATCCCGAACAAACGGGCCACCTCGCTATTGTTCTTCCCATCCACATGGCACGCTCGACGCACCCGACTATACAAATCCACAGAATACATCTTCCCCACCTAATACTCACAAGCACAAGGTGTCAGAGTGCGGAATTTTACTCCGCGACGGTCAGATTACCCAACCATTTCTGTGGTCATTTTGTCTCCGGGATTCACAATCTTTCGGCCGCATCACCAACACGTTCAATGCGCATGAAGTCTTTGTTGTCGGCAGATGTGTGGTACTGCTGATATTGACCATATATGGTGCGTGCGGCCTGGATGACCGGTAGATTAAAACCCGGAGCACAGAATTGCCGCTCGTCGGAGCCTGACGTGGGGGTAAAAGGGCGAAGATTAGTGTCCTCAGGATGATGCTTAGCCATATGACGGGCCAGAATATCCATGGAACTCGGTTCTCCAACCCAATCTTGTCGCGACAGTTTCAGGCTCAGACTTGTATTGTGCCCCCCCAAACAAGTCAGTACCAGACCACCACGGATGCGATCTTTCATTTCCTGTCCCTCCATCGCCATGTAAGTGATGGAACCAATAGTTTCCGGAATTAGAACAAAGCGAAATGTATGATGACGATTTGGGAGCGCTGCGAGCGCCCGATAAATCGCCAGTAGACCAAGCGGTCCCGAAAGTTCATTATTGGCCATGCTTGGATGGTGTTCCCCGTCAGCATTCATGAGACAGAGGTTTGATTTTTCTTAAGAGATGATTTTGGTTCATCGTAGCCCTTATGGAGCGAAGATGAGACATAAATCAGGAACCCAAGGATCAGGTTCAGAGAAATTGATCCGAACCATCAAACGCAAGACCCGCCGTCAGTATAGTGCGGAGGAAAAGATCCGCATTGTGCTTGATGGCTTGCGCGGTGAAGACAGCATAGCTGAACTGTGCCGCCGTGAAGGTCTTGCTGAAAGCATGTACTACAAATGGTCGAAGGAGTTTATGGAGGCCGGTAAAAAGCGTCTGTCAGGCGATATAGTGCGTGAGGCTTCCACCGATGAGGTCAAAGGTCTGCGCCGTGAAGCCCGTGATCTGAAGGAATGCGTGGCAGATCTCACGCTGGAAAACCGTCTTCTTAAAAAAAGCATGATCGCGGATGGGGAGGATATCGAATGAGATACCCAGCATCTGAGAAACTGGAAATCATCCGAATTGTTGAACAATCACATCTGCCAGCCAAGGTGACACTTGATAAGCTTGGCGTCTCACGGCCAACTTTTTATCGCTGGTATGATTTGTATCAGCGATTGGGTGAGACAGGATTGGAAGACAAACGTTCTGGTCCCAACAGAGCCTGGAACCGCGTGCCAGAAAATATACGGGCACAGATCATTGATCTGGCCCTTGATCAACCGGAACTGTCTCCTCGTGAACTGGCTGTGACATTCACAGACACGAAGGCCTATTTTGTATCGGAAAGCTCAGTGTACCGACTGCTCAAGGCCCTGGACCTGATCACCAGCCCGGCATTTATCGTCATGAAAGCTGCCAGTGAGTTCCGCGACAAGACCACAGCCATCAACCAGCTGTGGCAAACAGACTTCACCTATCTGAAGGTCATTGGCTGGGGTTGGTTCTATCTCAGTACGATCCTTGATGATTATTCGCGATACATCATTGCCTGGAAGCTGTGTACCACCATGAACACATCGGATGTGACCGATACATTGGAAATGGCGCTTCAGGCCTCAGGCTGCGACAGGGCCAACGTTGCGCATAAACCCCGGCTACTATCTGATAATGGCCCCTGCTACATATCCAGTGATCTGGCAGAGTGGTTGGATGGCAAAGGCATGGGTCATGTTCGCGGTGCGCCTTATCACCCGCAAACCCAAGGCAAGATTGAACGCTGGCATCAAACCCTGAAGAACCGCATCTTGCTGGAACACTACTTCATACCAAGTGACTTAAACCGGCAGATCGAAGCTTTCATCGAACATTATAATCATCACAGATACCACGAGAGCCTGAGTAATCTCACGCCTGCGGACGTCTACTTCGGGCGCAAAAATGAGATATTGAAGCGAAGAGAAAGGATCAAACAAAAAACCATCGAAACGCGGCGCTTGCAACACCGCAAACAAGCCGCATAATACAAACAACAGATGAGCTAGAGTCTCTCTTAAATCAGACCACCATCTGTCTCAAATACCCTGACTACGAACAAGATGAAGGAATTCCGGCAAGAGATAGAAAATGCCACATCGGTGAGTAAAGGTCGCCAGGTCCGAAGAACGTTCGTCCTCGCCGAACGATCTTGTTACCTTTGCGTTCGTAGACTGCTGCCCCAGGAAAATTTGAGTTTTCACCCAAATTACAATGGTCATCCATGTAAGGGCCACCGCCATGGGAGGCTAACCGGAATTTCCAACCGCGTTCCAATGCCATACGGCGTTGTACGTCAGGTGAGTCTTTGGAGACGAGTGTGACAGCCATTGTATCCTCCAGATGGTCAAGGAACCCATTGATCCCGTCTGCCCACAATGTGCAGTATCGGCATCCTTGCCCCATATTGTGGATTAACAGCAGCCTTTCTCGGTCTACAAAGAGGTTAGATAGAGAGGTTTTACCATCAAGCGTCTCAAAAGAGTATTCAGCGACCTCGACGTCACTTTCCTTTTGACGCAACTCAGCTAATTGCTGGCTCTTCTGCATGATTTCATATTCTAGTTTTTCAGCTTCTGTCATGCTAATTTCTTCTTTCTGTATTTTGCGCCCAACCCTGAATTACAAATATGTACCGGAAGCGTGGAAAATCCAAAATTCCGATGCATCTCCACCTTCCATAATAGAAGGCTCACACCTGTCTCACGCTGATCAGGTTTAAAATTTTCCATTCGTATTGGCTGCTTTGTCATCGGCTAGAATTGAAGATATGACATCCCAATGTTCTGCGATCTTACCATTTTCGACGCGGAACAGATCGTAGAAAGCTGTTGCTTTATTCGCAATTGAACCTTCTGAAAGAGCCAGAACAAAGTTCCCCTCTCCATAGATTTTATGCAGTTTGGTTATCCGCATGGCCAGGCCTGAATCAGCCATGGCGCTCAATCCAGCACTAAGGCCGCTGAGCCCATCGGCGATATTAGAATTGTGCTGGACATAGGTGTCCCCGTCAAAAAAATTGGGCAACTGATCAAATGCACCGCCAATCAGAACGTCTTTCATAAACTTGGTGACCAAGGATTTGTTTGTATCTGTATTGTCGGGGTCTTTCACCTCCACTGACCCATCAATCTGGGAGCGGTCTGATGGGTTATTGGGTGCGAGGGGAGACAGATTATCCCAATGCTCGACGATCTTGCCATTGGCCACCCGGAACACATCAAAGCCCACAAGCGGAACTTCACCAAAGCCTTCATAGATACCGTGGGCAATACCAATATCCCCGTCGGCGAAGAGACGGATCATCTTGTATTTGAACGCTGGATTTGCAGCGATTACCTGTCCGGCGAGGCCTTTAAATGCTTTAAGGCCAGTTGGAACCGATTGATTGTGCTGAATGTAAGGTTCGGAAAAATAGGTGTCGATGGCATCGACATTCTTGTTGATCACCAGTTCAGTCATCGCAGATTTGACGATACTTTTCGTATCAGCGGCTTGTGCGCTGACGCAAAGAACAAGAGACAGGCAAGTTGCTGTTGCGAAAGTCACGATTTTCATTGGAATTCTCCTTGGGCTGTTGACGGGATGTCGTCAGTTTCAAGAAGATGGCGGATTGTACATAATTACATAAGATGGTTTTAATTAAATTCATTGTTTCAATTATTGATGGAATAGAAATGCTTGATCATCTGCGCGGACTAGCAGTATTTGCCACGGTTGCCGATGCCGGATCATTCCGAGCGGCGGCCAAACGGTTGGGCTTGTCAGCCTCAGTCATCAGTCATCATGTTACTGGTTTGGAACGTCACCTCGACACTCCGTTGATCTATCGAACGACCCGCAAGCTCAGCCTGACCGATGCCGGGCAACAGCTCGCTATAAGTGCCAATGCGATGTTGAAGGCAGCTGACGAAGGGTTCAGCGAGATCGGCCATCAAAGTGCCAATCCGACTGGCACGCTCAAAATCACTGCCCCTGCTATTCTGCAATATGCTCGCTTTGTGACAAGAGTTTCCACGTTCATAAAACATCATCCTAAGGTCGACATATCACTGACCTTTACTGACCGACGCATCAATATTGTTGAAGAAGGAATGGACCTCTCTTTTCGTGTCGGGAAGTTAGAAGACTCTTCCATGATCGCGCGCAAACTGGCAGATGGGCGACTGCATGTATGTGCCTCACCAAGCTATTTGATGGAGAGACCAGAGTTAAAAACTCCGGATGATTTACCGACATTAGAATTGATTGATCTTGTCGGTGTTCATCCAACCGTGGAATTGACTTCGCGCAATAAGCAGCAGGACGTACGCACCGTTCAGATACCTCATCGTATATCCGTTGATTCAGGGTTTGCTGCGCGACGAATGGCTGAAGAAGGGTGCGGCGTAATCGTAATGCCGGATTTCTTTGTGCGTGATGCATTGAATGCGGGACGGTTGGTTGAATTATTGCCCGAATGGCAAGCGCCAACCTACGGTATTTATGCTTTGTGGCCGCCCAATTCCGGAACTAACCATTTGCGAACATCGTTTTTAGACTTCGTTGCAGCGATTGCTAAAACTGAAGCAGACACGGATCACACTATGAAGCACAATTAAACGAGTAACAGCATTGTCGACCGTGCTGTTATTTAGTTGAGATTGTCCTCACAGTTTCGAAAGTCTGCTTTGGTGGCGGCCGATTCAAAATCGGTGTCAAGATCGAACGACAGGAATGGGCCGGAACCCCCTTGCCCCTCAAATTCCTTCTGAACACCTGTAGCGGCAACACGAAGCTCCAGCACTAAATCGCTTCGCGATAGTTGGGGCGCGTTGTTTGGTTTTGTATTGACTATGTCAGATTTGCTGTTGGGGAGTTGATCGCGGTTCCTTTGTCTCGAGGTGCTTTTGCCTCGATTGACGGAGGATTTTTCCCATGACCATTCAGACATTGCCCCGGACGCCGACTTCCACAACGCCGCTTCGTGCCCGCATGATTTCGGATATGAAAGGGCGCAATCTGGGTAAGGCATCGCAGACCAGTCACCTGCGCGCCTGCAAGCGTTTTGCAGCCTGGCTCAATCGTTCTCCCGACACGGCAACACCCGATGATGTGAAGCACTTTCAGGAATATCTGATCGAGAGTGGCGCGAGCATTTGCACGCGCAACCAGACCATGACCGGCGTAAAGTTTCTGTTCCGGGTGACGCTGCGGCGACACGATTTGGTGGCGGAGATATTCAGCCTCAAGGAGCCAGTAAAGGTGCCGCTGGTTCTCAGTAAGGAGGAAGTGAAGCGTATTCTGGCCATGGCACCGAGCCTGAAGGCGAAGGTGATGTTATCACTGGCTTACGGTTGCGGGCTACGTGCAGGCGAAGTTGTTCGACTTAAAGTCGGCGATATAGACAGCGCCCAAAACATCATCCGCATTGTGCAGGCTAAGGGGCGCAAGGATCGCAACGTTATGTTGCCTTCCGATATTCTGGGCCTGCTGCGCGACTGGTGGAAAGAACGCCCAACCGGTCAGGATAAGAGTATCGCACGTGAAGACCGTTTGATATTTCCAGGATATAACGGAAAGCACCTTTCTTCCCGCCAGATCTCGCGATTGTTCAAGCAAGCAGCGCGGGCCGCCGGGATCACCAAGCCCGTTACATTGCACACGTTGCGGCATTCGTTTGCAACGCATTTGCTGGAGAGTGGTGTGGACTGTTCGTAGTCAGGGTATTTGAGACAGATGGTGGTCTGATTTAAGAGAGACTCTAGCTCATCTGTTGTTTGTATTATGCGGCTTGTTTGCGGTGTTGCAAGCGCCGCGTTTCGATGGTTTTTTGTTTGATCCTTTCTCTTCGCTTCAATATCTCATTTTTGCGCCCGAAGTAGACGTCCGCAGGCGTGAGATTACTCAGGCTCTCGTGGTATCTGTGATGATTATAATGTTCGATGAAAGCTTCGATCTGCCGGTTTAAGTCACTTGGTATGAAGTAGTGTTCCAGCAAGATGCGGTTCTTCAGGGTTTGATGCCAGCGTTCAATCTTGCCTTGGGTTTGCGGGTGATAAGGCGCACCGCGAACATGACCCATGCCTTTGCCATCCAACCACTCTGCCAGATCACTGGATATGTAGCAGGGGCCATTATCAGATAGTAGCCGGGGTTTATGCGCAACGTTGGCCCTGTCGCAGCCTGAGGCCTGAAGCGCCATTTCCAATGTATCGGTCACATCCGATGTGTTCATGGTGGTACACAGCTTCCAGGCAATGATGTATCGCGAATAATCATCAAGGATCGTACTGAGATAGAACCAACCCCAGCCAATGACCTTCAGATAGGTGAAGTCTGTTTGCCACAGCTGGTTGATGGCTGTGGTCTTGTCGCGGAACTCACTGGCAGCTTTCATGACGATAAATGCCGGGCTGGTGATCAGGTCCAGGGCCTTGAGCAGTCGGTACACTGAGCTTTCCGATACAAAATAGGCCTTCGTGTCTGTGAATGTCACAGCCAGTTCACGAGGAGACAGTTCCGGTTGATCAAGGGCCAGATCAATGATCTGTGCCCGTATATTTTCTGGCACGCGGTTCCAGGCTCTGTTGGGACCAGAACGTTTGTCTTCCAATCCTGTCTCACCCAATCGCTGATACAAATCATACCAGCGATAAAAAGTTGGCCGTGAGACGCCAAGCTTATCAAGTGTCACCTTGGCTGGCAGATGTGATTGTTCAACAATTCGGATGATTTCCAGTTTCTCAGATGCTGGGTATCTCATTCGATATCCTCCCCATCCGCGATCATGCTTTTTTTAAGAAGACGGTTTTCCAGCGTGAGATCTGCCACGCATTCCTTCAGATCACGGGCTTCACGGCGCAGACCTTTGACCTCATCGGTGGAAGCCTCACGCACTATATCGCCTGACAGACGCTTTTTACCGGCCTCCATAAACTCCTTCGACCATTTGTAGTACATGCTTTCAGCAAGACCTTCACGGCGGCACAGTTCAGCTATGCTGTCTTCACCGCGCAAGCCATCAAGCACAATGCGGATCTTTTCCTCCGCACTATACTGACGGCGGGTCTTGCGTTTGATGGTTCGGATCAATTTCTCTGAACCTGATCCTTGGGTTCCTGATTTATGTCTCATCTTCGCTCCATAAGGGCTACGATGAACCAAAATCATCTCTTAAGAAAAATCAAACCTCTGTCTCATGAATGCTGACGGGGAACAGCTTTTGAGCGTGGTTATTTCAAAGAAGAAGGTTTGGACGTTGAATTCAAATTTTTCCAAGCAGCTCAACCGATGGCAGTGGCAGTTGCATCTAAAGACGTCGATTATGCCGTGACAGCCATCTCTGGTGGGTTGATCTCACTTGCGGAAAAGGGTGCGGCCAAAGTTATAGGCGGAGCTTTGTTGGAAGAAGCCGGTATTGATGGTCAAAAAATTCTGGTGTCGGATGCCGCCTTTAAAGCTGGCATCACCTCACCTGCAAAATTGGACGGAAAGTCCTATGCGGTCACCCAAGCTGGATCGTCATTCCATTACATGGGATCTAAAGTGGCAGCCAAGGAAGGCGTCAAAGTTTCTTTCAAACCACTGCAAAAAGTCGGAGCTATCATCGGGGCCATGAAGTCTGGTCAAGTTGACGCATGGTCAATTGTACCGCACATCGCAAAGCCGCTTGATAAAGGCGGAGCTGTGCACATCATCGGCAACGTTGCTGACTATATTCCAAATTATCAGGTTACAGTTGTATTCACGTCTGCTGAAAATGCTGCAAACAAGCGCGATACGTCGCAAGCCTTCCTGCGCGCCTTTTCTAAAGGCGCTGCAGACTTTAATGCAGCACTTGTTGATAAGACCGCAGGCGAACAGGCCGCAGAAGACATGGTCAAGTTGGTTCACAAATATGTCTATGCAGACCGCCCCTATGAAAAAGCTGCTCCAAGCATTCGCAACGGAGCAATGCGCATCAGCGCAAACGCCAAATTGAACATGGCGTCAGTCGAGGATCAGTTGAACTGGTTCAAATCTGAAAAGCTTGTCAAAGACAGTATCTCAATCGATACGCTGGTTGATGTATCCTATTCAAAATAGAAAATATTGGAACGGGCTCTCAAAGGGCCCGTTTCCCATTACCAAATAATAAACTTTGGAATGATCCATGGACCTTCGACTGCAAGACATTGGTCACCATTATGACGATATGGAGGTCATTCGAGATATCAACCTTGATATTCCCGCGGGTAAAATCATTTGCATCGTTGGACCGTCAGGTTGCGGCAAGTCCACTTTGCTTCGGCTTATCGGAGGGCTTGAACGACCGACAACAGGTAAAGTTGTTCAAGTGGGAGAACTACCTACAGACAGCATAAACCCGCTGACTTACATTTTTCAGGATTTTGCACTGCTGCCTTGGCGCACAGTGGAAGGCAATATCAGTCTTGTATTGGAAGATCACGGCATTCGAGGACCCATAGCAAATGATATTATTTCAGATGTTCTTGCCCGAACAAAGTTGACGGACTTTCGCAAAGCACTCCCCAAACAATTATCAGGCGGCATGAAACAGAGAGTGGCCATTTCTCGCGCATTAGCAGTCCGGCCAGCTGTGATGCTGATGGACGAGCCTCTTTCTGCACTGGACAGCCAAACTCGTGAGCTCCTGATGGATGACCTGGTAGATTTATGGGCACGCCAACCTTTCACTGCGGTTTATGTGACACATAATCTGAATGAAGCTGTGAGATTGGGGCACTCTATTGTAGTGCTCTCCCGCAGGCCGGGCTGCATACGTGAAATCGTGGATGTTAAAATACCGCTTGAAGACCGAGTGTTAGGTGGCCCTGAATTGGAGCACCAACAAAAGCAGCTTTGGGATCTGATGCGAGATGAAGCCATGGCTGCAGACCAGGAATTAATCAGTGTCTGAGCAAGTGAAGCCAACCTTACAAAAAACCGTCGAGTTCCGAGGCGGTGGTTTTGCGCCTCAACCTAGAAAATGGATTGGTTTTCTCGTCTTTGTTTCATTGATTGGGTTTTTGGAACTTGGAACTCAAACAGGTTTAATTACAAGTCTTACATTGCCAAAGCCGTCCGACGTTTTCATAACTTTTGTTGATTTGTGGCAAACTGGTTTGCTTTGGAAACATTTGCTTCCCTCTATCAGTCGCTTAATCATTGGAGCTGCCCTTGGAGTAACCGTCGGTATTAGTGTTGGAGTATTAATCGGTCTGTTTTCTCTGTTTCGGGCTGGATTAGTTCCGCTTGTTGCAGCTATTTTCCCCATACCGAAAATAGCCCTGTTACCTTTATTCGTGATCTGGTTCGGTATTGATGAACCCTCTAAATATGCTCTCATTGCATTTGGAACATTCACACCCACGGTCGTCGCCACTTATGGCGCAGTGGACAATGTTGATCGATCCCTCATTCGAATGGGCCAAAGTTTCTCATTATCTTGGTTATCCATCGTAACCAAAATAGTCTTGCCAGGCGCCATGCCAGGCATCCTATCAGGACTGAGGGTCAGTCTTGCGATTGCAATTATTCTATTGGTCGCAGCAGAAATGTTGGGCGCGGAATATGGTATTGGCGCGTATATTTTAGAGGCAGGCTCTCTGTATGATCTCGAACGCCTATTTGTAGGCGTAACCATTCTTTCAATTCTTGGGGTGAGTGTCAGCGCCATAATTGGCATGATTGAAAATAGACTTTTAGCTTGGCGTACGTGAGCGCCTAAATCTCAGTTTTGGAAGTTGGAACTGAATTTGGGGCTGATCACATTGATCCATAGCCCAATTGGTCCAGTTCTTAAAGATGGCTTCCAATGAACGGCGGCTTCGGTGATTCCGATGATGAAACCCAAACCTCATCTCAACGGCCGCTAATGGGATGTACCGGCTGCTTCACCCAGCAGGTTAGATTTGTTCTATTTCACCTGCAGAAAAGGAGAAGTAGCATGACTAAGAATGATTTTAATCACCAGATGTCCGTTGGCGTGGATATTGGCAAAGATACGTTCCACATTGTCGGTTTTGACAGTGACGGAAAGCTTGTTTTGCGCAAAAAGATCAAGCGGCTCGCATTGACCCAAACCTTCGAAAAATTGCCGCGTTGCATTGTTGGCATGGAAGCGTGCCTGAGTGCACATTTTGTCAGCCGAACTCTACGCAAGTTGGGTTTTGAACCCCGGATTATTCCAGCAATCTATGTGAAGCCATTCATCAAAGGGCAGAAGAATGACTTCAACGATGCTGAGGCAATTGCTGAAGCGGCGTTGCGCCCCAATCTGCCAACCGTTTCGGAGAAGACCCAGGATCAACTTGATTTGCAGGCTTTGCATCGTGTCCGATCCCGGTTGGTCTCGCGCAGAACAGCGACGATCAATCAGATCCGTGCTTTTCTCATTGAACAAGGGATCACGGTGCGCAGAGGTCTTCGGGCCTTGAACAATTCGTTCGATGCAATTCTGGAACAACGGCAAGAAGAGATATCTCCGCGTATGCGCAACATTCTGCTTGGTCTTCGAAGTGATTGGTTCCAGCTTGATGAGCGTATTGAAGCGGTGTCGTCTGAGATTACGGAAATCAGCGAAACGGAAGAAAACTGCGCTCGCGTTATGACGATACCCGGCATTGGCCCGATGATCTCCACGGCTATGGTTGCTGCAATTGGAAACGGTGATGCATTTGATCGAGGACGTGACTTTGCTGCTTGGGTTGGCCTCGTTCCAAGACAATACAGCACAGGAGGGCGCACGATTCTTGGACGAATATCTAAGCGCGGCAGTCGTTACCTTCGTATGCTCTTGGTTCAGGCAGCAAAGGTCATTCTTATGCGACCGCACAATTGGCCCAAGTTCAGCTTTGGTGATTGGCTCAGCAAGGCTGCTGAACGGATGCATAAAAACAAACTGGCTGTCGCATTGGCCAACAAGCTTGCCCGAATTGCTTGGAGTGTTTTGCGGAATGGTGGAGAGGTGTTTGCGACTGATGCCAGCATTATTCGGGCAGATGCCAACAAGCAGAAATCGACACCAAAGGAGGAATGGGACGCATCATCACTCGATCCAGCAACTGTGCCTCGGGCTGTGAAGGAATATCTAGAGGTGCTGGATGACGCAGCATTCGGTGCCGCCAGTGAGGTCGAACCTAAGTTCACTTCACGTTCTGACCCTGCTTCCCAATGGACCGGTGCGCTCAAGGGCCCAGCTTTCTTCGCTTACTCAGACAATTACCTGATCGACACAGATCACGCGATTATCGTGGATGTGGAAGCCAGCCGTTCAATTAGACAGGCCGAGGTTGGTTCTACACGCACCATGATCGTACGAACGCGGGAAACGTTTGACCTCTACCCCGAGATACTGGTCGCCGACACAGCTTATGGTTCCGCAGAAAACCTCAACTGGTTGGTCAACAAAGAAGGTATCCTGCCGCATATTCCAATCATCGATAAGTCGCGACGCAAGGACGGCACTTTTGAGAAAAGCGAGTTTGTCTACGACCACGAAAAGGACGCTTATATTTGTCCGATCGGATTACCGCTGCGTCCAACCCAACGGGCTTACCGGAATCGAAAATCTCCTGTAGAGATTAACTCAGCGGCAATGATGGCCCCAAGCCGACCTTGGGCGGTTTTTTTACAAGGCAAAAGCGCGAACTGGTTGATTAGCAGATGCTGGCAGAGTCGTTCAGTTTACGACATTCAATCAGCATGTGTGTTGGTGCTTCCAGGTCAACCGATTTGAGCCTTGCCTCAAAATTTACTTAGCCAACCTTATGAACAGATCTTCTCACCACGTGACGTCGGGGAGAACAAAATGCAAAGCATCCATATCGGCGAACTTTACGGCGTTCGATCGAGCCCGCCCTGTTTGCAGATAAAGTCTGCAATTTCATCAACTCCTGTCGCATCTCTTAGATTGCAGAAAACAGTTGGACGTAAGGCACGCGTAACGGTGGCATCGTTTTTCATGCGTTCAAGATCGGCTCCTACATGCGGAGCAAGATCTGTCTTGTTTATGAGAAGCAGATCAGATCGAGAAATAGCCGGGCCACCCTTTCGGGGAATATCGTCTCCCTGACATACTGAAATCACGTAAATTGTGAGATCGGCGAGGTCAGGTGAAAAAGTCGCTGCCAAATTGTCTCCTCCAGATTCGATAAAAATAATATCAAGAGAAGAATGTCGCGCGTTGAGTTTCGCTATAGCCTGGATGTTGATCGAAGCATCTTCCCGGATAGCCGTATGCGGGCAACCGCCAGTTTCGACGCCAATAATGCGGTCTGATGTTAACGCCTGCATTCTAACCAGTGCCTCGGCATCTTCGCGGGTGTAAATATCGTTGGTCACAACACCAATTGAAAATTTGGGCGACATAGCCTTGCAGAGCTTTTCTGTCAGTGTTGTTTTACCGGAACCGACTGGTCCGCCAATACCGACACGAAGCGGACCGTTTAGAGAAGTATTCACGAGCGAAACATCCTTCCGTTTTGGGTTTCGTGATGCATCGACATGATGTCAGCAATGAAAGCTGAGTTACCGAGGTCTTCAAGTGTTGCAAATTCTGTGGCTTCGGCAAATTTGATTATATGCGGCTCCAGATCGGCGAGAATGGCGGACGCTCCCGTTTGTCCCATCACTGAGAGCCTAATGGCAATCTGCAATTGGTTGGTGAGGAAGGCATGGACAAAGGCAATAGTTGCTGATTTTGCCCCAATATCTGAACTACCGCAGGCTGCACCGACTGCAACGGGCAAGATTACCTGCTCTGGAAAAATAATTTTTTCGGTGTCTGGCCAGCCTTCAAGGGCAACAACAAATGCGTTCCCTTGCGCCACCGCATCATTTTGCAATTCCGCACTGCCAGTTCCGGCAAGTGCGAGTTGATTTATCTCGCCCAATGCATCGGCATCCTGCCACTCCTGCACGGCAGAATTCAGATAGATTGCGTCATTCCGCAATCGTCCGTAAATCATCAACGAGATAAGCCAGTCCTTTAGTGTTGATTGATCCGTAACAGCATTATTTGCAACCGCCGCTTCAAGCCCAGAGGAGTAAGCAAAACTACCTGTTGGAAAAACCGGCGAAAGCCATGCCATTAACCGTGCAAGTTCCAGGCTGTTAGCCATTATGATGATGGCCATCATCATGCGAAGGGTCACTTGAATGCTGATATGCACCACGTTCAGGATCGAACGGAGCGTCTAGCTGCTCCAAAATTGCGCCAAGACCCTCCAACATTTTTGCAATTACCGGATCGTACCGAATGAGCAAATGGGTATCAAATATTTGTGCAGCCAGATGCCGGTTTCCAATCTGCCAAGTCAGGGCTAGCAAGTGCCGGGCATTTTTACCCCTTACCCCTAGTAATTTCTCCGGTGCCGCGACGACTTCGATCAAACGTCCATCCTCTAACAACAGGCATTCACCGTGACGAAGCAGACGAGCTTGGGGAATGTCCAGTAAAAATTCGACACCATTGTCGGATATCATGGTTGTGCGGCGACGGTGACGTGCCGTTTCATCAAGGGTGATGGTATCTGCAACCCCATCAGCATGCTGCAAAACCTTGGTGACCACTAAAATTTTCAAAATAGAAAATACCGCTGAGCCATCGGTAGTATTTCAGCGGGCTCGCAAGTGAGAAGTTCACCATTCGCACGGACTTCGTAGGTTTCTGGATCGACCTCGATTGTCGGTGTCGCATCATTGAGAATGAGCGACTTCTTGGAGATGCCACTGCGTGTGTTCTTCACTGCAAGCATCTCTTTTTCAACGCCTAGCCGCTCATGCAAGTCAGATTCGCTGGCGGCTTGACTCACAAATGTTACCGATGAATTTGTCATCGCTTTGCCAAATGCACCAAACATCGGCCGCATGTGCACCGGTTGAGGTGTTGGGATTGATGCGTTTGGATCTCCCATTGGGGCTGCGGCAATCGTACCTCCGATCAACACCATGGCCGGTTTGACACCAAAGAAGACAGGGTCCCACAATACGATGTCTGCACGTTTCCCTTCTTCAATCGACCCGATCTCGTGGCTAATCCCATGAGCAATGGCAGGGTTGATCGTTACCTTGGAGATATAGCGGCGTACCCGGAAATTGTCGTTGTCGCCGGTTTCTTCAGCAAGTGGCCCCCGTTGCTTTTTCATCTTGTCAGCAGTTTGCCATGTTCGGATCAAAACTTCACCAACGCGACCCATGGCTTGTGAATCTGAGGCGATGATCGAGAACGCGCCCATATCATGAAGAATATCTTCAGCAGCTATGGTTTCGCGACGAATTCTGCTTTCTGCGAAGGCTATATCTTCGGGGATCGATTTGTCGAGATGATGACACACCATCAACATATCCAGATGCTCCTCCAGCGTGTTTATGGTGTAAGGACGTGTTGGGTTGGTTGATGACGGTAGCACATTATCCAACCCGCAGATTTTGATGATATCTGGCGCATGGCCGCCGCCCGCACCTTCGGTGTGAAAAGCATGGATCGTGCGGCCTTTGAAAGCATCAACGGTGTTTTCAACAAAACCGGACTCGTTCAGCGTATCCGTGTGGATCATAACCTGCACATCATGCTCATCGGCGACGGTCAAACAATTGTCTATTGCAGCTGGTGTTGTTCCCCAGTCTTCATGCAATTTTAGTGCGCAGGCTCCGCCAAGCACCATCTCGTGCAAAGCGCCGGGCAGAGATGCATTGCCCTTACCTGAAAGCCCGAGATTCATCGGAAAAGCATCGAAACTTTGGATCAGTCGGCCAATATGCCAGGGACCCGGCGTACACGTAGTTGCAAGTGTTCCGTGAGCGGGGCCGGTGCCACCGCCCAACATGGTGGTGATGCCGGAGTGCAGCGCTTCTTCTATCTGTTGGGGGCATATGAAATGGATGTGACTGTCAAACCCTCCCGCTGTGATTATTTTACCTTCACCTGCAATCGCTTCTGTACCCGGCCCGATGATGATATCGACCCCTGATTGGATGTCCGGGTTCCCAGCTTTACCGATCTTCTCTATGCGGCCATCGCGCAAACCGATGTCAGCTTTGTAAATACCGGTGTGATCAACAATCAATGCATTGGTGATGACTGTATCAACTGCTCCGTCGGCACGTGTCACCTGCGATTGGCCCATCCCATCGCGGATCACCTTGCCACCGCCAAACTTTACTTCTTCGCCGTAAGTTGTGAGGTCTCGCTCGACTTCGATAATCAAATCTGTATCCGCCAACCGCACACGATCACCCGTCGTAGGGCCATACATAGCCGCGTATTCAGCCCTTGGCATAGAAGGTTTAGGAGGTATGGTGGACATCAAAGTTTCCCCATAATTTTTTGTTTAAAACCGAATACATTTCGGTCGCCACCATAGGCAACCAAAACCACGTCACGTTCTTGTCCCGGTTCAAAACGAACGGCTGTTCCGGCCGCGATATCAAGGCGCATCCCATAAGCATGATCGCGTTCAAACGCCAACGCAGGGTTGGTTTCAAAAAAATGGTAATGACTGCCAACCTGGATGGGACGGTCGCCAGAATTGGCAACACGGACCGTGATGGATTGGCGTCCTTCATTTAGCGCGATGGAACCTGAAGCTGGAATAATTTCACCTGGGATCATTATAAAACTTTCTATCGCACCGGTTCATGGACGGTTACCAATTTGGTTCCATCAGGGAATGTTGCTTCAACTTGTACGTCGTGGATCATTTCGGCGATGCCATCCATGACCTGTTTACGTGTCACCACATGAGCGCCGGCCTCCATCAATTCAGAAACGCTGCGGCCATCCCGTGCACCTTCGACCACAAAATCTGAAATGAGTGCAATGGCTTCGGGATAATTCAGCTTAACACCACGGGCCAACCGTTTGCGTGCAACTTCTGCAGCCATGGCAACCAGGAGCTTGTCTTTTTCTCGCGGAGTCAACTGCATCTTAAAATCCTTATGTTGCCCAACTGCGAGGCAACGATGCCCCGTTATTTAGAAGGCCTATCAGGGGAATTAGTTTTTGGCGAAGCATCAAGCTGGTTGGCGCCAACAGACGAACCAACAATTTTTCATTCCAAAAAGACGCGTCACCCTGCACATCTCCCGAGAGACCAATATGTTGACGAACGACATTCAAAAGTCCTTCAGCTCTGGGTGCAATCAATAACATTGTGGCAAGCGCGAAATTGCCATTCGCAACACTGTTGTTCGACAAGGCTTTGTTGATATTGCCGTCAACATGGAAATCTTCAGCATGAACGAGCTTGCCACCATGATGAATGCGCCATCGATCATGGAACATCCCGTCTTCTACCACCTCATGCATAGCCTTTCGACCAAATATGACAGGCTCAACAAACAGGGCTTCGCAGCTTTTGGAAAGATCTGCTTCCATTGTGCGCACGAACCGGCTTTGATCGTACAGAATAGTTTCTTGCGGTAACCAAGCAAGACTGGTGTCGTCACCCGCTTCGATTGCGATGTGGGTTTGTGCCTCACCGCTTGATGACTTGTAGATGCGTTCACAAGCTTGCGTGGTAATGGCGAGGTGCGTGCCGCTGCCCAAACCAAATTGCCAGTTCAACTTGTCGCCGCCCGTCATGCCACCTGAAGAATTGATAAGAACCACTTGAGCTGGCACAGTCGTGCCGGATACGTCATGCACACGCGGAAGTCTGATTTTTGAGCAGCCCTGCTGATGAAGATTGTCGATACGGGTACGGCCATCACCCAATTTGACAGTAAGAGAGCCACTGCCGATGCTGCGTTGCAGTCTTGGCTGGGATTCCAACGGAACCAGATTGTTATATAGGTCAGGTGCCACCATTCCGTGTTTGTACACGATTGAGTTCAGTCTGAAAGGCCATCGTTGGGGCCGCTTCGCAGTTTCTTCCAATAAATTCATCAGCATAGTCAAACCGTCAACATTGCTCGTATGTCATTCCGGTCAAGCGTATCTGGTGCGCCGGTATGGACGATTTCTCCACGATCCATGATGTAAATATGGTCTCCAATTTCGCGGCAAAAGTCGAGATATTGCTCGACCAACAGAATTGCAATTCCCTGATTCCGGAGCGACTGAAGTGCGCGTCCTATGTCCTTGATTATCGACGGCTGAATACCTTCTGTTGGCTCATCCAGAACCAACAGCTTTGGTCGTAAAACAAGCGCACGACCAATGGCTAGTTGCTGCTGTTGACCACCGGAAAGGTCTCCTCCACGCCTGCCCAACATATCTTTGAGAACGGGAAACAATTCGAAGACTGTTTCAGGAATTGTTCGAAAATTTCTTGGAATAGCCGAAAATCCAGTCTGGAGATTTTCCTTCACAGTAAGAAGCGGGAAAATCTCTCGCCCCTGAGGTACGAATCCTATGCCGGAACGCGCACGGTCGTGGATGTGTTTATTCGTGAATAACTCAGCACCGAATTGAATATCGCCATGACTGAGTGGATGTTGCCCAATGACAGCGCGCAATAAACTGGTTTTTCCAACTCCATTGCGACCCAGGACACCTGTAATTTTGCTCTCTGCAACTTCGAGGGTGACACCTCGCAGCGCATGAGATGCTCCGTATTTCAATTTAACGTCGGTTATATTCAACATCTTTTAGCGCCCTAAATATACGTCGACGACGCGACTGTCGGCGCTGACGTGGTCAAGTGTACCTTCAGCCAAAACCGCGCCTTCATGAAGACATGTTACCTTCACATCGAGTTCTCGAATGAAATCCATATCATGCTCCACAACCACGACAGTGTGATCACGCGCGATCTCCCGCAGCAGGCGAGCCGTCTCTAAAGTTTCAGCATCCGTCATTCCTGCCACAGGCTCATCGATCAGCAATAGTTTGGGGTCCTGTGCAAGCAACATTCCGATTTCCAGCCATTGCTTTTGACCATGTGACAGGTCTGCAGCGAGGTCGTTGCGTCTCGATGCTAAGCGTATTGTCTCGAATATGGAATTGATGTGTTCCGTCTCTGATTGGTGTCTGTGGCTAAACAAGAGCGAACGAATAGTCTGCTTCCCTGACATAGCGAGCAGGAGGTTGTCTTCTAGTGTATGATGATCAAAAACAGTCGGCTTCTGGAATTTGCGACCAATGCCCATTGTCGCAATAGAGGATTCATCCTGTTTGGTAAGGTCGACAATACCATCGAAGAAAACGTCACCAGCGTCTGGCGCCGTTTTGCCGGTGATAATGTCCATCATTGTGGTTTTTCCAGCGCCATTGGGACCGATAATAGCCCGCATCTCACCCGGTTGCAGCACCATGGAAAGCCCGTTGATTGCCTTAAACCCGTCAAAGGCAACGTGAACGTTGTCGAGATAAAGTATGGATGATGTCAGCCTCTCTTTCATCGTCTATTCTGCCGCCACTGCTTGAGTTTGATCACCATTTTTGGTTTGGATGCACCCTTCGTTTCGCTTCGTCACTCTCGAGGCAGTAGAGCGACGTGTGGTCCAGGCCTCCCGAACTGTACCGACCACACCTTTTGGCAAGAATAGTGTGGTGAAAACGAAAAGTGCACCCAAGACGAATAACCAGACTTCTGGGAAGAGTCCGGTAAACCAGCTTTTACCACCGTTGACGAGAAACGCTCCAACGACAGGGCCGATGATAGTTCCACGACCGCCAACTGCAGTCCAAATAACGATTTCGATGGAATTGGCTGGCGCAAATTCACCCGGATTGATTATGCCAACCTGAGGTACATAGAGCGCACCGGCGATACCTGCCATTACGGCAGACAGAGTCCATACGAAAAGCTTCACTTTCTCAGGCCTGAAACCGAGAAAACGAGTGCGTGCCTCAGCATCTCGGGTTGCAACAAGTAATTTGCCAAAACGAGATGCGGTTATAAACGCTGTTATCGCTACAAACAGGCCAAGGAAAACCGCGCTGGCAAAAAACAGGCCTGCACGAGTCTCACGGGATTGAAGTTCGAAGCCGAAAATTTCTTTAAAATCCGTCAGACCATTGTTGCCGCCAAAACCCATGTCATTTCGAAAAAATGCCAACAACAATGCATATGTCATAGCCTGCGTGATGATGGACAGATAAACGCCCGATACGCGAGAGCGGAAAGCTAACCAGCCAAATACGAAAGCCAACATTCCCGGCACAAGCATTATCATCAACGCTGCAAACCAAAACTGATCAAAGCCTGTCCAAAACCATGGGAGTTCTTTGTAGTTCAAGAAGACCATAAAATCTGGCAATACAGGGTGTCCATAGACACCACGCGTGCCAATTTGGCGCATTAGATACATGCCCATCGCATATCCGCCGAGTGCGAAGAACGCACCATGGCCAAGCGAAAGAATACCGCAATAACCCCATACAAGGTTGAGCGAGACCGCTAACATCGCGTAGCAAAGAAATTTACCCAAAAGCGCAACAATATAGTCGGGAATATGCAAGGCACTTCCCACTGGAACAGCAAGATTTGCGAAGGTTATGGCAACTGCAAAAACGGCGAGCGCCAAAAGCGCTGCTTTGGTGCCGACGCCCACAAAGTTTTCAGTTCTATTTGGCCATGAAAACAAGGTCATACCTCGACTGCTCTACCTTTGAGGGCGAACAGGCCACGGGGGCGCTTTTGAATGAATAAAATAATCGCGATAAGTATGATCACTTTGCCCAACACTGCGCCTGCATAGGGCTCTAAAAATTTATTCATGATGCCCAAAGACATGGCGCCGACCAAGGTTCCCCAAAGATTTCCTACTCCGCCAAAAACCACCACGAGGAATGAGTCGATGATATAACTTTGCCCAAGGTTTGGAGAGACATTTCCGATCTGACTAAGCGCTACTCCGGCAATGCCAGCTATTCCCGAACCTAGAGCAAAGGTCATCGCATCGACCCAGGACGTTCTGATTCCCATGGCACCAGCCATCCGGCGATTCTGCGTTACGGCTCGCATATCAAGGCCAAAAGAAGTTCTGTTAATGATGAAATACAAAACTGTGAAAACGGCCATCGCAAAAACAACAATCCACAGCCTGTTCCAAGTAATTGACAAATGCCCAATTTCAAAGGCGCCAGACATCCAGTCGGGATTTCCCACTTCTCGGTTGGTTGGGCCAAAAATGGTCCGGACACACTGTTGTAGAATCAAGGACACACCCCAAGTTGCCAGGAGCGTTTCCAATGGTCGACCGTAGAGAAAACGAATGAGGCCTCGTTCCATAATCAAGCCGACGGTGCCACTTACTAAAAATGCAAGTGGCAAGGCGATCGCGAGAGACCAGGCGAAAAGCTCCGGAGCCGATGCTCGAATAAGTTCTTGAACAGCAAAAGTAGTGTAAGCGCCCAGCATGACCATTTCGCCGTGGGCCATGTTGATCACCCCCATCACACCGAAGGTAATTGCAAGCCCAATAGCTGCAAGCAAAAGCACCGAGCCTAGCGAAATACCGTACCAGACATTTTGAGCACTGGCCCAAACTGCAAGGCTGGATTGAATCTTTGAGATACCAGCGTCAATAGCGGTCTTCAGTTCTCCATCTGCTCTGATCGAAAATCGGGACAGCAAAGAAAGAGCATCACTGCCGCCACGTTCGATGATGCGGTCAATTGCGATGAGCTTTTCATCGCTTGATCGGTCGCTGGCCAAAGTTGCAGCAGCTTTCGCATCCGAAAACGCAACGCGAACATCAATGTTTTCTTCATCAACTAGCGCGGTTTCAAGTGCTTCGAGTGATCTTGCGTCTGCATTTTTGAAAATAGTAGATGCCGACCGGAGTCTACGCTCAACTGAAGTGGACTTTAATGTCAGCCCTGACAATGTCGCTGCAATCTTGCGTCGCAGCGAGTTTTTCACTTTGACTTTCTTGAATGAATTTGGGTCGCCGTCGCCAATGCTGATTTTTTCTCTTGTGATCGGGTCAAACGCACTACCATCTTCAACGATAAACACCTCTCCATCAGATATGCGAAATTTCAGTTTGCCGTCAGATAGTGCGCGCAAGGATGATCCAACACGTGAATCGCCGGTTGCTCCAAGTTTCTCAACGATGACCTCAACGTCTCGAAACTTTTTCGCCTGTGCAAATTCAGCAATAATCGGCTTGATATCTACCTCTTGCGCGGACGCAGAACAGGCAAGAAACGACCAAATCAGCCAACTGCAAACAACTGAAATCCCACGCAGCATTGAAGACAATCCATAACTGGAAGTTTTTGAAAAATAGTCACGGCGGCTCGGGAGGAGGTGAGCCACCGTGACGTTTTCGAAGCGCGCTTGGGAGGAGATCAAGCCCGCGGTCGATAGATGACTTGCGATCAGCTTCCGCCAATGCAGGCCTTTGTCTCTGTGTTGTAGCTACCGCACTTAAGCTCCACCCAATCTGATTTGAGCAGCTTAGATTCAGGTAAGAAATCAGACCATGCATCTCCCGGCACAAGATCGTCTGTTTTTGATACTACCTCAAACTGACCATCAGCTTGAATTTCGCCGATCAAAACTGGTTTGGTAATATGATGGTTGGCCAACATCGTCGACATGCCGCCAGTGAGGTTGGGGACCGTAATGCCTGGCAAAGCTGCGATCACCTTGTCTGGGTCGGTTGTTCCAACCTTTTCAACGGCTTTAACCCACATGTTGAAGCCGATATAGTGGGCTTCCATTGGGTCGTTGGTCACCCGCTTTTCATCTTTTGTGAAGGTTTTCCATTTCTTGATGAAATCAGTATTTTCCGGGGCTTCTACTGATTGGAAATAATTCCATGCAGCAAGGTGACCAACGAGAGGCGCGGTGTCGAAGCCTGCAAGCTCCTCTTCACCGACTGAAAATGCAACCACAGGAATGTCAGACGCCTTCACCCCTTGGTTTCCGAGTTCTTTATAAAACGGGACGTTGGCATCACCATTGACAGTCGAAACAACTGCCGTCTTTTTACCGGCTGAGCCGAATGTCTTGATGTCAGACACGATGGTCTGCCAGTCTGAGTGGCCGAATGGCGTGTAGTTGATCATAATGTCTTCGGCGGCAACTCCTTTGGACTTCAAATAGGCTTCAAGAATTTTATTGGTTGTGCGCGGATAGACATAGTCTGTACCAGCCAGAACCCAGCGCTCAACGCCCTCTTCCGCCAACAAATAGTCAACAGCAGGAATAGCCTGTTGGTTTGGAGCCGCACCAGTGTAAAAGACGTTGCGTTCACTTTCTTCACCTTCGTATTGCACGGGATAGAACAGAACTGAGTTTAACTCTTTGAACACCGGCAATACAGATTTTCGAGAAACTGAAGTCCATGCACCAAACACGGCTGCAACCTTATTGGCAGAAATCAGTTCGCGTGCTTTTTCTGCAAACAATGGCCAGTCGGAAGCTGGATCGACAACAACAGGTTCAATTTGTTTGCCGAGCAGACCGCCCTTCGCATTTTGCTCTGCGATCAGCATTAACATTGCATCTTTCAGCGTTGTTTCTGAAATTGCCATCGTGCCTGAAAGCGAATGAAGAACCCCGACTTTTATCGTATCTTCTGCGGCGTAAGCCCAACCGCCCATCAACATTGAACAGGATGCTATTCCGGCTAAAAAGTGTCTTCTCAGCATAAACTTGCCTTTTAAAATTTACTCCACGACCACCGATTGTGCCGATAGTTGAGACTCTAAGAGAAAGAGAGTGCTTGCGTCGTCTGCTAATTTTGAAGCAGGGTGTTGCTGAAAACGCACCACCTGGAATTTTTATGCGCCATCAAATCACACTCAAATTTATTGACGCAATTGCTCGTGCGGGCTCAATTCGGCGTGCTGCTGAGAAGATGGCCATTACACCATCCGCACTCAACCGACGCCTGTTGGCCTTAGAAGAAGAGATTGATGCGCAACTCTTTGAACGAATGACGACAGGAGTGCGCCTGTCTGCTGCGGGTGAACTGTTTCTTGGCCATGCACGTCGCCAGGTCGCAGACATGGAACGCATTCGTTCACAGATCGAAGACATGAAAGGCGCGCGTCGCGGTCATGTTTCTTTCGGTTTTGATGCAAATCTCGCCATGGAGAGTTTTGCGGAGGCCATTGGCGAATATCGTGAAGCGCACCCTGATGTCACGTTTCAAATAGAACGAATTGATCGTGACGCAACTCAACGCCATCTCACCGATTACAGAGTTGACATGGCGTGTGTCATTCAACCGGAGGCCTATCCGAATCTAACGACCCTTGCGGTAGCTCCGGCCAATGTAGTCGCAGTTATGGAGCAGTCACATGAACTTGCCGGACAACCCAGTGTCTCTTTCAACGACCTATTACCTCACCCACTTATCCTGCCACCATCAGGTTCATTGCGAAACTTGTTGGAAGTTGCGGCCCACAGGCAGGACTATATGTTGCGCCCAGCATTGGAATGTGAACTTCCCTTTGCAGGCCACGTTTTGAAAAGTGGGAAGGCCATCGGCTTTTCTGCCAACACATCAATGGACAATGAAAGTGGCCTGGAAGGCACGACGGTTATCCCTATCAATCAGCGTGATTTAGCGAAACCAAATATTCATCTCGTCCAGTTGCGTGGCAGAACATTGTCTGTTGCAGCCAGTCGTTTCGCAGATCGCCTAGTTCAACGTTTTGCACAAATTGCAGGCGAAGTGTGATTGAGCGGAGACAACCGCTTTCTCAACTAGCCTCTAAATGAGGAGCAAGTATACGTCATTCTAGAAACGACATGCTATTTAGGCCAACTTAGGGTTCAAGAACAGCTTACAACCCAATTCAACTAAGGTCTGCTGTTGGCTGATTTTGATGAAAAAGGCTTTGTTTTAGTCGGCTTTGGAGTTTGATCGAGCGTCTCCCGATCCGGTTTCACACCGGTTGCGGGATCAACTTGGCTAGTTTTCTGAGGTTTTGTGCTGTTGCTGCGAGAAGGAATTCATCTTTGGCTCCGTTTGGTCCCCGCAGGCGCAGTCGGTCGAGTTTCATGATGCGTTTGAGGTGGGCAAACAGCATTTCGACCTTTTTTCGCCGTCGTTGTGAATCGACATAAGCGTCGGTCAGCGAGAGCTCGCGGGCCAAATCACGAGCACCTTCATAAATGTGGCGGCCGACATTGCGGACGGGTTGGTTGGGGCAGCAATATTTCTTCAGCAGGCATTCCTGGCAATCATATTTGCTGGCGCGGTAACGGATCGTATTGTCCGCCGCTACAGGAGATTTTCGATTCCGGTAAGCCCGTTGGGTTGGACGCAGCGGTAATCCGATCGGACAAATATAAGCGTCCTTTTCGTGGTCGTAGACAAACTCGCTTTTCTCAAAAGTGCCGTCCTTGCGTCGCGACTTATCGATGATTGGAATATGCGGCAGGATACCTTCTTTGTTGACCAACCAGTTGAGGTTTTCTGCGGAACCATAAGCTGTGTCGGCGACCAGTATCTCGGGGTAGAGGTCAAACGTTTCCCGCGTTCGTACGATCATGGTGCGTGTAGAACCAACCTCGGCCTGTCTAATTGAACGGCTGGCTTCCACATCCATGTGAATCCCGGAGACAAAATGACCACAGAAATGGTTGGGTAATCTGACCGTCGCGGAGTAAAATTCCGCACTCTGACACCTTGTGCTTGTGAGTATTAGGTGGGGAAGATGTATTCTGTGGATTTGTATAGTCGGGTGCGTCGAGCGTGCCATGTGGATGGGAAGAACAATAGCGAGGTGGCCCGTTTGTTCGGGATTGATCGCAAAACCGTGGCGAAGATCCTGAAGCACTCGGTTCCGCCCGGTTATCAAAGAACGACCGCGCCTGTTCGCCCGAAGTTGGATCCGTTTGTTGGGATAATTGATCAGATCCTGAAAGACGACAAAAAGGTCATCAAAAAGCAACGGCACACAGCCAAGCGTATTCATGCGCGGTTACGGGATGAGCACGGGTTCACTGGCGGGATCACCATTGTCACTGATTATGTGCGTGAGAAGCAAAGACGAACCCAGGAGGTGTTTGTTCCTCTGGTTCACGCGCCCGGCCATGCTCAGGTCGATTTTGGTGAGACGTTCGGCGTGATCGACGGTGTCGAACGCAAGCTGCATTACATCGCTATATCGTTGCCGCATTCGGATGCGTTCTTCATGAAGGCGTATCCGGCGGAAACAACAGAAGCCTTCTGTGACGGTCACAATGCTGCGTTTGCTTTCTTCGGCGGTGTGCCGTTGTCGATGCTCTACGACAACACCGTGATTGCAGTTGCAAAGATCCTGGGCGGTGGCAAACGGATACGCACGAGAACTTTCTCAGAGCTACAATCGCACTATCTGTTTGAGGATAAGTTTGGTCGCCCTGGCAAAGGCAATGATAAAGGGAATGTCGAAGGCGTCATTGGTTACGGTCGCAGGAACTTTCTCATCCCAGCCCCACGGTTCGACAGCTTTGATGCCTTGAACGCCTGGTTGGAAGAATGCTGCCTGAAGCGTCAGGATGATGTTGTTCGCGGACATGGTGAGAGTATTGGTGAACGATTGCTGAGAGACCTGGACGCGCTGATGGCATTGCCCCCAACGCCATACGACGCGTGTGAAAAGTTTAGCACGCGGGCAACGTCAATCTCGATGATCCGCTACCGCAATAATGATTACTCCGTTCCTGTCGCCTTTGCCCATCATGAGGTTCAGGTTCGCGGTTACATCCATGAGGTTGTGATTGGCAGTGGAACCGAGATTATTGCCCGCCATCGTCGGTCTTATGAGAAGGCAGACATGATCTTCGACCCGCTTCACTATCTGCCCTTGCTGGAACAAAAGGTAGGTGCTCTCGATCAGGCGGCACCATTGCAAGGCTGGGGTTTACCCGATGCATTTGCGATCCTTCATCGTTTATTAGAAGCCCGCATGGGTAAGGCGGGAAAACGCGAGTATGTTCAGATCCTGCGTCTGCTGGAAACTTTTGAGCTGGAGCACGTTCACGCCGCAATCCAACAAGCTTTGGATCTGGGTGCCATTGGCTATGATGCGATCAAGCACCTTATTCTGTGCCGGATCGAGCGGCGACCGCCCAGGCTTGATCTCGACATCTACCCCTATTTGCCCAAAGCGGTGGTCGAGACGACAAAACCTGCCAGCTATGCCGTGCTGTTGTCGGAGGCGGCAGCATGAACGACACTGTTACCGATACACCGCAAGTTCTACTCAAACATCATCTGACCAAACTTCGGCTGCCAACCTTCCAGAGTGAATATACCAAACAGGCCCAACAATGTGCCGCTGAGAATAAGGATCATGTCCAATATCTCCTGCGGTTATGTGAGTTGGAGCTGATTGAACGTGAGCGCCGAATGGTGGAGCGACGCATCAAAGCTGCGAAGTTCCCGGCAACCAAGAGCCTCGACAGCTTTGACTTCAAAACGATCCCGTCAGTGAACAAGGTGCTCGTGATGGAACTGGCCCGTTGCGAGTACGCTGCGAAACGCCAAAACATCATCGCGTTAGGACCAAGTGGAACCGGCAAAACCCATGTTGCCCTCGGCCTTGGACTGGCTGCCTGCCAAAAGGGGATGAAAGTCCGCTTCACCACGGCTGCTGCACTGGTTCATGAGATGATCGAGGCCGTTGATGAACGTCGCTTGCAACGGCATCAAAAACAACTGGCAGCTCAAGACCTGCTGATCATTGACGAACTGGGCTTCGTCCCTCTCTCCAAAACCGGGGCGGAGTTGCTGTTCGAAGTAATCAGCCAACGGTATGAACGCGGTTCCATCATCATCACATCCAATCTACCATTCGACGAATGGACAGAGGTCTTCGGATCAGAACGCCTAACGGGCGCAATACTCGACCGGCTGACACACCACGTCCACATCCTGGAGATGAATGGTGAAAGCTACAGGTTGCACCAGAGCCGAAAACAAAAATCTGTTCAAATCAACTGACACTAAACCAGATCAAAAACACAAACGTCCCAAAATCTGGCCAATTTTACTCCGGGATCAAGACCCATTTTAGGCTGGGATTGACAGACCAGTATCTCGGGGTAGAGGTCAAACGTTTCCCGCGTTCGTACGATCATGGTGCGTGTAGAACCAACCTCGGCCTGTCTAATTGAACGGCTGGCTTCCACATCCACGATAATCGCGTGATCTGTGTCGATCAGGTAATTGTCTGAGTAAGCGAAGAAAGCTGGGCCCTTGAGCGCACCGGTCCATTGGGAAGCAGGGTCAGAACGTGAAGTGAACTTGGGCTTGACCTCACTGGCGGCACCGAATGCTGCGTCATCCAGCACCTCTAGATATTCCTTCACAGCCCGAGGCACAGTTGCTGGATCGAGTGATGATGCGTCCCATTCCTCCTTTGGTGTCGATTTCTGCTTGTTGGCATCTGCCCGAATAATGCTGGCATCAGTCGCAAACACCTCTCCACCAACTAAACCTTCAGCAATGCAACGAGTAACAACGCTCTCAAACAATTGCCGGAACAGATCGCTCTCTCGAAACCGGCCATGGCGGTTCTTGGAAAAGGTCGATTGATCAGGCACGGGGTCGCCTAGATCAAGACGGCAGAACCATCTGTAGGCAAGATTCACATGGACCTCATCGCACAACCGTCGCTCAGATCGGATGCCCATGATGTATCCGACCAGCAACATGCGGATCATCAGTTCAGGATCAACCGAAGGGCGGCCAATGTCGCTGTAAAATGGGCGCAGGTGCGACCGCATATCGCCAAGATCAACAAACCGGTCAATTGACCGCAATAGATGATCATCAGGCACGTGGTCTTCGAGATTGAACTCGTAAAACAAAGCCGATTGAAATTCCTGGCGTGGTCCCAGCATCGCATCAATCTCCCAAATCAATGGGCAAACTGAATCAGCCAATGGTGATTACTTTAAGGCCGACTTTTTCATCAAAATCAGCCCATCGCTGAACTTTGGAGTTCTCCAATCTAAGGCCTTTTTTACCGGCAGTGGCGAAATGCGAAAGCGACATCTCGAGGAAACCGGCATCGGGAAGCTTCCAAATCACTCAGTGAGATGATTAATTGATTTCTTCAGCAATTGCAGACAATGTAGTCCCCATGCAGACCAAGCAAATGACCAGGCGCTCCAGCGAGATCGAGGCCGTACTGGAGCGATGGATGGAAGCGCATCGTCAAAAAAATGGCCCTTTGCTCACGAATCTGTTTTCAGATTCGGAACATCTGCGAGCCTTGGGGTCGGCACCGCAAGAATCTTGGTCCGGATCATTGGTCCGACGCGGATATGCAAATCATGTTGCGGAAGTCAGGGAATACAAAACGCGTCATGTAGAAATCGAAGGATTTCAACACGGAGATGTCGGCTGGGGCGTATGGCAAGCCAAGATCACCTTTGCCGATCATGACGAAGAACAAGATGTGCGGTTTGCATTTGTGTTGACGCTTGACGCTGGAATATGGCGTGTGGTCCACATTCATTGCTCCATTGCTGTGTCCAATATGATCACCCAGGGGAATGAGCATCATGTCTTTGAGAACTTGATCGAGGCAGCGAAGTCCGCTGATGAACGAATCCAGGGAGAAGGTACGGCGGTAATAATGTTCACCGACGTGGCTAATTCCACCCAAATCGCCCATGCCGTTGGAGATCGGAAATGGGCTGTGAGCATCGGTCAACTGCTCGATCGCAAAGCCACTGAAATCTCCAATCATGCAGGAACATTGGTCAAAACTTTGGGCGACGGTTCGATGTCCAGCTTTAACAATGCCGAACAAGCCATGCGAGCAGCAATCGCCATTCAGTCTGCGGAGAGTTCTTCCAACGACGACCCTGCTTTGAAAATCCGCATCGGAATTCACGCCGGAGGTGTTGTCCAAACAGAAGGTGATTTCTTCGGTACCGTGGTCAATAAGGCCGCGCGCATTGCTGCTCTAGCGAGGCCAAATGAAATCCTCGTTTCCGACGCTGTACGAGAAATGGCCCGCACACCCGAAGACTTCACATTCAACAACGAAGCAAAAGTGGCGCTACGGGGAATAGAGGGACAACATGCAATTGCAACCCTGGAATGGAGTGTCTGAAGCGCTGACCTAACAGCAAGCAGATTTTCACGAACCGATGTGTTTGGCTGTCAAACCGCATACAAATTCGCCTATTTTCATTTTTGAACGGCCACAGTATCAGGTCAAAACCAAAGTCCGCACCGTCCGCTTGTCGGCCGTTCTACTCAGCGCGGCCCACACAAGACCCAAGGTCTGGATCGATGCAGGTTTCTCGGACGCCACGCTCGAATTTTGAGTCGCGGGTAGTGATTGTCTGGCGTCGGAGAAGCGCTCAAGCACGGAATCGCATGAGGTTTAGCTGAGATGGTTCAGCGGGTTCTATGGGGATTTGGGCGGCATTGTGGGGTTTGGATTGTCTGACAGGGTAGAGTTACCACCGAACTGATGCCGGTTTTGGAGGCCATTTGGGCACGATTTCGCCTCGGTTTCTTCCGTTTAGGCAGATCGGGGCATAGCGTTTTGGTTCTGCCGTTTGTTTTGCACATATCGGCAGTGTCGTCTGCCATTCGGCGGACGGTTAGGCAGGTCTGCTGATATGTGCGCGCCGTGTTCTGGGCCATGATTTGGATTGTCATGCGGCGGTCTTCTTTGATTTTGGTGGTGCTCTTGGTTGCTGTTTAGGCGCGAAAGCCTTGCCGATGATCAATCGTCCGCCGCAGCATGGGCAGGGCAATGCAAGAACACGGGGTTGTTCATCGGCACCTTCGACGGGATCGCCATTATCATGATCCGTGTCTGGCGCTTTGGCTTTGAGCAGGTTCCTGATCAGGGTGATATTGTTGGCTCGATTGCCGTTTCCCAAGAAGCCGTAATGGCGGATGCGATGCTGGCCTTTTGGCAGGACATGGATCAGGAACCGCCGAATGAACTCATCGGTCTTGAGGGTCATGGTTTTGTGTCTGCACCTTGCGTTCGGGGGACCATCGACGCGGTAATCCTTGACGCGGAAAGTGACATGATTTGCGTCGAAACGGATCAGGCGACTATTTGAGATCGCAACCCGGTGGGTATAGCGCGACAGATATGCCAGCACCGCTTTAGGTCCGGCAAATGGCTCCTTGGCATAAACGACCCATTCGATTTTGCGCAAAGGTTTGAGGAAAGCATCAAAGGCGGGCTTATTGACAAGGTGGGCGTGATCGCCAAAGAAACGCATCTTCCCGGCGTTGTGCAACCTGACCAGTTCTTCCAAAATGAGACGCCGGTACAAGCGAGACAGAACACGCACGGACAGGAAGAAGTTCTTCCGGCTCGCTATCCATGCGCTCCGATCCGGTGATAGTCCGCCGCCCGGTACGATCATGTGGACGTGCGGGTGGTGCGTCATCGCCGATCCCCATGTGTGCAGTACCGAGGTGATGCCAACTTGCGCACCGAGATGTTTTGGATCGGAGGCGATTTTGATCACCGTGTCTGCACTGATCCGCATCAGCAGATTGTAGATCTCCGGTTTGTTTTGGCGCGCGATGTCAGCGATTGGCTTTGGCAACGTGAAGACGAGATGGAAATACCTCACAGGCAACAGTTCGGCCTCTCGTGCGACCAGCCATGCCTTTGCAGCACTCGCCTGGCATTTTGGACAGTGTCTGTTCCGGCATGAGTTGTAGGCGATGTGCTCGTGGGCGCAGTCTTCGCAACGCGTAACATGACCGCCGAGCGCGGCCGTGCGGCAGCGTTCAATCGCTGACATCACTTTCAATTGGTTCAGGCTGATGCGCCCGGCATTAGCCGCGCGCCACGCAGCACCATGGTCGCGGAAGATATCCGCAACCTCCAGACAAGAGGCGTTGGACGAGCCCCGGCGATGATGAATGCGAGGACCGCGACCAAAAGATGGACGGGGCAAGGCAGATTATGAGGACTTGCGTTTGGTCCTTTTGCGTTTGACCCCATTCAGATTATCCAATGGGCTTTCCACAGCTGCAATCATTCCAGTGGCAACGCTTGCATAACGCGCCGTTGTTGTGAGCTTGGTATGACCCAGCAGTGCCTGAATGACCCGGATGTCCACACCACTCTCCAGCAAATGCGTTGCAAACGAATGCCGCAACGTGTGCAATGTAACGGGCTTGGTGATCCCGGCGGCCCGCGCTGCTTGCTTGAACAATCGCGAGATCTGGCGGGAAGAAAGGTGCTTTCCGTTATATCCTGGAAATATCAAACGGTCTTCACGTGCGATACTCTTATCCTGACCGGTTGGGCGTTCTTTCCACCAGTCGCGCAGCAGGCCCAGAATATCGGAAGGCAACATAACGTTGCGATCCTTGCGCCCCTTAGCCTGCACAATGCGGATGATGTTTTGGGCGCTGTCTATATCGCCGACTTTAAGTCGAACAACTTCGCCTGCACGTAGCCCGCAACCGTAAGCCAGTGATAACATCACCTTCGCCTTCAGGCTCGGTGCCATGGCCAGAATACGCTTCACTTCCTCCTTACTGAGAACCAGCGGCACCTTTACTGGCTCCTTGAGGCTGAATATCTCCGCCACCAAATCGTGTCGCCGCAGCGTCACCCGGAACAGAAACTTTACGCCGGTCATGGTCTGGTTGCGCGTGCAAATGCTCGCGCCACTCTCGATCAGATATTCCTGAAAGTGCTTCACATCATCGGGTGTTGCCGTGTCGGGAGAACGATTGAGCCAGGCTGCAAAACGCTTGCAGGCGCGCAGGTGACTGGTCTGCGATGCCTTACCCAGATTGCGCCCTTTCATATCCGAAATCATGCGGGCACGAAGCGGCGTTGTGGAAGTCGGCGTCCGGGGCAATGTCTGAATGGTCATGGGAAAAATCCTCCGTCAATCGAGGCAAAAGCACCTCGAGACAAAGGAACCGCGATCAACTCCCCAACAGCAAATCTGACATAGTCAATACAAAACCAAACAACGCGCCCCAACTATCGCGAAGCGATTTAGTGCTGGAGCCGATTTTGATGAAAAAGTCGGCCTTAAAGTAATCACCATTGGCTGATTCAGTTTACCCATTGATTTGGGAGATTGATGCGATGCTGGGACCACGCCAGGAATTTCAATCGGCTTTGTTTTACGAGTTCAATCTCGAAGACCACGTGCCTGATGATCATCTATTGCGGTCAATTGACCGGTTTGTTGATCTTGGCGATATGCGGTCGCAAAGGAAGCGACTGAACTCACAGGTTTATCTCGTACTACAATTTGGCGTATGGAACGTAAGGGACAATTTCCCGCACGTATCGGTCTCGGTGTTGGAAGCGTAGGTTGGCGATTCAGTGAAGTCAGTGAGTGGATGGCTCAGCGCGATCAGGCCTCATAACCTGTTCAACTTCTGTATCCAAATGATCAGCCCACCATTGCATCATTTTCCTGCGTTCATCCAAAAACTGAGCATGATGCATATATGCGGCTCTGACCTTGTTCCGCTCAACATGTGAGAGTTGCCGTTCAATAGCATCTGCATTGAATCCTTTCTCGTTCATGATGGATGATGCATTCGCACGGAAGCCGTGCGGTGTGGCCCGTGTTTTGCCCTTGGTTTTTCCATCATAGCCCATTCGAAACATTGCGAGTCGAAGGGTACCATTGGACATAGATTGGTTTCGATCCTTTTCAGACGGAAAGACCAAGGAATATTGATGCGTTATTGCCTCAATTTCTCTCAAAATTGAAATTGCCTGATCTGATAATGGGACCAAGTGAGCTGTGTTCATTTTCATGCGTTCGGCAGGAATACGCCAAAGTTTATCGGCAAAATCGAATTCATCCCATCTCGCTCCCTCAAGTTCCCCAGGGCGAACGAAGGTAAGCGTCAAAAGCTCCAACGCCAGTTGAGTAAGAAGCCTCCCTCTGGTTTTATATTGCCGTAAATCGCAGATAAATTGCCCAAGCTCCGAGTTCGGCAATGAAGCGCGGTGTGTCACTCGTCGAGTTTTAACAACACCTGTCAGGTCAGAGGCAGGGTTATAGCTAAGCTTTCCCATCTGCACGGCATAACGAAACACCCGGCGTATATCCTGCAAAGTTCGAGCTGCAACGTCTAGGGCATCCCGTTGTTCAATGTCGCGAATGGTTTGTAAGATATCCTGCGGTCGTATTTTATCAAACGGTCTTCTGTCGAGTTCAGAATTGGCATTTTTCTCAAGTCGTCTCCAAACTCGTACAGCGTGGCTCTCATCCCATGTACCCTTTTGGTGTTCCCACCACTGCTTGGCAATATTGGAAAAAGCCTCCCCACCATCCAAAGCTTCTTCTCGTTTGATGCGTTGTTTATCTTCGTTTGGATCAACTCCCTCAGCTATTTGTAGCCGTGCTTTGTCACGGGCAATCCTTGCATCTTTGAGGCTTACTTCTGGAAAAACACCAAGAGCAAGGGTCTTTTGTTTTCCATGAAAACGATATTTCATGCGCCAATAGCAGGAGCCATTGGGCTTTATAAGCAGTCGCAACCCCCTTTCATCACTGTACCATTGATCAGTAGACTGTGGTAAAAAGCTCTTTATTTGCATAGTGGTTAGAGGCATTTTGGTGCTACATTTCAAAATCGAATTGAAGTAGCACCATATATAGCACCAAAACAAGTGAAAAACAATGAAACAAGCTGAAACAACATGAACCAAAACACATTAAAAACCCTTGTAAACTAAGGTCTTTTGAAACAATATGAATTGGTTTGAAACAGGAAAATGGTGCCCCCCGCCGGAATCGAACCGGCACTCCCGAAGGAACGGGATTTTGAATCCCGCGCGTCTACCAATTCCGCCAGAGGGGCAACTGAATGTGTGTGGTTGACACTGTCTTGCGACTGGCGCGGACTATAGCCATGGAAAAGCAATTGGCAACGTTAAATTGGCTAGAAATTTGTCAAAATTTACTGCGAATAATTGAGTCTATCGCTTCAAGCTCCGAACTCTGTTCGGTGAAGGCCGATTTCATTTGTTCAAGCGGCTAATCTAAAGCGTGTTTCGTTGAAGGAGATGCATTTTTACGTGTTTGAGGCCTTAATTTTGTGTGGGTCAATGTCGAAAATTACTATCGCGTATCCGTGAGGGCAAATTAACGCGATTCGCGTTAAGGCAGCCTGAACCAGGTTTTGCCACCCGGCTTACTCAATTTTACATCTTTACCCGTCTTCAGCAATGTGACACCACCTGTTGTGAAATATGAATATTTCAAACCACCACCCTTGACGATTTGATCCATATTCGAGATAGGCAACTTTATCGGTTTGGGTTAAGGGTGGCAGTCACGATATTCGTTTTCCAAGACCGCACGCCCCCATGATCCGCGCCCTTTACGACTGGATGTTCAAGCTTGCCGGCCATAAACATGCCGACAAGGCGTTGGGCGGCATTGCATTTGTCGAGAGTTCGTTCTTTCCCTTTCCACCTGACGTCATGCTCATTCCCATGGTGCTGGCGAATCGCAAACGCTGGTGGCATTTTGCGCTTATTTGCACCGCGGCGTCCGTTTTAGGAGCAGTGCTTGGCTATGCCATCGGGGCACTTGCCTATGAGTGGTTGGGTAAACCGATACTGGAATTTTACGGCAAAGCGGATGCCTTCGCCAAGCTGGCTGAGACTTACAACAGCGAGTGGGGCTTACTTGCGGTGTTCGCCGGGGCGGTCACCTTTCTCCCTTATAAGCTATTCACAATATTTTCGGGAACGACCGGGCTTAATTTTGCCCTGTTTATCGCCATATCGGTGGTCGGACGTGGCATGCGCTTTTTCATCGTCGCGTTCCTGCTTTATCTGTTTGGCGAACGCATTCAGATGTTCATTGAAAAATGGCTCGGCCCATTGTTCTTTTTGGGCCTTGCCCTTTTGGTAGGCGGCTTTGTCGCTATCAAATATTTTTTGTGAGGTTTCATGGTGCAGCTTAACCAGACTCAGATATGTATCACTGTGACATTGGGCATGGTCGCCACTATCGGTTCCGCCTTGGCGTTTGAACACATTGGTGGGTATGTGCCCTGCGCCCTTTGTCTGGAACAGCGCAATCCTTATTATCTGGGAATCCCATTCATGGTGCTGGGCACAATTTCTGCGCTGATGAATTGGCATTCCAACTTTACGCGCGCGATGATTGCAATCGGTTTTTTGTGCCTGCTTGCAACAATCGCACTGGGAATTTATCACTCGGGTGTTGAGTGGGGTATCTTTGAAGCTCCGGCAACCTGCGGTGCTGGCCTTTCAGCAACCGACAGCGATGCAGGAAGCCTGTTGGACAGCCTGGCCAATGCAAAACCACCCAGTTGTGATGAGGCGGCCGGACGATTGTTCGGGGTCAGTTTTGCCAATGCCAACGTCATTGCCGCAACCGTGCTTGCGCTAATCGCGTTCAAAGGTGTTTTTAAAAGAGCCTGATCGATTGAAAAAATCGGGTGGACTTACGGCTCCAGCGGTGCGTCCCAGTAGAGATAATCCATCCAGCTTTCGTGCAGATAATTTGGCGGAAACTTGCGCCCCGCATTATGGAGATCGTGTACCGTTGGCACCCATGGTTTCCGGTTTGGTGACATGCCGGCGTCTTTTGGCATCTTACCACCCTTGCGTAAATTGCATGGAGAACAGGCAGTGACGATGTTTACCCAGGTGGTTTGTCCTCCTTTAGAGCGCGGTATCAGATGGTCGAATGTCAGGTCATGGGGGCCGTCGCCGCAATATTGGCATTCAAACCGGTCTCGCAAAAACAGGTTGAACCGGGTGAAGGCCGGGTGACGTTGAGGCTGGATGTATTGTTTGAGCGATACAACGCTGGGCAGGTTCATCTGAAAGGACGGCGATGATACCGCGGCATCATATTCCGAGACGATATTCACCCGGTCGAGGAACACAGCCTTAATCGCATCCTGCCATGACCACAGGGATAGCGGGTAATAGGAAAGCGGTCTGTAATCGGCATTCAGCACGAGGGCCGGATGCATTTCTGGGTTGACGGCAATCGTCACCGAATAGTCCTCCTTTAGTGCTGCCCACTCCAACTGGTTTTCGGTTAGAGTTCAACAACAAAGGTCATCACAAGCGAACAGTCTATGTTGAGTAAGAGTGATTTGTGAACCCCAAGCGTTTTTTAACTCAAAACATACCCCGTTTTTCTTTTTGTAGAACACTCGGGTGAAGTGATATTACAGCGCCGACCGGCCCTTTATACGGGCATAGTGCGCGTAAAGAACCCGCGCCGCGACACCGCAAAGCGGTGCCCATCGCTGTGCCAGATCGCGTGTTGTTTTAGCGTCAGGTTTTTCATCGAGCCCCATAACGTCACCAATAGCATGTTGCAGGGCGACATCTCCGGCTGGAAAAATATTGGTGTGACCTGCGCAAAAAAGCAGAAATACTTCAGCCGTCCACGGTCCAATTCCCTTCAAGCGGGTTAAAGCGGCCATGGCATCGTCAACTGAAATATCACACAGCGCTTCGAGGTCGAGGCCGTCGTCAGCGATAGCATGGGACAAGCCGGTAAGGGTGACTTGCTTCGCCCGGGATTGGCCTGCAGCAATCAACGGGGTTTCGCCTGCGGCCAAAAAAGTCTCCGCGTCAAATGATTGGATTGCGGACAGTGTACGTTCAAAGATCGCCGATGCGCTGGCCTTTGATACCTGTTGTGCGGTGATGATTTGAGCCATGCCTTCAAACCCCGGTGCGCGGTGGCGCAAGGGAATTTCCGCAAGAGCGTCCACAATGTGGGAGAGTTGCGGGTCAATGACCAGCAGTTGTGACACACCGGTGGCGAGTTCTTCCTCGGTGCGAATACGGGTGATGGGCATATCGGGCTTTTGTTTATGGCGCATGGGTCGTAACTATGCCCCATGCCGGATTTAACGCCACCCGTTTTTAGATTTGCACCCAGCCCAAATGGTCACTTGCATTTGGGCCACGCCTATTCGGCGCTGTTTAATCAACAGATGTGCCGGGAATACGATGGTGAATTCCTGCTGCGCATCGAGGATATTGACCGCACGCGCTGTACACCAGAACTCGAAGAAGAAATGTTGGAAGACCTGCGTTGGCTTGGCATTTCTTGGCAGGGCGAACCCCGCCGACAATCGGATCATTTTGAAGATTATGCATCAGCCCTTGAGACATTGCGGGAAGCGGGCTTGGTCTATCCGTCTTTCATGACCCGCGGGGAGGTTAAACGAGCCATTTCCGATTTGCGCGATAAAGGGGAATGCTGGCCCACTGACCCTGATGGTTCCCCATTGTACCCCGGTGATGAGAGAGGCTGGAGCGTTGACGCACAGCAGCGGGAACTCCAAGCCAACCCCAAACATATCTGGCGTCTTAATATGAAAGCGGCGCTTGACCATGTTGCCGGTGATATTGCCTGGGTGGAAACAGGTAGCGGCTCCGACGGTGAGACCGGAGATTGCCTTGCCGACCCGTCAGCCTGGGGGGATGTGGTGCTGGCGCGTGCTGATACGCCAACGAGTTATCACCTTTCGGTGGTGCTGGATGACGCAGCACAAGGCATCTCCCATGTAGTGCGGGGGTGTGATTTGTTTCACGCAACGGCGGTTCACCGTGTGCTTCAGATCCTTCTTGGACTTCCCGCTCCCATCTATCATCACCATGATCTGATTTTGCGGGAAGATGGTCGAAAACTGTCCAAATCAGCGCAGGATACAAGTCTGCGTTCCCTGCGCCAAAGCGGTATGACGCCTGATGACATAAAACGGATGGTGGGGTTTAGTGCGCGTTTCGTTTAAAATGATTCATTGAAACGCGCTTGAGCTCTTGTTTCGTGCGGATCTTTATCGCTCATACGCGAGAACGAATAAGCGCGATACACATTGAGGGTTAAACCACCGACAACCAGAAGGGCAGGGTGACGATGCCACCAAGCGTCGTGAATACAATTGAATTTGTTGCCAGCCCCTGCGCCACTTTGAAATAATGGGCAAACATATAGGCATTGACGCCAGTCGGGCAGGAGGCGGCGAGAAGCGCTACTTTAAGCCAGAGAATCGGCAAAGGTAACACCTGCGTTCCCACGAAATAAATAGCTGTCGGAAAGACCATCAGGCCCAAGATTGAAAGTATTGCGGCGGGAAACATGTTCCCTTTAATGCCGTATTTTATGAGGCCCATTCCAAGTGAAAATAAGGCAAGTGGCCCGGTTGTGCGTGCCAACAGGTCCATTACCTCACGGGGAAGGCCACTGATTCCAACTCCCGTTTGGCGCCAGATTATGCCCGCAAAAATCCCGATGATGATTGGGTTGACCATGAAGTTGCGCAGGAGGTTCCACGCCACCTCGGACGGCTTCAATGGATTTTGTTCCGCCCCGTCCGCACGTACCGCCCACTCCATCAGGAATGTGGAAATCACCATCATAGTCGGTAGATGAATTGCTAACAGGAAAAACAGAATTTGCAGGCCTTCCTGTCCATATGCCCGTTCAACCATGGGTATTCCCAGTAAAACGAGATTTGAGTAACCGGCGGCAGCCCCGGAGATGACGGCGGAACGGGCGTCCCGGTTAAACAGAACTCGCATCACGACCATGGCGCTGATCCAGACAACGGCGATGCCGGAAAAATAGACTACGATGAATATCCAGGGGTTCACATCGGCAAACTCTGCGGTTGCAATGGAGCGCATCAACAGGATTGGTACGGCGACTTTGAAAACAAAATCTGCGATGCCATCACCCGATTCCTGATTGAGATACCCAAGCCGTGCAGTGGCATAGCCTAGTCCGATTAGGCAGAAGACAGGTAGAACAATATCGACAATGGCATCCATGGGTTTCGCATATCGCTGACACAGGCGGATAACAATGGTGGGGTGATTATTTTTCTCGACAAGTCGACATAGCACTGGCACGTCATCGCGATGCTTGCACGAATTGCACCTCTTTTATTTGTCTGCCTCTGGGCCACCGGATTTATTGGTGCTCGGCTCGGCCTTCCTTATTCCGAGCCAGGTACATTTCTTGCGCTACGCTTTGCTATCGCGTTTTTTCTGCTGGTCGGGATTGCGGTCATTGCGGGGGCTTCCTGGCCGGGTGGGCGTGCTGCTGCCCAGTCGATCTTCATTGGTGCTCTTATCCACGGTGTCTACCTAGGTAGCGTGTTTTGGGTGATCGACAGGGGCATGCCTGCGGGTATCGCAGCAGTGGTCGTAGGGATGCAACCGTTATTGACCGCGCTGATTGCCGGCTGGTGGCTCAAGGAGGTTATCACACGGCAACACTGGATCGGGCTTGCGCTGGGTATGATGGGTGTTTTTCTGGTTCTCTACCCGGGGCTTGATGTCACCAGTAGCGGGATCACAATTCTGACGATTGGAGTGGCGATAATCGGCATGATATCCGCGACCGCAGGCACTGTTTTTCAAAAGAAATTTGCAACATCTACTGACCTTAGAACGGGGAATGCGCTTCAATACCTTGGTGCATTTATGCCTGTCATGGTGCTGGCATGTTTTTCTGAAACCGGCACGATTGAGTGGAGTAGGGACATGATTATCGCTATGGTCTGGTCGGTACTGGTATTATCGATCATCGCGATCTTCATCCTCATGTGGCTGATCCGCGAAGGATCTGTGGCGAAAGTATCATCCCTGTTTTTTCTGGTTCCGGCCGTTGCCGCCATCATGGCGTATTTCCTGTTCAACGAAAAACTGACACTCATCCAGCTTATAGGCATGTTTGTTTGCGCGGTGGCTGTTGCCATGGCTGCGAGGGCAAACCGAAAACCTGTCGCTTAGCATTGCTCCATATTCGGATTATGAGATAACCCCTGCACCCTGCACCCTGCATCATATAGAAAGACGGCGGACTGCATTGGCATGTTGCGAACAAAGACTTAAATAAAGTCCAGCTAACTATCCCGATGGCCATAATCCAACATGAATATAATCATTCTTATCGCATGTTTTGTCGTAGCCCTTGTCCTTTTCAGGGGGCTTTGGAACATGATGCAAGGTGGCCCGGGTAACACCTCGCAGAAGCTGATGCGAATGAGAGTTGTTGCCCAGGGCATAACGTTGATCATCATTGTAGCTGTGGTGTATTTGTCACGCTAAGAGGATAGATACCATATCGTCTCTTATACCTCTTGCGAATCGGCTTTGTTTAGCTATCTTCACGCAAAATTCTTTCTTTGGCGGGTAGAATCAATGTCTTCCCGATATATCTAAAGCGTCTGTTCCATGAAAAAACTGTCTTTGCTTCTTCTCACCTCCGCTTCATTAGCATTTGCGGCACCCGCACATGCTGGACAAGGGGTTATGGATGCCAATGGTTTCATCAACGAAGCCCGCGTTGGCGCCATTTGGGCGTAACCGGATTTTCTGGATAATGGGCACAATGAAGACAATCAATTTGCAATTACGGCGCAAATATTACTCAATCCCTTTAGTTTGGATCTGTTTGATCTTGCCGATGGCGGTGAATCCAACTTTGTTAAGTCACTCCTGAATCCACGTCCCACCATTGGCGGAACGCTTAATCTGGATGACGACGGCACCGATTATATCCACGCCGGTCTGGTTTGGCATTTTGAAGTAACTGAAACATTCTTCGTTGAGGCCGGTTTTGGCGGTGGTTGGAACAACGGTAGCGATGCCGGGACTGCAACACGTGCAGCAATCGGATCAAACTTTCTCTTCAACGAAAGTTTCGCAATTGGGGCCAATATTGCGGAAAACCTGACATTCCTTGTTCAGATTGATCACCTGTCCCACGCTGGTCTGGGTGGTAATAACAACCGGGGCCTGACAAACCTGTCTGCGCGTATTGGTTATAAGTTCTAAATTAACTGCCTGGATTCTGGCCTGGACACTGGTTCCAAATGCGTGGCGCGCTTGTGAGGACTTTCTTTTTGGTTTGCCGTTGATAAGGTCCGCGTGAAATTTACCTATAGAACGCACCCATGGTTATCCTGAACAAAATCTACACGAAAACCGGCGATGACGGCACAACCGGCCTTGGCACCGGTGAACGCAGGTTAAAATTTGATCTGAGGGTTGAAAGCTACGGTACAGTTGATGAAACCAATGCCTCTATTGGTTCAGCCAGATTGCATACCGGGCAGTGGCCTGATCTCGACGCCATGTTACTGCGCATTCAAAACGACCTGTTCGATCTCGGTGCTGATCTGGCGACACCCGAAACCGACGAAAAGCTTGAGTACGAGCCGCTACGTCTCATCAAGAGTCAAGTTGCGCGGGTGGAGGCGGACATTGATTTACTCAACAGCGATCTTAATCCATTACGGTCATTCATATTGCCGGGCGGGTCTCCTGCTGCAACCGCACTCCATGTTGCGCGAACCGTGGCCCGTCGTGCAGAACGCTTGATCGTTCATCTAGCCCAGTCGCCTGAAGAGCAGGTTACGCCCCAGTGTATTCATTATATGAACCGCCTTTCGGATTTCCTGTTTGTGGCGGCGCGCTACACCAACAACGGCGGCAAAGATGATATTCTTTGGGTGCCTGGTGAAAACAGATAAGTTTGATGTATCAATCCAACATTGGAAAAACCTGGAAACAGGGTTAGATAGTCGTCAAAGCCAAAATCTGGACCAACGCGATTTTTATTCCCATCCATGACGGTAAACCGGTTCGTTTCATTCGTCTGCAATGGATGACGTTGATTATCATCGCGTTGAATATATTGATATATTTAGCTTTCAATGTGGCAAATATTGGAAGTTCGGTTGGTGAGAACTTTGCCGCTATTGCCTTTGGATATGTACCATCAGTGGCGAATGATATTCGTACATTGCCCGCAAGTTATCAGATAATTCCTGATAATTTGTACCCTCTTAATGCCCTGTCCAGCTCATTTCTACACGGCGGGTGGTTTCATCTTCTGGGCAATATGCTGTTTATCTGGGTATTTGGTGACAATGTGGAAGATGCGTTGGGGCACTTCAAATTTCTGATCTTTTATCTGGTATGCGCATTCGCTGCAGCATGGTTTCACGCGTTTGTATTTGCTGCTTCGGATGCGCCTCTCATTGGAGCTTCAGGCGCCGCATCAGGTGTCGTTGCCGCTTACCTCATGCTCCACCCGAAAATGAAGATTTGGGTTTTGTTTTTGGGGCGCATTCCGCTTAAATTGCCTGCGTTTATCATTCTGGGGGGCTGGATTTTGTATCAGGTGGGTATGTTTGTGTTCAATTCTGGCGATCAGATATCCTGGGCTGCTCATATCGGGGGAATTGCTAGTGGAGCAATATTGGTTGTGTTCTTGAAACGGCGCGAAGTGCCGTTGTTTGACCGAGAAATCGTTATGCCAGAATCGGTAAATATGCCTGATGATAATGTCATCGAACCACAATCCGACATTAAATGGGGGCGTTGACCGATAACGGATATTTGTTTTACGTAAACGTAAGTATTATTTGACCCCCTGGATATTCACCCCAAATACACATTGTTCCGGATTCGTCTAAATTCAGGCGTTGCGTGTCGTTGTGGAACAAGTGTAATGAGCTATCAATCGCCAGAACCAAGCCTGTTCTGGTTTACGTTCGAAGAGAAAAGGCCATCGCCATGAAAATCATCGTACCCGTCAAACGGGTTGTCGACTACAATGTTAAAATCCGCGTCAAGGGCGATGGTTCCGGTGTTGAGCTGGCCAATGTCAAAATGTCGATGAACCCATTTGATGAAATCGCCATTGAGGAAGCACTGCGTTTGAAAGAAGCGGGTAAGGCTGAAGAGGTAATCGCCGTCTCAGTAGGGCCACAGCAATCGCAGGAAACAATCCGTACCGCTCTGGCGATGGGCGCCGACCGGGGCATTCTGGTCAAACACGAAGATCTGACCGAACCCCTCGCCGTTGCAAAAATTCTGAAGGGCATTGTTGATGAAGAGCAGCCCGGTCTCGTTATCCTGGGCAAACAGGCGATTGATGATGATGCAAACCAGACCGGTCAGATGCTTTCTGCATTGCTCGGATGGGCGCAGGCAACATTTGCTTCCAAACTGGAAATCGATGGTGACAGCGCCAATGTAACCCGCGAAGTTGATGGCGGATTACAGACCATCAAGGTCAAAATGCCACTCATCATGACAACGGACCTGCGCCTGAACGAACCGCGTTACGCGTCCTTGCCGAACATCATGAAGGCCAAGAAAAAGCCGATGGATGAAAAGACCCCGGCGGACTACGGCGTCGATGCCGCACCGCGGTTGACAATCGTAAACACCGAGGAGCCACCGAAACGCCAGGCCGGCGTGATTGTGAGCGATGTCAACGAGCTTGTCGACAAGCTGAAAAACGAAGCCGGCGTGCTGTAAGGAGCGAACCCATGACCATTTTATTACTTGCCGAACACGACAATGAAACTCTCTCCGACCAGACCCATAAAGCCATGACAGCCGCCGCCGAAATCGGTGGCGATATTCATGTTCTTGTTGCCGGGAACGGCTGCGCCGGTGTTGCTGATGCTGCTGGCAAACTCGACGGGGCGTCAAAGGTTCTCCTGTGCGAAGCTGAATACCTCACCAACCGTCTTGCTGAGCCAATGGCGGCACTCATCGTTGGCATGGCTGGTGATTATGATACACTGGTTGCAGCCGCAACGACTGATGGCAAGAACATCATGCCACGCGTCGCGGCTTTGTTGGACGTAATGCAGATATCGGAAATCACCGCCGTCAAAAGTGCCGATACATTCGAGCGCCCGATTTACGCCGGTAACGCGATCCAGACCGTCAAATCAACGGATGCGACGAAAGTCGTCACTGTTCGGACTGCCGGGTTTGGCGCGGTTGGTGAAGCCGGCTCAGCGTCGCTTGAGAAAATCGATGCTGCAGCAAACCCCGGTCTTTCTGAGTTCGTCGGTGCGGCCCTTTCCGATAGTGATCGTCCGGAACTGACGTCTGCGAAAATCATCATCTCCGGTGGCCGTGCCCTCGGTTCTTCAGAAAAATTCGAGGAGGTTATCATCCCCGTTGCCGACAAGCTTGGCGCGGCAATTGGCGCGTCACGGGCTGCTGTTGACGCCGGTTATGCACCAAATGACTGGCAGGTCGGGCAGACCGGTAAAGTGGTTGCACCGGACCTTTATATCGCCTGCGGCATCTCCGGTGCTATTCAGCATCTCGCCGGTATGAAAGACTCCAAAGTCATAGTTGCCATCAACAAGGATGATGAGGCACCGATCTTCCAGGTGGCCGATTACGGACTTGTGGCGGACCTCTTTGACGTTTTGCCGGAATTCGAAAAAGCACTGTAGCAGAAAGCTCCAATCAAACATCGAGAGCCGGGAAGGGTCGCCCTTTCCGGCTTTTTTCGTTCAATTTTCGGTTTTCCCCTTTGATCGCGTGCCTAAAGGGAATAACTGTTTGACGACACGCATAATTACGGGAGCCAGGGCATGAAAACTATCGGTATTATCGGCGCGGGACAAATGGGAAGCGGCATCGCCCATGTCTGTGCATTGGCTGGCCTCGATGTTCTGGTTCACGACATCAACAGCGATGCTATTGAATCCGGCCTTGCAACAATTTCCGGCAATATGGCCCGACAGGTCGCCTCTGAACGCATTACCGAAGACGAACGCCATGCGGCGCTGGCGCGATTGGAATCAACGGTCGACGCTAAAGCTTTGGGCATTGCGGACCTTGTGATCGAGGCAGCAACCGAAAACGAGCAGGTCAAACAGAAAATCTATGAGGCCATCTGCCCCGCCCTGTCTCCAACCGCGATACTGGCGACCAATACATCGTCGATCTCCATTACACGTCTGGCTGCCGTAACAGATCGTCCGGAGCGATTTATCGGCATTCATTTCATGAACCCGGTGCCGATCATGCAGTTGGTGGAACTGGTGTGCGGCATCGCCACCGATGAGGCAACATTCAAAACAGCCAAAGCCCTGTGTGACACTCTGGGTAAAGAAACCTCCGTTTCTGAGGATTTCCCCGCCTTTATTGTCAACCGCGTGCTGATCCCGATGATCAATGAGGCCATCTACGTGCTTTACGAGGGCGTCGGCACCGTCGCGGGCATCGACAAGGCCATGACGCTTGGGGCGAACCACCGCATGGGGCCGCTGGCGCTGGCGGATTTCATCGGTCTCGATACCTGCCTGTCGATCATGCAGGTTCTCCACGATGGCCTGGCGGACACCAAATACCGCCCGTGTCCGTTGTTGGTAAAATACGTTGAGGCGGGATGGCTGGGCCGCAAAACCGGAAAAGGTTTTTACGACTATTCCGGCGATGAGCCCGTACCAACACGGTAATGTTGTTCAGTTATAACTGACGATCTCAAATTCAATGCCATCCTCATCGTCGAAATAAAAACGGCGACCTGGTTCATAATCCCCGTGATTGCCGGGCGTGTAACCGGCGGCAATCACCCGTTTTTCCATGTCGTCAATATCCTCAACCGTTACACCAATATGGTTGAGCCCGGCTTTTTGAGAGTAGGAATCAGTAGAGGCAGTCATTTTGTCTGTCATCGGAGAGTAAAGCGCCAGATAGTACGATTCCGTTCCCACGTGTATCGAGTACCCACCAGCCAGCGAATCCCCTTCCCAGCGAATATGCCAGTCAAACAGCTTGCACAGGCGTTCTGCGGTGGCTTTCGCGTCGGTTACAGTGACGTTGATATGTTCCAGTGAAAGGGTGGTCATGGGGCAATCTCTCTTGTTCTGGTTGATTGGAATCTGTGAATTGACTCCACGTTGAAACAGGGTTGTAATTCCTCAAGTTAACTTAAGGTCAAGCACTAATCTGAACTTTTTTCAATCGGTCGAAACCCAACATGCAAAAACCCAACCAACTCTCCATCGGCGAGGTCGCTAGGCGCACAGGGCTATCCGTCTCCGCCATCCGGTTTTACGAGGAACGGGGGCTTGTGCTCTCCGTTCGTAATTCGGGAGGACAGCGGCGCTTTGCCCGTTCCGATATCCGCCGCCTGTCATTTGTCATGATCGCTCAACAATTGGGGTTTTCGATTGAACGTATAGGAGAAGCCCTAAAACCACTTCCTCTTCACCGGGCACCGACAAAAACTGAATGGTCGAAAATCGCTCGCAATTTTCACGATGATCTGGAACAAAGAATTTCAACCCTCATCCGCCTCCGGGACAAGCTCGATGGCTGCATAGGCTGTGGTTGCCTGTCTCTCGATCAATGCGGCCTGTACAACCCCGCCGACAGCGCCCAACGGCTTGGAACTGGTCCAAGATATGTCATCAGCGATGAAATGCCCTGAATCTAATGTGGAGTGGCAGGAGTTTAACCCGGTGCATTACTTGCGATCGCCGTTTGATTGCCGCTTACATCTACAACAACCAAATGGACATTATGGAAAATGGTCGGGGTATAAATCAGTTATTATCGCTAAATTTGACAGATTCAGCGCCTTGAAACACGAAGTGTTTGCCGTTTTCTGCGCTTTGTCACATTCAAAGCATGTTGAATTGTCCGCTCGGATTCCACAGCATAATTGACAAGAAATACCATTAATCATTAAATTCAAATTATACGCGCGTAAAAAATGATACAAATGGATCGCCAAAATAGTCACCCGAGAGTGATTTTGATTGTGATGCAACCGTAGTTGATTTGCCGCTCTATAATTGAAAACGGAAATGAAATGAGCCTTCTGAAGAAGAAAGTCAAAACAATGGAAGAGCTCTCTCAGGTCATCAATATTTCAAGGCCGACGCTTTCCAAGTATTTTCATGATGCCCAATCGGTACGTGAAAAAACGCGCGCCAAAATCGAAGAAGCGTTGGAACATTACGATTATCGACCCAACATTTATGCGGTGAATCAAAACCGGCGTTTGACAAAAACTATCGGAATTGTTGTTCCATATCTTGCCGATCCCTTTTTTGCCGAGATTGCGCGTAATATTGAAACCCGCTGTATCGACGCGGGATTTGCCCCATCATTGTTCAGTTCCCACGGACAACCCGATCAGGAAATCGACATCCTTGACAACTTGAGGTCAGTCAAACCCGCCGGAGTGTTGTTGGCTCCCCTTGGGCGCATTTCGAATGTTCGGGAGGTGGAGAGGTTTTGCCGCGATGTACCCACAATATTATTTGACAGTAATATCAGCGATTTAGGTGAAGCATTTGTTGGTTCAGATAACTACAGCTTTGTATCTCAAAGCGTAAAATATCTTTGTGATACCGGCGAGCCGCCGTGCTTTTTTGAAATGCGCACTCCCGCTAACCCCAACGCAAACAAGCGCCGGGAAGCCTACATTGCCTCAATGGCCGAGCAGGGGTGTGAAGCCAACGTTATTAAGATTGAGGGCGAAGGATGGGACTTTGAAGAGATCGGCTATGGTGGCGCGCTGAAAGCTCTGGAAGAACATACGTTATCAACCAATACGGTTCTGTGCAGTAATGACCGCCTTGCCATAGGATTTCTCGCCGCTTGTTATGAAAAAGGCCTGCGGGTGGGTGCTGGTACCGGCTGTTCGTTGCGCGTGGCATCGCACGATGATCACCCATATTCTCGCTTCACATGCCCACCGTTGACGACCGTTGCCCATGACTATGAATCGGTTTCGAGTAGCAGCGTTAAAACCCTGATTCAATTGATTGAGAGTGGGGGTCGTCTGCCCAACCGAACCGAACAGCGATTTCCGGCTCGCCTCGTGCGCAGAATGTCCGCTTGAACAAAATTGTAGGAAAAAATTTTACGCGCGTAAATTTTTGTTGACTCCCACTACCAAGTAATTCTAACGTGTCGATGCGTTAAACTGTAATTTACCTGAATCTCAGGGAGGAAACCTCAATGAAAAATCTTACGCGTACCGTTATAGGTGCTGCAGCGTTGTCCTTGCTTGCTTCGACATCGTTTGCCCAATCGCTCACGATTGCCATCGTGAACAACGGTCACATGGAAAACATGAAAAAAGTTGCCGAAGCTTACACCAAGGAAACTGGTGTTAAGTTGAACTGGGTGTCTTTGGAAGAAGGCGTCTTGCGCGAGCAAGTCACTTCAGACACAGCAACTGGTGGTGGACAATACGACATCATCAACATCGGCATGCAGGAAGCTCCAATCTGGGGTAAAGCAGGCTGGATCGAGCCACTGAACTTCGGCGCAGAATACGACGTTGACGATATCCTGCCAGCAATGCGCAATGGTCTGTCTTACAACGGCACGCTTTATGCGGCTCCATTCTACGGTGAATCTTCAATGGTTATGTACCGTAAAGATCTTGCTGATGCTGCTGGCGTGAAAATCGCTGACAACGACAGCTGGGACAACATCACGAAGGCTGCTGCTGCAATGCACAAGCCAGACGCTGGTGTTTACGGTGCATGCTTGCGCGGTAAGCCAGGCTGGGGCGACAATATGGCGTTCATCACAACTATGGTGAACTCACATGGCGGTGCCTGGTTCGACAAAGACTTCAAACCAACAATCGACACCCCAGAGTGGAAAGCTGCGATCACCGCATACGTAAATCTTCTGGGCAAATATGGCCCTCCAGGATCTGAAGGTAACTCCTTCAACGAAATCCTTGCGCTTTATAACGAAGGCAAATGTGGCATGTGGATTGATGCAACTATCGCTGCATCATTCTTGAAAGTTGATGGCGTTGCTTACGCCCAGTCACCAAATGCTGGTAACCCGGTAGGTGCAAACTGGTTGTGGGCATGGGCGATGGCTGTTCCTTCAGGTTCACCAAACGCCGATGCAGCTAAGAAGTTCATCGAATGGTCAACTTCAAAAGCTTATATCCAGGCAGTTGCTGCTCACCCGGACTTCGGTTGGGGTTCGGTTCCAACAGGTACACGCGCATCTACATATGCGTCCGCAGAATTCAAAGCCGCTGCACCATTTGCAGCTGCCGAGATGGCTGCGATTGAATCTGCTGCACCAGCTGCAACAGACGTCAAGCCTTACGTTGGTGTTCAGTTTGCTGCTATCCCGGAATTCCCGGAAGTAGGCGGTGTTGTTGCTCAAGAAATGGCTGCGGCTCTGTCCGGCGCCAAATCAATTGACGAAGCACTTGCTGCATCACAATCTGCTGCTGAAGCAATCATGAAAGAAGCTGGCTACTAAGAGTTAGCCACGCTGATCAGGAAAGCCCGGTATTCTTGCCGGGCTTTCCGAAACTTTAGCACCGCGGACGCATTTATTGTTGAGCGCGACGGTGCCATTCTAAACTAAACATTAAAGTCCAACGCGCTTTGCGAGTTCTACGTCTCGTAAGGGGGATTAAGTTATGTCCAGCAGAACGCTCCCACGCCTCCTTCAAACACCAGCAGTTATAATGCTGCTAATTTGGATGTTGATCCCGCTTGGGATGACATTGTACTTTTCATTCATTCGATATGTCCTGAACAGCCTGCGTCGCCCCGAGTGGACAACGCCTTCCTTTACTAATTGGCGCGGGTTCGGCAATTATGAATTCGTGATGAATTCCAAGGACTTTCTGTTCGCGATCCAGAATAGTCTGTTTATCGTTGGTAGCATTCTCTTCCTGACCGTTATCCTGGGTGTTTTGATCGCCGTATTGATCAACAAAGCTTTCCCCGGACAGGGTCTCGTACGGGTTATGTTGATTTCACCTTTCTTCATAATGCCTGCGGTGAATGCGGTATTGTGGATTAATATGATCCTCGACCCGGTTCTGGGTCTGAACGGCCTGGCCGTTGAAGGTATCAACAACATTATTGCGTCAATGCATGACGCACCACTTGTTGGCTGGTTCTTTTCCCTTTGGCCTAAAATTGACCCGATTTCATTCCGTGCCACACAAACATCGGCCTATGCGGTCATTATCATGGTCACGTGGCAGTGGACGCCATTTGCAGTCCTGATCTTCATGACATCACTACAGTCGGAAGATGAGCAGCAGAAGGAAGCTGCTATTCTGGATGGGGCGGGTAAATGGTCACAATTTAGATTTCTCACGCTCCCCCACCTTGGGCGCCCGATTGCAATTGTGGTTATGATCCAAGCGATTTTCCATCTTTCACTTTACGCCGAAATTGAAATTGTGAGCCGCGGCAACGGTAACAAGAACCTGCCTTATCTGATTGGCGAATTCGCCAATAACAACATCGGCGCGGCCAGCGCCACGGGTATTTTCGCAGTCATATTAGCCAATATCATCGCAATCTTCCTGCTGCGCATGGTTGGCAAAACCTTGATGGAATAAGGAGGTAGTCATGGCAATCGTCGCTCAAACCTCAAAACTTGGAACCGTTGGCCGGCCAATTCTGGCGTGGATTGTAGCGCTTTTATTCTTCTTCCCGATCTTTTGGCTGATCTTTACCAGCTTTAAAACCGACGCCGATGCGGTAAAGCCGGAGTTCCTGTTCTTCTTTACGCCGACGCTCGATAACTATCTGAACATGACTGAAAACTACGATTATTGGCGCTTTGCGACCAACTCGGTCATTACCTCGGTTCTGGCGACGGCAGTTGCACTGTTTGTTGGTATTCCCGCGGCCTATGCGATGGCGTTTAATCCGACCCGGCGTACCAAAGATGTGTTGATGTGGATGTTGTCGACCAAAATGTTGCCTGCCGCTGCTGTGCTCTACCCGATGACATTTCTTGCCAAGGGTATCGGCCTGTTTGACACACACTTTGTCATCATAATTGTGCTGGCACTTATCAATTTGCCAATCGTTGTGTGGATGCTTTTTACCTATTTCAAGGAAATACCAAAAGACATCATTGAAGCGGGCCAGATGGATGGTGTGAATACATGGGGAGAGATCAAGGAAATTCTGATCCCATTGGCATGGGGCGGCATCGCTTCTACCGCACTTCTTTGCTTCATCTTTTGCTGGAACGAAGCCTATTGGACAGTGCGCCTAACGACTACTGATGCAGCTACGCTATCGAAACTCATTGAAGGGAACCGTGCGCCGGAAGGCCTGTTCTTTGGCCGACTGTCTGCAGTTTCGGCCGCTGCGGTTGGACCAATCGTTGTGTTGGGTTGGTTCTGTCAAAAACAATTGGTCCAGGGCCTTACCTTTGGCGCTGTAAAATAAGGAAATCCCATGGGACGGATCGTACTTGAAAACGTGGTGAAGCGGTTTGATGAAACCGAAGTTATCCCGCCACTGGATTTGACAATTGAAGAGGGTGAGTTTGCCGTATTTGTTGGCCCGTCCGGTTGTGGCAAGTCAACCCTTCTGCGGTTGATCGCGGGTCTTGAAGACGCGACCGCGGGTAGAGTGCTCATCGATGGCGAGGATGTGACGGAAGTTTCGCCTTCCAAGCGCGGCCTTGCTATGGTGTTCCAGTCCTATGCGCTTTATCCGCATATGACGGTGCGCAAGAATATCGCCTTTCCCATGCGGATGGCAGGCATGTCCGAGGCGGAACAGAACGAGCGGATTACGGCTGCTGCAAAGTCGCTTAACCTGACAGATTATCTTGACCGCAAACCGGGCCAGCTTTCCGGTGGTCAACGTCAGCGTGTTGCCATCGGTCGCGCTATCGTGCGCGAGCCCGAGGCTTTCCTGTTTGACGAGCCGCTTTCCAACCTTGATGCGGCATTGCGCGTGGGTATGCGGTTGGAAATCAGCGAAATGCACAAACGGCTGCAAACGACTATGATCTATGTGACGCACGATCAGGTGGAAGCCATGACGATGGCCGACAAAATCGTGGTGCTACAGGCCGGTGTGATTGAGCAGGTTGGTAGCCCGCTTGAACTTTACAAAACCCCGCGCAACGTCTTTGTGGCGGGTTTTATTGGTTCACCCAAAATGAACCTGCTTTCCGGCGTGGAAGCGGCGGAATACGATGCTGATACGATTGGCATTCGTCCTGAACACATCGATATTTCGATGAAATCCAAGAAGGGCTCCTGGGAAGGGACGGTTGGTGTCGCTGAACATCTGGGCTCCGACACTTTTATCCATATCCACGGCATTCCAGGATGCGACCCCATGACCGTTCGTGCGGGTGGAGATATTGAGGTGAAGCACGGTGACAAGATTTATCTGTCACCCCAGGCAGAACACATCCACAAATTCAGTGAGGACGGGCTGCGTATTCCATGAAACGGCTGGAAGGTAAGATTGCAATTGTCACCGGAGGCGCGCGCGGAATAGGCCGCGCAATCTGTCAGGCATACGCACGTGGTGGTGCAAAAGTATGTGTGGCTGATTTGCTGGTAGAGGATGCTAAATTAACCGCTCAATCCCTGGGTGAACGGGGCATGGGTGTTGGCATGGATGTAACCAATCTTGATTCAATTTCGAAAGGGGTTGCTGAAGTTCAGGCCAATTGGGGTGGCGTAGATATCCTGGTTAACAACGCGGGCATCTTCAACATGGCCTCGATCGACAAAATCACAGCAGAAGATTACCGACGCCAATATGATGTTAATGTTGGTGGCACGATTTTCGCAAGTCAGGCGGTCGTACCGATCATGAAACGGCGTGGTGGTGGCGCTATCATCAACTTTTCCTCACAGGCGGGACGCCGTGGTGAGCCAAATATTGCGATCTATTGCTCTACCAAAGCTGCTGTAATCTCCATAACCCAGTCACTGGCGCTCGAGCTGGCATCGGATAATATCCGCGTAAACGCGGTCGCCCCAGGCGTCGTCGATACCCCGATGTGGGATGTTGTTGACGCACAATTTGCCGAATATGAAAACAAACCATTAGGCCAGAAAAAGAAAGAAGTTGGGGAAGCGGTGCCCCTTGGACGAATGGGTGACCCATCTGATGTTGCCGACCCCTGTGTGTTTTTAGCTTCTGATGAGGCGCGTTACATCACTGCGCAGACAGTTAATGTCGACGGCGGCAATTGGATGAGTTGATATGAAACTGTCGAATGCCAGCCTTGCCGTTCTGCCAGATCATATCGGTCGTCCGACCTATGATCGCTCCGCTTTAACACCGGGCATTGTGCACATTGGCCTGGGGAATTTTCACAGGGCGCATCAGGCTTGGTATCTGCAACAGCTAATGCAAGAAGGGCTGGCGCATGACTGGGCCATCGTTGGTGCCGGTGTTCGTCCAAATGATGAAACCCAGCGCCAAAAACTGGCGAACCAGGATTATTTGACCACGCTGATAGAGTTGGATCCGTCGGGCCGATCGGTTGAAGTTGTCGGCTCAATGATTGATTTCGTCCTTGTACAGGATAGCAATGCTCCTTTGATCGCCAAAATGGCTGACCCGGCCATTCGAATAGTATCTTTGACGGTCACCGAAAGCGGATATTACATTGACCCGTCCAGTCAACAGTTCGATGTGAACCACCCCGATATCCAGCATGATATTGCCAAGCCAGATGAGCCGATGACCGCCTTTGGCGCAATTATCGCCGCTTTGAAGTTGAGACGCGATGCAGGCCACAGTTGTTTTACCTGTCAGAGCTGCGACAACCTCCAGGGTAACGGGGATGTATTGCGAAACACACTGATTTCCATTGCAACCGCAATCGATAGAGATCTGGCCGACTGGATTGACCAAAATTGCACATTTCCCAACTCCATGGTCGACAGCATTGTCCCGGCTACAGGAAAAAATGAGATTGCACTGGCTCGGAATTTTGGCATCGAGGATGCTGCACCGGTAACCCATGAGAACTTTCGTCAATGGGTAATTGAAGATAAGTTCTGCGCCGGTCGACCCGATTGGGATCGCGTTGGCGCAACATTCACAAATGATGTGCATTCCTACGAAAAAATGAAAATCCGCATCCTCAATGGCGGGCACCAGATAATCTCTAATCCAGGTGAAATACTCGGCGTTGATACAATTGCAAACTGTATGGCCAACCCGTTGATTGGGGCAATGTTCAGGAAAGTGGCAGGTGGGGAGATAGTGCCTCAGGTTTGTGCCGTACCAGACATGGCACCACTGGACTACGTCGAGCTAATTAATTGCAGATTTGCCAATCCGGAGATTGTCGACACCGTTCGGCGGGTGGCATTTGACGGTTCTTCACGGCATCCGGGATTTCTTCTGCCCATCATTCGCGATGCTCTGCAGAACGATGATTCCATTGATGGTCTGGCACTAGCCGAGGCGCTTTGGGCTCGTATGTGTCAAGGAACCCGTGAAGACGGGTCAGAAATTGAACCTAATGATCCAAATTGGTCGAAACTTACACGTGTCGCAAGTGAAGCGAAAACGGATGCCCGTGCCTGGATAAATCAGAAAAACTTTTACGGCGATCTGGGGCAAAACCAGCGTTTCGCCGACAACTTTGTCTATTGGTTGGACATGCTCTGGGAGCAGGGAACCGAAGCAACGCTTCAGACTTACCTCAATGGATGAGTAGATATAAGCCAATTGCCCTTGAGTCAGATCAAAAGGCAATTGGATCATTACTCGCGGAAGTACCAAATTCGAAACAGAATACCACATTGTGTTTCAAGGCCTGCTTGGAACCCAAAGTACTTGATGCTGCCAATTGGGTGAATGTCAGCTTTGAAAACGCTACCTGTGCTGCTACCGTGAGCTCATGCGAAAATTAAAGGGAGGCGTCGATACCTATTGAATTGGATGAAGTGCATTCAGCTTATGGCGCAGCATGGCTCGAGACGGAACAAGACCGGCGTCTCGCACTTCTTGAGACCTGTTGGAGTGACAATGGAAGTTACAAAGACCCCAACAGTTATGTGAATGGTAGAAAAGAACTGGACGAACACTTTGGCGGGTTTCATAAACAAATGCCCGGCGCACGGATCGAGTTGACCAGTCACGCAAGTCTACATAATAGCCGAATCCATTTAAACTGGAGAATGGTCACCAGTGAGGGACAGGTGGCAATAGCAGGTGTGGACTTTGGAACCCTAGCAGATGACGGGCGAATTAAGGAGATCGTCGGCTTCTTCGGTCCTCCACCAGCTCTCTGAACGGTCCACTCGCATAACTGCCGTTCGAATTCCCACTCTGCCGGAAATTGTTCAACGGCAGTTAGGGAGGTCAACTCAGACACTCGAAGCCATACAATTGTCGTGGATATTCGTTGCTTCTAGGATGATCGGACGCATCACACCAAGAAGGACAAGTCCATGCCTGCCTATGTAATCGGCCAACTCAACATTCATAATCCTGTGGCTTACCAAGCCTACCTAAATGGTTTCATGCCAAGCTTCCAGCGACACGGAGGAGAGTTGCTGGCAACGTCACGCGCTGAAACGGAAACCCTTGAAGGGACATGGGCCATGCCACGTACAGTCGTCATGCGTTTTCCGTCTGTAGAAAATGCCAGGGCTTGGCACAACGATCCAGAATATGTGGAGATAGCAAAAATTCGCCACCAAACTGCTTCTACAAATCTCGTCGTAATTGATGGGATTGCGTGACCAATGTTATTGAGTGGGCCGATTTGGTCCACATCTCGATCATTCGCGACATGCCGATTTTCGGCTATTGGCAAGAGTGGGAAGGTCTGCACCGAACCCTTTTCGCAGATACTGCGTTTTGCAACAACGGCAGCCATCTTTGAGCGTGGTGGGCACTACCCGGCAACTTGACGATCGTACTCTTCTGCATCAAACCAACCCAATGACGACGTAACTTTCATGTCGTCATCAAGTTCCCATTCTTCCCAACCGCTTACGTTAAGAGGGTTTCCCGTCTCCGCGTGGTGTCCTGTGAAAGTCCACATAAACACGACGTGACTTCCTGCTGCGCGAGTTCCATCGTTTTGCAGAACCAGGTCGGGTACATCTGAGTGAAATCCCGCTGCCATCTCAGTGAGCCCACTGTGACCAACAGAAGGTTCCCCACGATTGATAGTTATGCAGCTGCTGGCAACATGGCAATTAGCGACGTTCTCAGGCAATTTTGAATTCCATGCCTCCGTGTATCGTGAGGCAAGTTCATTTAAGTCGTTTTGATTGAATGACATATAATTGTCCCCCGTTTCTGTCGTTAGGTCTACTTGATGCCGTTAATGCAGACAAGTTGGGCTAAGCTGAACTCTGTATAAAGCCGCCATTGGGCAAAATGATAAGAGAAATAGGAAAGTCCCCATCTCAGACATTCGGCTCTTCCTCAAATCCATCGAGTTTGGGCAGCTTAATATAGAATAGGGAGTTCTATTGATTTGATACCCAGTCTAAAGAGCCGCATTGATCAGCTTCTTGGCGTCTTCACCGGCCCATTCTGCCGGGCCGTTCAGCACGCCGGCGACGCAGCCTCTTGTGTCTACCAGCACCGTTGCGGGCAGGCCGAAGGCCAGGCCGTTCTTTTTCAGTGTGTTGAGGGTTGAAAGACTGTCGTCGTGGAAGAAACCGACGCTTTTTAGATCAATGTCTTTGTAGAATTTCTTCGGCTTGCCCGGGTCGCCGAGATCAACACTGACGGGCACAACCTCGAAGTTATCGCCGCCCATTTCTTTTTGGAGAGCGTCCAGGGCGGGCATTTCTGCGCGGCAGGGCGCGCACCATGTTGCCCAGAGGTTGAGCAGAACTGTGCGGCCATTCCAGTCTGCTAAAGTTTTGTCGGCGCCTTCCGCGTTGGCAAATTTGAAGTCTGCGACAGAAAACGGCCGGTCAGCCGCCTGAAAGGCTGCCACGTCGCCGGTTGCGGCGCTGTTGAGCGCTGTTTGCATGGATTCGTTGATCGGGCAATTGCCGCTGGCGATTTCTTTGTTGCCACCCAGTGTGGAAAACGCGTATAGGCCTGCACCAACAGCGAGCCCCAAAACTCCGGCCAGCAGCGCAAAGGTTACAAAGCCTTTTCTGCTCTTTCCGTTTTGCGGTTCTTCCAATTTGGGTGAATCTTCTTCGCTCATATCAACTGCTTTCAGGAACTTGTGATGACAGACACTACATCTCAAACGGGCAATAAAATGTGGGGCGGTCGGTTTGCCAGTGGTCCTGATACCATCATGGAAGAAATCAACGCTTCGATTGATTTTGACCGGAAGATGTACGTGCAGGACATTACAGGCTCTCGCGCCCACGCCAAGATGTTGCACGATCAGGGCATATTGTCATCTGATGATCATGCGACAATTGATCAAGGGTTGCACACAATTTTGTCAGAGATTGAAACCGGGCAGTTCACATTCTCGCGGGCGCTGGAAGATATTCACATGAATGTCGAGAACCGTTTGGCAGAGCTTATTGGCCCGGCAGCGGGGCGTCTGCACACCGCCCGTTCTCGCAATGATCAGGTGGCCGTTGATTTTCGCATGTGGGTGCGTGATCAGGCGGATAGTGTTCAATCCGCACTTGAAGAATTTATATCCGCCCTGCTCGATAAAGCGGATGAACACGCCGACAGCGTGATGCCGGGGTTTACCCATTTGCAAACAGCACAACCCGTTACTCTCGGCCACCATTGTCTCGCCTATGTGGAGATGATGGCCCGTGACCTGTCGCGGTTTAAAGATGCCCGTGAGCGGATGAACGAATGCCCGCTCGGCGCAGCGGCTTTGGCGGGCACGGGTTTCAACATCGACCGCCATGCAACCGCGCAGGCCCTTGGGTTCCGTGAACCCACCCGCAATTCCCTTGATAGTGTATCGGACCGGGATTTTGCCTTGGAATTTCTGTCTGCGGCCAGCATATGCGCAACACATCTTTCGCGGCTGGCGGAAGAGATCGTTATCTGGTCAACGCCGCAGTTCGGCTTCGTGCAATTGTCCGACAGGTTTTCCACCGGCTCTTCCATCATGCCGCAAAAGAAAAACCCCGATGCGGCAGAACTTGTGCGTGGCAAAATCGGACGCATCACCGGGTCACTGGTCGGCCTGCTGACGGTCATGAAAGGCCTGCCACTGACCTATTCAAAGGATATGCAGGAGGACAAGGAAGGGGTGTTTGACGCGGCAGAAACGCTGGAGCTTTGCCTTGCCGCGATGACCGGCATGGTCACTGACATGACAATCAACCGGGGTGCCATGGAAGCCGCCGCCGGGTCGGGTTATTCAACCGCCACCGATCTGGCAGATTGGCTTGTACGCGAAGCAGGTATACCGTTTCGCGATGCCCACCACATAACCGGCCGTGCGGTTGCCATGGCTGAGGAAAATACTTGCGAACTCGCCGAAATTCCCCTCGAAGAACTGCAAGCCTTACATACTGACATCCATCAGGGTGTATTCGACGTGCTCACGGTACAGGCCAGCGTCGCCAGCCGCACCAGTTTTGGCGGAACCGCCCCGTCAGGGGTGCGGTCCCAAATCAAATATTGGCGTGGCAGGCTTGCGTAACTAGCTTCCGGTTACAATGCCACAAGCGACACGACCACCGGCACCGCCAATCGGCTGGGTCGTGTGGTCGTCAGGATTTTCATGGATGATGAAGGCCGAACCGTCCGCGTCCAGCAGGTTGTGCTTTTCACCACCGAGGGAAACCCGGCCTGCAAATATTTCGGCATTGGCGGTGCCATCTGAATTCACAAACAGGTTTGGCAAATCCCCAGCTTCCGGCCCGTCTGAATTATGCATGCCGTGGGCACCTGGAATTTTTCCCACATGGCCTTTGGCCGATTTAAACCCGGTATTGGCATCACAGGCCCCTGCGCTATGAAGGTGAAACCCGTGGTATCCGGGGGTCAAACCGATGACAGAAATCCGGATAATGACGCCTTTTTTAGCCTGAACCAGAGATGCTACCCCAATCTTGTCACCGGCAAGGCTCAAAACATCGGCCGCTGCCGTTTTTTGCTGGTCAGATGTATCCGCATAACCTGTGGTTGTAGTCACCAAGAGGGCGCAAATCGTGAGAAGTTTTTTCATAATATTTCCTGTCTATTTTCATTCGTTGAAAAACCGAGAGCGTTAATCTCACAGTGAAAATGATTCAGGAGTGCCGATTATTCATCGGCAGATTGTCACAGTGTGTGCCATTGCACATATTACTGATGCCATCATGTTTGTTTCACGGGTGGCCATAAGCCAAAAACATGATATGAAATCCAAAGTTCACCGCTTTGGCAGGGTTTAAATGTTAGGATGATGATGAGACCCCATTCCAGACTATCGATACTTGTCGCCCTTGCGGTTGCCGGCCCAGCCTTGCTGGCGGGGTGCGGGCGTAAAGGCCCGCCGATAAAACCGTCCGAAGCCGCTGTTCAACGGGCCAAGGAAAACAAGGAACCGGCACCTCAAAGACCGACACCCAACGCCAAAAACCCGGAAAAGAAGTTCATCCTTGATGGCCTGTTGGACTAAACCACTTTACCTCTTTTCGTTGTAGAAAATTCATGAACCATTTTGATTACCGTGACGGCATTTTGCATGCCGAAAACGTCGCCTTGCCCGAAATTGCGGCCAAGGTGGGTACGCCGTTCTATTGCTATTCTACAGCAACACTGGAGCGCCATTATAAGGTATTCGCCGATGCATTCAGCGATATCGATGCACTCGTTTGTTATGCGATGAAGGCGAATTCCAACCAGGCAGTTCTTGCGACTTTAGGGGGAGTTGGTTCCGGTGCTGATGTTGTGTCCGAGGGAGAACTCCGTCGCGCCCGTGCTGCCGGAATTCCACCGGAAAAAATCATGTTTTCAGGCGTCGGCAAAAAACTGTCGGAAATGGACCTTGCGCTTGAGGAAGATATTCTGTGTTTCAATATCGAATCCGAGCCTGAGCTTGAAATCCTGTCCACCCGTGCAACTGCGATGGGGAAAATCGCCCGTGTTTCCTTCCGCATTAATCCGGACGTAGACGCAAAAACCCATGCTAAGATTTCAACCGGTAAAGCAGAAGACAAATTTGGAATCCCCTGGAAAGACGCGCCGCGTATTTATGCAAAAGCTGCGGGCCTGCCGGGCATCAAAGTCACCGGTATCGACATGCATATCGGTAGCCAGATTACCGATCTGGAACCCTTTGATACGGCGTTCGCCCGCCTTGCTGAGTTAATTGAAGGGTTGCGGGCTGAAGGCCATGAGATCGATCATGTCGATCTTGGCGGCGGGTTGGGCATTCCCTACCATGAAGACAATATGCCGCCACCAGACCCGGATGCCTATGCCGAAGTCGTCAAACGCCATGTCACAAATCTGAATGCGCGTGTAATATTCGAACCCGGTCGGCTGATCGCCGGTAATGCGGGCGTATTTGTAACGGAAGTTATCTTCGTCAAAGAAGGGGATGAACGTGTATTTGTGATTGTCGACGGAGCGATGAACGATCTCATCCGTCCAACATTATACGAAGCCTACCATGAAGTACGCCCGGTTAATATCGCGCGTGGTTCGTCCTCTCGCATCACCGCCGATGTTGTCGGGCCTGTGTGCGAATCAGGAGATTATCTGGCGAAGCAGCGAGAAATGCCGAAACCCCGCGCAGGTGACCTGTTGGCACTTGGATCTGCTGGCGCCTATGGCGCGGTTCAGGCGGGAACTTATAACACGCGCCCGCTTGTACCCGAGGTTCTCGTGAAAGGCGACGAGTTTCATGTCATCAGGCCACGCCTGAGCTATGAAGAGTTAATTGGGCTGGATTCCCTGCCAAGTTGGTTGAGCCAAGATTAGCCCACCGGTTTGAGCGGGTGGATTAAAACCAATTCATGCCGATTTGATTTGAGTATAGACCGGAGAAATCATTAGGATCACGCCGCTTTTTCGGCGTTTTTCCTGCCAAATCGGAAACACACCGCGTAATACCTTCATATTTAGCGTGCTCTTACGTGCAGAGGATGCCCTTGCATACATTGGTTTTTTTAGAACCAGGCTGGTGGCTAACTCCATGACCCGCTCATTGGCCAAACCTGGATCCAGTCTTTGCGAATAGAGTTCACCAGGCTCGATTGATGTGGTTTTGATGCCCGGAATATTTACGCCCTTCTGCAGCACAATGAAGTCGAGAAACGGATCAACAGATGTTGGCTCCAACAAAAGGCCATAGGTCATTAACTCCGGATCTGACCGGGCCAATAATGTTTCAAGAACCGGCAAACCTTCAGTCGGTATATTTTGATTTGTATTGAGATAGTGATTGGCCATAATCGAAATCGGATGCCCATCGGCAATCTCGTTCAATTCGATAGAATTCAACCCTGGAGTTGATGTCATTACCTGCGCCATATGTTGACCTTCCGCTCCTTAGGATCAAGATTCAATGGCCCCCGGGGGGTAGATAAACTTGTTGTTCTTAATGTTAGATTACAATCCCGAATTAATTTTGATAAACCGTGGGTAATGACTTCTAATATATTGTGCTGTGAGACGTCAAACCATCACTATGCTTTTGTTATATTGGGACTATCGTTGAGCACCCGAATTTCGCGCTGCGGATAAGGTATGGAAATGTTGTTATCCCGTAATACACGCCAGATGAGGAACAGGACGTCGGATGAAAATTTGTTTTTTCCGTCATCAATTCCATCGGCCCAGAACTCGACAGCGAAGTTAATTCCGCTATCACCGAAACCACGTAGTTCAACATCAACGGGTTCTGGATCATCGAGTACTTGTGGATGGGTCGATACGGCTGCGCAAATCAGTTCTGGTATTTGCTCGATATCCGTATCGTAGGCGACCGAGAACTCCACCTCATATCTTTGGCGTGGATCATCACGGGTCCAGTTTACGAATGTTGTGGTTATGAATTTTTCATTCGGCAACATGATTTCTTTTCCATCATAGGTTGCCAATGTGGTGGAACGCATATTGATTTCTTTTAGAATTCCAGCCTTTCCATCCTCCATTTCAATGTAGTCACCCGGGGAAAGTGACCTTTCAAAAAGTATGATCATGCCGGAGATGAAGTTGGCCGCAATCTGTTGCAGGCCGAAACCCAGACCCACACCAACTGCACCACCCAGAACCGCCAGAACCGTGAGATCTATGCCCAAAACCTGGAGGAACAGGATGCCCATCACAACAAATAAAACAATTTGAAACAGCTTTGAAATCAGGGACTTCATGCCCAGGTCAAGGGTTTCCTGCCGGTTTATAGCGGTTTGGCCAACGGCGTTGGATTGGCGACCCAGCCAGAAGATTATTGCGCCAAATATCGCCGATTTGATCAGGAAAAGTGCTGAAAGGCGGATGTTGCCCAGCTGAAGGGCTACGGTATCGAGATAAATGGTGAACGTATCAAATACGCCAAATACCATCATCAATGCGCTAGGCAGCACCACCAGTTTTACAATGTTTTGCAGCCCCTGCGCGGGGACAAACAATTCGATGCCTTTTTTAAGAGCAAGAACCAGCGAGAGGCTCTGGGCTATCTTAACCAGCCAGGAACTGCCGGTGATGACATCCAAAACGGCAATTATTCCGCCAAGTGCGGCTACCAATAACAACGATGGCACAAGGTCGCGGGCGCGATAGATCATGCTTCGCAGAAATAACAACCGCCCCGGTTGTGGTTCGCTGTTGAGAAATTGAACGCGCCTGTGCAATTGTTTTGCGACAAACCGGGCAATGAACCACGCAAGAATTATACCCGCGATCTGGCCCCAAAATGGTGGCGATTGCAGCCAGGCCAAAACAACCAGTGACACCTCGATTATCTTGTCTTGATACACACTCAGGTCAGGCAGATTTTCCATTGTAAACAATCCTTTAAATCCAGATTTAGGTGTGCGGTGTGTTTTGGATATCGGATCGTAAAGCACAGCTGCGCTGATTCCAATGTGCCTAACGCTCTATTAACCATATATCGTTTTTGGGAAGCGATGGTTCTGTGAAGTTTAAGATGGCCGATTTCACAATATCGGCATAGCGGTGAAAATTGGACCGATGGGTCTCGCCAACGCCATGATTGCTGCTATTGTGTGGTAACGGAAAGGATACCTGGCTGCCATGAAGGATTCTCACCTGGAACCTGGTTTAATTTTACGGTTGCGGTCTACCAGACGCGCCGCCTGGCTCGCCATTTTTTGGGAACGTTTATGGCCGCTAGCGCTGCCATTGCTTGGCGTTGTGGCATTATTTGCGTCCGTTTCATGGTTGGGGCTTTGGCCTGCAATCCCAGATATCCTTCGCATTGGTCTGCTTGCCGTCTTTGCAACTGCTGCATGTGCGGCGCTCTACCCTTTCCGGTATTTTCGACAACCGAGCCTCACAGATATCAATTCGCGTATTGAAAACCGTTCGGGGCTGGAACATCAGCCGGTATCCACGCAGGAAGAACTACTGGCGGATGTAGCGGGGTCTAACGACCCATTTGCCAGGGCGCTTTGGCAGGAACATCAAAAACGCATGGCGCAGACGTTGAGCAACCTCAAGGCTGGCGCACCGGTTCCTTCGGTTGCAAAACGCGATCCATTTGCCTTGCGGACGCTCGTTGGCTTATTATTGTTCGTCGCGGTTTCTGCAGGCTGGGGCAATTGGTCAACGGGTATCGCTGACGCGTTTAAAAGTCACGACGTATTAAACGCAGCAAACAACATCCGTATTGATGCCTGGGTGACGCCACCGGCTTATACAAATCGCCCGCCCGTTTTTCTCGACCGCAGATCGGCGTCAGTTACGATTCCTGAAGGCAGCGAGCTTGTCATACGGGTTTTGAATTTGGATGATCCTTCTCTTGGAATCGTGGTTGGGGACCAGGAAAAAGCCATAGATTCGGAGAAAACAGACCAAAAAACGGCGAAAAATGACCCGGAACTGGCGGAAAATACCCAAAAACAACCGAAAAGCCTGACGTTTAAATACGATTTACAGGAAACTGGCGTCGTTAAATTGCGCTCCGGTGAAATATCGGTCCAGGATTGGGCGTTTGTCGTACTGCCGGATAATGACCCGTCGATCAGTTTCGATGAAGAGCCAAGTGCGTCGACACGGGGGGCGCTCGAATTCTCTTATACGGTGAAAGATGATTACGGGGTTGCGGAGGCGACGGCTGAGATTACCTCGACCCGACCAACGCAAGATAAATCAGTGCCGCTTGTCGAAGCGCCGCAAATTGCACTGCCGCTTCCGCGAAGACGAGCGGTTGAGGGCACGTCAAAAACCAGCCAGGATTTAACCGCGCACCCTTGGACCGGTGCGGAAGTCAACATGAAGTTGATGGCAAAAGATGAAGCGGGCCAAAGCGGTAAAAGTGAAACGAAAACATTCATTCTGCCTGAACGGATTTTCACCAAACCTCTTGCCAGAGCGATAGTGGAAGAACGCCGTAATCTGGCTCTTGATGCGAAATCTGCTCCTCAAGTTGCAGAAATGCTGGACATTATCACTGACACTCACCCTGAGGAGTTTATCAAGAATGTCGGGCATTACACTGCGCTTCGCGTTGCCTACAGGGCAATAAGCCGTGCCGAAAACGAAGATGGTTTGCGCGAGACCCTTGATTTGCTCTGGGAAACAGCTCTTTCCATAGAGGATGGTGACCTGTCGCTTGCGGAACGGCGGTTGCGTGATGCACAAGAACGCCTTTCCAAAGCTTTGGAAAACGGCGCGTCCGACGAGGAAATTGACGAATTGATGAAAGAACTGCGGGCCGCGATGGAAAATTTCATGCGGGAACTGGCGGAGCAAATGGCCCGTAACCCGCAAAACCAGCAAGCCATGCCGCTCGATCCGAATACGCAGGTCCTGCGCCAACAGGATCTTGAGCGGATGATGAAGCAGATTGAAGATCTTGCGAAATCAGGTTCGAAGGATGCCGCCCGGCAATTGCTGGAAGAACTGCAACGCATGATGAACAATCTGCAAACAGCGCGGCCCGGACAGCAGCAGCAACGGCAAACCGATGAGTTCAGTCAGCAGATGAATAAACTGGGTGAGATGATGCGCGAGCAGCAGCAACTCATGGACCAGACTTTTGACATGCAAAGACGTCAACAACAGCAGCAGCAACAGGGTCAAAGTGGACCGCAGGAACAGCAGCAGCAACAACGGCGCAACCAGCACGGTCAGGGCCAACAGCAGCAAGGACAGCAGGGGCAACAAAGGCCTATGACGCCGGAAGAATTTGCCGAAGCCATGAAGCAGCTGCAAGAGCGGCAAGGCGAGCTTCAACGCCAGATGCAGGAGCTTCAAAAAGGGCTCAGCGAGTTGGGGATGGATCCGGGTAAGAACCTTGGTGAAGCCGGTGAGGCCATGGGAGAGGCGGAACAGCAGCTCGGGCAGGGTGAGACCGGCCCCGCAACCGGCCAACAGGGTCGGGCGCTGCAGGCCATGCGTGAGGGCGCGCAGCAGATGATGCAAAACATGCAGAATCAAGCCGGTGAGCAAGGAAGACGTGGCGAACGCGGGCAACACGGCCAGCAATCGCGTGGTGACCGGGACCCGCTTGGTCGCCAGAGCCGAAGCGAAGGACCGCAATTGGGCAATGACACAAAGGTCCCCGGAGAGATCGACGCCCAACGTGCCCGGCGCATATTGGATGCTATCCGCAAGAGGTTGGGAGAAACCAGCCGACCCAAATTGGAACTAGACTATCTGGATCGGCTGCTCCCGACCCGATAGGATCAGTTGTAAATTCTTTTTTTTGTGTGCAGACTCCTAAAACCTTGGTCCCAGAATTTTGTAAAAGAATATAGAGTTTGCACCGCCGAGGCACCGGGCGACTTCCGCTTTTGACCAGCGGAACAGAAAATGACGCGGTCAATACAATTCGCAAATGGGATCAGCAATATCTGATACATTTCCTGAGTTATCAGATTTCCGGATTTCTGTTTATGGCGATTGTTGAGGTTGCCGTGCTGTAATTTGTGCATGCTTAATCAGTTTTCTATTCATTAACTATAGTTAGAAGAGTTTCATCAAAAACCCGGAATTATTACGGAATATATGAGTATTCGAACAATCTAATAACCTACCTGCGGTAGTGATAAATTCGATTACCATGTCTTTCAGGAGTCTATTGTGTTTAGATTTGTAATATTAACGGCATTTGTGACTTCAATGGTTTCCAGTACGATTGGTGTGGCGGCCCATGCCGGGAATATCGTCCAGCTGAACGGCGCAAAGAAAAGCAGATCTGTTCAAGTGATCGGTGAAGCGCCGGTGAAGAAAATTATCGTTCTGAAGCTTGGCGACCTTCGATCGGGTGACCCGGAACTTCCACCACGGTTGTTAACCCGGGAAGAACGTATGAAGCTGCGGGCCGAACGTGCTGTTCAACGCCAAAAACAGGTGACTACAGCGAGGCGGGAACGGCGGACCACCAGCCGGACGGCTCAATATCGCAGCCCCAATGGAAAATCGGCCAACGCACCACCACCACTACCACCGCAAGGTGATGATCTGGGGCAGGATATCGCGGTCAATGATCAGGGTGACCCGGTCATGGAATAGCCGGATTGGCTGAAACCTGAATTCCGCTTGAATTCATTACCATCAGCCGATCTGTACCGTTCATTCTTGAAATCGAACAAATTCCAAACGCATGAATGAATGATTTCTGTGTTTGGTATTATCCGTCGCTGTATTTGGCCCTAATGCGCGGTGCGCTTATTCATCTTCATGAATGAGCGGTACAGACCCGCACAAAAAGAGAGCTCAAGTGAGTTCCAATGATTCATATTAAACGAAACGCGCTTTAGCCAATAAAAAAAGGCCCGTGTTACCACGAGCCTTTTTCAAAAATTACTTGATTTGTGACTTACACAGCGTCTTTTGGCTCGAGAATTTGTCGGCCACGGTACATGCCTGATTTCAGGTCAATGTGGTGCGGACGGCGCAACTCGCCAGAATTTTTGTCTTCAACATAAGTCGGGTTCTTCAACGCATCTGTGGAACGGCGGTGGCCGCGTTTCATGCGTGTGATTTTACTCTTTGGGACAGCCATTTTATCGCTCCGTCGAACATCGTGTGTGCAAATTACATGCGGTACCATTCTTGGCACCGACGGCCAGCACACTCCGTAATAAATTTCAGTGTGAATTGGCGGTTGATATAGCCGAAATGAGAAAAGAAGCAAGGGCTAACTGCTGCGAATTCAAACTCTCATCGCACACACTTAATGTAAGCGCCGGATTGTCTGGCCCTGCGTTCTACAAGCCGCGCTAAACGCCTCATGCCTTTCCCGGGTTTTCGTGGATTTCGTAGAATTGGATTCGGTAGGGTGACAGCCAAAAGTGCAGCTTGTTTGCGGTTTAGAGATTTTGCTGATCGTTTAAAGTGGTGACGGGCAGCCGCTTCTACCCCGAATATTCCAGGCCCCCATTCGGCAATATTGAGATAGATTTCCAACAGGCGTTTTTTGCTCCAAACCTTGTCAACTAGAAGCGCCAAGGGGACTTCTAAACCTTTTCGCACGTATGATCGGCTTGACCAAAGATAAAGGTTTTTCACCGTCTGCATCGGGATTGTGCTGGCGCCCCTTGGCCGCTCCCCTTCAATCAGGTCATCGACCACAAGATTGACCGCATCCCAATCCACCCCTTCGTGGGCGCAAAATTTCCCATCTTCCGACGAAATGACGGATTGGATGACGAAGGGTGAAATCTTTTCAAGTGGCACCCAGCTGCGCGTTACAGGTTCGCCAGATATCCACCGCGATATCATCAACGTGGACACAGGGTTTATCGAAGAGGAACGGTAGACATAGGTGAAGACCGTGGGAATGAGGCAAGCCAAGATGAGCAGGAAAAGGGCAAGTTTAAAAATCGCCCAGCGCCAGCGCCTTTTCCGACTAGGTTTTACTGATGCTGTTACGGCCTCAGGTTTGGTCGGGCGGGTAGGTTTCTTGGGTGTTTTCGGTTTTGAGGGTTTCGTTTTAGCAGGCTTTTTCGATATCTGTTTGGAATCGTTCGACCGGTCGCGCTTTTTGGTCTTTCTTCCGGCCTTGTCTTTCTTTTTTGCGTCGCGAGCCAATGTATTTATCCAAGGGATTCTCAAACACCCTGTCTAAAGATGCCAGGCCTCTCCTGCAACGGTGTGTTGACGCAGAGCTGCCGGACGGGCACATCGTCAGGATATCCAAACGACTGCAATTTCCATAAACAGGCCGGTAGTAAATGAGCGCTGATTTCCATGCTCGGTTAAAATCATCCGCCGAACAAATCAATGGACGGCTGGACGCAATATTGTCCAGTCAGATTTGTGATGGTGAAATCAACCGTCCTGAAGCTCTATTGGCCGCGATGCGTCACGGGCTTTTGAACGGGGGAAAACGACTGCGGCCATTTCTCGTTCTGGAAACGGCAGCATTGTTTGAAGTGCCGGTCGAACACGCCATGCCTACGACCTGCGCGCTGGAATGCTTGCATTCCTATTCGCTCATTCACGATGATCTTCCGGCCATGGACGATGATGATCTTCGGCGGGGACAACCAACGGTACATAAGGCGTTTGATGAAGCCACGGCCATATTGGCCGGTGATGCACTGCTTACTCTGTCGTTTGATCTGGTTACGGATTCAAAGGGCCATCCTGATCCGTCGGTCCGGGCGGAACTGGCCAATCTGCTTGCGCGCGCATCTGGCATGGGCGGTATGATTGGTGGTCAAATACTGGATATTGCTGCGGAAACGTCCGACCCCGATGAACAGGAAATACGGCGGTTACAGGCGATGAAAACCGGTGCTTTGATCCGTTTCGCATGCGAAGCTGGTGCTGTGCTCGGTGGCGCATCGGATAAGAATAGAAAAGACCTGACCCGGTTCGGTGAGACGATAGGGCTGGCGTTTCAACTTGCAGATGATCTACTTGATGTAACATCCAATGCTGAAGTGATGGGCAAGGCTGTGGGCAAGGACGCTGACCGGGGTAAAGGAACGTTGGTTGATCTGTATGGTGTCGCTAAGGTTCGGGAAGTTCTTGATGAAACCGTTGATCAGGCACATGCCTGTTTGAGCGATTTTGGCGATACAGCAGATATACTAAAGCAAACTGCCAAGTTCGTAGCCAATCGTTCAAAATAGTTTCACGTCCTAAAGCGCGTTTACTCGGGTCCCGGATTCAGTTCTTCTTGACCAGGCAAAACCCACCGACGGAGCGGATTTTTCTGCAAATATTTATTGCCGACTGGCGGTTATTTGCGCCAATGCGGACAGTCCACCGTGCTCTCATTCCACGCCTGCTCCTCTCCCGATAAAGGTTGGGTTTTGCCGACCCGATGGCGACACCCAGTTTACCCCGAACACGAACCCATGACCGCCTGGCGATGGTCCTTGAAAAGTTCCCTGCGACCTGCACTCCCCACGGTTTGCGAGGGGAAGAGGAAATGCCTCTAAACCGGGTTTTCACCACGGGAAGTTCATTGCAGGATTTCTCGAAACTTTGGCCTTTCTTGAGAGAAAAATCGTTCAGTTGAAATTCGCGCTCTCTGAATTTTGAGGCGCCGAACCCTGTGACAGCAGCAATATAGTCTTGAGTTTCAAAAGGCAGATTGCTCCGTCGAGCAAGCCAGCGCGTTACGCGACCCGGACCTGCATTATAGGCCATTGCCGCCAGCCCAAAATTTCCAAATGTTGCCTGCAGGTCTGCCAAGAGGGACGCAGAAGCTTCGAGAGCCTGGCCAGGATCGTAAGGGTCTCCTAGTCCACGTTCCTTGGCGGTTGCCGGCATAAATTGGGCGATACCCTGTGCACCCTTTGGGCTCAAAGCGTTGTGATCAAACCTGCTCTCAGTCCAGATTAGGCGTGTGAATGCAGCGCGGGGAATTTTATATTCTTTCGAAACCCTGCTGATCTCCGAACAGATTTGTGCGGTTGTCCAGGATTTGGGTATTTTGGGCAATTCATTCGTCGTCTGCCCCGCTGTGTTACCTGCCGACAGAGAAAATAGGCTTAATACTATTGCGGCTTTATTCAGCCGCATTGGAGTTGACGCCCAAACCGTATCGCTTTTCAACATAGTCCTGCACCAGAACTTCGAACTCCTCAGCAATATTCTCGCCCCGCAGGGTCACGGCCTTTTTTCCATCGATGAAAACGGGGGCGGCAGGGGCTTCACCGGTGCCCGGAAGGGAAATGCCGATATCGGCATGTTTGCTTTCGCCGGGACCGTTCACGATACATCCCATGACGGCGACTTTGAGATCGGCGACGCCTGGATATTCTTCGCGCCACGCGGGCATATTGGCGCGTAATTGCCCTTGTATCTTTGCCGCCAGCTCCTGGAATGTCGTTGATGTCGTGCGCCCACAGCCTGGGCAGGCTGCGACGATGGGCACAAAACTTCTAAAGCCCATCACCTGCAATAATTCTTGCGCCACTTGAACCTCGCGGGTTCTGTCCCCGCCCGGTTCCGGTGTCAGCGATATTCGGATGGTATCGCCGATCCCCTGTTGGAGAAGAATACCCAGCGCTGCCGATGAGGCAACAATGCCTTTTGAGCCCATGCCTGCTTCCGTGAGCCCCAAATGGAGCGCATGGTCACTACGCCGTGCCAGTTCGGCATAAACGGCGATGAGGTGTTGTACCTCGGAAACCTTTGCTGAGAGGATAATGTGGTCCCGCGGCAGGCCGATGCGCTCCGCTTCAGCAGCAGAGAGTAATGCGGATTGTACGATGGTTTCGCGCATGACCTCATCTGCGGAAAGGGGCGAGCCTTCCGCCGCGTTCTTGTCCATCAAAGATGTGAGCAATGCCTGATCGAGTGAGCCCCAATTGACACCGATGCGCACCGGCTTGTCGAATTTGATCGCCATCTCAATAATCGCGCCAAACTGCCTGTCGCGCTTTTCCTTAAAACCAACATTGCCGGGGTTGATTCTGTATTTTGCTAGCGCCTGTGCGCAGTCCGGATGATCGGCGAGAAGCTTATGACCGATATAATGAAAGTCACCGACCAGTGGTACGTTGATACCGAGTCGGTCCAGACGTTCGCGGATTTTAGGAACACCCACAGCAGCCTCATCCCGGTCAACGGTGATACGCACAAGCTCAGACCCCGCTTCCGCAAGGGCCGCCACTTGAGCAACGGTTGAGTCAACGTCGGCGGTATCCGTGTTCGTCATCGACTGAACAACAATCGGCCCATCACCACCCACAGTAACGCCACCAACATTCACCCCCACCGTGCGCTGACGCCCAAGGGGGTGAATGAGGGGTGCTTGATCGTGGAATGGATCGCAGGTCAAATGAGGTCTCCGGACCGATAGTATCATCTATATATCAGAATCTATTATCAGCGTGACATTTTGATGTCACGCACAGAACGGTAGTGCCAATGCGACAAACGTCACACGCAATTGTAGCGATTGTATTTTACGTCAATGATTGCATGATGCGTTGGTTGTCGAATACCCGGTGGAACTTTCATGCAATATCACCAAGACGGTTATAGATCCGGTTCCCCGGACATAAAAATTGTCGCCGATGATCTCGACCCTGTAAAATCGGACGTTGACGTGATGATTGTCGGTTGTGGGCCTGCCGGATTAACCCTGGCAGCTCAGCTTTCCCAATTCCCCGGAATCAACACGCGAATTATTGAGCAGAAGCCCGGTCGTCTCGAGATCGGGCAAGCGGATGGTATTGCCTGTCGTTCGATGGAGATGTTTGAAGCATTTGGTTTTGCGGAAAAGGTCGAGCGCGAAGCCTATTGGGTGAACGAAATGGCCTTTTGGCGACCGGGTGCAGAACCGTGGTCAATTGGGCGAGCGGATCGCATTCTTGATGTGGAGGAAGGCCTGTCTGAATTCCCCCACACCATTCTCAATCAGGCTCGTGTACATGATTTCTTTCTCGACGTGATGGTGCAATCACCACGTCGCCTGATACCCGATTACAAATGCCGCCTTTTGAATGTCACAAAGACGGGCGACCCAGATTACCCGGTTTCAGCGGAGATTGAACGAACGCTCGACGGGAAATACGTACAAACAGAGATTATTCGTGCGCGCTATCTAGTCGGCTGTGACGGCGCGCGCAGCACCGTTCGTAGATCTCTGGGGTTAGCGCTTAAAGGGGAGTCCGCCCGCCAGCTCTGGGGCGTCATGGACATATTGGCGACCACCGACTTCCCGGACATTCGATTGAAATGCGCGATCCAATCGGCGACGAGTGGCAGCCTGCTGATTATCCCCCGCGAAGGGGGGTATATGGTTCGCATGTATATCGAGTTGGACGAGCTGCTGGACAATGAGCGCAGCGGTGATCGCGACGTGACGCCAAAGATGCTGATCGACAAAGCGGGCATGATATTGTCGCCGTACACTCTGGATGTGAAAGAGGTTGTTTGGTGGTCGGCCTATGAGATCGGCCAAAGGGTGTGCGATTCATTTGATGATGTGCCGGAGGAGATGCGGGATATCAGCACACCGCGCATCTTCATCGCGGGTGATGCCTGCCACACCCATAGCCCTAAAGCCGGGCAGGGCATGAATGTATCCATGGCGGATTCTCTCAATCTCGGCTGGAAACTGGCATCCGTAATTTTGGGACATGCGCAATCTCGCCTTTTGAATACCTATTCGCAAGAGCGGCAATCGAAAGCCAAGGAGCTGATTGAGTTTGACCGCGATATCGCCAAACTGTTTAGCGCACGGGAAAAGGACGGGGAAGCGTCGGCGGAATTTCAGAAGTATTTTTCCAAACACGCGCGTTATACGGCGGGTGTTGAAACGCAATATGAGCCTTCGTTGATCACCGGCCTTGATGACCATCAGACGTTGGCAGCAGGATTCACGGTTGGCAAGAGGTTCCATTCTGCGCCCGTTATACGGTTGGCTGATGCCAAGCCCATGCAGCTTGGTCACACGATTAAAGCCGACGGGCGCTGGCGCCTGTTCTTGTTTTCGCCGAGTGGGGATCGTGGGCAAGAGGGTGGCCCAATCGCTAGTCTGTGCGAGTTTCTCGGCGAGCATGAGAATTCGCCCCTTTTGCGCCACACACCTAAGGGTGCGGACGTTGATTCAATTATCGATGTTCGCGCCATATTTCAGCAGCCGCACCGGGAGTTGGCACTGGAAAAAATGCCATCGCTCTTACTCCCGCCCAAAGGCCGTTATGGCCTCACAGATTACGAAAAGACTTTTTGCCCGGACACGAAGCCCGGTACGGATATTTTTGACATGAGGCACATCAATCGGGAATTAGGCGCGATGATTATCACCCGCCCCGACCAATACGTCGCTAGCATAATGCCATTTGATGGGGTGGATAATCTTACTGAATTTTTTGCCTCTATTTTTGAGAATCTGCGAGCCCGTTAAATCCAGAATATATGGATTTTGAAATGGAATGTGCAGTTCAGATTCAAGGTGTGCATAGAGTCATTTTACAAATTTAAGGCTGGATTTAGTGACGACTTCAAACGAGATGCAGTGCATCAGATTGTTGAACGCGGTTATCCGGTTGCGGAGATTTCACAACCGTTAGGTGTGAGTACACACTCACTGCACGCGTGGGTGAAGAAGCTTTCAAAGCCAGAACCATCCGATTCCAGCGATGAGCAGGAATTCAACCAATTTCTCAATTACAAGGGAGGCGTCGATTTGGAGGTCAAGCTCGAAGAATGGGAATGCACTTCAAAATTCGCAAGACCGCACGGAGCCTTTGGCGGATATACACCTTACGAAGTACTCAGGGGGAAGCTACGGGCGACCCGTCTGATGTCCCACGGGCACCTTCAGCTTACACCTATCGATTGGCAAAGTCCTGGTCAGCAATAATGGAGATTATAGCGGTGTGGGCAGGGCGCGAAAGTTCGCAAATTTTCTGACAATTAGCATGTAAATTTTATAACCCAGAGTCTGGGAAACTCGTTTGACTAAGTTGGTTTGCCGATGAACCCAGGTTTTCCCGCCATCTGTGCTGTGATGGATTTCCCATTCAAAGCTGTCCTTTTGAATGTCGATGAATCTCACCTTGGCTATCAGCGTAAGATCATCGGAGATTTTGAAAACAGTTTTAAAATGCCCTTCGCCATCAACGAACTTTCCGGTGAAACTATCGGGGATTGTTTGTTGTTGTGAGAACAGAAAGGTTGATACCCATTGTTCGGTTTTAAGGCAGTAAGTGCGCAGCGTTATGGCGCATGATGTTTCCTTGCCCTCAGGTGACAACCGGTTGAATTCATCCAAAATTATCCTGCCGTTATTTCTGTATTCGGCATTCCATCTGGCCTTTTCTTCGTAATCCACAGCCCCATCTGGAAGATAGCACTGTATATGAATGTCCCAGCTTCCTATGATGAAGTCGAACTCCTTCATCTAGGCAGGTGGCGGGCCCAGTTTTTGTTGTGCAAGGTCAGTTGTCGGCGATTTTTTATCCGGCGTTGCTATATCTCTCGTATTCGAAGGGTGTACCGGGGCTAACCCCGATAACACCCGGTAACTTGGTCTAGTCCCCCAATTTTATTCAAAAGTAATGGGATGAAACCCTTCTTGCAGGTTGATTTTCGGGGAAATTGATCCGTCAGAATACACAAAATTGCGTTCTCCGGTTTCAGTATCCAGGATTATTTTATAGCAATAAATCCCACCCTTATCCCAATCTTCACAATAGGTGTCTGCCCCTTTAACAAACCACGGAGCAATGCGTATTGGTGAGCCATCAACATGTATCACCGCTATGCCATTCGCGTGATTGCGTTGCGCATAACGGGTGCTCTTTTCACCAAACACACCTGACAGCGTATTGCCGCTTACCATTGCTGTAATTTCAGCCGCTGTTAGCGTCTTCTTTTCTCCAGCATGGGCTGTGCACACTGAGCCAACAGCTATTGCCATTCCAAATGCCCAGGCGCGGGCTGATTTGCTTTTAGTCATGATCGTTCCTTCACTGTTAGAGTTTGTTGTTAATTTCCGACCAGGCAAAAACCATTGCCAAAAGGGTCTACACAGGGTGCAAAATCTGAGGACACCTCACCTTCAACGGTTCCGCCGTGTTTTTGCACCAATGCTGCCGTAGCCACGACGTCATCGACGCCAAAGTCGAAATGAATCGGTGTCCAATGGCGTTCGTAGCTACGTTTCTGATCGGCTGCCGCGATGGTTCCAGCCTGTTTTTCCAGCAGATTGATGTTGATCCCGCCAACGCTGATCACCGCCCAATCGTCTGAGTCCTTCGTTTTGAATTCACAAGAAAGTGCATTTACGTAAAAATCCGTAGCACTTGTCAGATCAGCTACATCGATGGTTATTGAAATTGCTGTTGCATATTTCTCTCCTAATCTTACCTTCTAACAATCATAGAAGGTGATAATTCAATTTACCAGCCAAATTTGTAAAATAATGGTATGACACCGAATGGACCACGAAGAACTCACAGCAAAACTACGCACAGGGACGCCTCCTGCGCCGGGAAATCTTGTTCTTCTTGAAGGGTTTCTCAACACTTCCCACAGCGAGATGGGTTTTGATGATTTCGGAACAACCGACTCAACAGAATCGTGGTTGAGAGGTGTTGGCCTGTGGACAGAATCCAAAAAGATCACAATGGCGCAGGCTCAAAAGATCATCGATTTTCGCAGCGACCTGCGGCTATGGATTTTGGAAAAAGATCATATTCAGCCTCTCAATCACTTGGCCACAGCAATCACTTTCCAGGCTGAATTCAACTCCGAAGGCGACATTCAGTTTGTCCCAACCGGTGATGCCTGCGACCGCGTTTTGGGTGCGTTAATCGGCATGGTTTCACAAAGTCAGCAAGGCGGAACCTGGAGCCGCTTTAAATGCTGCGAGTTACCCACATGTGGCTGGGCATATTACGACTCCACACGCAGTCGCACCAAGCGCTGGTGCTCAATGAAAACCTGCGGCTCCCGCCACAAGGCAAGAGAGTACTATAAACGTAACCGGTAAGGCCGTTGGCATCGCGCCAAACTCGACCGACATGAAATCATCGGTCAGGCCTACTGAAAAACTGGAGCGTCAAAACCGCCCAAGGATATACTCCTGAATGTTTGTACGAGGTCATAAGTTTTGGGGCGCTTACAGGCATTATCCCGGTGGGGTCGTACAGGGGAAGTGAGAACCCAAGTCGCTCAACCGGGAATGCAACGCTTCCCGCTGATTAGTCGGTCTCTATAGGCAAGGATTCGTCCTTTGCCCATTCCCCATCGACCCGTCATAGACGGTAATGTTCTCATGACCCAACTGGTGCTGTAGGAACACGTTGATTGTTGTCGAGACCCCCCACCGCAGTAGTTGATAATTCGCTGATCATTGTCACCTGACGCGGTACCGACCGCTTCGAACTGCTCCGCGGCCTTTTCCAGCGATGTGAATCTCAAGTCTTTACGGCTGATCACGCGGCCGGCGGCCACGTTCACGCTGCCCGGGATACGTCCGGGGCGACCGTAACGGCTCTCACCCTCGCCCGCGTGATAGGCGCGAGGTAAAGCGTTCAAAGTAACAACGTCTGGATTATCTATCGAGGCCAACACTTCTTCTTTCTCAACAAATATTTCAGGCCGGGGTTTGGCAACCAGGGTTCCCGCGGGAAATTCAACGGTTTCCGTTGACAGCGTACGCCCTTCATTATTCCAATTGTCCAGGCCACCGTTCAGGACTCGCACATTATCGAAACCAATATACCGCAATAGCCACCACACGCTCGTCGCCCACTTCATGGTTTGCGAACTATAGACGACGACAAGTGATGATGAATCGATGCCATATTGTGCGAACCGGCCAGCCAGTTCCTTGGGGGAAGCAGCGCCATTGCAAGCTTGCCGGAATTATCTGACAGGTCGTTTTGCAGATCCAACAGCGCAGCACCCGGAATATGCCCCTCATTATACTCGGCAACAGCATTCTCAATAAGATAGGGTAGTCCTGATCCGGGTTCGACAGGGCGAATATGGGTCGAGCAGTCGAAAATTCTCAGCTTTTCGTCGCCAAGGCGAGCTTCCAGCCAGTCCGTCTCCGCAATTTGGTTCGGGTGTTTCCAGCCCTGCGCTTCCTCGCTCATGGTATACGTCAATGATTGTCACGCACAATCCATGGGTGCTTCTACTGATCATACCAACCTTTTTCCCATGCTTCGACAATGGCGAGCTTGCGGATTTTACCGGAACCGGTAAGCGGAAATTCACTAACCCGATACCAAAAACGTGGCGTTTTTTGAGATGAAAGCTGCGCCCTTAAATAGGCGTACAACTCGGCATCACTTGCCAGGTCATCAGGGTCCGCATCGCGGATAAAGGCACCGATCTGTTCACCCCATTTGTCGTCAGGCAGGCCACAGACAGCGGCATCAACAACCTTTGGATGGGTGAACAGCAGTTCTTCAATTTCTCTTGGATAGATATTCTCGCTGCCCCGAATGATCATGTCCTTGAGACGGCCGGTGATGGTGACGTATCCGCGATCATCAAGCGAAACGAGGTCACCGGTGTGAAGCCAGCCGTCGGCATCGATCGTCTCCCCGGTTTCAGCCGGCATTTCGAAATAACCGTGCATGACGAGATAACCGCGACAACACAATTCACCTGTTTCACCAATCGGTGGTATGTCGCCGGTCTCATGACTGATGATCTTGATTTCGGCGTGAGGCAGGACCTGACCGATGGTATTGGCTTTGTCTTCAAACGAGTCGCCGGGTTTCCCAAGGGTGATACTGTTTGAGGCCTCGGTCTACCCGTAGATGATTGACAGGGCGGCACCAGTGGACTCTTCAATGCTGCGAACCAGTTCGACAGGCACGGTCGCGCCGCCGGAACATACCGACACAAGGGACGACAGGTCTCGCGTTGCAAACGTCGGGTGCTCCATCATTGCAATCAGCATGGTGGGCACCCCGGCAATATGGGTGGCTTTGTGCGTTTTGATCAGTTCAAGCATGAGACCGAGTTCAAACGTTTCCAGGAATACGAGAGTGGCCCAATTCTGTATTGTGCCGAACACGCCGAGCACACATCCGCCCGCGTGATAAAGCGTCATCGGGCTCACCAGAGCGTTATCCTGTTTCAAGGCGAGCCGGTCGAAGATGTATCCTGTATTGTTGGTGATGCCACGGTGATGCAGCAACGCCCCCTTCGGGAAGCTCGTCGTACCGGATGTGTAGAGAAGTTGCGCCGGATCATCAGGAGCTACATCAGGTAATTCGACCGCCTCGGGTGCTGCAGCAACCCATTCCTCCAGATTAACGAGGGAAACCACCTCACGCATCTCAACAAGATCGGGAAGGACTGCGTGGAGATGTTCCCCCAGATTGTTGCCGCGGAAACCGGGCAGGTAGAACACACCCGCCGACCGGGATTGCTCAAGTGCATACTTCAGTTCCTGTGGCTGATATGCTGGATTCACAGTGACCAGCACCAGTCCGGTAAGCCCGAAGGCATATTCTATCAGGACCCATTCGGGCATGTTTGGAGCCCATAATGCGACACGCTCGCCTTCGTCGAAACGGTGTGCAAGCGCTCGCGCGATTCGCTCCGCATCGTCCAGCAGTTGGGCAAAGGTCCACGTTTGCCGTTTGTCTGGGTTCTCAAGGCCTTCAACCAACGCAAGCAAGCCCGAACTATCAGCCGCCGCCTCGCGCAAAACAGACGCAACTGTGGAGTCAAACAGGGGTACCGACGTGTCGACCGGCACGTAAGATTCAGTCAGCGCCATAACGCCTCCCACCTGTTTGGGGTTTTATTCAATGCACCGATGGCACAAATTCTGTGTGGTTCAGCCATGCAAGCCGCCATCAACCACGAACTCCTCGCCGGTAATCCAGGTAGAGGCCTGACCGCCCAAAAAAAGAACGGCATTGGCGATGTCGTCAGGTGTGCTCATCCGTCCCAAAGGGGACGACTGGACCATCTTTGAGGTCAAATCCTTATCGTTGTCGATCAGCATGTCGGTGTCGACCACCCCCGGGTGGATCGAGTTAACGCGAATCTGGTGTTTGCCGAACTCCTTGGCGGCAACTTTCGTCATGCCCCGAAACCGCCCATTTCGAGGCCCCATAAGCGATCTGCCCGAAGATTCCCTCCAGTCCGGCAACCGAGCTGATGTTGACGATGGAGCCGCCATTACCAGCGGCGATCATTGCCCGGCCTGCGGCTCTCATGCCGAGAAAAAAACCCGGTCTGATTCACCGCAATCGTGCGATCCCAGGCTGCAAGGTCGGTATTGATAAGGCGGTTCATCGGAGCATTGCCGGCGTTATTGACGAGAACGTCAAGGCGTCCATGGCGGTTCATGATGTCATCGACCACGGCAGCCCATCCGGTCTCATTGGTGACATTCAGATGGGCATATCCGGCCTGCCGTCTCTTCACCTTCGTCGTCGAGAACATCAGCCAGAATTACCGTTGCACCATGAGATGCGAATAATCAGCCCTCAGCCGCCCCTTGCCCGTCCTCCTCCGGTAATCAGGGTCACCCTCCCTGTCAAATCATTGATATCCGCCATATCCGGCTTCCCCTGTTTGGTTTGTTGTTCGGTATGTTCGAACCTGGGCAGTTAAGTTGTCCGACCGCAATCCTGGCTTTAGTCGACGAGGAAGCTTGCGCGCCTGCTTGCGAATTATACGTTCAGCCACTCAAGTTGGCGGTTTCGCCGCCGTATCCTGTCCATTTCATTAAGCATTCTATTTAAACTGTTCAGTTTATTTTAGCCAAGAAGGCACTTAAAGGTGGATGCAGGGCCGTAAAATTGACCCCTTATCGTTGATGCGTAATGGGGGGTGCCAAGTGGAGGGAACATTGCAACACAATAGAGCTGATACTTATGTTGATTTTCTAATAGAGACGCGCAAACATTTTATTTGGTGGCACTCTTCCAGGATTTGTAACCAAGTCTTTTCACAGACGCTGCGTTTGGGCTAGGTACCCTGCAATTGTGATCGAACCACCAATTCAACGCTTTGGAGCAGAACCTCAATGCCGAAGATCGTAAACCATCACGAGCGCAGGCGGGAAGTAGCGGCATCGGTGCTCGAGCTCGTTGTCCGCTACTGAGTAGGCGGGGTTACTCTCAACCGGGTTGCGGCGCAGTCTGGCTGGTCGCGAGGTGTATTGAGCCATTATTTTGACGACAAGGCCGCCCTTTTGGAAGCTGGCTTACGTGAAGGAGTTCGCATCCAGGGGCAGAACTCAGCAAAGCTGCCGCGGAAGCCGACACTCGTAAGGCGGTTCGATTAATCCTCGAAAAGGTTCTTCCCCTCGACGTTCCGCCGGAGGCTATCGCCCGCGTACTCGCCTCATTTCGGGGCGAGGCGCTGGTAACCGATTCGCTGCGATCCTACTTCGCCTACAACAACAATTATTGGAAAGACGTGATCACCCAAACCATCGAGCGCGGGCAAACCCAAGGTGAGATCTGTGACCGTGTGGACGGATCACTCGCGGCGGAGATGTTGACGATGGCTGCCGAAGGTCTACAAAATCATGCTTTGGTCAACGATGATCCGGACCCGGATACGCAGACGAAGAAGCTTACAGCCTGGGTTAAAATGCTCATTCCGCCAGCGTCTCCTTAATTTAAATAAGCTGATCAGTTTAAATAGAGGAGTTCAATTGGATTCCGAAATTGTTAGCCACCTATTTAGGTAAGGGAGAAATAAAATGGACCATGTAAATACATCGACCGCACCCGTGAATACTACCTCGCACAAGGCTATGAAAAGCCATATAAATGGGCGCATTTCGACGAGATTCCCTTCGCGCCGTTGAATAAACCGCTAACGGAATGCAGGATCGCGCTGGTGACGACAAGCGATATCGCGGTTAAAGGTGAAGAAGAATCAGAAGAGCCATCCAACCCGTTCCCCATCGGCAATGTTTATTCGATCCCGACGGATACCCCGATCGAAAAGCTCTATTCTCACCAGTAAAATTACGATGTTCACGCCACCACCCTAGATGATCCGAACAGCTTTTTCCCGATTTCCCGGCTGCATGAAGCGGCAGAGGACGGCCTTATAGCTGCTGTTACCGAGCGTGCGCACGGTGTTCACACCGCCTATAGCCATCGCCGCACCCTGGAAACTGATGCTCCCGAGGTACTAAAGCGTTGCCTGGAAGATGGTGCTGACGCCGTGGTCCTCACTCCTGTCTGCCCGGTGTGCCACCAGACGGTAAGTCTGATCAGTCGGTATTTGGAGGAAAACGGAATTTCCACCGTTGTGATCGGGGCTGCAAAGGACATCGTCGAACATTGTGGTGTTGCCCGTCACGTGTTCACTGTTTATCCTCTGGGCAATCCGTGCGGCGAAACTTTCGATGTCGATGAACAGCGCACAATTGTCGATTCGGCAATGCGCCTCCTGAAAACTGCCACGGAACCGCGCACCACCATTCAGTCGCCCTTTACGTGGAGCAGCGGAGAGCGCTGGAAAGAGTTGATTTTCAGTGCAGAGCAACCTTTTTTGGTGGGTAAAGCCCATGACGATTGGATGGCGTCCAAGGAAAAATACCGTGAAATGAAGGAAAAAGGGGAGGTTTGAGATGAGTGACAGGGAAAATCCAGAAACCTCAGATATCCCAGAAATCATTGTCTATTACACACCCTTCTGCAGGCCCTGCGTTGCCCTTAAGCAGTTTCTCACGGATCAAGGCGTAACATTTGTCAACAAGGACCTGATGATGGATGAAGAAGCCGCCGAACTGATGGAAAGTCACAACATCCGCTCCTCCCCGGTACTGGGTGTGGGGGATGAGTTCTACGGTGGCAAGGTTTTGGAACGTGAAAACCTAGTCAATGTCTTGAAACTTTAGGCTGTCCATTAGGAAGATAGGCCGGGAGAAAACGAGGCTGTGATGGCCGGGCGTAACTGACGGTCGGTGCAGGCGAGGTGCGCCGGTATTATTAATGCGAAGAGACCTGGTTTCCATTCCGGATTTACTGGACAACTCGTAAACAGGGGTATTTGAGGGCTATTTATTTAAAAACACCAGCAAACTTTGAACGTGCTTCGCGGACAATCGCACTACATCACTTAATGTACATCATTACCCTAAATGGTTGATCTTGGTGAATGTCCAGTTTTGTAATTTGGACTGCGCACGAACGAAATCGAGCCAAAGAGTGGCTCCCTCAATTTACTTGCTCGAAGCCTGTCGCACCTAATACATTGAGTATCGGTACTCCAAGATACTTCGTACCTAACGGGGGCTTTGGCTCGCCACTAATCCAGCATTTTTGGATTTTTGAAAGATTAAAGATAACTCTCTTTCAAAAATTTCCTGCTTAGGATCTTATCCTTTTCTGCAACCTCGCCTTCCTCGGTAATCACCACCTTTTTTTCCACAGCGCGTGATCGCTACTTGACATATTAGGTGTTTAGAATGTGGTATACCACGGAAGCTCGAACCATTCGAGTCACCTGTTGTTTGTGGGAGGTCATTTGTGTCGATTGCTGGAAAGCTTTCACCAATTGCTGTAAATTTTACGCTGAAGGATCATACTTATGATCTGCTGAAAGCCGCAATTCTCGATATGAATATCTATGAAGACGGGGCCGACCTGCGCCTTGATGAGCGGTCGATGGCTGAGCAATTGGGCATTTCCCGGACGCCAATACGGGAAGCTCTTGCGCGGCTGGCGCAGGATGGTCTTGTTGAAATTCTGCCCCGCAGAGGGGTATTTGTTCTTCGTAAATCGCTGGAAGAAGTGCTGGAGATGGTTGTCACATGGGCGGCGCTGGAAAGCATGGCGGCGCGACTGGCAGCGGAAATGGCGAGCGATGATGATCTAAAGGCGCTGCGTAAATTTGCCATGAAACACAGCGCCGATGTCGCCCGCGCCGATATTGAGGAATATTCGGAAGCCAATATTCAATTCCATCAAAAGATCCTCGAATTATCACGATGCAGCCTGTTGAAAACAACGGCTGACGGGCTGTTCCAGCATATGCATGCCATTCGCCGCCGGGCGATGGGGGAGAGTGACCGGGCAACCCGTTCAGTGGTTGATCACATGCACATTATTGAATCACTGGAAGCGCGGGATGCTGATCTCGCAAGCCGTCTTGTGCGCGAGCACACCATGAAATTGCACGACCATATCCAGCAAAGCTGGCTGGGTTTTGAAAACGAAGAAAAACAAGTGCAGTCGTCTTGATTGCTGAAAACGGAAGATAATATGACTGAAGCGCCTACACCTGCCGGGGATTTGACCGACGGATTTCACCTCCTGATTGACGCGTTGAAGCTCAATGGGGTTGAAACGATTTACGGGGTTCCGGGCATTCCGATTACTGACCTTGGCCGTATGATGCAGGAAGAGGGACTGCGTGTCTTGTCCTTCCGCCACGAGCAAAATGCTGGCAATGCTGCGGCAATCGCGGGGTTTTTGACCAAAAAACCGGGCATATGCCTGACGGTTTCCGCTCCAGGTTTTTTGAATGGTCTTACGTCACTTGCCCATGCCACCACGAATTGCTGGCCGATGATCCTGATTTCCGGATCGTCAGAACGAGAGGTCGTTGACCTCATGCAGGGCGATTATGAGGAGATGGACCAATTGGCCATTGCCAAGCCGCTCTGCAAGGCAGCCTATCGGGTGCTGCACGCGCAAGATATCGGCATCGCTATTGCCCGTGCGGTTAGGGCGGCGGTGTCGGGTCGGCCAGGTGGCGTCTATCTCGACGTACCTGGTGCGCTTTTAGGGCAGGTTATGGATGCAGTTAAAGGGGCGAAATCACTGGTTAAGGTAATTGACCCGGCCCCGGCACAAATTCCGTCGCCAGCTTCAGTTGATCGGGCATTGGATGTTATCAAAGGTGCGAAAAAACCACTCATCATTCTCGGTAAAGGCGCGGCTTATGCGCAGGCAGATGACGTTGTTAAAGACTTCGTTGAAAAGAGCGGCATACCCTATCTGCCGATGAGCATGGCGAAAGGGCTTTTACCTGACGGGCACGAGCAATCAGCAGGGCCGGCGCGGTCTCTTGTACTCAAGGAATCTGACGTTGTGATCATGGTCGGCGCGCGCTTGAACTGGTTGTTGTCCCACGGGAAAGGCAAGCAATGGGGTGAAGCCCATTCCACCAGGTTTGTGCAGATCGATATTGAACCGAAGGAAATGGATTCTAATGTTGAAATCGTTGCGCCGGTAGTCGGTGATATTGAATCGAGCCTGAGCGCATTAACTGCGGGCATGGGCAACGGCTGGAGCGGCCCACCCAAAGAATGGACGGATGCGGTCAAAGAAAAGAAAGACGCCAATATCGCAAGAATGGCGCCGACCTTGCAGAACAATGCGTCTCCGATGAATTATGCGGGCGCGCTTGGGGCGATCAAACGGGTTATCGATAAAAACCCCGATACTATGTTCGTCAACGAGGGTGCGAACACGTTGGATTTTGCCCGCTCGATGGTTGATATGCACAAGCCGCGCAAGCGCCTTGATGTGGGCACATGGGGCGTTATGGGCGTTGGTATGGGAACAGCGATTGCAGCCGCAGTTGAAACCGGATTGCCGGTCCTCGCTGTGGAAGGGGATAGCGCATTCGGTTTCTCCGGCATGGAGATTGAAACAATCTGCCGTTACAAATTACCGGTCTGTGTTGTGGTGTTCAACAACAACGGCATTTACCGGGGAACAGATGAAAACCGCTCCGCCGGTGATGACCCTGCACCGACGGTCTTCGTGCAGGACGCCCGTTACGACATGATGATGCAGGCGTTTGGCGGTGTCGGAATACATGCAGATAACCCCGACGCTCTGCAACGGGCGGTGAGCGATGCCATCGCTTCGGGCAAGCCCACTTTGATCAATGCCGTTATCGACCCGAAGGCGGGCAAGGAAAGCGGCAATATCGGCAATCTCAATCCATCCAGTGCAGTCACCGGCGAGAAAAGTGCCGCCGCGCTTGAAATTTTAAAACAAAAGGCATCACAATGAAGGCTCTTGAAGGCGTCAAAGTCCTCGATTTCACCCACGTTCAATCCGGCCCGACCTGTACTCAATTGCTGGGTTGGTTTGGGGCCGACGTCATCAAGGTCGAACGCCCCGGCGTCGGTGATGCGACGCGCAAACAGCTTGTCGATGTGCCCGGCGCGGACTCGCTTTATTTCACCATGTTGAATCACAACAAGCGTTCAATTGAACTGAACTCGAAAAACGAGACCGGTAAGGAAGTTCTCACCCGGTTGATCGAGGAATGCGATGTTCTGGTGGAGAATTTTGCCCCCGGCGCGCTCGACCGTATGGGCTTCTCTTGGGAGCGTATTCAGGAGATCAACCCGCGCATCATCATGGCGTCCATCAAGGGCTTTGGACCGGGTAAATATGAGGACTGTAAAGTCTACGAGAACGTTGCTCAGTGCGCGGGCGGGTCCGCGTCCACCACAGGTTTTCGCGATGGACCTCCTTTGGTAACCGGTGCGCAGATTGGTGATTCCGGAACCGGTCTGCATCTCTGTCTTGGCATTGTAACCGCGCTTTTTCAGCGCGAAAAATCCGGGCGTGGTCAAAAAGTATCCTGCGCCATGCAGGACAGCGTGTTGAATCTTGCACGGGTGAAACTCCGGGACCAACAACGGCTGGATGCGGGTCCGCTCCAGGAGTATTCCCAGTTTGGTGAGGGCGTCCCCTTTGGCGAAGCGACACCACGGGCAGGTAATGATTCAGGCGGCGGCCAACCGGGGCGGATTTTGAAATGTAAAGGCTGGGAACAGGATCCCAACGCCTATACCTATTTTATCATTCAGGCCGCGATCTGGGAAAAAGTCTGCGATGTGATCAACAAGCCTGAATGGAAAACCCAGGAAGGTTATGCCAAACCGCCGCAACGTCTCGACAAGCTCAACGAGATTTTTGAGACCATCGAACAATGGACGATGACCAAGACGAAGTTCGAGGTCATGGATATCTGTAACCCGCACGACATTCCGGTTGGCCCGATACTTTCCATGAAAGAGATCGCCGAAGACGAAGGGCTTTTTGCAACCGGCACTATGGTCCGGGTCGACCATCCGGAGCGCGGCGAATATCTCAGCGTCGGCTGCCCGATCAAACTGTCCGACAGTGAGGCGGAAGTAACGCGCTCGCCATTGCTGGGTGAACATACGCAGGAAATTCTATCGGATGTTTTGGGTTATTCCGGTGATGAGCTGGATCGGATTATCGGGTCCGGTGCTGTGGGTGAAGTTACCCGAGATGCTGCAGAGTAAGGGGTAGGGTGATGCGTATAATTGTCATGGGACAACAGGCATTCGGCAAGGATGTTCTAACCAAACTGCTGGATGCAGGGACCGATGAGGTTGTCGCGGTATATTGCGAACCTGACCGGGAAGGCAGGCCGGCTGACCCGATAAAAGAATTCGCTTTGGAAAAAGACATTCCGGTTCTTCAGCCTGCGAAGTTTGATGATGAGGCTGTTCTCAATGAAATGGCCGGATTTAATGCTGACCTGATGATCATGGCATTCGTCAATATATTTGTACCGGAGGGTGCGCGTGACACACCAAAGCTCGGCTCGATCTGTTTCCACCCGTCATTGTTGCCGCTCCACCGTGGTCCGTCAGCCGTTAGCTGGCCCATCATTATGGGAGCAACGAAGTCCGGCTACTCGTGGTTCTATCCAAGTGATGGCCTCGATGAAGGCGATAGCCTGCTGCAATGGGAATGCGATATTGACCCTGACGATACGGTGATCAATTTGTACTTCAAAAAGATCTATCCATCCGCTGTGGATTCCGTGCTCGAGGTTTGTGAACTGTTCCGGTCGGGCAATCCGCCACGCATTGTTCCCGATGAAAAACTGGCGACATATGAACGGCGCTGCACCAAAAAACACGCCCATGTGGATTGGTTCAAGCCTGTGGGTCAGATCTACAACTTGATCCGCGGCACCAATCCGGCCCCCGGTGCTTGGACTACTCATAATGGTGCTGAACTTAGTATCTACGATAGTGCGCGGGTAGCAGGCGATGGTGTCGCCGGACGTGTTGTGGAGATTTCAAATGATGGTGTGACGGTTCAAAGCGTTGGTGGAAGGATTTTGGTGAAGCGCGTCAAACCGGCTGGTGGAGATAAACAATCTGCTTCGGACTGGGCCGCATCAGCGGGCATCACCGTTGGCGATACGTTGGGAAGTTAACGCCATGAAGCTAAAGACAGACATCGGGGTTGTGCGGGAGGTCTGTATGAGTCGGCCCCCTATGCGCGCGCGCTGTCTATCTGGGGGTGGCGAGTTCATCAAGACGTTGTTTCCGGGAGTGAAGGGATGATCCGCAAACTCCTCGTACCAGTTCGTGGCGATGGGAAAGGGGACAACGTCCTTGCCCATGCAGCAGGATTGGCCGCGCGGTTTAAAGCCCATGTAACCATCACCCATTGTCGGGCACGGCCAGAGGATATGATCCCCTATGGTGTCCCGATTCCCGCGTTCTTAAAAACGCAAATTCAAGAGCAGGCAACACAGATTGCAGATCTTGAAGAAAAAGGCTTGCAAGAAGAACTTAAGGTTCTGGCCGCTTCACTCAATCTGGACATGGCGAATGGCCCATCAAAGAATGCCGCAACTGCGTCGTGGATAGAAGAAGAAGGCCGTCAGGTTGATGTGATCAAACGGCACGGCCGGTTGGCCGATCTTATCTGTGTTGCAAAACCCGATGTCGATCGCAACCTTGGGACCAACACATTAAAGGCGGCATTGTTTAATACCGGTCGCCCGGTGATGATGTGCCCTGAAGCCACGGAAGACCTATCGGGTCTCGGGTCCCAAGTGGCGATTGCCTGGAATGGATCTACCGAAGCAGCTCGTGCGGTCGCGCTCACATTGGGGCTGATTGAGGCGGCTGATAATGTCACCATTCTAACGTCCGGTTCAGAGGTTCACGGGGCGAGCACCGCTGACCTCGTTACCTATCTCAACTTGCGGGATGTGAACGCAGATATCTTGAGATTTGATGCGAAGAAGAAAGTTGGACAGAAATTGCTGGAACGCAGCAAGGCTTGTGGTGCTGACTTAATGATTATGGGTGCTTATGGCGACAGTCATGAGAAAGAAGTAATTTTTGGCGGCAATACGCAATATATTGTCGACAACGGAGATATGCCGGTGGTCCTGGTGCATTGAGGAGTGCGTATGGAATCCCGGCAACAAAGAGTGAAGGAATAACCGGGAAATCGGTTTGTAATGCGACGCGTGACGCATTCACGCACACTAACGACAACAGTATCTGTTGGGAGGAAGTATGACTATCACAAAGAGATTATTCATAAGCATGGTTGGTGCAACTGCTCTGGCCACAACCACCTTTGCCGGAATTGCCCAGGCTTGGGATCCAAAAAAACCAATCGACTTTGTTATCATGGCAGGCGCAGGAGGTGGGGCTGACCAAATCGCCCGTTTCATCCAGTCGGTTGCTGAGAAGAAAGACATGACGACACGTCCGTTGGTTCCAAACAACAAGGGCGGTGGTTCCGGTGCAGAAGCACTGATTGCATTGAAGGGCGCCAGTGACCCTGATCACACAATTTTGGTGACGTTGAATTCGTTTTTCGCAACACCACTTCGCCAACCAAATCTCGGGATCGATATCAAGACCTTCACACCTGTGGCGATGATGGGCGTCGACCCGTTTGTTCTTTGGGTACACAAAGACAGTGGCATCACCACATTTGAAAAATGGCTGGAGACGGTTAAGGCCGCAAATGGCGAATACGTCATGGGTGGAACTGGTAAAGGCCAGGAAGACAGCACGGTTGTTGCCTGGATGGAAGGAAACTACGGCGTTAAGATCAAGTACATTCCCTATGATGGTGGTGGTGCTGTTGCCAAGGATTTAGCAGGACAGCAGATAATGGCTTCGGTCAACAACCCTGCAGAAGCCAAAGGTTTCTACGAATCAGGTGATGTTGTTCCACTGATTGCTTTTTCCGACGAGCGTCTGGCAGCTTATCCTGATGTCCGCACAGTCAAAGAACTGGGTAAAGACTTCAGCTACTACAATCAGCGCGCAGTCGTTGGTGCCCCTGGCATGTCAGATGAAGCCGCAGCCTATTATCAGAACCTCTTCAAGACAATTTACGACACCGAAGAGTGGCAAGCTTACATGAAGTCTGAAAGCCTGTCTCCACTATGGTTGGATGCCGGTGCGCAGCGCGCCTATTGGCAAACACAGGTGCAAAACCACAAAGAACTATTTGCCGCAATGGACAAATAGAACCGACAAAAACATTTGACTATTGCGTATGTAAAGGGGGCCAGAATGCGGCTGGGAGAAATTGTTACAGCGGGTATTTTGGCCCTTTTTTCCATCTTTCTAATGGTGGAAAGCGCAAAACTGGATGTTGGTTATATCACTGGAGAAGGACCGGGCGGAGGTGCCTGGCCCTTCTGGCTTTCGGCAATTATGTTGATTTGTACCGGATTTATTGCGTACAACTGGTACCGGAAAACTTCACCACCATCGCAATCGAGCGAGCCTGTGCTCGACAGCTATGGGATGAAGAGCTTTTTATATGTGGCTGGTGGGTTATTGGGGTTCATCGCACTGATTGACATCATCTCGATGTATGGGGCGATGGCGGTCTTTCTTGTCTATTACGTGAGATTTCTTGGCCGCCATTCATGGCTGCTGACGCTGATATTGGCTATTGCCTTGCCGATCGCGTTTTTCTTCTTTTTTGAAGGGCTTATGCGGATCACGATGCCAAAAGGGCTCGAATTCACCGAGCCGTTCTACAATATTCTTTACGATATTATCTACTGAACATGCTGCTTGTGCCAGCGCCTCTGGCTGAGAACAGGAAAGACTAATGGAAATACTTGGACTTCTTGCAGATGGAATGGCGTTATCACTGCAGCCCTTGAACATTGGGTTGATTTTGATTGGCGTTACATTGGGCCTGTTTATTGGAGCGATGCCGGGGCTTGGGTCCGTAAATGGTGTAGCGATTCTCCTGCCCGTCACATTTCTTGTGCCACCTGGTTCAGCCATTATTTTTCTTGCCGCGATTTACTACGGGGCGATGTATGGAGGGGCTATAAGTTCAATTACGCTGGGTATTCCTGGGGCGTCCACAGCGGTTGCAACGACGTTTGACGGTAGACCGCTGGCACTGAAAGGCCGCGCCAGACTGGCGTTGGTGACAGCAGCAATAGCGTCTTTCGTCGGTGGCTCGGTGGCAAATGTCCTGTTCACATTATTCGCGCCACTGCTGGCAGCCGTTGCGCTCAGCTTCGGTCCGCCCGAAATTTTTGCGTTGATGCTGCTCGCTTTTGCAACATTCGTTGGGTTGGGTGGCGACGATATTCCAAAGACCGTATTTTCCATCTGTATTGGTCTGGTGTTTGCCGCGGTGGGGTTCGATCAAATCTCGGGTGCACCACGGCTTGTGTTCTTTGAAATTAGCGGTTTTCTGCACGGCATCAATTTTCTTGTGCTCGCAATCGGGGTTTACGGCATTGGCGAAATGCTTTGGACCTTGGATACGACCCGAGGAAAAATCATTTCATCTGAAGCAAAAATGACGGTTAAAGGGATCGTTGAAGATTCAAAAGAAGGCATGCGCCGGGGGTGGAAAGGCACGGCAATCGGCTCGGTGCTTGGATTTTTCGTCGGGATCTTGCCTGCGGCCGGTGCAACACCCGGTTCGTTGATGTCATATGGCGTTGCCAAAATGGTTGCCAAAAAACCCAAGGAGTTTGGCGAAGGACACCCAGGTGGTGTCGCGGCACCGGAAGCTGCGAACAATTCTGCCTCCACCGGGGCAATGCTACCCATGCTGACACTAGGTATCCCTGGTTCACCTACCACTGCGATCTTGCTTGGCGGGATGGTGATTTGGGGCTTGACACCGGGCCCAAGGCTGTTCGTGGACCAGAGCGAATTTGTATGGGGGCTGATTGGCTCGTTTTATGTGTCGAATTTCTTCGCGCTTGCCATCAATTTGGCCTTCATCCCACTATTCATCTGGATGCTGCGCATGCCGTTTACAATCCTGGCCCCTCTGATCTTCGTACTGTCAGTGGTTGGTGGATTTGCAGCGACAAAGGATATGCATGATGTTTGGTTGATGCTCGGCTTCGGCATAGGCGCATTTTTCCTGCGCAAGTTTGACTACCCCCTAGCACCAGCGGTTCTTGCCATCGTTCTGGGACCGATTGCTGAACCAACACTGCGGCAGTCCCTGCTGCTTTCATCAGGTGATGTATCGATCTTCTTTACACGACCGATTGCGGGGCCGATTACAGTCATCGCGTTGATACTGATCCTCCTTCCGTTGTTAAAAGTCATTCGCGACAGGATGCGGGAGAAAAAGGTTCAAGCGGGTTGAGCGGGTGACACCAACTCCCGATGATGGAAATCAGGTCAAGATTGAATATGGACCCTGGAACCCGGGTATAAATTCAAGCATTCCGCAGGATATCCTGCCATTTTCCACCATGTTTCGGGCAGAAAATGTCGAAACGGGGTTTGATGAAGCCCATGAACTTGCGGACTTTAGCGGGCTTTCGCCTTTTGACGTTGTTGCATTCCGCACCGAGCGTCTCGTCGTGCATGAGCTTTTAATTCGTGTGACCGCTGATCTATCGGTTCCTGATGGGCCGGAATATGAAGAACTCGGCATCAATATGCGCGGCATGACGCGGCGTATATTTGACCACTATGTTTTGCCAAGATTGAATGAGCTAAATGATGATCTTAGTGAATTGCGTGGCACGGCTCGGGTTTTCATCGGAAATGAATTGCGGCAGTTTTTGTACCCGAAAATGAAGGTTAGTATCGAACCGGCTCCTAAACCAACATTGTTTCAGCGAATATTTGGCAAAGGTAAAAATGGCAATGTGAATACACCCGATAAGAACGAGTCGGAAGCGGACAGGCTTGCAGACCTTGAAAGACGAATTCCCGCTAGCAGCGACGAATTGGAGATGGCATCAATGCAGGCGTTGCTGGATGTGTTGCGCTCGGTGATTGGTCATCGTGGACGTCTGATTGGGGACGACGACATATTCGCTGACCTTGCAGTTAATATCGTCAGCAATAACCTGGGTAGCAAAAGATTGGGGGACGCGATTTCCCCGATCATTGCGGAGGCAGCGAAAGAGGAGAGCTATCGGTTTCTCTCGTCGCAGGAAAAACCAGTCATTATGAACGTTAAAGGAGCGTCTGCATCAGGCAAGAGCACCATCCGCCCTGAGCAGCGGAAACTTGCGGAAAGGCTTGATATCCCATGGAAGGATTTTGCGCTGATCAGCCCCGATTATTGGCGCAAATATCTTCTCGATTATGAGTCCCTTGGGAATGACCATAAATATGGCGCGATGCTGACCGGGCATGAGTTGGAAATTGTCGATAAAAAGCTGGACCGCTATATGGCTGAAAAAGCCGGTGCTGGGACCATGCCTCACCTGTTGATCGACCGGTTCCGGTTCGACAGTTTTACAATCGAAGACGATCACGACGAGGGTAGCAAATTGCTCACCCGGTTTGGTGATACGGTCTTCATGTTTTTCATGATTACGCCGCCGCAAGAAACGGTTGAACGGGCCTGGAAGCGCGGCCTGACGACTGGGCGTTACAAAGCGGTGGAAGATCTTCTCGACCACAACATTGAAGCTTATACCGGCATGCCATCGCTGTTTTTCTCTTGGGCGCTTTCCAAAAAGAAACGAGTCCATTTTGAGTTTCTCGATAACAGCGTTGCCCTGAACCAACGCCCGAAAACTGTGGCATTTGGCTGGAATGATTCGATGACCATTCTTGATATTCAAAAGTTGCTGGATATCGAGAGGTATAAGAAAGTCGATGTGGAAGCCACTTCACCGGACGATGTTTTTGACGATGCAGAATTGGATGCGCGGAAGAACACTGTATTTCTAACGCAGTGTGTTATCCGTATGCGCCGGGTGGAATTTGCCGATCAAAAGACCGGTAGAATTTATGGATGTATGGAGAATGGTACGTGGATGTGGCGCGACCGGGCCTATGTTCGCGATAATATAACCGAAGCTGATGTTCTCATGGGGCTAAATATATTGAGTTGGAATGAGAGACCTGAAAGCGATGATGAAGACCCAGCGCCGCGTTTTGTTGACCGCGACAGAATTCGGACACTGGGGAATTGGTGCCACATTCGCTAAAGTAGCCCAGTTTCAGCCCCCCGATGTTGCCGTTACAGGTTGCGGCTCTCCCGCACCACCGCCGGAGCTTTTAAAGTAATGCAGCACCATCACTGCGACTGCGACCAGCAATGCCACTCCGTGTATGAGGGGGTCAGAGAACATGATGAGCGAGGCTAATCCCAGCCTTGATAGTACTTCCCAAGGGGCAAGCTTTGCGCGGTCGAAACGGGCCAATCCGCTTGCCAGCAGATAGAGTGCAAGCCCAAGCCGCAACAGCAGCCAGGTGAGTGCGCCAAGGTGCAATTGCCCGTCGTAGCCGGGCAAATATTTTGAAGCTGACGGTAGAGCTGTCGGGTCAATGACCGCCGCTTCGATGAGCAGAACTTCCGGGTACATCGCAAAGACGAACGGGATCACAAACATCACGATGCCGGACCGCACGGCGGAAAAGCCCGTCGCCATAGGTTCAGCTTTGGTGATGGTTGCCGCCGCGAAGGCGGCGATAGCCACTGGCGGGGTTATCGCGGACGCCACCGCAAAATAGAAAATGAACATGTGGGCGGTGAAGATCGACAGGCCGAGGCCCGCCAGAACCGGCCCCATGAGCAGTGCGACATTAATGTATGCGGGAACTGCTGGCATGCCCATTCCGAGCAGGACCGCGAGCGCCATTGTGGTGAGCAGAGCAACGAACTGGAAGAGGCTCGACCCGCTTCCCCCAAGGTCTAGCGACCGCAACCAACCCAGCACATCAATGGCGACGAAGTCTGAAAGGCCGGTGAGTTTGAGGCAAAAGTCGATGATCGAAACGGCGAGAAACATCAAATAAAGCGTCGAAATCAGCACCCCAGAATCCGATAAGGCGTCGAGTATTTTTCTCGGTCTGGCGCGTACGTCCGGATCGAGGAACAGCAGGAATATCAGCAGAACGACAGCCCACCAGCCTGCACTACCTGCATCACCGGCTGAATTTTGTAGTAATTCGAAAAACCACGGCAGGTTTTGGGCGGTGCAACCGTTTGCATCAATTGTGGTCTGGACACCGAATATGGCTCCAAAAATGCCACAGCCAACGGCCTCTTTCGGGGTGAGCAGAAGAAACAGAATCAACAGGATCGGTCCAAAAATCATGATCAGATTGACGATGTCACGTCGCGACATAATCATGTCTTCGGTCTTTGCCCCTATCGCCTCAATGCCCTGTTTACGGGACTGGAATACGGCCGATAAAAACAGGCAGAGGAAATAGGCAAGTGCCGGAATGGTCGCCGCGATAATAACCTCGCGGTAAGGTACCGCGGTAAGCGCGGCCAGAACGAACGCGGCAACACCCATGACGGGTGGCATGATCGACCCTCCGGACGAGGCCGCAGCTTCCATGCCCCCGGCGAAGGTTTTGGAAAAGCCGCGTTTGATCATCATGGGAATGGTCAAGACGCCGGTTGAAAGGACATTGACCACCGGTCCGCCGGAAATTGTGCCGAACATGGCCGATGAAATGATCGCCGCATGGGCCGGGCCACCGCGCAGTTTACGAGTCCACAGAAAGGCCAGTTTGATCAGAGATTTACCCCCGGCGGAAGCGCCAAACAGACCGCCCAGTACGATATAGGGGAATACGGTGTTCAGAATAATATCCAGAAAACGACCCAACAGACCGGATGAATTGTTGATCAGGGCGTCGTGAAGGCGCGGACGCCCATCGCTCAACAGGCGCGGTTCACCACCCAGTTTCGTGATCAGATATTTGTTGATGTCGTCGGCACCGTAGAAATACCACACGAGCGCTGTAATGATTGTGTAGGCAGTGATCGCGATGGCAACCAGCACCAGGGGCAGACCCCAGACTTTCACGTTGTAGGACAGGAATATGATAACCGCGATGCCGATGATCGCGACGAGCCAGCCGCCGGTTGTGTTGATGCATTGCGGGTCTTCCACACTGTCGGGCACCGGAAGTCCGTAAAGCTCGGCAAACTCCTGTTCTTCCAGAAGGCTTTTGGCGATCAGTTCCGCCCGTTCCCCGGTCATTTGGTCGATGACGCAAACAGCTTCAATTTCCACCAGATAGGTTATGGAAATTCCCACTGCGGCGATGACCAGCGCGAGGTCAAGCAGAAGTCCCATTCGGCGTTTGCCCGGCGAATGGTTCGCGAAATCGCGCCAAAGGGAATGTTTGAGCGCGACGATGATCATCATCACCGCGAAGACGAGCGGATAGAAATATTCGTAAGGGTATTTGCGGAGCGTGAAATCCCGCCAACCGGAAAGCTCAGTCGCTGCGTTGTCTAGTCCGGGTATGCCGGGCATGGAATTCAACAGGCCGACAATCACCAGCGCCAGCGCTAGCCAATAGACGATCTTCAGGCCCGGATCAGACCTGCTGTTGGAAAATGTGCCCTCGTCAGACATGAGATTTCAGCCACCCTGATATAAATCAGCCGACCACGGGGATCGGCTGATTAGTGTTTATCGGTTGCGAATTAAGAAGCCTATGGCTTTGCGCAATCGTCGATTTTGTAACCAGCCTCTTCCCATGCGGCGACTGCACCGGCGTGGTATTTTAGCGGGTTGGCACCACACATGCCGGACTTTACTGCATCAACAATACCATAGCCAGCGTTCTTGGCGAACGGGGCCTTGGCTTTCAGCTTATCAAGGGTGTCAATGTGAGCCTTGGTCAGCGCTTTAGCGAGATCGAACGACATGTTTTTATTGACAATATCGCCGCCAATCGTTGCCAGGCCGCGGAATTTTCCGTCTTCCGATTTTACGGTCACACCTTCGGGCATGGTCGCTTCGCTAATGGGAATTTCGAAAGGCGCGGAGCCTGGAGCTCTAAGATATTTTTGAAATGAGTCAGATTCAAACTTGTCTTTCGGGGTCGACCAAACGGTCATTTTTCCCGAAGATACAGCCTGGGTAAGTCGGCCATCTGGAAACAGTACCGGTAGAACAACAGCATCGGCGGAGCCATCTGTGATTGTCTTGACCGCTTGGCCCCAGTTGACCTGAACCCCCTTATACCCGTCGCCTTCTTTCAGGCCAGCCGTTAGCTGGATTATTGCACGGGCATTGGTGACAGCGGCACCGCGGGGAGGGCCGTTGTAAATGGTTTTCCCATTGAGATCACCCCAGCCGTTGAGCCCCTTAGAGTCATATGCGTACAACGTAAATATTCCCAAAGTGACGGGATAAAGCGCCCGCAGGTTGGCTGCGAGTTCCGCTCCCTTTTCAGCACCCAGCTTCGAATAAGGGCCACGGCCTTTGGCCAGCAGAAACGGTAATATATAGGGTGTGCCAGCAACATCGGTCTTGCCTTCGGCAACATTCTGCACCGAATTGGTCAACGTTTGACCAGCGGCCACCTGAATGTTTGCGATGTCTTTTTCAGCGGCAACTTCCGCCAGATGAGCCATGGACAAGTGAATTGATCCGCCCGGTGACGCGGTTTCACCGGTCAGATTTTCTGCTGCCTTTGCAACCGTCGTTGATAGCAGCGCCGCCATACCGACAGCAATTATTGTCTTCATCGATTTCATGTCATTTCCTCCCAAAAACGAGTTTGTTAATTCAGTCTGGATTCTATTCTCTGTGGCGCGAGTGTTGCACAAATTAATCGTGAATAAAGCCCCCCGGACGATTTAGTTAATAAGTCAACTAAATGTCATTGATGTGATCAGACCGCTTCATCGACTATCGGGTTTCGCAACAGGCCGACGCCTTCGATTTCCACTTCCACCACGTCACCATGCTTCATCCAAAGGGGTGGTTTGCGTGCATGGCCGACGCCCGATGGCGTGCCCATGAGAACCACGTCACCCGGCTCCAGCGTAATGCCTTCGGTCAGATAAATCAGGGTTTCCACGACGGGAAACATCATCATATCCGTGTTGCTGGATTGTACGGTTTCGCCGTTTAACCGGCACTCAATTTTCAAACCCTTTGCGGCAGATGGCAGTTCGTCCGGTGTCACAAAATCCGGGCCGAGCGGACCCGTCTGGTCAAAGTTCTTACCCATGCTCCATTGCACCGTATGGCGTTGATATTCGCGCACCGAACCGTCGTTGGAGCAGGTGTAACCGGCGATGCAGTCGAGCGCGTTTTCTTCGGTGAGGTGTTTGGCGCGTTTGCCGATGACGAGTGCGAGTTCGGCTTCATAATCCAGCTGGATGGATTTTTGCGGGCGAATGACCGGCCTGTTATGGGGCACCATGGAGGTGACACAACGCATGAAGACTGTTGGAAATGCCTGTTTTTCAAAAATACCCTCGTTAACATGTTCCATATAATTGAGGCCGAGGCAGAGAATTTTACCGGGGGCAGCGACGGGCAGGAGAAAATCAAGGTCGTCGTAATTTAGCAGAGTTTGATCACCCGCCTGTTCAGCGGCTGCGGTGAACTCACCCATGCGGTTCTCGTTGATGGCCGTTTGAATATCTCGGGGGGCGCTCGGATTGATGACAGATACATCCACCACACCATTTTCCGTCACTACCCCCACTCTTGGGCCGTCTGCCCCTTCAAAAGCAACCAGTCGCATGCCATTCTCCAAACGCGTATTGTTATTTTCCAACCCGGCCGGGCCAGCTTGAGGCGGACCTTATCTGCTGGTGAATTGGCAAACAATCAAAAAACGATATATTCTTGATATTTGAAAAAATATCTACAAAATTAGGCGGGAACGACATGGTTCAAGAGGCTGAATTGGACGCTATTAAGGAAGAAGAGGACGATGGTCTTAGCGTCCCAATGGACGCTGAAGCCAGTTCCACGTCCATGACCAGCCGCGCCTACGGGAAATTGCGCGCCGATATCATGTCCGGCACCCTGCAGCCGGGGCGCAAGCTGAAAATTGAGGAGCTTCGCGCCAGTTATGATCTTGGCACGAGTCCCATACGCGAAGCGCTGAGCTTGCTGACATCCGACCATTTTGTGGAACGGATAGATCAGCGGGGTTTTCGGGTCGCCAAAGTGAGCGCGGAGGAGTTCGAGGAATTGCTCAAAACCCGTTGCTGGCTCGAAGAGCGGGCACTACAGGAATCAATCGAAAACGGCTCCCAAGCTTGGGAGGAGCAGGTGGTTCTGGCAAACTACAGATTGTCGCGCATTCCCCGGTCGCAGGCGGCGGATCATTTTGTCGCGAACGCGAAATGGGAAGCGGCGCATAAGCAATTTCACATGACGATTATCAGCAAATGTGGCTCGTCCATCCTGCTAAAATTCTGCGACCGGCTCTACGACCAGAATGTGCGTTACAGACAATTGTCCGGGACCAAAGCCTACCCGGCGCGGGATATCGCAGAAGAACACAGCGCCATTTGCGACGCAGTTCTGGCCCGCGACGCGGACCTAGCATCACAGCTTTTGCTAAAACACTATCGGCGTACGAGCAAGTTTTTGGATGCGGAGTTGTGAAATTTCAGCTCGTCGGCTGAGAGCTGATTTTGATGAAAAAGTCGGCCTTAAAGTAATCACCATTGGCTGATTCAGTTTACCCATTGATTTGGGAGATTGATGCGATGCTGGGACCACGCCAGGAATTTCAATCGGCTTTGTTTTACGAGTTCAATCTCGAAGACCACGTGCCTGATGATCATCTATTGCGGTCAATTGACCGGTTTGTTGATCTTGGCGATATGCGGTCGCACCTGCGCCCATTTTACAGCGACATTGGCCGCCCTTCGGTTGATCCTGAACTGATGATCCGCATGTTGCTGGTCGGATACATCATGGGCATCCGATCTGAGCGACGGTTGTGCGATGAGGTCCATGTGAATCTTGCCTACAGATGGTTCTGCCGTCTTGATCTAGGCGACCCCGTGCCTGATCAATCGACCTTTTCCAAGAACCGCCATGGCCGGTTTCGAGAGAGCGATCTGTTCCGGCAATTGTTTGAGAGCGTTGTTACTCGTTGCATTGCTGAAGGTTTAGTTGGTGGAGAGGTGTTTGCGACTGATGCCAGCATTATTCGGGCAGATGCCAACAAGCAGAAATCGACACCAAAGGAGGAATGGGACGCATCATCACTCGATCCAGCAACTGTGCCTCGGGCTGTGAAGGAATATCTAGAGGTGCTGGATGACGCAGCATTCGGTGCCGCCAGTGAGGTCGAACCTAAGTTCACTTCACGTTCTGACCCTGCTTCCCAATGGACCGGTGCGCTCAAGGGCCCAGCTTTCTTCGCTTACTCAGACAATTACCTGATCGACACAGATCACGCGATTATCGTGGATGTGGAAGCCAGCCGTTCAATTAGACAGGCCGAGGTTGGTTCTACACGCACCATGATCGTACGAACGCGGGAAACGTTTGACCTCTACCCCGAGATACTGGTCGCCGACACAGCTTATGGTTCCGCAGAAAACCTCAACTGGTTGGTCAACAAAGAAGGTATCCTGCCGCATATTCCAATCATCGATAAGTCGCGACGCAAGGACGGCACTTTTGAGAAAAGCGAGTTTGTCTACGACCACGAAAAGGACGCTTATATTTGTCCGATCGGATTACCGCTGCGTCCAACCCAACGGGCTTACCGGAATCGAAAATCTCCTGTAGCGGCGGACAATACGATCCGTTACCGCGCCAGCAAATATGATTGCCAGGAATGCCTGCTGAAGAAATATTGCTGCCCCAACCAACCCGTCCGCAATGTCGGCCGCCACATTTATGAAGGTGCTCGTGATTTGGCCCGCGAGCTCTCGCTGACCGACGCTTATGTCGATTCACAACGACGGCGAAAAAAGGTCGAAATGCTGTTTGCCCACCTCAAACGCATCATGAAACTCGACCGACTGCGCCTGCGGGGACCAAACGGAGCCAAAGATGAATTCCTTCTCGCAGCAACAGCACAAAACCTCAGAAAACTAGCCAAGTTGATCCCGCAACCGGTGTGAAACCGGATCGGGAGACGCTCGATCAAACTCCAAAGCCGACTAAAACAAAGCCTTTTTCATCAAAATCAGCCCAGAGTTGACTCATCCAACGCGTCGCAATTTGAATGGATTACGATCGGTCCCCGTCACTTTAGGCCAAAATCGTTCAATTATTCGCATCCAATGCTAGGTCTATTGAATGTGGTGACATGTATTTCTTCGTCATTACCCAAATGGCTTTCCTCCACGCCTTTCCCTTGAACTTTTAGGCCGCATGCCACGAATGAATCGATGTGCTCGGGTGTAAGTACCCAGGGCGGACCGTTGTCGAAGCTCCTTTTTTTCCGGCCCACCTCAGCAACGACAAGGAGTTGACCATAAGGCGCTACAAAATTTGAAATATTCCGAATAAGTTCGTTTTCATATTTTGGGGGAAGCGCTTGAACCGTAAATATTTCGAGAACGAAATCGAACTTACGCTGCCATTGAGGTTGAATCTCCAAGAGATCTGCCTGCTCAAAATTCACTTTTGATTGTGGGAACCGCTCTTTGCAATATTCAATTGCTGTCGCTGAAACGTCAAAGGCCGTGACGTGAAAACCAAGGGACTCCAGTTCGATGGCATCGTCCCCCATGCCACACCCCACGACTAGTGCTAGCTTCCCGTCTCCATCCTGCGGATATTGGTTCAACCAATTGGCAAAAGAAGGATGGGTTTTCATATTTGCCCAAGGAACACCCCCACCATCCTTATTGGAACTTGAATACAGCGGTTCAAACCAATTTGAAGGCTGCTCTTCCTGAATTGAAAATCGTTTCTGAGTTTCGTTTTTTGAGTTGCTCATAGATGCCTCGAATCTTGTTTGCACTTATTTCTCGATGTAGATTGGCCCGCCGTACTGACCTCTCGTCGATATCCTAAATTACGATTTCATTCTTCAATAATTTGTAATATCTCTCTGCTTTCGTAATTGATCAAACTGGAGCCATATGTGTCAAAGCTTCGAACACCTTGGCGTGCTGTTGCAGCCATGTTCATCCTCAATGGCGCACTCTTTGGCATTTGGGCGTCCCGAATTCCCGCAGTTACGAATACGCATCAACTGACACCTGGAAACCTTGGTATTCTTCTGTTGCTTATGGCAGCGGGCGCAATCATCGCGTTTCCGATCGCGGGAAGAGCTGCCGACACCATTGGTTGCTCTAAAGTTACAACGCGAGTTGCCGTGGTGTATGTTGCGTCGCTGGTCTTTATCGCCCTTTCACCAACGATACTCGTTTTGGGCCTTGCTCTTTTCTTTTTTGGGGCCGTTCATGGAAGTATGGATGTTGCCATGAACGCTTGGGCCGGTGAGGTTGAACGAGCTTCAGACAAACCTGTCATGTCCTCGTTTCACGCAATGTTCAGCCTCGGCGCAGGGCTTGGTGCTGCCTCTGGATATTTTGCAGCGACATTCGGTCTTTCCATCGCCACGCACTTTCTTTTCTCTGGTGCAGTTTTTGCAGCTATCACGTTACCTCTGGCGCAGATCAATTGGACTTCGCAGACAGCCTCTCGCGATGCTGCACCGCCCTTGTTCACTCTGCCCAATGGTCCGCTGCTTGCTGTCGGCCTTGTGGCTTTCTGTGCATCTCTTGGCGAAGGTGCAATGGCTGATTGGAGCGCTATCTTTCTGGTTTCTGCAGCCGGTGTCAGTGAGGCAAGAGCTGCATTGGGATATACGGTTTTTTCGGTCGCAATGGTGATCATGCGCCTAATGGGCGATCGAATAGTTCATCGCATTGGAACCGTGAATTCTGCTCGAATTGCAGGCTTGGCCGCCGCCACTGGCTCCGCCATTGCAATCATGTTCGGTACATTCCCCATGATCCTATTGGGCTTTGCCCTAATGGGAATAGGTTATGCCGTAGTTATGCCGCTTGCATTTACCCGTGCTGCAAATGACCCTGATATCGCTCCCGGTCAGGCTATCGCAAGCGTCTCCACACTCGGATACGGAGGCATTCTACTTGGTCCGCCACTGATTGGATTTGCGGCAGAAGTTACATCTATCAGAACTGCATTTATCATCCTGACGGCATTGGCTGTGTTGATTTTTGTATTTGCCAAAGTTCTCACCAGGAAATGACGGCTTTTACACCCCTGACCGATTATCACTGTCGCATGCTGAACATTGGGGCTGCACCGACACAGTGACTTTGTCCCCGTTGCCGACCTTGGCGATTGTTCAGTAAAGGTTTGAAATCCGGTCGCTTTGTCTTACTCAGACGACAACACAAAGTCGAAGTCGACCTGATAGAATTTGCCATCCAGCTTATCCTTGATCGCGAGATCATTGGGCAGGGCGCTTGCGTCAGTGCGCTCCTGATATTCCATGATCAATTGTTCGCGCACGCCAAAGACTGCGTCTTCGTCGAGGTATGGGTCATCGTTCGGGAAGACTTCAGTTACCAGTGAACGATGCCCTTTAGCGGTTACGATGAAATGCAGGTGCGACGGGCGCCAGGGGTGGCGGCCTGTGGCGTGGAGAAGTTCACCGACCGGGCCATCGTCGGGGACTGTATAGGGTGCGGGGCGGACGGTGGAAAACAGATAACGACCATCTGCATCCGTCGTCATATGGGCGCGCAGATTATATTCGGGTTGTGCTTCATCCTGACCGGAATAAAGGCCGTTTTCGGCCGTCTGCCAGATTTCGAGTTCTGCCCCTTCGATGGGTGCACCGTCCGTCGTCAATACACGACCGCCAACAACGGATATGTCACCGGTATTATCGCCAACAAGGTCGGCACCGACCGGAACATCGGGTGCGCCCAGAATGTGGAACGGGCCAAGGACGCTCGACGGTGTTCCGTCTTCTGCTGAATTGACCATATCCACAAGAGACGACAGGCCAAGCACATCGGACAGGAGAACGAACTCATTGCGTTCCGGGGTGGAAATCTCACCGGAGCCGTAAAGAATTTCTAACCCTTTGCGCCATTCATCATGGGTCAATGCGGTTTCACGAACAAAATCATGAAGATGATGGGCGAGTTTTTCCAGAATGAATTTCAAACGGGGGTCGGTATCATCCGCCACATAATCGAGGAACGATTGGGTGATGGTGTCTTTGGTTACGGTGCGCATGACGATCTCCGTTTAAACTGGAATTAGGTGACTTATTATCACAGAATCCCGATGGAAAGCACCGGGAAATTGATCAGGATGATCAGGACGAGAAGCATGATAACCGCGAAAGGGAAGGCACCAAAGAATACATCCTTGAGGGAAACTTCCGGATCATTGAGGCTGGCCTTGATGACAAAACAGGAAATGCCGAGTGGCGGTGTCAGCAGGCCGATCTCAGCACCGATGACGGTGATGATGCCGAACCAGACAAGGCTCAGGCCCATCGATTCAACAAGCGTTATGAACAGGGGAACAACGATCAGAATGATGGATGCGGTGTCGAGCAGCGTGCCCAGAAACAGCATCAGGACAACATAGATCACCATCACTTCGACAAAGCCAAGATTGTAGGTTTGCAGGACTTCGTTCAACTCATTAGGCAGGCCGGCATAGCCAAGCATCCGGCTATATAAAGATGCCATTGTGATCAGGAACAGGATGGAGGCGGTGATATGGCCGGTCTCAATCGCGGTTTCCCAAAGGCCCCGCCAGGTTATTTTGCGGCGCAATAATGCGATGATCAAAGCAGCCAGTGCGCCCGTTGCGCCAGCTTCCACCGGCGTGAGCCAGCCGGTATAAATACCGCCAAGCACAATAAGAATGAGGAGAACAATTGGCACCGTTTTATCGAAAATCTCGAACAGCGAGAGCGGCTGCTCTGATGTCTCATTGATCCCTTCGCCGAGATAGGCTGGTCTCAGCCGACCCGCGACAAATATCCAGGCAATGTAAGCTGCGGTGAGAATGAGGCCGGGAACAACACCGGCTAAAAACATATCGCCGACTGATTGTTCGGCCACAAAAGAATAGATGATCAGCATGGCGCTTGGCGGGATGATCATCCCCAATACGGATGAGCCCGCTACTACGCCGACCGCAAATCGTTTGTTGTAGTTTAGTTTGCGCATTTCCGGCACGGCGATGCGGGTGAAGACCGATGCGGACGCGATGGATGATCCAGTCACCGCCGCAAATACAGCGTTAGCGCCCACCGTTGCCATGCCAACACCGCCAGTTACCGCGCGAAACCCCCGGTTGAGGACGGTATAAATATCCGTGCCCAACCCCGCTCGTGAAACCAGCAGTCCCATGACGGTGAAAAGGGGAATAGTGGCAAATGCGTATTCGGTGACGCCATCGCTCACGGCGATTTTCAGGAAGTTAAAAGCGAGAATTGACTTACCGCTGATCAGCCAGATTGAGGCGAATGAAACCAGGCCCAGGGCAACGGGAATATAAACGCCAAGATAAACCATCATGACGATGGCGGCGACGGAGAGCGCTCCGATTTCGACCGGGCTCATACCGGGCTCTCCGTTATCTCACCATCGTTTTTATCAATTAAATGAGGTGTACGATCTCCAAGGATCGCCTTGAAAGCGAAAATGACCATGCAGAGAGCGGTGCTGAAAAATATCGCCATTTTAGCAGGCCACCAAGGGGCGGTGAATATGCCGGGAGTGCCGAAATATTCACATCGATCGAACGCGGCTGAAAGATCGACGAAGAAATCACCGCTTGGGGTGGGGCCGTATTCCGGTGGGGTGATGAAATGGCAGGTCTCGATGGATTCAACAAATTCCGGCCAGATGGTCCACGCAATCAACCCCATGAAAATGGCAGCAGCCGTGTCTATGATGCGGGATAGATTGTTGGCCAGGTTTGGCCACCGTACCTTGGCATAGGCTAGAAAGCCGTCGGAACGAGTAAGGCGGTCATGGCGTACGACGTCTGGTAATTGCAGAAAGACGATCAGCACCAGCGAGAAGATTACGACTTCCACAACGCCACGTAGTGGGGCGTGAAACAGCCCGCGGGCGATGACGTCGACATTCATGATGCCGACTAGAAGGAATATCACAAGTGTGCCAATGGCATTTGCAACACTGGCCACCGTGATAAATGGGCCGTATGCGCGGCGGAGAGCGCTCGTCATTCTTATAATTCTCCCCGCCGCTTGTCTTCTAGTCTTTATTTAGAGTTCAGATGCCCAATCGCGAACCGGTGTAAACCCAGCCGCTTTCAGTTTGCCTGAATAGGCTTTCAGCATGTCAGACCCTGGCGCGCCAGCACCGTCGAGCTTTTTGGCCCAGTCAGCCGCAATGTTCGGCATGGACTTTGCCCATGCTTCGCGGTCGCTAACGCTCATTTCAACAACGGTGCCGCCGCCTTTTTTATAAGCTTCGAGCGAAGCACCGGCACGGTCCATCGCAACACTTGCAACGTGGTCACGATACTCAACAGCAACTTTTTGCAATACGGACTTCACTTCGTCAGGAAGTTTCTTCCACACGTCTTTGTTGACGGTCACGGTTTTGGAGTTCACCGCTCCGAGGTCAGCTTTCAACATGTAAGGTGCGACTTCGGCAATCTTGAACGTCTTGGCGGCTTCAGGCCACAACATGGCGGCATCCACAACACCGGTTTGAAGCATGTTGTAGAAGTTTGGCAGGCCGCCACGTACACCGGCAGCGCCGTCGATACCTTCAAGATAACGCAGGTTGTAGCCGGCACCGGCAACCTTTTTACCTTTCAGATCAGCAAGTGAGTTGATCGGTGTTTTTGAGAACATCTGATAGGTGTCGAGCACAACGCCGGTTGCCAAATAGACTTGGTTTTCATTGTCCAGCTCTTTCGCCATTTGTGGGAATTCCTTGGCGATTTCGTCAACCGCCTTGGCGACCGCGCGGGCGTCAGCTGCGATGAACGGAGTAACCGCAGAAATACCCTGACTTGGCAATTTGGAGTTATGGAAAATGGTGGTGACAATACCGATGTCGCCAAGGCCAAGTTTAATGCCTTCAAGGACGCCGCGGGGCTTTACGATCTGGCCACCGTAGGCCTCCTGCCAATTAATCTCGTAATTCCCACTTTTTTTGAGCTCTTCATTAACGCGTGGAATGAAGAAGCCGGTGAATTCCTTTACCCACATGGCGCGGGCCGGATAACCGTCAATGGCGATCATATTGATTGTTTCAGCAGCTGAGACAGACGACGTGCCAAGCGGCGTAGTCAAGGCCGCAGTAGCCAGTGACGCTGCGATTAACCCGTGACGGCTGGATTTAATAAGTGTTGTAAACATAATAATTCTCCCGGTTATTGATTTAGGCGGCGGCGGCCACCCAGTTTTCCTCAATCACGGTTCCGGCCTGTCGGAACAGTTTTGATAAAGGGCAGTATTTCGAGACTTCTGCGGACAGTCGTTCCAGATCATCATCAGAGACAGGAGCGCTGGCTTCGACCCGCAATTTGATCTTAACGAAAGGCAGATCAATTTCTTCAGAAAGCATGACGCCTCGACGATCAAACTCGCAGTCAGCGGAGATATCCAGATGGCCGATTTCGATGCCAAGACTGCTCGCGCACTTATGACCAATAACGTTGGTACAGCCGATCAGTGCGGCGACCACGGTGTCTGTCGGCGTCGGCCCGGTATTTGTGCCACCACGTTCGGTCGGCTCATCAATCGCAAAACTCAAATCCCGCACGCTAACCTGCGCTTTGGAATGGGAAGGACAATGGGCTTGGGACTTTAGGATTACACTTGTTTTGGGTCTGATATTTAGGGCCACGGTATCTCTCGCAGTTGCAGTTAATTTAGACTAGGCGAATGTGCACGCTTCGTCGAATGTAAAACGGGGAAGGCGCTGGAACAGCGCCGTCTCGTCAGCGGTTCCAATGTTGCACAGGAAATTTGATTTAAGAGTGGTGCCGGCAAAAAACTCTTCGTCGACAATGGTATTGGAAAAGCCGGACATGGCTCCGACATCGAGGCCGATGGCGCGAGCGGCCATCATCAGGTAGCCCCCCTGAAGGGTGGAATTGCGATAGGCCGTGTCTTCGCAATATTCCGGCTTGCCATCAAACAGGTGACGCCGGTCTTCATGGGGAAATAATTTGGGAAGCTCGCGCCAGAAATCCGTATCATAGGCCACGATCACAGTGAGCGGTGCACCAGCCATTTTAGGAACATTTGCCGGTTTCAGTGATTTTGCTAGACGCTCTTTCCCTTCTTTTGACCGTACAAAGGTAAAGCGCGCTGGGCATGAGTTCATGCTGGTGGAGCCCATTTTCACGATGTCATACATCCGGGCTATCTGCTCATCGGTAACTGGCTTGTCTGTCCAGGCATAATGGGATCGGGCACGGGTTAAAATGAGATCGAGTGATGCCTGATCAAGCTGGCTGATTTCAGCGCGAAGCGCGCGTGCCTCAGCCTGTGCGTCATCCCTCATACGTTGAAGGTCTTGTTCAGATGGCGGTGTGGCTAACAATTCCGAGGCCCGTGAAGCGTGAATTTCAATGAGTCAAAAATACCCACATTATATGGGTAACGTCAATAAATATCGATATTTTCAATTGGATTAATTTAGCGTAAGCTCGGGATGTAACTATTGACCCAGCATTGGAAAGTCACATGCCTTCTTGGAACGAATATAAACAGACTGCGAAGTCGCGTGGTGCCCTTGCATTTGAACTGTTTGTTGTTGAATCAATGCCCGCCGCGCCGCCGGAAGAGATGTTGGCAGTCCTGCCAGCTCATCTTGAGTATCAAAAACAACAGGAAGCAGAAGGGAAGCTGTTCCTTGCCGGACCATTATCAGATTCCGAAGGTGAGAATATGTCGGGAGGTGGCCTGATCATTTACCGAGCCAGTTCCATGGAAGAGGCTAAGGCCTTGGCTGATGGGGATCCAATGCATGCGCAAGGCAAACGGGAATATACCTTGCGCAAATGGTTGGTGAATGAGGGGAGCCCCTCTTTTTCCACCGCCTTGTCTGATCAGAGAGTTGTATTACGCTGATTCGCTACAGATTAACGTCCATCGCCTCCAATCTAACGGGTAGCGGTTAATGCATTATTGCGGTGGTTCAGCGCAAACCTGCTCATACGGAAACCGCTGGGTCAATCCGCCCGCAAATTCGTAAATATCCTGAGTTGCCTCATAGGCTTCTCGGGTTATTTCAACATGGGGTGTCCAGTTGCCAAGTTGTTGGTAGGTGGCAATACAGTCGGTGAGGACCGCCTGATCAATTTCCGGGAAATAGGGTTTTTGGGCACGTGCAATTTCTGCAGCGGACTCCTCGTTCATATAAGTGCGTGTTTTTGCATAGGCGCGCGTAAAAGCTTTTGCCATATCGGTCGCTAGCCATTCGTGCGTTGCAGCAAGTGACGAAAATCCACAGGGCCCGATTTGTGTTCCCACCTGTGCCACGATGTGCCCAATGCCATCGGCTGCTAGTTGTTGGGGGAACGGCCCTTGCTGTTGAACATATTGGCCTTGCCCATTGCGGAATGCTTTATCCATGTCCGCTGCACCGCCCACATGGATGGCGTTGATTTTGTCAAACTCGATATTGGCTTTGTGACAGGCGTATTTGAACATCGCCAGCGGTTGTCCGCTGCCAAATAATATAACATCCGCCCCCTCAAGCTTCGACCAGGAAAACCCGGTGTCTTGTTCTCGTCCGGTAAGGAAAAATCCGTCCATTTCATTGACTTGAGCAAAATGCAGACAGGTTGGTGTTTCCCCTTTCATCAAGGGTGTAAAACTTTGGCTTAGCGCGGATTGTACAACATGGGCGGACCCGTCTTCCAACGCGGCAATTGCCGATACCCCGGCAGGTGCGACCGACCAGTCCGGTTCCAACCGTTCTTCCTTCAAAAACCCGCCTGACATCGTTGCGATCAAGGGGGCATAAAATGCAGAGAAGAGGGTGAATTGAATATTGATTTTTTCCATGATGAATTCCCGAAAACCTTTGGGTCAAGAGTAATGGGGCTTCGCCACCGGACACAACAGGAAATTTGAGTGTGGGACCGATTGAACGTTTGGTGTCGGAGCATGTCGATATTGCGAATTGAGAGCTGGTATTCACATTGAGGCAAGTTTGTAATGACTGTGTGGGAGAAATGGTCAACTGCGATTTCTTGCAAAGGCTGTTCAGAACCCTTTCTTCATGCAGTTCTTGTCGCGATGTGGCCTTGGGTTGGTCGTCTGATCTCATTGTAATTCGGAGAGATCTCATATCCTTTCTAAAGATTAACTTGTCTGGAGCAGCAATTCAGGTCTTATTGCCAGTAATTGGGAAGGGAGAAATGGTGGAATCTTTAAACTGATATCTGTTGGACAGGCCAGTTTGTGAGAGACAAGCCCCGCTATTTTAAGTTCATTTAGGATATTTCATGACGCGAACTCTTCGAATTGTGACAGGCATTGTGCTGTTTGTATTTGTCGCGATGCATCTCTTAAACATGTCAGTGGGACTGGTTTCGCTTGAGGCCTTGGATCAGGCTCGACCTTATTTCATGCTCCCTTGGCGCAATCCTGTTGGCTTTATTGTTCTGGCGGGATCCATGTTGATTCACGCAGCTTTGGGATTGGTTGCAATATATTGGCGCAATACCCTGCAAATGACGCGATATGATCTGATTCAGACTGTTTCAGCGCTGTTGGTTATTCCATTGCTCGCATCGCACGTACTCGGCGTTACACTGGCGGCAAATATGATGTCATTTGAACCCACCTACCAAAGAACGCTTACATTGTTTTGGGTCCAGTCGCCCGCCGACGGCCTACGCCAGGTTCTTGTCGTCGGTGTGGTTTGGATTCACGCTTGCATTGGGTTGTTTACGTGGATGAGGCTCAACACCTGGTGGCCAAAAGTTGCGCTGGTCGCGTATCCGCTGGCTGTTATTATTCCCGTATCCGCTTTGCTCGGGTTCGTTGAAGCCGGCAATCAGGTTATCGAAATGAGCGCCAATGCAACAGCATATTCAACACCTGTTTCTTCCGAAGTTGCCGCTGAACAGGCGGCCATTTTTGAATTGTACAACACCGTCAAATGGTCGGTCATCAGCACTTATCTGATTATCGTGGCTGCCGTGCTCATTGCACGGAAAATACGTTTGCGTGCTGCAAATACCGGAATGCTGACGTTGAGCTATCTGACTGGAGATACCATTCGAACTGAAGGGGGTGTATCACTGCTCGAAGCAGCGGAGCTCCATGACCTGCCGCATGCCAGCATGTGCAAAGGGCGGGGAAGATGCGGCACTTGCCGTGTAAGGATTATGTCATCTTCAGATGAGCTACCAAGGCCCTCCCAAATAGAGCAACAAACTCTGGAGCGATTTGAGTCGCCCGACAATGTTCGATTGGCCTGTCAACTGGCTCCGACTGCTGGTAAAATCGAACTGGAGCGGTTGCTCCCTCCCGATGCTGGTCTAGATGCGCTGGTTCCGCCATCGAAAAAACGGGTTCCGGATTTGGGTTCAGCGATTGAGCCAGCAACTTGAGCTGGTTCGTCAGATTATCCTGCCTGTTCGCGGCCTGTCTGATCTGCTTTGGATTTGGTTCGCAATACGTCGGCGCACAATCACTGCCGCAGATCAAAACGGTGGAACAGACGGCTGATGTCATCGGACCGCCTTCGCCGAACGACGTCAAAGAACTTATTCGTCTCCTTGACGACAAACGAATAAAGAACTGGCTCGAAAAAGGTGCGCAAAACTCCGAAGAATCTGAACTGACGGATTCGTCGGCCATTGGTGATGGATTGAAGGCACAACTGTCAGCTGCATTGGACAGAACGCGCCAGCGTGCACGGCTACTCCAGGGTGCATGGCAACACATTTCCGATGTACCGGCACATCTTGCGCGTGAATGGGGCAAGGCTATTAAGCCAGGCGGGACAGTACGTAGCATGACTTACGTACTGATATTTTTGTTCATTGGTGGCGGGCTTGAGTGGTTATACAAACAATACACCAATAATCGGCTGCTTCGGCTTCAACTTATTAACCCCGGTTCATTGTCCGGTAGGGTACGCGCTGCGTTGTCCAGGGCGTTGTTGATTTTTGGTGGTCTCGCCGTATTCACAATTGGCAGCATCGGCGGCTTCCTGAGCTTTGACTGGAACCCGTTTGTTGAAGAGCTAGTTCTTATTCTGCTTCTGTTGGTGCTGGTACTGCGGACCATCGCAACACTATCTATGTTTGTTCTCGCGCCTCGGGTTCGCGAATTGCGTCTGGCGCCATTTGAAAACCAGCTCGCAAAACAATTCCACCGAACCTTGATCATCACGCTGAGCATTATGGCGATTTCGCTGGCTGTTTCAGATATTTTTGCGGAACTGGCCGAAGAGGGAAATCAACAGTCCGAAATCCAGGCAGCAGCCTTCTCGGTTTCGATACTCGCTGGCCTGGTCTGTTTAACCGTTGCACTGCTGGCGATCTGGCGGATAGCCGGTCTTCTCATGATTGTATCTGACCCGTCGGATGAGGATGGGCATGCGGCGAGCAATCAAAGAGTGTTCAATTGGCGGCTCTATTTGTCAGTGCTGGCAACCTTAACTTTTGTTCTGTGGCTGTTTGCGGCCACCGACGTGATGTGGACCGTGCTGATTTTGGGGCTCCTGCCGGCGGTCTTAAGTCTTGTGCGAGGCTGGGTGAATTATTTCTTTGATGAATCAGAAAACTACCTCCTTGGCCGAAACCAGGGCCATCAGTTGGTTGCTGAGCAGGAGTTGGAATCGGAAGTCACTGAGGCCATCGAGGCTATTGAAGTTGGGGAAGAAACTGACACCATACCGGAATTGGATGAGCATCGACCATTCGATACAGTTCGCTTGGTGACCGTGAGATTCCTCCGATTCGTGCTGGTCATCATCAGTGTTCTTACGGTGCTAGCGGCTTGGGCCACAGACATATTCTCTTTAGCGGAGTCACCGACTTTCTATGGCAAGGTCATATCGATTGTCGTTGAACTTATTGTGGCTGTCCTGATCGCTGATCTAATTTGGACATGGGCTAAAACTTCCATTGATCGCAGGCTTGCCGACTATAAACCGCCGGAAGGGCCCCAGGCTCCAGGGCCCGAAGCCAGAATGGCCACACTGCTACCGTTGCTGCGCGTCATCCTGTTGGTTACCCTCGTGGTCATGGTTGGGCTTAGCGTCTTGTCGTCTGCTGGGGTCAACATTGCACCGCTCATTGCCGGTGCGGGTGTCCTGGGCGTGGCTATCGGGTTTGGCGCGCAGTCGTTGGTAAAAGATATTGTATCAGGAATATTCTTTTTGATTGATGATGCATTTCGTGTCGGAGAATATATCGAGCTCGGCAATTTACGCGGTGTAGTAGAATCCATGTCAGTTCGTTCATTGAGGGTCCGTCATCACAGGGGGGCTGTCCACACGATACCTTTTGGCGAGTTGACCTCGTTGACCAATTACAGCCGTGACTGGGTGATCATGAAAATGGAATTTAGAGTTCCATTTGAAACCGATATCAAAGTTGTCAAAAAATTGGTCAAACGGATCGGCGCTGAGATGTTGGAAGACCCGCTTTACAAAGATGGTTTTCTGCAACCTTTGAAGTCGCAGGGTGTTCGCCGGATGGAAGAGTTCAACATGGTTGTCGGTGTCAAATTTATGGCCAAGCCTGGCGAGCAATGGGTTATCCGGCGTGACGCCTATCAGAAAATTGTCAACGCCTTTGAGGCAAGTGGAATACGGCTTGCTGAACGAAATGTAAAAGTCGAAGTCATTAGCGATAGAGAATTGACCGAAGATGAAAAACAGGCCGCAATCGGAGCTGCTCAGGATTCGATCGAACAACAAGCTGGCCCTCCCCATCCCTTAGCCGACGAACCGTGATCATCTCACAGCTTGTTGCAGAGCATATGTTCTACACTCTTTATCAGGTTGCAACCGGAGTGTTACTCTCAATACATATTTCACATTGTCAGCAACTCGACGATACGCCGCCGAAACCGAATACCCATCTCGTCACGTGCTATAGTATGACGTGATTGTTCGAATGGGCATTCCGTGCCAAGTGTTGGAAATGCCTAAGAAGTTCCGCCAAGACCCCCATGCAACCGCTGATTTTTCGGAGAACGACCTTCAGGCGGCTATAGGCCGGCAGATACGAAATATCCGTCGACGTAAGAAGCTGACAATCGCGCAATTGGCGCAGGATATTGATATTTCAAATGGTATGTTGTCGAAGATTGAGAACGGTCAGACGGCGCCGTCTTTGTTGACATTGCATGCCCTGTCGCGGGGGTTGAATGTCCCGCTGACCGTCCTGTTCAAAGGGTTTGAAGAAACCCGGGACGCTGTCCATGTTAAATCCGGTGATGGTGTGCATGCGGAGAGGGCTGGCACAAGGTCAGGTCATCAATATAATCTTCTGGGCAGTATTACCGGGTCCGCAGGCGTCACCGTTGAACCCTATTTGATAAGCTTGACCCACACATCCGACGTGTTTCCCACATTTCAGCATGAAGGGTTGGAATTCCTTTATATGCTGGAAGGACGTGTTGAATACCGGCATGGCCGGTCGACCTATTTGCTGGAACCGGGGGACAGTCTGTTTTTCGATGCTGATGCACCACACGGGCCCGAAAAGCTGGTCGAATTACCCTCCCGCTATCTCTCGATCATTTGTTACCTTGAGGAAAATTAGAGAAATAATTATTCCTGTAATGAACTAAACATTCGTCAGGATAAACTTTCCTTGCATCCCGTTTTAAATTATTTAGCCTGATGGCCAAACCGGGAGGATAATATATGTGCGGAATTGTGGGCCTTTTCCTGAAGGATAAATCACTTGAGCCTGACCTTGGACATATGTTGACCGATATGCTGGTCACCATGTCCGACCGTGGCCCTGACAGTGCAGGAATTGCAGTTTATCGCGGCGCCGATGATGGCCAGACCAAAATTACCGTTCAGTCACCCAATCCGGAATCCGATTTCGAGGGACTGGCACAGAAGCTTGGCGTTGATGTTACCTGCATCGACACTCATGCGATCATTTCATGTGACCAGGATCAGGCTCCATCTGTTCGCGCCAGGATCGATGACATGCCGAACCTCCGGGTGATGTCGAGTGGTGACGCGATTGAGATTTATAAAGAAGTCGGCCTGCCCAAAGACGTTGCGAGCCGGTTTGATATCCCCAAACTCCAAGGGACGCACGGGATCGGCCACACCCGTATGGCCACGGAAAGTGCTGTCACAACATTGGGTGCACATCCGTTTTCCACTGGTGCCGACCAATGTCTCGTTCATAACGGTTCTCTCTCCAACCATAATTCGTTGCGGCGCAAGCTCACGCGACAGGGGGTGAGGGTTGAAACGGAGAATGATACGGAAGTTGCAGCTGCTTACCTGAGTTGGAAAATGCAGGAAGGCGCAAACCTTGGGGAAGCGCTGGAAGCCGGTATCGACGATCTCGACGGTTTCTATACGTTCGTCGTTGGCACCAAAGATGGCTTCGGTGTGTTGCGCGACCCGATTGCCTGCAAACCGGCGGTGCTGGCGGAAACCGACCAATATGTGGCCTTTGGTTCCGAATATCGCGCTCTGGTCAATCTGCCCGGTATTGAAGCCGCCCGTGTCTGGGAACCCGAACCGGCAACTGTTTATTTCTGGGAGCAATAGGGCATGGAATCACTTGATTTAAAAACGCTCGAACTGCGCGCAATCAATGCAACATTGCAGGCGGAAGGCGACGGTTCCAACAAGTCATTTAAGATCACCAATCCTCTCGGCAGCCATGCAATTGCTGTGGGGCTGGATGCCCCGATTGAAGTGAATGTTCACGGATCAACTGGTTATTATTGCGCGGGCATGAACAAGCAGGCGACGGTCAACGTCTTGGGTTCTGTTGGCCCCGGCGTTGCCGAAAATATGATGTCGGGCAAAGTCGTAATTGAAGGGGATGCAAGCCAATATGCCGGTGCTACGGCCCACGGCGGCCTGCTGGTCATCAAAGGCAATGCGTCCAGTCGTTGCGGCATATCGATGCAAGGTATCGATATTGTTGTTCACGGCAACATCGGCCACATGAGTGCCTTCATGGCGCAGGCGGGGAACCTTGTCGTATTGGGCGATGCTGGTGACGCCTTGGGTGACAGTCTTTATGAGGCGCATATATTTGTGCGCGGAGACGTGAAGTCGCTGGGCGCTGATTGCGTTGAAAAAGAGATGCGCATGGAGCATCTCGACACGCTGAAACGCCTGCTTGATGAGGCGGGAGCTGAAGCCGAACCCTCCGAGTTCCGCCGCTACGGGTCGGCGCGAACGCTGTATAATTTTGATATCGACAATGCGGGAGCTTACTGATGGACAAAACACCAGGCACTCATCCCGTTAAGCCGTGGACATTTGACGACTACACAAACTCCTACATCCGCCGCGCCGCGGCAACCGGAATTTATGATATCAGGGGTGGCGGAGCGAAACGACGTGTTCCGCATTTCGATGACTTGTTGTTTCTAGGCGCATCCATGTCGCGCTACCCGCTGGAAGGTTATCGTGAACGCTGCGACACGTCTGTGGAACTTGGAACACGGTTTGCGAAAAACCCAATCAAGCTCGATATACCCATCACCATTGCGGGGATGAGTTTTGGGGCGCTTTCCGGGCAGGCGAAGGAAGCGCTCGGTCGTGGGGCTAACGCCGCGGGCACGTCAACAACAACGGGTGATGGCGGCATGACACCCGAAGAGCGGGGCCATTCCAACCAGCTTGTCTATCAATATCTGCCATCTCGCTATGGTATGAACCCGGATGATTTGCGCAAGGCCGATGCGATTGAAATCGTTGTCGGGCAGGGCGCTAAACCGGGCGGTGGTGGTATGTTGCTTGGACAGAAGATTTCAGACCGAGTGGCTGAAATGCGCACATTGCCCAAGGGCATTGACCAACGCTCGGCGTGCCGACATCCAGACTGGACAGGGCCGGACGATCTCGAAATCAAGATTATGGAATTGCGCGAAATCACCGGTTGGAAAGTTCCGGTCTTCATCAAAATTGGCGGTGCACGACCGTATTTTGATACAACTCTGGCGATCAAAGCGGGTGCTGATGTTGTCGTTCTTGACGGTATGCAAGGGGGAACCGCAGCAACGCAGGATGTGTTTATTGAACATGTCGGTCAACCGACTCTCGCCTGTATTCGCCCGGCGGTCCAGGCCCTTCAAGAGCTTGATATGCATCGGAAAGCTCAACTGGTTATTTCCGGTGGCATAAGAACTGGTGCTGATGTGGCCAAGGCTCTGGCATTGGGGGCAGATGCGGTTTCAATCGGCACTGCCGCCCTCATTGCGCTGGGTGATAATGATCCGGCGCTGGAAGAGGAATATCAGAAACTCGGAACCACAGCGGGCGCTTATGACGACTGGCACGAGGGGTTGGACCCGGCTGGCATTACCACGCAGGACCCCGAACTGGCGGCGCGGCTTGACCCGGTTGCAGCAGGGAGGCGTCTTGCAAATTACCTGCGCGTGTTGACGCTTGAAGCGCAAACCATTGCAAGAGCATGTGGTAAAAACCACGTTCTCAACCTGGAGCCCGAGGACCTGTGCGCGCTGACAATAGAAGCGGCAGCCATGACCGGCGTACCGCTTGCTGGTACTAGTTGGGTACCTGGGGCCGAAGGTGCCTAAATTCGTTTTACTCAAGGGGAAGAATAACATTGGCTAAAGACCTGTTCATGATCATCGAGACTTTCCCTCCCTCGTCACTGAATGCAGTTTACAAGCGTTTCTATACAGAGGGACGCATGCTTCCCGACGGGCTCGAATTCATCGAAAGCTGGATGGATGAAAGTGGAGGACGCGTGTTTCAGGTCATGGCGGCGGCGGATCCATCGGTGTTTGATCAATGGACACCGCTGTGGGAAGATTTAGTCGATTTTGAAATTATTAAACTGCGAGCAAAACCGCAGGAAAAAGACGTATAGGGAGAGAGAAATGACACAGGATCTAGCAAAGTTTGCCGCCGACAAAGGGGTTAAATTTTTTCTATTTAACTTCACCGACCTGTTTGGTGTCCAACGGGCCAAGCTGGTGCCGACACAGGCGGTTGCCGATATGCAGAAATCCGGCGCCGGGTTTGCCGGGTTTGCAAGCTGGCTTGATATGACACCCGCTCACCCGGATATGTTTGTCATGCCGGATGCAGACAGTGCCATTCAACTACCGTGGAAACCGGAGATTGCCTGGGTTGCCGGCGATCCGTGGATGGATAACGCCCCCGTTGCCCAAGCCCCCAGAAATGTCTTGAAAACGCTGATTGCCCGCGCTGCCGAGCATAGTGTGAAAATGATGTCGGGTGTCGAACCGGAATTCCATCTGATCAACGCTGACGGTTCTGATATTTCCGATGACCGCGATATTCAGGAAAAACCCTGTTACGATCAAAGCGCGTTGTTGCGCCGATATGATGTGATTTCCGAAATTTGCACAACCATGATCGATTTGGGCTGGGGCCCGTATCAAAACGACCATGAAGACGCCAACGGGCAATTCGAAATAAACTGGGATTTCGGCGATTGCCTGAAAACTGCCGACCAGCACGCGTTTTTCAAGTTCATGGTCAAGGCGATTGCTGAAAAGCATGGCCTGCGGGCGACCTTCATGCCCAAGCCATTCTCCAATCTCACCGGTAACGGATGCCATGTGCACCATTCCGTCTGGACTTTGGATGGCTCCAAATGTGTGTTCGCCGATGACGACGGTGAATTGGGTCTATCCGATACGGCGTACCATTTTCTTGGCGGTCTCATGGCTCACGGTACGGGAATGTGCGCCATCACCAACCCCACGGTAAACAGCTACAAGCGCATCAATGCGCCGGCGACTCTTTCTGGCGCGACCTGGTCTCCGTCATCGGTAACCTATGGCGGTAATAACCGCACCCATATGGTGCGCATTCCCGATGCTGGTCGTCTGGAATTCCGTCTGGCGGATGGCGCATCCAATCCGTACCTGCTTCAAGCCGTGCTGCTCGCTGCAGGGCTTGATGGCATTGAGCGTGAGCTGGACCCGGGAAAACGACTTGATATCGACATGTACACTGAGGGTCACAAGGCACGTGGCGCCAAAAAACTACCGCTTAATATGCTCGATGCCATTCGTGAGTTCGAAAAAGACAAATATCTCGTCAAAACGATGGGTGCTGAGTTCTCACAAGCCTATGTTAAATTGAGAAACCGAGAGTGGACGCAGTTCACCCAGCACCTGACCCAATGGGAGCGAGACCAATCGCTCGATTGTTAATCGCTTGATTGCTATGTAGCTATCGGAATTGATCCAACGATTGTTTCAACCCGGATATTCAATTGTATCCGGGTACCTTCAATCAAAATTATTTTCAATTTTGATCTGGACAAAGAACTACAATGTTAACAGATAGTTATCATTGTGGAACTGGAATATTTTGCGTCAAAGGCAGGGCCGCGGATGTTTTGACCAGCTTTAATTTAGCTCCCACGCGAGCCCTTAGCTTGACCTACAATTGATTTAACGAAAAACTTAGTTATGGCGGGTCGAAATTCCCCGTTTGTGATCAATTGGAGAGAGTTATGAAGTTAAGCAAGTTTGCACTGGCCGCATCGGTGGCCGCTACGTCATTGTGGAGCAGCCACGCGATGTCCGCCGAAATACAGTTCTGGCACGCCTTTACCGGACGGTTGGGTGAGTTGGTGGCAGAACAGATCGAAACCTTTAATTCATCCCAGGACAAGCACAAGGTGATTGGTTCCCATAAGGGCAATTACTCGGAAACTCTAAATGCCGGTATTGCCGCATTCCGCGCGAAAGAACAGCCTCATATCCTGATGGTGTTTGAAGTCGGTACCGCAACGATGATGGGCGCTAAAGGCGCGATTAAACCGGTCTATGAAGTCATGAGTGATTCCGGCGCTGCGTTCGACCCCGATGCTTATATTGGCTCGGTCAAAGGGTATTATACAACAACCGATGGTAAGATGCTGTCTTTGCCATTTAACTCCTCAACTCCGGTTTTGTGGGTCAACCGCGACGCCCTGCAGGCGGCTGGAATTGATCCGGACATCGATATGTCGACCTGGCAAAAAGTTGGCGGTGTGCTGGACTCGTTGAAAGCGTCCGGCCACGAATGCCCGCTGACCACCGCTTGGCAGAGCTGGATTCATCTGGAAAATATGTCCGCCTATCACGACACGCCATTTGCCACTAAAGATAATGGCTTTGGCGGTACTGATACTGAATTGGCTCTAAACGGATCGGTTCAGGTGAAGCACATTCAGCAAATGGGCGACTGGGCTAAGGATGGTAAATTCGTTTACAAAGGCCGCCGTAACGAAGGTGGTGCGGATTTCCGCGCAGGTGCCTGTGCACTGTTTACTGAAAGCTCAGCCGGTTACGCGGGTATCAAGAAAGAAGCCAAGTTCAAGTTTGACGTCCGCACCTTGCCCTATTGGGAGGGCGTGTCCGGTGCCCCGCAAAATACGATTATCGGTGGTGCTTCCCTTTGGGTCATGACGGGTCATGAATCAGAAGAATATAAGGCTGCAGCGGACTTTCTGAACTTCCTGTCTTCCGTCGATATTCAGGCTAAATGGCACCAGAATACCGGTTATCTGCCTATTACCGCAGCCGCTGGTGATAAAACCAGAATTGATGGATTTTATGAGAAAAACCCCGGCACGGATGTCGCTGTAATTCAGATGACAGCAAAGAAACCAACGGGCAATTCCAAAGGTCTTCGTCTTGGTTCCTTCGACCAGATTCGCGGCATCATCGATGAAGAGCTGGAAGCCGTCTGGACCGGGGACAAGACCGCTCAGGCTGCAATGGACAGTGCCAAGGAACGCGGTGACAAATTGTTGCGCCGTTTCGAACAGGCAAACCGCTAAGGTTCATTGGTAAAACGATTTCTGGCGGCGTCAAAAGATGCCGCCAGTTTTCCTTTTTGTATGGGAGAAGGGTAAATGGAAAAAAGGGTGACCTTCAAAGGTTGGTTTTTGCCCTTAGCACTCGTCTTCCCGCAGATATTAATATCCGCCGTCTTCTTTTTTTACCCAGCCGGACAGGCAATCTGGCAATCCCTGTTTATTCCCGATCCGTTTGGCCTGTCGACACAATTTGTCGGCTTGGGAAACTTCGAATTTTTGCTGACGGATAAATATTATCTAACATCATTTTTCACGACCGCCATTTTCTCAACGCTGGTGACGCTTGTCTCAATGATACCGGCGCTGTTTCTCGCGGTTCTCGCAGACCGGCTGATCAAGGGTGCAGGCGCATACCGAACACTTCTGATCTGGCCTTACGCCGTCGCGCCTGCCGTCGCCGGTGTGTTGTGGCTCTTCATGTTCAACACCCGCGTTGGTGTGGTCTCGTGGTATCTTGGCCAGCTTGGATATGACTGGAACCATGTGCTCAACGACAGTGAAGCCATGGGACTCGTGGTCGTGGCTTCATCTTGGGGTCGGATCAGCTATAATTTCCTGTTTTTCTTTGCGGCCCTTCAAGCGGTTCCCAAGTCCGTCATTGAAGCTGCCGCGATAGACGGTGCACGGTTCTGGCGGCGGTTTTTCACCATTGTTTTGCCACTACTTTCTCCAACGACGTTCTTCCTTCTGGTCGTCAACATCGTCTACGCGTTTTTTGAAACATTCGGCGTTATTCACACCATCACGGCGGGTGGCCCTCAGCAGGCCACGACTATTCTCGTTTATAAGGTTTTCGCAGACGGGTTTGTCGGGCAAGACCTTGGATCATCGGCAGCGCAGTCCGTCATTCTATTGTTTCTGGTTGGTGCGCTTACGGTGTTGCAGTTCAAATTCGTGGAAAAGAGGGTCCACTATTGACCGGCACATCCAGCTCCATCGCCCAAACAGCTATCGACCCGCCACCTGGCATGGTGGAACGGCGTGGGCGTTCGCTTTGGCTCACGCACGTGTTTATGGTGATTGGGGTCCTGATCGTCTTTTTCCCGATCTGGCTGGCATTTGTTGCGTCAACGGTGACCCAAGCTGAAATCGTCTCACCTCCCATGCCGCTTTGGCCTGGAGAGTATTTCTTTGAGAACTATAAGCGTGCTTTGTTTTCCGGTGTAAATGTACCGGTTGCAACCATGTTATTTAATTCGCTCGTGATGGCGGTAGGCATTGCAGTTGGTAAAATTATCATCTCTTTGTTGTCCGCATTTGCGATTGTCTATTTTCGGTTTCCCGGTCGAAATTACTTTTTCTGGATGATCTTCATCACATTGATGCTTCCAGTCGAGGTTCGTATTGTGCCGACCTACGAAGTGGTGGCTGGATTTGGCCTGCTCAATTCCTATTCCGGTCTGATTTTCCCGCTTATCGCGTCAGCAACCGCGACATTCCTGTTTCGTCAGTTTTTCCTGACTATCCCGGATGAACTTGCGGAAGCGGCCCGGGTGGATGGCGCAAAGCCCATGCGGTTTTTTGTCGATATCGTTCTGCCGATGAGCCGCACCAATATTGCTGCTCTGTTTGTCATCCTGTTTATCTTCGGCTGGAACCAATATCTGTGGCCGTTGCTCATCACAACCGAGCCGGACATGAACACTATCGTCATGGGTATCAAACAAATGTTCCCTTCCGGTGATGATACGGCCGATTGGCCGGTGATCATGGCAACATCGATTTTGGCAATGATTCCGCCAGTCCTCGTTGTCGTTTCCATGCAGAAACTCTTCATCCGCGGCCTTGTCGATAGCGAGAAATAATAATGGCAACCATTCAGCTCAACGACATTAAAAAGCGCTTTGGCAAGATCGAAGTTATCCACGGGGTCAGTGTTGACATCGAAGACGGTGAGTTCATCGTAATCGTCGGGCCCTCCGGTTGCGGAAAATCCACGCTGTTGCGCATGGTCGCCGGGCTGGAAAGCGTAAGCGCGGGTGATGTGTCCATTGGCGGCAAACGGGTCAACGAAGCGGAACCCATGGATCGCGATATCGCCATGGTTTTTCAAAATTATGCGCTTTATCCTCACATGTCCGTGCGCCAGAACATGGCCTACAGTTTGAAGATCGCGGGGATGGAAAAGGCCCAGATTGACGCAAAAGTCGCAGAGGCCGCTGGCTTGCTTCAGCTGGAACCTTATCTCGACCGGAAGCCCAAGGAATTGTCCGGTGGTCAGCGCCAACGGGTGGCGATGGGGCGTGCTATAGTGCGTGAACCCGCCGTGTTCCTGTTCGACGAGCCACTTTCCAACCTCGATGCAAAACTGCGGGTACAGATGCGGCTGGAGATCAAGGAGCTTCAATCGAAACTCAACATCACGTCGCTTTACGTCACCCATGATCAGGTTGAGGCTATGACAATGGCAGACCGGATGATTGTCATGAACGATGGCGTTGCAGAACAAATCGGCACACCACTGGAGGTTTATGAAACCCCGAACACACTATTTGCCGCACAATTTATCGGAAGCCCCGCCATGAACATCGTTTCCGGTACAGCGTCCAAGGGAAAAGTCACGCTCACCAATGGCGCTACATTAAAACTGGCAAGTAAGATCGAGGGTGAAGTTTGGGTTGGCATGCGCCCGGAACACCTTGAACAACATCCAAAAGGCCCACTGGAATTTCAAATTGGCTTGGTAGAACCGCTCGGTGCTAATTCGCTTTTACACGGGACATTGTCTGGTGAGGATGACGCATTCACCGTGAGTTCCCCCGGCGTTTACAAGGCGACCGAGGCAGCCGACACAGTTCGATTGAATATAGACGCATCAAACATCCATCTATTTGACAACGTATCGGGAAAGCGAGTTCAATAAATTGGGGTAATTGACGCTCTTTAGTGATCGGTAGATATGGCGATACAAATCCGCGGCATTAAATGTCCTCGCGGATGTGGCAAAATTGTCCGCCGCCAAAACGTTATTTCACAAGGTCCCTCAACTGAGGGTCTTCAGGGTTTCAAAACTTTTGTCGGGAGTTGGCGAATGATCGGTTCTCGAATCCTTACACCGATAAATTCGCAATCTTCATTCGATTGGCCGTATCCCAAGCAGCGCTTTCAAAATTTATGATTTTGATGGTTCAATTTTCACGCTAGATTACCTCGAGGTTTGTCGCTGGAGATCGAATAACGAATGGAAAAGATAAACACAGTTATCGTTGGTGGCGGTCAGGCGGGAATTGCAACAAGCAAGCATTTGAATGATGTCGGCATTGAAAACATAGTTCTCGAGAAGAGCCGCATTGCGGAAGCCTGGCGAACCAGCCGTTGGGATAACCTGGTGGCAAATGGCCCTGCATGGCATGACAGGTTCCCTGACAAGGAATTTGAAGATACCGGTGAAGATGCATTTGCCACAAAAGACGCTTGTGCCCGCTATTTTGAAGATTATGCCAGAGAAAACGAATTGCCTGTTAGAACCGGTGTTGAAGTCATTCGTGTTACGGAGAATCAATCCGAATCTGGCTACGTATTGGATACCTCAGTTGGTGTTATCGAAGCATCTAATGTTGTTGCTGCAACCGGCTCGTTTCAGGTTCCCGTGATCCCGCCAGTATTGCCGGAAATTGCGGGAATAACTCAAATGCACTCGCAATACTATTCCAATCCAGATCAAATCGAAAATGGGGCAGTATTAGTTGTTGGGGCCGGTTCCTCAGGTACCCAGATCGCTGATGAATTAATGTGCGCCGGTCGAGACGTTTATCTTTCTGTTGGCCCGCACGACCGGCCACCCCGTCGATACCGAGGTAAGGACTTCGTTTATTGGTTGGGCGTGTTGGGCAAGTGGGAAATGAAGACACCGCCGGCAGGGCGCGAGCATGTCACTATAGCTGTCAGCGGGGCTCATGGCGGGCACACAGTAGATTTCAGAAAGCTTGCCGGCCGTGGAATGAAGCTTGTGGGAATGACAAAGGAATATGCTAACGGCAAATTGTTGTTCGAAGCGGACCTGGCCAAGAATATTGCAGAAGGTGATGAGAACTATTTGTCATTGCTTGCAGAGGCAGATGCATATGTTGAGCAGGAGAAGCTGGATTTTCCCGAAGAAGAACAGGCAAAAATTGTTGCACAAGACCCAGAGTGTCTAACTGACCCCACATTGGAAATCGATTTGGCAGTCGCTAATATCCAGACCATTATTTGGGCTACCGGTTATCGACAGAATTTTGACTGGCTCAAAATCGATTGCTTCGACAAACGTGGAATACCCATTCATAAGGATGGTATTTCAAAGGTGCCAGGCATCTATTTTGTTGGCCTTCCCTGGTTGTCTATGAGAGGGTCATCTTTCATTTGGGGTGCTTATGTGGATGCCAAGCGCATTGCCGGTGAGATTGCAGAACGTGAGGCTTCCAAAGCCAATGCATCCTAAAGCGTTTTGGGTTTAATCTCTCGAACCCTCGATGGGAGGCGGGGTCTGACAAATCGCAAAACTCACTATTCTTGAAGTCCTCAATCAACGGCCAGTTCCGCTATTTCACGGCGGAACGGCAATGCATCGCCAATATCTTCGCAATCGAGCGTTCGAGCATAGTTGTGCCCCGCGTATGTGGCCCAGGCAATCGGTCCGGGCGCGTTTGCGTCCCCGATGAGTTCGACAGACTTGATGCCGACGTCGGCCCATTCCGCTTCTCGCAGCGATAGTTCACGATGGAGAATGTCGTTTGGTAAACGAGACGCGACCATAACAATGGCATCCGCTTCTTGTTCTCTGGTACGATCCGTAAAGGTACAATTGGTCATTATTGAACCTTTCAGAATTTGCGTAACGCCTCGATTAAGTTGAATATCGACACCCAACTCGGCAAGACGTTTGTGGATGGTTGCCTGTTCGAGAGTATTTTGGGTCCAGTCCGAGACATACGCGCATGGGGTTACCAGAGTGACAGCACAACCCTTTTCAACCAATAACTCAGCGATCACGCCACCCATGTAATAGTGATCATCATCGTATATCGTCACATTGCCGGTTGGCATATTGCCCGCCATAACATCATCAGGTGTAAAAACGGGCATCGTTGAGTCGATAGGCATCGGTACAACATGTTGGCGCGATACCCCGTCAGCTCGCCAATTGGAGCCGGTCGCGATACAGATGTTCTCAAATCCGAACTCCAGGATCTGATCAGCATTCAAAGCACTGTCGAAATAGGTTTCAACGTTGGGCTTTTGCGAAAGTGGACTTGTCACGGTTTAGTTCCGTGTCCTTGAATTGGATTAATCCCATCAAGGAGAACTATTATGGCACGAGGCCACACAGACGAATTCAAGCGTGAAGCGGTGCGTATTGCGCTGACCAGCGGACTTACCCGGAAACAAGTGGCATCAGATTTGGGGGTCGGCTTTTCGACGTTATCGAAATGGATACAACAATCCCGGCCTGATGACCTTCCACCATCGGTTGATATTGATCTGGCCAAAGAGAATGAGCGGCTTCGCAGAGAGGTTCGTCTCCTCACGGAGGAGAGGGAGATATTAAAGAAGGCAACAGTGTTCTTCGCGGGTCAAAGCAAGTGAGATTTGCGTTTGTCGAAGAACACAGGAAACACGTTCCGGTGGATCGGCTTTGCCATATTCTGAATGTTACATCGCGTGGTTATCGTGCCTGGCACAACCGCCCTGTTAGTCAACGGCAGCGCGATGACATGGTGGTTCTGGCGCACATCCGTGAACAGCATCACTTGAGCCTTGGCAGTTATGGTCGCCCGAGAATGACGCAGGAGTTGAAGGAAGCCGGCCTTGCTATTGGTCACCGCCGTGTTGGCCGCCTGATGCGCGACAACGGCATTCGAGTGGTCAGAACACGCAAATACAAAGCTACGACCGATAGCAATCACCGCTTCAACATTGCGCCTAACTTGCTGGGGCGGAACTTCCAAGCGGATAAACCCAACCAGAAATGGGCAGGTGACATCAGCTACATCTGGACCCGTGAGGGCTGGCTGTATCTGGCAGTGATGATCGATCTACATTCACGCCGTGTGGTGGGTTGGGCTGTCAGCAACCGGTTGAAGAAAGACTTGGCATTGCAGGCTCTCAACCGGGCTTTGGCCCTTCGAAACCCACCGCCGGGCTGCATTCATCATACGGACCGTGGCAGTCAATACTGCTCTCATGATTATCAAAAACGAATGCGTGAACTGAAGTTTAAAGTGTCCATGAGCCGAAAAGGCAATTGCTGGGACAACGCCGTGGTCGAGACGTTCTTCAAAACACTCAAAGCCGAACTCATCTGGCGCGGCACATGGCAAACACGACAGCAAGCAACCGACGCCCTGTTCCAATACATCAACGGCTTTTACAACAGCCGCAGAAGACACTCAGCAATAGGAGGAATGTCGCCCATCAAATTTGAACGAAAAACGAGTTAAACGAGAACAGGATGCGGAATTAATACGGGACAAGTCCAAAAGTTGATATTCGCGATAATCAGCCACCCGCCCCCAGGCAGACAGCCCAGGTAGATGCCGCTCGCGGGAAACACGCCCGCCTAACATATTGTCTGCTTCAGCCAAAGCCACATCATATCCCCGTTCTGCACAGGCCCTAGCTGCTTCGAGACCGGCGGGACCAGACCCCACGACCAACACCTTGTCGGATGCACCCTTTGGATTCATGATTTCAGGGTGCCAACCTTTACGCCATTCTTCCATGAATGTGGGATTTTGTGTGCAACGGCTAATGGACATGGTCATGTCACCGGTGATGCAAATATTACAACCAATGCATTCGCGAATATCTTCAATCCTGCCATCCTCAATCTTCTTAGGCAAAAAGGGATCTGCAATAGATGGTCGCGCACACCCTATGAAATCTAGAGTGCCTGATTTAATCATCTTCGCCATCACATCGGGTGACGTGAAACGTCCAACCCCAACGACCGGTATTGACGTCAGTGCTTTGATGCCGTCAACGAGCTCAAATTGTGCTGCTTCTTCTTTGAACCTTGAAGGTCCTGAACAATCTTCCCAGGCGCCGTGCGCCAAATCCCAAAGGTCAGGAAGATCTTTGTGCATTTCAATAAAATCACGCACCTCGGAATTTGCGAAGCCAAGATCACCGATCATCTCGTCCAATGACAAGCGCAACGTGATACCCATCTGATCACCAACTGCCTCTCGTACATCAGCTACTACCTCGCGGACAAAACGGGCCCGATTTTTAAGGTTCCCTCCATATTCATCGGTTCGTTGGTTTGTTGCGGTTGATAGAAAGTGTTGAAAAATTCCAAACCCATGGGCGCCATAAAGACAAATTAAATCGAACCCGGCGGCCCGACATCTCTTGGCGGCATTCACAAACCAGCGTCGAAGGTCTTTGATATCCTGTTTATCAAGTGCGCGTGCTTGCACCGGATCATTTGTAAACGTACGAATTGGCATGGCGGAAGGCGCCAAGGGTATCTCTTTCGAATAGAGATTTGGACCGTTAATCCCGGAATATGCTAGTTGAATTCCAGCAAGGGCACCGTGCTCTTTCATTTTGTTGGCCATTTTTGCGATCATCGGAATATCAGCGTCATCCCACAGGCGCAGTTCAATGAATGGCGCAATCTCCGAAGTGTGGTGTATTTCACACTGTTCGGTGAAGATAACGCCCCATCCACCTTGTGATTTTATCCCGCGCATCTCAGCTGCAGCAGATGGGTCGCGATATCCGCCACCGTTACAATGGGGGACTTGGTAAAATCTGTTCTTGGCTGTTACCGGACCTATTGCCAGCGGCTCGAATAAAATATCGTATCGGCTATCACGAGTCATATGGTTGCTTTGCTCTCTAAGTCGCTTTTGGGCGGGGTTAGTCTTATACTCACTACCAATCAATTGCGCGGCAAAGAACCCTGTTCGAAAGTGTTGATTAGCCTTTCTCTAAATAGCACCTTTAGAGTAGTGTCGGGTGCTGCCCGGGCCCGTAATGAGTTAAAGTTGAAAAAATAGAGGCCAGATGCAAACGCTTGATATCCTTCGTGATCTGATCGCATTTCCTACTGTAAGCGCCGATCCAAACAGATCGATGATTGACTATTGTGCGAAGCTTTTGGAAGACGCGGGAATTGCGGTTCAGATAATCGAAGACGCAACGGGCCACAAAGCAAATCTGTTTGCCACTGTTGGTCAGGAGGGGGTTGGAGGTGTTATGCTATCTGGCCACACTGATGTTGTGCCGGTCGAGGGGCAAAACTGGACGCATCCACCCTTTGAGGCAACGGTGGCGAATGGCAATGTATTTGGACGCGGTACTGCAGACATGAAAGGCTTTGTGGCTGCTTCATTAAGTTTAGCTTTGAAAGCGGCCAAAACCGACTTGTCTACGCCTCTTTATTTGGCACTTTCCTATGATGAAGAAATAGGCTGCATCGGGGTTCGGTCGATGATCGACCTTTTGGCCAATGCGCCGTTCCGCCCAAAGTTCTGTATCGTGGGTGAACCAACCCTTATGGGTGTGGCGACCGGGCATAAAGGAAAAATCGCATTTAGGGTTTCGTGCTATGGAAAGGAAGCGCACTCTGCACTTGCCCCAACCGGTGTTAACGCGATCTACATGGCGGTGGATATGATTTCTGCCATTCGTGAAATTCAGGCTGAGGTCGTCGCATCGGGCGATAGAGACGACGATTATGATGTGGATTTTACGACCCTTCATGTTGGAACCATATCGGGTGGAACAGCACTGAATATTGTACCCAATCATACTAGTTTTATTGCGGAAATTCGAAACTTGATTGGGGATGATCCGGAGCAGTTACTTGCGAAAGTCGAAGCCAAAGCGAACGAAATTGCAGCCCCGTTGCAGGCAAAACACCCGTCGGTCAGAATTGAAGTGGAGGTAACCAATACCTATCCGCCACTTGATACAAAAGATGATGCTGATGTCGTCAATTTCGTGAAATCCCTGACTGGGGGAAATGACACAATGAAAGTTGCGTTTGGAACGGAAGGCGGGCTTTTTGATAGTCGGCTTGGCGTGCCAACTGTGATTTGTGGTCCGGGCTCAATGGCACAGGGCCATAAGCCGGATGAATTCATCAGTTTGGAACAGCTGGAGAAATGCGATGCGATGTTGGATAATTTATTGGAGCGTCTCAAAAGAGGACTTTAGATCCCTTTGATGTGGCTAGCGCTTGTTCTTCGTCAAAAATGAATGATACGGACCCGCACAGTATAAATGCTCAAGCATGTTCTAATGGATATTATTAAACGAAACGCGCTTAGGATGTGAGCCCGGGCAGGTCTCCGTTGGCGACCCGTTCGCGAATATGTTGATAAAGGACTGCAACATGGTGGGAACAATAGTCGATTTGTTTTGACACAACACCAAAAATCATCGGTCGTAGATTATCCTCCAGCTGTATATAAGCCAAATGCTAGCCGTCCGGTGCCAATTCAAACTCTATGATCTATACGGCTTTGCCGTTGAGCGGTGCAATTTGCTTTACCGGTTTACAGCCAGAATCTGGAGAATTAATTTCTCTCTATTCATCACCAGGTACGCCATATGAGGGGGCTTCACGCGGATCAAGTGCGCGTTGCACATATGCTTCCAGTTGCGGTTTGTAGACAGTCCATGCAGCAGCAATTGCTTCGATTGGACAGTCCTCTGTCCAGTCACAACGCAAGTCTGCAACAGGCCAAGGCACCTTATCGCGAAGTTGAAGACCGGCTGAATGTACCGGCCCAGCTTCACCCCCTGCCGCCAGTCCCGCTTTCATTGCGGAAATCAATCGGTCGCCCAAATGGCCATTTGTCCTTTTAAACCCATCCACGATGGCTTGTGGTACACCATCGTTTGCCAGTAGATTACCGGCTGAAAGAACATCGGTGCCAGATGCCTCTGTCCAGATACCCAATGAATTTGGTCCGGAATGGATCGCCGTATTTCCCCGCGCGTCAATGGCAAGTACCTGACGGTAATCGACGAAGCGGCCAGACTCGATAACCTGCGCCACTGCATCTACGGCAGACAATCCGTATTGCATGGCGTCCAGCGTTAGCGGCCCCAGGGTTGGGTCGGTGATGTTCTGGCTTGCAACGGCGCCAACTCCGGCTCTGGTATAAGAACACCGGGCGGCCACTGCTGGCGAAGACGAGGCAATCGCTACACCGAACATTCCGGTCTCAGCGCAACGGGCTACAAGCGAAAAGGTCATGTTGGAATTACGGCTGTACCGTCAATTTCCACCAGCCATTCAGGTCGGGCTAATGCCTGCACAACCAGCCCGGTTGAAACGGGGTGAACGCCTTTGATGTATTCGCCCATAGTACGGTATACGCTCTCGCGATGGCGAACGTCCGTTATGTAGACAACCACTTTGACCAGATGCTCCATCTCACCCCCAGCCTCTTTTATGAGTTGTTTTATGTTCTGCATGACTTTGTGGGTTTGTTCTACTGGGTCATGGCTATCGATATTTTTGGAATCATCCAGATTTTGCGGACATTGCCCCCTCAAATAAACCGTTTTGCCACCTTGAGTTACAACTGCTTGGCATAGATCATTATCAAGATCTTGCTCAGGATATGTCTCTTTGGTGTTGAATTTTCTAATCCGTGTGTGGGCCAATATGTAAGTCCTGACTGTTGGATAATGTCATTTAAAATGAGTTTTCTTCCGAGATGGCTGCAATGTTGTCAGAGCTGTTCCACAAATCAAACAAACTTTATTACAGGCTTGCTTTGTCTTATGCTAACCAAACATTCTATTCCTTCACCAAGTGAAAATAAACCTAGTCCAAGAATGTCGACGCGATAGTCTGGTGGTGGTTGCTATCCGTGGTTCGCATGAAGTGACACTTTTGATCAATTTGAGTCAAATTGAATTCAGCTTCTCGAATAACTTTCAGCAGCGCAGAAATCGGGAAAGCGGATCGTAATGTTCGCCTATTAAAGTGGCCAATCTGATCCAATTGCCTGTGCAGCATGAATGAGGGTTATCTTCGACCGATCAGGATTTCAGCTCCTGAACCGCTTTTGGCAATCTGTAAAACAGGAGGGCGGAAAACCCGAGCAATACAAGTGCGATAGCAGGTCGCACATATCCCCCCATCATGAAAAGTGGCACGGTGACTGACATTAAAAACAAGGGTAAATACCAAACTGTCCAGGGTTTTTTACCACGGTCGTTTTGGTACCAGCTAAAGCCGATTGAAAAGACGCTTACGATGATGAAAAACAGCGACCATGGGTGGGTGAAAAACTCTGATACATCAGTGGACAGGGCAAGGGAACGTGACAACCAGCGTTCAGCGATAGGCCCCAAAACCACGCCCAAAATCATTGGCGCCAGTGGGAATTTTAGGTTGCGCATGACGTAGCCAACAACGCCGAACACGGCGAGCGTCCACATATCGTTTTCAATATTGTTGAGCGAAAATACGCCGATTCCGCAATAGACCAGAATGATTGATGCCAGCACATACATGCGTACTTTGGTCACCAAAACAAAACCACGTAAAGCCCCTGACTGCAGGATCAACACCAGGAAGTTGGCAAAGAAGAAGGCGATGAAAATGGCATAGGCAATCTTTGGTTCTTCGCTGATAAATGCCGGGCTTGGTACAACGTCGTGGATCAGCAGGGCACCCAGCATTACCGCTGTAATCACATCTCCAGGGATGCCCAGCGCCATCATTGTAATCAATGCACCACCGGCGGTTGCGTTGTTCGCAGACTCCGGCGCGATAATGCCTCCGGGAAACCCAGTGCCAAACTTTTCAGGCGTCGGGGAGGCTTTCTTGGCCTGGTCATAAGCCAGAATATTGGAAATTGATGAACCTGCAGCTGGTAATACACCGGTGAACACGCCAATCAGCGAGGAGCGAACGATATTGATCCAGTCACTTATGATAGTTTTAATAGCGCGACCGTGTTCAATACGGATGTCGACGTCTTTCATATCGCTCAGGGCTTTGCGGGCACTGACACGGTCACGGATATCTGACATCAATTGGGAAAAGGCGAATAGGCCGATCAATACCGGGAGAAAGGCAAATCCTTCACTCAGATACTCAACGCCAAAGTCAAACCGTTTAACACCGTTGATATCGTCTTCCCCGACTGACGCGATGATCAGGCCCATGGCACCTGAAATCAGCCCTTTGATCATGTTGTCCCCGGCAAGGCTGGCGGTCACCGTCAAAGCAAAGAAGATCAGCGCAAAATAATCCCATGGCTGAAATTCCAATCCGACACGCGCCAATTGCGGCGCCACGGCAATGAGCAATATCGTGGATATGATTCCGCCAAAGAATGACGACCAAACCCCAAGACCAAGGGCAAACCCCGGCTCACCCTTGCGGGCCATAGGAAAACCGTCAAAGGTCGTTGCCACCGACGATGGGGTGCCGGGAATACCGATCAAGATACCGGACATCAATCCTCCGGACAGACCACCTACATAGACCCCGATCATGGTTGCGATTCCCTGGGAGGCTTCCATGCCAAAGGTGAAGGGCAGGGTTAGAACTACTGCCATGGCAATCGTAAAGCCGGGAATGGCGCCAGCGATCAATCCAGCCGACGCGCCGACGACCATCAACAGCAGCGTTTTAAAGGTCGCAAGCTCCTGAATGGCAGCAAGGGTGTTTTCAATGATCATGATGCTTGCTCTGTCAAATGCCGGGGAGAATTTCGCCGCGTGGCAGCAACACACGCAATCCGAAGGTGAACAGCGACCACATGGCCCCGACAGATACGACCGCAATCAACGCGTGGAGCCCGATCTTCTTGGGCTCAATTCCACCCAACAGACTGAGAAGAAGAAATACCAGCAATGTGCCACCGATCAGCGTTCCGAAGAACGGCAAGGTGAACAGAAACAGAAAATACAATGCAAAGCAGGCAATCGGATTGCCAAAATGTTTTACCCAACCGATCAGCCCTTGTGGGTGTTCAGGGGAAGCGTTGGACGTTGATGCTTCAGGCGCAGGTTTGTTGGAAAATACACTTTGAAAAAAATAAATCAGGCAAAAGGCGGTCAATACATAAGACACACCTTGTGGCCAGGCAGCCGGAGGTAGTTCGCCAAATTGAGGATCTCTGATTTGGAAACCTGCCCAAATTAAGAATCCGCAAAACACCAACAGGAGAATGGATACGATCGTATCCCGGTCGAGTGTACGCATGGCGATGGTTTCTTTCAGTCGAATCGCAAAAAACAAGTCCGGCAGCGGTTAAGCTGCCGGACCCGTCACGAAGAAATCGCTTATTTTTTGAACATGCCAATCTTGATCGCCACTTTTTCGTGGGCTGCGTATTCTTTCTTGAACCAGGTTGCATAACCTTCAGGTCCAACCCAGCTCACCGGTGTTCCTTTGGCTTTGAGCTTGGCAAGAAGTTCTGGGCTTTCCGCAGCTGCCTTGATTTTTTGCGACCACATTTCGATCACATCAGCCGGTGTTCCCTTTGGCGCCACGATGCCGCGGTCCAACGAATAGGTCATGTCTGTACCAAGTTCTTTCAGGGTAGGCACATCCGGAAACTGTGGCAAACGTTCACTGGACGCGACAGCATAAGCTTTCAGCGTGCCTTGGGAAACGTTCTTTTCAGCGGTTGGAATGTTGACTGTTCCAAGTTTGATAGTGCCAGCCAGCAATGCTGTCACACGCTGCTTCGTGCCATCAAACGGAATGTATTTCAGTTTTGCACCCGGGTTTAAATCTTCGATCAACAGCCACATGAACTGGCTGGTCGAGCCCAGGGTTGCGCCCAAAGGAATTGTATCCGGGTTAGCTTTGGCGTCTGCGATCATGGCTTTGAAATCAGACCATGGAGCATCGGCAGATGCGCCAATGACTTCCGGAGTTGATGTCACTTGAGCGACCATGTCGAAGGCATCCCATGTGAAATCCACGCGTCCGGCGAGAAAGCTCACAATGGCGCTTTGGTGAATAGCAAACAATGTGCAGCCGTCAGCCTTGGCTTTCTTGGCCTCCTTAGCGCCCTTGTTGCCGCCTTGCCCGCTGATTGTGACAACTTGAATCTTCGGGCCATCCTGCTTGTTCATTATTTCTTCGAAAATTGAAAAAATAATGTGGGTGCCACCTCCAGGTGCCCAAGGCACGATCAGTTTTGCAGTGTTGCAAGGGATGTCAGCCGCGCTTGCTGTGCTCGACATCAAAGATGCCGCGCCGAGGGCAATTGCACCTAAAATAGACTTTCTAAAATTCATGATATTTTTCTCCCGGTTGATCCTGCTTGATCCTTGAGCGTAGCTTAGTTAGTATCCACGTCAAGCATTGAGCGATTTTCCCAGGCAATATTGAACAAAACAATTTAGTCACTGGCACATTCAGGGCCCTTGCCACGAAATCGCGAATGCTCACTGACGGATATTTTTTACACCGCTGAATTTGCACATAAATATTGCTTGTCAGAAGAAGGAACCCTGCTCAGTGTGCTGAGGGCTTCCGAGATTCTGGGGACACCAAATGAATTGTGCCAACCGTCTTCGCGCGCCCGGTATTCAGCCCGATTGAAGTTCCGGCCGACACAATGATACGACTACCAGTTTCCGTTACCAGCCCCAACAAATCGCCCGGTTCAAAAAGCCTATCAACAGTCAGTGGTATAAACTAAAGACTCGCTCAAGTTTGATTTTTCTGTTGGTATCTGAACAATCACACTCCAGAAGTATTTGGTTGATACCATCGGCGAAACAACGATTATTCAGTAGTTTAAGGGAATGCCGTGATGGAGTTTGAAACTGTTGCCATTTTGATGCCCGGTGATATGGGCCATGCCGTAGGCCTGGTTTTGCGTCAACATGGGCATCGCGTTATCACCAATCTGACTGGCCGGAGCGCACATTCCATTGATATGGCGCGGGCGGGTGGTCTGGAAGATGTCAAATCGCTAGTCGAAGTGGTCCGGCAAGCCGATTTGATTTTGTCCATTCTTCCACCTGCCGCCGCCGTATCACTTGCAAGCGATGTGGTTGATGAAATGAATCGGCAAAACCGATATCCGATCTATGTTGATTGCAATGCCGTTTCACCGCAAACAGCACAGGAGATCGGCAAGATCATCATCGAAAGCGGTGGAAATTTCATCGATGCCGGAATAATCGGGTCGGCACCTGGCAAGGGTGGTACGCCTCGGTTTTACGTATCGGGGCCAGATGTCGGGCCGATGCTCAGCCTGGACGGCAAAGGAATTCAGATCTTGGAAGCAGGAGATGGGATTGGCCAAGCTTCGGCTATGAAAATGGTCTACGCTGCGCTGACAAAAGGCACTTGGACTTTGCACACAGCGATCATAATGGCCGCACAAAATCTTGGCGTTCGCGATGCCTTGATCTCGGAGTTTGAGTATAGTCAACGTGCGGCGCTTGCTGCGATCCGAGGGCGGGTTCCCTTCATTTCTGCAGATTCAGCCCGTTGGGTGGGCGAGATGGAGGAGATCGCTGCGACCTTTGAACAAGTAGGTGTGCCTCCCGATTTTCACAAAGGTGCGGCCGACGTTTTTCGAGTTCTGGAACAAACTCCTTTTGCACAGGAAACCCGCGCCGACATGGACAGGTCTCGGACCCTTGAACAGGCAATCGAAACATATGTTCAATATCTGCCGGGAAAATATATCCCTTGAATTGCCGGCTTTTATGACTTGCCTTTTTTTAAAGGCAGGCGGCCTCGTAATTTCAATGACTGAAGCACAATATAGTCATGCCGCCTGACACAAAAGTTTGAAGATACAAATCGAACGGACCGAATTCGAACAATTCATATCTGTTTCGTATTGATCCCGAGTCAGATTCGGAAGCGGCCACCTTCACTTAAAGTTGACGAACATTGCGTGATGCGCAACCATATCGAATGAATCGCCCCGAGCTTCTGGAAACTTAAAGCTATTGTTCGTTTTTATCAGCACACACCCATGGTCCGCGCAACGCAAAAATGCAATCGCGGTCCACATTTGACAGTTACGGGTAGTTGGCAATGAGCGCGCGTACGCCCATCATAGAAGCGACCAATCTCGATAAATTCTACGGGCCCTTCCATGCTCTAAAGAACATTGACATCACCGTTCATCAAGGTGAAAAGATGGTCATCTGCGGCCCATCGGGTTCGGGAAAATCCACCCTGATCCGCTGTTTCAATGGATTAGAATGGCACAATTCTGGAAAATTGGTGGTGGATGGTGTTGAGGTCTATCAGGGCTCCAAAGATATACTAAAACTGCGCCAGGAAGTGGGCATGGTGTTCCAGCAGTTTAATCTCTTCCCGCACCTGACGGTCCTTGAGAATCTCACAATCGGCCCGATGAAAGTTCGCAAGATCGGCCAGGCTGAGGCTGTAAAAACAGCACGCCAATACCTTGATCGCGTACACATCCCCGAACAGGCGGATAAATATCCGGCCCAGCTATCCGGCGGTCAGCAGCAGCGGGTCGCCATTGCCCGTTCGCTGTGCATGGAAAGCCGGATTATGCTTTTTGACGAACCGACGTCGGCGCTTGACCCGGAAATGATCAACGAGGTTCTCGATGTAATGGTCGAACTGGTGGATACCGGCATGACCATGGTGGTTGTCACCCATGAGATGGGGTTTGCCCGCAAGGTCGCAGATACCATGGTGTTCATGGAAGAAGGCCACATCATTGAAGTTTCCCCTCCAGAGCAGTTCTTCACCAATCCTTCGAGCGAACGGTGCCGCCTGTTCCTCGACCAGATATTGGCGCATTGATATGATCCGGCCGGACACATCAACGCTCATGGGTGATCCACTGCCGAAACCACCGGCGATCCAGCGGTTCTTCGATTCCACAGTGGTCTCGGTGATCATTTACGCCATCGTTGTCGCGCTGATTTGCTACGGTTCCTTTGTCGGCGCCCAGAACATGGGCTACAATTGGCAATGGCACAGGGTGCCGCAATTTCTCTATTCGTTCACCGATGACGGCTTCCAACTGGGAGAAATTTTCTACGGTCTCTATACAACGCTGACTCTGTCGATAAATGCGTTTTTACTGGCCGTGGCCCTGGGCCTGTTGATCGCACTTTTGCGTCTTTCGGATCTGGTTGTGGGGTCTGCCGTGGCAATCGGATTTTTGGAGTTTGTCCGCAATATACCGCTGCTGGTTTTACTCTATCTGTTTTATTACGTGCTGGGCCCGATCTTCAAATTTGACCGTTACACCGCCAGCATCCTGACACTTGCCGTATTTCACTCTGCTCTCATTTCCGAAATTTTCCGCGCCGGCATAAACGCCGTGGCAAAAGGCCAATGGGAAGCCGCCAAATCAATCGGCATGAGCACGGGCCAGTCATATCGCTATATAATCTTCCCCCAATCCATACGTTTCATGCTTCCCCCGATGACCGGTGAAGTCGTACATATGATCAAGTCATCTGCGATTGTCAGCGTTATCGCGGTCGCCGAACTGACGACCATCGGGCGCAATATAATTTCCGACACCTTCATGAGTTTTGAAATCTGGTTTACCGTGGCGCTCGTCTATCTGGTCGTCACATTAGCCCTGTCGATTGGTGTTTCACATTTGGAGAAAAAATACACGGTCGACCAATAGCAACACAAATTCTTAATCCACCACCACGTCCACTACAACAAGGAGAAAAGTGATGAAATTAACCCGTAGAATGTTCGGCGCAGCGATGGGCCTCGCGATGGCCGCCACTGTGGCCCTGCCCGCAGCAGCCCAGAATGCTGCAAGCGTTATTGAAACCATCCAGAAGGAAGGCGTCATCCGCATCGGCCTGGCACTGTTCGTGCCCTGGTCCATGCGCGACAAGAATGGTGAGTTGATTGGATATGAACTCGACGTGGGTCGACAACTGGCCAAAGACATGGGCGTCGAGGCCGAATTTGTTCCCACAGCCTGGGACGGCATTATTCCCTCCCTCATCGGCGGAAAGTTCGACGTTATCATTTCGGGAATGTCAGTAACGGCGCAACGCAATCTGACCGTCAACTTCACCGAGCCTTACGCCTATTCCGGTCTCGCCATTCTGGCCAACACCAAAATGACTGCCGGGATGAAACTGGAGGATTTAAACTCTCCGGATGTAACATTCACCGGTCGGCGCGGTGCAACACCATCCGTAGTGATTGCCAAAGTGTTCCCCAAGGCTAAATTGTTGCAGTTCGATGAAGATGGCGCCGCTGCCCAGGAGGTCTTGAACGGAAACGCCCACGCAACGATGGCGGCTCAACCTACTCCGAACCGCGAAGCCGGTCGACATCCTGATGTATTGAGTGTTCCTTTCGATACGCTGTACGACCCGCGCGGTGAAGCCTTTGCGCTGCGTAAAGGGGATACTGATGCCCTGAACTTCTTCAACAACTGGATTGCCCAACAGTGGCGCAGCGGTTGGTTGAAAGAACGTCACAATTATTGGTTCGCCGGTGAAGAATGGGCCGATCAGGTCGCTCAATAAACCGACGAATACGTGAATAAGCCAAGGGCAACACAATGCCCTTGGCGAGCCGGGAAAGGGGCCACGCGTGAGCAATTTTATTCAGCGGTTGCGTTGGGCTGACTACCTTATCCTCGCGGTGATTGTCGTATTTTTCGGTTATATCTGGATCACCATCGACGGCACGCTGAACTATAAATGGCGTTGGCACCTTATACCAAATTACATTATTGGTTGGCATTCGGGCCGCGAAGAATATTTCGCAAACCTTCTCCTGCAGGGGCTTGGTGCCACTTTCCGCATCAGCATTTATGCAAGTGTTCTGGCCCTCGCACTCGGCATTATTTTGGGGGTCGCTCGGTGCTCCGCAAATCTGACGATCCGTATGCTGGCGCGCACCTATCTGGAATTTCTACGCAATATACCGCCTGTTGTGGTGGTCTTTATTTTCTTCTTCTTCCTATCCCAACAGTTGATCGATGCGCTCAATCTGGAACGCTGGTCGCGCGGAATTGCGCGGCAGGAAGACAATGGTATCTGGGAGTTTTTCTTCGGTGAAATGCGCCGCTTCCCCTCGCTAATCTCCGGGGTGATCGTTCTCGCCCTGTTTGAAAGTGCATTTGTCGGCGAGATTGTCCGCGCGGGGATTCAATCAATTCCAAAAGGTCAAGGAGAGGCCGCACGATCCATCGGCATGAGCAGGTTTCAGGAATTACGTTATATAATTCTACCCCAGGCCTTCAAAAAAGTGCTGCCACCGATGGCCAATCAATTTATCACGCTGATAAAAGACAGCGCTATTATCTCCCTAATTTCAGTACAGGAATTGACCTTCAAAACTGTCGAACTTGTAGCGTCGTCGCGGATGATATTTGAAGCGTGGATTACAACAGCGGCGTTTTACTTCATCGTGTGCTTTGGCCTCAGCCGGATATTCGCCCGCCTCGAGAAAGGCGCGGAAAAGGCCTGACCCACACCTTCTGATCAGGCAGGAGACCTTTCTCCAAAACTCACATTGAGTTTCGAAATAATCTGAAACATCGGCGTGTATTCCCGATCAGCACTTTCAACAGTCAGATTGGGAAAGCGTATTGCCAGTTGCGAAACTGCCTCTTCAACCTCAATATTTGCAACAAACTGACCAAGACAGGAAAATACCCCACCGCCAAAATTCATATGGGGCGGTATTTGTGGTCGCGAAGCGTTAAACCGGTGCGGGTCTTCGAATATATCCGGTTGGCGATGGGCCGCCCCGAAACTGGCAAAGACGGTGGTACCCGCCGGAATTGTGACCCCGTCCAGTTCTGCATCAACCAGTGCCACCCGCGAAGTGGAAATGGATCGAGGCCACATCCGCATCGATTCACGCACAGCGAGTCCAGCCAACGAAGCATCCTTGCCGATGGCTTGCCAAACATCTGGCATGGCGCTTAACCGGTCGATGACGCTGGCAATCTGATGAGCCGTGTTATCCGTGCTGGCCTCAATCAGCATAACGGCAAAGTCTTCCAGCTCAGCCTCGCTGATGTCGCCCACTTCCTGCGCCCGGATCAGCCGGGAAAGAAAATCATCTCCCATGTTCACACGCCGTTTCGCCAACTGCACTTTGGCGTAGTCAAACAGGCGGTCATATGCAGCAACAATGCTGGCAGTCAGGCTTGGGTCCCTGCGAAAAATCGCCAGTACAGTTTCCGAACTATCCGCCACAAACCGGGCGTCTGATAGGGGTGCATCGACCCAGGTGCAATAGACACCAGCGGGGACGAGATCAGCAAAATCAATCTTTAGATCGGCGCTTTTGCCAACAATACCGTCGATCAGTTGCGACACAACATGTGCAATTTCGCCGCGCATATCGGCGGCTTCACCCGGGCCAATCAGTCGAGAAAGCGTATTGCGGATGCGTTTGCGCGTATCACCACGGTTCTGAGTCAACAGCATGCGCCGTTTATAGTCGAGCGCCCGGCTGGGCGGCAGCCCCATTTTTTCCACCAGATTGGCGTGATCGGTGCCAAATGCGCGATCCATCAAGAAATTCCGGCACATTTGAAAATCCAGAATTTCGATCCCCCGCTCACTTTGTGCCAGCCTGAATTGCCTGGCTTTGTCGGCAAGCCATACTGACGGTTCATTTTGATAGGCAGGATCGCTGTAATCGATGAACGGAAGGTCAAAGGTGTGTGTCATGATTTAGCCAGTTCAATGCAAAAATTGGCGCAGCGCAACCGATCAGTTATTTCCGTACCAGTCTTCGTCAAACCCTGATCTGCACCACACCATTTTCCACCCGCGTTTCGAATGTCTTCATTGGTCGGGTGGCCGGTGCTGAAACTGGCGTACCATCCCGCACGTCAAATGCCCCTTGATGCAGTGGACACTCAATTACGTGACCGTCGAAATATCCGTCGCACAGGTCTGCGCCACCATGATTGCAGAGCGCAAGCGAAGCATAAATCCCGCTTGGCGTGTCGTATACAGCAAGCTTTCTCGGCCCCAACTCAACCCTCGTCACCCATTTATCTTCGAGCGCATCAACACGGATCACATCGCGCCACAGGCGCTCAGGCGAAGTGCTCATGTTTTTCCCGCAAAAAGCTGGCGCAGAATGTCTCGGTGGGCGCCAAAATAGCCGCCCGTTTCGATATGGATATGGTCTTTGAGCTTTTCATGAAGCCTTGGTAGCGCATGATATGGCACCGACGCCACATAATGATGTTCAGCGTGATAGTTCATGTTCCAGCACAAAAACGCCCAGGGTTTTGACACCAGGTTTGTACGGGTATTTTCACTCATTTGGGGGACCGTTGGACGACCCACATGCTCGGTCATGCGAACAAACCGCATGACGGGCTCGCCCATGAAAAGCGGAATAATCCAATACCAGATCAGGCCCCACCAGCCGGTCAGCGCCATTGCAACAAACAGAGCCCCGTAAATCGACAGCATCATGCGGGCGTCCCGATAGACGGCCGCGTGCTCAACCTTTGGGATAAATCGTTTTTCCCCGTCACTCAGATTACCGCTGGCATGGCGCATAATTTCCGTGAACTTGGCCCGCCAATAGGGAATAGCACTGATGTAATAGAGATACTCGCCCAAGCTTTTCGGCATGGGGATCATCTCGGGGTCGTCACCTCGAATTTGGGTGTGGGTGTGATGGTCACAGTGTTCATACCGAAAGAATTTGTGGGGCAGAATAATGATCAACCCACAGGCCTGCCCCACCAGATCATTCAACCACCGGGTGCGAAAAACGGTATAGTGAACGCATTCGTGCTGGATTGAGAAATGATGCACCAACACAACACCTTGTAAAAACATCGCTGGCCAGATGAGCCAACTGTCCCAGGCCAGAGCAATAATGCTCGTTGTTGCGACAAGAACAACAACCCAGAGCGCCAGCCTGCGCAGCGACGGGCCATCAGAGCGTTGCATAAATGACTTGAGTTCCTCGCGTGTCAATTTCCCCTCAGCCAATGCCTGGGTTAGCGGTGTGACAATTTCTTTTGTCATATGATTATCCGAATTTGCTGCTGACACGGGCCACATCGGGGTCCTTCAATATCATCGCCGGAGACGGGAGTGCTCCGCACCATGAGTTCCAGCCTCTTGCGGACCCATTGAGTAAAATTTAGTCGCGTAAAGCAGCTTGATCAAGCACGAGGTGAAATTATTAATGTTTGAACCAAATTTATCGATTTGGCGCTGTTTTCAAATATTTATTCCTCTTAACATTTGGACGATCAGAGTTAGTGCTGTTCATAGGATAAAATGTTCTATTGTCACTTGCGAATTATGATCAAAATCAAAACAGCGCCACAGCTTGCCGGCAACACGGTTTCAAAATGCTCAACAAGAGGCCAGATAAAAAACAGCAAAATGGGCCGATTTTGATGAAATAGGTGGCCATGAAGTAGCTGATTTTCGGTAATTCAGTTTTCCCAATTGTTTGGCAGACTGATGCGATTCAGGTATCACACCAAGAATTTTGATCACCTTTGATGATATTGGTCATCCGTTGGTTGCTGGACTTTCCCTGATGAAGTGGATTAACGATTTGTAAGTTAATGCCGGGTGTCGCCCGACGGGGTTGTGGAACCTTTTTCTATATCGGCTCTATATCGGCCAAGTACATTTGTGGCTTGCTGTCGGGTTTGGGTATTGGTTCTCCACACCAGTTCAGATTTGATGGTCTTGAAGAAGGTTTCGACCATGGCGTTCGCTTGGCATTGCTCGAACCAATGGCGCAATGCGCTCACTCCTAGCAATTACCCTTGCCATTCATTGATGAATGCGTGCTGTGGGCAATCAGCAATTTGCGATAGTCATGGGAGCAATATTGCACCCTTGTCGGAACTATGGATCAAACCAGGTGCTGGCTGGCGTGTGGCGATGGCCCGTTTCAGGACTGCGACGGCAAGCTCCTTCTTCAACTGATCACTGGTTTCCTAACCGACAATACGGCGGGAATATAGATCCAGAACGCCAGAGAAACATAACCATCCCTCACGGATTCAGACATAACTGATATCCACCCATCATCTCTGGCCCCATTTCTGGCCCCGCTTCTGGTCAGGGTGGTCGCATGCGAAGTCCTGATTGAGAAGGTTTGAAGCAACAAGCCCGCCAAGATCACTGTCTGTGGTTTTCTTATAGCCGTGTTTCTGCAAAGCATCGATCTCGTTATCGCGCATCAACCGGGCCACGCGATGGCGCTCAAGACCTCAACCCCTCCTTGACGAATAAGGCCACATTGTTATTGCAACGTGTGAACCGCCGATGTGAAGAAGTTGAACGAATACATCAGAACCCTAGTTCGGCCTCTGTTTTGGCCATATCCTACGACCTGCGTTGGGGCTGCCATAGCAATGTGTGACATAGTCCAGAACGTGCCTTCCGCCCCAGTTCTCGTTGCGATCAGCGGCGACAAAACGATGTTCGAAGCTGTAGTCGCCATCCGGCAAGTCAGTAAATTCCCAAAGAACCCCGTGTTTTGCCCAACCGGCAATTGATAGCATTTTGGACTTGTCACGGTTTAGTTCCGTGTCCTTGAATTGGATTAATCCCATCAAGGAGAACTATTATGGCACGAGGCCACACAGACGAATTCAAGCGTGAAGCGGTGCGTATTGCGCTGACCAGCGGACTTACCCGGAAACAAGTGGCATCAGATTTGGGGGTCGGCTTTTCGACGTTATCGAAATGGATACAACAATCCCGGCCTGATGACCTTCCACCATCGGTTGATATTGATCTGGCCAAAGAGAATGAGCGGCTTCGCAGAGAGGTTCGTCTCCTCACGGAGGAGAGGGAGATATTAAAGAAGGCAACAGTGTTCTTCGCGGGTCAAAGCAAGTGAGATTTGCGTTTGTCGAAGAACACAGGAAACACGTTCCGGTGGATCGGCTTTGCCATATTCTGAATGTTACATCGCGTGGTTATCGTGCCTGGCACAACCGCCCTGTTAGTCAACGGCAGCGCGATGACATGGTGGTTCTGGCGCACATCCGTGAACAGCATCACTTGAGCCTTGGCAGTTATGGTCGCCCGAGAATGACGCAGGAGTTGAAGGAAGCCGGCCTTGCTATTGGTCACCGCCGTGTTGGCCGCCTGATGCGCGACAACGGCATTCGAGTGGTCAGAACACGCAAATACAAAGCTACGACCGATAGCAATCACCGCTTCAACATTGCGCCTAACTTGCTGGGGCGGAACTTCCAAGCGGATAAACCCAACCAGAAATGGGCAGGTGACATCAGCTACATCTGGACCCGTGAGGGCTGGCTGTATCTGGCAGTGATGATCGATCTACATTCACGCCGTGTGGTGGGTTGGGCTGTCAGCAACCGGTTGAAGAAAGACTTGGCATTGCAGGCTCTCAACCGGGCTTTGGCCCTTCGAAACCCACCGCCGGGCTGCATTCATCATACGGACCGTGGCAGTCAATACTGCTCTCATGATTATCAAAAACGAATGCGTGAACTGAAGTTTAAAGTGTCCATGAGCCGAAAAGGCAATTGCTGGGACAACGCCGTGGTCGAGACGTTCTTCAAAACACTCAAAGCCGAACTCATCTGGCGCGGCACATGGCAAACACGACAGCAAGCAACCGACGCCCTGTTCCAATACATCAACGGCTTTTACAACAGCCGCAGAAGACACTCAGCAATAGGAGGAATGTCGCCCATCAAATTTGAACGAAAAACGAGTTAAACGAGAACAGGATGCGGAATTAATACGGGACAAGTCCAATCTCAGTACGATCCTTGATGATTATTCGCGATACATCATTGCCTGGAAGCTGTGTACCACCATGAACACATCGGATGTGACCGATACATTGGAAATGGCGCTTCAGGCCTCAGGCTGCGACAGGGCCAACGTTGCGCATAAACCCCGGCTACTATCTGATAATGGCCCCTGCTACATATCCAGTGATCTGGCAGAGTGGTTGGATGGCAAAGGCATGGGTCATGTTCGCGGTGCGCCTTATCACCCGCAAACCCAAGGCAAGATTGAACGCTGGCATCAAACCCTGAAGAACCGCATCTTGCTGGAACACTACTTCATACCAAGTGACTTAAACCGGCAGATCGAAGCTTTCATCGAACATTATAATCATCACAGATACCACGAGAGCCTGAGTAATCTCACGCCTGCGGACGTCTACTTCGGGCGCAAAAATGAGATATTGAAGCGAAGAGAAAGGATCAAACAAAAAACCATCGAAACGCGGCGCTTGCAACACCGCAAACAAGCCGCATAATACAAACAACAGATGAGCTAGAGTCTCTCTTAAATCAGACCACCATCTGTCTCAAATACCCTGACTACGAACATCCGCCGCAACGGGTGCATTGCTGCACGCTTTTCGCGGTGCTTGCGGTTTTCTTCGCCAATCTGTTCGTAATATCCCATAGGTCACTCCCATTAAACAAAACGGCCACCGGAGATTTCTCTCTGGTAGCCGGGGAGTTAGTAAGCCGCCCGTAGACAGCCGCTATGGCCTTTAGGCCGAAGCCCTGGACATGCGCCAAAGCCTCCCCGACCATAAGGTTGAGGAGACATCATTGCGGCTGATGTCAGCCGCTACGGGAGGGGTTACTACGCCCCGAGATTGGCCAAATTACCAATCCTAGGCTCACCTTAGTATGGTGGGGCGGAATTCGAAAGCGAATTGATGTAGACGGCCCTACTAATCTGTAAAAGTAGAGTCTACTTCGCAGGGAAGAAAATTAAAATTACATTTTATTATCAGCAGGTTAGTGGTGCTGTTGAGTGGAATTGAACCACCGACCTCGTCATTACCAATGACGTGCTCTACCCCTGAGCTACAACAGCTTAACTAATTTTGAGCGTTTGGGCATATGCCCTACTAACGCCCTATTTTTATTTCCTCGTCACCGCCAACTCAATGTTTAGACACATCATTTTAGAGGGGACCCCCTAATTACCAATGACGTGCTCTACGCCTGAGCTACAACAGCTAAACTAATTCTGGGCGTCGGGCATATGCCTTACTTACACCCCACTTTTATTCTCTCATCACTGCCAACTCAATGTCTAAAAACACCAAATTGGATTAGACCTGCTAACTACCAATGACGTGCTCTACCGCTGAGCTACAACAGCATTTAGAATAAATTGGCTCATGCCATACCACGCATGAGCATGCAAGCGGTCGATGGATTAAATCGAAGCGCTAGGAGTGTAAATTTGGCTTCATAAGTTTGGGCAGTTAAGGAAAACAAAATGGGTTGACGTATATGCCCCTTAATCACACATAAATTGTATGACCGATAACAGCCAAAATCCGAATAACAAAAAGTCCATAAGTGGAGCGACGAAGGGTGATGCCAACCGGGAAGCACGGATCAAACAGTCGCTACGGGTCAATCTGCAACGACGAAAAGCCAAAGCTCGTGCGTTGAAGAAAAATGAAGATGGTACCGACGGCTAAAGATTTGACGCGATGCCCTGAAAAGAACCGCGCCAAAATCTAAATAAGTTGGGATAGTGTGTCCATTAAGCCTTTTCTTACCATATTGTTGGCATAGAGCGTGCTTTCGATTAATCACGACTTCGAAACATAAATGAGACGGGCAGTGCGTTTTCCAGTCAATTGAGATTGGAGTTGTGGCCGCCAAAGCCGAATAGGTGGCTTGAAGGAAATTTGATGGATAAAATTCTAATTCGGGGTAATGGCGCGTTGAACGGCGTCATTCCCATTTCCGGCGCAAAAAATGCGGCCTTGCCGCTAATGATTGCCTCGTTGCTCTCCAGTGAACCATTGACTCTGGAAAACCTGCCGCGCCTTGCTGACGTGGAAGCGTTGAAAAGCATCCTGTCCAATCACGGCGTTGATTATCGCGTAAAGGGCAAACGCATCGGTGATACCGCCACCACAGGCCGAGGGATTGAATTTCAGGCAAAGGAAATTGTCGATACAACAGCCCCTTATGAACTCGTACGCAAAATGCGGGCAAGTTTTTGGGTCATCGGTCCTCTTCTGGCCCGTTCTGGCGAAGCGCGTGTATCGCTGCCAGGCGGTTGCGCGATTGGCACACGCCCAATTGATCTGTTTATCGAAAGTCTGGAGGCGCTTGGTGCAACCATTGATATTGACGCAGGCTACGTCAATGCAAAAGCGCCGACTGGCGGACTCGTTGGCGCCCGCTATACATTTCCAAAAGTATCTGTTGGGGCAACCCATGTTATGCTGATGGCCGCAAGCCTCGCAAATGGTGAAACCATTATAGAAAATGCGGCGCGGGAACCGGAGGTAACTGACCTTGCGGAATGCCTGAATGCCATGGGGGCAAAGATTTCCGGCCTTGGTACACCAACTTTAACAATACAAGGTGTCACGTCGTTGCACGGGGCGACTCACAAAGTGTTGCCGGATCGCATTGAAACAGGAACATTTGCCGCATGCGTTGCCATGACGGGTGGTGATGTTTTACTGGAGAATGCCCGTGCCGGCCTCCTGCAGGAAGCAATAGATGTACTGGTAAAAACCGGAACAAATGCTGAAGCGAGCAACGAAGGTATCCGAATTAGTAGAAACGGTGGAGACATATTACCTGTTGATTTTACAACAGACCCGTTCCCTGGATTTCCAACCGATTTACAAGCTCAATTTATGGCATTGGCGACCCGCGCAAACGGCGTGAGCCATGTGACGGAAACTATTTTTGAAAACCGCTTCATGCACGTACAGGAGTTGGCTCGTCTGGGCGCTAATATTTCGATAGCGGGGCAAACAGCAACGGTAACCGGTGTTGAACGGCTATCTGGCGCTCCCGTCATGGCAACTGACCTGAGGGCTTCCATGTCACTGGTGATTGCGGGTCTGGTGGCCGATGGCGAAACAGAGGTAAACCGGGTTTATCACCTCGACCGGGGCTTCGAACTGCTTGAGGATAAACTTTCCGCAGTCGGCGCTGATATCGAACGCATTAGCACCGAAGGTTGATTTTCAGCTTTATCTTCAACTGGGCATGTGAAGTTGCCGAGCATCAATTGCAGTGCGCGGATTGATTAGACTGCCGATACTGGCTTCGAGCATGAGCTCGTTTGAATCGGCGCGCGAAGCGATCATCATAACTTCGTAAAGCGATGCGGAAGTTTTCTGGAGCGAGGCGATCGCATCACCCGAATTAAGATAATTTCCAAGCATCAATGCCGCAGCGAGGTCCCCCAAACCATTGGGCGGCCCGACTGCTCTGCGGTGTTCAGCCAGATGAGCCTTGCCAACCCCTCCACCGTTCATCACCAGAAGATTACCTATATGGTCTTTCATCATGGCGGGTGCTGACGTTCCCAACACCAGTTTTGTACCCAAGGAAATGGCCACTTCGTGTAAACTCTCATGGGTTTTTGGCGTCGTGGCGCCGTTCAACCAACCCATTTCAAAGGGGTTGGGTGTGATTATGTCGGCGCGGGGGAGTAGATTATCGCGGATAGCGGAAGCCTGATCTTCGCTTATATATAGCCTGCCTTCCCTGCCGTCCGGCGCGTCGCCCATGACTGGGTCCAGCATATAAAGTGCCTTTTTGTTTTTCGCCTTTACCGCATCCACAAGCTTTGCAACGGCTGCAACCTGATGACTACCGCCAAGATAACCCGAGAGAACCGCACCAACCTCACCAAGCCAAGAGGAGTGACATAGATCATCAATGACAGCGTCAAAGTCATTTTCGCTTGGCGTGATCCGGTGGGAAGGGCCATGGCCGGGGTGCCAAGGTAGGGTAACTGTCGGCATAATCCAGACAGGAAAGCCAAGAACTTCCAGAGCAAATGCCGCGGCTCGGTTACCTACAGTTCCGCGGATAACATGGCTGGAAATAACTATGATGGCGGGCTTGGTTCTGCCCAGCGGTGTATCGCCGGTCATGCAACGTCTTTTCTAATATCGAAGTTCATTACAATTGTAGCACACCCTGTTGGCCAGCATTTCTAGCCTGTATTACATATTGAATTCCGAACGGAAACTGGGTTGAGAAAAGCGGAACTGATATATGCCCGGCACTTGATTGCTGTATTTGCTTCACTGGCCGATTGATAAAACGAACTCACCAATCATCAAATTGAACTAAGATTCACCTTCTTGATTTTTCAACCTTGAGCTTGAGCGACAAAGCGCATAAATGACCTCCAACTGGATGGAGATATTATGACAGCAGTTTTTTGGGCCATAGACGCTATATTGAATATTTACTGGTGGATTATAATCCTGTCGGTGGTGCTGTCATGGTTGTATGCATTCAATGTGGTCAATCCGGGTAATCAGTTTGTTCGCGCGGTTGGTAGTTTTGTCCATGAGGCCACCGAACCTTTGCTTGGCCGTATTCGGCGGTTTATGCCAAACTTGGGGACCATCGATATCTCCCCAATTGTCCTGCTGCTGGCAATCACATTTCTACAGATATTTCTGCGCACCAGTATTGCTCCGGCACTCGGTGTGTTCCGCTACTGAAGTTAGATCAAACAGGTTGAGTATTCAGCCCCAGGCAAAGGCCACCTTGTTGAGGGTTTGGCCATCGAATGTTTCATTGCCTTCCGCAATATCCTGGCCACCAGCATTCCGGTAAAACTGCATGGCGGAAGAATTATCTTCCAGAACCCAGACAACGCAGCCTTTCATTCCCAGCAGAATAAGCTCTTCCCGGGCTGCCAGGAACAGTTTTTTACCAAGACCTACCCCTTGATACTCGGGTGTCAGGTAAAGTTCGTAAACTTCCCCTTCTTGGGAAAGAGCAGATACGCGGTTGGAACCAAGTGTTGCGTAACCAACAACCTGCCCTTGATTTTCCAGCACCATAATGCGGGTAGAATTTTTGATTGCGCGCATCCACCACTTCGGGTCGCGGCGCCGCACCATCGTATCGAGCGCTTTATGGGGGATGAGCCCGGTATAGGCCTGACGCCATGACGCGTCATGTACTGCGGAAATTCCAAATGCGTCGCTGGCTTTTGCGCGACGTGTGCCCAGGGACAAGATACTCATATTGGAAGCATAATTAACACTTCCTTAACCAACAAGGCCCTGCGTTCATTTTATTTCCCGTTGCATTTCGTGAAATACTTTTGCGAAATTATGGTTTGAGCGTCGCGAAATGGCGCAATTTTGCTTTTGTATTGCAAAATTAAATGGTGTCTTCTGCGTTGAATTGTGACGCCGGAGACATCGCTGTGAAACTCAAGGACATCGAAACCTTTATCGTAGGCAATCCACCCCCTTCATTCGGCGGGCGGTATTTTATTTTCGCGAAGGTGACGGCTGACAACGGGATTGTTGGCTATGGTGAGGTTTATGCGGCCAGCATCGGCCCAAAAGCGCAGTGTCTGGCGACGGAAGACCTGTTTCAGCGCCATTGTGTCGGCATGGCGCCATCCGATATTGAGCGGATGTTCCGCCGCTTCCATTCGTCAGGCTTTTCACAGCGCCCGGACCCGACAGTCATGGGGGCATTTTCGGCCATCGAAATGGCCTGTTGGGACATTGTCGGTAAAGCGCTGGACAAGCCGGTTTATGAGCTCATTGGGGGTCGGGTCAACGACGAAATTCGCTCTTATACCTATCTGTATCCTGATAAAAAACAGGACCCGGCGACATTCTACAATGATCCGGACCTGTCGGCAGAACGGGCGTTGGTCTATGCAGATCAGGGATTTACCGCGCTAAAATTCGACCCGGCGGGCCCTTATACGGTGAATGATCCGCACCAGCCGGCCATGGTTGATCTCGAACGTTCCGAACTGTTCTGCAAACGCATCCGTGAAGCCGTTGGCGACCGTGCCGATCTTCTGTTCGGCACCCACGGGCAGTTCACAACAAGTGGCGCTATTCGCATGGCGCAGCGTCTGGCACCTTATGAGCCTCTTTGGTTCGAAGAACCAACACCACCCGAAATGCCCGAAGAAATGGCCAAGGTCGCGGCCCAAAGCGTAGTGCCAATTGCCACCGGTGAGCGGCTGACAACCAAATATGAGTTTGCCCGCGTACTGAAAGCCGGTGCGGCATCGATTTTACAGCCGGCATTGGGCCGGGTTGGTGGCATTTGGGAGGCCAAGAAAATCGCTGCGATTGCGGAGGTGCATTATGCACAAATGGCGCCGCATCTTTATTGCGGCCCGATTGAGGCATTGGCAAATATCCAGTTCGCGGCGAGCATTCCAAACCTGTTGCTGCTGGAATCAATCCAGCAATTTGGCGGCTTCCATGCGCAACTTCTGGACCAACCTATCCGCTGGGAAGAGGGCTATGTTATCCCGTCCGGCCGCCCCGGTCTGGGCCATGAATTAAACGAGGACGTTGCAAGAGCACATCCCTACGACGGGAACCGGCTGCATCTCGAAATGCAGGACAGCCCTTATGATTATTCAAAAGAAAACAGATTTGCAGGCGGTTAGTGCTGCAACGCCATGGAGAAGAAAATGAAAGTTGGCTTTATAGGTCTGGGTAATGTTGGTGGAAAGCTGGCTGGATCACTATTGCGAAATGGGTTCGACACCACTGTCCGTGACCTTGATAAATCTGTTGCCCAACCGTTTCTGGATCAAGGTGCCCATTGGGCCGACAGTCCAAGAGAAATGGCGGAAATGTGTGATCTGGTGATCACCTGCCTCCCGTCGCCCAAGGCCTGCGCCGCGGTAATGGAAGGGCAGGACGGTATTCTCGACGGCATGTCCAAAGGTAAAATCTGGGCTGAAATGTCGACCACCGATGTTGAAGAAGTGAAGCGGCTGGCAAAGCTCGTGGAAGCCAAAGGCGGCTCGGCAATTGAATGCCCGGTTTCAGGCGGGTGCCACCGGGCAGCAACCGGCAATATCTCCATCTTTGCCGGTTGCGACCGTCCAACATTTGAGCGGATGCTGCCATTGCTGACGACGCTGGGCCGTCGTGTGTTGCACACGGGAGAATTGGGCAGCGCGTCAATGCTGAAAGTTATGACCAATTATCTGGCGACCGCCAATCTGATCACCGTTTGCGAAGCCATGGCGACGATGAAAGCCGCCGGGATGGACATGGCGACGACCTATGAAGCCATCGCGATTTCCTCTGGCACCAGCTTTGTCGCAGAAACCGAAGGGCAAGTCATCCTCAACGGCAGCCGCGATATTTCATTTACAATGGACCTCGTCTCGAAAGACATCGGCCTGTTTCAGGAAATCGCCGAGCGCCACAATGTGCCTTTGGAAATGTCTCCCTTGATGGTCGATATCTTTAAGGATGGAGAGAAACGCTATGGCCCAAGAGAGCTTTCACCCAACATTATGAAGCGGCTTGAAGATGCGATGGGTTTTGATGTTCTGGCGGAAGGATTTCCACCTGAAATGCTCGACGATGAACCCGAAGTAGCGGGTTATGAAGTTGTCCCCCGTGGCCGATAATAGGCCGGAGTCGCAAGAGGACGCTTTATGAAAAAACCGAACTTTCTGATCTTCATGGTCGATCAGTGCAACGGTACATTCTTCGGCGAAGATGGCCCTGCTGATTTTCTCCACGTGCCAAATCTGCGCAAGCTGTACGACGAGGGGGTTAACTTCGCCAATACCTATTGCGCGAGCCCCTTGTGCGCCCCGTCGCGTGCGGCCTTCATGTCCGGCCTGCTGCCAAGTCGCACGGGGGTTTACGATAATGCTGCAGAATTTGCCTCATGTGTGCCGACATTTGCTCATCACCTGCGGCGCGCAGGATATACGACCGCGCTTTCCGGTAAAATGCATTTTGTCGGCCCTGACCAACTCCACGGCTTTGAAAAACGCACGACGACGGATGTTTATCCGGCGGACTTTGGTTGGACACCGGACTGGACAAAACCCGATGAACGTATTGACTGGTGGTATCATAATCTGGGGTCTGTCACGACGGCAGGTGTCGCGGAAACGACTAATCAGCTTGAATATGATGATGAGGTCGCGTTCTTTGCCAAACAGACGTTACATCAGTTTTCCCGCGAGAGCCGGGACACGCCCTTTTGCCTGACGGTAAGCTTCACTCACCCCCACGACCCGTTTGTGACCCGTCAGAAATATTGGGACCTTTATCCCGAAGTCGCCATGCCACCGTTGAAAGAAGGCACAATTGCCTACGATGATCAGGATCCCCATTCGAAGCGCTTGCTGGACATGTCCGACTGGCAAAATTTTGATACGACGGATCAAAAGGTCATCGATTCCCGGCGCGCCTATTTTGGCAATATCTCTTATATCGACGAGCAGATTGGCAGTATTCTTGAGACGCTGAAAGCCTGTGAGTTTGATGAGGACACAATTATCCTCTTCGTCTCGGACCATGGAGATATGCTCGGCGAAAAAGGCCTGTGGTTCAAAATGAGCTTTTTTGAAGGCTCCGCCCGTGTGCCGCTGCTGGTTCACGCGCCATTGAAATTTGGCGCAAAAACAATTGCCGAACCAAGCTCAACTCTGGATGTTTTTCCAACGTTGGTTGAACTTGCCGGAGCAGAAGTGCCGAATGATCTTGATGGCATTTCATTGGCACCGGCGTTGAGTGGCGTTGGGGAAAAGCGCCAGATCATCGCTGAATACGCCGCTGAAGGCTCGATTTCTCCAATGGTTATGCTGCGCGAAGGGGAATATAAACTGAACAAATGCCCGGTCGATCCTGACCAATTGTTCAACCTTGCAAGTGACCCTCAAGAACAGGTGAATCTGGTCGATGACCCTGATCACGCCGAAGTTCTTGAAGATATGCGTGCGATCATCGACAGCGCTTATGACTTTGATGCTTATTATCAAGATGTGCTAGGCAGTCAGAAACAACGTCTGATCGTCTATGACGCGTTGCGCAATGGCGACTATTATCCGTGGGACTATCAACCCCTTCAACTCGCGTCGGAGCGCTATATGCGCAACCATAAAGACCTGAACGTTTTGGAAGGGGATGCGAGATATCCCCGCATTAAAGAGAACAAGACATGAGCAATGAAATGATCATCCACGGCCGCGCGACGTCATCCAATGTCCAAACCGTCATATGGGCCTTGGCCGAACTGGGTCTGGATTTTAAGCGCCTCGACATTGGCGGCGCATTTGGTGGTAATGACACAGCCGAGTATCTGGCGATGAATCCAACGGGCCTTGTTCCGACCTTACAAGACGGGGGTGTGACCCTGTTCGAAAGTTGTGCAATCACCCGATACCTTGCCGCTCAATATGGCGATGAGGCATTTTGGCCAACCGACCCGGCAACACGGGCAGCGCTTGACCAATGGGCCGAATGGGCCAAAGGCACATTCAGCCGCGCGATAGTTTACGAGGTTTTCTGGATATTGGTCCGTACACCAAAAGCGCAACGTAACCTCGACGCCCTGGCAGCCGGGGTTGCCAATGTGGGAAAAATGGCGGGACTTTTGGATGGACGTTTGGGCGGGGATGATTATCTCGGTGGTGACGAATTGAGCTTTGCCGATATCGTCGCCGGTCATGCGCTCTACCGGTATTACACCCTCGATTTTGACCGCCCGGAAACGCCTAACCTTGACGCCTATTATGAGAGGCTGACCAAGCGACCTGCCTACGCGGAACATGTCATGGTCGACTATTCATCGCTTCGGGCGGAGTAAAATGAGCCACGGGCTAACCCAGTTTGATTATGTTCAGGAAGCTGACTACGTCATTGTCGGCTCCGGGTCGGCCGGGTCCGTCGCGGCCGCACGCCTGTCGGAAGATGGGAAATATTCAGTTCTGGTTCTCGAATACGGTGGCACCGATATTGGGCCATTTATTCAAATGCCCGCCGCCCTGTCATACCCCATGAATATGGCCCGCTATGACTGGGGCTTTGGCACAGAACCGGAGCCACACCTCAACAACAGAAGGTTGGCCACACCGCGCGGTAAAGTCATCGGTGGATCGTCGTCCATCAATGGCATGGTCTACGTGCGCGGCCATGCCAAAGACTTTGACCATTGGGAGGAAACCGGCGCCAAGGGCTGGTCGTATGCCGATGTACAGCCTTATTTCCAACGGGCCGAAACCAGCCACGGCGGCGCGGAAGGGGAAGGCAGGGGAACGGACGGCCCGCTCCATGTGGGGCGAGGCCCGCGCGAAAACCCGCTGTTTGAAGCTTTTGTAAAGGCCGGGAAACAGGCCGGGTTTGAAACCACTGCGGATTACAATGGGTTGAAGCAGGAAGGCTTTGGCCCGATGGAGCAGACGGTCCATAAAGGCCGTCGCTGGTCCGCCGCCAACGCCTATCTTAAACCTTCCCTGAACCGCGATAATCTTAAAGTCATGAACTGCTTTGCCCGCAAGATTGTGTTTGACGGCAGGCGGGCGGTCGGGGTCGAGGTTCAGCGTGGGGACACGGTTGAACGGGTTCGCGCCAAACGTGAGGTAATTCTCGCGGCATCCTCGATCAATTCCCCGAAATTGCTCATGCTGTCCGGTATAGGGCCCGCTGCACATCTCAAAGAACACGGCATTGAAGTGCTCGCGGACAGGCCGGGTGTCGGCGCAAACCTTCAGGACCATTTGGAGCTCTATATCCAGCAGGCCTGTACCCAGCCGATCACGCTTTATTCGAAACTCAATCTGTTTTCCAAAGCCCTGATTGGAGCCCAATGGTTGTTTTTCAAGACGGGGCTTGGTACGTCAAACCAGTTTGAAAGCGCCGCCTTTGTGCGCAGCAGGCCCGGCATCGAATACCCCGATATTCAATATCATTTCCTGCCGGTGGCCATCCGTTACGACGGTAAAGCACCCGCTGAAGGCCACGGATATCAGGCCCAGGTTGGCCCAATGCGGTCGAAGTCGCGGGGTAATATCACGCTTGCATCCGCCGACCCCATGGCGTCGCCACGCATAAAATTCAATTACATGAGCCATGAGGATGATTTTGCAGAGTTCCGCCATTGCATTCGCTTGACCCGTGAAATTATGGGCCAACAGGCCTTTGATGAATTCCGCGGCAAGGAAATTGCGCCGGGTGCTGACGTGCAGTCTGATGACCAACTGGACGCCTATATCCGCGACCACGTGGAAAGCGCCTACCACCCCTGCGGAACCGCCAAAATGGGCGCGCTGGATGACCCCATGTCCGTGGTCGATTCTGAATGCCGCGTCATCGGCGTCGACGGTCTGCGCGTAATAGACACCTCCATCTTCCCCCGCATCACCAACGGAAACCTAAACGGCCCGGCCATCATGACGGCGGAAAAAGCCAGCGACCATATTTTGGGTAAGACGTTACTGGCAAAATCCAATCTCGAACCGTGGGTTAATCCGCGCTGGCAGGAGAGTGACCGATGAATGCATTGAGCATAGAGTTCTTAGCGACCTCAATGGTTGTTATCCTACTGCCGGGAACCGGGGTGTTTTACACGCTGGCGGTCGGCCTTGGGAAAGGTTTTCGAGCGAGCGTTGCTGCGTCCGTTGGCTGCACATTTGGGATCGTGCCTGCTGCACTTGCCAGTATCATCGGCCTAGCCGCAATTTTTCATACCAGTGCTCTGGCATTTCAAGTCATAAAATATCTTGGGGTAGCCTATCTGCTGTACATGGCATGGAATATTTTGCGTGATCACGGGTTGCTCGATGTGAACGAGGACAGAAATCCTGCCTCTTACTTCAAGACGGCAATCAACGGTACTTTGATCAACGTGTTAAACCCTAAATTATCGTTGTTTTTCTTTGCTTTTCTACCGCAATTTGTGGACGTAGGTAGTAGTAATGCGACGGTATCGATGTTGGTATTGGCCGGTACTTTTATGTTTCTGACACTAGCTGTTTTTATCGGTTACGGCGCATGTGCAGCCCTCACACGCGATTATGTCATCAACCGGCCGAACACCCTGAATTGGATGAAGCGAATATTCGCAGGCACATTCGGCTTTCTCGCAGTTCGGTTAGCTTTTGCCGAGCGGTAAGTTGTTTAGTCTCTCACTTTAACTTCTACCGTGCGTCTTTACCATTCGTATCATAATCTAGACGCGGCAGAGTTTGTGAGAATTACCACTTCTACTCACGATTGCACTATCGCGACGTGTTCAAACATGAAGCTGAAATTTCCACCGTCATTCTCGATGCTGTATTTTATTCGTTCGAATTGTCGAAACCTGATATCCTGAACGATATAATAACCATCTTCAGGAATTTCGTTTTCGAATACGAAATTATGGCATTTGAAAAATCGGAATACTGTCACTTGATCATGTGACAGATATTTAAGCTCAATATCATTTTGAAACTCTTCAAATTTTATAGTCAAATCAACCAACTTGTATTCGGTCCGTTTGTTGAAAATGGATTCGAGAGTCAACAAACACTCGTCGACAGGTTGATTCATGGTGCTGATTCCTCAATTACGATTAAACTTAAGTCGCGCTATTGATCTGGAAGATTTTTCAACGGGTTGCTCAAAACGAGATCGATACTCTTTAATTATATACACCCTCGCATATTATCTCTCCCTGCGACTCCGTTCCCGCTGCGCTTCTTTTTCGGCCCGTTTTGCAGCTTTAGCCGCCCCAACATCAGCGGCGATATGTGTCTCGTTACGTTTTTTAGCCAGTTCCATTTGCCTTTGCCGTTCTTCGAACCGCGCCCGTTGCTGGGGGTCTGTTGTATCGTGGCAATGGGGGCAGGATACGCCGACCGCAAACCGTTCGTCTTTTACTTCGTCCTGGCTGACCGGCATGCGACAGGCGTGGCACATGTCGTAGTCACCGACTTCCAAACCGTGTTTGACGGAAACGCGTTGGTCGAAGACAAAACAATCCCTGGACTTGTCACGGTTTAGTTCCGTGTCCTTGAATTGGATTAATCCCATCAAGGAGAACTATTATGGCACGAGGCCACACAGACGAATTCAAGCGTGAAGCGGTGCGTATTGCGCTGACCAGCGGACTTACCCGGAAACAAGTGGCATCAGATTTGGGGGTCGGCTTTTCGACGTTATCGAAATGGATACAACAATCCCGGCCTGATGACCTTCCACCATCGGTTGATATTGATCTGGCCAAAGAGAATGAGCGGCTTCGCAGAGAGGTTCGTCTCCTCACGGAGGAGAGGGAGATATTAAAGAAGGCAACAGTGTTCTTCGCGGGTCAAAGCAAGTGAGATTTGCGTTTGTCGAAGAACACAGGAAACACGTTCCGGTGGATCGGCTTTGCCATATTCTGAATGTTACATCGCGTGGTTATCGTGCCTGGCACAACCGCCCTGTTAGTCAACGGCAGCGCGATGACATGGTGGTTCTGGCGCACATCCGTGAACAGCATCACTTGAGCCTTGGCAGTTATGGTCGCCCGAGAATGACGCAGGAGTTGAAGGAAGCCGGCCTTGCTATTGGTCACCGCCGTGTTGGCCGCCTGATGCGCGACAACGGCATTCGAGTGGTCAGAACACGCAAATACAAAGCTACGACCGATAGCAATCACCGCTTCAACATTGCGCCTAACTTGCTGGGGCGGAACTTCCAAGCGGATAAACCCAACCAGAAATGGGCAGGTGACATCAGCTACATCTGGACCCGTGAGGGCTGGCTGTATCTGGCAGTGATGATCGATCTACATTCACGCCGTGTGGTGGGTTGGGCTGTCAGCAACCGGTTGAAGAAAGACTTGGCATTGCAGGCTCTCAACCGGGCTTTGGCCCTTCGAAACCCACCGCCGGGCTGCATTCATCATACGGACCGTGGCAGTCAATACTGCTCTCATGATTATCAAAAACGAATGCGTGAACTGAAGTTTAAAGTGTCCATGAGCCGAAAAGGCAATTGCTGGGACAACGCCGTGGTCGAGACGTTCTTCAAAACACTCAAAGCCGAACTCATCTGGCGCGGCACATGGCAAACACGACAGCAAGCAACCGACGCCCTGTTCCAATACATCAACGGCTTTTACAACAGCCGCAGAAGACACTCAGCAATAGGAGGAATGTCGCCCATCAAATTTGAACGAAAAACGAGTTAAACGAGAACAGGATGCGGAATTAATACGGGACAAGTCCATCCCCTTCCCAAAGACTGTCTTCCGCCGGCACCTCTTCGAGATATTTCAAAATGCCGCCCTTGAGGTGAAAAACGTTCTCATAACCTTTCGATTTCAACAGAGCCGTTGATTTTTCACAGCGGATGCCGCCGGTGCAAAACATGGCGACTTTTGAATCCGGCCTGACCTGCAACTCCTGTTCAACCCATTCGGGCAGTTCCCGAAAGCTTGTTGTTTGCGGGTTTTGTGCGCCTTTGAAAGTACCAATGGCCACTTCGTAATCATTACGCGTGTCCACGACAATGACACCCGGATCGCTGATCAACTCGTTCCAGCCTTGAGGATCAACATAAGTGCCCGCATTGTTCGCCGCGTCGACGCCTTCTACACCCAACGTCACGATTTCCTTCTTGAGCCGAACTTTCATCCGGTAGAAAGGCGCTTCATCCGCATGGGAGAACTTGACGTCTATATCGGAAAACACGTCATGGTTTCTTAGCCACTTGAGCACCGCGTCAATTCCGTCTGCAGAGCCTGCGATTGTGCCATTTATTCCCTCATGGGCGAGCAGGATGGTTCCCATAACACTGTGCTTTTTGCAGACCTCAAGAAGGGGTTCCTGTAATGCCTTAAATTCCGGCAACGTTACAAATTTGTAGAGAGCAGCCACTACATAGGTTGGGTTACTTGTCGATTGAGCGGATTGCATCTGGTTTTCGATGATTTGGATATGTTGAAATTTATGGACAGATGGGTTTCCATACAGCGCCCTTGGTCGCAAGATCAACTGCGCACTATGGGCTGTTGTAACAAACGGGCCCGGAAAGATGGGAAGAAGAACTTTAGGATGAGCAGACGAATTGTCTATCTGGTATTGGTAATCGCGACCGCGCTGGCGATAGGATATTTATTTCCTGCTTGATGTGAATTGTATCCATTCACGCACGGGGCACACCCACCGTTACACTTTGCAAGACCGCACATCTTTATAATGAATGGGAATTCACCTTACGTTTGGGTAGGTTGTGGCAGGAACCTGACTCAATTTGATTGAAAAATTGATTCTGATGCCTGGTCAGCTCGAGTTACGACATTAACAGGTGAGTCTAATTCGTTAATGCGACTGGAAACAAGTTTAACAAAAATTCCCTTAGTTTGTGGTCTCAATTCTTAACCAGATGACTCCAAATTCCACAAATTTAACACCCTATTAACCCTAAAGCCTCAAGAATTAACCACCTGAATTCCGTCCGGAGTTCAAGGCTGTGAACTATGTTGCCATCCTGTCGTTATCGACTTGGGTATTGTGGCTGACCTTTAAGGGGTGAATTAATGCTGTCAGCATTTGGAAAAATATTCAAAAGCCACAGGGCTGTAGAGGTGCCAAGCGCTGACAAGCCTCTCATGCGCGTGTTGGAGCCTCGGGTTTTATTGGACGCTGCTGCGGCATCAACCGCAGAGGGCATGGCTGACCAGGCCGCACATGCTGACTTTGCAGATGAAAATGAAGCCGCCAACGCTGCAATGGACGAGGCAACACAGGAAGGTCATGTTCCAGGGTCACAACGCGACTTGTCACGCGATGTTGTTTTCATTGATGGTAATGTCGAGAATATTGGTGAACTGCTAAGTGAACTTGATCCGGACGTTGAAGTTCACATTCTTGATCTGACCAGTGATGGCGTTGAACAGATCGCCGACATTCTGGAAGACCGCGAAGATATAGCTGCAGTTCATATATTCTCCCACGGTGGACAGGGTTTCCTGAATTTAGGTTCGAGCCAGCTTTCAAGTGAAACGGTCACAACTTCCCACGTTGAAGCTCTCACCCGCATAGGGGCATCCCTGTCCGAAGATGGGGATATCCTGATATACGGATGTAATTTTGGTGAAGGGGAGGCGGGTCGAGCTGCGGCTGCTCAATTGGCTGCAATTACTGGCGCTGATATTGCTGCGTCGGACGATCTGACCGGTAACGCAGAATTGGGCGGTGATTGGGATCTTGAGGTAATTGAGGGTGATGTAACGACAGCAAACTTCACCGCACCAAACTGATCGGGAATTCTAGCGGAGTTTGAGATCTCCGTTTCTCAAGCACCAACGGTTACTGGTGGTAATGGCCTTGGTGCGTCAGCTTTATGGTCAAATGCGGGTAATGTTGGCGGGCAAGCAATTGATATTAGAGCGACAGTCAATAATGTAGTGGATGGAGCTACCGTTGATTTCGCAACCGTTAGTACGACAGATCCCACAGCAGACGATATGCGGGTTATTGTGTCTAATCAGGGTTCAGTCACCGTATTATGGGAGGTGTTTCTAGCCGGCACAACTACGCGTCCAACAGAAGGCGAAGCGACATTTACCATCGCGGATCTGGATGGTACAGGTGGCATAGGGAACACAATTGAGACCGTAGAAGCCAGTTTCGCCGGGCTTTCATCCTATGTTGTCCAGGACCCAACCAATCAGTTGATCACGAATACTGGTACTGTTCCCCGTCAGCATTCATGAGACAGAGGTTTGATTTTTCTTAAGAGATGATTTTGGTTCATCGTAGCCCTTATGGAGCGAAGATGAGACATAAATCAGGAACCCAAGGATCAGGTTCAGAGAAATTGATCCGAACCATCAAACGCAAGACCCGCCGTCAGTATAGTGCGGAGGAAAAGATCCGCATTGTGCTTGATGGCTTGCGCGGTGAAGACAGCATAGCTGAACTGTGCCGCCGTGAAGGTCTTGCTGAAAGCATGTACTACAAATGGTCGAAGGAGTTTATGGAGGCCGGTAAAAAGCGTCTGTCAGGCGATATAGTGCGTGAGGCTTCCACCGATGAGGTCAAAGGTCTGCGCCGTGAAGCCCGTGATCTGAAGGAATGCGTGGCAGATCTCACGCTGGAAAACCGTCTTCTTAAAAAAAGCATGATCGCGGATGGGGAGGATATCGAATGAGATACCCAGCATCTGAGAAACTGGAAATCATCCGAATTGTTGAACAATCACATCTGCCAGCCTGTGAATCCCGGAGACAAAATGACCACAGAAATGGTTGGGTAATCTGACCGTCGCGGAGTAAAATTCCGCACTCTGACACCTTGTGCTTGTGAGTATTAGGTGGGGAAGATGTATTCTGTGGATTTGTATAGTCGGGTGCGTCGAGCGTGCCATGTGGATGGGAAGAACAATAGCGAGGTGGCCCGTTTGTTCGGGATTGATCGCAAAACCGTGGCGAAGATCCTGAAGCACTCGGTTCCGCCCGGTTATCAAAGAACGACCGCGCCTGTTCGCCCGAAGTTGGATCCGTTTGTTGGGATAATTGATCAGATCCTGAAAGACGACAAAAAGGTCATCAAAAAGCAACGGCACACAGCCAAGCGTATTCATGCGCGGTTACGGGATGAGCACGGGTTCACTGGCGGGATCACCATTGTCACTGATTATGTGCGTGAGAAGCAAAGACGAACCCAGGAGGTGTTTGTTCCTCTGGTTCACGCGCCCGGCCATGCTCAGGTCGATTTTGGTGAGACGTTCGGCGTGATCGACGGTGTCGAACGCAAGCTGCATTACATCGCTATATCGTTGCCGCATTCGGATGCGTTCTTCATGAAGGCGTATCCGGCGGAAACAACAGAAGCCTTCTGTGACGGTCACAATGCTGCGTTTGCTTTCTTCGGCGGTGTGCCGTTGTCGATGCTCTACGACAACACCGTGATTGCAGTTGCAAAGATCCTGGGCGGTGGCAAACGGATACGCACGAGAACTTTCTCAGAGCTACAATCGCACTATCTGTTTGAGGATAAGTTTGGTCGCCCTGGCAAAGGCAATGATAAAGGGAATGTCGAAGGCGTCATTGGTTACGGTCGCAGGAACTTTCTCATCCCAGCCCCACGGTTCGACAGCTTTGATGCCTTGAACGCCTGGTTGGAAGAATGCTGCCTGAAGCGTCAGGATGATGTTGTTCGCGGACATGGTGAGAGTATTGGTGAACGATTGCTGAGAGACCTGGACGCGCTGATGGCATTGCCCCCAACGCCATACGACGCGTGTGAAAAGTTTAGCACGCGGGCAACGTCAATCTCGATGATCCGCTACCGCAATAATGATTACTCCGTTCCTGTCGCCTTTGCCCATCATGAGGTTCAGGTTCGCGGTTACATCCATGAGGTTGTGATTGGCAGTGGAACCGAGATTATTGCCCGCCATCGTCGGTCTTATGAGAAGGCAGACATGATCTTCGACCCGCTTCACTATCTGCCCTTGCTGGAACAAAAGGTAGGTGCTCTCGATCAGGCGGCACCATTGCAAGGCTGGGGTTTACCCGATGCATTTGCGATCCTTCATCGTTTATTAGAAGCCCGCATGGGTAAGGCGGGAAAACGCGAGTATGTTCAGATCCTGCGTCTGCTGGAAACTTTTGAGCTGGAGCACGTTCACGCCGCAATCCAACAAGCTTTGGATCTGGGTGCCATTGGCTATGATGCGATCAAGCACCTTATTCTGTGCCGGATCGAGCGGCGACCGCCCAGGCTTGATCTCGACATCTACCCCTATTTGCCCAAAGCGGTGGTCGAGACGACAAAACCTGCCAGCTATGCCGTGCTGTTGTCGGAGGCGGCAGCATGAACGACACTGTTACCGATACACCGCAAGTTCTACTCAAACATCATCTGACCAAACTTCGGCTGCCAACCTTCCAGAGTGAATATACCAAACAGGCCCAACAATGTGCCGCTGAGAATAAGGATCATGTCCAATATCTCCTGCGGTTATGTGAGTTGGAGCTGATTGAACGTGAGCGCCGAATGGTGGAGCGACGCATCAAAGCTGCGAAGTTCCCGGCAACCAAGAGCCTCGACAGCTTTGACTTCAAAACGATCCCGTCAGTGAACAAGGTGCTCGTGATGGAACTGGCCCGTTGCGAGTACGCTGCGAAACGCCAAAACATCATCGCGTTAGGACCAAGTGGAACCGGCAAAACCCATGTTGCCCTCGGCCTTGGACTGGCTGCCTGCCAAAAGGGGATGAAAGTCCGCTTCACCACGGCTGCTGCACTGGTTCATGAGATGATCGAGGCCGTTGATGAACGTCGCTTGCAACGGCATCAAAAACAACTGGCAGCTCAAGACCTGCTGATCATTGACGAACTGGGCTTCGTCCCTCTCTCCAAAACCGGGGCGGAGTTGCTGTTCGAAGTAATCAGCCAACGGTATGAACGCGGTTCCATCATCATCACATCCAATCTACCATTCGACGAATGGACAGAGGTCTTCGGATCAGAACGCCTAACGGGCGCAATACTCGACCGGCTGACACACCACGTCCACATCCTGGAGATGAATGGTGAAAGCTACAGGTTGCACCAGAGCCGAAAACAAAAATCTGTTCAAATCAACTGACACTAAACCAGATCAAAAACACAAACGTCCCAAAATCTGGCCAATTTTACTCCGGGATCAAGACCCATTTTAGGCTGGGATTGACAGTTGCAGATTTCAACACCGGGGGCACACAAGCTGAGGCGCTGACGATCACAACAGATGATGGCGCAGGCGCTGTAAACTCAATCGTTACCGATACAATTGCTATCGCAGTCACCCCTGTGGCCGATATTGTCGATGACGTAATCACAACACTGGAAGACAATTCGGCCAGCTTTAACGTTCTGACCGGCACGAGCGGGGCAACCGCTGATACATTTGAACATCCATCAGCCATCGTAAGTTCCATTGGCACCGGGGCAGGTGGCCCGCAAAATGGTATGGTGACCTTTGATGCCAATGGTGACCTGACGTATACGCCAAGTCCTGACTTCAATGGCGTTGATACTTTCACCTATACTGTCTCGACTGATGATGCAGGGGGAACTGTTACCGAGACCGCCACTGTTACGGTCAATGTCACCGCCGTCAACGATTCACCGGACGCTCGTGGAAATGCTTATGAAGCACCCGAAGATACAACGGTTACAGGTAATGTGATTGTTGATGATACGTCGGCGACCCCTGGGTCTGAAACCGGAACAGATAGCGATGCGGAGACTGCAGCATCGGCACTGGTTGTTTCGTCCTTCACGATTGCAGGTTTCCCAGGGCCGAATCCGGATAATTCATGGCCTGCCGATACATCAGCAATTGCTTCTGGTTTCGGAACGCTAACGATCAATTCGGATGGGTCATTCACACTTGTTCCCGAGAGTGATTTCAATGGCGCATTCCCGGCAGTTACCTATACTGTTGATGATGGGTCAGGTGAATTAAACGCAACTGATTCAGCGCCTCTGCTGTTGACAATCACGCCAGTCAATGACGCTCCAAATGCGATCAACGACAATAACGTCGGTGTGGAAGATGCCGGCGATGTAACCGGCGATGTTATTGCAAATGATACGGATATTGACGGTGACGCACTCCTCGTCGATACCTTCACGATCGCAGGTATTCCGGGCACATTTACCGCTGGTGATACTGCGACAATTCCAGGTGTTGGCTCCATTAATCTATTGCCATCAGGCGCCTACACGTTCACTCCGAATGTCGATTATAATTCCGTCACCGGCCCTGCCTTCCCAACGCTTACGTACACTGTAACTGATGGGAACCTGAGTGATACTGCTACTCTGAATATCGCGATCACACCGGTAAACGATGCTCCGGATGCTGTTAATGACACTGTTACAGGCGTTGAAGATGCCGGTGATGTCACAGGCGATGTCCTGGCAAATGATCTTGATGTTGATGGCAATGCGTTCTTTGTTGATACATTCACAATCGCTGGCATCCCAGGCACGTTTATTGCCGGTGATACCGCGACAATTCCAGGGATCGGCACCATCAACCTATTGCCATCTGGGGCCTACACATTCACTCCAGATGCAAATTATAATTCCATACAGGGAGCTCCGTTCCCAACGTTAACTTACACAATCACGGATGGCGCTTTAACGGATACAGCGGCTCTCGATATTACCATTACAACGGTTAATGATGCGCCGACCTCATTCGCTCCCAACCAGACAACAAATGAAGATACAGATGTATCGGGCACTGTTACGCTTGATGATCCAGACCTCCCCGGCGGGCCCGATGTGCTTGAAGCGTTTCTCGACCCATCACTCGCTTCGCAGCCTCAAAATGGCATTGTGACGGTTAATCCCGACGGGACATACACTTATTCGCCAGATCCTGAATTCAATGGTATTGATACGTTTACCGTGCTTGTTATCGATAATCAGGGCGCACAGACAACGACGACCATTACAATTACAGTACTACCTGTAAATGATGCACCAATCGCGACGAATGAAGCGATTGTCGCGCAGGAAGATGTGCCAACGCCACTGGCGCCGACATTACCGATTGATCTCGATGATGCACAAAATGTGTTGTCGGTTCAGGTAACCCAGATACCACAGGCGTCACAAGGTGACCTATTTTATACCTTGGATGCTGGTGGAACTGCACAGGTAACCCTTGCGAGCGTTTTGTCAGTAAATGAGCTCTCAAGTGTTTTCTTCCAGTCCGCCCCCAACTATAACGGACCGGTCGATACGTTCACTTATATCGTATCAGACGACGAAGGGCTTAATGACGCTGGATCACAAGGCTCAGTGGCGATCTCAATTTTGCCGGTCAATGATATTCCAACAGCGATTGACAATACGAATACCGTAAATGAGGACGGTACGGTTTCCGGTAATGTAATCACAGATAACTCAGGTGCCGGTGTTGATAGTGATCCGGACGGTGATGTGCTGAACCTGTCTTCGGTAGTGGTCGATATAGATGGCGACGGGGTTGTCGAATCCATCGCGTTTGGAACGAACACGACAATTTCAAACCTCGCGGGAGACCCAATTGGGGACATCAACTTTGCGGTTGACGGGTCATACACCTTTGCGCCAGCGCCAGAATATATCGGTTTTGTGCCTACTATCGGTTACACAATTGAAGACGGAAACGGCGAGCGGGCAAGCGCTTCGTTGATCATCACTATAATACCCGTCAATGACGCGCCGAATGCGAGCAATGATGCCGTTAATGTCGATGAAGATGTTGCGACAGCATTAAACCCGACACTGCCGGTTGATATCGATGATGCACAGGTCGATATTTCCGTGCTGGTTACACAAACACCCCAACCCACACAGGGTGTTTTAAATTATACCCTTGATTCAGGTGGAACCGCACAGATGACAACCGGTCTGACAATGTCACTTTCCGAATTATCTTCAGTGTTGTTTACACCAGTTGCGAATTATAATGGGCCTGTGGACCTGTTCACCTATACCGCAATAGATGATGAAGGGGCATCAGATGCGGGGTCTATGGGCTCTGTCACGATCAACCTGGTAGCGGTTAACGATAACCCAGTTGCTGTTGATGATGCACAAGCGATTGCCGAAGATACTGTCGCAAATGGTAATGTAATCACCGATATCGCAGGAGCAGACAGCGACATAGATGGAGATGCGCTGACGGTTGTTTCAGCAACCATCGACCAAAACGGCGACGGTATTGTGCAGCCAATGGTGATTGGTGTTCCAACTCCAATTCTGGATGCTACTAATACCCCCGTTGCAACAGTAACATTAATGGCTGACGGATCTTATAGCGTCACGCCATCGCAGGATTTCAACGGAACAATTCCGGTTATCAACTACACCATTGATGATGGTAATGGCGGAACAGCAAACGCCAATCTCACAATAACCGTTTTGCCTGTTAACGACGCACCGGATGCAGGAAATGACACAATTTTCGTTGACGAAGACATCGATACACTCCTTGCCCCGACGTTACCAACTGATGTTGATGACGCCCAATCCGCTTTGTCGGTTACTGTAAACCAGATTCCACAAGCGGCGCAGGGCGTGTTGAACTATGATCTTGATGGTGGTGGCAGAGCTTCCGTCTCGGTTGGAACCGTATTGTCGGTAACAGAGCTAGGAACCGTAAGCTTCCAGACAGCTGCAAATTATAATGGTCCAGTTGATAGTTTCATTTTCAGTGCCCAGGACGATGAAGGCGCGACAGATGCCGGTTCAGTTGGAACTGTGGCAATTATCGTCAATCCATTAAACGACACACCAACTGCAACAGATAACGCCTATACAGTTGATGAAGATGACTCAGTTGCTGGAAATGCCATTCTCGACGATACGGGCACCGGGGTTGATAGTGATCCGGAAGGTGATCTGTTATCCATTTCTTCCGCAACGGTAGATCTGGATGGCGATGGATTACCGGATGCACTCACCCTGAGTGCGCCAGCTACAATCGTGAATGGCGCGGGTGATACCGTGGGTGATTTAACGTTGAATGCAGACGGATCATTCCTCTTCACACCAGCTGAAAACTACAACGGACCCGTTCCGACCGTAAACTACACAATTACCGATGGGAACAGCGGAACAGCAAGCGCGGTTCTCACGTTTACGATTATTCCGGTAAACGACGCACCAGATGCGAGCAATGACGCGGTCACTGCTGATGAAGATGTGGCGACCCCACTCAACCCGACATTACCAACAGATGTTGACGATGTGCAGACCGCCCTGACGGTTCTTGTTACCCAGGTTCCGCAAGTGTCGCAGGGAAGTTTGAGCTACACTCAGGACGCTGGTGGTACAGCAAATGTTACGAATGGTATTGCCCTGTCGGTTAGCGAGCTGTCGAGCGTTTCATTCCTGTCCGCACCTAATTACAATGGTCCGGTAGACACTTTCCGGTATTTGGTCGCCGACGATCAGGGTGACTCTACCTCAAGTGATTTAGGTTCAATCGGTTCAGTATCGATCACGCTTGTGGCCATTAATGATGCACCTGATGCTGTTAATGACGGCCTGTTCACTCCTGTTGAAGACCAGGTAACAACTGGTAATGTTCTTGGCAACGATAGCGACCCGGACGGTGACACAATCACCGTCGTCGAGTTCTCCGTCGCTGGCGTGGCCGGTACAACTCCGGCAGATGGTCAGGCAATCATACCGAATGTGGGCACTCTTTCGATTGCGACAAATGGTGACTTTACCTTCACTCCAGACCTGAATTATGTCGGCCCGGTTCCAGCCGCCACATATACAATAACCGACAACGTTACCGGAACTGATTCCGCGCTGTTGGTGTTCCTGGATGTGGTTGGCAATAACGATGCACCGGAAGCCCGTAACAACTCCTATTCTACTCCAGAAGAGACCCAGGTTACGGGTAATATTCTACTCGATGACACGGGTTCAGGCGTTGACAGTGATGCTGACGGTGATGCGCTGAGCGTTTCTGCCTATTCGATTATCGGTCAGGTTGGCCCGTTTAATGTCAGTGTGCCTTATATCATCGCTGGTGTTGGCGAATTCACTCTGCAATCAAATGGTACTTTCACTTTTGATCCTGCAACAGATTTCAACGGTGCCATTCCGTTAATTACCTATACGGTAGACGATGGTAATGGTGGCAGCGATGATGCCGTGTTGAACATAGACGTCACGCCGCTGAATGACTTGCCTACCGCAATCGCTACACCGGGTATTACCGTTGAGGATCAGGCGGTTAGCGGATCGATCATTATAGCTGATGTTGATGGCGACGTGCCTGTCGCAAGCCTAAATGGCAACCCTTCAAACGGCTCTGTTACAGTCAATCCCGATGGTACATGGTCATATACCCCGCTTCCTGATTTCAACGGGGTAGACCAGTTCGAAATATTGGTTGACGACACCAAGGGTGGCCTCATTCCTGTCACTGTCAATGTGACAGTAACACCGCTGGTGGATATCGCTGATGATCAAATTGAGACGGCGGAAGACACTGCAACAACCGTAAACGTGATAGACGGCACGGGTACTGTTGGCGGCACCTCTGGACCTGGAGTCGATGATTTCGAAGCAACTCCTGTTGTAACCGGTGTGACACAGGGTTCAAATGGTTCAGTCACTTTCTTTGCAAATGGCGACATCACATATACCCCAAATGCGGATTTCAACGGTACTGACGTATTTACCTACTCCGTAACATCTGGGCGCGTAACAGAAACTGCCACCGTTACCGTCAATGTTACGCCGGTCAATGATGCGCCAATTGGTATTGCACCACCTGCGGTTACGCTGGAAGAAGCTCCGGTCTCGGGCACAGTAATTATGTCTGACCCGGACGGGGATGTGCCTACTGCCAGAATTGGAATATCGCCGCTGGATGGGACAGCTGTTGTCAACCCAGACGGCACATGGACATATATCCCGGTCGCCGATTTTGAAGGTACAGATTCATTTACAGTCATCATTGACGACGGGAACGGTGGTACATCGTTTGCGCTGGTTAATGTTACCGTGATTGGCGTTAACGATGCGCCGGATGCGACACCGTCCAGCGTGTTGGCGATAACGGAAATCCCGACACCTCTCAATATTACTCTGCCAACTGATGTGGACGACGACGATAGCGTGCTGCGGTCAATAATTCTGCAAACCCCGTCATCGGCTCAGGGAATATTGACGTATGTTTCCGATGCGTCACCAGGTATTACCGCGCCATTGACCTCCGGTCTTGTATTATCGAACACGGAATTGGCAACAGGTGAATTCACAAGCGCCCCTGGTTTTAGCGGAATGACGAATTCACTGATTTTCCGGGCAGCAGATGATCAGGGTGCGTCGGATGCGGGTAGTGAAGCGGTTATTTCAATCGATGTCACGACAACGCCGATGGTGACGGAGGCTACAGAGCCGCCACAGACAACGGATGAAGACACGCCATTTAATGGCACGATTGATATTGTTGCGTCTTTGCCGACAACAACGACATTGACCTCTCAAGCGTCAAACGGGACGGTTTTGATAACCGATCCTGCAACGGGTGCTTATGTCTACACTCCTAACCCGGACTTTAACGGTGTTGATCAATTCACCGTCATCGTCAGAGATGGGGTCAATCCTGATGTAACCGTTGTTGTGGATGTAACCGTAAATCCGGTCAATGATCCTGTAACAGTGGTAGTTCCCATATCAACGCTAAATCTGCAGGATGGCGAAACGGTAAATGCTGATGCGTCAGCCTTATTCAACGATGTGGATTCACCAATTACGTTCACGTCCACGCCGCTGCCAGCCGGTGTGACACTGGATCCGGTTACCGGCATCTTGTCCGGCACATTGTTGTCCGATGCTTCGCAGTCTGCTCCGTTTAGCGTCACAATTACTGCCAGTGACGGTGTGAATCCACCGGTCAATGCGGTTGTCGATATCGAAGTTACCAATCCTCCGCCAACCATAATTGCTGATATCGAACAACCGGTTCGTGAAGGTGAATCGGTTGTAGTGAATACTGCTGATAATGTGGTTGATCCAGACGGTGACCCGCTCTCCTGGACTTCGCCAAATCTACCGGTATGGCTCGCGCTTGATCCGTTGGCGGGTCAGATCACCGGAACAACACCTTCCGGGCTTGCCAGCGGAGTTCCGATTGTCTTCACAGTCTGGGCCGATGACGGTCAGGGTGGCACGGTAACGATTACGGTGACATTGATCCCGGAAGTGGTTGATAATGTTGAGCCTATATTCCCGGGTGTTCCAACATTTGTTGAAGTGGACATTCCCGAAACTCGTGACCAGAATGATGTCACAACTCCCGTTCAACCGTTTGTTAATGAGGCGATAAATTCGATTGCTGATCTTAATGGAACAAAAAAGGTCGACGGTGAAAAAGGTATTGTTCATGATGCGGTAAGCGGTATTCAGGATATTGATTCAACCGAGAATGCTGAGCCTGTTGATCCGGCTGTTCTTGAAGCTGTCAATGCGATTGAAGCCCTTCGTCAGGTACATCTGGAGAACGGTGGTGCTCGTGAAGATGGTTTCAATGACTGGGAGGTCGAAGGCCTCACCGGTTTCTCTCTCAAGTTTGGTACAACCGAAGATATTGCTGATGGTGACGGAAGCGACGAAGCTATTGGTAAACTGATAATTGAAACATACGTGCGCGAGCGTATTCTGTTTATCGATGTCTCAAATACATTTGACCCGGAAGTTCAGGGAACAGTTGAACGTTATAAGGTCGAAATGATTGATGGCAGTCCCGTACCAGACTGGATCAGGATTGTTCGCGATGGGTTTATCGTTGCGGAGCGTCCGGCAAACCTTTGGGATCTCAATCTGAAAATTTCAGCTGAGATGAGCGATGGAAACGTGATTTCGCGCGGTGTCGAAATTGACGGTCCAACCGGAGAGATTCAACCTGTCGAATTGGCCAGCGAAGATCGTGGTAAACTCTTTGCTGATCAACTCCGCTCCCTTGCCGGGACTTCCGAATGGCAATTGAGAGAAGCACCAGAGCAGACCGAGGATGATCAGCCGGATGAAGACATCGGTGAGCGGGAAGCGTGATCGATCCTGTCTACGGATCGGCCATGCAGTTAAACGTATTATAATGTGCAATTAACTGCTAATGGCGTCGGGCGAGCGTCGCACTCGCACCAACCGTTCACCCGTGCCATAGAACTGTAAGAAATACCCAATATGTTGCTCTATGAACCTCAGGTGTTTCAATCCTTCTGGATAGCAGCGGTTGTCTTGATAATTGTGTTTTCCGGCTCAGTTGTTCAGGCCGGACTGGGAATGGGCTTCGGGCTGGTGGTGGGACCCCTCCTGGCGCTCATTGACCCGGTATTGGTGCCGGTTCCCGCATTATTTATTGGTTCGACAACCGCTATAATGGGATCGCTCAGTGAATCGAAAAATATCGCCTGGTCCGAAGTTGGCGTGGGCATGATGGGTCGAATGTCCGGAATAATCGTGGGCTCCTTTCTCTTGGTCAGCCTGACCAGCAAATCCACATTTCTTCTCGTGTTCGGAATAATTATCCTAAGCGCTGTTATCCTTTCGATTGCTGGTTGGCGGTTGGCTTTTACGGTGAAAAACCTGTTCGCTATGGGAACAATCTCGGGTTTTACGGGTGTTATCACATCCGTGGGCGCGCCACCCCTCGCGCTGATTTATCAAGACAGACCTGCGGAACAAACACGCGCCACACTCTCGACATTCTTTGCCATCGGTGGGGTTGCCTCACTCGTTGTTCTTTATTCAATTGGCTGGGCGAGAATTGACCATTTCTATCTGGCACTCTTCATGGCTCCCGCTGCCGCACTTGGCACATGGTATGGACAAAAGATACGCGGTCGTTTTGTATCAAGGTATCGTGGCTTTCTTTTAGCAATCGCTGCAGTTGCGTCGCTCTCGCTTATCATCAAGGGGTTATCATGAACCGTATTGTCCTGTCTCTGGCCATTCTCGGCGGATTGACGGGTTCTCTATTCGCTGAGGAACGTATCTTGAGCGAAGCTGAGATATTTGTGTTGCTGCCAAAAATAATCGCGGTCGGTAAAGATACGAGGCAAACGTTTTCCGCAGCCGGTGCAACGACCTATACGGATAGCGGTCGTGATACCTATGGCACATGGCGGGTACAAGGTGGGAAATATTGTTCCCAATGGCCACCGGCAGGCGGGTGGAGTTGTTATGGCGTATTGCTTGATGAAGACATAGGTAGGCTGACGTGGGTCGATGGGCAAGGAACCCCCACGATCAATCAGATACTGCCGAAGAAATAGCTGGTTTCAGCTACCCTTAAACACGGGTTTTTCCTTGTTGAGAAAACTCTCCAAACCATGCGGCCCATCGTGGGTCGTCATCATGCCGGATATACCCTGGGTTTCCTGCTCAAGCTGCGCTTCCATCGATGCAGAATAGGCCGTTTGCAACAGTCGTTTGACCCCGCCATAGGCTTGGGTGGGCCCGGTTGCAAAACCTTGCGCCAGTTTCTGAGCTTCTGACATGAGATCATCGGCGGCAACGACGCGGGTAATAAGGCCCCATTCCTGCGCTTCATCTGCAGTTAGCACGCGGTTAGTCAGCATCAATTCTTTCGCCCGTAACAGGCCGATGTGTTTGGCAAGAAAATAGGTGGACGATCCATCGGGTGTTAGGCCGGAAGCCGTGTAAGCCGATACGAATTTAGCCTTGTCAGAGGCGAGAATGATGTCGCCGGCGAGAAGCAGTGAGAAGCCGCCGCCGCCTGCTGTGCCATTAACAGCCATAATCACAGGCGCTTTCAGATTGGAAAACCGGATAACTGCTGCATGAAGGATTGTCGCCATCCGCAGAAGGTGGGCTTCTTTTTGGTCGCCCACACCTTTGAACTCGTTTAAATCACCGCCACCGCAAAATAATTTGCCTTTTCCGGTGATAATGACACAGCGGATATCGGCCCTCGTTGCGCATTTAATAGAAGCATCGTGTAGCTCATCTGCCATCAGGGAATTGAGTGCATTTGCAGCGTCCGGACGGTCCAGCGAGATCGTGGCAATATCGTTGGAAACGGTGAAATCTATAGTTGAGTAAGTCATGCTATCGCGATTGGTTGATCCGGTTGATGGTCAGCCATGATGTAATCTTGAGTGATATGCGTCAAGCAAGTGTAGAGCAATTGTCCGTTGAAACCGCGTCAACGGGCAATCGCTAATATTGATCAGGATTTTTTGGTATGAAACCGCCAGACCAAGGGTAACACCGCTGTGGCTAATGCAATCTTGAAAGCTTCAGCAGGCAAAAATGGGTAGACACCGTATTGCAGAACCGGTTTGTCCCATCCGATCACGGTTCCTAACCAGACCACGCCAAATGCATAGATGACCGCTGTGCCCAGGAACATTGCCGCCAGCGTCGTGAGAAACGAACGGTCCCAGCTTTTTTCTCCAAGCCAGCCAATGAAGACCGCTCCAGCTAAAAATCCAGCCAGATAACCACCGGTTGGCCCAACCATATACGCCAGACCAACGCCTTTCTCCGGCGTACCGGCAAAGACCGGAAGGCCGCTGGCCCCCTCCGCGAGATAGAGAAGGACAGTAGCACCGCCAAGTCGCCAGCCAAAAGTCATACCGATCACAAGAACAACGAATGTTTGCATTGTCATTGGGACCGGGAAAAACGGCACCTGAATTTTTGCGGAAACCCACAGCGCAAGACTGCCTGCAACAGCTAAGGTGATGTTACGGACCAGAGTGTTTTCGGTCTGCCACAGGGACTGGGCAAGGGTTCCGTTTGAAATGGCAAGAGATGACATGATATTCTCCAATCATGTAGGAATTGTAGAAAGACAACGTCACAAAAATGGACGATGCACAGGGAGGAAAAACGGTTCTTAGTCCATAGCAATTGGCGCTTCAAGATAAAGCAGCCAGACCTGGCTTTGTTTCCTGGTGATAGCTGCACTATAAGCGCGTTTGTCGCAGCAAATCTCATACTTGTCCAAACCCAAGGTAGTTTCATGGCCAAATTCCAACACCCGTTTTATTTCCTGCGTCACGGACAAACAGAATGGAATCTGATCAAAAAGACGCAAGGTCAGACCGATAGCCAGCTCAATGATACGGGCAGGGCGCAGGCGCAAAAAGCCGGTGAAATATTAGCAGGTGAACCGATTGAATGTATCGTTTCAAGTCCGCTATCTCGTGTCCGCCACACTGCGGAGGCGGTGGCCAAACATCACGATGTTGAAATTATATTCGATGATGGCCTGAAAGAGTGCCACCTCGGCGATATGCAGGGGCAACCCCATGGAGAATGGCTGGCTGATTATTGGACGGGTGATTTCGACCCGCCAAACGGCGAAACATTTGGCGAATTCTCCAACCGCGTTTGGGCGGCCATGGCGCGTGCGGTAGCACTGGGGCCAAACACATTGATCGTTGCTCACGGCGGGCTTTGGATTGCGGCGCTTGAATTTACACGGATCGAGCCGCACCTCATGCCCATGCCAAATGCGCTGCCGATCCACGTGACCCCGCAACAGGGCGTATGGCAGCAACGCGTTTTGTCAGCCTGAATTGTTCAGATATCTCGGGTGGAGTCTGGCGATACCGCGACCAGTTGCTTACCGAAATTACCTCCCTCCAGAAGTTTGATGAATGCCTCGGGTGCTGATTCCAGCCCTTCGGAGATTGATTCCCGATAGGCGATCTTTCCATCACGAATAAGGCTGGAGACTTCCCTGGCGAATGTCGGGAACTGATCATAATGATCTGTAATAATGAACCCGCGAATGCTCAACCGATTAACCAGAATGGTACGCCATATTTTGGGCATGATATTGGGGCCTTCACCGGCTGAACCACCCAATGCACCGGCGTTATACCAGGAAATCATGCCGCAAACGGGAATGCGCCCGAAAACATTGATCAATGGAATTACGGCCTCCATGGTCTTGCCGCCCACGTTTTCAAAGTAGATATCGACGCCTTTCGGGCATTCTGCAGCCATGGCTTTGCGCAGGGCTGAAGCGTCATCGTATGCACGATGATCGAGGCAGGCGTCAAAGCCCAGTTCATCAATAGCATAGGCGCATTTTTTCGCGCCGCCGGCAACGCCCACCACACGCAAACCTTGCGCTTTTGCAAGCTGTCCAACAAGTGAGCCAACTGCGCCGGTTGCCGCGCCAACAACGAGCGTTTCCCCTTCTTTGGGTTGCCCGTGGGTATTGAGGCCGACATAGGCGGTGATGCCAGGCATGCCCAAAACACCAACAGCGGTGGACAGCGGCGCCAGCGAAGGGTCTAGTTTACGCACCCCTTGTCCATTGCTGATGGCGTGGCTTTGCCAACCAAGACGCTCGTCGATAAAATCACCAACCTGAAATTTCGGATTGTTGGAGGCGATGACTTCACCCACGCAGCCGCCTTCCATGGGAGCGCCAATTTCCACGGCCGCAGCATAGGATTTACTCTCGTCCATCCGCCCGCGCATGTAGGGGTCGAGTGAAAGCCAAATCGTGCAGACCAGCATTTCGCCTTCACCGGGAACAGGCATGGGAACAGTTTCAAGGCGGAAGTCCGATGGTTTTGGAGACCCCAATGGGCGGGCAGCCAGAACAATGCGTTGCATGGTTTGGGGAATGTCAGTTGTCATGTCGTTTCCAGTTTTCGCAATGGTTCAAAATATGTATCGACATTTGATCATAGAATTCTCGTCCCGCCCATAGATCAAATGGCATTTGATGGCTAAGCTTTCGCAATTAGGCTGTGAAGATTTCTTCGGGAGGAGATATGACGGGCATGACGATGCAGGAGGCGTCTGATCATCTGACGCAAAATGACCCTCAATTTGCTCTCACCCGCGCAACGATTCGTGGTGTTGAATACCCCATTTTCAAAAGCACACCACCCAACATTCCACAAATGCTAAAGAACTGTCTTGAGGTGCATGGGAATGGTGTTGACGAGTACCTTGTGTTTCAGGACGAGCGCTGGACCTATGGAGAATTTTGCACCGAGGTAAAATTGATTGCACACGCGATGCGAAATCAACTCGGTATTGCAAAAGGGGATAAGGTTGCTATCGCGATGCGAAATTATCCAGAACTCTTGTTCCTGATGATGGCGATCAGTTCCATCGGCGGGGTGGTGGTTCTGCTCAATGCCTGGTGGACAACGGCTGAATTGGATTATGCGCTGGAGGACAGCGGCGCAAAAACTGTATTCGCTGACGGTCCGCGTCTGGAAAGATTGTTGCCAATCGCGGAGAAGCATAGCGCTTTCCTGATTGGTGCAAGGGATTGTGTGGACGGTGCACAAGCCACTTATTCAAAATTGCGCAACCAGGCGAGTGGTGCGAACTGGCCCGATGTCGACATCGACCCGGAAGATGATTTTGCCATCATGTATTCATCGGGTACCACCGGCCATCCAAAAGGTGTCGTGCAAACCCACAGGGGAGCGATATCAGCCGTCTACTGCTGGTTCATCTCACTCAAGATAGCTCCTTTGATGGCACCCGCGGATGCGGAACCCGCTGAGCCAAAAGAACAGGTGGTTTTGGTCGTCACACCGCTTTTTCACGTGACCGCTACCCATCCCATGTTTCTGCTCAGCATTCCCATGGGTGCAAAAGTGGTGGTGATGTATAAATGGGATGCGGACGAGGCCGTTCGGCTTATTCAGAACGAAAAAGTTACTCGCTTTCTTGGAGTGCCCACGCAATCTGCCGACTTGATGGAGCGGGCAAAAGCAATTGGTGCGGAATTGCCAACAATGGAGTTCCTTGGTTCCGGTGGCGCAAAGCGCCCTCCCGCGCAGGTGGAACAACTCCATTCAACCTTCCCTGGCGCAACAGTCGCCTCTGGTTGGGGAATGACGGAAACCAACGGCATTGGACTGGGCATCGTCGGGCCGGATTACATTTCCCGTCCGGCGGCAACCGGACGGTTGTATCCGCCCATACAACAGCTGCGCATTCTTGATGATGAGGGTAACGAACTGCCGAACGGTGAAGTGGGCGAACTCACTGTAAAAAGTGCCGGGAATATGCGGTGCTATCTCAATAAGCCCGAAGCGACCGCAGAAGTCTTGCAGGACGGTTGGTTGCGTACCGGTGATCTCGCGACGGTTGATGATGATGGCTATGTCACAATCGTTGACCGCAAGAAAAACATCATTATTCGCGGTGGCGAAAATATTGCCTGTCTGGATGTCGAGGCGGCGATCCACAATCACCCTGCGGTAATCGAGGCGGGGGCATTTTCAGTCCCCGATGAACGCCTGGGAGAGGTTGTTGGTGCCGGTGTTCAAATCAGGGAAGGTGAAAGCCTGACGGTAGAAGACCTGTCAGCGTTTCTTGCTGACCATATCGCCGGTTATAAAATTCCAGAACATTACTGGTTTCAAACGGAGGCTTTGCCAAGGGGAGCTACCGATAAAACAGACCGACGGGCGTTGAGAAATCAATGTCTCAATCTTTGAAAAGAGGCAGGTTTACCGTTTAGTCATGGGTCGCATCAGGCCTTCCTGCGCGACGCTCGCAACAAGTTTTCCCTTCTGCGTATAGATAGAACCGCGATTGAACCCGCGGGCACCGCCGGTGAAGGGCGCATCCATGGAATAAAGGTGCCATTGGTCGAATGAAACCGGCGCGTGGAACCACATGGAATGGTCAAGGCTTGCGGTCATAACTTTCGACTTCTGCCATGTCAGGCCGTGAGGGCGCATGGATGAACCCAGCAGATTCATGTCCGACGCATAGGCGAGAAGGCATTGCTGGAATTGCGGGCTTCCGCCTTTCGCGCCTTCCATGCGGAACCACAGGTGATTGGTATCCGGCAGAACTTTGGGCTTGAACTGGTCTTGTGGGTCAACCTCACGCACTTCAATTGGCCGGAGACGTAAATAGTCCGCTCGATATTTTTCATTCACCAGATGGGCATTCTCCTCGCGTATTTCCTGTCTTGTCGCGAGCCCTTCCGGGCTATGGGCTTCGGGCATGGGATGCTGATGGTCCCAGCCATCCTCCTGAATATGAAAGGATGCAGAAAGGTTGAGAATCTGTTTCCCGTGTTGAATGGCGACAACCCGCCGTGTCGTAAAACTGGAACCGTCGCGCGACCGGTCAACCTGATAAACCACCGGTATAGACGGGTCGCCCGGACGAATGAAATAGGCATGAAGAGAATGGCAAAGACGGTCTTCAACAGTGCGATAAGCCGACGCCAATGCCTGTGCGATAACCTGCCCACCGAATATCCGCGTACTGGTTTCTCCGCCCGCTCCGATGCCGCGAAAAATGTCGACCTCGATACGTTCTAGTTCAAGCAGTTCGAGTAATTCGGCAACAATATCGCTCATAAACTTTTGCTTTCTGAATTGGTAATCAAGCCGGTGTCACAACGGGAAGGTCGGGTCCGTCAGTTTCTATCGCATATGCTGCTCGAAGCAATGTGTCTTCTCGAAACCGCGCGCCGATCAGCTGTACACCAACCGGGGTGTTATCTTCTCCAATACCGGTCGTGACAGCCATGCCCGGTAGTCCCAGAAATGGGGGCGCAATTTGCAATAATTGCGCGTCAAAAACGCGATCAAAGCTTTCATGCGATTCCACATCAAGCTGGTCGGGAAATGGCAGTTCCCCAGAAACCGGGCACAAAAGGACCGGGTGTTTTTCGAGGAATAATTGCCATTCCCGCATATGTGCGACGCGCGACTGAAGGCTATCAAGCAGTGAATTAAGGTCCGGTTCCGGACACCGTTTCGCCATCTGTTCATAGACAAATTGCGCGTCGGGGTCGCCTTCTTTCTCAACCAATGCGGCAGCACCACGGCGAAATTCGGCAAGCCATAAAACAGCCTGCAACCGCGCTGGTTCGGTCAGGTCGGGGCATTCAACCTCTTCTACTTCCCATCCGGCATTTTGTAATCGGACTGCCGCATTTTGTAGGGCTTGTTTGACCTCAGGAGTAGTCTTCATTCCACAGGGGGTCAAAGACAGGGCAACTTTCTTTTCCTGCTGCGGAAGTGAGAGCGGAACCGGGCACCACCACGGGTCAATCGCGCTCTGTGCCGCCATCGCATGAAACCCCAGCTCAACGTCTTTCACCGTTCGAGCAAGGGGACCGGAAACCGCCATCAATTGCGCACCGATATGACGATCCAGTGCAGAAAGATTGGCGGCAGGGATACGACCCAGTGTCGGGCGTAATCCGTGTAATCCGCAAGCGTAGGCAGGGTAACGCACAGAACCGGCGATATCGGTTCCATGGCCAATGGCACCGATGCCCGCTGCGGTGGCGGATGCAGCACCGCCGGATGACCCACCAGGTGTCAGGTCAGCGTTGTGCGGATTTTTCGTCGCACCGTGAAGAGAATTGCGGGTGAACCAGCGAAGGCTAAAGGCTGGCGTGTTGGTGCGCCCAATAATGATGGCACCGGCTTTGCGCAGATTTTCAACAACCGGATTATCGTGCTCCGCGATCAGGTCCGCTTGCAGGTTGATGCCGTTGGTTGTCGCCTTGCCTTTTTGATCGACATTGACTTTAGTGGTGACGGGAACTCCTGCCAGCAGCCCAACATCTTCACCAGCGCGAATTCGGGCATCCAGCTTGCCTGCCTCTTCAAGCGCTTCCTCGGGAAACTCCTGCACGACCGCAATCAGGCGTGGGTTTACGTCAGCCAGCCGGTCCAACGCGCTTTGGGTGACCTCGACTGCAGACAATTCCTTCGAACGAACCTTTTCAGAAATCCGTTCCGCGCTCAATTTCCAAATTTCTGCCACGGTCCTGTACCCTAATAATCATTTGCGTTAGTTCGCCCTGACAAGCGTTTCGAGTAGGCTAAACAGCCCCTTCGCCACGTCAAGCGTTTTGGTCGATTGAGAAATGTGGGATAGATAAAGCGAACATTATGGCGTCATGGCCTTGCGCTGTTTTTGCCGCTCAAGGCCGAGCTGCCGCTCACGATAGATGATGATCAGCCCGGCGATGATAACCAATGCCACGCCCGCGATAGTCGTGCTTGTCGGGATCTCCCCGAAAAATGAATAGCCGACAATTACCGCCAATAAAATGGATGTATATTCAAACGGCGCGACAACCGATGTATCCGCATGGCGGTAGGATTGGGTCAGGAAGATCTGACCAATCCCACCAAGTATCCCGGCAAGGATAAGCAATCCTGTATCGGTCAGGTTTGGTACCACCCAACCAAACGGAAGCGTGATGAAGGATAAAGCGGTCGCCGCAATGGAAAAGTAGAAGACAATGGCGGCGGTGCTTTCTGTACCCACCAGTTTGCGCACAAAAACCTGAGCCAGTGCCATCATCACAGCCCCCATCAGCATGATGATCGCGCCAATGGTCTCAAGTTGATTGGCTGTTTCAGCACTTGCGACTGAAAGGCGGGGCGACAGGATGACAATCACGCCGACAAGGCCAAGGGCAACAGCGCTCAACCGGAATGCCCGTATCTTTTCGCCCAGAAACATGGCTGCAAATATCACCGTCAGCACCGGTGCCGCATAACCTATGGCTGTCACTTCCGGCAGGGGTAAAAGGCCGAGAGCCGTAAATCCCAACCCCATGGCGCTGGTGCCGACAAGGCCGCGCCACAGGTGGCCCAGTGGATTCTTCGTTGCCAAACCGCTGGTCAATTCGTGCCGCCACCATAACCAGACAAGAATGACGGGAATGGCGAAGAACGAGCGAAAGAACACGGTTTCGCCCGGCGGTACATTTGCTGATGCCGCCTTAATACAGGTCGCCATGGCGACAAATATACTGACGGATATCACTTTGAACAGAATGCCTCTTAATTCATTCATGAAGGCTTCCTGTTGCAGTACATCGGGTTTGACCTTAGCGCTGCTTGATGGGTGAAAACAATTGCAGATAGAGCAGGTCAGATATGTGAGCGGCATAAATTACCATTGAAACCAACAGTAATTTGATAGACTAGAAATACTGCACACCTATGAACCGGACCACTCCATGGATATCAAAGACTTCGGCGTCGAAATCTGGATGAATGAATTCGAAACCAAATGCGAATTCAATCTCGCTGAAACCTGTGTTGAATCCCTGACACTGGAACAGCTCGTCGCGTTTTCCGGCAAGAATGATGCTGTGTTATCCGATCTCATGTCGATGAAGCTCACCTATGGTGCAATCGAAGGGTCGGACCGCCTACGCGATGGAATCTGTGAACTCTATACCACCCAAAAACGCGAAAACATTGTCTCCACCCACGGGACAATAGGCGCAAACGCCCTGATATATGAAACGTTGGTTTCGCCAGGTGATCACACGATTTCGGTCATGCCGACTTACCAGCAGCATTATTCTATTCCGCAAAGCTATGGTGCCGATGTCAGCATCCTGCACCTGCGCGAAGAAAACGCGTTTCTTCCCGATTTGGATGAGCTCAAATCACAGATGCGGCCGGACACAAAGCTGATCGCCATCAACAACCCGAATAATCCAACGGGCTCTTTGATGGACGAAGCGATGTTGAAAGATATTGCCGAAATTGCACGCGGCTGCGATTCATATGTCCTTTGCGATGAAGTCTATCGTGGTGTTGATCAGCAAGGCGATGGATTTACCGCCTCAATTGCAGACCTCTATGAGAAGGGTATCAGCACCGCTGGATTCTCAAAGGCGTTTTCGCTAGCGGGTTTACGGTTAGGTTGGATTGCCGCACCTGAGGAACTCATTTTTGCTGTCTCAAAACATCGCGATTATAATACGATTAGCGTCGGAATGATCGACGATTATTTTGGCTGTATGGCGCTGGATGCTCGCGATAAAATTCTGGTTCGCAGCAAGGCAATTACCCGCGAAAACCTGCAAATTTTGGAAGACTGGGTCAATCAGGAACCGCTGATTTCATTCGTCAAACCAAAGAGCGCGACAATCGCCCTTTTGAAATACGATTTCGATATGCCGTCGCGGGATTTCTGCGTAGACCTGCTCCAAAAAACGGGCGTGATGTTCACCCCCGGCAGCGCGCTTGATATGGAAGGTTATGTGCGTATCGGATATGCCAACAGTCGCGATGTATTGACCGAAGGCCTCGCCCGCGTCAGCGACTATCTGAAGTCATTCGACGGCAGTTGACCTTGATGACCGAACGCGCATTCAGGAAATGATCATGCAAACCAATGACCACCTTGCATTGATGAAAGCGCTCGTGCCTGTTGCCCGCGAAGCTGGCGAAAAGGTTTTGGAGATTTATGAGAAAGGCGTTGAAGCAGATTTCAAAACTGACGGCTCACCGGTGACGGAAGCGGACCAGGCTGCGGAAGCCATTATTCTGAAGGCTCTAGCTCAGATTGTTCCTGAGATCACGATTATTTCCGAAGAAAATGCAGCAAGCCATTCAATCGATCCGCCGCAGAAGTTCTTTCTTGTAGACCCGCTCGACGGGACCCGCGAATTTGTTAAGCGCGACGGCAAGGGCAGTTTTACCGTCAATATTGCTTTGATCGAGGATGGTAGGCCAATGATGGGCATCGTCTATGCCCCGGTTCTAGATCGTATGTTCACCGGCGTCACTGGTGTGGGATCAACCGAAAATGACAGACCAATCAAAACCCGTAAGCGACCCGCGGAGGGTTGTACCGCAGTGGCCAGCGTCTCCCATCGCGACGAGCTGACCAACGCGTGGCTGGTGGAACGCAAGATTACCAACACCGTTTCCATTGGTTCATCTCTGAAGTTTTGCCTGTTGGCCACTGGTGAGGCGGATGTCTATCCCCGTTTCAGCCCAACCATGGAATGGGATACGGCAGCCGGACAAGCGATATTGGTCGCGGCGGGTGGTGCTGTCGTGCATCCATTTGGCGAACCATTTGAATACGGTAAAGCTCAATACCGCAACAGTGCCTTCATAGCCCATTCGGGGAATTTCAAAATGGTGCTTTAAGGAGCCAAACTAAAAGGGCCCGGAGTTTCCTCCGGGCCCTTTTGAATATCGCTTGTTGTGCTTCTTAGAGAAGCGGTGCGATCACGAGGCTCACGATGGCCATAACGTTGATCAGGATGTTCATGGCCGGGCCAGACGTGTCCTTGAACGGGTCACCAACGGTATCGCCAACAACCACAGCGGAGTGGGTGTCGGTTCCCTTACCGCCGAGGTTACCTTTTTCGACGTATTTCTTGGCGTTGTCCCAGGCACCGCCGGCATTCGCCATCATCAGTGCCATGAGAACACAACCAAGAAGCGCGCCACCGAGCATGCCACCCAGTGCCTGAGCACCGATGAGGAAGCCAACGGCAGGCGGAGCACACACCGCGATAACACCCGGCAGCATCATTTTCTTCAATGCTGCGGTTGTGGCGATATCTACACATTTTGCGGAGTCAGGATCGGCAGTACCTTCCATCAGGCCCGGGATTTCTTTGAACTGACGGCGGATTTCGTTGATCATTGCAAATGCAGCATCACCAACGGCAGTCATTGTCAAAGCGGATACGAGGAACGGGATCGTACCCCCGATAAACAGACCGACAATCACGAGAGGTTCGGAAAGCTCCAATGAGAAGTCCGGGTTCTTAGACGATACAGTTTGCACAAATGCGGCGATAATGGCCAGCGCGGCGAGTGCAGCAGCACCAATCGCAAAGCCCTTACCGATTGCAGCAGTTGTGTTGCCGAGCTCGTCAAGGCTGTCGGTGATTTCACGAACGTCTTCGCCCATGCCACCCATTTCAGCGATGCCACCTGCGTTATCCGCAACCGGGCCGTAAGCGTCAATCGCCATTGTAATACCCACAGTGGCCAACATGCCAACGGCTGCAATTCCAACACCGTAAAGGCCGGCAAGAGATGTGGAGACCCACACGATTGCTGCGATGGTAAGCAGTGGCAGAACCACTGATTCCATACCAACCGCAAGACCGGTGATCATCACGGTCGCAGGGCCAGTTTCACCGGAGTTGGCAATCCGTGTAACCGGGGAACCGGCTGTATAATATTCGGTGATAAGACCGATAGCGACACCACCAGCGGCACCGGCAAGAACTGCCCACCATACGTTTGTGCTGATACCCATCCCATCAATCAGGAAATACGCTGCTGCCAGAAACAGAACAGGTGCGCCCAGTGTGCCTGTACGTAGTGCAGATGCAGGTTCAGCAGATGAACGGGCTTTTACCACAAAGATCATGACGATTGAGGCGACGAGACCGATTGAAGCAAGAGCCAATGGTAGGGCCATTAACGACTCAGAGGATCCAAGACTGGACGCGGTGAGCGTTGCTGCGATCGCAATAGAAGCAATCATCGCACCACAGTAGGATTCAAAAATGTCGGAACCCATGCCGGCCACGTCACCCACATTGTCTCCAACGTTATCGGCAATCACGCCGGGGTTACGGGGGTCGTCTTCAGGAATACCCGCTTCGATTTTACCAACGAGGTCGGCACCAACGTCAGCCGCTTTGGTGAAGATACCGCCACCAATACGACTGAAAAGAGCAACGGTAGAAGCACCCATGCCAAAGCCTTCAAGCGAATGGGCATCACCACCGAGGAACCAGTAAAGGCCGCCAAGGCCAATCAGGCCGAGTGCAGCAACGGAAAGCCCCATGATGGAACCGCCGAAGAATGCAACAGTCAGGGCACTGGATGCGCCGTCAGCCTGTGCTGCGGTTGCGGTACGTACGTTGGCTTTGGTGGCAGAGTACATGCCGACCCAACCGGCAACTGATGATGACAGGGCACCAACAATTACAGCCAAAGCAACACTGCCGCCAAGGGCAAGGAAAGTTATAACAATCTGTGCCGCGAGGAACATGATCAAAATCTTGTATTCACGTTTCATGAAGACCATTGCCCCTTCATGGATTTGATCGCCGATCTTTTTGATGGCGTCCGCGCCTTCGTCATATTTCATAACCATCCCGTAAAGGATGTAGGCGACAACAAGACCGATGACGCCCATTAGTGGTGGTAGATAATCGAGCATAATGCTCCCTCTCTGTTAAAGGCCGCAATGGCCAGAGGTGCACCCACTTCATGCATCAAAATGATGTTTGGCCGGGCCACGGGTTAATCAATGCAAGCCTGTGAAAACAGGCGCATGCGCGGATAAAAACCAAAACTGCCCGGATGTCCAGTTCTTAAAGCCATTACTCCCTTGTTCATTGGTAGAAAGGGGTATTTTGGCGTTTAACTGCGTCTGTCAGGCAACGGGTTTACCGCGTTTGCGGCGATTTTGATAGGTAAGGGCAAGGGCGATGCAATGTTTGAGCTCATAGCGCACCTGTTCCACAGGTTCCCGTAGTATCAGGGCGCGATTACCCTCATAGTCGAAGTCATCAGGGTAAAACGTTTTGAACTCGTCCAGCAGGCTGGTGTGGCAGGTCACGAAAAGAGCCGGGGTGTCGGTGCCCTTTTTACAGCCCAAGCGTACGGTCGTGCCCGATTTGCTTTTTTCTGTCAGATAAGACGGTTGCCCCCATTTCAAAGCCTCGGTCAGTTCGCCGATTTCAGGATTCTCCCTGGCGACCTCAAAAATGAGGGTACGAATGGCTTGAAATTGAGGTCGGGACACTGGCGGGAAGGCATCAAACGCATTTCCCACATCGCTGCTCATTTCAAGCGGAGTATCAAGTTCAGGCAACTTTTCGCTCATCCAATTCATTTTGATTATAAACAGTGCGCGAAAAGCGCTCGCAATAGCAGACCAGATTATCGTATTTCAGCGCGGTGGTTTTTAGCGGCGTATCGAGTTTGCAATCTATCACATTATGCAATGCACCGTATAGGCTGGCATCGATACTTGTGGGTCTTTCTCCATACAGGAACGGTTGATTCCCCAGTTGAGCGGATAATGCTTGCAGGTCCTGACGACCGAGTTCAATCAGTTCGTCACGGGAGTGTCGTCCCATCCCTTGCAGGTGCAGTGTTTTTAGAACCTGTTTTTGAACCATATTGAAAATCAAGCCACGCATGATGGACGGAATATCGCCAAAAAAAGCATCCCGAAGGGCAGGGGCATGCTCATTCCAGCGGAAATACAGGTTGATGAAATAAAGATGGTCTTCAATCAACCGTTGAAAAGCAGATGCGCTGGCCTTGTCCTGATCTGACATGCCCCGGTCAAAATTTACCCCGTATTGTTGTTCCAAATGGCTTTGAATGAACGATGAATCCGGAATCAATGTCTCACCATCCCGCAATACCGGTAATTTTTGTTTCGGAAATTTGCGCAGATCGCCATATTCATGGGTGTAGTCCAGACCGGCCATGGTCAACAATGCATCCGCTTTGACCGTAAACGGGCTGGGGTTGCTGGTGCCAAATGCGGGTTTGAAGGTAACGAGTTTTAACATGCGGGGCTCCTTTATTCTGGTTATTGGCAACATAACGTCACCATGCTGACAACATGGTGTCAGCATGGTTTCTGGTATAGATATCTCCCATGAGACGAGCTGACCGACTGCTTCAGATTATCCAGATATTACGCCGCCAGAGCGGGCCAATAGCTGCTTCGCGCATTGCGGAAGAACTGGAGGTGTCTCTGCGGACACTCTATCGCGACATGGTATCGCTTGAAGCCACCGGCGTTCCCATACGTGGCGAAGCTGGTGTGGGTTATGTGCTGGAAGACGGGTACGACATGCCTCCGCTGATGTTTACCGTCAGCGAGCTGGAAGCGCTCATGCTGGGCGCGCGTATGCTGGATGGCCGTGTTGACGATGCATTGTCGCGGGCGGCGCAGGATGCCGTTGCGAAAATTGCAAATTCCGTTCCGGACAACCTGCGTGGGGCGTTGATCGACGCGCCCCTGTTTGCACCAATTTGGACGCAACAGCGGCAGATTGAGGTTGATATGGCGGAAGTTCGTCGTGCCTTGCGCACGGAATCACAAGTCGAAATCGATTATCTCGATTTAAAGGACCAACGCAGCCAAAGGGTCATCTGGCCGGTGCTGTTGAGCATATTTGAACAATCGACAGTCATCGCGGCATGGTGCACCCTGCGTAACGGTTTCCGCGCTTTTCGGGCCGACCGGATCACGCGTTTTGACGTGTTGGAAAAGCGCTCACCAAAACCGCGCAAAACCCTGTTTGCCGAATGGAAGAAAGCAGGTGCTGGACGCTACAGGAGACCGGATTTTACCAAGGACAAGATTGAGAAATTGCGGGGCGTATGACGAAAACCACGGTCAATTTTATCTCACATTGACGGGTAGGGTGAAATCTCAAATTTAAGGGATATGCGTTACATTATTGGTAATTGCGTCAAACTTCCGCTTGGATGCAGGTTTCTCGGACGCCACGCTCGAATTTTGAGTCGCGGGTAGTGATTGTCTGGCGTCGGAGAAGCGCTCAAGCACGGAATCGCATGAGGTTTAGCTGAGATGGTTCAGCGGGTTCTATGGGGATTTGGGCGGCATTGTGGGGTTTGGATTGTCTGACAGGGTAGAGTTACCACCGAACTGATGCCGGTTTTGGAGGCCATTTGGGCACGATTTCGCCTCGGTTTCTTCCGTTTAGGCAGATCGGGGCATAGCGTTTTGGTTCTGCCGTTTGTTTTGCACATATCGGCAGTGTCGTCTGCCATTCGGCGGACGGTTAGGCAGGTCTGCTGATATGTGCGCGCCGTGTTCTGGGCCATGATTTGGATTGTCATGCGGCGGTCTTCTTTGATTTTGGTGGTGCTCTTGGTTGCTGTTTAGGCGCGAAAGCCTTGCCGATGATCAATCGTCCGCCGCAGCATGGGCAGGGCAATGCAAGAACACGGGGTTGTTCATCGGCACCTTCGACGGGATCGCCATTATCATGATCCGTGTCTGGCGCTTTGGCTTTGAGCAGGTTCCTGATCAGGGTGATATTGTTGGCTCGATTGCCGTTTCCCAAGAAGCCGTAATGGCGGATGCGATGCTGGCCTTTTGGCAGGACATGGATCAGGAACCGCCGAATGAACTCATCGGTCTTGAGGGTCATGGTTTTGTGTCTGCACCTTGCGTTCGGGGGACCATCGACGCGGTAATCCTTGACGCGGAAAGTGACATGATTTGCGTCGAAACGGATCAGGCGACTATTTGAGATCGCAACCCGGTGGGTATAGCGCGACAGATATGCCAGCACCGCTTTAGGTCCGGCAAATGGCTCCTTGGCATAAACGACCCATTCGATTTTGCGCAAAGGTTTGAGGAAAGCATCAAAGGCGGGCTTATTGACAAGGTGGGCGTGATCGCCAAAGAAACGCATCTTCCCGGCGTTGTGCAACCTGACCAGTTCTTCCAAAATGAGACGCCGGTACAAGCGAGACAGAACACGCACGGACAGGAAGAAGTTCTTCCGGCTCGCTATCCATGCGCTCCGATCCGGTGATAGTCCGCCGCCCGGTACGATCATGTGGACGTGCGGGTGGTGCGTCATCGCCGATCCCCATGTGTGCAGTACCGAGGTGATGCCAACTTGCGCACCGAGATGTTTTGGATCGGAGGCGATTTTGATCACCGTGTCTGCACTGATCCGCATCAGCAGATTGTAGATCTCCGGTTTGTTTTGGCGCGCGATGTCAGCGATTGGCTTTGGCAACGTGAAGACGAGATGGAAATACCTCACAGGCAACAGTTCGGCCTCTCGTGCGACCAGCCATGCCTTTGCAGCACTCGCCTGGCATTTTGGACAGTGTCTGTTCCGGCATGAGTTGTAGGCGATGTGCTCGTGGGCGCAGTCTTCGCAACGCGTAACATGACCGCCGAGCGCGGCCGTGCGGCAGCGTTCAATCGCTGACATCACTTTCAATTGGTTCAGGCTGATGCGCCCGGCATTAGCCGCGCGCCACGCAGCACCATGGTCGCGGAAGATATCCGCAACCTCCAGACAAGAGGCGTTGGACGAGCCCCGGCGATGATGAATGCGAGGACCGCGACCAAAAGATGGACGGGGCAAGGCAGATTATGAGGACTTGCGTTTGGTCCTTTTGCGTTTGACCCCATTCAGATTATCCAATGGGCTTTCCACAGCTGCAATCATTCCAGTGGCAACGCTTGCATAACGCGCCGTTGTTGTGAGCTTGGTATGACCCAGCAGTGCCTGAATGACCCGGATGTCCACACCACTCTCCAGCAAATGCGTTGCAAACGAATGCCGCAACGTGTGCAATGTAACGGGCTTGGTGATCCCGGCGGCCCGCGCTGCTTGCTTGAACAATCGCGAGATCTGGCGGGAAGAAAGGTGCTTTCCGTTATATCCTGGAAATATCAAACGGTCTTCACGTGCGATACTCTTATCCTGACCGGTTGGGCGTTCTTTCCACCAGTCGCGCAGCAGGCCCAGAATATCGGAAGGCAACATAACGTTGCGATCCTTGCGCCCCTTAGCCTGCACAATGCGGATGATGTTTTGGGCGCTGTCTATATCGCCGACTTTAAGTCGAACAACTTCGCCTGCACGTAGCCCGCAACCGTAAGCCAGTGATAACATCACCTTCGCCTTCAGGCTCGGTGCCATGGCCAGAATACGCTTCACTTCCTCCTTACTGAGAACCAGCGGCACCTTTACTGGCTCCTTGAGGCTGAATATCTCCGCCACCAAATCGTGTCGCCGCAGCGTCACCCGGAACAGAAACTTTACGCCGGTCATGGTCTGGTTGCGCGTGCAAATGCTCGCGCCACTCTCGATCAGATATTCCTGAAAGTGCTTCACATCATCGGGTGTTGCCGTGTCGGGAGAACGATTGAGCCAGGCTGCAAAACGCTTGCAGGCGCGCAGGTGACTGGTCTGCGATGCCTTACCCAGATTGCGCCCTTTCATATCCGAAATCATGCGGGCACGAAGCGGCGTTGTGGAAGTCGGCGTCCGGGGCAATGTCTGAATGGTCATGGGAAAAATCCTCCGTCAATCGAGGCAAAAGCACCTCGAGACAAAGGAACCGCGATCAACTCCCCAACAGCAAATCTGACATAGTCAATACAAAACCAAACAACGCGCCCCAACTATCGCGAAGCGATTTAGTGCTCGAGCCCCAAAGTGACCGATATTGCCGAGGTATCAAATGTCCGGTTTGGCTCGATATGGCTTTAGGTTTGCTGAACTAGGCTGTTCAAAATACTCACCATCCTTCAAAAATTCAGGCGTGAAATGACCTAATTCGGCGGATATTGTCCGGCATTTGGCGGGATTAGTCCTGTAACAAATACTCCAAAACGCGTATTCTTGTCTCATGATGTTCAACGCAGATGTTTGAGATGAAACGGAAATTTGGAACCACGCTGCATTCAAGCTTGTTATGCGCAGTTCACAGTTTTCCGAATTTCGGCGCGTCCTGCCTCGGACAAAGTGTGTAGAGGATCCGGTTATGACAACGGTGAACAATGGAACGGTGATGTCTGTCGTGGCTTCTGCTCTTTCGCGGGGACTGCCGATTTTACAAGTGCAGGATGTGGCGGGCGTCTCCTGTGATGAGCTGATGAACCCCGAGGCGCGTCTTCCTGAAGATGCCATGCCAAAAATCGTTGCCCTGCTAGCAGAGCGGTTTCCAACTGATCCTTTCACCTTAGATATTGCTCGCGCTGCACCGTTTTCTTTCTTTGGTGGCTTGGCCGATGGGGCACGATACGCCGATGATCTTCGCGCAGCGATACAGCTGCTGACAAAGAACTGCTCTTTAATTTCTGACCAGCTGGAACTGACATTTCACGATGACCCCGCCGAGCCGAAGATCGTTTCTAACCATCCCATGAACCACATGGATAATGGCCGTTCGGCAGAAATTGGGTCTGCTTCCATTAAGCGGCTGTTTTCGGAGTTTCTTGGAATTAATGATTGCTTCCAACGTATCACTTTCTCGCGCGCACCAAACTTTGATGAGAGCCACTACACCGACTACTTCGGCGTGCCTGTGGAGTTTAAAGCTACTGAAATCAGCCTCGTCTTGAAACCTGAAAAGCTGGATGAGCGGATCAAGCATGCGAATGTTGATCTTTTCAACTATGTAAAAACCCACCTCTCAGGTATCAAGAAGCAGATCGGGGCGGCCAAAGAGCCCAAGGAACTTAAGGCGCTAAGGTCTGCGGCCGCTCAGAATGCGCAGGTTGGCGTGTTCAACGCGGCCAGCGTCGCCGCCGCAGCCAATATGAGTGTGCGCACGGCGCAACGGATTGCGTCAGAAAACGGAACAACCCTTCAAGGCCTGATCGACAGGGTTCGCGAACATCGTGCAACTGAACTGCTGAACAACAATCGCAACGACATCACCTCTATCGCATTCTTGTTGGGCTACTCCGACGAACGGGCTTTCCGGCGTGCGTTTCAAAAGTGGACCGGTCGAACGCCATCGGAGTTCCGACGGCAACTGAACAAAGCAATCGAGTGAGCTGCTGACAATTTTAGCGATCAACTCCCCCATTTTGGGATGATCTAACGACTGACAAACACAAAAACCCAGCAAGGCTTAACGTTGCGGCGCAGCGGACGATCCATTGCGCCCTGAGTTTAATGAAACCCAAGGAGACTGACAATGAAACTATTCTCTCAATTCGCAATCACCATGTTTGGGCTGCTGGCAGGCGGCATGCTGTTGATCGCAACGGGGCTCGTCCCCTATTGGCGCTCACTGGAAACTGCCGAATTTACTCAGGTCTTTTCAACAAGTCTGCCCTCCGTAGGTGGCACCATGATCGTCCTTACGATCCTGGGAACTGGTTCCATGGTTGTGGCAGCTGGCCTCGCATTCTGGAAGAAAACGTCCGACAGATTGTGGCTTGCAGCCGGTGCAGCTGCCACGCTCATTATGCTGATTTGTGTTCCGCTCTATTTCGGCTCCGCAAATCCGCTGCTTGCAGGCGGCACTCTGAGCGCCAGTGAAATCACGGTAGAACTGGCGACTTGGCAACAAATGCACTGGTTCCGAACCATCGTCGGCATCATCGGCCTCTTTTGTGCAGTGCGTGCCGGATACGCATCATCACAGCAATAACAACTTTGGAGGAAAGCTATCATGCTTCGTTTACAAGGCATCAATATCATTGTCGCCCTCATCGCAATCTTCGTCATATTGCATCTGGCGTTCATCCCCGAGCAACACACACTTCGAACCACCTTTTCAACACTACTTGGCGGTATCGGCTTCTTGCTGATGACATGCTCCGTGGTTTTGGCGACACGACTTGAAGTTTTTGAAGAGATGTTCGGCGGACTGGATCGCATGTATCAGGTTCACCGCGTTGCTGGCACTTTCACAGCCGTCTTCGCACTGGTCCACTTCTTCAGTATTCCGAAAGAACTACCGGGAGGCGTTGACCAAGTTATCAACTCCACCTTTCCGTCTGCACAGATAGGCATGGCGTCTATGGTGCTGTTGGTGATCGGCCTCTTTGTGGCGCTCAATCGTAAGATCAGTTACTCGCGTTGGCGCAATCCGCACAAGGTGATGGCCCTAGTCTATGTCCTCGTCATCGGCCACTTTATGAACGCGCCTGGCATCTTCTTTGAACGCTTCAGTGCTTCCGGCATCCTGCTAATCCTGACCGCTGCTATCGGTATGGTTGCTTTGATCTACACCATGTTCGGAATGAACAAACGCACGGCCAGCCGCTTTACAATCGAGGCTGTGAACTCCCTCGAACGGGCAACAGAAGTTGTTCTGAAACCCGTTGATGAGATGCTCAAGTTTAAGCCGGGCCAGTTTGCCTTTGTGGAAGTTCAGGGAAAAGACTGGTCGGAACCACACCCATTTACCATTTCAAGCGCACCGAGCGAAGATCGATTGCGTTTCACCATGAAAGTACTCGGCGATTGGACCAGAAAGGTTCGCGAAGAACTTCAGCCAGGCGGCGAGGTCATAGTTAGAGGGCCTTACGGCAGATTTGATGCCTCAAAATCCGATTGCAGAAAACAAGTCTGGATAGCGGGCGGCATCGGTTTGACACCCTTCCTCTCAAAGCTTCGGGCAATGGAGGAGAAAGATGATGGAGAAATCCACTTCGCCTATGCTGCGCGAAATAAAGAAGAAGCTATCTTCCTAGACGAGTTGGAAACGATCGCTGCGGATCGAGAGAATATCACGCTTTATCCCTTGTTCTCAGAGGAAGGTGACTTTGCCCGCATCGATGTCGCGAAGGAGCGGTTGCCCGGTCAACTGACCGATTACGAATACTTCATTTGCGGCCCTAAACCCATGGTCGAGGGGTTGATGAAAAACCTCAAGGTTGAGGGTGTCAAATGCAAGCGCATCCACGTCGAAGCCTTCGAGTTCAGATAAAACCAGAAAGCGGCCATTGGAACCAATTTGTCCGATGGTCGCTTGGTCTAAGGTTTGTGGCTGCTGTCGTCGTTAGGCGCAGCGGTGACAAATCGGACAAGGAGGAAAGCGTGGGGTCTTTTCTCCTATGGGTATTGTTTGCTTGGGCTAAGATTGTTGGGTTGCTATTTTGCAGCTGTTTGGCGTCCCGATTTTACGACACCATTTACTTTCAATGACTGGCGCTGCCGATTGGTTCTCTGTTTCGCTTTTATCGCCGCTTTGCAGCACGGGTTTTTGATAATTGCTCGCATTGATTTGCCCGGCACCGCAGGATCGTGAAGCTGGTTGTGGTAGGAGCATCATTCGGTGTCCTCCCATGGCGGTGCGCGGGCATTTGGGATTTGGCCTCGAATGAAGGTCTCTATGACGATCATTACATCACCGCATTTCGGGCAAATCCGGTGCATGGCCGGATCATCGGATTCGGCACGTGGTTCCTCACCTGAGGTTTGATCAGACTTTAACTCAGCACGAAGTATCTGCTTGATGGTTTTGATCTTGTCACGGCGAATGCCGTTGGCAAGATAGCCTGTGTGGCGAATGCGGTGGAAGCCTGATGGCAAGACATGGATCAGGAAACGGCGGATGAACTCGCCCGTGGGCAGACGCATGACCTTCATTCGCTCGCCGCGCTTGATGCGATAGTCTTTCCATTTGAACGCGACGGTGTCGGCATCGCTGCTAACCAGACGGTGGTTCGAGATGGCAATACGGTGGGTGTATCGGCTCAGATAAGCCAGCACGGCCTTGGGTCCGCCGAAAGGTGGCTTGGCGTAAACCACCCATTCGGTTTTGCGCAGCGGGGCGAGATGGGCTTTGAATGTGCCGGGATCGGTCAGTTCTGCCAGCTTGCCAAAGAAGGCCAGTTTGTCCGCCTTGTGCAATTTGACCAGCTCTTCGAGGAACAACCGGCGGAATAGTTTCGACAAGACCTTCACTGGTAGAAAGAAGCCCGCACGGCACGACACCCACTTACCATCATCTTTGTTCCCTGCCGGGCTATCGCCCTCCACGCCTCTTGCAAGCGACAGTCCACCACCAGGCACAATGACATGCACATGAGGATGATGGGTCATGGCTGATCCCCAAGTATGCAACACGCTGGTCATGCCGATCTTTGCGCCCAGATGTTTAGGATCAGCGGCGATGGTCAGGAGTGTCTGGGACGACGCCTTGAATAGAAGATCATAGACCACGGCCTTGTTCTGGTAGGCAATGTCAGCCACCTGCGCGGGAAGAGTGAAGACCACATGGAAGTATTCCACCGGCAACAGGTCTTGGATGCGCGCTTCCATCCAATCACGCGCCGCTACGCCCTGGCATTTGGGGCAGTGACGGTTACGGCACGAGTTGTAAGCGATGTGCTGGTGGTCACATTTGGTGCATGCCGACACATGCCCGCGTCATGGCGAAGCCATGCTCCGCATGGATGCGCGGCGGTACGACAATTCTCAATCGCTGACATTACCCTGAGCTGCACTAGGTTCAGATGCCCGGCATTTGCTCGACGATAGGCCGGCCCATGGGTGCGGAAGATATCCGCAATCTCCAGTTTGGGACGAGGCATGGAAGCCGGGTTTAACCCGAACCGGCCTCCCGGTTTACCAGCAGATCAAGTGGGCTGGTCACATCCTGGATCGTCTTGGTGGCCACCTTGGTATAGACCGTCGTCGTTTCCAGTTTAGCATGTCCCAAAAGAACTTGAATGACCCTGATGTCGGTTCCGCCTTCCAGCAGATGCGTGGCAAAGCTATGGCGCAATGTGTGCGGTGAGACTTTCTTTTGGATACCCGCAAAATTGACGGCCACTGCAAACGCCCGGTTGAATTGCCGTGTTGAGATTGGGTCAATCCGGTTGCGTCCCGGAAAAAGCCAACCCTTGGGCCGAGCCTCGCGATAATAATCGCGCAACAGATCAAGCAGACTGGTCGAAAGCATCACCTGCCGGTCCTTGCGGCCTTTGCCCTGCTCAACACGGATCAACATGCGGTCGCTGTCGATATCGCAGACTTTAAGGTGGGCCACCTCGTTTGCACGTAGACCGCCACCATAAGCAACACTGAATGCGGCCCGATACTTCAAGCCCGGTCCAGGGGCAGCCTCAAGAATACGGGCAACCTCATCAGCGCTCAGCACGACCGGGAGCTTCTATGCTGTCCGCTGATAACGCATATGCCGCTTCATCTGCGGACGCGGACATGTATTTGCAAAGAAGAAGCTCAGCACTGTCAGCCGATTGTTGAACGTTGGCGCACCGATACCACGCTCCTTCATATCAAGTTGAAACGCGCGTAATTCCTCTGGTGTCGCACTATCCGGCGAGTGTCCCAGAAACCGCGTGAACTCCCTCATTGCCCGCAGATACATCGTCTGCGTCTTGGGCAGCAGCCCCTTTAATGCGCATATCTTCAAGAAAACGTTGGCGAAGTGCAGGTACATATGGATCAGACATGAAAACCTCCTGTCATCTGATTGAGAAGGCCTCAATCGTCAAACAGGCCATGCCTATCCGCAAAATCAATAGATCAAATTACACGCCGCACCCGCACCAAACACCCATACCGCGAGAGCGGTTTCGTCCTTGTCCACACAGCAGACGTCGGGCAAAATGCCATTTTACTCCTTTGGTAATAGTGTGCGTTGCTGAATACGGCAGTTGTTACAACCTAGGTCTTGTTGACAAACTGGATTCCCAAATCGCCTGAAATCTGATTCAAGCTTCCTTTTGAGGAGGCTGTTGTGGCTCGATTGTTGATGGAAAACGCCGAATGGGCGTTCTTTGAACCGTTTCTGATTGGAATTCGCGGACGTGGTGGGCGTCCGGCAACGGATCATCGATTGATCCTGGATGGGGTGTTCTGGATTGCACGCACCGGCGCACCTTGGCGTGACCTGCCTGAAGAGTTTGGCAAATGGTCGAGCGTTTACAGGCAGTTTCGCCGGTGGACGCTGTCAGGGTTGTAGTAGATGATCCTTGAAGCGCTGAATGAAAGCGGCGTCATGCGAGATCAGGTTCAGATGATCGACAGCACTGTGATCCGGGCGCATCATTTGGCAGCAGGCGCAAAAGGGGGACTCAAAAACAAGGTTTTGGCCGCTCAAAAGGTGGCTTTACGACCAAGATCCACCTCATCACCAATGCGCATGGCCCCCCTGTCAGAGCAGAGATAACGGGCGGCGAAGTCTCTGACTTCAAGGGCTTTGACGCCTTGGTCGATGATGATTTACCCAACGCCAAAGTGTTTCTCGCTGATCGTGGCTACGACAGCGATCACATCCGCAGAACCATCGCTGCACGTGGCGGTACGCCAGTCATTCCCGGCAAAGCCAATCGCAAAGTCCCAATCCAGCTAGATGCAATCACCCATGCCCTGAGAAACCAGGTCGAGCGGTGCTTCAACAAACTCAAATGCTCACACCGTCTGGCCACCCGGTACGACAAAACCGCAGCAAGCTATCTCGGATTCATTCAAATGGTAGCCGCGCGCCTCTGGATCAGAAGTTTGTCAACATGACCTAGGATATGACCGAGATCACCCCCATACCTGGTTTGCGCCGCATAATTTGGGTTTTTCTGGCCTAAAAAAGGCACCTCAGAAAATGCGAGGCTTGCTCTTTGAAATATTGAGCACGTCTAATTGGACTTAGTTGACCATTTGCGGTGGAAGCAAGTCGGTCACCCCGTTACGGTTGCAGCACTGATTCGTGTGCGGAATTCCTGAATGTCTCAAGCAGCCCTTGCTGAAGAAGCCCCTTATGTTCGTGCGAATATTGCCGACAAACATACGGTGTTGAAGGACGTCTTCGGCTATGACAGGTTTCGCAAAGGGCAGGAAGAAATAATTGACTGCCTGCTTGATGGAACGTCAGTTCTTGCGGTTATGCCAACGGGTGCCGGTAAATCCCTGTGTTTCCAGGTCCCAGCGCTGGCGATGGAAGGGTTGACGATTGTCGTCTCTCCGCTTGTAGCACTTATGCAGGATCAGGTTTCTGCCTTGCGCCTTGCCGGTGTTGCCGCCGACGCTATTCATTCCAATCAGGACAGGGACGCAAATGTTGCTGCATGGCACAGGGTTGCGGGTGGCGAAACTCGCATCCTCTATCTCGCACCCGAACGGCTGATGACCGAACGCATGCTGGCGGCGGTTGAAAAACTGCCGGTCTGTCTGTTTGCGATTGATGAGGCCCATTGCATGAGCCAATGGGGCCCGGCTTTCCGCCCCGAGTATGCGGCGCTTGGCGAGTTAACCCGCCGTTTTCCCAATGTACCAGTGGCGGCGATGACGGCAACGGCTGACGAAGCAACTCGTCGTGATATTGAGCTGCAATTGTTCAACGGCAATCACCGCACATTCGTGTCCGGTTTTGACCGCCCCAATATCAAGCTGAATGTTTCACCCAAGGCCAGTTGGAAACAGCAGCTTTTGGATTATGTGTCGGAGCGAAAAGGTCAAAGCGGCATTATCTACTGCCTGTCCCGCAAGAAAACCGAAGAATGCGCAGCCGCATTAAACGCCAACGGCATCAACGCAACCGCCTACCATGCCGGGCTTGAGCGGGACGAAAGACAGGCCCGTCAAAACCGTTTTGTGACGGAGGATGACCTCGTCGTTGCGGCAACAATTGCCTTTGGCATGGGCATTGATAAGCCGGACGTGCGTTACGTGTTCCACACTGACCTGCCCGGTTCGGTTGAAGCTTATTACCAAGAGATCGGCCGGGCCGGGCGCGATGGAAATCCCGCCGACGCAATGATGGTCTTTGGTCCGGGCGATATTCGTCTCCGCCGACAATTTATCGAGCAGGAAGATACGCAGGACGTTCATAAACGACGCGAGGTTGCACGTCTCAACGCGCTGGTGGGATATGCCGAGGCGCAAGGGTGCCGCAGGCAAACGCTTTTGACCTATTTTGGCGACGCGTCAGAGCCTTGCGGCAATTGTGATAACTGTGTGAGTCCGGTGGAATTACGAGATGGGGCAAAGGAAGCGGAGGACGTGTTTGGCGCGATTTTTGAAACCGGGGAACGTTTTGGTCAAGCACACATTGTGGATGTCCTGCGCGGTGCTGAAACAGAAAAAATTCTCAAAATGCGGCATGACAAGTTGGAATGTCATGGGTCCGGATCGCGTTATTCAAAACCTGAGTGGCAGGGCATCATCCGTCAGATGGTTTCGGCGGGATTTCTTGAGGTTGATATCGCCGGTTATTCCAGCCTGTTGATCACCCAAAAAGGCAACGCACTTTCACGCGGGCAGGGGGAGTTCCGATACCGTGCCGATACGCTCCAACCTTTGAAAAAACGCTGGTCGCAGCAAAAAGGTGCCAGCGCATTTGGAGCTGCACAACCGGTGGATGACCTGTCATCACAGGATAGAGAACTGCTGGCACAGTTGAAGAAAAAGCGGCTTGATCTGGCAAAAGAACGAGGCGTCCCCGCCTTCGTTATCTTCCCCGATAAAACACTGGCGGACATGGCGCAGCGCCGCCCAACTTCGATAGAAGAGTTTGCTGAGGTAAAAGGTGTTGGCAAAAGTAAACTGGAGCAGTTTGCCGAAATATTTATTGCTGTTGTGATCAATAATGGGTAGCCCGATATTATTCGGTCTTTTCAATCGTTAAAACTGTGGACGTTCAAAACACGGGTGTGTATGGGAGCGCTCGACATCAATATGTACGAATTTCGCCATATTTCGCGCTACGTACATTGTACAAACGCCCCCATTTTCTTTTAGGATTATTATGAAAAATAAATTGACCCTGTCTGCTGCTCTCCTGATACCGATATTGGCCCTGTCGGCCTGTAATCAGGCTGATGAAGCCAAAGAGAAAGCGGAAGCCGCCGCTGCTGAAGCCGCAAAGAAAGAAGCAGCTGCCGCAGAAGCTGCAAAAAAGGAAGCTGCAGAAATTGCAGCCGCCGCGAAGAAAAAAGCTGAAGAGGCAGCTGCAGCAGCTAAAGCAAAACTGGAAGAAGAAGCTGCCGTTGCCAAGAAATTGGCTGAGGAGGAAGCCGCTGCCGCCGCTGAAGCTGCTAAGAAAGCTGAAGAGGAAGCCGCCGCTGCTAAGAAAAAAGCTGAAGAAGAAGCTGCAGTTGCTGCAGAAGCTGCCAAGAAGCAAGCCGAAGACACAGCCGCAGCCGCTAAGAAAAAAGCGGAAGAGGAAGCTGCCGCCGCCGCTGAAGCTGCCAAGAAAATAGAAGAGGAAGCTGCTGCCGCAGCTGAAGCTAAAAAGAAGGAAACTGAAGAGGCCGCCGCCGCCGCAAAGAAAAAAGCAGATGAAGAAGCCGCCGTTGCCGCAGAAGCGGCAAAAAAGGCGGAAGAGGATGCTGCCGCCGCTGCAGAAGCAGTCAAGAAAGAAGCTGATGAAGCCGCCGTTGCTGCTAAGAAAAAAGCGGAAGAGGAAGCCGCTGCCGCCGCTAAACCGACGGATGAAGTCATCAAAGACGCTGCCAAAGAAGTTATTGATGGCGCTGCGAAATCTGTCACCGACACAGTCAAAAAGACGATTGTTAGTGAATAAATTTCAAATGGCAGTTTGTAATTATCAGGCGTCTGTGGGTATTCCGCAGGCGCCTTTTTTGTGTCAATTCCTATATCGCCACAGCGGGTTTGCCGTCATTAGGCTTCCGGTTAAAATCGGATAAAAGAAGGATGAACCCTGTGAGCCAGATATCGCCTTATGAACTTCCGCTAACGGGCGGCTGCCAGTGCGGACAATTGCGCTATAAGGTAACTGAAAAACCGCTGACGCTTTATTGCTGCCATTGCACGGAATGTCAGGGACAGGCATCAAGCGCCTTTGGGATGTCACTGCGCGTTCCTGCCAGCGGTGTTGAGTTGGAAGGACGATACGATAGTTATTTACGTGACCCGGAAAATCCAACGGCAGTCGAAGGTGTATTCTGCCCTGAATGCGGCACGCGTGTTGTGCATCGTGGCAGGGGGGAAGATTCCGGATCCAGTGTGAAGGCTGGAACATTGGACGATAAAAGCTGGCTCAACCCCGTCGGCCACATCTGGACCGCATCGGCGCAAAAATGGGTGAAGTTGGAGGGATTGATCTATGAAAAGCAACCGGATGATAATTACCGGGCATTGATCGAGGAATTTGAAGGGCGAATTCTTCTTAAATCACACCGATTGTCGAAACGGTAGAATGATAACGATTGCGGATAGGAGCCCAAGCGCTGCGGCGGTCAACAGAGCCACCGTGTAATCCCCGTTGAGATCGAACAGATAGCCGGCAAACCAGGGGCCAAATAGTCCGGCAGTACCCCAGGCGGTAAAGACCCGGCCATAGACGCGCGGGCCGCGCAATTGGCCAAACATTTTTGCTATAGTGGCGGGATAAATCGCGATCAACGCACCGTAGGTAAAGCCAACAATCCCAAGACCGGCCAGGCAGATGGCGGTCTCGCGCGCCAGACCAAGCATTACGAGTGCCACGGCTGAAACGATGGATAATCCGCACAATAAATGAGCGTGTTTTAGCCGGTCTGAAAGCCAACCACCGGAAAGGCTGCCAATCATGTTAAAGACCGCAATAATGGCGGCTGCCATCCAAAGGGCGTTTTGCAGGCCCCCCAATTTGGCAATTGCGGTGGCATGTCCAATAGCCATGAGGCCAGCTGTCACAGCGGTACCGTAGGCCAGCCATAACCAGATGATGCGGATATCAAAACCAAGTTTACGGTGCGAACTGGGTGTTTCACCTTGAAAAATTATCCCCGATCTGGACAACAGCATTGCGCAGACCGGGGCAATGGCGATGAGGATTGCCGACAATCCCAACATGGCAAATTGAAATCCGCCCGCAGACAATGCCCATGCAAATGCCATCGGCGCGAGAGTAGCGCCCAACGCATAACAGGCGGTGACGACACCCATGGCCAGCCCTTCCCGCCCGGGGTTCGCCTGCGCGGAAAGATGCAACCCAAATGCATATCCCAACCCGTTTGCTCCGCCAAAAATCACGCTGTATCCAAGCCAGACAAGGGTAATCGATGGGGAATAGGCGGCGATGACCGCACCTGTAGACGCCACACCACAAACGAGAATAACCAGTAACGCTGGGGTGACCTTCGAAAATATCCAATGGCCAAAAAGAACTGCAATGGTCAAACACACCAGCGCAAATGAATAAGTCAGGCTAACAATAGACCGCGGTTCCGACAGCCCCTGTTCCAAAGGTTCCAGAAATACAGAAAACGCGTGAACAGAACCCAAAACCAGACACAAAAGTGATGCTGATAGTAGAGCCATGCCGGGCGCATTTGTCTCTGGCACGGTCAACCTCCAAATTATGAGTTTGCCTTAAGAATCATTCGGCATGCGCAATTCAACCATGCTGGAATACCAGCTTGAGCCGTATGGAATGGCGTCATCGTTAAAATTGAACGCCGGGTGGTGACAGGCGGCGCTGTCCCCGTTGCCGATTGAAATATAGGCGCCGGGCCGTTCCTCCAGCATATAGCTAAAATCTTCGGCGGGCATGATCGGGCTCATGTTATCGTCGACGTGATCTGAGATTGTACGGGCGATTTCAACAGCATATTGGGTTTCCTGCTCCGTGTTGACGGTGACCGGATAACCGGGGGTCCATTTAACGTCGGCATGGGCTCCCAGTGCTTTTGCGGTACCTTCCGCGATCTCGAAAACACGTTTTTCCGCTAACTCCCGGTATTCCGGGTCGAGCGTCCGCACCGTGCCCAACATGCGCACTTCGTGGGCGATGACATTGCTTGCGGAACTGTCGGTGTCGAATGTCCCAACCGTGAGGACAACCCGTTTTAACGGGTCAACATTGCGCGAAACGATGGATTGAAGTGCTATGATAACATGGGCGGCGACCAGTGTCGTATCCACCGCTCTATGGGGCTCCGCCGCATGGCCACCTTTACCGGTGACTACGATTTCAAATTCATCGGAAGATGCCAGCATGGGCCCGGACGTAATCGCGAAATGTCCCACCGGTAATCCCGGTGCATTGTGCATGGCATAGACTTCCTGAATGCCAAACCTGTCCATCAGCCCATCACGACACATTTCAAGCCCGCCACCGCCGCCTTCTTCGGCAGGTTGAAAAATCATAACGGCCGTACCGTTAAAATTACGCGTTTCGCAGAGGTATTTGGCAGCGCCCAGCAACATGGCGGTGTGTCCATCATGCCCACAGGCATGCATCATGCCTGGCGTCAAAGACGCGTATTCCACCCCCGTTGCTTCTTCGATTGGCAGCGCATCCATATCCGCCCGCAGGCCAACGACCATATTACTATCAGACTTCGTGCCTTTGATAACACCAACCACACCGGTTCGCCCGATGCCTTCAACAACCTCGTCACACCCGAACGACCGCAGCAATTCAGCGACCCGCGCGGCTGTACGATGAACTTCAAACAGGAGTTCTGGGTGCCTGTGAAAATCATGGCGCCATTCAACCACTTCACCCTGCAATTCAGCAATCCTGTTTTTGACCGGCATGGTTTCGTTCCTTCCATAAAACTCCGATTTGAATGCTGCGGGAAATGAATGGGGACTTCAAGGTGATTATTTAATATCCGGTAGTGCGACGCTCCATCTACCCCTAAGCTTCTGATATGAAGTCTCCGCGTCTGAAATCGGCAGTGGAGCTTATGTATGGTCAACGCACATTGGCTCAAAAAGGTCATTAAATATGAGTAACTGGATTATCAGGCGTGCATTTATTGAGGATGCGGAGGAATTGGCGATATGTATTGATGCTGCCTATTCGATTTACCAAGATCGGATCACTGATCTTCCTGCGGTATCCGAAAGTGTGGCGGACGATATCAGGAATAAACTGGTGTGGGTTGCTGTGGTAGGGGGCAAAACCGTCGGTGGCCTGATATTAGCTCATGACAACGACGGACTGGTGCTGGAAAATGTAGCGATGAAGCCTGACGCAACTGGTATGGGTATCGGTCGGGCACTGATTGAGCTTGCTGAGAACGAAGCCGGTAGATTAGGACTTCACGAAATGCGGTTGAATACGCATATCAAAATGTCCGAAAATATCAGTCTTTATAAGCACTTTGGTTGGCGCGAGGTCGGACGTTCGGGAAATAAAGTGAAGATGCAAAAGTCACTTTGAGCTTTAGCCAGCAAAAAAGGCCGCTGGCGTTGCCGCCGCGGCCTGTTCATGGGTTTTGAATCGGGCTTTGTTATCCGATCATCCCGGCTTGCTCGTAAGTATTGGGTTTTTCAACCTCAATCGACTTACCGTCACGCTGCTCGAGCTTTTCCGCTTTTGCCAATTCCTCTTCGACCTCGGAAAGGGCCACTTTGGCAGCCCCATGCTGGTCGTTCAGATCCTGAATCGACGTTTGCAGATTTTCACGACGCAGACGGGCAGCTTTTGCAAATGTCGGATAGGCGAAATGTTCGACATCCTCGATACCGGCCTTTTTCTCTTCGTACGCAATTTGCGCGTCGAGATCGTCGGACATGGATTTGAATTGCGAGACCATGGTCTCAATTTGGGCCAACTGTCGGGCCTTTTCCTGAACCTGGAATCTTTTCAGGCGCAGAACGCTTTCACGCGACTTCATACTCAATACTCCGATACTCCCGGTAGAAAAACGCACACCGGAAAACCTACAATGGATCAGAGTTGTTAAAAATTTACATACTCTCCTACAATTTGTTTGGTTTACCGAGCCGTTAATTCACCAGTTGGCGAAAACACTGAATTGCGAACCATTATTCGTCGGGAAACACGGGGGTATAAGCAAAAGGCCTCGTTCAGTCGGTCTGGCGGCGCATTTGGAAGATAATCTTCATATTTCTTACCAAAACCTTGTGCATTAACCGGTCGTTTACCTGCTTGTTTAATACTATGTGAACGAAACGACATGTGCTTTGGCTTTCTTCGCGATAGCCCTGAAAAACAAATCACTTGCTCCGTTTTTGTTCGAATTGTCAGGTTACTCGGCAACTTGGTCATTGAAAGACTTCGTTAATGTAAAACATTAACCTGATGAAAAATGAGAAAATAAATGAATTCAACGTTCTAATGGAAATGGCTAGATTCGATCAATAACCACTTGCGTTTAAGAATCATCTTTTGTTAACCATTACACAGTAGCGTTGCGTTCGGGTATTAGAGATAACGCTTTCCTTAGTCGGCAAAGACCGATTTGGAAGCTCCTTCAAGGGGAATAAAATGCGAGTTTTGCTGATTGAAGACGACAGCGCCACCGCACAGTCAATCGAACTGATGCTGAAGTCGGAGAGCTTCAACGTTTATACGACCGATCTGGGTGAAGAGGGGGTCGATCTTGGCAAACTCTACGACTATGACATCATATTACTGGATTTGAATCTGCCGGATATGTCCGGTTATGAAGTGCTTCGCACTCTGCGCCTGTCCAAGGTTAAAACGCCAATCCTTATTCTTTCTGGCCTTGCAGGCATTGAAGATAAAGTGCGCGGCCTCGGATTTGGTGCCGATGATTATATGACCAAGCCTTTCCATAAGGATGAGCTGGTTGCCCGTATTCAGGCAATTGTACGCCGTTCCAAAGGCCACGCGGAATCAATCATTACCACCGGTGATCTTAAAGTGAATCTTGACGCTAAAACCGTTGAAGTAAACGGCCAGCGTGTTCACCTCACCGGTAAAGAATATCAAATGCTGGAGCTGCTTTCCCTGCGCAAAGGCACAACGCTCACCAAGGAAATGTTCCTCAACCACCTGTATGGCGGTATGGATGAGCCAGAACTCAAGATCATTGATGTGTTTATCTGTAAGCTACGCAAGAAGCTGGCTTCTGCGACCGGCGGACGTAATTACATCGAAACAGTCTGGGGCCGTGGATATGTTCTGCGCGAACCAGACGACATGGAACTCGCTGAAAGCGCCTGAATCTATTCAATAAATTCTCCTGAGGAAACCCGGTTCCTGTTCATTCAGGCGCCGGGTTTTTTGTTGCTTAGAATAAGTGCCACATGCGTATTGGTGATATCTGATCTTCACCAAAAGTCTTGAAAGTTGAATTCTACCACATTTTGATACAGTCTTTATCCGAGGGGCATTGCAACACTGAGAGGAAAGCGCAATGGCCCATTGTTTTGTCGGACTGCCCAAAAACAACAACGGTAAAATGAAGAAAACGTCGCTGTATCAAAAGTCCAGCAGCGGCAAGATGAGTACCTTCCGTCACGTGTTGTGGGGTGATTGGCTGAGCCTCTTGCCCGATGATCCCACCGACCCGACACCTGATGGTTGGTTAAAGGTCAATTGGAAGCCAAACTCCCCTCAAGCTAAAACACTCTACGTCAAAAAAGATCATATCGCTGATACGCGGCCGCTCGAAATCATATTTGTCGACGTTGGACAGGGGGATGGCGCCGTCCTTATCACCCCGGAGCGAGGTTCGGACGAAGCAATATTCGTAATCGACGCGGGAAAACATGCCCATATGAACGAGTTTCTGCGTTCTCGATTCAAAACCTATAAAAACAGTTTTCAATTTGAAGGGGCGATCATCACCCACCCGGATCAGGACCATTACGGTGGATTCCTTGATATATTTCGTTCTCCGAAGGTCGGTTTTAACAAAATATATCAAAGTGGCTTGGTGGAGCGACCAATTGGTAAGGATTATGAGAAGCTTGGCGGGGTAACAACAGATGCATCAACTGGCGTTTCCTATATCCAGAAGCTGGCGACAAACCGGGCCCATATTGAAGAGGATTTCAGCGACGATAGCATTTTTGGGCGTACAAAGTTCCCGCCTGTCATGCACGCTGCGTTGAATAATCCGAAAATCGTCGATTTTGAGATGTTGTCCACCGGCCATGGCAAACAGGAGGATAGCCGGGCATGGCTGAATGGATTCGCCCCTTCGCAAAAAGACAAATATCAGATTGAGATTGTCGGGCCGGTGTTGGAAAAAGACAGTGCGGGTAAATCCGGCTTGCGTAAAATCGATTCCAGCTATGGCAAAACGAAGAACGGACACTCCGTTTTACTGCGCCTCCATATTGGTTCCTTCAAGGTGTTATTTGGCGGGGATTTGAACAAACCCGCGGAAAAATTTCTGCTGAAACACTATGCGGGCATATCTGAGGAAAGTTTTCCAACAAAAGGCGCCAAGCGCGCGGACATGATTGCAAAGGCTCGAGAGGTTTTCGGCGCCGATGTGATGAAAGTTTGCCATCACGGTGCTTCTGATGTGACCGACGAATTCATAGAGACCGTGAATCCAGCTGCGTTTGTGATTTCTTCCGGCGACGAGGAAGGGCACGTTCACCCCAAGCCGGACCTTCTGGGCCGTTTGGGTAAGCTTGGTCGGGGAAAGACACCGGTAATTCTGTCGACTGAGCTACAACGGTCGACACGAGAAAAGGCGGATGCGGAACTTGTTGCCGATTTAAGCGAAACAATTGTCGGGTTGGACAAAAAACCAACAAGCAAACAGCTGGAGTCCATCACCGAGAAGATAATGACCCTTGGCCGCTCCAATGTCAGTGTATTTGGAAGTATCTATCTGAAAACAGACGGGGAGACGCTTTTGACGTCGTTTAAAAAGGAAAGCAATTCTCAAAAGGATAAATGGTATTCTTTCCAATTCAACATCAACGACGACGGAACGCTGAAGTTGATGTCATAACGCTCCTCATTTCGGCGGATTGCCCGGAATTGGCAAGCCCCGAAGGCTGGAGTGACAACGACCATATTGAGGTGGGAACGTGGCTTGAGCCCCCAATACTTCTGCCGCATGCCATGGCCAGCGCGGGTCAAATAACATACCTCTTGCAAGAGCGACAAAGTCTGCTTGCCCGGTGGCGATGATGGTTTCGGCCTGCCGAGGGTCGTTGATCATGCCAACAGCCATGGTGGTCAGGCCGGTTTCCCGTTTGATGTGATCCGCAAATCCCACCTGATATCCGGCTCCCACCTTTATGTTCTGTAAAGGGCTGTTGCCTCCGGATGACACATCGATGAAGTCGCACCCAAGCACCTTCAATTCATGGGAAAACCGGGTGCTTTCGTCCAACGACCAGCCGCTGTCCTCAACCCAATCGGTTGCTGAAAACCTCACACCTACCGAGCAATTCGGTGCAGTTTCGCGAACCGCGCGGAAAACCTCAAGCGGAAACCGCATGCGGTTTTCAAGCGATCCCCCATAGGTGTCCTCGCGGGCATTGGAAATTGGCGACAGGAATTGGTGCAGGAGATATCCATGCGCCGCATGGACTTCGATGGCATCGAATCCAGTTCGAACGGCCCGCTCGGCAGCCTGAACAAACGCCTGCTTAACCCGTTCCAACCCATTTTCATCCATCGCTGTGAGTGTGTGCCAGCCTTCTGCATAAGGATTTGCGGATGCCGAAACCGTCTCCCACGCCCCATCTTCGGGAGTGAGCGGTGTTCCGCCGTTCCACGGTAGATTTGTTGAAGCCTTTCGCCCGGCGTGGGCCAGTTGAATACCGATTTTTGCAGCGCCATAATCACGGTAAAACTTAACGACGCGCGCCATCGCCGCTTCGTTTTCGTCGTTATAGAGTCCCGGGCATCCTGGAGTAATTCGTCCTTCGGGTTCAACTCCCGACGCTTCAATAAACACCAATCCGGCTCCGCCCACTGCAAATTGCCCCAAATGCATCAAATGCCAGTCGGTCAATGTGCCATTTATGGCTGAATATTGGCACATGGGTGCTACGACGATTCGGTTATCAAGGGAAAGCGAGCCCAATGAACCGGCCGAAAAGAGTTGAGACATGGGGAGTTCCAGAAATGTGCAATATGAATTGCAAGCAGTCTAACAGCCAGTGATGACAGCCAAAACCCGCCTCAGCTGTACTATCAACATCAAATGGGTGTTGTGCTTATACCAAAGGAATTTGGCTTCATCCTATCTGGGGTTTCATAACGTATTGTCAGTAATAGGCATTTTTACAAACTCATGAGTCAATGCCAAATTCCGTCAGTATTAGTCACCCTCATGAATGAGCGATACAGGCCTGCACAAAATATGAGTTCAAGCGCGTTTTATCGATCTCAATAAAACGAAACGCGCTTTAAATGCAAAAATGGCGCGGTTTGTACAACCACGCCATTTTTTCAGCCAGCGGACTGAATTCAAAAGCTATTAGCCGTTAAGCTGCGGCCTTACGCAGAGAAGAACAAATATCGTCGACAACATCGCGAACAACAGTTTCATCATCTCCTTCAGCCATCACGCGAATAAGCGGTTCTGTACCAGATGCACGGATAACCAGGCGTCCGGCATTGGCCAATCGGTTACGACCTTCTTCAATACACTCAACCACGCCTTTGTCTTTCAGCGGTTCACCATCATCAAAACGGACATTTTTTAGAACCTGAGGCACAGGCTCAAAGCGCGAGCAGACTTCGCTGACCGGTTTATTCCAACTTTGAACAACGGCCAGGACCTGTAATGCTGCGATCAAACCGTCTCCCGTCGTCGCGTAATCTGAAAGTACAATATGACCGGATTGCTCACCGCCGACATTATATCCATTTTTGCGCATATGATCGACTACGTATCGGTCACCAACCGCTGTCCTGGCAAGACCGAGGCCCTGGTCACCGAGAAATCTCTCGAGGCCGAGATTTGACATTACCGTGGCAACAATACCGTCACCGGTCAGTAATTCTTTTTCTTTCCAGGACTGGGCCACAAGCGCCATGAGTTGATCGCCGTCAACAACATTACTTTGTTCGTCGACAATCATAACCCGGTCTGCGTCACCATCCAACGCGATACCAATGTCAGCGCGAACTTCATTGACCTTGCGCGCGAGCGCGGCTGTATGCGTGGAACCACATTCCGCATTGATATTGGTGCCATCCGGTTTATCACCAATGGTCACAACATCAGCTCCCAATTCCCATAAAGCAGCCGGGGCGACTTTATAGGCAGCACCATTTGCGCAGTCGACAACGACACGGAGCCCTTCAAGTGTAAGCTTACGCGGCAATGTGCGTTTAGCAAACTCGATATAACGGTCGTCGACGCCATCAACACGGCTTGCGCGTCCAATCAGATGACCGCTGGCAAGTTGGGATGTGAGATCCTCATCCATCAACCGTTCAATTTCTAGTTCGATACTGTCGGACAGTTTGAAACCGTTGGGCCCAAACAGCTTGATACCGTTGTCGTGATAAGCGTTGTGAGATGCAGAAATCATTACGCCAATATCAGCGCGCAACGAACGGGTAAGCATCGCTACAGCCGGTGTCGGTACGGGACCAAGCTGGAAAACATCCATCCCAGCTGCAGTGAACCCTGCAACGAGCGCTGTTTCAATCATGTAACCTGAAAGGCGTGTATCTTTACCAATCACCACACAGTGTCGATGGCTACCTCGTTTAAAAGCAACTCCGGCTGCCATGCCTACCTTCATTGCTGTTTCGGCTGTCATTGGTGATCGATTGGCGTAACCGCGTATTCCATCGGTGCCAAAATACTTACGTGGTTGACTCATGCTACTCTTTTATATCCCACTCAATAAAACTATCGGATATCAATAATTCCGACCAAGCCCCTACATTTGCGTTATAACAACAAAAACGTTTTTGTTTGGTAACGAATTGTGACATTACGTTTCGGAAAAAACCGCCACATTTTTTACTCTGGCAAAGTAACTTTCGTTTTTCCAATTCATCCCGACGCATTTGAACTGCTTGTTAGTACGGGTCCGCCTCCGCTTGTTCGTGAGGGCGAACAAGTATGATTCGCACTAAAACGCTAACTAACACAAAACGTAAAGTGGCGACACCTTTTGATGCCGCCACTTTAGTTAATTCTTTAATAAAGGTTAACGCAGGTTAACGTTCGTAACTCAGGAAGGCTGAGGTTCCATTCCGCCCGCAGCACCGCCTTTTTTGCCTTTTGGAGCTTTCGTGCCCGACTTTGGCACTGCGCTGCCGCGGGTCGGTGGCGTGTCATCGCCCAAGTCGCGGGAGGGCGGTTTGCCATTCATGAGTTCATCAATTTCGCTTCCGGTGAGCGTTTCATATTCCAACAGTCCCTGAGCCAGTGCTTCAAGGTCTTTCTTGCGTTTCGTCAAAATTTTCTTTGCTGAAGCAAAGCCTTCGTCAACCAGACGACGAACTTCCTCGTCGATGATCTGCGCGGTTTCTTCGGAAACATTTTTGGACTGGGCAACAGAATGGCCAAGGAAAACTTCCTGCTGGTTCTCACCATAGGCGACCTTACCGAGTTTGTCGGAATAGCCCCATTGGGTGACCATTGCGCGCGCAAGTCTTGTCGCCTGTTCGATGTCAGATTGTGCCCCTGAGGTGACGTTTTTCTTGCCGAACGTCAGTTCTTCGGCAACACGACCGGCCATCATCACGGCCAAACGGGACGTCATTTCTTCATAAGACATGGAAATCTGGTCGCGCTCTGGTAGCTGCATAACCATGCCAAGTGCGCGCCCGCGGGGAATAATAGTAGCCTTATGAACGGGATGGGAGGAGGGGACAGATATTGCCACCAGTGCGTGTCCTGCTTCATGGTATGCGGTATTCCGCTTTTCTTCCTCAGACATAACCATGGAGCGGCGTTCCGCACCCATCATAACCTTGTCTTTTGCGTCTTCGAATTCTTGGGCGGTGACGAGGCGTTTTTCGCGCCGCGCAGCAAGAAGTGCTGCCTCATTAACGAGGTTCATCAAATCAGCGCCGGAAAATCCAGGTGTGCCTCGAGCAACGACTTTCAAATCAACATTGGGTGCAAGTGGTACATTCTTAACGTGAACCTTTAGGATGGCTTCGCGGCCAATGATGTCGGGATTAGACACAACCACCTGACGGTCAAAACGGCCAGGGCGTAACAGAGCGGGGTCTAGAACATCAGGACGGTTTGTCGCGGCAATGAGGATGATACCTTCATTGGTTTCAAACCCATCCATCTCGACAAGCAACTGGTTCAATGTCTGTTCGCGCTCGTCGTTACCGCCTCCAAGGCCAGCGCCACGGTGGCGCCCAACCGCATCAATCTCGTCGATAAACACGATGCAGGGTGCGTTTTTCTTTGCCTGTTCAAACATGTCGCGAACGCGCGATGCACCAACACCGACGAACATCTCCACGAAGTCTGAGCCGGAAATTGTAAAGAACGGTACATTGGCTTCACCGGCAACGGCGCGCGCGGTCAATGTTTTACCGGTTCCGGGAGGGCCCACAAGTAAAACACCGTGGGGCATTTTCCCACCGAGACGTTGAAATTTTTGTGGGTCGCGCAGGAAGTCAACAATCTCAACCAGATCTTCTTTCGCTTCATCAACACCGGCAACATCGTCAAATGTCACCTTGCCCTGAGACTCGGTTAGCAGTTTGGCTTTGGATTTTCCAAAGCCCATGGCTTTCCCCTGACCAGACTGCATCTGACGCATGATGAAAATCCAGACGCCGATGAGGAGCAAAAGCGGCAGCCAGTTAATCAACATGCCGGTGAATGTTGAACGGCCATCGGTGATCGGCTTGGCGGTAATTTCCACGTTTTGATTTTGCAACCGCTTCACCAATTCGGGATCATAGGGTGCGTAGGTCGAGAACCGGGTGCTTGAATCTGTGAATTCGCCAGTGATGCGGTCCCCCGTAATGGTTACGGATTTTACGCGATTCTTATCAACGGCTTCGAGAAAACCCGAATAGGCAATTTCGCTGCTTTTTTGCTGACTCGAAGGCGATTGAAACATCTGGAACAGCGCGATCAGCAGCAGGGCAATAAGTCCCCATAGCGCGAAATTGCGGAAATTGGTGTTCATAAGATACGTCCCGGTGGTTTGGTCCCTATAGCGAACCATGGGTTATTAGTTGAAGGCAAAAATGTGGCCTCTTTGTGCACAAGATAGGTGCCCGGACAGCCGCTGCCAAGGTCCAACTTCATCATTGCGACAATTCCTCTCTTTATGTTGAACAGGGGCTTGATGCCAACAATTGTTTTACGGCTGAATATTGGGAGTCATCTTCGCTTGGCCGGAAGTTTTCCAGCCGCAAAATTGAATGGGAGCTGCCGCAATTCAGTTTTGGATCTGATGTTTGTCCCGGATGGCATGATTCCTTTGAACGTGACTCCTTTGAAAATGTGACACTGCCTTTTCTTACTTTAACCAGTGAATTTCCAATCGACTTTCTCAGTGGTTTGGCATCAACACAGGCCGCCACGATTTCGGATAATTTATGAGGTGGTTTGCGATAAGGTTGACCGCCGCAAACCTGGATCAATGTCGAGAAAACCTCCGACAAAACGGCTGATGGCCGGTCAGAACAATTTTTCAGAACAATGTTGCCGCTTGCGTCCAAAAACGCCCGACTTTCAATAAGTTCTGCAGCTCTGTCCGAGAGCCAGCCGCGCCCTCGTGAGGAAAGCTCAGCTAATCTTGCCATGGCCGGACCTGACGGTAAATTAACACCATCAGTCAGTAGGTTACGTATTCGCACCCGCTCGGATTTCACATTGATATTTGACGGGTCATCCATCCAGTTATGTCCAAGCCGGGTAAGAAATGCGCGCAGTTCTTCCCGGCGAGACGACAACAGGGGACGTAGAAGTTTTAGTTCACCATATGATGTGATCCAGCTCATGCCGGACAGGCCCCTTGTGCCGCTGAGCGCCCCCATGCGTTTTGTGCGCATCAAAATGGTTTCGGCCTGATCATCCTGCGTATGCCCGAGCACAATCGCGGTTGCACTAATCGATTTTGCATAGTCGGCGAGCAATTCGTACCGACCAATCCGCGCCGCATCAGATGATCGTCCATTGGGTGACCAATTGAGAATCGCATGATCGACGCGGAATTTGGCACAATGTTCGGCGACGTACAGGGCTTCATCTGCAGATCCATGCCGAAGTCCGTGATCGACTGTTGCGGCATGAAGGTTTGCGATATTGGCGTTCAACAACAGATGAAGAAGTGCGGTCGAATCGCTACCACCGGAAATCGCCACTAAAACCCTAGAATGGCCGTCTAACAGTGTTGATTTACAGAGATTTTCGTTCATTTTTTGCCGTTTTTGGATGTTTTCTTGGCAAAAAGCCCGGGATTTCCGGAAATTTAGCCAAAAAAATTGCTGTTTAACACCGGGTAGCAGCCTGTTCGTCTCTTACTTTAGCACCCAATCTCTTTTCGGCTTCCGGGTATTGATTGAGGACTTCTGCATAAGTCGCACAAGCAACCCCACGTTGGTTTAAGCCGGCAAGTGCTAATCCAAGCGCAAGAAGATTGTCAGCTGCTGTCTCGGCTTCCGGATAATTGTTGTGTGCATCAAGATGAGCGTTCGCCGCGCTATAATATTCCTTTTGCCAAAAGTAGGATTCGCCCAGATAATATTTTACCACCCCCGTTTCTGGATCCTTCGGCCATGCATTTATATGTGCGGTAAACACCTGCTGGGCTTTTGAAAAATCGCGGTTGTTGTAGGCGTCCTTGCCTACCTGGAATACTTCACTTGGAATTGAGCCAAATTCCGCCGCCGCCACTGCCCCTTCGGTCGGTTTGTTAAACAGGTCGGGCAGGACGCCCGGCAGGCCGCTTAACTTTTCTCCATCCCCAGAATTTGAATCGATCACATTCCCTTCTTTATCGAATACAAGCGTACCCAATGCTCTGGGTTCAAGCCCGTCATCTGATGGGCGTTCAGTTTTGTTTTCAGTATGTTGAGAATCTTTTATGCTGTCGTCTGGAACCTTATCTGCTCCAGACGATTCAGGCTTTCCCAAGCGGTCTGAGCTCCTGTTTTTTCCATCTGTGTCGGTTGATGCAACTGACGTATCGTAGTCACCGTCAATTGAGGATCGCTCGTCTTCAAGGTCCTGGAAACGCCCTTCGTTGTCTTCTTCCATCTTGCGGAATTTTTCTTGCAATTGCAGCAACAGGAAATTCAGCTCTTCTACTTTGCCATTAAGCCTGCGAATTTCTTCTTCAAGCTCATTTATCCGAAATGATTCATTCGATTGAACCTTGTATACAATGCCGGGCAGGGAGGCAGACGGAAGTGGGTTTCTCATGGAGAACCCAGAAGTAACCCCTTGGGCAAACCCTGCATTCGCAACCGTTAAGGCTGCGAACGCCAGTGCAATTGTCATAATACGCGACATTGATATTTCCCTTTATTATACAACGATCGATACTGCAGTTTGAATCAGGCGAAAATTCACCGATTTTGCAAGGAAAAAAGGCGATCCAGCATTACCTGCAGGACCGCCTTTAATTTTAGCCGATAATAACGGGTTAGCTGTTACCGCCACCCAATACGGTTACAGCGCGGCGGTTTTGAGACCAGCAGGAGATATCGTTACAAACCGCGACCGGACGTTCTTTGCCAAACGAGATTGTGCGAATGCGCCCGCGTGTAATGCCACGAGACGCTAGGTAATCACGGGCCGCTGCCGCGCGACGGGCGCCAAGAGCCAGGTTATATTCCCGTGTGCCGCGTTCGTCGGCATGGCCTTCGACAGTGATTTGATAGGTGCCGTATTTGGCCAGCCAGGTCGCCTGTTTGTCGAGCGTTTGCCGAGCATCAGCGGTGAGACTGGTCGAATCGGTGGTGAAGAAAATCCGGTCCCCAACATTAACCGTGAAGTCTTGGGTGGATCCTGGAGTTGCGGAACCGGCGTTGTTATTGATGCCCAGTTGGGCGGAATTATCGGGCAAACCCTTTTTCTTGCTGCAACCCGTGATGGCCAACATTACTGCGACGGGCAGGATGATTGAGAGTTTTGAAGCGGACATGTTCGATATGGTCAGGCGCATGAGCCGGACTCCTGTAATTGATACAATTGTTGCTGCTTTGGTGAGGAAATAATAACCAAAGACCCTTAATTGCTGCTCAATAAATTGGGTTAATCTAACGTTAACGTGTCTTTTTGAACTGCCCAACGCAGTAAATGGATAAATACGGCGTTAGCTTGTTCGAAGTCAGGCACTTTTGCGGTATTTGCGATTGTCGCCGTGCCCACACAATAAATCGAGCTTGAAGGGGGGATTGAAATCAATTGGGGGCGCCAGCCAACTCAGCTGTGCAGCGCCGCCAGCTTTTCGGCCCCGTCATACATCATATCGAGATAACTCATGAGGATTTCGTGGGTAAGCCGTTGAGTGGGACCATGGACTGCTAAGGCAGCGAGAAAACGTCCTTCGGAGTCACGAACGGGTACGGCAATCGCCACCATCCCTTCGAACAGTTCTTCGTTGTCAATTGCAAAGCCCTGTTCGGCAACTTTGTTGATTTCGATGTTCAGTTGTTTAGCCGACGTAATTGTGTTTTCAGTCCGTGGCTCAAAGTTGATTGCGCTGAAAATCATATCCCTTTGTTTTTGTTCAAGACTAGCCAGATAGCATTTGCCACTCCCGGTGCAATGGAAGGGTACGCGAGAACCGATGGGCAATTCGACCCGGAATATCCAGTCAGTTTCCACCCGGTCAAGGTAGGTCATCCCGTCCGGTTCCGGCAGCACGAAATTTACTGTTTCTTTGGTGTTCGACGACAGGTCCATTAAAATATTGTGGCGCACAATGTTTTGTTGGCGCGACGAAAGCAGCCGCTGCGCCATTTTTAAGGTGCGCGGTGAGGGTTGCAATCTCTTTCCATATACATCGCGAATGAGGAATCCCTCATCCACCATGGTTTGACAGAGTCGATGGATAGATTGTTTGGGTAGGCCAATATGTCGATTGATTTCCGTAGGGGACAGGGGTTCGGTTGAATTGGCGACTGCCTCTAATATGAGAAGCGTGCGCAGGTTCGTGGCAATGCGCTCGCCGCCACTCATGCTGTTAACCCAGAAAATTGCACGGTTTCGTCCACAAAATGCTGGGTAGTATACAAAAAATCGCAGTTTGGCATTGCAACCGGCTCGCTGGCATGTTCAGATGATTATCGAGACAAAAAGTCTCATTTTTTGATACGAATAGTCAAGAGGTCAATATGACAATTCCTAAAAAAATGGGACTAATTATAACCAAAGGGCCTGATTGCCGGGTATGCATGTAAATGGGTCGGAGTAAGCCGATTGGAATTTGACTTTGTAATCGTGGGGGCTGGTTCTGCCGGTTGTGCACTTGCGAGCCGATTGTCTGAAAGCGGGAAATTTTCCGTTGCTCTGGTCGAGGCCGGTGGAAAAGATTCATCGCCCTGGATTCACATTCCCGTCGGTTATTTCAAAACAATGGGTAATCCAAAAACCGATTGGGGGTACAAGACGGAACCTGATCCCGGTTTAAACGGCCGTTCTATCAATTGGCCACGCGGCAAAGTTCTCGGTGGTTCCTCGTCCATCAACGGGCTTCTTTACGTCCGCGGACAAAAAGAAGATTATGATCAATGGCGGCAACTTGGGAACGTCGGTTGGGGTTGGGATGATATTTTACCGTGTTTCAAGCGGTCGGAAAACTGGGAAGATGGTGGTAATAAACACCGCGGCAGTGGCGGCCCGCTGCATGTCTCCAAAACACGATTGAATCGCAAACCTGTTGATTGTTTTGTGGAGGCGGCAGTTAACGCAGGTTACCCTTATAACGATGATTATAATGGAGATACTCAGGAAGGCATGGGCTATTTCCAAATGACGGCCCACAACGGGCGGAGATGTTCATCAGCCAAAGCTTACCTATCCGGTATAAAAACACGCACCAATTTGTCGATCTTAACTGGCCTTGTAACGGAGCAGGTTGTTGTCAAGGATGGCAGGGCAACGGGCATTCTTGTGCGTGGCGAGGGTGGCAATCAAACCATCAATGCTCGAAAAGAAGTTATCCTGAGCGCTGGTGCAATTGGGTCCCCGCAGATTTTGATGTTATCTGGCATCGGTCCTGCGGATAAACTTTCGTCGTTCGGAATTGAAATAAAAAAAGAGCTTGAAGGGGTTGGGCATAATTTACAGGACCACCTTCAGGCACGCCCGGTATTTAAATGTCGGTCGTCAACGATCAATACTGAAACCAATTCGATTTTCAAACAGGCTTTGATTGGTATCGAATATGCATTGAAACGCACCGGGCCCATGACGATGGCGGCCAGCCTTGGAACCGGCTATTTAAAAACCCGCAAAGAGCTGCTGACGCCCGACATTCAGTTTCATCTTCAACCGTTTTCGACGGATAAAGTGGGGTCAGCCACTCATCCGTTTAATGCATTTACGGCGTCAGTGTTGCAAATGCGTCCGGAAAGTGCGGGGCATTTGGAACTGCGGTCCTCCAACATTGATGATCATCCGGTGATTCACCCAAATTATCTGGCGACCCCATTGGATCAACAAACCATTGTTGATGGCATAAAGGTTGCCCGCAAGATCGCGGGATATGAGCCAGCCAAGTCCGAAATAATCGAAGAATATGCGCCTGGAGAAGCTGTTGGCGAGAACGACGATGAGGCAATATTGGACTGGGCGCGCAATACAGCGACGACAATTTACCACCCGACTGGAACCTGCAAAATGGGAAGTGATAACCGGGCGGTTGTCGATGCCCGCCTGCGTGTATATGGAGTGGAAGGTTTACGTGTTGCTGACGCTTCAATCATGCCCACTATCGTCTCCGGCAACACCAACGCGCCGGCGATCATGATCGGCGAACGGGTATCAGACTTTATACTAGAGGATGTCGCCTGATGTGGGAAACGATACTCGATTATGGTGCCATTATTGTAGCCGACATTGTTTTGTCCGGTGACAATGCATTGATTATCGGTATGGCTGCTGCCGGCTTGTCACCAGAATTGCGTAAAAAAGCGATACTGTTTGGCATGATTGTTGCCGCAGTACTGCGCGTTGTTTTTGCGTTGATAGCGACAAAGCTGCTGGGCATCCCCGGGCTGTTGGTCATCGGTGCTCTCCTGTTGTTTTGGGTTTGCTGGGGGCTCTATGGAGAAATTCGCGATCACACAGATGAGGAAGCACTCCATGCGATGGAAGACGCCGATAATCTCGAAGCAGGTTATACCGGCGCACCACGTCGCACCTTGGCTTCCGCGTTGTGGACAATCACTTTAGCCGATGTTTCTATGTCGATCGATAATGTGCTCGCAGTAGCTGCCATTGCCGATGGGGACACGCAAACACTGGTATTTGGACTTGGCTTGGCCATCGTCTTAATGGCGTTTGCCGCGACCATGATCATGAAACTGCTGACCCGCTACCCGTGGATTTCCTGGGCCGGGTTGATTGTTCTAATTTACGTAGCATTGGAAATGTTGTGGCGCGGGGTCAATGATCCGGGCCTGCACGAACTGCTTAACAGAATTCTCGGCACTTCATTTGGAGTGTCGTGAATAAATTTTGATGGTCGTGAATGGTCATCAATTCAATTGTGATGAACGCCCATTATCCCGAGCCTTCGGCGGGAAGTATGATGGCATCACTTTCGTCGAAGGAGAGAAAAAGACAACAGGGAGGAATACCATGTCTGTTCTTGCTAAACTCGGCAAATCTTTTGCCGCAACCGCAGTGGCTGCGTGCGTCACAACCGCTGCATTTGCTGAACCCGTTACTATTCGCGTTCAGTCCGTTATTTCGGCTAAAGCTGACGAAGTAACAATGTTGAAAAACTTTGCTGAAGACGTGAAAGCGTTGACAGCGGGTGATGAAATCACAATCGAAGTGCTGCCTGCCGGCGCTGTTGTTGGCGTTAAAGAAACTCTTGATGCGGTCGATAAAGGCCTCGTTGAAGGTGGTTTCGCCTGGACGCACTACTGGTCAGGTAAACACCCGGCCGCTGCCCTGTTCGGTTCACCGCCTGCTGGTGGTGGTATCGGCATGGACAATCTGGCGTTCCTGTCATGGTTCCAGTTCGGTGGTGGTAAAGAACTTTACGACCAGCTTTGGACTGAAATGGGCGTCAACGTTAAAGGCTTCATGCTTCAGCCTGTTGGCCCGGAAGCTCTTGGCTGGTTCAAAGAGCCAATCAACTCCATGGCTGACTTCCGTAAATACCGTTTCCGTACGCCTCCAGGAATCCCTGGCCAAGCATACAAGGACATCGGTGTTGCATCTGTAGCTATGGGTGGTGGCGACATTTTGCCAGCGCTTGAAAAAGGTACAATCGATGCTGCTGAATGGTGCTGCCCGAAGCCGGATAGCGTGTTCGGTTTCCAAAAAGTGCTTAAGCACTACTACCTGCAAGGTCTTCACCAGGTTGTCGTGAACGCTGATATGTATATCAATGGCGATATCTATAACGGCATGACCGACATTCAGAAAAAAGCTCTTGAAGTTGCTGCTAACGCATCACTTTCAAAGTCCATGTCCTACCGTATCTACGAAAACGGTAAGGCTCTGAAAGACCTGACTGAAAACCACGGCGTTCAGCTGCACGACACTCCAGCAGACTATTTCCCGGCATACATGAATGCTGCAAAAGCCCTGCTTGAGAAAAATGCTTCTGAAAACGCATTCTTCAAAACTGTCTACGACAGCCAAAAAGAATTTGCTGCTATCGCAGTTCCATTCTGGGCTGGCGCACAAGCTTCCAACGCTGCGTTGGGTAAAGCTTACGCTGACACACTGAAGTAAGTTCAGTTGAATTTCGGCGGAGCGTGAGAACGTTCCGCCGTTTTCTTTATCAATCGCGATTTGCCTATCGCGATTGATAAAGAAAACAACGACCGACCTCGGGAGAGAGCCGCCATGGCTGAGGAAGTAATTCCAGACGATCTGGACACGACAGATGAATCCATTGCGGAACGTCGCAATGAGGCCGCCGGTTATACCCCCGAAGGTATGACCCCGTGGCAACGCCCAATCACGGCTGCCATCGACATTATGAACGAATGGGCGGGCCGCATCTTTTGTTTGCTGCTGATTCCGATGATTGCCGGTACGGTCTTTGAGGTCGTGTCGCGTAAAGCTTTTGCCATTCTCACCGAAAACGGTATGAACGAAACCGCCATCGCCTGGGGCCTTGGCCCGACACTCTGGAACTACGACATCAGCCGCATGATGGGTGGTGTGCTGTTCATGGCAACAGCCGGTTATGCCCTGATGCGCGGCGTTCACATTCGTGCGGATTTTCTGTTCCGCAATTGGGCTCCAAAAACTCAGGCGACCGTCGATGCGTCGCTCTACTTGCTGTTCTATTTCCCGGCCATGCTGTTTTTCTTCTGGAGCTCAGGGGAATATGCGCTGGATTCGTTCGGTAAAGACATGTTCAATCCGACTTCCTGGGAAGAGGCGAGCGATACAACCTGGGCGCCATACCTGTGGCCGGGTCGTATTTTCATGCCGATTGGCGCCATGTTCCTGCTCCTGCAGGGCCTGCCAGAACTGTTCCGTGCATTCCATCAGATGGGCAAGGTGCGGGAAGCGAAATTCGTCAAATTCCTGCCCGTTTATCTGATCCTGCTCGCACTGGTATTTGTCAGCGTGTTCTACCCGAAGTCCGTACCATTTGATGACTGGTGGCAGTCTGCCGCCGGTGGTGGAATCTTCGATTTCGAAAAATACAATATCGGCTTGTTTATGCTCGCCGCCATGTTGTTCTCGATTTTCGTCGGGTTTCCGATTTCATTCACCCTGATCTTCCTTGCCTTTACATTTGGCTCCTGGGGGGCTGGCAGCAATGTCACATTCTTCCTGATGACCCTGCAGGTGAACTCTACCATGCTGGACGATCAACTTGTCGCCGTTCCCCTGTTTATTCTCATGGGCATCGTGATGGAGCAGGCAGGCCTGATGGAACGGTTGTTCAATGCGGTGCAACTGATGATGTCGCGCACCCGCGGCGCGCTGTTTATTGCGGTCCTGTTCGTGTCGACAATCTTTGCTGCGGCTACCGGCATCGTTGGTGCCTCGGTGACAATCCTCGGCATCATGGCTGCGAAAACGATGAATAAATCGGGCTATAATGTGCGCCTCGCCGCTGGTACGATTACCGCCGGTGGTACATTGGGTATTCTCATCCCGCCCTCGATCATGTTGATCGTTATGGGGCCGGTGCTTGAGATTCCGGTGACAGACCTGTTCCGCGCCGCCATCATCCCCGGTGTTCTGCTGGCAACTCTTTACATGATCTACGCGCTGGGCCGTTGTTTCATTGACCCAAGTCTGGGGCCAATCCTTCCTGCTGATGAGCAGCCTGAAACATCGCCCTACTATCTGCTGGAAGTTGCGCTGGTGATGGCATCACTGGTGGTGTTTTTCTGGCTCATAACCGCAGGAGCATCCGGAAACCTTGCGTTCATCCCGCTGGGCGGCCTGATCATCCCGATCCTGTGGCTTGGGTTCATGTTTGCCGTTTACAAATGGGCGCGGCAAACCAAACCGGGCGGGTTCTATTTCTCAGACCTCTGGTATGAATTCTTCATGGGCCTTGTCCCGCCAACAGTTCTCATCGCCTTCGCACTTGGTTCTATATTGGCCGGTTGGGCAACGCCAGCCGAAGCTGCGGCCTGTGGTGCATTTGGTTCCATTATCCTGGCTCTGGCCTATCGAAAACTCACGATCGGCAAGTTCTACGATGCCTTGATCAAAACGCTTGAGATTTCAGTTTTGATCATGTTCCTCGTGGCGGCATCCAACTTCTTCGGTGCCGTGTTCTCGAACCTGGGTACGCCAAAATTCCTCACGGAACTTCTGCTCTCCTTCGACCTGTCGATTGCGGCCATGCTTATCCTCGTCATGGCGCTGGTCTTCCTGTTGGGCTGGCCGTTGGAATGGGTGCCGATTGTTTTGATCATCGTGCCAATTCTGGTGCCCTTGCTAGTGTCGCTGAACGTCAATCTGACATGGTTCGCCATTCTGGTTGCAGTGAACTTGCAAACCGCGTGGCTGTCTCCTCCCGTTGCCCTGTCGGCCTACTTCCTGAAAGGCGTCGTGCCTGAATGGGATTTGAAAGATATCTATCTGGGCATGATGCAATTCATGGTCATTCAGGTTATCGGTCTTATGCTGATCTTCATGTTCCCCGGCTTTGCCCTGTGGTTGCCAGACTGGCTCTCATCTTCAGGTTCACCGGGCTTCTTTAGCTACACCGGTTATTAAGCTAAGATAGAAGCGGCGCTTAGCCGCTTCTATTCATTTGCAAACCTGATGAACGGTGAAAATCTTGGAAATTTTTGACGCATTCAATACCGACATAGCTAAACTGCCTCAATGGGTTCAGATGTTCCTCAATATCATGGGCCCCCTGATGGTCGGCAGCATCTTGGTTTTATTGTTCAGCAAATCCACCCGTAAATTGGCAGGTCTCGGTGTGATCCTGTTTATCCTTGGCGTCCTAGGTGTGGTTTTTCTATACGCGCAGATGGGCATGGTGCGCCTGTTGGGGCTAGGGCATATCGTGTTCTGGGGGCCATTGATTTATTTGTTTGTGAACCGCCTCCGCACACAGCCGCCCGCTGGACTGTTCAAAATCGCGATGATTGTGCTGGTTGGCAGCATGGGCGCAGTTTTGGCATTTGATGTATTGGACGTTGCCCGCTGGGTAATTGGCGAAAGAGGATTAACCGTATGAGAGCCCTTTATTACACCGGCACGATGCAATCGGAATTGCGTGATGCGCCGGACCCGGTTGCGGGAAACGACGAAGTCCATCTCGACATATCCCATTGCGGCATTTGCGGTTCCGACATGCATGCGTGGCATGGCCATGATGCACGACGCGTTCCGCCGCTCATTTTGGGTCATGAGGCCGTCGGCATCCCGCGCAACGGCAAATATGCCGGTCAGCGGGTTGCGATCAATCCGCTCCACACCTGCGGTTCCTGCCGCCATTGCCTGTCTGGTGATGATCACCTGTGCGCTGATCGGCAATTGATGAGCATGCAATTACCCGGCGCTTACGCAGAGCAAACGGTGGCAGCGGAAATCAATCTCTATCCCTTACCGGATAAACTATCGAACGAAGATGCGGCGCTGGCTGAACCCATGGCCGTTTGCGTTCACGCGGTAGAAGTTGCTCGTAAAACCGCCCGTCGCCCATTCGCCGAAAGCCGTTGTGTCGTGCTCGGCGGCGGTGCAATTGGTGTGTTGACCGCAATGGTTCTGGCCGATCAGGGCTGCAAGGACCTGTGGATTGCTGAGCCTAATGAAAAGCGCCGCGCGGTTCTGGAAAAAGCCGTTGCCGTCAAAGCCTATGACCCGGCAACGGGTGGCCCGGAAGTGGAAACTGCCGACGTCGTCCTTGACGCAGTGGGCATGGGCGCAACCCGCAAAGCCGCTTGCGAACTCGTTATGCCCGGCGGCACGATTGTTCACGTTGGATTGCAGGACAGTGCCGATGGTATCGATACAAGGCGCATCACCCTTCAGGAAATCCACTTTTCCGGCACCTATTGCTATTCCTGCTATGATTTCGCCGCAGCGTTGAAACTCCTCGCCCGCGGCATCGTTCAAAACGGCGACTGGATCGAGATCCGTCCCCTCGAACAGGGCGCCCAAAGCTTCATGGACATCCACGAAGGCAACGCCCCACCAAAAATTATCCTGTCGATGGAGTCATAAGCTTCGTTGCAGATTTATAAAAGCCTCACGGATTGAAGGCGGAATTCCTGACAAGGTCGGCACTGCGGACGAAGCCGACCTTCAATCTTCGCGTGAACCCGCAAAAAGACGGCAGTTTTGGCACTTCCAATACAACACAGTTTGCGAAACCTGAACGACAAGGCATAGTCGCAACAAGCTTGATTTCCAATCTGTCCGCTAGGAATCGTACCTACAATGACAAAACAGCCTAATGTTCTGACTCGAAGTGTTGCTGCGATTGGGCTGTCAATCAGAACCAAATTGCAGATCGCGTTTATGGGCATCACTTGTTTGTTGGTCGCACTTGCGCTCTTTGGTCTAAACTTTTTGAAACAGGCCAACACCCGCACCGAGGCGTTGATCCAAGATCAAGAGCGTATCGAGTATTTCAATGAAATCCATGCTTATGTAGGTGACCTCATCGTCTTGGTTGTCGGCCAATACACGCCGCATGCAGTTGATGCAAAATCGGCAGGAACTTTCTTCGTAATTCCAATCAATGATAGGCTCGACAACCTCAGGTTATTCGTGAACAGAGGCGTACGGCGCTTTGGACAATCAGGCTTGCCGGATGTGGAGCTTATTGCGCGTTTGCGGTCCAAACTCCAAATTCTCAGGCCACTTGCCGCCGAGACCCAACGCTTACGTCAAAAGGACGGCAAAATTGTTGCTGCTCCCTATGCCATGGAAAACCTTTTTGAACCGCTGCGCACTATCCAGCGCGACGTTTTCACTGTCGTTCAAGACATCGAAAAAGACATGGCCAATCGCGCCAAGACGATGGCTCTCGCCTATCAGACTTCGCGCCAATTGGTGGCCGCATCTGCGTTTCTCGCCGTTGGCTTTGCCGCCCTTCTTGGTTATGCGATATCATCCTCATTTACATGGCCCATTCGACGCATCGGGCAAACACTGGATACAGTAGCACAGGGAGATTTCAACGCGCGGGTTTCCGTACCCAACCAGGACGAGCTCGGTGAACTAGCCCATAATGTAAACGCCACAAGTGAGCAACTTGGTAAACTTTACAATGAGGTAGAGAGTCAACGTGCAGACCTAGCGGCTGAACATGCGAAGTCTGAGACGCTCCTTTATAATCTGCTGCCTGAAGAAATTGCTACACGTCTGAAACTTGAACCGGGCAGGACGATAGCCGATAGCTTTCCTAAAGTAGCGATCCTTTTTGCCGACATCGTGGATTTCACGCCCAGATCCGCCTCGCTATCGCCAGAAGAGGTGGTGGGGTTGCTGAACAAGATCTTCAGCGTCTTCGATGGGCTCGCGGAAAAGCATGGCATGGAGAAAATCAAGACCATCGGAGACGCCTACATGGTTGCGGCGGGAATGCCTTCTGCGGTGGAAGACCCAGTTCATCGTGCGGCAGAGATGGCAATAGACATGCAACGAACTGTGGCCGAAATGTCTCCCGAGTTCACAGATGGGCTGGAGATTCGCATTGGACTCCACGCGGGCCCGGCGGTGGCGGGAGTCATAGGTAACCAGAAGTTATTCTATGATGTTTGGGGTGAGACGGTGAACACGGCAAGTCGTTTGGAGAGCCATGGCGAACCAGGTCGAATTCAGGCAACAATAGCCGCAAAACAAGAGCTGGATCAGGACTACCAATTCGCACATCGAGGAACGGTTGAATTGAAGGGTGTCGGAGCGGTGGAAACCTGGTGGTTGACCGAAAAACAAACATCAACTTAGGGCTCAACGCTGCCGACCGCCCCCTACTTATAAAGCTCGCAGAGCGTCTCAATCAGCTTCCGCGCCTGTTCGCTGGCCAGTTGGTAATATATCTTCTGCCCGTCGCGGCGGGTAGAAACCAGTTCTGCTTCCCGCAGTTTTGCAAGATGTTGAGACAGGGCGCTTTGGCCGAGGCCTGAGTCCTGTTGCAAGCCGCCGACCGTCTGCTCCCCTTCGACAAGTTTACATAAAACCATCAGCCGATGGCGGTTGGCCATGAGGGTTAGCAGTTCTTCGGCACGTTCAGCATTGTCGTGCATGGTTTGCAGGTCGGGAAATTTCATCTTGATAAATTAGAGGTTTCTAATATATATGCAAGAGAGAAATTGAGATTACGGGTGCATTATGACTGAATTTACTCCTCTTGCCTCGACATTTGGCGGTGCTCTGATTGGCTTTTCGGCGGTCCTGCTGATGGCATTCAACGGGCGTATCGCCGGTATCAGCGGCATCGGTTCGTCGGTCCTGCCACCGTGGGCGGAAAAACTCGATCAAGGCGACCTGACATGGCGTCTGGCCTTTATTGCGGGCCTGCTTTTAGCGCCACTGCTTGTACCGTTGCTCAGCGGAGAGCCTGTTCAACAGACGGTTTCTTCAAATATTCCACTGATGGTGGTTGCAGGTTTGATCACCGGGTTTGGCTCGGTGTTCGGCGGCGGTTGCACCTCCGGCCACGGGGTATGCGGCATGTCGCGTCTCTCAACACGGTCGCTCATCGCAACCGCCACCTTTATGGCCGTTGCATCGGTGACCGTCTTTATCACCCGTCACGTGGTGGGAGGTTAGTTCCATGAAAAGTATTGCAGGATTTTTTTGCGGCCTGTTGTTCGGTATCGGGCTTGTCGTTTCCGGGATGAGCGACCCGGCTAAAGTGCTCAATTTTCTTGATTTTACCGGCACATGGGACCCGAGCCTCGCATTCGTCATGGGAGGGGCTGTGATCACGGCCTTTATCGGTTTTCGTGTTGTATTGGGTCGTTCGGCCCCGGTTTTCGCCGGACGCTTCAACCTGCCAACCAAATCCGATGTGGACGGCCAATTGCTCACCGGTGCCGCGGTGTTTGGCCTTGGTTGGGGATTGGGCGGTTTTTGCCCCGGACCGGCGTTTACGGCGCTGCCCTTGTTATCGACGGGGATAATTGCCTATTTTCCCGCCTTATTGATTGGCATGTGGGCAGGAAGAATGGCACCATCATTCCTCAATGCGCCCGCATAGGAGAATAAAATGTCAAATTGGCCCGTTAATTTGGAACAAAAGCCCGATGTTCGTGGGTTTTTCGATCCCGAGACAAATACCATCTCCTATTGCGTAAAAGATCCCGGCAGCAACGCCTGTGCATTATATGACAGCGTGCTGGATTTCGATTTCGCATCCGGTCGCACATCGAAAAAATCTGCTGATGCACTGATCGAATACGTGAAAGAGCAGGGGTTGAAAGTTGAGTGGATCATCGAGAGCCATGTCCACGCCGACCACCTGTCGGCAGCGCCCTATTTGCAGGAAGAGCTTGGCGGCAAGCTGGGCATTAGCGCCCGTGTTGTCGAAGTGCAGGATATTTTCGGCAAAATATTCAACGAAGGTACGGAGTTTCAGCGCGACGGAAGTCAGTTTGATGCGCTTTTCGAAGAAGGTGATACCTATCAAATTGGAACATTGTCCGCTTTTGTCATGGTCACCCCCGGCCATACGCCCGCATGCACATGCCATGTAATCGGTGACGCCATCATTGTTGGCGACACGCTGTTCATGCCGGACGGTGGTTCCGCCCGCGCCGATTTTCCCGGTGGCGATGCCCGGCAACTCTATCAATCCATTCAAAAAGTGCTCAGCCTTCCAGAACAAATGCGCATGTTCATCTGCCATGATTACGGCCCCGGTGGCCGGGATATCGCTTGGGAAACCACCATCGCTGAACAACGGGCATTGAATATCCATGTCAAAGACGGTATTGACGAAGAAGCCTACGTGAAAATGCGCACCGAACGAGACGCGCAACTTTCCATGCCCAAACTGATTATCCCAAGCGTGCAAGTGAACATGCGGGCAGGCGATATGCCAGCCCCGGCGTCGGATGGGAAAACCTATCTCAAAGTTCCGGTGGATGGGTTATAGAAATACAATGCCCGCAATATCTCCGGCTTTGGCAGGAGAAGAATACAGAATTGCTGAAATCTGGCATGAAGCCTGGCATGGTGCCCATAAATCAATTGTGGACCCGGACCTGGCAGAAGCCCGCACTTTTGGCAGTTTTCAAAGGCGCCTGAATCCCCTGATGAACGATGTATTGGTAGCAAGGGTTAAAGGTGAAATTGCTGGATTCTCAATCGTAAGGTTCAATGAAATTTTCCAGTTCTTCGTGAGTTCCTCACACTGGGGGACAGGCGTTGCGCAGGAGTTGATCAAGGCCACCGAGCAATTATTGGCGGCGCGTGGAGTAGGTGTTGCATCACTCACCTGTGTGGCCGGTAATGACCGGGCAATTGCATTTTATATAAAATCCGGTTGGGCAATTTTTGAAGAAAAAATTGAACGCCTTGAATCAGAATTGGGGGAGTTCGAGGTTCCCAGTGTGAAATTCAGAAAACAACTGTTGTGATGAAATGAACTCCTCAAGATTTGACCAAACAGGCAAAAAATTGGACTTTCCCTAATCCAGCGTCTGCACTACACAGTGCGCAACAATTTATTGCGGAGCGCATATCATGAGAGAAATTCAACATTATATCGGTGGGCAACTGGTGTCCGGTACGTCCGGACGGACTGCGGATGTTTACAATCCGGCAACCGGTGAAATTCAGGCGCAAGTGCCGCTGGCATCCGCCGATGAGTTAAACGGTGCTATTGAGAACGCCAAACAGGCGCAGGTCGGTTGGGCGGCACAGAACCCGCAAAAGCGCGGACGCGTTATGATGGAATTTGTCCGACTTCTGCACCGCGATATGGACAAGCTTGCCGAGATGCTTTCCTGTGAACATGGCAAGACAGTGCCCGATGCAAAGGGCGATGTGATCCGTGGTCTTGAAGTTGCCGAATACTGCATTGGTGCTGCCCAAATGCTCAAGGGTGAATTCACCGAAGGGGCGGGCCCCGGAATCGATATGCATTCGGTTAAACAACCGCTTGGTGTTGTGGCGGGGATAACTCCGTTCAACTTCCCGGCGATGATCCCCATGTGGAAATTCTGCCCGGCGATTGCTTGCGGAAACGCATTTATCCTCAAACCGTCGGAGCGTGACCCATCTGTTCCCAACATGCTGGCTCAACTCATGAGCGAAGCGGGACTTCCCGATGGTGTTCTCAATGTTGTCCACGGGGACAAGGAAGCTGTTGATGGCATTCTCGACCATGAAGATATTATGGCCGTTGGTTTTGTCGGTTCCACACCGATTGCTGAATATGTCTACACCCGCGGCTGCGCCAATGGTAAGCGCGTGCAGTGCTTCGGTGGCGCCAAAAACCACATGATCATTATGCCGGATGCGGATATGGATCAGGCGGTTGATGCCCTTGTTGGTGCAGGATATGGCGCTGCCGGTGAACGCTGCATGGCGATTTCCGTCGCTGTCCCGGTTGGCGAAGACACCGCCAACCGGTTGATGGAAAAACTCACCCCACGTGTCGAAAATCTCAAGATTGCACCTTACACCGCTGGCGACGATGCTGATTTTGGACCATTGGTCACCAAGGAAGCCCACACCCGCGTTAGAGGCTACGTCGACGCCGGTGTGAAACAGGGCGCGAACCTCGTCGTTGATGGCCGCGATTTCTCCATGCAGGGCTATGAAGACGGTTATTTCATCGGCGGTTGCCTGTTCGATAATGTCACCAAAGACATGTCGATCTACAGGGAAGAAATCTTCGGCCCCGTTCTTTCCGTTGTCCGCGCCCAAAATTACGAAGAAGGCCTCGATCTCGCCATGAGCCATGAATACGGCAATGGCGTCGCGATCTTCACCCGCGATGGTGACGCGGCGCGCGATTTTGCTGCCCGTATCAACATCGGCATGGTCGGCATCAATGTGCCGATCCCCGTGCCGCTGGCCTATTACACATTCGGTGGCTGGAAACGGTCTGGATTTGGTGATTTGAACCAGCATGGTCCCGACGCGTTCAAGTTCTACACACGCACCAAAACCATCACATCGCGCTGGCCATCCGGCATTAAAGAGGGTGCGGAATTCTCAATTCCAACCATGGGATGAATTAAATTATCCCCTTCGATTTGAAGCAATGAACAATGCTCCTCAATCTGATTGAGGAGCATTTTTTATGCCAGACAAAGGCAGAGAAATACAGGCGGTGCTGAGCCCAAGGGAACTCCCGAAAGCGGCGCGATCGACCTTGGAGATTCCAAAAGCATGTGACCTTCGAAACGATCAATTGATGTTTGGGTCAAGAGGCACGCGGGTAACAAGGTTGCAACATGCATTGACACTAAAGGGTTATGTTTTGGTTCGAGATGGCCTGTTTGGTCTGACGAGCCATCGGGTGGTACGGCAATTCCAGCGTGATAACCATTTGCCTGATACAGGTGTGATTGATATTGCCGAGTTGGCGCTTTTACTCGATAATTATGGCGTTGGAAGTTGGGTCCGCCAAATAAACAGAATGGTCAAACGTTACCTTAGCGCCAGATACCCCTTTCATAAAATGTGTCGAAAAGGCTTGCTTTCAATTTTCAATCGTTTCACTTAATCTGGCGACCTCCCCCTGACCAGACCTATTGATTCCATGAAAAGCAAAAACCAACGTTTGACAGAAATCACCGGACTGGCGCCCGTTATTCCGGTTTTGCAGTTTGATGATGCTGACGTAGCAGTTGCCACCAGCCGCGCCTTGGTCGCGGGCGGGTTACCGGTAATTGAAATTACCTTGCGTACACCGGCTGCTTTAAAATGTATCGCGGCAGTTGCGAAACACGTTGAGGGGGCTGTTGTTGGCTCCGGCACGGTGATGACAGCGGGCATGATGAAAGATTGTGTTGAAGTTGGGTGCCAGTTTCTGGTTTCTCCGGGTTCTACGCAGGAGCTAATCGACGCCAATAAAAAATATGACATTCCGCTCCTTCCCGGTGTGGCAACACCAAGCGAGGCGATGGCCGTCATGGGCGAAGGTTATGAATTCCTGAAGTTTTTCCCCGCTGAACAGGCCGGTGGTGCTGATTACCTCAAGGCGGTCGCGCCTGTACTGCAAGGGGTTAAATTTTGCCCAACGGGTGGTCTGACCGCTGACAAAGCACCTGATTACCTTGCACTTCCCAACGTCGTTTGCGTTGGCGGGTCATGGGTTGCCCCGAAAGGCAAGATTGCTGCGGGCGACTGGGATGGCATCAGCGAGTTGGCTGCGCAGGCAAGCGCGCTTGCCCGCTGACCTTTATTGGCCGCTGATTTTATGAATGGGATGCGTCCATTTCTAATAATGCTATTTGGGTTGGTGGCTTGGGCCACCACTCTGAAGTACGTGTTGTCCGCGGAACGCCTAGTAATTTTTGCCCCGTCCAGCATGACGGATGTGCTGAACAGGGTCGCTGTTGATTACGAGAACCAATCCGGGGTCAAGGTTTTGTTTTCCTTTTCCGGAACAGCTCAACTCGCCCGCCAACTTGAATATGGTGCGCCCGCTGACGTGTTTATCACCGCCGATGGGGAATGGATGAAATGGGCAATTGACCGCCAATTAGTTGAACACCATGCGGTTTCGCCAATTGCCGGTAACCAGCTGGTTGTTGCAGCGCGCAATGAGGTGGAGAACTGGGAAAATATCGAAATCCTTTTGACCCAAACCCGTTTTGCGATGGCGGAACCCAATGCGGTTCCTGCCGGTCGATATGCAAAACAGGCATTGATATCCCGTGGCATTTGGGACAAGGCCGCCAAACAGGCCGTGTTTGGCGATAATGTGCGGGTGACATTGCGGCGTCTCGCGCTAGGCGAAGTGGCTGCCGCTATTGTATATGAATCGGATGTATCCGTTGAACCAACAGTCAAAACGATCCATACATTTCCAACCAATATTCATGAGCCTATTGTTTACTGGTCTGCCAAGGTAAATAGGTCGAAGGTTGGCGGTAACTTTATCAATTTTCTGAAAAATGCCACCGCCCGCCCCATATTTAAACAATTCGGATTTTTGCCCCCTCCGTCGGGCGCTGCATTACCTGATAAGGGAAACTGATATTGGCTTTGTTCAATGACCCTCAGATTTGGGGTGTGGTGCTGCTTTCATTGAAAGTGGCGGCTCTGGCTATTGTGGTGGCCCTTCCATTTGCGATCTGGATCGGCAAATTACTGGCCGGGCCGTCGTTCTTTGGTAAAGCACTCCTGAGCGCTTTGGTTCACCTGCCGCTGGTACTGCCACCTGTTGTCACCGGTTATGCGCTGTTGGTGACTTTTGGTCGACGCGGATGGATCGGTTCCTATCTCGATCAATGGGGAATTAGCTTCACCTTCTCATGGACGGGGGCATCGCTGGCCGCTGGCATAATGGCGTTTCCGTTGATCGTGCGGCCCATCCGATTAGCATTCGAAGCGCAGGATGATCGGTTGCTGGAAATGGCCTCGCTTCTTGGGGCCAGTGGTCGCAGACGATTTTTAACAATTACATTACCGCAGGCCTGGTCCGGCATTATTGCTGGAATGGTATTAGGTTTCGCCAAGGCACTGGGGGAATTTGGTGCAACGATTACATTTGTATCAAACATACCCGATGAAACGCAGACATTGTCTTTGGCCATCTACACATTATTGCAGTCACCATCGGGCGACAACGCAGCACTGACCCTGATTACCCTATCCATAATTCTTTCGTTTGTAGCAATTTTCGCCTCCGAATGGCTGGCGCATTCCCATCAAAAGAAGAGGGAACGCTAGCCGTGCTAACAATCAAAATTCAAGGCCAGATTGGTAGCTGCAACATTGATGCGGATATAGAAGCCGGCACAGGTGTTACCGCATTATACGGCCCGTCAGGTGCCGGTAAGTCGACGATTTTACGTGCGCTTGCGGGACTTTGGCAACCGGAGAGCGGCGTCATTGAAGTGCAGGGCCACACGCTTTTTGACACTGAAAACAAAATAAATGTACCGGCTCAAAAACGCCGCATGGGCGCTGTTTTTCAGGACCCGTTACTCTTTCCCCATCTCAGCGTTGAAAAAAATCTTCGCTACGGCATGAAACCCGGAGAGGTTGGTTGGGATGCAGTGTTATCACTTTTAAACCTACAGGACTTGATTGGTCGAATGCCGCGCCACCTGTCGGGCGGAGAGGCACAAAGGGTGGCACTTGCCCGGGCAATTCTATCTGATCCGCAGGTACTTCTTTTGGATGAGCCGATGACAGGGTTGGACGATGAACGACGCCTGCAGGTATTGCCCTATCTGGAAAGACTGCGCGATGAAACTACAATTCCAATCGTTTATGTAAGCCACCGCCGTGACGAAATTTTACAACTGGCTGACCTGGTCTTCATGGTTGAGAATGGGAATGCACAGGAAGAGTTGACACCATTCGAATTTGAAGAAGCGACAAAAACCAATGTCATCAGGCGTCGGGATGAGGCTTGAGCAATGAAAACGACCGCTGCCATCTTTGGAGTAATTCTGATGGCCGGTCCAGTGTACGCGCAATGCGACCCCGGTGAAAAAACCATTCGGTTTGCAACGGATGAGGACACGATCCGCGAGGCAAGAATCCGCGCGGTCAATCTGTTACGTAGTACAGTGAACAAAGAGATGCAGGGCAAGGCGTGCATCCAGGTCATCAGTGATGATGCGCGGTTCAAAGGTTCATTTGCGGTAACGGCGCTTCAGGAAGCGCAGGTCGAACTTGCAGCCCCTAGCTTTCGTGAATTTGGCGGATTTGCCAGCGAATATGGCGTGTTTGATCTGCCATTTGCTTTTCGAGATATTCATGCGCTTGAGCGTTTTCAAAAATCCGCATCGGGGCAATTGTCCACTGCGGTCTCGACAAATGGAGTTGTGCCGCTCGGGTTCTGGCACGGTCATTTTCAGCAAATGGCAGCAAAAGTGCCGATCTATTCCCCTGCGAATGTGGCAGGTGTGAAATTCAGAAAAGACGATGCAGCTTTCTTTTCCGCACAGATATCCGCCTTGAATGCGATATCGATCACGGTTGCGAAAAATGGCGTGTCAGAAGCACTAAAAACGGCTCGGATCAGCGGACTAGTCTCCAATTGGCAGCAGTTGTTGACGGATAAAACGGCTGAATTGGCTAACGGTGTGACGGAGACTAATCATACATTTGTCGGTTATCAGCTGGTGGCATCAAGCGCCTGGTGGAGCGGGCTGGATCCGGCTTTTGCCAAACAGATAAAAGAGATAATCGAGCGCACAACGTTACAGTCTAACTTCGACGATGCCGCGCGGGAGACAAACGCAAAAAGAGCAATCATGCGCAGTGGAATTGCGGTGCGCGCATTGACCCGCAAACAACGGCAGGTGTGGCGCGAAAAGCTGTCACAGATTTGGGACGATTATTCCCGTTCCAACAGGCGGCTGATTGAGCTCGTGAAAGCAAGTAATATCGGGCTTTAGAGAATGTCCTGTATTTAACTGTTCAGAAACTCTTCAATTCGATCCAGGGCACGGCTGATGTTTTCTTCCGAATTGGCATAGGAAAGACGCATATAGCCTTCTCCCAAAATTCCAAAATCCGGGCCGCCGATAACGGCAACGCCGGTTTCTTCCAACAAGGCTGAGGCGAGTACTTTGGCTTTCCACCCGGTCTGGGAAATATTCGGGAAGGCGTAAAATGCGCCTTTGGGTGTTTTGCAACTGACATTGGGAAGGGCGTTTGCCCGACGCACGACCAACTGGCGACGACGATCAAATGCTTTCATCATGTCGGTGACAGCATCCTGCGGCCCTTGGATGGCGGCGATGCCTGCATATTGACTGGGGGCGTTGACGCAGGACCATGCGTTGACTGCCAGTTTGCGCACCTTGTCGAACAGCGCTTCAGGCCAGATAGACCAACCCATGCGCCATCCGGTCATCGCCCATGTTTTGGACCAGCCGTTCAAGACGATCAGTCTGTCGCGGATTGATGGAAAGCTGAGCAGGGATACATGTTCTTCCCCGTCATAGGTCATCACATCGTAAATCTCGTCGGACAGAATTGCTGTGTTAGGGAACTTATCCAAGCCGTTGACGAGTGTCTCAATCTCACTCTGTGGTGTAACCCCGCCAGTAGGGTTGGCCGGTGAATTGAGAATAATGAGCTTCGTTTTATCGCTGACCAGTGACAGGGCTTCATCACCTGAGAACGCAAACCCGTTCTCTTCTCGCATGGGGATGGGAACAGGCGTTGCGCCGGTGAACTCAATCATCGAGCGATAGATCGGGAAGCCGGGGTCGGGATACATGATTTCAGTGCCCGGTTCCCCCATCATCAGGATTGCCGCAAACATGGTGACTTTCCCGCCAGGCATAATGCATATGTGGTCCGGAGACACTTCAACTCCTGTCATGTCCAGCGTGCGTTTCGCCACCGCTTCACGCAAGGGCAGGATACCCGTCGCTGGTGTATAGCCGTGGTGGCCATCTTTAAGCGCTTTAATGGCAGCCTCAACAATATGGTCCGGCGTTGGAAAATCCGGTTGGCCGATACCGAGATTGATAACATCCATTCCCTGCGCCCCAAGTTCCGTTGCGCGGGCGAGAACTGCAAAAGCATTTTCTTCGCCGATACGGTCGAAGCTGGAAATTGTCTGGAGCATATAATTTTCGTTCTTAATTTCGTTTGGACTAATTGTGATTCTTATTTGGCGCTATCGCAAGTCCTTAAACGCGTTAGGTTCCATATAATCGATGGAGCAAAAACATGACCGACCTAAAAAACTGGAAACCTTGCCCCCCACCGGAAAAAACGGTTCTGGAAGGGCGCTATGCGCGGCTCGAACCCCTTGTCACTAACATCCATGGCGACGAGTTGTATTCCGCTGCAACATTGCCGGATGGTGATGAACGTTTCCGCTATTTACCTGAAACCAAACCGCCAAATCGCGATGACTTTAATCAATGGCTTGAGAAGGTGGAAGCCAGTCCTGACCCTATGTATTTCGCGGTCATCGATAAGCGGACCGGGATAGTTGAAGGCCGCCAGACTCTGATGCGCATTGATCCTGCAAACGGTGTCATAGAAACGGGCCATATCTTTTGGGGCGGGCGTATCTCGCGAACGCCCGTTACGACAGAGGCCTTTTACCTTTTCGCCCGTTATATATTCGACGACCTCGGTTATCGGCGCTTTGAATGGAAATGCAACAACGCCAATGATCCATCTAAAATTGCGGCATTGCGCTTCGGCATGAGCCCAGAAGGTGTATTCAGACAAGCCGCAGTTGTGAAAGGCGAAAACCGCGACACCGCATGGTTCTCGCTTTTGGACCACGAATGGCCTGCAATGCGGGGGGCATTTGAACAATGGCTTGACCCGGCGAATTTTGATAGCGATGGTCAACAGATCAAAAAGCTTCAGGAATTACGCGGAGAATAGAAATGGGTGATCGGCTTGCCGGGAAAAAAGCAATAATAACGGCTGCGGGGCAGGGCATTGGCCGAGCGATTGCGGAAATGTTCGCAGCCGAAGGGGCGCAGGTCATTGCCACCGACGTAAATGCATCGGCACTTTCAGCAATTGCAAGCCCAAGCATTGAAACCCGCGTTCTCGATGTTCGCGACAGCAAGGCTGTGGCAGAGGCCGCGCAAGCGGTTGGTGCAGTTGATATTCTGGCCAATGTGGCGGGTTTCGTTCACCACGGGTCCGTTCTGGAATGCGATCAAAGCGCATGGGATTTTTCGTTTGATCTCAATGTCACATCCATGCATCGCATGATCTCGTCTTTCTTACCCGCAATGCTGGAAAACGGCGGTGGCTCCATCATCAACATGTCGTCCGGAGCCTCGTCAATCAAAGGAGCGCCATCCCGCTATGTTTATGGTACGACGAAAGCGGCTGTCATTGGCCTGACGAAATCGGTCGCGGCGGACTTCATCAAACAGGGCGTGCGGTGCAATGCTATTTGCCCCGGCACCGTGTTGTCTCCTTCGTTGGAAGAACGGGTTGCTGAACTTGGTCAGGAAATGGGGAGTGTTGAAAAAGCCATGGAACTGTTTGTCTCCCGTCAGCCCATGGGGCGCCTTGGCGAGGTCAATGAAATTGCGGCGCTGGCAACCTATTACGCCAGCGACGAGAGTGCCTTTACGACGGGCACCGCAATTCCCATCGACGGCGGGTGGACGTTATAATGAAAATTCTGGTTCTCGGCGCGGCCGGTATGATCGGTCGCAAACTGATCGGGCATTTGTTGGAACGTGGAGAATTGCGTGGCCAGACCATTAAATCCATACACGGGTTTGATGTAGTTGATGCTGAATTTATCTCGACAGATACCATCACCGTATCCGTTTCGTCAGGCGACATATCCGACGCGTCAACGGTTGATGCCTTGGTGGAATCCAAACCTGATGTCATCTTCCATCTGGCGGCAATCGTCTCTGGCGAAGCGGAAGCGGAGTTTGAAAAGGGCTACCGGATCAACATGACCGGGACACAGAACCTCTTCAACGCAATCATTGACCGGCCCGGCTATTGCCCCCGCGTTGTCTACGCGTCCTCCATTGCCGTATTCGGCGCACCCTTTCCAGAGGCAATCGAAGATGATTACCATCTCACGCCGCTGACTTCCTACGGTACCCAAAAAGCAATTGGTGAATTGCTGTTGAACGATTTTACCCGCAAAGGGCATTTCGATGGTATCGGCCTGCGGTTCCCGACAATCGTCGTGCGCCCCGGTAAACCAAATCTTGCTGCCTCCGGTTTCTTTTCAAACATCATCCGTGAGCCCCTGTCCGGGCTGAGTGCTGAATTACCGGTTTCCGAAGATGTGATGCACTGGATGACGAGCCCCCGCTCCGCAGTCGGCTTTTGCATTCACGCAGCTGAAATCGGTACCAACGAGATCGGCCCCCACAGAAGCCTGACCCTTCCCGGTATCGCCATAACGGTGGGCGGGATGATCGCGGCGCTCAAACGGGTTGCAGGTGAAGCCACGACTGACCGTATTGAGCGAAAACCGGATGAGACGATCATGAGAATAGTCGCCAATTGGCCCAGAAACTTTCAAGCCGAACGGGCTGAATCACTGGGGTTCGAAGCGGAAAAAACGTTCGATGAAATCATTCAGGCTCACATTGATGATGAACTGGGTGGGAGGTTGCCTGACTGATCGCAGAACGAATGATAGCAATATATGATATGATCACCGAAACTTCCTGAGAGATTTAGAAAGTCGGTTCAATGGGCATAAAAGCTGTTTTCCCCCCGGGTAGCCAAGCTTCGGCGGAGCAAATAAAAGTTTCACCGGGAATAATATCCGGAAACCACCTGTTTTTGACCGGGATGACAGGTAGTAATGCCGACGCTTCTATGTCCCCGGACCCAATTGTCCAAATTCACAATGCCTTTGCAAAAATTGAATCGATACTCAATGAAGCGAACCTATCATTCGACAATGTTGTGGAAATGACGACCTACCACTTAGATATAAAAGATCATTTCGATCTCTTTAATGAGATCCGGTCTGAATATGTCGTCGATCCGTTTCCAGCTTGGACAGCAGTTGAAGTGGCTGGTCTTAGGCGAGAAGGCGCAATCGTGGAAATTCGTGTGATTGCATCAATTGAAACTGCGGCGTAACCATTCCACTTCGTTGGTCTAACAATCCCTAACGCTTTAGAAGGTTAGCCGATCTTATTGACTGATTCTCTGATCTGCAGCGTCGGCTCAATCAGGACGGCATTTGTGTCGGGCTGCTCGCCTTTTATCTTGCTGTACAATGCTTTGGCGGCGAGGCGTCCGATTTCATCGTGACCATCGTTGACCGTTGTAAGGGCAGGGCCGGAAATTGAAGCTTCCTCAATATCGTCATAGCCTGTAACAGCAATATCTTTTCCCGGTTCAAACCCGCGCTGGCGCAATCCGTGCATAACACCGAAAGCAACCGTATCACTACAGCAGGCAATTGCGCTTGGTGGCGAGCCCTGGGCTAATATCTTATCAACTGCCGCATAACCGGCCTTGCGATCATAGGGCGTTTCTATGTCATCGCGATCAGGTACCGGCAGTCCGGTTTCTTGAAACGCGTTTTGATAGCCGCGTCGTCTTGCCCGTCCGGTGGACGTCAACCGCGTGCCACCGACCAGTGCGATGTCTTTGTGGCCATTTTCGATGAGGTGTTTTGTTACCAGTTGAAACCCGGCTTCATCGTTTCCAAGAAAGGCGGGAACATTTGCACCTTCAACGGTTCTCGCCACCAACGTCACGGGTAAGCCAGCTTCCTCGATGCGGGTGATATCCCCGACTTCAGTACCGACAGATGGCGACATGATCACCCCATCGGCGCCAAACTGCATCAGCGTTGAAATAAAGCCGGATTGCAATTCCAGATCGTCCCCATGATTGCACAGGAGAAAGGTTTGCCGGTTTGAACCCAGTTCTTTTTCAATGGAGCGTAAAATCTCCGCAAAAAACGGGTTGATGATATCGCGTACCAGGACGCCGACAATGTCAGACCTTTGGGTGCGCAGGCTTGCGGCACGGCGGTCATAGACATAACCGATCTCCTTCGCGCGAATGCGAATCTTCTCACGGGTTGCTTCCGCAACAAGTGGCGAATCGCGTAACGCCAGCGAGACAGTTGCCGTAGAGACTTTTAAATCGTCCGCAATGGTGGACAGGGTGATCTTGGCTGCCACTGAATTTTCCCTTTTGCGCGTTGCGCTTATGGGATCACAATTACGCGAATTACCGCATCGTCACAATCGTATTGGGAAAGTTTTATGCAGACATATTTTCCTCAAGAATGCCTCTTGTTCATAAGCCATGATACCGCTAGTTTCAGTCGGTTTGTAAAATCGGGCGAAACTAATGCGCATCTGGATCAAAAACCCCCTTTCAATTCTCGCCGATGACGCAGGTGGCGGTATCGTCATTGATGATAGCCGCATTGTTGAACTCGTCCCCATGGGTGGGTCTCCATCGAAAGATGTGGATCAAATCTTTGATGCCAGCCAGCATGTCGTCCTGCCAGGCCTGATCAACACCCACCACCACATGTACCAGACGCTGACCCGCGCCCACCCGTCCGCCATCAACAAGGAATTGTTTCCCTGGCTCAAGGCGCTTTATCCGATCTGGGCGAAAAATATGAATCCGGAATCCTTTCGACTGGGTACGCGTTTGGCGCTCACCGAATTGCTGATGTCCGGCTGTACCACAGTGTCAGACCACCATTACCTCTATCCATCAGGCCTTGAAAACGCCATGGATATTCAGGTGGAGGAAGCCGAACGTCTCGGCATCCGCATGACCATCAACCGTGGTTCCATGAGCCTGTCGGAAAAAGATGGCGGGTTGCCACCGGATTCCATCGTTCAGGATGATGATACAATTCTGGCCGACTGCGAACGTGTGTTGAACAAATATCACGACCGTTCCGACGGGGCGATGATTCAAGTTGCACTCGCCCCCTGCGCACCGTTTACAGTGACGAAAAACCTGATGCGCGAAACCATGGCGCTGGCCCATAAGCACGATTGCACGTGTCACACGCATTTGAGCGAGACCATCGACGAAGACAATTATTGCTTAGAGCATTTTAACTGTCGTCCGGTCGATTATATCGAGGAACTGGGTTGGATGAACGACCGTGTTTGGCTTGCCCACGGCATTCATTTCAACGACGATGAAGTGGGTCGTTTGGGCAAATCTGGCGTGGGCGTTTGCCATTGCCCGACATCCAATATGGTCTTGGCGTCCGGCCATTGCCGTACAAAGGAACTGGAAGCGGCTGGCTCGCCGGTGGGGCTGGGTGTTGACGGTTCCGCATCCAACGATAATTCCAATCTGATGGAAGGCGTGCGCCACGCCCTGATGATCAACCGGCTGACCTATAACGCGGAAAGTGTGACCCATTTTGACGCGTTCCGCTGGGCGACAGAAGGCTCTGCCAAATGCCTGAACCGGGACGATATCGGTAAAATCGCCGTCGGTAAGCAAGCTGATCTTGCGATGTACAGGCTGGACGATTTGCGGTTTTCCGGGGCCGGGGACCCGCTTGCTGCGCTGGTTTTATGTGGTGCCCATGAGGCCGACCGGGTCATGGTGGCTGGTGAATGGAAAGTGGAAGATACACTGCCGGTGAATATGGATATTGGCGCACTCAGGCGCGAGCATGGTGCCGCCGCCAAGGCGTTTTTGGACGCCGTGTAATGGCGAATATATTGTCCGGTTTAGAAGAATTGGACGCGGCTGATGTGACCGATCAAACCCTTGTTGTTTTGCCGCTGGGTGCAACAGAACAGCATGGGAGACATCTACCACTGGAAACGGACACTCTGATTGCAGATGGCATATGTGACCGACTCGGTAAGGCTTTATCTGACGCTGATGATATTTATTTTTTTCCGACCGAACAAATAACCTATTCGCTTGAGCATATGGATCATCTGGGCAGTCAGACATTAACTTACTTCGAAGCAATTGAGCGCTGGTGTGAGATTGGTAAATCTCTTGCACAAAAGGGCGTTCGCCGCTTTTTGATATTAAACGCCCATGGTGGGAACTCCCCTTTAATGGCGATTGCCGCGCAGGAATTGCGGGTGCGGCACTCCATTCTCGCCGTCGCAACGAGTTGGACCCGCTTTATCAAAAGCTCAAATATCGTTTCCCAAAGTGAAGACGCGTTTGGCATCCACGGAGGGGATATTGAAACGAGCGTGATGCAGGCCCTTCACCCTGACAAAGTCGATATGGCAGAAGCGCGAGATTTTCCAAACCTGCAGGAAATGATGGCAATCGAGTTCAAGCATTTGCGGGCCTATGGCCCTCATGCGTTTGGTTGGAAAGCGGCTGATTTGAATCCACTCGGTGTAACGGGAAACGCTGGTCTGGCAAGTGTGGAGAAAGGTGAAGCGCTGCTTGATTTTGCGGTTAATGGGCTCAAGGAACTGGTATCAGATATCCAACGTTTCGATCTCACCTTGTTGCGCGACGTATAAACCCTATTTTGGGAACAGAATTCTTCAAAGGTTATCTTCATGGCAACTGCGCAAACCCCCGTTACCGTTCTCACCGGCTATCTTGGCTCGGGTAAAACAACGTTGCTCAACCGCATCCTTTCGGAGGATCACGGTAAAAAATATGCGGTGGTCGTCAATGAATTTGGCGAAATCGGTATTGATAATGATCTCATCGTGGAAAGCGACGAAGAGATTTATGAGATGAACAACGGTTGCGTGTGCTGCACAGTACGCGGCGATCTTGTGCGGGTGGTGCAAGGCCTGTTGAAACGCAAAGGTCGATTTGACGGTATTCTGGTTGAAACGACCGGCCTCGCCGACCCGGCCCCCGTCGCCCAAACGTTTTTTATGGACGAAGACGTACGCGCCAAGGCGCAGCTTGATGCGGTGGTTGGTCTGGTGGATGCTAAGCACTTTCCATTGCGCATAAAAGATGCACCGGAAGCCGAAGACCAGATTGCTTTTGCCGATGTAGTCATCCTCAATAAGGTGGATCTCATTAGTGCAGACGAGTTGGAGAAACTCCGCGCAACCGTGCGCAAGATTAATCCCCACGCGGTTATTCACACGGCGGAACGCTCAAATGTTGCGCTGGATCAGGTGCTGGATCGTGGATCATTCGACCTTGATCGCATACTTGAGGACGACCCACATTTCTTACAAGCCCACGATCATGGGCACCCGGATCATGAATGCGGAGAGGATTGTGGCCATGATCATCATCACGACCACACCCACAATCATGAGTGCGGCCCCGATTGTGATCACGAAAACCACAAGCTCGATGCTTCGACTCATGATACGACCGTGAAATCCATTTCACTGCGGGCGGGTGAGATGGACCAAAAAAAATTCTTCCCGTGGATCAATAAGCTGACGCAAATTGACGGACCGGATATCCTACGCCTCAAGGGAATTGTCGCATTCTCCGGCGATGATGACCGTTTTGTCGTTCAGGGTGTGCACATGATTGTCGAAGGTGACCACCAGCGACCGTGGAAAGACGATGAAAAGCGCGAAACCCGCATGGTGTTCATCGGACGTGATCTTGATCGCGAAAAGATCGAACGCACTTTCAAGGCATGTGTTGCAGCCTGATGCCCGCCGTCGCGCCTTATGATTTCGACGAACATGTTGAACTTGCCTGTTTAATTGATGATCAACCGGTTTTTGCACTGGCAGATGGAACTATCCGTTTTCCAACTCTTGATGATAAGTGCATCGAAGCTAACGAAGGTCTGCTGAGCGCGGCAGTCGCACTTGATAATAAATCGCTGGTCACTGGCGGTGAAGATGGTCGCGTTATGCGCATCACAGGCGACGGCGCAGTAGAAATTTCCCATCAGGAACGTAAGTGGATTGATGTTGTCGCATGCGGCCCGCAGGGGGCAGTGGGTTTTGCCAGTGGGCGTACGGTCTGGGTTGCGTATCAAAGTAACGTTCGACAACTGGACCATGAGCGGGCGGTTGAGGGGCTTTCATTTGCACCGAAGGGATTACGCATCGCCTGCGCGAGATATAATGGCGTCAGCCTCCATTGGGTAGCGGGCAAAAGCAGCCCAAGCGACCTCCATTGGGACGGCGCTCACACCGGCGTGACGTATTCCCCCGATGGCCGGTTTATTGTCACATCAATGGCGGAAAACGCGCTGCACGGCTGGCGTGTAGACAGCAAAAAAGCTCCAGGAACTGGCCATATGCGCATGTCCGGATATCCCGCCAAACCCAAAAGCCTGTCATGGTCTCCCAAGGGCAAATGGTTAGCATCTTCCGGCGCACAGGCAGCCATCTGTTGGCCTTTCAACAGCAAAGATGGCCCAATGGGGAAAGCACCCAAGGAATTGGGCACTCGGGGCGACAGTTTTGTCACACAAGTTGCCTGCCACCCGACACAAGATGTCGTCGCCATCGGCTACGGGGACGGCATGGTTATGGCTGTCAAGATCGAGGACGCCGCCGAAGCCCTGCTGCGACGCCCCGGAAAAGGTGCAATCTCATCACTGTGTTGGGACAACTCGGGAAACTGCCTTGTATTCGGCAGTGAAGAGGGGGAAGCTGGTTTGATTGATATTTCCAGTGACTGACCGATAAATATGAAAAACCCTGAACTTAAAGCCTGGTGCGATTATCCGCATGTAGACGTTCCCCATGCGGAATCAGGTCCGTTGGCCGGATTGACCCTGGCGGTGAAGGATATTTATCAGGTCGCGGGTTATCCAAACGGTTGGGGCCAACCGACGCGGTTGGCTGAGGCTGAACCGGATACGGAAACCCAGAGTTGCGTTCAAAAAATGCTGGATGCTGGGACGGAAATTGCCGGGAAAAGCCAATGCGAGGAACTCTGTTTTTCGCTCACGGGGATCAACAAACACTATGGTTCACCGGTCAACGGTGCAGCTCCGGACCGAATAACCGGCGGCTCATCCTCCGGTTCAGTATCCCTTATTTCGAACGGTATTGTTGATATTGCGACGGGCTCAGACACCGGTGGCTCTGTCCGCGCACCGGCGTCCTATTGTGGATTGATCGGCCTGCGCGCCACCCACGGGCGGATACCGCTCGACCGGACCATGGAACTGGCGGCGAGTTTTGACTGTTTTGGTTGGTTTGCAAAAGATGCTGAAACATATGCGGCGGTTGGCGATGTGTTGCTGGAAGATGATGCTGATGCCACTCCTTTGCGCCGGTTGATCGGTTGTCCGGACCTTGATGCGTTGTTGTTGGGGGATGACGATTATATCGCTTATGTAAAAGGCGCGGAAAAAATTGAAAACCACTTTAATGACGAGCGGGAGTTTGACCCGCTGCCGTTTGATATAACAGAGGCCTATTGGGCTTTTCGCAAATGTCAGGCCTATGATTCATGGCAATCGTTGGGGGGTTGGATCACCAGTCGAAAACCCGATCTTGGGCCGGGTATCAAGGATCGTTTTGAGTTCGGTTCCCAGGTCACCAAAGAAGAATTTGAAAAAGAAACCGGTGTTCGACTGGACATTCGTCAAAAGCTTGAAGACTGGCTTGGAAATGACGGTCTGCTGGTCCTGCCTACCGTGCCAAGCTGCGCGCCGTTGAAATCAGAGCCGGACGAAGCCTTACAGGCGTTCCGTGAACAGGCGCTCATGTTGCTGTGCCTGTCGGGGTTGAGTGGGTTGCCGCAAATCACATTGCCCTTGGCGGAAGTTTACGGCGCACCGCTCGGTGTCAGCCTCATTGGTCCGCGCAATAGCGACAAGCGGTTGATTGAGATAGCCCGGTCCATGCTGGGCTAAAGCTCGATTGGTTCCCCATGGGGTGTGCGGGCGGCGGCGTCGTGCCAGTCCTGCTCCCGCTGATTTAGGGCTCCAGCTGATGTTAGGTTTTTTGCGGTTACGAGCTTTTCTAATGCAATCAACCAATGGCGATAATAATCTCGGATCTCGCCGCTGTGAATTTCAGCAGTTAGCGCACTTGCCCACTCATCCCAAGTGAATTGGCCTTTCTCGTATAGGCTCACCGTCATGGCAAAGGCCTGCGCTTCCCATGGTTCATTGAACACCGGCTCGTCGCCATCAAGCACCATGTCCGGCAGTTGTCGAAGTTCGGGTCCGCTTTTACATTCAGGCAAAGTGCGGCTCCCATAAATCAAGAGTCACACTGTCGTGGGGGTTTTTATCTTCTCCCCAGAGTTCCCGAGCGGAAAACCGTACCTGGTAAAGCCATTGCGGATCATCCCCCAGATCGTTGCCCGAACTATCAGGGTAAACATGAAATCCCAATACTTTCGTGATTATACCGTCTTTCGCCCGCGCATACCCGGGCAGGCGGGTGTGGCCTGTGGGATGTTTGTTTACAGTACGTATCGCATCACCAACCGCGAAAGCTGGCTGGCTTGTCACCTCTCGGTCCGCACGGCCTGACAGCGAATGGATGCCATCCCAAACCTGCGCAGCGCCGAGCCTGCCTTTCACCGTGATGGCGGGGCTTGTCATCTTGCCGGACTGCAATTCTTCTTCACTCACCATGCCGCGGGAAAGCAGTAGTTTACTAACCGCCAGCGTCCAGATTTTATAATAGGGAAACCGCATGTAATCCGCAGGCGGCAGACTCTCGCGGGAATATCGTGATTGATCGATATTCCACTGACCGCAGGCACCAAGCGCGATCACCACACCCATGGCACGGCTTTCCCAATCCGAATGAAAATGGGGTTCATTTTCTTCTTCGATGACAGGGCCAAAGCCGTGCATGCCACCAAGATCAGCGCCACCGTTCATAACAAGCTCCTCACGCGGGGTTGTCCGCAAATGCTGTGCCGATCATCGAATTGCGATTAACGAGATCGGCCAATTGATCGGCATTCAAACCTCCCGTCCCGGCGGGGCGCTGAGGTATGACGAGATAACGGGTTTCAGCAGTTGAATCATGCACCTCAACGGCGACATTATCCGGTAATTTAATCCCAAAATCCGCGAGCACACCACGTGGGTCTATTACGGCCTTTGACCGGAAAGGTGGTGATTTATACCAGGTTGGCGGCAGGCCAAGCACCGACCATGGATAGCAGGAGCACAGGGTGCAAACGACGAGATGATGGGTATCATCGCTGTTAAACACCGCTTCCATATGCTCCCCCTGGCGAGATGTGTAGCCGAGAGAATGGATAGCAGCTGTTGCGTCGTCTTTCAGCCGTTGGGCAAATTCCGGCTCGGTCCAGGCTTTTGCGACAACATGGGCACCATTGCGGGGGCCGATTTTTGTTTCATAGGTCTGGATGATTTCATCAATCGCAGCGGATTCCACATAGCCTTTTTCGACCAACAGGCTTTCTAGCGCGCGAACGCGGGCGTCCATTTCATCGAGATGGGAATTGTCCCCATGATCGTGGGAGTGCCCGTGTGCGTGCCCATGTGTATCGTTATGATGTTCGCTCATTCTGCTGCCTCCGATAATCCCGCTCGGCCTGCGGCATAATCGCGGCAGGCATCGCCAAATGCTTTGAAGATCGTGTTGGAAGGACTGTCGGTTTCAGCCCAATATTCCGGGTGCCATTGCACGCCGATTACGAAGCCCGGCGCGCCTTTGACCGTCACCGCTTCAATTGTACCATCTTCCGATAGAGCTTCTACCTCAACGCGATCACCAAGCCGGTCAAGCGCCTGCGTATGAAGGGAGTTCACCCGAACACCGCCCGATAAAATATCGCTCTGCAAAATATCGCTGATGCAGGAGCCCGGCTCAATCTTCACCCCATGGGCAAGTGCAAACCGCTCGTCCTGTGCACCATCGATTGGATAATCGTGCCCCTTGATATTCCGTTGTTCTTGGAAAGCCGCAGTAATGGACCCGCCCATTGCGACGTTGAGTTCCTGAATACCTCGGCAAATCGCTAGGACGGGGATGCCACGCTCGATAGCCCGGCGAATGAGAGGCAGGGTAGTGGCGTCCCGTTCGGGGTCAAAAGGTTCGTGATCCGCAGTCGGCTCAACACCATAATGGGATGGATGAACATTGGAACGGGAACCGGTGACGAGGAGACCGTCGACTCGGTCTAAAAGAGTATCGGTTTCGAGTTTCTCGCCGATGTTGGCAACGATGATCGGAATCACATCAGCAACATTCGTCGCAGCATTCACGTAAGGTTCGGGAACCATATGCCACATATAAGGGGCAACTTCCCTCCGGTCGGCGGTTACGGCGATGATCGGTTTGGTCATAATTGATGAATTCCAAGATTGCGGACCAGGTCTGAGGTTATGTCTTTGGTCCAGGCCCGATGATCGGGAGGTTTTTATTATCTTATGGGGAATCGCCCCGTTTGGAAATCAAAATCAAACCCTTACCCAATCTATGATGCCTCAAGTCTTTCCTAAGACGATTGTATGACCGGTGTATCACGGACAAAAACTGCGAATTTTTCATTTTTATCTTGAAGTTCCAAGCCATTTCCTTTGTAACTTCCACATGTGCAGCTTAGCGCAGTGAACCAGATTGATTATGTTGAAAGATTCCGCGACCAAATAAGTGGAGTTTCAACGCGGTACATTGGCTGTCTAGCATATTTCGATTGCCCATGTCGGATTTCGACGGGGTGTTTTGTGTGAACGAAATGGGAGGATATAATAACCATGGATAGACGTTCATTTATCAAGAAAGCCGGTGTCGCCGGTACAGTGGGCGCAGCAGCGCTTGCAACGCCTGCATTGTCGCAGGGCATCAAGGAAATGACCATTGTGTCAACCTGGCCACGTGACTTCCCGGGCCTCGGAATTTCCGCTCAGCGTCTTGCAGCCCGTATTACCGAGCTTTCGGAAGGCAAATTGACCACGAAATATTTCGCCGCTGGTGAACGTGTTGGTGCTTTTGATTCCTTTGACGAAGTGCGTAACGGTAACTCAAACGCCTACATCGCTGCCGACTACTACTGGAAAGGTAAGCACCCCGGTTTTGCGTATTACACAGCTGTTCCTTTCGGCATGACCACTCCAGAGTGGAACGCCTGGATCAAGTTTAAAGGCGGTCAGGAACTCTGGGATGAGCTTTCCGGCGAGTTCGGCCTGAAAGCGATTTCCTGTGGTGGTACTGGCGCACAGGCCGGTGGCTGGTTCAATAAGGAAATCAACTCCGCAGAAGACCTTAAAGGTCTGAAAATGCGTATTCCTGGTCTTGGCGGTGACGTCATGGCGAAACTGGGTGCTTCTCCTGTATCACTTCCCGGTGGTCAGATTTATGAGAACCTCGTTTCCGGTTCCATCGAAGCAACGGAATGGGTTGGTCCTTTCAACGACTATTTCATGAAGTTCTACGAAGCCGCTAAATTCTACTATACCGCTGGCATGCACGAGCCAGGTGGTGGTCTTGCATTCGGCATGAACAAAGCCTGGTGGGATGGTCTATCCTCTTGGGAACAAGCTGTTATCACAGCAGCTTGTAACGAAGAAAATGCCGCTCAGCCGGAAGAAGCTATCGCCAAAAACGGTGAATATCTCGCTAAAATGGTTGCTGAAAATGGTGTTCAGACACGTGAATTCAACGACGATGTTTGGGATTCATTTGGTGAAGCTGCTGCTGCCGTGTTTGAAGAAACACGGGCGCATTCTGATCTCGCCAAGAAAATCGATGAAAGCTACCAGTCTTCCATGCGTGAAATCGCAGGATGGCGCGCGAAAGCCGAGATCGCTTACGTTCAACAACGTAACCGCGTTCTCGACATCTAAGCCTACTGAAAAAATGATATGGAAGAACGGGACCTCGGTCCCGTTCTTTCTTTATGCTGGCCGATTTTGATTTTTTCAATTCGGCGCGGTATCAGGCTGGTTGGAGGACCACCTGTTCCGTTAGCAGCGACGTGGATTTGATCGCCTAATACTGTTCACCTGAATGTGTAGTGCAGCGGCGATAGAAACTGCGCGATATGACTTCAAAGTGTGTGGAGGCGCTTGAGGATATGAATTCTAGTATTTCGACCGAACACGGTTCCCGCGATACGCTTAAATTTATCACGCGGGCATTTGGCTGGGCCGTTCTGGCCCATTTCACGATCTGGATGGTCAATAATATCCTCAACCTGTCGTTTGACTGGCCCGGTGCCGCCGCCGTTTTTCGTGGAAGCGCGCCTGCACTTTCCTATCTGCAATTGCTTGTCTATCCGCTGGTGATAGGCGGCGTGATAAACTGGGTTTGGCGCAGCGAACATATCAGCCTGCGCGCAGACGCCCTGAAAATTTCGAACTTCAACGCCTTCCTCGTGCGCTGGGCCTTTTTTGCGGTGTTGCTCATTGGATTGACAGACATGGTGATCTCCTTCCTGCGGGTGGAAGGGTTTCTGGAAGCTGTCGTTGGTAAACAGTTGACCACTGACCTGGGTCGATCCGCATTTCGCGGCCCCTGGATCCACATACCCATGATGATCCTTGGTTTTGTTATCGCCCTGCGCGCAAAAACACTCGGCTTCCACTGGCTGGCTTTGCTCATTGTGGTCGCGGAGCTCGCCATCGTCATTACCCGGTTTGTGTTTTCCTACGAACAGGCGTTTATGGGCGACCTTGTTCGCTTCTGGTATGCCGCCCTGTTCCTCTTTGCTTCCGCCTATACCTTGCTCGAAGAAGGGCATGTACGGGTGGATATTTTCTACGCTGGCATGAAAAACAAGACCAAAGGTTTCCTCAACGCGGTCAGCACTCTGTTGCTGGGTATCACGCTCTGCTGGACCATCATCATTGTTTGCCTCAACGGCAAAGGGGCCATCGTCTATGGCCCGGTGACCAACTTTGAGGTTTCCCAGTCCGGCTTCGGCATGTACGTAAAATATTTGATGGCGGCATTCCTGGTAATCTTTGCAATCACAATGCTCATTCAGTTTGTCAGTTATCTCATGGAATCGGTGGCCGATTATCGCGAAGATGAGGGCACACGTCTCAATCGGGAAGTTGTCGCGCATTAAGCGGCTGCAGGGGTTAGAATAATGGAACTGTTTTTTCTTGCGTTGCTGGTCCTGATTATGGCCTTGGCTCTGGGCTCCGGCTATCCGGTTGCCTTTGCGCTTCCCGGCGCGGCGATCTTGAGCATCGCTGCGGCAACTGCTGCGGGTTACATATTCGCTGGTGACCCGGCGGCTTATTTTGCGCAAGGGGACGGGGGCCAATGGCTTTCCGCAGGCGTGTTGAACCTGCGAGGGGTCTATTGGGAGGTTGAACGGGATACGCTGATTGCGATTCCGCTGTTCATCTTCATGGGCATCATGTTGCAGCGTTCCAAGATCGCCGAAGACCTGCTGATCACGATGGCGCAATTGTTCGGTCCGGTGCCTGGTGGATTGGGCATTTCGGTGGTTTTCGTTGGTGCTTTGCTTGCCGCAACAACTGGTATCGTCGGTGCCACCGTCGTTGCCATGGGCTTGATTTCGCTTCCTGCGATGCTGCGCAATAATTATTCAAAACCCTTGGCAACTGGCACAATCGCGGCTTCGGGAACGTTGGGGCAGATCATCCCGCCTTCCATCGTCCTGATCATTTTGGCCGACCAATTGGCGTCTGCGACGGACCAGGCTTCGACCCTGCGCAAGACGCTGCACAAACAATCCACCGGTGAATTGTCTATGCCGTCCTATTTCGATGTGGTGTCCACGTCCGCTGGTGAAATGTTCCTTGGTGCATTGGTGCCCGGCCTCGTGCTGGTTGCGCTTTATATGCTCTACATCCTGATTTACGCCATGCTGCGCCCCCACGTTGCGCCGCCAGTACGGTCCGATAGTCAATTCAATGCGGAGTTTTTCTTCCAGCTCGGTCTGGCGCTCATTCCGCCGCTGGCGCTGATCTTCCTCGTTCTAGGTTCCATCATTACCGGTGTTGCAACCGTGAATCAGGCGGGCGCTATCGGTGCGGCTGGCGCCTTGTTGATGGCGGGCTACCGGCTCACCCAGGGGCAAAAAAGCTCATTTGTCCCGGCGTTGATTGCGCTGGCAGCGCTGGTGGTTATCGGGTTCATCGTCACCAACTATTCCCCCAACATCAAGGCGGTCAATACGACAACCGACGTGATGGCGGTCACGGCCGCCATCATTGCGTCTGCCGCCTTGGTCATAGCGCTCATCTGGTCGTCATGGCGGGCCTATAAAATTGAAAACACACTGCACGAGGTGATGATTGAAACGGCGAAAGCCACCTCACTGGTGTTCATCATCCTGCTCGGTGCTGCTATGTTGACTGCCGCCTTCCGAGCCTTTGGCGGGGAAGAACTGGTCAAGCATTTTCTTGAAGGAATTCCGGGTGGATTCTGGGCCAAATTCATCACGGTGATGGCCGTGATTTTCGTCCTCGGCTTCTTCCTCGACTTCATCGAGATCGCCGTGGTGGTTGTGCCGATCGTTGCACCAATTCTGCTGGCTGACCCATCCGCCAATATTACAGCCGTTTGGCTCGGGGTGATGATCGGTTTGAATATTCAGACCTCTTTCCTCACCCCGCCATTTGGGTTTGCGCTGTTCTATTTGCGAGGGGTGGCACCAGCCATTGTCAAGACCATCGACATGTACAAGGGCGTCATCGCCTTTATCGGCTTGCAGCTTGCCGCGCTGGTCATTGTCGCAAATTTCCCGCCATTGGTGAATTACCTTCCAAACCGGGTTTCGTTTCTGGCAGAAACGGCCCCGCCACCGCGTAACCCGCGTATCCAGTATTGCGTTGAAGAATATATCTACGGAAGATTGGTGCAGGATACCGGTGAACTCTCCAGTGCAGTGGCCGCTGCGAAGACGCTCGATACGAGCTTCCTGCCGAAGAAAATTGCAGCGGATCTGACCGGAAGTTTTGATGGTGTCGCAAAGGCAAAAGAACTGCTGGAAGCTGCCAAAGTCGCCGAAGCGAAGGTTGCTGAAGCGGCGGTCGAGTACCGCCCACTCCACCGTACTGTTCGCGCACTGGAGCGTGACGCTCGGGTATTTGATGTTGAGATCAAGGAATTGGAGACAACCGTCTCCCGTCTTCGCGGAGATGAAAATGCCAGTGCCCGTGAGCGCTTTGAAACTCGCATAAAAAAAGCGGCAGAAGAGCGCGATGCGTTATTGGCGCAAATTCCAGCTGAATGGGCTGAAACACAGGCTACATTTGCCAAATTGACGAAAGAAGAAGCGAACCTTCGAAACCAGTTCCGCCGCGCTGCCGACGGTTCTTATGAGGGCACCGCTCGTCTGTCGTCAACGCTGAAAGGCAGCGCAGAATATGCAGCACTTGAGCAGGAATTCAAAGACCTTCGAAATACCGTTGAAACCGGCAACCCTGAAGAAACTCAGACCATCGTCAATACATTTGCTGCGAAGTTCACCATGACAGGCGCCGAAAAAGTCAGGTCCGGTCTGGGCAAAGTCCGCCGCGCATTACGGCGCAAAAAGCCTGATATTTCGAAGGCCTTGAAAGAGTTTGACCGCGCACAAAAGGAATACATAAAACAACTTGAATGGCGCGCTAAAGCGCAAGGTGAATTCGCGGCATCCGTTTCGACCTACGAGGTTGCCCTGCGTGGTACCATCGGCATGCGTCAGCAGCAACGCATGACACGGGAACAAGGCCTGTCCGTTGCTTCCTGCCAATCAGATCACCGGGATATTTCACTGAACTTCTAGGTGTGGTTGTTAAAACCGGGCGATTGCGGCTTTGGAATGCTTGAAAATGGCGGTAAGAGGCGTTTATGACAAACGCCTTTTCCAGCCTAACTTCCCGATGTGAAGCCCTGTTTCGCAAGCTGAGCGCATTTTGCGGCTGGCTATTGCTGGCGCTCGTGATCCTTCAATTTAGCGTTGTTATTGGCCGATACCTGTTGGGCATCAACTTCCTCTGGGCGCAGGAACTTGCGCTCTACCTCCACGCGAGCATTTTCCTGCTTGGGTCGGGGTGGACGCTTCTTCAAAACCGCCACGTATCCATCGATATTTTCTACAATAAAATGGGAGCGGGAGGCCACAAGTTAGTCGGGCGGTTTGGGATGTTCTTGCTGCTTGTACCCGCAATGATGACGGTGCTCATCTATTCATCTGGCTACGCGCTTGAAAGCTGGTCAGTGCTTGAAGGGTCACGAGAAATTTCCGGCCTGCCAGGTGTATTTCTCGTCAAAACACTCATTCCGTTATTTGCACTTTTAATGCTCATCGCAGGCTGCATTAGCGCTTTGAAATCCGATGAGTGAATATCTCGACATCCTGTTTATCAGCGCAACATTGGGTATCCTTTTGTCAGGTTATCCTGTGGCGCTGACACTTGCGGGAATGTCTGTTCTGTTCGCAATTTTGGGATGGCAGTTTGGTCAATTCGATCTTGCATTATTTCAGGCCATTCCATCGCGCTTGTTTGGCATCGCGACAAATCAGGTTTTGCTGGCCATTCCGCTGTTTGTCTTTATGGGGTTGGTGTTGGAGCGTTCAAAACTTGCTGATGATATGCTCCGCGTGGCCGCTCAAATATTTTCGGGAATGCGCGGCGGGTTAACCGTATCGGTTTCCCTTGTTGGGCTGTTGCTGGCGGCTTCGACGGGGATAGTTGGCGCAAGTGTGGCGACCCTTGGCCTGTTGGCGTTGCCGAGCCTGTTGCGCAATGGCGTGTCACCTTCCTTGGCAGGTGGAACCGTGGCGGCGGCGGGGACATTGGGCCAGATCATTCCCCCGTCGATTGTGCTCATCGTGTTGGGTGATCAGATGTCTAACGCCTGGCAGGAAGCCCAGACCCGTTCGGGTAATTTTGCGCCGGACAGTGTTTCAGTCGCGGACCTGTTTGCTGGAGCTATAGTGCCGGGAATCCTGTTGGTATCTTTCTTTGCGGTCTATCAGATATTTGCGTCAAAACCGACTTCCAAAGCTCAGGTAAATCCAGACGAACATCTTAATACCAGACAATTGCTGAGTTCCTTTGTGCCGCCATTGGTGCTGATCATCGCGGTCTTGGGCAGTATTCTCGCGGGCCTCGCGACACCATCTGAAGCGGCGGGCGTTGGAGCAGTTGGAGCTTTGTTTCTGGCGCGAAACAGACTTGATCTGACGCAGCTTAAATCTGTTCTGGAAAACAGTGTTCACCTGATATCGATGATCTTCCTTATCATCATCGGAGCTTCGCTTTTCTCATTGGTGTTCCGGGGACTTGGCGGGGACGAGACAATCGCGAGATTGCTGGCAGACCTTCCCGGCGGAATTTACGGTGCTCTCTTCATCGTCATGCTGGCGATATTTTTATTGGGATTCATACTCGATTTTCTGGAAATTACATTCATTGTCGTGCCACTCGTCGCACCAGTGTTGCTGACGATGAGTTTTCCAGACGGTTCTGCAATGAGCCCTGTGTGGTTGGGCGTCCTGATCGCGTTAAACCTGCAGACATCGTTTCTGACCCCACCGTTCGGCCTGTCCCTGTTTTATCTGCGTAGCGTTGCTGCCGATAAAATATCGACGGCGGATTTGTATAGCGGGGTAGTTCCCTTCGTTCTGCTACAACTGCTGACGCTCCTTTGCGTCATAGTTTTTCCCCAACTTGCAACGATTGTTCCCGATTGGCTCTATGGTGGTTAAACCGCGCATTTATTGTACCGACCTTCCAGTATCAGAGGCAACAAATTTCAAGAACTCGCAAATGTGTCGATAGTTATTGCAATTTTCGCTGATCACGCGCGATTTGCATTGACTGAGAGGGCTTTGCTTCCGAAACTATGGAGCGGTTCCCTATTTGATGGAATCATCAAATGGATAAGGAACCGCAAAAAAATTAGATTTATAGCGCGCAATTTTTTGAGACAAAATTTGGTGCGCTATTGTGTGGCAAATCACTCGATTTAAGATGTTCAGGGAGCCTACGGAATGGCGGTCAAAGATGGCAAAAACAGTGTAGTGGCGGTGCCCGCGAAGCTAAAGACCGTTCATCTGGACGACAAATATGATCTTGAAAAGGATCAGATTTTCATTACCGGCACGCAAGCTGTTGTGCGCCTCACCTTGATGCAAAAAGAAAGAGACCGCCGCGCCGGTCTCAATACCGGTGGTTATGTCTCCGGCTATCGCGGATCGCCAATCGGCGGCCTCGATTTGGCCATGTGGAAAGAACAGGCCCGCCTGTCTGCCAGCGATATCGTATTTGAACCCGGCCTCAACGAAGACATCGCCGCGACCGCAGTTTGGGGAACCCAACAGGCGGAAATGCGCGGCGAGGGTAAATATGACGGGGTGTTCAGCATTTGGTACGCCAAAGGCCCCGGCGTTGACCGTTCTGGCGACGTATTCCGCCATGCCAATATGGCAGGTACTTCGCCCAATGGTGGCGTATTGGCGCTCATGGGCGATGACCATGTGGCGGAAAGTTCGACAACCGCGCACCAGTCAGAGTTCGGCTTTATCAATTATGGTATGCCGGTTCTTTCACCGGCAGGTGTTCAGGAAATTCTCGATTATGGTGTGTTGGGCTACGGGCTTTCCCGCTATGCAAGCGTTTGGGTGGGCATCAAATGCGTCAAGGACACAATTGAATCGACCGCGGTCATTGACGGCAGTGTCGACCGTATCAAACTGGTCGAGCCCAAAATAGACCGTCGCCCCAAAGAGGGCCTTGCCATCAGAACCCATGACACGATGTTGCCGCAGGAAGCACGGCTGATCGATTACAAGCACGACGCGATTCTCGATTATGTTGCCGCCAACAAGATCAACAAGACCATCCTGTCCGGCGGCAAGAAACCCCGCGTTGGTGTGATCACTTCGGGCAAATCCTATCTTGATGTGCGCCAGGCGATGGATGATCTGGGCGTAGATGAGGTGCGCGGCAACAATCTTGGCATGCGCCTTTATAAAGTCGGTTGTGTTTGGCCGCTTTCCAAACAGGAATTGCAGACCTTCGGTAAAGGTCTTGATCTGATTGTTGTCGTTGAAGAAAAACGTTCCCTGATCGAAAGCCAATTGCGCGAAGCGCTTTATGGTGTGGCGAAGCCACCCATCATTGTTGGTAAAAAAGACGAGAATGATAACTGGCTGCTTACGCCCAAAGCGCAGCTGGATTCCAACACCATCGCAATCGCGATTGGTGAGCGGGTTAACCGTTTTGCAAAAGACCGCAAACTTGGTGCCAAGGTAAAACATCTCAAAGACGCCCAGGAGGCATTGGCGGCAACACAGGGCGTTGCCATGCGCGTTCCCTATTTCTGCGCCGGTTGTCCGCATAATTCTTCCACCCATATTCCCGATGGTAGCCGCGCCTACGCGGGCATCGGCTGCCATTACATGTCGCAATGGATGGACCGTTCTACCGAGGGTTTCACCCAAATGGGCGGGGAAGGCGCGAACTGGATCGGTGAGCACCATTTCTCCACCCGTGATCACGTGTTCCAAAATCTCGGGGATGGCACATATAATCATTCCGGCGCGCTTGCCATTCGGGCAGCCGCTGCTTCGGGAGCAAATGTCACCTATAAAATCCTGTTCAATGACGCGGTTGCAATGACGGGTGGTCAACCGAACGAGGGCAATTTGACCCCTTGGGGCATAGCCAATCAGGTCTATGCCGAAGGTGCTAAACGGGTGGTCGTCGTGACGGACGAACCGCACAAATATGATTCGACTGTTCAATGGCCTTTCGGGACCACCATCCATCACCGTTCGGAATTGAATGCCGTTCAGCAGGAACTTGCAAAGACCGAAGGCCTGACGGCGATGATCTATGATCAGACCTGCGCCAGCGAAAAACGCCGCCGCCGCAAACGTGGCGCATTCCCGGACCCGGACAAGCGCATTTTGATCAATGAACAGGTTTGTGAAGGCTGCGGCGATTGTGGTGTTCAATCCAATTGTGTGGCCGTCGGTGCGGTGGAAACGGAAACGGGCCGTAAACGCCAGATTGACCAGAATGCCTGTAACAAGGATTTTTCCTGCATAAATGGATTTTGCCCGAGTTTCGTTACCGTCCACGGTGGTGTGTTGAAAAAAGGCGAAGCGTCAACCGCAGGGTCGGATTATCCGCAAATTCCAGAACCGGACTTGCTGGCGCTTGACGGTTCCTATGGCGTGGTTGTCACAGGTGTTGGTGGCACGGGCGTTGTCACGGTAGGTGCCGTGCTCGGCATGGCCGCGCATCTTGAAGGCAAGGGTTCCGCGATTATCGACATGGCAGGTCTTGCGCAAAAAGGTGGTGAAGTTGCCAGCCATTTACGGATTGCGCCATCACCCGACGATATCAAATCTATCCGCATCGCCGCATCCGGCGCGGACCTTATTTTGGGTTGTGACATGGTAACCGCGTCCACCCAAAAGGTGTTGGGGTCAATTGAACAGGGGCGCACACGCGTTGTGCTGAATACATACGAGAAATTGTCCGGTGAGTTCACCCACAATATCGATTTCTCATTCCCCACATTGCGCATCATCAACGCATTGGAAAAGGCTGCCGGTAAAGATAAAACCACGACGGTCGACGCCCAGAAAATGGCGATTTCCCTGGTCGGTGATGCAATTGGCGCCAATATGTTTATGCTCGGCTTCGCCTGGCAAAACGGTGGCCTACCGGTTTCGAGGCAGGCGATTACCCGGGCAATCGAACTCAACGGTGTTCAGATCCCGATGAACATGGCTGCATTTGAATGGGGCCGTGTGGCGGCTCATGACGTGATGCTTTTACCGGTTATGAAGGCCAAGGCGAAAACAGCTGTTGGCCATCAAAATCTCTCATCGTCTGTTGATGAGATTATCGACCGTCGCGCGCAATGGCTGGGCCAGTACCAGAATTCTGCTTATGCAAAACGGTATACTGATCGCGTTGCGAAAGTTCAGGCTGCTGAACAGACCGCCGGTGGCAAATCCGTCTTGACGGAAGCTGTTGCCCGCAATCTCTACAAACTCATGGCTATCAAAGACGAATTTGAAGTTGCGCGACTTTACTCTGATGGCTCGTTCATGGAGCAGCTTTCCAGTCAGTTCGACAGTTACAAAAAACTTGAATTCCACCTCGCACCACCGCTTTTTTCCAAACGTAACGACAAGGGCGAATTGCAAAAAAGTGTATATGGCCCGTGGATGATGAAAGCCTATAAATGGCTCGCGCGTGCGCGTGTTTTACGCGGCGGCGTGTTTGATGTTTTTGGATATACGGCAGAGCGTAAGATGGAGCGCCAGTTGCTGGCGGACTATGAAGCTGTTCTGGATGAAATTGTTCAAGGCCTGTCAAAAGACACGATCAAAGCCGCGGTTGCCTTGGCGAATTATCCAAAAACAATCCGTGGCTACGGCCATGTGAAAGAGCGCAATGTCGAAAAGGTGAATGCTGAGAAAATGCAATTGCGAGCAAGATTTAAAAACCCAAAAGGGTCGATGGTCGAGTTGGAAGCTGCCGAATAATGCGTTGAAAAACCTGCATGATTCAACCGGTGGTTTGTTTAAAAACATAGTCTCACCCCGCCATCTTTACGTTACGACTAATCCATGATAGGTAAGGTATACTTACCTAAGTGGAGTTTAGTTGAGATGGTCAGAGAAGCTTTTTTGGCACAGGCCGAAGTCTGCCGTCCGATGGGGTCGCCGTTCACATCAGACCTGTGCCTGTTGTTTGCTGAAAATCTTGACCACTCAACTGCGGTTGGGTCGTTTTGCCTGGAGTGGGTGGGTGACCCAAGCCCGTCTGCCGACAGCATTCCGCTTCGAATTTGTGGCGGGTTGCATGCGCTCGTCTTGAGCGGGCGGGACACAAAACTCGCGCAATATTATCCGACTGATGGTGGTAACTGTCCCCCGTGGTCTGAAATTCAACGGGTGCTCGTTGAACATGAAGTCTTCCTGCTGGACTGGATGCAATCGCCGCCCCAAACAAATGAGGTCTCCCGTTCAGCAGTAATCTGGCCGGCGTTTATGGAGATTGTCCGACTAACGGGTAAACCCCTTCATCTTCTGGAAGTGGGCGCATCCGGCGGTCTCAATCTTCAGGCCAGCCGTTTTGCCTATGATTTAGGAGGTATTATTTGCGGAAATAAGGATAGCGAACTGAGATTAACACCTGAATGGAAGGGCGATCTTCCCAACGTCGCTGATGTTGAAATTGCCGGCCGTGAAGCATGTGATCTCAATCCGTTGGACCCGACACAAGATGACGACGCCCTTCGCCTACAAGCCTATGTGTGGCCCGATCAAGCAGACCGTCACGACCGTTTAAACAAAGCCGTAAAAATCGCCCGCTTATTTCCAGCACCTGTCGAAAAAGCCGATGCCATTGTCTGGTTGCGGGAGAAGTTAAGCGGATTGAGGCCAGAATACTGCACGGTAATTTATTCGACAATCGCCTGGCAATATTTACCCGAAAATGCCCGCGCTGAAGGGGAGAGAATGATCTTCGAAGATGCTGGATCGTTGGTGGAGGATAAAACACTTGCCTGGGTTCGTTTTGAAGCCGATGGAGACACACCAGGCGCCGGGGTGCGGTTGCAATTATGGCAGGGGAACGAAGGTAAAAATATTGATTGTCTGTTAGGCCGCGCAGATTTCCATGGCCGCTGGATCGACTGGTGGGCTGCCTGACGGTCATCAGACTAAAGATTACCTGAATAATGGTGTATTTCGCTTGTTATTTTATACCGTCCGGTCAAAACTGGTGGCAAGCAGGGCTGAACTCAGATTTCTGTGATTTTTAATGGCAGAACGAGGGCTCTGTCTTAAAGCGTTTGGGAGGACGTTTTGCACATGGCAACCGGTTCGGGGGCATTGGATACATTCCCAAAATATCTTCTTCAAAATGCGAAGAAGTTTGGTACTCGCCCGGCGATGCGCCATAAGGATTACGGCATTTGGCAGACCTGGACTTGGTTGCAAATGCTCGATGAGGTGCGTAGTTTTTCTCTTGGTCTGAAAGACCTTGGTGTAAAGCGCGGAGACAAAGTCGCGGTGGTTGGGTCGAACCGTCCGCGCCTTTATTGGACATTCCCCGCGGTGCAGGCACTGGGCGGCGTGCCCATTCCCGTTTACGCCGACAGCGTTGCGGAAGAAATGGTCTATGTGCTGCAACACGCCGAAGTGCGTCTCGCTGTGGTTCAGGATCAGGAGCAGGTCGACAAGCTATTATCGATCAAGGATCAACTCCCAAACCTTGAATATATCATCTACGACTGGCAGCGGGGCATGGGTGATTACGACGAGCCATTCCTACGCGATTATGGAAAATTGCAGGAACAGGGACGTTCCATGATGCCCGGGGCGGAGGCCGACTGGCTGGCCGATATAGGTGAGGGTAAAGGGGAAGACCTTTCTGTCATGCTGTATACGTCCGGCACAACGGGCAAGCCCAAAGGCGTCATGTTATCTTATGATAATCTGGTCATTTCATCGAAAAACGCCAATAGTTTTGACAGTTTTGATGAGAACGACGAGATTATCGCCTATTTGCCTTTGGCCTGGGTGGGCGACCACATATTCTCCTATGGTCAGTCTATGACGGCAGGTTATTGCGTTTGTTGTCCGGAAAGTCCCGATACCGTGACTGAAAACCGGCATGAAATCGCCCCGACCTATTTCTTCGCACCGCCGAGGGTGTTTGAAGGATTGTTGACACAAATTACCGTGCGCATGGAAGATGCGGGAAAATGGAAACAGAAGATGTTTCATTATTTTCTCGATGTAGCCAACAAAGTTGGCGAACGCATTTTAAACGGCGACAGTGTAAGTTTTACCGAGCGGTTAAAATATACGCTTGGGGATTTTCTGGTTTATGGGCCGTTGAAAAACCGCCTTGGCATGTCGCGCATGAAGGTCGGTTATACGGCGGGTGAAGCGATAGGTCCGGAGATATTCCGGTTTTACCGCTCCATTGGCCTCAACTTGAAGCAGCTGTACGGCCAGACCGAAGCCAGCGTTTATATAACCGCTCAACCGGATGGTGAGATTTCGGCTGACACAGTTGGAACGCCTTCGCCTGATGTGGAGATCGATATTTCCGACTCTGGCGAGGTCCTGTACCGCTCGCCGGGCGTTTTTATGGGCTATTATAAAAACGATGAGGCGACCGCTGAGACGAAAACCAAAGAGGGCTGGGTGCATACCGGCGACGCAGGCTTCCTCGATTCAAACGGCCATCTGCGCATCATCGACCGGGCCAAAGACGTGGGCAAGCTGAACAACGGCTCCATGTTCCCACCCAAATATATCGAGAACAAACTCAAGTTCTTCCCGAATATCAAAGAGGCTGTCGCGATTGGTAACGGGCGTGATTATGTTGCTGTGATGTTGAATATTGATCTTCAACCGGTGGCGAACTGGGCGGAACGGAACAACATCGCATATGGTTCCTATCAGGAACTCGCCAATCATCCGCAAGTCTACGATATGATGGCGGAGCACGTGGATCAGGTGAACGCCGATCTTGCATCAGAAGAGCGCGTTGCAGGTGCTCAAATCCATCGTTTCCTTGTTTTACACAAGGAATTGGACGCCGATGATGGGGAACTAACCCGCACCATGAAAGTGCGTCGAACCCTGATCAACGAACGGTATGATCCGCTGATCGAAGCGCTTTACGATGGTTCGAGTGAGAAATTTGTTGAGACCGAGGTCGTCTTTGAAGATGGTCGTAAAGGCAGTATTTCAGCCACTGTCCAAATTCGCGAGATGGCACCCCACGCGCCGTTCGCGATGAAGGAGGCAGCGGAATGAACGCCCATGATTCTACTCTCCATGCACCGGGAGATGGCATTGCCAATGGCGCGGAGCTGTTGCGCGTCGACAATGTGACTTTGCGCTTTGGTGGCGTGACCGCGATTGAAGATATTTCATTCGATATTTTAAAGGGCGAAATCCGCGCGATTATCGGCCCCAATGGTGCCGGTAAGACATCGATGTTGAACGTCATCAACGGGTTCTACCATCCGCAAGAAGGGACAATCCGGTTTCGGGGTGACACGCGTACGAAGATGAAACCCTATGAGGCGGCGGCGTCAGGCATTGCCCGGACTTTCCAAAACGTTGCCCTGTTCACCGGCATGTCGACGCTGGACAATATTATGTCCGGCCGGTCGTTGAAGATGAACAAGAACTTCATCACCCAGATGTTTTATTATGGTCCGGCTCGCGATGAAGAAATCGCCCACCGAAGGCGGGTGGAGGAAATCATTGATTTTCTGGAGATTGCCCACATACGACGCCAGCCCGTCGGCAAGCTTCCCTACGGCCTGCAAAAACGTGTGGAGCTTGGCCGTGCCTTGGCGCTTGAGCCTGATCTTCTGCTTCTGGACGAACCGATGGCCGGTATGAATCTGGAAGAAAAAGAAGATATGAGCCGCTTCATCGTTGACGTGAACCAGCAGTTCGGCACGACAATCGCTTTGATTGAACACGATATGGGTGTCGTGATGGACCTGGCCGACCGCGTGGTGGTTCTCGATTACGGCAAGAAAATTGCCGACGGAGAACCTGCCGAGGTTCAGGCCAATCAAAACGTCATCGACGCTTATCTTGGGGTGCCGCACTGATGGAGACTATCGATGGATTTACTGGCCGATTATCCAAAGGCCGTGTCAGGCTTCATGCTGGCTGGCGGGGTGGCGCTCATTCTGGTGCCAAAATGGATACGTTGGGCGATTGCCGTATTGATGATCGCGCTCGGGCTGGCTGGCCTGTTTCCCGAATTGATACCGCCACCAAAAACGTGATGGGGGCAGGGTGATGGATCTTCTCAATCAAATATTTATCGAACCCTTTATTCTTATTGCGGACATTCCAGACCTGTTTGTTCAAACAATCTGGGAAGGTTTTGTTGCGGGTATTCTTTACGCGCTTATCGCCTTAGGGTTCGTTCTTATTTTTAAAGCGTCAGGCGTGTTCAATTTCGCGCAAGGCATCATGGTTGTGTTTGCAGCTCTTGCCCTCGTATCTCTGCATACGAAATTTGGTGTGCCCGCCTGGCTTGCGCTTTTGATGGCGATTGCGCTCATGGGCGTTTTGGCGATTGGCATTGAGAAAATAGTTTTACGACCGCTGGTCGGACAACCAGATGCCATATTGCTGATGGCAACCATTGGTCTGACCCTGTTTTTGCAAGGGGCAGGGGAAACGATTTTCGGTGGTGAACCACAAAGCATGATCACCGAAGAACTGGGCCTGCCAACGGGTTCAACTGATGTTGAAATGCTGGGCGGCAGGGTTATTTTCCAACACATTGATGTTGCTGCCATTGTTATTGCTGGTCTGATGGTTGGTGGTCTTGCAGTGTTCTTCTCAAAAACGCGTATAGGGCGCGCCCTGCGCGCTGTGGCGGATGATCACCAGGCTGCTTTGTCGGTCGGTATTTCGCTCAACCAGATCTGGGTGATCGTCTGGTTCGCCGCGGGTATCGTTGCACTGGTGACGGGCATCATGTGGGGTGCCCGCTCCGACGTGTCCTTCGCGTTAGAAGTGATCGCACTCAAGGCTTTAGCGGTTCTTATCCTCGGTGGATTTACATCGATACCCGGTGCAATCGTCGGCGGTCTGATTATCGGAATCGGTGAAAAAGTGTTCGAAGTCTATTGGGGTGGCATATTCGGTGGTGGCGTTGAAGCCTGGTTTGCATACGTACTCGCGCTCATATTCCTGCTGTTCAGGCCACAAGGCCTGTTCGGCGAAAAGATTATCGAAAGGGTGTGAAGACCTTGGCCACTACTATCACCAAACATGGAACGTGGGGCAGCGTATTTGGCCGCCGGTCCAAACCGGTGAAAACGATTGCGGAGGATCTTCGCTCGCTCATTATTGGCCTTCACCCGGATACGGTTGAAGTGCCACGCAAAGGTGACAAGGCAGTTGCTTATGGGTTTGGCGAGAAAAAGATGAGCGAGAGTTATTGCTATTTGATGCCCCAAACCGACCGTGTGAATGTGGGATTCTGGTCGGGTGCGCTGCTTGAAGACACGAATAATTTGATGGAAGGCAAAGGCAAGAAGCTACGCCACGTCAAGATTTTCGACCGGGAAACCGCCCGTTCGGCAAAGATAGCCCATCTGATTTACCTGGCGATCAGCGAGCGCCAGTCCGCGTTGGGAATTCCGGCGCCGACCCAGGAAAAAATAAGGAAAACGGCCTGATGTTTTACCGCGAAGCCGGACAGTTCAAGACCAACTACAAAGCCGATTCTGCGATATTCCCGATTTTTCAGGATCGCATGGGTCTGACCTTGATTGTCGCTGTGGCGTTTATCATTCCGCTGTTCGGTAGTGATTTCCTGATCAACTCGTTCATGATCCCGTTTCTGATTTTTTCCCTTGCGGCAATCGGGTTGAATATCCTGACCGGTTATTGCGGTCAGCTTTCGCTGGGCACGGGTGCCTTCATGGGGGTAGGGGCCTATTCCTGTTATAAGCTCGCGACCATATTTCCGGACGTGAATATTCTTATTCATATCCTGCTATCCGGCTTTTTTGCTGCGGGGGTTGGATGTGTGTTTGGCCTGCCCAGCCTGCGAATAAAAGGGCTATATCTTGCGATTACAACGTTGGCCGCCCAGTTCTTTCTCGAATGGGCCTTTATACGCATTCCTTGGCTCTACAACTACAATGATTCAGGCGCGATTGAAGTACCGCAGCGCACCTTGTTCAGCGTTCCAATTACAGGCGCGTCGGCGACACCAATGGCCCGTTACTACGTCATATTGGCACTTGTCATCGGCCTGACGTGGATTGCATCCAACATCATCCGGGGGCGGATTGGCCGCTCGTGGATGATGATCCGCGATATGGATATTGCAGCGGAATTGATGGGCATCAAACCGCTCAATGCGAAACTGTCTGCCTTTGCCATGTCGTCTTATTTTTGCGGGGTGGCTGGCGCGTTGATGGTGTTCATGTGGCTTGGGGCTGCAGAAGTTGAAAGTTTTGATATCAATCAATCCTTTGATATTCTGTTCATGGTGATTATTGGCGGAATGGGATCACTGATCGGGTGCTTCCTCGGCGCTGCCTTTATCTTCGGCCTGCCGATATTTGTGCGTGCTATGCCGGACATGATGGGATTTGCGATGAATTCAGCGACCGCGGATCATGTGTCGCGCATGGTGATTGGTGGATTGATAATTTTCTTTTTGATTGTTGAGCCCCACGGGTTCGCCCGCCTGTGGCAGATCACGAAAGAAAAATTGAGAACATGGCCTTTCCCTTACGCATAAGGGATAATGGCTTTGATGCTTGGGAGAGCGAGAATTGGGTTTGAACGTATGAGACCGCGTTTCAACCCGCAACAAACAGGTTTCAACCCAGGTGTGCCTGTCGCACACCCTATTTTGGAGGAAAGACATGAGATTAAAAACACTCATTCTCGGTGTAGCCGCAACAGCAATGACCGTTGCGAGCACCGTAAATCTGGCCCAGTCGGAAGAACTATATGTTCCATCCCTGAGCTATCGTACTGGCCCCTTTGCTGGTGGTGGTATTCCATTCGCCAACGGTTTTGCCGACTACCTCAATATGCTCAACGAGCGTGACGGCGGTATTGGTGGCGTTAAGGTCAAGGTCGAAGAATGCGAAACCGGCTATAACGCGCAAAAGGGCGTTGAGTGCTATGAAGCAACGAAGGCCAAAGGCGCGCTGGTGTATAACCCGCTATCAACCGGCATCACTCTTCAGCTGATTCCGAAAGCCCCCGTTGATCAAATACCTGTCCTCTCCATGGGCTATGGTCTGTCAGCTGCTGCTATTGGTGAAACATTCCCGTGGACTTTCACCTATCCGACTTCTTACTGGAGCCAGATGTCATCGATCTTGAAATACATCGATGCGAACGGAGGACTTAAGGGCAAGAAAATCGGATTTATCTATCTTGAATCCGGGTACGGCAAAGAGCCAATCCCGCTTCTCGAACAGCTTGGTCCAAAGCTCGGCTTTGATTTTGTAACCTTTCCTGTTGCCGGTAAGGACATGCAGAACCAGGGGTCACAATGGCTTAACGTTCGTAAAGAACGTCCGGATTGGATGATCATGTGGGGCTGGGGCGCGATGAACGCCACCGCCGTTAAGGAAGCAGCAAAAATTCGCTTTCCGCTTGATCGCTTCATCGGTAACTGGTGGGCCGGTGCCCATGCCGATCTGGACCCGGTTGGCGCAGCAGGTAAAGGTTATCTTGCTGCAAACTTCTCCGGTATCGGCACAGACTTCCCGGCTTTGCAAGACGTGAAAAAATTGATTGTTGATGCAGGAAAAAGCCAGGTTGATCCTGATAAAATCGGTGATGTACTTTATAACCGTGGCCTGTTCAACGCTGTCATCGTGGCGGAAGCCATTGCTACAGCGCAGAAAAAGACCGGCAAGAAAGTTATCACAGGTGCTGATATGCGTGTCGGCCTGGAAAACTTCGTTCTCGATCAGGCTCGTCTGACTGCGTTGGGCCTGCCGAACTTTACCGGCGACGTAAAAGGCTCCTGTAAGGACCACGAGGGCGCGGGTGCTGTGTTTATTCAGCAATGGGACGGCAAGGACTGGAAACAGAAGTCTGAGCTTATCGCACCAATGACCGATATTGTTGGTCCGCTTCTGCAGGCCGCAGCCGATAAATACACATCCGACAAGCCGGAATGGAAAGGTCAGACCTGCGGTTAATCCGTCGTTGATACAATTTGGACGGACCCGGTGGAAGCCGGGTCCGTTCAACAATTTTATTCCCAAATTATCTGGAACGTTCGTTCCACCAGAGAGCGCCATGTCTGCTGCCGAAGAAATTTCACCTGCCGAAACCATTCTAGAGGTCAATAATATTGAGGTGATCTACGATCACGTAATTCTCGTTCTCAAAGGTGTATCGCTCACGGTTCCGCGTGGCGGGATTGTTGCAATTCTGGGCGCGAATGGTGCGGGAAAAACAACGACCCTCAAAGCCATCTCCAATCTCTTGGGGGCGGAGCGCGGCGATGTGACGAAGGGTAATATTCTTTTCAAAGGTGAGGAAGTTCAGTCCCTTTCACCCAATGACCTGGTGCGACGCGGTTGTATTCAGGTGATGGAAGGTCGCCATTGTTTCGGCCATTTGACGGTGGAAGAAAATCTGATGACGGGAGCGTTCACCCGCAAGGATGGGGCTGCTGCCGTCAGGGCTGACCTTGAACTGGTCTACGATTATTTCCCGCGCCTGCGCGAAAGGCGCGCATCGCTTGCCGGTTATACGTCGGGCGGCGAACAGCAAATGTGCGCCATCGGGCGTGCACTCATGTCAAAACCCGAAATGATCCTGCTCGACGAACCGTCCATGGGGCTCGCCCCTCAACTGGTGGAAGAGATTTTCGAGATCGTTAAAAAACTCAATTCTCAAGAAGGTGTGTCCTTCCTGTTGGCAGAGCAAAACACAAACATCGCTCTAAGATACGCGACTTACGGTTATATTCTGGAATCAGGCCGTGTTGTGCTGGACGGTGAAGGAGCCGCGCTTCGTGAGAATGAAGATGTGAAGGAATTCTATCTTGGTGTTGGTGGCGAAGGCCGTCGGAGTTTTAACGACGTGAAACATTATAAGCGTCGCAAACGCTGGCTTGCTTAAATTCGGCGCCGTCTAAAAACTGGTGGGCCCCAGTGATTTCCGCTCTACAATATGCGTATCCAAAGTGAGCTGGGTAGCACGGCTTGAATCTTCCACCAGTGACAAGAGGGTTTCCGCTGCTTTTTGCCCCATTTCACCGTGGGGGACGTGAACTGTTGTTAAACCGGGGCTGATTACTTTTGCGATCTCGATATCGTCGAATCCGGTGATTGATATGTCTTGGGGGATATTCAAACCTGCATCCTGAGCTTCCTGAATTGCGCCCACGGCCAAGACGTCATTGCCACACATGATGAGGGTGGGTCGGCGTTTCCCGATGATGAATTTGCGGCAGGCTTCGCGCCCACAATCAATTGAATATTCGGTTTCAATTACCGGCATGGAAGTAGGGTCGATACCAATATCTTGAAGCGCGGCCGTCGCACCAAGAACCCGTTCTCGTGCCCTGTCGTTCATTTTTGTATGTGCTGATATGAACCCAAATGATTGGTGCCCCAGTTCAAGCGCTTTGGTCATCAATTGCCGTGCTGCATTGAAATTATCGAAACCAACAAAGGACTGGTCCTTGTTTGTCGAACGAGCCCACGCAACCACCGTTGGGATGTTACGCTCCTTCAAAAAGTCGTAAATGTCGGCGTTCCGCTCAGTGCCGATGAGCAATATGCCGTCTGCGCCGCGCGCGACCATCGTGCGTATTTGCAGTTCTTCCAGGTCCCGATCGTAGGCCGAGCTCGCAACAAACATTGTCTTGTTGCTCGCGACAAGTGTTTTTTGAAACGCCTCGATACCGCGGGCGAATATGGCGTTTTCCATAGTTGGAATAACCGCGCCGAATATGCCGGTGCGGTTGGCGGCGATAGCACGGGCACCAAAATTTGGAGCGTATTGCAACCGCTTGACGGCTTCCAATACCCGTTCGCGGGTGTCTATGGAAACCTTATCCGGTTCGTTTAAACATCTTGAAACGGTCGCGGTGGAGACATTCGCATCGAGCGCAACGTCTTCCAAAGTCGGAAGATTGCGTTTGTTGATGTTAGTCTTCAATCCCATTGGATTCCGCCCAGACCTTTCGATAGGATGCCTTTTGTTAACAGGCAGATTACCAAGTTTCCAATTCCAATGTAATAGCTTGCATTAGAAAATGTAAGCTATTACATTTCCGCCAAATTATCGACCGCCAAAGATGGAAATGTGAATATGGCCCGTAATTATCTAAAGAAAGCCGAGCTGACGTCCGCCACTGGCGCAGAAGATGTGCGCGATACTGTGCAGGCTATCCTGGATGATATTCGTAGCCGCGGTGATGAAGGTGCTAAGGAATATGCAGCAAAATTTGACCGTTACGACGGTAATATCAAACTGACGCCCGCAGAAATTGATGCAGCGACGGCCATGGTCCCTGAAAAACTCAAGCAGGATAGCCAGTTCGCCCATGATAACGTGCGTCGTTTTGCCGAAGCGCAAAAAGGCACGATGAGCGATATTGAAACCGAAATTGTGCCCGGTCTGATTGCTGGTCAAAAATGCATCCCGGTTCGTACTGCCGGTTGTTACATCCCCGGTGGCCGTTACAGCCACATCGCATCCGCGATCATGACAGTTACCACGGCATCAGTCGCCGGTTGCGAGAACATTATTGCCTGTTCACCCCCGCGCCCGAATGAAGGCATCGCACCTGCCATCATCTACGCGGCTCACCTTTGCGGTGCTGATACAATTCTGGCACTCGGTGGTGTGCAGGGCGTTGCGGCCATGGCCTATGGCCTGTTTGATCTGCCGAAGGCGGATATTCTCGTCGGCCCCGGTAATCAGTTTGTGGCCGAGGCTAAACGTATCCTGTTCGGCAGCGTCGGTATCGATATGTTCGCCGGTCCGACCGACAGCCTCATACTGGCGGACAAGAACGCGGACCCTGATATCGTCGCGTCCGACCTCGTTGGTCAGGCCGAGCACGGGTATAATTCTCCCGTATGGTTGGTAACAGACGATAAGGCGCTCGCGGAAAAGGTCATTGAACTCGTGCCACCGCTTATCGCTGATCTCCCTGTGCTCAATGGTAAGAATGCGGAAAACGCATGGCGTGATTATGCGGAAGTTATTCTCTGCAATGATCGCGAAGAAATGGCCGCAACGTCCGATGATTATGCTCCGGAACATTTGACGGTGCAGGCTGGCGATCTCGATTGGTGGTTGGGTCGTTTGAAATGTTATGGTTCACTGTTCTTGGGTGAAGAAACAACCGTCGCCTTTGGCGATAAGGCCTCCGGTACAAACCACGTCTTGCCGACTTCTGGCGCGGCCAAATACACCGGTGGGCTGTCTGTCCATAAATATATGAAAGTCGTAACCTGGCAGCGCGGAACCCGCGAAGGGGTGAAACCGGTTGCAGAAGCCACCGCCCGGATTTCACGCCTTGAAGGCATGGAGGGCCATGCCCGTACTGCCGATATTCGCTTGAAGAAATATTTCCCCGGTGAGAACTTTGATCTGACGGCTGCTGACTAAGCGTCGCCATTATGAACGGTAATTGGCCCCATTCATTGTATTCTCTTGAGGGAAAAATTGCCTGTGTCACCGGCGCAAGTGGTGGTCTTGGGCGTCGCGCAGCCGATGTATTAATCGGGGCTGGGTGCCAAGTCGTTGGTGTCGCACGGCGCGGCAATGAATTGGAAAAATGGAGTGCTGACCATCCTGGTAAGGCAGGATTTGTCGTCGGCGACCTATCCAATCGCGATACAATTTCGAAAATTTCCGAGGGTGTTAAACAAGTGTTTGGCGCGCCCGATATATTAGTCAATGCTGCGGGCATTAATACGCGTGAAACTGCGGACACAGTGACACCTGAGGGGTGGGATGTGACTTTGAACCTCAACCTCGCTGCGCCGTTTTTTCTCGCCCAATCCTTTGCTCCCGCAATGATAGAACGGAGTTTTGGCCGCGTCATCAATATTGCGTCTCTGCAAAGCTTTCGGGCGTTTCCGGGCGGTGTTTCTTATGGGGCATCCAAAGGCGGCATCACTCAATTGACCCGTTCAATGGCGGAAGCGTGGTCCTCAAAAGGGGTCACTGCGAATGCACTGGCTCCCGGTTTCTTTCGTACTGAACTCACCGCTGCAGTCTTTAACGACCCGGAGCGCGCGGCGCGCAATGCGGCGCAGACGTGCATTGGTCGCAACGGTGAACCGGAAGATATTGACGGGGCGATCTTGTTTTTTGCCTCAAATGCCTCAGCCTATATCACTGGGCAAACACTCTCGATCGACGGCGGGTTTACAGCAAAATAGCCGTATTAAAACTGCTTGGAAGCTTTCGCGGCCCTGCCGCTCGAAATGACAAATGCAATGATGAACAGGATTGTCATCAATAGTACAATCGTCGGTGCGGGTGCGCTGTCTAGAAAAAAGCTCGCGTATACACCAAGGAAAGTGGATAACATGGACGTTGCCACGGCAATGAGCAACATGTTGGAGAATTGCCGCGTCATTAAGAATGCAACGGCGCCAGGTGCTATGAGCAAAGCTATCGTCAATATGATTCCAACCGCTTTGAGCGCTGAAACAATTGTCAACGAAAGCATGATGAGCAAACTGTAGTGAATTAGTTGAACTGGTAGGCCGATTACTTTTGCCTGTGCCGGGTCAAACGAATGCAAAAGAAGGTCTCGCCAGCGCAAACCAATTGCGGTGCAAACGGCCAACGCAATCACCGCTGTTGTTGCAATATCACCAATACCAACCCCGAGCATATTACCAAACAGGATATGGTCGAGGTGAACGTCGGACTGAATCTTTGTGTAAAGTACAATGCCCAGTCCAAACATGCCTGAGAACACGACTCCCATGACCGTGTCTTGCTTAATGCGGCTGTTTTCCTGCAAAAAACCGGTGGCCAAGGCGCAAATCATACCAGCGAAAAACGCGCCGATGACAAAGGGAATGTTGATAATATAGGCAATTACAACACCGGGTAATACTGCATGGCTCACAGCGTCGCCCATGAGTGACCAGCCTTTTAAAACCAAAAAACATGAGAGCAAGGCAGCCGGTACGGCGAGTATCAAGGATATGATCAACGCATTCACCATAAAAGGGAACTGGAAGGGCAACAGCAGGTTTTCAATCATCGTCATGACAATTTCACCTCCCCGTTTAACGCCTGTTGTGCCCGCCGTTTAGCTGCGAGCATCCCGTGTTTTGGAGCAAATGCGAATGCCAAAAGGAATAGCAGTGTTTGGAAACAAACGATAATTCCACCCGTTGCCCCATCAAGATAAAAGCTTGCATATGCACCCGTAAAACTCGTAATCGCCCCAATCGCCACACTGATCATCAACAACCGTGGAAAACGATCGGTGAGCAGATATGCAGTTGCACCAGGTGTCACCACCATGGCGATTACCAAAAATGCCCCAACAGTCTGCAAAGCGGCAACGGTGCAAGCTGATAAAAGCGTAAAGAATATTACCTTCAAACGGTCAGGTCTCAAGCCGATTGAACGGGCATGGTTTTCATCAAAGAACGCAACCATAAAGTCGCGCCATTTCAACAGGAGAACCCCAAATGAAACCGCTGAGATAATGACGAGTTGAACTGTATCTTCCGGAGTGATCGCGAGAATATTCCCCAACGTTATGGATTGGATATTCACCGAGGTTGGAGATAGGGATACCATAAACAGGCCAAGGCCGAAAAAGGAGGTGAAGATCAACCCAATGATCGCGTCTTCTTTGAGCTTTGTCCGTTGGTTGAGGAACAACATGGCACCGGCTGCCAGCCCGCCAGACAGGAACGCCCCAAACGCAAACGGTAGGCCCAACATATATGCGCCAGCTACACCAGGAACGATTGAATGGCTCAATGCGTCGCCAATGAGCGACCAGCCTTTCAACATGAGATAAACGGATAGGAACGCACAAACTGAGCCAACGAGTGCGCTGACCCACATGGCGTTGACCATATAGTTATAGTTGAATGGTTGGAGTAATATCTCCATTATTACGGCCGGTCAGACTTTTCATCATGAACGACAAAAGGACGTTCATCATCTGTAATAACGGTGACTTGCCTTGTATCTTCATCGTCATGAAGGTCTGTGCCACCAAGAACGAAATGGCGTAGAACGCCGCCAAATGTTTCTTCAAGATTGACTTGCGTAAACACTTTCTCCGTCGGTCCGTAGTCCAGAACAGTGCCTTTAATCAAAACAGTCTGGTCGCAGAATTCCGGAACGCTACCAAGGTTATGAGTCGCCACCAGCATGACACGCCCTTCATCACGCATTTGTTGAAGCAGTTCGACAATGGCATCTTCAGTTTTTACATCGACACCGGTAAAAGGTTCGTCGAGCAGGATAACCTTGCCATCCTGCGCCAACGCGCGGGCAAGAAAAACACGCTTTTTCTGACCGCCGGATAGCTCACCAATTTGCCGTTCGCGAAACTCGCTCATACCGACGCGGGTAAGGGCTTCGGCCACGGCCTTGTGGTCCGCGGCTTTAGGTATCCGCATGAAATTCATGCGGCCATAACGTCCCATCATCACCACATCCTCAACCAGAACGGGAAAGCTCCAGTCCACCTCTTCTGCCTGGGGTACATAGGCTATGACATTTTTTTTTAACGCCTCGGCAACCGAAATCCCCATCACAGCTATGTCGCCTTTGGCAGTTGGTACAAACCCCATTATCGCTTTAAAAAGAGTGGATTTTCCTGAACCGTTAACGCCGACTAGCGCCGTGATCGTATTAGTGGGGATTTCAAAAGTGGCCTTGCGCAGGGCCGTGTGCCCGTTTCGATAGGTCACCGTGATATCGCGAACCGATATGCCTGAGTCTTCGGAGTTTAGCGCAATATTGGGCTTCATTTACCAGCAGCCAGGCCTGTTGCTATTGTCTTTGATGTCACCCGCAACAGTTCAATATAAGAGGGCACCTTACCATCTGGTTCACTGAGTGAATCCACGTATAAGATACCACCATAACGTGCACCAGTTTCCCGCGCCACCTGTTTAGCCGGACTTGTTGGCACCGTGCTTTCAGAAAAGATAACATCTATCTTATTCTCGCGAATGGCGTCGATTACCTTGCGTACCTGTTGTGGTGTACCCTGTTGGTCAGCATTAATGGGCCACAGATATAGCTCTTTCATCTGAAAATCGCGGGCCAGATAGGTGAATGCCCCTTCGCTGGAAACAAGCCATCTTTTATCTTCCGGAATCGTCAGGATTTCCTGACGCAGGGGGTCAACCGCTGAACGTATCTGTATTTTGTAACGCTCGGCATTCAGGTTGTAGGTTTCAGCATTATCAGGGTCATATTTGATAAAACCGTCTCGAATATTGTCGACGTAAATCATCGCTGAATCGAGCGCCATCCATGCATGGGGATTTGGTTTGCCAGTATATGGACCTTCCACAATTCCCATGGGCTCAACGCCATCGCTTAACGTTACGCTGGGTACATCGCGCAGGTTGCGAAAGAATTGCTCGAACCACAGCTCAAGTCCCAATCCGTTCCACAAGATAAGATCAGCGTCCTGCGCCCGTAATATATCCTTCGGGGTTGGCTGATAGCCATGTATCTCAGCACCAGGCTTGGTGATCGATTCCACCACCGCCACATCACCGGCAACGTTGCGCGCCATATCAGCGATAACGGTAAATGTTGTGACAGCTTTGAACTTGTCTTTCGCATGGCTGGAAGAGGCCAGTGAGAAAAACACGAGTGCGCCAACGAATAGGCATCTAAGTCTGGAATTTAACATTCAGTCGAGGATTTTCCATGGTTACGCTCTAGCCCTTTATGCTTATGCGAACTATTCGCAACTGTCAATTTGTTAGGAATAGTTCGCAATTGCAGAGTGTAGGTGTATTGGCAGTCTACTTATCGGTGACCGTTGGTTGGGCGCTGCGAAAGAGAGGAAGAAGGTTGAAAGTTTTCACATTAACAAACAGAAATCATTGCCGCTTTTTGCCAAACCACATGGCTCGTAGGACATTGTCTTTGAGGACAAACCGGTGAAACAGAGCACCTGCGATGTGCACGACAATTAGGATCAATATGATGTCAGCCAACTGTTTGTGCTGGTGTAAAAGCTTGTAGACGAAATCTGTTGGCGGGTGGGAAGCGAAATTGAACACGGGCCAAAGGGAGTAAAGTTCGGCAAAACGACCTTCCTGGCTTCGGGCAATCCACGGCAGGATTGGCAGGGCAAAACACGCAAGTCCAAATCCGATGTGGAATATGCCCAAAAAGCGAAAGGTCCTACGGTTGGCGATGGCGCCAAATAAATCTTTTAGCCGGATAAAGAACCATACCAGCAGCAGCAACCCGGCCAATAAACCAGTCAACCGGTGGGTGGCGAAAAGTGCATCGCGAGTCCAAACTCGCATTTCGGAATCAAAATCAAATGTTCGAAACGCCGTTGCAAACGCGATGGTGAATAAAACAACGATGCCCCAGTGAAGCAGTCGTATTGCCAGCGGCTTTTGTGATGCAGGATTTTCCTCGTCTGTCGACGGAATTGGCGGATCATCGGAGATGTTGGATGTCACCAGAATATTGTCCAGAAATGTTTGAAATATCGACCATTATGCAGCGCGGAGACCGCAAAAAACACAGAAAAACGGGTCATATTTCCGGAATAACGGCGAAAAACACATGAATTTCGCCGTAGCTTTCCGGTTTTTCAGCTTATTTTTCAGTCAAAGTTGGGTATGCTTCTGTGTAAACGTAGTCGGTTTTTTCGGCTGGCAGATGGCAGGCAATGCAGTCGTTTTGGTAATTGGTCGCGACATTAACATTTTTGTTGTCTGGCTTATAAAGCGCCCAGCCCCAACCGTTACCCCAGAGCTTATTATCCTTGAACCGGCCTTCGGCGTCCTTGATCATGACAAACCATTGCTTCAATCCGGTCGTCGCGTGGCTCACGCCTTCACCGGTCGTATAATCACCGGCTTTTGATCCGCGCAGTTCTTTGACCAATGTTGCCCCGTCAGGAAATTTCCCGTCCTTGCGGAAGGCTTCAGCACTGGCTCGTTCTGTGTAAACATCGTGGAAGCCGCTGGCTCCACCTTCCGGTACAAACCATGAGCCAATGTGGACCATGCCGTCGCGAAATCCTTCGGGAAAAGAAATGTTACCCTTGTCATCGACATAGGATGAAAACTTGGCGGATTGCGCATTTGCCCCAATCAAGCCCGCCGCGATAGCGATTGTTACCGCGGTTACGGACAACAGTCTTGTGTTGAATTTTGCCATAGTCGTTTCTCCTCAATGTCTAATTCGTTCCAGATCAATGCAAGCTTCGCGTGTGATAGCTATCTCAAAGACGTATGGTGGGAGGAACGAAATTCAACGTCAGGTAAGTCACGAATTGATCAGGAGAGTTCACGTCAGGTAAAATTGAAGGTGATTACATCAGCTTTCGGGTGGTGCTCCGCCTTCTGCGGTGCGTTTCTCAATATAAATGCGCAAGTTTTCGACTTTGTCTTCGTCCAGATCGGGGCCGTTATTTTGCTCCAAGATGTTTTTCCAAATATCCGTCGCCCGTGAGTTTGTGTCCCTGGAACCCCGTTCTGTCCAGGTGCCAAAGTTGGCATAGTCGTGGACAATGGGTTGATAAAACTCACTATTGTACCGGGCCATGGTCTGTGTGGTGGTGAAAAAGTGCCCGCTTGGGTCAACTTCCGCAATCGCATCGAATCCTATTTCATTCACACTTGCTGTTTTCCGGGCACATAATTCTGCGACCATATTAAGCACTTCAGCGTCCGTGATCAGTTTTTCGTATGAGACCGTGAGACCCCCTTCAATCCACCCTGCTGAATGGATGATGATAGTCGCACCCGCCATCAAACAGCCCCATAGGCCGAATTGGTTTTCATTAGCAGCCTGCACATCATTCATGTTGGAGGCAGACCCGGCGGCGGACCGCCAGGGCAGGCCAGTAAAACGAGCCATTTGTCCCGCGGCCAAAGAGGCCTGAAAATGCTCCGGCGTGCCGAATGCTGGCGCACCGGATTTCATATCCACATTCGACGTGAAGGTGCCATAGCAGATAGGCGCACCGGGGCGTGTTAATTGGGTTAGCGTAATCGCCGCCAGTGCTTCCGCGTGGCTCAGGGTCACGGCACCTGCCACAGTAATTGGGGCCATGGCCCCCATCAGCGTGAACGGTGTCACGATGGAGAGCTGACCCCCACGGGCAAAATCAATCAACCCCTGCGCCATGGGGATATCCAGGGTGCGCGGGCTGTTGGTGTTGATAATTGTGTAACTGTGGGGTTCTGCGTGAAATTCATCGTCCGAAATACCACGGAAATCGCGCAACATCTCAAAACTCTCCATTACCTGCGGTGTGCCACGGGAGAAGACGAACGGAAATTTATCGCTGAGTGTCAGCTGCGCTTCCATGGTGAAATAATGGCGCAGATTTGTAGGGGAATCCTGCGGCTCAATTAGCGGCGGCATCATCTGAAGCACATCAAAATGATGGGTGAGTTGCACCAGCTCGCGGAAATCTCGTTTACAACCGGGACGTCTCCCTCGCTCCAGATCGGTCGCATGGGGTGCGCCTGCACCCGGTTGAAAAACGAGGCTGCCGAGTTCCAGCAGGATATCGCGATCACGAGCTCCGGCCCGCCCGATAATGGATTTTGGTGCACACGCAAGCGCGGCTTCCACCATGTCTCGCCCGATGTGGACCATCTGCGTCGTGTCATCGACGCGAGCACCGCCTTTATGCAGAATTTCCCGCGCCTGCGGTAGGAGTACTCTTATACCGAGCTCTTGCAGGATACGCAGGGACGTCTCGTGCATGGATGTAATTTCGTCACTCGAAAAAACATCCATTGGTGGAAATGGATTTTTCAGATTGCGATAATCAACCTTTCGGGGTGGTGTATCACCGGCACTTCCCCCGCGAGAGCGGCGTTTACGGCCCGATGTACGGGCGGACCCATCCGTCGAAGTCATGTGGTTCTCATAATCTTACCATTTGGGTCATAAGGCGATGGTGTGATAACTTTCGCTGCCCGTTCAACCCCGACCACATGGACGGAAAGTTCAGTTCCTTCCACCGCCAGTTCCCTGTCAACCATCGCCATCGCGAATGATTTTCCCAGCGTGTGTCCATAGGCGCCAGATGTGACAAACCCAACGAGTTCACCATTTGACCACACGGGTTCATATCCGCTTGCGTCCGCGTCACCGGTTTCTACCTCGAGTGTGACAACAAGTTGGTCAGGCCCGTTTCCGTCCCGCTCGCGTATTGCCGCGTCGCGCCCGACAAATTCGGCTTTGTCCCAAGCAATCCAACGGTCCATGCCGGTCTGCGCGGCGGTGTAGAGTTGCGTAAACTCGGCAGACCAGATGCCGAAACTTTTCTCAATGCGCAGGCTCAGCATGGCGTTGAAACCGAACTCGCGAATGTCGAATTCCGCGCCGGCATCAAGAAGTACTTTTCGCAGGCCAATATGTTCGGCGGCACTGCAGTGGATTTCGTAACCAAGCTCCCCGGTGACGGAAAGGCGACCAACCTTTGCCTTGATCAGTCCAATATCAAATGCGCCACATCCCATAAATGGAAGGTCGGCGATATTGTCTTCGGTCAGTTTTTCAAGAACCTTCAAACTGTTGGGGCCGGAAAGGCTGAAGCCTACGGTGGCATCGGAAATATCTTTTACCTCAACATCGCCCATCATGTGGTCGTTAAACCAACGCATGTGCCATTCGCGCAGATAATAACTGCCCATGATCCACCAAGTACCGTCTCCCCAATTGAAGACGGTGAGATCGCCTTTCATGCGGCCGGTTTCCGACAACATTGGCGCAAGGCGGGCTCTGCCGGGGCCGGGGAGTTTTGATGCCATGACGTGGTCAAGCCATTTTTCGGCAGCGGGGCCTGAGACTTCAAAACGGGAGAAACCGGAGATGTCCAACAGGCCAACGGAATCTCGTACCGCCTTACATTCTTCACCTACTATGTCGAAGGCGTTGGAGCGCTTGAGGGTTGGCGTCTCATGAAAATCCGGGGTGGGTGCGAAATAAAGTGGCACTTCCAGCCCCCAACTCGCGCCCCATTGGCAACCGGCTGCCGTCATGTCGGAATATGCGGGTGCCATTTTGAGCGGGCGACCAGCGGGTAGCTGTTCGTTGGGGTAAGTCATGACGAAACGGCGGGAATAGAACTGCCCGGTTGTTTGACGAATGAACTCACGGTTTTCGGCAAATTCGCCATAACGCGCGATGTCCATTGACCATGCATCGGCTTCCGGTTCCCCTTGGATCATCCATTCGGCCAAGGTTTTACCGACACCGCCCCCTTGCAGGAACCCCGCCATCACGGCGCAGGCGGACCAATAGCCCGGTTTGCCTCGAACAGGGCCAACCAGTGGATTGCCATCCGGCGCAAATGTGAAAGCACCATTGACCCAGGTTTTAACACCGACGTCCTGCAGGGCTGGATAACGTTCAAACCCCAGGATCAACTCATTCTCGATACGGTCTGTCTGTTCCTGAAACAATTCCATACCGTAATCCCACGGTGCGCCGTCCATCGCCCAGTGCTCGGTGTTTACCTCATAAATGCCGAGCAATACACCGTTCTGGTCTTGCCGCAGGTAGGTGAAACCTTCCAGATCGACGGTCATCGGAACTTCGAAATCCAGTTGCTCCAACTGAGGGATTGAGTCGGACACGAGATAATGGTGTTTCATCGGGCTGACTGGGAGTTCGATACCCGCCATGCGGCCAACCTGTTTAGCCCAAAGCCCGGCTGCATTAACCACGTGTTCGCAGGTGATTTCGCCCTTGTCCGTGATGACCCGCCAACCGTCCGATGTTTGTTCCAGCGACTCAACTTTTGTATGCTCGAAATAACTCGCGCCGCGTTTTTTGGCGGCGCGGGCGTATGCGTGGACGGTGCCGGTTGTGTCGAGATAACCTTCGCGATCAGCCCACATGCCGCCGAGGAACCCGTCGATAGACATGATCGGGTTCAACTCCTGCGCTTCCTGCGGGGTAACAAGGCGGCAATCATCAATGCCGATGGATTGGAATACGCGATAGGCGGATTGCAACCATTCCCAACGGTCGGGCGTACCCGCCATGGTGAGGCCGCCAGTCATATGCAAGCCGATGTCTTGCCCCGATTCCTCCTGAATAGTTGGGAGCAAGTCAATCGTATAGGCTTGGAGGGCTGCCATATTGGGGTCTGCGTTCAGCGCATGAATGCCGCCCGCAGCATGCCAGCTTGACCCGGCGGTTAACACCGAGCGCTCCAGCAAACACACGTCACTCCACCCCAGTTTAGCCAGATGGTAGAGTACGGAAGCCCCCACGACTCCACCACCGATAACCACCACCCTGTAATGAGAATTCATCCTGCTCTCCCGTGTGACTGTTTATACGGTCAACAGGTTTGACCATAAGTTGAAACAGATATTAGGGCTTTCACTTGCTTTGCAGCTTCTTACCCCCCGACTGAAATTGTAATCACACCGACCTCAGCCCCTTCCGGTGCCGGTGTTATTTCAGCGCGTTTCCCGACAATTTGAATGGTCTGCATCGTCCCATTAATGGATTTCACAAACCCTTTAGCGCGCACCAGACCCGGCGTGTTCTCGATGAGGTCATTCGCCATTTGGCAAGCGTCCACCGGTCCGTCCGGCACCACAAGCTCGGTGTTGAATTGCCCCGCATCATGATGTTTCATTCCAAGGCCTGATACCGGTTGGCGTTCAAAATCCTGAAGCATTAAAGTTGGATGGACGACGCTGCGCTCAGTTTTGATGATCTGCGCTCCGGGGGATTTTTCCGCCAACCAGGATGAGACGTCACCACTGATATTATCACTGACCAGATCAGCCTTGTTCATTAACACGATGTCTGCATCTTCCAACTGCCTCAGCACCGTATCACTCATGTATTTGTCGCCGGCACGTTCACGGATGGTTTCAACGTCAGTCAACACTACAATGCCGTCCAGCGAATAATCGTTTAGCAGCGACAGTGAGTTCGCAATCGCACCCGGCAATGCAACGCCACTGGCTTCAAGAACAATGTGGTCCGGGCGCGGGTCCATTTTGGCCATGTCCATCATCGCCATGATCAAGTCATTACCATAACTGCAACACACACAGCCGCCCGACAGGCTGATGATATCATCGTCCTGTGCTTCAATCAGGTCAGCATCGATGGGCAGTTCGCCGAACTCATTAACCATGATTGCCAGTCGTTTCCCGTCGGCATTGCGCAACAGGTGGTTGACCAGTGTGGTTTTACCAGAACCGAGATACCCGCCGATAATTGTTACCGGCATTTTATTCTGTTCAGGCATTAAAGATCTGCGGCGCTGAATATGCGCCCATCCTGAACCGTCCCCCAGACCTTGATGTCTTTGAGTTTGGTTGGGTCCGTGTCTTCCGGGTCGCTTTCAAGGATTGCGAAGTCAGCCCGTTTGCCGGATTCGATTGAACCAATTTCACCGTCGAGTTTTAGCGTATAGGCCGCGCCGAGCGTAATCGCATAAAGCGCTTCATCAATGTCAATTTTTTCCTCTTCCCCTTGCGTTCTGCCGGAAGCAGTCAACCGATTGATGGCGCACCATGCGGTGAACAAGGGCCCAAGCGGTGTAATTGGGGCGTCCGAGTGAATGGCCATGGGAACGCCGCTCTCGATTGCGGTAGCGCAGGCGTTCATCCGTTTCGCCCGTTCGGGGCCGACGGTGAGATTGTAATGTTCGTCACCCCAATAAAAATGGTGATTGGCAAAGAGATTTATGCACATGCCCAGTTTCGCCATGCGGCGGAATTGCGCGCTATCGGCCAATTGGCAATGTTGCAGGGTAAAGCGATGATCGCGCGACGGGTGCTTGAGCAGGCCTTCTTCCATGCAATCGAGCACGAGTTCGGTCGCTTCGTCACCATTTGTATGGGTGTGAATATGCAGGTCTTTTTCGAGGCTGGCATTGATGATGTGGCGCAGGTGTTCCGGCGAAATATACCAAAGCCCGTTTGGCGCACCATTGTAATAACCGGGCCAGCGAATGCGTGCGGAAAAGCCCTGAATGGAGCCGTCTACAACAACTTTAATTTTGCCGAGACGCAACCGGTCGGTACTTTGTTTTTTCAGGCTCGTTGCGTGTTTGATCAATTCATCGGGCGTAACGCCATGGTGATATCGTAAGGGCACAATGCGTGCGGGAAAGGTCTTACGCGCCGTTACCTCAAGCATCATGTTGACCGCTTCTTCCGGCAGTCGTGCCGCAAGGTCCGTTGCGGTTGTCACACCGCTGCGAACGCATAATTTGGCGAAGTCAATCAGGCCTTCCTCGTCGCAGGCCAGCATATCACGGTCAAAGCCAACATGAATGCCAACCGGTGTCATGACGTCCGGTCCTTTTAGCTCACCGGTGGGTAGGCCATCTTTGCCAAGCGGGACACCCGGATTATTGATACCTGATTTTAACAGTCCGGCTAATTCAAGAGCCTTGGAATTGACATTCAATATATGCCCGGACGCATGCATGATGCCGATGGGACGTGTGGTTGAAACCCGGTCCAATTGTTCACGCGAAACGCGTTCGTTGTTGAAGTAAATCGGATCAAGAGACCATGCAGGCAGGGGAGCGTCGGGATCGTCGATTTTACCGTTGGCTTCTTCAAGACGTGTGATTACCGCTTCGATATCCCCGGCTCCGTCCCACACTTTTCCGTGAGGGTCCATCCGGTCGAAAAAGCCCACATAAGTGTATTTCCATAGTGTCCCCTCCATGGCATGTGAGTGGCCTTCCACAAGGCCGGGCATGATCACCTTATCCTTGAAAGTTTCATCCAGCGTGTATTGGCCCCAGCCTTCAAGTTCCTGCAGCGACCCTGCGCCCAAAATGCGTCCATCGCGCACCGCAACATGGGTCGCCTCCGGGTTTGATGGATTCATCGTGATGATTTTACGGGCGCTGAAAATTGTCGTCATGAATAATTCCTCGAATGAGCAGGCGATTTCGCCACAAATGTAGTCGTTAGGCGGTTACGTGGATTGAAACCTGTTATTGGAGCGGTTGGCAATTGGAAAAATTGGACTTTTTAGGATTTTCTCTTTGCCAAGGGGGAATTTTTCCGACAGTCTCCCGGTCAGGAAAATGCCGATGGCGTTTTCCATCCATTTGCTATGGCGTCTGATCAGGGCGTCATTCTTAAAATGAAATTCAGGGAGAAGAATATATGCGAGGAATTATCAAATCACTGGCCCTTGCGACCGCTGCAGTAGCGCTTGCAACGACGGCATCGCTGGCGGCGGATGAGCCCAAAAAGGGCGGAACGCTGACGATGGCGATCCAACAAACGCCACGTCACCTTAATCCGGCGGTGCAATCCGGCACGGCAACAGGTCAACCGGGCACACAATTATTTGCTTCGCTGCTGCGTTATGATGACGGCTGGGAGCCACAGCCATATCTCGCTGAATCATGGAAAGTATCCGACGACGGACTTTCAGTGACGGTGAATCTCGTCAAAGGTGCAACTTTCCACGACGGTAAGCCGATTACATCTGAAGACGTCGCTTTCTCAATCGATACGGTGAAAGCCAATCACCCATTTAAATCGATGTTCGCACCGGTTGAATCGGTAGAGACGCCGGACGCGAATACCGCGATCATAAAGCTTTCAAAACCACACCCGGCGTTGCTGTTGGCCATGTCTTCGCAGCTGCTCTCAATCATTCCTAAGCACGTTTACGGTGATGGGCAAGACCCAAAAGCACATCCGCAGAATTCCGAAAATGTTGTCGGTTCCGGCCCGTTCAAACTGGTCGAATTCAAGCGTGACCAGCACGTAATTCTGGAGCGTTATGACGGCTATTTCATGAAGGGTCTTCCGTATCTTGATCGGATCGTCATGCGTATCATCAAGGATGAATCCGCACGGACAATCGCGCTTGAAAACGGCGAGTTGATGGTTTCAGGTTTTGAACAAAACCCGCGCGACCTCAACCGGATGAAGAAAAACGAAAACCTTGACGTTTCAAACGCTGGATACGCTGCGATTGGTCCGGTTAACTGGCTCGCGTTCAACACCAAAGACGGCAAGACTGCGGATGTTAAAGTCCGTCAGGCGATCGCCTATGCGGTCGACCGTAAGTTTATCCTGAAAGCTCTGATGCGCGGTACGATTGGCGCAGCAAAAACCGGTATCCATCCCGGTAGTCCGTTCTATAATGATGGTGTTGAGGCCTATGATCTTGATCTGGATAAAGCCAACAAGATTTTGGATGATGCCGGTTATAAGAAAGACGGTAATGGAACCCGTTTCGGTCTGACCATCGATTACGGCTGGCCTGCGATGAAGCCGTTCGCCGAATACGTGAAGCCTGCCCTCAAGAAGGTTGGTATTGATGTGACAGTTCGTTCGTCCGCTGACTTCCCGACCTGGGCCAAGCGTATTTCGACCCACGACTTTGAGATGACAATGGACAACGTCTTTAACTGGGGTGACCCGGTGATCGGAGTTCACCGTACTTACAACAGTAAGAACATCAAAAAAGGCGTGATCTGGTCAAACACGCAGCAATATTCAAACGCTCGTGTGGACGAGTTGATGGACCTTGCTGGCGCCACCAACGATATTGCTGAGCGTAAAAAATATTACGCTGAGTTGCAGGAAATCCTGGCTGCAGAATTGCCTCTGTATCCATTGTTCCCGTCTCCGTATCACACGGTTTCCAGCAAGAAAGTTGTGAATGCACCTAACTCTATCTGGGGTACATCAAGCCCATTGGATAAGGTCTGGATCAAGTAAGATCTGGTGTTAGATACCGAAGCCGCAGGGGATAATTTTCCTGCGGCTTTTTGTTTCGGGGTTTAGATGGTAATTCTCACAACAATTCTGCAGCGCATATTTTATGCGGTGATGCTGTTAATTGCTGTTTTGGTGCTCAATTTTTCAATGTTGCACCTCGCTCCAGGCGATATTGCAGATACGATTGCCCAGGCATCTGGCGGTGCTGATGCTGATGTGATGGAACAAATCCGCAGGGATTATGGTCTCGACCAGCCGTTCTTCGTCCAACTTGGCCAATATATCGGTAAGGTGTTGTCCTTCGATCTCGGACATTCTTTCTTTTACAATCAGCCCGTCACGACACTGATCCTGGAAAAAGTACCGGCAACATTGTTGCTCGTTATTACCGCACAAATATTTGCACTGGTTGTCGGTGTTCTGTTGGGCGTATTTTCAGCCCGTAACCCAAACGGAATGCTGAGCCACTTTGTAACTTTTGTTGCATTGTTGGGGTATGCAGCTCCGGTGTTCTGGACAGGTATTCTGTTGCTGATCGCGTTTTCATTGAACATCCAGCTCTTTCCCTCCGGTGGCATGATTGATGTGACCGTTGAAGGTGGTTTTTTCGCCCAGACCTGGGACCTGTTAAAGCACATGGTGCTGCCGGTGGTGACACTTTCGACCATATTTCTGGCGCTTTATTCGCGCCTGTGCCGCGCCAGCATGATGGAAGTATTGGGCACTGATTATATTCGCACCGCCAAGGCCAAAGGGCTTTCCGAAAACGAGATCATTTATAAGCACGCGTTGAAAAATTCCTTGTCACCGGTGGTAACATTGGCAGGTATCCAGTTTTCAGCCGTGATCTCCGGTGCGGTTCTTGTGGAAGCTGTGTTCTCGTGGCCCGGACTAGGGAGCCTTGCACTTCAATCCATCATCGCGCGGGACACGCCAACCATTCTCGGCATCCTGTTCTTCTCAGCGCTTGTAGTAATTGTTGGAAATTTAATTACGGACATGATTTTGCGCATGATTGATCCGCGTGTTGGGAGCAAGGGATGAGTGAACAACAGGAATTTCTGGAAAAAGCGCGGTCTCCGTTTTCAGAAGCGTTTGAAATGTTCCGAAAAAACCACGCTGCGATGGCGGGGCTTGTCGTTTTGTTATTGATTGTTCTGGGTGGTTTTCTGGGACCATATTTATATGTGGGCGACCCGTTTGAAATGGTTTGGGCACCCACGACTCCGCCCGGTGAAGAAGGGTATTTTCTCGGCACAGATTATCTGGGTCGCGACATGGTTTCCATGTTGATCTATGGTGCGCGTGTGTCCATCGCCATTGGATTATCGGCGGCGCTTCTAACCGTGTTTATCGGCATTACGGTAGGTGCCTTGGCCGGGTTCTATAAAGGTTGGGTGGAAGAAGTGCTGATGCGCATCACCGAGTTTTTTCAGGTTCTGCCGACCCTGCTGTTTTCCATGGTGATTGTCGCCCTGTTCGGTGCATCTTTGCCGATGATCACGTTGGCCATTGGTCTGGTCAGTTGGCCAGCCGTCGCACGTATTACACGCTCCGAATTCCTGCGTATCCGGGAACTGGAATATGTAACGGCTGCCCGGGCATGCGGCGTGACAAATTCCAAGCTGATCTTTACCGTCATATTACCGAACGCATTGCCGCCGATCATTGTGCAGGCAGCGCTTATGGTGGGTTCCGCGATCCTGTTTGAAGCGGGCCTGAGTTTTCTCGGTCTCACCGACCCCAACATTATTTCCTGGGGGCAGATTATCGGTTCCAACCGGCCTTATATTCTCGACGCAAGTTATACGGTGACCATTCCCGGTGTGGCGATCTTCGTGACGGTCCTGGCAATATCTCTCGTTGGTGACGGTCTAAACGATGCACTCAACCCCAAGCTGAGGCAACGTTAATGGCGGCTCTGTTAAAAGTTGAAAACCTGCGTATTGAACTGACAACGCGGGACGGCATCGCGCCGGTGATTGATGATCTCTCGCTGGAGTTGAATGCCGGTGAAACATTAAGCTTTGTCGGCGAATCCGGTTGCGGAAAATCCATGACGGCGCTGGCAATCATGGGCTTGCTGCCGGATAAAGTTGGTCGGGTGGCTTCGGGCACAATAATGTTTGACGGGGAAGACCTCGCCAAAGCAAGCGATGCGCGGCTCCGCGAAATACGCGGCAACGACATATCAATGATATTTCAGGAGCCCATGACGTCGCTCAATCCGGTCTATACGATTGGGGAACAGATCGCAGAAGTGCTTCGTCGCCACCAGAATATGGATCAAGCCGCTGCGCGAAGCCGGGCTCTGGAGCTTCTCGACGCTGTACGTATTCCCAACCCGAAGTCGCGGGTGGATGATTATCCACATCAAATGTCTGGCGGTCAGCGTCAGCGGGTTATGATAGCCATTGCATTGGCCTGCGAACCCAAGATTCTAATCGCTGATGAGCCGACAACGGCGCTGGATGTCACTGTGCAGGCGCAGATTTTTGACCTCTTGCGTGACCTTGGCAAGGAAACTGGTACGGCCATCATTCTGATTACCCATGATATGGGGGCCGTTGCCGAAATGGCCGAACGCATGATCGTTATGTACGCGGGTCGCAAAGCCGAAGAAGGCCCGGTAGATCAGATCATTGAACACCCGCGCCACCCCTATACCAAAGGGTTGATTTCTTGCGTACCACACCTTGTTGCGCAACTGAGCGATGACCGGCCGGAACTGACTGAGGTGCGCGGCATTGTGCCAAGCCTGATGGATTTTGGTCGGGACGAATGCCTGTTTTCTTCCCGTTGCGAGAGGGCAGATGATAAATGCAGGAGCAGCAGGCCCACCGAAATGAAATTCAAGAATGACCAGCATTCTGCATGCTGGCAGGCAAAGGAGTTATGATGAGCGGTGAATCATCAGGCAATCTTTTGTCCGTGGAAAACCTGACCGTCCGCTTTCCGGTCAAACAAGGTGGGTTGTTCAAACGGAAGACCTTTCTTTATGCGGTGGACGATGTTTCGTTTGCCGTCAAACGCGGGGAGACGTTGGCAATTGTCGGTGAAAGTGGATCGGGCAAGACGACTGCAGCGCTTGCCGTTGCCCGCCTTGTTGACGCCCATTTGGGAACGGTGAAACTGGGGGAGCATGATTTTCTCACGTTGAAAGACGAAGCACTGCGCAAGGCGCGCGCTAAAGTGCAGTTCATTTTTCAAGACCCCTATGCCAGTCTCAACCCGCGTCTTCGGGCGGAAGCTGTCGTCCGCGAACCTTTGGACAGCCTGGATGAAGGAGAGCCTTCAAAGCGGCAGGAAACGGTTGATGAATTGTTCAAAGCTGTTGGCCTGCGTCCGGAACAACAACGCCTGTTTCCCCATCAGTTTTCCGGCGGGCAACGGCAACGAATTGGCATCGCGCGGGCTCTTGCCACGCGACCTGAACTGATCATTTGCGATGAACCCGTATCCGCGCTGGACGTTGCGGTACAGGCCCAAATCCTGAACCTGCTGCGAAAATTACAGAAGGATTTCGGCCTCACTTATCTGTTCATCTCGCACGATCTGGGCGTTGTACAGCACATGTGCGATTCAATCGCTGTTATGTATATGGGCAAGATCGTTGAACATGCGGACCGCAAAAGCCTGTTTAACAATCCAAAACACCCCTATACGCAGGCGCTCCTGTCAGCTGTGCCATCGGTCGATAAAAAGCGCCGTGAAGCGACCAAACGGATTTTGATACCCGGTGACCCGCCGGACCCGATCAACCCGCCCAAGGGGTGCCGTTTCGCAAACCGCTGCCCAATTGCAGTGCCAAGCTGCAGCGATAGTCAACCTGCGTTGCGCGCATTAGGGGATAGCCACACGGTGGCCTGCCATCTGGTGGATTGCTGAACTACGTGACGGTCATCAAAAAAGATAAGGTCAAAGTCACCTTCAGAAACAAGTCGGGTATGTTAGAATTAAGGAAATCGGCTAAGCAGCGGGATAAAAGGTGGGCTCATGAAACGTTCTACAATCAACCAAATAATAGCTGAGGCTGACGAGTTTATCCGCTCATTCGGCTTCGTCCTGCCGCCCTTTGCCTATTGGTCACCCGATGAAATGATCCGGCGCAAAACGGATATTACCGGTATCATTGATGCCCGTCTGGGTTGGGATATAACCGATTACGGTAAGGGCGAATTTGATAAAATGGGGCTTTTTCTTTTTACCACACGCAATGGATCAATGGATGACCTCAAGCGCGGCGGCGGCATGTGTTATGCTGAAAAGATCATGATTTCGCGCCAGGATCAGATGTCTCCCATGCATCGTCATGTTCTCAAAACGGAAGATATCATCAATCGGGGCGGGGCAACCCTCGCTATTGAGATGTTTGAGAGCGATGCCGAAGGTAAGTTAGATCGCAACGCAAAAGTACCTGTCGCCTGTGACGGGATTGCCAGAATTTTCAATCCCGGCAATGTGTTGCACCTTGCGCCGGGTGAGAGCGTAACTCTTCACCCCGGTAATTGGCATAAATTCTGGGGTGAAGGCGGAGATGTGCTGATCGGTGAGGTCTCAACGGTGAACGACGACGTGACTGATAATATTTTTAACGACCCAATCGGCCGTTTCGCTGAAATTGACGAAGATGTGGCGCCGAAACACCTGTTGGTCTCGGACTATGAAAAATGGGGTCTGATATAGGTGTTAGGAATAACGATTAGTTTGACCTAAACCGCTGGCGGTTTTGCAAACGGCAGATGGCCAGCCTTTATCCAGATTTTTGCACCAGTTTGACCTGCTTTCACAGACAACGTCTGCCCTTCCGGCAGACGCAGCCACGAGTTCTGACCAAGTGTTTCGCCACCTTCGATAACAGAACCGGTGATAACGAGCATCTCCAAACCGCCTGAGCCGGAATTTGTGTAAGAAGCTCCCTCATCAAGTTGATGGTAGGTCACCACCTCACGGTCGTCGCGATGTAGTTCCGCGGAAGCAACGCCGTTTGTCTTGTCACCTAACTCATCCGCCATGGACTTGCGGAACTGATTTCGATCCGCCAAATCAAATTGCCAAAGCTTCACAAAGATTGTGCAGCCGGGACTGGAACCCGGCGTATGTGCGGTTGTCGGCGGGTTACGAACATAGGTTCCTGTCGGGTAATCGCCGTGTTCATCCTGGAACACGCCTTCCAACACAATGAATTCCTCACCACCAGTGTGAGTATGAGCAGAGAATTTACTGTCGGGGGCATAGCGCACGATGGTGGTCGCGCGCGCGACTTCTCCCCCGATGCGGTCCAGCATACGCCGATCAACACCGGGCATGGGCGACGCCTGCCATTCGATGTCGTTGGAATGGACGACAACGCGGGTATTGAAATCAGCGTTAAGTTCCATTTTTTCGTCCTTTCAAGGCAGATTGGATGCCGACTGACCGATTATTCGGGGCGCAATACTAACACCTTGCACCTGCTTACGAGATACACCATCGTCAGGTCTGCGCCATTATTTTCTTTAATGTTCAAGTCGATTGCGTGAATAAACAACGTACCGCACGTTTTATGAAATGGGCCTGTACGTTTGATCTTACAAGGGATTACACCATGACCGATGCCTTTATAAAGCATTATGCAAATGAGCTCGATGGTCTTCGAGAGGCCGGTCTTTACAAAGACGAGCGCGTTATCACCAGCAAACAGGCTGGCACCGTTGCCCTGTCGTCCGGACAGAAGGTCATCAATCTGTGTGCTAATAATTACCTGGGCCTGTCGGGTAATAGCGAGCTGATTGAGGCGGGGCGTGAGGCGTTGGACCGATACGGTTATGGCATGTCATCGGTGCGCTTCATCTGCGGCACACAGGAAGAACACAAAGAGCTGGAAGTCCGGTTGTCGCGGTTTTTGGGCATGGAGGATACAATCCTCTATTCCAGTTGCTTTGATGCCAATACCGGCCTGTTTGAAACCATATTAGGTCCGGAAGACGCCATCATTTCCGATTCGCTCAACCATGCATCAATCATCGACGGTGTGCGCCTTTGCAAGGCTAAGCGCTTTCGTTACGCCAATTCAGATATGACAGAACTGGAAACGCACCTACAGGCGGCTCAGGATTGTCGTTTTAAACTCATTGCAACCGATGGCGTTTTTTCGATGGACGGCTACATCGCAAACCTTTCCAGAATTTGCGACCTCGCGGAACAGTACGGGGCCATGGTTATGGTCGACGACAGCCATGCGGTTGGTTTTGTCGGTGAAACCGGGCGCGGCAGTATCGAGCATTGTGGTGTGATGGGACGGGTCGACATCATTACCGGCACATTGGGAAAAGCGCTGGGTGGTGCTTCCGGCGGATATACTTCCGGTAAAACGGAAATCATCGACTGGTTACGGCAGCGCTCTCGGCCTTATCTGTTTTCCAACACGCTTGCTCCCGTCATCGCACAAACGTCGATTAAAGTGCTGGATATGCTGGAGGCATCCACCGAACGGCGCGACCGTTTGATGGAAAATGCAGGGCATTTTCGCACCTGCATGTCCGGGGCGGGGTTTGATTTGTTGCCAGGTGAACACCCAATCATTCCGGTGATGTTGCACAACCCGAAATTGGCTCAGGATATGGCCGCAAGATTGGATGCCAAGGGCGTTTATGTGGCCCCTTTCAGTTTCCCCGTTGTACCACGCGGTCAGGACCGGATTCGAACTCAAATGTCTGCGGCCCACAGCCGTGAAGAACTGGATCGCGCCATTGATGCGTTTATCGATGTCGGTCGGGATATGGGGATCATTCAATGAGCAATCAAATGAAAGCGTTGGTCAAAGCCAAGCCTGAGATTGGTTTGTGGATGGAACATGTGCCCGTTCCTGAACCCGGCCCTGATGAAGTGCTGATCAAAGTTCGTAAATCCGCGATCTGCGGCACCGATGTTCATATCTGGAAATGGGATGAATGGTCCGCCAAAACCGTGCCGGTACCCATGGTCGTCGGCCATGAATTTGCCGGGGAGATTGTTGATACAGGCAAGGCCGCGACCAAATATAAAATTGGGCAGCGGGCGACAGGTGAAGGCCATGTTGTCTGTAACACATGTCGAAATTGTCGGGCGGGGCGCGGGCAATTGTGCCGCAACACGTTGGGCGTTGGGGTCAACCGGCCGGGTAGTTTTGCGCAATATGTCTGCATTCCGGAAAGCAATGTTGTTCCAATTCCCGATGATATTCCTGACGAAATCGCCACGATTTTCGATCCTCTTGGCAATGCGGTGCACACAGCTTTGAGCTTTGATCTGGTTGGAGAAGACGTGCTGGTCACAGGCGCAGGCCCCATCGGAATAATGGGCGCGCTCGTGGCGCAAAAAGCTGGCGCCCGTAAGGTCGTCATCACAGATGTCAGCCCTTATCGTATCGAACTCGCCCGAAGGATGGGTGTACAAAATGTCATCGACGCTAATGCGCAAAGCCTCGATAGCGTGATGACGGACCTTGGCATGACCGAAGGGTTTGATATCGGGCTTGAAATGTCCGGCGCTGCTCCTGCCATCCGCGATATGATCGATAAGATGAACAACGGCGGCAAAATTGCGCTACTGGGAATTGCACCAACGGAAGTTGCCGTCGACTGGAACAAAATCATTTTCAAGATGCTGCACGTCAAAGGCATTTATGGCCGCGAGATGTATGAGACCTGGTACAAAATGATCGCGCTGGTTCAGTCCGGCCTCGATCTGACAGACCTGATCACGCACCGCATTGGCATAGATGACTTCGAGGCTGGATTTGCGGCAATGCTGTCCGGAGACGCGGGCAAGGTTGTGATGGATTGGGATGAATGATGGTAAGGCCCAACAATAGGCTTACAGCTTAATCCGCAATCCATCCTTGCCGATATGGAGCGGACCGTCCCACGTGGGCTTAACCGCCTTTTGCCAATCCTCATCGGTGAAACCCGGGTCATCCGACGGGATCAGGTGATTAAGTGCCAAGGCAGCCACGCCCGCCCGCTGCGCAATACGGCCGGCATCCGGCGCCATAGTATGGGATTGTAACCAGTGCTTCATCAGCCGGTCATCCGTATTGCCAATTCGGGCAAATAACGCATCCAAAGCCTCACCCAGCATCGCTTCATGGATAAGCAGGTCTGCATCCTTGGCGAATTCCGCCAATGTGGGGAGATAGGCGGTGTCTCCTGAGAAAACAACGTCTTTGCTTTCGCCAGAAAATCGCAGGGCAAATGTATCAACCAACGGTGGGTGCGTGTTTCGCATTGCAGTGACTGTGATACCACCAACATGCGTGCCCGCACCTGAATCCAGAATGTTGAACGTGACCAGTTTCGACAGGTCAGGTCGCCCTTCGTCCTCCATTCGCAATTCGATATCGGCCTTCATGGATTGCAGAAACGATGTCCAGTATTCTTCAAGACCATCGGGACCGAATACCGAAACAGGCGTTTTGAGGCCTGCTGTCCAAGCGGTGTGGAGGAGGGGGCCGAGTTCTAGATAATGATCAGAATGGAGGTGGGTGATGAATATGACGTTCAGGTCTTTGAGCGCCATTCCCTGATCCACCAGCCCGCGCGTGACGCCTAGCCCGCAGTCAACCACAATTTTGCGACCATCTATCACCAACAGGTTGGATGTTGGACTTGTGGACCCGGTGCGAATGGCTGGTCCACCTTTAGTGCCAAGCAGAGCAACAAAATTGTCAGTGTTCGAAAATTTCATCATTTGATCAGTCAACAGTTGTCGGGAGTGATCCGCGTTTAACCTTGAACCAAAGCAAATGCCGTATCCAGTGCCTGAAGGATTTGATCTGTTTCATCCTCCGACAGGATCAGGGGAGGGGACATTATGATGTGGGGGCCCGAAATACGGATCATGACGCCGTTATCCCACACGGTATCTTGCAGTTTTGCCGCCCGTTCCTTGTCGATTGGCGCTTTGGTTTTGCGGTCTGAGACGACCTCGATGCCGGTCATCAGCCCGTGACCGCCACGCACATCACCAATCAATTCGTATTTTTCCTTTAGGGTTTTGACCCCATCGAAAAGTTGGGTACCGCGGGCCGCCGCGTTTTCGGCAACATTCAGCCTTTGGGTTTCCGCTAAACAGGCAACAGCCGCTGCAGCACCAACCGGGTGCCCGGAATAAGTGTAGCCGTGCCCAATTGCCCCCGCGCCTGATTTATCACCTTCGAAGACATCGGCAAACCCTTGCGACATCATCACCGCCCCAAATGGGAAATATCCATTGGTGATGGCTTTTGCGGTACACATAATGTCAGGTTTTACACCCCATAGGCGGGCGCCGCTCCACGCGCCTGTGCGCCCGTAAGCTGTTACAACTTCGTCGGTGATCAGTAGGATTCCGTTTTGGTCGCAGACTTTACGGATCATCGGCAGGAAAGATTTATGGGGCGGAATAACCCCGCCAGCCCCGAGGATAGGCTCCATGATGAAGGCTGCAATTGTATTCGCGCCCTGGAAAGCAATTTCGTCCTCCAGTGCAGCAACGCAGAGCTGCGCGAGCTTTTCCGGGTCGGTTTCATCAAACGGGTTTCGATAAGTGTAAGGGGCTGGAATATGAAAACAACCGGCCAGCAGCGGTTCATATGCATTGCGGAAATTCGCATTCCCGTTGACCGAAGCGCCACCAATGTGAGTTCCGTGATAGCCTTTTTTCAGGCTGATGAATTTCGTGCGCCCCTGTTCACCGCGTATCTTGTGGTACTGGCGTGCAAGGCGCAGCGCCGTCTCAACACTGTCGGAACCACCCGATGTAAAAAATGCCCTGACCAGTCCGTCTTCTTCAAAGAATTCAGCCAGATCGTAAGAGAGTTGAATGACAGCGTCATTAGATGTGCCGCGAAACGTCGAATAATAAGGAAGCGCCTCAAGCTGCTTTGCAATTGCTTTTTTTACAGGCTCGCAGGAATAGCCCAGATTGACATTCCAGAGGCCGCCAACCGCATCAATCGTCTCATTACCATCAACATCTTTGATGCGAACGCCATTGCCACCGGTGATAATTCTGGGGGGATTGGCCAGACTATCAGCGGGGTGCGCCATCGGGTGAAACATATGGCGGGCATTGTTTTCCTTCAGGAAATTCACATTATGGGTGTTCATTTATCTTCCTCACACTGGCTAAAGTTGCGGTGTTTCTGATTTCTTTGGTGTCGGTGGCGCGCTGCTGTTGAGTTCGTTGGAAACGGCATCGGCTGTTTGCCACCGCGCTTTCACGAATGTTGATTTTATCATTTCAACCATGATGACGTTAATCATTTAACATATCAAGTAATTTTAAATACAACGGCTCATATAATGACCAACGAATTGAGTTCGAACCTACCGAGGTTGATTGATTCGGGGTAATTCTGTGGTCAATGGCCGGAAGCAGGTTGGACGAACGGAGCTCTCTTTACAATGAAAGCGGACTGGGCAAATCATGGAAAAGCGGATGCTCAAATTGTGGCGGCACCCAATAGCCTGAAGGGAAAACAATATGACGGGTAAGACGATATTGGTGGTCGGGACATACGACACAAAAAACGACGAACTTGAATTTATCGCGGGTCGTATTGAAGCCATGGGGGGCGGGGTGCTCGCGATGGACATCAGTGTGTTAGGAGACCCTAAAAACTCAACAGATATCTCAAAACATGATGTAGCAGAGGCTGCCGAAAGCTCCATTCAGGCAGCCATTGATAGCGGTGATGAGAACACCGCCATGCAGATCATGGCCCGTGGCGCGAGTGCTTTGGCAAGCACGCTTTTTAAGGAAGGAAAGTTTGACGGGGTGGTCATTCTCGGCGGTACCATGGGCACCGACCTTGCCCTGGATGTTTGCCGTGCCCTGCCCATAGGTGTTCCAAAATATGTTGTGTCCACGGTCTCGTTCTCACCGCTGATCCCGCCTGAACGACTGTCGGCTGATATACAGATGATCCTTTGGGCTGGCGGATTGTATGGACTAAACTCCCTTTGCAAATCATCGCTCAGTCAGGCTGCCGGGGCGGTGCTGGGGGCCGCGCGTGCCGTGCAACCACCGGACGGGAAAACTCCGATCATCGGTATGACTGCTCTGGGAACCTCCTGCCTGCGGTATCAAAAAATACTCAAGCCCGAACTTGAACAACGCGGTTTCGAGGTCGCCATATTCCATGCGACCGGTATGGGCGGCATGGCGTTTGAGAGCGTCGCGGCAGAAGGCGGTTTCGCGTGCGTCATGGATTTTGCCCTGCCGGAGTTGGGCAATCTTCTCGCCGGCTCGGTTGTAAACGGTGGCGCTGACAGAATGCTCAACGCGGGGCGGTCCGGCACCCCGCAACTGGTTGCGCCAGGATGCCTCGATCTTATCGATTTCGCCGGATGGCAGGAGATACCGCAGCGGTATCAGGACCGGCCATTCCACGCCCATAATCGCCTGATAAAATCTTCAGGCCTCAATTGGCAAGAGCGCAGGGAAACCGCGCAGGAAATGGCCAAGCGACTTGCAAGCAGTCAGGCACCGGCACGCGTTCTTATGCCAAACCAGGGCATTGAAGAGTGGGACCGTGAAGGCGGAGTTGCCCACGACCCCGACGCCTTTGCCGAATTCCTCGACGAAATGCGTAAAGCATTCAAGGAACCCGTAGTTTACGAAGAGCTCGATTGCCACATAAATGACGATATATTCGCAACGCGTGTCCTGGAAATCTTCGATGGCTGGGTTTCAGACGGAACGGTAAAGGCCAGCCAATAATCTGAGTTTTGAAGCATATGGCGTTAATTGTAAGGGCACTATCACGAATAATTACATGATGAATTCGGTGCAGATTAATAATATATAAAACTAACGTGAAAAGTTGAACAGGTGTCTAACTTTGACTTAACCGTCGGTTGTTGTTTTGCTGATAAGCATGCGTGAGTTTTCTACACAAAATCTTGCCGATTGCATTTATCTTGGACGGTTCAACGAACTGCAGACAATCGCTGATTCAGTTGTTGCACCGCTGGCAACAGATCTTGGTTTCTTGCTCTACCGAGGAGAAGTTGCCGCTGGGCGCATGAAATCAGCCAGGCTAGTCATCAACATGATTGAGGACGACGGCGATCCTAAAAACACCGCCTTGAAAAATGCCTATCTGGCATTTTCAGACCTGCTTGAGAGGTTTGATCCGACTGGGGCACAGGATCGGATTAAGGTGTCATTGGATGAGTTTCCAAATGACGCTGAGCTGAACTGGATAGCGGCGAGAGTTAATGCGGCCGCGATCAGTACAGGAGCAGGTCAACTCACCGAACGAGACGGGATTTATCATTCTCTCCCCGGCATTGCTGATGATCTGCAGGGTGCCGTATTGCCAAGATTTGCCTACGATGCACGGATTATGCATGCTGAACATATCAATAGCCCTGAGGTGTGGCAGTCCTGGATCGCTGACGCCATTGCGTCCGGTGACTTGCGGGCACAGGCAGATGGATATTATGGGCTCGCACAATCCTACAGGAAGATAAACTCACCTTTGCCTGATATCCATGACGCATTGGATAGGGCAGGCGAGCATTACGCCGAACTGGGTCACGCCATTCGACCAATAGATGTTGCCTGTAACAAGGCGGAACTGGCAATCAGACTGGATGGTGACCTGCCGGACGTTTTGGACCCCGTCGTTAAACGTTATCTCGACGCAGGTTATCCCAAAGGTGCCATATCTGCGTTGCTGACGGCCAGCACAGTCGCTCATGAACGCCGCCACATAAAGTCTGCCGTGGAGTATGGAACACAAATTCGGGAACTTGCATTAGAGCTTGAAATGGGGCTGATCTTGCAAGCCAATGTGCACAGGCTTGCTGACGCCGCAATGCAGTCTGGGGAGCATGGGTTGGCAAGAGAGTTATGCGACCAGGCGCTCGCTAAACCGGCACCTCATGGGTTTAAGGCAGGCGTTCTGGCGCTGAAGGCATCTGCCCTGAATTTCGTTGGTGACACCAGTAAGGCGCTGGTGGCCTTCCACAGTGCTATTGAGAAATTTCAAACAGCCGGTATGGAAAGTGCCGCTTCCGATTTGATTGCCGTCACCGCCTATGCGATTGCCTATGACCGAAGCGTTGAAAAAATACGCGACGCCGACGCGTTGTTGGCCAGCTGGATCGATCGTGACAAGAGTCGCCAAGATATTTTGGCGGCGTCAGAAAAACATGTGGAGCGAGCGGGTTTGATGTTGTTGCAAACAACAGCATCCGCACCAAAAGGTCCGCAATCCCAACCGATAGCCCAGACTGTTACTCAGGCAGAGTCGCAACTGGCGCAGGCAGAAAATTTGCTACCCGTGGATGAATCCACCCAGTCAAAGGCTTTGGCAATACGCGCCAGGGTGGCTCAAACGCGCAGCCAGATTGCTACTGTCAATAACGATCTGAAAGCATCACGAAACCATACAGAAATTGCAAGGGCGTTGTATGAACAAGCACATCTACCCTTTCAAGCAGCAAATTGTTCTTATCTGATCGGGTGCCTTGATCTTAATCTCTCCAACGCCGCCACAGGCGCAGAGAGTGTCGAGTTGGCCAAAAAAGCGCAAACTTACCTCCTGTCGGCCTATAATTTTTATGGTGAAACCAGCGGTATGATCATGCAGGTTGCTAACACGGCGCACAAACTCGCCATGCTCTATCTCAATTTACATCCGCTCATGAATACTCATGCGCAACAACAACTTGCTCAACTTGCTGAAACGGTATTGTCAGACGCCCAAGCACAAATTGATGCGCTCCGGCGCGCTTATACTGCACCAACGCGCACCGAGAGTTTCGCAGGAAAACAGATTCACTCGGATGTCTCAGCCGAACTTTTGGGCGAAGCGTTGCGATTGTTTCTGGTGGTCTCAAAAGATCATGCCAAAGCCTGGGGCTGGATAGCGGCCTCAAAAGCAAGGGCGCTCAATGATATCGTTGCAACGGATATGCATTTACCCGTGGATGTGCAGTCTGTGATTGATGCTGATCCACAGCTCCAGAGGCTGATAGAAAAAGAACGAACACTAGTTGAATCTCGGGTCACGGGCCCGGCCGGCGAACGGCAAATGTGGAATGAAAAGATCAACGATACTCACAACGAGTTAGCTGGTTATTCTCAGCTTGGTCCCTATCTGGAGCAACGCAGCGGAGGTGCAAATGGCGTTGTTGATCTGAAAGCCGCATTTGACGGTGCTCCCGCTGCCGCATTTGTCGATTGGATCAGGGTCAAGAACGCCATTTGGATATCAGTTGCACGTCCTGATATGGAGCCGAAATTCGAACGTATAAATATTAGCGGGCAAGAGTTGGATCGATTTCTGCAACTGGATTTTGCACCCAAAGCACGGCGCAGTGTATTGCGATATGAACCCGAATTATTAGATATTCTCGATCCGTTGATCCACCCTCTGGGCAGGCTGACGCAGCCGGGAGAACATCTCGTTCTGTGCCCGTCGGGGGAGTTGCGTTCTCTGCCTCTCCATGCACTGAGCCTGAATGGGGAATATCTGATCAATCGCAATCCGGTTTCCTGGACGCCGTCATTATCGATCCTGCGGCACAGTCGAGCTCGAACAACTTCAAACGCAAGCGCGAAAGGTATCGTATTTGGTCAACCGGTGGTGGATAGCGCAGATACCCACACCTATGCCCAACGTCTCGCCAAAGCGCGGGACTACGATTACGTCGCTGGCGAGAATGTTGTGCCGAGTCGTCTGGCCGATGCGCTGCAAAATCATAAAGTCGTCCATTTCAACGGCCACGCCGTATTCGACCGTGACGACCCTATGGCGTCCCATCTTCGCCTGGCCAATGAACAACGGTTCACAGTTCGGGATGCGTTTGCCTTGCGCAAAGTTGCAGCCCGTCTTGTCAGTTTGGGGGCTTGCGAAAGCTCCGTGGCGCGACAATTGCCGGGTGATGAACCCTACGGCATGGTCGCGGCATTGCTGCAAGCGGGTGTGCCAACTATCATCGGATCATTATGGAAAGTGCGTGATAAAACCACCGGACTGATGATGGAAACGTTCTATGAAGTGCTCGCTTCACAGTCAGACATTTCGCCGGCAGAAGCATTGCGACAGGCAATTATCGCGTTACAAACAAATCCCGATTATGCCGCTCCCTATTATTGGGCGGGAATGATTATGAGTGGTGATCCCTGGACTCACCCGACGTAAACAGAAAGGTGAAATTAAGCCGATGACAGACAACGCACAAAACATATTGTTTGATGAAGCGCTCGTGGCAGACCCTGACGAACCGCATGAATTGGCGGACAGTCCGGAAAGCTTGTTAACCGATGACGAAATCAAGGGCGCACGTTGCGCGGTTCGAATAAAGGCAGTCGAGCCCTCGGAAGGAGGATTTGCAGTTGCCCTTGCAGCCGTGTTTGATCCGCCTCCCAATGCCCGGTTCACCTACGCTCGCGTCTCAGTGCAATTAAAAACTCCGGAAGGCATGACATTCGCAAGTATCGCGCCGACTGAGGTGCGCGATAGTCAGCCTGTGAAGATTGTCCAGAGTCAAAACCTGTCCCTGACTTTGAAAGCCTGGAAAGTTGAAGCAGGTGCTGTCGGTAACGATCGGGAGACAGAATATACATGGTATGAATGCATTGCGCGTGGAAGTGGTGCAGGTTCTGACCGGGTTCGCTGGACCTTTGAAGAACATGATGACGTCCATAAGGGGATCGGACCCAATCAAATGATGTCATTCACTGTAAATGGTGATGCGCCGATCGGCTTAAGTGTTCAAATCACGTGTAATGTAATCAGGCCCGGACTCGCTGGATTGGCAGACCGAACGCGAACTCTACTCTTTGGTGAAGACCGTTCCAGCGGTCGGCGACGTCAAGCGGTAATCGAGCCACCGGAGCAAAAAGCCAAATCATGGTTTTTTGGATAGTTCATTAGCGTTGCTGACGTGTTCTCCATCGTGAAATTCTGAAGAGCGTATTAGAGATAATCTGTAAATCGCGATCCACAATCACATTATGCAGCGCGGTTGTACAATCCTGTTTATGTAATCAAGCGGGTATTTCTTAAATCTCATAAACTTGCAAGTCTTCGACGATGCCAGCCTCACCTGAAAAATGCTCTGATAGGTCTCGCTTCGCTTTCTCGTGCACATCATCGCTGTCCATGTGTGTTCTAAAATGCGTTAAATACAATCGCCGCACCCCGGATTTTTCTGCCATTGCTGCGATTTCAGCAGGGTCGGGGCTTTTTTCCATGAGTGAAGAATGTACCTGTTCACCGCTGCCCCGATAACACCAGTGCAACATGAAATCAGCGTATTGACAAAGAGCAGCGACATGATCGTTGATTCCGGTATCGCCTGAGTAAACAAATTTTCGGCCTCGGTATTCGACTGAAAATGCTAAGCATTCTAGAATTGGTTGCGCATGACTTGCCTGAGTAGAACTTAGTTTCCATGATCCACCATTATAGCTGTAACCCGGTTCTATCTCAGTAATTTCGGGAGCTGGCCAAGGGCGGGGCAGTGTGCCGCCACGTGCGACCCAAACCTGTTTGCTCGCTTCCAGTTCAGTTCGGGCACGTAGATCTTGAGAAAGGACACCGTCTCTCCCGAAATAACCATCATTTATCTTTGATAGCGGTGCTGGACCAAAGACTTTGATCGGTTTGCCACCTTCATCCCACGCTGCATGCACTAGCCGTGCATAATCGATCATGTGATCGGAATGGTAATGGGTAAAAAACAGATGGGTAATGTCTTTTGGCAGGCGGCCGGATCGAATTAAGTTATCAACCACACCGCCACCACAATCAAACAGGATTCGATCTTCCCCGATCTCAAGCAGATAGCCGGATGATGCACGGCGGGCGTAAGCTTCAGGTGAACCGGAACCCAAAATTGTAAGCTTCATAGTCATTTATCTATCCCTGATTATTTGACTGATGGTGGAGGGGTTGCCGCCGGAGCTCCAAGTTTCAACGCTGATTCACGCCCGCCGTGGTGTTCGATTAAGGCTGCTTGATCTGCGAATGCCTGTGCATCGGTTTTATCCGGGTCACAGATTTGACGAAGCTCCTTGTCCAACACCAATATTACGTCGGAGAAATTAGGATTCCCGGCAAGATCATTTAGTTCCTCCGGATCATTTTCCAGATCAAATAGCTCTGGCGAAAATCCGACATAGTGAATGTATTTCCACTTCCCCTTACGGAGCATGAAAGCACCGGACACCGAACCAGCAGCGTGATATTCGCTAAATATTGTCCGATCCATATCGGTTGGGCTGGCCGCTATATCGACAAGTGACTGACAACGCACCGCTGCGTTCAGTTCTGCCCCAAAATGGCTTGCTATCGTAACTGAAAGGTCCAACAGACTTACCGGTGTTTCGCAAATGTCCGGTTTGATCCCGGGACCGGACATAACTAGTGGGACACTTACGCTTTCTTGATACAAATTGGATTTTCCCCATAACCCGCGAGCACCGACGTTATCACCATGGTCAGAGGTATACATGATGGTTGTGTTGCCCTTCATTCCGTGCGCCGCGAGGGCGTTGAGGATTTGTCCAACATTATGATCAAGCCATGAACATAACCCGTAGTATGAAGCTAAAGCGCGCAGTCTCTCATCTGCGTTTTCAAACTTTGCTTCACTGTCCATCATGGCATTTTGTTTTTCGACCCAGGGGTGCCGTCGATAACCGTATTTTGGATGCAGTTTTACCTCTGGCAGGCTCTCAGGTGGATAGAGCTCGTAAAACTCTTTCGGCACAACCAAAGGAAAATGTGGTGCGACAAGGCCAACATAAAGACACCACGGTTGATGATCGTCCGACATTGATTTTTCAGCTATCCACTCGGTTGTGCGTTTTGTGACAGCTGCGTCATATTCGGTGTATTTTGAGGAGCCTGGCCCGATATACTCTCCGAGCATCCTGCCTTCATTGACAATTACACGTTCATCTTCTTTGCGGATAGAGGCCCACACCATACCCACACCGCCAGCGACCATCATCGGGATATGTTCTTTATCAAAACCGGTTGGGTCTTCTTCTGCCCGGTAATGAAGTTTGCCGATACTTTCGCTTCGAACACCTTTTTTTTGCAATGCATGACCCCATCCCGGAATTGCGCCAGTGTAGGGCATTGCGTTGTCCCAAAGACGATTTTGATGCACATAACGTCCGGTTGCAAAACTTGCCCGTGCCGGTACGCATATGGGGGAGGGTGTGTAGGCGTTTGAAAACCTGATGCCGTTTTGCGCAAGTGTATCCAGATTGGGCGTCTGCACAAAAGGGTGGCCGGCGCAGCCCATGGCTCGTGCCTGGTGTTCATCTGACATCAGGATCAAGAGGTTTGATGTCATTGGTGCTCTCGTTCCGGCTCTAAAGCGGCATCCAATTTTGAGATTGCGATGAATAGAATCTCCCGTTCAGAATCCGACAGACAATCTAAAAGGTTTTGTTGGCGTTGGCGCATGTGAGGCTTTGCATTTTTAAATACCGACCTGCCAACGTCCGTCATTTCCAAAATATGGCCGCGTCCATCTGATTGATTTATCTTGGACTTGATAATGCCGTTCTTAACCATCCCCTTGATGGTCCTGCTTAAAAGGCCTTTGTCGAATTCAGTTTTATCTGCGATTTTTTTATGGCTCGTTTCGCCAAGTGTATCCAGCATCACCAGAACACGCCACTGGGTCAGGGACAATCCTCCATTCTGGCTCAGAATTTTCGAAGCCTGAGCGTTCAATCTGGCATTGAGGCGGGCAAACCGATAGGAAAGCATGTTTTTCAGGGATTCTGAATCATGTAATCCGGTTGCAAATTTGCTATTGGACATTCTTGTTTCCTCATATGTCCTCAAGACGTTGCAGCATTTAGTAGACAGGTCAACTAACAAGTTGACCTGTCTACTAAATATAGCCAAAGTGTAAAGATTAATTTCCTGGGAGGGACTACTTCATGAGAAAATTTCTCGTTATCGCCATTGCTGCGCTATCAATGGCTTTTGTAAATATCAGCGCGTTTGCAGCAGGTTGGACCCCGCCTGGACCGATCAAACTGCTTATTGCTTTCCGCGCAGGCGGTGGCGCTGATACCCAGGCGCGCTTGATAGCGGAAGAGCTGGAGGCGAAATTGGGATGGTAGTTTATTCCTGAACAGGTGACTGGCAAAGGCGGTGTCAACATGCTCAAGGCGCTTTCGGGCATGCCAAATGACGGGACAGCAATTGGAATGGCCGTAACTGAATCCCTGGGTTATAATCTGGCTTCTGCAAAAGCCGGGCTATCACCAGGAGATTTTGCCGGCCTTTCAACGACAGCAGGATTTCAGCTTGGTATTATCGGGCGTACGTCTGATGGTTGGAAAACCATGAACGATGTTATTGCTGCTGCTAAAAACAATAATGAAATCAGGTTCGGCACGATGAGCCCACGTCTTGCAGACATCGCCTATCTTTTAGAGCAGGCGCACGGAGTGAAGTTCAACGTGGTCAACTATAGAGGCGGTAAAGCGGTTCTTGATGCTATCAACGCTGGTGATGTTGACATTGGGTTTGTTGCAGGACCGCAAGCTAAAGGGGTTGCTGCTGGCGACCTTGTTGAGTTGGCATCCGCCCTCTCGACCCCGTTGAATGCGACACCAGATGCGCCTCTTCTCAGCGATTTGGGAGTTCCATTTAACGCGGACGGATATTTTGTTTTCGTCGGCCCGAAGGGCATGCCTGCCGATGCGCAATCGGCTTTAGGTGATGCCATTGCGTCGATAGTGAGCAATCCTGAGTTGAAGGTGACCAAAATCATTAACCGGGTGTTCGGTGGAGCAACTACCATAAAAGGTGCAGAGTTGGATGGCTTTTTGCAAAAGGGTTTTACGGGAGCAGCCGACCTGATGAAAGCGGTCGATCAATAGTACCATCAGTTAAGCCCTTGGCCCGGTTGATGCCGGGCCACGGTTATGTCGTGGGATATTAACCCCGTGCGAAACAACATTAACGGCGATCTGATCCTGGGGTTATGCTGTCTGATCTTCGCAACCCTTGTTCTGTTCGTTTGGATCCCATTGGATGTTGAAAGCGGGGTCATTGAAAAAGTCCGGCGCAGGTTGGAGATTGGGGATTCCCTTGCCCCGTCTGTAGCGGCCCTATTCGTATTTGTAGGCGGTTTCATCCTGATCACGCAAAAGCGTGAAGCCTCAGACCAACGGGTTTTGTTGTCGGGAAACTATAAGTACCTCTCAATATTAATAACTGTACTGGCCATTAGCTTGATACTTATGCGCTATGCCGGGCCGCTCACAATTGCGCTCGTCAATCTGACGCAGAATGAATCTCTTGAGTATCGCCTTTTAAGAGATACCGTCGCCTGGAAATATATTGGATTCTTCCTCGGTGGCTCACTGATGGTTTCGGGCATGATTTCGCAAATCGAGGGAAAGCTGAGTTGGCGTTCCTTGTCCATCGCGGTTTTGGCGGTGATCGCAATGATTCTGATTTTTGATGTGCCCTTCGAAGATCTGCTGTTGCCACCAAACGGTGACGTCTAGTGGGCACGTTTGATTATATCTGGATGGGTGTGCTTGCCGTTTTCCAGGGGCCTGAATTGTTTTCAGTCTTTGGATATTCGGTCTCGATTACCCTGGCGATGATCCTGTTTGGTTTCTTAACCGGGATCATGGTTGGCGCTACACCAGGGCTCACTGGTCCTGTCGCCATGGCAATTGCGCTGCCCATATTGATATCGGTATTTGGCTATACCACCGCAGCTCTACTGCCGGTTATGGGATTTTTGATCGGGGTTATGAAAGGAGCAACTGTGGGAGGGGCGGTTCCTGCAATACTGTTCAACACCCCGGGCACCCCGGACGCATATTTAACGACGTTGGATGGCCATCCAATGACTAAAAACGGGCAAGCCAAGAAAGCGCTGCGCATTGCCCATTTTTCATCAGTTAGTGGAGATACATTTTCTGATATTGTGCTGTTCGTATGCGCTCCTTTTTTGGCAATTCTTGTGGAAGCCTATCTGGATTTGCCGGAAAAAACCGCACTTCTTATCCTATCGCTTTCATTCATAGCAGCGGTAATCGGAGGTTCACCAGCCAAAGGGTTGATCTCGACCGGGCTTGGACTATTAGCGGTTTATATTGGTACCGGCGAAGATTTCTACCCGCGCCTTTCTCTTGGAACCGAACAACTCTCCCGTGGTTTTCCCATTACTACCGCAGTGCTTGGGGTGTTGATTATCGGTGCGGTGTTCAAGGGAATGGAGGAACTTTGGCAAAACAAGCGAGAAAGCGGCGAATTTAATACTATTGAGGATAGCGGCGATCAGCGCCTGAGTTTCCATGAAATAAAACGCTTGTTCCCGTATATCGCCCGCTCAAGCGTGATAGGGACTGCCATTGGTGCTCTCCCCGGGATCGGTTCAACCCTCGCGGCCACCCTTGGATACACTGTTGGGCGGCGGCGGTATCAAAAAACAAAATCAGAAGACAGTCTTGATTTTGGGCAAGGTGTTCCTGAGGGAATTGCCTCGACCGAGGCGGCAAACAGTTCCGTATCTGGGGCTAACCTTATTCCGGTACTCTCTCTGGGAATTCCAGGTAACGCAGCGGCGGTTTTCCTGATCCTCGCAGCTGAATCTATCGGTGGGTTTAATCCGGGGCCGGCAGTTTTCAAATTCACACAGGATGAGGTTAACCCCGAGTTGGTGATCGCTTTTGGCTTATTTTGTGCCATGTTCATTGCAAATTTGCTGAATTGGACAATTGGTGGGCTGTTCATGCGTTCGATGGGCGTAATGATTAAGATTCCAAAGCACGTGTTGTTACCGGTTGTATTGTTATTAACGCTCACCGCGATTTACGTTCAGGAAACACGCATGGAGGCGCTTTTGTTTGCACTTGGATTCGGCGTCCTTGGCTATTTCATGCGGGTGCTGGAAATATCGCCCCTGCCGTTCGTTATCGCGTTCATTCTTGGGGAACGGCTGGAGCAAAGTGCGCGACAGGCGTTCGCTGCAACAGGTAATGATCCCTTCTTCCTGTTCACGAATCCGATTGCGGCAATATTTATGATTATGGCTTTAGGCATTATTTTTTACACATCCAGACGGCAGGGGCAGGGCATATGAGCAGGCCGAACTTTCTATTGATTTCCGCGGACCAGCAGCGGGCAGATTGATTTGGATTTATGGGGCGTAAGGTTAAGACGCCACACCTTGATCAACTCGCAGCAGACGGAACTCATTTCACAAGCTGCATAACCCCATGCGTCGTGTGCCAGCCCGCCAGAGCATCGATATTAACCGGGCAACTGTGTAAAACCCACGGGGTTCATGACAACGGAATCGATCTCGATCCAGCTGTTGGTGAAAAAGGATTTGCCGGGGCTCTGGGCCAGGCAGGTTACGAAACAGCCTTTTTCGGCAAAGCTCATTTTTCGACGTATCATACTTTTGAGCCCACCGGATCACCAGAATGTCTGAAATCGTCAGTAAATTATCCCGACCATTGGAATGGACCCTATATGGGATTTCAGCATGTCGAGATGATGTTGGTTGGTCACAATTGGTTTTTGCCGGAGAAACCGCCAGCCGGACAGCATTACGAACGTTGGTTCTATGCAGACGGTCGAGGCGATGAAAAGAACGCGCAGTACAGGGAAAATGCAGGTGATACAAAAGGTGCTGCCCAAACCTGGCATTCAAAACTCCCCACCGCCTGGCATAACACAACCTGGACGGCGGACAGGTCGATCGATTGGATAAAACATGGCCGGGGAGACCAGCCGTTTTGCACCTGGGTCAGTTTCCCGGACCCACATCATCCGTTCGATGCTCCAGAGCCCTGGTCGCGCCTGCATGACCCTGCCGATGTTGACCTGCCTGAAAACCGAAGCCGGACTTTCACGGGAAGGCCGTGGTGGCATGAAGAGGTCCTGACCGCAGAGCCACAAGGTTCAAAAGAAGGAGCAGAAATTCGTAAAAGCTACAGCCGAATTTCCGAGCAGGATGATGATCAGTTACGAGAGATCATCGCTAATACTTATGGTCAGCTTTCTTTGATTGATCATAATGTAGGGCGAATTTTGATAGCACTCGAAGAAGCCGGGTTGGTGGAAAATACCTATGTTATTTACATCTCAGATCACGGTGACTGGTTGGGCGATCACGGTCTGGTTCTTAAAGGTCCTATGCACTACGAAGGCTTGCTTCGGGTCCCGCTGATTGTTCGGGGACCCGGCGTGCCTGCAGGGAAGAGCATTGATCAACCGGTCTCAACAATAGATTTAGGACCCACGTTTTTCGATTATGGAGATGCAAAAGCTCTGTTAACCCAACATGGGAAATCTCTCCGGCCAGTCATTGAGAATGGTGGTTCACGAGAATTCGCGTTAAATGAATGGGAATTGCTGCCAACGCGGACCGGTGTCGCGTTATCATTGAGAACGGTACGCACAAGAACCCACAAGATGACCGTCGATTTGAATTCTGGTGCCGGTGAATTGTACGACCTTGTTGATGATCCAAATGAACTTGAAAATCTCTACGATAATCCAAAATACAAGGCGTTGCGTGACGATCTTCAGGCTAAAATTGACTCACGTCCTGATGACGCCATCAGTAATCAACCACAGGTTGGTATGGCATGAACAAAACAGCGTTCAAAATATGGGCATCCGGTTGTTCACACGTTTCCGCCGATAAACGGCAGGGCCGGGAGAGTCTGGCAGACGCAATCCGGCAAGCGGACCGAGACTTCGACTGGGATATTGGCATCAATGTGGGGGATTTCTCAGCTGCCTTCGGTTTGCCCACCAGGGAAGAAGGCGAAGAAGTTGTTCGACAATTTGGCGCGCTCGAAAAACACCGGCGTGAGGATATCTACACGATTTGCGGTAATCACGACCGCAACGCACCTGATGAGTCCGAGGCCATATGGTTTCGCAGGTATATTGATCCACTTGGTGAAAATCCGGCCTATTCAGGCGTAACTCGCGAAAATATTCCGTTCCCCATAACGGGAACCTATGAACGCTACCATTTTGATTTTGGTAACATACGTGTGCTGATGATGAGCGATGTTAACGAAATGAGCCAACCGAAGGGCCGGGGTGAGCTTGGAGGTAATCCGGGTGGCGTGGTTACGAAAGAAACGTTCGACTGGTGGGTCGATCAAGTCGAGAGCAACCAGCAGGAGAAGATTATTATCACCGCGCATCATTATCTTCTCAAGGAAACAACGGTCGCAACCGGCGATTGGGAAGGTATGATTAAGGGAGATGATGGGAACTGGAAATCTGATTATCACGGTTATTACAAAGAAGGGACACCGCATGCAGCAAGCTATCTGTATTGGGTAGGCGGTGAGGGTGGTAAGCACCAATTTGAAACTTGGTTGGAGGCAAATCCAGGCAAAGTGGATATGTGGCTTGGTGGCCATACCCACACCAATCCCGATGATACGCACGGTGGCAAGAGCCATATTGAGAGGCGGTATGGCGGTACAACGTTTATTAATGTTTCCGCTCTCACGCGTTGGTTCGTTAAAAATCACGCCATGCCACAGTCACGGTTGATCACATTCAACGACAACTCAAATATCGCAACGGTCGACTGCTATATGCATTCTGACGAATATCGTTATCAGGGTTTCTACAGGGAAAAGCGCGTGGGCGTTGAGTTGACCAAGCCTTTCATTTTGAGCCCGTGAGCTTCAAAAAATCAATGCGAGTGCGTACCGAAAAATTCATCAGGTCATTACATCCGGTTCTGTACGGCCAAGGTGAGAAGCTAACTCGCTAATCTGTTGGGCCGCCTGCTTAACCTGGGTTAAGGCTTGTTGGGTTTCCTGTGAGTGGTCGGCCTCCGTTGGCACATATTGTTCCAGATATACGCGAAGTGTTGCGCCTTCGGTGCCTGTGCCAGACAGGCGAAATACTGCTCTTCCACCGGATTCAAAAAATATTCGAATGCCTTGATTGTGGCTTACCGATCCATCAACCGGATCTATATACGAGAACTCGTCTGCCGCACTTACCTTCAAACCGGAAAATTCTTGCCCTACCAGGTCTGGTAATTTTTCGATTAACCCGGACATCAGGGTATCGGCAATATCCGTGGGAATGGCCTCGTAGTCATGCCTCGAATAATAGTTTCGACCATAGGTTTTCCAATGATCCGTCAGAATTTCAGTCATTGATTGTTTTCGCTCCGCCAGAATATTGAGCCACAGTAGAACTGCCCACAGGCCGTCTTTCTCGCGAACATGATCAGAACCTGTACCAGCACTTTCCTCACCGCAGATTGTTACCTTGCCTGCATCCAGTAAATTACCAAAAAATTTCCACCCTGTCGGTGTTTCAAAACTGGCGATACCCAGTTTGTCGGCTACCCGGTCACTTGCTCCACTGGTCGGCATGGAGCGTGCCACGCCAGAAAGGCCATCAGCGTAAGCTGGCGCGAGGTGTGCATTGGCCACAAGTACTGCAAGGCTGTCAGAAGGTGTCACGTAGATATTGCGGCCAACAATCATATTGCGATCACCATCACCGTCGGAAGCGGCGCCAAAATCCGGACCGTTGTCGTTCATCATAAGGTCCATAAGTTCTTTTGCCCAAACCGGATTAGGGTCGGGGTGGCCATTGGCAAAGTCCTCCTTCGGCACACCGTTTGTGACGGTTCCTTTCGGTGCACCGAGACTATTTGCAAGGATAGCATTGGCATAAGGGCCCGTGATCGCATGCATGGCGTCAAATCGCATGGTAAAACCGTTTGCAAAAAGTTCGCGAATTTTGTCGAAATCAAAAAGGCTGGCCATCAAGGCCTGGTAGTCAGCAACAGGATCGACAACCTCAACCGTCATCTCTCCAATCGAGAAGCTTCCGATAGTGTGGATGTCGACGTCATCAGTCGCTGCGATTGAATATTCCAAGATGCTCCGGGTCTCAGCAAAAATTGCGTTGGTAATACTTTCGGGGGCTGGGCCGCCATTGGCTGTGTTGAACTTCACGCCAAAGTCGTTCTCTATGCCGCCGGGGTTGTGGCTGGCAGAAAGGATGAGGCCGCCATCAGTTTTGTTCATCCGGATGAGGTGGGACGCGGCCGGCGTAGATAGTAGGCCGTCTTGGCCTACAATGACTTTTTCTGCGCCGTTAGCTGTTGCCATTTTCAGGATCGTCTGGATCGCCGTGGCGTTGAAATAACGTCCGTCACCCCCGACCACAAATGTTTTTCCTGACGCTCCGCCAATGGCATTAAACGTCGCCTGAACAAAGTTTTCGAGATAGCCGGGCTGCATAAAAACGCGTGTTTTTTTGCGTAACCCCGACGTGCCCGGCATTTGCCCCTCAATTGGCTGAGTGGATACGACTTTAGAATTCATATTGAACTCTCCCTTATAGTGCCCCGGTATTACTTCTGTGATTTAATGTCATCAATTGCCCGATTTGCGCCAGCCCGGAATGTCGTTGTAAATCATCCGTTGGTGTTGAAGAACGGCGGCACCAGTTTGGATGCTCGTCAATCGTTCCGGGCAGGTTTTGTGCCTCTACCTTTCCTTCAACGTCATCAAGTTGGACAGAAATCATCGTTACCGGAGATGATGCAAGCGCGCCGTGAACGGAATGGCTCATCAAGTCCAGCTTTGAGTTTTCGTTATGTGGGGTTAGGTTCGGTAGTTGGCTGGACAAATCCTTTAGTTGCGCGCTTTCGATCTCCCGCTCACTGCGCGCCTCTGTGGCTGTTTGTTCATCAACCCAGCTCAACCTTTCCCACCAATCGATATCCTGCCCCTGAGCAAATCCGTTTAACGTGGGAGTATCATGGGTTCCAAAGCAAGCCAGCGATTGTTTGCGCAGTTGTGAAGGGCTTTTGAACCTGCCGGATTTATTTTTTTCATACTGCAGTACCGAATATGAATAAATTCCACTTTGCTGTACAGCCGTCCGCAGACCTTCGGGAACAAGACCAAGATCTTCCCCGATGATCACAGTATTGCTCTGCTGCGCTTCAATACGTACAAGCGCCAGAAGTACCTCAAAATTATTCCTGACATATCCTCCGGGGGTGCCGTCATCGGGGATCCAGTAACTACGGTTCAGACCCAGGATATGATCAATTCTCAATATTCCGCAATGGCGCATATTTTGAGCTAGAACGGTTCGAAAAGATCGATAGTCGTCCCCTGCAAGCTTACGCGGTGCGAAAGCCGTCAAATTCCAGTTTTGACCGGCTGGGCTGAGTTGATCAGGTGGTGCGCCAATAGACACGCCTTTCGCAATTGTATTTTGCTCGCTCCAAGCTTCAGCACCGTCACGGCGTGACCCGACTGCAAGATCGAGATAGAGGCCGAGGCCCATGCCGGAAGACAGTGCCTTTTGCTGTGCCTTTCGCAATTGGCAATTTGCCTGCCATTGCAACCAAGCGTGGAAATCAGCATTTTTCGGGTTGGTCTTGAGGTCACGGTCAGGGCTCTTTGACTCCTCCGGCCAAACTTGCCAGTCAGGACCGTGATCGTCGCTTAAGGATTCAAATTGCGTGAAGCGGGACAGAGCTGTTCCTTCCTGTTCAAGAAAACTTGCAAACAAATCTCGCTGTTCTTGCGAAGCCCGTGCTTGAAATTCGTCAAACAGGCTTCTTAGCGGGGGGCGTTGGTATTTGGAGTGAGTATCATAATCAATCAGATCGTCGGAATGACGATTAACTTCTGCCCTCCACTGTCCCAATTGATTTTGGTGAATGCCAGACGCGGGTGAAATTTGATCGACGGCAATGTGAGATGTGTTCAAAAAGCCCCTATGGGAAGGAGAATAGGGGCTTTTGACATCTGGACTGTTCCAGCCAAGTGCATGAACCGGGTTGATTCCGAAAAATCCTGCGCCATGATTGGCGCACGCCTTTGCTGCTTCAGCAAGGTCGACATAGTCCCCGATGCCGGGATTACGTCGCGAGTGTAGCCCGTAAAGAGCGGCGTTTGCGCCCCATGTTCGCTCTTGTCCCGTAATATCGAAGACCGATGGAGCGGTCCGAGGAGCCGCGATCAGGCGTATTCTTTCTTCCCGGCTTTTTGTTCTCAAAACCAATTCATGAAGGCCAGACGGCATTGCAGGTAGTTCTATGAACGTCTCCGCTTGCCCCTCTATCACGTGACCGTTTAAGTTTTCGAAGTTCACCCACCAGGCAACCGGTTCCGGGATATCCAGTTCTGTGGGTTTTTGCGCGGTAACGATAATATCTTCGGGCAACATGCGCTGTTTGATCTCGGCGTTGAAATGCCTCGCTGCCTCTACAATCATTGAGCCATTGTCGAGTTGCCAGCCCGCCGCCTTAAGTAACGCTAATTTGGTATCCTTACCCGTTGGTTGCTCCGCGCCGGCAAGATCACGATAGACCGGTACAACCCCGGCCATGGTCGCAAGTTGATCGAGCGCTGTGTCAGGATTCATCGTGGGCTTTCATTGGGTCGCGCAACCGCCGCAATCACCGAATGACCAGAAACAACCATGGAAGAATCGTCGATTTCACATACGTCGAAGATATCACTGGCCGCTGTATCAATTGCGCGTACCCAGTGGTTTCCCGGAGGAACGGCTGGTAATTTGACGTTCTCTTCGGCTTCATCGCGATTAAAGGCTACAAATACCGCGTCATCAATTTGGTGCTCTACTGGAAGCTCCGCAGAGCCACGCAATGTGATGCAAAAATTCGACAAAGTCGGGTCACGCCATTGCAGAGTTTCTGCGTTGAAATCAGTCCATTCAACATCTGGAAGTCCGTCACTTTCCCTGATAGCACCGTGTAAAAACCGGCTCTGGTTTAGACAGGGGTGTTCGTGACGGAATCGCGATAGGCGGGCGACAAAATCAATCATGGCTTCATCCGCCTTATCCCAATTCAACCATCCAATGGGATTATCCTGCGCATAGGCATTGTTGTTTCCCTTCTGTGAATTTGAAAATTCATCGCCCGCAAGCAGCATGGGCGTTCCCTGAGACAGAAATACTGTGGCCAACATATTGCGCTGGCGGCGTGCGCGACGTTTGCGAATCTCGAGGTCGGTCGTTTCCCCTTCAACACCACAATTATCACTTAGATTGTTGTGATGGCCATCTGCGTTGTTTTCGCCATTAGCATGGTTGTGGCGTTCATTGTAGCGAGTAACATCTGCAAGTGTGAAACCGTCATGGGCCGTGACCATGTTGATCGAGCTCCAAGCTCTTCTGCCATCACGGTCGAAATTGCCTGCTGACCCAAGCAGCCTTGCGCCAAGGTCCTGAGTGCTATGGGTATCACCGCGCCAATAACGTCGCACCGTGTCTCGAAACCCGTCGTTCCATTCGGAAAATTCGGCTGGAAACTCACCCAGGCGATAGCCACCGGGTCCCACATCCCAAGGTTCAGCAATCAATTGAACATCACTGAGGGCGGGGTCTTGGCGCAGGGCATCGAAAAACCCGCCACGCCTGTCGAAACCGTGGTCTTCACGGGCAAGGGTGGTAGCCAAATCAAACCTGAAACCGTCAACACCCATTTGCTGGACCCAGAACCGTAGACTGTCCATCACCATGCGCAGGACATAGGGGTGGGCGATATTTACAGTGTTGCCGCAACCGGTGTCGTTGACATAATAGCGGGGCTGGCCAGCAATCAGTCGGTAATAGGAAGCGTTGTCTAACCCGCGATAACAGAGCGTGGGGCCGCGCTGATCCCCCTCTGCGGTGTGATTGTAGACAACGTCCAGTATGACCTTGATGCCTGCGGCGTGAAACCGGCGAACCATTTCGCGAAACCCCTTGAAACCATTGGGGCCGAAATAACGGGGCTCCGGCGCAAAAAAACCGATTGAATTATAGCCCCAATAATTACGCAGGTTACGCTTGATGAGAAAAGAGTCATCGATAAAGGAATGAACCGGTAAAAGTTCAACCGCGGTGATACCCAATTTTTGCAGGTGTTCCAACACCGGCTCGGATGCCAACGCTTCGTATGAACCACGCACATCCTGCGGCACCCCGGGGTGTTGCATCGTCGACCCTTTTGGGTGGGCTTCATAGATTAACGTTTGAGACCAATCGATATTGTCTCGAGGTTCGATGTGGTTGAACAGGCTAGCGTCAGACACGACACTTTTGGTGACAAATGGCGCACTGTCGCGCGTGTCAAAGGAGAGATCTTCCTGTGCAGATCCTTTTATGTATCCATGCGTTGTATCGTTATCTGTCCATCTGCCGCGCAATTCTCTGGTGTACGGGTCCATCAGCAGTTTATTGACATTGAAACGGTGGCCTTGCTCCGGCGCATAGATACCATCGGCGCGATAACCATAAAGCGTGCCGGGCTTAAGCCCAGCTGCATAACCGTGCCAGACATGACCGGTACGTTCTGGAAGAGCGATCCGTTCGACTTCTTCAGAACCGTCGGGTGAAAAAACGGATAGATATAATTGCGAAGCATTGGCAGAAAAAACTGCAAAATTAGTCCCTTCACCATCAAAACGTGCGCCTAAATGATGAGGTCGTCCAGAGCTCAGTTGTAATGGCATGGATTGTAACTTTTCATCGAGGTCCTGTTATTTTCTCATAAAGGGCCATGTATTCAGGAGCGGACTGGTTCCAACCAACGGGCTGCCGCATGGCGTTGAGAACAATCGAGTGCCAGGTGTCCTTATTTTCATAGAGGTCGCAGGTGCGACGTATTGCATCTTGGAGGGCATCGCCTGTTACAGGTTCGAACTGAATGCCCGTTGCAGTTCTGGATTTGATCGTCGTTGCATTTGCATCGACCACCGTATCTGCAAGTCCGCCGGTGCGCGCAACGACAGGAAGAGTACCGTATCGCAGGCCGTACAATTGTGTGAGACCGCAGGGTTCAAATCGAGAAGGAACAAGAATCGCATCACTACCGCCCTGCATCAGGTGGGACAGCGCTTCATCGTATCCAATGATAACGCCGACTGTTCCAGGATAACGGCTTGCGGCTTCAATAAATTTCCCTTCCAGATTTTTATCGCCCGATCCAAGCAGAGCCAATTGAGCACCGCGCTTTTCAAACGTCGGTAGAACTTCCAATAAAACATCCAACCCTTTTTGGGTGGTTAGTCGGCTGACAACACAAAACAATGGGTCGTTATGCCCGGATTTCAGCCCAAAACGTTTTTCAATTGCTGCCCTGTTTTGCTTCTTTCTGCCCAAGCTCCGATTGGTGTAATTGATCTTGAGTTCCGGGTCAGTTTTGGGATTCCAGACATCAAGGTCAATGCCGTTAATGATACCCGTCAAGTCATCTTTTCTGGCTTTGAGTACACCCTCAAGTCCCATGCCGAATTCCGATGAAAGCAGTTCTTTCGCATAGGTGGGGCTGACGGTTGTAATCTTGTCGCTGAATACAAGACCCGCTTTGAGAAAGCCAAGGCTTCCCCAGTACTCCGCTCCTTCTGCGGTAAAATACTCGTCTGGAATGCCAAACGTCTGTTTTGTTGACCAATCAAACAAGCCCTGGAATGCGATGTTGTGAATGGTCAATACGCAACGGGGCGGTTTCTTCGCATTGCGCATTTTGATGAATAGCGGTGTCAATCCGGCATGCCAGTCATGGGCATGGACAATTTGCGGTTTCCACTTGTTAACACCATCAATCGCGATCTCTGCCGCTGCAGCGCATAGGCCACCGAAACGTAAGTGATTATCGTGCCAGTCATTCCCGGTGCCATCGAGATAGATATTGCCGGGGCGATCAAACAGGTGGGGCGCGTTCAGTAACAGTAGATTGAGCCCATTTGCCTTAACCGCGATAATTTGCGCTGACCCACCAAACAGATCATCAAATGTATGAACGGTTTTTCCCTTTACCGCGACATCTCTCAGAGCCGGGTAACGCGGCAATAAAATCTTGACGTTCGCCCCCAGGTTTTCCAACTCTTTGGGAACGGCACCCACCACATCAGCTAGTCCACCGGTCTTGATAAAGGGCGCACATTCGGACGCGACATAAAGAATCTTCATAAACTCAACCCAGTGCGTCGATCATCTTTTTGGTGATTAGACACACGCCATCTTCCGAACGATAAAACCGTTTTGCATCCAGCTCGTGATCTTTCCCCACTTCCAGTCCTTCGGGGATGCTAACCCCCCGATCAATAATAACACGATCAAGCCAGGCGTTCCGTCCAATCTGGACATAAGGCAATGCAACAACTCCATTGAGAGTAGAATAGGAACTGACTCGTACACCGGTAAACAGGAGGCATCTTTCGAGTTGGGAACCGGAAATTATACAACCGCCGGAAACGAGCGATGAAAGTGCTTGCCCGCGCCGACCGTCTTCATTGCGAATAAATTTGGCCGGTGGTGTCAGTTCTGAATAGGTCCAAATTGGCCAATCCTGGTCATAAAGGTCGAGTTCCGGGTTGGAGTCAGTGAGATCAATATTCGCTTGCCAAAAGGCATCGATTGTCCCCACATCACGCCAATAAGCTTTCTTTTCGATACCGGTCTGCACACAGGAACGGCTGAACGGGTGGGCGATTACCTTTTTCCCGTTCTTAACCAGAAGTGGAATAATATCTTTGCCGAAATCATGACTAGAAGCGTCATTTTTGGCGTCGTTTTTCAAAATATTGAGCATATAATCTGTTTCGAAGACATAAATTCCCATGCTGGCGAGGGCTAAATCCGGATTTCCGGGCATTGCCGGCGGATCAGCTGGTTTCTCAACGAAATCAATGACCCGGTCCTTCTCATCAACGTGCATGACACCAAAACCTGTCGCCTCCATACGCGGCACTTCAATACAGCCCACGGTGACATCGGCGCCACTGTCGACGTGATGCTGGATCATCACGGAATAGTCCTGTTTGTAGATATGATCCCCCGCCAAAATGATCACATACTTTGTGTTATTGCCCTCAATGACTTCGATATTCTGGTAAACCGCATCTGCGGTTCCCTTGTACCAATTGTTTTCATCGAGTTGTTGGGATGCGGGAAGGATATCAAGAGACTCATTGCGTTCGGCGCGGAAAAAGCTCCAACCGCGTTGTAGGTGACGGATGAGAGAATGGGCTTTGTATTGTGTTGCAACTCCAAGACGGCGGATGCCGGAATTGACGGCGTTCGACAATGGAAAATCGATGATACGGGTTTTACCGCCAAAATAGACAGCAGGTTTTGCGCGACGGTCTGTGAGGTCCATCAATCGGCTGCCTCGACCACCCGCTAAAACAAATGCCATGGTCTGCTGCGCCAGTCTCTGCGATTCCTGTCCCATTTATGCTTTTCCTTTTTTCACCCGTTAGTTCTGAAGTTCAGTTTGAGGTGCCATCATCGCCGCTCAAAAAAGATTGTTGTTAGAGGGGGAACTGTGATCTCGATGGAATGATCCTGGCCTGATGCGCGAATATTCTCGCTCTCAACTCCGCCAAAGTTTCCGCGGTCGTCTCCCCCGTAGTGATTTGAATCCGTGTTTAGTTTTTCTATCCAAAACCCTGCTTCAGGTACACCAATGCGCCGTGCACTGCGCTCAATCGGTGTGAAGTTTGAAATGACCAGAACCGGAGGTGAATTTCTATTCCCCTTACGATGCCAAGCGAATATGGATTCGTCTGACGCATCAGCTTCTATCCATTCGAAGCCTTCCTCCCTGCAGTCCAACTGGTACATCGCTGGTGTGGCTCTGTAGAAGCTATTGAGGTCGCGAATGAGGTTTTGCATGCCGCTATGCAAAGGTTGGTCGAGCAAATGCCAATCTAATGAGGATTCATGGTTCCACTCATCCCATTGCGCAATTTCGTTGCCCATGAACAGTAGTTTTTTGCCCGGGTGACCCCACATGAAGCCGTAATAGGCGCGAAGATTTGCAAACTTTTCATTCATGTCCCCCGGCATTTTACTGATCATTGAGCCCTTGCCGTGTACTACCTCATCGTGGCTGAGTGGTAGGACGAAATTCTCCGAAAATGCGTAGTGGATGCCAAACGCCATCTTATGATGGTGGTGTTTTCGATGGACTGGATCCTCCTCCATGTAGGAGAGTGTGTCGTTCATCCATCCCATATTCCATTTGAAACCAAAACCGAGACCGCCCTGATCGGTTGACATGCTGACACCTGGAAACGCAGTGGATTCTTCTGCGACTGTCATGATACCGGGCGTGTCGTCGTAGACGGTCTCATTCATCCTTTTTAGAAAGGAAATGGCTTCAAGGTTTTCACGCCCGCCGTGAACATTTGGTATCCATTCGCCCTCCTTGCGTGAATAATCGCGATAGAGCATTGATGCCACCGCATCGACGCGCAAGCCATCAAGATGGTGTTCTCGCAGCCAGTAGACAGCGTTGGCAATCAGGTAATTAGCCACTTCCCGCCGGCCGTAATTGTACAAAAGCGTATTCCAGTCCGGGTGAAACCCTTCCTTTCGGTCCGCATGTTCATAGAGCGCGGTTCCATCGAAATTTCCAAGGCCGTGCTCGTCCTCTGGAAAGTGTCCCGGCACCCAATCCAGCAAAAGCCCGATATCGGCGTTATGGCATGCCTCCACAAATGTGCGGAACTCTTCCAGCGTGCCATACCGGATTGTCGGGGCATAAAGTCCAACGGGCTGATATCCCCACGACCCGTCAAAGGGAAACTCGGTAATTGGCATCAATTCGATATGGGTGAACCCCATATCCACGACATAATCTACCAGTTGGATGGCGTGTTCGAGATAAGAAAGCGGCCGGTTCCCTTCCTGATTGACACGTTTCCATGAACCCAGGTGGACTTCATAAATAGATATGGGTTGGTCAAAACGGTTTATTGCTTCGCGCCGCTTCATCCATTTGTTATCGTTCCATTCATGTCGATTCAGACGGCGAACAACAGATGCTGTTTTTGGTGGATGTTCCGCACCAAATCCGAAGGGGTCGGCCTTTTGAGGCAGGATGTGTCCGTTGAGGTCACATATCTCGAATTTATAGGCCGCACCTTCGCCGATATCGGGTACAAATGTCTCCCAAACGCCGGTCGATCCTCTTGGAACCATCAGGCTTTGGTCACCGTTCCAGTGGTTGAAATCACCAACAACAGAAACCTGCTTCGCATTAGGTGCCCAAACTGCAAAATGTACACCTGCTATATCGCCTTCGCCTGCGACATGGGCGCCAAGTGCTTCCCATAATCGCCAATGGTTTCCCTCAGTGATCAGATAATCATCCAAGTCTCCAAGGCTGGCGGTCTGGTCTTTCCTTGCATTCGGTGTTGTTTTCTTTTTGGCCTTAGCCATTTTACAGCGCACTCACATTCCAGATATCGCGAGCATAACCTGAAATTGTGCGGTCTGACGAGAACCAACCCATCCTTGCGGTGTTGAGAATTGCTCTTCTACCCCAGGTATTGGTATCGCGGTAATCAATATCCACCTGGCGCTGGGTTTTGAAATAGTCATCAAAATCCGCCGTCACAAGGAAATAGTCATGCTCGTACATGCGTTGAACAAGTGACGCGTGGCGGTTTGAGTCCCCTGGCGAGAATTCGCCCGATTGTATCTGATCCAGAACCTTGATCAATCTTGGGCTCGCCTCGATTGCCAGTCGGGCAAAATCCTGTTCTTCACGGCGGGCGACAACTTCCTGAGCGGTAAGACCGAACAGATAAAAGTTTTCAGCACCTACATGGTCACGAATTTCAACATTGGCTCCATCTAGCGTGCCAATAGTCAATGCGCCGTTTAATGCGAATTTCATATTACCGGTGCCTGAAGCTTCCTTACCGGCGGTGGATATCTGCTCGGATAAATCAGTAGCCGGAATCAAAATTTCCGCCATCGTCACATTGTAATTTTCCGGAAAGGCGACTTGCAGAATTTCGCTAGTCACAGGGTCATTGTTGATCCGTACTGCTACGTCGTTGATTAGATGAATAATCTCTTTTGCAACCAAATAACCTGGAGCGGCTTTACCCCCGAAAATTTTTAACCGGGGTGTCCAGTCGCCGGATGGGTTATCTCTAATCTCATTCCAAAGTGCTATTGTCTCAAGAATGTTCATCAGCTGACGCTTGTATTCATGTAACCGCTTGATTTGCACGTCAAACATGGCATTGGGATTGATAATCGTTCCGTTTCGGTCCTTGATCCATTCTGCAACACGCCGCTTGTTCTGCGTTTTTGCAGCTCTGAATTTTTCGATAAATGCGCTATCGGCAGCGTGTGGCTCCAGTTTTACGAGACGTTCCAGATCGTCGGGCCAATCGGTTCCAATTGTCTCATTAATCAGGCTACGTAGTGGTGGATTGCATGAATGTAGCCACCGGCGCGGCGTAATTCCGTTGGTCTGATTGATGGCCCGCCCTGGGTAAGATGCGTTGAGATCGGTAAACAGGTTTGCTTTCACCAGATCACTGTGAAGAGCTGATACACCGTTGACTTTATGCGCCATAATGAATGAAAGCTCACCCATCTTGACGGAACCGTTTTCGATTATCCGTACATTGCTACCCGTTGCTGTGCGATGAGCATCTTCTATGAGTTCGATAATACGATGATGGCGGGGCAATATGCGAGCAAACAGATCTTCGTCCCATCGTTCAAGGGCTTCCGATAGTAATGTGTGATTGGTGTAGGCCAGACATTGCCGCGCAAGCGCGATCGCGTCATCCATGGCTACACCGTGTTCGTCGGTGAGTATCCTGACCAGTTCCGGCCCGGCAATTGCCGGATGGGTGTCGTTCAACTGGATTGCAACATGTTCCGGCAAAGTTGTTATTTCGTGGCCTTCCGACAGGAAACGCCGGACCAGGTCCTGAATTGATGCTGCGGTGAAAAAGTATTCCTGTTTCAGCCGCAGTTCCTTACCAGTGTCGGTGGTATCATCGGGGTAGAGCACCCTTGAGATGGTGCGCGCCAATGCTTCCGGCTCACTTGCAGCAAGATAATTTCCCTCGTTAAATCGCTGTAAATCAAATAATAGAGTTGGTTTTGCAGACCACAAGCGCAGGGTGTTGGCCCATTTTCCACCCCACCCGACAATCGGTGTGTCATATGCAGAAGCCAAGATGGTTTCTGCAGGGTGCCAAACCGCGGTGTTCTCGGTTTGATGTACAGATCCACCAAATCCAATTTCATAACTAACTTCTGGGCGTTCGAATTCCCAAGCATGTTTTTGTGCCAGCCAGTGTTCGGCCGTCTCTATTTGTTTGCCGTCTTCAAAAGCCTGTTCGAAAAGACCGTGTTCGTAGCGAATACCGTATCCATACGCGGGAATTCCCAATGTTGACAAACTATCAAGAAAACAGGCTGCGAGCCGCCCGAGGCCGCCGTTGCCCAAAGCTGCATCCGGCTCATCATAAACGACTGTGGAATAATCCTGCCCGAGGTCTTCGATTGTTTGGCGAGCAACTTCATCAAGGCGCAAGTTGATCATGACGTCCTCAATCAAACGTCCGATGAGAAATTCCATTGACAGATAATAAACTCGCTTGGCTTTCGCCTCGTATGTTTTCCGTGTGCTGGCAAACCACGGGTCGACTACAAGGTCACGTAGTGCGAGCGACAAGGACATACGCCAGTCATAGGTTGTCGCGTGGGAGACATCCTTGCCCAATGAATAGTTTAAATGGCGAAGAATTTCTGTTCGCAACTGTTGCGTGTTAACCGGGTTCATGTCGGTGCTTCCGATGTTGTAAATATCCTGGGTCTCCTATGCCATTTGCCCGTTGACGAGAATAAGCATTGTTAAATTTCAATCGATTTAATTAACGCCGCTGCTCATGTCACGGATGTGGAGGAGAGTCCATATCGAAATGTATATTGAATTGGTGTTCTAAGGCAGAGAACCATTTCCATTAAACCACACGGAATGTTATCCGCTGTCAGCGTCGTAAAAGCGTGTTGCATTCGATGGGATTTACCCACCACGCCTTAATTTCGGATAACTTTAAGTCCGGGCTTTAAATTTGTGCGGACAGTTTAAGTGTACCAGAATCGTGTTTGTTCAGATGGGGTGCCCGGGGGTATTTCCATCGACCAACCATGATCGAGATGAGGGAGATGGTCGTAATCAATGTGCAGAATCCTTGATAGCAAATTCGTTCCGCCTAGAGGCGTTTGTAGAGTTTACAAAAGACGTCATTGCTCAGCTCTAACGGATGATGGCATCGTTGGTACAGTCGAGTTGCTCGCATATTCGTATGTTGTGGAACTGCTATGGCATCAGGTACTCTTCGTGGAATCCGACCACCCCGGCAGGGCCGTTTTTGCCGATCTGGTTAATGCCTATCAGAAGGTTGCATGAATTCGAGCCTGTTGCCGACTGCATCAAAAACGAAAAAACGTTTGAATTCGGGGATGCTGTCGTCCCAATCAACTTCGAATTTCTGAGAAGCCAGGTCAGCCGCAATATTGTCGATCGCGGTTACCAAAAATGCGGGGTGTGCTTTTTTTGCGGGGTGGAAATCCTGTTCTACTCCCAGATGCAGTTCCACTTCACCGGCGGACAACCAAAGGCCACCCCTTTTTACCAGCACTGCGGGTTTGGGCAGTTCCTTCCAGCCCAAAATGGCACAGTAAAACCGGCGGCATTCATCTTCGCTACCAGGTGGAATGGCTAATTGAACATGGTGTAGTTTCAAAACATCATTCCATTGATCTTTGTGCTCACGCTGTCGGCCATACAGGCCTTCGCTGCGCAAGCGCGTCGCATCAGCGACGGCTCGCTCTTCACTCGCTTTACAGACAGACATGAGCCATTATCGAGGAAGCAAAACGTCATTCCGCAGGTTCCGGTCTCGAATACCCCAATGTGCTGGTCAGGAGATGTTTGGTGTAGTCGTTTTGCGGTTTCATTGCCCGCATGTCTTCGACGCTCATGACCTCCACGATCTTCCCGTGTTGCATGACGGCGATCTGCTCGCACATGTGGCCAACAACCGCCAGATCGTGGGACACCATAATGTAGGTCAATTTCCGCTCTTCACGCAGGTCAACGAGCAGGTTTAAAATCTCGGCCTGAACGGAAACATCGAGCGCCGACGTCGGTTCGTCCAGCAGCAGGATTTCAGGCCTGGGGGCAAGGGCGCGTGCAATCGCGACCCGTTGCCGCTGGCCGCCTGACAATTGGTGGGGATAACGAAATCGAAACGCGGTGCCGAGCCCCACGTCGTCCAGAAGCTTGGGGACCCGCTGATCAATATCATCATATCCGTGCAGATACAGGGTTTCACTCAAAACCTGATCGACCGAATGGCGCGGATGCAGCGAGGCATAGGGGTCCTGAAAAACCATTTGTGCTTTGTTAAAAAAATTGGCTGATCGGGAAGCCCCAAGCGTTTCATCGGCCACCACCATTGTACCGGACCACGTGGGAGCCAAGCCCGTAATCGCCCGTAAAATTGTGGATTTGCCCGAGCCGCTTTCCCCAACAAGGCCAAAGGATGCGCCCGATTCCACCTGCAGCGAGGCGTCAATGACGGCATCAACCCTGTCCGCACCGTGGCCGAACCAGACATTGAGGTTCTGAATATTAACGCCACTCATGATGCATCAACCACGCTGGACGCCTCGCGCCATGCGTCGTCCCGTTTTAGAACTTCCAGGCGGCGTTGGGGCCTGTCCAGATGCGGAAGAGAGTTCAGCAACCCGCGCGTATAGGGATGTTGCGCTTCATGCAATTTATCGGCGCGACACGTTTCCACAATCCGCCCTGCATACATGATCAACACGCGATCACAGAACGACGATACCAGATTGAGGTCGTGACTGATAAATATAAGCCCCATTCCCCGTTCCTCGACGAGTTTATCCATGATCGACAGAACCTGCCCCTGAACGGAAACATCCAGCGCGGACGTGGGTTCATCGGCGATCAGAATTTTGGGGTCCGGCGCCAGCATCATGGCAATCATAACCCGTTGCCCCATGCCGCCAGACATTTCGTGCGGGTAAGCCCGGAAGACGCGCGCAGGGTCACGGATTGTCACGGCGTTGAGCATCTCCATCGCCTTTTCTTTCGCCGCACCTTTTGTGGCTTTGGTGTGCAGCGAATAGGCTTCCATGATTTGCTCACCGATGGTCATAACCGGATTGAGCGAAAATTTCGGGTCTTGCATAATCATGGAAATGCGCTGCCCGCGTACGTCGCGCATTTCTCTTTCTGATTTTGCCAGCAGGTCTTCACCGCTCAACAACATGCGTCCGGCTTTGACAATTCCCGGTGGCCGGATCAGCCGCAGTAACGCGCGACCGGTCATGGATTTTCCGGAGCCGGATTCACCAACAATGCCAAGCCGTTCTTTGCCCAGTGAAAATGAAACACCGCGAACAGCATCGAACATCCCGGTTCTTGTGGGGAATTGTACCCACAGGTCTTCGACATCAATCAGGTTATTAGCGTTCTCACTCACCACCATGTTCCCCGTCAGCATTCATGAGACAGAGGTTTGATTTTTCTTAAGAGATGATTTTGGTTCATCGTAGCCCTTATGGAGCGAAGATGAGACATAAATCAGGAACCCAAGGATCAGGTTCAGAGAAATTGATCCGAACCATCAAACGCAAGACCCGCCGTCAGTATAGTGCGGAGGAAAAGATCCGCATTGTGCTTGATGGCTTGCGCGGTGAAGACAGCATAGCTGAACTGTGCCGCCGTGAAGGTCTTGCTGAAAGCATGTACTACAAATGGTCGAAGGAGTTTATGGAGGCCGGTAAAAAGCGTCTGTCAGGCGATATAGTGCGTGAGGCTTCCACCGATGAGGTCAAAGGTCTGCGCCGTGAAGCCCGTGATCTGAAGGAATGCGTGGCAGATCTCACGCTGGAAAACCGTCTTCTTAAAAAAAGCATGATCGCGGATGGGGAGGATATCGAATGAGATACCCAGCATCTGAGAAACTGGAAATCATCCGAATTGTTGAACAATCACATCTGCCAGCCAAGGTGACACTTGATAAGCTTGGCGTCTCACGGCCAACTTTTTATCGCTGGTATGATTTGTATCAGCGATTGGGTGAGACAGGATTGGAAGACAAACGTTCTGGTCCCAACAGAGCCTGGAACCGCGTGCCAGAAAATATACGGGCACAGATCATTGATCTGGCCCTTGATCAACCGGAACTGTCTCCTCGTGAACTGGCTGTGACATTCACAGACACGAAGGCCTATTTTGTATCGGAAAGCTCAGTGTACCGACTGCTCAAGGCCCTGGACCTGATCACCAGCCCGGCATTTATCGTCATGAAAGCTGCCAGTGAGTTCCGCGACAAGACCACAGCCATCAACCAGCTGTGGCAAACAGACTTCACCTATCTGAAGGTCATTGGCTGGGGTTGGTTCTATCTCAGTACGATCCTTGATGATTATTCGCGATACATCATTGCCTGGAAGCTGTGTACCACCATGAACACATCGGATGTGACCGATACATTGGAAATGGCGCTTCAGGCCTCAGGCTGCGACAGGGCCAACGTTGCGCATAAACCCCGGCTACTATCTGATAATGGCCCCTGCTACATATCCAGTGATCTGGCAGAGTGGTTGGATGGCAAAGGCATGGGTCATGTTCGCGGTGCGCCTTATCACCCGCAAACCCAAGGCAAGATTGAACGCTGGCATCAAACCCTGAAGAACCGCATCTTGCTGGAACACTACTTCATACCAAGTGACTTAAACCGGCAGATCGAAGCTTTCATCGAACATTATAATCATCACAGATACCACGAGAGCCTGAGTAATCTCACGCCTGCGGACGTCTACTTCGGGCGCAAAAATGAGATATTGAAGCGAAGAGAAAGGATCAAACAAAAAACCATCGAAACGCGGCGCTTGCAACACCGCAAACAAGCCGCATAATACAAACAACAGATGAGCTAGAGTCTCTCTTAAATCAGACCACCATCTGTCTCAAATACCCTGACTACGAACAATGTATCGCAAACGATTGGCTGGTCGACCACATTCGGTGAAACCATTTCGATTTCTTTTCACCAATTTCGAAACGGTTAAAAAATATGGCCATAACATAATGGCGGTGCCAATTGAAGATGGATCTGAAAAAACGCGATTTTTGGCACCGTGAAGATACTGTAACATATTGATATATTGACAAAAAATGCCTTTTATGCTACTCTTTAATGAGTCCGACTTGGACGCATCACCCCCCTACAAAGGCCGGTGATGACCGGCCAAGGAGATCCAATGGTCTTTATAGAGCACTTCCAGGATAAGCTGGTTGAAAGTAGACAACGCACTTCGGAATATATTGCTGAGCACTCAGAGGACGTTGCCGCAGCAATTGACTTTCTTACGCTCGGTCGGAGTTGTATCGCAAATATAGTGGTTACCCGTGTTTGCCATAAATAGAATCTTGTCGTGCAGACTCTGGGCTTCCTTGAACCAAGGACGCCCCTTTGAATTTCGAACATTCTTTCGCGTTGCTGTATAGAGCGCCTTGTATTCATCAGGCGAAAACCAAGCTCGGTGAGCGACTTTTCCTGAAGCGCGACAAGGAGTTGAGAAATCGGGTAGACCAGCGACCCATCCGTGCCTGAGTGCGGTTTTCAAAACCTGTCTTAAAGTGACAATCTCATGATGCATAGTGCTACGAGATGGCGACTTGAAATCCCCGGTGCCGTTTAAGCGAAAAACTCGGTAGTCTTGAACGGCTCCAGCAGTGACTTCTGAAAGTCCCATCTTCCCAAAATAAGGGAGTAAGTGATTGTGCAATCTGCTTTGGTGATCTTGAACATATTTTGCATTGCGTTCGCCCTCGGTCATCACTTCGTATTCGAGAGTGAATTTTTCGGCAGCTTGCTTGAACGTTTTCTCTCCGCTGATTTCTCCTCGCGAACCTTTACCGCGTAATTCGAGATACCAGTCTTCTGCAAAGTCCTTTGCCTTGCTCAGGCTTTCTTCTTTGGTGCTTACGCGGCGGATTTTACCGACCAAATAGCATGAACATTGCCAAATCGGGCTCTCTGGACGTTTATAAACGTGGACTTTGCCACCTAGAATCGTGTGCTTTTCGGTCATTAGGCCACATCCACTACAAGTGTGTAATTTGTGTAAGGGTTGTGTAAGCCTAAATCTAGGCGAAATAGAAAGCAAATTCTTCTCTAAAGTATTGGTTTTATTGAATTATATGGTGCCCGGGGGCGGAATCGAACCACCGACACGCGGATTTTCAGTCCGCTGCTCTACCCCTGAGCTACCCGGGCAATTTGATCGTGCGTCTTGCTTGACCGTGGGGTAATTTCAGCAATCTCAATCGCTGAAAGCTTGGGTGGTATAGTCACTCACTGACACAGTGTCCAGCCGCATTTCACGCAAAATTCGATGAATTTGTCCCGGTCAATTTTCATGGGCGTTTGTGTCTTCTTCCGCAACTGCAATTGCGTAGGAGCCATTAAGCCAATTACCTAAATCCAATTGATTGCAGCGTTTCGAACAAAACGGATAGGTGCCACGATTGCTTGGTAATTTACACTGCGGGCAGGGAACCTGGCTTCGTAGCGGTGCAACATTTGATGGATCAGTTGAAGTGGGGCGCATTGGTGAAGTTATCAATTGCTGTTGAGCCATGTTTCGTGGATCGAATACCCTTCCCCTTGGAGCATGGTTGCGGTCTCATGGAGGGGCAGGCCCACAACATTTGTGTAGGATCCAATGAGTTTTATAATAAAACAGGACGCAATCCCCTGAATGGCATATCCGCCGGCTTTTCCCCGCCATTCACCAGATGCGAGATAGGATTCAAATTCATCGGTTGACAATCGTTTGAAACGCACTCTGGTATCGACAAGCCGATGCCGCATCACACCTTTGGGTGTCACAAGTGTAATTCCGGTATAGACCCGGTGCGCCCGTCCTGAAAGCAGGCGTAAGCACATGGATGCTTCATCCAATAGTTCGGCTTTTGGTAATATCCGTCGACCAACACTTACTACTGTATCTGCCGCCAGAATATATGCCGGTTCCGTATCACCGGCTCGCTTTAGGTTTTCCAGCGCCAATTCAGCCTTGGTTTTCGAAAGCCTTTTTGCAAGCGACCGGCCTGCTTCCGCTTTTAAAGGTGTTTCGTCGGCATCTACCGGGGACAGCATATCCGGCTCAATGCCGATCTGTTGCAAAAGAGCCAGACGCCTGGGCGACCCCGAAGCTAATATAAGGTTTGGGCGATCAGCCATTGTTGCGCCTTAAAGTTTGAAGTGCCCAATGCGGAACTGGCTTGTGACGACAACTCACATTTTCTCACATTACAAGTTCACTCGGTAACGAGGTCATTTGAAACGATATGTGATCCGACCTTTGGTCAGATCATAAGGTGTCATTTCAACCAAAACTTTATCACCTGCCAACACGCGAATACGGTTCTTGCGCATGCGGCCCGCGGTGTGGGCGATTATCTCGTGTTCGTTTTCGAGCTTTACTCGAAAGGTTGCGTTGGGAAGCAGTTCACTCACCGTACCTGGAAACTCCAGTACTTCTTCTTTCGCCATACGAATTCATATTCCTTCAATTATTATTTTTCCGTCGCTAATTCGACCAATAATGGGCGCAAGCCCCGCGATTTGGCGCGAACCTACCTGTAAAGCTTGCGTTTGTGAACAGGTCATTGCTGCTTGTGATAAAATGCGCGATCTTAACTGTTCTCGGCAGAAGTAGAACCCAGTGAAAACTGCTTGAGAATTCGCTCAAGTAACCTGTCTCGAACATCACGATAGGCATCTAGCATTTGTTCCCGTGAACCCTGCACAACGGTTGGATCAGCAGATGGCCAGTAATCTACTACCGTTGCTTCCACATGGCTCATTTCCAGTGCGATGTGATGGGCGGTCGGCGAAAGAGTGATGATCAGATCGAAATACCCTTCGTCCAGATCTTCCAGCGCCTGCGGCTGTCGATTATGAACATCGATGTTTATTTCGTCCATTACAGCTTCAACGAATGGATCGGGAGTTCCAACACGCACACCGGCACTTGCTGTGTAAATGGTCGTGCCGAAATGGGCTCTTGTTAATGCTTCGGCCATGGGAGAACGGATTATGTTGTGGTTACACAAATAGAGTACAGAAGTTGGTTTGGCTGGTGCACCTCCTTGGCTTGGAACGGTCATCTGACTACCCTCGCCAATGCAGTACACAAATTAACGTAAATAACCGTCTGGCGGTATCGAAATCGATCTCAATTTTACCATTCAGGCGCTCAAGCAGGGTTTCAGAACCTTCGTTGTGAAGGCCGCGCCGCGCCATATCGATGGCTTCAATCTGACTGGGGGTGGAAGAACGAATAGCTTCATAATAGCTTTCGCAAATCTGGTAGTATTCCTTTACCGTTTTACGAAACGGGGTGAGCGAAAGAATATGGGTCGCGACATCCGTGTCATCGCGGTCGCGTATCGTGAAGACAAGGCGTTGTTCGATGACGCCTAGGCTGAGTTTATATTCACCGAGTTGTCTGCCTGGTTCATGCCCCACGGGCCAAAATCTGTTTTCTTCAATGAGATCAAAAATAGCAACAGCACGTTCATGCTCCACGTCCGCATTGGCGCGACCGATGGTGGTCTCGTCGAGAACCACTTCAATTAATCTAGCGTTTGAGGCCTCTTGCGCCATAATTTTCGTCAGTCCCCAGGAGGAATTGAATGGCGAGGTTTGTTGGTGGCAGACCAGGCTGCACCGAGATCGGAAATTTGTGCTTCAATGCACTCTACTTCAAGCACGATGGCGCTGCCGCCAGAAAATGTCAGATCTATTGTACCCGACGGATCGTCTTTATCAGCTGAGGGGGCAAAGGTAACAGAAAGTAGCGATAAGATTTGATCTGAATCCTGCCTGTCGACCGAACGGGATTTAACGGAAAGAACGGTCGAAAAATGTAAGACAGACCTGCGCCGCTCGTGTTTTTTGAATAGCCAGCGGCGTGAAGATGGTGTTTCCCACGCAAAGCGATTCATCGGTATCGCAACCAGTTTTTCCCTTAAATGTACTTCAATATCAGCGCTTCTAACCACGGCATCCTGAACATGGGCGGAGATTACATTCAGATCATCTTTGCCAAGGGCGATTAATTTTAACGGCTCGGTCATGTAGAAAACAACTTCGGTGTTGTGCAGGTTAGAATAAGCAGGAAAACCCTGCGTCGAACAGGTAATCCCTATCCGGGGTACGTGCAAGACAGACTATGTTGTTATTGTTTGGACAATCGCCACGATGGCTGGCTGCGAACTTATTCAAACAGGCTTAAACCATACTTTTTATCACGATTTTTTCCCTCTTGCTCAGCGTACTCCTCCTGCAGCGTTCAATATTTAGACCTCATTAACCACGTGTGGCAATCATCGTTTAACCAATCCTGTTTACCATGATCTTTGCCCGAACATAATTGCGTTTGGGCGGCCCTCTGTATCTTGAGTAGGGGTTATACAGTTTGCGTATTTCCAACAGTTTTTTCAGCCTGCCGGCTACAATTATGCTTGCATCATCAATGCTGGCAGTCTTTTCCACAAATGCGATTGCAGCTTGTGATCCTAATGCCTTGGGGACCGCGCGGACGATCACGCTTGATCCGTCAAAACACCGGGTTATCAACGGTAAGGAAGCCAAACTTGGCTTGAGACCTAAAGAGGTCATCCTGACTTTCGATGATGGGCCAATCGCTGGAAAAACACCTCGGATCCTCCAGGCGCTCAAGAAAGAATGTGTAAAAGCGACGTTTTTTTACGTCGGAAGGATGGCTCGCGCTTACCCGCGTATCGTCCGCCGAGTGGTGAATGATGGCCACACTTTGGCTCATCACACCCATGGGCATAACCGGTTGCCAAATTATTCTAACGTCAAGATTGGTAGACTGATCGATAAAGGGGTGAGCCAGGTGCAAAAGATTGCATTCGGGGATGCGTCCTCCACGCCTCGAACGCCATTTTTCCGTTATCCCTACCTAGCTCGCACAAAGCGGACTGATCGGGTATTGGCCCGCAAAGGATTAATTGCCTTTGGCGCTAATATTGATTCCCTTGACTGGAAACTAAAAAGTCCCGGCGCGGTCCATAATAGGATCATGCGCCGCCTTCGACAGGAGGGTAGGGGCATTGTGTTGATGCACGATATCCAGAGCAGAACTGCAAAAATGCTGCCGCGTTTGCTCCGTAGCCTTAAAAAAGAAGGTTTCAAAATTGTACATATTGTGCCCAAGGGCACTTTGGCACCTAAAGTTGAACCACAGCTGATTGCGAGCCTTGATACGTCGCCTAAACCCAATACAAAATTGGTGACAAAAGTTGGTTTAAACTCTTTCCCATCGCCTGCTACTGAGGTTGATCCTGATAATCGCGGGGTGGAGTACCGTGGATGGGTTGGGGATGAATATGAGCAGATTATGGCTTCGTTTGAGAACCAGGCTGACCATGAAGTTGCTCGTTTAAAAAAGCGTAGCCAAACAAGTTCGATCGAATTGCCTGATCTAGATAATGTTAGCAGAACAGGGGTTTCTGCCGGACCGATTGTAGCGGTCGAAGGGGTGCACAATCCCGTTAACCAATATGAGATTGCTGCTCTTCTGCCGCCGAAAGCTGCCAAGCAGGCAGCCTCGCAATTGGGTTCTGGTCGGAAGCCAGAGCAGCCGCAGAAATCGATTGCAGTCGCAAAGAAACCGATTAAGACGAAACCTAATCGGCCATCAACAAAGGTGGCGCGCCGTACTAAGTCGATTGTCGTTAAAACCGGAGCATGGAAGTTGCGCCGTTCCCAGTGGATTCTACGCTAGCGATCTATATTTCACTAAACCTTATAATTCCTTTGCCTTGGCATAGAGTTTACGTTTTATAACGTGGCTAATTCAAACTGAAAATTGGGTCAAACATGGCTGAACATGGTTATGAAGCGGGCCGGTTGAACCTGCCATTTGTAGGGATTTCCACTTTTGGGAAACGTCCGATCTGTACAGATTGGGACACGCTGGTAGCGGATTGCGCCATATTGGGTGCCCCCTTTGATTTTGGTACTCAATTTCGAGCAGGCGCCCGTTTTGGACCGCGAGCCATTCGCGAAGCGTCGACCTTGTTTTCATTTGGTCATGCCGGGGCTTATGACCATGAAGATGATGTGACCTATCTCCCCGGCTCTGTGAATATCGTTGATATGGGTGATGCTGATATCATTCACACCAACACGGAAAAGAGCCATGCGAATATCGAATACGGTGTTCGCAAGATACTCGATGCCAAGGCTTTGCCGGTGGTATTGGGAGGGGATCATTCGATCAATATTCCCTGCATCAATGCGTTCAGTGATGAAGAGCCGTTTCATCTGGTTCAACTGGACGCCCATCTTGATTTTGTCGATGAACGCCACGGAGTGCGCAATGGCCACGGGAACCCCATGCGCCGGGCTTCTGAAAAACCTTATGTGACGGGCATTTCGCAATTTGGAATTCGCAATGTGTCATCCACTGCAAAAGAGGGCTACGCCGACGCACGGGCGGTGGGGTCCGATATCCAGTCAGTTCGGCAATTTCGTACCCATGGGTCGCAGGCGATGGCGGAACGCGTGCCGGAAGGTGCCCGTGTCTACGTTACGATTGACATTGACGGTTTTGATCCCTCCATTGCGCCGGGCACGGGAACACCCAGCCACGGGGGATTTCTCTATTATGAAGTTCTCGAATTTCTGCAAACATTATCGAAGCGCAATACAATAGTGGGCATTGATCTGGTGGAAGTTGCTCCCGATTACGATCTTACCGGATCAACCAGCACGTTAGCCGCGCAAGTCTTGTTGAACTTTTTGGGCTTTATTTTTCATGAACGGCCAATTCAACAAACATAATCTGCAAGAATTTTACATTGTCTTCTAAAATCGATTGAAATTTGTAAAGATCGAAAAAAACCACCGAATAACGCGCATTTGAGACGAATGTCGCGGTTGACGTCGCATATGAACAAATGTTCTTTAACGTGAAGAAACATTGTTTCATGAATGAGGCACGAAAAGTGCCCTTTTGATTGGTAGGGAGCGCCAGTTTGAGTTTAGCTGCAACGCAGAATTCTTCGGCAGCGATGAACACTTCGACAGAAGCATTTGTTCGTTTCGAAAATGTTCAAAAGAGCTACGATGGCGAGATTCTCGTCGTCAAGGACCTTAACCTTGACATCCCCGAAGGTGAGTTTCTCACCATGCTGGGGCCGTCCGGGTCCGGTAAAACAACCTCATTGATGATGCTGGCAGGCTTTGAACCGGCCACCCACGGCGAGATTTATCTCGGCGGGCAATCTATCAACAATGTGCCGCCAAACAAGCGCGGCATCGGCATGGTTTTCCAGAATTATGCATTATTTCCCCATATGACGGTGGCTGAAAACCTCGCGTTTCCGTTGATGGTCCGGAAATTGGGCAAGGCTGAAATTGAAGCCAAGGTGCAACGGGCGCTTGAAATGGTTGAATTGCCGCAAATGGGCGGTCGCCGTCCCGCTCAGCTTTCAGGTGGTCAGCAACAGCGGGTGGCTGTGGCCCGCGCTTTGGTATTTGACCCCAAGCTTATCCTGATGGACGAACCGCTTGGTGCATTGGATAAACAACTGCGCGAACAGATGCAGTATGAGATCAAGCACATCCATGAAAATCTTGGCGTAACGGTTGTCTATGTAACGCATGACCAGTCAGAAGCCCTGACAATGTCAGACCGTATCGCGGTGTTTGAAGACGGTGTCATTCAGCAGCTTTCAACACCGGATGATCTCTACGAACGCCCGATGAATTCGTTTGTCGCCCAGTTTATTGGCGAGAACAACAAGCTTCATGGAAGACTCACCAACGAGAAAGATGGTATTTGCACCGTTGAACTGGATGATGGTTCAAAACTCAAAGCTGCTGCGGTAAATGTCGGGGGCGCAGGCGAGCGCACAACGCTTTCGTTGCGTCCTGAGCGCATTGAGATTGATCCATCCGCTAATCAGGTGGATAATACGATTACCGGTGAAATTCTGGAGCTGATCTACTTGGGAGATCATATCCGTACCCGCATGAATGTAGCGGGAAACACGGAATTCATCGTTAAAGTTCCAAATAACGCAGGCAATAAACCGCTTGCTGAAGGAGCGAAAGTCAAGGTCGGCTGGAAGGCTGAGGACTGTAGAGCCCTCGACCCTCTGGAAGTTTAGAGACACCGGCCTACTCGAATGCAGGTAACGTTAAACAACAGACACTGAGGCGTTACAGGTAAATCGGTCCGGCAGGAATGTCGGGTCAAAACAAAGGGAGAATACAAAATGAAACTCACTAAACTTCTTGCAAGCACCGCCGTTGGCGCTGCGATTGCTCTTGGTTCTGTTGCCGCACATGCTGCCGGTGACCTGACCGTCGTATCCTGGGGTGGTGCTTACACCAAGTCCCAGGTTGAAGCTTATCACAAGCCCTATATCGCCAAGACCGGCGCCAACATTAAATCTGAAGATTACAACGGCGGTATCGCTGAGATTAAAGCTCAGGTTGAAGCCGGCAATGTAACCTGGGACATTGTTGATGTTGAATTGTCCGACGCCATCCGCGCCTGTGACGAAGGCCTGTTGGAAACAATCGACCATTCATCACTACCAGCCGGAGACGACGGTACACCAGCTACAGACGACTTCCTTGCAGGTACATTGTATGACTGTGCTGTTGCAAACATCGTATGGTCAACCATTTTTGCCTATGACAAAACCAAGATAGAAAACGGCCCAAAGACAATGGCTGATTTCTTTGACCTGGGTAAATTCCCCGGCAAGCGTGGCCTTCGTAAAGGTGCTAAAGTGAACCTTGAGTTTGCATTGATCGCTGACGGTGTTGCGGCTGCTGACGTCTATAAAGTCATGGAGACACCGGAGGGTATCGACCGTGCATTTGCCAAGCTCGATACCATCAAGAAAGATGTTGTGTGGTGGGAAGCCGGTGCTCAGCCACCACAAATGCTTGCTGATGGCGAAGTTGCCATGACAACCGCCTATAACGGCCGCGTGTTCAACGCTGTTGCAGGCGAAGGCAAGCCATTTGAAATCGTTTGGGACGGTCAGGTTTGGGATTTGGACCTTTGGGTTATTCCTAAAGGCGCAAAAAACAAGGACACCGCTTTGGACTTCCTGAAGTTCTCAACTGAGACAAAGCAGCTCGCTGCTCAGGCGTCTTACATTTCTTATGGCCCAGCACGTAAGTCATCTGCACCACTCGTCGGTAAATTCCACAATAAGGATATCGACATGGGTCCACAGATGCCAACCTCTCCGGCTAACCTTGCAAATGCTGTACAGAACAACTTTGAGTTCTGGGCAGATAATGCAGACCAGTTGAACGAGCGTTTCAACGCTTGGTTGGCTAAATAAGTTTCGGTTATTGAGAGGCGCGGTGAGCAATCACCGCGCCTTTTTTAAACAATTTCGCATTGGGAACGGATCAACTCAATATGACAGACGTTGCAATGAGTGCTCCAACTAACCATGCCCCTCTGATCGCCGCTGACGGAGTGCCACTCAAACTGAAACTGGCACGCACCACCCGGCGCATGAAATGGCGGGCGTTCCTGCTGACAGTGCCGTTGGTACTTTTCCTGCTCATTGCGTTTGTCATGCCAATTGGGGAAATGCTCTACCGGTCCATGCACAACCCGACTGGTTCTAACGTTATGCCACAATTCTCTGTGGCAATTCAGGACTGGGATGGGGAGGGGTTACCCTCCGAAGAAATTTTCAAAATATTTGTTGAGGACATGACTGCCGCCAAGAAAAACCGTGAAGTGGGTAAAACCATCGGTAATCTGGCGACCCGCGTAAATTATGAAATACCGGGTTCAAGAAGTTTGTTTACAAGAACCGCCCGTAAGACAAAAAACATCAAAGAAGGGCCGTATAAAGAAGCGCTTCTCGCCCTCGACCAAAAATGGGAAAACCCGGTTTTATGGCGTACACTGCAGCGTGTATCTAAAGACTATACACTGGCATTCTATCTCGCAGCAACAGACCGTAAATACGCTGAAAACGGCGATATTGTTTCTGCCGACCCACTGTATCAGATTTATCTACCCATCCTGTTCAAAACGATCTGGATGTCGGCTCTGATCACTCTGTTCTGTTTTATTATTGCCTATCCCGTTAGTTACCTGCTTTCGACACTGCCGTTGCGCACATCAAATCTGTTGATGATCCTGGTACTTCTGCCATTTTGGACGTCGCTTCTTGTGCGTACATCTGCATGGATTGCGATGCTCCAAACCCAGGGCGTCATTAACAACATCATGGTTTATCTCGGTGTTATCACGGACGAGAGCCGTATTCAGATGATCTATAATTTGACGGGAACGATTATCGCAATGGTGCATATATTGCTGCCATTTATGATCCTTCCGCTTTATTCGGTGATGAAAACAATACCGCCAACTTATATGCGTGCGGCCCGTTCGATGGGGGCAAGCGGGACATATTCGTTCATCAAAGTGTATTTCCCGCAAACGATTCCAGGGATTGCCGCAGGTACACTTTTGGTTTTCATTTTGGCTATCGGTTACTACATTACGCCGGCACTGGTGGGCGGCAGCGATGGCCTCCTGATATCAAACCTGATCGCGGACCATATTAAGAAAACATTGAATTGGTCCTTGGGCGCGGCGCTTGGAACAATTCTTCTGGTCGTCGTTTTGGTCTTCTACTGGATTTACAACAAACTTGTCGGTGTCGACAATCTGAAGTTCGGGTAGCGCATCATGTTAGAAAAGACAAAGACACCCGGTTTTATTGCGCTCTTGGTTGCAACCCTATTGTTCCTGATCCTCACCCGCTCGTTTGCGGGAACATTCGGTTTCCTCATTGTTTTCGGTATCCCCTATTTTGCGATGAATGATCTGCCGCCCTATGCGACTCTTCAGGAAAAGATTGGCAAATATGCCTTCCTGTCGGTGTGCACCATCATTTTTATATTTCTGATCCTTCCAATTCTTGTGATTATTCCGCTGTCATTTAATGCGGAGCCGTATTTCACCTTCACAGAAGGAATGATGGCGCTTGATCCATCAGCATATTCGGCCCGTTGGTATGCAGATATTCTGCGTTTCGGCATGACAGATCCTGATGGCACGGAAAACTGGTGGAATGACATGTGGAACAATGCGACGTGGATACGAGCAATGCGCAATTCGTTCTTCTTGGCACTGGTGTCCACCTTGCTCGCCGTTGTGTTCGGCACATTGGCCGCATTGGGCCTGTCGCGCCCCGAAATGCCTTTCCGTTCCTTGATAACCAGTCTGTTGATCTCACCGATGATCGTTCCCCTGGTGATTACCGCAACCGGGATGTTTTTCTTCTACGGAAGAACAATGCAGGGAATTATCCCAGGCTATGAAAATGGATTGGCGCAAACCTATCTTGGCCTCACATTGGCCCATGCCACGCTCGGCGTGCCATTTGTCATTATCACAGTAACGGCGACCCTTTCCGGGTTTGACCGATCATTGATACGTGCATCACAGGGATTGGGTGCGAATGGATGGACGACCTTTACAAAGGTCATCATGCCATTGATTACGCCGGGTATGATCTCCGGTGCGCTGTTTGCTTTCATTACATCGTTGGATGAAGTTGTAGCTGTTATCTTTCTGGCCGATGTCGATCAACGTACAATCCCGCGCCAGATGTTCTCTGGCTTGAGAGAGCAGATCAGCCCCACCATTCTGGCGGTTGCCACCATATTGGTCCTGATGTCCATCGCTTTGCTCACAACCGTAGAACTCCTGCGCCGACGTTCTGAACGGTTGCGTGGCCTGTCTCCAGGATAATTGAATAATGAGGCTGCGCTGGATTGGTTTGGTTTTAGCGAGCGTGCTCGCAACACTAACCGCCAGCGCCCAGAACGCCCGGTCCGACCTTAATCTCGTTGTCGCCATGGATTGTTCATGGAGCGTGAATGGTGCTGAATTCGCCCTTCAAATTGGTGGTATAGCGTCTGCATTTTCTGACCCGTTTATTATCAAAGCCATCGAAGACGGTCGCTATGGCCGTATCAACGTTCTCCTGGTGCAGTGGTCTGAATCAGGCAGGCAGGCAATTGCCCTCCCGTGGACGACGATATCTAATGGATCGGATGCTATCCGTTATGCCAGTCAGGTTATTTCAACCGACAGAAAGATGGCAGCGGGAGGCACATCAATTGTCGGCGCCCTGAGATTTTCACAGGAGGCCTTTGCGTCCGCGCCGGGTGATGCGGAGCGTAACATTATCGATGTGATTGTAGATGGTGAAAACAATCAGGGGGGCCGTGTTGAAGATATGCGCGATGCGGTCATTTCGACAGGTACTGTGATCAACGCCCTTGGCGTGGTCAATGAGGTCAGCTATCTGCACCATTATTTGCGTAATCGGGTGATCGGCGGGCAAAGTGCATTTGTTGAAAAAGCTGCTGACTACAGGGATTTCAGCCGTGCATTTGCCCGAAAATTGTTACGCGAGATCAAAGGCCAGCATTTCAGTAGTTTGACTGAACGAGATTACGCCCGGCTCCAATCTTCCAAAACGCTGAGATAGTCGACAGGACTTGTGTCTGTTTTAGCGGCAACCGGAGATGCTCCGTCAAACCGTGGAGCAGGGGCGGGTTGCACCACACCTTCGATGTTCTGAAACACGTTGCGAGCTTCGTTGTGGGGATGGCTTGCCGCTTCATCCATCGTCAAAACGGGCGCGACGCAAGCATCGCTACCTTCAAATACGTGCGTCCAGTGTTCCCGCGTTTCCTTCAGGAAGGTTTTCTTTATTAAGTCATGAATTTCAGCCCACGCGGTAGAGTCCATCCGCTGACCCAGGACGGAACCATCCAAATTCATTAATGCGAGAAATTCCTGCCAGAAAGGTTCTTCCACCGCACCAACCGCCATCCAACCGTCGTCTGACGTTTCGTAGGTTCCGTAGAAAGGTGCGCCACCGTCCAACAGATTATTGCCGCGCCCACCGGCCCACAGCCCCTGTGCCTTAAGCGAATAGGGCATGGTCATCAGGAGTGCTGTGCCTTCAACCATCGCAGCATCAATGACGGTGCCTTTGCCAGACAGTTTTGCGGGCAGGAGCGCGGCGCAAATACCATAGGCCATCAACATGCCGCCGCCGCCAAAATCTCCAACAAGGTTCATCGGGGGCACCGGGCCTGACTCTCTTGTTCCAACTGCATCCAGTGCGCCGGTGATAGCAATGTAATTGATGTCATGGCCCGCACAATTTGCCAGCGGTCCGTCCTGACCCCAACCTGTCATCCGCCCGTAGACCAATGCAGGGTTTCGTTCGTGGCATTCAACTGGCCCCAACCCAAGGCGTTCAGTAACCCCTGGCCTAAAACCTTCGATAAGCACATCAGCTTTTGCAATCAGATCGAGAGCCCGTTCGGCATGGTCACGCTTCTTTAGGTCAAGTTCGATCTTGCGCCTGCCGCGCAACATCGGATCCATGTCAAAGTGGGATGTACCGACATTGCGTCCCCCCGGTTTTTCAATCCGGATAACATCAGCTCCATGATCGGCAAGCATCATGGCGGCAAACGGACCGGGTCCAATCGACGCTAGTTCTACAACCCTGATACCGTCAAGCGGCTTGCCTTCAAGCATTGGCGCGTCTTTCTTCAGAAGGTGAGCAGCCGAAGTGATTGCGGTAGCTTTGGGCAAAATAGGAGTGGGATGTAAAGCCGGTTGAAAGCGCCACATCCAGAATTGGCGCGTTGGTGTGGCGCAATAACTCTCGCGCCCGTTCCAACCGTACGCTCATGTAATAGCGTCCTGGCGTGCAGGAGAGATGACGCAGAAACAGCCGTTCAACCTGCCGCAGCGACAGGCTTACCCGCCTGGCAATTTCCAACGCCGATAGTGGCTCTTCCAGATGTTCAGCCATCAGTTCAACCGCTTTTTGCAGCTTTTCCGATTTCCCCGACAGGTCCCGTTCCGGCCCAACCCGTTGGCGGTCCATATTTGTGCGGATACGTTCGTGCTGGAATTGATTTGCAACTTCATTTGCAACGTGGGCGCCAAAATCTTCAGAAACAATGTGCAACATCAGGTCAATGGACGTCGTGCCACCTGCGGAAGTGTAGCGATTACGGTCGACTTCAAACACATGGCCAGTACAGTTCGCATCTGGATAGGATTCCTGAAAAGAAGCCCTGTTCTCCCAGTGAATCGTGCAATCATACCCGTTTAATAACCCAGCTTGACCCAAGATATGTGTGCCTACGGATAGACCGCCCACAGCACCGCCTTTTCGGACACGTTCGCGCAGTTTTGCAAGCATATGGTTTTTGCCCGGCACATCCACCCGCATTCCAGCGCAGACAAACAAAATGTCGCATTTGGGTATGTTATCAATGCTGTAGTTGACTGCCAGTTCCATGCCGTTAGATGCCGTTACCGGATTTCCGTCAAGTGAAACAAGACTCCATCTGTAGTATTTCGATGCTGCCATGCGGTTTGCTGAACGCAGGGGGTCCATGGCAGCAGCAAGACATAGCATCGAGAATTGATCGACAACCAGAAAAGCCAGATGCCGATGTTCATCGTCTGATAGGTTAGAAATCGCGTCCATCTGATTCATCTTTCATACGGTGCGTTTCAGCTTGTTTCCTAGCGATCAGGTAGAGTTATCTCATCGATAGAAAAGTGCCTTAAAACAAATAATGCAACAAGGAAGTTGAACGTACCCGGACAAAATTTGCTCTAGAACTGAGGTACGTCGCGGCCCGCGCTACGACAGGCTGATGTGAATGTATTGGCCATCAGGAGGGCAATTGTCATGGGCCCTACACCGCCGGGTACCGGCGTTGCGAAAGCAGCGTTTTCCAGTGCTCCTTCATAATCCACATCTCCGGTCAGGCGTGTTTTTCCGTCGCCGCGCTCCGGTGCGTCCACCCGGTTGATGCCCACATCAATGACGGTTGCACCGGGTTTGATCCAGTCGGCTTTCACCATTTCCGGACGGCCCACGGCTGCAACAACGATATCGGCAGTGCGTGCAAGACCGGAAAGGTCTTTTGTTCGGCTATGAGCAATCGTGACCGTACAATTTGCCGCCAACAGGAGGTTAGCCATCGGTTTGCCAACAATATTGGACCGGCCGATGACAACGGCGTTCAGACCAGACAGATCATCCCCCAACACGCGTCGGATGAGGATCATGGAACCGGCAGGTGTGCAGGGCACAAATGCCGAGGATAGATCGCCCGTGCCGAGTTTACCAACATTGGTGTAGTGAAAGCCATCCACGTCCTTGTCGGCTGCTATGGTTTGGATGACTTTATTCTCATCGATATGGTCGGGTAGGGGGAGTTGGACCAGAATACCGTGAATGGCCGGGTCTTCGTTTAAGTCACGCACATACTGCAGCACGTCCCTTTCTGAAGTATCGGTCGGCAAAGTGTGTTGCACCGAATGAAACCCGCATTCCTTGGCTTTTTTGCCTTTTGACGCCACATAAACCTGGCTTGCCGGCTCTTCACCCACGATAATGACCGCGAGACCGGGTATTACACCCGTTTCGTCGATGAGTTTCTTCGTCTCTTGCGCTACTTTCGCTACAACATCAGCGGACACAAGTTTACCGTCGATACGTTTTCCGGAATCATCCATGGTCGCGTTACTCCTGATGTGCGACTTTTCTTTGAATTTTATCTCTGTCAAATTTTTGAATTTGCGCAAGCGAATTCTTGCTAAACGGCAACAATAATTTGGGGCATAAAATACAACGGCATATGTGCGGAAATCAGAAAATAAAAATTATTCGTATTTGCGATCGCGTCGCCTTGTCATAAGCTTTATGGCGAGAAAACGACAGGCTCGGGTTGCGGCGATATTAGGGTGCACCTGTCTGACCATCGAAAGTGAATCAAAATGCGGTATTCCGCCTTTGCAATTCTAAAAAATGCGCTTCGCGGTAACCGCGATTGGACACCCGCATGGCGGAAACCCGAACCAAAATCCAAATATGATGTGATCATCATCGGCGGTGGTGGCCATGGCCTTTCGACCGCATTTTACTTGGCAAGCGTCCACGGCATCACCAATGTTGCCGTTATCGAAAAAGGATATTTGGGCTCTGGTAACGTTGGCCGAAATACAACGATTGTGCGTTCCAACTATCGGTTGACACCAAATAGCCGATTTTATGAAAAATCCATGGAATTGTGGCGGGAGCTCTCCCATACGCTCAATTACAACGTGATGTTTTCACCGCGGGGCGTATTGAACCTTGCCCATAACCCCGGCCAGATGGATACGATGGCTGAACGGGGAAATCAGATGCGGCTTATGGGCGTGCGGTCTGAACTGCTCGACCGTGATCAGGTGGCGCGGTTAAATCCGGGATTGGATGTATCCGGTTCGGCCCGTTTCCCCATTGAAGGTGGATTGTTACAACCGGACGCAGGAAATGCCCGTCACGATGCTGTGGCCTGGGGTTATGCCCGTGGTGCCGATCAACTGGGTGTTGATCTGCTTGAGGGCACTGAGGTCGTGGACTTTTTGAAAGAAGGTGACACTATTGTCGGCGTTGAAGTGATGCGCAACGGAGAACGGTCGGAAATCCGCGCTGAAAAAACCGGTGTTGCGGTGGCCGGTAATACCGGCCGCGTTATGAAAATGGCGGGTGTCGACCACCTTCCAATCGAATCGACTGTTCTTCAGGCATTTGTGTCTGAAAGCATCAAGCCTATCATTCCCAATGTGGTTACATTCGGGGCGGGGCATCTTTATGTCTCACAGTCTGACAAAGGCGGTTTGGTTTTCGGTGGAAATATTGATTATTACAATTCCTATGCCCAACGGGGGAACCTGCCGGTGTGGGAGGAAGTGACCAGCGAACTTGTTGCCATGTTCCCGAATTTCGCTCGGCTTCGGCTGTTACGTTCCTGGGGTGGTGTCATGGATATGTCGATGGATGGGTCACCGATCATTACTACCGGTCCATTGCCGGGAATGTACCTCAACGCCGGCTGGTGTTATGGCGGTTTCAAGGCAACACCCGCCAGCGGCTGGTGTTTTGCGCACACAATTGCCAATGATAAAGCCCATAATCTGAATGCTTTGTTCACCCTTGAACGTTTCAAGGACGGCAACCCGATCGACGAGTTGGGCGCTGGCCCAACACCCTGGTATCATTAGGAGCGGTGAAATGAGATTGACCTGCCCCTATTGTGGTGAACGTGATCATCAGGAATTCACTTATCGAGGTGATGCGTCGGCTCGACGGCCATCGCTCGATAGCCAGTCTATCGATGAGCACAACGCTTATGTTTTCGACCGGGCGAACCCCGACGGTATCCATCACGAGTTGTGGAACCATACTTCCGGTTGCCGCACCCATGTGGTTGTCGCGCGCAACACAGTGACCCACGAAATCATATCCTGCGACCCGGTTGGACCATTTGCGAAGGTGATGAAATGAGCGGCTTTCGTTTGAACCTGAGGAATGGTGTTGGTGACGCTTTGTCAGACGAGACCATTAACTTCACATTTAATGGCAAACCTTATCAGGGGCGCAAGGGAGATACGCTCGCGTCTGCATTATTGGCCAATGGAGTAAAAATCGTTGCACGGTCGTTTAAATACCATCGACCCAGAGGAATATTTACAGCCGGATCAGAAGAACCCAATGCGCTGGTGACTCTGCGCATTGCGGGACGAAAAGAGCCGAACGTTCGCGCCACGGAAGTTGAACTTTACGATGGTCTGATCGCCCGCACCCAAAACAGTTGGCCATCGGTAAATTTTGATCTGATGACGGTCAATCAACTGCCGGGCAAGACCTTCAGCGCCGGGTTTTATTATAAAACCTTCATGGGGCCTTCCCGTCCCGGCCACAAAGCGACGCAATTCTGGTGGATCTGCGAGCAATTTATCCGCCGCGCAGCCGGTCTGGGTAAAGGTTCTGCCCACGCGGACCCTGATCGATACGCCCGTATGAACGCCTTTTGTGATATTCTTGTGGTGGGTTCCGGTGCAGCTGGACTGGCCGCAGCACAACGGGCCGCCTCCGCGGGTGCGAAGGTGATTGCCTGCGAAGAAAACCCGACCCTTGGAGGTGCATTGCAAAGCGCACCGGATATCCTTGATGGTGAACCGGCAAAGGATTGGGTAAGCCATGCTTGGGAAGAACTGGCTCAAGAGCCCAACGTGACAGTTTTACGCCGCACAACTGTGCAGAGTTATTTTGACGACAATACATTTTTGGCAGTTGAGCGGGTCGCTGACCACATCGCGCAACCCGAAAAAGGCCAACCCCGCCAACGGGCCTGGAATATCAGGGCGAAGTCCACTGTTATCGCCACCGGCGCATTGGAGCGCCCCATGGTATTCCCCGGAAATGATTTACCCGGTGTCATGCTGGCGGATGCCGCACGGCGTTATGCCGTTGAATTTGGCACTTCGCCGGGTCGTTCGATTTGCGTATTTACGAACAACGATACCGGCTGGCTTGCCGCCCGCGATATGGCGAAATCCGGTGTGATTATATCAGCCATCGTCGACGTGCGCTTGGATGTTGCCGATCATATCCGTGCGGCGGGAGAAGAAACCCGCGCGCAAGTTCGCATTGGTGCAGCGGTGGTGAAAGCCAAAGGGTTCCGCCATTTGTCAGCCGTTAAAGTCAGGGATTTTAGTGAGGCGACAGGGCATGTAAGCGGTCATGAGAGAACGATACCCTGCGATGTATTAGCGGTATCCGGTGGTTGGTCTCCTGCGTTTCACCTGACATCACAACAGGGGGGCAAGCCGCAGTGGGATGCTGAATTACAAGCTTTTTTACCGGGGGCGCCTATCCAAAAATGGCATTGTGCCGGGGCAATGGCGGGCCAATTTGGCTTGCGCAGCGCTTTCCGTTCCGGTGAAGAAGCAGCCGTTAAAGCCTTAGCGGATTGCGGGTTGGAAGATGGTGAGAGCAGTGTTCCCGTGATCGACGGAGATTCGGTCGATCACGCACCGGCACCGGTGCTTGAAATCAAAACGCCGGGAAAAGCTTTTGTCGATCTTCAGCATGATGTTACCGCTGACGATGTGCATTTGGCCCATCGGGAAGGCTTTATTTCGGTTGAGCATTTGAAGCGCTATACGACGCTTGGGATGGCGACTGATCAGGGCAAGACATCCAATATGTCAGGCCTTTCGATCATGGCGGAAACGCAGGGAAAACCGATACCGGACGTGGGTACAACCCGTTTTCGCCCTCCCTACACGCCAGTTGCTTTGGGCGCATTGGCCGGTGAACGCTATGGCCATCTAGCGGCTGAACGGCTCACGCCCATGTATGATTTACATGTGGAAGCGGGAGCTCACATGTATGCAAACGGGCCGTGGTTACGCCCTGAAAGCTACAACCTGCCGGGCGAAAACGTAGAGCAGGCCTATATTCGCGAAACCATCGCGGTGCGCAAAAGCGTTGGCATGGTGGACGTTTCAACACTGGGAAAGATCGACGTCCAGGGGCCGGATGCGGCTGAATTTCTAAATCGCATTTACTCAAATGGCTTTGCAAAATTGCCCGTTGGCAAAGCGCGTTACGGTCTCATGCTACGCGAAGATGGTTTCCTATTCGATGATGGCACAACGTGGCGGCTGGACGACAACCGCTTTTTGATGACCACCACCACTATCGGTGCGGGCAAGGTGATGGAACATCTTGAATATCACCACGATGTTGTGTGGCCGGATTTGAAGGTCGCGTTAACATCGGTTTCCGACGAATGGGCAGCGGTCGCCGTGGCCGGACCAAAATCGCGCGCTGTATTGAGAAAATGCGTCACGGACTGCGATGTATCCAATGAAGGCATGCCATTTATGGGTGTCAGGGATGGTGAGATTGACGGAATACCGGTCAAAATCGCCCGCCTCTCGTTTTCCGGCGAACTTGCCTATGAAGTATTTTGTGGCGCCCATTGGGGACGGGCCCTGTGGAAGGCTTTGGAAAAGGCCGGTGAGAAATTTGACATCACCCCTTATGGGTTGGAGGCGCTTTCCACATTGCGCATCGAGAAAGGCCATGTCGCCGGTCCGGAGCTGAACGGACGGACAACGCCCCTTGATCTGGGGCTTGGGGGCATGATCTCTTCGAAAAAGAATTTTGTGGGTTGTGCGCTTTTGCAACGCGAAACATTTAGCAAAGAAGACCGCTTTCAACTTGTGGCGGTTAAATCTCTTGATGGTCAGCCAATCACAGGCGGGTCACACCTTGTTGCTGGACAAAAAGACGAGCCGGGTCGGTCGCAGGGGCACACGACATCCATGTGTTTCTCACCGGAGTTGAACTGTTATATCTCACTTGCTCTGCTTGAAGGTGGTTTTAAACGTCACGGGGAAAAGCTTTTCGCTTCCAGTCCTGTGCGTGGAAAGCATGTCGCAGTTGAGGTGATCAATCCGCATATTGTGGATCCAAAGGGAGGCCGAATGCATGGTTGATCAACCGGAAATGCTGTCCCCCTTGCACGATCTGGCCATGCCACGCGCTGCATCCGACACGGCTGGTGTGGAACTTGGTGAGCGTCTTTGCGCCTCGCTTGTGCAGGTACAGGCTTGGCCCAATACGGTTGGTAGGGTTGAAAAAGCACTATCAACCCTAAAAGGTGAGATAACCATCATGCCAAGTGGGCCGGGGCGCTGGTTGATTGAAGACGAGAGTGAAGGACTGGAAGACAGACTTAGAAAGAAGATACCATCAGCGGTTGGTGCAGTGACAGGATTGACCCACGGTCGCGTTGTCATTTCAATTTCAGGGCGAAAATCGGAGTGGGTTCTGGCATCCGGCATAGCGATTGACTTTTCAACTGACGCATTCCCGGTTGGAGAAACGCGTCTGACACATCACCATGAAATTGGGCTGACGGTACACCGCACCGGTGAAACCAGCTTCGATCTTTACGTATTCACCAGCTTTTCTCGCGCATTCTGGCAATGGATTGAACGGGCCGGTGAGGAAGTGGGATATTCTGTCACGTGAAATTGTACGCAACGGATACCGCAACCATTAATACTAACGGAATTTAGCATTGAATCATGAATTTGTGGAAATACCTATTTCCATCAACGCGTTATGAAAGCGTAGATGGAACGAAATTAAATTCCTTTGGCTTAAATTGCCGCGTCATACGCTTTGATAAAGGCTCGCGCCTCCTCACCGACCTTTTCAGCGCTCCATCCGACCTTGTAGACGCTGGAACCGATGCCAAACCCATTCGCCCCCGCCGCCAGCCAATCCTTAACATTAGATGCAGTCGCGCCACCGACCGCCAAGACGGGTAAATGGGCGGGCAGTACCGCTTTGATCGCTTTCACGCCATCCGGCCCGTGCAGGCTGGCGGGGAAGAATTTCAACGCATGGCACCCTGCATCAATCGCCGCAAATGCTTCCGTCGGCGTGAAGACACCGGGGAACGAAAGGCCATCCCGTTTGACCGTACGTTTGATGACCGAAGGCTTCATATCAGGTGATACAATCAGCCGCCCACCGGCGTCGATGACACTGTCCACCTGGTCCGTCGTCAATACTGTTCCGGCCCCAATGATTGCACTCATCCCGAAGGCGTCGCTTAGTTTGGAAATGCTCTCCAGCGGCTCGGGAGAATTGAGCGGCACCTCGATGATGCCAAAACCTGCATCGATGAGGCTTTCTCCGATCGTCATTACTTCTTCAGGTTTGACACCACGCAGGATCGCGACAAGCGGGCGATGCCCTTCAAACAGGTTGCTCATGGGTTTTCCGTCCTTATTATACCGGCATTGCCTGCCAAATGAAACAGGGCGGGCCATACCAAAGAAGTTCCTCTGACCGATAATGGCCTGTACCCTAGCGCTCGCAGTGCAATTTCGTAGAAACTTGTGAGGTTTTCTGTTCCGATCAGATAAACCGGATTGGCGAGGATGAACCCGTCTTGAATTCCGGCCTGCAATTCAGCCATGATGAGAGCGGCAGACAGTTCCTGACGCAACCGTTCGGTCGCGCAACCCTCCAGGAGGTGACGGGCACGCAATCCAAATAACTCACCCTCCAGGGATTGCTTGTCTTCCGCAATCTGTGCAGATTTTGCTGAAAAATATTCATCGCCCCCATCATCCGCCATCACGGAATGTTTGAGAATACTGTGTTCACTCAGGGCCTCGAATATTTCACCGGTCATATAGGTTCTGAAATCCGATACCGTGCCATTTTCCAGCGTCACCCATTTGCTGTGGGTGCCCGGCATTATAACGCATCCAGTGAAATCTGAATGCTTCGCCAGAAACCCGGTTAACTGACTTTCTTCGCCGCGCATGACATCAAATCGTTTTCCGTCGTCCAGCTTTATGCCCGGTATGATGGTAATCGATCGCCCATTGTAGTCAAACGTGTGCAGTGCATCTGCAAGGTTTTTCAGGCTCGCTGGGCAGGCGATATAGTCTGCCTCACGCCAGCCTTGCCGGCTGCCGATCATGCCTGCAGCGATTGCGGGAACCATCGGCCAATCGGCCGTTAGTTCATCGAAACGCTGTTCAAACTGTTGGGCAGAGAAATGGCCCACACCGCTTTCACCGCGCCTCTCGTCCAGCACTTTGCCGGACACATCTAAGAGGGCAACACGAACATTAGTGGTTCCCCAATCGACCGCAATCAGCGCTGCAGAATTATTTAGATTGCCCATCAAACGGCCTCCAACGCGAGCGCAATACCGGTTTGAGCGTAAAGGACTGGAAGTTGAATACCAGCGGTCGCTAAAAGCTTTCCGTTCATTTCAAAACCCCCGTCCATGAGTGGATTATCAAATGCCCTGCTGGCACGTTTTGCAATTTTGGGCGGTGTTTGCAACGTCACGAGATAATTGCGTTCCGGGTCCAGCCCTGGGACAGAAATACTTGGTGGAACCACCGAACGGGGCCGGTCGATCTGCATCAGGACGACGCGAGCAGATGTCTGATCGACACTCACCACAACAGCACCGAGAAGGTCTGCATCGACGGTCAATATCCGGTGGAAATCTCCGCTGTGCCAAAGACCCCGGTCTGCTTTATAGCGGGCAACCGCTTGCTTAAAGACATCCATATCTTCGGCATTAATTTTAGTCAGGTCGAGTTCCAACCCCATATGCCCATAACCTGCCACCAGAGCACGGAAATCTGGATGAAAGCCCCGGCCGGAAGTGTGACACCACGCCGGGCCAATATGAGACCCCATGACTTCGGGTGGAAGGAAATAGGAAAATCCGGTCTGTATACGGGTGCGTTCTACTGAGTCATTTGAATCACTGGTCCAAAACCGGTGGGTGCGCTTGAGAATTTCATAATCGATGCGCCCGCCACCGGACGCGCAGCTTTCAATTTCTACATGGGGAAACGCGTCGCGCAAACGGTCTATCAACCGATAAAGTTCCGTCGTTTGACGGTGAACTGCCGCGCTTCCCGTCCGGTCTCCGGGTAAAACGAGTTCGCGGTTCATGTCCCATTTATAATATGAAATTCTGTATTCGCTCAGCAAAGCGCCAAGGCGCTCAAACAGATAATCCGTCACATCGGTATTGGTGAGGTCCAGAACCAGTTGATTGCGCCCGGTCATGCGGGGATAGGGGTCCAGCTTTAAAACCCAGTCCGGGTGAGCGCGGTAGAGTTCACTGTCCGGGTTTACCATTTCCGGTTCTACCCAGAGGCCGAACTCCATGCCTTTCTCATCGACAACATAGTCAACAATGGGGTGGAGTCCATCCGGGTATTTCTTTTCGTCCGGAAACCAGTCGCCGAGCGAAGTGGTGTCGTCGTTGCGCCCACGAAACCAGCCATCATCAAGCACGTAGCGCTCGCCACCAACTTCAGCTGCGGCGTCCGCCAGCGCTTTGAGGCGGTTCAAATCGTGATCGAAATAAAGAGCTTCCCAGGTATTCACGGTGACCGGGCGCGGCTTGTCCTTATCGGGAAACCTTAGGATATTATGTCGAACATAGGCGTGAAATGACTGGCTCATTTCATTCAGCCCATTGTCCGATTGGGCGACAAACAGCTCTGGCGTTTCCATTGACGCCCCCGCGGGCAGATCGCCTTCCTGGGAGAAATGCAGGACGCCCATTTGCAACTGGCATTCGCCCGTCGTCAGCCGCTCCATCACCATGCGGTGGTTGCCGCTCCAACCAAGGTGGAGGCCAAGGCAACGTCCGGATTCTTCATCAGTCGTTGGTGTGAGCATGATGGTGCCAGGAAAAGCTTCATGGCTGGTCCGGCCACGGCGGTTTTCAGCCTTTACAATCCCTATTGGGATCGCGCGACGATCAATCGTAAATTCGGCACACCAGCGGCCATGAAAATGTAGATATTGTGATAAGGCCTGTGGCACCGGAATAACAGGAGCGCTCATCCAGTCGACGACGCAATCGTGTTCCCCTTCATTCTTCAAGCGAGACTTGAGTACTGCAACGCCCGAATGGGGACAAAGCCTGCATTCAATCTCCAGCGCGAGGCCCCGGTAGGTATCTTCACAACTGAACATCACTCCGCATTCAAAATCGGTCTTGGTGGAATACTGAAAGAGACCAGCCCATCCCGAAGGTGTATTTCCCCCGCGGTGGGCGATCAGGCCGGGATGCCCCATGAACCCGCGTGATGTTTCAGGTTGCATCGAGACCGGGGCAATTTCGTCGAGTGTCGCAAATCCCTGAGGGCGTGTGCGGCTACGGGCAAAAACGTCCAAATCGAGAGCGTCATCAAGCCGCGATCCGAAATAAAGTATTTCGGGAACGCCTTGGGTCCAGCCAAATAGGATTGTTGCCGTCTTACAATCAAGACGGTGTGTCGAGATGGCGCTCACCGGCATTTACCCTTTGGTCGCGCCAAGCGTCAGGCCAGCTATAAAATGTTTTTGAGCGAGGAAGAACATGATGACGGGCGGTACAGCGGCGAGAAGAGAAGCTGCGGAAATCAGGTGCCATTGGGAAACAAATTCTCCGTTCAGGGAACGAACACCCACCGTTATCGGCAGTTTCGCGTCGTCCTGAAGCAGGACTGTCGCCCAGAAAAAGTCATTCCAGATGAACGTAAATATAAGCACCGAAAGGGCAGCAATCGCAGGCTTCACCAGCGGGAGAACGAGGTACCAGAAAATACGAAACTCATCGACCCCTTCGATGCGAGCGGACTCGATCAACTCGAAGGGAAGTGCCTTCATGAAGTTGCGCATGAACAACGTGCAAAACCCGGTTTGGAACGCCGCATGGAACATCACCAGTCCCGGCACGGTATTGAGGATTTCCAGCCTGTTGGACATGTCGATGACGGGGAGCATGAGAATTTGAAACGGTACAAAATTGCCCGCCACAAACACAAAGAACAGTGGAAGGGCCCAGCGAAACTTGTAGACTGCCAATGCGTATCCGGTGATGCAGGCGAGTGCCACTGATATGATAACGGTGGGAATCGTGATGATCAGCGTGTTGGTCATATAGAGCCACGCATCGGTTTTAGCGAAAACCGTTGTGTAATTCTCAATCAGGTTGAACTGGCTTGGGATGCCAAACACATTGCCCGTATTGATATCAATAACCGGCCTGATGGAGGTCATGAAAATTGCCAGCAGCGGGAGCAACCAGATGAACAATGTCAGGGGCAATAAAAACCGGTAACCGATGTTTATGGAAGGTGATAATTTCTCGACAGGTGTTGGAAACATATCAGTGAACCACCTTCTCGTCCTGGTACATGCGCCACAGGAATACGCTAATGAAACACAGCATGATGGCGAACAGTACTGTCGCAATGGCAGAACCGTAACCGTAACGGCCAACTCCTTCACCAACGGCCTGATCATACATGTAGAATGCCAATACATTGGTTGAACCAAAGGGGCCGCCCTGGGTCATGGTGGCAATCATATCGAAGGACCGCAACGATCCGATGACCGTCACCACCACCGCGATAAATGTCGCAGGCTTCAATTGTGGAATGATCACATACCACAACATGTTCCAACCCTTGGCGCCGTCAAGCCGACCGGCTTCAATCTGATCGGGGGAGACATTGTTGAGGCCGGTAAGATAAAGGATCATGCAATAGGCAATTTGCGGCCACAACCCGGCTGCAATGATACCATAGGTCGCGTATTTGGCTTCTCCGAGAATAGATGGGGGATCAATCGAACAAACCTTGGTCATATTGCCCACGATGTTCTCTTTCTCTTCGCAGAAAAACACGCTCCAGGCTTCGCTCAACAGGCCGAACTCAGGGTTGTAAGCCCATGTGAAAATGAGGCCCACGACCACCTGGGAAATAACAAAAGGAAAGAAGAAAAGGGATTTATAAAAGCGAATGCCGGTGACGGTTTGATTGAGAAAAAGCGCAATCGCAAGCCCAATCGGCACCGCCAACATGAAGAGCGCAAGCCATAAAACGTTGTTGATCAGCGACGTTACAAAATTTGGATCGTCAAAGAGCAGACGGTAGTTATAGAAACCCACCCATTCGCCGGTCCAATTCCCGGTAATATCGTAGAGACCGTTCCAGCGGGTGAAAGAGTAGGAAATGGATTGGAATATCGGGACGATCACATAGACCAGGAAGAAAGTCATTCCGACCGAAAGAAACATCCACGGGGCACAGGCTACCCGGTTGCGTTTATAGAGCGCTGTGCTCGTGAAAATCATAAAAGTGGCAACCAAGGCCATCAATACGAAGAACATGCGAACAAGGAACGTTGGAACCCTTGCCTCGATCTCCCTGTCGTAATCGAGCAGGTTAGCAACGCCCGAAACCTGTATACTATAGATGGCAGAGAGAAAAATTATGAGCAGTACCGCGCCAATCACAACCTGTAATTTCCCGGTCTCATAATTTCGGGCCGTCTGCATGGCATGTTCGCTCATCTGCCGCTCCAGTCTCTAATATGTTGCAATTCGACCCGTCATCAGATCACGCTGCGTGCGTTTTTCGAGGGCAATAATATGCCGAAATTTAAGCGGGCGGATGCATATGCATCCGCCCGCAAAGAGGCCTATTTGTAAACTTCAGCCTGAACCTTATCGAGGTTCGCGAGAACTTCTTCGAGTGTGGACTGGTCCAGCATGAACTTCTGGAAACCTTCCATACCGGCTTTCGCCATAGCCGCTGGTGCATCGCGGTCGTAGAACTGAGCAAGACCGGAAGCTGTAGACAATGTCGCCATGCCTTCAACGATAAATTTGTCGTCGGTATTCACCTCAGCATCAGAGTTTGGAGGAAGCTGGCCGATGGCCTTGTTCCATGTGCCCTGAATTTCAGGAGTAGCGATGAATGACAGGAACTTCTTGGCGTTTTCTACATTCTTTGCTTTTGCAGGAATGAAGAATGCGTCTGCCGGTGCTTCTTCTGCGCGGGCAACACCTGGAGTGATTTCAGGGAACTGAAAGAAGTCGATCTGATCGTCTGTCAGGCCTGCTGCTTTATATGAACCAACAGAGAAATTACCCATGACGTACATGGCAGCATCACCTTTGGCGAATGGTGCAATCGCATCCTGCCACGACATTGTCGCGTGGTTTTTCACGAATGAGCATTTGTCCAGCATTTCGCCCCATTTGGCGAAAGTAGCACGGATACGTGGATCGGTATATTTGATCTTACCGGCGGTCAGGTCGTTGTGAACGTCATAGCCGTTTGTACGCAGGTTCAGATAATCGAACACGCCAGCCGCCGTCCAAAGGAACTTTGTGCCGATGGTGAAAGGTGTAACGCCCGCTTCTTTCATCTTGCCGCAAGCATCTAGCATCTCAGCCCAGTTTGTGGGCTCTTTCAGGCTCAGCTTGTCAAAGATGTCTTTGCGGTAATAAACGCCCCATTGGTAGAAAGAGTAAGGTACACCCCACTGTTTTCCATCCCGTGACATGGTTGGTTTAATCGCATTGAACTTGCCTGAAAGGTTAGCATCAGACGCCCAAAGATCAGAAATATCTGCAAAAAGACCAGCGTCTACAAATGGGCCCATGCGGTTGCCGGGGTACCATGTGATGACATCTGGAGCATCGTTTTGTAACGCGTTGCGGATTGTTGATTTATGCGCTTCGCGGTCGCCGTTGTTTGCTGTGACATTGATGTCAGGGTTGGCTTTTTTGAAAGCGTCAACAGCCGCTTCAAAAGCAGCTTTTTTGTCTGGGTTAAGGTCATCGAATGTGATGACGAGGTCATTGGCATACGCCGTTGTGGCCAAAAGTGCTGCTGTACCAAGCGCAGCGGTAGCTCTGATGAGCGACTTGTACATGAGTTATTCCTCCCGGTTAATTTACTCAGGCTCACCTGAACCTGAGTGTCTTCCAGACCAGTGTCCTTCCAACGAAGCTTTAACAATCCATCATGGGGTGCAGAAATGCAACGGTAGCCCATAACATAGCGGCCAAATGTCGTTCCATTATTTGGAACATAGTTTGACTATGTAGAATTATTGGTTTAAGAACGTCTCTTGTCAAGCGTTGTAATGAAGCGCGGTGAATAAACAGGGTGTGGCGTGGAGCGGCAGCGGGAAACAATTGAATTGTCAAAGGCTCGCCAGCCTGCTGAGATCGGCCCTGCGCGCCTGGATAGGCAAGAGCATAGCACCGGCACATTGGGCAAGGCGCTGGAAGTCTTGGACCTTATCGCCCATGCACCAAAACCCCTACGGTTTACCGATATATTACACCAGCTCAACCAACCTCGTGGAACATTGCATCGCCAGATTGCTAATCTGATTGAAGAAGGCCTGGTCGAGCTGAACCCGGATCATTCCTACGCGCCGGGCATCCGCCTGCTCAATCTTGCCGCGCGCGCGTGGTCAAAAAATTCATTCAGATCAATTGCCGAACCCCATGTTCGGGCTTTGCATGAAGCCACCGGAGAAACGGTTCATCTGGGCCAAGTCACTGATATTCAAGTTGTCTATCTGGATAAATTTGAGTCCATCCAAACGGTACGTATGCACAGTCAGGTGGGAAATGCGTCCCCCCTGTATTGTACGGGTATTGGCAAAGCCATGTTGGCCCTTTTACCCGAAGATGAGCTGGATGCCCGCGTTAAGCGGATCGAATTTAACAGGCACACGCAATCAACGCTATACACCGCCGAATTGCTTTTATCGGAGTTGGACGAAATTCGCCGAACAGGTATTTCACACGACCGCGAGGAACATGAGCCGGGGATCAGGTGCGTGGCAGCTGGAATTGGTAGTTTTCAGTCCGGGACAATTGCTGGGATTTCAGTTACGGCCCCGGCATTTCGAATTGATGAAGAAATGTTGGTGGCGTGGGAAAAACTCGTCGTAAAAGCCGCGCGGGCAATTGAAGCGGATATGAAATCTAAACTCGGGCCGCGCCATCAGGAATAAATTGGTACGGCAGGTTACATTGGGAGAATAAGCATGGCTGGGGTTACACTCACAAATGTCAAAAAATCATTCGGCGATATTGATGTCATTCATGGCGTTAATCTGGAGATTAATGATGGGGAATTTATCGTTTTTGTCGGACCGTCCGGCTGCGGTAAATCCACGCTTTTACGGATCATATCAGGGCTTGAGGAAACGACGTCCGGCAAGCTTGACATTGGCGGCACCGATGTAACCCATATTGAACCATCGGAACGTGGCATCGCCATGGTATTCCAGTCCTATGCGCTTTATCCGCATATGACCGTTTATGAAAACATGGCCTTTGGCCTGAAAATGAACGGTTTCGATAAAAACGAAATCGATCAGCGTGTGCAAAAGGCCGCTAAAATTCTTGAACTCGGGCCGCTGATGGATCGCAAACCCGCTGCCATGTCCGGCGGTCAACGCCAGCGTGTCGCCATTGGCCGTTCGATCGTGCGTGAACCAAAAGTCTTTTTATTCGACGAACCTCTTTCTAACCTCGATGCGGAACTGCGCGTCCAGATGCGGCTGGAAATTGCCAAACTCCATAACGATCTTGATTCAACGATGATCTATGTGACCCACGACCAAACGGAAGCGATGACACTTGCTGATAAGATTGTAGTGCTGCGTGCCGGTATTGTTGAGCAGTTTGGCACGCCGCTGGAATTATATGATGATCCGGATAATGAGTTTGTTGCCGGGTTCATTGGTTCTCCGCGCATGAACTTCATGGACGGGGAAGTGACCAGTACGAAAAGAGGCTCGGCGAAAGTTGTCATGCCCACACTGAGCAATCTGAAAATTGATGTCGCTACCCGAGACCGCACCCCCGAAAATGGCGAAGCGGTAAAAGTTGGCATTCGGCCGGAACATTTTATCAGCGCAACCGGCGCTAAACACAAATTTAAGGCACCTACGACGGTTGTCGAACAGTTGGGCGGAAATTCCTATCTTTATCTCAACATCGGTGGCGGCTTGCCGCTAACAGTTGAGCAAAAGGGCCATACCGATGTGCAGGACGGGCAGATTGCCAATGTGGGCGTTGACCCGACAATGGCAATGTTGTTTGGAAGCGACGGGTTGCGAATCTAATCACCACCGCAGATTTGCAGACTTTTTTTAAAGCTAATATCCGTCTATGGAACTGTTAAATGACGAATATCTCTCCAACGTTTGGGGTGTGTTATTACCCTGAACACTGGCCCCGCGACATGTGGGAGGAAGATGCCGTGCGCATGGTTGAATGCGGAATTCAATATGTTCGCATCGCCGAATTTGCCTGGTCGAGAATTGAAATCAAAAGGGATCAGTTTGACTGGGAATGGTTGGATAATGCCATTTCGGTGTTGGGTGCGGCGGGCCTGAAAGTGGTCATGTGTACACCCACCGCTACACCGCCAAAATGGCTGGTCGATGAAATGCCCGACATGGTTGCTGTGGATGAAAATGGCAAGCCTCGCAAATGGGGCTCCCGTCGCCATTACGATTTTTCCCATATCGGATATCGCAAGGAAAGTGCTCGCATTACCGAGATATTTGCAAAACGTTATGGCGAGAATCCCCATGTCGTTGCCTGGCAAACGGATAATGAATACGGCTGCCACGCAACAATCGTGAGCTACTCGAATGCGGCCAAAGAAGGTTTCCGTGATTGGCTTGCCCAGAAATATCAATCCCCTGACGCGCTTAATCGTGCCTGGGGAAACGTCTTCTGGTCGATGGAAGTTCAGGATTTTTCGGAAGTAGAGCTTCCCAACTTGACGGTAACGGAGCCGAACCCGTCACACATATTGGACTTCAGAAGATACACATCCGATCAGGTTGTTGAATTCAACCGTATTCAAACGCAGATACTGAGAAAACTTGCCCCGGGCCGTGACCTGATTCACAATTTCATGGGTCATTTTTTGGAATTCGACCATTACGATGTGGCGCAGGACCTTGATGTCGCGGGGTGGGATTCCTACCCCCTTGGCAATCTGGAGCGGCATTTCGATGATGCTAACTGGAAGGCCTGGTACCTGCGGGCAGGGGACCCGGACATGCAGGCGTTTCATCACGACCTTTATCGCGGCTGTACCCCCGAAAAACGCATGTGGGTGATGGAACAGCAACCCGGCCCAGTAAATTGGGCACCGTGGAATCCCGACCCGCATCCGGGCATGGTTCGCCTGTGGAGCCATGAAGCGTTTGCCCACGGTGCTGAGGTCGTCAGTTATTTCCGTTGGCGGCAGGCCCCATTTGCGCAGGAGCAGTTTCACGCCGCACTCAACCGGCCGGACGGTTCGCCCGACCGCGGGTATGAAGAAGCCGAGCAGGTTTCTAACGAGCTTGCAGCACTTCCGAATACGAAGACCGAAAAGGCCAAGGTTGCCCTCCTGTTCGATTATGCATCGATCTGGGCCACGGAAATACAACGCCAAGGTGCGGACTATGATGGTTTTATCCTGGTGCGCGAATTTTACGCGGCCCTTCGAAAATTGGGCCAGAACATCGATGTAATTTCAACCCGCAGCGATCTGACCGGATACGAACTCATCGTCGTGCCCCACCTTTTGATGGTTGATCAGGCGCTGGTTGACAAGCTTGAAAAATCAGGTGCTCGTGTCGTTTTAGGACCTCGATCCGGTTCGCGAACCAGAAGCCATCAAATCCCCGACGCTTTGGCACCAGGGTTGTTGCAACAATTGATACCAATGCGCGTTTTGCGGGTTGAGAGCATTCGTCCGGGAATCGTCATTCCGGTGGAAGGCATCGGATCATTTTCAAAATGGGCGGAACAGGTTGAACCGGGCGACGGGACTGATGTCCTTCTCACCGGTGGTGAAGGATACCCGGCGTGGGTGAGAAATAAGAGCTGTTCATATATTGCAGGATGGCCGGATCAGAACCTGCTTTCTCAAATCATGAAAGAAACGTTGCAGAACTGTGGCCTGACGATTGTCGAGACCGGAGAAGACCTGCGCATTCGTGACCGGGGGCAAATACGCACAATCGTCAACTATGGACCAAAACCACAAGATGCCAGCGGCTTAATTGATAGAAATGATGAGATATTGATCGGCACCACGATGATCAACGTGGGTGGGGTTATTATTCTGCATCGAGCGGTGCGTTAGAATACGCTTGCGCCAGTGTCGGCAGTGCTAACCACATTGCGGAATGCCGAAAATAATTCAACACCCATGCCGAATTGATTGCCCGACAGATCAGCCTTGGCTGGTGTACGAGCGGCCCATTCATCGTCCGCCACCAGTGCGGTAAGTTCACCGGTTATTGCATTCAGTCGAACAATATCACCATCGCGCAGCAGGGCAATGCCTCCGCCATCGGCCGCTTCCGGCGTCACATGAATGGCGGCGGGAACTTTGCCGGATGCGCCGGACATGCGGCCATCGGTGACCAAGGCAACCTTAAATCCGCGGTCCTGCAATACACCCAAGGGCGGAGTCAGCTTGTGAAGCTCAGGCATGCCGTTGGATCGCGGGCCCTGAAAACGGCAGACTGCGATGACATCCATATTCAATTCGCCCACTTCAAACGCTTCCTTGATGCCATTTTGCGTATTGAAAATACGTACGGGTGCTTCCACCACGTGATGCTCTTTTCTAACCGCAGATATCTTGATTACGGCCCGCCCGATATTGCCGTCGAGCATCTTTAGGCCACCGTCTTTTGAAAATGGATTATCTACGGTCGAGAGGATTTTATCGTTTCCAGCCACACCTGGTGCATCGCTCCAAATGACCGTGTCACCATCCAGTTTCGGTTCTTTTGCCTGTTGGCTCATACCGCTGCCGGCAATGGTTTTTACGTCCTCATGGAGTTGTCCGCCGCGCAGGAGTTCTCCGATCACATAGGGAAGACCACCGGCTGCGTGAAAATGGTTCACGTCCGCCATGCCGTTTGGATAGACCCGCGCCAAAAGGGGCGTGCATGCGGCAAGGTCAGAAATATCTTCCAGAGACAGGCAAATGCCTGCTGCTTTCGCAATCGCAACCAAATGCATCACATGGTTGGTAGAACCGCCGGTCGTGTGAAGGCCGATCACACCGTTGACAATTGCTTTCTCGTCAATCACATGGCCCACTGGTGTAAACTCGTTACCGCTGCCAGTAATGGCCAGTGCCCGTTGTGTCGCGGCACGGGTCAGTGCGTCGCGCAAGGGTGTGCCGGGGTTGATGAAACTGGAACCGGGAAGATGCAGTCCCATGAATTCCATTAACATCTGGTTGGAATTTGCAGTGCCGTAAAATGTGCATGTGCCCGGAGAATGGTATGATGCACTCTCAGCTTCCAACAGTTCTTTTCGACCCACTTTCCCTTCCGCATAAAGCTGACGGATGCGCACTTTTTCCGGGTTTGACATGCCGGAGGGCATTGGGCCAGCGGGCACGAAGACTGCCGGCAGGTGACCAAAGCTCAATGCTCCTATGAGCAGGCCGGGAACAATCTTGTCGCAAACCCCAAGATAGAGCGCAGCATCAAACATATTGTGAGACAGGCCCACAGCCGTTGCCATCGCGATAATATCACGGGAAAAAAGCGACAGTTCCATGCCTTTTTGGCCTTGGGTAACGCCGTCGCACATGGCCGGAACACCCGATGCAATCTGCGCAACACCACCAGCCTCACGTGCGGCCTCTTTTATGATGTCGGGAAACCGGCCAAACGGTTGATGGGCGGACAACATATCGTTGTAAGAGGTGACAATTGCGAGGTTGGAAACCACATCGCCTGCCAAGGCCGATTTATCTTCTGACCCACATGCGGCAAAGCCATGGGCAAGGTTGCCACAAGTCAACGATGAGCGGTGAGGACCTTCGCTTGCTGCGATATCCAACCGTTCCAAATAGGCTTCACGGGTGGGTTTACTGCGTTCAACAAGGCGGTCGGTTACAGCTTTTACTGCAGCAATAGTCATATCAGTTTCCCGTGGGGGCTGGATTGGAATTGGTTACGGTGTCCAATAGACCTGCAATTGGACGTCAGGGTGACGGATGATGTGCCGCACGGGCATGTCATCGGCAGGGCCATCTTCAAGTGTTTTTTCAAAAACCGCGCGTTTTTCCGCCCCTTCAATGTGAAGAATGAGATTTTTGGCGGAGACGATGGCGGGCAAGGTCATGGTAATACGGGGTTCACCGGCACCGGGTGCGGAGATCGGCAGGAAGAGTTTTTCACCGGAAGGGTCGCAGGCAGCCGATAGATTATCTGCGCCGGGGAAAAATGAGGCCGTATGCCCGTCTAACCCCATGCCCAGTGTTACAACGTCGAAAGGCAGTTCATCATCCTCGCGCAGGCGGGATTCCGCCATATTGGCGGCTTCCTCGACGGAACTGTTTGCATCGTAGAGTGTCAGAAATTCGCTGGCCGGATGGTCGAGCAGGCCAAGACATGTGCGGATCATCTGCGCGTTGCTGCGTCCGTTATCATCGGGCACGAAACGTTCATCTACCAGTGCGAAGTAGACCATGTCTTTGGCGTCGCCCAGTTCTTTTCCAAGGCGTTCGAGAAACGCTTTTGGCGTTGAACCACCGGAAAGGGCAATTGATGCAAAATCGCCTTCCATCATATTGGTCGACAAGGCGCCTTTGACGAATTGCGTCAGCGCATCGGTCAAAGCGTCCCGCGTGTCGAACTCATGGAATTGCGCAATAGCCACTATTGGTCCCCGTCATTCCAAGTGCGGTGGTCCCGTTCGATCAGGGCAATGGATTGGCTTGGCCCCCATGTGCCTGCCGTATAATTGCTTACCGGATGGGATGTTTCTTCCCAGGCTTCGAAAATTGGGTCAATCCATTTCCATGCTTCTTCAACTTCATCGCGGCGCATAAACAAAGTCTGGTTGCCGCGAATAACATCGAGCAACAGTCGTTCGTATGCATCGGGGCTGCGGTGTTCGAAGTTCTCGGCAAAGCTCATATCGAGAGGCAAATGTTTGAGCCGCATGCCGCCGGGACCGGGGTCTTTAATCATGATCCATTGCTTCACGGATTCATCTGGCTGTAATCGCAAGACCAGCCGGTTGGAAATTGGTGCCCCAGCATCTTTGCCAAAGATGGAATAGGGCACGGGTTTAAACTGAATGACAATTTCTGACATGCGCATCGCCATGCGTTTTCCGGTGCGCAGATAAAAGGGAACGCCACTCCAGCGCCAGTTCTCAACCTCGGCCTTAAGCGCGACAAATGTTGCGGTATCGCTGTCTTCACCCAATTCATTGAGGTATCCGTCAACTTTTCCATCCGGTCCGGCACCGGCGTGATATTGGGCGCGAACCGTGTTTTCTGCCGGGATAGGTTTCAGGGACCGAAGAACTTTCAGTTTTTCATCGCGGATGGAATCCGCATCCGCCGATGCGGGCGCTTCCATTGCCACAAGGCAAAGCAATTGCATGAGATGGTTTTGCACCATGTCGCGCATTGCACCGGATTTATTGTAATAGCCGACACGGTCTCCCACACCGACAGTCTCAGCTACAGTAATTTGAACGTGATCAATGTGAGATGAATTCCACAAAGGCTCAAATAGTGCGTTAGCGAACCGCAGGGCAAGGAGGTTTTGAACCGTTTCTTTGCCGAGATAATGATCGATCCGGAAAACCTGTTTCTCGCCAAAATACTGACCAACTTCACTGTTCAGTTTTTGGGCGGAATCAAGATCACGCCCCAGTGGTTTTTCGATCACAACACGGGAGTTATCATCGACGAGGCCAAACCTGTTTAGCCGTTCGGATATGGAACCAAACAGGGTTGGCCCAACTGCCAGATAAAAGGCGCGAATTTTCCCCGGTGTGGATTTTTCCAGACATGCCTGCAAATTATCCCAGCCACCATCAGATGTGGCGTCAATTCTCACGTAGTCGAGCCGGTTTAAAAAACGCTGGAGACTTTCTTCACTGCGGTGTTCTTCCGACACATGTTCGCGCAAGGCATCATGGGCAATCTTCTGATAATCTTCGCGGGAAAGATCACCACGCGATGCGCCAATCATGCGGGCGTCGTCTGGCAATTGTCCGTCATGATCACGATGATAAAGTGCTGGAAGTAATTTCCGTTGCGCGAGATCACCGGTACCGCCAAAGATGACGTAATCAAACGGCTCAACAGGGATGATTTTGCTGGTCATGGGAAGCCTATTGCATCTTTTTTGAGATAATTCAATCGATTTAAATAATAGAAATGGCGGCCTGATTCTAAAGTATCACCCAACCGCTTTGAGAAAATAAACCCGGTCGAATCCATCCTCATGGCGGCGGTCGATCTCCACAAACCCAAGCTTTGGGTAAAGCCCCAGATTTTCGGTCATTTTCTCATTGGTGTAGAGTTCAATGGCGCTGCGCCCGCCATTTATCGCCTGCATCTCAAGTTGATCGAATACGTCGCGAGACAATCCCTTGCCCTGACATTGCGGCAGCAGCGCAATGTTTTCGACAAGCAGCACGTCATTGATGGCGTAACTGATGACATAACCCACAGGTTCACCACCGTTTTGGATAATCTGCGCCTGATTTTCCGCAATCGCGGCGGCAAAATCTGCAACCATAGGGGCAGGTTTTTTGCCAATTCGTGCGACGAATTTTTCATAGGCCGTGGTTGCGCATTGCTGCATGAAGTTCAGATCGTTGTGAATTGCCAAACGTAGGGTCGTCAACATAAAGAATTGCTGCTTTCAGATGTTGCAGGAGTTCGGCTGGCAGCATAGCTTAACTGAAGATTATTTGGAGGATTTGTTATGCGACTTGCGGGAAAAACTGCCGTTATCACCGGTGCCGGGTCAGGATTTGGTGAAGGTATGGCGCAACGTTTTGCGCAAGAGGGGGCCAATGTTGTTATTGCAGATTTAAATGGTGATGCAGCCGAGCGGGTCAAGGCGGATATTGGCGCGCAAGCCGTTGCAATTGAAGTTGATGTGGCAAAGGCAGATGATAATCAGGCGATGGCTGATTTGGCGGTCTCCAAATTCGGTTCGCTTGATATATTTGTGTTAAACGCCGGGTTTACCCACACCAATATGAGCCTTCTCGATGTGGATGAAGCGACGTTTGACCGTGTTTCCAACGTAAACATGAAAGCGCTCTACCATGCCAGTAAATCAGTCGTGCCGATTATGGAAAAGCGGGGCGGTGGCAATATTCTCACCACAGCATCAACCGCTGGGCTAAGGCCACGCCCTGGCCTTGTCTGGTACAATGCATCGAAAGCATGGGTCATCAACGCCAGCAAATGTATGGCCGTGGAACTTGCTCCCAAAAATATCCGGGTCAACACGCTCTGCCCGGTTGCGGGAGAAACTGGTATGTTGAAAGATTTCATGGGGGAAGATACGCCGGAAATCCGTGAGAAATTCAAAAGCGTAATTCCATTGGGGCGTTTCAGCCAACCTCGCGATATGGCAAATGCCGCGCTTTATCTGGTTTCCGACGAAGCGGATTTCATAACCGGTGTTGCGCTGGAAGTGGATGGCGGGCGCTGTGTTTAACCCAGCGCGTTACCCAGATCGGCAATCAGGTCATCGGCATTTTCAATGCCAACCGAAAGGCGCAGCAGATTTTCGGGAACAGTATTTTCGATTGTATGGCGATGCTCCACAAGGCTTTCCACACCGCCAAGAGATGTGGCGCGTTTGAAGAGTTTCAATTTGCCGATGGCGGTAAGCGCTTCAACTCCTGCGCCGTTTACCTGAAATGACAACAGGCCTCCGAAACCGCCGGGCATCTGTTTTTTCGCCAGGGCGTGACCGGGGTCACTCTCAAGACCGGGATAAAGAACAGTCTCAACTTTCTCATGTTGCTCAAGAAATTTGGCGACTTTCATCGCGCTTTCGCACATGCGTTCTACGCGGAGCGGCATGGTACGCATGCCGCGGATTAACAGCCAGGCCTCAAATGACCCCATCACCGCGCCGGCGGAATTGCGGTCAGTCTTGATCGCTTCCCATAGGTCGGAACCAGCATCCCGGCAGGCGAGAAAACCAGCCAAAACATCGCTATGTCCATTGATCCCTTTGGTGGCTGAATGCATGACGATATCCGCTCCAAAATCCAGCGGTTGGCTTAATACCGGGGTTGCGGCGGTTGAATCAACGACAAGACTTGCACCAATATCGGACGCGATCTCGGCGCAGGCTTCTATGTCGACAATTTTCAGATAAGGGTTCGATGGGGTCTCAATCCATAGGACATTCGCTGGTTTGGCCACAGCTTTTAACGCATCAACATCGCTACAATCGACCTCGATGAGTTCAACATCGCGCCGTTCACAAAAATCCCGCACAAACCGTGTCGCCCCCCAATAGATGCCCAATTGCATGATGATGCATCCGCCGTTGGGCACGGTGCGCATGACGCTAGCAACTGCTGCCATGCCGGAGGGTAGGAGTATCCCGTCTTCCCCGTGTTCCGCCTGCGCCAGCAGGTCTTCACCCAGTCGGGTGAGATCATTATCATCACGGGCATAGATATGATCCGGCGACAGCGGTATATTATTTTCATCTCGCACGAATGTGGTCGCCGACTGGATCGGCGGCACGACACCGCCAGTCTGCGGGTCAATTGTGCCACCGGCCTGAGCAAAGAGCGTGTCGAGGGATTGGCTGTTTTTACGGTCGTTCATTTGTTCTCTTTTGTGGGCTTTCCAAACCGTTTTCTCATCGCGTCGCAATGGTCGGTAACGTCAAATTTTGGTGTTAAAATCACATAATCGTAGAGCGGTATACCATCGCTGTTTACGATCTCATAATCAGCCCAGTTCTTCCGTTCCGGGTCGACTTCCAACAGGCCCAATACGAGATTGTGGGCGTTTGGAATGCGCACTTCAACGGCTACCGGTTTGCCGGTTTGCGGTGACACGCCACCATTGATTGTCACGACCCGTGTACCGGGCAGTAGTTGCGACAGGACATGAGGTACGCCCCTGTCTTTGCGCACATGTCCGTTGCCCGCAATCAGGATCGCGCCGTCATCGTTTCCGTTGGACTTCAATGCATCGGCCAGCGCACCATCGGTTGCCCGCTGTACATTGATCATTGGAGATAGAGCTTGTTTTGGCATCAACCCGCAATGGGCGGTTTCCAGCTCCACCAAAAGCGAATTTTTGGAATTTTCCGGAAATGCGACAGCCAGTCCATAATCCTCAACCTGCCCGCCATCGAGAGCTTTCAATCCCTGTTTGGAAATCGCGCGCATCAAGTCACGGCTCAGGTTTCCGGCAGCGATTTTGAAGTCGTTCTTAACGGCGGCGAGAGCAATGGGGCGGTAAATATCCCATGTATACCAGCCGCGTTTTTCCCATTCGAGACGTTTGGCAAGATTGTCGAGTGCGGGATCGCTTGACAGGTCAATCTGGTGAAGTTCCTTTTCAAGCCGCCGGGGTATCATTTCAAATACGACAGAAGGTTGCCGGGCGCTTTTTCCAATGGCGTCCACTATAGCAGCCTGAATCAGATGATGGTCCGGATTGTCGTGATTTTCCCCCAACAGGATGAACCGGCTGCGTTGGGCCAGCAAAGGAAACACTTTTTGCGGAACCTGTTTGCCCTTGGCATTGAACATTTTCCCGACCAGCGGGTGGTCAGTGAAATGTTTGGAAACCCATTCCTCCGGGATAACGCGTACCGTCCCCTCCTGCGCCTTCACCACGACAGTGGTGACGAAGAATAGAAAAATCAGGCTGAAGATTCGAAAAAATATCAACTGATGCTCTCGTTGGTTTTGGCCCAGTTCACCAACTTATCCAGGAAGTCATGACATTCTTCCATTTGCGATATATCGATATATTCATCCGGCAGATGAGCTTGAAGGATGCTGCCGGGTCCGAAAATAACACCGGGTATTCCAGCAGCCTGAAAACGAGCGCCTTCCGTTCCATAGGCAACGCGACCGGATTGATTAAGACCGGTCAGGTGTCGCAACAGTGTTTCAGCCGGAGACGTTTCGTCTGGTGTCATTGGCGAGAGGTCATGACGCAATGCATGGGTGACACCGGCTTTAGGCGATATCGCCTTCAACTCTGGTTCTATATTTTTTTCTATAAAGTCGAAGACTTCCTGCGCCAGTTCTCGACCATCTTCCCCCGGTATATTGCGAAACCCCCATGCAAATTCGCATTCCGCGGGTATGATATTACCAGCTGTTCCCCCATTTATCAGGCCGCAATCCACGGTCGTATAATGGGGTAGAAACCCATTGTTAGGGTCAGCGGTTGATTTCAGTCTTTTGCTTAATTCTTCAATGAAGTTCAGGATACGCGCGGCGTAAAATATCGCGTTGGCACCCAGTTGCGGTGCGCTCGAATGACCGTCGATCCCGTGAACCGTGGTTATATAACTGTGCCCGCCTTTGTGCCCCCCTACGATCTGCATGCTGGTGGGTTCACCCACTATGACGGCAAGAGGTTCCGGCAGGTTCGCGCTCATATCCTCAATCAGGCCTTCAACCCCGGTGCACCCCACTTCCTCGTCATACGAGAACGCAAAATGGATAGGCGTTTTCAGGTCTGCTTCCAGCATCTTCTTTGCCTGGGTGAAGGCGCAGGCGACAAAACCTTTCATATCGCAGGTGCCACGCCCGAATAACTGACCGCCGCGCTCGGTCAGTTTGAACGGGTCGCTACTCCAATCCTGTCCATCTACCGGCACGACATCCGTGTGGCCTGAAAGCACAATCCCGCCTTTATCGGATGGCCCTATGGTCGCCCAAAGGTTTGCCTTGGTTTTCTCATCGTTGAACGTAAGCCGACTTTCAACGCCGATAGCCGCCAGTTCATCGCGTATGAACTCGATGAGTTCGAGATTGGAATTACGAGAAGTGGTGTCAAACGCCACCAGTTTTTCCAACATGGAAATGCAGTCTGTTGCCGTCGGATTGGATTTTAGCATGGGGATTTCGGATCTCTTTTGAACAGTTCTATTGCGTTACATAAACCTGCGCCGGATTTGCCATAGAGTAAAATGACAAATCGTTTTTCTACACACGATCAAGCATTGCGTACCAGGTCAGAGCGAGTATCTTGAGCGGGTTTCGAAACAGGCTTCCACCGGGAAAACTGGGGATATCGAGCTCCTTTAGATGATTGATCTGGTCGCTGTTTCCCAGGAAATGTTCGGCAATCATACGGCCTGAATAATTGCTCATCATCACCCCGTGACCGGAAAATCCGCCAGCGTTCCAAAGGCCGGGTTCGAGCTCACGCACATAGGGCATGCGGGGCATCGTGATGGCCACATTGCCGCCCCATGCGTGGGTGATTTCGGTGTTCGTCAGTTCAGGGTATATTTCGGTAATTTGCTTTCGAATAGCCCGTTCGATATCTCCGGGTGTGGATTTTCCATAGGCTTCGCGCCCGCCAAACAAAAGACGATTGTCTTTGGATTTCCTGAAATATCGAACCACAAACCGGCTGTCGTCGACCGCCTCTTTGTTTGGCAGGATTGGTGAATCTTCCGGCAAGGGAATAGTCGCGCCGATAAAGCTTTGAATGGGCATCACATGGGATGCAAGCTCTGGGCGCAGGTCATTGTGATGGCCGTTAAGTGCCAGCAAAACACGGTCGGCTCGAACGGTTCCGCAGGTGGTTTTTATCTCAAATTGTGAGCCACGTTTAACATCAACGGCAGGGCTTTGCTCAAACAGTTGTGCTCCCGCTTTCGCAGCCGCGCTGGCAAGCCCGATCAGATACTTCATGGGATGGATATGGCCGGTGCCCGTATCACGGGTCCCACCATAATAATGGGAGCTTCCTAGAGCTTCGGTCATCTCCTCACGCTCAAGAAAAGAAATCGCGTCGTAATCGTAATTCTTGCTGAGATGCTCTACTTCTTCGCGCGCCTCCGCATCAAACCGCTCTTTATGCATAGGGGTGAGCTGCCCCATCTGATAATCACACCCAAAACCATGATTTTCCGCTGTACTCAGCAGTGATTTTTTGGCGTCTTCGGCCATGTCCCAAAGGGCACGGGAACGTTCAAACCCGATTTCCTTTTCTAACTTCATAACATCGGCGCGTTGTCCTGAACCCATTTGGCCGCCGTTACGCCCGGATGCCCCATCGCCAAATCGATGGGCTTCCAGAACGACAACATTTGTCCCCGCCTGAGCCAGATGAAGCGCCGCTGAGAGGCCGCAAAACCCGCCGCCAATTATGACGACATCAGCATTTTTGTCGCCATTAAGTGCAGGATATGTCGGGCGCAGCCCGCAACTGTCTTCATACCACGACCGACCGGGGGAAATGGGGGATTGATAAGCCGACACCGAGAAAGCCCTTAAACGTTGAGCAGGAGATATTCCCGTTCCCAAGGAGAAATTACACGCATGAAGGTTTCATACTCTTCCCGCTTGATTGCACCGTAAACGCCAATAAATTCTTCTCCAAACATCTCTTTGAACTTCGGCTCATCTTCAAAAATTGACAGGGCATCCAGCAATCCACAGGGCAAGTCATTTTCCCCTTCATTGGCCGTTGCGGCCATTGCATCATCCGGAGTTAACTCTTGTTCAACCCCCAACAACCCGCAAGCCAATGAAGCTGCCAGTGCCAAATAGGAATTGGCATCGGATGAAGGAATGCGGTTTTCAACGCGGCGACCGGCCGGGTCCGAGTTGGGCACCCGCAGTCCTGTAGTCCGATTATCATATCCCCAACGCACATTTACCGGAGCAGAGGTATGGGTTGTAAGGCGTCGGTAGGAATTCACATATGGTGCCATCATGACAAGGGCCTTGGGCAGGTAATGCTGCATGCCGCCGATAAATGATTTAAAGGCTGTGCTTTCGGAACCATCATCATTTGAAAAGATATTTTTCCCGGTATCTTTATTAATGACCGATTGATGGATATGCATGGCGGAACCCGGCTGATCCTGCGTCGGTTTTGCCATAAAAGTCGCATACATGCCGTGCTTGAGGGCGGTCTCACGAATGGTTCGCTTGAACATAAACACCTGGTCCGCAAGCTCCACTGGATGGCCGTGATTGAGGTTTATCTCAAGTTGCGCTGCCCCTTCCTCGTGAATAAGGGTCTCAATCTCCAATCCCTGAGCGCTGGAATAATCGTAAATATCGTCAATCAGCTCATCGAATTCATTCACACCGGCAATTGAATATCCATTACCGCCCGCAATGGCCCGACCAGACCGACCGATGGGCGGGTGTAATGGGATATTCGGATCCTGATTGGTTTTAACCAGATAAAATTCAATTTCAGGGGCAACAACCGGTATCAATCCACGTGTTTCATAAGCCCCAACAACGCGTTTTAGAACGTTGCGAGGGGTGTACTCCACCGCGCCGCCACTCTGGTCGCGCATGTCGCAAATCACCTGTGCCGTGGGGTCAGTTTCCCATGGTACAGTGGAAAGTGTTGAAAGATCGGGCACCAGTCCAAGATCGCCATCATGGGGCGGATACTCGAACGTATCGCTCTCTTCCGGGTAATCTCCTGAAATTGTTTGCATAAATATGGAGCTGGGCAATGCAAGCGTGGAAGCGTTTAAAAACTTGCTCGACGGCATCATTTTACCCCGGGCGACACCGGCCATATCCGGGGTGATGCATTCGATGTCCTCAATTCCACGGACATCTAGCCAATTCTTTGCAGCATCCATCGACGGGACGCCACGTATACCATCGACCGGCCCTGAAGATTTGGTCGATATTTCTTGAGACGACATTGTAAGGAACTTCTGACGATTTTCTTTTGAACCTATCAGAGCATAACTCCAGTTCAAGTTGTAACTGTGATGACGGAATTTTAACTGAACTACCGATAAACTCCTATGTGCGGGCAGTCATAGGATTACGGTAATGGACAATGATGCATTGATGCGCAGAATTTCTGCGGCAACGGATCATAAAAAGCAGACGTCGAATGTAACGCCTGTTGCACCGCCAATGCCTCAGCCGCAACCCTCGGTTCACGGTGGAATGTCACCACAATCAAGACCTTCTCTGGTGTCGTCCGATGCGCGCGAACAGTTGAGACAACAGGCTATGGCCGCCGCTGCTCAGCAACAGTCTGTTCAGCCTCCGGTTGCATCCGCGATGCCCACAGTAGATATCGGTATTCAAAATCAGCCTCCGCATGTCACAGCGCCGCCAATCCAGACGGCACCGGATCCTGTTGAACCGATGGTCCAGGAACAAACAATGGACCCTGTGGCTGTCGCTTCCTCGCAAAAACAACTTATGACATTTGCGCCTCCAACGGTAGAAAATGCGCCCGCCCAAGGCTCCGGGCCACGGCCGATGAGGCGAGAAGACCGTCCTGAGGCTTTTGTTGTCTCCTGTACGGGCAGCACGGCAACTGTTCAGGGTGACACCAGATGTGTCGATACGATTACCGGACTCACCTGGGCCGTTGGACGTATGTTATCCATTATCGTGGGGAAAAACCGAATTGTCGGCATGATCTGCGATATTGAGATGCCAGGGGAAGAATTCAATCCTGAAACAAAATCGATCATGCGCTTTCATGTTGAGCTTCAAGGGGAAGTGCAGGATACTGATGATGGGCTTAAGTTTACAAAAGGCATCAGCGCCTACCCGGGTGTTGGGTCAACCGTGCACCAGATTAGAGCCGCTGACCTGGCGTCGATTTACGCCGCCACCGGGTCAGTAAACGCCTATGTTGGCGATTTGTCGCAGGATGAATCAATCCCGGCACTGGTTGATGTGCCCGATATGCTGGCAAAACACTTCGCTGTTCTGGGTTCCACAGGGTGTGGTAAATCGGCATCAGTATCGCTATTGCTACACGCCGCGCAGGAAACGGTGCCTGATCTGCGCACCATCATTCTCGATCCGCACAACGAGTATTCGCGCGCTTTTCCCACAGCAAACACAATAACGCAGGCCAATATGGATATTCCGTTCTGGATGTTCCAATTGGAAGAGTATGCCGAGGTTCTTTTCCGAGGGAAACCGATTGTCCATGAAGAAATAGACGCTCTTCGTGAGTTCATTCCCAACGCCAAAATTAAGTTCCGGGATGGTGAGGACCGTGTAAAATTACGACCGGACTCCGGGGCAACGGTTATGACAGCAGATACAGCTGCACCTTATCGGATTGCTGATCTCCTGGCTTCAGTTGAGGAAGAGATGGGACTGTTGGAGTCCCAATTTGATCGTACAATTCTTAAGTCGCTAAAAGCACGTATTACTGCCCATGCAAACGACAGCCGCTATGCCTTCATGTTTAGACATAAAACAATTGAGGATATCGCCCAACAGGTGATCAGTAATTTCTTCTGCCTGCCGGGAACCGGTGACATCAATACGATTATTCAAATGGCGGGGATGCCCGCTGAAGTTGTGAACTCGGTGGCCTCAGTACTATGTCGTCTGTCTTTCGAACTTGCCATTGCGGCCAAGGGAAATTTGAAAATACTCGTCGTATGTGAAGAGGCGCATAGATATGTTCCAGCTGGAAAAGACGGGTTTGAACCAACCCGTCGCGCCATCGCCCGTATCGCAAAAGAAGGCCGTAAATATGGTTCCTTCATGGCAATAATCTCACAACGGCCGTCCGAACTGGACCCAACAATCCTGTCACAATGCTCAACCGTTTTTTCATTGCGTCTGACGAACGACTATGACCAGGAGATTATCCGTAAGGCCATTTCATCGTCATCTGCCAGTACAATAGCCTTTATCTCTTCACTGGCTAACCGGGAATGTATTGCATTTGGAGAAGGTATGAGTTCTCCCATGCGCATGCGTTTTCGCGGCTTGCCAAAAGAATGGTTGCCCGGCGCGGAAGCCGATGTGTTTGGCAATTCAACACCAGTCGTTGATGTCCGCCAATCTGCTGAGGTTTTCAATCATTGGCGCACTGGTGCACATTAAATTCGAACACCTCTTGGAATTCTTCAGATGAGGCCCCATCTTCATCGTCTAATTACGATGAACACAGGTTCCCACAATGGCCAAGAAAACTCTCGCCGACTTTCCAATCAGTAATGAATGGAAGCCTCAAAATCCTGATATTCTGCAGCTTTATTCAATACCCACACCCAACGGTGTGAAAGTATCGATTGCGCTTGAGGAACTTGGGGTGCCCTATGATGCTCACCTAATCCCGTTCAGCGAAGTGAGCAATCCTCCGTTCCTATCGCTCAATCCCAATAACAAAATACCTGCGATAATTGACCCGGACGGCCCTGGGGGTGAGGCACTAGGTCTTTTTGAATCCGGCGCGATCTTGATCTATCTCGCAGAAAAGTATGGCAAATTATTGCCGTCTGACCCCGCTCGAAAATATGAAACAATCCAGTGGCTCATGTTCCAAATGGGTGGAATTGGACCAATGATTGGCCAATTTGGTTTCTTCTTCAAGTTTGCCGGCCAAGAAATCGAAGACAAGCGTCCAATGGAACGCTATCGCGACGAATCAAAACGCTTGTTGAATGTCCTCAACCAGCGTCTTGAAGGACGCGAATGGATTATGGGCGATGATTATACAATTGCAGACATTGCAATTTTCCCGTGGATCAGAGGCGCAAAAGTTTTTTACAAGGCGGAAGAGGAGTTGGAGCTGGCGAAGTTCCCCAACGTATTGACGTGGCTTGACCGTTGTCTGGCGCGCCCGGCCAGCGAAAAAGGCCTTGCGATACCTTCTCGCGACTAGGCCAAAACCCTACGCTGGATAAACAAAGCCTGCCATGATTTACTGAGCCCAATATCACGAGGAGATCGAAATCATGGCAACCAAGGGTCGCGGTAAAATCTATAAAGATATCACGCAAACAGTCGGTGACACGCCGATTGTCCGTCTTGATAAATTGGCAAAGAAGAACCGGGTGAAGGCCAGTCTTTTGGCCAAACTGGAGTTCTTCAACCCGACTTCCAGTGTGAAAGACCGTATCGGTGTTGCGATGATTGAAGCGCTTGAAAAAAGCGGGAAGATCAAACCGGGCCGCTCAACGTTAATCGAACCCACCTCCGGGAATACGGGCATCGGTCTCGCAATGGCGGCAGCGGCAAAAGGTTACCGCCTGATCCTCACTATGCCTGAAAGCATGTCGGTGGAGCGTCGCAAGATGCTCGCCATTTTGGGCGCGGAAATGGAGCTTACAGAAGCCGCCAAAGGCATGAAAGGGGCAATTGCCAAGGCTGAAGAACTGGCAGCCGAAATTAAAGGTGCGGTTATTCCCCAACAGTTTGAAAATCCGGCAAATCCCGCTATTCATCGACGCACTACAGGGCCCGAAATCTGGAACGATACCAAAGGCCGTGTCCATGTTTTTGTGTCCGGCATTGGCACGGGCGGCACGATTACCGGTGCTGGAAAATATCTGAAAAAACAAAACCCGAAGCTGCATATCGTGGCGGTAGAGCCGTCCGACTCTCCAGTTCTTTCGGGTGGCGACCCCGGTCCACATAAAATTCAGGGCATTGGCGCTGGATTTGCCCCGGCCATTCTCGATGTCAAAATCTTCGATGAGGTCATCACTGTTACCAACGATGAAGCATTCGAAATGGCCCGACAGGTTGCAAAACTTGAGGGCGTTCCCGTTGGCATTTCATCAGGCGCCGCCTTGGTAGCCGCCGTCAAAGTAGGGCGCCGTAAGGAATGGGCAAACAAAAACATCGTCGTGGTTTTGGCAAGTTTTGCAGAACGTTACCTGTCAACACCATTATTCGAAGGCTTGGCCGAGTAACGGTTTATTGGGAAGCCTGCGAAACCAAAAAAGCCGCTACAGTCTCCCGCAGCGGCCTTTCTATTCGGTGAAAGCCAGTTCAATCAGCCAAACTGGTTCATTGTATTGTCTTTGCCTGACGCCTTGAGAGCGGCTTCTCCTGCGAAGTATTCTTTGTGGTCGTCACCCATGTCGGAACCGGCCATGTTCTGGTGTTTGACGCAGGCGATGCCCTGACGGATTTCTTCACGTTGCACCGCTTTAACGTAACCCAGCATGCCCGCATCTCCGAAGTATTCTTTCGCCAGATTGTCGGTAGACAGGGCCGCCGTGTGGTATGTCGGTAGAGTGATCAGGTGGTGGAACACACCGGCCCGTTTGGCCGCATCCGCCTGAAATGTGCGGATTTTCTCATCCGCTTCCTGCGCCAGTTCACTGGCGTCATAGTCCACGTTCATGAGTTTGGCGCGGTCGTAGGCGGATATATCCTTACCGACTTCAACCCATTCATCAAAAACCTGCTGGCGGAAATTCAGCGTCCAGTTGAAGGAGGGTGAATTGTTGTAAACCAGTTTCGCGTCAGGGCATTGCTCTTTGATCCGGTCTACCATAACCGCAACCTGTTCAACATTGGGTCGTTCAGTCTCGATCCAAAGTAGGTCTGCGCCATTTTGCAGCGACGTAACGCAATCGAGAACAACACGGTCTTGCCCCGTACCTTCACGGAACTGGAAGAGGTTGGACGCCAGACGCTTGGGGCGCATCAGCTTGCCGTCACGTTTGAGAACAACGTCGCCGCTGATCATTTCGTCAAGCGCAATCTCATCGCAGTCGAGGAAGGAATTGTACTGGTCACCAAGGTCGCCCGGTTCACTGCTCACTGCGATTTGTTTGGTGAGACCAGCGCCAAGTGAGTCCGTACGGGTAACGATAATGCCGTCATCGACACCCAATTCAAGGAAGGCGTAACGAATGGCGCGGATTTTCGCGAGGAAATCCTCATGGGGCACCGTGACTTTGCCGTCCTGGTGTCCGCATTGTTTTTCATCGGACACCTGATTTTCAATCTGCAGGCAGCAGGCACCTGCCTCAATCAGTTTCTTGGCCAGCAGATAAGTCGCTTCAGCGTTACCAAATCCAGCATCAATGTCGGCGATAATTGGCACAACATGGGTCTGGTAATTATCGACTTCTTTTTGAAGGCGCATAGCAGTGACTTCATCGCCAGAATCGCGCGCGTCATCAACGGCACGGAACATGCCCCCCAATTCGCGAGCGTCCGCCTGACGCAGGAATGTGTAGAGTTCTTCGATCAGCGCAGGCACGGAGGTTTTCTCGTGCATGGACTGGTCGGGCAAGGGGCCGAATTCGGAGCGCAAAGCAGCGATCATCCAGCCGGATAGGTATAAATAGGTGCGGTCGGTAGTTTCAAAGTGCTTCTTCACCGAGATCATTTTCTGCTGACCGATAAACCCGTGCCAGCAGCCCAGTGACTGGGTGTATTTTGACGGGTCGGCGTCATAGGCCGCCATGTCCTTGCGCATCACACCGGCGGTATATTTAGCGATATCAAGGCCGGTTTTGAAGCGGTTCTGCAGGCGCATGCGGGCTGCATATTCCGGACTGATGGCATTCCAGCCGGAGCCGTTTTGCTCAACCAGATTGGCAATTTCAGCAATGTGATCTGTGTAAGACATGGGAAGTTCCTTGATTTAATTTGAAACGGCCGCCTCAAAAAGGCGACCGCTTGGGGAGGAAGAGTGGATTGTTGGTAAGAGGTTGAGGGTCAGCCCTTAACGATGACGGGCACCATCATGTCGCCCCAGTTCCCTTCACCGCCGTGATGGCGGGCGGAGCGAACAAGCTCGACACTGACACCTGAATCAACAGCACGCATAACGGCGTGGTTGAGGCGGTGCAGATCATTGGCGAGCTGGCGGATGGCAGATTCCTGATCCTGATCCACGACCGACTGGCGTTCGGTGGACAGGTCGGCAGCGCGCTGTTTTGCGGCTGCGATTGGCGTAACTTGGTCAGTCATGGCAGTTCTCCTAAATCTAGTGTTTCCGACATTTGGCGCCGGTCGTCTGAAGTGGCATCCCGGTAAACCGGTTCCGCCGATCGAAGGAAGGGCAGTCAAAGATTTACAGTGTAAATATTCGTAATGATCGATCCTGTTGACTTCTTTTGCGCTACCCGCATCGAATTACGGAGTGAAAAACGCTGAATTTTTCGAAAAACGAGATGAATTGTGAGTGTTGTGACTCAATTGACTTGTCAATTTGTAATGATTGTCACAATATAATCTGGAAAATCACCCGGGTTTGTAACAATGGCTGAGAACAAGATATTTGCTGGTCCCCGTGTGCGCCGCATTCGGGTCCGGCTTGAGCTGACCCAGACCGCAATGGCCGGAGAACTGGGCATATCGCCCAGTTATCTCAACCTGATAGAGCGTAACCAACGCCCACTAACCGCCCAATTGGTGTTGAAACTGGTTTCCACCTTCAAAGTCGAAGTGGAGGAATTGCAGCCATCGGGCGAGGCGGGGTCCGTACCCGCCCTTAAAGAAGTGTTTTCCGATCCTCTCCTGTCGGGGGAACTGCCCGGTGACACCGAATTGCTGGAAATCTCCGATGGTGCGCCAAATGCGGCCATCGGTGTAGTCAAACTCTACCGCGCTTACCGCGAGCAACAGGAACGGTTGAGCGACTTGTCAAAGCTCATGGGGGATGGTGAGGTGGGCGGGCTTTCACCGGACAGGCAGTTGCCGGTCGACATGGTGGCAAGCACCCTTGAAAGTGCGCCCTGGTGTTTTCCGGCGCTGGAAAGGGCAGCGCAACGCATTTGTGATGCGCTCGAAGACCACCGCGGACAGATGGCCGCCTTATACAGCCTGTTGCGTACGGATTACGGCATTGCGGTACAGGTATTGCCCGTCGAAACCATGCCAATCTGGCGAAAGCGATATGATCGCCATTCCCAGCGCCTGTTCATTTCTGAACGCCTGTCGAGGCCGGAGAGAGCGGAGATATTGGCACAGGAACTCGTGCTGCGGCGTGAAGCGAATCTTCTGGATGAAGAAGTGGATTTGCTGAATATCAAAGGAGACGAGGCAATTCGCCTGGCCCGGTCAGAATTGGCGCGGTATACGGCATTGGCAGTTTTGATGCCTTATGACCGGTTTTTGCGCGTTGCAGAACGGGTGTCATATGACATTCACCAATTGTGCAGCCGGTTCGAAACGGGTTTTTCGCAAATCGCCCAGCGGTTGGTCTCTCTTCAGGACAAAAGCGGGGAGCACCGCACTGGTCTGCCGTTTTTTATGATGGAAATGGATCAAGGTGGCAATTTGATAAGGCGGCTAGGGGCAAAAGGATTTCCAGCTTCCCGTTTTGGCGGTAATTGTCCAAAACTGGGCATTCACGCTGCATTTTCCACCCCCGGTGAGATTATCACGGAACGGGTTATCAACCCGCAGGGCGACGTTTATCTCACGCTGTCGGCCAGTGTCGATGGTCCTCAGGTGGGCGTGGGGGAAAGGGTGAAGCGAAACGCGGTTTTGCTCGGTATTGAAGACACCTATGCAACCGCGGTGATGAAAGCAAAGGACGGTGTTGGGCCCAAAAGAGGTGCATTTATCATTGAGCAGGAAGATCTGCACGCCCGCTCAATTGCCCACGCCCGCCAGATTGCGGGTCCTGATCGAAATCCGCCGCTGGGGATCGGCCCGGCCTGCAGATTGTGCGAACGCGAAGATTGTATATCACGTTCCGCGCCACCACTCACCAAGCCATTGGGGCTCGATGATTTGGTTCAGGGCTTCGGGGCCTATGGCCTTACGTAACGTAATCACATAAAAGTGCCCAAATTTCGGTTTCAAACTGTATTGTACCCGGTTTACGTTGCGGGATATTAACGATTGGGGTTCACAATTGATTCACCATCGCCGTTTTGCACGGTGACAGGATAATTTGAACGAGGAAATCATGAAAAGAATTAGTCTGTATATTGCCACCACGACACTCCTCGCAGTTGTTGCCACACCCGCACTGGCAATAAAATGCGGAAACAGTTCTGCGGGGTTCAACACATTCAAAAAAGAGTTTGGAAAATACGCGCGCTCTAATGGCGTGGGGAAGCGTGGCATCAGTGCTCTAGCCAATTCCAAATATTCGACCAAAACCAAGAAGTTTGATGTGCGACAGGCGCGCAGTTTCAAGTCGTCAGGCCGCACCAAAACCAATATTGATAAGTTTTACCGCAAAAAGGTGAAAAACATTGGTGGTTTTCGCACTGCAAAATCCAAAATGAAGAAGATGCGCCAAACCTTCGATCGTATAGAAAATCGTTATGGTGTTCAGCGTGAAGTCCTAACAGCAATCTGGGGTATGGAAACCGGGTATGGTGGATTCACTGGTAACATTGATGCGTTAAATTCGCTTGCAACTCTGGCCTATGATTGCCGCCGCAAGGATCTGTTTCGCCGTAATCTACTCGCGGGCATGAAAATCATCGACAAGGGTTGGATCCCGCGCAGCAAGTTCAAGGGTGCGGGCCATGGCGAAATCGGCCAAACCCAATTTATGGCTGAAAACTACGTCAAATACGCGGTTGACGGTAATGGCGATGGCCGTCGTGACCTGATCCGGTCTTCATCGGATGCCCTGTTTTCTGCGGCTAATCTGCTGTCGCGGCACGGTTGGCAACCGATGGGAAATTATGCTCCCGGCAGCCATAATTTTCGGGTCTTAAACGCCTGGAATGAATCAACCGCTTACCAGCATTCGGTATCTCGCATTGCGTCCAATCTGAAATAGGCGAGTACCCAAGAGCTTAAATTCTATTACGCCGAAGATACGCCTTTCTCTTTTAACGGGCATTTCTTCGGCTCTTTCATGCTTGTGATTCTGATTGCAAGCGGCTTCCCCGTGAATTAGGAATTGTTTAAGGGCGCTTTTCAACGTGCCGATAACAACCCTGGGAGCATACCAATGAAATCTTTAGCCAAATTACTGGCGCTGCCTGCGGCGGCAATTGCAATCTCTACTTCCGCTTTTGCGCAGGAACGTACCGTCAATGTTTATAATTGGTCGGACTATATCGACGAGAGTATTCTGGCAGATTTCACCAAGGAAACGGGCATCAAGGTCGTTTATGATGTTTTTGATTCCAACGAAATTCTGGAAACCAAACTACTTGCCGGTGGAACCGGTTATGACATCGTTGTGCCATCCGCAACTTTCCTGGCCCGACAAATTACAGCAGGTGTTTTCCAGCCGCTGGATACCAGCAAACTGTCAAACGCCAAACATCTATGGGATGAAATTCAAAAACGTACGGACGTTTATGACCCGGGTCAGAAATACTCCATTAACTACATGTGGGGCACTACGGGTATCGGCTATAATGTAAAAGCCGCAAAAGAACGGCTCGGCGGTGAAATCACGTCGTGGGATGTGGTGTTTGACCCGGAAAAACTGGCGAAGTTTAAAGACTGCGGTGTCCATATGCTGGACGCGCCGCAGGAGATCGTGCCGGCTGCACTTAACTATCTTGGTAAAGACCCGGACAGCAAGAACGCCGATGATCTTAAAGCCGCCGGTGCACTGCTCGAAAGTGTCCGCGCCAATATTCAAAAATATAATTCATCTGAATATATTAACGGCCTCGCCAATGGCGATATCTGTCTGGCCGTTGGTTGGTCGGGGGATGTTTTTCAAGCCCGTGACCGCGCGGCAGAAGCCAAAGCCGGTGTTGAAGTTGGTTATGCCATTCCCGAACAGGGAGCCTTAATGTGGTTTGACCAGATGGCCATTCCAACCGACGCCAAAAATGTCGGGGAGGCTCACGAGTTTCTAAACTACCTGATGCGTCCTGAAGTGATCGCCAAAGCGTCCAACTATGTTTACTACGCCAATGGTAATAAGGCTTCTCAACCGTTGCTTGAAGAAGACATCACCGGCGATCCGGCGATTTATCCCGACGCTGCAACATTGGCAAAACTCTACGTTACAACCCCATGGGCTTCACGGGAACAACGCCTGCTGACACGGGCGTGGACCAAAGTTAAAACGGGTCAATAGATTGATCAAAAGAGGGTCGCAAACTGCGGCCCTTTTTTAATATTGGCGTTGGCTCATGAATAACTCAACCGTCGCGAATCGTCGTACGTTCCAACCGTGGAATGATCCAAAAGAGAATCCGTTTGTTGAGTTTCGAAACATCACCAAGCGCTATGGCGACGTAACGGCGGTCGACAATCTTTCCCTGTCGATTTACGAGCGGGAGTTTTTTGCGCTTCTGGGGCCGTCCGGCTGTGGTAAAACCACATTGATGCGTATGCTGGCTGGTTTTGAGACTGTGTCGGAAGGTGCGGTATTCTTGGCCGGTGAAGATCTGGCATCGACCCCGCCTTACCACCGCCCCGTGAACATGATGTTCCAGTCCTACGCCCTGTTTCCCCATATGAATGTGGAGAAAAACATCGCCTTTGGCCTGAAACAGGAAGGCATGCCGACGGGAGAGATCACAGACAGGGTGGCAAAAATGCTTGCGCTGGTGAAGATGGAGGAATTTGCCAAACGCAAACCCAATCAGTTGTCAGGTGGGCAAAAACAACGGGTGGCGCTGGCCCGTTCGCTTGCAAAACAACCCAAACTCCTGTTGTTGGACGAACCGCTTGGCGCGCTCGACCGTAAATTACGCGAAGAAACCCAATTTGAACTCATCGACCTGCAGGAACAACTTGGTATCACATTCATGATTGTCACTCACGATCAGGAAGAGGCGATGACGGTGGCCGATCGTATCGCCGTGATGGACAGAGGTCGGCTGGTTCAGGTCGATCCGCCAATGGCGATGTATGAACGGCCACGAAGTCGTTATGTGGCTGATTTTCTTGGAAATATAAATCTCATAGAAGCGAAAGTTCAAAACGTCTCAAAAGGGTTTGTGAGACTCGAAACCAAGGATGGCAATTCTCTACTCGTTGAAAGCGAAGCGTCCGTTTCCAGTGGAGATACCGTGTGGTTTGCAGCTCGACCTGAGAAGCTTCAGATCGATCTGAAAAAACCTAAATCCGGGAATCTCATGTCTGGAGAGGTATGGGATATTGCCTATCTGGGTGATCTGACAATTTACAAGGTTAAGCTGGATAGCGGTGAATACGTCAAGGCATCTGTTCTCAACCGTGCAGTTTCCTCTGATCGCCCCATAAGTTGGGAGGACAAAGTCTGGTTGTCCTGTCCCAATGACGCGGCGCTGGTGCTGACGTCATGAAGGTCGTTTTGAGTAAAGCAAATCCATGAAGACCTGGCTTCAATACAGCGCTGGCAGGATGACCATCTGGTTGCCCTATATTTGGTTGCTGATTTTCTTTCTTACACCGTTTCTACTGGTTGCGAAACTCTCAGTATCTGAAACCGCGATTGCCCAACCGCCCTATATTCCCGCGATGAATTTTGCCGACGGGCCTTTCGGTTGGTGGCGTGACATTAAGAAGTTTACGGTCGGCAATTATCTCTTCATCACCGAAGAATCGCTTTATTGGAAAAGTTATTTTTCAAGCCTCTGGATAGCATTTGTATCGACAATGTTGACGCTTTTGATCGGCTATCCATTGGCCTACGGCATGGCAAAAGCGCCTCGCGAATGGCGGCCGACACTTCTCATGTTGGTTATTCTTCCGTTCTGGACGTCGTTTCTCATTCGCGTTTACGCGTGGATAGGCATCCTGAAAAAAGAAGGTCTGCTCAACCAATTGTTGCTCTCAATGGGTGTTATTTCAGACCCTTTGACCATCCTCAACACCAATGTCGCGGTCTATATCGGCATCGTTTATTCTTACCTGCCGTTCATGGTGTTGCCACTGTTTGCTAATCTGGAAAAACAGGATTTCACCCTGTTGGAAGCAGCTGAAGATCTGGGGTGCACAAGGCGTCAGGCGTTTTGGAAAATCACTTGGCCCCTGTCGATGCCTGGCGTCATTGCAGGATGTTTCCTCGTTTTCATTCCCGCAGTTGGAGAATTCGTCATCCCGTCCCTACTGGGCGGTTCGGAAACCCTGATGATCGGGCGCACGCTCTTTGACGAATTTTTCGCCAACAGGGATTGGCCGATATCGTCCGCCGTTGCGATTATTCTCCTGTTAATCCTCATTGTGCCAATCATGATGTTTCAACGCAGTGAGGCGCGGGCCCGGGAGGCTGGCCGATGAACCGTGGTTGGTCGCCCTTTAATATCACGTCAGTAGTCTTGGGATTTGCATTTCTATACATCCCAATTTTGATCCTCATCGTCTATTCGTTCAACGCCTCCAAGCTGGTGACCGTCTGGGCCGGATTTTCAATAAAATGGTATGCTGAAGCATTTGCCAATCAAAGCCTTGTTGATGCCGCATGGGTGACGTTTCGGGTGGCGATAGTTTCTGCTTCCATTGCGACGATATTGGGTACATTGGCAGCGCTTGCCCTGACCCGTTACACACGGTTCCACGGCCGTTTCCTGTTTTCCGGCATGATATACGCCCCACTGGTTATGCCGGAAGTCATCACGGGTCTCAGCTTGCTGTTGCTGTTTGTTGCCATCGGGATGGACCGGGGTATGACGACTGTTATTCTCGCCCACATCACCTTTTCCATGTGTTTTGTTGCTGTTGTTGTGCAATCACGGTTGGTGAGTTTCGACCGCTCCCTTGAAGAAGCCGCAATGGACTTGGGTGCGACACCGACTCGCGCCTTCTTGCAGGTGACACTGCCGATCATCGCCCCGTCGGTTTTCGCTGGTTGGATGCTGGCTTTCACCTTGTCGCTCGATGATCTTGTGATCGCCCAATTCAATTCCGGACCCGGTGCAACGACCTTGCCGATGAAAATATTCAGCCAGGTCAGGCTTGGTGTAACGCCAGAAATCAACGCGGTTTGCACCATTCTTGTGGCAGTCGTTGCTACAGGTGTAATTGTGACGTCGATCTCTTTAAAGCGGCAGGAACTGCAACGCCAACGGGCAGAACAACTTGCAGCGCAAGCTTGATTTATGACGCCAAAACCCTATCTGTTGTCGACAGCAGCATAGGACATAATAATGAGCAGAAGCCCACTCATCCAGGAAATTGGAGAATGGTTGATTGATCAGGCCCTCGCGGAGCCTGATATCGTTGAAATGTTTAATCAGGTTTGTGCCAGATTGTACGCAATCGGCGTGCCGATCGGGCGTGCCCGACTGACTTGGCCTACACTCCATCCACTCTTCCAAGCGGAAACCGTGCTTTGGCGACGTGGCGAAGAAACAGAGTTCGAACAGTTTCGACATCAGGAGGAACATTCGGACGAATGGAGCACCAGCCCCATGGCCTATATGTACGACCATGATGTTGAGCAAATTCGCCGCAATCTGGACGGGCCGAATAAATTGGTCGATTTTCCGATTCTGGACGATTTGATTGAAGCAGGCTTGACGGATTATCTGGCGATCGCCACTGGATTCAGTGGTCAACGTTCGATGCAGAGCGGCAAAAGCGGAATCATCGTCAGTTGGGCTTGTGACCGTGTAGGTGGATTTTCAGATGAGGATATTGCGGCACTAAATCGTATCCAAAGACGATTCGCCTCCGCTGTTAAAAATGCTGTTCAGCAGCGGATTGCCTCAAATATCACTGAGACATATTTAGGGCGTCATGCAGGTCAGGAAGTGCTGAATGGTGCGATCAAACTTGGAGATGGTCGCGAAACCAAGGCCGTCGTCTGGTATTCTGACATGCGTCGGTCAACCGAACTCGCTGACACAATGCCTCCAGAAGATTTTTTGGAGCTGTTAAACGATTACTTCGAATGCACCGCCGGGCCTGCAATTGAATTGGGAGGTGAAGTGCTGGACTTCATCGGCGATGCGGTGCTTGCAATCTTCCCCTTCGAAGATGACGAAGGTAAAAAACAAGCCATCTCCTGTGCAACCATGGCAATCGAAAATGCCATCAAACAGTCTGAAGTGATAAATAAACGACGCGAAAATGACGGCAAGATCGGGTTTGAGTTTGGTGTTGGCGTTAACGTTGGCCCACTCATGTTTGGCAATATTGGTGTCGCGACCCGCTTGTCGTTTTCTGTGATTGGCCCCACGATCAATGAAGTCGAGCGCATTGAAACCATGACAAAAGCAATTGACGCAGTTGCACTTGCTTCCAAAGAAGTCGCCGCGGCTGCTCCTGAACTTTGGACGAGCATTGGAAAACATCCTCTAAAAGGAGTTGCTGCCCAATCAGAGCTATTCGCACTCAATATCCGTGAAAGTGATCATGAATCAGTAACTGGCAAGAGCTTGATGAAGGATGCAGACGCCGAAACTGCTCTATTAAATTGAGCGGTTCAATTTAGTACCTTATATGCATTAAGGTTGTTTGGAATTTGCCTTGCCTGTATCGGTTCTAAATCCAATTGCGGCGGGCAACGGTACAATGAGTGGTGCATTTGCGGTTCCACCGATAAAAAACGGTAGCGGGCGCGGTTTCTCGTTGTTGTTTTCAGTTGGAATAACCTTGCCACGCAGCGCTAAACTTTCGCGTACAAGATCGCTGCGACCTGTGATCGGCAATGAGATGTCTTCACCGATCATCCCGCTATTTCGAACAAAAACCGTGCCGTTTGCGATAAAGAAATTTAACTCAAGCCGGTCGAATGATGTTGATGCTTGCGTAATACGCGCAACAGAATCTGATCCTGAGCTGCTACTCTTATAGAGTTCTGCAAAGTCCAGCCCGATCAGGTTTCCATCCAGTGAGAGAAGGGAGCCTTCTCCGTTCAGTCGCGAAATCAGCCCGTCCACATCATCTGCTGATGATTTCACCTTGATAGTAACATCACCATTGCCCTCAAGCGAAAACCCGTTGCCCCGGAAACGCCCGGTCAACTGGGCAAGATCAATGTCCATTAACGTCAGATCAGACGCGGTTTGAATTGTTCCGTCCTGACTTTTTAATGAGATAGAACCGGCAATCGTGCCATCTATTGCACTTGCTGAACCGATATCAAAGCTAGCCATTCCATCACGAATTAGCAGTGATGCAGCCAGGTCGTCCAATTGTATTGACCCGCTATTTGCAACTTTGGCTGAAAGGCGCACATCGGCGACAAAATTTTGGAAGTCGGGAAGCCTCGACGCGTTCTTTTCCCGAGCTGTTGAATCTGAAACAAGAAATGGAACGATGTCCGGAAGATCTAAGGAGGTGAATGATAATGTACCGTCTACGTTGCTAACTTCGGATCCATCAAACAAGAATTGTATTCGGCCTCGCCCTTCGTTTTCGCCAATTTGAATGACAGCTTCGGCGAACTCCAACTCGTTGTCTTTATAACTCGCCTCGCCGGAAATGGATGAACTTTCCATCCCGTTCGCAGCCGTCATGCGCCAATCCAGCCACTCCGCCAGCCGCCGCGGTGATGTCGAAGACGCTGTAAGCGTGCCGATAGCTTCTTTGAAATGTCCCTGAAGTTCCCCCGAAAAATCGAGGGTCAAAGGTTTTGAAGTAAATTTAACGGCAATATTGGTAGGCTTTCCTTGTAAAAGGTCTTTGAAATTATCGGAAAACAAGCTTGTTTTCGTATTTTCTCCCCGCCATACAGCCGAAATAGTCGCGTTTGCATTTCCGTTGGTATTAGGCCAGTTCAATTCGCCGTTTATTGCGGTAAGTTCTTGCGTCTGGCGTTTGATGTCATCGTTCAGTTTTAATTTACCATCGATAACCTTCACCGTGCCTAAATCTAGCGATGCGGCGTCAGCGCTGGTGTCGGGATGAAGCGCTGTACCTAAAAGGCCGGAATCAGGAAGCCAGTTTTTAGTCCCGCTTCTGTCAACATGAAGATTGAACTGCGGGCGTATCAGCTCCAGCTCTGTTAACTCGGCATCGCCCCACAGCGCAGCCAATAGTCCCAATCGACCTCGCAACCCCTCCATTACAACCAATGGAGCGCCCTCCTCATCGCGCTGGTCACTAATGATGACATCGCGATAGGAAACCCCAAGGTATGGTCGAAGCGAGACCGTGCTGCTACCATTGAGAGAAACTGAACGTCCGGTAAGTTCGGATAGTTGGCTGGCAATCCGTTGCTTGACGTAACTTGTGGAAAGCAGATTGGGAATAGCAACAGCGGCCAGCAATATCAGAATTGCCGCAATGGCAGATATTTTTCCAATTCTGAGCATTTGCCTGTTCGCCATTCCCCAGGTTTAAGCAATGCGGCGATTGATTCGGCTGCAATTCACCCTTGTTATTACATTGTAGTACCTGATGCTAACTTTGAGAACTTTATTATGGCTGAATTTGGATTTGTCCAAATTCAATATCCAATCACAATCAATTTCGTAACAGGGTACGAAAGCGCTTGAATTCGGCGACTTACAGAGTATCAACAGTGCGATTATATGCCATTTGGGAAATTACATGTTGAACTCAGAGTCTTTAAGCAGCACCCCCCTGTGGTCTCCAAGCAAGGAGCGGATTGCTGATAGCTGCATGCGGGAATTTGCCGACTATTGTCAGCAACGGGAAGATCAAGAGTTTGGCGACTATGACGCTCTCCACAAATGGTCAGTTGGGCAACCAGATGCATTTTGGTCCGCATTGTGGGATTTTAGCGGTGTTATCGGCGTAAAGGGTGAGAGACTGTTGGTTGACGGAGATAAGATGCCAGGCGCTCACTTTTTTCCTGATGCACAAATCAGTTTTGCTGAAAATATGTTGCGTAACACCGGCGTTGAACCTGCCATCATATTTCGGGGTGAAGATAAGGTCCGTTCATCCATGTCTTGGGATGAGCTCCATGTGCTGGTTTCCCGCCTGCAGCAGGCATTCGTCGCTAACGGAATAAAATCTGGAGATCGCATTGCCGCGATGGTACCGAATATGCCGGAAGCCCTCGCCTGTATGATTGCTGCAAACTCGATTGGCGCGATCTGGTCTTCCTGTTCTCCGGACTTCGGAATCCAGGGTGTTTTGGATCGCTTCGGTCAGATTGAACCTGTCTTGTTTGTTGCCTGTGACGGTTATTGGTACAATGGTAAAAAAATCGATGTTGCGGCAAAACTGGCTGAAATTGTTCCGGAATTAAGTGCGCGAAAAACTGTCCTGCTCTCCTATCTGGGCGAAGCCGATGAGATCAGTCGGTCTCTTCCAAATACCGTCTCCTTAGATGGTTTCATCGAGGCCTTCAGTCCAAAGCCTGTAATATTCGAACGACTACCCTTCGAACATCCGCTGTATATTCTGTTTTCATCAGGCACCACCGGCGTGCCCAAATGCATTGTCCACGGTCAAGGTGGCGTGTTGCTGCAACACCTAAAAGAGCACAAATTGCATTGCGGCATCCGGCCGGGCGAAAGGGTCTTCTATTTCACTACATGTGGATGGATGATGTGGAATTGGTTGGTTACCGGGTTAGCTGCCCAGGCTACAGTGATGCTCTACGACGGTTCTCCTTTTTACCCCGATGGCGCTGCCATTTTTGATTATGCTGAACAGGAGAAGTTTGATTTCTTTGGTACATCTGCAAAATTCATAGATGCGGTCAGAAATGAAGGACGGCGCCCGTTCGAAACTCACGATTTATCGTCGGTTAAAACAATTGCATCCACCGGATCACCCCTGTCCCCTGAAAACTTTTCTTTCGTTTACGATGGAATAAAGAGAGACGTGCATTTAGCTTCTGTGTCCGGTGGGACGGATATTGTTGCATGTTTCGTAGCAGCCGTTCCCTGGAACCCGGTATACTCCGGCGAGATTCAGGGGGCCGCGCTTGGAATGTCCGCGCAGGTGTGGAACGACGATGCCGAACCTGTACACGAAGAAAAAGGTGAGCTGGTTTGCACCACTCCTTTCCCTTCAATGCCGTTGGAGTTCTGGAACGACGAAGACGGTTCAAAATACCGCGGAGCCTATTTCGAGAGGTTCGATAATATTTGGTGTCACGGTGATTTTGCTGAATGGACGGCTAATGGCGGAATGGTTATTCACGGACGTTCGGATGCCACATTAAATCCTGGCGGAGTACGTATCGGTACCGCTGAAATTTACAATCAAGTCGAACAAATGCCCGAAATCGAAGAGGCTTTGTGTATTGGCCAGTCATGGGAACACGACACGCGCGTGGTGTTATTCGTACGGCTTGCCAATGGTGTAAAATTCAATGAAGATTTGATTTTGGCAATCAAGATGAAGATACGAACTGGTGCGTCACCACGACACGTTCCGGCAAAAATAGTCGAGGTTTCCGATATTCCACGCACAAAAAGCGGTAAAATTACAGAGCTGGCAGTTCGGGATATTGTTCACGGGCGCAGCGTGAAAAACAAGGAAGCGCTGGCCAATCCGGAGGCGCTGGACCTTTACGCAGACCTCGAAGAGTTGAGGTCCTGATCCAAGCACAACGTGTTTAATGGTCATGGTTAAATAAGTATGATTGAAAAATTTACCTTGCTCATCATCAACCCGGGTTACTTAAAGTTTTAATCACTTCAGCAAGGCTGGTTTAATATTCGGCGTGCATTGTGCGTATAACAGAAGCGATAGAACGGAAACGTTCAGTCTCTTCCCCACACAAATTTAAGTTTCTATCCAAACGTCCTGACAGCCAAATTAACTAATTTCTTTACCCGGGCAGAAATGTCCGGGTTTTTTTTTGGGTTGAAGTTATCGTTTCAAACTTTCCGTGTGAGATGGGTGAGGGCAGCTACTGGAATCAGCCCAACCAGGACGATAATCAATGATGCGGAGGCGGCATCTTCCAGAGCTGCTTGCGATGCCCGGTCATATACAAATGTTGCCAGGGTTTCAAAGTCAAAAGGCCGCAAAAGCAGTGTCGCTGAAAGCTCTTTCATCGTGTCCACAAAGACTAGCAGAAATGCAATCACCATAGCCCGCGATAAAATGGGTCTGTGCACCTGCCACGCCATCTGCAAGGGTGTTCGCCCCAATGCTCTTGCCGCCATATCAATATTTGTCGACATTTTTGAAAACCCGCTTTCGATCATGCCGTAGGCAATCGCTAAAAACCGTATTGTGCAGGCGTAGATAATTATGAAAATTGAGCCGCTTAAAATAAGCCCGGTGGATATGTCAAAATTGTTACGCATCATTCCATCGACCCAATTGTCGAAGCCAGCCAGGGGTACAAGCAGGCCAATTGCCAACACCGTGCCGGGAACTGCGTAACCCAGGCTGACAAGCTTGCCCAGAGCTCCGATACGATTGGCATTAGCCATCCGCGCATATTGCAGCAGACAATAGGCAATGGCAGTTGCCAATGTTGCGGTGATTATAGATACCGTTAGACTGTTGAGCAGGGCGTTGAGCATTGCCGGATCACTCAATTGCTCAACTCTGCGCAGCGCAAATTCACTCAACACCCAAACGGGGATTCCCAATCCAAACAGAAGAGGGAATACACATGCAGCGCAACATAGTACCTGCTTTGGACCGGATGGAATGATCAGTGCTGGCGGACGGTCACGGCTAGAGGACGCATAATTCCGATCTCTGCGAACCCGCTTTTCCAGAAATATGAGCCCGGCAACCAGAAACAATGTTAAAAGTGCCAGTTGCACGGCTCCGGCGAGGCTGCCCCGGTTAAGCCAGGTTTCAAAAACTGCAAATGTTAGGGTTTTTACCCCCAAAATCTCTACAGCTCCGATGTCATTGAGAGTTTCCATCAATGCAAGCGCGACACCGGCGGCGAGTGCCGGTCGGGCCATGGGTAACGCAATACGCCAAAACACTTCCCCTGACCGCGCACCTAGTGAACGTGAAGCGTCGAGAATTGATGCGCCCTGCATGGAAAAAACCAAACGCGTCGCCATAAAAACATAAGGGTATAAGACCAGTGAAAAGATTAATCCGGCACCCCACATGGAGCGAATATCCGGAAACCAATAGTCGCGGGCGCTGCTAAAGCCGCCAATAGAGCGGACGCTAGATTGTACTGGCCCGGAGAAATCAAAAAATTCCACCTGGGTATAAGCGGCGATATAGCTGGGAACTGCCAGCGGCAATACCAGCGCCCAACTAAAGAATTTGCGGCCGGGAAAACTGCAAATCGTGGTCAACCACGCCGTTCCGGCACCTAAAAGTACCGTTCCAAAAGCTACATAAACCAGCAAAAGGGTGGTATCCCCCAAAGACCTGGGCAGGACATTGGAGATCAGGTGAGTCCAAACGTCAGCGGTCGCTGAAAGTGAAATCCAGATCAAGGCACTGAATGGTAACGCTGCAAGGCACAATATAAGGCCAAAAACGGCTAAAGGCGCAGTTGGTTTCCACCAACTGCGCCCCATGTTTTGCCGTGCCATGACTTTGGAATTATGCATCCGGGCCGTCGTTGAAACCAATCCGATCGACCATTTCAGATGCTGCTTTGCGCAGTTTTGCAATGTTTGACAGGGGAAGATTATCCGGATTCAAAACGCCCCAGGACGTGACCAATGGATCTGCATCGACGCCCGGCATCAATGGATATTCGAAATTTGATTTCCCATAAATCTGTTGTGCATCAGCGCTTGACAAATATTCCATCAGTTTGACAGCAGCATCGCGATTGGGGGCATGTTTTGCCATCACAACGCCAGACAGGTTCACGTGGGTCCCGCGTCCGTCAGCATTCGGGAAGAGCAAACGAACGGAATTGGCCCATTCTTTTTGTTCAGGTTCTTTGTCATTTGTGAGCATTTTTCCCATATAATAGGTATTACCCAGCGCGATATCGCATTCTCCGGCATATATGGCCTTGACCTGTGCACGATCATTGCCAGTTGGTTTGCGTGCCAGATTATTTTTCAAACCGGCCAACCATTTCTCGGCCTTTTCCGCACCCAGGTGGGAAATCATCGATGCAAATAGACCGATTGAATAAACATGCTGACCTGAGCGGGTGCAAATTCGCCCTTTCCATTTTGGGTCTGCAAGTTCTTCGTATGAGATACTGTCCTGTTCAACACGATCCTTGGATGCGTAAATTATGCGGGCGCGAGTGGTCAGACCAAACCAGTGCCCGTCGGGGTCACGGAACTGGGTGGGGATATTGTTATCAACAGTCTCGTTTGTCAGGGATTGGGTGATACCCAATTTTGCTGCGGCATCGAGACGACCGATATCAACGGTCATCAAGACGTCTGCGGGGGAATTGGCCCCTTCTGATAAAATACGTTGATCCAGACCTTTGCTGGCAAACAGCACCTTGGTTTGAATGCCAGTTTTAGCGGTAAACCCGTCAAGCAGCGGTTTTAGAAGGCCGGGTTGTCTGTAGGAATAGATATTGACGGTATCGGCAGAAAATGCGGGCGCTACTGCCGTGCTGGCAATTGAAACCCCGCACATGAGCGCGAGTAGAGTTCGTTTGGGTAGGTTTGACATATTGATTTCCTTCAACCGTCGGGGGTAAAGGCCCCGTGGAGCGGATTAATTCAGACACGATTGTCCAAGGTTCTGACTAGAAGCGATTTTCAGGATGTGCAACAGAAATATGTATAAAAAACAATAACTTAGAAATATTCTAATTTTAAACTGGAACACTCTTTTTCTGAAAACAGAAAGATATCAACGACTTCGCGTAAAGTTTGGTAATTTGGGTATATTTCAAGCTTGCGTTATCTGTCGGCTAAGACCCGTTGGGTTGGGAAATATATCTCGACGAGTGTCCCTTCGTCTGGTTCGCTTTCTATTTCGAAACGCGCCCGGTTCGCTTCAACAATAGCTTTCGTCAACGGTAAGCCGAGGCCGGTGCCTTGGGTATCTGTCTCCGCATTGACCTGTTGAAACGGCTTCATGGCCTGCGCCAGCTCCAGTTCGCTCATGCCGATACCAGTATCGCGAACCCGAAGCACAACTTCGCCGCTCTGCTCGTACACAGTTGATACGATGACTTGTCCACCTGACTTTGTGAATTTGATGCCGTTAGACACCAAGTTTAACACAATCTGGCGAAGGCTTTTAACGTCTGCCACGACCTTTGGCACCATAGCTGAAAGGCTGGTGCGAATAATGATGCGTTCTTTGTTTGCGTGAGGTTGGGATAGTGCGACTGTTTCAGAGACGATTGTATTCAAGTCACAAGCATCGAACTCGAGGTCGATTTTGCCGGCTTCAATTTTGGATATATCGAGCAGGTCATTTATGAGATCGAGAACGTGGTTTCCGGAACGGCTGATATCACGCAGATAACCCCGGTAACGTTCATTATCAATTTCGCCAAACCGCTCCTCGATCATCATGTCGGAAAACCCGATAATTGCATTCAGCGGAGTACGAATTTCATGGCTGACCTTTGCCAGAAATTCAGACTTTTGGGCATTGGCGTTTTCCGCCTGGCTTTTTGCGCTCAGTAATTCTTCTTCCGCCTTTTTCCAGTGAGTAATGTCACGAAGAACTAAACAACATGCATCAGTCTTTTCCAGTTTTCCGATTGTCATGAACAAGGGAATCAGCCCACCTTTTGTCGTTTTTCCAATGACTTCACGGCCATCGTTCATCAAACTTGCCACGCCGGTGCCGGAAATGCCTGAAAGATAATCCCGCGCCGAGCGATGGCTTTCCCGTGCTAAAATCAAAGTGAATGAGCGGTCGAGGATATCAACTGCTTCAACATCAAAAAGGGCTTCAGCGGACCGGTTTATGGCGCGAACGATACCGTCGTCGGACAGAATAACGATACCATCTGTTGCGGTATCGATAATGCCGCGAAGGTCATCGGCACCGAGGCCACCAAATGCAACATGGGGCCCATCATCGGGGTCCAGTGGAGTTGGTCCGCGTATGGGTAGAGGTCCTGCATCAGCCTGTGACTTTGGTTCGGGTAGAATTTCAATGTCATCTGGTGTTGACGAATCCAAGGCACCGCTTTGCCCGCCGTCGGCCTCAAAATCTTCTTTGTTGTCTGGTTGGGCAGGATGATCATCGTCATCCAAACCATCGTCGTCTTCACCGGCCTGACGTAGAGTCAATAACATCGCCCGCTCACTATCCCAGGGAACGCGTTGCAGATGCGCATGATGGTCTAACTGATGCCCGTCGGCGTGGTAAATACGCGCATCATAGTTGGGCTCATCATGTGTTGCCCCGCCAAACAATGCTTCAATACCGCCCGCATTCGCGAGGTCGGGCAGGCTGGCATAGCCCGTGACATCATAAAAGTCGGAATTTGCAAATAAGAGGTCTTCGTCGCGATACACCAAAACAGGAATGGGAAGGCGTGCCAGTATTGAAGTGTCGATATTTGCTTCGGCAACTCTATTCGCTGGTTTTGTGGGTTCTTCATCTTCTAGTTCTGGTGTAACCTCAACTGAGCGGGTTGAACCGGCAAAAGCTGATGGCAGATATTCAGCAATCTCTGATCGAATGGCCTTCTCGTCCGGTGGGCGGTGCGTTGCCGTCCGTTTCTTCTTTTTCTCGCGATCTTCAGATAATTTTTCGCCAATTTCCTTAAATAATATCCGTTCATCTGAGGAAAGAACGCGTTCATCCCGGTTATCAGAGTCCGGGCGACGGGCATCCAACTCTACAATTGTACCGCTGTCGCCTTTGTCGCTGCCATCATCATCCACATCTTCTTTCGCGGCAGGGAGAGGGCCAACAGGGTCAATAGACGTATCCGTATCATCGCTGGGCATGTCATCTGATTGAAGCGCCATTCCCTGTGCATCAGAGTCAATAATGGCATCCGCGGTGCGTACAATCCCGAATCCATTAAACCCTTCAAACGTACGATCGCGGTCGTATGAGGGAAGACCCGCCATATCGACGGGAACCTGAAGGTCAGTGCCTTCAACGGGCCAAAGCACCGTTTTTCCCGACCATGTGTCACCTTTTTCAAGGAGTTTTGCGACTTCGCCGCCGTTTTCAAATTGAAAACGGTCCGCCACCTCAGTCCATGTCAGGTTTTCGATATTTGCGGCATTGGGACCAACAGCTGCCGCAAGCTCCAAAGATACAGAACGGAACTTATGCTCCCCGTCTGTACTCCAAACAAATCGTATGGGTTTGGTCTCTGTGGTGAAGCGAAAATCCTCATTTTCAGCCTCAGGCAATGGATCAGCAGGTTCTTCCTGCTTAACCTCTTGCTCAATTTCCCGGTTCAAAGGGGAATGGGATACTTCTTGGACAAGCCCTGATGCTTCATTATCAATGTTAAACTGTTCTTTGTCGTCAACATCCGCTGCCATATTGATACTATCTGCAGCGGGCTCTTCATCCGTTTCCTCTGCTGCCTGTGGTTTATAATACCACCGTTCTGGACCAACACCCGGTTTTAACCGTTTGTTCGAAAACGCACCCACTACTGGTGAACGGTCAATTTCCTCTATTTGTTCAACCTCTAAAGATGAAAGGTCTTCAACGATTGAACCGGCTGTCTGACTTGTGTTCGTTTTATTGGCGCTTACTGGCTGCGCAGTATTCACATCAGCTATGATGAGAATATGGGAAGTTGGATTGTCGCTCAGGCGGGCGATACCGGCCGCCAGTGAACCGCGGCTGGTTTCAAGGGGGCGTTTAACGAGGCGGTCGCTCTCGCTTGCCACATCCCGAACAAGGTTTTGTAAATCCTCTTGCGAAACATCCAACGCTTCAAAATGTTGGGACGTCGCTACCACCGCGCCCGTTGCATTGAGAACTGCAGATGCATGGCTGTAACCATCAAGGCAATCGACTGCGGATTGCGCCATTTGTGCTTCGCGATAACCACGATTGTGCAGGCTTTCTGTTTGTAAAAGAACCGAAATCTGGCCATTGGGAAGCGCAATATTACGAACGGAAAACCCGACGAGGCGGGTTTGGAACCCCTGGTGTACACGCAATACAGCAGATGATTCATCGCTGTGCTGGAGCTTATCAACCGCCGTGAGGATCTGCCGGTGCATGGCAGGGTTGATCTCATATTCGCCTTCCAACGTTGCGCGAACTGTGTCTGCTCCGATTAATCGGGTACCTTCACCATTTGCCCAAAGAATGTGGGAGAGCGCTTCATCGAACAAAAGCGCTGCATTAGGGGCAATGACATGCTGTCTGATCTGCGGCAACACAGTGAGGTCGAGATAGGGGTGCTGAACCGGCGCCATGATCTGATACTCGCATTTACTATTCAAAACAGGCAATGGCGTGGCATGTCGCCCGACCTGAGTTTCTTAACAATGAGTAAATACAGGTTTTTTTGGCTGCAATCCACAACCATAGGCCTTTGAATCGGGATTTCGCCAAGAACGGTTAATCACAACAGTTAGATATCGGGTGTTTTCTTTGCCGGTGGCGTCGATTTTGCACTATATAGGCTTGCCCCCACGCATGTTTGGTTTTAAGACACGCGAGCTTTGAGAGTTCTCAAAGCGCACGATGTGCGGCTGTAGCTCAGTTGGTTAGAGCGCTGGTTTGTGGTACCAGAGGTCGAAGGTTCGAGACCTTCCAGCCGTACCATCCCCCTTAATTTCGATTTTTACCGTGCCATTATTGTGACGGTTTTTCTCGATCAACTCATTGATTATAAAGACGTTATTGCTGCCTCCATGTAATTTGGAAACGGGGATCGGGCCCCTCCAACATTCCATTATTTTAAGCTGCATTAATTGCATCATGGCAGCGACCAAAGGCATCCATAATGCTTGTATCGTCCATTTGAACCGTGTCGATGGCTGTAACAACACTAGCAAGTTGAGATGATTGTCCGGCAAATATTGGTGTGCCACCAATTTTCTTTCTCAACCGGTCATCAAACTGAATGGCCCCGGCAAGTCCGGTTTCGGGTAGTAAAACAGCGAATTTGGTCTCGCTGATGCGCCCCATTATGTCTATTCCGTTGCGGCTGACCGATTCACAAATCTGCGAAAGCCCCGTTACCATTTGCTTGTCGGTAGTCTGTTCGTCATGTCGGTGTTTGTCGTCGAGCCAAATCAACACCATAGAAAGATCATGGGAATAACGGCCAGTGCGGGAAAATTCCGCTGCGGCCCTTTCCAGAAAATGAGCCCTGTTTGGCAGTCCGCTAATTTCGTCGAACTTTGAAAGCCTCTTTAGGTTTTCAATCTGTTTTCGCAGGTTAGCCAGCTCGTTTTCGAGCTCATGGTGAGACGAATTGTGCGAGAATGTACCAGGCTGTTTGCCTCCGGGCTCATGTGGTGAATATTGCGATGTGTGCATTGTAACAAGCTTCCTCAGATGTGAAGAGCAAGCTAGCGGATACAATTGAAATTGATTTTTAAAAAACAATTACAATTTTAACTAAATCGGTGTGCGTCAGAATTGATGAACTGCACGCGTTTGAATTGCTTATTAATATGCGGATATTAGCGCAGAATTGGGTCGGTCCACGGTTAAAACAGATCCCCTTGATTATCCGGTGGGCCGGGCTTTGCATTTTGCTTTTTGGCAGCAGTTTTTACAGCGTTTCCACCATTGGGCTTTGCTAATGTGGATTTGTTTGGTTTGCTGTTTGCGACGGCGGTAAAACTGCCCAAACCCATCTCTACCCCGAACGCGGTACCCGGTTTAACGGATTTCGGGCTCATCATCGGTGCGCCATCAGCGTCACGGATCACGGCATAACCCCGTGCAAGAACACCTTGGTAGGACAAGGATTTGAGCAATCTATCACTGCGCTGAAGGCGCTCACGACGGCTTGTCTGGAGCGCGTTTGCGCGTAGTGCAAGTGCTGGTTTGATCCGTTCGTAGGATTTTCGGGCCAGTATTAGCTGGTTTTCGAGAGGTTGGAGCTTAATTTGCACAGCTTGTTTTGTGAAACGCTCGCGCCGATAGCGAAGCAGATCGGATTGAGCCCGACGGTTATTGCCCGCAAGTGTAGTCAATCTATCACGACCCATTTGCAGCAGCCGGTCGAGACTGCGCGACGAAAGCCGCTGGCTCGATTGTTGGTAGCGCCCTTGTGCAAGCTTCACCCCTTGCACCAACCCGCGCCCCAAACGGCCCGCCGCTTCATCGAACTGACGCCGAGGCATGGCGAGCAGCATGTCGGGTGTTTTAAGGCCCCGTTCCGCTGAGCGCAGACTGGTACCGCGCTTTTCGTTCAAACGGCTCATGCTCCCGCGAAGGCGTGCGCCAAGGTCGGCGATATAGGCTTCCAGTTCGGCTTTCACCGGTACGGCCTTTTCCGCCGCTGCGGTTGGCGTCGGTGCGCGCCAGTCAGCGGCATGGTCAACGAGCGTCCAGTCCGTTTCATGCCCAACGGCTGAAATTACAGGGATCATCGACCCAGCGGTTGCCCGCACCAGCGCCTCATCATTGAAACCCCAAAGGTCTTCCAGCGACCCGCCACCGCGGGCGATAATAATCACGTCAGGGCGTGGAAGGGGGCCGTCCTCCGGTAAATTGTTGAGTTGGTAGACGCCATTGGCGACTTCCCGACCGGAAGTTTCCCCTTGCACGCGCACCGGCCAGACGAGAACATGAATCGGAAAGCGGTCGTTCAACCGGTGAAGAATATCGCGAATAACGGCGCCGGTTGGCGATGTCACAACGCCGATAACTTTAGGCATATAGGGCAGCAATTGCTTGCGCCCGTCTTCAAACAGGCCTTCCGCCGCCAGCTTCTTGCGCCGTTCTTCAAGCAAGGCCATCAAGGCACCTGCACCGGCGGGTTCGAGATTGTCGATGACAATTTGATATTTCGAGGAGCCGGGATAGGTGGTCAGTTTGCCTGACGCGATGACCTCAAGTCCCTCTTCGGGCATATGCTGCAGTTTTGCCGCCTGTCCGCGCCAGATAACTGCCTCAAGCCGCGCCCGCTCGTCTTTTAACGAGAAATAACAATGGCCTGAAGAATGGGGTCCTCGAAACCCGGAAATCTCGCCCCGCACCCGCACATGACCAAAAGTATCCTCAACCGTACGTTTCAGCTTGCCAGAAAGCTCGGTAACGGTGACCTCAAGGGCATTGGATTGTGAAGACGATTCGGGCATGGCGTTATTTAGCACAGTTGGGGCTTGTACCGGAACACGGTAAGTTCCGAAGACAACCGCAGTTGCACTGGCGCTCAATTGCTCACATGGAGTTCTAATTCAAATTACCCGGCGGTGGTTACGTCAAGTGTTTTTTGAAGTGTTGGAGCGTTCGTTCCCATGATAAATTGGCCATAGCTTCATCGTAGCGCGGCGTGCTGTCATTGTGAAATCCGTGGTTAGCGTTTTCGTAGATATGCGCCTCATAGTTCTTGCGATTTGCCTTCAACGCGGCCTCATAGTCCGGCCAGCCGGCGTTAACGCGTTTATCCAATTCCCCATAATGGAGCAGCAGCGGGGCTTGAATTTTTGGAACGTCTTCCGTTGCTGGCTGGCGACCGTAATAAGGAACAGCAGCTTTAAGTTCGGGGTATGCAACAGCGGCCGCATTTGAAACACCGCCACCGTAGCAAAACCCGGTAATTCCAACATTTCCGGTTGAGCCTTTGTGCGCCATCATAAATTCAACGGCGGCAAAGAAATCATTCATCAATTTTGTGCGGTCGACAGTTTTTTGCAACGTGCGGCCCTCTGCATCATTGCCGGGGTAACCGCCGACAGAGGTTAACCCGTCGGGGGCTATTGCTATAAAGCCTGCTTTGGCCAGGCGACGGGCTACATCTTCAATATAGGGGTTCAAACCGCGGTTTTCGTGTACGACCACCACTGCTGGTAATTTCCCTTCCGCCTTGGATGGGCGCACCAGATAACCGCGTACTTCGCCATGTCCGTTGGGTGAAGGATACATGACATATTCGGGCACAATGTCCGGATCGTTAAACGACACCTGCTCGGCCAGGGCATAGTCGGGTGACATCATCCCCAGGACCGCCGTTGCTGTTACACCTGCGGCGACAAACTTCCCTGCGCGATCCAGAAACTGTCGCTTGGTGATCATGCCATGGGCATAAAAATCATAGAGCTCCAATAGTTTGGGATCGAAGTCTTTTGCTGTGAGCCTGGTCATCGTCATTCCTCCGTGTATCGCAGAATCCAAGATAATCCTGCGTCTGATAAATTCTTATCCGGTAAAATGGATGCCTGTATTTTGCAATTAAACTGTTTCCTTTGTCAAAGCGGCTTTTGATCGCGTCATATTGCCCTTGCACAGCGATATTGAGCAGCCCTTATGCACTGATGATGATTCTTTGGGGTGTTGTTGACGGGTAGGCGGCGAAGGCCAGTGCCCTGTCGATGGAGTAATCGGGAACCGGCATGGCGTCGAGGCTGATGCGGATGTGGTTGACCAATGCTTCGGTCACGTCGTTTTTTTCCCTGCTTCCGCGCAACAAACCAATCTCGCATCGGGGCAGGGTGGGGAAACCATCCCGCTCCGTTAGAACGCGCATTCCCGGGCGTAGCGCTGATTCCGGCTGAACGGATACTGCGAGCCCTGCCAGTACAGCGGCACCTACAACGGTTGCGGAAGAACTCGTATAAAGCATGCGATAGGGCCGTGAACGGGCCTCCAGTTCATTGGTGGCAGCCTGGCTCCAGTTACAATTGGGGGTTCCAAGTGCAAGCGGCAGGACCTCCTGTTTGTGAGTGCGGTGGCGTGCCGATGTCACCCATAAAAGAGGCTCGCTTCGAATGAGCTCAGAGTGTTCGGGGGTTTTATCGTGGGTGATGATCGCCACATCCAGTTCCCCGGATTTGATGCGCTGGCGTAGATTATAGGTGTTTTCGCAAACGACATTCACCTCAACAAATGGGTTGGATTCGGAAAATCCGGCCAGAATCGTCGGCAAAAACCGTTCCGCATAATCATCCGCAGTACCAAGATAGACATGCCCCTTCAGTGCCTGATCATCAAACGCGGCCATGGCGCGGTTGGAAGTCTCAATGATCTCGCGGGCATAGGCGATGAGCTTTTGACCGTCATGGGTAAGCTCAACGGACCGCCCATGGCGCTTGAACAGCGGCTTGCCGACGTTTTCTTCCAGCCGCTTGATCTGCATGGATACAGCAGATTGGGTTTTGGCAACAATATCAGCGGCTTTTGTGAAACTTAAAGTCTGTTCCACCGCAAGGAAGGTGCGTAATTGGTCGGTATCCAGCGTGTACATGAATGTCTCACTCATCAATAATCTTGATCTCATGCATAAAATACATTCGTTGGTCTTATGATGCAACCTGTGCCAATTGTCAGTGGTTGCAATTGAGCTACGGAGAAAGACGATGGCCTTTATAGAAAACCGCACAAGAACTTCCATCATCATTCCAGGTCCACAGGACCTGCTTCGCACCATTGGAAAATGGACGGTGCGCCGTCAAAAACGCAATGAAGTCGCCCAAATGCTGAATTTCGAGGATTGGGTGTTGAAGGATATGGGCATCACCAAGGGCGACGTGCGCGAGGCGCTTGCTTTCAAGGGCAATCCTTCACTGCATCTGCGTGCCCTGGCAGCTCGCAGCCGGTTCTGGGCACGTCAAAATTGACTCTTGAAAACATCGGCGCGGCGCGGGGATGAACCTGCACTATGTCCGTTCACCGGTGTTTGTCCCAGATGAGATTTGATGGAGCGGGAAGCTTTGACAGATTAAAGTGACAAAGACTTCACGCTCTGCCGCCATTTCGATTTTCTAGTTTCAATGAACGATTTAGTGGTGAAACCGCCGACGCGTCTTAAAGCGCGTTTGGTCTCATAGGGTTTATTCCAACGCGCTTAAGCTCTAAGTTGGCGAGGGTCAGCGGGGATATTGATACCGCTTATTTACTGGAGTGAGTAAGCGTAAAACGCACTTAGTCGTCGCTTTAGGCTTGGCTCAGTTTTACTCTATTCAGCTGCCTCTGACCCATATTGTGCGATACTTGATTTAACCCGATCAGCCCAGGCTCCGGCTTGTCGTTGTTTAGCGGATTCCATTGCAGCGTTAAAACTTTTCATGATCTGTGAATTCTTAGCGCCGGCCATCGCCTGCAATTGTCCTTTAATTCTGAAAATCTCCGGTTCGGCATATCCTTCCGACGTTTGACGCATTATCTTTTCTGCGTCCGCAATTGTATCCAAACCTGTGGCCGTGTCCCCGAGATGGCCATGCACTTCAGCCAGTAACGTTAGATATTGCGTGCGGTGCAGAAGCGCTCCCGCACCCAACTCACCTGCAAGACCGTCACCCATCGATTTCAGCCCTTCATCCTCCTGACCTGTCATGCACAAGGCCCAACCTCTCATGATCATGGCGTGCCCCAGCCAGGCCAGGAACTTTTGATCCAGCGAATGATGCAATAGTTCATCTGCGATTTTGTATACGGCATTTATATCGCCATGGACGTGATGGACCCGGGATGAAATCCACTTCGAAAAACCGATGCTGAACTGGTGTTGTGATTTTTCAGCAGCGTCAATGCTGGCCGTATTGAGCTGAATTGCCTTAGCCTTGTTTCCCAGAATGCTTTGGGTCAAAGCGCCAAACCCCAGACCAACAATGCCCGGGTCTTCTCCCCACCGTGAAACCCAGAATTCATGCTGATCCGGACTATAATTCTCGACTCCCCAGCCGAGATGTTTTTCCGCCCGTTTCAATTCGCCCAGAAAAAATGAATTATAACCGTGAGCAATGTTGGCAGGAAACTGATAGTCTTTGTCTTTGCTAAGCTCGGCATGATCAAGAAGGCTTTCACCTACGGCATGTGCTTCCAGCAATTCGCCGCGCAAGGCGTGGAATCGATGGAGTGCAAGATAAACCGGGAAGTTATCCAGATGTTCCAAGCCACGATTGCACATATCGTGTGCGCGACCGTAGACTTCTTCTGCTTCAGCTGTTGCCCAGCCCTTCGACATGGTCAGTCCGGTGCCTAACAATAATAACAGGTCGAGTTCCTTCCGGTCGCGTTCTTTGGACGGCGGTAGTTGTTCGACCAGCTCTAGGGCATGGTGCAATTGATCAATCGCCTCGGCAATTGCAGAACGCCCTATGAAGAGCTGCGCAGCGGCCTGGAATTGGGTTATTGCTTTGGTAACAAGGCCTGCTGCGTTGTAATGGAATGCCACTATCTCCGGCTGTTCTTGACCGTCGGTAGACAATCTTGATTCCATCGCTTCCGCCACCAGGCCGTGAATACGTTGTTTTTTGGTGCGCAATAGGCTGTTGTATGCGGCATCTTGGACGAGGCCATGTTTAAACGTGAAAACTGCGGCTGGGATTGTTCCTCGGCGATAGATAATCTGCGCTTCTGCAAGCTGCTCCAGGGCATCCTCCAAATCACGTTCGTGCATGCAGGCCACAGATTTTAAGAGTTCGTACGAAAACTGACGGCCAATAACGGACCCGATTAAGGCTACCTCTTTAACCGGCGCAAGCCTGTCCAGGCGAGCCATGAGAGAGTCCTGCAACGTTGCAGGAATCGCCAGTTCCGGTAGCGGGCCTTTCAATTCATATCTTGCACCGGCGTCAATTATGGTCCCGCTTTCCAGGATTGTTTTTGTCAGTTCTTCAACAAACAAAGGCACACCGTCGCTTTTATCGACGATATGTTGCACAATTTCAGGTGGCAGCGGTTTTGAAGCTATTTTACGGATAGTTCCTTCGACCACATGAGAGGGTAGTCGGCTCAGTGGCATGGATGTGACATGCGGCAAGTCAGACCATTGGGCTTCAAATGTCGGTCTAAAGGTAGCCAAAAGCAACACTGGCTGTTCAATGATATCATCAATAAACAGATCGAGAAATTCCTGGGTTGTTGGATCAATCCAGTGCAGGTCTTCAATTGCGATCAACAGGGGTTGGTTGGATGACAGTTTTCTAAAGTGCTCGGCTAGTGTTTCAAGCGTTTCGTCTTTTGCCTTTTGCGGAGAAGATTCTTGAATTCCGTAACGATGCTCGCAAGGTATTGAGAGTAGTTCTGCATAAAGTGGCGCAATACGCTTGCTGATTAGCCCGGCATTTGCAATGAACGTTTCAAGCCGGTCGAGTTTTTCGTCAGCGGGCATATTGCCTTCAATACCGGCTGATCGACTCAATAAATTCGATACGGGATGAAGCGGGCTGCCGCCATGATAGGGTGAGCAATATAGCCTAAGCGACAATGCTTTCTCGGCAATTGCTATGTCCTGTATAGTTTGTGTTAATCGAGATTTGCCGATCCCGGCCTCACCCGAAAGCAGTACAACCTGGCCACACTGCTTTTGTGCCTGTTGCCACCGTCGAACAAGGGTGTCCACTTCCTCATCGCGCCCATCCAATGGCACCGTATCACCACCGTGACGACTTGCTGCAAACCTGCTGTCAGCCGTGTTTTTGGATAGTACCCTCCAAGCTCCAACATTTCTGTCAAAGCCTTTCAGATCATTTTCCCCCAGATAGAACAGTTCAAACAGGTCCCCTATCAGTCTTTTCGTCTGGTCAGAGATTACAACCTGATCATAGTCCGCCAAAGCCTGCAGACGTGCCGCCAGATTAGGCGTTTCACCCAGCACAGGGTGTTTTTGCGACCCCTCTTTGCTAGGTGCATTGTCGACAACCACATTTCCCGTCGCAATGCCAATTCGGGAATGCAGTTTTATTCCAGGATGTTCATCAAGCTGCTGCACTGCAATCGCGATTTCAAGGCCGGTCAGGATCGCCCGTTCGGGGGCGTGTTCGTCGGCGATCGGATAACCGAAATAAATCAGCACGCCATCGCCCATATAATCGGCAATGTAGCCGTTGTAACGTTTTACAATTCCTTCAACGCAGGATTGATAGTTCACAATGACTTCGCGGAAATCTTCCGGGTCGAGTTCCACCGAAAGTTTTGTGGAATCCGCAAGATCACAAAACATGACGGTCATATGGCGTCGTTCGGGTTGGCCCTGTGGCGCATCTTTCGCAATTGCACCGGAATCTCCTTCACCAAGTTTTAGATGGTCCCGGGACGATAAGGTTGTTTGTGCCGCATTGGACACTTCACGCAATTCCTTGATCGCGCGCATCATCTTTTTGCGGTGCCCCAATGGGATACCCAAATCCCTCAGGTCATCTTCCTCGAGTTCTGTGAGAACGTCGAACTCAACTTTATTCTCGAGAAAAAGCTGGGTGTATTCGCCCAAATCCAGTTGATTAAGCCATTCTGACTCCGTCATGTCACTTCCTTCATCACGACGCGGCCCCCTCATTCAATGAGACGCCAATTGAAAAAGATAGTTTGCGATCTGTAGTTGAATTCAAGCTCAGAAAAGAGCGAGAGATCTGCCTATCTTAACGTTGACTATTCACATCATTCGTTTTGATATTTCTTCTGAGAGTGTCCGGCAAATCCCTGTTCACTCATACGTCGGGCACCGCCAACGTGTCTCCGATTAGTCATTTATTTTCCCGTGGCAGGCGTTACATTCTGTCATCATTTGGGGACTGAGGTTTTTTGTCTGATTTGGGACTGGATAAAATACGTTTTTATCAATGTGCGCATCCGGGATCCATTTGTAATAATCGATCATATCTAGATCACGGGCGTTAGATTCATAGAACATCACCGGTTTCTGATCATAGGTGTACCAAGCCTGAATATTTGACTCGACGCCGTTAATTCCTTGAGCAAAGAAACATGACATCGCCTGTATTGGCGCGGCATCTTTGTTGGGATTCAGAGGTGTACCGGGTGCAATTGTAGCTTTGTATTGGCAGGAATCGTTCCTCGCCCAATCCGGACGCCAAATTCCCACATTGCCCATGATACCGCCTGCTAATGATTCTTTTTCAGTTGTTGGAAAAACCGGATTGCCCAATTCATCATGTGACACCTGATAGGTTCTACCTTTGGTTAGCCTTGTATCGTGGAGCAACGAACTTTTGGGGTTCCGCTCCAGTTTTTCATTGGGGCTGAGTATTTTCGAGACCTCTTGAAGATTGCTCCAGTCATAATAGATCGCCATGCCGGTATATGAGCCGTCCACGGCAAACAATGCACCATTGGCGAAAGCTTTATCTGGCCACACCGGAGGTTCTGGTCGCTTGCTGCTTTCGCTCTCGAACGTAACGCCCGCAACCGCTGGTTTTGGCAGTGGCCGGGTGGGCGGCACATTCTTGGCGATACAGGCATTAAATGCTAAACCAATCGGCAATCCATCATTAGTGGAATAATCGGTGAAATGAACCAGCGAACTGTTTCCCAGTACGGGAAGTTGTTGCTGGTTGTTGGCGCGTGAGAACAGGAAACGTTTTGGGGCGTGCGTTTGTTTGTCGAACCAAAACCAATCATATTCGCCCTTTGTCCCATTTGGGCAGCGCCAGGCATCGGACTCCACGCCAGCTACTTTATTACTCCCCATACAGTTGCAATTTTTTCCCCCAAGAAAATTGGCAACTGGGGCGACCCAAAGATTTGAGTTGGGAACCTTGGAACATTGTAAATTTCCGTCTGCGCCATTTATCAATTTATATGTAACGTCCCCATGGACATACCAACCGACCTGATTAGTGCTCGGGATGGTGTCGGTGACGACCAGCATGGCCGGGTCTCTTGTGCTTCCAACGGTGGAAACTGAAGTAACCTGGGCCGCTTGAAGTGGTTGTGACTGGAATGGAGTAAGCAGTGTGTTTGCCGTCCAGCCCTCTCCAAGGTCCGGAATTTGAGAAGTCGAACAACTTCCAAATGGTGGATAGGCGTCTTTGCCTACTGGTGCGTTCTGTTGTGCATAGGCTGTCCCGCCCAAACCCAGGCCAATCAGTCCGGCGGCAGCTCCCCTAAGCCAGGTTTTGAGAATGTGATTCATTATAGTCCCCTCCGTTTTGGGTACCTGCATTAGTTAAATTTCTGAAGTGACGGCCAGGTTTAAGAATAGCACAAGGCACGCGGAGCTTCATGCCACCGTCGTTTAAATTGGGTTGTCTGAAATCAGGAAGATTTTACGAACCGCCATTCGCTCTATACTTGGAGCGAATAGACCAGATCTATTATTCGCACCTCCAAACAGTTTGATCCAAGCCCCCTTACGATCACCTGTAGGCTATGTCGCTGTTTCTCTATTGGCAAGAGCCAACTATGCAACATCCCAAAATAATCATCAAAACGTTTCAATATTCAGTAGCTTACCCTGATGGTAAGGCTATTCGAATTACATCAAAACTGCTGATGTATTGTGAAATATTAGAGTTCTTTGTTGTGAATGTTGTGTGAATCCGGGCGTGTGAATTTTGCTGGTTTATCCGCTTAGAAATTCGTCAAATATACTGCCGGTCTCGCGCTGGTATTCCCGACTCGTCTGGCCACCCGGTTCCAGCATGTCTCCAAATACATCGTTCAACCCGCCACGGCGAGATCGTCTGCGTTGTCGTTGTTGGGGCACCGGAGCCTGTTGGTTTTGACGTCTACCGAATCTACGGTGTTGTCCGCCGCCGAGCAATTCATCAAATATTCCACCAATGGATTCTCCAACAGGATTTTGGCGCCGTTGCGATCGTCTTGAAGGCCGCGACCGCGACCGTGGCATTGGTGATTGTTGCCGGCGTCTTGATTGTCCACCACCCATCATCTGGCCGAACAAGTCTTCCAATGATCCTGGCATTTGTTGTTGGCGACGCGAGCGGCTTCGTCGTCGTTGGGGTGCAGCTTGGCCCGAGCCCCCCAACATTCCGCCGGCAACGCCCTCAATCAATTGGCCCAGAATGCCTCCGCCCGATGCCCTCCCCAGGGATCCTCCGAGGCCGCCGCTGCCGCTGCGACCGCCGGTTGCTCCTTTAAACAGAGAACCCATCACCATTGACGCAATTGCCGGAAGCAGGCTTTTCATGATCGAAGAACCGATACCCGAAGAGGCAGCAGCATGTCCGGCAACGGCGCGGCTGACGTCCTTGCCGCCAAACAAATGGCCCAAAATAGATTTTCCGTCGTTCACGCCGAAAGGGCTGACCGCAGAGCTCGGATCAAGCGCGTATTGCGCGTGCCTGCCGCTCGATAGGGCTTCAACCAATCCTGCAGCACCTTGTGGGGTGCTGGTCTGCCGCTTCAGACCTTCTGAAAATGCGGGAACGAGCGCTGCGAGGGCCTGCTGTGCCTGTTTATCGCTCAGGCCAAATTGGGCGCTGATTTGGTCAATGTTTTTCTGCGTGACGAGCATTTGTGTCAGATTCATAACGCTACTCAATTGGGGGGCAACCGCAAACAGAATGGCAGGGCAGATGTTTGAAATCAATTATCATTTTAAATCAACCCCTGTCAGTTGGTGAGGCTTGCGGAATTAAAACGCGAAACGCCGCTCGGCACATCAATTTTGTGCAGGACGGCGCCTATTGTGTTGTGTGATATTCCGAGAATTACAGAACCGCCGCTACTTCTTCGAACATTGCTGGGTCTTCGTTGAAATTTTCAACCATGATATCGGTAACATCAGCTTCAGCAAAGAAGACGTCCTCAGTCAAAACGGTTTCGCCGTTGACTTCAGCTTCGGAACGGATAACCGCACGGCCTTCAGTGTCACGTACGATACCGAATTCAGCGGAGACGGAAGTCACTCCAGCTTCGGCAGCGGATTGAAGTTCACCAGCTTCGAGAACAGCGTCGCCATCATCGATCCACAGGCCGAGAGTATCAAGTTCGGCACCGGAGATTGTGCCATCATTGTTGGCATCGTGTTGGGCGAGTTTGTTGTAACCGTTAGCGAATTTTCCACCTTCGTCACCGAAGAGTGCCGAACCATCAACTTCTCCATTCGGTCCGATTTTAGTAATATCAACGAGAATACCGTCGCCGGAACCGTCGAACCATTCGATCGTGTCCAATTCACCATCAGCATCAAGATCGAATTCCACGGTACGACCAATCTCAGCGTTTGAGTCTTTTTGCGCTGATGTGGTTACACCGGTTACCCCAATCTCGCCATCGCCATTCAAGTCAAGAGCGATTGGAGAAATCCAACGCACCGCAGCCCAGTCTGTGTTGTTGTTCAGATCTGTATCTTCTTGGTCAATCTCGACGATTTGTACTTCGGTTTCAAACCCAGTGCCTCTGCTTCCTTCGTATGCCCATTTGCTGTCACGCATACCATAATATTCAAGCGTTACTGTTTCACCTGCCTCTATAGCGCGGCCTAGTTCCCAGACCAACGATCCTTCATCAAGACCATGTGACTGGTCGCGAAGTCGTTGTCCGGCACCACCGCCCTCTGATTCGATGATGTTAACAGTACCCTGGGTGGAGTCGACCAGTTCCACGCTGCCCCGGAAGGGTGAACCGCCATAGGACGACCAGTAGTTGCTTGCCCACAGCTGTCCTGTCTCGGAGCGAACAAGGTCATCTCCTGGCTTCCACACGTCAAGGTTTTCCGAGATTTCATCCCGAACAACTACGCCAGTCGCGGCTGTATCTGAATTGTTCGTGACAGAGACTGTGAATTTAACAAGATCAAATGAATATGCCCCATTTACAAAACCTTCGCGGCCATTTGCGGACACAACATTTTCGAACTGTTTGTCGATCGCAAGGTCAACCTTTTGTGGTTCTGGCTCTGGCTGCGGTTGTGGTTCAGGCTGAGGAGCGGCATGGTCATCGCAGGGAACAAACTCGCCATTGATATATTCAAAGGTTGTATCGTTAAATTGAAGGGCTTCAACGTTGTACAGGATGTCATGTGAGCCGGTAGCGACATTCCACACAACAATGCCATTGCCGTCGAGGGTCTGGTCAAATCCAAAGTCGGCTGCGTTGCCGTTGATTGCAAATGTGTCCTGGGCATCGGACCCTTGAACATGCTGTGTTTGTCCGGCGATATCGGCGATGCTTTTTACGGCATTGGCGACAATTGGAAAATCGGGTGCAGTTGGAGGAGGGGGGACATCCGGGCCGCCGACGACAAACTGGCCGTCCTTAAAGCTGATAACCTCATCGTTGAACGTAATCAGGTCGAAATCGTAGAGGATGTCATGTGAGCCGGTTTCTACGTTCCACACGACGATGCCTTGGCCGTCTAAAGTGAGGTCATAACGGTAGTCGGCAGAATTGCCATCGATCTCGAAAGAGTCCAGGCCAACATTTGTGCCGTTCAGGAATTGTGTTTGGTTTGCAGTGTCGAGTTGGGTAGCGATTACTATGCTAGTCATCGGGGGAAAGTCCGGAAGTGTGTTGTTGATTATGCGGGTAACTAAGCAAGCTTGATGCCAGTTTTACGACTGGCATTGATTGACATAAAAATTCAATAAAACAGTATGTTGTATTTAAATTAACAGTCTGTAAGGCTTAATGAATTGTCAACAAACGACATCAATTTACAGCGGTGTTTCGAAACCGGATTACCTGTCCCAAATGAACACATCGGGGGTGTGTTAGATTGAGACAGGTGGGGATTGTGTGCCATATTGGGCGGCATGCGAATAATACCAACGGTCTTTGAAAAAGACTCATGGGTTTGTTGTTTGTGCTCAAGCTGTTGGCCTTGCAGGCCTTCGCTGCGCAAACGCGGCGCGGCTCGCTCTTCGCTCGCCCGACCGACAGACATGGGTCACTGCCAAGTCCGCTTGATATAATCGTCCGCGTATCGTGCCAATTCCGTTTGAAGAGAATGCGGATCATGTCTTAAAACCGCCGGCATAAACGTCCGCAAATACCAATCAGCCCTAAAAGCTGTTTAGTATCATACCGATCATCAGCTTGATCATTGTTTCAGGCCTTGGGCCGAGAATGATTATTCCTGACGGAATTAATAGGAATATTCTTCAAAGATGTGATTGATATCGCCGTCCCAATTGCTGTTGAATTGTTTTAGCAACCGTTCTGCCTGAGTTTCGCCTAATGCGACGACTTCTTCCAGTGGCGCGAGGAAATGGCTTTCGTCGACACCGATGTCATTCAGCTCCGCGCGCGCCGCGAGCCCTTTGCGGGCGGTCGCCAGTACATCGCGGGACAACTCAAGCACCGTGCGTTTACCGGCAGGTGCTTTCAGGCCTTGTGAAGGTACGGCATCGCGCATGGCAACAACATCTTCATAAGACAATTCATCCGCCAGCGCTTTCGCGTCTGACAATGCACCTTCGTCATACAAAAGTCCGACCCAAAATGCGGGCAGGGCACATATCCGGCGCCAGGGGCCACCATCGGCAAGACGCATCTCAAGGAATTTTTTCAAACGAACGTCGGGGAACAATGTGCCGAGATGGTTCGTCCAATCCCCTTCATTGGCCGGTTCCCCGTCGAGCGCACCATCGAGAAACTGCTGGAAGGTGATGTGAGTACAGTCCTGATAGACCCCATCGCGCATGATGAAATACATCGGGCAGGAGAGAGCCCAATCGACATATTTTTCAAAACCAAAGCTGTCTTCGAGCATGAAGGCATGAAGCCCCGCCCGCTGATTGTCTGTATCGCGCCAGATATCGGAGCGCCAGGATAACAACCCGTTGGGCTTTCCGTTGGTAAAAGGGGAGTTGGCAAATAGGGCGGATGCAGCGGCCTGTAGCTTGGTTGAAACCTGCATCTTCACGCGCATTTCGTCTTCGGATGAGAAATCCAGATTGACCTGAATACAACTTGTGCGGTGCATCATATCGAGGCCCTGCGTCCCGACTTTGGGCATATAGGCTCGCATGATGTCGTAACGGGACTTGGGCATTTGAGGGGTTTCTTCAAATGTCCATTTCGGGCTGCCCCCAAGTCCCAGAAAACCCATGCCCATGGGGTCTGCCACTTCCCGCAACTGTGTCAGGTGACGGTTGGATTCACGGCATGTCTCATGAACGTTTTTGACCGGGGCACCGGAAAGTTCAAACTGCCCACCCGGCTCCAGCGAGATCGCGCCCATGCCGTCCGGTGAAACCAGCCCGATAATATTGCCCGCATCGACAATGGGTTCCCAACCGATTTTTGCTTGCATACCTTCAAGCAGCGCCTTGATGCCCCGTTCGCCCTCGTATGGAACCGGTGAATAATCGGATTTGTAGAAGCCGAATTTCTCATGTTCGGTGCCTATGCGCCAGTCTTCTTTAGGCTTGCAGCCGTCAGAAAGCGCCCGGACCAATTGTTCACGGGTCTCTAATGGAGTATTATCGGTTGTATCACGGGCCAAGGGGCTGGCTCCAAAATTCTAGTTTTCTAACCGCTACCGCTGCTGGACAGGTATGTGCAAGAAAAATAATTGCGAACAATGCTGTTTGGGTAGAAAAATTTCAGATCAATGCCAATCACCGGCAATTGCCTGAACAAGAGCAAGCGCTGCGACAGCCGCTGTATCGGCCCGGAGCACCCGTGGTCCCAGTGGAATAGCGGTTACATGGGGCAGGGCATTTAGGGATTGACGTTCAGCTTCGCTAAATCCTCCTTCGGGGCCTATTAACACGGCCAGGGGTTTACCCCTCAGGTTCTGAATTCCAGCAATCGGGTTTTGACCGGCATCCCCCTCATCGCAAAAAATGATTTTCCGTTGACCGGCGTATTCCTGAACCGCGTCGATTAAAGGTGCTGGGTTTCGGATTTCCGGCAAGCTCAATATCCCGCATTGTTCCGCCGCCTCAATCGCATGGGCATTCATTTTGTCCAGATTAAGTTTTTTCATCTGCGTGTATTGCGTCATCACCGGCAGCATGACACCGACACCCATTTCAACGGCCTTTTGAACCATATATTCAAGACGAGCCTGTTTGAGCGGGGCAAACAGGTAATGCAGGTCATATTGTGGTGTCTGGTCCCTGGTTCTTTCTTCGACAATAAGAGAAGCCTTTTTGCGGCCTTCACTTTCAATGGTTGCACGCCATTCCCCATCTTCACCATTGAACAGCAGGACGGGAGCCCCGTCGCGTAGACGCAGCACGTTCAACAGGTAATTCGCCTGTTGCCTGTCCAGCTCAATACGTACCCCGGCGGTTAGCGCATTGTCGGTAAAAAGCCGTTGGCTGATAAAATCGTAAAGGGGCATGGTCGGGAATCTGATTTATTTGTCTGCGGATGGATGCCAGTGCGGCTCATATCCGTTTTTCAATACATGATCGTTGATGGAACGGGGTGTCAACAGATCAACAAGGCCCACCGGGCTAGCAATCGTTTCATACCCCGAGGGTGTCCACAACAGGGCCTTGCCAGCTTTCCTTGCAATTAGCTGGCTCTTATGCCGAACCATTGAGCCATTGGCGACTTTTTCAAAACCAATCTCTGGCGCGTTCTTTTGCGCCGTTTTGCCAATAAGCCGTTCTGCGTGGAGTATTTTGTCCATTGCCGGGGCTCTTAAAGCAGCAGTTTCATTGATCGAACGCTGCCAAGCCTGCGCAAAACGGACAGCATCCGCGCGGCGGCATTCAAAACAGGGGCGGTGCCCCGCGGCCAGGGCCGTTACCTCATCGTAAAAGAATAATTCTGTATAGGTGTTCGGGCTCATGACCGTGCGATGACGCCCTTTGAAATCCAACACACAGCAAATCCACTGCCGCGACGCCCAACGCTTTGTCGGGTGCAGGGTTTTGGTCGTGTGATCGTGAATGACCCCTCCACGGTTGCCCAAATACAAGCCGTGCATCGGGTGGGCAACAATTTCACCGTCGGGGAAAACTCGATTTTGCAGGGTCATATCAATTTGTGCTCATGTTAATTTTTGGACGCCATCGGCTGGCGAACCCTGATTACCTCTTGATTCTTCCGGTTTATCTATTCTACGCCCTTACCTATAATTCACACCACACATTTGATGCTGGTTTGGGAGCATAATCAATGACGGTCATTACATCCAATGCTGATCTCCAGGCATTAGCCCGCCGCCGGGTGCCCCGGATGTTTTATGATTATGCCGATTCAGGAGCTTATACCGAAAGCACCTACCGCGAGAACACGTCAGCATTTGATAATTACCGCCTGCGCCAGCGGGTTGCAGTGAATATTGAAGACCGAACGCTGGAATCAGAGATTGTTGGTCGCAAGATTACAATGCCGGTCGCGCTGGCCCCTGTCGGCCTGACCGGCATGCAACATGCCGACGGTGAAATCGCCGCCGCCCGTGCCGCGGAAAAATTCGGCGTCCCGTATACACTTTCCACGATGAGCGTTTGCTCGATCGAAGAAGTGGCGAAAAATGCCACAAAACCGTTCTGGTTTCAGCTTTACGTCATGCGCGACCGCGGATTTATTGAAGCGTTGATCAAGCGGGCCCACGAGGCCAATTGCGAAGCCCTGGTTCTGACGCTTGACCTGCAAATGCTCGGCCAGCGCCATAAGGACATAAAAAACGGCCTGTCTACACCGCCTAAACCAACCCTTGCGAACATGATCAACCTCGCGATGAAACCACGCTGGTCCTGGAACATGTTGCAGACCAAAAACCGCAGTTTTGGCAATATTGTGGGCCATGTTTCAGGCGTTGACGACATGAGTAGCCTGTCGGAATGGGCCGCTTCACAATTTGATCTCACACTCGATTGGTCGAGCATCGATTGGGTAAAATCGCGCTGGGACAGAAAACTGATCCTCAAGGGTATAAACGACGTGGAAGACGCAAAAATCGCCGCTGACATTGGTGCCGACGCGATTATCGTCTCAAACCATGGTGGCCGCCAATTGGATGGTGCACCCGCGCCCATCGACATGCTGGCACGTATCGTCGATGCCGTCGGCGACCGTATCGAAGTCCATATGGACAGCGGTATTCGCACCGGTCAGGATGTTTTCAAGGCGATTGCTCTCGGTGCAAAATCCACCCATATCGGCCGTGCTTATATTTACGGGCTGGGGGCGATGGGGGAAGCTGGCGTCACCAAAGCACTGGAAATCATGCAAAAAGAGCTGGACACCACCATGGCGCTTTGCGGCGAAACCGATATAAAAAATGTCGGAAAGCATAACCTGCTTGGCCATTAAGACCCGGGATAATTTGCCGGCAACCCGTAACAAAACAGGAGTTTTGCAATGATTACCGAAGAGCGATTGCGGGAGATTTATGGTGACGTCAATCCAAGAGCCGCCGCCAAAGTCATTCATTCGCTTGATCACCATTGTCGCGCATTTATAGCCAACTCGACATTCCTCGCACTGGCGACTTCGAATGGTGAAGGTCTGGATGTTTCACCAAAAGGCGACCCCGCCGGTTTCGTCTTTATCGAGGATGACAATCACCTGTTGATACCGGACAGGCCCGGCAACAACCGCTTGGACGGAATGCTCAACATTTTGAAAAATCCCGGTGTCGCGCTGTTGTTCATGATCCCGTCTGTCAATGAAACACTTCGGATTAATGGAACCGCAACAATCCATGATGATCCGGCATTGTGTGATCCCTGTGCTATCAAGGACCGCCGCCCGAAAACCGTGCTAAGAATATCCATTGATGAAATTTTCAGCCATTGCGGCAAAGCGCCTTTGCGGGCTGGCCTTTGGAAGACTGATACGTGGCCACAGGCCCGCCCGGTTGCGACGTTGAACGAATTAATACGGGATCATGCCGAAGTGCATGTTGATTCAATCGAGCAGAGCGCGGTTGATGAAGCGTATCAAAAGACGCTCTACTAAATGTATTTACCCATCACTGACACTGCACATTCGCACGAAACAAGGGACATGACATGTCTGGCCTAAAAATGCCTGCGCTTGATCAGGACGTGTTATCGCGGCGGACGCAGATTGTCGCGAGCCTGTCCCGGATTGTGCCAGGCGAAGGGGTTGTTTCGAACGAACATGAGATGCGTGTTTTTGAATCCGATGGGCTGACCGCCTATAAGGCTTTGCCGTTTATCGTCGTGCTGCCGGAGACGGTGCAGCAGGTCGCAGATGTGCTGAAATATTGCCACGGCGAGAATATCAAAGTTGTGCCACGTGGTTCCGGCACCAGCCTGTCGGGTGGTGCACTGCCGTTGGAAGACGCAGTGCTGCTTGTGATGTCACGGTTTAACCGTATGCTGGAAATTGATTATCCAAACCGTTGCGCCGTGGTGCAACCCGGCGTTACTAACCTTGGCATTACAACGGCGGTGGAAGGTGAAGGTTTCTATTACGCACCTGACCCGTCTTCTCAAATTGCCTGTTCGATCGGCGGCAATGTTGCGGAAAATTCCGGTGGTGTTCACAGCCTAAAATACGGCCTCACGGCCAACAATGTTCTCGGCGTTGAATTGGTCACCATCGAAGGGGAGATCATTCGTCTGGGCGGTAAATACTTGGAAGCGGACGGATATGATCTACTGGGTGTAATCACCGGCTCTGAGGGCCTGCTCGGAGTCGTCACCGAGGTTACCGTTCGCATTTTGCAAAGCCCCGAAACAGCACGTGCCCTGCTGGTCGGTTTTCCATCTTCAGAAGATGGCGGACAGTGTGTCGCCGATATAATTTCACAAGGCATCATCCCCGGCGGCATGGAAATGATGGATCGCCCGGCCATCCATGCCGCGGAAGATTTTGTTCGTGCCGGTTACCCGCTCGACGTCGAAGCCCTGTTGATCGTTGAGCTTGATGGACCGGAAGCCGAGGTCGATTACCTGATCGGGCGGGTTGAAAAGATCGCGAAACAAAACAAATCTTCAACCCTGCGTATTTCAACAAACGAAGAAGAACGCCGGTCTTTTTGGGCGGGGCGTAAGGCTGCATTTCCCGCCGTTGGCCGTATATCGCCGGATTATTATTGCATGGATGGCACCATTCCGCGCAAGCAATTGCCGAAAGTTTTGGCCCGTATGCGGGAGCTTTCCGAACAATATGACCTGCGCGTTGCAAACGTGTTCCATGCCGGTGACGGCAACCTCCACCCGCTCATTCTGTACGATGCGAATATTCCCGGGCAGTTGGAAAAGACCGAGGAATTCGGCGCGGACATTTTGCGGCTTTGTGTCGAGGTCGGCGGTGTATTGACCGGTGAACACGGTGTCGGCGTCGAGAAACGTGACCTCATGCCCGAAATGTTCACTGAAGATGATCTCAAACAGCAGCAACGGGTCAAATGTGCGTTTGACGAGAAACACCTTCTGAATCCCGGTAAAGTTTTCCCGCAGCTTCACCGCTGCGCCGAATTGGGCCGTATGCATGTGCATAAAGGCAATGTGCAATTCCCCGATCTGCCGAGGTTTTAATGGCCGATATCAACAAACAGCCGGACGCGGACCTGCATCCAAAATCTGATGAAGATGTTCTCGCCGCTGTGCAATGGGCGGTTGTCGAAGAGACGCCATTGGAAATTGTCGGGCAGGGAAGCAAACGCGCGCTGGGTAGACCCATGCAGACCGCCCACACGCTGGATATGTCAGGCCTTGCTGGCATTACTCTGTTTGAACCGGAAGAGCTGGTTCTTTCCGCGAAAGCGGGAACACCGCTTAAGGAAATCACGGAAAAGCTCGACGCGGTACATCAGGAACTGCAATTTGAACCCGCCGACTTTGGCCCGCTGCTGGGCATTGCACCGGGGCAGGGCACATTGGGTGGCCTCGTAAACACAAATATCTGCGGTCCAAGACGGCTGAAATATGGATCAGCGCGCGACCATATTTTGGGTATGAGCGCCGTCTCCGGACGCGGAGAAATCTTCAAGTCCGGTGGCCGTGTCGTCAAGAATGTGACGGGCTATGACCTGTCAAAAGGCATTACAGGCGCATACGGCACACTGGCCGTTTTGACCGACATTACGGTGAAGGTCATGCCGAAGGCTGAAACCGAACAAACTCTGCTCCTGTCGGGACTAACGGACGCCGAAGCTGCCCAGGCAATGGCGCTGGCCATGGGTTCAAATGCGGAGGTATCCGGAGCGGCCCACATGCCGGCGAGCGTTTCAGGCGGGCGAGCAGCCACGCTTTTGCGGCTTGAGGGCTTTGCACCATCCGTCGCCTACCGTATTGAAAACCTGGGAAAAATGCTCAAGGATTTCGGTACCCACGAACAATTGGAGGAGGCGACATCAAAATCCCAATGGTGGGCGGTGCGGGACTGTATCCCGTTTTCCGAACATCACGAAAAGCCCGTTTGGCGCATTTCGTGCACCCCGACACAGGGGCATCACATAGTCGAAACAATTAGGGCTGCCACCTCCGTTGATGCCTATTATGACTGGCAGGGTGGGTTGATCTGGATGCAAATCAACGGTGAAAACCCTCAGGCGGACCTCATCCGCGCAACCCTGAAACAACATGGGGGCGGTCACGCAACGCTCATCCGCGCCGACGCGGCAACCCGCCAATCAACTCCGGTATTCCAACCGCAACCTGCGCCGCTCGCAGCATTGAGCAAACGCTACCGCGAAAACTTCGATCCAAAAGGGGTGTTGAACCCCGGGCGAATAGTGGGCTGATATGCAAACCAATTTCTCCATCGCTCAATTGGCCGATGCCAATGTTGCCGAAGCTGAATCCATCCTGCGCAATTGTGTGCATTGCGGGTTTTGCACTGCCACATGTCCGACCTATGTGACCCTCGGCAATGAGATGGATTCCCCGCGCGGGCGCATCTATCTCATCAAGGACATGCTGGAGAATGAGCGCCCCGCCGATGAAGTGGTCACCAAACATATCGACCGTTGTCTCTCCTGCCTCGCTTGCATGACGACCTGCCCGTCCGGTGTGCATTATATGCACCTCGTCGACCATGCCCGTGTGCACATTGAAAGGACCTACAAACGCCCGTTCATGAACCGTATCACGCGTGATGCTCTCGCGGCCGTTTTGCCTTATCGTGGGCGTTTTAAGGCTGCCGTGGTTCTGGCGAAATTGGGCAAGCCGTTTGCGGGGATAATGGAAAAGATCAGTGCATTAAAGCCCGTGGCTGCGATGTTGCGTCTTGCTCCTGCAAGCGGTGTTGGTGGCAAACCCCATACCATGCCGGGAAGCTTCGCACCAAGGGAAGAGCGTAAAGGCCGCGTGGCAATTCTCAGCGGTTGTGCCCAGCCGGTTCTCGACGACGGTATCAATCTGGCGACAATTCAACTGCTGAACCGGATTGGCGTTGAGGTTGTTCTGCCGGAAGGTGAAACCTGTTGCGGCTCGCTGGTGCACCACATGGGCAAGGAAGATCAGGCACTATCGCTGGCTCGCCACATGATCGATGTGTGGACCAGCGAGATCGAACAGGGCGGACTGGATGCGATCATTATTACCACATCCGGTTGCGGCACGACGATCAAGGATTATGGCTACATGCTGCGCAATGACCCGGCCTATGCAGCAAAAGCCCAAGCGGTTTCCAAACTGGCTATAGACGTGACGGAGTATCTCGCGACCCAGGAATTGCCGGAACCGAAAACGCCTTCAGGCATGACTGTTGCTTACCATTCGGCTTGCTCGCTGCAGCACGGGCAAAAGATAAAGAACACCCCCAAACAATTGCTCAAAGCGGCGGGTTTTGATGTGAAAGAGCCAGCGGAAAGCCACCTGTGTTGCGGGTCGGCAGGTACCTACAATATATTGCAACCGGGTATCGCCGGACAATTGCGCGACCGAAAAATTGCCAATATTGAAAATACCCAGCCGGACGTCATTGCGGCGGGTAATATCGGTTGTTTGACCCAAATCGGCAGCGGAACGGATATCCCAATCCTCCACACGGTAAAATTGCTGAATTGGGCCTATGGCGGTGATATGCCCGATGAGTTGCGCAAGGGCAAAAACTGATCAGGCTGGTTAGAAAACAAAAAGGCCGCTCGATGGCGGCCTTCTTTCATTCAGATTTGAGAATAAAGATCAGATAACCTTCACCCGTGCGCCAACCGGAACGCGTTCGTAAAGATCCATCACATCTTCATTGCGCATGCGGATACAGCCGGATGATACGGCCTTACCGATACTCCAGGCCTGATTGGTACCGTGAATGCGATAGAGTGTGGAGCCGAGATATAATGCACGTGCGCCCATGGGGTTTTTCACACCGCCGGGCATAAAGGCTGGCAGGTTACGGCCTTTTTTCCTTTCGCGGGCAATCATTGACGCCGGCGGGCGCCAGGATGGCCATTCGGTCTTGCGGGTGACCTTGTGGTTGCCTGCCCATTCGAAACCGGGCTTGCCGACGCCAACAGCGTAGCGACGGGCCTTGCCATCCGGTTGAACCAGATAAAGACGTCGTTCGATCGTGTTGACGATAACGGTGCCCGGAGCTGCACTCCCGTTGTAATTTACGATTGTCGGCAACAATTCTGGATTGATCGCCGCTTTATTCGTACTCTGCGCAGCCCTATTAACCGGTTGAACCGTACCAGTGCGAGCAGCAACCCGTCGCGTACTGGCTTTGGCGCGCCGCTTAAAGGGTTTGATGGCGCGATAGGTCTGTCGCTTGTTTGCCCGAAGGCCGGCAGGCCGTTTCGCCTTGCGGCGTTCTGCCCGTGTAGCAACGCGCTTTTTCGGTGCCAGTTGCAACGTCCAGGGCGACGACAAATCACCGCTAAGCGTCAGGGGAGGTGGAGTTCCATATCGTTTACCCGCGAAAGCTTCCGCGGAAAACAATGCTGGCAATATCGATAGCGCGACAGCCAGGGCAGTTTTTCTAAATTGCTTTTCCATAGTCGACGTACTCACTACTTGTTCGTCTGATTACTCAAAACACCATGATTGATGTCTGCCTCAACATGGGTACGAAAGCGCAATTTAAATATGAATCAAACTCAACTAATGGGGTAAACTACCCCTTTACCTTCTACATTGGTGAAGCTTCACCTAACGTAAATGGTTAACGCAACTGACCGTTAAACATGGCTCCTAACACTGAAAAACAATGGCGTGATTTCAGCCGTTTGCGGGGCCATTTCAACCACATTGACGTGCCGCTCTGTCCCACGCATGGTCTCGACTAAGTGATTCTGGATAAACGGAAAAACAAACCATGGGTGAACTGGCAAAAGGCCTCATTCAAAGTGAAGACGGGCAAATAAGATGCAATTGGCACGATGAGAAATCCGACTATCGTACTTACCACGATATGGAATGGGGCTTGCCACAAGACGATGACCAGAAACTGTTTGAGAAGATATGCCTTGAGGGGTTTCAGTCCGGCCTGTCGTGGCTGACAATCCTGCGCAAAAGGGAAAATTTTCGTGCCGGTTTCGCTGATTTTGATTTCCATAAGGTCGCGAAATTCGATGAGAATGATATTGAACGGTTGGTGCAGGATGCAGGCATCATCCGCCATCGGGGCAAGATCAAATCCACCATCAACAATGCTGCGAGGGCCATAGAGATGGTGGAACGGGAAGGGTCGCTTGGGAATTGGTTCTGGTCATGGGAGGCGGAGGCCAACGCAGGCCGTGGCCCGATTGCTAACACGAACGATGTTCCCGGTAGCACGGAGGTCTCGACCAAAATATCAAAAGAGTTGAAAAAGCGTGGCTGGTCCTTTGTCGGCCCAACGACGGTTTACGCCTTCATGCAAGCCATGGGCATCGTTAATGATCATATCGTAGGTTGTTATTGCCGCGAACAGATTGAACAGGCTCGTGCGGGTTTCACGCGCCCTTAAGCAGGCTTAGCCTTTGCGGATATCGCCAGCGCCACACCGCCCAAAATTGCTATAGAACAAAACAACAATCGCGCGGTCAGGTCTTCGCCTGCGAACAAAACACCACCCAGCGTGGCGATGGCCGGGACTGATAACTGCACGATGGCGGCTTTGGTTGACGTAAGTTCCCGCAAACAGCGATACCATAGCGCATAGCCGAGGCCGGAGGTTATGGCGCCGGATAAAAGCGCCATCATCATGCCAAACCCGTTGATGTGTGGTGTCCAGTCAAACAGCCCAAGCGTGGGCGCGACGATAATGCCGACGATAAACAGGGCAGCCATCATCCCCGACCCACGGATAAAATTACCCGCCGTATCCAGCAGAGGTGTACCGGCACTTTTTGCCCGCAGGGAATATGCCCCCCAGCCGATGCCCGCCGCGATCATCAACACGCTGCCCAGCGGGTCGGGGGCGGTAAGGCCCGGCGAAATGAGATAGACAAATGCTGAAAAAGCAACGGCGAGCCCCAACCATTCCAGCGTGGAAGGGCGACTACCGGTCAAAATGCCCCAACCGATCATCGTTGCCTGAACACAGGCAAACAGGATGAGCGCGCCAACACCGGTGTCGAGCGCCAGATAGGCAAAGGAAAAGCCGACGATGTAAACCAGCAAGGCAATTGCGGATGTCAGGTTTCCCCCCTGTTTCACAACCTCCCGCGTCATCATAGCGGCTTTCGGCCCGTCATCCATCTGCGACCGCAGCATATTCCCCGCCAACAGGTTGAGGATCAGCGCACCGGCTGCCAGTCGAACCAGTGAATAGGTCCCCGCATCAATCGCCCCGTCGCCAAGCGCCAACCGCGCAAAAACGGAATTCGCCGCAAAGGCAATCATGGTGACGGTGGTGAGGAGAACAAGTTGCATATCAGGGGTTTAGCACGGTTGATCGGGTGCGCCACTCACATTTTTGTTGCTGAATGCTAGTTTTATGTTCTGCAAACCTCTCCCTTGTCATTGTCGCGTCAGCGACAATCCAGAACCGCTTGTTCCGCGCGAGCCGCACTGGATTCCCGCTGTAGCGGGAATGACAAAAGGTGGAGTATGTTACCGCACGTTGTCCCACCCCACCGCTGTCATCCCCGCGCTGGCAGGGACCCAACTATCGAGAGGAATGAAAAGGGGCGATGGATGTATGGGCTGAGCTTCCTCCAATCAACGACGTTCTTTCCAAAGCGGCTTTGGGTCCCCGCCTGCGCGGGGATGACAGCGGTGGGGGCTAATATAACAATAACAATGTAACTCCGGCGTTCCTCTTGCTCCATCCACCATTTCCACTTATGACACGCTCATGAAAACAAGCCTGCATCATTTGCATCATCGACATACCGGCACTTGAGTTCCGGAACAGGCTGCTATTACTCAAATTTTGGCAAGACGTTTCGGCTCAAGTTATGTACTGAGCGGGGAAATCCCCTATTCGAAAATGCCTGATATAGAAAACGAGACCACCATGTCCGACCAGCGAGCCAACCAGCCCAAAAAACAAAAGAAGAAGAAACCGCAGCGCTTAAAAGCCCGCCAGCCGCGCGGGTTTGTCGACCGTAACGCCGATGATATTCGTGCCACCGACGCGATGATGGCGAAGATCAAGGAAGTTTACGAGCGCTACGGTTTTGACCCGGTTGAAACCCCGATGTTCGAATATACCGATGCGCTCGGAAAATTCCTGCCGGATACGGACCGCCCCAACGAAGGCGTGTTTTCGCTTCAAGACGACGACGAACAATGGATGAGCCTGCGCTATGACCTGACCGCCCCGCTGGCCCGTCATTTCGCACAAAATATCAACGAATTACAAACGCCTTACCGCACCTATCGCGCAGGCTACGTCTTCCGCAACGAGAAACCCGGCCCCGGCCGTTTCCGCCAATTCATGCAGTTCGATGCGGATACGGTGGGCGCGCCGAATCCGAGTGCAGACGCCGAAATGTGCATGATGATGGCGGATACGATGGAAGTGCTGGGGATCAAGCGCGGTGACTATGTCGTGCGGGTGAACAACCGTAAGGTGCTGGATGGGGTGATGGAGGCGGTTGGACTTGGTGGCGACGGGAACGCTGAGAAACGGCTGGGTGTGCTTCGGGCTATAGATAAACTGGATAAGTTTGGTGTGGCGGGAGTGCGGCTTCTACTTGGAGCGGGAAGGAAGGATGAGAGTGGGGATTTCACAAAGGGAGTCGAACTAGTCGAAGACGAGATAGATGGAATATTGAATGCGATTTCTATTGATTTTGATGAAATGGCAGATGGTCGGTTGAAAACAAGCGTTACGGCGGAAGTATTTCCATATCTGGCTTCTACCCAGTTTGCAGATGCTAAGAATGAGACCTCTAATAAGTTTTCAATCGGGACGGCGGAACTGTCTCAGATACAAAAACTAATTCGAGCGTCGGGATATGGTCCTGATCAAATCAAGATTGATCCCTCTGTAGTCCGAGGCCTCGAATATTACACCGGCCCTGTCTACGAATGCGAAATTCTGGCCGACATCCCCAACGAAAAAGGTGAAATAGTCCAGTTCGGCTCCGTCGCGGGCGGCGGTCGTTACGATGGTCTCGTCAAACGTTTTACTGGCCAAGACATCCCCGCAACCGGGTTTTCCATCGGTGTTTCCCGCCTCCAGACGGCGCTGAAAAATCTCGGCAAGCTGGAAACCTCCGATGCTATTGCCCCGGTTGTCGTCTGCGTCATGGACCGCGATACACAAGCGCTGGCCGGTTATCAGAAGATGGTGCAGGAATTGCGGAACGCCAAAGACAACGAAGGGAACTGGATTCGCGCTGAGATGTATCAGGGCAACCCTAAACAGTTCGGCAAACAGCTGCAATATGCAGACCGGCGCGGCTCTCCCATCGCCATTATTCAGGGCACAAATGAGCGGGAACAGGGCGTGGTTGAAGTCAAAGACCTTATCGAAGGCATGCGCCTGTCGCAGGAAATTACCAGCAACGAAGAATGGCGCACTTCACGTCCTGCCCAACAGACCGTCAAACGCGAAGACTTGCTCAAAACCGTGCAGCATATTCTGGCGGAGCAAAAGGCCGAGCGGGAAGCGTAATGTCGAGATCAACCAGCAGGTTCCAGCTCTCTCCCCTCGCGGGAGAGATGCCGAAGCGCAGCGTAGGCAGAGAGGGGGAAGAAAGCCTCTTTAGCAACGCACTGATTACAAATTGGTGCACGCTCCCCCTCTCTGTCGCCCTTGGCGATATCTCTCCCGAGAGGGGAGAGAAAAGGTGGGGCGATGCCTGAACGTCTCCTCCAACATCTGCACAGCGTTGCGCCGGATCACGTCGATATCCCGATCCTGCAACCTGCCGATCCGTTTTTGGAAACCGCGGGGGAAGACCTGCGACGGCGGATTTTCATCACCCAGTCCAACGCTGGTGATGTGCAATGCCTGCGGCCAGAATTCACCATTCCCATCTGTATTGCCCATGTGGAATCTGAACGCCCTCAAGCCCGTTATGCCTATGGCGGAACGGTGTTTCGCCAGCAGAGGGACGGGGCGTTGGAGTTTCTCCAAGTCGGGCTTGAAGACTTGGGTGATGATAACAGGGCAGATGCTGATGCCACCTCTATTGCCGACATGCTGGCCACATTGGGTCATGCAGGAATAAGAGATCCGAAGCTGACGCTTGGGGATCAAAGCCTGTTTGCCGTCGTCGTCGAAAACCTGCAATTGCCGGACACGATTGCCCGGCGTCTGGTGCGTAACTTTGGATCGCCTAACGCGCTGGAAGGCCTGTTGAACAGATTATCGACGGGAAGGGTTTTCGGGGCTTCCGAAGATGAAGCGGACAAATTGGCCGCTGCTGGCCACGAGGCAGCACTTATTGAGCATGTCGAGAGTCTCATGCAGGCCGCTAATATCGCTCCCGCATCGGGACGCTCGCCCAAAGATATTGCCCAACGGTTGATAGATAAAGCCGGGGAGGGGAGTTTTAAGCTCGACCAGGTAAGCGCGGAAACACTGCGTCAGTTCCTGGCCATTGAACTGCCCCTCACCCACACGCCGGATGCGCTCGCGGCTTTCAGCGCTGAGACAGGCATTCAGTTTCGTGAAGCGGGCTCAGCGTTTGAGGGCCGTATTACAGCGCTGGTCAAAAAGGGGGCGCCGCTGGAGAATATGACCTATAGGGCATCTTTCGGGCGTAACCTTGAATATTACACCGGCGTTCTGTTTGAGGCAGCCGCAAATGGTAAGGCTGTTGCGGGCGGTGGTCGATATGACCGACTGTGTTCCTTGCTTGGTGCTGATACCCCGGTTCCCGCCGTTGGTTTCTCACTGGCATTGGACCGTGTGGAGGCGGCCTTATGACCCTCGTTATCGCCATTCCCTCTAAAGGGCGTTTGAAAGAACAAACACTCGAGGTTTTCGCCAATGCAGGGCTAACTGTCGAGCCACCCGCTGATGAGCGCAGTTACCATTCGAAAATCACGGGCCGCGATGATGTGGAAATCGCATTCCTGTCGGCGTCAGAAATCGCCCGTGAACTCGCCAGTGGCTCAATCCATCTCGGTGTTACCGGCGAAGACCTCGCGCGTGAGTCTATTCCACAAACGAATGACAGGGTGGAGTTTTTAACTCCGCTCGGGTTCGGCCACGCTGATGTCGTTGTCGCCGTACCGGACGCCTGGGTTGACGTATCAACCATGGCTGACCTTGATGATGTGGCGGCGGAATATCGCAGCCGTTATGGCCGCCGTCTTCGGGTGGCAACCAAATATTGGCAATTGACCCAAGGGTGGTTCGGTCAGCACGGCATCGGCGTCTACCGGATTGTCGAAAGCCTCGGCGCAACCGAGGGTGCCCCGGCAGCCGGAAGTGCTGATGCAATCGTCGATATCACCTCAACCGGCAGTACAATCCACGCGAATAACCTGAAGATATTGGATGATGGTATAATTTTAAAAAGTCAGGCCAATTTGATTTCGTCAAAACAGGCGCAATGGTCAGATGCCGAAAATTCAACACGCCGTGAGATAGTGACGAAGTTGAAAAATTCATGCTAGCCTGTCGGCATGTGGAAACACGCGACCCTGATCTTCACACTATCGCTATTGCCAACGCCCGCTTTGGCGGATTCGCTGGACGGGGACTGGTGCCATGCGGATCATGGCAAGTTGACCATTGATGGCAGTACAATCATCACCCCTGCAGGCCGGAAACTAACCGGTGAATACGGTCGTCACCGTTTCATCTATGATGCGCCAGCCGGTGGCTGGAACGGTGGCAAGCGTATCGTTATCCAACAGTTCTCAGATCATCTGATGGAGTTAAAGGCAGGTGAAGGTAATGCGGCTCCGTGGAAACCGTGTGTCGTGGTGAGTTAGAGCACCGCTCAAAACATCCCCTCCGCCGTCATCATGGGTCTTGTCCCCATGATCTACACTACTCACCGGGAGTTCATTTTGTGATATGTATTCTGTAGACCCTACCCACAAGGGGTAGGATGACGAGACGGTGGCAATAAAAAAGGCCGGTGAGTTTCCTCACCGGCCTTTAAATTATTCAGCGAACTGAACAGTATGATTTCAAAAATGCGCTGGCGTTTTTTTACATCATGCCGCCCATACCGCCCATGCCACCCATGTCAGGCATTGCAGGGGCACCGCCGCCTGAGTCTTTAGCAGGCGCTTCGGCAACCATTGCTTCGGTTGTGATCAGCAGGGATGCGATTGAAGCCGCGTCCTGTAGAGCGTGACGCACAACTTTCACTGGATCGATAATACCCATCGCAACCATGTCACCATATTTACCGTTAGCGGCGTTATAGCCGTATGTGCCTTTTCTCTCTTCGAGAATTTTACCAACAACCACGGAGCCTTCGTCGCCCGCATTTTCAGCGATTTGACGAACAGGTGACTGAAGAGCGCGGCGAACGATGGCAACACCAGCAGCCTGATCGGCGTTCTCGCCTTCTGTCTTCATGTTGGCAGATGCGCGAAGCAGTGCAACACCACCACCGGCAACAATACCTTCTTCAACAGCAGCACGGGTTGCGTTCAGAGCATCGTCAACACGATCTTTTTTCTCTTTCACTTCAACTTCGGTTGCACCACCGATTGAGATAACAGCAACACCGCCAGCGAGTTTCGCCAGACGTTCCTGCAGTTTTTCACGGTCGTAATCGGAAGTTGTTTCTTCGATTTGTTGTTTGATCTGAGCAACACGGCCTTGAACGTCTTTGTTCTTACCTGCCCCATCGACAACAGTTGTTTCTTCCTTGGAGATAGAAACGCGCTTGGCGGTGCCGAGCATGTCGAGGGTCACAGTTTCCAGCTTGATGCCGAGATCTTCGGAGATCACCTGACCACCGGTCAAAACAGCAAGATCTTCGAGCATCGCTTTACGGCGATCACCAAAACCAGGAGCTTTAACAGCCGAAACTTTCAAACCACCGCGCAATTTGTTAACAACCAGAGTTGCCAGCGCTTCGCCTTCGATATCTTCGGCGATAATCAACAGTGGCTTACCTGTTTGAACGACAGCTTCCAGAATTGGCAGCATTGTTTGAAGGGAGGTCAGTTTTTTCTCGTGAAGCAGGATGTAAGGGTCATCCAGATCGCAAAGCATTTTTTCGCTGTTGGTTACGAAGTAAGGGGAAAGGTAACCGCGGTCAAACTGCATGCCTTCAACGACGTCGAGGGTTGATTCAAGCGATTTTGCTTCTTCAACAGTGATAACGCCTTCGTTACCAACGCGCTGCATGGCTTCGGCAATACGTCCGCCGATTTCAGCTTCGCCGTTTGCCGAGATTGTACCAACCTGCGCAACTTCGTCAGAAGTTTTGATCTTCTTTGCAGCTTTTTTCAAAGACGCAACAACTTCTTCAACAGCAGCATCAATGCCACGTTTCAGGTCCATTGGGTTCATGCCAGCAGCAACGGCTTTGCCGCCTTCGCGGACGATAGCTTGAGCCAGAACGGTTGCAGTTGTTGTACCGTCACCAGCGATGTCGTTGGTTTTGGAAGCAACCTCACGCACCATTTGTGCGCCCATATTTTCAAACTTGTCTTCAAGCTCGATTTCTTTTGCAACGGATACACCATCTTTAGTGATGCGCGGTGCGCCGAAAGATTTGTCGAGAATTACGTTACGGCCTTTTGGTCCAAGCGTTACTTTTACGGCGTCCGCAAGAACGTCGACACCACGCAGCATGCGTGCGCGGGCATCAGCACCGAATTTTACTTCTTTAGCAGCCATTTTGACTTACTCCTGTTTGGCTCTCGTTCAAGAGCCGAATATTATTGAAATCGTTGGGATTATCGGGATTAACCAATGATACCCATGATGTCGGATTCTTTCATAATCAGCAGGTCTTCGCCGCCGATTTTGACTTCTGTACCGGACCATTTTCCGAAGAGAACGCGGTCTCCGGCTTTCACGTCGAGTTCAACGAGCTTACCTGCTTCGTCACGTGCGCCTGATCCAACGGATACGATTTCACCTTCAGCAGGTTTTTCCTGAGCGCTGTCAGGGATGATGATGCCACCAGCAGTTTTGGTGTCAGCTTCGACGCGGCGAACGACAACGCGGTCGTGCAACGGGCGGAACTTAGTTTTAGCCATATGTAATAAATCCTATACTCGGCTGCGTTGCTCGAACGGCTTGCCGCCGACAACGCTTCTTCTGTCAAGAAATGAGATGCCTGTTAGCACTCAGTAATTAAGAGTGCTAATCGACCGCAATAAGATAATATCGAGAGTGGCCAGAGTCAAGAAATTGAGAGAACTATTTCTCATTAAACTGGCGTTTTTGAAAGAATTAACACCAAATTCGCGCCGGTTGGGGCCGTTATGGTTAATAAATTCGAAAGATAACCGATAAATCTTAACCTTGTTTTTCAAATGAACAGAAAGGTCTGTCTGTCATTTTCATCCAAATTATGCCGTTTCGCCGCCACGGGTCCGTTGTGGTGGGGAGCTGAGTATTTGGAGTATAAAGCATGTTGAAAAGTCTGCGTAAAAAACTGTCGTTAAGCCGGTTCATTGGAGATGACCGTGGATCAATAAAGATGTTTGCCGCACTCGGCACGCCTTTTTTGCTCTTGATGACAGGGGCCGGAGTGGACACGGCTGAAGTATATCGTGCGAAAATCAACTTCCAGAACGCCGTCGATGCTGGCACATTGATGGCGGCTAAAACACTTGCTGGCACTGGCGATAAACAACTTGCGGCCGAATCCGGGAAAGAAGTCTTTCTAGGGAACATTAGAAATATCGCTGCTAATATTGACGATGCCGACATCACATTCAATTTGGATAATGTTGATTGTAGTGCACAACCTATCGTTTCCAACGCTACTCTTAAGAAGCGGGTTTTCTTTTCATTCATGCGAGCAGCAACGGCCAATATGGCGAACGGGCAGGTGATTGATGGTTCTCAAAAGGCGACCGAAGACGAAAAGACAATAACAATGCGAGCTTCTGCAGAGGTACAATGCGGAAGTGACACGATCGAGATCGCCATGGTTCTCGATAACTCCGGTTCCATGCGTTATAATGGCAAGATTAATACGTTGCGTTCAGCTGCAGCAAATCTCGTAAATACCATGCATACAAATTTGGGGAACAGCGGTAAGACTGATCCTTTGAAATTCTCGCTTGTTCCATTTTCATCCATGGTCAACGTAGGTTCCGGTAATCGGAACTCAGGTTGGATGGATACGTCAGGACAGTCATCAATTCACCATGAAAATCTGACCTGGGGTCCAGCCTTCACGCAGGTGGGCAACGGATTTCGTAACTCTTCAGGCCAATTTGTATCGCGCTTTTCCCTGTATGATCAACTACCGAACATAAGTTGGAAAGGGTGCGTTGAGGCGCGTCCTTATCCGCATCATACTGAAGACACTGCGCCCGGTATTACTGACCCCGATACATTGTTTGTGCCGACATTCGCGCCCGATACCCCCGACAATTGGACGGGACAAAGGGAGCGTGAAATTGCGATTTCAAGTCCGCAAGCGCGATGCACCCGGTTTCAAACTCGGGGATTTTATACTCGGCGTGGGCGATTTCGTACAAGAAGTGTTCGTTTTTGTTTAGCCTGGTCGGATGGTCGTCACGGTACTCGGCATCCACAAAACTTTGCCTATCGCCCCCATTGGGACGACCGCATTCAATATAATCGTGGCAACTATATAGGTCCAACAGGAGGAAGTTTAGTATGGGTTGATGGAAATCTGATCTCCGAAGAATGGTATCAGAACAATTACCTTCGTGATGATCATAATTTTCCTGCTGCCCTCAATGAAGACCCCCGTATGGACAAATATACCGGCACGGATGATGGATATTTTGGTGGTCAATATGCACGCCAAAAATGGGCCTGGAAATACCTCAATAACGCAAACCCTCACGACGTGAACAATGGGTATTCGAGGCTTCCAAATGTATTCGGAGTTCAGGGCGGGCCAAACGTGTTTTGCGAGTCGCAACCGCTAACGGACCTGACAACTAGCAAAAGCGCGGTGATTAACGCTATTTCTTCAATGCAAGCACAAGGTGCCACCAATGTGCAGGCCGGTATTGGATGGGGCTGGAGAACTCTTTCTCCAACCGAACCATTCACCAACGGTCGGGATTATACACAGAGTGATAACAAAAAAATCATGATCGTCATGACGGACGGTAACAATACTGCCTACCCGATCAACTTTGGTGCTTCCGGTCACTCGCTTAAGAACAAAAGCTATTACGACACGTTTGCACACTCCGTGAATAACAGGATTTTTGATGGATTTACCGCTATCGCAAACCCAAACCACGACTTCAATACGTTCCGTCAGGCAATGGATAGTCACATGGCTAAGACGTGTACCAACGCAAAGAACGCAGGAATTAGAATTTATTCAATTGCGTTTGATGTACCCAACGGGTCGAGCGTGAAAACACTATTGGAGAATTGTGCTTCAACCGATGTCGGCGGTTCGAAACTCTATTTCGACGCTGCCAACAATGCGCAATTGGTATCAACATTCCAGACTATTGCTGAGCAATTGTCAGAACTTACAATTACAAAATAATATCGACGATGATTATGAGTCGCCGGATCCATCAAAATTCACTGATGGATCCGGCATCTTTTCGTCTTGAATAGTTTACGAATCCATAAAACGCCATTGCGATCTACATTGCTGTGCGCACAGATGTGGAAGCTCCCATTCGCTATGTAAACTAAGGCAATTGTGGGAAAATCACGCAACAGGGTGCATAGAGTTGCTAAGCGGTTCCCGTTTTTTTGTGCGGGATCAGTTCGCCGCGAAGATCATCGCCCGTCAGCAGTTCACTCTTAACCGGCCTTGCCGGAGCAAATAAGCTGCCCTGGCCAAAGGGAACGTCAAAGTCGATGAGGGCAAGGGCGTCACTGTCCCGTTCCACATCGGTTGCGATGAGTTGGATACCCGCTTCTTCGAGAGTTTTTGCCATCAGCGCCGGGTTGAGACTGGTCGTTCTTTCATCAAACTCTGCATGAATTAGGATGGAAGCCGGTACTTTAACAAATCGGAATCCAAAATCTGCGAGTTCCTCGAGATCCATATTCAAATCAAGAGACTGGGACAGGTTTAGTCTAAAACCCAACTCAGTAATTTTACGTACTCTCTTGCGCGCTTTTGAATTCAAGAGCTGGAAATCGCGCTGACGAATTTCAATCACCAAAGAATCGCAGAACTGTTCATTTTCAGAGAGGTTTACGAGGATTTTATCAAAACTTTTCTGTTTGTTTAGCGTGTCTGACGATAGCGCGCAGACTACTCCCGCACTCTTTTTTTGATCAGACAATTTGTGCAGCATACGAATTGAACTGGAAATCACCTTCTTGTCCATCGATGATAACAGCTCTCCTTGTTCTGCTAACTGAAGAAACTGATGTTGATCCAAATAGGTGCTATTTCCCGTTGGAAGGCGCATGAAGGCGTCAAAGTAGGCCGGTTGTCTGTTTTTAAATTCAACAATGGGCTGTAGCTGCATGCTGAGGCCATTGTTCTGCAAAGCGTCAGCCAATCTGCTGGTGATTGATTCGACATTACCTGGTGTCATCGCAGACGGCTGGTTGAACGGATCGAGTGTTGCAATGGGCATGCCGGACTCCGACGTTTGAACATCGGCAGATTCTGTAACAGATTCTGAAAATAGCGTGGAACTGTCGTCCGATTCTGGTCTGGCTGCAGAAAAGTCTGAACGAACATTAGCCAGTTGTACTTTCAATTCTTCGTCTGAAGTTGCCAGCTCGTGGCGCACATGATGAACCATTTCCCCGAGACGGTGTTCCATATCGTCACGAAATTCCCCCAGATTACCTACTTCCTGGCGTAAAAACGTCAATTCACGCCCCATTTCAATTTGCTTTTGAAATAGCAGGAACCCAATGAATAAAAGGGCGTTTACAACAGTGTTCGTAGTCAGGGTATTTGAGACAGATGGTGGTCTGATTTAAGAGAGACTCTAGCTCATCTGTTGTTTGTATTATGCGGCTTGTTTGCGGTGTTGCAAGCGCCGCGTTTCGATGGTTTTTTGTTTGATCCTTTCTCTTCGCTTCAATATCTCATTTTTGCGCCCGAAGTAGACGTCCGCAGGCGTGAGATTACTCAGGCTCTCGTGGTATCTGTGATGATTATAATGTTCGATGAAAGCTTCGATCTGCCGGTTTAAGTCACTTGGTATGAAGTAGTGTTCCAGCAAGATGCGGTTCTTCAGGGTTTGATGCCAGCGTTCAATCTTGCCTTGGGTTTGCGGGTGATAAGGCGCACCGCGAACATGACCCATGCCTTTGCCATCCAACCACTCTGCCAGATCACTGGATATGTAGCAGGGGCCATTATCAGATAGTAGCCGGGGTTTATGCGCAACGTTGGCCCTGTCGCAGCCTGAGGCCTGAAGCGCCATTTCCAATGTATCGGTCACATCCGATGTGTTCATGGTGGTACACAGCTTCCAGGCAATGATGTATCGCGAATAATCATCAAGGATCGTACTGAGATAGAACCAACCCCAGCCAATGACCTTCAGATAGGTGAAGTCTGTTTGCCACAGCTGGTTGATGGCTGTGGTCTTGTCGCGGAACTCACTGGCAGCTTTCATGACGATAAATGCCGGGCTGGTGATCAGGTCCAGGGCCTTGAGCAGTCGGTACACTGAGCTTTCCGATACAAAATAGGCCTTCGTGTCTGTGAATGTCACAGCCAGTTCACGAGGAGACAGTTCCGGTTGATCAAGGGCCAGATCAATGATCTGTGCCCGTATATTTTCTGGCACGCGGTTCCAGGCTCTGTTGGGACCAGAACGTTTGTCTTCCAATCCTGTCTCACCCAATCGCTGATACAAATCATACCAGCGATAAAAAGTTGGCCGTGAGACGCCAAGCTTATCAAGTGTCACCTTGGCTGGCAGATGTGATTGTTCAACAATTCGGATGATTTCCAGTTTCTCAGATGCTGGGTATCTCATTCGATATCCTCCCCATCCGCGATCATGCTTTTTTTAAGAAGACGGTTTTCCAGCGTGAGATCTGCCACGCATTCCTTCAGATCACGGGCTTCACGGCGCAGACCTTTGACCTCATCGGTGGAAGCCTCACGCACTATATCGCCTGACAGACGCTTTTTACCGGCCTCCATAAACTCCTTCGACCATTTGTAGTACATGCTTTCAGCAAGACCTTCACGGCGGCACAGTTCAGCTATGCTGTCTTCACCGCGCAAGCCATCAAGCACAATGCGGATCTTTTCCTCCGCACTATACTGACGGCGGGTCTTGCGTTTGATGGTTCGGATCAATTTCTCTGAACCTGATCCTTGGGTTCCTGATTTATGTCTCATCTTCGCTCCATAAGGGCTACGATGAACCAAAATCATCTCTTAAGAAAAATCAAACCTCTGTCTCATGAATGCTGACGGGGAACATCGTGTTCCGATGTGGCTCAATGGTCGAAAAGCATCGTCTGCCCCCGTGCCAACATCGTTGGTACGAACAATCAATTCCTGGATCGGACGCAAGAGGGTGCGCAGAAATATCGCGCCAATTACACCAGCCATGATAAGATTACCGGCTGCGAGCGTCAGGAAGCCGCCAATGCTTCGTAGTCTGAACTGAGTGTCGATCAGCTTTTCAATGCCAATGACGATTCCAAGAGATATGAGTGGTAGGAGGGCAACCAGTGTTAAGGCTCCGAATACAACCATCCACAAAGCTGGCCGCCATTTTTGCTTAACCGTAGTCAACCGTTCGCCTCGCAAGTGTCGAGCTGAAAGCCAACCCCATGCACGGTTCGCACAGCATTTTGGCAACCGGCCTCTCTCATTTTAGAACGGAGATTACGGACATGACTGTCAATTGTCCGGTCCGATACATGAATGTTTTCGGGCCAGGCACGGTCCAGCAATGTAGTGCGGCTGTATACTTGGCTGGGGCGGGTTATGAGAACACAAAGAATGTCGAATTCAGTCGCCGTGAGGTCAACAATATTACCTCCCACTCCAACCGAATGGCGACCTTTATCGAGTGTAACGATGCCATGGGTGAATACTTCTGAAGTTGGGATGGCCGGTTTAGAACCGCCAACCCTTTTCAAGATGGCGTTCACCCTTGCAACCAGTTCCCTGGGGCTAAAGGGCTTTGTTACGTAGTCATCTCCACCGATTTCCAATCCAACGATACGGTCTACCTCTTCATCGCGCGCGGACAGGAATAGAATTGGGCAATCTGAAATTTTGCGGATGGTTCTGCAGACTTCGAGCCCATCCATATTCGGCATGCCAACATCCAGGATAATAAGATCGGTAAGATCGTGCTGGAATGTAGCAATGGCCTGCACGCCGTCTTCAACCAGTACTGTGTCCAAACCGGCATTTTGCAGGGCGAAGTCGATGATGTCGCGGATGTGCGGTTCATCATCTGCAATCAAGATGCGTTTTTTCATGGAACGAATCTCATTATCTCAACTTCTTCCTGTCGGCTGTCATTAGCACCGCCTTGCGCCTCAATAAACCACTTCAGTCGCTGCCCGCGAAAGCTCCACGATCTCCAGTCCTCGCTTATCGCTTGCGCAACGTCAGCAAGCAGCTTTTTCTCAAGGGATTTCAATCTGATTTTTTGAAGCTGGGCGAGACCATCTGATTGCCGGATTTCGATGAGAGCCGGCAACGCGAATGCGCCAAGTTGAGAGATATAGTTTCGATCAATCGCGCCGTAAATGTGCTTCTCGCTCACCTGTGGGTTAGACAGGTTATAATGGGCAATCGTTTGCGGGAAATTTATGAAACTTGTGACGTAAAGTGTGGTTACGAGCGTCAATACATTGGCCGACACTAACCACCCGGTGCTGCGACCAAGTGAAAAACGGGCCACGATCAGCGCCAGTCCAGCCATAACAAGAAACATCCAGATCAACGCTGCGATACGCCAATAGGTCAAAGCATAGGTCTCGATGTAGAGTTCCAGTCGAAATACCGAAGAAGCAACAAGGAGAATGTTCTGGGCGACCCAGGCTAAAACAAGCCATTTTATTGTAACATCCCGCTCTCCAGGCCCGTTTGGGCGCATGGCGATGATCACGAATAATCCAGCGATAATTGCTGCTGCAACCAGCGGGTAGGCACCCCTGTGGACGTAGGAGGCATGCGTCATGCCATCGGGGAGTTCGGACCCCACCCAAAGGTAAGTAAGATCAAGCATGGACTGCATTGCAAAAACCAGATTGAACAAAATCAGGCAGCGCTTGAAAAATGCGTCGTTGCGTTCTGAACGGTCAGGGGTGCCGTCGCTGGGAAGAGAAAGGCCCACCAAAATTCGGGTCGAACGTACAAGGCGCTTAATCGGCATTTTGTGTTCAAGAAAGGGCCAAGCAAACCAGATTAGCGAAACCCAGAATAGGGATCGGTAACTGAAGATTGCGGCCAGTATCGCTTCCAAATTGTTGGCATCAAGCCACTTTTCCCAAACGGGATTTGCCACGGCAAACAGGCCAACAAACACACACGTGAAGAGGATGGGGAGAACCCAGCCGACCAGATGCGCCGTCGGCTTCCATCCGTTATCGCTAGGCCGTTTGATTTTACGCGACAGAATTGGGAACCGAAACGGCGCCATAATTATTGCAGTAACAAAGGAATCCAACCAGCTCGACCAATCTTCCGGCCACACATTCGTGTTTTGGTCGCGCAACACTGTTAGTGCTGCAAATGTCCCCGCCAGAGCGAATAATACGGATAGCACGTTGAATGCTTCAAGTAGCGGCAATATCCCGATACAGAAACTCAAGGCGCCCCAAATAACCCGCCGTAATGAGACTCGACTGCTGTACAAGATAATATGTAGAACAACTAGGCCACCCAGAAACAGCGCAAGGGCAAGTTTTGGTAAATGCGACCAGAGCAAAAAATCACCGAAAATCACTACTGTGAAAATAACGGCGAATGGAAGAGGTTTGCCGAGGGCTATCGGTTTAAGTGCTGTGTAATATCCGGCAAGTAGTGTCGTCCTGCTCATGGGGTTTTTCCCTTGTGATTTGAGTTGTTGAGGAGACCACCTCGCCAGCTTCATCACACAACACCTCGAGCCACCATCCATCTTTAAGGAGGGAGTAGGGCAAACATGGTCTATCTGGATTTTTACGGTGTAGCGGTCTCATGATACAGAATCTGACCGAAACAATTGCAGCCGGTTGGGCGGGTTTCAGGGGAAAATCTGCAGATTTGTGCAATTGTTGTGCAGGCGGTTCCAAATCATGGTTGAATGTGATTGGAAATCACTGGTCTGGCTCGACCTGGTGCGAAATTATGGAATTAAGGCTCATATCGCCCGGTATCAATTTCCATCCCGTCCAACGCGCCACTTGGGATGAGCCGGATGAACTCGTGCACCTTGACGCTTATGCCTCGACAATTTACCGCATGGTTTCACACGTTTCCAATTGAGAATCCTTCATGTCACAACGCCTTGATGGCCTAAATGCCCTTACCGAACATTATGGGGCCATTCTTTGTGATGTATGGGGTGTGATACATAACGGGCGCGATGTTTATCACCGCGCAGTGCAAGCTTTGGCCTCGTTTCGCAAGCAAGGTGGCAAGGTGGTGCTCATCACCAATTCCCCGCGACCAAATCAAGGTGTTTTGGCGCAATTGAACGACATGGGTGTCCAAACGGATGCCTACAATGAAATTGTCACATCCGGCGATGTTACCCGTACCTTGATTGCCGAGGCTGTAGCGGAAACCAATGGCCCGGTGTTTCACCTTGGACCGGGCAGGGATAACCCATTGTATGATGGGCTCAATGTGGAATTGAGTGATGATTCGGCGTGCGCATCTGTTGTTTGTACCGGGCTAGTGGACGATGAAGCGGAAAAACCAGAAGACTATCGCGATCAACTTTTGCAACTCGTTGAAAGAAAAGTCCCGTTCATTTGCGCAAACCCCGACCTTGTTGTCGAACGTGGTGACCGACTGGTTTATTGCGCGGGGGCATTGGCAAAACTGTATAACGAGTTGGGTGGGGAAACCCGGGTCGCGGGCAAACCTCATGCTCCAATCTATCGCTTGGCCAAACAAAAACTCGCGGACCTTTCCGGCGGTCAATTCGATGAAAGACGCATAATTGCCATCGGTGATGGCATGCCCACAGATGTCGCTGGCGCGCAGAATAACGGGGTGGATCTCCTTTATATCAGTGCAGGAATTCATCACGCTGATTATGGCCCGGCGGATGATCCTGACGAATTGGCATTAAACCAATTCCTGCGCGACAACGGTGCTTCGCCACAATACTGGATGCCGCGCCTTTGGTGGGATGCAAACTGAACCATGACTGGATTCCTCCATCATAATTTAACCGAGCCCTTGCCCGAGACATGCCGTGGCGCAGTGATAGCCATCGGTAATTTTGACGGGGTTCATCTGGGGCATCAGGTTGTTCTCAAACACGCCATGGAAAAAGCGTGCGATATGGGTGTTCCCTGTTACGCACTATCGTTTGAACCGCACCCGCGAACATTATTTCGACCACAATCGCCGGTGTTTCGGTTGACTTTGGAACCGATGAAAGCCCGTATTCTGCAAGCCTTTGGGCTGGATGGCATGTTAATATTGCCCTTCACTCGTGATCTGGCCGCTACCAGTGCTGACGAATTTGTCGATGAATTCCTGATCAACCGCGCTGGTATTTGCCACGTGGTGACGGGATTTAACTTTCATTTTGGGAAAGACCGGGCCGGTTCCCCGCAATTCTTGCAAAAGGCGGGCGAAAAGCGCGGGTTTGGTGTCACAATTGTCGATGCGGTCTCATCTGAGGAGGAAGTTGAACCGGTGTCATCAAGCAGTGTTCGCGAGCTGCTGGTAACAGGCGATGTATCAAATGCTGCTCAACTGCTTGGCTACCGTTGGCAAACCAGCGGTGAGGTCATCAAGGGAGCTCAACTTGGCCGCACGTTAAATTACCCCACAGCCAATTTGTCGCTCCCCGCCAGCTGCGATCTTGCACATGGCATATATGCGGTTCGGTTGCGCAGGGCCAATGGCATCTTGTATAATGGTGTTGCCAGCTACGGTCGTCGTCCAACATTTGATAATGGCGAAGCGTTGCTGGAAACATTTATATTTGATTTTTCTGACGACCTTTATGGTGAGGAAATACAGGTGTCACTGTTCGATTATCTTCGCGGCGAAGAAAAATTTGATTCCGCAGATGCATTGGTGGATCAGATGAACAGGGATTCGGTTTTAGCCCGCGTCCATTTAGCAAATTGCAAGCCGCTGACTGATCTCGATAACAAGCTTAATTTCGACGGGCTTGTATAAGCCCATGGCGAAAAATGAACCCCGCCAGCATACTATTCTGATAACGGGGGCAACCGATGGCATCGGCCTGTTGCTGGCGCGAGCCTATGCGGAGCGAGGGCACCGAATTCTGGCGACCGGTCGACGCATGATCGCCGACGATATGGCATATTTTGGCTTGCCCAATATCACCTATATTCGTGCCGACCAGTCGGATCCAAAACAGGCGGCGCAAAGAATAGCGACCGCGATGTATAATCTGGGGTGGAAACAACTTGATCTGGCGGTGTTGAACGGAGCAACCGGGTGGACGGGCGACCCAGCAGCCGAAACGCCCGATGAAATTCGCAAGCAGATTGACATCAATCTCACCGCGCCAATCCTTCTTTCGCAGGCCTTAGGCCCCTGGTTGTTTGTAAACGGAGGAAAACTCGCCCTGATCGGTTCAACCGCCATTGTCAAAGGGCAGGGCGCATTTGCAACCTACGCTGCCACAAAGGCGGGGCTGGATGGATTTGCCCGTTCCTTGCGAAGTGAATGGCAGGACCGGGCGGAGGTCATGATCATTCACCCTGGCCCGACACGCACGGGCATGCATAAGAAGGTCGGGCTTAATCTTGGTGCTGCGAAAGCGTTTTTCATGTCACCGAAACGGGCGGCAAAAGCCATTCAAAGGGCAATCCGTAAAGGTGACGGAAAGCGCTTTGTTACCCGCGGTTACGGATGGGGCTCCATATTTGCGTCGGCGAAGGAGGGGCAACTGTGAGAGCTTTGATCACCGGTGCCGCCCACGGCCTTGGACGTGCATTGACAGAAGAACTTCTGGAACAGGGCCACGAAGTACTTGCTGTGGATCGGGACACCGAACCTCTGGACGATCTGGCTGTCAAAAGTCGGGGGGCTTGTTCAGTGCAATTGGTTGATCTCGCAAACCCCAATTCACTGGAGCGCATGCTTGTGGGTCTTTGGGAACAAAAATTCGATCTTGTTATCCTGAATGCCGGAATTAGCGCGTCTGGAAAATTCGAAGACATTCCATCCGCCGCCTATGCGAAACTCATTGCCGTCAACTTACAGGCGCCCTTAGTCCTCGCATCAGGGCTTGTACGCCGCGGAGCAATGAATAATAAAAGTAAGATCGTGTTTATTTCGTCGCTCTCCCATGCTGTGGGGTACCCTGGTGCAAGCGTATATGCCGCTACAAAAGACGCAATCGCCACCTATGCTAAAAGCGTGCGCAAGCCTTTTCGTAAACATGGCGTCGGCGTGCTCACGGTATTCCCCGGTCCAATTCAAACCGACCATGCCGATAGATATGCGCCGCCCGGAGCCAAGGCATCAAGGCGGATGGAACCAGAAGTCCTGGCAAAGCTGATTTTGAAAGCTTCAACTGGAAAAACCAGTGAACTATATCCGGGGCTTACGGCATATTTCGGCAAACTTTACGGTCGATTTGCCCCCCAAATGGCAACCAAATCCATGCGCAAGGCAATTTATGAAAAACTGGAAGACCCGGTTTATTGAGGTATTGCCGGTCGAATTGGGAAAATCCCGCAATTAAGCGGTGGAAACTCCAGCCCGCCTTTGATAGACAAGCCCAATGATGAGATTGATTGACCGCATAAGCATACGAATTATCAGCCCGGTTTTCGGCTGACGCATTGTGCGTGGCCGACAACCGGGCCGGAAATCAACACTAGACGAGGCTGCGTCTTAAAACATTCTTCCATTCCAGTCTGAACCAGTTTCCAGTGCAAACCCTCCAGTGCCATGCGGGCCCATCCGGCCGTTTTTGGCTTGATATGAAATGAAACGAAATGTCCGATACCAAATCATCTGAGCAACGCGATTACCGTGATACGCTGAACCTGCCGGTAACCAATTTTCCCATGCGCGGTGGTCTACCCAAAAAAGAGCCCGAAATGGTGGCGCGCTGGCAGGAAGAGGATCTCTACAAGCAATTACGCGAAGACGCTGCAGGCCGCCCCAAATATGTGCTCCACGATGGACCGCCCTATGCAAACGGCAATCTTCACATCGGACACGCGCTGAATAAGATTCTCAAAGACGTTATCACCCGTTCGTTCCAGATGCGCGGTTATGATTCCAACTATGTTCCTGGCTGGGATTGTCATGGCCTGCCGATTGAATGGAAAATTGAAGAACAATATCGTGCCAAGGGTAAAAACAAGGACGATGTGCCGATCAACGAATTCCGCAAGGAATGTCGTGATTTTGCTACCCATTGGGTTGGCGTTCAAACCGAAGAATTCCTGCGGCTCGGCATCACAGGTGATTTCAAACAGCCTTATTTGACAATGAATTTTGAGGCGGAAGCAATTATCGCCAACGAATTGATGAAATTCGCGAAATCCGGCCAGCTTTATCGCGGCTCTAAACCGATCATGTGGAGTGTAGTCGAACGAACGGCACTGGCGGAAGCCGAGATCGAATATGAAATGTATGAAAGCGATACTGTTTGGGTGAAATTTCCAGCGTCAGGCTGGGCAGAAAAAGTCTCGGTGGTAATCTGGACAACAACCCCCTGGACGATCCCGGCAAACAGGGCGGTCTGTTATTCTCAACGGGTCAATTATGGCCTGTATGAAGTGGACACTGCTGAGCAGGATTTCGGTCCGCAGCCCGGCGAAAAATTAATCATCGCTGACAGTCTTGCTGTAGAATGCGCGACCAAGGCCAAGGTGACTTGTCAACGCCTTGATGATGTGACCGCGAGTGAATTGGCGAAGATGACCTTGGCGCATCCGCTGGCAGAATTCGATCCATATTATCAGTTTACCGTTCCACTTTTTGCTGGTGATCACGTCACCGATGATGCGGGTACGGGCTTTGTTCACACCGCACCCTCCCACGGTAGGGATGATTTTGAAGCCTGGATGGCTAATACACAAATCCTTGAAGCCATGGGCATCAATACCCGCATTCCGTTTCCAGTCGGGGATGATGGCGCTTATACAGATGACGCACCGGGGTTTCAGGGTGCACAGGTCATCGATGACAAGGGTAAAAAAGGCGATGCAAATCAAAAGGTTATCACCGCTCTCATAGAGCAGGACAATCTGTTCGCCCGCGGTCGGGTAAAACATGAATACCCCCATTCATGGCGTTCCAAAAAACCCATCATCTTCCGCAACACCCCCCAATGGTTTGTATATATGGATAAAGACGGTGTGGTCGGTGATAGCACCAGGTCAAACATGGGCACGTTACGCCAAACGGCACTGGCCGCTATTGATGAGACCCGCTTTGTCCCTTCAACTGGTCAAAACCGTCTGCGCGACATGATCGAAAAACGGCCAGACTGGGTTTTGTCGCGCCAAAGAGCGTGGGGGGTGCCGATTTCCGTTTTCCGTAATCTGGAAACCGGACAGGTTATCCCGGGGCCGGAATTCGACCGGTCCGATGAATTGATGGTCCTGATTAAGGAAGCCTATGCCAGTGAAGGTGCCGATGCGTGGTATGCGGACGGGGCAAAGGAGCGTTTCCTGGATGGGTTTGTCGATGACCTCGATCAATGGGAAAAGGTCAATGATATTCTCGACGTTTGGTTTGATTCCGGTTCAACCCATGCGTTTTGCCTTGAACAGCGCGATGATTTGAAATGGCCTGCTGATCTTTATCTTGAAGGGTCAGACCAGCATAGGGGCTGGTTCCACTCTTCATTACTCGAAGCCTCTGGAACGAGAGGCCGTGCGCCGTACGATGCAGTACTGACCCATGGGTTTGTGATGTCGGAAGACGGGCGCAAAATGTCCAAGTCGCTTGGTAATATCGTGACACCACAACAGGTTATCCAGCAATCCGGGGCAGATATCCTGCGTCTTTGGGTAGTATCTGCGGATTACGCTGAAGATTTGCGCATCGGCCCGGAGATCCTGAAAACCGCCATCGATGCCTATCGCAAACTGCGTAATACGCTGCGGTGGATGCTTGGAACTCTTGCCCACGATAAAGGTGAGAAAGTTGCATATGGTGATATGCCTGAACTTGAACGGTTGATGCTCCATCGCTTGTCCGAACTGGATAGTACGGTTCGTGAAAGCTACGATTCATTTGATTTCAAGAGGATATTCGCTCAGCTCAATAATTTCATGAACGTTGAACTGTCGGCATTCTATTTTGATATTCGCAAAGATGCACTTTATTGCGACGCCGGTTCTTCCGTCCGTCGAAAATCTGCTTTGCAGGTCGTCTCCCATCTGTTTGATTGTTTGACCGCCTGGATGGCACCGATGTTGTGTTTCACCATGGAAGAAGCGTGGCAGGAGCGCCATGGGGGCACGAAGTCGGTGCATCTGCGCCAGTTCCCTGAAGTTCCGGCTGAATGGCGTGATGATGAATTGGCGGCGAAATGGGTAAAGATTCGCAAAGTGCGCCGTGTTGTGACCGGTGCGTTGGAAGTTGTACGGCGTCTTGAAAAGGAAGACCCAAGCCATATTGGTGCGTCATTGGAGGCCGCGCCGAAGGTTTTCGTTACTGACAATGCACTGCTGAATGCGCTAGACGGGCTGGATTTATCCGAAATCTGCATCACGAGCGACCTGACGTTGGTTTCGACAGCTCCTCCAAGTGATGCGTTCAGGCTGGATGACGTTGACGGTGTCGCGGTGGTCAATCAAAGGGCGCAGGGTAAAAAATGCGCCCGTTCGTGGCGCGTGCTGCCAGAAGTTGGAACAGCCCCCGACTATCCGGACATTTCTCTACGCGACGCAGCAGCCATGCGTGAAATCGAAGGCGGCTAAGCGGTTAACCAGAACGAACAAACAAGCTTGGTGTTTACCCGGGCCGGTTTGCAAAATTAGGGATAAACAGCTACATATTCTGGCGAGAAATTCGTAGCCGAATTCCCGCCACAATTATAATGTGTATCGGGGCAACGGATGTGGGTTATTGAGTGGCGCGATCGCGGAATTTGATTTGCGGTAACTGGATTTGGGCGATCTAATCATAGGTAAAGGTATCTCATGGCAAATCAACGTTCTGATCGATTGATGACAGGGGTGGTCGCGGTTTCACTGGCGGCATTTCTTACTGGCTGTTCCGGTACCACTTATGGAACCGGCGTTACGCAGGAGCAGCAGCTCGTGAACGATGTCTCAAGCCTGGTTTCCTTTGGTCAGGGCAAGAAAAAAGAGAAGATCAACTACGATTCACGACCCAGCCTTGTGAAAGTATCGAAAGTTGACAATCTTCCCACACCTGCGGAGAAAATCGGCAGCGAATCCGGATATTTCCCCGAAGACCCTGAAGTGAAACGGGCAAAATTGCTGGCGGATGCGGAAGGTCGTGACCCAAGCGAGTTATCACCGGAAGTTGCTTCATTGAGACAGGAATCTCTGGAAAGAGGTAAAGCGCGTGGTAATTCTGCGAACGACTCATTTAAATCCGCTGAAGAGGTAGAGGGCTCACCTGGAGACTTCCGGCAGATTCAGGAACGGGGCAAAGAGGTGGCGGCTGTGCGGGCTACTGAGCGTCAGGCGGCTAAAGGTTTGAAACGCCGTTATCTAACAGAGCCTCCAGTTGAATATCGCCGACCTGCTAACACTGCTCCGGTGGGAACAACAGGTGCAGTTGAAAAAGAACCGGGCACAGATATTGCTGCAAACGGCAAGAAGAAAAAATCCATTTTCAAAAGCATATTTGGTAAATAAAACAAAGCCTTACGTTTGAATCCTCTTTGTGGCGAAAAAATCTTGAAGTAGATTACGAGCCTGCACCTCTGAAAATCCGCTATAGACTTCCGGCGCGTGATGGCAGGTTTCTTGATTGAAAAATCGCACTCCATTTGTGACAGCGCCACCTTTTTCATCGTCTGCACAAAAATACACCCGTCGAATACGTGCAAACGAAATCGCGGCGGCACACAGGGTGCAGGGTTCCAGCGTAACATAGAGGTCGCAATCGGGTAGTCGTTGGCTGTTACGGATGCAGCAGGCTTCACGGATCACCAATATCTCGGCATGGGCGCTTGGATCGTTCAGCTCAATTGTCCGGTTACCGTTGGACGCAATGACCTGCCCCGCATCCACCAGTACGGCACCGACAGGCACTTCACCGCGAAGCGCCGCGCTTTTTGCTTCTTCCAGCGCCAGCTCTATGAAACTTGTGCTCATGCTCATCAAATAATCTGTAGTTTCGAGAATGAAGGTCGATCCTCTCTCGCGCAATTCGCGCATGAATGATAGGCAGAGCCCATGAAATCGACCAAATCACCAAACATTTCCAAATCGGCTAAGCCTGTTCAACCGTCTGCCACCAATGTTGAAGCACCGGCCGGCGAGCGTATTGCAAAACGTATGGCCCGCGCAGGGTTGTGTTCCCGCCGCGATGCGGAACGCTGGATCGCAGATGGACGTGTACAGGTAAACGGCAAATTGCTTCAAACACCCGCCTGTGTCGTCACCTCGAAAGATCACATATTGGTCGACGGTAAGGACATACCGATCACTGAACGCACGCGACTGTGGTTGCTGAACAAACGTTCCGGCCAAGTAACGACATCGAGTGACCCTGAAGGGCGCAAGACTGTCTTTGAAGCGTTACCCGGCGATCTCCCTCGCGTATTGTCCGTCGGGCGACTGGATATTAATACCGAAGGCCTGTTGTTGCTGACAAATGATGGAGGGCTTTCAAGGGCATTGGAATTGCCCTCCACCGGCTGGTTGCGCCGTTATCGCGTGCGGGCACACGGAACAATTACGCAAGAGGAACTCGATGCGCTAAAAGACGGTATTGCTGTTGAAGGCGTTCTGTACGGTTCCATCGAAGCAGAGCTGGAACGCCAGCAAGGCAGCAATGTCTGGCTTACATTCGCCATGCGGGAAGGAAAAAATCGCGAAGTTAAAAAGGTTCTCTCGGCATTGGGGCTTGAGGTTAACCGCCTGATTCGCACCTCCTACGGACCTTTCCAACTGGGTGATCTCAGCGCAGGTGAAGTGCGTGAAGTGCGGGGTCGCACCCTGCGCGATCAACTCGGTTCCAAACTCATCGAACAATCCGGTGCGAATTTTGACGCACCGCTGTTGGCGACTTTGCCGAAAGCGATCAAGAAATCATCTAATACTGACAAGGCCGGGAAGCCGGTAAAACGGGGCAAAAAAATCGACCCTTTGTCACGTCTGGACACCAAACCGCAAAGACCGGGCGGTGATGACAGGTCGCAAAAACGCAAGGGCGGAAAAAGGGGGCAGGGCGGTGCGGATCGTCGGCGGTGAGTTTCGCGGCAGACGTTTGGTTCAACCAAAAAAACAGACTATTCGCCCGACATCAGATCGCAACCGCGAAATGCTTTTCAATATTATCAGCCACAAATGGCCGCAAAATTTGGAAGGTGCCCGGGTTCTTGATGTTTTTGCCGGAACCGGTGCTTTGGGGCTGGAGGCAATTTCACGGGGAGCAGAATCCTGCCTTTTTGTGGAATCGAACGCACAGGGTGCGGCCATCATTCAACAGAATATTGAGGCCTTAAACGTCCGGGAAAACGCTCAAATTTTGCAAAAAGATGCGACAAAATCCGGAAATTTGACCAGATTCAGCGATTTTTTACTGGTTTTTGCAGACCCACCGTACGGAAAAGGGCTGGGTGAACAGGCAATTGCTACAATTCTCGAACAAAACTGTTTGGCCGACGATGCGCTGGTTATTCTTGAAGAACGTCGTGATTGTCTTCCCGATAGTCTTTCTGGATTTAGAAAATGTGACGAACGCAATGCCGGGGAAACGGTATTTGGCTTTTTTAAACTTCTCACGGACTAGTGACAAAAAATTATGTTATCTTGTCGTATTGCCTCCTTATATCGCTTCTATTCGTACTTCTTATTCAAGCCAAATAAATCGCCATGAAAGAACTTTTGATGTCTCTTAAAAAATCAATCAAAGCCGCAGCGTTTGCGTTGTTGTTGGGGTCAACCGCGATTTCGTTCTCAACGCTGTTTTCAACTCCCTTGACTTCGACTGTTCAGGCGGCGGAAGAAAAATTTGGACCCGAGGTAACATCCTTCTTTCTCGATAACGGTTTGCAGGTAATTGTTATTCCGGACCGGCGTGCACCAGTTGTCACCCATATGATCTGGTATCGCGCTGGCTCCGCGGATGAGCCCCCCGGAAAATCCGGTATCGCCCATTATCTTGAACACCTCATGTTCAAGGGTACGAAAACCATCAAGAATGGCGAATTCTCGGCCCGCGTGGCAGCTATCGGAGGGCAGGAAAACGCTTTCACATCAACGGACTATACAGCCTATTTCCAGCGTGTGACGCCACAGGCGCTCGAAGATATGATGACGCTGGAAGCCGACCGCATGGAAAACCTTGTTCTGGAACAGGACAAAATTATTGCGGAACGGGATGTGGTGAATGAGGAGCGTAATACACGTACAGAGAACAACCCCGGATCTCTCCTACGCGAAGCCATGGCCGCGGCACTTTACCAAAACCATCGATACGGTATTCCGATTATCGGTTGGAAACATGAGGTAAACGCGCTGACGAAGGATGACGCGATTGCATTCTACGACAAGTTTTATACGCCCAATAATGCGGTTCTTGTTGTTGCCGGTGATGTTGATGCCGAAACGGTAAAGATGCTTGCCAAAAAAACCTATGGTAAGGTGAAACGCCGTGCTGAGCCCGGTGTCCGCAATCGACCGTCCGAGCCAGAACCACGGGCAGCACGGCGCATTGAGATGTCGGACGCCCGCGTCCGCACCCCGTCATTCCAGCGGTTGTACCTTGTCCCCTCCTATAATTCCGATGAGGATGGCGAGGCGGAAGCCTTTGAAGTGCTTGCAGAAATCATCGGTGGTGGTTCCACCAGCCGCATGTACAAATCCATTGTGATTGGCAAGAAAATCGCAACGAGCGCGGGCGGTTGGTACCAGGGCGGCGCTTTGGACCATACGGAATTCGGGTTCTATTCTTCACCGCGCGGCGCCGCGACGCTTAAAGACGTCGAAGCGGCAACCGACGAGGTTATTGCCGAACTTTTGAAGAACGGCGTCACTGAAAAAGAAGTTTCCAGAGCCCGATCTCGGTTAGTCAAACAGGCTGTATTCTCGCAGGACAGCCAGTCTTCCCTTGCTCGAATTTACGGGGGTTCGATTATTCTTGGTTCCACCATCGAAAAAATCGAAAATTGGCCCAAACGTATTGGTGAAGTCACCGTTGAATCGGTCAATGCCGTTGCCCGCAAATTCCTGAAAAAGAAACGCTCGGTGACAGGTTACCTTTCACCTGAAAGAATCGAAGGCTAATCAGATGCGTGTATTATCTAAAAACAAACTCTCACCGGTTTCAGTCCTTGGCCTAATCGCCCTTGCGGTAGTCACATTTGTTTCCCCGGCTTTCGCGGTCGACATAAAAACGGTTATCAGCAAAAAAGGCATTAAAGCTCTATTGGTAGAGGACTACACCGTACCGCTAATTGCCGTTTCATTTGCCTTTGAAGGCGGCACAACACAGGACCTTGCCGGCAAGGAGGGGACTGCGCAACTACTGACCAACACGCTTGATGAAGGCGCAGGTGACATTAAGAGCCAGGCCTTTCAGGAGATGCTGCAGGACAACGGAATGAGTTATTCGTTCAGCGCTGGTCTCGATGCGTTCTCAGGGGGAATAAAAACCCTCAAAAGTGAATCGGAAGGCGCGTTTGATTTACTCCATTTGATGTTGAACAAGCCACGCTTTGATCTGGAAGCAGTCGATCGTATGCGGGCCTCCCGCCTTAATGGTTTAAAGCGACAGGAGACTAACCCGCAGTCGATAGCTGGCAAGGCATTCAGAGAAGCGCTTTTCAAGGACCACCCCTATTCAAGGCCTACCGGTGGCACGCTGGAGACCATGGGTGGCTTGATGCCGGAAGACCTGGAAGATTATCGGAAACGGGTGTTCGCCCGCGATAATCTGGTTGTCGGTGTGGTTGGTGCCATCAACGAAGAAGCGCTAAAGGCCATGCTGGACAAGGTGTTTGGTGACCTGCCTGAAAAAGCTCAACTAAAAGATGTTCCGGAATACTCGGTTAAGGTTGGCGAAGACAGCCATATCGAATTTGACACACCACAAACCAATATACGCCTGGCGTTACCCGGCATTAAGCGCGATGACCCTGAGTTCTACTCGGCTTATCTCGTAAACTACATTTTGGGCGGCGGATCGTTTGCCTCACGCCTGTATGAGGAAGTTCGGGAGAAACGCGGACTGGCATATGGTGTTTATTCCTATCTTGGAACATATGACCACGCAGGTTTTCTGGGTAGTGGGTCGGCAACTCAGGCCGACCGGGCACAAACGACGGTTGATATCATCGTCCAGGAAATCGAACGGATGGGCAAGGAAGGCCCAACCCAGGAAGAACTGGATAAGGCCAAGAAATATATAATCGGCAGCTATGCTATCGCCAATCTTGATACCTCCGGTAAAATAGCATCCGTGCTTGTGGCCATTCAGCAGGCTGACCTCGGCATAGATTATGTCGATAAGCGCGCGGAATATATTGCGGCGATAACGCTTGATGATGTCAAACGCACGGCTGCAAAACTCTACAGTTCAAAGCCGATGGTTATTACGGTGGGACGCACCGTTAAATGAGTGACAAGACTGTTGCCGTCGCATTTGGCGGTGGCGGCGCCAGGGGGCTGGCCCACATCCATGTGATTTCTGCGCTGGAAGAATTAGGTATTAAACCAACCGCTTTGAGTGGCGCTTCGATTGGCTCCATCATTGGGGCCGGTGTGGCCAGCGGTATGACGGCGGTTGACATAGAAGACTTTGTCATTGGTACATTCTCTGACCCGACAAAGGTCCTTTCCAATTTCTGGAAAATGCGCCCGGGAAGCGTATCGGAAGTGTTCAATGGCCCCATGACGATGCTGGGCAATATTAATCCGATGAAGGTGATGAAAGCCTTCCTTCCGCCTCAGGTTCCTGAAACATTTGAGGAGCTTGAAATCCCGTTTCAGGTGGTGGCGACAGACTTTTACGGGCAGAAAGTGGTTACTCTTGAAGATGGTAACTTGAAACAGGCGTTGGCCGCATCTTCTGCACTGCCCGCCATTTTCCGGCCGGTAAAGAAAGATGGCGCTGTCCTTGTGGATGGTGGAATTTTAAACTCTGTCCCCTATGAGCTTTTGTTCGACAAGGCTGATATTATCGTTGCGATTGATGTCGTGGGAGGTCCACTGAAAAGCAAACAGGAAACCCCTTCGCGCATCGAAGCCATTGCCGGTGCCAGCCAATTGATGATGCAGGCGACTACCCAGTTAAAACTGGAAATGAAGCCGCCTCACGTATTCCTGGAACCGCCGGTCAAAGGTATTGCAGTGCTGGATTTCCTGAAGGCAAAGCAGATTTTGAAAGAGACCGCTGGTACAAAAGACCAGACAAAACGCGCTATTGGTGCAGCGATGAGAAAAGCCGGGTAAATTAGAATAGCACGTTGGTTCAATATCAGACGACATCCTCGAGAGTTTCCAGACTTGGTGGCTCTCGCAAAAGTGCACCCAGCTTGTCCAGATCACCCCGTTCCGCACGCCATGCTATATAGGATTGCTGGCTCTCAATCTTGTCCCAGACCTCATAAACGATGACCGTTTTCTTTTCCGCATCTCCAGCCGCCCGGATAAGTTCGGCACCATCGCGTGCTGCGGTTTCCGGCAATATTGCTTTCATCGTTGCCAAAAGATTTTCATACTGATCATCTTTGGCCTTTGCGGTTAGCAGAACGACAACTGACATGTGTTTACTCCGTGACGAATAATTTTAATGCACGCACAACGCACATTGTAAGATCTCAATGCTAACCGCAGTTTACCTGATGGCACAAGGGTTTAAGCGGGCGTGTATGCGATGGGGAGTTCGGCTGAATATGATAAATGTTTCAAATTGGTTGTACAGCAATGAATGCGGGCAAACCTGTAATATGTAACGTATAACCAGATGTGGGCATTCATTTTTTCAATGTATGAAATATCCATCTGGAAGCGCGTGTGAAATTTATCGGAAACGCCGTCGTGTGGTCGATGTCTTCCAATATTCGACTTTGTAAAGTGAGGCCTGGATAGCTTCGGCTCTTTAGCTGCTTTACGAATGTAATGTGATCAGCCGTTAGATCATCATACATCTGTTCCAACTCACCGGTTCCAATATAGACGGTTGCAATGAGATCATCGTTCTCCGTCGCATACGTCTTCTCAAGTTCAAACATCATCTTATTGTCGAACCAGAGTGACGGGCTCGAGATAATGTAGTTCTTATACAGGTTTGGTTTTGTTAACATTACCCACGCGGCAAATAAGCCTCCAAAGGAATGCCCCCCGAGGGATCGTCGACTGACGTTGATACGATATTCCTTCTCAACAAATGGCATTAACTGCCTTTCCAAGAAGTTTAGGTACTGGAGCGCGCCGCCAGAATCGTGGCTTGAATAGAATTTCCAGCGAAAGTCAAAACTCGGTGTCAAATCCCTTGTGCGACTAGCTCTGGGCTTTTCTCCGGCCGCATAGGAAATCCCTACAAGAATTACTCCTTCATAGAAGTTGGGAATGTGCATAACCCCTGACGCCACTTGAAACGCATAAGGACCGTCATTTAGGTACACCACCGGATATTCTTTTGTGTGGTTATGGTCGCGGTTGTATCCACGCGGGGTTTGTACATAAAGTTGGTAGTTTCGCCCCGATACATGGTCTCTGACGGAGTGGCTAATGGATCGCGGAATTTCGAATCCATTTGATTTAAGGTCAGCTCCCACACCTGCTGTTGTGGCGATTGCGTAGAGTATCGTCATCAACATTAGTACGACAGTTGTTCGACGGATTGGTACGCAAATACTCATTTCAATCTGATAGCACAAAAGCCTGGTTACAGAGAAGTTTAATAGCGGCTTTTATTGCAAACGCGACGGTTGCACCGTCCAATTTACATCGTCGACTAGATGGAAAAATTGGCTCCAATCCGAGTTCCGTCTCCCCGCCAATCCGTTATCTTCTGAATGAAACCCAAACGAACGTGCCTATCTCCGTCCAAAAACCCCTCCTGAAGACCGGGACGGGTGATGTGACAAACTCCACAGAAAGCCCCGGTGGTTGCCGTTATTGTGACCTCGGTTCGCTTCGCACAAATTTACCGTGAAGCTGAGCCTGGACACATATGTTGTGGGGCATCGAAGGAGTGGAATTCCATGAATAAGACCTTATCGACACTAACCATCGCAATTGGCCTGTTTGGCTTGATGGCAACGTCCCAACAAGCCGCCGCAGAGACCGTCAATGCCTATGTTCTCATTGAAACGACCGGCAATAAATTGAATGAACTGAGTGCCAAGATTGCCGGTGTTGGCCTGTCCAATTGTTTGCACCTGGTCGAGCCACTATTTCAAAAAGACCTGATCGTATCGCTTGCTTGCAATGAAATGGAAGGCATAAACCCGGCGATTACCGACCTCACCAAAGACATTGAGGGTTTCAAAAGGTCGTCAATCTGGATCATCAAATCGAATTAGTTTTGCCGAGTTCAATTCCGTTTGATCACTGGCAGGATTTGCGAGGAGTATTTTGCAGCCAGTACGTTATGGCGAGCATACTTGCTTACCCAGAATGGGTCTCGTGATGCATAGTGTCATCCTCCACCGGTAGTTCCGTTACCGTCGTCAAAACGGCTGTCGCCGTAAAGATGATAAGGAAAACCAGGCTTTCTAACCGGATTGATCGCCGAAGGGAGGGCGCGGCTGTTACGTCCCCCGTCAGCATTCGCGGAACCAGGCGAAGTTTATTGACAGCAGCAAGGGTAAGTAGAGCTACAACAAATAACAGTTTTATCAACAGGATAAGCCCGTAATTTGTGCTAAATATCAGGGTGATTGAACCAACCAGAAGGTAAACGAGTATTACACCGGCGATGAGGAGAAGCGGAACAACGACCGCCGCTTGCCGTCCGAAGCGATGTGCCAGTTGTGCCGTTTTTATGAGATGGTTCGTATGTGCCGATAATTTGTACAAAGGCCACAAGGCACCTATCCAAAAACTCACAGCAAGCAGGTGCGCTGTTATCAGCAGGGATAGAATCCATCGAGGTTCGCCGGTCCCGTGGCCCACAAAGGAGAAAGACGCGGTAACCGTCAAAATGCCAACGCAGCTGATCAATCCACGCGCAGGAATGGGGAGGACATAGGCAAGGGTCAGCGCCAGGCCAATGAGCCTGATTAAAACTGAATCTCCAAGTGGTGCCTGAAAGACGAGGCCAAGCATTTCGCGGTCGATCATGCCGAACAGGCCATCGTCAAGCAGTTGTCCAGCCTGAACGCCCTGCTGCATTAGGGAAGCCACCATTGCAACTGCCCCAAACACCAACGTAATTTGACGTAATCCTCTTTGCAGCTCGTCGTTGACCTTGGGATTGGTCATGAGGAATATGACCGACCCGGAAGTAAGAAAACATGCCACGTAACCGATCAGCTTGGCTGCGCTGAAAGCTACACTCCAAACCGTCAAGTCGGTCAGCACAGGGTGTTACTTATCTTGGATGGTGAATTCGAACGCACCCTTTAGCGCGTGGCCATCTTCCCCCAACGCACGCCATTGAACTTCGTAAAGGCCGGAACCGTCGATGGTTGGCGTGAAATTAAACACTTTGGCAAATGACTTGGTCGGTGACTTCAACCGGGTCTCTTCCCCATCCTGAATTCGAACCAGAACAACTTTCGTCACCCGCGCTGGTTTTCCAAATGTCAGTTGAATATCATCCGGCGCTTTTGTGAGTTGCGCCTTGTCTGTTGGAAGGGTTGATTTCAATGGAGAGTGGGCAAGTGCGGTAGTCGCCATTGTGGCGGTCGCGACTGCTGCAAGGAGAATATGTCTCATGATTGCCTCGAATTTAGGATTACCATCGGCGTTTTGATCCCTTGATCACGCCTTGCCGCTCAATGGCAGGCTTTGCCCAGTGCTTTCAAACGCCAGTAATTATAAGGCAACGGTGTGATAAAACCTGCAAACAACATGAACGGCAATACCCACCATGTGAGTCTTGCCCCCCCGGTCAAAGCAACATCAACTACATTCATCGCCACTTCCATGGAAATCATCGAGATCATCGACATGCCGATTGCTGTTTTGAAAGCAAGTTTCAGAACCATTTGGCGTGATAGTATTATCGTTTCCAGCAGGATTGATGTCAGCAGTCCGTTGACGATGGCCAATGCCATAATCGCCAGTGTCGGCCATGGAATGCCCGTCACCTGAAAGAACAGGATGGTGCCCAAATCACCGATTGCGCACCCCAGCAGGCACCACCCGGTGTTTACAGACGCACGCTTCCAGGTGTGGTTGCAAGACCAACTGATGCCTCGGATTGACTGCTCCACAACGGACATGATTCTACCTTGAATTGATAACTATCGACCTTATTATAAGGTTTCCACTTACTGGAAGGTCAAGGTAGGTTGTTATGAATATAGGAGCCGTGGCAGAAGCCTCTGAATTGCCGACCAAAACCGTGCGTTATTACGCAGACATTGGACTGGTAACACCCAGTGGTCGATCATCAAGCGGGTATCGGGTTTACGGAAAAAGTGAGTTGCGTAAACTGATCTTCGTTCGGCGTGCACGCTCATTCGGCTTTAGCGTGGAAGAGTGCCGCGAACTGCTTGGCCTTTACGCGGATCGTGATCGAAGCAGCCGTGACGTCAAAAGACTTGCAGTTCAGCGTATTGAGGAAATTGAGAACAAGATGCGGGAGCTTCAATCGCTGCATGATGAGCTTTCCCATCTGGCAAACACCTGCCACGGTGATGACAGGCCCGATTGCCCGATTATCAGCGGGTTGGCTTCCTGAATTTAGTGTTCCCCATCATTTTCGCCAACCGTAAAACTAGCACCTTTGCCGGATGTGAACGGGGAATTGGCTGATGGCGGAAACTGTCGGGGGGATGGTATCCCCGCAGCGCGTTCCGGTAGTTTCTTGATCTGTTGGAACGCGACAACAACCGAGCCAAAACCGAAAATAACAGCGCCAAGCCCCCACCCGATCAACACACCTTCGGCACCATAGGCCTTGCCAATCAACACAAAGGGGATAACGCCCAGTGTTGCGCGGCCCCAGTTGAACACCGTGGCGTAAATCGGGAAGCCAAGATTGTTAAACGCAGCATTGGCAACGAATAGGGCGCCGTTGAATAGAAAACTGCCAGCAACGTAAATGCAGAACAATTCGATCAGATGAGCTGCATCCCCCGATGCCCCAAACAGTTTGATGATCCAGGGGTTCACGAGGGCCAGCAGCGCCCACACGGCAAGGCAATAGATCAATGTGAACTTTAAACTGTCTCGCATGGTTTGCGTGACACGGTCGTATTTACGCGCTCCAAGATTTTGACTCATTATCGGCCCTGCGGCACCTGACAGGGCAAATATGACCCCGAATGCTACCGGAATAAGTCGTCCCACAATTGCCCAACCGGCGACTGCATCATCACCAAATTCGGCAATTGTGCGGGTCACGTAAAAATTGCCGACCGGCGTTGCCAATTGTGTTGCCATAGCCGGCAGGGCGATGCCCATAAACGAGCGCATGTTCGCTGTTATTGCCTGAAGATCGGGCTTTGCAAGCATCCGGTGAACTTTTTGAACGCCCCAGAACCCGACAATGATGAGTATGATGCGCACAAGGAAGGTCGCAATCGCAGCCCCGTCTACCCCGAGTTCAAAGCCAAGAATGAATAGCGGATCGAGCACTAATGCGGCTGCTCCCCCGGTCAAGGTGATATACATGGCGCGTTTGGGGTCGCCCTTTGCCCGTAACAACGCGCCAAGGCTCATACCCAGACCGAGTATCGGAATGGAGGGGACGACAATCCGCATGAAGCTTAATGCAAGTTCCAGCGTTTCTCCGCGGGCGCCCAATAGATTGAGCAGATAACGCAGTGATGGATATAGAGCGATGGCAAACAGCGTCGTAAGCACCAGTAAATAGATAAGCGAAGAAGTGGCCCTTTGCCTGGCTTGTTCTTCATTTTCTGCACCAAGGGCTCGACCCACGAGGGCGGCGGTGGCAATCGAAATGCCAATGCACATCGACAGGGAAAAGAACATGATTGTTGCAGCGTAACCAATTGCCGCCGCCAACTCCTGTTGACCCAAAAGTGAAATGTAAAACAGATTAATCGCGTCAACGAGGAATATGGATACGAGACCAACCGACGAAGTTGCCGTCATGACGACGACGTGACGCATGGTGCTGCCAGTCGTAAAAACCGCTTTTTGTGATGGAGGAGGGGCCATTTTTCATCCGGTATGCGCTTAGAATCAGCACTGTAACCAGTCTTCAGCCGATAAGCTGTAAATTATTCAAACGTAATCGGGAATAAATCAGCACTCTTTCCACCAAGCAAAGTGAGTTGATGTTATAAGCGCCGTGGCAAACGCCACATAGCCCTTGAAGATAGGGGATTCTGCCCTTACACGACACCTGAAGATATAACCACTCAGGACATCGATTGACTGACACGATTAATCTCCAAACGCTCCAGGACCGGGCTGCCGCACTCGTTGAGGCAGCCCAACAGGCCGGCGCTGATGCCTGTGATGCTGTTGTAGCTGCAAGCCGCTCCACCGGTGTGGAAATACGCGACGGTGCACTGGAAGAAACAGAAAGCGCTGAAAATAATGCCTTCACGTTGCGGGCATTTGTTGGTGACAAATCCGCTTCGATTTCTGCCAATATGGCAGGTGACGCGCAGGCATTGGCCCAGCGGGTTGTCGCCATGGCGCGGGTATCACCGGAAAATAAACATGCCGGTCTGGCGGAGTCGGAACTTCTGGCAAACAGTATTCGCGACCTCGACTTGTTGGATGACGTTCAACCCAATTTTGAAACAATGCAGGATCTTGCGCGCAGTTGTGAGCAGGCCGCGCTGGATGTGCCTGGGGTTGCAAAATCTTCAGGCGCATCATTTGGATGTACACAGGGCGGAACCGTGCTGGCAACCAGCAACGGGTTTGTTGGAAGCTATCAATCGAGCCGATTTGGACTTGTCCCGTATTAATTCCGCATCCTGTTCTCGTTTAACTCGTTTTTCGTTCAAATTTGATGGGCGACATTCCTCCTATTGCTGAGTGTCTTCTGCGGCTGTTGTAAAAGCCGTTGATGTATTGGAACAGGGCGTCGGTTGCTTGCTGTCGTGTTTGCCATGTGCCGCGCCAGATGAGTTCGGCTTTGAGTGTTTTGAAGAACGTCTCGACCACGGCGTTGTCCCAGCAATTGCCTTTTCGGCTCATGGACACTTTAAACTTCAGTTCACGCATTCGTTTTTGATAATCATGAGAGCAGTATTGACTGCCACGGTCCGTATGATGAATGCAGCCCGGCGGTGGGTTTCGAAGGGCCAAAGCCCGGTTGAGAGCCTGCAATGCCAAGTCTTTCTTCAACCGGTTGCTGACAGCCCAACCCACCACACGGCGTGAATGTAGATCGATCATCACTGCCAGATACAGCCAGCCCTCACGGGTCCAGATGTAGCTGATGTCACCTGCCCATTTCTGGTTGGGTTTATCCGCTTGGAAGTTCCGCCCCAGCAAGTTAGGCGCAATGTTGAAGCGGTGATTGCTATCGGTCGTAGCTTTGTATTTGCGTGTTCTGACCACTCGAATGCCGTTGTCGCGCATCAGGCGGCCAACACGGCGGTGACCAATAGCAAGGCCGGCTTCCTTCAACTCCTGCGTCATTCTCGGGCGACCATAACTGCCAAGGCTCAAGTGATGCTGTTCACGGATGTGCGCCAGAACCACCATGTCATCGCGCTGCCGTTGACTAACAGGGCGGTTGTGCCAGGCACGATAACCACGCGATGTAACATTCAGAATATGGCAAAGCCGATCCACCGGAACGTGTTTCCTGTGTTCTTCGACAAACGCAAATCTCACTTGCTTTGACCCGCGAAGAACACTGTTGCCTTCTTTAATATCTCCCTCTCCTCCGTGAGGAGACGAACCTCTCTGCGAAGCCGCTCATTCTCTTTGGCCAGATCAATATCAACCGATGGTGGAAGGTCATCAGGCCGGGATTGTTGTATCCATTTCGATAACGTCGAAAAGCCGACCCCCAAATCTGATGCCACTTGTTTCCGGGTAAGTCCGCTGGTCAGCGCAATACGCACCGCTTCACGCTTGAATTCGTCTGTGTGGCCTCGTGCCATAATAGTTCTCCTTGATGGGATTAATCCAATTCAAGGACACGGAACTAAACCGTGACAAGTCCAATTTGGCCTTTCGATTTCCGCAGTTGCCGGTGAAGGCACGTCGATGGAGCGCGATTATGATTATGATAATCAGCACCATATGGAAGACCTTCGCAATGGGCGCGAAATTGGTCAGGAAGCCGGAGAAAGAGCGGCAGCACGGGTAAACCCCAGACAAGTTGAAACCCAAAATGCGACGATTATTTTCGAGCCACGCATGGCAAGAACTCTTGTTTCCCATTTCGCCGGTGCGATTAATAGTTCATCAATTGTCCGTAAAACGTCCTTTCTGCGTGATGATTTGGGAAATCGGATATTTCAGCCGGGTATCTCCATCATCGATGAACCCGGTATCATACGTGGTGCTGCATCACGTCCATTTGATGCAGAAGGCGTTACGGGCGATGATTTAAAACTTATCGATGACGGTGAACTAACATCATGGTTGCTGGATTCGTTCCATGCCCGCGAATTGGATCTACAAACGAACGGACGCGCCAATCGTTCTGGCAGCAACACCGTCCCTGGCAGTACCAACCTGACGCTTGAAGCGGGAGTCTTATCCCGTGCCGACATGATCTCAAGCGTCAAGTCCGGCTTCTACGTGACCGAGCTGATAGGCCAGGGTGTCAATCTGGTGTCAGGTGATTATTCGCGGGGTGCCAGCGGTTTCTGGATCGAAAACGGAGAACTGACTTACGCCGTGAGCGAAGTGACGATCGCCGGTAATCTGCGTGACATGTTCTCACGATTGGTCGTTGGGGATGATCTGGACAAACGATTTGGAACAAATGCCCCAACCGTGATGATTGAGGATATTACCATTGCCGGACGTTAATCAGAATCTGGCTGACCTGGAAATACTCATTGAACTGGGTAAAGAGGCCGGAGCAATTGGTCTGAAATGGTTTGGTAAAGACCCGGAAGTCTGGATGAAAGAGGGCCAGTCCCCGGTCTCGGAAGCAGATCTGGCCATCGACACTTTTTTAAAGGAAAAGCTACTCGAAGTGCGTCCCGATTACGGTTGGCTATCAGAAGAAACCGATGATAGCGAAGCACGCCTAAATGCCACTCGTGTATTTATTGTCGATCCCATAGATGGGACACGCGGGTTCATCAATGGTGATGATCAATGGTGTGTAAGTATTGCGGTTGTCGAGAAGAACAGACCGGTAGTTGGTGTTCTTGACTGCCCGGCATTAAAGCAAACACTTACCGCCGCGGAGGGTGGCGGTTCACACTGCAATGGTGTTCAGATCAATGCGCGGTGTGTCACAGGCGACGAGAGCTTGATGATTACCGGTCCGCGAAACTTTCAATCCGCTTCGTCTGATATCAGTAGTCGCGCTGTCAAAAGTCTGCCGTTTGTGCCCTCACTGGCCTATCGCCTTGGCATGATCGCTATGGGAAATGCAGATATGTCATTGGCAAGGGCAAGTGCAAAGGACTGGGACCTTGCAGCCGCTGACATAATCGCCCATGAAGCGTGTGCACGACTGTCGGATATGGCGGGTAACCAGTTGCGTTATAATTGCGAAGATGTTCGCCACGGCACACTGGTTGCAAGTTCGGCGCATCATCACGATGAGATGCTTGATCTGGCGCGGCAGGCGCTGGAAAAGCAAAGAACATAGATTCAATTCTAATAGCAGATCATAAGGAGCTATAAGATGACAAATAAGGACGACCCAAAACAGCTTCTCCACTTGGTTTTTGGCGGTGAATTGGACAGTCTTGATGGCATAACCTTTCGAGACCTCGATGAATTGGACATTGTGGGAATTTATCCTGACTACGCTTCAGCGCGGGTTGCGTGGAAAGCAAAAGCGCAATCAACTGTCGACAACGCCCATATGCGCTATTTCGTCGTTCATATGCACCGTTTCCTGAATCCAGAAAATGACTGATTGATACCTTATATAATTTGTAAAGAATCAACGGATTGAAGGAATTGTCTTGAGCAATCGCTGGGCGCACACAACCTTGAGGCTGTACCGCGGGTTTGGCTCTGTACTTTATCCTTTCACCGGGCCATTTCTGCGTGCCCGAGCTCGTAAGGGGAAAGAAGACCGGGAACGGCGCGGCGAGCGTTATGGCTATGCGAGTTGGGATCGACCTTCCGGTCCGCTAGTCTGGCTTCACGCCGCAAGTGTGGGGGAATCCCTGGCAATTATGCCGCTTATCAAGCGGATGGAAGGTTTCGGGATAAATTTGGTTTTAACAACCGGCACCGTTACATCAGCGAGCGTCGCTCAGGATCGAATTTCCAGCCACACCATCCATCAGTATGTTCCCCTCGATATGAAACGCGCCATCAATCGGTTTTTGGACCATTGGCAGCCCGATCTTGCGATATTCGCCGAATCCGAAATTTGGCCAACAACCATTCAAGAGTTATCAAACCGAAACATACCACAGGTTCTAGTTAACGCTCGCATGTCAGACCGTTCGGACAAGAGGTGGGCAAAAAGACCTGCATTGGCGAAAGCAATTCTGGGAAATCTCTCGCTCGTACTGGCGCAATCGAAAATTGATGCGGAACGATTTGAAAAACTTGGAGCACCTCAGGTTTCCTGCGTTGGTAATTTAAAGATCGATGTTGGCGTGCCCCAGGGGGATTCTGATTCACAGAAAATTATAGCTCAAATGGTTGGAGACAGGCCAACCTGGGCTGCGATCAGCACCCATAAAGGGGAAGAGGATAGTGTAGCTGCTGTGCATGGAATTCTAAAACAATCCATACCGGATATTTTGACAATTCTAGTTCCGCGTCACCCGGAACGGGGTGCTGAGATCACCCAGCATCTGGCTAAATCAGGAATAAAAATCGCAGCGCGCAGTGCTGCCGAGCAAATTTCCAAGGATACGGATATTTTTCTGGGCGATACTATTGGCGAGATGGGTCTCTATCTCGGTATAACCGATGTGGTGTTTATGGGGAAATCGCTGAAATCAGAGGGTGGGCAAAACCCGATTGAGCCGGTGATGACCCGTTCGGCCATCCTGTCGGGGCGTTATGTACAGAATTTTCGTGACACGTATCAGGCGTTAATTGAAAATGGCGGAGCCCGATTGGTCGCTGATGAAAAAATGCTCGCTGATCAGGTAAAGCGGCTGCTGGATTCACCAGACGAGATTATCGCGATGCAGGATGCTGCTCTGGAAACCGTGAGGGAAATGGCGGGGGCCTTGGATCGTTCAATTCAGGCGCTGGAGCCCTATGTTATGCCGCTCCGCGTGAAGGCAGGGCTCGACCGTCGTTCAGAACGGGAAAATGCTGAACGCGCAGCCCGAGAGACGTTGCGATCGGATAAACGGAGCTAAGGTTTGAGCGAAGCGCCACCATTTTGGTTCCAAAAACCGGGAGTTTTAGCGTGGGCGCTGGCGCCATTGGCGGCAATATATGGCCATATCGCTTCCCGGAGAATGTCGGCAAAACCAAAAGCTGGAGCCAACATTCCGGTGTTGTGTGTTGGAAATTTCATCGCCGGTGGCGCGGGGAAAACTCCGACAGCGATTGCGATTGCAAAAATTGCGCGCGATCTGGGGTTGCGACCCGGATTTTTGAGCAGGGGCTACGGGGGTAATCTTAACAAGCCGACGCTTGTGGACATAAAATTTCACAATGCGCGTGATGTTGGTGATGAGCCTCTCATACTTGGCCTTTATGCAGTCACGGTCGTGTCGTCAGACCGACCTGCTGGCGCAATGCTTCTGGAAGAGCAGAGTGTTGATTTGATTATCATGGATGACGGGTTTCAAAACCCGGCAATCCGGAAGGATTACAGCCTTGTCGTTGTGGATGCAGGGCGTGGGATCGGGAACGGGTTTTGCATTCCCGCGGGTCCCTTGCGGGCGGGTTTTCGCACTCAGTTGGCGGCAGCCTCCGCCGTTCTTTTAATCGGCAAATCTGAAGCGGGAACGCAAATTGTACGCAGATGTGCCAAAATGGCCAAACCGACCCTGAGCGCAAGTATTGTCGTGCGCCAATCCGATCCTTGGAAGGATGAACGGGTTCTCGCCTATGCGGGAATTGCCGACCCGAGGAAATTTCATAAAAGTCTGGAACTGGTTGGCGCAGACATCGTGGAAGTAAAGAATTTTCACGATCATCATCCGTTCAGCGATGAAGAGTGTCGGGACCTGCTGTTACAGGCTGTTGAAAATAAACTAACGCTTGTGACAACGGAAAAAGATGCGGCTCGTCTCGTCCGGTCCGGTGAAATTCAAGAGCAGCTCCGGGCTGAAAGCAAAGTGTTACATGTTGATCTGGCGTTTGAAAATCCAAAACTGGTTGAACAGATTATCACTGATACGATCAAACGAGCCGGGGAATACCGAATGAAGATCAAACGTTAAACCGCGTTTCGTCTAGTCGGGTGTGTTTAACGCAGTTGAGCTCTTTTTTCGTGCGGGATGGCGACCGAAAATGACATCGCTCTTTCGGGGGATGAATAAGCGCGGCACGCAGCCGGTTCCTCTAGCTTAACGTTCCCGCTGCGAGTTCCGCCTGTTGAGAAGCATGGGCATCCACATAGGCTTCCTGGCGCTGCCAGTTCCAGTACTTCAATTCATCGAGCGGGATAGCTTTACCAGTAATTGCACAAACCACATGCGTTCCAGGAACCAACACCTGAAAATCCGCGTCCAGATAACGCAATTTGGCCACTTGCCCGGCTGAAGGGTTTAGTCTGTCTAACATTGCGCGCTCCTTTGGATGTCTGTTTAGCATAAGGGGCCTGGGAGTAAATACGGTCCTGTGCCATCGATTCTTCGGGATAACTTATGTGTGAAGATATTGAGAGTGCGGGGGGGCAGAATACCCATGCAACCCTTGGGGTTGTCTGGGTGACGTGGGTCCCCGACGGGAAAAAATGTGAACGAAAAATCCAACGATTCAAGATATCTGCACCGGTGGCAAATCACCCTGCCACACTACTGGCCGATGCAGCACATTTGGCACAGATCAGTTTGTAAACGAGCGGTTTCCAATATCAAAATTCTTGAGAGGTATTAAAGCGCGGAGATAGTCTGCGTGTATAACGATTTTGCATTGCCAATTACGGGCGTCCCGTGTGCCGGTAGTACGTGATTGAACTTAAGGTTTAGAAGGCTTTTAATTTCTTCGACCTCCGGTTTCGCCGATTTCAACCAACCAGGTCCAATATTGTGCGGTTTGATGAAACCGCTCAGTCGCATGATTATCCGCGCGGGAATATTGAAATATCGGTCGGGTTTTGACCAGTTTTGAAGGCAGTCTCCGGATACGACTATTCCACCTTCCTGTTCGATCAACAATAGCCCCTCTCCGGGTGATGTCGACTTAAATTCCACTAGCCGTGCATTGGTAATCGGTAGTGTGCTGGATTCATCAATGACTTGGTCTGGAACAAGGTAGGGTTCCACGCTTCGGTCTGAGCCAGCGATGTAGGGTGCGTTCACCGACCAGATTTTGGCTCCATAACGGGTTCTGTAGAACGGATCATCCATTCCGTGGAATCCCGCTAGTCTGATGACGTGCTTTATTGTCCCTAAATTATCTATCTTTTTGAGACCCGCTTCATTCAATCGAACGGAATTAACCAGGGTCAATTCTTCTCCCTGCCGAATAATGGTCATGTTACGGCTAAATCGAATGGGTATGCGCAGTGCCACGGATGCACTACCCGTTACAAAGAAAATATTCGGAAACGGTTCGCTTATTTCACCGTGGGGCAATGCTTCAGGAACGGATCTGTCCGTACTCATTTTACATACTCCAGTACCGCGTCCTGTTGTTCACCAAATGGTCCGCAAACCTCTTCCAGAATTGCCCAGAACTCGGCATGTAGCTTATCATCATCAAATGCCGGGTTCATCGGACCTTGGTCCACCAGATCACCTATGCTCTTGCCTTGTGGTGACGCAATTAGATCGCCGTTCTTTCCGATTTTTCCTTCAATACAATCAGCAAACTTACTTGCCCCTTGCTGCGGGTTCTGGGCCTTGCCCAACAAACCCATTGCGCCGAAAACCACCTTTTGAACAAACCAGTTCATTGTCGGAGGCAACCCGCTTGTCCCCGAAGTTCCATATGTAAGCCCCGGCGAAAACCACACGATTTCCATCTTATCTGCCATGAGCTTCGAAACCTTGCGAACCCACAACGCCGAAATCAGTTTAGACACCCCAATCGCGTTCATAGGGTTATATTTTTTGCGTCCGGCGAAATCTCCCAAAACATAACGACGCAGGTCGTTAGCATCACTAAACTTGGGGATTTCCATCATGCCAGGGATGCCACGCGCTCCTTCACCGCCGGCCACGATGACACGTGCGCCGTCTGCCAGCAAATTCCGGTGCACCAATTCGGATAACACTATGTGGCCACCAACCACATTTTGAAAAATTGTTTTTTCGATAGTCAATCCATTCCATTGGATTGTTTGATAGTCCTTTTCAAATACAACTCCACCCGCTCCAAGGAATACTGTATCAATTAAGGTGTCCTTCGGTAACGCGCTTATTGCTGCTCGAATAGCCTCAGGATTGTTCATATCGTAACCACCAAACGTGATGACGGATTCCGGTTTCGCGCCGGTCTCCGCGAGGATTTCGTCTCTTGCCGCATTTGCTTTACTTTGCGAACGGCATGCCATGATCACTTTGCCGAACCCATTTTTAACAAGCAGTTTAATGGTTTCCCTACCGAGGCCGCCATTAGCACCGGTCACCAAAACCGTCCTTGTTTCTAGATTTTCCATATCACTTTTCCTTTAGGAGGATGTCGGGCGTTCTGAGATTGAAACCTTGTCCAGATCGAACGCGATCAATCGATGAATCTGGCTGGCGAAACCGAAAGTTTCCTCATAGCTCCAGGCAATGTCCCGGATGATTTCACCGTCGTCGTTAAAGTCGAAATGGTCAGCCACACCCTTCAAAGGGCTGTTTGATTTTTTGGCATTTGGAACCAGCGATGCAGTTACATCCACCCTTGGGATATAGATCACAGGGTCAAACAGGGATTTGCCAGATTCGAGCATGCGAACAGCGTCAGTAGATTTGGCAATCTCCCTGCCGCTTACGGCAGTGACCACGACCTCCCGTAATATTGGTTTGAGTACCATAAAATGTAGAGGGGAGTCCGGTCGTTTGATCACCCTGTCCATGATGAGCTCCAGGTCTAGATGAGGTGCACTAAGAGGTGCTTTCCGCTTCTTTCAAACCGAGTTTCAAGAGGATCAGCAAAATGACCGGAGGAATTAATTCAATTAGAATTGGAGCGGCGAATTGCGCAAACGTATCGAATTGATAACTCGAAAATGCTCTCGCCAGGCCACCTACGAAAATCGCTTCCAGTCCGATCTGAATCAAATCTGGCTTTTTGCGAATAAAAATCGTCCCGACAATAAGTCCCAGTCCGATTATCAGCCAGACTGCTGCCAGAAATCGAAAATCGTTGTCAAAGGCGGGAAGAATTCCAAATTCCGCCAATAAAGGAGCACCTTCTCCCAGTTTTCCCGAAGCGCCTTCGTAGAGCATCTTGGCACCCGTGCCCAAAGCAATGACGCCAAAGATTGTTGATCCGACACGAACGATGTTCAGCTTGATATTCTTCATGGAATTTTCCCGTTGATATTTTCCTTTCAATAGCCATACGGTTGTTTTTCGACCCTGTATGGTGCTCATATGGATCATGGCGGCTAATAAACTAACCATACAGTTCGACCGAATTGGAAAGGGCGTCGTCAATGAACGCAATGGATTGGCAGCACATGCCTTATTTTCTGGCTGTAGCCCGCACAGGCAGTTTGCGCGGAGCCGGTGAGCAGCTGAGCGCAATGCATGGCACTGTCAATCGACACATCTGTGCACTGGAAACGGCCTATGGGGTCCAATTGTTCAGAAGATCCCAAAGTGGCCTTGAGCTTACAAATGCTGGCCGGTCGTTAATTCCCCTAGCGGAAGATGCAGAAAAGCTATTTTTGGGTGCGCGCCGACGGCTTCAGGGCCTTGACCGGGAAGAGGCGGGTGCAGTTCGGTTTTCGCTCACAGGCACAATGGCTTATGAGATCGTGGCGCCAATCCTGACACGTTTCTTTGATGAATGCCCTGAGATTGATCTGCAGATCAGCGTTAGCGACCATTTTGAGGACATCAATCGTTTGGAGACCGACGTTTCCCTGCGTTTTGCCCATGAGGTTAAGGAAGATGTCGTCGCCAAGAAACTCTACCCACTGGCTTTGGCCCCCCATGCGAGTCGCACCTATCTGGAGCGCCATTTGCCCAACGCCGGCCCCGGCGGCGAAGGCCTTCACTGGATAGGCTGGGATGAAATCGACCGGTGCCCGAACTGGTTGGAGCAAACACCGTTTCCAAAAGCAGAGGTACGTCATGCAACAACCGATCACGTGATGCAGCTCGGCCTGCTTCGTCACGGATTTGGCATAGTCAACACGTCCGTCTATTTCGAAACGATTTATCCGGAGGTGGTCCGGGTCCCCGGAACAGAGATTGCCCTGGACAGATCGCTATGGCTGTTGCTCCACAGCGATATTCGAAGAACGACCCGCGTACGACGTTTTGTTGATTTCATGGCCGACAACTTGAGAGCCATCAAACCGCTTTTACAAGGTGATTTGGTTTGAAGATAAATCAGATCCCTTTGTGACGAGCGCATCGAACCGCATAATTGTGAATTGATGGGCGTTCTAGCTGCGGCCAAACAGCCGCTCGATGTCTTTCAACTTCAGCTCAATATAAGTCGGTCTGCCATGGTTACATTGCCCGGAATTGGGTGTTGATTCCATATCGCGCAGCAATTGGTTCATTTCCTGTGGCAACAGCCGACGGCCCGCGCGTACCGAACCATGGCACGCCATGGTTGCCGCCACGTGATCAATTTTTTCTGCAACAAGCGATGCCGAACCCCATTCAGCTATTTCATCCACCAGCTCTTGCAACAATTTTTGGCAGTTCACCTCTCCAAGAAGCGCCGGCGTTTCGCGCACGGCAATTGTGCCTGTACCAAAGCTCTCAAGAGTCAGCCCCAGCTGTTTGAAACTGTCCGCATGATCGAGAAGACGATTAGCGTCTTCTTCAGCCATATCGACAATTTCGGGGATGAGCAGCATTTGCCCCGCCACACCATTGGCGGCAATTTGGGCTTTCATCCGCTCGTAGACCAGCCGCTCATGGGCGGCATGTTGGTCGACGATGACGAGACCATTATCGGTTTGCGCGACAATGTAATTCTCATGGAGCTGCGCACGGGCCGCACCAAGGGGAAGCGCTAAACATTCCGAAGATTCTTCTTCAACCGGGCGTATGTCTGCCGATGGTACGGATATGGGGTCGAACGCCGCTTGCTGTTGTTCTGCAAACCCCGGTTTCTCTGGTGCATCTGCCTGGGGCCGATTGGGCGATAGTCCCCAATCGTAATTCTGGTTTTGGGCCTTGTGGGGAGAATGAGGGGCGGGATAAGGAATCGCTCCACGGTTTGAATCTGCAGTCTGGCTTGCGGCCCGCGCAGCATAATTGGCCTGTTCGCCAACCCCACCGGGCTTGAATGACGAAAGCATATCGCGTGCCCCTTCGCTGGATGCCCGGTGTCCGGCGTCGGATATTGCCTCGCGAAGAGCGCCGACGATCAAACCTCTCACGAGACCGGCATCCCGAAACCGGACTTCTGCTTTCGCCGGATGGACGTTGACATCAACCAGAGCAGGATCAATCGTGATGAACAGGGCCATAACCGGGTGACTGAAACGCGACAGGAAATCCATGTAAGCACCACGGATGGCTCCCGTTAATTGTTTGTCCCTCACCGAACGTCCATTAACGTAGATGAACTGATGCAAACTATTGCCCCGATTGAATGTCGGCAAGCTGGCATAACCGTTTAGCAGCACGCCTTCGCGTTCCGCGTCTACTTCAAGGGCGTTTTCAGTAAATTCTGCACCCAGAACCTGCGAACAGCGACGTAGCAACGCATCGTCACCGCTCACAGCTGGATAATCTACAGACTGCCTGTCGCTGCCGGAAAGTGTAAAATGCACGTCCGGTCGCCCCAGAACCGCGCGTTTTACGATATCGGTAATCGCATTGGCTTCGGCACGGTCTGTCTTTAAAAATTTCAACCGGGCAGGGGTGGCGAAAAACAGGTCCGCAACTTCCACGACGGTTCCGTCGTTCAAAGCCGCCGGCCTGATCGGGGTGTTGCGCCCGCCATCAACGTGGATTTCCCAACCGGAATCGCTGTTAACTTGTCTCGATGTGATGGACAGGCGAGCCACCGACCCGATGGACGGAAGTGCTTCACCGCGAAACCCAAGCGTATTGATGTCCCCAAGATCATCCGTCAATTTTGAGGTGCAATGGCGTTCTACGCATAATTCCAAATCTTCGCGGCCCATGCCCCTGCCGTTGTCGGAAACGCGAATCAGGTTTTTGCCGCCTCCCGCTGTGACAATTTCAATCCGTGTGGCACCGGCATCCAGGGCGTTGTCAAGCAATTCACGCACAACACTGGCCGGGCGTTCGATGACCTCGCCCGCCGCAATCTGATTGACGATGTTATCGGCAAGCCGGTGAACCTGCGCTGGCGGGACCTGCATTGAGGTATCCTGGTTGATAATATATGGAATCACTCTTGATTGATCACCAACAATGCCCTGAAACTGCTGCGTGATAAAGAACCTTACCGATTACCGCTGTGAAACCTTCACACATTAGCCGGGCTGATTTGGGCGATCTTGCTTTTGTTGGGCATGGCTTGTCCCGGCCTGAATGCGCAGTTGCCCATTCGTCAGGACTGATATTTACGCCGGATTGGACCGATGACGGTGGGATTTCCGTGATTTATCCAAATGGAGACGTGAAACGGCATCTGGCGAAAAACTGGTCGGATATTGCACGCAAATTCGAACTTGATGAACCATTAAGGCCAAATGGTATCTGTCTGTTGGAAGAGGGCAGTTTCTTGCTTGCCCATCTAGGCTCAGAGCGGGGTGGCGTGTTTCATTTAACTCCCGATGGAGTGGTCTCACCCCATCTTTGTGAAATCGATGGAGATCCGTTGCCGCCGACCAATTTCGTTACGGTAGATGCGGAAAACAGAACCTGGGTGACGGTATCCACTCGGCGCCTCCCACGGGCATTGGCCTATCGCAGTGACGTCGCAGATGGTTTTATCGCGGTGATTGTGGATGGTGCAGCCAACATTGTAGCCGATAATCTGGGTTATACGAATGAATGCGTGCCCCACCCGGACGGCAAACGATTGTTCGTCAATGAAACGTTTGCCCGCCGTCTGACGAGCTTTGATATTGGTCCAAATGGTAGTCTTACAAATCGCAAGACGGTAGCAGAGTTAGGAGAGGGCACTTTTCCCGACGGATTGGCTTTTGACCAGCGGGGTGACGCTTGGCTCACGTCGATTGTCTCGAATAGAGTGCTGCGTGTCACAGACGCAGGTGATGTTGAGGCCTTTCTTGAAGATGTTGATGCGCAACATTTGGAAACGGTGGAGCAGGCCTGGAAAACTCATACAATGGGGCGCCCCCATCTCGATAAGTCAGCCGGCCATTTGTTGAAGAATATCTCCAACCTGGCCTTTTGTGGCGATGAATTGGATCATGGCGTGCTGGGCTGTTTGCTCGGTGGACAGTTGGCAACGATGAAAATGCCGGTACGGGGGCACCGGCCTCACCACTGGACATTCGACATAGAACCGCTCACACAAGCGCTAATGCAAATGCCGAAAATCAAGTGAGTAATTTATGGCGCAGCCTCTCGTTTTAGCAATCCTGCCCGGAGATGGGATTGGTGAAGAAATCACCAGTCCCTGCGTTGAACTGGTCCAACAGGCGTTAGCGCAGGTCGGCGAACCCAAAGCGGTGGAAAACTGGCTTGAAGCCGGTGCGGGTACATACACAAAACAGGGCAATGCACTGCCGGTTGAAACCATTGCCGGGTGCCGTTCCGCTGACGCAATATTACTCGCGGCCATGGGCGACCCGGCGGTGCGTTATCCCGATGGGACCGAGATTATTCCCCAGATTGAGCTGCGATTCGAGCTGGAACTTTATGCAGGTGTGCGACCAGTACGCTCTGTACCAGGTGTCAAAGGTCCGCTGGCTGATCCGCGTGGTGAACAACTCGATTTTGTCCTTATCAGAGAATCCACCGAAGGTCTTTTCGCGTCGGTTGGCAAAGGATCGCGGGATGACGATCAGGCGAGTGATACGCAGGTGGTCACCCGTAAAGGTACAAAAAGAGTTTGTGATTTTGCCTTCAAATTGGCCCAGCAGCGTAAGAAAGATGGCTATGTTGGTGAAGTCACCAGCGTGGATAAGGCCAATGTTTTCAAATCCATGGCTTTCTGGCGTGATATGTTTGATGAAGTATCTCAGGGGTATCCCGACATTTCTAAACGCTACGGCTATGTGGATGCGGTGGCGATGGAAATGGTCCGCCGCCCGTGGATTTATGACGTGATGGTCACGGAAAATATGTATGGTGATATACTCTCCGACCTCGGGGCCGGATTGGTCGGTGGCCTTGGCATGGCCCCATCCGCCGACATCGGCGATGACCATGCTGTGTTCCAGCCTTGCCATGGCTCAGCGCCTGATATTGCGGGTACGGGTAAAGCCAACCCAACTGCCATGTTCCTTTCGGGCGCCATGATGCTGGAGTGGTTGGCAATTGAAAAAGACCACGCGCCATACGCAGAGGCTGCGAAAGTGCTGCGCCTCGCGGTTGATGATGCGTTTCGCGACGGCAAATTGGTGTCCACAGAACGGGGCGGCGACGCGGGTGTGGCGGAGATTTCAACGGCGGTAAGAACCTGCCTGACCGCTCTGGAATGACAGGCAGTATCAAACTCGCTGCGGTGGGAACCGGCTATTTCAGCCAGTTCCATTTCGATGCTTGGACGCGTTGTGGCGAAGTTGAGTTTGTTGGCGTGGCGGACCTCAATCTGGAAAATGCAGAGCGCATAATCACCCGATATGGCGGTGCCGCATTTAACGATGTCGCAATCATGCTGGATGCGACAAAGCCCGACTTGCTGGATATTATTACACCACCAGCGACCCATTTACCGATCATTAAAATGGCCGCAAAACGGGGCATTAATGTTATCTGTCAAAAGCCCTTTTGCGGCGATCTGGCCAATGCTCAACGGGCAGTTGAGATAGGCAAGAAGTCAGGAATAGACATTACCGTTCACGAAAATTTCCGGTTTCAACCGTGGTATTCGGCAATTAGACGGGAGTTGGATTCCGGACGATTGGGCCATATTTTTCGAGCCACGTTTCGATTGCGACCCGGCGACGGGCAAGGGCCATCAGCCTACCTCGACCGTCAACCCTATTTTCAAAAAATGGAACGGTTTTTGATTCACGAGACAGCCGTCCATTTCATCGATGTGTTCCGATATCTGTTCGGTGATCTGGAATCGGTTTGGGCGGATCTGGAGAGATTAAATCCAGTGATCTTGGGTGAAGATAGCTGTGTTATCATCTTGAAATTTAAGGATGGTCCCAGGGCAGTGCTCGATGGCAATCGCCTCAGCGATCATGCTGCTGAAAACCACCGCCGCACCATGGGAGAACTTTTGATCGAGGGAGAAAAAGGGGTTCTTTCCCTCAATGGTGATGCCGAGCTATCGTTTCGACCTCATAATTCAAGTGATATTAGGCCGATTCAGTTTGAGTGGGACGACATCGGTTTTGGTGGTGATTGCGTTTATCACTTTACCCGCCATGTGGTTGATCATTATTCGAGGGGGTCGCCCATTATGAATTCTGCAACCGAATATCTGGCGAACCTTCGGGCGGAAGAGGCTGTTTACGAGTCAGCAACAGACGGTTCTATGAAACAGTTAGTTTCTATTTGAACGAGAGGCTTTCAGTCCGTGCTGCCCAGATGAATATTGCGCTAATGGCCGTAAGTACCGTCATGATGATTGCCCAATTCAGGATACTGGCTCCCGCGACCACGACGGTCACGGCGATAAATATAGACCCTGAAAGGCTGGTGACAGTGCCGTAGAAGGCTGATGCAATTCCGGCGATTTTGGGGTGGGGGTCCAGGCAAAGGGTGGCAGTGTTGGCGATTACCACGAGAAATGACGTGTTGAAGCAGAACATCAATGCGGTAAATGACCATTCGTTGATGAGGTCGAGCCAACTCAGCAAAGCCACTCCTCCGCTGGCCAATAGGAGAATAAGGCTGGCAGTGCGTAACATTGTTAATATACCAAGCCGTGGAAGCAACGCCCTGTTGGCTATTTGGCCAACCACAATCCCAATACCACAAAATGCAAAGAGCAATGCAAACCAGATACCATCAACATCGAAGGCCTGCGCATAGATGCGTGGAGCATGAGCGATGAACGTGAAGAGCGCGCAATAAGCAGCTGTTCCGCAAAACAGGAAATAGTTGGATTGTCTGTTTCGAAGAATAGATGTCACCGAGCGCAAAAGGTTTCGCGGCGACAGCGCTCCCGGATCGAGTGCCAGGTTGGTTTCGCGAAACCGCACCATATTGAACAGGAGCATTAGGAAGGCGCGTATTCCCAAGAGAACAAATAGTTCGCGCCAGCCGCTCACTTCAACAATACCATAGCCGATGAGCGGTGCGCATATTGGCCCGAACGCGAAGATCGCCATTGACAGCGCCATGGCCCGCGCCAGTGCCGTTCCCTGATGGGTGTCGCGCAGGATGGCGCGGGCGATTACCGGTGCCGCACCGGCGCCCAATCCCTGCAGGCCGCGCCCTGCCAGCACCGTTTCAATATCTGGCGCAAATGTCGCTAGAGCCGATCCGGCGATATAGATACCCATACCGAATGCCAGTACTGGTTTACGGCCAAACCTGTCGGACGCTGGCCCGAAAATGAATTGTCCAAAGCCAAAAAACAATCCGAACAGGGCGATCGTCAGTTGAACCTTATTCAGCGACGTCGACAGGTTTTCGCTCATCTGTGTAAAGGCAGGTAGAATAATATCAGTCGAAAAACCGGATAAACCCATCAGGAAACCGCAGAACACAACAAGCTCAGTGATATTCGGGCCGTCGCGAATTGGTGCTGTATCAGCAGTTGACGCGCTTCGACCTTCGCTCGTGGTTATTTCGGTGTTTAACAAGAGGCTGGCCGGACTAAATCTGAATGATTTGTTTTGTCACGCCTGCGACCATTAGAACAGTCCAATAATTACAACATTCCGGTAGATTTAGTGAATATGATGTTGTGAATTTCGGATAGGATTTGCTATCTTGTTTCGGGGTTCATTATTGGTCTTAAGCATGGTGCTGAGTTAAGGTTTAGTCGATGACGATGAACACCGATCCGACATTGGAAAGCCTTTTAGCGGCCACCGCCTCGGGGGATCGGGCGGCATTCAAACTCCTTTACGAACGCTCGTCTGCGAAACTGTTTGGCGTTGTCTTGCGTATCTTACGTAACCAACAAAAAGCTGAAGATGTTTTACAGGATGTCTACATCAAGATCTGGCAAAAATCTGCAAGTTACGACGCTGCGCAAGGTAAGCCGATCACTTGGATGGCGACAATTGCCCGCACCAGGGCCATTGATATCATTCGTGCGGCCAGACCGGAGCAAACAGTTGATGAACCGGGTGATGAAGAAGAGATATTCCGGCTTGGTGGTCAGTCTGTCGACGAAGTTGATGTTACAGATCTGGAGGCACTTCGGTTTTGTCTCGGAGAAATGAAGGAAGATGATCGGAACTACGTATTATTAGCCTATTATGAAGGATACTCTCGCCAGGAACTTGCAAGGCGGTTCCGTTCGCCGGTTGGAACGATAAAAACGAGGCTTCGGCGCGGGTTGGTCGCGCTGCGGGCATGTCTGGAAAAAGAATGAGCAGGAAGATGCCAGGACAGGACAAAGAATTGGATGCTGCTGAATTCGTCATTGGTACGCTTACCAAGGCGGAACGGGCTGCGTTCGAGGCTTTCTTGCAAAAAGACGTTAAAACCCGCGAGGATGTTGCGTTTTGGGAACGAACTTTTGGTGCCTTGAACGCCTCCGTTTCTCCCAAAGCTCCGCCTGACGAGCTCTGGGCCCGCATAGAGCGCACCCTTGCAAATGAAGACCCTTCATATGCAGCGTCCAGTTCGGGGACCAGTGCCTCCGGTGTAGCCCTGTCGACCGCGAAACTTCAACAGGGTGGCAATACTTTCGCAAACGATAATACAAGCAATGCGTTGCGCCGCAGCCGCGGACGTTGGCGTATGTTTGCCATCGCTGCCAGTGTCTCGGCCATTGCATTGGGCAGTATTCTGTATAACCCGCAATTGCTGTCCGGTGTTGGACAGTTCCAGGGCATTGGCCCCATTGCTGGAAATCGCACCGCCAAGGAATATATCGCGGTGGTCAATGCCAATGGGGACCAGCCCTCATTGGTTATCAATATAAATGCTGAGACAGGCGATGTCACGGTGCGTAGCGTTGGGGTAAAACGCCCGGACGGTAAAAGTTTGGAGCTTTGGTATATCCCAGATGGTAAAAAAGCCGTCTCCGTTGGTCTTGTCGGCGAAGGTGGAATAGACCTGAAAGATATCACGGCTGCGGACGGTGATTTGCTAGCGATTACACTTGAGCCTTCAGGCGGGTCTCCAACTGGCGTAGCAACCGGCCCGATAATATACACCGGTAATCTGATAGAAAACGTCAGTGAATAAACGCAGTTTCGTTGAAAAAAGATTATAATCAGGCTTTTGCACGCATCGGAAGATATGCGCTGATCAGATCATTATACGGGCAAAAAAGAGTCGCGTTGTGCGGCTTTGGGGGTGACAACGCGACTCCCACTTTCCCTCTGGCGCCCCTAGGGAAAGTTAACTTGATTATTTTGGAACGAGTACGTTATCGATGACGTGAATGACGCCGTTTGACTGATTTACATCAACCTGCGTTACTCGGGCTACACCACCAGACTCGTCAAAAATGTAAACACCTTTTGAATCAAGCCGTGCAGTAATCACATCACCGCTCACAGTTGAGATATTAACGTAGCCGTTGCCCTTTTTGATCATGCCAACGAGGGTTTCAGCGCTGACATTTCCGGCCACTACATGGGCGGTCAGTACTTTTTGTAAAGTTGCTTTATTCTCCGGTTTGAGCAGAGTTTCCACAGTACCTGCAGGTAGCGCGGCAAAGCCGCTGTCGACTGGCGCAAATACAGTAAATGGCCCGTCACCTGAAAGCGTTTCGACAAGACCAGCCGCTTTAACAGCAGCAACGAGTGTTTTGTCAATCCCAGCCTAAAATGGGTCTTGATCCCGGAGTAAAATTGGCCAGATTTTGGGACGTTTGTGTTTTTGATCTGGTTTAGTGTCAGTTGATTTGAACAGATTTTTGTTTTCGGCTCTGGTGCAACCTGTAGCTTTCACCATTCATCTCCAGGATGTGGACGTGGTGTGTCAGCCGGTCGAGTATTGCGCCCGTTAGGCGTTCTGATCCGAAGACCTCTGTCCATTCGTCGAATGGTAGATTGGATGTGATGATGATGGAACCGCGTTCATACCGTTGGCTGATTACTTCGAACAGCAACTCCGCCCCGGTTTTGGAGAGAGGGACGAAGCCCAGTTCGTCAATGATCAGCAGGTCTTGAGCTGCCAGTTGTTTTTGATGCCGTTGCAAGCGACGTTCATCAACGGCCTCGATCATCTCATGAACCAGTGCAGCAGCCGTGGTGAAGCGGACTTTCATCCCCTTTTGGCAGGCAGCCAGTCCAAGGCCGAGGGCAACATGGGTTTTGCCGGTTCCACTTGGTCCTAACGCGATGATGTTTTGGCGTTTCGCAGCGTACTCGCAACGGGCCAGTTCCATCACGAGCACCTTGTTCACTGACGGGATCGTTTTGAAGTCAAAGCTGTCGAGGCTCTTGGTTGCCGGGAACTTCGCAGCTTTGATGCGTCGCTCCACCATTCGGCGCTCACGTTCAATCAGCTCCAACTCACATAACCGCAGGAGATATTGGACATGATCCTTATTCTCAGCGGCACATTGTTGGGCCTGTTTGGTATATTCACTCTGGAAGGTTGGCAGCCGAAGTTTGGTCAGATGATGTTTGAGTAGAACTTGCGGTGTATCGGTAACAGTGTCGTTCATGCTGCCGCCTCCGACAACAGCACGGCATAGCTGGCAGGTTTTGTCGTCTCGACCACCGCTTTGGGCAAATAGGGGTAGATGTCGAGATCAAGCCTGGGCGGTCGCCGCTCGATCCGGCACAGAATAAGGTGCTTGATCGCATCATAGCCAATGGCACCCAGATCCAAAGCTTGTTGGATTGCGGCGTGAACGTGCTCCAGCTCAAAAGTTTCCAGCAGACGCAGGATCTGAACATACTCGCGTTTTCCCGCCTTACCCATGCGGGCTTCTAATAAACGATGAAGGATCGCAAATGCATCGGGTAAACCCCAGCCTTGCAATGGTGCCGCCTGATCGAGAGCACCTACCTTTTGTTCCAGCAAGGGCAGATAGTGAAGCGGGTCGAAGATCATGTCTGCCTTCTCATAAGACCGACGATGGCGGGCAATAATCTCGGTTCCACTGCCAATCACAACCTCATGGATGTAACCGCGAACCTGAACCTCATGATGGGCAAAGGCGACAGGAACGGAGTAATCATTATTGCGGTAGCGGATCATCGAGATTGACGTTGCCCGCGTGCTAAACTTTTCACACGCGTCGTATGGCGTTGGGGGCAATGCCATCAGCGCGTCCAGGTCTCTCAGCAATCGTTCACCAATACTCTCACCATGTCCGCGAACAACATCATCCTGACGCTTCAGGCAGCATTCTTCCAACCAGGCGTTCAAGGCATCAAAGCTGTCGAACCGTGGGGCTGGGATGAGAAAGTTCCTGCGACCGTAACCAATGACGCCTTCGACATTCCCTTTATCATTGCCTTTGCCAGGGCGACCAAACTTATCCTCAAACAGATAGTGCGATTGTAGCTCTGAGAAAGTTCTCGTGCGTATCCGTTTGCCACCGCCCAGGATCTTTGCAACTGCAATCACGGTGTTGTCGTAGAGCATCGACAACGGCACACCGCCGAAGAAAGCAAACGCAGCATTGTGACCGTCACAGAAGGCTTCTGTTGTTTCCGCCGGATACGCCTTCATGAAGAACGCATCCGAATGCGGCAACGATATAGCGATGTAATGCAGCTTGCGTTCGACACCGTCGATCACGCCGAACGTCTCACCAAAATCGACCTGAGCATGGCCGGGCGCGTGAACCAGAGGAACAAACACCTCCTGGGTTCGTCTTTGCTTCTCACGCACATAATCAGTGACAATGGTGATCCCGCCAGTGAACCCGTGCTCATCCCGTAACCGCGCATGAATACGCTTGGCTGTGTGCCGTTGCTTTTTGATGACCTTTTTGTCGTCTTTCAGGATCTGATCAATTATCCCAACAAACGGATCCAACTTCGGGCGAACAGGCGCGGTCGTTCTTTGATAACCGGGCGGAACCGAGTGCTTCAGGATCTTCGCCACGGTTTTGCGATCAATCCCGAACAAACGGGCCACCTCGCTATTGTTCTTCCCATCCACATGGCACGCTCGACGCACCCGACTATACAAATCCACAGAATACATCTTCCCCACCTAATACTCACAAGCACAAGGTGTCAGAGTGCGGAATTTTACTCCGCGACGGTCAGATTACCCAACCATTTCTGTGGTCATTTTGTCTCCGGGATTCACAGTGTTTTGTGGTCGCCGGAATTGACCGCGTTTTCAATGATGTTCTTGTCGGGAAACATTTCTGCCCCGCCGACTACTTTGTTTTCTGCAAGAGCCGTAGAACCCATAGAAAGTATCAGTGCTAGCGTTGCGAAAGACTTGGCAATTTTATTTGTTAATTTGGTCATTATGACCTCCCGTTTTTGGTTTACACCTAATCTACGGGCGGCGGCTCAATCGGGTTTCAATTCCGCAAGAATAAAACTTATCTGGCCAATTTGGCTTCGACGGAGATTAACGACAATCCGCCTGAACCAAGTATCGTCAATTGCGAAAATATGACCATACTCGCAAACTAGGCGATAATAAATCGGCTCATGTTCGAAATCCTGTTATCGTTGTTGCGTCAATTATATCATATTAGTTTCACCAAATGCTCATTTAAACGGCTGCCCGGAATATGACCAATCCAAATAAAATCACCCCTGTCGTAAAAAATATCGCAGGTACGAACATCCTGTATGTGATGGCGACGGAGGCCGAATATCAATCGGCTTTGCGGGAACGATTTAGCCCGTTGTCATGCCAGGTCGGCCCGGTTGAGTCCGCGATCAATGTGGCATCGTATCTTACACAAAATACGAATGTTGATTTGGTTGTATCCCTGGGCAGTGCCGGTTCCGCGACTTTGAAACAGGCCCATGTCTATCAGGTATCATCCGTATCCTACCGGGATATGGACGCATCTGCCTTTGGTTTTCCAAAAGGGGTGACGCCTTTTCTTGACCTTCCCGCGACGCTGGAATTGGGGTTGGAGGTTGAGGGGCTTGAACGTGCATCACTCAGCACCGGGGCCAATGTTGTTTCGGGGGAAGCGTATCAATTAATCGAGGCCGACATGGTGGATATGGAAACCTGGGCGATACATCGCGCATGTCAAAACGCATCTGTCCCGCTGATTGGCCTTCGCGGAATATCGGATGGTGAAAAGCCAGTCGCGGAGCTTTCCGACTGGACACATTATCTGGAAATCATAGACGGACGTTTGGCCGATGCTGTTGATCTGCTGGAACAGGCTTTGGCTAGGGGTGAACTCATTGTTTGATCGGTGATCGTCAAATCAATAAATACGCCCTTGAAAGTCGCAATTTTGGATTGTGTTTAGGTGCGGTTTGAACCAACGTCTGGCTTGAATACGGGTTGGTGCCGGGAGAGAGATCATGCCGCTTACAATGAACAATGAAGTCTTTATCACTTGCGCGATCACGGGCTCCGGTTCGACTCAGGATCGCAGCCCACATGTGCCCCGTTCGCCGGAACAGATCGCCAATTCTGCCATTGATGCGGCGAAAGCTGGTGCGGCGGTTGTCCACTGCCATGTACGGGACCCGGAAACGGGCGTACCCAGCCGCAGGCTCGACCTCTATCGTGAGGTAACAGACCGTATCCGCGATGCGAAGGAAGATGTTGTACTCAACCTGACGGCGGGCATGGGGGGGGACATGGTTTTCGGCGGCGTTGAACATCCTTTGCCACTTTCCAATGATGGAACCGATATGGCAGGCGCGACCGACCGCGTCGCCCATGTGGCGCAATGCCTGCCTGAAATCTGCACGCTGGATTGCGGCACCATGAATTTCGCGGAAGCCGATTACGTCATGACCAACACGCCGGGCATGCTCCGCGCCATGGGCGGTATGATGACCGAACTTGGTGTCAAGCCGGAAATTGAGGCGTTCGATACGGGCCATCTGTGGTTCGCAAAGGAACTCGTCAAAGAAGGCGTGTTGAAGGAAGATGCGCTGGTGCAACTCTGCATGGGCGTGCCATGGGGTGCGCCGGACGACCTCAACACCTTCATGGCCATGGTCAACAACGTGCCGGCCACATGGACATGGAGCGCATTCGGCCTCGGGCGACACCAGATGCCCTATGTGGCAGCCGCGGTCTTGGCTGGCGGCAATGTGCGCGTTGGTCTTGAAGACAATCTGATGCTCGGTCGTGGCGTGTTAGCAACAAACGCGCAACTGGTGGAAAAGGCGATCGGGATTGTCGAAAGCCTTGGGGCGAAGGTGATCGGACCGGAACACGTGCGCGAGAGGCTTGGGTTGGTGAAACGGTGATTAAGATTGTTGATCTCCCGGTAAAATACCCTGCTAGTGCCCCAATGGAATTCCTTTACTCGTGGCCGATAGCTGCAGCCTTGGAGCAGAGCGATGATTTTAGAAGTTTTGTTCTAAACAAAACTAAGTTCTGTGATGACTCTCATGATGCGCAGCTATTGAAACAGGAGCAATTGAAGAAACGAAGCAAAAATACATCTTTCTGGTCGCGTCATCCATATTGTGAGCGAACCAGCTGTCCTTACGCATCATGTGGTGAAACTGATCTTCTAGCTGTGTTCGAATTGTCTTCTCAAAAACGTTTCGCGATTCATTTTGAGATTAAACAACCAACGGATAAAGGTCATGAAACTCAACCGGAGCGGTATTCTGGGAGAATGCAATGTTGGTCTGACTTCAATACCCGACCACAAAGTATTTTGCCTCACGGTGACGCAGCGAGCATCGTCGTTTGTGGCACCAGTTTTGCAGAAAAGGCACCAGAATGGGTCGGAATATTCGATACGTTGATTACGACCGAAGAATTAGCAACACATTTAGATCCTTATCCATTACCGACCGTGAGTAATGTTCAATGATAGTCAAACAAACAGCCGCCATCGGCGGTGGTGTTATTGGTGGGGCTTGGGCGGCGCGGTTTGTGCTGAACGGGCTGGATTGTAAAATCTTTGATCCCCACCCGGACGCCCAACGTATTGTTGGTGAAGTGATGGACAATGCCACCCGCGCGTTTGACCTGCTGACGGATGCTCCCAAACCGACACCGGGGCTTCTCACTTTCGTTGATAGCATTGAAGAAGCGGTGGAAGATGCGGATTTGATTCAGGAATCCGTGCCGGAGCGGCTGGAACTGAAACAAAAAGTTCATATGCAGATTGATACGGCAGCGCCGGAATCTGCATTGGTTGGTTCATCAACGTCCGGCCTTTTGCCCACGGATATTCAGGCGAAGATGATGGCACCCGACCGCATGTTCGTCGCCCACCCCTATAACCCGGTATACCTTCTGCCCTTGGTTGAGATCGTCGGTGGTGCGCAAACGAGTACGGAGACGATCGACCGTGCCCACGGGGCTTACACCCAGATTGGCATGAAGCCGATCACCATCCGTAAGGAAATCGACGCCTTCGTCGGCGACCGCCTGTTGGAGGCCGTGTGGCGTGAAGCGCTTTGGTTGATCAAAGATAATGTCTGTACGACGGAAGAACTCGACAACATCATGCGCTATTCCTTCGGCATGCGCTGGGCTCAAATGGGCCTGTTCGAAACCTATCGCATCGCCGGTGGCGAAGCAGGCATGCGCCATTTTATCGAACAATTCGGCCCCACCTTGAGCATGCCCTGGACCAAACTCATGAACGTACCTGAACTGGATGATGCCCTGATTGATAAAATTGCCAGCCAGTCTGATGCACAATCCGGCATGCATTCCATCCGCGAATTGGAACAAATCCGCGATGAGAATCTCGTGGGTTTCATGCAGGTGTTGGCTAACAGCCGGGGTGGTGAAGGCTGGGGCGCTGGTAAACTTTTAAAAGATTATGAAATGCGACTGAAAGCGAAAGTGGCGAACGATGGTTGATGAAATGAAGATTCGTGCAGCTATGCAAAAGAGCTGGTCGATAAACAGCGCGCGTCAATGGCGGGCAGATAAGCCTGTTGCCGGGCAGTGCAACGTGACCACAGCCGTGATTTACGACCTATACGGGGGTGACATTCTTAAAACACCTTGGAACGAACAAACCCACCATTATTACAATTCTTTTAATGGCGAGCGGATCGACTTTACAGATAAGCAATTTGACGCGCCGATCGAATATAAAGACCAGCCTTCTTCGAAAGATGAAGCATCTGTTGGTTTTACGGAATCTGAATATGAGAGTCTGAAAACGGCCTTCATTGCGAATATGAAAGAGTTTGCGTGAACTTCTCCCTTTCCGAAGAACAAAACCTCATTGTCGAAACCACCCGTGCGTTTGTTGAAAACGAGCTTTATCCTCATGAGGAGGAGATCGAACGGTCTGGCGTTTTGGAAATGGACCTTGTCCGGGAACTTCAAAAGAAAGCCATGGATGCAGGTCTTTACGCGGCCAATATTCCCGAAGAGTTTGGTGGTGCCGGTCTCGATACGTTGACATGGCTGCTTTACGAAAAGGAACTTGGTCGGGCCAATTATGCGCTGCATTGGACCTGTGTCGCCCGGCCATCGAATATCCTGTGTGCAGGAACGCCGGAGCAACGGGAACGCTATCTACAACCCTGTCTGAAAGGCGAGACATGGGATAGCCTTGCGATGACGGAGCCGGGGGCGGGGTCTGACCTGCGCGGTATGAAGGCTTCTGCGAAACCCAACGGTTCAGACTGGATCCTCAACGGCACCAAACATTTCATCAGCCATGCGGATATTGCAGGTTTTGCCATCTGCTTCATGAAGACGGGTGAGGTGGAAACGTCCCGAGGGACGAAAGCTGAAATTACTGCATTCTTTGTCGATAAAGACACTCCGGGTTTCACCGTTCGCGACGGCTATAACAATGTCTCCCATCGTGGCTACACGAACGCAATTCTGGAGTTCGATGATTGTCGGGTACCGGCAGAAAATATTCTGGGAGAAGTTGGTAAAGGCTTTGAGGTCGCCAACGACTGGCTCGGTGCGACCCGTCTGCAGGTCGCTGCAACATGTCTGGGTCGTGCCGACCGTGCTTTCCAACACGCGGTGCAGTTTTCAACAGAGCGCAAACAATTCGGTCAGCAAATCGGAAAGTTTCAAGGGGTGTCGTTCAAGCTCGCCGATATGGCGATGGAATTGAAAGCGTCAGAATTGTTGACCTGGGAAGCGGGTTCAAAATTTGACAGTGGCGGCTGCACCGACAGCGATATGGCGATGGCCAAGCTCAAGGCATCGGAAGTTCTGGCGATGGTGGCAGACGAAGCCATCCAGATTCACGGCGGCATGGGATTAATGGACGAACTTCCACTGGAACGTATCTGGCGTGATGCTCGTATTGAACGTATCTGGGAGGGCACCAGCGAAATTCAAAGGCACATCATCAGTCGCGCGCTGCTGCGTCCATTGGGAGGGTGATTTGACACGTGCACCAACAATTGCCCCTTGTTCACAGGCGCAATATGAACAGGTTGACCTTGTCATACGGCAAGCTTTCGGTGGTGATGATGAAGTTGCTCTGGTGCGCGGTTTGCGCGCCGATGGTGATTTGCAACTCGAACTTGTCGCTATGATCAACGGCCGCGTTGTTGGGCATGTTGCATTTTCATACATGCAGGCCCCATTTAGATCCCTCGCCCTCGCGCCGCTGACGGTGTCACCGGACTATCAAGGGCAAGGTCTGGGAACGGCGCTGTGCGAAGCTGGGATTGAGCAGTGTAAAAATGCTGCATGGGAAGCAATATTCGTACTCGGACACCTCGCCTATTACCAACGTTTTGGCTTTTCCGTAAATGAGGCCCGTGGATATGAATCACCCTATGCGGGCGATTATTTCATGATGTGTCAACTAACTGACGGCTTGCCTCGACAGGGTGAAATCACCCATGCCCTGGCGTTTTCCAAGGTCGATTGACAAAATGTCGAACCTCTCCCGTCTTCTCAACCCGCAAACCATCGCAGTCATTGGTGGCAAGGAGTGCGCGCAGGTTGTTGAACAGTGCGACAAACTTGGATTCACAGGCACTATATGGCCTGTTCATCCAACACGAGAGAGCCTCGGTGGCCGTGCTTGTTTCAGGTCTGTGGAAGACTTGCCCCAAGTGCCTGACGTGGCTTATGTCGCGGTTAATCGGGAATTGACCATCGACGTGGTTGCCGTCTTATCTAGGCTGAGTTGTGGTGGTGCCGTCTGCTATGCCGCCGGTTTTGCCGAAGCCGAAGGTGAAAAAGAAGGCGCTTGCGAGCTTCAAAAACGTTTGGTGGAAGCCGCTGGCGACATGCCGATCATAGGCCCCAATTGCTATGGCTTCATCAACACGTTGGAAAATGTGGCGCTTTGGCCCGACCAGCATGGGGCGGCCACTTGCGACAGCGGTGTTGCGATCATCACGCAATCATCCAATATCGCGATCAACATGACGATGCAAAAACGCGGCCTTCCAGTTGCCTATGTCATGACCGCTGGTAATCAGGCCCAAATGGGGCTTTCCAAACTTGCTTTGGGCTTGCTGGAAGACGAACGCGTCACCGCACTGGGACTGCATATCGAAGGATTGGACGATGTTAAGGCGTTCGAAAAATTGGCGTTACGCGCCCGCGAGTTGCGCAAACCGATTGTGGCAATAAAGATTGGGAAAAGCGAGCAGGCGCAGGCTGCGACTATTACCCATACGGCCTCTTTGGCGGGATCTGATACTGCCCATGATGCCCTGTTCAAACGGCTTGGCATTGCCCGCGTTCATGGCATCGAAACTTTTATTGAAACCTTGAAGTTACTGCATGTAGATGGCCCGCTGCACGGGAACGACCTGCTGTCCCTTTCCTGTTCCGGTGGGGAAGCGTCGCTGATGGCGGACGCTGCGGAAGGGCGGAATATTTCTTACCGGCCTTATAAGCCGGACGAAGCTGCTGAGTTGAAATCGGAGCTCGGTGACATTGTCACGGTCGCAAATCCGCTCGATTACAATACATTTATCTGGGGCGACTGGCCCGCGATGACGCGCATGTTTGAGGCCGCACTTCTCCCGCGTTTTGATCTTGCACTATTGGTCATGGATTTTCCTCGCGAGGACCGGTGCGACAATGCCGATTGGCGCTACGCCACAAACAGCTTCATTGCAGCCGTCAGGCAAACGAGCGTTCGTGCTGCCGTCGTCTCAAGCATCGCAGAATGCATGCCGGAGGACATGGCGCAGCAATTAATGTCGGTGAAGATCACGCCCCTGTGCGGGTTGGAGACATCCATTATTGCCGCCGAAGCCGCTGCATTTATCGGCAAGGCCTGGGCTGAGCCTTTACCTGCGCCACTATTATCACCTTGTCATTCCCGCTACAGCGGGAATCCAGAACGTATGGCTCTGGATCGTCGCTGTGGCGACGATGACAATGGTGGGTTAATCACGCTCGATGAAGATCAATCAAAGACTGAACTCGCATCAGCTGGGGTGAACGCGCCGAACCGTATGGTGGTTTCGAACATGGTAGAAATCGAGCAGGCTTTGATGACGCTTGAGCGTCCGGTAGCTATCAAGACGCTTGGCATTGCCCATAAAACGGAGGTTGGAGCTGTCGTCCTCAACCTTCAATCGAATGAAGAGATCATAACAGCAATTCAGAAAATGGCCCGTCTGTCAGACCGTTTTCTGGTTGAGGAAATGGCCGCTAAACCTATGGCAGAACTCATTGTCGGCGTGACCCGTGACCTGACCTGTGGATTGATGCTGACCATAGGGGCGGGCGGTGTGTTGACGGAATTGCTGGACGATACAGCAACAGTTTTGTTGCCCGCGAGCGAACAAGATATTCGCGATGCGGTCTCCGGTTTAAAAGTTGGCAAATTGCTCGAGGGCTATCGTGAGGCCGAAGGTGCCGATATCAATGCGCTGATCGCCAACATAATGTGCATTGCAAAATACGCCTGTGATCACGCAAATGAATTGGAAGAACTCGACGTCAACCCGCTTTTTGCCACCCAGTTTGGTGCCATTGCGGTCGACGCGCTGATTATTAAAAGGGCGCAATAGGATGCTTGCTAAATAAAAGGAAAAGCATTTTTCGTCTATGTTGGTGTTTCATGGTTGTTTGCAATCGTCATATCTTCTGTAAACTGGAATCTGTTGCTCGGACTGGCGTTTCCTCCTCTGCTTGTACTTCTTATTTCTCTCTTCTATTTCAAATTTATTCCGTTCCTGATATTGCCAATTTCTGGTGCAATGTTTTTTGCGTACTTTTGGGGAAATCGCTGCGGATTAAACGCTAGGCCTTTGTTTTTCTGGGCAGCTCAGATCAACTTAGTTTTTTGGATAGCGTTCTTCTTACTTTGTGAAGTAACCAGTGCAATCGTCATGAATGTATCGGCACGAAAGTATGATGCGCAATGTTTCAGTCGAAATTCGTTTCTATATTCCATCTGGATTGGTGGAGGTAACAATACGTTTAGTACCCATGCAGTCATCGTTGAGAAAGATCGGATATTGACTTGGGGGTATCAACATTTGTGGTTTAACGAATTACCAGAAACAATTTACCGAAATGTTTCTCTTGGTTGGTGTACTGATGCGGCTAAGCAAGTGATAAAAAGGAAGACACAATGACTGACCAACCCATCAAAACCCGCAAGGTAGGGGGTATTCTTGAGGTTACCATCGACCGGCCCAAGGTCAACGCGATTGATCTAGAAACATCGCGGATCATGGGCGATATTTTCGCCGGTTTCCGAGACGATCCGAAAATGCGTGTGGCGATCCTCACCGCATCATCGGAAAAATTCTTCTGCCCCGGTTGGGACCTGAAAGCCGCGTCCAATGCCGATGGCAGCGATGGGGACGCCGTGGATGGCGACTACGGTGTCGGTGGCTTCGGTGGCCTGCAGGAAATGCGGGATATGAACAAGCCGATCATCTGCGCGGTGAACGGTATCTGTTGTGGCGGCGGGCTGGAAATTGCGCTTTCCTGCGACATAATTCTGGCCGCTGATCACGCGACTTTTGCCTTGCCGGAAATTCGTTCGGGCACAGTGGCCGATGCCGCCTCCATCAAACTACCAAAACGTATTCCTTATCACATCGCCATGGAAATGCTGTTGACGGGCCGTTGGCTGGAAGCGGATGAAGCCCACCGCTGGGGCATGATCAATCATATTTATCCCGCATCTGAACTGATGGATCAGGCTTGGGAAATGGCAAAACTGCTCGAAAGCGGGCCTCCTCTGGTTTATGCGGCGATCAAGGAAGTCGTGCGCGATGCGGAGGATTCAAAGTTTCAGGACGCCCTGAACCGCATCACGACACGGCAATTGCGCTCCGTCGATACGCTGTACGGCAGCGAAGATATGATGGAAGGATTTAACGCCTTTGCTGAAAAGCGAGAGCCGGTTTGGAAAGGGAAATAGCTTTTGCTGGGGTGAGATTGTTTGCAAAGGTAGGGAGTGTAGACCTTTCACCATTTCCAAAATTGACGATTGTTCGGTGTGCGACAAGGTACCCAAACCGTAATTTGTGCTATTTTTTGAAGTAGATGAAAATTGGCCGACGTCATTTCCGAGCTGATTTTGATGAAAAAGTCGGCCTTAAAGTAATCACCATTGGCTGATTCAGTTTACCCATTGATTTGGGAGATTGATGCGATGCTGGGACCACGCCAGGAATTTCAATCGGCTTTGTTTTACGAGTTCAATCTCGAAGACCACGTGCCTGATGATCATCTATTGCGGTCAATTGACCGGTTTGTTGATCTTGGCGATATGCGGTCGCACCTGCGCCCATTTTACAGCGACATTGGCCGCCCTTCGGTTGATCCTGAACTGATGATCCGCATGTTGCTGGTCGGATACATCATGGGCATCCGATCTGAGCGACGGTTGTGCGATGAGGTCCATGTGAATCTTGCCTACAGATGGTTCTGCCGTCTTGATCTAGGCGACCCCGTGCCTGATCAATCGACCTTTTCCAAGAACCGCCATGGCCGGTTTCGAGAGAGCGATCTGTTCCGGCAATTGTTTGAGAGCGTTGTTACTCGTTGCATTGCTGAAGGTTTAGTTGGTGGAGAGGTGTTTGCGACTGATGCCAGCATTATTCGGGCAGATGCCAACAAGCAGAAATCGACACCAAAGGAGGAATGGGACGCATCATCACTCGATCCAGCAACTGTGCCTCGGGCTGTGAAGGAATATCTAGAGGTGCTGGATGACGCAGCATTCGGTGCCGCCAGTGAGGTCGAACCTAAGTTCACTTCACGTTCTGACCCTGCTTCCCAATGGACCGGTGCGCTCAAGGGCCCAGCTTTCTTCGCTTACTCAGACAATTACCTGATCGACACAGATCACGCGATTATCGTGGATGTGGAAGCCAGCCGTTCAATTAGACAGGCCGAGGTTGGTTCTACACGCACCATGATCGTACGAACGCGGGAAACGTTTGACCTCTACCCCGAGATACTGGTCGCCGACACAGCTTATGGTTCCGCAGAAAACCTCAACTGGTTGGTCAACAAAGAAGGTATCCTGCCGCATATTCCAATCATCGATAAGTCGCGACGCAAGGACGGCACTTTTGAGAAAAGCGAGTTTGTCTACGACCACGAAAAGGACGCTTATATTTGTCCGATCGGATTACCGCTGCGTCCAACCCAACGGGCTTACCGGAATCGAAAATCTCCTGTAGCGGCGGACAATACGATCCGTTACCGCGCCAGCAAATATGATTGCCAGGAATGCCTGCTGAAGAAATATTGCTGCCCCAACCAACCCGTCCGCAATGTCGGCCGCCACATTTATGAAGGTGCTCGTGATTTGGCCCGCGAGCTCTCGCTGACCGACGCTTATGTCGATTCACAACGACGGCGAAAAAAGGTCGAAATGCTGTTTGCCCACCTCAAACGCATCATGAAACTCGACCGACTGCGCCTGCGGGGACCAAACGGAGCCAAAGATGAATTCCTTCTCGCAGCAACAGCACAAAACTTCAGAAAACTAGCCAAGTTGATCCCGCAACCGGTGTGAAACCGGATCGGGAGACGCTCGATCAAACTCCAAAGCCGACTAAAACAAAGCCTTTTTCATCAAAATCAGCCCAATTGTGGAATTAGATTTGCCGCGAGTGGAATATTTTATTAGGCGAAAAAGACCATAGAATAACAACGAATGGTGATACAGCGGCCTCAAAATTACGCGAAATTCACTTCGAAAAACCCCGCTACTGTTAGTAACGGGGCTCCATTCATATTTTCAGGTTTTATTCGGTTAATTCCACTTCACCTTGTAGTGTGGAGATGCGGCGATTGCCGGGAAGTTTCTGCGTCGTTACGATACCCTGCCCAGTGATATTCAAATACTTGCCTTTGCCAGCAAGAATTTGCCACTTGTTTTCCCCAGCACCCGGCTCGGCCTCCCAACGCAGTGTAAAGGTATCCTCACCGACCCCATGAACACAAATGCCCTGACCCGAAGTTCCTTTGGCGTTCCAGAAACCAGAACCATCGCAAGTAACTGCCATGGTATCAATTGGCCCTGCTGATACCTTGCTGATGCCCTCGAACGTTACGACCCAATACCCTGAATTATCGTCTATCGAACTGGCCTTGGTGTTTGTCACATAGAAATTGGTTGCAACAAATTTTTCAGCCGCATTGGCCTGAACTGGCAGGATTGCTGCTGTGCATGCTAACAGAATTATCTTTCTCATTGTTTTCTCCGTGAGTGTACGCTTATCAAACGTTCTGGTTTGGTCGCAGAACGTGCGGTATTATTGGACAATCAGGATACGAAATGTCCCGAAACTTGAGGCGAAATCTGACGAAATTGCATGAAAATACCATATGAATTATAACGATATCGGTTCCGTACGGGCGAACCAATAATGCTGGAAGGCGAAGCCGTGATTTTACAGCTGGGGGATATCAATTTCGACAAAGAGACAGGGCTGCTTACAGACTCGGATAGCAATGAAGTTAGTCTGCGCCCACAATCCCATTCCGTCTTGAAGGTACTAGCTTCTAATGATGGTAGACTTGTTGGGCGCGACGATTTGATGAAGGCCGTATGGCAAGATATCGCGGTTACAGATGACAGTCTTGTCCAATGTATTAGCGATATTAGGAGAGCAATTGGGGCGGAAGGGCACAAGATAATTCAGACTATCCCCAAACATGGTTATAAACTTGTCGCGCCGACCAAGCGGCGGAATGTTTCTGTATTTAAAGTACGGTACGCCATTTTTGCAGCTTGTTTTTTGGTCATCGCTTCCCTGGCTTTTCATTTCGTTGTGCGACCGTCTTCTCTTGTCGAGGAAACTGAGATCAGCATTGCAGTTATGCCGTTTGATGATTTGTCAGCTGACAGCAGCCAGGCTTACTTCGCTGATGGTATCGCAGACGATATCATTACTGATCTCATCAAGATATCAGGGATAAAGGTAATTGCACGGCAGACTTCATTTCAGTTCAGAGATATTGGTGAAACAGTAAAGGAAGTTGGTGAAGAACTCGGTGTCAAATTTATTCTGCAAGGTACCGTCCGTCGTGCAAACGAACGCCTCAGGATCAATGCACAACTTGTGGAAATTCATACCGGCAATCATGTTTGGGCTGATAGGTATGACGGGTCACTTGACGACATTTTTACACTACAAGACAAAATCACAAGGCAAATCATTGGTGCGTTCGAAATAAGTGTTGCAAATGATGAACTAAATAGGATTAGCGCTCGAGGGACAAACAGCACAGATGCCTATGACGCTTTTCTTCGGGGCAGAAAACTTCTGGCTGAACGTAAACTTCGTGATTTCGATAAATATATTAGCGCCACCAAGCTGTTTAAGAAGGCACTTGAATTTGATCCGAATTATGCTGAAGCCATTGCAGGGCTAGCTTGGGTTGATTGGTTATACAAACAGTCAACGTCAGTCGGATCAGGAGATGCTGATTTTCAATTGGCTAGAAGATCAATCTTGATCAGGGATAACGCTCAGGCAAGGAGACTTCTGGCAAAAGAGCATTTTTCACTTCAGACGTGGTACCGACAAACCACCAAGAATACAGACGAGGCAGTGCGTGAGCTTGAGCGGGCCCATGTGTTAGCGCCAAACGATCCTGACGTTATTGCGGATCTGGCAACAGCGTTGAGTTTCTCAGGCGATCCCCACAGGGGTGTCAATCTTGCATTGCATGCACAAGAGTTGAACCCAAATCATTCCGATTGGTATTATGCGGCATCAGGTATCGCATTTTTACTTTCCGATAAGCCGGTGAGAGCAATGTCACATCTGCGATTATGGTCAGAGGCAAATCCTGATTGGTACTTGCCTTTGATGTTTCTGGCTGCTGCCCGGGCAAATGCGGGGGATCCAGAAACTGCAAAGGCCACGTTACAACGGAGTTTTCAACAACGGCACTTTGAGATATTCACCCCGGCTGTTGCGCACGGGTGGCCAATGCGCAAACCTCAAGAAAATTTATTCCTGAACGGTCTTCGCTTGGCAGGAATGCGCGATAAATTTGAGTAGTAAGGTATATGGAAGGACATTAGGGGTACGATTCTTGCTATACTTGCAAAGATAAATCACTTGTCGCAATTTCACTAAAAACTAGAGCTGAGAATATAAAGAAAGTTCGCGTTGTTGGCGTTGGCCGAAATCACCCAAGGTCCGCGGTGGGCTAGATCGTACGAACGTAGGTGTACGAAAATGTTCTGCGAGCGACAAGGCCAAAAACGGTGGAACGGGCTGATTTTGATGAAAAAGTCGGCCTTAAAGTAATCACCATTGGCTGATTCAGTTTATCCATTGATTTGGGAGATTGATGCGATGCTGGGACCACGCCAGGAATTTCAATCGGCTTTGTTTTACGAGTTCAATCTCGAAGACCACGTGCCTGATGATCATCTATTGCGGTCAATTGACCGGTTTGTTGATCTTGGCGATATGCGGTCGCACCTGCGCCCATTTTACAGCGACATTGGCCGCCCTTCGGTTGATCCTGAACTGATGATCCGCATGTTGCTGGTCGGATACATCATGGGCATCCGATCTGAGCGACGGTTGTGCGATGAGGTCCATGTGAATCTTGCCTACAGATGGTTCTGCCGTCTTGATCTAGGCGACCCCGTGCCTGATCAATCGACCTTTTCCAAGAACCGCCATGGCCGGTTTCGAGAGAGCGATCTGTTCTGGCAATTGTTTGAGAGCGTTGTTACTCGTTGCATTGCTGAAGGTTTAGTTGGTGGAGAGGTGTTTGCGACTGATGCCAGCATTATTCGGGCAGATGCCAACAAGCAGAAATCGACACCAAAGGAGGAATGGGACGCATCATCACTCGATCCAGCAACTGTGCCTCGGGCTGTGAAGGAATATCTAGAGGTGCTGGATGACGCAGCATTCGGTGCCGCCAGTGAGGTCGAACCTAAGTTCACTTCACGTTCTGACCCTGCTTCCCAATGGACCGGTGCGCTCAAGGGCCCAGCTTTCTTCGCTTACTCAGACAATTACCTGATCGACACAGATCACGCGATTATCGTGGATGTGGAAGCCAGCCGTTCAATTAGACAGGCCGAGGTTGGTTCTACACGCACCATGATCGTACGAACGCGGGAAACGTTTGACCTCTACCCCGAGATACTGGTCGCCGACACAGCTTATGGTTCCGCAGAAAACCTCAACTGGTTGGTCAACAAAGAAGGTATCCTGCCGCATATTCCAATCATCGATAAGTCGCGACGCAAGGACGGCACTTTTGAGAAAAGCGAGTTTGTCTACGACCACGAAAAGGACGCTTATATTTGTCCGATCGGATTACCGCTGCGTCCAACCCAACGGGCTTACCGGAATCGAAAATCTCCTGTAGCGGCGGACAATACGATCCGTTACCGCGCCAGCAAATATGATTGCCAGGAATGCCTGCTGAAGAAATATTGCTGCCCCAACCAACCCGTCCGCAATGTCGGCCGCCACATTTATGAAGGTGCTCGTGATTTGGCCCGCGAGCTCTCGCTGACCGACGCTTATGTCGATTCACAACGACGGCGAAAAAAGGTCGAAATGCTGTTTGCCCACCTCAAACGCATCATGAAACTCGACCGACTGCGCCTGCGGGGACCAAACGGAGCCAAAGATGAATTCCTTCTCGCAGCAACAGCACAAAACCTCAGAAAACTAGCCAAGTTGATCCCGCAACCGGTGTGAAACCGGATCGGGAGACGCTCGATCAAACTCCAAAGCCGACTAAAACAAAGCCTTTTTCATCAAAATCGGCTCTCAACTGCCGTTGGTTATTACTTATTTCCGGAGTTGTGGAAAGATACCAGCAAGGGCCCATCAAGGCTTCCAAGAAGCATCTGTTTGCTTTTCTCAATCGAATTTCTGCAAGCGAATAGACCTCAACGCTGGGTTTTCCATCTATTCGGGACCAGCCACTACTCTACCTTGAATTCCTTGAGTTTTTGCTGTGCTTTTCGGGTCACGACAACTGTCACAACCAGTGTTGCTAACAGCCCAAGCCCGAGCACAGCATAACGGGCCATGCTGGCGTCTTGCGCACCACCGGCTGCTGCCTCGCCTCCAAGGCTGCTCACCCAGATGTAAAGCAAAGTTCCGGGCATAATGCCGAAGAATGTCGCAATCTGCGCTGGCCAGAAGCCAACCGGCGTAATGCCCAAAAGCCAGTTCTGCGCAGAAAAGGGCAAGGCTGGCGACAGCCGAAGCAACAGGACGACCCGCCAGCCTTCATCGCGAATAGCTTCGTTGACTGCGCTGAATTTCGGGTATTCGGCAATCTTTGCCTGAACCTTGTCATGGAACACATAGCGCGCGGCAAGAAACGACAGGGCGGAGCCGAGAATGGCGCCGGCAATCACCAGCGGAAATCCCCAAAGCCCAAACGCCACTCCTGCGCCAATTGTGAGAATGGAGCCGGGAATCAGCAGAAATGCCGTCACCGCGTAAACGATGATAAAGATGGCCCAACCTGCGGGGCCATAGCCTTGCACCCATTCCTGAAAACTGGTGAGCCATTCGCTTATCGGTAGCAGGGAATAGGCAAGGATCAGCGCCGCGATTACGCCACCTATGACCAGCCATTTCGTCAACCCATTACCTTTTGAGGCATGAGACGAATCTTGGGTGTCGACGTTTGTTTGTGAAACATCATTCATAGCAGTAATGCCTATAGCGTTGGTTTGTCGGGTCCGGAACTTACGGGGAACTTATAATGCGCTCATAATGTATAATGATCTGTCACATCTACCCCGGCTAACGCTCATGTGAACAAGAGTTAGCCAGGCACTTTTAGACTTTATGTGATTGTTGCACCGCCGTCGATGACGATTTGCTGTCCGTTGACATATGCGCCTGCAGCCGACGCCAGAAATACTGCCGCCCCCGCTATCTCGTCCGGTTCACCAATGCGCCCCATGGGGGTGCGGGAAAGGGCAGGTTTCAGGTTTTCCGGGTTTTCCCAAAGCGCCCGTGCAAAATCGGTTTTTATGAGACCCGGCGCGATACAATTGATGCGGACATTATGGCGGCCATATTCAACTGCCAGATTGCGGGCCAGTTGAAAATCAGCCGCTTTCGAGACGCAATAGGCACCGATAACGGGTGAGCCTTTCAGCCCGCCAATTGAAGAGATGATGATCACCGCGCCATCCTTGCGTTCAATCATCTGCGGCGACACCATGCCGATCAGCCAATTGTTGGCAATGACATTATTTGTCATGATTTTCTGGAATTGCTCATCGCCGATATTCGCCATCGGCCCGTAATAGGGATTTGATGCTGCGTTGCAGACGAGAATATCGATGTTGCCGAACAGTTTGTCGGTTTCATCAACGAGATGTTGAAGCTCACCTTTCGATGAAATACTCGCGGCAATTGCAATTGCGGTGCCGTCGCCGTGTTTGGCGTTGATCGCGTCGGCGACTTCGCGACAGGCGGGCAGTTTGCGTGATGAAATTACAACGCGCGCGCCATGATCCGCCATCTGTTCAGCAATCGCACGGCCAATGCCGCGCGACGAGCCGGTGATGATGGCAGTCTTGCCGCTCAGGTCAAAAAGATTACTCACGAATTATCCTTGTCCCAATCACCAAAACTCCTGCTGTCTTCCGCCAAAGACATCAGCAGGTCGGAGGGGTTCCAATGGGCACCGCCGGCACCATCGCCATATTCGCTCAGTTTTTCGGCGATTTTTTTCAGGCCCACGTTATCTGCATAATGCATCGGCCCGCCACGCCAGCGCGGATAACCGTATCCATGGTTGTAGACCACATCAATGTCGCTTGCCCGGCTTGCTACACCTTCTGCCAGCGCATGTGCCCCTTCGTTGGCCAGCGCATACATGGTGCGTTCTACGATCTCTTCGTCCGAGATTGTGCGCGTGTTGATGCCGAACTCGGCACGAACCTCCTCGACGATACGCGTGGCTTCGGGGTTTTCGGATCGCGCGCGTGTTGCCTTGTCGTAGATATAGAAACCGGAACCGGATTTCTGCCCCAGATGGCCCGCTTCGACCAGCCTGTCGGCTGCAAGATAAACACGGGCTTCGTGTTCGTCGAGATTTTGGTCCTTGCGGGATTTATAGCCGATATCGAGCCCCGCCAGGTCGCTGACGGCGATGGGGCCCATGGCCCAGCCGAAGTTGGTGAGCGCGTTATCGATCTGTTCGGGGCTCGCCCCTTCCAGCACCATTAAGTTGGCCTGCCTGAAATAGGGGGTCAGCATGCGGTTGCCAATGAACCCATGACCCACACCGGCAATCACCGGCATTTTGCGAGTCTTTTTAGCGACTGCGAGCGCGGAGAGCAAAACATCGTCAGCCGTTTTGTCGGCGCGAACAATTTCCAGCAAAGGCATGATGTTGGCGGGTGAGAAATAATGCATGCCCAGAACATCTTCGGGGCGTGACGTCTCCGCGGCAATGGCGTTTACATCGAGATAAGAAGTGTTGGACGCCAATATTGCACCTTTTTTGGCGACCTTATCAAGCTTGCGAAATACGTCGCGCTTGACCTCCATGGTTTCAAATACGGCTTCTACGATGAGGTCGCAGTCTGCCAGATCCTTATAATCTGTCGTGCGCGTCAGCCGTGCCATGCGCTCCGCGACACCTTCGGCGGTGATGCGGCCGGATTTGATGCCCCGTGACCAATTGCTTTCCATGGTTGCAAAACCACGGTCGAGCGCTTCATCGGTCATTTCCAGCATGGTGACCGGAAAACCGGCTTCCGCATAGGTCATGGCGATGCCACCGCCCATGGTGCCTGCGCCCAGCACGCCGATTTTCTTGATCTCGCGCGGGGAGCCGGTAACATCTTTGGGGGGCTTGGCGGCTTGCCGCTCAGCAAAAAAGATGTGGCGTAAAGCTTTGGATTGGTCTGAGGCGACCAGTTCCATGAACGTAGCCCGCTCCAGCGCGATGCCGTCTTCAAAGGGTACGTTATAGGCAGCCTTGGCAACCTGCGCTGCCTGCAGCGGTGCTGCAGCGCCTTTTGCCATTTTGGTGATTGCACCAAACGCCGTTTCAAAAATTGCCTCAACTTCCGGTGTTGTAACCAATTCGACTTTCGACAGGCGACGGTCCTCAAACGGTTTGCCCGCCACCTCGGTTGCAAGGGCAATAGCGGCTTCAACGGTATCATCGGAGACCTGATCGACGAGCCCGATCTCCTGCGCCTTTGTGCCGGAAATCGGTCGCCCTGAACTCACCATATTCACGGCCTCGGTCGGATTGAGCAGCAGACGTGGCAGACGTTGCGTCCCGCCCGCACCGGGAAGAATACCAAGGTTAACCTCCGGCAGGCCCAATTTGGCTTTTGGGTTTGCAACGCGATAATGGCAACCCAAAGCTGTTTCCAAACCACCGCCCAGCGTATTGCCCTCCACCGCCGCGACGACGGGAATCGAGCTTGCCTCAATCGTAGCGCATACACTGCCCAGCATCGGCTCAATTGGAGGCTTGCCGAACTCACGAATGTCGGCACCGGCAATAAATGTCCCGCCATAACCGGCAAGCACGGCGGCTTTCGCCATGGACTGGGCAACGGCCAGTTCTTCAACAATGCCGCTGCGCACATGGTGCGACAGGGCGTTGACCGGAGGGTTATTGATCCAGATTACGGCAATGTCGCCGCGCATCTCGGTGGTAACTGATTTCGTCATATTAACGCCCTTTAAAATTGGGTTTGCGTTTTTCAACAAATGCTTTGGCCGCTTCGATATGATCGTCTGTTCTGAATGACAACATCATGTGCAACGCTTCCTGATCCAGCGCCTGGGCAAGTGTGCCCTGTTCAGCGAGGTTCATATTTTTTTTCATGTATCCAAGGGCAACCGACGGCCCATTGGCCAGCCTGTCGGCAAGTTCATCAACGGATTGGTTGAATTCTTCGTCGCTATAGGCGTGATTGACCACACCCATGGCTTCCGCCTCGCGCCCATCAATAATTTTGGCGGTATAATAAAGCTCGCGCGCTTTTGCGGTCCCGACAATCTTCGAAAGAAACCACGATCCGCCAAAATCCCCCGACCCGCCGACATTGGCGAATGCGGTCGTCATTTTGGCAGCTTCCTTGGCAATCCGCAGGTCGCAGGCCATGGCGAGGGAAAAACCTGCACCGGCGCAGGCGCCATTGATGGCTGCGATTGCTGGTTTTGGCATCTCATGGAGTAGACGCGCAGATTCCATAATGCGTCGCACAAATGCGGCATCTTCTTCCACCGTGTTTGAGAAACCGTTTTTGGCCCGATCCACCATGCTTTTGACATCACCACCGGCGCAAAAGGCGGGGTCAGCACCCGTGAGCACAACACATCCCACATCCGGGTCGTTTTGCGCGTCGTGTAACAGATCAACCAGACCAAGCCACATGTCCCGCGACATGGCATTGCGCGCGTCGGGGCGATTGAGAGTAATCGTCGTGACGCGCGATGCCGTCTTTACAAGAAGTTCGCTCATGGGGCTTTTATCAATAGACCTCAAACAGGCCAGCAGCGCCCTGACCACCACCAACGCACATGGTGCAGACAACGTATTTTGCACCCCGGCGTTTGCCCTCGATCAAAGCGTGACCGACCATGCGTGCGCCGCTCATGCCATAAGGGTGGCCAATGGAAATGGCGCCGCCGTTCACATTGAGAATTTCGTCAGGAATGCCCAATTCATCGCGGCAATGCATGACCTGAACGGCAAAAGCCTCGTTTAGTTCCCAAAGGTCGATATCTTCCATTTTCAAGCCGTTACGTTCCAGCAGTTTTGGAACGGCGTATACGGGCCCAATGCCCATCTCATCTGGTTCCAGCCCTGCAACGGCGACGCCGCGATAAGCACCAAGCGGGTTGAGCCCCCGTTTTTCGGCGTCCTTGGCTTCCATCACAACGGCTGCTGATGCGCCATCGGAGAGTTGGGACGCATTACCCGCCGTAATGGTTTTATCCGGACCAAGCACCGGATTAAGACCGTTCAAACCATCAAGGGTCGTTGAAGGTCGGTTACCCTCGTCTTTATCCAGTGAAACATCATGTTCGGATTTTTCTTTCGTTTCCTTGTTCACCATCACCATTGTGGAGGGCAGGGGAACGATCTCATCGTCGAATTTTCCGGCCTCTTGCGCCGCTGCCGTGCGCATTTGCGATTGCAGCCCGTATTCGTCCATTTTTTCCCGTGATATGCCATAGCGGTCGGCGACAACTTCGGCGGTTTCCAGCATCGACATGTAGACGTGGGGGTGCATGGCAACGAGGGATTTATCGGCCCCAACCCGCATTTCTGGTGTTTGTACCATGGAGATGCTTTCAACACCGCCGCCAACACATACGGGCATGTGATCGTCGATCACCTGTTTAGCGGCTGTGGCGATGGCCATCATGCCCGAGGCGCATTGGCGGTCCAGCGACATGCCGGCAACGGAAACGGGCAGGCCGGCACGCAATGCTGCCTGACGACCGATATTGCCCCCCTGCACGCCCTGTTGCATCGCCGCTCCCATGATGACGTCATCAACTTCCGCCGGATCAATCCGCGCGCGGGCAACAGCATGTTCAATGGCGTGACCCGCAAGCGTGGGGGACGGGGTGTTGTTAAACGAACCGCGATAGGCCTTGCCAATCGGGGTGCGCGCCGTGGAGACAATGACAGCTTCGCGCATGGGAAATTCCTCTATAATGTGAAAGTCGACATAAACATACCGACCGGTATGTTGACTATGGCGCGTGTTCTGTGACAGGGCAAGACATCGATAATCGACAATTCACACCATCATGTGAAAGTTGCGAGGAAACAGATATGACCCTTGAAGAAATTACTGCAGAAATGACCACCAAGGTTGCTGAAAAAGGTGGAATCGATGGCCGCACCGTCAAATTCGATTTTGGCGACGATGGAAAACTCACAATTGATGGGACCAGCGACCCGGCCAGTGTCAGCAATGATGATGGTGATGCGGATTGCACGGTGATTGTTGATAAAGACCTGTTTGAATCAATCGCGTCTGGCGAAGAAAACGCGCAAATGGCATTCATGTCCGGCAAGCTTAAAGTTGAAGGTGACATGGGTATTGCCATGCAACTTGGCTCCATCCTCGGTTAACCCCAGGTTTCCCGGAACATCTTTAACGACAATTGCGCTCTCTTGAGAAGCGGACTTGAGCAGCGGAAGCACCCCATGAGCGTTACCAAAGATCAGATTAATGCCGCACTTTCCGGCGTGAGAATGCCTTCGGGTGAGGGTGATATTGTATCACTTGATATGGTATCCGAGCCGTTTATTACGCAGGGCGAAGCAGGGGCAAAGGTGATGTTCTCCCTGACCGTGCCCGCTGACCGTGCGCAGGAGTTGGAACCCCTTCGGGACCGGGCTCAAAACGCGGTGCTGGAAGTTGACGGTGTCGTTTCCGCCATGGTGGCGATGACCGCAGAGCGCAAACCGGGACAGGCCCCCGTTGGGCGCGCGTCTAGACCCACTCCCCCACCATCCCGGCCCGCTCAACCCGGACCACCACAACCACCGGAAAAACCCGGTGTGGAGGGTGTGAAACACATCATCGCGGTTGCTTCAGGTAAAGGCGGTGTAGGAAAATCAACAACAGCCATCAACCTTGCGCTTGGACTGCAAAATCAGGGCTTGAAGGTTGGCGTGATGGATGCCGATATCTATGGCCCGTCCCTGCCACGTCTTGTGGGTTTGAGTAACGATAAACCGGAGGCTGACGGCCGCATATTGAAGCCGATGGATGCCTATGGCCTTAAAGTCATGTCAATCGGGTTCCTTGTGGAAGAAGATACGCCGATGATCTGGCGTGGGCCAATGGTTATATCTGCCCTGACCCAATTGCTGCGAGAAGTGAACTGGGCACCGCTTGATGTGCTGGTCGTTGATATGCCACCGGGTACCGGCGATGCGCAATTGACCATGGCTCAGCAGGTTCCCCTGTCCGGGGCAGTGATTGTGTCAACGCCCCAGGATCTCTCGCTGATTGACGCCCGTAAAGGGTTGAACATGTTTAAAAAAGTCAGCGTTCCAATTTTAGGTATTGTTGAAAATATGAGCACGTTCATTTGCCCCAAATGCGGCGAACGGTCTGATATATTTGGTCACGGCGGTGCGAAACAGGAAGCTGAGAAAGTCGGTGTTCCGTTCCTCGGTGCTGTGCCGCTTCACATGGATATTCGGGCAAAGTCTGATGCGGGTACACCTGTTGTTGCTGACAATCCCGATGGGCCGCACGCGGAGGTTTATAACGCGATAGCCAAGCAGGTCGCTGCCGCACTTTCGATAGACCAACCCGCCGCGCCAAAGATTGTGTTTGAATAATGCCAGCAGGGGCAAATGACGTGGTCAATCTCACGGCTGATGACATCAAAGCTGTGGCGAATTGGCCGCTTGTGATTGAGGCGATACGGGAAGGGCACCGCCTGCCGAAAGCCGAGGTGGGGGATACTTTCGTCCACGCCGGCCCCAACACAATGCTGGTGCGTAGCGCTTATATCGATGGGCTGGCAGCTGGCGTGAAAGCCGCGACAGTCGTGCCGGAGAATCCGAAACGCGCTTCACCGCTCCCCAGTATCCACGCGCAGATCATGCTTTTTGATTCCGCAACCGGGCAACTTTCTGCACTGGTAAACGGCACGGAAGTCACGGCGTGGAAAACCGCTGGTGACAGCGCCTTGGGGTGCGACCTGCTGGCCCGCAAAGACGTGAAATCAATGTTGATGGTGGGTACAGGCGCGATGGCCGAACCATTGATACGCGCGCACCTCAGTGTCCGCCCAATGCTTGAAAGCATAACCATCTGGAACCGCACGAAAGAGCGTGCACTCGCGCTGATTGAACGGCTCAACGACCTCCCACAAACCGTCTCATTTGCCGACGACCTCGACGGGGCAATTCCAAATGCCGAACTGATCTGTTGTGCCACGATGACCAATGACCCGGTTCTCAAGGGTGAACTCGTGTCGCCGGGAACCCACGTTGATCTCGTCGGAGCCTATAAAGCTGACATGCGGGAGGCGGACGATGCCCTGCACTACAAAGCAACATGGTTTGTCGACAGTTATGACACGACGCTGGACCACATAGGCGAGCTGAGAATTCCGTTGCAGACGGGAATCATCCAGCGAAGCGCAGTAAAAGGCGATCATCACGCCCTTGTCGCAGGCACTGCCGGGCGGACATCAGATGATGAAATCACCGTCTTTAAAAACGGCGGCGGTGCCCACCTCGATATCATGGTCAGTGCTGCTCTGGTTGAGGCTTTTCAAAACAGGGTTTGATCATTCATTTCCAAACGCCTTCCTGCGTAATTCCCCTACAGCATTTGCGTGGGCATCAAACCCCTCATAGGTCGCAAACGTTGATGTCTTGGCTGCCATCTCCTGATACCCTTCGCGCGTGAGTTCTCCAATGGATGAGGCTTTGAGAAAGTTCATCACCCCGAGCGGTGAACGGGTTTTGGCAGCACCAGACGTTGGCAACACGCAGTTCGGCCCCATCATATAATTGGCAATTGAACCAGGCGTGTCTTGACCGAGCAGAATCTCGGACGCGTTGCGAATGTGGGGCAGGTGTTCGCGTGGGGACGTTGATAGGATCTGCAAATGCTCCGGCGCGTAATCATTGATGAAATCATAGGCCTGTTGGGATGTGTTACACAACACGATGCCACCGCTGGCAGAACCCAGAACTGTGGCCGAATAACCAACTCTCTCCTCGCTCATCTCTTGCCAATAATCTGGAATTTTCGCCCGCGCCTGCTCAGCAAGAGCGGCAGAAGTGGTGACAAGGAACACTGAAGAATCATCCCCGTGCTCAGCCTCAATCAACGTGTCGAGGGCGGCAATATCAGGATTTGCTGTCTCATCTGCGAAGACAATTGATTCCGTTGGTCCCGCAGGCATGCCCGGATCAATGCGGTTTGATAAAACAACCTTAGCAGCAGCCAGCCACGGGCTACCGGGGCCTTCGATCTTTACACATTTGGGAATGGTTTCCGTACCATAAGCCGCGGCGGCAACCGCCTGCGCCCCTCCGGCTTTATAGACCTTGCGAACACCGGCAATATCGGCAGCAACCAAAGTAGCCGGGTCAATCCTGCCGTCCGGTCCAGCAGGGGTAAGCACGATGATTTCGGGCACTCCCGCTACGACTGCTGGTATCAGGCTCATCAAGGTGACCGAGGGAAACGAGCCCTTGCCCCGAGGCGAATAACAAGCCACAGAATCAACCGGCGTAAACCGTTCGCCCACATGGGCACCGGGGCGAATCTCCGTCATCCACATCAATTCCGGCATCTGCTGTTCATGGAACCGACGGATGTTATCGGCGGAATAACGCAGCACCCCAATGAATTCCTCGTCAAGTTCTGCATAAGCCGCATCAAAGTCAGCATCGGTCGCAGCTAAAGTGGACGGGTTGAATTCGGCGTCATCGAACTGTTTGGCAAATCGAACAAGGGCCTCATCCCCGTCGCTCTTCACAGCTTCAATTATCGGCAGAACCTTTTCAACAAAAGGCGCAAGATTATCCTCAGCCCGTCTCATCAGTTCTTCACGTTCGTCTGCTGTAATGCTTGAAAGGTCGTGAAGCGCTATTTGGGACATAATCTATCTATCAAATTGGATATTTGAAAACCCTATCGCATTGCCACACAGCAAAATCCAGAATGATTAGCTGATTATCCTGTTGCTTGAAGGTAGGTTGACTTGAGACCAGCCTCAAGACTTTGTTTACTGCGTGTTGCGAAGTTCAATCACCGATCGGCTTCGGGCCGTCGTCCTCAGACAGTGGCAACAGCGTAGTCCGAATCCGGCGAAGATTTTCTTTCACTACATCAGGACGAGTCTGCGCAACTCCCATTGCGAGAACATCGATAATTGCCATGTAGGCGAGACGCGATGCGGTAGGTTTAAAGATGTCCTGATCTTCTGGCACATCGATACCCATTGAGTGCTGACATAGCTTCGTGATCGGTGAATTCGTTTTTGTAAGACAGATTGTTGTGGCACCGTATTGTTGGGCGGCATTGACGCTGTCTAACAACTCATTGGGGGATCCGCTGGCGGAGATTGCAAACAGTACATCTCCCTTTTTGAGGGTGGAGGCCAGCATTCGTTGAAAGTAACCGTCGCTATGGGCTTCTGAGGGGATACCCAACCGGAAAAATCTGTTAGCTCCTTCCTGTGCAATGTTAGCTGATCCACCACCAACACCGAAAAATACAATCCGATTCGCCTTGGACAATTCTAAAACGGCAGCCTCTATGTCCGATTGCTCCAATTGGCTTCGCACAAGCTTGAGCGTATCGATAAGAGCGGAAAACACCTTGGTGACCAGTTGATCATGTGGTGGTTCGCCTGCAGTATCGCTATCCAGATATTGAAGGCTGACTGCCACACTTTGTGCCAGTGTAATTTTGAAATCCTTAAAGCCTTCGCACCCGACTTTTTGGCAGAGCCGGTTTACAGTTGCGACAGAAACGCCTGCACCCTCAGCTATCTCGCTCAGCCTCATGTGAGACACCCGTGCAAGATTGTTCAAGACAAAGTCCGCCGCGCGCTGCTCACCCTTGGCGAACGAACCATCAGGTTTCTTGAGTTGTGAGATAATGTCGATGGTTCAGGTCTCCGGTATACCGTGTGAGCTACTGCTTTTTATAGGCAATGACATCCATTTCCACTTTTGCATCCACCATAAGTTCGGAGCGAACAGTGGACCGGGCAGGTGGATTGTCTTGAAAATAACGCTGGAAGACACCGTTGAAGCTGGTGAAGTCTCTAGGATCATCCAGCCAAACATTAACCTTTACGACATGTTCTAACCCACAATCTGCCAAATTTAATGCAGCAATAATGTTCCCCATTACTTTCTCAGTTTGTGCAACAATGCCACCGTCGATGATTTCCCCCGCCTCTGCAGGTACCTGTCCGGAGACGTAAATGAAGTCTCCAGCCCGCACAGCTTTAGAGAACGGCCTGCTCGTTCCCCCCGCTGCGTCATCTGCTGCGCCAAATCTTATTATTCCTTCGGTTTTCATCGAGCTCTCCAAAATGCGTAATTATTTTACGTTTATACGTAAAATAAGAGGCAAAGGGAAATTTTAATTGACCGAACTCGGTAATAAACGTAAGTTTCTTACGTTTTACGATACCATGCACCGTCACACCATTATTCCCGGGAGGAAATCACGATGAACTTTCACACATCATGGAAGTCAACTCTTATCGCCAGTGCCACGGCACTTTGCCTGTCCACGAGTGTTTTTGCCGAAACGCTACGCTACGCAACTGTGGGGGAACCCCCGAGCCTTGACCAACAGGTAATCACATCAGACCTGGCGACAACTATCGCCCATCACATGTTTGAAGGACTGTACACTTTTGATGCCTCTAACTCACCTGTAGGTCTGCTTGCCTCAGGCGAGCGCGTTGAGGATGGCGGAAAAACTATCGTTATTTCACTTCGCGAAGGTGTCAAGTTTCACAATGGTGAAGATATGACATCCAAGGACGTGCTGGCATCGTTGAAGCGCTGGGGTGAATTTGGATCCCGCGGTAGCCTGATCTTTTCAAACGTCGAAAGCGTGGACGCCACAGGCGAATATGAAATTACCATCAAGATGAAAGAACCATTCGGTCCCTGGAAGAATTTGATGGCTTTTATCAATGGCGGCCCTGCTATTTATCCAGCCTCAGTATTGGAGGACGCGACAAAAGAGCCACTATCTCCTGACAAATATATCGGTACCGGCCCTTATAAGTTCTCCGAATGGAAACCAAACCGCCACGTTGAGCTTAAGCGTTTCGATGATTATAAATCTGCTGATGGTGCGGCTGACGGATACGCGGGAAAGCGGGAAGCCACGATAGATACCCTTCGCTTCATACCAGTACCAGACGTTGGTACGCGAGTAAGTGGCCTGAAAGCAGGTGACTACGACTATGCAGAAAGCATACCAGGCGACCTTTTCGACGATCTTGATGCGGATGCGAATGTGACGACAATTCTAAACGGTGGCCCGATCTTTTGGTTGGTGTTTATGAATTCCAAAGAAGGACCGTTGAAAGAAAACTTTGCCCTCCGAAGAGCGATGCAGGCGGCAATCAACAAAACTCCGGCACTTCAGGTCGCCATTGGGCCAGACAAACTTTGGCGTGCCAACGGATCTTTCCTACCGGAAGGCAATGTCTGGCACACGAAATCAGGAACAGATAATTTCTCGAAGGGGGATGCGGCAGGTGCCAAGAAGTTGGCGGAAGAGGCTGGTTATAAAGGTGACCCAATCAAGGTGATGGTCTCTACCAACTATGCTTTCCATTATGACACTGCCGTTGTCTACACAAAACAATTGGCGAAGGCCGGGTTCAATATTGACCTCCAAGTTTATGATTGGGCTACGTTGATCAAGAAACGCGCGCAGCCCGATCAATGGGATTTGTTCTTCACCCACCATGGTTTCGTTCCAGATCCAATTCTGATCTCGGTTATGAACGACAATTACCCGGGCTGGTGGGCAACACCGGAAAAGGCTGCACTAAAAGCCAAGTTCACAGCTTCTTCCGATCCCAAAGAACGTAAGGCGATCTGGAATGATATTCAGGCACTAATTTACGATCAGGTCCCGACAATGAAAACCGGTGACGTCTATACCTACAACATAGCGTCACCGAAGCTAAAAGGGTTGTCCTCTTCAACTCTGATATGGCCGCATTTCTGGAACGTCAGCAAGTAATCTCCTGCAGCTGGTAAACACCTCCCGCCGGTTCAAAATCTGGCGGGAGAGTTCCTGAATACTCAACTATTTCTCCAATACTGGATGTCGCGTGCTCGCTTTCACGATAAAGAGAATTTTGGCTACCGTTCCGACGTTGATTGCGGCGTCGATGCTGATTTTCCTTTTCATCCATCTCATTCCCGGAGACCCAGCCGCGATATTACTCGGCGATACAGCTACTCCGGAAGAGATTGCGGTTCTGACGAAACAAATGGGCCTGGATCAGCCGGTCTATGTTCAATATCTGAAATGGCTGACCAATCTGCTGCAGGGTGACCTCGGTACCTCGATCTTCTTTCAGGTGCCGGTACTTTCGGTTATCGCAGATGGTGCGGAAACAAGCGGGTTTCTCGCTCTTATGACGATGATTTGGATTATCGTGCTCGGTATTCCAATCGGTGCAATTGCCGCTACCAAACACGGTACGTGGATAGATCAAATTACGTCTGGTGCGGCAATGTTTGCGGCGTCTGTGCCGACCTTCTGGCTCGGCCTTTATCTTATTTTGATCTTTGCGGTTGGCCTCGGCTGGTTGCCAAGTTCTGGTTACCCTTCTATTTTCGAAGAAGGCGGTCTGGCGAACTTGCGCTATCTACTACTTCCCAGCCTCACACTAGCGGCGCCCAACGCAGCACTAATCATCCGTCTTGTGCGCGCTTCCATGCTCGACGTCCAGCGTGAGGATTACGTTCGAACTGCCCGGTCAAAGGGCCTGCATCCAGTACGAGTTGCTTATAAGCATGTGTTTCGCAACGCGTTGATTGCAGTAGCTGCGGCTTTTGGATTTACATTTGCAGCGCTCGTCTCGGAGGCTGTCGTCACGGAAACGGTGTTCTCGCTCCCGGGTATCGGGCGCACTGTCGTGCAGTCGATTTTACGACGCGACTATCCGGTCATCCAAGGCGTCATTTTGGTGATCGTTGTACTCTATATGGTGGTGAATTTACTGGTTGACCTTGCCTACTCTTGGCTCGACCCAAGGGTGTCTTTGAAGTGAGGATGGTATCGATATGATGGTTCGTGAGACGCCCATTTTGGAAACTGAAAAAACCAGGTTTCTTTCTAATCTGCTTCTACCATTCCGTGGCCGCATTCTGGCATCGATTGGCTTGGCTTGGTTGGTATTAATGGCATTCTTTGCGATTTTCGCACCATGGATTACACCTTATGATCCGCTCGCCATCGAACCTGTAGCACGATTGACTGAACCTGGTGCAACTCATTTCTTCGGTACAGACCACTTTGGCAGAGACACGTTTTCACGCTGTATTTATGGCGCACGCATGGCGCTGTTGATAGGACTTGGCACAGTGTTTGTTTCTCTGACCGTTGGTGGGTTTATTGGTATGGTCAGTGCCTATTTCACTCGTATTGGTTCTGTTTTAATGCGGGTGGTTGATGTCTTGATGGCTTTTCCCGCATTGTTACTGGCACTGGTGCTCATGACTTTGTTTGAGCGTAGTGTCATAAATACGATCATCGTAATTGGTATTGTTTACACGACAACAACCGCCCGCATCCTTTACGGCATGGTGCTCAAATTGAAGAATGAAGTGTTTGTCGATGCCGCGATTTGTTCCGGCGTCGGACACACAAGTATTCTTTTGCGGCACATCTTGCCAAATCTTATTTCACCACTTTTAGTTCAAGCGAGCTTTATATTTGCATTTGCACAATTGCAGGCTGCGGCGCTCGATTTCCTCGGCCTTGGTCTGCCGCCTGAAATTCCAAGCTGGGGCAATATGCTGTCGGAATCACGCATTTACGTGACCCGCGCATCTTGGCTACTGATCTATCCGGGCCTACTAATCATTCTTTCTGTATTTTCAATGAACCTGGTTGGAGACGCTGCGCGCGACAGTCTCGACCCACGGTTTAAAGACGATATTGCGGGGGTATAGGAATGCCTCTGATGGATGTACAAAACCTTTCTATTTCAGTTGGTAACAATCCGATTGTTCGAAACGTTTCGTTTTCTATCGAGGCAGGAAAAACGTTGGGAATCGTCGGGGAGTCCGGTTGCGGAAAGAGCCTTACATCGCTAGCAATCATGGGCTTATTGGAGGGAACTCAAGTCCGTTTGACATCAGGTCGCGTCATATTCGAAGGAACTGACATACTCAAAGTCTCTGTTTCGGAACGCCGTGCATTGTTGGGGAGTCGAATGGCGATGATCTTCCAAGAGCCCATGACAAGTCTGAATCCTGTTTATCGGATTGGTGATCAGATCGTCGAAATGATCTTGCAACATGAGCCGGTTGGACGAACTGCCGCAATGCAACGAGCCGCAGATTTGTTGAGACGGGTGCGAATTCCTGATCCGGAGAGCAGGCTTAAATCATTTCCACACCAGCTTTCCGGCGGTATGCGCCAACGTGTTATGATCGCAATCGCACTTGCGAGCAATCCGGTTTTGCTAATCGCGGATGAACCGACGACGGCGCTCGATGTCACTGTGCAGGCTCAAATTCTGGATTTACTCGAGGAGTTAAAAACCGAAAGCGGTATGGGTGTCATTCTCATTTCCCATGATCTGGGCGTAATCGCACAAACATGCCACTCGGTCGCGGTTATGTATCGCGGCCAGATCGTCGAAGCATGCTCGACAGTTGAACTCTTCGCGAACCCATTGCACCCCTATACAGGTGGACTCATAGTCTCGATCCCGGATGCTTATTCTAATGTCGATGAGTTGAATGCCATTCCCGGGCGTGTCCCGACCATCGATGAACGCATTTCCGGTTGCGCATTCCACCCGCGATGTCATTGCGCGAAGGACAATTGTTCAACGCAGGCACCGCAGACTATTCAACGGGCTGACCATCTGTATCAGTGCCATTATCCGCTAGAGGCGAGCTCATGACATTGCTCGCAGTTGATGATTTGAAAACCTGGTTCACAATTGAAAAATCATGGAAACCGGGCGCCGCTGATAAAGTATTAAAGGCGGTCGACGGTATCAGTTTCGCAATCGAAGAAGGCGAAGTGTTGAGTGTTGTGGGCGAGTCCGGATGCGGAAAATCAACCGTAGGTCGAACACTTACAAAACTGGAAGCCGCGACAGGCGGTACAGCAAGCCTATCGGGCAAAGAATTTCTGTCCATGAGCAATGCTGAATTTAGGCCGCTACGTCAGCAGATTCAGATGATCTTTCAAGACCCCTTCGCTTCCCTGAACCCGCGTATGACGATTGAACAGACCGTTTCCGAACCTCTCAAAATCCACGGGTTAGCACAGTCGAACGCCGAGATACGGCCGCTCATTGCTGATATGCTGTCCAAAGTTGGACTGGACCCCAGGGTCATGAAACGGTTTCCCCACGAATTCAGTGGCGGTCAACGTCAACGTATCGCAATAGCCCGTGTGATGATTCTGTCACCAAGCCTCATTATTGCAGACGAACCCGTTTCAGCCCTGGACGTTTCAATTCAGGCGCAAGTTCTCAATCTGTTGAAAAAATTACAGAGCGAAAGCGGCGTGGCTATGCTGTTTATTTCTCATGATCTAGGCGTGGTGCGCCTTATCAGTGACCGTGTTGCGGTCATGTACCTTGGCCGCATTGTAGAAATTGGCCCAAAAGCGAATATATTTAACAATCCGTCGCACCCTTATACTCAACTGCTGCTGGATTCTATTCCGCAAATTGATCCCGCAAAACGCGCACCCAAAGTTGCGACACTTGGCGAGCCAGCCAGCGCCGCCAATCCACCTTCGGGATGCGCATTCCACCCCCGATGTCCGTATGCCAGTAAACTTTGCAGCCAGGCGGCTCCAGAATTGCAAGTTCTCGAGTCCAAGCATCAAGTAGCTTGTCATCATGTGGGACAATTTGAAAGACAGGTCGCAGCATGAGTAATTTAAAACGCGTATTCCTTGCCTCGCTTGCAACCGAAACAAATACATTCTCTCCACTACGAACAGATATTCGCGATTTCAAAGAGAGTTTCTACGCGCCACCTGGGGAACATCCTGACACTCCAACTTTATGCAGTGCGGTTTTTCCGGTCTCACGAAGCAAGGCGGATACGTTCGGTTGGGTGTTGATCGAAGGCACCGCAAGTTGGGCAGAACCCGGTGGGTTGTTGAACGGTGAAACCTGGCATTTTTTGCGAAACCAATTGCTCGACGAACTCAAGGAGGCGATGCCGCTTGATATCGTCATACTTGGCCTTCACGGTGCTATGGTGGCGCAAAATTGCCTCGACTGCGAAGGCGAATTGTTGGAGATGGTCCGAGGAATTGTTGGACCGGATGTCATCATTGGTGCGACGCTTGACCCGCACAGCCATCTCTCACAAAAACGTACCGATAATTGTAATATTCTGGTTGCTTTCAAAGAGTTTCCCCATACTGACTTCGTAGTTGCAGCGGAAAGCCTTTGTGACTTAGCGGCGCTGGTAGCGGAGGGTAAGATACAGCCAGTCTATTCCATATTTGACTGCAAGATGATTGAAGTGTTGCCGACCAGCCGCGAACCCATGCGCGGCTTTGTCGATCGGATGGTTGCTTTGGAAGGGGGCGGGTCAGTTCTTTCCATCTCTACCATCCACGGTTTCATGGCAGGCGATGTTCCTGACCTTGGTACGAAAGTGTTGGTCATCACGGATGGTGATAAAGCCGGGGGTGACGTATTGGCCCAACGTCTTGGAATGGAGCTCTTTGGTTATAGGGGCACTACACGCCCTGACTTTGTTGAAGCTGAGGTCGGGCTCAACACGGCTGTGAATGCACTCGCTCATCCTGTTGTCGTTGCCGATGTGTGGGACAATCCCGGCGGGGGCGTTGCAGGCGACAGCACATTGTTGTTGCGACGAATCATTGACAGGAAAATGACAAACGTGGCCTTTGCAACGATTTGGGATCCAGTTGCCGTGCGCACATGTTTTTCTGCAGGTATTGGCGCGAGAATCAGACTTCGCTTTGGCGGCAAGATGTCAGACCTGGCGGGTGCACCGATCGATGCTGATGTCGTAATTCGAAAACTGGTGAGCGATGCCACCCAAAGCTTTGGATCCAGCGTCGTTCCATTGGGTGACAGTGTGTGGATAGAACTTGATGGGATACATATGGTGTTAAACACCGTGCGTTCTCAGGTATTTAACCCGGACCTGTTTTCAAATATGGGTATTGATCCTCAAGCCATGGATTCTCTGTTCATAAAGTCTACCAACCATTTCTACGATGCCTTTGCACCCATCGCGGCTGATATCGTGTATGTCGCCGTCAATGGGCCTTATCCAAACAATCCAAGAACAAACGACTACAAACATTTGAAACGGGATATCTGGCCGCGCATTGACGATCCTCATGCGCCAACCGCATTGGACAAAGCATCGTGATATCCGAATCTGTACGCGAGCGCGGTTTCGGTGGGTGATGCATTTGGGCGCGCAAACATCTCAGGCTATCAGGCTCATGACGATGTGCGTGGTGTAATCCTCAAATCATGCACCTGAAATGATTGCGCCCTCGCGGTGATGTCCACAGAAGTTAGCAAACCAACGCCGGAGCGTGTCATCGTCTCCGCTCTTACAGAAGAATACGAGGCACTGGTAACCCGTGATGGTAAACCAACCCCACTCAATATAAGCGATCACGGGCAGATTATTCCAAATCTTAGTTGTGTAGCGTCAAACTTGGTCGACACCATCACGCTGCTTCTAAAAGACGAAAGGCTTTAAACTAAACCTAATGAGGTTAACGGCTGCGTCATCTCACTTGAATTGGCGTCTTTTTCAAGGGTCTAAAGGTTCATCGTTGGAGCCTATCGCAAACGGGATAGTGGCCTCATTTACACCCACTCCACAGCGCAATCTCTGTTATGATCCATTGGTTGACGTGAATTTTTGAAAACTCTATGGTATTGCGATGGAGTAAAATCCAGAACGATTGGCTGATTATCCTGCGCATTGGAAATATTTTGCGGTGATACGGATATTGGTGAAACTTTAGGGACCTATATACGTGTGTGACCCAAGTCAGAATGCGGCATTAGGTGGTTCGGCTATCTGACTCCACTGTTGTGCGATTGTTTCGCAAGCAGCTTCGGCATTCTGAAACCGACTTGTGGAATCGGTCGGGCCAAAATGAGATACGCCGCTCCAAGCATCGATTGTCAGGCAGATTTTTGGTTCCGGTTCTTGCTCGGCATCGTTGTTGGTTGCTCTCAAATAACCAAGCATTATGGCGGATTGCCACAGCCCGGTTTCCTCTGGTAGCGGCTTGTTTTTCGAATAACGGACGGACGCGCCGCCGACGCGGACTTTGTTGGTCTTTGTGACACGTAAGGTTCGAAACGAAACGTCTGGTTTGAGCAGAACACCACCTATGGAGATTTTTGCAGTTGGCCCAACATCCAGGATATCTGCTTTTGGTAGTTTGATGCCTTCGTGCTTCTTGACGAAGCGCATGATGTAGTCGGCGTTGGAGTCCAATTCGTCTCGTCTGAAGTCATCGTCGGCCATCATCGCATAGAGCTTGTCGGCGGTTGAAACCAAGTCCTCTATGTCGCCGCCTTGCCGATAATACTTCGAAATTGCCAGCCGAGCTTCCTTGTGCTGCATCAGTCGTGCAAGCGCAGGATAGCGACAATTTTTGACGATCCTACGCCTTGCACGGTCGGTGCCAGCCATATAGTCAGCCAAATATCGGAATGTGATTTCCGGTTTTTTAACGTTGCGATGCGTCTTCTTTGGCTGCATGATTCGATTTCCATGGGAGCGAACAATGGACGAATACTACTTCACGGTGCCTGTAGATGAAAGTAAGACACTGTGTCTTGCGCCGTTGACCAGCAGACGTATTAAGAATGCAGATATAGAACCGGTAGATACAGGCGGTCATTTCCTCTATGAACAGGAGGGTACTGGCGAAAATGCTTCGATACGGATTTTGGCGCATGTCGCGTCAGAGGAAAGCCTTTTTCAACTGCGCGATATGTTCAAAATGGTTTAATCGTAAGGCTTTGGCTCCAAGCAATGCTTGAAAGAGAAATTGTCACGACTACCATCCGTCCTGACAAGCCAGAAACAACGACCGGGGTAATCCGTTGGAGCCCCTACTTCAAAATGGGCAATCCCAACGCCAACTTTTTCGATTTTGTCGTCGTGCCGTTCCAGTACAGCTAACAAATCTGGCGTGTCTTGATCCGATATGGTGGCACCTATCGAATATCGATGTAGCATCTGTTGAAAGAATTTCATGGCATCCCCCGCCTTATCGAAAGTGCGTGTCCTAAGAACTATCTGACGCGCTTTGGCCACAACGCTACTCCTTCCACTTTGTCTAAGGGCTAATCAATTTCTGCTCGACAGCATCAATGGCAAGTTGCGCCACAGAGGGCGGTAAGTCGCCTTTATTCACCTTGCCATCTAGGTATTTTGCAAATTTGCCGTCCTCTATGTAAATATCTTGAAGCCACTGCCTGTAATCACCTAATGCAGACAATGGGTAGCACCATGCCTCTTGTGGATTGGAGTTGGCTTGTGGGTGTGACGCCGGATACCTATGTGGATATTTCATTCTCGCGCCGTGCTTGGCTGCAAGATTGTTGTCATCCCAATACCGCCCCCAATGCTGGCCGATTGAAATATCTACAACGGTCTTTTCGCCAATTTCAGCCCCTGCCTGTATCATCTCGTAGATGATAGTGTGCGCTTCATTGAATACCGAAAAGTAGCCACGTGGAGCAGACTGGTGATTAAGTTCAATTCGCTCATGCCACTTAGCGAAAACGTCTTTGTAGCGGCCTGTGAGATCGTAACCTAGCTGACTATAAATCATCTCGCGCAGTTTGGAGCCTGCGAGAAGGCGGAAGTTATCTCTGGCTTGAGGTTGGCAATTAGCGCCAGCGTCGAAGGCGTAATACTCAAGAACCGCCAAACAAATTTCGGCAGGATAGCAGTAATGCACCACACCCTTGTACATGATTTCGAAGTGAGCCGTTTTGGCGGTGAATCCGGCCTTTGCCAAAACCCCTTTGATAGATTCTATGCGCGGTTTTGGCTGCTCATCATTCCATTGGGCGCTAATTGTACCGATATGAGCGTTTTGAACCCCGCATAACGCAGCCAAACCACGTTGATTGAGGTAGGGCGTCCCATCTGACAGGACCCCCATCCCGATGCCGCCTATATCGCGCTCGACTTCAATCCCAAAATCTAACTCGCCTTGTGGGGTGATTTCCTTTGAGCCTGATTTTTGGCTTAAACTACTGATTCTACTGGCGTTAGAGGTGATTTCCTTGGGGTCTGTCTGTGCGAATTTATTCATCGCCTCATCAAAACTCATATCTAGTTTGAGGGGTGGCTCGTACTTTTTCGACCTATCATTCATGCGATCAATTCCTTGTATGTGAGCCGACCAGAGATGCTTTCCAGTAGCAGATTGACACGCTGACCTTCGCCAGATTCGCGGCGATTATAACGCCATGTCATTTCACTTAGGTAGCGATGAAGGTGTTTGCTCGAAACCCAATGGTGAATGCCGTAAATCTGGCGCTTGATATGTGACCATGCCCCCTCAATTGAGTTGGTGTGGTAATAGTTTCCAGTGTGAGCGTACTCGCCAGCAGAGTGGTTCACAGTTTGATGGTGAAAATGCTTCGACAGTCCTTTGTAACCCGCATATTCGTCAGTGATAACAGTCGACCAAGGTTCTACATGAGCCTTCACCACCTTGGCGACACCACGCAACGTGGGGATATGGAAGGCACGGAACTCGCCTGTGCGCTCCAATGCGCCCCAAACAACATCCTTGCCTACTGGACCGCGACCAGCTTTCAAACGCTTGTTGGCGTGCTTGTTCTTTTCTTTGCCGCCCATAAACGTCTCATCGACCTCTACAGGCGATTTCAGCTTGCGATTGAATGAAGGTGTGCGGGAAGCGTGGCGCAAGCGGTGGAGCATGAACCAAGCCGTTTTCTGAGTGACTTTGATATCCTTGGCGAGTGTCGTGCTAGCAACGCCCTTTTTGTGAGAAGTGATAAGCCAGATTGCCATGAACCATTTGCGAAGCGGGATTTTGCTTTCTGCAAAGATAGTGCCTACCTTGATTGAAAAGCGCTTCCGGCAATCGCTGCATTTGTGGTTCTTACGGTCTTTGAAGTGCATAACGCGGGTTGAACCACAATGTGGGCAATGAGCGGTCTCATTGTCGTTGCCCCAACGGATAGCTCGTAGGTGGTCAATCGCAGACTGCTCGTCTGGAAAGGCTTCCATCATCTCAAAGAGGCTATCAAACTGCATTTTCATCGGTACGGCTCCTGTCCTGTACCGATAATTTAGGTGTTTACGGGACCCTTGTCAATGGGTTACACACGTATATAAGTCCCAAACTTTACACCTAAATTCGATGGATCAGAAGCCAAGCTAATTGAGGATATCGTTCAAATGACGATTGGTGGCAAACAACCGTCATATCACCGGTTCTAATCGAAACGCTGCCCAAGTTGAGGTATTCAACTGATAGCTCCGGGAATGGTAATGCCGTTAATCGACGAAACCATCGGGGTCTTACTTATGAGAAAGAGCTCGATGCCGACTTTGAAACTGAAAGCTGTTTCAGTTTCTAAAAAACACCGCACACCTATGACGAAATTGATCTACCTGTTTGTTCTCTAGCGGTATCATCCCTCGATATTGAAACTATATTCCGGTGTAGCGTTACAGTAGTGCCGAGCTTTTTGACGATTTGGCGTGTTGCGTTGGTGCTGCTGGTGGGCACTTAAAACAAAAAAAGGCCCGCGATTGTTTGCGGGCCCTTATTAAATCTACTTCCACTGTATTTAATTATACGGTGATAAACACCGTCTGCGGCGACCGTTGAAAGGTTGATAGGTGTCACTTCTCACGCTGTACGACCTGTAGCGGTCAAGACACCAGTCGATATGTGCATTTTCGCGGCGAATACCGCGACGTTCCCGGCGTTTCGCCCGTTCGTTAGCGATGATTGCGGTACCGATAATGCCCACGGCAACACCGGCTGCAATGCCTCGGTTGCGCCTGCTGCGCCGACTACGACGCCTGTTTCTAACCCGGCCTCTGGCTCGGTTATTTCGTCTTACGCCGCGTCGGACAACGCCACGGTTTCGGCGTATCCTGCGGTTTTGAACTTCGATGACATTTGCATCACTGTCTTGGGCGGTGTCGGTCAACACGCGTTCCAGTATTGGCGCTTGGCGTACCGCTTGCGCATTTGCAGCGCTGGAGGCCAATATAGCGGTTACAATACCAAACAATGCAGCCACCGAGATGAGTAACATTTTTTTCATCTAGATATTTCCTTATTTTCCTGGTTTCGGACAAGGATAAATTCCCGAACCACACATTTATTGGTGTTCTACAGTAAATCAATCGAATTATGCAGACTTGATTAAGATCAACCTTCCAGTTTGATTACGCGCCGTCAAGTCTGTGCGGTAGAACTGCGCCACCTTGCGTCCTTATGCGTCCGCAGGTTAGCACTGGTTGAAAACCAACAGAGCCCACTCACATGCGCAATCTCGAACTCCCCGGTCGTTCTCCAGTCCACGGTAAAAATGGCATGGCCGCGACGTCCCACGCCCTTGCAACGCAGGTTGCCATTGAGGTGTTGAAAGCCGGTGGCAACGCCATGGACGGTGCAATTGCAGCCTGCGCGGTTCAATGCATCGTGGAGCCGGGTTCCACCGGGATTGGTGGGGATTGTTTTGCGCTTTATGCGCCTAAGGGCGGCGAGAAAATCCATGCTTTCAATGGTTCCGGTAAAGCGCCCGCAGGTGCAACTCTCGAAAAATTGACTGAATTGGGGGTCACGGAACTGACACGGACCTCCCCCCATTCCGTCATTGTGCCCGGGGCAGTAGATGCGTGGTGCCAGTTGAATGCGGACCATGGCCGTATGAGCATGGCGGAGCTTATGGCACCTGCTGTGGAATTCGCCCGAAACGGCTTTCCAATCTCTTCACGGGTTAATTCTGACTGGACTAAAAACCTCGATCACATCAACTCGAATGAAAACCTGCAAGCCATTTACCTGCCTAATGGCGAAGTGCCAGCTATCGGAACGCTGCATTATCTGCCCGCATTGGCCAATTCTCTTGAAGCCATTGGACGTGACGGCCGCTCCGCCTTTTATGAAGGGGAATTGGCGCAGGAGATGGTTGATACGCTCCAGGGTTTTGGCGGATTGCACACCATGCAGGACTTTGCCGATGTAAAAGGCGATTACGTCACCCCGATTTCGATAGATTACCGTGGACACACAATTGTCGAATGCCCGCCACAGGGGCAGGGGGTGATTGCGCTGCTTTTGATGAACATGATGGAACAGGCTGAAATTGCAGAAGATCTGTTGTCGGTCGAGCGCATTCATCTGGAACTGGAAGCCTGCCGTCGCGGTTATGCCTCCCGTGGGTTATATCTCGGTGATCCGACCCAGGCTAATGTGTCGGTCGATGATTTACTGTCCAAGGAATATGCGCAGCAATTATATAATGATATCAGTGCGTCAAATTCCAAACACCCGGTAGACGCGTTGAAACTGCCGGAGCATCGGGACACAGTTTATATTTCCGTTGTCGATAAAGATCGCAATGCGGCGTCCTTTATCAACACTTTGTTCTGGGGCTGGGGCGGCGGTATCACCACCAAAAACGGTGGCATCGTGCTGACCAATCGCGGGGAAGGTTTTGTGCTCGAAAAAGGCCACCCGAACTGCATTGCCCCGGGCAAACGTCCGTTGCACACAATTATTCCGGGCATGATCCAGAAAGACGGCAAAACGGTCACAAGTTTTGGCGTTATGGGTGGCGAATATCAGGCCATGGGCCATCTCCAGTTCCTGACCCGCTATCTCGATTATGGTCTGGATATTCAAGAGGCGCAGGACGCGCCGCGCTGGATGGTCGACCCATTTACCGGTGAAGTTGAGATCGAAGGCGCAGTGCCGGATGCGACGGTTGAGAAACTCTGTGCTATGGGCCACACAATCGAGCGCGCCGCCAGTCCCATCGGCGGTTCGCAGGCCATCACGATAGACTGGGAAACCGGCGTATTGACGGGCGGCAGCGACCCGCGCAAAGACGGTTGCGCGATTGGGTATTAAGAGCCGTTCCCGTTCAAGTGGAATCACTTGAACGAAAGGAACTGCGTCAAAATAAATAGCTGGAGCGCGGTGGTGTTTCCGCGAAACAGAGCATCGCTCTAAGCTACTATCGGGCGCGGGAAGGGCCTTCGTCTTCCCGCTCGATCAGGGTTTCAATCTCCTCCATCACCGATGCGGGTAGGGGGCCGAATTCCGCTGCAGCCGCATTCTCGCGAATTTGCTCAACCGTTCTGGCGCCGGGTATCGGAATGTTGTTTGGGGATTTAGCAAGTAACCAACACAGTGAGCCTTGTGCTAACGTGCGCCCCCCTGTTTGCAACAATTCCCGCAATGCATTCACATTGGTAAGGTATTTCTCCGGTACTTTCCCATCGTGGAAATAAAACCGCCAATCATGGTTCAATGATCGAACATCGTTGTCCGGTATCACCGACGTTTCATCGAATTTCCCGGTAAGAACGCCCATTGCAAGCGGAGAGCGGATGAGTGCCGCAAGATCGTGCTTTTGGACCATATTTTGCATGCGCGGCGTGTCCATAACGACATTCATGGCATGTTCAACGGCAACGAATCCGTCCATCGATGCTGTCGCGTCCACACTTTCTGAAAAGTCAGTGCTCCAGCCATAGGCGCGAAGTTTACCCGCGGTGCGCGCCTTTTCCATTTGCTCAAACAAGGGGCTTGCCGTTTCGACAGATAAATCGTTTAGGTGCAGGACCAACACGACAATGTGGTCTCGTTGTAATCTGCGCAAACTCGCCTCAATGGCTGGAAGCACCTGATCCGGCGAAGTTTCATTGTCGAGAACCTGTTTGCTTTTCTCATCAAAGCCCATGCCCATTTTGCTGACAATTATCAGGCCATCACGGTTTCCAAAGGCCTTGCCGATAAGCCGTTCCGAATGTCCGGCACCGTAAACTGCTGCCGTGTCGAACAGCTCAACACCCGAGTCAACCGCCGCGTGAAGTGTTCTGATCGATTCTGCATCATCTGAATTGGTATAGCCGTACGGCTCATCGCCATTGAAAAATGGTCCACCGATTGCCCAGCACCCCATGCCGGTTGTTGCAATTTCTTTTCCCAGTAATTTCATGGTTTCGCTCCATTTTGAATGATTGTGCCTGCTTGATGGAGTGTTTGCAGTGGTGTTTCCATGAATCAGATTGTAGGTTTCATTTCATGAATGAAACGAACTTTGATTGGGATGACTTAAAGCTGTTCCTCGCCGTAGCGCGGGGAGGTGGGTTAGCGCAGGCATCGAGATATACCGGTAAAAGCCCGCCGACCTTGGGACGCAGGATGCAACATCTTGAAATGGTCACGAGTTCCGAGTTGTTTCGCCGTCTTCCCCGTGGATACGAACTAACAGAGCAGGGGCGGGCGCTTTTCGAAAAAGTCGTAGCGCTGGAGCAGCAAATTGTGCCGCTCGACAGGTCAAATGATCAGAATCACAAGGTTCTCGTCAAAATATCCGCTGGTAGCTGGATGACCCACGCCCTTTGCCAAAAGGCCGGTGAAATTCTAGGCAATAATTCTGCGGCTCAATTGAGGTTCATCTCTGCAGAACATGTTTTGGATATCTCGCGCCGGGAAACGGTGATTGGTATTCGCAACAGCAGGCCGGAACAACTGGGACTTGCATGTAAAAAAGTAGGCCGGGTGAAATTTGCCGGATATGCCGCCGATAAGTCTGTCAAACAATGGGCCCACGTGTTGGGAAATACGCCTTCTTCAATCTGGTTGGCCCAAAACGCACTAGACTGCGTTTTGATTGAGGTCACAGCGCCAAGAAATGCTCTCGACCTGGCCTATTGTGGTGTGGCGCGTGCGTTGCTACCAACTTTCATTGGCGACCGTCAGGTGCGGTTGACGCGGGTAACGGCTTGTATTGATGATTTAAGCCACGATCAATGGCTCGTCACCCATCAAGAAGAGCGGTTTGTGCCGCAGGTCCGGCAGACAATCGACCGCATATATGACGTGGTCGCAAAACTCCATAAGCCGAATTGAACGTTGCCTCATGATTGCTGATTACGCCAGTTCAGTCTGCATCCATTTGTCGAGTGCAGCGATCTGATCTTTGGTCATAACAATGCCGAGTTTGGTGCGTCGCCAGACGATATCATCCGCGCAGGTCGCCCACTCATTGGTTATGAGATACCGTACCTCACATTCGGTGAGACCTGCGCCGAAATTCTCTCCCAATTGCTCATAATTTTCCGCCTGACCAAGCACCATAGCAACATGAGTACCGTATGCACGGCACAGGCGGTAGGTGTCATCGCACTTTAAAAAAGGATACCGAGCGCCTGTTGCTTTTGTCAGGTCATCAAAACCCTGTGTTGGAAAATTCCCACCGGGCAAGGGTGCGGATGCAGTCCATGGGGAACCTTTGGCTCCAAGGTGGTTTGCGATCTCTTCGAGCATTTTTTCAGCCAGGACCCGATAAGTGGTTATTTTACCGCCGAAAATATTGATAAGTGGTGCGCCGTCTTCATTGTCCCTTTTGAATACATAATCCCGCGTTGCTTCCTGTGCGGCATCGGCACCGTCGTCATAAAGCGGGCGAACACCACTGTAGGTCCACACAATGTCTTCCTTGCGGACAGGTTTTTCAAAATACTCCGAGGCCGCATTGCAGAGGTAATTGGTTTCTTCGACCGATATTTCCGCATCACGCGGATCACCTTCATAATCTTTATCGGTAGTGCCAATGAGAGTTGTATCTTCCGTATAGGGGATGGCGAAAATAATTCGTTCGTCAGCATTTTGGAAAATATAACAATTATCGTGGTCATATAACTTGGGCACGACGATATGACTGCCCTGAACCATGCGCACGTTTTTCGCGTCATTGCGCCCAAACGCGTTACCCAGTACCTTGTCCACCCACGGCCCTGCGGCGTTGATAACCATATCGGTAGTATATTCTGTGGTTTCCCCAGACTGGCGGTTACGGGTTTGAACACGCCAGATGTCGCCTTCACGACGTGCGGAAATACATTCCGTTTGAACCGCGACATCCGCTCCTTTTTCTCTGGCGTCCATAGCATTTAGGACAGTGAGGCGGGCGTCATCAACCTGGCAGTCAGAGTATTGAAAACCCTTTTTAAACATTGCTTTAAGCGGTTTTCCAAACTCTCCCGTGGCAAGGTTCACGGTTTTTGTTGGGGGCAGAAGTTTTCGGCCTCCGATATAGTCGTAGAGAAACAGGCCAAGGCGCAGCAACCAGGCCGGGCGCAGGTCTTTATGGTGCGGCAGGATAAAACGCATGGGGCGTATATTATGGGGTGCGGCGGCCCACAAAACTTCCCTTTCGCTCAAGGCCTTGCGCACCAGCATGAACTCATAATGTTCCAGATACCGTAGACCGCCATGGATCAATTTTGAGGACCAGCTCGACGTCCCGCTGGCCAGGTCATTCATTTCACACAATGCAACGGAATACCCGCGTCCCGCCGCATCACGGGCAATGCCAACCCCGTTGATGCCACCACCAATAATGAAAACCTCGACATGTTTTGACATGCATATTCCGCGTTGCGGCCTTTGAATGAGCGTAGATTTGACCCATATCACCTAGTCTCGATGATCGCGAGACCCCAATCGATTTAAACAAAGTTTGATGGGGTCAAGTATCAACATCTATTGAGATATCTAATAACTACTCTACGGTTGCATGTGATCCGCTAAATGGAATAGATTAAAGCTCATCATTCTGGGAGGAAACGAAGATGAAATTAAAAACCCTATCACTCGCCGCAGGCGCTCTTTTTGCTTCAACCGCAATTGCCGCTGCCGCAGACTGTGCAACAATTGAAGTCGGTGCGGCTATCTCGCTGACTGGTAAATACGCCACCAACGGTGTGCACACCCAAAACGGCTATGAATTTGCAATGAAGAAAATTGCAGATAATGGCGGCATTAAAATGGGTGACAAATGCTATAATTTTAACGTCACTTATTATGATGATGAATCAAAAGGTGACCGCGCTGCCACATTGGCGGAACGCCTGATCAATCAGGATAAAGTCCAGTTTATGCTTGGGCCATATTCTTCGGGTATGACCAAGGCGATTGCGCCGGTCACGGAAAAATACCAGATCCCGATGATTGAAGCGGAAGGCGCATCGCGCTCACTCTTCAACAAAGGCTATAAATATCTCTTCGCTGTCCTGTCCACGTCAGAGCAGTATCTCGCATCCGCCGTTACATTGGCTGGTGAAAAAGCCGTCGAAGCGGGCGGAAAAGCCAGCGACGTGAAAGTCGCGGTTGCGGTTGAGAACGATCCGTTCTCACTTGATATCCGTGCCGGTGTTCTTGAGGACGCTAAAAAGCTTGGCATGAAAGTCGTAATCGACGAAAAACTGCCGCGTGACCTGTCTGACATGACAGCGATCCTGACCAAAGTGAAGCTGATCAAGCCTGATCTTTTGATCGTGTCCGGTCACTCAAAAGGTGCAGCAACCGCTGTTCGTCAAATTGGTGAGCAGAAAATCTCAACACCGATGATCGCCATGACACACTGTGAAGCAGCAGATGTGACAGGTAACTTTGGAGCGGCTGCAAATGACATTCTTTGTTCAACCCAGTGGGCTGAAACACTGACGTATGAAGATCCAATCTTTGGAACAGCGGCGAACTACGAAACAGAGTTCAAAGCCGCTTATCCGGAATATGCAGAAAAGAAAGTGCCTTATCAAACCGCACAGGCGTCAGCCGCGATTTACGTCTATAAAGACGCTTTTGAGCGTGCCGGTTCTTTGGACAAGGAAAAAGTTCGTGACGCGATTGCCGCCACTGACCTGAAAACTTTCTATGGTAGCATTAAGTTCTCTGAGGCGGGAAACAACGTCGCCAAGCCGATGGTGTTGCGCCAGATTCAGGATGGGAAATATAAGGTGGTCGCACCTTCCGCTTTCGCTTCTGATAAAGTCAATCATCCGCGCACAAACTAAGCGGTGGATTAAAGGCCGGGCCAAGTGCCCGGCTTTTTTATTTTTTTATTTTCAAAAAAACTGAGCACCGTTTCAATAAAACGGGCTTTGATGTTTGTATTCTAGCGCCAAGCTTCGCATAAGACGGAGCGGGCAAAGGGGAGTGGCTGATCCATGGATCAGATAATGGGTAACATTGATCTGCTGATTCAATTTCCAATTGTGAATCTCAAGATCATTCTCGACGGTGTCATGATTGGTGCCCTGTTTGCGCTCGCAGCCTATGGACTCGCGCTGGTCTGGGGCGTGATGAACGTCAAAAACCTGGCGCAGGGTGATTTTGTTATTGGCGGTGGATATGTCTCCTGGTGGTCATATCACAACGTTCCATACTTTCATCCCTTGCTGGGCGTACCCGTTGCCTTTATCGTCATGTGGGCCTTGGGTTGGTTGACTTATAAGCTTGTTATTTCGCGCGTGATCGAACGTGACCTGTTTACTTCGCTATTGGCAACATTCGGCCTTGCCATCATGTATGCGCAGCTAATGAACCTGATGTTTGGTTCCGATACCCAGAGCCTTGTGTTGGACGTGACCGGCCTTGGATTGGAAAACAATTATTACTTCGCCGATGGATTGATCGATCTGCCCGCCGCCAAAGTGATTGGCGTTGTCTTGGCGGCAATATTGGCAACGGGGGTCATCCTCTTCATGAAACGCAGCCGCATGGGGCAGGCTATCCGTGCCACCGCGCAGGACGCCCGTGCCGCCCGTGTGTTGGGTATTGATACGGAAAAAGTCTACGCTTTCACCTTCTCGCTTAATTCCGCCATCTGCGGTGCAGCCGGTGCCATCATCGTGATGGTCTGGGTTATCCAACCGTTCTACGGGATCACCTATTCAATACGCGCGTTTGTCATTGTGACGGCCGCCGGACTGGGCAATCTGCCTGGTGTTATCGCCGCCGGCCTCGGTATTGGCGCCGCGGAACAATACGGCAGTCATATATTTGGTATCGGGTATCAGCAGGCTATCGCCGTCATCTTGTTGCTGATGGTTTTGATTTACAGACTGGTTCAACAACGGCGTAACCGCCAAGTGATGCAATAAGGGAGGCCGTGACATGAAAATTCAGAAAATAGCATTTTACGGTGTTCTTCTTGCAATTACAGTTGCAGCACCATTCCTGTTTCCCAGCTTCAGCACGCAGCTTGCGACGTTGTGGCTGTTTATCATTGTCTCCATGACTTGGGATATGACCGGTGGCCAAATGGGCTACAACTCGCTGGGTAATATCTTCTTTTACGGCACCGGCATGTATGTGGCGGCGGTAATTGCCATTGGGCTGGTCTATGATGTGGGGGAATATACCGGCGCTTCCGGCGGCGGCCGTTATGACTTTACCAATGAGCAATATATCCTTGGTTTCGTTTTGGGCTCCCTTGGGGCCGGTATCTTCTGCGCCATTTCGGCTGTCATATTGGGCTATGTCCTGTTCGGTCTGCGTGGCCCATATTTTGCAATTGGCACATTGGGAACAGCGATAGCTGCCGGTGAGCTCGTCTCCAACTGGGATTGGGTCGGCGGTGGTCAGGGAATAACTTTGCCCGTCTACAGTGGTGATTTTGACCAGACAAAACTGTTCATCTATTTCGCCTTTGCGATCACCGGCGTTATCCTCTTCATCTTTCTGAAATGGCTTTACACAACGCGCTTTGGCGCTGCGATAAACGCCATTCGCGACGACGAGGAAAAGGCGGAGGCCATGGGTATCCACACCATGCGCTATAAACTTGTTACCTGGGCCATGTCCGCATTTTTTATCGGCGTCGTCGGCGGCATTTCGGCATTTCAGTTGATTTCGTTTGAACCGCTGGAGACCGCCTATCAGACCATCAACCTCGGTATCTTCATGGTGGTGTGCGTGTTGCTCGGCGGCAAAGGCACCCTTTGGGGGCCGATCATCGGGGCGATCATGTTCCAGATTTTCAAAGAGGTAACCTGGAACTATTTCCTCGGCTGGCAATGGGTCGCCCTCGGCGCACTCATCGTTGTGACGGTGGTTTATTTCCAGGACGGCTTAATGGGCTGGTTGCGGACACAAAAGCCGGAATGGTTCGGCGTTGTTGTCGACGATAAGGACGGGGAGGCAGTGCGATGAGCATTATTGAAGTCTCCAACGTTTCCAAAAGCTACGGCGGTGTGAAGGCGAACTCCGATGTATCGATCAAGGTCGAGCAAGGGGGAATCACCGGCCTGATCGGGCCAAATGGCTCCGGCAAAACAACCCTGTTCAATTCGATCGTCGGGTATCACCCCATCGATTCCGGTTCAATCAAATACGAGGGGAGCGAAATTTCCCACTTGCAGGTGCAGGAAATTGCTCGTCTTGGGCTTCTCCGTACATTCCAGCAAACCCGTATCTACGGTGAGATGAACTGCGTTGAAAACATGCTGATCTCATTGCCACACCGCAAGATGAGTCTGCTGGAAACGTTGAGAAAGAACACCGTCGAAGATAAGGAAAAAGCTGAGCGCCTGCTGGAGTTTGTTGGCCTTTATGAAAAGCGCAATCTGCGGTCCGGATCGCTTTCATTTGGTCAGCAAAAGCTGCTGGAATTCGCGATGGCGCTGATGAACGAACCGACGGTTCTGCTGCTGGATGAGCCGACCGCGGGCATCAACCCGACGTTGATCAATGGTCTGATCGACCGGTTGATACGGGCCAATTCCGAATTCGGCATCACCCTGTTTATTATCGAGCATAATATGCGGGTGATCATGAATATGGCAGACACGATCTATTGCCTCGCGCATGGTGAACTTCTGGCGAGCGGCTCGTCGGAAGAAATTCAAAATGACCAGAACGTTATTGACGCCTATCTGGGAGCGCACTAATGGCTAAAAAACCTGAAAACATCAAATTGCGCGCCGCAGTGAACTCCATGCCCGCGGGCAAAAAACTCACCCCCAAAATGCTTGCGGCCCAAAAGGCCGAAGCCGAGCGCAATGCCGGGAAAAAACCGTCAGCATCGAAAAGCAAACCCGCACCGACAAAACAGGCAACTCCGACGAAAAAAGCCGCAGCCGCAAAAAAGGCACCTGCTTCCAAAACGCAAGTTTCCAAGGATAAACCAGCGACGAAGTCAAAAGCTGCTACGAAGAAAGCAGCGGCACCGACAACTAAAAAAACAACGACAACTGTAGGAAAAAGCAAACCCAAGGGCAAAGCGCAGGCTTCAAAGGCACAAGCACCAAAGGTGTCTTCAACCAAAGCCTCTACGGTCAAGACACTTCCTGCCGGTAAGTCGGCAGATAAAGAACCGATCTCAAAACCTTCTGAACCGAAGAAATCTGTTGCAACTGAAAAAACGGCCGCATTGAAAGCAGATACCAAACCGGCTTCCGAGGGTGACAAGAAAAAAGCCATCAGCGGTTATGGCGCTGGCGGTGTGGAAACGGTTATTTCCGTTGAGGAAGTAACGCGCCAGGTCGCCGCGATTGCGGAAGATATATCGCTTGAGAAACTCGATGCGCTGGTCGATGGCGACCCTTATGTAACCATCGAAAATCTCCACGCCGGTTATGGCAAAATGGAGATTTTGCATGACGTTAATCTGCGTGTCGGACGTAAACAATCGCTCTGCCTGATCGGCCCTAATGGAGCGGGTAAATCGACCATCCTGCATTCGATCTTTGGTTTTAATAATGTATTTTCCGGTGCGATAAAAATCGGCGATGGTCCGAACAAAACCGACGTCACAAAGCTTTCCCCCAATGAGAAACTGAGCGAAGCGGGCATCGCTTACATCCTTCAGGATAAGTCGGTCTTCCCCGGCATGACCGTTGAGGAAAACCTCTGGATGGGCGGGTTTTTGAAAGATGAACCTGTGCAGGCCAAACAGGCCGCCGAGATGATATTCGACAAATATCCACGCCTCGCCGCACGTCGCAAGCATCAGGCGAAAGTCCTGTCCGGTGGCGAACGAAGGTTGCTGGAAATCTCCCGCGCGCTGGTGATGAACCCGGAAGTCTTACTGGTTGATGAGCCCTCCATCGGGCTCGAACCGCGTTTCATCGATATGGTTTTCGAAATCCTCCATGGCTTGCAACATGACGATGGAAAAACCATTATCATGGTGGAGCAGAACGCCAAAAAAGGTCTGGAATTTGCCGACATCGGATATGTGCTGGTGAGCGGAGAAGTCGCGATTGCCGGTAAAGGGGACGATCTACTGGCGAACCCAAAAGTCGGACAATTGTTCCTCGGCGGTTAGTGCAACGAAACCCCCGATTACGATCTAACCGTTGCTTCAACGGTGGCCTGTTTGGTCAAAAGCCAGATTAACAACCCGCCGGTCAGCGTGAACAATATGCCCACGCCAAGCATGAACTGGTAACCGCCCAACGCCCACAACCAGGCGCCAAGCGTGGGGGACAGGGCCACGCCAAATATGGCGATGGCGGCAACAGCGCCGGACGTTGCCCCGAACCCCTGTTGCCCCAAAACTTCGCGCACGAGCGTTGGGCGTGTAATGCTGACGAGACCCCATGTGGCCCCGTGCAGTGATGTGGCCAGATAGATAAACATCAGGTTCACGCCGGACACCCATAGGATGCAGGTGGAAAGCGCAAGACCACACAGGCAGATGAAGGCGCTCATTCTGGTCGAGACGTGTTTTTCATTCGTCATCAACAGCAGACGGCCAACCACCTGCATCGGGCCAACCAACATGGCGGCAATCACCGCAAATTGAGTGGATATGCCCCTTTCATTCAGCATGGGGAGCATGTGGGAGATGATCATCGTGTGGTTCATACTGCCCAGTGTGAAGGCCCCTGTGATTAGCCAGAATGAGCGTTTGTGGGCTTTTGATGTTGCCTGTGATGCTGCGGACTTTATCTTCTCAACGGGCATTACTTTCTGCAGTTCTGAAATGGCAAAAAACGTAGACGGCACCGCCAGCACCAGGGTTGCAAAGCCGAAAAATATAAATGTGACGCGCCAGTCGAACTGGGCGGATAGCCAGGTGGCGACCGGGAAAGAGATCGTACCCGCAAACCCGGCAATCAACGTGATATGGGTGATGGCACGCCGGGCGTTTAGCCCATGATGGCGCGTGACAATCGAAAAACAAGGTTCGTATAATATCGACGCCATGCAGGCGCCGATCAGGGCCCAACACAGATAAAACTGCCACAAATACGAGACCTGCGAACAAGCCAGCAACAGCATACCGGCGGAGACACCACCAATGGCCATCAGCACCCGACCTTGGCCTGCATCAATGACTCGTCCGGCAGGGCGGGCGCATAGCGCTGATACAAGAATCGATCCGGTCATGGCTGCCGAAAGCTGGGTTTTCGTCCATGACGTATTCTGTTCCAGATCCAATATCAAAGCGGGCAGCAGATAAAATGTCGATGCCCAAAAGACGGTCTGCCCGATTGCCAGCAGCAGCGTTGTTCGCTGTATGCCACTTTTCGACGGTTGGGTTAGCTCATCTAATTGCGAATTTGACATTGCGCCAACTTGCGCCTGACGGGCGGGCGATACAAGTTGAAAAATATGTGTCTGGCGCTGTTCTTTAATTGAGCAAAATGCAAAGATCGAACTTCAATCATCAGCGGGTTTTTCCATGTATCTCGGGCTCGATCTCGGCACTTCCGGTGTTAAAGCGCTTATCATTGACGGCGCGCAATCCAGCGTTGCCTCGGCCAATGCGGCCATCGAGGTTTCACGGCCCCATTCCGGCTGGTCGGAACAGGACCCTCTTGATTGGCTGGGTGCCTGTGAAGCCGCGTTGGGTGAGTTAAAACGCACCCACCCCAAAGAGCTTGCCGCCGTTAAAGGCATCGGTTTTTCCGGCCAGATGCACGGCGCTACCCTGCTGGACGCATCCGACAATATCCTGCGTCCCTGCATGTTGTGGAACGATACGCGCAGCCACGAAGAAGCGGCAATTTTGGACGCCGACCCGAGGTTCCGTACCCTATCCGGCAATATTGTGTTTCCCGGTTTCACCGCCCCCAAAATTGCCTGGGTGAAAAACAACGAACCGGCAATATTCGATCAAATCGCGAAAATCCTTTTGCCAAAAGATTACCTCCGTTTCTGGTTGACTGGCGAATACGTCTCCGAAATGTCTGATGCGGCGGGTACAAGCTGGCTGGATGTGGGAAAGCGGGAATGGTCCGATGAACTGCTGGAAGCGACCCACCTCGACCGGTCGCAGATGCCGTCGCTGGTGGAAGGGTCACAAGTTTCGGGCCAATTGCGTAGTGAACTTGCCCTACGCTGGGGCATGGGCAATGTTGCGGTGGCGGGCGGGGCCGGTGACAATGCCGCTTCCGCCATCGGTCTTGGAACGGTTGAGGCCGGTTCCGCATTCGTCTCGCTCGGCACATCGGGCGTTTTATTTGCATCGAATGATGCCTATTTGCCCAACCCGGAAAGTGCGGTTCATACTTTTTGCCACGCCGTCCCCGACACTTGGCATCAAATGGGCGTATTTCTATCCGCGACGGATTCGCTCAACTGGTGGTCCAACGTGTGTGGGGAAAGCGCCGCAAATCTGACGGGCGAATTGGGAGACAATGTTGTTGCACCATCCGGCCTGACGTTTCTGCCTTACCTTTCCGGCGAACGGACACCCCACAATGATGCATCCATTCGTGGCGCGTTCGTTGGGCTTGACCATGCCCATGACCGAAAGGCGATGACGAGAGCCGTTCTTGAAGGCGTTGCATTTGCCTTACGCGATTCACTTCAAGCGCTTGCAGCAGCGGGCACAAGCCTAGAACGGGTCATGGCCGTCGGCGGGGGCACACGTTCTCCCTATTGGCTAAAAATCGTCTCCAATGCATTGGGTATTCCCCTCGACCTGCCTAAGGATGGTGATTTCGGCGCAGCTTTTGGTGCTGCACGCCTCGGCCTGTTGGCGACTGAGAATGAAGACCCCGTTTCAATATGCACAAAGCCTGAAATTGCCAGTTCGTTTGAACCGTCGCAGCATTTAGGGGCCGCATATGAAGACGCCTATCAACTCTACCAGGCGCTTTACCCCACTTTGACTTCCACAGCTTAACTGACTTGTAGCTGCCGCCAAATTTATCCAGAAATAGACAATCCAAAACGAAGAATGACATCCCATGACCGATCTTAATCACACAAAATCTCAATTCCATTTGCCAGAAGGGCTGATCTATCTCGATGGTAATTCACTGGGCCCGCTGCCTAAAACGGCTTCCAAACGCGTTGCTGATACGGTTGAAAACGAATGGGGCGAGATGCTCATTCGAGGCTGGAATACAGCCGGATGGATGGCGCAACCGAGAAAAACCGGAGACCGTATCGCGCGATTGATTGGCGCGGAACCAAGCACTGTTGTCATGGGCGATACTTTATCGATCAAAGTCTATCAGGCGCTGGCTTCCGCAATCGATATGCGCCCTGATCGGAAGGTCATATTATCTGACAATGGCAATTTTCCAACTGATCTCTACATGGCCGACGGATTGTTGAAATCACTCAAGCAGGGACACGAATTACGCATTGTGGAACCAGAACAGGTGGCCGCATCGATTGATGACACCGTCGCCGTTGTGATGTTGACGCAGGTTGATTACCGCACCGGGCGCATGCACGACATGGCGGCGTTGACCCGCAAAGCCCACGATGTGGGCGCGCTTGTCATCTGGGATCTGGCCCATTCAGCCGGTGTCCTACCGGTCAACCTTACCGGTTGTAAAGCCGATTTAGCAGTGGGGTGCACCTATAAATATCTCAACGGCGGGCCGGGCGCTCCCGCTTTCATCTATGTACGGCCCGATCATGCTGATACGGCACGTCCGGCGCTTGCTGGGTGGTTGGGACATGATGCACCGTTCGATTTTGATATGGATTACCGGGAGGGTGCGGGCATCGACCGGTTCAGGGTTGGCACCCCTTCCGTGTTGCAAATGGCAGCGCTGGATGCGGCGCTCGATGTCTGGGAAAATGTCGATATGCAGAACATTCGCGCAAAATCAATTGAGTTGACGGAGCTCTTTATAAGCGAAGTTGAAGCAAATTGTCCGCAGCTTGGATTGGCCAGCCCGCGCGACCCGCAAGAGCGTGGGTCGCAGGTTTCATTCACCTTTGAAAACGGTTATCCGGCCATGCAAGCCATTATCGCCCGCGGAGTGATCGGGGATTTCCGCGCTCCCGATATCATGCGGTTTGGGTTTACACCGCTCTACATAGATGAAGACGACGTGCGCAAAGCTGCAAAAATTATCGGTGATGTGATGCGCGACGAAGCCTGGGACAGACCAGAGTTTCACCAAAGGTCAGCGGTAACGTAACCAATCAACAATTGCGTCCATGTTGATTGCTGTCTAAGGAAACAGGCGGCGATAATGACACGGTTCTGTGAATTTTTTCGACCATTACGTTGAACACTGTTTGAGGAAATCCCTTGTCAAAATTTCTGATCGCTACGCGAAAAAGCAAGATGGCGCTGGCTCAAACGGAGCTGGTTTCAAACCTGTTGCGCGATGCTGTTCCCGGCCTGGATATCGGTATTGCGGAAAACAACCCGCGCGGTGACCGGGACCAAATCAGCCGTTTGGACCGCCATGGCGGCAAAGGGGGCGCATTTGTTGCCGAGATCAGGGCCGATGTCGTTTCCGGGCGCAGCCAATGCGCCATGCATTCTTTGAAAGACATGCCGGGGAATGAAGAAACACCCGGCCTTGTCATCGGGGCCTATCTGAAACGGGACGAACCGACTGATACGCTTGTGTTACGCCCTGATATAACCATGGCAGATTTACGTAAGGATGCTGGCTCTGGTTTTAAGCTCGGTACGAACTCCGTGCGTCGCGCTGCATTCCTGCGCGACATTTTATCTAAAGCGGACATCATTCATTTTCGAGGCGCAGCTGACACGCGTATTCACAAGCTGGATAATGGTATTCCTCAAAAGCTGGTGGACGGAACAGAAGTTGGTCCCGCTGACGGCATATTGCTGGCCACCTCCGGCATGGCGCGAGTCGGTGTTTTAGACCGTGCTTCCTACACTTTCCCGGTTGAAGAAATGCTTCCGGCGGTCGGGCAGGGCATAGTTGCAGTCGAATGTGCGTCCAACGATTGGCAAACGTTGGATTATCTGTCGCGCATTGATGACGCGAATGCACGTGCCTGCGCGGAAGCGGAGCGCGAAGTGCTTTGGGTGCTGGACGGCCATTGTAATTCGCCTATCGCCGCCCATGCTTCAATCGACGGGGATGTGATGAAGATTAGCGCCGCAGTTTTGAGTATCGAAGGCAATACAATCATTCGTCACGAGGCTGACGGTCCCGCCGAGTTTCCCCGCGAACTTGGGCGTAACGTAGGATTGGCGATGATCGCAAAAGGGGCACAGGCGATCATTGATGAATCGAGGGTTTAGTCGTCAACTCGCGTCAAAATCCAGCGTTAGTGTTTCGCCTTTTGGCCGGGTCTGGCAGGCCAGTGTAAATCCGGCTTCTAGTTCCCATTTTTGCAGCGAATAATTGGCGTCCATACCCGCTTCGCCTTCGATTATCTTGCAGCGGCATGTGCAGCACATGCCGCCCGCGCATGAGAATGGTAGATCGAGGCCGTTGCGTTGCGCCGCGCTCAAGACGGTTTCCGCAGTAGCGTCGACATTTATAGTACGCGAACTACCGTCGGCAATAATGGTGACTTCACTACCGCCTTCGATTGCGACGATGGCCTCAGCAAGCGGTGCTTTTGGTGGTTTGTCTGTATAAAACAGTTCGAAGTGAACAGTGTTTTCCGCCATGCCTGCGCCCTGTAACGCTGCATTACATTCTTCGATCATTTCATGGGGGCCACACAGATAGGCTGCGTCATGGTCCTTGGGGTTGATTACCCCCCGGTCGATCAATTGGGTCAGCATCGCGCCGTCCAATCGCCCGTTGAGGAACTCCATATCGGTACGTTCGCGGCTCAACACATGGATGAGTTGAAACCTGTCGGGATAGCGATCCTTTAACCCGTCAACTTCACTGCGAAACATGATGGTGCCAGTCGAGCGGTTTCCGTAAATCAATGTAATGGAACTGTCTTCTTCATCTTCCAGCACGCAAGTGGCGATGGAAAGACTAGGCGTTATGCCTGACCCGGAAGCTAATAATAGATAAGAATGGGTGCCACCAATCGGCGCCGTAAAACGACCCTGAGGCGGCATGACATCAATTCTGTCACCTGGCTCTGCAACCTGCAACGGCACAGATAGTGTGCCATCAACGACCTTTTTTACGCCGACGCTGAGTGTATTTTGTGAAAGGGGCGAGCAAATTGAATAGGAGCGACGAATTTCCTCCCCATCTATCATTTTTCGAAGGGTCAGATATTGACCTGGAATGAAGGAGAATTCTTCTTTGAGGTCTTCGGGGATTTCAAATTGAAGCGAAACGGAATCCGGTGTCAGTCGCGTTACGCTCTTGATTGTCAGGGTGTGAAATTGGGGGACACTCATGGGTCAGATGCACTTAAAGTAATCGAAAGGTTCTTTGCAGTCAGCGCATTGATATTGCGCTTTACAGGCGGTCGAACCGAACTCGGAAATTTTACTGGTGTTTTGTGAGGCGCAACGGGGGCATGCGACCACTATCTCACCAAATAACGCCATTTTTGAACTGCTGGTCTTGCCCGGCGGTGCAATGCCATAGGCGCGCAGTTTTTCACGGCCCGCAGGCGTTATCCAATCCGTGGTCCATGCCGGGCTGATGACCCGTTCAATACGGGCTTCAAACCCTGCGTCCAGAAGGGCAGTTTCGACCGCAAGTTCAATGGCCAGAACGGCAGGGCACCCGGAATACGTCGGCGTGACCTTCGCCACCGCAACACCATCGATAATGTCGACACTTCGCAGAATGCCGAGATCAGCGACGGTGACGCAGGGCACTTCCGGGTCGAGCACCGCGCTTGCCACGCTGAGTGCACGGGCCTGTTCGAAGTCATGGGCTGCAAGCGCACTCACCATTTTTGCCCCGGATAAGCCCGCTGCATAAATTGTAGCTCGCTCAATAGGTGTCCAAAGTCTTCCGTGTGACGACCGTCGCGTCCACCTTCCTGCGGAAACGCGATCTCGGGAATTTCCAAAAATGCGTCTTTGAATATGGTCGAGATCGTCATTGACCATGCGCTTTTCAAAGTGGCCAAGTCAGGAAGCAAGCCAGCATCAATACATGCCTGGTGTGCTGGCGTTATCGTAAACAGCTCCTCTGTATAAGGGTGAAGTGCCGTCACCGCTTTGCGCATTCGTTCTGCGCTTTCCTTGGTTCCGTCTCCAAGACGGATCACCCATTCTCCGCAGTGGCGGATATGATAGGCAATCTCTTTTTCCGCCTTTTGAGCGTAGCCGCAGATCGTTTTATCAGCGCTGGACTGGGCGGCTTCCCAATAGGGGTGCATGAAGGCTGCGAAATAAAGCTCACGCAATATTGTGTGGGCGAAATCACCATTGGGGCGTTCCACCATCAGGCAGTTTTTATATTCACGGTCGCTACGCAAAAAGGCGAGATCGTCTTCGCTGCGTCCGCTGCCTTCCAATATGCAGGCGTATGAATAGAGATTTCGGGCCTGTCCGATCAGATCGAGCGCCATATTGGGCATAGACAGGTCTTCTTCGAGCATCGGGGCGTGGCCGCACCATTGCGAAAGGCGATGCCCCAAAATCAGGTGATCATCGGCGAGAGCAATAAGCGTGTTGGCAAAATCGGCGTTTGTTGCCATCACATATGCCCAATATCATCGGGGATGTCGTAAAAACTCGGGTGGCGATAGATTTTTTCGCCCGCCGGATCGAAATTTTCCGATGCTTCATCCGGGTCCGATGCAACAATTTGGTCAGACCGAACAACCCAGATGGAATTGCCCTCTTCGCGACGGGTATAAACGTCCCGAGCGGCCCGTAGCGCCAGGTCTTCGTCGGCTGCGTGGAGGGATCCCACGTGTTTGTGGTTCAACCCGTTGCGGGGGCGGATGAAGACTTCCCAAAGTGGTGTCAGGGAAGGAGCGTGTGATGTGGTCATTATTCAGCAGCCACCTTTGAAGCTTCCGCCCGGTCGCGACGTTTTTGTGCATGGGCAAGGGCCGCTTCGCGCACCCACGCCCCGTCGTCCCAGGCTTTCTTGCGGGCGGCGAGGCGGTCGACATTCATCGGGCCACCGCCTTTGACAACGCGCCAGAATTCGTCCCAGTCGATGGAACCAAAATCATATCCGCCTTCGCCGTCATTCTTATCGGCGTTCCACTTCAATTCGGGATCCGGCATGGTCAGCCCGATGCGTTCCGCCTGTGGAACAGTTGCATCGACAAATTTTTGTCGAAGCTCATCATTGGTGAAACGTTTGATCTTCCATTTCATGGATTGGTCGCTGTTGGTGCTGTCAGAATCGTGGGGGCCGAACATCATGAGAGAAGGCCACCACCAGCGGTTTAATGCATCCTGCGCCATTTCTCTTTGTTCCGGCGAACCCTCCGCAAGTGTCATCATCAACTCGTAGCCCTGGCGCTGATGGAAGCTTTCTTCCTTGCACACCCGCACCATGGCGCGGGCATAGGGGCCAAAGGAACAGCGGCAAAGCGGCACCTGATTCATGATCGCCGCCCCGTCGACCAGCCAGCCAATCGCGCCGATATCAGCCCATGTGGGGGTGGGGTAGTTAAAGATCGAAGAATATTTCGCCTTGCCGGAAAGCAGTTCCTCGGTCATCTGCTCGCGTGAAACCCCCAGTGTTTCCGCAGCCGCATAGAGATAAAGCCCGTGGCCGCCCTCATCCTGAACCTTCGCTAACAGAGCAGCCTTGCGGCGTAACGTTGGTGCCCGTGTAATCCAGTTACCCTCCGGTAACATGCCAACAATCTCCGAATGGGCGTGTTGGCCGATCTGCCTGATCAGCGTTTTGCGATAGGCAGACGGCATGGGGTCATTCGGCTCGATCTTTTCTTCACGATCAATCCGCGCCTGGAACTCTTCGAGAAATTCAGGTGTTTCTTCAACGTTGTCTTCTGCACCAATCAGGCCTTGAGAATACATTCGATGATCTCCTTCAATCTTGATAATGATATTACGTTACAAAATATATCAAATCAAGGTTTTTTTGTAACGTAATCTCTTACTGGAACCTGTGGTTCAGTTCTGCTTTTGAGGTCGGTAAAGCACCTTTCGGGCCCACCGCATGTGTGTCGAGCCAGTTTTCCGATTGTGCCAGCACTTCATGAAACAGTGTTGCGACCAATTGATGGCATTCCTGTTCCGGCCAGCCATCGGGCTTTACGGCGTCGGGAACAGGGTCAAACTGGAGCACGAGGCGCCGCCATTCGTGAATAAGGAGACATCGCAATACAAGGCTATCAAGTCCGCTAAGGCCCTGCACATTCAGCGGTGAAAAATCTTCGATTAAATGTTCCAAGCCCTCACGATGTTCCAACACGTCGAACCGGTCACGGAACCAGGAGGGGACCGTGTGGGGCGTGGCTTCGGCGATAAAAGGTTCGTCATCATAGATATGTTTGATGCGTTTTTGGGTACCGCGCACAAATTTTAATTTCGTTGGGTTTGATTTTTCCAGAACCAGCCAGTTTTTACCGGAATCTGCATCAGCGGTGCGATGATAGGGGGTATAAATGCGCCCTGCAGCGGCTTCAAACGGGGCTTTTCCGGTTGGCGAAATACGGTAAAAACTTGCACGGCCAATCTTTTCCCGTTCCACCCAACTATCCCTTGTCAGCCTTGAAAACGCTGTGCGCACGGTCCCGGCTTCAACACCCATTGCGAACAATACATCCTGCACGGTTTTTGCGGAGATCGCACCGCCACGATTGATGACGGCATCGCCAAAAAACGTGATGATAATGGACCAGACACGCAATCGCCGTCGCGCGTTTAACCGATCAACAAGTGACTGAATTTCTCCCATCACACAACTCCGTTGTGCCGGTTAATATTCATTCATCGTGTGCAACGTATACGTTGCGACCGGTTCTTGATTCTGATTGTGGAGTGCCACATACCAACGGACTTCGCCATAAGTATCCGTGCGCTTGGTTTTGCGCTTCACGGTCAACGTAACAGTGATGCTGTCACCCGGGCTGACCGGTTTTTGGAAAGCCAAGTCAGTCAACCCCGTATTGGCCAGAACCGGTCCGGGATCAGGTTGCACAAATAATCCGGCAGCGAAGGACAACAGAAGATAACCGTGGGCGACACGGCCGGGAAAGAAAGGGTTTGCCTTTGCTGCTTCCTCATCCAAATGGGCATAAAATGTATCGCCGGTGAAATGGGCAAAGTGTTCAATGTCTTCCATTGTGATGGTACGGCTATCCGTCTTAAGCGTCTGCCCTAGCTTCAATTCTCCAAATTTCTGGGTGAACGGATGAGCCTCGGATTCACTGGTTTTAGAATCTGGTATCCAAGTGTCTGCAACTGCCGCAATCATATCCGGTGAGCCTTGTATCGCGGTTCGCTGCATATAATGCATTACGCCACGAATGCCGCCGAGTTCTTCTCCACCACCGGCACGGCCAGGCCCGCCGTGCACCATTTGCGGCATGGGTGACCCATGGCCGGTGCTTTCTTTCCGCGATGTACGGTCGTTGACATAAATGCGTCCGTGCCAAGCTGCGGAGCCGATGGCGATTTTACGCGCCACATCCGGATCATGAGTAATAATGGATGCAACGAGACTACCACCGCCGCGATTAAGCAGATCGCTGGCGTGCTCCAGATCACGATAAGGCATGATGGTGGCACTTGGGCCAAAAGCCTCCAACTCGTGCACGTGTTTGGCGCTGTCCGGTTCTGCACAATGGAACAGGGTAGGGGCGATAAAGGATCCTGCGATGGCATCTGCACCGTCAACCTCCATCTGCCCGGCCGCGAGGACGGCAGGCGCTTCAAGCGCCAGTTGCTCGTTCACGGCGACGACGGTTTCCCGCTGTTTCCTCGATGCAAGTGGGCCCATCTGCGTGGTTTCCAGCGAAGGGTCCCCAATCCGAACTTTCTGAAGTTTTCCGTGGATTGCCTCAATCGCCGTTTCGACGATATTTTCCGGGACTAGAATACGGCGGATTGCAGTGCATTTCTGCCCGGCTTTCGTTGTCATCTCCCGGATCACTTCTTCTACCATAATGCTGAATTCCGGCGTGCCTAACACAGCGTCCGGCCCAAGGATGGATGCGTTGAGACTGTCCTGTTCGGCGATGAAAGGGATTGAATTTGAAAGAATATTGGTATTCGATCTTAAGTTTAACGCGGTGTGGGCAGAACCGGTGAAACTCACAACATCCTGCGGCGTGAGGCGATGGAGCAGGTCACCTACAGCACCCGCGATAAGCTGGAACGAGCCGGTTGGAAAACACCCGCTCTCAATCATCATGCGAAAACAGGCTTCTGTGATATAGCTTGTGTCTGTCGCCGGTTTCACGATGGCAGGAACCCCGGCAAGTAAACTGGACGCCAGTTTTTCTAACATGCCCCAGACCGGAAAGTTAAACGCGTTTATGTGGACGCCGACACCAAGTTTTGGCGTGCAGATATGCTGACCGACAAAACTGCCTGTGCGGGATAGAACCTCGACATCTCCGTCGACAAAGGTCGTTGCATCGGGCAGTTCACGACGAGCCTTGGATGCATAGGCAAATAATGTACCGATACCCCCGTCGATATCGATCCACGAATCGGCCTTTGTGGAGCCTGCCATAAAAGAGAGCGTATAAAGCTCTTCCTTGCGCTCGCCCAGATAATGCGCCATCGCCTTCAGCGCCTTTGCCCTTTCGTGAAATGTCATGGCCCGCAACGCCGGGCCGCCTACCTGCCGTCCGTGATCGAGCATCGATTGGAAGTCGGTGCCTTCACGACCGGCAAAAGCAATCGGTTGTCCGGTTACGGCGCTGAAAATGGGACGAGCCATAAAGTCGTTATTATTGTCGGACCCCAGCCATTCCCCCGCAACATAGCTGTGCACATTGATTAGATTGTCCATTGTATGTCCTTCCTCGTGCGAGCAGGTGACGTTTGAATTGAATATTGACGTCACCTGCCACCCGTGTAAGCGTTACACGCAATCGCAAAAATTGAAATACTTGTAACGTATCATGTTGGATTTAACCCCAGACCGTTCTTCCCTTGAGCCCATTGAAATCGCTTCCCGCGATGAAATAACCGCATTGCAATTGCAACGTTTGAAATGGTCCCTGAACCATGCGTACTCCAATGTGCCTTATTATAAGGCTAGTTTTGACGCGGCTGGCGCTCATCCCGATGACATAAAAAGCTTATCTGATCTGGCGAAATTTCCCTTCACCGTAAAACAAGACCTGCGGGATAATTATCCTTTTGGCATGTTCGCTGTGCCGCGCGAGCAGGTTGCCCGTATCCATGCGTCTTCCGGCACAACCGGTAAGCCAACCGTTGTTGGCTATACGCAAAAAGATGTTGATACATGGGCGACTGTCGTCGCCCGTTCCATGCGCGCATCGGGCACGAAACCGGGCGACATGGTGCATGTGGCCTACGGTTACGGCTTGTTCACAGGCGGGCTTGGCGCCCATTATGGGGCGGAAAAACTGGGTTGCACCGTTGTTCCGGTATCAGGTGGTATGACCGCACGGCAGATTACTCTGATCAATGATTTCAAGCCAACCACCATTATGGTGACGCCATCATACGCGCTTTCCCTGTTGGATGCTTGTCGTGAACAGGGTATCGACCCGCGTGAAACCTCGCTTCAGGTCGGTATCTTCGGAGCCGAGCCCTGGACGAATGCCATGCGCGAAGAAATCGAACAAGCGTTCGATATGCATGCGGTTGATATTTACGGTCTGTCGGAAGTTATGGGACCCGGCGTTGCCAACGAATGCGTCGAAACGAAAGACGGGCCGACGATCTGGGAAGATCATTTTTATCCGGAGATCATCAATCCGGAAACGGGTGAGCCCGTATCGGATGGAGAAATCGGTGAACTTGTCTTTACCTCGCTGACCAAGGAAGCTTTTCCGATTATTCGATACCGCACCCGTGACCTCTCAAGGTTGCTGCCCGGCACCGCCCGTTCAATGCGGCGTATGGAAAAAATCACCGGTCGTTCCGACGATATGATCATCCTACGCGGGGTGAATGTATTCCCGACGCAGATTGAGGAACAGCTGATGAAGGTGGAAGCGCTTGCACCTCATTTTCAAATCGAGCTCACAAAAGGTAACCGCATGGACGAAATGACTGTTCATGTTGAAGCTGCCGGTGATTTATCTGATGACGCGCAGGTTGGCGCGGCGCATGATCTGGCGAAACGCATCAAAGACGTGGTGGGCGTTACCGCTCAAATTAACGTGCGTGGGGCGGGAGAGGTTGCCCGCAGTGAAGGCAAAGCGGTAAGAGTGGTAGATAATCGACCAAAAACCTAGAGGTCTTCCGTTTTGGAACCCGCCGTCGCATTTGATAATTCTTACGCCAGACTGCCGGACCGGTTTTATGCAAAGCTCAAGCCTAAACCGGTAAAAGAGCCTGCGCTGATCGCGTTGAATGATCCGTTGGCGGTCGAACTTGGTATTGATCCGGCCTCTCTAAACTCACCGGAAAGCATCGCCGCTCTGGCCGGGAACGCGGTATTGGAGGGTTCCGACCCCCTTGCCATGGCCTATGCAGGGCATCAGTTTGGGGGCTGGTCGCCACAACTTGGCGATGGTCGTGCGTTGCTTCTGGGAGAGGTGATCGATAAAAACGGCACCCGCCGCGATATCCAACTTAAAGGTTCCGGCCCTACGCCATTTTCGCGCATGGGAGATGGCCGTGCCTGGCTCGGTCCTGTTCTGCGCGAGTATATCGTCAGCGAAGCCATGGCGGCACTTGGTGTGCCGACAACAAGAGCGCTGGCAGCGGTGGCCACGGGTGAACAGGTCGCCCGAGAGCAGGTTTTACCTGGCGCGATTCTAACCCGAGTATCCACCAGCCATTTAAGGGTGGGAACATTCCAGTATTTCGCCGCCCGTCAGGATGTTGACGGGCTTCGGCAGTTGGCCGATTACGCAATTGACCGTTTGTATCCATTGATAAAAGTGGGTGACGATCCGTATGGCACATTTCTGGAGCGGGTAATTCAAGCGCAAGCCGCTCTTGTTTCCCAGTGGATGGGATTAGGCTTCATCCACGGGGTGATGAATACGGATAATGTTTCAATTGCAGGGGAAACAATTGACTATGGTCCCTGCGCATTTATGGACGGTTTTCATCCTCAACGGGTGTTCAGTTCAATCGATGAAGGCGCACGTTACGCCTATTCAAACCAGCCGCGCATTGCCCATTGGAATCTGGTGCAATTTGCGCAAGCCTTATTGCCGCTATTGGACGAAGACGGTGAAAAGGCTGTCGAAAAAGCCCAGACAGCAATCGATATATTCCCAAACCTTTTTCAGAAAAATTATCTGCGCATATTCAATGCCAAACTCGGCCTGTCTTTAATTGAAGAGGGCGATGAAGAACGTATCGAACAACTTCTAAAAATGATGACGAAAAAACAAGCGGATTTTACCCAGACATTTCGTTATCTGGCCAATGAAGATCATCCCGCACTCGCATCGATTCTCGAAGAGGAAAAAATTCAAAACTGGTTAGAGGAACTGGAAATTCGCCGAGGTCGTGATGCTTCAACACTTGTTGAACATGGCGCACTCATGCGCAATTCCAACCCTGCGTATATTCCACGAAATCATCGTATTGAACAGGCAATTCGTGCCGCTCTGGAAGGTGATTTTGCACCGTTTGAACGGTTGAACGAGGTGCTGTCTAATCCTTATGAAGAACAGGCTGGGGCGGAGGATTTGGCACAACCGCCCGAACCGAAGGAAATTGTTCAAGCCACATTTTGCGGAACCTGATGACCCGAACATTGATTGCCCAGCCATTGACGAAACAGGCGTTTGCTCCATTTGGCGATGTTATCGAAAAAGCTGGTGCGGAAAAAATTGCAATTAACCGCGGGAATTGTATTCGTCACCATGCGCTCTCTGTCGCGGATGTGAAGGGGGAGGGTTCGCAGGTTGGTATCAACATCTTTGCCGGCAAACCCTACGCGCTGCCCCATACGCTTGATATGGTTGAGCGACATCCACTCGGCAGCCAATCTTTCCATCCGCTTGGAGATGACCCTTGGCTGGTAATCGTCTGCAGCGATGATGATGGGAAGCCGGTTGATCCAATTGTGTTCATGGCTGGTTCAGATCAGGGCGTCAATCTCAATCCAAATACTTGGCACGGCGTGTTGACGCCACTTTATAATCAGACTGATTTTCTGGTGGTGGACCGTATCGGTGAGGGCAACAATCTTGAGGAATATTTCTTCGAAAAAGCCTACTCCGTAGAACTTTCCTAGCGCCAAGAGGGTTTTTTCAAAGAAAAGCTCGATCCTTCGCCCGCAAGCGGTTGCGTCACCCGACCAAGAGGGTAGTTTGCACGTTGGCCCTTATAAAATTACCCAACAGAAAGACTTGAATATGCTTGATAGCCAACCCGGACTTATGGATCAGGTTAGAGAACGATTTGCGCAAGTCGATACTTGCCCGGAGCAGGGCCCCCGCATCTTCTTTGAGAACGCTGGTGGTGCACTGACGTTGAAGTCCGTTGTTGAAGTCTCGAAAAAGTATGCAGAAATACCTGATAATCAGGGCCGGGATAATGTTGCTTCTCGAGCGTTGGTCGATGCAATCAACAAATCCAAACAGGACGCCAAATTGTTCCTAAACGCCAGTTCAGGCCAGGTTTTTGTTGGCGAAAGCGGAACAGAACTCCTGTTCCGCCTGATCAGCAACGCCGTAATTGAAACGCCCGAGAGTGGGAATGTTCTTGGTACTACACTTGAGCATCCCGCTTCCCGAAGCGCAGCTCAGCGTTGGGCGAAAATTGCCAGCAAGGAATATGTGAGCGTCCCCCATAATGATGAAACCGGCTCTGTAACTGCGCAAGATTACGCGGCGCTGGTCACGCCGGATACACGTGTCGCAACAATCATTCACACCTCACCGGTGACAGGTATGGGCGTCGATGTGAAAGCGATATCGGAAACTATCCGCACCGTTGCCCCGGACTGCTATATCATTGTTGATGGTATTCAACATGCAGCCCATGGGGGGCTGGATATTGATGCGTATAATATCGATGGTTACGCAATCTCGCCTTACAAAGTATTTTCTCGCCACGGCTATGGCATGGCGTGGATATCAGACCGCTTGTCTGCTCTGCCCCACGACAGTCTGATTGACGGACCGGAAGGGAATTGGGAACTTGGTACCCGCGACACGGGCGCTTACGCAACCTTTTCCGAAGTTGTTGATTATATCGATTGGATAGGTGGTCAGTTTACAGATTCTACGGACCGTCGTGAACGTATCGAAGCGGCAGGGGTGGCCATTCATGCACAGGAAAAAGCCCTGACAGATGCCATGCTTCATGGCACCGGAAACCTCAAAGGCTTGGCCGATATGGAAGAGGTTTCCATTATCGGTGGGATAGACAATCCCCTCCGCGAGGGGCTTGTTGCCATGAATATTGACGGTGTGGACGCTGGTGCTCTTGTGTCTGAATTGAATGAGCGCGGTATCCGCGTGCATATTCGTAAAGCAGACCACTATTCTGGTAATGTTCTAAACCCGCTAGGGATGCCATCTTGCGTGCGGGTTTCCATGTGCCACTATAACACCGTTGGTGAAGTCGCCCGTTTTCTCGAAGCGGTTCGCGATATTATCGCCAACAGATAGGACGCACGGGTAAATCGGCGAGCCCGGTCTGCTATTTTAGGCAGCCCAGTTTGTTCAGAGACCCCACGGACCGTTATGCGCGCCCGGCTTGTCGACACGTTCAAACGTGTGGGCGCCGAAAAAGTCGCGCTGCCCTTGCAGCATGTTTGCGGTGCCACGTTTCGTTCGTATTGTATCGAAATAGGCGATGGCAGTCGACAATGCGGGTGCTGCATGCCCTGCCATCAGCGCCGTTGCCGAAACCTTGCGCAAGCTGTCATGGCCGTTTTTCATCTTGTCGGCAAAGTATGGCGCAAACATCAGATTCACGCCCGGATGTTGGGTCAAGGCGTCTGACATGTCGTTCAGCATGGAAGATCGAATAATGCAGCCTTCACGCCAGACTTTCGCAATTTCTGCCATCGGCAAGCCCCAGTCGTATTCTTCGCTGGCGGCAGATAGCATGGCAAAGCCTTGCGCATAACAAGCGACCTTGCCAGTCAACAGCGCTTCTTCCATAAGGTCGTTCGTCAGCGAATCGCTGTCAATTGCTTGCGGACTAGCACCAAAGATTTCTTCACCAGACGTTCTCTCATCCAACGTGGATGATAAGTTTCTTGCAGCGACGGCTGCATCGATTACCGTTACTGGGCTACCCAGTTTGAGAGCTTCGATGGCTGTCCAGCGTCCGGTTCCTTTTTGGCCAGCCCTGTCGAGAATGATATCGAGCACAGGCTTGCCCGTTTCTCCGTCGATAGCGGCAGCAACTTCGCCGGAAATATCGATGAGATATGATTGGAGCGGCCCTTTGTTCCATTGTTTAAAGACATTTGAGATTTCACTAGCGGAGAGATTTAGCCCGTCACGCATTAAGCCGTAGACCTCAGCAATCATCTGCATGTCTGCATATTCAATACCGTTATGAACCATTTTGACAAAATGCCCCGCGCCACCGGCACCCATCCACGTTGCACACGGGTGCCCTTCATATTTTGCTGATATCGCTTCCAACATCGGAGCGACGCGGTCCCAAGCCGTTTTTGCGCCACTGCCCATAATGGACGGCCCGTGACGTGCGCCTTCTTCACCGCCGGATACACCAATGCCGAGAAACATTTCACCGGCTTTGTCAGCGGCTTCCGCGCGGCGGTTAGTGTCTTCGAAGTGGGCATTGCCCGCGTCAATTATGAGATCGTCCTTATCGAGTAGCGGGCGTAACGCCTCCATTTGTTGGTCGACGACTGGACCTGCAGGGACCATCAAAATGATGCTGCGCGGGCTTTCAATCGAGTCAACAAATGCTTCAAGAGTTTCGCAAGGAACAACGCTTGACGCCAACTCGCCAGATTCACCGTGAAACTCTCTGGTTCGCGCCACCGTCCGGTTAAACACAGATATGGGATAGCCTTTTTCAGCAATATTAAGCGCGAGGTTCGACCCCATGGTTCCAAGGCCTATTAATCCGACGGTTGGTTTCTTACTCATTTAGAATATCTCTCACTTGCTGTTTATTCCATCCTATCGGCTTTTTAAGGGGGCGTCATGGTGAGGAGGATCACATATTTGGCTGATCATAATCTACACACAGATGTTTACCTGCTTACGGCGTGAACGGCGGTGCTGTATAATTGAGGTGGTAGACCTTAAGGCTTGAGTCCCCGTACGCTCATCTATACCCAGTCTATTGATGGTGAAACCCCCTACAAGTTCAGAAATGAAACGTGAGACATGACAGAACCTGTGTTAAATAAAGAACAGGCTGTGTTCTTCAATACATGCAGACAAGCGTTGAATGACGAGACCTTTAAACGTGTCGTGTTTACCGGCCCGGGCAAAGGGAACGACAAGGTGCAGGTCCGTTTCGATCTGGTTTTGGGCGAGACGAAAAAACTTGTTGTGTTGAGTACAAACCGAAATCAGGACAAACGATCACTGGACTTCGATGTTGACGTTTTGCTGAAACTGATGTCCAGCGACGATGTTGTGCCGTTTCGAGCTGCGGTTCTGTCAACGGAAACATTCGATTTTCATTATGCAGAAAACCGGAAAGGTCATGCACGTACCTACCGCGCAAAACCGAGCATGAAGGGTGTTGAGAATAACCATAACCGCCAGAAGAATTATGTGCTTGACCCGACGCGTCCGTATCTCCGTGGACTGGGCGTCACGTCGCAAAAAGGCGTAGTTATCAAGAAACACTACGGAAAGTTCAGGCAAATTGCGAACTTTATTGAAATAATCGATCGGGATATCGGTGAATTTGTATCGTCGACAGATCGACCTATCACGATGACAGATTTAGGATGCGGCAAGGGTTATCTCACATTTGCCGCCTACGATTATATCCGCGAACGTGCCAAACATCAGCCGCAAGCGACCGGTATCGACATCAAGGCTAATGTGATCGACTTGTGCAATTCCATTTCCAGCGGTGTGGGGTTCTCCGGGCTTAGATTTATCAATGGGCGAATTCAAAAAGATAAGCCCATCGAAGTCGATATACTCATAGCTCTCCATGCATGCGATACGGCAACGGACGATGCTCTTGCCCATGGTGTACGTTCGCATATGAAGTATTTCTTTTGCGCGCCGTGCTGCCAGGCGGAGATTGCCGTGCAGCTGACCGAAGGTGCGTCGGTTTTTCAATCTATCAATAATTTTCCGTTGATGCGGCGGCGGCAGGCTGACGTGATTACCGATGTGTGCCGGGCATTATTGCTCACCGCGCTGGGGTACAGGGTAAAATTTCTGGAATTCACGGCACTTGAGCATACCTCAAAGAACGTGATGCTTGCAGGGTATCTTGATGAGAGTGTCGATCGCAGAAAAGCGCACACGGATTATCTCCAGTTGAAGCGGGAATGCGGATTCAAACGCCATTCACTCGAAAATAATCTCAGCGACCTTCTTTAACGGCCACAACCGCCGAACGATTTGATGACGTTAAGTAATCGTCAATAGGTTGATCGTACATATGATTCGCAACTTATTGGTGTATATCATGAATGCTACTGCAATTGACAATTCAAAACAGGCGAAGCTGCGGAGTAATCTTTCCGTTGCACAATCGCAAAACCCGGTAGTTCCGGCAATTAAAAACGGGTCGACTGCCTCCGCGCATACTGAAACCGAAATCATGCACCGTATCTTTGATACAATGGAGCAGGGTATTTTGGTGTGGTCGTCGGAAGGCCTTTGTGAATTTTACAATAAGCGGGTCTTCGATGTTATGGAACTGGCGGAAACACAGATCTACATCGGTCGAAGCCGCGCCGACTTCCTGACCGATGCTGTCATTCGAGAGGAAATGTCAGGAGAGGCGCGCGATAAAGTACAGGCAAAATTCGAACGCGCGTTACCATTTTCGTTTGATCGTGTGTTGCCGTCAAACCGGGTGGTGGCAACAAACGCCCGACCATTGGCTGAGGGGGGCTTCGTTGTAACGTTTACCGATGTTACAGAACCGCGGCGCCAACAAACTGAACTGGGTCAGGCTAAACAATTAGCAGAATCTGCAGAGGTGAAAGCGCGCGACGCCCTAGAGGTTGAGAAGACCCGCAAACGCGAGAATCGGCTCCTTTCCGAATTGGGGGAATGGCTGCAAAGCTGTAAATCGCTGGATGAATTGTTTGAGATCATAAGCCGGTTTATGGCGAAACTGTTTCCCGGAACTATCGGGGAACTATATGTCTACAGCAATTCACGAGATGTGCTCGACGGCGCCTGTAACTGGAACAGTAAAACAATTCAGGATCATATACAGCCGGATGATTGCTGGTCTCTGCGGCGCGGACGCATGTATAAATATGGAGCTGGATTGGTTGATTTCGCGTGCACCCATGTGGTTCCTGAAGACACACCTGGAAGTTCCTGCAAACAAAGTTACCTGTGCATCCCGATTATTGCGCATGGCGACACAGTAGGCTTGCTGCACATCCGATTTGAAGACGAGGCCGATCAAGTCGGCCCTAAACCGGTTCATGACGCCCTTCAAAGCTTTGCACTGCGTTGCTCAGAGCAGATCAGCCTCGCGATTGCGAATGTGAAACTTCGGGACGAATTGCGCGAGCAATCCACCAAAGATCCGCTCACCGGTCTCTTTAACCGCCGATATTTTCTTGATGCATGTCGCCGGTCATTCAACATGGCTGCTGCTAATGATCAGACGGTTGGGTTGATCTTTTTCGACGCGGATAATTTCAAGACGTTCAACGACCACCACGGCCACGATGCGGGTGATATTGTTCTACGATCGATCGCGGATGCAATGCATAAACAGTTTAGTGGCGATGAAATTCCCTGCCGGTTCGGCGGTGAAGAATTCACAGTTCTGGTGCCCGGTAAGTCAAAACAAGAAACGGCAGATCTGGCTGAACAATTGAGAATGCGTATTGAGCAACTGGTTGTACGTTATCGGGAATCTGAACTACCGAAGGTGACGATATCTGTGGGAGTAGCCGCATTTCCGGAGGCCGGACGGCAGGTGCTTGATGTAATTAACTCAGCTGATGATGCAGTTTATCGCGCAAAGGCACTGGGAAAAAACCGGGTATGTGTTGATAACCAACCAGATCCTATCCCCCAAATTCTACAAAATGAAAATGATCAATAAGCCGTAATGGGCACTGCAAGCACTGCTTACATTCCCCTGCTTACGGATATAAGAAAACCTGACAGTACCATGACCATAAAGATGCTTGAAACACGCCGTATATCTTTCCCGGTTCGATTTACGATTATTCTATTTTCGTTGCTGACTGCCGGAGTTTCAACAGCGCAACAGCGATCTGTTGAACGGGGTAATTCATTTGAACCTCTTCAGGCCGTAAATATCGGAGATCTGGACAAGTGGAATTATCAATCAACGGAAAAGGTTGATCTGATCACTACTGGAAGTGCTGAAGAAAACAAAACCAAGCGAACCTGGTTGAAAATGCAAAAAACTCAACAGGAGTGTGGTCAGTGTGTGTTGAGACAACCTTTCCCGGGCGACATCACTTCCGGTCAATCTGAAAACTAATTCATGCGATAGACGCGGATCGACCAGCATTCCGTCCTGAAAATATACATCCACCGAGAAACGTGCCTTCCAGCGCATTATACCCATGGTAACCGCCGCCACCAAAGCCCGCTGCCTCCCCGGCGGCGAACAGTCCGGGAATCACATCACCATTGGCGTTCAGGCATTGCGAATCCAGGTTTGTTTGCAGTCCCCCCAGTGTTTTACGCGTTAAAATATGCAGCTTTACCGCGATGAGTGGTCCATTTTCCGGGTCAAGAATTTTGTGTGGTTTTGCAGTTCTGATCAGCCTGTCGCCGCGATAGTTACGCGCAGCATGAATAGCCATGATCTGCGGGTCTTTTGTGAATGGGTTATCGATTTGAAGGTCTCTGGCGATAATTTGTGCTTTTAGTTTTTCAACCTTTACGAGCTCTGCCCCGGTAAGCCGGTTCATGCCCATCACCAACTCTTCGACTGTGTTGGCGACAATAAAATCTTCACCTTTTTCTTTGAATGCCTCAACGGCGGCAGTTGCGCCTTTGCCCAGTCGACTGCGTAATACTTCAATCCATTTTTTTGAAGTGAAATCAGGGTTCTGCTCGGAGCCTGATAAGGCAAACTCCTTCTCAATGATCTTTTGCGTAAGCACAAACCAGGAGTAGTCGTAGCCGGTGTCCAAAATGGTTTTGAGCGAAGTCGTGGTATCAAAGCCTGGAAAATTGGGTGCACCAAATCGATTACCCTCCGCATCAAACCAAAGGGAAGAGGGGCCCGGTAAAATGCGAATACCGTGGGAGGGCCAGATCGGGTTCCAGTTACGTACGCCTTCGGTATAGTGCCACATCCGGTCTTCGTTTATGAGATTTGCACCTGCATATTGCGCAACGCCGATCATCTTTCCATCGACATGGAACGGGACACCTGAAATCATCGATTTGGGTGGTTCACCGAGCCGACTTCGAGGCCAGTTCTTGCGAACAAGATCAAGATTGCCACCTATTCCACCGGAAGTAACGAATACGTTTGGCGCTTTAAATTCAAAATTGCCAGCCACATCGCGGTTGGTTTTTTGGCCCCGCTCCCTATTATCTTGTTTCAAAATATCACCCGATACGCCGATAACTGCACCAGCTTGGGTGATGAGATTGGAAACCCGATGTCGAAATCGGAAAGAAATGTAACCATTAGAGATGTGTTCGCGGACGCGCCGTTCAAAATGCTCCATAACACCTGGACCGGTACCCCAGGTGATGTGAAACCGGGGAACAGAATTGCCATGTCCATTAGCGGAGGAGCCGCCGCGTTCTGCCCATCCAACAACAGGAAACCAGCGTAATCCCATATTGTACAACCATGGACGCATCTCACCCGTTGCAAATTCGAGATATGCTTCTGCCCACTTTCGTGGCCAATGGTCTTCTGGGCGATCAAATTGGGCAGATCCCATCCAATCCAAATTGGCGAGTTCGAATGAATCCTTAATTTTCATTCGCCGCTGTTCCGGAGTATCGATCATTAGCAGGCCACCAAGTGACCAGAAGGCCTGACCTCCGAGGAAGTTTTCTGGTTCCTGGTCGAGAACAATTACTTTCTTTCCCCGGTCTCCCAGTTCCGCAGCAGCAACCAGACCGGCGAGGCCACCGCCTACAATAATGACATCAGCATCATCCACGTTTCTCAGCCTTTGGAAGTCACGCCCCGCATCCATAGCACGATTGGGACGGTAACAATGTACATTGTAATGCCGTAAACTGCAGAGGGCAGGGAATACGGGCTGAAACCGGAAGCCTGCGCAGCAACTATTGTTCCCAGTGCAATACCAACAGTGCTGTTTTGTATGCCTGTTTCAATTGCTGCGGTTTTCAACTCCTCGAGGTTGAGACCGGCTAACTTTGCGATAATTGCGCCAAGCGTGACCAGCACGATGTTGAGCAAGATGACCGAAGGTCCAAGCACGGGCAGATTGTCCACAAACGTTTTCCAGTTCCCAGCAAGTGCTGCAACAACGATAATCACAAACAGCGCGGCTGCGATTTTGGAGACTGTCGGTTCAGCGCGAATTGCCCGCTCACGGGAAAAATGTCGCACCAAAATTCCAATTGTTACAGGTAGAGCCGTTATTAAAAACATGATTATCGCTAATCGGGTCACTGAGACTGGTGGAGTTTCGGCACCCGTAAAATGAGAAATAGACCACACAACCAGTAGTGGAACACTGATCATGCTGAAAAGGCTTACAACCGCAGTCAATGATACCGAAAGCGCAACATCACCCTTCGCCAATTTGGTCATAATGTTGGTTGTCACGCCGCCTGGACAAAGTGATAAAATCATCAGCCCAACGGCGAGTTCAGCCGGAAGTCCCAATAGAACAGCGATTAGATAAGCGGTTACGGGAACCAGAAGCAACTGGTTCCCCGCACCTATCATAAAGGCAAACGGGCGTTTCAAAACACGGGTGAAGTCTCCCACAGTCAATCCAAGCCCAAGCGAGAACATGATGAATGCAAGTGCTAGTGGGAGCACCACATTGATTAGAAAATCCATTTTTTATTTCCCCTAACCCTAACCGTTCAACTAGCTTAAAGCACACAAACAGCTTTCCCAAGACGCGTTTTTAAAACCAACAGCTTATAGATTGATCGATTGACTTTTACGTCAAAATTGGCACTTTCCAGAAAGTGCGCTCAGTGCTGCGTTAAGAGATGCATCCGGGAAATTTATGTCAAACGAATCCACGATAGAGCAGATACCGAGTCCTGACGGGATGCCCATTATTGGCAATATGCTAACGGTTGATTCAGAACGCCCACTTCAGGGTTTGATGGAAATCACCCGTAAAATTGGACCAATTTTCCAACTTGATATGATGGGGACGCCAATCGTCATTGCATCCGGCGTCGATCTGGTTACCGAGCTATGTGATGAAGAGCGATTTGATAAGGCAGTTCGAGGTTCCCTGAGGAGGGTCCGTGCGATCGGTGGTGATGGTCTTTTTACCGGAGATACGTCCGAACCCAATTGGTCAAAAGCTCACAATATTCTGCTACCAACCTTTTCACGCCAGGCGATGAACAATTATATGCCGATGATGCTGGATGTCGCCAGTCAGCTGGTGACAAAATGGGAGCGCCTCAATGCAGATGACGACATAAATGTCGTTCATGACATGACCGCGCTGGCATTGGATACAATTGGTATTTGCGGTTTTGATTATCGATTTAATTCATTCTATCGCCAAGATTACCACCCCTTCATCAATGCCCTGACACGCACACTTGAAACATGCATGCTACAACGTGGATTACCCTTTGAATCCGTTACTTTAAAAGGGCGTCTTGATCAGATGAAGGAAGATGTCAGCTTTATGAACAAGCTTGTGGATGACATCATTCGAAAACGCCGCAAAGGTGGTACCAGTGAGCGCGGGGGCGAAGGGCACAACGACTTACTCAACTATATGCTGGCGGGGGTTGATAAAGTAACAGGTGAAAGCCTGTCAGATGAAAACATCCGCTATCAGATCAATACATTCTTGATTGCCGGTCATGAAACAACGTCCGGCCTGCTGTCTTTTGTGCTCTATTTCCTGCTGAACAATCCGAAAGTGCTGGAGAAAGCGTACAGGGAAGTCGATGAGGTTCTTGGGCGAGATGTATCGGTTGAACCAACGATTAAGAAGATCAATCAACTGGGCTATATTCAACAGATTTTGTTTGAATCTTTGCGCCTTTGGCCAACGGCACCTGCGCTTGGATTGAACCCTTACCAAGATGAAGTAATAGGCGGGAAATACGAACTTAAAAAGCGCACTTTTGTCACTGTACTGACGCTTATGTTGCACCGCGATAAATCGGTCTGGGGAGAAAGTCCCGATGTGTTCAATCCAGATCACTTTCATAAGGATGCGATCGCCGGACGCCCGATAAACGCTTATAAACCGTTTGGTAATGGTCAGCGCGCTTGCATTGGCCGGCAGTTCGCCATCCAAGAAGCAACGCTGGTCATCGCAATGATTCTCCAGCGTTTCGAACTCATAGATCACCAAAACTATGAGCTTAAGATCAGGGAATCCATGTCCATTAAACCCGATGGGTTTCGCATGAAAGTGCGTATGCGTCCGCAGGTCCTGCGCAGCAAACTGATCCCTGGAGGAATGACGAGCGAGGAAACCCGCTTGGACAGCCTGGCTGAAGTTGCCCAATTACCCGGCCACGGAACACCCGCATTGATTCTTTATGGATCGAACCTTGGCGGAACCGAAGAGTTTGCTCGAAGTCTGGCACGCTCTGCCGATCTCAATGGCTTTGAAACGAAATTGGCAACTTTGGACGAATATGCTGGAAAACTCCCGCGTGACGGGGTCGTGTTACTGGCAAGTTCATCCTACAACGGAACGCCCCCGGATAACGCAGAGAAGTTTGTTTCCTGGCTGAAAACCGCGCGGACCGATGAAGCTGAAGGTGTAAACTACGCCATCTTTGGGTGCGGCAATAGTGATTGGGCAGCTACATTTCAGTCAATCCCAAAGGCGATAGATGATGGTCTACAACGAATGGGGGCAAAGCGGATTGGTGCTCTTGGTGCGGGTGACGCCCGGGATGATATTGATGACCAGTTCCAAAACTGGGTGGACGAGCTTTGGCCACAGGTGGCCGAAGAACTGAAGTTAGATGTAGATCTATTGCAAACACAGTCGTCAGCACCGTTGTATGAAGTTGACGTGCTGTCTCAACAATTGCCCGACAACTTTGCACAGGAAACTGGGGCGAGGCCGGCTGTAGTTTTGATGAACAGCGAGCTGCAAAATAGATCTGAAGAGCATGCATCAAAACGCTCCACCCGTCATATCGAGTTCTCACTACCCGATGGGATGACCTATCGACCCGGTGATCATTTAAGCGTTGTACCAAAGAATTCTAATGAACTGGTTGCACGGGTGTTAGATAGGTTTGCAATTGAGAAGAATGCCCTGATTCAGATTTCGACGAATTCCACCGAGCACAGTCAATTGCCCATTGATGTGCCGGTTAACGTATCGCAGATACTTTCGGATTATGTAGAGCTGCAATCTGTTGCTACGCGCAAAAACGTGGAAATGCTGACGCGACATACCCAGTGTCCAAAATCCCTACCAAGTATAAACAACTTGTTCCGGGACGATTATCACAAAGAGGTTTTGTGGAAGCGTCGGTCAATTCTGGACATTCTGGAAATGTATCCAGCTTGCGAATTACCATTGGGTGTTTTCCTTGAAATGTCACCGTCTATGACTCCAAGGTATTATTCAATTTCGTCAAGTCCTGCAGTTGAACGGGGACAATGTTCCATCACCGTCGCCGTTGTAGATGCGGTCGCACATTCCGGTGAGGGGCAATTTAAAGGGGTTTGTTCCACATATCTTGCCAATAAAAAAGAAGGCGAGAATGTCGCTGTAAGTGTTCGAAGCGTTGGTGAGGAGTTTCGTCTTCCCAATGACAACGCCCGTCCAATAATCATGGTGGGAGCAGGCAGCGGGGTTGCGCCGTTCCGGGGTTTTTTACAAGAAAGGGCGCTACAGAAACGCTCTGGAAAATCGTTGGGGGAGGCGATGTTGTTTTTTGGGTGCCGACACCCACAACATGATTTCATCTATCAAAGCGAGTTGGAAGAATACGTCAACTCAGGCGACCTCGACCTTCACGTCGCATTCTCCCGAAATACGGAAAAGAAGATTTACGTCCAGGATCTTATCAAAACACAGGGTAACAAAGTTTGGGAACTGCTTCAGAAGGATGCTAAAATCTACGTGTGCGGAGACGGTAGTCGCATGGAACCATCGGTGCGCAAAGCATTGACGCACCTTCACGGGGAGAAGACTGGCTGGAATGAGGAGCAATCATCGACGTGGATGGATGAATTAGCGGCAAACCACAGTTATGTGCTGGATGTCTGGGTCGCAAATTAGCGACGTCTTTGAGATCGCACCTGCGCGCGTGTTTGTTTTAAGTCCAGGCTTTCGTCATTTGCTCACGTGCTGCAGTCGTGTTTTCGTTGACAACTTCACGGACCTTATCGGCTGTCTCTTTTGCCCGTTCGAAATTTTCACTGGTGCTTTCACGAACAAAGTCCGCCTGGATTTCTACCACCTGTGAAATATTCTCCGCACCGGCAAGTTTTTCAACCGTTGTCAGGGCATGGTTTATGTTGGCAAATGCAGCGTCAGTCATGCTGTTCATGATCGATGCGTAGCCATCAATGCCGTGTTTCAGAGAGTCTTCGACCGCTGAATTAAACTTACTCGACCTTTCGTGAAGCTTCTTTACGTTTTGTTTGGCGCTTGCCGCGGATCGCAATACCGTTTCGCGAGCAGATTCGGAAATCTGGTGGCTTTGCGAGTTGTTTTGTTTGGCCTTGCGGGAGTCCGCAGATGTCGATTTCTTGGTTGCCATATTCACGATCCGTTATTTTATTTGGGACAAGTTCACACAGAGACAGTCCTTCCTGCAACAAATAGCCTGATTTTTGTGCAGTGCAACAAAAATTTGGAAATTTGTCAAAGTCTAGTTTTCAGTTGTGAGGCAATAGATCGAATTCACCTGGAAATTTAACCTGTTAATTTACCGACCCGTGCAATTTGGGCGATAACGTGATGATATTCTATAAAACGAATCTGATGGGCATTTATCAGCGTGAGTATTCTTGTCCATGGTGAACGGTGCCGTAAAGGTCGCAGGAGGAATGTATGGATAAGATCTGGTTAAAAAACTACCCGAAAGGCGTGCCAGCGGAGGTTGATGTTGATCAATACGAATCCCTGGTGGATTTGCTGGAAGAGAGTTTTGAAAAATACCCGAATGATGGTGCCTATGTCCTTATGGACAAGATGCTTACCTACGGTGAACTGGATCGCCAGTCGGTCGCAATGGCTGCATATTTGCAAAGCCTTGGCCTGAAAAAAGGCGACCGGGTTGCCATTATGTTGCCTAACGTTCTGCAATATCCGGTTGCAATGGCGGGAATTCTGCGCGCTGGGCTGATAGTTGTAAATGTAAACCCGCTCTACACGCCACGCGAGCTTGAACATCAACTCAATGACTCAGGCTCAAAGGCCATCATTATTCTTGAAAATTTCGCTTGCACCCTGCAGGAGGTAATTGACCGGACACCAATTGAACACACGATTATCGCCAATATTGGGGAAATGCTGGGTGGCCTCAAAGGTGTGTTGGTGAATTTTGTCGTGCGTCACATCAAGAAGGGTGTGCCTGCTTATTCATTGCCTCAAGCAATACCATTTAAAACAGCGCTTGCCACTGGTCGGAATATGACATTGACACGGCCGGAAATCGCATCTGATGATGTTGCCGTGCTTCAATATACCGGAGGAACGACCGGTGTTTCTAAGGGTGCAACATTGTTGCACAGCACGATTGTCGCAAACCTATTGATGTCGGAAGCATGGATGCAGCCTGCGCTGAATAAAAAACCAACAACCGGACAACTCACGGCCATTTGTGCCCTGCCGCTTTATCATGTGTTTGCATTTGTTACCTGCAGCCTGCTGTCAATGAGAACGGGAGGCTTGAATGTGTTGATACCAAATCCCCGTGACCTTGATGCAACAATCAAGGAGTTGAAGAAGTACAAGTTCCACATATTCCCTGCCGTGAATACGTTGTTCAACGGTCTTAACAATCATCCTGAATTTAAGGCTCTAGATTTTTCACAGTTACGTATTTCCATGGGTGGGGGTATGGCGGTGCAGCAATCGGTTGCTGCGGAATGGCTGGAATTAACCGGTTGTCCAATTTGTGAAGGCTATGGCCTTTCAGAAACATCATCAGGTGCCACCTGCAATCCAACAGATTCCGACGAGTTTTCAAGTTCCATTGGCCTGCCTTTGCCCAATGCTGATATTGCGATACTCGACGACAATGGCGACCTGGTACCCTTGGGGGAAAGGGGCGAGATTGCGATCCGTGGACCACACGTAATGGCGGGCTATTGGCAGCGACAGGACGCCACCGACGAAGTTATGACGAAGGATGGCTTCTTTAGGTCAGGTGATATCGGCGTCATGGATGAAAGTGGATACACCCGTATTGTTGACCGAAAAAAAGATATGATCCTCGTCTCCGGCTTTAATGTGTTTCCTAACGAAATTGAAGGAATAGCAACTGCTCACCCTGGCGTGCTGGAAGCAGCAGTTGTCGGGGTTCCTGATGAGAGCGCGGGTGAGGCGGTTATGTTGTTTGCGATCAAAAAAGACCCGGCGCTGACAGAAGCTGAATTGATGGAATATTGTAAGGATAACCTCACCGGCTATAAACGGCCAAAGATCATCGAGTTTCGTGATGATCTACCACGGACGAATGTTGGCAAAATTCTGCGTCGAGTGTTGCGCGATGAAGTAGTCGCCAAGATGCAAAAGTCAGCTTAAACTAAATTCCGCTCAACTTTGTCGTCAAAGACGTGGTTGAAGACCTGATCATCGTTTAAGAATGCCGTCAGTGTAGCCTTGCTGAAAAAGTGTGTTCTGTCGCTCCACATTTCACCTCGACAGTGGGTGCGCCACATTTGGCCTTCACGCCCACCCGTCTGCTCCCACTCAGCAATGCAACGGGCGCTGAGTGGATTGTCCGGGTGAACCGAGAAACGTTCCTTGACCCATGAACCGGATATAAGACCGTGTTCCAGATCGCGATTTTCACCGAAGTCTGAGAATATCTCGGTCACCGTCTCACCTGTTCCACTATCGTTATAGATATCCTTTGAATAATTCGATGGTCGCAAGGCTTCATGGCGCCATTCTGGAGCAGCAATGGGTTCTTCAAACCTCCATTCATCTGCTTCTGCGGTAGGCCTGACGGGTATCGATACGCTGCCACCTAATAAGGTCAGCGATGTAATCTCCGGTGATGGCCAGATCGTCGGAAAATAACTGTTGGAAATAGCCAATAACAGATTATGCCCAGCTGGCAATCGATAGGCGATTTGATCCAACGTGAACTCAATTTCGATAACTTCGCCTTCAACAAGCGGTATTGGTTTTTCGTGCGATTTATGATGGGCGAGATTAAACACCCCCATTGTGATCAAAGCTGATGTACCATCCGGTCTTTGATCACACAGGCGCACAGCAACCTGTCCGTAAGCCCTGTCGCAACTCATATTAAACCTAACGTTAGGCGCACCAACAATGTCGGTGATTTCGGTGGTAGTTGGCCCTGTGAAACAGGTCGACAGATTATCGTCTACTCGCTGATCGTCTGGCAGCTCATCACCAAACGCAAAGGGAAAATATTCGCCTGCGGTTGCACCGCAGTTTTGCGGTGAAGAGATATCAACCGATATCGGTTTAACGATTTGGGTCAACTCGCCTGAGCTTCCCAATTGCCAGATTTGATTGTCGATATTGGCCGCCGGCCAGTTTGGTTCGGCAATCCATTTTCCAGGACGATCATCAAACCAACGGTTTGGTGCAAGGGAATCCATTAAATAAGCACGATAATCGGGGTCGCTTTCAACACCGTTGTTTTCATCCTTAAGCCAGCGGTCCCACCAACGCTTGGCTTCTTGTAAAAACCCAATTGCGGGTTTTGGGCCAGCGTAGTGTGGGTATTTATGATTCCACGGTCCGACAATACCTTTCACCGGAGCAGACAGATTCTCGACGAGGTGTGAAATTGTATTGCGATAGCCATCGTGCCAACCGCCAATGGAAAGAACGGCAGCCTTGATTGAAGAATATTTTTCACATACCGATCCGTGTTTCCAATAATCGTCCCGGTGTTGATGGCGCATCCAGTCCGACCAGTTCCATGGCTGGTTTTCCAATCGATGAAGCCACATGTCTTTCCAATTCTCACCAACCAGAGCGGGGTCGGGTGGCCTCGATGAGTAGGAAAGCATATTGGCAGCCCAGCCAAAATTTTCGATCAGCAGGCACCCACCATTATAGTGGATATCATCCGCATACCTGTCTACTGTGGAACAGATGGTAATGATCGCCTTGAGAGCTGGCGGTTGCATGGCCGCTACTTGCAAACTGTTGAAGCCACCCCAGGGAAATTCCCATCATTCCAACATTGCCGTTGCACCAGGGTTGGGCCGCCGCCCAGGCAATAATTTTGCAGGCGTCCCGCAATTCCTGTACAAGATATTCGTCATCCATCAATCCTTCGGATTCACCATTGCCGCGCATATCAGTTCGAACACAGGCATAACCGTGACCGGCCATCCAGGGATGGGTGTATTGATCACGTACGATCGTGCCATCGCGCTTTCGATAAGGCAGATGTTCGAGAATAACAGAGACTGGATGCTCATTAGCATCGTCAGGCATCCAGACACGCGCAGACAGGCGACATCCGTCCGACATGGTAATGCCGACATCGGGCTGATCGACAACCCTGTGTGGAAAGTCAGATTGAATTTTCATGGCCGCTCCAAAACAGGCAGGTTTTATGGACTATATGAAAGTACAGCCCGCGTTCTGTGTCGAGAGGAAAGCTGTGAGAACAGACCGTAGAATCAGAGTTTCCCGGCATCTTCCGGCAAGTCGATCAACGGTACACGGCTACTTGTACACCGACCTGTGGGAATGCGGGTTTTGTTTTGGCTAGCTGTTTACACATCATCCCTGCTTTGCTTAGTTTAGTGGTGTGCACTGTGTTTGAAGTTTTGTGCGCCGCTATGGAGTTGGGAGGCCCCTTTGCATCCGATACTATCGACTGTTCTTCAACGTCTCGGTCTTGGCATACTCACGCTATTTCTAGTCTCAATCATAATATTTTCATCGATTGCGCTGTTGCCGGGTGATTTCGGGGAGCAGGTGTTAGGACAATCTGCACTGCCGGAAACTGTAGACGCTTTTAGAAGAGAGCTGGGTTTGGATAAACCAGCATGGCTTCGATACCTCGACTGGATCGGGGCCATATTGCAAGGGGATTTGGGAACTTCGTTTTCCGGGCGCGCTTCATCGGGCAACGACAGTTCCAGAACTGTTTGGGAACTAATCTCGCCGCGTCTTTCCAATACCTTGTTTCTTGCCGGTGTCACGGCAATAATTGCCGTACCACTTTCCCTTTTCCTTGGAATTACTGCCGCGTTGAAGCGCAATTCAATTTACGATCGGGCTGTCAATGCGGTGACACTGACTACTATTTCATTCCCTGAATTTTTTATCGCTTACATGTTGATCGTCCTGTTGGCAGGCGGTGTCATTCCGGGAGTTGCCTTGCCAACGCTAGCAAATATCACCGAATCTATGCCTTTGGGGGAGCGGCTTTTCAAAATAACCTTACCTGTTATCACGATGACTTTGGTTATTGTCGCTTACATGATGCGCATGACTCGAGCCGCGATCATTAACCTGCTTGCCAGCCCCTATATCGAAATGGCCCAACTAAAAGGGGCTTCAAAAACGCGCGTCATTCTAAAACACGCCCTGCCTAATGCATGGGCTCCGATTGCGACAGTTATCGCGTTCAATCTTGCATATCTCGTTGTTGGTGTGGTCGTTGTGGAGGTCGTTTTTGTTTACCCGGGGGTTGGCCAGTTGATGGTTGATTCCGTTAGCTCCCGTGACATTCCGGTTGCCCAAGCTTGTGCTCTGTTTTTCGCGGCAACCTATATTATTTTAAATTTATTGGCTGATCTGATCGGCATTATCACCAACCCAAGATTGTTGCACCCAAGATGAGTGATGCACCCCAGACATATTCCGCAGCTGCCGAAGTGGGGCAGGTCCTTACCCGTCGTGGACGCCTGGAGCGGGCAAAAATTGCTTTGAGAAAAGCACCAATTTCCGCCTGGTTCGGTATGATTGTGATTGCTTTTTACGGGCTTGTTGCGGTTTTCGGCCCCTTTTTTGCGCCATATGGCGAGGCTGAGGTTTTCGCAAAAGCGGATGAACCGTGGTCTGTATTTGGCGGCAATCCGGCGCATTTTTTCGGGACCGACCAGATTGGCCGGGATGTCCTGACGCGGCTGATATACGGTGCGCGAAACACGATTGGTATCGCACTGATAACCACTGCGCTTTCGTTTACAATTGGCGGTTCTTTAGGCCTGATCGCAGCGATTAATCGTTCGTGGCTAGATCAAATCCTGAGCCGTGGTGTTGACGTTCTTATGTCAATTCCGAGCCTGATTTTTGCGCTCATGCTTTTGAGTATATTCGGTTCATCGATACCCTCGTTGATCCTGATTATTGCGGTGTTGGACGCTACCCGGGTGTTCCGGCTGACCAGGTCGGTAGCTGCAAATGTCGTGGTTATGGATTATGTTGAAGCGGCCCGTCTGCGGGGAGAGGGGCTGGGATGGGTGATGCGCCGGGAAATCCTGCCAAACATCACACCGCCTCTGGTTGCGGAGTTCGGCTTGCGGTTCTCATTCGTGTTTCTGACGATTGCGTCCCTGTCATTCTTGGGCCTCGGTATCCAGCCACCAACGGCGGATTGGGGGTCGATGGTGCGCGACGGGTCACGTTTTATCCAGTTTGTTGCCTATGACTGGACATTGGCCCTTCCGTCCCTGTTACCGGCAGGTGCCGTCGCCTTGTTAACAGTTGCCGTAAACTTCGTTGTCGACTGGTTCCTCCATAAAACAAGTGGATTGCGTGATGAGCAGTAATTCTAACGGCGGTCGCGATAGGGGCGACAAAGGCGATATTCTGCTGGAAATGCGAAATGTTGAAATCGATGGATTTTCTGACGAACGCTGGCACGATATTATCAGGGGAGTAGACCTGACCCTTCGCCGGGGGGAGGTTATGGGTCTTATCGGTGAATCGGGTGCCGGGAAATCAACACTCGGATTGGCAGCCATGGGGTTTGCGCGTCCCGGTTGCCGCATCAAGGGCGGTTCGATCAATTTCAATGGCATGGATTTGCGCGGTGCAAATGAGTCTGAGCTTCGTAAACTTTGGGGTTCTCGCATCGCTTACGTCGCTCAGTCGGCTGCTGCTTCCTTCAATCCGGCCCACAAGTTAATCGACCAAACCATCGAAGCCACAATTGGTCATAATATCACGGGCGAAAGTGCCGCAAAGGCAGATGCGGTTGAATTATTCGGTGCGCTCCAATTGCCCGATCCGGATAATATCGGAAGCCGCTACCCCCATCAGGTGTCCGGCGGCCAGTTACAACGGGTAATGACGGCGATGGCCATGTCCCCACGCCCTGATCTCATTATTTTCGACGAACCCACTACCGCACTGGACGTCACCACGCAGGTTGAGGTGTTGGTGGCCATGCGAGAAATCGTGGAACGCTTCAATACGGCAGCGATTTACATCACCCATGATCTTGCAGTGGTTGCGCAGATGGCTGATGTAATCAAGGTTCTGCGTTATGGTGAGGAAGTTGAAGAAGCTGAAACACGCGCCATGCTGGAAGAGCCAAAAGAGGATTACACCAAATCTCTTTGGTCCGTTCGTGCGCTGCAAAAACCGGAAGACAAGGGCGATGATATTGCGTTGAGTATTCGCCATGTTGACGCTGCCTATGGCCGTAGCCTCAAGGTTCTTCATGATGTTTCCATCGATATTCCTCGTGGACGCACAGTCGCGGTGGTTGGTGAATCCGGTTCTGGGAAATCAACAACTGCAAGGGTCATCACTGGATTGCTCCCGCCGATGACTGGAGAAGTGCAGTTTAATGGTGAGGCTTTGCCAGCGGCGCTCAAAGACAGGACCAAGGACCAGTTACGTCGTATCCAGATGATCTATCAAATGGCCGACACTGCCATGAATCCAAAGCAAACCGTTGGCGAAATTATCAGCCGGCCGCTCGAATTTTACCATGATATGAGAGGCGCACAAAAAGAGAAGCGCTTGACTGAACTGCTGGAAATGATTGAGCTTGATGCGAGCTTTATGGACCGTCTGCCGTCCGAACTCTCGGGCGGACAAAAGCAGCGTATCTGTATCGCAAGGGCTCTGGCTGCCGAACCGGATATCATAATTTGCGATGAGGTTACATCGGCACTCGACCAGATCGTGCAGGAAGGCATTCTCAAACTTCTGCTGCGCCTCCAAAAAGAATTTGGAATCACCTACCTGTTCATCACCCATGATATCGCCGTTGTGACAGCTATTTCCGATGAGATCGTCGTGATGTTTCAGGGTGAAGTGGTGGAACAGGGGCTCAAGTCTGAAATTTTGGAACCACCGTTCCCGGATTATACAAAACTGCTGTTGTCCTCTGTGCCGGAAATGGATCCGGACTGGCTAACCGATCTGGTTGCCAACCGAAGTTGAGAACGGGTTTTGTTGAAGACCATTTCACTGCGTCCGCATTTTGGCAAAATTATTCAGGATGTTGATCTTCGGTATGTAACGGACGACAGTGTGACGGACCTGAAAGCCTCCACACATTAAACCTGCAAGCTGATATGTTGTGGCACACGGATAGCACGTTTTTGCCGACCCCGGCCTTCGTCAATATATTGACAGTAAAGATTGTCCCCAAATCGGGCGGTGAGACGGAACTTTCCAGTGCCCGCGTTTGCTGGGCTCATCTGCCCGAAAGCCTTAAATCTGAACTCAGGGACGCCATCATACGGCACCGCCGGTCCAACTCGCGCGCCAGAGTTTCCGGTGATCTGGCGAGGCTGCCGAATATGAACCGGTGGCCGAACCGCCCCTGGAAAGCGGTTTGGAAAATCCCAGTGAATGGTGAAGACGCTTTATATATATCGCCTCCCACTCATTTGCCATTGAAGGAAAAGGGCAAATCAGGGGCAACGCATCATTGATGAAGCGATCGAATTTTGCACCCGTCCTGAATATGTTCACAACCATAAATCGTAGGTGGGGGACGTCCTGATTTGGGATGAACGTGCTTCACTACATCGTAGGCAATTGTGGTCGTACAGCGAGCCTCGCAAGCTCATGAGTACTTGTTGCTCAGGAACAGATACGGATGGACTGCCATTTGTGCGTATCATTTAAAAACTGCCTGTGTTGGCTGCCCTTATGGATAATCGCATCCCATGTGATTTGTTTTTTGCAACCGGTTGCAAAATGCATTCGTTTTGACTAGCCTAGGGAAGGCTCGCCAGGGAGGGGCTTTCGCACGATGGATCGATCAGTATCGTTTTCGATAAATCATATGACCGCAGCTTTTGCTGATCTGGATACATTTATCCAGATGGCGCAGAAGATTGACACCCATGGTGTCGAATTTCGAAACGATCTTTCAGGCCCATTGTTCGACGATGAATCCCCGTCACAGGTGCGGCAGACGCTACAATCCTCCGGTTTGACCTGCCATGCGCTGGCTGAAATCAAGTCTTTTGATACGCTGAAAGATGATGAAATTTCACAATCAATGGAACTGCTGGACATAGCAGAACAGCTTGGTGCTGATGCAGTGAGCTTTATTCCCAATAACGACGGTTTGAAATTTGACGGAGCACAGTTCCGCAAGGTGCTACAGGCTTTTGCCGGCCCCTTAAAATCACGGGGCCTTGTCGGATACATCGAACCTTTAGGTTTTGAAACCTGCGGTTTGCGGTTCAAGGTGGATGTTGTCGATGCCCTAGCAGAGCTTGGGCTGACCGACCAATTCATGTTGATCCACGATACTTTTCACCACCATGTTGCTGGTGAAAAAGAAATGTTCCCGCAACACACGGGCCATGTACATATTTCAGGTGTTAGCGATCAATCCGTATCCACGGGTAATATGACGGATGCCCACCGGGGCCTTGTTGAACCAATCGACCGTCTGGGAAATATTAGTCAGATTCAGTCTTTGCTTGACGGCGGTTATCGCGGTAGCTTTTCTTTTGAAGTTTTTGATCCTTCGGTTCAAACTGATCCGCACCTATCAGACAGGCTTGAACGGTCAATGACATATATCAGCTCTGCGCTGCTTCAGGAGGCCGCGTAGAAAACCAAATCACACAGTTGCCCTGCGGGGCATCCGGCCAACATATTGAACAGGTGAGCCGGACACCTGAATTGGGAGAAGACCATGAAAAAGACACTTCTCGGCCTCGGCCTTGCAGTATTAATGACAACTACAGCGATGTCGCAGGAAATCGGCGCGACGTTTTCGCGGTTCGATGACAACTGGCTAACAGTTTTGCGCAACGGTATGGTTGAGCACGCTAAGGGCATTGACGGCCTTGTTTATCAGCAAGAAGACGCATCTGACGACCTGGCAAAACAAATCGACCAAGTGAAGAACTTTGTGGCTTCCGGTGTTGATGCAATTATCGTGAACATCGTTGATACATCTGCTGGTGCTGCTGTGTCTGCTGCTGCAGGCGACACACCGTTGGTCTATGTTAACCGCGAGCCAGATAATGTGAATGAACTGCCGCCAACGCAGGCTTTCGTTGCATCAAACGAAATCGAATCTGGCACATTGTCGGCGTTTGAGGTTTGTAAAAACCTCCGCGCAGCCGGTAAAGCTGGCGGCGCAAAAGGCTATCTCATGAACGGTCAGCTTTCCAACCAAGCAGCAGTTCAGCGTTCTAAGGACGTTCGTGACGTGATTGGCATGGACATGTGTAACTTCATGACCATCATCGATGAGCAGACAGCGAACTGGTCACGTGATGAAGCACAGGATTTGATGACCAACTGGATGTCTTCCGGCGAACCATTTGATTTTGTTCTTGCAAACAACGACGAGATGGCTATCGGCGCGATCCAAGCGATGAAAGCTGCTGGTTTGGACATGTCTGTCATTCAGGTTGGCGGTGTTGATGCATCCCAAGACGCTTTGCTTGTGATGGCTGCTGGCGATTATGATGTTACAGTGTTCCAAGACTCTGTTGGTCAAGGCACCGGTGCAATTGACGCAGCGCTTAAACTTATCGCTGGCAAAAAAGTCGACCAGAAAGTCTACATCCCATTCAAGTTGGTTACGCCAGCGAACATGGGGGACTTCCTAGCAAAGAACTAAGTTTGGCTTAGGCTGAACATGTGGGGCGGCGCAGACGCGCCGTTCCACAGTTCCCACAATAGAAACTTCAAATCAAATACTCCAAACTAAATAGTAAGGGCCTTCTAAATGCCAGATACGAGCCACGGAATTGGTGGGCTAACTTTCGACAAGGCCAAACGATCTTGGCCAAATGAATTGAACATCCTTCTTGCGTTGGTCATTATCATCGTAGTTTTCGAAGTTCTGGGGCAAGTTTTGCCCTACATGAACGACCAAAGCTTCCTGTTTGACAGCAGAGACCGCTTTGACAGCATATTCAACGAGGCGCGGCTCCAGATTATTATCTTGCAGGTCGCGATTATCGGCATCATTGCGCTGGGTGTGACCCAAGTCATCATCACCGCAGGTATCGACCTAAGCTCCGGGCCATTGGTCGCTGCAACCGCTATGATCGCCATGAGTTTCGGCCAGACCGAACTGGTAAATGGATTTCCAAACCCCAAAGCCTTGTTTGGAACATGGGCCATGGACCTTCCTGTGGTCTTGCCAGTCGTCATAGGTTTAGCATTCGGCGCTATCATTGGGGCGATCAACGGAACCTTTATTGCGTTCTTGCGCATACCACCCTTCATTGCGACGTTAGGGATGTTTCTAATTTGCCGAGGTATTGCGCTTTGGTGGTCAGGTGGCAATCCAATTTCTTTTCCAACGGAAAGCTTCAAATATATCGGTTCGGGCATGATGCCGGTAGTCTGGTTCCTATCGCTTGCGGTTATTTTCCACGTTATCATGCGCTATACAGTCTATGGCAAACACACCTACGCGATTGGGTCTAATGAAGAAGCCGCACGGATGTCTGGCATCAACGTGAAACGCCATAAAGTTATGGTCTATACTGTCGCCTCGTCGCTCGCTGCATTTGCGGGTGTTGTTCTCGCTGCAAAAAGCGAAACCGCGCAGGCAGGCATGGGCGAATTCTACGAACTCTTCGCAATCGCTATGGCTGTTATTGGCGGTATCAGCCTTCAGGGCGGACGTGGGTCCATTATTGGTACGGTGCTGGGTGCGATGGTTCTTGGCGTGATCAGATCTGGATTCACGTATATAAAGCTAGACGGATCTTATCAGCTCATGGCGATGGGCAGCATCATCATTGCAGCTATTATTCTTGATCAATACCGTCAACGAAATAAAGCATAGACAGGGGCATTGATATGAGCGACGACATAGTTCTAAGAACAGAAAACCTGACCAAACATTACGGCGGCGTTCATGCGCTGATGGGCGCAAATTTTGAGATGCGCCAGGGCGAGCACGTTGCTATTATGGGCGATAACGGTGCTGGAAAATCCACCTTTGTGCGCCAAATCACCGGAGTTGAGCAACGCACAAGTGGCAAGGTCTCACTGTATGGCGAAGAGGTGAATTTTGGCGGTCCGCTAGAAGCCCGGGAAGCGGGAATTGAAACAGTGTTCCAAACATTGGCTTTGGCTGATGATTTGGATGTGTCGGACAATCTGTTTCTGGGTCGCGAAATGACCAAGTTCGATTGGCTTGGACCGTTCCGCTTTCTCGACTACAAAGGCATGCGAAAGGCCACAATGGAGGGCCTTGTGAAAACCGGCGTGAAGATTCCGAACATCAGAAATACGATCCGAAATATGTCAGGTGGCCAGCGCCAATGTGTGGCTATTGCGCGCACGGCAACATTTGCGTCGCGGCTGACAATCATGGATGAGCCAACGGCAGCGCTCGGTGTTCAGGAGACTGCGCAGGTGGAGAATATAATCCGCACGCTTAAAGATCAGGGTGAACCCCTCATTCTGGTGAGCCATAACATGCGTCAGGTGTTTGATCTAGTAGACCGTATCATTGTTTTCCGTCGAGGTCGGATTGTTGCTAATCTAAACAAGGAAGATACAGACGGGCAGGACGTGGTGGCCTATATCACCGGCGCGAAAACCGGCGAAGAATTCGCCGGTGCAGCTTAAGCCCGCCTCGTAATTCATAACTCTCAACCGTCATCCTACCCCTTGTGGGTAGGATCTACCGAGCGTTGTTGTCACTCGTGAACCTGTTGCGCAGGCGATAGATCATAGGCACAAGGCCTATGATGACGGCACAGCGGGTTGGTTGCATTCTCAACCAGCTGGTGCGACCGCTCTGAGCACTTTGCGCGTTAACTCTGTAATAGGCGCCTCGACATCTTTCAAAATTGCAGCCCGGTCAAATTGCTCCGGATCGTTTGCCAAGACCGAACGCAATTCCCTACCGAATGCGAGCCGCAATTCAGTTCCTATGTTGAACTTGCAGACTTGAGTCTCCCGCGCTAACTCGCCGCGCGTTCCGTGAGGAATGCCGGAGCCTCCGTGAATGACCAGCGGTACGTCGCACATTCCGGCGATTGTATCGATCCGCTTCCGGTCGATTTGACCTTCGTGATTTTCTTGCAAGTGCACATTGCCGACGGAGATCGCCATGGCATCAACACCGGTTTCCTGCGCAAAACGTGCCGCTTCATTAGGGTCAGTACCGAGCGATTGCTCGCCATTGGAATAGCCAACAAAACCAATTTCCCCTTCGCATGACACGCCAGCGCCATGGGCCAATTTTGCAATTTCTGCTGTAAGTGAAACGTTCTTTGCAAACTCTTCGCGTGAGCCGTCAAACATGACGGAGGTAAACCCGCAGTCGATAGCTTCCGCACATTCGTCGCGTGAATAACCGTGGTCAAGATGGGCAACTACGGGAATCGATACGCTTTCCGCAAGGTTGCGAAACATCGAGGCCAGAACGGGTAGGGGGGTGTGCGCCCGACAACCGGGGCCCGCCTGCAAAATGACAGGCAGACCTTCCGCTGCCGCTGCGGTTACATAGGCGCGCGAATCCTCCCACCCAAGACATACGACCCCGCAAACGGCATAATTTCCCCGCAATGCGGGTTGCAGGACTTCCGATAATGTAGCGATGGTCATTTGAACTTGGCGATCATGTCTTTGATGCCGGGGATGGTCTCGATCTGATAGGCATGGCTTGGCTGGAAGAATTGCACCAGTGACCGTTGGCTCAGGCCTCCCAGAATCGTGAAATAATACATTTCATAACCGGGCAGGACACAGCAGGGGTGATAGCCATTGTCGATGCAAATCGTCGAACCATCAACGATGTGGTAGGCATCCCCCGATGTCCCGTCTTCGCGCTGCAACATTTGCAGGCCCGATCCGTGGTTCGGCTTGAACCTGAAATTATAGGTCTCGTCGTGGCGGGTTTCCGTAGGCACACGATCTGTATCGTGCTTGTGGGACGGGAAGCCTGACCAACCGCCGGCGCCGACGGTAAACAATTCCGAGACCAGCAGGCGTCCAACTTTACCGTGTTGCTTTTGCCCTAAAATATGTTTTATTTTGCGGTGGGTTTTCGTGTCGTCGGAACCATATTGAACAAGATCAATTTCATTGTTGCGCACGGCAAATGGATCAAGCACTTCGTTGAACTTCGCACCGGCGACAAACACTTCCGCCTTGTCTGACATGCAGACCATTGTCGCTTTGGTTCCGGAAGGAACATAGACGCCCTCCGGTTCCCCGTCCCAAACGTCTAAGCCGCGATTACCAATGCCATCGTATTTTGCGCCTTCAATTTCAACGTCGACTGTGCCAGTCGCTGGTGCGATGCAGGTTTCGAACCCGGGTACCTGATATTCAAATTCCTGACCTTTTTCGAGCTTTACGATGTTGAAATAGTTTAACGGAACGGTGGGGTCGCCCACATCAACTATTGCTTTGTTGTTATTATCGAAAGGCGCGATGTGCATTATTTTTCCTCTAAATTCAGCGTTGATTTATTTGGCGCTGGGTCCTGTATGGGACGCTATGAAATCTTCTAATTGTTGAGTGGTTGGCATGGCGGGGGCGCAGCCAACTTTTGATACGACGATGGCAGCTGCAGCCGACCCGCGAAGGACGGCCTGTTCCACATCCATGTCACCCAAGAGTGCGGCGATGAAACTGCCCATGAAGGCGTCTCCGGCACCAGTGGGCTTAAGCGCCTCGACTTTGTAAATACCGGTAGCGACTTCTTTGCTGTCATAAAATGTGACAGCACCGTTTTCACCCATTTTGTAGACGACGATACTCGTGCCGGTCTCGGCCAATTCACGAGCTTTGTTCAGGCCTTGCGCCTTGTCGCCCACCATGAAGCCGAACTCATCATCATTGCCGATGACGACATCGCACATGGCGGCTGCGCGGGAATAAACGTCACTAGCGACCTGTGCGGAAGGCCAGGAATAGGGGCGGTAATCAACATCGAAGATGATCGGAATTCCGGCAGCTTTTGCCTTGTCAAAACCGTGGAATGCTGCACTGCGCGAGGGCTCGGCGGCAAAAACAGTCCCGGTTGTGATCAGCGCTGAGTAATTTGAGAAATCGATGGCGTCGACATCGTCAAATGTCATTTCGAAATCGGCAGCACCATTGCGATAAATCACCGATTGATGGTCTTCAACGCGGGATTCTACAATAGCCAGTGAATTGCGGGCCTCGCCCCCCTCGTTGCGCACGAATTCCGCATCAATCTTGTAATGGGCCAATTGGTTGAGACAAAACCGCCCGATAGAATCATCCGATACGCGGGTGACCAGAGCCGTTCTTCCCCCGTGCTGTGAGATCGCAACACAAATATTGGCGCTTGAGCCCCCAAGGTGTGAAACGAATTGGGTGGCGTCTTCCGTTCGTGTGCCCGGCGGGTCAGGATAAAAATCCATGCCCGCGCGCCCGATTACAAGAATGGGTTTTTCGTTTGAAATTTTAATGGACAAATCAGATACCGCGACGCTGACGTTCGCGCCCTTCTTCTACCTCTTTGTGGGCCGCATTCACGCCGGGTTTGTCGTTCACCTGCGGCGTCCCGACTTCCCACCAAGTGTGGCCTTCCTGTGTCCAGCCTTCGTATGGGTCAACCTTCATGGTGATGACATAGGTTTTGTCGCTGGCTTTGGCCCGAAGGAATGCCTCTTTGAGATCGGCCATTGTTTCAACGGTTTCTGCCGTCGCACCCATCGCAGCCGCGTGGCTGGCAAAGTCCACAGTAAATGGTTCGGGTATGGTGGGACAGTCGGCGATGAGGTTGTTGAAACTCTCCGCTCCCATGTTGTTTTGCAATTTATTGATGACCGCAAAACCACCATTGTCGAGGACAAGGATAATCAGTTTCTTTTGACTCAGGACGGAAGAATAAATGTCCGAATTCAACATCAGATAGGAGCCGTCACCGGTGAAGATGACGGTGTCCTTGTCCGCTTCATTTTCGCATTGGGCAATACGGGCGCCCCAACCGCCTGCGATTTCATAACCCATGCAGGAGAACCCGAACTCGACGTCGACTGTTCCGATATCGAGCGTTTTCCAGTTGGCTGTGACTTCGGCAGGCAGTCCGCCTGCTGCTGCAACCACCCTGTCGCGCCCGTCCATGAGGCCATTCACGGTACCAATTGCCTGCGCGTAGGAATTCGGGCCATTACCTGAACGCGTATTGTTTGCGACATAATCGTCCCAGGTAGTCCGTTCTTTTTTCGCGGATTCCACCCAGTCAGAAGGTGCAGAATACCCGGCCATTGTGTTGGAAAGCTCAACCAATGTGCGCTTAGCGTCGCCAATCAAAGGTTGCGACAGGTGCTTGCTGGCGTCGTGCCGACCGACATTGAGACCAATGATTTTTGCAGCCTTGTCGAACGCCGTCCAGGAACCGGTGGTGAAATCCTGTAAGCGTGTGCCAACCGCCAAAATCACATCAGCCTGCTCGGCAATAGCATTGGCTGAATTTGACCCGGTAACGCCCAGCGGTCCAATATTAAGCGGATGGTCGACCACCATATTGGCGCGGCCAGCAATGGTCTCCGCCACTGGAATGTTCGACGTCTCGGCAAATTCGGTGAGTTCGGCAACTGCCTTTGAATATTGTACACCTCCACCGGCGATAATCATCGGGCGTTTGGCCGACTTCAAAAGTGTTGCTGCGGCAGCGAGGTCCAATTCATCCGGCGCTTGCCTGCGAATATGATGCACTTTCTTGTCAAAAAATATAGTCGGATAATCATACGCCCAACCCTGAACGTCTTGTGGAAGCCCCAGAAATGCGGGGCCGCAATCGGCGGGGTCCAGCATGGTGGAAAGGGCTGCGGGGAGCGACTGGATAATCTGTGCCGGGTGCGTAATGCGGTCCCAATACCGGCTGACCGCTTTGAACGCGTCGTTTACACCCAAAGTGGGATTGTTGAAATGCTCCAACTGTTGAAGCACCGGGTCGGGCAGGCGGGTCAGGAATGTATCACCGCATAACATCAGCATCGGAAGGCGGTTAGCGTGAGCAAGAGCTGCTGCGGTCAACAGATTTGCAGTGCCGGGTCCGGCGCTTGCCGTACAAAACATAAATTTTTGGCGCAGGTGATATTTAGCGTAGGCGGCGGCTGCAAAACCCATGCTTTGTTCGTTTTGACCGCGATAAAGCGGCAGAACATCGCGATGGTCGTAGAGTGATTCCCCAAGGCAGGGCACATTGCCGTGGCCGAATATGCCAAAGCCGCCGCCGCACAAAAGCTGTTCTTTCCCATCGATGACAATAAACTGGTTGGCCAGATAACGGACAATGGCTTGCGCGGTAGTGAGCCTTATCGTTTCGTCTTTGTTTGTCATTGATCAGTCCAGCAGAAAAAATGATTGGATGTAGAATTTCAGAATCTGCACAATCATAGATTGACGTGCCGTTCGGTTAAAGGATAACAGTTTTGCAACCGGTTGCAATATCTATTCTTCATGCTATCGGAGGAGACCTTAAAATTGAGCAATATTGGCATTGGTATCGTTGGTGGCGGCTATATGGGAAAGGCCCATGCGGTCGCAATGGCGTCGGTCGGGGCGATTTTTAACACGGGTCTGCGCCCTGTATTGGAGATGGTGTGCGCCACAAGTGACGATTCTGCTGAGCGCTATCGCAAGGCATATGGATTTGCCCGTGCCACGTCGGACTGGAAGACGCTCGTTGAAGATCCAAAAGTTGAGGCGATCGTCATCGCTTCGCCTCAGGATACCCATTCGAAGATTGCCAAAGCTGCGTTTGCCCTTGGCAAACCGGTGCTTTGTGAAAAACCGATGGGAATATCCCTGCTGGACAGCCGCGCGATGGTGGCGGCCGCGGAAGAGGCGGGCGTGATCAATATGACGGGGTTCAATTATATCCGTACACCCGCCAGCCAATATGCGCGAAAATTGATCGCGGACGGTGAGATCGGAGACGTCACGTGGTTCCGTGGTGAACACACGGAAGATTTTTATGCGGACCCCCAAAGCCCCGCCACGTGGCGTTGCGCGGGGGATGCGAACGGTACGATGGGGGATTTGGCCCCGCATATGGTCAACGCGGCGCTGGCGCTGATCGGCCCCATTTCTTCCTTGGTTGCCGAAATTGAAACGGTCCATAAATCCCGCCCCGGCGGTGAAGTGACTAACGACGACCAAGGCCAGCTCATGTGCCGTTTTGAAAATGGTGTCATGGGTTCGATGTATTTCAGCCGCGTCGCGACGGGCCGTAAGATGGGCTACGCTTATGAAATTTCAGGCACCAAAGGAGCGATCAGGTTTGATCAGGAAGATCAAAACGCACTTTGGCTATACCGCATGGAAGGACCGGAATCGGAACGCGGGTTCCGCAAAATCCTCACCGGGCCGGAACACCCGGATTATCTGCCGTTTTGCCAGGGGCCGGGGCATGGCACGGGCTATCAGGACCAAATAATTATCGAAGTCAAAGATTTCCTCTTGGCAATCGAAAAAAATGAGAATATCTGGCCCACATTCCACGATGGCATGCTGGTCAATCAGGTTATCGCAGCGGCGATGGAATCATCAAAAACAAAACAATGGCAGACGGTCACGGACTTCTAAAGGGCATATAACATGAGCATTAAAATTGGTAACGCACCCTGCTCGTGGGGTGTTGAATTCGCGGATGATGAACGTAATCCAGATTGGAAATCAGTCCTGAGCGATTGCGCGAAGGCCGGTTACAAAGGTATCGAATTGGGCCCGGTTGGTTATATGCCGGAAGACCCGGCGATCCTCGGTGATGCACTTGCCGAATACGATCAAACGTTAATTGGCGGTGTTGTGTTCCGCCCGTTCCACGATGCGAATGCCTGGGATGACGTGATGGACGGCAGCGTGCGCACCTGTAAGGCGCTGGTGGCCCATGGGGCCAGTCATCTGGTGCTGATTGATTCAATCTCACCGCGTCGTGCGCCAACCGCAGGCCGTGCCGCCGAAGCTGAACAGATGGATCAGGCCGAATGGACCGCCTACAGCGACCGTATCCGTACAATCGCCAGATTGGGTGCAGAAGAATACGGGCTGACCGTTGGTATTCATGCCCATGCGGCAGGCTTCATGGATTTCGAACCGGAACTGGAGCGTCTGCTTGATGAAGTCGACGAAAGCCTGTTGAAAATCTGTTTCGACACTGGCCATCATTCCTACGCGGGGTTTGATCCGGTCGCATTCATGAAGCGCCACATGGATCGCATCTCCTACATGCATTTCAAGGACATCGACCCGAAGGTGAAAGCGCAGGTGATCGAAAACCGCACGAATTTTTATGACGCCTGCGGACAGGGAATCTTCTGCAATCTGGGGCAGGGGGATGTTGATTTCCCCGCCGTGCGCCAGGTGCTTCTGGACGCCGGGTTCGAGGGCTGGTGCACGGTTGAGCAGGATTGCGATCCGACACTTCCCGGTACGCCGATAGAAGATGCCGTGAGTAACCGCGAATATCTGGAATCCATCGGGTACAACTAAGATTGGGTTCAACTAGAGGTAATCACGATGGCGAAATTAAAATGGGGCATGATCGGCGGCGGTGAAGGCAGTCAAATCGGACCGGCACACCGTCTGGGGTCGGGGCTGGATGGATTGTTCGAGTTTACGGCCGGTGCACTTGATCACCGTCCTGAAGTCGGGCGTGAATATGGCCAACGGTTGGGTCTTGGCGAAGACCGTGCTTATGGGAATTGGCAAGAAATGCTCGCCGGTGAAAAAACGCGCGAAGATCGTATCGATCTTGTCACCGTCGCGACGCCAAATTCAACGCATTTTGAAATAACCAAGAGTTTCCTTGAGGGCGGTTTTCATGTGCTTTGTGAAAAACCCATGACGATGACCGTCGAAGAAGGGGAAGAAATCGTTAAAATTTCCCGAAAAACCGGAAACATCTGCGCCGTAAACTACGGTTATACTGGCTATTCGTTGGTGCGTCATATGCGGGCCATGGTGGCGCGCGGCGATATCGGGAAAGTACGTCTCGTCAAGGCCGAATTCTCCCATGGTCACCACGCCGATGCGACGGACGCGGATAACCCGCGTGTGCGTTGGCGCTATGACTCGGCACAGGCCGGTGTCTCCGCACAATTCGCCGATTGCGGCATCCACGCCATGCATATGGCGAGTTTCGTGACCGGTCAGGAAGTGACTATACTGTCAGCAGATTGCGTCTCCTGCCTGCCGAGCCGTGTGTTGGAAGATGATGCCATGGTGAATTTCCGCATGGATGGAGGCACTGTTGGACGTCTTTGGACGAGTTCAGTTGCAATTGGCCGTCAACATGGATTGACCATTCAGGTGTTTGGCGAAATCGGCGGCTTGCGTTGGGCGCAGGAGCAACCCAATCAATTGTATTATATGCCGCTCAACGAGCGCTTACAGGTAATCGAAAGAGGTGAGGGCGACCTTTCACCGGAGGCTGATATGAGCAGCCGGGTTACTGTCGGCCATGCCGAGGGCATGCCGTTGGCCTTTGCCAATATCTACAAAGATCTGTCGGAAGCCATAAACGCCAAAAAGGAAGGTCGTGAAATGGACCCGGCAGCAAACCTCTACCCAAGGGCGGAAGATGGGTTGCGTTCTATGGCAGCGGTATTTGCGGTTGCAGACAGCGGTAAGAAAGATGGAGAGTGGACAGACGCCCGGCCGCCCATGTTTCGCTAGACGTTCAACTTCGGCCTGAGCGTTGCCCGGTCGATAATATCACAAAGAAACAGACGATATTCCGGGCTGCGGTCCGGGTCGTCCAGCATGGCGATTATCAGCTCAATTGAAGCATTGATGATCTGCTGCACCGGTTGGTGAATGGTGGTCAGGCTGATGTTTTCCCAACTTGCCATTGTCATGTCGTTGAGGCCGATAAGCCCAATGTCCCCCGGTACGTCCAGCCCGGCACTTCGAATTGCGGCCATGGCGCCGATTGACAATATATCGTCACCGCAGAAATAAGCTTCCTGAGGACTACCTTTAAGCAGGCGGGTCATTTCCAACCGCCCCGCGTCAAACGAATAATCCGATGCGAACGAATGGGTCAGTTTAACAGATCGACGGGATTTAGCTTCCGCCTGAAATCCTGCCCAGCGGTCTTGCGTTGATGTTGCCTGTTTGGGCCCACCGAGAAATCCAATTTTTCTATATCCGCGCTCAACCAATTCTGCTGCCGCCATACGCCCGCAAGCAACATTGTCGATGCCAACCACATGAACTTTCGGGGCGTGAGAATACCGCCCAAAGGAATGAACGACGGGAATGCCAACGTCCTGAAACGCCTTGGCGAAATCATGGGAGAGTGTGGAGGAAGCGACGATCACCCCGTCGACCGAATATTGCAGCATCATTTGAACCCATTTTTCGGGGTTCGTTTCATCGGTCAAATTTACTAGTAAAGGACGCAGGTCACGCTCCTGCAGGCCCCTTGTGAACAGGTCAAAAACCTCCAGAAAAATCGGGTTATGAAAGTTGTTGGAAACCAGTCCGATCATCTTAGTGCGACGGGTTGTCAGGCTGCGAGCCAGGACATTGGGGCTGTAACCAAGGGACTTAGCCGCATCATCCACGCGCTTACGCATTTTGACCGAAACGGATGCGCCCGGGGTGAACGCTCGTGATACTGCGGAGGTGGAAACACCTGCCAGTTCAGCAACGTCTTTCAGTGTGGCAGCCACAATATCCCGGTTCGTTGAGTACAATAATCGTTCAACAAGTTACTCCATATCTCGCGCAATTCAAAGTCGACGAAATCTGTTTCTCGTAGCAGAACATGTCTCACTTTCAAGCACATAGTGGTGAGCATCCGTACAATTACACCATTCCGCGCTAAGCTGGCGGTCTGTTGCTGGAGATTATCATGGCGTATTTCTTACGTGTCTTACTGAGCGCAATTCTTGTCGCCGCCACACATTATGTCTTTATCGCACCGGGTTTTGCCCAATCGGATACGGCTAAACCGGTAGCAATGGAACAGAAATTACCGGATGAATATTTCAGCGACCTGTTTGCCCGCGTCCTGATTGGCACAGAAGACGAACGCAAGACCGCCATGGGCGAACTCGTTGCGCGGGGAAAGCTCGATATCGTGCCGACCCTCACCCTGTTCATGAACATCGGTGGAGACCCAATCCACATTGCCGATGCATTAAGCAAACTGACAGGTGCCAACATCAAAACGTGGCGTGACGCCATGCTGTGGCAGGAAGCCCATCCAGAAATTATCCCTCATCCGTCATATCGTGAACTCAAACTGCGATACTTTTCCAGCATTGATCCAAAATTCCTTCAGTTCTTTGACCCGGAGTTCACATCGCGCGACCGAATGAAAATTCGATTTGAAGAAATCATATGGGGCGGTGTGAGAGTTGATGGCATTCCTTCGCTTGATAATCCTGAACTAATCAGCGTGAGCGCTGCGGATTATATGTTGGAGGACGACCTCGTATTCGGTGTGAACATCAATGGTGATGCACGCGCCTATCCTCTGCGCATCATGGGCTGGCATGAAATGTTCAACGAGGTGATCGGTGGTGTCCCGGTGGCCCTTGCTTATTGTACGCTTTGTGGCTCCGGCATTTTATTTGAGACTTCCGTGGAAGGCCGAAAGAACCCGTTTATTTTTGGTTCATCGGGTTTTCTCTACCGCTCAAATAAACTGATGTATGACCGTGAAACCAACAGCCTGTGGAATCAATTTACCGGTGAACCGGTTGGTGGGCCTCTTGTTGATGAAAACATCAAACTGAAAATCCGTCCGGTTGTGATCACGTCGTGGAAAAACTGGATTGGGAAACACCCAGAGACGAAGGTTCTATCCCTGAACACCGGATACCACCGAAACTACGATTCCGGGCATGTTTACAAGGAATATTTTGCCAGTCCGAACCTCATGTTCCCAACGATCGTCCGCGATGAATCCATCGTTCGTCGCAAGGATTACGTCTTTGGGGTGCGTAAATTTGGTGCGGCGAAGGCGTGGCCGATATCCGCTTTCAAGGTCAAAAAAGTCATCAATGATCAGGTTGGAAACACAAAACTGGTGCTTATCGGCGATGCATCAACCCGCACGGTGCGTGCTTATGAAAGTAAGGGAATTCAGTTTACCGCATTGGAAGGACTGAACACGATCAAGGGAAAAGACGGTAGTTGGCAGATTACAGAAGATGCCCTGATTGCTGCCGATGGTACGCGACTGCAAAGGATTGCCGGACATATCAGCTTCTGGTTCGCATGGGACAGCTATTTGGGGGTGAAAAGCGCTTTATATACACCTGAGGGGTGACCTCAGGTTTTTCGTTTTCGTCTTGCCCAAACCTGTCTGATTGCTACCAGCCCTATCATCGCGGTGAGGTATAAAATGGGTTCCAACTGCCAGGTTTTTTCAAGCAACACATAATGTGCGGCGCCCAAAATAACGGCCGGATAAACAAGCTTGTGCAGTTTCCTCCAGCTTTCCGCGCCGAGCTTTCGGATAGACCGGTTGTTTGAGGTGATTGCCATCGGCAACAACATTAAAAATGCCGCGACTCCAATTGTGATATAGGGGCGCTTTAATATATCAATCCAGATTTCCCACAGGTTCAATTGTCGGTCCAAAACCACGTAAACCGTGAGATGCAGGAGCACGAATGTGAATGCAGCAAGCCCAATCGGGCGGCGGTATTTGATCAGATTGATACGGGCAAACCGCATAATCGGAGTGATCATCAAACCGATAATCAATAGAATAAGTGCCCATTCCCCAAGCGCATTTTCAAGGGTGGCTAAAGGGTCCGGCCCCAGATTGTTTGTAATTGCGCGTTCCAGATAATAGGCAGCGGGTGATATTGCCACGCAATAAATCACCCACTTTGGGGGCGCGGTTAAAAGTTTGGATTGAGCCATGCCTCGGCTAAAAGCCGATTAAAAGAATTTGCGCAAGTCCATTCCTTCATAAAGCGAAGCAACTTCTTCCGCATAGCCGTTAAATGGTTCAGTCGGGCGTTTTTTAGCGAAAATTCCGGCCCCAATCACCCGTTCGGATGCCTGACTCCAGCGTGGATGACTGACTTCGGGGTTCACATTGGAATAGAAACCGTATTCGTTAGCCGCTGCCTTGTTCCATGTGGTCGGTGGTTCATTTTCTGTGAGTTTGATGGAAACGATGGATTTGATGCTCTTGAAACCGTATTTCCACGGAACAATGAGCCGCACCGGAGCGCCGTTCTGGTTGGGGAGGACTTCTCCATAAAGGCCAACCGCAAGAATAGTGAGAGGGTGCATCGCCTCATCAAGGCGTAGTCCTTCAACATATGGCCACGGTAATGACCCGAACACGGATGCCTGCCCTGGCATTTCTTCCGGCCGTTTCAGAGTTTCAAAGGCAACATATTTCGCGCTGCCCTGCACGTCGAGGTCTTTCAATACACTCGCCAGCGGAATGCCGACCCATGGAATGACCATGGACCAAGCTTCAACGCAACGAAGGCGATAGATACGCTCTTCCAACGGATACTTCCTCATCAGGGCTTCCATGTCGATTGTGCCCGGTTTGTTGATCAATCCGCTGGTCTCTATCGTCCATGGCGTTGTTGTGAGCGAACCTGCATTTTTAGCGGGGTCGCCCTTTCCGGTGCCGAACTCATAAAAATTATTGTAGCTGGTAATATCAGCTAATGGATTTGGCTCGTCCTTGGTCGAATATTTGCTGGGAATTGTCGTCAGCGAAGTTGCAGCTTGAGCGGCACTGGAAAAAAATATTGGAGCGGCGAGCGCGCCGGTCGCTCCAGCCATAAAGCTTCGCCTGTTCAGGAAGTTTTCTTTGGACGTGATTTCAGACGGATTAGGCATAGGGTAGCGGTATGCGGACATGGGATCACCTGATTTTCTGAATTTTCGAACTTAATCTATACTATGATCATAAGATTAACGTTTCAATTCTTATGCATGGGGTTCACGGCTCCGTGAATTGAATAGGGCCCGTGAAACTCTGTTATCTGACAGGAGTATACCGGGTATCATGAGGGCCAAAAGTGGACTTGTCCCGTATTAATTCCGCATCCTGTTCTCGTTTAACTCGTTTTTCGTTCAAATTTGATGGGCGACATTCCTCCTATTGCTGAGTGTCTTCTGCGGCTGTTGTAAAAGCCGTTGATGTATTGGAACAGGGCGTCGGTTGCTTGCTGTCGTGTTTGCCATGTGCCGCGCCAGATGAGTTCGGCTTTGAGTGTTTTGAAGAACGTCTCGACCACGGCGTTGTCCCAGCAATTGCCTTTTCGGCTCATGGACACTTTAAACTTCAGTTCACGCATTCGTTTTTGATAATCATGAGAGCAGTATTGACTGCCACGGTCCGTATGATGAATGCAGCCCGGCGGTGGGTTTCGAAGGGCCAAAGCCCGGTTGAGAGCCTGCAATGCCAAGTCTTTCTTCAACCGGTTGCTGACAGCCCAACCCACCACACGGCGTGAATGTAGATCGATCATCACTGCCAGATACAGCCAGCCCTCACGGGTCCAGATGTAGCTGATGTCACCTGCCCATTTCTGGTTGGGTTTATCCGCTTGGAAGTTCCGCCCCAGCAAGTTAGGCGCAATGTTGAAGCGGTGATTGCTATCGGTCGTAGCTTTGTATTTGCGTGTTCTGACCACTCGAATGCCGTTGTCGCGCATCAGGCGGCCAACACGGCGGTGACCAATAGCAAGGCCGGCTTCCTTCAACTCCTGCGTCATTCTCGGGCGACCATAACTGCCAAGGCTCAAGTGATGCTGTTCACGGATGTGCGCCAGAACCACCATGTCATCGCGCTGCCGTTGACTAACAGGGCGGTTGTGCCAGGCACGATAACCACGCGATGTAACATTCAGAATATGGCAAAGCCGATCCACCGGAACGTGTTTCCTGTGTTCTTCGACAAACGCAAATCTCACTTGCTTTGACCCGCGAAGAACACTGTTGCCTTCTTTAATATCTCCCTCTCCTCCGTGAGGAGACGAACCTCTCTGCGAAGCCGCTCATTCTCTTTGGCCAGATCAATATCAACCGATGGTGGAAGGTCATCAGGCCGGGATTGTTGTATCCATTTCGATAACGTCGAAAAGCCGACCCCCAAATCTGATGCCACTTGTTTCCGGGTAAGTCCGCTGGTCAGCGCAATACGCACCGCTTCACGCTTGAATTCGTCTGTGTGGCCTCGTGCCATAATAGTTCTCCTTGATGGGATTAATCCAATTCAAGGACACGGAACTAAACCGTGACAAGTCCAAAGCGTTAAGAAGACATTTCGGTACTGAATACCCTCCAAGTCAATCCAGATGATTTCCATATCAAGCTGACGATCCAAAAGGAGATAAACCACAATCAATAAAATCAGATAGCTATAGGCTACAAGTCTCAATGGGGTGCGCACTCCCATTAGATTGAAGCGTGTAAAGCGTGTGATTGGGCCCAAAAGAAGTCCAACAGAAAACCAGCCGATTGCGCCGAACCGAAGTGCCGATTCGAGGCTACCAATCGGGTCAAACCCCAAATTGTTGGATGATGCCTGCTGAAAATAATAGGCAGCAGGCAACATGCATACCAGATAGGTAATCCAGGTTATCGGTGATTTTAACATCCGCATTTTATGGCGCTCACATGGTTCAATAGAACATCTGCCCGCCAGACTGATTGATAACTCTTAACGAACTACAATCTCACTATGGTTACTCACGCGGTGTTGATCAAAATCGTTCCACTTGTTCGACTATTCATTGGCTAACAGATTGTCATGATTAACAATATTCAAATCGAGTTGGTTAGTTTTGAGACAAAAGCTGATCAATCCGATCCATTTTTGGCTCTTTGTCATAAGCGTCATAATAGGCCGATGCAATGAGAGCAGGGGGCCCAAAGAAGAAGCGCTCGTAAAGAGCTTGACGTGTGCCAAATCCGGAAATTGCCACATCATGGGCCAGCCTGAACATGGCCACCCGGTCGCGGGATTCCATATTTGCCAGTTGGAAATATTGCTCAACATGGGGCGTCATTTCATTGTTGAAATCAGCCTCCGCTGGTGTGGCCATGAGCGAGGATGATCCAATCAATTGAAGAACTTCCAACATACGCGGGTACATTTTGGGAAACATATTGCGCGATGTATCGATTGGGCTGCGCAGAGGTATGAAATTGCCAAATTCATCCTCATGGGCCTGTTCTTCGGAACTGAACAGCATGGCGCGCACGGATTCCGTCATTTGCATGACTTCAGCAATCAATCCTTTTGTGTATAGGTCTTCATCGCGACCGGATGCGGATGCGATCTTGCACAACAGGCCGACGATGAATTCTGCTTTCGCCAGTTTTCCGCAGGCCACCTGATGCATCATGTGGACAACCGCGTTGGTCGCGCCAAACGCCTGGTTGCACAATTCGGGTTGGCCATACATGAAAGTGCGTTCCCACGGCACAAACACATTGTCGAAAATCACCACCGCGTCCATTTCCTCGTAACGCGAGGAAAGGGGAGCATCAAAATTCGACGCGCCGTGGTCATAAGTATCGCGGCACAGCAATTTCAGACCCGGCGTTGCAATTGGCAGGGCGAACGCGAATGCGAAAGGAATATTGTCTTCCGTTGCGCGCAGCACGGTGGATGGAAATACTTCAATCTCGTCGGCAAGCGGGCCAAGCGTCGCTAACAGGCGCGCGCCAGTAACATAGATGCCCGCGTCGGTTTCCTTGGTCACGTGCAGCGCAACTTGATCGCTGAATTTTCCTGCGGCAGCTTGTTGAAAGTTTACCGCCGGATTAACCAGCGTATGGGTCAGAACTTTGTCGTTTTTTCGCGCAAAATCGTAGAAATCGACCATGTTTTTGGCAAAATCAGTATTGCCTTTTGTGCCTTGCGCCAAAAAATCTGTTGCATGGGCAAATGCCATAACAGACGCGTTTTTATAATCAGGTGTACGGCCAAACATGCCGTTCGACCATGTGGCCCATTCGTAGTAGGCACGCCCACGCGCTTTGATGTCTTCAACTGATGTTGGGCGTTTATAGGCCATTGCGCAGCGGTCACCGTCGTCGTCAACATAGGTCACACAGCCGCGGTATTCGTCCTGATTCTGACGATCAAGGAATGATGCAAGTGTCGCTGCGCCGCGGTTCATGCCCGGTTCCACTGTTACATCTGAAACGCGTTTCCCCTTTGTCCAGACTTCGCGGTCATCGCGCAATCCGGCCAGATATTCCTCCCCCGTCCGAATACCTTTTCCGGTGATTTGAACGCCGGTTGATTTTTCATCTGTTACATCAAGGTTGGTCATTTTCGTATCTCGTTCTTTCATCCAATTTCGGAGTTTTTTAATTCCGGGTTCTTCATTCGGCCTGCAATTTTTGACAGAATATCTTCCATCGCTTCCCATTCTTCAGGCGTGACGCTGGAACGTAATTGCGCGTCGATTTCCGCAACGCGAGGGGACACTTTTGCTTCAAGCGCGCGCCCTTTTGCGGTGGCGATGACAAATACCACCCTGCGGTCTTCGACAGACCGCATGCGTGTCACCAGGTCTTTTTTCTCAAGCCTGTCGATAATGCCCACAAGGCTGGGGGAGGGGAGCAGTGTTCGCGTTGCCAGTTCAGCTGACGTAGTTTTGTTAGAGGTCCATAAAACGCGCAACACCCGCCATTGCTGTTCTGTCAGGTCAAATTGTGAGAACAACTCCCTGAATTCCGGCATAATCGCATCCAGGGTGCGGTTCAGGGTCATCGGCAGAGAGTTATCAAAACTGGTCAAGCTGAGTTCCGATGCAATTCATTAATATATTAATTAATAACATATTCATTGAATGAGTCAAACCGCACTTGGTGATAAACCCTATGGCGTTGTGAACCCGAATATGGTGATTGTGTTGTCAACGACCATCGGAGGCGGCAGCACTTATGACGTTGAAAACGCATTCTCTTGATACCGAAGCGCAAGCATTAAAGCATCTGCTGAAACACGCCGATATGGATCATGCCTTGCGGCAGCGTATTGAAATGCGGGCCGTCGATCTTGTGACCCGCATCCGCGAGGACAGTGCTCCCGGAATGATGGAACTCTTTCTCGGTGAATACGGACTGTCCAGCGACGAGGGCATAGCCTTGATGTGCCTTGCCGAAGCGCTGTTACGGGTGCCGGACGACGAGACAATCGATGCTTTGATCGAAGACAAGATTGCCCCAAGTGCATGGGGACAACATTTGGGCGAATCCCATTCGCCACTGGTCAACGCGTCAACTTGGGCTCTGTTTGTCACCGGTAAAGTGTTGAAAGAGGATAACAGTAATCCCATTGCCAGCGTTTTGCACAGCGCGATTAAGCGTCTTGGCGAGCCGATAATCCGCCAGGCCGTATCCCGCGCTATGAAGGAGATGGGTCGGCAATTCGTGTTGGGTGAAACGATTGAAGGCGCAATGGCCCGAGGTCGGGGCATGGAGGAGAAGGGTTACACTTATTCATACGACATGTTGGGAGAAGCTGCCCTGACCGACCGGGATGCCCGCCATTACCATCTAGCTTATGGTGACGCGATTGGCGCTCTGGCAAAATCGGTAAAGTCGGACGATATCCGCCAGAACCCCGGGATTTCCATAAAACTATCTGCCCTCCACCCCCGTTATGAAACAATGCAAAAGAAACGGGTTATGGAGGAGCTTGTGCCCCGCGCGCGTTCGCTTGCGGTGCTTGCAAAGTCCGCAGGAATCGGCCTGAATATTGATGCCGAAGAAGCGGGTCGGTTGGAACTCTCCCTTGATGTGATTGAGGCGATAGTGAGCGATCCGGCATTTGCGGGTTGGGATGGTTTCGGTGTTGTTGTGCAAGGCTATAATCCGTATGCATCAGCGGTGCTCGATTGGCTTTATGAGTTGGCAAGCCATCTTGATCGCAGGTTCATGGTGCGTCTGGTGAAGGGCGCATATTGGGATACGGAAATCAAATTGGCGCAAGTGGAAGGGCACGGGCGTTTTCCAGTTTTTACGCAAAAACCATCAACCGATGTGAGTTACATCTGTTGTGCTCAAAAACTGCTTGCCATGAGCGACAGGATTTACCCTCAATTTGCCACCCACAATGCCCATACAGTCGCAGCAATTGTGGAAATGGCTGGCGATAAAGAAACGTTTGAATTCCAGCGGTTGCATGGAATGGGCGAAGCGCTTCACGATACCGTTTTGAGGCGGCATGGAACTCGATGCCGGATTTACGCACCGGTCGGTGCGCACAAGGATTTGCTGGCCTATCTTGTCCGCCGTCTGTTGGAAAACGGTGCGAATTCCTCTTTCGTTAATCAAATTGTCGATGAAACGGTGTCGCCACAAGAGGTGGCAACCGATCCGATCACTGCTGTGGAAGCCTATCTGGACGCGGCGGAAAACCCGGCTATTTCCCAGCCTTGTGACTTGTTTATGCCCGGTCGCACTAATTCCAAAGGCTGGGATTTATCCGACCCGCAAACATTAGGTGAGTTGGAAACAGGTATTGCCCGATTTGATAATAAGACTTGGGAATATAAATCGAGTACGGGAGAGCAGGTTCACGTCAAAAACCCGGCAACTGGCGGGCCCGTTGGCAGCACGCGATTCGCAAGTGAAAAAGATGTCGTAGCCGTTAGCGAGAGAATGCAAGACTGGTCCCATAAATCTCCTGCTGAAAGGGCAGTCGTATTACGCAGGGCGGCCGACCTCTACGAACAAAATGCCCATGAGATTTTTGCATTGCTCATACGCGAAGCAGGGAAAACGCTTCCCGATTGTATTGGTGAATTGCGCGAGGCTGTCGATTTCCTGCGTTATTATGCTGATCAGAGCCAATCCCTTCAGGGCGAACCTGTGGGTATATTTACATGTATCGCGCCCTGGAATTTTCCATTAGCCATATTCACCGGGCAGATTGCGGCGGCTTTGGCGGCAGGCAATGGCGTTCTCGCAAAACCTGCTGAATCAACAGGCCTGATTGCATGTTTTGCAATTGATTTGTTTTGGCAAGCGGGGGTGCCAAAAGATGCACTACAACTTATTTCGGGCCTCGGGTCGGAAGTTGGAGCAGCATTGACCAGTAATAAAAATGTTGGCGGAGTGTGCTTCACCGGTTCCACCGCGACCGCGCAACTGATCAACAGGACCATGGCGGAAAACTTGTCACCCTCTGCGCCGCTGATTGCGGAGACCGGTGGTATAAACGCGATGATCATCGACAGTACCGCACTGCCGGAACAAGCGATTTCAGACGTTCTTGCATCAGCGTTCCAATCAGCAGGACAAAGGTGCAGCGCGTTACGCATGCTTTATCTGCAAAGCGACATTGCTGAGAGTTTTCAGGAAATGCTGTTTGCGGCGATGGAGGAATTGAAAGTCGGCGACCCAAGAGATTTCTCAACGGATGTTGGACCCATCATCAACGTTTCCGCCGCGAATAAAATCCACAGTCATATCGGTGTAGCACACGATCAGGGGTGGGTTCTAAAACAGACTGTCGCGCCAGATAATCCGATATTTGTACCGCCAACTGCTCTACGAGTTAACGGCATTGAGGATATTGAAGAAGAGGTATTTGGCCCGGTTCTCCACATCGCAACCTATGAAAGCGGCGAACTGGATGCGGTAATTGATGCTGTTAACGGTACGGGATTTGGCCTGACATTTGGTCTTCACAGCCGTATTGACGACCGCGTTCAACATATCATCGACCGGGTCGAGGCCGGTAATATCTACATCAACAGGAACCAGATTGGCGCGGTTGTCGGCTCCCAGCCATTCGGTGGTGAAGGGTTGAGCGGAACGGGCCCTAAAGCAGGTGGGCCGCAATATCTGAAACGCTTTGTGCGTTCCCAGTCGGTTTTGTCACCCCCTGTCGAGGGTAATTTTGTAAATCTGGAGACCATTGAAAAGGCGTTTGATGAAAATGCCAGAAGTGCCGGAGCTCAAACAAGCCATGTCGGGAAATCAATCGAAATGCCCGGGCCAACTGGCGAGTCAAATCGATACAGCACAATTCCCCGTGGCAACGTGCTGTGCCTCGGCCCAACGAAGGAAATGGCGGAAGAGCAAGCTAGGCAAGCGAGGGAAATTGGATGCAATGCTGTGGCGGTAGCACCAGGTGTTGAAGCTGGAGTGGACGGTGTACTCCAGACCAAAGTTCTGACAGAAATTTCAAACCTTGATGCTGTAGTCAGTTGGTCGACTGAAACCGTTGCAATCAGGCAGGCGTTGGCTCAAAGGCCCGGTGCAATCGTACCACTGTTAAGCGGGCAGGATTTCGCCCAATGGCTGGCTGCAGAACGGCACGTGTGCATCGACACGACCGCCGCCGGCGGAAATGCCGCGCTTCTCGCCGGTTAGTTACAGCAAAATCAAAGACCGAGTTCAGATAGTCCCGGATGGTCGTCCGGACGCCTGCCCAAAGGCCAGCGAAATTTCCGGTCTTCCTCTTTGATCGGGAGGTCGTTGATTGAAGAAAACCGGTTTTGCATCAGGCCGTTTTCAGCAAATTCCCAATTCTCGTTGCCGTAGGAGCGGAACCAGTTGCCGCTGTCGTCGTGCCATTCATAGGCGTACCGAACCGCGATACGATTTCCGGTAAATGCCCACAGTTCCTTGATTAACCGGTAATCCAGTTCTCGTATCCATTTTGCGGTGAGAAATTCCTACGCTTCCGCACGGTTGTTCACAAATGTTGAGCGATTGCGCCAATTGGTATCCTGCGTATAGGCAAGGGCAACTTTGGCCGCATCACGTGAATTCCAGCCGTCTTCCGCCAAGCGGATTTTCTCGCGGGCCGTTTCTTCGGTAAAAGGCGGTAAGGGCGGGCGGCTTTCCATGGTGATCTCCGTAGCGGCGGTTTCAAAGGTTGTTTTGATGAATGGCGAGTTTAATCGGTAATGGCTTCCTGCCAAGTGCCGGTTGAAAGACTGTGGGGTGAAAACTCCCCCAATTTCGATCTAAATGGTAAGGCGTCGCGCAACCAAAGGCCATGGTCGAGTGTAAAGCGCCATGCCCGCAGCGCCCCTTCAAACTCCTGAACTTCTTCATGGTCTTCCCATAATATTTCTACCGCGCCAGTCATCATGAGCATGTCACCGGTTGTGAAATCCGGGAAGGTCAGGCCAGCCTTTGGGTTTTCCAAAAAATTGCCGAGCGTGTTGAAAAGGTAATTCCCGGTGAAATCAGGGATCGTGAGCGTGTTGCCATCGATTTTTACGAAACCGGGGCGTCCACCACGATGGGAAACGTCAACCCCTTCAACTTTTGGATTATCCTTTGCCTGAATGAAACTGGACACAAAGAATGTGTCGGCTGTTTTGATCAGGTCGCGTGCCTTGTCGTCCAATTGATCAAATTGTGCAGGAATGATGTTTGGCTCACCATGGCTCTGTTGATCTCGGATGAATTCGGTATCCCGGTGTTGGATATATTTGGGGCAATTTCCAAAGGATTGGTCGACGGTTAGCGAAAAGCCATTGTCATCAGCATCGGAAACCCGACCGTTCAGTCTGTTTCGGCGGCGGGTGTGCAGTTCAATGCCCAAAAGACCTAATGGCGCTCCCGGTTTTATTGAAGCTTTTACCGGGTCGCCATCTGCACCCGATGACATGATGTTCAACGATGTTTCGGTAGGAGACTGGATAAATCTTGGTTTTCCGGCAAACAAGCTGGCCCAGGGCCAGCCTTGTTCATCCACCGCCCCGACAGCCATAAAGGGCAATTGCTCAAAGAACTCCCGATGCTGATCCGGCATGAAAGGGCGAATAGCATGACGAGCAAAACGTGCAATCTGCTCCTGTTTTCCGGTGCGGGTTTGAATCGCTAGTTCACCTTCGTGAAAAAGCGATTCATCATCGGCAAATGGTTCAGAGTTTGACACGATCAGACCTCGCTGGTTGCCGCCGCTTTTGGCTTATTCTCCGGAAGAAAGCCCGGCCTCGGTTTTAGGCATGCCGACGAAACCATCAAGGGCTTCGACATTGTTAAGCAGTTTTTGAACGTTTGGATAAGCGTCGAGCGAAACGTTCCCCTCCGGCGCGTGAGCGGTATAGGTGTAGATCGCAATATCCGCGATGGTCGGGCTGTCGCCCACCAAATACTCACGACCAGCCAAATGGGCTTCCAGTTTTCCCAACACCTTGTCAGCAGTGGCTTGGCAAAAATCAGCGTCGAGCGGTGCGCCAAACACGGTAATGAGTCGTGCTGCAGCAGGGCCAAATGCGATTTCTCCTGCTGCCAGTGTTAGAAATTTCTGAACTTCTGCTTCCCCTTTAGGGTCGGACGGGATGTAGGACGGCGCATATTTGCGCGCCAGATAGACCAGGATAGCGTTTGCGTCGCTGATCACAGTGTCTCCGTCTTCCATAACGGGAACCTGACCGGCGGGGTTGAGCGAGATAAACGGTTCCTGTTTGTGCGCCCCATTGGGCAGATCAACGTCGATCACCTCATGGTCGATACCAGCAAGACTGGCAAATAGACGCACCCGGTGGGCATGGCCTGAAAGGGGAAAGCTATGGATACGGATGGGTTGGGACATGATAAATTCCAGTGGTTTGCAAAATGACCTTGTTGATGAATTTATAGGGCGTAACAGGAGTGGCGATAATCTATCAATTTTGAGAAATATTATGTACGATTTGGCGACAGTTACCACTTGGAGGTTATGGCCAGATGGATACGATTGATTGCATGCGCGCATTTGTGGCCGTGGCTGGCCATAATTCTTTCACAGCCGGTGCCGCCCAACTGGGAATCAGCACTAAACTTGCGAGCAAATATGTTCGACAGTTGGAAGAACGGCTGGGCGCCCAGTTACTGAACCGGACTACAAGAAGTGTCACGCTAACCGATACCGGCTTCGCCTATCTGGAAAGATGCACACCCGTTCTCGATCAGATGGATGAGATTGAAGGCCTGGTTCAGGATCGCCAATCCGAACTCACCGGGCCTATTCGGATTACCGCACCAACAGGATTCGGCAGCCGTGAACTGGTACGTGCTCTTGAGCCTTTCCAAAAGGAAAATCCCCGTGTGACGATACAATTGCAATTGTCTGACCGGAATATCTCCATCATTGATGAAGGTATCGATCTGGCAATTCGATTTGGATCACTAAAAGATTCAAGCCTTGTGGCGCGCAAGCTTACCGACATGCGACTGGTTGTTGTGGCGTCATCAATCTATGCGGCGCAATGCAAATTACCCGACCATCCAAATGACCTGACGACCCATAATTGCCTTTTGCTACAAACCGCCGGTGACCCGCACAAATGGCGGTTCAGTGATCAGGGCAAAGACATATCGGTTATGGTGGGCGGCACATTTCAGGCAAATTCCCCACGCGCCATAGCCTATATGGCGGCTGCGGGGCAGGGTATTGGGCGGTGCCCCTATTACACGGCCAAACCATTCCTCGATAATGGCACACTGGATGTCCTGCTTGAGCAGTATGAAACCAGCCAAACAGCGCTTTACGCGGTTTATCCTTCTAACCGCCACGTCACGGCACGGATCCGGGCGCTGATTGATCATCTAGCCGACAATCTTGGTAACAGGTGAACGAGTGTAAAGTGTCTCAATCAAGCGGATTTCGAATTTACCCGTTTAGACAGTTCTTCAGCACTTTCAACACGTTCAGAATATCTGTCGGTGAGATAGTCGACATTGCCTCTGGTCAGCAGCGTGAACTTCATTAGTTCTTCCATCACATCGACCATTCTATTGTAAAATGGAGAGGGCTTCATACGACCGTCCCCATCAAATTCGAGGAATGCTTTGGGTGTTGATGATTGGTTGGGAATGACAAACATTCGCATCCACCTGCCCAAAATCCGCATTTGATTGACGGCATTGAAGCTTTGCGATCCGCCGCATACTTGCATCAGAGCGACGGTGCGCCCCTGGGTCGGGCGGACCCCGCCAATGGGCGCCAAAGGCAGCCAGTCAATCTGAGTTTTCATTATGCCGGTCATCGCACCGTGGCGTTCAGGCGAACTCCACACGTGAGCCTCAGACCAAAGGGACAGTTCCCGTAATTCCTGCACCTTCGGGTGCGATTCAGGGGCGTCATCTACGAGCGGCAGGCCGGTTGGGTTGTACAGGCGAACCTCAGCACCAAATTGTCGAAGAACACGCGCGGCCTCCTCCGCCATTGCCCTTGAATAGGAGCGCTCGCGAAGTGAACCGTACAGCATGAGCACCCGTACCGGACTGGTGGCGTCTCCATCGAGGGTTAGTTTCTTTATGTCGATCGGGTGAAGTTGTTCAGACTTAATATTCGGGAGATCGTCCTGCATAAATTGTTCTCTCGCCAATCCAAGGGAAACGGCAACCCAATCTGGGCTGGTGTTCAATGCATATATTTATCGCCAATTCGCAATACAAGCATTGTATTATGTGCGTTGCTCGCTAAAAATCAGCGGGAAACCAGAATTGGGACGGGGCCAAGCGAAACAAATGGACCAGCAAGTGAATCGACCAACGATCTATCAATTTAAATTCGGTGAATGTGTTATTACGAATATACTTGAGGGGTATTTGCACCGCGACGACCTGCATCCGTTTGTCGCGACAAATGCAGTAGCTTCTGAGATTGAAGATCTGGCGCGGGAGTATCAATTGCCGTTTCCGGCACTGGAACATAATTTTGTTGCGACAATTATCCAGACGCCCGAAAAGCTCATCGTTATTGACCCGGGCTTTGGCGGGGCTGCCCCCGCACCGACAACCGGATGGTTCGAGCGCGGTTTGACTGAGGCCGGATATGTGCTGGGCGACGTCGATGTGGTATTGATCAGCCATTGCCACCCCGACCACATTGGTAACGTGGCGCAAAATGGCAAACTGACTTTCCCCAATGCGCAAGTGGTTATCGGTCGAATAGAATTCGATTACTGGAAACGCGGCGAAGGCGTCTCAAAAATGCGAGAACCCACATTGGCGTTGTTCCAAAAGGTGCTGCTACCCTTGGAAGATCAAATGCGCTTTATTGAACCGGATGATGAAATTGTTCCCGGCCTGACGGCGGTCAACGCTTATGGCCATTCGGCTGGTCATCTGGTGTTCAAGCTGTCGACTGGCGACAAAGAACTGATCCTGCTCAATGATGCGACACCTCATTATGTTGCTTCATTTGCAAATCCGGACTGGCATTTCGTGATGGACGATGACGCGGAAATGGCTGCAATCTCGCGCAGGCGAGTCTTGGAAATGGCCACGATTGAAAACCTGCCGGTCATTGGGTTCCACATTCCGTTTCCCGCTATCGGCTATGTTGAACGGCGGGGGGGCGGCTACGAATTTCGGCCGGCCACCTATCAGTTCAACCTACCATAAGGCTAGGCGTCTGGGCTGACCCGTTGGGGGCAATAATTCTATTTGATGGCCTGTGGGTTGATGGGTGACCCTGCACCTCCCGGCAAATGCAGAGGTGGTGCGACGAAAAAGAATTCATAAACACCATCATCAGCGCAGTCTTCGGCAAGTTCTTTAACGTAGAAAATCTCACCCATAGATATGCCGATGGCCGGGATAACAACCCAATGCCATGGTTGGATCGCCTCGTCCGTTTCATTAGGGCGAACCTCGCAACCCCAGGTATCGGCACAAATGGCGGCTATATCGCTTTCGCGTATCCAATGGGCGGTTTCGAACGCCAGTCCCGGAGCATCGCCGCCCGCATAACCTGTCCAGTCACCTTTTGCGAGGCACCGTTCCTGATGGCCGGTGCGCACAATAACAAAATCACCTTTTCGGATTTCGATACCTTGTGCTTTGGCACATTCATCAAGATCACTGTTGGTAATTGCATAACCGTCTTCAAGTGAATCCAGCCCTTTGTGGCGCGCTATGTCGAGTAGAACTCCACGTCCCACCATTTTGTCCCGGACGTTTTCAATGCCGAGTTTTGCCGCGCCCTGCACCGTAACCTCAGTCGCGTCATATCCATTGTACATTTTGTCATCGAGAAAAATGTGGGCCAATGCATCCCATTGGGTAGACGCCTGACAGGGCATATTGATCCCGTCGTCCGCGTATCTAAGATAGGCCTTGCCATCCCCATCCTGCTTGCCGATTGCTGCGTCCGTACCGGTGGCCAGCATCTGGTGAATAGGATTCCATCGTCCACCAAAAAGCCCGGATTGTATTGGTTCTTTGAGGGATAGGCCAAGGGCAAAAACATTGCCTTTGCGGATCAATTGTGCGGCGGCGACAATGTCTGATGGTTCAATGTTGTTGAGAGTGCCAATCTGGTCATCTTTCCCCCACCGGCCCCAGTTTGAAAGCTTCTTTGCAGTTTCATAAATCTTGTCGCGTGTAAGTTTCATGGTGTTGACCCTGTGCATATATGGAAAGTGATAACTCGAGACTTCCTTATTTATCGATTGAAAAATAAGAATATGAATGAGTCAATCGCAGGCGTAATGATTTCATGGGTTGCAGGTGATTAGCTCTTCTATTATTTATCATTTGATAAATTAAGTAAGCTTTCAGTGGTCGAAATACCTTCGGAGTCGGTTAGTGCTATTGCTACATAAATTGATGCTTCGTTTGATTGTGTGGGTCACGACACGCAATCAAATTGTGCTGGCTAAGGGGCAAGCATATGAGCGCAATTGACGACAATGCAGAGGCACCGCCAAAAGGCTCAATTGCCGATTATTGCGCCAGAGCCCGAAAGATAGTGCCCGAACTCCGCGACCGGGCGTTTGAGACGGAAGAATTGCGGCGCTTGCCAGATGAAACAGTGCAGGCACTCCATGACAATGGCATTTTCCGGATGCTGCAACCTGCCCGTATCGGGGGTGGTGAGTTGGATTATGTAGCGCTGATAGATGTGGTGGAAGAACTCGCCAAGGGCGATGCAGCTGTTGCCTGGAATGTTGCCAATCTGAGTAGCCATCACTGGATGCTGGGGATGTTCCCGCCAGCTGCCCAGGACCTGATCTGGGATGAACACCCGGACGCGCTCATTGCTTCGTCGTTCATATTTCCTACGGGCAAAGCAAAGCGCTGTGACGGCGGCTATTCTTTGACAGGGCGGTGGCCATTTTCATCCGGTGTTGATCCATCCGCGTGGAATATGCTTGCAGGAATTGTTACGCCTGATGATGAGGCACAATCTGGAGAATACAGAATATTTCTTATTCCCGAAACGGATTATGAAATCATCGATACCTGGTTCACAACCGGGTTGAAGGGAACCGGGTCAAATGATGTGAAAGCTGAGAATATTTTTGTTCCTGAGCATATGACTTTGGCTGTCTCGAATGTTGCCGGCGGTGAAACGCCCGGTTCGAAATCGAATACCAATGCGTTATATGCCTTGCCTGTATTCGCACTTTTCCCCTTTGTCCTGACCGGCTGCGCGCTGGGTAACGCGCAGGCATGTTGGGACGATTTTGTTGAGAACACCCGTAAGAGTTCGTCGAGTTATAACCAGGCGAAATTGTCCGACTTCCAATCTATGCAAATCAAGATCGCGGAGGCTGGCGCGAAGATTGACGCAGCACGGCGCATCATGCGCGGAATTTGTGTCGATGCGATGGAAGATGCGCGGGCGGGGAGAATTCCTGATCTGCTGATAAAAACCCGCTATCGTCGGGATGGGGCATTCTCCGTACAATTGTGCACGGAGGCTGTTGATTTACTGTTTAAAGCGAGTGGAGCGGGAGGCTTGTTTTCAACCGGTCATCTTCAACGCCAGTTCAGGGAGGCCCATGCAATCAATGCGCATATTGCGTTTAGTTTTGACGCTGCGGGATCAAACAATGGTAGGGTGGAACTGGGCATGCCATCCGATAATCCGACCCTATAAAGGACGCATAATTGACTGAATCAACCACCAATGAAGAGTTAGATTATCGGACGCTCTGCGATGTACCTGGATGTATTGCGAGAGTGATAAATTTGGCGATCTCGCCGGAGGGACGTGAGGAATTGAAATGGCTGACAAAGAAGTAAAACAGTTTGACGTGATATTCGAAGGGGTTGGTACAACCGGCCCCAATATGCGAAACGACATATCGGTTGAATGGCCGATGATGAAAGAAAAATTCGAACTGGCAACAGACGAAGGTCCTTTCCACGGGGGCGACGGCACCGCCCCACCGCCTTTAGCGCTTTTTACTGCTGCACTAACTGGATGTCTTATGACGCAAATCAGAGCGTTCGCGAAACGGCTAGACATCGTCATAAATCATGTCGAAGTGGCTGCGAGATTGCACTGGAAGGGGGAGCAGGTTGGCATAGAGCCGTATGTGACATCGCCCGTGGGGTTTGGGCTGGACGTGGATATCGATTCAGATGCGACCGCCGATCAACTTACCCACCTGCTGGATTGCGCGAAAAAAGGATGCTTCATTGAGCAAACTCTCGCACAAGGACTGATCGTCGATCACCGGTTGAAGATTGACGGGGAATGGCGGGACGCTTGAGCAGATGAACCATCTAACCTACAAGCAAATTTATGAATGGAGCCCCTAGAACAAAACCTAAAAAGAAACGTCTTTCGTCAACGCAAAGACGTGCGGAATTTATTTCAAAGGCAATCGAGTTTTTTGCGCAGGAAGGTTTCGAAAGCAGCACAAGGAATCTGGCCAAACATTTGGGGGTAACGCAACCACTGCTCTATCGTTACTTTCCAAGCAAAGAAGACCTGATCAAAGAAGTCTATCAAACCGTCTATCTCAACCGTTGGCAGGAAAGCTGGGACCAGCTCTTGAGCGATCGCACATTACCATTACGCGATAGATTACAAACATTTTACGAGGCTTACACGGATGCCATATTCAACACGGAATGGATGCGCATTTTCCTTTTTTCCGGACTCAAGGGGGTCGAGATCAACCGTTGGTATGTTGGCCTCGTCAACGAGCGTATTCTTGGGCGGATTATAACTGAGTTTCATGCGGAGTTTGGTCAGCCTGAGGGTGTTGAAATATCCCCCGAAGAGCTTGAACTGGCGTGGGTCATGCACGGGGGTATATTTTACTACGGTATTCGAAAACATATTTACGAATCGCCGGTGCTGGCGGATAAATCACTCATGATTTCGAATGCGCTTGATGTGTTTCTCAAAGGGCTGCGCGACCGGAATAATAAGGACTGAGATTATTTAGTTGGCAAGCCAAGGAGTGCCTCCAGTAAAATAATTTGATAGAGACTTGCCGCTTATTTATAATTCGATAAATTAGACCGGTGACCAGTTTTATAAAATTACTAATGATACCTTCGGGTGAGTCAACAAGGTTGCCTGGCATATGAAGGCTGCTGATTTTGCCTATGAAAAGCCGGTTGACCTGGCTTCCGCACTTGACCTGCTGAATGATGAAGATCGCGACATTCAACTTCTGGCCGGTGGCCAAAGTCTCATGCCGATGATGAACTTTCGTCTGGCGCAACCGGAACTGTTGATTGACTTGAACGGTGTTGATGAATTGAATTTCATTGAAGAGGAAGGTGAGGTCATCACAATTGGGGCCATGGCCCGATATTCCCAACTGCAAGCATCACCCATTATCAGTCAGCATGTACCACTGTTTACTTTGGCATTGCCACACATCGCCCATGCGGCAGTGCGCAACAGGGGTACAATAGGCGGTAGTGTAGCACTGGCCGACCCAGCTGCTGAAATGCCAGCTCTCCTCATTGCGCTGGGGGCAACGATCACCGTCATTTCAAAATCTGCGGAACGCGAAATTTCCGCCCGAGATTTCTTTATCGGAATTTATGAAACGGCTTTGGGCAATGGTGAGCTTGTAAAATCTGTCACTGTGCCAAAAGCTAAAAAGGATAATGTTTACGGCTTTTACGAACTCACACGAAGACACGGCGATTATGCAATGGCAGGCGTGGCGATTGCCGCGGGGTCAATAGACCCGGTATCCGATCTGAAAATCGTATTGTTTAGCGTGAGTGACAAGCCCCGCCGGTTGAAAGACGCAGAGGCAGTGCTCGATGGTAAAGACCTTGATAATGCGGATGCACATGCATCGGTTAAACGAGCGCTGACGAAGTTTGAATTTCAGGGCGACCTCAACGCGGACGCAAAGACTAAACAACATCTTGCCGGTGTGGTCATCAAACGCACCCTTGAAGGGATGGTGTGATGGGTCAGACCGAAAACATCACGCTTACGGTCAATGACGAACAAGTTACCGAATCCGTGCCCGTACGTCTCAACCTCGTTGATTTCCTTCGAAATAATTTGGGGCTCACTGGTTCTCATGTCGGTTGTGAACATGGGGTATGCGGTGCCTGTACGTTGGAGGTTGATGGGGTCATGGTTCGCGGGTGTCTGATGCTCGCGGTACAGGCCGACGGCTCATCCATTACCACAATTGAAGGGCTTGGAGAAAACCAGAGAGCGGCGGATTTACAGGATGCGTTTAAACGGAATAATTCACTCCAGTGCGGATATTGCACACCGGGCATGATGGCCAGCGCGCTAGAATATGTTGAGACTATTAGGAATCCGGACCGTGACGCCATTCGCGAACACCTATCGGGAAATTATTGCCGCTGCACGGGTTATCAGTCGATTGTCGATGCAGTCTTAGAGGTTGTGGAAGAAAGGGCAAAGCGATGACTGGCCCTCTCAACATATTCGATAAGCCCAATTCTTATATTGGTCGGTCGGTTTCACGGCCCGAGGCGCAAAGATTGATAGAAGGGCGAGGGCAATATGTTGACGATCTGCAATTGCCCCGCATGGTCCATGCAGCTTTTGCGCGCTCGCCATATGCGCACGCAAAAATAATAAACATCAATAAAAGTGAAGCTGAAAAACTACCCGGTGTGGTCGCTATTTTTGATGGCGCAGATTTTGTCGATCATGTTTCACCATATGTCGGAACACTGACCCATCTGCAGGGCCTGCGCTCACCGCCCCAAATGCCTTTAGCAATTGATACCGCGCGCTGGCAGGGTGAACCCGTAGTTATGGTTGTTGCACAAAGTCGCGCAATCGCCGAAGATGCCTGCGCGCTCATTGATATCGAGTTTGAGCCGCTTGAGGCAGTTTGTGATGCTGAGACAGCATTAGAGCTGGATAGCCCGGTTATTCACGATGAGTATGAGAACAATCGCGCGTGGGAGCGGATTGTTGATTCCGGAAACGTAGATGATGCATTTGCTCGCGACGACGTAACCGTTGTCGAACGCACGTTCAATTTTGCCCGGCACACCGGGGTTACCCTGGAGCCGCGGGCGTCCGTTGTGGAATTCAATCCTTCTGAGAATGCGTTGACCTATCATTATTCCGGCCAAGCGCCCCATATGATGCAGGCGATATTATCCAAAATTCTAAACCTGCACGAAGAGAATATTCGCGTCATTGCCAAAGACGTTGGGGGGTCATTCGGTATTAAAATCCACCTTTACGGCGACGAACTGGCAACTGCCGCTGCGGCCAAAATCCTCAAGCGACCCGTGAAGTTTGTTGCTGATCGTAACGAGAGTTTTGTCTCAGATATACACGCTCGCGATCACCGAGTGAAAGGCAGGATTGCGGTCGCCCAGAGTGGAGAGATCGCGGCGCTCGAGATTGATGATCTGACAGGCATCGGCCCTTACAGCATGTATCCACGATCTTCTGGTATTGAGTGCAATCAGGTACTCAACCTGACGGGCGCACCCTACGCGATTGAGAATTATCGCGCCAAAGGTACGATTGTATTTCAAAATAAAAATATGATGTGCCAATACCGCGCCGTCGGCCATCCAATCGCCATGGCCGTTGCCGACGGACTGCTTGAAAGTGCGGCCCATGAAATCAACATGGATGTTGTAGAAATCCGCCGTAAAAATCTATTTAGAGATAATAATTACCCGGTAACCACCGCTGCGGGCATGAAGTTGGATGATCTTTCCCACCAAAAAGCGCTGGAAAAACTTGTCAGCTTTATGGATTACGACGGCCTGCGAAAAGATCAGGTAGGCGCACGAGAACAGGGTGTCTATCGCGGCATCGGCTTCGTTTCCATGGTTGAGGTGACGAACCCAAGCCCGATGTTTTACGGCATCGGCGGCGCCCCGATCTCCGCTCAGGATGGGGCTACCGTTCGGCTGGATGCTGCTGGTGCTTTACATGTTTCTTCGTCAATCACGGAGCAAGGACAGGGCACGAACACAATTATCGCGCAAATCGCAGCGGGAGTGTTTGGTGTCGACATGGATCGCGTGAAAGTGACAACGGGTGATACCGCAACAACACCTTATGGTGGTGGAACCTGGGCCTCCCGTGGAGCAGGAATTGGCGGTGAGGCGGTGCTTCTGGCTTCCAATGCCCTCAAAGAACAAGTGCTGGAAGTTGCAGGCGTCATTCTCCAGTCATCGGCCGAGAATCTTGATATCGAGCATGGTCTTGTCGTTGACTCGGAAAACCGTACCGAACGGATATCACTCGGCGACCTAGGAAAGATTGTTTATTATCGGGGCAATGAACTGCCTTCAGATGTAACACCGGAACTCATCGCGACGCGTCATTTCCGGGTAACCGATATTCCGTTTGTGTTCACCAATGGTGCGATGGCCGCCCACGTGGAAGTTGATATTGAAACCGGTTTGGTAAAAGTTCTCGATTTCTGGGCGGTGGAAGATTGCGGACGGGTCATCAACCCAAAACTGGTGGATGAGCAAATTCGTGGCGGTGTCGTTCAGGGTATTGGCGGCGCGTTTTACGAAGAATGTATCTATTCAGACGACGGGCAATTGCAAAATGCGTCGATGGCAGATTATTTGGTGCCCATGGCAGCCGAAATGCCGGACATTCACATAGCGCACATCGAAACGCCCACCAAGACTTCGGTTCTCGGTGCTAAAGGTGCGGGTGAGGCAGGAACGGGTGGTGCGCCAGCGGCTTTGATGAATGCAGTCAATGATGCGTTACGCCCGTTAAATACCTCAATCTATCAAATGCCGATGACACCGCAGCGCATACTTAAAGCGCAGGGCACGGTTTAGTCGACTACACCACATCCATTTGAGCGCGATACCAATCGCCAATTTCGCTGGCGGTCATCCAGCAAACGCCATCATGGCCGCCAACATAATCTAATAATTCTTCGAGATATTTTATCCGATGGGGAACACCGGTTATATAGGGGTGCATAGAGATCGCCATGATACGGGCGTTCTCGGCGCTCTCCTGATACAACCGGTCGAACTGGTCGATACCGCGCTTTAACAATTCGTCAGAACTATGATTTTGCAACGCGTATACGGCGATATCATTGGTTTCGACGGTATAGGGAATGGAGGTGATGATCCCGTAAGGCGTGTCGATATCCTGAGGCAGATCATCAATCACCCAATCAGCCACAAATTCAATTCCGTGTTCGCGCAGCAGGTCCAGAGTCTCGTCGGTTTCGGTTAGTCCGGGGCATTCCCATGAGCGGGGTGGTTTGCCCCAAAATTCCGAAATGGCATCGACTGTTTTTGAAATGGCATCGCGCTGGTTGTCCAACTTGTGCATGGGGCCTTGCAGGAAACCATGGCCCATAAATTCCCACCCAGCCTCTTTGCCAGCGGACGCAACGCGCGGATAAGAGCGGCAAACATTGCCATTTATCGCAAGAGTTGTTGGAATATCACGATCAGTCAGCGCTTTATGCTGTCGCCAGAAACCGGATCGCATGCCGTACTCGTGCCACGACCAGTTTGGCACATCGGGCAAAAGTGGCTGACCCATGGGGGGTGACAAAACCGTTCGCGGCATCGGCTTTTCGATCTGCCATTCCTCGACGTTCAAAATAACCCAGACCGCCATTCGCTTGCCATCAGGAAATGTAAGCTTCGGTCGATCAACAATTGCCTGATATGGAACACGGTCGGTCAGACATTTCATTGCGCAGCGACCGATGAGCCGATTGCGGAATTGACTATAGGCATGGATTTTTCCGCCAAAAGCGTCATCGATTTTTTGCCCAGTTCCACATCGACCCAATCCTTACCCGCATAGAGCAACGTGCCAAAATCACCGACCTCTTCGCGCAGAGCTAAGATATCATCAGCAACTTTATCCGGCGTTCCCCAGATAACACACCGTTCCAGGACGTAATCGATGGTCACGTCGTCCTCATCCATGTTCTGGTCTTCCATGAAGATATTGGTGCGGCCATGTTTTTTCATCTTGGTCAGCAGTTGGTTGAAATAAAACCGATAGGGGCTGTTATAACCAAACGCATATTCCTTTGCAGTTTTCAAATCATCGGCAACGAAGATCGAGCGTGCAACACGCCAGTTTTTTGCATCAACGGGGCGATTAACACGTTCACAGCCTTCAACATATTTAGGCCAGTGGGACGCTACCCACTTCGGTAACAGGAAGTTGGCTGATACAGGGTCCCACCCTCTCGCTGCAGCTTCAGTGACACCTTTTGAAAAAGGCGCAAGAACCATGACAATAATGGGGGGATGCGGCTGCTGTAGCGGTTTGGACATAATGCCTTGTCCAATTTCCAACATCTGTGCCTTCTCGGTGGAGATATCCCAATAATCACCCTTGATGTTATAGGGAGCGTCACCTTCCCAAATTTTCAATACTGTGTTGATGCACTCCTGAAACATCAGGTTTCGGTCTTTATCCAAGTTGCCGAAAACCTCGGCATCTGTGGCGAGCCCACCCGGCGAAATGCCGAAATTAAATCGCCCGTCCAGCATGTGGTCAAGCATGGCAATCTGCCCGGCTACGGCTGCCGGATGCATATTAGGCATATTTACCGTGCCGGTGCCAAGACGTATGTTTTTGGTCTCGTTGGCAATCCACGCGAGGAAGGCAATGCAGGAAGTTATGTTTTCGGCCTTATCAGTAACGTGTTCGCCAACATAGGCCTCGGTAAATCCCAACCTGTCAGCAAGCACAAATGCGTCTTTATCTTCATGCAAGCAGACCCGCCAATCCTTGTCTAAAGGATGAATTGGCATAGTAAAAAACCCGAGATCCATAATACGGCCCTTCAACTGGAGTTGTGCTAAAATAACAAAGAACAGGCATGAACCCGAATAATGTTATCGGCTGTTCACTATCAGGATTACTGATGGGGTGGGATGAAAAAAAGGTGGCACGTGGCCACCCTTTTCAAAAAGCTGCAAAGTCGAAAGGCTTATTCAACTGTGTAGGCATGAGGCCATTTATAACCGCTGGCATTTACGGCATCGATGTAACTTTTCATTACTTCAGTGCCGGGCATGCCACGGCCATCAGCATCTTTCGCCTGCCTGCTAGGGAAGGAAGCGAGAGATTTGGCCCAGCCTGCACGGGCAGCTTCAGGGAGAGTTTTGAGTTTTGCGCCAACCTTTGCCAGACCATCAAGGCCGGCTTTTTGGCGTGCGTTCAGCGAAATACCTGCTTGTTTTTCATAACCTTGACCAACTTCAATCAGAATTATTTGAACCTCAGGCGGCATTTTATTGAAACTACGCATGTTCATTGTGAGGCCATTAACTGCCATCGCGCCAAACCCGATTTGTGTATAATGTGGCGCAGGTTCATAGAATTTGAAACCCAGATAAGCAGACGGGAACATCAGCCAACCGTTATAAACACCGGTTTGCAGCGACAGATATCCATCGGGCAGGGTGGACTGAACAGGTACCGCACCGGCAAATTCCAGCCATGGCAGGTTCGGGCCCGCTCCGCCGACCTTCACACCCTTGAGATCTTCAACCGTGTCCCATGGATCGGTTGTGCCAAGGTGATAATTATCCCAACCGTGAAGCCCAAGAAGTTTCTGTTTGTACTCTTTCTCAAAAGTCTCGGTCAACCAAGGTGTTTTGTCGTAAACGACACGGGCAGCCTCTAATTGCTGAGCGGAATCCTGCGGCCCAAACGGGGCGTAATATGGGAAGTTATGCAGGAATAATTTGGCCGGTTCAAAACAGAAGCAGTAAGCACCGATATCCAGAATTCCGTTTTGCACAGCCTCGAGGGTCTCGGCGACGCCGGCGATCGACCCACCATACCCTTCCACAAACTCGATAGTGTGGTCGGTCTCTGCGGCGACCCGTTTTTTTACCTCAGGGACGAAGAATTTTTCCACATCACTGACATAAACGGCGGGTCCGCTTGGGTGCCCGGCGCCGATGCGCAATGTAAATGAGTCCGCGTTTGCGACAGTGACAAACCCGAATGCCGACGAAGCAAGAAGTGCGGTAACCACAATCTTTCCTGAACTAAAGAATTTCATGAAAATCTCCCATTGCATGCGCGGTTTGCGCGCCAGATTGATTCTAGCGATTAACCTCCTCCAAGGCTTATTTATCGATCGCTAAATAGAGCCACATTCCGTCACAAACCGAACAAGCGGTCAAGAGGCTAGATTAACTTGTATTGTAGAAGTTCGGTCTGAAACTTGCGATTGGCAGCCTATTAACTCATGGGTGATGCGCAATTTCTTATTTTTCAAACGCTAAATAGGCTTGAGCGCGGATGATGCATCCGATAGCCTCGTCACCAACCGGGGTAAACCAGTGGATACATGGCGATGAACGAACGTAATAGCGCCACGATTCCCATTCGTCTTTCGCGTGCAATTCATCTGGTTTCTGCATTTTGGACGTTGGGGCTGGCGGTTCTGATCTTTCTGGATGTGGGAGGGCGTGGACTCCTCAACCAACCGATTCCGGGCACCAAGGAAATAATTCAAAACTCTGTAGTGGCGATCACTTTTCTACAATTACCGCTAGCAATTTATACCGGTTCCATGCTTCGAACCACAATTTTCGCCGACGCGGTGCCACCAACGGCGCGGCGGATATTGCGAACCATTGGCTATGTGCTTGGCGTGCTGTTTTTTATCGGCCTCGTCTTGAGCACCTATGAGCCCACCTATGACGCGTGGCGGATTGGAGAATATGAGGGGGAGGGTGCATTACGTGTTCCCACGTGGCCTGTTCGTGGACTGGTGTTGATCATGTCCGTTTTCGGCACAATCGCCTATCTTTCCATGCTGTATTACGATTGGCGCGGGGAGCTCGTTGATGAAAACGAGGCGCCAGACTCTGCATGACTGAAACTTTGGGGAATATATAATGGGCGGTGACATCGTGCTTTGGATGCTGGCGCTACTGATAGGGATGATCCTGTTCGGTGTGCATATAGGCATCGCCTTTGCGATCTGCAGCGCGTTGGGCGTTTGGCTGATGCTTGGCAGTATGGAAGCTGCTCTTGCGATCCTGGGCAACACGGCATTTGAGGCGGTGCGAAAAGATGTTTTCGCGGTGATCCCGCTATTCGTACTTATGGGAGATTTTATCTCTCGATCAGGAGCGGCGGCAGACCTGTACCGCATCTGTGACCGGGCATTGAAGCGGTTGCCTGGTCGGCTGGCCATCGCCACTATCGCCGGCAACACTGTCTTTGCCGCGGTAACAGGCGTTTCAATTGCGGCTGCAGCGGCATTCTCCCGCATCGCATATCCCGAAATGCGTAAGCTTGGATATAAGCAGACATTCGCATTAGGAGCGGTTGCAGGTTCTGCCTGCTTGGGTATGCTTATCCCACCGTCGGTTTTGTTAATTGTCTGGGCAATTCTGACCGAGATGAGCGTTGGAGCGCTATTTATCGCTGGGATATTACCGGGGGTTGTTTTAGCGCTCCTGTTTTCTGCTTATGTGGTAATTTCCGCGATCCGAAACCCTGAAATCGCGCCAAGTGTTACCGATAATCTTGTGGAACTCACACCGGCTGAAATCCGGTCAGAGACCATTGGTGGACTTGGGATTCTTGGACTGATTATCCTCGTGATAGGTGGTATCTGGACGGGTGTTTTCACGCCTACGGAAGCCGCCGGGTTCGGCGCAATTGGTGCTTTGCTGATCGGCGTCGTCAAAGGAATGCGCGGTAAGGAAATAATTGCCGCTATTTTTCAAGCTGGCAAAACAACCGCGCCAATTATGTTCCTCCTGATCACGGCACAGATGTATTCGCGCCTACTCGCGATTGGCGGCGCCGTTAATTATATCAAGGCTCTGTTTCTTGGCCTTGGAGTTGACCCGTTCCTGATCATTGGCCTTATGGTCGTGATCTGGATTATTCTTGGCATGCTAATCGATTCCGTGTCGATCATATTGTTGACGGTGCCGATTTTTGCACCGATTGCTGCAATACTCGGTATCGACCCACTAGCCTTTGCGATCTTTGGAATTTTAGTGATTGAGGCAGGACTTCTAACTCCACCTTTTGGGCTGCTGGTGTATACTGTCAAAGGATCTGTACCTGACCCGACGGCGACGTTGTCTAAAATATTTATTGGGTCTTCTCCCTATTTCGTCTTGATATTGATTGCGGCTTTCATTGTGTTGTTTGTCCCGCAATTGGCTAATTGGTTGCCCGAACTTATGCTTCGTTAGGCTAAGCAGGTTTACCCCAATCATACGGTCTTACAATTCTGAATTTGCCATCACCATGTCGCCGTTAGCCCATCTCAGAAGTTTGTCTCACGTTTGCGCTTGAACCGTTGGGGTGGACTGCAATCATTCATATAAACAGGCTTGCTCATGGCGCGAGGCGTTGGGCACCCCATAAGCCATCCCGTTCTAGCAACAATGATCACGAAGCCACTCTCCCCTGTTAACAGGGTTGAATTTGACAGAATTTATACATAAGGTATTCTTATGACAAATGGCGATGTTTATGAAAATTACCCATATTAAATATTTTGTCGCGGTCTATGAAGAGGGGTCGTTTACCGCGGCAGCTGAACGGGAAAACGCGACTCAACCTGGTGTTTCAATGCAGATTAAAGAGCTTGAGGCGCTGACAGAAACCGTACTTTTTGAACGCAGCACTTCAGGCGTGTGCCCAACTGTAGCAGGCAAGTGGTTTTACGAGAAAGCACGTAAAATACTCAAGGATGTGTTGTCATTGGAACAGGGTGTGGCATCACTCGGTAAGGAGATAACCGGCAAGGCTCATGTTGGCTTGATGCCAGCGTTTACACGCAGTGTGCTCGCGCCTGCGGTGGATGCGTTTGTTACCTCTTTTCCCGAAGCTCAATTGGACATCGTAGAGGCCTATAGCGGAAGTCTCATGGAGCGGGTCGGGCGTGGCCAACTGGATTTCGCCATCGTTCCAAGTGAGGCTGTTCCGGAAAATATCGCAACTGAACATTTTGCCACCGACGATGAGTATTTTGTTCAATCTGCCAGGAATGGTGGCGTGTCCCTCCAACCGGTTTCAATAAAACGTATTGGAGACCTTAAATTGATACTACCGGGCACCGGCAACAAGCGCAGGGAGTCCTTAAACGCCTATTTCAAACGCCATGACATTCGTCCGGCACAAACTCTGGAACTCGATACGATGATGGGGACACTGGACCTCATAGCCCGCGGCGGGTGGACAGCAATCCTGCCCGGATTTCTGTGCCTGGAGGAACAAGACGAGGACGTCCGCACCATCCACCCCATCGCGGAGGGTAAATTGCAGTTGGATTATATGTTGATAAAATCCGCAACAAAACCAATGTCGGCGGCAAGCGAAGAGTTCCTTTCCCTTCTGAACGCAGAGGTGGAAAAAATGGCAATCGCTCGTGTACCACTGTCCTAGCGACAAACCAAGTAACCAATCACCAAAACCAGAAAGTAACAACCATGACGCGTATTCCCAAGCTCGACAGAACGAATTTGTCTGGAGCGCAAAAAGAGGTCCACGATGCAATCGTATCCGGGCCGCGCGGACAGGTTGTTGGACCGTTAGGAGTGTGGCTTCATCGGCCTGCACTTGCCGACAAAGCGCAAAAGCTCGGACAATATTGCCGATATGACAGCTCGCTGCCACCGCGCCTTTCAGAGCTCGCCATTTTGGTAACCGCCCGTGTCTGGGACGCAGCATTCGAATGGCAATCCCACGAGTCGCCGGCTCGCGCGGCGGGATTAAACGATGACATTATTAAAGCTCTTCGAAACGACCTTGAACCCACGTTCGAACGCGCCGACGAAGCGGTTGTTTACGAAATTGCTCGAACGCTCAATCTCGAGCGAACAATTTCTCAAGCATTGTACATGAAAGCGGAAAGAGAACTCGGGAAAGACAGTCTTATCGATCTAATCGGCGTGCTTGGTTATTATTCCCTCATCTCCATGACCATCAAGGCATTCGACATTGATCAGATTGAATGAATGCAATCGCAAGGTTACGATCACAGAGCATTCTACGCTTTACGGGGCACCGCCAGCGATTGGCTCTGATAATGTGGCATCTGGAGTTGATACTTCACATAAAGGGCAGGCATGTAGGCTCAACGTCCCTTTATATCAGTAGGTAGAATTTTAGTCATCAGACCGACCAGAAACGCGGTGCTTAAGCCGAAATTCAAAAGGCCTGTTACCGCGGCCATCGCGGCGAACAGCCGAAATCCCTCACTGACCGTCACATCGCCGTAGCCCAGCGTCGTATAGGTGACTAATGCAAAATATAGCGCATCTGTGAATTGTGTTAGCGCGCCCAGGACCATAAAAGATACCGCCCACAGCCAGACCTGTATGGTATGGGCAAAGATGACCGTGGTGAAGGCAATGGCGGTCAGCATGCCCCAATGGTTGCCCCTGTGGGGAATTGGGAAATATGATCCGGCCCACCTTAAAACACCTGCTGCGACGACCAGTAAACCAAGATGGATGCCTGAACAAACCATCAGCAGAATACTGGCGGTTATAAGCTGCATTGCTAGTGTCATGGTCTTTTTTTGCCTTTTGGTCGCGAATAAGTTGGTGCGAAAATAGCATTCTTGTAGGTTGTTTGAATAACAGGTTATTCTGCGCGCGCGTGGGGCGAAAGGAATAATATGATTCGACAACAGGTATCAGTAATTCGCTATTTTGTGCTTATAGTAACGGTGGTTACTTTTGCTGCTTGCACCCCCACCAAAGAAAAACAGGAAGAATCTAAATCCCAAACCATCAGGCCCGTTAAAACGTTTGTCGTCGAGCGAACGGTGACGAAACTTGAGCGGTCTTATTCTGCCGTTGTTCTCGCTGCTCAGGAAGTGGAGCTATCCTTTCGGGTTTCCGGCAGGATCATGGCCTTACCCGTTCGTGGCGGACAAAATATCAAAAAGGGTGATGTGGTTGCGGAGCTGGATAAGCGGGATTTTAAAGCTGAGATTACGCGATTAAAAAGTCAGTTGGAGCAGGCCGAAGCGCAATTAGCGGCGCTTAAAAGCGGCGCTAGGGCAGAGGATGTTGCCGCGTTGGAAGCTGCTGTCAGTGCAGTGGAAGCGCAGGTTGATGCCGCGCGCGACCAGTTGGATCGGTCGCAACAATTGTTTAAGCGCAAGGTTGTCTCAAAAGCGAAAGTGGACAACGACCGTACAGCACTCCGCGTGGCCCAAGCCGAGTTGGAAGCGAAGAAACAGGAATTGGCAAAAGGCACGGCTGGCGCAAGAGCTGAGGATGTAGCCGCGCAGGAAGCGGCTATCAGAGGCCTACGGTCGAACCTGAAAAGCCTTGAAGATAACCTGGCCGATGCAACACTGCGGGCGCCTTTTGACGGCATTGTTGCCATACGCAGAGTTGATAATTTTGCAAACATTCAAGCAAAGGAAGCCATCGTCACCCTCCAGGCGCTATCTTCTCCGAACCTGAATTTTGATATTCCAGCAACAGACGTGCCGCCGTTTGCCAAAGCGAAATCCCTTGAACTATCTGTCGTTTTGGACAGTATACCGGGCCGCATCTTTAAAGCGGAGCGTAGCGAGTTTTCTACGCAGGCGGATGCTTCAACCCAGACATATCGGGGGCGTGTGTCGATAGAAAATCCCGACGCGGAGCCTATCCTCCCTGGCATGACGGGTGTCCTTACGGTCAGCGCGGGCAATCAGGGGCTGGGTACACTTCAGGTCCCTCTTGTGGCAATCGCATCGCAGTCGAATGGCGAAGCTTTTGTTTGGGTTGTTTCACCCGGTGAAAATAAAGTGTCCAAACGTTCGGTGGTTACTGGGCAGGTTGTTAGTGACTCAATCGCCGTAACGGAAGGTCTGTCGGAGGGGGACATCGTGATTTCTGCGGGCTTATCGGTTCTCCAGGAAAACATGGTGGTAAAACCCATCACAAAAACCGCAGAGTAGCCCGATGAACCTCGCGAAATTTGCCATTGAAAAACGCCTGGTTAGTGCATTGCTCACGGTCCTGATACTTTTGGGCGGATATTTTTCCTACACGAAATTGCCGCGGTTTGAAGACCCCGAGTTTATCATCCGTTCGGCACAAATCATCACACCTTATGCCGGAGCGAGCGCTTCACAAGTGGAGCGGGAGGTCACGGATGTAATCGAGAACGCTGTGCAACAATTGCAGGGTGTAAAAGAGGCGAAATCCGTTTCATCCATTGGGCTGTCCGAGGTAACGGTGGAATTCACCATTGCAGCTGCCAAGACCCGCCCTATTCTCAACCAAAAATTCACGCAGCTGCGTGCGAAAATTAATGATAGCGCAAACCAATTGCCACCCGGTGCGGGCTCTGCAACCGTGTATGACGACTACGGCGACGTATTTGCCCTCTATTTCGCGGTTATCGGAGATGGCTATTCCCTGCCGGAAATCCATGACTATGTGAAAGATTTACAAAAAGAACTCGTGCTGGTGCCCGGCGTTTCAAAGGTGCAGCTTGTCGGCGCACCTCAGGAAGTTATTTATATCCAATACCAGCCTTCAAGGTTGGCGACACTAGGATTGGCTTCCGGGCAGATTGCTCAGGTTTTAGAAGGACAAAATGTAATCGCGTCGGCCGGTAGTGTCGATGCTGGCACGACCCGTTTAACCATTCGTCCCACCGTTGCCCTATCATCTCTTGCTGCACTTGAAGACCTCGTGATTGCTGGTGGTAAACAAGGACAGTCATTTCGTCTTCGTGATATCGCGACCATAACCCGGGGAGTTAAAGATCCTCCACAAAAACTCCTGTTTCGAAACGGCCAACCGGCCATAGGCCTCGGCATATCCAATACGATTGGTGGAAATGTGGTGAACATGGGGGATGCTGTAAACCGGCGCATTGCAGAACTTGAAAATCAGCGACCACTTGGCATTGAACTCACCCCGATATCCGACCAGTCTGTGTCCGTGCGCGCCTCGATTGATGATTTTGTCGTCAATGTCGTCGTCGCGCTTGCGATTGTTGTCGGTACTCTCCTGGTTTTTATGGGACTGCGAAGTGGTATTCTTATGGGCGGCATTTTGCTCATCACTGTGGCAGGGACGCTTGCCGGAATGTACCTCTACGGGCTTGACATGCAGCGGATCTCGCTTGGCGCCCTGATCATCGCACTCGGCATGCTGGTGGATAACGCGATTGTTGTAGTTGAAGGCACGTTGGTACGTGTTCAACAGGGTGAAAGTGCAGCGGATGCCTCCGTGGCCGTTGTTGAGAAAACCAAATGGCCGTTATTGGGTGGAACAATTGTTGGAATTCTGGCGTTTTCTGCAATCGGTTTCTCACCGGATAATACCGGTGAATATGCCGGATCATTATTCTGGACTATCGCGATTTCACTCCTGTTCAGTTGGCTGGTTGCTATCTGGCTAACACCCTATTTGTGTACGATCTTTCTCAAGCCGTCGAAGACCAAAGGCGTTGAGAAGGGAGAACACATCATATTGCGTATTTATCGTGGTATTTTGCGATTATGCTTGCGGCTTCGATGGATTACCATTGCTCTGGTGGTTGCCCTTTTTGTATCGGCGGTCGGAGCCTTTTCGCTGATAAAAGAAGGCTTCTTCCCTTCTTCTACGCGTAACCAGTTTGTTATCGATTACACACTACCCGAGGGGTCGACCTTTGCTCAAACTCAAAAGGATGTTGAGAAAATAAGCGAGTGGGTCCGCAAACAGGATGGGGTGAGAGGCACCAATACCGTTATTGGAGGAGGGCATTTGCGCTTTATGCTCACCTATAATGCGGAAAGCGGAAGCGCAGCTTACGGTCAGGTATTGGTTGACGTTGAATCCTGGCAACAGATTGAGGGCCTGCAAGCGATAATTCAAAACCATGTTGACCAGAATTATCTGGACGCCTCGACAAAGGTTTGGAGATTTGTTCTTGGACCTGGGGGCGGAAGCCTTATTGAAGCGCGTTTCTCTGGTCCTGACGCCACCGTTCTTCGCCAACTCTCGGAGCAGACAAAATCAATCCTGCTGAACGGCGGTGCAATTGGTGTAAAAGACAACTGGCGTGGGCAAATTAAAGTAGTTCGTCCGCTAATCAACGAACAAAATGCAAGCCGTGCGGGAGTCTCACAAGGGGATATTTCCAACGCCATTGCTCAACGATATGATGGCACTTCAATTGGCGTCTATCGCGAAAATGGAGATTTGTTGCCGATCGTATTTCGTCCTTATGCAAAGGACCGTAATGACGTTGCACAAATCAAGGACGTGCAAATTTTCAGCCCTGTGTCCAATAGGTATATCCCGATCACACAAGTTGTAGACGGTTTTGAAACGATATTTGAAAATGGAAAACTACGGCGTTTTAACCGCTCGCTCGCTATTACTGCACAGGCAGACCCGCCACCTGGTATAAACGCAAGCGTCGTGTTCAATCGTGTCCGGGATAAAATTGAGGCTATTGAATTACCCGACGGATACACATTGGAATGGCGTGGGGAATTTGGCGGGAGCCAAGATGCCAATGCTGGTCTGGCGTCCACAATGCCGTTCGGCTTTGGTGCCATGATAGTGGTGGTTTTGCTTCTGTTTAACGCAATCCGACAACCGTTGATAATATTCCTCACTGTACCGTTGGCGTTGATTGGCGTGGTTTATGGATTGGTTGCGCTCGATACGCCGATGGAGTTCATGGCAATCTTGGGAATATTGAGCCTTACGGGCATGCTGATTAAAAACACAATCGTACTGATTGACCAAACGGACGATGATATTGCCAACGGCAAGCCACGCATGCAGGCAATTGTTGATGCTGCCGTCAGCCGCACACGGCCCGTCAGCCTTGGTGTGCTGACGACGGTCCTTGGTGTTATTCCGCTTCTGTATGATCCGTTTTTCAGGTCCCTGGCGGTGGTCATAATTTGCGGGTTGAGTTTCGCGACAATTTTGACGTTGATCGTTGTACCTACACTTTATGCCATCTTTTTTCGTGTAAAATGGGGGGAAATGAACAATCCAGCCCCAACGTCTGAGCCTGCCGTCGAATCTCCGCCACAATCTGCATAAACAAATCGGCCATGACCTACATCCATAAAAGATTATCCCATGTTGTCGCTCTGGCGGTTTTGCTCCCTACGTTTGGCGCATACGCCGCCCCGGCCACTCAGGGCTTCACCTGCTCGGCAATAAAAGCTGCGATTAAACAAAAAAATATAATTGTTCTGCGGCACAGCGGACGGGATCGCCGGTTTGTAAAATTTGAAAGGCTTTGCGGGCATGACAATATATTGAGATGGCGCAAAGTTATCGCCAAAGATGGTCGCTGTACGCTTAAGTCTTGCCAACCGTCGCAGGCGCGAAGCAATCGATGACTATGCTATTTTCAAATTACAAACGTGAGTTTGAATTCAAGCAACCTTGACGGATAAAGGTGGTAATTGCTCGATGTTTACTTCCATAACATCGCCGCGAACAACCGGACCAACTCCGGCAGGTGTGCCGGACAAAATGACGTCTCCGGCTGCCAGCTCAAAGTATTCAGAAAGGTAAGAGATCATTTCGGGAACTTTCCAGATCATCTGATTGAGATCACCTTCCTGCCTGATTTGCCCATTTACCTTAAGTTCAATGCGCCCGGTATCGAGATAACCAGTTTGGGAAACAGGCTTGAGACCCCCGACCGGCGCTGATCGTTCGAACGCCTTGCCAATTTCCCAGGGGCGTCCCATTTTCTTGGCCTGACCCTGTAAATCACGGCGCGTCATATCGAGTGTCAATCCCAGCCTAAAATGGGTCTTGATCCCGGAGTAAAATTGGCCAGATTTTGGGACGTTTGTGTTTTTGATCTGGTTTAGTGTCAGTTGATTTGAACAGATTTTTGTTTTCGGCTCTGGTGCAACCTGTAGCTTTCACCATTCATCTCCAGGATGTGGACGTGGTGTGTCAGCCGGTCGAGTATTGCGCCCGTTAGGCGTTCTGATCCGAAGACCTCTGTCCATTCGTCGAATGGTAGATTGGATGTGATGATGATGGAACCGCGTTCATACCGTTGGCTGATTACTTCGAACAGCAACTCCGCCCCGGTTTTGGAGAGAGGGACGAAGCCCAGTTCGTCAATGATCAGCAGGTCTTGAGCTGCCAGTTGTTTTTGATGCCGTTGCAAGCGACGTTCATCAACGGCCTCGATCATCTCATGAACCAGTGCAGCAGCCGTGGTGAAGCGGACTTTCATCCCCTTTTGGCAGGCAGCCAGTCCAAGGCCGAGGGCAACATGGGTTTTGCCGGTTCCACTTGGTCCTAACGCGATGATGTTTTGGCGTTTCGCAGCGTACTCGCAACGGGCCAGTTCCATCACGAGCACCTTGTTCACTGACGGGATCGTTTTGAAGTCAAAGCTGTCGAGGCTCTTGGTTGCCGGGAACTTCGCAGCTTTGATGCGTCGCTCCACCATTCGGCGCTCACGTTCAATCAGAACAGGGAACAGAAATTCGTTCATAGTGTGCGACAAATTACATTGTTTCTTGAACGTGTGAGGCAAGGGACCGGTGCCCGGGATGCCACTCCATCAGACAAGGCGGCAGAAGCTAAATTGCAGGCATTTCTGTAATCATTGGATTGTCCGCCTGTAGGCTTCATGCCTAGACGTCAGGCGCGTAAGTCCAATGCGTTCGGTAAAGCTCGGTGACCGAAAGGCCATGCAAGTCCAACTTGCTCTACTGAGCATTAATGTCGCATCGCAAGCTATAACTTAATTCAACTCTGCTCTTCGATTTAGCAAGGCTGAGCCCATGTTTGCGCGCCTGCCGCTGAAACAACTTATACAACGCTGCTCTAAATTCTTCGTCGAATTCATCATCCTTGATCACAAGTTGTTTCGGCAACAGGTCATCAGCCGAAGGCCTCTTACTTTCCTTTTTAAAGGACTTTGATCCGCCAAATATACTGTCCCAACCAGCTCGATATTCAGGTGTGGCAACGCTGGAAAAATGGCTGATCGAAGATTGAGAAGCGGACTTAGGTTTCTCTTTGGCAGCATCTTTGGTCCCTGACTCATTGGACTTCGGTGTTTTGTCGGTTTCTTTTTTGCCCGCTTCGGTTTTGCTTGGAGGCTTCTTTTTTGTTTCCGCCGATTCCGTTATTGCTTTCTTGGTTTCGCTCATGTCGTGGTTGCTTCGATACGCTAAATAATTGCCGCTCCTCTATCAATAAATTTCACTCCAATCCAGCAGATGTCGTTGGAAAACTTCGGCTTCTGAGATCAGAAGAATTTTTGGATTGGACCCAAAGCGACATCGAACGATATTACGCAATACAACACCCACGGCCCGTTGCCGCCTCTTAGCGAATTACCAAGTCGATCATGCAGTATTTAGCAAGCGGACATTCCCGGGGCAAATTACCTCCACGTGGGTTGAACTGAAGCATTTACTGAAAATGGATACACCCTGAGTTGCTGAAATCGAAGTCAGGATTTTCCCAACAACATTGTTTCAACCAGTTTCTGCACGCTTAGAGCTTCTTGCGGGGTTGCGAGTCGATTTGGCTTCCCTTCTAAACAAAATATAAGCTCATCCAACTGTGCTTTCAGGCTGATCGTTCGGGGGTCCGCAGATCTCTCGGCGACCTCAACGAAAGGCCCTCCGTTGGAGACAGTGTCAATATGAAACTCAGAAACACGACGGCTGCCCAGCGATCCTTTGATCGTCAATTCTTGTCTGTCTGGTTGAACCCCTCCTACGCTGGCCATGATGGATACGGGTCTTCCATCCGATGTCTCTAATCTTGCATGCATATGCGTTTCACAAAGCATCGGCTCGTTTGAATAGACAGGGTGAGCCCACACAACAGTTAGAGGCCCTAGGATGCGTTCTGAGAAAAATAAGAAATGGGAAATCACTTCCCGGGTAAGCCCACCTTCATCGCGAAACTTCAACCAGTCAGCTTCTTTTTGCCAGTCACGCGGCCATTCCGCATAGGTAACCACAATGTCAATTCCAACGACATCACCCATATCACCCGAACGAGCCGCTTCGGTTATACCAGACAATGCAACACCAGCAGCTTGAGTGAAATTAACCGCAGCGGGAACACCGCTTTTATCCAGCTCAGCAACCAGTTCGCTGCTTTGCAGAATATCTACGCCGAGGGGTTTTTCTAAGAAAACGGCCTTTTTGGCTAACGCTGCTTCGAGCGCATAAGCCTTGCGAGGACCGGGCGGGCAGGCCAGGTACACAAGATCCGCTGCCGCAATAGCTACTTGCGCAGATGTTGTCACCTGAGCTCCTGGCGCAATGATTTGGGCATCGTGACAAGCGTTGGGGTCGGGGTCCCAAAGGGCGACAGGATTATAACCTGCGTGCAGCACCATGTGCTCAAGCATTCTGCGTCCCATGATCCCAAGGCCAATAATTGCCACCGAAATTTTCAACTGTTTATCCTTTCATTAAACCTAATGGAAAACCGTTTTTAGGTCAGATCTTTCAATACTTCAGCTGCAATTGCGAATGATCGACAACGCGCGACATGATCGTGGATGGACCCTGTAATAATCAACTCGTTGGGTTGATGGTTTGAAATGATTTTAGTCAGTTCTCGGTGAATCGTGTCAGAACTGCCGCTAGCCGAACAAAACAACGATTGGTCCACTTTTACTCTGATATGATCTGGGATTTTATTATCCAAATCGAAGGTCGGGCGGGGTAATTTGCTTCGTTGTCCAGTGAACATCCGCGCAAAAGCCAGCACTTGGCTTGACCTAAGAAAGGCTGCTTCTTCATCAGTATCAGCTGCACAAACGCTTGCAGCAACGATTGTATAGGGTTTGTCCAGCCACTTTGAGGGTTCAAAGGTTTCTAGATAAATCTTCAAAGCCCCTTCCAGCATCTGCGGTGCAAAGTGGGAAGCAAAGGCATACGGTAAACCAAGGTGTGCAGCGAGTTGCGCTCCAAAAAGGCTTGATCCTAAAATCCATACTGGAATGTGCGTTCCTTCACCCGGTATTGCACGGACCATCGCATCGTCAGGGACGTCGTCAAAATAGCTAAGCAATTCCAAAACATCTCGCGGAAACTCATCACCATTTTGCAGATGGCGTCGCAACGCTCTGGCCGTATTCATATCTGTACCGGGGGCACGTCCAACACCTAGGTCAATACGCCCCGGGAAGAGCGTAGCCAACGTGCCAAATTGTTCAGCGATGACGAGTGGCGAATGATTTGGCAGCATTATTCCACCTGCACCCACGCGGATGGTTTTGGTGCGGGCAGCGACTTGGCCAATCACCACAGATGTTGCGGCACTGGCAATCCCAGCCATGTTATGATGCTCTGCCAACCAATATCGATGATAGCCTAGGCTTTCCGCTTGTGGAGCAAGGTCTAAAGTATTTGAAAGAGCTTCAGTCGCGGTAGCACCTTCAGAAATGGGGGATAGATCCAGAACTGAATAGTGTTGCATTTAGGCTGATTCCCGGCGAGCAGCGGTGTGCTGCAACAATAGGTCATCATCTCCGCACGCGTCCAGGTCAATAGCAATTTGGGGAATGGTTTTTGGCCGCGACCCGACCGTGGACCAAGCCAGTGATTTTAATCGACACGCCCCAGAAAAGGCTCTTGTTATACCGGTTCAAGTTAATAGGCGAATGACTGCCCTGCGAACCTTGCGGTCATCGACGCTCTCGGGCCCAGCGGTTGGTTTTGGTGCTTCTCGACAGGCATCAAATTGCAAGGTTCGCAGTAATCGGCAGTAGAAGCCGACACAATCTTCGGACGAGCCTTCTTTGGACGGTTTCTTGCTGATTTTAGGCAAAACGGAGTTTTTCAGCACTATCCGGAAAAAGCACTAATTCGCTGCAAGCGATCTAATGGTAACTGTACAAATTTTGCGACAGAACGATTTTCCTTTTAACCGGTTCGGACAGCTAATTTCCAGCGACTGGCTGTCCCGCCCCCCAACACTAGGTCATTGTTTGTTTAGTTTTGGAGTTCGCGATTGTGTCGAGGAAGCGTTATTGGGATGAGGACGTTCTGCGTCTATTACGCGAGATTGAATAGAACTTAGCGTCAGGGCACGATGTTGCTTGTGCATGTCGTTCGGCCGGTGTGAGCGACGCGAAGTATTACAACTGGCGTATCGAAGCAGCGTCGCGCCACCGGTTCGAGCAAGCTGTGAAGCGTTTGGCGGGATGGTCAGTCTCAGCTTTCAGAGTTGAAGGCTCTCGAGATTGGAGCACGACAGGAAACGCGGGATAAAGTAGTTTACCTCCGATGTGATCGCTTAGCCGCACTTCGCTCAGCCCCATGATGATTGGACGCCCTTTGCCATCACAGGTGGCATGTAATTTGGAGATCAGTTCACCATTTGTGCGGCAAATACGGCGGGGAACATCCCCATTTTGTCTGACTGCCAGCAACCCGGTCAGCTTTCAGGTGGGTGGCATCAATAATAAGCGTTTCAGGTTCACCTACCTGGATAATTAAGCTACTGAGAATACGATCAAAAACACCCAAACGGCCCCATCGGATGAAACGGTTAAATAGGGTCTGATCCGGCCCATACTCCGGCGGCGCATCGCGCCAACGTAGACCATTTTTGATCACAAAGATGATCCCGAAAACAACCCGACGATCATCTACCCGTGGTACGCCGTGCGCCAAAGGAAAATACGGTTCCATCTTCGCTAACTTTTCCTGGGAAAGCAAAAACAAATCTCTCATGACAAATCTTCTTTGCCATGATGATTCATAGTTCAGCTCGAATGGGGATCCCGAAGATTAATAGGGCCTGAACCTAGAAGTCAGACTTTTAAATCGTCATCATGCCGACACTTGCACCGCCGCATACGTAGAGCGTTTGGCCGGTGACAAAGCTGCTGGCTGGATCGCAAAAAAACAAAAAGGCATTTGAGACGTCTTCGACATTGCCCAGCCTGCCAACCGGAATTCTATTGGCAAGAGCTTGTTCCTGTTCGCTGCCTTTTTCAACGATGCCCCAAAAGTTGTCCGTTTGAATGGGTCCCGGTGCTACCACATTGACGGTGATTTGATGCTGGGCCAATTCCAGAGCCCAAGTGCGTGCCATGCCAATCATTGCAGCCTTACTGGCGCTGTAGGCTGTTCGTGTTGGCGCACCCAATGCGGCACGCGATCCGTTGAACATGACCCGGCCAAATCCGGCCCGTTTCATCGAGGGTAACGTCGCCTGCAACAGGGTGAGGGCGGAGCCGAGATGAAGTTGAGCCAGGCCGGTGATATCTTCGGGTTTCGCCTCTTCCAAAAGATTGGGCCAGATGAGGCCAGCATTATGAACAAGATGCGTGACGTCGAAACTCGTCGTAATTTCATCTGCAGCTTTGGTCACAGCATCCGCATCAAGCAAGTCGGCCTGTACTGAATGCAGTTTGGGGTGGGTGACATCCGGAGCACGCCGGGCGACGGAAATGACAGTGTAATCTTTTGCCAAAAGCTTTTGAGCAAGATCAGCACCAATGCCCTTGTTTCCGCCGGTTATAACGGCCGTCAACTTACTCATGCGTTTTCTCCCGATACCATGGCCAGAACACGCAAAGGGCTGCCAGTACCATTTCTAATTTTCAGCGGAGCGGCCATCAAGATGGCTCCAGTGGGTGGCAGCTGGTCAAGGTTTGCCAGACATTGAAGACCGTATTTTCCCGCGCCGTGCAAAAAATAATGGGCTGGATAAGGCGGCGTATAATGGCTGCCCTGACCGGCATCTGTGCCAATCGTTTCTGTACCGAAACCACGTATTTCTCGTTTATCTATGAGAAAGCGAATGCCATCAGGCGTCGGGCCTGGTGAGTGTGGGCCGTCTTCCCGCATGTTCAAGTATGCAGCCCCCGATTTTTTAGACCAATCCGTGCGCATCAAGACCCATGCCCCTTTGGGGATTTTACCGTGTTTAGTTTCCCAGTCTTGGATTACTTCCGGCGTCAACTCAAAATCATCGTCCTTGGCGGCGTCAACAGAGCAATCGATCACACATACCGGTCCGACAAACATTTCAGGTGCGATTTCGTCGACAGAGTTGTTCGGCACATCTCGTCCGGATATCCAGTGAGAGGGGGCATCAAAATGGGTTCCGGTGTGTTCAGACAGAGTGATATTATGCCACTTCCATGCGGGGCCGCGGTGGTCATAGGCGCTGATTTCTTCCATGCGAAAACGGGCGCATTGTCCGAATTCCGGCGGCAAAATGATAACGGGAAAATCCGGGTCAAGCGTGTGTGTTAAATCAACAATGTGAATATCACCGGCTGCGATTTGGCTCGCCAGATCGGTTAATGTGCTTTGGCTCATGCCCCATCTCCACCCATCGTCATCTCGCGTTCCAAGACATTGGGGTTTTGGCGAAAACGTTCATACAGGTCTTTTGCCACATCGCCGCAATAGGTCTCCTCCAGACCATCCTTTAGCCCTTGCACGACGCTTCGCGCCAAAGCTGAAAGCAACACCTTGGGCGGCGGCAGGGGTTGATGCCAGTCATCATCGGTTGGTCCGCAATAGACATTCATCACGCGTAGGCCGGAGCTTCTAAATTCAGCCCTCATGCTCTGGCTCAACGACCGTGCTGCGGCATTGGATGCTGAAAAACATCCGTAATCCGGCGCGTTCGACAGGGCGTGGACGGACAGAATATTGACCCAGGCTACAGCCGAGTTCACACCATCGGATGTTCGCGAACACATGCCAGGGCCAAAGGCCTGGGCGAGGCGCATCAGGCCGAGATAATTCACTTCCATCTCATCGCGGGCAAATCCCGTATCACCGCGCGCGAGTACACCTCCTGGACGAACAAAGCGCGCATTGTTGATGAGAATATCGGTTTTGCCACCTATCTCGCCAGCCAGCCTTTGAACTGATAATGTGTCGGTCACGTCCAAAGGCAGGATTTCAACTTTGTCGATTGCCGCAAGTTCTTTTTGCTCAGGGTAAGGGCGCCAGCTTTCGCCTTCGCCGATGAAAACCATGGACGCGCCAGCTTCGACGATCGCCTTTGCAAGGGTAGGGGAATTGGGATTGCGCGCATCCGTTATCAAAACACGTCGATGTTTTGGGTCGCTTGTCATGGCACGCAATTGGGGGTCGTCTTCCATATTGGGGCTCCGTTCCTGCGGCATGGCCAGTAAAACGCCTTGACCGGACCGGTCGAGGCGATTGATCATTTTCACACGGCCATTGCGTTCACAATCACCGTGGAGATGGCAAATGAGCGTTGGGCCAGCGTCCAGTTTTACACTACCTGTGCGCCAGGGCGCACGTTCGCGAAAATATAATTTCGTCGACGTTTGAACTGTGGTTTCAGCCAAAATAGTGCCGTTGGGAGAGATGTTTTTCCAGGGCAGTTCGGTCGACAGGCAGTTGCAACACGCATCGCGCGGCGGGTATTGAACTCTGTCGCATTCGCTACAACATTGAAGTGCAAAACGGCCTTCAGCTGCCGCTGCACTTAACCCCATGGCCGCACGGCTTCTGGTTTCTGGCGGGCGTGTCGGGGAGACTGTTCGCTTCTGCGGGTTTTTTCTGGGTGGCGGTGTAAGAGCGGTACTCATGGGTCACCCGCCTGTATGATGGCCGCGGCAGAACATACGCCACGGTCGTAATTGATCATGCCAAATCCAGAAGCCATCGCTCTCTTTGCATCTTTGACCTGTGTTGGTCCCGCTTTCCCCGTTACCTGTCGGATGGCTTCAACCAACCCGATGAACCCGCCCGCTGCACCTGCCTGCCCGGCAGAAAGCTGCCCGCCGGATGTGTTGTGGGGGAAATCGCCTTCAATTGTCAGGTCGTGGTCGCGCACAAATTGTGCCGCATCGCCCTTGGGGCAAAATCCAAGGTCCTCAATTTGCATTATGGAGATCACCGGGTAGTCATCGTAGGTCTGCAGAAGGTCGATTTGGTCCGGCGTACATTGAGCCGTATCATAGAGTTCATCGATATCCATCGTCCAACCACCGCGCAATTGAATCGGGTCCTCCGGGTGGGCGTTGTGGCGCTCAATCGCGCCGCTAATTCTGGCAAAAGGCAGATTGCGTTTTACCGCTTCTTCTTCGCTCATCACCAAAAATGCTTCTGACCCCGCACAGGGCATGACGCAATCAAACAGCGCGATTGGGTCTGAAATGGGTCGCGCATTCATATAATCATCAAGGCTCAATGGTTTCTTCATCACAGCATTGGGGTTCTTCAGCGCATTGTCCCGTTGGGCCACACATATTCGCCCGAAGTCTTCGCGGGTTGCGCCGTATTCCTGCATATAACGGTCTGTCAGCAGGGCGAAATTAGCGTTGGGGCCTCCATAACCATAGGGGTATGAGGCATCGGATGCGAAACGGGAGAAGCTCGAAAGCATTTGCCGAAAACTGTCAATATGATTGGTATCACCGGATACGCAGGCGACGATATCTGCATCTCCCGTCTGCACCGCTCTGGCCGCCCGGCGCATGGCGACGACGCCACTGGCGCCTCCCATAGGAATATGGTCCAGCCAACGTGGGCACAGGCCCAGATGTTGGGTCAGGCCCACCGCCGTATCGGGAAACAGGGTGAAACTGGACACCGTGAAACCGTCTATTTCTGTCGGTTTTAAGCCTGCTGCATCAAGCGATCCACGCAACGCCTTGGCTATCCACCAATGCGCCGTGTCTATCGAATAGCGCTGATAGGGCGTTGAGAACGGGGCAACAAGAACGGCTCCATCGTAGGATTGCCTGATACGTTTCGAGGCACGGGTCATGCAGCCCGCCGTTTTTTAAGCTTGACCGTGTTGATGGTCGCCGGATCGTTGAGCAGTTCTGCTGCTTGTTTTTTCAACTCCGCACGTTGAATTTTTTGAGTCGCAGTGAGCGGCAGGCCATCTACAAACGCGATATGGCCGGGTGCCTTATAATAGGCCATCTGCGTTAGGCACCATTTGGTGATTTCGATGGCCAGTTCTTCGCCTGGACCGTTAATGGGATTATTGACCTGCATACAGGCAAACACTTCATCACCACGAATGGCGTCAGGTACTGAGGTCACGCCGACAGCCCTCACAACCGGATGGCGCATGAGGATGGATTCGACTTCCACCGCGGCGATATTTTCGCCGGACCGTCTGATGACGTTTTTCTTACGATCGACAAAAAAGAACTCGTTCTTCTTGTTTTTCCTCACAACGTCACCGGTGTGGAACCAGCCATCCTGCCAGGCTTCCGCAGTAGCCTCTTCGTTTTTGTAGTAGTGGGAGAAGAACCCGTATTTCGGGTCTCCTTCTGCACGGCGTACCAGTAATTCACCCGGTTCTCCGGTCGGGACTTCATCGCCGTTATCATCAGCAATCTTACAGGCAAGTTCTACGGCTGGTCGCCCCAAACAGGCTTGCCCAACAATGCGGTCTTTTGTGCTAGCGGCAATAACGGCACCGGCACCCGTCTCCGTCATGGCCCATGCCTCCACCAGGGGAAAGTCAAAGCGTTTTTCGAATTCTGCCTGAAGTTTCGGGTCGACACCGGCACCAAAACCGAAGCGTACATTGTGTTCAGCATCGCCGGCGTTGGGTTCGACCCCCATAAGCATGGATGGCATCACGCCCAAATAGTGCAGGCATGTGGCCTTTGAGTCACGAACGTCCTGCCACCAACTGCGGGGGTGAAAGCGATCAAGAACTGTCAGACATCCACCTACAGCCACCATGGCCATGAAGGAATATGCCATCGCGTTCATGTGAAAGATCGGGAGCGGCGTAATCATCCGCTCGCGATCCGTGGATAGATCAGCGATACCACCAACACTGGCATACCACTTGCCAGCCAACAGGAAATAACTGTTGGGGAGCACACAGCCTTTGGGGTTACCTGTGGTACCTGATGTATAAAGAACAGCGGCTTCCTGGGTTTCTCCACTGTGTAACTCAGCGACAGCGGCCTGCTTGCGCGGAGCAGGTATATTATCCGACGGTTCAATGACTTGCAGCTCGACCTTCGCTTCGCGGGCGGCATTCGAAAGTTCATCTATCCGGGAAGGTATGGTGATGACCAAGGCCGGTTCAGCATGGCCAATCAAATATTCAAGCTCTGCTGCGCGTAAGTCAGGGTTAATTGGGACAACGGCGACATCAAGCTTATTGAGGGCGAGCCACAGCATGAAGAACACGGGCCGGTTTTCAAGCAAAAGCGCAACACGCATGCCTTTTGTGTAACCAGCCTCTTCAAACTTGCTTGCTAAAGTTGTGACCTGAGAATGAGTGTCACTATAACTTAGTCCGCCCGCCTCAATACCATAGATGTCGGCTGTGGATGGCAAGACATTTAATACTTCACGGTCGGGCCATCTGTTGGCCGCCGCTGCAAAAGCTTCGTAAACGCTGCTGGCTTGAGGATCGATCATGGCAACAATTGTATGTTGCCAAACGCGGCGTCAGAGTTGAGCAGATCCACCCGCTTGTTGGCAAGGCGGAGTGCACCATCCACAAGCTTCAAACTGTGTGTCGCCGTGAGAGCCAGCATGAATTGTTCATCCAGTCGTGTCTCCACATAATGCATGGAGGTGTTGGTCACAAATGTGCCTTCTGCTTCATCCATTTCATCGACAAACGGGCGCTGGATTACGTGATGGCAACGGCTTTTCGGTTTCTGGCTGAAAGTGCGGGCACCGTTCAACCGCTCCACCCGGAGTTTGAGCATGAACATGTCTTCGTAGAGCAGCGATGTCACAAGATGCGGGTCAGTCTGTTTATAGTCGAGCGGCATCCAGTAGTGCCCGTCGGGCAACCACAAATCAAGCCACTCGCTGAAACGGCCTTCATCCAGCATACGGGCTTCTTCATAGATAAAATCGATTAGCTGATCTTTCGACGGAGCGCTCATTCTGCTGCCTCTGCGTGGCCTTCCATTGTGGAGGTCATGAACCTGGACCAGGCATCAAACTGATTACGCATCTGCCTTTCGGTGGTGCCGTTTTCGACCGCCTCACTGCTGAAATCTTCATTGCCTTCGAAGAGCCGTTGGAGATTAACCCATTCCAGCCCGTTGCTCATCAAACCTTCCTGCGCCCGCTCATACATTTCCAAATCATCATGCCCAACAATAGAAGTCGGAGCATTGATCATGCGATTGTACATGGCGGTGCGCGACAACAATTCATCCGGTGCGCCAACCAAACGATAGATGTAACTCTCCACCAGTGTCTTGTTGGGCCCCAGTGGAATGAAATTGCGTAATTGCTGGATTGGGCCTTTCACCATAATGCTTGGGAAGTAGATCGTGTTATGGCGATTTTCGTCCAGAATTTCTTTGGCGCGATCCTCGCCATAGGCTTGGGTCATAGCTTCGAAATAACCGGGAATTGCTGAATAATCAGAGTGGATGGACATGTTCACCCCGGTGTGGCCATGGCCGTTGGGCCAGGTACGAATGCCCATATCTTCAAAGAACTCATAAGGAGACATAAAAGGCGCGATAATCTGCATTGCCGGTGGGCGTGGTTCCGGGTTGCCTAACTCGTCCCAGATTTTTACGGCGGTACCCGCTGAACTTTCGTGAGCCACCATTGGATGGCATGTGTCGGTCTGGTTTTCGACAAGCATTTTCCAATTGCATTTGTGCATATAGCGTAGCGGTGGTCCTGCAACTTCCAACCGGCCCTCGGGAGAACGGTCGACCATATTATCAATCGAGGAAAGACTGTCACCGAAGAATTCTTCAAAGCCGATACCTTCTTCGGCAAGGCGTGCGAAGATGAAGCCTCGATGATTGTAAACGGCACCAACGGGCTTAATGCCCTTCACGTTTTCGGTCTGATGCAACCCTGTGTCTTCATAACCCTTTTTCAAAGGGATCGCTAAAAGGCAGCCGTCTGTTTTGAATGACCATGCGTGGTAAGGGCAGCGGAAAAACTTGCCTGTATTGCCTTCTCTGTCGATTGCGATTTTGGTGCCCTTGTGCGGGCAGCGGTTGTTCAGAACCTTCACTTCACCATCGGAATGCCGGACTTGAATGACCGGCTGATCGCCTATTTGCGTGGTATAGTAGTCGCCCTTTTTCGGGGTTTGGCTTTCATGGCCAACAAACACCCAGGTGTTGGTAAAGAGGTTGCGCATTTCGAGGCGGTAGACTTTCTCGCTGGTATAAACATCCCGGTGAACCTGATGGCCCTGTACCATGCCTGCAATATCTTGAACGGTAAGTTTAGGTGACTGATATGGTGCCATTTCTATCTCCTTTAGATATCCAGAACGAGACGCGCAGACCTGGCGCGGCTGACACAAATTTGCATGACTTTGCCAGCCTCGCGGTCGGCATTTGATAATACAACATCGCGATGGTCAGGGGTGCCGTTGATGATGTCGGTTTGACAGATACCACAATCCCCGCGCTGGCAATCGTACATCACATCTACACCGGCTTCTTCCAAAACCTCGATGATCGTTTTACCAACGGGAATCGCATAAACGTCGCCGGTATCGTGGATCTCCACCTCAAACGGCGTATCTCCCGATTGGGTGTCAGGAGACGTAAACAGTTCAATATGGACGTTTTCATCGGGTAGACCAACGACAGAAGCAGCCGTTTTCGCTGCTTCAATCATTCCCTTGGGGCCACAAATATACACATGTGTCTCAGCGCTTTGGGCGGACATGAGGGCGTCTAAATCGATAGGGTTTTCATCATCGCAATATAGGCTCAGTTGCTCTGGGAATGCGGCTTTCAGGCGGTCGGTAAAGCCCATCGCAGACATGCTGCGACCTGTGTAGTGGAAGGAGAACTGAGCGTTGCGGGAAACCAGTTCCGTCGCCATTGAAATGATTGGCGTGATGCCAATGCCGCCTGCCAAGAGCAAAACAGGGTTTTGTGATGCGAAGAGCTCAAAATCGTTTTTGACACCCAAGGCGCTTACCACTCGTCCTTCGACAAGAGCATGCATGGCCTTTGAACCGCCTGCACCGTCTTCTTCGCGCTGCACCGCGATTGTATATTCTTTGGGGCTGTTTTTTGATCCGCCCCAGTCGATCAATGAATAAGCGCGGTTACCCGCTTCCTGGAGATCAAACTCAATATGTGCACCTGCCGTAAAACTTGGCAGAGCGGCCTCGTCATGGGCTTTCAGAACGATAGAACGAATTCTTTCCGTTTCGTCGTGAATGCGATCGACAACAAGGTTTTGCACCATTTATCATTCCTCCAAGTTCACATTGTATGAAATTTCATATAATAATTGTCAACCCTTCTCCCGCTGTGTTATCCATCAGATTATGAAGAGAGAAATCTCAAACAGAGCCAACCAACGTGAACAAGCTAGATTCGACATCAATGGAGGGAGAGCGGGAGACATTTGTGTCTTCCTACCTTTTGTATCTGCTCGCAGCATCAAGTGATGCCGCCAGCACTCAGTTTCACCAACGCGTCCGTTCATTGGGTTTGCGCGTCCCGGAATGGCGTGTTTTGGCCTGCCTGACGGATCAAGACGGTATGATGATCACACGATTGGCTGACCTCGCGTTGGTTGAACAGTCTCGATTGACCCGTATTATTGATCAGATGGAAAAACGGGGATTGGTTGAACGAAAGACCGATGTGCAAGATGGTCGACGGCTCCTCATCTATCTGACGGCAGAAGGCCGCAAAGTCAGTGCAAAATTGGTTGACGAGGCCAAAGTTCATGAAGCGAAACTGTTGAGCATTTTGGAAGACACGGATGCAGCCCGTATCAAGCCGGCTCTTAAGGCGTTGTTGCGCAGTCTTGAAGGCTAAGTTTCGAGAAAACGGGATTAAGGCCTTGCAGAAACGCCGATACAAGAAAACAACGGACAGCGACCACGCAGGGCTTATTGCGCCCGACATTCTAGAACAGGACTTCGCACGCTATGGCCCGGATCAGAAGTGGGGCGTTGATATAGGCTATGTATGGACTCGCGAGAGGTGGTCATATCGCGCTATCGTTCTGGGTCTCTAAACACCACCAGAGCAAACTCGTATCCCCGAAATGCCGATTGCAGACTTTTGGCCAGTCCAGTGCCAATTAACCTGACATACCAGTCTGCATTTACGCCACGTGTCCACATGGCATTGAAATAACGCAACAATAGTTGGTGAATGTCGAAGCGTCTGCACGGGTTAGTGTGTTTGGCTGGGGAACCTGGATTCGAACCAGGACTAACGGAGTCAGAGTCCGTGGGTCTACCGTTAACCTATTCCCCAGAACTTGAAGTTGAGGCACCATACTGGTCTTCGCATTTCAGCCATGGCGCGGATGGTTGGTAGACAGATCGAGTTGAAGCGTCAAGGCGTGTGACATTTGTCGACACCAACACAATCGAAATTCACTTCCCTTGCTGGAGGGATTTGCATCCACAAATGTCAAATGAACAACAATTAGGCTTGTCGTTGGCGGGCTTGTTGATAAAGTGATACCAACTTAAAATATTTAGCTGGCCCTGAAACGTGCACCTGCGCGGTTATGGCAGGCCGGTGAAGGAAAATCCGGTGTCCGATGTAAAGTCGGGGGGAGACTCCCCAACGCGGCCGGGGACGAATGTTGCGGAGATTGGTGTTTCCCAAGCGGGCAAGTTCGCTTCAAAACACCAAGACCGACCTGTAAGACGCCGAACTAAGCGTCCAAAAGGTAAAAACAGCGCCATTCGGGCCGATAATTTACAAATTGATCCGCCAAACGGCGACGCTCATACACCCGCGCCCTGTCAGTCAGTGTCTGTGCATTCTAAATCCGAGGGCGTGCTGGGAGAAGCCAAATCTAGCAAACGTCGGCGTCGCCGCCGCAGAAACCGGAAATCAAAGGATGGTAGCACTGACATCACGCTTTCTGAGACAACTACTCTCGCCGAATCCGGGGGCACCAAGAACTATCCGCAACAGAATCCAAACATATCGGGAATTGGTCAGGCCGAAGATAAGAAGGGTAGTGATCAACGGAACGCGGATGCATCTTCGCATAAGCGCAACCGGAGAAACAAAAGGCGGCGCAATTCGCCGCATTCAAATCAGCGCGAAAACCACAATCCGCCAAATTCCCGCCCCGGACAAGAACATTCTAGACAAGAACAGAGCGTAGCGGGGCTTAGGTCCACGAGCGAGCAGAGGAATGCGCCTCGCCCTTCCAGAAATAAGCCTCGAAACCAGGTTCCAAAGGCAGGGAAGGCCCGTCGAAACGGCGAACTATACGCGGCACTGGATTTGGGAACCAATAATTGCCGACTTCTGGTGGCATTGCCGCAACAACCGGGCCGTTTTCGCGTCGTTGACGCGTTTTCTAAAATTGTTCGCCTTGGTGAAGGTTTGGCAGCAACCGGTGCGTTGAGTGACGATGCGATGGACCGGGCGGTTGGGGCCCTCAAATCCTGCGCGGACAAGCTCACCAATAAAAACATCAAGGGCGTGCGGCTGATTGCCACCGAAGCCTGTCGCCGTGCGACGAATGGCGAGGATTTCTTAATGCGGGTTGAGCGCGAAGCCGGTCTTAAACTGGAGATCGTAGATCGTGAAACCGAAGCGCGCCTTGCCGTTGCCGGTTGCGCTTCGTTGGTAGATCGTCAGGCCAAAGGGGTCGTGCTGTTCGATATTGGTGGCGGATCATCGGAGCTGGCATTGCTCGACCTTCGCCGCCGTAAGAAATATGACCTGTCCCGCGCCATGGTGTCGTGGACTTCGCTTCCCATGGGCGTCGTCACCCTTTCGGAAAATCACGGGGGCGGTAAACACGTCACCCGACAGATATTCGATGGAATGGTGGCAGATGTTGCCGACCACTTAAGCCGTTATGAGGGCCGTGATGCTTTGAGTGAGGCTGCGGAACAGGGTGAAATTCACCTGTTGGGTACGTCGGGAACCGTGACAACGCTTGCCGGTATTCACCTGAAATTACCCCGTTATGATCGCCGTCAGGTTGATGGCACGTGGATGGCGTCAAAAGATGTTGATGCGATGATTGAGGCGCTCGTTGAGATGGATTTTGAACAACGGGTTGCAAATCCGTGTATAGGGCGTGACAGAGCTGATCTGGTATTGGCCGGATGCGCAATACTGGTCGCCATTCAGCAATTGTGGCCGTGCCCCCGATTGCGGGTTGCAGACCGTGGATTGAGAGAAGGCCTGTTGACGGAGATGATGAATGCGGACAATGCATGGGTCAGAAGACCCAAATATTTCCGGCACAAAAGAAACTAGACAAATCCAGGATCGATGGCGAAATCAGGTAAACATGGTGGTGATGGAGGACGCGGCGGGCCCGGCGGCGGGCGCGGTGTTAACTTGCGTAATATGCACACCAAAGTAAAGACGGCCCGTGGTCGTAAGCTTTCGTCGACGTTGTGGCTCCAACGGCAATTGAATGACCCTTATGTCCAAAAGGCAAAGGCCGAGGGCTTTGCGTCTCGCGCCGCCTATAAGCTTCTTGAAATTGATGAGCGTTACAACCTGCTTAAACCCGGCCAACGGGTTGTTGATCTTGGCGCAGCCCCCGGCGGCTGGTGTCAGGTCGCCGTCCAAAAGGTCGGATCAAGCGTCGATGACATTCGAGTAGTGGGTATCGATTATCTCGATATGGACCCCGTGCCCGGTGCGACAATCCTGAAAAAGGATTTTCTCGATGATGACGCACCTGAGATGCTGATGGATGCGCTTGGGAATGCCAGCCCCGATCTGGTTATCTCTGATATGGCAGCGCCGACAATTGGCCACCGCCGCACCGACCACATGCGCACCATGGCACTGGTGGAAGTCGCACTTGATTTTGCGTTACAGGTTTTGAAACCGGGTGGGCACTTTTTGTCGAAAACATTTCAGGGCGGAACTGAACAATCTTTGCTGACATTGATGAAACAGAATTTCACAGCGGTGCATCATGTAAAACCACCCGCGAGCAGGGACGGTTCAGTAGAGCTTTATCTTTTGGCGACGGGTCGAAAATAGTACGCTGATTCGCTGTTCGTGTTTTCCGGAGGATGAGTTTAATTCATGCGTAGCGGCCATTGAAAAAATACGAATACCGTCATCTGAGTTAAAAATTGAAATTCATTCGTCCGTAACTGTGTGTGAGAACCAATCAAGGCTTGGCTTGTAGACATGCGGCGTGGTAGCGAACGGCGTCAAACATCCAGACGTTTTTGCTGCACCCTCCCGCACAGGTTTGACCCCATGGCACAGATTATTATTTCCCCAACCGGTGAGCAGGCGCTTACTTTCGATGACGTTCTTCTGCAGCCCGGTCATTCGGAGGTCATGCCCAATCAAGTCGACATTTCAACGCGGCTAACCCGTGATATATCTCTCAATCTCCCAATCCTTTCAGCCGCGATGGATACGGTAACGGAAGCAAAACTCGCGATTGCCATGGCGCAGGCGGGCGGACTTGGTATCATTCACCGCAATCTGACGGCTGTTGAACAGGCTGAGCAGGTGCGTCAGGTAAAGCGATATGAAAGCGGCATGGTGGTTGACCCGTTGACAATCGGGCCGGATGCAACATTGCAGGACGCGTTGGACTTGATGGAAAAACACCGCATCTCCGGCATTCCTGTTGTCGAAGAAGGTGGCTCCGGTGGCCACCACACCGGACGCCTTGTCGGCATATTGACCAACCGGGATGTGCGCTTTGCCTCAGATCCCACGCAAAAAGTCTACGAGTTAATGACCAGAGAAAATCTGGTGACGGTACGCGAAGGGGTCAAACAGGAAGACGCAAAGAAGCTGTTGCATCAACACCGAATTGAGAAACTGCTGGTGGTTGACGATAAGGGCCGGTGCACAGGGCTGATTACCGTCAAGGATATGGAAAACAGCCAGCTTAACCCTAATGCAACAAAGGATGAGACCGGAAGCCTTCGGGTTGGAGCTGCAACAACCGTTGGAACGGACGGGTTTGAGCGGGCTGAACAGCTCATTGATGCGGGTGTTGATTTGCTTGTTATCGATACTGCTCACGGTCATTCGCAACGGGTTTTGGATGCCGTCACGAAAGTGAAAAAACTGTCGAATAATGTTCGAATAGCGGCTGGTAATGTGGCGACCGCAGCCGGTACGCAAGCGCTTATTGATGCAGGTGCGGACACCGTGAAAATCGGCATCGGGCCAGGGTCAATTTGCACGACCCGCATGGTAGCCGGTGTTGGCGTGCCGCAACTTTCCGCCATCATGGGAGCTGTTGAGGTTGCTAATAAAGCCGATATACCGGTGATCGCAGACGGCGGTATTAAATTCTCAGGCGATATGGCGAAAGCACTGGCGGCAGGAGCATCCGTTGCAATGGTTGGCTCTCTGCTGGCAGGTACCGACGAAAGCCCCGGAGAAGTTTATCTCCATCAAGGTCGCTCATTCAAAGCCTATCGTGGCATGGGTTCTGTCGGCGCGATGGCACGAGGTTCTGCAGATCGGTATTTCCAGTCGGAAGTCACGGACTCGCTTAAACTGGTGCCGGAAGGCATTGAGGGTCAGGTGCCCTATAAGGGGCCGGTCGGTTCTGTCCTGCATCAACTTGCTGGTGGGCTTCGTGCCTCAATGGGATATGTTGGAGCGGCGAACCTCAATGAATTTGTAGACCGTGCACAATTTGTCCGAATATCTTCCGCCGGCCTGTCTGAAAGCCACTCACATTCTGTCAGCATCACCCGCGAGAGCCCGAATTATACGGGCCGTTAGGATCGATTATGGAAACCTTATCGTTGCTTTGGAGTTTTGCTCCGGATATTAAGATAAAACTGCTCTATCTGGCTCTTATTGGGCAAATGATCATCACAATTCTCGCTTATTCACGGATGGCGAAAGCCAGAATTGCGGCTGTGAAGGCAGAGCGTGTTGATCGTGACATGTATAAGGCAACAACAGATGAGCCAGAGGATGTGCGTGTATTTACCCGCGCGGTGGCCAACCAGTTTGAACTGCCGGTGCTATTTTACGTAATCGTTCTTGCTATGCTGGTAAGTTCCGTGACGAGTTGGATAACAGTCATTCTTGCTTGGGCATTCATAGTGTTGCGATATGTCCATTTTCAGGAGATGACGACTACAAATACTGTTTTAAAACGTCGGAAAACCTTCATCCGTGGCACACAGACGATCATGTTGATGATGGCTGAGCTTGTAGTCGCAACTCTTATCTTTGTGCAGGCCTGATCATGCGGTTAGGAGGCAGGGCACAAGCCGCAATTGAAGTGCTTTCCGATATGGAAAAGCGTAAAAGACCAGCGTCCGAGGCGCTAAAAGCCTGGGGTGTGGACCATCGTTTTGCAGGGTCGGGCGACAGAGCGGCAATCGGCAATATCGTTTATGACACATTGCGCAAAAAATCTTCAACTCAATATCTGATGGATTCTGACAGCACGCGTAAACTGGTGCTTGGCACTCTGTTGCGCGATTGGGGTTTTGACCCCAAAGGGCTGATTTTGATGAAAAAGTCGGCCTTAAAGTAATCACCATTGGCTGATTCAGTTTGCCCATTGATTTGGGAGATTGATGCGATGCTGGGACCACGCCAGGAATTTCAATCGGCTTTGTTTTACGAGTTCAATCTCGAAGACCACGTGCCTGATGATCATCTATTGCGGTCAATTGACCGGTTTGTTGATCTTGGCGATATGCGGTCGCACCTGCGCCCATTTTACAGCGACATTGGCCGCCCTTCGGTTGATCCTGAACTGATGATCCGCATGTTGCTGGTCGGATACATCATGGGCATCCGATCTGAGCGACGGTTGTGCGATGAGGTCCATGTGAATCTTGCCTACAGATGGTTCTGCCGTCTTGATCTAGGCGACCCCGTGCCTGATCAATCGACCTTTTCCAAGAACCGCCATGGCCGGTTTCGAGAGAGCGATCTGTTCCGGCAATTGTTTGAGAGCGTTGTTACTCGTTGCATTGCTGAAGGTTTAGTTGGTGGAGAGGTGTTTGCGACTGATGCCAGCATTATTCGGGCAGATGCCAACAAGCAGAAATCGACACCAAAGGAGGAATGGGACGCATCATCACTCGATCCAGCAACTGTGCCTCGGGCTGTGAAGGAATATCTAGAGGTGCTGGATGACGCAGCATTCGGTGCCGCCAGTGAGGTCGAACCTAAGTTCACTTCACGTTCTGACCCTGCTTCCCAATGGACCGGTGCGCTCAAGGGCCCAGCTTTCTTCGCTTACTCAGACAATTACCTGATCGACACAGATCACGCGATTATCGTGGATGTGGAAGCCAGCCGTTCAATTAGACAGGCCGAGGTTGGTTCTACACGCACCATGATCGTACGAACGCGGGAAACGTTTGACCTCTACCCCGAGATACTGGTCGCCGACACAGCTTATGGTTCCGCAGAAAACCTCAACTGGTTGGTCAACAAAGAAGGTATCCTGCCGCATATTCCAATCATCGATAAGTCGCGACGCAAGGACGGCACTTTTGAGAAAAGCGAGTTTGTCTACGACCACGAAAAGGACGCTTATATTTGTCCGATCGGATTACCGCTGCGTCCAACCCAACGGGCTTACCGGAATCGAAAATCTCCTGTAGCGGCGGACAATACGATCCGTTACCGCGCCAGCAAATATGATTGCCAGGAATGCCTGCTGAAGAAATATTGCTGCCCCAACCAACCCGTCCGCAATGTCGGCCGCCACATTTATGAAGGTGCTCGTGATTTGGCCCGCGAGCTCTCGCTGACCGACGCTTATGTCGATTCACAACGACGGCGAAAAAAGGTCGAAATGCTGTTTGCCCACCTCAAACGCATCATGAAACTCGACCGACTGCGCCTGCGGGGACCAAACGGAGCCAAAGATGAATTCCTTCTCGCAGCAACAGCACAAAACCTCAGAAAACTAGCCAAGTTGATCCCGCAACCGGTGTGAAACCGGATCGGGAGACGCTCGATCAAACTCCAAAGCCGACTAAAACAAAGCCTTTTTCATCAAAATCGGCTCAATGAAGCTTTTGAGGGTGATAAATTTGCTCCGGTGCGCTTAAGCGATGACGAGTTAAACACATTCCTGAAACGCAGTCTAAAAGACGCGCCGGATCATATACGCGCCGATGTGCCTGAGTGGCTGGAAGGTTCACTTCAGGCAAACTTTGCCGAGGAATGGGTAGCTGAAGCGCAGGCTTTTACAAAACGCCCGCCCGTTGATTTGCGGGTTAACACCTTGAAAGCCGGGCGCGAAAAGGTGGCCAAGGCTTTGTCAAAGACAGGCGCTAAACCAAGCGCGATTGCGCGTGATGGGCTTCGCATTCGCGCAGGTGACGGGGCGTATCGCCAACCCAACGTACAGGTAGAACCGGCGTTTCAAAAAGGCTGGTTTGAGGTTCAGGATGAGGGCAGCCAAATTGTGGCTGACTTGGTTTTTGCCCGACCCGGTGAACAGGTGCTCGATTTTTGCGCAGGTGCCGGTGGTAAAACCCTGGCCATGGCGGCAACCATGGAGAACAAAGGTCAGATTCACGCATATGACGCCAATAAAAACCGTCTGAAACCGATATTTGAACGCGCAAAACGCGCCGGTATCCGCAACGCCCAAATTCACGGGCCAGATGATGATATGGCTGATCTCACCGGCAAGATGGACCGAGTGGTGGTCGATGCGCCCTGTACGGGAACCGGAACTTGGCGGCGACACCCCCATGCGAAATGGAAACTGACCCGCGAAATGTTGGAAACGCGTTTGACGGAGCAGGAAGAGGTACTTTCTCAGGCAGCACCTTTTGTGAAACCCGGCGGATTTCTCATCTACATCACCTGCAGTATTCTGCCGGAAGAAAATGAAAACCAGATTGTTGCCTTTTTGGACGACAACCCGCAATTCGAACTCCTTTCGGTCGGCGAAGTCTGGCAGGACCTTTTCGGGTTCGATAAACCTCAACCCTGGTCGTCGGACATGAAAACCGTGACGTTAACCCCGGCTTCCGTCGATACGGATGGGTTTTTTCTTGCGGTGGCTGGCCGGAAGAAATAGTTGGTCGAATACGGTCTGCGAATACACTTGTTTCATTCGCGACATGGCTCAGCCCTGCACCAAAGATACCGTAATGTGCTGTGTCAGAATACACGCGTTGGCGCTTTCATTTGGTGCGTTGTGTGACTAAGAGACGTTATGGAATGGTCAGACTTCTTTATTGAGCAATTTGCTTCGCCGGGAAAACTGGTGGGCCATTTGTCTTATGTCCTTCTGGTCGTGTCGAAGATGATGCGCTCCATGAAATGGTTGCGCATGATCGCGATCAGCGCTGGAGTGGTATCCGCATTCTATGGATATTTCTTCCTGCTCGATTTTGTTACAGTTTTTTGGGAAATCATTTTTGTCAGCGTCAATCTTATCCAGTTGTTGCTGCTGGAACTGGCAAACCGTCGTGCTCGTTTTTCTGATGATGAACAGCGGTTTATCAAAGCAGCCCTGCCGCGCGTTGAAAAAGCCCATGCCCACCGCCTCTTGAAACTGGCCAAACACACCGAGTTTCAAGCTGGCGAATACCTAACGACTGAAGGCGTGCCCGTCGAAAAACTCTATTTTATAATCGAAGGGGCGGTGCGTATTGATAAGGAAGGCTCGATGGTCGGGGTCTGCGGCCATGATGACTTTATCGGTGAGATCGGTTTCATGATGGACGGCACTGCGACGGCAACCGCTGTCGTGACCCATTCGGTTCGTTGCCTGACCTTTGATTATCTGCCGCTAAAGGGCATGCTTGATAAGGAAATGGGCCTTCGACAATCACTCGAATCAAGTTTCAATCGTAATCTCGTCGGTAAGCTTGTAAAATCGAATGAGGTCACTGGCGGAAATGACTCGCTCAACACTGTCAATTTACGAAACACCAGCACGTGATTGCTAACTAAGTTGGGGGAGATGGGGCGCAACGATTGCGCCTTCATTATACACCGACTATTCACTGCTTTTCATTCGCAACGGGCTTGATGTTGGTCATGACCACACGCAATCAGACTATTCTCATCATCGATTTTGGTTCGCAGGTAACGCAATTGATCGCGCGTCGTGTGCGCGAAGCCGGGACCTATTGCGAGATTGCGCCGTTTAATTCTGCTAACGAAGCCTTTGAGCGGATGAACCCGGCTGGTGTAATATTTTCCGGCGGACCGGCATCCGTCATCGACGGCGGCTCGCCCCGTGCGCCTCAATCCGTGTTCGATTCCGGCGTCCCCATCATGGCTATTTGCTATGGCCAGCAAACCATGTGTACCCAATTGGGCGGAAAAGTTGAAGGCGGACACCATCGGGAATTTGGCCGCGCGGATGTCGAGATTAAAAAAGCAAGCCCGTTATTTGAAGGTATTTGGAACGTGGGTGAACAATATCCTGTTTGGATGAGCCACGGGGATCGCGTTACACAACTCCCTGAAGGGTTTGAAGTGATCGGCACCTCTCCAAATGCACCATTCGCAATAGCCGCCGACGAGGCGCGCAAATATTACACCACCATGTTCCACCCTGAAGTCGTCCATACGCCGGACGGGGCAAAACTCCTGTCAAATTTCGTGCACAACATTGTTGGGGTGGCCGGAGACTGGACAATGGCCGCCTATAAGGATCAGGCCATTGAAGCAATCCGCCAGCAGGTTGGTGACAGGCGCGTCATCTGCGGTCTATCCGGCGGTGTCGATTCTTCTGTTGCAGCACTTCTCATCCATGAGGCGATTGGTGATCAGCTCACTTGCATTCTGGTTGACCACGGCCTGATGCGCATGAATGAGGCTGCGGAAGTTGTGGCCATGTTCAACGAACATTATGACATCAAGCTCGTTCATGTGGATGCATCCGACATGTTCATCAACGCGCTTGAGGGCGAAAGCGACCCGGAGAAAAAGCGCAAGACAATTGGTGGGCTTTTCATCGATGTTTTCGAAGCGGAAGCCAAAAAGATCGGAGGCGCGGATTTCCTTGCACAGGGCACGCTTTATCCGGATGTGATCGAGAGCGTCAGCTTCACCGGCGGCCCCTCGGTCACGATCAAATCGCACCACAATGTTGGCGGCCTTCCTGAGCGCATGAATATGCAACTCGTGGAGCCTCTGCGTGAACTATTCAAAGATGAAGTCAGACTGTTAGGCGCGGAACTTGGCCTGCCCCAGAGCTTTATCGGTCGCCATCCGTTCCCGGGGCCGGGGCTGGCAATCAGATGTCCCGGCGCCATTACCCGCGAAAAGCTTGAAATTCTGCGCCAGGCCGACGCCGTTTACCTCGATGAAATACGCAAGGCTGACCTCTACGATGTTATCTGGCAGGCATTTGCCGTGCTGTTACCGGTACAAACCGTTGGTGTGATGGGGGACGGGCGCACTTATGAATTCGTCTGCGCCCTGCGCGCCGTAACGTCTGTGGACGGCATGACCGCCGACTTCTACCATTTCGACATGAATTTCCTCGGAAAAGCAGCAACCCGCATCATCAACGAAGTCCAGGGCATCAACCGCGTGGTTTATGACATAACCAGCAAACCTCCCGGCACGATTGAATGGGAGTGACCCAGGTGGCTGATGTTCCTGATGTTTTCCCTTGTTTGACGCCTTATTTTACGGTTCAGGATGCCGATGAATTTATCAAATTCGCGTGCAAAGTATTTGGAGCTATCGATTTTAAAGAAAATCGCTACGAGGACGGTACTGTCCAGCACACAAGACTGGCAATTGGCGACAGCATGCTCATGGTAAATCAATCAACAGATCAATATGCGCCCAATAAGTCCCAGATGCATCTTTACGTTGATGATGTGGAAAAAACCTACGGTGTTGCAATGGAAAATGGAGCAAAAAGTCTAATGCTGCCGATGATACGCCCGCACGGTGATCGCATGGCCGGATTTCATGATCCGCAGGGCAATATCTGGTGGGTGGCGAGTGTAGGGCAGGGCTAATCTCTTTGACCGATTACCGTGCACACCCAACGCACATTTCGGCCATCGGGTCGATAGCAAGCCTTCCATCTGGAATTTCTTCGCCGCATTCATCGCAATTGCCGTAATCACCATCGCGCAGGCGCCGTTCTGCTGCTTCGATGCGTATCAGGTCGTTTTTGCGCTTCTGTTCGGTTGCATTGCTCATTGCCTGTTGTTGCATCGCGTCCATACGCGACAGGCGACCAACCGATTGTTGGTCCAGTTCGACCGGGTCGCGGGAATCCGCTGATAAGGATGACAATCCATTCAATTCCTCTTTAAGGGCACCAAGACGTTTTTTTGCGGTTTTAAGGTCAGTCATATTTGGTGACCGTGATCAATTTTTCCAACATGCATTTGCCAAATTCCGGGATGATGGTCTAACTATGGTTCGAAATCCTAGGGCGATAACGGCACGGAGATCAAATCCTGTTGCAACAGCCCTTTCTTCTTGCGCTGGTTCATGTAGAACCCCTCGCAAAGAACACATGATCCCGATGGCGTAATCCGCGCCCTTATCTACGAGTACCAAGAAATATGTCCGACGATTCCTTTATTAGAGAAGTTGATGAAGAACTGCGTTCCGACAAAATGCAGGATTTCTGGAAGCGCTACGGTAAGATTCTGATTGGCGGTGCTATTGCCGTTGTCCTGGTGACCGCGGGTAGCCGCTATTATGAATATTACACCAATCAGAAGGCTGCAGAAGCCGGTGATGCCTTTATCTCAGCAGTTCAACTTGCCGAGCAAGGCAAGCACGACGAGGCACTTACTACGCTTGTTGAGCTCGAATCGAATGATAGCCCTGCTTATAAGGCTATGGCATTGATGCGTGGCGCATCCGAATTGGCTGCAAAGGGTGATGTCGATGAAGCGATTAAGAAGTATGACGCTGTAGCGGCAAATGCTGATGCAGATGATACAATCAAAGCAATAGCAAATTTGCGTGCTGGTTTGCTGTTGGTGGATAGCGGTACTGTTGCGCAGGTTGAAGCACGCGTAGGGCCGCTTTCAGCACCTGGTGCGCCATTCCGTGCATCCGCCAGAGAGGCGATCGGCCTTGCTCATTTTAAAGCGGGTGACCTGGAAAACGCATTCAAACAGTATGAATCTTTGTCCAAGGATGTGGAAACGCCACGGGCCCTTGGGCAACGGGTTCGTATTATGCTGGACCTGATTGCATCCCGCGGCGGCCCTCAAATCAAACCTTGATCCAACTTGATTGAGGTAGCCTGAAGGGGCGGTTAGATGACATTCTCCGTAGCCATTACAGGCCGTCCCAATGTGGGGAAGTCAACACTGTTCAACCGTATTGTGGGAAAACGCCTCGCACTGGTTGACGATCAACCCGGTGTGACCCGCGACCGCCGTATGGGCGACGGTAAAATTGGCGATATCAAATTCAAGATCATCGATACAGCGGGCCTTGAAGACGCCGTATCTACATCGCTTGAAGGCCGTATGCGTGACCAGACCGAACAGGCTATTCTTGAAGCAGAGGTAACCCTTTTCCTTATCGATGCCCGTGCGGGTGTAACACCTCTGGATCAGAGTTTTGCAACGATGCTGCGTCGTGCTGGTAAACCGGTTATTCTGGTTGCCAATAAGGTCGAAGGGCGGCAGGGCGATGCCGGATTTTACGATGCATATTCCATGGGGTTTGGCGAACCGGTGGCAATTTCTGCTGAACATGGCGAAGGCATGGTGGATTTGCGCGACGCTATTGTTGAAGCAGTTGGCGAAGACATTGCTTTCAATGAACAGCGCGCCGTTGAGGATGCAGAATTGCTTGACGATGAAATCGATCCAAATTCCGAAGAGTGGCCAAATATGGAAGATGATCTCGATGATGAGATCGAGCCAGAATACGACAACACCAAGCCTTTGAGCATTTGTGTTGTCGGTCGGCCAAATGCCGGTAAATCAACGTTTATCAATCAAATGGTGGGCCAAGACCGCCTGCTAACAGGGCCGGAAGCCGGCATTACCCGCGATTCCATTTCTGTAGACTGGGAATGGCAGGGCCGCCTGATCAAACTGTTTGATACGGCAGGCATGCGCCGCAAGGCCCGTGTTCAGGAGAAATTGGAAAAGCTTTCGGTCGCTGATGCACTGCGGGCGATTCAATTTGCGGAAATCGTGGTGATCGTATTCGACGCCACTATTCCCTTTGAAAAACAGGACCTGCATATCGTTGATCTTGTGGCCCGTGAGGGTAGAGCACCCGTGTTGGCTTTTAACAAGTGGGATCTGATCAAAGATAAGCAGGCTGTTCTTAAAGATTTGCACGAGAAAACCGAACGACTGCTGCCCCAATTGCGGGGCTTGAGAACCGTTACTCTTTCCGGTCAAACCGGTAAAGGTCTCGATCGTTTGATGGAAGCCATTATTGAGACCGACAAAATCTGGAACAGTCGGGTTTCCACATCCCGGTTGAACCGCTGGCTTGACGAGGTTCAATCCTATCATCCGCCCCCGGCTGTTGCTGGTCGTCGTATCCGCTTTAAATATATCACCCAGGCGAAAACTCGGCCTCCAACATTTGTTGCCCAATGCACAAGGCCGGAAGGGCTGCCAGCGTCCTATGAACGTTATTTGCTCAATGAGTTGCGCGCGACATTTAAACTGCCCGGGGTGCCGCTGCGCCTTTACCTGCGCAAGGGGGATAATCCCTACGGTAACAGAAAACGCAATACGTCCAAATAAAGCCACAGTTTAAGCATTTTGACGCCGCGATTGGTACTTATCGGCAGCGCTCATGCTGGCGCGCTTATCACATCCATCAAAAATTAACCCAATATCAAGGTTAACGCTTCACATTAACCATGAACTGGCGGGCCTTGCATTTTGTGTTGGCTCAGTACTGCAGTGTGGAGTTAGGTAATGAGTAATACACGGGCAGGCCTTCTAGGTGGGGCACTAAGTCTGTTCATGGCAAGCGGTTTGGCCAGTGTCGCTATCTTTGCCAGCACAAATACAGTTTCGCTGCAGGATGTCGCCGCTCTGACCGGTGCTCGCACCGATGGAGAGAGCCGTTGGTTAACCAGACTTGTTTCCATTCCCAAAGGGTCTGTATATGCCAAGGGCGCCTCAAGGGCCGGATTGGTTCAAACTAATCATGCTTTGGGTGTTCAAACTGCTGAAGCTCTTCATCTGTTGGACAATGACCACGTTCTGGAAACCGGAGAAATGCCACTCGTCAACCGCGGACTAAAGGGAGACCGCGTTGTTGAGATTAAACCGCGGCCCTGGTTTGCAGCCGGGGTTCAAAAAATAATCAGCCCGGATACACTCGCCACCGGTTCTATTGCCAAGATTAATACACCTAAAAGCCCGTATCTGGCGCTCGCCCACTCGTTCCGCCAATCGATCAGCCCGGTAAAAGATAAGAAACCACAAAATGTTCAACTTGCATCTTTGTCTGGTGACGATCTGGACGGCAGATCATTGTGGTCAGGTTCGTTAAATCCAAACCAACTAAGCGAAGCCCGAGCCGTTGCCCGCTTGATGAATAAGGCAATGGAAAAGGCCAAAAAGCAAAATAAACAAATCGTCGATGATCCACTGGCAAGTGCGGTCGCTACCGCCTACGCACCAGTTGAATCCAAACAGGAAGCTGAGATGCAAAGCGCATTTGCGGCAGTTTTGCGCCCTTCTGTTAAAAACCGTTCCAAAAACCCGCTCCGTTTGGTCAGGCTTTCAAAAGGCGACCATAAATGGGCGGCGAAGTCTCTACCGGCAAAGGCTATTTCTCGCCAGCAGCGGCATTGTCTCGCAGTCGGTGTATATTTTGAAGCGCGTGGCGAACCGACAAAAGGTCAACAGGCGGTTGCGCAGGTGATTCTCAACCGTGTGAAAAATCCTGCTTATCCGAATACGATTTGCGGCGTTGTCTACCAAAACAAATGGCGTCGTAATTCGTGCCAATTCTCTTTTGCATGTGACGGGATCAAGGACCGAATCAAATCGCCCAAACACTGGTCTAAAGCCAAAAAAGTTGCCAAAGACGCTATCGAAGGCAATTTTTGGCTAAAAAGCGTCGGATCCGCCAGTCATTATCATGCTGATTACGTCTGGCCGCGCTGGAGGCGCAGCATGCGCAAGATGACAAAAATCGGAAGACATATCTTTTATAGAACACGCCGTGGTGGCTGGAGTTAATCCAGCACTGAAGTAAAGGCGCCTTGACCTGATCAGTTGCGCCATGGTTGTTGGATTATGTAATCCTTCCAGCGAACATGTTACAAAATGCCGCGCATCCCGGATAATGACGAAAATAAACCGCCCGATAATCTCGATGAGCGCCTGAATCGGCTGCGAACAAAGCTAAATCAGGTCGATAATTCGCGAACATCGACGGATTTTAGTGAAAATTCGCCGGAAAACTCCGGAAATAAGGCCGGTATTGCCCAAGGTCTTCGTCTCAGTTCTGAGTTTATTGCAGGCGTTGTCGTGGGCGCAGGAATCGGCTATCTGATCGACGCATTCTTTGGCACGTCACCGTTTGGGCTCATCATTTTCTTGATGCTGGGCTTCGCGGCGGCTGTCTTGAATGTAATGCGGGCCGCTGGCGTTGTTGCGGAGTCTGAATTGCACTTGAAAGCGGTGCGGGAGATGCCAAAACGGCAAGAGGACGACACAACAGACAAGGGTTCACAAAAATAATGTAATAATTGGTACTATCAGGCGATTCCGGACTTGAGCCGGAGACCCTTTTTGTGCCAAACGATCTTCGCTGACGCTGGGATTTTCCGGCGTGATCAATATTGTGGGGCAATATCGCCTCGGTGAACAAACTATAGACGAGGCCGATTTGGCAAACGATCCCATTTCCCAGTTTGAGATTTCCAAATTACTACCGTTGGAAATCGCCGGCTACGATATCTCATTTACAAATTCGGCCCTGTTTATGGTGGCAACGGTTGGTCTGTCCGCCGGATTTTTGATGCTTACGACATCAGGTCGCGGCCTGATCCCGACGCGGATGCAGTCCATTTCAGAAATGCTCTATGAATTTGTCGCAGGCATGTTGCGTGATAGCGCAGGTTCGGAAGGCATGAAGTTCTTCCCGCTTGTATTCTCGCTTTTTATCTTCATTCTCGTTGCCAACATGTTCGGCATGTTCCCGTATTTCTTCACGGTGACCAGCCATGTGATTGTTACAGTTATGCTGGCCATGCTGGTTATCAGCACTGTGATTATTTACGGGATTTGGCGCAATGGCCTTGGATTTTTCAAACTGTTTGTCCCAAGCGGTATTCCACTGGCGGTCATGCCGCTGATTATCCCTATTGAAATCCTATCGTTTATTTCCCGTCCGATCAGCTTGAGCATCCGTCTTTTCGCAAACATGCTTGCAGGTCACATCACTTTGAAGGTGTTCGCGGGCTTTATCGTCATGTTGAGCGGTGCAGGAATTGGCGGTGTGCTTGCCTCCATCTTGCCGCTGGCGTTAACAGTTGCACTCACCGGCCTCGAGTTTCTCGTAGCCTTCCTGCAAGCTTACGTATTCGCCATGCTGACCTGCATGTATCTCAACGACGCAATTCATCCGTCTCACTAGAGGCGGTTCGTTTAACCATCCCAATTTTGGGAAACGTATTCCATATAGGAGAACTCAAATGGAACAGGCAATTATTGACGCTGGTAAATATATTGGTGCTGGCCTTGCATGTATCGGTATGGCCGGTGCTGGTATCGGTGTGGGCTCGCTGTTCGGTAACTACCTTACAGGCGCTCTGCGTAACCCTTCTGCAGCACAAGGTCAGTTCTCAAACCTGATCTTTGGTTTTGCTGTGACTGAAGCGCTCGGCATCTTTTCATTGCTTATCGCGCTTCTGCTGATTTTTGTTGTCTAATAAAACACTAAAATGAAGTCACCAAATACCGAGCGGTATTTGGTGACCGATTTTATGGAGTAGTCGATGGCCACCGATTCAAATGCAGCAAGTGCTGCTGAGAAAGTGTTTCCACCTTTTGATCCGTCCACCATACCTTCACAGGTTTTGTGGTTGGCCATTACCTTTGGCGTATTGTATTTTCTGATGTCGAAAATCGCTTTGCCGCGAATTTCGTCAATTCTGGAAGTGCGGAGTGATCGTATCGCTCAGGATCTGGATGAGGCTAATCGGCTGAAGACAGAATCTGATGAAGCGATTGCAGCTTATGAGCAGGAGTTGGCGGATGCCAAATCACGTGCTCATGGTATTGCGCAAGAGGCCCGCGACGCGGCCAAAGCCGAATTGGATGCCAAACGTGAATCTGTTGAGGCTGATCTCACCAACAAGGTGAGCGAAGCTGAGAAGCGCATTAATGGCATCAAAACCAAGGCAATGGGCGAAGTTGGCGCTATTGCCGAGGACATGACTGCCGAGCTTGTCACCCTGTTAACGGGCGGTAAAGCAACTAAGGCTGAGATCGCATCTGCGGTTAACAGCGCGAAAAACTAGGAGCGTTCTATGGAATTAGATGCAACCTTCTGGGCCGCAGTAGCGCTGTTCCTGTTCATTCTTGTCATTATGTATTTCAAGGTGCCGGGTTTAATGACAGCTGGCCTTGATAAACGAGCCGACGATATCCGGAATAATCTTGAAGAGGCCCGTCGTTTGCGTGAAGAAGCCCAGCAACTATTGGCTGAATATCAGCGTAAACGTAAGGAAGCTGAGCAGGAAGCGGAAGGTATTGTTTCCGCTGCCAAACGTGAGGCTGAAGCCTTGGCCAAAGAAGCGGAACGCAAGACGGAAGACTATGTCACCCGTCGTACTGCTCTTGCTGAACAGAAAATCGCGCAGGCTGAATCACAAGCCCTGGCCGAAGTGAAGGCATCCGCGATTGACGTTGCAATTGAGGCTGCAGAGGGAATTGTTGGCAAGAAAATGACTGGTGCTGCAAGCGGCGACCTTTTTAAAAAGAGCCTTTCCGAGCTGAAGTCCCGTATGAATTAACGACAGCTCTATAAACAGTTATCAAGCCCGGAGCTGTTTCAGTTGCCGGGCTTTTTGTTGCATGAATGTCAGTCCGCGGCCTCAAGAGCTTTTGCAACAGGGGCAAAGGACGTGCGGTGAATATCGCTTGCTCCCATTTCCATCAGAGCATCTCGATGCGCCTTTGTTGGATAGCCTTTATGCTGATGGAGCCCATATTCGGGATACAAGCCCGCCGCTCGGACCATCAGCCGATCGCGTGACACCTTTGCCGTAATTGATGCAGCTGCAATGGACAGGCAGCGTGCGTCTCCTTTGACCAATACTGTAGCGGGGCAGGGGAGCCCTGGGGGAAGTGCATTACCGTCGATAAGCGCATGTTGAGCGCTGGTCTCAAGGCCTTGAACGGCAAGCACCATGGCGTAGAGCGATGCGTTGCGGATGTTCATACGATCAATTGTTGATGCGCTCACGTGAGAAATGGAAACAATTGCATGGCACAGAACCTCGTCGAATAATGCTTCACGTTTCTTTTCGGACAATTTCTTTGAATCATGCAGACCTGCGGGGATTGCATCTGGGTTGAGAATTACCGCTGCCGCTGTTACCGGCCCGGCCAAAGGCCCTCTGCCGGCTTCATCGACGCCACAAACTGCGGTTAGGCCGGACTGAAGCAGTCTGTTTTCGAATGAAAAATCAGGGTTGATATCTTTTGGGAAAAGTTGTGGGGAATCGGCGTCTTTAACTTTCATTGGACTTGGATGCCCATCAAAAGCGTCAACGTCAATTCCCCACAAAGGAACCCGTGTGCAACGAGGCAAAGTACACACAGGCATCACGTAAAACCGGTTCAGGGGGGAGAAGGCGGCTTCAACGCAAATTCAAAATCAATTACCCAGTCAAAAAAGCGATAATTGGGTTCCGGCCAGAATAGGTGGTGTAAACAGGTCATTACGCAGGCTCATACGCATTGATTTCAGCCCGATTTTACGGCTTGCGATCTCGAACCGTCGCCCCAACTGCCAGGCATAGGGCCCAACGCCGCGCATCCGCGTTCCAAATTCCGCATTATAGTCTTTACCACCGCGCATCGAGCGCATGAGCGATAGAACATGGGTGTAGCGGTCGGGGTAATGGCGCAGCAGCCATTCCTTAAACAGCCCACTCACCTCATGGGGCAACCGCATGAGAATATAGCTCGCGTCCTGCGCCCCATTGGCGTGAGCTGCATCCAGAATGCGTTCCAATTCGTGATCCGTCAGCGCCGGGACGATGGGCGCAACCATGACGGACGTTGGAATTCCAGCTTCTGATAGTTGGCGAATCGTGTCCAGCCGCAGGGAAGGGGTTGCAGCGCGGGGCTCCATCGCCCGCGACAGGCGACGGTCAAGGGATGTAACCGATACGGCAACACGGGCCAGACCTTTAGCGGCCATGCGCGATAGAATATCTATATCGCGGGTAACAAGCGCGGACTTTGTGACGATCCCAACGGGATGGTTGGTCTCTTCCAGAACTTCGAGAACTTCCCGCGTGACGCGCCAGTGTTTTTCGATAGGTTGGTAAGGGTCCGTATTGGTACCCATCGCCATGGATTTCACCTCATAGGCGGGTGATGCCAGCTCTTTGCGTAACAGCTTCGCAGCATTGGGTTTGGCAAAGAGCTTGGATTCAAAATCAACACCGGCGGAAAGCCCCATATAGGAGTGGGTGGGTCGGGCAAAACAATAGACACAGCCGTGCTCGCACCCGCGGTAGGGATTGATCGACCGGTCAAAGGGCAGGTCAGGCGAATCATTGCGGGTAATAATCGTGCGCGGGTTTTCAGCAGTTACTTCTGTCTTGAACGGTGGCAACTCGTCCAGCGTTTGCCAGCCGTCATCAAACATATGGCGGCTGTTTGTTTCAAACCGGCCAGAAGGATTAAGCCCCGCCGCCCTGCCGCGAATACGGGCAGTACCGAGGCGAGACTGGGAGCGGTCCAGAATATTATTAGCATCCGCCGCACTGCCGCCGGGCCGGAACGCATAGCGGTCAGCAACCTGAACATTCTCAAGATTAACACTCATCACACCGCTCCAATTTGAGTTCTTGAATATATTCCTATTTGAAATTTGAGAACATAGCAAGAACAAAAAAGTGTGATGGTGATTTGAATTGGAAGTGAACCGGGGATAGCCGCTTATGAAAATGTAAATCACACCATCAATATAACCCTTGCTACAGGTGCACCCTGATCCGAAGTTATAGCAGCTACTTATGGTTTCGAGCCCACAACGTTCAATGCAGCGCGTCGCTCAAAAGGTTGCTCTGCGCAAATGAGACGCTGTGACACAACAGCATGCCCGCACCTCCAACCTCCACAATCATCTGTGCTACTGACTATTTTTAGCCACTGCAGTTAGCATTTTATTTGGATGCAGGTTTTGATAGGGCATCTTCTCAAGCTCACAGATAAATGCGCCGGGCGATGAGACAGATCTCACCTCACTGGCGATTTCATCATATGCAGCACGATAATGCACCGTGCTCTTGACACAGATGGTTTTGTATTCGGCAGGGTTTAGTCCGAAATGGGTAAAATGAGCCAGATCGAGACACTGATTTCTGATGCTTGTGACGACGACATCGATCTGCGCATCAACGCCGATGAGCCTTAATGCAGCACTTTTTCCAAGCGTCGCAACACCGCCGCCATACATTTCTCCAGAATAACGGCAAGTTCCATCGCTCAGGGAAAGAACTTCGAACAGGCATTCCAACGGGACCTGCCCTGGCAGGCCTGATTTCCCCCCCCAGATCTGCATGAAACCGCGCGGATTTTCCGGCGACATGTGATTTTGCTGCCAGTTCAGGATCGTGAAACAGCCCGCTTAAGACGCTCTTGCTTTTGCCGATCATCAAAGCCCTCAACAAGCCGGTGGTGCCCGAGGTGCCTCCCGCTCCGGGATTGTCCTGAACGTCCGCCAGAATGAGCGGTTTATCTCTGCGCTGATGCGATATCCAGACCGCCTCGTCCAACGAAAGCAACGAGCGATCCACGCGCGGTTCCAAGGCCAGAAATCGCGAAAGGATTTCTTCTGTTGCGGCCTCAGCCTGGCCAGCAGTTTCAGCATAGGCAACACAGGACGGACCGGTATCGGGGAAATCTGCAGCCGTAAATCCAAGGGCAATATCTGCATTAATCCCGCGCTGCCTTAGGTCCGGCAGGCTGTCATAAAGCGTGCTGAAAGGTGGTGCGCCGGTATATTGTGCGTGCAAAGGGATCAAATAGGGCACGGGGCGAAATGCCTTATGTAGGACCTCGCCGCGCAAAAGACGCGCAAGCATAGGCTGGCACCGCGCACCGGTTTGGGCCATGTCGAGATGCGGATAGGTGCGGAAAATTGCCAGATAGTCGGCATGTCCGCACATATCTGCGGAAATATTGGCATGCAGGTCGAGGCTGGCCACGAGCGGGATGTTTTCCCCAATCTGCGCGCGCACCCGGCGCAGAAGCTCTCCTTCGCCGTCCGCGAAACCTTCTGTGACCATAGCGCCGTGCAAATCAAGATACACGCCGTCCAGAGGGCCAGCTTCGCGTAACCCTTCCAAAATCATGCCTGTAATTGTCTCGAACGCTGTATCGGTAACCTGAGCCGACGGTTCCGCTGCGCACCACAGGATGGGGATGATCTCATACCCGGCAACTTTCGCAGCGTCAGCAAATCCGGCAATGGGCAAATTCATGCCCAGCGTCTGAGAAATGACCTGCTGCCCATGCAGCATAGCGGGCCAGGAATCCGACATTTCAAACTCAGCCAACCCTGCTTTTGTGAGGCTATAGCAATTGGTTTCATGCTGGAAACCGGCAATTGCGATTCTCGGTTTTCTCATATCTGACCTACACGTCGGTTCTGGCGGCGTGCTGGAACACGACCTTTCCACGACGGATCGTCTTCACAACCGTCGTCTCAGGCAAGCGGGTAGGGACTTCGAGTGGATCGCGGGACAAGATAACCAAATCGGCCAGTTTACCGGCCTCAATCGAGCCGCGTTTATCCTCTTGAAAAACTTGCCAAGCGGCATCAATGGTTTGAGCACGCAAGGCTGAGAGAACGGATATCTTTTGGTCCGCGTCCAACAAGGCACCTGTTGCTGTTAGTCTGTTTACCGCGCAATGGGCTAAATGGATAGGCCGTGTTGGCGTGACAGAAGCGTCATTGTGAAGGGTAAATCGTACTCCATATCGTTGGGCTGATCCTGCGGCCGAAATACGCGCAGCGCGGTCGGGACCAAGAAATGTATCCCGGTGACGATCACCCCAATAATAGATATGGGCAGAGAAAAAGCTGACGGTCACGCCCAGCCGCGCTATGCGTTCGAATTGATCATCATGCAGCAGTTGGCCGTGGATGATCGTGTGGCGGTGATCCTCGCGCGGATTGATCGTTTGGGCCGCTTCCACAGCATCAAGGAATAAATCGGCACCTGCATCGCCATTGCAGTGGCAATGGATCTGAAAGCCCATGTCGTGTAGCACTTGCACTTGGGCGGTCAATTCGGCCGCGGATGTATAGGGTTGCCCGCGCGGCGCATTCGGAACGCTTGGGCAGTGATAATCGGTGCGCAGATAGGCGGTTTGCAACTGAAAGGCCCCATCTGCGAACAGTTTGCGCGGCCCCAGTGTGAAATGTGGATTGGCAAAACCGTCCATGGCGTCGGAGCCTTGGCTGAGGGACGGTTCAAGCTCGGCAATCGGCAGGATCATCAGGTCAAAACCGGGGTCTTGATCCGCAGGCAAGCTGGAAAATCGCGCCAGCAAATCCGCATTGGCCCATGCATTTTGACCATAGGTCACGCCGAAAGACAGGTATTCGTCCCGTGCGGTGGCGAATCCTTGCCAGAATTGTATCTCGTCAATCAGGAACGTCGTGTCCCCCAAAGGCCCCATGGCCGAAAGACCTTCGATCAGACCGGTAAGCGTGCCTGTTGCCGGATCGCGACCAAATCGGCCGCCAACCGGATCGGGCGTCGCCTCAGTAATCCCTTGTTTAGCAAGTGCGTTTGAATTTGCCACGCCGTTATGCCCTGAGGCATGAATGACCCAGATGGGGTGGTCACGCGACACGCTATCCAGTTCGGCACGCGTGGGCATACGACTTTCGGCAACCGCAGTATTGTCAAAGCAAACACCCATGATCCATTCGCCACTTGGGGTGGTCTTGGCCCTGTCGCGTAGCCGCAAAAGCGCGGTATCCATATCTTTGCAGGTTCCAAGGGGTGGCGCGGATAGGTTGACGCGGAACAGTTTTATAAACCCTGAATCTGGAAAATGTCCGTGGGGATCAATGAAGGCGGGTATCATCGTTTGACCCTGTAAATCTTCCAAGACGGTGTCCGCGGGCATCTGCGTACGCATGTCTGATTCTGAACCGACGGCAGTGATGGTTTCGCCCTCGGTCAGCACCGCTTCGGGCATGCTGTCTTGCGCATCCATGCTCAGGATTGAGCTGTTGAAATACAAAGCTGACGTTGTCATTTTGGCAGAATCATAGGTGCAAAGGTGTCAGGCACCGGACCGCGTGACCGTCAGTTACCTCAAGACTAGGCACTTGAGTACAGATGTCGCTGGCTACCGGACAACGGTCGCGGAATTCACAGCCCGATGGGCGTTTGATCAGGCTGGGCGGTTCGCCTTTCAAAGCGATACGTTCAAGCCGTGCATCCGGGTCAGGTTCAGGGTTCGCGCTAAGCAGGCAGTTGGTATAGGGATGGCGCGGGGCTTCAAAAATCGCCTCGGTCGTGCCTTCTTCGACTAAACGGCCCAGGTACAAAATACCCATGCGGTCCGAGACATGGCGCACGACATTCAAATTGTGCGTAATGATCACCATCGACAGGCCAAGCCGTTCGCGTAGATCATTCAACAGGTTTAGCAATTCGCCCTGCACCGAGACATCCGGACCCGCCGTGGGTTCATCGGCCAGGATCAATTTCGGTTCAAGCGCAAGGGCCCGTGCAACGCCAACACGCCGTGCTTGTCCACCCGATAGTTGGTAGGGATAGCGGTTGGCAAAATGCGATGGCAGGTTGACCAGTTCCAACAGGCGTTTGGCTTCGGCATCCAGATCGCGGTCTTTCATGCCCTGGATTTTATACGGCTCGGTGATCAGGTTACGGATTGTCAGACGGGGCGAAAGCGACCCTGTCGGGTCTTGAAACATCATTGCGATATCTTTGCGTAGGGGGCGCAGGTTCTTTTCGCTCATCCCGCGAATTTCCTGACCATCAAACTTCACTGATCCGGCCTGGGCGGGGGCCAATCCGGCAATGGCGCGGATCACGGTGGTTTTGCCAGAGCCGCTTTCGCCGACCATCGCATAGGTTTCACCCTGCTCAACGCTAAAGCTAACACCGGCCAGCACGTTCACATGGCCATAGCTGGTTTCCAGGTCTTTGACTTCCAGGATCGGGCTCATGCTGGCTCCTCCGCATGGTTCAACCAACAGGCTGCGTTTTGGCCGTCACTCAGCCGGGTCAGCGGCGGCACTTCGGCGCAGCGTTCAAATGCCTGATCGCAACGGTCGCGGAAAATGCAGCCCGTGGGCAGGTTTGCAAGATCCGGTACCTCACCCGGGATGGTGGGCAAGACGCGGGCGCGTTCCTTGATATGGCCGGGGTCGCATTCAATCAGACGGCGGGTGTAAGGGTGTTTGGGATGGTGAAAAATCTCACGCACCGTGCCGCTTTCGACGACGGCCCCCGCATACATCACCACCACCCGGTCACAGAGTTCCGCGATGACCCCAAGGTGGTGCGAGATGAACAGGATCGCGCAGCCGAAATCCCGCTGCAGGTCTTTCAACCGCTCGATGATCTGCACCTCAAGCGTGGCGTCAAGCGCGGTTGTCGGTTCATCGGCAATCAACAGATCTGGCTCAGACATCAGCGCCATGGCAATCGCGATCCGTTGGCGCATGCCACCGGAAAACTCATGGGGGAATTGGCTTAGCCGCGCCTCCGGGTCCGGGATGCCGACCGCGCCCAACATCTTGGCGGCTGTTGCCCGTTTCTCGGCCTTGTTGGCTTTTGACCGGTGCTGGATGTCCACCATCTGCTGCCCGATTGAGATCACCGGATTATGGGTCTGCATCGGGTCCTGGAAGACGATCGAAATGTCATCCCCGCGAAGGTCACGGATTTTGCGTTCCGAAGCCGTCAGCAGGTCTTCACCCTTGAACCGCACTTCGCCACTGCGAAACCGCGTGTTGGGCGCAATCAGGCGTAATATGGCTGAAATCAACGTGGATTTTCCACAGCCACTTTCCCCGACAATGCCCACGATCTCGCTCTTGTTGACATCAAAGGTGATGTTACGCAACGCCTTGAGGTCCCCGCGAGCGGTCTCATAATCGACGCTGAGGTCATCAATTTCCAGCAGTTTTTCGGTCATCGGTTTTTCCTCAGTTTCGGGTCGACAACGTCGCGCAGGCTTTCGCCCAGAAATGTAAATCCAAGGGTGGCGATTACGATGGGCAAGCCGCCACCTACAACCAACCACGGGGTTTGGCGGATCAATGCATAGCCATCCTTGAGCAGTGCTCCCCAACTGGGTGTCGGGGGTTTTACCCCCAAGCCTAAAAAGCTCAGCCCTGCCTCAAGTGCGATCACTGTCGGGATGTCCATTGCCACCAAAACGGCCAATACACCAATAATATTGGGTAGCATGTGTACACTTAAAATGCGTACGATACTGGCCCCCATAGCGCGTTCAGCCAAAATAAATTCGCTGTTGCGCAGGGTTAGAGTCTGTGTACGTGCCACCCGCCCATAGGTTGGGATTGACGTCGCCATGACAACAAAAACAACTGTCTGCAGACTGGGACCAACCAGGGCAACAACCGCAAGCGCAAACATCACCGTGGGGAATGAGCGGATCGTGTCAAACAGTAACATCAGGAAATTATCAAGCCATTTAGGCCCGTAACCCGCGATCATACCCAGCGTGAGACCAATCGCCATAGCACCAAAAATCGCTGGAAGAGCTACTTTAAGCGCGACTTGCCCGCCCATGATTACCCGCGAAAACGTATCACGGCCCAGTTGGTCGGTGCCCAGTAAATGCGCCGTAGGCGGCCCCTGCATTCGGTCGGGGATGTTCATTGCGATCGGGTCATAGGGCACGATCCACGCGGCGAAAACCGCCGAAAACACGATTACACCCACGATGATCAGCCCGATCAACCCCAAAGGGTCGCGCGCGACACCAGCGATGATAATCGCCAGTTCCGATTTGGATTTGGCAGGATTTACAATTGCATCTGTCATGATCTGTATCCCTTTAGGCATTCGTCCGCGCGCGCGGATCAAGAAGGGCATTGATCAGATCGGCCAATGCGGTTGAGATGACGAACAGCCCCGTAGACACAAGAACCGCACCCATTACGATAGGGTAATTGCGAGTGGTGATGCTATCGATGACCAGTTTGCCCAAACCGGGCCGGGCAAATACGATTTCAGTAAAGACAGCGGAACTGAGTAGAAAGCCCATGCCAACGCCGATCACCGTGACAACGGGCAGGATAGCGATGCGCAAAGCATAAATACCGATAATCCGCCGCTCACTTAGGCCAAAGGCGCGGGCCGTGCGAATGTGGCTTTCGCCCATGACCTCAAGCATCGAGGCGCGCACCAAACGGGCAATATAACCAACCCAACTAAGCCCGATGGCGAGCGACGGTAACACCAGATGCCACGCGGTATCCCAAAACCCTTCGCCAACGCCAATGGCCGGGAACCATTGCAATTGCACCGCAAAGATGAGCAGCGACAGTAGCGCCACGACGAACGCCGGGGCGGCAATGAAGCTGACTGAAACTGTCGCCGCTACGCGGTCGATCCATGTGTTGGGGTGGGCTGCCGCAAAACATCCCAATGCTATACCCAGGATTGCGGACCATGTGATGGCCGAAAAAATCAATTTTAGCGTGTGCGGCAGCTGTTCGAAAACGATGGTGGTGACTTCGCGTCCCGAAAACACGTCAACGCCCAGATCACCGCGCAACAAGCCGCCGAAATACAGCAACAATTGTTTGGGGATGGATTGGTCCAACGCCATTTCTGCTATCAATCGCGCCTTGAGTTCAGGCGTGGCACGTGGCCCCAGCATGATCGAGACCGGATCACCGGGTACTGCGCGGATCATCAAGAACATGATCGTAACAGCCACCACAAGGATGAGCGCCGCAAGGGCAAATCGTTTGAGTGTAAATTGCAACATTGCGACGCTCCTTTTCAGTTATGCTTTGCCGAAATCGCGCAGCAACATCAGGCCGTCCGGGCGCAGGCCCGGTTTGATGCGCGATGAGTGGACAACCGGTGTTGCCTCATGGGTAATAAAGCGATACGCGCCGCTTTCTTCCATCAGATCTTGCGCACGGCGGTACATCTTGTCTCGCTTGGCCACATCCGTTTCTTGCGATGCTTCAGCATGGATTTTGTCGAACTCTTCATTGCGGAAGCGTTCCCAGTTCCAGATACCGGCCTGTGCGGTGGTGAACCAAGCGGTCGCATAGGATGGATCGGGCGCCATCGAGAAACGGTTCAGCACAAGTTGCAGGTCTTTGTTGTCACCGCTTGACCAGAATGCGCCGGATTCCAGCAGGTTGATTTCAAGCGTGATACCGATTTGCGCCAAAGTTGCCTGAATGACCTGCGCTGTCGTGGTGAATTCGGTCTTGTTGAGAACATCCAGGGTCAGGCTGACGTTTGTTTCGCCTGATTCTGCCAAAAGCTCCGCTGCTTTGGCAAAGTCAGCAGCAGCAGGTACAAGGCTGGCTGGGCGGTTGCCGGCAAGACCCGGCGCGATGATGCCAGTTGATGGTTCAACCGCACCAAAATAGGCCGCTTGCAGGATGGATGGCACATCAATCGCATGTTGGATGGCCTGTCGCAACTTCTGGTTCTGCAGTTTCGGGTGATCAAGATTTATCCCCAACCATACGTAGAACAGGGATGGATTTTCAACCAGTGAACCGCCATTTGGAACGCCAGCGCGATACCGCTCAACCGACCCCAGAGATACACGAGTGAGGTCAATCTCCCCCGCATCAAAGGCAATTTCGGCGGTGCTTTCATCATCAATTGGCAGGACTTCAACGGTGTCCCAAGCAGGAAGTTCGCCTTTCCAGTCGGGATTTCGCTTCAATACTGTCTTTTCTTTTGCAGCCCAGCTTGCCCGCAGGTAAGGGCCGGACTCAGCAACCGGGTCGACACCGATACGCCCACCAGCGGCTTCGGTCGCGGCCTTGGACACGATGCTGCCGGTGATGTAGGGCAGTGCAATTGTCCAAAGCGGAGCAAAAGGTTTGCCGAGGACAATTGTACCTTCACGTTCACCCGTAACTTCAACTTTGCTGAGCGGTCCCATGTCGGGCTTGTTGGGCGATTCAGTAGCATCAGCGATGATACGTTCAAACGAGAACTTCACGTCCTGCGCCGTCATTGCACCGTGACCGTTGGTGAAGCCAATGTCATCGCGCAAAGCAAATTTGATGTGCGTTGGATCGGCCTGCTCTATCATGGCAGCAGCGTCCAGTTTCCAGCCCCACTCAGATCCGGGCGTATATTGAAGCAGCTTGTTATAAACCGCGGCGTGAATTGTTTCATCGACAACACCGACACTATGGGCCGGGTCCATCGTGCTCAAGTCGCCGTAATTGCGCACCCGCAACACACTATCCGATTGCGCCATCGCGCGTCCGACATGGCCCATGGGCAGCATGGCAGCAGTCCCCATCGCGGAGATCCCCTTAAGAAACCTACGGCGGTTAGTTGGTGCTTTTTTCCATTCAATTCTCATGATTTTTCTCCTTTTTATAGTCATAAATGTCCGCGCGGGATGGTCCTTGACCATTCCTTTGCGAGAACCTCGGCCTTTGTTTCGCCCTCTGTGGCGCGTAGTTTGCGGTGCACATAGAAGTTTTGCGCATCGCACGTCATGGTATTTTCAGTATCGATTTCGACCTGCCACGCCTCGCGTTTGAACGTGAAATTCCATTCCGACTGAAACTTCGCAGTCGCAGGGTCATCGGGATGAATGGCGTAACGGCTTGTGGCATGGCTTCCAACTTCCATCCCGTGATCCGGGTCACGAGCCACACCAAAATCATCAAAAGTTTCCTGAACGATAAACCCATCATCTTGTGTGATGGTTGTGGCGCGCGCATCGGTGGCACGCAGGGTCTCAGCAGGCCAATCCGGGTAAGCCTGAGGGGTGTGCGGCGCACAGGCGGCGGTTTCTTTTGAAACGGAACGCACGGGCAGTTCCAACGAACAGGCAACCAGATCAAGCGTTATTGTCGTGGGTGTTGGCGCGGGCCAGATGATCGGCCAATAGCTGTTTGAAAGGGCAAGCCGTAATGTGTGTCCCGCCCGCAAAAGATGGGCGCATTCGTTCAACGCAATTTCGGCGGTATAACACTGCCCCGGCACAAGTGCTTCAAGGGTCTCATGCTCATTATGGTGAGTGAGATTTAATGCACGATAGCTGATCCGCTGTGACACCCCGTCCGGTGCCACATCACATAATCGTGCCACTATTTGCGCGGCTGGAGTGTCCACCGCGAAGGCGATTTTAAGCACCGCGCGTCCAAGCAGTTCTAACGGGGTCTCAACCCGTAAATCATAGCAAACTGACAGGGCATCATCGCCGCTCTGGTCGCCTGGAAGTTCATTGTCGATCCGCATGCCGGGACAGAAAACACCACTGGCCCGGCCAACATGTGCTGGTGTCGCAACATCTTGTTTGGTGTCTTTGGGCACGTTCTCCTATTGACCGTCACCAAGCCAGACCGTACGCCCGCTGACATGCGGGGATGGCCAATTCGTTTCTGCCACCCAACGCCCAATGGGTGGCCTGTTTGCCTGTGTCGGGTTGAAATGTTCTTGTATGAATACACGGTAGTCCGGCAGGTCCTCCGCTCCGTTTTCCTCCCCTTTCAACCAGCGATCAAACCAGCCGAGAACTTCGGAAAGGAAATCAGACGCATCCAGTCTTGAGATATGCGCATAGCGGTGTTCCCAGGGTCCTACCAGGGCTTTGACAGGCACATTTAGGTGTTCGGCCAGTTGCGATGGTGCATTCACGTAGGCATCTGCCCAACCAGTCGTCGTTAATACAGGAACCTGAATGCGCCCGTAGTCTTCGCAGACCGACCCGTGTTTCCAAAAATCATCGCGCAGAGGATGCTCCAACCAATCAGCGGCCATGAAGGGGAGGTTTTCCATCCGCTCCACCCAAAAGTCGCGCCAGTCCGGACGTAGCGCGGGATCGGGTGGGCGTGATTGATTGGTAAACAACTGCCCACCCCAATTGACGTTATCACTCAGTAAACAACCGCCCATAAAATGGATGTCATCGGCATATCGGTCCGTGGTCGAAGCAACGCTGACAACGGCCTTTAACGCTTCTGGCTGACGATACGCCAGCTGCAACCCGTTAAATCCGCCCCAGGAAATACCGATCATTCCGATCTTGCCGTCACACCAATCGCGTGCGGCGATCCATGCGAGGACGGCCTCACCATCGGCGAGTTCTTGCTCAGAATATTCATCATCGAACATCCCATCTGAATCGCCGGTTCCCGCGATGTCGACGCGGATACACGCATAACCCGCAGCGGCAAAAACCGGATGGGTGGTGTGATCGCGTGGTGCGGTGCCGTCGCGCTTGCGGTAGGGCAAATACTCAAGGATAGCCGGAAAAGGTCCAATGCCCTTGGGCATCCAAATACGTGCTGCCAAACGCCGCCCGTCCGGTAGGATTATCCACTCGTTCTCGATGATCGTAATCTGCGCCATTTCACTCCCACTCAAGCGCGTTTCGTTTAATAAGATTCATTGAAACGCGCTTGAGCTCATATTTTGTGCGGGTCTGCATCGCTCATTCGTGAGGACGAATAAGCGCGACACGCATTAAGGCCAAATGTGAGGCCAACCAACGGCACAAGGCAATTACGCGAGATTGCATTAGTATTAGCATTCTTATACTACTCTACCTAAAGTCGCTAACGGATGGGTTGAGCAATCTCTGAATTCGCAAAAAATCTTCGCCACGTTTGCGCCGAGAAGGTGTCGGTGGCGCAGGTTTGCCGTGAAATCGGAATTAACCCTCAACAATTCAATCGCTACCTTTCCGGGGCGGGCATGCCATCACCTCATAACTTGCGCCGGATCTGCCTCTATTTCGATCTGGACGAGCAAGATTTGCTGGTCGGCAACGCGACATTCAAGGTGCAACGGGCCCAATCGAACAAGAACTCGCCAATTCAACGTGAAGACCCTTTTATTAAGGCATTTCCAGGTGACATGATTCGTTTACGGCAGTTTGTCGGGGCCTATCACATCCATTTTTTGTCGCCCTCATGGCTGGGCAGAGTGATGATCGGGGCGTCATTTCTGGATGAGCACGGAGGCCAGGTCATGACACGCACGATTGAACGCGGTCTCGGCCCGGACCGTGAACCGTTGCGGCGGACGCGCTATGATGGCAAAGCGAGTTATCACAGCAGTCGGATATTCGTTGTTGAGTTTGAAAGCGATCAAGAAGGATCAATTACCCAAACCATATTATACCCACCACACCGACAGCAGCGCACCTATTTGCGCGGCATGACGATGGGCATTTCCTGGCGGCCTTGCCGAACACCCTATTCCTCTCGGGTGATCTGGAAACGGGTCAGAACAACTGTATCGGCCAACGAAATTTTAGGTCGATGCGGGGTTTATCCAATTGATCATAAAGTTATTGACCCAACAGTACGTAACTTCCTGCTCGAAAAAACAGGCCTCATTGGAGAGGAATAGGATTACAAGGGCATGTTCATTTTCAAAAGCGGGCCATTCCAATCCATGGACACACGGTCGAGTTTCTCTGGAATCTGTGTGAAAACTCGAAATCTTATCGAGCCGCTAGAATAGTTTTTCAATATTGAATGTGCTGGACGCGCTCAAGAAACTGTCTTTCGTGATTGGCTTTTCGAAAGATTGATGTTTTGGCGAAATTTTCTGCATCAGAGTTTTCAAACACCCTCTCCGCAAAACAGATTGAACAGACGTCCGTTGAATTGTTTAGGCTTGATAGCTCAGCATATCCAAAATCAATTCATCCCTTACTACGCTTCAGGTGCTCGTCCAGCCGGGGCATGATTTCTACGAAATTGCAGGGCATGTGGCGGTAGTCGAGTTGTTTTCCCAAAATTCCGTCCCACGCGTCCTTGCAGGCACCGGGGGAGCCGGGGACGCAGAAGGTGAAGGTGGTTCCAATCAGCCCGGCGGTGGCGCGGGATTGTACGGTGGACGTGCCTATTTTCTCGTAACTGAGTTGGTGAAAGGCAAATGAAAACCCATCCATTCGCTTGTCGAACAGTGGTTCCAGCGCGTCGGGCGTGACGTCTCTACCCGTAAAACCAGTGCCGCCCGTTGTGATGATGACATCAATTCCCTCATCGTTGACCCAGGTTTGAACCTGCGTCTGAATTGTGGATATTTCGTCTTTGACGATGGCGCGATCACCCAATTTATGACCTGCCGCCTGCAGCCGCTCGGCAAGGATATTACCGGAACGGTCATCCTCCGGAACCCGCGTATCGGACACGGTCAGCACTGCAATTGATACGGGAATAAAGGTGCGGGCCTCGTCGATGCGGCTCATGTGATATTTCCTTGTGCTGCAGACTACCCTGCGGTGGTTTTGGTAGCTGCAACCCACCAATTCGCGTGGTTGGATTGAAGTACCCCGGCTGCCCTTTGGGCGTCCTCTTGCGTATCATACAGGCCAAAACATGTCGCCCCGGATCCGGACATACGCACCAATTGGCAACCTGATGTAGATTTCAACGCGTCCAGACAGGTGTTGATGTCCGGAACCAATGCGCAAGCCGCAGGTTCCAGGTCGTTGCGATTAGCTGCAATACGAGCATGCCAGTCAGCATTATTCTCTTCCAGATTGAGGTCAGGGTTATTTTTATGGGTGAGTTTATTGAATACGGCGGGGGTGGAAACGGGCACCATCCGGTTGACCAAAACACAGTCAAATTCCGGCATCGAAACTGGCTCAAGAATTTCGCCAATACCTGATGCCCTTAGCGGCTTGCCGTTGAGGCACATGGGGACATCCGCTCCCAGGGACAAGCCCAGCGCTGATAATTTAGCGTCGTTAACATCAACCTCCCAGAGCTCTCTCAACCCGAGTAATGTGGCCGCAGCATCAGCAGAACCGCCACCGATGCCCGATGCGATTGGCAGATTCTTTTCCAGATTTATCGCCGCGCCAGCTTGGGGCGCGCCAACGACGCATTGCAATGCCCGTGCCGCCTTTAAAACGAGGTTATCACCGTCGACAGTGAGAGACGCTCCGTGTGGGCCTGATAGGGTTAACGACAACTCGTCTGAGCGCGCAAACGTCAGCCTGTCGCCCAATTGCGCAAAAGTGACCAGAGAATCAAGCTCGTGATAGCCATCTGCGCGCAGGCCTGTCACATGCAGGGCAAGGTTGATTTTTGCCGGGGCAATCCGTGTCAGCATGTTTAATACGTAGGCCGGGTTGAACTCTAGCCTTTGTTTGGCTGGTCTTTATTGGCGAGTTCTTTCTTCTCAACTTCGTCGAGCCCCACCTTCAACTTTTCCTCAATGCGGGGAATGTCTTCTTTCATCGGGTCAAGCGCGAGAGCATGTTGCCACTGGAACGTTGCCTCCAGCTTGCGATTGGCTTTCCAATAGGCGTCACCCATATGGTCGTTGATTGTCGGATCACCGGGGCGCAATTCCACGGCTCTTTCAAGCTCAACAACAGCTTCCTGAATGCGGTTCAACTTGTAGTAGGCCCACCCCAGGCTATCGACCATATACCCATCGTTGGGGCGAAGATCGACTGCCTTGCGGATCATATCGAGGCCTTCTTGAAGGTTGATGTCCATATCGATCCAGGAATACCCCAGATAATTCAACACCCTGGGTTGATTAGGAGAGAGTTTCAGGGATTCCCTGAACGCCGCTTCCGCCTTTGGCCATTGTTTTGTGCGCTCATAGGAGATGCCCAAACGGTAATAGAGGTTCCAATGGATCCGTGTTGGCGTGTCGATCCGACCCAGTATTTTATTGTAGACGTCGGCTGCGCCCTGATAATCTTCATGCCGTGCAAGCACCGCGCCATATGACAAATGCGCGACAAGATCGTCCGGTCCCGACTCTATCAGTTCATCAAGCGCTTTTCGAGCTGGCACACGTTTGTCCAACTCGTCGAGGTTTAGCGCGTATTCCAATCTCGCGATTCGGTAATATGCGGACTCTGGCATGATTTTTTCAAATAACTCATTGGCGCGGGCCAAAAGTCCCTGACCATCGAACAGTTCTGCAAGTTCGACGCGAACTGCATCGTCGTCATGGGCCAGCGTATTGGCTAGTTGCATGTAGATGCGGGCAAATTGTTCCCCGCCCTCGCGGTTAATGGCGGTGCCGAGGTTCAAGAATACTTCAGCAGCACCCCGCTGGGCCGTTTTAACACTGAATTCGGGGATTTTATCAGCCTTGAGTTCAGATTTCATGCGTTCAAGCAATGGGTTCTGAGGTACACGCCGTAGCCCTTGATCGACAATCTCACCGGCACTATCGAAATCACCATTGCGGGCGTGCGCGTGGGCAAGTGCGGTCATGACACGTAAATAGGTGTCACCGGCCGCCTGGCCACCGGCGCGATTGTCATAAGCGGTTTTCAAACGCTTTACCGCATCCTTGGTATTCCCATTTGTCAGCGCGACCAGACCGCCGTGGTATTGCACGAAAAGGTCGAACCACGCCGGACCGTTCAGCGCATCAATTGTTTTTAACGCGAGCTCCCCGTCGCCGCTGCCCTGTTGGACCCAGCCCAGAATCAGGCCGGCCATAAGGCGGTCAACGGCACTGCGCCAATCTTTTGTCAGGTGACGGGAGGCGGATTTCCATGATTTCTTGCGGATTTCCTCAACCGACATCACGAGGCTGACGATTTCCGGCTCTTTGCCGGATTTGATGATGATATCGCCGAGCGTTACGCCTTCGGCAAAATCCCCGTTGGCAATGAACGTCAGGAAGCCCTTGATCATCAGATCGTTGTTATCGGGGTCGAGCCCGATGGCGCGGCGATAAAACGCGGCGGCACTTTCCGTATCCCGATCCGTTGTCGCAATCCGCGCCGCAAGATAATTCCCGGCTAGACTGTTGCTGACTGTCAAAGGCTGTTCAGGCTTATTTTCCGCATGCACCAAAGATGTGGATACCAACAGGGAGAGCCCAAACGCCGCCACACCCAGTGTTCGGCTGCCCAGAGCCCTGAGGCCCATGGCACGAGTGTTCGTTGAACCTGTAATTCCAGAGCGTTGAAGTCTCATCATATTTCCCAACCCTTATTCACATTCCACACATCAAGTGCAACAAAGTGATTCACGGATAAACATGGCCGTTTTACGGTGCCGTAACAAGAGTTTCAATGTAACACACTCACGTTACTGAAATGTGGATTTATGGGGAATATTTATGAAATTGAGGAGGACATACATAGGGGTGTGTGGTTGGGAGATTCCAGTCATTTGGTGAAAACTCTCGTCGCTGCGGAAAAACACGAAACCGGTCGTTGGAATTCAATCAATTTTCACGTCTCAAAATGGATCACTTCGCTGCGAAGTGCCAACATCGATAATTCGTGACATTTAGAGAAGGGTACCGACTAGCCCTTCCCCGATACTCGCTTGATGTCGCAATTAAATTGTCTATTGATTGCTTACTGTTATCGAGATCACTTAGGGTATTCGCATCAGTGACATATGGGTGGATGGAGAAAGCTTAGGTTCTTCCTCCCACTATCAAGTCATCTTGGACTTGTCACGGTTTAGTTCCGTGTCCTTGAATTGGATTAATCCCATCAAGGAGAACTATTATGGCACGAGGCCACACAGACGAATTCAAGCGTGAAGCGGTGCGTATTGCGCTGACCAGCGGACTTACCCGGAAACAAGTGGCATCAGATTTGGGGGTCGGCTTTTCGACGTTATCGAAATGGATACAACAATCCCGGCCTGATGACCTTCCACCATCGGTTGATATTGATCTGGCCAAAGAGAATGAGCGGCTTCGCAGAGAGGTTCGTCTCCTCACGGAGGAGAGGGAGATATTAAAGAAGGCAACAGTGTTCTTCGCGGGTCAAAGCAAGTGAGATTTGCGTTTGTCGAAGAACACAGGAAACACGTTCCGGTGGATCGGCTTTGCCATATTCTGAATGTTACATCGCGTGGTTATCGTGCCTGGCACAACCGCCCTGTTAGTCAACGGCAGCGCGATGACATGGTGGTTCTGGCGCACATCCGTGAACAGCATCACTTGAGCCTTGGCAGTTATGGTCGCCCGAGAATGACGCAGGAGTTGAAGGAAGCCGGCCTTGCTATTGGTCACCGCCGTGTTGGCCGTTTGATGCGCGACAACGGCATTCGAGTGGTCAGAACACGCAAATACAAAGCTACGACCGATAGCAATCACCGCTTCAACATTGCGCCTAACTTGCTGGGGCGGAACTTCCAAGCGGATAAACCCAACCAGAAATGGGCAGGTGACATCAGCTACATCTGGACCCGTGAGGGCTGGCTGTATCTGGCAGTGATGATCGATCTACATTCACGCCGTGTGGTGGGTTGGGCTGTCAGCAACCGGTTGAAGAAAGACTTGGCATTGCAGGCTCTCAACCGGGCTTTGGCCCTTCGAAACCCACCGCCGGGCTGCATTCATCATACGGACCGTGGCAGTCAATACTGCTCTCATGATTATCAAAAACGAATGCGTGAACTGAAGTTTAAAGTGTCCATGAGCCGAAAAGGCAATTGCTGGGACAACGCCGTGGTCGAGACGTTCTTCAAAACACTCAAAGCCGAACTCATCTGGCGCGGCACATGGCAAACACGACAGCAAGCAACCGACGCCCTGTTCCAATACATCAACGGCTTTTACAACAGCCGCAGAAGACACTCAGCAATAGGAGGAATGTCGCCCATCAAATTTGAACGAAAAACGAGTTAAACGAGAACAGGATGCGGAATTAATACGGGACAAGTCCAAATCCGTCCGCGAGGCGCGCGTAGTTCACAATGTCGATCTGCGCCTGACAGATCACTATATCAACGGCGATCCATGGCGCAGGCAATTGGTTGATGAGGAAGGTGTTCGTTCATTCTTGACAGTTCCGTTGATGTCCGCAAACGGCAGTCCTGTAGGGGTCATCGGGATTTATAGAAAAGAAGTCAGACCCTTTTCGGACGACGAACTCTCACTTGTTGAAAAATTTGCCGCCCAGGCTGTAATCGCTTTAGAAAACACCCGGCAATTCCGCGAAGTACAAGAGCGCACCGCCGAGGTGACGGAGGCGCTGGAGTATCAAAAAGCTACGTCCGAAGTGCTTGAGGTTATCTCGCGATCCCCGGATCAGTTGATCACTGCGCTTGAGGCGATATTAGCCGTCGCTTCGCGTATCTGCCGGTTGCAGGATGCTTTTGTTGCGCTGAAAAATCCCGAAGATGGGAAATTCCACGTGTTTGCTACCCATGGTGGGACGGACGAGTTCAGAGAATTTATGAGGGCGCATCCATTTGAACCGGGCGACGGTTCCATAACTGCACGAGCGCTGCGAGATGGTCGCGGCTATTTTATTGAAAATATTCAAGAAGATAAAGGCTATGATCCCACGCTGAGTTCAGCGTTTCGCGACCACGGTTATCGATCAGCACTGGCTGTACCTCTTTTTCGCGACAAAGACGTGATTGGGGTGATCACATTGGGCAGCAAAGAAACTGCAACCTTTACTGAACAAAACGTCAAACTGATGGAAACCTTCGCCTCGCAAGCGATCATTGCAATCAACAACGCACGTCTCTTTGACGAGGTACAGCAACGCACCGCCGAGGTGACAGAAGCGTTGGTACGCGAACAGGCCAGCGCTGAAATCCTGCAGCTCATCAATGAAGCGACCTCGGACCTGCAACCGGTCTTTGATCTGGTAGTCCAGAAATCAGCAGAACTTTGTGGCGCAAACTTCTGTGTATTGGATCGCTTTGACGGCGAAGAATTCCATTTCTGCGCACAGCACGGCTTCCCTCAGAAGACCTTGAAAGAATTGGTGGCCGACTACCCGGTAAAGTATGACGATAGTGAAGGTCATATCACCCCCCGGGTCGTCGCGCAGGGAAAAGTGGTTCACATAAATGACGCGCAGGCCGCAGACTATTTTAATCCTGAATTGGCCAAGATGGTTGGATTTCGCCGTCTGATGGGTGTGCCGATCAAAGCCGGTGAGGCTGTTTGGGGCGTGATCATTCTGGGCTGGCCTGACACCACTACCCCCTCCAACGCCAATATCGAACTGGTACAAAGCTTTGCCGCGCAGGCCAGCATCGCCATTGATAATGCTCGCTTACTGCGCGAAACCCAAGAGCGTACGGCGGAAGTTACAGAGGCATTGGAACAGCAAGAAGCCAGCGCGGAAATCCTCAGCGTTATCAGCCAGTCGGTTGAAGACACGCAGCCGGTATTTGAAAAAATCCTAGAAAGCTGCAAGGCATTGTTCAAAAGCGAACACCTCGCGGTGATGCTGGTCGATGATCAGGATCAACTGCACATGAACGCTTATCTTGGTCACATGGAGGAACAAATTGCTGGTGCATTCCCCGTTCCTGTAGAAAAAACCCCAGCTGGTGTCGCAATCCAATCAGGCAAGATCGTGCATTTTAAGAACATTGCCCGCGATCCTGACGCACCCAAGGGTCTTAAAAGACTCGTAGAAATTCAGGATGTAGATGATTTCTCCGCTGCCTATGCGCCCATGTTCTCCGAAGGAAAGACAATCGGAGCAATCGGTGCAGGAAGGTCTGACAGGCCATTTAATGAAAAGGAACTGGCAATCTTTCAGGGCTTCGCCGATCAGGCGGCTATCGCCATCCAAAATGCGCGGATGTTCAACGACAAAGAAGCGGCTCTGGTTCGCCAAACAGCCAGCGCCGATATTCTCCGGGTAATCAGCGGCGCTCAAACGAATGTCATGCCAGTCTTTGAGGCGATCGTGAAATCGGCAGTGCCACTGCTGTCCTGTGACATGGCGTTCGTTTTGATTAGTGATGGAGATACCTATTCTCCCGTTGCGGCGGCGAGCCCAACTGGCCCCATTGTTGATATGGGGCCAACTCGTGTTCCAATTGACCCGGAACAGAACTACCCTTCACGCGCCATTCATTCCAAGTCGATGCTCCATCTGCCAGATTGGAGCGTTCTGGAACATCCTCCACACGAACAAATTGTCTACGAACAATTTGGAATTGGCTCCGTCCTCTATCTGCCGCTTTTGCACGGAGACGAATACCTGGGAATTCTGGTTTTTGCGCGCACTGAGATAGGCCCATTCAATCAAGATGAAATCGATCTTGGTCAATCTTTTTGCGATCAAGCCGTGATCGCAATCCAAAACGCGCGGATGTTCAATGAAACGCAGGAGTCGTTGGAGCAGCAGACCGCAACGGCCGAGGTTCTCAAGGTTATCAGCCGCTCTGCATTCGACCTACAACCTGTGTTCGACACATTGGCAGAAAGCGCGGTTAGACTGTGCGAGGCCGAGAGAGCGGTGATTTTTCGATTCGATGGCGAGTTTCTTCGGATTGCAGCGACACACAACGTCGGCCCTGAACTCAGAGCGTTCATAGAACAAAACCCGATCGCTCCAGGAAGAAACAGCATCTCTGCGCGTGCTGCTCTGGAACAGCGAACAGTGCACGTTCCTGATGTTCAGGCGGATCCCGAATATGATTATGCCGTACGAGATTCTGACCCCATCCGAACGCTACTCGCGGTTCCGATGCTCAAGGGGGATGAGCTGGTGGGCACCATCACGATCTACAAACTAGAAGCAAAACCGTTCACCGAAAAGCAAATCTCGCTCGTTGAGACATTCTCCGACCAAGCGGTTATCGCGATTCAAAATACTCGAATGTTCAATGATACGGAAGCAGCACTGGCGCGTCAGACAGCCAGTGCTGATATTCTGCGGGTGATCAGTGGCTCACCAACAGACGTGACTCCGGTGTTTGAAGCCATTGTTCAAGCCGGGGTGGAATTGGTTTCGTCAGGTTTTGTGACGACATTGATCAAAGACGGCACTTCGTTTCGGCCGTTGGCTCGGGGCTCAAAGGATGGATTGTCCGATGTAAGTATGAGGGAAAATACCCCAATTGCCCCCAATGAGAACTTTCCATCGCAAGTAATTTTCTCCAAAGAAGTTATGCACATACCGGACTGGACAATTATTGACCTGCCTCCTTTCGAACAGGAAATGCATGAACAATTCGACATTATGTCGTCCATTTATTTACCCCTTATTCGAGGAGAAGACTGTCTAGGAGTGCTGGCTTTCATTCGCAACGAGAAGAAAGCTTTCACCAAAAAGGAAATTGATATTGCACAATCCTTTTGTGATCAGGCCGTTATTGCGATTGAAAATGTGCGTCTGTTCCAGGAAGCCCAAGACGCCCGTGCAGCTGCGGAGACTGCCAACGAGGCAAAAAGCTCGTTTCTTGCGACCATGAGCCACGAAATCCGCACGCCCATGAATGCCGTCATCGGAATGAGCGGTTTGCTGATGGACACGTCTCTCGATACTGAACAACAGGATTACGCCAACACAATCCATGACAGCGGGGATGCTCTGCTGGGCATCATCAACGACATTTTGGATTTCTCTAAAATCGAAGCCGGGCAGATGGATTTGGAACTCCGCCCCGTCGACCTGCGTGATTGTGTCGAATCTGCACTGGATCTGGTCAGTTCCCGGGCTGCTGAGAAAAACCTCGACATTGCCTATATCCTGGAGGACGAGGTGCCTCTTGCCATCAGCACTGACCTCACACGCTTGCGTCAGATTCTCCTCAATCTCCTGTCGAATGCCATCAAATTCACCCAAACCGGTGAAGTTGTGCTGACGGTGTCGGCCAAGGCAATCAAGGGAGATCAGGTGGAACTGGCGTTTGAGGTGCGCGACACAGGTATCGGACTGACGGCTAAGGGTATGAAACGGCTATTCCAGTCTTTCAGTCAGGCGGATTCTTCGACCACCCGTAAATACGGTGGGACAGGCCTCGGCCTTGCTATCTCAAAGCGACTGGCTGAATTGATGGGCGGCACTATGTGGGCTGTCAGCGATGGCACAGGCAAAGGATCAACTTTCCACTTCACTCTGCGTGCGGAGAAATCTGAGCTGCCTGAGACGCAGGCCCGCAATCTTATTGGAATGCAGGCAGAACTTGAGGGAAAAAGCCTGTTGGTGGTGGACGACAATGAAACCAATCGACACATATTGGCGCTACAAACGAGTAAGTGGGGCTCCAAAACGCACGCTACTGGTTCACCTCTGGAAGCTTTGGAATGGCTAAAAGCTGGAGAGCGGTTCGACCTAGCCATCCTGGACATGCATATGCCCGAAATGGACGGGGTGGAATTGGCCCGCGAAATTCAAAAAAGGGGTGTGGCTTTACCAATGGTTCTGTTCAGCTCACTGGGTATGAGGGATTCCGAAGTTCAGACGGGACTGTTCGAAGCTTTCTTGGCAAAACCGCTGCGGCAATCACAATTGTTCGACACGCTGGCAACTCTCTTTGAACCGGATAAAAAGCATGACGTTATTGATAAGGCACCGGCCAAGCCCAAAATGGACCCCGAACTGGCCAGCCGACATCCGTTGCGAATTCTGTTGGCCGAAGATAATTTGGTCAATCAGAAACTCGCGCTGCGTTTACTAGGTCAGATGGGCTATGACGCCGACGTTGCCAACAATGGGTTGGAAGCGGTTGAATGTGTCGGGAACCAAATTTACGATGTGGTGTTGATGGACGTTCAGATGCCCGAATTGGATGGCCTTGATGCAACTCGTCGTATCGTCAAAAAGCATAAAGAAAATGATCGCCCCAAAATCGTTGCCATGACTGCGAACGCGATGCAGGGTGATCGCGAAATGTGCCTTGATGCGGGAATGGATGATTATATCACCAAGCCGATCAGAGTTGATCGACTGATCGAGGCAATTATGAATATCCCTCAACGGGAGAGGAAATAATATGGTCGAAGGTTCGATTGACCTTTCGGTTTTTAATGAGCTTCAGGACGCGACCGGGTCTAACTTCATCAAGGAATTGGTTGAAACGTTTATGGAAGAAGCACCAGGCATCTTGGCTGAACTCAAGAGTGCCACAACCACAGGCGATCTGGACCAGTTTCGCCGCGCCGCGCATTCCATAAAGTCGAATGCAAACGTTTTTGGCGCTCATGAGCTGGCAGAACTTGCTCGCCAAATGGAATTATCAGGATTGGGATCTGATCAAGATGCAACCAACAAGGAAATAGCAGCTCTGGATGCGTCTTATGAACGCTCGGCAGTTGATCTGAAAGATTTAATTGATGGCTGAAACGCCTGCTCGCCTATTGATAGTTGATGACACTAAAGTTAATCGAATGCTGCTCACGCGCAATGTCGAAATGCTGGGTTATCACGCGTCTGTTGCGGAAAATGGTAACGTCGCGATGGAACGGCTGCACGAAGAACCGTTTGACCTTTTGCTGCTCGACATCGAAATGCCGGAAATGGATGGGTTCGAAGTGCTGGAAGCGATCAAACTCATTCCCGCACTGCGGGATTTACCTGTGATCGTGACATCATCTGTAGAGGGCATCGACAACATTGTGCGGTGTATCGAACTCGGCGCTGACGACTATTTGCCGAAGCCGGTGAACCAGGTTCTGTTAAAAGCGAGATTGTCTTCCAGCCTTGAGAAAAAACGACTCCGTGACGAACAGAAGATGCTGCTTCGGCGTTTTGCCACCAGCGAAGTTGTTGAAGACTTGCAGGAATCTGGCTTTGCTTTGGGAGGAAGGCGGGTTCATGTCTCGGTGCTGTTCTGCGATATCCGCGGCTTTACTCCCCTTTCAGAAAGCCAGCCCCCTGAAGAAACCATCGAGTTGCTCAACGCCTATTATTCCCTGATGTTTGAGGCAATTGATAGCCATGGGGGCATCGTCACCATGATGATTGGGGACGGCCTTATGGTGTTGTTCGGCGCACCTCAACCACTGGACGACTCCGCTGGAAATGCCGTCGCCGCAGCGCGTGACATGCTCGATCTCATGGAGGAATTCAATGTTGGCAGAGTGGTGATTGACAAACCAGAAATCAAGATTGGTATTGGTATTGCCACGGGTGAGGTAATCGCCGGATATGCAGGTACACAGGACCGCGCGACCTACACCTGCATAGGCGACAAAGTGAACCTCGCCGCCCGTTTGGAAGCGCACACAAAGGTTGCCAATTGTTCAATTTTAATCGATGACGCCACAAGAGATGCATTGGCCGATCAAAAGAACGCGGAAGCCATCGGCGACGTACTGTTGAAAGGTATTTCCGAACCCGTTGCAGCGTTTTCAGTTCAGCAGGATTGAGCACGATCAATTGTTCCGCACACCAAACATTCAACGATGCTTTTCATGGAAGATTTGCTGGCTTTTTTGCCCCAAGGGCAACTGTGGTTAAAGTTGGCCAATGAACCAACGCTGACCCGCGATCACTCTGCATAAGGTGCTGACGTCGTCGAAATCTGAATGGCCGCTTCGACGATTTGATTTGGCGGCCAGCAATGACTTTCGAAAGGCAGCTCTGTGCCGTTAATACTTAATAGCCTAAGCTTTTCGATGTAACCTTCTGCCCTAACTCACCCGGCTCACACAAAAGTCCACCACGTCCAACAACGCATTTTTGTGTTCGCTTGGGGGAAGGGGAGCCAAGGCATCGCGGGCGATTTCCCCGTAATGGCGGGCACGCGCCACGGTGTCGGCAATTGCAGTATGTTTCGTGAGCAGTGTCATCGCTTCTGCGAGTGCATCGGCGTCGGCGGCGTCGCTTTCCATGGCTGTGCGCCAGAACTCCCGCTCTCCATCACTGCCGCGCCGATAGGCGAGCAGGACGGGCATGGTGATCTTGCCTTCGTGGAAATCATCGCCGACGTTCTTGCCCAAATCTGCTTTTGAACCACCGTAATCTAACGCATCATCAACAAGCTGGAATGCAAGGCCCAGATTCATGCCGTAGGAACGGAACGCGTCGCGCACGGGTTTGTCGGAGCCTGCGAGAATGGGTCCAACTTCACTGGCGGCTGAGAATAGGGCTGCGGTCTTGCCTCGGATAACGGCGAGATAATCGTCCTCCGTCGTTTCCATGCTTTGCGCTGCAGCAAGTTGCATGACTTCGCCTTCGGCAATGATCATGGACGCGGTGGAAAGCACATCGAGCGCCTCCATGGAACCGGCATCCACCATCATGCGAAACGCCTGACCCAAAAGGAAATCGCCAACCAAAACACTCGCCTGATTGCCCCAGACCATGCGTGCGGCCTGTTTGCCGCGCCGCATGTCGCTTTCGTCAACAACATCATCATGAAGCAAAGTTGCAGTATGCATAAATTCAACACTTGCAGCCAATGTGATGTGGTGGTCGCCCGTGTAACCGCACAACTGGGCGGCGGAAAGTGTCAGCATCGGGCGCAGGCGTTTGCCACCTGAATCAATCAGATGGTTCGCAACCTCCGGTATCATCTCGACGTCGGAACCGGTTTTTGACAGAATTAGCTGATTGACGCGCGCCATATCTGCGGACGTGAGATTAACCAGCGGCTTCACGCTCGCTTTTGGCTGTTTGCCTTCATCAATGGCGACAACGACACCCATATTTATTCCGTCCAATCGGTTTGTATGCTGGCGTTGGTGGTAAATTGTCTTGCAATCCACCACAAGGTTACATCGCGACCCAGTGGCATCAGGTCACATCTTTGTAAATTCATCCTGACGTTATCATGCGTTTTAATGTTTCATCACGATCTACGTAGTGATGTTTCAGCGCGCCACCGGCATGGGCGGCAATAACCGCCAGCAATCCGTAAGACGCATAGATGTGGAAATCGATCGCGATATCCCGCACCGTATCGGAAACTGTGAAAAGTGCGGGCAGGGTCATGACAAGGAATATATCAACACCGTCCCCCTTGGACGTGGTGAAGATATAACCGCTAATCGGAATGGTGATTACCGATGCCAATAAAATCCAATGGGCAATCTTTGAGGCGATCTTTTCATGGGACGCATGGCCTTCTAGAGCCTTTGGATGGGGTGTGATCGAACGCCATATCAGTAGCGCGACCCCCAATAGAAATACAATGATTCCAAAAGCTTTGTGTAACAGGGGTGCCCAGTAATACCAGGTGCTGTAGTAGCCTAAGTCTATCATCCACCAGCCAACTATGATGAGGCCGATCATGTGAATGGCGATAAGCCAGTGCAGGAATTTGGTGATAAGTCCAAACTGCGTGCTGGAGTTGCGCAACGCCATCATTGAATACTCTGTAATTCTGGCACCCGGATCGCCAAGAGACAATCCGGGCGCCAATTATTCGTTAGGATTACTTATCTTTAATCGCTTCGATCATCAAGGAAACTTCAACCTGTTCAGCTTTTGGGCCGAGGTTGAAATCCATGCCAAAATCTTTGCGGGTCAAAACATACTTACCTTCAAAGCCCGCGCGGTATCCACCCCATGGGTCTTTGCCTTCACCAATTTTACTGATTGGGAACTCAATATCTTTCGTGACACCGAGCAATGTAAGCTTGCCTTTCAATGTGCCGCCATTTGCGTCGCCGTCGTAGCCGGTGCTTTCGAAAGTAGCGACGGCGTTAGAATCTGTATTGAAAAAGTCTTTGCTGCGCAGATGCTTGTCGCGGTCTGCATGGTTAGTGTCGAGGCTTGATGTGTCGATGTTCACCACAACCTTTTGAGCCGCTGCACCAGCTGCAGGGTCATAATTCAATGTGCCGCTGATTTTGGAGAACCGGCCTGTAAGCCACGAATAACCAAGGTGTTTGGTGCGAAACTCGACAAATGAGTGGCCGGGATCAATTGTATAGCTGGCTGCATTGGCGGCTGATGCCATTCCCAGAGCGGCTGTTAGGGCTAAGCCTGCTGCTATTTTAGAAATTTTTGTGTTGAACATTATTTATATCCTATACTGTACGTTGGAACTTCAGCTCCCGGTAAACGATAAATGCGGCAAAATTGCTTTTATATAGCGAATTTTGCATAGTGAAAATGCAATTTTGCAGCTCTTGGTGCTATTTATGGATTGGGACGACCTTCGTTTTGTGGTTGCAGTTGCAGACATGGGGTCGGCTGTTGCAGCCGCTCAAAGTCTGGGTGTAAACCCTACAACCGTTCAACGGCGTATCGCACGGTTTGAGCAGATCAATAATGTTCATCTTTTTGTCAGACGCCAGTCCGGTTATCAGCCAACACCGGAATGCGAAGCGCTCGTGGAGGCGTCACGTCCAATCGAAGAAAGTGTATCGGCGATTAAACGGGAAATTTTGACCCGCGATACCCGTCTTGAAGGCAGGCTGGTGATGACGACTGTTGATTCGCTGATGGATAATTATCTGGCCGGTTATCTCGCCCAATTTCAGGAATTGCATCCAAACATCAAAATTGACGTTACCCTGACCAATTCGCATCTCGATCTGTCGCGCCAGGATGCGGATGTGGCGATAAGGCCGTCCAACAACCCACCTGAACATCTGGTCGGGCAAAATGTTGCGACGCTGGCAATCGCAATTTACGGGCCTGCAGGTGGAGAAACGGTGAAAGTCTCCCATTATTTGGATGTGTTATCAAAACACCCAAATTGGATAGGAGCGGCGAATACACTGGGCGGTTCCCCGATTGGAGCCTGGATTAACCGAAATGTGCCAGCGTCTTCCCTCACCATGTCCATCGATACTTTTAAGGGAATCGCAACAGCGATTGAAGCGGGGTGCGGCATTGGCATGGTGCCCTGTGTCATTGGCGATAATCTTCCCGGCCTGACCCGCCTGAGCGACCCGATTGATGAGGTTGCAGCGTCAGTCTGGCTGTTGACCCACAAGGAAATCAAATCATCAGCCAAGATCAGAGCGTTCATGCAATTTATGGCAAAGGCAATACGCGCTGACGCAAAAAGGTTTGCAGGCCATCCCGTTGTGTAGCGCTCTTGTTTTGATGGTGCGAATTGGGCATGAACCCAGCCATGGAAGAATTAATGCGAACCAACAATGCTGTTTCAGTCTCATTTGCAGAGGCGCTGCTGACAGAACAAGGTATTGTTCACTTTGTAGCCGATCTGCACATGAGCATTGTTGACGGATCTCTGGGTATTTTACCCCGCCGGATTATGGTGGACGGGGATCGCCTTGAACAGGCGCGACAGTTGATGCGCGACGCGGGCCTGGGCGAAGAATTGCCCGACAAGCCGGTGCGCCCGGTTGATCAGTCTTAGCGATGGGTCGGTCGGCGAAAAACGTCAGAAATTCGCAATTGTCAAAAACCGAATTGGTGGGTTTTCACGATAATCGCTTTTTCGTCTATCAGCCTGACGACGGGAACCATAAGGCTGGTATGGATGCAATGCTTCTTGCGGCCTGCGTTCCCCGTTTTTTCAGTGGCTTAGCAGCAGATTATGGTGCCGGTAACGGAGCTGCGGGCATGGCAGTTCTCCAGGCATGTGAAGGCTCTAGTATGGATTTCATCGAACGTGATGAAAAGCTGTGCGCGTTAATGAAAGCCGCTGCCGAACACCCTAAAAATGCTCATTTAGGTCAACGAATGAACATAATCTGTGCTGATGTGGCAGACACAAAACCTATGCGCGCTGCGGTTGACCGGCCATACGGGTGTTACGATGCAATAATCGTCAACCCACCTTATAATGATGCCAGCCATCGGACCTCTCCTAACAAAAGCCGCGCGCAGGCACATATGATGGGGGAGGGTGGGTTTGATCTATGGGTAAAATCCGCCAACACCATGTTGGGGGCAAAAGGGGTCCTCGCCATGATCATCCGCCCCGCTAATTTGGTTGAATTGCTCAACGCGCTGGAAGGACGGTTCGGTGCTGTTCGAGTCAAGCCAATTCACCCAAAGGCGGATAGTCCGGCAAACCGCATGCTGGTGACTGCGCAAAAAGGTTCGCGCACCCCCACTGCTTTCCTTCCGCCGCTGGTTGTCCACCATCCTGACGGGCAATTCATGGAACGGGCAGGTGAAATATTCCGCGGGCAGGTCGGAATTGAAATGTTTACTTGAAAAACCCGGCCAACAACCTCAAATGGGTCAGAATAATTGTTTTAGGAAATTTCCATTTTGGCTAACCGCTTCACAAAAATTCTTCCGGCAAAACTTCGGGCCAAATTGGGGAGTGACGATCCCGTCATTCCGGTTGTGAAACTCAGCGGTGCCATTATGGCTGGCGGCTCACAATTGCGTCCAGCCCTCAACATATCGAGCTGTGCTGGCCGGCTGCACAAGGCCTTTGGCGATAAAACTGCGCCCGCCGTGGCCATTGTCGTCAATTCACCGGGTGGCTCGCCGGTACAATCCAGATTGATCTACAAACGCATCCGTGACCTCGCCGCTGAAAAGAACAAAAAGGTTCATGTTTTCGTCGAAGACGCAGCCGCATCCGGCGGTTATATGATCGCCTGCGCCGGTGATGACATCACCGCTGACCCTTCCAGCATTGTTGGCTCAATTGGCGTGATTTCAGCCGGGTTCGGCTTTGTCGACGCCATTGAAAAGATCGGCGTCAAGCGTCGGGTTCATACCGCTGGGCAGAATAAATCTGTAATGGATCCGTTTTTACCGGAAAAGAAAGCCGATATTGACCGCCTCAAGAAGCTTCAACTTGAAATTCACGACGTTTTCATCAATCTGGTAAAAGAAAGTCGCGGTGACAGGCTGGTCGAAGACAAGAATATGTTCACCGGCGCGTTCTGGACTGGTGAACCGGCCAGGGAACTGGGTTTGATCGACGGAATTGGTGATGTTCGTTCGACGTTGAAGCAACGTTATGGTGAAAAAACCAAACTTAAACTGATTGAGGATAAAAAAGGACTGCTGGGTGGCCGTGCCGCCTCAGGAATATCACAATCGCTTGGTATGGAGGCATTAGGTAGCGGGTTAGATACCATAGCTGCAACAATTCCTGACAGCCTCATAAGTGCTGCGGAAGAACGGGCTTTGTGGTCACGTCTGGGACTATAATCCGCCAAGATTAGGGGAAGGGGAAATAATGATACAATTAGTAGCCGCTGCGGCAGTTGGTGCTGTGGGTCTGTATGCCTACAAATCGTTCCGAAAACATATGGATGCAATCAAGGCGGAAGAGTTGGAAAAAGCCAGACCGCCCAAGTCCGTTGGTGATCTGGAACACGATCCCGAATCCGGGCGGTATAAGGTGAAAAAATAACCGACCTCTCCAGTCAATCTTGACCCTGCGATACCGCCATGGCATCGCAGGTGGGCAATTTAATCTTCCAAAATCGTTCCGCGAAATTTTCCATGGCACATGATCCAAAAAATTCCTTTCAAGGTTTAATCCTGACCCTTCATGAATATTGGGCGGAATATGGCTGTGTCATTCTGCAACCCTATGACATGGAAGTTGGCGCGGGTACTTTCCACCCGGCAACCACCCTGCGCGCCCTGGGACCAAAGCCCTGGAATGCGGCCTATGTACAGCCGAGCCGCCGCCCTACCGACGGGCGTTACGGCGAAAACCCCAACCGGTTGCAACATTATTATCAATATCAGGTATTGCTCAAACCCAGCCCGCCAAACCTTCAGGAACTTTATCTCGGTTCGCTGGAAGCCATCGGCATCGACACGAAACTCCACGATGTGCGGTTTGTCGAAGACGATTGGGAAAGCCCAACATTGGGTGCATGGGGTCTTGGTTGGGAAGTCTGGTGCGACGGGATGGAAGTATCGCAGTTCACTTACTTTCAGCAGATTTGCGGACAGGAATGTTCACCGGTTGCCGGGGAACTGACCTACGGGCTGGAGCGTCTGGCCATGTATGTTCAGGGCGTTGACGATGTCTATGATCTGAATTTCAACGGCGGCGAGGGCGACAAAAAAGTGCCTTACGGCGAGGTTTTCCAACAAACAGAACGCGAATACAGCCGGTATAACTTTGACATCGCGGGAACCGACGAACTGTTTCAACATTTCAAGGATGCTGAAACCGAATGCCAGCGCATTCTGGCGGCCCCCGCTCACGACCCAAAAAAAGGCCGCGAAATCATCATGGCCCACCCGGCCTACGACCAGTGTATCAAGGCCAGCCACGTCTTTAACCTGCTCGACGCCCGAGGCGTTATCTCGGTGACAGAGCGCCAAAATTACATCGGCAAAGTACGTGACCTGTCAAAAGCCTGCGGTGAAGCATTTTTACAAACGGAAGCGGGTGGTGTGGAGGCTGCGTAGAACCTCCCTTTGACAGAACAACGCTGCTGTTTCACACTTCCAATTGGCTGGCTAAACAGGAGAAATTTCGCGATGACACCGCACGGACATTTTCACTGGAATGAACTGATGAGTAACGACGTGGAAAAGGCAAAAGCCTTTTACCACGACGCACTGGGTTGGGAATATAACGCCATGGATATGGGCCCTAACGGTACTTATTGGCTGATTGTGGATGGTGAAATTCCCGTTGGTGGCATGTACCAGATGCAGGGAGAGCATTTTGAAGGCATGAATGATCAATGGACGTCCTACATCGCGGTCGATGATATCGATAAACGTGTGGAGGCTGCCGAAAAGGCTGGCGCAACCATTATCCAGCCTCCGTTTGACATTCCAGATACTGGACGTATTGCCATGCTTAGCGAGCCAGGCGGCGCTATGGTGGGCTGGATGACGCCATCGGAAAACGGGTAGTATTTGTCTTTATGGCCGATCATATGGTCGGTTGCATCTTTATGCGAACTACAACCATTATCGAGGTTAAATATGCCCAGTCCAAAACGCGCAGGTGATGCGCCAATGCCAATCGAAGTGGAAGCCGGGAAAACCTATTTCTGGTGTTCCTGTGGGGAATCCTCCACCCAGCCGTTTTGTGATGGCACGCATAAAGGTTCGGACTTCGCACCAGTCAAATGGACGGCGGAAGAAGACGGCAGAAAGATGTTTTGCACCTGCAAAGAGACAGGTAATCAACCATTTTGCGACGGCAGTCATAAACCCACATCGTGAATTCAGGAATGAAAGTCGTTCAGCTAAACTGGAGCCAACATGCCCGAAATCGGACAATTTTTCTGGAATGAACTCAACACGCACGATGTGCTCAACGCGCAGGCATTTTATGAAAAAACGATGGGTTGGCAGTTTGAGTCGATAGCGACGGAAGATGGTGGCCCCTATTGGCTGGCAAAACATGACGGAGTGCCGGTCGCCGGCATTCTCCCTCATGTGAATATTGGTCTCGCACCTCAACATGATTTTTGGACACCCTATCTCGCTATGGAAGATGTTGACGCAAAATTGCAGATCGCCACAGCGCTTGGTGCAGAGATCGTCAGGCCACTATGGGATGTTCCCCAAGTCGGCTGCCGCGTTGTTTTAAGGGAGCCGGGAGGGGCTTTGGTCGCGTGGATCACGCCGCTGGTGCAATAGAATTAAAAACGCGGGTGACAGGGTTAAATCTGCTTGGTATGTCCGGCGCAGCTAGTCTCCCAGCCTTGAAACATCATGCCTGATTTATTGCTCGAACTCCGCTCCGAAGAAATCCCTGCCCGCATGCAGCGTAAAGCTGCAGGTGATCTGAAAAAACTTGTCACTGATGCGCTGGTTGATGCGGGGCTGACTTACGAAGGCGCACGGGAATATTGGACGCCGCGCAGGTTAACGCTTGATTTGCGTGGTCTTACAGCCCGTTCGGCTGATCTGAAAGAAGAACGCAAGGGCCCGCGCACGGATGCGCCCGAAAAGGCGATTGAGGGCTTTCTCCGTGGTGCCGGACTGTCTTCCGTCGATGAAGCGGAAGTACGCAATGACCCCAAAAAAGGAGATTTTTTAGTTGCGGTTATCAATAAGCCCGGTCGCGAAGCGCAAGATATTATCGCTGAAGCAATTCCTGCAATAATCGCGAATTTCCCCTGGCCCAAAAGCATGCGTTGGGGTGCGAAATCCGCCGAGGCGGGAAGCTTGAAATGGGTGCGGCCGCTGCAATCCATCCTGTGCACATTTGGGCCTGAAACCGAAGAACCGGAAGTCATTCCGTTTGACGCGGGCGGTGTGGCGAGCGGCAACATCACTTATGGCCACCGGTTCCATGCGCCCGACGCGATCAAAGTGCGCCGGTTCGATGATTACGTCTCATCGCTTGAGAAAGCCAAAGTGGTGTTGGATGCAGAACGCCGCAAGGAAATCATCAAGGCGGACGCCCAAAATCTCGCCTTCGCGAGCGGATTGGATCTGGTCGAGGATGAGGGACTTCTTGAAGAAGTTGCCAATCTGGTTGAATGGCCGGTGGCTATTTTGGGAGCATTCGGTGAAGAATTCCTCGATATTCCTCCGGAGGTTATCCGTCTGACCATCAAGGAAAACCAAAAGTGTTTCGTGTTGCGTCAATTGAACGGTGACCTGTCCAACAGGTTCCTGCTTGTGGCGAATATCGACGCAACGGATGGCGGCAAGGAAATCGCCCTTGGCAACGCTAAAGTGGTGAATGCCCGCTTGGGTGACGCGAAATTTTTCTGGGAAACCGACCTGCACCAGATCAACAGTGATGACGGTTTTGAACCGTGGCTGGCCAAGCTCCACAGTGTGACATTCCACGCGAAACTGGGCTCGCAAGCTGAGCGGGTGCAACGCATCATGGCGCTGGCCGAAGAACTGGCGCCCGTTGTTAGTGCCAATCCGGCGGAAGCCCGCCGCGCGGCAGAAATCTGCAAGGCCGATTTGAATTCCGCAATGGTCTATGAATTCCCGGAACTGCAAGGCCTCATGGGCCGCAAGTACGCTGAGCGGGCGAACGAAGCGGATTCCGTCGCGCTGGCCTGCGAAGAACACTGGAAACCCCAAGGCCCATCAGACGATGTGCCGAGCGACCCTGTCTGCGTTGCAGTAGCGCTGGCCGATAAACTGGATACGCTGGTCGGTTTCTGGGCAATCGATGAAAAACCAACCGGGAGTAAAGACCCGTATGCTCTGAGACGGGCAGCGTTGGGGGTTATTCGTTTGGTGTTGGAGAATGAACTCGAAATTGAGGTCGCTAAACTGATCGTCGCAGCATTTAAAAATGTAATTCAAGGTGCTTGGGATAAGGATATTCTATGGGGTGTAAAAGATGGTGATGTATGTGAAATTCCACGGTACACAATTCAGGATGACGGAGGGCAACCAGCGCAAATCGAAAGCGCATTTCCTAACCTTGATGCTGAAGTTTGCTATGGTGTTCAAAAGATTAACTTTTCGAAGTTTGACTTGATGTTGAACACAAATTTGACAACAGGTGAATTACCTTCTCTCCCAACTTTGAGATCATTGTCAGACTTCGGTAATGACCTCCTCTCCTTTTTCCATGACCGCCTAAAAGTCCACCTCCGGGATTCTGGCGCACGTCATGACCTCATCGATGCTGTCATCACTCCGGATTCCGATGACCTGTTGATGATCACCCGTCGGGTTGAAGCCCTAGGAAGTTTCCTTGATACCGAAGACGGTAAAAACCTGCTGGCCGGAACCAAACGTGCGGCCAATATTCTGGCTGCTGAGGAAAAGAAGAATACGGAAGTTGGAGATACCGTCGTTGAATCTTTGCTTGAAGACGCGAGGGAAACGGCGCTCTTCAAAGCGGTGAATCAGGCTGAGAAGCAGGCGGCGGAAGCTATTGAAAAAGAAGATTATTCCTCCTCAATGGCTGCACTTGCTAAGTTGCGGGCACCGGTTGATTCATTCTTTGAAGATGTGATGGTCAACGTCGAAGACACAAAGGTCCGCGCCAACCGCCTCGCCCTCATGCGCAGGATCAGAGATGCGACGGGAACGGTGGCGGACTTCTCCAAAATCGCGGGGTGATTGCTGCTTGTTCCCACTGTCATCCCCGCGCAGGTGGGGACCTAAATCTACTTGGGAATGAAAGATGTTGGACGGCCGGAATTTGGGCTAAATACCCAAGAACATAGCCACCTCATTTTGGCGTTATCATGGGTCCCCGCCTTCGCGGGGATGACAATTGGTGGCGTAATGATGTCTCACGTTGAAGCACCGATTGTTTTCCACATTTGATTGATCCCCCCAACATCAGTTAAAACAACACAACACCTCTCCCATCATCAAATACAGCGCTGAAAGTACCTGATATGAAAACCTGGAACATTTATCTCTCCGGTGAAATACACACCAATTGGCGTGAGGAAATTGCTGACGGTGCGAAAGCTGCGGGCCTGCCGGTTACGTTTGCTTCCGCCGTCACCCACCACGAAGCGTCGGACGATTGTGGTGTGGCAATTCTTGGGGCAGAGCCGAACAAGTTCTGGCATGACCATAAAGGTGCACAGATGAATGCCATCCGCACCCGCACCTTGATACAGGGTGCCGATGTGGTCGTCGTGCGTTTCGATGAAAAATATAAACAATGGAATGCCGCGTTTGATGCGGGTTTTGCATCAGCGCTGGGTAAGCCCACCATCATCATGCATCAGGACGAACACTCCCACGCGTTGAAAGAGGTGGACGCCGCCGCGCTGGCTGTTGCGAAAACATCCCACGAGGTTGTGGAAATTTTGAAATACGTCATCAATGGCGAATTGGCCGGATATACCGACGCCGCACAAGCTGCCGAATGAACCGCCTTTTAAGAACCGGACTGGTTGGGGCAATCATTACGGCAATCTGTTGTTTTACTCCGCTGCTGGTTTGGGTTTTCGCAGCCGTAGGTCTTGGTGGCCTGGTGATTTATTTGGATATTGTCTTACTGCCCCTGCTGGGGTTCTTTATCGCCTTGATACTTTGGGCTTACGTGAAATCCGGTAAGTTGAACCGCAGATAACCGATTGTCGTCTATTCGTTTGAAAACGAACCGTGGCGCCCCTCACCATCGGAAAATCGGCTGGCACCGTCCAACGTTTCACCGGAATTCATGGTTTCCATGCCTAACCGTACTTCGTTTGCCAAGGCATCATTGTGGTCCATGCCCCATTGCTGAAGCATGGAGAGGCGGTCATTGCGCATACAGATTTGTGGAAATTTTGATATTTCCTGTGCCAGAGTGATGCTGGCGTCAAGGGCATCGCCCTTTGGTACAATGCGATTGGCGAGCCCAAGTTTCTCTGCTTCATCTGCATCTACCGGGCGCCCAGTCAAAACGAGATCCATGGCTCTTGATTGCCCGATTAGCCGGGCCAGACGGAATGTGCCACCGTCCACCAAAGGTACGCCGAAACGGCGGCAATAGATGCCGAAAACCGCGTCCTGCGCCATGACTCGTAGGTCGCACCACAGCGCAAGCTCCATTCCGCCGGCCACCGCATGGCCTTCGATTGCAGCGATTACGGGCTTGGACAATACCATGCGAGTAGGTCCCATTGGCCCAAGACTACCGTCAAAACAGCCATCCTCTCCAGCATCATCAACGCGTCCAATGGTGCCACCTTCTGCGAGGGAGCGCAGATCAAAGCCTGCACAAAATGCGCCATTAACTCCAGTGAGAATTGCGACCGAGGCAGTGTCATCCCTGTCGAAATCTTGAAACGCGTTGTACAGGGCGTCACCTGTTTCACGATCAACTGCGTTGCGGCGTTCCGGGCGGTTAATTGAAATGATGCGAACTGGGCCGTGGTTTTCGATCAAAAGATTGGTCATTTCAAATCCTTCCGTTATTCGCTTTTTGTCTCAGGCTTCCCGCTCAACAGCCCGGTGGCCAATATCCGTACGCCAAAACCCATCCGGCCAATCAATCTGGTTGACCGTTGCATAGGCATTTCTCTGCGCCTCGCCTGCGGTCTTGCCTTTTGAGGTAACGCATAATACACGCCCGCCGATCGCGTGGGTTGCACCATTTTGAACTTCAGTTCCCGCATGAAAGGTCTGAATCATCTTGTCGGATATGCCGTCCAGTCCTTTGATAACAGAACCTTTTTCATAAGGTCCGGGATAACCATCTGTGGCCATGACGACCGTGAGCGCAAAATCATTCGACCATTCGGCAGCTTGATCGGATAAATCCCCTTCCGCGCTGGCGAGTAGAATGGGAACCAGGTCGCTTTCCAGACGCATCATCAAAACTTGACATTCCGGGTCGCCAAATCGCACATTGTATTCGATCAGTTTCGGCCTGTCGTCGTCGATCATCAGCCCTGCATAGAGCACACCGGAAAACGGAGTTCCCGCTTCCGCCATGCCTTTCAGTGTTGGCATAACAATGTCCTGCATAACCCGGTCCTGCAGTGCATTCGTTAAGACAGGGGCTGGGGAATAGGCCCCCATGCCGCCGGTGTTGGGGCCGGTGTCACCATCGCCCACCCGCTTATGATCCTGCGCAGTACCGAAGGGCAGGGCGGTCGTTCCGTCACACAGGAAGAACATGCTGGCTTCTTCGCCACTCAGGAATTCTTCAACCACAACTTCGGCTCCGGCGTCCCCGAAAGCACCGTCGAAGCATTCGTCAATTGCTGTAAGCGAGTCTTCTAGATTCATCGCAACGGTAACGCCTTTTCCGGCAGCCAATCCGTCGGCCTTGATGACAATCGGCGCGCCTTGGGCTTCGATATAGGCGCGGGCGTCAGTCGCATTGGTGAAATGGCCGTATGCGGCGGTGGGAATGTTTTTGCGGTCGCATAAAGCCTTGGTGTATTGTTTGGAACCCTCAAGCTGCGCCGCCGCCGCCGATGGACCAAAGACCTTGATACCCGACTTCTGCAAGTCATCAGCCAGCCCAGCCACTAACGGCGCTTCGGGGCCGATGATAACCAGATCGATTGCCATGAGCTGGCAAAAAGAAACAACTGCAGCATGGTCTTCCACATCCAGGACCACATGTTCTCCCAATTTCCCGGTGCCGCCATTGCCGGGCGCGATAAAGAGTTTTGTCAGCAATGGGGATTGGGCGATTTTCCATGCCAGTGCGTGTTCACGACCACCGGAACCGATGAGGAGAATATTCATGAGTATTCCGCACTTGCGTAACAATTGGCCTCCGTTTAGCACGGCGGTACGGGCGCGGCTCAATTTGTCGCGGGTTTTCCACTTGCTTTATTGGTTCGAGAAGGCAGTCTGATCACACTATGAGCGAAACAACCCAAGACCGCGTATCCGATGCACCGGCAGATATATGGGTCTACCGTCTCCTGCCCCGTTGGCTGTGGCCTTATGCGCAGTTGGCAAGATGGGACCGACCTATCGGCTGGTGGCTACTGCTGTGGCCGTGTTGGTGGTCGGTCATGCTGGCATATTTGGCAACATTGGGTGTAGTGCCAACACCGCAATCATCACTTCAAGCCCCTAACTTATTTCTGTTTGGTTATGATTTCGTTGGAAACGAAGGGTTGTTGGTAACCCTCCCAGCATTTTTAATTGGCGCGATGATGATGCGCGGTGCTGGTTGCACCTATAATGATCTTGTCGATACCAAGTTGGATTCTCAGGTTGAAAGAACGAAATCCAGGCCCATTCCATCTGGCCGGGTATCAAAAAACGCGGCGGTGAGGTTTGCGATTGGGCAAGCCTTCATTGGGTTACTGGCGCTGATATGGTTATGCCAATTGTATTGGTTTAGGGACGGTTTCAACTGGTTCGCATCCTATTTGGCCATTGCGTCTCTGCTAATCGTCGCTGCCTATCCATTCGCAAAACGCATAACTGATTGGCCTCAACTCGTACTTGGCCTTTCATTTTCCTGGGGAGCGCTGATGGGATGGGCGGTTGTGTTTAGGGAATTATCGGCAGCACCAATATTACTCTACATTGGATCCGTTCTGTGGGTCATCGGTTATGACACAATTTACGCCCATCAGGATCGGGAAGATGACGCACTTGTTGGCGTGAGATCAACGGCCAGATTATTCGGTGAGAGAACCAAACCTGCTCTGATCCTGCTTTATTCAGGTACATTGGTTGTGTTCGTGGCCGCATTCTATGCCGCGAATACGGGCTGGCCGGCCTATTTGGGCCTAATAATTGGGTGCGGACACATGATCTGGCAAATCCGCGCACTCGATATTGAGGATGCAGACAATTGCCTGGCCCTGTTCAAATCGAACAAGATATTCGGCTGGATTATTTTTGCTGGTCTTGTGGTGGATATTTTTATCTAGGTCGCGTTGTCATCCCCGCGCGGGCGGGGACCCAAAGCTGCCCAAACGCGAATAGCGCTTGTTTAATTCAAGCCCGTGGGGACCCCAGATTCCTTAATTTTGGATATTTGGTTCCACGCCTGCGCGGGGATGACAATCGGATTGACGCGTTGAAGCCTTAAGTCCGGGCGATGATCTCGCGTGCGTTGATCCGCTCAACCGGTCCAACCATGCCCATCTTGCGGCGACGCATGAAGTTTGGGCGGTTTGGCATCATGGAATACCGACGACGGCGTGGTTTTGGATCGCGCGACGTAATACCGGAATGATCATTCACAACTTCTGAATTTCCGTTTTGGTCGATGAAAACCATAGGGAGCCCCAGGTTTTTCGCCCATGAATGCCAATCAGCTGCAGCGTCTTCCACCGTATCGGAAACACAAAGAGGAATGCTTAAATCTGCGTCGCGATGCATTAATTCCAATGTGACGGTGTTGCTGCCGTCCTCATTTTCAAAGGCTCGTGCTGCTACACCGCTAAAAGCGGCATTTGGCAAGGCCATTGATAAAGGGAGGCCGCAATCCAGGTCGCGCTTCATCACGGCACCGTTTTCGGTGACCGTAAATTCAACCTGCAATCCGTGGGTGCCTCCTGACAGCGTCGGGCCCCCACGATTGTAGCGAATTTTTTGTGGCAGAGCGTATGGATCGATACGCATGTCTGCGTTTGCCCATATTGGTTTTGCCGCTCTTGCCGCTTCTGATTGCCGTCCCCACGGCTGCCCACTGGCTATCATTGTCTTATCCTGTAAACTTTCAAGAGCCCGCCTTTGATGGGCTTTTCTGGGTCTCTTCATTTTTCGCAGGCTCGTTAATCGGCTCTGCGTTAAAACTGACAATAGGGGACGAAACACCAAAACCGCTTAATATTCGCGGTTAAGAAACCTTCACCGCCGAGGAAGGTTTACGAAAGCTTGGTGGGTGTAAGAAGTCGGTAAGGTTGCGCGTTCCTTACCGGCAAGTTGAGAAAGTATGAACGCAATCGGGCGTTATGTGGCTAGATCACCTTGCCGGGGTTCATAATGCCTGCCGGATCAAGGCTTGCCTTGATCGTTCGCATTATTTGAAGCGCCGTTGGGTCTTTGAGTGCTGCAATTTTATCGCGTTTCATTTGGCCGACACCGTGTTCTGCGGAGATTGAGCCCTTACATTTCCCTACGACTTCATAAACGGCTTCGTGGACTTGCTCTTCGTATGAAAAATAATCTTCCGCGTCCCACCCCACCGGTTGGGAAATGTTATAATGCAGGTTGCCGTCGCCCAGATGCCCGAAATTGACGATACGTGCGTCAGGCACGATCTTGAGAACGGCGGCATCCGCCTCTTTGATGAAATCGGGAACACTGCCCACCGGCACAGAAATATCGTGTTTGATCGACGCCCCTTCCGGTTTCTGCGCCCAGGACATGTCTTCTCGCAACGTCCAGAACATCCTCTGCTGCTCAAGAGATTCAGCGATGGTAGCATCGTCGATGATACCACTTTCGAAAGCGTCACCCAAAATATCTTCTAACGTGGCCCGGGCTTCCTGGGATGAACGCCCGGAAGATATTTCCAGGAGTACATACCATGGGGAAGTGTCCTGGATTGGTCGGCGAATGGCGTTTTGCGCATGTTTGAGCGTGAATTCCATGGCGATGCTCGCCATCAACTCAAACGCGGTCAGGCCGTTACCAGCGCTTCCCTTTGCCCGATTGAGCAGTTCAAGCGCGGCGTCGGGGGATTTGAGAGAAACGTAAGCGAGTTCTCGCCCCCTTGGCTTTGGAAAAAGCTTAAGCGTGGCTTTCGTGACAATTCCCAGCGTACCCTCGGCACCGATAAACAGGTTCTTGAGATCATAGCCGGTATTGTCCTTGCGTAAGCGGCTCAACCCGTTCCAAACCTCGCTGGTTGGCAACACAGCTTCCAATCCCATCACCAGATCGCGGGTATTGCCATAAGCTAGAACGCCAGTGCCGCCGGCATTGCTGCCGATATTACCACCAATCTGGCAAGTGCCTTGCGAACCGAGCGACAGGGGAAACAATCGGTCGGCGTCATCAGCTGCATTCTGGATATTCTCCAGTATCGAGCCGGACTCAACCGTAATGGTGTTTGAGTCCCGGTCCACATCTAGAATTTTATTCATCCGCCCCAGTGATACCATGATTTCATTACCGGCACCGTTCACCAGTGGAAGTCCCCCTCCAACCAGCCCGGTATTTCCCCCTTGGGGGATGACCGGCGTACCGGTCTCAGTGGCGAGTTTTAAAATCTGCGAAATCTCATCAACAGTTCCGGGGCGCAGGGCGAGCGGAGAGGGAGCAGCATAACGCCCACGCGTATCGGTGATGAAGGGCTCAATTTCATCGGCAGTTGAATGGGCGTAGCGTTCCCCTACAATGGATGAAAAACGAGCCTTGAGTTCATTATCCATATTATCTGGTTCCTTGCGCCGCGCGTGAAAGGCGATCATTGATCGCAGCACCCAATCCCGTTTCAGGTATCGGCTGAACAGCTATCCCTAATGGGTTCAACGCGTCTAACTGCTTTATCATAGAAAACAGATTGTGCGCTGCTTCCTTCAAGTCTCCAGACGGACTGAGGTTGAGTTGCGGTGCGTCGCGCGTCAGTGGAGCACCGAACGCGAGCAGGGCTTCACCATCCGTAAGGCAATTTGCGTTTAACCGTATAGGCGATGAAGGAGCGTAGTGGGACAACATCATGCCGGGGGCTTCTATCCTTGGGTTACCTGCGGATCTATGCACCGGACCAACAACCGCCTCGATATCTTCCACCGGTAACCCTCCGGCACGCAATAAAACAACCTTTCCATCATCGACCTTCACAATGGTCGATTCCACTCCAACCTTGCAATCACCCTCATCCAGTATGAGATCGACTTTATTGCCCAGATCGTCCTGGACGTGCCGGGCGCAAGTCGGGCTGACTTTACCTGATGAATTCGCGCTGGGAGCAGCAAGGGGTGATCCGATTCTCTTTGCAAGTTCAGCCATACTCCCCAAAGGGTGACGAAGGGCAATTGTTGGCAGACCTGCAGTTACCGCCGGTGCAATACCAGTATCGGCCAGTATGGGGACGACCAAAGTTAAAGGACCGGGCCAAAATGTCTCGGCGAGCCTCAGGGATAGATCATCGAATTCCCCAATCACCTGCGCCATTGCAAGATCGCTCGCGTGGGCGATCAACGGATTAAAAGCCGGTCGCCCTTTCGTCTTATAAATCCTGGCAATGGCATCGGCATCATGTGCATTGGCAGCGAGCCCGTAAACCGTTTCTGTTGGCACAGCAACTATCCCGCCACATTCCAGGATGGCGACCGCCTGTTCAAGCCTGTCATTGGGTTGGGACGAATTGCTCATTATCGCGTTACAGGCCAAAATCCGTTGTTCAGCAAGTGAAAATTCGCGCTAGAGCCCTTTCCGCTCTGATGGAATCATCAACGCGATAGGAAAGTGCGTTAAAATAATCACATAGAGCACTGTATGCGAACGCATGTGAGTGGATGTTGCTCTATTGACGGCAATCATTGTTTTGACGCTAACGTCAAATTGTGCGATTTCTGGCTGACTCCCCCGCTCAATGAGGCTGCCATGTATCGCGCTCCGGTTTCCGAAATCGCCCACACACTTAAAAATGTTACCGGTCTTGGGCAATCCATGGCGGAAGGAAACGCGGGTGAATTGAGCGACGATCTGTTGGACGCGATTCTTGAAGAAGGTGGTAAGTTTGCCAGCGATGAAGTCGCACCCCTCTCCAAAATTGGCGATGAGCAGGGGACACAATTGAAAGATGGTACGGTTACCATGCCGGATGGTTGGTCAGACCTCTACCGCCGTTGGGCGGAAGGGGGCTGGAATGCGCTAGCCGGCCCGGTCGAATATGGCGGGCAGGGACTGCCCATGAGCCTCCAGACCGCCGCATTTGAAATGTGGAATTCAGGCTCGCTCGCATTCGGTATTGGGCCAACCCTGACGATTGGTGCCATTGAAGCGTTAAATACCCACGCAACTGGGGAACTGAAAGAAATCTACCTTAAAAAACTGGTTTCCGGTGAATGGACCGGCACCATGAACCTGACCGAACCTCAAGCGGGGTCTGATCTCAACGCATTAAAGTCACGCGCCGAACCAATTGGCGACGGCAGTTATCGTATATTCGGACAGAAAATATTCATCACATACGGCGAGCACGACATGACCGATAATATCGTGCACCTCGTATTGGCCCGTCTACCGGATGCGCCTGCAGGACAACGCGGACTATCGTTGTTCCTCGTACCTAAATTTCTCGTCAACGAAGATGGTTCACTCGGCGCACGCAATGACGTGTTCTGCAGCGGTGTTGAACATAAGCTCGGTATTCACGCGTCCCCCACCTGCACGATGATTTATGGTGACGGGAAATTTGGTGATGAGGCTGGAGCCGTCGGCTGGTTGATTGGCGAAGAAAACCGTGGCCTCGCCTGCATGTTCACGATGATGAACAACGCGCGCCTAATGGTGGGTATTCAAGGGGTCGCGGTTGCCGAATCCGCCACACAGCACGCATTGGCCTATGCACTGGAACGCAAACAGGGGCGAGCGGACGATTACGCCGGTGAAGGCATGGCACCCATTATCTATCACCCCGACGTGCAACGAAATCTGATGACCATGAAGGCGCTGACGAGCGCAGCGCGGTCGATCGCTTATAATTGTGCCCACGCAATCGATAAGCAGCACGATGGTGTCGGAGAAAATAAAGCCCATTGGAGTAATAGAGCCGCGCTCCTGACACCAATCGCAAAAGCGTTCTCAACGGATGTCGGGTGTGAAGTCGCTAATCTCGGGGTGCAGATACACGGGGGCATGGGTTTCATTGAAGAAACGGGAGCCGCGCAATTTTTGCGCGACGCGCGTATTGCACCAATCTACGAGGGAACGAACGGTATTCAATCCATCGATCTCGTAACCCGGAAAATCACTTTGGATGGGGGAGATGCCGTTCGCCTGTATATCGAGGAACTGCGAGAGGTAATTTCGGAAGTTACCGCATCGAATAGGCCGGAATTTGAAGGCATGGGTGATGTCTTGAGTGCTGCTCTGGATGACCTGTCTTCCGTTACTCAATTCATGCTCGATCAATTGGAAGCCGGGAACAGGCCCACCGTGCTGGCCGGTGCGACGCCATACCTCCGCCTGTTCGGCTTGGTGAGCGGTGCGACTTATTTGGCACAATCGGCGCTTACCTCTGATGATGCTAGCTTCAATGATCGGGCAGCAAGCGCCCGGTTCCTGAGTTGCAATCAGCTACAGGAAACACAAAGCCTGCGGGGGATAATCGAAGATGGAGCTTCAAGCCTGCTGCATGCCGGCAAAGCTCTGATTTCAGCATAGGGAAATTCAAATGGCCGATATAGAAGTGAGCCGCGAAGGACGCGTGCAGATAATCCGCTTTAACCGGGCGGATAAAAAGAACGCGATCACGCGGGCCATGTATAAAACCATGGCGGACGCATTGAACGCATCCAATGATGACGCCGATATTGGTGCGAATGTGCTGTTCGGCCAACCGGAAGTATTCACGTCCGGCAACGATCTCGTCGATTTTATGGCAGTTGCAACCGGTGCCGAACATGGCGGTGAAGTCGGCGAATATCTAAAGGCAATTGCGACTGGCAAGAAACCTCTGCTCGCTGGCGTGGACGGTCTGGCCGTCGGTGTCGGCGTTACCACACTGTTGCATTGCGACCTTGTCTACGCAAGCCCGCGTGCATGGATGCAAACGCCATTCGTTGATCTCGGCCTGGTGCCAGAAGCCGGTTCCAGCCTGCTTGCGCCCCGTTCCATGGGCCATCAGCGGGCGTTCGAATTGCTGGTGCTGGGGGAACGCTTTTCGGCGGAAAAAGCGGAACGGGCTGGAATGATCAACCGTGTCGTAGAAGCACATGACCTTGAGGAACAAGTGCTGGATGCTGCATCCAAACTAGCAGCCAAACCACCACAGGCCCTCGCACTGTCACGTCAGCTCATACGTGGGGATCGTGATGATGTCGTTGCGCGGATACTGGAAGAAAGCGCGTTGTTTGCCCAACAATTAAAATCCGATGAAGCCCGAAATGCATTCATGGCATTCATGAACAAAAAGGCGGGTTGATCTACCTGAAAATCGAGCGCGATTTATTATCAGTCTTCTTGGAGAGCAGAGCCACAGCTTCTATGTGCGGTGAATACATGAACTGATCGATTGGGGTGACCGATTTCAATTCATAACCGGCATTTACGAGAACAGCGCAGTCGCGGGCAAGAGTTGTCGGATTGCATGATATATAGGCCACCGAACGGATGTTGGCCTTGGCGATTTCGCGTATCTGCTGCTCTGCGCCAGCCCTTGGCGGGTCGAGACATAATCCGTCATAGGCTTTAAGCTCTGTTACAGTTAAAGGCAGTTCAAACAGGTCTCTTTGCTCAACGGTGATGGACTTTAAACCTTCAGTACCACTCGCTTCGCGCAGGGTATTGAGCGCTGCTTGCTCGGTTTCGACCGCGTGGACTTTGGATCGTTCGGCTAGTTGCAGCGCAAATGTGCCGCTGCCGCAAAACAGGTCCACCACATGCTTTCGCCCGCCAAGGTGTTTGCAAGTCAGTGCCGCGATTGCGTCCTGCGCTCCAACAACGGCTTGTAAGAATCCCGCCGGAGGGATTGTGACAATCGCTTTGCCGAACCGGACGGTTGGTTTTACTTTCTCAACGGCAATCTCTGCGTTAATGCTCCCCCGCAAATAACGTGTTTTCGCCATCGCTCTCACGAATGCTGCGGTCATGTCTTCGTTTGGCGGTGTATCCAGCGAAAAATCGAGATCAAACCCATTGTCGCAAACATTGATAGCGAGTTGAATTTCCTCGTTCCCCCGTAACAGGGTTTTGGATAATTCCGTCAGGTTTGGAATTTCCGCTTGGAGTTCAGGCAATAGAATGGAGCATTGCTTTACGGGAACAAGCTCGCTGCTTCTTCTTTGTTTGAAGCCTAACTCAACAGCGTCACTATTGCGCTGGATCGTAAACGTAACACGCCTGCGTGATGAAGGAGGCGTTGCAATTGTTGGCTCAACATCAACCTTGAGCTTGAATTTTGCAAACGCCAGTTCGACTTCCGACTGTTTCCAGTCCAGCATTTGTTGAAGGCTCGCGTGTTGTAAAGCACAACCGCCGCAAGTTCCAAAATGGGGGCAGGGAGGCTCTTGTCTTTGTGGGGACGGGGTTAGAATTTTAGACAGACTCAGGTTCTGGCCTTGTCCTTCCGCCAATATGCGCTCACCCGGCAATGTCCCGGATACAAATACGGGCCTCCCGTCAAGCAGGCCCATGCCGTCGCCTTCGCTTCCTATTCGGTCGATTTCGACTTCAGGCATGATGTTCCCCGCATAAAAGGTATTCTACGTTGCCGTCACCGCCTTTGATGGGCGACGGCAAAAAATGCGTTATGGCCCATCGGGGCAGTTCTGAGAACCATAATTTGATTTCGTCGAGGGTTTGGGCGATCAGGGCGTCATCCGTAACGAGGCCACCTTTGCCAACACCCTCTTTACCCACTTCAAACTGAGGTTTGACCAGAAGAACGCAATTGGCGTTGCTCGAGACAAGTCGAAGCGCCGGTTCAGCACCGATGCGCAAAGACACGAAACTTAAATCACTGACAATAATCTGCGGTTTTGAGTCAAGATCGCCTTCGGTGATGTGCCGCGCATTCAATCCTTCAACGTTTGTCACGCGAGGGTCATTCGCGATCCAATCGACCATTTGACTATGCCCGACATCGACAGAGATTATTTTCTTGGCATTACGTTCCAGCAGAACTTGCGTAAACCCGCCGGTAGACGCCCCAAGGTCCAGCGCGACTTTATCGGAAACATTGATTCCAGCAGCGTCCAGCCCGGCAATCAGCTTCAACGCCGCGCGCGAGACGTATTGTTGGGCCGGGTCGTCAATTACAATTTCTGCATCCGAGCGGATAAGATGGCCCGCTTTCGAAACCACTATGCCATTAGCCTTTACGCATCCCCGCGATACCATATCGCGGGCTCGTGAACGGCTCGGCGCTAACCCCGCGTTTGTTAAATACTGGTCGATACGGGTTTTAGTGTTGGTGGACGTCATGCCCTGCTTTTGCAGCAAGACACTTCAAAAACAAGGGCGATGCTCAGAAACAATTCATCAAGGCGCCGGAAAGATAGGCCGCATAGACACTATCGCTATAGCCAAGCCATAGCGCGGCGGAAACTCCGGTGAATAAGGCCAGGCTCATTATTAGCGATAATTTCAAACCAAAACTCATGTCTAGCTTTCTTCAGCCACCAATTTCCGCAATTTATCTACCGCAGTTTTACTGTCTTCACCATAAGCAATCGTGCGCACAAATTCACCTTTGCCGTTCATCAGGAATGTCGTTGCGGTGTGGTTCATCGTGTAATCGTCTTCCAACGGTACTTTTTCCATATAAACCCGCCATTTCTTGGCAAGATCAGTGATCTGCGCCACAGACCCTGTTACCCCGCGAATGCGTGGGTCGAACGATGACAGATAGTCGGCCAGAACCTCAACTGTATCCCGTTCCGGGTCGATGGATACGAAGTACATATCGACTTTGTCACCATCTTCGCCCAGTTCCTTATACCATTGCGATCCTTCATAAAGGGTGGTTGGGCAAACGTCCGGGCAATGGGTGAAGCCGAAAAACAGGACATGCGGACGTCCGTTAAAGTCCTTTTCAGTGATCGTTTTGCCGTCGCTACGAATCGCTGTGAAGCTACCGCCAATAGCCGCTTTTGCCTGTTGGTTCCCACTGCCTGAATTCAACGTCCAATTAACGGTGGAATAGGCAAGAAATGCACCAAGTACGAAAATAGCGCCCCAAAGTACGAACCGAAAAGCTTTCATGGTGTGTCCAGACAGGTTTAAATTGTTGACCATGAACTAGGGAAAAATGTTGCAAATTGTAAGGCGACAAATAGTCAAATATTGGCGATTTGGCTTGATGAGTGGTCAGGCAAGGGCCGGTTGAGCTTCCACACCACCCAATGCCGCAAATACGGTCTCAAGTATTCCAGTTTTGTCCAGCCGGGCTGTACGGATCATGTTTTCAGGGCTCATTTGATCCAGATAAACATCGGGCATTGTCATGGTTCTAATTTTTACACCGCGATCCAAATGGCCCGATGCGGCCAAATGGTGCAATACCATGGCCCCGAACCCGCCGGTCGAACCTTCTTCGACGGTGATCAAGACCTCATGATTGAGCGCGAGTTGTTCGATTAATGATGTATCCAGTGGTTTGGCAAAACGAGCGTCAGCGACAGTAGTGGAGAGGCCGTAATCTTCGAGTTCTTCGGCTGCTGCCAGACAATCGCTGTGCCGCGAGCCAAAGGACAGGAGTGCAACCTTGGTTCCTTCGCGCGTGATACGGCCTTTCCCGATTTCCAATACCGAACCACGGTCTGGCAGCTCTACACCAACGCCTTCCCCACGCGGATAACGGAACGATAGGGGGCCTTCATCGTAGGCAGCGGCAGTTGCCACCATATGTTTCAGTTCCGCTTCGTCAGCCGCCGCCATGACGGTGAAACCTGGCAGGCAGGTCAGATAGGCGATATCGAACGAACCTGCATGGGTGGCACCATCGGCACCGACAAACCCTGCTCGGTCTATGGGAAACCGCACCGGCAGTTGCTGGATGGATACATCATGGACAACCTGATCGTAGCCCCGCTGCAGAAAGGTTGAGTAGATTGCGCAAAAAGGTTTGTAACCTTCACTCGCCATGCCAGCCGCAAAAGTTACAGCGTGTTGCTCTGCAATACCCACGTCGTAAGTTCGGTCGGGGAATGCTTCGCCAAATATGTCGATACCGGTGCCACCGGGCATTGCAGCGCTTATACCGACAATTTTCTCGTCGTGCTCCGCTTCTTGAACAAGACTTTGGCCGAACACTTTAGTGTAGGACGGAGCATTGGGGATGGATTTGGTCTGTTCACCGGTAATGACGTTGAATTTTGCAACTGCGTGTAGTTTGTCGCTGGCACCTTCCGCAGGTGCATAACCTTTGCCTTTTTCGGTGATGACATGCACCAGTATGGGGCCTTGATCACTGTCGCGTACATTGCGCAGGATTGGCAGAAGCGCATCAAGACTATGGCCATCAATGGGCCCGACATAATAGAAACCAAGTTCCTCAAACATCGTACCGCCCATCCAGTAACCGCGGGCAAATTCTTCCGTTTTTCTCGCTTTTTCTGCCAAAAACTTGGGCAATTTCTCGGAAAGCTGTTTCGCTGTTTCGCGAACAGACCGATATGTTTTTCCTGAAACAAGCCGGGCGAGATAATGACTCATAGCACCGGTTGGCGGTGCAATTGACATGTCATTATCGTTCAGGATGACGATTTGCCGTGCGTCTATTCCACCGGAGTTATTCATGGCTTCATATGCCATACCAGCTGTAATTGAACCGTCACCGATTACAGAAACAACATTACGGGCAACGCCAGCCAGCCGTGAAGCTTCCGCCATGCCGAGACCGGCAGAAATCGATGTGGACGAATGCGCCGCCCCAAATGGGTCGTATTCACTCTCCGCCCGTTTGGTGAAACCGCTCAGACCATTTTCTTTGCGAAGGGTCCGAATTCTGTCCCGTCGGCCGGTTAGAATTTTGTGGGGGTAACATTGGTGTCCCACATCCCAGATAATTCTGTCATGTGGCGTTTCAAAAACATGGTGCAATGCAACGGTTAGCTCAACGACCCCAAGACCCGCACCTAAATGACCGCCCGTGACAGATACGGCGTCGATCATTTCCGCGCGGAGTTCCTGCGCAATTTGAGGTAATTGTTCGTCCGAAAGTTGCCTTAGCTGATCAGGCGTGTCGACGGTGTCAAGCAGTGGTGTGTCAGGTTTCAACGGTCGATTCTTCCATCGCGAACTGCGGTTCGCCCAATATTGCATGATTAATCATAGGCTTCATACAGCAATTTGTCACAAGTAAGTCATGCAGACGGGGGTTCGCCCTTTGGTTAACTTCCAATGCTTTAGATCAATCGATCAGGAATCCAGCGCGTCACTGCCTTTTGCTGTTCCGTCTGCTCCGACGCGAATTTTCTCCACTTTATCTTCGGCGGCCTGCAACAATTTGGCGCAGTGTTTTTTCAACGCTTCACCCTGTTCGTAAATCTTGATCGATTCCTCAAGCGCCACATCGCCACGTTCAAGGTTCCCGACAATCCGTTCGAGTTTATCAAGAGCCTGTTCAAAACTCAGTTTTGATACATCGAGCGCTTCTTCAGTCATACTGTTATCCCAATTCTAGCCGTTCATGAGCCGCGAAACATGAGCCGAGCATGAGTCGGCCAGTCCCTTTAGATCATAACCACCTTCAAGCAGGCTGACGAGCCGGTTATTACAATGGCGCGATGCGATATCCATCAATTTCCCGGTGGCCCAGTCAAAGTCGTTCTCTTCGAGATTAATATTGGCTAATGGATCCCGGTGGTGGGCATCAAATCCTGCTGAGATTATCACAAAATCAGGTGTGAAGTTTTCTAACGCTGGCAATACCCGCTCGATAAAGGCTTCTCTGAATCCTTCTCCGCTTGTGCCGGGCGAAAGGGGGGCATTGTGAATATTGCCCAAGCCGGTTTCGTTCTTGGCCCCGCTCCCCGGGAACAGCGGCATCTGGTGGGTTGAAGCGTAAAGAACCGTTGGATCGTCGTAGAAAATGTCTTGTGTGCCATTACCGTGGTGAACATCCCAATCGATAATGGCTACCCGCTCAACTCCGTGTTGTTTTTGTACATGCCGAGCCATAACCGCTGCGGTGTTGATAAAGCAAAACCCCATCGCGGTGACTTGTTCAGCATGGTGTCCGGGGGGGCGGGCGGAAAGAAACGCATTGTCGGCCTTTCCCGCCATCACGTCATCAACGGCCGCTAAGCCGCCACCGACGGCGTGGCGGACACATTCCCAGGATTTCGGGCTCAAGGTTGTGTCAGGGTCCACCCGGACACGCCCTTCATCCGGTATAAGTTCGCGCAGACCATCCACATAGGCTTCCGGATGGGCGTATTGGAATGTGACTTCATCCGCCATTTCCGTTTCGAAACGAACCAGCCGGTCGAATTCATCCCCCGAAAGCGCTTTTTTGACCGCCCGTATCCGGTCAGGACGTTCGGGGTGTCCCTCCGGTGTCAGATGATCGACAAAAATATCATGGGTATAGAGGTGTGTAGTCATGACGCGCTCCCTTACGTCAATCTGCGCTTGGGTTTATCCCTCGTCAACAAAGGGAAGGTCAATATCAACAGATCAGGGGTGAGCGATCCATACTGAACCATCGCGAAGCTCCAGCCCAACGGCGGGTTTACCCGTGACGTCTGTCATTTTGGTGGCCCGTTCGATTCGTGAGGGCAAGGTAATCGATGTTAATTCAATAAGTTCTTTCGCCCCGTTCGCAGGGCCCGTAAACTTCATAACGCTTAGCTTGCCGCGACTATTATTGGGAAGCGCGAGATCAGTGACCCCATCACCGTCAAAATCTTCCGCAACCGACAGGTCCTGTTCTCGAGATCCGATGCGATGGTTGGAGAACCCATAAGCAAAACCGGATAAAACCAGCTGTTTCTTTTTCCAAGTCCAGAAATTAAGTGTGCCGCCAATATGGGGTGTCACCACCTCAGCGATTTGCAAGGAACCATCGCCGTCGAAATCTGCGATACCGGCGATATTACGCCAACGGTTCGACCGACCAATGAAAGGCGTTTGTGCGATTAAACTTAGCTTACCGTCAACAACACCAAATACAGCGATGGACGCTCCCTGTGACGTATCGGAAAGGATTGTAACAACTTCCGTTTCACCAAATCCATCCAGGTCGATCAATCTGGGAGTGCGGTCTTCAAAGGCCTGATGTTGAGGGAGCGCAAATTCAAGAGTAGCGCCATCTTGCGTTACGACCGTAAGTGCACCGCCTTCAATCGCGTCACCCAGAATAGCGTGGCGATACCGCTTTGTTGGTGAACTGTACCAGGCTTCGCTTACAGTTGAATTTTCTCCACCCACCGCGATACCACCATCAGGCAGGCCGTTTTTGGGAATTTCATAGGATGTTTTAGGCAAAGGCCTGTCGTATCTGCTGAGTTTCCAGTCCTCAGCGTGGGTGGATGTTGCAAACACCAACGCTGCAATGAAGGATATGATTCTAAGCATCTGAGATAACCGTATCTGCAATTTCAATTCCAAAGCCGCTTAACCCGACATAGTGGCGCTCTTTGGACGCGATGAGACGGATCGAGCTCACTCCAAGGTCTTTCAATATTTGGGCACCCATGCCGACCTCAAGCCATTCTTCCTTGCGGCTTTGGGCCGTACCGTGTTCTTCCGCTTCTTCGCCAAATGCCGGTTGGTTTCTTTCGGAAACTTCGGCACCGCCGCGAATGCCTCCGCCAGTTACCCCAACCGACCCTTCGCGAAGATAGACAACAACACCGCGACCCTCTTTTGCAATAGTGTCCATATGTTCACGAAGCGCAGGGGAACCTCCAAAAGCGTCGTCAATCACGCTTTCCACGTGGAGCCGCACGAGGACATTGCGACCGTCGCGAATGTCTCCATAGACAACAGCCAATTGCTGCATCGCGTCCCATTGGGTCTTGTATGTGACCGCGCGGGCGGGGCCACCCGCAGTGTTGATCTCAAATTCCTCAACCCGGTCAACAAGCTGTTCCTGCCGTTGACGATAGGCAATGAGGTCGGCAACCGTGACGGTTTTGAGGCCTTTTTCGGCGGCAAATGCGTTGATTTGCGGTCCACGCATCACAGTACCGTCGTCGTTGACGAGCTCGGATATCACTCCAACGGGCGGTAGGCCCGCGAGGTTGCACAGATCAACCGCAGCTTCAGTGTGGCCTGAGCGCATCAACACGCCGCCATCACGGGCGACAAGCGGGAAAATGTGGCCGGGACGTACAAAGTCATTGGCACCGGAATTGGGATTGGCGAGGCCGCGAACTGTGGAACAACGCTCGGCAGCGGAAATACCTGTGGTCGTGTCGTGTTTATAATCGACACTCACCGTAAAAGCGGTTGCATGGGGTGCATCGTTGTCCGCAACCATCGGGTTGAGGTTCAGCCGTTTGGCTTCTGCACCCGTCATTGGGGCGCAGACGATGCCGGACGTGTGGCGGATGATCATCGCCATGTGCTCAGGCGTGCAATGTACAGCCGCGACAATCAGATCGCCCTCGTTTTCCCGGTCGTCGTCGTCCATCACTACAACCACTTCGCCATTTTCAAAGGCGCGAATGGCGTCGGCGACGCGTTCCATATCAGTTGTCATTCAAATCTCCTGCACTCGCGCCAACTTGGCCACGGTGCCGTAAAAAATGGTCTGCTAAAACACAGGCCATCATTGCTTCGCCAATCGGTACGGCGCGAATTCCCACACAGGGGTCGTGCCGCCCTTTGGTCATAACATCGACTTCATCTCCATCCGATGTGATGGATTGTCTCGGGGTTAAAATTGAGGATGTAGGTTTGACGGCGAAGCGGGCAACGACTGGTTGACCCGATGATATGCCGCCCAATACGCCACCCGCTTTATTGGATAAAAAGCGCGGGCCTTCGTTACCCATGCGGATTTCGTCAGCGTTTTCTTCGCCGGTAATGCTGGCCGCTTCAAACCCATTGCCAATTTCAACGCCCTTTACCGCGTTGATAGACATCATCGCGCTGGCAAGGTCCTGATCGAGCTTGCCGTAAATTGGAGCACCCCACCCAGCGGGTACGCCTTCTGCAACAACTTCAATGACGGCTCCAATTGAGGATCCTGCCTTGCGAATTTTATTCAGTTCAACGGCCCATTCCTTCGCGGCTTCGGGGTCGGGACAGAAGAACGGATTTTCATTCACCGCATTCCAATCCCAACGGGAACGATCGATCTTATGAGGCCCCATTTGAACCATCGCCGCGCGAATGGTGACGCCCGGAATGACTTTGCGGGCAATGGCACCGGCTGCGACGCGGGAAGCCGTCTCGCGGGCCGATGAACGACCGCCACCGCGATAATCCCGAATGCCGTATTTTGCATCATAGGAAAAATCTGCATGCCCGGGGCGATAGCGCTTGGCAATATCTGTATAGTCCTTCGAACGTTGATCCGTATTCTCGATCATCAACGAGATTGGTGTACCTGTCGTCAGCCAGGAACCATCTTCCTGGGGCATCACACCTGAAAGGATACGCACTTCATCCGCTTCTTTTCGCTGAGTCGTGAATTTCGATTGGCCGGGCTTGCGCTTGTCCAGATAGGACTGCACTTCTGCCTCAGAAACCATGAGTCCCGGAGGGCAGCCGTCTACAACGCAGCCCAAGGCGATACCGTGGGATTCCCCCCAGGTCGTGAAGCGGAACAGATGGCCGAATGAATTGTGCGACATGGAACTGGAAAATCAGGGTTTAATTTCAAACCCGTTCTATGGCTCCCATATCCGCCCGTCAAACATCTCTTTTATGGAAAATCATTTCAGCTGAAGATTGACTCTCCAGAGGTGTTGCAGGTTCCCGCTTGTATTCAATAAATCCCATTTTCTGATAATAACGCAGGCCACCGGTGTTGTAGGATCGAACCGTGGCATTGATTGCTTCAAGCCCCAACGATTGGGCGGATGAGAGGGTATGCGCAAATAGAGTTGTCCCAACACCCCTTTGAGAGATTCCCGGTTTGGTGAATGTGGCAATGTCACCCCAAGTCGCGGGAATATACTTAACATGGCTCAAAGATTGGAACCCGATTGGATCTCCGCTGTCGGATAGAGCCGTCACGCATGATATAAAACCCGCTCCGGAGAGATAATACGATAGAAAATCCCCCTCCGTCAGCTGTGTACGCATGGAGGTTGTGCCACCCATTGAAATAATCTCGTTGAGCAACAGGCATAATTGCGGCACATCTTCTCTGAGGGTATCCCTCGTTTTTATCTGTTGATCCATGGTGCGTCTTCGAATTCCAATATTAGATGTGTAAGACCTGCGTATCGATTGCCGTAGGCTGGCGGTTTGATCAAACTACCCCTAAACAGAGCGAGGAATATCACTCCTGCGATGTCTCAACAATGATGGAGTGGGTTCAGCATGCGTTTCGAGACAAACAATCAATAAGCTAGACTGTATGACCTCAATTCTGACCATCCCAAAACCGGACGACTGGCACCTTCATTTGCGCGATGGTGCGATGCTTGAAGGTGTTATCGAGTATTCAGCAAAAGATTTTGGCCGTGCCATCATCATGCCAAATCTTGTCCCCCCCATTGTAACAGGTGATCAGGCCAAGGCCTATAATGACCGAATTCTCGCCGCGTTGCCCAAGGGAAGTTCGTTTGAACCTCTGATGACGCTTTATCTAACGGAAACAACGAATCCGGATGATGTTGAACAGGCGGCTAAATCTGGTTTGGTCAAAGCTCTGAAACTCTACCCAGCGGGTGCAACCACCAATTCCGAATCCGGCGTGCGTAATTTTGATAATGCCCTGCCGGTTCTGGAACGTATGGCCAAAATAGGTGTCCCGCTTTGTGTGCACGGGGAGGTAACGACCGCAGACGTGGATATATTTGACCGTGAAGCGGTGTTTATCGAGACGGTGCTGGACCCGCTGCGCAAACGGGTTCCCGGTCTCCGCGTGGTTATGGAACATGTGACGACTAAAGACGGTGTAGATTACGTCAAAGCGCATGACAAAGACCTCGGTGCGACAATTACGACTCACCATCTAATCATCAATCGAAATCATATTCTGGTCGGCGGGATCAAACCTCATTATTATTGCCTGCCGGTAGCAAAACGCGAAAGCCACCGTCTTGCGCTACGCGATGCGGTTACATCAGGCGATGCCCGCTTTTTCCTTGGTACAGATAGTGCACCTCACCCAACCGACCTGAAAGAAAACGCCTGCGGTTGTGCTGGTTGTTTCACATCAATCAACACCATGCCCCTCCTGGCGCATGTTTTTGAAGAAGACGGGAAGTTGGAAAATCTGGAGAAATTCGCCAGCCAAAATGGCTCGACTTTTTACGGCCTGCCGATAAATAGCGAGACGTTGACGCTTATCAAAGGCCATGAGGCAATGAAATTCCCCAATGAGATTCAAACCGGAGCCGGGCCTGTAACCGTGTTCGATCCGGGGTTTGACATAAACTGGCGCGTGGAGGCCTAGATGTTCCAGAATACTTTTCCTGACGCTGAAACAATTGCCGAGTTGACCGCAAAAATGCTTTGGGAAATTGGCGCAGTCCATTTCCGCGCCGATGAGCCTTATACGTTCACCTCCGGTCTCAAGAGTCCGGTCTATATCGATTGCCGCAAGCTTATCTCATACCCCCGTATACGGTCCGCTGTATCTGACTTTGGCTGCGCAACGGTGATGCGTAACGCCGGATTTGAAAAATATGATGTCGTCGCCGGTGGTGAAACGGCGGGCATACCCTATGCCGCGTTCATGGCCGAACGTCTGGGGCTGCCGATGATTTACATTCGTAAGAAACCGAAAGGATTTGGTCGTAATGCGCGCATTGAGGGTGATTTGAAAGAAGGCCAGCGCGTACTCTTTGTCGAGGACCTGACGACGGATGGCGGATCAAAGGTCAGCTTTGCAGAAGCTATACGTGAAGCAGGTGCGATGGTAACTGATACATTCTCCGTATTCTATTACGACATATTCAAGGATGCCCCTGCGACATTGAAAAAACACGGTATGGACCTCCATTACCTCACGACATGGCCGGATGTTCTGGCAGTTGCCCGCGCCGAAAAATTATTCGACGATGCGACGCTCGCGGCGGTCCAAGAGTTTCTAGGTGCACCTTATGGATGGAGTGCAAAACATGGTGGAATTTCAGAGCGGGCTTAGAAACTGGAATCTGTGTTAAGTGATCTTATAGCTGAGCGCAAAGATATGGATCACCGGGCTTTTATCAAATCCCTGTCGCAGGAACAGCGCCGTGAACTGACGACAAAATCGAACAGTGCAGGTTTGATTCATCTCGTGCTCTACATTGTTGCATTAATCGTGGCCGGTTCCATCATTTATCTGGAGCTTCCGTTTTGGCAAATTGCATTGCCACTCCACGGAGCCCTCATCGTGTTTCTGTTCACCCTGATGCACGAGGTCATACATCGCACCGTTTTTGAAAAGCGCTGGGCAAATGATGCGGTTGCTTGGTTGTGCGGCATAATAATCATCTTGCCGCCTGCGTGGTTTCGATATTTCCATTTCGCCCATCATCGACACACCCAGGACCCAGATAACGATCCTGAATTGGCATCACCAAAGCCAGAAACGACCTGGCAGTATTGGAAACATATTTCTGGGATTCCGATTTGGGTTGGGCAGGTAAAAACGTTGTTTACCAATGCACTTTCAAGCCCTGAATATGATTATGTTCCGGACGCAGGGCGGGCGGATTTAAAAATGGAAGCCCGGGTGATGCTAACCCTTTATGGGCTTGCCGGGATGATATCTGTTATCTTTATATCGAAGGTGTTGATCTGGTTATGGATTATTCCGGCCCTCATAGGGCAGCCTCTCTTGCGGTTCTACCTTCTTGCAGAACATGGACGATGCGCCTTTGTGGCCAATATGTTCGAGAACAGCCGTACAACATTTACCAACCGCATCGTGCGTTTCATTGCGTGGAATATGCCGTATCACAGCGAACACCACGCGCTCCCAACAGTGCCTTTTCATAAGCTGCCGGAATTCCACAGACTGACTGCAGAGCACCTGAAAGAAACCGAGCAAGGTTATGCCCGGTTTAATTCAGAATATATCAGTAGTCTCGAACGGCGTTAGCCCTTTGGAAAATAATCCGTGAGGTCACCATCGCGGTAAACATCAGTTGTGGCGCAGTGAAGCGCACCGCCAAATGCATAGGCATCGCGGAACGGGATTGGCAGAACCTCCAGCCCCATTTTATCAAACTGCTCCATCTGGTTGACCTCACTCGCCTCGCAGCAAACGGTTTTTTCGTCCACCATCAGGACATTCATGGACAGCCAGACAGATGAATAACAGAGTGGCGGCGGCGTGTTGTGAGCGGGACGTGCCGCATCCACGATTTCCCAATCGTTGCGGTTGAAAAATTCCCGCTGCTCGTCGGGCAACCGGCGTTCAGGGTTATTGATGATCAGGCCGGGGCGGATCGGGGTGAATGTCGCGTCTATATGGATGGGGTAGGGGTCGCCTGGAAAATTCACCGCAGTTACCCGATGATCCGGATAATGGCGGCGCAACCAGTCGATGCCTTTCAGGTTGGTTGTAAACCCGTGCTGGACGACCAAGTCTTTACCAAAGCGCAGAACATCGGCTGCATCAAAAAGCGGCTCTTCTTCAGTGGTGACGAAGAACTTGTCAGCCGTCCACTCGAGGCGTTTTTCAACGCCGATTGTTTCGGCCAGATAATCCATCCGATAAGAAGCATCAGTCATGCGTGGCTTGGGTGCCGAAACATGACGGAAATTCGGGTCGTCCTCGAAATATTTTTGTAACAGCGGCCGATAGCAGAGATATTCGAAGAAACGGCAACGGTAGCTCATCGTCGCTTCCAGCATTTCCTTGCCGACAGTCAGGATCACATCGCGTGGTGGCATGCAACCGAATGATGCGGGATTATCCCAATCCGGTGTCGAAACAGCTTCTGAAAAATCATAGGGGCTGGGGCGGTCCACACGAACGCCGCGGTTCTGTAACACCTTGGCAAAATTGTCGAGCTGCTCATTGGCTTTGTCGACAGTATCCTGGGTGCGCGGCCCCCATTGGCCTTTCATGTCGGAATCCTCAGGAACTTTCGCATCGAGCGCCGGTTCAGATGGTGGAATCATCCCACCGTCAGCCACGCCAACGATCACATGTTTCAGCGGTGACCATTCATCCCACGATTTAACAACAGCGGGCTCAGTGCCGCCGAGATTTGGCTTGGGTGTTTCAAACATTGTTACGCAATCCAATTCAGATATTGGTGCCCCCATACCTGAAAAGGCAATTTGCAGAAAGCAGAAATATTAGAATTCTATTGGGAAACTTGCAGGTGCTGAAACGATCACTTCACATTGATAGTTGCATTAACGCTGTAGAATTTTTTTGTGGAGGATTCATTGACGAATGCGGGATAACGAAAACCATATTTTGCCTTGGTGCGACCACGGAAACCCGGGTCTGGAGTAAAGTAAACCAAGGTCGCAAACACTTTTTTACCAGCACACTTCTTACCCGCCGGAATGGTCAACGTTTTTTTCCTTGCGGATAATTTTCCGTTTTTTACCTTGATGAATGACGCTGTGGGATAGGTCGCGCCATGGCAACTCGAGCGGTCAAAAATATAGAAATGACCAATTGCAGACGTTTTGCCGGCTGGAATAGTGACCCTGACATTTTTTGCGTGTGCCGCAGGAAGCATTATCGCAGTTAGTAGTACTGATGCGCAGATTGATTTGGTGAACATATTTATAACCCCCAAGATAACGTAGATATCAACTGTCATTACAATCACAGTGTGATGCCCACAAGCGGTATCTTTAGTTATAGTCAACCCAATCTGCCCGCACACCATCCCATTTATATATCCGGTCCTGAGGTATCGTTAGATTGACGACATCTTCTACCGGCGTGCCGTTTAAGTGGTGTTCAAGCACCCGCAATACACCGCCGTGGCACACCACGACTGAATCCTCGGTTACATAGGGCAGCCAGCTGTTAACCCGGTTGAGCAGCATCTGGTAGCTTTCGCCCTGTGGTGCTGCGAAGTTCCATTTATCAGCGTATCGTTTGCCCACTTCGTCCGACACCGTTTCCCGTAACTCGTCAAACGTGTGGGTTTCCCAATGGCCGAAGGATATTTCTTTGATCCGGTCGTCGACCTCGTAGCCGTGCAAAGGTAATCCGAGTTCGCGGCGCACGATGTTCATTGTCTCGCGCGTGCGACCCAAGGGGCTGGCGATATATCGAAAGCGCGATGGGTCATCCAGCAGGTTTGCCAATGCTTTGCCGTTCCGCGCAGCCTGTTCACGGCCAGTGGCGTTAATGGGAATGTCTTTTTGGCCTTGCAGGCGAAACGCTACATTCCAGTCTGTCTGGCCGTGGTGCAAAAAATAGATGGTTGGTGCCGTCAAAACCTAGACAACCGAGATATCCGGCGCATCAACTGCTTTCATGCCAACGGTGTGGTAACCAGAATCTACGTGTAGCACTTCACCGGTGACAGCTGTTGAAAGATCCGACAAAAGATAAAGTGCTGAATTGCCCACCTCATCTATTGTGACCGTGCGTTTGAGGGGTGAATTATATTCGTTCCATTTCAAAATATAACGGAAATCACCAATGCCGGAAGCTGCAAGTGTTTTAATCGGGCCTGCGGAAATCGCGTTTACTCGGATATTCTGTTTGCCCAAGTCAACGGCGAGATACATGACGCTGGCTTCCAATGCCGCCTTTGCCACACCCATGACATTGTAGTTCGGCATCACTTTTTCCGCGCCGTAATAAGTCATGGTTAGGAGCGACCCGCCGTCTTTCATGAGTTTTTCAGCCCGTTGAGCAACGGCTGTGAAGGAGTAGACGGATATATCCATCGTCATCGCAAAGTTTTCCGCGGATGTATCTACATATCGACCGGTGAGTTCGCTTTTGTCTGAAAATCCAATTGCATGGACTACAAAATCAAGTTTACCCCATTCATTTTCGATCGCGTCGAATACCGCGTCGATTGATGATGCATCGGAAACATCACAGTCGCCAAATACCTTACCGCCAATTTGATCAGCCAGTGGCTCGACGCGTTTTTTTAACGCATCACCCTGATATGTGAAACCGACTTCAGCCCCCGCCTCGGCCAACGCTTTAGCAACACCCCAGGCAATTGACCTGTTGTTGGCCAATCCCATTATCAGACCACGTTTACCCGCCATTAGACCTGCGGAATTGTTCATATTGTCGTTCCAGTCATTTCTAGATTGGTCGCCTACTCGTTGCCGGGTATGACATAGGGTTTCACACCGTTCAAGCGATGCTCAAAAATTGCCAAATTGTGGTTTACGCGCTTGCTTTTAACTGCGTTTTCATGAGCTCAATCAGCCTTTCGTCCGGTTCTTCCGGCAATTGAACGGACAGAATCGCCAATATATCGCCGTGGCCACCATCTTTCGCCGGTAGTCCTTTGCCTCGAACGCGAAATACTGCGCCGCTTGATGACCATTTGGGAATCGTCAGGGCAACCGCACCGGTCAGGGTTGGAACGCGAATTTTACCACCCAATACCGCAGTTTGAAGGTCAACAGGAACGTGGGCGCGCAGGTTGTTTCCTTCGCGGCGAAATTCGGGGTGGTCAGAGATCGACAGGGTGATCAATACATCGCCTCTCCCCGCTGGCCCTTCGGTCCCCTGACCTTTTATCCGTACAATTTGACCGTCACTTGCTTCCGGCGGAATGGTCACATTGACTGTGCGGTCTTTATCCAACCGCACCGGGGCCTTTCCGGCGGCAATGTCCTTTAGGTGAACGGTGAGATTAATTTTCCGATCTTCACCTTTTGGTGGCGCTGATTGCGGGCCGCGTTGTTGTGGACCGCCGCCCATGCCGCGTCGATTGGCCATTCCGCCAAACATCTGGTTAATAATATCCTCTGCACCGCTCATGCCACCGAATGGATTACCAGCCATACCGCCCGGACCACCGCCCATTCCGCCAAATCCCTGAAAACGTTCCTTGCCTTCGGCATCAATTTCGCCCGCATCAAACTGGGCGCGTTTTTTCTTGTCCCCCACAATTTCATAGGCCGAACTGACTTCGCCAAACTTGGCCTTGGCCGCCGAATTGTCCTTGTTTTGGTCTGGGTGGTATTTTTTAGCAAGCTTACGAAAGGCGGATTTAATTTCGCCCTCGCTTGCCGTTTTTGGCACACCCAAAACCTGATAGGGGTCACGCATGTCCCTGCCTCATATACTTCGAGAAATTTGTAGATTTACGCGCTATATAGGTGTGACGCCCGGATAATTGCCAGTGCTAGCGAAAAAAAACTGCTTTTTGTGATTATGCGGCTGGTTTAAACCAGGACAATACCCATTCACCGGCGCTTATCTGGCACGCTTCACCGTTATAAAATGCGATACCCATGAAATTGTCGACGCTGGTTTTAAAACCCCGGCAATTCTGGCCGTGTTTGCCTAAAAATTGGTCGATAGCAACGATTGCCCCCGAAGCGCCGGTATGGGGGTTTGACCACGCCAGCGGTTGGGTGGGAGAAACACCTCCAGCACTGACAACAGTCGATTTAATTAATTCAGCGTCGGTTTCTTCGATACCATCCGTCTTCGCATTTTCAACGACAGAATTGGTGACAAGCTGTTTACCGTCGGTGATGTCTGGAAGGGCATTGCCTGTGACAGCACATCCACTTGCGCCAACCCCAAGTGTGAGCAACAACAGGCTAAGCAGAACGGATCGGTTGAAATACCGTGTCAGGCCAGTCATGTTTAATAATCTCATCACTTCAATACAGATCCCTGAGCTACAGGCCCAACGCGAGATACACCTGTTAGTGAGCCCATTTTGCGGGGATGGTGTTAATAAAAAGGTAAAATCTTAGTCATGCATTTCACAGAACGTAAAGAACCTCTCGAATTATTTAACGAATGGTTAAACGAGGCAATCGAAAGCGAAATCAATGACCCCACTGCCACCGCCCTTGCAACGGTAGATGGGAGTGGGATGCCCAATGTCCGGACGGTATTGTTAAAGGGGCATGATGAGCGCGGTTTTGTTTTTTACACCAATTTTGAGGGCACCAAGGGCAGGGAAGTTGTGGCTAGTATGAAAGCCGCCATGGGCTTCCACTGGAAATCCCTGCGCCGACAGGTTCGCATTCGCGGAAACGTTGAAATAGTGTCGGATGAAGAAGCGAACGCCTATTACAACTCCCGCCACCCACAAAGCCGCCTCGGCGCATGGGCCAGCGACCAATCCCGCCCGCTGGCAGACCGGGAAACACTGGTAAAGCGCCTAAAGGACGCAGAAGAAAAATACGGCACCGAAGATATCCCCCGCCCACCACACTGGAGCGGCTTCCGCATCATTCCGGAATCAATAGAATTCTGGAAAGACGGCGAGTTCCGCCTTCACGACAGAATCGTGTTCTCTCGTGATGGGGTTGGGGCTGAATGGAAGATTCAGCGGCTGTATCCTTGAACGGGTAGCAGAGTTTTTTGTTTGGTTCAAAAAACCGGCCCAAACCAACTTTGATAGAAAAACTAGTTCGCTAACAGACGGCTTTCCAATCTGAACTGCCAACTATGCGGGCTAGGTCGCGAGGGTTGGCAATGTCAACGCTATTACTATTGTAGATTTCGATCCTCACAATAGATTTAGCGTTTGATCATCAATCCTTGTCCGGTGGGTAGAGTGAAAATTGGATGTTCGTATTTGATTGAGAATTTGTTCCATGCTGCATATTGGTCTTCATGGCCCCGAAAAGCGTAATCATCTAATATAATGGGTGCCCCCGCAGTTATGCAGCCCCAAAGTTCTTGGATAGTTTCCATTTCGGCAGATGCATTATTCAAATCGATATGCAGGTATGCAATTTTGTTTATGGACGCATCAAGCAGAGTACCTGGGAGAATCCCCCGTAAAAGTTGCACGTTACTCCATGGCGAAAAATTCTCTTCCGCTGCTGAATAACAATCAAAATACGCGTTTTTATTGCTTTTTTGTGCGTAAGTTCGTTCTTTTTCGGTCAATTCGTCTGATACCGGAATGCCGGCGAAAGTGTCGAAAAGAAAAAAGGATTTATCAACGTTCTGGAAGTCCAGATAATTGCAAACCGTAGCAGCTTGGAAGCCAGTAGCAGTACCGCATTCCACGAAATCTCCATCAAGTTTCAGAGCAGAATGAGCGGCCCAACAATTCAAATGAGCCCGCCAACGAACGTCAGGCACGCGACCTTTAAACCACTTTTTATTTCGAAACTCTCCATGATTCCCTTCCAGCATTGAATCCCACGCCGCCACGAATTTTGGGTCATGCAGGAAGTCCATGTTTTTACCACGAACTCCAACACCATCACCTTTGTAGTGAGTTTGCATATGGCGGCTTCGCCGCGAGCGAATTTTATCGATGATTTTATTTGGTTTGGGCATGTTTATACGAATTTCTCTGCCTTCCACTTGTTCTCAGGAGACTATTGCAACGAATATACAGATTAACCACCGGCAAACCAACGAAGCTGGATAGAAAAATGGTATTTTTGGTGCTAAATTTTGATAGTGACAGGTGATCGTAATCTGTAGTCCAGCATATCTGTTTATCAGCGCAGCCGGCTTGTGCGTGTTTGAAAACTTGGTATGGCAACTCACCTTCTATCTGCAGATACCAATCCAATTTGTGGCAGTGTTTTCCACCTACATGAATATCAATTCAAATCCGCTGTATATTGTTGGCAAGATTTTACCAATTTGATTGCTTAGTGCGAATTCTGGTCCAGAAGAACTCTAAATTGGTTCAGCAAATTAACAATCATATACGGCATTTTCTACCCAATCATAGCCTCCAACTCACCCTGCACTTTCGCATCAAATCCGGCAATCGTACAATCACCGCTCACGTAGACCGGGCGTTTCATCAAAGTTGGATTGGCTACGATCAGGTCCACCGCTTTGGCATCGTCGATATCGCTTTTGTCCGCCTCGCTCAATCCGCGCCAGGTTGTGCTTCGGCGATTGATGGCCGTTTCCCAACCCAACGCCTTGACCAATGGGCCAACCTGATCGGCGGTTAAGCCATCCGCGCGAACATCATGGTTTTGAAATGCAACGCCTTTGCTTTCCAGCCATTTCAAAGCCTTTTTGCAGGTGTCGCAGTTTTTGAGCGTGAATATTTTCATCAAAGTGCAACCAGACGTTTTAGTGCTTCAAAATGTTTGCCCGCATAGACTTTGAAATCATTCTGAAACTGTTCTGATGTGAGTTTGACGGTTTCTTCGGGTATGATCAGCAATTTTTGGCCAGTCGATTGTGCCAAAACCTGTTGGCGGGCCGCGCGTTCCAGATAGTAAAGATCATCAAATGCCTGGGAGATACTGGGGCCAGAACATACGACACCGTGATTGGCTAAAAACATCGTGTCCACGTGGGAATTGTCTTTCGCCTTTCGGGCGATACGTTCCCCTTCCTCTGCCGTCAGCGCAATCCCGCCAAACTCTTCTTCATAGTCGATACGACCATAAAAACGCGCCGCGGTCTGGTGGGCCATCAACAACCTTCCGCCTTCCAGCATGGAAATCGATGTGGCATAGGGCATGTGTACGTGGAAAATCGCCTTGTGGCGCGGGTTTGCCCGGTGGCTAGCCACGTGGATGTTGAGGGCGGATGCCTCTACATCCCCTTCGCCATCCACAACATTACCGTCGCCGTCGATAAGCAACAGTCGGTCGGCGGTAACCTCGCTCCAATGCCAGCCGTAGGCATTGATGAGATAAAGCTCATCCGGCCCGTCGCACTGGACGGAGAAATGATTGCAGATACCTTCATGTAGGTCGAAATAAGCCGCCAGGCGAATGGCAGACGCCAGATCTTCACGGTCCTGCTGAATGGCTTCCAAATGTGCTGCGCGATCAAGCATGGAGAATATCCTTCGATTGGTATGTTTTTTGAACGCTAATCCGATTTTGGAGCGCCGACAATATCAATTCTAGGCTTCGGTGCCGCCGATCGTAATGCCGTCTATGCGCGTTGTCGGTTGGCCGACACCGACGGGGACGCTTTGACCCTGTTTGCCACACATGCCGATGCCAGTATCGAGCGCCATATCGTTACCCAGCATGCGAACGCGCTTCATATCTGCAGGTCCGTTGCCGATCATCATCGCACCTTTGACCGGTGCGCCGATCTTACCGTTTTCAATGCGATAGGCTTCCGTGCAACCAAAAACATATTTGCCGGATGTAATATCAACCTGACCGCCACCAAAGGAAACTGCGTATATTCCATCCTTCACAGAAGCAATGATCTCATCGAGTTCGTGATCCCCGCCCAACATGTAGGTGTTTGTCATGCGCGGCATGGGGATGTGGGCGTAGGATTGACGTCGCCCGTTTCCGGTGTCCGCCATGCCCATGAGTCGGGCGTTCTGCCGGTCCTGCATATAGCCCACCAGTTTCCCGTCCTCGATCAGTGTTGTGCATTGGGTTGGCGTACCTTCATCGTCAATTGTCAGCGACCCCCGACGTTCCGATATTGTGCCATCATCGACGACGGTCACGCCTTTGGCCGCCACCTGTTCTCCCAACAGTCCGGCGAATGCGGATGTGCCCTTGCGGTTGAAATCACCTTCCAGACCGTGACCAACTGCTTCGTGAAGCATCACGCCGGGCCACCCGGCCCCAAGAACAACATCGAAAGTGCCGGCAGGGGCAGGGATGGCGGTGAGATTAACTTTGGCCTGACGTAAGGCTTCACCAACGCAATTCTTCCAGTCGGTCTCGGCGATTACCTTGTCGAAGGAATGACGGCCACCAATTCCATGGGAACCGGTTTCCTGACGATCACCTTTGCCAACAACAATGGATACATTTAGCCGAACCAAAGGGCGAATGTCTTTCGCGACTTCACCATCTGCCCTGATGATTTCCACAACCTGGTGGGAGGCGGCCAGTGAGACGCTAACCTGGCGGACAGTCGGGTCAAGGCCTCTCGCATAAGCGTCAATCTCGGAAAGCAATATGACCTTGCTTTCGAAATTAGGCTCCAAAAGCGGGTTTTCCGAACCATAGAGTTTGACGTTTGTTTTACGAGGTGCTTCCGCATATGTACCGGAGTGGCCGCTTGATACAGCGGTGACCGCAGATGCTGCCCGTTTGAATGCAGCCTCTGAAAATTCGCCTGAATGGGCGTAACCTGCACTTTCTCCACACACTGACCTCAAGCCAAACCCCTGCCGAGTGTCGAATGAACCGGATTTGAGTTTCCCATCATCGAACAAAAGACTTTCGGATTCGCTATTTTCAATAAACAGCTCACCATCGTCTGTGTTGTTGAGAGTGTGATTCAAAAGATGGGTGATCTGTGAAGCATCACAATCAAATTGATCGACCAGTGATTCATTCATAATTTTGCCAATCGTTTGGATGGGTTTGCCGGTAAGCGAATACTATAGTTATCTTAAGTCGGGCAACAAATTGGATCGGTGAATGTTGCTCACGGTAATTTGGCGTAACCGGATTTAAAACCATCCAGATCAACGGGAATGCCAATGCCTTCTTCTGGAGAAGCGAAGATGATGAAGGTTGCACTTTGGCCTGTTTGCATTGTCTTTAGCAAATCGTCCTTAAGGATAACTTCAGCGTAACATCCGTCTGCCATACAACGTACAAAATATGCGCGTCCAAGGTCCTTGCCATCAATGTTCAGGCCAAGACCGTTGGGGAGAATAACACCCAACGGTGCCAATACACGTAAAATACGTGCTTTGTTATCTGCGGTCTTTAGAACGACGACAGAAAGTCCAACTTCGGGCCGATCTTCCGCTACTACATTTTGCATCAACGCACATTGTTCTGCGCTTGCACCGGCAGGTACATCACAAATAATCGACCACGCCCCATGTTTAGAGGTCGTATTTTCACTCGATTGTCCCAAAGCAAAACTCAAGGAGAGCACGAACCATAGGGTTGCAGCGACTAAAACCGCAATAAAATTGCCAATACGCATGAAAAGATGCCGAATCATTGTTGTATGCCCATCCTTATGTTGCCCCACGTTATCTCGAAACAAAAGCCATAGGGAGGCTAATTTGCATCAACATTCCGGTGTTGCGGAGCCTGTATCAGCTTGCAAACTGCCCCGTTACAGAAATATGTGTCTAAAGTTAGAAAATGCCGCACTCTTTTTCGATCACAAAAGCTTGCAGCCCATGGCACATTATGGTTCTAAGTCGCAGCGCCGACCCATGTTTTGATATCTTGTTTCAAGGCACGGCTTGGTTTTACGAATTTTTGGAGAAGATTGGATGTTGAATCCGATGACTAAATTTGCGCGCATCGCCCTATTTGGCGTTCCGGCACTGTTGACAACCGCCGTAACCGCTATCGCGGCTCAACCGACACCTTGGCAGATGTGGCACCAGCCAGCTGCGTCCCCCGGTATGGAAGCCATCATATCTTTTGATATTTTGACATTTTGGATCATTACACCGATCACGTTATTTGTGACGGCTTTGTTGGCCTATGTCATGTGGCGGTTTCGCGCCAGCGCCAACCCTGAACCAAGTAAGACGACGCATAATACGGCGATTGAGGTGGTTTGGACGCTTGGTCCAATTGCGATCCTGGTTTTTCTGGCTATTCCGTCTTTCCAACTGCTGACTTCCCAGTTCAATCCTCCAAAAGAACCAACGGTCACGATCAAGGCCACCGGATATCAGTGGTACTGGGGTTTTGAATATCAAGATGACGCGGAAATTTCATTTGAAACTCGCCCAATCGGTGTGGTTCAGATTGCTGGCAGTGAAGAGGCTGCAAAAGCTGAGCGTGTAAGTGCTGGTAAAGAAGATCTTGCCCAATATCCGCGCCTTCTTGCGGTAGATAATGAAATTGTCGTACCAAAAGGCGAAGTTGTTCGCGTTTTGGTGACTGCTGGAGACGTTATTCACAACTTCGCCATGCCTGCATTTGGATTGAAAATGGATGGTTATCCAGGACGAACCAATGAAGTGTATTTCCAGCCAACTAAAGAAGGGCTGTACTACGGTCAATGCTCTGAACTGTGTGGCAAGTATCATGCATATATGCCGATCGCGATCCGCGTTGTTTCACTTGAAGACTTTGAGACGTGGAAAGAGATCGCTGCCGATGATGTTAGCGCTGCTAACAAGGATCTGATGGCATCACTGGCAAACAAGAAGAAGGTTGCTGCGTTGGCTGCCAAATAGGCGTCGGGCTCAACACAAAGAACATACGAAGTTAGAGAGATTTCGAAATGGCATACGCAGCAACACATGATGACCACGGCGATCATAAGCCAGGCTTCTTCAAACGCTGGTTTTATTCAACCAACCACAAAGACATCGGTACTTTGTACCTAATTTTTGCGATATTCTCCGGAATCTACGGCGGTTTCCTGTCTGTTGTGATGCGCATGGAGCTCCAGGAGCCTGGCCTGCAGATTTTCTCTGATCCTCATGTGTTTAATGTGTTCACCACCGCACATGGCCTGATCATGATCTTTTTCATGGTGATGCCTGCGTTGATTGGTGGATTTGCAAACTGGATGGTGCCGATCATGATCGGTGCACCGGATATGGCATTCCCGCGGATGAATAACATTTCATTCTGGCTTCTGCCGCCGGCGCTGATTTTGTTGACAATGTCCGTATTCATGCCCGGCCCAGCCGGCGGGTACGGTGCAGGGCAGGGGTGGACAATTTATCCACCATTGTCTTCCAAGGTCGGTTCACCGGGACCGGCGATGGATTTTGCAATTCTGGCGCTTCACCTTGCCGGTGCTTCGTCCATCCTTGGTGCAATCAACTTCATTACTACCATCTTCAATATGCGTGCACCGGGCATGACTTTGCATAAAATGCCTTTGTTTGCATGGTCGGTTCTAATTACAGCGTTCCTGCTGCTGCTTTCACTACCTGTTCTTGCCGGTGCGATTACCATGCTGTTGACCGACCGAAACTTCGGTACGGCGTTCTTTGAACCGGAGTATGGCGGTGATCCGATCCTGTTTCAGCATCTGTTCTGGTTCTTTGGACACCCCGAAGTTTATATTCTGATTTTGCCTGGTTTCGGTATTGTCAGCCACATCATTTCCACATTCTCCAGAAAACCGATCTTTGGTTACATCGGCATGGCCTATGCCATGGTGGCAATTGGTGCCGTCGGTTTCATCGTTTGGGCGCACCACATGTATACCGTTGGCCTGTCGCTCAACACCCAGCGTTATTTCGTCTTCGCAACCATGGTGATTGCGGTGCCGACCGGGGTTAAAATCTTCTCATGGATTGCGACCATGTGGGGCGGTTCACTGACTTTCCGAACTCCCATGTTGTGGGCAATTGGATTTATCTTCCTGTTCACAGTTGGTGGTGTGACCGGAGTACAATTGGCCAATGCCGGGCTCGACCGTTCTTTCCACGACACGTATTATGTTGTCGCGCACTTCCACTACGTCCTGTCACTTGGTGCAGTGTTCGCGGTATTTGGGGCCTGGTATTACTGGTTCCCGAAAATGACCGGTTACATGTACAACTCGTTCCTTGCCAAGTCGCATTTCTGGATTACATTTGTGGGCGTGAATGTAATCTTCTTCCCGCAGCACTTCCTTGGTCTTGCTGGCATGCCACGCCGATACGTTGACTATCCAGATGCATTTGCCGGTTGGAACTATGTCTCCTCAGTCGGTTCTTACATCTCGGCATTCGGTGTTCTGGTCTTCCTCATTTGCATATTTGAAGCTTTCAGCAAGAAGCGGCTGGCTGGAAACAACCCTTGGGGTGAAGGTGCAACGACGCTGGAATGGCAATTGACTTCACCACCACCGTTCCACCAGTGGGAACAACTCCCACGGGTTAAATAAATGAAATCCTGCACCCGTTGATTGAATTCCTCGGGTGCATAACAACTAAATTCAACAGATGCGACATTGATAGTAATCGTCGCGATGTGTGTATGATACCGCCGGAACTGACCAATGTCCGTTAACGATCAAATAGACCCACAAATATCGCTGGCAACGCCCGGTGATTATTTCGTGCTGATGAAACCGCGCGTCATGCGTCTGGTCGTGTTTACCGCGCTGGTTGGTATGTTGCTGGCTCCCGGTGCGATTGACCCGGTTCTAGGGTTTATTGCGATCGCGTGCATAGCACTCGGGGCGGGGGCGTCTGGTGCTCTCAATATGTGGTATGACGCCGACATCGATGCGATCATGTCACGCACCGTGAATCGTCCCATTCCGTCCGGCGCGATTGTACCTGGTCAGGCGCTTAACTTCGGAATGGTCATGTCGGTTATTTCCGTTATGACCCTCGGTCTGCTTGTCAATTGGACAGCAGGTGCGCTTCTGGCATTCACAATATTCTTCTACGCGGTTGTCTACACCATGTGGTTGAAACGCTCGACACCCCAAAATATCGTAATCGGTGGCGCCGCTGGCGCATTTCCGCCAATGCTTGGCTGGGCTTGTGCCACTGGGACGTTGACTCTTGAGGGCTTGGCCCTGTTCGCGATCATCTTCATCTGGACGCCACCACATTTTTGGGCGCTGGCGCTTTGGAAAATGCGCGATTACGACGATGCCCATGTGCCGATGATGCCGAATGCTGTTGGCGAAAAATCCACAAGAAACCAAATGCTGGCTTATTCCGTATTGCTGGCGCCGCTGAGCTCCGTACCATATTTCATGGGATTTTCGGGAGCATTGGTCGGTGCGTTGTCAGGAGTACTTGGCACCGTATTTCTTTGGCTGACATACAAGGTCTGGCAAAACCAAGGTCGAGATGAAAAGCTCACTGCCGAAAAACGCCTGTTCGCATACTCAATATTTTACCTCTTCGCGGTTTTTGCACTGTTGTTGATCGATGCGGTCACATTCCGTGTGTCTGGCACCTATCTTCTCGCCAACTTGGTGGTAATGTGATGGAAGCGGGTGAAGGCAAAGTAGAACCTGGTGTCAGGATTGAACTGACGGACGCGCAGCAAAAGGCGCGGCGGACCCGGAATATTGCCATTGGTGGCTGCTTGCTTGCGCTCGTTCTTGTGTTTTACGTCGCGACAGTCGTCAAATTCGGTCCCGGCCTCATGCGTGCACAACAGCAACAGGGACAGTTGAACTGATGGCAGCGAATGGCACACACAAAGGTAATATCTCAGCACTGACTTTATGCCTAGGATTGACTTTCGGCATGTTGGGCATGTCGTTCGCCGCCGTGCCACTCTATCAGCTCTTCTGTCAGGTCACGGGATATGCGGGAACCACACAACGCGCCGATGACTCGACCGGGCTTGTTCTCAATCGTCAAATGACCGTGCGGTTTAACGCAAACACATCAAATGAACTGGATTGGGAATTTCAACCTGCGCAACGCAGTATTACATTAAAGGTTGGCGATAAGGCCCAGGCAATATATCGCGCAAAAAATATTGGCTCGGACATGAGTTTTGGAACAGCAACATTTAATGTATCGCCGGGAGCAGCCGGTGTGTATTTCAACAAGATTGAGTGTTTTTGCTTTACAGAGCAGAAATTACAGGCTGGTCAGTCAGTGGAGATGCCTGTCCTGTTTTTCATTGACCCGGAGATAGTCAATGATCCTCTTTTGAAAGGCACGAAAACGATCACCCTTTCCTATACGTTCTTCCCTGATGAGGATGCGGAGCGTGAAGTTAGTCAATCGACACCAGTTTCAATTGAAGGTGGTAAGAGTTAAATCCGGTCTTTCGTTTGTGACCTCCACAAGCTAAAGACCATCAACAAGAAAGCATCGCTGGAGACCAAGATGGCCGACCCGCACACTAAAAATCACGACTATCATATTATCGACCCAAGCGGTTGGCCACTGTTAGGCTCCGTTGGTGCACTGATCATGGCGATCGGTGGCGTAATCTGGATGCAGACCATTCAATCCGAAGACGCTTCAACTCTCGGCATGAGCGGCCCAATCCCGTTTATTATTGGTTTGGTAATCGTATTGTACACAATGTACGGCTGGTGGTCAGACACCATCAAAGAAGCCCATGCAGGTGACCACACCCAGGTGGTGTCGATCCATCTGCGTTACGGCATGATTATGTTCATTGCTTCAGAAGTTATGTTCTTCGTAGCCTGGTTCTGGGCATTCTTTGACGCTTCACTTTTCCCCAATGAATTGGCTCAGGAAGCACGTGCGGCATATACAGGTGGTCAGTGGCCACCGGCTAGTATCGAGGTTCTCGACCCATTGCACCTGCCGCTGTTTAACACAGTGACCTTGTTGTTGTCGGGCACAACCGTTACCTGGGCACATCATGCTTTGCTTGAAGGTGACCGAAAGGGAATCGTTTGGGGGTTGTTCCTGACCGTCGTATTGGGGGTTATTTTTACTGCAGTTCAAATCCTTGAATATGCGGAAGCACCATTCACGTTCACAGAATCGATCTACGGATCCACATTCTTTATGGCGACCGGCTTCCATGGCTTCCACGTATTTGTTGGTACAATTTTCCTCATTGTTTGCCTGTTCCGTGCGATGAAAGGCCATTTTACCGAGAAACAGCATTTCGGTTTTGAAGCTGCGGCTTGGTACTGGCACTTTGTTGATGTTGTTTGGTTGTTCCTGTTTGTTGCGGTCTACATTTGGGCAAGCGCTGGGGCGACAATTGCTCACTAGCCCCAACGGTTCTTACTAATTATGTCGAAGGGCGGTTTTCACAAGAAAGCCGCCCTTTGTTGCTATTGATGAGACAAGATGTCGAAATCTCACGATTATTTACCGCTTGAAGGACGTGTTTATCGCGCTGATATGGCAACACAATGCGGCGTCTGGTCCGATTGATAATTCCGATGAGAAGAGCGACTAGAACTGTATGAAACTAGGCACATTCATTTTGATCATCTGCATTGTCGGCGGTATTGTATTCCTTTCAGGGCTTGGGATTTGGCAGATAAAGCGTCTCGCTTGGAAAGAGGCGATGATTGCCCGTGTAGAGCAAAATCTCAATGAAGCACCGCAATCCATGGCGGAGATTGAAGCACTTCTTCGCAATGGCGAAGATATTGAGTATCGCCCGGTGAGATTATCAGGCGTCTTCGATCATGAAAAAGAGCAGCATTACTTCGCCACATACAAAGGGCAGGCGGGATATTACGTCTATACTCCGCTCAAACGGAACAATGGTGAAATTACGTTCGTCAATCGGGGTTACATTCCGCTGGAATTGAAAGATCGCTTCAAAAGACAAAAGGGGTTGGTTACAGGGGTTGTCAAGATTGAAGGCCTTGCCAGAACTGCCCCTTTGCAAAAACCAAATTCCTTTGTCCCAAACAATGATCTGGTCAAAAATATTTACTATTGGAAATCGCTGTCGCAAATGGCTGGTAATGTTTTCGATAAAACGGATATTGAGCTCACCCGATTCTTTGTGGATACCAATGATGCATTGGTTCCGGGAGGGCTCCCGGTCGGTGGTGTGACACGAATAGTTTTTCCCAACAGTCACCTTCAATATGCAATAACTTGGTTTGGTCTGGCCGGAACATTGCTCGTTGTCGGCGGAATTTTCCTGCGCGGCCGGATGAAACCGGATGATTCTGAGTGAAATTTAGGCCAACTGGATAATATACCGCTTCCCAATTGACATGTGCGAGCGGCCCCTTTTTATGGACCATAATCTGAACCAAGGCTGAATCTGCATGAATAAGCAAAAGGCACGACTATTGTTATGTGGTCCGCGAGGTTTTTGCGCCGGTGTGGATCGGGCGATCCAGATAGTTGTGCTCGCGCTTAAGAAATATGGTGCACCAGTCTATGTGCGCCATGAAATTGTGCATAACAGATATGTTGTAGAGGGATTGGAAAACCTCGGTGCCGTATTCGTTAAAAAATTATCGGATATTCCTGACACTCAACAGCCAGTAATTTTTTCTGCTCACGGGGTACCAAAATCAGTTCCGGAAGCGGCGACACAGAGGAACCTTCTTTATCTCGATGCCACTTGCCCATTGGTTTCAAAGGTACATAAACAGGCTATGCTGCATGAGCGCAGAGGGCGGCACGTTTTGCTGGTTGGCCACAAGGGACACCCGGAAGTTATCGGGACCATGGGGCAATTACCTGCTGGTGCCGCCACGCTTATTGAAACAATCGAAGATGTTAAAAAGTATGAGCCCCCAAAAGATACGGGACTTGGTTTTGTGACGCAAACAACCCTGTCGGTCGACGATACATCAGACATTATCGCGGGGTTGAAAGTGCGGTTTCCTGAAATTGTGGCGCCTGCCGCCGAGAGCATCTGTTATGCGACCACTAACCGTCAGGAGGCTGTAAAAGCTGCCGCGCCTGGCACGGATGTATTTCTGGTAGTGGGAGCGCCGAATTCATCAAACTCGAACAGATTGGTTGATGTGGCAGATAAATCCGGGGCAAAGCATGCAGCGTTGATCCAAAATGTTGGCGAAATTGACTGGGGCAGTTTTGGGCAAAGCACTGATGAAATAAAAATTGGCCTATCGGCGGGAGCATCCGCTCCGGAGGTGTTGATAAATGAGATTGTCGAAGAATTCAGATCCCGTTTCGACCTGACATTGGAACTTGCGCAAACGATGGTCGAGGACGAACAATTCATGGTTATGCGCGACCTGCGCGATGTTCCGCTTGAAGCGTCTGATATGACGTTTGTAAACGGGACGAACTAAATGGCGGTTTATACGGAAGTATCCGACGAGGCGCTGGACGTTTTCCTCGAGAATTATGACCTTGGGCGGGTAAACATGTTCAAGGGAATTGCTGGCGGCGTTGAGAATACAAATTATCTTCTGGGCACGGAAAAGAACTCCTATATTCTCACATTATATGAGAAACGTGTGGCTGAAGCCGATTTGCCATTCTTCATTGGCTTGATGGATCACTTAGCCACCAGAGGATTTTCGTGCCCGTCGCCGATTCGAAATAGGAATGGTCAGGCACTTGGAATGTTGCAAGGGCGACCGGCGGCACTCGTATCTTTTCTCCAGGGCAGGGAAGTCGTTCATCCTACACCTGACCAGTGTGCGATGACAGGTCGTACAATGGCGCAATTACACCGTGCGGGTGAAGGGTTCGACATCAAGCGGGTAAATGCATTGGCTCCATCAGGCTGGCCAACTCTTGTCACCAGCGCGGCTGACCGCGCAAATTCTGTCGAGACTAATCTGGCCGAGCTGATTGTAGATGAGTTGGAATTCGCGCAAGCCAACTGGCCGGATGATATTCCCTCCGGCGTTATTCACGCCGACATGTTTAAGGACAATGTCTTCTTCCTTGATGGGGAACTTTCTGGGGTCATTGACTTCTATTTTGCCTGTAACGATTTCCTGGCCTACGATTTGGCGATTGCCATAAATGCGTGGTGTTTTGGCGATAATTTAGAGTTTTTACCTGAACATTGCTCGGCACTCGTGCAAGGTTATCAAAACATTCGCCCGCTTACTGACGGGGAGGCGGATTGCATGCCAACGCTCCTGCGGGGTGCTGCGTTACGATTTTTGTTAACGCGATTGAACGATTGGCTTGATGTTCCCGAAGGGGCGTTTGTAATTCCCCACGACCCAAAAGCATTCAGCGCACGGCTTCGCCAATTTCAATCGATAACACGGGCGCAATTGGGACTAGCATGAAACAGGTTTCGATTTGGACGGATGGCGCCTGCTCAGGTAATCCTGGCCCCGGCGGATGGGGTGCCCTCATACGATTTGGTGAGCACGAAAAAGAATTGAGCGGCGGTGAGTTTGAAACAACGAACAATCGAATGGAACTATCAGCCGCAATCGAGGCGCTCAATGCTTTGAAAGAAGAGTGCGAAGTCGATCTGTATACAGATTCTCAATACGTCAAAGGCGGAATGACAGGCTGGATTTTCGGCTGGAAAAAGAACGGCTGGAAAACATCAGCAAAGAAGCCTGTCAAAAACGTTGAGTTATGGCAAATGTTGGATGAGGCCGTTTCGCGTCACAAGATCAACTGGCATTGGGTAAAGGGCCATGCGGGGCACGAAGAAAACGAACGCGCCGACGAATTAGCGCGCTCGGGTATGGAGCCATATAAGCTGAAAGAATAATGCGTTTCACATGACCGGAGACAACCTCGATCTACAGCGCGGCCAGGATATTTGCAGCGGAACTGGTGCTTGCCTGTCCGGGGGCTTCCTCGACATTTAATGTGGTGACGACACCGTCTTCAATAATCATGGCAAATCGTTTTGAGCGTACGCCCATTCCAGCAATGCCTAAATCAACGTCCATGCCTATGGATTTTGCGTAATCTGCATTTCCATCGGACAGGTAATGCATTTTACCGGCACCTTTTGTGCTTTGTGCCCAAGCATGCATCACGTGCACATCATTTACTGAAACCACGGCAATTTCATCGACACCTTTTGACTTGATGGCGTCAAAATTTTCCAGGAAACCCGGAAGGTGGTTGGCGTGACAGGTAGGGGTGAAAGCTCCTGGCACAGCGAACAAAACAACTTTTTTTCCAGCCGTGAGATCTGCGACATCCAGCTTTGCCGGGCCTTCCGCTGACATATATGTAATACCAACGGCATTAATTTTCGACCGTTCTGACATGGGCCCAATCTCTCATTCCGATTGACGTTATGATTTTCGGTGTGTCGATGAGCGCGTTCCATGCGTCGCAGGCGGCATCAAGGATGGCGGTGTAGTCTTTGAAAACGCGGTTTGAGAGATAGTTTGACCTCAGATATTGCCAGATGTTCTCGACCGGGTTCAGTTCAGGTGACTTCGAAGGTAGCAGAATGATGGTGATATTCTTTGGTACGACCAGTTTGCCGGTGCTGTGCCAACTTGCGCGATCCATCAGGATCACGGCATGGGCCTTGCGGGTCACGTATTTGCTGATCTCATCGAGATGCAATTGCATTGCTTGTGTGTTGGCTTTGGGCAGTACCAAGGCCGCGCCCGTGCCACGCTTTGGGCAGATCGCACCGAACAGATAGGCATTGTCGTAGCGCTGGTCGGCGGGCAGCCGGGGACGGGTTCCTTTCCTCGCCCAGAGGCGAACCTGACCGTTCTTTTGCCCGATGCGCGCTTCGTCCTGGAACCAGATCTCCACCGGCGTTCTCTGCGGCAGATCAGCTATGTGGGCTGCGAGCGTGTCGGGGAAGTTTTTTTGAACGCTTCGATCACACGTCCATCCTGCTCAGGGTGTTGTGGACGACCGGAGATGTTGGAGAAGCCCAGTTGTGCCAGATAATCCGACATCACCCGCTCGGAGCATTTGATACCGAACTGTTCCTCAATAACGCGTACCAGATCAATGCGTCGCCAACGAACCACGCCATCCACTTCCCGGTCCGGCCCGGTTTCGACAATCAGCGACAGTTCCTGCATCTGCTTATCACTCAGCAGGCGCGGTCGCCCTGCACCCTTGGCATTGGTCAGACCGTCCGGACCCAGTTCATTGAAACGATGGACCCAGTCACGCAACGTTTGACGATCCATCCCGCCAATCCGAGCCGCCTCCGTGCGGTTCATGCCGTCATAGACTGCGGCAAGCGCAAGCAGCCGGCGTATCTGTCGGTTGTCACTGCATTCCTTGGTCGTCCGGCGCAGGCTGGCGGCATCAAAGTCCGTCCGAAGTGGCACTGATGATCCCATAGCAAATCTCCTTTGCCACAAGGAATCAGATCAAACTCGATTTGGGAATCCCTACAGAGTCAGAAAATAATGCCGTTGGTATAAATTGGCCGTCGGGTAATTTTTCACCAACTGTAATCGACATGGGAAATTCCTTGAAATTTGTGTGGAAAACAAACTTCTAATCACCCATTGTCACCGGTCAAGCGTTCCAGTGAATTAACAGAGTTAAATTTTCATTGGCGTAACCAGATTCACTGACTGGTTGGCATCACCAGTTGTTCGATAGATGCATTGTCGCTTACGACTGATATGCGTAACTCAGTTTCCAGCGGATTAGCCCCTTCGGGAATATCTCTGAGGTCAACCGAATATTGGGCCACGCCGTTCTCTATGCTTTTCGCATTGGCTGGCGTGAGGTACCAATCGCTTGGTCCCTCCACCAAGACGGCGCTCTTGACAGTAGTATCGGGAACATGAGCTGCAACCAGAAGTTGGCCGTTTTTATAGATGGCTTTCATAATTTTAAATCCATCTCCAGCCGCCTGGACCTTGCTCGATTTCGCCGCCAGCAAGGCTGATGCGATATCACGTGTCGATGAGCCTTTACCGTCTTCTAAAACGGAGAGCTGGAATTGGACGGGAACACAAACTTCACCGCAAATACCGACCAGACCACTCGCACTGAGTGTGATTGGGCGGTTGGGAAATAAGGGTTCAACTGCGATTGGGAGGGTGACGGATTTCACGTAACCTGCGGTTAGGTTTTTCCTATCTCCAAACGTGGTCGGTGTCGGATACTCCAGTTTCGTCGCCGCAATATTTTTTGAACCGCCGAAATCCAGCTGAGGGGGCAGCCCGGAGGCACCGGGTGACCGCCAGTAGGTTTTCCAGCCCTTTTGCAGCTCTATCTGCAGGCCGGCATCAATGGTTTTTCCATCGGCAGCTGGCAGGGTAATCAAACGAATACGGGCACCATCAGTATCAAACCACGGACTACTCGCCGCAAACGCGCTTGCTGAGGATGATAAAGCGATAATTATGGAGAGAAGTAATTTTTTCATAATCGTAAACTAGGCAATAGCGGTTTATAAATCGATACCATTCATCACACGGTTTATCATTTCCACGTGAGCAACTTTAGACTGTTCAACTACTGTGGGCGAGACAACCTTTGACCAACGCGGTACGTACGCGATCAGTAGAACTGGCATTTACAGAAACCACAATTGAGATATGTTTTAGTATGGACGACGCAAAAAATATCGAGAAGAAGCCTTTCAATCTCAAAGGTCAGCTTCTTTTGGCAATGCCGGGAATGGAAGACCCACGCTTTGCGCGCTCAGTTGTCCTGATTTGCTCCCATGGTGAGGAGGGAAGCATGGGATTCGTTCTTAATCAACCCATTGCGAAGCCGCGATTTTCGGAAATTCTTGAGGAATTGGATCTGGCGAAAGATGAGGCACACGATCGGAGCGACATTCCAATTTTTTGTGGTGGTCCGGTGGAACAGGGCAGAGGATTTGTGGTTCATAGCCTGGACTACAGCAGCCCTTCGTCCGCCCGGGTAGAGGATTTGGCAGGAGTGACTGCGACACTGGACGCGTTGCGTAAATTGGTGAGTGAGGAACCACCGCATAACTTTATAATGTTGCTTGGATATGCAGGTTGGACAGAAGGGCAACTGGAGGAAGAAGTTGCTCAAAATGGTTGGTTGACGGTTCCTGCTACCAAAAAGCTTGTATTTGAAACTCCCCACGAGCAGCAATACTCTAAAGCGCTCGAAGAATTGGGAATAAATGAAGCATTGCTGTCGGCCAGCGCAGGTCACGCTTGATTTTTGCGAATTGTTCTGAAGAACTTTCCACCGTCAAAGTAATTAGTCGTCCGTGCCAAACGTGATGTTTATCTTTTGGCTTGCTGTGTTTGGGTTATTTTTTTGGCTGCTTTTGGTTTTGTTCAAACGGAGCAGGTTTTGTGTGTATCAGTCCATGCCAGGATCAAGTACAAAAGATCACATAGCCAGCGTGCTAACAGTCGGAAGTTGTGGCCGATTGCGGCGAACATTGCGTTTAAACAATCGCCCTTTGGACCACGATAATAGCACCGTTCCATACGATGATCCTGTTTGGCATGGCCGATGATGGGCTCGATGGCCTGTCGTCGTTTTAACTCCCGGGCAATTTGCGGTGTAACATCCCGTTTGGCCCCCGATAGAAAGACCTCAACATCATCCACCTTGATGCCGTGTCCCTTATACCCTTTGTCGGCCACGGCGCGCTTAACCTTGGAGTTGGTCAACCGCTCCACCTGTTCAATCTGCCCCTTGAGTGTGTGCCCATCATAGGGTGCCCCTTCCAGCGATTGCCACCCAATGATGAACTGCCCCGCAGCAGAGCGTTTGGTGGGAGTGGCCAGCGAGACCTTGTTGCCAAACTCATAGCGCTTGTGAGCCTTGCCTTTTGAGAATACCTGGACATGGGGTTCGTGCAGAGAATAGATTTTTGGTTTGTGCCGACTATCTTTCACCTGCGCGGCGATCTGATCGCACTGCTCGTGTAGCGTTGCAAAAGCAAGTTGCAAGGCAGCGTTGTGAGCCAGTTTACGAGCCACATCCCGCTTCAACCGCCCCATCTTGGTAGAGAGATTGCGGATGTGCCGTTTTGCGGCCCTGAACCTGCGGCCTTGAACCTGCGGCCATGAAAAGCCCGCATGGCCAAAACCAGATCGCGCTTGCCAACACGCACATAGGATTGGCGCAACTTGATGGCATGTATTTTGGCAAACCGGTTCAGCGCAATGATACACTTGTACAGCAGCTTGCCATCGGTGGGATAAGTGATGGCTTTGGGTTGAACTGTCGTATCGACAACGATGCGGGTCAGATGACGCTTTTGCATGGCCCCTGACGTCACCGCCACATTCAGGCTTTCGGCCAGCACAGCTTCCAATTCCTCGCACCCCATTCGTTTACGGAACTTGGTCATGGTGGGGCGGTCGACCGGGAGTTTGTGCTGGAAGAATTGTTCGCCTGTGAAGACTTGAAAATACGGGTTCTCCAACCATGCCTCCAGCACGGCTTCATCAGAAAGCCCACGCATGTGTTTGAGAATGTGCAGTCCCAGCATCAATCGAGTATTGGCACCGGGACGGCCTTTATTGGCGTAACGGGTGCCGATGCGCTCTTCCAGTAAGGACCAGTTGATCGCCGAGCCCAGACGGATCAATTCGTGTTTCTCATCGATCATATCGGCGAGTTCGCGCTTGAACAGATCACGTTCACTACAGACACGGGCTTTGGGCTTCACGACACCCTCCCTGAAGAACAAATCGGCTGGGGTGAAGGAACCATAACTATGCGCGAGCCGCAATATCGTCGATCAAAACGAAGGGAAAAGTACCAGAAAAACCGCCAATGAGCACCAGAACATGGCAATTATGAATACTGGTAAGAGATAAAAAATAACGCAAAATCAAAGCAGTAAGAACTTGGCACGGACGACTAAGTACAGGCGCGTTTCAATCATGCCTGTTAAACGAAACGCGGATTAGCGTTTCAATGGATAGTCTTGTTCTAATGCTTGAATTGCTGTTGCTGCGGTCATTGGCTCACCGAACAGAAATCCCTGCGCATATTCACAACCCAATTGATACAATTCCAGTGCATCGTTTTCGTTTTCAGCTCCTTCTGCTACAATTTCCATACCTAGATCGTGAGCGAGGCTTACAATGGAGCGAAGGATTAGTGGCCTGCCCTTACCACCTGTGTTCGCAACAAACGAACGATCAATTTTTATAGTATCGAATGGGAACCGCATAAGGTGGGATAAGGAGGAGTATCCTGTTCCAAAATCGTCAAGAGACAGTCCAGCCCCAAGGTCTTTAATCTGATCCAGCACCTGATTGGAGTGCTCCGGGTTTTCCATGATCAATGATTCGGTTAATTCCAGTTTCAAAGTGCCGGGTAATAATTTATGACGTTTCAAAACGGTTTTCACGTCATTGATAAGGTCGTGCCTCAACAATTGTCTGCTTGATATATTAACACTTACGAAGACCGGTACTTCGCCCAACCTTTTTTGCCAACCAGCTAACACAGATGCCGATTTCTCAAGTGCAAACAGACCCATTGGAATGATGAGGCCGGTTTTTTCTGCCAGGGGAATAAACTCTGTCGGTGGGACCAGTCCGCGCTGAGGATGATTCCAGCGCATAAGGGCTTCAAATCCAGCGACTGTCTTCTGTTCGAGGTTAATGATGGGCTGGAAATACATCTCCAATTCCCCACGCTCAACCGCCTGACGCAATTCGGATTCTAGATGAACTGTAGTGGGCTGTTGGGCACGAAATGCCGGTCTGAAAGGCTCAATTCGGTCACCACCAATACGTTTCGCTTGAAGCATGGCGATTTCGGCGTCTTTCAGCATGTCATCGGATTTTTCATGGCCTATCGTGCAGGAGACAAGGCCAAACGATGCAGTCACAAAAATTTCCTGGTCGGAAAAACTAATGGGAGCTTTAAGCGCCCGTTGGAGGGTATCTGCAAGGACCGCAATTTTTTCAGGATCAGATTCCGAAAGCAAAAGTAACGCAAATTGATCGCCACTTAATCTGGCCAGGCAATCTTGTGGCTTAAGCATTCGTCCCAACCGACGACCCATCGTAAGCAAGACAGAATCACCAACCGAGAGGCCCATTGAATCATTTATTTCCGAGAATCGGTCGAAGTCGATCACGAATACCGTTGGTTTGATTTCCTCTGTGGTTTGGGCAAGTGATATTGCTGACGTCAATCGATCCATGAAAATTTCACGGTTGGGAAGTCCGGTTAAATTGTCATGAACCGCGTCATGTAACATACGTTGTTGGGCAACTTTTTTGTCTGTTACGTCCGTGATTGTGCCGACACAGCGTAAAACTTCACCGTCATTTCCGATCACCGGTCGGGCGCGAATTGCCATCCAGTGATACTGACCATTATGGGCGCGAAGCCGGAAGTCTTGGGAAATGCGCCCCCGCCGGTGTTCCAGGATAACATCCAATGTCGACTTGAAGCGTTCCCTGTCTTCGGGGTGGAGTAATTGTGTCCATATATTTGGTGACCCATTCAAGGTATTGGCCTTTAAACCCAATTGTTGGGTAATTTCGGAGCCAACAAACATTTCGTCGCGGTCAGCGTCCCAATCCCAAACGGTATCGCCCGATCCTGACAGCGCGAGAGCTTGTCGCTCGACGTCACTGACCAGCCCCTGAACCAGCGTTCCGCCTGCAAATGCATGCTGCATGACTGTAAAGGAGATCAGCATGATGATGAGGACCAGACCGCCGCCCAGAGCGGGCTGAATAATATCGTTATCCAATTCACCGGCAATGGTTTGCCAACCGGCCGCAACCCAGGCCAGAATCAGGCACCAGGTCGGAATCAACAATATAGCGCGGTCAAACCCCCTGAAAGACAACACAAGTATCACACCAAGGCCGAATATTGACGCTGCGGCGAAAGAAATGCGTGCAATACCGGCGGCATATGCCGGTGCAATGACCGCAATTCCAAACAGAAAAATCAAGCCAAGCAACCATGCCAGAACGAGGTAACTGTAACGGGTGTTCCAGCGATTGAGGTGGAGATAGGCGTAAAGAAATATGACGAGGCTTGTGGCCAAAAACACTTCAGCGCCTGCCCGCCAGATGTTGAGATCACCTGCCGCCAGAGCAACGATTTTGTTGATAAAACCAAAATCAACGCAAATATAGGTGAGAACCGCCCAGGCTAAAGCCGCAGTTGCCGGGAACATTGCTGAACCCTTGACCACAAATAGAATGGTCAGGAATATTGCAAGAAGCCCTGCAATGCCAAGCACAATGCCTTCGTAAAGCGTGTAGCTGTTAACAGCGTCCTTATAGGCGTCCGGTTCCCAAAGGGTCAGTTGCGGTACTTCTGAACCGGCCATCTCTGCGATAAAAGTGACAACAGTACCAGGGTCGAGTGTGATCCGAAATATGTCAGCATCATCTGCTGCCTGCCGGTCAAGAGCAAAACCCTGACTGGGGGTGATCGATGTTATCCGTGCACTCCCTAAATCAGGCCAAAGTAATCCGGACCCGGCGAGCCTGTAAAATGGGGCAACAATCAGCCTGTCGATTTGTTCATCGGAGTTGTTGGCAAGGGCAAATGCCAACCAATTGCCACTGGTTGTTTCCGCTGCTGAACGAACCTCGATGCGATTAATTACACCATTTGCATCTGGTGCCGTTGTAACCTGAACACCACGACCTTCGCTGCGATAGGTTTCGTAAGATGCAGAAAGATCGATAGCTGCTTTTTCGATGGATACTTCCACAGCTTCCAAGGCGTTGGCGATGCCAATCGTTGACGCACTAGCAAACCAGCAAAGCGATATGCAAACTAGGATGTGCCTTAGTATTTGGCTCATATGGTGAGGAACCTAATGGCTGTATGCCGGACTAGAATATACTCAAAGTGATACGCGACAGTGGTCTTAAGGTAAATGTTACAAACGCGATTTCCCAAGTACCATTTTTAAGGAACTGATGAGACGTGTATCTAGCCACCCGGCGATGGATCGTCGGCAATTCTGGCGAAAAGAAGATGGTCGCGCCAACTCCCGTTAATCTTCAAATAGCGCCTTGCAATGCCTTCTTGGCGGAACCCGCACCGGAGCAATAGGCGTTGTGAACGCTCATTCTCCAATACAGTTGCTGCTTCTATTCGGTGTAAATGATGCGCATCGAAAAGGTTTTGTGAAATGGCGAGGACGGCTTCCTTCATATAGCCATTACCGGCAAATTCCTCGCCCATCCAATACCCCAGTGTCCCGGTTTCAGCCACACCGCGCCTAATATTGCTGACCGTAACTCCGCCCAGCAATTTCGGTTTTTTAGTACGCGAGAATAAAAACCACGGTAGGCCTCTCCCGCTGGATATATCCGCTTCATGGCGGCGTAATCGGGATTTATATGCAGATCTTGACAGTTCATCATGTGACCATTGCGGCTCGAACGGTTGAAGAAACCCTGCACTTTTACGTCGCAGATCAGACCATTCCTCATAGTCCTGTGCCATTGGTCGCTGTAAAAATATATTCTCTGTTACAAGTGGGTGTGGCTCCGGGAATCTTGACGCAAATTTGAGAATTCGCATGATGTTGTCCCTATTGCGCAGCAACGGGCATTTGCATACCCAGCCGGTCTGCAATTTCAGCTTGGCTTGGCACGTGATTAACCGGCCCAATTGCAGCAATAGTCGGTACGTTTTCTCTAAACAGTCGCGCGCCTAGATCGCTAAGTCTTTCGACAGTTAGAGCCTGAAGCCGTTCCATCAGTTCTTCATTCGTGACGGGTCTCCCGAACAGTAGAATTTGGCGGGCGATTTGTCCCGCGCGCGAAGCGGGGCTCTCCAGGCTCATCATCAGGCCAGCCCTGATTTGCGCCCGTGCCCGGTCCAATTCGTCTTGACCAATTTCTTCGCCCACCTGACGTAACTGTTCAAGAATGACCGGTACAAGCTCCGGCATGTCCGCGTCTTCTGTGGCTGCATGGACACCGAATAAGCCAGTATCTGAGAAGCCCTGATGAAAGGCATAAACTGAATAGCAAAGCCCACGCTTTTCACGGACTTCTTGAAACAGGCGCGATGACATTCCACCGCCGAGTAACATGGAAAGCACTTGGGAAGCATAAAAATCCCTGGCATGGTAGGCTCGACCCTCAAACCCTAGGATGATTTGAGCTTCCTGCAACTCCTTCGATACGATGGCTTCACCGCCAGTGTATACGCAGGTGTCGGGTTCTCGTGCAGGGGTCGCGCCGAAATCTGAAAATCTGTTTTCAGCAAGTTTCACAATTGCGTCGTGATCAACATTGCCTGATGCAGAGAGCACCATGTTGGGGCCATGATAATGGTCAGTGAGGTATTTTTGGATATCTTGGGCTGAAAACGAAGAAACGGTTTCCGGCGTACCCATGATCGGCCGCCCCAGAGCCTGTTGATAAAACGCCGATTGTTGAAAATTATCAAACACGACATCTTCAGGACTGTCTTTAGATGCCCCAATTTCCTGCAATATCACGTGTTGTTCACGGTTTAACTCCTGCTGGTCAAACAGGGAGTTGTTGAGGATGTCCGATAAAATATCTATGGCGAGCGGGACATCGTTTTTTAAAATACGTGCATAATAGGACGTTGTTTCAACGCTTGTGGAGGCATTGACATCACCCCCAACGTTTTCAATTTGCACGGCGATATCCTGCGCAGTGCGGTTGGATGTTCCCTTAAACGCCATATGCTCCAGAACATGGGCAATGCCGTGCTCTTGAATATGTTCATCACGTGAACCGGCCTTGACCCAGACACCAAGGGCCGCACTTTCCAAATGTTCCATCCGGTCAGTTACGATCGTCATGCCATTTTTTAGAATAGAAACCTCTACACTTCGAGGTAAAGACGCACCCGCGCCAGGTGTTGTTGCAGAATCTGAATCCATATTGCGGTGCGCCTCCCATTGTTCCCGACATTCATCGGAATATCGATTAAGCGCTGATACGCGCGTGATCTGTAATGAATTTTTCCACGATGTTCAGATCGTTAGCGAGTAATGTGAAGAGTTCCTCGCCATCCATCAAGCCCCCGCTTCTTTTCGGCAATTGTGGGCGAATTCCACTAGCGTTTTCAACGGCATCAGGAAATTTGGCCGGATGCGCAGTAGATAGCACAATCATTGGCGCATCACCTTGACGCGCTTTTCGCGCAACACCGACACCGATTGCGGAGTGAGGGTCCAACAGATAACCACAGTTCGCCAGTACATCGCCTATGATTTTGTCTACGGCTGCATCATCCGCTCGCCCGGCACTAAACTGGCTCTTTATGGTATTCCAGAGAGGCTCACCTAATGAGAATGCACCGGATTGAGACAGGGAGGACATGAAGCGCTTGATCATAGCCGAGTCATGATCTGAAGCTTCAAACAGCAGGCGTTCGAAATTCGACGAAACTTGTATGTCCATGCTGGGCGAGGTTGTCGCGTGTACGCCGGCCGTTTCGTATCTGCCAGTTTCTAATGTTCGTGCCAGAATATCATTGGAATTTGTTGCAATGATCAGTTGGTCAATGGGAAGGCCCATGCGTTTTGCGGCATAGCCTGCAAATATGTCGCCAAAGTTACCTGTCGGTACGCAGAATGAGACCGGACGGTCTGGTGCGCCAAGAGATGCAGCGGATGAAAAATAATAGACAATCTGGGCCATAATCCGGCCCCAGTTTATCGAGTTGACCCCGGACAATGCCAGCTCATCGCGAAAACTATGGTGATTGAACATGGCTTTCACCAATGCCTGGCAGTCGTCAAAATTACCGTCAATAGCCAAGGCGTGGACGTTGGCGTCCTCAACACCTGTCATTTGCCAGCGCTGTACATCTGATACCTTCCCGTGCGGGAAAAGAATAAATATGTCGGAATTTTCCCGACCCCGAAACGCTTCAATCGCGGCTCCACCAGTATCGCCTGAAGTGGCACCGACGATGGTCATCCTCGTTCCACGGTCAGCGAGTATTTTGTCGACAACACGCGCTAACAACTGCATGGCGACATCTTTGAAGGCCAGAGTAGGGCCGTGGAAGAGTTCCAGAATAAATTCATTCGATCCGCTTTGAACCAGCGGTGCAACGGCGTCATGCTCAAACCCGGCGTATGCCTCGTCCACCATATTTGAAAAGTCAGGTGCGGAAATTTCATCTCCCAAAAACGGTTGAAGTACTGTCTTGGCGATGTCCTGATAGGACTTCCCTGCTAGATTGCGAATGGCGTTTTGGTCTAATTGCGGCCAGTTTTGTGGTACATATAGCCCACCATCTCTGGCTAATCCTGTGAGGACTGCGTCACAAAACCCCAAACTTGGAGCATCGCCTCGCGTGCTGATATATTTCATTGGTCTCGGGTGATAGGTGTTGGAAGTTTGCGTCTTGCGCGATTTATGCTGGAACCTAGTGTAATGGGGTATAAAATCCAAGCGGTTTTAGGCCACCAAATGGACAATACATGGTGCTGGATTAGATTGGGGTCTCGCCAATTAAATAAGGCCCTGCTATATCCGCGATACGAAAATGGGGTGAATCTAATTGTCTAATAACTCACTTATCTCAACTACCACGCGTATGAAGCAGTTTTTTGGCGCATTTGCGTTAATCACGCTGGTCGGATGTCAAACCTCTGGCCCCGGAGGAGTACTGTCCAATGTCCTTCCCAACGGTACTGACGGAAAAGAAGTGGCATCAAATTCACCTGCCCCAGGAACCAACCCCAATGCGGTAACAACCCTTAGAAACACAAGGAATCCATTGACTGATTATTGCCCTGCAGTGCGTATCCGCAGCGGCACAGAATCATATCGTATATATAAAGGTGATGACCGAGCGAATCCCGACAATGTGCGCTATCAGGCCAGTATTACAAAAGTGGCACGAGAATGCGCCTATGTGGGCCAGGATTTGCAGATAAAAGTGGGGGCCCGTGGCCGCATTGTAACCGGCCCGTCGGGTGGTCCAGGCACGTTCAATATGCCGGTCCGTGTGGCCGTTCAAGAAGGGACATGCTCGCGCCATTTCAAATTGCACCAATTCGAAGGTAAGGTTGAAGACGGGGCCACAAACGGGGCATTCGAGTTTATCGACGATACGATTGTGATCCCGGCGCCTAAAAAAACCAATGTTCGCATTTTTCTTGGATTTGACGAAACGCCAGATGCTGAGGCAAGCGCACTTTCCTGCGAGTCGTAGCTGTAAGCAGTGCTAAGATTCAGGTTTCCAGTCCGTCCCACAATGCCAGTGCCTCAATAACCGGCGGCAGATCAACAAGACGGCGGATTACCGTTTCAGCCCCTGCGTCGGTCAACGTATCTGCATGCCCCGGATATGTGTGGGATCCGCCGGTAAAACCAATGGCACGCATGCCTGCTGCTTTGGCAGCGGTTATTCCCGCAATTGAATCTTCAACCACCGCGCAAGCCGCTGGGTCCACGTCAAATTCTTTCGCTGCATGCAGAAAAATATCCGGCTCCGGCTTGCGTTTATTGTTTTCCAAATCGTGGGCGGAATACACGTAAGGGCGAAATCGATCCCATAGTTCACCACGGGTAAGCTCAATTTTAAGCTTTTCCATATCAGCATTGGAGCAAATGCAGCGCGGTTGGTCCAACATATCCAGCATTTCCTGGGCACCTTGTACGGCTTTAACCTCGCGCCAAAGCTTTTCCTTCATCTTGGTTTTCACATTCTTGATGTGATCATCGGGCAAGCTTCGCCCCAATTCCTCTTCCATCGTCTGTTTCACGAATTCCGATGAAGTGCCGGCAAACCGATTGCAAAATTCCTTGGCGGTCATTTCAAGGCCGTACACGGCAAGCGCCTCGACTTCGCATTCTGCTGCGATCAGTTCGGAATCCATGACTGTGCCGTCACAGTCGAAAATTATCAGTTCGCAAGCGGGCATCACGTCGTCCAAATATGGGAATCAGACCCCAATTCTAATTGACCCTCAAAACGAACGCTACGCCTTAAAGAAATATTCACCCAGTTGGGTAACCTTACCCAAAGCCTAATTTTGTTTTGCGTTTGGGTATATTATGCAAGTTTTGACTGCCGCTGAATTGCGTCCGAAATCCGTCACGTCTACTGCCATATCCATTGGTGAACCGGCATGGATGAACTCCATCATAAAAGGGGACTGTGTTGCGGCGTTGGAAGCGCTGCCCGCCAATTCCGTTGACGTCGTTTTTGCTGATCCCCCCTATAATCTTCAATTGGGAGGCGACCTGGCTAGGCCGGATCAATCAAAAGTTGATGCTTGTGATGATCATTGGGACCAGTTCGATACGTTTAAAGCTTACGATGATTTCACCCGCGCATGGTTGCTTGCCGTTCGCCGGGTGTTGAAGCCATCCGGAACAATCTGGGTGATCGGTTCGTACCATAATATCTTCCGGGTCGGTACGATCCTTCAGGACATGCAGTTCTGGATTTTGAACGATATTGTTTGGCGGAAAACCAATCCAATGCCAAATTTTCGAGGACGCCGGTTTACCAACGCCCACGAAACCATGATTTGGGCGTCTCGGAATGAAACCGCCAAAGGCTATACGTTCAATTATGATGCCATGAAGATGGCCAACGACGACGTGCAAATGCGGTCGGACTGGGTTTTTCCAATATGTAATGGTGGCGAGCGGCTCAAAGGGGAGGACGGTAAAAAGGTCCACCCAACTCAAAAGCCCGAAGCTTTGCTGCACCGTGTGTTGATGTCATCAACAAAACCCGGAGACGTGGTTCTCGATCCGTTTTTTGGTACAGGCACAACAGGTGCTGTTGCTAAACGTTTGGGCCGTAATTTTGTCGGTGTGGAGAGAGAGCAGGATTACATCGATGCTGCATCGGCACGTATTGATGCGGTTGTACCAGCCCGTAAAGCGGAATTGGTCGTAACAACTGGAAAACGCGCTGAACCACGTGTGCCATTTGGCTCAATCATTGAAACGGGTCTGCTGAATGTCGGTGATATTCTCCAAGATTCGAAAAAGCGCTGGCAGGCCAAAATCCGCCTTGATGGTTCCCTTGAATGGAACGGCGAAGCCGCTTCCATCCATCGCATGGGTGCCAAAGTTCAGGAACTCGACGCCTGCAACGGCTGGACGTTCTGGTATATCGACAAGGGCGACGGTTTTCAGCAAATCGACGAATTGCGCAAACAATACCGTGCCAATCTGGGTAAAGCTGCTTAGTTTATGCAGAGCAGTTTGTATTACGAATGAGGCGGTAAAGTGCGATTTGTCCGCAAACTATTCAGTTGGAAGCCGATTTTGGCAATCTCTTGTTTAGCTGGTGTATTGTATGGGCAAGCAGCGACGTCTGGTAGTGTGACGTGTGGGGCAATCTCTGTGCCAACATCAAGGATGCCTGTTAGCGGGCCTAATTTCTCCAGCTATTGTATTCCTTGTATTGCAGCGTTGAGAACGTACGCCCGTGAACCAGTAATTGATACTCTTGTGGCGGGTTTCGCACAGTTGGAGAACAGCAGGCCGAAGGTGAAGTTTCTATACGGTGAAATCGGGTTTCCCGATGGTGGACGCTTTCGGCCCCACCGCACCCACCGCGAAGGGCTCTCCGTCGATTTGATGGTTCCGTTGGCCGACAGAAAGGTGATGTCAACGTCCGCTGCCAATCGATATGGTTATGACGTTGATTTCACGGACAAAGGCACCAATGAACAGGGCCAAGTCGATTTTGCCGCGCTAGCTGATTTGATTGTATCACTAAAAAAACAGGCTCAGATACGTGGTGGAGACATCCGCCGAATATTCTTCGCTCCAGACCTGCAACCATTGCTGAAGAAGTATCAAACAGAACAGCTTTCCGGAATTCGGTTTAACAAGAAACAATCCTGGGTTCGCCATGATGACCACATTCATGTTGATTTTGAATTTGGGTGTCCGGGGTAAACATCTTTTGCGATAATATTCTTCGAACTCATGGCCGAAATGCATTGGGCAGGGCGGAGGTGATCACCTTTTTCATGAGCGTCGGGAGGGCTTCTCCCAGCAATGTGTTCGGTGCAGACCACCATCCATTCGTTGGCGATTTGTCTGTTCTGGCAAGCCAAACTTCCAGCTCCAGATGAAAATGCGTGAATGTGTGGCGAATGCCCGTTTTTTGCGCCCAATCGGCAATCACCGGAGCAGAATTCGCCCCCGTTTCTCCATCGTTTGACGCTGTCCAACCGGTTGTGGGAACAATCGTCATACCGCCCAATAATCCCTTATTGGGTCGTTTAGTCAGCCAGACGGCACCATCTTTATTGGTCAACACGAAAGCTGCCCCAACCCGCGTGGGCTTCTTTTTCTTGGGGGCCTTGACTGGGAAATTGAGCATGGTTCCAGCGGCATAGGCCTTACAATCTGCATTAATCGGGCAAAGGGAGCAGGTCGGATTTTTAGGAGTGCAAATTGTAGCACCCAAATCCATCATCGCCTGCACGAAATCTCCCGGTCTCGCTTCTGGTGTAACGCCCGCCATAAATGTGCGGCAATCCTCTTTGACCTTTGGGAGGGGCGTCGGGTTTTCGGTATGACGGGTACAAACCCGTTCAATATTGCCGTCAACCACAGCGGTTTTCTGCCCAAATGCGATTGCTGCAATAGCGGCAGATGTGTAATCGCCGATGCTTGGCAATTTTATCAACTCAACCTGTGTTTTGGGAAATAAGCCCTTGTGTTCACTTACAATAATATCTGCGCATGCCTTTAAATTCCGTGCGCGGGAATAATAACCAAGACCCGCCCATGCCTTGAGTACATCGTCAGCGGTCGCGTCAGCTAGGTCCTCGACAGTGGGCCATATTTCGACAAACTTTTGAAAATATGCACCAACAGTCGCGACTGTTGTCTGTTGAAGCATGACTTCCGACAGCCAAACGTGATAGGGATCAGAACGTAATCCCCGTTTGCCATCATCGGGGCCAACACGCCAGGGTAAAACCCGCGCGTGACGGTCGTACCAGGTGAGTAATCGGGCCGAAAATGATTCCATGGAGAGCACCCTTTGTCGCAGGACGCTAAAAATCAATGGGTTTTAAGACGGGGTGCACAGCCGGTTGCGGACCTTGTCTCGAAATTACTTGACCCGGTGATCGAACGCCGCGCCGGAATGACGCTCGATCTAATCGCGTCCTGGAATGAAATTGTCGGCGAAAAACACGCAAGTTATTCCCGCCCGGAAAAACTGAACTGGCCACGGCAAGTCAGTGATGATGATCCATTTGAACCGGCAACGCTGATAGTTGCCTGCGAAAGCGGTCATGCGCTATTTTTGCAGCATGATACCGGTGCGATTATTGGCAATATCAACGCTTATTTTGGTTTTACAGCGGTGGGGAAGGTCAAGTTGGTACAAAAACCACTGCCCGCTCGTGATCAACGTCGAAAGTGGGGAAAACAAAAACTGAATTCTGAGAATACAGAACGGTTAAACCATATGCTGGATACGATTGAAGATGGACCGATTAAAGACGCCTTGAAGAAAATGGGCGAAGGTGTATTCAGCAAAGGTTCATGAATACGCGTTCATTCTTGCTCATCTGGACGACAATTTGTCACAACACAAAAATTTGCAATGAAACTCCATAAATTAGCCTTAGAATCATTGCGAAAGCGATGCAATTTCGCCCATAAAACCTAAAATACACTGCAAGGATTGAAAAATGAAACTGCTCGACCGTCGGAAATTTATGTTTTTATCGAGCGCAGTGGCGCTCACTGGAATTGTCGGTGGTACTGTCCATGCCCAGACGGTATCTGGATTGTTCGATGATATTCCCTTGGAAGACAATGTCATGGGTGACATCAACGCCAAAGTGACAATTGTGGAATATGCCTCGATGACATGTCCCCATTGCAAGTCATTTCACGAGAAAATTCTCCCTGGCATCAAAGAAAAATACATTGATACTGGGAAAGTGAAATACATTCTTCGCCCATTCCCGTTTGACGGCGACCGGCGTGGGGAGGCCGCATTTATGTTGGCCGAATGTGCACCCAATAACAATTATTACGCCATGATTGATGCACTTTTTTCAACCCAGAATGTTTGGGCCGGGCAGGGTAATCCCGTTCCCGAACTGCTGCGCCTGTCAAAACTGGCTGGCATGACGGAAGCTGATTTCAAAGCTTGTCTTGGTAATCAGGACTTGCTGACAAAGATTGTAGATGGGCGTAATAAAGCGGTGAAAGATTTCAACGTTCGGGCCACACCTACAGTTTTTGTGAATGATGAAAAACTTGGGGATTCAACACTTGATTCCCTCTCAAAAGCCATCGAATCTGCACTCTAGTGTTATAAGCGACCCAATTATTGAAGGTTGGGAACCGGTTTCCCAACCATTTCGCCCATTATGGCGTTGGTTTTAGGTCGCAAAAATGGAATTCAACAAGCTACGCCTTTTGGGTTTTAAGTCCTTTGTGGAACCGACCGAATTCTCCATTGAAAAGGGTTTGACCGGCGTTGTCGGGCCGAATGGCTGCGGAAAATCAAACCTTGTTGAAGCACTTCGCTGGGTAATGGGCGAAAACTCCTATAAAAATATGCGTGCGTCCTCGATGGACGATGTGATCTTTTCAGGATCCGGCAACCGCCCGTCACGCAATATGGCCGAAGTTGCCCTGTTTCTTGACAATGAAACGCGTCATGCACCGGCTGCGTTTAATGATGCCGACGAATTGCAGGTTTCGCGGCGTATCGAGCGCGAAGCAGGCTCCGTTTACCGCATTAACGGCAAGGATGTTCGTGCCAAAGACGTGCAATTACTGTTCGCTGACGTTTCGACGGGTGCTCGCTCACCTTCGATGATCGGGCAGGGGCGTATTGGCGAGTTGATTTCGGCTAAACCTCAAGCGAGGCGGGCTTTGCTGGAGGAAGCGGCTGGCATTTCGGGTCTCCATTCGCGCCGCCATGAGGCGGAGTTGCGCTTGCGCGCTGCTGAAACCAATCTCGAACGGCTTGATGACGTTGTTTCGCAATTGGAAACGCAGTTGGACAGCCTCAAAAGGCAAGCGCGTCAGGCCAATAGGTACCGTAATATTGCAGGCGACATTCGTAAGGCGGAAGCAACAATTTTGCACCTGCGTTGGATGGCAGCCAAAGCAAGTGCTGGGGAAGCTGAAAAAGCGTTGACGGACGCAACCGTTACTGTGGGTGAAACCCAGTTGGTGCAGACGGAAGCTGCAAAAGCGCAGGCAATTATCGCTAGTAAATTGCCCAAGCTGCGCGAAGACGAAGCAAAAGCGGCTGCAGCTTTGCAACATGTTATTATCTCCCGCAACCAACTGGACGAAGAAGCAAAACGCGTTGAAAAACGCAAGCAGGAACTGATTGCCCGGGCGACGCAGCTTGAAGCGGACATCAAACGCGAAGAAGAAATGATCGCGGAAAATGGCGATATTATCGAACATTTGGCCCGTGAAGAAAAACAATTGACCTCGGAAACCGATGGTCAGGATGAAAAAGAAGTGCAGACTAAGGCCAAGCTTGAAAAAGCAACCGAGGACCTTGCCGAAAGCGAACAGGAGCTTTCGTCTATTACACAAGAACTCGCTGCCATTCGCGCACAGTCCAGCCAGACCGAACGTAATCTTCGAGAAGGAAATGACCGTAGATCCCGCCTGCAACAGCAGGTAGCAACTGTTGAGACTGACCTTTTGGAATTATCGAAAAAGATTGCTCTGGAAACCGGGGTTCAGGATAAAGCAAAACATGTCGGTGAGTTGGAACAATCCGCTTTGGAAGCAGAAACTGCTGCAGAACTGACGGAAAAGGAAGCGGAAGCCGCCCGCGAGGTTGAACAGGCAAGCCGGAGCCCCGTAACGGAAGCGCAAACTGAGCTCAATCGGATTGAGACAGAAGCCAAAACATTGGCTCGAATATTGAATTCTGGTGGAAAGGATCTGTTCCCTGCAGTTCTTGAAAATGTTCGTGCGGAAAACGGTTATGAAAAAGCGCTCGGTGCAGCGCTGGGTGAAGATCTCGACCTGCCAATTGACAAGTCCGCGCCCGCTCACTGGTCGTTGATTGCCGGTGAGGGTGATCTGCCCCTTCCAACCGGTGTTGATGCGCTTTCAAAATTTGTATCAGCGCCGGCTGAACTCTCCCGTCGTCTTGGGCAAATCGGCGTTGTATCCAAAGATCAAGGAATTTCGCTGGCTTCATCGCTGCACCCGGGTCAACGCCTTGTCACGCTGGATGGAGACCTGTGGCGTTGGGACGGTTATGTGGCGACTGCTGAAGCACCAACGGCGGCTGCATTAAAGCTCGAACAGAAAAACCGTCTGGCCGAACTTGATGCGGCAGCAGTGCAGGCAACAAAGAACCTACGTTCCGTTGAGTCTGTGTTTGATCAGGCAAAGAAGAATGCAGCAATAGCGCGTGAGAACGAGCGAACTTTGCGTGAAAATCTTCGCGAAAACCAAAGTAGGTTGGGTTCTGCCAGAAAGGCATTGTCCGAAGCCGAACGTTCGATTGGGGAATTATCCAACCGCCAGTCGGCGCTTGAAGAAGCTAAAGTGCGCCTAGCTTCAAGTCTTGAAGAAGCCGATGCATTCGTTCTTGAAGCTGAAACCGCAAGGGCGTCATTGCCCGCGATTGATGCGCTGGAGAGCAAATCACAGGTAGTCGGGAACACAACATCGCAACGTCGTGCGCAATTGGCTGAAGTTCGAGCGGAATTCCAAAGCCTGGCTCGGGAAAATGCCCTGCGGGTTGAACGTTTGGCAGCCATTGGTCGCGAACGGTCAGCCTGGAACGAACGGGCAATCAATGCGGACCGGCAAATACGGACCTTGCGTGAACGGCTTGCAGAAACAGTTTCTGAACGAAACGCTGCGGAAGCTGCTCCGGACGACATCTTGTTGCGCCGCCGCGCATTGATGAACCAGATTGAATCTGCGGAATTGGCGCGCAAAGAAGCCGCAGATGTACTTGCCGCGATGGAAAATGATCAACGGGAAGCTGATAAGGTTGCAAATGGGGCATTAACAGCGTTGTCCGATGCTAAACAGGTGCATGCTCGCGCAGAAGAACGGGTCGCTGCTGCCCGTGAGCGCCGCACTGAAGTTGAAGGTCGAATCGTCGAAGAATTGGAATGCCAGCCGCATATGGCTTTCGGGCAAACTGGCATAAAAGATGAAGAAAAGCTGCCTGAACAGGAAGCGATTGAACGCAAGTTGGAGCGGTTAAAAGGCGAACGGGAACGTTTGGGCGCCGTGAATCTGCGTGCAGAGGAAGAACAATCGGAAATTCTGGAGCAGCGCGATACCTTGGTAAATGAACGCGATGATCTCATTGAGGCAATTCGTCAGCTTCGAAATGGAATTCAAAGCCTCAACAAGGAAGGCCGGGAGCGCCTTTTGACGGCATTTGATGAAGTTAATTCTCAGTTCCAGAAATTGTTTACCCACCTGTTCGGTGGCGGTACGGCCGAACTTCAGCTTGTTGAATCTGATGACCCGCTGGAAGCGGGCCTGGAGATTTTAGCCCGCCCACCGGGTAAAAAACCGCAGACCATGACGCTTTTATCCGGTGGTGAGCAGGCGTTGACGGCGATGGCATTGATCTTTGCGGTATTTCTCACCAATCCAGCACCGATCTGTGTGCTGGACGAGGTCGACGCCCCTCTGGATGATCACAATGTCGAACGGTTTTGCAACCTAATGGACCAGATGAGCGCGGATACGGATACTCGATTCGTAGTAATCACTCACAATCCGATAACGATGGCGCGTATGGATCGTCTGTTCGGTGTAACCATGGCTGAAAGAGGCGTCAGTCAACTGGTGTCCGTCGATTTGCAGACTGCCGAAACATTCCTTGAAGCTGGATAATCGCCCAAAGGCACCCTAGCGTGAAAGCCCGTTGTAAATGGCATTAGCTGAGCCTCCAGAAGATTGTTTCTTTTTATTCGGGATGGGCGAATTGGGAGCTCAACCAGACCCTTCAATTATGGGAACCAAGGGTGCAAATCTGGCCAAAATGGCTGCACTTGGCCTACCTGTCCCTCCTGGATTTGTCCTGAGTGCAAAACTGGGCCAAAAAATTGCAGCGGGTGACGACGCTCTTTCGAGCGAGCTTCGCCAGCAGGTTCAGGCAACTATTGGTGAAATCGAAAATAAACTCGGGCGAGATCTTGGCAATGCAATTGCACCTTTAACGTTGTCAGTTCGTTCCGGCGCTGAAGTTTCGATGCCTGGAATGATGGATACGGTTCTCAATCTGGGCCTAAATTCAATCACCGTTGATGGCGTTGCCAAGGAAAGCGGAGACGAGCGCTTCGCCTGGGACAGTTATCGACGGTTTGTCCAGAGCTTTTCTCAGGTGGTTCTGGACTTAGACAGTTACGATTTTGAAGATGTTCTGGATGAAGAACGCATTCGAAACAATGTCGAAACCGATGCCGATTTATCTGCGGAAGCCTTAAAACGGGTGACGGAAACTTTTTTGGAGATCGTTGAGCAAAATTTTGGAGAACCGTTTCCCCAAGATGTGTTTCGGCAATTGGATCTGGCGCTACTCGCGGTATTCAATTCATGGAATACATCCCGTGCAGTGCGCTATCGTGACATGCATAAAATTTCCCATGAAGGCGGTACCGCAGCCATTATTCAGGCAATGGTATTTGGCAATCGCGATGAAAACTCCTGCACCGGTGTCTATTTTACCCGTAATCCATCCACCGGAGAAGCAATACCCTACGGCGAATACATGCCCAACGCGCAAGGGGAGGATGTGGTGTCGGGAATTCGCACTCCAATGGAATTGACAGAAGCTGCCAGAACCGCGGCCATGTCTGACAATCCCTCCATGGAAAAGGCGATGCCGCAAGCGTTTGATGAGTTAATAATGCACGGTGAAGCTCTGGAAAATCACTTTAGTGATATGCAGGAAATCGAATTCACGGTCGAAAGCGGAAATCTCTTTTTGTTGCAAACACGGAGCGGAAAACGCACACCGAAAGCCGGGTTAAAAATTGCGGTTGAACTGGTCAACGAAGGTAAGATTACCAAACAGCAGGCGGTTGCATCGTGCAATATATCAGATTTGGAAGGCATGCTTGTATCGAAAGTCCAGCCAAAACAAGGTGCAGTGATAATTACGAAAGGTTTACCGGCTTCGCCGGGCGCAGCATGCGGCAAAATCGTATTTTCATCACATGAGGCTGAGCAATCTCACGATAATAGTGAGAGCTGCATTCTGGTCAGGCCAGAAACTGACCCCAAAGATGTTCACGGTATGCACGCGGCCACGGGAATATTAACCACACGAGGTGGCATGACGAGCCATGCCGCAGTCGTTGCCAGGGGCATGGGAAAACCCTGCATAACCGCAGCAATGTCGCTAAAGATTGACCCAGGCAATCACACCTGCACGAGTGCGGGGCAGGTCTACCAAGTTTCGGATACAATCACGATCGATGGCAGCACTGGTCTGGTTTATGCTGGTGAGCAACCAATCGTCACGCCTGAACCGGACGGCGAGTTAGCAATTCTTCTCCACTGGGTCGAGGAGCTTGCGAAGTGAGCCGTTTAAAGCTCACTTCAATTCGCCAGTAGATGTTCTGGTTAGGATCCCTGCAAACCTTCCTTTTTCAACCATAGTTCGGTTTCATTCAACGCGCTTTGCAATCGGTCAAATAATAGATTGAGCTCATCTTCATTAATGATCATTGGAGGGCATATGGCGATCGTATCGCCAATTGGCCTCAGGATCACACCCTGTTCCTGACAAAGTTCAGCACATTTAGCTCCAACGCCTAATTTGGGGTCATAAGATTGTTTTGTTACTTTATCAGCGACGATTTCGACACCTGCCATGAGGCCCGAATTACGCACCTCACCAACCAACGGGTGAGTACTTAAATCCGCAAGCCGACGTTCGAACGTTGGTGTGATTGCACGAACTTTGGCACAAATATCCATACGTTGATAAATTTCAATCGCCTTCACCCCAAGCGCACAGCCAAGCGGATGTCCACCGTAAGTATAGCCGTGGCCAAAGACGCCGATTTTTGCTGACTGGGCTTCCAACGCGTCCATCATAAAGTCAGGAACCATCACAGCCCCAAGTGGTGCGTATGCTGATGTAAGCTGTTTTGCAGCTGAAATTGTATCTGGTTGCATGCCGTGGGATGTGGCGCCAAACCATTCTCCGGTTCTTCCAAATCCGTTGATGACTTCATCGTCAATCAACAGAATATCGTGTTCTTTCAAGATGGGTTGTATGGCTTCGAAATAGCCCGACGGTGGTACAATGACACCGCCTGCACCCATGACAGGTTCGGCGATCATCGCCGCGATTGTGTCGCCCCCTTCTTTGTCGATCATTTGTTCAAGCGACGATGCCAGTCTGGAAACAAATTCCGCTTCACTCTCTCCATCTTGTCCAAATCGATAGTGGTGGGGGCAGTCAGTGTGCAAAATTCCGTCGAAAGGGAGGTCAAAATCGATGTGATTATTCGGCAAGCCGGTCAGCGAGGCAGCCATCAACGTCACGCCGTGGTAGGCCTTGATGCGTGAAATAATTTTCTTTTTCTTCGGTCTACCGAGAGCGTTGTTATAATACCACGCAAGTTTGACCTGTGTATCATTAGCCTCAGAACCGCTTGATGTGTAGAAAACCTTCGACATGGGTGTGGGAGAAAGTTCTTTGAGCTTTTCTGCAAGCTCAATCGCAGGCTCTGTGCCTTTCCCGGAAAACTGATGGTAATAGGGCAAGGAGCGCAACTGTTCGTTTGCGGCCTCAATCATTTCCTCGTTTCCAAAACCGAGCCCCGCACACCAAAGTCCGGCCATGCCTTCAATATATTCATTGCCCTGTGTGTCATAAATAAACACCCCCTTGCCGCTTGCCATAATTGTGGGGCCGGTTTCACGCAATTTATGCAACGCAGCATAGGGGTGCAGGACCGCATCAAGATCGCGGGTTTGTACGTTTGATAAGGGCTGGCTCATAAGAATTATTCCATGAAATTTCTTTTAGTGACCGTAAAACCAATTGTGGCTCCGCTGCAAGACAATTGACGGGCAAAGGGTCTTTACGCTCACGTCAAACTGGCGCAATACTGGATGTTCAGATTGGGAGAATTTTATGCTCGGATTAATGCAAGACTGGCCTCTGTTGTGCCACAAGATTATCGATTACGCGGCGGCGCAACATGGTTCACGCGAGATCGTATCGCGTTCTGTTGAAGGGCCAATAACGCGGACAACCTACGCTGAAATCCACATGCGATCTAAAAAGGTGGCACAAGCCCTTGAGGCAGACGGTTTTGGCCTCGGCGACCGTGTTGCGACTCTGGGATGGAATACCGCCCGCCATATGGAAGCCTGGTACGGAATTATGGGTGTTGGCGGTGTCTATCACACACTGAACCCGCGCCTGTTTCCCGAACAGATCGCATGGATCATGAACCACGCGGAGGACAAGGCGATCTTTACCGATCTGTCATTTGTCCCAATTGTTGAGGCGATTGCAGATAAGGTGCCAAGCTTGCGGAAGATCATTGTTCTGACTGACGATGCCCATATGCCTAAGGAAAGCAAGCTTGATCTTGTTTCTTATGAAAGCTGGATTCAAGGCTATGATGGGGATTTCGCTTGGAAAGAATTCGACGAGAATACCGCTTGTGGCATGTGCTATACATCTGGCACAACTGGTGACCCCAAGGGGGTTCTCTATTCCCATCGGTCAAACGTATTACATGCCTTGATTTCGGCGCAACCCGATGCCCTGGGCATGTCTTCCAATGAAACTATCATGCCGGTGGTGCCCATGTTCCATGCAAATGCATGGGGTATTGCCCATTCCGCCCCAATGGTTGGCGCAAAAATCGTAAACCCTGGCGGGCAGATGGATGGTGCATCCATCTATGAATTGCTGGACACGGAGAAAGTAACATTTACCGCGGCAGTTCCAACGGTCTGGCTGATGCTCTTGGGTTATCTGGAAGAAACCGGGAAAATGCTACCTCATCTCAAGCGTGTGGTGATCGGCGGTTCGGCTTGTCCGAGAGCGATGACCGAAAAATTTCAGGATGTTTACGGGGTGGATGTTGTCCACGCTTGGGGAATGACCGAGATGAGCCCATTGGGTTCACTTGGGTCCATTAAACCTGTCTACCAGAGTCTGACCGGGAGTGAAAAACTCGATCTTCAGGAAAAACAGGGTTACGCCCCGTTCGGTGTTGAGATGAAGATTACTGATGATGAAAACGTGGAACATCCATGGGATAGCAAAACATTTGGCCGCCTGAAAGTCCGGGGCCCTGCTGTTGCGGACGCCTATTATGGCGGCGCCGGTGCTGAGCAGTTCGACGATGAAAAGTGGTTTGATACTGGTGATGTCGCACACATCAATGAACACGGATACATGCAGATTACCGACCGCGCCAAGGACGTAATCAAATCCGGTGGAGAATGGATTTCCACAATTGATTTGGAAAACCTGGCAGTTGGACACCCTGATATTCAAGAAGCTGCTGTGATCGGTATCGTGCACCCGAAATGGGACGAACGACCATTACTGATTTGTATTTGTAAAGAAGGTAAAACACCTTCTAAAGAAGAGATTCTTGCGTTCATGGATGGCAAGATTGCGAAATGGTGGATGCCTGACGATGTTGCTTTCGTTAATGAGATACCGCACACAGCGACAGGAAAAATTCAAAAAACAGAGCTCCGTAAACAATTTGCGGAGTATGTCCTACCAACTGCATAGGGCCTATGCGTTAATTCGATAGGAAGCATCGGTATCAGATATGACAAACTATTTAGACCGTTTGTCGCACCAGGAAAGGAGAACCTCCTTTGCTGGTGTCTGGTGTGAAAGGCTTGCTGTATTCGCAGTTCCCTATCTTGCGATCGTCGTGTTGGGGCATCGGTTTGGGGCAGTCGATACAATATCAACATTTTGGCTGTTGGGCTTGGGTATCCTGTTACTCATAGCAGCATTAATTGCCGGCGCATGGGGTTTTTACGAATTATGGACATATGGCCACTTAGCAGGGCTGAAATCAGCCCGCGGTATGGCCCTGTCAATCGTATTATTATTACCGTTTGCTTATCAAAGTGTCTTGGCGTTCACGCTTCCCCAACTTTATGATATTTCAACGGACCTCGAGGACCCTCCAGCGTTTGATAGCGTTTTGGATGACCGGTTCTCGCCAATGAATCCGGTGATCGATCCTTCCGAAATTACGAAACGCCTACAGCTACAATCCTATCCAAGAGTTGCCGCACGACGTTATCCGCTGGATACAGCGCGAGTATTTAAAGAGGTCGTTGCCTTGATGGCAGATCGTGACTGGACAATTTTAACGGCTGACACAAAACAGGGGCAGGCGCTTATTGATGAGGAGGGGTCGGGCCTGGTGGCTAAGCCAGTCGCTAACCTAAAGGGCATCCCACTTCGACCTTCGGTCCCCAGGTTCAGGCCAGGCGTGACCCCCGATGGGCAAGTAACCCCGGAAACAAGTGACGTTCCGTCTTTCGAAACTGTACAGGTTTCGCCCATCGGTCGAACTGGTGGATTTGAAATTGAGCCGGATGACGAACGTTATGTGGAAGCTGTAGCGACGTCGCTTATCCTTGGGTTTGAAAGCGATGTTATTATCCGAATGGTTGAAGAGGAAGATGGAACCCTGGTGGACATGCGTTCTACATCCCGTTGGGGACCTCATGATCTGGGTTCAAATTCCAGGCGCATTATCGATTTTATGAATGATCTTGATTCTTCTCTTCAGGGGCTGAGCAACTAGAACTTCAAACCGGTTGGTAAATCGAATTTATTGCCGGTGGTCCGTCGCAGATAATAAACCTTTGTCCGACAAGGTCTTCCATATGGGCGAGGACAGAAAGGCCAGCTGCGCCGTGGAGTTTTTTATCCACTGTCCGATATATAACGCTCACAATCTCAGGAATGGTTTTCTGCCCTTTCCTGACCTGCTCCAATACAGCCCGTTCTCTCATTTTCCGGTGAGCTTTCAATGCCCGAACAAAACTATGGGCGTTTTCCAGACGACCACCGTGCCCGGGAAAATATGTCTGTTGCTGCTCCGCCAGTAAAATGTCGAGTGATTTCATATAATCTGACATGGCCCCATCCGGGGGTGCAACAATACTGGTTGCCCAAGCCATGACGTGGTCGCCGGGGATCAGGTAGTCTGTATCCTGCCATGCAAACGCCACGTGATTGGCAGTGTGGCCTGGAGTGAATAGGGTTTTAAGAGACCAGCCGTCGCCATCAATTATTTCCCCGTGGGACAGTTTGTGATCGGGTATAAAATCGCTATCACCGCTTGCATCAAGTGGATTGATCTCACCGATATTGAGGGCGCGCGCAGGCCGGTGTGGGCCTTCGCCATATATCTTTGCTCCTGTCAGTTCCGCTAGAGGTGCCGCCAGCGGAGAATGATCCATGTGGGTGTGAGTGATAATAATGTGGCTGACTGGTCGACCGTTTATGGCAGACGTCAAAGCATCCAAATGGGCCTGATTGGGCGGGCCGGGGTCAATGACTGCAACGCTGTCATGTCCAAGTAGATAACTGTTTGTACCGAAAAATGTAAAAGGGGAAGGATTATTACATGTAACCCGCGTAAGGCCCGGTACAAGTTCGACAGATTCTCCGTATCTGGGTAGAAAATCAGTTTTAAATTCCGGCGTTGCATTTTCAGAAGAACTCATAGCTTCGATACCCGATTCAAATGTCATGGCGGAATGGAATTTTAGTCAAAATACTATGGGGATAGTGGCTTGATAAGCCAACAGAATATTTAACCTCGTAAAGCAGTTTTATCGTCAAAAAAGATTGGCGGCCCATAAGGTATTTCTGTTACACCTGTTCAACTAATTGCGGAGTAACCACCTTATTATGGGTGAAACACGAATTCCTGAAAAACCTCTTGTTTCAGCAACTGGCCTTGCAGCGGATTTAGCTCGCCGGGACGAAGAAAATAGTCCAATTCGCGTTTGTATAATCGGTGCAGGCGAAATGGGAACAGACCTCGTAACCGCCATTAGACAAATGCCGGGAATGGAAATCGCGTCCATTGTTGATCGCAGATTGGTTAGCGCCAAACCGGCTATGAAAATTGCCGGATATGATGACGATAAAGGTGTGATTTGTGATACGCCCGCCAGGATCACGAACGCAATTGAACGTAATCAAATCCCAATCGTACAGGACGCACATCAAGCTCTAAGTCACGGCCTTGTAGATGTTGTTATCGATGCGACCGGCGTCCCGGAAGCAGGAGCGGAACTGGGCATGGCAACGCTCGATGCCGGCAAACACCTGGTCATGATGAATGTGGAGGCCGACGTCACCGTAGGCGCAATCATGCAAGATACTGCCGCAAGAAACGGTTTGGTTTATACGGTTGGCGCCGGGGACGAACCCAGTTCGGTTATGGAATTATATGACTGGGTAACGGCTCTGGGCTACCAGGTTGTTGCCGCTGGAAAAGGCAAAAATAACGCGTTTAAGATCGATGCCGTGCCGGACGATTACCGCGAAGAAGCAGAACGACGGAATATGAACCCGCGCATGCTTGTTGAATTCGTAGACGGTTCCAAGACCATGGTGGAAATGTGCTGCATCGCCAATGCAACCGGATTAATGCCCGACAAACCCGGCATGCACGGGCCTGATTGTTCTCTTGAAGATTTACACAAGGTGCTGTGCCCCGTCGAAGACGGAGGGCTGTTAAATACCAGAGGATGCGTAGATTTTACGGTTGGCAAGGGGGTTGCGCCGGGCGTTTTTGTGATCGCAGACATGAGTCACCATCGCGTTCGCGAACGTCTCCATGATCTGCACCTGGGGGAAGGGCCCTATTACACTTTTTATCGCCCTTATCATCTCACCAGCCTTGAGGTTCCATTGTCAGCGGCAAGAGCCGTTCTTTATGGAACGAGCGATATGAAGCCGTTGCCGCGCCCGGTGGCAGAAGTTTGCGCTTTAGCCAAGAAAGACTTGAAGGCAGGGGATACTCTCGATTTTATCGGTGAAACCTCCTACCGTTCATGGGCAATGCGCGCAGATGTAGCACGGACTGAAGGAGCAATTCCTGTCGGCCTTCTTGATAAAGGGCGTGTATTAAATGATATTCCAATGGGAACTCTCATTACCCGCACGGACGTGGCGGTCAATATGGAAACACCGCTATATCGATTACGCGCCCAACAGGATGAATGGCTTGGAAACGGAGTTTGCGCATGACTGACGCTCAAAATAAAGGGGCTTACCTCCGTGACATGATCGGCTATGGCCGAACCCCGCCCGACCCCAAATGGCCTGATAGTAAGAAAATCGCGGTCCAATTCGTCATAAATTACGAAGAAGGCGGCGAGAATAATATCCTGCACGGTGATGCCGCGTCGGAAGCATTCCTATCAGAAATTGTTGGTGCCGCCGCATGGCCCGGCCAACGGCACATGAATATGGAATCGATCTATGAATATGGGTCGAGAGCCGGCTTTTGGCGATTGTGGCGCATGTTTAATTCACGAAATATGCCGGTGACCGTGTTCGGCGTAGCGACTGCGATGGAGAAAAACCTCGAAGCGGTTGAAGCCATGCAGGAAGCCAATTGGGAAATTGCGTCCCATGGATTGAAATGGATCGATTATAAAGACTATAGCCGCGATAAAGAGCGTGCCCACATTGAAAAAGCCTGCAGACTTCATGAGCGCGTAACAGGAAAAGCGCCCTCCGGACTCTATCAGGGGCGCACATCAGTCAACACGCTCGACATCGCCATGGAAATGGGATGTTTCGACTGGCTGGCGGATATTTATAGCGATGAATTGCCCTATTGGGTTGAAGCGCACGGCGGAAAACATCTTTATGTACCCTACACGCTGGACGCCAATGATATGCGCTTTGCGACACCTCAAGGGTTTAATGCTGGCGATCAATTCTACAATTATCTGCGTGACAGTTTTGATTGCCTGTTGGCTGAAGGGCGCGATGGCGCACCAAAAATGATGTCAATTGGCCTTCATTGCCGATTGGTTGGGCGTCCGGGTCGTGCCTTGGCACTGGCGCGTTTTATGGATCATGTGCAATCACACAATGATGCATGGGTCTGCACTCGAGGCGAAATAGCCAAACACTGGAAGCAGGTTCATGATGCGTGATTTTCACTTGACCCATTTTAATTGTTTGACACACTGAGCCAATGACACACCCCATTCGTTTTTCCCTCAACGGCGAACCCTTATCTGCCGAATGTCGCGCTGACATGACGGTGCTCGAATGGCTGCGTGATGAAGCGTTGTTACGCGGTACAAAAGAAGGTTGCGCAGAAGGGGATTGCGGTGCTTGCACCATATTGCTTAAGCGCCACGACGAAGAAAAATATGGTCCGGTCAATTCCTGCATATTACTGATGGGACAAGTTGAAGGGGCGCAACTGACCACTGTTGAAGGCCTCGCGGCAAGCGGACCGGATGGTCATGAAGTCCAACGACGCATGGCCGAAAACGGTTCGTCCCAATGCGGTTTCTGCACACCGGGTATTGTATCGTCACTGGCAGGCTTGCTGGAAATTAACGGCGATCCAACCGAAAGCGATATCCACGACGCGCTGGCAGGGAATCTATGCCGCTGTACCGGTTACCGCCCAATTGTTGAAGCGGCATTCGAAGCAGCAAAAGCAAACATCGGTGGTTTACCTACCGGCGGGGGTGGCGAGGCCAACACAGAAGTTGGTATTGTTGAAAGCACGTGCCATGCGCCTACGGATTTATCAGAATTAGTGTCGTTGAAGGGGCAATTTCCAGATGCAACACTGCTCGCCGGAGGGACGGATTTATCACTGCCAGTGGCCCACGCCCGTGAACGTTGGTCGCATACAATTCTCACCCGTAATGTTTCGGAATTGAGGAAAATCAACCAAAACTCCGAACAACTGGAAGTTGGTGGTGCTGTAACCTGGCAGGAATTACTTCCCTATTTGCATCAACATTGGCCCAGTTTTGCAACGATGGTACGACGGTTCGGTTCAACGCAAATTCGCACAATGGGTACCATTGCTGGTAACCTCGCAAACGCTAGTCCAATTGGAGATGGGGCACCGGCTTTGCTTGCGCTGGGGGCTAGTCTTACGCTCGCAGGGACGGGTGGTGAAAGAGATTTGCCGCTGGATGAATTTTTCATCGATTACCGCAAGTCGGCACTTGCAACTGGTGAGGTCATCAAATCGATCATTATTCCCATGCCCAAGGAACATGAACAATTTCGGGTCTATAAGATCTCGAAACGCTATGATCAGGATATTTCGACTGTATGTGGCGCGTTTAATCTTACGATTGCGGGTGATATCGTTACGGATGCAAGAATTGCCTATGGTGGCATGGCGGCAACCCCCATGCGCAGTAAAGACGCAGAGGCAGCATTGGTCGGTAAATCCATCAATGATGAGACAATTGCATCAGCAAAACTCGCGGTCCGGTCCACTTTTAAACCAATGGACGATATGCGTTCCTCAGCACAATACCGGTCTACCGTTGCGGCAAATCTGGTTGACCGTGTTGCGTTGGATATCGCCGGAGAAACGGTGGAGGTCATGGCCTTATGACACTTCATCCTGATCACGAAGAATTAAGCATCAAACGCACCGTTGTCGGAAAGGGCTCTGCACACGACAGCGCCCGGCGCCATGTGCGCGGTGAAGCGATATACACTGATGATATGCCTGACTTGCCGGGCACGCTCCACATTGCGCCCATTTTGTCACCGATAGCGCATGGTGATCTTCTCAGTATCGATTTAACCGCCGTTAAAGAAAGTACCGGTGTTGCCGATGTTTTGGTCGCGTCAGATATCCCTGGAAAAAACGAAGCCGCGCCGATCCTGTCCAACGAGCCAGTATTTGCTGAAACCAAACTCGAACATATTGGTCAAATAATTGGCGCCGTCGTTGCGACTTCTTTGGCCGAAGCCTTTCAGGCCGCCCAAAAAGTAAAGCTTGATATTCGCGAACTCGAACCGATTCTCGACGTTGAAACAGCCTTCGCCAAAGGTCAGCGCGCGTTGGCAGATCAACACCTGACTGATGGTGACGCGAGCAAGGCTATCGCATCCGCGCGCCACAAACTCACCGGTCGACTTGAAATGGGTGGACAGGACCATTTCTATCTCGAAGGCATGGTTGCTTATGCGCTTCCCGGCGAAGAAAATGACATGCAGGTCTGGTCTTCCACGCAGCATCCAAGCGAAGTTCAACTTCATGTGGCACTTGTTCTCGGTATTAAAAACCATGATGTAGATGTTCAAGTGCGCCGCATGGGTGGTGCCTTCGGTGGCAAGGAAAGTCAGGCAACGATTATTGCCGCAATTGCTGCGCTCGCGGCTCAAAGAACGGGTAGGCCGTGTCGTTTCCGTTTGCGCCGGGATGACGATATGGCCGCAACCGGTAAGCGCCACGGTTATGTCATGAACTATGAAATGGGTCTGGAAAAGAATGGCCGGTTTACCGGACTAAAGGTCGAAGCGCTGGCGAATGCTGGGCATGTGGCAGACCTGTCCGGACCGGTGGTCACCCGCACACTCACCCATTTAGATAATTGCTATCATATCCCCAATGCCGATTTTCTGGGGTTTGCCGCGAAAACCAATACGGTTTCTAACACTGCATTCCGCGGTTTCGGCGGTCCACAGGGCATTCTACTGACCGAAGCGCTGATTGATATAGCAGCACGGGAATTGGATCTCGACCCCAATGAAGTGCGGGCGGTCAATTATTATGGACCACAGACAGGCGAAGTGACGCCTTATGCGCAGCCGGTCAAAGGCAATAGAATTCAGGATGTCGTCGACCGGGTGCTTGAGAAATCCGACTGGAAGAAGCGCCGTGCGGAAATTGAGGCGTTTAACGCGAGCAATAAGGTGCTGAAAAAAGGACTGGCCATGATGCCGGTTAAATTCGGGATTTCCTTTAACCTGACAGCGCTCAATCAGGCTGGAAGTCTTGTCCATGTGTATCAGGACGGCTCCGTTCACCTGAATCACGGTGGCACCGAAATGGGGCAGGGGCTTTATACAAAAGTCGCTCAAGTTGTTGCTGATACATTTGGAATTGGCCTTGAAGAGGTCAAGATTACCGCGACGACGACTGGAAAAGTTCCCAATACTTCGGCCACTGCCGCGTCATCCGGATCTGATCTAAATGGTGCGGCTGCATTTAATGCTGCAATCCAAATCCGTAAACGCATGGCGAAATTCGCTGCAGGCCATCTGAATGTTGACGAAGATGAGCTGACGTTTTCGAATGGACAAGTCACGGCAAATGGCAAAAGCATTCCGTTCGGTGAATTGGCAAAGAAATGTTGGTTCGGGCGCATTTCTCTTTCAGCAACTGGCTATTATGCGACGCCGGAAATCCATTGGGATTCCGCAACGTTAAAAGGTAATCCATTTTACTATTTCACTTATGGCGCAGCAGTTGCGGAAGTCGTGATCGATACGCTTACCGGTGAAAACCGCTGCCTTCGTGCCGATATTGTTCAGGATTGCGGAAAACCGCTCAACCCGACTATCGATCTTGGCCAGGTGGAGGGTGCATTTGTTCAAGGCATGGGTTGGCTGACATGTGAGGAATTGTGGTGGGATAAGTCCGGTCGCCTGCGCACAGTCGGGCCATCGACTTATAAAATCCCCGGTTCCCGTGATGTTCCGCCGCATTTTGATGTGGAAATTCTGGAAGACAAGCCAAACCACGTAGAAACTATCTTCCGTTCCAAAGCGGTTGGGGAACCGCCGTTGATGCTCGCAATATCCGTGTGGTTGGCGCTTCGGGATGCGGTATCTTCATTGTCAAACGGAAAATTGGCAGCCAATCTTGACGCACCCGCAACTCCGGAGCGGGTCTTATTTGCCGTGGAAGATATGAAGCAGAGGGCAGTAGATATTAAATGACAGGTTCAACATTTGATGCACTAAACGACCAATCTGACAATGAGTTTGTCGATACACTTAAAGATGTTTTCGAGCATTCACCATGGGTTGGGGAACGGGTTGTCGATCAACGGCCGTTTAAATCGGTGCGTGGGTTACACAGCGCCATGCTGGGACAACTGGTGATGGCTTCCCAACGCGAGCAGCTTGACCTCATCCGCGCGCACCCGGACCTTGCCGGTAAAGCTGCACTCGCAGGAAAATTGACTGATGCGTCAACATCGGAGCAGTCTGGGGCCGGGTTAGATACTTTGACCGACGAAGAGTTTGAGCGCTTTCACAGCCTTAATGATGGATATAAATCACGTTTCGGCTTTCCCTTTATCCTTGCGGTGAAGGGCCATGATAAGCACTCGATATTGGCCGCTTTCGAAACGCGCCTTACTAATGATGAAGATGATGAAAGAACTGAAGCGTTAAAACAGATCGGCGAAATTGCCCGGTTCCGCCTTGAAGCCATGTTCCTGTAGGAAGCATAAATCGCATGTCCAAATTATCCACTCATGTTCTTGATACAGCGAACGGTTGTCCGGCATCCGGTATGAAAGTCGATTTCATCCGTAATCCGGGAAAAGACGAAGAATTGGTAAAATCTGTAGTCACCAATGGCGACGGTCGCACTGACGGGTTGCTCTTAACTGCGGATGAAATGGTTGTTGGGGAATACGAGCTACGGTTTTCAGTGGCTGAATATTTTAGTGACCTTGGGGCCGATTTACCGAAACCTGCATTCCTGAACGTGGTTCCGATACGGTTTACCATAAGTGATGCTAGTCAGGGGTATCACGTTCCACTGGTCTGCAGCCCCTGGTCCTACTCGACTTATCGCGGTAGTTGAAAAAAATCACTTTTGGCTTACAGTTCCGGTTGCCCGCTGGAAAGCAATCGCTTATAGAAATCGTCGCAACGACAAGAACGATCTGTTCAATTCGTTGCAGATGCTGGAGCGTGGCCAAATGGTAAGGCACCGCTTTTTGGTAGCGTAGACTGTAGGTTCGACTCCTACCGCTCCAGCCATTCTTCTTAGATATTTAGATTAACTTGCCCATGGCAACCGCTGTATCCAACATGCGGCAGGAAAAACCCCATTCGTTGTCGTACCAAGACAGGACGCGAACGAAGTTACCGCCGGTCACCTGTGTTTCAAGTGCCGCAACGTTTGAAGAGTTGTTGTCGTGGTTGTAGTCGGCGGATACCAGCGGTTCGTTGACGTAATCCAAAATGCCATTGAGCGAACCATTGGCTGCGTCATTAAGGGCAGCATTCACCTCTTCTACCGTCGTGTCGCGGCTCGCAAGGAATTTCAGGTCGATGCAGGAAACATTTGGAGTGGGGACGCGAATCGCCGATCCATCCAGTTTTCCGGCAAGTTCAGGCAACACGAGACCAACGGCTTTGGCAGCGCCTGTTGACGTGGGTATCATCGAAACGGCAGCAGCGCGGGCGCGATGCAGGTCCTTGTGAGCCGTATCCAAGGTCGGCTGATCACCGGTGTAGGAATGCACAGTGGTCATATAACCTTTTTCAATACCCAACGCGTCGTTCAAAACTTTAGCGACGGGAGACAGGCAATTGGTTGTGCATGAGGCGTTAGAAACGACGACATCATCACTTGTTAGTGTCTCGTGATTGACCCCGTATACAATCGTTTTATCGGCATCTGCCCCGGGGGCGGAGATCAACACCCGTTTTGAACCGTTTTCCAGGTGTTGGGCCGCTTTGTCGCGCGACGTGAATATCCCGGTGCATTCAAACGCGATATCCACATCGCTCCAGGGAAGTTCTTTTGGGTCGCGAAGTGCGGTCACCCGGATGGGACCTCTGCCCACATCAATCGTATTTTCACCGGTTGTCACATTTGCAGGAAATCGGCTGTGCACACTGTCATATTTTAACAGATGGGCGTTGGTTTCAACTGGAGCCAGATCGTTGATAGCAACTACTTCGATGTCGTCGCGGCCATTTTCTATCAGCGCGCGCAATGTGTTACGGCCAATTCGGCCAAATCCGTTGATTGCGACTTTAAGGGTCATATAAGGTTCCAGAATAATGTTTGGGAGAAATTTCAATCGTTTTAAATCAATTTGGTAACGCTGGTCAACGATGCATCCTTCTCATTTCCGTGTTCGCCGGAAACCGAAGTTTGCAATTTCGAAAGTGTGAGAAAGATATGTGTTGGCGCTTGGCGTTAAACCCCCTATTTTCAGGTATAACTTCGAACCAAGAGATATCGCCATGACTGCTTGCATTACCGGATGGGCCCACTCAAAATTTGGACGCCTTGGCGAAGAAACTGTCGAAAGCCTCATTGTCGGCGTTGTGGGCGACGCATTGGAGAATGCTGGGCTGGATGCCAGCGATATCGACGAAGTCTATCTGGGACATTTTAATGCGGGATTTTCTGCCCAAGATTTTACCGCAAGCCTTGTTTTGCAGACGTCTGACAAATTTCGCTTCAAACCGGCAACGCGGGTAGAAAATGCCTGCGCCACTGGATCGGCCGCCGTGCACCAGGGCGTAAATTCGATTGAAGCCAAACGGGCGCGTCATGTCTTGGTTGTTGGTGCTGAGCAGATGACAACTACCCCTGGACCGCAGATCGGAGAAAACCTGCTCAAGGCGTCTTACCTGCCGGAAGACGGCGATACGCCCGCTGGTTTTGCCGGCGTGTTTGGAAATATCGCGCAGGCCTATTTCCAGAAATATGGTGATCAATCCGATGCTTTAGCCGCAATTGCAGCAATTGCAGCAAAGAATCACAAAAACGGTGTGTCAAACCCTTATGCGCAAATGCAGAAGGATCTTGGCTACGAATTCTGCCGTTCCGAAAGCGATAAAAACCCATTTGTTGCCGGACCGTTGAAACGTACTGACTGTTCACTCGTCTCTGATGGTGCTGCTGCAATTGTGCTGAGTGACGTGGAATCTGCTCTTACGATGGAGAAGGCGGTTGTCTTTAGATCAATGGCCCATGCGCAGGATTTCCTGCCCATGTCGAAACGGGATATCCTTCAATTTGAAGGGTGTAATGTGGCATGGTCCAAAGCCCTAAAGGACGCGCGATTGACGCTTGATGATCTGTCGTTTGTCGAAACACATGACTGTTTCACCATCGCAGAGCTTATCGAGTATGAAGCCATGGGACTGGCGGAACCAGGCAAGGGTGCGCAGATCATTCTTGACGGTGTGACACAAAAAGACGGAAAACTCCCGGTCAATCCGTCTGGCGGATTGAAAGCCAAAGGTCACCCTATCGGTGCAACAGGTGTGTCCATGCATGCGCTTACTGCGATGCAACTAACCAATTCAGCACCCGAAGGGATGCAAATTCCTGACGCAAAACTTGGTGGAATATTCAATATGGGTGGCGCGGCGGTCGCCAATTACGTCTCCATAATGGAGCGTATCAAATAGTCGAATAGAGCTGATATGTCCCGAAAGATGGGATTTTTATCTGCCCTTTGATCGGGTTAATGCCGGCAACAAGACCGAGGAAATTGAGCTCAAGCCCGTCTTCCCAACCCAGCACTAACCCGGCATAGCCGCCGAGGCTCATGCGCAGGGCATTGGACTTGTCCTGCTCAACCCAGGCCCCGTTTACCGGGAAGTCGCGTCCTACGGCTGTTGAAACAGTTCGCGCATCAAATCCGGGAACAGCACGGATGATGCTTGCAACAAATGTATTTGAGTTCGGTCCGGGCCAAAGGGTATAGTCACCTCGGTTGCTCCAGGGATATTGCACAATGGCCTGTTCGATCTTTGGAATAAGAGCCTCTGCCTCCGCACCGCTGATCTCTCGATTTATTTCCGGTGTGTTGGAATACCAGCGCCCATCCGGATCATAGGCATTGCGTCGCACAGGGTTACCCCATCCAACGACATCATATCGGTCATAGTGAGTTGCATTTTCAGGTTTTAAAACCAGCCATGAATGGGTCGCAAATGCTCCCTTCAAACCGCCGGTTCGATGCAGGTTTCTCGGACGCCACGCTCGAATTTTGAGTCGCGGGTAGTGATTGTCTGGCGTCGGAGAAGCGCTCAAGCACGGAATCGCATGAGGTTTAGCTGAGATGGTTCAGCGGGTTCTATGGGGATTTGGGCGGCATTGTGGGGTTTGGATTGTCTGACAGGGTAGAGTTACCACCGAACTGATGCCGGTTTTGGAGGCCATTTGGGCACGATTTCGCCTCGGTTTCTTCCGTTTAGGCAGATCGGGGCATAGCGTTTTGGTTCTGCCGTTTGTTTTGCACATATCGGCAGTGTCGTCTGCCATTCGGCGGACGGTTAGGCAGGTCTGCTGATATGTGCGCGCCGTGTTCTGGGCCATGATTTGGATTGTCATGCGGCGGTCTTCTTTGATTTTGGTGGTGCTCTTGGTTGCTGTTTAGGCGCGAAAGCCTTGCCGATGATCAATCGTCCGCCGCAGCATGGGCAGGGCAATGCAAGAACACGGGGTTGTTCATCGGCACCTTCGACGGGATCGCCATTATCATGATCCGTGTCTGGCGCTTTGGCTTTGAGCAGGTTCCTGATCAGGGTGATATTGTTGGCTCGATTGCCGTTTCCCAAGAAGCCGTAATGGCGGATGCGATGCTGGCCTTTTGGCAGGACATGGATCAGGAACCGCCGAATGAACTCATCGGTCTTGAGGGTCATGGTTTTGTGTCTGCACCTTGCGTTCGGGGGACCATCGACGCGGTAATCCTTGACGCGGAAAGTGACATGATTTGCGTCGAAACGGATCAGGCGACTATTTGAGATCGCAACCCGGTGGGTATAGCGCGACAGATATGCCAGCACCGCTTTAGGTCCGGCAAATGGCTCCTTGGCATAAACGACCCATTCGATTTTGCGCAAAGGTTTGAGGAAAGCATCAAAGGCGGGCTTATTGACAAGGTGGGCGTGATCGCCAAAGAAACGCATCTTCCCGGCGTTGTGCAACCTGACCAGTTCTTCCAAAATGAGACGCCGGTACAAGCGAGACAGAACACGCACGGACAGGAAGAAGTTCTTCCGGCTCGCTATCCATGCGCTCCGATCCGGTGATAGTCCGCCGCCCGGTACGATCATGTGGACGTGCGGGTGGTGCGTCATCGCCGATCCCCATGTGTGCAGTACCGAGGTGATGCCAACTTGCGCACCGAGATGTTTTGGATCGGAGGCGATTTTGATCACCGTGTCTGCACTGATCCGCATCAGCAGATTGTAGATCTCCGGTTTGTTTTGGCGCGCGATGTCAGCGATTGGCTTTGGCAACGTGAAGACGAGATGGAAATACCTCACAGGCAACAGTTCGGCCTCTCGTGCGACCAGCCATGCCTTTGCAGCACTCGCCTGGCATTTTGGACAGTGTCTGTTCCGGCATGAGTTGTAGGCGATGTGCTCGTGGGCGCAGTCTTCGCAACGCGTAACATGACCGCCGAGCGCGGCCGTGCGGCAGCGTTCAATCGCTGACATCACTTTCAATTGGTTCAGGCTGATGCGCCCGGCATTAGCCGCGCGCCACGCAGCACCATGGTCGCGGAAGATATCCGCAACCTCCAGACAAGAGGCGTTGGACGAGCCCCGGCGATGATGAATGCGAGGACCGCGACCAAAAGATGGACGGGGCAAGGCAGATTATGAGGACTTGCGTTTGGTCCTTTTGCGTTTGACCCCATTCAGATTATCCAATGGGCTTTCCACAGCTGCAATCATTCCAGTGGCAACGCTTGCATAACGCGCCGTTGTTGTGAGCTTGGTATGACCCAGCAGTGCCTGAATGACCCGGATGTCCACACCACTCTCCAGCAAATGCGTTGCAAACGAATGCCGCAACGTGTGCAATGTAACGGGCTTGGTGATCCCGGCGGCCCGCGCTGCTTGCTTGAACAATCGCGAGATCTGGCGGGAAGAAAGGTGCTTTCCGTTATATCCTGGAAATATCAAACGGTCTTCACGTGCGATACTCTTATCCTGACCGGTTGGGCGTTCTTTCCACCAGTCGCGCAGCAGGCCCAGAATATCGGAAGGCAACATAACGTTGCGATCCTTGCGCCCCTTAGCCTGCACAATGCGGATGATGTTTTGGGCGCTGTCTATATCGCCGACTTTAAGTCGAACAACTTCGCCTGCACGTAGCCCGCAACCGTAAGCCAGTGATAACATCACCTTCGCCTTCAGGCTCGGTGCCATGGCCAGAATACGCTTCACTTCCTCCTTACTGAGAACCAGCGGCACCTTTACTGGCTCCTTGAGGCTGAATATCTCCGCCACCAAATCGTGTCGCCGCAGCGTCACCCGGAACAGAAACTTTACGCCGGTCATGGTCTGGTTGCGCGTGCAAATGCTCGCGCCACTCTCGATCAGATATTCCTGAAAGTGCTTCACATCATCGGGTGTTGCCGTGTCGGGAGAACGATTGAGCCAGGCTGCAAAACGCTTGCAGGCGCGCAGGTGACTGGTCTGCGATGCCTTACCCAGATTGCGCCCTTTCATATCCGAAATCATGCGGGCACGAAGCGGCGTTGTGGAAGTCGGCGTCCGGGGCAATGTCTGAATGGTCATGGGAAAAATCCTCCGTCAATCGAGGCAAAAGCACCTCGAGACAAAGGAACCGCGATCAACTCCCCAACAGCAAATCTGACATAGTCAATACAAAACCAAACAACGCGCCCCAACTATCGCGAAGCGATTTAGTGCTGTTGCCGAAAATACATATATTTTAGCTTCTTTAACAGTATGGGCTGCTGGCAGAATGTCCGCACTTGACCAATTAGCCTGCCGCCAACCTTGCGGCTTATACTTCAAGCTCCAGATGGCCAGATGCACAATCGATGGGAGGATGAACAACGCAAAGAAAAAGGCAAAAAGACGAAAAAGAAACCGCATTGTCGACCGTCTGGATTACTGTTGTTGCGCACATTAATTCCAATTGTGGAATTTACATGGCTGAAAATTAGCTAATGGTATTTCCCGCAAGAGTAAGATGAGGATAGGGCGTGTTTTCAGCCAAAATCAAATCACGAGTGACTGATTTGGTCCATTCGTGGCCGATAATTCCACCGGATTGCGCACCTTGAATTATGTTGCCCGTAATTGATGTACTGCCAGCGCCTTTAACGACCGAAACCGCAATGCCCTCTCCAACTTCACGGATGATGTTATTTGCCGCTATCACGTTTCGCAGGAATGGCCCCCATCCCAGCCCGATGCCGTATTTGGGCGCACTTTCAATCACATTGCCTGTTACTGATGTATCCGCTTCGGCAAATATGCCGATACCAAACCCGGCAACTTCCGGTGGATAAGGGCCATTTGCCACCAGGTTACGGATAAGGTTGTTGGAACAAATCGCCAGCCGTCCGCCTTCATTAAAATTGGCGATGGAAACGCCGATTGTTGCACCATCCACGATGTTATTGGTGATGATGGAGCCTTGAAAGGCGAATTCTGAATAAATGGCAGTCTCACCTGATCGCAGACAAGTATTGCCGGAAATCTGGGCGTTGCTCGCGCTGTTGGCCCGAATTGCCGAGAATGCGCAGTCAATAATGTGGTTATTTGAAACAATCACGCCATTAGTACGAAACAGGTTTATGCCATTGCCCTGTTGTCCGGTGCCGCCCAACCGTGCTGAGATACGTTCGACGCGATTACCTGTCACAACGGAATTATCTTCTCCAACCTGCCAACGGTGGATGAGAATTCCGCCATTGGAGCAATCCGAGACACGATTGTCTTGAACGGCCAGCCCGGTTCCATTCACGCTGTAGAGGCCTGATACGCCACCGGCGCCGGAAATCCGGTTTCGCTCGACGCGCCCGCCGCAAGTTTCCAGCGTTAACCCGGTACCGAGACTGCCCATGAATTCGCAATTATCGATTTGGACGCTTGGACAGGCGCGGGCGTGAAGAAGGCCGCCAAATTCGTCGCCAAATGGTCGATTGGCACCATCCAGTGTGATGCCGCTCATCTCGATTAATTCGCATCCAAGACCCGAAAGCATTGTACCGCCACCGCCGTAGATGATTCTGGAAGCACCAGAGATTCCCATGAGACGGGTTCTGGTGGGAAGGTCTATGTTTGATACAACATAAGTTCCCGGTGGCAGAAATACGGGCTTATCGTCCTTGGCTGCACGATCCAGCACTTTTTGGAGCAATTTGCTTTGGTCATCATAAGCATCCGGGCGCACGCCGAACTTTGATGCGTCCACGGAACCGCGCAAGTCTGCAATTTGTAAATTGGGTTTTACAGCGCTTACTGCTCCCACTGTGCCAAACAGGGGCAGGGCAAGTGTGCTGAATCCAATTCCTTTTAGGAGCTGACGTCGTTTCATGTGCCAATCTGATACAAACTATTAAGAATCTCTTAAAGTGGTGCATTTCTTGTGCCACTCGCGAATTGCGTAGCAAGAGTGCTGGCTTTATAACGGCCTCAACACTTCCATTGAGAATGAAATATTATGCTTCAAGACGGTCAGATTTACCTTGGAACCAGCCGCATGCCGGATGATAGTCTCCAAAAAGGCGAATATCTCAACCTCAAATTGGCCAACCGGCACGGGTTGATCACCGGCGCGACTGGCACCGGTAAAACCGTTTCCTTGCAGATACTGGCTGAAGGCTTTTCAAATGCCGGCGTTCCGGTCTTTTGTGCAGACGTCAAAGGTGATCTTTCTGGCCTCGCAAAAGCGGGAAAAGGCAAGGATTTCCTTGAAAAACGCGCGCAGGATATCGGCCTTGAAGATTACGAGTATCAGGACTTCCCTGCGATATTTTGGGATCTTTTCGGTGATCAGGGCCATCCCATCCGCACAACCATTTCCGACATGGGTCCCCTTCTTCTGTCGCGCTTGATGGATCTGACTGATGCTCAGGAGGGGGTGCTAAACATTGCTTTTAGAATTGCCGATGACGAAGGGCTCATGCTGCTTGATCTAAAGGATCTGCAGGCCCTTTTGTCTGACCTTTCCGAGCGCTCTAAAGAAATTTCCAAACGGCTCGGTAATGTTTCCAAACAATCGGTATCCGCCATACAAAGGTCGCTTCTCGTTTTGGAAGAGCAGGGTGGCGATCATTTTTTTGGTGAGCCTGCGCTCGAAATCGCCGACATCATGCGCACCACTCGTGACGGTCGCGGGTCGATCAATGTATTGGCAGCCGACAAACTGATGATGTCACCGCGGCTTTATGCAACATTCTTGCTTTGGCTGTTGTCTGAATTATTCGAGGAGCTGCCAGAGGTTGGAGACCCGGAAAAACCGCGTTTGGTATTTTTCTTCGACGAAGCACATTTGCTGTTTCAGGATGCACCCAAGATTCTCACCCAAAGAGTGGAACAGGTTGTGAAACTGATCCGTTCAAAAGGGGTTGGTGTCTATTTTGTCACCCAAAACCCGTTGGATGTGCCCGATGGCGTACTTGCGCAATTAGGTAACCGTATCCAGCACGCGCTACGCGCCTATACACCGCGCGAACAAAAAGCGGTAAAAACCGCCGCTGATACGTTTCGTCCAAACCCTGACTTTGATGCGGTCGATACCATCACGAACCTTGGGGTCGGTGAAGCGTTGGTTTCGACACTGGCGCGAAAAGGTGTACCGTCAATGGTGCAACGTACCCTCATTCGCCCGCCCCAGTCGCGTCTTGGGCCGCTCACCAAATCAGAGCGTGCAGATGTAAATAATGTGAGCCCGGTTGCCGGGCAATATGATGATTCCGTCGATCGTGAATCCGCTTACGAAATCCTGATGAAGCGGGCGGAGGCTAAAGCCAAGGCCGAAGAGGAAGAACGCCGTCGTGAGGACCGGGAGGATGATGACGATGACGACGACGATGATCGTTATGAGAATAGCCGGAGGCGCAAAAGTCGTTCGCGCGGTCGCTCACGTGGCAGGGCTCGCCGTTCCAGCCGTCAATCTGTTGGCGAAGCTGCGATAAAGTCGGTAACACGCTCTATCGCCAGTTCCCTTGGGCGCGCGTTGGTACGGGGGATTCTGGGTAGTTTGAAACGCGGTTTTTAAACGGGCTTTCCGTCGGAACCTATAAGACCGTTCAGGTCTGCAAGCACCAGTTCCGGCGACAGGTCTTTATATTCGTCCGGTTGATTACCCCTGTTGCACCACACCGGACGGAAGCCAAAGGCACATGCTGCAGCCACATCCCAGCGGTTTGATGATTGAAAAGATACCGCATCTGGGTAAATTCTGAGATCATCGATAACCATTTGGTAGACTTCCGGCAGGGCCTTGAATTTCTCTATGCGGTCAACAGAAATAACGTGGTCTATTACGTCTTCTATTCCTGCTGATTTCACAGCAGCATTTAACATTCCGCTTGAACCATTTGATAAGATTCCTGTTTTCACACCAGCATCTTTAAGAGCTTTGAGAACTGCTGGCACTTCCGGAAAACAATCCAACTCCCAATAAGCGTCCAGTAAGGCGACTTTTGCGCTGGGAGGTGCCGATGGGAATTTTGCAAATGCGTAATCAAGCGCCTGTTTTGTGATGTCCCAAAAATCGATGTATCGGCCCATCATCGTGCGCGTCCAGGTGAATTCCAGCTGTTTGGTGCGCCAAACATCAGATAGGGCTGCGTTGTCAGGACCCACGGCATCAGCGTGTTTGCGCACAGCAGCGTGTACATCAAACAGGGTTCCATAGGCGTCAAATACATAAGCGGCGTGCATGGTAAATTCTCTCAAGGCATTTTCATTTAATCCACCTGATGAATATGATTGCGTCAAGACGATCTTCGCGTAACAGTGTGGGTTAGTGAATTAAATACGAGACGATCAATGAGCGAATTCAGCGAAACCTGGACTTATTCCGATGATGAATGGCAGGAGGGTAATATCCCTGTCGTGGGAGCCCGCGAACATGCCTTTTGGTTGGGGTCCAGCGTTTTTGACGGGGCAAGAGCGTTTGAAGGCGTGTGCCCGGACCTCGACCTTCATTGTGAGCGCTTAAACAATTCTGCAAAAGCGCTAGGCTTGCGCGCGCTTAAATCAGCAGAAGAAATTGAGGCGCTATGCCGTGAAGGGGTGGCGAAGTTTGCACCCGATGCGGCGCTTTATATTCGCCCCATGTATTTTGCGACACAGGGTAATGCGCTAGCAGTTGCACCGCTTCCGGAGTCGACCAAGTTTCTCATCAGTATCTACGTCACACCCATGCCAGCGCCAAAAGGGTTCAGTGTGACCATGTCGCCGTTCAGGCGTCCCACGCAGGAATGCATGCCATTAGATGCGAAGGCCGGATGCCTTTACCCAAATAATGCACGGGCGTTGATGGAAGCGGCAGAGCGCGGTTATGGAAACGCGATGCTTTGCGACATGTTGGGCAACGTTGCCGAACTGGCAACCGCGAATATATTCATGGCAAAAGATGGTGTTGTTTACACACCGGCAGCTAATGGTACATTCCTGTCAGGCATTACGCGAGGGCGCGTCATTTCACTTCTTTCAGAAGCGGGTTATGATGTGCAACAAACCACATTGCAGATCAGCGACTTTGAAAACGCTGACGAGATTTTCGCAACCGGTAATTTTTCGAAAGTCATGCCGATAACACGCTTTGAAAAGAGAGATTTACAGCCCGGACCGATTGCAGCGAAGGCCCGGGAACTGTATTGGCAATACGCACACGCTTTAGCCGCATAACTTACATAGTCCATAACGAGGAGACTTCCCCATGGCATTCACCCTTCCTGATCTTCCCTACGCCTACGACGCATTGGGTGACTATATGTCAGCTGAAACGCTGGAATATCACCACGACAAACACCACAAAGCCTATGTCGATAACGGCAACAAACTAGCCGATGAAGCGGGCATGTCCGACAAATCCCTTGAGGAAATCGTTGTCGCCAGCCACGGCTCGAATGCTGGCCTGTTCAACAACGCCGCACAACACTACAATCACGTGCACTTCTGGAACTGGATGGCACCAAACGGTGGCGGCACTTCGCTACCGGGCGAATTGCAAAAGGCCATTGATGCCGATCTTGGTGGATATGAAAAGTTCAAAGCCGATTTTGTTGCCGCTGGCATGACCCAGTTTGGTTCAGGCTGGTGCTGGGTTTCCGTTAAAAATGGCAAACTGGAAATTTCCAAAACACCAAACGGTGAAAACCCGCTTGTTCATGGTGCCTCCCCAATTTTGGGCTGCGATGTTTGGGAACATTCCTATTACATCGATTACCGCAACGCCCGCCCGGCCTATCTGGCAGCATTTGTCGATAATCTCATCAACTGGGATTATGTGGCTGAAATGTACGCTGCTGCAAACAGCTAAGCTGAATGCGATATTGAATATAAAGGCCCGGTCGTTCGATCGGGCTTTTTTGTAGCGCAGGTCCGGATCGATGCAGGTTTCTCGGACGCCACGCTCGAATTTTGAGTCGCGGGTAGTGATTGTCTGGCGTCGGAGAAGCGCTCAAGCACGGAATCGCATGAGGTTTAGCTGAGATGGTTCAGCGGGTTCTATGGGGATTTGGGCGGCATTGTGGGGTTTGGATTGTCTGACAGGGTAGAGTTACCACCGAACTGATGCCGGTTTTGGAGGCCATTTGGGCACGATTTCGCCTCGGTTTCTTCCGTTTAGGCAGATCGGGGCATAGCGTTTTGGTTCTGCCGTTTGTTTTGCACATATCGGCAGTGTCGTCTGCCATTCGGCGGACGGTTAGGCAGGTCTGCTGATATGTGCGCGCCGTGTTCTGGGCCATGATTTGGATTGTCATGCGGCGGTCTTCTTTGATTTTGGTGGTGCTCTTGGTTGCTGTTTAGGCGCGAAAGCCTTGCCGATGATCAATCGTCCGCCGCAGCATGGGCAGGGCAATGCAAGAACACGGGGTTGTTCATCGGCACCTTCGACGGGATCGCCATTATCATGATCCGTGTCTGGCGCTTTGGCTTTGAGCAGGTTCCTGATCAGGGTGATATTGTTGGCTCGATTGCCGTTTCCCAAGAAGCCGTAATGGCGGATGCGATGCTGGCCTTTTGGCAGGACATGGATCAGGAACCGCCGAATGAACTCATCGGTCTTGAGGGTCATGGTTTTGTGTCTGCACCTTGCGTTCGGGGGACCATCGACGCGGTAATCCTTGACGCGGAAAGTGACATGATTTGCGTCGAAACGGATCAGGCGACTATTTGAGATCGCAACCCGGTGGGTATAGCGCGACAGATATGCCAGCACCGCTTTAGGTCCGGCAAATGGCTCCTTGGCATAAACGACCCATTCGATTTTGCGCAAAGGTTTGAGGAAAGCATCAAAGGCGGGCTTATTGACAAGGTGGGCGTGATCGCCAAAGAAACGCATCTTCCCGGCGTTGTGCAACCTGACCAGTTCTTCCAAAATGAGACGCCGGTACAAGCGAGACAGAACACGCACGGACAGGAAGAAGTTCTTCCGGCTCGCTATCCATGCGCTCCGATCCGGTGATAGTCCGCCGCCCGGTACGATCATGTGGACGTGCGGGTGGTGCGTCATCGCCGATCCCCATGTGTGCAGTACCGAGGTGATGCCAACTTGCGCACCGAGATGTTTTGGATCGGAGGCGATTTTGATCACCGTGTCTGCACTGATCCGCATCAGCAGATTGTAGATCTCCGGTTTGTTTTGGCGCGCGATGTCAGCGATTGGCTTTGGCAACGTGAAGACGAGATGGAAATACCTCACAGGCAACAGTTCGGCCTCTCGTGCGACCAGCCATGCCTTTGCAGCACTCGCCTGGCATTTTGGACAGTGTCTGTTCCGGCATGAGTTGTAGGCGATGTGCTCGTGGGTGCAGTCTTCGCAACGCGTAACATGACCGCCGAGCGCGGCCGTGCGGCAGCGTTCAATCGCTGACATCACTTTCAATTGGTTCAGGCTGATGCGCCCGGCATTAGCCGCGCGCCACGCAGCACCATGGTCGCGGAAGATATCCGCAACCTCCAGACAAGAGGCGTTGGACGAGCCCCGGCGATGATGAATGCGAGGACCGCGACCAAAAGATGGACGGGGCAAGGCAGATTATGAGGACTTGCGTTTGGTCCTTTTGCGTTTGACCCCATTCAGATTATCCAATGGGCTTTCCACAGCTGCAATCATTCCAGTGGCAACGCTTGCATAACGCGCCGTTGTTGTGAGCTTGGTATGACCCAGCAGTGCCTGAATGACCCGGATGTCCACACCACTCTCCAGCAAATGCGTTGCAAACGAATGCCGCAACGTGTGCAATGTAACGGGCTTGGTGATCCCGGCGGCCCGCGCTGCTTGCTTGAACAATCGCGAGATCTGGCGGGAAGAAAGGTGCTTTCCGTTATATCCTGGAAATATCAAACGGTCTTCACGTGCGATACTCTTATCCTGACCGGTTGGGCGTTCTTTCCACCAGTCGCGCAGCAGGCCCAGAATATCGGAAGGCAACATAACGTTGCGATCCTTGCGCCCCTTAGCCTGCACAATGCGGATGATGTTTTGGGCGCTGTCTATATCGCCGACTTTAAGTCGAACAACTTCGCCTGCACGTAGCCCGCAACCGTAAGCCAGTGATAACATCACCTTCGCCTTCAGGCTCGGTGCCATGGCCAGAATACGCTTCACTTCCTCCTTACTGAGAACCAGCGGCACCTTTACTGGCTCCTTGAGGCTGAATATCTCCGCCACCAAATCGTGTCGCCGCAGCGTCACCCGGAACAGAAACTTTACGCCGGTCATGGTCTGGTTGCGCGTGCAAATGCTCGCGCCACTCTCGATCAGATATTCCTGAAAGTGCTTCACATCATCGGGTGTTGCCGTGTCGGGAGAACGATTGAGCCAGGCTGCAAAACGCTTGCAGGCGCGCAGGTGACTGGTCTGCGATGCCTTACCCAGATTGCGCCCTTTCATATCCGAAATCATGCGGGCACGAAGCGGCGTTGTGGAAGTCGGCGTCCGGGGCAATGTCTGAATGGTCATGGGAAAAATCCTCCGTCAATCGAGGCAAAAGCACCTCGAGACAAAGGAACCGCGATCAACTCCCCAACAGCAAATCTGACATAGTCAATACAAAACCAAACAACGCGCCCCAACTATCGCGAAGCGATTTAGTGCTCGAGCCCATTGTTGCCATTGGTCTGAATTTCGTCCAGTTTGTCGCCTGTCATTGAATAGCGGTCAATCACTCCAAATGCTATTGTATGCTGCCTCAAAGCTCGGATCTGCCCGCTTTGCGAGAATTTCCATCACCTCCTGAACGCGTTCGATGTAATCGTCATCTCTATTATAATCTGATATGGTCATATTTACTCGCGACCATAAATGCTTTTCAGACGAATATTTTTCCCAAGACGCAAGAAGTATGTCCAATCCTTTGCTGACGCTCTCTGGACTTGTCACGGTTTAGTTCCGTGTCCTTGAATTGGATTAATCCCATCAAGGAGAACTATTATGGCACGAGGCCACACAGACGAATTCAAGCGTGAAGCGGTGCGTATTGCGCTGACCAGCGGACTTACCCGGAAACAAGTGGCATCAGATTTGGGGGTCGGCTTTTCGACGTTATCGAAATGGATACAACAATCCCGGCCTGATGACCTTCCACCATCGGTTGATATTGATCTGGCCAAAGAGAATGAGCGGCTTCGCAGAGAGGTTCGTCTCCTCACGGAGGAGAGGGAGATATTAAAGAAGGCAACAGTGTTCTTCGCGGGTCAAAGCAAGTGAGATTTGCGTTTGTCGAAGAACACAGGAAACACGTTCCGGTGGATCGGCTTTGCCATATTCTGAATGTTACATCGCGTGGTTATCGTGCCTGGCACAACCGCCCTGTTAGTCAACGGCAGCGCGATGACATGGTGGTTCTGGCGCACATCCGTGAACAGCATCACTTGAGCCTTGGCAGTTATGGTCGCCCGAGAATGACGCAGGAGTTGAAGGAAGCCGGCCTTGCTATTGGTCACCGCCGTGTTGGCCGCCTGATGCGCGACAACGGCATTCGAGTGGTCAGAACACGCAAATACAAAGCTACGACCGATAGCAATCACCGCTTCAACATTGCGCCTAACTTGCTGGGGCGGAACTTCCAAGCGGATAAACCCAACCAGAAATGGGCAGGTGACATCAGCTACATCTGGACCCGTGAGGGCTGGCTGTATCTGGCAGTGATGATCGATCTACATTCACGCCGTGTGGTGGGTTGGGCTGTCAGCAACCGGTTGAAGAAAGACTTGGCATTGCAGGCTCTCAACCGGGCTTTGGCCCTTCGAAACCCACCGCCGGGCTGCATTCATCATACGGACCGTGGCAGTCAATACTGCTCTCATGATTATCAAAAACGAATGCGTGAACTGAAGTTTAAAGTGTCCATGAGCCGAAAAGGCAATTGCTGGGACAACGCCGTGGTCGAGACGTTCTTCAAAACACTCAAAGCCGAACTCATCTGGCGCGGCACATGGCAAACACGACAGCAAGCAACCGACGCCCTGTTCCAATACATCAACGGCTTTTACAACAGCCGCAGAAGACACTCAGCAATAGGAGGAATGTCGCCCATCAAATTTGAACGAAAAACGAGTTAAACGAGAACAGGATGCGGAATTAATACGGGACAAGTCCAGCTTTCATTCGATTCTTCGAATAGAGAATTGCTTACGTAGCCGAAGTCTTCAGCGTGCTTACCAATCCAGTTGACTAGAAAAAAAAGCGCAATTGCTAGCGCGATGTGCGTCGCAAACTGAGTTGGAAATTCGATGTCCATATTACTTCCCCTGGGAACTACCCAACCCGTACCCCGATGATGGGGGACCAGAAAGTAAAATCTTTATCTTATAAAGTAAGTCCTATCTATATCTAAGCTCGGCAAAAAAACTCTTTTCTTTTGAGCCAAGCGAACGGCAACTTCGTCCGCACACCAGACCTTCGTCGAAAGTCCACACTTTGGGTGGAAATCGTTATTGACGGACTTGTGTTAATTCAATTCTTCCCTACTGCCTTCAGCGCAAATGAGTAAACCAGTGCGACTTCTTCGAGATAGGCGAAACGGCCCGTTTTCCCGAAGTGACCGGACCCCATATTTGTTTTCAGCAGGATCGGTGATTTGCCCTTGGTGACGTCACGCAGTTTCGCGACCCATTTCGACGGCTCCCAATATTGTACCCTTGGGTCTGTCAGTCCAGAGAGGGCAAAAATTGGCGGATAATCCTGTTCAATGACGTTTTCATAAGGGGAATAGCTGGCGATAATGTCATATTCGTCCGCACTCTCTATTGGATTGCCCCATTGGCTCCATTCCCCCGGCGTAAGCGGGAGTGATGCGTCCAGCATCGTATTCAACACGTCGACGAACGGGACTTGGGCTATGATGCCTGAATACAAATCAGGTTCCATATTGACGACTGCACCCATCAACAGGCCACCGGCTGACCCTCCCATGGCGACGATTTTTCCACGGGATGTGAATCCTTCTGATGCAAGATAATTCCCGCTGGCGTTGAAATCCTTGAAGGTTTTGGATTTACCGGCCTTTTTGGTTTGCTCGTACCAGTGACGGCCTTTTTCATCGCCCCCGCGCACGTGAGCGGTGCAATAGACAAATCCGCGATCAACCAGGCTCAATCTATTTGTCGAAAAACTGGCGGGCATGCCCATGCCATAGGAACCATAGCCGTACAAAAGGCAGGGAGCGGAACCGTCCAGCGGGGTGTCTTCATGATACAGAACGGTGAGCGGGACGTTTTCCCAGTCTTCCGTCGGAGCCTGCAAACGTCTTACAACATAATTGCTTGCGTCGTGGCCGGACGGAATTTCCTGTTCCTTGCGTAACATCCGTTCGCGGGTTTCGAGATCGTAGTCCCAGACCTGCGCAGGCGTAGATGGTGAGGAATAGCTGAAACGAAAGTTGGTGGTATCAAACTCATATCCCGAACCAACGCCGAGCGAATATGCCTCTTCATCAAATGAGACGATATGCTCTTCACCGCTTGCAATATGACGTACGACAATGCGGGGCAGAGCGTCTTCACGCTCAAGTCTCACCATAAAGTCTTTAATAACAAAGGAGGAATCGAGCAGCACATGGGGCCGGTGCGGAATCAATTCTTTCCAGTCTTCCTCGTGTGGCGCGGAGATATTGGCGGTCATTATCCGAAAGTTCTCGGCTCCACCGGAATTGGTAGTGATGTACAACGTATCACGATGCATATCGACACTATATTCGTGCTCAGCACGGCGGGGTGTAACCAGGATTGCTTCGGCTTTTGGGTTGTCAGCGGGCAGTAGATGAACTTCGTCCTCATCGTTTTGTCCGGTGTGTATTTGGATCCATTTTCCGTCGAGAGATTTCCCCACATGTACATAAAATCGTGGGTCTTTCTCCTCAAAAATCAGTTCTTCATCTTTGCCCGGTGCTTTGAAATATGCGGCGTTGGGTCGATGGTTTTCGTCGACTTTCACATAGACGTAGCTTTTTGCGTCGCTGCACCATGTGAAACTTCCAACGTCCCGAACAAGCTCCTCACTGTCTGTTCCGGCATCTAGGTCGCGAATACGCATGTGGTGAAATTCTGAGCCGTTGGTATCAACGCTCCACGCGAGATTTTTGTGATCAGGTGAATGGGACATCAACCCAAGCGCAAAATACTCGGTACCTTCCGCTTCTTTGGGGCCGTCGAACAGGATCGTTTCGTCCCCGCCTTCTCGAGGTGCACGGGTGAAGAGGGGATATTCTTTCCCTTCCTCATAGCGACTTGCGTACGCAAATGGGCCATCAGGAGAAGCAACGGATGAATCGTCCTGCTTGACGCGACCTTTCAACTCTTCAAAAAGCGCCTCCTGCAGAGGCTTCGTGTCTTCCATCAGGGTTTCGTAATATGTGTTCTCGGCTTCCAGATAATCCCGAATATCTTGTGGTAGAACCTCGGGGTCGCGCATGACATCTTGCCAGTTGTCAGCGCGCAACCATGCGTAGGAATCGCTGAGTTCTTTTCCGTGATGTAAAGTTTTGGAAGTGCGTTTTTCAGCGACGGGCGCGGGCAATTTGCCGAGATCAAAAGTCACTCAGGCGTCCCCGTCTTCATTTGGTTGAAAATCCAGCGCTGCACCGTTCATGCAATAGCGCTGCCCCGTCGGCGCGGGGCCATCGGAGAATACATGCCCCAAATGTCCATCACAATCTGCACAGCGAACCTCGGTACGTTTCATAAAAAACTTTCGGTCGGTATGCTCCGTCACAGCTTCTTCTGCTACCGGCGCGAAAAAACTGGGCCATCCCGTTCCGGAATCAAATTTGGTATCCGATAAAAATAGCTCTTTACCGCAACCGGCGCATGCAAATTTTCCTGTACGTTTTTCATCGTTCAGCGGGTTTGAAAATGCCCGTTCCGTGCCCTCTTCTCGCAAAACATGAAACTGTTCACTGGTTAGAATTTGTTGCCATTCTTCTTTGGATTTATTGACTTTTGCCATATCGGATTCCTTCATTCTGGAGGCTGTACATTTAAGGCCTGCAAACCATGTAAACAAGCCAATGCGAGGCTTGTAAACCACAGGGATAATCAGGAAATGTTGAAGAGGTTCACCGCAAGGGCCGCACCCAGAAGAATGGCGAGCCACAGCACCATGGTTCCTGTCGGTTGAACTCCGGCAAACCGGCCTTTCGGGCCAAAAGTATCGGCAAGTGCGGACAGTCCTGCAGAAAGTCCAAACGATACACCGCGCTTTAGTTCTTCCCATATTGCAGAAACTAACATGATGACAAAACCTGAAACAGCTGGAGCAATCTTGCGATAAGTCCAGTCCGTATCGAGGTTAATTGAAAGGAGTTCCGGAGGGTAGATCCCTGTTCTCATGAGAGTGCCGAAAGCAATGGCTGAGAAAAACAGCAACTGAAACTGAGTGATGACATGTGTTGTTGTGTAGGGGTTGTATTTCACATCAAATGGCAAAATGCCGTAAAGCGCGTTTGGCCACACGCCAATTGCAATGCATAGAAATGCTGTCAGCCCCATCGCCAACAACATGTTCCACGGAGCTTCCGCGGGCCTCTTGCCGCTATCGTGGGCAAAGAATGCAAAGTACGGAATTTTAATTCCTGAATGGTGGAAGACGCCAGCTGAAGCGAACAGCAAGATCATCCAAACGACAAAGTGTCCGTCTTTTGCAGCGGCTGACAAGATCATCGATTTTGAGATGAAGCCTGAAAACAATGGGAACGCGGAAATTGATGCGGCACCGATCACACAGAATATCATTGTGTAAGGCATCGTCTTATAGAGCCCGCCGAGATCGGACCCCTTGGCCGTTCCTGTTCTAAACAGAACGGCACCAACGCTCATAAACAGCAAGGACTTGTACAAAATATGGCTAAATGCGTGGGCAGCCGTCCCATTGATAGCCAATTCGGAACCAACCCCGATACCTACCACCATAAATCCAAGCTGATTGTTAAGTGAATAGGTTAAAACGCGACGCAGATCATTTTCAATCACGGCAAAGAATATCGGGAACAGCGTCATTGTAGCCCCAATAGGGATGAGAATATCGGTGCCGGCAAACCCACGCGCTAGTGCGTAAATCGCGAGCTTTGTCGTGAACGCTGACAACACTACAGTGCCGGTAATTGTGGCTGCGGGATAGGAATCTTGCAGCCAATTATGAAGCAGTGGAAACGCACATTTAATTCCAAAGGCGAGTAAAATCAGCCAAGCGCCTGTTCCATCCAACGAAAAGGCATCAAACGCCAAAGAGCCTGTCTCGCGGTAATGAACAACCGCTCCCGCCAGAAGCACGACACCCGACGCTATTTGGATAATCAGATAGCGCATTCCCGTGTGGTAGGAGCCTTCAGTACGCCGCGCCCAGATGAGAAATACGGAAGCAATGGCGGTTCCTTCCCACCAAACAAACAAGGTAATCAGGTCACCAGCAAGAACGGCACCAATGGCTGATCCTGAATAGGCAAGTGCTGCGACCTGCTGCATCGTATCGCGCACGTGCCACGCATAGAGCAACGACAGAAAGGCAGCGACAGAAAAGATCAGGGAGAAGACAAAGCTCAACCTGTCAAGACGAAACGCAGTCAGGGTTTCTCCAAATAAATTGTACTCGGTGGTTGTACCGTAAGGCGTCGTCAATAGGAGTGCGGTGCCAATCAGAGGGACCAAAAGCAGAGCGAATGCGCGCAATTTTCCGTTAGGAACAAACGGCAGGAGCGCTGCACCAGCCAAATATATCAACGCAGGGTGCAACCACTCAGACATCAGCATCTTTCCGGTCTAAGTCGAGTTCGGGATGTTCTTCGGATTCAACATCATGCGGAGTGTAATATTTTTCATCACGCATCAGGACAATGCGCATAGCCTTCGCGGCAATCACAAGCGCTGCGCACATGAAGAAACCATACAGGGCATAGAATCCGGGAAAGTGTTCAATGTCGAAATAGGTTTTCTTGTAATAAAACAAGTCTAAAGCGGCCAGAATCACGCCAAACACAACCAGGCCCCAAAAAAATCGGTCAACCTTTTTGCGGTCATCTACCCACGAAAGTGAACGGACAATGATGGAATTGGACTGCCGATCATCTGTTTTCTTGGTGTTAGCCATTGCTCACCTCCGGCACGGGAATTTGTGTTATTGGCTCCAGAAAATCGGTAATTGAATTCGCGTAGAAGAACAGCACGATGCAACCAACGGCTGTTATGCATAACGGCATAACACACAGCAAGGGCGCTTCGGACAATCGTTCCCGCCAAGGGATATCAGCATTAATTGCCGTAGATCCTGTTCCCGTGGCGGGGCTAAAGAAACCACGAGCAAAAATTGGAACAAGATAGGCCACATTCAACAGGGAACTTACCATCAATACGCTCATCATGATTAGTTGACCGGAATCTGCTGCCGCCACCATCAACATCCATTTGCTCCATGAGCCAGCCATGGGTGGCAAGCCAATAATGTTCATTGCACCAATGCCGAAAGCTATGAATGTAAATGGCATCGTCCGGCCAAGGCCGCGCATATCGCTGATTTCGGTTTTATGAGTTGCGACGTAAATCGCGCCGGCACACATGAACAGCGTTATTTTACCAAACGCGTGTGTGACGATGTGTAACCCACCGCCGATTGCACCCATGGATGTTGCCAGCGCCACGCCTAACGTGATGTAGGAAAGCTGGCTGACGGTTGAATAGGCCAATCTCCGTTTGAGGTTATCCTGCTGCATCGCAATGATCGACGCTGCCAAAATTGAAAATGCCGCCACCCACATCAACCATTCCGAAGCACCTGTGAGCGAAAGGTTCTCGATGCCGAAGATATAGACGCCAATCTTGAGCATAGAAAAGACACCCGCTTTCACCACTGCCACGGCGTGAAGAAGCGCGCTGACAGGTGTGGGCGCCACCATTGCTGCGGGTAACCATCGGTGAAACGGCATGAGTGCTGCCTTACCAATGCCGAAGGCAAACAGGCCGAGCAAAATCGCGAGGAACCCGGCGGTTGTTTTGTCTGCAAGAATACCACCGACCACAAAATCCATACGCCCAGCGATAACATGAGTCCACACTATTGCGGTCAAGAGGAAGACAATGCTGGTCCCCATGAGAATGCCGAGATAAGTGCGTGCGCCGGACTTGGCTTCGCCGGTCTCCTTGTGAGCGACCAGCGGATAGGTTGACACCGTCAACAACTCGTAGAAAAGAAATAATGTAAGTAGGTTGGCTGAAAAAGCGATGCCGATAGTTGCAAAGATAGCAAATGCAAAACAGGCGAAAAACCGCGCGTGTTTTTTCTCGTTGTTGCCGCGCATGTAGCCCACACCGTAGATGTGCGTGAGTATCCACAAGGACGATGCCACCAGCGCAAACACCATGCCCAAGGGCTCAATCTTGAATGCAATCGAAATGTTGGGATGGAACTGAATGAGTTCCAGCGAATAGTCTGCCCCCAGACTAAAACCCTGATAAATCCGTAAGACTGTACCAAACAAAAGAATGGCGAGAACGAGGGTAATTCCGTCTCTCAGATTGTTTAGCTTGGGTAGCAGGACACAGGTTAGGCATGCTACCAGCGGTAACAGCATCGACAGGATGATTTGCATTGAAGGCGTCATTTCCGACCCTCCACACCCATAACGGTTGCCTCACCGCCGTAACCACCACCAATTAGGGATTCGGCTGCTGTTTGTGATGCAACAGTGATCGTGCTCGCATCAAGACCAAACCAGATGGTCGCAATGACCAACACATAAGTGGGGACAAGCAGAGACAAGGGCGCCTCTGCCACAGCCACATTGGAAGTCGATGGCGTCAGATAGAGCGTTTCAACGCACTTCCATACGTAAATTACAGCCAGCAGCGACGAAGCTACGATCAGCAGCGCGATGAACCAGTAACCCTGTTGAAATGCCGCGGTCAGGAGTAGCCATTTGGACACAAACCCGGCTGTTCCCGGCACACCTATGAGACTTAGGCCACCCAGAACAATCGCAGCACTTGTCCAAGGCATTTGGCGCCCAAGCCCTGCCATTTTAGGCAGTAGCGGTGAACCAATTCGCATGATGATCGCACCGACGGCCATGAACATGGCACCCTTGGTAATTGCGTGGTTGAACAAATGCGCCATGGTGGCGGTCAGGCCTGCAGAACTAAACAGCGCAACGCCAAGTAACATATATCCAATTTGCGCGATGCTTGAATAAGCCAACAGGCGTTTCAGGTTAACCTGATAAACGGCGATCAGGGACGCGGCGAACATGGCTATGATGGCAAATGGGAAGAAGATCAGGCGAACAGTATCCAGCTCGAATCCGAATTTTGCCGAGAAAACCGAAAACATGAAACGCAGCACGACATAAATCGCCACTTTTGTGGCCGTTGCAGCCAAAAACGCGGAAATTGCCGAGGGCGCGTATGTGTACGCACCGGGTAACCAGCGGTGGAGCGGATAAATAGCGATCTTGAGGCCCATTCCAATGACGATAAACGCAAATGCCGTTCTCACTGTTTTATTGTCTTCCAACGGCGCAAGACGCTGCGACAGGTCCACCATGTTCAGTGTCCCAGTCGACATGTAGATGAGCCCGAGGCCAATCACAAAAAAGGTTGCGCCGATTGTGCCCAGTATCAAATAATCATAGGCAGCAGAAAGTGCTCGTTTGTCCTTATTCGCTCCCAAGGCTACAAGAACGTAGGTCGACAGGGATGAAATCTCCAGGAATACGAAAACGTTGAACGCGTCACCGGTTATTGCGACCCCCAGAAGGCCTGTGAAGCACAGCATATAACAGGCGAAGAACAATGTGTGATGGTGTTCAGCGATCTCATCTTTGATGCTAACACGGGCGTAGGGAAGTACAACGGTGCTGATCGCCGACACGATAAGCAGCACCAACGCATTGGCCGCGTCAACGCGGTATTCAATACCTAGCGGTGGTGCCCATCCGCCAAGGTGATAGGAAAGGACATCACCGTCGATCACCATCAACAAAAGATGGAGCGACAGGATCAACGCAAATAGGGAAGCAAAAAAGCTGATCCAGAATGCAACCGCACGATTGCCGAACAGCATGCACAGCGGTGCCGCTAACAACGGTATCAGCACCACTAATATTAATGAGTGATTGACGAGTGCTGACATTACTTGGACTTCAATACTTCTTCTTCCAGCGCGGCCAATTCGTCGCGTTCCTGTTGCTGGTCCAGTGCCAAGACTTCGTCTTCTTCGATTGTTCCGTAACTCTCATTGATCCGCACAATTAAAGCCAGGCCAAGCGATGTTGTTGCGATTCCAACGACGATTGCGGTCAGGATAAGAACATGGGGCAGGGGGTTGGAATAAACTTCATCTGGATTACCTGTAAGAATGGGTGCCGTGCCACCGGCAACCTTACCCATCGAAATGTAAAGCATGAAAACGGCCGCTTGAAATAGATTTAGACCAACAACCTTTTTCAACAGATTGCCTCTTGAAACGACAATATATAGTCCCGTCATCATGAGAACGACAAACAGCCAATAATTCATGTGGCCGAAGATGAATCCAGAGCTGAACAGATTGTCCATCTTCTACCAATCCTCGTCATTGATTTGTGGAGGTCGGCCAGCGAATGCGTAATAGATCGCCAGCATCACTGCGAACACAGTGACACCAACGCCCAGTTCTACCGCAATTATGCCCCAGTGTTGTCCCTGATAGCCTTTTTGCGCCATTACGTTGTAATCAAGAAAATTGCCGCCTTGAAAAAGATTCACCACCCCTGTGCCCGCGTAAATTAACAGACCGAGTGCGACGAAACGGTGAACGACGTAGTCTGGCACCTTGTCGCGTAGATTGCGTAATCCGAATACCGTTCCATATAGAATAAAGCCCACAGCGAATATAACTCCGGCCTGAAATCCACCACCTGGACCGAAGTCACCGTGGAACTGTACGTACAATCCATAAAGCAATATTGGTGCTACCAGGATTTTTGTTATAGCCCGCAAAATCAGATGATGATCCATCAACGGGTCTCCTTCCGCCGACGAGAACTTCGTCTGCCGAGCCCGCTAATCAGCAAAATAACCCCTAGTCCTGCGGTAAACACCACGGTCACTTCGCCAAGCGTGTCGAACCCCCGGTAACTCGCCAGCACAGCGGTCACAATGTTAGGAACGTGGATATCTTCCGGAGTTTTGCGGATGTAATCCGGACCTACATGCAATTGTACCGGTGCGGTCGGTGATCCGAATTCGGGCATGTCGAGTGTGCCGTAAATCAGCACGCCACCCGTCAAAAGAACAACAATTAGCGGTACGGGCGAATAACGTTCTGGCTTTTTTTCAGTGCGGGCTGTTATTGCGATTGTTCCCAACATCAAGACGGTCGATATACCTGCACCGACTGCAGCTTCGGTGAAAGCCACGTCGACAGCATCCATTACCACAAACAAAAGTGCGGCCAATAAGCTAAACGCACCGGAAAGCATAACAACGGCAAAAAGACTGCGAACCAATGCAATAGCAATTGCTGACGCGACGAGGCCAAAAAATAAAAGGAGAGTTATGGCGAGTTCCATCAGCGCATCGCCTTTGATTTCTTTGTGGCAGTTTTTTTCGATTTTGAAGGCTTGGCCGATGTATCCGTATTGTCCTCGACCAGGTCTTGAGGACGCGAACCCGACATGAAGGCAGCATTCGCAACTGCATGTGAGGCCGTCGGGCCAGTCAAGAACAGGAAGATTACGATAAGGACAAGCTTCACAGTCACGAGCGAAAATCCACCCTGTAACATCAAGCCGAATAGGATTAATCCGGCTCCAGCCGAATCAATAACAGAAGCCGCGTGTAATCGAGCCCAAAAATCCCCCAACCGAACCATTCCCAAAGAGCCAACAAATAGAAAAAATCCGCCCACTACAAAGCTAATCCAGGAAAGACCTTCTATTAGATTATCCCAAATCATTTGCCGTTCTCCGGCGAATCCGATGCGATAACCATCGGTTCATCCTCAATGGCGTCACCCAGCCTGCGGTAACGGAAAAACTTCAAAACTGCGATTGTACCAACAAAATTAATTAAGGCGTACAGCAGCGCGATATCGAGAAAATCGGGGCGGCCGAACAAAAAACCAACAGTTCCAATGAGAAGAACTGTACATGTGCCAAATGTGTTCAACGCAAGAACGCGGTCATAAAGTGTTGGGCCATAAAATAATCGCACCATCAGGATTGCCATACAAAGGGAGATGAGAAGGGAAATAAAGGCAAACATCAGGTGATATTCCGCGGGCCGGATTTTTCGACGAAACAGACCCGTTGTCCCATATCGTTTAGTGCGCTCAAATCCGCCGCTTCATCCGTCAATGCATGGACGATCATGTGTTCGGTTTCCGTTTCGACCGTGACTGTGCCAGGTGTGATTGTGATAGAATTGGCAAATAACATTTTGCCAAAGTCGCTGGTTTGATTTGCTGGCACTCCGATCAACCGTTGGCGTGTGGGTGTCTCGCGGGCCAGAATAACCTTCGCAACTGCCCAATCTGCCTTTCCAATTTCAATTGTCAGCCAAATTAGGTATTTTAGTAAAGCGATGGGATGGAGATCGAGAGCCTGATCGTTATCAACCAATTCCAGTTTATGAATGATCCAAGCGCAAAGCATCGCTGAAATCACTCCAAAAAAGATGATCAGCGGCTGGTAAATGCCTGACATTAAAAGCCATAAGGCAAATAATGATAAAAGTAATGCTATTTGGCGAATGAAACCGCTCCGCAGCTGGTCTGAATGTCCAATCGAAAGGATTGGTTGCATTCTTTTTATGTACGGTTATTCCGGCTTGTCGCAAGGCCGATTGTTGGAATTATTCACAATTTCGCAACGGAATGTGAATTTCAATCGTTGCAATCTGCCGGAGCAGGAGGCTCAATCGTGCAGAACGGGGTTAAATCCCGCTTAACTGGTGCATTTAATCAGTAGAGTAGGTTTAATGTAAGTAATCATATAGTTTTTCGGATATTCTAATTTACTAGTAGATGTTATTGAGTTCACTGTTTTGCGGTAATAATACTCACAAGAAAATCCGACAGATTAACTTAGTATTGTTGACATCATGAAATAGCCTCACTAATAGACCAATTACAGAGTCACTGCGATTGTCGACAAAAATTTGTAACGTCGACAGATTCTGAATGACGCGCAAATGCGTCCTAACTTTTACGAATAACCATATTTAGGGGCATCTAAAATGGAAATACAAAATAACGAAGACCAAACAATGCTGATGGAACTTACATCAGAAGTTGTTTGTGCATATGTGAGCAATAATCCAATTGCAGCTTCTGACTTAGCTGGTCTGATAAAGGAAGTGAATTCTGCATTGACATCCGTTTCGGGTGCTGAACAAGCTCCAGTGGTTGAAAAACAAAAACCGGCGGTATCCATTCGAAAGTCGCTCGGTCATGATCATTTGATCTGCCTTGAAGATGGAAAACCGTTTAAATCTCTAAAACGGCATCTTAAAACTCACTACGATCTATCGCCCGACCAGTATCGCGAAAAATGGGGTCTACCGTCAGATTACCCTATGGTGGCACCTGCTTACGCGGAGGAGCGTTCGAGGCTCGCTCGCGAAATGGGTCTTGGAAGAAAACGCGCTGCTGCCTAAAATTCAGCTGTCAACGTGAATTACTTTTTAAAAAGGTGTTCTTTCAAGAGCACCTTTTTTTTTAATATTTTGAATTAAAAGCAGGTTTTAGGGGAGTGGCGGAAAAACATTTAATATTTATCCCCGCTCCTTGAAATAGGATTATTATGGCGATGTAGTGTTTGACAAACCCAGTACGAATAGGGTATAAACTGGCATCAAATCAGGAACGCTAGTTATGTCTATTCTATCCCGCTCTTACTTCCATTGTGAAAAAGCCGCTTTTAAGCATGTAGAGGCTTCTCTATGGCCGAATGGACCTTCTTGCCCTCATTGCGGTGGTACTGATCGCATTAAGCAGATGGATGGTATTCGCACCAAACCCTCTAAGAAGAACCCAGAAGGTGTTGAGCGCTTTGGCGTAAAGAAATGCTACGATTGCCGTGGCCAGTTCACGGTCCGCAAAGGCACTATCTTTGAGGAAAGCCACCTACCAATGCACAAGTGGCTACAGGCCATCTATTTGATGACTTCCAGTAAAAAGGGTATTTCCAGCCATCAGATGGCCCGTACATTGGAAATTCAGGTTAAATCCGCATGGTTTCTCACCCACCGTATTCGTGCCGCTATGGCATCCGGCCTATTCGATATGTCCCCCATGGGCGGTGAAGGCATGACTGTGGAAGCCGATGAAACCTATATCGGTAAGAAAGAAGACCAAACACCACCGGAAGCCCGTAAAGGTCGCCCTTACATCAGTAAGAAGTCTGGCGTACAAAAAATGGCCGTTGTATCTCTAGTTGAACGTGTTGGCCGTGTTCGCTCTTTCCACGTTGATAATGCAACTAAGAAGTCTGTAACCGAGATTGTTTGGCACAATGTATCCCGTCAAAGCGCCCTGTATACTGACGAAAGCCGCCTATACAACGATGTGCGTCCCAAGTTCGCAACATCCGGCATGGTCAAGCATTCTGATGGTGAATATGTCCGTGGTGACATTCACACAAACACCGTTGAGGGCTTCTACAGCATTTTCAAACGCGGCATGAAGGGTGTGTATCAGCACTGCAAAGAAAAGCACCTACACCGCTATTTGGCCGAATATGACTTCCGTTATAACAACCGCGTTCGTTTGGGCGTGGATGATGTGGAACGCGCTAACATTGCGTTGTTGGGTGTTGTTGGGAAGCGCCTCACATATAGGTCAGCTCGTTAATTCCGTAGCGCCAAGTAAGAAAAACAAACCACGGCAACTCAATTTTTGGAACCAAAGCGATAGTAAAAAATCCCGCGTTGGTAAGAGATATTAAATCTCTTGACGCAGTTTACTCCCACAGTTTGGTGACCTAGAATCGGGCATAGGAAACTATTCATGTCCAAGTTTAAAGAGGTAGAATTCAAATTATTTGGCTTGCAGCACGAGAAAGACGGTGCTGTGAGGGCGGATATTTTTGCGAAAAAACTTGGGCAGTTTATTGATGGATTGAAGTCTGCAGACAAATTTATCAACGGTCAAAAAAGCCTCAACTACCTGATCACTGATTTGGAATACGGAAGTGCCGTAGCTCGAATAAGTGAAGCACAGATAAGCAACAAAGTGCCTATCAAGAGTTCCAGCATAGAGCTTGTCGAGAATGCTATGTCTGACATTCGTGATGGAAAGCGAATTGACAAAGACTTTCCGCCTAGAGTTTTGAAGACCATCGCAGACCTAGGAAATGGTTCTCACAAAGAGTTCTCCCATGGCGAAATCGACTTTATAGGCAAAACTGACAATGTTGTTCGGATTGACGATTTTTTTGACAGGCGGGCAGACAAAGCGTTTCAGCAAACTGCTTTTCAGGTCGAAGAATCTGATGCTTATTCTGGAGTTGCGTTCGTAGAGTACAGCGGCACCGTCAAAGAGGTTGATCTGCGCGGTACGATTGCGAGTGCAAAACTGTTTTTAACGGCTGGTGGTGCTGAAATAGACTGCATATGCAATTCTGTTTCCGTTGATAATCTCGCTTCTGCATTAGATCATAAGGTGATGGTGAGCGGCAAAGCTTTTTACGACGGGCAAAGCAAGTTGCCCGAAAGAATCGATATCAACAACATTCGAATTTTGAAAGCGGATGCAAACCTCCTTCGATGGGAAGGGAGGTTCCACTTTGAGCCCTCTGAATTGGGTGGGGCTATTTGATGAAGAACCTTTTTTGGGATTCCAATGTCTTCATTGCATTCATCAATGATGAGAACGAAGCCTACGACGTCGATAGCATCCGTCAATTTCTGATGGAGTGCCAAGGCAAAGGCAAGAAGTATCACATATACGCTTCAACGATGTCATTGGCAGAAGTCACACCTGGAAAAATGAAAAGTCAGGAATATGGGGAGTTTCAAGATTTCCTCAATGATTTTGAAGGTGTGATTGACTTAATTTCTCCAGACCCAAACATCATTAAACTTGCCGGCCATTTAAAGGACAAAAAATACAAAAAGGGGTCGTCTGACAAAAGAATAATGACTATGGGCGATGCGATAATTGTAGCGACTGCAGTGGAATTGGAGGATACTTTTAATGTCCCGATTACTCATTTTCACACCTTCGATGATGGTAAGGGGAAAATCGGACCAGAAGGTGCCAAAGGTATTTCTCTCTTAAATTTCGCCGAGTGGTGTGAAGGAATCGAAGACGATCCCCACGTTGCGCGTGTATTGGAATTGGACATTTGCAAACCAAATCACCCCGAAAAGCACCTAGTATGACCAAAGAAAAAACCCAAATCGACAAATTCCGCGATACCGCCCGTGAGCTAGAAGCGGACGAATCCGAAGCTGCGTTTGACGCAAAGCTGCGTAAGCTTGTTGGTGCTCCTACAAAGGAACAGGAAGCTGAAGCTACAAAAGAGAAGAAATAACGCTTAGTCGTATGCGTCTCTCAGCTTCAAGTATTCAATAGCAAGCATTAGAATGCCAGCTTGAAAGTCGTCATGATTGAACAACGCCTCTATTAAGGCGTGTTCAAGGGTTTGTCGCAGGCTCATATTCACTACCCCTCAGTAGATTATAATGTTCGTAAGAGGACACAAAACAAAAGAGGAGTCCACTTTTTAGCAAAATTAATCATGCTTGCAGCAATGTGGATGAGCACATTACTTTACCTTTCGTTAAGTGATAATAACGCAACGTAAGGCTTCTAATATCCCTCATATTGTTGCCTTAGGGTGGATGGGTTACTGTCGCAGGCGGCTCACCACCCGATTATATTGACGGGTTTGTCAAACACTACATCGCCATTATTATCCTATAAATTCTTCTCTGGGAGCCTGCGACAACTATGAAGATCACCGATTCAAACCTTTCCGCCAATTCCTTTCCTGAAAGTACGGGTATTCGCCGTTCGGATAATATTCAGCCTCATCGGGCTGAATTTCTTAACATTGAAGCAAAATCTAACCATCAATCGCACGATAAGACGTCTTGTGGTGAAAATGTTTTTCGCCTTCAGACATCCGTCGATCTACAATATGTCAAGGACGATACCGCCACTCCAATGTTACCATACGGAGAGGCGGTTTGCGCGTTATGCGAGAAAACTGTCTCACTAGCGTTGGGTATTTCGTTAGAGGGCCTTTTGGCTAAAACACGTTGCAATGCAGAAACGGCATTGGCCCGACAAATTGCGATGTATTTGTGCCACACCACATTTAGCCTGTTATTAACGGAAATTGGCGTGCACTTTGGGAGAGATAGAACCACTGTATCCTATGCCTGTGCATTGGTGGAAGATAAACGGGATGATCCTGAATTCGATTTAATGCTGAGCCAACTTGAAGCTTGTCAATCCCAGCCTAAAATGGGTCTTGATCCCGGAGTAAAATTGGCCAGATTTTGGGACGTTTGTGTTTTTGATCTGGTTTAGTGTCAGTTGATTTGAACAGATTTTTGTTTTCGGCTCTGGTGCAACCTGTAGCTTTCACCATTCATCTCCAGGATGTGGACGTGGTGTGTCAGCCGGTCGAGTATTGCGCCCGTTAGGCGTTCTGATCCGAAGACCTCTGTCCATTCGTCGAATGGTAGATTGGATGTGATGATGATGGAACCGCGTTCATACCGTTGGCTGATTACTTCGAACAGCAACTCCGCCCCGGTTTTGGAGAGAGGGACGAAGCCCAGTTCGTCAATGATCAGCAGGTCTTGAGCTGCCAGTTGTTTTTGATGCCGTTGCAAGCGACGTTCATCAACGGCCTCGATCATCTCATGAACCAGTGCAGCAGCCGTGGTGAAGCGGACTTTCATCCCCTTTTGGCAGGCAGCCAGTCCAAGGCCGAGGGCAACATGGGTTTTGCCGGTTCCACTTGGTCCTAACGCGATGATGTTTTGGCGTTTCGCAGCGTACTCGCAACGGGCCAGTTCCATCACGAGCACCTTGTTCACTGACGGGATCGTTTTGAAGTCAAAGCTGTCGAGGCTCTTGGTTGCCGGGAACTTCGCAGCTTTGATGCGTCGCTCCACCATTCGGCGCTCACGTTCAATCAGCTCCAACTCACATAACCGCAGGAGATATTGGACATGATCCTTATTCTCAGCGGCACATTGTTGGGCCTGTTTGGTATATTCACTCTGGAAGGTTGGCAGCCGAAGTTTGGTCAGATGATGTTTGAGTAGAACTTGCGGTGTATCGGTAACAGTGTCGTTCATGCTGCCGCCTCCGACAACAGCACGGCATAGCTGGCAGGTTTTGTCGTCTCGACCACCGCTTTGGGCAAATAGGGGTAGATGTCGAGATCAAGCCTGGGCGGTCGCCGCTCGATCCGGCACAGAATAAGGTGCTTGATCGCATCATAGCCAATGGCACCCAGATCCAAAGCTTGTTGGATTGCGGCGTGAACGTGCTCCAGCTCAAAAGTTTCCAGCAGACGCAGGATCTGAACATACTCGCGTTTTCCCGCCTTACCCATGCGGGCTTCTAATAAACGATGAAGGATCGCAAATGCATCGGGTAAACCCCAGCCTTGCAATGGTGCCGCCTGATCGAGAGCACCTACCTTTTGTTCCAGCAAGGGCAGATAGTGAAGCGGGTCGAAGATCATGTCTGCCTTCTCATAAGACCGACGATGGCGGGCAATAATCTCGGTTCCACTGCCAATCACAACCTCATGGATGTAACCGCGAACCTGAACCTCATGATGGGCAAAGGCGACAGGAACGGAGTAATCATTATTGCGGTAGCGGATCATCGAGATTGACGTTGCCCGCGTGCTAAACTTTTCACACGCGTCGTATGGCGTTGGGGGCAATGCCATCAGCGCGTCCAGGTCTCTCAGCAATCGTTCACCAATACTCTCACCATGTCCGCGAACAACATCATCCTGACGCTTCAGGCAGCATTCTTCCAACCAGGCGTTCAAGGCATCAAAGCTGTCGAACCGTGGGGCTGGGATGAGAAAGTTCCTGCGACCGTAACCAATGACGCCTTCGACATTCCCTTTATCATTGCCTTTGCCAGGGCGACCAAACTTATCCTCAAACAGATAGTGCGATTGTAGCTCTGAGAAAGTTCTCGTGCGTATCCGTTTGCCACCGCCCAGGATCTTTGCAACTGCAATCACGGTGTTGTCGTAGAGCATCGACAACGGCACACCGCCGAAGAAAGCAAACGCAGCATTGTGACCGTCACAGAAGGCTTCTGTTGTTTCCGCCGGATACGCCTTCATGAAGAACGCATCCGAATGCGGCAACGATATAGCGATGTAATGCAGCTTGCGTTCGACACCGTCGATCACGCCGAACGTCTCACCAAAATCGACCTGAGCATGGCCGGGCGCGTGAACCAGAGGAACAAACACCTCCTGGGTTCGTCTTTGCTTCTCACGCACATAATCAGTGACAATGGTGATCCCGCCAGTGAACCCGTGCTCATCCCGTAACCGCGCATGAATACGCTTGGCTGTGTGCCGTTGCTTTTTGATGACCTTTTTGTCGTCTTTCAGGATCTGATCAATTATCCCAACAAACGGATCCAACTTCGGGCGAACAGGCGCGGTCGTTCTTTGATAACCGGGCGGAACCGAGTGCTTCAGGATCTTCGCCACGGTTTTGCGATCAATCCCGAACAAACGGGCCACCTCGCTATTGTTCTTCCCATCCACATGGCACGCTCGACGCACCCGACTATACAAATCCACAGAATACATCTTCCCCACCTAATACTCACAAGCACAAGGTGTCAGAGTGCGGAATTTTACTCCGCGACGGTCAGATTACCCAACCATTTCTGTGGTCATTTTGTCTCCGGGATTCACACAATTGAAGTATCCCGCCAACGTCTTTGCCGACGCGTATTATTCACAAAACTCAGCTTGAGAATACTGAGCGATTGATTTTATGCGTTGAACCATCGATTTCAAACCGTTTGCCCGTTGTGGCGTTAAATGTTCCGAAAGGCCAATGGCTTGAAAAATTTCGGTTTCGTCCGTTTCCAGTATTTCGTCCGGTGTTTTACCTGAAAAAATGAGCAGCGCGATGGCAACCAGGCCTCGAACGATATGGGCGTCCGACATGCCCTGAAAATGAACAAATCCGTTGTCTGTGAAGCTTTTCAGCCAGACTTGACTAGCGCAGCCTCGAACCTTGTTCTCGTCAACCAGGTCTGATGGATTCAGAGGAGTGAGGCTGTTTCCAATTTCGATGAGATAACCGTACCTGTCTTCCCAATCTTCAAGAAATGAGAAATTGTCAATTACTTCTTCAAGATTTGTTTCAGCGTTCAGTGGATTTGGCATGGATGGGCTTATAATTATCAGCGGTGCAGGTGTCATACTGCGTTATGAATAGAGATTAAAGCTCGATTTATTACCGTAATTGAATGATCACGCTTGTATGGTTTCAAGTGTCTTTTGTCATGCATTGTTAACGACTGAACCTTTGAACCTCAGTTCGATTGCGATTCAAACCGGTGAGGCAAGTCAGGTAATACAACGTTAACCATAATTGTTAATTTCCAACTCGTATCCAACTTTGGATCGCAATTTCGAAACAAATTATCTCATGTTTAGTTTTCCGTTAAAGCCCTTGTGCAATGATAACGGTTATGTGTTGCACGGTGCTCGTGCCATGAGGATTTGTATTGCGTTTCTCATTATCAAAGCGACCAGTATTCGGCTCGGTAAATGGATGGATAAATCCATCAGTTGCTTCTGGTACATATGAATATTTAGATCATGCCAGGTTTATTGGCCTGAATTTGGTGGTCGTAGGCCTTGGGCTTGTTGCTGCTCCAATTCCATTGGTATTTGGAAAGGAGTTTGCGGCATCAAGTTTATTATTGGTCAGTTTTGTTGTCATTCCGATGTTGCTGCTCATCTTGGTGTCGCGAACTGCCAAGCTCGAGCTTGCAAAAACCGCAGCTCTTTTAAGTCTTTCTGTGTTGGTGGCGATTATTATTATCAGCACAGCCGCCCAATCGAATTTTGCGTTGGCGGCTTTCGCGATTATCCCCGTTGAAGCTGTTTTATGGCGCTGCCGTAAAGCGCATTTCTCCAGTTTAGCTGCCGTTGCTGCTGGGTTGATGCTGGTATTTGTTACTCCAAACACCGCAATATTATCCTTAGCCGTTGAATTGCCGCCCATCTGGTTATCGATGTTGGCATTGATTTACGCCATCAGTGTTGCCTGGCGAATTCAAGCCTCCCGCGATGGTGAAAACGAGCGTTTGGTCAATGAAAATATCAATCTGGCCACGATATCTCAATCTACAACCGACCTCATTACCCGTAATTGCAGGAACGGGTCGACGTTGTTTGCTTCGCCCGCAGCAAGAGCTCTTACTGGAGTTGGCCCAAAGGAATTGATTGGGGCCGGTTTATTCGAAAAAACGCACCTTCAAGACCGGATCATTTTTTTAAAGGCAATTTCAGACGCCGTTCACACGGGGCGTAACCAGACTTGTGAAATTAGAATTCGATACAAAGGTGTTGCTGATCAACTTTGGAAAAAAACACGGATTGTAATCCGGCTGACTTCAAACATTGAAACGGGTGCAACTGAAGTTATCTGCACCATCCGCGATATATCTTTGGAGTCTGATCTCAAGGCAGAACTTGAGAAAGTATCAAAACGATCTGACCAATTCAGCCAATCCCAACGGCAGTTTTTGGCTAAAATGAGCCACGAACTAAGAACGCCACTAAATGCTGTCGTCGGATTTTCCGATGTGCTGCAACAGGAGCTGTTTGGGAGCTTGCCGCACGAACGGCACCACGAATATGTAAATCTCATTCATGAATCCGGTCAGCATTTATTGTGTGTCGTCAATGATTTACTAGATATCTCTCGAATAGAGGCCGGAAAGTATGAGCTGGCTCTTTCTACATTCGATTTTGATTCTGTTGTAGCCAGCACCATAAATATGCTGCAGCCTTTGGCCGCGAAGAAGTCAATTGAGCTTACCTATGACGTTAATTCGGGTCTGGATGAAATTACTGCGGACCGTCGATCCTGCCAACAAATTTTGATCAATTTGGTCACAAACGCAATCAAGTTCTCTCATCACGGTGGCAAGGTTCTTATCAAAGTTAAGCCATTTGGCCGCTCGTTCAAAATTCAGGTGCTGGATGAAGGTGTGGGTATCGCGTCTGACTTCCTTCCAAAAATTGGGGAGCCATTTCTGCAAGCGGATACCGGTAACAGCCGGGAGTTCGAAGGAAGCGGGCTTGGCGTCTCGATTGTGAAGGGGCTGGTTGATCTCCATCACGGTGAATTCAAGATTCAGAGTACCGAAGGTGCAGGCACAACCGTCACCGTCACGTTGCCTATTCGAACTCGTATTTCAAAACCTATTCCTGGTGAAGCTGCAAACCAATTGGTTCGCTTAGATGAAGCCATCAAAGAAAAATCCGACACTACCAAACCAGTAACCTCCAGCGTATACAAAGGAGAGAGCCGTGCGCGCTTATCAGCCTGAACGTCTTAACCAAAATTCTGCAAAACAAAATTCAGCGGTCGAATTAGTCCAGCGACATCCTGCATTATGTGCAGGTGCTGCAATGTCTGTTGTTGTAATGTCTACGATTTTTATAAATGCGGTGTGGTACCAAAATGGAACGCACCCAGCCCCACTCTTCGCTACTCGCACAATTGAGCAAGTCACGCCGATTAAAGAAGAGAAAAAAGTAGTCGCCAAGGTGACAGAAAACCCAGTTGTAAAAGAGGTTCCCGTTGATGAAACAACCAAGGAACTGCTTCGGGAAGTTCAGACCGCTTTGTCAGTACGGGGATACTATCAAGGTAAGCTTGATGGCGTTTACGGTTCTCGAACAAATAGGGCAATTTCCAAATTTCAAAAAGACCATAGTCTTGAAGAAGATGGAAAGGCATCTGTACGCCTGTTGACGCAGGTTCTTCTATCGGCTTCGGCAAAACCAGCCGAAGTTCCAGTGCCAAAGAATACTGAATTGGCGCAAAAACCCGGCGTTGAAAAATCAACAACTGTCGTGACTTCCAAATCTAAGGAGCCGAAGGCAGATGGCCTTATTGCTCGTATTCAATCTGGATTACGGTCGTATGGTTATGATGATCTGATCGTGGACGGACAAATGGGCCAACAGACGGCAACTGCAATCCAGCGCTTTCAACTCGATTATGGAATGAAGATTACCGGCGAACCATCTGACCGGGTCCTCCAAAAGCTACAGGATATTGGTGCGTACAACCAAGGTTGATGCGCGTCACCTCAAACCTTTGGGTGTCTGCCCTAATAAAGCGAGCTCAGTCCGCTGGCGCATTTGCCACAATAATTAATAAGGGCGCCAGTGAAGCTGGCGCTATTTTTGTTTGTGTAAATGATATGCAAGGGAAGGTTTCTGTGTTCGGTCCCGCGCCCCAATCACAGTATGATTCTCAAAGTGTATCGGAGAGAGACTTTGAATGTATCTTGAATGCGGGTTCGGATATTGAGGCTGATGACAGATTGTCTCGCGAAAAGTCCTTTGATCCTGACATCTGGATTGTCGAAATTGAAGACCGCGAAAGCCGATCGTTCATCGAATTTGGCTAATATAATTCAATGCCCGCACTCGCATTAACCAACAAGATGTTCCATATTTCTTTTGACGTCGCTGTTATTTGGAGCAATTGATCCTGTTTGTGGTCTGACAGTTTTCCCGTCTTCCAACTGGGGTTGATGAACGGATGTCGAAAGATCTTTACTTGCTTTTGGCCATTGATCGATTGCCTGTTGACAGGTGTTGGATTTCAATTTTGCGTAAACTCGAATTGCACGCATAGCGTTCTTCACAGATAACCCTATAGCTGGGTGCACCATGAGCTGTATCCGGTTTGACAATGAAGAATCCACGTCAGCGGCCTTCATTACAACTGCCAATGTGTCACCGGAATCATCCTGCAACACCCGATAGGCCGTCTCCAGTGAAATGCCGAATCGCTTTTGAATCAATACTGCCATTGCTTGATGGCTTCTGCTCCGCGCGACTTTTTCAAATGCGTCTGCAAAGTTAAATGCAACAGATGATAAGTCTTCACTTTTACCGGGTAACCTATCCAACCGACCGCCACGAGCGGCAGCCTTAAGGAGGCTGTTTTCCAAGGCCGATCGCTTTGCCGTTTGTTTTGCCGGTATCTCAACCGCAGGGCTCTTTGCCTCAACAGATGACTGATTGAGAGGGCGTGACTCTATTTTATGGAAAAGTGCTTCGGCGCTACGATGCTGGTCGTTATTCGCGAGATTAACGTTACCAGATAAGTTCTGTTGTACCGTACCCACGGAAAATTCACCCAACCGCCTGGTTACACTGGGTCCGATATCCCGCCGTTTGGCAATTACGGCGGCATACTGCGCACCATGGTTCTCAATAATCTGTAACAATTGTAATTGACCAAGTGCCGTTGAATGCTCCAAAATTGGCATCGAAACTGAAAGGGGTTCCATAGCCAAGTAAAGCGCAATTGCACGAGGCGTATCTGTACATCTGGAAAGAGCACGAGCGAGCACCTGTTTTGTTCCGTGCCCAACTTCGTCAATTAGAAGATAAAAAGCTTCCTTGAATTGGTCGACAGCCAGCCGAGATGGGCTGTCCACGTCGCAAAACCGGTTTGTGGCTAATAATAATAGGTCATCTCGTGTGTCAGCTTGCGCCCGAGGCGCACTGAACCTGTCAAGGTGGGTGTTTTCTTTATGTCCAGCCAGCATCGCCCGTGGTCCGTAGCATCAACGTTGACTACATTATGGACCACGAGGTCTTAGCAACCTGTTAACCATAACCAGTAGAAGTTTGTGATTAAGATCTGAGGATTTCTTTTGGTGAGCCACAATAGGGTTTATTGAACCAATGTCGGACATGAGAGGGACCGGAGATTTCTGTCAACCTATGGTTTTCTCAATATCAAATCGTTCGCATCGGGAATCACGCAAAAACCTTTCCGTTTCGTTTGCCCAGCTTTCATCTTCCTGAAGCGCTCTAATCAAAATGAATCCCTGGCGCGCGGTGGATTCGACCAACACCGCCTGCTTGACTTCCTGAGGGGGGGATTTTCGAATTTGCGCCATCTGGACTGGGTTGACTACAATCAACTGTAGTTGACGCTCAACAGCGGTTCTGTCGTTGAAACTATAGACATTCTGGCCACGCCTGTCGAAAATTGCGACAGACCAATATGGCAGATTACCTTGCGCTGATACATGAACGGGTGCTTCGTCTAAATTGAACCTACAAGCGGCAACACCAAATGCCGGGTCCGCTAGGGGTATGAGGTCTTGTTTCACACCAGGTTGTGAAATAACGGAAAACGACCACGGCTCACCAATATTGGCGAGTTTCGCCCAGGAATCTTTTGTAGCGTAGGAAGGGATAAGCAAAATAATCAGGATGTGAATGATACCGGAAAGTGTTATCACCATCGCCGTGCCGTAAATAAGTCTTCTTACCATCAGCACCTCACAAGTAGGATTGATGGCATTTGTGTATCCACGATTCCGGTTCCGCTGGTAATCGGGGAATCATACAAACGAAGGACAAACTTGAACTCACCGGACCCCACGATCTCTAGCCAGTTTTCCGTTGTGGATTGGGGGCCGGCAAAAATTGAAAAACTGCCGTTTGATAGTCGTAGAAGATTTCTCGAATAAATGGCGCTTGGCAGGCCTGCGGTAGAATTCACTACATTTCCGTTGAGTTCGTGGGCCGTGAGTGTCCAAAAACGTGCTGGCGGAGTTTGACCGTCAAGTCGATATAAACACTCGCGTTTTAGAGGCTTACCATCGTTGTCGAGTTGCGCATGGAATGCAATCCCTTCTGCTGCTCCAAGCGGTACATCTCCAATAGCGGCCACTCTGGCTTTGGAATAGGGGTCGGCATCAACACTGCCTTCCGAGGGCCACGATGTCCACACCCCAATCTGCAAAGTCCCAAGCCCATTGTTTTGCAGTGATGCCCACGCCAGAAAACCGCCCAGCCCCAGGCTGATCACGATAACGGCCAACATCTCCACAAACGCGCGCAAGAACCTATCTCGACGATAAAATTGAAATATCGAACTTATATTTGTTCATTGTGTTTGAGAAGTGTTCGTAGAGGCATCAGCAACTGTATCGTTGGCTTTTGTATCTCCCGAAACGGTCAACGGTTTCAACGCTGGGGCGTTACGTAAATCAATTTCGAGGCGGCGTAAAATCGTGACGCTCTCTACAGACAATGGTTTTTGGCGAACGACGCTGACGGGCGCATCCGCCGGTCTATCTGAATCAACTTCTTTTGGTGCCGCAATTTCGATTGGTTTTTCCTCTTCAACGAAGGGAAGGGCGCGCAGATCAATATTTTGATGCGCATAGGTCATAAACTTTTTCCAAGTCATTGCCGGCAATCGTCCGCCAGTCAGGCGTTTGGTTGGGCCATAATTGTCATTACCAAACCAAACGGCAGCAACATAATTTCCGGTGTATCCCACGAACCATGCATCTCGATACGATTGAGTGGTGCCTGTTTTACCAGCGGTTTTTATGCCGTCAAGTTTCGCCCTTCTGCCTGTTCCCCATTCTGGAACTTGCGAAAGCATCACGTTCATGGATTGCGTTGCTTTTTCCGACAGGACGCGCGTAGGTTTTGTTCCGTCTTTCCGGAAATCAAACAAAACATTGCCGCTAGTATCCGTGATCTGAGTAATGGTGTGACGATTGGTGGTCTCACCACCAGACATGAACACGCCATAACCCGTGGCTTGCTCAAGCACAGTCATTTCGTTTGTGCCCAGCGGCATGGCTGGTTCCGCAGTTAGTGGGGAATCTATCCCCATAGCTTCTGCAAGTCGCACGATGGGGCCTCGCCCGATTTTTTGTGCAACACGAACCGGTACGGTATTGATGGATTTCACCAAAGCAGTTGTCATTGTAACAGTGCCAAAACGGCGGTTATTATAGTTCTTAGGAGACCAGTTTCCGATCCGTATGGCTCCGCCACTTACCTTCGTGAGAGGTTCATAGCCCTTTTCCATGGCATAGGCGTAAACGTAGGGTTTGAAAGTAGATCCTGGCTGACGTTGAGCGCGAGTGGCGCGATTGTATTGGCTTTCACCATAGTCTCTTCCACCAACAAGCGCACGTAATTGACCACCATGTTCAATAACTGCCATAGCGGCCTGATTAGCCCGGTAGTCTTCACCGTATTGGCGTAAATGTGAAAGAACCGCATCTTCTGCGGCCGTTTGCAGGCTGGGGTCGAGTGTTGTTTTCGCAATCAAGGTATTTGTCGGCATGCCTGCCGCAAGATCCTTGACCTTCTCAAACGCATAATCGAGGAAATAATCCGGTGACTCAAGTTTCGCGCGCTCTATAACACTTGCGGGCCGACGGCGGGCATGAATTACCTGACCTTCGGTCATGAAGGTTGCTTGCACCATGTTTGTGAGCACTTCATTTGCGCGCGCGCGAGCAGCAGGAAGGTTAATGTGTGGCGCGTATTTGGCGGGGGCTTTGTAAAGCCCAGCCATCATGGCTGCTTCGGCCAAATTGACGTCTTTGATATTCTTATTGAAATAAAATTCTGCAGCCGCTGCTGCGCCGAACGCCCCGCCGCCCATATAGGCGCGGTCAAGGTAAAGTTTCAGAATTTCCTTTTTTGATAGGTTATATTCCAGCCAAAGTGACAGGAAAGCTTCCTTGATCTTCCGTTCCAAAGTTCGTTCGTTTGTCAAAAACAGGTTTTTTGCAAGCTGTTGTGTGATCGTAGAACCACCCTGAACCACAGAGTTTGCCCGCGCGTTTTCCACCATAGCGCGAACAAGGCCTAGGAAGTCTATTCCGATGTGTTCGAAAAACCTGCGGTCTTCAGTCGCCAGCACGGCTTTAATGAAGTGATCTGGAAGCGCATCGACCGGTTCTGCGTCATTGTGCAAAACACCTCTTCTGCCTATTTCATTTCCAAACCGATCCAGAAATGTAACAGAATATTTCTGATTGGCACGCCAGTTCTTGTCGGTTTCCTCAAACGCTGGCTTTGCCAATGCCAGCATAAGGAGAGCACCGAAGACACCAAGCGTAAGGCCCTCGCAAGCGAGTTCGATAACACCTTTTTTAAACCCATAAACTCGAAACCGACGGAAGAATATTGTGAGAGATTCCCAGGTTTCGCCACCCGATGACTTGAACTTATACATGGCATCATCGACCCAGGAATCAACACCCATCAGCCAGTTTGACAGGCTCCATTTTCGTCTGGGTGCATAGGGGTCACGCATTGGTTTTATGCTGTCTCCGCATCATGATTGTGGTTTAAGAGCAAATATGCTGATTAAGCATTAAGTGGAGTTTACCGCACTTAAGTTATTTTCTACCATTTAGGCCTGTTCGGCAAGTAATTGACCTGACGTTTGGACATATTAAAGTGAACATTGAAAGCGTTCCCTTCTGGCAGATAAAATCTTTGGCTGAAATGACTGCCCAAGAGTGGGAGTCTTTATGTGACGGTTGTGGCCGCTGTTGTCTCAATAAGTTGGAAGATTGGGATACCGGAGAAATTCATTTTACCAATGTGGCTTGTACATTGTTCGATGGTAACTCCTGCCGTTGTAAAGACTATGAAAACCGTTTTAACACGGTTCCCGACTGCATTAAGCTCGAACCATGCGATATCAAGAGCTACCCGTGGCTCCCACAAACCTGCGCCTATCGGCGGTTGGACGAAGGCAAAGAATTGCCCGATTGGCACCCCCTGATTACCGGTGACCCCCAATCTGTCCATAAAGCAAAGATCAGTGTTCAAGGCCGCACAATTCCCGAAGATGGGTTAAGTGTTGAAGAATGGGAAGACCATTTAATGGACTGACAAAGGAATAATTTCCAAAAATAGGAAAAATGTCCTTGACGCCGTGACGGTCCTCGTGTAGTCTGCAGACACAATCGGAGAAATGGGCACATCGGCGGTGATAACGCCAGGTGCATGGCCGATCTATCTATCGTCTTTATCCAACTATGAACTTTGAGAAGTGGAACTCCCTTGGGCGAAAAGGCCGATAGGAAGTGGGCGGGTTTGCGCCTGCTGTTTGAAACCTGGGGGGCGCCATTAAATCTGCTTTGGCAAGTTAGTGACGTAACATTGGAACAAATCGAACGGCGTTCCGTCACGGAAAGGTGGAAAACGAATGTGGCATCGGTCGCATTGCACGCCTCGGTTGTTCATTCATTCGAGGAACAGCTTGAGCGCATAACCGACCCCGGTAACGGTCTGGATGAAGAGAAACGTACCAGGGCGCTTTCGATGCTTGCCAAGGGTTTGGAGCCATTGGTTGCGCTGGCCGAGAAATTACGCCTGCAACCAGGTAGCCGTATCTCGGAGCCGCAAGACAAAAAACACAAAATGCACAATATCCAGCGGGACCAGGTAAACCATGAGGCTAGCGCCGAGCAAGACGCAAATCGAACTGCGGAACTCGACCGACAAATCGAGGCGCTCATTGAAGGCCTTGCACAAGAAGGGGAATTTGAATGAATTTCTGCAAAAGGGATCCGATGAATTAAAATGCCGATTAATAGAGTGTTGGCGGTTGTGGGCCCGATTGTCCCAACGGCCCCCACTTGATGTGTGGACAAATTGGCTTTTGCTCGGTGGTCGCGGGGCGGGAAAAACTCGAGCCGGGGCGGAATGGGCCAGAGGGATGGCGAACGGCGATTTGTTCTTTACCAAACGGCCAGTCGCACGCATCGCGCTTGTTGGCGAAACTTATGCCGCAGCAAGGGAAGTCATGGTTGAGGGCCAATCAGGCATCCTGTCGTTGCATCACGATGGGAATAGGCCAACCTGGACAAGCTCGCGTCGGCGGCTGGAATGGCCAAATGGCGCGATTGCACAGGTGTTTTCATCAGAGGACCTGGATGCTCTTCGCGGCCCGCAATTCGGCGCAGCCTGGTGCGATGAATTGTGCAAATGGAGTAATGCTCAGGAAACTTGGGATATGCTGCAATTTGGATTGAGGTTGGGGGATTTCCCGCAGCAAGTGATTACAACAACACCGCGGCCAATAAAATTGTTGAAGGAGATTGTAGCGGATGAACGGACATCGATTTCGCGCATGACGACAGATCAAAACCGCGCCAATCTGTCCCCCGGTTATTTTGATCGTATCGTCAACGTATATCGCGGTACGCGGTTGGGGCGTCAGGAACTGGACGGGGAGATAATCGATGACCGACCAGATGCATTGTGGCAACGAGACGCCTTAGAGCGGGCACGAGCCCGACAGGCACCGGATTTATCGCGGATCGTGGTCGCGATCGATCCTCCAATTACGGGTAATGCTTCCTCTGATGCCTGCGGGATTGTGGTTGCCGGGCGCGGTTGGGATAATCGTTGTTACGTACTGGAAGACAAAACCTTATCTGCAGTGTCTCCGTCCCGCTGGGCAGATATGGCTCTGCAGCTTTATCAAAAATACGATGCAGATCGTGTGGTAATTGAGACCAATCAGGGAGGCGACATGGCCGAAAGTGTCTTACGTGCAGCCGACCCAGCTTTACCAGTAAGGCAGGTTAAGGCGTCGCGTGGAAAATGGTTGCGCGCCGAGCCTGTTGCCCATTTGTATGAACGGGGATTGGTTTCCCACGTTGGAACATTACCTCTGCTGGAGGACGAAATGTGTGATTTTGGCCTAGAGGGTCTCTCAACCGGTAAGTCGCCTGATCGGCTTGATGCGCTGGTATGGGCACTCACAGAATTGATGCTGACAACAGGGGAACGTCCTCGTGCCAGAGTAGTTTGAAGCCTCTAAATAGTTATTGTAACGCGGTTCCGCTCTCAAATCTCACCGATTGATAGCGGAAGCTCATATTCAGGAAATAAGTATGAAAAATTCATTCCGCTGGCTGCTGCCGGCGCGATTCACTGTGAAAGATACTATTCCGCCAGAGCAGAAGGCTGGAGGTTTAACCAGTCTTTTCGCGATGTCCGGGGAGCGACACCTTCCATGGTCGAAGCCGGAATATTCCGTGATGGCTCGGAAGGGCTATATGTCCAATCCAATTGTTTATCGGTGTGTACGAATAATTTCTGAAACTGCCTCAGCCATTCCTAAACTGATCTACGATGGAGCGGTTGAGCTGGACCAACATCCCATGCTGGACCTGCTTTCACGCCCCAATAACCGGCAGGCTGGTAACGAATTCTTCGAAACCCTGATTGGGCATCTTCTGGTGTCGGGTAACGCCTATATTGAACGACTCAATATTGACGCCATGCCCCGTGAACTCCATGCGCTTCGCCCGGACAGGGTCAAGGTAAAAAGCGACCGTCACGGTTGGCCGGAAACCTACGAGTACACATCAGGGCCCATAAAGAGCCAGCATAAGGTTTCTCCTTCGGGCGAATGTGATGTGCTTCATTTAAGCCTGTTCCATCCACTGAATGACAATTCTGGCTTTCCTCCTCTGCAGGCAGCATTGATGGCACTCGATGTTCACAATGCCGCAAGCAAGTGGAACAAGAGCCTGCTTGATAACTCGGCGCGCCCTTCTGGCGCATTGGTATATTCATCAACATCAGGTTCCAATCTGACGGAGGAACAATTCTCGCGGCTAAAGGGAGAGCTTGAAGACGGTTACACTGGCGCGTCTCGTGCGGGTCGCCCCATGTTGCTTGAGGGCGGGCTGGATTGGAAAGCTATGGGATACAGTCCCCGGGACATGGATTTTGTCAATGCGCGCGCCGGTGCTGCACGGGACATTGCCTTAGCTTTTGGTGTGCCTCCCATGTTGTTGGGCATTCCCGGAGATAACACCTACTCCAATTATCAGGAAGCGAACCGGGCATTCACCCGGCAAACGTTGCTGCCGCTGGTTCACCGAACGCTGGATTCCTTTACCCATTGGTTGAAACCAATATTCGGTGATGGTTTGAGATTGGCAATTGATGAAGATCGTGTCGAAGGTCTGGGTTCTGAACGTGAGGCGGTTTGGCAGCGACTTTCAAACGCCGAGTTTTTGACGGAGGACGAAAAACGTGAGGCGGTTGGATATTCCCCTGTTGAAAGGGGGACCAGCACTTGATCGATCATATTTTGCGCGGCCTGGGAATAGGTAATTTTGGAGTGATATTCGGTGAGGCGACACCCGCTATCTGCCTGGCTAAACTACTCGGTGCCTTGGCAGGTTCTCTGATTTCGATTGCTTATATTTTACCCCGCGGGCGGCGTGAAGCCATGCTTCGGTTCACTGTTGGCGTAGTCACAGGGTTGGTCTTTGGGGGTACTGCAGGTGTGAAATTGGCAGACATTTTAGGCCTTTTAGAAAAGATTTCAGTTTTTGAAGTTTCGCTCATGGGTGCATCGTTTGCCAGCCTCAGTGCCTGGTGGGGGTTGGGTATCCTGCAACGGATATCTGAAACCTGGTCTCCCCGGTTTTTTAGTACGGCAAAGACACACAACAACGTAAAAACCTCTGCGGGCGATAAGGAAAGCAGATCATGAAAAGACCGGATAATCTCCCAATCGAGCGTAAAAGAATACCTGTCCCCTTAGATAACGTCTCAAGCAATGGAACGTTCAGCGGATATGCAAGTCTGTTCGGGAAAGTCGACTTGGGCAAGGATAAGGTTGAACGGGGTGCATTCAGCCGGTCTTTAAAGACACGCGGAACATCGGGGGTGCGCATGTTGTTTCAACACGATCCAGCCGAACCCATTGGAACCTGGGAGGCCATATTTGAAGATGAAAAAGGCCTGTTCGTCCGCGGACAAATATTAGGTGGTTCATCAAAGAGTGCAGAAGTTTTGAACCTCATGCGCGAAGGGGCTATCGATGGTTTATCCATTGGCTTTCGAACTGAACGAAGCCGGACTGACCGGAAAACTGGTGTGCGATCAATTCTGGAGGCGGATTTATGGGAAATATCCGTTGTGACATTTCCGATGTTGCCGCAGGCAAGGGTGGAGCAGGTCAAGAACGTCGAAACTCAATCGAAAAAAGCGCTGCCATCGGTACGCGAATTTGAACGCTGGCTCACGCGGGATGCTGGGTTGACGCGAAACGAAGCCAAAATCGTCATCGGTAAAGGCTTCCAACACCTGACCAGCAGACGGGATGCTGCGGTCTTAAACGGGGGGCAACTGGCGCGAAAACTACGTCGTGCGGCTCTCGAATTTACCTCACATCTCAACTGAAAAGAGACAAACTATGACGCAAATTACCAAAGCTGCTCCGGAGTCCAAAATGGGGCCTGGTGCAGACATTGCAGATGCATTCGATGATTTTATGCATGCATTTGAAAGCTTCAAACATGCCAATGATGATCGGTTGGAACAAATTGAATCACGGATGGGTTCAGATGTGATCACTGAAGAAAAGATGCACCGCATTAACAGAGCCGTTGATGAACAAAAACGCCATCTTGATAATCTGATCCTTAAACAGCAACGACCGGCACTCGACGGTAAGATCAGTTCGAGTCCAATGCGGTTGGAACACAAGGAAGGATTTGACGCATACCTTCGTGGTGGACAGGAACATGGACTTCGAGCGCTCGAGGAAAAAGCGATGTCCATTGGTTCGGATCCGGATGTTGGGTATCTCGTTCCCGAAGAATTGTCGAAAGATATTGGCAAGCGCCTTTCTGTAATTTCTCCAATTCGTTCCTTGTCGACAGTTCGTCAGGTGTCTTCGTCGGTATTTAAGAAACCCTTTGCTGCAACTGGTCCGGCAGTGGGTTGGGTTGGTGAGACGGATGTTCGTCCAGAAACGGCTACCCCTTCACTTGCAGAACTGCAATTTCCCACTATGGAATTGTATGCGATGCCCGCGGCCACTTCGACATTGCTGGAAGATGCGGCAATTGACCTGGAAGCATGGATGGCGGGAGAAGTCGAAACCGCATTTGCGGAGCAGGAAGGTGCTGCCTTCGTAAACGGTGACGGGGTCAATAAACCAAGCGGATTTTTATCAGCGCCGGTTGTCGACGAAGTCAGTTGGAGCTGGGGCAATCTTGGATATGTCGCTACAGGTTCCGACGGAAGCCTTGCCGCATCAGATGGCTCTGATGTCTTGATCGATACAATTTACGCATTGAAGGCGGGCTACCGCCAGAATGCGAACTTTGTCATGAATCGCAAGTCACAGGCTGAACTGCGAAAGCTTAAAGATGCCGATGGAAATTATCTGTGGCAGGCGCCAGCAGGTGCCGGATTGTCAGCCAGCCTAATGGGTTTTCCAGTTGTCGAAGTGGAAGACATGCCGGACTTTGCTGTCGACTCCCTGTCGATAGCATTTGGTGACTTCGCCAGAGGCTATCTGGTTGTGGACAGGGTTGGCGTTCGGGTTCTGCGTGACCCTTATTCTGCAAAGCCCTATGTCCTCTTTTACACCACGAAGCGGGTTGGCGGCGGTGTTCAGGATTTCGATGCCATCAAGCTCGTGAAATTCGGTACAGCGTAGGTTCCCTCCCTCCCAACGCCAGGTGGGTTTTGAAACCAACCCACCGCCTGTGCCGATATGCGGCCTCACTCTTAACCGGAGTGGGGCCGTTTCTTTGTCTGGTTTCATTCTCAAACGGGAGTAAATTATTATGACAATCGCCCTGATTACACCTCCGGCAAGTGAGCCGGTAACTCTGATTGATGTTAAAGCGCACCTCAGGATTGATCATGACCATGAAGATGCGTTGTTGCTGGAAACGATTAAAGCAGCGCGCCAATATACGGAGTTGTCCTGCGGTCAAAAATTGATCACCCAGACATGGAGGCAATACGAAAGTGGGTTCTCAATTGATGGGGCAGTGGTTCTGAAATTGTCTCCGGTTCAAAATGTTCTTTCAGTTACGATGTTTGACCGTGATGGCAACCCGAGCGCTCTGCCTACGGAGGATTTTCAATTTCTCCGAGAAGACATTGGAACGGTGTTGAAAGTCACCGGTGCGCTGAACTCTACCTTGGCCGACAACGGGTTGGAGATAGACGTCGTTGCGGGAATGGGAGATTTTGGTGTTGATGTCGCCGACACCCTTAAGCGAGCGATATTGCTTTTGGTTGCGCATTGGTACGAATTTCGCGGTGCTATCCCGCCGTCGCAGCAACCTGTTTCGGTTCCGCCCGGATTTGACGCATTGATACAGCCCTACCGAAGGGTAAATCTATAATGGCGAAGGTCTCGTATGACCCGGGACAATTGCGCCATCGGCTGGAGTTGCAGAGTCTCACTGAAACTCCAGATGGCTGTGGTGGATTGATAACATCATGGAACCACATCGACCATGTTTGGGGACAGATAAAACCCAACAGACAGGTGCGACAGCTTCAGGGGCAACAAGTTACTGAATTATCGACCAATATAATCATCATACGATATCGTGAGGATGTCGCAAGTGGTTGGCGGCTGGTTTACGATGGTAGGATTTTCGAGATTCTCACACTAGCTGATTTGAACGAACGGACAGAATATCTCGAGTGTCATGCGCGTGAGGGCGGTCGATAATGCAGGTTCTCTCCCTAACTCTTGGAGATTTGAGTTCCGCGCTTCGGAAGCTCGATTTCAAATCGAAACTGATAAGTCAGGCGAACCGTGTTCTGGACGAAGTATCAGTCCAAGCTGAGTTCCGTGAACTGCCCATCAGCGCTGAAATTGCGGACGGAAGAAAAAATTCAGTAAATCTCAATATCCGGATTGATAGCCCCACGATTGGTTCCCAGCCAGATGCACTGCAAGTCAAACTGTTGGATAGAATTGTTTCGAGGAGCTTAGAAAAATGACCTTATCCAGTCAGGAATTGCAGTCATCAATTTTTAAAGTTCTTGCGGCTGACACAACTCTTGTTGAAAATTTGGGCGGATTGAAACTCTTTGAACGAATGCCGGAGCGCGCCCAATATCCTTATGTCGTATTGGGGAGGCAAACGATCTCTGACTGGAGTACGTCGACGGAAGACGGGGAAGCAATTGTCTTTTTTGTTCATGTTTGGTCGCGCGCAAAAAATTATGACCAGTCCAGCATGCTGCAGGACCGCATAAAATATTTATTGACGGAAACACTCTCCGATCTGCCAACCCAAAAACTTATCCACCTGAGGTTCCAGTTGGCTGAAACTCGCCGTGACCGTTTAAACGGCCATCTTCACTCGATCATGCGTTTTCGGGCGGTGATTGAACCAAATTAGCAGAATTAGCAAAGGGCAAAGTTCATGTCAGCTCAAAAGGGTAAGGATCTTTTATTAAAGGTCGAGCCAATCATCGGTGGTGGATTTACCACTGTAGCGGGAATGCGGTCACGCCGAATTGCATTCGGTGCCGAAACCGTTGACGTAACCGATTTTGAAAGTGCCGGGCGTTGGCGCCATCTACTTTCTGGCGCAGGTGTGCAGAGGGCGTCGATTTCTGGAAGCGGGATATTTAAAGATGCCGCGTCGGATGAACAAATTAGAAACCTGTTCTTTCAGACTCAAATTGTGAGCTGGCAACTTGTCATCCCGGATTTTGGGATGCTGACCGGACCATTCCAGATTACTGCGCTTGAGTATGGTGGAGATCATACGGGTGAGGTGACTTTCGAGATATCGTTGGAGTCTGCGGGATCAATATCATTTGCGGCGTCTGTCTGATGGTAAACAAGTATCGTGGAGAGGTGGCGGCGAACCTCGATGGTAAAACGTGGACACTTTGCCTGACTCTTGGTGCATTGGCTGAGTTGGAAGCTGCTTTTGAGGTGGATGATCTCACAGCATTAATCGCGCGGTTCTCCTCTGGTAATTTATCGGCAAGAGATATGTTACGCGTTATTGGTGCGGGCCTTAGAGGCGGTGGTTATACGGTGAATGATGCAGATGTGCGTGAAATGCAGGCGGAAGGTGGTGCCGTTGGTTACGCAAAGATCGTCAGCCAACTGCTGACTGCGACATTTGGAAAACAAGAATGAAGAACGAAACCAACTCATTTCCCTGGCAATGGGTGATGGAATTTGGATTCGGTGTGTTGAAACTATCGCCTGCGCAATTTTGGTCGCTTTCGGTTCATGAATTGAACGCGGCCGTCAAATCGCACTATCCCGCGGTGAATGGCCAGTTGGAGCGAACCGTTTTCCAAAACTTGATGACGAAGCATCCCGATCAACCAACAAAAGGTGAATTATGACTGACCCTCAAGACGGCATCCGTATCCCGATACGAGCAGATCTTTCTGAATTCGACGGGGCGTTAAAGGATTTGCAAACTCAGTCTCAAAAATTTGGGTCGGTATTTGCTGGAACCATAAAGGGCGCAATTGCCAGTGGACGGTCGTTTGACGACACCTTAAAAACACTGGTCCTTCGCCTGTCCAATCTGGCGCTTTCAGCGGGATTGAAACCATTGGAGACAGCAGCGTCAGGTTTGCTGAACAATCTTGTGTCAGGAATTGGTCAAAGCTTTGGCGGAGGGAGCATTGTCCCATTTGAAAAAGGTGGAGTTGTGTCATCGCCGACATTTTTTGGTGCTGGAGGACAACTCGGTGTCATGGGAGAGGCAGGTGCAGAAGCAATATTGCCCCTGTCGCGTGGGAGTGACGGACGGTTAGGCGTACGTAGTCAATCCAGTTCCAACCCAATCAACGTTACCTTTAACGTATCAACCCCCGATGCCCAGAGCTTTCGACGTTCAGAAGCTCAATTGTCGTCAATGTTAGCACGGGCAGTAGGCCGAGGTCGACGAGCACTGTGAGTTACGATTATTTTTTGCAAGGGTTCATTGAATGTTAGAGATGTCTTCCTTTCACGACGTACGATTCCCCACTGATATCTCAATCTCTTCAAGCGGCGGGCCGGTCCGGAGTACCGAGATTGTTACATTGGGGTCCGGTCGCGAACAACGTAACCAAAGATGGTCGCAATCGAGGCGCAGGTTTGACGCTGGATTTGGTGCGAAAGATCTGGTGAGATTACAAGATATAGTCGCCTTTTATGAAGCGCGTCGGGGGCCGCTTTATGCCTTTCGCTTCAAAGATCCGCTCGACTTCAAGTCGTGTTCTCCGGTGGCCGAGACTTCTGGAGAAGATCAAACAATTGGGACCGGTGATGGGAGTCAAACAGAATTCCAATTAATCAAGTCATACGGTGAAGAGGAACCATTTGTGCGGGCTATAACGAAACCTGTTGAAGGAACCGTATCTATCTCGATAAATGGTACGGCAGCAACTCTTGGAACAGATTTTGAGCTGAACTATTTAACCGGATTGATGACAATCTTAACACCGCCAAACAGTGGTGATCTGATTACCGCTGGGTTTGAATTTGATGTTCCGGTTCGCTTTGAGGCTGACGAACTGAATATAAACCTCGCTGCATTCACTGCCGGTGATATCCCAAATATTCCACTGATTGAGGTTAATGTATGAGAGCATTCTCAGCAGAACTTAAGCAGCATCTTGAGCAGCCATCGACCACGGTGTGCACCTGTTGGATTTTGGTGCGTAAAGACGGTACCAAACTTGGGTTTACAGACCACGATCAAACGCTTGAAATTGAAGGTGTCAGTTGTGCCGCAACGACTGGGTTTCAACCTACACAAGCTGTTAGCGAATTGGGGTTGTCACCTGACAATCAGGAAGTTGAGGGTGTGCTTAATAGTGAAGCTATCAGCGAATCTGATTTGATCGCGGGCAAATATGATGGAGCAAGTGTAGAAATCTGGTTGGTCAATTGGCGGGCGTCCCAACAACGACACCATATGCGAAGAGCGATCCTTGGGGAAGTAAATCGTGAGGACGGAATATTCAGGGCTGAACTGCGCAGCATGACTTCGTTATTGGACCAGGTTCAGGGAAGAACCTTCTCCCGCAATTGCGATGTTCAATTGGGTAGCGAACGGTGCGGAGTAGATCTGGATTTACTAGAGTTTTCGGCAACGGGCCAGGTGAGTGAAATATTGGATCGCCGCCGGCTCAGATGTGTTGGTTTGGAAGCATATGAAGCCGGTTGGTTTGGATATGGAAAACTGCAATGGACCAGCGGTGATAATGAATCTGCCGTTGTGGAAATTGTGGGCGGAAGCGCAAGTAGGATTGATGAATTGGAGATTTGGACGGCGATGCCATTTCCCATTCACGTTGGTGATACGTTTAACCTAACTGCCGGGTGCAATAAAACATTTGAAACTTGCAAATCCAAGTTCACCAATGGCCTGAATTATCAAGGCTGCCCACATATGCCGGGGACGGATTTTGTCCTGGGATATGCCGACAGTGGTACGATTCATGACGGTTCAGCGTTGATTAAATAGCCCCAGCCCGGGCTGAAGTAAGGCATAAAATGAAACGAGAAGAAAATGCCATGTTGGTCGTGCAATCGGCCCGCAAATGGCTGGGTACGCCCTATCTACACCAAGCTTCCTTGATCGGCGTGGGTTGTGATTGCCTAGGTTTAATTCGCGGTGTTTGGCGAGAGGTGGAAGGACAAGAGCCTGAATCAGCACCACCCTATTCCTCCGTGTGGGCAGAAGTTGGTAAAAACGAAAGCTTGCTTAATGCGGGATATAATCATTTTCAGAATATTGAGCGGGCGGATTTAGCACCCGGTGACGTGCTTATTTTCCGATTGCGTGCCTCTGCACTGGCTAAACATGCAGGAATTTTAACCCGCTCTGACAGGTTTATTCACGCCTATGATGGGGCCAGCGTTGTGGAATCATCCCTGGATAAATTCTGGCGCACAAGAATCGCAGGTATATTTCGGTTTCCTTGCGTCTTGCAAAATTCTTACTCAGGAGAGCAAGACTAATGGCGACCGTAGTTCTTCAGGCGGTTGGTTCCGCCGTTGGCAGTTTTGTTGGAGGTCCGATTGGTGCTGTAGTCGGGCGAACACTTGGCGCGATTGGTGGCTCCTACCTAGACAACCAGGTACTTGGTCCGGGAGACCAATCGACGACCGGACCGCGCCTGGAAAACACCCAGCTTCTCTCCTCGCGCGAGGGATCTGTAATTCCTAAGGTTTTTGGACGGACAAGAGTTTCCGGCGAAGTTATCTGGGCAACTAATTTTCGTGAGGTTCAGCAGGTAGAAGCCCAATCGCAAGGGGGCAAGGGTGGTGCACCAAAATCGACCGTGCGAACTTATTCCTATTTTGGGAGTTTTGCGGTTGGGTTATGTGAAGGCGAAATCGCAACAACCGGGCGTATCTGGGCTGATGGTAAACTTCTTGATCAAACGGAATTTACAATACGGACTCACACCGGCTCCGCTGAACAACAACCTGATAGTTTAATTGAGGCAAAGCAGGGAGCAGGTAATGCTCCAGCTTATCGGGGGCTTGCCTATATTGTTTTTGAAGAATTACCGCTAGATGAATTCGGTAACCGTATTCCTCAAATCTCAGTAGAAATCGTTAGGCCGATTGGCGCCCTGGAAAATTACGTTCACGGGGTGAATGTGATTCCAGGGGCGACGGAATTCGGGTATGATACCCAGCCGGTTATTGAAAAAACAAACGGGCTTGAGACCGCTCGATTAAACGTCCATCAAACCATAGCTGAAACAGACTTTATTGCTTCGCTTGATGAACTGAAGGCAACCTGCCCGAATTTAAAGCAAATTGCTCTGGTTGTAGCTTGGTTTGGGGAAGATTTACGAGTTGGTGAATGCACTGTTGCGCCCAGAGTAGAAGTTCCTAACAGGGTTTTGATTGCAGGTGAAGAATGGAGCGTTGCAGGACTGAACAGGCAATCAGCGCGGTTGGTCACTTACCGCGAGGGAAGTCCTGCGTATGGTGGAACAGCATCGGATAGCTCAGTGTTACGCGCAATAGCGGCAATCAAATCAGCAGGATTGAAGGTTTGCCTCAATCCGTTCCTTTTGATGGATGTCGAGCAAGGCAATCAACTACCTGATCCTTATGGGGAGGATCAACAAGGCGCATATCCATGGCGTGGCAGGCTTACGTGTTATCCGGCTCAAGGTCAGCCGATGACGGTTGATAAAACCAGTTTAGCCGTGGATCAGATTGCTTCTTTTGTTGGAATGGTTTCCACGGCAGATATCGCAACCGGCGTAAACCTGACTGAATGGTCGTATCGGCGGATGATTCTCCATTACGCAAACCTCGCAACTGCGGCGGGTGGCGTAGATATGTTCCTCATTGGCTCAGAAATGGTTGGCCTCACCAGACTTCGGGATACCGATGATAATTTCCCTTTTGTAGATGCATTATTGGAGTTGGCTACCGATGTAAGAGGAATATTGGGAACTGACTGCATAATTACCTATGGAGCAGATTGGACAGAGTATTTTGGTTATCACCCACAGGACGGTTCGCAGGACGTGTATTTTAACCTGGATCAACTCTGGTCCAGTAGCGCCATTTCGGCGGTTGGTATCGATAATTACATGCCACTTAGTGACTGGCGGCAGGACTATCGCGCAGATGACAAGGGGCGAAATAGCTCAGACATAGAAATGCTCGCTGAGCAAGTTGCTGGGGGAGAGGGGTTTGATTGGTATTACCAATCAAACGCTGATCGCGAGCAGGGGATACGGACCCCCATTACCGATGGACAGGGAAGTCCTTGGGTATATCGCTATAAAGATCTGATAGGTTGGTGGGGAAATGAACATTTTGATCGCCGGGCGGGACTAGAGTTATCGCTATCATCGGACTGGACCCCTGAAAGTAAGCCAATCATTTTTACTGAATTTGGTTGTGCATCGGTCCATAATGGTACCAATCAGCCCAACGTATTCATTGACCGTAAGAGCTCTCAAAGCGCTCTCCCCTATTTTTCTAATGGTGGGCGAGATGATAAGAATCTCAATGCATATATTGATACCCATCAAGCTCATTGGGACGAAAGCCATCCACGATTTCAACAGCAAAATAATCCTGTTTCAACTGCATATAATGGTCGAATGGTGGACTTTGATAAGAGTCAACTTTGGGCGTGGGACGCCAGGCCATATCCGTATTTCCCAGGGTTGGAAGACGTGTGGACCGATGGAGAAAATTGGAAGACAGGCCACTGGCTCAACGGCCGTCTTGGCGTAGCAAGGGTTGGTGACTGGACTTGTCCCGTATTAATTCCGCATCCTGTTCTCGTTTAACTCGTTTTTCGTTCAAATTTGATGGGCGACATTCCTCCTATTGCTGAGTGTCTTCTGCGGCTGTTGTAAAAGCCGTTGATGTATTGGAACAGGGCGTCGGTTGCTTGCTGTCGTGTTTGCCATGTGCCGCGCCAGATGAGTTCGGCTTTGAGTGTTTTGAAGAACGTCTCGACCACGGCGTTGTCCCAGCAATTGCCTTTTCGGCTCATGGACACTTTAAACTTCAGTTCACGCATTCGTTTTTGATAATCATGAGAGCAGTATTGACTGCCACGGTCCGTATGATGAATGCAGCCCGGCGGTGGGTTTCGAAGGGCCAAAGCCCGGTTGAGAGCCTGCAATGCCAAGTCTTTCTTCAACCGGTTGCTGACAGCCCAACCCACCACACGGCGTGAATGTAGATCGATCATCACTGCCAGATACAGCCAGCCCTCACGGGTCCAGATGTAGCTGATGTCACCTGCCCATTTCTGGTTGGGTTTATCCGCTTGGAAGTTCCGCCCCAGCAAGTTAGGCGCAATGTTGAAGCGGTGATTGCTATCGGTCGTAGCTTTGTATTTGCGTGTTCTGACCACTCGAATGCCGTTGTCGCGCATCAGGCGGCCAACACGGCGGTGACCAATAGCAAGGCCGGCTTCCTTCAACTCCTGCGTCATTCTCGGGCGACCATAACTGCCAAGGCTCAAGTGATGCTGTTCACGGATGTGCGCCAGAACCACCATGTCATCGCGCTGCCGTTGACTAACAGGGCGGTTGTGCCAGGCACGATAACCACGCGATGTAACATTCAGAATATGGCAAAGCCGATCCACCGGAACGTGTTTCCTGTGTTCTTCGACAAACGCAAATCTCACTTGCTTTGACCCGCGAAGAACACTGTTGCCTTCTTTAATATCTCCCTCTCCTCCGTGAGGAGACGAACCTCTCTGCGAAGCCGCTCATTCTCTTTGGCCAGATCAATATCAACCGATGGTGGAAGGTCATCAGGCCGGGATTGTTGTATCCATTTCGATAACGTCGAAAAGCCGACCCCCAAATCTGATGCCACTTGTTTCCGGGTAAGTCCGCTGGTCAGCGCAATACGCACCGCTTCACGCTTGAATTCGTCTGTGTGGCCTCGTGCCATAATAGTTCTCCTTGATGGGATTAATCCAATTCAAGGACACGGAACTAAACCGTGACAAGTCCAGACCTAATTGGTGAAATATTGTGCTCGGCAGGAGTTGATCAGTTTGATGTTAGTCAAGTTTCCGGAGTCTTGGACGGTTATATTATCGCTGATCTTTCCTCTGGGAGGCAGTCAATCGAAGCATTGCTCAACATTTTTCAGATTGATGTATTTGAAGATGCTGGGACAATAATATTCAGGTCACCTGGTGTGGATCCAGTGAAGTCGCTTTCGAGGGACGATTTGGATCATTCTTTGGCTGAACCTGTAATCGCCATTTCTCAAGAGCAGGAATCTGATGTCCCGGTTTCAGTTCACATTCGTCATTTAGATCCAGAAATTCAGTTTCAGGAAACAGAAACGGAAGCCGCGCGGGTGGACCGTTCCGGTATACGTAAACAAATCATTTCATTACCCGCAGTCAGTGATCGTGGGCGAATAGAAGGCCTTGCAGAAGATTGGATCCGCAATCGATGGTCTCAACGGGAAACCATTTCGCTTGGTCTCTCACGGCAAAATGCAGCGCTTAACGTTGGGGATTTAATTTCACTCGAGGAGGATTCCACCTCAAAGCTATGGAAAATATCGAGGGTGGACATTGCAAGCGGTATATCGGTCCTTGCCAATTCTTACGAACAAGGTGAGCTGCGTTCGTCATTGTCTGATATTTCACCTCAACGTTTCCAAAGCCCGATTAATTCCGGCTCGCCACAAATTACATTTTTGGACCTACCGTTGTTAAATGTTGGTGGCTTCCCGGGGGGCAATACCGTTGCAGCAGTTACGACTCCCTGGCCGGGCGAAATGGCGCTTTATTCGTCTGCCTCCGATACCGGATACACTTATCGTCAAAGTTTGGAAAACGCTGCGTTCGTGGGTGAATTGCTGGAAGAGTTACCGGGCAGCTCAATTACAAGTCGATGGAGTAGCGAACACAATCCGAAAATTACATTGCTAAATGGTATTCTTTCCTCCGTAGAAGAAATCCACGTATTAAACGGCGCCAACGGGTTAGCTCTTCAAAAACCTAATGGGCGCTGGGAAATTTTACAGTTTGCTGAAGCCCAATTAACTGGGAACCAAACCTGGTCTCTACAAAATTTGCTTCGTGGTCAGGCTGGCACAGAGGCCGAAGCTGCTACAAATTCTATCGCTGGTTCCAGAGTTGTGATTTTAAACAGCGCTGTAAGCCCATTGAATCATACGACGTCGGAACGAGGTCTGTTGTTGAACTGGCTCGCGGGACCGGCAGGCAAAACGTTGGGCGGCCCTGCATTTGCAGTGGAACCTTTTGCTCCAGGGTATCGGTCGCTTGAGCCACTTTCACCTGTTCATTTGGACGTGAATTTGGGAGAGAATCAATCAATCGCGGCCAATTGGATCCGCCGTGATCGTTCAGATGCCGATGACTGGCGGGTTCACGAAATTCAGATGAGCGAGGATAGCGAAATCTATGCCGTAAAAATATTGCATGAAAATGAATTGGTGTACGCGTCACAAACCACACAACCATCAATAACGATCCCTTCAACTTCACTAACCGATCTCACAGGGGAAGCGGTGAAATTTAGTGTCGCGCAAGTGAGTGCGGCAGTTGGAGAAGGGCTGGCAGCAACTCAACTATTACAACTTTAGCAGAAGGAACTGACTAATATGCCTGATTACAAACCTTGGTATACTTCTAAAACGATATGGGGATCTATTGTTGCGATTGCTGCAGTTGTTGCTTCCTTTTTGGGAGTCTGTATCAGCGAGCAATCTCAAGCGGAAATCGTGGAAGTAACATTACAGATTGTCGGTGTGGCCGGTTCACTTTTTGCGGTTCTTGGTCGGCTGAACGCCACTAGCGTGATTGAATGAGCTCATCCTGGTGGGGAGTACTGTATCTACTTCGGGTCGGACTTGCAGCGTTACAGCGCTGGCATGATCTAGCTTTGGAGTCCAAAGTTTTGAAGCGTGCTCAACGGCAAATAATGCAAAGAGAGAAGGCGAAAATTGAGAAAGTACAAGATATTCGTCGCCAGTATCGCGGTAATCCTCACCATCAACCTGACGTCCTGCGCCACGATGACGGGCACAAACGCGACTGATGTGTCCTGCAGGGCGTTTATTCCCATAAAATGGTCCAGCAAAGATACAGATCTGACAATTCAACAGGTAAAAGAACACAATGCGGTCTGGAAAGCGCTTTGCCCTTAATCAGTCGTAGACTTTCCTACGTGATATCGTTCATGTTTCATTCAGGCACAATTATTTAACGTCACGCTAAAGAAAGCTGGTTTGAGTGTTGAAATGAGATGGATCTCGACAATTTTTTTGGTATTGGGGCTGGCATTACTCGCCTCGAGCGCAACCGCTGCCTCCTGTCAGACGCGTGCTGCGAGTTTGGCAGCATCTCAAAATGGGAGTGTTTTGAGCGTGGTTGCAATGGGAAATAAATGTAAGATCAAAATATTAATTCGCCCTAAAAATGGGCCACCAAAACAAAAAACCTTTGTGGTTTCCAAATAGAACAGCTTCTTGATTGATAAATTGGCAGTTGGGACGTTGATATAATATGCGAATATTGGTTGTTGAAGATGACGCTGATTTAAATCGGCAATTGGTCGATACGCTTATCGATGCGGGCTACGCAGTCGATACTGCTATTGACGGAGAGGAAGGTCATTTTCTTGGAGATACAGAACCCTATGATGCGGTAGTTCTAGATATAGGCTTGCCGGAAATGGATGGAATTACCGTTCTGGAAAATTGGCGTAAAGAGGGCAGGAACATGCCAGTCTTGATGCTGACAGCCAGAGACAGGTGGAGCGATAAGGTCGCCGGCATTGACGCAGGTGCAGATGATTATGTTGCTAAACCATTTCATACCGAAGAAGTTCTTGCGCGATTAAGGGCTTTAATTCGACGGGCAGCAGGCCACGCAAGTTCTGAAATCACCATTGGCGATGTAATATTAGACACAAAACAATCCCGGGTAACATACGAGGGTAAGCCCGTGAAACTGACGTCTCATGAGTTTAGGTTATTGTCCTATTTGATGCATCACCAAGGTGAAGTTGTATCGCGTACGGAACTTATTGAACATTTATACGATCAGGATTTTGATAAAGATTCCAATACTATAGAAGTGTTTATTGGAAGACTTAGGAAAAAACTCTATTCCGATATAGTTGAGACTGTCCGCGGCCTCGGTTACCGGGCATGAATAAATTGTCGTGAAGTCGTTATTTCCAAATTCGCTTGCATTTAGACTTCTGGCCATCACAACCAGTTGGACAATATTTGCATTGATTGTAACCGGAATTTTGCTATCTGCATATGTTCGAAAAAATGCCGAACGTGATTTTCAAAGCTTACTCCTCGCCTATACCTATAATTTAATGGGCGCTATTGATGCAGATCAGGGTGGAAATGTTTCGGGAGACCCAAATCTTGGGGATCCGAGGTTTCAACAACCCCTGTCTGGCTGGTATTGGAGTGTCGCGACTGCCGCGGACCCTCGCAATCCGCTAATCCATTCCACGTCCATCGCAGGTGATCAATTGGACATGGCTCATAATGATCATAAACCGTTCAACGAGGAGTTCCAGCGTCTAACGGACGTCGTTGACGAAGCGGGAAATGCGGTTCAGCGCCTTGAAGCGCAGCTATTGGTTGGCGATAGTGGGACCCTGTTTCAAGTTCTGGTTGCGGGAAACAAACAGATAATCGAGACGACTGTCTCAGAATTTCAACGCACCTTGGTTTTGTTCTTTTTTCTATTTGGTGTGGGAACAATTCTGGCAACATATTTCGTTATCCGGGTTGGGCTGCGCCCCTTATCTGTCGCGGCAGAATCGCTTCATAACGTTAGGGACGGTCGAGAGGAAACCCTGGTGGGAAAATTTCCGAATGAGATTCAACCATTAGTCAATGAAATTAATGGGTTAATTGGTGCTAACCGCTCTGTGGTAGAACGGGCTCGTACACAAGTTGGTAATCTTGCCCATGCATTAAAAACCCCCCTCGCTGTGATCATGAACGAGGTTCGAAAACCTGGTAAAGCGACGGCTAAAACTGTATCTGAACAGGCCAGTTTGATGCAATCTCAGGTCCAGACGTATCTCGATCGAGCCCGAATAGCAGCACAACGTAATGTGCTCGGCGGTCGAGTTGCGGTCGAACCCGTACTGGAAAAGATATCGCGGGTTATGTCCAAGCTAAACCAGAATGTTGATTTTGAACTGAAAACCATCAGTTCAGATGTAGTTTTCAAAGGGGAGGAACAGGATTTGGAGGAAGCAGTCGGCAATTTATTGGAAAATGCGAGCAGATTTGCGAATGCCCGTGTGCTAATGGAAGTAACAGAACCTGATGAGAATACCGAAACTCACGAAAGGTTTTTGATTAGCATAGAAGATGATGGACCGGGGTTGGACAAGGCTGCCCGAATAAAAGCATTGAAACGTGGTATTCGTCTTGACGAATCTCAACCAGGGTCCGGTTTAGGGCTTTCCATAGTGCGAGATATCGCTATGGAATATGGTGGAAGCTTACAGTTACAGGACAGTAGAATGGGCGGGCTAAGAGCGGTCTTGATTCTGCCAAAAGTTATTCCCAGGTAACCAATTAACAGGGCTATCAATAAGTTGAGTACCAAAATTCGTTCTGCTGTTCTCATCGTTGGCTTGATTTCCTTGCCAATTATATCTGGTTGCACTCTGACCAGTTTAAAAAGAGCGAATCTTGAGAGTGATTTGTCTAAAAACGAACCTTTTGATGCACTAGCATTTCAGATTGATGAGAAGTTTGGTGTGGGTCTTTCGCCAACTGAACGTATAAATTTGGTTGAAGCCGAAAAAAATGCCTTGAATTTCGGCGAGCAAGGTTCACCAATTCTGTGGAAAGGTGATGACGAAAATGTTGCCGGATCAGTGACAGTATTTTCACTATTTCGCGTGGGAAAGTCTAATTGTCGACGCTTCAATCATAAAATTACACTGGGAGCAAAGGTCAGAGATGCCAGCGGCACTGCCTGCCAACGGGGCGGAGGCGAATGGAAGCTTGTCGTGTAAAGATCTCGTACACAATTTATCTCGTCAATGTGATGATTCACCACATTACTTATGCCGCCAAGAGGGATAAATATCTCGCATGATATTTTGGGTTGTATATTTATTGATGCTTGCTGGGGCGATTTTGTGCGTCCTGCTTCCACTTGCGCGCCGGTCTGGAGAAACCGGTAATTCCATTGATGCTATGGATGTTTACAAGCAGCAACTCATGGAACTTGACTCCTCTGAGTCAAATAATACAGATGAAGCAGCTGCAATTGAGCTCGAGCGCGCAGAAATATCTCGTCGGATACTTCGTCATGCCCGCAAAGGTGGTCGAAACTCGGATACTGCCACACTAGCTGGAAACGCGGATGTAACGGCAAGTCTGACGATATTAATCCTGTTGCCCGCTATTGCTATCTCAACCTATTTTTTTATTGGATCGCCGCAACTATCAGACCAGCCTCTGAGGTCGCAGGAAAAGGTTGCACTTGAAGGTCGTTCGATCAATGAAATGGTGCAGATTGCGGAACGCCATTTGGCACAAAATCCCAATGACGTGAAAGGTTGGACTGTTCTTGCCGACGTATATGGTCGGACAAATAGGCCAAGTGATAAAGCTCGCGCACTTGACCAGGTCATCAAACTTTCCGGGGAAACCCCCGCCCTTTTGACTGATTTGGGCGAAGCTTTAACCGTGGCAAATGGGAATATTGTTTCTGAAAGCGCGCGGAAATTATTTGAGAAAGCGCTTGTTCAAAAGCCTGATCACATTAAGGCGCGGTTCTACATGGCAACCACACTCCAACAGGAAGGTAGCGATGCCGAAGCACTGAAGGCTTGGCAGGCTCTTTCTTTGACACGCAGGAATGATACTCGTTGGCAGCAAATCGTAGACCGTAATATTGTCGAACTACGCAAAAAATTGGGTAAACCGGCATTGCCTGGCCCCACACAAGAAGACGTTAAGAACGCCTCGCAATTGTCAAGTACTGACCGTCAAGTCATGATCGAAACTATGGTGGCTAACTTGGCGGATAAGTTGGAAGACAACCCCTTGGATATCGATGGTTGGGGCCGGCTTATACGCTCGTATTCAGTTTTGAAAAAGCAAGACGAGGCGTTGGAAGCACTGCAATCCGCTCGGTCAGTGTTTAAAAACGAAGACGCTGCACTACAAACATTAGATGCCCTTGCCTCATCACTTGGATTGCAATCTGATAATCTGAAAGGTGAATCGAAATGAGCCGCAAAACAAACCGTCTGTTTTGGATAGGGACCATTGGATGTGTCATGGCATTGGCACTTGGGTTATCAATGTATGCGCTAAGATCCGGTATATCATTTGCCATGAGTCCAAGTGAACTAAAAGCGGCTTCTGTGACATCTGGCCAGAGAGTGCGGCTGTTTGGCTTAGTGGAGGAGGGATCGGTAAAAAAAGGCGAGGGTCTGAACGTAGAGTTCTCTCTCACTGATAATTCACAAACAATATCTGTGAGTTTCAACAAGATTTTGCCTGATCTCTTTCGAGAAAATCAAGGTATAATCACCGAAGGTTATTTAGATGCGGGTGGTCATTTTCAAGCTGATACAGTGTTAGCGAAACACGATGAAAACTATATGCCCGCTGACATGGCGGAAAAGCTGAAAGAACAGGGTGTCTGGCAAGGCGCAGGGGATGACAAGTAATGATAGTTGAACTTGGACATTTTGCGCTGGTTTTGGCGTTTTCATTGGCGGTTTTGCAAAGCGTTCTACCGCTTTGGGGCACAGTCTCCAACAACAACAGGTTAATGGCGACTGCGGACACCAGCAGCATCGGTATTTTGTTTTTCGTTACCGCTGCGTTTGCGAGCCTCATGTGGTCATACGCAGTTAGCGATTTTTCTGTCGTAAACGTCTGGCAGAATTCCCATTCACAAATGCCGTTTCTCTACAAACTTACGGGGACCTGGGGCAATCACGAAGGCTCAATGTTATTGTGGGTGTTTATTTTGGCGCTTTTTGCAGCTGCTGTGAGTATGTTTGGTGCAAATCTCCCGAACAAACTACGTGCTAACGTTCAGGTTGTGCAGGCGTGGATGCTAGCGACATTCTTGTTGTTTATACTAGTCACATCAAACCCTTTTGCCCGCCAACCTGCCGCTGTTGAAGGTCAGGACCTTAACCCAATTCTCCAGGATATTGGCCTCGCGATACATCCGCCAATGCTTTACCTTGGGTATGTTGGCTTCTCCATCACGTTTGCTTTCGCCATTGCTGCGTTGATGGAAGGGCGGTTGGATTCCGCTTGGGCTCGTTGGGTGCGACCTTGGGCGATGATAGCCTGGACGTTTCTTACAGCTGGGATCGCAATGGGGTCTTATTGGGCCTATTATGAACTAGGATGGGGAGGTTGGTGGTTTTGGGACCCGGTGGAGAATGCATCATTTCTGCCTTGGTTATCGGGTACAGCGTTGCTTCATTCCGCGTTGGTTATGGAAAAGCGGGATGCATTGAAGATCTGGACCGTGTTATTGGCGATATTGACATTTTCGCTCTCTCTGTTGGGTACGTTTCTCGTGCGGTCCGGAGTGCTAACATCTGTACATACATTTGCAAGCGACCCTTCCCGAGGATTGTTCATTCTTGCAATATTGTGCGCATTTGTAGGTGGAGCGCTGTTCTTATTCGTCCTTCGCTCATCAAAGCTTGAAGAAGGCGGATTGTTTGCGCCGGTTTCTCGAGAGGGTGCGCTTGTCTTTAACAATGTTATATTGTCAGCAGCAGCAGCAACTGTGTTGATTGGGACGCTCTATCCCGTCATTTACGAAGCAATTACCGATGATAAGATTTCAGTTGGTGCCCCTTTCTTCAACCTATCGTTTGGGCTTGTCATGATCCCATTGTTGATCGCAATTCCTTTTGGTCCTCTGCTTTCATGGAAACGGGGGGATTTACTCGGTATAGGTCAACGTCTCCTATTTGCGTTGGGAGTAGCGATTGCAGCAACAATTGCTATCGGTGTTTCGATTGAAGGCGGTCCGTGGCTCGCTCCAATCGGGATTGGGTTATCAGTCTGGCTTATGGTTGGATCGTTCGCCGAACTCGTTCAAAGAGCCGGGTTTAGAAAGGTGGACTTTTCAACCTCTATTCGCCGTTTGAAGGGCTTGCCACGGTCTGTTTGGTCCACTGCATTTGCGCATTTTGGAATTGGTGTCACATTGTTTGGAATTGTTGCCGTTACCGCGTTTGAAACTGAGACAATAGCTTCCATGAAACCAGACCAGACTGTGCAATCGGGTAAATTTGTCCTTCGTTATGACGGGGATATTTCAACAGTTGGCCCCAATTATTCTGAGCGTGGGGCTAATTTCTCCATACTTCGCGATGGAGAGTTAGTGGGTGTGGCACGCCCTTCAAAACGGTTCTTCCCCGCACGGCAGATGCCAACAAGTGAAGCCTCGATTCACACATTTGGGTTCTCGCAATTGTATGTTGCTCTGGGTGATGTGGAAGAAGGGGGAGCTGTTACTGTACGTATTTGGTGGAAACCTTTTATTACATTAATTTGGCTGGGTTGTGTTGTAATGGTGATTGCCGGTTCATTTTCACTTTCGGACCGTCGATTAAGGATCGGGGCACCACAAAAACGGAAAAAAAAGAAAAAGGGTGAATCCGTTGCTGCGTAGCCCGCAATTATTTATTTCACTGTTCGTTTTTCTTATGAGCTCCGTCGCTTGGGGGCAGCAGCGCCTTCCTGTGGAAATGGAAGATCGTGCCCGATTATTATTTTTAGAACTACGGTGCGTGGTTTGCCAAAACCAATCGATCGGCGATTCTGATGCAGATGTAGCGAAAGACCTGCGCGAAATCGTACGAGAGCAAATGATTCAGGGTAAAACAAACCAAGAAATTCGCGATTTCCTGGTGATACGCTACGGAGAGTTTATTCTGCTCAAACCCGTTTTCGCATGGCACACGGTGTTGTTGTGGGGCGCGCCGTTATTTCTGTTGCTGATTGGCGGGGTGTTGGTCTGGCGTGCAGGTCGTGGCCGCACTAACCGACTATCCAGCATTGATACAAGTTTATCAGATCAGGAAAAAGCAGAACTTGATCAAATAATTGGTCGCGAAACAAACTGACATCATTACGAAGTTTTAATTTCAACGCCCTTTCAATTTCACATTCCTCGTTACATTTGGGCATCAGAGCCAATCAGAACTCTTCAGATTGGCGTGCAATTGTTTGAAACTTACGAGGAACGTATGACTCTATCTCTCATTACGAAGAAAACACTTTTGGGCGGGACAACCGCCTTGGGCTTGGGTATTGCAGCTTTAGCAGGTGGAGTGATCAATCCAGTTACACCAGTTTACGCTGATGCGGTGCGTGTGATTGCTCCTCAGGCACCAAGTTTCGCTGATGTAGTTGAAGCCGTTTCTCCCGCAGTGGTGAGTGTTAGGGTAAAATCGGCTATCCAACCCGCAAGTAACAACAGTGGCCGCGGATTTAGAGGGTTTGGTTTCGATCAGTTGCCTGACGACCACCCGTTCAAAAGATTTTTTGACGGCCCAAGGGGAGAACGTCAGTTTAAAGATCGTAGGAATCGACGCAATCGCGGCGGTCGCCGTGGACCACGTCGCTTTGGTACGTCTCAGGGTTCTGGCTTCTTTGTGTCGGAAGACGGCTATATCGTGACCAATCATCACGTTGTTAAAGGTGGTACCGAATTTACGGTCGTTATGAATAATGGTGAGAAAATTGATGCCAAATTGATTGGAACTGATCCCAAGACAGATCTGGCTGTTTTGAAAGCCGACAGCAATGAGAAATTCACCTATGTTTCATTTGCAGAAAAGAAAAGTCGGGTGGGTGACTGGGTTGTTGCCGTTGGTAATCCATTTGGTCTTGGTGGAACTGTAACCGCTGGTATTGTTTCAGCAAGCGGTCGAGATATTGGTTCAGGGCCATATGATGATTTCATCCAAATAGATGCTGCAGTGAACAAAGGGAATTCCGGTGGGCCTGCATTTAATCTAAGTGGTGAAGTTATCGGGGTAAATACCGCGATATTCTCCCCGTCTGGAGGAAACGTGGGGATTGCTTTTGCGATCTCGGCAAAAACTTCTCAAGAGGTAATTGGCGACCTGATCAAAAACGGGTCTGTGACTCGTGGCTGGCTTGGCGTGCAAATTCAACCTGTGACCAAGGATATCGCGGAATCGCTTGGGTTAGAAAAAGCCGAAGGTGCGATTGTCGCTGGCGCGCAAGATGACGGGCCAGCTGCTATAGCGGGCATCACTAATGGAGACGTTATTCTTGAAGTCGATGCAAAAACTGTAAAAGGTCCGAAAGAGCTTGCAAAACTAATTGCAAATTACGAACCGGACGTGGTTGCAAAACTAACTGTTTTCCGCGATGGCGAACGCAAGATCATTGATGTGAAGCTTGGGTTGCTCCCTGGACCGGTCAAATCAGCCGCAGTGGAAAAATCACCCCAAACAAAGCCAGCGAGCGTAGATATAGAGGATTTGGGTCTCTCCATTACACCAAAAAATAACAGTGTTGTGGTGGCTGAAGTGTTTCCTGACGGTTCTGCTGCCGGCAAAGGGTTAAAATCTGGAGATGTGATTGTCTCCGTCAATGGTAAAGACGCGAAGTCCGTCAATGATGTCGGATTAGCTGTAAGTCAGGCGTTGGAAGAAGACCGCAAGGCAATTTTATTCCAGATCCAAAGTGGAGGCCGTAACCGCTTTGTCGCGCTTCCCGTCTCGAAGGGATAAATACAAGTAGCGAATGTGATAGATTCCTCTATCCGTCGACTCGAGATTTAACTACTTATGGCAGCGGATGATATTCCTCCGCTGCCGTTTTCTATTATCCAAATATTTCATCCTTTGGGACAAAAATGAATTTACTTATCGTGGAAGACGATCTTGAACTTGCCGACCAACTAGCGGAAGCGTTGCGTGAAAATGGCCATGAAATTGTTCATGCTGCAGATGGTGAGGTGGGTGAAAGACAGGCAAAAACTACAGCATTTGATGTTATCATCGTTGATCGGATGATGCCCAAGCAGGATGGTTTGACGATGCTTACCAACCTTCGTGACGCTGGGTTGAAAACCCCGGCTCTGATATTATCGGCGCTTGGTCAGGTCGATGATCGAGTAACCGGCTTGCGTGCGGGGGGAGATGATTATCTAACCAAGCCTTATGCATTTTCAGAACTATTGGCGCGTGTAGAAATTCTTGGGAAACGAAATGAAATTAGATCTTCGCAAACGTCGTTGACGATTGGAGATTTAACCCTTGATCGTATAAATCATTCAGCCGAGCGGCGTGGCGAAAAAATCGTTCTTCAACCCCGCGAATACCGTCTTTTGGAATATTTAATGCAAAATGAAGGACGCTTGGTTACGCGAACCATGTTACTGGAACATGTTTGGGACCTTCATTTCGACCCTCAAACCAACGTCATTGATGTACACGTTTCCCGACTTCGAAGTAAAATTGACAGGGGTTTCGAGAGTTCGCTGTTACATACGGTTCGTGGCCGGGGTTATAGATTTGAGCTGCAAGATGACCCCGTAAATTGACTCGAATAAATGTTGCGCCTCCGTCAAATGCTCAAAACAACTGCCGTTCGACTGACTTTGGTCTATACGCTCCTGTTTGGATTATTGGCAGTGGGTGTGGTTGCTTATGTAAGCTACAACACTGGACAGCTTATCCTATCTCAGGTCCGCATTGCAGTTGATGAAGAAGTTACCGAGATTGCGAGAATCTCCAATAGAAGCAGCCTGCGAAATCTTATCCCTTTGATTGAGAGACGTTCAAGAACGCCTGGAGCAAATCTCTATCTCGTTGCAGATAATAACGGACGCATCATCGCGGGTAACGTGCGTGATTTGAACCGGGACTTGCTTGGAACAGACGGATGGCGTGATCCGCCTTTCGATTATCGGAGGTTTGACGAAGACGACGATCAGGGAAAAGCAATCGCCCGCGTTTTCACTTTACCTGGAGGCTTACGATTGCTTGTTGGGCGCGATATCGGCGACGCGGAACGGTTTCGGGAAATTGTTAGACGAGCAACAACTCTATCACTTGTTATCATGGTTTTAACAGGATTGGTGCTTTGGTTTTTCGTCGGACGAAGTGCATTGAAGCGCATCGATTCCGTTTCTCGTTCAAGTCAACGAATTATCGCTGGTGATCTGTCCCAACGACTTCCATTGTCTGGTGCCGGTGATGAGTTTGATAGGCTATCAGACAGTCTCAACTTGCTCATCGCCCGTGTTGAAAAACTGAATAAAGGTGTTGTTACAATGTCAGATAGTATTGCACATGATTTGAAAACACCACTCACCCGGTTGCGGAACAAAGCAGAGGTTGCATTAAAAAATCCGGATCGGGATGATCTTACGGCAATCATTGCTGATGCTGATGGATTGATTAGTACCTTCAATGCACTATTGATGATTTCGCAAGCGGAGTCTGGCGCACGTACAATGCAGTTTGACGACGTACCGTTGGCTCCTATTTTATCCGATATGTGTGAATTGTTTGAACCGCTGGCGGAAGACGCAGGGTGTGTGCTCACTCTTTCTGTGAACAACGAAACTAATGTTCAATGTAATCGTGAATTGATCGCGCAAGCAGTTACCAACTTGATCGACAATGCTTTGAAATATGGCTTAACATCGCCCAAGCCAGAATTGATGCTGACCCTTGATATAGTGAAAGACAGCGCGGTGATCTCTGTTGCCGACAACGGCATCGGTATACCAAGCCAAGACTTGGAGACTGTTACTGAACGATTTGTCAGGCTCGATTCCAGTCGAACAAAACCTGGGTCAGGACTTGGATTGTCATTGGTAAAAGCAATTGCAGACCTTCATTCCGGTAGTCTCGAACTTGGTAACAATTATCCGGGGTTGAAAGCAGAATTGAGGTTGCCATTGGGATGAGCAATGGCAACATGCACCGATGAAAGAGCTGCCCCGTATAAAACCTATTCCTTCAATTGATGAAGATAATTGTATCCTCAATACTCCATCGATAGAAATCATTTCGCGTAACCCGGACCGGGCACGTGAATTGTACAATGATTGGGCATCATTGTGCGAAGATGCCGACGGATCTACCAAATTTTTCATCAATGAAAACCACAGTGATGTGCAGAACTTTCTATCTGCTGTTTTTGAATTATCACCATACCTCCATTCGCTTTCTAAGCAGTTTCCGGCCGTCGTGTGTGAATGTCACACAAATGGATTCCAAAAATGCTTTGATGATGCGCTCGAAGAACTGGACACAGAATCTCATGTAACTGGTAATGAAGCGGAACTCATGAGCAGTTTACGTCGTGCGAAAAAGCAGGCTGCTCTCATCAGTGGCCTGGCAGATTTAGGTGGATGGTGGTCGGCTGCGCGGGTCAGCCAAGCAATTTCTAAATTGGCCGATACGGCAGTTGAATTGACGGTAAATCACCTCATTCACCACGCAATACAATCCGGTAAATTGCAGGAAATCGATAGCGCAAATCTATCAATTGGTTCGGGCTATACAGTGATTGCGATGGGTAAACACGGTGCAGGTGAGCTCAATTATTCCAGTGATATCGACTTGATAGTGTTTTTTGACCCGGATGCACCCGCAATCATTGATCGTGAGGAAAGTGTCAAACTGTTTGTAAGAATGACGAAATCGCTTGTCCGTATTTTGCAGGAAAGAACTGCGGATGGATATGTATTCAGAACGGATTTGAGATTACGTCCTGACCCTGGCTCAATGCCACTGGCAATACCTTTACCTGTAGCGCTGAATTATTATGAATCGCGAGGGCAGAATTGGGAGCGTGCCGCTCTGATTAAAGCACGAACCATTGCCGGTGACTGCGAGACAGGTGCGGAAATTTTGAACAACTTGGCGCAGTTCATCTGGCGACGTTATCTCGACTACGCTGCGATTGCGGATGTTCACGCAATTAAGCGTCAAATTCAAACCCACAGGGAATACAACGATTTAAAGATAGCTGGCCATAATGTGAAGTTGGGCCGGGGAGGAATTCGAGAAATTGAGTTCTTTGTGCAGACTCAACAGTTGATTGCCGGTGGACGAAATCCTGAACTTCGGACAATAAAAACCGTTGACTCGCTCAAGGCACTTGTTGCAGCAGATTGGTTGCAACCGGAGCCTTGCGATCAACTGTTATCGAGTTACTCATTCCTTCGGGATGTGGAACACAGGCTGCAGATGGTGGCAGACGAGCAAACTCATACATTACCGGAGAATACTGAGGAATTAGAGGTCATTTCAAGACTGTGTGGTTTTCCTGCAGTTGAACATTTCTCCTCGGCACTCATGTCCCATCTTATTAACGTTGAAGGCCATTATGCTGCGCTGTTTGCCCACGATGAAGGGTTGTCCGGTGATGGGGGTAATCTTTCCTTCACTGGAGACGACGATGACCCGGGTACATTGGCCACATTGTCGGGAATGGGGTTTGCTGATCCGTCTGGTATAATAAAATTAGTGCGCTCGTGGCATTACGGCCGTTATCCGGCCATGGCGTCGGAGAGTGCAAGGGAGCAATTAACAGAGCTAACCCCGGAATTGCTGGAGAGTTTCTCGCACTCAGGCAGAGGTGATGAAACCATAAGGGCTTTTGATGAGTTCCTTCAGGGTCTGCCGTCTGGTTATCAGCTGTTTTCTCTCCTTAAAGCCAACCCTAAACTTCTTAGTTTGCTGACATTGGTATTGAGCTCGGCACCCCGGTTAGCCCGAATAATCACCCGAAGGCCCCATGTATTTGATGGCGTGTTGGAGCCAGGTTTTTTTAATCTTCTTCCAGACGGGGCTATTTGGGAAGAGAGTTTGCAGCTGACACTGTCACAGGCCGTTGATTATGAAGATGGTCTTGATCGGGCACGCGTACTTGCCGCTGAGCAAAAGTTTCTAATTGGCATGCGTTTATTAAGCGGCGCTGTTAATCCTCAGCAGGTTGCGGAGCTGTATACGAAATTTGCGGAAGTCATATTGATCGGAATGGTCGATTGGGTTGCCAAAGCGTTTGAGGAACAATATGGACAAGTGCCGGGGGCGTCATTTGCAGTCGTGGGCCTAGGAAACCTGGGTACCCATGAGCTAACGGCAAATTCTGATTTGGACATCATGCTGGTTTATGAATTTTCACCGGAACATGATTATTCAGATGGCGAAAAATCTCTTCATGCATCGCAATATTTTGGTCGATTTGCCCAGCGTTTGATTGCGGCCATGAGTGCTGCAACTGCTCAAGGTGTCATTTACGAGTTAGATTTCAGATTGCGACCAAATGGAGCGGCAGGGCCGATTGCGACAAGTCTGATCGCGCTGGAGAAATATTATAGCGAAAATGCATGGACTTGGGAGGAACTCGCCCTTACCAGAGCTCGTGTTCTTGGAAAAGAAACACCATTCACAACGAAACTGACTTCGGTGCTGACCAAGGCGTACGCAAATAATTCCAACCATCAAAAGGCGCTCAAAGATGTATTAGAAATGCGGGCATTGATGGATAGGGAACGGCCAGCAAATGGGCCTTGGGATATTAAGCTTTCAAAGGGTGGTTTAGTTGATCTGGAGTTCCTCGCGCAGGCAGCGGTTATGGTGAACAAGGTGCAAATGGCGCGAACTACCACGGATGTATTGTCGTCATTAGATAGCGTAAAATTACACAATGATGATGTGACGTTCGCCAAGCAACATTCTATTTTCCAGGGCGTCGTGCAAGTCTTGCGACTATGTTTGGAAAAAAACAGACCTCATCACGAGGGGCCACCGGGTATGCAGGAACTGTTGTTAAAACAGCTCGAAATGCCGGATTGGAAATCCGCTGAAGCCTATTTGCGCGATGCCCAACGGGCGGTCCGGAAATCGTTTCTAACCGTATTAAAACAATGGTCAGAAAAATCTTGAAGCGATTGTTCAGTGGGGTTTGAAACCTGGATTATGAATTCGCACGTGATAAAACTTACGCCGACCATGACACCCTCGGTAATTATTTCGCCATTTGCTTATTTCGAAGACCAATGAGTCGACGCCGGGTATCAATAAAAACTTGCGTCCTAAGCATAGATGCCAAATTATCCGCGTTTCTGCATCAAGGTTGTGATGCGTTAGGTATGTTAAAATTATGCGGCTTTTTCAGCTTCAATGCATTCAGGGCGCTGGCATTTCACAGGTAACCGAACAGCAACAGTTGTGCCCTCGCCAGGCTTTGAAGTGATCTTTAGTGAACCGCCATGGAGTAAGGAAAGTGAACGGGCGATAGCGAGGCCAAGGCCACTCCCTTTATGGTCTTTGGTAAACTGATCTTGAACCTGTTCAAAGGGTTGTCCCAGCCGGTCAAGGGCGTCTTTGGAAATGCCAATTCCGTTGTCCCGAATAACGATGTTGACTGAATCCTTGAGCGTCTTGGCCGTGACGTCAATTTTGCCACCCGCAGGCGTAAACTTCACAGCATTTGAGAGTAGGTTGAGCAGTATTTGCTTAATAGCGCGGCGATCGGCTAATATTTCCAATGTTTTGGGAATTTTCTTACCCACAGTGATTTCCGCATCATCCGCTTGAATCTTGATTATGCGCAAAGTCTCGTCCAGCAGTTCATGTAAGTGGACATTTTCAGGTTGAAGTTGGAAACGACCAGCTTCTATCTTCGACATGTCCAGTACATCATTGATAACACCGAGCAGGAAATTGCCGGATTGATGGATGTCATCGGCGTACTCATCGTATTTTTCCGAACCCAGCGGGCCAAACATATTGGTTCGCATAATATCGGAGAAACCGATGATAGCATTTAGGGGCGTTCTCAGTTCGTGTGAAATGTTGGCGAGGAATTCCGATTTCGCCTGGTTTCCGGCGTCGGCCTTCATCTTTTGTTCGTTCAGGTTATCCGCAAATTCAACCAACTTTTGTGCCTGGAGTTCCAATTCATGCTGGCTTTTTCGCAAATCCGCGATGGTTCCCATCTGCTTGCGTTCTGATTCTCGCAACTTCTCCTGATTGCGTTTTATTTGCGTAATATCGGTACCAACTGACACAAAGCCCCCATCCTGGGTACGGCGTTCGCTGATTTGTAACCAGCGACCATCTTCAATTTCCGCTTCGAATGTCTGGGTGCCGTTTTCCTGTATTTTGTCGGTGTTCAGCTGATGCCGGACACGGGGCTTGCGACTTGCTGCCATGACATCGTTAAAGGCTGATCCACTGACCACTGCACTGGCAGGAAGATTGTGTAATTGTTGATACTTGCTGTTACACATTACCAGACGCTTTCTGGAATCCCACAATACAAAAGCCTCCGAGATATTCTCGATTGCGTCCCGTAAGCGGATATCTGCATTACGGGTTTTTTGCTTCAGTGCTTCCTCTTCAGAGATATCTACAGCAATGCCAATCAAATGTGGATCGGCGCCTTTGTAGCGGGCCAATTCCGCGCGGATACGCATCCATATCCAACTGCCGGACGAATGCATAATTCGAAACCGGTGGTCAATCTGGCTCCCATTCGAGCTAAAAGCCGAATTAGCCAACATCATCATGTCCGCATCATCCGGGTGGAGCAGCATTGCAAGGTCGCCATACCCCATGACTTCTTCTGTCGGTTCCATTCCCAGCATTTCATACATGGAGCGGGACCAAACGATACGTCCGCGTGACAAATCCCAATCCCAGAGCCCGCAGTGGCCGCGGGCAAGAGCCGTGTCAAAACGGGCGTTTGTTTCCATATAAACGGCATCTGCTTCCCGGGCTCGTACCCCTTGGGCGAAATAGGCGTATAAAATTACCAGCAACACTGATCCAATGGCGAGAAATGTGGTGATGCTCAAACGGGCCTGTTGATACCACGGAGCATAAATTGCTGAGTTTGGGAAGCTGATCAATACTGAACCAATTGGAGATGAAATACTCCCTAAAACCTTGCGGCGAGCCAAAGAAGGTTCCTTGCCATTGAGCATAATGTCATAGGTCTGCGAAAGTTTCTGGTTATTTGCGGTGATCATTGCACCGCCGGTAAGTTGGAATATGTTGAGTCCGGACAATTCAGGCTGTTTGGGGTAACTGCTGATTACTTTTCCTGAAGCGTCGAGCAAATACAGGCTTTGACCCGGTTTTAACCCATTTGCAGGCAGCGCTTCTTCAAGAAATACATCACCCAACGTCGGACTTACTATTGCGGCTTCCAAATTGGTTTGCAGTTTTAGTCTGACTGAAACCAAATCCGACAGAAGCGCAATTTCAGTTTTGGCTGTCGCATCAATGCTCTGGGATGACGAAAAAAGTGATGCGGAACGGACGCCTGCAACAAGTGTAAGTAGCAAGACGATAAGGACTGGAATGGATCGGCGTAAAAATGTTTCAGACCTCAAAAACCGTGCCCACAAAGGAGCAGAGAGTTCTCTGACATGGCCTCGCAGCGCGAGTAGGGGGGATACATAGGGCTTTTGTTTGGCTGATGGTGACAATTCCTGTTTGAAAGAATCAGTCCACCCGCCGCGTACGCCATTGGCGTTCGCCTGCTCCATACCGTCGCTCCCGAACCTTGTAACTTACCAGAATTCGAAAGTATCAACCGCCATCCATACGATACATCGAATCACTTGCATTTGAATCCAAGCGAATCGCCTTGTCCACCCCAATACAGCGTAAATTTTGCAAGATAATTATGCTATTTAAGCATTCGGTCCACAATTTCCTGCACGTCACGCGATAATGCAGGAGTTTTAGCAATACGGGTCAACGCGGCTTTCGCCAGTTCGGTACGTTGTTTTTCCATGGAGCGCCAATTGTTCATAAGCGACAGGAGGCGGGCGGCAACCTGGGGATTGATCTTATCAAGTATAATGATCTGATCCGCGTAAAACTCGTATCCCTTGCCATCTGCACTATGGAACGCAGTCATATTGCCGGCGGCAAATCCACCGAGCAACGAACGCGCTCGATTTGGGTTCTCATATGAAAATGCATCATGACTGGTAAGTCTGCGAATCCGGCTCAGACCATTACTTCCCGGCATAAGTGCCTGGACGCCAAACCACTTGTCCACCACCAGGTGGTTGTTCTTATATCTGTCGTAAAACTCGGAAAGCGAGCCATCTACAATTTCAGTTGGCGCTTCCCCGTGGATGAGCGCGTTAAGCGCGGCTAAACAGTTTGTCATATTGTCGGCAGTTTGAAATTGCGAATGAGCCAGGCCGGTGGCACCGTCAATCTCAGCGATGACCAACAGTGGAAGCAATGCGTTTTTAAGCGCGCGGATGCTTGCCTGCCCAATTGAACTTTCGGAATCTTGTTCGGACTGTTTGAGTTTTTCGTATAGTTCAATTCCCGATTGGCCAAATGCCGCACCGATCTCTTTCTGCAACCTGTTTCGGGCGTCAAATATTGCATCGGGATTGATATTAGTACCGGTTTCCCGCGCTATGTCCTGTGCGCTGGGGAGTGTTAACGCTTGTGCGCGAAATGCTGCATCCAAACTGTCCTCGTTTGAGATGCCAATCAATGTTTTGATAAATACCTGGTCAACCTTTCTTGCCTTTGGTTTTTGAAGGTTGATAATTTCATTGCAGGTGAAATTGTTAAGCGCCTGCCACTTGTTATACAAATCAGTATCATGTCGCGCCCGCACAAGTTGAGATTGCTTGGTCTCCTTAAAATTTACGATGACTGGCGCAGAAAATCCGCGCAGCAAAGAAATAACGGGTTTTGCGGGAACTCCTTCAAATTTGACAGTTGTTTCCTTTTTATCGAGTACAAATACGTCGTTCCCGACAAGGGGGGTATTGGTGTTCACCACGAGCGGGTTGCCATTGGTATCCATTAAACCGAAACGAATTGGAATCGGAACAACGTTTTTCTTGGGCTGACCCGGCGTTGCCGACACTGTTTGACTGAACGTCACCGAATAGGTTTCATTCTTACCATCGTATTTGTCCTTTATCTCGACAATAGGTGTCCCCGCCTGTCCGTACCACCTTGCGTAGAGATCAAGATTGATCCCCGCTGCGTCTTCGAAACACTTTAACCAGTCTTCTACAACTGCGGCTTCTCCATCGTGACGTTCGAAATAGAGATCGGTTGATTTCCGATACGCCTCCGGGCCGACTAAAGTTGCCAACATACGCACAAGTTCGGCTCCTTTCTGGTAGACCGTCGCAGTATAAAAATTGTTGATCTCTTTGTAGGCTTCTGGGCGAACGGAATGGGCAAGCGGGCCCGCATCTTCCGAGAATTGACCCGCTTTGAGTGTGCGTACCTGTTGAATGCGCTGAACGGATCGCGAGCGTTGATCAGCAGAAAACTCCTGATCACGATAAACCGTCAACCCTTCTTTCAGGCATAATTGAAACCAATCGCGGCATGTTATTCGATTGCCAGTCCAATTATGGAAATATTCATGCGCGATGATGGCCTCAATGTGCATCGCGTCTAAATCAGTCGCCACCTCCGGGTCAGCCAATACGTATTTATCATTGAAAATATTGAGCCCTTTGTTTTCCATCGCACCCATGTTGAAGTCGGATACCGCAACAATATTGAAAACGTTCAGGTCGTATTCTCGCCCATAGACCTCTTCGTCCCAAGTCATTGACCGTTTCAGAGAATCCATGGCGAACGCGGCCATGGCGGCTTTACCGGTTTCAACGTATATGTTGAGATCCACCGCACGACCGGATGCGGTTTTGAATTTGTCACGGTATACGTCGAGGTTACCGCCCACGATGGCAAAGAGATAGCTCGGTTTAGGGTGAGGATCGTGCCAAACAACAAAGTGCCGACCGTCGGCGAGTTCACCTGATTTTACGTGGTTACCGTTGGATAGCAGGACGGGACAGGCCTTTCTGTCTGCCTCGATTTGTACTGTATAAATCGACAAAACGTCTGGACGGTCTGGAAAATATGTAATTCTTCGGAAGCCCTCGGCTTCGCATTGGGTGCAGTAGACCCCGTTGCTTTGATAAAGCCCCATGAGTTTTTTGTTGGAGGCTGGGCTGAGTTCAGTGACAATTTCCACTTTGAACATTTTGTCTTCAGGCAGATGGTGGAGTTCAATGCCATCTGCCTTTTCAACAATGCTATTATTCGGAACCGTTTTTCCGTTCAGCGATAAACTGATCAGAGTGAGCTCATCACCGTCTAAAGATAGAGGGGTTTCCAATGCGGTTTCATTTCTTCGAACCACCGTGATTGAAGAACGTACGCGGGTATTATCCGGGTCAAGTGAAAAGAACAGATGTACATCGCGGATATCAAAAGACGGCGGCGTGTAATCTTCAAGACGAATAGATGGAGCAGTTTCAGTACGCATATCAACCGGAAACAGTGAACGAAAATCTTGCTAACTATGAACGTTCACAGTGTAAAAGTCATCTCACTACACCAGGATAAACCGGGATTTATGTCTACATTGCCAATCAAGGACGTTGTCAATTACCTGCGTATACAAGTTTCGGTGGTCTGCTGGACCCTAGAAAATACACCGCTTTCGCTTTGACCGTAATACGGGTGTCTGCAAAGGGGTTAAGCTTGCCTGTTAAATTAACATTTTGTGCGGAGGCCGTGTATTCCAGGACAACTTTCCGGCGCTGGCGTTGCCCCCTTAGTTTCCGCTGGAGTTTCTCAACGCGGTGTTCATTTTGAAAATTAAAGTCGAAAAACCGATCTGCTCGTTTTATACGTTGTGGCCATCTCAGATCATTACCATCGAACGCAGCCATTACAGCCGTATCGGCTGCATGTTGCATGGAACGTTTAACCCGGCTCACCTCGGCCATTTCGATGCCGCCCAAAACGAGTGCCAGCATCGGCAAAATGGCGCCACCTGCCATGAAGGCAATGTTACCACTCTCATCCCGAATAAAATTCCGATATTGACGTTTCTTTCGCCAGACCATTTATGTGCTCCCGTTCAGATGCACATAATCAAATAAAACGAGTAAACTGCATCCTAAGAATCAAAGTGAACAATATGCAAATTTGTAGCGTGGTTAAGACTGACTTCGCACACGTAGTAATTCGGGAGCCCGGACAATGATTGAACCAGCCAAGAGTGTGTTATCCAAGCTTGTTACAGGAAGGGAAAAAGGCACCGAACAATCAATCAAATCGCTATTTGAAAGTGACCAAAATCGCTTCAATGACTATTCAGCAAATTGTGGCGATATCCTGTTTGACTATTCAAAAAATAATATCGACCGGGAAACCCGAGAACTGTTGTTTCAATTGGCTGATGCAGCAGATGTTAAAGGGCGTCGTGACGCACTGTTTTCAGGCCAACGTATAAACGTGACCGAAAACCGTGCAGTTCAGCATATGGCTCTGCGTCATCCAGGTGACGCTGAAGTGGAGGTCGACGGTGATGACGTGATGCCGCAGATCAAGGGTGTGCTGGCGAGGATGGGCTCCTTTAGCAAGGGCGTGCGAGACGGCACGATATCCGGCAAAGGGGGCAAATTTACTGATGTTGTCAACATCGGTATCGGCGGGTCCGATTTAGGGCCGGTTATGGTAACAGCAGCACTTGCGCCATATCATGATGGTCCGCGTACCCATTTCGTATCTAACGTGGACGGGGCAGATATTTCCCAGGTCCTGTCGGCAGTTCGCGCAGAAACGACGCTTTTCGTAATCGCCTCAAAAACGTTCACGACGCAAGAGACCATGACGAACGCGCAAACGGCCCGTTCATGGTTTGTGGAGCAGTGCGGTGAAGCAGCTGTAAGAGACCACTTTGTCGCCCTGTCTACAGCTCTGGATAAAACCTCAGAATTTGGCATTGATGATGAACGGGCGTTTGGATTCTGGGATTGGGTCGGAGGACGTTACTCTGTCTGGTCGGCGATTGGTTTGTCGGTCATGTTGGCTGTGGGAGCTGAAGGGTTTGATGAGCTTCTCGCTGGCGGGCATGCGGTTGACGTCCATTTTCAAACCGCATCAGATTCTGAAAATGTGCCACTTTTGATGGCGTTGATCGGAATCTATCATCGCAATGTTTGCGGTTACCCGTCACACGCCGTCCTGCCGTATGATCAGCACTTGCACAGGTTCGCAGCTTATCTGCAACAACTCGATATGGAATCGAATGGAAAGCGCATTGGCCTTGATGGTGAACCGATCGACCATGATTCCGGACCGATAGTCTGGGGCGAACCCGGTACAAATGGCCAGCATGCGTTTTATCAATTGATCCATCAGGGGACGACTGTCATCCCCGCGGATTTCATTATCGCGGCAATCGCCAATAACCCAGTTGGCGACCACCATGAGAAACTGGCAGCCAATGCATTTGCTCAAACGGAAGCGTTGATGACGGGGAAATCACTTCAGCAGGCCCATGACGAACTAATGAAAAAAGGCATGAATGACGAACAAGCTGCAGCGCTAGCGCCACATAAGGTATTTCCTGGAAACCGCCCAACTAACACCTTTGTTTATCCCAAGCTTAACCCATTCATTTTGGGGCAGCTAATCGCGCTGTATGAGCATAAGGTATTTGTTCAGGGAGTAATCTGGAATATAAACTCCTTCGATCAATGGGGTGTTGAATTGGGCAAGGAACTGGCAGCTCAATTGCTGCCGATGGTTAAAAATGAAGCCAGAATTCAGGGCAGAGACGCCTCTACAGAGGGCCTGCTAAAGACCTTCCACGCGATGCGAGAGTAAGAAAATTTAAGTATTTGTGAAGCCACGTCCGTCGGGAGAACGCGCAAGGTTTTGCTTGCGTTTGCGTTCCCGTTGAACTGTATAAATCGATGCAGCAATGATAACGAACGCTCCAATCAACGTGTAGGGACCAGGCAATGTATCATACACAAGCCAACCCAGGAACGTGGCGTAAAGCAGGCGAACATAATCGAGAGACGCTAATACAGACGCTTCACCCCATGTGTAGGCATAAATATTCAACATTTGCGCGCCGTAAGAAATAACCCCAACGCCCAATAGCACTAACCATTCGGTAGCCGTTGGTGTTTGCCAATAGGAAATTGCTGGCAATGCAATAATAATTCCAACGAGAAATGCCTGATAACTGAGCGTCGTTACAGGTTTATCGGTCAATGAGAGTTTCCTGATAATGACCATGACCAGACCAGCTGCCGCAGCGGCAATTAAGGCAAGCACAGAATTGGGGTCGAATTCGCTCATCCCGGGCCGCATCATCACCAACACACCGATGAATCCAACACCAACTGCAGTCCATCGCCTTAGTCCAACCACTTCCTTGAGGAATATGATGGCGAAGATGGTGACAAAAAAACTCTTTGCAAATCCTATGGCCACTGCATCTGCTAAGGGCATATGAATCACAGCGTAAAACCCACACAACATAGCAATCAATGCAAATACAACGCGGATAAGTTGCAAATCCAGTCGAGCAGTTTTCAAACAACCGGGAAAGTGATTGAGAACTTTCGGCATCACAATACACATCATGATCAATTGTCGTACGAACAGAATTTGTGTGACATGTAATCGCTCACCGGCAATTTTTATCAATAACGTCATCAGCGCAAAGCCACCTGCGGCAATCAACAACGTGAGCGCGCCCTTTAGGTTTCCGGGCAATCGCTCAAACCGGTGCGCTAGCGTATTCGAGCCTTCAGAAAGTCTTTCAGACATACACTCCCAGATCTTTCTGCCAGTAATCGCGCCAAAGTGTTGTGGCAGGCGTGGTTAAGACTGGCAACAATGTAGGAAAATTTAGTCGAAGAATTTGATAATGCCGGTTGCAATATTCTGCCAAATGGCAAATCCTGTTAACTTGGCATCACGAACCCGGTTTATGGGAGTCGGTGCATATTGGAATCATAGCCCGCTGACCGGGCCGATCAGGACATTATCATGAACGCATTTACACCACCAAAGTTTGGTCGAAAAGTTGGTATGGGTAAATCTGTCACCCGTATAGAGGACACCGCTTTTATCACAGGCAACGGGCGATATACCGATGATCATATGAGGGACAACACGCTCCATGCACATGTTCTGCGTTCCCCCCATGCACATGCAAAGCTCTCGGTTGTGGATAGTGAAACAGCACGATCCATGCCCGGCGTACATTTGGTTTTAACGGCGGCAGATATTGAAGATCACGGCCCCTTGAAATGCCAGACAATATTGAAGCAGGTGGATGGCACGGATCATCCCTCTAAAGATATCCCATTACTGTGCGGGGATGTCGTTCGCCATGTGGGAGACGCCGTGGCATTTATTGTCGCTGATACTGTTGTGCAAGCGCAGGATGCGTCCGAAACGATTGTAATTGAATATGAAGAACTTGCAGCATCGGTTGATACGGAAGCTTCCTTGGCTCCCTCCGCTCCGCAAATATATGACGATATAACAGGAAACCTCGCCTTCACAGTTGAGATGGGCGATAGCGACAAGGTTCAGCGTGCATTCGAGGGTGCAGCGAATGTTACCGAACTCAAGCTGATCAACAACCGGTTGATCTGTAACTATATGGAAACGCGTGGCTGCCTTGCAGAATGGAATGCTGATGACGATTTATATACGTTGACTGTTGGTTCGCAGGGCGTTCATGCAATGCGAGACAGGATTGCGGAACCATGTCTCAATATTAAAGCTGAGCAATTGCGGGTTATTACGCCGGATGTCGGCGGCGGGTTCGGTACAAAAGTCTTTCCCTATCGGGAGTATCCATTGGCATTGATTGCTGCGCGTCGCATTGGAATGCCCGTCAAATGGCGTTGTGACCGCACAGAACACTTTGTTGCAGATGCCCATGGCCGCGATAACGTTACGACGATGCGCATGGCCATGGATGAAGGTGGAAAGTTTCTAGCGCTGGACGTCGATTTGATTGCTGCAATGGGGGCGTACCTGCATACATTTGGTCCGTTCATTCCAACACTCGGGACGAGTATTGCGACCGGAATTTATGATGTAGACGCATGTCGCTTTGGAATTCGAGGTGTATATAGCAATACAACACCCACCGACGCTTATCGTGGTGCCGGACGCCCGGAAGCGATCTACGCATTGGAACGGCTTGTTGATCAATGCGCCCGGGACCTTGGGCTCACACCTGACGAAATTCGCCGCCGAAATGCTATAGCACCGGAAAACCTGCCCTACACAACCGCATTTGGCCGCAAATATGATACCGGTGAATTCATGGCTCATATGGATAAATGTATAGATGTTGCCGGGTGGGATAGTTTTGGAGACCGCGCAGGCATTGCGAAAAAGAATGGCAAAATCCGCGGTATCGGCATGTCAACTTATGTTGAGGCTTGCGCGTTTGCCGGATCTGAGCCCGCGAAGTTGGAATTGGCAACAGATGGTACCGTCAAGCTCTACATTGGCACCCAATCCAATGGGCAGGGGCATAAAACCGCATACGCGCAATTTGCCGCTGAAATCCTAGACCTTGATATTGAGTCAATTGAAGTTCGCCAAGGCGATACAGATGAACTTGCAGAAGGTGGTGGAACAGGTGGTTCCCGTTCGATCCCGTTAGGTGGAGTATCTGTAAAACAGGGGAGTGAAGCGCTCGTCGAGCTCATCAAGAATGTTGCGGCCGACAAACTGGAAGCCGCGGTTAGCGATTTGGAGATGGTTGAAGGTAAAGTCCGGATCGTGGGAACAGACCGAGCCATGACGCTTGTCGAAGTAGCATCTTCCAGCGAGGAGTTACTAACCGCCACCGGCGAATATACTCAAGATGAAGCCACCTATCCAAATGGAACGCATATCTGCGAGGTCGAGATTGACCCGGACACGGGGACCACCGAGATAATCGCCTACACGGCGGTCGATGATTTTGGTGTCACGGTAAACCCCGTGCTACTCGCAGGTCAGGTGCATGGCGGCATCGTTCAGGCCATCGGCCAGTGTGTCATGGAACATACTGTTTACGATGAAAATGGTCAGTTGATGTCGGCAAGTTTCATGGATTACCAAATGCCCCGCGCCAACGATATTCCGGATTTTCATTTTGAAACCCGCAATGTGCCCTCAACGACCAACGCACTTGGTATTAAAGGAGCAGGTGAGGCTGGAACGATTGGCGGTTGCCCAGCGGTCATGAACGCGATTGTCGATGCGCTCCACCGTGAATACGGCATCGACCATATTGATATGCCCGTAACACCCCTGGTAATGTGGAACACAATACAATCTGCCGGTTCAGGGACTGCATAATCCAAATCACTGGATTTTTGTCTTGCCCAATTCACGAGCAGGTCTTACATCTGAAATCGATCTCATAGAGGTGCCCGCGTTGGGCTGAGAGGTGCTTAGCATCAACTCTTTGAACCTGATCCGGATTGTGCCGGCGGAGGGAATGGGAAAGTGAACAAGACTTTAAAAATTGACAGTGTCGAAATAGCCGATTGTGTTTTGCGGTTCCGCGACGCCCGTCCCCACGTTCACTGCATCACCAACTCCGTTGCTCAGCGCTTCACTGCCAATGTTTTATTGGCCGCAGGCGCAACACCGTCCATGACAATCGCGGAAGAGGAAGTTGGTGACTTTGTTCAAATGGCTGATGCGTTATTGATCAATTTGGGAACGATGGATACGCAGCGTTCGAATGCTGTTGACCGGGCCATTACCGCTGCGAATGAAGATCATACACCATGGGCATTGGATCCGGTATTTGTACAAGCGTCGCCAATTCGCCTCGATTTGGCAATCCGACTTTTGTCACGAAAACCGACATTGATGCGGTGCAATGCGCCTGAACTAGCAGCATTGAGTGGCGCAGATGTTGCAAATAAAACGTTGGGGGAAATATCAAACCAAATCGGCACAACAATTGCGCTGACCGGTGCGATTGATTGTGTTTCCTCCACAAATGGTGCGGCTGAGATACGCAACGGTAGTCCAACGATGGACCGCATTACAGCAATGGGCTGTGCGCTCACAGCGCTGATTGCCGGTTTTTTAGGGGTGGAGGAAGCGCCTCATACCGCAGCAATTTCTGCACTCGTGTTGTTCGGATTGGCTGGCGAGTTGGCAGAAAGTAAAGCGCGTGGGCCTGGGAGCTTCGTGCCCCATTTTTTAGACGCCCTTGCAAATGTCAACAAAGACGAAATTGAAAAAGGAGCGAAAGTTCAGTGAGCGAACGTGTTCCAAACCACTGCGATATTTCACTATACGCCATTCTCGACCCCCATCGTACGCGCGGCAGGGGACTTTCTGATCTGGTTAAAGCGTCCGCCGATGGTGGTATTACACTTCTGCAGTATCGGGATAAGGACGCCAACACCCGTACTTTGGTCTCCAACGCTGAGATAATATTGAAAGCGCTGGAACCTTACGCAATTCCTCTGCTTATTAACGATCGGGTTGATGTTGCCTTAGCGGTTGGTGCGCAAGGTGTTCATGTTGGTCAGTTGGATATGAAACCTTCTGACGCGCGTCGCCTTCTTGGTGAGGATGCAATCATCGGCTTAACAGTCAAGAATACCTCAAATGCTGAAGACGCACCTCTTGATGTGATCGATTACGCATGCATCGGTGGTATCTATTCAACTCTGTCGAAAGAAAATCCTTCGAATATCGGACTGGACGGTTGGCGGGATGTTGCATCTGTTCTTCGCAAGTCTGCCCCTGAACTTCCGCTAGGAGCTATTGCTGGTATTGATGAATCAAATCTGGAAGACGTGTTAAGAAACGGAGCCGATGGGTCTGCGATTATTTCAGCTATTTATATGGCTGATGATGTTACTGCCGCAACTCAACACCTTAAGTCTATCACCAAGGCGTGCGTGTCATGACAGCAATCGCACTAACAATTGCAGGTTCTGATTCCGGTGGTGGAGCTGGTATTCAGGCGGACCTGAAAACATTTTCGGCACTTGGTGTATATGGCGCTTCCGTGCTCACCGCGTTGACCGCCCAAAACACGTTGGGGGTCAGCGCGATCCATGATGTTCCGACAGATTTTATTAAAGCGCAAATGGATGCTGTATTTTCTGATCTCAATGTCGATGCGGTAAAAATTGGAATGTTGTCGCAACCGGATACGATCCATGCGGTATCGGAAGGCTTAGAGTACCATTCACCTACAAGTGTTATTCTTGATCCTGTAATGGTGGCAGAATGTGGCGACCCGCTGCTTGCTGAGGAAGCGATATCTTCAATCATCGAGCGACTGTTTCCACTAGCAGATCTCATCACACCAAACTTGCATGAGGCGGCTAAACTGCTGGGAACTGAGATGGCGTTAACACCATCTGCGATGGTGGAACAGGCGCGCGCACTGGTTCAAATGGGAGCAAGGGCTGTTCTTCTGAAAGGCGGGCATTCGGCAGGTGAAGATGCAGCAGACTGCTATCTTTCGCAAAATGGTCAGATTGTGTGGTATTCTGCACCCTTCATTGACACAATAAATACCCATGGGACCGGGTGTTCCCTGTCATCGGCCATTGCTGCAGGGCAAGCGAAAGACCTTGGTCTTGCCACAGCAATCGAAGACGCAAAAAGCTGGCTTTCTTCCGCCATAGCTCAAGCTGATATCCTCGATATTGGGGCAGGGGCGGGGCCAGTCCATCATTTTCATAATTATTGGAATACATAACCATGAGCAGTATCAATCGTCGTAACACATTGGGATTAATTGCAACCGCTCCGGCTGCAATATTGGCGACACCCGCACTGGCCCAATCTACAATTGAATGGCGAATGGTGACTTCATGGCCCAAGAACCTTCCTGGCCCTGGAGTAACGGCTCAGCGGCTCGCCAATGCCATCACGCAAATGTCCGGTGGTCGACTTAAGGTGAAACTTTATGCTGCCGGTGAGATTGTTCCGGCGCTGGAGGTGTTTTCCGCTGTATCCAATGGCGCTGCTCAGATGGGGCACACTGCATCCTTGTTTTGGGGAGGTAAAATTCCCGCAGCCCCTTTGTTCACCGCAGGCCCATTTGGTCTCACACCAATTGAACATATTACCTGGATAAATCATGGAGGGGGGCAGGAGATATGGGACAAGCTTTATGAACCATTCGGGATAAAGCCATTTATGGGCGGAAATACCGGCTTTCAAATGGGCGGCTGGTTTAAAGAAGAATTGAAATCTGTTGCCGATTTGCGTGGATTGAAAATTCGCATGCCCGGTCTCGGTGGCGAAGTCTTGAGACTGTTGGGCGCATCGCCTGTTACAATCGCACCCGGCGAAATTCTGACAGCGCTGCAGACCGGCGTAATAGATGCAACAGAGTTTCTGGGACCATCCAGTGACTTCGCCATGGGGTTCTACAAGGCAGCCAAATTCTATTACGCTCCAGGGTTCCATGAACCAAACGGTACAGGGGAGGCATTGGTTTCAAAAAGAGCATTGGCGGAGCTGCCTCAGGATTTACGTGCCATCGTAGAAAGCGCCTGTGCTGCAGAAAATATTCTGGCGCTGGGGGAATCCGAGTGGATGAATGCGACGCGTCTAAAGCTCTTGGTTGAGGAAAAAGGTGTGCAGTTACGCAATTATCCAGACGATATTATTAAAGCCGCGAAAGTCGCGACCGATGAAGCGTTGGAAAGTCTGGCTGCGCGTGATCCGCTGACGGCAGAAGCCGTCAACAGTTTTCGTGGCGCATCAAACCACCTGAAAGATTGGTCGAGCCAGTCAATACAAAAGTTTCTGGCCGCACGGGGCTAATTCAAATCTACTTTCACGGGTGGAGGCATCGGTGGAAGCTCATCGTCCTCGTCAAGTTGATATGCTTCCGGAGACGACCTCGGGTCGAGTGCATATGATTCTGGTGTCGTTGCCCTCGCAAGCCCAACAGTTTGGAAGTCATTGCGATCTTCCTCGTGTGCCTGTTGGCGACGGAACGTCCGATAGAGTGCGTAAGTTGCGAAAAGTCCGTGGGCAATCGTTGTCGTGGTGAATACGCCCACGGGGCCAATCATATCCATAAGTTGCGCAGCCATCAGCGGGCCGACCATGGTTCCAAACCCGTAGACAAGTAACAATCCGCTTGAAATTTTCACAAAATCATCTGCATCAGCAAAATCGTTCGCGTGAGCAACGGCGAGGGAATAGATCGAATATATCACACCGCCATATAAAACCACGGCACCAAAAAACAGGAAATTGTAATTTTCAGTTCCGGCCATGACGGTCATCAATGAACCGGATCCAATTCCGACCAATCCGGCAATCACCATGACATATCGTCTGTCGATAATGTCTGACAGTTTACCAAGCGGGTATTGGAATATCACCGACCCAGCCAGTGCGGCGGCCAGTAATGTTGCAATCAATGCACTACTCATTCCCGATTGCTGGCCAAATACGGGGCCGAAATTAGTCCAGGCTGACGTGATGATGCCGCTGAGAAAAGCACCTACAGCGGCTGCGGGGGAATTTTTGAACAGGCCGGCGATGTCCAAATTCACCTTGGTAAGTGGGGCGGGGGACTGCGCTTTTGAGATTGCGGTTGGCACAACAGCAAGCGCGTAGAGTATTGCGCCGATCATGAACAATGTGTCTTTTTGCGGCTCTGCAACAACCAGCAAATATTGCCCGGCAGCCATCGCAACCATGGTTGTTATGGCATATACGGAGAATAACGTTCCACGTTGCTCGTTGGAAACCCGTTCGTTGAGCCAGCTCTCTGCCACCATGTAGCACCCGGAAAAACAAAATCCGGCCATCGCCCGCAATAATATCCAAAAATATGCATCGACCCAGATCGCATTCAGCAACACGGAAACGGACAGAAGAGAAGTCAGGGTGCTAAATGTGCGAACGTGCCCGGCCCGGCGCACCAGATGGGGGACGATGATACATCCAATTGTGAATCCGATCGCCCAACCTGTGCCTATCCAGCCCAGCTGAAAAGACGTAAAATTTTCAATATTGCCGCGCACAGGGATTAAAATTCCCTGTAAGCCGCCACCGAGCATCAAAAAAATCATGCCGCCAAGAAGGGCGAATAAAGCTGCTATTTGACGAGCCATGGCAAACAACTCCGGCAAGCACCCAATGGAATGGGTTATGGATATATTGGGGTACGAAACAGCGGCATAAATTTACTGTCTTGCATGATCATTAGCCAAAAATTGTTGGAATTAGTATCTATTATGCGTCGGGAAAATGTCGATTATTTGGGCTAGATATTGTTCTGCGAGTCTAATGCGTCGAGTTTGGCCTTGATCGAGAGTAGATCAGCCCAAGCCATTTTTTTGTGCGACGGAACACGCAAAAGATAGGCGGGGTGTAGCGTTGGTAATACAGGTATCACACGTCCTGCGATCTCAAGACTGGTCCATTTTCCGCGCAAACTCATAACACCAGACCGGGTTTTCAAGAGCGTTTTACTGGATGATCCGCCAATCAGTACAATTATGTCCGGACGTGCTAATTCGATATGTTTTTCGATGAACGGGCGGCAAATTTCGGTTTCCGCAGGGGATGGGGTACGGTTTCCCGGAGGGCGCCAGGGCAACACGTTCGATATATATACACTGGTTCTATCCAGCCCAATCGCGGCCAGCATTTTATTCAGCAGTTGGCCTGATTTCCCAACGAATGGGAGGCCTTGAGCGTCCTCATCACGGCCTGGTGCTTCACCAATTAACATGATCCGGGCGGAAGGATTGCCGTCGCAGAATACAGTGGATCGCGCGGTAAATTTCAAATTACATCCGTCAAATCCTTCGATTGCTGACCTCAGTTCATCCAGTGTTGTGGCTGACGCTGACAGTGCAACTGCTTTTGAAACCGCATTGGCGTCTGGAATTGATCTTTCAGATTGATCAGGGACCATAGCTCGTGGCGGCGTTTTGGCCGGTGCTGGTTGGTTTTCTGGTCGGATATTTTGGGTGACCGTGGGTGTGACGCGTTGTTTAGCGAGATTTTGCGCTTTTTCCTTGGCTTTTGCCGCTTCATCAAATCTGTTGACCGGGGCATCCAGCAATGCGCAATCAACCCCAGAATCACTGTACCAGGCCAACAATTCCGCAGCACTAACGGTTTGTTCGATCATTATTTCTTGTCCGATTGATAGATAAACCTAGTGGCTACTGCAGCTTTTCGAAAGGTAATTTGAATTGAAAACTACGATGTTTGTGGAAAACGTCGTGGAATTACAATTTCAGAAAATACTGGGAAATGATCAGAACCGCCATCGGCCAGGCTCCTGCGGTCCAGCAGTTGTATGCCGGGTGAAAGCAATAACTGATCGATTGGTAATATTGGCCCAACTCTGGTTTTGAATTCTTTGAACCTTGGCGCCCACGTATGGACCAACCCCTTGGCGACTATTGTGTTTGTTGTTCGGGCAACCCGTTGAACGGCAGCGCTCCATGGTGATGCATTGAAATCTCCGGCGAATACGAGTGGAGCACTTAATGACTGAAATCGGTCGTTGAGCCTGCGAATATGGGCTGCCTGATTTGCAGGCCAAGGCCACTTTGAATGGAAATTGGCCAGTGTTACCAATGTTCCGTCGACATCAACGGTCGCGCTGGCAAAACCAAGTGTGCGAACACATTCCCGTGGCGTATTTTTTGGCAAAAGGGTAGCGCGACAAAATACCGACACTTCCCCAACTCCGGGATTGGCAGGAAATGTGATACGGATGGGTGTTGGATAAAGCAGCCAATGCACTTTGCGTTTTAGCGGTGACTTCCTGCAATAGAATTATATCAGGATTACCGGAACGAATGGCCAAAACTGCCTTTTGAGGGGTGGGATTGTTAAAGCGTAGATTCATTTGAACAACCCGTAACGTGACGTCTCTTTTCGAAAGGGCAACGGAAGGCTGCGTGCCCGTTTGTGGCAAATAGGGCCAAGTTAACAGGACGGAAATGGCTACAATAGCGAAGAAGGTTCCGCCGCTTCGCCATCTGTGTCCCAGTAACAAAATTAACGCAGGAATAGTCAAAAACAGGCAAAAAATGAGGCGAAAGTGGCTTAAGCTATCAAAAGCGAGGTGAAAATCCTGAAACCATCCCAGAATTATTGCAATTGAAAGTAGCGCGCCGCCCAATTGGGTAACACGCCAAAATAGCGTCGCAATCATTGAAAAGCAGTTTCGAAGAAACTGCGCAATTTACGAGAATGGAGCTGTTCTGAAGGCATGTTACGCAGGCTTTCCAGGGCCTGGATACCAATTTGCAGATGCTGTTTCACCTGTGTGTTGTAAAAATCTGTCGCCATTCCCGGAAGTTTTAGTTCACCATGGAGAGGTTTGTCGGAAACGCATAAAAGCGTACCGTAGGGTACACGAAAGCGAAATCCATTAGCCGCAATTGTCGCTGATTCCATGTCCAATCCAATCGCTCGGCTTTGCGAAAGGCGCTGAACAGGGCCCGTTTGGTCACGTAATTCCCAGTTTCTGTTGTCGATTGTGGCAACCGTGCCTGTGCGCATAACCTGTTTTAGGTCATAGCCAGTATATCCCGTCACATTGGCAACAGAGTTTTCCAGCGCAACCTGAACTTCTGCGAGGGCGGGCAACGGAACCCAAACGGGCAGATCATCATCAAGAACATGGTCTTCACGCACATAAGCATGGGCCAGCACATAGTCTCCGAGCCGCTGGCTGTTTCTCAAACCTGCACAATGGCCAAGCATGAGCCATGTGTGAGATCGTAAAACAGCTATATGGTCGGTGATTGTTTTCGCATTTGATGGTCCAATCCCGATATTGACCATCGTAATTCCGCAATTGTTACCATGCTTGAGATGGTAGGTTGGCATTTGCGGTTGTCGGGTTAATTCAGGTTTTGAAGGAAGCTCGTCACGGGTTGTTATCCGGTTACCCGGTTCTACAAACGCGTAGTAACCACTGTTGGCGTCTTGTAACGCCTTTTTTGAAAATTCAATAAATTCGTCAATGTAGAATTGGTAGTTGGTGAACAGGACATAGTTTTGAAAATGGCCGGGAGAAGTAGCGGTATAATGTGCAAGGCGATGAAGTGAATAATCAACCCGTTGAGCTGTGAAAGGCGCGAGTGGGATCGGATCGTTCGCCGTCACCTCATATTGCCCGTTTGCAATACGGTCGTCCGTTGTTGCCAGATCTGGAACGTCGAATACATCGCGAATTGGGCGATCAATTTTGTCTTCGATCGACCCTTCCACATGAGCATCCTCAAGAAATGCGAAATGTAATGGAATCGGTGTTTTCGAGACGCCAACTGTCACGGGGCCCCCGTGATTTTTGATCAGGAGTTCGATTTGAGTTTCAAGGTAGGAGGCAAAGAGATCAGGTCGCGTGATGGTTGTTGCATAATGACCGGGTCCGGGAACGTAACCAAAGGCCAGTCTGGAATCCACTAGGGTGTGGGATGAGGTTGAAATTTGAATTTCCGGGTAGAATGCCTGATAGCGTGCTTCCGCTTTTTCCGCTTCCAGAGTCGCATTGAACTTCTCGCGAAGGAAAGAAGTCGCTGTTTCATATAGTAAATTCAGATATTTTACAGCTTCCGCAGCATCGGTAAATTGTTTCGATCCCGGCGTATCCGGGCATTTTCTTGTCAGATCATCGACAATTGTAAGTATAGGATTTTTTTTCATACGTAGGGCTATAGCGCAGAATCATGTCCGGAAAACAGTAGGATTTTACCTAAGTCGTCGATTTTTCTGGAAGCCTGTTTGTGCGACACAAATGTGGGTTGGATTCGCATAATATTTTACGTTCGTACCGTCGCCATTCGATCAACCGTTCTTCAACCGTAAACCCATGATTCTTTGGCCTTGACGCTTGGACGAGGTTCGAAATCAGAATTCCAGCAAGTGTTATACATGCGGTAATTATTACGAAATGACGAAATAGCATTTAGTGCATCCATGATTGGGTATGCTCAATTCATGGAATAATCAAAATGAACGGGCACTGACGCATTCGTTCATCTGCAATTCATATTAGTTAACAATCACCCGTATGGTCGGGGTAATAATTAGAGCTTGCGCCAGTTTTGGGTTTTGCAAAATACCTTAAGGAAGCAACCGCGTAGTTTCATCCCGGAGCCTTTGATTTTTGCGCTTCCTGAATATTGTTTATCGTCTGTCGGGTCATTGACGGTGCCACTGTAGGCAGCCCCATTGCCCTTGAGCCGTCCGATTGTTTTTCCTGCATATTTTCCTGTAATCAGCTTTATGCAATAGGAGCCGCCACATGAGGATATCTGGGCCTGTTCGCCGGATTCCGTTTTCCACTTTCCAACAATTGGTTCTTCCGCAAAAGCAACTTGCGATGCCACCAGAGCAATGCAAATTGCCATAACACCTGAGAGTGTCAGACCGAACATCGAGTAATTGAGTTTGCGCCCCATCATATTCTCCAGTTGACGCATGCCACAACGGGCGAATCATAAATACAGGTTATCATTCTATAGTGGTTTCGCGATACAGAGGCTCAGGTCCTAAGCTTACTGGGGTAGTCTTTCAGATTTGGATAAAAAAACGGGAACCAATAGGCTCCCGTTTTCATCACATTTCATAACACCTTAAAAATTTAAATAAATTCCAACTCCGCCGCGCCGTCTTCTTCCGCGGTTCCTGTGGTGGCTGCTTGAGTGGCGGTGAAAATGGCAGCCGCGGCGATGGCAGTGCCGATGGCGGTGAATTCTCCGGCCCCGACGGATGCGTCGGCATCTGGAGCGATGGCCGCGCCGAATGCTACAATGACGACCATGAATTTGTTGCACAGTAGTTGTGTCTGTTATGTCTACCGGTGCTGAACTCAATGGCATTGCATCTGCCGATGGGGCCATGAATGAAAGGCCTGCGCCAAATAAAGCAGCAGCTGCTAAAGTGGAGATTTTCATTGTGTGGTCCTTTCCCTATGTATCTTCACTAACGTGTGATACCCCCGTGAACACAACATGGACCACATGAACCCAGTATGAATGTGCAATTCGACACAATTCGTGATCTGGCAGGAATTTAGACGGAAAAGGTTTTTAATTAAGGGGCGGGTGGGCCGCCGTGAGGTCGGATATCATTGTGGCGCGAATTCCTCCTCTGCACACGACATGATTCCCAAGCGTGGACATGGGTACTGCCAAAATGATCCTGAGTTGTTCGATGGCAATGACCGGCTCCAAACTTTCCCTTAATGACTTTTCGCTTGCCCACGACCTTTTCTCTTTTGCAGTTCGCTCCCACATGCCGGTGTCGAAACCGTGTATCGCGGTGGCAGCCTCGGATTTTTATAAAAATATCCTGGTGAGTTGTTACAGCCACACTTCTAAATGACCTTGCGTCAGCGATGGATATCTGTGTGGCAAAGACAGCACCAGCGATCGCCAGGGTGGACAGGGAAGTCAGTTTGAATTGTCGAACCATATTAAAGTGCCTTTTTTTCAATCACATTAGTAACGTAATTGGTTTGTGTTCGGTTTCATCAGTTGGATGGATATTTTTGCATCAACTCGCCTCAACTTAATGCCAAAAACTGTCAGCATGTCGACACGCGCCTCTTCCATCCGTTCTCTATTCGTCCCATATATGCGTAATGTCAGACTCCAAGAAAAACGCGAGCCCATCCGGCTTTGAAGAAGCACCTCAAACTCCGTTTGAGGGAGTGCCCCTTTCTACTGACATAAGTTCATGGGCCGAGGAAATTGAAACGGAATCCCTGAGCGACCGCACAACCGCTGCCTGGAAGGAAAAAGAAGCCGTTCGGGAAGCGGAAAAGGCGGCACGTGCTAAAAAAGCCAAGGCTGCTGCCAAAAAAGCCTCCGACCCGACCGTCGGTAACAAGCGCACTGGTGGTGGCACCATCATCGGCGGGTCCAATGATGTGAAAGCGCGCGTGGCTGCCGGATTGAACCCGGTCGCCGGCCTTGACGTCTCCGCTGAAGAAGCGCTGGAAATGGCGTCGACCTCCGGGGTGACGGCGACAGTTTCTGCCCTGTCCGATCTCATTGAACATGGACGTGATGAGATGAAAGGGGACATCTGGGTTCCCCACCGTCCAGACCGCCCGGAAAAATCTGAAGGTGGTAAAGCCTTCCAGGTTGAAAGTGAGTTTGAACCGAAAGGCGATCAGCCAACAGCGATCAATGAACTCGTTGGCGGTTTGAAAAGCGAGGCCGGATCCAACGAAGGTGGCGAGCGTACGCAGGTTCTGCTCGGTGTCACCGGTTCCGGTAAGACCTTCACGATGGCGAAGGTGATTGAGGAAACGCAACGCCCGGCACTCATTTTGGCGCCCAATAAAACCCTTGCGGCACAACTTTTTGGGGAAATGAAGGCGTTTTTTCCCGAAAATGCGGTGGAATATTTCGTTTCTTACTACGATTATTACCAACCGGAAGCCTATGTGCCCCGTTCCGACACCTTCATCGAGAAAGAATCGTCGGTCAACGAACAGATCGACCGGATGCGCCATTCCGCCACCCGTTCCTTGCTGGAACGGGACGATGTGATCATCGTCGCATCCGTATCGTGCATCTACGGTATTGGCTCGGTGGAAACTTACACCGCCATGACATTCCAAATGTCGATTGGCGATCAACTGGACCAGCGGCAACTGCTCGCCGACCTTGTGGCGCAGCAATATCGTCGCAGGGATGCTGATTTTCAGCGCGGTTCGTTCCGGGTGCGCGGCGATACCATCGAGATATTCCCGGCTCACCTTGAAGACCGGGCGTGGCGCATTTCCCTGTTCGGGGATGAAATCGAGACCATTACTGAGTTTGACCCGCTGACCGGCAAGAAAACTGACCAGCTCAAGTCCGTTAAAATCTACGCCAACAGCCACTATGTGACCCCGCGCCCGACGCTTAATCAGGCCGTGAAGGAGATCAAGGTCGAGCTGGCATGGCGGCTGGAAGAACTGACAAAAGCGGGGCGTCTGCTGGAAGCGCAACGGCTTGAACAACGGGTAAAATTCGACATTGAAATGATCGAGGCCACCGGCGCTTGTGCAGGCATCGAAAACTATTCACGCTATCTCACAGGCCGTAAACCCGGTGAACCGCCACCAACCCTGTTCGAATATCTGCCCGATAACGCCCTTGTTTTCACGGATGAATCCCACGTAACTATCCCGCAAATTGGTGGCATGTACCGTGGTGACTTCCGCCGCAAGGCAACGCTAGCTGAATACGGCTTCCGTCTGCCAAGCTGCATGGATAACCGTCCGTTGCGGTTTGAGGAATGGGACGCTATGCGTCCGCAAACCATCGCTGTATCCGCGACCCCCGGTGGCTGGGAAATGGAACAGGCCGGAGGCGTGTTTGCCGAACAGGTGATCCGACCAACAGGCCTTATCGACCCGCCGGTGGAAATCCGCCCGGCCAAAAATCAGGTCGACGATGTGGTGGACGAAATCAAGATAGTCTCCGCCGAAGGCTATCGCACGCTCGTTACTGTGCTGACCAAACGCATGGCGGAAGACCTGACGGAATATATGCACGAACAGGGCGTTCGCGTACGCTACATGCATTCGGACATCGACACACTGGAGCGCATTGAGATCATTCGTGATTTGCGCTTGGGAGCATTCGACGTTTTGATCGGCATCAACCTGCTGCGGGAGGGACTCGACATTCCCGAATGCGGATTTGTTGCTATTCTTGACGCGGACAAGGAAGGTTTCCTGCGCTCAGAGACCAGTCTGGTACAAACCATTGGTCGTGCGGCGCGAAATGTCGACGGCAAGGTTGTCCTTTACGCGGATCAGAAAACCGGCTCGATGGAAAGGGCCATGGCCGAGACAGACCGCCGCCGGGAAAAACAGGTTGCTTACAACACCGAACACGGCATCACGCCGCAAAGCGTGAAGAAGAATATCGGAGATATTCTCGGCAGTGTTTACGAAGGCGACCATGTGCGCGTGGATGCGGGGCTGGCCGACGAAGGCCTTATGGTCGGCAATAATCTCAAGGCTCACCTTGAAGCGCTGGAAAAAGACATGCGCGACGCTGCGGCTGATTTGGACTTCGAAAAAGCCGCCAATCTGCGCGACGAAATCAAACGCCTGCAGGAAACCGAATTGCTGGTCGCCGATGACCCGCTGGCGCGTAATGTTGGCATTGAAAATACGAAGAAAAGCAGGGCACAGGCGGCCAAACAGGGTAAGGCCGGGGGCAGTGCGACGGATTCAAAGTCAAAGAACAAATCCCTGTTCGCCAAACCTGAACTCGACGAAATGACGGTAGGTCGAACGGAAAAACCGGCGACACCGGAAGGGTGGGAACCTCCGCGCAAAACCTGGCTGGAAGACAACCGCAAAGGCCTCTCCACCGATGGGGCGGCGCACGGTAGCGCCCCGGTATCAAGTGGTGCGGAAGATAGTGCGCATCTCGATGACGGCGCTAAACGTGCCAAAAGCGGTTCATCGCGTCCCGTTCCAAGAAGCACATCCGGTAAGCCGGGGCAGCGTGGCGGCTTTAAGCAGAACAAAGGGCGCAGATAATGGCGACTGCGGGCAAACTGAACGTAACCCTACGGTCATTTATCGAAAAACAACCGATGTTCTTTGTTGCTACGGCTGGGTCTGAGGGGCGTGTAAATACATCGCCGAAGGGCATGGATACGCTCAAGATTATTGATGATAACCGCGTGGTTTGGTTGAACCTTAGCGGCAGTGGCAATGAAACCGCCGCCCATGTCGCGGAAAACGGGCGCATGACGCTGATGTTTTGCGCTTTTGAAGGCAATGCCCTCATTCTGCGGGTCTATGGCGCTGCAAAAGTCATTCATTCCCGGGACGCGCAATGGCCGGAACTGTCTGAAGGTTTGCCAAAGCTTGCTGGCAGCCGCCAGATATTTGATCTCACGATAGACCTTGTCCAGACGTCCTGTGGTACGGGAGTGCCGATAATGGAGTTCAAAGAAAGCCGGGGCGAGGAAGAACTCCTGCCGTATTATGCTGATTTGGGTTCCGACGGTTTGGAGGCATTTTGGCGCAAGAAGAATGTGTTGACCATTGATGGAAAGCCAACCGGAATTTTCGGGGAAGCCGAAATCTCCGAGGAAAAATGACGTTAAGGCGATGAAGCAACATTGGGGAATAACCGTTGCGCTGGTTGTATTAGCATTCAATCACCCCCTTTGCCTCCCGGCTCATGCCGCGCAGTGGCAGGCCAATGAGCAGATCAAACCCTATTCGATTTCCGGCAAAACCAGCCGGGAACTCTATCGTTCCATCGGGAAAAACGGCCCGCGCATTGGTGACGGCAGAAAAACAATTGCCCACACCACGTTTGATCTGAAATGGCGGCGCAATTATAAGCCGCGCGGCAACTCCTGTGTTTTGGTGTCAGCAAAACCGTTCATGACGATCATCTACACCATGCCAAAACCCCGGCTCAAACTCCGCGAACCCACCGCCAGCCAATGGAAACACTTCTACAACGGCATTCTAATCCACGAAAAAGTCCACGGCACCTACGCAAGAGAACTGGTAGAACGCATCATAAAAACTACAGTCGGCCTGACCGTAAAAAACGACCGCAAATGCCAAAAGATAAGAGCAGAAGTGCTAACCCGCGTAAAAGCAGCCTACGGAGAATATGGTGCAAGAAGCGGAAAGTTTGACCGCGCTGAGATGACCACGGGAGGCAATGTTCGCGGGCTGGTGAATGTGTTGTTGCGGGGGGAATGAGGAGAGGCCGAACACTTTACCTTAAAATCGGGTCGATCAACCCTTTAACCCTAAAAACTCCGCGGAATCTGCAGACATCGTTTCCAACATTTCTTTCTGAAATAAAACTTCCCTGTCAATATGTGCCTGATCTAATTTCCCCAAGATTGGGCTGGCTTCTGACGGGCGCCATGCTACAACTTTGCCTCTCGAGTCTTTCAAATTGCCTTTTCGAAATATATCTACAAATCTATTCGGCGTAATTCCAACAAATTGGACGAATTGAACTTTTGATACTTCCTGAGGTTCTATTTTTTCGACGTCGATTTCAATTGAGTCCGGATATAAATCATGAGCAAAGCTCTTGGGAAAAGGCTCTAGATATGTAACGGAGGTAACGCCGCTGGCGACAATATGTTTAGCGCAATTATGACACGGAAAAGTGGTGCAATGTAGGTGGGAGTTTTGGACACTTAATCCTTGTTTTACCGCCGACGATAAGGCTGCCATTTCAGCATGAACAGCTCTTCCAAATTCCATTGTATCCATAATTTGACTTCGTTTCAGTGGCGCATCGGTAGAATCTAGGAGTTCAGATTCGATGTCTTCGTCATCCCATTTATGATCAATTAACTTCCCCGCTGCTTTTAGTCTTTGGACAATATCGATTACCATCTGCCGTTTTCGTACGGTGTTAGAATCGTGACCAAGTTTAATATCACGAGCATCTAGTCCGTCATCTGGCCAATATGTACCACCTCCTGCTTTTGGTGCTTCGTTGAAACCAGTTGCAGTTATTTCACCATTTTTTTCAATTGCTGCTCCAACTTGTCGAGCGGTGTCACACGAAGTCAATGATACTTGAAAAGCAACGTTTTGAAAGAATTCCGACTTTGTTGGCGATACATTAAAATTGCCAAACAAGGCTTCAAAAAAGCGTTTTAATAGCGGGGAAGCTGCTTCTTCGCTTCTAGCATTTATTACGACATCTGCTTGAGGAAAAACATCGCTAACCCTTTGTCCAAATCGTTGAAGTGGACTTGTCCCGTATTAATTCCGCATCCTGTTCTCGTTTAACTCGTTTTTCGTTCAAATTTGATGGGCGACATTCCTCCTATTGCTGAGTGTCTTCTGCGGCTGTTGTAAAAGCCGTTGATGTATTGGAACAGGGCGTCGGTTGCTTGCTGTCGTGTTTGCCATGTGCCGCGCCAGATGAGTTCGGCTTTGAGTGTTTTGAAGAACGTCTCGACCACGGCGTTGTCCCAGCAATTGCCTTTTCGGCTCATGGACACTTTAAACTTCAGTTCACGCATTCGTTTTTGATAATCATGAGAGCAGTATTGACTGCCACGGTCCGTATGATGAATGCAGCCCGGCGGTGGGTTTCGAAGGGCCAAAGCCCGGTTGAGAGCCTGCAATGCCAAGTCTTTCTTCAACCGGTTGCTGACAGCCCAACCCACCACACGGCGTGAATGTAGATCGATCATCACTGCCAGATACAGCCAGCCCTCACGGGTCCAGATGTAGCTGATGTCACCTGCCCATTTCTGGTTGGGTTTATCCGCTTGGAAGTTCCGCCCCAGCAAGTTAGGCGCAATGTTGAAGCGGTGATTGCTATCGGTCGTAGCTTTGTATTTGCGTGTTCTGACCACTCGAATGCCGTTGTCGCGCATCAGGCGGCCAACACGGCGGTGACCAATAGCAAGGCCGGCTTCCTTCAACTCCTGCGTCATTCTCGGGCGACCATAACTGCCAAGGCTCAAGTGATGCTGTTCACGGATGTGCGCCAGAACCACCATGTCATCGCGCTGCCGTTGACTAACAGGGCGGTTGTGCCAGGCACGATAACCACGCGATGTAACATTCAGAATATGGCAAAGCCGATCCACCGGAACGTGTTTCCTGTGTTCTTCGACAAACGCAAATCTCACTTGCTTTGACCCGCGAAGAACACTGTTGCCTTCTTTAATATCTCCCTCTCCTCCGTGAGGAGACGAACCTCTCTGCGAAGCCGCTCATTCTCTTTGGCCAGATCAATATCAACCGATGGTGGAAGGTCATCAGGCCGGGATTGTTGTATCCATTTCGATAACGTCGAAAAGCCGACCCCCAAATCTGATGCCACTTGTTTCCGGGTAAGTCCGCTGGTCAGCGCAATACGCACCGCTTCACGCTTGAATTCGTCTGTGTGGCCTCGTGCCATAATAGTTCTCCTTGATGGGATTAATCCAATTCAAGGACACGGAACCAAACCGTGACAAGTCCATCGTTTCTAAACGGTCTGGCGGATGCATCCAACACAGGTCTGGTCGGCTATTCCATGGGCGGTTACGGTGCGGTGATTACTATGGGCGGTGGTGTGACGCAGAAATCTATTGAACTTACCTGGGGTGCGCCCCACGGCACTCTGGGTGTCCATAAAGGTGGCTCCGACAGCCACAATTCTTTGGGCGATCCGCGCATTAAGACGGCCGTCGCCTTCGCGCCATGGGGCATGAACACAGGCTTTTGGGACGCAGAAACCCTAAAGGGGATCAAAGCACCCATGATGTTCGTGGCAGGCTCTGTCGACGATGTATCCGGATACGAGAATGGCACACGGGCGATCTGGAAAGCGGCGGTAAACGCCAACCGCTCCCTGCTAACGCTCGAAAACGCCAATCACAACGCCGCCGCGCCCATGCCCGCGCCTGCAGAGTCGAACAAATACGATGAAGAGCTTAAATTCAATCTCAGCGAACATTACAGCGACGCGGTGTGGGACAATGCACGCATGAATAATATCGCCCAGCATTTTGTGACTGCATGGCTTGGAAAATACCTCAAGGCTGACGTAAAAATGGAAACCTATCTCGACCTCGTTCCCAAATCCAACGATGGCGTATGGGCAAAGAATGAGGATGGCACCAACAAGCCGGAACACAATCACTGGACGGGCTTCCCAAACCGCACGGCTAAAGGGCTGCGTTACGAGGTGTTGAAGGCTGGAGATTGATGTCAGAGCCGATGCTTCGGCAGAATTTAGAATTAGATGAATATTGCCCTGCGAACTATGGCGGTTGTACTTGCATCACCCCTCTTAACATTCCTCACCACTATTCCATTCCCGTTTAGCCACAGCCATCCAGATTACGAGTACTACAAGGGACAGATTGCCCAGCTATCCAAGACTAAGCAGCTTGACCTTAGTGAGCTTAATGCAGGGAAGTGGAAGATCGCATGCTTGTTTGGTGGTTACACCATACCTTCGATTACCATGCGTAAATATGGTGTGGTTTCAAAACTGGACCGGTTCTATCAGCCACTTAAAGATTGGCCGCTGATGCGATTTGGTGAGATTGAAGAACATGAAACTATGATAGCTTACGTTGATCAAGATGACTTGGTCTACTTTGTACATTTTGGCGTCGCGCCTGATCAATTCTCATATCGTCATTTCACACAGGAGCACGTGGAGCGATGCGTTAGCCGGGAAAATGCAATTATCAACTTGGCAGATATTTAGTTTTGAGGTTTGAATACATGATCTGCGCTTGCCCCGAACGAATTCACTTGGCACATAGGATGGAAATTCAAACACTGCAGAGACCCTTCCATGCAATTTGCCAAGGTTAACGATGTAACGCTGCACTATCAGGTTATTTCAGCGCCTGAAAACAAGCCGACCATCGTGTTTTCCAATTCACTTGGAACAGATTTCCGGATTTGGCGTGACTGTATCGTGCGCCTCGTCGGTGAGTGTTCAATCGTCATGTACGACAAGCGCGGCCACGGCCTTTCCGATGTAGGCCTGTCGCCATACAAACTTGATGATCATGTGAACGATCTAGCTGGGCTGATGGATCATCTCGGCATCAACAATGCAATCATTTGCGGTCTTTCCGTTGGCGGTATGATCGCCCAGGGTCTGTTGTTTACCCGGCCCGACCTCGTGCGCGCCATGATCCTGTGTGATACAGCCGCGAAAATCGGCGATGAGACCATGTGGAACGATCGTATCGCAACAGTGCGCGAGAGCGGTTTGGAGGCGCTGGTTGAAAGCAATATGCAGCGCTGGTTCACGCCGGAATTTCATAAAAACCGAGCTGATGATCTGACCGGTTACAGCAATATGTTCACCCGCACTCCTGTGGAAGGTTATCTTGGAACGGCCGCAGCATTGCGCGATGCGGACCTTCGGTTGGCGGCAATTGAGGTGAAAGTGCCAACGATCTGTATTGTCGGGGACCAGGATAAATCAACGACACCGGAACTGGTACTGTCGACTGCCAAGCTTATCCCAGACGCCCGATATGAAGTGATCAAGGGGGCAGGGCATATTCCCTGCGTCGAACAGCCGGAAGTTCTGGTGGAAATTATCAAGGCTTTCCTGAAAGACGCAGATATTACCTGAATTGATTAGTTTGTTCTGGCTGACGCGTATTCTGCCAGGTTTTCAGCGCAATCCCCACCGCACCAAACAGGATCCAGAATATCTGGATCAACGCCGAGGCGAGATTAAAATGTTCAGACAGGCTGATCAGAACTAGTGTAGCATTTAAAATATTGATTAAGGAATACCAACGGCTGTTTCCATCGATCTGCCCCAATTGAAGGGCAGCGAACGCCGACACATATCCGGCAACACCTATTAGGCCAATAATTTCGTAAAGAGAGACCGTATTCATTATTATAATTCCTCGGGCCCCCGAGAACTTGATCAGCTCCTCCTGATCTTGTTGAAAGTAATAAAGGAATCATGGCAGCGCGGATGTGTATTGACGCACATAACTTCACGTGAATTTACTAGTCGGTCATTGTTGATGAGTGCAGTGTGAGAAACCGCACAATATTTTCCGCAACCCATTGAGGTTGCTCGTGGAGAATCCAGTGACTTGCGATTTCTGTTTCTTCCAACGTTAAATCCTTGCAGAACAGATGCAAATCTTCGCGCGCTTCCGGCAGCAATGCGGTATCTTTCAAACCCCAGAGTAGGAGGTGGGGGACTGTAATCTTGAACTGTTCCTTCATCTTTTCAGTTATCGGAAACGGCGTGGAAAGTTCACCTGATTGTGGAACATCCATGCGTGCAGCTCGATACCAATTCAACATGGCGGTTAATGCGCAGGGGTGAGACCAAGCGTTGCGATATTCGTCGCGAGTATCGTTATCCAGCCACGGGGCGGCGGAAAACTTCTCGAACATGTCCAGCAGTTTTTTGAAATTATTGGCACTCAATCGATCTTCAACTCCGTCGGCTTTCAACACGTTCATATACTGACTGGCGTCAGTTTGCGCACCACCGGCATAAAGCGCCTTTTGAAAACACATAGGGTGCACACCGTTAGCGATGATGAGGTGCGAAACCCGGTGAGCATGGTGCATTGCCAGCGCATAGGCGACCGAAGCTCCCCAATCGTGGCCACATATAACGGCGGGGCTGTTTGGTGACACGATATCCAACAGAGCAACCATATCTTCAGTCAGATGTTTGGTCTCATAGTCTTCGCGCAACTCAGGCTTGGACGAGAGATTATAACCGCGCTGGTCGGGCAGGACGACCCGATGATCGCTTGAAAGATGACGGGCTACGTCGGCCCAGGCTTTCCAGTATTCCGGAAAGCCATGGAGCATCAATATCACCTGCGCGTCTTCCGGGCCTATTGCCATGACGTGAATGGATTGGCCGTTCACTGCATATGTTTGAGAAGTGAAATCCATAAGCTAGTCCTGAAATGAAAAGAGGCGCCGAAGCGCCTCTTTGATTGATGATTGAACCTGCAATCTATTCCACGCGGGCCAGTTCTTTCCAGTTACCATTTTCGATGACGGAAATGATGATTTCATCGGCACCCTGGTGATCCGTCGCGGAATAATCCACGTGGTTTCCGGATACGTTATCCGCATAATCGAGGCTTTCCATGCCTTTTTGGAAGGATGCTGAGTTTAGATCTTTACCGGCAGCTTCAAGTGCCTTGACCATGGAAACCGCAGCGGAATGGCCCAAGAGTGCACCTGTACCTGGCAGTTTTTCACCTGTGGCGGTTGTGTATTCCTTGAAGAATGCTGCTACTTCCGGATTGTCCATTCTTGCTAACAGGTCGGCCCAACCGGCGGCTGCATACATGCCTTCCGTAACACCACCTGGCACTTTCGCCATGACGGAGTGGAAACCTGCGGACGCGTTCAACAAAGACATATCGGTGATGCCCAGTTTCTTCGCAGTACCTGAAACCGTAATGGCCTGACGAACGCCAAGTGCCATGGTTGTAATCTGGCAGCCAGCTGCCTTGAGTTTTTGCAACGCACCCACGAAATCAGAATCGTCAGGCTTGTGTGTTGTTTCGCTTACGAACTCGATACCGAGCTCTTTTGCAGCTTCAACAGAACCTTGTTGTATTTCCTTACCAAAGTCGGTTGGCAGATACATGGAGCAGACCTTCGTCGCGCTTTTTTCTTTTACGAGGTATTTCACTCCAGCGCGAATCTGGTCGTAGTAGGAAGCGGTGCCTGCATAATGAAGCGGGCTGAGCGGCTCATTCATCTGGCGGGCGGCGGAAAGCGGGGATACGTTGGGAACCCCTTTTGCGTCCTGTAATTTAAATGCTGCGATATTCATCGGTGTGCCCAGCGACAACAGCATTGCAAACACTTTGTCGCCATTGATCAGCTTGTTCATGCCTGCAATGGCTTTGGGCATTTGGTAAGCATGGTCTTCGACGATGAAGCGAATTTTACGTCCATGGATACCGCCTGCGGCGTTCGCCTTGTCGAAAACGAGTTGTGCGGCTTTGGTTGCAGGGCCACCGAAGGCTGCAAAAATTCCGGAAAGATCGTTGTTTGAACCGATAAGCACTTCTGTGTCGGTTACGCCCTGTTCCGCAAAGGCTGCGCCGGTCATCACGGTTGTCGCAGCTGCTGCAATTAGCAGTTTTCTCAGTTTTTTCATTTTAGTTCCTCCCAAGGATAATATTGAAATGAAATTCGGTGGTTTAGTACATATCGGCAATCAGTGCCGCGTGTTTGGTTTCCACAAAGCTGCGCTTCAGCTTTAGCGTCGGGGTCAGTTCATCATCTTCTGCCGTCAATAAAATGTCGATCAGGCGAAAATCTTTGATTTGTTCAACACGGGCAAAATCCTTGTTGACGGTGTCAATCTCACCTCGCACCAGTTCCTGAACTTCTTTTGCAGCACATAGTGATTGGAAGTTATTGAACGGTATTCTTTTGTCTTGCGCAAACTTTTCAACGTTTTCCTGGTCGATCATGATCAAGCAAGTGAGGAACTTTCGCTTGTCCCCAATGAGAACGGCGTCAGTAATGTAAGGCGAAAACTTAAGGCGATTTTCAATTTCGGCCGGCGTAATGTTCTTACCACCTGCCGTAATGATAATATCTTTCAGCCGACCCGTGATTTTCAGGAACCCCTGATTGTCTAACATTCCCACATCACCGGTTCGCAACCAGCCGTCATTTGTGAAGGTTTCAGCTGTTTTTTCCGGTTTGTTCCAATACCCCTGAAACACATTTCCCGCGCGATATTGAATCTCGCCGTCGGGTGCAATACGCAGCTCAGCGCCATTAATGGCTGGACCAACAGTCCCAACTTTATTTGATTGATGGGAATTAATGGAGATGATGCCGGAGCTTTCGGTCATGCCATAACCTTCAAGTAATGGTATGCCAATACTGTGGAACCAGTGCAGCAGTTCTGGTGAAATGGGTGCTGCTCCAGAACCGCCGCGGCGAATCCTGTCCATGCCCAACATACGGCGAAGGTTTTTGAGGACAAGGAAATCCCAGAATTGATAATTGAGCGTAATACTGGAGGGTACTTCCTTGCCTTCCAATTCTAACTCGGCCTTTTTCTGCCCGGCAGAGATGGCCATGGAAAACGCCCATTTTTGCATGGTTGTGGCATCAGAAAGCAGGATCGCAACGCGAGAATATATCTTTTCCCAAAGGCGGGGGACGGCAACGAATGTATGGGGGGAAACTTCCTGGAGATTGTCGAATACGGTTTCTGGGCTTTCCGCGAAATTCAATGTTGATTTATACGCGATTGGGCCAAGGCCAGAAAACGCCCGTTCCAGAATATGACAGAGTGGGAGAAAACAAATCTGCTCATCCGTCTCGTATACAGGCGCATCATCAATGCTCGATGAAAGGGAATACATGATATTACCATGACCAATCATTGCACCTTTGGGCATTCCGGTTGTGCCGGATGTATAGACAAGTATGGCGGTATCGTCGGGTTGCGACAGAGCTATCTCATCCTCAAACCGGGTCTTGTGTTCCTTTTCAAATGCGCGTCCAAGCGCATATAGATCATCGAGAAACATGACCGTGTCATCTTCAAAACCGTGAAGACCGTCGCGGTCTAGAACAATTGCCTTTGTCAGGCTGGGAATCCTGTCTTTTACCGCCAGATATTTATCGAGTTGTTCGTCGTTTTCAATGAACAGGAAGCGGCTTTGGGAGTCATTGATCAGATATTCCAACTGGCTCGCGGAATCAGTTGTGTAAATTCCGGAGCAAATACCGCCGACGCACTGAACCCCCAGGTCAGTATATACCCATTCCTTGTTGTCTTCTGAAATAATGGAAACAACTTCACCGCGTTTCAACCCGAGTGAAACGAGACCCAAGCCGATTAATTTAGCGTGGGCGTAAAAGTCGTTCCAGGAGAACGACAACCAGATGCCGTAATCTTTTTCACGGTGGGCAACCCGCTCTCCCAATGCCTTGCACCGTTGTTCAAACAGTTTGGGTAGCGTGTCACATTCGTCAATGAAATAGGGCCCTTGGCTCATATCCTCGTTGACCATCATACCATTGGCATGCCGTTGAGGGGGCATCTTTGGGGCTTTTTTTACCTTAGCGTCCATTACTTCCCTCCCTAGCGCCAGGTTTTACGCTGTTTCCAACGGCGTTGGCCCCGTTGGTTTTCATCCTGAGAAATTCCCAAATAGAATTCCTGTACGTCCTTTGATGCTGCAAGCGTTGCCGCGTCATCGGCCATGACGATGCGCCCCAATTCCATGACGTATCCGTAGTCGGCAACACCAAGTGCAACGGCAGCGTTTTGCTCCACCAGCATCATGGTCACTTTTTGCTCTTCGTTCAACCGTCTGATGATTGCGAAAATTTCTTCGGTGAGCAATGGGGAAAGGCCTAGGCTTGGTTCGTCCAAAAGCATGATGCGGGGGCTGGCCATCAACCCACGACCGATAGCGAGCATTTGCTGCTGACCACCGGAAAGTGTACCCGCCGCCTGACTCATACGTTCTTTCAATATTGGAAAATAGGAATAGACCATTTCCGTATCGCGGTTGATGTCCTGTTGGTCTGAACGGGTGTAAGCGCCCATCGCAATGTTTTCAGCGACGGTGAGAAGCGGGAATATTTCGCGACCTTCCGGTACATGGACCATTCCACGATTGACGATACGGTCAGGTTCCTCACCTTGAATTTGCTCGTTTTCCAGAACAACGGTGCCTTTTTCAGGGTCCATCACGCCGGAGATGGTCTTAAGCAGTGTTGTTTTGCCCGCGCCGTTTGCGCCAAGCACGGTTACAATCTGTCCTTCACGGACTTCCAGTGAGACGCCGCGGATAGCCATGATTGGCCCGTAATAAGATTCCAGATTATCGACGCGGAGAACGGGTGAATTTTTATCAGTCATAAAACACCTGTCCGTTTGCTAAATAGAATGCGCCAATCAACGTCAATATTAATGCGGCACAAATGATTGTCAGAAGCATGATATGATGTTTTTGGACCCACCGTGCCTGTTCCGTTGCTGTACGGGCTTCGTCTTCGCGAAATTTTTTGGAGAAAACGAATAAATAAAACCAAAGCCAGCCAAACCCGCCCAAAGCAATTAGACAAAGCGCTCCAATTATCAACATTAAGATGCGCCCTCACTTCTTTCCGCCCTTTTGAATGCCGGACGTGCCCAAATATGCTTCGATTACGGCAGGATGGGATTGCACTTCGGCGGGCGTTCCCGTGGCCAGTTCCTTACCGTCTGAAAGGGCGAGCACCCGGTTTGAAACCGCGGATACCAGCCCCATATCGTGCTCGACCATCAAAATGGTTATGCCCATCTGTTTCTGCATGTCCTCAATCCAGAAAGCCATGTCCTGCGTTTCTTCAACTGACAGGCCGGACGCCGGTTCGTCGAGAAGCAGGAGTTTGGGTTCCGTTGCAAGGGCCCGGCCGAGTTCGACTACCTTGCGAACACCATAGGGCAGGCCTGAAATCATCTTGTCGCGATAGGCTTGCAGATCAAGAAAATCGATCACCTGTTCCACTGCATGACGGTGCTGGCGTTCTTCGTTCCGCGCCTTCGGCGTGAAAAAGAGTTCTGAGAAAATGTTGGATTTGCGATGCCGATGACGACCCACAAGAAGGTTTTGTAAAACTGTGGCCTGTTCAAACAACTCGATATTCTGGAAAGTGCGTGCAATGCCGATGGAGGGAACATCGTCCGATGATAATTTCAGAACATCATTCCCGTCAAATGTGATGCTGCCTTCCGCCGGTGTATGAAAACGGGAAAGCAGATTGAACACGGTGGATTTGCCCGCGCCATTGGGCCCAACCAGCGCAAATACCTCGCCCTCGTTCACATGCAGTGAAACATCATTGACCGCCACCACGCCACCAAAGCGCTGGGTGGCATTCTTGATCTCCAAAAGCGGTGCATGGCTCATTGCACACGTTCCGTCTTGAGATAGCTTTTCTGGCGGCGGAACATGTCTTTGCGGTAAAATGGAAACAGTTCAAAATAGGTGCGGATTTTCAGCCAGCGTCCATATAGGCCCATGGGTTCAAACAGGATGAACGCGATAACAATGCAGGCGAACATTGCACTTTCAAGCCCGGGGATATTGATGTTGATACCGAATGTGGTTGATAAAAGTGTGCGACCATTGGCGATTAAAACGGGGATAAGCCCGCTGATGATAGCACCAAGAAACGCGCCATGCATGAAGCCCAACCCACCAACAACGATGGCCAAAAACAGGGTAATCGACATTACAATGTCGAAGGTCTCATGGGTGACATAGGTGGCCGAATGGCCAAACATCGCACCGGCCAAGCCTGCCATCGTACAGGACAGGAAGAAGGAGGTCGCTTTGGTGCGCGTCAGATTAATGCCCATCGCCTGCGCTGAAACCTCAGAGTCTCTGATAGCAGCGAAACTACGCCCTGATGGAGACCGCAGCAGGTTTCGGTAGAACATGGTGCAGATAACGACCACGGCAAGCGCGACATAATAGAAGGCATAAGGGTTGGCGTATTTGTTGATGGTATAACCGAAAATAGAAATATCGGGCACAGAGATACCGCTAACACCACCGGTCCATTTTTCTGTCAAATCAATGACGTCGCCGGTGATTATCGACATCGCCAGCGTCGCGAGGGCAAGATAAACACCATGGAGGCGCAAGACCGGCATCGCAATTATGGTACCGAATAGTCCGGCGAGTAGGCCCGCTAGCGGAAATGCGATCAACCATGGCACACCGGCGTTGAGCAGTAGAATGTTGGCGTAGCACCCCATTGCCATAAATGCCGCATGGCCAAGGCTGGCCAGGCCCGTTTGCCCCGTCAAAAGCATAAGCCCCAAACAGGCAACGCTGAAAATCAGGACGCTGGTGATCTCGCCAAGAAGATACGAGTTGCCGCTGATGATAAACACCAAAGGCAGTGCAATCATCATCGCTAGCAAAAGCGCATACCAAAACAGTTGAGCCCCATGTTTGAACCAGCGTATGTCCGCATCGTAGGATGTTTTGAAGACGAAGCGCATGGTGTCAGACCTTCTTCTTCTGGGTTTGTGAAAACAATCCACCGGGGCGGAAAATCAGTACGATAATGAGGATGGCATAGGGCGCGATACGGGCGACCCCCGCAAATCCATCCGGGGCAAATCTGGCAGCCAAAGGTTCGATCAATCCGATGATCAACCCACCAACCAATGCGCCGGGTAGGGAGCCAAATCCGCCAATCGCTGCTGCGGCAAATGCCTTAATCCCTAAAAGTCCGGAGGAAGGGTCGATCGCGCCCTTAGATGCAAACAGGATACCGGCAACCGCTGCGACAACGCCGGACAGCGCCCAAACCAGACTTTGGATACGCTTGACCGGTACACCCATATAATACGCAGCGAGTTGATTTTGCGAAGCCGCCTGCATAGCAATTCCGAGTTTTGTTCTGGAAAAAAACACAAACAGTGCGACCGTTAAAATGATCGTAACAACAATAATGAGAAGTTCATTCACACCCAGAACAACGCCGCCAAAATCGAGATTTACACCCGCAAATGGGGTCTCAAGTGATACCGGTTCATGTGACCAGACTGTACCAGCTACAAATCTGAGAATGAAGCCTACTGCAATTGTAAGAATAACGATTGACGTCTGCGATTGACCGGACATATGGCGCAATACGCCCCAGTCAAACACATAACCAAGTATACCCATAAAAATCATGGCGAGGGGAACGGCCAGCCAAAAGTTCAGACCCATAAAGTCGGCATTCGTGAAGCCTAAACAGAAGAAGGCTCCGAGCATCATGAAGTCGCCCTGGGCGAAATTCACAGCCTCCGTGGCCTTATAAATCATCACGAATCCCAACGCTATGAGACCGTAAACACAGCCGTTCGCCAGACCGCTAACAATGAGCTGGACGAAATCCAACCGCTTCCCTCCCAGTTCCGCGCCCGGCATCATTCCGGTTTACACGATTAGTGTGACGGAGACATTTTTGTCTTCCGCTCTCGTATCGTTACGGCCTAATAAAAACCTTGCCGTTTGGTTTTGCCAATTCATTCGGCAATTGTTCTATAGCTTGGCCCAATGGTACAATAGCCGTAACGTCAGTTTGCCATTTTCCAGAAGCGAACCGCTGTTGCACAGATTGTATAACGGACATCTTTTCTGCAAGCGGTTTTTCCATCATCCACTTTGTCAGCCAAAACCCTTCGATCACCTTGGATTGAAAGATCATTTGTCCCGGTTGTATCAGTGTCGGTAGTTCTTCATCCAGTTTTCCATAAATTACCCACCGCCCATGATTAGGCATGGTGTCAAAAACTTTGGCACTGGTTTGGTTTGCAACCGCATCAAGAAACACGCGCGGTTTTTCTACGCGAGTTATTGCCGATAGATCGGCCAGAAACGTCTGGCTTTCGGTGTTGAGAACATGGGCAGCACCTATGGCTTTCAAGAGCTCGACCTGACTGTCCCTACGGACAAGTGCGATTGGTTCGTACCCTTCATCGTGAGCAGCCGAAATCATCAGTTTGCATAACTGGCTGGCGCCGGCACTAACGATGAACGATTTTGAGTCATTTTGCTTCACGAGGTCAAACATGGCCAGAGCGGTCAGCGGATTGACAATCATCGCTGCACCATCTTCATCCCGGACACCGTCAATCAACGGGATGCAGGTCATGGCATCCGCGATTGAATATTCGCTCCAGGTTCCCGGTTGTCCCTGAGACGCAACGAAGGCGACGCGCAGACCTTTTAGTCCATCTGCAATGGCACCGCCACCCGATGCAACAATTTCGCCAACGCCCTCAAATCCGGCACCATTACCCAAAATACGGGGCTGGCCGTAAAGTCCTTGAACGAACATTTCGTCCGACGGATTGACGGACGCCAAAATCATTTTGATCTTCACCTGTCCATCGGCCGGTTCAGGGTCAGGTAAATCACCATATTCAACAAATGGCACCATATCACTTAGGGCGGTTGATTCAGGCTTTTCACGAGAATAGCCGTCGTTTTTGAGGATGAGTGATTTCATATCAGGCCATTTTCTGTTGCGTATGTTTTTTCAGCTCCTGCCGGGCAACTTGACGCCGGTGAACCGCGTCCGGTCCATCAGCAAACCGTAAAGTACGTAAATGCATCCATTGACGGGCCAAAGGTGTATCCTGGGAAATCCCGACGCCGCCGTGCATTTGCATCGCATCGTCGGTCACTTTCAAGGCAATCAACGGCGCAACAACCTTGATCTGTGAAATCCATGGTGCTGCGGCCCGTGGATCTCCCTGATCCATCATCCATGCAGCCTTCAGGCATAACAGGCGCGCCTGTTCAATGGCCATACGGGCATCTGCAATTGTATCGAAATTTGCTCCCAATTGAGCCAATGGCTTGCCAAACGCTTCACGATTAATCGAGCGTTTGCACATGAGGGAAAGCGCAAGTTCAGCTTGCCCGATTGCCCGCATGCAATGGTGGATGCGGCCCGGTCCAAGGCGGCCCTGTGATATCTCAAACCCACGCCCTTCACCGAGCAAAAGGTTCTCCGCTGGAACACGCGCATCGGTGAACTTCATATGCATATGTCCGTGCGGCGCGTCGTCCATCGAGAAGACCTGCATAGCGCGGAGAATTTCAATGCCCTGCGTATCCGCGGGGACAATAATTTGGCTGTGGCGCTGGTGTTTCGGCGTATCATCATCGCCGGTGCGCACCATGACGATGTAGACTTTACAACGGGGGTCGCCCGCGCCGGAAATCCAGTGCTTTTCACCGTTCAACACATATTCATCCCCATCACGGACACAAGACATATTGATGTTTGTAGCATCGGACGAAGCGACATCCGGCTCCGTCATCACGTAGGCGGAGCGAATTTCCCCTTCCAGCAGAGGCTTGAGCCAGCGTTCCTTGAGGGCAGGGGTGCCGTACCGTTCAAATACCTCCATATTGCCAGTGTCCGGTGCTGAACAATTAAATGTCTCGGCACCGAGATGAGCTTTGCCCATTTCTTCGGCAAGATAGGCGTATTCAACCGTCGATAATCCATACCCCCGTTCTGAGTCCGTGAGCCAGAAATTCCACAACCCGCGTTTTTTTGCTTCCGCTTTCAGGCTTTCAAGAATTTCGGTCATGCGGGGGGTGTATTCCCATCGGTCACCCTTATCGACTTCTGCCAGATATTCTTCTTCGAGGGGCAGAATTTCATTTTCCACCATGTCAGCGATTTTGGCGCGCAGTTCCGCGACTTTTTCCGATACACCTAGATCCATTGCCGCGTCGCTCATTTTTCCGTCTCCAAGTTTATCAAAGCCATATCCGGCATTTTAAGTCCCAATCCCTGCATGGCATAGCGCACTAGATCGGTCGCAAGAGCAAGTTGTTCTTCCTGCGGGTCCTTGTCGCGAGGGGAATACCAATAGACGGTGCTGTTGAGTACAGCCAAAAAACTCTTTGAGGCCAGTGATGGGTCCGGCAATTTTACGGGGCCTTGCGCAGCAGCTTCAATTGCTCGTCGGAACAGGCCTTCGTACTTGTTGCGCAGCCTAATGAGCTCATCAAGGGTTTGGCGTTGGGCGGCTGTTGTTGACCCGGTCTGATGCATCTCTACCCCTTGTGCGAGCACCCGCTGGAAAGGCTGGTGAGCCATTAATGCAATTGCGTGGGAGATGCTCATTTTGGCAAGTTTCAAACAAGCTTTGTCACCATCAGACTGCTTTCCACTGGAATAGGGTAATACAGCTTCAAAGTTTATTTCCATCCCGCGCCGGTACACGGCAAAGAACAAATCCATTTTCGATCGGAAATGGTGGTAAATCATCCCTTTGGTGGCATTCAGCGACCGGGCAACATCATCGATACTCGTTGCTGCGAACCCGTTCTCCTTAAAACACTCCGCCGCAGCCGCAAGAATTTCCTGATATGAACCCGATTGTGCAGCCCCGTCCGATTCAACTTTTAAAGCAGCATTTTTCAATACGTCAGGCCCCGGGTTCACACGTAAAATGTGAACATACTACTGAGTATGTTGTCAACCGGCTCCTGACGACATAGAGTTTTGATAACAGAATTGCGGAGAAGCATTTCATGGCATCATACTTGGATCACCTTTATTCGGTTGAAGGAAAAATTGCTCTCGTCACCGGAGGTGCGACCGGCATCGGTCGCATGATGGCTGAAGCACTGGTCAGAGCCGGAGCTCATGTGATGATCTGTTCGCGTAAATCCGAGCATTGCAAAGCGGTGGCTGCGGAACTGAATGGGCTTGACGCAACAGGTTCTGCGGAAGGGTTCGGAGCAGACCTTGGATCGGAAGAAGGGGTGAAGGCTGCCGCGAGTGAAGTTAAAAAACGTACGGATAAACTGCACATATTGGCTAACAACGCTGGCGCCACATGGGGGTCGAGCTATGAGGAGTTTCCAAGGTCGGCATGGGACAAGATCAATAATCTTAATGTGACATCGATATTCGAGCTAACGCGTGATTTAACCCCATTGCTTGAGGCCGCTGCCAGTGATGCTGATCCGGCACGTATTATCAATACCGCATCTGTTATGGGCATCATGCCTGTAGCGGATGGCTGTTATTCCTATTCGACGTCAAAGGCTGCCGTTATTCATCTTACTAAAATTCTGGCAAATGAGATGACTAAAAAACGCATTACTGTAAATGCATTCGCTCCGGGCCCCTTCCCAAGCAAAATGACAGCCTTTGCTACGGCAACTGAAAAAGGATCAGCGGCAACAGGGGCTAAAAATCCTTTGGGTCGTATCGGACGCCCCGAAGATATTGCTGCAGCCACCCTGTTTTTGTGCGGTTATGGAGGGTCTTATATAACCGGCACAACCATTCCACTGGATGGTGGATATCTTGTCGATACAGGTGATGAATCCCTATTTCCTGAGGTCGTATAGATGAGTGATAGACAAACAATCAGTCTTGAAGAATTGAATGCACAAGTGGGTGGCGAACCCAGATTTTCGCGCTGGTATACTATTGACCAAAGCCGGATCGACAGTTTCGCCGATGATACCGAAGACTGGCAATTTATTCATGTCGACCCCGAACGGGCAGTTGAAACGCCGTTCCGCGGCACCATTGCCCACGGTTTCCTTTCGCTGTCCATGCTGTCGGCAATGAGTTACGACAGTGAGTTGCCGCTCGAAAACACAGCTATGGGCATAAATTACGGGTTCAATAAGGTTCGATTTACCTCGCCGGTAAAATCAGGAGCCAAAATCCGAGCAAAATTTGTAACAAAATCAGTTGATCAGAAAACCGAAAACAGCGTGTTGATCACGCGCTTGGTGACTGTAGAAATTGAAGATGAAAAGCGCCCGGCGCTATCCGCCGAATGGCTGGGGTATATTGTGATGGAGAAAGATGCGTGAGTGAAATTCGTTATGACAACCAGGTAGTCATTATAACAGGTGCCGGCAACGGGCTTGGCAAAAGCCATGCACTTGAGTTCGCAAAGCGCGGTGCAAAGGTTGTTGTAAACGACTTTGGTGGCGCGCGTGATGGTTCAGGCGGGTCATCCGCTGCCGCGCAAGCCGTTGTTGATGAGATAAAATCCGGTGGCGGTGAAGCACTCGCAAATGGTGCTAATGTTGCTGATCGGGATCAGGTGGCAGCGATGGTTCAACAGACGATGGATGCCTATGGCCGCATCGATGTATTGGTGAATAATGCTGGCATCTTGCGCGATCGCAGTTTTGGTAAAATGTCAGGCGAGGAATGGGATGCCGTTGTTGCGGTTCATTTAACCGGTTCAGCCAATTGTACGTTGGCAGTGTGGAACCAGATGAAGGCCCAAAACTATGGCCGTATCGTCATGACGACATCGACCTCTGGCATTTACGGAAATTTTGGCCAAGCCAATTATGGAGCAGCCAAGGCCGGTGTTTGGGGTATGATGAATACGCTGCACATTGAAGGGGCGAAGAATAACATTCACGTAAATTGCATCTCTCCAACGGCTGCTACGCGTATGACAGAAGATGTCATTCCGTCAGAAGCCTTGGGGCACCTTGATCCCAAATGGGTAACACCGGCGGTTCTATTCTTGGGCTCTAAAGAAGCGCCAAGTCGTAATATCGTGCTTGCGGGTGCCGGCGGCTATACAGTTGCAAAATTGATGGAAGCCGAGGGTGTCTTCTTTTCAGAAGCCGACCGTACACCTGAGATGATTGCCGAAAACTGGGGCGCCATGACGGATATGTCGGACGCCCGGGAGATGATGCAGGGCAATGACCATGTGATGAAAATGGTGCAAAAAGCTATGGCTTCGGGCAGTTGAGGGCATTCATGCAATGAGTAATGCGCTCGATGAAAATACGTTGGCACCGTGGTTGGAGCAACATGTGTCTGGTTTTGCAGGCTTTCGCCAGCTAACGAAGTTCGGCCATGGTCAATCGAACCCGACCTATAGGATAGACGCGGATTCAGGAACATATGTGCTGCGGGCGAAACCACCCGGTGAACTGCTAAAATCCGCTCATGCTGTTGATCGTGAACACCGCGTTATGAATGCACTGGGCCCAACTGATGTGCCAGTTCCAAATATGCTGGCAATTTCGCAAGAAGGCGAAGCCTCACCCATTGGCCGTATGTTTTTCGTTATGCAATTCCTCGAAGGGCGCATTTTCTGGGACCCTGCGCTTCCCGAAATGGATGATAATGATGCCCGTTTTCGTGTTTACGACGCGATGAATGATACGCTCGCGAAATTGCACAATGTTGATCCAATTGCGCTGGGTCTTGAGACCTTTGGAAAACCCGGCAGCTATTTTGCCCGGCAAACCGACCGCTGGGCAAAGCAATATCGCGCGTCCGAGGTGGAGTATAATCAAACCGTTCATGATGTGATTGCATGGCTGGAAAAGAACATGCCGGAAGATGATGGCATTGTCTCGATCGTTCACGGGGACTACCGCATGGACAATATGATTTTTGCGCCCGATCGGGAGGAGGTTTTGGCAGTTCTCGACTGGGAACTGTCAACACTGGGCCATCCGCTTGCTGATCTTGCTTATCAATGTATGCAATGGCGATTGCCCCATGACAGTGGTATGAAGGGCCTTGGCGGGTTGGATCGAAATGCTTTGGGTATTCCCACGGAGGAAGAATATGTCGCCGCCTATTGCCAGCGCCGCGGCATTGCCTCGATCCCCAATTGGTCATTCTACATCGCGTTTTGCTTTTTCAAACTCACCGGCATTCTGCAAGGCGTCTATAAACGGGCGTTGGATGGCAATGCTTCCAACCCGAAACGGGCAAAAGAAATGTCCTTTGCTATTCCCTTGCTTGCACAAGCAGCCATGGATGAAATCAAAAGAGGCGAAGCATGAGTGTTGAGCAGACTTTCGAAGACCAAACGGTTTTGATAACAGGAGCTGCTGGCGGGTTTGGACGATCTGCATCACGCCTGTTCGCGGAGCGCGGTGCCAATTTAGTTTTGAGCGATTTCAACGCGGAAGGTCTGCGGGAACTGGTGACTTCTTTAAATGGTGACGGACACACTGTGGAGTCTCTGGTTGGCAGTGTTGCCGAGGAATCCCATTGTAAGGAAACTGTCGAATTTGCGGTGGAGAAGTTTGGGCGATTGGATATTGCAATCAACAATGCTGGAATTGGTCACGATCCGGCAAAGACTGCTGATGTTGATTCCGCGCAGGCCATGATGACATTGCAGGTTGATTTGATGGGCGTTTTTTATGGCATGAAATATCAGATCAAAGAGATGGAAAAAGGTTTCGCAGATCATCAAAGAACTGCGAGCATTCTCAACGTTGCGTCCCTTGCGGGATTGGGTGGGGCACCAACAATTGGCATGTATGCTGCGGCGAAGTTCGGTGTTGTGGGTCTGACGAAATCGGCAGCCCTCGAATATGCCCGTCGTGGAATTCGTATCAATGCAATTTGTCCCGCGTTTGCTCGCACACCGATGGTGGAGGACGGTTTGCTTGCTGCATCTGGCGGCGGGAAAGAAGCCGAAGATTTTCTAACGCGCGGCGTGCCCATGAGGCGTCTGGCGGAGCCGGAAGAAATTACGCGCTCCATGTTGTGGATGTGCGACCCGCGCAATTCATTCATGACGGGTCAGGCGGTTGCGCTGGATGGTGGCACAAGTGCCATGTGAGCAGAAATCAAATACGAAAAAGGTATTGGACCGAAGGATAGCAAGATGGATTTGAATTACACGGTTGACGAACAGGATTTTCAAAGCGAGGTTCATGGCTTTTTTAAAACAAAACTACCGAACGATCTGAGCCGTAAGGTGAAAGAAAAGAAAAGGCTTTCAAAGGAAGATATGGAAACATGGCACGCCATCCTTAACGAGGCGGGCTATTTGAATGCCCATTGGCCAGTGGAATTCGGCGGAAAAGGCTGGAATGCTATTCAACGCGACATATTCGATGTTGAAAGCAGCGCTGCTGGCGCACCTCGCGTTGTGCCTTTTGGCGTGAATATGTTGTCGCCTGTTCTCATGGCATTCGGCTCAAAAGAACAGCAGCAACATTATTTGCCGCGTATTCTCGACGGCACCGACTGGTGGTGTCAGGGTTATTCCGAACCGGGTTCCGGGTCTGATCTGGCTTCACTGAAAATGAGCGCCGTGCGGGACAGTGATCATTATGTTCTAAACGGGCAAAAGACCTGGACCACGCTTGGCCAACACGCCAATATGATCTTCTGCCTCGTACGCACATCAAAAGAAGGAAAACCTCAGGAAGGTATTTCCTTTATTCTGGTGGATATGGATACGCCCGGTGTTGAAGTGCGCCCGATCATTATGCTCGAAGGCACTCATGAGGTAAATGAAGTCTGGTTCACCGATGTGCGTGTGCCTGCCGAAAACCTTGTTGGCGAAGAAAATAAAGGCTGGACCTACGCCAAATATCTTCTCGTCCACGAACGCTCCGGCATCGCCGGTGTTGGTGATGCGCTGGCGAGTATTGAGCACTTGAAACATATCGCTCAGGACCAGAAAAAAGACGGAAAACCGCTTGCCGATGATCCCATGTTTGCCGCGCGCCTGTCCGAGATCGAAATTGATCTTTCAGCGATGCGCACCACCAATATGCGCGTCATGCAGCAGGCCGCTGAAGGTGCGCCTCCGGGGCCTGAAGTTTCCATGTTGAAAGTAAAAGGCACGGTGTTGCGGCAATCAATCAATGATCTGACCCGCCGGGCACTCGGACCATACGCCATGCCATTCGTCTCCGAAGCGCTGGATTTCGGTTATAACGAAAAACCGATTGGGCCAGATTACGCCAACCCGATGTCGATGGATTATTTCAACCATCGCAAGACCAGTATTTACGGCGGCTCAAATGAAATTCAACGTAATATCATCTCCAAGATGATGATGGGGCTATAATCCAGATGGACTTTAATCACACAGAAGAACGGCAAATGCTTGCTGATATGGCCGGCCGTTTTGTGCGCGAGCAATATGAGATCGAAACCCGCCACAAGAATGCTGAATCAGATGACGGGTTCTCCCGTGAGACGTGGGGGCAGCTTGCGGAGCTTGGCTTGATTGGCGCGCTTTTTTCCGAGGATGCAGGTGGGTTTGGCGGTGCTGGTTTTGATGTTGCAGTTGTCTTTGAGCAGTTTGGTCGAGGGCTGGTCGTTGAACCTTTCCTTGCGAACTTGCTTGCAGGAACTGCGCTAACTGATGGAAATGAATCTCAAAAAACTATTCTTGAGAGTGTTATTACTGGTGAAACTCTCTTGGCCTTTGCCCATGGCGAACCTTCGGGGCGTTACTACGCCAGCCATGTGGAAACGTCTGCGAAAGCTGCCGATGGCGGGTATGTTCTCAATGGCAATAAGGGCGTCGTGATTTCTGGCGATACTGCAGATCATCTTGTTGTATCTGCGCGTACCTCCGGCGCAGGTGATGATAAAGACGGTATTTCGCTGTTCCTGGTGCCAGCAAATGTCGACGGTGTTCACGTACGGGGCTACCCGACAATCGACGGGTACCGCGCAGCGGAAATTGCGTTGAAAGATGTCAAAGTCTCTGCCGATGCCTTGATTGGCGCGGAAGGGCGGGGGCTATCAATAATCGAAACCGCCCATGCCCGTGGCACGCTTGCTGTTTCCGCCGAGGCATTGGGGGCGATTGAAGTTGCGATTGACCTAACCCTTGAATACCTGAAGACTCGTAAACAGTTCGGTGTACCAATCGGCAAATTTCAAGCTTTACAACATCGCATGGCGGATATGATGACCGAGCGGGAGCAAATCCGTTCAGCCCTTATCAACGCTGCTGGAAGTCTGGATTCAGATGAACGGGACTGGAATATATCCGCCCTGAAAAATCTTGTAGGTCGATCTGGTCGCAAGATAGCGGAAGAAGTTATTCAAATGCATGGCGGTATCGCGATGACATGGGAATATGCGGCAGGCCATTATTCCAAGCGTATCATCATGATTGACCATATGTTTGGTGACGAGGATCACCATCTGGAACAGATCATCAAAATTGGTAAAGCCGCGTGACACTACCACCTCCCGCTGAAAAGCCGGAAAAAACTGTCGTGGCAGAAACTGGTCTGCAACGCGTGCTTGATTATGAGCACCGCATTTATGCGGATCGGTGCGAAACCCATATGATGATGGATAATCGCCATACGAATCGGCACAACGGCCTGCACGGCGGCATGATCGCAATCCTGCTCGACAGCGCCTGCGGCTTTGCGGCCAGCCGCGCGTTGTCGGATGATGCCAATCAGCTGGTCTCCACGCTTTCCCTGACGACCAACTATGTGGCGCTCGCCAAACACCCCCATATTTACGCCATCGGCAAGACTTCAAGGGCAGGGCGTTCCGTGGTTTACGTCAACGGCGAGGTCTTTGACGGGAATGGCACATTAATCGCCACCGGATCGAGCGTTTTAAAGAAGGTGAAGTGAGATATCGTGATTTGCGATATCAGTGCAATTATCCCAACGATTGATCACGCGTCCACTGTGGTTTAACACGGTGAAAATATGAGCCTAAATTTCATGGCGCAAAGTGAATTTGCCAACAGGAGCCTGACATGAGCGACGAACTTGAACCCCGCGAAAGCATGGAATTTGACGTTGTTATCGTTGGGGGCGGACCATCAGGTATTGCTGCGGCCATCAGGTTGAAACAGGTTGATCCCGACATCAACGTTGTTGTGCTGGAAAAAGGTGCGGAAATTGGTGCTCACATCCTTTCCGGTGCTGTTATCGACCCTGTTGCTGTAGATCGTCTTTTCCCCGATTGGCGCGACGAAGAAGACCATCCATTTAAGGTTCCCGTTCGCAAGGATAAATTCTATCTCATGGGTCCGGCTGGTAAAATACCATTACCAACCTGGGCCATGCCGAAGCTCATGAACAAACACGGTAATTACATTGTCTCACTTGGCAATGTGTGCCGTTGGATGGCCGAGAAAGCGGAAGCTCTGGGCGTTGAAGTCTTTCCCGGTTTTGCCGCATCCGAAGTGATTTATAATGAAGATGGTGCCGTTATCGGTGTCGCAACTGGCGACATGGGCTTGCAGCGCGATGGTACACCCGGCCCAAATTTTGAGCGCGGTGTCGAATTACACGGTAAATATGTTCTCATCGGAGAAGGCGCGCGCGGGTCTCTTGCAAAAACCCTGATCAATAAATTCAACCTTGATGAACATGCCAGCCCACAAAAATTTGGCCTGGGGTTCAAGGAACTCTGGGAAATCGACCCTGAAAAACACAGCGAAGGCACCGTGATGCACACGCTGGGCTGGCCGCTCGAAAATAACCAGGATGGTGGTTCATTCATCTATCACATTGAGAACAATCAGGTTTATGTCGGCTATGTTGTCGCGTTGGGGTATAAAAACCCATACCTGTCGCCGTTTGATGAATTCCAGAAATTCAAAACCCACACATCCGTTGCGCCCTTGCTGGAAGGGGGCAAGCGGATTGCTTATGGCGCTCGTGCGATCACCCAAGGCGGCTGGCAATCTGTGCCGCGGCTTTCATTTCCCGGTGGGGCGCTGATGGGATGCTCCGCCGGTTTTGTAAACGTGCCGCGTATCAAAGGCAGTCATAACGCCATGCTTTCCGGCATTATGGCCGCGGAACATGTTGCCGAAGCGCTGAAGGCGGGTCGCGCAAATGATGAGCTCGCAACCTATGAGGCAGCATGGCGCAACAGCGATATCGGCCGCGACCTCAATCCCGTGCGCAATGTTAAACCGCTGGTTACGAAATACGGCTCCGTTCTTGGTACGCTAATTTCTGGTCTCGATATGTGGTGCACGTCGCTTTTGGGTGGCTGGTCACCTTTCGGCACGATGAAACATGAAAAGGCCGATTACCAGGCGACCGAACCGGCGTCAAAACATAAGCCAATTGAATATGGTCGTCCCGATGGGGTTTTAACCTTCGACAAATCTTCATCCGTGTTTCTTTCGAATACCAACCACGGGGAAGACCAGCCCAAACATCTTCATTTGAAAGATGCGGACTTGCAGAAATCCTCGGAGTTCAGCGTCTACGCGGGCCTTTCCCGCCGCTATTGCCCGGTGGGTGTTTACGAATGGGTCGACGCGAATGGCGACGCGGCTAAAGAGGGTGCGGCTGATTTAGAATATGTGATCAACGCGCAAAATTGCGTGCATTGCAAAACCTGCGATATCAAAGATCCCAACCAGAATATCAACTGGGTACCACCACAAGGCGGGGAGGGGCCCGTCTATCCAAATATGTAATATTCGAAGGCCGCCAATTGAGCGACCTTCTAGTTTTAGGGGCAATTCCATGGCGAAAACAAAACTTCCAATTCTCGAACAGCGCCGTATCGAGGCGAATATTATTAAGCCCATCTATAAGGAGATGGTGGAGCGCTTGGGCAAAGAACAGGCGTCGGAAATCCTGCGTGCGGCGATTACCTCCGATTCCATCGCGCAGGGCGCTGCCTATGCTGAAGGCGAGGGTGGAGAGACGACGCTGGAAGGTTTTCACAATCTGCTTCCCCAATGGAAAGCAAACGGCGCGCTGGAAGTTGAGATGTTGGAAGAAAACGACAAGCAGGTCCATTACAATGTGACCCGCTGCATGTATGCGGAGATGTATCGCGAAATGGGGTTGGCAGAAATCGGCCATATCCTTTCGTGCGGCCGGGATGGCACGTTTTGTACCGGGTATAATCCCAACATCAAACTCGACCGGACCCAAACCATCATGGAAGGCAAAAGCCATTGTGATTTTCGCTATCGCTGGGAGGAAACCAACTAATGCGGAAAATTACATCCATTGATGCTCTCGAAGCGCTCTATCCCGGCATTGCAAAAATGTCTCCGGCCACGACCGAAAAAGAAACACCGGTTATCAACGCCGAATATCGGCGAATAATCGAGGCCGCACCGTTCTTCGCTATTGCCAGCATCGGACCGGAGGGCATGGATTGTTCCCCTCGCGGAGACAGCCCCGGTTTTATCCGCATTCTTGATGACAGCACGATTGCTTTTCCTGACCGCCGGGGAAACAATCGGCTCGACACGCTGCGTAATATCGTGCGTGACCAGCGTGTCGCCTTGATGTTCCTCATTCCCGGTTGGAATGAATGTCTGCGCATCAATGGCAAAGCTTATGTAAGCGATGATGCGACGCTTTGTGGCGGTTTTGCTTTTAACGGAAAACTGCCCGCGTCGGTTATCGTGGTCGAGATAGACACCATGTATTTCCAATGTGCCCGTGCATTAAAGCGGGCCGGGCTTTGGGATATTGAAACACAGGTGAATCCCAAAACCCTGCCAAGTGCCGGCCAGTTGGTGAAGTCTACGATACCGGAGTTTAACGCTGTGGAATATGATGATGCTCTGCAAGACAGGCAGACCAAAACACTCTATTGATCAGGCCAGCGGTTAGACCTTATTGATCTGGTCAATCAAAACCGGCAATCCGCCGATATCGTCAAGAATATGATCAGCGTGGGGAGCGAGAGCTTCTCTTCGCGCACCTCCACTTAAAACGGCGATAGCGCACGCTCCCGCTTTTTGCCCGGCAATGAGATCATGGGTTGAGTCCCCGACCATCGCGATTTCATGGGGCTGCAACTCTAGATGGTTGACAAATCCGGTAACCATGCCGGGCGCCGGCTTTTCCCCATATCCGCTGTCGTATCCCGCGATATAGCAAAAGGGCCCGATCAACCCCAAGTGCTCCAGATGTGCTCTGGCAGCGGATTCTGAATCATTGGTAGCCACACCCAGCGGCAGGCCCATTTCAGCGAGGGTATTCAGCGTTGGAATGAGACAGTCGAATGGTGCGATGCTTTCAAGGGAGAATTGTACATAAAGCCGGTTGAGGTGTTCAAGAAAAGAGCCTGTCTCTTGCTCTTTCAGATGCGGGAGAAGACAATCGGCGATATTTTGAAGGCTCCCCGCAATAAGAACAGAATCCGGTTCGAATGTCTGGTCCCGCGTATTAAACCCGACAACTTTAGCCAATTTCTCGACAGCTACTTTCTCCCCCCCGGCCAGTGTATCCAACACTTTACCGGTAGCGGGTGCAAATGTTGCTCCGAAATCTATGAGGGTGCCGTCTTTATCAAAGAGTACAGCTTTTATGGACATCGACATGTTCCCATGTTTTCAACCCCGGCTCCTTAACGGGTTGCGCATTGATCTGCTATCTTATTCTGTATGTTGGGTTCAAAGCTCACCATACTGTGCATTTCCTCGCATCTATTTAACCCCATGGGTGCAAGGTTGAATGGGGCTATTCAGGAGAATGATATGAGACATATTCTTACAGTAGCCTTTATTGCGATCTCCATTTCCGCAGTGCATGCGGACGGGCCACTTGCTGATGCTTCGGTTGAACAATGCGGGGGTCAGGCGCGGGTCGATACTGTCGTTGAACCATGGTCGGATGCTACCCGCACGTTTGCAAACGGGAAAATTCGTATCGCCCTGCTCGACACGGCAGAACCGGCGTGTTGTTCTGCTCATCTGGCAATTCTGGCACCGGACCCAAATGATGAGCTTGGATTGCGCCAGTGCAAGACGTTGTCGGATGGCGGAGAGTTCATGGGGTTTCAGGCGATTGATATCGCCAGGATTAAATCATCCTACAATGCGGCCAAAGACTTGCTTCTGTCGGTTCCGGTTGAACGGTATATTGATGGTATTCAGTCGAACAAAGCAGTGATTGGCGTGCGTATAAACCAGGCAACCGGCGCTGTTACGATTGAGTAATTTATGAAGGATGATCTGTACGGGGCGCTTGTTACCTATGACGGAAAATCCGTTGGTGCTCTTCAGAAAATTGAATCCCGCTTTCGTGAATGTGTCGATTATCCAGAGGCACTGATCGAATTATTCGGCAATAAGACAGGGCATGTTTGTGAAGGAGCAACCTGGTTGTTTAAGTCGGCAGCCGAATCCGGTTTGTTTATTCAGTCCAGTCAGCTGCTGATGTTCGTTTCAGCTGCCATGAGATGCTCCATTTGGAGTTCTCAATTACATATCTGCCAAACAGCCATGTATTTGAATTTTGATGATATGGATTCTGTAGCTTTATCGGTTTGGCTTAAACCGTTGCTCACCCATGAGAGGCCGTTTTTACGAGCATGGGCGCTGGATGCGCTGGTGACGCTTGCAGATCAGAATTCCGATCTGCGCGGGGATGCATTTACAGCGCTTGAACATGCCAGCCATGACCCTGTAGCTTCAGTTCAAGCACGGGTTCGCAACCTTAGAAAATCCCGCTCTTAATGAAAATCCCGGCTTTTCGGGATAACCCGCACGTTGCGAGGGTGTGTGCCGCGCGCTGGTACTGTAGGTCTTGGAGGTATGTTTTTTACCTGTCCGACCGGGCTCTTGTTCCAATGTTCTTCTGCATGTGAACCGATTGGGGATTTCACATGATCAGCATGGGCCACAACCTCTGGCAGTTCATCATCGGAAAGCTGGTCGAGATCAGCGGTCAGGTCATCTAACCGATGGGCTATGATGTGAATCACGTCTCCGGCCCGTTGCATTTCACCGGTAATTTTGACCAATCGTGCACCCATGACAATTTTACGATGTTTTTCCATTACCTTCTTCCAGACGATTATATTGGCAACACCGGTTTCGTCTTCAATCGTTATGAAGACAACGCCTTTGGCGGTGCCGGGGCGCTGGCGCACCAGAACAACACCAGCAATGCTGCACCGTTGTTTCGATCGCATGTTGTACAGGTCTTTTGCGACAATCATGCCTTGCTTGCGATAGGTTTCACGCAGGAAGGAGAGGGGGTGCGCCTTGAGTGAGAGGCGATGGGTTTGATAATCCGTCACCACATGTTCACTCTCGCGCATGGCGGGAAGGGAAACGAAGACGTCTTCGCCGGTGGAGCATTCGTCAACAGCGGCAAAGAGTGGTAATTGCACATCGCTCATCAACCCGCGCACAGCCCACAGGGCTTCGCGACGATCCAACCCGATCGAGCGGAAAGCGTCATTAGATGCCAGCTTTTCCAGCACAGCGATGGTCAACGGTGTGCGGCGGCGGATGTGATCGAGACTGGTGAAAGAGCGGCACTGCGCGCGCGCTTTCACAAATTCATCCATCACCTCTTCGCGCAATCCATCGGCTTGGCGAAAGCCGAGGCGAACGGCGAATGTGCCGTCAAAGTTCTCTTCCAATGTGTTGTCCCAGTCAGAATGGTTTACATCAATCGGTCGTACTTCAATGCCGTGTTCTTTTGCATCACGGACAATCTGCGCCGGAGCGTAAAAACCCATCGGTTGCGCATTAAGAAGCCCGGCGCAAAAAGCATCGGGATAATGGCATTTGATCCAGGAGGAAATGTAGACCAGCAGGGCAAAACTGGCCGCGTGGCTCTCCGGAAAACCGTATTTACCAAACCCTTTGATTTGCTCAAAACAACGGCGGGAAAAATCCGGATCGTATCCACGATCAATCATCTGTCCGACCATTTTATCCTGTAACGTATGGATGGTCCCGGACCGGCGAAATGTCGCCATGGCCTTGCGCAAAAGATTGGCTTCTTCGGGGGTAAAATGGGCGGCATCAATTGCGATTTGCATGGCCTGTTCCTGAAACAGGGGAACACCGAGCGTTCGGCCCAGAATATTGCGCAATTCATCAGGGTCGGCAGGCGGGGCGGGGGAGGGGTAATTGATCGTTTCCAACCCGTCGCGCCGGCGCAGATAAGGGTGCACCATGTCGCCCTGAATGGGGCCAGGGCGAACGATTGCCACCTGTATGACGAGGTCGTAAAATTTGGCCGGTTTTAATCGCGGCAACATGCTCATCTGCGCCCGGCTTTCCACCTGAAAAGTGCCCAGAGAATCGCCCCGTTGCAACATCTCGTAAGTCACAGGGTCCTCGCGCGGCAGGTTAGCGAGATGATAATCCTGCCGGTAATGGGTGCGGATGAGATCAAAACATTTGCGAATACAAGTTAACATGCCAAGCGCCAGCACATCGACCTTCATGATCCGTAATTCGTCGATATCGTCCTTGTCCCATTCAATGAAAGTGCGATCAGCCATGGCTGCATTGCCGATGGGTACGGTTTCAACCAAAGCGTCTTCGGTCAGCACAAACCCGCCAACGTGTTGGGAAAGGTGGCGCGGAAAACCGAGCAATTCCTGAGTCAATTCGATCACCCGCGCCAGGTGCGGGTCGGTGAGGTCAAGCCCGGCCTGTTTGATTTGATCTTGCGGGATACCTTTCCCCCATGAGCCCCAAACAGTGGAAGCGAGAGCCGTTGTCACATCCTCCGTCAGCCCCATGACCTTGCCCACCTCGCGCACGGCGGAACGGGGGCGGTAGGTGATAATGGTGGCAGCAATCGCCGCCCGGTGACGGCCGTAACGCCGGTAAACATATTGGATTACCTCTTCGCGGCGTTCGTGCTCAAAATCCACGTCAATATCAGGCGGTTCCTTTCGTTCTTCGGATAGAAAACGCTCAAACAGAAGATTGATTTTGGAAGGGTCGACAGCGGTCACCCCAAGGCAATAACAAATGGCCGAGTTCGCCGCCGACCCGCGCCCCTGGCACAGGATATCCTCGTCGCGTGCATAGACGACAATGTCATGGACGGTGAGAAAATATTGCGCGTAACCGAGGTGCTCGATGAGGGTGAGTTCTTTCAAAATTGTTTCGCGCACGGATTGAGGCAGGCCATCGGGGTAGAATTTCTTCGCCCCTTGCCAGGTTAAATCTGTCAAATGTTGCTGTGCCGTTTTGCCCGGCGGGACTGGTTCATTTGGATAATGGTAAGACAATTCGTCAAGCGAAAATCGGCACCGGTCCGCAATCTTCTGCGTGGCGGCGATGGCCTGCGGATAGGCAGCAAAAAGCCGACCCATTTCCAGCGGTGTTTTGAGATGCCGTTCAGCATTTTGCGCGAGCTTGAAACCGGCAGTCGCGAGCGTACATTTTTCGCGAATGCAGGTAATGACATCCTGTAACGGACGGCGGGCCGGGTCATGATAATGCACATCATTTGTGGCAACCAATGGTACGTTGCACCGTTTTGAAAGGGCGTCTAACTCGTTTAACCGCCGTCGATCATCTCCTTGATAAAGCACGTAAGCTGCGATCCATATATTTCCAGGTGACCTCTGATTCAACTTCTTGATAGAGAGTTCGAAACCGTTGATTTGACTCCCGTTTTCAGCTTTTTCTTTGATGGCCTGTAGTTGAATCAGATTATTAACGCGGGTTTGTTTTTTGCCTTTGGAAGCTGGTTTTTCTTCGACTTCCGCTAACCCGTTTTCAGGCGGTAATGCGATAACAATCTGCCCTTCAAGAACTTCCAAAATGTCTTCGAACCACAAGTGACATTCGCCTTTTTGTGCCCGCATTTTACCCTTGCTTAAGAGGGCACAAAGCCTGCCCCATGCGGCGCGGTCCGTTGGATAAATCAGGCAGGAAAACCCGGGCAGTGCATTTTGAAAATTGCTTTCTGACAGTTTCTCGTTGCGCCCGTCTTTACTGCGCGGTGAAAAGCCGTTGGGCACGGTGTCGATACGCGCGCCAACCAGAAGTCGCATGTCTTCTTCTTTGGCCGCCGCGTGGGCGCGCACAACCCCGGCGACCGTATTGCGGTCGGCAATCCCGATTGCGTTTATCCCGATGGCTTTTGCTGTGGCGACGAGTTCTGCCGGATGCGAGCCACCACGTAGAAAGGAAAAGTTGGAAGCGCATTGCAACTCTGCATAAGGGGCTGCATCTGCTGGAGGAGGAACAGGCTTTGTATTCGGTCGTTTGAACGGAATGGGCGGGTTTTCAGATGGACGAGACATGGTGATCCTTTCCCTCTCCCCTTGTGGGAGAGGGATATGCAGACTTCCTTCGCACAGCGAAGGTTAGTCGCAATTGGGAGAGGGGGAATGGTAGATGATGGGAGCTAGATTTAACCCCCCTCACCAAGGTCGACCAGCGACACTGCTGTGTAGTGCCGGGTCTCGCTATCCTCTCCCACGAGGGGAGAGGATAGGTATCATTCACAACCACTTTTCTACTTCAGCTTCGCCGACTGCTTTTAATATTTGCAGGCACACATCATCTAAAGACATCAAAACCTCACTGTTCCAAAACCTTAGAACTATAAAGCCTTGTGCCACTAACCAGACATCTCGTTTTCTGTCGTAAGCATTGTCGCCGTGTTGCTCTCCATCAGCCTCTACGACCAACCTTTTCTCGTAACAGATAAAATCGACGATGTAGTTTCCGATGACTTCTTGTCTTTTGAATTTAAGGTCGCCTAGTTTACGGCCACGTAATTGCGCCCATAGGGTAGCTTCTGCGTCTGTTTGGTTTCGGCGCATTTCTTTACTGAAATGTTGTAATCTTTGAGGTCTCCTCATATCCCGAAAACCCCGTGCACGAACCAGCCCGGTTGTGAGGCACCACCATAAAGACCTTCGCGGAAGAGCCAGTAACGGCGGCCTTGGGTGTCTTCGACTTCATAATAATCGCGTATGGCAGTGCCGCGCGGGCCTTCGCGCCACCATTCAGGGGCGATACGCTCCGGGCCACGGGCGCGGATGATCTGCCGGGGTATCCGTCGCCACCGAAAATTAAGAGGCGGTCCATCAGGCACTTGCGCGGTGACCTCAGTCGCCTCCGGCGTATCAAACAAGCGGAAAGGGCGTGGCACGCTGCGGAAAGCCGTTTCCGTTTCGACCTCCTGCCACGCAAGGGCCTGCGCGCCTGTTGAGGCGGCATTGGCCATATGCCATGCCCGTTCGGGAATATGGCTTTTAATCGGCACCGCATAGGTCACATTACGCTCACCGAACCTGTTGGAAAGCCGGTCTACAAGCCCTGAAAGTTCAACGGCAAGAGCTTCATTTGCCGCCTGATTATCAGCCACGAGTGTTGCCTGTTGCACAGCAATGACATCGCAATCAGCGGCCTCCAACAGGAAACCATCAATACCGTAACCGGGGTCGATCTGGTCCAGCTTTTCGTCAAACAACCGCATCACATGGATGCTGTCCCGCGACGGGCGCGAAAGGCGGATGGAAACGCCGGAAGAACCGCCATCGCTGTGAAACGCGGTAAGCCGCCACCCCTGCGCCCCTTGTGCCGCTACTTCCATGCGAGTGGAAAGGCGGGCAAATAATTCCCCAAGCGCGAACTGAATGCCGGTAATGTCCAATACAGGTTCCGCGCATGGCATATGTGCCCGCCATGGAGCGGGAGGGCGCAAGGGTTTTATCGGTTCATGCAGTGCGCCGTTAAACTGATCGACCCGCATTTGAACCGACCGGGCATCAATTTTAGCTCGGAAACGCCGTTCAAGCGCTTGACGGGGCACGCGTATAACACTGTGCACAGTTTTAAGCCCCAATCGCCGTAAAAGCAGATTGCGTTCATCACTGAGACGCAGTGCTTCCACCGGCAGATGCCCGGCCAGGTGCAGGGCTTCTTCTTGTGTTGTGGCGATATCAGATCCGCTGCCGTAATGGCTCAATGCATGGGCCGCGCCGGGGGTGGGGGCCACGGCAGCATGGGCTGTAAATCCCATGGCCCCAAGGCGTCGCAGGCAGTCACGCATCATATTAGCCTCACCATCAAACAGGTGGTCGCACCCTGTTGTATCGATCAGCAGGCCGAAATCTTTCACAATATCATGGGGCGCGGCGCTATCATCCATCGCGGTGATGGGGGAATAGCGCGCGGCCCACAGGACAAGCCTTTCCAGCATATCGTCATCGGCTTCCGGGCAAGCCTGTTCGGCGGTCAATAACGGACAGACTGCCCGGGCATCCGTCAGCATTTGCCCCACACGGGCTCCCGATTGCTGAGCAAGGGCGCTAACCGCCGTAATACGGGTTCCGCGCACCCCGTGGTCCACCAGAACGAGAGGGTTTTCGGCATCCGATTCAAGGTGCGTCGCGAAACGCGCCATATTCTGTTTCTGGCGCAAGTGACGTTCCAGAGCGAAATGGGGAAACCAGATTGAAAGTATGCGTCTCATCGGTCCAGGTAACTTCCAGCGGTTTGGCAAGGGTTGGGTTGAGGGCGGTATTGCCACCACGGGCACGGGCAAGGGTGACAGCCCAGGCGGCAAAGCCGGGACCTTGTGGGTCTCGTGCATCCGGTGGCCCGGTAATGGGCGCAATGCGCCAGCGTGTGCATGCTGCTGACGCGCCAATCGTACCGGAGGTGTTGAGAATGAGGCAGGGCACATGGCTTTCTTGCGCGGCCAGTGTCAGCCGCCGTGATGCGGTGAAATCCGGTGCCGCCCCTTCACCGATAACTGCAGCAATACGGGGCACCCGTACACATTCTTCAAGCACCAGCGCCAGATCGCGTTCTTTAGGGACATTAACAAATAAAAACTGTTCTGGAGGTACGCGACTACCGATAAGGCCGGGGGCATAGACACGCCCATATTCGCGCGCATTATAGGCCGTTTGGCACCACACAATTGGTCCTCGTTGTAGTCTTTGTGGCGGCAAGCGTTGTAAAAGTGCCGCAATAAACCCGGCGACTTGTGGTACGTCTGTTTTGAGTTCAGGGGTAAAATCATGGCAGGCGTCGTAAGCCAGGCTCTGCGCGGGCAGGGCGTTATCGAGTTCTTCCAGACCCAGTGTCCATAAACCGACCCGTGGTTCATCAGCCGCGATAAATCGTTTGGTACGCCCTTCAATATTCTCAATTTTCGCCTTCAGCTCATCCAGAACCATGCCTGTCTCCAACTCAAAACCCTTGCCTGAAAAGGCAAAGCCTGTGTAACCGCAAAACTCCTCAGGCATATGTTCCTATTTTGTTCTCATTCAAGAGTCAAATATTCCTACGGGATAAGAATTGAGAGGTGGACGGATGCTTGAAGGCCTCCAGTGAGGTCCTGCATCGGTTGGGTCGTTCTTATAAGGTCAGGGTTTTGATCTAGGCGGCGTTTTACCATGGGCTTCATCTTTTATTTGATGAACTGCGTACACGTTGAAATGACATCCACAACGCGCTTTAAATAACCGCTCAAGAAGTTGTGATAATCAGCCCAAAAGTCAAAGACATCAGATTGTTCCGGCTCCCAGGAAGTCAACCAGCACATTCAACTTAACTATATAAGTGGTTAGAAGAACACGGTTTCCCAAAAAAATATTTGCTCAATTTCGGAGCTATAGGAGTTTCTCAAAACCCTCATAACACGCTGTTAATACTAACTAATATTAATGATTAACAGGTGATTAAATTGCACGAGGTTTGGCATGATGGAACGCTGGCAAACGATATCATGCGAATAATACCAGCCAATGAACTGGTTTATGAGCGTTCCCGACTGCGATGAAACCCACAGGTGAAACTATGCCCAGTTCAAAAGCCCCGACTACAAAATCAGCAACAACAAAAACTGTTAAAGACGTTATCGCGCCAGTACCAACTCCAGCACCAGTGCTGCCTACACCAGTTCCTGCCGCCGACATCATTGTCGGTACGACTCAGCTCGTTGATCCAGGTGTTGGCACTACGGCTCCCGGCATCCCTGTACAGGTGGGGGTGAACCCCGGTGATAATCTTGACATTAATATCGTCAATGCTGGTTCCATACAGGGGCGGGGTCAGGCACCTGCAACAGATCCGCTTGCAGGGGACGGTATTCGACTGTTCCCCGGCGCTGCTGGCGTTTCTTTCAGTGGTGACATTGTCAACAAAGGTAGTATTGCTTCGGAAAGTACCCAGGCCCAACAGCGGGTGTTCGCATAGCAAATGGCGTGTCCTTTACCGGTAATGTCCACAACACCGCTACAGGCACAATTTCGGGTGCCAATAACGGATTGTATTTCGGAACGGGAAATCATGACACAAGAGTTGCAAATGAAGGTACGATCTCAAGTGACAGCCGTGCGGTAAATATCGACGGAAACGGTGTAACGTTTAACAACTTTGGCAAGGTGCTTGGTACAGGAGACCAACGGAATGGCACCGTATACGCCGATGCAACCGCCGATAAGTATGAAGTCAACAATTTCAGACAAGGCGTCATCGACGCGGGCGCTGGTAATGATGGCGCGGGTATCGCACTGCAAACAGGAGAAGTTGTTGGTGATACCGTAACCGCTAGCGTGTTCAATGCTGGTACCGTACAGGGGCGTGGACAAGCAGCAGCCAATGTTGGCCAAGCAGGAGATGGTCTGCGCATTTTCCCCGGCGTTGAGGGTGGCACGACCTTCCAGGGTAATATTGTCAATGATGGAACGTTTGCATCTGAAAGCACGCAAGGCCCAACAGCGGGTGTGCGTATTGCAAATGGAGTTGGGTTTGACGGCGCGGTCGTCAACAATTCCGGGGCCACAATTTCAGGAGCCAACAACGGCCTGTATTTTGGAACCGGTGATCACGACGCCGAAGTGTTGAACTTCGGTACAATTTCCAGCGACAGCCGCGCCGTCAATATTGATGGAACCGGCGTTAACGTGAATAATTTCGGATCTATTCTCGGAACTGGTGACCAGCGTAACGGTACCGTTTATGCAGACGGAACAGCAGATAAATATGAAGTGAACAATTTCAAAGGCGGCGTGATTGATGCAGGTGTCGGCAATAATGGTGCTGGAGTCGCCCTGCAAACCGGTGATGCGGCTGGAGACGTAGTAACAGCCCACGTTTTCAATGGTGGTACTATACAGGGCCGCGGTCAGGCCGCAGCCAATGTTGGCGAAGCTGGTGATGGCCTGCGCATTTTTGCAGGTGACCCGGGCGGTACAACCTTCCGGGGTGACATTGTCAATGAAGGGTCTTTTGCCTCCGAAAGCACACAGGGAACCACCGCCGGTATTCGGGTTGCAAATGGTGTTTCCTTTGAAGGCAACGTTGTCAATAACGCCGCAGGCACTATTTCCGGCGCTAACAACGGACTGTATTTTGGGACCGGAAGCCATGATGCCGTTGTAACCAACCTTGGCACCATTTCCAGTGACAGCCGTGCGTTGAATATTGATGGAACGGGTGTCATTTCCAATAATTTTGGCAATATACTCGGCACCGGGGATCAAAGAATCGGCACGATTTATGCAGATGGAACCGCCGATAAATATGAAGTCAACAACTTCAAAACCGGCGTTGTTGACGCCGGGGTTGGCAATGATGGCGCAGGTATCGCCCTACAAACCGGTGATTCAGCCGGTGATACGGTGACGGCGAGTGTGTTTAATCTGGGCACTGTACAGGGCCGGGGACAGGCAACTGCCAATGTTGGTGAAGCCGGTGATGGCCTGCGCATCTTTGCAGGAGACGCCGGCGGAACAACGTTTCAGGGCAATGTCATCAACGACGGTTCATTTTCTTCTGAAAGCACGCAGGGCCCAACTGCCGGTGTGCGTGTAGCAAATGGCGTGTCGTTCGACGGTGCTGTCGTCAACAACTCTGACGGGGTCATTTCGGGCGCCAACAATGGGTTGTATTTTGGAACCGGCGATCACGACGCGGAAGTTCTGAACTTCGGCACAATCACCAGCGACAGTCGTGCGGTCAATATTGACGGTAACGGGGTTGAGTTTAATAACTTCGCATCCGTTTTGGGCACGGGCGACCAGCGCAATGGCACAACCTATGCCGATGCGACTGCCGACCAATATGAAGTCAATAATTTCAAAGGCGGCACTATCGACGCCGGTGTTGGCAACAATGGTGCCGGTGTGTCCTTGCAGACCGGCGATGTCGCTGGCGATGTGGTCACAGCCGATGTTTTTAATGCCGGTACTATTCAGGGTCGCGGTAGTGCCACGGCTGACCTGAATACGGCTGGGGACGGCCTGCGCATTTTCACAACGATTGAGGGCGGTGTTACCTTCAAAGGGGATATTGAAAACCTTGGTACAATCGCCGGGTCAGCAGATTCCGCCGAAGTTGCGGGCATCCGCATTGCCGACAATGTGACCTTCGCGGGTACAATCACCAATAAGGGCACAATCTCCGGTACACAAAACTCAATTGATGCAAGCCAAGCCGAAGGTGGCGTGAAAGTCGTCAACGAAGATACTCTAATCGGCGATGTTGTCCTTTCAGAAGGAAATGACACTTTTGACGCCCGTTTCGGAACTGCACAGGGGCAAATCCTTGCGGGCGGTGGTGACGATGTCATCACCACGGGCGATACGGATGATGTGATTAACGCCGGCGCCGGAAACGATGTGATCACAACCGGAAGCGGTACCGATATGGTTACCACCGGGGCGGGGTCAGATATTCTGGTCGTTCAGCGTGACGACAACGGTGTCATCACAATTACGGATTTCACCAACGGCGAAGACCGTATAGACCTGAGTGAATTCGGCCTGGCTGGCGGACCAAACCCGTTTACCGACAATTTCAATGCCGCGGGCACATTGAACAACTCTGAAGTGACGATTGATGGGCTCCAGATTCTTCTGGACGGTTTCGGGCTTCAAGACCTTGATGAGACCGACTTCATCTTTGAAGATGAGGTTGTCTAAAGCATATTAAAACGAACAGAGTGCCACTGGACGCCGAATATACCGCACCTGAATTGGTACCCAACTTGCTCTGTCCGGTGCCGCCATGTTGAATTCTCGATGTGGCGGCGCATGGTTTTTAAACGTACGATCAATCTTGAATAAAACGTCTTGATCGTCTGCATCTTTTCCCGTAACCACGGCGGCGGAGAGGTGGCCGAGTGGTCGAAGGCGCGCCCCTGCTAAGGGCGTAGGCGAGGAATCGTCTCGAGGGTTCGAATCCCTTCCTCTCCGCCATTTTACACTTTCCCATGTTGATATCTCCTAAGATGTTGAAAGGTATGGTGGTTTTTGGGGTTCGAAGCCCTTGTTTTCGACAGTAGGCCAAAGGGGCGTCGAAGGCGAGTTTTAGGACTGTTCTTTTGTCTTCGAGGCGGGTGGAAGCCCATAGTTTCCAGGGGTTTGCGAGGAATGTGAGGGCGAGTTCGAACATTTCCTCGAATGTGCGCTGTGGGGTGGTGCCATTCTCGAGTTTTTCAGCCTTTATGAGCTTGTCTTTTTCCAGTCTTGCAATGCGGCGTTCATAGGCTGTGATGGCGGTGTTTGATTCCGCATCGACGATTTTATCCATGAGATTATCAATCTGCTTGTCGAGTTTGAGAATATCCCGGCGCAGGGTCTTTTTCAGATCGTTGAGACTGGCAAGGCGTAATTCCCATTCCCGTTTGAAGATGATCCTGAGATAGTTGAACAGGGTCCCACTGGGTTTCATCTGTTTGAGGAGGGTTTCAAATTCGCCTTCAAGTGCATCGCGCTTGATGGACTTGCGATAGCTGTCACAGGTTTTGGTGAAGCACATGTAATAGGGATGCTTCGTACCCGTCTTTGATTTGGAGAAGCAGGACGTCATGGGATTGTTGCAATCGCCACAGGTGATAAAACCGCGAAGGGGGAATTCAGCATTGATATCCTTGCGGGCAGGAACCCTTGCCCCTTCCTTGATGCGTTGTTGAATGCGCTCAAAATTCTCAAGGCTAATCAGCCCTTCGTGATGGCCTTTGCGCAGGGATATGTTCCATGCGGGGTATTCGATGGTGCCGGAATAGATATGGCGTGTCAGAAGCCGGACAACATCCTCATAACGAACTGTGCGCCCTTTCTTCCATCCAACAAAGTCAGGTTCGCTTTCCAGATAACGTTTGACCTCCGCCTGAGTTTCAAAACGGCCGGTGGCAAAGCCTTCCAGAGCGACCTGTATAATACTGGCTATAGGTTCATTGCGAACAAGCAGATTGCCATGACTGGGGTGTTTTTCGAACTTGTAACCAAGGGGTGCTGCAAAACACCAATAGCCACCCGTCAGACGTGCCCACATACGGTTTTTGGAGGTTTCCGCAATCTTGCGGCGGGCATGTTCTGCATTAAGGGCCTGCATGCCCTCAAAATAACGCCCGTCTGAATCCTGCCGGAAGTCCATATTGGGACTGTCCATCTGTGCACCCGTATCAAAGATCGCATCACGCAGATCCAGATAGGCACGGATATCACGGGCCAATCGGCTGATGTCATCAAAGACAACAACATAATCCTGCGGGACTTTGCTGCGTTTGAGGAATTGTATGAGCTCCTTGATACCGGGGCGGTCAATCAGCTTTCCTGATATGGCCCGGTCGTAGAAGACCCGTTCAACGTCCACACCCTTGTAGCTGCAATATTCGCGGCATCTCGTTTCCTGCGAACGAAGCCCATCACCTTTACGGGCTTGGGCTTCAGAGGAGATACGACAGTAGACCAGAGCTATTGTCGCCTGCTGATCGTTTCGCATATTATCTCCGTATCCATTCATCATAGATCATCCCTTTCTGGATGGTTCTCCTTTTCAAATTCAATCTGTAGTGGCGGCGTTTCTCGTTCGTCCAATTGAACCCGTTTGTTATCTTGAGCCAATTTCCCGGATTGCCGCATGGCAAGTTGCACGGGGTGAACGCCAAACCCGATATCTATAAAGTTGAGCACAATCGTGCCGATGAGTTCAATCAAATCCCGTTTGCGGTCTTCACAAACCTCGGGATCATCGATGACACTCTGGTAGTAATCGACATCAATTCCGACTGATGGGCGGTGTAACGCAGCTTGTTGTATTTGTAACTCAGTAGTTCCTTTGTCTGTTTCAATATCTGTTGTGTCCAATTCCTGTTTTCCTTGTCTTTTTGTTATTGATTATCCATTCATATCTCCCTTTTCTTGAATGAGAACAAAAGTAGAACATATACTTTGTTCTCACGCAAGAATTTTCTACTTGGGAGGGAGGTTATCGCTGATGCGAAGGTGCTGGGGTTTGGAGACTGTCATCACCATTTGAGGGACGGCGGGTCTGTCTGAACGCCTCACGGTCATGCATGTGCAATTGATCCGATTGTTGATCTTGCTGTTGGCCCAGTTGCTGGGTTTGCGACTGTGATTGTTCCAGAGCAAGTTGACGTTTGAGTTGATTGATCACGCCATAGGTCTCACGTCCCAATTCAGCCACACGCAGCAGGTCCGATTGAGAGAAGTTCTGAGTGTCTTTGGGATTGCCCCGTTCATCGGAATAGGTTTTGGCCATTGAAGTTGTGAAGTAAGGGCCTTTGTCCCCTTCATTGCGCCATACGGTGGCTTTCAAACTGCCATCCCTGATGACCATTTCGGGCCTGTTGTTGCTTTTGGTATTCTGGTTAGGGCTTTGGCCTGTGTTCTGGCCTGTGTTCGGGTTTGTGTTCTGAGTATTATCCATCATGTCTCCTTTGTTGATGGGTGGGGGTAAACTTGTGCAATCGGGGGTGATCAATCGTTCAACGATTGCCGAAAGGCTTGCGATTTGGACAGGGATTGTTGCGTTGTGGCTTGCACACGCCGCATCAACTTGAAAGCTTCACGACTGACACTATCCCGTGTTTTACCGACGGCAGGGGCTGTAATTCTGGCAGCATTGACCCTCTCATCGTCAAGAGTGCGCTTGGAATCCAGCAACTGATCCTTGATGGCTCTTCCTTGCGCCAACTTGTTGGCAACGCGGGCCTGACGGTGTTGGTGATGTTCGCGGTGCTCACGGTGCAGTTCCTGATAGTGGCTTTGTGCCTTGGGGCCGTGCGACAGCGCGGGGGATGGCTTTAACTCCGGATGTGGCTTTTGTCGTTGCACCATTTTTGAACCCTAGGCCTGGCCCCGCCGTTTGGCCTTGAATGCCATGGCTTCACGACGGCGTTGGGCCTCACTTGTTCCCACATCTGCAAGTTGCCTTGCATTCAGCGGGCAACGTTCCTGTTCAAACTGGGGCGTCAGATTTTGAACCTTGCCGTTGAAAGGATTGTCCTTCGCTAATTCAGGATCCGCATTGGCATAAGAAAGACGTGATGGGACCGAATGACCTTGTTTTTTGCGGTTCAATGATCTTCCTTTCCTGTTCGTGATTACGTTTTGACGCGCGACCAATACCCATCTGCGTATTGCGGGAATTGGGCGTATTGTTCGGGAACTGGTTCGTTGATGACCCTGCGCCAAGCGTGCCCCCAGAATGTCTTAACACGCACTTTGTCCAGCGGCGGGTGATATGGATTGGGATGGTATCGCCAGGCCATCCAGCGTTGCTCGTAATAGGGCTTGCGGTCTAAATAAGCGGGCTTTGACAATCGGTCTGTGAAGAACACCATCTTGTTGGATGGTATATGGAGAACTTCGTTGGGCTCCATCATGTTACGTTTCATTTGGCGGGGACGATCAGCATCACGCTTGTGATGGGCATAATTGATCACCGAGTTCATCGGATCATCGCCGTTCATCATCGCAACCACGGCCTGACGACGGGCATGTCCGGCCTGTGCAACCTGGACTTCATCGTGATAGTCCAGCGTCTGCGACCCAATCATTTTGGAAAGCGTGGTGGCGGTTTCCAAATCACGGACACCAAAATAGCTGCGCAATTCCGCTGATGAGGTAATGATGTTCTCTGCGTTCTCGCCAATGGCCGCCATTTGTTTGGTTGACTGAAAGACAGCAACCGGGCGGGCACCAATGCCTGCCCCATAGGTAAAGGCCTTGATAAGAAGCGGGAACGCACCCAATTGTGCACATTCATCCAAGAACCAAGTCTGCTGCGGGCTTTGGGGATTACGGGATTTATGAACAAACAGGGCGACGAAGATGGATTTGATAATCGGTGACCAGCCATCGACAAATTCCGCCGGTGGCATCAATGACAGTTGCACGGGTTGTGTCTGCGAACACATGTCCGCCAGATCAAAGTCAAAGGGTGGTGAGACGGACTCAAGCAGGCGTTCATCGCTGAGACAGGCAAAGCCTTTGAACAGCACGCCCAGAATACCGGTAAACCCGCCCGTTGGATCATCCCTCGAATTAGCTATTTCTTCTTCAATGCGTTTGGAAATGGGAAAGCCGGAGACTGACATCTCATAGGCGAAGTCGAGCCATTCATCGGTATTGCCCGGTATCAGGTTTACGATCTCATACAGGCGCGGAAGGGTCAGTACCCCGCTCAACTTTACCTCTTTACGGATAATCCCTTCCAGAAACTCCTGCGCCCGTCTGTCAAAATATTCAGAATTATGGGCCTTCGATATCGGCAGGAAGTTCTGACAAAACATCTTCACATCAGAGGACAGGTTTAAATTGTCTATGGTGATATAACCAACCGGGTTGATACGGTGGCATCCAAGCCCGTGGAGAAAGGCGGGGTTCCACATAACAATGAACTTGTTATCAGCGGTCTGATCCTGGCCGATATAAGTGCCTTCACCTTTCAAATCCAGCAGAACACATGAGGGCGTATAGATACCGGCGCAGATATTATAGGCCAGCAAATCGCGCAGTTTACCGGAACGAGCTCCAGCGCAAATGAGCCAGCCACCAGCACCGGAATACCAGAGCGGTTTTTTGCCCCAGAATCCAACCAGCAGGGAATTATCCTGCTGATCGAACATGCCTGCTTTCTTCAGATCGCGATAAGATGCAGCGGTGGCTGATCCAAAACGGACCTCACTGTTATCAATCATGCTCTACCTCAAACAGTCTGGTTTGGGACGGAGGAGAGGTAAAACAGAACCATCGCAACGAGGCTCACCAGAAGTCCTGCAATGCTATAGTTGTTCAGGCGTTCCCCAAAGACCAGCAAGCCCACTGCAATAAGACAGACCTGATAGGCGACTGACGAGAACAGGGCAGCGTTGGTAAACCCGGATGCCAAAATGTTGGAATGAATGATGTAGGACAGATTGGCGATCAACAGGCCTAAGATCAGATATGTAAGCCCCTCGCCATCGGCGTAATATTTTATCGAGATTGCGGCGAGTAAAAAACCAATATTGGAAGCAAGAAGAATGCCGTAATAGGTCCAGTTCATGGGTGGTTCTCCAGAATGCAGGCACAAAAAAACCGGATCGGTGGTGCCAATACCGACCCGGCCAGTTCAATGGGGTTGAGAATTCCGTGCCCCCTGAATGCTCAGGGGGCACTTGATTGTTCAGTTATGCGACAATCGCGATAACCAAAAAAATCAATACGATTGCGGCGATAACGCCCGGCCATTCTGATTCTTTCGTGTAAACGGTGCCCGCAGGTTTCCAAGTTGCCATAGTGTTTTCCTTTTGTTGGGTAGAGATATTTGTAGTCGAGTACGTTACCAGCCCCGGATCATGCCGAGAACACTGGGGATGGTGAGGATCAAACCAAACGCGAGTAGATAAGTTGCGTCTCCTTCCGTTGCGAATGTACTTGTGTAGATGCAGAAGCCGCCGAAGACGGCTCCTCCAAAACAGATGAACCGGGTTGCAAAACTCGGTCTGTTGATTGTGCTCATTGGTATCTCCTTATTCTGGGTTGGTTTGACGTTCAGGCCGGAAAGAATCGCATCATCAAGGATGTGCTTCCTGCCATAAGGGTGACCGACAGAACGGCGCGGCTGATGTAGAAAATCCCGGCCCCGCAGATCAGGAACCAGAGCCAACTCAGCCCATAGGTCCATCCCGGTCCGTAGGACTGGATGAGAAGGCCAATGGCCCATTCTTCACTCAAGGCCGTGAACCAAGGGGTTAAAAACAGGGTCAAAACCAAAGCTGACAGGCCGCTTAGACCTTCGACACTGGCTTTGAGGCCTGTACTTTTTGTTGCTGTTGAAATGGTATCACCTCTTTCTCTACTGATCGTTCGAAACGAACTCTAATGGGAGGCATCCTATACGACGGGAATAATCGGCCAGCGGGGGATATGGGAAAAAATTAAGCGCAGAGCCCAAAACACGCACCCGTAGTTATATGTTTTTGCTCATTTAATCCGTTTTGTGGTAAAATAGATAAATGAGGAAAGAAGGACCGTGTGGACAGCTATTCAGATGACTTTAACAGACGTTCGGACGCTTCGCGGGGGATGCACGACGTAAACGAGTTCGACGATTTGCAAAATGCAATCGCCGGGCGCGACGTTGGCCGTCAGCGCAAACATATCCATCATGACGACATTGATCCTGTCACCGGCAAGAAGCGCAGAACCGCGTTAGAGAAAATGCTGGATACGCTGGAATGGCTACTGGCGAACGACGCATTATATAAAGCTGCCCATGAGAATCTTGTGACCACCGTTCGTGAAGCACAGCAAGCAACAAAAACAGTCCTTGAACATCTCATGCAGAGATTAACCCATGAACACCTCGCCATGGACGAATTGCTATCATCCGCCGCCAAGCTTCCCGATGGCACAAAAGTATTCCGCGATAAGAGTGGGAGTGTCCGCGACGAAGATGGAAAAACCATATCAGATGATCTAATCGCCACCATCGAATGGAATGGCAGCGAACCAACCTACGAAGAATATCTGGCACAAAGGCAGATCATTGATGAACTCGAACAAGCCGGAAATGAACTGCGCGGGATCGAAACCGAGCTTGGTGATATTCACAATGATGCAACCGACAATGAGAAACCCCAGTCACTGGAAGAACTAAACGCGGCAACTGACAGAACGGATGCCTTGAAAGACAGAGTGGAAGAAATCCAAAACGATGTTCTGAATAAAATGCCTGTCGCTGTGGATCAAGAACACAGCGCGCAAATGGAGCGTGATACCTCATCTCAGAAAATCAGCGCACTCACCATGCCAACAATTCCAAATAAGTAATGTTCGAATTCACCTATTTGAATTTACCGCAGGCCTGCTCAACCAAGGCGAGGATCACAGTGCTTGGATGATAGTCGGCGTAATTGGCCATGCCTGACAATATCTCTTGATCACGCTTATCCCTGATTTGGCTCGTCTGGAAATACCATTCGTCGATGCAGGTCGCTATCTCGGATTTTGTCTGCGTAGCAACCACACCAATCATTGTGATGGATGTATGCAGGTATGAGGCCTGCGCTTTCCTTTCCCATTTCAAAAAATCTGCCGTGGTCGTTCCGGCGTTTGCAAAACCACTCACAGATAAAACCATGGCAAAAGCTGAAAAGCTTATCAGGGTTCGACGGCCTGATTTATTCAATAAGGAACGTTTTTGACTCTATCGAAATTTACGGAGGAATATTATTGAAAATTCTAAAAAACAGCGCAGAATGGGGCAGTTCCAACCATCCAGCCTGATCAGAAAGACCAGCCATGACACGTCGCCAAAAACGTTCGTTTTTGTCGATTCGGAACTCGCTCCATGACCCACTGGCCGCAGCCCATGCAACCACCGTCACCCCACGGTCGGCTCATCGGTTATGCCCGTGTTTCAACCCCTGACCAAAAGCTTGATCATCAGCTTGATCTCCTCGCCCGTGTTGGCTGCGACAAAGTGTTTTATGATCAAGGCGTCTCTGGCGCAAAAGCCAAACGACCCGGATCGGACAAGCTGCTCAGATATCTCGCCGCTGGTGATCTGTTGGTCGTCTACAAGCTCGACCGTCTTGGCCGTTCGGTCCAACACCTTTCAGATTTGATTATCCGCTTCGACGAGCGGGACATTCATTTCTGTTCCCTGACAGAGGGCCTTAACACCGCGACTTCTGGCGGCAAGTTAATCTTCCACATTTTCGCAGCAATGGCTGAGTTCCATCGTGATCTAATCCGGGAGAACACAAAGAACGGTCTCGATGCAGCCCGCAAGCGGGGTAAGCGATTGGGAAGACCGCCACTATTGAACGACGACCAGACACTCATCGCCCATCAACGCATATACAACGATGGAGCGACATTGAGAGAAACCGCCATATACTTCGAGGTGTCGCCAATGGACTTGTCACGGTTTAGTTCCGTGTCCTTGAATTGGATTAATCCCATCAAGGAGAACTATTATGGCACGAGGCCACACAGACGAATTCAAGCGTGAAGCGGTGCGTATTGCGCTGACCAGCGGACTTACCCGGAAACAAGTGGCATCAGATTTGGGGGTCGGCTTTTCGACGTTATCGAAATGGATACAACAATCCCGGCCTGATGACCTTCCACCATCGGTTGATATTGATCTGGCCAAAGAGAATGAGCGGCTTCGCAGAGAGGTTCGTCTCCTCACGGAGGAGAGGGAGATATTAAAGAAGGCAACAGTGTTCTTCGCGGGTCAAAGCAAGTGAGATTTGCGTTTGTCGAAGAACACAGGAAACACGTTCCGGTGGATCGGCTTTGCCATATTCTGAATGTTACATCGCGTGGTTATCGTGCCTGGCACAACCGCCCTGTTAGTCAACGGCAGCGCGATGACATGGTGGTTCTGGCGCACATCCGTGAACAGCATCACTTGAGCCTTGGCAGTTATGGTCGCCCGAGAATGACGCAGGAGTTGAAGGAAGCCGGCCTTGCTATTGGTCACCGCCGTGTTGGCCGCCTGATGCGCGACAACGGCATTCGAGTGGTCAGAACACGCAAATACAAAGCTACGACCGATAGCAATCACCGCTTCAACATTGCGCCTAACTTGCTGGGGCGGAACTTCCAAGCGGATAAACCCAACCAGAAATGGGCAGGTGACATCAGCTACATCTGGACCCGTGAGGGCTGGCTGTATCTGGCAGTGATGATCGATCTACATTCACGCCGTGTGGTGGGTTGGGCTGTCAGCAACCGGTTGAAGAAAGACTTGGCATTGCAGGCTCTCAACCGGGCTTTGGCCCTTCGAAACCCACCGCCGGGCTGCATTCATCATACGGACCGTGGCAGTCAATACTGCTCTCATGATTATCAAAAACGAATGCGTGAACTGAAGTTTAAAGTGTCCATGAGCCGAAAAGGCAATTGCTGGGACAACGCCGTGGTCGAGACGTTCTTCAAAACACTCAAAGCCGAACTCATCTGGCGCGGCACATGGCAAACACGACAGCAAGCAACCGACGCCCTGTTCCAATACATCAACGGCTTTTACAACAGCCGCAGAAGACACTCAGCAATAGGAGGAATGTCGCCCATCAAATTTGAACGAAAAACGAGTTAAACGAGAACAGGATGCGGAATTAATACGGGACAAGTCCACCAATTACTCTGGCCCGGCGATTCAAGCAGATGGATTTACAGAAAGCAGATCTGTGAGCCCGTAAAATATGGCCCCGTATATTGCTCGACATTCATTCAATCTATAGAAAACACCCGCCGGACAAAGCCCAGCGGGTGCAATGTAGTCACGTCAAAAAGCTCGCTTTAGCTCTGAGGTTCGTTCTGGTCGGCGGCAAGTTTGGAGGTGCGATTTCCCCAGCGCACCGCTTCCTGTCTGTAGCGGATTTTGAGGATGGTAATAACCACCCGCACCCGTTCCCATGCTTCCCCGCAAACAAAGGTCCTCGCCCCAGGAGCTGGTATTTGCCGCCAGTCGCGTATCCATTCACGAAACGACAGTATGTTTAACTCACCGGTTTTTAACCAAACCGGCTCTCTCTTACAATCGTGAACAATACCGACATAATCGCGAAGAGTATCCGCCAAAAACTCGCGCTGTTGGCCGGTTGGAGCCCATTAAAGAACTTTAGATTGTGTCCTAACAGCACCATTCAAGGCGCTTGATCCATAGTTCATCAGGCTGTTTGATCCCACAGGCCCTGACGGGGAACAGATATTGTCCAGTGATGGGGTAACGGTTCCCTTGATCATTTGGTGGAATTGCATGGCCTCGTTAGCGTGAATTCGGAAGGAATGTCCCGGTCCTTTTTACAGAAGTTGCAGAGAAATTTTTTTGTATTAGTGCCAGTAATTGACAATTATCTGATGTGGTTTTAGCAAATTGTGAGAAGAGCTTATGTAATTTAACCGTTCTGAATGGCCAACATGCCGGAGGATACAATGTCATGAAAATTGTCATCTACGATTGTGTCACCGGTGATGCCCTGACCGAAAAATACGGTCGAACCGGAGCGCTTCTTGTTCGCTGGATTGCCCCCCATATATCAGAAGCAGATCTTTCATGGATTCATGTCGCTGGTGAGGAAGCATTGCCAGCTCCCGGCGATGTCGATGGTATAATTATCTCGGGTTCGGAGAAAGGGGTTTATGACGATACGCCCTGGATGGCGCCATTGCGTGAGAACCTGCGGGAAATGCGGGATGCCGGCGTCCCAATGTTCGGTATCTGTTTTGGGCATCAGATAATGGCAGATGTCTTTGGAGGAAAGGCGGAGAAGGTAGACAAAGGTTTTGTAACCGGGTCACGGAGATTTCAGACCCGAGACGGCGAATTACAATCCTATCTTGCCCATCAGGACCAGGTCACTGAACTGCCCCCTGATGCGCGTGTAACCGCATCGGCAGCCTATTGCCCGGTAGCCGCCTTATCTTATGATTTTCCTGCATTATCCGTGCAGTTTCACCCGGAATATGGACCTGAATTTACCAATGATCTAATCGATATGTTCGGTGCTGGACTTATGTCTCGGGATGAAATTGAGGCCGCACAGGCGTCTGTCCCCGCAGATGTGCCCGAATTTCTATATTGTGCAGAAGTTGCCGCTTTTTTTTGGGAGAATGTGTCTGTTGCATAAAATATCATTGGCCTAACAGCGGCAGTAGCAGGTTGAACAATTCGGCTTGTGATGAAATTCCGCATTTCTTGTAAAGCTGTTTGCGGAACACTTTTACAGTTTGAGCGCTTATGCCGAGCTTTAATCCGATCGAAATTGAAGAATGACCCCGCAGAATAAGCATCGCGACTTCTGACTGTCTGGGGCTGAGTTGAATGGCAAGTTGGCTTTGCGCTGAACGGATTAATCGGGCTGTGATTTCAGCTTCGTCGTAGGCACCGGTCGTATCCAATCCAGACCAATGGCTTTCCACTAAAGAAGAGACAATTGGTGCAATTCGTCGCGCGGCGGCAATGGTTTTGGGTGAGAACCTTCGATTTGAGCTTTTGTCCCGTCCCAAGCAAATATGAATTGATACTCCGGGGTTTGGATAACAGATAAAGGCGAGTTCATCGATAAGCGTGGTGTGGCGGTAATATTCGGTGAAATACTGGTTGCTCTTAAATTTGTCGGGCGAATTTTCACTGAGGCGGTAAACACCCCTTTCCGCCTTTCTTAGATGCAGGTCGTGGAACGGGTCTAACAGGTAAGCTCCTTCCAGATAGACACTTTCAATATTTTCATGTACTTCAGGCCTCGTGTTTTGTGCCATCAGCAGTTCCGGCCCGCGATGTTGGAAATAAGCGAGCCATGACAAATTATCACACGGTACGCTGGCATTGAGCCAATCCGCCAATGCCGGAGAGAAGTTGGGGCGACCAATGCGCTCAATAGCCACGGCCAATGCACTTTCAGAAGTTTGATTTGGAGCGACCAACATACCTCCTTAGGGGTATATACCCCTTTAAACCAGCAAAATAGGTTAAATTTAAGCTTAGGGGGGTATAGGCTGGGAGGTCTTGTGGCAACAGACGTGCAAGTAAAAGACATTGCAATTGATATTCGCTCGGTCAGCAAGTTGTTTGGCGACTTTGTCGCGCTTGACAAAGTTTCACTTGGAATTCGGGACAATGAATTTTTCACACTGCTTGGTCCTTCAGGTTGTGGGAAGACCACGTTGCTACGAACTATCGCGGGCTTCGAGGACGTTTCTGCAGGCGAGATTGTTCTATACGGCAAGGATATAGCCAGTCTTCCGCCAAACAAGCGACCGGTAAATACGGTGTTTCAGCAATATGCCTTGTTTCCTCATATGGACGTCATGCAGAATGTAAAGTTTGGCCTGTTGCGTCAGGGAGTTGATGAAGTTGAGGCAACAAAACGGGTCAGTGAAGTTCTGGAACTCGTCCAACTCAACCAATTTGCCAATCGATTGCCCTCCCAAATGTCGGGCGGACAACAACAGCGTGTTGCTCTTGCACGGGCACTGGCACCCAAACCCAAAGTGCTACTACTCGATGAACCCTTGTCTGCTCTTGACTTGAAATTGCGTCAAGCGGTTCGGCTTGAATTGCAGCAAATACAAAACGAAACCGGAATCACCTTTGTTTTCGTAACGCACGATCAGGAAGAAGCGCTGACCATGTCGGACCGTATAGCAGTCATCAACGATGGTCAGGTTCAGCAGGTGGGGACGGCTGAAGAGATATATGAGGCACCAAAAAACAAATTTGTTGCCGACTTTATTGGCGAAACCAATCTGATCGATGTGAAAGTGAAATCGGTCTCCGGTGGTAAGGCCTCCTGCATTCTCCCCGGAGGAGCAGCAATTAACTGTTCAGCAGCCGATGGAGCCAAGGCCGGAGACGGTCACCTATCAATTCGACCGGAACGTGTGGCGCTGGTCTCACCCACCAAAGGAACTTTTGTAGGAACTGTGACGCGACAAATCTATCTGGGAACTGACATGCATGTCGACGTCCAGCTTGACGATAGTGAAACTGTTAAAGTTCGAGTTCAAAACTCCAAAGTCGCGAAAATTCCTGAAATTGGCACCAAGGCAGGTCTAAATTTTGATTCCGATGCCGCGCGTTTGCTGGTGGATTAGATGGCAGGAGCAATTACCAACAACTCGAAGTCCAACAGCGGCATCTATGCGGGGTCCGCCCATGTGCTTATGTTGCCCTCATGGTTGATTATAGGATTTTTCTTACTCATCCCTGTTCTGCTCATGTTGGTCTATTCATTCCTGACTAAAGAGTTTCGCGGGGGGGTAATTTGGGAATTTTCACTAGACGCCTATGACCAGTTCTTTTTCTATCGCGGATTGTTTGGCGATGAGCCACCTGTTTTCGAGTGGACGTATGTCGGGATATTCTGGCGCTCAATTTGGCAGGCGGGCGCCGCAACCATTTTTTGCCTCATCATTGGTTTTCCAACGGCGTGGTTCATTGCAATGCGACGTGGAGCAAATAAGTCGGTCTGGCTATTCCTGATTACCATTCCTTACTGGGTAAACCTTCTCATTAGAACAATTTCGATGAAATTCCTGATCCGGGATAACGGCCCTTTGAACGAATGGTTGCTATGGATGGGCGCAATTAATGAGCCCATTCATATGATCAACACGAATTTCGCGGTTCAGCTTGGTCTGTTTTATTCCTATTTACCGTTTATGGTTTTGCCTATCTACGCGAGCGTAGAACGTTATAATTTTGCGCTGTCCGAGGCTGCGGCAGACCTATATGCGTCGCATTGGGAGACGCTGCGTTTGATTATTCTTCCAGCCGTTAAACCCGGTATTATTGCAGGGTGCATTCTTGTTTTTGTGCCAAGCCTTGGCGCGTTTTTGGCACCTGACCTACTTGGCGGTGCCAAGACCTTTATGATCGGATCACTGATTGAAGAGCAGTTCAAAGGTAATGCTGGTAACTGGCCGTTTGGCGCCGCAGCTTCCATGATATTGCTATCGATGGTTTTGGCTATGTTGACCTACTATGCACGTCAACAAAGTAAGGAGGTCTCGTAGTGGCTTCCAAGAAAATTGATCTGCGATATTTTCCAGGGTTTTTGCCTCTGACATACCTGTGCCTGTTCCTGCTCTACGCACCGCTTATCATTGTCTTGGTCTATTCGTTCAATGACAGCGTATCGATCACCAAATGGGGCGGATTGTCGTTACGCTGGTACAGTGATGTCTTTTTCGGCCCGGAAGCCCCCAAATTCCAAACCGCTGCTTTCAACTCACTTACAATTGCCGTGATCGCGGCAACCGTTTCAACCACGATTGCTACATTAGCTGCGACAGCCATGATCCGTGCCGGAAATTTCAAAGGCCGTTCATTTGGGTTCGTATTGATCAACCTACCGATTATGGTGCCCGAAATAGTCACAGCGGTTGCCACTTTGATTTTCTTTTCTGCAATCGGTTTTACGACCGGTTATCTCACGATCTTGATCGCCCACATCGTGTTTTGCATTCCGTTTGCATATTTGCCCATTGCCGCACGCATGCAGAGTATCGACAATACATATGAGCAAGCGGCGCTGGATTTATACGCGACAAAGTTCGAAGCTTTCAAATTGGTTCTCCTACCTCTCATGGCACCGGGAATATTGTCCGGCTTCTTGCTCGCTTTCATCATCTCACTGGATGATTTCATCATTACGAATTTCGTCAAAGGTGCAGGTATTGAAACCTTACCTACGGCGATTTTCGGGTCCGTAAAACGCGGAATCCAACCCAATATCATGGCAATTTCGACACTGCTTTTGCTTGTGTCTGTCGTGTTTGTCACCTTGTCCTATTTGGTCGGACGGGCAGGTGAAAAATCAAAATAACGGCCAATCATAAGGGAGGAAATTATGAAGAAGTTTTTATTAGCGAGTACAACCGCGATTGCGCTGACACTATCAGCAACTGGCGCAATGGCCGCCGGAAATCTGTCGATATACCATTGGTTTGAATACATCCCGCAAGATTTGCTGGATAAATTCGCGAAAGAATATGACGTTAAAGTCACGATGGACACGTTCGATTCCAACGAAGCAATGCTGGCGGCACTCAAGGCCGGTAAACTGGGCAGCTACGATGTATCTGTTCCCGGCGATTACATGGTCGAGATCATGGCTAAAGAAGGAATGCTGGATACGTTTGAACGTTCTGAACTCAGCAATTTCGGCAATATCGATCCGCAATGGATAGATGTTGGTTTCGACAGGGGTCGCAAAAGCTCAATCCCATATCAAATCGGCACAACCGGGTTCATGGTGAATCGCAAGGCCTACACGGGTGACATTGGTTCGCTGGCCGTTTTATTTGACCCGCCTGCCGAACTGAAAGGCAAGATTAACGTGCTGGACAGCCAGGGCGAGGTTTTGGCCCTGGCGTCAATGTACTTGAATATTCCCCAGTGCTCGACCGACCGCGACCAGTTGAAAAAACTGAATGATCAGTTGCAAAAATCGAAAGCCGCTTGGGCATCATTCGGTTCGGATATTGCCAAGGACGTACTTGTTTCCGGCGACGCTTCTGCCGGAATGATCTACAACGGATTTGGTGCAAAGGCGCGTGCAGAGAACGCTGACCTTGAATACGCCTACCCAAAAGAAGGCTACGTATTCTGGATGGATAATGTGGTTTTGCTGAAAGATGCACCTAACCGTGACAACGCCATCAAGTTCATGAATTTCTTGCTGGAACCGGAAAACGCTGCGGCAGTTTCAAACTATGCTCAGTATATTTCTGGCGTGAAAGGTGCAGGTAAATACTTCATCGATGCTGTGAAAAACGCTCCGGAACTCAACCCACCAGCTGGACAAAAGGGCGCGTTCATTCAGGCGTGCGGTCAGGATGTCCAGAAGGTCTATGACACGATCTGGACCAACTTGAAGAAATAGTATTTCGTTGAAGGATCAATCATGAAGCTCGCCCTCTACCAGGGGCCATCGCCGCAAGGTGACGTGGCATTTGCACTGACGAAAGTAAAAACAATACTTTCTTCTGCTGCCGATGCTGGTGCGCAAATGACGGTCTTTCCCGAATTGTTCCTACCCGGTTACAACCAACCGGATCAACACCATTCCATGGCCCAGCCGCAGCGTGGGCCATGGGAACAGGAACTAAGTGTTCTTGCTCGCACCGCAAACTGTGGCCTGACCATAGGTTGGGCTGAGAAAGCCAATGGCATTATATACAACTCGGCCAGTTGTTTCGACCACCGCGGTGAGAAGCTTGCGCATTTCCGAAAACTGCAATTGTTCGGACCGATGGAGAGAGCGAATTTTGAATATGGCGATGCCTATTCAATTTTCTATCTGGGTGACTTCAAAGCGGCCCTCCTGATTTGCTATGACGTCGAGTTCCCTCAGCATGCCAAAAGATTGAGCGAGTCAGGCGTCAAGCTGTTGCTCGTCCCTACAGCTAACCCCGCACAATTCGACAATGTTTCAAAACTACTTGTACGTGCCCGAGCACTGGAAAGCGACATGACGATTGTCTACGCCAACTACTGCGGAAGCGAAGCCGGTCTGGAATATGGCGGACTATCGCTCGTCGTTGGTCCGGATGGAGAAGCACTGGCTGAAGCCGAAAGAGAAGAAGCACTTCTCATCACCGACTTGAACCATATATCAGCCATCGATCCCGCTCTGCTTAGCACACAACAACAAGATTTCAGGGAAGTACCAAAATCATGAACCAGCACATTTCAACACCACTCACGACAGATGAAATCCTGACCAAGGATGCCCACCTCATTCAGTCTTTTGCAAATCTGGATGGGCTTAAACAAAATAACGCCCGCACGGCCATTGTTGGCGCTGAAGGAGCCTATGTAACCGATAGCCAGGGCAATAAACTGATTGATGGTATCGGCGGCCTGTGGTGTGTGAACGTTGGGCACGGTCGCACAGAAATAATCGATGCGATCGCCGAGCAATTGAGGACGTTGGATTATTATTCAACCTTCTACAATTTCACGCATCCAAAAGCTGCGCAGCTGGCTGAAAAAATAGCACATCTTGCACCGGGAAATTTAAACCGGGTCTATTTTGCCAACTCGGGTTCAGTTGCAAACGACAGCGCAATTCGGATGTTACATCACTATTACAACCGCATAGGAAAGCCGAACAAAAAGAAGATTCTATCTCGCGTTGGTGCCTACCATGGATCAACCCATCTTGCGATGGCGATGACCACGCCCGCCTACAGTGATGGATGGGACACTGCCGCTGAGGGTCTGGTGCACCATTTGATGTCACCCTACGGATATCGCGATGGTGATGGCCTGACGGAAAGTGAGTTCCTCGGCGCGCTGGCAAGTGACATGTTGGAGGCGATCAAGAATATAGGTGCTGAAAATATTGCATGCTTTATTGCAGAGCCGATCATGGGTGCTGGAGGAATTATCGTGGCACCGGACGGCTATCACAAGCGCATGCGGGAGATTACCGCCGAGCATGACATTATGTATATCGCTGATGAAGTGGTGACAGCGTTTGGCCGCCTCGGCCATATGTTCGCGTCACAGGATGTGTTCGGCATGGTGCCAGATATTATAACAACCGCCAAAGGGCTTACCTCTGGCTATCAACCTCTTTCTGCAACCATAATTTCAGATGAAATCTATGATGTGATTTCAGAGCGTGGCGCAATGTTCCTGCATGGAATGACTTATTCTGGTCACCCCGCCGCTGCCGCTGCCGCACTTGCCAATATCGAAATTCTTGAAAGTGAGAAAATCCCTCTCCAAGTCCAAACCACCGGCAAATTATTCGAGAACGCGCTTCGTGGTTTGACTGATCTGGAGATTGTTGGAGAAGTGCGCGGCAGCCATTTCATGATGGGGATTGAATTTGTAAAGGACAAGGAAACAAAAGAAGGTTTCAGTAACGAAATGAACGTGGCACTTCAGATTGCCGAAGAATGTCAAAGACGCGGTCTGATCGCTCGGTCACTGGGTAATATTCTTATTTTGTCACCAACACTTATATTAAACGAGGCCCAGATTTCTACAATTGAAGGCATTCTTCGCGATAGTATATCAACAGTTTCGTCCAAACTTCTGGGCTGATTGAACCGACTTGATGTAAGCCAAGGTCCTCGAAGGCCCATTCCTAATGGGAATTACGAAGGGTTTAGGAGAATATTGAACAATGGTATGATGGACCAAAAATTTGAGTTTGTAAGAGGTAGCTTTAGTGCAACAATAATTTGCGATACTGCATTAAGGTCTCAATAATCTGCATCTCGCTCATCCAGCAGAACGAAATTGGTTCCGAATTCAATGGCTGATTTGGTGAACTCGGATAAAATTTTAATCTGATGCCCACGGCAGAAATGGGGAGAAATTCCAAGCTTAGCGCTGCTTGCCTAAGATGCGCGATTTTTCTCCCGAGAAAGAAACAGGAGCACCAACGCGATGCTTGCCGGGATAAATTGTGGGAGGCCGGATTTAAGCGCGACGGTTATGGCGGCCACAATACCCGCAACAGCCACGAAAGTTAAGAAGCAGACCGCAACGTTGAACTGCCACTTATTTTCTTTTATCAATAGCGACCACGCGAGTCCGACAGCTAGAAACGCATTATAGATGCCTTGGTTAGCGGCCAATTGGATGGTTTGATCAAAGAGCTCTGGCGGGAAAGTGTCAAACACTTTTGGACCGCGCGACGTCCAAGCAAACATCTCAAACCAAGCGATGTAGAAGTGAAGCGCCGCCAACAATGCGACAATTATCAATGCCGCTCTTTTCAAAATCTTCCCCAAAGCAATATCCAATTCTCAGAGTGCATATATCATCGTCGGTGGTGTAGTCGAGTTTGTCTATGAGAGCTTCACTTGGTTGACGGCTTCGTCTGCGTTGCCGCCCCTCGGAGCCAATGTGATTACAATTCCTAGAATGACCGCTTTCGTGAATCCGATCGAGATTCGCTGACGTGGCGCGAACGGCCAAGGGCCGTGATCGATAATATCGGTTCTATCAAATTGAATTTGTTGGCGGTCGGGAACGATGCCGGAGTAATCGGGATTTATGAGACCCTCGTCCAACGATGCTCAACATCCATTAGGCTCGATCCGTCATCAAAAACCTCCATCTCACGGCCAATCTCGATGAGACCTTCACGGCGGTAAAAGCGTCGTGCATCTTTGTTTTTTTCGTATGCCCAAACGGTGATCCACCCGCGATTTTCTTTGGCGAGGTTTAACAATGCCTTGCCTAGACCGTTACCCCGAGCCATTTTCGCAACGTACAGTCCGGTGATATTGTCTTCGGTTCGAGCACAAAATCCCAAGATTAATCCTTTGTCGTGTGCGACCCAGCCGCTTTCTTCCTCAAATATGCTGCTCCAAAATGCAGCCATAGGAGCTAAGTTGTCGAGTGGGACCATCCACGGTGCTTCATCCCCCCAATCTTGAATGATCTGTGAGCACGCTGCCGCATCCGATGGTGTTGCCAGGCGAAATTCATAGTTCATGTTGTTAATAATGAAGCGCCTCCATCGCACTGTTTATCCCTTGTTCCATCCCAACGGATGTTAAACGATTCCACCACCGGCACCGGGAGCTGCCGGTCGTATCGTTGCAACCTCTGCTCGATAACCCGCCGTACGATAGGTGGCAATTGGGTCAATCGCGCCGCCTTTTTCAAAACGTGCCATTGCAAGGATTGGTTCGACATCGGTGCGGAATGCTGCCTTTAGTGTGCTTGTGGCAATCAATGCGTCATTGCTTTCCTGGGCTCTTGAAAGAGCGCTGCGATCGACCAATACGGCCTGCGCATAAGATCTGAGAACCTCCGTCGCACTCATCATCAGGCTTTCTATCGGGTCGGTGACATTGTGGCTTTGATCAAGCATGTGCATGGGGTCAAAACCGCTGACCGCTTCACTATCTACCAATTCGTTGAAAACCAGAAACAGCCTGTAGGGGTCAATTGACCCGGAATCGAGATCATCATCGCCGTATTTACTGTCATTAAAGTGAAATCCGCCGAGCTTTCCGAATTGGATCAATCTCGCGACGATCATTTCAATATTCACATTCGGAGCATGGTGCCCCAGATCAACCAGACAATAGGCTTGTTCTCCCAGCTCGGTGGCAATCAGATAATTGCTCCCCCAATCCTGGACCACAGTGGAATAAAAAGCCGGTTCATACATTTTGTGCTTGTGAATCCCGGAGACAAAATGACCACAGAAATGGTTGGGTAATCTGACCGTCGCGGAGTAAAATTCCGCACTCTGACACCTTGTGCTTGTGAGTATTAGGTGGGGAAGATGTATTCTGTGGATTTGTATAGTCGGGTGCGTCGAGCGTGCCATGTGGATGGGAAGAACAATAGCGAGGTGGCCCGTTTGTTCGGGATTGATCGCAAAACCGTGGCGAAGATCCTGAAGCACTCGGTTCCGCCCGGTTATCAAAGAACGACCGCGCCTGTTCGCCCGAAGTTGGATCCGTTTGTTGGGATAATTGATCAGATCCTGAAAGACGACAAAAAGGTCATCAAAAAGCAACGGCACACAGCCAAGCGTATTCATGCGCGGTTACGGGATGAGCACGGGTTCACTGGCGGGATCACCATTGTCACTGATTATGTGCGTGAGAAGCAAAGACGAACCCAGGAGGTGTTTGTTCCTCTGGTTCACGCGCCCGGCCATGCTCAGGTCGATTTTGGTGAGACGTTCGGCGTGATCGACGGTGTCGAACGCAAGCTGCATTACATCGCTATATCGTTGCCGCATTCGGATGCGTTCTTCATGAAGGCGTATCCGGCGGAAACAACAGAAGCCTTCTGTGACGGTCACAATGCTGCGTTTGCTTTCTTCGGCGGTGTGCCGTTGTCGATGCTCTACGACAACACCGTGATTGCAGTTGCAAAGATCCTGGGCGGTGGCAAACGGATACGCACGAGAACTTTCTCAGAGCTACAATCGCACTATCTGTTTGAGGATAAGTTTGGTCGCCCTGGCAAAGGCAATGATAAAGGGAATGTCGAAGGCGTCATTGGTTACGGTCGCAGGAACTTTCTCATCCCAGCCCCACGGTTCGACAGCTTTGATGCCTTGAACGCCTGGTTGGAAGAATGCTGCCTGAAGCGTCAGGATGATGTTGTTCGCGGACATGGTGAGAGTATTGGTGAACGATTGCTGAGAGACCTGGACGCGCTGATGGCATTGCCCCCAACGCCATACGACGCGTGTGAAAAGTTTAGCACGCGGGCAACGTCAATCTCGATGATCCGCTACCGCAATAATGATTACTCCGTTCCTGTCGCCTTTGCCCATCATGAGGTTCAGGTTCGCGGTTACATCCATGAGGTTGTGATTGGCAGTGGAACCGAGATTATTGCCCGCCATCGTCGGTCTTATGAGAAGGCAGACATGATCTTCGACCCGCTTCACTATCTGCCCTTGCTGGAACAAAAGGTAGGTGCTCTCGATCAGGCGGCACCATTGCAAGGCTGGGGTTTACCCGATGCATTTGCGATCCTTCATCGTTTATTAGAAGCCCGCATGGGTAAGGCGGGAAAACGCGAGTATGTTCAGATCCTGCGTCTGCTGGAAACTTTTGAGCTGGAGCACGTTCACGCCGCAATCCAACAAGCTTTGGATCTGGGTGCCATTGGCTATGATGCGATCAAGCACCTTATTCTGTGCCGGATCGAGCGGCGACCGCCCAGGCTTGATCTCGACATCTACCCCTATTTGCCCAAAGCGGTGGTCGAGACGACAAAACCTGCCAGCTATGCCGTGCTGTTGTCGGAGGCGGCAGCATGAACGACACTGTTACCGATACACCGCAAGTTCTACTCAAACATCATCTGACCAAACTTCGGCTGCCAACCTTCCAGAGTGAATATACCAAACAGGCCCAACAATGTGCCGCTGAGAATAAGGATCATGTCCAATATCTCCTGCGGTTATGTGAGTTGGAGCTGATTGAACGTGAGCGCCGAATGGTGGAGCGACGCATCAAAGCTGCGAAGTTCCCGGCAACCAAGAGCCTCGACAGCTTTGACTTCAAAACGATCCCGTCAGTGAACAAGGTGCTCGTGATGGAACTGGCCCGTTGCGAGTACGCTGCGAAACGCCAAAACATCATCGCGTTAGGACCAAGTGGAACCGGCAAAACCCATGTTGCCCTCGGCCTTGGACTGGCTGCCTGCCAAAAGGGGATGAAAGTCCGCTTCACCACGGCTGCTGCACTGGTTCATGAGATGATCGAGGCCGTTGATGAACGTCGCTTGCAACGGCATCAAAAACAACTGGCAGCTCAAGACCTGCTGATCATTGACGAACTGGGCTTCGTCCCTCTCTCCAAAACCGGGGCGGAGTTGCTGTTCGAAGTAATCAGCCAACGGTATGAACGCGGTTCCATCATCATCACATCCAATCTACCATTCGACGAATGGACAGAGGTCTTCGGATCAGAACGCCTAACGGGCGCAATACTCGACCGGCTGACACACCACGTCCACATCCTGGAGATGAATGGTGAAAGCTACAGGTTGCACCAGAGCCGAAAACAAAAATCTGTTCAAATCAACTGACACTAAACCAGATCAAAAACACAAACGTCCCAAAATCTGGCCAATTTTACTCCGGGATCAAGACCCATTTTAGGCTGGGATTGACAGATATCCTTGACTTATGCGAATCAGCTTAAAAAATTGATTGTGCGTTTGTGTTTGGGTTAAACAGATAGCTGTTGGGTAAAAAACATCATACGGACAACCAAATCTTGGAAAATCGTTGGGTTGAACCATAATGTTTTGCCGGAACCTGATATTTTAGATGAACCGGCAGGCTGTTAACAGCGCATCTAAACAAATTCGTTAACAATTTATTAACGAATACTTGAAACCGGCTGACAATATGTTTTAGTTATAACTCCGCGGTTATTTGATGCGCGCGTGGGTTATTCATAATGTTTATTTTGCAGACTACTGTCGGCTATTGCCGAAATGTATCGAATTTGGGTGTGCCGATTCTATGATTGGGATTGGCTTATCATTTTCGGTGCGGCTTCCGGCGAAATGGTTGAGCTTTACAAGCGGAATTGCGATGGGGCTTGCGTGTTTGGGGACAGCAACTCTAGCGAACGCGCAAACGGTCGGCCTTTCAGGTGGCTGGTTTGTTACGCCCTATACGTTCATACCAATTGAAAATGGAAATACCCTCTATTCCGTTCAGCCTCGTGGGGTCGTCGACCTGCAAACCGGAATGGCGACGACGGTGCAAATGGCGTTGTCAAATGAGACTAATACCCTCGTCTCGCCGGGGCTAGTTACAGGGTATGCATTAGTTGATGCGGTAGCGCTCGCAGCACAAGGTGGGAATACTGGCTTCGCGTTGTCACTTGGTCTGGGCGATGCGGTTGCAGCTGAGATCGGTGCGGCAACTGTAACTCAGATAACTGCCAATGGTGCCAATGCGTCAAACTCTCAGGTGAACAACGCCGCAATTGTAACCGCGCAATCCAATGTCACCTCGACAGCTCAATCGGGATTGACAGGCAATGGCGTGCGACTCAACGATTTACAGTTGTCTGCGAACGCAAACACAACTGGTAATGCCTCGCCAAATCCGACGGTCATAACATTTCAACCCAATATCAATGCTGTGCCGAATAATTTCGAACTGACAACTAATATGTCTCCAGGTGGAATTGTAGCCGCAGCGCAATCTCAGCCGGCGGCAAGTTTGCAAGGTGACTTTGCCAACAATGTCAATGCACAACTCAACGCGCCGTCAAATGCATTTTCTTTCACCAGCGGGTTCACTGATACCCCCGCGATCTCGTCATTGATTACCACGAACAACGGATCGGCGAATTTCGAAGCAAATTTTTCCGGAGCTGACCAATCGATTAGGACATTGGCTGCGCGGGCTGCTGGTATTTCGACAATCGTTTCTTCTATAGATGAATCCAATGTTACCATTAGAAGTACAGGCGATAATTTTAATGCCGCCACAGTGGGTGATAATTCTTATGCGTTGTTGATCGGTGTAAACGGCGGTTCAAATAGCAATGTGAGCCTGGAAACGGCGGGGGCAAACAGCAATATTGTTACAACTGGGAATCTCGCACACGGGATATTCTCCGTCGCTTCCGCGAGTCAGGGACGCGCAGACCAGGACATTCGTCTTTCCGGCGCATCAAATAGCGTACGCACAAATGGCAACGGTTCAAACGGCACGATATTGGTCACGACCGCTTCGCAATCTGCCATAAATTCTGTTCATCTATCAGGAATATCGTCGTCGATTAGAACGAACGGAGCGGATGCTTCCGCAGTGAACCTGTTTGCCCAGGGTGCCAGAACATCTCAAAACGTATTAAGCCTTTCCGGTGCTAACACGGCTCTCCAAACCGGCGGGCCAAATTCAACTGCGCTTTTGAGTTTCTCGCAAGCGCAGGAAACCGCCCGAAATGAAGTTAACCTGTCCGGCCAAAATACGTCTATATCCACAAATGGCAATGGATCTTTGGGATATCTTGGATTGGTGTCGGCTGACCTGACCGCCACCAACGCTATTGGGTTGAATGGTTTCGGTGCGAACATCACCACCCGCGGCAACGACGCTACTGCAACCTGGTCCGCCGCCAGTGCCGTCAACGCCACACAAATTGTTTCACTTGGTGGAAACAACGCAAATGTCCGCACAACAGGCCTGCGATCACCCGGTGCACTGCTATTTGGTCTTGGTGGCGAAAACGGTGCTGTTACACTTCAATTGGCTGGAAATGGAGCGCAGATAAAGACTCGAGGAGATTTTTCACCTGCTGCCGCCCTCGGGGCAACCGGGACACAATCAGCAAACGTTGAGCTTTCTCTTTCTGGTCGCATGGCTGCTCTAATAACAAGCGGTGATTTTTCTCCCGCTGGGTTTTTTGCCGGGATGAATGCAAATATCGCTCTTACCGGACCCGGTGCCAATATCACCACTGCGGGGCTTCACTCTCACGGGGTGCATAGTCTCGCGTCCACGATTGAGGTAGCCATCACAAGAACCGCTGGAATATTTGCCAATGGCCCACAATCTGACGCTATTCACAGCCCTTCCGTTGGAAGTGTAATAAATTTGCAAAACTCTGGCACCGTGGAAGGGAGCCGGCGCGGCGTGTTTAACGCCGGGATGGCGAGTATCCAGAATAATGGTCGCATTGCCGGTGGTTCTGCAGAGGCGATCAGGATTGATTCAGGGGATATACAAAACCGGGGCACAGTAATTGGTAACTCCGGTATTACCGCCACACAAAACACCGGGGGAGCCGTTTCCGTCACCAACCTTGGAGCCCTGTTCTCCACATTGGGGTTTGCAGGGTCGGCGCTCGATTTTCAGGGTAATGCTGCAGATACATTAACTGTTGGGCCGGAAGCAGCGATTTCCGGCACGATTGAGCTGGGGGGTGGAAATGATACGGTTCGATTTTTACCCGGCACCAATGCTGATCTTGTTTTCCAGTCGCCGGTCGAAACTTCGACAACTGATACTGGAGCGCTGGTCCGATTGGACGGCGGGCGCCGTATTGTTGTTGCTAATCCCGACATCTATCTTGACCATTCGCGAATTACGGCTGTTAGCGCGGCCAATTCCGTGGATGATTTCTGGAAATCAAATCTGGCTGAAAATGGCGACCCAGCAAATTCCCAATGCTCCACTCAAACGTCTGTTGCCGGCCATGCGGGTGTCTATAAACAGGGTCAGACAAGCTCGAGAAGGCAGGCAAGGCATGAGCAAATTGGCGCGGTTGGCAGAGCGCAGTTTACTGATTGTTCGAACATCAACCTGGGAATATTTGCCGGGTTTTTCAACAGCGATGTGACCCAGTCAACCATTGCCGATGGGGAGTCAGATACTATCATCGCCGGGGCGGACTTGAGTGCCAGCAATGGTGATCAGACGGTATTCTTGCTCGGCGGGGGAGGGCTGACGGAAACGGAGGCTTCTCGTCGTGTGATCGATAACCGTGAGGACAATGGATTTAGAAACGCTCGAGCTGATTACGATACCGCATTCGTTTTTGCCCAGCTCGGTCTGGCTCAAAAAGTAGTTAGTGAATTCGTAGATTTTCACCCTTACGTGACTACAAAAGCAGTTGTCGGTCGTCGAGACTCATTAACAGAGAGTTCAGTGCCTGGTCCGCTTAGGCTTTCAGGTGACACATTTATCGAGACTGAGGTTCTGGCCGGGGTTCATTTTAAAACCGACAACCAGATTACCGGGATAGATGGTGTTGCCTTATTCGGTGACCTTGCCGCGAGTTTTACTGAAGCGTTTGATGATCAGGAATCAGATGGAACGCTGGCCGGTGCTGCTTCCAAATTTAAGTCGCCTAAAGACTCTGGTGGTTTTGGTTTTCGCGCTGAAGGTGGTGTAAAAGTATCGTCCAGTATTTCACCTGCATCCTTGCAATGGCTTGTAGCATACAATCAAAAATCAGACTCAAATTCGAACTATTCGACCTCGTTGGAAATGACAATTCCATTTTAGGTTAATGTGGAAACCGGCTTGTTGCTGATTAGGTTTTGCGACCTTAATAGTGATAAAAGTTACATACTGTGCCTTGAATATCCAAGAGATTCCGTTTTTCATTTGACAATCATAATTTCCATTGGTACCGATTTGGTGCTGGAAGAATTTATGAGTTGTCTAGCACTCCAGGGGCATTGTAGGGACTGGAGCTAAAAGTATGCAGTTTGTAGTAAAAATAGTAATGGTGGTTTTCCTCACCGTTTCGTTCGTCATCACTGCAGAGGCGAGAACAAGAAAAATAAGAAACGGAACCATTAGCATGAAAGCTGGCCAAAAGGCTGGACTTCATGAGGTGCTTACCTGGAACAAGCGTTGTCGTTCAGTCCGAGTTAAATTCCGGAAAATAGATTCAAAACATGGCCGTCTTTACACACGTAGTGCTCGCTTTCGTATCAAGAAGCGGCAGAGCAAGGCGTGTGCTGGTAAGTCGGTTAGAGGTTACCGTGTGTTCTTCAAGGCGAAGCGCCGGTACAAGGGCAGGTCTTCAGTGAGGTATTCATTGAAGCCCGCTAATATCAGAGACACGTATGTGTTCTCTAGACGACTTAGGATTAGATGATCGGTTACTGTTGGATAGCTTGAGACCAATGTCTCATCTGACCACGGTATAAACCTAAGTTTTATCAAATAATACCAACGGCATTATTTTCTGACTCTGTAGGGATTCCCAAATCGAGTTTGATCTGATTCCTTGTGGCAAAGGAGATTTGCTATGGGATCATCAGTGCCACTTCGGACGGACTTTGATGCCGCCAGCCTGCGCCGGACGACCAAGGAATGCAGTGACAACCGACAGATACGCCGGCTGCTTGCGCTTGCCGCAGTCTATGACGGCATGAACCGCACGGAGGCGGCTCGGATTGGCGGGATGGATCGTCAAACGTTGCGTGACTGGGTCCATCGTTTCAATGAACTGGGTCCGGACGGTCTGACCAATGCCAAGGGTGCAGGGCGACCGCGCCTGCTGAGTGATAAGCAGATGCAGGAACTGTCGCTGATTGTCGAAACCGGGCCGGACCGGGAAGTGGATGGCGTGGTTCGTTGGCGACGCATTGATCTGGTACGCGTTATTGAGGAACAGTTCGGTATCAAATGCTCCGAGCGGGTGATGTCGGATTATCTGGCACAACTGGGCTTCTCCAACATCTCCGGTCGTCCACAACACCCTGAGCAGGATGGACGTGTGATCGAAGCGTTCAAAAAAACTTCCCCGACACGCTCGCAGCCCACATAGCTGATCTGCCGCAGAGAACGCCGGTGGAGATCTGGTTCCAGGACGAAGCGCGCATCGGGCAAAAGAACGGTCAGGTTCGCCTCTGGGCGAGGAAAGGAACCCGTCCCCGGCTGCCCGCCGACCAGCGCTACGACAATGCCTATCTGTTCGGTGCGATCTGCCCAAAGCGTGGCACGGGCGCGGCCTTGGTACTGCCCAAAGCCAACACACAAGCAATGCAATTGCATCTCGATGAGATCAGCAAATACGTGACCCGCAAGGCCCATGCCGTGATCCTGATGGATCGCGCAAGTTGGCACAGCACCGGCAAACTGGTCGTACCAAAGAATATCACCATCATTCTGCTACCTTCGAAGTCACCTGAACTGAACCCGGTCGAGAACATCTGGCAATATCTGAGGTCAAACTATCTCTCAAACCGCGTTTTCAAAGACTACACCGCCATCCTTGATGCCGCCTGCGACGCATGGAACGCGCTCATCGACACACCGAAAATCATAACGTCAATCGGAATGAGAGATTGGGCCCATGTCAGAACGGTCGAAAATTAATGCCGTTGGTATAAATAAATTTTGCGGCATGTTCTTGCCAACGGCTAAGTGCGGCAAAATTTAAAGAAATCGAACTGGGGCAAAAGTGAATTGCGCGAAGAGCTCAATACTTTTGAAGTATCGATTTAGCTTTTCTGCGCTGACCGGATTCACAGGTCGGACAATCTGTTCTGTGAATTAATAAGGGGCACTTAACTCATCCTCACGGATGAAACCATGGTGACTGACTAAGTCTAAGTAGGAGAAGTAAAATGAAACGTACGATTATTTTAGCAACCGCAGCAAGCGCTGCTTTGATGCTTTCAACTGTTGCCCACTCCGCAACATTGTCTGCTGGTGGCGGTATCGGTGGTGGTTTTGCACTTGCAGCTGCAGGTGCTGGAACAGCCTCAGGTAATGGTTCTGGCCTGGCAACTGGTGCAGGCGTGGCAACTGAAATCGGTGGTAACGTCACCGGTGCTACTGCATCTTCCAATAACAGCGCTACTACATCAACCGCCGGAACCGGCATTGCAGCTGCTGCTGGTGGATCATTGGGCGCTGGTATTGGTGTCGCTAACGGCTCCGGATCTGCTGCTCTTGGAGCCGGTGTTGCCGGATCCGTTTCTGCATCAGTAGGTAATGCAACTGCAAGCGGTGCAGGAACCAGCAGTGGTGTTGGTGGTGCTACTAATGGCCCAGGTGGCGGAAGCAGCGTCGGTGCAGGTAGCGGTGGTGGTACTGCTAGCGCATCAGCTGGCCCTGGTGGTGCAGGCGCATCAGCAGCGGGTGGCGCCGGAGTTGGCGCAGGCGCGACCAACTAAGTCCATTCCATTCGGTCCGGCCGGCAGCTTTGCTGTCGGCCGGATCTACCCAAATTTTACCAGGGGTAGATCAGGCGCACTGTCACGGCAGTTTAGCGAACTTTAGCGACGGTGCAGAGTATGGAGATTTACAATGACTAACAAAAGATATGTGGAGGGGGCTTCTGTTCGATCTCGAACTCTGCAAGCCAGTCCCCCTAAACGAAGGCTCAATTCTGTTTCGATGAGTGTGACGTTAGCACTTGCCTTCTCTTTATTTACAGCCGCTGATGTCCCTTTTTCCAGCTTTGCTGTAAATCAGGCGCAGGCGCAAGTTGCCGATGGATGTGATTTTGCTTGCAGGGTTCAGGCCCGACGTGCGGCTCGTGCTGAACGCAGGGCCGCCCGTGCTGAGCGCAGAGCCACCCGTAGAGCTGAGCGTGCGGCACGACGAGCAGCCCGAAGAACTGGCCGTAATACCGGCATCGTCATCACATCATGTGTGGCCAAAGGAATTTGCCGCGATGAAGACGACTTTAGCTTCAGCGCAGTAAGTGCGGCGGCTGCCGCAGCTCCGGCTGCTGGCGGCGGCGGTGCTGGCGGCGGCGGTGGTGGTGGTGGTGCCGGCGGTGGAGCTGGGGGTGGTGCAGGGACTCCCCCGACAACAACACCCGGAAGCCATGTTGCCATATCCGGTTCAGTTTCCATAAGTGGAACTGTAACGGTTGGAGGGACAACCGTTAGTGTTGACAGTGATGTTAATGTTGGTGGACGCGCATCTACACCTACAAACGCAGGACCTGAAAATTCTGTTGGTGCAGGCGCTGGTGCAGCCAGTGCAGGCGCTTCAGGAGCGGGAACAAGTGGTTCTGCCGACGCTAGTGGTTCAGGGTCAGGGGATAGCGCAAGTAAAAGCGCAGATTCTTCTTCTGACGCAAGTTCTGACGCCAGCGATGGTGATGGCGGTGGTGTAGGTGTCGGAAGTGGCACAGGCACCAGCAGCAGTGTTGACTAGAATGAAAATGCCTGCTGCGCGGAGGTCATTGCATCTCCGCGCAGCGATACTTTGAAGCCTCGCGGAATAAATTAAACGTTATCTTCGCATGGCAGTTTCACGTATGCGGATGATTGATTTCCCGCTGATTATACCGGGTATCTAAGTTTGATGCCTCCATCTCAGTTGCTCCGCTCTTTTAGCCTTTCCCCTCTACAAGCGATTCCAATGATATTCATCTAAAATGCTACAGTGTTTTGTTATACGCATTTTCATGTCTATCAATTCGACCCATTTGGGAGGAATGATTAATCACGGAAACTGAGTCGGACTTGGATGTGAATTGCGTTAGTGAAGCGAGAATCCATGTTCCCAACCACCGTTTGATCATCAGTACGCCCTCCGGTGTCCAATTTGACAATGGTCTTTTGACTGTATGTTTCATTGTACAATAGCCGAAAATATTATCGAGCTGTTGTAGCGGATCGTATCCAACTGCAATGCATTGGTCGTTCGACGCGCAACGCAATTGGCAAAGTCGTTGCGACCAGCCGAAGTTCTGAGGACTATTCCATCGTTACAACGATGTTGCCGACGTGTTTTTTATCGATGAATGCTTGCTGAGCCTCGGGAAGACTTTCCAGCGGATAGGATGCAGCGAGCATTGGCTTGATTTCACCAGCTTCAATGTATTTGACCAGTGCCGAAAATACATGGGGTTCAAATATCGTACACCCGTAGAAGGTTAGATCGTGAAGATAGAGTGTTCTAAGATCGAGATTGACTATGGGACCCGCAATAGCACCTGAACAGGCATAACGTCCGCCGCGTTCCAGAGCCTCGATCAGCATTGGGAACTGCTCTCCTCCTACAATATCAGCCACGACACTGACCGTGGATTGTCCAATCGCTTTTTGAAGAGACTGGGTCAAATCCCCCGGTTGGCGCGGCAGAATTGCTGTCGGATTCATCCGGGCGACTTCCGCGTGTTTAGCCTCAGATGCCATGGCAATTGTCTTTGCACCGCGCCGATTTGCCAGTTGAACAAGAGCGGAGCCAACACCGCCGGAAGCGCCGGGAATGAGAACTGTATCATGCGCTTCAACTTGCGCGCGGTTGAGCATGTTTTCGGCGGTGGAATAGGAAATGGCAAAAGTGGCAAGTTCTGCGTCACTCAATTCGCAGTCAATAGGGCAGGCGTTGCGCCAGTCGATCACCATATAGTCGGCAAAACCGCCGTCCAGCGCGGATCCAACGTAACTGGTCTGGTTGAAATCCATGGGGTTATCCCAATCGCGTGTGATGGTATCAACAATGACGCGCTTGCCAACCAGCCCACCATCAACATTGTCACCTGTGCCGACGATGATACCGACGGCGTCGCCGCCCTGTATTCTGGGAAAGTTTACTCCACCATCCCATCCCCCATCGGCATCCTGATCACCGTCATATTCGCCACCCGTTGTTGCCGTGGTGACAGTTTTGGAGTACCAGCCGGTCCTTGTATTAATGTCTGTATTGTTCAATCCGCATGCTTTTACATTAACCAGCACCTGATTGTTCGTCGGTATGGGTACAGGCCAATCGCTATGGAATGTGAGCTGGTCAAACCCACCATGGCCGTGAAGGACAAATGCCCTCATAGTAGATGGAATTGTCATGTATCAGTTTCCGAAAATAGGTGGTGGGTATAATTGTAATAACTGATACGAACATCGGATTATTTATCCTGCGCGGCAACAGGAAATTTAACGCAATGCGCTGCGATATAATCGCGTTTAGGCTAGTTTTTCTCTGCAGCCCTCGACCATGTGGTCGATGAGTAGTCGAGTTTTCGGATCCTGAAAGCGCTTGTGTGGAAAGATGCAGGAGAATGGAATCGTGGTCGGTGGAGTGTCTTTCAATACTTCGACCAATTCTCCGGACTTCATTGCGTCGTTAACTTCGTACCGTGTTTTATTGACGATGCCGCAATCGGCCATCGCCCAGTCTGTCAGCACGTCCCCATCATCAGATTCCATTGGGCTGACAAGGTCGAACCGGGCACGTTTCCCACCGATCTGGAGCGTCCAGTAAAATTCCTCCAAACCGGGGAAGCGTAGCAGCAGACATTGGTGATTGTGGAGATCATTGGCGTCTTTCGGCAGGCCGTATTTTTCCACGTACCGGGGCGTTGCACAGAGTACTCGTTCAAATTCGTAAAGGTGCCGGACCCGCATCTCAGAATCACGGAGTTCCCCCAATACGAAAGCGGCGTCTAACCCTTCATCTGCAAGGCTAATTTTGCGATCGGACAGGCGTAAACGTACATTTACATCAGGATACTTCTTCTTAAACGATGGAACGAGGGGGGCGATCAGCTTTTTCCCGATACCAAGAGGAGCTGCAATAAAGATTGAACCCTTTGGGCTTGAAGTTAGGTCGGCTATTCCGCCTTCAACTTCTTCAATCGTATCCAGAATTTTGGTCGCGCCTTTATAAAAAAGTTCCCCGTGCTCGGTTGGTTTTAGGCTGCGTGTCGTGCGGTTAAACAGTCGTACTCCAAGGTGCTTTTCAAGCTCCGCAATGCGGCTGCTTGCAACTGCAGCGGACACGCGCAAATCGCGCCCCGCAGCGGACATGTTGCCGAGGTCATAAACCCGAATGAACGTGCGAATATTAGCAACATAAGGCATGCCAATCTAAAGCACTTTCTTGAAAAATTTGAAAGTGCTTTAGATTCACTGGTAATCTCTTGAATTCCTCTTCGGTGAATGTCATTCCCGTTATACATTTTGTTTTCGGACATACCGCTTGCAGGTAATCCGAAGGTGATCGTTCGGGAGGAATATATGTATTACGATTTTGCGGTGTTGTGGGACTGGTTGTCCCTTGGTGTTCGATGGCTGCATGTCATCACCGGCATCGCTTGGATCGGGTCATCTTTCTATTTCATCGCCCTCGATCTTGGCCTGCGTAAAGCTGATAATCTACCACCAGGTGCCCATGGTGAAGAATGGCAGGTGCATGGTGGCGGGTTTTATCACATTAGAAAATTCCTCGTTGCCCCGGATTCAATGCCGGACCATCTGACCTGGTTTAAGTGGGAGAGTTACGTCACCTGGCTTTCCGGTTTTGCGATGCTGTGCATCGTCTATTACGCTGGAGCTGATCTCTATCTGATTGATAAATCCGTTGCCGACCTGTCCACATGGCAAGCAGTAGCGATCTCTGCCGTTTCGCTAGGTGCTGGATGGGTGATCTACGACCTGTTGTGCAAATCGAAATTCGGGGACGATAACAACCGCCTGATGATCCTTCTGTTCGTGCTCATCGTCGCGTTGGGCTGGTTTTACACACAGGTGTTTACCGGGCGGGCGGCGTTCTTACATCTGGGTGCATTCACCGCGACCATCATGAGTGGCAATGTGTTCTTCATCATCATGCCCAACCAGCGCATTGTCGTAGCTGATCTTCAGGCGGGAAGGGTGCCTGATAGCAAGTACGGCAAAATCGCCAAGCAGCGTTCGACTCACAACAACTATCTGACGCTGCCCGTATTATTCTTCATGGTGTCGAACCATTACCCCCTGTCGTTCGCGACGGAATACAATTGGATCATAGCAGCACTGATCTTTTTGATGGGTGTCACAATCCGCCATTATTTCAACTCCAAACACGCCCGAACCGGCAACCCGACTTGGACGTGGTTGGCAACGGCTATCCTGTTCCTGATTGCCGCCTGGCTTTCTACCGTTCCCAAGTTCACCGATGGTGAAGCCGATGCGTCCATCATCTCACCGCGCCAACAACAGTTCATGTCTGCAAAAGGGTTTCAACAGGCGGCCGAAACTGTTCAGGGGCGATGCTCCATGTGCCATGCGCAGGAACCGAGCTGGGAAGGTATGATCGTACCGCCAAAAGGCGTGGTGCTTGAAGAAGAAGTCGACATCGCAAAACAGGCCCGCGAAATTTACCTGCATGCTGGCCGAAGCAACGCTATGCCACCAGGCAATGTGTCCGGGATAACGCCTGAGGAACGCAAAATTCTCGTCAAATGGTACGAGTCCGCGATTGCGAATAATTAAACACCCGAGCCCGCCTCAACACGGTTCATCATAACAATGTTATTTGTTGTTGCGATTCAGCGACCGATATAAATCCTATAGAATCCCTGCTAACAAAGGTTCGATAGGTGCAGAATAGACGAGATCCATATCGAACCTGTCTAACGGATTCGGGCCGTAGATGACCGAGGATGTCGCCAATCTTGATGATAAGAACCAATCGATAGGGCGGTTTGACCGGTCTTTTCTGGTCCATATGATCATCGACTTTTTCATCATTCTTCTGGTCGTAACAGCGCTTGAATTTTCGCTAAAAGCGGCGCTGGTCTATTATGATTTCCAGACAAAAAGTACGACTGACGTTGAAAATGTCGCCACAGATATTGCCAAAAATGTCGAAACGATAATGCTCAATCAGGGTGGTCCGATCGCCGCCCGTACGCTCTATCCGATCTTGCAACGCAATTGGAATGAGTTGGGTTATAAAATTGCGATCGAACCGTCGGACGCAACTGTTGAAGCTATTGAGCAAGTCTTTAAATTCACCCCAACCGGCATTCCTGCTGACGAATGGCCCGAGGGAACTCATACGTCCACGAAAATTGATATTCGAGCGCAGGAAGATTGCCTGACGTGCCATTTAACGGCGGACGAAGGTGATGTGCTGGGCAGCGTTGTTGTGCGCAGCTATCTGTCGACCAATTTTGCCAAATGGTGGAGCGATGTAAAATTATCCGGCGGGCTCGCGCTGGGAAAAATCGTTTTACATTCCATCATGCTGTTTTTGCTTCTACGCATCAGAATGGAGCCATTATTAAAGTTGCGTTCCGTGGTCAGCAATCTGTCGAAAGCCTATTCAGACCTTGATCAGAGAGCCGAGATAAGAACCTCTGATGAATTTGGTGTTCTAGCCCGCGACCTGAACATATTTCTGGACCGTATCTCCCGTTTGGTTTCGGAACTCGACGGTGTTTTGCGTAACGTTGTCACCGTCAACAGCGATATCGTTGAGGTGCAGGAGTCCTTACGCGACCGGGTTGATGGCGTTGTGTCCCGTAGTCGTAAACTGGAACGACAAGCGGTGAAAAGCACTCAGGTCGGGCCATTGTTGTCCTCAGCTTGGTTTGACACCGCCAAGGATGCTATCGGCGACCTTGATGCGGCACTGGCACAATCTGGAGATATTCCCAAAGCCGGTGATCTCGTAGAAAACCTACGCACCATCGTGTCCAGAGCAGAAAATCAGGTTGTTTCCGGCAAGGTTATTTTCAAGGAACTGTCGGTTCTTGGGGAAGAAGTGCAGTCTTTTCAAACTGCGATTACCGAGATGACCCGGCTGGAAGAACGCATGAAAGGCGTGATTGAAACCGGGACACATCTTGTTGGCCGATTGCAAACGAAAGATTGAACCGGTAACTGCTGCGGCCTTCTTTATTACCACGCGCAACTGTGACCCTTTCGTATTTGGTCGGTTGCGTCTAAGTTTCCCCCGCGGACAATCGTGCTTGAATAAATCAAATTGAACGGGGAATCTTATGTCACCACAACACGTCACCGCCGCCCGGGCGGCTCAAGTTGTTAAATCCGGTGACTGGGTGGATTACGGTGTTTGCATCGGCCAGCCGGATGTCTTTGACAAAGCGCTGGCCGCGCGCAAGGCGGAATTGCGGGACGTCAAGATACGTTCCTGCATCACTGTAAAACCGCGCCAGGTGCTGGAGATTGACCCGAATGGCGAACATTTCTTTTGGTTCAGTTGGCATTTCTCCGGTTACGACCGCAAGAAACATGATGAAGGCATCGCCCATTATGTGCCGGTCAATCTTGGAGAAATACCGGATTACTATCGCCGGTTTAATGATCCCATCGATGTGGCGATCCTCAAAGTCTGCCCGAAAGATGCGGACGGCTTTTACAATTTTGGCGGCACCAATCTCTGGCACCCGGCCATCGTAGAAAGCGCAAAAATCGTTATTGTGGAAGTCACGCAAGGATTACCCAGAACCTACGGCGACAGCTGTGCCGTCCATGAAAGCGAAGTTGATTTCGTCATTGACGGGGACAATGAACCGGCGAGCGAATTGCCGAGCGTAGAACTCACCGATGTTGATAAGACCATTGGTCGGCTGGTCGCGCGGGAAATTGAGGACGGCAGTTGTTTGCAGGTGGGGATCGGCGGCATGCCGAACGCCGTGTGCGCATCACTGCTGGACAGCCCGGTGAAAGACCTGGGTATCCACACGGAAATGCTTACTGACGCAATGATTGATCTGGTCAAATCAGGCCAGGCGAACGGATCTCGCAAAAACATAAATCAAGGAAAACACGTTTACAGTTTCGCGTTTGGCGAAAGCCGTCTTTACGAGATGATCAACAATAATCTGGACTTTCAATGCTGCCCGGTTGATTACACAAATCTTCCGACGACCATCATGAAGAACGACCGGGCAGTTGCCATCAATGCAACAACGCAAATTGACCTGACCGGGCAGGCAGCATCAGAATCCGACGGCTTCCGCCACATCAGCGGTACAGGTGGTCAACTACAATTCGTACGCGGAGCATATGCGGCTCAAAACGGCAAATCTTTCATCTGTCTAACGTCCGTCTACGAAAAAGGCGACACGCGCAAAAGCCGAATTGTCCTGAACCTAACCCCGGCCAACACCGTCACCACAACCCGAATGGACATGATGTACGTCGCAACTGAATACGGCGTGGTCAACCTAAAAGGCAAATCAGTAGCTGACCGAGCGCTCTCCCTAATCTCGCTCGCCCACCCGGACTTCAGAGAAGAACTGGAACGGGAAGCCCGGGAAAAGCGGCTTATTCCCAAAGGCTATTATTAAACCGAGTGTATCGACTGTTTCCCAACTTTATATCATTTTGGAAAATTGATTTCGTCTCAATATAGAACAAAGTGTGTTAAAACAGCCGTACAGAGCGGCATGAACGAATGCACGTGAACGAATTTTGCTCCAAGTCTGCGCCGAGAAGGCCGCCTTTCATGTCATCGACGCGACATAAGTGCTCAAGTTTATTGGAGGCCGATTGGAGATCGCAGGTTCACACGTAAGTCTCACAAGGACGTGATGTTATGCGCAACTGCTTTGGCACACCGGTTGCACCGTATTTTCCAATGTTAAAATCGAACCAATGGAAAAATCATGTCGAACGTACGAATCGCGTTTCAAAATAACACGGATACCAATGGCCTCATCCTGACGCCTGTTTGGTTTGGCCTTCACAACGGAGATTTCGACCTCTTTGACAGTGAATCGGCTGCAAGCGCGGGTTTGGAATTGATCGCGGAGGATGGCGGAACGGGAGTGCTGGCTTCCGAATTTCGTGAAAATCAGGCAGCGGGTGTTTCCGGAGTAATCACGAGTACACAAAACGGTTCATCACCAGTCTTCGACCCCGGAGAGATCGCTGATACCATTGTGGACGCAGACGCTGTCAACAACGGACATTTGGCATTCGCGTCGATGGTTTTGCCGTCCAATGATGCGTTTATCGGCAACAATGATTCCGTCAGGTTGTTCGATGAAAACGGTACGTTTCTGGGGGCTCAAGACCTCATTATCAATGGAGAAAACGTCTATGACGCAGGTACTGAGGTAAACACCGAATTCGATGCACCGTTTGCCCCGGATGAAATTCATGGGACAGGAGAAATTGAAGGCGGCGTTGTGCGCGTTCACGAAGGTTTCAGAGGATCAGTTGGAAATCCACTCGAACCCGGCGAAGAGGCATTCATACTGGGGCAGCAGAATATTTTTGGCGTGCCAATTGATCAACAGGCTGCTGATTTCACCCTGGAGAACTTCCAAGTGGGCACCGTTCACGTAAACGAAGTGGCCGAACAGGACGGATCTTCGCAAAACGATGTTATCACTGGAGGTCGGGAAGATGATTTCATCAACGCTCTTGGCGGCGATGATTTGATTGAAGGTGGCGCAGGCTGGGACGTAGTCGATGGTGGTGATGGCGAAGACACCTATATCATTCGCTCCAATCTGTCCCAATATGAGATTTCCGGAGCCTCCGGTGTTCTGAATGTAACCAATAAGAGTGACGACAGTGACCTATTGACGAACATTGAGCACATACAGTTTGACGATGCCGTTGTTCACGTGTTCTCGGATGGAAACGTCTCAGGCAACACTGAAAATGTTGCCGACAATTATGTTAATCTGGATCAAAACAGGACAGATTATGCCGGTACCGATGGTGTTGATGCACTTGTAGTAAATGGAGCGTCCTCTCAATTCACGATCGGCACGGCTGAAGATGGCCAGGGCGTGGTCCTACAATCCGGTGATGGAACCGGTACTTTCCTGCTCAATGATTATGAACATATTGTTTTTGATGATGTGAGTGTTGAGCTTGATACCTCAACGGCCCCTGAAGAAGAGCCAGTGATGGACCCGGAAGGCCCGGTAGGGGACCCGACCGATCTGCCGGTAGATCCAACAAAAGTTCCAGGCGTGGAAAGCACATTCAATGACGTTCAAGGGGAAACCCAGTTCATTGAGGGGACTGAAGAAGTGGATACATTTATCATCAACGACAATGTTGGAGATTACAATTGGGGGCGGACTCTGGATGGACAGGGCTATGTCGTGTGGAATGGCGAGGATTTTGATATTCTTTATGATGTTGAGCATATTCAGTTCAACGATATCACAATCGACCTGAATGCGATGACAGGCGGTTCGGTCTCAGATATTGAAGGAGCGGTTCAGCATCTTACCGGGACTGGCGCGACCGACACATTTGTCATTAATGCAAGCTCATCCGACTATGGATGGGGTGCTACACAGGATGGTGAAGGCATCGTGGTCTGGAATTTGGAGCAGGAAACCCACGACATTCTTTATGACTTTGAGGCCATCCAGTTTAACGATGCAACCATCGATATTGATGATGGGGAGGTTTATTAAAAACGGGCATCTAACGGACGTTTCGCTAAATCAGTGGCATCAATGCCTAGTCGCTGACTTGGGTTATCGAATAGGCACTTGAGTTCGGGCCAGTGTTTCATCATTGCTGTGGTGTCGGGGAAATTGTCGACCATTAATCGTCCATTTTCCCACAACGGCGCGCCATCAACAGAAATTGTCGGGTCGAGAACCATCCAGCAGATTTCGCCTGGCGCATAATTTCCGCAGGTGTGGAAATGAAGAAAGCGCGGGTTGCCGAAGACATTGTTTGACCACCTGTCGGGGTCGTCGTCGATGTTACCTTGATAGAAGCATGCCGGGTGAATTCCGGCATGCCAGGAATGGACCGCGTTTTTATCGATGCACAGTTTCGTAGAGACACAATCATAGTGTTGTTCGATGGCTTCAACGCATTTTGGCTCTCCTACAAACCCATTGATTTTTCCCTGCTCAATCATGGCAAATACAGTGCTGTCGAACTTACAGCTTGATGGGGAATAATGCTGTGAACTTGTCGGGGTAAGCCATCTGGCCAGCGCGACCTTGCCGCTCATCTTGTTTGCCAGAATGGGGCGGGGGACGCACAGGGGAAATCGCTGTACGACAACATCAGCGCAGGATTGATAGTCGTCTTGAACGATTCCGCATTCAAGATCCGTTCCAAGCGGGCAGGTAATTGTGATTCGTTTTGCAGACAGGCAGGTTTTGTCGATAGCCAGTTTCAAATCCGTCATGGCCAGGTGATTGGTGGCGGTGTATGGCGATGCCAAGGCTGTTGCATCCCGCGCATAAAGCATGGCGATGTTTTTGCGGGCCAGATTACCAAAAAACCGTTCCTGATCCCCAATCCGAGCGAGATAGATAATTGTGTCGTGGTCGTCGAGAAGTTGAGAATAGCCAGCCGGGTAGGCCTCATCCGGTCCGCCAACCTGGACATGCGTCGCTTCAAGCCCGAGATCTGCAATTGTTTCCAGCACCAACGGTGCGGCCGCATCGCAGTACCATCCAAGATCCGGATTTTCACTGACTAGCAGTATCCGGTCGCCGGGTTGAACCTTCAGACAATTATTGAGCAGGTTGAGCACCCCGATTTTATCAAACACTACTCCACTCATCGCTGGACCTCCGCCTGAACGGTGAGGAACTTGAACTGCGGTGTCAGGACAGATGTAATTCCGTGGCGCATTTCCGCGTCAACGCTGATACTGTCGCCCTCCTGCAGGGTGAATTCCTGCGGGCCGTATTGGTAGATGGCCTCACCTTCCAGCGCTTGCACGAACACAACGCCGTTTCCGATGTAGACCGGAGGCCCGGCCTCCTGTTGTTTGATTGTAACAACGCGGGCTGCGAACTGCATGTCCCTGCGGGTGTGGATGGCGAGATTGACGAACTCGTGGGAATGCTGGTCGTCAATTCGGGTGGATTTCAACCCTTCGCCATCTCGAACCAGAGTGAAGTCGCAATAATTCGAAGTGGTTTCGCGAAACAGGCTGACAAGCGGTACTTCTAATGCTGAAGCTAATGCGTCAAGTGTGGAGATAGACGGGGAGACCTGACCGCTTTCAATTCTGCTGATCATCGCACCGGAAACACCAGATAATTCGGCCAGCTTACGGGCAGAATGACCGCTGGATAGTCTAAGGTCCCTGAGCGCTGCACCAATTGCCCCATCGATCGAATTTTCCATTTCAATTCAATCCTTGGGATAGGCAAAGGCTTTTTCGAAACGCCAATCCGGATAATCAGTATGAGCGGCGTTCGAATCTAATAAAGAATCATCCTGCGTCAGTGAAATATCACCGACTGGGATTGAGTCTGAGTCCAAAAGCTTGGTGATTGCATATGCCATTATTCAATACCGGCAGAAAAACGTTATTTGCACTAAATGCAAATATTTGTTCAATATGCAATATTATTTTTTCGAATAATAACCCACAATATCGCCATCAGTGGTTACCCCCAGCCCATTGAGATGCCGGTTCACGTAGTTGAAATATCCGATGATCTGGTTGGCTTCGAGTATCTGGCCATCGTCAGCGCCGTGTTTTTTCAGTGATTCTACGTCGCTTTTTTCCATTTTTCCGGGAAAAAGCGTGAGTTTTTCGGCGTATTTCAATAATTCCAGCTCTAAACCGGTAAAAAATGTCTCCGGTTTTCGGTCGTGAAGGGCTTTTTCAGCCGCATCTGCTTTTTTTTCATCGCCCATGAGATGGCGGGCATTGGCCCAATGATTGGCGAGCGAATAGGGACAATCGTTTAAAATCGAAACATAGGAGCTGATCGTTTCCTGCAACCATTCCGGCAATGTGTTGGCATCATCGTGAAGCGCCGCGCGATATAAAATCACATGACCTTTCATCGTATTTGGGCGCAAAGAATGGGCCCGCATGACGTTGTCGACGGTGCCGTGGGGAGTTCGCGCGAGCTTCAAAACGTCGAGTAATTCGTCGTCAGCGTCTTCGTCAGAAATCATGTTGATCCAGGCTGCCATGATAGTCTCCTTAGACGCGTTGGTCTGTCTGCATTTTGCGTTCAAGCCAACGTACACCCGCTGATACGATCAGGATCAATACGAGATATTCGAGCACCAGAATGGTGTAAATTTCGAGCGGTCGGTATTCGACGACCACCAGTTCATTGGCCTTGCGGGTCAATTCCTGCATGCCGATGACGGAAACAAGCGATGACATTTTGAGCATGTAGACGAGCTGGTTTCCCAAAGCTGGCAGGATGCGGCGGATGGCTTGCGGTAGAATGACGTAGCGCATCATGTCGGTATAGTTGAGCGATATGGAATGGGAGGCCTCGTATTGGCCTTTATCGATTGACTGAATACCGGCCCTGAAAATCTCCGCTTCAAAAGCACTGTCCGAAAGTGCGAGCGCAACAACACCCGCCCAGAAAACCGTAATCGAAAGTCCGGTCATTTGCGGAAAACCGTAGTAGACCCACAGAATTAATACCAGAATTGGAACAGCGCGAACCAATTCGACATAGACCCTGTTGAATCGTCGTAGAGCCGGTTTCTTGGAAAGACCGGGCAGGGCAACGGCAAGGCCGATAATAACCGAAATAATGATCGCGGTTATGGATAAAAGCAGAGTGTAATAAAGTCCGCTCGCGAGGAATTTCAGATTTGTCAGCCCTGACGGAAGAAGCGGATTGACAACATACCAGCCCCAATTTTCGGTACAGCCGGTCAACAGCAATGTTGCGGCGAATAGGATTACAAGTCGGCGTAGTGTCATCGTCCTGATCCTAATGCGACAGAATTTTCGCGAGAAAATCCTGGCACCGTTCCGTGCGCGGTTTTGTAAAAAACTGATCAGGTTTTGCCTGTTCGACAATCTCTCCGTGATCCATAAAAATCATCGTATCAGCCGCCCGTTTGGCAAAACCCATTTCATGGGTGACACAAATCATCGTCATGCCGCTTTCCGCGAGCTCCGTCATAACGTCGAGAACCTCGTTGATCATTTCGGGGTCGAGCGCAGATGTCGGTTCGTCAAACAACATGATCTGCGGTTCCATACACAGTGAACGGGCAATCGCCACCCGTTGCTGCTGACCGCCGGAAAGCTGGACAGGATATTTATCCGCCTGCTCGGGAATGCGCACCCGTTCCAAATAGGACACGGCCAATGCATCAGCGTCGGCCTCAGACATTTTTCTTGTGCGCAATGGACCAAGAGTCAGGTTCTGCTTCACCGTGAGATGAGGGAACAGGTTGAACTGTTGGAACACCATGCCAACCGTCGACCGGATTGCATTTAAACTGGTGTTTGTGTGCGTCAGCTCCGTGCCGGCAACTTCAATCGAACCTTCATCATGTTGCTCAAGACCATTGATGCACCGGATCAGGGTGGATTTGCCGGAGCCCGATGGGCCGCACACAACAACTTTCTCACCGGTTTGAACCTCAAGTGAAACATTATTCAATGCGCGAAAATTTCCGAAGTCTTTCGAGATTTTTTCGATTTTTATGGTGGCAGTCGTGGACAAATGAGATAGTCTCGATAGTGAATTCGTGATTGGCACTTAGTCACGAAATTGCGCAACATGCAATAAACTCATCACCTTGCAAATTCTTGCCCCACGGGTAAACTTGTAAGACACCCAAGGGAGAAAGATATGAAACTTATCAAAACAGTAGTGGCGCTTTGCTTTATGGCAGCGGCAACAATTCCAGCCTCTGCGCAGTCCGCGCTCAACGATATTTTGAACAACGGGACACTTAAAGTCGGCACAACCGGCGACTGGAATCCCATGACCATGAAAGATATCGCCAACAACACTTATACCGGTTATGATATCGATGTTATGACCGAACTGGCCAAAGACCTTGGTGTTAAGGTTGAGTTCGTTCCTGCTGACTGGAAAACTCTGGTGAGCGGTGTTACCGCCGGTAAATACCACATGACTGGTTCCGCATCCGTATCACCGGCCCGTGCTAAGGCGACTGGCTATTCAACACCTTACTTTTCTTTGGCAACTGTTCCACTGATTTTGAAAAAGAACGCGGACAAGTTCAAAGACTGGGGTGATATGAACACAGGTGATGTCACCGTGGCAGCTACGCTCGGCACGACACAGGAAAAACAGGTCAAACAGTTTTTCCCCGACGCGAAACACCAGATTGTTGAAGCACCGGCCCGTGATTTCCAGGAAGTCCTTGCAGGTCGCGCCGACGCGCACATCACATCAAATGTGGAAGCTTTGAAGCTTGTTGAAAAATACCCACAAATGATGATCGTGCCTGTATCCGCACCAAAATCACCAACACCAATCGCGATGCTTTTACCTCAGGGCGACCAGGTTTGGATCAACTACATCAACACCTGGGTGGCGCTGAAAACCGAACGCGGGTTTTTCGATACGTTGGGTAAAAAATGGCGTTTGAAAGAATAAGATAACGACGAATTTTGAATTAGGGAGGGGCACTCGGAAATCGGGTGCCCCTTTTTATTGATGCTAAAACTATATGCAATTCCGGTCAGCCTTTACTGCGCAAAACTGCGTATCGTATTGCGACATAAAGAAACTGAATGGGAAGAGGTTCCACCGCCGAGCGGTTACGGGTCAGATGAATACAAGCGCATAGTTTCGTCAGGAAACCTACCCGCGCTGGATCACAATGGTTTGCTGTTAGGAGATTCAGAAGCGATTGCAGAATATCTGAATGAGGCTTTCCCTAACCCGGAGATGTTGCCGGGCTCTGCAGGCGAACGCGCAAAAATCAGGGAGAGATCACGGTTCCACGATACTCGGTTAGAGCCCGCTTTGAGAGCACTTTTCCCACACATTAAGCGAGCAAATAGAGATGCTGAATTTGTGAGCCAACAATGGGGAAACCTGCATGAAAGACTGGGTCAGTTAGTCCCTCTTTGCCCCGAAACGACAGATATTTTGACATTGGGGGATTGTGGGTTTCCCATAACCTGCACGTGGATTGAAGAGCTGGCGAAGCATTTTGCCATACCGGTGAAGGTTCCCAATCAGGTGCAGGAATATTTGAGCAATCTGTCTCAACATGCAGCTGTAAAGGCAGAGCTCGTGGACTACAGGCCGCAATTGACAGATTGGCTTTCTCAACAATGACTTCCTCAATGAGACTTGATCTCAGCACTTGGATGGAAGTTGAAAAATACCTCGAAACCTCCACAGCGATTATCATTCCGGTTGGCTCAAATGAGCAACATGGCCCCATGGGCTTGATTGGAACGGACGCACTGTGCGCCCAATCTATTGCCCGCATGGCTGGTGAAAATTCATCCACTCTCGTCGCGCCGACATTGGCTTATACTCCGGCGCCTTTCAACATGGCGTTTCCTGGTACTATCTCTCTATCTGAGCAGACATTTGAAACAATGGTGGGTGAGATTGTCACTGGACTGGCGTCGCAGGGGTTTGAGAAGTTTTATTTTCTCAACGGCCACGGAGCCAACCTCGCACCGTTAAAGAGAGTGAGAGACAATTTATCTGCTCCGGATGTAATTGATATCAGAATCCGTTCCTGGTGGGATTTCGATCCGGTCAATCAACTTCGCGCTGAATATTATGGTGATTGGGAGGGCATGCACGCTACTCCGTCGGAAGTTGCAATCACCCAGGCAACCCATCGGGCGGTGGATGCCGGGCAGGCGCAACACCCGCCGCGAAGGTTGACTGCAGAGTATATTAAGGCCCACGCTGGCGACAAACACGGCCCTCCCGATGAGCATCGACGGGATTTTCCAGATGGCCGTGTCGGCTCTCACTCAGCACTGGCAATGCCTGAGCACGGTGAGAAATTACTTGCCGCTGCTGCAGGCGCAGTCGCTGATGATCTGCAGAATTGGCTGGTTAATTCTAACCCGTGATACCCGGCAGGTTGAGGTCATTCTCCTGCGCACAATTCACGGCATCCTCATATCCGGCATCCGCGTGACGCATGACGCCACTTGCCGGGTCGTTCCACAATACCCGTTCAAGGCGTCGGTCGGCATCTTCTGTTCCATCGCAACAGATCACCATGCCGGAGTGTTGAGAAAAACCCATGCCAACGCCTCCGCCGTGATGTAACGAAACCCAAGTTGCGCCTGATGCGGTATTGAGCAAGGCGTTTAACAACGGCCAGTCTGATACGGCGTCCGAGCCATCTTTCATAGCTTCTGTTTCACGGTTGGGGGACGCGACGGAACCGGAATCGAGATGATCGCGCCCGATCACAACTGGTGCAGAAAGTTCACCATTCCGAACCATCTCGTTGAATGCCAATCCAAGCTTGTGGCGAATGCCCAGACCAACCCAGCAAATTCGGGCGGGCAACCCCTGAAATGCAATGCGTTCCCGCGCCATGTCGAGCCATTTATGAAGGTGCGGATCATCCACCAGTTCTTTCACTTTGGCATCCGTTTTATAGATGTCTTCTGGGTCACCGGACAGCGCGCACCACCGGAACGGGCCGATGCCCCTGCAAAAGAGGGGCCGGATATAAGCTGGCACAAAACCGGGAAAAGCAAATGCATTTTCAAGCCCTTCTTCAAGAGCGACCTGTCGAATGTTATTGCCGTAATCGAGTGTCGGTACACCCGCATTCCAGAAGTCCACCATGGCCTGCACCTGAACCTTCATCGAGGCGCGGGCTGCGGCTTCCACTGTCTTTGGATCGCTCTCTTGCTTGGCGCGCCATTCCGCCACATTCCACCCTTGAGGCAAATAGCCGTGTAGCGGGTCGTGGGCGCTGGTCTGGTCGGTCACCATATCAGGGCGGACGCCCCGTTTCACGAGTTCGGGAAACACATCCGCAGCATTACCGATGAGACCGACGGATTTCGCTTCCCCGGTCTTTGTCCACCGGTCGATCATCGCAAGCGCCTCGTCGAGCGAGTGGGTTTTCTCGTCAACGTAACGGGTGCGCAGGCGGAAATCGGCTCGTGTCTCATCGCATTCGACCGTAAGGCAACAGGCTCCCGCCATGACAGCGGCCAACGGTTGCGCGCCACCCATGCCACCAAGACCGCCGGTCAGAATCCATTTGCCCGACAGGTCACCGCCATAATGTTGGCGACCTGCTTCAACAAATGTCTCATAGGTGCCCTGCACGATGCCTTGCGTGCCGATGTAAATCCACGACCCTGCCGTCATCTGGCCGTACATGGCCAGGCCCTTTTTATCGAGCTCATTGAAATGGTCCCATGTTGCCCAGTGAGGAACGAGATTGGAGTTGGCGATTAACACCCGTGGCGCGTCTTTGTGAGTGCGAAATACGCCAACTGGTTTCCCGGACTGGACCAGCATTGTTTCATCGTCTTCCAGCGTTTTAAGCGTCGCGACCATCTTGTCGAAATCATCCCAAGTGCGCGCTGCGCGCCCGATACCGCCATAGACCACAAGCTCATGCGGGTTCTCGGCAACGTCCGGATGGAGATTATTCATCAACATGCGCATCGGCGCTTCGGTCAGCCAGCTCTTGGCGGAGATTTCGCTGCCCGTGTCGGGAAAGACATCCCGTTGATTGTGGCGAGGGCTGATTTTTGTGTCTGTCATGTCGGCCTCATGAGATATGGGATTATGTGAATAAGAATATTGTTTGCTCTAATATCGACGCGCTTCATTGATCATTTCCAACCACGTAGCCTTCGAGATTAAGTTCGGAAATTAACGTTCCATCGGTCACGAGTGAACTGGTAGCGTCGATTTCATCGGCCAAATACCGATCTTCGCTCAGGGTAGGAAACTTCTCGCGGATAATAGCCATCGCCTTTTGCAGTTTTGAGCTGGTTTTCAGTGGCGCGCGAAAATCAATGCCCTGGGCGGCGCACATGAGTTCCACACCGATAATGTTGCTCAGGTTTTTATTCATGCGAACAAGACGCCGAGCCCCGTGGGCCGCCATGGACACATGGTCTTCTTGATTAGCAGACGTTGGCGTGGAATCTGTTGAGCATGGGTTGGCGAGGTGTTTGTTCTCGCTCATCAGCGCAGCGGTCGTGACTTCCGCGATCATCAGACCGGAATTTAATCCCGGTTCCGGCGTTAGGAATGGTGGCAGGTCAAACGATAATGTCGGATCAACCATGAGCGCGACACGTCGTTGGGCGATGGCCCCGATTTCGGAGATTGCCAGTGCAATTTGATCAGCGGCAAAGGCGACCGGTTCTGCATGAAAATTGCCACCGGAAACAATCCTGTCTTCGTCAACCAGAACCAGCGGATTGTCGGTCACGGCATTTGCTTCAATTTCCAATGTGTGACCTGCAAAGTGCAGCAGGTCCATCGCGGCCCCGGTGACCTGTGGCTGGCAGCGTATGCAATAAGGGTCTTGCACGCGGGTATCGCCGTCGCGATGGCTCTCGCGGATTTCGGACCCCTCCATAACCTTGCGCATTGCCCGCGCCACGGCAATTTGCCCGGCATGACCTCTAAGAGTGTGGATTTGATCAACCAGTGGTGCCGTTGACCCCATGATGGCATCGGTTGAAAGCGAAGCGGAGACGATGGTGGAAGCCGCATTGCGCCATGCATCGAAGAGTGCTGCCAAGCAACAGGCAGTTGAAAACTGGGTTCCATTGATCAACCCCAGGCCTTCCTTTGGACCCAGCGAAATGGGTGCTAAACCAGCTTGTTCTAACGCGGCTCCAGCATTCATGCGGACGCCCTTAATAAATGCCTCACCTTTCCCCATCATGGCAGCAGCCATATGGGCCAGCGGCGCAAGATCGCCAGATGCACCAACAGAACCCTGATCTGGAACGACTGGTGTGATGCCTCGTTCCAGCATATTTTGTGTCTGTTCAATCGTCGACCACGCCACGCCGGATGCGCCACGCCCAAGGGAGAGTAATTTCAAAACCATCATCAGCCGTGTTGTGGGAACATCCAGTGGTTCACCAACGCCACAGCAATGGGACAATATGAGATTGCGTTGTAATGTGGCCGTATCTTCGGTGGCGATTTTAACGCTCGCCAGTTTTCCAAAACCGGTGTTCACGCCATATACAGCTGCATTACCTGCAGCCGCAGTTGCAACCAGGTTGAACGCCGCTTCAACTGCGGGCCGCGTGTTTTTATCGAGCTTTGCGGCTTCCCCAGATCGCCAGATATGCTGTAGCTGCGCTAAGGCCGTTGATCCCGGTGTTAGAGTAGCCGTCATAACTCGCCACCAAAAATGCGCCGGTGAAGCGGGTTAAAGCCCATGCGATAGGCCAGCTCGGCAGGGTGTTCGACGTTCCAAATCGCCAGATCAGCGCGAAGTCCGGCGCGGATGATACCACAATCATTTAACCCAAGCGCGCTAGCCGCGTTTCGTGTTGCGCTGGTCAGAGCTTCCAGCGGTGTCATCCTGAATAATGTGCAGGCCATGTTCATGGTGAGTAACAACGATGTGAGCGGAGACGATCCCGGATTTGCGTCCGTTGCCAGCGCGATGGGAACATTATACTTGCGTAGATGTTCTAACGGTGGGTGTTGGGTCTCATGCAATGTATAAAATGCGCCGGGAAGCAGAACAGCAGTGCCCCCAGATTCCGCCAGTGCCATGACATCCGCTTCATTAGCATATTCGATGTGGTCAACTGACATGGCACCATATTTTGCGGCCAGTTGAACCCCACCAATGTTCGATAATTGCTCAGCGTGAAGCTTGATCGGGATCCCCAAAGATTTGGCAACCTCGAACACCCGTTCGATCTGTTGGGGAGTAAACGCAATACCTTCACAAAACCCGTCAACGGCATCAACCAGCCTTTCCTCATGGGCTGTCCGGAGCGCCTGGATACAAACATCATTGATATAATCGTCTGGCCTTCCCTGATATTCTTTCGGGACAGCGTGAGCACCAAGAAAGGATGTTCTTACTCTTACAGGGCGGAGCTTTTCCAACGCTCTCGCGGCGCGCAACATGCGCAGTTCGGTTTCAACGTCCAGCCCGTAACCCGACTTGATTTCAATTGTCGTGACGCCTTCGCTGATGAGTGTGTCGAGACGGGGCAGGGCGCTGGCGATAAGGCTATCCAAGTCCGCTTCCCTCGTTGCAGTGACAGTGGAAACAATACCGCCACCAGCCCGTGCCACTTCTTCATAACTTGCACCATTAAGGCGCATTTCAAACTCAATAGCCCGGTTCCCACCATGGACGATATGAGTGTGGCAATCGATCAGGGCAGGTGTAACGAGTCGACCGTCGAGGTCTTCGCGCTGTTCGCTGGAATATATGCCGGGTAATCCGTCGTTGGGTCCAACCCACTCAATCCTGTCGTTGCGCAACACAATATTGCCATCGGGTATCAACCCATAAGGATTTTCTCCATCCATTGTGGCCAAGTTTGCGTTGGTAAGGAGCATGTTCTGACTTTACATACATTGCGTTTAATTATTATATGTTTGCACATAATAATTGCTCCGGGCAAGACCGAAATGAACAAGATTTTTGCAAAACAAGCTTTGCTCCCCAGCGGATGGGAACAGAATGTATCGGTCACCATTGAGAGTGATGGACGTATTGGCACTGTCGAGACTGACATTGATGCGAGTACAAGTCATGCCAACGGCATTCTCCTGCCTGCACCGGTAAACGCCCACAGCCATGCATTTCAACGCGCGATGGCTGGCCTCACAGAAAAACGAGGGCCGAACCCGCAGGACTCATTTTGGACGTGGCGGCAGTTGATGTTCCGGTTTTTGGATAGGCTCACCCCCGATGATGTGGAAGCCATCACCACGTTCGTGCAGATGGAAATGCTGGAAGCCGGTTATGCGACCAATGTCGAGTTCCATTACCTCCACCATCAACAAGGCGGGGAGCCTTATCAAAACCTCGCGGAAATGGCGCAACGCGTTGCCGCAGCTGCTAGTCAAAGCGGGATAGGTCTTACTCTGTTACCGGTTCATTATCAGTACGGTGGGTGTGATCGTCGGGAGTTGACCGCGGGGCAAATCCGATTTGGTAATGATATCGAACGCTTTGCGCAGCTTTATGATGGTGCATCGAAAGCGATCATAGATTTATCGGATGATGCTGGAATGGGGCTGGCACCACACAGTCTGAGAGCCGTCGCACCAGAAGATCTTTCGAAGCTGGCGACGCTGGCTGATGGACGACCAATACACCTCCATTTAGCGGAACAAATTGCTGAAGTTGAAGAAGTACAAGCCAGTTGGGGCAAACGTCCGGCGGAATGGGTGTTGGATAATGTAGATGTGAGCGGGCAGTGGTGCATGATCCATTGCACTCAAATGCAGCCTCATGAAACCGTTGGACTTGCAAAATCTGGAGCAGTAGCCGGTCTTTGCCCGATAACGGAGTCGAGCCTCGGCGACGGCATCTTCGATGGTAAACGCTGGCTCGACCATGGCGGAAAGATCGCGATTGGATCGGATTCCAACATTCGAATTTCGCTCTCAGAAGAATTACGAACATTGGAATATTCACAACGACTGCGAGATCATTCACGCGCAGCATTAGCGCAAGAAGCCCGGTCCACTGGTCGGCGAATATTCGATGAGATCCTCGTCGGCGGTCCACAGGCGGCTGGGCGCGATTGTGGCAGGATTGAACAGGGTACGTGGGCAGACCTCATGATGTTGGATGGCGATGATATAAATCTCCACGAACGGACGGGTGACACGATTCTGGATTGTTACGTGTTTGCTGGTGACGACCGGTTGGTGAGCGATGTCTGGTCAGCCGGTCGACACGTCGTTCAACAGTCGCGACATGTGATCCGTGACACGATCGAACAAAAATATCGCGATGTCATGTCGGCCCTCGGAGAGGCGATTTGACCGCTCCTCCCTTAAATACATGGCAGGATGTTCACGCAGAGGTATTGGATCGGATTAGTTCACGACGGTGGAAACCGGGGGAACTGATACCAAATGAGATCGACCTTGCGACTGAATTTGGTTGCGCCCGCACCACAGTAAACAGGGCGCTTCGAACAATAGCTGAAGCTGGACTTTTGGATCGTAAACGAAAAGCTGGTACGCGGGTTGCGACTAACCCGGTGCGCAAGGCAACACTGAATATTCCGATTATCCGACAGGAAATAGAGCAGATGGGGCAATCCTATGCTTATGCATTGATCTCATCTGAAATTGGAACGCCACCCGTGGATGTGAGAGCCCGGATGGGGCTGGCTGCAAAGGACAAGGCGCTACATCTCATCGCGCTCCATTTGGCCAATCAGCGTCCTTATGTTTGTGAAGATCGTTGGATTAATATGGCTGGTGCACCGGGTGTTGTGGATGTCGACTTTACATCGATCAGCGCCAATGAATGGCTGGTTGCAAACGCCCCTTTCACCAACGGGGACTTATCCTTTTCTGCATTGCGGGCCGATGCAAAAATAGCTGAGCATCTGGGTGCCAAACCCAATGACGCGTTGTTTATCCTGGATCGAATAACCTGGGATCGATCTACTGCGATAACGTCAGTCCGTATGGCGTTTCACCCCGGATATAGAATGCAAACAACAATCTGATTGCACTTAGTTAACCGTTTCACTTAACAGCAAAGTGAGTGAAACCGGCAAGACCCGTGGTTTTCCATCCTTGCAATCAGGTTCGAATCCGACGCACTCTGACTTCCTGTGCTAATCGGAAGGAAAATCATGACCCGTTACCTGTTTTTTGTAGTTTCAATGTTCCTGTCGATGATGTCGGTTGCGTCTGCATTTGATTTGCAGGGCCATCGTGGTGCCCGGGGGTTAATGCCGGAGAACACGCTACCTGCTTTTGTGAAAGCCCTGTCCATTGGTGTCACGACACTGGAACTGGATGTGGGTATAACGAAAGACGGTGTTGTTGTAGTTTCACACAACCCGGTGCTTGATGAGGATTTGGTTCGAGATGCTGGTGGCAAGTGGTTGAGTCGAGAGCCGCTTATCCACGACCTCACTTTTGCAGAATTGCAGGCATTCGATGTGGGACGCCTTCGGCCAGGTAGTCAATCTTCCAATAGGTTCCCGGATCAGACGCCGGTCGATGGAACAAAGATGCCGTCCCTTGTGGAGGTGTTTGATCTGGTTAAAAAGTCAGGCAATGGGGCCGTCCGATTTAATATTGAAACCAAGATTAACCCGCACAAGCCTGAAGAAACGGCAGACCCGGAAACCTTCGCTGCGGCTGTATTGAATGCGGTTAGAATTTACGACTTGCAAAGCCGGGTCAGCATTCAATCCTTTGATTGGCGTACGCTTCAGGTGGTGCAGATATTGAACCCCGAAATTGAAACGGTCTATCTGACGGCGCAACAGGAGTGGATGAACAATGTGCGCGGCGGTCATAGAAAACCATCAAAATGGACAGCTGGATATTATATGATCAACCACGGCGACACCGTTCCCAAGCTGGTAAAAAAAGCCGGTGGGAAAGTCTGGTCGCCTTTCCACCGCGATCTCAATCGCTCGAAAATTGAGCAGGCCCATGCGCTTGGCCTGAAGGTCATCCCCTGGACCATCAATGACGAAAAGACGATGGAGGATATGATTGCTATGGGCGTTGACGGAATTATTTCAGATTATCCGGACAGGCTTCGAATTGTTATGGAAAAATCGGGTTTGCCATTACCAAGACCAACGCTGATCCAGCCTTAAAACGTGTGTATCGCTCGACAACCGATTGACAAGTAAACGCCTAATGCCGTGTGATAGTGATTAACCCGCTGACATTGTGGCGGGAAGTTGGGAGTTAATTATGAAAAGACTGAATAAAACACTTTTGGCCGCAGCCGCTATGATGGCTGCATCAACGAGCTTGGCCAGTGCTGCGAAGTTGACATTTTATTGTAGCGCACAGGAAGACTGGTGCCAGTCCATGGCCCGCGGGTTTGAAGAAGCCACCGGCATCGACGTGAACATGACACGCAAAAGCTCCGGAGAAACATTCGCGCAGATCAAAGCGGAATCATCCAACCCTAAGGGCGATGTCTGGTGGGGCGGTACTGGCGATCCACATCTGCAAGCTGCTGAAGAAGATTTGACTGAACCATATGTATCAAAAATGCGTGGTGAGCTGAATGATTGGGCGATCTCACAAGCGTCGTCTGCTGCCGACAAAACAATTGGTATTTATTCAGGTGCGCTTGGCTATGGTTACAACGCTGATCTGTTGAAGGCCAACAATCTGCCCGAACCGAAATGCTGGAAAGACCTGACCAAGCCGGAATATAAAGGCCATGTACAAATGGCAAATCCGAATTCTTCCGGTACGGCATACACAACACTTGCCACAATGGTGCAATTGTTTGGCGAAGATGGCGGTTTTGACTTCATGAAGTCCCTGCATAAAAACATCAACCAATACACAAAGTCCGGTTCAGCGCCGATCAAGGCTGCCGGTCGCGGTGAAAATACAATTGGTATCGTGTTCATGCATGATGCGGTGAAACAGGCCGTTTCCGGATTCCCGATCAAGGTTGTCGCCCCATGTGAAGGTACCGGTTATGAAATCGGCTCCATGTCAATCATCAAAGGTGCGCGCAATCTTGACGAAGCCAAACAGTTCTATGATTGGGCATTGAGCGCTAAAGCTCAAACACGTGCTCTTGAGGTAAAGGCCTATCAGGTTCCTTCAAACAAAGGCGCTGAGACTTCACCTTCCGCACCTGATCTCTCATTGATCAAACTGATCGATTATGATTTCAAAAAATACGGATCGAGCGCTGAGCGTAAGCGCCTGTTGAAAAAATGGGATGACGAGGTTTCAGTGCTGCCGCAGTAGGCCGCGTATATTCTGTGAAACTGAATAAACAAACTTTATCTGCCCACCCGACGCTGGTTCTTTGGCTGATTGTCGGGTGGGCAGGTTTTTTTCTTCTGCCCTGGTATGGGGTAGAGGAGAGCGTTTTTACGTTCGGATGGTTGTTTGAAGGCTATCCGTTTGACGATGATGTTGCACCGGCACCATTTCATGCGCTCACGGGCAAGAAGTTCTGGCTGTTGCCGCTCATTCCGTTTCTAATTGGGCCTCTCTTTGCTCTAAAACATCCAAAATCGGACCCGATACATTCTAAGATTCTGATCATCTGCGGCGCGCTTGGCTTTGGCTGGTTGATCGCGCAGGGTTTCTCCATTGGCATCCGTGGGTGGAATTTCCAATGGATGGAAAGCCTATTCGGGCCGCTGGGGGACAGGCAATTTGGCATGGGTACGGGTGCTATGCTGACAGCGAGTGCCTTCCTGTTTATCCTCACCCAAGGAATTGCTGCGCGAGGCGCGGTCAACGGTGACATATTCGTCGTGGGCGCAATCGGCTTTGTTGTAACAATCGTTGCTGCGTTTGTTTTCTATCCGATCATCAACATGCTCACGTCTGCATTCGTCACGCAGGAAAATACCTATTCCGTTAGCGTTTTCTTCGAAAAGTTTACGGATAGACGCTTGTGGGGGTTGGCCTGTCTGGAGGGTGGGCGATGCGGAGCTGCGTGGAACTCACTGGTGTTGGCCATATTGGTGGGCTTCATCACCACTGCTCTGGGTCTTGCTTTTGCGCTTGTCGTCACTAGAACCGGATTCCGGCAAAAACAGGCGTTGCGGGCGCTCACCGTTTTGCCGATTATTACTCCTCCCTTCGTTATCGGCCTTGCAATAATATTACTGTTCGGCCTTTCGGGAAATGTCACCCGGTTTGTTGCTGATATATTCGGCGTTGCTCCAACCCGCTGGGTATATGGCATGCCCGGCATCTTGATCGCACAGGTGCTGGCGTTCACTCCAATTGCATTCCTCGTATTAATTGGTGTCGTTGAGGGCGTCAGCCCGTCGATGGAAGAGGCAGCGCAAACCCTGCGAGCGGATAAGTGGCAGACGTTCAAAACTGTCTCGCTACCCCTCATGCGCCCTGGTCTTGCTAACGCGTTCTTACTTGGCTTTATCGAGAGCATGGCGGATTTTGGTAATCCTCTGGTTCTTGGCGGGAATTTCGATGTCCTATCGACCGAAATATTCTTCGCCATTGTCGGCGCTCAATATGATCAGGGCAGGGCGGCTGTGCTGGCGTTGGTCTTGCTCGGGTTTACACTGGCGGCATTTTGGGCACAGCGGTTCTGGCTTGGAAAGAAAAGCTACACCACGATGACCGGGAAGGGGGATTCAGGTGTTCACCCCCATTTGCCAAAAGCGCTTGCGGTGCCCGTATTTGCCATTGCCGGGATTTGGACCCTGTTCACCGTGACCATCTACACGATGATCGTCTACGGTTCATTCGTGGAACTCTGGGGCGTACGCAATGCACTGACGTTTAAACATTACATCACCGCTTTCTCCATGAAATTTACGGAAGAAGGGGTCCGTTGGACAGGCTCAGCGTGGGATTCCTTCTGGACGACACTGCAAATCGCTGCCATCTCCGCGCCCCTCACCGCAGCCGTTGGTTTGGTGACGGCCTATCTGCTGACCCGGCAAAAATTCGCCGGTAAAAACGCATTTGAATTCGGCACGATGTTGAGTTTCGCCATCCCCGGAACTGTGATCGGCGTCAGTTATATTCTCGCGTTCAATGTGCCACCCATCGAGATCACGGGCACGGGGGTCATTCTTGTGGTGAGTTTCATTTTCCGCAATATGCCCGTTGGCGTACGTGCAGGCATTGCCTCCATGTCTCAACTCGACAAGAGTCTCGACGAATCCTCACTCACTCTGGGGGCAAATTCATGGCAAACATTCTTGAGGGTGATACTCCCCTTGTTAAAACCGGCCATTCTAGCTGCGCTGGTCTATTCATTTGTGCGGGCCATGACTGCCATTTCAGCAGTCATATTCCTCGTCAGTGCTGAATATAATATGGCGACAAGCTACATAATCGGGCGGGTTGAGAATAATGATTATGGGCTGGCGATTGCCTATTCAACGTCGCTGATTGTGGTGATGTTGCTCGTTGTCGCCCTCCTGCAATTCCTGGTCGGACGCACCAATATCGGGCGGCGCTTAAACCAGTCACGAACCAATGTTTAAAGGTCAGTCGTATGCTTGAGAAAAACAGCAAAGCCGCATCGGTTTCCTTTGAGGGCGTGACGAAGGTTTACGGCAATGCGGCAACCGGTGTGCGGGCTGTTGATAATGTGTCGCTCAATATCGAGGCCGGTACGCTGGTAACGCTGCTTGGCCCGTCCGGTTGTGGCAAGACAACGACATTGCGTATGATCGCGGGGCTCGAAATGCCCACAGGCGGGGTCGTGCGTATCGGTGATCGCGATGTAACGAAACTACCCGCGACCGACCGTGATGTTTCCATGGTCTTCCAATCCTATGCGCTGTTCCCCCACATGAGCGTATTGGAGAATGTATCCTACGGTTTGAAGTTTTCCGGTTTCAATAAGGTGGAAACTAAAGAGCGTGCAGTTGCCGGGCTCGATCTGGTTGGACTGTCAGGATATGGAGACCGCCTGCCAAGTGAGCTTTCTGGCGGGCAACAACAACGGGTCGCAGTTGCCCGTGCTCTGGTGCTGGAACCGCAAGTGCTACTTTTCGATGAGCCCCTGTCGAATCTTGATGCAAAACTGCGCCGCCAGGTGCGGGAGGAAATCCGCGAGATTCAACAGAACCTCGGACTAACGGTTGTCTATGTAACTCATGACCAAGAGGAGGCGCTAGCAGTTTCCGACCGGATTATCGTCATGAACAATGCTGTAATCGCGCAGGACGGTGAGCCGCGTGAACTTTATGATGCTCCAATCAATCGATTTGTCGCAGATTTTATCGGAGAGGCTAATATTTTGGATTGTGAAGTCGCATCGATTAAAAAAGATACCGCGCATGTTGAACTCAAAGACTATAAATTCACGCTTCCTGCGCGTGACAGCGAGGTTGGTAAATCATTTTTGGGGGTTCGCCCCAATCGGGTAATCGTCGGCAAAGCCGGAATAAATAATGCTTTGCCCGGCGAAATTCTGCGTGTCACCTATGTGGGTAATCATCTCGAACTCACGATAAAGACGGATGCCGGCGAATTGTTCTCCACCACAGATGATGTCGACGCAGACTTTTCTGCCGGGACAATAGTAAGCGTAACATTTGCCAAGGGTGGTCCGGTATTATTAAAGCAGTAGCTTATTACGCACCTCGATTCTGCAATGAATTGGATCGGCAATAAGATAAATGACGCTGTTTTTACAATTACTGGGATATATAGCGCTCCTGCTTTGGGGACTGCGCATGGTGCGAACAGGCATCATGCGCGCTTATGGCAATGATCTTCGCCGTTGGGCGCGCAATGCCGAAGGCCGAGTTTTCAGCGCATTGAGTATCGGCATCTTTGCAGCCGCTCTATTGCAAAGCAGCACCGCTACGGCACTGATTGCCGCAACATTTTCCGCCCAGGGTATATTAACTGTAGCCACGGCATTTTTTACGGTACTGGGTGCGGACGTGGGTTCCGCAATCGCCGTGCTCGTTGTTTCTCAAAAACTGACATTCATCGCCCCCATCCTGATTATTATCGGAGTTTTTGGCTTCCTGTCGACTGAAGTTAGCAAATACCGAAGCCTGTCACGGGCACTCCTAGGCCTTGGGCTAATATTAATGACCCTTTCGATGATATCGGGATCAGCTGCAGAAATTGCCGGGGAGCCTGACCTCCAAGCATTCATGAAGTTGATTACGGACAAACCGATATTGATGCTTCTGTTGGGCGTAGGTTTAACCTACCTGCTTCATTCGAGTTTGGCGGTTGTTCTGTTGGCATCGGGCTTTGTTGTTTCTTCGTTCCTGATGCTGGACGCCGCTTTATATCTGGTACTCGGGGCAAATATTGGCAGTGGCCTGTTGCCCGTTATTGCAAACTGGAAATTGAAACGAGCAGGTCGGATACCTGTAACCGCAAATCTGCTTATCCGGATCATGGGAGTTGTACTCGCATTCTTCATCGTGGATGCGATTATCGTCGAATCTGCCACATACATGTCGCACAATCTTGTTCCAGCGATATTCCATCTCCTTTTAAACCTCGTGGTCGCGACTATCGGCGTGATATTCGCGAAACCGCTCCTGACATTGGCGCGATCGATAATTCCAGAAGACCTACCCGACCCCACCTTTGTTGAACCAAAATACCTCGATGAAGCGGCGCTTTCCAAACCGGTCAGGGCACTTGCCAATGCCAAACGGGAGGCATTGGTGGCCTCCGACATCGCGCAAAACATGGTGCGTGATTCCTTACCGATACTGTTGGATGGAGGGGAGAGCGAGCGGTCAAAGATTATGGCGATGGATGATTCAGTCGATCGACTGTTCGACGCGATTAAACTTTATATTGCGCGGATTGTGCAAAAAGAGCTCAGCGAAGACCAGAGCCAGCGAGCATTCGCCTTGCTCAGCTTTTCCGCCAACATGGAACACATCGGTGATATCGTTGACGGCGGACTGATGGATATGTCCGCCAAAAAGGAATCATTAAAAATTCAGTTTTCGGATGAGGGAATTGCTGAAATCCAAAAACTTCATGAAGCAGTCTGCGAAAATTTTGAGCTGGCGATCAATACATTCCTGTCAGATGATGGTGAACTTGCGCGTCAGTTGCACTCTGCAAAAGCCCAAGTGCGTAAGATTGAGCGCAATTCTGTTGCAACCCATATTGAAAGAATTGGTTCCGGCCAGCAGGAGAGCATCGGGACCAGCGGATTGCACCTGGATGTTATTCGCGACCTCAAACGGATTAACAGCCATCTCACCGCAATTGCTTACCCTGTGCTTAAAGCCTCAGGTGAAACGCCAAAAATCAAATGGAAACGCAAAAACTAGCCGTTTTTCGATAGATTCCAGTCTTTCCGACAGGTCATTACGATTATGCCCGTAATCCGCTACCCGATTGTTTATATAAAATAAACCATGTTCATACCTGCAACGGAGTCTCGTTAGGGTGATGTTAATAAATGTGATGCAACTAGAGGTTGTGAAACAGTAACATACACGGAGTAATAAAATGAACCTCACAAAAAAAATCTTGGCTGGTGCAGCTGTATTGATGGTATCCACTGTTGGTGCACAGGCTGCTGATGTTCCATTCAGCGGTAACGTATCCGCATCATGCACATTAACTGTTGATTCAAACGGTACACTTGCCGCCAATACAGCTGCAACTGTTCTTGGTTCCGCTGAAGCTGGTGGTGTACGTGGTCAGGTCACAGCCGCTGCTGTTGGAACCGGCTTTACGCTTTCGGTTGCCAACCCAACCGGCTTTACTGCCAACCCAACTGGTGGCGACACGGATGTGGCATTCTCATCAATCTATTCGGCAACCGGTGCAACCACTGTAAGTGATGTTGCTGGTGGCTCCGGTTCTGCATTGAACAGTGGTACTTCTGTTGCAACTATTGGAATGACCGCAACAAAGAGCTCAGGCATCTTTCCTCCTGGCGCATACTCTTCGGTTGTTGTTGTAACTTGCAGCTAATCGGCTGAAAAATGACCAGGAAAAATTTCATCTCCAAAGTTCTTGGATTGTTAATGGTGCTGTCTCTTGGCAGCACCACAGCCTACGCTGTGTCCCTGTCTCCCATGATCCTGCAATCTAAAAGTTATACGGATCAGGTTGTATTTCGAGTCTTCCCGAAAAATCCCTACAACCACCGTATTAATATGGAAGTCAGGGTTTACGATCAAAAATTCCGCCTCATTCGTGCTCGGGTTTCCCCCCGCCGGATGAAATTGGGAGCAGGATTGAGCCGCCCGGTCACAGTAACTGTGCCATTTGAAGGGAAGAAGACGCGCAAGATTAGAATTTGTGCGGAAAGTATCCCGTTTCCAAGCGGTAAAGCCGCTAGCGTAAGGACACGTGTATGTGTGTCAATCCCAGCCTAAAATGGGTCTTGATCCCGGAGTAAAATTGGCCAGATTTTGGGACGTTTGTGTTTTTGATCTGGTTTAGTGTCAGTTGATTTGAACAGATTTTTGTTTTCGGCTCTGGTGCAACCTGTAGCTTTCACCATTCATCTCCAGGATGTGGACGTGGTGTGTCAGCCGGTCGAGTATTGCGCCCGTTAGGCGTTCTGATCCGAAGACCTCTGTCCATTCGTCGAATGGTAGATTGGATGTGATGATGATGGAACCGCGTTCATACCGTTGGCTGATTACTTCGAACAGCAACTCCGCCCCGGTTTTGGAGAGAGGGACGAAGCCCAGTTCGTCAATGATCAGCAGGTCTTGAGCTGCCAGTTGTTTTTGATGCCGTTGCAAGCGACGTTCATCAACGGCCTCGATCATCTCATGAACCAGTGCAGCAGCCGTGGTGAAGCGGACTTTCATCCCCTTTTGGCAGGCAGCCAGTCCAAGGCCGAGGGCAACATGGGTTTTGCCGGTTCCACTTGGTCCTAACGCGATGATGTTTTGGCGTTTCGCAGCGTACTCGCAACGGGCCAGTTCCATCACGAGCACCTTGTTCACTGACGGGATCGTTTTGAAGTCAAAGCTGTCGAGGCTCTTGGTTGCCGGGAACTTCGCAGCTTTGATGCGTCGCTCCACCATTCGGCGCTCACGTTCAATCAGCTCCAACTCACATAACCGCAGGAGATATTGGACATGATCCTTATTCTCAGCGGCACATTGTTGGGCCTGTTTGGTATATTCACTCTGGAAGGTTGGCAGCCGAAGTTTGGTCAGATGATGTTTGAGTAGAACTTGCGGTGTATCGGTAACAGTGTCGTTCATGCTGCCGCCTCCGACAACAGCACGGCATAGCTGGCAGGTTTTGTCGTCTCGACCACCGCTTTGGGCAAATAGGGGTAGATGTCGAGATCAAGCCTGGGCGGTCGCCGCTCGATCCGGCACAGAATAAGGTGCTTGATCGCATCATAGCCAATGGCACCCAGATCCAAAGCTTGTTGGATTGCGGCGTGAACGTGCTCCAGCTCAAAAGTTTCCAGCAGACGCAGGATCTGAACATACTCGCGTTTTCCCGCCTTACCCATGCGGGCTTCTAATAAACGATGAAGGATCGCAAATGCATCGGGTAAACCCCAGCCTTGCAATGGTGCCGCCTGATCGAGAGCACCTACCTTTTGTTCCAGCAAGGGCAGATAGTGAAGCGGGTCGAAGATCATGTCTGCCTTCTCATAAGACCGACGATGGCGGGCAATAATCTCGGTTCCACTGCCAATCACAACCTCATGGATGTAACCGCGAACCTGAACCTCATGATGGGCAAAGGCGACAGGAACGGAGTAATCATTATTGCGGTAGCGGATCATCGAGATTGACGTTGCCCGCGTGCTAAACTTTTCACACGCGTCGTATGGCGTTGGGGGCAATGCCATCAGCGCGTCCAGGTCTCTCAGCAATCGTTCACCAATACTCTCACCATGTCCGCGAACAACATCATCCTGACGCTTCAGGCAGCATTCTTCCAACCAGGCGTTCAAGGCATCAAAGCTGTCGAACCGTGGGGCTGGGATGAGAAAGTTCCTGCGACCGTAACCAATGACGCCTTCGACATTCCCTTTATCATTGCCTTTGCCAGGGCGACCAAACTTATCCTCAAACAGATAGTGCGATTGTAGCTCTGAGAAAGTTCTCGTGCGTATCCGTTTGCCACCGCCCAGGATCTTTGCAACTGCAATCACGGTGTTGTCGTAGAGCATCGACAACGGCACACCGCCGAAGAAAGCAAACGCAGCATTGTGACCGTCACAGAAGGCTTCTGTTGTTTCCGCCGGATACGCCTTCATGAAGAACGCATCCGAATGCGGCAACGATATAGCGATGTAATGCAGCTTGCGTTCGACACCGTCGATCACGCCGAACGTCTCACCAAAATCGACCTGAGCATGGCCGGGCGCGTGAACCAGAGGAACAAACACCTCCTGGGTTCGTCTTTGCTTCTCACGCACATAATCAGTGACAATGGTGATCCCGCCAGTGAACCCGTGCTCATCCCGTAACCGCGCATGAATACGCTTGGCTGTGTGCCGTTGCTTTTTGATGACCTTTTTGTCGTCTTTCAGGATCTGATCAATTATCCCAACAAACGGATCCAACTTCGGGCGAACAGGCGCGGTCGTTCTTTGATAACCGGGCGGAACCGAGTGCTTCAGGATCTTCGCCACGGTTTTGCGATCAATCCCGAACAAACGGGCCACCTCGCTATTGTTCTTCCCATCCACATGGCACGCTCGACGCACCCGACTATACAAATCCACAGAATACATCTTCCCCACCTAATACTCACAAGCACAAGGTGTCAGAGTGCGGAATTTTACTCCGCGACGGTCAGATTACCCAACCATTTCTGTGGTCATTTTGTCTCCGGGATTCACATATGTGGTCGCAATTTAGCTCAACAGGCAAAATAGTTGTGACACTTATCGCATTGGCGTCTGCTTCGGCTGGTGCCAATGCGCAATCCGTTTCTAGTCAGAACACTAGAAATTTTGGATTCAATTTACCGTCACCAATTTCCCCAAATGGCCACGATGAAGTTCGTGCTGCCGACGGAACCACTTGTAGATCCAGTATCGCCACGAGCGGTGCATATCTTGATTTTGGTGGCATTGGTTCGCAACTTCAGGATTCCGGTAATCTGGATGGCACGGTCTACGGCCGAATTGTAATTCCCCTGGGGGAACGTCCGGGCCGGCTCGATTGTCGAGCGCTTTATCAACTGGAAATAGAACGCCTGAAATTTGAGTTAAAACTCGCCCGCTCAAGCGGTGGAGGTGGAGGCTTTCAAGATCCTGAAGGCGATGATGATTTTCAAGAAGGCGCCGATGCTGAGGACGAGGACGAAGAAGGCGAGGATGAAGAAGCTCAAGTTGAAGAAGGGGACGAAAGCGACAAGAAAACTGATAGAAAGCGCAGCAAGAAGAAAGAAAAGAAAGCTGGTGGCAATTGGTCTGACTCCGGCTGGGACGCGGTTCCTCAGGAATGATGTCCGCATTTTAATATCCTTCGCGGTAACAGGTCCCGCCTTGTCCTTGCACTGCCATAATTAAGCCTGCACTCAGGGCATGATAACCGCCGATATTATTCCGTTTAATCTGCAAGTAATGTGATAAGCAATGTGCCTGAGATTAACGTGGTAACAGATAAGGTGCTCCATGAAGTTAGAACAGGCGATGCAGGAGCGCCGCTCCATTCGTGGTTTTAAGGATAAACCTGTACCCCGCGATCTGTTGGAAGAAGTAATCGCTCTGGCGAACCGTGCCCCTTCGTCAATGAACACCCAGCCCTGGCATTTACACGTTCTGACCGGTGAGCCGCTTGAGAACGTGCGCAAGGGTAATACTGAGCGCATGCTTGCCGGTGTGACACCCACGCGGGATATCGAGGACTACGCCGCGTATGAAGATGAACACAGAAAACGCCAGATTGAGATTGCGGTGCAATTGTTTGAGGCCATGGGGATTGAGCGTCACGATTCTGAACGGCGGCAGGACTGGGTCATGCGCGGGTTTCGGCAGTTCGATGCCCCTGTCTCAATCGTCGTATGTTTCGACCGCGATCTTCTCAACAATACCATCGCTCACTTTGACACCGGAGCCATGACATTTGGCCTGGTTCTCGCCGCCTGGAGCAGGGGGCTTGGTGCAGTTATTAACGGCCAGGGTATCATGCAAAGCCCTGTCGTACGCGAAATTGCTGATATTCCGGACGATCAGGCAATCCTGACGTGCGTCGCGCTCGGCTGGCCGGATGAGGAGTTCGTCGCAAACTCCGTGGTATCACGCCGCCGTCCCGTGGAAAATATTACCAGGTTTCTGGGGTTCGAAGACTGAGCGTCATAATTGGTCTATGACCACCCCTCTTGTTTCAATCTAGCCTGCTGGTACGATTTCAAACCAATTAAGTTGTCGAGGAATAAAAGCATGATTGATCACGCAGGTATAAGTGTTTCGGATTTTGAAGAAGCGAAGCGATTCTATGATTTGGCGCTGGCACCACTTGGTGTGTCGTTTCTGTTCCTGGTGCCTCCAAAACACACGCGCGGTATAAAGGTCGGCGGATACGGCCACGACCAGCCAAAGTTCTGGCTGAACGAAACGGGTGCGCAAATACCCCCAAGCCACTTTGCCTTTTCAGCTAAAAACCGGGCGCAGGTTGATGCCTTTTATAAAGCGGCGATCGATGCGGGTGGAAAAGACAACGGTGGCCCCGGTATTCGCCCAGAATATCATGAACACTATTATGGTGCATTCGTATTGGATCCGGATGGTAATAATATGGAGGCTGTTTGCCATACTCCTGAATAAGGTATGCTGTTCAGGCAATCAGCCGTTCCAACCTTTCTCTAAAGTATATTGGCTTCTTCCAGTTTCGCCCAGTCAAACGTTACGCCAACACCCGGTTTATCCGGTGCAACCGCCATTGCATTTTCAACGACCAGAGGCCTCGTGGTATATTGGTCAATTGGAAAGGAATGGACTTCCAGCCAACCGGAATCCGCAATGCCCGAGAGAAGGCTTACATGCAGTTCCTGCATGCCGTGGCTGCAAACGGAGACATTATGCTTTTGAGCGAGTTTTACAGCCTGCAGGAAACCCGTAACACCACCACAGTTTGAAGCGTCCGGTTGGACATAGCTCAGGCGGGCGTGATCCATCGCGAGTTCGAATTCATGGATCGTGTGGAGATTCTCGCCCATTGCCAGCGGCATGCCTGTTTCCTCGGCAATCCTGGCAAAGCCAAAGTAATCATCAGGGATAGTTGGTTCTTCAAACCAGACAAGGCCAAATGGTTTAAACGCATTTGAAGCTTCAATGGCCTCGTCAACGCTCATCGAATAATTTGCATCGACCATGAATGCGATGTCAGGGCCGATCATATCTCGGATTGCGGCAATGCGCGCCACGTCATCTTTCAGGTCCGGCTGTCCGATTTTTATTTTTACCCCGTTAAAACCCCGCTCAAGATAACCGCGGATACTGTCTAGAAGTTTGGGAAGCGGGAAGTTGAGGTCGATACCGCCGCAATAGGCTTTGCAGGTCCGGCCTGCACCGCCAGCCATATTCCACAGCGGGCGTTCTTCGCGTTTGCCACGTAAATCCCACAACGCAATATCGACAGCGGATATGGCAAAGGACGCGATGCCCCCCCTTGCTACATAATGGACGTGCCATTGCATGGCTTCATACAGATCATCAATTGCACTTGCGTCTTGTCCTTTTAAGAATGGCACAAGGTCATGCTTGATCATTGCCACGATAGCGTGACCACCTTTTCCACCGGTGTATGTATAGCCGGTGCCCTGGCTGCCATCCGCCAAATGGATAGTTACCGTCACCAGTTCAAAATGATGGTGCTCACCATGTTTCGCATCCACCAGCACTTCCGCCAGTGGAATGTGAAACAGGCGCACTTCGATATCTTTTATATTGGTGTTCATTGTCTTTACCCCACGTTCGTAATCCGCCCACCACCCGATGTTCTTAACATCGTTTCGTTAGATGTTGCTGTCTATTGTTCATTCTGAATTTGAGATAACATCGTTATTCGATACGTGAACCAAAAGTTTTTCAAATTGAAAGGATGACTGTGGCGTCGTTCAGTTATTGCGAATCTGCTGATGATTCTCGTTCAAATGCCGTTGTATCGTGCGGATTCGAAGTCTACACAGCGTTTGGTCACAGAAAATAACAGTTTGTTAACGGAATCCATCGGTTAGGTGAACGGAATCGTGTCATTTCTGCAACATGCAGTTTGGGAAACAACGATGCACCCAGATTTCAAGCTTGGTAAGCATTGCGTTCCCCGGCGACCCCGGTAGTTTGTGCTCAGGGAAAGGGCGCAATCGTGTCTTACCCATAATCGGGGCGACGCCCTTCTCAAAATGATTATCTACTGGAGATCAAAATCATGAAACTCAAAACTCTTCTTTTGGGTTCTGCCGCTGCGATGATCGCAGTCACCGGTGCACGCGCCGCTGATGCTATCGTTGCTGAGCCAGAGCCCGTTGAATACGTAAAAGTCTGCGACATGTATGGCGCTGGCTACTTCTACATCCCAGGTACAGAAACCTGCATCCGCTTCAGCGGCCTTGTTCGTTCAACATTTACACATGACACAGATCAGCAGACAGTTGCTGCTGTAGTTGCTTCTCGTGTATTTGTTGGTGTTGGTATTGCTCCGCCCGCTGGCGCTGTAATCGATGCGGCTACTACGACAGCTTCTGGTTCTGTATATGATGTTCCTGCATCTGCTGCCGTACGTGATTCAGTTAGCACATGGACATACCGTGCTCGTTTGAACGTTCAAACAGCTAACGAAACTGACTACGGTACATTGACAAGCATCATCCGTTTACAGGGTGATGGCAATGGCGGTTCCGATGCTGACGTTGGTATCGACCGTGCTCTGATCGGTCTTGGTGGTTTCCGCCTTGGTTATACTGACCAATACTGGGCAACCAACCACGGTTACGGTACTCCTGGACCAATCAACGATACGCCTTCTGGTTTCGACCAGGCTATCATTCTTGATTACACATACACAGCAAATGGCCTAGCCGTTACTGTTGGTGTTCAGGATGAAGTTGGTACCGCTAACGCTGTTGAAGACCCAGGCCTCTACGCTGGTCTTAACTACGGTGCTTCCTGGGGTAATTTTGCTGCAACATTGGGTTACGATACTTTGAACTCAAATGCTGCTGGTCGCGTATCTTTGACTTTGAACGTCATCGACGGTCTGACCATCAAAGGCCTCTATGCAGGTGTGTTTGATTCAGGCGACGTCAACCAGTTCGTAGGCTCTGACTACGAATGGGGTGTTGGTGTTAACTATCAAGCCACAGATGCAATCAACGTTTACGCATCTTACTTCGACAACGATACAATTGATGGAGCTGGTGGTGTTATCGGTGCAAACTACGCATTCGCATCCGGTATCCGTATCCAAGGTGAAGTTACCTTCCGTGAAGATTCCGAGCAGGAATATCGTCTTCGCGTACAGCGCTCTTTCTAATCAGTTAACCTGATAAGAATTTTGAAAGCCCGGCTGGCAACAGTCGGGCTTTTTTTATGATCATGCAATTTTGAGTTACGCTTATTATAGCTGAGACTCATGTGGTCCTTCTGTACGCCTCTGAAGGCCAATATTCTCGACACGCACCAAGGCGTATAACCGGCAGAAAACGATTGTGAAATAAGCCGTTAACGGATTACTCCGCCCATCTACTCAACCTTGAATTGTGCAAGTTGTTAGTTAAAGATCGCGCTGGGATAGAATTGAATGTGATTCTTGCGCGGTCATTTCGAAGTTGAAGAACTGGTATAGTTCGATTGAACGCTCCATATTCGCAAGATAACGTGAACCCAATATGCGTGGGGTCAGTTCCCTAAATTTGATAGAATGCCATACGTACTCGAATGATCTCGTGCGAATTGGATATCCGAAAGTCTATGGAGAACATTGATGGGCAACTGGAAAAAATGGATATGGCCGGGGATCCTGACCTGTTTAATTCTGTCCATACTCGCGATCTACTTTAAATCCCCCATTATCGAGAATGATCTCGCGGCTAAAGCGAAAGCTGTGCTTGATCAGCAAGGAGATACCTGGGTTGTAGTGGAAATGGACGGCCGCGATGCTACAATTTCGGGCCTGGCACCGAGCGAAGAGGCACAAGTTGAAGCTGAAGCGTCAACACTCGGTACATATGCCGTTAGGGTTGTAACGAATAAGACCAACTTGATGGTGGTGCAAAGCCCTTACACAGTGGCTGTAAAGAAGAGTGCAGCAAGCATCGACTTGAGCGGTTTTGTTCCTAACAGCGCGGCGCGATCTAAAATTGTTGAAACCGCAAAGTCAGTGATACCGGGTATGGAAATTACAGACTCGATGTCATTTGCCCGAGGGGCACCGGATGATTTTACATCTATGATAGAATTCGGCTTGCTTCAAATTGCAGGATTGGAAGAAGCTGAATTCTCGCTCAATGACACTGACCTCAGCGTCAAAGGCAATGCGCCGGATTTTGATTCCTATGACAAGGTCAAATTGACGCTTGAAGGTGACCTGCCACATGGCCTGAAGTTGACGGCTGCGGATATCACACCTCCTGGAGTCTCACCTTTCACCTGGTCCGTCATACTCAAGGATAATGTTGTTTCGTTAGACGGATACATACCCTCCAACAAAGCCAGAGAAGAGATATCAGGGGCAGTGGGACAGGCGTTACCAGGAGTGAAAGTACAAGATAATCAAAGGCTTGCATCCGGTGCGCCCGACGGGTTTTCTGAAATTTCGAGATTTGTGACTGAATTGCTTCCTCGTTTGGAAAGTGGTGTGATTTCCTTGTCAGATAAGAATATTTCTGTAGATGGAGTTGCCAATTCACCCGATAACTATGCGACTCTCGTTTCAATATTTGAAACACAGGTTTTGCCTGGCGACGCGTCAATTGTTGATGCCAGCATAAAACCGGCCAAGGTCAGCCCATACATATGGTCGACTGTTGTTGATGCGAATTCGATCAGTTTGAGTGGTTACATACCGGACAATGCAACGCGCGAGACCATCTTTGAGAAAATTAAGACCATCTTGCCCGGGGTGCAAATTAATGATGGTCTAAAAATCGCAGCTGGTGCACCAGAACAATTTACGCAAGCGATTGACCACGGCTTAAATCAGCTCACGAAATTAACAAATGGAGCAATTTCCATTTCCGATACGGATTATTCCATCAGTGGTATTGTAAAGCCGGAATTGGAATATCAGTCTGTTATCAACGAGCTAGATTCTCTACCGGCTGGTTTTACTTTAATCCGAAGCGAAATCACACCTCCCACAGTTAGTCCGTATAATTGGTCAGCGGGTCTAACCGAAAACGTATTAACTTTACGTGGCTACGTGCCCGACGCAGCCACTCGCGACGAATTTATAACTAAAGCGCAGTCTATGATGACAAATGTGCAGGTTGTTGACCGTCAAAAGATCGCGGTCGGTTCGCCGGCTTCCTTCGATGCGGCCGTGATGTTTAGCATTGAACAGCTTTCCAGATTAGCAAATGGCATGGTCTCGATATCAAACGGGGAATACTCGATTAGCGGCGCGCCAAAATCGGTCGCTGATTATGAAATGGTTGTCAACGCGTTACAACAATTGCCACCTGGATTTATCCTGAAATCGGAGAACATCCCGCCTGCGACAATTTCCCCGTATTCATGGGGTGCAGAATATGACGGAGCGACCGCCAAACTAACAGGTTTTGTAAGTGGAATAAACGAGCGCCGCTTTATCATAGAGGCGGTCAAAAGTGCGCTTCCATCAGCCGAGGTCGTTGATGAAATGCGGATTGCAGCCGGCGCACCAGACGACTTTTTGAATGGAATACGTTTTTCCGCCAACTTGCTCAGGCGTCTTGACAAGGGAAATGTGGAGCTGACCAACCTTTCAGCAACTTTCCAAGGTGCTGCGAAATCTCCCAAAGATTACAAAGCGATAGCGACTGCGATTTCAACCGAATTGCCCGCTGGTATGACCCTGTTGAGTGCAAGTATTATACCGTCATCCGTGTCTCCGTACGAATGGAGTGCCACTTTGGCGGGAGACACTGTCGAGTTGAAAGGTTTTGCCCCGGACGAAGCCACACGCGAAAGACTATTGGCGAAATCAAAGTCCGTATTCACAGGTGCCAGCCCCATAGATAATATGGATATTGCATCTGGCGCACCGGATGCGTTCTTGGAAGCGGCAACGGCGTCGCTGGAGCAATTGCCCAACCTTTCGAGCGGCATGATATCATTAGTTGATCGTGAACTGAGGGTTCAAGGGGTCGTAAGAAACGCTGAGAATTTCACTCGAATAAAAGATGCCATCGTGACTTCGTTACCTTCCGACTGGGAATTGGCAGAAGGGGAGATACTTCCCCCCACGATCTCTCCGTTTGTCTGGGGTGCTGTTTATGATGGTTCTGTTGTAACGCTTGATGGGTTTGTGCCTTCTGATGAGGTTCGTGAGCGGTTGGTTGCGACGGTTCAGAGCAGGCTTCCCGGGGCTGGGGTTGTTGATGAGATGTTGATTGGCGCGGGTGCTCCATCGACGTTTGAAGCGGCGGCGGGTGCTGCGATTGCTTTATTGCCGAGGTTTTCTGCCGGTGATGTATCGCTGAGCGATCTTGATTTGACAGTGAAGGGGACGGGCAAGTCTTCGGCATCCTATCTGGTGGTGGACAAGCGTTTGAGCGGTGAGATGGATGGCGGCATTAATGTTGTCTCCGCCAATGTTGTGCCACCTGTTCATGAGGGCGATTATACGTGGCAGGCTCAAAAGCGCGGGAACTATATTATTCTGTCGGGTCTTGTGCCGAGCAGGTCTGCACGTGCAAGTGTTGCCCGAAGTGCATCAGCGCTCAATCCTGATATTGGGCCTGACACGGGAATTGTTAACCGGTTGACGGTTGAGTCCGGTGCTGCGGACGGTTTTTTGCCCAATGCTGCGAAAGGTCTTTCCCTTTTATACGGCCTGTCGGAAGGCACGGTATCGATCACCAACAATGAATTGAGCGTGGCGGGTACGGCGAGTTCTGTTGCGTCGTATGAGGCTGCGGAAAGCGCAGTTGCGGGTCAACTGACGGGCGGGTTTGTCTGGGGCAGGAGAGACATCCAGCCAGCGGTTATATCGGTCTACAGCTGGTCGATTGACCGGGGGGATGTACAGGCTGTTCTTGGTGGGTTTGTACCCAATCTCGGCCTTGGCAAGATCCATGTTGCGGCGACGGAAGCTGTGTTGGACAAATCGGTTATTGACGAGCAGCGCATTGCGGCGGGCGAGCCGGATGGTTTTGGCAACGCGGTTGCGGGCCTGATTGCAGGCATCGGCGAGTTGGAAAACAGCCGGGGTACAATTACCGGAACGACCGTGTTTATTCAGGGCAGGGCACAGTCGGAGGCTGATGCAACGCGCATTGGCGATAATCTGGCGGCAAGCCTTCCGGCCAACTACAAGCTGCGCAGGTTAATCTCATACCCACTGCCGGAACCCGAGCCAGTGCCAGAACCGGAAGTAGTGCCGGAACCCGAACCAGAGCCGGAACTCCCCACGATCTCTCCGTTTGTCTGGGGTGCTGTTTATGATGGTTCTGTTGTAACGCTTGATGGGTTTGTGCCTTCTGATGAGGTTCGTGAGCGGTTGGTTGCGACGGTTCAGAGCAGGCTTCCCGGGGCTGGGGTTGTTGATGAGATGTTGATTGGCGCGGGTGCTCCATCGACGTTTGAAGCGGCGGCGGGTGCTGCGATTGCTTTATTGCCGAGGTTTTCTGCCGGTGATGTATCGCTGAGCGATCTTGATTTGACAGTGAAGGGGACGGGCAAGTCTTCGGCATCCTATCTGGTGGTGGACAAGCGTTTGAGCGGTGAGATGGATGGCGGCATTAATGTTGTCTCCGCCAATGTTGTGCCACCTGTTCATGAGGGCGATTATACGTGGCAGGCTCAAAAGCGCGGGAACTATATTATTCTGTCGGGTCTTGTGCCGAGCAGGTCTGCACGTGCAAGTGTTGCCCGAAGTGCATCAGCGCTCAATCCTGATATTGGGCCTGACACGGGAATTGTTAACCGGTTGACGGTTGAGTCCGGTGCTGCGGACGGTTTTTTGCCCAATGCTGCGAAAGGTCTTTCCCTTTTATACGGCCTGTCGGAAGGCACGGTATCGATCACCAACAATGAATTGAGCGTGGCGGGTACGGCGAGTTCTGTTGCGTCGTATGAGGCTGCGGAAAGCGCAGTTGTGGGTCAACTGACGGGCGGGTTTGTCTGGGGCAGGAGAGACATCCAGCCAGCGGTGATCTCGGTCTACAGTTGGTCGATTGACCGGGGGGATGTACAGGCTGTTCTTGGTGGGTTTGTACCCAATCTCGGCCTTGGCAAGATCCATGTTGCGGCGACGGAAGCTGTGTTGGACAAATCGGTTATTGACGAGCAGCGCATTGCGGCGGGCGAGCCGGATGGTTTTGGCAACGCGGTTGCGGGCCTGATTGCAGGCATCGGCGAGTTGGAAAACAGCCGGGGTACAATTACCGGAACGACCGTGTTTATTCAGGGCAGGGCACAGTCGGAGGCTGATGCAACGCGCATTGGCGATAATCTGGCGGCAAGCCTTCCGGCCAACTACAAGCTGCGCAGGTTAATCTCATACCCACTGCCGGAACCCGAGCCAGTGCCAGAACCGGAAGTAGTGCCGGAACCCGAACCAGAGCCGGAACTCCCCACGATCTCTCCGTTTGTCTGGGGTGCTGTTTATGATGGTTCTGTTGTAACGCTTGATGGGTTTGTGCCTTCTGATGAGGTTCGTGAGCGGTTGGTTGCGACGGTTCAGAGCAGGCTTCCCGGGGCTGGGGTTGTTGATGAGATGTTGATTGGCGCGGGTGCTCCATCGACGTTTGAAGCGGCGGCGGGTGCTGCGATTGCTTTATTGCCGAGGTTTTCTGCCGGTGATGTATCGCTGAGCGATCTTGATTTGACAGTGAAGGGGACGGGCAAGTCTTCGGCATCCTATCTGGTGGTGGACAAGCGTTTGAGCGGTGAGATGGATGGCGGCATTAATGTTGTCTCCGCCAATGTTGTGCCACCTGTTCATGAGGGCGATTATACGTGGCAGGCTCAAAAGCGCGGGAACTATATTATTCTGTCGGGTCTTGTGCCGAGCAGGTCTGCACGTGCAAGTGTTGCCCGAAGTGCATCAGCGCTCAATCCTGATATTGGGCCTGACACGGGAATTGTTAACCGGTTGACGGTTGAGTCCGGTGCTGCGGACGGTTTTTTGCCCAATGCTGCGAAAGGTCTTTCCCTTTTATACGGCCTGTCGGAAGGCACGGTATCGATCACCAACAATGAATTGAGCGTGGCGGGTACGGCGAGTTCTGTTGCGTCGTATGAGGCTGCGGAAAGCGCAGTTGCGGGTCAACTGACGGGCGGGTTTGTCTGGGGCAGGAGAGACATCCAGCCAGCGGTTATATCGGTCTACAGCTGGTCGATTGACCGGGGGGATGTACAGGCTGTTCTTGGTGGGTTTGTACCCAATCTCGGCCTTGGCAAGATCCATGTTGCGGCGACGGAAGCTGTGTTGGACAAATCGGTTATTGACGAGCAGCGCATTGCGGCGGGCGAGCCGGATGGTTTTGGCAACGCGGTTGCGGGCCTGATTGCAGGCATCGGCGAGTTGGAAAACAGCCGGGGTACAATTACCGGAACGACCGTGTTTATTCAGGGCAGGGCACAGTCGGAGGCTGATGCAACGCGCATTGGCGATAATCTGGCGGCAAGCCTTCCGGCCAACTACAAGCTGCGCAGGTTAATCTCATACCCACTGCCGGAACCCGAGCCAGTGCCAGAACCGGAAGTAGTGCCGGAACCCGAACCAGAGCCGGAACTCCCCACGATCTCTCCGTTTGTCTGGGGTGCTGTTTATGATGGTTCTGTTGTAACGCTTGATGGGTTTGTGCCTTCTGATGAGGTTCGTGAGCGGTTGGTTGCGACGGTTCAGAGCAGGCTTCCCGGGGCTGGGGTTGTTGATGAGATGTTGATTGGCGCGGGTGCTCCATCGACGTTTGAAGCGGCGGCGGGTGCTGCGATTGCTTTATTGCCGAGGTTTTCTGCCGGTGATGTATCGCTGAGCGATCTTGATTTGACAGTGAAGGGGACGGGCAAGTCTTCGGCATCCTATCTGGTGGTGGACAAGCGTTTGAGCGGTGAGATGGATGGCGGCATTAATGTTGTCTCCGCCAATGTTGTGCCACCTGTTCATGAGGGCGATTATACGTGGCAGGCTCAAAAGCGCGGGAACTATATTATTCTGTCGGGTCTTGTGCCGAGCAGGTCTGCACGTGCAAGTGTTGCCCGAAGTGCATCAGCGCTCAATCCTGATATTGGGCCTGACACGGGAATTGTTAACCGGTTGACGGTTGAGTCCGGTGCTGCGGACGGTTTTTTGCCCAATGCTGCGAAAGGTCTTTCCCTTTTATACGGCCTGTCGGAAGGCACGGTATCGATCACCAACAATGAATTGAGCGTGGCGGGTACGGCGAGTTCTGTTGCGTCGTATGAGGCTGCGGAAAGCGCAGTTGTGGGTCAACTGACGGGCGGGTTTGTCTGGGGCAGGAGAGACATCCAGCCAGCGGTGATCTCGGTCTACAGTTGGTCGATTGACCGGGGGGATGTACAGGCTGTTCTTGGTGGGTTTGTACCCAATCTCGGCCTTGGCAAGATCCATGTTGCGGCGACGGAAGCTGTGTTGGACAAATCGGTTATTGACGAGCAGCGCATTGCGGCGGGCGAGCCGGATGGTTTTGGCAACGCGGTTGCGGGCCTGATTGCAGGCATCGGCGAGTTGGAAAACAGCCGGGGTACAATTACCGGAACGACCGTGTTTATTCAGGGCAGGGCACAGTCGGAGGCTGATGCAACGCGCATTGGCGATAATCTGGCGGCAAGCCTTCCGGCCAACTACAAGCTGCGCAGGTTAATCTCATACCCACTGCCGGAACCCGAGCCAGTGCCAGAACCGGAAGTAGTGCCGGAACCCGAACCAGAGCCGGAACTCCCCACGATCTCTCCGTTTGTCTGGGGTGCTGTTTATGATGGTTCTGTTGTAACGCTTGATGGGTTTGTGCCTTCTGATGAGGTTCGTGAGCGGTTGGTTGCGACGGTTCAGAGCAGGCTTCCCGGGGCTGGGGTTGTTGATGAGATGTTGATTGGCGCGGGTGCTCCATCGACGTTTGAAGCGGCGGCGGGTGCTGCGATTGCTTTATTGCCGAGGTTTTCTGCCGGTGATGTATCGCTGAGCGATCTTGATTTGACAGTGAAGGGGACGGGCAAGTCTTCGGCATCCTATCTGGTGGTGGACAAGCGTTTGAGCGGTGAGATGGATGGCGGCATTAATGTTGTCTCCGCCAATGTTGTGCCACCTGTTCATGAGGGCGATTATACGTGGCAGGCTCAAAAGCGCGGGAACTATATTATTCTGTCGGGTCTTGTGCCGAGCAGGTCTGCACGTGCAAGTGTTGCCCGAAGTGCATCAGCGCTCAATCCTGATATTGGGCCTGACACGGGAATTGTTAACCGGTTGACGGTTGAGTCCGGTGCTGCGGACGGTTTTTTGCCCAATGCTGCGAAAGGTCTTTCCCTTTTATACGGCCTGTCGGAAGGCACGGTATCGATCACCAACAATGAATTGAGCGTGGCGGGTACGGCGAGTTCTGTTGCGTCGTATGAGGCTGCGGAAAGCGCAGTTGTGGGTCAACTGACGGGCGGGTTTGTCTGGGGCAGGAGAGACATCCAGCCAGCGGTGATCTCGGTCTACAGTTGGTCGATTGACCGGGGGGATGTACAGGCTGTTCTTGGTGGGTTTGTACCCAATCTCGGCCTTGGCAAGATCCATGTTGCGGCGACGGAAGCTGTGTTGGACAAATCGGTTATTGACGAGCAGCGCATTGCGGCGGGCGAGCCGGATGGTTTTGGCAACGCGGTTGCGGGCCTGATTGCAGGCATCGGCGAGTTGGAAAACAGCCGGGGTACAATTACCGGAACGACCGTGTTTATTCAGGGCAGGGCACAGTCGGAGGCTGATGCAACGCGCATCGGCGATAATCTGGCGGCAAGCCTTCCGGCCAACTACAAGCTGCGCAGGTTAATCTCATACCCACTGCCGGAACCCGAGCCAGAGCCAGAACCGGAAGTAGTGCCGGAACCCGAACCAGAGCCGGAGGTTGTGGCAAAAGTCGAACCAGAACCGACGCCTGAACCCAAGGTTTGCACGGTCGACTTTAAATCTCTGTTTGAAGGAGAGAAGATTGTATTTGATACGGCCCGCGCGGTTATCAAACCTCAATCTTTTCCGTTATTGCGCCGGATCGCAGGCGGGTTGATGGAATGCGAGAGCTCCAAAATTGAAGTGGGTGGCCATACTGACTCCCGTGGTAGCGCGTCGTACAACCAAAGCTTGAGCGAAGCACGGGCTCGATCTGTCGTTAATCATATGATTAAAAAAGCCGGGGTGGATGGTAAGAGCCTGACCGCAAAAGGTTACGGGGAAACACAACCGATAGCTCCTAATGATATGCCAAATGATCGTTCCAAAAATCGACGCATTGAATTCAAGGTTTTGGAAGGTAGTTTGTAAGTTGGTTATAACGGCGTAAACTTGGAAAATAAATCGAGCCCCGAACAAGGGCAATCACCGGCCGAAAGTTAAGTAGGGAACACAATATGTGGTATCTGGCAGAGCAATATGTATGGTTTCTCCTTCTTGCATTTTCGATTGGGATTTTCGTTGGTTGGCGTTCTTCCGACAAAGCTAAGCCGAACTGATCGGGAGAGGAACGGGAATCATGGCCACTCTTATCATTCAAACACTATTGCTGATCGCAATCGCATTTATTTTGGGAGCTGTAGTGGGTAGCGTTTTGCGAGGGATTTTTCATAATGATAAACCCGACACCACAACCGAGCCCGCAAAGGCGGAGAAAACGAAAGGCAATGTACAAACGGCTAAAGCACATAAGCTAACTGCCACAATTGACCCGAAGATACCCCAACCGCCCATTCCTAGCGCCGCGACTGAAACGCCTGATAAAACCTCGACTAAGGCCAGCACCAACAAACCAAAGAAGCCGATAAAAAGGCCCGCGGATACCGCATCTGCAACACCTGATAACCTAAAGCTCATTCGTGGAATTGGCCCTCAAAATGAAGGATGGTTGAATGAACTTGGGATCAACACGTTTCGACAGATAGCAGGCTGGTCGTCTAAAGATGAAGTTTATTTTGGTGATGTGCTTGCATTCCCAGGCAGAATTGAGCGCGAAGAATGGGTGAAACAGGCGAAAGTTCTGGCCAAAGGTGGTTCGACGGAATTTGCCAAACGTGTGCAATCGGGCAAAGTATCGGGAGGGCAAGATGGTGCGGTTACTCCTGACCTGGGTCGTAAGCCCAAAGGATTGCTCAAGGCCCCAAGAGAGAAAAAAGCCGACAAACTCACTCTCATTGACGGTGTTGGAAATGCAATTGAAAAAAAGATGACCAAACTGGGAGTATTCCATTTTGACCAGATATCGCAGATGTCGGCATCAGAATTAACCTGGTTGGGCAATGCGGTTGGTTTTCCCGGCCGACCAGAAAGGGAAAATTGGGCAGGCGAGGCAAAAGCCCTGTCAAAGGATGAAAAACCTGCCAATAGCGAGAAGACACCTAAACGGGGTGTGATTAAGTCCAGCTAATTTGCAATTGGGAACGATTATGCGTGCCGCGCTTATCCGTCACTACAAATGGTCTGTGTCAAATTCTGTTGCCAGCCCGCACGAAATTGGAGCAGTTTTGTCTGCGGACCAGTATTGACGAAAGAATGTCCCGCTCAAATAGAATCTACTGACCGCGCCACTTGCTCCGCTAAACCGAAGTTTTGGCGCTAATATCTTTCCACAGACGTAGGAAATTAGCCGAACAAGCCACGGAACAACGTTCAGTGGAAACGGATTAAAGGGTGACTCCCAATTTCTTTATTGTGCTCAGCGTCAAGCCACCGGTTGGCAAGCCGTTATCTTCCTGAAAGCGACGAATGATTGCTTGGGTACCCGGTCCCAACTCACCGTCGGGGGTAAATCCAAGCTTATATCCAGACGTGACGAGCGCATTTTGGATACGCCTTATAATGCCGGGCGTCGTGTTGGTTTCACAAAGAATTTGCCGCCATTCCACAGACTCTGCCTTGACCAGATTCTTTTTTTGAACTGTTGCAAACCGGGGAGGGGTCTCAATCACTTCAAATTTCTCCGGCGCAACCAGTTCTTTTATGACGATGGTTTTAAATTTCGCAGGGATAATTTTTTTGGTCGTTGTTGGTGGAGTCTTCATAACCCGGCGTTGAACTGTTTCGTAACGGGCTGGAATTACTTCTTCCTTGGTTTGTGCGGGCTTATCTACGACGCGTTGGCTGAATGTCTCAAAAACAGCGGGGATCTCCACTCTACACATAATTTCACCGGTGGCAGTATCCAGTTTTTCATAGGCGCCACGCCCAACCTTCCATTCGAACCGCGCTGGTGACACCAGCACTTTTTTTTCTTCCTGGCGGAAGGTGGCAGGAACAACAGATTTGATGATCTGTTCCGGCTGGATCAAGACGGTTTCCGAAACCAGTTCATAGACTGGAGAAACCGGAACCAATTCATAGCTTTCCTCTTCGATCAGAATCTGTTTTTCAGTCTCTTTATAAACAGCTGGCGTTTTATTGAAGGTAGAGCTTGCAGGCTGCACCATCACCTCTTCGGGAGTGACATCATAGTTGGCCGGAATGAGAACTTTTGCATAACATTCACCGGCCTTGGCATCAGCCGGCGGTAGCTGCTGTGCAAATGAAGGGGTGGAAAGTAATATTGTAGCCGTTGCTACGCCCAAAACCATCTTCATGGATATTCCTCCAACTGGGAGCATGTTACTGTATGTCACCGGACCAGCTGATTGCTGTTCACAAGCTTCGTTTTCTGCCGCATATTTACAGTTAACGAACGGTTAATAGAATAACAGACTTGGTTAATCTGACGAGTCACATTTACTGGAGATGGTTAATTTGTGACGCAACTTCTCGAAGTCTAACGATAACCAATTGAAAATATTCAAGAGTACCGAACAGACTATGAAGCAAAATCGTTCATTTCGCCCTGCCGGATACGTCTTAAGAGCGGGGAGCACCGGTGTGGGGGCATTGTTTGCCAGCGTAGCCGATTCCTATCCAAACCATGTGGCCCTTGTGGATGGTTCCAGATCTGTCACCTACAGACAGTTGGATGAGCGTAGTGATCTACTTCGGAATCGGTTGGTTGGACAGGGTATTAACACCGGGGACCGGGTGGCAATATTAGCCAGAAATTGCCTTGAATATATCGAACTGGAATTAGCGGCCGCAAAAGGGGGCTTAATAGTTGCAGCCCTGAATTGGCGTCTGTCCGAGAGGGAATTGGCGCATTGTATAAACCTCGTTGATCCGGCACTTATCGTCGCTCAACCGGCATATTTTGAAGTATTGGAGCGGCTTTCCATCGCTCGATGCCCGATATGGCAAATCGATGATGACTGGGAGGAGCACTTACAACGCAATAATATTTTAACCGATGTAGCGAAACAAATCGACGCCGAAGATGGGCTGGTGATACTTTACACGAGCGGAACAACGGGAATGCCAAAAGGTGCGTTGATCAGCCATCGGGCCATGATTGCAAGGGCAGCTGTCTTTACCACGGATATTGGCCTTGCTCCACAATCTAACTTTGTGGCTTGGGCACCGCTTTTTCACATGGCATCGACAGACCATTCACTGGCAACCCTCATGCGGGGGGGAACTGTATTTGTCGTCGATGGATATCAACCAGACCGATTGATCGAATTGCTTGAGACGCACGAACAGGGCTGGTTTGTTTTGATGCCGGGTATGGTTGGAGAGTTTGCCGAAAAGTGCAGGGGCGCGGGCCTCGTAGTCAAAGGTATTACAGCTTGTGGAGCCATGGCTGATCTTGTGCCAAGAGATGAGATCGCTGCGGTGACGCGTGCGCTTAACGCTCCCTACGTAAATAGTTTTGGGGCAACTGAGACAGGTTTACCTCCTGCAACGGGTAATTTCATTGCAATTGGGGAAGCTCCAAAGGCGTTGCCTAAGCGCCAAAGCACCATGGTGGAATTGCGCCTGGTGAATTCTGAAGACAATGATGTTCCAATCGGAGAGCCCGGAGAAGTCGCATTACGAGGCCCAACTCTGTTTAGCGGATATTGGAATGCTGAGGAAACAAACGCTCAAGACTTTCGAAATGGCTGGTTCCACATGGGCGATGTAATGCGTCGTAATCGGGATGGAACGCTCGAATACGTTGATCGCGTGAAATACTTGATCAAATCCGGGGGTGAAAATATCTATCCTGCGGAGATTGAGCAGGTTTTAAAGTCCTACTCCGATGTTAAAGAGGTTGTGGTTGTACGTAAAACTGATCGCAAATGGGGTGAAGTTCCAATCGCATTTGTTGTCGCAAGTGATGAAAATCTAACCGAGCAATACCTGACGGCGCGAATTGATGATCAATTGGCGAGTTACAAGAAACCGAAGCAAATCATCTTCATAACAGACGCGGAGCTACCCCGTTCGACGACCGGCAAAATCCAACGCCACGAATTGGAAAAGCGCCTGGTGTAATGGCGTGAAGATGCGGATTATATATTGTGTGTCGGGTTATTGCGCTTTGCGCAACGTAGGCTTGCTCGCGATAATATTATTGATATCAACACTTTGAACGCGGGCATTGCGACCGCAGTTTTCCCATTCGCCGATAAATCCCACGCCTAACTTGTTTTCGCAACGCCAACGCACTTCACATTCAATGCTAACGCCATCTACGGGTATCGTTAACAGAATTTTGTCCGGTACAATTTGCTTATTATCTATTTGGAGTTTCGCGCCCATGCTGGTCAAATCTTTAACAGTCGCATCACACGTCAGGCTGCCGTTCTGATAGCTTACGATACCGGCCTTGAACATACGTCGTCGGTGCTCGCGGTCGGCATTGCTATCGGCTTGTACCGGCGTTGCTGGTTGCAACTGGGATGGATGGTCATTGTTCACGGCAAATATGATTTTGTGTAATCTTAATGACCAATTTTAGCTCAAATTTGTTCCAAAAGTCGCAATTAACATGATGAATAAATCATGTTTTTATACGTCGAATAATGTTTGTAATTATTGGGCCCTGAGCCTAATGAACGCAAAACTCAAGAGATTCAGATTGTAACTCTTGCTTCCTTAACCTTTTCAATTTACCAATGTGCCCATGAATAAGCACACACTACTGCTAACCTTGAACCTGCTGCTTATTGGCGGCCGTCGGGTTGTGCGCACTTGAAGGGGCGTCCGGCGGTCGAGATTTCCCGCTATATAGCTTAACGCCCCAAAAACCATATGAAATACACACGTTTTGGAAATGCCTGCGCGAACCGTTGTTGGCAGTCTGGAACACTTTAGAAGGATGACTTCCCATGGTTATGGAAGCCGCCAACAAATATACACCTTATCCTCAGGTTGGTTTGACTGATCGAGCCTGGCCTTCAAAAATAATTTCAGAAGCACCGGTATGGTGTTCCGTTGACCTTAGAGACGGAAATCAGGCGTTAATCGACCCGATGGGCCATGAGCGTAAGGCCCGCATGTTTGCGTTACTGCTCGATATGCAATTCAAAGAAATAGAAATTGGTTTTCCGTCTGCCAGCCAGACCGACTTCGATTTCGCCCGCTGGTGTGTGGAAGAGGGGAACGTTCCCAAGGACGTTGATCTTCAGGTCCTGGTTCAATGCAGGCCTGAATTGATTACTTGTACGTTTGAGAGCCTTGAGGGCGCGAAGACACCAATCGTGCACTTTTATAATTCGACCTCCGAATTACAACGCCGGGTGGTCTTTGGGCAGGATAGGGACGGTATTCAGTCGATTGCGACGGACGCCGCCAAAATGATTGTCGATATGGCTTCCGCCACTGCCGACGGGAAAGACAGCTATCGATATCAATATTCACCCGAGAGTTTCACCGGTACTGAACTCGATTTCGCTCTGGATATTTGTAACGCCGTGGTTGAGGTGATTGATCCGACCCCGGAGAACAAATTGATCCTTAATCTGCCGGCAACTGTCGAAATGTCGACGCCGAATATTTACGCCGATCAAATTGAATGGATGTGCCGTCAGATTGATCGCCGTGATAGCGTGATTATCTCTCTTCACCCGCACAATGACCGCGGCACGGGAATTGCGGCAACGGAACTGGGATTGATGGCCGGTGCGGACCGCGTTGAAGGAACGTTGTTTGGTAATGGCGAGCGCACTGGCAATGTCGACGTGGTGACATTGGCGCTTAACATGTTGACACAGGGCGTCGATCCGAAAATGGATGTCAGCGATATTGAGCGGATCAAAGGTGTTTACGAACACTGCAATCAGTTGAAAATTCCAGAACGGCACCCTTATGTGGGCGAACTTGTCTATACGGCATTTTCCGGCAGTCATCAGGACGCCATTAATAAGGGTATGAAAGCCCTTGAAAAGGCAAATAAAAACCTCTGGGAGGTGCCATATTTGCCGATTGATCCCCAGGATGTGGGGCGTTCCTATGAAGCTATTATTCGCATTAACTCCCAGTCAGGAAAAGGTGGAGTCGCATATGTTATGGAAGCGGACTATGGGCTGAAACTGCCCAGGAACCTGCAGGTCGAGATGCGAAATGACGTCCAACGCATAACGGACGAGGAGGGGAAAGAGCTCCCTTCATCGGCAATACATGACCGTTTCACTGAGCGCTACATCGAGCAACTTGGAGCGCGGTTGAAATATATTGACCACGCGACATTCACAGACCCGGATTCATCCGGCCGGATAGTTGAAGTAACGATCATCGAAAACGGCGCTCAAAAATGTATCAAGGGAAAAGGCAATGGACCCGTTGACGGCTTTGTTGCGGCGTTGAACGAAAATTACGACCTTCAGTTGACGGTTGTTGATTATTCCGAACATTCACTTCAACAGGGCAGCGACGCGACCGCCATCTGTTACATGGAAGTCGAAGACTCCCAAATTGGAAAGAAATGGTTTGGAGCCGGGATCAACTCAAACATTGTTGCAGCTTCTCTTGAAGCACTTGTCAGTGCCGCAAACCGGTCACTTGCTGGAGATATTTAAAGCGTATGGGGCTCTTTACTTATGCAATAGACAACAGCGACAGGATCGGTACGCCGGTCCTGTTTCTTCACGGGTTTGGAGGGCTAGGAGCTCAATGGCGCGGCTATCAGATGGCTGTGTCCTACAAAGCGCCGACATACGCTTTTGATCTGCCGGGGCATGGGAAAAGCCTGGATTACCCTGAAGCTGGACCCCCGATCATCGCTGCACGGGCTGTTGTGCAAGAAATGGAGGAGCTTGGTATTGAGCAGGCCCACTTTGTCGGTCATTCGATGGGTGGCGCAATTGCCAGTCTCATCAGCCTTATCGCAAAAAACAAAGTGGCTAGTCTGACTTTACTGGCACCGGGTGGTTACGGGAGAGAATTTAATCATCCCCTGCTCATGAAATGGGCTGCGGCGAAGACCCGTGATGAATTGCAGGCGGTGATGCCCAATTTCTTTGGCCCAGACTACGAAATACCTGAAAAAGTGTTTGATTTTCAATTTGAAGCCCGCAGTCGACCCGGCGCGGTTAAGTTGTTAATCACCATCGGTGAGGGTTTATCGAATGACGGAACGCAGGGCGTATTGCCTTTGGACGATATTATGTCCCAGTCCCTGCCGATATCGGTTGTTTGGGGTGAAGAAGATTCTGTCCTGCCAGTGTCACAGGGTCATGCATTAAAAGACAAAGTTGATTTGCATATATTAAAGAGGGTTGGTCATTCGCCCGCAGAGGAAGCCGTAGAGGCTGTTCGGTCATTGATCTTAGAGCAAATCAAAAAAGACTAGGTTTCCGCTACGTAAGTGATAGCATTGCGGTGAATCAAGAACTGGATCGATCCCATGCTGCCCATCACCTCACTTTCACTTCCTTCTGCCATAATCGGAGCAATTGCGTTTCTGTCGACCCCATTTGCCGCTTATGGCCAAAGTGTTGAAGAAATTGCCAATCAGTTGGAACGCAAAACTGTTGAGTATGACGGGCGGTTTTTCCCAACAGCGCGGTTGAAAGGCGCTTACGAGCTGCGTGGGTTTGCGCCAATCTGGATGAGAAACGGCGTCCTTACTTCTGCTGGCGAAGAACTGGTTGACGAACTCACCAATTCATACCGTGACGGGCTGGACCCGTCGGAATATCTGGCTGGAATAAGAGGGTTTACCGAAACGCAAATTGACGATTCAGATGCGGCTGGATTGGAGTTAGCGCTTAGCAATGCGTTTTTAAAATTCGGTCTGGACCTGTATTCCGGCTTCACCACCCCTTCGGTGACAGATCCAAATATTGTTATAAAACGAAAGAAATTGAATGCTGTACAGTGGCTGGAAGGCGCGGCCACAAATGGTGCTGCTGAAATGTATCGCGCGCTAAGACCCAGTCATCCACAATACGCGCAAATACGCCAAATGCTTGCCGGTTATCGATCATTATTGCTGCGTGGTGGTTGGGAGAAGATTTCAGAAGGTGCCACTTTAAAACCGGGCATGTCCGACCCTCGCGTGGCAGAAATGCGGGCAAATCTCGCTGCCCGAGGCTATGATAATCTGGATGTGCCCGATTTGAATTTCTACGACGATGGCTTGAAAAGTGTTGTCGTTCATTTTCAACGGCGTCACGGCCTTGATGCGGACGGTGTCGCCGGACCTCAAACGTTTCGTGCAATGAGTTACTCAGCTGAAGATCGTGTAAAACAATTGGCCATTAATCTGGAGCGCTGGCGCTGGTTACCCCGCAATTTGGGGCCAACACATGTATTGGTTAATCAGGCCGGGTTTGAGCTGTTCATGGTAAAAAATGGTAAGACGATTGATAATCGTCGTGTCATTGTCGGAAAGCCGTACCATCAATCGCCGATGTTTTCAGATGAGATTATATACGCGGAGTTTAACCCTACCTGGACGGTTCCGGCATCCATTGCTGGCAAGGAAATGCTTCCAAAAATCCGCAACAACCCGAATTATCTGGAAAGCAAAGGATACACACTCTACACGAGCTGGTCAGGCTCTGCCAAACAAGCAAATCCCTACGCAATTGACTGGAGCACAGTTTCCTCCCGCAAGTTTCCCTATCGCATTGTGCAAGGCCCGGGGCCTCGAAATGCATTAGGCCGGGTAAAATTTATTTTTCCCAATAAATTCAGCGTGTACCTTCATGATACACCATCGAGAAGCCTGTTTTCGCGCACCGGAAGGGCATTTTCCCACGGTTGTATTCGCGTCGACAAACCTCTGGATTTCGCCCGCAAAATCTATGAGGCTCAGGGAGGATTGAAACCATCGAAAGTCTCGTCGATTATCGAAAGTAAGAAACAGACGCGCGTTAATTTGAAACGTAAGTTACCGGTGCATCTTGCCTACTTTACGGCCTGGATTGATGACGACGGAATCCCGTTATTCTTTGACGATGTTTACAAGCGTGACCGGCTCGTTGGAAAATACCTGTTCTGACAATTCTTCAGCCAGGTTCGTGTTAACCAGGTTCTTTTCCAACCCTATTGTATGCCGTGAATTCATGCTAAGTTTCTGTTAACCAGTGTCCTTCAGTACAGAGTCAGGAACGGATAAATGTCGGAATACGGTCAATATACCGGCCCGGGATCGGATATTAAGCGGAGCTTGAAGGCGACTGTTTCGGCGATCAAAAACCGTCGGGCGGACCAAGATGATGTTGTTGTTGAGTTGAAAGCGGCTGAAAACGCACGTCTGGAATTGCTGGCTACTGAACTTCAACCCATTATCTCGGAAATTGATGAAACTGACGAGCGCTTTGATTTTGCATTGAGTAAAGGTCGAAAGTCGCGCCTGTGGATTGATATGTCATCATTCATTGCGATGGGTCAGGACAAGCGCCACTATCGCTTTTTGAAAGATACCCGCATGGGCAGGTTGGTTCTGGCTGAAACCGACGACATGATAAAAATGGCGGATGTAGTTTCGGAATATATTGCTGAAAAGGTTTTGGACCGCGAGCGTATGCTCGACGACGAATGGGTATATCTCAGGGATTTGTCCGAGCAGGCTAAGCAACAAAAATCAGCTGACCCTTATGAGCCAGCACCTTCCGAACAACCGTTGGTTCGAACTGAAAATCCCAATCGCCCGAGGCGACTGCGAGGATTTTTATGGTTCCTGTTTGGGGTGGTTTGCAGCCTGATCATTCTAGTTGCAGCTGCATTCATTCTTGCTCCGGATGCGTTTTAACTGCTGGTCATCAGTTTTCCGTTTGACCATAGCTTGGTCTGGCTGATTTGGTGAACGCCCGACTGAGACGCAGCATACCCATGTTCACTCCAGTCGCAGGACCAATTTTCCGGGCTCCCGGTGATTTCGAATAAATTATATCGAGCGGGGGGGCGATGATGACCCGACGCTTGCGTGTTCAAATTATGGCTGGCTGAGGGCACGCCAATGACAGGGGCGTCGTTGTCGCCCCCTGAAATGGTTTGAAAACTGTCAATATGCGTGTGCCCATGAAGAATGAGCTCTGCGCCACAATCATCAATCATTCTGCGAAATCGTTCCGCGTTGACCAGTCGCTTGTGCCAACTCGTTGCCTCTTTGAAAGGAGGGTGATGGATAAGGACCACACGAAACTGACCCGCTGCTTTTTCTCGATCCAGTAACAGTCTCGTTGCTCTATCCTGTTGCCTGTCAAAATACCCTGTTGCCATGAAGGGAGCGGTGGCCTTGCCAGAATTGGTAGCGATGATTGAGATGTTTCCTCGTCTGCGCAGGTAAGGAAATAGGTGTTCCGGATCAGGTTCATCACCAGTCACATAGGGTTTCCATTCGGACAACCCATGTTTTAGTGCACCGGGAACATAAGCGTCGTGATTGCCCGGAATGACCGATACACTTTCACCAGGACCGAGCTGGCTTAACCAACAGGATGTTTTTTCGAACTCTTCTTCCAGTGCAAGATTCACAAGATCACCGGTCACCGCGATATGATCAGGGTTTTGGTGTTTTATGTGGGCAACAAGACCATCCAGAACGTTATCTTGCATGGCGCCGCCACGGTTCAACTTCCAATTCAAGTAGCCGGTAATGCGTTTTGAAATCAACTCTGAAAACCTGACCGGCGGCAGAGGTGATAGATGAACATCCGACAGATGAGCAAGCTTGAACATGTAATTCGCCGGGCCTTGAGGTGTGAAGTCGCGATTGATCTTAAAAACTGTTACGATTGACCATGCAATATCTGTTTAAACTCATTCGTTCGCTCCCGACACCTTTACGCAAAACCCTGCAATTTGGTTTTGCTCTACTTACTCGCGCCATGACATTGGGTGTACGCATTATCGTGCGTAATCGGAATGGTGATATCCTCCTTGTCGAACACACATACGTTGGAGGGTGGCATTTGCCGGGGGGCGGTGTGGAAAGGAAAGAAACGTTTGCTCAAGCTGCGCAAAGGGAATTGCTTCAGGAAACTGGCGTGGTGCCGGTCGAAAAGCTCAGGCATCTGCATACATTCGGCAACTTTGAGGTGAGCCGATTTGACCATGTAGCCTTATTTATCTGCCCTGACTGGGAATGGGCTAATGAGAAAGAGCGACCAACAGACTATGAAATCGCCCAAGCAGAATTTTTTCCAACCACCGATCTTCCTTCAAATATCGACAGAAGAACCCACAATCACGTGCGGACTTATCTGGAAAATGGGGAATTCTCAGATATCTGGTGACGTTATTCGTTAAATCTTCCACGATTGTGGGGAAGGGCGAAATCGACATCAGGACCGGCAGGCACTATTCTGGTTGGGTTTACAGATTCATGGCTGCTGTAATAATGCTTCTTGATGTGCTCCATATTGATGGTCTCACTGACCCCCGGCCATTGATACAATTGTCGCGTATAATTTGAGAGATTTGGATAATCTATGATGCGTTTTTTGTTGCATTTAAAATGGCCAACATAGACGGGATCAAACCGGATTAACGTTGTAAAAAGTCGCCAGTCAGCCTCGGTGATTTGGTCACCTGCCAAAAAAGCTTGCCTATCGAGAATGCCTTCCAACCAATCAAGCGTGTCGAACAATGGTGCGACAGCTTCATCATAAGCTGACTGGGTGGTGGCAAATCCGCATTTGTAAACGCCGTTGTTCAGCGTGTTGTAAATGCGGTCATTTACTTCGTCGATCTGTGGTCGCAGTGTTTCTTGATAGAAATCCTGGTCATTGTTTGTAAGTCGGTCGAACGCGCTGTTGAACATGCGAATTATTTCGCTTGATTCATTAGACACGATCTTGCCGCTTTGTTTGTCCCAGAGTACGGGCACCGTAACACGCCCAGTATAGTCCGGTCTTGAGCGGGTATATATTTGGTGCATTCGTGTGGACCCGAACAAATTGTCGCGTGTATCGGAGCCGTCTTCTTGAGAGAAGGTCCAGCCTTCGTCTCCCATAAAATGGTCAACCACCGATACACTTATGGCGTTCTCCAAGCCTTTCAGTTTTCGAAAAATCGCTGCCCGGTTTGCCCATGGACATGCGTGGGAAATGTAAAGGTGGTATCGGTCTGCTTCGGCCTTAAATCCGGCTTCGCCACTTGGGCCAGCGGTGCCGTCTGGGGTGATCCAATTGCGAAATCCGGCATCGTTACGAACGAACTTACCGCCGGAATTTTTCGTGTCGTACCATTGATCCTGCCAAACACCGTCAACTAGTAATCCCATATTTTCATTCCCAAAATTCGTGAAGATGCGAATCGTAGAATGGCATGGATATTCCTGCAAGCCTGAAGCATCTGGACGCCGTCCCAATCTCGTGATAATTGGGTGGTTTGAAGGAGTGTTTCAATGTTGAAACTGGTTCGGAAGTTACGACGACGAATTTTCTAGACGTCCCGGCTCGTCCGGCGACGTGTGCTGAGCGCTGTACAAACCTGATACAGCCCACCTGAAATTCCTGTCTTACCGGACCCATCATGCAAAACATTGACCCAATAATTCGGCCAGAAATGGCCGAAGACGCCCTTGAAATAAAACTTATTACAGCCAAAATATTCGGTCCGGGCATGAGGGCACGAGCTGCTTATTATCTTCGAGAGGGTGTACCTCATGAGATGAGGTTGTCATTCGTTGCTGAACTGGGTGGTGAAATTATTGGGTCCGTTCGACTAACCTGTTTTATGTGGGGAGATAATACGGCTTTGATGTTGGGCCCGCTCGGCGTTTTGCCGCAATATAAAGGGCAAGGGGTCGGTCGGAGCCTGATGTTCAAAGCCATCAATGAAGCTAAATCAAACGTCGCCGACGGTGGTCCACCAATTGTTATGCTGGTTGGTGACCTTGATTATTATAAACCGTTTGGCTTTTCACGCATTGAAGCAGATAAAATTTTATTGCCGCGTCCGGCTGATCCTCAAAGAGTTCTGAAATGTGAACTTGTTGATGGCGTAGCCAACCAATTTCAAGGCGCAGCCACACGACTTTAACGCCCTTCTCTGGCCCACATACCGGCCATTGCGAGGAGGAGTATTCCCAGACCAAGGAATCCCGCTAGAAGTGGAACCTGCGTAACGCCCTTTAAAATGCTTGCATCGGTGGTACGCAGCCCCATCCAGTTATTCCCGCGGGTTACACCGGAGCCCCGTATGGGGACAACGCGGGGAAGGGATGAAACGACATTTTCTTTCGCTAACCGTTTGATAAACCCACCGGTCTGTTCGACGATATTGGTTAGTTTTGCAGTTGTAGAAACAATATCTGCATATTCCTGAGGGTTGGCAGGTCCAACATGGGTCAATGCTGTCAATTCGCCGTTGGCGGCACGGAAGAGCCCCAGGGAATCAGCAGTATGTTCTGCAACAAACTTCCCGTCTCCCTTATCGACAAATGTCAGTGACAGATTGTCTCCACCTGGTGATATCAGGTCCAACGTGCCCGGATCGTCACCCATCGTTTGGCGTTCAAAAATCAGTTTGTTACCGCTTGTTCTCGCGGTAAGAGCCTCTTCATCCAGCTCGGGTTCCTTCATCAACCAGTGGCCTAGCCTGCGCAGTAATTGGGTGTGGGGGCCGCCACCCTCAAAACCGCGGGCCCAGAGCCATACGTGGTCTGACATCAACATGGCGATACGGCCTTTTCCCGGTCGGTTGAGCACCAGCAGAGGTTTGTCCTCAGCACCGTTCATTATCACATCCCCTTGCGGGCTTTCGCCATCAATCAGCCGGAACCAGCGGCTCCAATCCGCAGGTTTTTCTGAGTCTCGCGGTTGCATGCCTGTTAAGCCGCGCGTGACCGGGTGCCGTCGACCGGCTTCAGAAACTGCTGGCCTAAACGGAGCTTCCGAGATGTTCCCGGTCGGTTCAATGGGAAGGACAGGCGCCAGTGGGGTTCTATGTATGCTGGCCACATCCGCATGTTCCGGCCCCGCGGCGATCAATATTGCCCCACCGTCAGTTAGATAACGTGCAATATTATCAAAATAGAGGACGGGCAGAACACCGCGCCGCTTGTAGCGGTCAAAAATGATGAGGTCGAATTCGTCTATCTTTTCGATAAACAGTTCGCGGGTGGGGAATGCAATGAGCGACAACTGATTTATTGGCGTACCGTCCTGCTTTTCCGGTGGTCGCAGAATGGTGAAATGCACAAGGTCAACCGAAGCGTCCGATTTCAACAGGTTCCGCCAGGTGCGTTCGCCCGCGTGTGGCTCGCCGGATACCAGTAATACGCGTAGGTTTTCCCGAATGCCTTCAAGAACAGTAAATGCCTGATTGTTGACCGGTGTGATTTCGCCATCCACTACATCAGCGCGCATTTCAATAACGTTCTTGCCACCATGGGGAACGTCAAAAAAGAAGCTGGCGTCTTCCCCCGGTAATACCTGTTCGATGGCGACGAGTTCACCGTCGATCAAAATGCGTACTTCGACGAGTTCACCCGCAGTGTCGATATTTGTGTCGATCACAGAATAGATAATTTCCTGATTACCTTTTACGATTCCAAAACGCGGCGCCCGTTTGATGAGCAAACGTCTGTCCCGGTCATTGGCGCTACCTGTAATCAATCCGTGAACGGGTGCTGAAAATCCCAGTTCATCCAGTCGCTCCGGCACATCGTGAATTTGACCGTCAGACAGGAGAATTGCGACGCCAACCTGTTCGGGGGGAACATCCTGCAACGCGGATTTGAGCGCACCAAACAAAGCTGACGATGCGTCCCCTGTTTCCGCTCCTCCATTGCGTGCAATAACTTCGCGTACATCATATTGGGGAAAACGCTCTAAAAGCGCCTTTAACCCATCATGAGCCTGTTTTGTTTGTTGGTCACGCCCATCAAACTTTTGGCTATCCGTTTCATCGACGACGAGCGCCACAACTGTTTTGAGTGGTTCCCTGTCTTCCTGGATTAGTGATGGATTGAACAAGGAGAGCGCCAGCAATACCCAAGCCGCCAGTCGCAACCAACCCCCTCTTACACGGCGTAATAATCCGTACAATACGAACAAGCCAGCAATTGATGCGAGAGCGACGATCACCTGCCAGGGAAACAGTGGCGCAAAGCTGATGGACCAGGCGTTCATTGGCCCAATCTTTCCAACAGGGCAGGGATGTGGACTTGATCTGATTTATAGTTTCCGGTGAGCGTATACATCACGATGTTGACGCCTGTTCGATAAGCGTAAATTCGCTGGGTTGGGTTCGGCGGAACAATCGGCAGGCTTGGTGACCCGTCAGCTTCTATCGCCCACGCCCCTGCCAGATCATTAGACGTGATCATCAGCGAAGAAACTCCGTCGCCCTGTCTGGTCGGTCGATCCGGATTTTCCTCCTCTTCGGTTCCCGATGTCTCCACCCAGAGTTTGCCGTCGAGGTATCGACCAGGAAATACGTTCAGGAGATAAAACGCCCGCGTCAAAACGTGATTGTCCGGCACCGGTTCAAGTGGCGGTACGTCAAGAGTTGCTAGTATCTCGCGAAGGCGAATGGTTTCTGCAGAGACGCGATTGCCCCCAAATCCACCTGAAAGCTGGTCGCGCGTATCAAAAATTACGCTGCCGCCTTTCTTCATAAAGGCATCGACCCGCGCCATGGTTTTTGTGTCGGGTATCGGACTTGATGTAGAAACCGGCCAATACAGCAGTGGATAAAATGCGAGTTCGTCCTTGCTGATATCAACGCCTATCGGCTCACCTGGCTCCAAAGATGTCCTGGAGGCGATGAATTGTGTAAGCCCGCTCAATCCCTTCTGACTTATCAGATCAATGCGGTCATCTCCCGTTACAACATACGCAAGCCGGGTTCTCAGCGTGTCCTCAATGTTGATTTCAGTTTCCTGCGCCTCGGCGTCGACGAGGGCAGGGCTGACCAGCATAATCGCCATAATAATTGCTGTTGCTGTTTGTATAGTGCGCCGCCGTAGCGCTCCGGCCATCCACAGTACCGCCAGACAGTCCAGAGCGAGAAGCGCAATTGCGAGCGCTAGGAACCATGGTTTAAGGCTTGTTGCTTCCTCATTTGTATAGCCACGTTGAAGTGTATTATCCGGCAGTTGTGAACGGTCAATCTCTTGCAGGTTTGCTGTGTCGCTAAACATATTTATGGCCACAAACGCGTCGTTAGTTCCGTAAGTTCCAGGGGGGTTTTCCCGAGTGACGGTCGGCGTATTTTCAGCTGAAATAATTAGCGGTTGGGCATCATTATTCGGTTGCACAATTTTTCCAAATCCATCGATCATTCTTAGTGGCGGCAAAAATACTTCTGCTGCATTGGCTCGTCCTTCCGGTGAACCGGATGCATCTGAGCGGGTTTTGTCCGCGGCTATTGCACCGTTGGAAACTGCAACAATCCGCCGTAGCATATCAACAAATGCGCCGGATAGTGGCAAGTTCGACCAACTGGCGTCTGCTGTTACATGGAAAAGAACAATCCAGCCCTGGCCCCGTTTTGATGCAGTAACTAATGGGGTACCGTCTCCTAGGCTGGCCCATGTTTTCTCGGCCAGATCAATGTCGGGTTCCGCAAGAACCTGACGTGTAACGTTCACATCGCCAGGAACCGTAATACCGGCAAACGGGCTGTCGGCATCAAATGATGCAAGTGGCTGGGGAGTGCCCCAAGTCAGGGTGCCACCGAGGCTGCGTCCACCCCGGCGCAGTTGTACCGGAACAAGAGTATCATCGTCAGCGGCAGCAAGACGCGGTCCAGCGAAACGAATAAGCATGCCGCCGCCGTCGACCCATTTTTCTAGGCTTTCGCGGGTTTCATCATTCACTGTCCCGATATCAGCAAGGACGAGCGTGGAAATTCGCTCCTCGATGAGTTGAGGAACAGCTTCAGTAACATTGGCAATTCGTGACTCGCGCACCTCACTAAACGGGTTAAGGGCACGGGAGATATAGTATAGTGGGGAAAGGAGCGGTTGCGCCTGATCTGCCTTCCCACCAGAAATTAACCCAACGCGGCGGCGTCGAAAGCGCTCGTCGAGCAGTTGCACAGCACCAGCTTGCTCGTTCCCGTCAATTGATATCCGGGCGATTTCGTTACGGAGTTCAACCGGCAGCGCGAATTTTACGTCTGTTGTTTTACCGTCTGCTGCAAAAACAAAATCAGCGTTTGCGATAGAACGGCCCTGTTGATCGTATGCTGTCGTCCGCCCGGGCTGTCCGGCGGTTGCCGTTGCCCGTTCCGCTGTAACCACGAGCGCGTCGGGCGAATTGTTCACTTTTGTCAAAATATTGAGGTCGGTATTATCCGACGAATAATACAGGGTTTGTGAGCTGGCTTTGGCTCTAATTGCTTCGATGAAAGCATCTGTTCCAGCACGTTCCAATCCACTTGAAAGCCATGCAATCGTATCAAAACTGCTTTCCAACTGTGTCAATTTCTCAGCAAGTTCCGAAAGGTCAATTGGAAGGGGCAACGCGGTTGCAGCGGTTAAGGTTGGTATTAATTCTTCGGCCCGCCGTGTTGTTAGATCAGCCTGTCCACTTTGGCTTGTGAATGCTAGCGCGACCGGGCTCCCCTCTTGATTTGCATCATCCAACAGTCGTTGAGCAGAGGCTTTTCTCTGGTCCCAATCTCGACCCGAAGACCAGCCATTGTCCAACACTATTAAAAGTGAACCTTGTCCGGAGATTGTTTTATCCTGCGCGTTCCACACTGGCTCCGCCAAGGCCAAAATGATCAGGGCAGCCATAAGCAGACGCAGTAATGTCAGCCACCATGGGCTTTGAGCCGGTGTTTCCTCATTGCGTGCGATCTCAGACAATATTCGTGTTGGGGGAAATACCTCTTCCTTTGGCTTGGGTGGAGTGAGCCGTAAAAGCCACCAGATCAATGGAAGCGTCAATAAACCCGCCAAGATCAAAGGGGAGGCAAATGTTAAACCCAAAATACTCATTTGGCCGCCTCACCGCTCAATCTAATGTGGAGCGCCACGAGTGCGGAGGAAGCCAGAGAATCCGTGTGATGAACAACATGGTTCCAACCCAGCCGCTTGCAATGTTCGGCCAATACGTCGCGGCGCGCCTTGAATACTGATAAATAATCCTGAGTTAGCGTTTCTGCGCGTCCATATGTCAGTTTCTCTCCCGTTTCCGGGTCCCGAAATTCTGTGCGGCCCGTAAACGGAAACTTCTCTTCGGCGGGGTCGACGATTTGAACGAGACTTCCATTAATCCCTTGCTGTGCGGTTGCGGAGATCTTTTCCAGCGTCGTTGATACCGGTTCCAGAAAATCAGATATCACGACAAGCTCTGAACGCGATCTTATTTGTTCCAGTGGTGGAAATGAAGTGGTCGCTGACTGGCTAGCCAACATGAGTTCAGCTGCAATACGTTCCGAGGCTGTTCGACTGGAAATTGCATTGGTGACCCCTGGCCATCCCACACGCTCCCCACTTTTTGCGAGAACTTCAATGAGCGCCAAAGCAAGAACCAAACCGCGAGACTGCTTTGATACCTGAGCACTTTCGCTTTTGTAGAGCATAGAAGCGGAATCATCGGCCCAGACCCAGACCGTATGAGCCGCTTCCCATTCCTGATCCCTAACATAAACGGAATCATCCCGCGCAGACCGTCGCCAGTCTATACGTGCAAGGCTCTCACCTTGGTCATACGGACGAAATTGCCAAAATGTATCTCCGTTGCCGCGCCGTCGTCGTCCATGCCATCCGCTGGTTACCGTATTGGCGATTCGTTGCGCCTCGACAAGAAGGTCCGGGATAAGAGCTGCGCGCGCACGGGACCGGGCCAGAACTTCAGTTCCGACCTCCCTGGGAGCGACACTGCCGATTGATAAAGCCAAGATGTACCCTCACACCCACGCTTGTTTGAGTTCATGGATCACGTGACGCACATTAATACCCTCCGCCCGTGCGGCGAAGTTTAATGCCATTCGATGCTGTAAAACCGGTTCGGCAAGCGCAATTACATCGTCGACCGATGGAGCCAGTCGTCCATCGAGAAGTGCCCTTGCGCGCACAGTAAGCATAAGGGCCTGCGATGCGCGAGGGCCTGGCCCCCACGCAATATGCCGCGTTGCGCCTTCGGGCTCGCCGTCGCCTGGACGTGCGGCGCGCACTAGACCCAATATAGCTTCAACAACACTTTCCCCCACCGGCATGCGCCGCACCAGAGATTGAATGTCAGCGAGTTGGGATATGTCCATGGCAGTTGTGGCTTTTTCTTCTTCGCTACCCGTTGTTGACAACAGAATCTGACGTTCGGCATCTATCTCCGGGTAGGGTACATTAATCTGCATCAAAAACCGGTCCAGCTGCGCTTCGGGCAATGGATAGGTTCCCTCCTGTTCCAACGGATTTTGTGTCGCCAGCACGTGGAAAGGTGCGGGAAGGTCATACCGCTGCCCCGCAATCGTTACATGATATTCCTGCATGGACTGCAAAAGTGCAGATTGGGTGCGTGGTGAAGCCCGGTTTATTTCGTCAGCCATAAGCAATTGTGCAAAAATCGGGCCTTTAACGAAGCGAAATGACCTTTTCCCCGAATCATCCTGGTCAAGAATTTCCGACCCCAGGATATCCGACGGCATCAGATCGGGAGTGAATTGTATGCGGTTTGAGTTTAGCCCGAGCACGGTGCCCAGTGTTTCAACCAACTTGGTTTTTGCAAGGCCTGGCACCCCAACCAACAGGGCGTGACCGCCCGAAAGGATTGTAATCAGGGCGTTCTCAACCACTTCTTCCTGGCCGAAGATTACGGACCCGATTGCACTGCGTGCACCTGCGATAACTTTCATCGCACCTTCGGCCTCTGCAATGATTGCTTTTTCATCGGCTGCTGGCGTGTTGCTCATTTCGCTCATCGGTCACTCTTTTTAATTAATTCAATATTGATTTAGTCTGCCATGCTGACATTCATGACAATAGCCACTATTTCGTGACTATGCCCATCTTTAGGCAGATTAATATTTTGTGATTCAATTACCGTCCAGGTGATCATATGACTGACAAATACGAACCAACTGAAAGTCCAACAAGCGCTCTGGAGGCCCTCGTTGCGCGGGCAAACCACGCTGGCGAAGGCCTACCACCCGTCGAAAAGTGGGATCCGGAATTCTGCGGCGATCTCGATATACAGATAAAACGTGATGGTACATGGTTTTATATGGGAACACCGATTGGCCGTGCACCACTCGTGCGATTATTTTCAACGGTGTTGCGCAAGGACGAGGATGGGAAAACCTACCTCGTCACGCCTGTCGAAAAGATTGGTATAACTGTTGAAGACGCGCCCTTTGTTGCCGTTGAGATGAATGCTGTAAATGCTGGAACTGAACAGGTTTTGACGTTTAGAACCAATGTCGGTGATCTAGTGGAGTGCGGTGCTGATAATCCATTACGGTTCGATATTATTGGGGATACGGATCAATTAAAGCCCTACGTTCTGGTGCGGGGAAGGTTGGAAGCGCTTTTGGCGCGCCCTGTAATGTATGAGTTGATATCTTATGGCGAAGAAATCGAGGTGGGTGGAAAAACCATGTTTGCCCTGCGTTCAAAAGGCGATGTTTTTCCAATCATGCCCGCTGCCCAACTGGCAGAATTGAGCGCCTGATCTTGGACATTCTTCACGACAATATCTTTAGCTCGTCCGCGTTTGAAAATCGAGTTAGACAACGCTTTGAGAGCAGGGCGGATGTGCTGACGGCGATGGGGGGAGACCAGACTCTCAATCCTGATCACCCTCGTATTTCGGAAAATAGGACCTACAAGCCGGCTGCAGTTCTCATTCCAGTTATCCAGCGCGGCGAACAGGCAAGCGTATTACTCACGCAACGTACAGAACATTTATCCAGCCATAGCGGCCAGGTTGCGTTTCCGGGTGGAAAAATTGATCCAGGAGAATCACCTGAGCAAGCCGCCCTACGAGAGGCGGATGAAGAAGTCGGCCTAAGATCAGATGCAGTGGACCTCATAGGAACCTTTGGAACATATTATTCAGGTTCGGGATATAGCATCGCACCGGTGCTTGGGGTGCTGCGACAGGAACCGGAACTTACGATTAATCACGATGAAGTTGCATTGGCATTTGAGGTGCCGCTTTCATTTCTCATGGACACAAATAACCATCTTAAACAAAGCAGGTTCTGGGACGATCAAGAAGTGTTTTACTACGCGATGCCGTTTGATGACCGGACAGTAAAACCGCCGGTTGAGCGGCGTATTTGGGGGGTGACGGCGGGAATCATTCGAATGGTTCAGGAACGCATCTATGGTGGAACTTACGCTGATGACTGAAAAACTAGATCTTCCATGGTTGCAAGAAGAAGGTCTTCAATCACTTTTGGCTTTGCTCAATGAAGGAGAGGGCGAAGCGCGTGTCGCTGGCGGTGCGGTGAGAAATGCATTGTTGGACGAAGCAGTTGCAGACATTGATATTGCAACAACACTTGTCCCTCGTGATGTCATTCTTCGCGCCAATGCTGCGGGTTTAAAAACGGTCCCCACAGGCATAGAGCACGGCACCGTCACAATTGTTATGGATGACCAGTCGTTTGAAGTTACGACGTTGAGAAGTGATGTGGAAACAGACGGGCGCCACGCGCAGGTTCGTTACGGTACCGATTGGCGCGAAGATGCCATGCGCCGTGATCTCACAATCAATGCGCTTTACCTTGATGCTGACGGTACGATTTTTGATCCGCTTGACGGGATAGAAGATGTTCTTGCACGTACGGTGCGGTTTATCGGTGCTCCTGAGGATCGAATTCGTGAGGATTACTTGCGAATTCTCCGATTTTTTCGGTTTTTCGCATGGTACGGGAATTTTCGACCGGACGCGGACGGATTACGGGCCTGTGCGCGGCTGAAAGAGGGGCTTTCAAACCTGTCAGTCGAGCGCGTCTGGCACGAACTGGTAAAAACTCTCACCGCGCCTGACCCTGGCAGAGCAATCCTTTGGATGCGCCAGACGGGGGTATTGTCCAACGTGCTTCCGGAATCTGAAAAATGGGGCATTGATTATTTAATGCCCTTTATCCGGACCGAAAAGGAACACGGGTGGCAGGCTGATGGTGTGCGGCGGTTGATGACCATTTTGCCACCGCAGGAGGATAAGATAACGGCGTTTTCTGATCGCTTGAAATTGCCGAACAAAGTTCGCGACCGCCTTGTCAGGTGGGCGCAAACGGACGAACCGCAAACGGATTGGAAAAAACCGGAATTTTATCGCTATCTCTACGCACAGGATATTCATGCGGTTGAAGATCGGCTTCGGTTGGCAATTGCGCGGGACGACGCGACCAGTGGTAAATTCTTGCGTCAACTCAAATGGTTATCGCGTTGGGAGCGTCCAATTTTCCCATTGAAAGGACAACATTTGCTCGACACGGGACTTGAGGCAGGCCCGCAGATTTCAGACCTGCTGGGAAAAATCGAATCCCGTTGGATAGAAAGCGATTTCACATTGAGCGCCGAACAACTTCTGGCTGGTGATGATATTGGTTAAGGGAATTTCACCACCGGCGGCATGCTGCTCAATATAGAATTGACGTTGCCGCCCGTTTTCAGGCCGAATATCGTACCTCGGTCCTGTAGCAGGTTAAATTCGACATAACGTCCCCGCCGTATCAATTGCTCTTCGCGCAGGGCATCATCCCATGGTGTTTCCATATTCCGGCGCACAATTTGCGCATAAACGTCGGCAAATGACCGGCCAATATCCTGAATAAAGGCGAAGTTTGCTGCCCATTGGTCCATTTTTTCACCGCTATGGAGATAATCGCAAAATATGCCACCAATCCCGCGCGGCTCATCACGGTGATTGAGGTGGAAATATTCGTCACACCAATCTTTGTAATATTGATAATCTGCAACATCATGGCCTGCGCAGGCCTGTTCCATTGCCTTGTGAAAGGCGATCGAATCCGGGTCTGTTTGTGCTCGCCGAGCATCTAGTACCGGCGTAAGGTCCGCCCCGCCGCCGAACCATTGGCTGGTGGTTACCACCATTCTTGTATTCATGTGAACTGCGGGAACATTAGGGTTTTGAGGGTGTCCAATTATTGAAATACCAGAGGCCCAAAAGCTCGGGTCTTTATCTGCACCAGGTATCTGCGCGCGAAACTCGGTCGAAAATTCTCCATACACCGTGGAAACGTGAACTCCAATCTTTTCAAATACCCGACCCGACATCATGGACATGACGCCACCACCACCTTTGCCCTCATTGCGGTCCCATTTTGTGCGAACAAACCGTCCGGGTTCACGATCGGACAAGGGGCCTTGAACATCATCTTCAAGTTGCTCATAGCGGCTGCAGATATCGTGCCGTAGCGCCTCAAACCAGGCCTTTGCCGTGGCTTTTTTCCCTTCAATATCATCGGGATGTCCAACAGGGATGTCAGGTTTTTTACGCATGTTGAGAAAGTTGTCCGGTTATTTTCATTCCTACGAAGTGACATGATTGGATCGCAGGATGCAAGGTACTGTGAGAAACTTCACTGCTATCCTTTGTCACATGTGCCGATATCGCCATGCTGTCACACTTACGGCTATATGTGGCAGAAGATAAAGATCTGAATGAACTACCATAGCGACCTGCGACAGGATCCAAACACCGGTTTTGGAGGGCTCAACTTGGCCGTATCAAGTGACAATGATGATGACGGTCTAATACGTGAGAGTTTTACGCTGCCTCACGAAGTTGCAGGTAAGTCTGTCAGGCGGTGGTTGAGGAATTATCCGGCATCGTCCCATTGGTCACGAATTGAAAGCTGGAAAAAGCTTGATGATGGGCGTATTCACTTCACAATGGTGAGGTTACCTTCAGCGGAACAGAATTCTGAATAAATTCAACATTATCAATGTAAGCAACCCCGCCGACCGGAACGTTTGCTACGCGCTACGCCACCGGGTTTTTGTCGATGAACAACAAGTTCCTGTCGAACTTGAGATCGATGAATTTGATGAGACCACAGCGCAACATTTTTTGGGGCGAATTGGGAGTTCAGCTGTCGCGACCGGGCGAATTTGTGTTTTTGGAGATGCCGCGAAAATTCAAAGAGTTGCTGTTGATTCTAACCATCGCGGAGGCGGTTATGGTAAACTCATCATGCTCCATATGATTGATTTTGCTCGTAAACAACAGCTTGCCCCGGTAATCGCATTGGATGCACAAACCTACGCATTGGCTTTTTACGAGTCGCTGGGGTTTGAGGCGAAGGGCGATGAGTTCGATGATGCGGGTATTCCCCATGTTCATATGACGATGAAAGCGTAACTGGATCACGAAAGTTGGCGCACTACCTCTCCAGCCACCATCGCTGCACTGATTGCTATATTAAATGAGCGACCCGTTTCCTGCATGCGAATGGTAAGTTCTGCGTCTGCGGAAGCGTGAACGAATTTCGGCGCGCCAGCAGACTCCCGACCAAAAATGAGGCAATCACCGTTCCGGTAGTCAAAATCCGTGTAGCTGCGTTTGGCTTTGGTGGTGAGCAGAATGAGTCGTCGTTGTTCAGACTGGCGCCAATTTTCAAACGCATCCCAATCGTCGTGCGAGCGTAAAACGGCTCTCTCAAGATAATCCATGCCGGATCGTTTCAGGCTTTTGTCATCAAAGCGAAACCCGGCAGGCTCGATAATATCCACGGTAAGCCCGAGGCAAGCCGCCATTCTTATTATTGTGCCCGTATTACCTGGGATATCAGGCTGAAAAAGAACGATGTGTGGTTTGGTGTCTGATGTTGGGCTGGTCAATTTTCAAACTCGGGTTTGCAGTTGGGGTGGTAATCATGTTTAGTAGCAGCAATGGCAAGAATTATTGTCATGCCCGTTCCAAAAACCGTTCCACAATCTTCCGCTTAAAAAGCGGTCAATGAGGCGTGTCGCTATGGATAGAATGCTATCCTGGTTCGAGAACCTGATCGAACCATTTCCTCTCGAAGAGCCTGAACAACCACCCCACGGGTTGGTTGCTTTCTGCTGGCATTATTCCAAGGGTATTTGGCCCGCACTTATCGCAATGTCATTTCTTGGAATGGTCGTCGCCATATTGGAAATCATGATTTTTGCGTTCCTGGGCAATGTTGTGGAATGGCTTTCCTCAGCTGACCGGGCAACGTTCTTGGAGACTCAATCCTCAACCCTGATCTGGATGGGTTTTGCCGTATTGATCCTGATACCGATTTTAAAGTTGGTCTGGTCACTGGTGATCCACCAAACGGTGTATGGGAATTATCCCATGATCGTGCGCTGGCAAGCACATCGGTACATGCTGGGCCAGTCGATGGGATTTTATCAGGATGAATTTGCGGGTCGGGTGGCCACAAAGGTCATGCAATCTGCACTGGGTGTCCGGGAAACGGTTGCGAAAATCCTGGATGTATTTGTTTATGTTGGAGTTTATTTCATTGGTGCACTGTTCTTAATCGCAGCGTTTGATTTCTGGCTCATGATACCATTTGTCGTCTGGTTGGGGATTTATTTCCTTACTTTGTGGTATTTTCTGCCGAAAATGGCGGAAATCTCAAAACTTCAGGCTGATGCCCGTTCTAACATGACCGGTAGAATTGTTGACAGTTATACAAATATTTCCACCGTCAAACTGTTTGCTCACGCGGGTCGTGAGGTTGGATATGCAAAAGAGTCGATGAATGGATTCCTGCAAACCGTTCATCCGCAGATGCGGCTTTCCACGGGCATGCATGTTGTTTTGGGTACCCTTAATAACCTTCTGCTCTTTGCGGTTGGGGCGATTGCCATTGTTCAGTGGTTGAACGGCGAAGCCACGGTTGCCGCTGTTGCCGTTGCGGCGGCGCTGGTGACCCGACTTTCAGGGATGTCTCACTGGATTATGTGGGAAATGTCCGGTCTGTTCGAAAACATGGGCATGGCGATTGATGGGATGAACACCATTGCTCAACCGCGTGATGTCCAGGACGTGCCAAATGCAAAACCGCTAGTCGTGAAGGACGGTGCCATTCGTTTTGACGATGTGACGTTTAACTACGACAAACACGGCAGCGTCATCACTGGCATGAAGCTTGAACTCAGACCAGGTGAAAAGATCGGTCTGATAGGCCGTTCTGGCGCCGGTAAAACGACAATGATGAACATCCTGCTGCGCCTTTATGATGTCGATAGCGGTATTGTGACCATAGATGGTCAGGACATTTCAAAGGTGACACAGGAGACACTGCGCTCGCAGGTAGCCGTCGTTACCCAAGACACATCATTGTTGCACCGTTCGGTACGCGACAATATCGCCTATGGACGGCCGGATGCTACCGAAGATGCGATTATCGCTGCAGCGAAAAAGGCAAATGCCCATGAGTTTATTGTTGGGCTCGAAGATTCAGGCGGGCGAAAAGCATATGACGCGCAGGTCGGCGAACGCGGCGTGAAATTGTCCGGTGGCCAGCGTCAGCGTATCGCTATCGCCCGTGTGTTTTTGAAAGACGCGCCCATCCTGATATTAGACGAAGCGACATCGGCACTGGATTCTGAAGTTGAAGCGATTATTCAGGAACAATTGTTCAACTTGATGGAGGGCAAGACCGTTCTCGCCATCGCCCACCGCCTTTCAACGATCTCTAATATGGATCGGCTCATCGTATTGGATAAAGGCAAAATTGTGGAGCAGGGCACCCATGGTGAACTGGTCGACCAAAATGGACTTTACGCATCCTTGTGGGCGCGCCAATCTGGCGGCTTTATCCAGATAGATGAAGAAGCGACAGCGGCTGAATAGTCACCACCCGGTTAAATTCCGATGACTGGCGTAAGGGACATAGCCTGTTCAACCACAAACGCTTAACGTCGCCTATGGATAAATTTTTTCGATTCTTCGAGCAGTTTGCGCAACCTTTTCAAAGGCCGGATCCGGGGCGCCCTCCGTCAGGTGGTATCCCGTTTATCGCCCATTACGCCCGTCAGACAAAAGGCAATTTTGTTGCGGTTCTTATCGTCGGTGGGCTAACGGCGCTTGTTGAAGCGTCCATGTTTGTTCTGGTTGGTGTCATTGTCGATATGATGAGTGGTGGTGCTGAACCCACCAACTTTGTCTCTGATAACCTCACTACGCTTTTATTGTTTGCATTATTGGTGGCGGTTGTTCGTTCGACTATCGCCATTGCAACGGCGGTTTTGGAAGAGCAAATAATCGTGCCGGACTTCTTTACGCTGGTGCGATGGCAGGGCCATATGTCAATTTCTCGTCAGGACGTCTCGTTCTTTGACGATCAATTGGCCGGACGCGTTTCAAGCAAAGTCTGGCAGGCGGGGCAGGCTGCGGGAGATTTCATGCTCTCCCTTTTCCAGATTATCTGGTTCATCGTTGTTTTTGCATTCACGACGCTTGTTGTAATCGCTTCGCTCGAATGGGTGATGATGCTTCCCGTATTGGCATGGCTGGTTGCGGTGGGTTTTATCGCACGCATCTTCGTGCCGCGCATTCGTGATGAAGGACGCAAACTTGCCGAAGCCACGACCGTCGTTACCGGGCGGATGGTGGACGGTTATTCCAACATTCGCACTGTCAAACTCTACAGCGCGGAGCATCGGAATGACGATTTTATCAAAGATGCTTATGAAGATGTCCTTGCGCAAATGCGCCGGTTCACGCGCATCATTTCGGGGATGCGGATAACATTCCAGACGTTTTCAAGCTGCATGCTTGTGGTCATTGGGGCGCTCGCGATCTGGTTCTACACCAAATCAGTTTTGACCACGGGCGAAGTCGCCGTGGTCTTAACCTTGTGTCTGCGGCTAAACCTGCTTTTGGGACGGCTGCTCGGCCTGTTGAACGGTCTGTTCAGAAATTTTGGAACCGTGCAAAACTCAGCAGAGCTGATAGCGCAAAAACCTAACGTGCGGGATAAATCCAATGCCACCGAACTCACCAGCGCAACAGGGCAGGTGACGTTCGATCAAGTGAGCTTTGCTTACACTGGCACAAATATCGTTTTGAACGATTTTAACCTCAGAATTCCATCTGGGCAAAGGGTCGGGATTATCGGTCAAAGTGGGGTGGGTAAATCGACTGTGATGAACCTTCTCCTGCGGTTTCACGATCTCGATAGCGGGGCGATCAAGATTGATGATACCAACATCGCCGATGTTACACAGGATTCCTTGCGCCAACAGATTGGCATTGTGACGCAGGATACTGCACTTCTGCACCGTTCAATCCGAGATAATATTGCTTATGGCCGTCCCGATGCCAGTGATGAGGAGATACAAAGCGCGGCGAAACGGGCCAAAGCTCATGAATTCATCCTCAACCTTCAGGACGCCAAGGGACGCACTGGGTATAATACATTTGTGGGGGAACGGGGTGTCAAACTATCGGGTGGTCAGCGCCAACGCATTGCACTGGCACGCATCTTCCTGAAAGACGCGCCGCTGCTCTTGTTAGACGAGGCAACTTCCGCACTGGATTCTGAAGTTGAAGCCGCAATCAAGGAGAGCCTTGAATCTCTCATGAAAGGGAAGACAGTCATTGCGATTGCCCACCGTTTATCTACGATTGCTCATCTCGACCGGCTGGTCGTGATGGATGAAACTGGCATCGTTGAAGATGGTGATCACAGGTCGCTTTTAGAGGTCAAAGGCCAATATTGGCGATTGTGGGAACGGCAGTCGGGCGGCTTCCTGATACCAGATCAGGATGCTGGGAGCGAAACTCATGTGTGACTTTAATCGGTGAGGAACTCCGCAATTTTTTGCGGAAGATCATTCTTTTCCAGCAAAGGCACATGTCCTTGTCTCATGGCAACGCATTCGACTAAACCACCATGTGCTTCGCGCAGTCGTTCGGCATCTTTTTGAGTTACCAGTGGCGAATTCTCCCCACGGATCAAAAGCACGGGCCGGTGTTGGAATAATTTGAATTCGGCCCATAATTCGGGTTGTTTGGTGTCGAAATCGAATGATCGAGATTGCTGTATCAGATCATTGGTAAGGTTTGGCAATAATTTCCCACCCGCATCTCGCCACCGATGACGGCTCATCTCAAGCCAGTCTTCCCGTGTGAGGTCCGGAAATTGGTCACCCAACATCTGCTTTGATTGTTCCGCAGCATCTTCAAAACTCTGCGGTTGTTTCGCCCGTTTTCTAAGGGCGTTCATTCTGGCAATTCCAACCGCATCAAATTCCGGACCGCTGTCATTTAGCACGAGCCTGCGTACCATCCCGGGCCTCTTGGGTGCGGCAAGCAACAAAATGTGAGCACTCTTACCGCTTGCGACAAAATCCGCGTGGTGGAGACCAAGTCCGTCACACAGGCCGACAAGGTCATCCGCATCAGTATAGGGAGTAATATCGCCAGATTTGCCGGGGTCATACCGGCCGCGACCACGCATGTCCAATGTGAATATGCGCCGCGGCGCACTTGGTAATGCACTCAACGCAACCGCAAATCTATGATGATCTTCGGAATTTCCAAGTTCACTCGCCAGACAGATAAGATCAGTTTTTGAACGCCTATCCTCTTTGGGTTTTTTCAGTGTTGCCGGAGAGTTCTGATAGAGGAAGCCGTGCAAACGCGCACCATCTCGCATCGAAATTTGCCAGGATGTGCGACTAATTTCTTGATTGTCGGCTTCAAATTTCTCAACTGAGGGGGGAGGGGTGATCAAGTTGGGAGGTCCAGTCTATAACCAAAATATATTCGAGGTCGCATGAATTAGCTGAACTCAAGTCAATTTAACAATTGCATCTTTGTTGCAAAGCCATTCAGCTCCGTCTGCCACGTGAAAGGGCAGAATCGATATTGAGCTTACTGCCTTTGAGGCGGGCTTTGTAAACCTGATAGTTTTCCATAACCCGCTGCACGTAATTTCGTGTTTCTGAGTAGGGTATTTGTTCAACCCAGTCGATGACAAACGCAGTGGATTTTCCGCGCGGGTCGCCGTAACGCTCGATCCAATCCTGCGCGCGCCGGGGCCCAGCGTTGTAGGCTGCGAATGTTAATATCAGTGAGCCGCCGAATTTCTGCATCTGTTGATGCAGATAAGCAGTGCCGAGTCGCGCGTTATAACTCGCATCCGTCACGAGACGACTACGTGAATATCGGATGCCGATTTTTTGTGCTGTGCGCCTTGCCGTGGTGGGTAATAGTTGCAGCAAGCCCAACGCATTTGCTGGAGAACGGGCGTCAACCTGAAACGTACTTTCCTGTCTTGCGATTGCGTAGGCAAGGGGGAGGCCGGCACCGCTGGTTTTGGTATTGCGCGGAATTGCACCAATAGGCCACGCCAGCGTGTCGACATCGAAGCCGCGACGGAACCCGATTTTACCAACCTGGAGGGAAAGTTGGTAATCTCGTTTTTGCTCTGCGCGAGCGGCCAACAATGCCAATTGTCCTGGTTTTTCCAAGTGCTTCGCGAGATGCCGGTAAAATGTCCTGGCCGTATTTTTCTGACCAGCGGATTCCAGTTTCGCAATGGCCTGAACCAATTCGAATCTTGAGAACACCGCCCGGTCGCTCCGGCTTGGTGGCGCTTTTGAAATTCTGATCTTGGATTTGCCCAGGTTTCGTGCGGCCAGTTGTCCGTAATAGGTGGTATCCCAACGTGCAGCAGTCTCAAATTGGGCTTTGGCTGCGCTTTTCTTGCCGGATTTCGCCAATGCACGCCCCAGCCAATAATGGCCACGCGATCTGCTTAATGGTGTTGTCGCGATTGTGAGCAACTGCTTGAAGTGCCGAACAGCAGCCTTGGATTTATTGAGCTTTTGTAGCGCAATCCAGCCTGCATAAAACTCTGCATCTATGCGTTTTGAAGGTGACGCTGCCACATTGTGATCGGCAAGCCGGTATGCAGTTTTAGGGGATCGTGCATCCAACAGGTCAGAGGCGAGAATGCGTTGTTCAATCCAGTATCTGTCAGCATTGTTGGCAATAATTCTGTTGGATTTAACGCTAAGCAGAACTTTAGCAGCGGCACTGAGTTTGTCCGCCTGCCTTAGATGTTTTGCCTTGGCAAGAAGGTATGTTGGATCGGTTCTTTGTGATCCGGGCACAGCCTTAAGTGCGGATGACGCGGACCGTTGTTTGCGTTCAACAGCGGCATGAGCTTTTACAATCCGTGTGATTCCGGCCCGCCCTGCAATACGCTCAGCACCACGGATGCGGCGCTTTGACAGGAGGTATTCGACGCGCGCACGATGGTCTGCGCGGGTTAAAATGGAACCAAATGTTTTAAGAACGGAATTTTCCAGTGATCTGGTGAGCGTCGTATTCCGCCATAATGGAGCAACAACGGCGTGAGCAGAACGCTTTGCACCAGCGTTCAAATGCGCACGTGCCAGTGCAATAGTCGCTTCCCGGGATTCCGGCTTGGATTGCCCGAATGCAAGACGCAGATTTTTGCTGTTGTTTTCTTTAACCAGTGCCCGTTCCAAGTTGCCGCGCATTGTTTTTTGGCCCGGCCAGTACGATAGATCATTAGCGATTGCGTGCAATGTTTCTGCAGGTACACCCGTACCCTTCATGGCAATCGCCCAAGCCATAACTTTACGCTCAAGTGAACCGGAACGAAGAGCGCTGCGGGCCTTCAGTGCTTGCGACATTTTTCCTTTGCGAAGCGCTGACAGCCCTTGGGTCAAAGTCCTGGACGCCGGTTTCGTGTCCGATTGAGACTTGCCATTGCCGCTTTTTGCAAGGGCGGCTGCGCTGGAATAACTACCGACGCTTCCGGTGATGATCGGGTTTTTTGTCGACTTGGCCCAACTAACGTGCTGAACGGGTACAGAAACAGCGACGCCGCTAACCAGTGTTGCGAGGATCAGTTTCCGTGAAATCGTGAAAATTCTCATGCAATAAACTCATGCCCTGGGTGGTTCAATAACGCACGCTTTACCGGCGTTATTCGCATAGACTGTGATTTCTGCCACAAACAGGTTTAGAGCACGTTAACGAATGGTTACCGTGGTCACATCAAACGTGTATTCCTGCTTGCCCCGTCATCATCTCATCCCTATGTTGCCGCGCAGTCTACACGGTCCAATATGGAATATGTGTGGCGGATTGCACAGGTCGTAATCCACACTTGAAATTTGGAGTTATCATCATGTTCAACAGATCGAACACCGCCCTTGTTACGCCAATGACCGAAAACGGGTCGGTTGACGAAAAGGGATTTGCGGATTTTGTTGAATGGCAAATTGAGCAGGGTACCCATGGTCTCGTACCGGTTGGTACGACTGGTGAGTCCCCAACGCTGACCCACGGTGAACACATGCGTGTTGTCGAGATTTGCGTTGAAGTGGCGAACGGTCGTGTTCCTGTTATGGCGGGCGCAGGTTCAAATAATACCGCTGAGAGTATTGAATTTGCAAAACACGCCGAGAAAGTGGGAGCAGATGCCATTCTGGTCGTCACACCATATTACAACAAGCCAAGCCAGCGCGGCTTGAAAGCCCATTTTACTGCTGTCGCAGAATCGATGGGACTGCCGGTTTATATTTACAATATTCCAGGCCGCTCGATCATCGATATGACCCCTGATACAATGGGCGAATTAGCCCATGGGTTTGACAACATTGTGGGCGTGAAAGATGCAACGGGCGATGTTGTGCGGGTTAGCGAACAACGGGCAACCTGCGGCAAAAGCTTCATTCAATTGACTGGTGAAGACGCGTCGGCGCTTGGATTTTTTGCCCATGGCGGGGTTGGCTGTATTTCAGTTACAGCAAACGTAGCGCCCGCATTGTGTTCCCAGTTTCAACAAGCGTTAGCCGATTGTGATATGAAAACGGCGCTTGATCTTCAAGACAGGTTGCTTCCACTGCATAAAGCCCTGTTTGTGGAACCTAACCCCGGTGGTGCGAAATTTGCGCTGGAATTGCTCGGCAAGATGAAAAATATTCAACGTAGTCCGTTGGTCCCAATCGAAGCATCAACACAAGTTCAGGTTCGCGACGCAATGGTGCATGCAGGCCTTATCAACTGAGTATGATCCAGGACAATGGCACCAAAAAAGAAAGCTGAAACAGGCGGAAAGGCAATCGCTGAAAATCGTAAGGCGCGATATGATTTCGCGATTGAAGATACGTTTGAAGCGGGAATGATGCTTGTTGGTACAGAGGTGAAGTCCTTGCGCAACGGTAAGGCTAATATCGCCGAAAGCTATGCTAGTTACGAAGATGATGAGCTCTGGCTTATAAACAGCCATATACCCGAGTATCTTCAGGCCAATCGGTTCAACCACGAGCCACGTCGCCGACGAAAACTGCTCATGTCAAAACGGGAAATCATAAAGCTGTCCCAGGCTATTGCGCGGGATGGTATGACATTGGTTCCGTTGAAGTTGTATTTCAACGAGCGGGGGCGTGCGAAGCTCTTGATTGGTCTAGCAAAAGGTAAAAAGAACCACGATAAGCGCCAAACGGAAAAGCAGCGGGATTGGAACCGTGAAAAATCTCGTCTGTTGCGCGACCGTGGATAAGGTCGAGATCGTCCAAAACCCTGAGAATGTAGATTGGCTGCTCCTGTTTGACCTGTTGCAACAATCGTTTTCCAATATGAACGGCCGGATTAACCCGCCAAGTTCACTCCATAAGATGAATGCTCAAACCCTCCGTAACAAAGCGAGTGAGGAAGAGCTATTTGTGGCGATGGCTGGGGAAGGACTGGTGGGTTGCATGTTTTGTCGGATAAGCTCTGACTTCATGTATATCGGCAAACTAGCCACTTTACCAAGCCACCAGGGGCACGGGATTGGTCGAAGATAGATGGAAAGCGCGTTTGAGTTCGCCCGTAGCAACGAATGCAGTGCGCTGGAACTCGAAACCCGAGTGGAACTCGTCGAAAATCATGCTACTTTTGCAAAATTCGGATTCGTGAAAATTGGTGAAAGCGCTCATGAGGGATTTGACGCCCCAACCAGTATTCGCATGAGAGCAAACCTGCTTCCTACAGAGCTTCAATAATGACAAAGGCTTGAGCCAGAGGGTAATCATCTGTGATTGTCAGATGAACAGACGGTGTCATATTTTCGGGTATAAGTTCCTCTAGGCGGGCTAACGCGCCATTTGTAAGCACCATCGTTGGTTTGCCGCCAGGAAGGTTTACGACACCCATGTCGCGCCAGAAGACACCGCGGGAAATGCCCGTTCCGAGGGCCTTGCAACAGGCTTCCTTTGCAGCAAATCGCTTTGCGTAGGATGCTGCTCGTTCCTTGCGCCGGTCGGATTTTACTTTTTCGATGTCGGTGAAAATGCGGTCTGTGAACCGTGTCCCGAATCGATCGAGTGATTTTTCGATGCGCCGGATATCAATCAGGTCGCTCCCCAAACCCACTATCATGTCAGGGGAGTCCCCGAAGGTACTTCACCGCGTTTGGATAATTCTTTCGCCCGGTCGCGCATTTCGGCGGCTTTTGCGATCAATTTGTTGCGCCGCGCTTCCCGGAAAAGAACCGCAGCCCGACGTGTGATAAAATATAGAGGAACCGCAATGACGGGGCCAACAATTGAGCCGCCAATCAGCATGGGATAAAGGATAGGCGTCCAGATGTGTTCAAACGCGGACATTGCCGCAGCACCATCCAGCGATGTAATTGCGCTAATTACCTCTCCCATCGCTTCGGTAAGCGCAGGAGGTTCGGTATTTTCTTTCTTAACACTCAAAACAAAATTGCCGGTCTTATAAGCGGCGGCCCAAATTAGCGGAAATGTAAGAGGGTTGCCGACAAAAGTACCCAAAGCCGATGCGAGGATGTTGCCGCGAATTAGCCAAGCCAGAACAGCCGCGACGACAAAGTGCAGGCCCATGAATGGTGTAAATGAGGTAAAGGCACCTGCTGCAACACCGGCTGCAACTGCGTGAGGGGTAGCGGTCAGTCGAAGAATTCTTTTGGTGACATATTGTCCGGACCGTAACCACGAACGTCGGGGCCAAATCCAGACCCGAAAATTTTCTAACCAACTTGGAGGCTTTCGCCTTTTCAACAACATACGCGACACTTTTTGAATTTGCGGATTAAATTCCGCCTATTGAGACAGCCGCGCCCGGCAGTCCAATATGTTCACAATACCCAGGTTCCCTTAACATCCGGTTTGTGTTTAATGCATGTCCAAATTTTGTCACGGCACTCAGGGTGGATAATATTTAGCTGTTTACCCGTTCAACATTCGTCACAACCGACAGGCCCCGGATCTCGCGAATGACCCGGTTGAGGTGGTTTAGATCCCAAACCTCAATTCCAAAAACCATTTCTGAAAGGCCGGGGTCAGGTTGGGATATAAACAGGTTGGCGATGTTGGATTCTGCATTTGCGATGATTTCGGATACCTCTGCGAGTGATCCCGGTGCATTGACCGCGATCACCTGAATTTTTGCGGGAAACCGTTCCCGGTTTTCCATGTCGATATCCCAACGCAGATCAATCCATTCATCTGCGCTGTCTTCAAACTTTTGTAGCGTTTCTGATTGGATCGGGTAGACGGTAACTCCTTCCCCTGGAGTAAGAATACCAACAATACGATCGCCCGGAACTGCCCCGCTATTCTGGTCCAGTCTGACCGGGAGGTCACCTTCTGCACCACGTATGGGAATAGCGTCAGCAAGTTCTTTGGCGGCGTCTGCATATTTCTCTCGGCGGCGTCCGGGAATACGGAACATGATGTTGGCGACACCCGATAGATTAAACCATCCTTCACCGGAGCCTGTTTTAGCTGCCTGTACCCGCTCTTTTTGATAGTTGGGGAAAACAGCTGTGAGCACATTTTCCGCCGGAAGTTCACCGCGGCCCACCGCAGCAATCGTGTCTTCCACAGAGGTGTGAGCCAGTTTTCCCAACACAGCCGTTAGTTGATCGGTCTCGAAACTTCGCCCGGCGCGCTTAAACGTCGTGCCGAGAATTTTTTCTCCAAGCCCGTAATATTGTTTTGCCCTTGCCTCGCGCGTCGCTCTTCTGATTCCTGCGCGCGCCTTGCCAGTCTTTACAACCTGTTCCCATGCAGGCGGCGGCGGTCTGCCTTCTGCACGGATGATGTGGACTTCATCACCATTTTTCAGTTTGGTAACGACGGGCGCCGCTCGCCCGTTGATACGGCATCCAACGCAGGAGTTTCCAACATCCGTGTGTACCGCATAGGCAAAGTCGATTGCGGTGGCTTCCTGGGGAAGCGCAATCAACCTGCCTTTTGGTGTAAAGCAAAACACCTGATCGTGAAACAATTCCAGACGAGTATGCTCAAATACATCATCCGGATGATCTTTGTCGGAAAGGGATTCAACCGTCCGGCGCAACCATGCATAGGATCTGCTTTCAGTTACCGCCTCTGGCTCCCCGCCTTGCCCAAGCGTTGGCGGGTTTTGCGATGAATCTGCGGGCGCGGTGTAAATACCATCTTTGTAGAGGGTATGGGCGGCAATTCCCTGTTCTGCAATTTGATCCATTTCGTGGGTTCTGATTTGAAGCTCAACCCGTTGCCGGGATGGCCCGACAATTGTTGTGTGGATCGACCGGTAGTCATTTTGCTTGGGCGTTGAAATATAATCCTTGAAACGCTCTGGAACAGCCGGCCATCGCGTGTGGATAACACCAAGGGCTTGATAACAATGGGAAACGTGATCCACGATCACTCGAAAGCCAATTACGTCAGACAATTGTTCGAAATTCACACCATTTCGTTCCATCTTTCGAAAGACGGAGTAGGGGCGTTTATTCCTGCTTTTTACGACAGCACTGATTTTGGCCTTTGCCAGATTGTTGACCACATTACCTTCAATTTCCAAAATAATGTCTTTTGTACGCTCCTGTAACTCTGCAAGTTTTTTGTGTACCAGTGAGTACGCATCAGGATGTAAATGTTGAAAGGCGAGCTCCTCAAGCTCTTCACGCATTCCCTGCATGCCCATGCGCCCGGCAAGCGGCGCATAAATGTCCATGGTCTCCTGAGAAATGCGCTGGCGCTTTTCTACGGGCACGTGATTGAGCGTGCGCATATTGTGCAATCGGTCCGCCAGTTTTACCAGCAACACACGAACGTCGTCTGCAATTGCTAACAGCAAGCGGCGCAGGTTTTCGCCCTGTCTGGTTTTTTTGGATACTAGATCAATGCGCTTAAGTTTGGTCAGCCCATCGACCAAACGCCCGATTTTTGGGCCAAACATTCCATCAATTTCGCCGCGCGTCGCATCAGTGTCTTCAATCGTGTCATGGAGCAGGGCGGCCACCACACTGTCCTGATCCAGCTTCAGATCGGTCACAATTGCGGCGACCTCCAGAGGATGACTAAAATACGGGTCGCCAGATGAGCGGGTTTGATGGCGATGCTTGTGCATCGCGTAGACATAGGCCCGGTTTAACAGCTCCTCATCGGTGTTTGGGTGATAGGCGCAGACCCGATCTACAAGTTCGTTCTGGCGCATCATGCGCTTTAGATTCCCAATTATCTGCTCAATTTGTTCAATATTACAATGGTATTGACGGAGCCCGGTGACAAGTAAAATGAGGTAATCTTAAACGAAGGAGACAAAAAAAGCCGGCCTGGGAATACCACACCGACTTAATTGTAAAAAACTTGGTTGGAGGCGATTAGAAATCGTCGTTTTTTTCCGGCGGAACAAGACCCTGAATACCGGCGAGCAATTCTTCTTCTGATAATGTATCAAAAGTAACCGGAGCAGGGGCTTCCAATTCGCCCATAATTTGATCGGCTTCTTCCACGATGGGTTCTTCCGCCGCTTCCATCGCATCTTCCGGTTCATCAACTTCAACGTGTTTTTGAAGGGAATGAATCAGGTCTTCTTTCAAATCACCCGGTGATAGTTGCTCGTCTGCAATTTCGCGCAGCGCAACAACGGGGTTCTTGTCATTATCACGATCAACAGAAATTTGTGATCCAGAAGAAATTTGACGTGAGCGGTGGCTTGCAAGCAAAACAAGCTCAAAACGGTTCGACACTTTGTCGATGCAATCTTCCACGGTAACGCGGGCCATGCGCGGCTCCTGAAGCTAGGTTGTTGGGAATGGTGTTTGATCAGTGACTAAGCTGGATTTGTGGAGATTTCAAGGTTTTTCGTACGGGTTCCGGTTAATCTTATGCAATTAGGAAAACTACGGTAAAATTCACCGGTGGTCAGGTTTCATTTTCCATTCCCGATTCAGTCAGATCAAGCGGCGTGCGCAGCTGTGTTCTCGGTCGCAGGTGTTTCAACACGTGAAGTATCCCCGTCCTTGAACAGGGTAGTTCCCTTTTCCCTGACGAAAAGCCCCATCCAATCACTCATAATATTGGCCGGCATAGGTTTGGAAATGAAATACCCTTGGATTTCATCGCATGTGGTGTCGCGTAGGAATTTGCATTCTTCTTCGTCCTCTACGCCCTCAACGACGACCTTGAGGCCCAGGCAATGAGCCATAACGGTCATTGCACTTACTAATGTAGCGTTGGCATGATTGGTGTGAACGCCGGTGATGAACGAGCGGTCGATCTTGATAACGTCGGGGTGCAGTCGTTGCAGGTATGTCAATGAAGACTGGCCCGTGCCAAAATCATCAAGTGCAATCACAACACCCAATTGTTGCAAGCGTTTGATCTGGCGGGCAGCAATTTCCACATCATCGATTCTTGCGGTTTCTGTCACTTCGATCTGAACACGGGAAGGGGAGAACCGGATGGAGTTAATTTGATCAAACACGCGATCCATGAACTCAACCCTGGCAAACTGGTTAGCCGACAGATTTATGGAAATTTTAGGCAGTGTTAATCCGGAATCACACCAGTGTTGCATTTGAATAAGGGCTGTTCTCAGCACCCACATATCAATTTCGCCGATCAATGATGATTTCTCAGCAACATCAATCACCTTATCCATCCTGACGTCATTTAATCGTTTGTTGTTGCAGCGCAGCAGGCATTCCGCTGCTGATAACGCACCTGATTTCAAGTCAACGATTGGTTGGAAGAAAAGCTGAAAATCATCATTTTGTAACGCCTCGCGTATTCCCGCTTCTATTTCCAGTCGACGTTGTGAGGACAGGATCATGTCAGCCGAAAATAATTTATAACCTTCAAGCACATTCTCTTTGCGAGAGCGTCGCATCGCGGAGGCTGCATTTCGAGCCAGAATGTCGGCGGTTCCACCATCCTGCGGGAACATCGCGATTCCCGAGTTGCTCGACAGAAAAATCTCTTGGCCATCCACGACAAATGGGTCACGAATCTTCTTGTGAAACTGCGCTGTAATCCACGAAACGTCATTACGGCCATCAACTTCCGCGATGTTGAAGAGCAAATCACCGCAGGAGGCAAGTGCAACGATACTATCGCGCTCCCGTAGCCCTTCCATTACCCGATGTTTTACATCTGCAATCAAACCTGTCGATGGCGTTTTACCCAATGCTTCGGTCAAGTAATCCCATGAATCAATTGATATTTGTATCAACGCTGAAGTTTTGCCATTGGCCTCTGCTACCTGAAGTGTGTGAGCAACATTCGACATAAATGTTTCAAGCTCGGTTGTAACAGGAGCCTGCTCGTTGCTCGCGGCAGTTGCCTGCTGATCAGAGTAAATATGACCGGTTGGATCAACCGGGTACGGTGCGGCTAATTGGTCGGAAGGCGGTATCGGCCCAGGGAAGGAGGGATCGATATCAACCGAAGCAAGGTTATTGCTCCAGTGAACCGATTTGTTTCGGCCGGATTTCTTTGCGAAAATTGCGGCTTGTTCAGCGTGGTTGACGAGCGATTGTGCTGCAACACCACCTCCGGTTCCGTAGGCTATGCCAATGCTGACAGTTATGTTCATTCCCTGAGGGAGTAAGTTTTGCGAGTTCTTAGAGACGTTGAGCCGAACCGTTTCGCTAACTTTGCCAGCTTGGGTTGCGTCCATGTTTGGAAGCGCAACACAAAACTGATCACCGGTGTAACGAGAAACACAACCAGCCGACCCAATCGTCAACTTGATTGTTTCTGCAACTCCGGAAAGAATGCGGTCCCCGGTCGCTGGGCCGTAGTTATCGTTAATGGCCTTAAAGTTATCCAGATCGATTACGAGAACTGAAGTCACGCTGGAATTGTTAGGCGCAGATTCCAGTTCTTTCTCAAGATGCTGGAAAAATGACCTGCGGTTAAGGCAATCGGTTAGGGAATCATGGCTGCTGAGATAGGCTAACTCATGGCTTTGGTGTTCGGCATGCTCCTCACTAACACGTAGCTTCTCAACTGTTTTTTCCAGTGCTTCCCGGTTGTGGCCAGTACGTGTGGTGTCTGTTAATGTAACAATTGCCCCGATCATCTTGTTTTTTTCATCTGCGATCGTAGTCGCATTTACGGCGAAGTTATGTATGCTTCCCTTGGGGGTGCGCAGGCTTAGCAGGCCCTCGCGCGTTTCACGGTTTTCACGAATTGCTGTGTGCCAGGGATAGCCTCCAGCTTGTGCCCGCCCATCCACCATGCGCCATGATAAGGAGTTGATCTTGCTTCCTATTTCAGGGGCATTTCCCTCGTCATAAATATCTGCAAACGCTTGATTTACCAGAAGAATACGTTCTTTTTCATCCAGAATAATCACACATTCGTTGAGTGTATCGAAGGACCTTTGAACCCTTTCTGGAATTACGCGACCAGGGTCAAGTTCGTTTAATGTCCGGCGCAACATAAAGAAATAACCGATGAACCCGGCGGACATAAGAAATCCAAGGAACATGATTAAAGTTGCGGGTACACCAAATATGCGGGTTCCCGAGGATGCTGGCCCAAAAGATAGTTCAATTGTTCCTTGCAATCCGTCGGCGCCATAGAGCGGAACACTCACGTGGGTCGGTGTGGACTTTCCGTCTTTTGGGGCGACCCAGTACTTCTTGTGATCACCAGCGGATAGGACAATTGAACCATCGGCACGACGCAACGCGCTGGAAAAAACATCATGATTGCGTTTCACAACGGAGTTTAGCGTCTCTTCCAATGTTGTATTGTCGCCTCGGTTTGCAGCTCCGGCGAGCTGCACGGCTAGTGATTCAGCAACTTTTGCCCGCGATTCAAGCTCGACCTGGTGGCCGTCTGGTAAAAGTCCCAGAACATACGCCGTCAGCGCAATTGCAAGCGTAAGCGACATTAAGCCAACGCTTAGCCAAATTGTCGGCTTATATCGTCTCATTATGCTGCGTCCTCTTTAACCCGGGACCGAGCATCGCGCACAAACTCTAACATCATATCAACATCCGAGATTTCTTCTTCCTCGTTTTCGTCTTTGCGGCCTGTTACAACAGAAATCGGGTCAAATTTACCCCAGGCCGGGATTGCTGACATTAATGCGGCGGCAACCGCACCACCGCGCAGGATAAATGACACGCCACCAACAGATAGAAGTGAGCTGAAGGCAAAGCTGACCTTGGCGACAGTCACATCACCAAATTCACTGTGCTCCCGTACGTCATCCCTTGTTCGTTTTAACTCCTCTGAAAATACTTTTTGATCAATCGGTTGTATCTGGAATATTGGTTGTTCAATTTGCCTGGGTTCTTCGATCACCCTTTGAACAGGTGTGTTTGGAAGGTTGGTAAGGTCGATCGATGAATCTTCTACATGCACGACGGCTGAAATGCTTACCACAGGTTCAACTTTTCGGGCTGCCAGGACAGACCGCGGCGCTTCTTTGTTAGAAGTCGAAGAGGTGACAAAGTCGTCGGTTGAGATTTCACCGAGCGCTGCTCTGCCTTCACTCTCAGTTGCTTCGCCGTCCTCGTCGTCCGTCACATCTTCACTGATGACTGGAAAAAAACTTGCTGTTTCAGGGATAATTGTCTCGGAAGCCTGTTCTATCTCAAGACTGAATGTTGCTGACACCGTTCCTGCAATTGTGCCGTTTGCGATGTACTCGAAACTTACCGTTTCATTTCTGTTTCTGGCCGGAGTGAACGTCAGGCTGGCCAATTCATCTTTCGTGACGGTACTGCCATCTACGACGTCAATGGTTCCATTTGAATGGGCCAATCTACCAGAGCCAAGCTGAAGGTTCGTGAATGTTATCGATTGAAGCGGATCACCTTCTGGGTCGGAAAACCCAAAACTGCTTGGGTCAAAGACAAATGGCTCATTGCCCAACACATTTGCCGTTCCGCCTGTCGCTTCAGGAGCGTCATCGACTGGGGTGATGTTAACAGACATTCTTGCAGCAACGGATCCGTTGCTTGAATCATTGACCGTAAAGTCAAAACCGGCCTGCTGATTGTTGTTTAACGCAGGTGTGAAGGTCAAGTCAGTCAACTCGATTGCGCTCAATGACATGCCGTCGGCAACGGTTACAGTGCCCGCAGAGTGAGTTAGCGTGCCACCGTGAAGGTCAAGGTTGGATATTGAGACAGATTGGACAGCGTCGCCCTCAATATCGGAATTTAAAAACTCAGGCAATGCGAACGTGTAACCTGTGTCTTCAAATGTCGTTACAGAACTTGCCTGAGCGATCGGCGCGTCGTTGACTGGTGTAACAGTGATCAGCATTTGGGCCGCGGTGGCACCATTATTCAAATCGTTGACTGTGTAATCAAACGATGCACCGGCGTTGCTGTTGGTAGCCGGGGTGAAGGTCAAGTCCGACAGTTGTCCTGCGGTAACCGTCATTCCGCTGGTTATGATGACCGATCCGTTGGAATGGGCCAGGGCACCACCGGCCAAATTTAGATTGCTAATGGTTACAGACCGAAGAGTATCACCTTCGATATCCGTAAAGTTGAAACGGGATTCATCAATTGCAACTGGAGTATCTTCAGCCGTCTCCACTTGGCTGGCAAGTGCCGTCGGGGCATCGTTGACTGGATTAACATCAATGGTCATCTGTGCAATGGCGGTACCGTTGTTCATGTCATTGACACTGTAGTCAAACGTCGCGGTCGCTGAACTGTTGGCAGCGGGTGCGAATGTGAGGTCAGCTAATTGGGCTAAAGTGATGGTCATACCGTCAGTGACGGTGGAGGCTCCGCCAGAGTGAGTTAGAGTCCCGCCAGCAAGCGCCAAATTAGTGATTGTTACAGATTGCAGGCCATCGTCCTCAACATCCGAAAAACTGAATTCTGATGCAGAGAATACGTGAGGGCTGTCTTCGTCTGTTGTAACCGAATTGCCGATCGATACCGGCGCATCATTCACCGGTGTGACCGAAATATCCATTCTTCCGGCCACAATGCCGTTTTGACTATCATTTACGATGTATTCAAACGAAGCTGGGCTGGTACTGTTTGATGATGGGGTAAAAGTCAGATCGGCCAATTGAGCCAATGTGACGGTTGTGCCATCGGCAACTGTAACGGTGCCACCTGAGTGGGTGAGGGTGCCACCAGACAAATCAAGATTTTCGATGGTGACAGATTGCAACGGGTCACCGTCGGGGTCAGTGAACACGAAATCGCCGGGAGTGAAAACCAATGGCGTATCTTCAGTTGCGGTGACCATTCCGCCATCTGCCACAGGTACGTCATTACCATTTATAACTTGAACACGAATTCTCTGTTCATCTGTGGCCCCCACGTTGTCTGTGACAGTTACGTCCACAAAGTAACTATTTCCGCCCCCTGGATCAGTTGGGTTTTCAAAGTCAGGGGGCGATTTGAATTGGAGCAAACCGGTGGTAGCATCGATGTTGAAGAAAGATGCTGCTGTTCCACCAGAGATCGAATAACGTAATGAGTTCGCAGGAGAATCCATATCTGACGCTGTTACTGTAGTAACGTTGATTTGGTTTTCGACGTGATTAACAATCGTCGTTGATTGCCCGCCATTTGAGGTTATTACCGGCGCATCATTTTCAGGCGTAATTGTAATAATCATCTGTCCGGCCGAGGTGGCGGGGTCATTGTCGTTCACGGAATAATCAAATGTTGCGGGCGCATTACTATTCACATCTGGTGTAAATGTCAGATCGACAAGTTGAGCTAATGTAACAGTCGAACCGGAAACAACCGGTACAGTTCCGCCAGAATGGGTCAGAGCCCCACCATTCAACGCTAAATTGGATATTGTGACTGATTGCAGACTGTCACCTTCGACGTCAGTGAACTGGAAATCGGAAGCTGTAAATGTGTAATCTGTGTCCTCATTAGTCGACACCGCACCGGTTGTGGCGACCGGGGTGTCATTGACAGGATTAACTGTGATTGCCATTTGCGCTGATATCACACCGTTATCCGCGTCATTTACAAAATAATCGAAGGTTGCCGCCGTGGTGTTGTTTTCATCGGGCATAAACGCAAGGTCTGCGAGCTGTGCTGCTGTGACCGTTGTGCCGTCAGCCACGGAAACTGTACCACCGGAATGAGCCAGCGTTCCGCCCGCTAAATTCAGGTTTGTGATGGTGATGGACTGGAGATCATCCCCTTCATCATCCGTGAAACGGAAATCGCTCTCTGCAAAGGTAAAACTTGTATCTTCATCTGTTGTGACCGCCCCTCCGGTCGCAACGGGAACATCATTAACTGAATCAACGGTAATGGTGATTTGCCCTGCAACGATACCATTGTCCGCGTCATTGACGGTATAGTTGAACGACGCGTTGTCTGTGCTGTTAGCTGCGGGCGTAAATGTCAGGTCGGCCAACTGCGCTGCAGTGACTGTTGACCCGCTGGTAACGACAACCGCCCCACCAGAATGGGTCAGTGAGCCGCCCGCTAACGCCAGATTGTTTATTGTAACCGATTGAAGACCATCGCCTTCCACATCAGTGAAGAGAAATTCTGAACCATCAATGACGACAGGTGTATCTTCGGAGGTTGGTACAATATTATTGAAGGCAACTGGCGCATCATTGACAGGTGTTACATCAATTGTGAGCTGTCCCGAGACTACCCCGCTTTGTGTGTCATTGATGGTATAATCAAGTGTCACCTGTTCAGTATTGTTTGGTGCGGGGGTAAAGAACAGGTCTGCCAATTGAGTAGTCGTAACGGTCATACCGTCGGTGACGGTAACTGTTCCACCAGTATGAGTCAGGGTTCCGCCTGCCAGTGCTAGGTTGGTAACAGTAACAGATGCCGGAGTGTCACCATCTTGATCTAAAAATCTGAACGCGGTTCCATCAAGATTTAAAGGTGTGTCCTCTGCTGTTGTGATTGCGTTATCGAATGCCACAGGCAGGTCATTAGCATCTTGAACTTCCACGAGAATTTGCTGATTGCTGGTCGCTCCCAAGTCGTCAGTGACTGCAACGTCGACTGTATACTCGTTGTTTGCGCCAGTATCATTCGGGTTCTCGAAATCGGGTGCTAGCTTGAAACTGAGAACACCTGTGATGGGGTCAATCTCGAAGAACTCTTCCGCAGGCCCGCCGGTAATGGAATAACGCAGAGATGCCGCAGGTGAATCCACGTCAGTCGCTGTTACGGTCGTGATTTCAGTCTGATTTTCCTGGTGAGAGATCGTTACGTTCCCAGGCCCGCCGTCAGATGTAATAACCGGCGCGTCATTGACTGAGCTTACTGTGATTAACATCTGACCAGTTACAGTTCCAACGCCGTTGTTTTCATCGGTAACTGTGTAATCGAATGAAGCGTTGACCGAACTGCCCGGGAACGGTGTGAAGGTTAAATCCGCCAGTTGTGCGGCTGTAATTGTGGTGCCGTTAGTTACGGAAACCGTGCCGCCTGAATGCGTCAGAATACCGCCTGCGAGTGCCGGGTTGGTTATCGTGACAGATTGTAGGTTATCACCTTCATCATCGGTAAATGCGAATTCGGCTGCGGTGAATATATGCGGAACGTCTTCTTGTGTCGCAACGACGTTTCCGTTTGCCACAGGTAGATCATTGACATCTTGAACTTCAACTAAAATGATTTGCTCGGTAGTTGCGCCTGCATCATCCGTCACGGACACCCTGACTGTGTAACCGTTGTTTGCCCCGGGGTCATTGGGGTTTTCAAAATCTGGCGCGACTTTGAAACTGAGAGCACCTGTAACAGAATCTATATCGAAAAAGGATTCTGCTGCACCGCCGGTAATGGAAAATTGCAGAGACGCCGCAGGAGAATCCACATCAGTCGCCGTTACCGTTGTAACCTCAGTCTGATTCTCATCATGACTGAGAGTTACAAAACCGAGCCCGCCATCAGACGTTATAACTGGCGCGTCATTAATTGGGTTAACACCAATCGTCATTTGCGACGTTACGATACCAAGATCTGCATCGTTGACAGCAAAGTCGAACCTTACGTCGTTGGAATTGTTGAGTGCCGGTGTAAACGTCAGATCAACCAACTGTGCCGCCGTAACAGTAGTCCCGTTGGTAACTGTAACGGTGCCGCCGGTGTGGGTTAGCGTTCCGCCGTCCAATGCCAGGTTTGTAACTGTGACACTTTGAAGGGCATCGCCTTCTATATCGCTGAAAGTAAAATCCGCGGGGGTAAAAACATACGGCACATCTTCGTCAGTGCTCACCGCATTACTATTTGCCACGGGTAAATCGTTGACCGCGTCAACCTGGACAGTCATCTGCGCTGAAACAACCCCGGTGTTTGCGTCATTGACGGTATAGTCGAATGTCGCGTTTGCCGAACTGTTGGGTACAGGTGTGAATGTTAAATCTGCAATCTGCGCAGCGGTGACAATCGAGCCTTCAACTACTGGCGCTGTGCCCCCCGAATGGGTCAGTGTGCCTCCGGCCAGATTCAGATTCGTAATGACGACTGACTGTAGGCCATCGCCCTCAACATCTGTAAAGCCGAAATCGGTTACGGAAAATACATGAGGTACATCTTCATCCGTCACCACTGTACTGTCTGTCGCTACCGGAACATCATTGGCTGGGTTGATGGTAATGGTGAGTTGAGCAGGAACTGTGCCATTGTCAGCGTCATTGGCCGTGAAGTCGAATGTTGCATTGTCTGTATTATCTGGGGCAGGCGTAAACGTCAGGTCCGCTAGTTGCGCGATTGTGACGGTGGTTCCATTGGTTACAGTGACCGTGCCACTAGTATGAGTTAATGTGCCGCCGTTTAATGCCAGACTGCTTATTGTGATAGATTGAAGTGCATCACCCTCTGCATCGCTAAAGAAGAAGCGAGAGGCATCAAGTAAGATGGGCGTGTCTTCGTTTGTGTCGACAAAATTGTTATTTGCGATCGGCGCGTCGTTAACCGGCGTGACATTGATGGTCATTTGCGCAGTTGCAGCGCCAAAATCGGAGTCGTTGACTGTATAATCGAACGTTGCTGTGGCTGAACTGTTTGGCCCAGGGGTAAAAGTTAAATCTGCAAGCTCCCCTATAGTGACAAGTGAGCCATCTGTAACGGGTACAAATCCGCCAGTGTGAGTAAGCGTACCGCCGTTTAAAGACAAGTTTGTTATGGTGACGGATGTAAGTTCTGGTCCATCGTCGTCAGTGTGCAAGAACTGGGAGTCTTCAATGAGGATCGGTGTGTCTTCGTTTGTTGTAAGCGTATTGCCCGTTGCTACTGGCAGGTCATTGGCGTCGGTTACGCGGACGTAAATTCTCTGGGCATCCGTTCCGCCTCGGTTGTCAGATACCTCCAAATCCACCTGATATAACCTGTCACTGAAAACATCGTTGGGATTCTCGAAGTCGGGAGCAACGTTGAAAAACAGCTCACCTGTATTGGCATCAATATTAAAAAATCCAGCCTCGGCGCCCCCAGTAATGGAGTAGGTGAGCGTATCGCCCGGTAAATCAGCGTCAGTTGCTGTTACAGTTGTTGCCAGTAAAAGGTTTTCTTCCACTCTAATGGGGTTGAAAATATTCGTCCCGCCAGAAGTTATTACAGGGTCCGTATTTGTGTTTGTATTTACCACCCTGAAAAACAGATCGTCATCGCCAGATCTGAGTGATCCATCACTTTCGAGAACGCCACCGGCGTTAAACGCGGTGTTGTGATCAATTGCGACTTCAATAGTCTGGTTGTTGTTACTCGTTTCAACAACAATAAAATACTCAGTGCCTGACGTTAAAGTTGTGTTGCCAATATTGAATGAATGCCAGGCATAATTTGAGCCGATGTCTGAAAACTTCAATGACCCTTGACTAATCACCGGGCCATCGAAACTCTCTCGAATGGAGACAATAACATCTTGATTTTGTGATGAACCTGTATCGGTGTCCCGCAACGTCAAGTCTATCTGGCCGATTTCGTAGGTGGGTTGCGGCGCTGTAAATGTGAAAGTTTGACCTGATTTCTGACTGGATCCAATTTGCAGATCTTCATCAACATTATTGAGATCACCGGAATTTTCTACAAGAACCTGATCAGCAAGTATTCCAGTCCAATTTGTACCAGCATCAAAAGCGGTTGCCTCGATTGAACCCTGTTGCCGTTCAAGCTCCCAGTCGCCACCTAGGCCTTCGTGTCCGGTCGTATCTGTACTGGCAGCGATATCTGCACCGGTGACTTCGGACAATAGACGCACTGCATCTTCACCGACCTCACCACCTGCAAAATCGCAGCCATAAATCAGGATATCGCCACTATCGGTCAATGCCCCGCCGATTGCAGCTAACGCATCGCGGTGAATGGAGCCTATCGTGTCAGCATTGAGTACGGATGAACCCAACCGAAGTTCGCCTTGGTCCCCGTGACTCACCAAATGGATAGCATCTACCTGCGAACGGGTTGCTAATATTTCAGAGATTTGAACCACCCCGTCGCGGGTGCCATCCAGAACAATCACCTCGGTTCCACTGGGTAGGGTCGCAATCAGGGCTTCTACATCCGGTACATCGGAGGTTATAAATGCAATCTCAGTCCGCGTTTCGGTTTCGGCATCCATCTCATCGTCAGCCGCATACGCGGCGGCAAATGGTAAAGAACCTGATGAACCGTCGGACTCAGTACCATCTCGGCTGGAGAAATTTGCTTCGAGATAGGCGTCTGCAAGCTCTGTGTGCACCGCCTCTGCGGCCATGCCTGCGGCAGTTTCAACCGCTGCGGCATCCTGTGAATCCCGGAGACAAAATGACCACAGAAATGGTTGGGTAATCTGACCGTCGCGGAGTAAAATTCCGCACTCTGACACCTTGTGCTTGTGAGTATTAGGTGGGGAAGATGTATTCTGTGGATTTGTATAGTCGGGTGCGTCGAGCGTGCCATGTGGATGGGAAGAACAATAGCGAGGTGGCCCGTTTGTTCGGGATTGATCGCAAAACCGTGGCGAAGATCCTGAAGCACTCGGTTCCGCCCGGTTATCAAAGAACGACCGCGCCTGTTCGCCCGAAGTTGGATCCGTTTGTTGGGATAATTGATCAGATCCTGAAAGACGACAAAAAGGTCATCAAAAAGCAACGGCACACAGCCAAGCGTATTCATGCGCGGTTACGGGATGAGCACGGGTTCACTGGCGGGATCACCATTGTCACTGATTATGTGCGTGAGAAGCAAAGACGAACCCAGGAGGTGTTTGTTCCTCTGGTTCACGCGCCCGGCCATGCTCAGGTCGATTTTGGTGAGACGTTCGGCGTGATCGACGGTGTCGAACGCAAGCTGCATTACATCGCTATATCGTTGCCGCATTCGGATGCGTTCTTCATGAAGGCGTATCCGGCGGAAACAACAGAAGCCTTCTGTGACGGTCACAATGCTGCGTTTGCTTTCTTCGGCGGTGTGCCGTTGTCGATGCTCTACGACAACACCGTGATTGCAGTTGCAAAGATCCTGGGCGGTGGCAAACGGATACGCACGAGAACTTTCTCAGAGCTACAATCGCACTATCTGTTTGAGGATAAGTTTGGTCGCCCTGGCAAAGGCAATGATAAAGGGAATGTCGAAGGCGTCATTGGTTACGGTCGCAGGAACTTTCTCATCCCAGCCCCACGGTTCGACAGCTTTGATGCCTTGAACGCCTGGTTGGAAGAATGCTGCCTGAAGCGTCAGGATGATGTTGTTCGCGGACATGGTGAGAGTATTGGTGAACGATTGCTGAGAGACCTGGACGCGCTGATGGCATTGCCCCCAACGCCATACGACGCGTGTGAAAAGTTTAGCACGCGGGCAACGTCAATCTCGATGATCCGCTACCGCAATAATGATTACTCCGTTCCTGTCGCCTTTGCCCATCATGAGGTTCAGGTTCGCGGTTACATCCATGAGGTTGTGATTGGCAGTGGAACCGAGATTATTGCCCGCCATCGTCGGTCTTATGAGAAGGCAGACATGATCTTCGACCCGCTTCACTATCTGCCCTTGCTGGAACAAAAGGTAGGTGCTCTCGATCAGGCGGCACCATTGCAAGGCTGGGGTTTACCCGATGCATTTGCGATCCTTCATCGTTTATTAGAAGCCCGCATGGGTAAGGCGGGAAAACGCGAGTATGTTCAGATCCTGCGTCTGCTGGAAACTTTTGAGCTGGAGCACGTTCACGCCGCAATCCAACAAGCTTTGGATCTGGGTGCCATTGGCTATGATGCGATCAAGCACCTTATTCTGTGCCGGATCGAGCGGCGACCGCCCAGGCTTGATCTCGACATCTACCCCTATTTGCCCAAAGCGGTGGTCGAGACGACAAAACCTGCCAGCTATGCCGTGCTGTTGTCGGAGGCGGCAGCATGAACGACACTGTTACCGATACACCGCAAGTTCTACTCAAACATCATCTGACCAAACTTCGGCTGCCAACCTTCCAGAGTGAATATACCAAACAGGCCCAACAATGTGCCGCTGAGAATAAGGATCATGTCCAATATCTCCTGCGGTTATGTGAGTTGGAGCTGATTGAACGTGAGCGCCGAATGGTGGAGCGACGCATCAAAGCTGCGAAGTTCCCGGCAACCAAGAGCCTCGACAGCTTTGACTTCAAAACGATCCCGTCAGTGAACAAGGTGCTCGTGATGGAACTGGCCCGTTGCGAGTACGCTGCGAAACGCCAAAACATCATCGCGTTAGGACCAAGTGGAACCGGCAAAACCCATGTTGCCCTCGGCCTTGGACTGGCTGCCTGCCAAAAGGGGATGAAAGTCCGCTTCACCACGGCTGCTGCACTGGTTCATGAGATGATCGAGGCCGTTGATGAACGTCGCTTGCAACGGCATCAAAAACAACTGGCAGCTCAAGACCTGCTGATCATTGACGAACTGGGCTTCGTCCCTCTCTCCAAAACCGGGGCGGAGTTGCTGTTCGAAGTAATCAGCCAACGGTATGAACGCGGTTCCATCATCATCACATCCAATCTACCATTCGACGAATGGACAGAGGTCTTCGGATCAGAACGCCTAACGGGCGCAATACTCGACCGGCTGACACACCACGTCCACATCCTGGAGATGAATGGTGAAAGCTACAGGTTGCACCAGAGCCGAAAACAAAAATCTGTTCAAATCAACTGACACTAAACCAGATCAAAAACACAAACGTCCCAAAATCTGGCCAATTTTACTCCGGGATCAAGACCCATTTTAGGCTGGGATTGACATTATACAAACAGACCAACGAAGCGCTGATTACAGCTTATATAATCCATTGGAACTTGGTCTGTTGAATTTGAACGGGCTCCATCACGCCAAATTTGAAACATGTTACTGTTCTAAATCAATGCTGTGGCGCAATAATTTAGTACGAAACTGATTATGCGATTTTGGGACAATTTATTACCTCATTGAAAACGTTACAGACCGAATGGTTGGGCGGCATATAATTACTGAATTCAGGACAGGGAATATTATTTTAGAAGGCCGGACCGCGCCTTCAAAAGGAGTTTGCTATGTTCGATGAACGGGAAAAAGTGGTGCTGCTAATTGATGGTGCCAACTTGTATGCCACCTCAAAATCACTTGGGTTTGATATAGATTACAAAGCTCTGTTGAAGGTTTTTCAAAAGCGGGGCTATGTTTTGCGCGCTTACTATTACACGGCGTTGATAGAAGATCAGGAATACTCATCCATCCGCCCGTTAATCGATTGGCTGGATTATAACGGATATACGGTTGTAACCAAAGCGGCCAAGGAATTTACAGATGCAGCCGGACGCCGCAAGGTCAAGGGAAATATGGATATCGAATTAGCAGTTGATGCAATGGAATTGTCCTCCAGCGTAGACCATTTTGTCCTGTTCTCCGGCGACGGGGATTTCCGTGTTTTGGTCGAGGCCTTGCAGCGTAAAGGCAAGAAGGTGACTGTGGTTTCTACGACCGTCAGCCAACCTCCCATGATTGCCGATGATCTGCGACGGCAGTCCGACTACTTTCTGGACTTGAAATCCCTTGAAGCAGAATTGGGAAGAGAACTTGCCGACCGGTCACCACGGGAACGTAATGGTGACTATGAGGATGAAGACGACTATTGATCATCTCAATTGATTCTTTACCTCAGCGCAGGCCACTGTGACCTTCAACATTAGTAACGAAACAGAGCCGGGTCGGGATTGCCCAATCTGCCCGCGTCTGGTCGAATTTCGCGAACACCACCGCGAAAAGAACGCCGATTTTTTCAACGCACCGGTGCCTTCGTGGTTTCCCGACGCGCAAAAAGGCGGAAAATCAGCTGTGAAACTGCTCATTATCGGACTTGCGCCGGGATTGCGCGGGGCCAATCGCACCGGGCGCCCGTTCACCGGGGATTGGGCCGGTGATCTCCTGTACGCCACATTGTGCGAGTTTGGATTTGCCCAGGGACGCTATGCCGCAGACCCGGACGACACGCTAAAGCTGGTCGATTGTGCGATCACAAATGCGGTTAGGTGCGTCCCTCCTCAAAATAAGCCGGTGGGGGAAGAAATCAACGCCTGTCGCCCTTATCTGATGAACACCCTCGATGCTCTTGAAAACGTTAAGGTGTTGATAACGCTGGGAAAGATATCGCATGACAGTACCGCGCGATCATTAGGGGTTCGTGTTGCGAGCGTACCATTTGCCCACAATCGTGAACATGAAATGGACAGGTACACGGTTCTGTCCAGCTACCATTGTTCCCGCTACAACACGAATACTGGAAGGCTGACGGAAGCCATGTTTCATGATGTTTTTCGAACCGCACGTGAAATTGTAAATCGAGGCGGCTGAGTCGATCTTATATTCGATAGAAAAATGAACTGTCTTCCACTACAGTTTCGTCTTGCCCATTCGTCGACCAGTCGTCATAAACCGCGCACACGATGATTGCTGCTACATTAAAGGAAAGTTTGCATTGGCTAAATCGACCAAGCCCAAGGAAGAAAATGTCGTCTGGGAAACGGTATCAGTTGTAATCCAGGCGCTCTTGCTCGCACTGGTCCTGCGAACTTTTTTGTTCCAGCCGTTTAATATCCCATCAGGATCGATGAAACCGACCTTGCTCGTGGGGGATTACATCTTTGTCTCTAAATGGTCCTATGGATTTAGCCATCACTCTTTGCCCTTCAGTCCTCCGCTTTTCAGCGGGCGAATTTGGGGTAGCGAGCCCGAACGAGGGGATGTCATTGTTTTCAAATATCCAAGTGATACCAGTAAAGATTACATCAAGCGTTTGATCGGATTGCCAGGCGATAAAATACAGCTAAAGGACAGTGTTGTTCTGGTTAATGGTCAGCCTATTTCTCGAACGCAGGACGGTTCATTTACAGACACGGGCTCCAGCGCGGGGGTTCCGGTGTTTGTTGAGAACCAGAAAAACGGAAAGTCTTATAGTACAATTGACGTTCAACCGGGCAATTATGCTGACAACACGCCCGTTTTCGATGTGCCTGAGGGGCATTATTTCTTCCTGGGAGACAACCGCGATAACTCAGCGGATAGTCGTTATGATGTGGGCATGGTTCCTGCGGAAAACCTGGTTGGAAAAGCACAGGTAATTTTTCTCTCATTGGAAGATGGGGCGTCCGCCTGGCAACTTTGGAAGTGGCCATCGGATATGCGCTGGGGCCGTATTTTTACAGGATTGTAGGTTTTGGCTACCGCTCGTGTCTCCGCACAAAAAATTAAAGAGCTTGAGAACCGCATAGGGCATCAATTCAACAGCCATGAGCGTCTGGTTCGGGCACTAACCCATTCGAGCGCCACGAAGGCAGCACCTGATGCTTCCCACTACGAGCGCCTTGAGTTTTTGGGCGACCGAATTCTCGGGCTTTGTATTGCGGAAATGTTGTTTTTGCGATTTCCCAAGGCGCGGGAAGGGGAACTGTCTGTCCGGCTCAATGCTCTGGTAAGTGGCGATGCATGCGCGAGAATTGCCGATGACATTGGCCTTCACGAGTTTATCTACGCAGGCAGTGATGTGAAGCATATTGCGGGAAAACGTATGCAAAGCGTCCGTGCTGACGTTGTGGAGTCGCTGATTGCAGCAATCTATCTGGATGGTGGGCTTGAATCAGTAAAGTCATTTGTCAGCAGGTTTTGGGCTGACCGAATTGAGCATGCTGGTGCCAATATAAGGGATAGTAAGACGGCACTTCAGGAATGGGCCCACACAAATGCCGGCGCAACGCCAACCTACAGAATTCTGGAACGCTCAGGCCCGGACCATGATCCGACTTTTACCGTGGTGGTTGATATTAACGGGGTGGTAAGTGCGAAAGGTGTTGGACGATCCAAGCGAATTGCTGAACAGGCCGCTGCTCAGACAGTTCTCTTGCGAGAAGGGGCTTGGAAACTATCACCGGACGGATCGATAAAGGAAAAAACAAAGTGACAGGTGAACGGATCAACGAAACCCAACCGCTGTCTGCCCAATCGCAAGGCCACCGAGCTGGGTTCGTTGCGCTAATCGGCGCTCCAAATGCGGGAAAATCGACCCTTATCAACCGTCTGGTGGGAACGAAAGTCTCCATCGTTAGTCACAAGGTGCAAACCACCCGCACCGTCGTTCGCGGCATCCTCATGCGGAACAAAAGCCAGATTATTTTTGCTGATACTCCGGGAATTTTCCAGCCGCGCCGCCGCCTTGACCGGGCGATGGTTGATGCGGCCTGGGGTGGCGCAAAAGACGCGGATATCGTTTGCCTGTTAATCGATGCCGAACGCGGTATTCGCGGTGATGCGGAGAAAATCCTGCAAAACCTGCGGAATGTAAAACTACCTAAAATCCTGTTGCTCAACAAAATCGATCGTGTGCCCGCAGAAGACCTTCTGGCGCTGGTGAAATCGGCCAATGACATAGTCGAATTTGATCAGACCTTTATGATCTCTGCGCTTAAAGGCAGCGGATGTGATGACTTCGTTGATCATTTGGCGTCAATCGTTCCTGAAGGGCCGTTTCTGTACCCTGAAGATCAAGTCTCCGACTTCCCGGTCAAGCTGCTCGCTGCAGAAATCACCCGCGAAAAGCTGTTTTTACGTCTCCATCAGGAATTGCCTTATTCCGCCCACGTTGAAGTAGAGGGCTGGGAAGAGCGCAAGGACGGCAGTGTGAAAATTGATCAGGTAATCTATATTCAGCGTTCAGCTCACAAGAAGATCGTCATCGGTAGAAGCGGTGAGACAATTAAAGCGATCTCGACCGCCGCCCGTAATGAACTGACGGAAATGTTGGGGCGCAAGGTTCATCTTTTCTTGTTTGTCAAAGTTCGCGAGAACTGGATTGATGATCCAGAACGGTATCGTGAAATGGGCTTGGAATTCCCGAAATAGGCGTTTCCCGACTCAGGATCAAAGGATGGTTCTAACCCATGGAATGGACAGACGACGCAATCGTTCTGGGGGTGCGCAAACACGGAGAAACCTCTGTGATCGCGGAACTCATGACCCGAGAACGGGGTAGGCACTTGGGTCTTGTTCAGGGCGGCAGATCGCGGAAATTGCGCCCGCTGCTTCAGCCAGGCAATTCAGTTAGGGCGACATGGCGGGCCCGACTGGACGAACATCTGGGGCAGTATCGTTTGGAGGGAAAATCCCTGCGGGCTGCCCGCATCATGGAAACGGCACACGGTATTTTTGCGTTACAAACCCTGTCCTCCCATCTACGCTTGTTGCCCGAAAGGGATGCACATATCGGCCTGTACGAGACGCTTGCCATTGTACTCGACAATCTCGAAGCACCCGAAATTGCTGGCGAGCTGGTCATTCGGTTTGAATTGGCATTACTTGAAGAATTGGGTTTCGGCCTGGATCTCACCCGATGTGCGGCGTCAGGCACACGCGAGAACCTGCTTTACGTGTCACCAAAATCGGGCAGAGCGGTCAGCGCTGAAGCAGGAAAGCCATGGTCTGACAGGATGCTGGCGCTACCATCGTTTCTGTTGAAACGTGAGATGCCACGCATTGACGGGGCGGGGCATGATGATCTCAAATCAGGCTTTGAGCTCACGTCATATTTTATGGAACGGAATGTTTTCGGCCCACGCGGAATTGCTGCACCACCCGAAAGGGATAGTCTGGTCAAGGCCGTGGGGAAAGCTGTAACGAGGGAATAAAAGGTATTGATGACGATGCAGGATGATGGACCTAAACAACGTAAGGTGGGTATAGTGAATATGAACGATATTCGTGAAGTTTCCGGTCTCGAATACTTGCGGGGAATTGCGGAAGGTCGATTTCCCGTACCTGCTATGGGCCGGACTCTTAAATTCCACTTGAGTGAAGTGGGCGAGGGGCTTGCGGTCTTTACTGGAATTCCCGACGCCGATTGTCTTAATCCCATGGGAACTGTCCATGGTGGTTATGCCGCGACATTGCTGGATTCGGCTCTTGCTTGCGCAGTCCAAACCCTTTGTCCCCCCGGTTATGCAAGCACGTCGATAGAGTTAAAGGTGAATTTTGTACGGCCCATCAAGGTTGACACCGGCCGTTTGATTTGTCGCGGTAATGTCGTCCACCCCGGCAGGCAAATTGCAACTTCAGAAGCGAAACTCACCAATGAAGCGGGCAAGCTTTTTGCCCATGGAACCCAGACCTGCTCTGTATTCAGGATCCCGGATTAATGTGCTTTGTAATAAACCCGGTGAGGTAAATCGCGTATCAGGCCGCTGCCAATTCCCGCTCAATGGGCGCTTCCTTGATGGGCAGGTGAACGATTGCCGCAAATATGCCCAGGCCAACACCAAACCACCAAACAAAGTCGAACGATCCGTATAATTCACGTAGGTAGCCGCCAAAATAGACACCTAAAAATGAACCTATCTGGTGTGAAAAGAACACAATGCCACCCAATAGGCCCAGATGACGGGTACCAAACATTACCGCGACCAACGCATTGGTAGGCGGCACCGTTGAAAGCCATAAAAACCCAAGAGCGGTGGCAAACGCCATGACTGTGAACGGGGAAGGCGGCACCAAAAGAAACAGGGCGATTGCGATTGACCGACCGATGTAAAGCAGGCTCAGGAAACGCGGTTTTGAGTATCTTTGTCCAATTAATCCGGCGGCCAATGCCCCGAAAATGTTAAAAAATCCGATTAATGCGATGGCATATCCCGCGTATTTCGCTTCGATGCCGATGTCTGAGATATAAGCGGGGAAATGGGCGGCGATGAATGCGACATGAAATCCGCATACAAAAAATCCGGAAATGAGAAGCAAATAGGATTTGTGCCCAAATGCTTCTTTCAACGCTTCCCCAATGGTCTGTTGGAACTCCTGTGCAGCCGTCGGTGACGTGCGTGCGCTACCATACAGCGGTGCTGCCAGAACCGGAATAATCAACATGATGGCCGAGAGCCATATCAATGTGCTGGACCAGCCCAGGTTTTCAATCAGCGCAACGGAGATCGGCGCGAACAAAAACATCCCGGCTGAACCGGCGGCGGTGCCGACGCCAAACACCATGCTGCGGGATTCGGGTGAAACATTGCGGGCAAAAACCGACAGAATAACACCAAACGAACCGGCTGATACCCCCAGTCCTACCAACAGTCCGCCACCAAAATGTAACCATGCCGGTGAGTTCGCTGTCCCCATGAGGTATAGCCCCACCGCATATGTAACACCGCCGATGGCGAGTATACGCCAGGCACCAAACCTGTCCGCAATTGCCCCAAACACGGGTTGCCCTATGCCCCACGCTAAATTCTGGATGGCAATTGCCAGCCCAAAAGTCGTGAAGCTCCACCCGGTGTCGCGCAGCATGGGAACTTGGAAAAAACCCATTGCGGAGCGTGGACCGAAGCTCAAAAGTGCAATGAGACATCCACACGTAATAATAAGCCATACCGGTGGGGACCAAAATCGTCGGCTCGCGCTGCGCCCTGCTAACTGCATCATTCTTCTCTCTATTTTGCTTCTGGCAAATTAGACCGAAATCGTGAACTGTGCACACAAATGTTTTTGATCGGTTAAATCACGAATTTTCATACCAGTCTCTAAAAGGGAATCAACATGGACATCTCTGAACTAGCTAAACAATTAGTCGTGGCCCGACGGTCAGGTGTGCAAATCATGCCGGACTGGCCCGACTCCGCTCCAACCTTGAGCGAAGCGATGGCGGTTCAAAGTGAAGCGTTTAAACAATTTGAATCTCCCAGCGTGGGCTGGAAGGTCGGTGCGACCAACAAGGCTGCTCAGGATGCTTTCGGGATTTCTGCGCCATTTTATGGGCCGATGGCAAAAGCAGGTGTCTTGGAGAATAACGCAAATTTGGCCAAAACCGACTGCGTTGGTGCCTGCGAACCTGAATACGCGTTCAAACTGGCGCGGGATTTTCCTGCAAAAGGTGAAGTTATCAACGCGCAATCGGCAAGCGACGCTGTTGAAACCGTCCATATCGCAATTGAAGTGATTGGACGTTGTATTGGTAACCCCGACTTCGCCAATGGAGTGAGCGTAGCTATGGATTTTGGTGGGAATGCAGGGTTTGTCGTTGGGCCGGAGGTCGAAAACTGGAAAGAGCAGAATTTCGTCACTTCACCAGTCCGCTCAAAGGTGGATGGGGAGTTGATTCACACGGGTAACGGTGAACCCGCCATGGGGAATCCCATCAATACGGTGGTCTGGCTGGCGAAAACTTTGGCTGAGCAAGGGGAGAGATTGAAAGCTGGTGACTGGATATCGACCGGCACATGCACGCCCCCGGTTCTAGCGTCGGCTGGAACAACCTATACTGCTACATTTGGCGAGTTTGGTGATGTAAGCATCAGCTTCAGTTAAGATCGCCAATTATTACACCGGTGCCTGCTTGTGCGGCTGGCCCATGTGCCTTAAGGATATATCCTGAAAAACTGAACGGGTTTTTCGTGTCCGGTAGAGCCGGGCTTGTTTTATACCCTTGTTATACTCATGTTGAGTATAAGGTGAGCTAAGCAGGAATGCCAGGAGATGCGGAATGCAAACAGTTGAATCTCAGGTCGAACAAGGAGCTCTGCGCATGTCCGGCGGTCGAGAATACGGCCGACTGCCCCGACCATCACTGAAGTATACCGAGGAAGTTGCACGTGAAACCGCACCTCTTTACGAGAAGGTCAAACACCATATTCCCGAGATCGAATGGCCGGTTCATGCACCCTATGTCTATGCCATTAACAAGCTGAAAAGACAGCGTAATGCGACGATTCTGGCACATAATTACCAAACGCCGGAAATTTACCATTGTGTCGCTGATATAGCCGGTGATTCATTGCAACTGGCCATGGAAGCGACGCGGGTTGAAGCCGATATCATTGTTCAATGCGGCGTTCATTTTATGGCTGAAACATCAAAGCTGCTTAATCCGGATAAAACCATCCTTATTCCGGATTTGAAGGCCGGTTGTTCATTAGCCGATTCAATCACCGGGGAAGATGTCCGCCTTTTGCGGGAAGCAAACCCCGGCGTACCAATTGTTACCTACGTCAACACTTCTGCCGATGTGAAGGCCGAAAGCGACATCTGCTGCACATCTTCCAACGCGGTGGCTGTTGTTGAGAGCTTCGGTGTCGACAAGGTTTTGCTCATCCCGGACGAATATCTCGCGCAAAATGTTGCGCTCCAGACCGATGTTAAAATTCTGACGTGGAAAGGCCATTGTGAGGTTCACGAGCGTTTCACCGCCGATGAACTCTTGGCCTACAAAGATGCAGACCCGGCAATTCAGATCATCGCGCACCCCGAATGCCCAACGGAAGTAACGGGTGTGGCGGATTTTACCGGGTCAACTAAAGGCATGATTGATTTTGCTCTTGGACAAAAACCCGGTGCAAAAGTGCTTTTGGTGACGGAGTGTTCCATGGCGTCCAACATTCAGGAACAGGCTCCCGGCGTTGAGTTCATAAAACCCTGTAACCTCTGCCCCCACATGAAACGTATCACGCTACCCAAAATTCTCGATAGTCTTCTGGAAATGAAGGAAGAGGTGATCGTCGATCCACAAATGGCGGAAAAAGCCCGGCGGTCTGTGGAACGCATGGTAAATCTGAAAAATTAAGGCCAAAAATGGACATATATCATGGGTTTTTTGACCTAAAAACGGGTGAAAACGACCTAAAATTCGCCGAAAATCTGGGAAAATTTCTGAATTTTCTCGCACAGGAAGGCAAAATAGCGTCCTGGCGGTTGTTGCGGCGCAAGCTCGGCTTGGGGCCGAGTGAGTTGGGCGAATTTCACATCATGATTGAAGTTGAAAATCTCGCACAGTTGGATGAAGCGTTTTCGATGGCAGCCAGCCGTAGCGGTAAGACCGAGAAATTGCATTTTGACGTGAATTCAAAAATACGCGAAGTGAAGTTCGCCCTTTATCGCGATTTCCCCGACCCGATTCGCAAAACCGGTGAAGAATTGTTTTAGGAATTACCATGTCTGAACAGCTCTCATTTTTGCGACCGATCAGCGGTACCGGAACCGACGATGTTGTCATCGTCGGCGGCGGACTGGCAGGACTGTTCTGTGCGTTGAAACTTGCACCACGGCCTGTGACAGTTTTGACCGCCGCTTCACTGGGTAAGGGAGCGTCGTCAGCCTGGGCACAGGCGGGGATCGCTGCCGCCGTTTCGCCCGGTGATACCGTTGAAAAGCATGTTGCCGACACGCTCGAAGCGGGCGCCGGAATTGTTGACGAGAAGATCGCAAGGCTGATGGCCAGCGAGGCCGCAGACCGGATTTCAGACCTCCTGGGATTTGGTGTGCCGTTTGATCGTGACCTTGAAGGTAAGCTTGCAGTATCACGTGAGGCTGCCCATTCCGAAAAACGGATCGTTCGCGTGCGTGGTGACATGGCAGGTCGTGCCATCATGGAAGCTTTGATCACGGCGGTTCGAAATACTTCGTCCATTAGAGTGCTTGAGGGATATGCGGTTCAGGAAATCCTGAAACAGGGTAAGTCGGTTTCCGGCGTTATTGCGCGTGATGAAGCGGGGTCGGGACAAAACAAAATCAAATTGGACGCAAAGGCAGTGGTTCTCGCGGCTGGCGGTGTGGGACATTTGTACTCGGTGACCACTAATCCCTCAGAAGCGCGCGGTAGCGGTGTGGGAATGGCAGCCCGGGCAGGGGCGGTGATGGCTGATATGGAATTTGTACAGTTCCATCCTACAGCGATAGATGTGGGAAAAGACCCGTCTCCACTAGCCACTGAAGCGTTGAGGGGGCACGGAGCTACCCTGCACAACAGCAGCGGCGAACGCTTTATGGTTGCGTTGCACGAAGATGCTGAATTAGCGCCAAGAGATATCGTTGCCCGCGGTATTTTTGAGCAGGTCAAAACTGGAAAAGGAGCATTTCTGGACTGTACGAAATCCGTCGGTGAAAGTTTTGCCGATGAATTCCCAACGGTTCACGGATACTGCATGGAATCCGGAATTGACCCGTCAACAGAATTGATCCCGGTTGTACCCGCTGCACATTATTTTATGGGTGGAATTTTGACCGATGCAAGCGGACGTTCGACGTTGGATGGCCTTTGGGCCTGTGGCGAAGTCACATCAACCGGGGCTCACGGAGCCAATCGTTTGGCTTCAAATTCGCTGCTGGAAGCGGTCGTTTTTGCTGCCCGCATTGCCGAAGATATTTCTGAGTTGATGCCAGCGCCAAAACTCATCCCATGGTCGACCGGTTCGCTTCCCCACGACGACCTGGAAGCACCGGAAGACACCGAGGCAATGACTCTCCTCAGGCACACAATGAGTGCAGAATTTGGTGTTGTTCGGGATCCAAAAGGCATGCTTGAAGGATTGAAGACAATCCTCGATATTGAGGAGGCTAATAAACTGCAACGCTTTGAAAATGTTCTGATTACGGCAAAGTTGATTGCGGTGTCTGCCTTGATAAGAAAAGAAAGCAGAGGTGGCCATTTTCGCACTGACCTTCCAGATGAAAACCCGGAATTCGCCCATCGTAGTTATTTGACGCTGGAGGCGGCAAATAAGATGGCGCTTGATCTGGTCGACGGCTCCATGGTTGAGGCTGGTTAGGGCAGATAAAATGGCGACTACAGCGCAAAAACCCTTCCCCGCGACTCTATCCGCCCTCATGGTGGAAGAGGCTGTTCGCGCTGCTCTTCTGGAGGATCTGGGGCAAGCAGGTGATGTCACCAGCGACGCGACAATCCCGGCATCTACGACTGCAATTGCAGTTATGAACAGTCGCGAAAATGGCATTGTCGCCGGCATGGGCATCGCGCAAAAAGCGTTTGAACTTATGGACCCTAACGCTAATTTTAAAGCAATCGCGAAGGACGGCGATGAGGTTACACCCGGTCAGGATGTCGCACGCATCAAAGGCCCCGCCCGCGCGATATTGGGCGCAGAACGGGTCGCGTTGAATTACATCTGCCATCTTTCCGGGATCGCCAGTTATACGGCTCAGTTTGCCCGTAAAATTGCCCACACAAATGCGAAGGTGTGTTGTACGCGTAAGACAATTCCCGGTCTGCGCGCCTTTGAGAAATACGCAGTTAAATGCGGTGGCGGAACCAATCATCGGTTCGGTCTCGATGATGCAATCCTGATCAAGGACAATCACATTGCGGTAGCGGGCGGTGTGCGCGAAGCAATTGAAGCCGCCCGTGCGTTTGCGGGGCATCTGATCAAGATTGAAGTTGAGGTGGACACGCTCGAGCAGTTGGAAGAGGCTCTTAAAGCCAAGCCTGACGTGGTTATGCTGGATAATATGAACCCGGATGAATTGCGAAAAGGTGTGAAGATCGTCGATGGGCGCATCCCGATTGAAGCTTCTGGCAATGTGAATATCGATACGATCAAGGCTATCGCGGAAACCGGTGTGGATATGATTTCAACAAGCAAGATCACTATGAGTGCGCCGACGCTTGATCTCGGTCTGGATATAAAAATTCAATAATTTAGCCCTGAGATGGAATTCTTAGGCCGGGGGCAGGACGCTCACGAAGAATAGTGCGTCGGAATCTGAAATAGGCGGCTGGTCTTCCGCCTGTTTGCGAGGCGGTGGCCCCCGTCGGTTCCACAAGGTCCGCTTTTTCCACCATGCGTCGAAAATTCTGTTTGTGAAGTGACTGCCCCGAGAGGCATTCAACAGTTTGCTGAAGCTCCGTTAATGTAAAACTCTCGGGTAAGAGTTCAAAAACCACCGGGCGATATTTCAACTTTCCGCGAAGGCGAGCAATCGCAGTGGCCAAAATACGCCGGTGGTCGTGCAGCATGGGTTTGCCTGGCGTTACTTTGACCCGCTTCGCTGCTACGTGGCCATCGTTTACAGCTTCATCGACCAGTCCAGCTTCATACATGAGCTCGTAACGTTCCAGAACACGTTCTTCATCCCACGCGTTGATGTTGGGGGTGCCATGCTTTGGAACCTCACAGCCAAATGCGAGCCTGAAACGAACCTGTCGGTCCAGCCCCGATGCGTTTGAACGGTCCGCAGGTGCGTCATTCACCCATTGCATCAAACTTGGCATTAAAACTTCGATGAGTAACGGGGAGGGGCCGGTTCTCCAGTCCTCCCACGGAAAATGTTCATACCAGGAATTCCACGCGAGATTTGCTGTTCTGCCCTTTGCCGATGGTTTTCGAACAAGTGCGAGGTAACCCACCGAAACGATGCTCCCGTCGTTATCCAGTTCGACGTGGATTCGCCCAAGATCACCGAATGTATAAAGTTGTTCGACGTAACCAAGACGCAAGCTGGTTTGTTCTTCCACCCAGCCGCGCAGGCCCAGGTCCAGTGTTCTGTGGCGGTTTGGTTCGAAGGGGCCAAACGGTAATCCATCGAGTGGAAGGCCATGGGAGCTCATTCCGGGCACGGTCAGGAATTGTGGTGCACTGCCGTCAACCGCAATTACAGCAGCGTGAAGCCCGATTTCAACGCCTGCGCTCATGGTGTAACCGGCAGGGAAAACGGGACGCCTTCAAACGCCTCTTCCCCCCGTCCTATTCCACGAATTGCAGTTGATAACCGGCCATTCAGGTTTAGCAATGTATCCGCATGATTAATCATCAAAGCGTTTGGTGAGGCCATGGGTGAAGCTTGCCTGATCTGGCTAGCCAAGTCAGTCATGTTCCGGTTTGGTTGAATTTGGGCAAGCGCGATTGCAGCTGCTGCGGTGGACCGGCTTATCCCCATCCAGCAGTGCATTAGCAATGGTTCACGACCACCCCAGGACGTCAGAAACTCCAACAGCTTTGAAATATGGTTTCTGGAAGGTGCTAACAAGCCGTCCTGCGGTTCATTAATATCGTTGAATTCAAGAGCTAGAAATCCGCTGACAATTTGCTTAGGCCTTTCAGGGGACTTCCCGGGCCCTGACAGACTCACCATCCATGTTGCCCGACTTGTTTGCAGTGTGCGTTCCAGCGCGGAAAGAGGGCAAATGTGAATATTGCTCATAACCCGGCCAAAACGAGTTGAAGCCTGTCGAGATACGTGAATTGCGCTTGTTTTGTTGGCAATGGCGTGAGGTTGAGTTGATCCAGAGTAATCCCTGATGGGCGGCCAAAAAAAGTCGCGGCTTCTTCTGTGTTAAATCCTGCAAGCTCTGTTGCTTCAAAATAAGCGGCAATTGTATCCGCTTTCTTGATTTCCTTTTTCAGCTTTTCCGGTGGGTGAGGGGGGAGACTGACACGCAGGTGAATTGCAGCTTCCAGCCGTTGCTCCACATCTTTGTAGGCACCGCCGACAACAGTTTTAAATGGAGAGATCATGTCACCAATCACATATTCTGGTGCATCATGGAGGAGGGCAAACAAGCGGTCGGTTGCAGACAGGGATGGCCGTAACAGGCGCATTATGTCTTCGACCAACATGGAGTGCTGGGCGACAGAAAAGGCGTGATCGCCATGGGTTTGCCCGTTCCACCGCGCAACACGTGCGAGCCCGTGAGCAATGTCGTCCAGTTCAACATCCAGAGGAGAAGGGTTAAGTAAATCAAGCCTGCGCCCAGACAACATCCGCTGCCACGCTCTGGGTTCCTTACCTGTCATGGCCAAGCGTAATCCGCGTATTCGGGCTTTTGCAATTGAACGCGGTACCCCGCAGATTCAAATGGTATCTGTTCCTGAATAGCGGAGGCCGCACGGTCAATTCGAACGATGGCCAATCCATGTTGACCAACGGCCCCTCCCAGCGTCCCAATCGTTTTCCCGCCAGCGCTGATTTCGGTGCTTTTGGGTGGTAGGTCATGGCTGTCGCAGTGAACTTTAACCACCCGGTTTCGTGCGGTACCGCGATGCTGCATGCGGGACACGACCTCCTGACCAACATAACACCCTTTGCTGAAATCTATGCCTGTTGATCGTTCGTCATTGTTAAATTGGTCCATCAACACATCATGCGGAAATACAGCGCCAAGTTCAAAATCTATTCCAGACTGGGGAATTCCAACGTCGATCCGATTGATCTCCCAACTATTTTGTACTGCATTGGTGGGAATCGTTTCGCTGTACAATCTACCCCCAAGGTCAGGGTGGCGAGGGTCTGTAAACCCATGTGGTTCGGCGCCTTGCCAAAATACAAACACCTGTCGCGCATCCAATTCAATGTCTACATTCGCGCGCAATTTATAAAACATCAGGCGTTTGAACAGATTGTCGCGCTGATTTGTTGCTGTATCAAATATGAAATTGTCATCCTCACGAAGTACGAAAAAATCAAATAGAATTTTACCCTGAGGCGAGAGCAGCGCCCCAAACCCGGCCTCGCTAACTTCCAGGTTCTCAATATCGCAGGTGATGAGGTTTTGTAAAAATGATACTACCTCCGAGCCTGAAAGGCGCAGTAACGATCGATCTGTAAGGTGTGCCGATTGGATCATTGGGTCCATCTAAAGTGATGAGTTAGAAGGGAATGGGGCGTCAATCGCCGGCAACAAAGAAGTCCCAGCGTCCGTCCGGTTTAATACCGACCCTGTAGAAAATATATCCGCCGAAATCCACTGAATCCTGAACGTCTCCGGCAGTCAGAATTCGGAATAGTTCGACGTTTTGTTGCGGCGTCAGGCTATCGAGCGGAACAGCGAAGAAATAGGGCCACACATAAAGTTCGGAATCTGTGCCAGGGTCTATATGCACAAACCCTGCCTCAAGAACTTCAATCAGGATAGCCAGAATTTCATAGCCCAGCTCATCACCTGACGCTTCCTTTAGAAACTCAATTGGATCTCCTTCAACACCACCGATCGACAAGTTGGTTGCAGTTTCGCCAATGCCAAGCAGGTTTCGTAGCGATTCAATATTGCCGTTACGGGCAGCTTCAAGCAGAAGGGTGTGCATCCGCCGCACCGGAGGCGGTAATTTTGATAGATCCCGCATAACCTCAGGCACGGGTGTTTCGTCCGGCAGCGGAGAGGCCGTTTCAGCGTCTTCATCATCGTCGTCATCAATTCCAACCGAATTTGGGTCGAGATTTGGCAGGGCATCCCGCGGAATTTCCAGAGTGGGCTCTTCCACTTGAACATCGGGTTTGGTGGTGTCAGATGAGGGCTTATTTCCTTCAACAGGTACAATCAGTTGCTTTGTCTTCACCTCATTGGCCGCAAATGCTCGATTTAAGTCGACCGTTATCGCAGATGTAAAAATCGCTAAGCAAGCTATTAAAATAGGTTTGTGATTTGAGATGCTTAGAGCCATCAATCGCCCATTCGAAATTGCACAAAACGGTAATTTTTAAAGACTATCACAAAACTTAAGTCTTAAGAAGAAGCGAAAATCGCTATCAATCAATTGGCATCTGGCGATGTTGTAAAAAGGCCTGTCACGGCTCAACTGTCCATGAGCTGGTGGTTGTAACTATTGAAGACTGCGGGATTCATCAAAATGGCCGCTGCTCAACCTGTCAGTCAGGCTTTCGATCAGCTCAACAACGGCATGTTCGCCTTCATCCGCATGAAGTCGGGTTAATATGGCCACCAAACCACCTTCTGCCAGAATAGACGGTTCGATACCTTCCTGCACACCGCTGTTCCAGGCTTCCTGCATGAACTCAACAGCAACGCGGCGCTTTTCCTCTTTGATAAGCGCATCAAGATTTTCTGAATTTTCGTGCAGCATTAATGCTTTACCCTGGCAGGCCCGATGGCCTCGTTTTTCGTTACAAGCAACTTAACGATCGAATTGTGGAAATGGAACAGGGATTTACTGCAATCCTATCAAAAGGTTAACGCCGAAGAGATTGTAGGAAATTCAACGGGTTTAACGGCTATCTTCCGTATCTGCCCGTTATTTGAGAGGACAATAGTATACCCTCTTTTACATAATTCTCCGAGGCAAACCGGGCTGACGGAGTGCATGATGCATAGGTGCCATCGAATGCGCGGAAGCCACGATTGAAGCGCGCCACTAGCCGTGCGCGACGTTTTGGTCCCGGTTCCTCCGCTCCAATGAGTTTTGACATGAAATCACGCCACTTTCCGTTTTCTTTTGCGCCACACAGGGCGCGGAGATAGTGGATGGATCCCAAAACTTCGGACAACCTCAGAAGTTTGTCATCATACGGCGCGATTGGTTCAATCACGCCGGAATTGGGATTGGTTTGGCCTTCGCCTTCGTCGACCTGAGGTGTGTCTGTCGAGTTAGTGTCCTGTGAATGGGCCGTGCCAAATGTCGCAACAGTGAGCGAAACGATTATACAGGTTTTCCAAAATACTCTCATACAGCTTCCTACACCGACGTAGACGACCACACAAAGGCGGATTGCGCACTATTTGAGGATTTTGATGTTGGGATGAAATGCATGTGAGACGAATGCGAATGTGACATCATAAGCTACATCCTCGTCGGTAGATGAATTTTTTACAATCACGCCGCCAACATCGCGCCCTTTCGAAATCTCACCAGTATGGAGGGCTGAGGCCTGTCCTGCCTTCCAGCTAAGTTTGTAGCCGTTCAAAGTGAGGCTTCGCTTGTCCCGCAGGTGTTGTAATGAGACAACCAGCGGTGGCTTTTGGTCTCGTTTTATCACCACAACCCGTGCCATTGGGGAAATGCCCTTAGGCATGGAACCATTGTAAAGGAAGGGTGTTGCGGAGATATCGTAGTTTACATAGGGGTTGCGGCCATAATTTCGAAATCCACGATTGTTGGGGACAAGTACTTTACCGTCAGGAAACCGCTTCTTAAAGTCAGCCCAACTTTCAATACGGCTGGCAATAAGTTTGAGCTTTTTACCGGTATTAAGTCCGGCTATGCCCTCTCCGGTAAATTGTTGCCACCAACTTTCCGTTTCCCGGTCGTACATGATGAGGTCAGAGTTCCTCAATTTCCCGGTTGTTCCAAATGACTGGGGTTTACCATCCACCGTCGCATCAAATACGATCGCGGCATTACAAAGCGGGCAGTAGGTAACCGCGACGGCTTTTCCACCCACAGTATCATTGACAATCTCGTGCCATGTCAGGATTCGCAACGGGTAGGCGCGAGCGTCCCCGTTGATTGATAATCCGATTACAGGATCGCGATCCGTAAGTTCAGTTTCATTCACAACGGCAATAAATTTCGGCTTGTCGATTGGCGGAATTCCGTCTTTCGGTGGGCCGCCACTCAAAATTTCCGCATAATTGACTGTGGAAATTGAAAAATCTGTCTTCCATCCCTCTGCTTTCCAGCGGGCCTCTTGGGCAAGCGCGGAGCTGATGATGGTAAATACCACAAAAATAAAGACAATAAGTCGCTGTGCCATGTCGAAATGCCTAGGGTTTTTAACGCTGTGATTATGAGCAATCCGGACCGGAATGCAGAAACACAATCGGGTGATCTCCAAGGCTTACCTACGTCCCGATAAATCCGATAAAAAAGATTTGCTTTCCAGGATGAATTTCTCCGTTTGATCGGTGAGTGAATAGGACTGCAGGTCTTCCATGGAAAACCACCGCACATCAGCGGCGTCATCGCCCGCGACTGCATCGCCTTCATTGCTGATTGCGATGTACATGGCGAGGACAAAATGCATGCTCACCCGGTCTTCGTCGTCGCGGCGAATGATTTCATGAAACCTGTTGAACACAACCCGGTTGAGCTTCAAGCCTGTTTCTTCCAGAACCTCGCGTTTTGCCGCATCGTCCAGAGTTTCTCCCACTTCCGCCATACCACCGGGCATGCCCCACGTATCTTTGTTGGGGGATTTTACGCGTTTGGCGAGCAGAAAGCGGTCTCCTCTCCATATAGCCGTACAGGCACCTAACAGTGGAGACTTAGGGTAATGTCTTGATGTCATGTCTTCGCTTGCGGCAATAATTCCTGTACTGCGTTAAGAAACAGGAAGATGCGCGTAAAAGGAAGGCAAATGTGCGGACGTTTTGGGTTGGATGCAACTTGGGAAGAATTATTTGACTACTACAATCTCGTCAGACCGCATGAAACGGGTGAGGAAATGCCCCCGCGTTACAATATCGCACCGACGCAACCCATTGTTATGATTGGTAATGGTATTGATGGGAAGCGGGAAGGCAATCTGGTGCGCTGGGGCCTCGTTCCCAACTGGGTGAAAGATCCCAAGGAATTTACTCTGCTCATCAACGCACGCAGTGAGACTGCTATTGAAAAGCCGTCTTTCAGAACAGCAATGCGCCACCGGCGCACCATCATTCCAGCCAGCGGTTTTTATGAATGGAAGCGGTTTGGAAAAGGGCGAAAGAGCCACGCGTTTTGGGTGCGTCCTAAGAACGGAGGTTTGGTATCATTTGCCGGGTTGATGGAAACCTGGAGCGACCCGAATGGCAGTGAAATTGATACCGGCTGCATTATTACAACCGCGGCCAACAGTTCTTTCGGTGAAATCCACCACAGATTACCTTCTGTGATCCATCCACAGGATTTTGACCGATGGCTGGATTGCAGGACACAGGAGCCCCGAGAGGTGGTAGACCTGATGAAGCCGGTCAATGATGATTACTTTGAAATAATTCCAGTGAGTGATGCTGTAAATAAAGTTGCCAATTGCGACATAAGCATTCAAAAGCCGGTACAACATGAACAACCTGCGACGGATACTTTAAATTCCAATGATCAACTATCGATGTTCTAAACCTTGATGATGTTTGGGCCTGCACTTGAGGGATTCGTGCTCGGGGGAGGATTGATCATCGCGATTGGTGCTCAAAATGCCTTTATTCTCAAGCAAGGCCTATTGCAACAACACGTTTTCGCGCTTTGTCTGGTGGCGTCCCTTGCCGATGCGATGCTCATATTATTGGGCGTCGCAGGCATTGGCACCTTAGTTCAATCCAATCTCAATTTACTGTTTTATGTTGCGATCGGCGGTGGCATCTTTTTAGCCATCTATGCGTTGCTTGCGGTGTGGCGCGTTCTAAACCCAGTTCCGATGAAGGCAGCTGATGGTAGTGCCGTTGGATTGGGAAGCGCTTTAATAATATTGGTGGTGCTCACGCTATTGAACCCACACGTTTATTTGGACACGGTTGTGTTAATCGGTGGGATTTCGGGGCAATACATTGGTGCAGAGCGGGTGGCATTCGGGGTTGGGGCAATGGTGGCTTCATTTACCTGGTTCTTTTCACTTGGATATGGTGCTCGCTGGCTCGTACCCTTCTTCGAGAACCCAACAGCCTGGCGCATTCTGGACGGAATTATTGCCGTGGTAATGGCATTTTTGTCCTATTCATTATTAAGCAGCGCATTTCCCTGATCTTGCTAATACCAAAATCGTTAGGGCAACACACCCTTGACCTATCCAGCCGAAGCGTTGATAAAGCACTCATGAGAACAACCGCCACCATATCGGCCCGCAACATCGTTTCTGCGATTTGCATTTGTCCGATTATTATGAGCTAGCGACACCCGCTGGCCTGGCCGTTCTCTGCTCTCATTCAGTTAATCGAACGTTCAAGCCAGCCGGGCTAAATGCGCGTAAAATTGCGCCAATTGAGATGGATCGAAGACTGTGCCTGCACCGCAAACCGAACTAAAACTCTACAATACGCTGACCCGCACGAAGGAGGTTTTTGAACCCATTGATGCGGAAAATTTGCGTATGTATGTGTGCGGACCCACGGTTTACGACTACGCCCATATTGGCAACGCGCGGCCTGTGATCGTGTTCGATGTATTGTTTCGTTTGTTGCGGCACATCTATGGCGAAAACCAGGTCACCTACGTACGCAACATTACCGACGTTGACGACAAGATTAACGCCCGCGCGGTGCGTGATTTCCCAGACCTTCCGCTTAATCAGGCGATCCGTGAAGTAACGGAAAAAACCGCCAATCAATATCTGGCAGATATGACGGCGCTCGGTTGCCTTGAACCCACTCACCAACCTCGCGCGACCGAGTTCGTGTTGCCACGTGACGATGGCAAGGCGGATATGGAAGGCATGATACAAATCCTGCTCGACAAGGGTAATGCCTACGTCGTGACTGGCCCGCAAGGAAGGGAAGTTCTGTTTCGTGTGAATTCCATGTCGGATTACGGTGCGCTATCAAATCGTAAGCTGGAAGATCAACAGGCCGGTGCGCGGGTCGCAGTTGAGGGTCATAAGGAAAATCCGGGTGATTTCGTCTTGTGGAAAGAAAGCGGCCAAACAGAACCTGGATGGGATGGCACTTTCAACGGCGAGGTCATCAACGGTCGTCCCGGCTGGCACATTGAATGCTCGGCCATGAGTGAAGCTTATTTGGGTGAAACTTTCGACATCCACGGTGGTGGCCTCGACCTCATCTTCCCCCACCATGAAAATGAAATCGCCCAGTCAAGATGTGTTCACGGCTCTGATGCTATGGCAAATGTGTGGATGCACAACGGTTTCCTGCAGGTCGAGGGGCAAAAAATGTCCAAGAGCTTGGGCAATTTCCACACGGTTCACGATGTGTTGGAGACGGATAAAGTGGGCGGCCGAAAATGGCCCGGCGAAGTCGTGCGCCTCACAATGCTGATGACCCACTATCGTGAGCCGATTGATTTTACGGTGAAGCGGTTGGAGGAGGCGGAATCGGTTCTTGAAAAATGGAGGCGACGGATAGACGAGGAAAAGCAAAGCGTTTCGGTCGATCAATTTGCTGACGAACTTGCTGACGATCTCGATTGCTCATCCATCATGAAAACGCTCAATCAGATGAGCGGAGCATCGCTTAAAAAAGCCGCTGCTTTGATCGGTTTCGATTTGTCGCCAAAACAGGCTGAATTTGACGTCGAAGCAATTGTTGAAGAGCGCCTCGCCTTTATAGCCGATAAAAACTGGGCGGAAGCTGACCGTATTCGCGATGAATTATTGGATCAGGGAATCCAACTAAAGGATTCAAAAGCTTCTGAAACCGGTGAGCGGGTCACCACTTGGGAGGTGAAACGATGAGCACTCCACAAACTAAACAACGCATCACTCTGTTTGACACTACGTTGCGTGACGGGGCGCAGACGCCCGGTATCGATTTCTCGGTTGAAGATAAAATCGCCATCTCCGAAATGCTGGACGATTTCGGTCTTGATTACGTCGAAGGCGGCTATCCAGGTGCTAACCCCACTGACACCGCGTTCTTTGAAACGCCACGCACGAAGAATGCGACGTTCACCGCGTTTGGCATGACCAAACGGGCGGGTGTCTCCGCATCAAATGATCCCGGACTGGCGGCATTAACAGGCTCTCAGGCATCGGCAATTTGTTACGTCGCGAAAGCATGGGACCTGCATGTGAAAGTCGCGCTCGGCTGTACGAACGATGAAAATGTGGAGAACATTACAGCGTCTGTGAAAGCTGCAATTGACGCAGGTAAAGAAGCGTTGGTGGATTGCGAGCACTTTTTTGATGGCTATAAAGCCAACCCGGAATACGCATTAGCTTGCGCAAGAGCAGCTTATGAAGCTGGAGCGCGGTGGGTTGTGCTGTGCGATACCAATGGTGGCTCACAACCATCTGAAGTACATGCTATCGTTGAAGAATTGACCAAGCATATGCCCGGCGATCACGTCGGCATTCATGCCCATAATGATACGGATCAGGCTGTCGCGAATTCTCTTGCCGCAATTGAAGCTGGTGCGCGTCATGTGCAAGGCACACTGAATGGTATTGGTGAGCGATGCGGTAACGCCAATCTGGTCAGCCTCATTCCAACGCTGGCGTTAAAGCCGCATTTTGCGGACCGATTCGAGATTGGTATAACAAAAGAAAAGCTTGCCGATATTACCCGGCTGTCGCGTACCTTTGACGAATTGCTCAACCGCGCGCCCCACAGCCAGGCGCCCTATGCCGGATCATCCGCGTTCGCGACCAAAGCAGGCATTCATGCATCCGCGCTGATGAAAGACCCATCGACATATGAGCATGTGGAGCCGCAAAGTGTCGGTAATCAACGAAACCTTATGGTGTCCGATCAGGGCGGTAAATCGAATTTCCTCGATCAGCTCGCGCGCCGCGGCATTGAAGTATCAAAATCTGATCCGGAACTCGATACACTCATAGCGTTGGTGAAAGAGCGGGAAGCCGATGGCTATGCCTACGAGGCAGCGGAAGCGAGTTTTGAACTCCTGGCAAGACGTACGTTGGGTACGGTACCAACCTTCTTCAAAGTTGAGAGCTTTCGCACCAGTGTTGAGCGGCGCTTCAACGCGATTGGTGACGTTGTAACTGTGTCGGAAGCCGTGGTGAAATTACTGATTGATGGCGAGAGCGTCATGTCGGTTGCCGAAGGGCAGGGGCCGGTAAATGCTCTTGACCGTGCATTACGATCAGACCTTGGTAAATTTTCCAGTGAAATCGAAGGTCTCGAACTCGTCGACTATAAGGTCCGTATTCTAAACGGTGGCACAGAGGCTATCACCCGCGTGTTGATTGAATCGACCGATGACACCGGCGAGCGCTGGTGGACAGTTGGTGTATCCGACAACATCATAGATGCTTCATTTCAAGCTTTGATTGATAGTTTGAATTACAAGCTGATCAAAAGCGGGGCGGTCGTTTGAGCGCTTCTCATCTGCCGGAAGTCGTAGATGCGCCTGACGCCCGCCGTGGGTTTTTCTACGCCCTGAGTGCTTATTCGTTTTGGGGGTTTCTGCCACTTTATTTCAAATGGGCGGAAGCGGTGCCACCAGTTGAAATTGTGGCGCACCGTGTTATCTGGGCCGTTCCCGTTGCGTTGATTGTGATCGCGGCCCAAAAGCGTATCGGCGAACTGAAGTCACTTTTTGCAGACGGGCGAATTTTGGTGATGATGTTTATCACTGCTGCCCTTATCTCGATAAATTGGGGCATTTATGTCTGGGCGATTTCGGTCAATATCGCCTCTGAAACAGCGCTTGGATATTACATCAATCCGCTGATAACAGTTTCATTGGGTTATCTATTTCTTGGAGAGAAATTGACCCGGTTACAGGCCGCCGCAGTCGCACTCGCCTTTGCAGCCGTCTTGATGCGGACTGTTGCGGGTGGTGTTTTTCCATGGGTGTCGCTCACACTCGCCTTTTCGTTTGCGATCTACGGTTACCTGCGCAAAACAGTGCCTGTCGGTGCCACGCAGGGGTTTCTTCTCGAAGTTATAATTCTTTTACCGATAGCGCTGGGATACATCGCGTGGCTGTCGTTGCACGGTGACAACCATTTCACATTTGACGGCGATAATTGGTGGATATTGATGTTCGCAGGCCCGGTCACTGCATTCCCGCTTATTCTTTATGCGTTTGGTGCCAAATTATTACGCCTCGCGACACTGGGTATAATGCAGTACATCGCACCGTCGATCATATTCATATTATCATTCACGTTGTTCGGTGAAATAATGGATTTTTGGCAGGGCGTGACATTCGTTATGATCTGGGCTGCCTTGGCGATGTACTCAGTCAGCCTGTTTCGAAAACCTAAATAGCCTGTAGTGCTGGCACAATTTCGGCGGCATCGGTGTATACGAGCGGCTTTGCGCGTTCTGCGTTATGCAAAAATCCGGCGTCTTCCATGTGTTGCATGAGCTCGAAGTAGGGCGTCCAAAAATCATTGACGTTGAGCAGCACAACCGGCTTTTGGTGTCGCTCGAGCTGAGCCCACGTCAATATCTCGACAAGTTCTTCCAGTGTTCCAATGCCACCGGGCAGAGCCACAAATGCATCAGCGTGTTCAAACATGGCATGCTTGCGGGTATGCATGTCCGGCACAATTTCCAGTTGGATATCGTCAATATCCACCCCTTCGGTCGAATGTTCGTATTGTTTTAGAAACTCGGGAATTATTCCTAATACTTGACCCTGTGCATCGAGGGTTGCGCGGGCCACCGCGCCCATCAATCCGTGGTCTCCACCACCATAAACCAATCGCAGGCCAGCTTCACCAATTGATTTGCCAAGCGCTGTTGCGCTTTCCATAAATGCCGGGTCATGACCGGGTGACGAGCCGCAGTAAACGCAGATAGATCGAATCGAATTGTCGGGTAATTTTTCCATTCAGACATCTGCGGCAAGAATGGAGGGATGGTCAATGAAAATAAGCTTGGCTGACACGTACACGTGCGTTGAAGTTTGTGGCGTTTGCCCTGCAACCTATGCTAGGGCAGCGGCAAATGGTTCCGGAAAAGTAACCGGACGAACGCCAGTGTAATTAACGGAAGTCAAGGATGGCGATAACGATTGCAAAACTGGGTGTTTGGGGCACCGTTGCGTTGGCTGGTGTTGGAGGTGTTACCGCCATCGCAACGGACGGATTCTCAGATATGTCTAGGCTGTCAGCTTTGCTCAAGTCCGTCGGGATTGAACAAGGTTCAGAAAAGAAGGCTGATGTTGCAGAAGTGCCCAAGGTTGAAAAGCCGGGTAATCCAGAAGACAAGGTTTCTTCTGAGCCACAACCCGGTTCCGAAACGGGTCAAAACGTTGAACCTGATAAACCCGTTGCGAAAGCGCCAACATTTGATGTTATGCGGGTCGAAGCGGATGGCTCTATCCTGGTGGCAGGAAGTACTGCCCCCAATACAACTGTCCAATTAGTACTTGATGATGGATCAATAATTGGCTCAGAAATCGCTGGACCTGAAGGTGATTTCGTCATTCTGCCCAATCAGCCATTGAAACCGGGCGATTACGTCTTGACGCTCAACTCCGTATCGAAAGATGGCGTATCCACCCTCTCTGGGCAATCGGGTGTAATTCATGTTCCGCAACCGGGTGGCGAAGTGCTGGCGATGATCAGTGAAGCCGGTAAGCCATCACAAATCATCGCAAATCCAATCGCCAAGGATTCGGAACCTAAGCCTGTAGAAACAGAACAGTTAGCAGAGACCGAACCTAAGCCCGAAGAACCTGAGCAGGTTGCGGGGGTCGAGCCCAAGCCCGAAGAACCTGAGCAGATTGCCGAGACCGAGCCCCAGCCTGAGGAATCTGAGCAGGGTGCTGAGGCTGAACCTAAGCCCGAAGAACCTGAGCCGGGTGCTGAGGCTGAACCTAAGCCCGAAGAACCTGAGCAGGTTGCGGAGGTCGAGCCCAAGCCCGAAGAACCTGAGCAGGTTGCGGAGGTCGAGCCCAAGCCTGAAGAACCTGAGCAGGTTGCGGAGGTTGAAACTAAGCCTGAGGAACCGGAGCAGATTGCGGAGGTCGAGCCCAAGCCTGAAGAACCTGAGCAGGTTGTGGAGGTCGAGCCCAAGCCTGAAGAACCTGAGCAGGTTGCGGAGGTTGAAACTAAGCCTGAGGAACCGGAGCAGATTGCGGAGGTCGAGCCCAAGCCTGAAGAACCTGAGCAGGTTGTGGAAGCTGAACCTAAGTCTGAGGATCCGGAACAGGTTGCCGAGGTTGAGCCCAAGCCCGAAGAACCTGAGCAGGTTGCGGAGGCCGAGCCCAAGCCTGAGGAATCTGAGCAGATTGCGGAGGTTGCACCGAAGCCTGAAGGATCGGAGCAGGTTGCGGAGACCGAGTCCAAGCCAGAGGAATCTGAGCAAGTAGCTGAGACCGAGCCTAAGCCTGAAGGATCCGGGCAGGTTGCGGAGGTTGAACCTAAGCCTGAAGAATCTGAGCAGGTTGCGGAGGTTGAGCCTAAGCTTGACGAGCCGGAGCGGGTTACGGAGGCCGAGCCTAAGCCTGAAGAATCTAAGCAAGTTGCGGAGGCCGAACCTAAGCCTGAGGAACCGGAGCAGGTGGCTGAACCCAAGCCAGAGTCAGAGGAATTAGAGCAAGTTGCAAAACTTGAACCAGAGGCTGAACAGCCCAAACGGGCAGAGACAGTAGAGCAACAGGAAGTTGTTGAAGAACCGGTTGCGCCTCAGCCCAAGCCTAAAAAACAAGTAGTTGTTCCACAAGTGACTGTGGAGGCGGTTGAGGTCGAAGGTGAACAGGTATTTATCGCTGGGGCAATTCCCAAAGGTGTGCCAGTGCGGATTTATATTGACAATCAATTATTGGGTACCGTCTATGGCACGGTTGATGACCGGTTTTTCCTGGCAAAGAATTTTGATTTGAAAATAGGAGAACATGTTGTTCGCGCCGACGTTATCAACTCAAGCAACGGCTCGGTTCTTTCAAGAGCAGAAGTGCCGCTTGTTCACGAAGAACTCGAGCTAGCGGAACCAGAAGTAGAAACAGTTGAGATTCCCCAAGCTCCTGAAACAGTAGAGCCGGAAGAGGAACAAGTCGATATTGCCGCGGTTGATCCAACACCTGCTCCGAAAACAGATTTAGAGCAACCGCAAGCCGCTAACGAAGAAAATAGTGAAACACCTAAAGCGGCTGAACCAACCACTGATGACGTTCCAGTTGTTCAGAAGGTAGAGGAACCATCTGTACAAACTCAAAATGAAGAGCCCGAAATAAAAACATCTGAAGTGCCGGTGGTTGAACCAAAGGCAAACGTGCCCGTTGATGGCGAGCCAGAAGTCAAAGAACCAAATGTCATCAAACCGAAAGTCACTGAACTTAAGGTGGACGATGCCAAGGACGACGAACCAAAAGTTTCCGAAGAAAGTTCAACCAGTTCCGGGGTTACAGAGACCGACAGCGTTGTACAGAACGGTTCCGTCCCTAAATCAGATGAGCCAACGGTGATCGAACCAAAAGTTGAAGAACCAACAACGATAGAACCAAAAGTGGCTGATAGTACAAATTCGCAAACTATTGATACCACGCCGACAACTAACGCGGGTTCAGCTACTGAAACAACCGGCGATGAGGCGCCGGTGGACGAAGAGGTTGCCAGTAATGGGATACAAACGCCTCAAAATCAGGTTGAACTTCCAAAGGTAACAGAACCAGTTACCGAAGCGCCGATACCGGAAACCAAGACTGAGAAGGTCGTTGAGGTTGAGCCAGATCCGGTCCCGACTGACAGACCGGGTTCAACCGATTTATCCACCCGGCCTGAGGAATCTCCGGAAGAACCGGCTAAGAATGAAGAGCCTGAGCTTAAAATTCCCAAGGCTGAAATACTCCAGCCAGAAAAACCAAAAAAAGAAAAGCCCGAACCCGTTGAGCTGAAGACAGAGGACCCCAAAACTGATGAAATAGAAGTTGCAAAAGTCCAGCCGGCACCGAAAGCCCAGCCGGCACAAAGTGATTCGTCAAAAGTGCCAACGGTGGAAAACCAAACCATCACCCCTAAGGCCGCAAATCCCTCACCCGGCGAAACGCAGACCGTAAAATCTGATGCGGCTGGTCAGGCGCCAATAAAGGCTGAGCCTCAGATTGCGAAAAAAAAGCCGGTTCCAGTGTTAAAAACCGGGAGAGCGATTATCATCAGGCCAGGGGATAATCTATGGCGAATTTCACGTAATACATATGGTCGGGGAATTCGATATACGACCATCTACAACGCCAACAAAGATCAAATCCGAGACCCAAATCTGATCTACATCGGGCAGGTTTTCAAGATACCTGAAAAACATGAACCCGATACAGATTTAAAATAAACAGTGTATTTACTTGTTACGTAATGACGTGAGCACTTGTACATCTGGTTGTGAATCACTACTTAATCGTAATAATACGATGAATGTGGAGATCTGCAGGTGAGTTCACTTTCGAAGGTTTCAAATGACACAGGGGCAAGTTACGAAGCCGTCACTTCAATTGAAATGGCTACGGTATTCGCTGCCCTGTCGAATTCCGCGCGTATAGATATATTGCGCTATATTGCTGGTCATAGGCACTGTGGGTGTAAAGAGATCACGGAAGTTTTGCCGCTGGCGCAATCTACGGTTTCACAACATCTCAAGGTGTTGATTGAAGCTCGGCTGGTTGTGGTGAAAGCCGTTCCCCCCCGTTCCAAATATGACGTGAATGACGATTTAATTAAGTCTCTATCCCTAACGACCTGTTCATTTCTTGATTCCTGTTGCGGTGGCGATTGCCAATAGGGCGCACCGTTTTTTGTTTGAAAGCCCATTTTGTCCAATACCCAAACGCACAATAACCATGACAAAAAAGATGCAACGACGCTTTCGACTGTCGCTAATCTTTGGCCCTATATGTGGCCATCCGACCGGCCTGATTTAAAACTCAGAGTTTTATGGGCGGCGGTATTCCTGGTCTTGGCCAAGCTTGTAACGGCCATTGTACCGTTTTTCTTCAAATTCGCGACTGATGCTTTGAACGGGGTCAGTCAGGATATCCCCTGGCTTCCCATCGCACTCACAACACCCATCATGCTGGTGGTTGGGTTTAATGTTGTTCGAATAATCATGACTGGTTTTAACCAGTTACGGGACGCTCTGTTTGCCCGTGTTGGGCAACATGCTGTACGGCAGCTGGCGCACCGAACGTTTGTTCATATGCACAAATTATCATTGCGTTTCCATTTGGCCCGCAGAACCGGCGGCCTGTCCAGGATCATTGAGCGTGGCACAAAGGGTATTGAAGTTATTGTCCGCTTCACGATTTTGAACACTCTGCCGACTCTCTTGGAGTTCGCCCTGTATGCAGGAATCTTCGCCTATTATTTTGGCTGGAGTTACGTGGCGGTCATAGCAGCAACTGTCTGGGCGTATAGTTATTTTACCATCAAGGCCAGCGATTGGCGTATTCAAATACGTCGGGACATGAACAACTCCGATACGGACGCGAATTCAAAAGCGATCGATTCACTTTTAAATTTTGAGACTGTAAAATATTTTGGCAATGAACGTATGGAAGCCGAACGTTTCGATGCTTCCATGGCAAAATATGAAAAGGCAGCTACGAAAACATGGACCTCGCTAGGTTGGTTGAATTTCGGGCAAACTCTCATTTTTTCAGCCGGAATGCTTGCCTGTATGGTTATGTCTGCGCTTGCTGTTCAGCGGGGCGAGCAAACGATTGGCGACTTCGTTCTCATCAACATGTTCCTTATGCAACTGTCCGTACCGCTCAATTTTATCGGCTTCGTGTATCGTGAAATCCGTCAGGGTTTAACCGACATTGAGGCTATGTTTGACCTTCTATCGGTTGAAGCAGAAGTGGAAGACAAACCTGGCGCTAACGAACTCGTGGTCGAAAAAGGGGCAATTCGGTTCGACAACGTTGATTTTCGCTACGATTCTGACCGACCGATTCTCAAAGGTGTTTCATTTGACGTGCCTGCCGGAAAAACAGTTGCGATTGTGGGGCCATCTGGCGCCGGTAAGTCGACGATTTCCCGGTTGCTCTATCGTTTTTACGATATCCAGAATGGTTCAATCACGATTGATGGTCAGGACTTGCGTGAAGTGAAGCAGGAGAGCCTTCGTGCGGTAATCGGCATGGTGCCTCAGGATACGGTGCTGTTTAACGACACGATTGCCTACAATGTGCGATATGGCCGTACCAGTGCAACGGATGAGGAGGTCCACAAAGCCGCAGAGCGGGCTCAAATTGGAGAATTTATCGCCCGATTGCCCAAGGGGTATGACACTCAAGTGGGTGAACGGGGTCTCAAGCTCTCCGGTGGCGAAAAACAACGGGTTGCAATCGCGCGAACCCTGTTGAAAGCCCCTCCGATCTTGATTTTAGACGAAGCGACCTCCGCGCTAGACACCCAAACCGAACAGGAAATCAAATCGGCGCTTGATATCGTTTCACAAAACCGAACGACAGTGGTGATTGCGCACAGGCTTTCGACTGTCATTGATGCTGATGAGATAATCGTACTGGAAGCTGGTGAAATCGCAGAACGCGGCACCCACGGGGTGTTGCTCAAGAAAGATGGTCTGTATGCTGCCATGTGGAACAGACAACTGGAAGCATCAGAAGCGGAGAAAAGATTGCGCGAGGCCCATGAGAATGATGACCTGGGAGTCGTTATAAAACGACCGGTCCATGGACTTACGCCAACATGACAATGCGTGGGGCGGTTCTGGCATTAATTACGGTGGTTTTAATGCTACCTGGTAATGTTGACGCTCAACAAAAAGTTGAGTTGGAGTTGGTGTTAGCGATGGATACATCGACCAGCGTGAATGAAGACGAATATATACTTCAACGGGACGGGCTCGCACACGCTTTCGTTCACCCTCAAATACTTTCGGCGATTTCTGGCCTTGGAAAAGAAGGTATGGCTGTTACCGTCGTGCAATGGGCAGGATCATTACAACAAATTGTCGCTGTGGAATGGGCGCATTTGAACGACGAGGCGTCCGTACGTCAATTTGCAAATCAAATCCGCTCAATGCCGCGAAGGATGAACGGATTTACGGATATTGCAAATGCGATCAGTTTCTCCGTCGATCAAATATTCACCAATGATTTTGAAGGCAATCGCCTCACAATTGACGTTTCGGGCGACGGGACAAGCGGGCAAAATGACCCGCGTATTCCGCGTGACGCTGCAATACTTCAAGGGCTTACCATAAATGGCCTCGTTATTCATACGATTGAACATGACCTTGGTGATCTTGCCCGATATGATCTTCAAACCCATTATCGAGAGCGGGTAATCGGAGGGCCGGGTGCTTTTATGCTCAATGCCGAGAGTTTCGCGGATTTCGCGCAATCCATGCGTGAAAAACTTTATCGGGAGATTTCTGGGCCGCTTTTTGCATTTAATCGATAACGTATAGAGCTTGGCGGGTAGCGTTCGACGTTGTATATCACACGTCACTTCCCAATTTGCAGGGAGCCCTCCAGAGAGAGATTAAATGTCGATCAGCAATTCTATCCGCGATGCTATGGTACCAATCCACAAGGAGGGCTACCGGTTTATCGCGATTTTTGCGGTGATCTCGATCGTGCTGGGGTTCGTCTGGCAACCATTGTTTTGGATTGGCCTGATTTTAACGATCTGGTGCACGCTGTTTTTTAGAGATCCTTTGCGGGTTGTACCGGTAAGCGATGATTTGATAGTCAGCCCGGCTGATGGCGTGATTTCCAGTATTGGACTTTTTACGCCTCCCGCCGAACTGGATCTGGGGGACGAGCCCCGTATGCGCATTACGGTTTTCATGAACGTATTCAATTGCCACGTGAACCGTGCGCCGGTACGCGGCGAGGTTTTGATTTCCAAACACCGTCCCGGCGCTTTTTTATCGGCTGATCTTGATAAGGCATCGGAAGATAACGAGCGCCACAGCATATTAATTGATGGTCCCCATGGCCCTGTTGGCACGGTCCAGATTGCTGGATTGGTGGCGCGTCGAATCCTGTGCTGGACTAAACAATTGGATGCGCTGGGGCAGGGGGAACGTTTTGGGCTCATAAGATTTGGTTCAAGGGTCGACGTGTTCCTTCCGGAAGGGGCGACGCCGCGTGTTTCACTCGGCCAGTCAATGATTGCCGGTGAGACAATCATCGCCGCACACAACGATGTCGCGCATTCCAGCCCCACCCCCAGAAGCATTTAAGGGCGTTTGATAATGAAACCGCCCTTCCAGGATTTCGAACCAAAAGGTAAAGACGAAGGCCCAAGCAGTTCCGAAGATGGTGTTGAGCCGCCTGTTCTGTTTGAAGAAGAATCGGAAGAGGTTGCCAGTATTTCGCGCCTGCGTGATGTGCCTTTCAGAATGCTTGTTCCAAATCTCATCACGCTTGGCGCGATTTGTTCTGGCCTGTCGAGTATCCGCCTGGCAATTGAAGATCGGTTTGAACTTGCCATCGTGGCAATTGTATTTGCCGCTATACTAGATGGTCTCGATGGCCGTGTGGCGCGGTTCCTGAAATCCACTACATCGTTTGGCGAACAGATGGATTCTTTAGCTGATTTCGTGAATTTTGGAGTAGCACCGGCTCTGGTGCTTTACATTTGGGCATTGAAAGACGCGCGTACAATCGGCTGGATCATCGCTTTGGTATTTGCGATTTGTGGTTGCCTGCGGCTTGCGCGGTTCAACGTCATGCTGGATGATCCGGACCGGCCCGATTGGCAGGTGGATTTTTTCACCGGAGTGCCCGCGCCTGCAGGGGCGTTGCTGGTCCTGCTTCCGGTGTATTTAGGTTTGTTGGGGCTGGAGCCAAGCCTGTCTGTGACCATATTCTCCGGTGCTTATATGCTGTTTGTCGGCTTTTTGCTGGTGTCAAATATTCCAACATGGTCTGGCAAAAGGGCGGGCCAACGAATCTCGCCGAATTGGGTATTGCCGGTGATGATCGGGCTCATGTTGATGATTGTCGTTTTGTTTAGCTACCCATGGACCGTGCTTACCCTGGTAAGTATCGCCTATCTGGCAACAATTCCGTTCAGTCTTCGCGATTGGAATATCAGGGAAGCCGCGGAGAATAATTAGTCGTCCGTGCCAAACGTGATGTTTATCTTTTGGCTTGCTGTGTTTGGGTTATTTTTTTGGCTGCTTTTGGTTTTGTTCAAACGGAGCAGGTTTTGTGTGTATCAGTCCATGCCAGGATCAAGTACAAAAGATCACATAGCCAGCGTGCTAACAGTCGGAAGTTGTGGCCGATTGCGGCGAACATTGCGTTTAAACAATCGCCCTTTGGACCACGATAATAGCACCGTTCCATACGATGATCCTGTTTGGCATGGCCGATGATGGGCTCGATGGCCTGTCGTCGTTTTAACTCCCGGGCAATTTGCGGTGTAACATCCCGTTTGGCCCCCGATAGAAAGACCTCAACATCATCCACCTTGATGCCGTGTCCCTTATACCCTTTGTCGGCCACGGCGCGCTTAACCTTGGAGTTGGTCAACCGCTCCACCTGTTCAATCTGCCCCTTGAGTGTGTGCCCATCATAGGGTGCCCCTTCCAGCGATTGCCACCCAATGATGAACTGCCCCGCAGCAGAGCGTTTGGTGGGAGTGGCCAGCGAGACCTTGTTGCCAAACTCATAGCGCTTGTGAGCCTTGCCTTTTGAGAATACCTGGACATGGGGTTCGTGCAGAGAATAGATTTTTGGTTTGTGCCGACTATCTTTGGACTTGTCCCGTATTAATTCCGCATCCTGTTCTCGTTTAACTCGTTTTTCGTTCAAATTTGATGGGCGACATTCCTCCTATTGCTGAGTGTCTTCTGCGGCTGTTGTAAAAGCCGTTGATGTATTGGAACAGGGCGTCGGTTGCTTGCTGTCGTGTTTGCCATGTGCCGCGCCAGATGAGTTCGGCTTTGAGTGTTTTGAAGAACGTCTCGACCACGGCGTTGTCCCAGCAATTGCCTTTTCGGCTCATGGACACTTTAAACTTCAGTTCACGCATTCGTTTTTGATAATCATGAGAGCAGTATTGACTGCCACGGTCCGTATGATGAATGCAGCCCGGCGGTGGGTTTCGAAGGGCCAAAGCCCGGTTGAGAGCCTGCAATGCCAAGTCTTTCTTCAACCGGTTGCTGACAGCCCAACCCACCACACGGCGTGAATGTAGATCGATCATCACTGCCAGATACAGCCAGCCCTCACGGGTCCAGATGTAGCTGATGTCACCTGCCCATTTCTGGTTGGGTTTATCCGCTTGGAAGTTCCGCCCCAGCAAGTTAGGCGCAATGTTGAAGCGGTGATTGCTATCGGTCGTAGCTTTGTATTTGCGTGTTCTGACCACTCGAATGCCGTTGTCGCGCATCAGGCGGCCAACACGGCGGTGACCAATAGCAAGGCCGGCTTCCTTCAACTCCTGCGTCATTCTCGGGCGACCATAACTGCCAAGGCTCAAGTGATGCTGTTCACGGATGTGCGCCAGAACCACCATGTCATCGCGCTGCCGTTGACTAACAGGGCGGTTGTGCCAGGCACGATAACCACGCGATGTAACATTCAGAATATGGCAAAGCCGATCCACCGGAACGTGTTTCCTGTGTTCTTCGACAAACGCAAATCTCACTTGCTTTGACCCGCGAAGAACACTGTTGCCTTCTTTAATATCTCCCTCTCCTCCGTGAGGAGACGAACCTCTCTGCGAAGCCGCTCATTCTCTTTGGCCAGATCAATATCAACCGATGGTGGAAGGTCATCAGGCCGGGATTGTTGTATCCATTTCGATAACGTCGAAAAGCCGACCCCCAAATCTGATGCCACTTGTTTCCGGGTAAGTCCGCTGGTCAGCGCAATACGCACCGCTTCACGCTTGAATTCGTCTGTGTGGCCTCGTGCCATAATAGTTCTCCTTGATGGGATTAATCCAATTCAAGGACACGGAACTAAACCGTGACAAGTCCACTTTCACCTGCGCGGCGATCTGATCGCACTGCTCGTGTAGCGTTGCAAAAGCAAGTTGCAAGGCAGCGTTGTGAGCCAGTTTACGAGCCACATCCCGCTTCAACCGCCCCATCTTGGTAGAGAGATTGCGGATGTGCCGTTTTGCGGCCCTGAACCTGCGGCCCTGAACCTGCGGCCTTGAACCTGCGGCCATGAAAAGCCCGCATGGCCAAAACCAGATCGCGCTTGCCAACACGCACATAGGATTGGCGCAACTTGATGGCATGTATTTTGGCAAACCGGTTCAGCGCAATGATACACTTGTACAGCAGCTTGCCATCGGTGGGATAAGTGATGGCTTTGGGTTGAACTGTCGTATCGACAACGATGCGGGTCAGATGACGCTTTTGCATGGCCCCTGACGTCACCGCCACATTCAGGCTTTCGGCCAGCACAGCTTCCAATTCCTCGCACCCCATTCGTTTACGGAACTTGGTCATGGTGGGGCGGTCGACCGGGAGTTTGTGCTGGAAGAATTGTTCGCCTGTGAAGACTTGAAAATACGGGTTCTCCAACCATGCCTCCAGCACGGCTTCATCAGAAAGCCCACGCATGTGTTTGAGAATGTGCAGTCCCAGCATCAATCGAGTATTGGCACCGGGACGGCCTTTATTGGCGTAACGGGTGCCGATGCGCTCTTCCAGTAAGGACCAGTTGATCGCCGAGCCCAGACGGATCAATTCGTGTTTCTCATCGATCATATCGGCGAGTTCGCGCTTGAACAGATCACGTTCACTACAGACACGGGCTTTGGGCTTCACGACACCCTCCCTGAAGAACAAATCGGCTGGGGTGAAGGAATCATAACTATGCGCGAGCCGCAATATCGTCGATCAAAACGAAGGGAAAAGTACCAGAAAAACCGCCAATGAGCACCAGAACATGGCAATTATGAATACTGGTAAGAGATAAAAAATAACGCAAAATCAAAGCAGTAAGAACTTGGCACAGACGACTAAGTAAGATACGTTTTCCTGTTCGGGCGAAGACGACGATTATTCTGCTGCTTCCGGAAATTCCTCAATTACGTCATTTCTTTTGGTGCGCTTAACAGATTTAAGTCTTGATGTTTCATTTGCAGGCATTGGCGCACCGGATGTGCGTGCATTACGCATCATCGTATTTAAATCATCCAATGGCATATATTTAGTGGCAACTGCAGAGGTAGCTTTTGCAATGGACTTTTTACGTCTGTTAGCAACCCAACTAAATGGTGCCACTATATTGGCGGGCATTGCCAGCATGCTGGGGATCATAATCAGAGTCAGTATTGTGGAGAATGCCAGCCCCGAGATGATGGCCGTTGACAGTTGAACCCACCACACTGACGTAATGCCACCTGACGAAATCGTGCGCTCGAAAAAGTTCATGTTCAACTGCAACGCCATGGGGATTAATCCCAGGATTGTTGTGATCGTGGTGAGCATGATCGGGCGCAGACGTTGCGCCGATGTTTTTAATACGGCTTCTCGTGCCTCGACCCCTTCTTCACGAAGCCGGTTGTAGGTGTCGATCAGGACAATTGCATTGTTCACCACAATCCCGGCCAGCGCGACAACGCCTGTTCCTGTCATAATGATCGAGAATTTTTGCCCGGTTGCCATGAGGCCGATCAATACGCCAACTATGGCCAACACCACTGTCGATAGGGTCAAGATGGTTTGGTAGAATGAGTTAAACTGGGTAACCAGAATAATGAACATCAGGAACAGCGCGATGGCAGCCGCTTTTGCCAAAAATGCCCCGGACTCTTTTTGTTCTTCGTCACCACCCTTGAACTTGAATTGAATGGTGGAAGGCCATTGCTGGCCATCCAGCCATTTCTGGATTTCGGCAACTTTTTCGTCAGGGGTCAATCCTTTGCCGTTTACCTCGAACCCGGGAATGATATTTGCCTTTACTTCCATGGAGTAGAGGCCGTCTTTTCGGGTTATCGAGCTGACTTTGGGCTTGGGGCTGCGCGTCACGAAATTAGCAAGTGGAACCTGCCCCTGTGGGGTTGGCAGTTTCAATTTATCAAGAGTGGCGAAACTGCGTTCGGATTTTGGCAGTCGAACCCGAATATCAAGCTCATCTTCTGAGTCATCGGGACGGTATTTGCCGATTGGGACTCCAGTGGAAACAAGCTGAACCATTGATCCGATGGCGACGATGCCTGCGTTATAACGCCCGGCTTCTTCGCGGTCTACTTTCAACTCCCATTCGATACCGGGCAGGGGACGCCCATCCTCCAGATCCTGGATGCCGGCAAGAGTATCAAAATATACGCGGGATTTTGCGACTGCTGCGACCATATCTTCGTAGTTGGTGGATTTTACCTGTAGCCGCACGTCTTTGCCAGTTGGAGGCCCGCCTTCGATCTTGCGCACTTCCACCTTTACGCCGGGTATGGCAGCAGTCTTTTCTCGAATTTCCTTGAATATCTCGACCGCCAATCTGCGGCAGCAGAAGTCGGCCATCTCAATTTGTAATTCACCGACCACATCGGCGGGTTTGTCTTGTACACCATTGATCGGGCTACCGGAGCCGGAACTTCCGCCCGGTGCGGTTGCTGTCATGACCGAATTTTCAACGCCCGGGATAGTCAATACAACTTGCTCGACTTCACCAACCACATCTCTCACCTGAGTGGCGGAGAGGTTGCCGCGAGCGGAAACCAGTACAATTGCGACATCGGGTTCCTCGTCTACGAAGAACTCCACACCGTTAAGTTTGCTTTCATATAAGGGTTTTCCAGCGTAATTGCCGAACAGTTCGAAGTTGGGTACGGACGCTCCAGCATGAAGCATAGTGACTATGACACCAGTTGCTATCAACGCGATAACAACTAGATTCCCGATGATGTTTCCCGAAAACAATTTTAATGCATGAAGATATACCCCCATCGCACCGGGCACGGCCTTGATGTCGAGTTTCTTCCGGCTGGTGAACATGAGCGTAACCGGGTCGGCTTCCACATTTTGAGATTCGCGCCACCATAAGAACGCATACACGACCGGGAAAACCGCACAACTGACAAGCACACCAACGATGATCGCTGCAAGAAAGCTTGCCTCGCGAATTTTGTCTGGTTCCAGAAAATTTGTTTCTTTCGCAATACCCAATAGTTCCGTAAATCCAATTCCAAAGCTCACTCCGCTTTCTGCCAGTGCAAATGCACCAAAGCCTAGGATTAGCGATGTTGTCAATGACGTGAGAATAGTGCTGCCCACCCGACCGAGTTTGGTCGCAATCCAGCCCGTTAATGCACCCGTTGTGGGAAGGAATATCAATGCCGTCATCAAGGATGCTGTGAGGACCACAATCACCATAATTGGCAGATAGGACATGAATTCGCCCGGCACACCTGGCCAAAGGAGCAGGGGGAGGAAGGCAGCCAGTGTGGTGGCGGTCGAAGAGACAACCGGCCAGAACATGAGCTGCGCCGCCCGAGTATAGGCCTCATTGGGTGGCATGCCTTCAGCCAATTTTCGGTCAGCATATTCCGTCACCACGATGGCGCCGTCAACGAGCATGCCCACCGTAAGCACCATGCCGAATAAGACCATCATGTTCACCGTCATCCCGGCTATGCCGAGAATGAGGAAGCCAACTGCAAAGGAGACGGGGACAGACAGTCCCACCAATAGCCCCGAGCGCAAGCCGAGCGATGCTACCACGACGATCAGAACAAGTGCGATGGCGGTCATGATGGAAGCTTGCAGCGAACCTTGAACTTCGTTGATGAAGCTTGACTGATCGAGCAGATAACTGATTTTGATTGTTTTCGGCCAATCCTTGGAGAAATTCTCAACCGCCTTGCGAACCGCAATATTGTTTTCAATAATGTTGGTGCCGATACGTTTGACTACTTGCAGGGCAATTGCGGGTTCACCATTTACCCTCGTGAAAGCGGATGCATCTTTGAATGTACGGCGAATTTCCGCCACATCACCCAATGTGATCACCGCTTCTCCATTTTGTTTGATTGGAATCGCGTAAACATCTGCCGCAGACTCAACCAGGCCGGGGACCTTCAGGTTGAACCGTCCTAATCCATTGTCGATGTGTCCTGCAGCGATCAACTGATTGTTTTGTGTGAGCGCATCAAGCAGTTCAGCCTGCGTAATATTATAGGATTCCAGACGTGCGAGGTCGAGGACAACCTCGAGCATTTCCTCCCGATTTCCCGACAGCGTTGCCTCGCGAACGGTATTGATCGCCTCAATTTCGTCTTTCAGGCGTCGGGAGAACTGATATAGTGTCCGCTCAGGGACACGGCCGGAAAGCGTCACAATTATAGTGGGCTGCAGCGCGAAATTAGTCTCGTTTATGATAGGCTCGTCCGCATCCGCCGGCATTTCAGACTTGGCCTGATCAACCTTGTCGCGAATATTAGCGAGAACCTTGTCCTTGTCAGTCTCGATATTGAATTCCAAAACCGCAATCGCACTGCTTTGTGCGGCGATTGTCGTGATTTCCTTTAACCCATTAAGACCACGTAATTTGCTTTCCAGCGGCCGCACCAACAGCCGTTCGGAATCGCCCGGGGATATGCCCTGCTGACTGACGGATACAAAATATACCGGGACATCAATGTCCGGTTGAGCCTCTTTGGGAATGCTGATGTAAGTTGTGACACCAGCGATAATCATCACAAGCATCATCATAAGAACCGTCTTGGGACGGCTCAGTATAACGGCAAGTGCGCTGGTCATGAATTATTCTCCACCGCATCTTTAATCGTTGCACTTTCCAGTGCTTTTAGCTGTTCGGCGGTGACGGGGTCGACTGTTTCACCTGCGGAGACGAAGTTCTGCCCCAACACAATGATCTTGAGACCGGGTGTTGGCCCTTCAACCCACGCCATTTTTTCATCCTGGGCAATTATCTTTACCGGGATAAACCGAACCAGCTTGTCAGCGCCTACAGCCCGTAAACCAACCCGCCCATCGTCCGCCAGCGTGAGCCAGCTTGGTTGAATCTGATAAGCCTGAACCGGTGCCAGATTGATCGTCGAAATTGCCGTAAGACCATCCCTAAGGCTGTAGTCGGAATTCGGTATTTCGATTTCTAAGTTAAATGTACGCGTATTGGGGTCTGCGACCGGGGATAAATACCGCACTTTACCGCCTATCTTTTCACCAGACACCAATTCAATTGAAGCTTCCGAGCCAATTTTTATGGAGGATACATCGCGCTCGGGAACTTGTCCGGAGAACAACATTGGATCGGAGTTCATAAGTGTCAGACACATGCCGCCCGGTGCAAGGTTATCTCCTATTTCTGCCATCGGCTCCTGTACCTGGCCAGCAACTGTTGCCCGTATTTCAGTGCGGCTCATTTCCTGCTCTGCGGTAGCTAGTGTTGCTTCCGCGGTGTTTAAGGCGGCTTGCATGGACCGCAATTTTGACTTTGTCGCAAACCCGCGACGCAAAAGCTCCTGATTGGCTTCGAAGTCCGATTTGGCTTGATTAAATGTTGCTTTCGCCATTTCCAGATTAGCGCGCCGAACCCCTTGATCAATCACGCACAACAGATCACCAGGCTTGACAAATTGTCCTTTTGACACTGGTCGCGCCTCGACAGTCCCGGCTGTCTCGGCTTTTACGGCAACCATGATATTCGCCTGGGTTCGTCCACGAATTACCAGAGATTCAACCCGGTCCGTTGGCTGTAACTCCATAACCCGAACACGAAATGCTTCCTTCGTGCGTGTGGCTTCGCGCTCCGCGATCGATTTGGTGTTTGGATCGACTTTACCGCCTTCGATCAGTTCGCCGGTGAACATCCATCCGCCGATTCCAGCAAGAATTGCCAATGAAACGAGGTGAGAACCACGTAATTTCATCTCGATGCCTCTCTATTCCGCCGCTATCAAAGGGGAATTTGTCTCTAGTCCAGTGCCTGCAATGGCTTCCAGAGACTGTCGATTTGCCTCGATATAATTAAGGCCGGCCCGAAGGCACGAACGTCCGTAGTCTCCAACCCAGTCAGCCCCTCTGAGTTGCACTTCTTCAACCGCATTATCGATTGTTGTGAGTTCCGCTTTCAAATAGTCAATTTGCATATCAAGCGCACGTTTTACGTGGGCTGGCTCCATGAGTTCTGCGCACATGGCCAAAAGTAGAAACTCGCTTTTGAAAATGTCCTTTTGCGCGGGCTTGGAAAGGGCAACAAGAAACTCTTCGCGACCTGCATCTGTAATCGAATATACTTTGCGGTTGGGTTTGCCGTTTTGTTTTTCTTCCCGGCTTACAACAAGTTCTTCGTTTTCCATCCGCGTTAGAGCAGGGTAGATTGATCCAAAGCTGGCATCGACGAAATGGCTGAAATGGCCGTCAGACACCAATTTTCTGATTTCATAACCGGTGCTGTCTCCGCACCCAAGAATAGCGAGACATAGTGTACGTACATTCATGATTTTTTACCGGTTGTGTTTTTCAAGTTTGAATGAGTATATGATTGGGAGATATATACTCGTCAACCATATATCAATCGTGAATATGAAATAAATATGACAGATTGCCTCCACTCAAGTGCAAAATTCAATATTTGCCTGATGAAAGAGCAATCGGTTGGATTGGAGAAACGTGTGACACTTGACCACAAATCTTGGCCCAAGTGCGGCAAGCGGTTCTAAAGTGTTTTGCATTCAATGATGCTCACTCAAAACGCTATCATGCCTGTAAATAAACAATTTTATTGTCGGTGAACGTGTTGCTCAGCAAAGACGCGTGTTAATTCTTCCTGCGTGGACCTTTACCTAGCACCGTTGCCTCTTCCTGCCGCTCAACAAGGTTTCGAAGCTGGTCGAGACGGCTACCCATGGCGATAACATACGCGTCTTCAGCAGTTTGTGGAAATTCTGTCTCATGATTGTCCGGATTTATTTCCATGACACGGTTCCTCAATGAAGTCGCGACATTATATGTTTTCGGGAGTTAAAAATCTGAGAACAGATTAATTCACATTGTGCCATCTGCCGGATGGAAAATCGTAAGTTTTGCCGTTTTCCTGCGTAGTCGCCGATGCAAGCATGATCAAAGCGGGGACAATTTCATTGGGCGGTGTGACTGTGTCGGGGTTTTCACCGGGGGCATAAGTTGCGCGCATTTTTGTGCGCAGTGTGCCAGGATTGACGATATTGGCATTTACATTGGAAAGGCGATTTTCCTTGGCATAGGTGCGCACGAGTGTCTCAAGAGCCGCCTTTGATGCAGAATAGGGACCCGTGAATGCCGGCTCACTCGTCGCTGCGCCAGACGTAATAAAAAGCGCTCTGCCAGCGTCTGATGCCTGTAAGAGTGGGTCAAGGGATCGTAACAAACGGTAGTTTGCCGTTACATTGATGGCGAACAGGTTTTCAAAAACTTTTGGCTCGCATTGTGCCAGAGGAGTTATCACGCCAAGAACCGCCGCATTCCCCAGCAGGATATCAAGTTTTCCCCAGCGTTCGTTTATGGTTGCACCCAATCGGTCGAGTGCATCGAAGTCCGTGATGTCCAGTGGAACAAGGGTGGCGGAACCACCAGCCGCATTGATTTCATCGTCCAGCTCCTCCAGTCCGCCCACGGTTCTGGCAATGGCGATGACATGGGCTCCCGCTTTTGCGTATCCCAGCGCCGCCTGATAACCAACACCACGTGATGCACCAGTGACGACCGCCAGCCGCCCCTCCAGAGGTTTTGCGTCTGCCATCTTACCGCCCACCGGACATCATTGACAGGGGGCGGACATTGTCTGCCCCTTCGACATTTATACCCTCACGATCTGTCAGCCGTGTAGGATATTCGCCTGTGAAACAAGCGTCGCAGAATTGAGGTATATCGTTGTTACGTGCGGCTTCTCCAGCAGCGCGGTAAAGGCCGTCGATAGAGAGGAACGACAGGGAATCCACTTTTATAAAATCCGCCATATCTTCGGTGCTCATGCGGGAAGCGAGCAGCTTTTGTTTTTCCGGCGTATCCACGCCGTAAAAACAACCTGAAACAGTTGGCGGACTTGCAATGCGCATATGAACTTCTTTTGCGCCAGCATCCCGCACCATAGCGACAATCTTCTGGCTGGTCGTACCGCGAACAATAGAATCGTCAACAAGGACAACCCGCTTTCCCTCAATCAAGCGGCGGTTTGCATTGTGTTTCAGTTTAACACCCATGTGGCGGATGTTATCGCTGGGTGCGATGAATGTGCGACCGACATAGTGGTTTCGTATGATACCAAGCTCGAACGGTAGCGCAGATTCCTGCGCAAAACCTATCGCAGCTGGTGTTCCTGAATCAGGAACTGGTACGACTAGGTCAGCGTCAACAGGGGCTTCGCGTGCCAGTTCCTCGCCGATACGTTTACGCACATTATAGACATTCTCACCCTGCACCATGGAGTCGGGCCTTGCGAAATATACATATTCGAAAATGCAGAATCTTGGTTCAGTCTTTTCAAACGGGAAATAACTCTCGATACCCTGATCATTGATGACGACCATTTCACCGGGTTTAACATCACGCACAAAGCGCGCGCCGATAATGTCCAGCGCACAGGTTTCCGATGCTAATACATATGAACCGTCCACATCGCCCAGAACCAATGGCCGAACACCGAGCGCATCCCTGCAACCGATGAGCTTTTTCTCGGAGAGGGCTACCAGTGAAAACGCGCCTTCGAGTTGTTTTACTGCATCGGTGAGCTTGGCGACGAGCCGTTTTTCGTCACTTGTTGCAATTAAATGAAGGATAACTTCTGTGTCCGATGTGGATTGGAAGATGGCACCCTGCCGCTGTAATTCAGACCGTATCGTGGCCGCGTTTGTTAAATTGCCGTTGTGGGCAACCGCAAACCCGCCGCCGGAAAAATCTGCGAAAAACGGCTGGACATTCCGCATGCCCTCGCCACCAGTTGTTGAATAGCGATTGTGGCCGATTGCATAATTGCCGGGTAGGCGCTCGATAACAGACGGTTTGGTGAATGTATCACCGATCAGGCCCACGTGACGTTCCGCGTGAAAAATTGACCCGTCAAAGGTTACAATTCCCGCCGCTTCCTGCCCACGGTGTTGAAGTGAATGCAACCCCAATGTTGTAAGTGTTGCTGCGTCGGAATGCCCGTATATTCCAAATACACCGCATTCTTCATGAAACTTGTCGGCGTCCATATCACTGTCCCTTTGAGGCCATTCCGATCAAGTCTTCTGATCGGTATCCTGCTCGCCTTCTTTTTTCTCTTCACTGCCGTCTTCGAAGAAACGTTTGATCATTTCTTCCAGGTTTTCGGGAAGCGCGTCCTGAATATTGGTACCGATAGACACCAGCATCGGTTTGGATTTGGCCTGTGCAACCCATTCAGGTTCGTTTTCGTTGGCGAGCCACAGGAAACCCATGAGTGTGATGATGACGAGGAGCGCGCCGCGAGCCGCACCGAAAATAAAACCCAGCGTTCGGTCAAGAACACCAATGCGGCTGTCGATAATGAAATCAGCAATGCGCATGGTCAGATAGCTGACGATTACTAATACCAACAGGAATATCGCGACTGCAGCGATTGCGTCCGCTATGAGCGGATTCTTATCCGCAAGGCTCGGTATCGAGCTCACAATTGTCGGAGACAGGATCTTGTAGAAAGTCGCAGCTGCAACAGCAGCAGCCACCCACGATACTATGGAAAGGACTTCTCGCGAGAATCCTCGGATCATCGCCAATATGGCTGATATCAACATGATAACGACTAATACGCCGTCGAGCAGGTAGATGGACATCGAATTCACTTCGCCTCTGCATCGGGCCTCGGTGACGGGCCTTTGAGTCCGGCACTATGTGCCAGTAACGCCTTAATCCTGCAAGGCTTCGTTGCTGCTAGAAATTAGTTCTACCACAAGATCTGCAAGCGTTGTGATTGTATTGAGTCGCAACCCGCCCTGTTTGATAACTTCGCTGCCTTTCGCATAGGTTGCCTGGTCAAAACCCAGTTTTCCGGCTTCTTTTAACCGACCAGCAGCTTGCGATACCGGGCGTAAATGGCCGGAAAGGCTGACTTCGCCAAAAAAAACGGAATTGTCAGGCAGCGGTTTGTTGGCAAGCGATGACACGAGCGCAGCCGCGACGGCCAAGTCAGCTGCAGGTTCTGAAATTCGAAACCCGCCTGCAACATTGAGATATACATCGTGACCGCCCAGACGGACCCCGCAATGGGCTTCAAGCACGGCAAGAATCATTGAGAGCCGGGCGCTGTCCCATCCAACGACCGCACGACGTGGTGTGCCAAGTGTTGATTCAGCAACAAGCGCCTGAATTTCCACCAAAACAGGGCGTCGCCCTTCCATCCCGGCAAATACGGCGGCGCCGGGGGCTGCTTTATGCCGTTCACCCAGAAACAATTCTGATGGATTTGCCACTTCCCGCAGGCCCAGATCGGACATTTCAAACACGCCAATTTCGTCAGTTGGGCCAAAACGGTTTTTGACCCCGCGCAAAACCCGAAAATGGTGCCCGCCTTCACCTTCAAAATAAAGCACAGCGTCAACCATATGTTCTACAACACGGGGACCGGCGATCTGCCCCTCTTTGGTGACATGCCCGACAAGAACAACACAGGCTCCCGACTGTTTGGCATAACGAATCATCGCCTGAACCGACGCGCGAACCTGACTGACCGTCCCGGGGGCAGATTCCACCCGGTCGCTCCACAGGGTCTGGATAGAATCAATGACAACAAGGGCAGGGCGCTGAGTAGCCTCCAACGTTGTTATAATATTCTCAACATTGGTTTCGGAAATCATCAGGACTGGTGCGGATACTATTCCTAATCGCTGGGCACGCAGGCGAACTTGGGCGATAGCTTCCTCGCCAGACACATATATCACACCGTGCCCGGCTTTTGCCAAAGATGCAGATGCCTGCATGAGTAGGGTCGATTTTCCGATACCGGGATCACCACCAACCAGAAGGGCGGAGCCTGGAACGAGGCCGCCGCCGGTTACCCGATCAAATTCGCTGATCCTGGTTTCTATACGGGGTGCTTCGGCGGTATCTCCATCAAGCGCTTCAAGGGGGACAACACGTCCCTTTTTTAAAGGTTTGCCGGGGCCGGTCGCCACACCTGTATTGGGTGTCTCTTCAACCAGCGTATTCCATTCTCCGCAAGCGTCGCAACGGCCTGACCAGCGGGGGTGTGCCCCTCCGCAATTTTGGCAAATGAACTGAATTTTTGGTGCGGCCATCAGGCTTCGGCTTTCAAATATGTTCTGGAATAGCGCTGGCCGATGCTTGTCAAAAGCTCATAGCCAATGGTTCCCGCCGCGCGGGCAACATCATCAACCGGAATGGTGGAGCCAAACAACTCAATCCAGTCACCAGCTGAGATTTCATCTTCCGGAATATCTGTGACATCAAAGGCGCATAAATCCATCGATACTCTGCCGATACCTTTGATGATTGTGCCTTTGTATGCCGCGCGGGCAGGTTGGGAAACCGCCCGCATGGGCACACCCATGTTACTTGTTGCACGGTGGTAACCGTCGGCGTATCCAACCGACAGATAGGCAATGCGGGTTATGCGCGTCAGGGTTTCTGCTCCTCCGTATCCAATGCTGTCACCGGCGTTCGCTTCGCGGATTTGGACAATCCTACCGGTGAGTGTGACGACTGGCACCATGGGGTTTGGCACATCATTCAATGCCTCGCCGCCATACAGGGCAATTCCGGGTCGGGCGAGTTCGTATTCGTGCCCGTCCATCTGCAGGCTTGCAGCAGAATTGGCGGCGGAACGGGGAACGCCCGGTAGCAACTCAGAAGCCTGCAGGAATACTTCCCTTTGAACATCAGTCTTTGGATGCCCAAGATCGTCTGCACAGGCCAGATGTGTCATAAGCAATTGCGGATCAAGATAGTCCATTAGATGACGGTTCTTCGTGATCCGTTCCAATTCACGCAGTGTCAGGCCAAGACGGTTCATGCCGCTATCCACATGAAGGGCGCAGGGCAGGGGTGAGCCGTGGGATTGCGCCGTGGCCACCCAGGTCTCCACTTCGGGAACACTACCCAATATTGGCGTGAGATCGTGCTCCAGATAATACGGCGCGGCATTGGCAAATAGCCCGTTCAACACAAAACATCTGGAGTCTGGTGCTGTGTTTTTCACACGTATACCTTCTTCAGGAACCGTTACAAAATACGTCCTGCACCCGGCGCGAGACAATGCCTCAACAACCGGTTCGATACCACATCCGTAGGCATTGGCTTTAACCACGGCGCCACACTCGGCCGCTCCGGCATTCTTTGCCAATTGCTGCCAGTTAGAGACTAGCGCGCCCAAGTCGATGGTCACATGGCCACCGGCAAGATTTGGATGGGCACTCATGGATTACTCAAAACGTTCGGGAAGGTGGTCTTCTTCAATAAGATCGGTGAAGCGGGTAAATTCGGCCTGGAAGGCGAGACCTGCAGTGCCGGTGGGACCATGCCGTTGTTTTGCAATGATAACGTCAGCTTTGCCGGTCGCAAACTCTAACTTCGTCTTCCATTGCTCATATTCCGTCGTTCCATACTCCGGTTCTTTGTTTTGAAGGTAATATTCTTCACGGTACACAAACAGCACAACGTCCGCGTCCTGCTCGATCGATCCTGATTCACGCAGGTCTGATAATTGCGGGCGCTTGTCGTCACGGTTTTCCACCTGACGGGAAAGCTGTGAAAGAGCGATGATGGGAACATTGAGTTCCTTGCCCAGCGCCTTGAGCCCGGTGGTGATCTCAGTGATCTCCTGAACCCGGTTAGACTGATTCTTACTGCCCTGCATCAGCTGAATATAGTCGATGATCAAAACATCCAGCCCACGTTGTCTCTTTAGACGGCGAGCACGGGCGGCCAATTGAGCAATCGAAATACCACCGGTCTGATCAATATAAAGCGGAATGCGGTGCATCATTTGTGAACAGCCAACGAGCTTTTCAAATTCCGCATCATTGATTTCACCGCGACGGATTTTAGAGGATGAAATCTCGGTTTGCTCAGCGATAATTCGGGTTGCAAGCTGTTCGGCCGCCATTTCCAGCGAGAAAAATCCAACGACCCCACCGTTCACCGCTTTGGAAGTTCCATCAGCTTGAATTTCCGGCTGGTAAGCTTCTGCAATGTTAAAAGCGATATTGGTGGCAAGCGACGTTTTCCCCATGGCCGGGCGACCGGCCAGCACGATCAAGTCAGACGGTTGCAGCCCACCCATTTTTTGGTCAAGCGTATTCAGTCCGGTGGCAACACCCGAAAGATGCCCGTCCCGTTGAAATGCAGCGCTGGCCATATCGATCGCACTGCCGACGGCGTTGCCAAACTCGGTAAAGCCGCCATCATAGCGCCCGGTTTCAGCCAGTTCGAATAGGCGGCGTTCTGCGTCTTCGATTTGCACATGGGGCGTCATGTCAACCGGCGCATCGAAGGCGATATTGACCATGTCCTCGCCAATGCCGATGAGATTACGCCTGGTGGCAAGATCGTAAATTGATCGCCCGTAATCTTCTGCGTTGATGATGGTCGTCGCTTCCGCAGCCAGCCTCGCGAGGTAGGTCGCGACAGTCATGTCGCCAACTTTTTCCTCTTCGGGCAGGAATGTCTTTATGGTCACGGGATTCGCACGTTTTGCCGCGCGAATCATCTCCGATGTCACCTTGTAAACCTGCCGGTGCAGCGGCTCATAGAAATGATCCGGTTCGAGGAAATCAGAAACCCGATAAAATGCGTCGTTGTTGACCAATATGGCACCAAGAAGCGCCTGTTCTGCCTCAATATTATGGGGCGCTGTGCGATAGGGCGTGCTGCCTGAACCGGAGCCTGAACCCGGGCCGGGGACAACATTATCTGCAACTTCAGCCATCATTTCCCCGGTTGTTCATGCATTTCTGTGGGCATTGAATGTCACGTAGAACACGAGGTGAAAACATGAAACTCAACCCGCGTGATTCTTTTTAAAATTATACAGTGTGTGTGGTGATAACGGGGAAAAATCACTTAATCCGTTCGAATTACTTGACGTAGATTCGAATCGCTGGGTGCCGCCCTCATTCCATTGTCATCCCCGCGCAGGCGGGGACCCAAGCCAACCTTGCAAAGAAAGACGTAGGTTTGGATGGAATTAACCCGCGCTTCCGATGAAATACCCGCTTCCTTCCTGGCGATCATTGGGTCCCCGCCTGCGCGGGGATGACAAGCGTGATGGCGCGGAGATGATAATACTAATTAAAATAGACCTGCAGACCGAAACAAAACGGCCGACCCACAATCAAGCGGGCCGGCCTTTGAGCTCAGTCTGTTAAATCAGACTATTCTTTGTTTTCGCTATCGTCGCCGGCATCTTCAACAGGGGCTTCAGCTTCGGTCTCGTTCTCTGAATCGCCATCCAGATCAACATCGTCCGGATTGTCGAAAACGTCTTCGATGGACAATTCGTCTTCTTCCGCCTCGTCGAGGTCATCAAATGCGTCACGGCTTGTCAGGTCTTCACCTGCGGCCTGACGTACAGCTTCATCTTCTGAACGGGCAACGTTCATGACGACTTCAGCTTCAACTTCAGGGTGCAGAAGGATGGTGACAGTGTGCAGGCCGATGATTTTGATCGGTGCACGCAGTTCAACCTGGCTGCGGCCGATTGAGAAACCGTTTTCATCCAGTGTTGCTACGATGTCGCGGGCAGCAACTGAACCGTACAATTGACCGGTTTCACCAGCGGAACGGACGGCAACATAGGTGTTACCGTTCAAACGTTCGGCAACTTCACTTGCTTCGTTTTTACGCTCCAGGTTGCGGGCTTCTAGCTGTACGCGCTGGGATTCGAAATGCGCCATATTGGCTTTGTTGGCGCGTAGGGCCTTGCCTTGAGGCAGCAGAAAATTACGGGCGTAACCATCTTTTACAGTGACTGTGTCACCCATTTGGCCAAGCTTGGCCACGCGTTCGAGAAGAATAACATCCATTTTAGTGTTCCTTTTTGGATAGGTTCAAATTCAGGTTTTAGGAGATTTCGCTGCGAAACGTGTCCGCAGTTGAAAAAGAGTTTCTGCGACGCCCAATGCCGCCACAAAAGGGGCGATAATGATCGACATGAACAAGGTGATATAGACCACCGGCAGGAGATAGGGCCGGGCTTTGAGGCCGCGCGAAAGATGGTGGACGGTTGCCAGCCCAACCATAATGAACGCGCCTCCAAATGCTCCAGCTATGACCTTTGCAACCAACCCAAGGTCGTTGCTGAGCAGGCTGCCAACAGCACCGGCAGCAAAGATACTGACGGCAAACATCGGTAACGCGGTTCCGGCTGGGATATCGTCCTTTGGTCGTTTCATCCAACCGCGAGCGCGGGTAAACCGTTCCGCAAGGCGCAGATTCAAAACCATTAGGATCAGAATCGAAACCGGCATGAGATAAGGTATCATTGCCGCGATGCGGGCGGAACGTTGTGCGATCAATTCGTCTGACAAAGGCGCTGCGTCGGGATTAGCCTGCGCCTGTAGTGCGCTTAGCTCTTTCATCAAGGCGGCGGTTTGTTCATTGGCCCACTCGATAGAATATCCTGAAAGAAACCCGATGATGACAACAACCGCAGCGCTAATTGCCGTCAGGCGCAAAAGCAGGAGAGAGAGTGGGTACCACTCTTCATGACCGTCATCATTTCTGGATAAGCCAACAGTGTGCCCAATCCAAAGGGCAGGGCCTAATGTTGCACCCAATACAGACAATGCGCCCAACGGGCCAAACATGATGGCGACAACAAACGCCGCCGTTGCGCCGCTGATGATACCAGCGACCGTGCCAAACCCAAGAACGGAGATAAAAAGAGGAAATGCAGTAAAGCTAGAAAGCGCAACACCCATGCTGCCGAGCGACAGGGGGCTGATGAACAGCATGGCTGTCAACAGACCGCAAATAACTGCAATTAAGATGTATTTATTGTTCATAGTTCCCGCTGTCCTGTCATTTTGACAGTTAGGGCCGCGCGAAGAATGCCGCGCGGGCCAGCTTCAAAATTCTTACACCATAACGGCGTAAAGCCTTACTTGATAACGTAAGGAATAAGCGCAAGAAAACGTGCGCGTTTGATGGCACGTGCCAGCTCACGCTGTTTTTTCAGGCTTACAGCTGTAATCCGTGAAGGAACGATCTTGCCTCGCTCGGAGATATAACGTTGCAGAAGTTTGACGTCTTTATAGTCAATCTTCTGGGCATTTTCACCGGTGAAAGGGCAGGTCTTGCGGCGGCGCTGAAAAGGGCGACGCGTTGGCATTTGTTCAATAGCAACCATTGTTCTTATTCCTTCTTATGAGTCATCGCGTGGGCGGCGAGGAGGGCGATCTCCACCACGGCCAGGGCGGCGGTCATCTCGGTCGCTCTTGCGCAACATCGCGGAAGGGCCTTCCTCGTGCTCTTCAACCTTGATGGTCATATAACGCAACACATCTTCGTGGATGCGCATTTGGCGCTCCATTTCAGAAACTGCTGCAGAAGGCGCTTCAATGTTCATCAGCGCGTAGTGCGCCTTACGGTTCTTGTTTACACGATAGGGCAGGGTTTTCAGACCCCAGTTTTCAATTTTGGCGACGGAACCGTCGTTTGCTTCTAAAACACCTTTGAAGTGCTCAACAAGCGTATCAACCTGCTGGGATGAAACATCCTGACGGGCCATAAAGATATGTTCGTAAAGGGCCATGGGCCACCTTTCCTTGTTTGTTTCAAGCCTCCAGCGCAAAGCCTCACCGACGCTTTTCTGTAAGCTCATGGGGAGCTTGGAAAGGCGCGATTTAACAAAGTGTCGAGAGCGGAAGCACGGGAGGACGATTTACCTTGCAAATCTATTTCTCAAGCTTGAGAAACCCATCCGTTCAGCCACCAGCCGGAAGCCCGACATTTTAGTGCATGCGGTCGTATATAGGGATTGGGCGTGAATGCAAGCCCATATTGAAATCACGCAAGCGTGTACATATCTGAATTTCAAGCGTCGCTTCTGCCCAGTAGAACTATAAGCAGACCTGTTTGATACATAGTACTGCTTGATACGGCACAAAAGTGATGAACGTTTTTATTCGTTCACCATTCTGGTGCTATAATTATTATTGTTTCTTATTGTGTTTGGGAAATAGAAGAAAATGAATGCACCAATTGAGAATGTCAGCTGCAGCCTTGCAAAATTGCCGGTGGTCGCGACAATGCCGGTTGGGCGACCGATGAGCAAAATATGGAGAATCGCCTTCGGGCAATCTGACGGAGCGTATGATGGCTGACCCGAATGCAAAAAAAATGGGCGTCCGCCATAAATATGAGGACGAGGCGGACGATAGTTTTGAAGAGCGGGCAAAGAAACTCGGCTTTTCCAAAAAAGAAATCTCGGACCTGAAATTGCTTTATCCTGACGAGGAACTCGAAGAAGGGCTAGGCCCGCTGTTGGACGAGGATTGAGAGCTAATCGGGGGTGCAGGCTCATAATTTGCGAAGCGCAGTTTGATATTTGCAGTGTGGAAAGATCCCGTTTTGAATCAGTTTCAAGAATGGCGGCAAAGCGGACAAAGTTACAATTGCCAAACTCGCTTAAAATTTTGCTCATGGGGGTATTCTGTTGAAAAACTCGACCCCTAATGCACAACATCCAATTCAGTAGAAACGTTTTCCAAACAACCTGCTCAATTGAAATCGGATTGCGCGTCACAGCGCTCTCAGAAACAGCATTCTAAAATATTGCGGTGAATTTTCAGCTTCGGAGTTTTTCAACAGAATAGGGGGGTAGCGGACGTTCGCTGCAATTGCGCACCATATGGCAAAAGAAGCCAAAGCTGCCATTCTTTTTTTGCCAAAACTTAACTGGTATTACCCAGACCAAAGCTTGTACCAAAAATCAAATTAGCGATCGTTGCAACATTATTTCTGCTTATCTCAACCACAATGATTTGAGCATTTATACCTGACCTTATTCACCAGTAAAAGTTGTATATCCACAGTCAATTTCTTGTAAAAAGCATAAATATTACCAACATTGTTATAAAATGAAAAATCATCCACAAAACCTGAGGACGGCAGATGACTAATGAACTGCGAGGAAAGATTGAAGTGACTATTGGACGAGTGATGTTTTCCGGCGAGGGAACTCAAAACTGGTTGGCAGAGCAACTCGACAAGGTTTTGGAGAGTTTCAGCAGCCATCTGGTTGCACCGGACGAGGATGTACTGTCCGGTGCAAATGAAGAGTTAAGCGAGGATAGGCGCAGTGAAAGATCAGTCATTGGATCGCTACCAAGCTATTTAAAGTCGAAAAATGCGGCGTCGAACCAAGTAATGCGTTTTCTAGCGACTGCGGGATGGCTTGCGAAAAAAGGTAATAAAAACCTGAAGACCGGAGACATCGCCACGGCACTCAAAGAAAGTCAACAAAGTAGGTTAGGTAACCCATCAGACACTTTGAACCAGAATGTCAGCAAAGGTTTTTGTGAGAAAACCGCCGATGGATTTTTTATTACACCTGAAGGTTGGGAAAAATTAGGTGATTCACTTTGAATCCTACCAACATTCTTGCTTCCATTCCGGTCGGATTGCGCGATCCGCTGCTAGCGGAGTACCGCAACATTGCAGCTAACTATTCGGAACAACGTTGGTCACCAGCCGAATTGGGTGGCGGACTATTCTGCGAGATTGTTTATACAATCCTTTTGGGCCATGCTTCCGGAAGCTACGCCTCCTCACCGTCAAAGCCGAGGAACTTTGTCGGCGCTTGCCGAGGGTTAGAACAAAACAGTCATGTTCCGCGTAGCTTTCAAATTCTAATCCCCCGATTGCTACCGGCACTCTATGAAGTGAGAAACAATAGAGGCGTCGGGCACGTTGGAGGTGATGTTGATCCTAACCACATGGACGCAACTTTTGTGTTGTCTAGTGCCAATTGGGTTATGTGTGAACTAATACGCGCTCTTCATTCCTTGCCTGTTCATGAGGCGCAAACAATCGTCGACAAACTGACTGAGATTCGGATTCCACTAATATGGGCAAAGGGTGATATTCGACGCGTCCTGAAACCTGAGATGAAACAAAAACAACAAATCCTGGTGCTGCTCGCATCCGCTAGTAGTACCACCATTGGCGACTTACTGGATTGGCTTGAAGTAAAGAACCGCGCATATTTCATGAAAACCCTACGTGACATGCACAATAATCGTCTGTTGGAACTTGATGAATCTAGCGGTGCGATCGAGTTGTTGCCACCTGGCGCAAAAACAGCTGCAGATATAATTGGAGACTTGTCGTAGGTTTGTTTCACCGTCTCTACCGATCGATAGCTTCTTCGTTGAGCCACCTTACCAACGATTCTAGGCCCACTTTTGTAAAGTGGAAGTCAGAGTCACAGAATATTGTGAACAACATAATAGTACCGTGGAATACGATCATGCCGCGATCAATATCTAGCCGTGCGAACTCAGCGCGGTTGTCCAGTCTGAATTGTTTTTCATCAACGTATTGACCAATTAGCATATCTAGCGTCGGTCGTTTTCTGAAACAGCAATATTTGTTAAGAGTAGAAGAGCGTATCTGCGCTGTTCATTGCATGAGCAATTTTACCAAGTAGAGGAAAAAATGGACGGAACAAAACTACCAAAAAAGCCTGCTCGGTGGCCGGTGGTAGTCACCTTTTTTGTGGCGGCAATTCTGTGGGCCGCGAATTGGAACTACGCGCTGATGCTGCCTTCCGGTGAACGAGGCACTTTTGGAGATATGTTTGGAGCGGTAAACTCCTTGTTTTCCGGTTTCGCGTTCGTCGGAGTTATTTATGCGATCACAATGCAACGCCATGAAATATCTATCGCCCGCCAAGACATCCGATATACGAAAGAAATATTGGACGATCAGAAAGCGCAGCTAATCCAACAAAATCAAGAAGCAAAAAAGCAGACATTCGAAGCTACCTTTTTCCAGCTCGTCAGATTGTTGTCTGACATCACAAATCAAATCGACATTCAGAGGTTAGAAAACGGGGTTTCAGTTATCACAAGGGGGAAAGATGTTTTCCCTGTATTTCTCAAACGCTTGAAAAAAGCATACGAGCCTATGGCAACGGCCTTGTATGGGGGCATGACTTTCAAAAAGCATATGAGGAATTTTACGCAAAGCATAACACCGAATTGGGGCACTATTTCCGCACAGTTTACAACATTTATAAATTCATTGATGCAACAGATATTCCAGACAAGCGATTTTATTCGAACATTGTCCGAGCTCAACTATCAGACGCAGAAGTAGCCTTGCTTTTTCACAACGGCCTTTCAAGACACGGGCGCGAGAAATTTAAACCCCTGATGGAGCGGTATGGACTTCTAAAAAATGTCAATGAGAAAGACATACTCAATCCGACCATGAAGGAAGAATACAGCACCGACGCTTTTGGCACGTCTGGGGCATAAAGCAGAGCAATAATAAGGCCGGATTCATTGGACCAAACATCGTTTCCTTGGATCGAACCATCCCTCGATGCGAGGTCCGCTTCCACGAAATTTTGGCGGTGTGTATCAGTATGATCTAATGTCCGGTGTGGGCCGCTTCTTCAATAGAACTTTTTTGGGGCATTAAGACAGGGCATCATTGATAGCGTTTCGCGCTTTCGCAACTGTTTCTGTGACCTGTTGATCAACTACGGTTTTCTGGCTCACGTGGAGCGAAATTACAGCTTTGGCGTTTGGGTGATGATTGATATCCGACGGCTTGCGAACATCAACAACCCTGTCCGCTGCAACAAATATTGGAGTGCCTATTGGTGTTGTAAGTCCTGCGAGTGGCTCATGCTCGCGAATGCGGTCGACTAGATCAGTCAACTTATCGGAGACTGAATTACGCTTCCCTTCCAGGTCCAGAGTGACTGATTTTTTTGGCTCGGCAGGGCCTGTCAATCCCAGCCTAAAATGGGTCTTGATCCCGGAGTAAAATTGGCCAGATTTTGGGACGTTTGTGTTTTTGATCTGGTTTAGTGTCAGTTGATTTGAACAGATTTTTGTTTTCGGCTCTGGTGCAACCTGTAGCTTTCACCATTCATCTCCAGGATGTGGACGTGGTGTGTCAGCCGGTCGAGTATTGCGCCCGTTAGGCGTTCTGATCCGAAGACCTCTGTCCATTCGTCGAATGGTAGATTGGATGTGATGATGATGGAACCGCGTTCATACCGTTGGCTGATTACTTCGAACAGCAACTCCGCCCCGGTTTTGGAGAGAGGGACGAAGCCCAGTTCGTCAATGATCAGCAGGTCTTGAGCTGCCAGTTGTTTTTGATGCCGTTGCAAGCGACGTTCATCAACGGCCTCGATCATCTCATGAACCAGTGCAGCAGCCGTGGTGAAGCGGACTTTCATCCCCTTTTGGCAGGCAGCCAGTCCAAGGCCGAGGGCAACATGGGTTTTGCCGGTTCCACTTGGTCCTAACGCGATGATGTTTTGGCGTTTCGCAGCGTACTCGCAACGGGCCAGTTCCATCACGAGCACCTTGTTCACTGACGGGATCGTTTTGAAGTCAAAGCTGTCGAGGCTCTTGGTTGCCGGGAACTTCGCAGCTTTGATGCGTCGCTCCACCATTCGGCGCTCACGTTCAATCAGCTCCAACTCACATAACCGCAGGAGATATTGGACATGATCCTTATTCTCAGCGGCACATTGTTGGGCCTGTTTGGTATATTCACTCTGGAAGGTTGGCAGCCGAAGTTTGGTCAGATGATGTTTGAGTAGAACTTGCGGTGTATCGGTAACAGTGTCGTTCATGCTGCCGCCTCCGACAACAGCACGGCATAGCTGGCAGGTTTTGTCGTCTCGACCACCGCTTTGGGCAAATAGGGGTAGATGTCGAGATCAAGCCTGGGCGGTCGCCGCTCGATCCGGCACAGAATAAGGTGCTTGATCGCATCATAGCCAATGGCACCCAGATCCAAAGCTTGTTGGATTGCGGCGTGAACGTGCTCCAGCTCAAAAGTTTCCAGCAGACGCAGGATCTGAACATACTCGCGTTTTCCCGCCTTACCCATGCGGGCTTCTAATAAACGATGAAGGATCGCAAATGCATCGGGTAAACCCCAGCCTTGCAATGGTGCCGCCTGATCGAGAGCACCTACCTTTTGTTCCAGCAAGGGCAGATAGTGAAGCGGGTCGAAGATCATGTCTGCCTTCTCATAAGACCGACGATGGCGGGCAATAATCTCGGTTCCACTGCCAATCACAACCTCATGGATGTAACCGCGAACCTGAACCTCATGATGGGCAAAGGCGACAGGAACGGAGTAATCATTATTGCGGTAGCGGATCATCGAGATTGACGTTGCCCGCGTGCTAAACTTTTCACACGCGTCGTATGGCGTTGGGGGCAATGCCATCAGCGCGTCCAGGTCTCTCAGCAATCGTTCACCAATACTCTCACCATGTCCGCGAACAACATCATCCTGACGCTTCAGGCAGCATTCTTCCAACCAGGCGTTCAAGGCATCAAAGCTGTCGAACCGTGGGGCTGGGATGAGAAAGTTCCTGCGACCGTAACCAATGACGCCTTCGACATTCCCTTTATCATTGCCTTTGCCAGGGCGACCAAACTTATCCTCAAACAGATAGTGCGATTGTAGCTCTGAGAAAGTTCTCGTGCGTATCCGTTTGCCACCGCCCAGGATCTTTGCAACTGCAATCACGGTGTTGTCGTAGAGCATCGACAACGGCACACCGCCGAAGAAAGCAAACGCAGCATTGTGACCGTCACAGAAGGCTTCTGTTGTTTCCGCCGGATACGCCTTCATGAAGAACGCATCCGAATGCGGCAACGATATAGCGATGTAATGCAGCTTGCGTTCGACACCGTCGATCACGCCGAACGTCTCACCAAAATCGACCTGAGCATGGCCGGGCGCGTGAACCAGAGGAACAAACACCTCCTGGGTTCGTCTTTGCTTCTCACGCACATAATCAGTGACAATGGTGATCCCGCCAGTGAACCCGTGCTCATCCCGTAACCGCGCATGAATACGCTTGGCTGTGTGCCGTTGCTTTTTGATGACCTTTTTGTCGTCTTTCAGGATCTGATCAATTATCCCAACAAACGGATCCAACTTCGGGCGAACAGGCGCGGTCGTTCTTTGATAACCGGGCGGAACCGAGTGCTTCAGGATCTTCGCCACGGTTTTGCGATCAATCCCGAACAAACGGGCCACCTCGCTATTGTTCTTCCCATCCACATGGCACGCTCGACGCACCCGACTATACAAATCCACAGAATACATCTTCCCCACCTAATACTCACAAGCACAAGGTGTCAGAGTGCGGAATTTTACTCCGCGACGGTCAGATTACCCAACCATTTCTGTGGTCATTTTGTCTCCGGGATTCACATTCTCGTAGTGCTGTCACCAGTGCGATGGGGGCCTGGGTCATGGCCCAGACGACCAGCACATAGGCGAGAAGGGATCCGCTGCCACCGATAATCAGTACTTTTCTCCCTTCCGTAAAGACAGCTTTAAGGGCAGGGCGGTTGAAGGTTCCTATTATGAGGGAGAATGTCAGCGCGTTAAGAGTGGTCATCCAGGCGATATAGCCAACCGCAGTGCCCGCGGCCCGCGCGCCAAGACCGTCGAGCAGAGAATATCCGGCAATGCAGCAACCGGTAAGCAAGGCGGCACCCACCGCTTTTGGGTTGTGCAACCCGTCAGACTGGCGCAGCAGCGCCAGACAGAATATCCCGGCAACAATGAGCCCGACCGCCCACAATTGCTGCGACACGAATGTGACGCCCAACACCAACACGGAAAACACCATAACGATCGCTGGGCCGCTGCCCCGGGCAATAGGGTAGACCTGTGTAAAATCCCCCAACCGATAGGCAGACATCAACCCCAATTGGTAAAGTGTATGCACGCAGACGGACGCCGCCAGCAGTGGCCAGCTTTCGGGCGCTGGAGTTGGCACAAACGGCATGGCCAATAACGCCAGTGGCGCATGGCCAAGTGTAATGGCCGTCATTGAAACGACCTTGTCGCTGGTCGACTTCACCATGCCGTTCCACGATGCGTGGACAACCGCAGCCATCAGGACGATGAAGAAAACCGATAAGGTCAATTGATGCACGATCCAGAGATGTTGGACCCCGTGGTAGTAGGTGGCCAGAACGCCTTCTAATCTACTGTTCCACGCTCAAACGCAAGTTGATCGACGGTTATGTGGGGCGCCCATTCAAGAGACGTTGCGAAATCGTGATGTGTGAATGAAAACAATATTCTGGCTAATCTGACTCATCAATGGCACATGGCAGTTAGTGATTTGCAACAGCGATTTGCAACTGCGGCAACCTAGATACAGGAATACTCATATGGAAAACCTATTCTCGAGCACCGTGATGCAAGGTGTTTCGATTCTATCGGCACTACTATTGTTCGTTATCGGGGTGCTCGTTCTGGTCGCGATTGTATTTTTCATAATTGACATCAGCCAGACAGCCGATGCGGTGCGGCGCAATTACCCTGTAATCGGGCGTTTTCGGTCGCTGTTTTCGAACTTGGGGGAGTTTTTTCGCCAATACTTCTTCGCTATGGATCGCGAGGAAATGCCGTTTAACAGGGCGGAGCGGGAATGGATTGCCAAATCCGCGGAGGGTAGGGACAATACCGTTGCTTTTGGTTCAACCCGTAATCTCTCCCCAGTGGGCACCGCAATCTTTGTCAATTGCCCTTATCCAACCCTGGATGAGGATGCGGAAGAAACGCCTGCAGTTACCATCGGTCCCCATTGCAAGAACCCTTACGATGCGAAATCACTGATCAATATTTCCGGTATGAGTTTCGGCGCGATATCAAAACCTGCCGTATTGGCCTTATCTCGTGGGGCGAAGATGGCCGGCTGTTGGTACAACACCGGCGAGGGCGGTCTGTCCCAATATCATCTGCACGGCGGTTGCGATATCGTTTTTCAAATTGGAACCGCAAAATATGGAGTTCGAGACGGCGAAGGTAAACTCAGCGACGATAAGTTGCGGGAGGTCGCGGCCCATGAACAGGTAAAAATGTTCGAAATCAAGATGAGCCAGGGAGCCAAACCCGGTAAGGGTGGCATTTTGCCCGGCGCGAAAGTGAGTGCTGAAATCGCGAAAATTCGCGGCATCCCGGAAGGCACGGATTCAATCTCGCCCAACCGTCACCCAGAAATTGATAACAATGGTGAATTGCTGGACTTTATCGCACAGGTGCGAGACGTGACAGGCAAGCCGACAGGTTTCAAATGCGTCGTCGGTGCCTATGGATGGTTGGAGCGTTTGTGCGATGAGATACATGAGCGCGGGATAAAAAGCGCTCCCGATTTCATCACCGTCGACAGCGGTGACGGGGGTACAGGCGCTGCTCCCATGCCATTGATGGATAATGTCGGACTACCGATCAAGGAATCTCTCCCCATCGTGATAGACATACTGAAACGCTACGGGCTGCGTGACCGGATTAAAGTGATCGCGTCCGGCAAGCTCGTAACGCCAGCCGAAGTTGCGTGGGCCTATTGTGCAGGCACAGATTTCGTAACATCAGCCCGTGGGTTTATGTTCTCACTAGGGTGTATTCAGGCACTCAAATGCAACAAAAACACCTGCCCAACCGGTATTACGACCCACGACGCGCGCCTGCAAAAAGGCCTCGACCCGCGCGACAAGGCAACAAAAGTTGCCAATTTTGCAAGCAAGATAAGCTACGGCGTCAATCTCATCGCCCATTCCTGCGGCGCCCGCCACCCAAGAGCGCTAAAACGCTATCACGTACGCATGGTACAACAGGACGGCAGATCAAAAGCCATGGACGAATTGTTTCCAGAAGTTGAAAAGGTGAAGAAGACGGCTTGAGCAGGAAAGCTGAGGGTATATGCGGGCATTCAACTAATTAGTTTGACTGAGACCCGTGCGCAGGATGAGCCTCAGCGTTTCTTGAGATGGATTTTTTTGTATTGGGCCTGGAATGTTAAAGCGGAACAACCGGTGTGGTTCTTTCATCAACATTGAAGTTATGCCCATCTCATAACCACCTTAAATTCCATTTATTAGGTAAGTGAAGGCAAGAGCCGCCGATTGTTTTGAGGCTCCCATGGAACCGCTATCAAATTCAATTTGACAACGAACTTCGAACTGACCAATGTCCGTTCGATTTTGATTTGAAGACTGGGATTTAGGACTGTTGGACGTATTTTTGTATGGCGTTTATGCATTAGATATCGTCGACACCATAGAGTTTACAAATATTGAGCTTCATGAACTCGCTCGTACACCATTCGTCGTAAATCTCGGGATTTTAAGCGCTTTACTTGTCCCCAAAATTGCCCAGGGCAATGTGCGTAGCGCATTGATCTGGTTGAGCCTTGCATGCTTGTTGGTCATGGCTGGTCCCATTTTTACGGCTGCTTTACTGGTCAGCTGTGGGTGTGTGTTCCTGCTGGCAAGAGTGTTGCAAAAATTGTCCATTCGAACGGACAATTCTGGACTGCCGCTGTTGCTTGGGTGGCTGGTGATTAATTCGACCTATTTCCCATTATTCTATGCGACTTTTCCACCCGTTGCCGGGTTTCTCACAATCGGAGAGTTCTTCATTCTCTGGGGTCCGCTTTTCGTCTTTTTCCGCTCCATTCACTACATTCACCTGTCCTGCAAACAACGTGTCGACCCGTATGGTGAAAACGCATTTCAGCATTTTTTGCTCTACATCATTCATTTTCCATCGTTTTGGCTCGGTCCTTATCAAAGGTTCCATCAGTTCGACAGCGAAGTGTCGACCTGCAAATCGCGCATAAATCGCGAGAATAACATTGCAGGCCTCAAGCGCATCGCGATCGGTTTCGTTAAGCTGATCATCATTTTTCACGTCTTCAACGTGCCGTATTTTTACAAGCTCGATTATTACGGCCCCTTCGCGGATGCACTTTTTGCCAATGGTGATGCAGGTCCGGGCCATCTGTGGTTCATGATGATCATGTTTGTGCTGCGAATGGGACTGTTTATTTCCGCCCTCAGCGACGGTGTTATCGGCATGAATTTATTGATTGGTATCCGGGTGCCGGAAAATTCCAACTGGCCAATTTTAGCGAAAGACCTGCGGGATTTCTGGCGCCGTTGGCACATTCAGGCCGGCGTTTTTTTGCGCGATGAAGTTGCCATACCATTGAGCAATCGGCGCACCAGATACGTCGGGTACTTATGTGTTTTCATCTATTGCGGGTTTTTCCACGTGCCTTCGTTCGTTGCGATCGTCTGTTTTCCAATTATTCAAGTCATCCTGTTCAAAGCGACCGATTTGTGGGGCGGGTTTTGGGAAACCCAGGAAAATCGAGGTGGAAAAATCGCCAGGCTCGGGAAATCTTTATATCTGCATGACAGTTGGCTGTCAGCAATTCTGGGCATGGGGATCGTTCTGATAGCTGTTGTGGTGAGTTGGACGTTTATATTTGACCGTTACCACGGTGGAGCGCTGATCCTGCCCCGAATGTTCGGTTTGTCCTGAATGGGAACCTGCATTGGTGCCTATGAAATTGCACTGTTCAAAGATTTGAATTGATTGATATTTCGACGCTTTGAAATCGGTCAGGTAGAGCCTATTCGTCATTTTCAATTAAGCCCAATGGATTATTCGCTTTGATCGGACCACCAGAAATTACAGTCCCACGGTATCCTGAAGTGCCTTCTTTCGCGTGACTGATCTCGGTAGCTTCGTGCAAATGTTGAACCTCCAGTACCGTGTAGGGTCGACTGTACGTCCAGCTGCGATTTGCAATTGCGGTCAAGTCATTATCGGGAGGTTGTTCTTCAGTGAAGGCATAAAAATACAGCGTAAAACCATAGGGTTCCACCGGTTGTACAGAAAGAGGGCGCATGCCCAGTTCGTCGATGCAATAGCGATTAACCTGGTCAATGTTGTGATAACGAAGTGTCAGCAGGTTAACACAGGGTCCACCGCCAAGTAGTTCAGGATTGACCGGCAGCAATGGTGAATCACCTTCAAAACCATGCTGAATCAATTCGATGTTGAATCCTTCTGGATCGGTAACGCTCGTCAGATATCCCACATCGCGAAATTGTCTTGGCGGGGAAATATCGACTCCTTGGTCAATCAATTGTTGGTATGCGAGATCGAGATCAGGAACTGATATGGCTATCTTCCAATAAAGGTCATTAGCGCCCGCCTCGTATTTGCCCAGTGCACCGGCTTTAAAACACAAGCTCATTTCTGAATCATTGTAGTTGAAACAGTTTTGGCCATGCTGATTCATGCCCAAAACGCCGCAATAAAACGCAGTCAGTTTGGATGTGTCCGTGATATGGATCAGTAAGCGGTCTAGCCTGCGCAAAAGTCACCCCTTAAATTTTTAAGCGCTGTGTTCGTTCAGCAAAATCGGGCAAATCAAACAAACAAATCAACCTTCTCAAACGTCCGTACATCGATCAGTCCGATGTCGGATATTCTCAGTTCGGGGATAACGACAAGCGCCAGCAGGGAATGTTGCATATAGGCGTTGTTGAGGGTGCAACCGCAACCGGCCATAGCTTGCACGAGCTTGTCGGCCTTCGCGGCGACAGTTGAGGATGGTTCGTCCGACATCAGGCCTGCGATGGGCATTTCGACCATGGCCTTTTCTTCGCCGACAGCGAATAACGTCACTCCGCCGCCCACTTCGCGCAGGCGATTGGCGGCCAGCGCCATGTCCTGTTTGCTGGTGCCGACCACGATCATGTGGTGGCTGTCATGGGCCACTGTTGAGGCCATGGCGCAAGGTGTGTTGTAACCAAACCCTGAAGCCAGACAGTTAACCACCGTTCCCGTTGCCCGGTGCCGTTCGACCAGTGAAATCTGGCAGACATCTTGCTCAAGATCGCCCAGAACCAACCCATCCTCTACGCCCAGCGTGCATTCCAGAGCTTTGGTTGGCGCCTGATTTTCAACCACCCCGATAACGCGGGCCGTGACTTTATCTGCGCCTTTAGGCGCTGCAATATCAAAGTCACTGGCGGTCAGGTCGCGCTTCATGTTGATCGTGTTTTTGGCGTTGGCTGGGTAGGGATATGAGGGCAGGTCAATTTCCAGCCCGCCCGTATCGCCCAACCGTTCGCCCCTTGCATAAACATCCGTAATCGTAAGCGTGTCTAAATCATCCACTAACAGAAAATCCGCCAGACGTCCGGGTGCAATCGAGCCGAGTTCCCGTTCGAGACCAAAATGTTGTGCGGTGTTTAGGGTCGCCATTTGGATGGCCGTCACGGGTGATACGCCACATTCGATGGCGTGACGCACAACGCGGTTCATATGGCCGTCATTGACCAGCGTACCGGAATGGCTGTCGTCGGTGCACAGGATGAAGTTGCGCGGGTCTAACCCGTCTTCTGTAATGGCTTTTACCTGTGCCTCTACATCGTACCATGCTGAACCGAGTCGCAACATGGCCCGCATGCCCTGTCGCACCCGCGCCATGGCGTCTTCTTTTCGTGTACCTTCATGATCGTCCGCCGGGCCGCCCGCCACATAACCGTGGAAACTTTCGTCCAAAATGGGGGAGGCAAAATGCCCGCCAACCGTTTTGCCAGCATTCATGGTCGCAGCCATCTCGCCGGTCATGCGGGGGGTATTGGCTGCGACACCGGGGAAATCCATCACCTCACCGAGGCCGATGATATTGGGCCACGCCATGGCTTCGGCAATGTCTTCTGGTCCCAAGGATGCAGCGGCGTTTTCCAGTCCCGGTGCCGAAGGGACACAGCTTGGCATTTGCACATAGACGTTGATGGGCATTTCCATCGCCTCATCATGCATAAGCTTGACGCCGTCCATGCCAAGCACATTGGCAATTTCGTGTGGATCTATGAACATCGATGTTGTGCCGTGAGGGATGACCGCGCGGCAGAACTCGGTCACTGTCACCATGCCGGATTCCACATGCATGTGAGCGTCGCACAGGCCGGGTACCAGATATTGTCCTTTGGCCTCGACAACCCGGGTATTCTCGCCGATGCAATGGCTGGCATCCGGCCCACAATAGGCAAAACGTCCACCGCTTATCGCAATATCCGTTTCCGGGATGATCTCGCCGGAATAAACATTGACCCACTTGCTGCCGCGCACCACCAGATCAGCCGGCCGACGCCCCATGGCCACATCAACGAGTTGCGGCGCCATATCTGCCCAGGGTTTCGGGCGTGGATTTATTGATTTGTCCATAATCTATTCCAACTGGGTAATTTAAGATGAGCATATCTTTACCGCCGCGACACCTGCAAACGGACGTGCGAATCTTGATTTGCTCGAATTTGATTTAGCAACTCATATCAACTCAATTGTACATTGCCTAGCGCGACGGTTGCTAAGCCATCGATATCAGGTAGAAATTGCCATTCTAATTCGATTGATAATTCGAAGCCTGCTTACGTGGCTAAACCATGGGATTGATTAAAGATGACCAGAACTGGCGCCCAATTGCTCGTCGAATGCCTGCTTAATCAGGAAGTTGATATGGCGTTTGGCGTGCCGGGAGAAAGCTATCTGGCCGTGCTGGATGCGCTCCATGATGTCTCCAACAGTTTCAAGTTCGTCGGTTGTCGCAATGAGGGCGGCGGCTCTTTCATGGCAGAGGCTTACGGCAAGCTGACGGATAAACCCGGAGTTCTGTTCGTAACCCGCGGGCCGGGCGCGACAAATGCATCAATCGGCATCCACACCGCGATGCAGGATTCATCGCCCATGGTGGTGTTTGTTGGCCAGATAGAAACCTCCATGCGGGGCAGGGAAGCCTTTCAGGAATTGGACTATAAAGCCGTTTTCGGCACCATGGCGAAATGGGTGGTGGAGATCGACCACGCTGACCGCATACCGGAACTGGTAACGCGGGCGTTTTCCGTCGCGACGTCAGGACGTCCGGGCCCGGTTGTTGTGGCGCTTCCCGAAGATATGCTCGTCCAACAAACCGACGCTTGGCCGCGCGGCAAAGTCGTGCCAGTGCGGCCACATATTATTCCAATGGAAGTTGATAGGGTGATGGCCGATCTGGCCAGCGCGAAGAAGCCGGTTCTGGTGGTTGGCGGGGGCAGTTGGCACGATAATGGGCGCGCCGCGCTGGAGAAATTTGCTTCAGCCAACGATCTACCGGTCATCGTTTCATTTCGAGGGCAAGACCTGATTGATAATCAGGGGCCAAATTACATTGGTGATGCCGGTTTTGGTATTGCGCCGGAAATAAGGGCGTTTCTCGATGAGAGCGATCTGATATTGGCGGTGAATGTCCGGTTTGGAGAAACCCTGACCGACGGTTACAGGCTGTTTGATCCTGCAACATTTGATAAAAAGCTTATCCATATCCATGGTTCTGAGGCCGAACTTAACAAGATATTCATGGCAGATACGGCCATTATGTCATGCCCTAATTCCGCGATGACCGCACTATCGGCGAAGGAACCGATTGCAAATCCGCCATGGGCGGAGCGTACGAAAATTGCGCGTAAGGCCTGGGAAAAAGGGCTTACGCCTGCTCCGCAGCCCGGCGATGTAGATATGGGTGAGATCATGGCCTATCTGCGTGAGAAATTGCCCGCAGATACCATCATAACAAATGGCGCCGGCAATTTCGCCATCTGGTGCGGGCGTTACCTTTGTTATGGAGACCGTGGCGGTGAACGCGGAATGCGTCTGATTGGCCCGCAAGCCGGTTCTATGGGCGCTGGCGTCCCCGCTGCGGTTGCTGCAAAGATTATCGACCCAACTCGATTCGTCCTGTGTTTTGCCGGTGATGGTGATTTCCAGATGACGGGTTTGGAACTCGGCACGGCACTGCAACACGGTGCGGCACCGGTGATCCTTGTTTTGAACAACGGAACCTATGGCACCATACGCATGCACCAGGAACGGGAATATCCGGGCCGGGTAAGCGGTACAGATATCATCAACCCTGATTTTACGCTCTTTGCCAAAGCCTACGGGTTTCATGGTGAGAAAGTCGAAAGAACGGAAGAATTTGAAGCCGCATTCGAACGGGCTTGCGCATCGCCCACTGGTGCCGTTATCGAGATCATGATCGACCAGGAAGGAATCAGCCCCAGAACAACGATTTCAGCATTAAGGCAACGCTGATACTACAACGGGCGCTATCCCTTGACGTGGCCGACATTCTACGCAACTAGACGCGAAATCTGAATTATGGAGAATGGCATGCTCGCACTTACATTTCCGGGGCAGGGGTCTCAGGCCGTTGGCATGGGTAAGGAACTGGCGGACGCATTTCCCGAATCAAAGGCTGTATTCGACGAAGTTGATGAGGCTTTGGGCGAAAATCTCTCCAAAATAATCTGGGAAGGCCCGGATGAAGCGCTGACGTCAACAGTCAACGCCCAACCAGCGCTCATGGCTGTTAGCATGGCCGCACTGCGTGCCATGGAATCGCAAGGTTTTATGGTGACCAGCGCAGCCTATGTCGCGGGCCACAGCCTGGGCGAATATTCAGCCCTTGCCGCCGCCCACGCCCTCTCAATTGCTGACACAGCTCGTCTGTTGCGCATTCGCGGCGAAGCCATGCAGGCTGCAGTTCCCGTCGGCAAAGGCGCAATGGCTGCAATCATTGGGCTGGAACAGGCTCAGGTCGAAGCTGCGTGTTTAGTGGCGACCGAGCACGAAAACGCCTGCCAGATTGCCAATGATAACGGCGGCGGGCAGCTGGTGATTTCCGGTCATAAAGAGGCGGTGGAACGGGCCATGGAGGCTTGTAAAGAAGCTGGTGCGAAACGTGCATTGCCACTTCCGGTTTCCGCACCGTTCCATTCGACTCTGATGCAACCTGCGGCTGAACGCATGGCGCAAGCTCTTGAAGCTGTTGATATCAAACCCACGATAGTCCCCTTGGTTTGCAATGTATTGGCTGATCCAATTTCCCATCCAGATGATATCAAGAAACGCCTTGTTGAACAGGTAACCGGGCGGGTGCGCTGGTCGGAAAGTGTGCAATATATGGCGGGCGAAGGCGTCAGCAGAATACTCGAAATTGGATCAGGAAAAGTGCTCACGGGGCTGGCGCGCCGCATAGACCGTGATCTTGCAGGCAGCGCAATTGGCAAGCCCGACGATATAGCACCCGTGCTAGAATCACTTTCTTAGGCTATAGATGCAATTTCCAAAGCAATTCTGCTAAACGATTCTAAACTCACAATTATCCCAGAATACCGGAGACACAGATGTTCGATTTGACCGGAAAAAAAGCCCTCATTACCGGAGCCTCCGGTGGTATCGGTGTTTCAATCGCCAAAGCTCTCCACGCGCAGGGTGCAACCGTTGGATTACACGGAACGCGCGAAGAACGGTTAAACGAGATTGCAGCAGAACTCGGCGACCCGGTTCACGTATTTCCCGCAAACTTGGGAGAAGCATCATCAGTCAAAGCGCTAGCCGAAAAGGCAGAAACGGACCTGGAAGGTATTGATATTCTTGTAAACAATGCCGGGATCACCAAAGACGGGCTTTTTGTTCGCATGAGCGACGACGACTGGGATGCGGTGCTGGACATCAACCTGAAATCGACATTCCAGCTCACACGTGATGTTGTCTACCCGATGATGCGCCGCAAATCGGGCCGTATTATTAATATCACTTCTATCGTGGGCGTGACCGGCAATCCGGGGCAGGGTAATTATTGCGCTTCCAAAGCGGGCATGATCGGCATGTCAAAATCACTCGCGATGGAGATCGCTAGCCGCAAGGTGACGGTAAATTGTGTTGCACCGGGCTTTATCGAGACACCGATGACCGACGCGCTTAATGATAAGCAAAAAGATGCGATTTTGGGCACAGTACCAGCCAAAAGACTTGGTACTGGAGAGGAAGTTGCAAGCGCCGTTGTGTATTTGGCAAGCGAAGAAGCTTCATATATTACCGGCCAAACCATCCACGTTAATGGTGGCATGGCCATGATTTAGCCGAACGGCGGGATTTGTAGAGAATCTCGCCTGTGTATGGGCGTAAGAATAGCGCTTGATCTAAACCCATACGTTAACTAGGTAAGGCGCAACTGAATTTGGGCGACACTGGAGAACCTATAAATGAGCGAACAAGAATCTGAAACATCCAAAAAAGTAAAAGCAATCGTCGTCGAGCAATTGGGCGTTGATGCAGAGAAAGTTGTACTAAAAGCGTCTTTCATTGATGATCTTGGTGCAGACAGTCTCGACACTGTTGAACTCGTAATGGCTTTTGAAGAAGAATTCGGTGTTGAAATTCCTGATGACGCCGCCGAAACAATCCAGACTGTCTCTGATGCGGTAACGTATCTCGAACAGAACGCTGCCTGATTATCCTGGCAATTTGCCAAGTTGAATTGAGTTGATCGGGGAGTGAGTGAATCCTCCTCGATTTCTTTTGTCTTTAAAGACATTTCTGATATTTAATCGCCGTGCGGGAGACATGCATGAGACGCGTTGTTGTAACCGGTGTTGGTATGGTTTCGCCTCTGGGTGGTTCGGTCGAATCAAGCTGGGCCAACATTATTGCGTCCAAAAATGCTGCCAAAGTTGTTGAGGATTTTCAGATTGACGATCTTGCGGCCAAGATAGCGTGTCAAATCCCCTTGGGCGACACAGCTGACGGTAAATACAATCCTGACGACTGGATGGAGCCGAAGGAGCAGCGCAAGGTAGACCCATTTATCGCCTATGCGATATCGGCAGCGACTCAGGCACTCAATGATGCGGATTGGCACCCGAAAACCGAAGAAGAAAAATGTGCTACCGGTACAATGATCGGCTCCGGCATCGGTGGTCTGCAAGGCATTGAGCAGACTTCCTTGCTGTTGGCGGATCGTGGCCCACGGAGAGTTAGCCCGTTTTTTATTCCGGGACGTTTGATCAATCTCGCGTCCGGTTATGTATCGATTATGCACGGTTTGAAAGGGCCCAACCATTCGGTCGTGACGGCCTGTTCGACGGGTGCGCACGCGATTGGCGATGCTGGTCGTATGATTGCATTTGGCGATGCTGATGTGATGGTAGCGGGCGGGGCAGAATCCCCGGTTTGCCGAATTTCTTTGGCCGGTTTTGCCGCATGTAAAGCGCTTTCGACCCAGTACAACGACGACCCGACCAAAGCTTCCCGTCCGTGGGACGCTGACCGGGATGGATTCGTCATGGGAGAGGGATCTGGTATTGTGGTTCTCGAAGAATACGAACACGCCAAAGCCCGTGGTGCCAAAATTTACGGCGAACTTGTTGGATATGGCATGTCGGGTGATGCACATCACATTACAGCACCTGCAGAAAACCACGAAGGGGCATACCGAGCCATGGCCGCCAGCCTCAAACGTGCTGGTATGAAGGCGTCCGAGATCGATTATGTGAACGCACACGGCACATCGACCATGGCAGATACGATGGAACTGGGGGCTGTTGAGCGCCTTGTCGGAGATTCCGCGTCCAACTTGTCCATGTCATCCACTAAGTCGGCGATAGGACACCTATTGGGTGCTGCCGGTTCTGTTGAAGCGATTTTCTGTTTGATGGCGATGCGCGACAACATGGTGCCGCCAACCCTTAATCTCGACAATGTCGATGTTGAAACACAGGTTGACCTGGTTCCCCATAAGGTAAAGTCCAAGGAAGTCACAACGGTGTTGTCGAACTCTTTTGGATTTGGTGGAACCAACGCATCCTTGGTGTTTACGAAAGCCGCGTAAAGGCACTTGGGTTTTCAATAATTTTCCAACGTTATGCTTGGCTGCATTGGCATGCCTGCATCAGTTTTGCTGCTGAATGGTATTTGCCTGTCCAGTATGCCACGGCGCTATTCGGCACTCTTCCATTTCACAGACTGGCTCAAATCAGAACAGTAAGGGTCTGCTGGTAATTTTTCAATTATTGATGTAAAGTAATGTGATATTCGCGATGATTTAGGGGCGCGTTCTCGATAATACCGGCTGTTGAGCAATGTAATTCTCGGTGTTTCGCCGGTATATCAGGTGCTGGATATGCCAGATCGTCCCCGAACATTTCAACTCATCATTATCAAACCAACTCACTATGATGATGAGGGATATCCAATTCAATGGTTGCGATCCTCTATACCTTCTAACACTCTGGCATGTCTGAATGGACTGGCTATCGATTGCCGTGAACGCGCCGTGCTTGGGCCGGATGTTGAGTTGAAGATTTCTAATTTTGATGAAACAAATCGGGTGGTGTCACCGTCCCGCATCATCCGTGATATTAAAAAGTCAGGTTCTTCCGCACTTATTGCCCTTGTTGGGGTGCAATCAAACCAGTTTCCCCGAGCGTTCGATATTGCAAAAAAATTTCGCAAGGCTGGTATTCAGGTCAGTATTGGAGGTTTCCATGTTTCTGGATGCCTCTCAATGCTGCCGGAATTGCCCCCAGAACTCGTAGAAGCCCAGGAAATGGGGATTAGCCTGTTTGCAGGGGAAGCTGACAATGGGCGTCTTGATGCTGTTCTGCGGGATGCTTACGAAGAGAAGTTAGAACCTCTGTATAATTTTATGGCGGACCTTCCCGACCTTGCCGATCAGGTCCTGCCCACGCTCCCCGCTAAAATCATCAAGCGCACGGCGGGTGCTCTAGCCAGTGTAGACCTTGGACGCGGGTGCCCGTATCAGTGTTCGTTCTGCACAATCATTAATGTACAGGGTCGAAAAAGCCGCTTCAGAACTCCCGATGACCTTGAACAGATTGTGCTCGATAATCAAAAATTGGGTATTACCCGTTTCTTCATCACCGATGATAACTTCGCGCGCAATAGAAATTGGGAAGCATTTCTGGATCGATTAATCGAACTGCGCGAGAAGGGTACCTGCAAAGTCACCCTGACAATTCAGGTTGATACCCTTTGTCACCGTATCGAAAATTTTATTGAAAAATGCGCATTAGCGGGGGTCCGGCGTGCATTTGTTGGTCTTGAAAACATAAACCCCGACAATTTGATCGCCGCAAAAAAGCGGCAAAACAAGATCACCGAATATCGCGACATGTTACAGCAATGGAAACGTGCCGGTGTTATAACTTACGCCGGATATATTCTGGGCTTTCCAGCTGATACGAAGGAGAAGATCCTTCGCGATATTGAGATCATCAAAAAGGAATTACCGATTGATATCCTGGAGCTGTTTTACCTGACACCCCTACCGGGCTCGGAGGACCACAAAATTCTGCACTCCAAGAACGTCTGGATGGATCCCGACCTCAATAAATACGACCTCAATCATCGGGTATCTCACCACGAGACCATGTCTGATAAGGACTGGGAAGAGGCCTATCTTGAGGCCTGGACGACCTTTTATACGCCAGAACATATAGAAACGGTGATGAAACGAGCTGCTGCCTGCGGTCTCAGTGCAACCAAAGTTATGCTCATGCTACTTTGGTTCTGCTCTTCAATCGACCGCCACGGCATCCATCCGCTGGAGGCGGGCTATTTCCGAATTCGGAATCGCACGGATCGTCGGCCCGGATTTTCGCGGGAGAATTTCTTTGCGTTTTACTCGAAATACGCCTGGAAAATAGTGAGTGACCACATCTGGATGGCGAGATGGCTAGCTAAATATTACAAGATACGGCAGTCGATCAGGTCCGATCCCAATCAGCTCGACTATATGGACCTTGCCCTATCCCCACCAAACGAAGACGAATTTGCCGATCTCCAGCTTTTCAACGATACAACGGGTGGCCAATCGGCAATTGCTCACAAACTAAAGGGTGATGCGATCCGTAAAAGCGTGGCTGCTGGTGCTGCCAGTTAGCGCAATCCTGGCTCCACCGGTAGACACAACCACGATGGTGCACGATCCAAGTGGCCGCGGCGTGTGCCCTTCGTAAAATGCGTGTCTCGCACTTTCGCCCCCGCGAATGGGCGTTATCTATATCTGTCACTGGCCCGCACAGGATAGGCACTCAAGAGCATTGGAAGGAATCTCGTAAATCGTAGGGCGCTTTAAAATGCTTAAAACTCCAACAGTTGTTTGAATCGTGAGCTTTGCAACGTTATTGTCCCGTTGTTTCGCCACAAAGGTTTGATTCCGTGCGTTATCGGGTTATCGGTTGTTTGCGGACACCGGGAATTAGCAAGAGAATATTTTTAGCAGTAAGCCGTGTAAGAAGGCCTCAGACCAATTGACAGACGACAATAGTAAATCACCATTTGGGCGGCAATCGCGTTCCTCGCAGAGCGAATACACGCTGCCGCCTGAACCTAATCAGCAGAAGCCAGTATGGCAGCGCGCGATGCATGATGATGGCGCAAATGACCGATCTCATGTTGAACAGGCGACACAGCATGTTCTGAAATCAGACAATGACCCGGAACAAGCTAAGCGGTCAGATAAGGCAAGAGGCACAATGGTGCGTTTTTTCAACTTTATTCTGACGCTGGCATTGGTGGGGGCGATCGGATTCGTTGGTGCACTCTGGTACGGTAAAACCGAGTTCGAAGCGATAGGTCCGTTGGCTCAGGAAGATACATTTGTGGTGCCCAGTGGCGCAACATTTGCATCAATCATCCCGGGGCTTGAAAAGAAAAATATCATTGCACGTCAGGGGCCACTGCGGGTGTTTTTGCGTGGTGTAAGAGCCGCGGGCAAATCATCCGCCCTAAAGGCAGGCGAGTTTGCTTTCGTGCCGGGCATGAGCATGCGCGACGTCATGATGCAGCTCACTGAAGGGCGCTCTATCCAATATGGTTTGACGTTCCCGGAAGGATGGACGTCCCTGCGGATCATGGAACGTATTGCGGCAAATGATGTTCTGGTTGGTGACCCTCCGCCGATCCCTCCTGAAGGGGCATTGTTGCCGAATACATATAACTTCCAGCGGGGTACGACCCGTGCTGCGTTGGTCCAAACCTTACGTGACGCACAACAAAAGGCTGTGCGTGAAGTCTGGAACAACAGGGCTGCAGGGCTTCCGCTGAAATCACCGCAGGAATTGGTCGTCCTCGCGTCAATTATTGAAAAAGAAACCGGAGTGGCCAGTGAACGCAAGCGGGTCGCTTCCGTGTTCATCAACAGGCTGCGTAAGGGCATGAAGCTTCAAACTGACCCAACCGTAATATACGGAATTTGGGGAGGCGCGGGTAAACCGAAAGACCGTGGAGGATTGCGCCGATCCGAGCTGGATAAATCCACCCCTTACAACACTTACATCATCAAGGGGCTGCCACCGGGGCCAATCGCAAATCCAGGAATAGAATCCTTACGAGCTGCGGCCAATCCGATTGAGACGGAGGATATTTTCTTCGTCGCAGACGGCACTGGTGGACACGTATTTGCCAAGACTTTGGCTGAACACAACGCCAATGTCAGAAATTGGCGCGCGGTGGAAGCGGAACGAAAAAAGGCCGCCGAGGAAGCTGCCAAAAAATCCGATACCTCATCTGAATCGGGTAGCAATTGACTATCTGCAGTATGACGGGTTTCGGACGTACCCAGGGAGAGCACGCCGACAACAGTTGGGTCTGGGAACTGCGGGCAGTCAATGGCAAGGGGCTGGATGTGCGGCTGCGAATGCCAAACGGGTTTGAACGGTTGGAACAACAAACACGTAAACTATGCTCAAAACACATTGGGCGTGGGAATATTCAGGCGACGTTGACCCTCAATCAGTCTTCACGTGAATCCGGCATCAAAATTAATGATGCTGTGCTCAACACGGTTTTACAGGGCATTTCCTTAATTGAGGGAAAGTTGGAAACAGGCCCTTCGACAGCAGCGCAGATTTTGGCACTGCGTGGCGTGGTGGAGCCCGCTGACAACCAGCTCGATGACGAAGAGCGGGATGCATTGGACGCAGCACTCTTACGAGGGCTCGAACAGGCTTTAGCCTCGCTAAATTCCAATCGATCTGCAGAAGGTGAAGTCCTGTTTGCAGTTTTATCCGGCCAAATAGACAGCGTAACTGCTCTAACGGATAGGGCGGAAACTGATCCGTCGCGAACATCAAAAGCCATTTCCAACCGGTTGAAAGAACAGCTCAATCGAATTGGTTTTGAGGATGGTAATGTAGATCCGGACCGTGTGCACCAAGAGGTAGCGCTATTGGCCACAAAAGCGGACATCCGAGAGGAACTGGACAGACTCAAAGCGCACATCACTGCGGCTCGCGATCTTTTGCAGACCAAGGGGCCTATTGGGCGTAAACTGGAATTTCTTGCACAGGAATTTAACCGTGAGTGTAATACACTTTGTTCCAAATCAAATGCCGTTTCGCTGACAAAGATCGGGCTTGAACTGAAGGTTGTGATCGATCAGTTTCGCGAACAGGTTCTCAACGTGGAATAAAAATGCCGAATACCTCAACATCGCCTAAGCAGATATCGCCCAATATTAGCCGCCGTGGTTTAATGTTGGTGCTTTCATCGCCCTCCGGAGCGGGGAAATCCACTATTGCACGTAATCTGTTGAGTGATGACCCGGATATTTCCCTTTCCGTCTCCGTGACTACCCGTGCGCGACGGGGGAGTGAGATTGATGGCAAGGATTACCATTTTATCTCACAACGTGAATTTGAAATCATGCGAGATAACGATGGTTTACTGGAATGGGCTGAAGTCCACGGTAACTTTTACGGGACACCGTTTGAGCCCGTCCAGGAGGCCATGAAGGAAGGTCGCGATATGCTCTTCGATATCGATTGGCAAGGCGCGCTTCAAATGTTTGAAGTGGCCCGTGCTGATATCGTGAGCATTTTCATACTTCCCCCATCCATGAAGGAATTGCGCAACCGGCTTGAAAGGCGGGCAGAAGATGCAGCAGACGTTATCGATAAACGGCTTGCGAATTCCAAGTTAGAGATGCAGCACTGGAACGAATATCAATACCCGTTAATCAACGACGACCTCAATGAATGCTTCGCAAATGTAAAAGCCATATTGCGCGCCGAACGGCTTAACCGAGACCGCAGGGTGATCGGAATGACTGATTTCGTAGAGGCGTTACTCAAGTAATCAATTTGTTAGTCGAAGTTTGTCTGAGCAAACTGAACAGGCGTTCAATTGCGTCTTTTCCATCAAATCAGATTGGACAACACCGTTTCCACTTCATCACGCGCGTCCAGCTTTTCAATCCATTCTTGAGGAATGCCCTGTGCGCCACCGACGCCATATACCGCGCCGGCGATTGCGCCTAATACAATTGAGCGACCACAGTTATCGCCGCCAGCATAGATATTTTGGCGAATTGCGGTCTTGTAATCAGATGAGGAGATCAGATTGTGGACAATACTGGGCACTCCGTAATTCATGTCGCAGGCCATTCCAAAATGCTTCGTCACCGCAGTATTAGGTTGATCGGCCTTGTCCAAAGCTGTTTCAAACAATTTATCTATTTCAGAATTTGCAACTGCACGGCCCGCTGCAATTACATCTGACAAACCCACACCTAAAATTGCAGCTTGCATCATCTTCGCGCAGATTGGCCCGTAAGCAAAGGCATCCGGGTGATTGTTGGTGGTGCGCACAGCAGATTCAACCGATTGCATCTGTAAACCTTCGTCAATCTTTGCCACCGTTTGTACAGCAATCAGGGCGGGCAACTTGGCGAGCGCTGGCAACTGTTTGTCTATTGCACCAACGATAGGCTCCATCGCTAGAGTGGCTTCTAATACTTTAAATCCGTGCGCAACCACGGGTTCATCATCGTGTGTAAGCCGCACTTCTTCCTCGAACTTCGTGCGCAGTGTGTCGCCTTCATACAATTTGACCAGTGCGTTCGACTTGGTAACCATCTCAACGGTGGTCTTTGGATCACCATCAAACGGAATCGCAAGGCCACAGGCCAACGTCGTCTCTTCAGCTCGGCGGAAATTATCTAATGTTTCGCGGGTGGCATGGTCGATATACCCAACGAACTTCCCTCCATAGCCGAAATGCCCTTTGAAATGACGAGCATATATAGCTTCATCATATTTGCCTCCATTCTCAGCGAGCGCATGGGCCATGACTAACGCCTGTTCGCCATATTGCGACTGCGCACCCGCGGTCCGGCCAGGATGTGCAAAATATCCCGGAAAACCCTCATAATTAAGGGGATCAGGTTCAAGAAACTCTGGTGCCTCCGGCGCTATCGCTTCAATACGGTCTTGGTCATACAACCAGTGCAATCCCAAAGAAGCAGCATCGGCGACTAGTGCGCCAAGTACAAGATTGCGGGCGCGGGATTGAATATCTTCTGTCACGGTTTTCTCAATTTTGCTGGGCGAACATGTTTGATTTCAACCCTAATCGGTATGGGTCTATATGGGAAGAAATTCACTCAAACGTTATTCAACAACAAAACTCGACTCAGAAATTCAGAATACGAGTTTAACCCGACAGTGCTCGCTACGGTGTGAGGTGAAATACTAAATATTCTCACGAAGCATGAAATTTGCGGCGAACACCGGCCATAACCCTATTCAACCAATTGAATTGGCCAAGTCCACAAACTCTTCTACTGTAAGCTCTTCTGCACGGGTGGTGCCGGGTATTCCTGCTTTTCCCAATAGGGCTTCCCCGCCTATCCCTTTTAAGCTCTGACGTAACATTTTGCGTCTTTGCCCGAAAGCGGCCTGTGTTACCCGCTCAAGGCGATGTATTTCTACATTGAGGGGTGAGGCCTTCGGCTGTACAAGGACAACAGACGACGTGACTTTTGGTGGCGGTGTAAATGATTGGGGGGACAAGTCGAAGGCGATAGCAGCGTTGGTGCGCCAGGACGAAAATACACCCAGTCTGCCCCAGGCCTTATCTTCATTCGTTGCGGTTATCCGTTGCGCGACCTCTTTTTGAAACATCAGCGTCATACCTTCCCAAAAAGGCGGCCAAGAGGTGTCGCCAATCCAGTTGGTGAAAAGCGGCGTTGCAATATTATACGGCAGATTAGCGGCTATTTTCACCCGATCCCGGCCCAGAGAAACCCCAGCACTTTCCAGAGCCGCCTTGTGATCGAGTTCCAAAGCGTCACCGGAAATAACCGTCAAACGGTCCGGATACGCATCACTGATCTCGCTTAATGCCGGCAGACACCGTTCGTCTCGTTCTATGGCGACGACATGCTTGGCGCCGCTTGCTAGTAAAGAGCGTGTTAGTCCGCCAGGCCCCGGGCCGATTTCCAATACCGTCACGCCGTCAAGATTGCCTGCAGCGCGGGCAATTTTCATTGTGATATTGAGATCTAGCAGAAAATTCTGGCCGAGTGATTTTTTGGCCGCCAACCCATATGTCGCGATGGTTTCGCGAAGCGGTGGCAGATCGTCAATATGGCTCATGATCTGGACATTTCATCAGCCATTCTAAGGGCGGCGATATAAGAAGATGGGTTCGCATTACCGGTACCGGCAATATCGTATGCTGTTCCGTGGTCAGGCGATGTCCGTACGAATGGCAGGCCGAGCGTTACATTCACAGCTTCATCAAATGCGAGGGCCTTTGCCGGAATAAGCGCCTGATCGTGATACATGCACACAGCGATATCATAGCGTTCGCGTGCGGCAGCGTGGAACATAGTATCCGCGGGCAGGGGCCCAATACAATTAATTCCGCGCGCGCTTAGTAGTTCAATCGCCGGTGAAATAATTTCCTGTTCCTCAATTCCTATGGCTCCATTTTCACCGGCATGCGGGTTCAAGCCAGCAATCGCAATTCGAGGGCTAGCGATACCAAATCTGGATTTGAGGTCACGGTGAACAATTTGCACCGTTTCGATTATGTCAGTTCCACTCAGCGTGCCCGCAACATCCATCAGCGGGATGTGAATGGTGACTGGCACGGTCTTCAATTCCGGGCTGGCCAGCATCATCACCGGTTTGACGAGGGTGTCCTGTTCCAACCAATGCGCAGCTAACACCCCAAGAAATTCCGTGTGGCCCGGATGGGGAAAGCCAGCATCGTAAAGGGATTTCTTGTTGATCGGCAATGTTACCAGACCCCGCGCAAATTCGGATTTTATAAGGCCAACCCCGGTGGTAATTGCCTCAATAATTCCTGAACTGTCATCCCTATGCGGATTGGCCGGAGTGCCGATAAGCCTGTTATCCAGCGCATGCACCAACAAACGGTTTTCGTAGTGATCGTCAGCCTTGGCAAGAGAAACATCAATCTCGAATATTTCGGCATCAATACCAAGCGTGCTGGCTCGACTGCGTAGGATATCAGGGTCGCACAGCACAATGTGAGGCGGGAGAGGTCTACTCTCTCCCTCACGCGAATTTTGCCAGGCAAGAAGGGCAATGTCGGGGCCAATACCTGCTGGTTCACCAATACTCACGACAAGCGGAAGACGGTTGTGTTCGGCCTGCTTCATTTCGGTAGTCCAATTTCAGGGGGTGGCGCTGAGTCTGGCAGTTTATCAGGTCGCGAATGTAAATTTGCTTCGCCCACGAAATTACCGGCGTTCGATAACCGCCCGGTCTTTCAGTTCCTTGAAGTAACTCGTTTCGGTTGTGCTTGCTTTTTCCTGAAACTTTCCATCAGTAAAAAGCTCTTTTTGGGCATTAGTCGCTTCGCCGACAACTTGCCGTTTTTTACAAACTGCTATCATTTCTACGCCCTGCGGGCCGTCCTGTGTCCTCGTAACATTTCCAGGAGGCGTTACGCGAATATCTTTTATCCAGCGAGGTGGAAGTTTTGCTTCAAGAAAACGCCCACGATCAAGCACCGTTACATCTTTTAGGCCGGCGGCGAGTGTACGAGCATTTTCACAGCCATTGATATTTGCCCTAAAGCGCTTGGCTTGCAACCGCCGTTTGCTGAGTTGAGAGGAGCGTTTGTCAGGTGGAACGACGAAAACGATTTGCTGGATCGTATATTCCAGCTCTTTTGAAGATGTTTGCCCGGCTGGCGGAAGCCATGCAGGTGTATTTGTACCCTGTTCGCTTGTAATTCCCTGGGCATCTGCCCGAACTCTTGCAGCAACGGCCCTGCGCCAGCTCAAACTGGCCTTGATGAAATCCTTAAAGCCGCACTCCGTAACTCCACGGGCACTTAGAAGCGAATTCAACCGGCTAACCGGCATCTGGTTGTTCTTAGCAAAACGTGCGTAAGCAGCCGTCACTTCGGGTTCGGTTGCAACAGCGCGAATACGTCTGGCTTCTTGCATTTTTATTGATTCATCGATCAATTCATTGGTCGCGATTGAATTAGCATTACCCTTGATGCGCCGAAGTTTAACGAACGCGACACGTCGCTTGATCTGATTGGTGGTGATCGGGTTCTTATTCACCAATACGGCAATTTTTGTACCGCCTTTGGCGGTAATCTTGGCAATTTTGGGAGCGCTGCTCACCAGTGGTTGCTGAACAATACCCGTTTGCAAGGCGTTAGATGTGGGAGCGGCTTTATCGGTCTGGCTACACCCTGTTGCAAGGGCGACCAGCACTGACAGCTTAGCTATGTTGATAATGCTCTGCATGCCAATCTCATTAATCTTCGTTACAATGGTATTCCCCGTGGACGAATCCACAATATCACGCAAGCTCTTGATCACAAATACGGTAAAACAATGATGCCGCGCCCTTTGCTTTGACGGTCAGAAATCGCTGTTGTCAACAAAGTCACTGAAATCATCGCCCGATATGTCACCTTCATATTCCCCAATTGTGCGCAACGCAATTTTAAAACTCAGCAATCTGGATGTTTCAAAGTTAGTGCTTCTTGTGCGCCTCTCCTGGAACGCCAGTGAGAAGGTGAAACATTCATCGTGATAGGCCAGACCTATGCTGTCGCTGATGAATTTATTCGCATCAATGTCATATTGTGCCGCGCCGAACAGCCGCCAGTTTTCATGAAAGTTTATCGTTGATCCAAAGCCAACCTGCTGGCGATCTGTATCGAATCCTGCGTCCGGTTGGCTATCGATAAATGTATAGTTGCCAGATAGGGTAAACCGGCTCGTTCGGTACGCAAGGTCAACTTCACCCCGTTCGAGGCCGAAATCGTCATCGTCAAAACGGGCCTTTGCGTTAAACGTGATACCGGACGGTGTGATAGCTGCCAGTGAGGCGACAATATCAGACTCGCTGGATTCCAATCCTGAATTCTCGCCGGTATTGGTAAGGTCATCTTCTCTGGCATAAGGGTTGTCCCCCGCCAGATGAAAAGACTGTCCAATCAGTCCGTTAAGAGAAAGTCCGGATTCAAATTGTCCAGAATACCGCAGTCCGATGTTGGCGCGAGTGCCGCTTTCGATCCTGTCATAGCCTGAGAATTTATCCCGCTGAAATAATGTCGTGGCGTCAAAAACAAGGCTTTGTGCGTCTTCGTTTGCAGCAACCCCGTTAAATGCAAGGTCCGGGCGCACAAATAGTTGTGCTGTCGGCTCGAACACATGGGTTGAGCCAGCCATCCTTGCAAGCAGCGGGTAACTGACTTCAAGCCCGGCAGTTGGTAGGAACCGCGTATAGGAACCGTTTTGAACTGCCCCGGTATTCAGCGCGTTAACAGGGGCCGAAAATGCGCTTGTTGTCGTCCAGTCACCGCGCACTGAAAGGGAAGGGGTGACTAACAAGCCGTTGGTCGTCGTGATCTGTTTTTTCCAGCCTAAGTCGATACTTGCACGTGTGGTGTCGCCTGCAATTCCGTGGGTACGGGTATCACCGCTCAACGGCGTAACAGTGCTTAGATTACTTCGATCAATGCTGGTGATATTGACGTCTAAATTGACCTCACCACCGGTTAGGTCTTCGCTTTTGACGAAATTATAGTCGAGCACAGGGCGAACAATTGGCTGGCTACTTTCAAATTCGAACGCATTACCCGTGTTGGTAATAAAACTGTTTTGCACCAGATACTGCTTTGCAGAGAGGTCAAAATAACTTTTGTTGTGTAGCCCGCGCAGGTAAATATCATTGGTAAAGTTCGACGTATCATAACCTTCAATGTCATAGGTACGTGAGAAATTTCCGTCGGTCTGGGCCAGTATATTCCATCCAAAACTCCAGCGAGGATTGATGTCAAACCTGCCCTTGCTGCCAATCATCCCGCGGCCGGTTTCATTTGCGTCATTTGAAAGAGCCGTAAACCGGTTAGGGTCTTGTTGGTCAATGCCGGCAAGGGTCAGTGTGTAGGAGCCATTTTCCAATTGATGGCGCCATTCAGCCTGCCCTAACACACCCTGTTGCGAGAAACCCGTTGCTGTAACTGTCAGATCATGACTGTCGCCGGTCGCAATGAAATAGGGCTGTCTGATCCACGCGCCTTTAGTGTCTGAATACCCAAGGGTTGGCGTCAAAAATCCGGTTTTGCGTTTAACGGATGAATCTGCATGTTTAAAATAAGGAAGATAAGCGATCGGTAGGCCGAAGAGTTCAAATCTGGCGTGCTTATAAGCTACCGTTTTTTCTACACCATTCAGAATAACCTTTTGCGCCTTTACCTGCCAGATGGGTGCACGATCTGGCTTCTCTTTGCATGGCTCACAGGCGGTATAAACACCGTGGTGGAACACGGTTTTTTGACCGGCAAAACGTTCGGCACTTTCTGCAGCAAACCTTGTATTATCCGGTGTTTCCACCCGAAGGGCGTTGATAAAACCTTCCCCAAAATCATCGGTAAGGTCAATTTCGTCCGCATAAATTCGGTTCCCGTCTGGCTCCAGAATTTCTACATTACCAAATGCTTTCACACGGCCAGTTTTCTGGTTGTAAGAAACCCGTTGGGCAACAACGTTATAGCCGTCAAAGTCCAGCTGTACGTTGCCAACTGCAGTGACAATCTCGTTATCATTATCATAGACGAGTTCATCTGCAGTAAGCAGCAGTTGAGCACCAGGCGTTGTCGAAGGCAGTTCCTGAGCTTCGGCCATCTGGTTGAACAAGCCAGAATATCCGTTTCCAGTGCCAAACAGGGCAGGGCTGGTGAGGAGAGTTGTTCCCAGCAGGGCAGAAACCAGAAATTTTGACGCAGTTATGTGAGGGCGGCACAAAGGTTGCGCGCATGCATTATCAGTAAGGATTCGGGTCAATTATCCGTCCTCCTGATATAAAAGTACTGTAACACCAATCAAACTCGCTACTATTGCTGGGGTCCATGCGGCCAAAGAAGCTGGAACCAGCCCGTTGCTCCCGAATGTGATTACCAATTTCGATAACACATACAACACAAACCCGGCCAAAATACCACCTAGAATCGCCTTACTATTTATGCCAAATCGCGCGAACCTTAACGACACGGTTGCAGCCAGTAAGACCATGGCAACAAACAATAAAGGTTGAGACAAAAGGGCATGATAGCGTGTCGAAAAAGGAAGCGGACTCTTGTTGGATGATTTTGCCTGTAGAATCTGGTCATCGATCTCCCAAATGCTGACATTTGCAATGTCTGCTTGGTCTGCCTGTAGTTGTACTAACGAAATATTGACTGGGAGTGTGACCTTGTCTTTTGGCTCAGATCTCTCTCCCGGTCGATGTCGCACAGCATTTTCGAGCAGATAATGACTATCTCCGGACTTTGTTTCCACAAACCGCGCTTTTTCAGCGTCAATACGTTCAATTACCTCTCCTTGCGAATTGAACTGATACGTACTCACTGCGGTGAGTAATTCGCCACCATTTTGAGACACCTTAGCGCGGATGACGACATCACCGTTCTTTTGTCCTAATCGAACCCATGAGTTTTTGGATGTATTGCTGAAACCACCTTTTACGGAGCCAAATATCTTCGCTTCAAATGCAGACGAGGCAATGTGTCCATTGATTGACAACGGATTGTACACAAGCGACGCGGTTAACCCTAGCAACATTGCTGCCAGAACCAGCGGAAATAGAAATTGCCAAACGGATACACCGGAAGCACGTGCAACAACCAGTTCAAGCTTTCTATTGAGAATTATTAGTGTGGTCGCGCCACCAAACATCACCGCAAACGGTAGTACATTTTCAGCAAATGATGGTGCGCGTAGCAGCGATACAGTTAGCATATCGCTGAATGCGGCGTCTTTTATTTGTCCGGCCTGTCTTGATAATTCGATCAAATCAACGACAACAATCAACCCAAAAAACAGGGCGAAGATCATGAACGTAACTTTCACGAAACGCGCTGCAAAATAAAACCCGAGCGTAAGTCCGATCATGTTGACGGCTCCAGTTCTGGCCGGAAGCGAACCAGCAGTCCGTGAAAATATCCTTCTACTTTACTAATCAACTCGGGCGGTATCACAATTCGGTCAGTTATCAGATACACCAGCGCTGTTGCGATGGAAAACAATGGAATTCCCCAAACCAAATAAATCATAAATGGTTCGTGACGCAGGGCGTTTTCGGAAACCAGAGACATTCCCCGGAGCCCAATGATAGCGGTGCACGCGACAGTTATGACAATTGTTTGTCCTTGCCGGTGCGAATTCGGATTACCCAGGTAAGCAAGCAATAATAAGCCTACCAAAATTGGATAGAGTCCACTGGTTAATCGGGTATGGAGTTCAGCCTGATAGCGACCTGGAGCGTGTTTATAAAGCCAGTCTTCTTTGTCGGGGAACAACAGTCCCATAGTTGGAACTTCGGTTTGGCTTATGGCTTTCCCGGCTGATCCTCCCGAAAAGTTTGATAGGTTGAATGCGTAAGAATTAAAGTCAATTATCGAAAGGTTGTTTGTCGCGTTGGTTAAACGCTGAATTTGACCATCGCTTAAGACGAGATAGGCTTTGTCTTCAATTTTGGAAATCGCGCCCTCTTTGGCCAGATATGTGAATGTTTCCTTCTCATTTCGGCCATCAAGAATAAAAACACCCTTGAGAATGCCTCCAGGGGCACGGGCGGCAATGTGAAACGTTAGTCCTTTTCCCACGTCCTGAAATTTACCTTCGCGCACAACTACCGAAACGAGGTCGGCACGGACCTTTGTTATGTATCCGCGCAAAGTTTGCATGCTCATCGGCCCGGCCCACAACGCGATGGAATAAACACCCAGTGATACCAATAGGCTAAGGACAACAAACGGCTTCAACAGGGAAACACGAGACGCGCCCGATGCGTGAATTACAACCAGTTCAGAATCGTTGTTTAGCGTGTTTATTGTCTGAATTAGTCCAATTAACAGGGCCATTGGCGCGATAGCCGCTGCCAGGGTGGGTACCCCCAGCGACGTCATGGTCAAATAGGTGGCAATACCCTGGCCCTTGTTGAGCAGAACGTCCACTTCCTGCACCGCGCGCACAATCCACAACACGCCAACCAGTCCGGCTGCCGCAGTAAGGAATGCGAAGAACGCTTTTCTAAATATGTAGCGTTCGATCAGGGTGAGACCCATGAAGGCTCCGAATTTTTATGGATGGTTGAAGGTCGGGCAAGTTGGATTTTAACAGCTCTATTAAGAACTTGTAATGGCTAAAAAACGGCGAAGAAAAGCAGTTAGTAAAAAGTTAATGATTGTTTCCCGAATTTATCGCGCCGCATCGCGTCTTGGCATCTAAGCGCAATGCCATTTACAGCGGCTCCTCAAACAGTAATCATCGCGTTTTCAACGAATCCAATTTCCACTTTGTCGGAGACACCATGAGTAACTTACCGAAGATAAGCTTTACCGCAGGAAACCTGCCCACGAAGGGAACTGTTGTTGTATTTTGCGATGGCAAAAACAACCTGACCGCCAGCGCTAAACTCCTCGACAATAAGGGAGTGCTGACCAAAGCGATTAAAGTATCCGAATTTAAGGGTGGTTTTGGCAAAATGTTAGACATTGTTGCACCTGCGGAACCCGAACTGGATCGTATATGCATTGTTGGCCTTGGCGATATCAGTGAATTAAGCGAACACCACTGGCTTCGTCTAGGCGGAAAACTGGGTTCGTCATTGAAGAAATCCAAAAAGGTGGGAGTGATGCTGGAGCTTCCAGAGGCCACAAAACCTGTAACCGCCAAACAGGCGACAGATGTGGGGCAGGGCGCATTGTTGGAGGCCTACAGGTTCGACCGCTACAAAACCAAAAGCAAATCCAGACCATCTTCACCCGCGGTTGCGATTCACACAAAATCCGCGAGCGCAGCCAAAAAACTTTGGGAAGGTGTTGAAGGTGTGGGCCAAGGTGTGATGCTGGCACGTGATCTTGTTAATGAACCGGCTAACATATTGACACCGAAGGATTTTGCGAAACGAGCAATGGAGTTGAAAAAGCTCGGATGCAAGGTCGAAATTCTTGATGAAAAGCAGATGAAAGCCTTGAAGATGAACACTCTCTTGGGAGTCGCACAGGGGTCTCGTAATCCGCCACGTATGGCGATCATCCAGTGGAAGGGCGGCAAAGCGAAGGACAAGCCGGTCGCATTCGTTGGCAAGGGCGTAACGTTCGATACTGGCGGAATTTCGTTAAAACCCGGTGGTGGAATGGAGGATATGAAAGGCGATATGGGTGGCGCCGCAGCGGTTGCCGGCCTCATGCACGCATTGGCGGCCCGTAAAGCAAAAGCCAATGTTGTGGGCATCATCGCGATGGTCGAAAATATGCCAGATGGTGATGCTCAACGCCCGGGTGACATCGTCACTTCCATGTCAGGCCAGACAATTGAAATACTTAATACAGACGCCGAAGGCCGGTTAATCTTGGCCGATGCGCTTTGGCATTGTAACAAAAAGTTCAAACCCAAGTTCATGATCAATCTGGCCACGCTGACCGGTGCCATTCTTGTAGCGCTCGGCAATCAGCACGCTGGCTTGTTTTCCAATGACGATAAATTGAGTGAGCAATTGACGAAAGCGGGTTTGGATACCAATGAAAAACTCTGGCGCATGCCGCTGACACCTGAATATGACAAGCTGATTGATTCCAAAAATGCAGATATGAAGAACATCGGGGGCCGGTTAGCAGGGTCAATCACGGCTGGGCAATTTTTGCAGCGTTTTGTGAAGGATACGCCATGGGCGCATTTGGACATTGCTGGTACCGCAATGAGCTCACCTCAAACCGAAATCAACAAATCCTGGGCGTCAGGCTATGGCGTGAGACTGCTGGACCGGCTGGTTGCGGACAATTACGAGAGCTAATCAGTAAAACGGTTGAGGCAGGGGGTGTAATTCTCCCGCCTTAATTATGCTCTGACGTGTCGAACCAAGTTCCTGCCCGATAAACATCCATAGCGAGCGCATAATTGGCGACGGCTTGCTCGTATACTCTTCGGATGGCTTCGTAGTCTTCCTCAGAAATTCTGCGTCGGCGGTATTGTCGCTGGGCACGATCGGCATAGCGGGTCATCGACTTGCGGTTCGCTTCAAGCGATTTGCGGAAATCTTCGCGCTCATAACCATCAGCATATGCACTTTTACGCGACTCTCCGTCGATAATCGCGTTGCGAAACAATTCGCGTGTTCCAACGCTGGCCATGGCATTGAGAATCACTTCGCCGTCTCGTGTTGACTCCGCACAGATAATTTGGGGCCGCTCAAAACGGCAGACTTCTGCCCCATTTGCCGAAGCGGGAACAGTTTGGATCAATATCGATGTTGCAAACAGTGCGGAAACTGCCGTGAAATTGAATAATCTCATAGGCCCTTGCCAAGAAACTCGCGTTGAAGGATTGCAGAAAAGCACTTTGTTCGCGCCAGAGCAATAATCGGATATATCTACCAACAGTTTCAATCCCATCCTGGCTAAATTAGGTTCAGATTATGTCCGAAGTTTTGTTTTATCACCTGACAGAACACACCTTAGAGAGAGCGCTGCCTGGGCTTTTGGAGCGGTGCATTGAACGCGATTGGAAAGTTGTCGTGCAAACTGATTCTTCTGGTCACATAGATATCCTGGACGAGCTGTTATGGACTTTTCGCGACGAGAGTTTTCTCCCCCATGGTAGTGATGATGAAGCTTCATCGCAGGCGCAACAACATCCGATCTGGATTACAGACACAACGTCAAATCCAAATGGCGCCAATGTCCGTTTTGTCGTCAATGGCGCTATCCCCGCGGGTGCGGATGGCTACGACCGCTTGATCTACATGATTGATGGCCGCGACGAAGATGCAGTTGCATCGGCACGGGAGCGGTGGAAAGTCGAAAAATCAGCGGGCCATGACCTGACCTATTGGCAGCAGGACGAGATGGGGCGCTGGTCCAAAAAGGCATAACGCCTCCGCGAAATACCGGTGATAAATCTTCACAAATATGATTTGATTTTCACTTGCCCGCAGGCGGTGAAAAGTCCAACTTATCGTTCTCACGACGTCGGTAGCCGTACTTCCCATCTGTTTTTGAAAGTTATTCCATGTCCAATATTTCTTCACCCGTTGATCCTGATGGTCTTATGGAATTCTCGGTCGTTTTCACCGACCGGTCCCTCAATCACATGTCCGCAACCTTTCAAAAGGTGATGAACGATATTTCAGATATGCTGAAAGAAGTTTATCAGGCGGACGCGGCAGTGGTCGTGCCCGGGGGCGGGACCTACGGTATGGAGGCTGTTGCCCGTCAATTTGCCACGGGCAAAAAGACGCTGGTGATCAGAAACGGCTGGTTTTCCTACCGCTGGACGCAGATTTTCGAAGCGGGTGATATTCCCTCTGGACAAGTGGTGTTGAAAGCCAGGCAATCCGGCAATGAAAATCCCGCACCATTCGCACCTCATCCAATCGATGATGTTGTGAAATCAATCCGCGATAACCGTCCGGACGTTGTCTTTGCACCCCACGTGGAAACATCGTCCGGCATCATGTTGTCGCAGGACTATATGGAAGCGGTCGCGGCTGCGGCTCACGAAGTTGGCGCATTGTTTGTGCTCGACTGTATCGCCTCTGGCGCGGTGTGGGTCGACATGAAAGCAACCGGCGTTGATATACTCATCAGCGCGCCGCAAAAAGGCTGGAGTTCCTCTCCGTCATCCGGCCTTGTCATGATGAATGACGCGGCGCTGGAGCGTATGGAAACAACCCAAAGCAGCAGTTTTGCAGTCGATCTGGCCAAGTGGCACCAGATCATGCAGGCCTATGTCAACGGCGGTCACGCCTATCACTCCACCATGCCGACAGACACTTTAACCGGTTTCCGCGATACGATGCTGGAAACTAAGGAATATGGCTTTGACAAGGTTCGTGATGAACAGCTCGAATTGGGCAAAAAGGTACGCGCGTTATTGGCGGAGCACGGGATTAAAAGTGTCGCCGGAAAGGGTTTTGAGGCGCCTGGTGTGGTCGTCAGTTATACCGACGACCCGGAAATCCAAAACGGCAAGAAATTTGCCGCCCAGGGCATGCAGATCGCCGCTGGCGTTCCGCTAATGTGCGATGAGCCGGAAGGATTCTCAACGTTCCGTTTCGGTCTATTTGGTCTCGATAAACTGCACGGTGTCGACGCGGCGGTGGCGAAGATTGAAGCGGTTTTGGAGAAGCTGGATTAAATTCTAAAGCGCATTGCGCTGAAGTATCTTGAATTAAACCTTGTTCCCTTCAATCACCTTCGATTGAAAGGTACGAACATGCGAAAAAACAAAGGTCTATAGCGTGACCACTGAATTATAAATGATGAGACACGCTATAAACATGCCTGATCATGATGTTCGAGTTTTTCATCTCAATAAAGTGACAACATAATGTCTTGGTTGAACTTGTTAATGGCGGCATGCTGGGGAGGTTGACATTTTGTTGGTCGAAAGATTCCCATGAAATACCATACATATACCGTTGCGCTGGTTGCGCTGATGATGAGCGTAGGGACTACGCTAGCCCAGACTAACGAGATAAACCCAGCGCCGAAGGAGCAAAAACCCACCGCGACAGTTGAAGGGACAATGACGCTTGTACGCATGGGTGAGATTATCAATCGGCTGGATGATAAGGCCCGCGCTGTCAATGCGGGTACCGCGTGGCAATTTCACGTTGAGAAAGTCCCGGTCGTCATCGTCACTGACGTAATTAACAACCGCATGCGCATCATGACGGCTGTAAAGAAAGCTGAAGACCTGTCGGCTGATGAACTGTTGCGCATTGCGCAAGCCAATTTCGACACGACGCTTGATGCACGTTATGCGGTCGCCAATGGGTTGGTGTGGGCGACATTCATTCACCCGCTCAGCACGTTACATGATCGGCAACTCATTGAGGGCATTGGTCAGACCGTGAATGCGGCGAAGTCCTATGGCACGACGTTTTCGTCCGGTTTAATGAGTTTTGGTGGAGGCGATAGTGGCGCCATTATTCAACGGGATCTGATCGACAAGCTGTTAAAAAAGGGGCAGGAGATTTAATCTCGTGGTGCGTCTATTCATTGGGATAGAGCTGCTCCACCGATAACCCAATAAAGTCGATCCCATCGAACGAACGGGGGGTGCGATTGCTGTTGTTATCCCTTACTTCCATTTCTATCTAATGTTGATAAATGGATTACAATATAAAAATATATCGTAACTGAGATTTTTACCGCTATTGAATTTTCATAGTCTCCTCACAGAGCTACAAATAACGGCGAAATTAATATTGATATCGCTATAAACCTGCTAATTTGGGGGTGTAAAAATGAAATATAACCCTCTCTCGGGAATATCCATTTTTTAAGAAATTGATCATACCACGTTCGCTTCTGTATTGGTTCTTCTCTCGTCCACCTGACGACACCCCTCAAAGTCCCATGGAACGAATAGGTGGGGCAAATGATGTCGTCATTAGCCCGATCCCAATAGATGCTAGCAATAATCCGCAAGCAATTGTCGCTCCATTCGCTGCGAATGATGCCAGGGAGCCGTTGCTGACCATGACACGCATGGCGAAGCTGCGGGCCTGAACCGATAATACAGCAAGCGTGGCGACCGTGATTGCCGTCCCGGCAGACATCGCAAGCACTGCAAATGCGCCAGCCCATGGAATACCGGAAAACCGCGAGAAAACCAGAACGAGTATTGCACCGCTACAGGGTCGCATGCCGATGGACAAAACCACGCCCGCCAACGTGCGCCAGTCGTTGACGGAATTGACCTGTTCGACGGAGGGAATATGGGCATGGCCGCAGGTGTTGCAAACACCATGGTCGTCATGAGAATGGTTGTGTGAGTGTCCGTCAGAATGATCATGACTGTGTGCATGATCGTGATGGTGGCCAGTGGTGTGTTTCGCTTTATTTTGAAACCATCCAAAGCCCCTCATACCGCGCCAGACCAGCATGAGGCCAATGGCAACGACGAGCGCGAACGCAAGACGTTCACTCCAACTCACTGCTAGTTTCATATCAGCTGAAACGACGCCAAATATGTAGAAAAGCCCGTAGACGAGCGCTATTGCGACAAGCCCTTGAACAAGTGACGAGATCACCGCCAGCACAACGCTTTTACCGATTTTTTCCGGCTGGCTGAGCAGATATGTCGACAGTATGACTTTCCCATGGCCCGGTCCGGCGGCGTGGAAAACACCATATAGAAAACTGCCTGTGATGATGGCAATTGCCGTGGCAAATCCGGAATTATCCGCATAGGCGCTGATGCTTTTTGTCAGGGATTTGTGGAACAACCGTTGCTCCTGATTAATCCAGACAATCAGATTTACGTAGATGTCCGATATCCCTTCCCAGGCGAACCAAAGTACAGCGGCCAATAGGGGAAGGGCCAGCAGCGCCAACTTGCCGGGGTTTTGGCGGATCGATTGCCCGTTTATTTGCATGAAATGGATACCCATTCAGCAAATTGCGCGCCCAGATCAAACCCGGATGAATCTGACTTTCCCAGCGAACTTGCGTAAGCAACCGTATCTTCGTCCGGAGCGGCCTCGTCTAACTTCCACGAACATCCCTTTGGCGGATTTACCAGAAAGACCGGCACATCATCCGGGTCATGATGCATCGCGATATAGAACTGACTGTCATAAATCGCGTATCGCATCGTATTTTTCTTCAATGATACAGGGTTCTTGAATGGTACGTTAAAAGTGAGTTCGAGCTGACGGTTGGAATAACTTACTTTGACCGGTTCAGCGGTTCCCAACTTTGGTGTCAGATGATTCCCGTCAAACGCGGTGAAATACCCAGCAGGCTCGATATTTCCCAATATCTCTACGATTAACGCGTCGAGTTCTTCCTGATCCGCCTTGCCATTCTTGTTTTTGTCCTGCCCTTCAATCGCGTAAGCGGAGAAAAATTCGTCAAATTGCCAAAAATACTGAAAACCAGAGAGTTTACCCTCATCATTGAATTTGACTTCGACACGCATGGTGACAAATTCATGGGGGTGGGCGTGTGCATATTGCGAAGTGAACGCGCTCAATGCACCAAGGAATAGAAACAGCACCGCCGGTTTGAGTTTTGAAATCAAAGACACTTTGCTTACCATCTTGAGACCACCCACCTGGATTCCATAAATCACCAGCGGATTAATTGCAAAATAATCCCGGCGAATTTGGGGCAATAAGATTAAATCAGGCGACAGCTTCGCTGAGGTCCAGCCATTCCTCTTCAACTTCAACAAGGCGGCGTTCGAACTCGGCTTTTTTTGTCGCCAAATCACGAATACGTTTTGCGTCCCGTTCGGTGGAAGCCGTGGCCAGAAGCTTGTCGAGTCCTTTAATGGCGTCTTCCGCCTTTTTCATGATGGCTTCAAGTTTTTGAATGCGTTTGCGGGAATCGGACTGGTTTTCGCGCTTCGCCGCCTGTTCTCGGCGTTTTTCCTTGTCGGATTTTTGCGGGGCAGCGACTTTGGTTGCTTTTTCATCCTTTTTAGAACCGGGTGCGCCGGGGCCTTTAAGAATAAGCCTTCGATAATCCTCCAGATCACCTGTATAAGGGCCGACGGTCCCGTCATGTACCAGCCAGAGACGTTCAGCACTTGCTTCCACAAGGTGCCGGTCGTGGGAAATCAGGATCACCGCACCGGAATAGGCGTTGAGCGCCATTACGAGCGACTCGCGGCTATCAATATCCAGATGGTTGGTCGGTTCATCGAGGATCAACAGGTGGGGTTTGTTGAACGTTGCCAACCCCAGCAACAGTCGCGCTTTTTCACCACCGGAAAGGCTTTTCGCCTTGGTTTCCATTTTTTCGGCACCAAGCCCCATGCCGGCAACACGGGCGCGTACTTTCGCTTCCGGCTCGCGCGGCATAAGTTTGCGCACGTGGTCGATGGGTGTTTGATCAGGAAAGAGATCGTCCATATTGTGCTGGGCAAACATGGCAACCCGTAGTTTTTCTGACCGGGTCACTTTACCGTCCATGACGGCAAGGCGACCGGCAATCAACTTGGCAAAAGTCGATTTCCCGTTGCCGTTCGCCCCCAGCAGCGCAATGCGGTCATCTGCATCAATCCGCAAATCCATATTGCCGATAACAGGCTTACCCGGTTCATATCCGGCCACCGCTCTTTCCAGATTGATAATCGGTGAGGCAATGGGTTTTTCAGGGCTGGGGAAGTGCAGGGCGGCGACATCCGTATCCTGAACGGCTGAAATTGTTGCCATTTTTTCAAGCGCCTTAACCCGGCTTTGCGCCTGCGTAGCCTTTGAAGCCTTCGCTTTGAACCGATCAATAAAGGCTTGCATATGAGCGCGTTTAGCGTCCTGTTTCACCTTCATTTTCGCCTGTAAGACCATACGTTCAGCGCGGGTCTTTTCAAAAAAGTCGTAATTGCCTTTGTACGAAGTGAGCTTGCAATGCTCCAAATGAACAATCGTATTGCAGCATTTGTTCAGCAGGTCACGGTCGTGGCTGATGATGATGACAGTGTGGCGATAACGAGCGACATAGTTCTCGAGCCACAGGGTGCCTTCAAGATCGAGGTAGTTGGTCGGCTCGTCGAGCAGCAGGAGATCGGGCTCGGAAAACAGCACAGCAGCGAGAGCCACGCGCATGCGCCATCCGCCGGAAAAATCCGAACAGGGGCGGGCCTGTGCGGCTGAATCGAAACCCAATCCGTGGAGGATGGCTCCGGCACGCGCTTCGGCGGAATGGGCATCAATGTCGCCCAGCCGCGTGTGAATGTCGGCAATGCGGGTCGGGTCGGTTGCCGTTTCCGCCTCTACCATCAGTTCGGTACGTTCGACATCCGCTTCCAGAACTGTTTCCAGTAGAGATTTTTCGGTTCCCGGCGCTTCCTGTGCAACCTGACCAATTCGCATATTGCGTCGCAATTTCAGAGAGCCCGTTTCCGGGCCGTATTCGCCGGTGATCAACTTAAACAGAGTTGTTTTGCCGGTTCCATTACGGCCAACAAAGCCTACGCGAGCACCCATCGGGACAGCCATCGAAGTATTTTCCAGCAACAGGCGGCCCTGCATGCGAAATGTGAGATCAGTTATGGTCAGCATGGGCGGCTTTTGCGGGAAACCGGCGCCAAGTGCAAGGGGTAATCCCTCGCTTTATTAGGTCTCACGCATGTTCACCAAAACAATGCCAGCGCCCACCATGAACAACGCGATAATCAACCGTGGCCCAACCGGTTCGCTGAGGATTAGCCAGCCAAATGCGACGCCAAACACCGGCGCTAAAAATCCAAAGCTGGCCATATTTGCGGTTGGATATTTTGAGAGCAGCCAGAACCAGAATGAGAAACCAGCCGCAACGACCACAACAACCTGAAAGCTGAATATGCCCCAGTGATGGAGCTCCAATTCCCGAATGAACGGACCGAAGAACAATGCCGCCACCATAATTAGCGGCCCAGAAACGGCAAGTTGATAGACTAGTTGCATCTCTGGGGTTGCATTTTTGAGATTTGTGGCTCGTGTCGTCAAGGCAATAGCTGCCCAGAGCATTGCACCAACGAGGCACATAATATCGCCGATAAACGCGTTTGGAGATGCAGGTGCATCATTTTGTGAAAGCGCTAACACTACACCGCCAATGGCGAGTAACAGCCCAACAATCTTCACACCTGTCAGTCTTTCATCGGGGAGAAGAAAGTGAGCGCCAATCGCCACCCAAAACGGCATCGTGTAGAAGAAAATCGATGTGCGGGCGACACTTGTGTAATCAAGAGCCAGAAACAGCAGTACAAACTCCGATGTAAAGAACAATCCAGTCAGCATGCCAGGCCAAAAACTGCCATCCGACATCGAAAGCCTGCGTCTCATGACCAGAGCAAATATCAGGATAACGGGAAAAGCGAGTAGAGAACGTAGCCCCGCCTGAAATACTGGTTGAAGGCCCGTGTTCACGATTTTAATAAGCACTTGATTGAGGCCGAGCAGCGCGGAAAATCCGATTAAGCTAGCTGCCCCGAATGCGTCGATATGGGTCTTGCGCTCCACTCAACTGCGCCCTTCTGGCGCGAATTGCACCAAATAAATCATTATGTGTAGATGCATGGCTTTTTTCGTAAGTGGCGGCGTGATAGCCAATGAGCCCTAGCACTATTTTTTGACAGACGGAAACCGGATTATGACCATTCAATTATACGACCTGTGCGGAGCGGATATCGACCTGCGGTTCAGCCCCCATTGCTGGAAAACCCGCCTTTCGTTTCTTCATAAAGGGTTGGATTTTGAAACGACGCCGGTGCCGTTTACAAAGGTGGCGACAATCGAAGGTGGCGACAGTCGCAAGGTGCCTGTCATTCGCGATGGTGAGAAAATTGTCGAGGACAGTTATGAAATCGCCAAATATCTCGACGCCCAATATCCAGACGCACCAAGCCTGTTTAAAGGGGAAGGCGGTGAAGCGATCACCGCTCATATCGTCAATTGGTCGCAGACCCAGCTTCACCCGGCCGTCACGCAACTTTGTCTGATGGATATTTACAATGAACTGGCGCCGAACGACCAGGTGTTTTTTAGAACCACACGGGAGAAATTATTCGGCTGTACGCTGGAAGAATTTGACGCAAAATTCCCAAAAACGCGCGAAAATCTGGAAAAAACGCTATTTCCTTTAGAATTAACGCTCAAAAAACAGAAATTTATTGGTGGTGAATCCCCATTATTTGCCGATTATGTGGTATTTGGCGCGCTGCAATGGCTGCGCACAACCTGTACCCATGACGTCCTACCGCACGACAGCAAAGTGGCAGATTGGTTCGATACATTACTCGACATGTACGATGGGGCAGGGCGGAAAGCCAAATGCGTTTCGCAAGGTTGATCTGATCAACCCGCTTGCCGCCAGAGCAGGTTAGCGCTATAGCGCGCGCAACGGTTTTCCTCTCCATTTACAGGACTAATATCGATGGCTATCGAACGTACTTTTTCAATGATCAAACCCGACGCAACAAAGCGCAATCTGACAGGCGCAATTACTGCGCGTCTCGAAGAAGCGGGCCTGCGTGTTGTCGCCTCCCGCCGCGTGCACATGAGCTTGCGCGAAGCTGAGGCTTTTTACGCAGTTCACAGCGAACGCCCTTTCTTTGGTGAACTGACTAAATTCATGTCATCCGGCCCAACTGTTGTTCAGGTTTTGGAAGGCGAAGGCGCTATTCTTAAAAACCGCGAAGTGATGGGTGCAACCAACCCATCCGAAGCTGATGATGGTACAATCCGCAAGGATTTCGCCCTGTCATTGGGTGAAAATTCGGTACACGGTTCCGATGCGCCGGAAACTGCTGCAGAAGAAATTGCCTTTTGGTTCGCAGGTTGCGAAATCGTCGGCTAATCGCTTTTATTTATTAAGTTTGAAAGCCCGGTGATCGCATGGCGATTGCCGGGTTTTTTGTGGGTTCAGAAGGCACGACTAACTAAATATATTGTCTGTCTCACTTTGGAATAAAGCCAGTATAATACGCGGGTTCAAACCCTTGAGAATCACTGGTGCCATGTTCAGAACATTTACGCGAGCTTCCAACTTTCTTCTGTTCATATCGTTCTTATTGGTCGCTGGCATTGCGTCGCAGGTGTCAGCGCAATTATTGCCATCTGCACCGGCCGATAACGCTTCCACACCAGCTGTTGACCCCTATGGCAGAACCAATCCACGTAGTTCGATTGAAGGTTATTTAAAAGCCATTCGTCAGGAGGACTTCGAGCGGGCGTCCCGATATCTCGATATGAGTAATCTCGATGCTGACGAGCAAAAAGAAACGGGAAAAAAACGTTCCAGGGAGTTGATTCAACTTCTTGACCGGGACGGCTACATCAATGAAATCAACGCGCTTTCTACTTCTCCAGAAGGCAAGTTGAATGATGAGCTGAATGCCAATTTGGAACAGGTTGGTGTGTTGGACCGTTCTGAGCGAAACATACCTCTGATTATGCATCAGATTAACGGCCCAAATGACTTAAAAATCTGGGTGTTTGAGCCATCCATGCTCAACCGTGTACCGTTCTTGTTGCGCGTAACCGATGAAGGTCTGTTGGACAGGATTCTTCCCGAACAACTAAAAACCTACAAAGTTGGTACAGTCGCTGCCGGACACTGGATTGGTATTTTTGTCGCGGCATTGGCAGCGCTTGCAATTGGTTATTTGATCTCGTCGTTCATCGTCGCCGTGTTGCGCGCAATCTTAAGGCAACGAAGCGACCTGCCGGGCCATGGAGTTCTAAGGTCAATTCGAATCCCTCTCGCTGTAGTACTTGGAGTATCGTTTTATCGCGTGGCCGTTGTGGTGCTCGGAATTCAGGTTGTCGCTCGCGACTACATCAATTGGCTGGCGACAATTGCCAGCCTGTTGGCGCTTATCTGGCTGCTTATGCGGATCGTTGACGGAATCGGCGAATTTGCGCGCTACGGCATGTCCCGCACCAACCGATTGTCGTCCGTCGCTGTCGTTATGCTGGCAAGACGTATGGCGAAAGCAGTCGTTATCGGCATCATTGGTATTACCATCCTTGATATATTGGGTGTCGACGTAACAACGGGGCTGGCAGCGCTTGGTATCGGTGGTTTAGCCCTGGCGCTTGGTGCTCAAAAGACCATTGAGAATCTTGTTGGTTCAATCACGGTCGTTGCGGATAAACCGGTCAGGGTTGGTGACTTCTGCAAATTTGGCGGTGTGATGGGAACGGTTGAAGACATCGGCATTCGGTCGACTCAGGTTCGAACGTTAGACCGAACAGTGGTAACCGTTCCAAACGGCGCATTTTCCGCCATGGAGATTGAGAATTATTCGGTGCGCGACCGTTTCAAAATGCAGACGATACTTGGGATGCGCTATGAAACGACGCCCGATCAAATCCGTTACCTATTGAGCGAGATCAGAAGATTGCTGGACAATCACCCAAGCGTACTTGGTGAATCCCTGCGGGTGCGGTTTGTGAATTTCAATTCCAGTTCCGTCGACATAGAAATATTCTGCTATATCAAAGTGACGGATTATAATTCCTTTCTGGAAGTTCAGGAAAACCTATTTCTTGGCGTCATGGATATTGTCGAGGCTAGCGGAACTCAATTCGCCTTCCCGTCGCAGACATTGTACCTTGGAAAAGACGGTGCACCGTCGCCTCAAGATGCGGCGAAGATCAGCAAACTGGTTCAAAAGATGGATAAATCCGGCGACTTACCGTTGCAAAAGTTTGATCAGGAACCGACGTCGGATACGGCACCAAGACTGCCCGCGGTGAAGAGCGCAAAGGCGTAGTCGCTATTGCCAACGATTTTTGGCTTGTTCATCGCTTTCCTTGGCATCGACCCATCCGGCAGGCTTGCCATCGACACGGTGTTCTTTTTTCCAAAAGGGCGCGTTGGATTTTAAAAAATCCATCACGTAACGCGCCCCATCGAACGCCGCATCCCGGTGTCGACTGGTGGCGATAACCAGTACGATTTGTTCGCCCGGTTGGATGACGCCATAGCGGTGGATGACGGTCAGCCCGTCAATCGGCCAGCGGGTGCAAGCTTCTTTGGCTGACCGTTCAATTTCCGCTTCCGCCATTCCGGGGTAGTGCTCAAGTTCCAGCGCATTCAGGCTTTCGCCCTCACTGCGGCAAAGGCCGCTGAATGTTGCGACCGCGCCAATATCTTTATTGCCACTCGTCATCGCGTGTATTTCTGCACTCTGGTCGAAATCTTCCGCCTGAACAACAATTTTTGGAATGGCTGTCATTCGGGTTTTACCCGCCGGTCATGGGTGGAAAGAGAGCAATTTCCCGTGGGGTTCCAATTGAGCTCTCGTGCTCGGTGTGTTCCTGATCTAGTGCGACTCGGATGATATCGGGAAATTCAATCGCGGCAGCAAACTGTTCGTTACGCTCGCGCAACCACAGCAGGAGTTCGCGAACGGTTGATACCGTTTGCGGGAGTACCAACTGTTCTTCCTCAATACCAACCCGTTCACGTATCCACGAAAAATAGAGCATTTTCACAGTAAATTCTGTCATTAGTCTTCTTCGATCATATGTTTCAAACCGGCCCGGAAATAGTCCCACCCGGTGATCAGCGTCACAATAGCTGCAATCCACAGGAGAACCAAACCGGTATCAGTGCAATAGGGGAAGACTTTGTCACCGGCAGGGCCAGCCAATAAAAATCCTAATGAGACCATCTGCAGTGTGGTTTTCCATTTCGCCAATTGGGTAACCGGTAGTGAGACCTTCAGGTCAGCCAGATATTCGCGCAAGCCCGAGACAAGAATTTCGCGGCTTAAAATGACAACTGCCGCCCAAATAGACCACCCGGCAATGGCGCCATCAGCCGCTAACAAAAGAAGACAGGCGGCAACGAGAAGTTTGTCCGCTATGGGGTCGAGCATCTTGCCCAAAGAAGACGTCTGTTCCCAGATTCTGGCGAGGTATCCGTCGAAAAAATCTGTGACACTGGCAAATGCGAATAACCCCAGTGCCCACCATCGCGCAGCATCTGTCGATTTGCCTCGTTCTTCCAGATCAAAACACAGGACAACCAAAGGTACGACCAATATGCGTGCATAGGTCAGCAAATTTGGAATGCTCCAAGGACCAGCTTGGCGGGGTTTTTTATCCGGGTTTTCCATGCCTTCCTCAAAGCGGATTAAGCGATAAAATACAAGCGCGGGGTGCGCCATTTGCCAGAAAATAGTATCAAGATTCAGCCTTTAAGGCGCTTCTCAAGGAGTATTGATTAAACCTGATGTGATCAATCGAGAGTAAGCCGGTCGAGTCTGAATTAAAAAGGTCGATTTAGGCTGGCCGGCTTCACTGTCTGGATGGTGTGTTCTGGTTTTTTTAGCTCGAGTTCGAATATTGTTTTATTATTTCGCAATTCGTCGATAATTCTATATATTCTGCTTGGCGTTTTGCTTATCGCAACACGCTTTTTAAGAACGATTTTGTGCGATCCATCCGTGGTTCCCTGAACATCTGCGTTGGCGGACCTTCTTCAACAATTTTGCCGCCATCCATAAAGCAGACCCGGTCGGCCAGTTCACGGGCAAATCCCATCTCGTGAGTGGCCAGCACCATGGTCATTCCGTCATCCCGGAGTTGCCGGAGCACGTCCAGCACTTCTTCGACCAGTTCCGGGTCGAGCGCTGATGTGATTTCGTCGAACAACATGATTTCCGGCCTCATCGCCAAAGCACGAATGACAGCCACGCGCTGTTGTTGGCCTCCGGATAGTTGGTCAGGATATTTGTGCATATGGTCGGCAAGGTTGAAGCGCTGGAACAGTTCATGCGCCTCCACCTGTAATTCCGCCGTACCCTTTCCCAACACCCGTCTGGGGGCAAGCAGCACATTGTCCGCCGCGCTCATATGAGGAAACAGATTGAAGGACTGGAAGACGATACCGATGCGACGACGCACCGGTTCAAGGTCAAGCCCCGGTTCGGAAATGTCGAGGCCATCCAGCTGGACGATGCCGTCATCTATCGGCTCCAGCATGTTCATGCAGCGCAGAAGGGTGGATTTGCCCGAGCCGGAAGGTCCGATCAGGCAGACCATTTCGCCTTTGGCAATTTCGAGATTGATACCCCGCAAAACATGTTGGGTGCCAAAGGACTTCTGCATATCTGTGAGGGTGAGCTTAGCTTCTGACATTGCGTTGCCGGTTCATGAGGTAGTCCGCATAACGGGTGGCGGGGATTGTCAGCGCCAAAAAGATGGCGGCCGCGGCAACATAAGGCGTAAAATTCGCCAGCAGGCTTTTGAACACGCCCGCCTGCCGCAAAATTTCTACGGGGCCGATTACGCTTAAAAGGGCGACATCTTTTTGCAGGGCGATGAACATGTTCATATTGGCAGGGACCACTCGACGTATGGCTTGCGGTAAAATGACGTAGCGCATGGCGTCCCGTTCGGAGAGGCCAAGGCAAATAGCCGCCGACCGCTGGCTCGGGTGGATGCTTTCAATGCCCGAGCGCAGAATTTCCGCCACATAAGCGCTATAGGTCAACACCAGCGCGACCGTGCCCCAGATATACGGACTGTTCCAAGGGCGCGGCAAGCCGAGACCCGGAATGCCGAAGCCAATCAGATAGATTACCAGAATGACCGGGACACCGCGAAAAATATCCACATAGGCCGCGCCGAACATGCGCAGCGGAAACAGGGAAGGGGAGCGGACTCCGCGGCAAAGCGCAATCAGCAACCCAATCACCGCAATCAAAGGCGCAGACCACGCGAAGATCGCCACATCCAGCAGGAAAGCTTCAAGTAACCTTGGTGTGGTGCGGACGAAAATTTCCCAGTTGAAAAAACTGTCTTTTACGCGGCTCCAGCCCGGCGCCATGGGCACAAGAATGACAAGTGCCAACACGAACGCCGCCGTGCTGGCACTTGCAATAAGGATTGAACGTTTGCGCTGTCGCGCTTCGTATACTTGAAGACGGGTCAATGCAGTCAGTTTACTTGATCAGCGGTACTCCGGTGGCTTCCTGCAGCCATTCCGCTTCGATTTTCGCCAGTGAACCATCCGCCTTCATTTCCGCCAGCGCTGCGTCGACACATTCCTTGAGTGGATTGCCTTCCGCCAGTATTGCCCCGAATTGATCTGGCTTATCGGTTCTATCCGCCGGGAATTGGCCCAACAGGGCGCCACCATCCACTACAACAGCGGAGAGGTAAAGCGCTGTTGGTAGATCAAAAAGCGCCGCGTCGATCTGGTTGGCTTTCATCGCTTCGGCGACATTGGCCGTATCATCATACAACAGCGGGTCACTTGCTGGTTTGATCAGGCCCATGACGGCAGGCAGGGCAGTCGTGGTGGCAACAGCTCCCCATTTGAGGTCTTTCAAAGCGGAAAGTTCTGGTTTCAAACCGTCTTCAATTGATTTCATGAGCACCAACACGGCCATGGCCGAAGAATAATAAGGTGCAGAAAAATCGACAACTTTGTCGCGGTCCTCCGTGATGGAGAACTGCTGCATGTTAAAATCGAAATCTTTTGCGCCGGGCTGAATGGCTTCATCGAATGATGTGCGTGTCCATTTTACCGCGCCTTTGTCGAAGCCCATTTTCGCGGCCAACGCATAGGCGACGGCGGCTTCAAAACCTTTGCCAGCCTCCGGTTTGTCGTCAATTACCCATGGGTAATAGGCAGGGTTACCTGTTGCTATCGTCAATGTTCCATCGGTCAGCGTTTTGCCAGTTGAACAGGCATTTGCGGCGTAAGCGGATGATGCCATTGCCAGCATTCCACCAGTCAAGAGGGCGATTGATAAGGATTTCAACATGGGAGTTCCTTTTAAGTGTCGTGCGAGATTTGATATGAACAGTTCCGCACTTTGTTTTTATTGTCCAGAGGCCAAGAGCCTGCTTATATCTATCTTCCTGTATTCGCACAGGTTTTGTAAACAGCAGCAGAGCAAAATTGCCCATGGACGGACACCTCGCAGGCCTTATTTCAAGATTTTCCAAACCCGGTCGGGTTGAATGGCTGGGCGTGCGCCCGGAGCGAAAGGCCGATGTTGTGCCGCTGAAAAGCGTTTTGATCACGGAAAACGGGCTGGCAGGAGACCGCCGGGCAACACCGGGAAAACGCGCAGTCTCGCTCATTCAGGCCGAGCACCTGCCGGTGATCGCCGCCCTGTCCATTCACGACAAAATCCCACCGGAATGGCTGCGCCGAAACATCGTCGTCAGCGGCATAAACCTGCTCGGCCTGCGCAAGGTGAGGTTTCAGATAGGTAGCGTAATACTGGAAGGAACAGGCATCTGTGCCCCATGCTCCCGTATGGAAGAGATATTGGGATACGGAGGCTACACGGCTGTGCGAGGGCATGGAGGGATAACGGCAAGTGTTGTTGAGACTGGGGAGGTTAAGATTGGCGATGTGGTGGTGCCGATTTTGGGTTAGGGGTGCGGGGACCCAATTAAGCTCACGCCTCATTACCAATCGCGCAAATGCCAGCAAATACCTGGAAAACCGACCCGTGAGCGGTTCAGGTAAAATGACGTCGAGCGGCGGCATTGAGCTGATTTTGATGAAAAAGGCTTTGTTTTAGTCGGCTTTGGAGTTTGATCGAGCGTCTCCCGATCCGGTTTCACACCGGTTGCGGGATCAACTTGGCTGGTTTTCTGAGGTTTTGTGCTGTTGCTGCGAGAAGGAATTCATCTTTGGCTCCGTTTGGTCCCCGCAGGCGCAGTCGGTCGAGTTTCATGATGCGTTTGAGGTGGGCAAACAGCATTTCGACCTTTTTTCGCCGTCGTTGTGAATCGACATAAGCGTCGGTCAGCGAGAGCTCGCGGGCCAAATCACGAGCACCTTCATAAATGTGGCGGCCGACATTGCGGACGGGTTGGTTGGGGCAGCAATATTTCTTCAGCAGGCATTCCTGGCAATCATATTTGCTGGCGCGGTAACGGATCGTATTGTCCGCCGCTACAGGAGATTTTCGATTCCGGTAAGCCCGTTGGGTTGGACGCAGCGGTAATCCGATCGGACAAATATAAGCGTCCTTTTCGTGGTCGTAGACAAACTCGCTTTTCTCAAAAGTGCCGTCCTTGCGTCGCGACTTATCGATGATTGGAATATGCGGCAGGATACCTTCTTTGTTGACCAACCAGTTGAGGTTTTCTGCGGAACCATAAGCTGTGTCGGCGACCAGTATCTCGGGGTAGAGGTCAAACGTTTCCCGCGTTCGTACGATCATGGTGCGTGTAGAACCAACCTCGGCCTGTCTAATTGAACGGCTGGCTTCCACATCCACGATAATCGCGTGATCTGTGTCGATCAGGTAATTGTCTGAGTAAGCGAAGAAAGCTGGGCCCTTGAGCGCACCGGTCCATTGGGAAGCAGGGTCAGAACGTGAAGTGAACTTAGGTTCGACCTCACTGGCGGCACCGAATGCTGCGTCATCCAGCACCTCTAGATATTCCTTCACAGCCCGAGGCACAGTTGCTGGATCGAGTGATGATGCGTCCCATTCCTCCTTTGGTGTCGATTTCTGCTTGTTGGCATCTGCCCGAATAATGCTGGCATCAGTCGCAAACACCTCTCCACCAACTAAACCTTCAGCAATGCAACGAGTAACAACGCTCTCAAACAATTGCCGGAACAGATCGCTCTCTCGAAACCGGCCATGGCGGTTCTTGGAAAAGGTCGATTGATCAGGCACGGGGTCGCCTAGATCAAGACGGCAGAACCATCTGTAGGCAAGATTCACATGGACCTCATCGCACAACCGTCGCTCAGATCGGATGCCCATGATGTATCCGACCAGCAACATGCGGATCATCAGTTCAGGATCAACCGAAGGGCGGCCAATGTCGCTGTAAAATGGGCGCAGGTGCGACCGCATATCGCCAAGATCAACAAACCGGTCAATTGACCGCAATAGATGATCATCAGGCACGTGGTCTTCGAGATTGAACTCGTAAAACAAAGCCGATTGAAATTCCTGGCGTGGTCCCAGCATCGCATCAATCTCCCAAATCAATGGATAAACTGAATCAGCCAATGGTGATTACTTTAAGGCCGACTTTTTCATCAAAATCGGTGCTTTGTCCCCGTCTCGGTCATTCACATTCCTGATGAATTTCTATCCGCAACCCAATCACCCCTTCTGAAAATGGTCATGTATCCGTTGGGCCATGGCTTCGCTTACGCCTTCTACTACCATGAGGTCTTCTACGCCTGCGCGGGAGGCTGCCTTGGCGCTGCCGAAATGGTGGAGGATGGCGCGTTTGCGGGCAGGGCCAATGCCGGCAATTTCGTCTAACGGGTTTTTCAGCGTGTCTTTTTTGCGCCGCGCCCGGTGGGTGCCGATGGCGAAACGGTGGGCTTCATCCCGCAGCCTCTGGATGAAATAGAGCGTCGGGTCGCGCATGGGCAGGGAGAAATCCTGCCTTCCTGGCATGAAAAACCGCTCGCGCCCGGCGTCCCTGTCGGGCCCTTTGGCAACGCCGACTAATTTCACTTTGTTGGTCAGTCCCAGTTCTTCCATCACTTCTTGAACGGCGGAGAGTTGCCCCGCGCCACCGTCGATCAGCACGAGATCGGGCCACGGCGGCACCGCGCCTTCGTCAACCTCGCCATTGCCGTCGCTATGTTCTTTCATGAGGCGGGAAAAGCGGCGGGTGAAAACCTCTTTCATCATGCCGTAATCATCACCGGGAACGAGGTCTTCGTTCTTGATGTTGAATTTGCGGTAATGGTTTTTGGCAAAACCTTCCGGCCCGGCGACAATCATGCCGCCCACCGCATTGGTGCCCATGATGTGGGAGTTGTCGTAAACCTCGATGCGTTGCGGCGGCGCTTCCAGCCCAAAGACTTCTTGAATACCGGCAAGCAGTTTGGTCTGTGTTGCACTTTCAGCAAGCTTCCTCGAAAGCGCTTCTTTGGCATTTCGCGCCACCTGTTTGACCAGATCGCGCTTTTCCCCCCGTTGCGGTCGGTAAACCTGCACCTTCTTATCGGACTTTACGCTCAGCGCCTCGGCGATCAGATCAGCCTCGGCAAGGTCGTGGGACACGAGCACCAGCTTAGGGATGGGTTTGTCATCATAAAACTGGCTGACAAACGCATTCAGCACTTCGTCCTCGTCAAAGCTTTTGTCAGCGCGGGGGAAATAGGCTCTGTTGCCCCAGTTCTGCCCAGTTCGGAAAAAGAACACCTGAATGCAGAACTGTTCGCCCTCGTGATGTACGGCAAAGATATCAGCCTCATTGACGGTTTGCGGGTTGATGCCCTGATGGCTTTGCACGTGAGAGAGGGCTGCTAATCGGTCGCGGTATATGGCCGCCGTTTCGAAATCGAGATCGTCGGACGCCTGCTGCATGCGTTTTGAAAAACGGTTTTTAATTTCCTGGCTTTTACCGGTCAGGAAATCTTTGGTCTGTTTGACGAGTTCGGCATAACCTTCGGTCGAAATTTCGCCGGTGCAGGGGGCCGCACAACGTTTGATTTGGTGTAGCAGGCACGGGCGGGTTCTGTTGGCGTAAAAACTGTCGGTACAGGTGCGCACGAGGAAGATACGTTGCAAGGCGTTGATGGTTGTATTGACCGACCCGGCGTTGGCGAACGGGCCGTAATAGTCCCCCTTGCGCGAACGCGCCCCGCGAAACTTAAACAGGCCGGGCGCTTCGTGGTCACCCGACAACAGGATGTAAGGAAACGATTTATCGTCCCGAATCAAAACATTAAACCGCGGGCGTAACCGTTTGATTAGATTCGCTTCCAGCAACAGCGCTTCGGTTTCTGTATGGGTTGTGACGAACTCCATATGGGCGGTTTCTGCGATCATGCGCGTGGTACGATTGCCTCCATGGCCGATGCCACGGGCATAGTTTTGCACCCGTTTCTTCAGGCTTTTGGCCTTGCCGACATAGAGTACGTCATTCGCCGCATTCATCATCCGGTAAACGCCGGGCTTGTTGGGCAAAAGTTTTACATAATCGGTGATCAGCTCCGCACCCGTTTTCCCGCCAATGCTCTTTGGTTCTTCCCAAAGAATATCGCCGGAATCCCGCGGTTTAGCCCGCGCTTGCGCGGCATCATCGGGGACAGTGGTGTTGGACGAGTCGGTCATGCGCAAAGCTTAGCATAGTCCGTGCATGCTGCATCAATACCGTATGTGATTGATGGCTATTTCTCGCGGGTTATGTAACCGATGTCGCAACGAGATAGGCAATATATCCGCCTGTCAAAAGCATTCCGCCAGTGCGCCCAATCGTCAGTTTCAGGAAGGGCAGGGCTAGCAGGATAAGCGTTGCGAGCAACATCACCCACATATCAAAACCGATAATGTGAGAACCGGCTTCCACAGTGCCGGCAACGGTTGCGGTAACCCCCATGATGGCCGCGATGTTAAACAGATTGGAACCAACGATATTTCCAATAGCGACCGAGGCATGGTTTTGCCGTGCCGCCATGATCCCGGTCGCAAGCTCGGGTAATGACGTACCAATCGCCACAATGGTCAATCCGATGATGTCTTCTGACACATGCCAGCGCCGCGCGATCTCCACCGCGGCATCTACGGTGAGCGTCGCACCGATGGGAAGGGCGATTAATCCGGCGATGATGAGGCCGGTTATCAGCTTCGGTGAAGCGGGAATAGCGCCGAGTTCGTCGTGATAATCGTCAGTAGGCTCCTGGCCGCGCTTGGCATTGATAAACTGTTGCGTGAGAAATACGGCGAGAAAGACAAGCAGTATTAATCCGTCAAACCGCGAGATTGGGGATTGCCACATCTGTAGCATGAAGATCGCGGTAACGCCGAAAAGGAAAAATACCGTACCCTGGACGGCATCATCTTCGCTTTTGATGCTGGAGATTAGGGCCGGAACACCGAGAACCAGCAGAACATTGGCAATATTGGAGCCGACAACATTGCCAACGGCAAGTGAACTGGAGCCGGATAATGCGGCTTGAAGAGAGATCACAAGTTCCGGCGCAGATGTACCAAGTGCGACAATGGTCAGGCCGATAATGAGGGGTGAAATGTTAAATTTTTCGGCGAGCCCTACCGAGCCTTTTACCAGCCAATCGCCACCTAAGAGTAAGAGTATAAGGCCAATGACAAAAAGCAGATACGTCAACATCCAGGAATCAATCCAGCGGGGTGTCACGCATAAAGATCACACCCACACCCATCGGCGATGAGAGCTTTGGATTTCCCAAGCGTTTGAATTATCGGTAATTGGTGGCTCAGGCGCTGGGTTTCAAGGCTTCAAGTGCCGGATGGGCTGCGAAAAACTCTTTTTGCCAGGCAATTAGCGGTTCCCGGCCATTTTCCCATTTTCCATCAAACCTCAATTCCAGATAGCCAACGACAGAGGCCAAGGCGACAGATCCGATGTGCGCATCGTTGCCAGACGGTGGAAGGTCAGCCATTGCGGCATCCAGCCCGTTTTCGGCTTTACCCCAAAGTCGGTCTAACCACGGTTGATGAACTTTCTCTTCCGGGTGGAACCGCAGTTCATACATATAGCCAACGGCTACATCGTTGATGCCGTCGGCGAGGGCTTCCATGCGCTCCGCCGCGAGAAGATGGGATGGGTCGGTTGGGTAAAGTTTCCCGTTGCCTTGCCGGTCGAGGTAACGGGTGATGGCACGGCTGTCATAAACCCCCGTGCCATCATCCAGCACAAGGCAGGGTATTTTAGACAATGGGTTTGCTGCATTCAGCTGTGCGTCACCGTTTGTGGCGTCGACGGGAGTCAGTTCGACGTCCACGCCTGTAAAATTAGCAGCCATAGAGGCTTTTGCAGCATAGGGGGAGGCGTTCGCGCAGAGCAATTTCATAGTATTTCCAGTTCAAGTGATCGAGATTTAGTAGCGGATCGCACTGCAGGAACCGTCATATTCATTCCAGCGATCGTAACCTGCAAGACAGAATTCCACGTTAAATCTATTGCCCGCGTAACCCTGACCTTCCTCAATAAGGTAATAAAGCGTTGGGTGGCGGCCATTTGTGAGGCGGGCGTGAGCCCGGCAATAACGTCGGGCAATTTGGCTGGAATGTGTGTCCTGTACGAGGCGCTCGCGAACCCGTTCGATATTATCGAGGTGGAATCCCCGTTTCCAGTTTTCATTCTCAGCCCAGTTGAAACGCTCAACGATCCTTTCGAGGACCTTTTCGTCCTGGCATTCGGGAAAAGTCTTCTTCTGCAGATATTCGTCCAACAGGCCGGCGGAAGCGTGAACCTGCCAAGCCATCATGCACACCAATGCAGCGATGAAGATGTAGAACCGTTTCATATTCTTTCCATTGGGTGCAGTGTCTAATTCACACAGGATGGGGGAGATCAGGGTGGTGGTCAATCGGTGTCCATCACGTTTTGCAAAGATGAATCAGCAAGAGTCGACGATATTAACAGCGTATTGCACCATCCTGGGTCTGGCAGTTGGCGCAAAAAGAAATTGTCGCACTATTTGTTCGATAAATCGATGATCCGGTGCCCCCAGCCTTTGCCTTGGTGCATTACCTCCGCCAACCATGGCAAGAGCACCTGCAACTCGTCGCGAAGAGTGTAGGGTGGGTTTGCAATAACCATGCCGCAACCGTTCAAAACACCAGCGGACCACGGTTCTTGAATATAGATTTCCGCACTCAAAAGGTCGGGGAACCGTAGGCCTTTTAATGTATCGAGCCATTCGTCAGTATGGCTCCGCTTTTTTACCGGATACCAAAGGGCGATGGTTCCACCGGCCCAACGCTTGCGGGCTTTTTCCAGCGCATCAATCATCCGGTCGAAATCGTGGCCATCTTCAAATGGCGGGTCAATCAGCATAATGCCGCGACCTTCTTTGGGGGGAATGTGGGCGCCGGGAACCAGCCAGCCGTCAAGGTGGTTGACGCGGACCTGAAAATCACCAGCAAATCCGGCTTTAAGGGTGCTGATGTCTTCATCATGCAACTCGTAAAGGGATAGACGGTCCTGTTTGCGCAACAAATTACGGGCAATTCTGGGGGAGCCCGGATATTTACTTTCTTCCAGCGGAGCGATGGCGTCGCGCCATGGACCAATAAGGCGATTGATTGCCGGTGGCGGATTTGCGTCCAGGATTTTACCTAACCCAAGTTTCCATTCTTCCGTTTTGCCGGCTTCTTCAGAATTCAGGTCGTAAACTCCAATACCGGAATGTGTGTCATAAACCCGAAACGCCTTTTCCTTGCGCTTCATGTAATCAACCATCCGCGCCAGCATAATGTGCTTGAAGACATCGGCAAAATTGCCGGCATGATAGGCGTGGCGGTAGTTCATTGACTAAATTCTGATTTGGCGAAAGGTTGTGTGCTTGCTATCAAGTCACAGCACGATGCGATAGGGCAAATCGGGTTCCGCCCAATAACGGGTGTTAAAGGAAGACTGGGATGAACAAACCGCTCAATGTTAAATTAATGAACTCCGCATGCCCGCACGATTGCCCATCAACCTGTGCGCTGGAGGTTGAAGTTATTGATAATGCGTCGATTGGACGGGTTCGGGGTGCTGCGCAGAACACATACACTGATGGTGTCATATGCGCAAAAGTCGCGCGTTATGCGGAGCGTATTCACCATCCGGACCGGCTTTTGAAACCTTTGATTCGCAAAGGAACTAAAGGCAGTGGTGAGTGGGGCGATATTTCCTGGGATGCGGCGCTTGACCTGATCGCTGAAAAATTCATTCAGGCGGAGCAGAAATACGGCTCGGAAACCGTTTGGCCTTACCAATATGCTGGTACAATGGGGCTGGTTCAACGGGATTCCATCCATCGTCTGAGACATGCAAAACGCTGGTCGAAACAGTTCGACACAATCTGCGTTAACAATGCTTTTTCCGGATATACCGCTGCAACGGGTAAACTGATGGGGCCCGACCCCCGTGAAATCGCTGAATCCGATTGTGTGGTGATTTGGGGCACCAACGTCGTGTCGACGCAGGTCAACGTCATGACCCACGCGACCAAGGCGCGGAAGAATCGCGGGGCAAAAATTGTCGTCATCGATGTTTATCAAAACGATACGATGAAAAAGGCAGATCTTGCCTTGTGTTTGAAACCAGGAACAGATGCGGCACTGGCTAGCGCGGTGATGCATTGCCTGTTCCGGGATGGAAATGCTGATCGGGAATTTCTCAACCAATACAGTAATGAACCGGCTGCACTTGAATCACATCTTCAAACACGGACCCCACAATGGGCGTCGGAAATTACCGGCCTGTCCGTCGAGGAAATCGAGACATTCGCGGCACTTTTGGGCGAACATCCGAAATCATTCCTGAGACTTGGATACGGCTTTACGCGCACGCGAAACGGTGCAGTGAATATGCACGCGGCGTGCTGCATCGCAACAGTTATGGGGTCGTGGCAATACAAGGGTGGCGGAGCATTTTTTTCAAATGCAGAAATTTATGGATTAAACGGCAGCCTGATCAAGGGCGAACAATTTGACGACCCGTCAATCCGTTCCATGGATCAATCCAAGATTGGCCGGGTGCTCACCAATGATGCCGATAGTCTTTATAACGGACCGTCGGTGACGGCCATGCTTATTCAGAACACCAATCCGGTATCCGTTGCACCAGAGCAGGAACTGGTAAAAGCGGGCTTTGCGCGTGATGATTTATTCGTTGCTGTGCACGAACAATTCATGACCGAAACTGCCGAGATGGCAGATGTCGTCATTCCGGCAACCATGTTCATGGAACACGATGATATTTACCGGGGCGGGGGAAATCAGCATGTTATTCTCGGCCCTAAACTCATTGACGGTCCACCAACCTGCCGTTCAAACCTGTTTGTCATTGAAGAATTGGCGGAACGTCTGGGTGTTGGGGACCAGCCGGGTTTTGGCAGTTCAGAGAACGAACTGATTGATGATATGCTTCGTCGCAGTAATCGTGGAACACTCGCTGATATCCAGCGGGATAAGTGGATTGATTGTCAGCCCGATTTTGAGGAAAGCCATTATTTGAATGGTTTTGCCCACGAGGATGGGAAGTTCCACCTTCGTGCGGATTGGTACAACGTCCCCTGGGGTCGCCCTCCCGCGTCTATGGGATTGCAAGGCCCGGTCGACGACGCTCCGAGCTTGCCGGACCATTGGGACATTACGGAAAACGCCGATGATGACCATCCGTTCAGACTGGCAACGTCACCGGCCCGGTCATTCCTGAACTCGACATTTACCGAAACACCCGGTTCTAAATCCAAGGAAATTCGTCCGAATGTCATGATGCATCCGCAGGACATAACTGCGGGCGGGTTTGTTGACGGACAAAAGGTTCGCCTGGTTAATCAGCGTGGTGCGGTAATTGTGCACATCAAGGAATTTGACGGCATTAATCCGGGCGTGCTTGTGGCGGAAGGTATCTGGCCAAATAAAGCCCATGAAGATGGGCGCGGAATAAATACGCTAACAAGCGCTGATACATGCGCGCCCCACGGGGCGGCGGCATTCCACGACACGAAGGTGCGAGTGGAGGTCTGCTAGTTAAACCAGGCGAGGTCGCCGGAAGTAACACTGGAGTGGCTCACGGTGTCTCCACTGACCCATCTGACATTCTTTTCTGCGATGAGTTTTAGCGCGTGGGGATATAATTTGTGCTCAGCCTCGAGCACCCGATCAGCCAATGTTTCTGCGGTATCATCAGGGTGAACCGGGACAGCGGTTTGAGCGATAATGGGTCCACCGTCCATTTCCGCATTTACAAAGTGAACCGAACAGCCATGAATTCTAACGCCGCGCTCCAAAGCTCGCTCATGGGTGTCGATCCCACGAAACGAAGGAAGCAGGCTGGGGTGGATATTGATCATTTTTCCCCGCCAACGGTTTATAAAGCCATCTTCAAGCAGGCGCATATAACCGGCCAGACAAATAAATTGTGCACCGAATTCGATCAGGGCTTCGTTGACGGCATCTTCATGGGCACCACGGCTATCGAAGGCTTTGTTATCCACCACGCGAACGGGAATGCCGTGTTCCTGCGCGAGTTCAAGACCCGCCACATTCGGTCGGTTGGACAAGACCAGCACAATTTCAACCGGATAATCTGGGTCCATCGTGGCTCGAGCTAATGCGCCCATATTGGAGCCACGGCCCGATATTAATATGGCAACCTTGAGCTTGCTCATGTCAAGACCACGAAACCTTGCCACTAAAGGTAACGTCGCCACTTCCATCGACAAGTACACCTAATTCGCGGACCTGTTCTCCGTCGGTTTTCAGGGAGTTGGTGACGGCGTCTGCATGTTCTCGATCTACAACCAGCACCATGCCCGTTCCACAATTGAAGGTGCGCAGCATCTCTGCGTCTTCAACACCGCCTTCGCCGCGAAGCCAGTCGAATACGGGCAGGGGCTGCAAAGACGACAAGTTGACCTTTGCATCGACGTTATCTGACAGCACGCGCGGAAGGTTTTCGGTGATACCCCCGCCGGTAATATGGGCGAGGCCTTTGACTCCACTGTGTTTGGAGAGGGTATTTAACACGGATTTCACATAGATTCTCGTCGGTTCCAGCAGGCTTGTTACGAGCGTGTCATCACCAAATGGATTGGGTGCATCCCATGAAAGGCCGCTACGCTCCACAATTCTGCGAACCAAAGAATAGCCGTTTGAATGAACGCCACTTGACCCAAGACCAAGCAAAATGTCCCCGCTGTCCATCTTTCGCGGGAGTAAAGCGTCCCGCTCTACAGCTCCTACTGAAAATCCAGCCAAATCATAATCGCCTTCAGCATACATGCCCGGCATTTCAGCGGTTTCACCGCCGGTCAGGGCACATCCGGCCAATCCACACCCCTCGGCGACACCTGCAATCACCTGTTCAGCAATTCTGTTGTCCAGCTTCCCTGCGGCGAAATAATCCAGAAAGAACAGGGGCTCCGCGCCTTGTACAATCAGGTCGTTGACGCACATGGCAACAAGGTCAATCCCGATGGTCCTGTGCTGGTCGGTATCGATCGCGATCTTAAGTTTGGTTCCCACGCCGTCGTTGGCAGCGACCAGTAACGGGTCTTTATAGCCGGTTGCTTTGAGATCAAAAACACCGCCAAACCCACCAATCGATCCATCAGCACCGGGGCGTCGGGTGGCGGCGATGAGGGGCTTAATGGCGTTTACCAGTGCGTTGCCGGCATCAATGGAAACGCCAGCGTCAGCGTAGGAGAGGGGAGGTTTATTGTGTTCCATGGCTCTCTTTAAACTGAGAGCGTCGCAACGTCTTGAAGCAAAGGTAACTATTGCGTGGAAAACTCTCCCTAATTTTCCCCGTCCAGATTAATCCGATGGGCGAGCTCTTTCCCGTCAGTCACCGTGATTTGAGTGAAACCGACCAGATGAGCGAGGTCGAAAAACGTCAGGTCCTCTGGGTTTTTGGCTTGGGAAAACAAAGGGGAATCGCGCGCTTCTGCGGTCAGCGCGGCCAACATCGCCCTTAACCGGTACAATGTATTGTAACGTCCGTCGTCTACAGTAACTATGATCAGCTTTTGTCCGTCAGCACCTTTTGCAAACACATGGTAGCCCGGCGAATAGGATCTGGCTAATTGCTGTTTACTCAGGCCAACGGTGAATCCCACGCGGGTTCGTTTGGTTGCAGTTGGCAGCGTTTCGAGTGGTGAGACATATATCTCTTTTGTCTTTGGTTCAGGGTAATAATAACCCGAGTGACTGTCGCCCCCCCATGCTGGCTGCGATGATAATCCTGCAATGGCAAAAACCAGGGCCGGAACTGATGCGATAGTTGAACGATAGTTTTTCAAAATTGTATCTCCTAGGCAATTGCTTTAAATGTAGGGCAGTTCCCGGTACTGTCAAATAAACCGCTGATCACCTGGGCGAGAGCGCTTGCCATAGATTGTTGAACGCTGCATTTTCAATCAATACAAATTGCAAGGTCTTTTAATAGTTGACGATAGCAAACCTTATCACCCTGCTGCGCCTTGTTCTGGTCCCGGTTATCATATGGGCTTTACTTGTCGATCAACAGTTGATGGCATTTATATTATTTCTGTTTGCCGGATTATCGGATGCAGTAGATGGGGCTGTGGCCCGATATTTTGATCAGCAAAGTGAATTCGGTACAATATTGGATCCAATTGCAGACAAAGTGATGCTGGTTTCGGTTTTTATAGTGCTGGCATACCTTGGACATTTGCCCCTGTGGCTTACGATTTTGGTCGTTAGCCGGGATTTGCTAATCGTCTTTGGGGTAATGCTGGCGTTTGTTCTGTCCAAACCGGTGACAATCAAGCCGCTATGGGTTTCCAAAACAAACACGGCAATGCAAATAATCCTGGCGTTGTGGGTGTTATGCTGTCTCGCATTTAGTCGAAATTACCCGACAATTGATATATCTTTGGTTTTAATAACCGGGTTACTGACAGCATCATCAGCCGTTGCCTATATATTACAAGGGCTCGCGCTATTTGCCAGTGATGATACCGACAGCGATGGAAAGAATAAAACAGACTACTCGATAAACTGAATGGAGAGGGTGCGAACGTGCCAAAAACGACCAAAGCAAAGGTCAATACAAAATCACAAGCCAGCGCTGACTTAGAACCTTCAATGGGTTCTGAAGTACTTTTGATGATCAGTCCGAGGATTAAGCGTCAAATTTGGTTTTGGTTGGCAGCTTTAATCGTCTCGATAGTGTTTTTATATGTGTTTCGCTCAATTCTGTTACCTTTCGTTGCGGGAATGGCACTTGCCTATATGCTGGATCCTGTGGCCGACCGCCTGGAAAGCATGGGGGCGAGCCGCGTTGTCGCCACAAGTCTCATCTTGCTGGTGTTTATAATCCTGTTTGTGCTCGCTCTAATTTTGGTTGTTCCAATTCTCTCCAACCAGCTTTCGGCCCTGATCCAAAAGATCCCGGAATATGTCACGCGCCTTCAAGCGCTTATCACAGATTCACAGAATTCGTGGCTGAAAGACCTGATTGGAGAAAGTTCCGGGAATATCCGTGAAAATCTCGATGAGGTGCTAAAGCAGGGCGCCGGTTGGCTGAGCACTTTGTTGGCATCGATCTGGAACTCCGGAAAGGCGCTTGTTGATGTGATTTCGCTGTTTGTCATCACACCAATTGTCGCGTTTTATTTGCTGCTTGATTGGGATCGGATGACCGCAACAATCGACAGCTGGTTACCCCGCGATCATAAATCGGAATTGGAAGGTATATCACGTGATATTAATCAAGCGATCGCAGGTTTTGTGCGTGGGCAGGGAACAGTATGTCTGTTGCTTGGGCTGTTTTATGCAATTGGATTGACAGCCGCAGGGCTTAATTTCGGTTTGCTGATTGGCATACTGGTTGGTCTAATCAGCTTCATTCCATTTGTCGGCTCAATATTGGGCATGGTGTTGGCGGGAGGGGTAGCACTGGTACAGTTTTGGCCCGACTACACGTGGATAGCACTAATTTTTGGAATATTTGCACTGGGGCAATTTGTTGAAGGTAATTTTTTGCAACCCAAACTCGTTGGTGAAAGTGTCGGGCTTCATCCGGTGTGGTTGATGTTCTCCCTGTCTGCATTTGGTGTGCTAATGGGTTTTACTGGTCTGCTTATCGCTGTTCCGGTGGCTGCCGCAATCGGCGTGCTCGTTCGTTATGGTTTGAATAAATATCTGGCCAGCGAACTTTATCTGGGCCATGAACCTCCTGACGATGCATCGGAGGCATAGGGTTTGCGATACGCTCAAATAAAGAGTTTGAGCGTGTTTGAATGAAATTTAGAATCCATATCGTGTTTTGAATATTGATTGGTTTTATGAGTAACACAGTTTCCCATCAACAATTGCCCCTTGATCTATCGGTTGGCGCTGCACGAGACCGGGGAGACTTGATTGTTACGCAGTCAAATCGTCAGGCTGTTGAATTTTTGGAATCCTGGCCCGATTGGCCATCGCAAATTGTCGTATTGGCTGGCCCCACGGGTGCCGGCAAAACTCACTTGGCGCACATTTGGGCTTCTCGCTGCAATGCTAAAATTTTCTCAACCGAACACCTTGGTTCCATCAGTCAGGGCGACCCCTGCAACATCGTTTTGGAAGACGTCTCTGCGGACAGTCTGGATGAAACAGGGCTGTTTCATTTAATCAATACCGTAAAATCGACCCATCACTATCTGCTTATTGCCAGCCGGTACTGGCCGGGCGACTGGGATGTGCAATTGCCGGACCTTTCATCGAGAATTAAAACATCGACACTTTTGGAACTCCACGAACCTGATGACCCGTTATTGCTGGGGGTGCTGGCAAAATTATTTTCTGATCGCCAATTGCAGGTGGAACCGGCTGTTCTTGAATATTTAGTATTGAGAATGGAACGCTCGCTGGCGTCAGCGCAGGCATTGGTGGAGCAGCTTGACCGCATGTCGTTGATGCAGAAAAGAGCCGTTACGAAACCGCTGGCCGCACAGGCATTACGCGAATTGGGGTTGCAGGATTGAGCAAGACCGGCTGTGAATCTCTTTTTTAAAAAACACACATTGATTGAGACCGAAAAACCAAACATGAATGAGTTGATACTGAATCAAAGCGCGGACCGCTTTATCAATCGGGAATATTCCTGGTTGCAATTTAATCGCCGCGTCCTGATGGAAGCTGAAAATGTAACGCATCCTCTGTTGGAACGCATGCGCTTTCTCACCATTTCCGCTGATAATCTTAATGAGTTTTTGATGGTGCGCATTGCGGGCCTTGCCGGGCAGGTTCGTGAACAAGTCTCAACTTTGTCTGACAATGGTCAAACACCCACAGAACAACTTGCAAATGCAACCAGAGAAATCGCTCGGCTTCAATTGCGACAGCATGAAATATTCCTGTCATTGGAAGAGGAATTAAGGGCAAGTAACATTGAAATTCTAACGAGTGACGAGCTCAATGCTTCGGAACGAGAATGGGCTGAAGAGCATTTCCTGACTCACATTTTCCCAATACTGACTCCTTTATGCATCGATCCTGCTCACCCATTCCCATTTGTGCCCAACCTCGGCCTGACAGTTGTGTTGAATCTGGAACGAACAAACGACGCTAAAGGTATGACGGCGCTGTTGCGCCTGCCTCAGCCATTGGCACGTTTCGCTGCTCTTCCCGTCGTGGAGGAAGAGGAAGATGGAATGCTTGTCGCTCCGGGACGGTTTATCAGTGTTGAGGAAGTCATCAGCCTGTTTATTGACCGGCTGTTTCCGGGTTACGAAATTCGCGAAAAAGGCATGTTTCGCCTTGTACGCGATAGCGATATTGAAGTGCAGGAAGAAGCCGAGGATCTCGTGCGCCTGTTTGAGACAGCGCTTAAACAACGCAGACGGGGACAGGTTATTCGACTTGAGTTCACCGCTGATACGCCGGTTAATCTACGCGGATTTGTGATGAAGGAACTTAAGGTTTCGGAAGCGGAAACAATCATTCTCGACGGAATGCTGGCGTTGGACGATCTCAATTATATTGTTGCAAAAGCAGACAAGAAACTGCGTTACCGGGCTTATAACCCTCGCTTTCCCGAACGGATACGCGAGCACAATGGTGATTGTTTCGCCGCCATTCGTCAAAAAGACCTTGTGGTCCACCATCCCTATGAAAGTTTTGATGTTGTGGTGCGGTTCGTGCGTCAGGCAGCGCAAGACCCGGATGTTGTAGCTATTAAGCAGACCCTTTATCGTACTTCCAACGATAGTCCGATTGTGCAAGCGCTGATCGAAGCTGCGGAAAACGGAAAGTCAGTGACAGCACTGGTGGAACTGAAGGCCCGTTTCGACGAAGAGGCCAATATTCGTTGGGCTCGCGATCTGGAACGGGCCGGTGTTCAGGTGGTCTACGGTTTTATCGAACTTAAAACCCACGCGAAATTGTCCCTCGTGGTGCGTCGCGAGCACGGCGAACTGGTGAATTTCTGTCATATCGGTACGGGTAATTACCATCAGGTCAACGCACGCATTTATACCGATATTTCGTTTTTCACCGACGACAAGGAAATTGCGCTCGACGTCGCTCGCGTGTTCAATTTCATTACCGGTTATGCGGAGCCACGCGGGCTATCAAAACTTTTGGTTTCGCCCAAATCCCTACGCAAGAAACTCGCGAAGCTGATCACTGCAGAATGTAGCAACGCCAAAGCGGGGAAACCGGCACAAATCTGGATGAAAATGAACTCGCTTGTTGATCCGGTGATGATCGACCAACTTTATGAAGCGAGCAGCCATGGCGTTCAAATTGATCTTATTGTCCGCGGCATTTGTTGTCTGCGGCCCCAAGTTTCTGGCTTGTCCGATAATATCAGGGTGAAAAGCATCATCGGGCGGTTTCTGGAACACGGGCGTATATTTTGCTTTGGAAACGGGCATGGGCTCCCGTCCAAAAAAGCGCTGGTGTATGCCGGATCGGCTGACCTTATGCCCCGCAATCTGGATCGGCGTGTTGAAGTTCTGGTTCCACTGGAAAACACGACGGTTCATCAACAGGTTTTGGACCAAATTATGCTTGGCAATATGATGGATAATTTGCAAAGCTGGGAGATATTGCCAGACGGTACATCCCGCAGAGTGGAGCTGAAAGACGGGCAAAAACCTTTCAGTTCCCAGGAATACTTCATGAACAACCCTAGTCTGTCCGGTCGCGGGAAATCTCTCAAAAAAGACGCACCAAATACGATCATGGATCCGTCGTCTACACTCAGCGGTGACAACAGGAAATCCGCCTGATGGCCCGGACTTTGAAGTCTGTTCTAAAAGCACAGGGTAGGCTCCGAAAACTTACTCCGGTGGGTATCATTGATATCGGGTCGAACTCCGTCCGCCTGGTCGTATATGAAGGACTTTCACGCTCGCCGACACCGTTGTTTAACGAAAAAATATTGTGTGGCCTCGGTTCAAACCTTGCCTCAACCGGTCGGTTGGATGACTTTGCAGTTGAACGCGCACTAAAGGCTTTACGGCGATTTCGTCTATTGGCGCAACAGGCCGGGGCCGACGATATTCACACCCTGGCCACCGCCGCTGCACGGGAAGCTGATAATGGCCCGGAATTTATTGAAACTGCAGAGCAGATATTGGGCAGGCCAGTCCACGTATTGACGGGGGCAGAAGAAGCTCATTACGCGGCGTTGGGCATTCAATGCGGTTTTATAAAACCGCACGGAGTCGTCGCAGATATGGGCGGCGGCAGCGTTGAACTGACCGGCATCTCGGGGGAGCCAACAGGCAAGGGCGTTACGCTGCCATTGGGCGGCTTGCGGTTGAAAGATGTTACCAATGATAATGTCATTGCCGCTCGAAAACTCGTTCGCGCGGCGCTTAAGGGCAATGAAGTACTAAAAGAAGCCAAAGGAGGCACCTTTTATGCGGTAGGTGGAACATGGCGGGCCATCGGTCGACTACACATGGCGCGTGTGAAATATCCGCTCACGGTGATGCACCATTATGAATTGACCGCGAAAGAGGCACGCAAGTTGTGCAGCCGATTAACCGGTAAAAATGGCGCATCAATTCGCGGGTCAGATGCTGTGTCGTCGAATCGTCGCGACTTGATGCCTTTTGGCGCTGTCCTATTGTCAGAGATCATGGCGGTGATGAAACCGGAGCGGATCGTGTTTTCCGCATTGGGTGTCCGAGAAGGCTATTTATACTCGCTACTTCCAGAAAAAGTGCAGTCCAATGACCCATTGTTAACTGCTGCCGAAGAGTTTGCAGTGTTAAGAGCCCGTTCTCCCGTTCATTCAAAAGAGTTGATAAAGTGGACTGGGGCAGCCTTTAATGCTTTTAATGTGGACGAAACTGTGAGCGAAAAACGTTTTCGAAAGGCTGCTTGTCTTTTATCGGATATCACTTGGCGATCCCACCCGGACTACCGGGGTGATCAGGCAGTTAACCTCATTTCAAACGCCGACCTTGTAGGTGTTGACCACGCAGGCCGGAGTTACCTGGCTTTGTCATCCTACTATCGCCATGAAGGAATTGGGAAAAGTTCCTCCGACCCCAACATTGCGACCATTGCACCGGAACGAATTCTCAAACGCGCAAAACTATTGGGCGCACTGTTCCGGGTGGCTTTTCAATTTTCAGCCGCAATGCCAGGAATATTGCCGGATGTCGCATTTAAAGCGGATAAAGAGGGATCGGTGGAATTACAGGTTCCTAATGATCTGGCGGATTTCCAGGGCGAACGCCTACACCGCCGCTTGGCTGGCCTGTCACAAGTGTTGGGTCGAGAGGTGGAATGGGTTCTGAAATAGCCCGATCACGCCAATTCGACAATGGTTACATCGCAGCTAAACGATCTATCGGCGTTTGCATGGCACGGCCCAACACGTTTAATGATCTCAACGAGATTGCAGTTTCATCAATGCTTCAGCGACTTCAATAGAGTTAGCGCGATATTTGGAACGTGGGTCGTCAAGCCCGTCTTCGTCCCTCCAGCAGACACTTAGCATGGCGTGAACGAATGCCCATCCAAATAACCTGTCCACAGGGTGGTTCAACGCTTTGGAAAATATTGTGCCTAATTGTAAGATGCGTTCGCGCGAGGCCATGAGTTCCAATTGGTCTCGTGGGTTGCAGAACAGGTTTGCAATCTCATAAGCCGGGTCGCCTATTAATCCCTTTGGATCAATTGCAATCCACCCCCTGTCGCTGAGATACAGATTTTCGTGATGTAGGTCACCGTGCAAAGGGACAGGGGCGGGAGACGTGTTCAATAAATGGCGGCATTGTTGTTTTGCCAAATTAATGAGGTCCGTTTCCGTAGAATTGAGATATTTCGTTTCCTTCTCCAGCAGTGCTTTCACATGAACCGGGAGCGGTTTTAACGCTTCCGGCACATCGGGAACACGGCTGTGTAGGTCTGCGATAACCCTGGCCACCGCCATCATGGCGGCGTAATCTCCATCGCTTTTCGTAAATTGATAAAGGGAATGGGTGCCCGCATCCTCTAACAGCAATTGCTCATCGTTGCAGTCGATTACACGGACACAACCCTTGCCACTGCGCCACCGTAAATAGGCAGCCCCGTTGCGTTCATCAATTCGCCCTACTTCCGTAAGGCATTTGAGAACCTGCGATTGCCCGTACTGGTTTTTACCGCGGTAGACATCGCTGGTAGGGGTTGTGGCTATCCTGTTTGCCTCATTTGGTACCCAATCCAGCGAAAACCCCGCCATATCAACTGATCATCAGATCCAGCGCCTGAACGCATGCGCCGCTGGCACCCTTACCGAGATTATCGAGTGACGCGACCAGATTAACATGCGTGTCATTACCGAAAACATGCAGATCCATCGTATCTGTGCCCGCTAGTTTCGTAGGATCGAGGCGGGTTACCGCATCGCTCTCCTCAAGGGGGGCTACCCGCACATGTTTGCTATTCGCATAATGGGCGGTGAGACAGGCGTGTACTTCGGCCCTGCAACCCGCCTTTAATGCGGCCATGTGCAAGGGAAGCTGTACAATCATGCCCTGCGGAAACCGACCAACGGACGGTGTGAACACCGGGCTGTTGTCCAACATTCCATATTCCGTGATCTCCGGCGCGTGTTTGTGCTTCAGCCCTGTGGCGTAGATGAAGTGCGGCGCGTCGATTGCATCGTCGTTGCTCCCTTCCATTTGGGCGATCAACCCTTTGCCGCCACCCGTGTAACCCGACACCGCATTGATTGTGAGCAAGGCGTCTTTGCCCAACAGGCTTGCTTGGGTGAGGGGGCGTATGAGCGCTATGGCACCGGTTGAATAACAACCGGGGTTGGACACAAAACGCGAGGTCGCGATTTTTTCGTCATGCCCCGGTTCCAGCTCCTTGAATCCGAACGTCCAATTTGGGTTGGTTCTGTGGGCGGTCGATGCGTCGATTAAACGGGTGTCACCGTCCGCCACCATGGCGGCGGCTTCTCGCGATGCGTCGTCTGGCAGGCAAAGGATCGCAATATCCGCTTCGTTCAACAGCCTGCGTCGTGCATCAGGATTACGCCGCTCTTCATGGGGCATGGAGAGCAGTTTGATATCATCGCGCCCTTGCAGCCGTTCGAGAATTTGAAGGCCAGTTGTGCCCTGTTCGCCATCGACGTAGATGTTTGGTTTGGTCATAATAGTCTCAATTTTCAGGGTGTTAGACGGTATAGCGGATTCAATCCGCTAAGAACTTGAATCAGTTTCTTACGTTCTAAATCGTCGTTCCCAAAGGTTGCCAAGCATATACATTGCGACGGTTGACCCTGCAATTGAGGTGATATCCGCGTGGTCATATGAGGGGGAAACCTCAACCACATCAGAACCTATAACATCCAACTTATTCAAATGTCTTAAAGTTGCAAGGGCCTGCGCGGATGTTAGTCCACCAGAAACCGGTGTGCCGGTGCCCGGGGCGTAGGCGGGGTCCAGGCAATCGATATCAAATGTCTGGTAGACTTTCTTACCACCGGTCCGGGCATAGACCCGTTCCGCAATGACTTTTGGCCCAAGTTCGTGGCATTCGAGTCCGTAGATTATCTCAATACCGTAATCTTGCGGCGCGTGGGTGCGAATACCAATCTGGATTGAGTGGTCGACATCGATAATACCTTCTTTAACGGCCCGCGTGATCATGGTGCCGTGGTCAACCGCGCCTTCCTCATCGTCCCATGTGTCCTGATGGGCGTCGAACTGCACCAGAGCGACCGGCCCGTATTTTTCCGCATGCGCTTTCAAAAGAGGGTAGGTGACAAAATGATCACCACCGATTGAAAGTAAATAGGGTGAGGACTCAGCATTGATGATGGTTGAAGCGCATTCTTCGATAATCAGCGGAATACGCGCTTGATTACCGTAATAGAAATAACAATCCCCATGGTCGATGACCGCCATGTCGTCGAACAGGCGCGAACCAAATGGATATTGCGGATCATTATCCATGCCGCAGGATGCTTCGCGAACACCGCGCGGGCCAAAACGTGTGCCGGGTCTGTTGGACGTTGCTGTATCAAGAGGAAGTCCCCAGACAACAGCATCAACACCCGTCAGGTCCATCGTATATTTACGCCGCATAAACGAAAGCGCACCGGCGTAAGTCGGGTCTTTCGCCTGATCATTCAGCGTCTTTGCGGTGAAGGCATTGTCCATGCCGGGATATTTTTCACGTTTCATATTCTTGATCTTCTCAAACAAAAAAGGCGGGCCATCTGGCCCGCCTTTGATAACACCCAATCGGGTATGTCGGTAAGCCTTAACGCTTGGAGAATTGGAAAGAACGGCGGGCTTTTGCGCGGCCGTATTTCTTACGTTCAACAACACGGCTGTCACGTGTGAGAAAGCCACCGGCTTTCAATGTGCCACGAAGCTCAGGTTCAAAATAGGTGAGGGCTTTGGAAATACCGTGGCGCAGCGCACCGGCCTGACCGGAAAGGCCACCACCAGCAACAGTTGCCACAATATCGAACTGTGTTTCGCGACCAGTAGCAACAAGCGGCTGTTTCACAACCATTTGCAGAACCGGACGGGCGAAATATTCCGTGAAATCACGTTCTTTATTCGCTTTTGTACCGTCTTTGCGGTTTTTCTTGCGAACTTCGCGGGATTTTGTAACGCCTTCAATGATGATGCGACCGGAACCGGGTTTGAGCCACACGCGAGCAACAGTGTCTTTACGCTTACCGGTGGCGTAAGCACGATTATGTTCGTCGACCTTGCGTTCATGAACGGGCGCATCTGGGTTTGCGACAACCGGAGCTGCAACATCGGCTGCAGGTGCGTCGGCAGTTTCGGCAGCAGCACTGTTTACAGCGGCACCCAGGTCTTCAAGTGAATTGATCTCGACCATAATTTACGCAGTCCTTTTGTTTTTGGGGTTCAACGCGGCCATATCGACAGCCTCCGGCTTTTGAGCTTCATGTTTGTGCTCGCTACCTGCGTAAACGTAGAGATTTTTCATTTGCTGACGGGAAAGAGGGCCACCAGGCATCATGCGCTCAATAGCTTTTTGCATAACGCGCTCTGGATAACGACCTTCAAGAAGCGCCTTTGCGGTACGTTCCTTGATGCCGCCGGGATAACCGGTGTGCCAGTAATATTTCTTGTCTTCACGCTTTTTGCCGGTGAAGGCAACTTTATCAGCATTGACGATAATAACACTGTCGCCATCATCAACGTGGGGGGTAAAGGTCGGTTTGTGCTTGCCGCGAAGGCGATTAGCCACAAAGGAAGCGAGACGACCGGGAACAACGCCAGAAGCGTCGATCACAATCCATTTTTTCTCAACTTCCGCGGGCTTTTGCGAAAAAGTTTTCATGGGAAACATGCCTGTTTGCTAATATCGGGTTGAACGGGCAACCCCGAACAAAACGCGGCCCCGCATAAATACGAGGCCTGTTGGTGTGCTTTATAGTGGTGATTTTGAAAGCGTCAACATTTATTTGTGCTGTCACTTAAGAAAAAGACCTATAATTCAATTGGTTGATAATAAAGGTATTATAATACCATTATATTTGCGCATCATTAATCCTGAAAGGGAGTTTGTTTGCCATTCGTATTCATGGCGGTGGGTACAAATGCGAAATTTACAAAACAGTGCATTTTAAAAGAACGGCTTGACGAAATACCTTACCTTACGTAAAGGAATCGCGCTTTTGCTGAATATCCCTGAACCCGCCAGTTAGGGATTAGTGATTGCGGGGGTCGGGGATACCCCAAAACCTCGGCCTGGCGGATGGCAAATACTCCAGTAGTGTTACGTCATCCGCCACCTTAATTCCATCCGCCTCAAAGGATTGGTAAATTACGCTTTTGGTGGAATTGCGTAGGTGCCAGTCGCATGGGCGACGATATCGGCATTTCCCAATTCGCGAATGGCACAGTCAAATACCATCAACCGCTTACCCAATTTAAGAATATTGCAGGTTGCCTCCAACATGCCCGGACCCGCTTTTCGCATAAAGTTTATGTTGAGGTTTGTCGTAACCGAAAGCGCTTCCCGCCCGACATGGGAAAGGACGCAGGCGTAACCGCCCATATCGGCGAGCGCGAACAGGGTGGGGCCGGATACTGTGCCACCGGCGCGTAAATGGCTCTCGTCGGTGCGCATGTGAACGACGACATGGCCCGGTTCTATAGAATGTACATCGTATCCGGGAAATTGTTCGATGATCTGCGGATAAACCTCCGCGATGTATTCGTTCAGATCCGCCGCGGTTAGCACGGGTGCCAGTGTGGTCATTGAGGGGATACTTTCAATTTAGGATTTTGGGTTGATTGGACGATTATGAGTCCAGTCAAAGGTCCCGGAATCCCGCTCACGAACAGTCTCTTTCCAGCCTTTTTCTTCTGATCGGTGTTTAAAATTCATGCCTTCGGGGGAATGGCGTGTAATACCATCAAAAATGGTGGCAAACCTTTGCGTATTGGCAAGCCCCATGGCTTCAATCGCCTGATTGATCACCATCTTCTGCATCATCAACTGGTTGACAGGTACTGTCGAAATTCTATCTGCCAAAGCTTCAACTTCTGCCTCCAGTTCTTCGGGAGGAACTGATTTAAGCACCAGTCCAATACGTTCCGCTTCGTTGCCGTCGATTCTGTCGCCGGTAAACAACATGCGTTTAGCCTGTTCAGGCCCCAGACGGTACGTCCACATGGCGGTTGTTGGGCATCCCCAGACCCGTGCCGGCATGTATCCGATTTCCGCATCATCGGCCATGATGATCATGTCGCAACAAAGCGCGATATGGGAGCCACCTGCAGCCGCATAACCGTGCACTTTTGCGATGACCGGTTTGTTTGAGCGCCAGAGTGACATAAATAATTCAGTGTTTTTCGACATGAAGGCGTAATCCTTCATCGGATCCCATGGCATGTCCTGCGTTATCTGCCGCCCTTCACCTTCAACCGATGAGGCATAATAGGTGAGGTCGTATCCGGCGCAGAACGCGCGCCCGGCGCCGCTTAATATGATGACGTGGACATCGGGATCAGCATTGGCTTCCTCAACCCGGTCGGCGAGCACTTGCGGCATATCGCCGTCGATTGCATTCAAGACGTCCGGTCTGTTGAGGATAATGCGCCCGATGCGTCCATCCTTTTCAAGAATAACTGAGCTCGCCATCGTAAAATTGATTCCCCTGCGGTTGCGCCCAGTTTTGCAACAATCTATCGATGGGGCAACACGAGACTAACGATAAGCATCAAGGGAAGAGCGCAATGGCGGAAATCCTTAAAATTAAAACTGCAGAAGAACTGGGAAAAGAGCTTTTATTCGCTCAAAAGCTGGACGGTGGTGTGCTGAGACTGGTGTTGAACAATCCGCCAGCCAACACACTTTCCGAAGAAATGTTGGATGCCCTGCAAGGTACGTTCGAAGACGCAGCTGACGATGATGATGTGCGTATCATTATCCTTGCAGCAAACGGGCATTTGTTCTGTGCGGGTCATGACCTTAAGCAATTGACCAAGCGTCGGACAGATGAGGATGGTGGGAAAGCCTATTTCCTTTGGCTGATGGAAAAATGCTCAACCCTGATGCAGACCATCGTCAATAATCCAAAGCCGGTCATCGCCGAGGTCAATGGACTGGCGACCGCTGCCGGTTGTCAGATTGTCGCCTCTTGCGATTTGGCAATTGCGTCGGAAGATGCAACTTTTTGCACACCCGGTGTCCATATTGGCCTGTTTTGCTCTACGCCTATGGTCGCCCTGTCGCGTAACGTGCACCGCAAACACGCCATGGAAATGCTGTTGACGGGCGAAGCAATTACTCCAAGTGACGCCCGTGAAATCGGACTAGTGAACCGCGTTGTACCGGTCGAATATCTGCAACAGATTACACTGCAATACGCCCGAAACATCGCAAAGAAATCGAGCCACACCATTAGGGTCGGCAAACAGGCATTTTATCAACAAGCCGATATGAATCTGGCTGATGCTTATGCCCATACCGCAGCGGTCATGACGGAAAATATGATGGCGGCAGACGCGGAAGAGGGTATTGGTGCTTTTTTGGAAAACCGCACGCCCGAATGGCGCGATGAGTAATCACCAGGACGAGTATTCATCAAAATGAGTGACCACGACAATTACAGCGACGCGCATATTCGCGACATTCTGGCCAGCGTTAGATCGATTGCGATGATTGGCGCGAGTGCAAACAAAGTGCGTCCGTCCTATTTTGCGGCAACCTATCTGATCGCGAAGGGCTATGACCTATATCCCATCAATGTTGGTCAAGCGGGCAATGAAATTGCGGGTGTTATGACCTACGCGAGCCTTGGTGATCTGCCCGAGCCCGTTGATATGGTCGATGTCTTTCGCCGTGCAGAGGCTTTGCCGGGCATTGTGGATGAAATCATGGCAATGCCACATTTGCCAAAAATTGTCTGGCTTCAGTTGGGAATTCGCGATGATAACATTGCCAGGAAGTTGGAAGCAGAGGGCATGACTGTCATTCAAAACCGCTGCCCGAAGATTGAATATGGTCGCCATTGTGGTGAAATCGCCTGGGTTGGCGTCAACCGTCGTATTATTTCAGCGAAAAAGCCGATCTTGAAACCGGGCTATCAACATTTCACACTCGAGGGCCAACATGCCTGATCAACGATCCATTATAATTGATACTGACCCCGGACAGGATGACGCCATTGCGATCATGTTGGCTTTGGCCAGCCCTGAACTGGATGTTTTGGGCATTACTGCCGTTGCCGGGAACGTGCCGCTTGATCTTACGGAAAAGAACGCCCGCATAATCTGCGAACTATGCGTCAGGCCGGATATCAAGGTATTTGCGGGTGCGGACAGGCCCATACGCCATGATCTGGTGACGGCGGAACATGTTCACGGAAAGACCGGCCTTGATGGTCCTGATTTGCCGGAACCAACCATGCCTTTACAGGAGCAGCACGGGGTCGACTTCCTAATCGAAACGGTTCTCGCCAGTCCTGAAAAATCCGTCACAATATGCGCCCTGGGACCTCTCACAAACGTAGCGCAGGCGATTGAACGGGAACCTTCATTCGCTACCCGGGTACATGAAATAGTTTTGATGGGAGGAGGCCTGTTTGAAGGCGGGAATATTACGCCTGCGGCTGAATTCAACATCTATGTGGACCCAGAGGCGGCCGACATTGTTTTCAGTTCGGGTGCAAAAATTACAGTCCTGCCGCTTGATGTGACCCATAAGGCGATCACCGACAAAGACCGGCTGGCAGTATTCAAAAACATGAAAACTCCGGTTGGTGATGCTGCGGCAAGCCTGCTTGGTTTTTACGAGCGTTTTGATGTCGATAAATACGGGTCGGAGGGCGGTCCGCTCCACGATCCCAACGTGATTGCCTGGCTGCTGGTCCCGACAATATACGAAGGGCGGCACATCAATGTTGAGATTGAAACAACCTCTGACCTGACCCGCGGAATGACCGTTGCTGACTGGTGGGGAGTCACGGACCGGCCCGAAAACTGCTTTTACGTGCGCGATTTGGACGATGCCCGATTTTTCGCGCTGCTGCATGAAAGATTAGCCACTTTATAAATAGGCTTTGCTTTGTTGATGAAGGAATGCGGCCTCAAATCGATAGGGATCGCGCAATATATTCCTCCCGACGATCAACCATGCGCACATTCAACCTTTGACGTAAGCGCTTCTCTGCCTGATAACAAACTTCAGTTATTTCGCTTGCCCTAATTGGAGAGGTTATATGAGCAACGAACCCGGATTTGACACACTAGCAATTCACGCAGGCGCCCAGCCTGACCCGGCAACGGGGGCAAGAATTACGCCCATCTACCAAACAGCATCTTTTGTTTTTGATGATGTGGACCACGCTGCAGCTCTTTTTGGACTGCAGGCGTTCGGTAACATCTATACGCGTATCACAAACCCAACCACAGCGGTGCTGGAAGAACGGGTTGCCGCGTTGGAAGGCGGAACTGCGGCACTTGCTGTTGCCTCGGGACACGCGGCCCAATTGATTGTTATGCATGCACTTATGCAACCGGGCGATGAATTTATCGCGTCAAGAAAACTCTACGGTGGTTCGATCAACCAGTTTGGTCAGAGCTTTAAGTCATTTGATTGGCACGTAAAATGGGCCGAAGGTACGGCTGCGTCAGATTTCGAGGCGCAGATCACACCAAAAACCAAAGCAATATTCATCGAAAGCCTCGCCAACCCCGGCGGTGTGGTGATGGATATCAATGGCATCGCTGAAGTGGCCCGTAAACATCACGTCCCGCTGATTGTCGATAACACGATGGCCACGCCTTACTTGTGTCGGCCAATTGAGCACGGCGCTGATATTGTCGTTGAAAGCCTGACAAAATTCCTCGCCGGTCACGGTAATTCCATGGGCGGCATCATCGTTGATGGAGGAACGTTTGATTGGGGCAAGGACAACCGGTATCCCGTGCTGACACAACCACGCCCTGAATATAATGATATCGTTCTGGCGGAAACTTTTGGCAATTTTGCTTTCGCCATCGCCTGCCGTGTTCTGGGCCTGCGCGATCTTGGGCCAGCGATCTCGCCGTTCAATGCGTTCCAGATTATCACTGGAATAGAAACTCTGGCCCTGCGGATGCAACGTCACTGCGACAACGCCTTGAAAGTTGCTGAGTATCTCGAGGGCCACGACAAAGTGGAATGGGTGTCTTACGCCGGACTTCAATCAGACGAGCACAACAAACTCCAAAAGCAATATATGCCCAAAGGAGCAGGGGGCGTGTTCACCTTTGGTGTGAAGGGTGGATATGAAGCTGGCGTTAGCCTTGTCTCGAATGTCCAGATTTTCTCACACCTGGCCAATATCGGCGATACCCGTTCTCTGGTTATTCATCCCGCGTCAACGACTCACAGGCAGTTGGACGACGATCAACAAAAAGCCGCCGGTGCCGGGGCTGACGTGATCCGGGTTTCAATTGGCATTGAAGATGCTGATGATCTAATCGCAGATTTGGCGCAGGCGCTTAAACAGCTTTAACCATCGAACACTCAAATAAAGTTCACGCTTGCGCCATAAATATGCTGTAGGCGTGAACTTATGAGTTACAAAGTGCCAGTACATTTATATAAAAAGAATTTTTCCCTGTTGTTTGTAGCAATTGGGTTGGTTGGTTGTATTACAACCTCGCCCGATGCCCTGTTGTCGGTAACACCGGCAGATACCGCTGAATCAGCTGAACCCTTGGGGCAGCCAAAGAAAACCGGTGAGTTCCCCACTATTGGTCAAGTGCCAACGGGCCAAACCAAACAAATAACACCCACGCAACGTGCAATTGCAAAAAAGGAATTGTCGCGAGATGTAGCGCCTGCTCAAAAGCAGGCTGCCCAGACTACCCGAGCTCAATATCTCAAGGAAGTCGAACAGCTGCGAAAACTTGCGGCTAACCGCGAAAAACAACTGCAGGATGAGATTGAAGGCGATAGTGACTTCAATTAGGGGTTTCTCGGCTATTTTCGTTGCAAATTTCGAGTAAAAGAGGCAATCAGCGCACATCTGGTTCTCCTAAACGAAATGCGTTTTCCATGAGCAATTCTCTTCGCATCGGTATCGCGGGTGTTGGCACTGTTGGTGCATCTCTAGTTCGCCTCGTCCAGGAAAAACACGAGATGCTCACCCAACGTTGTGGGCGTCCAATAACTGTTACAGGTGTTAACGCGCGGTCAAAAAACAAGGACCGTGGTGTTCCGCTTGATGATTACAAATGGTTTGATGATCCTGCAGAACTTGCCAAAGATGATAATATCGATGTTTTTGTAGAGCTCATGGGCGGGGAAGATGATCCGGCCTATGGCGCTGTAAAAGCCGCCCTCAATGCTGGCAAACATGTCGTGACGGCCAACAAAGCCCTGTTAGCCAAACACGGCGTTGAATTGGCCGAACTTGCCGAAGCAAACGGACTTTTGCTGAATTTTGAAGCGGCCGTTGCGGGTGGCATTCCGATAATCAAAGTCATGCGGGAATCGCTGACCGCTAACACAGTCAGTCGTGTTTCGGGCATAATGAATGGAACTTGCAATTACATCCTCACCCGGATGGAAGAAGATGGTTTAACGTTCGAAGAATGCCTGAAAGATGCACAGGAACTCGGGTTTGCGGAAGCTGACCCGACATTTGATATCGAAGGCAACGACACCCTCCACAAACTGGCGCTCTTGGCCAGTTTGTCGTTTGGAACCAAGGTTGCACAGGACGCGATCTACCTTGAGGGAATCACCAAAATTACCTTGGAAGATATTGAAGCTGCTAAAGACCTGGGGTTCCGCATAAAACTTCTGGGTATCGCTGCACGCACCCCCGATGGGGTTGAAAGTCGTGTACATCCGGCAATGGTGCCGCTTGGTTCACCAATTGCCGAAATAGGCGGAGTGACAAATGCTGTTATTGTTGAAACTGACACATTGGGCAGCATAATGATGTCTGGGCCCGGTGCAGGGGGTGATGCAACAGCGTCAGCAGCAGCCGGTGATTTGTGCGACATTGCAAAATCTAAACCCGGTCACCAACACGGTCCGGTACTTGGGCAACCTGCTGCAACCCTCATTCCCCATGAACGGGCGCCTATGCGTAGCCATGCCGGAGGATATTTTATTCGCCTGACGGTTATCGACAAGCCAGGGACAATGGCCGCAATTGCTACGCGAATGGCAGAGCAGGAAATCTCGCTGGAAAGCATCGTTCAAAGAAGAGGCAAAGTTGATACAAGTAACGAGCAAGCACCCATTATTCTCATAACCCATGAGACAACGGAACAAGCCATCAAAACGGCGCTTGAGGCTGTAAAGGCGGACGGACCTCTCATTGGTGATGCGCAGATGATTCGAATTGAAAAACTAGGATAACGTATTGTTATCGCTTAATAAATTATCCTCTATTTAGATAGAAATGGAACCTTCCTACATGGTAATGTCATCACACCCAAAAGCTGCCCATCTCGACCGTATGCTCACAATGGAGATGGCGCGTGTGGTAGAAGCGGCCGCTGTCGCTGCTGCTCGTGAGCGTGGGCAGGGCGACGAGAAAAAAGCGGACCAGGTTGCCGTCGATGCCATGCGCCGAGAACTCAATAATCTACCGATCAGTGGACGCATCGTCATCGGTGAGGGCGAGCGTGATGAAGCGCCCATGCTTTATATTGGTGAAGAGGTTGGCTATGGCGGACCGGAAGTTGATATAGCCCTTGATCCGCTTGAGGGCACAACGATCTGTGCGAAAAACCAACCAAATTCACTGGCGGTAATCGCAATCGCGGAACGTGGCAAACTGCTTTATGCGCCCGATGTTTACATGGATAAAATTGCTATCGGCCCCGGTTATCCCGCAGGCACCATCAATATCGATGCGTCTCCAACTGAAAACCTAAATGCTGTTGCGAAGGCAAAAGGTTGTAAGGTCTCGGAAGTGTCAACCTGTGTTATGGACCGTACGCGTCATACTAAACTCATAGAGGAAGTTCGCGCCGCCGGCGCGGCTATTCGATTGATTGGAGATGGCGATGTTGCAGGTATCATCCACACCACCGATCCTGACGAGACGGGTATTGATCTTTACATGGGTATTGGTGGTGCGCCGGAAGGTGTGTTGGCCGCCGCCGCGTTGCGCTGCACAGGTGGTCAAATGCAGGGACGACTCATTTTGGATACACCTGAAAAAGAAGCGCGTGCTGCGAAAATGGGCGTGTCCGAACCCAATAAAGCTTATACAATGGATGAAATGGCGCAGGGTGACGTGTTGTTTGCTGCCTGTGGTGTGACTGATGGCAATATGTTGCGCGGTGTTAAATTTGCAAATGACGGCATCTACACCCACACCGTTGCCATGCGCTCTTCAACCGGCACAATTCGCTGGGTTGATGGCAAACACGCCGTCTCAAGCAAGTTTTAGTCGTAACAACACATCGAAATTGGGTCAAAATTCATTAAATGATTTTACACAGTCGAAATCAGATTCTTAGGCAACCGAATAACTATTCGCGATGCACCATTCTAAGCACACGCCGGTAAACCGGCATTTGGTAGTTAGATGACTATTGGAGCGTTTTAATACTGCGGGTTATGGCAATGAAAAAATATGGCCGTACTTATCACCTTCCAATTTCCCCCGGTGTCATGAATGATGACAAAATCCTGCAGGAGATGTCTGTACTGACAGCTGCAGAAGATGTTGTATTCACTGAGAAAATGGACGGAGAGAATACAACAATACATTCTGGAGGATGCCACGCACGCAGCCCGGATAGCGGTTATCATGCATCCCGTGACTGGATGAAGGCTTATGCTGCGGGAATGTCGATGACCCTTGCTGAGAATGAGCGAATTGTCGGTGAATACCTGTTTGCCCAACACTCCGTTGCCTATGATAATTTACCGACCTATTTTCTCGGGTTTGCGTGGATCATAGGTAGTACGATTCAAAGTTGGGACGCGACATTGAGGCGGTTCGATGCCTTGGGTATAAAACCCGTCCCGCTATTGCGTCGTGGACCATTTAACGACGATGCCATCAATGGGGTGTTGGCCGGTTTGGATTTAGGGCGCCAAGAGGGCTTTGTTGTTAGAGAAACTTCCAGCTTTGATGAAACGGAAATGGGAACTCACATGGCAAAATATGTTCGTGCTGATCATGTGCAAAGTGAAAGTCACTGGATGCAAACGGAAATCACCCAAAACGGGTTGCGAACAAAATAGAGATGGATTCCGGCGAAGTGCAGAAAAGCACTCCAACGTCAGAAGTGCCGAGCGGCAGCGTGAAATCTCCAATATTATTTCGAAGCTGACCTTCACAGAACATGTTGGTAGTTATTTTTTAGGTGTTGCACCGCGGGGATTTTTATAAATTTTTATGCTCATTTCATCCTTGCACACACCAGAGCGGGTTACGTAATCCACGAGCGTTGCTAATCACTTTATTAAAACTGAACTCTCAGCCAGTCTTTGAAGGCCGCCGACGCCGGGGATAGTTCTTTGGAGGATTTTCCTTCAATCAGATAATGAGATTGTCCCAAAGCGACCCTGTCGCCAACAATCTTGATCGGGCTGCCGGATTGGATTGTACGTTCAGCAAACCGCTCAATAACTATCGCGCATCCCAAATTGCAGGCTGCCATCTCACAAGCGGCAACGGACGTATCGACGAGCAGGCGAGTTGAGCGAACATCGTGCGTCATTCCATGTGCTGAAAGATATCGCGACCAGTGATCATCATACCCTAATATATGGATAGGGTATACCGCTGTAAGATCTTCAATAGAATTGACATCTTGTTCCAAATCCAACCCACAGACCGGCACAATGTACTCGTCAGACAACTTCACAGAATTATCGACCGGGTGGTTGCTGGGAGCCAGTTTGATATCCACGTCAATTGCCTGAGTCTCAACTGCATCAATCCATATTGCAGTCACAAATTTGATTCCGATACCAGGGTGCAATTCCTGAAAGTTCTTCAATCTCGGCGTAAGCCACATGATCAATGCCATGGAAGAGCGCACAACAATCGTACTCCTCAGATCAGGTCCAAATAATCCGTGGGTTGAGTGCGCAAGCGCTTCAAGTGTATCGCGAACTGATGGCAAGTAAGCCTTGCCCATTTCTGTGAGTTGGATGCTTTTCGCCCGGCGGATGAACAGGTCATGGCCGAGTTTTGTTTCTAAGGCTTTGATCTGGAGGCTTACGGCAGTTTGGGTAAGTCCCAATTCCTTGCTGGCCGCCGTGAAGCCAGCACACCGGGCAACAGCTTCAAATGTGCGGAGCCAATTGAGGTTCAGGTGGCGGTTTGAGTTTGTTGCCATAAATAATTTTGGTTCATACGAACATTATATTTCGTTTTATTTCTGAACGCTCAACAGCCAAATTACAACACCGATAGCAAATCAGCCAAACAATTGGATTGGTCAAACCTCGATTTGTTGGCGTGAGGAACACCGGCTCCGAGATCAGAGAGAGAATCTCATGAACGATATGTCCATTACTGCAAACGCCGACATGGCGCTCAATTTGATTGATCTGGAACGTTATCCGATCGAAAACCTGGAAGATGGAGAAGGTGCCGAATTCCTGCGTACATGTCAGGAGCAAATGGAAATACACGGTTGGTGTAATTTTGACGGGTTCATCAAATCGCATGCCCTCGACGCCTTGGCAGCGGAATCCATTGATTTGTTGCCCACGGCAGAAACATTGACCATTACGCGTACAATCTATCAGGGTAGCGTCGACCCTTCTGCACCTGCCGATGACCCACGGCGCAAGGAGTATACCCATAAAGCTACGCAACTGGCGGATGATCAGATCCCCGAAGAGACATTGTTGCAGCAACTGTACAGGTCTCCACTCCTTACCTCATTCATTCAACAGGTACAGGAAAAACCAGTGCTTTACCGTTGTGCAGACGAGTTTCAAGCGCTCAATGTCGTCGCATTGCAACCTGGTAGCTGGCATGCTTGGCATTATGACACAACGGAATGTACCGTAACTCTTCTGCTGCAATCCGCTGACAAAGGCGGAGAGTTTGCCTTCCTTCCCAACTCCCGCACGAACGAAACAGAAGACCGCGATGCTGTTGACGCATTACTGGCGGGTGACATGTCCGTTGCCAAAACGTTCAGTCGTGGTGCGGGTGCTTTTACTCTTTTTCGGGGTGGATATTCATTGCATGGCGTGACGCAAGTTGAAGGCGACCGGCCACGAGTCACTGCAATTCTCACATATAGTGAAGAACCAAACGCTGTTTTGAGTGACGAAGTGAACATCAGAATATATGGCAAGCGTGTCGAAAAGATTTTAGCAGCACGGAAAGCCGGCAAGGCTTTGTAGAAACGCAGAAGGTCGCGAATATGAAAACAGCATTACTGGTTATCGATGTGCAAATGGCTTTGGCGCATGATGATGCCAATGGCGCAGAACGCTCATGTCCACAGGCTGCAGACAACATTTCGGCTCTACTGGCAGTCTTTCGCGAGCGCGGAGATGCGGTTTTCCATGTTCATCACCACGGCACTGATACCGATGATCCGTTTCACAGCGATGCACCGGGGGTTGAAGTCCAACCCTTTGCAAAACCGCTGACCGATGAGCCAGTGATCGTGAAATACGTTAGCAGCGCATTTGCCGCCTCTACTTTGGAAGCAGATTTGCGCGCTCAGGATATTCAACGAGTGGTTCTTTGCGGTGCTACCGCCAATCATTGTGTAGAAAGCGCGGCACGTGCGGCTTCTGATATCGGTTTTAACACTGTCTATGCGGCAGACGCTGTATGGGCCTATGCGGTAACGGGACCAGACGGGCTAGAACATTCCGCAGAACAGGTACACTCCACCTCACTGAGTACGCTTGAAGGTGAATTTGCAAGTGTTCTTAACACCGAGAACATTCTCAATCTGCTACGAAGATAATAAGCGACATGTTCGTATCCGCAACACGATAACTTTGGGCTGGTCACATTGCACAGGCTGTATTTGCTGCTGCACCTGCGCTGCCTCAGCCATGCCTTACAATTTCGGTAGTTTTTTCGCTTCCCGTTTTTCGTATTCCCGTTGCGTGTCTATCATATAGTCACGACTTAACGGTGCAGCGTCGCGGTTGCGGCTCAATTGCATGTGGAATACAAGCTGCGATCCGGTACGAAACATGGCTTCCGCCGAGATCAGATAAAACTCCCACATGCGGGCAAACCGGGCGTCGTACATCTCTTCGGCCTGCGCGCGGTTTTCCTGGAACCGCATTTCCCAATGCCGCAGGGTTTCAGCGTAGTGGACGCGCAGAAATTCGAGATCAAGGCACCAAAGAGAATTCTTTTCTACGCTGTCAAAAACTTCAGACAGGGCAGGGGAATAGGCAACGGGAAATATATATTTACGCATGAATTTACTGGCCATTCCGGGTGGGCTCATGTGGCCGATGGAGTGAATCAATGCGAGGCCGTCGTCGGGAATGAGGTCATTTATCTTGGCAAAATACTCATCGTAATGGGCAACCCCGACATGCTCGAACATACCAACGGAAACGATGCGGTCGAATTTTTCCTCAATCAAACGATAATCCTGGAGGCGAAATTCGACTTTATCTGAAAGTCCCATTTCCGCTGCACGTTCAGTCGCCAGTTTCTGTTGTTCCGTAGATAGCGTCACGCCGACAACATTGACGTCTTCCATCGAGGCGAGATAAATCGCCATATCTCCCCAACCGCAACCGATATCCAATACACGTTGACCCGGTTTCAAATCCAGTTTCGAAGCGATCAATCGTAATTTGTTGCGCTGTGCCTGCTCAAGCGAGTCGTCCTCGTTGCGAAAATAAGCACAGGAATAGAGCATATTTTTATCGAGGAAGAGTTTGTAAAATTCATTCCCCAGGTCGTAATGATGCGCCACATTCTGTTGCGCTTCGCCCACCTTATTGGCTTGCTGTTTGCGGCGTGTCAGCATCGTAACTTTACGGATTGCTTTTTGTAATGGATAGGCAGCCAAGGATAGGCGGTTGATCGAAAACAGGTGTAGGAAGTCGCGAAGTTCAGACCCTTCAACAAATGTCATAGTGCCGTCCATATAGCCCTCAGCAGCGGCGATCTCCGATTTAAAAACCAAGTCTCGGTAGAGTTTTTTGTCGGTAAGCTTCATGACCACTTTTGGCCCTTCAGTGCCTGAAAATACATGGCGCTTTCCATCAGCGTCTATGACTTCAAGTGTACCTTTTTTGATGAATGCTTTCATCATATGGGAGAGTGGGAACATGGTTATACGCTCTCGTTGGTGTTTGGAGAAATATAGAAGATTTTGAGGAAGAGGAAAGCTTGCGCGATGCGGTTAATCCAGTTCGATGACCTGAATTTTCTTGTTTTCGAATCCAAGCGCAATCTCTCCGCGCTTCAGTTCAACCGCCTGTTTGCCAAACAATTCCAACCTCCAGCCATGCATGGCGGGTACATCCGCTCCGTCGTCTGCCGCAATCTTTTCGAGTTCATCGACGGTCGCGATAACTTTGCTTGCAACACCATGTTGTTCGGCAACCACTTTCAACAGAACTTTTAGCAGTTCGGTGGCGGCGGCAGTGCCTTCTGGAGAGCGGCTTGGGCGTGGAACTTCAGGTAGTTCGTCTGTGGGAATTGCCAGGGCATTTTCTACGGCTTCAATCAGGCCGTCTGAGTAGCGTGATTTTTCAAATCCACGCGGCAAAGCACGCATGCGAGACAGGGCTTTTTCATCGCGCGGGTGCTGTTGAGCGATTTCATAAATTGCATCGTCTTTTATTATGCGCCCACGGGGTACATTCCTGTCCCGGGCCTCCTGTTCCCGCCACTGGGCGATGGATTGCATGACAGCCAAATCCAAAGGTTTGCGTACGCGCATTTTCAACCGCGTCCACGCCTTTTCAACGGGAAGATCGTAAGTCTCTGCTGTTGTGAGAACTTTCATTTCTTCATCAACCCAAAAGGATCTGTTTTTCTTTTCCAGAGATGATTTCAGGTGGAGGTAAACTTCACGCAGATGAGTAACATCAGCGAGCGCGTAGTTTAGCTGTTTGTCGGTCAGCGGTCGGTGCGCCCAATCTGTGAACCGTGACGACTTGTCGATTTGCCCACCAGTAATTTTCGAAACCAGCATGTTATAGGCAATTGAATCGCCATAACCACAAACCATGGCGGCGACCTGACTGTCGAACAACGGTTTTGGAATAAGCCCGCCAAGGTTATGGATGATTTCCACGTCTTGACGTGCGGCGTGAAATACCTTCACGACGCTTTCATCGCCCATCAGTTCGAAGAACGGGCTTAGGTCCAGTTCATCGGCCATCGGGTCAACGATACACTCGTCGTCCGGCCCAGCGATCTGGATCAGGCACAATATGGGCCAAAAGGTCGTTTCGCGCAGAAATTCAGTATCGACTGTTACAAAGTCGTGTTCGGCAAACTGAGCGCATATTTCTGCCAAATCAGCAGTATTAGTAATAATTTTCATGGGCGGGGTATAAACCTCGACATTATTAATGACCAGACTCAAAATTTTGTAGTTCGTGCAGAACTATTGGTCGTGTTTTGACCTGTCTCGGGCGAGCTTTTGCATCATGGGTGAGGTGCGGATCAACATGCGGAACCGGCCTCGGCGTTCAACGGGAACTGACGTGCGCTGGCGCATGCGCAGCAATGTGATAACGGCAAAAGTGCCGTGTACAATGCTCGTGAACATGAACAGGGATTCTGGGCCATAAAGCCCAAGCAGAACCGATGATACCGGCGGTCCAATTGATGCGCCAATACCATAAAAGAACATAAGGCCTGCAGCCAGCATAATATATTGGCCTTTGTCCGCCCGGTCGTTGGCATGGGCAGCGGAAAGCGAATAAAGCGGTAATGAAAAGGCCCCGAACAGAAAAATGCCAGAATAAACCAGGCTGATATTTGAGCCGGCTGCCAAAGAAATGAACAAGCCGGAAAATACCGCACCAAGAGTGGCTGCAATCAATACCCAGCGTCGGTCGTAGCGGTCGGACAATATGCCGAGTGGGTATTGTAAAATTGCGCCACCCACCACTCCAAGACTGATGAACGTCGCGACACTCGAGAGTGATAGGTTGAGCGACTCCGCATATAACGGGCCGATGTATCGAAACGCCGCGTTGGTCATGCCGATGGCAACGCAACCTGCACAGGCAAGCGGAGATATTCGCCATATGGCCGGGATATCAAACTTGGCTGATTCAGGTGCACTTGGTTTTGACCGGTCACCAATCGCCACCGGAACAAGTGAAAGCGTGATCATAACCGCCATGATGCCAAACAAAGTGAACCCGTCGGTACCGAACGCAGGCATCAAATATTGCGCGCCGGAAACCACAGCAATGTCCATTACCCGATAAAGGGAAGTGACCTTTCCCCGGTCTGAGTTGGAAACACCGGAGTTCAACCAGCTTTCGATAGTGGTAAATAGCCCGGAAAAGCAAATTCCAATGATGAGCCGTGAAGCCATCCAGACATAGGGATCGATTACCAGCACCAGTGCGATCGTGGCCGCAGAGGCAATGGAAGCAAGTGCAGCAAAGGTTCGAATATGTCCCACCTGTTGCAGCAGTCTTGGAACGGCAATGCAGCCGTAAATAAACCCCAGAAAATAGGTTGTTCCCATCCAACCGATCTGGCCCGCAGACATACCTTCCTGTGCACCCCGAACAGCAATGAGTGTGCTGAACAATCCATTGCCACCCAGCAGCAGGCCAGCGGCAATAAAAAGCGGAATGAAAGAACGTAACGCCTGCATTTTTGAAAGTTTTGGCTGTTGACAGTCGTATTCGTGCGCCTTTATAGCTTTGAACGATAGCTAAAAAGGCGACTGACCACAGGTCTTAAATGTCGGATTTGCATATACAGCTATTTCCCTGTTCTGAAATAGGCACAAACCTTGACTTTCTCGCCTTTGCATGGCCAAACGCGCGCAATGACTGATGCCGGAGATCGGCACATTTGAAACCCTTCAATTTTGCAGGAAAATACCATGCACCGCTACCGTAGCCATACTTGTGCCGACCTCCGCGCGAGTGACGTCGGCACTACAACCCGTCTATCTGGTTGGGTGCACCGCGTTCGTGACCATGGTGGTGTATTGTTTATCGACCTGCGCGACCATTATGGCATCACTCAAGTGGTGGTCGACCCGGATTCCGCCGGGTTCAACACCGCTGAAGCTGTACGCTCCGAATGGGTGATCCGTCTTGATGGCGACGTGAAAGCACGCTCGGAAGAAACCGTCAATAAAGAGCTTCCAACCGGCGAAATTGAAATCTACGCTCGCGAAATTGAAGTTCTGTCCAAGGCGTCGGAACTGCCGATGCCGGTCTTTGGTGAACAGGAATATCCCGAAGATATTCGTTTGAAATACCGTTTCCTCGACCTGCGTCGGGAAACGCTGCACAAGAACATCATGAAACGCATGGCGATAATCGCCGACATGCGCGCCCGTATAAACAGTGTTGGGTTTAACGAATTTTCGACACCAATTTTGACCGCGTCGTCACCCGAAGGAGCGCGCGATTTTCTTGTGCCAAGCCGTATCCACCCGGGTGAGTTTTACGCCCTGCCGCAGGCACCGCAGCAATATAAACAACTGATCATGATGTCCGGTTTTGACCGTTACTTCCAGATTGCCCCCTGTTTCCGCGACGAAGACCCGCGCGCCGATCGACTGCCGGGGGAATTCTACCAACTCGATGTGGAGATGAGTTTCGTTGAACAGGAAGATGTGTTGACAACCATGGAACCGGTGATCACCGAAGTATTTGAAGCCTTTGCCGACGGCAAATCGGTCTCAAAAAACTGGCCCCGCATTCCCTATAAAGAAGCCATTCGCAAATACGGTTCCGACAAGCCGGACCTGCGTAACCCGATTGAAATGCAGGAAGTATCCGAACATTTCCGTGGTTCCGGCTTCGGCGTATTTGCTGGAATTCTGGACGCCGACCCAAAACACGAGGTCTGGGCCATTCCGACAAAAGGAGCAGGCAGCCGCAAACATTGTGACCGGATGAACTCATGGGCGCAAAGCGAAGGCCAGCCGGGCATGGGCTATATTTTCTGGCGCGAGCTTGAAGGCAAGTTTGATGCGGCTGGTCCGATCGCCAAAAATATCGGACCCGAGCGCACCGAGGCCTTGCGTCAACAATTGGGTCTGGAGCTCGGTGACGCCGTCTTCTTCACCGCAGGCGACCCTGCCAAATTCGCAAGCTTTGCCGGTGAGGCGCGCAACAGGGCGGGGGAACAGGCTGGTCTTGTCAACCAAGATGCGTTTGAATTCTGCTGGATAGTCGATTTCCCGTTTTACGAATGGGACGAGGAACACAAGAAAGTTGAATTCGGCCACAACCCGTTTTCCATGCCAAAAGGCGGGTTGGAAGCGCTTGAAAACGAAGACCCGCTGACAATCGACGCCATGCAATACGACATGGTGTGCAACGGTTTTGAAATCGCATCGGGCGGTATTCGTAACCACCTGCCGGAAACCATGGTCAAGGCGTTTGAAATCACGGGTCTGACGCAGGACGTGGTGGAAGAGCGCTTTGGTGGCCTATATCGCGCGTTCCAGTTCGGCGCACCGCCCCACGGCGGCATGGCGGCCGGCGTGGATCGCATCGTGATGCTGCTGTGCGGTACGAAAAATCTGCGCGAAATTACCATGTTTCCCATGAACCAGCAGGCCAAAGACCTGCTCATGGGCGCGCCAGGCGAAGTGGATAAACCACAGCTTAAAGACCTGCACTTGAAGCTGAATTTGCCGCGGGAATGACGTGAAAGGTGCCGCCGTGGGGTGAAGTCCCCTTCGGAGCCCTGGTGAAATATTCCACAAACGCCAATATTGAATTACCGTTCCTTTGAATTCATTTAAAAGGGAGAAGCCACGGTGTTTAATGGTGCACATGTCATTATCTACTCAACAGACGCGGAAGCTGACCGGGTCTTCATGCGCGATGTGCTTGACCTCAAGAATATCGATGTTGGTGGCGGCTGGCTTATATTCGCGTTGCCGCCAGCGGAGGCTGCATTTCACCCGCACGTATCATCCCACGCTCACGAACTGTATCTCATGTGCGATGATTTAGAAGATTCTCAAAAGAAGTTACTGGCTGCGGGTGTAGAATCTACTGAGCCAATCGATGAAGGTTGGGGCATCCTGTCCTCATTCAAACTTCCCGGTGGTGGATCGATTGGGTATTATCAACCAAGGCATGGACGTCCGTAAGGTCTGCATCGAGGCGGCTGAATCTGTGTGGTTCCGCCGCCTCGTTTCCCGTTATGGCCGAATCTTCGGCCTCGCACGTTTTTTCGTCGCTTCTAATGCCAGCCCCGCAGATTGATGCATCGGCAATTGGTTGGCCCATTCGACGTTAGCGCGGGTCACACCAATGTCGTCGAGAACGTGGTCTTCCAGTGTCAGCATGTGTTGAAACGCTGCTCGGTCGATGCGGGCCTGACGTTTAACTTTATGCGCCGCCAGCCTGTCGGCGATGGACCGCTTTAAAGCATTCAGCGCCCTTGAGGCCAAAGGCAAGTGGTTTTCTGCGTGGTTGGGGGCTACGCAGTCGCAGGTTGCTTGGTAGGTCATGGTGTTTTCCTTGGCTCAATGTCCGTTTGCCTTTCCAAGATGGTTACATTATACATTTCAATCAAACGAATAGTATTGATGTTGTTTGTCAATTAGATTGATAGATACTCTCAAGGAGGTTCCCGTGCCCGCCAATACGCAAATGCCGTTAATTGAGCTGGATCTGTTGAAGACAATCGTGGCGATTGCGGAGACGGGTAATTTCTCTGCCGCTGCCGACGCGGTTTTTAGAACGCCGTCGGCTATTTCCATGCAGGTAAAACGGATTGAGGAACTGTTGGGGCGGCCCATTTTCGTTCGCGCGCCGCGCCGCGTGACACTCAATGAAGACGGTGAAATACTCGTCGCTCACGCCCGGCGAGTGCTGGCGCTGAACGCAGATACTGTTGCTAAATTTGTGTCACCGGAAATGTCGGGCATCGTGCGTCTTGGGGCGATAGACCATGCGGCTGACCGAATTCTGCCCGGTCTGTTGCGTGATTTTTCACGCAGTCACCCGCAGATCAGAGTGGATGTCTGGGTCGAAAATTCCATTCCCCTGCAACGGGCAATTCGTCAGGGGGAATTGGATATCGCGCTGGCTACATGCCATTCCGTAGACAAAAACGATCTCGATATTGAAATGCTTATGCGCGAACAATTGGTCTGGGCGGGGCTAAAAGGCGGCATCGCTGCCGAACAGGAACCTTTGCCCGTTTCCGTGTGGGAAGAGGGTTGCATATGGCGCGAGAACGCCCTGGATGGCCTCGATAAGCAAAATCGCGACTATTGCATAACCTTCAAAAGCGCTCATCTGGCCGGGCAAAAAGCTGGCATCCGCGCCGACCTTGCCATCGCACCACTACCCCTATCCGCTTGCGACGATGAGATCATTCCCATAGGCAACAGCTTCAACCTGCCACCGTTGGACGAATACGCCATTGGCATGATCGTACGCAAAAACGCCGAACAACACGTGCAGGCAGTAGCCGATACACTACGTGCTTATGCGCAGACGTTTGATTGGCGTGGAAGTGTCGCGGCTTGATTTCTGTTTTGAACCCATTCAAGGCCTTGGAATTGTGTTGTAATTTGACCGGTGAACTCGATAATCTTGCGCATGGAGTACATGCTTAGAAACACTTCTTTACAATATGGACAAATATTGGAAACGGCCTGCGCCTAGAGAGGTAATCAGGAATTGCACACAGTCAGACCCTCCGCAACGTGTGCCTGATACAATCTAAGGAACCGCTTGATGAAATTTGTCTCAATAATCGCAACAACCCTGATGTTGGCTTCAGGAATTGCTAATGCACAGGGTCGTGCAGAAATGCGAAAGGCCGTTCAGGAACTGGGTGTGAGCCCAAGGGAAATGGTCGGTTGTATGAAACAATCTGGGATGAAGCGCGGTCAGAATTTGAGTGAAGAACAGCGTGCTGAAGTGGGAGCATCATTGCTAAATTGTTTGCAGAAGGTAAATCCTGATTTGACTAAAAAGAAGTTTGTTTCGACCATGATCAGATTCAGAAAAAGGTAGATTTAACCAAGGTTCATTCCGACCGATGCGCTGTTGTCGTTCATATCCAAATATAATTGATGAGCGATGTCGCCGATGGAACGATAGGTTCAGTTTTTTGGTTGCTTCGCCTCCTCTGCAGATCGCCAACCCAAACTGTCCTTCATTAATCCTGAGCATAGCTAACCGCTTTGGTTTGTGAGATAGTCCGGTTTTGCCAACGCCTTTCCTGCAAGTATGATCACTTTCGCCGTCGCTATATTTTTTCTCCTGCTGTCGCCGGGACCGGGAGTGCTTTCATTGGCAGGCGTTGGTTCTGCTTTTGGGTATAGGGCAGGGTGGGCTTATGGTATCGGACTGTTTTTTGGCTCGAACACGGTAATGCTGGCGGCGGCGACCGGTCTTGCCGCACTTTTTTTGGCGGACGAACGTATGAGGCTGGTTTTTACCGTGCTGTCGACCGGTTACCTTTGTTATCTCGCCGCCAAAATTGCGTTCGCCGGGTCAAAGATTGCGTTTATTGAATCGACCAAGCCTCCGGGCCTGTGGGGTGGTATTGCGCTTCAGGTTATTAATCCGAAAGCTTACGTCGTTGGCACATTCGTCTTTTCAAACTTCCCGATCTGGCCGGAAAGCCTGACAACGGAAATCATTCTCAAATGTGTAATTCTAAACGCGATCTGGATACCCATCCATGTGCTCTGGTTGGCGGCGGGCGTGACGGTAAATCGGCTTGCTTTGCCCCAAAAAACCCAGCGATTGATCAATGTCGCCATGGCTTGCGCCATGTTGCTTGTCGTCGGCATAGCGATGGCGACCACCTTGTTTAAGAGCTAAAGCAGAAAGGGAAAGCCGCCCTCGTGTTTGAGCAGTTCAATCTTGCGCTCGACGCCGCCTTCACCTGAATATCCGCCCAAACCGTTAACCGCCAAGACGCGGTGGCAGGGGATGATAATGGGAATCGTGTTGCCACCACAGGCGTTGCCAACAGGTTGGCCGTAGGTATCAAGTTTTTTGGCAATTGCGCCATAGGTGGTTGTCTCCCCATAGGGGATTTCCAGCATGGCGTTGCAAACGGATTGTTGAAATTCATCGCCGCCGGGTTTCAGCGGCAGGTCGAAATCCTCCAGTTCTTTGGCAAAATAGGCAGCAATCTGCCTGGCGGCTTCGTCGAGTAGTGGAGAAGTTCCCGGTGTCTCAGGCGACTTCCAATTGAGCGCGGTTATGTGCTCTCCACGGGCGCTGATGGACAGCGGCCCGTAGGGACTGGGAACTTCCATTTGCACGGTATCTTGCATTTACGGAGCCAACATCCAATTCATGATACGTCGATTAGGTCATATAGCTGAATGTGCGGAACTAGTTGGCGGTAATTTGCAGGTTTAACTGATCAATCACAGCCTTTGGGTTGGCCGCACCGATGGCTCCGAACGCTTTAAATTCTTCAGCACCCAAGGGTTTGTCTGGAGAAATGGAAATGCTGATCCTATCGGGATTTAGTAGGAATTTACCAACCGTATCCGAAACCATTTGAGTAAGCTCAGGCATGTTTAATTGTGCCAATCCAAGGCTGATCATAATTGGTGCACCCGCGGCAAGTTGTTCCGGTGGCTGGCCCATTTGAGTTGATGCCATTTTAAGCGCTCTGTTGGTCAGGGAATCATCGCTGAAGGCGACAGTTAAACTGCGAAGGTCCAGTTCCTCGAAAATCTGGCCATAGGCCTCTTCGATTTCGGCTGGCGACTTTGTTTGCAATTGCTTATTCAGCCCCTGCGCTTTCACCAGTGTATCAATCGAATATCCACCGATTGAGAAGGGCATGGAAAGAACACCGACATCTTTTATGGTTATGTCATATTGAGTGAAGTTCATAATGCCGGAAGACAGGTCCCAATCGGCATCCATATCGACACGTCCGGTAAATTTTCCACCATAGCCGAGACCCGCCAGCATCTGCTTAAACTTGGGGTCCGGAACCTGACCAGTATCACCCTCAATATTTTCCATGGAGAATTTCATCTTCATCGGCGTAGCGGCATCAAACGGTGAAATCTCAAGTGCAGTCTTTCCCATGGATGCGATCAGTTGGTCACCTGATTTTATTGTACCCGGCCCGATGATGACATTTGCGTAATAACCCAATTTTTTGATCGGGTCGTTCTCTCCTACTTTTGGCAGTCTAAGTGTATTCATCAAAAGGCCGTCGAATTCCACTGCAACTGTTGGTGTCGTGGACATTATGCTGGCTGCTTCAATCGCTTCGATAGAGATCTCGCCGTTTGACAATTCTTCGACACCGGAGAACTTGATTTCAGCTGATTTAATGTCAGCAACAGTTGGGATTTTCCAAACGGTGTTGGTCACCGTAAATCCGTCGGTACCATTTGAGATGATTGATTCATATTCGAAAGGCTGGCCGTTGTTAGCCGCAAATTCCTGGTAGCGTTTCATAATGGCGTCTGCATCAAACGCATGGACAGGACCGGTGAAGCCCAGCTGAGCCACGAGTAAATATGCACCGGTAAACAAGCCAGTTTTTGGGAGTGTTGTGGTCATGAAATCATGTTCTTTCGACATTCAGCATCATTGGAATTTAGCGGCTATTTCGCGCTGACTTGAAGATTGATTAGCCCGGGAACCTTGGTTGGGTCTGCCTGACCTGCAAGAACCACATTCATAATGGCAACGGGCTCCGATGGGGTTGCTTCGATGGTCAACGTGCCCTTGTCCTTGAGAAACGTACCCACTGCGCTGGTTACCATATCGGTCAGTTCTGGCATATTCAGGCCTCCCATGCCGAGCCCGATCATCATAGGTGCGCCCGCAGCGAGTTGGTCGCCGGTAGTGCCCATTTGTGTTGCCTGGAAATCAAGCAATCTGCCTGTCAGCGATTGATCGGTCAGAGCTAGTTTCAAACTATCCAGCTTAACAACTGCCAGGTCAGCCAGAATTGCACCAAAAGCCTGCATTGGGTCTTTCCCTTTTTGCATTTCAAGCTGGGCTTCTTGCACTTTGCTGGCGACTTCAGGGGTATAGCCAGAAACGGAGTAATCCATTGAAAGGTCGAACATATCTTTTAGTTTGATGATCATGTCGGAAAGCACGATCTGACCTGATGTCGGGTTATATGTGCCGATACCAGACATCGAGCCTTCAACTTTGCTGTAGCCCAATTGTTGAGCCACAGCTTTTGCTTGCGGATCAGGAATGGCATCAAGATTGACGACCATACCATCCATCGTTGTGCTGGAAGAATATGTACCGTCACCATCAGCTGGAGAAATCGTTGCCGCGATGTTTTGGAGTTCGAAGACCGGCGTTGGCCCCAATGATGTGGTGATGCCGGTAATCGACATCGCGCTGTACGCCTGCATCCATTCATAGATAGTGGCGTTTATGGTTGTCGGCATGTTCACATTTGAAATTGAAAATGTGTTCATACCGAAGGTCACACCTTCGTTTGAACCGGATAAGCCAGTAACTGCGAATTGGTCAAATTTCAACGGTGCGGCCGGCTCTCCAACAGCTTCAGCAATTTGGTCGGGCTCAAAGCGAAAATCCAATGGAATATCAGCATTGGTCATGGCAACATTATCGATTGTTACATTGGTGCCCTTCTCAGCCAGCGCAAAACCATTGACCGTGAAATTTCCAAAACTTATCCGCTCGCGCTTTTCTTCAGGAGTCAGGCCATCTTCCCAAATTTCAGTCGGGAAGGAGCCTGTCGTGGATGTGATGTTTGCAATACCGATATTGCCACCATCGTCTGTTGTCCCTTTGACATTGTTCAAAGTGATCGTGTCGAATGTGAGCCTTCCACCGTCCTCTATTAATCCCCTTACAACCACATTGGCGATGGTTGATTTTTCGCCGGTGTCTTTCTTGACGATCTCTACGTTGGTAAGAATGAACGAGTTTGAATTCTCCTCCTGGATGTTACCCCATGTGATCGTGCTTTTTTGCATTGATGGGGATGACAGATACTTATCCAGAAGCGCCTTGCCTTCCAGCGCATGTACGGCGCTTGCGCTGGTGAGAAGAATGGCTGTGGCGGCAATTGAACGGAGAAGCATGGACAAAGTTCCTTTTGAATGATCTGGCGAGCTTACTGGACTTAGAATGTGACTAAAGTGACAACGTTCACACATCATAACCAGTTTTAACAGCCCATTTGGGTTATTGGTGCCCATAAAACCTGACTTCATCTTGTCGCAAACCGGCGAATTCGCTATCGCGGACAAATGGGAAACGAGACTCCACCACCATCTGATTCGAACGGCGGTTCCGGTGATGACATTGAACCGATTGATTTAAAGACCGCGCTCGAAGAACGTTATCTGGCCTATGCACTCTCCACCATTATGGGCAGGGCGCTGCCCGACGTGCGCGATGGGTTGAAGCCCGTTCACCGGCGTATTCTCCACGCTATGAGGGAATTGCGCCTCAATCCCGATACCGCGTTTAAAAAATGCGCTCGTATTGTCGGTGATGTTATCGGTAAGTATCACCCCCATGGAGACCAATCGGTTTATGACGCACTGGTGCGTTTGAGCCAGAGTTTTGCCCAGCGTTATCCGCTCGTCGATGGGCAGGGCAACTTCGGAAATATCGACGGTGATAACCCAGCCGCCATGCGGTACACTGAAGCGCGGATGACAGAAGTAGCAACGACGCTGCTTGAGGGCATTACGGAAGACGCGGTTGATTTTCGCCCAAATTACGATGAGGCAGATGAAGAACCTGTTGTTCTTCCCGGTGCCATCCCGAACCTGCTGGCGAATGGTTCTGCCGGCATCGCGGTTGGCATGGCCACAAATATCCCGCCCCATAATCTTGATGAACTTTGTTCTGCAGCGTTGCATCTGATTAAGTTTCCAAATGCGGGCTTTGACAAGCTTTTAGAATTTGTGCCGGGTCCGGATTTTCCGACTGGCGGGATTATTGTAGAGCCCAAGGATCAGATTCTTCAGGCCTATAAAACGGGGAAGGGTGGTTTTCGTCTGCGCGCCCGTTGGGAAAAAGAAGATATCGGGCGTGGTACATGGCAGATCGTTGTTACCGAAATTCCATATCAGGTTCAAAAATCGAAACTGATTGAGAAAACAGCCGAGCTGCTACTGGCAAAAAGACTGCCTCTGCTGGATGACATCAATGACGAGAGTGCGGAAGATATTCGCATTGTCCTGACGCCTAAATCTCGCTCCGTCGACCCTGATCTGTTGATGGAACAATTGTTCAAGCTCACGGATCTAGAAACACGCTTCCCCTTGAATATGAATGTCTTATCGGGTGGCAAAGTTCCCAGGGTTCTCTCCATCCGTGATGTGCTCAAGGAGTGGTTGAAGCACCGCAAAGATGTGTTGCAACGCCGTTCACGTTACCGCCTTGGACAAATCGACAAACGGCTGGAAATCCTCGGCGGTTACCTTGTTGCATATCTCAATATTGATGAAGTCATCCGTATTATTCGGTTTGAAGATCATCCAAAAGAGAAACTGATTTCGCATTTCCAGATTACGGAAGTTCAAGCCGAAGCCATCCTCAACCTTCGCCTGCGCCGTCTACACAAACTTGAAGAGGTAGAAATCAGGAAAGAGCACGACGATCTTTCGCAGGAAAAGGCCGGTATTGAAGCCTTGCTGGTGAGTGATGAAGCGCAATGGAAAACCATTGCCTGGGAAATCGCGAATATCAAAAAGAAATTCGGCAAAGATACCGAAATTGGTGCCCGCCGCACGACATTTGGTGAAGCCGCGGAAATCGATATGGAAGCCGTCGCGGCGGCGATGATCGAGAAAGAGCCGATCACTGTGGTTGTCTCGGAAAAAGGCTGGATACGCGCCTTGCGTGGGCATGCTGCGGATTTCTCCGCATTGACGTTCAAAGAAGGGGACCGGTTAAAGACAGCATTCCATGCGGAGACAACGGACAAGCTCTTGATGTTCACGACAGGTGGCAAATTTTACACGCTCACCGGCGATAAATTGCCCGGCGGGCGTGGCCATGGTGAGCCGGTGCGCATCATGGTCGATATGGACAATGATGCCGACATCCTGTCGCTGTTTATTCACAAACCGGGTCGCAAGCGGCTTGTTGCGTCATCGCTCGGCAATGGTTTTATCGTCGCGGAGGGCGACGTGATTGCCAATACACGCAAGGGTAAACAGGTGCTCAACGTCACCGTTCCGGCGGAGGCTGTTATCTGTACGGAGGTTGCCACTGAAGAGGATGCGCCGGATCAGGTGGCGGTCGTTGGCGAAAACCGTAAACTGTTGATTTTCCCGATTATGCAAATTCCTGAGATGTCTCGCGGCAAAGGTGTGCGCCTTCAAAAATACAAAGACGGCGGCATAAAAGATGCTCGCGCATTTATCGGCGCAAACGGCCTAAATTGGACTGACAGCGCAGAACGTACCCACACCCGTCAATTGGATGAACTAAAAGAATATATCGGCGAACGCGCCCAAGCTGGACGCATGGTACCCAAAGGGTTTCCGCGGAATGGAAAGTTCGGATAGGGTAACTCACGTTTCGAATTGAGCTACAATCAGCCTGTCTAATATGGTAATATCTTCCATGGGGTTTGTGGAATAGGCCCTTAGAAAAACCCGCAATCCATTATCGATATAGCGCTTGAGTTGCGGCTGCGTCGGCACATTGTCGGGCATGTAGAGCGCCTGAGTTCTTGGTGCCGAAAGTATCAACCCCCACAGATCCTGTGCCGCAAGTTCAGCATCTTCGAAGTTCAATCGTCCCTGTGATCTATAGAGGTCGAGATGCTCCATCATGCCTTGAAGGAGCTGGTTCGGACCGGCAGCCTGATAAGCGGGGCCGATTTCCGGGAACCGTTGCACCTCGCCGATGACGAGCCGCGCAAGTGATAACAGATCGGGCCGCATGACAGCTTCGGCATAGTTCCAGGAAAATGTATAAAGTTGCTCAACCATGTCTCCAGGCGACGGCTGTTGGAAGGCTCTCAGCATCTGAACGCGATCCGGAACCAACATGGCCGCGAATAATTGTTCCTTGTCACCAAAATATTGATAGAGGGTCGGTTTTGAGACTCGGGCTTCTTTCGCGATTGCATCCATGGAAGCACCTGAATACCCCAGGTTGGAGAACACCTTCAGTGCCGCTTCGAGAATGCGCTTTTCTTTATTTAGGCGGTTGAGTGCACGGCGTGGCAGTTTTGTCATGTCGCAATCTTGCCAAGAAACTCCAAAAGGAGGGTGTTGTAGCGTTCCGGTGCCTCAACATTACAAACATGTCCCGCGCCATCGATCCTCTCAAAGCGGACATCCGCGTTGGGGGCAGCTTTATTAATCCGGTCTGCCACCGCACGAATTTCCTCTGGGGGAGCCAATCGGTCGTGCTCACCAGTCATCATGAGCACCGGTTTCGTCAGTTTAGAGAAATCGAAGGTTTCCAGAGGGTTTGTAAAACACCTAAGTGCATCACGGTAAGTTTCCGCAGGTATCGCAGCCATTGAAGCATGTAGCTCTTGTTTCGCCTCTTCGTTCGCATTCGGTCCTGCGATAATCTCGACCACATTCTGTGCAAAATCGGCGGGTCTCTGACCCGCATCTAGAGGTACTTCGCGGCTAGTCCGAAACGCCTGCCGTTCTTGCGGGCTGGCTTCCGACATGCCGGTGCATCCGCCGCTGAGGACGAGGCCCGCCAACAGTTCTGGGTGGCGTATTGCAAAGGAGGTTGCAATCCATGCCCCGTAGGAGAGCCCGCACAGAATAAGCTGGTCTACGCCGAATTTTTCGCGGACCCACAATATGTCATTGCAATAGTCATCAATTGTGGACTGTGTAGCCCCAAGATTGCTGTCCCCGTAACCACGCAGATCCATCGCTGCACATTGCAGTACCGTTCCGGCAGCTTTCAGCTGTGTGGTCCAGTTCTTCCTGTTGCCGCCGATCCCGTGAAGAAAAAGACACAGCGGTCCATCTTTGTACGGTGTGGTCGATAGGGCAAGGGTTGGTGATCCTTCCAGAACCATGAGCTCAATTGAAACTGTTCGTAGTCAGGGTATTTGAGACAGATGGTGGTCTGATTTAAGAGAGACTCTAGCTCATCTGTTGTTTGTATTATGCGGCTTGTTTGCGGTGTTGCAAGCGCCGCGTTTCGATGGTTTTTTGTTTGATCCTTTCTCTTCGCTTCAATATCTCATTTTTGCGCCCGAAGTAGACGTCCGCAGGCGTGAGATTACTCAGGCTCTCGTGGTATCTGTGATGATTATAATGTTCGATGAAAGCTTCGATCTGCCGGTTTAAGTCACTTGGTATGAAGTAGTGTTCCAGCAAGATGCGGTTCTTCAGGGTTTGATGCCAGCGTTCAATCTTGCCTTGGGTTTGCGGGTGATAAGGCGCACCGCGAACATGACCCATGCCTTTGCCATCCAACCACTCTGCCAGATCACTGGATATGTAGCAGGGGCCATTATCAGATAGTAGCCGGGGTTTATGCGCAACGTTGGCCCTGTCGCAGCCTGAGGCCTGAAGCGCCATTTCCAATGTATCGGTCACATCCGATGTGTTCATGGTGGTACACAGCTTCCAGGCAATGATGTATCGCGAATAATCATCAAGGATCGTACTGAGATAGAACCAACCCCAGCCAATGACCTTCAGATAGGTGAAGTCTGTTTGCCACAGCTGGTTGATGGCTGTGGTCTTGTCGCGGAACTCACTGGCAGCTTTCATGACGATAAATGCCGGGCTGGTGATCAGGTCCAGGGCCTTGAGCAGTCGGTACACTGAGCTTTCCGATACAAAATAGGCCTTCGTGTCTGTGAATGTCACAGCCAGTTCACGAGGAGACAGTTCCGGTTGATCAAGGGCCAGATCAATGATCTGTGCCCGTATATTTTCTGGCACGCGGTTCCAGGCTCTGTTGGGACCAGAACGTTTGTCTTCCAATCCTGTCTCACCCAATCGCTGATACAAATCATACCAGCGATAAAAAGTTGGCCGTGAGACGCCAAGCTTATCAAGTGTCACCTTGGCTGGCAGATGTGATTGTTCAACAATTCGGATGATTTCCAGTTTCTCAGATGCTGGGTATCTCATTCGATATCCTCCCCATCCGCGATCATGCTTTTTTTAAGAAGACGGTTTTCCAGCGTGAGATCTGCCACGCATTCCTTCAGATCACGGGCTTCACGGCGCAGACCTTTGACCTCATCGGTGGAAGCCTCACGCACTATATCGCCTGACAGACGCTTTTTACCGGCCTCCATAAACTCCTTCGACCATTTGTAGTACATGCTTTCAGCAAGACCTTCACGGCGGCATGTTCGTAGTCAGGGTATTTGAGACAGATGGTGGTCTGATTTAAGAGAGACTCTAGCTCATCTGTTGTTTGTATTATGCGGCTTGTTTGCGGTGTTGCAAGCGCCGCGTTTCGATGGTTTTTTGTTTGATCCTTTCTCTTCGCTTCAATATCTCATTTTTGCGCCCGAAGTAGACGTCCGCAGGCGTGAGATTACTCAGGCTCTCGTGGTATCTGTGATGATTATAATGTTCGATGAAAGCTTCGATCTGCCGGTTTAAGTCACTTGGTATGAAGTAGTGTTCCAGCAAGATGCGGTTCTTCAGGGTTTGATGCCAGCGTTCAATCTTGCCTTGGGTTTGCGGGTGATAAGGCGCACCGCGAACATGACCCATGCCTTTGCCATCCAACCACTCTGCCAGATCACTGGATATGTAGCAGGGGCCATTATCAGATAGTAGCCGGGGTTTATGCGCAACGTTGGCCCTGTCGCAGCCTGAGGCCTGAAGCGCCATTTCCAATGTATCGGTCACATCCGATGTGTTCATGGTGGTACACAGCTTCCAGGCAATGATGTATCGCGAATAATCATCAAGGATCGTACTGAGATAGAACCAACCCCAGCCAATGACCTTCAGATAGGTGAAGTCTGTTTGCCACAGCTGGTTGATGGCTGTGGTCTTGTCGCGGAACTCACTGGCAGCTTTCATGACGATAAATGCCGGGCTGGTGATCAGGTCCAGGGCCTTGAGCAGTCGGTACACTGAGCTTTCCGATACAAAATAGGCCTTCGTGTCTGTGAATGTCACAGCCAGTTCACGAGGAGACAGTTCCGGTTGATCAAGGGCCAGATCAATGATCTGTGCCCGTATATTTTCTGGCACGCGGTTCCAGGCTCTGTTGGGACCAGAACGTTTGTCTTCCAATCCTGTCTCACCCAATCGCTGATACAAATCATACCAGCGATAAAAAGTTGGCCGTGAGACGCCAAGCTTATCAAGTGTCACCTTGGCTGGCAGATGTGATTGTTCAACAATTCGGATGATTTCCAGTTTCTCAGATGCTGGGTATCTCATTCGATATCCTCCCCATCCGCGATCATGCTTTTTTTAAGAAGACGGTTTTCCAGCGTGAGATCTGCCACGCATTCCTTCAGATCACGGGCTTCACGGCGCAGACCTTTGACCTCATCGGTGGAAGCCTCACGCACTATATCGCCTGACAGACGCTTTTTACCGGCCTCCATAAACTCCTTCGACCATTTGTAGTACATGCTTTCAGCAAGACCTTCACGGCGGCACAGTTCAGCTATGCTGTCTTCACCGCGCAAGCCATCAAGCACAATGCGGATCTTTTCCTCCGCACTATACTGACGGCGGGTCTTGCGTTTGATGGTTCGGATCAATTTCTCTGAACCTGATCCTTGGGTTCCTGATTTATGTCTCATCTTCGCTCCATAAGGGCTACGATGAACCAAAATCATCTCTTAAGAAAAATCAAACCTCTGTCTCATGAATGCTGACGGGGAACACCGGTTCCAAATACCCGCACGATCAAACCGCCGCGCCATATGTTTGAAAGAAACGTCCAGAAAGTCATCAACTTCCTGTTCCGTTGTTGCCACCTTCAGGCGGGCGCCACCCACTTCCTTTAGCCGGTTATTCTGCCAACGATGTTTCTTGCGTTTACGAGCGCCGTTTTTACGGTCTAACGCGGTTTCAAACCCTTCACTAATGTCCAAAGCGAATGCATGGTTGTGGGATTCCTGCCAGCGCAAATATGTGAAGGGGTTGGTATAACCTTGCAAAACAACCGGTTGACAGCATAGCTCCAGAATATCTGCTTTGCCGATGTTTTGAGAAACACACCTAACAATATTTCTGACGTCGTCGGGACATGCGTTCTTGATAAACGCGGTTGAATAAATGCCCATATTAAAATTGGAATGACTATCTCCCAACCACATGGCAATTGTGAAGGGTCCACGTCTCCTAAGACCAAGTGCCAGAATAAAAAGTGGTTCACCGTTTTGGCATCCCAGCACCAGCCTGGGCAACATCCTTGCGGGCAGCCCGACATTCTTTGCCCAGCCTTTTACCCAATCGAAGCGTTGATAAATCGAGCAAACCCCGGCTGTTTCCAGTTCCCGCCAATCGTGTTCGATGCTCTCGAAACTCTCAAAAACATCGATATCTACCACACCGAAACCGTCGGTTTGCAAGCTTGCTGAACGTATAGGGCATTTCTTGATTACCATAAAAGAACAACTGGAAATGGAATTTGGTGTGATGGTGCGATTTAGCAGGAAAGTCTAAACATTTTTTCCTTAGGCTTGTTTGAGTGCTCGGTAATGGAATTATCGAATTCAGCCTGAAATAACCCTGATCCATAGAAAGTGACCAACCTGTCGCAATGACTGTTTCAAAAACCAGATATACCCGAGGCATTTTATCAGCGCTGCATTACACTCTGCTGGATCGTGTCTATCAGCAGATCAGCAATGAGATGGGCGTATTTTTGACTTTCCATCATGTGATGCCCGGAGCGGTTGCAGAATACGCTCCAAATGCGCATTTGACGGTTCTTCCTGAGTTCCTTGACGAGGTAATTGTCCTGCTTCGACGGCGCGGTATCGATATTATTTCGATTGATGAGGCGAAAGATCGCATCAAGGCGCAAACTTCTGCTCGTAAATTTGCGGTGCTGACCTTTGATGACGGCTACCGAAACACACTGGAATATGCAGTACCAATTCTGCGTAAATACAACACACCATATACGATATATATCGCCCCCGGCCTGATTGATGGTACTGCTGATATTTGGTGGGAAGGGCTTGAACTGGCAATTGGCAAATCAAATTCACTGAACGTTGAAACAGATCGTGGCGATGTTGTGCTGGATTGTTCAAATACTGCCGCTAAACAAACAGCATTCGAATTTCTGTTGGCTCACCTGATTGATCAGGTGCCGGAGCTTGAACAAAGACAATATGTACGTGCGTTATGCGAACAGTGTGATGTGAATTTGGATGAACATCAAAAACAGCAATTAATGACCTGGGATGAGGTCGTAGAAATCAAAAACGATGCGTTGAGTACTATTGGTGCACACACATTGAATCATCAGGCATTAGCACGTCTTCCTTTAGACAAGGCCCGTCAGGAAGTTTTAGATGGCGTCAAGGCGATGCACGACTGTATTCAGGTAAATCCAACCCATTTCGCCTACCCCTATGGGTATAAGTCCGCGGCTGGATTTAGGGATTTTGAACTGCTGGCCGAGTTGGGATTTGAAACAGCTGTTACTACCCGTGGCGGTATGATTTTTCCTGAACACAAGGGCCATATGACCGCGCTGCCAAGAATATCCGTCAATGGATTATTTCAGCGTATGCGTTATATGGCTCCTTTAACCACCGGACTTCCGACACGGCTCAGCACAAAGCTGCGTCGGCTTGATGTTGCCTGACCCTGCCGAAGTTTATTCACGCGCTTTCGGTCGACATCCATTTTATGATGATCATTGCCGGTACAACCCACAAAATTCCGCTAAAACCGAAGTAAAGCAGGTGTGCGTACCATGGGGCGTTTGCGAGTGTTGCGCTGGCCACCGCCACAGCAACGAGTGCATATAATATCACCAGCAACACGATGAAAAACATGCCGATCATTTTTTTGGCGCGAATGGGCAGTGTTGTGCGCATGGTATCTGCTCCTCGGATTACTGTTGGTGTCGATTTAGATAATGCTGGCAACAATTGCCAGTGTGTTGACGTGTTGAACTTGAATGCGCGACTGCTTGTCGCTATTTGCCCTCTTTACGTGACTGATGTTTAAGGCGAGATAGTTTTCTCAACAATCGTTCTCATGAACTCAATAGTTACGATGAATTCGCCCGTCATAGAAAAAACCGATAAAACAAGCGTCCGACTTTGGCTTTATACATTGGCTCTTCTGATCACAATTATAGTGTTGGTCGGAGGCGCGACACGTTTGACCGATTCAGGGTTATCCATCACCGAATGGGCCCCAATTAGCGGCGTATTTCCCCCTTTGTCGCTAGCGGATTGGGAAAGTGAATTTATAAAGTATCAAACGACCGACGAATTCAAATTCCAAAACAGCGCGATGACTTTGGCTCAATTTGAAACCATTTACTGGTGGGAGTGGGGGCACCGGATTCTGGGGCGGTTTATTGGCCTGTTTGTGCTGTTGCCTATGGTATATTTCTGGATACAGGGCCGTTTTGACAATCGGTTGAAAAAAGCATCGATAGGCCTTTTCCTATTAGTGTGCCTTCAGGGTGCAATCGGTTGGTGGATGGTCAAATCCGGATTGGTGAACCGGGTTGATGTTAGCCAGATCCGATTAGCTGTGCACCTCGTCACGGCCTGCATATTCCTAGTCGCAACGGTTTGGGTTGCACGTTCACTTGCGGTGCACACGGCGCCGCCAGCCCATGATGTTTACTGGCAAGGTGGGGCGCTTGTCGTACTGATATTAGTTCAAATATTTCTTGGTGGCCTCGTCGCGGGGCTTGATGCGGGCATGGCCTATAACACATGGCCTCTCATGAACGGGGAATTGGTTCCACAAGGCATGTTTGTTGCCACACCTGTGTGGCATAATTTTACAGATAACGCCCTGACCGTCCAGTTTATTCATCGGGTATCAGCCTACCTGCTGTTGGCCGCCATATTATGGCATGTAATCTATTTATTTCGCCAGAATTTGTCTCCTCCCCATGTTAATCGGGCCGGAGTTTTGCTCGCGCTCGTTCTCGTGCAGGCGGGTACCGGTATTGTAACTCTTGTAATGCAGGTTCCGACCAGTTGGGCGTTGATACACCAGTTAGGTGGCATTGTAGTACTGGCGTTCGCCACGGCACATTGGAGAGCGTTACGACCGTATGAAGATTCTGCTTCCATAGCAGGCACCAACCCCGTAAATGCGGCCTATGGAGCACACTGAACGCGCATTTCTGGAAATTGAGCAATCTGCCTCGAGCCAAATGTGGGTTGAGAGGGCCAACCGTATACAGCTCGGTCAAGCTGAGATGATGGTCGAAAAATTTGACATCGACGTGTTGGTTGCACGGGTCATTGCTGCGCGTGGTATCTCTGCTGAAAAAGCCCTTGAGTTCATAAATCCGACACTGCGGGATCTTATGCCCGACCCTTCTACATTGACGGACATGGATATGGCTGCACGTCGCTTGGCTGATGCTGTGGAATCTGGGCAGCGTGTTGCGATCTTTGGGGATTATGACGTTGACGGTGCCACGTCATCGGCATTGCTTTTCAAGTTCTTGAAGTGGTGCGGAACCGAATGTGAGATTTATATTCCAGACCGTATATTTGAAGGATACGGACCGAACGGAGCGGCAATTCGTGAACTCGCGGAGCGTGGCGCGCAACTGATAGTGACAGTTGATTGTGGCTCCACGAGCCATGACGCACTCGCGGAGGCAAAGAAACTGGGTGTTGAAACCGTTGTTTTGGACCACCACCAGGTGGCAGAGACAATGCCGGGCGTTACTGCACTGGTTAACCCAAACCGTCACGATGATATGTCAGGTATGGAATATCTTTGTGCAGCAGGCGTGGTGTTCCTAACTCTTGTTGCGTTGAATCGTGAGTTACGAAATCGTGGATGGTTTACGCAGTCCCGAAAGCCGCCAGATCTTATGAAATGGCTCGATCTTGTGGCTCTTGGAACGATTTGCGATGTGGTTCCCCTCCAAGGGCTGAACAGGGCCTTTGTTCTGCGCGGTATCGAGACCATGCACAAACAATCAAACCCTGGATTGGTGGCCCTGGCACGCGCCGCCCGTCAGGATGGCCCTGCAGCCCCTTGGCATTTGGGTTTTCTACTTGGGCCGCGCATCAACGCCGGAGGCCGTATCGGTGATGCCGGACTAGGCGCACGTCTATTAACGAGTGATGACTCTGTTGAAGCCGAGGAGATTGCGCAGCAACTCGATATGCTCAACGGTGAACGTCAGGCAATGGAAAAATCCATGCTGAAACAGGCAATTGACGAAGCCGATGCCGAGATTGGGTTGAGTGAAGGCCCGGGCGTTTTGGTAACCGAAAACGAAACTTGGCACGCAGGAGTGGTGGGGTTGCTGGCGTCGCGCTTGAAAGATAAATTTCGTCGCCCTGCATTTGCAATTGCTTTTAACGAAAGAGGAATCGGTGCGGGCTCGGGAAGGTCAATTACGGGAATTGATTTAGGTGCAGCTGTACGCGGGGCAGTGGAAGCCAGAATTCTTGAAAAAGGTGGTGGACATGCCATGGCAGCCGGAATCACAATTCAAAAATCCAAATTGTCAGAATTTCGATCCTTTCTCGAGGAAAGGCTTGCAGACGGCGTAAAACAGATAAATGAGTTGCAGCTGCTGAAGATAGATGGCGCGATGAGCGCCAGAGCCGCAAATGTTGATTTTGTCGAGCGAATGGAAAAAGCCGGACCATTTGGGGCAGGACACAGCCAGCCAGTATATGCTTTTCCCAACCATACTGTTGCATTTGCCGATGTTGTTGGCGCAAATCATGTTCGATTCTCCCTTCGTTCTCCAGATGGAGCTGAACTCAGAGGCATTGGGTTTCGATTGGCTGACGAACCTGTTGGAGAATTGCTTTTAGAAAGTAGGGGTAGTCTGCTTCATGTGGTTGGAACACTGGGGGCTGATTTTTATCGCGGTTCCAAACGTATCCAATTGCGCTTAATTGATGCTGCTGTGCCACCATCGTGTTTGTAATCACATTCAAATGATTAAGATGCCGCACTGAAGAGGCCCGATTTGTGTGACAATTCATGGAAATAATGAATTAGAATATATCCATGCTTTTATCCGTCAAATCACTCTTCAAAAGTTTCGATACATTGGAGGGAAAATTACCTGTGCTACGAGGTGTGGACTTAACCCTTGGTGCCCGTGAAAAACTCGCGCTTACAGGGGAATCCGGAAGCGGTAAAAGTACATTACTGTACCTGATTGGAGGTTTAGATTCGTTTGATTCTGGTTCGATTATTGTCGACGGTGAACAACTTGGGACGATGGATGATAAAAAACGTTCGCATCTGAGGCGACACCATGTCGGCATAATATTCCAGCAGTTTAATCTAATCCCGTCGCTCAACGTGGCCGACAATTTGCGGTTTTATGCGCGATTGTCAGGACGCGATGATAATTCCTGGAACGCAACGCTAATCAGCCGATTGGGGCTTGATGAATTTACCACGAGATACCCCGAGCAATTGTCCGGGGGGCAGCAACAACGGGTTGCTATTGGACGTATTCTGGCGGCCCGCCCCAAATTGGTTCTCGCGGATGAACCCACCGGCAACCTTGATGAAGAAACCAGCAACACAGTCGTTGAATTGATGGCGGAGTTGACTACTGAAACCGGAGCAGGGCTCCTGATGGTCACCCATTCGCAACGCCTCGCCAAAATGATGGATCGTCAGGTCCATCTAACACACGGTGTGGTGTCGTGAACCTTTTTCTAGCCGTCGAAATTCTTATCTCGCACTGGTGCCGAAAACCCGGCCAATTTATCACCCTGATAATCGGGCTATCGCTCGCCACCGGACTTTGGACAGGTGTTCAGGCGATTAACTCCGAGGCACGCCATTCTTATGAAGAAGCCGCCGATACAATCAGTTCCGGACAAAACGCGCGGATAGAGCGAAAAGACGGTAAACCAATTTCCCTTCAGACCTATGTATTGCTCCAGCGCAGCGGGTGGAGAACGTCACCGGAGCTTGAGGGTGTGGTGAAATTGAGCCCACAGACTCTCACAGTGTTGGGAATTGAGCCGCTTACCGCGCCCCGAAATTCGATGTCTAATGTCGGGAGCTCAGGGCAGGGCGTCGCTGCGGCAATTCTAAACCCGGCCAATAATCCTGACGGGTCAGATGTTCGTGGTGTGGCATTTGCCAACTCGAAAACAATTCAAAAAATCAAAGATGACTTAACCATGCCGGTGTTGAGGCCAGCTGATGGCATGCCTGAGGAAACCCTATTGATGGACATCGGCCTTGCCGAACGCCTGTTGAGGAGGGAGGGCGAGATTTCAAACCTGACTGTTCTTCCAGAGCAACCGTTTGGCCAACCAACACTTGGTTCTATTGTCCCTGATCTTGTTTTGATAAAGCCGGAAAATGGAAATGATATCGGTAGATTGACTGACAGTTTTCATCTCAACTTAACAGCCTTTGGTTTGCTGGCATTTCTGGTGGGATTGTTCATTGTTTACGGTACCGTGGGGCTTGCATTTGAACAGAGGCGTAATGCGTTTCGGACCATGCGTGTTCTTGGAATATCCAGCGGCACGCTGGTATTGGCATTGTTGCTCGAACTTGTGGTAATTGCCATGATTGCAGGCGCGTTGGGTGTGGCGTTGGGATATCTCATTGCTGCAGCGCTTTTGCCCGATGTAGCGGCGACACTGCGTGGCCTGTATGGCGCGCCGATAGAAGGTGTTCTAACCATACGAGCGGAATGGTGGTTAAGTGGCTTGGCACTTGCGCTTGGTGGTACATTAGTTGCCGCTGCCACGAGCCTATCTAAACTCGTTCGGTTGCCGATATTGGCCGCAGCGCAACCGCGTGCATGGGCGATGGCGTCGCGCGGCGTTCTCTTCATCCAGGTCATGGTTGCAGGAACACTGTTTGTATTGGCATTAGCAATGGGGGGGCTCGGCAGCGGACTTTTGATCGGCTTCATGATTATTGGCGCGGTGTTGGTTGGCACAGCCTTGCTCTTACCCCCACTGTTGCACGCATTCTTGTTCATGATGGAGCGATGGACGTCTGGCCCGTTAACGCAGTGGTTCTGGGCCGACACGCGGCAACAGTTGCCCGGGTTGTCGTTTGCCCTGATGGCGCTTTTGTTGGCCCTTGCTGCCAATATTGGAGTGAGCACGATGGTGGGGAGTTTCCGTACAACATTCACGGGTTGGCTTGATCAGCGGTTGGCATCGGAGGTTTATATTCGTGCCAGGGACGAGACGCAGGCCGATGCTCTGATTGATTGGTTGAAACCGCGTGCGGAAACCATCCTGCCCATCTGGAATGTAGACATAAATCTCAACGGCACGCCCGGGAAAATCTATGGAATTGCCGATCACTCAACTTACCATGACCATTGGCCGCTTATAGATTCTGTCGCGAATGTTTGGGATCATCTTGGCGCAGGCAAAATGCTGATTGTGAATGAACAATTGGCTCGTCGCCAACACCTATCACTGGGCGACCCAGTTATCATGTCCGATGGTCACACGTTACCAATTGGTGGGATATATTCAGATTACGGCAATCCTCAACCCCAAGTGATGGTATCAGTAGATTTGCTGCTGGAATGGTTCCCAAATGTTGAAAAACTACGTTATGCGGTGCGGATCGACCCTCAAAATGTTGCCCAATTGATAAGCGATGCGAAGGCGCAGTTCGATTTTAAACGTGACGGCATTGCCGACCAGGAAATGATAAAGCGCTTCTCCTTGAGGGTGTTTGAGCGAACGTTTTCGGTTACAGGCGCGCTTAATGTCCTAACACTAACAGTTGCTGGGTTTGCGATATTCACGAGCCTGCTCACTTTGGCAACGATGCGCATGCCACAACTAGCTCCCGTATGGGCGTTAGGGTTGACACGGAAGCGACTGGCAATTTTGGAACTTGCTCGCGCGGTTATGTTGGCATTTATAACAGGTCTGTTTGCCCTGCCATTGGGGCTGGTGCTTGCATGGCTCCTACTTTCCATCGTTAATGTAGAGGCATTTGGCTGGAAGTTGCCGATGACAGTCGATACTTTGGATTGGGTCAGGTTATGGTTGTTTGCGCTGTTGGCCGCATGTCTGGCGGCAGCAATACCCGCAAGACGAATTGCGCGAACTGCTCCTGCCGAACTGACAAAAGTGTTTGCCCATGAACGTTAGAATTCTCATATTTTCCCTGATCTGGGCCATCTTGCCCGTATTGCAGGCTAATTCTCAGGGATTTGCTGGAATGGGGGTAAAGGTCGATGGGTTTGCTATTCCAAAACCGGGATATATCTTTTCCTTCCCCCGTGATCACGGTGCCCACGAAGATTATCGGATCGAATGGTGGTATATTACCGCTAACATGACTGGAGATAACGGGACGGAATACGGGTTACAATGGACATTGTTTCGCAACGCTCCTACCTCAAAATCACACAAGAAAAATGTGAGCCCAAATTGGCAAAGTAAACAGTTTTGGATGGGGCACGCAGCCGTCACAACTCCGAACCATCATTATGTTGCAGAAGTTCGCGCGCGCGGAGGAATAGGTACCGCGGGAGTGAAGGCGCAGCCCTTTGAAGCTTGGATTAATGATTGGTCGTTGAAGTCCACTGTAGGTGATGATGCGGATCAACTGTCCAATCTGTCCGTACGTGCGACCGGCAGGGAATTCCTTTTTGATGCGACTTTGACAGCGAATGGACCCCTGGTGTTGCAAGGGGAAGGTGGATATTCGGTCAAGTCGGCGAAGGGTCAGGCCAGCTATTATTATTCGCAGCCCTTTTACCAGCTTTCCGGCACTCTGCATTTGCCGGACGGACCGGTACAAGTCAGTGGTAAAGCATGGTTGGATAGGGAGTGGTCCTCTCAACCGTTATCCGAAGACCAAAACGGATGGGATTGGATTTCGCTCGGGTTCGATGACGGGTCTAAGTTGATGGGATTCAGCCTTCGGCAATCGGACGGTAGCCGTTATACATCGGCAACATGGATACAGCCGAATGGACATCCCACACCGTATAAAAACGGCGCGTTAATGATGAAACCCTTGGACGAAACAACCGTTGAGGGCAGGAAAGTGCCGACAAAATGGCAAATAATTCTGGAGGACCGTAATCTAAATGTTAAACTTGAAGCAATTAACACAAATTCCTGGATGAAAACATCTATTCCTTATTGGGAAGGGCCTATAAAAATGACAGGAAGCCACAACGGGCGGGGTTATCTGGAAATGACTGGCTACTGAAAGTTTCCGTTGACCGGTTAACATTTTTAACATCGACTAAAAATAAACAGGGCGGTTGATTTAATGAAAAAGGAAAATCAACGGCAGTAATTTCTGCAGATGCTATGTTCGCCCCTAGTCTGCCGCTAAATGTCAACGGAGGTGAGAGAATACCTGCCAATTGCGGTGCCGCGATAAAAGGCGAGATTGCCAAAATTTTGGGAAGTTGGGCTTTGTTTTCGTTGAGGTGGCAGCCTTCGCTACTCAATAGTCCAAATTTGACCTGACAGATCACCGCCAACGAAACGGTTAACTTTCAGATCAAATTGGAATTTCTGCAGTTTAGTGTTCAGTGAACCTGCTTTTTCTCGCAGATAGTATCGTCAGCCAGTGCGTCGACATTGTTTGACTTACCATCATCGCTGAATTCACTGCCTTTATTGATGCCATTTGCCTTCGACCTTGCCGCAGATTTCTTTTTTCCCGGCGGGTTTGACGCACCACCCTTTAACTGATGTTTCAGGGTTGTGATAAGGTCGTCGTTAACTGCAACTTGCCGATTCAGGCCTTGGTTTTGAGATTCGAGTTCAGCAATCCGTTTTTGTTGGCGCGTCTTTTTGGCAGTGTTTTCACGACGTTCTGCTTCGAGCAACGACTGGGTTTCGCTTAGTTTCGCTTTTGTCGCGATATTGCTTGAGCTCACGTTATCGTATTTTGCGCGAATGTCGGAAGATTCAAACCTTTGTTCTTCGAGAGCCTGGTTATTTTCCCGTAATTCGGTTTGCAGGTGTGCGACAGCTTTATCTTTTTCTTTAATTAATTCAGCCTGTTGCTCAATTTTAACAATCGCTTCGTAATGTTTAGATTTTACCTCACCATGCTCACGTTCCCACAGTGTATTCTGTTCTCTCAGGTTTACCTTGTCATCTTCGAGCTGTCAATCCCAGCCTAAAATGGGTCTTGATCCCGGAGTAAAATTGGCCAGATTTTGGGACGTTTGTGTTTTTGATCTGGTTTAGTGTCAGTTGATTTGAACAGATTTTTGTTTTCGGCTCTGGTGCAACCTGTAGCTTTCACCATTCATCTCCAGGATGTGGACGTGGTGTGTCAGCCGGTCGAGTATTGCGCCCGTTAGGCGTTCTGATCCGAAGACCTCTGTCCATTCGTCGAATGGTAGATTGGATGTGATGATGATGGAACCGCGTTCATACCGTTGGCTGATTACTTCGAACAGCAACTCCGCCCCGGTTTTGGAGAGAGGGACGAAGCCCAGTTCGTCAATGATCAGCAGGTCTTGAGCTGCCAGTTGTTTTTGATGCCGTTGCAAGCGACGTTCATCAACGGCCTCGATCATCTCATGAACCAGTGCAGCAGCCGTGGTGAAGCGGACTTTCATCCCCTTTTGGCAGGCAGCCAGTCCAAGGCCGAGGGCAACATGGGTTTTGCCGGTTCCACTTGGTCCTAACGCGATGATGTTTTGGCGTTTCGCAGCGTACTCGCAACGGGCCAGTTCCATCACGAGCACCTTGTTCACTGACGGGATCGTTTTGAAGTCAAAGCTGTCGAGGCTCTTGGTTGCCGGGAACTTCGCAGCTTTGATGCGTCGCTCCACCATTCGGCGCTCACGTTCAATCAGCTCCAACTCACATAACCGCAGGAGATATTGGACATGATCCTTATTCTCAGCGGCACATTGTTGGGCCTGTTTGGTATATTCACTCTGGAAGGTTGGCAGCCGAAGTTTGGTCAGATGATGTTTGAGTAGAACTTGCGGTGTATCGGTAACAGTGTCGTTCATGCTGCCGCCTCCGACAACAGCACGGCATAGCTGGCAGGTTTTGTCGTCTCGACCACCGCTTTGGGCAAATAGGGGTAGATGTCGAGATCAAGCCTGGGCGGTCGCCGCTCGATCCGGCACAGAATAAGGTGCTTGATCGCATCATAGCCAATGGCACCCAGATCCAAAGCTTGTTGGATTGCGGCGTGAACGTGCTCCAGCTCAAAAGTTTCCAGCAGACGCAGGATCTGAACATACTCGCGTTTTCCCGCCTTACCCATGCGGGCTTCTAATAAACGATGAAGGATCGCAAATGCATCGGGTAAACCCCAGCCTTGCAATGGTGCCGCCTGATCGAGAGCACCTACCTTTTGTTCCAGCAAGGGCAGATAGTGAAGCGGGTCGAAGATCATGTCTGCCTTCTCATAAGACCGACGATGGCGGGCAATAATCTCGGTTCCACTGCCAATCACAACCTCATGGATGTAACCGCGAACCTGAACCTCATGATGGGCAAAGGCGACAGGAACGGAGTAATCATTATTGCGGTAGCGGATCATCGAGATTGACGTTGCCCGCGTGCTAAACTTTTCACACGCGTCGTATGGCGTTGGGGGCAATGCCATCAGCGCGTCCAGGTCTCTCAGCAATCGTTCACCAATACTCTCACCATGTCCGCGAACAACATCATCCTGACGCTTCAGGCAGCATTCTTCCAACCAGGCGTTCAAGGCATCAAAGCTGTCGAACCGTGGGGCTGGGATGAGAAAGTTCCTGCGACCGTAACCAATGACGCCTTCGACATTCCCTTTATCATTGCCTTTGCCAGGGCGACCAAACTTATCCTCAAACAGATAGTGCGATTGTAGCTCTGAGAAAGTTCTCGTGCGTATCCGTTTGCCACCGCCCAGGATCTTTGCAACTGCAATCACGGTGTTGTCGTAGAGCATCGACAACGGCACACCGCCGAAGAAAGCAAACGCAGCATTGTGACCGTCACAGAAGGCTTCTGTTGTTTCCGCCGGATACGCCTTCATGAAGAACGCATCCGAATGCGGCAACGATATAGCGATGTAATGCAGCTTGCGTTCGACACCGTCGATCACGCCGAACGTCTCACCAAAATCGACCTGAGCATGGCCGGGCGCGTGAACCAGAGGAACAAACACCTCCTGGGTTCGTCTTTGCTTCTCACGCACATAATCAGTGACAATGGTGATCCCGCCAGTGAACCCGTGCTCATCCCGTAACCGCGCATGAATACGCTTGGCTGTGTGCCGTTGCTTTTTGATGACCTTTTTGTCGTCTTTCAGGATCTGATCAATTATCCCAACAAACGGATCCAACTTCGGGCGAACAGGCGCGGTCGTTCTTTGATAACCGGGCGGAACCGAGTGCTTCAGGATCTTCGCCACGGTTTTGCGATCAATCCCGAACAAACGGGCCACCTCGCTATTGTTCTTCCCATCCACATGGCACGCTCGACGCACCCGACTATACAAATCCACAGAATACATCTTCCCCACCTAATACTCACAAGCACAAGGTGTCAGAGTGCGGAATTTTACTCCGCGACGGTCAGATTACCCAACCATTTCTGTGGTCATTTTGTCTCCGGGATTCACAGTCAACACTTAGAATCGTGAAAACTGCGTGCTGTGGCGTTAATTGCTGTAGCGAGGAAAACGCTCATAACAGCAAATATAACCATAGGATCACGTGCGAAGTTTATCTAAGGAGCCTGTGGTCAGAACCGTATGTTCAATATCTGTAGAACTCGAATATCTCTGTGAGCTGGAATGACGATTGATGGAGGTTTCCAAGTTATGAGCAATAGTGAATCAACACCGTTCTTTCGACAGGCTTCACATTACTCCCCGACTAAATACCCTGGTCGATGAGACCTTTGATTTGCGATACACTCGTGCCCGCAACGATGCGGCCCGTTTCCTTGCCTTTGGCGTTGTACATGATCAGCGTTGAGCGGCGGGGGATGCGTAGGGCTTTTCCTATTTTTGTGCCGCGATATTTATCCCAGTCCATCTCCAGTACGGTAATACCATCGTAAGGCGCACCGCGGGATTTCAAGGAGCCGATGACTCGGCGTTGGGTCGCGCATGTGCTGCACCAGCTGGTGTGCACCCCGATGACGAAAGGTTTTCCGCTGGCTAAATGCTGCTCGTAGGTTTTGGTTGTGAACGTCTTGGTTTTTGCTTGCGCAACGGTTGCCAAGGGTGCGGCCATCAAGGATGTAGCGGCTAGAGCCATAAGTGTACGGCGGGTGAATGTCATCGTGGTCTCCATAGATAAGACCGTTCAATAACGAACGGACAGGTCTTGCAGCCAATAGGGCAGGGCATCGATCGCCCAGCGGTCTACTGCGTGGTTGAACTCAAAAAACAGGAACAGGCCGAGCAACACAAGCAACAATCCTGTTATCGGTTTGGCATAACGCGATATACGGGCCAGCCGGTCCCGGTTGCGAAACAGGGCTTCGCGGGAAACTGTGGCGAGCACCATGATAATGGTCGATACCCCAAGGGCAAATGCGACCATGATGGCACCGGCCCAGGTGATGTTATTGCCCTGGGAAGCCAGCGAAATCGCGCCCCCCAGTGTTGGGCCAATACAAGGGCTCCAGACGGCCCCCAGCAATATGCCAGTGACGAACTGACCATTAAGCCCGCTGTCATCCATGCCAGTTGTTTTCGCCGAGAGCGTGTTCGAGAAATCGCCCGTCACCACTGAAAAGCGCGCCGACAATTGCGGGACAAGCAGGATTAGGCCAAAGGTGATCATGATCACGCTTGAGGCCCGCGAAATCGTTTGGTCATCGATGCCCAACGCTGGCCCAATCGTTGCAACAAACAAGCCTAAGATTACGAATGTGAAGGAAAGACCAGCGCAAAGAGCAATGGACTTGTCACGGTTTAGTTCCGTGTCCTTGAATTGGATTAATCCCATCAAGGAGAACTATTATGGCACGAGGCCACACAGACGAATTCAAGCGTGAAGCGGTGCGTATTGCGCTGACCAGCGGACTTACCCGGAAACAAGTGGCATCAGATTTGGGGGTCGGCTTTTCGACGTTATCGAAATGGATACAACAATCCCGGCCTGATGACCTTCCACCATCGGTTGATATTGATCTGGCCAAAGAGAATGAGCGGCTTCGCAGAGAGGTTCGTCTCCTCACGGAGGAGAGGGAGATATTAAAGAAGGCAACAGTGTTCTTCGCGGGTCAAAGCAAGTGAGATTTGCGTTTGTCGAAGAACACAGGAAACACGTTCCGGTGGATCGGCTTTGCCATATTCTGAATGTTACATCGCGTGGTTATCGTGCCTGGCACAACCGCCCTGTTAGTCAACGGCAGCGCGATGACATGGTGGTTCTGGCGCACATCCGTGAACAGCATCACTTGAGCCTTGGCAGTTATGGTCGCCCGAGAATGACGCAGGAGTTGAAGGAAGCCGGCCTTGCTATTGGTCACCGCCGTGTTGGCCGCCTGATGCGCGACAACGGCATTCGAGTGGTCAGAACACGCAAATACAAAGCTACGACCGATAGCAATCACCGCTTCAACATTGCGCCTAACTTGCTGGGGCGGAACTTCCAAGCGGATAAACCCAACCAGAAATGGGCAGGTGACATCAGCTACATCTGGACCCGTGAGGGCTGGCTGTATCTGGCAGTGATGATCGATCTACATTCACGCCGTGTGGTGGGTTGGGCTGTCAGCAACCGGTTGAAGAAAGACTTGGCATTGCAGGCTCTCAACCGGGCTTTGGCCCTTCGAAACCCACCGCCGGGCTGCATTCATCATACGGACCGTGGCAGTCAATACTGCTCTCATGATTATCAAAAACGAATGCGTGAACTGAAGTTTAAAGTGTCCATGAGCCGAAAAGGCAATTGCTGGGACAACGCCGTGGTCGAGACGTTCTTCAAAACACTCAAAGCCGAACTCATCTGGCGCGGCACATGGCAAACACGACAGCAAGCAACCGACGCCCTGTTCCAATACATCAACGGCTTTTACAACAGCCGCAGAAGACACTCAGCAATAGGAGGAATGTCGCCCATCAAATTTGAACGAAAAACGAGTTAAACGAGAACAGGATGCGGAATTAATACGGGACAAGTCCACAAGCGGTCCGAGCCGATGCTGGTTCAGCGCCGCAATCAAGATAACGGGCAGTACCGGCAGAACACAGGGATTCAGCAAGGTTAGCAGACCGGCGAGATATCCGAAGAATAAGTCCATAGAACGAGCGGGCAATGTGAAAGCTGCGCCTCTATGGCATTGAAGTATTAACGAAAGAAACGAACTTTTTTCACGACTGCTTGAACGCGGATGAGACATGAGAATAACGGCCAGTTTGATTATTAATCCGGCCGTTGTTTTGGATGCTATTTGTGCGCTGAACGCTTTAGTTTGTCAGCGCCATCAGGTTCGGCCATTCGGTCGGTCGAATGGACCCCATGATTTTGAATTTCCCGTCTCCGGTTGGCCTTACAACAAATGAGACCCCTGGGGTTCAGGATAAATCCCTGTCGCGGCTTCGAATGGCTCATCGTGCCCTACGATTATCGTATTGGTACCCTGTGCCGGTTTTGACGCGAGTAAAGGGGTGACATGGTCGCTCATCAGTTTTGTTTGCGCCGGGGTATATTCCTCTGCTCTTTCAAAATTGAGGGAAGGTTTCTTGACATAGGTGCCAAATGCAATTTTTGCGGTTTGCCATGCACGGCAATATTCACTGGAATAGACCGCGCCGGCGGGGATGTTGAGCGCCGAAAATGAAGCTCCGATAAGCTCGGCTTCCTGCCAACCTTTTTCGCTCAAGGTGCGTTGGGTTGAGCAATTATTGGTGTCTGCTGTCAATTGATCGGCGTAGTCTTTTTCTGTCGTTGCATGGCGTATGTAGATGACGTACCCGCCCTGTTTCAACAGCGGAACAATTTGGCTGCGCTCCAATTGATCCAATGCGAATACGGGGGTCGTTATCGCCAGGCCAACAAGGGCACTTGCGAGTGTGAGGCTTGTAATTTTGGGCATGCCGGATCGGCGCCCAGCGACGTTTATAGTTTTCATGATGGTCTCCAATAACCGGGATTCAAAGTCCCGGAACCAAAGTTAATGTACAAGGTTTGTCAAGCATATGAATTAAGATAAGTCAAATAAATCAATAGTTTATAATAATTCTAATTCTAATTCTAAAGAAGAAAGCGCTTTAAGACCCTTTCATCCAGTTAACTTCCAACAGAGGATCAGAATTATTTAGTTCGTTGTGTGACTGCACAAAAAAAGGCCGGATGATTTCTCAACCGGCCTTTTGTCGTTCTATAACCGATCCGCTTAAAGCGAATAGTACATATCGAACTCGACCGGGTGGGGGGTCATTTCGTAGCGGGCGTTTTCTTCTTCTTTCAGCGCGATATAGGCTTCGATCTGATCTTCGGTGAAGACGCCACCTTCGGTAAGATATTTCATGTCCTTGCGGCAGGCATCAATCGCTTCGCGGAGCGATCCGCAAACGGTCGGGATCTTCTTGAGCTGCTTTGGTGGCAGATCGTAAAGGTCCTTGTCCATCGGTTCGCCCGGGTGAATTTTGTTCTTGATTCCGTCAAGGCCAGCCATCAGCATGGCGGCAAATGACAGGTACGGGTTGGCCATCGGGTCCGGGAACCGAACTTCCATGCGTTTGCCTTTTGGCGATGCCACATGGGGAATACGGCAGGAAGCGGAGCGGTTTTTCGCGGAATAGGCGAGAAGAACAGGCGCTTCATAACCGGGTACCAGACGCTTGTAGGAATTGGTTGACGGGTTGGTGAACAGGTTCATGGACTTCGCGTGTTTGATCACGCCGCCGATGTAATAAAGGCAGGTTTCTGACAGGCCGGCATATTGGTCGCCAGCAAACAGAGGTTTGCCATCATTCCACAGCGACATGTGAACATGCATGCCTGTGCCGTTGTCGCCGAATACGGGCTTGGGCATAAATGTCGCGGTTTTGCCGTAGGCGTGGGCGACGTTGTGGATTGAATATTTGTAAAGCTGAACTTCGTCCGCTTTGCGAGTCAGCGTGTTGAACAGCATGGAGAGTTCGTGCTGTGCAGCGGCCACTTCGTGGTGATGCTTCTCAACCGGCACGCCCATGCGGCCAAGAGTCGAGAGCATTTCAGAACGGATATCCTGCGCACTATCCACCGGGTTGACCGGGAAATAGCCACCTTTGGTGCGCGGGCGGTGGCCCATGTTGCCGGTTTCGTATTCAGCGTCCGTATTGGTTGGCAGTTCGTCACTATCGACTTCAAAGCTGGTTTTATACGGGTCAGACGAAAAGCGAACATCATCAAACAGGAAAAATTCCGGTTCAGGGCCGAAATAAGCCGTATCACCAAAGCCACCTGATTTAATATAAGCCTCGGCACGCTTCGCGGTCATGCGCGGATCGCGGCCATAGCCTTCACCGGTATCCGGCTCTAGAATGTCACAGAATACAGCCATTGTGGAATGGGCGTAGAACGGGTCCATATAAGTTGTTTCAAGGTCGGGCATCAAAACCATGTCGGAATCATTGATTGCCTTCCAGCCTTCGATGGATGATCCATCGAACATCGCACCATCGGCAAACAGGTCGTCATCAACCTGGCTGTGATGAAGCGTCACGTGCTGCATTTTACCTTTTGGGTCGGTAAAACGAAGATCGAGATACTCGATGCTATCGTCTTTAATTTTTTTCAAAATATCATTGGCAGTTGTCATAATCGTCCTTCCTGACGTTTACCTGTATGGGAGTGGCCGAGCTTTTAGGGCAGGGCGGATTTGGTGTTAAACGGCTTCCGATCCGGTCTCACCGGTACGAATGCGAATGGCTTGTTCGATGGGGGAAACGAAAATCTTACCGTCTCCTATGCGTCCGGTTTCCGCGGCTTTGCGGATGGCTTCGATTGCGTCTTCCACCTGGTCGTCATTGACAACCACTTCAACCTTTACCTTTGGGAGGAAGTCGATGACATATTCGGCCCCTCGGTAAAGTTCCGTATGGCCCTTTTGACGGCCAAAACCTTTGGCCTCCAGCACTGTGATACCCTGCAGGCCAACTTCCTGCAGCGCTTCTTTTACTTCATCGAGTTTGAATGGTTTGATGATCGCTTCGATCTTTTTCATACAAACGTATCCTTCTCTTCTGGTATTTCAGGACACAACCGGTAGGTAGGCCGCGTCATGGGTAAATCGGGAATGGTTTCAGATACCTCATCAACCAGCAATAACGCTACATGCACATGCCGTGCCAGTTTAAAGGTTCACGTAATCTTTTTTCAAACGGACAAAAAATTTGGATTTGAAGCACGTGAGGGTACACGATCAAAGGCCGGATTAATTACGATAAACACGCATAAATAATTGCTTGTGTTCCACCACGAAGGCCAGCCACGAAATGAAACGCGGCACGTTGCACCCGATATTCTAATGGATATATTTCGTACTATTTGAAGGTGAAATTACCAACTATTGTAGACTGCACTGCGATTATCGTGGTGTTTTAACCATTTAGGGAGCGCCGGACGGATAACTCGCTAACCGGCAGTAGTTTAGTGGTGCGGCTGAAGGGACTCGAACCCCCACATCTCTCGATACCAGAACCTAAATCTGGCGCGTCTACCAGTTCCGCCACAGCCGCAAATGCCTTGGCATGGCGAGGCAAATAGCAATGCTTGCGGGATCCCGCAATGGCTAATCGACCAAGGGGCGATAATTGTTGCAATATTTCGCAATGAATTGAAATTCGCCTAAATTATCGCCAGTTGCACAAATTTTATGCACTGCATGTGAGCACATGTTGTGCAAAGCATTATTGTGTAGGAGATGCGGTTTGTGGCGATTTATCTCCCGCAGTTTACAGGGGTACAAAGCAATTAGTTAAAACAGGTTCCTGTAAAAATATCACGGTTACAATCAACTTATCTTCGATTAAAACATCGCTTAACGGTACAGTAGAAGTTGATGTTGAGGACATGATTGGAAGACTTGGTGGATGTATTATTAGAATAACTAATACGGGCTAATCAATTGACTTGTTCCAGGCTCGACGTCAGCTTACAATTTTGCACAACGCACTATTAAACTTGCAAGATTGATTGATTCCAATGTCTTCTATTCCGTTCAACAATGCCCGCGGTGCCGCCAGCTCAATTCAGATGTCACCCCCATTTTCTTTCAGTGACGTTACGATGTCGGTGTTTCCATTACGTGCCAGCTTATCAAGGCTGGAGACATTTTGTCGGAACTATCTAAACCAGGCACCGCAGCATGTTCAGTTTCGTCCTTTCATGCCGTTTGTATATCTCGTTATTCTGGATTACGGGCGTATGTCGCTGGAGGCTGCCAACATGGGATGGGTTTCTCAACGTGAAGTTGCGTTCGGTGTTCCACTGAGATGGTTGAATGTCATTGACAACAACCTGCAGTTCCACGATTGGGCATTTACGTCACCTTTCATTTTTGTCGACAACGAACTGTCGATGAGTACTGGCCGAGAGGTTTACGGCTGGCCAAAACTGCTGGCACGTCTGGACCCTTCAATCAGTGAATGGGTTCGGGATCCTCACGGCGCCCGCCGCGTTTTCCAGGTGAGCACCAAGAGAGCTACTCAAGCTTATGCAGGTCAAACTCAGGAGTATCATCCATTCTTATCAGTGATTCAGTCACGAACAGCTGGCTTACTCGATATTCCGCCGAGCATGGATGCGGTCACGAAACCATTATCACAGGTTTCAGCAACCGCTGCGGGTTTAACCCGTCTGAGTGCTGATCTGGTGAAAACCTTTACGGGGATGGCGAGCGATGGCATCACCGGCTCGTCAGTCCTGCCGGATATGCTGGATTTGAATACGTTTCGTGCGCAATTAGCGCCAGACAAAATGAAAGCCTGGTTAAGCCCAAAAGATTGGGGCCCCGGCATCAAAGATGCCATGTGGTCGATGTTTCCAAGAACATATGCCAACACGATCAACTTTAAACAATTCAGGGATGCCGGTGATCCCCACGCCACCTGTTATCAAGCGATAACATCCGCCAAAATGCCGGTTAAATCCGTAAAGCGAGGCGGACTTCTGGGACCGCAAAATATGCTTCTTGGGCAGCTTGATGGCGGATACCGAATTGATGTTCATCATCTGGCTGGCTTGCCGATTGTGGAATCTCTCGGCCTTGAGGTCAGCGAAGAACGGCAGTCGGATGGCTCACTAGTGTCATCATTGTCACCGGTTAGCCCATTTTGGCTACAGGTGGACATGACATATGGCCGTGCGGATACTCTGGTCTGGCGTGGCAGACAGGGCGACTGGAAACAGGATGAAGCCCTTAAATCTATCAAGGCTGTTCCAAATCAATCGACTGAATTGTCAAAGGACCCAAAAGCGCCTTCGGAACCAACACCGAAGAAAGAGAAGGAACTCAAGAACCCCGAGATTGAGGAGAAAGATGGCGAGGATGATTCCGGTAATCTTGATTATGTTCGGGTAATGAATTTCTTCAATACCGCGCGGGGGGCAACAGAAGCAATTGGCGGTGCATTTAATATGCCCAACGCTTCCATCAGAGTTCTGCCGTTGAAGGCAGACCTCAGCACACTTCAGAAATTTGTATCTGAATACCTCAAAGTAGAAGGCCATGCTGAATTCGACGCGTGGGGGGACTTTGTCTACATCGTAATTTGCGATTTTGATCAGATGAATTCTGAGCTCAATGCGGTCTCAAAACGCCGCGCGCGCGAGGTTAATGTAGTCGTTCCTGTAAAGTCATACAGTTATTGTGAAGCATCCGATGAATCTGATGGTGCTAAACCAAATAAAGGCCGTAAGAAAAGAGAACGTCGGTTAGTTACCACCGGATATGTATCCGCATTCTCTTTTGTCGACGATGTTGGGACGGCAATTACCGCCAGTGAAGTTGCTGGTGTACCCAGCATGGGTGCCAACATCATTTCGCCCGAAAATGACTGGCTAAGCCTGGATCGAAGCAAGGACAGGATGAAAAGGAATATTCTGGACACCAGTGCGCAGGTTTTACCGGCGCTGATGTCAGGGGCACAAGCGCAAGAGCGCTCGATCATTAAGCTGCACAGCCATACACCACCACTTACAGAAGTGCATGAAAGTCAACACGATTCTATCGGACGCTGGGTGGGGTTGCTGGCCGACGATCTGGAGAGTAAGGCCAAAGAGGTTTGGGATGACCAGCGACACCAGGGAATGGAGAATCCGTTCTTGCTGGGGCAGGGATTTGCATTGAAATTACTCGGAGGAGATTTGCCGATTAATCAATTCTCCCTCAAACAATTTAGGGATTCGAGCAATACAGATGACGCGTGTTACCAGGGGTTAGTCATGCGCCGTCATCGAATTACAAATTTGAGCGATATGCGTGAGCTGGAAGAGCCGCTTCATGTTTCTATTACGGATTATCCAACCCAACCGATTTCACAAATCCTCGGCCTTAAACCCAAGCTGTCTTATCCGGGGAAAGACCGAACCGTGAATGTATTTGAGGCGATCCGACCATTTTCACTCACTGCAGATATGCGTCGTGAAGCTGGCGATACTTTATTTGAACGGGTGGGCGAGGAAGATTGGACCGCTGTAGATTACGTGGAACAAATATTTGGTTGGCATAAATCCACGGCAGATGAAGTGGCGGATCTAATCAATTCCGGTGAGGTTACGAATCGACCTGATCCGATTGAGTTGAAATACAACTGTAAGGTTCCAAGTGATCCGCGAACTTTCCAGGTGTTGGTAAAAGACCTGGGTCGTGAATCGCAGCAGAAGAAATTTATGCGGCGAAAGAAAGACGGTAAACTATCTGGACTGATGTTAAAGGATCGCACCAGGGACACATCGATTGGTTTATTGACGAAAGCGGACCTGAAGAAATTTCTTTCGTCTAAGCGAGCATTAGATGTTGCTGCATTTAATGAACAGGTTCGGATTTCCGGAAAAGAGATAAACTACCCTCAAGATATGGTCGCCCAATCGCTAGGGGCGATTAGTCCGGCCACAATTCTGGACGCAGCGTTGTCTCAGCAGATGGGATTAAGGAGAGGCGCAAAGCGCAGACGCTTTATCAAACCGTATTTTTGTGTACCCGCTGACACTGTAGCCAATCAATTTATAGAACGATTGTTTCCACATTCAGAGTTGCTTCACAATTACTGGCCACTCACGGAGCCCTATTATAACGACGAAGTTCGTCGCCGTAACGGTGAAGTCGTTGCGATAAAGTCAGATTTGCGAGCAATTTTTGACCTGTTTTTTCATATCTTTATTCCGTATTTGGAAGAGGAAAAAGGCGATACAGTAAAAGTTCTCGATGAAGTTTTCATCTTGATGAAGAACGCATTGACAAACGATTGTTCGTAGTCAGGGTATTTGAGACAGATCTTTCATCCCAATGGGACTCGGGATTCCATCCTTCTTTTTTCAGAGTGGACTTGTCCCGTATTAATTCCGCATCCTGTTCTCGTTTAACTCGTTTTTCGTTCAAATTTGATGGGCGACATTCCTCCTATTGCTGAGTGTCTTCTGCGGCTGTTGTAAAAGCCGTTGATGTATTGGAACAGGGCGTCGGTTGCTTGCTGTCGTGTTTGCCATGTGCCGCGCCAGATGAGTTCGGCTTTGAGTGTTTTGAAGAACGTCTCGACCACGGCGTTGTCCCAGCAATTGCCTTTTCGGCTCATGGACACTTTAAACTTCAGTTCACGCATTCGTTTTTGATAATCATGAGAGCAGTATTGACTGCCACGGTCCGTATGATGAATGCAGCCCGGCGGTGGGTTTCGAAGGGCCAAAGCCCGGTTGAGAGCCTGCAATGCCAAGTCTTTCTTCAACCGGTTGCTGACAGCCCAACCCACCACACGGCGTGAATGTAGATCGATCATCACTGCCAGATACAGCCAGCCCTCACGGGTCCAGATGTAGCTGATGTCACCTGCCCATTTCTGGTTGGGTTTATCCGCTTGGAAGTTCCGCCCCAGCAAGTTAGGCGCAATGTTGAAGCGGTGATTGCTATCGGTCGTAGCTTTGTATTTGCGTGTTCTGACCACTCGAATGCCGTTGTCGCGCATCAGGCGGCCAACACGGCGGTGACCAATAGCAAGGCCGGCTTCCTTCAACTCCTGCGTCATTCTCGGGCGACCATAACTGCCAAGGCTCAAGTGATGCTGTTCACGGATGTGCGCCAGAACCACCATGTCATCGCGCTGCCGTTGACTAACAGGGCGGTTGTGCCAGGCACGATAACCACGCGATGTAACATTCAGAATATGGCAAAGCCGATCCACCGGAACGTGTTTCCTGTGTTCTTCGACAAACGCAAATCTCACTTGCTTTGACCCGCGAAGAACACTGTTGCCTTCTTTAATATCTCCCTCTCCTCCGTGAGGAGACGAACCTCTCTGCGAAGCCGCTCATTCTCTTTGGCCAGATCAATATCAACCGATGGTGGAAGGTCATCAGGCCGGGATTGTTGTATCCATTTCGATAACGTCGAAAAGCCGACCCCCAAATCTGATGCCACTTGTTTCCGGGTAAGTCCGCTGGTCAGCGCAATACGCACCGCTTCACGCTTGAATTCGTCTGTGTGGCCTCGTGCCATAATAGTTCTCCTTGATGGGATTAATCCAATTCAAGGACACGGAACTAAACCGTGACAAGTCCACTCATGGGGGAACCGGGTTTACGGTCCAGCTCTTCATAGCAATCTCGAATTAGACGAAATGCATTTTCATAAAACCCCATCCAAAGATGAAGTCCGTGTTCTTCAATGCGTCCTGTGGTTTCCTCTCGCCCAGACGCCCCTTTGCCACCAAGCCGCCACCCTAGTTGATACAAGGTAACTTCAAATTCTCCATTGCGTTCAGGGCGCGTGAGTTCAAATGCGGCCGCGACACTTGCACAACCACCACCGATTATTGCTACCTTTTTTGGAAGCATATTTCAGTACTCCATCCCCGAGAATATCGATATTAACACCACATGAAGATGTCACAAGCTTAGATATTCAATTCAAAGATAAAATTGGAGGCTGAACACAGCTCGATTAGAAAAAATGTGGCAAGGAGGTATGATTAAGTTTTGCAGTGTTCGAACGTAATACAGTGACGGGTTATCTACCATCACCATTGAACTTTACAAAATCCGTGCTTACCGAAGAAAGCGGTTGCTGGTCATTATGAACGCTAGAATTATTAGCGGGGCGTGTGGTAATAGCACAGGCTAGTTTTGCTTCTGTTCCAGCGGATGATGCATTTATTGATCTTTGCAAATGAGCGGCGCGGGCGTGCTTAAAGTAGAGCGCTCAAGCACGTTTTTATGAATCCAAATTTGAAAGCCGCGCTGTAGGGCTCGGGTCTCAATTAAATCGACCAGCTGCATGGGCGAGCATTGTGTATACCTTACCGGTATCAGACGTCAGGTAGGTTTGCGTCATGATATTGTCACGGTCATTTTTCGCCACATCAGAAATGAGTTTTTCAAAATCCATGATGTAGCGGTCAACGGATTCTCTAAACCTTTGATCCTTGTGATACTTGCCAAGGATTTCTTCAAAAAGCTGCTGGCCTTGAGGGGTATAGGATTCCCGTTTGAACACATTTTGTTCGCCGCGTTGATAACGCGCCCACAGGGACACAGCATCGTCGTGTTCTAGCGCTTTGGCGATGTCGCCAGAAAGGCTGGTTAAGGATTCACCACCGACACGGTTGCGTGGAATCGTGTTTGTCGGTTCATCCCGCGATGCGCGACGTAGCAAATCACTCACCCAGCCGCTGCCGCCTGGAGATGACGGGGCTTTGTTCAGACCAGCATCAAAATCCAGCCCACCGCGTAGCGAGGGAGTTTCAGCAGGAGCCGGCGGTGCTGTGGGAGTGGGCTCAGGCGCAGGAGTTTGTGCGACCGGTATGGGTGGTGCAGCAGGTGGCGGCGACGGTTGCGTCAATGGTGGTGTTGATGGCTGTGACAATCTAGGAGCAGGCGCTGGTTTCGGCGGCTGAGGTGTCGGGCTCGGAACGCTAGGCGCAGGCTGTGGGGATGCTGTTTGCCCCGAGGAAATCAAATTACTCGATGCTGCGTCCTGTATCCGCGGAGATTTGTTGACGATATCCGTCAGATCTTTCAACGCTTTGATTTGATCAGAAACGACCCGGCGCATTGCGTCGGTGCTTTCTTTTGTTTCTTCAGGAAGATCAATTATCGATTTCTTGAGCTCACTGCGGGTGGCTGCCAAATCCTGACGTAAATCCTGTGCAGCCCGGCGCATGGCTTCAGTTGCGACTGCGAACCTTTCTGTGGCTTCCGACGCGGCAGAACTGACCTCATCGGCAAGACCTTGAGTCAGACTTTGAGCTCGACCTTCTGCAGATGAAACACTATCCGTCATCATTGAGGTAAATCGGGTCATGAGTTCATCGAGATCGGCTGTTTTAGCCACCAATCCATTGGTCAAGGACTCAATGACGTCTCGACGCTCCTCAAGATTTCCAGAGATGTTGTTTTGAGTGTGATCAAGCAACTGGGAAACCGCAGTTAGGGCGGTGCTTTGTTGCTCAAAACGGCCTGCAATTTCAGCGATCTCAACAAGAACAGTTGCGGAGATATCCTTCAGACCAACATAGTTGTTTTCAATTAGACTGGAAGATGTGTTGAGATCTTGTGAAGCTCTGCCAACAGCGGATTTGAATTCCTGGGTCTGAGTGGAAAGTGTTCCCTGAACATTATTCAGATTTTCATCTGCTGTGGTAATGAGAGTGGAGAGTTCCGTGTTTGAACTCTCGAGGCGATGTAATAGGCTGCCCAATTCGGTGCTTAACCGTTCGTTTGTTTGGCTCAATGCCGTGATCGACTCATTGGATTTACCAGTCAATGAATTGACAAGATCGGCGCTTTCAGTCCGTATTCTTTCGCCAACTTCGAGGGCTGTTTCGCTGATCTGTCTGGATAATTGCTCGCCACTGGCGACGAGGGCGTTGGCTTGGCTTCCCACGGCTTCGGAGAGGTGTTTTGATGAGCTATCGAGCTTGTCTACAAGTAAGCCGGTTCTGTCTTCAATCGCGATGTAACGGGCTGCAAGGTCTTCCGCAGCGGCTTGAGCCGATAGTTCCATGCGCTCGTTTGATGCAACGAGCATGCCTTCCAATTTGTTTGCGGCATCATCCGCTGAAGCTTTGAACAGTCCGGAAGTCTGCCCAAGCTTTTCACCCAAATCATCAGCAATTTGTTTAGTGGATTGCGCCAATGCCGCCGCGACGGCCTGACCGTCTCGCTCAAAGTTTTGGAGCAAGGGCATAGTATCTTTTGTGAGCAATTGACTAAGCTCACGAGAACGCGCGGCGAGCATCGTGTTGAGTTCGGACGTGCGCTGGCTCAGGGTTGTTGTAACCTGTTCTGCCCGAGCATTAACCGCGCCGTCGACCATTGCAAGCTGGGCTTCCAATTGGCCTTCCATGGCCCTGACAGATGATATGACAGCCGTTTCCGCTTTAACCGTCTGCGTGGTAAGAGCGGTGGAAATCCCTTCCAGATTGTCTTCAAGCGCTGCGGTCAGTTCTTGTGCACGTTTGGTCAACGCCTCGTTGACGAGCCCGGCACCTTGATCAAGTGACGCAGATATCGCTTCAACACGGCTGCCCAAGGTGAGATCAATCACGCCCACCTGTTCATTGAACGTATCCTGCATGGCCGCTGTACGTTCCGCGAGAATACGGTCTGCAGCAGCGGTTCCCCGCGCAATTGTCTCGTCGATTGAAGTAATCCGTTGCGCGACTTTACCGTCTATCTCGGTAATTCTCGTGCTCATGGTCTCGTTAATCTCTTCGACACGGGCGGCTAAAGACAAGCCAAGCTCCATCGCTTTAGAATCGAGCATTTCCTTGGTGTCTTCGAGTTGTGACGCAAGACCAGATTTAATCCCGGTTTGGCCTTCCGCAAACGTACTGGCAATTTCCTTGGATCTTTCAATAAGGGTATCACTAAACTGCTTGGTGCGGCTCTCCAGTGCTCTTTCAACATTCTCAACACTCGCCATAAACAGCGTGTTTTGTTCATCGAATTGGCCTGTGATATTGCTTAACTGTCCATTGAGTGTCTGACCAAAGTTGGAAATTTGCTCGCTGAATGTGCCATCGACCCTTTGAACTCCCTCGTTCAATATGTTGTCGAGTTCCGATGTGCGTTGTCCCAGCCTTTCGACAAGCGAATTACCGCTGAGGTTTAGATTATCATTAAGAGAAGTAATCTGATCGCCGACTTTCGTTTGAAGATCCTCGGACAGGAAGTTTATTCTCTCCGCCAATTCGTTGGATTTGATCTCCAGCACGTTGCTGGTGGACGTGCCCGATGCTGAAATTCGTTCGACAATACCCAGGCTTGTCGCTTCGATATGGTCAGTGATTTCATTGGCTTTGGACGCCAGAACGTCAGTCAATGATTCGCCCGCGAAGCTGAGGGAGGCTTTCACCTCGTCAACCGCGCCTGCTGTCGCCGAACCGGCAGCAGCCAGTTTAGACAGCAATTCTGAACTGCTTTGTTCGATGCGTGCACCAATTTCTTCGCCACTGGCGAGCAGATTGGACGCGAGGTTTTCCGATGCAAAACCTAATGTTGCTTTGACTTCTTCTATTGCTCCAGCGGTAGTTGTTCCTGCCGTATCTAATTGTGACAGCAGTTCACTGGTGCTCAGTTCGATGCGGGAAGTAATTTCATTGCCGCTTGACGCCAGGTTGGACGCAAGGTTCTCTGAGGCAAATGCAAGGGACGCATTTGCCTCGACGATTGCATCTTGAGTTGTCGTTCCTGCAGCCGCAATTTTGTTGAAAAGGCTTGTTCCACTTTCTTCAATGCGATGGGCAACCTCTTGGCCTTTTGTTGAGAGCGAGCTAACAAGGTTTTCTGAGGTGAATCCAAGCGATGAGCTCGCTTCATCGACCGCGACTTTAACCGCATCTCCCGCATGGGTCAGTTTGTTCACCAGGCCCTCGCTGTTTTCAAATAGATGCTGTGCGATCTCGTCGCCCTTAGTTGAAAGTGTGGAAGCTAGATTTTCCGCCGTAAATGAAAGCGATGCGTTAGCCTCTTCAATTGCATCTTTTGCAACTTCGCCTGTTGTCGCGAGCTTTTCTACAAGACCTGTTCCGCTTTCATCGATGCTGTTTGCAATCTGGTCGCTCTTTTCAGAGATCGACGCGGCCAGGCTTTCTGACGCCAATGCAAGGGAAGCATTTGCTTCTTCCACCGCGCTTTTTGTTGTGTCAGACGCTCTGGCTACCTTACTCAGAAGTTCGTGGCCACTCTCTTCAATGCGCTTGCCAAGTAAATTGCCTTCCTCGGCGAGAGAAGATGCTAAGCCTTCTGACGCAAACGCAAAGGAAGCATTAGCTTCCTGCACGGCATTCTTGGTGACTTCACCGGTTTCGACAAGTCGCGAAATGAGGCCTGAACTGGACTCTTCAATCTTGTTGCTGAGCACATCGCTATGAGCGGCAAGTGTTGCCGACAGGTTTTCGGTGGCGAAACCCAGGCCCGCTTTTACTTCATCAACTGTAGCGGCTGTTGCGGTTCCAGTATCTTTCAGGGCATCCAAAAGTCCGGTCCCGGCTTCTTGAATGCGAGATGCCAATACGTCGCCTCGGGATTCCAGCCCTTCAACCAATTGATCGGACCCGATCGCGAAAGAAGTCTGCATTTCTTCGAACAGGCGTCCTGTCGCGTCTCTGGTGCCGTCGATCTTTTCAACGATAGCCCCGCCGGATCCTTCAATCTGTTGGCCGATCTCTAGGCCTTTTTGATCCAGTTGAGAAAGTAGAAGATTAGCAGCGACATCCAGCGAAGCTTTCATTTCTTCGTTGGTATTTTCCAGGGATTGTGCAAATTGCGTTTGGGCAGTAGCCACGTTCTCACTTATCTGCAACGCAGATAGATTGAGGTCTTCTTTAAGGGTTTCGCTGGCACCGGAGATAGAAGAACGTACACGCTCGGTGTGGTTGAAGATGGATTCCCTCTCCGCAGCTAGTTCTTCAACCAGACCGCGCATTTTATTCTCGTTATCGGTGTAGGAGCTCTCCAGTGAGGAAACTTCGGTATGTACCAACCCCTCAAGTTCGGATGCCCGCGCCATCGCCCGTTCGATGCTGTCAGTAAGCGCATTGACTTCAACCCGCACGGCCTGGCCTACATTGCGGACGGAATTTATCGATTCAGCCTCTGGCTCGATCAGCCGATAGGCAACTTCTGTCATTGAGCGCGCGGCAAGCCGCATTTCTTGCGACCGGCGAATGATAAGCGCGAACCCCCAGATAAGAAGTAATGGCAGTAAAACGCTGCCGGTAAAATAAATCAGATTGGGCTGCTCGGTGACATTAAGCCAGGTTTCCTGCGCGAAAAGGCTTTCGCCGATAGTTTTATAGCCAGCCCAAACTGTAACGCCGATCCAGATCAAGCTCAAAAGGAAAGCGAACCATAAGATTGTCGTGGGAGGCTTTTTTGCAAGTGAAGCAGCAAATCGTGCTGCGCCAGAACCTGTTGCATCATTTGCCGCAGCTGCGGTTGGAACAACCACATCATTATTTATTGGTTTGGAAGCGGCTGGAGCGGGCGGAGCGTACGGGTCTTTAAAGTCGTCAGCAGTCGCTTCTTCGTTGAAGTCGATCTTTAAAGCTTCTTCAACCGCGTTAAGTGCTTCATCAGCCGCTTCACTGCTCTTGGTTGTCCGTTTAGCCATGCTTCTAAAGCCTCACTCATGGATGCAATAAATTACACATTGCACCTCGATCCAAATTCTCTCAATTTCCCAAAATGGGAAAATACGGGAGAAACACAGTAAACATGGGGTCATGACACTGCAAAGTCACCCGCCGCTTTACCATATTAGTGGGGTCGATCCCATTTTGGTACTCCCAGAGACCGCTACCCCACGGAAATCGTTAAAAAAGGTTAACGAATGTGAGTGAGGCCATATGTAAATGGAGAACTGGACTGGTAATCCGCTGTGTTAACGGCCTTTTAAGCATGGTCGAAAGTGAAGGCATGAATTAACGGGCTATAAAGCTAATAGGCGCAATTTTAGTAGTGTTAGTAGTATCTCGTCCAGAAAGTTCTCGCTATGGGAAGCATCAAACCGGTAAGAGCCGCTTACGCAACCGCGCATTGCAGATCAGCGGGTGTAGCAGCAATTGGCACAACAAATTCCACACCAGAATGCGCGAGCGCCAAAAATCCGGTGGATTTGGTGCATTTGTCACGGCAGACGCTTGGGGACAGGTCGCTTGAAAACGAAGTGCTTCAACTGTTTGTCAGCCAATCAAGATTGTTTTTGGACCGTCTGGATAATGCCTCCACTGCTTCTGAGCGCAAATTAGCTGCACATACTGTCCTGGGCTCGGCAAGAAGCCTTGGTGCCTGGAGAGTGGCAGAAGAAGCGAGTATCGTAGAACAGCGTTGCGAATATGGATGCGACACGTCCGCACTACATAACGCGATTAATGAAGCGAACAGCTACATAAATAGCCTGTTGGAGGGCTAATACCACAAATATTATTTTGTGAAGTTTGCACGATGTAACACTCGTTGGCTTGACTATTCGCTATTCGGCGCTACATCGCTGGCAATCAATGTATTTCTGTCCGGGCTCGAAAATGGCAAAAATTACTTTCATCGCTCATGATGGCACACGGTTTGACGTGGATGCTGACAATGGCTCAACCGTTATGGAAAATGCCATCAAGAATGCAGTCCCTGGGATTGAGGCTGAATGCGGTGGTGCGTGTGCCTGTGCAACTTGTCACGTCTATGTTGACGATGCCTGGACCGAAAAGGTTGGTCAGCCAGAAGCAATGGAAGAGGACATGCTGGATTTCGCATACGACGTACAGCCAAGCTCTCGATTGTCCTGCCAGATCAAGGTCTCCGACGAGTTGGACGGCTTGGTTGTCAACGTGCCGGAACGCCAAGCATAATTTCATCATCAATCCCTGAAAATGAGGGATTTACCAAAAGCATAGCGGCGGCGATCTATATATCCTAAAGAACCCGATTTTACGTAGTGACGTTTTGGTCGGGTTTACCGTACTTACCATCAATCCATCCGGTTTTTTGTTAGATGACGATCGATTATCGGTCTAAGCGAATCTAACGGGTATTCCTGCGAAATCAGCTCAAAACGAACCGATTTTCTAAATTTGCCACTGGCTAAAGTAACCGCTTTCTTGATTCCAATTGTATTCGGCATCATGTATGCGTAAATTGTTTGTATAGAAACGAGATTCAGAATGTCAGAGTGTAATCCCTTGACCGAAACAGATGTTGTAATCGTTGGTGCGGGGCCGGTTGGCCTGTTTGCCGTATTCGAACTTGGCCTTCTGGATCTTAAATGTCACCTGATCGATATTCTTGACCGCGCTGGCGGTCAGTGCGCGGAATTATACCCTGAAAAACCGATCTACGACATTCCGGCATGGCCGGAAATTTCAGGGCAGGGACTGACGGATCGCTTGATGGAGCAGATCGAACCGTTTGGCCCGGAATTTCACTTCAATCGGATGGTAAGCGCCGTTGAGAAAACCGATGATGGGTCATTTATTGTCACGACTGACGAGAACGAACGCATTAAAGCTAAAGCCGTTGTGATCGCGGCGGGCGGCGGATCGTTTCAACCGAAACGCCCTCCCGTGCCGGGAATCGAAGCGTTTGAGGACACTTCTGTATATTATTCGGTTCGTAGAATGGAAGAATTTCGCGACCATGAAATTTTGATTGTCGGTGGCGGAGATTCCGCGCTGGACTGGACATTGAGCTTGCAGCCAATTGCCAAATCCGTAACCCTGTTGCACCGCCGTGACACGTTTCGCGCAGCCCCAGATAGTGTCAATAAAATGATGCAGTTAGTCGATGAAGGTAAAGTAAATCTTCAGCTGGGGCAGGTGACAGGATTGAACGGTGAAAATGGCGTCGTAACATCTGCGTCAGTGAAGACCAAGGATGGAGATGCGATTGAGGTAGCGTGCACACGCGTCCTGCCATTTTTCGGATTGACGATGAAACTGGGCCCGATTGCTGACTGGGGTTTAAACCTCAATGAAAACCTCTTGCCCGTCGATACGGAGAAGTTTGCAACGAGCGAGCCTGGGATATTCGCAATAGGAGATATCAACACCTATCCGGGCAAGTTGAAGCTCATATTGTCAGGTTTCCATGAGGCTGCGCTTATGGCGCATGCTGCAAAAAAACACATCTCACCCGACGAACGTATTGTATTTCAGTATACAACTTCCTCGACCAGCCTTCAGAAGAAACTTGGGGTCTGACTCGTTTCGTTCAGCAAATGTCTCCATGTTCATGTCAGTCGCCGCATCCATCCTAATGTTAAGTCGGTTGGTCCACCAGGTCGATATTCGGCGCCGAGTGGGCGCGTGTAACCAAGCTTATCTATGGTATTGAATATATGGGCGTAATTTACCTCGCCATGGCCGGGAGGTCCACGATCCGGAACGGATGCAAATTGAATGTGGCCGATAACAGGAAGCAGCGATGTGAGACGACGGGTTAAATCACCTTCAGATATCTGAACGTGATAGCAATCAAACATCAATTTCAGGTTCGTTGCGCCAACTGTTTCGATAATTTGAACGGCTTGTGATGTTGTTTTCAGAAAATACTGTGGTGCGTCATGCCTGTTGAGCGGCTCGATCAACAGGGTTAAGCCGTTTGAAGCACATTTTTCACAGGCGTATCTCAAGTTTGAAATGAAAGTATTTTGTGCTGTTTCACCACTCGAGTTACCAGCCATAATGTGAATGTTCTCAGCGCCAATTTGCAATGCAAAGGCAATAGCCCGATCAATCGCTGCCCGCGCATCCTTTTCGCGTCCGGGAAGGGCGGATAGCCCACTCTCACCGGTACCCGTCTTGCCTCTGCTGGTGTTCAACCCCAGCATCTTCAGGCCAGTTTCGTTGAGAGCAGTCTTGATTTGCTCGACAGGGAGTTCGAATGGCCAATGGCATTCGACCGCGTTAAAGCCTGCAGTTTTTGCTGCGTGAATGGCCTGTGTAAACGGCAGCTCCGTCCAAAGAAATCCAAGGTTTGCTGAAAATCTGGTCATCTACCCTACTGATCTATCGTAAATTGTGTAGATGAGTAATAACGCTGGTTTGTTGGATTATTCCACCCTTCGGCTGCACTGTAACATTGTGTTGAGCAAGTTAACCTTTGGTAAATTACGAAAGAGGCTGGTTGTTCCGTGATTCCCCGAAAATTGGCCTGCTGAATTCCAATCACAAAGTTTCGAACAGATATTCTTTGAGTTTTAACCGAAAATCGCTAGCCTCCTTCTCGATGAACTGAATTGGAGCGGTATCAGTGAAGGCACAATTGTCGATTACGCTTTTGATTGGGACTTTAATGTGGACTGGAACGGCAGTTGCCCAGTCGCTTAAAGTGGTTGAAAAGACAAACTATTATAAGATCAAAGGCGAAAATGCCCGTGAATTTGCTCAATCCATGAGCAAAAAGGGGCCCTATTCCAGGCAACACCGCACCAGAGCGTGGGCGACGGCAGCTAGAGATATCAGCTATCAATTGGTCTACAATAAAGAAAAAAAACGATGTGCAATTACCAATGCAAAGGTGTCGCTCAAAATTACCTACACAATGCCGAAACTGGCAAACCCTGGTAAAGTTTCGAATAAGCAAAAAAGAAATTGGCAAAAAATGCTCGGGCTCCTGACAAAGCATGAACGCACCCATGGTTTGTATTATAAGCAGCTTGCCTCGAACGTGCGTCGCGACCTTCGTCGCATGAAACCGGCTTCAAAGTGCAGAGATCTGGTTAAGCGCGCCAAGGTTATCGTTGAAAAACTGAGCGCCGAAGACAAGAAACGCAATGACCGTTTCGACAATAGGGACCGTCGTAATTACCGACGTATGGCGCGCATTTACAGGTCAAGTTAAGCGACCTCCGCACACCAAAGCAGGAATAATGAATCGCCACGTTATTCCCTTGCGCGGATGCCATTGCCTCGCCTATTGCTAGATAATGTCCGGAATAATTGTCCTCGCTCTTGCTTACATAATAAGCCATTTTTACCGTTCATTTCTGGCGGTGCTTTCACCACAACTGACGGCCGAACTTGGCATGTCTCCAGCAACGTTAAGCGATGCGCTTGGCGCGTGGTTTGCAGCTTTTGCGCTGAGTCAGTTTCTTGTTGGAGTGATGCTCGACAGGTTCGGCCCTCGCTGGACAACGGCATCCCTGTTTGCCGTTTGCGCGGGCGGCGGTGGGCTGTTGTTCGCCTTCGCACCCAACAGCACAATTATCCTTATCTCAATGGTGCTGCTCGGTATCGGTTGCGCGCCGGTGCTGATGGCATCCGTTTACATATTCAAGCGCAGCTATGACGGTCGGAAATTCGCAACGCTGACGTCGACCTTCATAGCGGTTGGGCTTCTTGGAAATGTTCTCGGGTCGACGCCTCTTGCGTGGGGCATGGAAGCATTTGGCTGGCGCGGAGTTATGGCTGGCCTGTCCGTCCTCACAATCATATTGTCGGTTCTCGTTCTGTTTCTGGTGGAAGACCCGGAGCGGCTAAGCTCCAGTGGCGGAAGTCGGGGTGGCTACCTCGATATCCTTAAGATGCGCGAACTTTGGCTCATTCTGCCGCTCATATTTGTCAATTACGGTGTTGTCGGCGGCATTCGAGGCATTTGGACGGGGCCTTATCTCGACCTTGTCCATGGCCTGTCCGCGGTTGGCATAGGCAATATCGTGTTTGCCATGGCAATTGCGATGGCGCTCGGGAGCTTTATTTATGGTCCGGCAGACCGAATATTCAATTCGCGTAAATGGGTGGTTTTGGTCGGAAGCATGGGCACGCTCATCGCGATGATTTATTGGGCACTCAATCCCACAGCATCACCCTCTGTTGTAACAATCATCCTGGTGGTGATGGGATTGTGTTCCCTGTGTTACGGCGTGTTGATGGCCCATGCGACCGCCAATATTCCCGAACATCTGGCCGGTCGCGGCGTTACATTGGTCAATTTTTTTAACATGGGTGGGGTCGGTGCCCTGCAGTGGCTCTCATCGGGGGTTTACCGCCAAAATGCAGATGAAGCAGTACCGATTGCCGGGTTCGAGGCCGTGATCTGGTTTTATCTGGCGATATTTACACTGGTTCTGGCCATCTACTTCTTTTCCAAAGATGTAAAACCCAACCCGGTTAACAGGTCAGTTTAAACGGGAAGCGTGGTCCTCACGTGCCCCACAGAAAACTTGTTCCAGTTTTTGAGCTCAATATTCGCCAGTTCATTTAAAGCGTTATGAAGCGGATCATCATGAGGAATAAGATGGGCCATGATGGCTACCATCATGGCTTCGGAACCACGGGTAGCGCCATCGTCGCATTTTAAGGCAATGCCAAGGCCCAGCTCAGGGATGGCACCGCAAAACACGCCCTCCGCTCCGGTTTTCCCGAACAGACGCCCTTTGCCTGCCTCCATCAATCGTGTGCAGAAACGGTTGGTCCCCGCCATGTAGAATGGTGCGGCCATACAGGCGTTGAGCAGGCGTTTCCCCGCTTTCGCCCTAGTGGGTTCCAAGCCAGTGCCCGTTGCCATTTTGGCAAACCCATGGGCCATGTTTTTCAATGGTATTGCATAGGTTGGAATTGAGCATCCGTCCGTGCCGCAGGTATCGACCCCATGGGCAACACCCGTAACATCTTCCAATGCATCGCGAACTGCACCCATCACCGCGTGTTCCGGTTTTATGTAACCGGCAGGGTCAATGCCCTGATGGGCTGCGGTGCAAATGAATCCAGAGTGTTTGCCGGAGCAATTGTTGCAAATTGCACCCGGTGTGGTGGAAAATTGCCGTGCCTGTTCGATTAACACCGGTTGCTGCGAAGACCAGTGTCCGCCGCATTCAAGATCGCTTTCGCTGCGGCCAGCGCGGGACAACATCGAACGGGCCCTATCGATGTGCCCCTGTTCTCCTGAATGGGATGCGCAGGCGAGGGACAGTTCTGCATCTCCAAAACCGTAGGCATCAGCAGCGCCGCTTTCCACGAGGGGAAGGGCCTGCACTGCCTTGATTGCGGAACGGGGAAATACGGGTTTTGTCACATTGCCGATTTCAAGAACGGGCTTGCCGTCTCCATCAACAACGCAAATCGAGCCACGATGGCGGCTTTCAACAAGGTTGCCGCGTGTTACTTCTACAAGAACGGGATTGGTCATGTTCGTTTTGCCACCATGTCGATTTCAACCAATGCACCAACCGCCAAAGCTGTCACGCCAATTGTCGTGCGGGCGGGGCGTGTGTCTTCTGTGAAGTAGGATTTGTAAACGGTGTTGAACGGGTCGAAGTCTCGCTCGAATTCCGTGAGATAGCAGCGGCATTGGAGAACATGTTCCAGCCCAAGATCCAAACCGTTCAAGACGATCTTGAGGTTTTCCATCACCCGCGTGGTCTGCGCTTCGATACCTTCCGGCAGGGGCTTCTCCGGGTCATCCGGAAACGTGGGCATTTGACCGGTTAGAAGCACCCATCCGTCCTGTTCACTCGCGTGACAAAACGGACCAACGGGCATCGGTGTCCCCGGTACCTTATGAAATTCAGGCATTCTTATTCCTTTTCATCCTACCGTACGCGCGGCGGTTTCTTTTCATTGATGCGCATGTCGACGCTGGAGCGGTTTATCACTTCGCGCAAGGCGAAACTTGATGTCATGCGCGCGACACCGGGCATGGCGGAGAGCCATTCCTTGTGGATGCGCTCATAATCGGCGAGATCCTTTGCGGCAACACGCAACAGATAATCGCTGGTTCCTGACATCAAATAGCAAACAAGAACGTTGGGGCAATCCCGTACCGCCTCCTCGAACGCTGTGAGGTGTGACACCGATTGCCCTTCCAGCGTAATGTAAACAATTACCACAATGGGATGGCCAAGCGCCCGTGACGACAGGCGTGCGTGATACCCGCGCACGACGCCGGATTTTTCCAGTGCGTCGACCCGTCTTGAACAAGCCGACGGGGATAGGCCAACCCTATCTGCAAGCACAACATTTGGTAGCCGAGCGTCGTCCTGAAGGTGACTCAAAATAGCACGGTCGATTGCGTCTAGCTCCGTCATTGCAACAATCCCTTCGTTATTTGCCATTCTACACATGAATTGACGGAAATATCACGTTATCTCAAGCGTATTTGCAAGGACTTTACCGCAACAGCTTCCTAAATAGAGCGTAGAAGATATCAATTCGATCGCGTAGGAGATTGTGGTTATGAAAATCGGTGTACCCAAGGAAATCAAAAACCACGAATACCGGGTTGGGCTAACCCCCGGTTCCGTTCGTGAATATGTTTCGCGCGGCCATCAAGTTGTTGTCGAAACCAAATGCGGTGTCGGCATCGGCGCTGATGATGCGGCCTATCAGGCCGCAGGTGCACAAGTCGTTGACACGGCACAGGAGGTGTTCGCCACGGCTGACATGATCGTAAAGGTGAAAGAACCGCAACCAAACGAATGGGTGCAGCTACGCGAAGGTCAGATCCTTTATACTTACCTGCATTTGGCACCAGACCCCGCACAAACCCACGGTCTGCTGGAATCCGGCTGTACAGCAATTGCCTATGAAACCGTAACGGACAATCGCGGTGGCCTACCGTTGCTCGCACCCATGTCAGAAGTTGCCGGTCGCCTTTCCATACAAGCTTCCGCAACCGCATTGCAAAAGGCCAATGGCGGTCGTGGTGTGCTGCTTGGCGGTGTGCCGGGCGTCGCACCGGGCAAAGTCGCCATCATCGGCGGTGGGGTCGTGGGCACCAATGCCGCCATGATGGCCGTTGGCATGGGCGCCCAGGTTTCCATTCTCGACCGATCCATCCCGCGCCTGCGGGAACTGGATGAAATGTTCAACAGCCGTGTGACAACCCGTTATTCGACCGTTGATTCCCTTGAGGAAGAGGTTTTTGCAGCGGACGCTGTCATCGGTGCGGTACTCATCCCGGGTGCGGCGGCCCCCAAACTGGTCAACCGCAAAATGCTTTCCGGTATGAAGCCGGGGGCGGTGCTGTGCGATGTGGCTATTGATCAGGGTGGGTGTTTTGAAACGTCAAAAGCCACCACCCATGCGGAGCCAACCTATGATGTCGATGGCATCGTCCATTATTGCGTCGCCAATATGCCGGGCGCTGTGCCGCTAACATCAAGCCATGCGTTGAACAACGCAACGCTGCCATTTGGGCTGGCGCTTGCGGACAAAGGTCTTGCGGCGCTGGATGCCGATGCGAATCTGCGTAACGGCCTCAATGTTCATCAAGGCAAAATCACCAACGAAGCGGTGGCCGAAGCCCTGAATATGGAACTGGCTGCCTAATTGGTGGCTAACTCGTCAAGGTAAGAATTAAATTCATCCGTCCACAAGGGCGGAACATAAATAGCGTAATGACCGTTGTCGTTCCCGGCGACGGTCATTTCCCAGAACTGACCTTTTCCGCCCGCGTCAAGAAACGCCTGAAAATTAGCTCTTGAGTGCGCGCTGGAATAAAAAACGTCATCTTCGCCGTATATCCAGAGTGTATTGTGTGGGAATTTCGCAGCCTTACGAAACAAACTCTGGTTGATTGTGGTTGCGTTTTCACAGCCGTCTCCCATCCATCCGCCGGAAAAATTTATCACGCCAGCGACCGCGTCGGGATGAGTTCCCGCATAAGCGGATGACAAGACGCCACCGCGCGAATATCCGATCATAAGTACAGGGGCGTCATTAACGTCAGTGCGATTTTGGAGCGCCGCGATAGCTGCATCAACATCGGCAAGGGCACGATCTGCACCCTTCAGGGATATGCCGGTTTCGCAAGTATACCCTTTTTTGCGGTCTTCTTCGAAACCTTCATCATAGAGCCCGTCAGATTTACCGCGCCCGCGCCGTTGGGGGAATGCAACGATCCATCCCCGTTGGTTCAAATGCTCGGCTATCCAGTCATTTTGCCATGTTTGTTCGAAGATGACGCTGTTGTTTCCCCTGCCGGTTGATCCGTGACTGATGATGGCGAGGGGGAAGGGACCTGGACCTTCAGGGCGGTGCAAAATGGTTTCAAGTTTTACCGGTTTGCCAACTTCCATCAGCTTGGTGTCAAGAAAGATCTGCTCGCCGCTGGTCCAGGGTGGGGTGAAATTTTGCAGATTCAGGGACGATGGGTCAATTCGCTTCATGACGGCAAAGCCGGTGTCATTGGCCAAGGTTCCTGTCATTTTACCTTCCCCGCTGATGCGATACCGGGCAGAAAACTTGGGATTACTGACCAATAGGGTGTCATCCTCTAATTTGACGTTCACGCGAAACCAACCGCCGCCGGTTCCGCGCGCCAGGTTTTTCCCGTTTGCGTAAATGGCTTCTGCATTACCATCGTCGCTTATGCTTGAGATGTAGAAGACATGTTTTACGCGGCTGCCCCATCGGCCGACCCACAGGCCCGAGAAAATCGAGAAGCGGCTTCCACTGACATCGATTGGCTTCACGTCAGTGGGTAGCCTAACGCCGTCAAATTTGAACGTGTCCTGCGCGTAGGCAAACGGGAAAACTGAGAGAAAAATGTATGCTAGAAAACCCGCCGTTAGGCGTCTCATTTTACCTATCCTCGTAATAGGGGCCGTGTCAGGCAGGTCGGGCCGCCCTCACATCCTATGCATAGCGCATCCCCGGAAAACACACTGACATTGATTCCCGCCGTTTCCAATGTGTCCCGTGTTTTTGGAATGCCATCCAACATAATGCATTTGCCCGGGGACGTTGCCAGCACATTTGTGCTGAGTGTACCAGTTGCCTCGAATTCATCAAATGGCGCATCAATAAGCCTAATGTCTTTAGCGACAAGCAATTCGTATAGACCAACCGGCAGGAGTTGAGTGCAGGTAAGCGCTTTGTTTGTGTCCACCATGCTGATGAGAGACATCAGGTGGAGACAAGCTTCGCGTCCCAGATAAACAGGCATGTCGAATACATGCGCAGTAATGTTCATGGAATGGAATATCTCAACCAACTGCTCTGTCCCTAGCCGGTTGGTTCGAAATCCCCGCCCGATGATTATCGTTTCATCATCCAACCACAGCGTATCACCGGCTTCCGCGCGGGCGCTACCTGTAATCTCTCCGATGATTGGTATGTCATTGGCCTTGTAGAAATCGCGATGCAGTTCCTGTTCACCCTGGCGCAGCGCTTTGCCTGGCGACATTAAAATCGCGCCCTTCGGGGTCATCAGGGATGCATCGTAGGTGAATACGGAATCGGCAATGCCCGCATCGTCTCCGTTCATATGGAGAACGTCTGCACCGTGCTCATTGAGCAGCGTGCAAAAGGACAAATGAGCTTCCTCAACTTTCGCCGGGTCGAGCAACGGGCCGTAATGCCATTTGCCAGCATCCGCATTCAGCAGCGCATTGCCCGGTTTGCGGACAGCGACGCGCCGTAGAGGATCAACCATGGATGAAACACCGTATTTCATGGCTTTGCGCTACTCATTGCCCTGAACGCGGTCCAGGTGCTCCGCGTCTTTCTCCATCAGTCCCAAAGCATCTTGCGTCGTGATAGCTGTGCAAAACTCACCATGCATGCTGGCAATTGCCATGTCATGCACCAGTTGTGGGTCGTAATCCGTGCCGTCGATCCCAACACTGTTCATCGTCGCGCAGGCATCGTGTACCAGATAGGTGTCAAACCCCATGTTCCCGGCCATACGCGTGGTCGTTTCCACGCAGACATTCGTAAAATAGCCTGCAATCACCAGCCGATGGATGTTGGCCCGGCGCAAATAAAGTTCCAGTGATGTGCCGATGAACCCGCTGTTGACGCTTTTGGATACCCAGATATCACCATCCTTTATTTCCATGCCCGGAAGCTGTTCTCCGCTTTCCAGCGAAAGCTTGAGAGGTGAACCCTCTTCGATGGAATCATGCCGCGTAAAGGCAACACGTCGTCCGAACTTCCGCCATGGTTCCAGCATCGAAAGAATATTGCTTTCGGCATCCAGATTGTTACGGCGACCTGTTGGGCCACCATAATATGCAGTATCATTGATACCCTTTTGTACATCGATCAGGAGCAGGGCGGTGTGGTTGTCGAACTGGGGAATCATGGTTTTATCTGGCACTCAAGTTTGCGCTGGAAAATTGATTTCCATTGCAGGTAATAGCTAATACTGTTTGGGGTTATTATGGGACGAGGGTCAAGACTCGTGTTCGCTGGTATGCAGGAGGCCAATTTCCAGAATTGGCTTGCGGTAGAATCAATTTATCTAGACATTTCTGGGGGCTGCAGGCATTGCACGTTAGCCATGACGTAAATCCTCCCAAACCACCGCATTTTAAGGCTCTTTTGGGGTTGACGAAATGCGGGCAGGGGCCTAGAACCCGCCCATTCCAAGCTGATGTGAGCTTTGATTTTCGGTGCGCCTAGTGCTGGATACACCTCGCTCAAACACAGTTTGTAATTACGAAAGAAAAATTTAGAGCATGAATTCAGTTGTTTAGCTGTATTCCTCTGCATTTTCAAAAGTGCCTCGGCGGCCATGCTGCCTGATGGTGCTTTTGCGTATGTGGAGCGGAGAGTTTCTTCGTTGTGCTCAGGTGTTTCGATTATTTGCGCCCGCAAATGATCAAAGAAACCCCGCTAAAAGAAGTATCGCACGGTTTTTCGGGTGACAGCCCGCTGAAGCCACTAAAGTGAAACGCCCATCCTCAGATTTTTGAGCGGGCAGATAATAAGGGATGTGTCCATGCCGACCATCAACCAGTTGGTGCGCAATCCGCGGAAAGCGCCAATTAAACGAAGCAAGGTTCCTGCCATGGAGCAGAACCCGCAAAAACGTGGTGTTTGCACCCGCGTTTACACAACCACACCGAAGAAGCCGAACTCGGCGCTTCGTAAGGTTGCCAAAATTCGTTTGACCAACGGCTTTGAAGTTATTGGTTACATCCCTGGTGAAGGTCACAACCTTCAAGAGCACTCTGTGGTGATGATCCGCGGCGGTCGTGTAAAAGACCTTCCCGGTGTTCGTTATCACATCATTCGCGGCGTGCTCGACACGCAGGGCGTAAAAGACCGCAAACAGCGCCGTTCGAAATACGGCGCCAAGCGTCCTAAGTAAGGGTATATAGAGATGTCACGTCGTCACCGCGCAGAAAAACGCGAAATCAACCCGGATCCAAAGTTTGGTGATCTGATTCTGTCCAAGTTCATGAATTCCATTATGCTTGACGGGAAAAAATCAATTGCAGAGCGTATCGTTTATGGTGCGCTTGATCAGGTGGAAGAAAAAGCCCGTTCCGAGGCTCTTCCAATGTTCCACACTGCGCTGGAAAACATTGCGCCGCAGCTTGAAGTTCGCTCCCGCCGTGTTGGTGGTGCGACATATCAGGTTCCTGTTGAGGTTCGTTCCGAACGTCGTCAGGCTCTTGCTATCCGCTGGCTTATTGCAGCAGCGCGCAAGCGCAACGAAACAACCATGATTGACCGTCTTTCCGGTGAAATCATGGATGCTGCTAACGGTCGCGGTTCTGCGGTCAAAAAGCGCGAAGATACACACAAAATGGCGGATGCGAACAAGGCGTTCTCTCACTACCGCTGGTAGTTGAGTTTAACCGTTTCCTCCCAAACGAGATCGAAGATTATGGCACGCGAATACGACCTTAAGAATTACCGCAATTTTGGCATCATGGCGCATATCGATGCGGGTAAAACCACGATGACCGAGCGGATTCTTTATTACACCGGTAAAATCCATAAAATGGCAGAGGTGCACGATGGTGCGGCTACCATGGATTGGATGGAGCAGGAGCAGGAGCGCGGCATTACGATTACATCCGCTGCGACGACTACCTTTTGGGAAGGTCGTGACGGTACGAAACGCCGCTACAATATTATTGATACCCCTGGTCACGTTGACTTCACTATTGAAGTTGAACGTTCATTGCGTGTTCTCGATGGTGCTGTTGCTTTGCTCGACGCGAACGCTGGTGTTGAACCGCAAACGGAAACTGTTTGGCGTCAGGCTAACAACTACAACGTGCCGCGCATGATCTATGCCAACAAAATGGATAAGATCGGTGCTGATTTTTTCCGTTGTGTTGAAACAGTTAAGGAGCGTCTTGGTGCTACTCCTGCGGTTCTTCAGTTGCCAATCGGTGCTGAAAGCGAGTTTGAAGGTATCGTTGATCTCATCGAGATGAAAGAGCATGTCTGGCTTGGTGAAGAACTTGGCGCTAAATGGGATGTGCGTGAAATTCGCGACGAACTCAAAGACCAAGCCGAAGAATATCGTGAATTGCTGATTGAAACGGCCGTTGAGGTCGAAGAAGCTGCGATGGAAGCTTATTTGGAGGGTGAAATGCCTGACAATGATAAGCTGCGCGCGCTTATTCGTCAGGGCTGCATTAATGTTGATTTCTTCCCGATGATGTGTGGAACAGCGTTTAAGAACAAAGGTGTACAGCCGCTTCTTGAAGCTGTTACTGACTTTTTGCCAAGCCCTCTCGATGTGCCTGCGATTAAAGGTATCGATGCGAAGACTGAGGAGGAGACGGTTCGTGAGTCTTCCGATGAGGAGCCGTTCTCCATGCTTGCCTTTAAGGTCATGAATGACCCATTCGTTGGTACGCTGACTTTCTGCCGTATCTATTCCGGCATGCTGGAATCGAGTAGTTCGGTAACGAACACCGTTAAGGGCAAGAAAGAGAAAATCGGCCGTATGTTGCAGATGCATTCAAACGACCGTGTCGACATTAAAGAGGCTTTCGCTGGCGATATTGTTGCTATCGCTGGTCTCAAAGAGACTACAACTGGTGATACACTGTGCGACAATCTCAAGCCTGTTATCCTTGAGCGTATGGAATTCCCAGATCCGGTTATTTCCATCGCGATTGAGCCTAAAACCAAGGGCGATCAGGAAAAAATGGGTATCGCGCTCAATCGTTTGGCTGCGGAAGATCCTTCTTTCCGTGTTAAATCAGACGAAGAAAGCGGTCAGACTATCATTTCCGGCATGGGCGAATTGCACCTCGATATTCTCGTTGATCGCATGAAGCGCGAATTCAGTGTTGAAGCCAATGTCGGTGCGCCGCAGGTTGCTTATCGTGAGACAATCACACGTGAGGCCGAGATTGATTATACGCACAAAAAGCAGTCCGGTGGTTCCGGTCAATTTGCACGTGTAAAAATCGTATTCGAACCTAATACTGAAAGCGAAGAGTTTGAATTTGTTTCCAAGATCGTTGGTGGTAATGTTCCCAAGGAATATATCCCCGGTGTTGAAAAAGGCATTCAGTCTGTTATGGACAATGGTCCTGTGGCTGGCTTCCCGATGCTTGGTGTTAAAGCGACGCTTTTCGATGGTGCTTACCACGACGTTGACTCGAGTGTTCTGGCCTTTGAGATCGCAGCACGCGCTGCGTTCCGTGAAGGTGCTCAAAAAGCCGGTGCTAAACTGCTTGAACCTATTATGAAGGTTGAGGTTGTTACGCCGGAAGATTACATGGGTGACGTTATCGGGGATCTGTCCTCCCGTCGTGGTCAGGTAGCTGGTACGGAAACCCGTGGTATCGACCAGGTTGTTACCGCAATGGTTCCGCTGGCCAACATGTTCAAATACGTGGATAGCCTGCGCTCAATGAGCCAGGGTCGTGCACAATATACAATGACTTTTGATCACTACGAGCAGGTGCCTCAGGCGGTTGCTGAAGAAGTAATCGAGAAATACACCTAATAACCGGGTGGCGACACCCTAACTTTTTCCGCGAACGCGAGATTGATGGAGGCCTGATATGGCTAAGGAAAAATTTGAGAGAAACAAGCCGCATTGTAACATCGGCACGATTGGTCACGTTGACCATGGTAAGACGACGTTGACGGCGGCGATTACGAAGTATTTTGGTGACTTCAAGGCGTATGACGAGATTGACGGTGCACCGGAAGAAAAAGCCCGTGGTATCACGATTTCGACAGCCCACGTTGAGTATGAGACGGATGCGCGTCACTACGCCCACGTTGATTGCCCCGGTCACGCGGACTATGTGAAAAACATGATCACCGGTGCTGCCCAAATGGATGGCGCTATTCTGGTTTGTTCAGCCGCTGACGGCCCAATGCCCCAGACCCGTGAGCACATTCTGCTTGCCCGTCAGGTTGGTGTGCCGGCGCTTGTTGTTTTTCTGAACAAGGTTGATCAGGTTGATGATGAAGAGCTGCTTGAGCTTGTGGACATGGAAGTGCGTGAGCTTCTTTCTTCTTATGAGTTTCCTGGCGATGATATCCCAATCGTTTCCGGTTCTGCGCTTGCTGCTGTTGAAGGCCGCGATCCTGCAATTGGTGAAGAGAAGATCAAGGAGCTTATGGCGGCTGTTGATGAGTATATCCCACAGCCGGAGCGCCCTGTTGACCAGCCGTTCCTGATGCCGATTGAGGATGTGTTCTCTATCTCAGGCCGTGGTACGGTTGTGACGGGTCGTGTTGAGCGCGGTGTTGTGAACGTTGGCGACGAGATTGAAATCGTTGGTGTTAAAGACACGCAGAAAACCACCTGTACCGGTGTTGAAATGTTCCGCAAGCTCCTCGACCGTGGGGAAGCTGGTGATAACATTGGCGCGCTGATCCGTGGTATTGACCGCGAACAGGTTGAGCGTGGTCAGGTTCTTTGCAAGCCCGGTTCCGTTAAGCCGCACACGAAGTTCCGTGCCGAAGCCTATGTTCTGACGAAAGAGGAAGGTGGTCGTCACACACCATTCTTCACCAACTATCGTCCGCAATTCTACTTCCGCACCACGGATGTGACCGGTATTTGCGAGCTTCCAGCTGGCACCGAGATGGTTATGCCCGGTGATAATGTCGAGATGACAGTAACACTGATCGTGCCAATCGCCATGGAAGACCGCCTGCGCTTCGCGATCCGCGAAGGCGGCAGAACAGTCGGCGCCGGCATCGTCGCCGAAATTATTGAGTGATTAAGACCCGTGCGCGGGAGAAGAAACCTTCTCCCGCGTATTTCTTTTCTATTATGGACGGCCAATCGGTCATTGTGACCCCGGCCAGACACTAAGGACTACGCGACATGAACGGCCAGAATATCCGTATTCGCCTTAAAGCGTTCGATCACCGCATTCTTGACACGTCGGCGAAAGAAATCGTCTCGACTGCCAAGCGTACGGGTGCTCAGGTTCGCGGCCCGGTGCCACTGCCAACGCGCATCGAGCGCTACACAGTTAACCGGTCGCCTCACATTGATAAGAAAAGCCGGGAGCAATTCGAAATGCGCACCCATAAAAGGCTTCTCGATATCGTCGATCCAACACCACAAACAGTGGACGCGCTGATGAAGCTCGACCTCGCTGCCGGTGTTGATGTAGAAATCAAGCTGTAAAAGGCTGATCAAATCAAGCTTCAGGACTTCATTGTGCTGGAGAGTAAACAAGAACAAGCGGGGCAGTGATCGCACTCCATTTTGCCGAACTGGCACAATGAACAAGTGATCCTCCTGTCCGGTAACGCTAAAGGAACAGAACAATGCGCTCAGGCGTGATTGCACAAAAGGTTGGTATGACACGCGTCTACACCGATGAAGGTGTGAACGTTCCTGTGACGGTTCTCCGTATGGAGAATGTCCAGGTTGTTTCCCAACGTACAGAAGAGAAAAACGGCTACACGGCTGTTCAACTCGGTGCTGGCAAGGCAAAAGTGAAAAACGTATCGAAGCCGATGCGCGGCCACTATGCCGTTGCCAAAGTCGAACCCAAGCGCAAGCTTGCAGAATTCCGTGTCACTGAAGCTAACATGATTGATGTTGGGGCTGAACTCAGCGCTGAACATTTCCTGCCCGGCCAGAAGGTCGATGTGACAGGAACGTCAATCGGTAAAGGTTTTGCCGGTGCCATGAAACGCCACAACTTTGGTGGTCTGCGTGCCTCGCACGGTGTATCGGTATCCCACCGCTCGCACGGTTCGACCGGTCAATGTCAGGACCCTGGTAAAGTGTTTAAAGGCAAGAAAATGGCCGGTCACATGGGTTCAACCCGCGTCACCACTCAAAACCTTGAAGTTGTCAAAACTGATGCCGACCGCGGCCTGTTGATGATCAAGGGCGCTGTTCCCGGTTCCAAAGGTTCATGGATCATGGTTCGTGACGCCATCAAGAAGGCTCTTCCAGAAGGTGCTCCAACACCTGCTGGTCTGCGTTCTGCGGGTGCTGCTCCAGCTCCAGAGGCTGCTGTTGAAGCCACGAGTGAAGGAGGTGCTGAATAATGGATATTGAAGTCACCACACTGGCTGGCAAAAAGTCCGGAAAAGTATCGCTTTCCGATACCGTATTCGGTCTTGAGCCCCGCGCAGATATCATTTCGCGCATGGTGCGTTACCAACGTGCAAAAGCACGTCAGGGCACACACCAGACTAAAGGTCGCTCCGATGTCGATAAGACGGGTGCTCGTATGTACCGCCAAAAAGGTACAGGCGGCGCGCGTCACCACTCACAGGCTGCTCCGCAGTTCCGTGGTGGTGGTAAGGCACACGGCCCCCAATCCCGCGATCATTCCCATGATCTGACCAAAAAGTTCCGCGCATTGGCCCTTCGCCATGCCCTTTCCGCAAAAGTGAAAGACGGTTCTTTGGTGATTATGGATGATCTGTCTGCAAAAGAGCCAAAGACCGCTGCATTGCGCACGGATTTTGGTAAGCTTGGCCTTGAAAATGCTCTCATGATCGGCGGTGCCGAGATTGACAGCAACTTTAAGCTTGCAGCTCAAAACATTCCAAACATCGACGTTCTTCCCGTTCAGGGCATCAACGTCTATGACATCATCCGCCGCAAGACTTTGGTTTTGTCCAAAGCGGCAGTTGATGCTCTTGAGGAGCGTTTCAAATGAGTGAGATCCGCAACTATGATGTGATCGTCTCTCCGGTGATCACCGAAAAATCGTCCCTGGCTGCTGAGCAGAACCAGGTCGTATTCAATGTCGCCCGTGATGCGTCCAAGCCTGAAATCAAACGTGCCGTTGAAGGCCTGTTTGGTGTAAAGGTCAAGGCAGTCAACACAGTGCTTCGCAAAGGTAAGCTCAAGCGTTTTCGCGGGCACCTTGGCAAGCAGAGCGATGTCAAAAAAGCGATTGTGACACTGGCCGAAGGCCAGTCGATCGACGTGACAACCGGTCTGTAAGGGAGCGCGTAAGATGGCTTTGAAAAAATTCAGACCGATGACACCTGGTACACGCCAGTTGGTCATCGTCTCCCGCGAAGGGTTGTGGAAAGGCAAGCCGGTCAAAACTTTGACCGAGGGTCTTTCCAAATCCGGCGGTCGAAACAATGTTGGACGCCTGACATCCCGTGGTATCGGTGGTGGTCACAAACGTTCCTACCGTAAAATCGACTTCAAGCGTCAAAAGTTTGACGTGCAGGGTACGGTTGAGCGTTTGGAATATGACCCGAACCGCACAGCGTTTATTGCTCTCATCAAATATGACGACGGCGAGTTGGCTTATATCCTGGCTCCCCAACGTATGGCTGAGGGTGACAAGGTGATCGCGGCTGCATCAGCAGACGTGAAGCCTGGTAACGCCATGCCAATGTCAGCAATTCCCGTTGGTACCATCATCCACAATGTGGAGATGAAGCCGGGCAAGGGTGGTCAGATTGCACGCTCGGCGGGTACATATGCTCAACTGGTAGGTCGAGACGGCGTTAACGCAATCCTGCGTTTGAATTCAGGTGAACAGCGTTTGATCCATGGCTCTTGCATGGCAACCGTAGGTGCCGTATCCAACCCGGATAATTCCAACACCAATATGGGTAAAGCCGGCCGCAACCGCTGGTACGGAAATCGCCCGAAAGTCCGTGGTGTTGCCATGAACCCGATCGACCATCCGCACGGTGGTGGTGAAGGACGTACATCCGGTGGTCGTCACCCAGTGACGCCATGGGGCAAGCCCACAAAAGGCAAGCGCACGCGGTCTAACAAGACCACAGATAAATTCATCATGCGCTCACGCCACCAGCGTAAGAAATAAGGAACTAGACAGTGTCACGTTCAGTATGGAAAGGCCCGTTTGTCGATGGCTACCTTCTCAAGAAAGCCGAGAAGGTACGCGAAGGCGGCCGCAACGAAGTGATCAAAACGTGGAGCCGTCGCTCTACGATCATGCCCCAGTTTATCGGATTGACTTTTGGCGTTTACAACGGCCACAAGCACATTCCGGTTAATGTATCTGAGGACATGGTTGGTCAAAAATTTGGTGAATTCGCACCGACCCGCACCTATTACGGTCACGGCGCCGACAAAAAGGCGAAAAGGAAATAAGTCATGGGTAAGCCCAAGCTTGAGCGTCAGCTCGCCGATAATGAGGCGAAAGCGGTTCACAAAATGATCCGGGTATCTCCACAGAAGCTGAACCTTGTTGCTCAGCTCATCCGTGGAAAAAAAGCTGCGCGCGCGTTGTCTGACCTGGAATTCTCCAACAAGCGTATCGCGGAGACTGTTCGCAAATGCCTGCAGTCAGCCATCGCCAACGCTGAAAACAACCATGATCTGGATGTTGACAGCCTTGTGGTTGCAGAAGCCCACGTTGGTCATTCGATCGTCATGAAACGCTTTATGGCCCGCGGACGCGGTAAAGCCAGCCGTATTCAAAAACCATTCGCGCACCTGACAATTATCGTGCGTGAAGTTGAAGAGCAGGAGGCCGCGTAATGGGTCAGAAGATTAACCCAATCGGGCTTCGTCTCGGCATCAACCGCACGTGGGATTCCCGTTGGTTTGCCACAAAAGCAGATTATTCAACCCTTCTTCAGCGGGATCTTAAAATCCGCGAATACGTGATGACTGAGTTGAAGGCAGCGTCGATTGCCAAAGTCGTCATCGAGCGTCCGCACAAAAAATGTCGTGTTACCATTCATTCCGGCCGTCCTGGCCTGATTATTGGTAAAAAAGGTGCAGACATCGAGAAACTGAAGCGCAAAATCCAGACGATGACGGATGGTGAAGTTGCGGTGAACATTCTTGAAATCCGCAAGCCTGAGGTTGACGCAACAATCGTTGCCCAATCAATCGCACAGCAGCTGGAACGGCGTGTTGCTTTCCGCCGTGCTATGAAGCGGGCTGTTCAGTCGGCCATCCGTCTGGGCGCCGGTGGTATCCGTATCAACTGCGGTGGCCGTCTTGGCGGTGCAGAGATTGCGCGGATGGAATGGTATCGAGAAGGTCGCGTGCCGCTCCACACATTGCGTGCCGACATCGATTACGGTGTTGCAGAAGCTGTAACCGCTTACGGCATTTGTGGCGTGAAGGTGTGGATATTCAAAGGTGAAATTCTGGAACATGATCCGATGGCACATGAGCGCCGTGCGGTTGAGGCCCAGGAATCCGGTGGTGGTGGAAACCGTCGCCCGCCGCGTAACTAACGCGGTCAAAGCCGGAAAAGGATAAGAATAATGTTGCAACCAAAACGCACAAAGTTCCGCAAAGCCCACAAGGGCAAGATCCATGGCAATGCCAAGGGCGGAACATCCATGGCATTTGGTCAGTATGGTCTCAAAGCTCTTGAACCAGACCGGATCAATGCCCGTCAGATCGAGGCCGCCCGTCGTGCCATCACCCGCCACATGAAACGTGCCGGCCGTGTTTGGATCCGGATTTTCCCGGACCTGCCGATTTCGTCGAAGCCGACTGAAGTTCGTATGGGTAAAGGTAAAGGTGCTCCAGAATATTGGGCAGCGCGTGTTGCGCCCGGACGGATCATGTTTGAGATCGATGGTGTGAACGAGGTTACCGCCCGTGAAGCCCTTCGCCTCGGCGCCATGAAGTTGTCTGTGAAGACCAAATTCGTACAGCGGATTCAGGATTGATTAGCTTCTTTATCGAAAGAGGTTGACACTAGGAAAGGTTGAGGCAATGAAGCCCAGCGATGTTCGCGCACTAAGCGAAGACCAGATGAAAGACGAACTGGTCAAACTAAAGAAAGAGCAGTTCAACCTGCGCTTCCAACGGGCCACCGGCCAGTTGGAAAACACGGCACGTATGCGGCAAATTCGCCGTGATATCGCCCGAATTCAAACCATTGCCCGCGTTAAGCAGGCTGAAGCTGCAAGCGCTTAAGGAAGACAGATGCCAAAACGCATACTCCAGGGCAAAGTCGTCTCCGATAAGAACGACAAAACAGTGGTTGTTAAGGTTGAGCGTCGCTTCAACCATCCGCTGTTCAAAAAAGTTGTACGCCGTTCCAAGAACTATAAGGCGCACGACGAAAATAACGTCAAAAAGGTTGGCGATCTTGTTTCCATTCAGGAGAGCAAGCCGATCTCGAAAGACAAATGTTGGATCGTTGTTGAAGCCTAAAGGCTGAACAATTTCTCCAATAGAGCAGGGGGTGGCAACACCCTCAAAATGGCAAAGGGATCAAATTGATCCCAAACATATAAGAAGAGAATAGCCATGATTCAGATGCAAACTAACCTGGACGTTGCCGACAATTCCGGCGCGCGCCGTGTCATGTGCATCAAAGTGCTTGGCGGCTCAAAGCGTAGATATGCAGGCGTGGGCGATATTATCGTTGCTTCCGTCAAAGAAGCTATCCCGCGTGGTCGCGTCAAGAAGGGCGATGTCGTAAAAGCCGTCGTTGTTCGCACTGCCAAAGACATTCAGCGTGCTGATGGAAGCGTGATCCGGTTTGATACCAACGCCGCCGTTCTAATTGATGGTAAAGGCGAGCCAACCGGCACCCGTATTTTTGGCCCTGTTCCCCGTGAACTGCGTGCCAAGAGACACATGAAAATCATCTCACTTGCACCTGAAGTGCTGTAAGAGCCGCTCAGCGGAGCGAAAAGGAATTCAAGGCAATGAACAAGATCAAAAAAGGCGACAGTGTTGTAATACTGTCCGGCAAGGACAAGGGCCGCACCGGCACTGTTCTTGAGATGATCACCAAGACCGATCGCGTGCTCGTACAGGGCGTGAACATGGTGAAAGTCCACACAAAACAATCGCAGACAAGTGAAGGCGGCATTATCGCCCGTGAAGCTTCTGTACACATTTCCAACGTTGCGATTGCTGACCCCAAAGACGGCAAACCTTCCCGCGTCGGGATTAAAACTAACGACGACGGCAAGAAAGTACGTTTTGCCAAGCGCTCCGGAGACCTGATCGATGGCTGAAGCATCAAACGAGCCAAGGCTCAAAAAACTTTATAACGACAGTGTCCGCAAAGAGATGCAGGACAAGTTCGGTTATAAAAACTCCATGCAAATGCCCCGCGTCGACAAGATCGTCATCAATATGGGCGTTGGTGAATCAACAGCAGATTCCAAGAAGGCATCCGTTGCCGCTGGCGATCTGACTTTGATCGCCGGTCAAAAGGCAGTTGTTACACGCGCCAAGAAGTCTATTGCTGGCTTTAAGGTACGTGAAGAAATGCCTCTTGGTGCCAAGGTTACCCTGCGTGGTAATCAAATGTATGAATTCATGGACCGTCTGGTCACCATCGCGCTGCCGCGCGTTCGTGACTTTCGCGGCCTGAACCCGAAGAGCTTTGATGGTCGTGGCAATTTTGCCATGGGCGTAAAAGAACACATCGTGTTTCCGGAAATCGACTACGACAAGGTAGATCAGATCTGGGGCATGGACGTCATCGTCTGTACGACGGCTGAAACGGATAATGAAGCGCGTGAACTCCTGCGTGCCTTCAACTTCCCATTCCCCGTGGAAAAGGAAAAAGAAGAGGCTGCATAAGCTCCTTTCCAATCTGCGGGCCGGCATGGTGCCCGGTCGTAACGGCAAACGAATAGAAGGACAAAAACATGGCTAAAGTTTCTGCCATTGAAAATAACAACAAGAAGAAGAAGCTTGTTGCAAAATACGCAAAAAAGCGTGCTGAATTGAAGGCGATCATCCAGAACCGTTCGCTGCCAATTGAAGAGCGTTTTAAGGCACAGTTGGCGCTGACAGAATTGCCGCGCAATGGCGCGAAGATTCGCCTGCGTAACCGCTGCAACGTATCCGGTCGCCCACGTGGTAACTACCGCAAGCTCGGCGTCTCCCGTATCGCGCTGCGTGAATTGGGCTCAAAAGGCCTTATTCCCGGTCTCGTTAAGTCCAGCTGGTAAGGAGAACTAGAATATGTCTATGAACGATCCTATCGGCGATATGCTGACACGTATTCGTAACGGCCTGATGCGCGGCAAGAGCAAGGTGTCCACACCGGCTTCCAAAATGCGCGCCAGTGTTCTCGATGTTCTGGAATCGGAAGGCTACATTCGTGGCTATACCCGCACAGATCACGGTAACGGCAAGGCTGATATTGAAATCGAACTGAAGTATTACGAAGAAGCACCGGTTATTCGCGAAATTACCCGCGTATCGAAACCTGGCCGCCGCGTATATTCATCCGTAAAAAGCCTGCCTCGTGTTGCTAATGGTCTGGGTGTATCAATTCTGTCTACGCCAAAAGGCATTATGGCAGATCACGATGCACGTGACCAAAATGTTGGTGGTGAAGTGCTTTGCCGGATCTTCTGATCGGCATACCGAATTAGTTTGAAACGAAATTAATGGCTCTTGATAAAGAGCTTTAGAAACAGGCGAGAAGACAATGTCACGCATTGGTAAAAAGCCAGTACCGGTCCCCGAAGGTGTTACAGCAACACTTGACGGTCAGACCGTTACAGCCAAAGGCCCAAAGGGCGAGCTGACCTTCGTGGTCAATGATCAGGTTCTGGTAAAACTCGAAGACGGCCTTGTATCCGTTGATCCACGTAACAACACCAAAGCGGCCCGTTCGTTTTGGGGCATGTCACGCACCATGATTGAAAATATTTTCACCGGTGTTAAGGACGGCTATTCCAAGACCTTGGAAATCAACGGTGTTGGTTATCGTGCAGCAATGCAGGGTTCCAACATTCAGCTTTCCCTTGGTTTCAGCCACGAGGTCGTCTATACGCCACCGCAAGGGGTGACGATTGCATGCACAAAACCAACCGAGGTCGTGATTTCAGGCCACGATAAACAGGTTGTTGGTCAGGTTGCTGCAGAAATTCGCGCATATCGCCCGCCGGAGCCTTATAAAGGCAAGGGTGTGAAATATGCCGATGAGACGATCTTCCGCAAAGAAGGCAAGAAGAAGTAAGACATTATGGCAAACAAACTCTCCACTAAGCAGCGTCGCGCTGCCCGCGTTCGCCGCAGTCTTAAAAAGGTTGCAGGCGGTCGTCCACGTTTGAGCGTACACCGCTCTAACGCTAACATTTATGCTCAGGTCATTGATGATGTGAACGGCAACACGCTTGCTGCTGCATCAACGCTCGATAAAGATCTGAAAGGCAATGGCGGAAACGTTTCAGCAGCGGAAGCTGTTGGCAAACTCGTTGCTGAACGGGCTGTAAAAGCCGGCATCAGCGAAGTTGTTTTTGACCGTGGCCCATTCCTCTTCCACGGACGCGTCAAGGCAGTAGCCGATGCGGCCCGCGAAGGCGGTTTGAAATTCTAATGTAAAAAGGGCTTCGGCCCTTTTTGTGTTTGAAAAAAGGGACAAAAGTCCCTTTCACCGTTGGCAATGAAACTTGATGGAGATGATCCAACAATAAGCATTGCCAATCATCTTTTGTGCTACCGGAAAATAATAAGGAACAGGATATGGCACAGGACCAAGGCAGAGGCGGACGCAACAACCGCCGTGAAGAGCAGGAAGACGATGGTTTCGTCGACAAGCTCGTTCACATCAACCGTGTTGCAAAAGTTGTTAAGGGGGGTCGTCGCTTCGGCTTCGCCGCTCTTGTTGTTGTTGGTGACCAAAAAGGCCGCGTTGGTTTCGGTCACGGCAAGGCCCGTGAAGTACCAGAGGCAATCCGTAAGGCGTCAGAAGCTGCTAAACGCGATCTGATCTTCGTGCCCTTGCGCGATGGCCGGACTCTTCACCACGATGTCAACGGACGTCATGGTGCTGGTAAAGTTGTTCTTCGTTCAGCGCCGCCAGGAACTGGAATTATTGCCGGTGGTCCAATGCGTGCGGTTTTCGAAACTGTTGGCATGTCTGACGTTGTTGCGAAGTCACTTGGGTCTTCAAACCCATACAACATGGTTCGCGCGACATTTGATGCGCTGAAACGTCAGATGCATCCAAAGGACATCGCTGCACAGCGCGGCCTTAAATATTCAATCCTGCAAGAACGCCGTCGCGATCTTGTAGGTGATGAAGTCTAAGGAGACTGTACAATGGCTGACAAGAAGACAGTGACAGTCCAACAGATCGGCAGTCCGCTGCGCCGTCCAAAAGACCAGCAGCAGACTCTCATCGGTCTTGGCCTGAACAAAATGAACCGCCGCCGCACGCTTGAAGATACACCTTCTGTGCGCGGCATGATCCGCAAGGTTTCGCACCTCGTCAAAGTCATCGACGAAGCCTAAGGGGAGAATGACAATGAAACTCAATGGTATTTCCGATAATGCCGGTGCATCGCCCTCGCGCAAGCGCGTGGGTCGTGGCATCGGTTCCGGCATGGGTAAGACTGGTGGTCGCGGTGTAAAGGGGCAAAAGTCCCGCTCCGGTGTTTCCATCAATGGTTTTGAAGGCGGCCAGATGCCAATCTATCGCCGTTTGCCAAAACGTGGCTTTTCAAATGCGCAGTTTAAAAATGACTTCAACGAAGTCTCAATTGCACGTTTAGAACAGGCTGTTGAAGCAAAGAGGCTTGACCCCAAGAAAACAGTCGATGCCGCTGCATTGGTTGAAGCAGGTGTTATCCGTCGCGAACGCGATGGTGTTCGTGTTCTGGGAGGCAATGAAGCAAAAAGCAAGTTCACGCTTGAAGTTGCCGGTGCTTCTAAAAGCGCAATTGCAGCAGTCGAAAAAGCTGGCGGCTCCGTTAAGGTGAGTGCACCAGCTAAAGAAGAACCATCGGACGCTTAAGTCTGACAATTTATGAACCCCGGGTTAGAAAATACCCCGGGGTTTTTTGCGTTTTGGACGCAATTTTCATTTTTTTTGCCAGATATTCGCGATTACGCCCGGTTTTTGCGAATTGATTTAAATTAAGTCTGGTAAGATGTCGCATGCGTCCCATATGCATTTGAATGATTTCTCTTTTGCGCATATAGAAGTGTCTGCCATAAGAGGTACGCATAAGAAATTACCAGCCTCTCGCGTTTGATGCGTTGGCTTGATGGGAGACGGAAATGGCATCTGCCGCCGAACAACTCGCTGCTAATCTGAGTTACTCAACGTTCTCAAAAGCGACCGATCTGAAAAAACGGATCATGTTTACGCTTGTAGCATTGATCGTTTATCGCCTCGGTACATATATTCCTGTCCCGGGTATTAATCCTGATCAACTTGCTGCAGCGTTCCAGCAGCAGAGTCAGGGTGTTCTTGGTTTGGTGAATATGTTTGCCGGTGGAGCAGTAGAACGGCTGGCAATCTTTGCGCTCGGCATTATGCCCTATATTTCATCGTCTATTATCATGCAGTTGATGACGTCTGTTATCCCGACGCTGGAAGCGTTGAAAAAGGACGGAGAGCAGGGGCGTAAGGTCATCAACCAATATACACGTTATGGTACGGTGCTTCTTGGAACCGCGCAGGCTTACGGCATCGCAATAGGCCTGAACGGCGCAGATGGCATGGTCTTGAACCCCGGTTGGTTCTTTATCCTGACAACCGTTGTAACGCTTGTTGGTGGTACAATGTTCCTGATGTGGCTGGGTGAGCAGATCACCGCGCGCGGTATCGGTAACGGTATTTCCCTCATTATATTTGCTGGTATTGTCGCCGCATTGCCGGGCGCTCTGGCTCAATTGCTGGACGCCGGTAGTACGGGCAGTATTTCTACACTCACAATGCTTGGTGTGCTGGTTTCGATTGTAGGTCTTATCGCTTTCATCGTTTTCATGGAACGAGCCCAACGGCGCCTGTTGATCCAATATCCCAAGCGCCAGGTCGGTAATAAGATGTTCCAGGGGGATTCGTCTCACCTGCCGCTCAAACTCAACACCGCCGGTGTGATCCCGCCCATCTTTGCATCTTCACTGCTGCTACTGCCTGCCACAGTCACCGGGTTTTCTGCAGCTGGTGGTCAGTCAGACTTCATGGCGGCAATAGGTGCTTTCCTTGGTCGTGGCCAGCCTGGTTACCTGTTGTTTTACGGCGGTATGATCCTGTTCTTCGCATTCTTTTATACGGCTATTGTGTTTAACCCGAAGGATACTGCTGACAATCTTAAGCAGCATGGCGGCTTTATTCCGGGCATTCGTCCCGGTGAACGTACCGCTGAATACATCGACTACGTATTGACGCGGATTACGCTTTTGGGTGCTCTTTATCTCGTATTCGTGTGCCTGATTCCGGAAATGTTCCTCACTGGTCTTGGTATCTCCGTTTTCCTTGGCGGCACGTCACTGCTCATCGTGGTCAGCGTGACCATGGATACTGTCCAGCAGGTTCAAAGTCATCTTTTCGCGCAGCAATATGAAGGACTGATCCAAAAGTCCAAGTTGCGTGGCAATAAAGGTGATGGCAAGAACGGCGGAAAGCCGAAAGGGCGTACGAAAAGCAGGTCCAGAAAATGAGACTAATACTACTGGGGCCTCCCGGGTCTGGTAAGGGTACGCAAGCGCACCGCCTAATTGAAGAGTATAAAATTCCGCAACTATCAACTGGCGATATGCTGCGCGAGGCAGCGGTTGCTGGTACTGAAACAGGAATTCATGCCAAGACCATTATGGATGCTGGCAAACTCGTTTCCGACGATGTCGTGAACAAGATTGTATCTGACCGTATCGATGAACCGGATTGTACCAATGGTTTTATTCTGGACGGCTATCCACGCACATTGACACAGGCTGACGCCGTCGAGGAGATGCTGGCGGGCAAAGGCGTCCAATTGGACGCCGTCGTTGAACTTCGGGTCGATGATGAGGTGCTGGTCGAACGGGTCGCCGGACGATATACCTGTATCAATTGTGGTACAGGTTACCATGATACACTCAATAAGCCGAAAAAGGATGGAGCCTGCGATAATTGTGGCGGAACGGAGTTTAAGCGTCGGCCCGATGACAATGCAGATGCCATGCGTACACGGTTACAAGTCTACTACAAGGACACATCTCCACTGATCGGTTATTATTATGCCAAGCGTAAATTGAAGCCAGTCGACGGAATGGCTGAGATTGATGATGTCAGTAGGGAAATTCACTCAGTATTGGACTTTGACTAAACCTGCTACTTCAATTGAAATTATCATTCGATACCCTGTTGACGCGAAAGGGGTTTGGGCTTAGTACGGCTCAACAATTCGCGACATTTTTGCGGTCGGATTCGGGCATTAATAAATGCACGAAGCGGTCGCTTTCGGGTTTAATGACCTGACAAACGTTCGTTTGTTCGATATTACAACCGCTTACGGAGAGTTCTTTCCGTAAAGCTTTGATGCTAAGGAGATCAGCGTGGCACGTATCGCTGGCGTAAATATTCCAACTAATAAGCGTACCGTTATTGCGCTTCAATACATTCATGGTATCGGGCAAAAAAATGCATCCGAAATCATCGAAAAAGCCAATATTCCAGCAGAGCGTCGGGTTAATCAGCTTTCCGATGCAGAAGTTCTGCAAATTCGTGAAATCATTGACCGTGATTACATGGTTGAAGGTGATCTTCGTCGCGAAGTATCCATGAACATCAAACGTTTGATGGACCTGGGTTGCTACCGTGGCCTGCGCCACCACCGCAGCCTGCCTGTTCGTGGTCAACGCACCCACACGAATGCGCGTACGCGTAAAGGTCCTGCAAAAGCGATCGCTGGCAAGAAAAAATAGTAATTTCACCGGCCCTGATTTTAGTCTGGCGTTGGTGGGTTTAGCTGCTGGGAGCGGATTTCGCTTAACGGCAGTGTTTGAAATCAAAAAGGAAATAATATGGCAAAAGATGCCGCGCGCGTTAAAAGACGCGAACGCAAGAACATCGCCTCAGGCGTTGCTCATGTGAACTCAACATTCAACAACACGATGATCACAATTACCGATGCACAGGGAAATACTATTTCCTGGTCGTCTGCCGGTGCTCAAGGCTTTAAGGGCTCGCGTAAGTCTACGCCTTTTGCTGCTCAGGTTGCGGCAGAAGATGCGGGTAAAAAAGCTCAGGATCACGGTATGAAAACGCTTGAAGTAGAAGTTCGTGGCCCCGGTTCAGGTCGTGAATCTGCGCTGCGTGCTCTTCAATCTATCGGTTTTGTAATTACGTCCATTCGCGACGTGACGTCAGTACCCCACAATGGCTGCCGTGCGCGTAAACAGCGCCGCGTTTAACGCCATATCCGGCCCCGCATCCATCCTACGGGGCTTAAACGTTTGTTGTTGCGATTGGATGGCGACAATTCATTCGGAAGGATTATTCCATGATTCATAGAAACTGGCAGGAACTGATCAAGCCAAACAAGCTTGATGTGGATTCACTCGGTACCAAAGGCTCTTTGGTTGCTGAACCACTTGAGCGGGGTTTCGGTCTGACTTTAGGTAATGCGCTGCGTCGCGTGCTGCTGTCCAGCTTGCAGGGTGCTTCTGTTACGGCTGTGCAGATTGACGGTGTGCTGCATGAATTTTCATCAATTCCCGGCGTCCGCGAAGATGTAACCGACATCATTTTGAACATCAAAGAACTTGCCATCCGCATGGAGGGCGAGGGCCCCAAGCGCATGGTTGTGCGTAAAGAAGGTGCTGGCGTTGTTACCGCTGGTGACATTCAAACGGTCGGCGATATTGAAATCCTGAACCCTGAGCTAGTGCTTTGTACACTGGATGATGATGCTGAAATCCGCATGGAGTTCACCGTCAATACTGGTAAGGGATACGTAGCAGCCGAGCGTAACCGCCCGGAAGATTCACCAATTGGTCTTATTCCAGTAGATAGTCTCTACTCACCTGTGAGAAAAGTTTCCTACAAAACTGAAAACACGCGTGAAGGTCAGGTTCTTGATTACGATAAACTGACGATGACAGTGGAAACAGATGGTTCGGTAACTCCAGATGATGCGGTTGCCTATGCAGCGCGTATTCTTCAGGATCAGCTGTCTATTTTCGTGAACTTCGAGGAACCTCAAAAAGAGGTTGTTCAGGAAACTGTTGCGGAACTGGCGTTCAACCCGGCACTCCTGAAGAAAGTTGACGAGCTCGAGCTCTCTGTTCGTTCCGCCAACTGCCTTAAGAACGATAACATCGTTTACATCGGTGATCTTATCCAGAAGACCGAAGGCGAAATGTTGCGGACACCGAACTTTGGCCGCAAATCGCTTAACGAGATTAAGGAAGTCCTGGCCACAATGGGACTTCATCTTGGAATGGAAATCCCTGCATGGCCGCCTGAAAACATTGAAGATCTGGCGAAACGCTACGAAGACCAATACTAATTTACAACAGACCCCGGGCTTAAGTCCTAGGCCGGGGTTATCCCTTAAGGAGAAGGCATATGAGACACCGTAAACAAGGGCGTAAGCTCAACCGCACACAAAGCCACCGCAAAGCCATGTTCATGAACATGTCGGTTTCGCTTTTGACCCACGAGCAAATCGTAACAACCCTGCCAAAAGCTAAAGAGCTTCGCGCAGTGGTCGACAAGCTGATCACCCTTGGCAAGCGCGGCGATCTTCACGCCCGTCGTCAGGCACTTTCACAATTGCAAAGCAATCCAACAGTTCAAAAACTGTTTTCTACGTTGGCAGAGCGTTATAAAGAACGCCCCGGTGGTTATACCCGTGTTCTCAAAGCTGGTTTCCGTTACGGTGACAATGCACCAATGGCAGTCATTGAACTAGTTGACCGTGATCCGGATGCAAAAGGCAAAGCTGATCGTGAACGCATGGAAGCGGAAGAAGCTGATGCCCCGGCAACCGAAAACGCAGAAGCTGCTGCGTAAATTCAATCGACTATGATTGGGAAAGGCGGTCGAATGGCCGCCTTTTTTTAATTCCAAAAATTGAATTGAATACATTGACGATGCGTAAGCAGGTGATTTCTGTGGGTGATATACTTTGATACCCGCCTGTAAATTGTATTTGTCTGGCCGTTCTATATGGTCAATTGAATAATTGAGGGCTGTTTCACGTATTCGTGAAATGGCTCTTTTTGATTCTATAGGGCTGCCGATGAAACGTATTTTGGTCACTGGTGTATCGGGTTTTGTCGCTGGGCATGTAGCCTTGGAATTGCTCAAACGCGGATATAGCGTTAGGGGCACAGTGCGTGATTTGAACAAGGCGAAACTAAGTCAGCAAACATTGACTGCACATGGGGCTGATGTTTCTAAACTTGCGTTTTCCGAATTGGAATTGGAAGATGATGATGGTTGGGCTGAAGCCATGCGGGATATATGTGCCGTAATTCACACGGCGTCACCGTTCCCGATGGACGAGCCAGATGATAAAATGGCTCTCGTTCCAGCTGCTAGAGATGGCACGTTGCGGGTGCTCCGTCACGCCAGGGTGGCCGGAATAGCCAAAGTGGTCATGACTTCCTCAACTGTTGCTGTGACGAATAACCTCCACAAACCGAAAGGTTTTGTGTTTAATGAAAGCAACTGGTCGAATACTGAAGGGAATAATATTCGCGCCTATGCGGTGTCAAAAACTCTTGCAGAACAGGCCGCCTGGGATGATGTGAAGAAGCACGGTGGCCCTGACTTGGTCGTTATTAATCCAAGTTTTGTGGTTGGGCCGATGCTGAATGTGTCACTTGGCACATCAGCAACATTGATTAAACAATTCTTCGAGGGCAAGTTTCCCGCGGTGCCGGAATTGTGTTTTGGTGTTGTAGACGTTCGTGATGTTGCAATAGCACATGTTAATGCGATGGAGCGGGAAGAAGCCAACGGAAAGCGATTTATTGCAGCTGGTGGTACCCGGTTGATGATGGAAATTGTTTCAGCACTAAAGTCTGAATTCCCCGAAAAATCCAAAAAACTGCCCAAGTTTCAGGCACCAAAGCTCATGATACAATTGCTCGCCATGTTTCAAAGTTCGGTGAAAGGGATTTTGCCGGAAGTTGGAAATATCTACGAACTGGATACGTCTGCAGCTCAAGAAACATTAGGAATTAAGTTTAGATCCCCTGAAGAGGCATTGACGGCGATGGGCAAAAGTCTGATTGATCATAAACTGATTTAGTAATTTTTGATCACTGTGTTTTGTTGGTTGAATCATGCGACTGTAGTTCATTATCCCTATATCGGTAAAATAATGCACGTTCATTGGAGAATCGCAGTGTCCAATAAAGCTGTTATACTATTTGTTGGCGCGTTATTGTGCGCAGCCAGTGTGATGTCACCCTCGCAAGCGCAGGATAAAGGTGCGCTACGAGGTAGCAACGAGGCGGTTCGTACTGTTCCAGAGAACCGTGCTCAATTCCAATTCTCTTTTGCGCCACTGGTGAAAGCTCTCTCTCCATCGGTGGTCAACGTATACGCAGCACGGCAGGAAACACGACGTAGTTCCCCTTTTGCGGGTGATCCATTTTTCGATCGTTTTTTTGGTCGGCAATTTAACGGTCGAAACCGGCAAAGGATTTCTCGGTCACTTGGTTCGGGCGTAATTGTTGGTAGCGACGGCATAATCATCACAAACCACCATGTGATTGAAAATGCTGACCAAGTTAAGGTTGCCTTATCAGACGGCAGAGAGTTCGAAGCCCAGATAGAACTGATTGATAAACGGTCAGATTTGGCTGTCCTGAAGATTGAACCTGAAGAAGTTCTTCCGCAGGTTGAGTTAGGCGATTCCGAAGATCTACTGGTGGGTGATCTTGTTTTGGCGATTGGCAATCCATTTGGTGTCGGCCAGACTGTAACCAGCGGCATTGTGTCTGCCATTGCCCGCAGTCAAAACGGCGTCAATGATTTTGGTTTTTTCATTCAAACCGATGCGTCTATCAATCCAGGTAATTCTGGTGGAGCGCTGGTTGATATGGATGGCCGTTTGATTGGCATCAATACAGCAATCTTTTCGCGTTCGGGCGGCTCAAATGGCATTGGTTTTGCGGTCCCTTCTAATATGGTGCGTGTTGTGTTGGAAAGTGTCCGGCAGGGTAGTGATACTCTTATGCGCCCCTGGGTGGGAGCGAAGTTTCAATCTGTCACCGCAGATATTGCAGAGTCTCTTGGTCTTCCAGGTCCCACCGGTGCGCTTATAGCGGGTGTTTCCCCGGGCAGTCCCGCTGCACGGGCCGGGTTGATACCCGGCGATATTATTCTTTCAATTGACGGTAAGAAAGTGCCTCACGTTGATGCGCTTGGTTACAGATTGACGACTGCCGGAATCGGCAGAAATACTAAAATCCAGGTTCTCTCAAGGAATACGACACGGGAGCTTGAACTGGAACTTGCGGTTGCGCCAGAAACACCTGAACGCGACGCGCGCATAGTTGATGGCCGGACGCCATTTACCGGCATGACGGTGGCGAACCTTTCCCCTCGCGTTGCACTGGAACTGGAGTTGGATACGTCCAAGTCGGGTGTTGTGATACAATCTGTCAGGGCAAGAAGCAGCGCGGCACGTTTCGGGTTTCGTTCAAAGGATATTTTGGTTGAGATAAATGGGGAAACGGTATCCGATACCCAAACATTTATTGATATTGTATCTAGCAGATATTCCAGTTGGGAATATGTACTGGAGCGTAATGGTCGGCGCCAATTGCGCAGGATTCGTTAACTTCATACAGCGACGTCTGTTCTGTAATTCGAGGTAGCCTGTGGTTGATTTATTTGGAGAATCATTGGCTGAAGCTTCTGCTGCCACAAAACGACCATTGGCCGACCGTTTAAGGCCAAGGCAGCTGGATGAGATCGTTGGACAGGATCATCTTGTCGGAGGAAATGGTGTTGTTACCCGAATGCTGGAGGCCGAAAGCCTTGGTAGCATGGTATTCTGGGGCCCACCCGGTACGGGTAAGACAACACTGGCGCGGCTTCTTGCCCATCAGGGAGCACATCATTTTGAGCAAATTTCTGCAATATTTTCCGGCGTTGCCGACCTTAAAAAGGTGTTTGAATCGGCTCGATTGAGAGCCTCGAATGGCAGCAGAACCCTGTTGTTTGTTGATGAGATTCACCGTTTCAACCGAGCTCAACAGGATTCATTTCTGCCGGTCATGGAAGATGGCACGATTACACTGGTCGGGGCGACCACGGAAAACCCGTCGTTTGAATTAAATGCTGCGGTCTTGTCGCGCGCGCGGGTCCTGACTTTTCAGTCTCATGATCGAGAGAGCTTAACTAAGTTGATGAAACGGGCAGAAGAGATCGAGGGACGCGAACTCCCCCTTGATGAAGAAGCGCGTGAAGTTTTAATCCGCATGTCGGATGGCGACGGCAGAGCCATACTAACACTATGTGAGGAGGCCTGGCGCGCCGCGCGGGAAGGGGAGGTGTTTTCCGCCAAGGAACTGCAGGATGTACTGCAGCGGCGGGCGCCAATATACGACAAAGGCCAGGATGGCCATTATAACCTTATTTCGGCACTTCATAAATCCGTGCGCGGTTCTGATCCTGATGCTTCGCTCTATTATCTCGCGCGCATGTTCGATGCTGGTGAAGATCCACTGTTTTTGGGGCGGCGATTGGTCCGCATGGCCAGTGAAGATATCGGTATGGCAGACCCGCAGGCTCTGGTTGTCGCTAACGCAGCTAAGGACTCCTACGAATTCCTTGGTTCGCCGGAAGGGGAACTGGCATTGGCACAGGCCTGCGTTTATCTGGCGACGGCGCCTAAATCCAACGCCGTTTATGTGGCTTATAAAGCTGCGCGATCAATGGCCAAAAAAGAGGGTTCGCTGCCACCCCCAAAACACATTCTAAATGCCCCCACAAAACTTATGAAGGATGAGGGGTATGGGGATGATTATCATTATGATCACAACCACCCCGACGCATTTTCAGGGCAGGATTACTTTCCAGAAAAACTGGGGCGTCAAAAATTTTATGATCCGGTTGACCGGGGTTTTGAACGAGATATCGGAAATCGCTTGGAATATTGGGAAAAACTTCGTGGCGAACGGGGGAAATAGCCGGGAAAAAGTGCGTTTCGTTTTATAAATATGGCTTCGACCCGCTTGATCTCATATTTTATCCAATCTGGCGGCAGAAATTGGTATCGCTAATCCTAAAGGAAAACGTGTGCGACACGCGTTAAGTCGTTGGTACAAGTTTCTTTGGCGGAGTGTTTTTAGAACCTGATTTGGATTTTCTGCTGGGTTTGGATCCGTTGGATGATAATTCTATGTTGACCGGGTTAGGATAGTGGTCTTTCGAAGCACCCGTTGCCGCATCGACACCGATTCCGATAATGCCGCCTACTAATACGTTGCCAGCCAATCCTGCAGCCCCTTTATTGGAAACTTTTGTGCCGACATGAACGGTTTGTGATTCAAATCCGGGTTTGGATACAGTCACGCCAAATGATTCCTTCCGCGGAACCTTAACGACGCAGGGGCTGCCATTGCATTTATGGTTCAATGTGGTGGTAACCTTGGCGTCAGACGGGCCGTAGTTGATGACTACATCTTCAGATGTTCCGCGGGTAACTGTGGCACATGAACTGGTGAGAGCCGCGATCAAAAGTGCAGCGCAATTGGATTTGGTAATCATCATAAAGCCCACAAAGCATCAATGATTGATCGTTAGCACTGCTAAAATCTGGTATACAAGAAGGAATTTCGATTGCTCACACATTGAACCGGTAGCGTTGGTGTCGACATTGGTCTACATCCCGCACATGACACAGGCTTTACTCATATTTATTGGTGGTGGACTGGGTGCAACCGGTCGGCATTTGGTGGGCGTAGCGGCGCTTCGCCAGTTCGGCCCGGCTTTCCCCTACGGTACACTCATCGTCAATGTTCTCGGGTCGCTGTTGATGGGGCTGTTTATTGGTTGGCTTGTAAAACGAGGTGGCAGCAATGATCTGCGGCTGTTCCTTGCAACCGGTGTACTGGGTGGTTTCACCACGTTCTCTGCGTTTTCACTTGATGTTGCAAACCTTTGGGAAAAAGGATCGGGTGGCCCAGCGTTCATCTATGCGACAGGAACCGTTGTTGCGTGCGTCGTTGCAATATTTGCCGGGCTTTGGTTTTCGCGACAGTTAGTAAGTTAGAAAATAAAATATGGCCCTATCTGCAGTCACCCAAAAAAATGTTGAAGCTGATGAAGACGGAATGCGCCTTGATCGCTGGTTCAAGGTGCATTTCCCGGGTCTTGGCTTTGGTAAGCTCCAAAAGCTATTACGATCCGGGCAGGTGAGGGTGGACGGCGGCCGGGTCAAGACGGCTTCCCGACTTGAAGCCGGGCAGGTGGTGCGCATTCCACCGCTGGATGCCGCGAATTCTGACAAGCCCCGCCATATGACTGCAAATACAATACGCGACCGTCACGACGCGGACGTTTTACGCGATATGCTGCTGTATGAAGACAAGAAGGTTTACGTCTTTAACAAACCTTCTGGTCTGGCCGTGCAGGGTGGGTCAGGCATCAACCGTTCGGTCGATTCCATGCTTGAAAGCTTGCGTGATAAATCCGGGCAGAAACCGCGCCTGTGCCATCGGTTGGATCGGGATACTTCCGGAGTGTTGGTGGTTGCTAAAACGCGGGGTGCCGCCGCCGCGTTGACCAAGAGTTTTCGCCATCGAGACACCGACAAAACCTATTGGGCGCTGTTGCGCGGGGTGCCAAGGCAACGCGACGGGCGCATTTCAACCTACCTGGTGAAAGAGCAAACAGAAGATGGCGACCGAATGCGGGTTGCGCGTCACGGGGAGCGAGGTGCTGATCACGCGGTTTCTTTCTACCGTGTGATTGATTCAAATCCGCGAACTGTCAGTTGGGTGGAATTGAAACCTCATACCGGTCGAACCCACCAGTTGCGCGTACATGGGTTACATCTGGGGCACCCAATCATCGGTGACCCGAAATATTTTGAAGTAGAGAATTGGGAAATTCCCGGCGGTGTGCAAAAACGCCTTCATCTGCATGCAAGAAGGATCAGAATACCGCACCCGGATGAAAATATGCCGATGATTGATGTGACCGCGCCCTTACCGCCCCATATGGTTCAAAGCTGGAACCTCTTCGCGTTTGAAGAGGAGGATGGGCTGAATGACGAAAACGATGACGCTTGAAACCGCATAGATTATGAATGTGAGTACGGGAAGATGACGGATATATTGGGCGAACGGGACAGCGCAACGCCACAGGATAAAACGCACGTTGCAGAGCCGTCTCGCGAAAGCCAACTTCCTAAACGGTTTTACGACAAGGTCGACGTTGAACTGCAGGACGATATCTATGTTGTTCTGCTGGACGGCCGGCCCGTGCGAACACCCGGAAAGGCTTTGCTGGCGTCATCCGCCAACGACGTTTCGGAAATGTTAGCTGTTGAATGGCGCGTACAGGAAGAACGTATCGACCCAATGACAATGCCGGTGACCCGTCTTGCAAATACTGCAGTGGATGGCGTTGCTAATGATATGCAGGCGGTGAAGGAGGATATCGTTCGTTATTCCTGCTCCGACCTTCTTTGCTATCGAGCCGCACAACCGCAACCCCTGGTCGACCGCCAAACCGAAACCTGGGATCCTTTTATCGACTGGGCTCAATCTGACCTGGGTGCTCGTTTTGCGCTCGCTCAAGGGGTGACATATATCGATCAACCGCCAGAATCCATTGCTGCGTTCAACACCCACGTTGGTTTGATCAGCGATCCCATGGTGTTGGCGGGAGCGCACGTTGTCACTTCACTTACCGGTTCTGCGATCATAGCCATGGCTGTTGTTAAGGGCGCTTGGGAGGTCGACGATGCATGGGCTGCGGCCCATATTGATGAAGACTGGAACATTGAGCAGTGGGGGCAAGATTTCGAAGCTGAGGAACGCCGGGCATTTCGCTATAAAGACATGAAAGCGGCCTGTGATTGCATCAAGGCGCTGAGATAGTTGTGCTTCATTCATCTAAATCAACCCTGTTCCGGCGGGTAATGATCGTTCTCATCGCTGCGATAATCAGTGGTTTTGTTGGCGAGGTTTACGGTGACTTATTTTATGGCGGTGAGGCTAATGACTACTACCGTGGCTTTACCACCGGTTTTTCAATTGGATTTGTTTCCGCGGCAATTGAAGTGTTTTACGTTAGAAGTCAGCAGCGCAGCTGGATAAGACGGGTCGCCTTTCTTCCGGGGTTCATTGTCCGAATTCTCGCGCTGACTTTGCTTATACGCCTGTGTTTAACCAGCAATGAGTTGCTGAGTGACTATTTGCAGGGACGGCCACTGGCACTGGATTTTAAATTTTCTGAACAGCTGCGCGATACGTTGTTTTCAATGGCGTTCGTTATATTCTTTTTGATTCTGACCCAGTTCACCGCGATCATCGGATTCAAAAGATTTATAAACCTGGTTGTAGGTCGTTATTTCCGACCGGTCAGTGAGGATCGGATATTTCTGTTTGTGGACGTGGTCGATTCCACGAATATCGCCCGTAAGCTGGGCAACGAACGTTTCCACAATTATCTTTCAGATATTTTTTACGAGTTCGATCAGGCGATCACTCAAACAGGCGGTGAAATTGTCTCCTACGTTGGGGATGCGGTGATTGGTACATGGCCGTTGGGAACTGATACAGCTAAAAACAGCCGACCATTGTTGGCGTTAAGATCAATGCTGGAGCGTATGGAATTACAGAGTTCACTATTTGAATCGAATTTCAGCATAGTTCCAGAATTTCGTGCAGCTCTGCACGGTGGAACTGTTGTTGTGGGGGAGTGTGGTGATAGTAAGCGACAGGTCACTTTTTTGGGCGACGTTGTGAATGTGACCGCTCGTATTGAATCATTTACAAAGGAGATTGGGCAACCTTTTCTCGCTTCCGAATATGTTATCACGCAGATGGAATTACCTTCCGGTTTAAAGGCGGACGACATTGGTATGCATAGATTAAAGGGTGTCGAAGAACCCTTTCGTCTTATAAACCTGCGTTTTACCTAACGTCGTATCGGTCAAATGAATGCCGTTTTAGGCATGGCACCAGTTGGAATTCCGCTTATAAGTTTGCCCTATGAGCACCGGTACAATCGAACCCCAACCCGCTGATTCTGAACCCAGAGATCAGGCAGACGGCAGCGTTGCCAAGGGCATGGCTTTGATGGTTGTTGCGATGCTGACGCTGCCGATCATGGACGGGATCGCAAAGACCTTGGCCATCAATTATGACGTTTCCGCCGGGCAGACGACGTTTGGCAGGTTCCTCGTACAGGCGGTGATCATGGCAATTGTGATCGTTGCGATCCATGGGGTGCGAGCCCTTGTGCCCAAACAAATCTGGTACAACCTGTTGCGAGGCGCGGTCATGAGCCTGGCCGTGATGATTTTTTTCGCGACGTTGCGCTACATGCCGATTGCCGATGCGCTGGCGGTGTTTTTTCTGGAACCTTTCATCCTCACCATCCTTTCCGTGGTTATCCTCAAGGAAAAAGTGGGTTGGCGGCGACGGATTGCCGTGGTCGTTGGCTTTGCAGGAGCGATGTTAATTGTCCAGCCCAGTTATGCTGTATTTGGAGCCATCTCACTTATGCCAATTTGCACCGCCTTTTTGTTTGCTGTCTATTTGATTTTGACCAGGCAGATGGCGTCAAAAGATAATCCATTCACCATGCAATTCGCCTCCGGAATTGGTGGAGTTCTCATGCTTGGGTTTGTTGTGACAGTCGCAACCCTTGCCGGGTGGAGTGATTTTTCATCTCCCGAGATACCGGAATTTGGTATCCGTTGGGGGCTGATATTTGCAATTGGCGTTCTGGCATCAATTGGGCATTTGATCGTCGTCATGGCATTTCGACTGGCCAGCGCGTCAATACTCGCGCCATTCCAATATCTGGAAATTGTCACCGGGACGATTATCGGGTTTTACCTGTTTGATGAATTCCCGGACGCGCTCAAGTGGGGGGGTATTTTTATTATTGTCGTATCCGGGATTTATTTGTTCATGCGCGAAAAGGCGGTATCCGAGAACGGCTAAAGCCGGTCAGCATGCCATTTGATGTGGTCTTCCATAAAGCTGGAAATGAAGAAATACGAGTGATCGTAGCCTTCCTGCATGCGTAAAGTCAGGGGGATTTCAGCTTTCTTGCAGGCCTCTTCGAACAGCCACGGGCGCAAACCATCATCGAGAAAACCATCCGCCGCGCCCTGATCAATCAGGAATTCCGGGAAGCGTCCGCCATTTTCCACCAACAGGCAGGCGTCATAATCCGCCCAAGCTTCCGGATTGTCTCCCAGATAACGCTGAAACGCGTTGGAGGACCAATCAGCAGTCGTTGGCTGCACGATAGGCGCGAAGGCCGAACAGGATTTGTAAAGTTCCGGGTTCTTAAGTGCCATCGTCAGCGCCCCATGGCCGCCCATCGAGTGGCCAAATACGCCCTGCCGTGTTGTATCGATATCGAACTCTTTGGCCACCAGTGACTGGAGTTCATCGCGAATATAGGAATACATGCGATAGTTTTTGCGCCATGGTTCCTGTGTCGCGTCGAGATAAAACCCGGCACCTGAACCAAATTGCCAGTTGTCGCCGTCGTCCGGTACAATGTCGCCTCGAGGGCTAGTGTCGGGGCAAATCACGGCCACCCCATGCTTGGCCGCCTGTTCGCGATATTCGCCCTTATCCATAACATTGGTATGGGAGCACGTGAGGCCGGAAAGGTACCAAAGGGCAGGGACGGGGCCTTGCTCAGCTTGGGGCGGCATATAAACTGCGAATGTCATGTCGCACCCGCATGCAGACGACGCATGTGTATAGACCCCCTGGGTTCCGCCAAAGGCTTTTGCGGTTGAAACGGTTTCCATCTTCGCTCTCCTGAATTTGTTCTATTTCTTGCACATTCGGGAAACGAGCTTATCCAACTCCTGCAGGAAATTGGAACGGTCTTTTGCCTCAAATGAACGATTTCGTGTTTGCGTCTGGGTTGCTTCGCGCAGGTGCTGCTTTAGTTCTCTCATTGCCAACGCCATGCCAATTGTTTCTGAAGTAAACAATCGCCCAGTGGGGCCAAGGGCGTGGGCGTCTTTCTCGAGGATGCGCGCAGCTAAAGGGATGTCTGCGGTGATAACAACGTCATTTTCCCTGGCGTTGTCGACAATCCAGTCGTCTGCAGCATCTGCGCCGGAAGGTACTGTGATTGTCTGGATGAGTGGATCGCGCGATGGGCGCATTCCGCCGTTCGATACGATTTTGACCGGTACGCGATATCGTTCCGCAACTTTAATCGTTTCGTCTTTAACGGGGCACGCATCGGCATCAATGAATATTTGCATTATGGTTGAGAGGTTGCCGGTGCAGTAGTCGTGTTGGTTTCGGGGTCCGTGGTTGTCCCAGGTGGTTGGTTCGATAATAAGGCCCGCGAAGGGCGGCCACACCTCAAATAAAGCCCTCCCTCTTCAAGCATGAATTCTGCAGATCGGTTAGGATTTGGTACTGAGAAGCGAATGCGTACACGAATTGCGCGCCCTCGAAGAACCCATACAACTCGATCATCGGAAATGTCTCGCTTTCGAAACTCGCGTATGAGTGTGACCTGACCTTTGGTCATATCCATGCGTTGGAGGCCAGCTTCCGTTCTGAAATAGACGAGATCGCCGAATAGGCTGTTCACATCCGGAAACTTTCTCACGGCCCCGGGTTCAAATTCCAACGATTTGAAATCGGGGCGTTTCAGACATCGCTGGGCTGCAGCCAGAATAGCCTGCTCAGAGAGTTCTTCGGTCACCAGCCCGGTCAGAACCCAAACTCCCAAAAGTGCCGAGTTTAACTCTGCGGTTTCAGCGTTTAGTTTTTCAGCTGCAGGATCAACTTTCAATCCAGTCGGGTCTTCATTAGTATTTTCGACCGGTTCTTGTCCCTGGGGAGCGAATGCCGATCCGGAGTCGCTCGAATTTGATTGCGAGAATGCCGGACTGAATACCAGACTCCCGGCCAATCCAGCAATCAATCCAGCCGTTTTGAAAGTCTTGAGTTTCAAAAGGCAATTGCCTCTGTTTTTTGATTATGGGTCATACCGACCTAGAATTCGACAACCGAGCGAATGGATTTACCAGCATGCATCAGGTCAAACCCTTTATTGATGTCTTCCAATGGCATTTTGTGGGTGATCATCGGGTCGATCTGAATTTTCCCATCCATGTACCAGTCAACAATCTTGGGCACATCAGTCCGGCCCCGCGCGCCGCCAAAGGCTGTTCCACGCCATGAACGCCCGGTCACCAGTTGGAAAGGACGGGTAGAGATTTCCTGACCAGCACCGGCGACCCCAATGATGATGCTTTCACCCCAGCCCTTATGGCAGCATTCAAGTGCTGCCCGCATGACTTTGGTGTTGCCGATACATTCAAACGAATAATCAGCGCCGCCATCAGTGATCTCAACCAAATGATCGACGAGATTGTCCTCGCCGACTTCGGATGGATTGACGAAATGGGTCATGCCAAATTTCTCACCCCATTCCTTTTTGTCATTGTTCATATCAACACCGACAATCTTATTGGCACCGATCAGGCGCAGGCCTTGGAGAACATTAAGACCAATGCCCCCGAGGCCAAAAACCACTGCATTACAACCTGGTTCTGCTTTTGCCGTGTTGATGACGGCGCCAATGCCAGTGGTGACGCCGCAACCGATGTAGCAAATTTTGTCGAATGGTGCGTCTTCACGTACCTTGGCAAGGGCAATTTCGGGAAGCACGGTGAAATTGGCAAAAGTCGAAGTGCCCATATAGTGCATGATTGGTTTTCCATCGATGGAAAACCGGCTCGTACCATCCGGCATCAGGCCCTGACCTTGCGTCGAGCGAACCGCCTGACACAAGTTGGTTTTGGGATTCAGACAATAATCGCATTCACGGCATTCCGGCGTATAGAGCGGGATCACATGATCGCCTTTTTTCAGCGATGTGACACCGGGCCCGGTGTCCACCACCACACCCGCGCCTTCATGGCCGAGAATTGCCGGGAATATGCCTTCAGGATCAGCACCAGATAGGGTGAATTCGTCAGTGTGACAAATCCCGGTGGCTTTTATCTCAACCAGAACCTCACCTGCCTTTGGTCCCTCCAACCGCACCGTTGTAACTTCCAATGGTTTGCCGGCCTCAAAGGCCACTGCTGCTCTTACGTCCATGATATTCCCCGTCTCTTTGGTACTTTGAATTGATTCTGCATTTGAGAAGTCGATTCGGCAAGCCCCAAACATAGTTCTTACGGTTCTGACCCCTCTATTGTGATTAATTCAAAATTAACCAGACCCATTGGTAGAATTTCAATTCGACTACGTCAGCTTTATGCAGAATTGTGGAATTTTGGGACTTGGGATTGAAACAATGGAAATGTGCGGAACTAAATTACCTCAAATTATGGCCACTATTGCGGCGAGCGGTGTCGTCACACCAAGCGATGTGGTCGCACTTCGCCGCGAGGTATATTGTGATGATAAGGTTTCAAGAACTGAGGCGGAAGCGCTACTGTCCCTTGACCATAACGTAAAACAGGCGTGTCCTGAATGGACCGAATATTTTACTCAGGCAATGGTTCAACATATTGTCCACCAATCGACACCTGAGGGAAGCGTTAGTGAAGAAAACGCACAATGGCTGATCGATAATATTTCGAAAGACGGATTGGTGGACACTGCTGGTCGTTTGCAAATGCTGATCAAAGTTATTGAAGACGCGCAAACTTCACCGGATTCGATCCAGAAATTTGCACTCAGTCAGGTGTTTAAAGCAATTGTCTATGAGAAGGGCGTTTTGACTGATTCGCGAGTCGAGAAACAACAGGTCATCTCATCAAGCGATGTTGAGTTGATTAGGCGTCTGTTGTTTGCGTTTCGCAGTGACGGCGGTCTCGCCGTTACCAAATGCGAGGCGGAGTTTCTGTTCGACCTCAATGATGCAACATTAAACAATGAAAATGATCCCTCCTGGTCCGACTTGTTTGTAAAGGCAGTTGGTAATTACCTGATGGCGACATTGGGCAACGGCGTGCCGGTGCGCACTGTATCACTGGAAAAAACATCTGAGTGGACATTCGATGCGTCTTTATCTTCAATGGTTGGCCTGTTGAAATCCGCGGTTGATGCAATGCAGAGCCCTTTGGAAGCGGCAGAAGCAGCCGTGCACAATCGCAATGAAGGTATTGAGAACGCGTATGACGAGGCGTCTGAAATCACCCTGGTTGAGGCAAAGTGGGTCATCGACCGGATTAATCGCGATGGCATCATTCATGATAACGAAAAAGCCTTACTCCAGTTTCTAAAAGAAGAATCTGTTCGCTTGCATCCGGAAATGGACGCAATGCTAAAAGCGGTAAGTTGAAGTCGTTAGCTGGGCCTAACGATTAGCTCTCAAATTCGCCTCTATTGATGAAGGCGAATTCCGGCCAAAAGGCAATTAAACTCCTAATCAGATAAAATTTCAGGCATGGCTTGACATAATACCATTTGGTTTTATATGTAATGATACCAATTAGTATCATTAGGAGCCAACATGGATCACCACCGTTCAGATACTTCCGATGTAACTTTGTCGGGTGTAGAGCAATTGGGTTTTCGAGCGCTCGCGGACCCGACACGTCGAAGCATCCTTCGGCTGTTGGCGGCCAGCGATATGACGATTGCCGAGGTTGCTGAGAATTTTCAGATGACCAGGGCCGCGGTGAAAAAACACCTTACGATTTTGGACGAAGGTAACCTCATATCCGTCCAGACCCGTGGGAGATCGCGGCTAAACACCCTCAATGCAGATGGACTGCGGGATGTATTCGACTGGTTCGAATATTTTAACGCCTTCTGGGACGACCGACTCAACACACTAAAAACTGAAATTGAAAAGGATATTAAAACCCAATGACTGATACTGTTTTACGTAAATCAATCTATCTCAAAGCGACGCCAGAACAGGTTTGGGCCTATTTGACCGATCCGGATAAGCTCGCAATATGGTTTCACAAGCCGGAGACTGAGTTGGTTAAAGGCGATTATGAAATGTTTGGCGTTGAAAGTGGAGACAAGTTGATGTGGGGTAAGGTGTTGGTTTCCGAGCCGCACTCGCGTCTGGAATACACCTTTACCATTGCTCCGATGGGAGAGGCGGTCAGCACCGTTAAATGGCGTTTGGATGAAGTACCCGGTGGAACCAATCTGTCCCTGCATCACGAGGGACTGCCACAGGGGGCAGAAGCGTTCGGCCTCACGCTTGCTCTCGACAAAGGTTGGGACGATCATCTTGGACGGATGCGCGGTTCCGTTCACGGCGAATAGAATTTCGGATCACCCTTGGACGCCAGTCGATCAAGGGCGTTTGGAAATACGCATAACCGTAATCATACAATTGTACTTGCGATTTGAAAAAGGCGGGGAATTTCTTCCCCGCCTTAAAGTTCTGCAAATGGTTAGAAGAATTTGCGTTGCCACCAGCCGGTTTTTGTCGGCTTTTCGGGGGTTGGTTCTTCACTAACGGCTGGTTCAGAAGTGACCACTGAATCATTTTCCGCGGCGACCTCCGCAATTTCTACTGCCGGTGGTTCTTCAGTCTCAGCTTTCTTGCGCCGTGTGGTTCTACGCTTTGAAGCAGGTTCTTCCTCCGCTTCAACTGCGGTTTCAGGGATTTCCTGTTCCGGTGCCTCTTCCGGTGCAGCTTTTTTGGTACGGCGACGTTTGGGCTTTGCCGGTGCCTCTTCATGACCTGCGTCAGCTACAACAGTTTCAGCGTTTTCGGTGCTGGGCTCAGTTGTTGCTACTTCTTCTTCAGGTTCAGAGGTTTCGGATGACTTGCGTCTTTTGCGGCGTATGCGTTTAGGAGCGGTGTCATCGCCATTTTCTGCACTTTCTCCTGTAGATGCGTTCGTTTCTTCATCGTCTTGCGTAGTATCTACGGAAGCTTCCGCCAGACCATTATCTGCCGCACCGTCTTCGCCGTTACCGCCGCGTTTGCGACGGCGCCTGCGGCGTTTATTCTTTCCTTCTGGAACAGAATCACCGTTGTCGTCGGTGGAGCTGAGTTGATCCGTATCGTCCGGTTGTGAGGATTGATCCGATGCAGCGTCTTCGTCCTGAGGGTTAATCGTATCCGGTTGCACGGCACTATCAACCGCAGGCTTGCGATTTGACTGTTCTCCCCGCTCAATCACACATGGTGTGGTACCGATGGCGTCGTCGGTTGCTATGGAGATCGACACTCCAAATCGACTTTCCAGATCGCCCAGATTGTCCCGCTTATTATTCAGGAGGTAAAGCGCGGTTGGTGTGCTGACTTTAACCGTCAGATTGTTACGGGAATTGCGGTTGAGTTGCTCCTCGATCGCACGAAGAACGGCCAAAACAATAGATGATGCAGCTCTCACATGGCCAAGACCTTCACAGGTCGGGCAGGTCTGTGTGGTGGATTCCAGAACACTCGCGCGGATACGCTGGCGCGACATTTCCATCAGGCCAAAATGTGAAATACGGCCGACCTGAATGCGCGCGCGATCGTTTTTCAATGCGTCTTTAAGACGTTTTTCCACAGCACGTATGTTGCGCTTCTCTTCCATGTCGATGAAATCAATGACAATCAGTCCGGCCAAATCACGCAGTCGTAGCTGTCTGGCCACTTCGTCGGCGGCTTCCAGGTTAGTTTGTACAGCGGTTTCTTCAATCGAATGCTGACGGGTCGAACGCCCGGAGTTCACGTCAATTGCGACCAGGGCTTCCGTTTGATCAAGGATCAGATAGCCACCCGATTTCAACGTCACTTGCGGTTGGAGCATGGCATCCAACTGGGCTTCCACGCCCATCCGCGCGAACATTGGAATTTTATCGCGGTATAGTTTTACGTTCTTGGCGTGATTGGGCATCAACATGGTCATGAAGTCTTTTGCTTCACGAAAGCCTTCTTCCCCGGCGACCATGATTTCACCCGTGTCCTTGTCATAAAGGTCACGAATGGAACGTTTAATAAGATTACCTTCTTCATAAACAAGGCAGGGGGCTGAGGATTCCAATGTCAAAGTGCGCACGTTTTCCCAAAGTCGCATTAAATATTCAAAATCTCTTTGAATATCGTCCTGTTGGCGGGACGCGCCCGCGGTGCGCAATATGACGCCCATGCCCTGTGGCACGGCCAGTTCAGAAGCAATTGCCTTTAAACGTTTCCGGTCAGAAGTATTTGTAATTTTGCGTGAAATACCACCACCACGGGCGGTGTTCGGCATTAATACGGAATATCTTCCAGCAAGGGAAAGATAAGTTGTTAGTGCAGCGCCCTTATTGCCGCGTTCTTCCTTAACGACTTGAACGAGCAAGATTTGACGGCGCTTGATGACTTCCTGGATCTTATAATGGCGACGGGGTGCACGGCGAACAGGAACTTCTTCAAGGCTGTCTTCAGACCCTATGCTCTCGATTGGTGTGTCATTGTCATCGTCCAGATCGTCAGCAATCTTATCAGTCGGTTCAGGCTTTTTACGGCGTCTCGAACGGGAACGGGACTTGGGTTTGCGCTCAGATTTGTCCTCAGCCTCCACATCAGCCTGCGGGGTACTTGCTTCATCACCGGATTCAGCGGCTACTGCATCATTTGCGCTTTTATCTGACGCTTCGAGCTCAGGGGCTGACTCTTTCTTACGTGATGTGCGTCGACGCGTTCTACGTGGCTTTTCGTCCGGTTCTTCCTGCGTTTCAGCAATAATTTCTGCAGCTTCTGCTGCGTCAGCGGAGGAATTATCTGAGGCGTCAGCTAGCTCAGGTTCTGCTTTCTTGCGTGATGTCCGTCTGCGTGGTTTTTTCTTGGGTGTTTCCTCAGCCTCCTCGGATTCTGGCGCTTGGGAAGCAACCTCTGATTCTGCAGGCTCGCTCACGGCTTCTGTCTCAGTATCTGCGGTGGCTGCCTCGTCTTCTTTGGCGGGTTTTTTCCGGCTGGTGCGTCGGCGCGGTTTTTTTGCAGGTTCATCAGCTGCGGGTTGCGAGACGACATCTTCGCCATCATTTTCCGCCGAGATTTGCGTCTTGTTGTCGTCGTTTTCTTCGCCATCTTCGGGGTCAGAAGATGCGCTGTCATCTTCAGCCACTTGTGTATGCCCGTCGGTCTCCACCGCAGTATCTATCGCATCATCGGTTGATGTTTCCGCTGCTGAATTGCGGTCTTCCGCAGCGTCGACAGGTTCCGCATTTATGATTTCTTCCGCGCTGGACTCAGCTTGGTTGTCGACTTCAGCCGGATTGTCTTCTGCAGAATTATCTTCTGTTGCTGCGGTCTTTTTTCCACCACGACGGCGTGAACGGCGCTTGCGGGCTGGTTTCTCCGCAGGTTCTGCACCATCGGCATTTATTTCCGCTGCTGCATCGTCCATTTCTTCAGCGGCTTCGGCTTCTGCAGCGGCCCGGGCGTCTTCAGCCTCTGCATCCAACAATGCCTGTCGGTCGGCGATGGGAATTTGGTAGTAATCAGGATGAATTTCACTGAACGCCAGGAACCCATGGCGATTCCCACCATAATCTATAAATGCAGCCTGAAGGGACGGTTCGACCCTTGTTACTTTTGCCAGATAAATATTGCCGCGAAGTTGAGTTTTATGTTCTGATTCAAAGTCGAATTCATCGACCCGATTGCCGCGTACCATAACAACCCGAGTTTCCTCCGGGTGGGCCGCGTCGATTAGCATTTTGTTGTTTGCCATTGAAATTGCTTTCTGCAAACCGATTCCTGTCAACATACCCAACAGGTAATCGCCGCCTTTTCAGGGTGCGAGCTGCTGGGGTGTCGAAGGACAGTTTGGCTATATTTGGGACTGGCAAATTTATTCTGCGATCATACATTTCGACAGAAAGGGCAGGGCGTCTGGAACTTGTCGCTCGTCCAAGAGGGTCTGTTACCATGGTCAACGTGACAGCAGGTGCCAAAAGCATTGCTTGCCGCATCATGCTCCGGTCCTTTTCCTGTCTGTGCGCCTGTGCCATTGCTCAGTCATACCTATTATTGCGCTTCGCCCATAACTAAGGGAGAGAGCTGTGAATGCGTGTACATCACGCTAGCCTCGGCATCCGTTAAGGATGCTGGCTGTTCAATCGCGAATGTCAGCACCGATCTTGTCGGTCTGCATCGCAAAACCTTGTTTGCGTTGAAGAAACCTTGGTTCTAAGGACACTGGTCCAGGCTAGGCTGGATCACACATAGGCATTTATTCAATCGTACAATACCTGTTCGCTTGATTGCCGCGTTGTTTGAAAACAACGCATTGCGCAAGTGAAAGGCACAATTGATTGCCAAAACTTGTCCTTCGACCGGGAGAAATGGTTCCTTCTATTAGCCGCACCTGAATGTATGCTCCGCAGTGTGCAAAGACAAGCACCATTTTTGCGCGCGCTACGGGCGGTGATAAATTTCACTATATTTTGGCGGTTGTAACGCGATAATTACCACGCATTAACCATAAATCGCTTAATAGTGCGCTACTCTTCAATTCGCACCAAACTAGGTAGATGCGCAGATTTATGATTGTTCTCAACCGAATACGCGCTGTTAAAACCGGATTGCGGGCAGCTGCGCTTGCTGTTGGGGTGCTGTGCTTTACGACTTTGGGACAAATCAACGGCGCAAAAGCGGCGGAAACCCGGGCAGGTAATGCGATCCCGCCGATCGCATTTGCCGCTCGTGTCATCGGAGATTCCAGTCGTGCCCGGCTTATCGTTGATTTCGATCAGGATGTGTTTCAGGAAACTTATCTGCTCGATAACCCCAAACGAATCGTCGTGGATTTGCCTGAGACCGTTTTTAGCCTGGACGGAGAGCTAAAACGGCTTCCAAAATCGCTGGTGTCGAACTTGAGATATGGGACGATCGCGGACGGTCGCTCGCGGATTGTGTTGGAATTAGCTCAACCGGTATTAATTGAAAATCACCGGGTAAAGGAACTGTCCGACGATAACCGTTTCAGATTGATTGTGGATTTGGTGAAGGCAACACAGGAGCAGTTTTCAAGTTCGGTAAGACCGCCAGTCAGACCGAAAAGTGCGCTGAATGAGAATAAATCTGCCTCTAAAAAACAATATGTCATAGTCATCGATCCCGGGCACGGAGGAATAGACGGCGGTGCAAGCGGCTCCCAAAAGACCCGCGAAAAAGAAATAACTCTCTCATTTGCCAAGAAATTAAAGGCATTGCTGGCGAGCAACAAATTGTTCAAGCCGCTGTTAACGCGAGATGGCGATGAATTTATGCGCTTGACGGAACGCGTTGAAAAGGCAAGGAAATACAAGGCTGACTTGCTTATCTCCGTACACGCGGATTCATTGCGGCAAAAGGATATCCGCGGCGCAACAATATACACATTGTCGAAAAAAGGGTCGGATGAGATTTCGCGAACTCTTGCCAATTCGCAAAACCGAACCGATCTCATCGCCGGGCTTTCCCTCCCTGAAGAAAAGCCGGATGTGTCCAATATTCTCATCGATATGACCAGGCGTGAAACAAAGGTGTTTTCAGAACGATTCGCATCCGTTGTGGTCCGTGCCCTGAAAGACGACATTAAACTCATAAAAAACCCGCTCCGTTCAGCAGATTTTTATGTTCTCAAAGCCCCCGAGATTCCATCGATACTGCTGGAACTTGGGTATCTGTCAAATCGTAGGGATGAAGCGTTGATGAGATCAGACGAATGGCAGTCGATTGCCGTTCATAATGTGTATGACGCCATTCGTGAATTCTTTGACGTGCGAGTTGGGACGCTTCAATGATGTTGCCGAATTGTTACGACTATGCGAGAAACACCCGAAAGTTCCGCCTGCGACGGTGTTCGGTCATACTATCTCCCGATTTACCTGCTCCCACGTGGAGTGGAGCTGGTAGAGTTCAAACATACTTTTATTATATCAATCCTCTGGAAAGCACCTGAAGATGTTCTTACGACTGTTTGGATATGTGTTTGGAATTGGCACCGCGGCATTATTTTTGATCGCCGCAGGTGCATATATATACACTGCAGATCTCATAAAAGAACTTCCCGATTATGAAGTTCTCAATCGCTATGAACCCCCGGTAACCACACGCATTCATGCCTCTGACGGCGCTTTGATGGCGGAATATGCGCGTGAACGCAGATTGTACCTTCCAATTCAGGATGTTCCTGCGTTGCTTCAAAATGCGTTCATATCTGCAGAGGATAAGAACTTTCGAACGCACGGTGGTATTGATTTCCTGGCGCTTGCAAACGCTGGTTTCAGTTTCGGATTTGACAAGCTTAGCGGGCGTAGTGCGCGTGCACGCGGTGCTTCGACAATCACCCAACAGGTAGCGAAGAATTTCCTGTTGACGAGTGATCGTACGGCAGACCGTAAAATCAAGGAGGCCTTGCTCGCGTTTCGCATCGAAGAAACCTACTCGAAAGATAAAATTCTCGAACTGTATCTGAACGAAATATTCTTTGGCCTGGGTTCTTATGGCGTTGCCGGCGCTTCCCTTGCCTATTTTGATAAATCGGTCGGTGATCTGGGCATTCATGAAGTTGCGTATCTGGCTGCACTGCCAAAAGCTCCAAATAATTATCACCCCTATAGATACACGGAGCGAGCAATTGAGCGCCGCAACTGGGTGATAAGTAGAATGGTAATCAACGGTTACGTTTCGGTTGAAGATGGGGAAACGGCCAAGAAAATGACGCTGGGTGTAGTTCCCCGTAAACAAGGTGGGTATCTTGCAGCTTCTGAGTATTTTTCAGAGGAAGTTCGCCGCGAAATCATTGATCGCTACGGCCAGAACGTCCTTTATGAAGGCGGGTTGTCAATCAGAACCACACTTGCCCCCACCATGCAGCAAATGGCCCGAAAGAGCCTGATCAAAGGACTTGTCGAATTTGATCGTCGCAAAGGCTATCACGGAGCCTACGAAAAAATTGAATTTGGCGACGATTGGGGACTGGCGCTGTCAAAAGTACGGCAACTCAACGATGTGCCCCAGTGGAAACAGGCTGTTGTTTTGGAGGTCGGTGATGAATCTGCCCGTATCGGTTTGCGACCTGACCTTTTGGAGAGCAGGGCGGTTTCTGATCAGCGCAATGAAGCAACTATTTATTTGAAAGACGCCCCTTGGGCGTTGAAACAAACGATCAAGGAACGAAGCGAAGATAGAAAATCAGCCAAAGTAAAATCCATGACCGAAATTATGGAGCCCGGTGATGTGGTTCATGTGTCGAGCTTTAACGGTGGATTTGTTCTGGAACAGGTTCCGGAAGTTTCCGGCGCGCTGGTTGCGATGGACCCCCACACGGGCCGGGTGTTGGCGATGATGGGCGGGTTTTCGTTCAACGATTCGCAGTTTAACCGCGCCACCCAGGCAAAACGTCAGCCCGGTTCATCCTTTAAGCCCTTCGTGTATGCAGCCGCACTCGATAACGGGTACACACCTTCATCTGTCGTTCTCGATGGTCCGTTTAAAAAAGACCAGGGTGGCACTTTAGGTATTTGGGAGCCGAAAAACTACGGTGGCAAATATGCAGGGCCTTCTACGCTGCGACTTGGGATTGAAAAGTCCCGGAATCTCATGACGGTACGTCTTGCCAATGACATGGGAATGCCACTTATCGCTGAATACGCAAAGAGATTTGGAATTTACGATAAAAATATCCGTGGTCTGGCATCGTCTCTTGGGTCGCGAGAAACAACCGTATTGAGGATGGTGTCGGCTTATTCGGTGTTGGCGAATGGTGGGAAGAGAATTCAGCCCTCTTTGATTGACCGAATTCAGGATCGCTATGGCAAGACCATCTTTAAACACGAACAGCGTGTTTGCGAAAACTGTCAGGCTGCGAACTGGATCGGGCAGGAAGAGCCGGAACTGGTCGACAACCGTGATCAGGTCCTTGATCCGATGACAGCGTATCAAATCACATCCATGATGGAAGGTGTCGTACAACGCGGGACAGCCAAGGTAGTTGGCAGTCTTGGAGTTCCAATTGCCGGGAAGACCGGTACCACAAATGAAGAAAAAGACGCTTGGTTCGTCGGTTATTCGCCAGATCTGGTGGTCGGCGTGTTTGTTGGCTATGACCGTCCTGAGCCCATGGGTAAAGGCAGTACGGGTGGTGGTCTGGCCGCCCCGATCTTTGTCGAATTTATGCAGTCCGCCCTGACTGAAACATCTGCAATCGACTTTCGGGTGCCGGAAGGTATCAAGCTTTACCCCATTAACGCCAAGACCGGGCTGTTGGCCAACGCTGGAAAATCGGGCATAATAATGGAAGCGTTCAAACCAGGTACAAAACCACCGAACCGCAGTTCGATCATTGGTTTTGAAACAGACATGCTGAAGGGCAAACTAACCGCGACGAAAGAAGCGACCAAAGCTGTATCCACTGGCACAGGTGGCTTGTACTGACGCCGATAATCGACCGGTACGTTCCATTGGTCATCTGCATTTTATCGCCGGCGGATAATACCGGATTATCGATATGTGATTTAGGGGCTTGTCCACAGTGTGTTTCAGGCATAGTCGGGCGGTGATGTTCCGTTTTTCCGAATTATTGTGATGTTGAGTTTTTATCGCGAGAACGCGCGATGGCTTATTGGCGGTTTTCTACTCGCCATGTTTTCCGGATTTGGACAAACCTTCTTTATTTCAATCTGGGGTTCCGAGATAAGAGAAGCGTACAGCCTGACCCACGGGGACTTTGGGCTGCTTTACATGGTTGCCACATTGGCAAGTGCGGCGTGTTTGCCTTTTGTGGGCCGGCTGGTTGACGTCACAAGCGTTGCTACATGCAGTGTTGTCGTCATAATCCTGCTTGCAGTTGCAGGCCTGATTATGGGTTTTGCTTCAACAGTACCGGCGCTTTTGCTTGCCATCTTTATGTTGCGTTTGTTTGGTCAGGGGATGATGACCCATACAGCGATGACAGCGATGGGCCGTTGGTATGCGGCAAATCGGGGTAAAGCCGTATCCTTCGCAACAACCGGTCATCAGGCATCGGAGGCGCTGGGGCCGACAATTTTTGTCATGATTGCCGCCGCATATGGCTGGCGCGAAAGCTGGATGATTGCAAGTGGTTGTCTCATCGTGTTCGCTCTGCCTTGTATTGTGATCCTCATGCGGGTTGAACGTATTCCAAAATCAGAGGCAGACCGCAACGAGGCGAGCAACGAGATCGGCCGGCAATGGACCAGGCGTGAAATGTTGACCGACCGCCTTTTTTGGCTAACTGCAATAGGCGTGTTTTCCCCCGCATTCATCGGAACTTCCATATTCTTTCATCAGGATTATTTGATTGAAGTGAACGGATGGACACCCACCATATATTATAATTCATTCGCACTGATGGCTGCGGCAACGGTAACCGTTGCATTAATAACCGGGTTTTGCGTGGATCGATGGAGTGCAACACGTATCTTGCCCCTGTTCATGTTGCCGCTCTGTTTAGCATGCTTGGTGCTCGGGTCGTTTTCATCCCAAGCTACGATCATCATTTTCATGCTTTTGTTGGGTGTAAGCTACGGAATTTCATCAACTTTGTTCGGTGCAATCTGGCCGGAAGTTTACGGAATTCGGCACTTAGGCGCGCTGCGCTCCATCACGGTGTCATTCATGGTGTTCATGTCGGCTGCAGGGCCTGGGGTTACCGGTTGGCTCATTGATCTGGGAATACCCTTTAGCACTCAATTGCTTTGGATGAGTGCATTTTCATTAATGTGCGTTGGCCTTATGACATTGGCGTCCAAAGGTTACCTCAATCGGGCTAATGCGATGATGTTGGTGAACGAATAAATAACTGTTGCAGTTATAACCATTTATCTTCCAACTACGCGCTTCCCGACAACCCGCACTCGCCGGTTTTGAGCCACTTTGGGATCGGATAACTTCCCAACAAGCGCACCAAGCTCTGCTTCTTCAAGGTCAGTTCCGGAGTTCGCGATGGTTTCCGGGTCTTGCTCGGGGTCAACCCGCCATAATGGTCGAACAATCTTGGATAACGATCTCATTTCCAGCCTTCGTGCATTTTCAGGGCTTAAAACCACAAGTTTTTTGGGCTGTTCGGTTTCGGGAGCTTTATGATTGCAACTGCAGTTTGGATCATATTTTGTCTGATATGCAAACGCGTTGGGAATGGACGTATAGGATTCACCGGTAACGGTTGAAATCATGTTCTCAGCAGATTCCCCTTTTGTCTTGTGATAAAATAGTTCCATTTCTGTGCCGGGGCACAGGTTTGAACACGCATCGGCATCTTTCTCCACGCCGCTTTTTTGAGTGGAAAAGCTAACTGGAAAAAAATATCCGTCACACTTGCGCACACAAATTGTGCGAACTGTATTGTAGTTTCTCAGCCGGTCTTCTGTTGAGCGCACGGATTTCCCGGTATTGCGTTTTTTTCTCAGTCTTTGTAGCTCGCGGCGGTCGCGCTCTGCCCGTCTTTTACGTGATTTGCGGGCGTCATTTCCAAATATCTGATCGACGATCGAATTTTTACGCGTGCTTGCGACCCTTGTTTCGGTTTCTCCGCACCGGTTTCTGCGCATTGCTCTCAAGATATTCTTGCGCGACGACCTGGAAACAGCAGCAACCGAGCTTCCTCCGGCTTTTTTCTGAAGAGACCTGAGGTTGTTTTTCATGCTGCGCAACGAAGAACGTAACCTGCGGCATGAAGGGTGGCTTTCCCGTTTGAAAAACCGTCTTTTCCGGCTGCAGCCGTACCCGTCCATCCGTCTTCGAACCGCGCTTAGTTGCCGGTTTTGAGAGGCGATGGCTCTTCTGTATCTGGAACTGGACGCCTTACCGCCACTACGGGAACCCACAGAAGCCAATTGACGTTTTAAGTTGCTGCAGGTCGCAGATTGTGCTTGCGCGTGATTTTGCCCCGCGTCAAATAGAAAAAAAGCAACTATTATTGTAAATATCGAGGTTATAACCAGCCCGGCACAAGATGGGGTATCCATCTTTCTTGCCCGACTGCAACGCGGATTCAACACGGCTTACGCCCTCAACACTACACAATACTAACGTAAGGTAAGTGTTGCGCGAATCTCCCGCCAGTTCAAGAGCGGGAGGCGATTGTTGGTCGATAAACAGGATTCAGAGTTAATCTGTGACGTTAGAACGAGTGGGGAAATAAACCACCGTCCATCAGGATATTCTGGCCGGTAATATAGCCTGCGTAACCTGAGCACAGGAACGCACACGTGTTGCCAAATTCTTCTGCGGTTCCAAAGCGTTTTGCGGGAATTTCATCCATTTGAGCCTGCGCGACTTCGTCAAAGGACTTCCCGGACGCCTTTGCGCCGGCTTCAAGACCACCACGAAGCCGTTTTGTGTCCATTTTTCCGGGGAGCAGATTGTTCATCGTAACATTGCGACCAGCGTAGAGTGGGCGGACGCCTGCGAGAAAGGCAGTTAAACCCGCGCGAGCTCCTGATGAAAGGTCCAGGCCTTCTATTGGCATAAGAACTGACAGGGATGTTATGTTGACGATGCGTCCAAAGCCACGTTCAGCCATGCCGTCGGCAACCGCCTGTATCAATTCAACAGGCGTAATCATGTTTTGTACAACACCTTCCACCATCGCCGCGCGATCCAGCTCCATGAAATTCTTGCGCGGCGGGCCGCCGTTGTTGTTCACCAGGATATCAGGGTTGGGGCAGGCGTTGAGAATTGCTTTTTGTCCCTCCGGTGTACCCACATCTGCGGCGACGCCAGTAACATTCGCGCCGGTCGCCGCTGATATTTCTGCTACCGTCGCTTCAACCGTCTTTGCCGTGCGGGCGTTTACGATAACGTCGCAACCCGCTTCAGCAAGTGCTATGGCACATCCTTTGCCCAACCCTTCGCTTGACGCGCACACAATGGCTTTGCGCCCTTTTATATCTAAGTCCATTTCTATTGCTCCAGCTTCAAATGGTGTTCCTTGACCTTACTCTAGCGCGCATTTACGCAACTACAGAACCTTTGGAACAAAATTCATGCATATTCTCCCCACATACCGTGATGTGTGCGAGGCCGCCGATATGTTGGCTGGCCATGCAATACGCACTCCGCTCATCGAAAATCAGATGCTCAACGATATGCTGGGTGCACGCATATTTTTTAAGGCTGAGTGTCTGCAACGCACTGGAAGCTTTAAATTTCGTGGCGCGTACAACACGATTATGCGGTTGGATGACGCAAAAGTGGAGAATGGGATAGTTGCCTGTTCGTCAGGAAACCATGCCCAAGGCGTAGCGGAAGCGGCACGACTAAGGGATATAAAAGCTACAATATTAATGCCAGCGGACGCACCACAATCCAAAAAAGATCGCACGCGCCGATCCGGCGCTATTATTGTGGAATATGATCGTCACAGTCAGGATCGCGAGCAGTTAACCCTTGAATTGGCAAATGAGCTTAGCGCGCCGATTGTTCACCCGTACGAGTCTTTTCATGTGATTGCCGGTCAGGGCACATGTGCGCTGGAGTTTTGCGAAGATATTTCGAAAAAAGACCTAAATCTGGATCATGTGCTGGTTTGTTGTGGCGGCGGCGGATTGCTTGCAGGGATTGTACTGGCCACAAAAAAAGCGTTTCCTGACGCATTGATCCATACTGTAGAACCATCAGGGTACGACGACCAGAAACGTTCCCATGAAGTTGGACATCGGGTCGCCAACCAACGTGCTGATCCCTCCGTTTGCGATGCGATAGTCACGCCTATGCCGGGGGAAAATTCATTCGAAATCTGTAAGGACAATCTGAGCCAAGGGCTGGTTGTAACAGATGAGGAAGCGTTGGCAGCCGTGGCGTTTGCTTTTCGGGAGTTGAAACTGGTTGTTGAACCCGGCGGAGCAGTCACACTGGCTGCACTTCTGGCTGGTAAGATTGATGTGAACGGTAAAACCGTAGTTGCTACGCTTTCTGGCGGTAACATAGACGCGGAGATTTTGAATCGCGCGCTTTGTTAAGGCGTTGCACCAATCCATACACAGAAGAAATGCGCCGTTTGAGGCAGGCTAATAGACTACAGTTGATCTAACTGGCAAACTCCATATCTGTTGACGGGTGGGAAATATATTTCAACGAGCAAGGGTTTCGATTGTCTGATTTGGCGACACAGAATTTACTTTTGGTGAACCCGTACGGGGTGCCGAAATGACGCCTCAAACTGATGATCAGGCCCAGATGGACATCCAATTGGATGCGGTTGGAACCACCTATGTTTGTCAAGGCAATTGGACAATCGGCGGCATTAATGCAGTTGAAGAAATATTGGCAAATGAAAATTTCAACGACAATCGCAATATTTCGTTTGATACCACTGCAGTAACCGGGTTTGATTCATCTGGTGCATGGCTGATAGCCCGGTGCAAGGTTGCTTGCGCGCAGGCAGAAACGCCTTTCAAGCATGTCGATAAGAATGACAAACGCATCAAGCTTGTCGGCGTTCTTATGCCCGATCCGGATAATTCTGTTCCGCTGCCCCCTAAAAATAACGGTTATGTGTCAACATTTTTCGAAAACCTTGGACGCGGTATGCGAACAATGGCGGAAGATATTCTGACAGCGTGCTATTTGGTCGGGGCGTCCATCCGCAGCCCGCAAATGAAAGCGGGGCATCGCCGCAATATTAGAATTAAGTCGGTCATCCATCATCTGGATCATATGGGGTTGAAGGCAGTCCCCGTGATCGCACTTATGTCATTTCTGATCGGTGCCATCATCGCACAACAGGGGGCTTATCAATTACGGTTTTATGGAGAAGAATTACTGACCGTAAGTCTAGTCGGCATCCTGCATTTTCGCGAAATTGGTGTGCTTCTAACTGCGATTATGGTTGCCGGTCGCACTGGCAGCGCCATTACAGCTGAAATTGGTACAATGCGGATGCGGGAGGAAATCGACGCCCTCCAGGTCATCGGGCTTAATCCGGTAGGTGTATTGATATTTCCACGCCTGCTTGCGCTTATAATCGCATTGCCGATATTGGTTCTGCTAAGTGACCTAGCAGGTATCTTAGGGGCAATTGTTGTCGCGGACCTATACATCGGGATAACACCGACTGAATTTCTACAGGCGCTTAACACCGATGTTGATGTGGAAAGTTTCTACGTCGGGCTCATCAAAGCACCTGTCATGGCGATTATCATAGGGCTCGCGGCGTCAGTTGAAGGCTTGAAAGTGGGTGGAAGCGCGGAAAGTCTGGGTCGCCATACAACATCTGCGGTCGTGCGAGCAATTTTTGCGGTCGTCATCGTGGACGGTTTGTTTGCTATGTTCTTTGCAGCGATAGATTATTGATATGGCTGTGATGGTAAAAAGAAAAAATGTCGATAACAGGGCTGCCGAACCCGTAGATGAGACCAATATCCTCCTTAGTGTCCGGGGCATTGAGGTTTCATTCGGATCCACAAAGGTGCTCAAAGGGCTCGATCTTGATGTCATGTCCGGAGAGATATTGGGATTTGTCGGGGGGTCGGGATCAGGAAAATCAGTTTTGATGAGAACGATTCTCGGTCTAATCAAGCGACAGGCCGGATCGATAAAGATATTTGGTGTTGACTACGACAATGCCGATAATCAACAGCGGCTCGCGATTGATCGGCGTATGGGGGTTCTGTTTCAACACGGCGCTTTGTTTTCATCCCTGACGGTTAAAGAAAATATCCAGGTACCCATGCGCGAATATTACGACCTCAGTCAAAAGCTGATGGATGAACTGGCGGCAGTGAAAATCAACATCGCTGGTTTAGGTCCTGACGCCGGTGATAAATACCCTGCGGAATTGTCGGGTGGCATGATCAAGAGAGCAAGTCTTGCCCGAGCACTTGCCCTTGATCCCGACCTTGTGTTTCTGGATGAGCCAACATCCGGTTTGGACCCCATCGGTGCGGCGGAATTCGATGATTTGATCGCTTCTTTACGTGATACGCTGGGCCTGACAGTCTACATGGTCACCCATGATCTCGACAGCCTTCACGCAATATGTGACCGCATTGCGGTGCTACGGGACGGCAAGGTTCTTGTCACGGGAACCATGGATCAAATGGTTCATGTGGATGACCCGTGGATGAATGAATATTTCAACGGCAAACGTGCGCGGAAACTCTTAGTAACAAGCAAGCAGTCATAGATATTTCTGAATTCAGGTTATAAAGTCGAGCAATGGAAACCCGCGCAAACTATATAGCTATCGGCTTATTTACATTTGCGGCGATTGTGACTGCATTTGCAGTTGCATACTGGTTCGGACGTTACGGCGAAGACGAAAATCTTGTCCCGATGGATGTAGGCATTCAAGGCTCGGTGTCTGGCCTTGTTCAAGGCAGCCTGGTGCAGTTTAACGGCAGAACCATTGGTCGTGTAACCAAATTGACCCAAGATATGGCTGATCCCCGAGTTGTGATAGTTAGCACCATGGTTGATGCCACAACCCCAATTCGCATCGACACGCGCGCCACAATTGGTATTCGTGGTCTTTCAGGAGGCGCGTTCGTACAATTGGAGGGTGGGAGTCCACAGGCAGCAGTGCTACTGACTGGTGATGACAATGGGGTTCCAACGATTAAAGGGACTCCTGCAGCGTTATCGGACCTGTTAGAACGGGTAAACGGTATTGCCGTGCGGACCGAAAGCGTATTGAACACACTGGAAAGCTTCGTAGCGGTCAACAATGAGACTGTTTCCAATACCTTCAAAAATGCGGAAACCTTTTCCAAGGCACTTGCTGATAACAGCGACGGCGTTGCCTCGTTTCTTGCAAGTGTCAGTGACGTTGCCGGTTCCCTGCAGCAATTGTCCGGTAAACTGGACGGTAGCCTCACCCAAATGGAAGCAATATTGAAATCGGTTGACACGGACGCGGTGAGCAGGACCGTTGAAAACGTTGAAACGGTTTCGCGGGTGTTGACGGAGCAACGCGTGGCGATAACCACACTTGTTGCAACGGTCAATAATACAGCATCGCAACTTAGCACATTTTCCGGAAACCTCGATAAAACGCTTTCAAAAGTAGATGGCGTGGTTGATGCAATTGACCCGGCAACGGTCAAATCTGTTATCGATAGCGTCTCGTCAACGTCAACGCGTATTGGCGATTTCACCGGTGAGTTGAGCAAAACTCTAACTAAAGTTGACGGAGTTGTGGCGTCTGTTGACCCGCAATCGGTTGTATCTACGGTCGATAGTCTCAAAAAATCGGCTGAAAATGCTTCAAAACTCCTGGAATCGATTGACCGGGAAAAACTCAACACTGTGGTCGATAACGTGGCGAAAACGACCACTCAATTGGATAAATTCACCACCGATCTGAATAAAACCCTGGCTCAGGTGGACAGTGTGGTCGGCTCGGTCGACGGGGCGAAGCTGGGAACTGTTGTTGACAATGTTACGGAGGCCTCAGCCCGGCTGAACAGTTTTACTGAGGATTTGAACAAAACCGTGTCCAAGGCCGACGGGGTGATCAGTGCGATTGACCCGGTCCGTGTTGAGTCAACTGTCACCAGTATCGACATTTCGGCAAAAAAAGCATCCGAACTGTTACAAGCGATTGATCAGGAAAAACTCAACACCGTAATCGATAACGTGGCAAAAACATCCACTGAACTGGACAAATTCGCAACTGACTTGAATAATACCCTGGCTCAGGTGGACGGAGTAGTCGGCTCGGTTGACAGGGCGAAGCTGGGAACTGTTGTCGATAATGTCACGGAGGCTTCAACCCGGCTGAACATTCTTACCGAGGATATTAACAAGACTGTTTCCAAGGCTGACGGGGTGATTAGTGCGATTGATCCGGCCAGTGTTGAATCAACTGTTGCCAGCCTCGATAAAACGGCGAAAAAAGCGTCTGAATTGCTTGGTGCAATTGAACAGGAAAAAGTAAAATCCGTTGTCGACAATGTTTCATCAGCCGCATCGCGCTTGAATGATATCTCGGGTAATTTGGATCAGACGCTTGCAAAAGTTGATGGTGTAATTGCTGCAGTAGACCCGGCACGTGTGACATCAACTGTGAAGAACCTGGAAAAATCTGCAAATCGTGCTTCAGATATATTGGAGGCCGTGGATACCGCTAAGCTTCAAACAACAATTGACGACATTTCAGCCACAGCATCTGCGTCACGCGGTATTGTCGAAAATATTGACCAGGGCGCGGTAAAATCGTTGATTGCAGAACTTGGCTCGGCAAGCTCAAGCGTATCAAAACTGCTCGAAGCGGTTGATACCAACAAGGTGAATAGTGCGGTTGAAAGTTTTTCAACGGCTGCCGAGGGCGCGCAGACCGTAATCGAGGATGTGAGTAAGCTAACGGCTCCTCTTGGGTCACGCGCAAAAGAGGTCGATCAGATAATTTCCGACACTGCCGAACTTGCTGCGCGATTGAATAATTCATCCAAAAAGGTAGATGCTGTTATCGCGCAAATAGATTCATTTCTTGGATCGGGCAGCAGCGATGGTCTTGTTTTGGAAGCCAGACAGACCATGGCGACATTTCGACAGACCGCGCGAAGCTTTAATACACAGATTTCATCCGTCGCCCGAAGCGTGAATTCCTTTACGAATCGTGGTTTGGCGGACACACAAACTTTTATTCGTGACGCCAGCCAGTCGCTTAACCAATTGGACCGTGTTATCAGAAACCTTCAGAACAATCCGTCGTCGCTGCTAACCGGGGCAGGGGGAAGCAGAGTTCGGGAAACGGTTGGGGGGAGGCCTCGCCGGTAAGCAACTTTGCGTTTGTCTAATTGTGAAACTGGTGAGTTAGTAATTTTGATGCACGACACGAGGAATTTTGCTGGTAAAGCTGAGGGCTTTTGTTTTCCGGACATTTCGTTCGCAGGGCATTTCGTTCGTTTTGGTATCTGGTCGTGCCTTGCGCTGATTTTGTCGTCTTGCGCGTTGATACAGCCCCCAGAGGCGCCTCGTGAAACGTATGACCTGACCGCTCCTGCTGAGTTTCAAAATCTGAGGGGGCGTTCTGGATCACAGATATTGGTGAAACTACCAACCGCCCTTAAATCTATCAACTCAGAACGCATGATTGTGAAACCCTCACCGTCGGTCATAACTTATCTGGCTGGTGCTCAATGGGCAGATACGGTGCCAAATTTGGTACAAAGCAAACTGGTCGAAACTCTGGAAAACACGGGCGCAACCGGCGCGACGGCGAAACCGGGTGACGGTCTTGTCATCGATTTTCAACTCGTCAGCGAAATTCGCAAATTCGAGATTGAAAACGGTCAGGCAATCATCGAAATTTCGATCAAATTGTTGACCGACAGATCAGGCCGTGTGCGAGAGACTAGAATATTTGAAGCTAGCTCAAACGCGTCGGGATCATCACCCGGCGATTATGTTGCAGCATTTGACGCGGCATTTAACGATTTGGCACGTCAAATCGCGCGGTGGGTAATCATTCGTACTTAATCACGTTTTGTATATAGGTCTGTATTTTGACGCGCATATGCTTCCTATCTTGTGCGGGTGGGTAACGCACGTTCTTGATGCTGAATAGTGGCGACGCACATTACTCCCTTTGATTGTTCTTCAGCCAATTGACTAAAAATTTAGTAGATATTCACAGCGCGAGCCGGGTTTTTCGCAATTAAATCGATTGGTATCGCTCTGATAAAGAGATTTAGTAAAACCAAACAACCTATCCAAAAACAACAATAAAGACTGCTACATTGGGGCAATTAATCAGACGCAGCGTTAGTTTGGCTTACTTTCATGTAGGTGATCAGTCTTGACGGTGTCACAATTCTGTTTCCAAATTCTCGTTCGCAGATCATCAACGGTTTGATGATAGCTGCAAATCAGGAGAGTACACATGAACATAAATACTAAGATTGGACTATCGGACGCGGAACTTGATGAATTATCATTTGATAATTTTGATGAGGCGATCAACCCAAAGCCGGAAGACTGCGATTTTGATGCGATTGTTGAGCAAGCGCTTTCCCGGCGCGGATTTATGGGTGGTGTGCTTGCGATGGGTGGTGTTGCTGTATTGGGGGCGTCAACGACAGCGCTGACACCAATATCTGCGGAAGCTGCCGATAATCGTTTTGGTTTCAAGGCCGTTAGTGCCAACACAGAGGATACGATTACTGTGCCGGAGGGATACAACTGGCATGTAGCGACACGCTGGGGTGATCCATTGTTTTCCGATGTACCGGAATTTGACCACGCAACGCGCGGCACCGCCGCAAGTCAGGCTCGCTCTTTTGGTGATAACAATGATGGTATGTCCCTCTTCACCGATAAAGACGGACGCCAGATACTTGTCGCCAACAACGAATATACCAACCGCAGCGTAATGTGGGGCAATAATCCCGACGGGAAATATGTCACCGATGATGACATCAACAAAGGCAAAAATGCCCACGGCCTGACAGCTTGTGAGCTGAAGGAAGTCGATGGCAAGTGGGGAATTGTCAAGGACTCGCCTTACAACCGTCGCTTTACCCCCGATGAGCCAATGGACATTACCGGCCCGGCCCGTGGCCATGCCATGATGAAAACCAACGCAGACCCAGACGGGGTTACCGCATTGGGAACATTCAACAACTGCGGTAATGGGCGCACACCCTGGGGTACATATCTGGCGTGCGAAGAAAATTTCAACGGCTATTTCCACCCCTCTGCTGATGGGTTTGAACAGACCGCTGAGCAAAAACGTTACGGCATCCTGAAAGACCGTGGTTACGGTTGGTGGAAGGTTGATGAGCGGTTTGATCTTTCCAAGGAAAGTAACGAAGCGAACCGCCATGGATATATCACCGAAGTCGATCCATATGATCCCAAATCGAAACCTAAGAAACGCACCGCACTAGGCCGCTGCAAGCATGAGAATGCGGAAGTTGTTGTCAATTCCGATGGTCGGATTGCCATCTATATGGGTGACGATGAGCGCGGTGAGTTTTTATATCGCTATGTATCAGATGGTTATTACGCCGAGGGTGGCAATACCGATGAACTGATGGAAAAAGGCACTCTCTATGCTGCAAAATTTGCGGCAGACGGAACTGGTAAATGGTTGGCGCTAACCCCTGAAACAACAGGGATGGATCAGGCAACCATCTGCATGTTCACTCGAATGGCTGCATCCAAACTGGGTGCGACGACTATGGATCGCCCGGAGTGGGTGACGGCGAATCCGTTGAAGGCGGAAGTCTATTGTGCCCTGACCAACAATAAAAACCGTGGCTTGAAGACCAATGCCGGTGGCGATGAAACCCCGGTCGGCGGCCCCAATCCCCGTGAAGCCAATAAATACGGCCAGATCGTGCGCTGGTGGCCCAGTGCCGGTGACCATACCGCCGATACTTTCAGGTGGGACCTGTTTGTCATGGCGGGCAACCCAACCGTTCATCAGGACGCCAATGGCGGTTCATCGAATGTGAATGAAGGCAATATGTTCAATTCACCCGATGGCCTGTCCTTCGACAACAAAGGCCTGTTGTGGATCCAGACTGACGGTAATTATTCCAATGAAGAAGACTTTGCCGGTCAGGGCAACAACCAGATGCTCATAGGTGACCCGACAACCGGCGAAATCCGCCGTTTCCTTGTGGGGCCAAGAGAGGCCGAGATTACAGGGATCGCATGGGCAGCGGATCGTCGAACAGCATTTGTCGGTGTGCAGCATCCCGGTGAACGGGGTGAGTCAAACTGGCCCGACGGTGGCGACAAGACACCACGCTCGTCAATCGTTGCTGTACGGCGCGACGATGGCGCAGCAATGGGATAAGTTTAGTATCCAAGCAATAAAATGCGGCACCCTCGCGGTGCCGCATTGTTGCGTTGAAGTTACGGTATTATCCAGCCAACGCCGCAATATCAGTCTTCCGGTTTTGGGTCCGCCTCATGTGGCGGGCGCTTATGGCTACCAAAGGTTAGGCCCAGTTCCACCGCATCTCCCCCAAATCGGTCACGAACTTTGTCCATCGCACGTTCAACTGCGGCGCGTCTTGTAGCCCCCTCGTCGATCAGGTCACCGGGGTCTGCGGATTCATCAGATTGCAGGTCGCTGACGCCGATCCCTAAGAGACGGAAACGCGTACCGTCCAACTCTTTTTCAAGCATTGTACGCCCAACAGTATACATCTTGTCGGCCAATTGAGTTGGGTCGGGCAGAGTGGTGTTGCGGGTGCGGCTTTTAAAGTCGGCGGTCTTCAATTTCAAAACAACGGTTTGACCAGCAATGTGCTTGTCTTTTAGTCTCGCCGATACCCGTTCCGCCTGACGCCTCAATACAGGTACCAGTTGATCCGGCGTCGACATATCTGAGTTGAACGTTGTTTCAGAGCTCACACTTTTGGCTGCATTGCTTGATTCTACTCTGCGGTAATCTTCTCCTTTTGACAGGCGTGCAAGCCGGATACCGATGGTTCCGTAGTTGCGGATGAGGTCACTCTCTTCGGCTTTTTGCAAATCGCTGATCATTTTTATATTGTCAGCGTTTAGTTTCGCCTGCATGGCCTTACCAACTCCCCAAATCAGTGAAACTGGTTTTGTTGCCAAAAAGTCGTAGGCTTCCGTTGCGCCAATTACAGAAAACCCACGAGGCTTTTCGAGGTCGGATGCTACCTTTGCCAGAAATTTATTGGGTGCCAGGCCGATTGAGATTGCAATCCCGACCTCTTCTTCAACCCGTTGCGCAAATTTTGCCAACGTAATTGCAGCTGGCGCGCCGTGAAGTCTTTGTGTGCCGGACAAATCAAGGAATGCCTCATCAATCGACAACGGTTCGACGGCGGGAGTTAAGCTGCGCATCATTTCGCGTACTTGTTTGCCCACTTCGGCGTAAAGGTCCATACGTGGTTTTATGACAATGGCGTCGGGACATGCTTGAAGCGCCTTGAACATGGGCATGGCAGAGCGCACCCCGTTAATCCGGGCAATGTAACAGCAAGTGCTGACAACACCGCGTTTGCCGCCGCCGACAATAACAGGTTTGTCCGCCAGTTCCGGATTATCACGCTTTTCTACAGATGCGTAGAATGCGTCACAATCGATGTGAGCCAGCGAGAGTTCGTAGAGCTCACCGTGACGGACTATCCGAGGGCTGCCGCAAGACGTGCAACGTCGTGCAACTGACTGTTGCGTCTTAAGGCAATCGCGACAAAACCCGAGTTTTCCATCCATGATGTAAAACTAGCATGTTCGTCATGTGTTCTCCATCAATGCCGTATGAATCTTTTCACTCGCTTCCGCCCAATCCCCCGTTGAAAAACGGGCGCCGTCCACTGGGTCTGCCAGTGCGCGAAACGCTTCGTTTGCCATGAAATGGAAAAGATGCACGTCGTCCATATTCTCGCGAACCTGATCAAGGTTTTTGGGTGTATCGTCGATGAATCCCATCGTGGAACCACAATGTTGCTGGATCATCTTCATGGACGGCACTTTTGACCGTGTATTTGTGACCAATGGAAAATCCAAACCTTCTGACTGAAGATAGCGACGGCGGGTGTCGCCGTAAGGGTGGGGCATGTTTGTCAGAAAAATAATGTCGATGTGTTGCGAAAGTCCGTTTAGTCCGTCCACCACACCAGAAACAATATGTTGTCGCTTATCTTGCTCTTCAAATAGTTGATCAAGCCCGGCCCATACCTCTTCTTGTGTCGCTTCTCTTCCGGTCTTTGTGTCGAATACATTTCCGGTGAGTTTAAAGGAATGTGATTTCAGGGTGAAACCACGTTCTTCGAGCACTTGAACAAATGGATCGACAAGATGAAGGACGACTTCATCCACGTCACACACCAATAGCGGTTTATCATGGTGTTTAACGCTGATGTCGCCGGTGTATCCAAGCTCGGTGAGTTGGTCGACTGTCGTTGAGTCCGGTTCGTACTCATACCAACGGCATTATTTTCTGACTCTGTAGGGATTCCCAAATCGAGTTTGATCTGATTCCTTGTGGCAAAGGAGATTTGCTATGGGATCATCAGTGCCACTTCGGACGGACTTTGATGCCGCCAGCCTGCGCCGGACGACCAAGGAATGCAGTGACAACCGACAGATACGCCGGCTGCTTGCGCTTGCCGCAGTCTATGACGGCATGAACCGCACGGAGGCGGCTCGGATTGGCGGGATGGATCGTCAAACGTTGCGTGACTGGGTCCATCGTTTCAATGAACTGGGTCCGGACGGTCTGACCAATGCCAAGGGTGCAGGGCGACCGCGCCTGCTGAGTGATAAGCAGATGCAGGAACTGTCGCTGATTGTCGAAACCGGGCCGGACCGGGAAGTGGATGGCGTGGTTCGTTGGCGACGCATTGATCTGGTACGCGTTATTGAGGAACAGTTCGGTATCAAATGCTCCGAGCGGGTGATGTCGGATTATCTGGCACAACTGGGCTTCTCCAACATCTCCGGTCGTCCACAACACCCTGAGCAGGATGGACGTGTGATCGAAGCGTTCAAAAAAACTTCCCCGACACGCTCGCAGCCCACATAGCTGATCTGCCGCAGAGAACGCCGGTGGAGATCTGGTTCCAGGACGAAGCGCGCATCGGGCAAAAGAACGGTCAGGTTCGCCTCTGGGCGAGGAAAGGAACCCGTCCCCGGCTGCCCGCCGACCAGCGCTACGACAATGCCTATCTGTTCGGTGCGATCTGCCCAAAGCGTGGCACGGGCGCGGCCTTGGTACTGCCCAAAGCCAACACACAAGCAATGCAATTGCATCTCGATGAGATCAGCAAATACGTGACCCGCAAGGCCCATGCCGTGATCCTGATGGATCGCGCAAGTTGGCACAGCACCGGCAAACTGGTCGTACCAAAGAATATCACCATCATTCTGCTACCTTCGAAGTCACCTGAACTGAACCCGGTCGAGAACATCTGGCAATATCTGAGGTCAAACTATCTCTCAAACCGCGTTTTCAAAGACTACACCGCCATCCTTGATGCCGCCTGCGACGCATGGAACGCGCTCATCGACACACCGAAAATCATAACGTCAATCGGAATGAGAGATTGGGCCCATGTCAGAACGGTCGAAAATTAATGCCGTTGGTATCAGTCATTCGAAATCCGCCGGGTCTTCCGGCGCCAGGGCAAATCTGGCACTCATCACGTTTCCAGGGTTGATATTGGATGATTCGGTCCAGGCCAACAGGTCAGGTTCGTGTGACAGGAAGAAATCCAACACCCCAACCAGAAAACCTGGTTGTGTTGCACTTTGACGCATATCATTGGGTAATATCCCAGTGATTGTTGAGAAGCGCATCAACAGATCATCGTCCCTTGCAAGAAATTGCAATGCGGAAATCGCCGTTGCTTCAGCCGCCTCAAGATTGATTGGATTCATGTTCACCTGTCTTAAAGGAAGTGGGTGTTACAAGTTTACTTGTGGAATCACTGATCAAGTTCGGCAAGGCTTGGTGTTGGCGAATGTTCAGGTTTTCTCAATGTCATGTTCCACGGGGACCCTTATGGCCAAACGAGTGATGATCGTCGAGGACAATGAACTGAACATGAAACTGTTCAATGATTTGCTCGAAGCGCAAGGATACGAAACAATTCAGACCAGCAATGGTATGGAAGCGCTGGACCTTGCGCGACAGCACCGCCCCGACCTTATTCTTATGGATATACAGTTGCCGGAGATATCGGGCTTGGAAGTCACCAAGTGGTTGAAAGAAGATGATGAATTGTCTCGCATTCCGGTTATCGCGGTAACTGCATTCGCCATGAAAGGCGACGAAGAGCGTATTCGCCAGGGTGGGTGCGAAGCTTATATTTCAAAACCAATCTCTGTGATGAAATTTGTTGAAACGGTAAAATCTTATCTTGGTGATGTGTAATTTCACCAAATTTTCGGCCCTTGCGCCAATTTAGTTCTGTATCTGGAGTCCTGTTCGTGACCGCACGTGTATTAGTTGTTGATGATATTGTTTCCAATGTGAAGTTGCTTCAGGCACGTCTGATGGCGGAATATTTCGAGGTTTTGACCGCAGCAAATGGCCCGGAAGCGCTTGCAATTTGTGAGTCGGGGCAGGCCGATATCGTGTTGCTCGACATTATGATGCCCGGCATGGACGGATATGAAGTCTGTCGTCGCCTGAAAGCTGATGCGAGAACTGCGCATTTGCCTGTCATCATGGTAACTGCACTGGATCAGCATTCGGATAAACTTGCAGGCCTTGAAGCGGGTGCTGATGACTTTTTAACCAAACCAATCAACGATCTTGCTTTGACCACCAGGGTTAAAAGCCTAGCCAGATTGAAGATGGTGACCGATGAGCTGCAACTGCGGGTGTCCACCGGGCAGGATTTTGGAATCGAGGAAACGCGGCCTCAGGTAATTGACCCTAAAAACGGGCGGGAAGGTAAGCTTCTTGTAGTTGATGATCGCGCAGCATCCTACGAAAAAGTGGTCAAAACACTTAGTGTCGATCACGAAGTCGCAGTCATAACCAACCCACAAGAGGCATTGTTTAAGGCTGCTGATGAAAATTACGACCTGGTTCTCGTATCACTCGCGATCGAGAACTTTGATGCCCTGCGCCTGTGTTCCCAATTGCGCTCGATTGATCGCACACGGATGATTCCCCTTTTACTGATCGCTCAGGAAGCGGATGAAATGGCTCTGATACGGGGCATTGATCTTGGGGTAAACGATTATATCAGCCGTCCTATCGAACCCAATGAACTGCGGGCAAGAGCACGGACGCAAGTCAAACGTAAGCGGTTGAACGACAGGCTGCGCGAGAGCGTACAGTCCACAATGGAACTGGCGGTCAAGGATTCGCTGACTGGTTTGAACAATCGACGTTATTTTGATAGCCACATGCACAATCTTTTCGATCAGGCAGCCATTGCGCAAAAACCGTTGTCACTGATCGTTATGGATATTGACCATTTCAAACATGTAAATGATACCTATGGCCACCAGGCTGGCGATGATGTTTTGAAGACGTTTGCAGAACGCCTGTGCAAGAATGTTCGTGGTAAAGATCTGGCATGTAGATTTGGTGGTGAGGAATTTGTCATCGCAATGCCGGATACGGATCAGGAACTAGCTTTTGTTGTTGCAGACCGCATGCGCAGGGAAGTCGCCGCCCATCCATTTGTTGTAGCCGGCGGCGGGGTGCAAATATCGGTTACGGTCAGCGCAGGCGTTTCCAGCATTTCCGGGGCGGAAGATTCAGTAGAATCAATGTTAAAAAGAGCAGACGACGCGCTCTATGCGGCAAAACGTAATGGCCGTAATCAGGTGATCTCGGAAGCTGCATGATTTGGGATGGTCCTGCGTGAATTAGGAATATAGCGTCGTTGCCTCATGGCTGCTCGCACTTTTAACATTTTATTAACCAGTTAAGCCTGTTTATTATCCTTAAGCCTTTACTATCAAACAGTAATTGGTTTTAGGCACTATTGTATATATTCGTTAGCTGAGCCAAGTTGCAGCCACAGGGAAGGGCGATCGCCCGTCCTGTATTGCTCCTAGGAGTAACCCAGGCCCGCCGCATCACCTGGGTCCAGGGAGTTTGCCGGTCGGCCGCGAAACTGCCTCCTCGTATTTTCGCTGGCTGGCCGGCATCAATCTCTTTTGCCATTGTTTATAGAGTATTTATGGGCAGGCCGAAGTTCGTCCGCGATGAAACCACACCTTTCCGTAACAATTATACCTGATGAGAGAACTGCCGGAAAGCAGGAGAGCTGTCTCGCCGACAATCGCGATGCGACCGACAGAGAATGCGTAAAGCTGGGGGATTGCTGCCCTTCGCTGCAAGACTTGAGAAGTTGATGAGGGCGTTTCAAGCGGACATTCGTGACACGTGAATTTCAGGAGCCACCAAGCGCCATGGCGTTGGGTCGGTCATAATAGCCCAAATTCGCCACGGAATAATCGCGAATCACGAATTGCATTCAAACGATTGATCGACGTATTCTGACCGTCTAATTCAATATTTGCGCACCACCACGGCAGGGGCTTTCTGATGAACCAATCTCAATTCACCACGATTGATGCCTGCTCAGCGCAAGGCTTTCAGCTATGTGCTGGTTCGACACTTCGTTTGATAAATACGATGGGTAGCCAAGTCATTGGCACGTGGGCTTTTACCAACTCCAGCATCACCGAGTTCATGTCTATGGAACATACACGTATTCATTCGACCAGTTCACGGCCCCAAATAGGGACTGTGTTCTATACAAATACTCACAATCCCATTCTAGAACTGAGTGCTGACCGATCTCCAGGTGTTCATGATTGGTTTCTTGCTGCTTGCAACCAGCGCCGGTATGAACTGCTGGGCCATCAAGGAAAACACGCTAATTGTACCGACAACTTTCACGCCGTTCTCGCCGATTTTGGACACTCCCTGCCTTTTGTTCCTTGTCCCCTCAACTTGTTCGAAAACGTCTCCTTAATGTTTGGTAATTCAATGAAAATTAAGCATCCTGTTGCCATGCCCGGTGACTACGTCGTGTTGGAGGCCCTCACCGACTGCCTTATTGTTTTATCCTCATGTCCCCAAGATATTTTACCAACGAATGGAGCAGACATGACGCCAAGAAGTGTCGAAGTGGAGATCATACAAACATACGAATAGACAATGGCTGTGGTGGTTCAAAGCTCACGGTTGATTGGCGCCGGCTTGAAATACAAAACCATTTGATTCCTCGCTATCAGTTACGGATTCGGCGATGGTGAAGTCATTCATGAATTCTTGGGGGGAGCGGACGTTGGGCTGAATTTCTCCACAACACTTGAAATCACCAGACCAGCCATTCGTGCTCGATCAATTTCCTCGCTTTGACAAATGAACACGCGGCGGCGAAGCGCCATGAGTGGGCATCTGCGCTTCTCAGCAGATTTATATTCTGGGCATGTTTTTTCCGATCCATCGTCGTCGTGAATGAGGTAATGATACGCAATTGTGGTGAAAGTTTCCTTCTTAAATCATTCTCTGTTGCTCAATAACCTTTAGCTATAAATATTAATGCTAGCGGAGAAATTACCGTCATATGCCAACGTCTTTAACCCAGCGAATGAAAGGTTGTCGCTGGTATCAGTGTGGGAAAAGGGGCTTTTAAGGCGAATTGTTTATTTCCACCGAATCGTTATAAATTGGATTAGCGATCAACTTCATCGCTAATTATTCGGATTTTAAAAACAGATGCGGCAACTGGAGATAGCAAATTTTCTAGATCCACATATCGGCCCGAACCGCGATGAAATCCTACGCAGGTATTGGCGCCGTAGCATCGAAGGCCCAAATGTAGTTGGCCAATTCTTCTGGGTATATCTGCTTTTTGTTTTGGTTCTCTGGTCATTTTGGGTCGGGCCTATAAACTTCCTTGCTATGGGGACATATATTGCGCTGCTCCTCGTTTCAGATTTGTATAATCTGTCAATCGGAGTGAGGGTTAGAGGCGACTCTGATGCCGAGATTGACGCGGAACGGACAAGTGTTCGATTAGGTATATTTTGGATATTTCGTTTGAGTAGTCTGACATTCATGCTTCTCACATTTGGGTATGTCGAAGGCGATACCGGACGGCAATTACTGTTAATGGTATTCCCATTGCTGAATGCCCATAATCCAAGCCGTGATTCTGTCTATTGGCGGCAAGTCGTCGGTGATATTATCACTTATCTTCCCATGGGGGTCATGTACTGGTTGGACACGGGGATAAAGGGATGGCCTGTGTTAGTGGTCCTGATTTTGGCGGCCATAGCTACTCTGGTGATGCGACGTGGCATGTATTTGGAATTGTGCGCCTCAATCAACAACGAAGTACAGGCGCAGCGATTGGCAGGAGAATTGGAGGCCCAAAACCAGGAGTTGGATGAAGCTCGCAAACTTGCCAATGCGGCAAGCAATGCGAAGACAAGATTTCTGGCGACGGCCAGCCATGACTTGCGCCAACCGATACAAGCAGCAGTTCTGTTCGCCGATCTGCTACATGATCAGGTGGCGAGAAGTGAACAACACCTCACTGAACGTCTGAAACAATCACTCGGTTCCATGTCGGGGTTGTTGGGAAAATTGCTGGACATTTCAAAGCTCGATGCCGGAATTGTTCAGTCAAATCCATCATCTTTCGCGCTGGATGGATTACTGCGCTCTGTGGTGAATGAGGTCGCTGTCGGTGAGGAAAGCCTGCCGACTATTAAAATTGTTAGAACATCTGTGTGGGTAAATTGCGATCCAATTTTTTTGCACTCGATAGTTCAAAATCTGGTTGTGAATGCAATCCACCACGCAAATTGCCAGCGAATTCTGTTGGGGATACGCAAGAGGGGAGCCCGCGCCCAGTTGATCGTCGCCGATGATGGAACGGGCATAAATGAAACCGACCAGACGGCAATTTTTCAGGAATTCCACCAGTTGGAGACCGACGCTCTAAAGCAGGTCGAAGGAATGGGGTTGGGGCTTTCCATCTCAAGGCGTTTAGCCGAGTTGATGGATTGTGAATTGGATGTTCAATCACGTCCACCGAACGGCACCAGGTTCTGGATTTCTCTCCCGATTTCCGAACCAATAACCGAGGGGGAAACAGAAAAGCAGAAAATACCTGAATTCGCAGGGTTAGGAGCGATCATTATTGACGATGATGATCAGATACGCCGAGCCATGCGGGAGACTCTCCGCAGTTGGGACATGGCAGTTTACGATACCGATGGTGCTGTCGAACCTGACTTATTTGCAGTTGATATTGACCCGGATGACATCGACGTCATCATAAGCGATTTCAGCCTTGGACAAGAATGGAATGGTCTTGAATATGCCGGAAGCCTGAAAGACCGGTTAGAACGGAACATTCCCGTGGTTGTGATAAGCGGTGATCTTGGTCGAGCAGAACTACAGTTGCTGGAACGCGAGGCGGGCCACTATCTATCAAAACCAGTTTCAGCGGGGCAGCTGAGAGAGACGCTGGCAAAATTGCTGAGTTGAATTCCCCGTTGGACCAACGCTAGCTCAAGTCGACGACTTGTATTTAATAATCATTTCATGGCGATTTCCCACATCAAGCCGTCGCATGATGAGCGCAATATGATTTTTCACGGTGGAAAGTGAAATGTCCAGATCCAGTGCAATTTCCTTATTGCTTTTGCCGTCTAATATTCCATCAAAAACCTGTTTCTGCCGATTGGGAAGGGAATCCACATGACTTTGTGCTGAGGGTTTGTCGTCAGCTGCCTCAATCAATTCGCTGGGAATATATTTCTCACCGCTTAATATCAGTCGGATAGCAAGCTCAATTTGTTTGTTTGACAAAGTTTTTAGCAAAATCCCGGAACCACCTGAATTGACAACTTCTCTCACTTGCTCATTGTTATAATCCCCCGAAATGATCACAATCGGCAACGGCTCCATGCCACTGCAAACGGCCTTGACAACATCGGATTTCGGCTTTCCGGGCATGTTTAGATCGACAATGCACAAATGTGCGTCATTGTGAATTGACGCGATTGTGAAGAGTTCATCGTAGGAGCCGGCCTCAATAATCTCGCAATCGGCAAATCCGTTGCGCAATATATGGGTCAATCCGGCACGATAGGCTTCATGATCATCGGCTACGATAAATTTCATTGGTCATTCCCCTAAACAGACGCAGAGCTGATTGTAGTCACATCCTGCAGCCAAGTCATTGCGCCTAGGTACTAGTACCAGAGCGGTGAAGTGCTAGTGAATCTGGCCGGATTGTCGGCACCCCTCTTCTCCTACATTTTGCAAACAATTGCAGAAGCCGCGAAACACGCGATCGCATTCAGGTGGGGAACATGCACGTTCAAACAAATATTAAAAAGTCGTTCCTGAATCGGCTGTTTTACCGTAGTGCGCGAGCAATCAAATCAATGCCGATCGTAGCGTCTCGGGCAATTGGCCGTCTTTGTCGTGGTGGAACGGTTGCAGCCGCGCTTTGGGTGGGAGCAGCGCCGGTTGTTCTTGCAATACAAAGTGCAACACCTGCCCATGCGCAGAGCACCAGCCCACCCATAGAGAACCTGCCAGCTGACGAATTGGTCGCTCGTTTTAATACCGACGCTGAAGTTCAGGCCGGGAATGCACGGGTCGTTTCGGTATGCGACGAAGCGGCGGGCTTTATACGGGTTTCAATTCTGCTCAATCAAAATGATGCCTTGCGGGCCAGTATCCTGAGCTCGACCCCGTGTGATGCTACTGGAAGTGGTGGTGATACAGGCAATAATGATGATGATGGCGACGATGACACCGGTGACGATGATAATACACCACCGGTAGATCCGCCAACAACTGTGACCGACTTTGATGCTTCTGGTCAGTCGATTGCTCAACTGCAAGCAGCTGTCGCACCAGGTGAAGTCACGTCTGTTGAGTGTCTGCTCAATCCGTTCAATCCCAATGCCGAGTTCAATCTAACTGTGCTTTTCTTCATTGAAGCGCTCAATCAACTTGTGAGCAGAGGCTTCACGGATATTGGTTGCACTGCTCCCGGAGGGGATGGTGACACAGGCAATGATGACGAAGACGCAGGGGATGATACCGGCGAGGATGCGGCTCCGCAGGCAGGCACTTCCGGCGCGGATGCTCAGGCTCAGGCCGGCAATACATTCACGGCGACCAATCCATCGACGTTTACAGGTGACGTATTTGGCGAGTTCAACATTCTCGACAATCCGCTAGGAGGGATTGACCCCTTCGACCCGGTGGGACAGCCGCAAGTGGGCAATGACCCTCAGGACGATCAGCCAGCACGTCAGCCGGCAGGAGTGCCTGCTAGTCCGCCCATTGGCAGCGGCAATCCGCCCCCACAACAGGATAATCCACCACAGGTAATCCCGCAGCAACCGGTTCAAGCCGGAAATAATGAAGAAGAATGTGACAAATGCAGGCAGGAACTGGCTGTGCTCGAACAACAACTCAAGGAGGCTGAAGACAATTTAGCAGAGATAGTTCGTCAGGAAATATTGAAACGTTTAGCTGAAGATAAGAAGGAAGAGGAGAATCGAAACAGACCCTCTCCCGCTGAGGACAACGAACCCGAAGAAGAAGCCAACAACAAACTAATCGATCCGAACGAAAACAAAGATGTTAGAGCTCTGGAAGAAGGTGCACGGCAGGCCGGGTTGCGGGAAGGCGATATTCTTGAAGCCTTTGAAAATGCCGAAGATAATGCCAGACGTGATCAACGCGATTTCGATGAGCGGGCCGAAGCTGACAGGGAAAAGCAACGCGCAGCAGCCGAGGCTGAACTGAAAAAGTTGCAGGCCGACCTGGCGAAGATTGATGCTGAACGAGCACAGGCCCAGGCAGCGGTAGACAAGATAATTGGCGACATCAAAGAAACAACGAGTCAAGATCCAGAAGTAGATGCAGCAGCAAAAAAGGGCATCCAGGAGATAGAAAGAGGAGCCGATAGAGAAGGAGTGCAAGGCACCACCGTTGCGGGCGCAACTGGAGTATCGGCAGGGCTTGGAGTAGCAGCGGGTGGTACTGTGATCCTATTCGACGTTTTGACCGCTCTTGAAACTGGCGCGACCTTGGCACAGGCTACTGGTTCTGCAATCGCCCTGGCAGGTGGTGCAGGGGGAGCGCTTGCGTTTGTAGCAACCGCGGGTGCAATCTTCGGAGCATTAGTTTTCACGGTTGTTATAGCAACGGACTTGGTTATCGGAGGCGGAACTTTTTTTGAAAATGAGTCCCAGGCCCGGGCGCGACTGTTTCGTGAAGTATCGGATCAGCTCAAGGGCCTTGCTGAGGCTCGCAGTGCTGTCGCTGCGATTGACAAGAAGCGAGAGCCTGTTGCGGCAGCCCTTAGGGAGGTCATTGCTCGTATTGAGGCTCTAAACGATCCCGGTACAAAACCGGTGTTTGACCTCCAAAAAGAAACCGAACGCCGGCTTCGAGAGCAACTGGAGCAGCGAAAGGAGAGCTTCGAGGCAAATCGTCAGGGCCGCGAAGCCACCGAGCGAGTTGACGCCTTGCTCAAACAGATAGCAGACAAACGCGGCGAAATAGCGCGTCTGTGCGCAGGCCAGGCCAGTCTCCCATATGATGGAGGTGCAGCAGCGACGACCCGCATTGCCGGTGGTAATCAGGTCAATCAGTCAAGTGGTCATGTTCGGACTGCATCAACAACAAACCGGAGCATGGGGAACAGGCCAACAGGTGCCAATGTAGCGGTTACATCCTATGGACTGACCGGCGGTTTTGATCTGCGCAGATGGCGGCGTGAGCATGGGCTTGCCTTAGCCGGAAATGGTGAGGACGGTCTGCTGGCAGACCCGCGCTTCAACCTGTTCTTTTCCACCGCCATCAATTTTGGCGACAATCGTGACCAGGACAGCGACAGCTATTCGATATCCGGCGGCTTTAGCTATCTCATCACCCCTCAGGTCAACCTTGGTGTAGCAGCTCGTTATGCTGACACCGATATCAACAGTGCAACGGCTTCATTCGATGCTGAAACCTGGGGGATCTCACTCTTTGCACAATCCCAATGGGCGGTCGGCACGGGCAAGATCAACATCGACGGTATTGTCGCCTACAGCCAGACAGACCTCGAAGCGGTGTTCAACAATGCCGGTGTGATTACCACAGCCAATCCGGAAACATCAGCTTTCTCCGGCCAGTTTAAAGCCTCAACCGCATTCGACCTTGGTGGTTACAATGTCTCGCCCTTTGTCTCACTATCCTATGCAGAGACCCGGCAGGAAGCTTTCCTCCTGTCTGACGCACAGCTGGCACCGGGCGCGTTCAATGATGACATTATTTTCAGTGCCGGTTCGTCAATCGCAAAGACCATTTTCTGGGAAGAAAAGGGCCTGACCTTTAGTCCGAACGCTGGCGTCGGATTGTTTGGCAATGATTCCGTCGGCTTCTCGGTTAATGCGGGTCTGGGTATCAAATCACAAAGTGGCGTGAAGGTCGGCCTGGGTGCCGCCTATGCAGACGGTGGCAACGGTATCGATAATTTCACCTTCACCGGAAAACTGACGATCCCGCTCAATTAATCATTATTCCCACAAAATTCCGGAGTCCTCCCATGATCAAACGACTGGCAATCCTGATTTCAATTCCCGCTTTGCTGTTTTCACAAACGGTGTTGGCCCAAAACAACGACAGGCAGGCGCGTCTCACCGCAGCACGGGCCTATATCGCCTCTACGCAGGGCGCGATATCGATCCCGAATATCGTCGATTCAAGCACCGCCCCGTTGCTTGCAAATATTAAGCAACGGCAACCGGCATTATTTGCTCAAAAAGAAGCCACGTTGCGTAATCTGGTCAAAGATGTTGTCACAAAAGTGGCCCGTGAGGCGCAGGCAGGCCAGGACCAGATTTTAGCCGATACATTTACAGTCTCCGAGATCAGGGCTCTACAGATATTTTCAGAATCACCTGTCGGTCGCCGCGTCCTCGACAAAATGCCGAAGCTTACTGCAGCTCTCCAACCAGCATTACAAAAATCTATCCGCAAAAGCCTACCAGAGCTGCTGACCCGCTTGCAAAAAGAAGGTGTGAGGCTGGCAGGGAAGTGAGCGCTAAATCCTTAAGTTCTGACTTAAAGCCTTGGGATTTGCGGAGATGGTGTCCAGGAGGTAGAACTAAAGTTATATACATGGAATCATGTTCAATTATCAATCCAGACGATGTCGCAAATGCAATAAGCACGCTGTGATCAGCAGGTGAAATTGCCAATCTCCTTGTTCATAATTAAAATCAAACAACTTCTGGACTGGGCCATTCTTTCTGGCAGCGCCAATTTCCTACCAACCTCGAACTGATCAACGTTGAATGACCGCTCTCGTGAATTCGCGAGGCGGGTGTCGTAAATCATTGAATGACCGCTAATGGGATGTACCGGCTGCTTCACCCAGCAGGTTAGATTTGTTCTATTTCACCTGCAGAAAAGGAGAAGTAGCATGACTAAGAATGATTTTAATCACCAGATGTCCGTTGGCGTGGATATTGGCAAAGATACGTTCCACATTGTCGGTTTTGACAGTGACGGAAAGCTTGTTTTGCGCAAAAAGATCAAGCGGCTCGCATTGACCCAAACCTTCGAAAAATTGCCGCGTTGCATTGTTGGCATGGAAGCGTGCCTGAGTGCACATTTTGTCAGCCGAACTCTACGCAAGTTGGGTTTTGAACCCCGGATTATTCCAGCAATCTATGTGAAGCCATTCATCAAAGGGCAGAAGAATGACTTCAACGATGCTGAGGCAATTGCTGAAGCGGCGTTGCGCCCCAATCTGCCAACCGTTTCGGAGAAGACCCAGGATCAACTTGATTTGCAGGCTTTGCATCGTGTCCGATCCCGGTTGGTCTCGCGCAGAACAGCGACGATCAATCAGATCCGTGCTTTTCTCATTGAACAAGGGATCACGGTGCGCAGAGGTCTTCGGGCCTTGAACAATTCGTTCGATGCAATTCTGGAACAACGGCAAGAAGAGATATCTCCGCGTATGCGCAACATTCTGCTTGGTCTTCGAAGTGATTGGTTCCAGCTTGATGAGCGTATTGAAGCGGTGTCGTCTGAGATTACGGAAATCAGCGAAACGGAAGAAAACTGCGCTCGCGTTATGACGATACCCGGCATTGGCCCGATGATCTCCACGGCTATGGTTGCTGCAATTGGAAACGGTGATGCATTTGATCGAGGACGTGACTTTGCTGCTTGGGTTGGCCTCGTTCCAAGACAATACAGCACAGGAGGGCGCACGATTCTTGGACGAATATCTAAGCGCGGCAGTCGTTACCTTCGTATGCTCTTGGTTCAGGCAGCAAAGGTCATTCTTATGCGACCGCACAATTGGCCCAAGTTCAGCTTTGGTGATTGGCTCAGCAAGGCTGCTGAACGGATGCATAAAAACAAACTGGCTGTCGCATTGGCCAACAAGCTTGCCCGAATTGCTTGGAGTGTTTTGCGGAATGGCAAAGCATTCGATGTAGATAGAGATGAGGTGATGGTTGGCGTGTGAAGACCAGCCGTTGTCCAAAGGAGTTCGCGAAAGATAAAAAGCATGGAACGGAAAAATACGCCCCCAGAGTCTGACGGCCCTTTCGGTCATCATAGACCTTGCCGCTAATGAGGCCAAGGTGCGTGCGTAACCCCAATAAGGCCACGACCCGCGAGTCGATCAACAGGCCGGATACATATGAGCGACTTCCGAGAACATGCAAAAAATCATTTGCGAACAGCAGCCGGTACATACAAATGGGCCGAGCGTAACAATTTTAGATATTTCGGTGTCATGATGCATCAACTGTTGTTCTGAGCCCAGAGATATCAAAGTACGAATTGGCCTTGATTGCAGGGAATTTGCCTTCCATATCCAGTCCATTCTTAGGACTAACTAAATATGCACTCTTCCCAACTGAACGAGCACACCTCCGAGGTAATCGTACTTGGTGCAGGTCTTTGCGGACTTGCAATTGCACTTTTGCTACATGAGCAAGGACGATCAGTACACTTGCTGGAAGCACGCTCGGTAGCTGGTGGGCGTATCCGGTCTGTTCATGATGACACTACTGGAAGATACCTCGCTGACTTGGGCCCAACTTGGGTATGGCCCAATTCCCAACCCGTTTTACAAAGCTGGATCAATAAACTTAAGCTGGATGTATTCCCTCAATATGACGCAGGCAATGCTGTTCTAGACTATGGTCCAGAACAGCCAGCAAAATCTGGCTTCATTCCAGGTCAGGATGGAAATATGCGTGTGGCTGGCGGTTCTCAAGCACTTATCAATACCATAATTGCGAAATTGCCCGCTGATATGATTTCCTTAAATACCCCTGCTACATCTGTGAATGTTAGTGCATCAGAGGCGATAATTCGTTCTGACAACAATACCTTTGTCGCAAAGCATTTGGTGGTGGCAATACCGCCTCGCATTGCTCTTAAAACAATCGAGTGGAAAAATGAACTTCCCCTTGAACTCCAACACGCACTGGATACGACCCCAACCTGGATGGCTCCCCACGCAAAAGTTGTTGCAATTTACGAAAACCCATTCTGGCGCGAGCAAGGTCTTTCTGGTCGCATAGCAAGCAGAACTGGCCCAATTGCAGAATGCCATGATCATTGTAGTCCTCATGGTGAAATTGCCGCTCTGTGGGGGTTTATTGGATGGCCATATGACATGCGGGTAAAGATGGGTGAAGAACTGAAATCTCAGGTTCGCCTTCAATTGAAACACTGCTTTGGATCTGACAAACCTGATCCACTTGCCATCCATATTGAGGAATGGTCGCAGGACCCATTTGTTACTTCACCCAATGATCTAACCGGCCCGATGCATCACCCAACCGCAGGCCCGAATATTCTCAGGCAGCCGCATTTGAACGACCGCATTTTCTTTGCGGGTTCAGAAACAGCTGAAAGAAGCCCGGGGTTGATAGAGGGGGCGTTTGATGCAGCGGAACGAGTAGCCCACAACATCGCAAAGCGAGAAAACACAACTTCTCCAGAATAATACCGAGCCTCTTATCAAGAGTAAGAAAAGGTTCGTCAGCATTCCTTATCGAATAACAATGCCGCGATTACATATATAACTTTGAATGACTGATTACGGGGTTTCTGGAGTTTGGCCTCGAGATCGCACGAACGGCAGGATTACGGAGCCGTTCATTCTCTTTGGCGAGATCAATATCGGCAGGTGGAAGAAGATCAACAAGTTTGGACTTCTATATCCATGTAGCAAGCGTCGAAAAGTCGACACCCAAATCTGATGCTACTTGTTTACGTGAAAGCCTGCTTGTCAGTGCAATACGGACACCGTCCCTCTCCGCCGCACCATCAGCGCCTTGCTGACATTGGAGTAGATGCCTCACAAACATGGCCGAATTTCCGGTATCGAGCCCTCTAACGACCTCTGGAACGTGTCGCTAGTTGAATTGCCCGTTAGGTCGGTCTCCGGAACGATTGGCGCAAAGCTGAACTTGGTGATTTTATACGAAGAACCGCGGAGTGGACAAACCCACCAGCAGTTGACCCTGATAGCATTCGAATTGTAGCGAGCTAGCTGCGGTTTTATGTGTCAATCTAAAAACACCTCACAGTGTTTTCCAAGGCCCTCATAAAATGCGTAATTGAACAATTTTCCCCATCACGTCGCTATAAATCGACTGCTTCCAGTGCAGATTGGACTGACGCCAGGCCCTGTTGCAGATGTTCGCTGACGTGTCGTTGAACAGCATCAAGCGAATTACCGCTGGCAAGTTTGAGATACTCGGTGGTCATATGTTTATATTGCCCGTGTGAGCCGTGGGTTCTGAAGTGCAGGGACATGTAAATCTGAACAAGGGGCATCAGTTTTTTCCACTGCGCAAGAAGCAGTGAATGGCCCGATAATTCATAAACCCACGAGTGAAACGAAAGCTCACACTCAACAGTGCTGGCCTGATCACCGGTCGACTGGTGCCGTATCAGCCGTTCATAACGGTTATCGAGGTCACTTAGTGATCGTTCATCTCGTTTTGGCCAAGCCAAGCGAAAAGCGAATTGTTCGAGCGTCGTTCGCATGGAATAAAGTTCTTCAAGATCGAGCACACTGACGGAGCGGACATGGAGCCCTTTATAGGGCTCGGACACCAATATACCCCCTTCAACAAGGTCGCGAATAGCTTCACGTAACGGGGCGCGGCTGACTTTCAACTGGTTTGATAAATTACTTTCGGTCAACTTTTGCCCGGGTAAAAAATGACCACCAGTGACCATATCGAGTATCTGCCGGGCAACCTGCGCCCTTAGGGTATTATCTTCAATTGGTCGCAAGACGGTAAGAGGATTCATGACTGTCGGGTGACTTCCCGGGCTATAAGTTTTTTGTAAGCGGCGCGAACGCGGTGAAAGGTCGGGCCTGCGACTTTGCCTCCTATCACCCTGCCATCAATCTCGAAGACCGGTGTTTGGGCACCGAAGGTTCCAGTCAGGAACACTTCCTCGGCTCCATAGGTGTCAACGAGCGAATAGTTACGTTCAAAAACCGGGATATCTTCCTGCTGGCAAAGGTCGATGACCTTCTGGCGAGTGATACCGTTCATACAATAGTCGCCAGTCGACGTCCAAACCTCGCCTTTTCGAACGATGAAGAAATTGCAGGCGTTGGTAGTGTTCACAAAGCCGAATGGGTCGAGCATCAACGCCTCGTCGGCTCCGGCACGAATGGCGTGGTTGAGCGCGATGATGCAGTTCAGCTTGGAGTGGGAATTCAACTTTGCATCTTGCGTCAACGGCAATCCCCGGTGATGGGGAACAGTATGAAGGCGGATACCCCGTTCGATAGTGCTCTCATCCGGCTTTGAATGTTCGGCGATAATGACGATTGTAGAACCGAATATGCTCAGGTGCGGATGCTGAAAGGGTTTGCGCTTTTTCCCGCGGGTCACCATCAACCGCACATGGACATCCGTATGCATGTCATTTGCGTTGAGGGTCGCCCAAATGGCGTCGATCAATTCAGCCCGTGATTTCCCGATATCAAGGTCGATATAGAGCGCGGCCTCGTAAAGGCGGTCCAGATGTTCATCCAGAAAAGACAGATAACCGTCGTAGAGTCGCAGGCCCTCCCACACACCGTCGCCCAGCATGAAACCGCTGTCATAGACTGAAACAACGGCCTCATCGCGATGGGCGATATTGCCATCGACGTAAATTTTAATGTCGTCGTTGCGCACGTCTTCGGGCGCATCGTGCGTCGACAGTTGGTCGGAATTATCAGGCATGGGCACCAGACCTCAAGGTACGGTGGCAGGAAAGTCCTGCCACCAATGCAACCTTATCTTGCGAACAGAAGTTCACGTTGAATGACGGGGGATGCCTTTGGATCCAAACCGAATTCGGTCAGGAATTCCTCATACCAGCGCTGGGTTCTACCAGTCTCGTAATAGTAGAGGATCGTGTGGCTAACCCAGTCACGGAAGGTCTTGTCCGCTTCGCGACGCACTGCAATCGAAGACGGTGAACTGAATGCCGGGGTTGGGATCACAATTTTACCGGCACCAAACTTCTTGCGGGCCGCAAGCAGTGGCGGGTGAAACAGTGAAACAGCATCAACACGGCCGGACTGGAACGCAGCAAGTGCTGCCCCATTGTTCGGGAACCGCTGAATGTCGGCATTTGGAATATTCCGGGTCAAAAACGCGTCCATACTGGTTGCCTGGGGTACAGCGACCTTGACGCCAGTCTTGTTGAGGTCTTCCCACCGTTCGACTGCGAGATCGTCGCGGGCAAGAACAGCGAGCGAGATGTAGAGCAGCGGCTGGAAAGGATAATCGACCACGATTGCCCGTTTCGGCGTTGCGTCCAGGAACATCATATCGATCTTGTCGGCCTGAAGGGCGGCGATTGCGGTTGCCCAGGTCACCTCGACGGTTTCCAGTTCAACGCCTAATTCTTCGGCCATGGATTTGCCGACGGAAACGATGAGGCCACTTTCCCATTTTCCCGTTGTCGGGTTTTTCGAATACCACGGCGGCGCTTGCGTAACGCCCATACGAAGTTTCTTGGTTGTCTGTATTTTCTCCCAGGTTGACTGGGCCTGCGCTGACGCCAGCGACAACAGCATGACAGCGGATAGCGCCATCATCGCCGTTGCTATTTTTCCTATAAGTTTCTTCATGGGTTTTCTCCTTCTCTCATTGAAATTTGCCACCCGATCAGTCGGGCAGTTTAAAGAGCGAGTGACCGTCAAGAAACTCGCGCATTCTCGTTGTTTTCGGATTTTTCAAAATGTGTTGCGGCTCGCCCTCTTCCAAAATCACGCCTCCATCCAAGAACAGGACACGGTTTGCAACATGGTAGGCAAAACCAAGTTCATGGGTGACGACCAGCATAGTCATTCCCTCGTCGGCCAGTTGACGCATCGTCTTGAGCACTTCACCTACCAGCTCCGGGTCGAGTGCAGAAGTGACCTCGTCAAACAGCATTACGTCCGGATCCATCGCCAAAGCACGGGCAATGGCTACACGTTGTTTTTGGCCGCCAGAAAGGCGGGCAGGGTATTCCTGGGCCTTGTCCCCCAAGCCAACACGCTCCAACTGCGCCAAAGCTTTTGACCGCGCTTCGGTTCTGGTGCGTTTAAGAACGGTAATTTGCCCTTCCATGACGTTTTGCTCGACCGTCATGTGGGGAAAAAGGTTGAAATGCTGGAACACCATTCCAATGCGGGTGCGAAGCGAACAAAGCTCGCTTTCACGGTAGCTCATCTTGCCGTTGGTTTCACTTCCAACGAGATCACCGTGCAGAAATACCTGTCCCTGTGTCGGGACTTCCATAAAATTGACGCAGCGCAACAACGTGCTTTTTCCAGAGCCACTGGACCCCAAAAGCACAACGGTTTCGCCGGCCTTAACCGACATGCCGATACCCTTGAGAACATCAAGGTTTCCAAAACTCTTGTGCAGGCCATCGATGCGAACAATTTCATCCATGTTCAATCGCCTTTCTTTAGAACGCGCTCAAGCACGTAAGTGCCCTGTACGACCGGATAGAGAACAACAAAGAATATCACAGCAACCGCTGTGTAGGCTTCGATGGGATTGAAATTTAAATCGGCTAACAGATTGGCCTGATTGAGCGTTTCCACATAGGCAACGACCGATGCGAGCGTCGACATTTTGAAAACCTCAATGCCACGGTTTGTAAGCGCCGGTAACACGCGCTTGATGGCCACCGGCAAGATAACGCGGCGTAAAGACTGATTATAGGTCATGCCAATAGCCTTGCCCGCCTCCCATTGGCCCGGTTCAATGGACTGAATGCCTGCCCGATAAATTTCCGCAGAAAAAGCCATGGTATTAAGTGATATCCCAAGCACAGCGGCCAAAAACGGATCGACATCAATTCCGGTCAGAATTGGAAATGCGTAGTAAAACCAGATGATTTGAACGAGCACTGGCGTGTTTCTAAACACTTCCACAAATGCCATGGCGGGCCAGCTTAGGGCACGGGACGGTGCATATCGACAGATACCGATAATCAAGCCCCCTGAAAGCCCCAGAATCACTGTCACCAAGAAGATGAAGACGGTTCCTTTCAACCCGATCCAAAGAACGTACCAGTTTTGAATAATTGTCGCGAAATCCCATGTATGGCTCATGTCAGCGCACCGTGCTTTCACCGGATTGCGCCAGCCGCTTCTCGACTAGGATCGACATTTGGCTGAACACGAAGATCAGCACGAAATACATCAGCGCAACGACGGTATAGACCTCAAGCGGGCGAAAGGTCTTTTGCGCAAGGTCGTTGGCTTGAAACATCAAATCGGCATAAGCCACGGTTGAAACCAGCGTGGTCGTTTTCAAAAGCTCAATCGACCGTTCCATGAAAGCCGGTATCATCCGTTTCACGGCTTGGGGAAGGATAATCCGGATGAGAGACTGGCGATAGGACATTCCAATCGCCTTGGCACCCTCCCACTGCCCTTTGTCGATTGACTGAATACCGCCCCTGAAAATTTCGGCAAAGAAGGCGGACGACTGAATCGAGAAGGTCACAACCGCCGCGATAAACGGAGTCATGCGCACATCGATCAATATGGGCAGCGCAAAGAAAAACCAGAACAATTGAACAAGCGGCGGCGTTGTTCGAAAGAATTCAATGATGAAGGCGGCTGTGAACGACAGCGGCAGAAATTTCGAAAGGCGTGAAAGCGCAAAAACAAGGCCGAGTGGCACGCCAAACAGAAGGGCAAGCGCTGTGATCTTGAGGGTATTGAGCAAGCCAATCAGCAACAGATCGAAATCTGAAAATACCGCTATGAAATTCCATTCAACCATCAAATAGCCTGAAAATACATCCTGATTGGGGCAACGCTCTAGCCAAGCGTAGCTCAGGTCTATTAGATTGTCGACAATCGACAAAGCCTGTGGATGGAACGGCAACCAATGAAAAACCCAAACATTCTTTTCATTCAGGTCGACCAGATGTTGGCCGGTTCTCTCACCGCCTATGGCAATACATTTGCGCGGACGCCTAATCTGGATTTGATAGCGCAGCGCGGCGTCGTTTTTGAAACCGCCTATTGCAATTTTCCGCTTTGTGCGCCGTCTCGCTTTTCCATGGCCGCCGGTCAATTGTGCTCAACAATTGGCGCATTCGACAATGCGGCTGAAATGCCGGCTTCCATTCCAACTTACGCTCACTATCTGCGAAGCTTCGGCTACCAGACGAGTCTATCGGGTAAGATGCACTTCATCGGCCCCGATCAGTTCCATGGCTTTGAAAAACGACTCACCGCAGACCTTTATCCCGCAGATTTCAGTTGGGTGCCAAGTTGGGCAGATGAGGGTGAACGGGACACAAACGACCCGCGCTCTGTTCTCATATCCGGCATATGCGAGCGGTCAGTTCAAATCGATTTCGACGAGGAAGTGACCCACAAGGCGGTTCGTCATGTTTACGATATGGCGCGGTCGTCCGATGACCGGCCATTCTTCATGCAAGTTTCTTACACCCATCCCCACGAGCCTTACCTGTGCCGTAAGGAATATTGGGACCTTTACGAGGATACAGACATTCCTCCACCGTCTGTGCCACCGATGGGGGAGAATCGGCATGATGCCCATTCGGTCAGGCTGCTCAAAGACTTTGGCATGCTCGACTTTTCATTTGACGATGAGGACGTGCACCGTGCCAGACGTGCCTATTACGGCTCGATTTCCTACCTGGATGAAATGATCGGCAAGGTTCTGGCGGCCCTTAAATCAACCGGCGCGGACAAAAACACTGCCATCATCTTCACGTCAGACCATGGCGAAATGCTAGGTGAGAGAGGAATGTGGTTCAAGAAACACTTCTTCGAACCGTCACTACGCATTCCGCTTCTCATGTCTGCGCCGTGGATCAAGCCACAACGGGTTTCGGAATTTGCGTCATTGGTTGACCTCCTGCCAACATTCAACGGCTTAGCGACGGGTAGCGGTTGGGAAGCCGATGTTGAACCTCTCGAAGGCCTCGACCTTACCACTTTGCTGGACAAGGGAAACCCTGAGCCACAGCGTGCAATCCATGCTGAATATCTGGCGGAAGCGACGCTTGCTCCCATCTTCATGATCCGACGGGGTAAATACAAATACATCAGTTCATCAAAGGACCCCGCACTGTTGTTTGATGTGGACGCAGACCCGGATGAGTTGACGAACCTAGCGGACCGAGCCGACCTTCAAGGCGTTGTGTCAGGCTTCAAAAGCGAAGTGAGAGAGAAATGGGATGAAGAGGAACTGACCACGAGAATTCTCGAAAGTCAGCGACGTCGTAATCTGATACTCAGTGCCCAAAAGAACGGCACTCCACCACGCTGGAACCACGGAGAAGAACCGGGAGAGGAGGTCATCTGGTATCGCGGAGAAGGCGGCTACAACGAATGGGCGTTCGACTATCTCAAAGAGCCAAAAAACTGAACCAAGAAGATAGCAAATCCATCGATGCCAAATTCAACGTTGAGCGTATTTTGTCCTCAATGGCGCTAAAATGTTTAGAATGCCATCTAAATTACGACACACGTTCCAGATCACGATTGGACTCAGAGAACAGGCTGGTTCTGTATTTCCAACGACTACATGTGACATTTTTGCGATGTGGTCGGTCATGTTGTGTCGAGAACACCGACCGCCGGAATACCAAGACAATTTGCCCACAGTCCCGACCTCGACGACGTGAACTGGCCTTCCAACATGAATAACTGCTTTGGTGAAACTGAACGATAAATTCATACTTTGCTCGAACGCCCGGTATGGGCCGAGGGTGTGTAAGAACTCGATACTTGTTGCTATTCTGATATACTTCTGTGAATTGAATCGGAGATTTTGTGATGTCACGATTTATCGAGGGTGTTGGGCGTGATCAGGTGACTTTGTTGCCGGAATGTCTGGACGATTATGTCTGTCAAGAAAACGCTGTTCGAGTGGTTGACGTTTTCGTTGATGCTCTTGATCTTGTTGAACTCGGTTTTGGGCGAACGATATCTGCCGGAACTGGTCGGCCAGGTTATCATCCTTCGATTTTGCTGAAGCTGTTCATCTATGGGTATTTGAACAGAATTGCCTCCAGCCGTCGCCTTGAACGGGAAGCTGGGCGTAATGTTGAAGTGATGTGGTTGACCGGGCGGTTGGTGCCTGACCATAAGACGATTGCTGACTTTCGAAGGCTTAACAGCTCCCCTATCCGCAAAACCTGTGCCCGGTTTGTTGAAGTTTGTCGTCGCATGGGTGTTTTGGACAGGGCGTGTGTCGCGATTGATGGCAGCAAGTTCAAAGCGGTCAATAATCGGGACCGTAATTTTACTGCAGGCAAAATCAAGCTTCGGATTACTCATCTTGAAGACAGTGCTGCCCGATATCTGGAAGAGATGGCACGCACTGACAGGCAGGAACAATCACACACTCAGACCAAGAAGATTGAACGCCTACAAGAAAAGCTCTCTCGTGTCCGTCAGGAAGTGAGACGGCTTGAAGCCATCGCAACCGAACTGCCAGATACATCAGATGGTCAGATATCTGTAACCGATCCTGATGCACGTTCCATGGCGACACGCGGCAAAGGTACCGGACTTGTCGGTCACAATGTGCAGACGGCGGTTGATACTGAAGCCCACCTTATCGTGGCCCATGAGGTGACGAATGTCGGCAATGACAGGGCACAGCTGGAACCGATGGCCCAGGCTGCAAAGGTTGCATTGAAAGTAGATGCTCTCGAAGCTATTGCAGACCGCGGCTACTTCAGTGGTACGCAATTGCTGGCCTGCGATAAACAGGGAATTACGCCAACAGTTCCAAGGCCTGATACATCCGGCAATCGGAAGAAAGGTATGTTTGTGAAGGCAGACTTTATCTACAATGCCAATCAAGATGTTTACATCTGCCCTGCTGATAAAGAGCTGACTTATCGCTACACCCGTGAGGAAGGTGGCCTGATGCAACGACGCTATTGGCAAAATGATTGCCAATACTGCGCTTTGAAACATCAATGTACGACAGGCAAGGAACGCCGCATCGCCCGGTGGGAACATGAACATCTGATCGAAGAGATGTATGCCCGAATGGATGAGAAACCAGACTTGATGCGGACACGCCGTTCAACAGTCGAGCATCCTTTCGGCACTCTCAAGGCGTGGATGGGGTCTACCCATTTCCTAACCCGCAGATTTCCAAATGTCCGCGCGGAAATGGCATTGAGTGTGCTTGCCTACAACATCAAGCGCATGATCAATATGGTTGGAATTTCTACTCTGATCGGGGCAATGTCGGCCTAAACAAAACCAATTTTTCTCCAATTGCCAGTGATACAACAAATGTAGTTCACAACCGGCAAAAACGGCTATCGAGTTGCCAAGCAGCTACATTTTCTGACGGTGGGGCAAATATTCGGAAACAACAAAAGCCGCAGTTAAAGCAACCCATTAAATCGAGTTTTTACACACCCTCGGCTGTCCTTACTGATGATGCACCGATCAATTGGAACATGATCAACGCCATCCAGAGGGCTCCAAACGATATTTAGGTGTCGTCACGTTCAGTGTTGCATTATGCGTTTGCCGAAACTAGGACTACAAAACAAAAAGGCCGCCCTATATTGGGCGGCCTTTATAATTTCTTGCCGCGAACGGCTAGGTGGACAATCAAAGGTTACTTGATTTTACCCTCTTTGAATTCAACGTGCTTTTTCGCGACCGGGTCATACTTTTTCTTTGACAGTTTTTCGGTCATTGTACGGGAGTTCTTTTTGGTGACGTAATAGAACCCTGTGTCAGCAGTCGAGTTCAATTTCACCTTGATGGTGGTTGCCTTAGCCATGATGCGTTCCTTGAAATTCGAGGAAAGGCCGCAAAATCAAATCAAGCGGCGCTTTCGTTGGAGGTTTCCTAAGCCAAGCGTGGCAAATGTCAAGCCGGAGATTGAGGGTAGAACCTAGATAAGGTCCCTGAGGAAGTTTTTGCCCTTAAGATGGTAAAAAGGCATTTTTGTTGATGGTTCCAGCGTCGGATCTGTCTTCAAGCGCTTTTGCAGGTCTTTGAGCACGGTAACGGTGATGACCGGGAGTTCAAGCTGCAATGCGTCTTCAAATTTGAGCCAGTGCAGGTCCTGTAATTCATCGGTCGGGCGCTCATCCAGCGTCTGAGCTATATGCTCCGCTTTCGTGACGAAGAACCATGCGTCAAACCTGCGCGTCCTGCCGGGTGGTGTGATGGCGCGGGCTACGAGGCGCAACGGAGATAGAGTTGGAGTAACGCCAAGCTGACTAAATGCCTGCCAATCTTTGTGTGTTGCGTTAAATCCACCGCCGCGTTCGCCGAGGAGGATGCCCGCTTCTTCGTAGGTTTCACGGATTGCCGCCAATGCCAAGGCACGTGCCCGTCTTCGGGTTGGTTTTGCCCGTAACGTATTGAATATCTTATCTTCGATAATCGGGTTCAACTGGTCCGCGGAGGGGATCGAACCGTCGCTACGGTCTACGCGACCTCCTGGGAAAACGAACAGGCCTGGCATAAATTTGTGATTCTCATGGCGGCGGCCCATCAACATTTTTGCGTCTGGTCCCTCGCCATCTAGTATGATGAGGGTGGACGCGTCCCGGGGTGGCATGTTGGCGCTGCGTTTGGAGCCGTCGAAAACGGCTGCCCTTTCGACTGCATCTTTTGACATGCCGTTGGTGAGAGTGTCAGTCACTTTGCGGTTCTCCGCTAAATCCAAACATCCGAAGCGCCCATTGCATGCCGACAACTCCGCCTTTTATGGGCTGCATCATGGCGAGTGCCAATCCAAATCCAAGGGGTATCCAGACGGCCAGATGGGTGTTCATCGACCATTCAAAATTGGCCTCTACGATCATCAGGAGTGTAACCACAATGTGGCCGACGATGCTGATGGTGATATAGGGCGGAAAGTCCTGAGCTCGTTCGTGGAACAACTCCTCGCCGCAGTTTGAGCAGACGGGTGTGACCTTCAACCATTCGTTGAACAACTTGCCTTCGCCGCATGAGGGGCAACGGCATTTAATGCCTTTAAATATGGCCTGTTTAACCGAACGGTCGTTCAGTTTTTTGGCTTCCTGTTCTGCATGAACGTCTACACTCATAATTATCTTCCTTTCGTGCGGCGACGACCGAATTTATCGCCTCCGCCCTGTCGTCTTGGACGTCCCGATGGAGAACCGGGCCTGCTTCGCTTGCTGCGGGGCAGGCCGGTCCCCTCTCGTCCGTCCGATATCATGTCGAAACGTAACGCACCTGCAACAGGCGCTGCTACGACGAGTTTCACTTCCACATGATCACCCATTTGGAAGATAAGGCCAGAGTGTTCTGCAACAAGGCGGTGAGACACTTCGTCATACACGTAATAATCGTCGCCCAGTTTGGAAATGGGAATGAAGCCATCAGCGCCGGTTCCGTCCAGGGTGATGAACAGGCCAGAGCGGGTTACGCCATTGATTCGACCGTGGAATTGAGCCCCGATCTTATCGGCCAAATGGGTGGAGATAAGGCGATCTACGGTTTGACGTTCCGCCAGCATCGCTCTGCGCTCGGTATCTGAGATTTCCTGCGCAATAACCTCAAGGCGTTCTTCTTCCGGCATGGTGATCCCACCTGCGCCCAGATTGAGCGAGGAAACCAATGCCCGGTGAACAATCAGGTCGGCATAACGGCGAATCGGAGAGGTGAAGTGGGCATATTTCTTGAGATTTAGCCCAAAATGCCCGATATTTGCCGGATTATATTCCGCTTGGGACTGGGAGCGCAGGATCACTGAATTCACCAGTTCCGCGTTGTCCGTACCTTCCACCTGATTTAATATCCCATTGAAATTGGCAGGCTTCATCTGACCGCCTTTGGCGAGAGGAATAGACAACGTCCGTAGGAAGTCGCGCAGGCTTTCAAGTTTGGCCAGTGATGGAGCGTCGTGGATGCGATAAATCAGTGGCTGTCGTCTTTTTTCTAGAGTTTCAGCAGCCGCAACATTCGCCTGAATCATATATTCTTCTACGAGTTTATGGGCATCAAGGCGCGGTGGAACGATTACGCGATCAACCCCGCCATTGTCGTTGAGAAGAATTTTGCGCTCTGGCATGTCGAGTTCAAGCGGCTGGCGGTAGTCGCGTCCGCGCTTAAGAACCTCATAGGCAGCCCACAGGGGCTTGAGAACGGGTTCGAGCCATTGCTCGGCGCGTGGCTGATCATTGCCGTCAATCGCACCCTGTGCCTCCTGATAGGACAGTCGCGCATGGCTTTTCATCATAATACGATGGAATGTATGCCGCAGTTTGCGACCATCTGCGGCAAATGTCATACGAACGGCCAGAGCGGGACGGTCGACGTCTTCTTTCAAGGAGCACAGGTCGTTGGAGATGTTTTCCGGAAGCATGGGAACAACACGGTCCGGGAAATAGACCGAATTGCCGCGCAGCAATGCTTCCTTATCAAGTGCTGTTGCGGAACGTACGTACCAGCTCACGTCTGCGATGGCGACTGTGACGATAACGCCCCCTTCATTTGTCTCTTCATCATCGGCAATCGCGTAGATGGCGTCGTCATGGTCCTTGGCGTCTGCCGGGTCGATAGTGATGAGGGGCAGTTCCCGCCAGTCTTCACGTTTTACCATATCGGCAGGACCGGCTTTAGCTGCCTCCGCCAAGACTTCATCCGGGAAAACAGTCGGGATGCTATGTTGGTGCAGTGCGATGAGTGAAATCGCCTTCTCGGTATTCATATCACCGATGACTTTTTCAACCTTAGCCTGCTTTAAACCGTGGGTATTACGCCCCACAACGGAGACTTCAACAAGATCACCGGACGACGCATCGCCAAGGTTTTTCTCGTGAATGATGAGTTCGCTTTGTTTGCGTTCTGTCGGTTCGATACGTCCGATATAACCATTCTCCGGCGTTTTATAGGGGCGATAAACCCCCAAAACCGTACCACGATTGCGGTCGAGAATTTTCATCACTCGGCCACGGGGGGAGCCGTGCCCCTGTTCCATGATGCGGGCCAATACCCTGTCGCCAACCCCTGCGGATGGGGCCTTGGAACGGGCGTGGTTGACGATGCTGACAACGGGATATTTCCCGTCTGTTGCTTCGTCCCATTGGGCTGGACGCGCTAAAAGGCCACCGTCCCGATCCCGAGCGGTAATATCCAATACAATGACGGAGGGCAGGGTGCCCGGCTTGGCAAACCGTTTGCCCTGCTTTTTGATAAGGCCCTCGTCCTGCAATTCGCTCAACATGGCTTTGAGTGTGATTTTCTGTTGCCCTTTCAGGCCAAACGCACGGGAAATCTCCCGCTTACCACTCATGTCAGGGTTTTCGGACAGGAAAGTCAGCAATTCTTCTTGCGTGGGAATGGCAGAGCGCTTGCCCTTGTTCTTGTCGGTCGGCGCCCTTTTTGTTTTCTTTTGTTTGGCCATTCGGGTCATTCTCCACTGAAATCGCGGGTTCAAACCCTCTCGTTACGTTCCAACCCTATCGTTGGAACACATTGATGTCTGCGCCTATTCCTCGGCAGTTGCTTTTGCTGCTGGCTTTTTCTTTGCCGGAGCCTTCTTTTTGGCTGCAGGCTTCTTGGCGGCTGGTTTTTTCTTCGCAGCGGCTTTCTTTTTAGCAGGTTTTTTCTTGGTCTGTTTCTTGCCGGTTTTCTCGGCCCTGTCCGCAATCCATTGAACAGCTTGTTCCATAGTCACAGTCGTTGGATCAACGTCCTTTGGAAGCGTGGCGTTGATCTTACCATGGTTGACGTAAGGTCCAAAACGGCCGTTTTTAACGGCAACAGGTCCCGCAAACTCGGGATGTTCTCCCAAGTCTTTCAAATTGGACGCAGTACGCCCTCGCCCCCCTTTTGAAGCTGAGTCGGCGAGCGCTGCAACAGCGCGGTTGATGCCGACCGTAAAGACTTCATCATCCGTATCGAGGCCACCAAATTTGCTTTCGTGCTGAACAACGGGTCCGTAACGGGCAAAGCGTGCGGTAATGTCCTTTCCAGTCTCTGGATGTTGACCTACCAACCGTGGCAAGGCCAGCAATTGGAGTGCTTTTTCGAAATCGATGTCGGCGGGGTTCCAGCTTTTTGGAATCCCGGCATTTTTGCCTTCTTTGCCTTCGCCGCGCTGAACATAAGGACCAAAGCGGCCAACCATGAATTTAACTTCTTCACTGGTATCCGGATCAACGCCTAAAACTTTTGGCCCATCGTTGGCCTGTTGCTGGGATTGTTCGAGGCCTTCGGCACCCAATTGACGGGTGAATTTACAGTCCGGATAGTTGGCGCAGCCGATAAAGGCGCCAAACTTACCGACCTTGAGGCTCAATTGGCCTTCTTTACAGGTGGGGCAAAGGCGCGGATCGGAGCCATCTTCGTTCGCTGGGAATGCGAGGGGGCCGAGTTCTTCGTTCAGTTTGTCGAGAACTTCGGTGATGCGCAGGTCTTTTGTATCGCCAATAGCGCTGGAAAATTCCGTCCAGAATTCCCGCAACACATCTTTCCACTGAAGATCGCCGGCGGAAATCTTGTCCAGTTTTTCTTCAAGCGAGGCAGTGAAATCATATTCTACGTATCTGGAAAAGAAGCTCTCGAGGAACGACGTCACCAGCCGGCCTTTGGCCTGTGGTGTCATGCGTCGTTGCTCGATGATTACATAGTCCCGGTCGGCTAGTGTTTTTAGCGTGGAAGCATAGGTGGAAGGGCGGCCAATGCCGAGCTCTTCCATCTTTTTAATCAGTGAGGCTTCGGAATAACGGGATGGCGGTTCCGTAAAGTGCTGGCTAGCATCAATGCTTTCGCGGGAGATTTTCTCGCCTTGTGTCAACGGAACAAGGCGCTTGTCTTCTTCGTCCCCCTTTTTCTTATTGTCCTGATAGACTGACAAAAAGCCATCAAACTTGATCACGGACCCATTGGCCCGCATAGTCGCAACCTTACCGTCGTGCCTGGCTATCAGTTCAGCGGCAGTGCGTTCGATCTTGGCGGATGCCATCTGGCTGGCGATGGTGCGCTTCCAGATCAATTCATAGAGGCGACGCTGGTCATCATCGAGTTTAGACGCGACATCCTTAGGGTGGCGGTTGAGGGACGTTGGGCGCACGGCTTCGTGTGCTTCCTGAGCATTCTTTGCTTTGGAGGAATAGAACCGCGCTTTTTCCGGCAGATACATGGCACCAAAACTCTCACCAATCACCTTCCGGGTTTCGTCAATGGCTTCCGGTGCAATCTGCACGCCATCTGTCCGCATATAGGTGATCAGACCAACGGTCTCACCGCCAAGGTCGATACCTTCATACAATTTTTGTGCAACCTGCATGGTGCGCGAAGCTGAGAAGCCGAGTTTGGAAGATGCTTCCTGTTGCATGGTGGACGTGGTGAAAGGTGCATAAGGGTTACGGGTTGTTGGTTTGGCTTCAACGCTTTGAACTTCGAAGTCGGCCAGCATGAGCATGCGTTTGATTTTCGATGCCTGTTCCTCGTTCTTCACATCAAGGCGCTGGAGTTTTTCGCCTTCAAAACTCGTCAGCCGTGCGTCAAAATCCGCTCCACTTGAGTTTTTGAATTCACCGAGAATCGTCCAATATTCTTCCGGTTTAAACCGGTCAATCTCGTTTTCCCGTTCGCAGATTAGGCGCAAAGCGACGGATTGTACACGACCTGCGGACCGGGCGCCGGGCAATTTACGCCACAAAACGGGTGAAAGGTTGAACCCAACGAGATAATCGAGGGCACGACGGGCAAGATAGGCGTTGACCAATGGCTCATCGACCTGGCGCGGCTGTTCCATTGCCTCAAGGATTGATTTCTTGGTGATCGCATTAAAGACAACCCGTTCGACCTTTTTGTCTTTCAGCACTTTCTTGTCCGATAAAACCTGAAGAACATGCCAGGAAATGGCTTCGCCTTCACGGTCAGGGTCGGTTGCCAGAATGATGCTGTCGGCGGCTTTGGCTGCTTTGGTGATGTCAGTGAGACGCGGTTTAGACTTGCCGTCCACTGTCCACGACATGGCAAAGTCTTCATCCGGCAGGACGGACCCGTCTTTTGCTGGCAAGTCACGCACATGGCCGTATGACGCCAAAACCTTATAGTTTGACCCAAGATACTTATTAATTGTTTTTGCTTTTGCAGGGGACTCGACGATAACCAGTTTCATGAACTTACGCAAAATGAGATAATATTGTTTGGCGGCTCGACATAGGGCGGTTAGCGCCTAAACGCAAATGTTCATAACGCCACGTCAACATGATGGTGACTACGCAACTTGAAAATACAACTAAAGATGGTATAAAATTACATTGCAATTCGACGTACCGCCTGTAGACTTTATCGAATCGAGGCGAACTGTATTCGTATGCTTCATGAAACAGGGCGGTTGTTAGAGGTCTGTAGGGAGACCTCAAGCGTGGAGATGAATATGACAAACGTTTCAAACGAGAGACGTACTGCGACAGCTTCTTACATAGAAGGAATGCTCATTGAGCTAAGGACAATGGGGCAGCAGGTGAACGCCGATTTTCTGGTGTATCTACTGGAAATGGCAATTATCGAAGCCGATGACATAAAACGCGGGCAGATGACCGCTGGTAGAAAAAGAAATACCGTCGATGGATCAATTCAGTCTATCACCGCGCAGGAGATGGCTGAATTATTTATGGCCGAGAACGCTTAAAGCGGGATTCGTTTAAAATGATTCCTTGAAACGTGTTTGTGCGCCTATTTTGCGCGGGCCAACAACAGAAAATAATATCACTCATTCGTGAGGACGAATAATCGCGACACGCGGTAGAATCGTCTAAACGTATTTCAATTCAGCTTAGGTAAGCGAAATTCTGTTTCCGGAATGGCGCTCAATCAGGCCTGCCAGGTCGAGTTCCAGAAGAATCATTTGAACCTTTCCCGGTGCCATACCGGTAAATCGTATGAGGTCGTCAATTTCTGTGGGCGTGTGCCCGATTGCCTGCATGAGTGTTTCCCGGTCAGATTTGCTGGGTTCGTCATCGCTCAAGTCACCATGGGGTTCTTCTAAAGAATAGCCGGACTGATGACTGCTTGTGGAAAGTGGCTGAATCGCCTCCAAAATATCTTCAGCATTGGTAATCAACTGTGCCCCTTGTTTGATCAGATGATTGGCGCCTTCGCTGCGCGGGTCCAGCGGAGAGCCCGGGACAGCAAACACCAAGCGTCCCATTTCGTTAGCCAAACGCGCTGAAATCAAAGAGCCGGACCTTTTGGCCGCTTCGACAACGACAAGACCAAGCGCAATGCCCGCGACAATCCGGTTTCGTCGCGGAAAATCCTGAGCACGCGGCTGCCACCCGAACGGCATTTCTGAAATCAAAGCACCGCCATTTTCGACTATTGCCGTGGCAAGATCGACGTTTTCGAACGGGTAAATATGATCAATGCCTCCCGCAAATACAGCCATTGTACCACCTGATATTGTGGCGGTATGGGCTGCAGAATCGATACCACGCGCCAATCCTGAAACCGTTGCGTATCCCGCCGCAGATACCTCCTTCGCCAGGGACTGTGTTAATTTTACCCCGGCGATTGATGAGTTTCGTGAACCGACGAATGCAATAGTGTTTTGCGTTAGAATGTCTGTTGAGCCCTTCACCGTAATTAACGGTGGTGGTGCATCTGCTGCCCGCAACGCGGTTGGATAATCGGGTTCGCCAAGACATACGATAGTCGCGCCAAGCCGATCAATTTGCTCCCGCTCCCGTTCTGCTTCGTCCTTAGACGCAATCTTGATCTTTTTGCCGCGTCCTCGAGCTGCGAGCTCAGGCAGAGCTTCCAGCGCGTTAGAGGCGGTTCCAAACCGCCTGATCAACTCCATAAATGTTGCAGGCCCAACATTTTCACTTCTAATAAGCCTTAGCCACGCAATCTTTTGAGTGTCCGCCAATGGGATCCCGGTTTTTGGCGTAAGAGCATCACTCATCCCTTAGAGCCGATCTTGCTTTCCGATCCGCTGAGAAGGCGTTTTATGTTCTCGCGATGCATGTACCAACCAAGGAATGTCATGAGTGCTAACATTATAGCGACTTGGAATGTCGGCGCATCCAGCCACCACACGATAATGGGTGCAGCAAGGGTTGCTGTCAGCGCTGCAAGCGAAGAATACCGTGTTCCCGCCGCAATGCCGAGCCAGACAACTGCAAATGCCAGCAGACCCGGAAGGCTGATGGCCAGCAGTACGCCCACATAGACCGCGATGCCTTTGCCGCCTCTGAATTTGAGCCAGATCGGGAAAAGGTGTCCAGCGAATGCGCCAAACCCGGCCCAGATCGCAATATTGGGTCCAGAACTAAGGAAAATCCATACTGCGACCGCACCTTTGAGCGCATCCGCCAACAATGTCAGTGCCGCGAGACCTTTTCGCCCCGTCCGCAGGACATTCGTCGCACCGATGTTTCCAGAACCAATTTTTCGCACATCTCCTGCACCACCCAGTTTCGCAATCAGAAGACCAAACGGAATTGAGCCAAGCAGATAGCCAACAAGAAGCGGCGCAATCAGCACTGAAAAGTCTAGTTCCATAATTCCCTCATTTGGGGCGTCAGACGTCCCTCGAAAACACTGTGCGTCCGGCAACGATTGTTTTCAAGATGCGTCCTTGAAAACGGGCGCCTTCAAACGCAGTATTTTTGGATCGAGAACGCAATCGATCTTCTTCCATAATCCAGGGCATATCCGGGTCAAACAGGATCATATCTGCAGGTGCACCTTGCGTTAACGTGCCGCACGGCAGGCTCAACCGCCGTGCAGGTGCCGTAGAAAGGCATTCCAGAAGGCGCATCAACGGAATGCCATCCGTGTGATGAAGTCTCAAGGCTGCTGCAAACAGGCTTTCCAAACCAATGGCCCCATCAGCCGCTTCGGCAAAGGGCAGGCGTTTGGTGTCGACATCCTGCGGGTCATGATTGGAGCAAATAATGTCGATAGCCCCAGTTCTGATGCCTTCGATCATAGCCTGACGGTCATCTTCATGGCGCAAGGGTGGTGATACTTTAAAAAACGTCCTGTAGCTGCCAATGTCTGTTTCGTTCAGAGCGAGATTGGCCACTGCAACACCCGCTGAAACGTTCAACTTGTTGTCTTTGGCCCGCTTTATGACGTCGACTGAATCTGATGTAGACAGGCAGGAGGCGTGGTATTTTCCTCTGGTCATGCCTACCAGCCTCATGTCCCGCTCAAGTGGGATAATTTCCGCCTCACGCGGGATGCCGGGCAGACCCATCCTTGTTGCGTTGAAACCTGCGTTCATTACCCCGCCACCGAGGGATGAATCCCGCGTTGCGGCCATTATGAGTCCATCAAAATCACGAGAATAAGTAAGGGCACGGCGCATCATTTGCGGATTTTCAACGGTCTTTCGCCCGTCTGTAAAACAGACTGCCCCCGCGTCCTTGAGCAGGCCAAATTCAGTCATTTCTTCGCCGCGCAGTCCCCGCGAAAGTGCTGCTGCAGGAAGAATTCTGATTTTTGATTTTTCGAGGGCTGTTTGGCGAACAAATTCAACAAGTGCGACATCATCGATAACAGGATCTGTATCCGGCATCATGACAAGTGAAGTTACACCGCCAGAAGCTGCTGCTTTGCCCGCAGTCTTGATGGTTTCTCGGTGTTCACCGCCCGGTTCACCGATGAAAACACGGCTGTCAACTAAACCCGGAGCAAGAATAAGCCCTCGACACTCTATTATCTTGCATGATTTATGCAGATTATCGCGGGGCAGGTCTTTACCGATTTTTTCGATCCTGCCACGCGTGACTAAAACATCGCCGTGTTGGTCCATGTTTTGCGAAGGGTCGATGATACGGGCGTTGACGAACAGGCGCTGGCGCGGCGGCTTGGATTTAATGGATTTTTTCATGCCATATCCACCGGATTTTCCAGTTGTAATGCTTCCATCACGGCCATGCGGACGGCTACTCCCATTTCAACCTGCTCGACAATCACGCTTTGCACCCCGTCGGCGATGGGAGAAGCGATCTCAACCCCGCGGTTCATGGGCCCCGGATGCATGACGATTGCATCGGATTTAGCCAGTGCAACCCTTTCCGCCGTCAGTCCGAAATAGCGATAATATTCCCGTGCTGAGGGAATAAACGCACCAGACATCCGTTCAGATTGAAGGCGCAACATCATGACAACATCACAACCGGGCAAGCCGTCTTCCATTTTATGAAAGGTGCTGGTCCCCAGCTCTTCAATTCCACCGGGTATCAGTGTTGACGGCGCAATGAGGCGGACCTGCGCTCCCATCGCATTGAGAAGATGAATGTTAGATCGAGCAACGCGCGAGTGAACAATATCGCCGCATATCGCCACTGTCAGGCCTTCAATCCTGCCTTTTGACCGGCGAATTGTTAACGCGTCCAACAGGGCCTGAGTTGGATGCTCATGGGCACCGTCGCCAGCGTTGATGACAGAACAGCCCATTTTCTGCGCCAACAGTTCGGCCGCTCCCGCAGCATTATGACGAACGACCAGCAAATCCGGCTGCATCGCATTGAGCGTTACAGCCGTATCCATGAGCGTTTCACCCTTTTTAACAGACGAAGTTTGGACGGCCATATTGATGACGTCCATACCAAGCCGTTTACCCGCAATTTCAAACGAGGACTGGGTGCGGGTAGAATTTTCGAAGAACAGATTGATCAGGGTGCGCCCGGAAAGGGTAGGGCGGCGTTTTTCGATCTGCCGTGATATTCCCACCATTTCATCAGCCCGGTCCAACAAAAATGTGATGTCGGAAGGCTGAAGTCCTTCGATTCCGATCAAATGGTCCAGCGAAAAAGGTTTTTCACGAAAGGCAGGGGCTTTCGTTTCGTCATTTAGCGATGAGTGTGCAGATTTTGTCATTAAAGGCCCTGCTTAGGGGCGAATGTTTCATACGGCAAGCGTTGAAGTGGCCTGTGCACGAAATTTCTCACATGTCGGCATAATGATGTAATGCTGTTACTCTGATTCACCGAAATAACACCTGATTTTCAAGCTCTATGACCAATCAATCACCTGTTTACGCCGGACATAATGCATATTTGAGCGACGGCGTTCTTTTGCAATTAACAACCCATTTGGACGGCAAACTGAAAGAGGGGTTTACCTCCCATGGCAAATGGGTAGCGGCACCGGAAGCGCTGGATCTGGCAAGGCTCGCGAATGAAAATCCACCCAAACTTAAAACTTACGATTCCAAAGGCGAGCGCGCTGACGTGGTGGAGTATCATCCGGCCTATCACGCCCTGATGCGTCGTGGCATCGCGATTGGGTTGGGAGGCTCAATTTGGGAAGACGATCCGCAGGAAAAGGGCGTCCGCAACCTGGCCCGGGCTGTGCGCTTCATGTTGACCTCCCAACTGGAAGTTGGGCACACATGCCCGATAACCATGACCCATGCCAGCACAGCGGCTCTGATGACGGAGCCGGACCTGATAAAAGACTGGGTTTCGCGCATAACGTCGCGCCATTACGACAGTGCACAAAAATCCCCGGGGACCAAACAGGGCATCACCATCGGAATGGGGATGACCGAGCGACAGGGTGGTTCTGACGTGCGGGCAAATACCAGTACCGCAATCAAAGGGAATGATGGCGCATGGCGAATTAACGGTGAAAAGTGGTTCTTCTCGGCCCCGATGTGCGATGCGTTTTTGGTTCTTGCAAATACACCGGCGGGAATATCCTGTTTCTTTTTGCCCCGTTTATTACCCGATGGGCAAAACAACGGACTGCATTTTCAACGGTTAAAGGAAAAGGTTGGAAACCGATCCAACGCTTCTTCTGAAGTGAAGTTTGAAAATACAGTAGGCTCTTTGGTTGGCGAAGAAGGCAAAGGCATCAAGACCATTTTGGAAATGGTAACATTAACGCGGCTGGATTGCGTTCTAGGTTCGGCGGGTCAAATGCGGGCGGCATTGGCGGAAGCCGTCCACCATTGTCGCCACCGATCTGCGTTTGGTGAAAAGCTTATCGATCAGCCATTGATGATACGAGTTTTGGGTGACCTTGCGCTCGATGTTGCTGCCGCTCAATGTTTGGCATTGAGACTGGCGCGCAGTTTCGATTTGGCGAGCACAGATTCGGTTGAGGCCGGATACGCCAGGCTGATGACCCCGGTGATCAAATATTGGGTGTGCAAATCAGCGCCAGCCATGATTGTTGAGGCGATGGAGTGTATTGGCGGCAACGGTTATGTCGAAGAAGGAGTGATGGGTCGGTTGTACCGTGAGGCTCCGCTCAACGCGATTTGGGAAGGCTCCGGCAACATCATGTGTCTTGATGTGCTGCGGGTCATCAGAAAAGGCCCAAATACCGTCAACAGCGTCCTGGACCGCCTTAAAGACGACCTGGGCGAGGGCAACGGTCAATCGATTGATGTGCTGCGCATTGCCGGTGATATTGCGATGGAAGATGAAGGGTCTGCCAGAATTCTTACCGAGCAATTAGCGCTGACAGCTGCTGCGGCGGAAATGCGCCGTTCATTACCCACGGAAATTGCAGATGCATTTGTCGACAGTCGGTTGGGACGACCGTGGCGACATACATATGGCATGATGGATTCCCGTTATAATGCCCGTGCTATAATTGATTTTGTCTGTGGTTAGATAAGCATTTTTACTGGAAGCGCTAAATTAACCTTAACAAATGCTTTACGTTGCGCTCGCGGCGAATGCTGGCCACATTACTTCTAACGGGACGGGGCAACATACGAGCGGCAAGTTTTTATGCGCACACTATTTTTTCTTTGGGCAATACCAACGTCCCTGATCGGTTTATGGTACGGATTATCTGCAAATAACCTGCATTTTGGAACACGAATCTTCTCCCGTGAGTTACACGACCTCGTTTTCAATCTCTACGGTAACATGCTGGGTATTGCGCCAGAAGCGCTGCCTGCGATGCTTGCCAAAACCATCGCTTTTGACAGCGCTATCGTATTGAGTATCGTCGCCTATCGCATGCGTAAAAGCTGGTGGCCCACCGTTAGCCAGATGTTCCGTTCCGATGCTCCTGTAGTCGGTCAAGGCAGCTCTGCAGAATAATCGACGCGGCAATCTGGTCGATATTTTTAGCCCGTTTCCTGCGGGTCATATCCGCTTCCAGCATGGCTTGCTCAGCGGCATAGCTTGACAATCGTTCATCCCAATATAGCAACGGCAGGTCGGTCAACGGACGCATATTGCGTACGAATGCGCGTGTCGCCTGGGCACGAGGGCCCTCTGAACCGTCCATATTGTAGGGCAGGCCCATGACAAGGCCCTGCACACCTTCTTTTTTGATGTAAGCCAGCATCAGCTCAACATCGGTGGTGAACTTTTTGCGCCGAATTGTATCCACCGGTGACGCAATGGACCAATTTGAGTCGGATATCGCCATGCCAATCGTTTTAGTGCCCAGGTCGAGCCCCAATAATCTACGATTATTGCTGGATTTTGCTTGAAGCAGTTCTACAAACTGTTCAACACTCAGGTCAGGTACTTTTGCCATGGACGGCCCTTAACAAGATTCGGGAGAAATGACGATGAAATTGACGTGGTACGGTCATGCGGCATTCAAGGTAGAGACGGACAAGGCAAATATTCTGATTGATCCGTTCTTTTCCGGCAATCCAACGTTCCCCGAAGACAAGCGCGATGAAGCAATTGATGGTGTTACGCATATCGCTTTGACCCACGGCCATGGCGACCACATCGGAGATAGTGTCCAGATTGCCAGGGACACCGGCGCGATGGTGATCGGTAATTTTGATCTGATACAATGGTTACAGAAGCAAGGCCTTGAGAATGTCGATTTTGGTAATACAGGTGGCACCGTGCACCACGATGGCTTTTCGATAACCTGGGTGCAAGCATTCCATTCCTCTGGGACCGTGGACGAGAATGGTGTTGCCCATGGATTAGGCATGCCCAATGGTTTGGTTTTCCATTTTGAATCTGGCGAATCCCTCTATCATATGGGGGACACCGATATATTTGGTGACATGGCGCTTATTGAAGAGCTTCATCGTCCGCAAGTGGGCATTGTGCCCGTTGGTGACCGCTTTACAATGGGCGGTGCGGTGGCGGCGCTAGCCTGCAATCGCTATTTCAATTTCAAGACGATTATTCCCTGCCATTTCGGCACTTTCTCGCTCATTGACTCTACCGCAGACAAATTTGTGGAAGCCATGGAAGGCGACGATCGGGTAAAGGTTATGGAAATCGGCGTCGGTACGACCTTTTAAGTTCGCTACCGTTAGCCGAACCCTGACATAGGGGATTTACGGCTGAGCGGCGCGGGGCTAATACAGGCTCAATCTGACTCCATTCCTAATCTGGAAAATCTTCTCATGTCTGTTGATACAGCAACCGTAAAACGCGTCGCAAAGCTCTCCCGTATCGCCATCAGCGATGAACGGGCAGAAAGCATGAAAGCCGAACTCAATACGATTCTGGGCTTCGTAGAACAATTACAGGAAGTTGATATTGAAGGCGTCGAGCCGATGACGTCAGTGGTCGATATGGATATGCGCAAGCGGGTTGATGAAGTGAACGACGGCAATAAGGCCAATGATGTGACTGCTAACGCCCCCGCCAGTCAGAACAATTTCTTCATGGTGCCGAAAGTCGTCGAATAGATCCGTCGACCTCACCCCAAGATTATTCAGTTACGAAAAACAAGAACAATGACCGACCTCACCAAACTGACCATTTCTGAACTGCGCGAAGGCTTTAAAGCAAAGTCCTTCACATCGCTGGAGGCGACGAATGCCTTTATTGACGCCATTGATACCTCAAATGAGACGTTGAACGCCTATATCGTGCAAACAGCGGATATAGCGCGCGAACGGGCTGCTGCGTCTGACGCTAAACTTGCGAAAGGCGAGGGCGGTGCATTGGAGGGTATTCCTGTTGGTATTAAAGACCTCTACGCGACCCTTGATGTTCATACGCAAGCCTGCAGCCATATTCTCGATGGATTTCAACCCCGTTATGAATCCACCGTCACGCAGAACATGTTTGACGATGGCGCGGTCATGTTGGGCAAGCTCAATATGGACGAGTTTGCAATGGGTTCATCAAACGAGACATCATATTACGGGCCGGTTACGAACCCGTGGAAACGGGTAGGAGAGCAGACTGATAACGGCACAGCATTGGTGCCCGGCGGCTCGTCCGGTGGTTCCGCTGCGGCTGTGGCGGCTGATCTGTGTGCTGCGGCAACAGCATCCGACACAGGCGGTTCCATCCGTCAGCCTGCAGCACTTACGGGAACCGTAGGTATCAAACCCACTTACGGGCGCTGTTCACGTCTTGGCATGGTGGCGTTTGCGTCCTCTCTCGATCAGGCGGGACCTATCACCAAAGATGTGCGGGATTCCGCCATCATGCTCGGTTCAATGGCCAGCAGTGACCCACGCGATACAACTTGTGTTGATATGCCGGTTCCCGACTATGAAGCAGCGATTGGCAAAAGCATCAAAGGTATGAAGATCGGAATACCAAAAGAATACCGTCTCGACGGCATGCCGCAGGAAATTGAAAAACTCTGGGAACAGGGCAAGGCCATGCTGCGCGACGCGGGCGCTGAGATTGTCGATATCTCACTGCCCCACACGAAATACGCTCTGCCAGCCTATTATATCGTCGCTCCAGCAGAAGCCTCTTCCAACCTTGCCCGTTACGACGGTGTGAAATACGGGCTTCGGGTGGATGGCAAGAATATCGAAGAAATGTACGAGAATACGCGTGCTGAAGGTTTTGGCGAAGAGGTAAAGCGCCGTGTTATGATTGGCACCTATGTCCTGTCAGCCGGTTTCTATGACGCCTATTACACAAGAGCGCAAAAAGTACGTACGTTGATCAAGCGCGATTTTGAAACAGTCTTTGATAATGGGATTGACTGCATTCTGACACCGGCGACACCTTCTGCTGCATTTGCCATTGGGGACAAGGAAATGGCGGCAGACCCGGTCAAAATGTACCTCAACGATGTTTTTACCGTAACGGTCAACATGGCAGGCTTGCCGGGTATTTCCGTTCCTGCAGGGCTTTCTGATGAAGGCCTGCCGCTTGGCCTTCAACTGATCGGCAAGCCCTTTGAAGAAGGTACGCTATTTCAAGCCGGTACGATAATCGAGGAAGCCGCTGGCAGGTTTAACGCACCCCGCTGGTGGTAATTGGAGGTTTCTATGAACGTCGAACAGGTTGTTGATTTTACATCGCACCCACTGGAAAATGCTGATTATCTTCGGTTTTGCCGTGCGCAACTGGATAGTGACGGAGTTCTGGCCTTGTCAGGTTTCATTCGTCCTGATGCATTGGAAGCCATGAAACAGGAAGCCGAATCTGGCATGAAGGACGCCTATTTCTGCGCCCAGAACCATTCGGTCTACCTTGAACCAAAAGACCCGGCGCACAGTGATGACCATCCAAAGAACCGTCAAGTGACGTCGTCTAAGGGCTGTATTTGCCACGACATGGTCGGGCAGGATTCACCCCTTCGTGGACTCTATGATTCGCAGGAATTCCGCGACTTCATCATGTCCGTTACCGGAGAAACGAGCCTGCATCCTTATGCGGATACACTTTCCTCTATCAATATACATTATGCCAATCGTGGGCAGGAACTGGGGTGGCATTTTGACAATTCCGAATTCGCAACAACCCTGTTGATCGAAAAACCGGACGCCGGATCACGCTTTGAATACGTCAAAGACCTGCGAGATGCATCAGCTGGTGAGATGAACTACGATGGCGTCGGCAAACTATTGGATGGAGAGACCAAACCGGACGTATTGGAAATGGAACCGGGAACATTAGTCCTGTTCCGTGGCCGCAACTCCATCCATCGGGTTTCGCCAAACGAAAGCGACAAGACCCGCATATTGTCGGTTTTGGCCTATAATTCAGAACCCGGTGTTGAGTTGTCCGAGTCCGCCCGAATGACATTCTATGGGCGGTTGAACTGATGAATAATGCTAACTTGTAATACCCATGTAAATTTACATATCAAATGGCCTGGAACGGCATCAACATTAATAGCGAAACAACAGAGTCAGTCCTGAAATGACCGAATTAGTAGACGTCCGCACCCCGAACCCGAAGAACTTCTTTCCCGGAGAAGACCACGATTGGGAGCTTGTCATTGGGCTTGAGGTCCACGCGCAGGTAACTTCTAACGCAAAGTTGTTTTCCGGATCTTCAACGAAATTCGGCAATGCGCAGAACTCGAATGTTTCATTGGTTGACGCGGCGATGCCCGGCATGTTGCCAGTGATCAACGAGGAATGTGTGCGTCAAGCGGTCAAGACCGGCTTGGGCATGAACGCGAAAATCAACAAGCGTTCCGTTTTTGATCGTAAAAACTACTTCTATCCCGACCTGCCACAAGGCTATCAAATTTCACAATTGTACCACCCCATTGTGGGAGAGGGTGAAATCACCATTCAGGTGGGGCCGGATAAGCAGGGCAATTTTGAAAGCGTCGATATTGGTGTGGAGCGCCTGCACCTGGAACAAGATGCAGGTAAATCCATGCACGACCAGCACCCAACGATGAGCTTTGTTGATCTCAACCGTTCCGGCGTTGCGTTGATGGAGATCGTTTCCAAACCGGATATTCGTTCTATCGATGAAGCCAAGGCTTATGTAACCAAACTTCGATCCATCGTCAGATATCTCGGCACCTGCGACGGGAACATGGACCAAGGCTCCATGCGTGCCGACGTAAATGTATCTGTGCGCAAGCCGGGTGGTGAATTTGGCACCCGTTGCGAGATCAAAAACGTCAACTCCATCCGGTTCATGGGGCAGGCGATTGAATATGAAGCCAAGCGTCAGATCGATATTCTGGAAGAGGGCGGTTCCATCGATCAGGAAACACGCCTGTTTGACCCGGTCAAAGGCGAAACCCGTTCCATGCGCTCAAAAGAAGAAGCGCATGATTACCGTTATTTCCCAGACCCGGACCTTCTACCGCTCGAATTCGACGACGCGTATATCGAAGAAATTCGCGCTGAACTACCTGAATTACCGGACGTAAAACGCACGCGCCTGATGGGTGAAGGCCTTTCAGAATATGATGCATCCATTCTTGTTAGTGACAAATCCTATGCGGATTATTTCGAACAGGTTGCAGAAGGTCGCGACGCGAAGATTGCTGCCAACTGGGTCATAAACGACCTGCTGGGGGCGATTAACAAGGCCGGTAAGGATATCGAGGATTCACCCGTTTCTGCCGAACAGCTCGGCGGCATCATCGATCTTATCAAGAACGACACCATCAGCGGCAAGATCGCCAAAGACCTGTTCGAGATTGTCTTTAACGAAGGCGGTGACCCGCCGAAAATTGTCGAAGATCGGGGTATGGCGCAGGTGACAGATACCGGAGCAATCGAATCGGCTGTCGACGAAATCATTGCGGCTAACCCGGATAAAGTTCAACAAGCCATCGAAAAACCAGCCATGATAGGTTGGTTCGTCGGCCAGGTGATGAAAGCAACAGGCGGCAAAGCCAACCCGCAGGCGGTCAACAAGCTGCTGCGGGAGAAGATTGGTGGTTGAAACACGAACCGCAAAGGACGTGATATGAATAATTTCATCAAAGACGGCGTCACCGTCATCCGTAATGTTCTTGATCAAGCCTGGCTCGACCGGCTCGCATCAGCAATTGAGAACAATATGGCGGCACCCGGGCCTCATGGGAAAGACCATGCAGAAGGTGGCGGCGCGTATTTTGGAGATTATGTGAACTGGCACAGGTTCCCGGATTTTCTCAATATCGCTAAAGATGGCCCCTTGGGAAATCTCGCTGCAGAACTTATGGGTGCGTCGCAGGTGCAGTTTTTCCATGAGCATGTGTTGGTCAAGGAACCGGGCAATTCGTCCGCGACACCGTGGCATCAGGACATGCCTTATTATTGCCTCGACTGCCCGAAGACTGTGAGCCTTTGGGTGCCGCTTGATCCGGTTGGGGAAGTTGAAAGCCTCAATTTTATGAAGGGGTCGCACAAGAGTAAGCAGACCTTTATGCCGCGCCGTTTCAAAACGCTGGAGCCGCTAGAAGGCGACACGACAGATTATGCGCCATTTCCCGAAATCGATATGGAAAGCCCCGATGTGGTGTCGTTTGCAGTAAACCCCGGCGATGTTCTGGCCTTTGATTTCCACACGCTGCACGATGCACCAGCCAACCCGACGAACACACGCCGCCGAGCAGTGAGTTTTCGTTTCGTTGGTGAAGACGCCCGTTATGTGGCCCGCCCACATGACGTTTCGCCACCATTCCCGGAACTGGGCTTAAAACTCAATATGAACGACGCATTGCCGGAAGATTGGTTTCCGACTGTCTGGCAGGCATAAAAAAGCCCCGGAATTATCCCGAGGCTTCCTAATTCAAAATGCAGCAATGGGTTATTTCAACTGATAAGCGGTGACTTTGCTGTCCATCAACATTGGAATAACGGCAATGCTGCCATTGTCGACGACTTCCAGATCAGCACTTCCTTGATCGAGGTCGATCAATGTCTCATGACTGCCGTCTTCCTTAATTCTGTAACGCCCTGCCAGCAGCTGTTAGACAAGTTTTCGTGCGACCGTTCAAAACGCAGCAGCCGCGTGACGGTAATTCAGCGGATTAAGCAGCTTTTATCGAAATCGATATTAATTGAAACTGGTCAGAGAAGATGGCAGTTTCGGTTATTTGTTACACCGATCAAGCAAGGGCTTCAGCGCCCATGCTTTTAGCGACTTTTGACGCCATATCCTGGTTCAGGATGCTGTAGAGGGCGGCGCGTATTCCGGGGTCTTTAGCCTGCAGAGCGCGCAGCTCATCCCCATCCCACTGAACATAATGCCCGTCTTCAGCGACGCATACAGTGGCCGAGGCGTTTGTTTTCAGGAAAAATCCAACTTCGCCGATAAAAGCCGGGCCGTTGAGGCAGAAGCGTTTTCCCTGTTTTTCGATCCGGGTGGAACCGTCGAGTACATAATAGAGGTTGTTCGCAGGTTCATTTTCGACCGTTATATTGGTTACGCCATCAGCGTTACGCCATTGAGTAATCTTCAAAATGCGCCTGAACTCACCTGGAGTCATGCCTTCGAACACATTGAATAGTTTTTTGTCGTATTCGGACATGTTGAATGTGGTACGCTCAAGAAGCAGTTGGCTGATCACAACTAAATTCGCCAACCCCATGATTCCACTCCAGAAAATTACATCCCAGGAGTAATGCACAAGAGCAAAATACGAATAAATCAGATAAATAATTGTTCCCAACAACACGAGTGTTCTGAGGATCAGTTGGTCGCGCACCAAAAATCCTGCAACGTAGAGCATTGCTGCGATGTGGACCAAAGTGGTTACCGATCCGAATGTTTCCGACAATGCGCGTGCCTTCTTATCGACAGAAAATTGCAGGATACAAAAAGACTAAATTTTTGAACTTTGAATTAACAAACCGCCCAAAACACCATCATTGTTTTGTGATGCACTTTTTGAGCAATAGTCGTGAGGTCAATTTTTGCGCGACTGCTGATGGTTCTCAGCGCTCATGGCTCAATTTTATGACCTCTTCCTCTTTCTCCGGAATTACGGTGAACCAGGCACCGCGAAGCAGGAAGAACGAAAATATCATGCAAGTGGTCGCATATGCCCATTCATGATCGACAATCCTGCCGTCGTTTAAAATACGGTATCCGAAATATGCCAGTGAAATGCCCAAAATGCCCATGGCACATCCGGCTAACAGCCAGATTAGTCGTTCAACTGGTCTAACACTACTGGTATCTGAATTGCTCATATCGAACTCTCTCCATTCAAAACCCCGCACAATTGACACTATCACGATTGGCAGGTTTTTCGGATTAATCAGATATTAAGGTAAACTGGCCTGCTTAATTGAACCAATGCGTGGCTGCCGTTAAAGGCCAAGTTGAAACAGGCGCCCCGCACCCGACACTACTTTGTTGAAACCGGCAAGGCGCAGGCAGTGCCAGGCCATCGCGTGGTTGCTCGACGTGACAGGCAGATCGACTTCATCTTCTATTTCACCCACAATATGCATTAGCCTAATTGACGTGCAGGAAACAAAGACCGCGTCGACTTTTGTCTTTGAAACCAAAGTGTTAATCGCAGATTTCAGGCTGTCGGCATCAATGTTTGCAACGACCGGGTCCTGTTCTTCATTGAAAGAACCGAAAATTGGCACTTCGTAACCGCCTTTTTCTAACCCATCACGCACGATTGCGTTCACGTCGCTACGGTAAGGGGTCAGTACAGCGACGCGTTTGGCGCCCAGCGCATCAAATGCTGCAAATGCGGATGTCACCGGGTTTGTGTTTCGAGACTCCGGTTTCGCGGCGTTCAGCAGGTCGTTAACCCGCTCAGGCCCCAACACCATTGATGCGGATGTGCAACCGTAGGCCAATACATCAAGAGTATCCCCGGGCAACAGCCGTTCTGCGGTTTCGGTGATCGACGGTTCCATGGCCGCCAGCGTTTGGGGTGTGATATTGGGGGAATTTGCAATGCGGGAGTGATAGAGATCTATACCTGTGGCGTCTTTACCAATCAGGTTAAGCAGATGGCGGAACTCATGCTCTACCGTGTAATCGGATGCCAGTACGACAAGGCCAATGCGGGCAAATGCACCCAATACACTCTCGGTATTGAACGGTAGATTTTCGATCAGTTCAAATTCGGCCATGTGACATATCCAAATTCCTGCGAATTCTAAAGAACGCTGATCACCCGTCTTTCAGACCGGAAATTGGCTCGACATAAGACATTTCCATATCCCATGGGAAATATATCCAGGTGTCCTGGCTCACTTCAGTCACAAATGTATCGGTCATAGGTACGCCGGTTGGTTTAGCGTAGACTGTCGCGATATGCGAGTTGGGCAGCATTTCGCGTACTTTTTTTGCTGTGGCCCCGGTGTCGGTCAAATCATCGATGACCAGTACACCTTTGCCACCGTCTTCCTTGATCTGGTCAAGATGAATGCCCTTTATAACGTCCAGTTCACCCTGGTCCTTATATTCATGATAGGATGCGATGCAGACAGTCTCGATTGTGCGAATTCCTAATTCGCGAGCGATAATGGCTGCCGGGACCAAACCTCCGCGCGTGATCGCAACAATTGCGTTCCATTGCGGGGCATCTTTTCCGGCTCCTGCCAACCGCCAGGCCAGTAGTTTACAATCGCGATGAAACTGGTCCCATGAGACTGGAAAAGCTTTTGGGGGAGGGGCCATGGCGTGTGATCCTTGCAGAACTGGGTTCGATACGCGGCGATAGCGCACAGGAATGTATGGGGCAAGTAGTGTAGGGCTTAAATTCCGTCCAGCATATTATTGATGGCGACGGCAGCTGCATCAACCAGGTCCGCACTACGCCCTCGAACCACAATTTGAGTAGAGTATTTTCCGCTTTCGTAGCGTGGATAAGAGCCGATCAATGTATCGCTATGATTGTCTTGAATTTCGCCAAGCGGGCCGCTGATTGCGCCTTCACCAAAAGGGCAATCGATTGTCCTTGAGAGCATTTTCGTACCGCTTTCAAGGGTAGGGGCAATAGAATCCATCATTGCCTGCATAATCTTTGGAACACCGGCCATAACATGGACGTTTTCGATTCGAAAACCCGGAGCTTTGGATACAGAATTATGGATCAGATCAGCCCCTTGCGGTGTTCTGGTCATACGCATTCTTGACTTTGTGAGTTCCAGATTGGTGCTTGCGTAATGTTCTTCGAGAATTGCCACGGCCTCAGGGTGTTGTATGCATGGCACGCCAAATGCCACCGAAACACTGTCCGCGGTAATATCATCATGGGTGGGGCCGATGCCTCCGGATGTGAAAATGTAAGTATAGCGGGTGCGCAAACTATTTACCGCTTCAACGATATCAGCTTCTTCGTCGGCAACGATGCGTACTTCTTTGAGATCAATGCCGAGGCCGGTTAGATAGTCGGCGACAAACCCAATATTCTTGTCCTTGGTACGTCCGGAAAGGATTTCATCTCCGATGACCAGCATCGCGGCTGTGACAACTTTTACGTCAGACATGAAATTTCCCCTATGAACAAGTCGATTTTCCCGCTATCGGATGCGGCGGGTCAGTGCTAACTAACCCAAATGCCTCCTTGGTGGAACTGGTAGACACGCCAGACTTAAAATCTGTTGGCCAATAGGCCGTGCCGGTTCGAGTCCGGCAGGAGGCACCATTTCGAACTTCATGTTTGAGATATCTGCTAAGACCTTGAAAGGTAAGGCAGGAATTGCGGTTCGATAACCTTCATTTTGGCAGTATGGAAGACGACCTGCTAAGGTTAGTCTCAGCAGTATGCGGCGGTCTTCAAGGCTGTCAGAAGCCCATAGTTTCCAAGGGTTTGCGAGGAATTGGCAGGCGTCTCGACAGGTTTCGTCGAATGAGGCCGTGGGTTGGCCTGATTTGGCCGCTCTTTCGTTGATGGTGAGACGTTTTTCGCCGATGCGACGGAATTCAGTCTCATAGGCGGTGATGAGAAGCGGGTTATCGGTGGCAACCGATTTCTCCATGATTGATGTGGACTGGCGTTCGAGTCTCATTAGGTCAGCCTTGAGGCTTTTTGTTGTGTTCTTGACGCGAGTGCGCTTTTTGCCCCATTGGCCTTCCAGCATTTGTCTTGCAGCGAGGAACAGAGACCGGGGTTGGGTTGCATTTGTTGCAACAGAGGCCGGATCAGTCGCATGGGTGACCAATATCTGCGTTGTCTTTTGGTCAACGGCATGGCCAGTCGTGCTCGCTCCGCCAAAATCAAACCGGACAAAGCTGATCCATGGTTGCTTAGCTTACTAGAGCACAAGCCTGCAAAGCTTGCCGCTGTCGCCCGTCTGATTTGGGAGGCCAATAAGACAGCCCGTATCGCATGGGTCGTTCTGACCAATGGAGAACCCTACAGGAAGTGCACGCAACCCCATAGAAATACACCAGTTTGCAAGAACGTATGGTGTGATGAGAATCCGGGCCGGCCGGAGAAACAGAAAACACCGGGAATGGCTGAGGACATTAATAGTCCGCTAAGCGGTTTAGAACCTGTTTCACGGAAACCATTAGGGCTGGCAGTTCAATCCTGCATCAACAGGCTGGACACAGGACTGTATCTGACTTTGGAAATACTTCACAACAAAACATTTGCAATTCAGGAGCTACCTACACAGGGGGTTCGTGTGTGCAAGGAATCACTGAGAGTGTCGGTTTCAACTCCGTTTTTTTGTGCGCAACTTCTTCTCGAATATGAATGTTTTTTCGTTCCAGTTATTTCGCGTCTTTAGTGAGGCGGATTCATTGGCCCTGGGGACGAAAGCTGACTTTTCAAGAGGCTGCCAATTCAGCGATGTGTTCAGTATACAATCACAGCAGACGATGTGTTCAGTATTTTAGTTGAGCGTAGACGATCGAGCTGGATGATTCTGGTTTCGATAGATTGTGTGTTGCCCTGCCGACGCCGAGAATTTGCTCAATTTGTCGGATATCCTGTGCGTTGCCGATCAAGTGATCAAAGGCCAAATAAAATACCACGGCCATACTTTCACAAGTTGTGTTTCACAATTTTTGCGCTAAACTCCTCGTACTTGGTAGGGAGGAACGACAATGAAAACGAGAAGTAAAGGTCTGCTCGCTGCATTGATTTCAGTCGGTGTTATCAGTGGTGTGGCTAGTCAAGCTGTCGGAACAGGGCTGGATACCTGGAAGTCCGGGAAGAACAACAACCGTATTATCGATATTCAAAATGTAGGCGGCACACAGGCGGATACCGGCAAGGTTGGTGTTGCATTTTACAGCAATTCTTCGTTCCAGATCACATCTCCAAAGGGCATAAGCATTATTGTTGACCCTTGGCGCAATGACCCTTCCGGGGCCTGGGGATTATGGTATCGCATGGACTTCCCGAAAATTGACGTTGATATCGGCATGTCATCCCACGCGCACTTCGACCATGATGCCATCGACAAGATAGATGCCAATATGTTGCTGGATCGAATGGCAGGGTCGTTCAAGCTGGGTGATGTAAATATCACCGGTATTGCCGACAAGCACCAATGTGTGGCACCAGGAACAGTCGCTTGGACAGACGCCGTCAAACAGTTTGAGGGACGGGACAATGTTTGCCCTCCAACAAATGCACGACATTTCGACAACACCCTATTCATCATTGAAACGGGCGGTCTGCGGCTTTTGATGTGGGGGGACAACCGTCCTAATCCACCTCAGGAAGTATGGGACAAGATCGGCAAGGTAGACGTTGTCTTTTTACCTGTTGATGGTTCACGCCATATTCTGGACTACAAGCAGGCTGATGAAGTTTTTGCGAAAACTGGTGCTACGGTTGCCATTCCGCATCACTACCTCGTACCAGAAACCACCTTTTATACATCGACTTTGGAACCAGCTACCGAGTGGGTGAAAACCCATAATCATACCCTGTTGGACTCGGCTTCAATCGAGATGACTGCCGCAGATATCAAATCCAAAAGCAACCATGTGTACTACTTTGGTTCGCACAATATGGTTAAACAATAACGGATTATCTGCTTGTATCATAATTTGGTTTTGGGGTGGCGCTTTCGTGGTGCCGCCCTTTTTTGTGGTTCTCTTTGTTATGCCTTGTGCATAATAGCCACAATAGTCAGCGGTTTGCTGCCTGCGTTTATCTCAAGTGCAAATGCGCATTTTAACTTGAACGTTAATATTCGCATCATCCACGTCGACCGCGAGGACAAGGGACTGCGAATGTTTATTCGCCTGCCAATGGCCTATCTTGTAGCAGATAAATTGGGCCCGCAAAAAGCCGATGGATCGCGCGATCCAGCCCCTTTTACCATCAACAAGTTAGAAGGCGGGAAGCTGGTTCACTATCTTGATCCGGACGCGCTGCGGAGCGATTTCTCAGGACTGGGAAAAATCGTGACCGATGGCCATATAATTGAAATTGACGGAACGCAAATTAAGGGAGAGTTTGTTAATCTGCGCGCCTACCCGGCTTTACAACAGGTGCCTTTTGCAGAACTGGAAGAAGCCAGAGCCGCCATAAAGGGTGAAATATACAACGCTGACTTTGAAGCTACTTATGTCGGCGATACAGTGATTGATGCGGAAATTTTTTACCGCACAGGCAGTCTGATTAAAAGCTACAATCTGCGTAGCACACTCAATCCCGGATTGCCGCGCCAGGAAGATACCGCAAATCTTCTGCTCGATCATTTCAAACAGGACACTTTAACGTTCCGGCTCCGTGGCTTGCTTAGTGAACCTGTCGAGATTTCCAGATCGGCCTTCAAGGCGTTCACAACTTTTGCCATAGAAGGCGCGCGCCATATTCTTGAAGGTGCCGACCATGTGTTGTTTGTATTCTGCCTCGTGTTGGGTGCTGCAACCCTGAATATTCTAATTGGATGGGTTACCGGCTTTACCATGGGTCACAGCATAACTCTTACAGCCGGGTTTTTTGGCTACACCCCTCAGGGGGCCTGGTTCGCACCTCTGGTGGAAACCGCGATAGCCCTATCCATCATTTATGCAGCCATTGTTGCTGTCTCGCAGAAATATAGTCGTGGGAGTTTTTTAACGACAACGGCAATCGGATTTCTACACGGTCTCGGCTTTTCATTCGTTTTGGGAAAAATTCTAAAAATAGATGCTCCCAATCTGTGGCAAAGCCTGCTTGCATTTAATGTGGGGGTGGAGATTGGTCAGATTGGCATCGTGCTTGCTACTTGGCCAATCCTGTTTCTCCTGGGTAAGAGATTTCCAGCAAAGATAATCAACGTCCGTTGGGTGTTGGCAACACCCTGCATCGCGATTGCAAGCATTTGGGTTGGCCAACGGTCTCTTCAATTAGTATCCAGCTTGTAGGCGAGTTTCTGCTGCGCGCAGGAATGATGTGGGCATTGCAAACTAAGCAGCTGTAAAATCATCCGCGAAGATTACCGATATTGGTGCGATGCCCCACTCTGGAAAACACGTGGCCCGGCAGAATATTATATTCTATCGAAGCATTACGCCTGTTGTCGACCTACCAATTTTGAGTATCTAATTAAGAAGCGTCGCATTCACATCCCGGCTATTTCCAGCAGGAATTTTCGACGGATCGTGCGGCTGAAGGCGTCGTAGCCGTCTGCAACTTCGACAAAAGAGCCATTGCCTGCAACGACGTTATCTCGGAAATAACTAGGCAGCCCGCCTTCAGGGTTTTCATGGGTGACATGGGGATAGGGATTTTCTGAATTGACGATCGCGAGTACATTGATAATTGCGCCCGCCTTCAGAGCCCGTTGCCGTGTGGGTTGAAGCGCTGCCCCAATATTAATATTGTGAGTACCGTCCGACGAAATGTCGATCACCTTGCGGGCGGCATTGAAGGGAGCATTTGTGAATTGGCGCAGGCAAAACAAAATTGCATCGCTAATAGATGTATTACGGACCGGGTTGTTAATCCAGGGTGGTTGGGGTGCGGCATCAATGTTCTCGCCAAAACGCTGGGCGCTAGTAGCATCGCCGATCATCTGCCATGGGGCGGCGATGAATTGCTGATCTTCCTTGGCCCATTCGACATAAGTCGCAGCAATCCTGCCAATTAGCCCACCGGCAATGGCTGACACCACTTCGGGATGGCGGATGGCTTCCGCGTGCCCGCGTTTTTGCAGGTCATAATCAATCGGGGTCACGCTCTCGGATACATCTGCAGCCATGCACAGCAGCATATCAACGTCACGCTTTTGAGTTGTATTGCTCGCGTATGCCAATGTTGCAGACGCGAGCAACAGTGTGAAAAAACCGATAAAGGCCGCATTCAGCTTATGGCTCAATCTCCTGCAGCCCGCTGTATAAAATGCAGTTTGTAGGGGTTGCAAAGCTCTCACCATTAAACAGGATTGGATATTTCGTATCAGAATGTGAGGTTTAGTCTGTCACATAAAGACATATCCGTAAATTCAACACCCAGATTGAGAACAGAACCCCACCCAATCAACGACAAGGGACGTATCAGCAAAGCCTCAGAAACCAAATTCGCCAAACAAGGGTTGCCATCACGTTACCTACAATTGCGGTCCATACCGGCCGTTGGACCGAGTTTCGGATTTTCTTATCAATTTCGCCGATGAGTCAGTATCGCGCAAACGACGGTCATGCCAATGATTGACACATCGTGCATCTCGGGCGTTTTGCTATGGTCGGACTAAGGTTGATTTTTGTGGAGTCGACAGCTGTTGAAGCGGACGGCAGATGAACTCGTTGTGATCTTGGGCTGTGGAAGGGCGCGCAGATAGAATCATTTATACCTGACACGGTGAGACACCAATCGACGCCAAAGATATTTCGCGGAGATATGAAGTGCCTAGGAAGGCTCGCGTTCCATCTCCAATGCTTTATGCGGAAGCTGGCATAGCTCCACAGAGATGTCTGAGGCTGACATTCAACGGATTGTAGCAGATTTTGTCCTTGGGACCGGAGCTATCTTTGAAAATGAAGGACAGGCCAGAGCACGAGTTGTCAGTGAAGTAGCGGCGAAACTGCCAGAATTAGAACAAGCACGGGTCATTGTAGCTGAGTTGACGGTCCGCAAGGCCAGCGTATCAAAGGAAATTGCCCAAGTATTCGACCGCGTCTCCCAATTATCACAGGAGCCAACTGAATCTAGTTTCAATACAGATAGCGCGCGCAGAGACAAATTTCGCGAAAACCTTCGTCGCTTATCCGCTGACCGTCAATTGGGCAGGCAAGTCAATGAAAAAATCCAAGACCTGCTTGTCCGCATCGCGGCTCTCAAAAAACAAATCGCGGCAAAGAAGGCAAAACTTGAGCGCGACTGCGGGGAGGAACAAGTCTTGGCCCCGAATGCACGACTCACACAAAGGCGGGTGGCCGGATTGTCCGGCGATGCGCAGCCGCGCAATCTCGCCCACAACAACCCATCTGTGAGTGGCGCCTCTGCCTATGCATCGCCATATATCGGGATTCGCTCGATCACAAAAAATGGATTGATGGCAGGGCTCAACCTGCGCGAATGGCGCAACAAACAAGGGCTCGGTACATCGGGTAATGGTGATGGTGGCCTACTGGCCGATCCACGCTTCAACTTGTTTTTCTCCTCAGCCGTCAATTTTGGCAACAATGGTGACCAGGACAGTTTCAACTACTCACTGGCCGGTGGTTTCAGCTATCTCATAGCCCCACATGTGAATATCGGCGTTGCGGGTCGCTATGCTGGCACCGATATTGACGGAGCCGTTGCGTCCTTTGACGCCGAAACATGGGGTATCTCCCTGTTCGCCCAGTCGCAATTTGCCCTTGGTGCTGCAAACATCAATCTTGATGGTATTGTTGCCGATAGTGAGACCGACCTAGATGCGGTGTTCAACAATCTCGGCGTCATCACGACGGCCACGCTGGAAAACTCAGTATTTTCCGGCCAACTCAAGGCTTCAACAGCCTTCGACTTTGAAGGCTTCAAAGTCTCGCCATTCGTGTCCCTCTCCTTTGTCGAAACGCGTCAGGAAGCTTTCCTCCTGTCTGATGCGCAACTGGCACCGGGCGTTTTCGACGATAACCTGATCTTCAGTGCCGGTTCATCGTTCGGTAATACCTACGTCTGGGAAGATCAGGGGTTGACCCTTAAACCGAGCGTCGGGTTCGGCATCTTCGGCAATGATTCACTGGGCGTTTCGTTCAGCTCCGGCTTAGGCGTAAAATCTCAAACCGGTGTCAAAGCGGATTTGGGTTTTGCCTATTCAGACAGCGGAAGCGGCGTTGATAATTTCACAATTTCTGGCCGGCTGACAATTCCGCTCAATTAATAATGTTTTCGGTAACCAATGGAGTTCTGCAATGTTCAATCGCCTGGCAATCCTGATTTCGATCTCCGCCATATTAATTTCACACGCGGCATTTGCTCAAAGTGAAAATAGATCAGAACGGCTCGCTGTAGCGCGAGCTTACATCGCCGTGACCCAAAGCACAGTATCCATTCCCGATATTGTGGCCACCAGCACGGCACCTTTGCTGGCGGGCATAAAGCAACGGCAACCGACACTCTTTGCTGAAAAAGGGCCCGCACTGCGTATCCTGGCTGAAGAGATCATCACAAAAGCCGCACGGGAATCGCTGGTCGGTCAGGATCAGGTCTTGGCCAACATATTCACAACCAGCGAAATCAAGGCGCTTCAGATATTTTCCCAATCCCCCATCGGCCGCCGGGTGCTCGACAAAATGCCACAATACACCGCAGCGCTGCAGCCGGGCCTGCAAAAGTCCATGCGTAAATACCTGCCCGAACTATTGACCCGCCTCCAAAATGAAGGTGTGAAGCTTGGTGGGAAATAAGCGGAAGCCTGATGAGAAACATAATGCCCAAGTAAATTTATCCGGTTGCCGGTGTCAGTAAAGATTGCTCATTCTCTTTAGTGAAAGCAACGGTTAGAAATGGAATTGCTTGGGTAAAACTGTGTTTTCATATTTACTGTGAACAAATGCCAGAAGTCTTCATTCGTCCCAGTAGCGCGGTTAATTGAATGACCGAATTGTGCCAATTATTGGCTCTTGGTTCAGCCCAGCGCGGTTCCGTTTACGACAAGGCCAACTCATGCCTAAAATGGACCCGAAGCGTGGATTTAACACCTGAGCTTGGTTGGTAGCTCTGCATGGTGCTGCACTTTTGGCCCACTTTTAGCACCCCATTCACGCCATGCTCGGTGACTGAACTTTACGTCTTGTTGGAATGAATTTGCGGTTACCGCGCGTTTCGTTGTGTCCGGAAACGGGCATTGCTGGCATGACTTCCATCACCCGCGTTTTGGGGAATGTCGCGATGACTTCGGTGCCTTCGCGAAGCTTTGATTTCAGATCGAAGCTGCCATCATGCATGTGCACAAGCGCCTGCACAATGGGGAGTCCAAGTCCTGTTCCCTGTTCGGCGCTTTTGATGGCGATGGACCCTTGGCCAAATGAGGACAATACAATCGGAATTTCCTCGGCTGGTATCCCCGGCCCGGTATCTCTGATCGACACATATTGGCCACCACCTGCAGTCCAACCAACCTTCAGCCAGATCGTTCCGCCCGGCGGCGTAAATTTCAACGCGTTGGACAAAAGGTTGAGAATGACCTGCCGAATGGCGCGGGCGTCTGCCCATATCTGGGGTAAATCCGGTTGAATCTGCATGACGAGATTGACGTTCTTTTCCGATGCCTTGAGCTTGATCATTTGTTGTGATTCTTCAGCGGCATAAGCAAGATTGGTCGCTTCCTCGTTCAACTCATATCGGCCGGCTTCTACTCGCGACAGGTCAAGAATTTCATTGATGAGTTTAAGCAAATGGGCACCGGAGCGGTGGATATCCCCAAGGTATTCCTTGTAGTGGGCATTGTTGATCGGGCCCATCACCTCATTTGTCATGACCTCTGAGAAACCCAAGATCGCGTTTAATGGCGTGCGTAGCTCATGGCTCATGGTTGCCAGGAACCTTGACTTGGCAAGGTTGGCTTCCTCGGCACGCCGTCTCGCCTCTTCAGAAATGCTTCGGGAAGCTTCCAGTTCCATGACCAGTTGGTCCCTTTCAGCACGGGACTTCAAATAGGAAATATGGCCGCCACGCATAAGCGCACCCAATCGGTCTATCAAGACTATACACAGCAAGAGGAACACCATCATAATGATGGAGGTAACCTGAACCCGCGCTAAAAGAGTTAAAGATACAGCCAGCACCGAGGGAGTTGCGGCAATAACCGGCCCGAATTTCAAAAGGCGGGTGCACAATAACGCGAAGGTAATAACCGTTAGGAGACCACATATGACAACAAGAGAAATGCCGCCAATTTGATTGTAAATGGGTATCAACGCGAACATGAATGCCCAGGTGATACCGATCAAAAAATGCGTCCCAAGGAAATAGACCTGCCAATCGCTGTTAGCCCGTTGTTCGGGTTCCATCGCCAGATATTTTCTCGACAGCATGTAATTCAGAACGCTGAGAGTAATACCAATGGCCAGCCATGTGGTGACGATTATGTGGTTGACGTTCATATAAGCAATATACGCAGCTGCACAAAAAAGCACGGGGATGAACAGCCCGATAATTTTTTGCAACTTGGAATGTGTCGTTAAAACATCGGTTACAAAACCACCGGAAACCGCGTTACGTTCATCGGTACGCTGCCCCAGACCAGCGCGGAGTTCGCGCACCGCTTGACGGGATTTGTCACCCTCGTGAGCAACTTTTCGCTGTACGATTGTTTTGTCTGGATTATTGGTTGCTTGCTGCGACATGATACTCTTACACGAACAAAATACTCAGCATGTCTGCCGGAATTGGGATAATGCCCAAAATCAGGGAAATTTAAGGTTAACAAATTGATGGTTTGTTCGAATTCTTGCGACCTACATTGCTGAATTCGCGCTCACAATTTCGACATCGGAGCGTTCGTTTGCGAGATTTGCGAAGCTGGTTATCAACAATCACCATGTTTGCTGTTCTGTTCGGCGTGATTTTCCTGCTGGAACGCCACAATAGTAAGGAATACCTGGGGCGTGCGATTGTAGTCGACGGGGATTCGATTTTGTTAAATGGCAAACAATTCAGGCTTTCTGGTATTGATGCGCCGGAGTTGGACCAACCTTGTAAATTGGGTGGTAAAGATTGGTCCTGTGGCCGCGCCTCCAAACGCGCATTGTCGAAACGCTTGCAAAACCAAAATATAAGCTGCGTTTCGTCCAGCGTGGATAAATACGACCGGCACCTGGCTGTTTGCGGTACAAATAATGGCGAAGTTAATTCCTGGATGGTCAGCAATGGCTGGGCGGTGGATTATGGGGGATATGGACGCGAGGAAGCTATTGCACGTGAAAAGCGGGTCGGTATTTGGCAGGGTGAATTTGGAATTCCGGAAAAATGGCGTCGATTGAAAACTGACCGTTCTTCCGATTTTAACTGAGGTGTGTAATGTTGCCCGTGAACCGCCTGTTTACTGATTAACTTGCTAATAATATAAATGAATAAAGTTAGATAACTATATGAGATTATACGACGGAGGGAAGGCGCCTAACCCAAGGCGCGTACGAATATTTCTGGCGGAAAAAGGCGTTGAAGTGCCTCTGGTGTCTGTTGATATGACCGCATTCGGCCACAAATCGGACACGGTTCGCGCACTAAACCCCTTACAAAGATTACCGGTTCTGGAACTGGACGACGGGACTGCGCTAAGCGAGAGCGTTGCTATTTGCCGATACTTTGAGGAAATGTTTCCAGAACCACCCCTCATGGGGGTGAGCATTCTCGACAGAGCCGTTGTTGAAATGTGGCAAAGGCGCATTGAGATGCACCTTCTCGCGATTGTGGGCAATGTTTTTCGCCACGCGCATCCCGCAATGGCGGAATGGGAAGTGCCACAAATCAAAGAATTCAGTGAGGCTAACCGCCCGAAAGTTTTGGATATGTTGAGCCTTCTCAACAGTGAACTGGCCGATAGGCCATTCATTGCCGGAGAACGCTTTACCATCGCAGATATTACGGCAATGATTGCCATCGATTTCATGAAACCGGCGCGCCTGCAGGTGCCGGATGATCATTTAGCCTTGATGGCCTGGTATGGGAGAGTGAAGGCGCGGCCTTCTGCGGGGGCGTAATTATGGGTGAAGACGTTGATCAATTAGCGAATACAATCGCGGATTGCCGAATTTGTCGCGATAATCCTATCGGCGAGATGTTGCCACATGAACCACGACCCGTAGTGCGCATGTCAACAACAGCGCGCATATGCATCGCTGGTCAGGCTCCCGGTTTACGGGTCCATAAAAGCGGGCAACCGTTTGACGATCCGTCCGGCGACCGCCTGCGCGATTGGCTGGGCGTTGATAAGGATATCTTCTACGATAAAAGCCGGATAGCACTCATTCCAATGGGGTTTTGCTTCCCCGGTTACGACGCAAAGAAAAGCGATCTACCCCCGCGTAAGGAATGTCAGGCAGCTTGGCACGAGCGAGTGTATGCCGCCATGCCGCAAATTGAGCTTGTGGTCGTGATCGGTCAATATGCACAGGCCTATCACATGGGGGACAGCAGGAAGAAAACTCTGACGGAAACGGTTGCTAACTGGCGGGAAGTCTATCACCCGGACAGAAACCCGCGCGTATTACCATTGCCCCACCCGTCATGGCGTAATTCTGGCTGGTTGAAGAAAAACCCCTGGTTTGATGAAGATGTATTGCCTGTGCTGCGTTCGGAGGTAAAACGCCTCGTTCTGGATTGAAATTTCAATTAACACGACGAATAACCGAGTTGCCGCAATTATTTGCTTTCAATTCAGGAATGTGTAGAAACAGTTCCCAGAAATTATTGCGCTGGAACTTTACGCATGGACCGTATCGATAAAAGAATTCTAAAACTCCTGCAGGAGGATGCGACTACACCAGTTGCGGAAATTGGCAAGAAAGTCGGTCTGTCGACCACACCGTGCTGGCGCCGGATACAAAAACTTGAAGAAGATGGTGTCATTAAAAAACGGGTTGCCGTTTTAGACCCGGCTTCGGTGAATGCGAAAGTGACGGTATTCGTTTCCATCCGAACCAACAGTCATAACGCTGAATGGCTCAAGCGATTTTCGGAGATCACGCGGGATTTCCCGGAGATCGTGGAACTGTACCGCATGAGCGGAGATGTGGACTATCTCATGCGCGTCGTTGTGCCGGATATTCAAGCTTACGACGCCTTTTATCAGCGGTTAATTAGCCGGATTGATATTACGGACGTCAGCTCGTCTTTTGCCATGGAACAGATGAAATACACGACCCAATTGCCGTTAGACTATCTGCTGGAGAGTTAGGGTCGAGACCCTAAACCTCTCTTTCAGCTTCGGACAGCGCCAGTATACCTTTATAGAGCGATATCAAAATTTCTGCCTCCGTAATGCAAAAGCGGCCTGATGGAGACAAGTCTATGGTCCCATCATCGCCAATAGGCGTGTGTTCGCCACCCATGCCGCGCACTGCTAATCCGTGACGTTTGGCAATCTTCTTCACCTGTTCAAGCGACCCGTCACGGGTGAGCTTTGGGAGAGGAAGATGGACACTGGCGCGCATCCCCGTGCCAAGGTTTGTTGGGCAGGAGGTTATATTACCGAACCGGTCTGAATGGGCGAAACGGGTGTTTCCTAAACCTTCAATGCGATCGAGCGCAGATTTAAGTCGGCGAAAGATTGGTTCTAACTGGTTCGTTTGTTCCATGCACATGATGCGCAGGTGGTCTTCTTCACCTACCCAGACCAGAAATTCTTGTTGTTCTCCGATGAAACACCCACGACCATGGGGCCAATTTCCCGAAATACCTGAGGTTTCGAGATAGGGGTCCGAACTCATATCCCGGAACATGAGGTGGCGTTTGATCAGTCGCGCGTAGGATGCTTCATCAATCTGCTTTGGGTGTCCGGGTGTCAGGGAGTAATATTGCCCTTGGAACTCTTCATTGCTGTTTAAGTGGTCGAACATTCCCGCAATGTGGCTTTCCAAAGTAGTGCGTTGCGTGCGCGACATGGCGGCTGGGAGCGGGAAATCCTCAAGATTACGGCCAACCCGAATGCGCGTTGAAAGAGCGGGGAGCCCAAGTGCCCCCAAGTCCAATGCATCGATGCCATGCTCTTGTTTAATGGCGTCAATATCCCAACTACTGGTGTGAATTGAATCGTTGGAAACACGGTGATGGGCGCTCAGCACTTTGGAAAAGAATGGGCATAAATCATCATAATCTGATGGATGTCCCGCATAACATCCCATCTCACTACCGGGAATTTCCATCCCAGATTTCATGCAGGCAAGCAGTCTCGCCTGTAAGTCTGGTGTCAGGCTTCTAAAATAATCGACGTCAAACGCCTGCACCGCAAGGTTCTGCGGTTGCTCCAATTTCAGTCGTGCCAGAACAGCGATGAGGTTGTTTGGACTTGTCACGGTTTAGTTCCGTGTCCTTGAATTGGATTAATCCCATCAAGGAGAACTATTATGGCACGAGGCCACACAGACGAATTCAAGCGTGAAGCGGTGCGTATTGCGCTGACCAGCGGACTTACCCGGAAACAAGTGGCATCAGATTTGGGGGTCGGCTTTTCGACGTTATCGAAATGGATACAACAATCCCGGCCTGATGACCTTCCACCATCGGTTGATATTGATCTGGCCAAAGAGAATGAGCGGCTTCGCAGAGAGGTTCGTCTCCTCACGGAGGAGAGGGAGATATTAAAGAAGGCAACAGTGTTCTTCGCGGGTCAAAGCAAGTGAGATTTGCGTTTGTCGAAGAACACAGGAAACACGTTCCGGTGGATCGGCTTTGCCATATTCTGAATGTTACATCGCGTGGTTATCGTGCCTGGCACAACCGCCCTGTTAGTCAACGGCAGCGCGATGACATGGTGGTTCTGGCGCACATCCGTGAACAGCATCACTTGAGCCTTGGCAGTTATGGTCGCCCGAGAATGACGCAGGAGTTGAAGGAAGCCGGCCTTGCTATTGGTCACCGCCGTGTTGGCCGCCTGATGCGCGACAACGGCATTCGAGTGGTCAGAACACGCAAATACAAAGCTACGACCGATAGCAATCACCGCTTCAACATTGCGCCTAACTTGCTGGGGCGGAACTTCCAAGCGGATAAACCCAACCAGAAATGGGCAGGTGACATCAGCTACATCTGGACCCGTGAGGGCTGGCTGTATCTGGCAGTGATGATCGATCTACATTCACGCCGTGTGGTGGGTTGGGCTGTCAGCAACCGGTTGAAGAAAGACTTGGCATTGCAGGCTCTCAACCGGGCTTTGGCCCTTCGAAACCCACCGCCGGGCTGCATTCATCATACGGACCGTGGCAGTCAATACTGCTCTCATGATTATCAAAAACGAATGCGTGAACTGAAGTTTAAAGTGTCCATGAGCCGAAAAGGCAATTGCTGGGACAACGCCGTGGTCGAGACGTTCTTCAAAACACTCAAAGCCGAACTCATCTGGCGCGGCACATGGCAAACACGACAGCAAGCAACCGACGCCCTGTTCCAATACATCAACGGCTTTTACAACAGCCGCAGAAGACACTCAGCAATAGGAGGAATGTCGCCCATCAAATTTGAACGAAAAACGAGTTAAACGAGAACAGGATGCGGAATTAATACGGGACAAGTCCATAATTAGTCTCTGTCGCCACTGGATCGCTGTTCTCTGTTAATGTTTGAATATCACCTAGCAATCTCAACAATCCGGCCTGATTACCCCGTTCTTTATAGGTGATAGAAAATGCCAATCCGCGTTCTGCTGCCTGTTTTGCAGCCACAACATCACCAGACAACAAAAATGCCTGCGCCTGCCAGTAACGCCACAACGAGGCATCTACCATTCGGTTCATTGCCACGGCCTTTTCAATAGATTGTTCTAACATGTCCAATGCATCGTCCAGTCGATTCAACCGGGCGTAAGCCGCCCCAAGGGGGGCAGCAGTGAATGGATATAGCAAAGCAATTCCAGCAACCTCCGCACGTGAAAGAGCGTCCTCCAGCAGCGGGACGGCTTTTTCAAACTCACCCCTGCGCACGTAAACCCTGCCCAATGCAGACAATGCAGCTGAATGGGCAATAATGTTATCGGTTGCGGCGGCAAGTTCGACCGTTTCCATACCGTAGGTTACAGCCTCGTCAAATTCGCCAATTTCTCCCCGGCAAATCAATAGAAAAGCCCTGATCAAAATGTGTGATGGGGATACTTCGCCGTGGTTTGGTAGGCTTTCTGCGAAATATTTTATGGCGAGGGGATAATCCCCAACGGCTTGATAGGCCCGCGCAAGATACCGTTGCGCGGAGTTGAGTATTTTATCGTCAACCAGCTGCTTTCCAATTTCCTGGGCCAGCAAGCCCGCCTCAATAGCCTGATCCTGTTCACCCAACTCCCAGTATGTATTGCAAAGAAAACAGTTTGCGAGACCCTGACGTTTTAAATCTTCAAGTTCAACAGCCTTTGCGAGAGCCGTCTGGAGGTGTCCTTTGGCTTTCTCGATCTGGCCAAGTGGGATGAGCGCAGCACGCGTGTCAAAACGTGTGTCAATTTCCAGCTCTCCAGTCTCGGTGCCTGGATCCATTCTTTTGAGTGATTTGAAACTATGTTCAAAGTAGTTGACCGCTTCGCTCAAAGCTGCATTTTCGATAGCGGCTTTGCCCGCTAAACGCGAATACAGAGTAGCCTTATTCCAGAGCTCGCCACGATAACCGTGGTGGGCGATTTGATCCAGAAATTCCAGAGATTGTTCACTACCAGTTGCTTCCTGGGTGTCGACAATGGCGCGGTGCAGTCCGGTGCGACGATTTCCAAGCAAGCTACCGTAGGAGACTTCCTGGACCAAGGCGTGCCGAAACGTGTATTTTAATTCGGGAAACAGGCTGGTCTCATAAAGAAATTCCAGAGATTGTAGATGATCCAGCGCTTCACGGAGTTCTTCTTCAGACACATCGGCTATTTGAACCAACAGCGGGAATGGTACCTCTTTGCCGATAACCGCTGCAGCTTGCAGAACTCGTTTGTCTGTCTCCGACAGGCGGTCAATTCTAGCGCTCAAAATTGCCTTGGCTGACTCGGGAATTAAAATTGGACTTGTCCCGTATTAATTCCGCATCCTGTTCTCGTTTAACTCGTTTTTCGTTCAAATTTGATGGGCGACATTCCTCCTATTGCTGAGTGTCTTCTGCGGCTGTTGTAAAAGCCGTTGATGTATTGGAACAGGGCGTCGGTTGCTTGCTGTCGTGTTTGCCATGTGCCGCGCCAGATGAGTTCGGCTTTGAGTGTTTTGAAGAACGTCTCGACCACGGCGTTGTCCCAGCAATTGCCTTTTCGGCTCATGGACACTTTAAACTTCAGTTCACGCATTCGTTTTTGATAATCATGAGAGCAGTATTGACTGCCACGGTCCGTATGATGAATGCAGCCCGGCGGTGGGTTTCGAAGGGCCAAAGCCCGGTTGAGAGCCTGCAATGCCAAGTCTTTCTTCAACCGGTTGCTGACAGCCCAACCCACCACACGGCGTGAATGTAGATCGATCATCACTGCCAGATACAGCCAGCCCTCACGGGTCCAGATGTAGCTGATGTCACCTGCCCATTTCTGGTTGGGTTTATCCGCTTGGAAGTTCCGCCCCAGCAAGTTAGGCGCAATGTTGAAGCGGTGATTGCTATCGGTCGTAGCTTTGTATTTGCGTGTTCTGACCACTCGAATGCCGTTGTCGCGCATCAGGCGGCCAACACGGCGGTGACCAATAGCAAGGCCGGCTTCCTTCAACTCCTGCGTCATTCTCGGGCGACCATAACTGCCAAGGCTCAAGTGATGCTGTTCACGGATGTGCGCCAGAACCACCATGTCATCGCGCTGCCGTTGACTAACAGGGCGGTTGTGCCAGGCACGATAACCACGCGATGTAACATTCAGAATATGGCAAAGCCGATCCACCGGAACGTGTTTCCTGTGTTCTTCGACAAACGCAAATCTCACTTGCTTTGACCCGCGAAGAACACTGTTGCCTTCTTTAATATCTCCCTCTCCTCCGTGAGGAGACGAACCTCTCTGCGAAGCCGCTCATTCTCTTTGGCCAGATCAATATCAACCGATGGTGGAAGGTCATCAGGCCGGGATTGTTGTATCCATTTCGATAACGTCGAAAAGCCGACCCCCAAATCTGATGCCACTTGTTTCCGGGTAAGTCCGCTGGTCAGCGCAATACGCACCGCTTCACGCTTGAATTCGTCTGTGTGGCCTCGTGCCATAATAGTTCTCCTTGATGGGATTAATCCAATTCAAGGACACGGAACTAAACCGTGACAAGTCCAAATACTGTCTGCCGCCTTGAGTAGTTTATAAGCGCCCGTTTCTCCTCCTATAAACTTCATTTCAATGAGTGTACGTACGCTTTCTTCTACAAAAAATGGGTTTCCGTCCGTGCGTTCAATCAGCATGCGTTTTAACGGTGGGAGGGACGGGTCGTTGCCCAGGAGGACTTCCAGAAGATGTTTTGTGCTGGAGGTTGGCAGCGGTGCAATGCGAACTTCGCGGAAATAGCTTTTTCTCGACCAATTATGCTCGTATTCCGGTCGATAGCCCACCAGCAGAAGCATCGGACTTGTTGGTAGATGATCGACGATACTATCGAGAAGTGCCTGTGTTTCATCATCAATCCAGTGCAAGTCATCGACCAGAAGAATTAATGGCTGCTTTTTGCTCTCCATCAAAAACAGATGGCGGAATCCATCTTGCAATCGGCGCTTTTGTGTTTGTGGGTCAAGTTGTAGCCACTCGGGGTCGTCTTTCATTATCCCTAACAATGAAAGAAGCGCTGGTAAAAATGCGACGAGTGCTTGATCAAGTTCCAGCACTTTTTTCGTAATCATCTCCCGGATTTCTCCGGGAGCCTGTAGGTTTTCAATTTCGAAGTAGCGGCGCATCATATCAATGATTGGGCCGTAAGATGTTGTTTTACCGAAGGCTGCAGGTGCCCCTTCCAGAACACGACACCCCTGAAACTGTTGGGAATGGATAAACTCCCATATCAACCGCGACTTGCCGATGCCTGCTTCACCGGAAACAGCTATAATCTGTCCGTGTTCTTCCTCCACGCGGGTGAGAGATTGGCGCAGCAATTCAAGCTCGGTGTCTCGGCCCAGAAATGCGGTAAGGCCCCGTTCAACAGCTGCCTGTAGCCGTGAGCGAACGGCCGTGGCGCCTAACACCTCAAACACTTCGAGGGGTTCGCCAAGCCCCTTTACATCGCGCTCGCCGCCAGATTTTGATGTTACATAGCCTTCCACCAGCCGCATGGTTGATGGTCCCATCAGAATTGAACCGGATTCGGCTAACTGTTCCAGCCGTGACGCGAGGTGGGTCGTATGGCCAATCGCGGAATAGTCCATCCGTAGATCTGTACCCACCGAACGCACCACAACATCGCCGGAATTTAACCCAATTCGAACGTTCAGCTCGATGCCGATGCGGCGGCGCAGATCTTCGGCAAGTTTAGCAGCGGATTCCTGTATTCTTAAAGCGGTATAGCAGGCACGTACGGCATGATCTTCGTGAGCAACCGGAGCGCCGAAAATCGCCATCAGGCCGTCGCCCAATACCAGGCTGACGGTGCCTTCATAATAATGAACCGCCTCCATCATCAGATTGATGACTGGGTCCAGAATACGTTGCGCTTCTTCGGGGTCTAAATCGGCGATGAGCTCCATCGACCCTTTGAGGTCGGCAAACATGACCGTTACTTGTTTGCGTTCACCTTCAATGGCGCTGCGTGAGTTGATAATTTTCTCAGCCAGATGTTTTGGCGTATAACTTGCCGGCGATGAAGTTTGCCGAACTGCAGTTGTGGTCGGCGGACTTGGAGAGGTTGCAACCGCAGTTCCACACTCGACACAGAATTTGGCACCTGCCGGTAGCTCTACCCCGCATGCATTACAGGTGAGGGAAAGAGGGGTTCCGCATTGGCTGCAAAACTTGGCCTGTTCGGGGTTCTCGTGGCTGCAACTTGAACAGATCATGGCCAATCCTGCGTCGCTATTCCGCAAACATATCCATTGCCGAATAACTTTGTGACATCACCGCATTCCATAACCTGTGTTGCAACCGAACTTGAGGGAAATTCGGATAGCTGTGCCAATTGTTCAGCATGGAGTTTTTTCTCTCTAACTCCTGGAGATCCCAGTCGTCGTCTCATTTACCGTCCCTCGTAGTATTTTGCGCAAATTATCGCAGATTCGTTTTTTGTGTTTCTGACGTATTTTTAGCCCAGCACAGTCAACCTATTGAATTGAATACGCTGACGTATTCCGATTGTTGATCAAATGCCCCCCAAAAAAAGTAGCCGAAACAAGATTGCCTAATCTTTTCCATGGCAGGCATTACATTGATGGAACACGGTTGGTTTGGTGCCAGGGCAGCTGTTTATTGGATATAGAACGCCATTCGGAATGGTCGCGTTTGGCATCCATTGATAGTAATCAATCAAATCCAGATCGCCTGCGTTTGTTTCGTAAAACATCACCGGCTGCTCATTATATGAGTACCAGGCTTGAATGTTGGATGCTTCCGGACCCTTGCCACCAAAATAACAAGCCATGGCCTGAAGAGGGGTGCCAATTGGGTTTAACGGAGATCCAACTCCAATCGTCGCCATATATTTGCACCCGTCATTGGAAGCCCATTGGGGATGCCAGGTTCCAACATTGACCAAGGTGCCATTATACCAACGGCATTATTTTCTGACTCTGTAGGGATTCCCAAATCGAGTTTGATCTGATTCCTTGTGGCAAAGGAGATTTGCTATGGGATCATCAGTGCCACTTCGGACGGACTTTGATGCCGCCAGCCTGCGCCGGACGACCAAGGAATGCAGTGACAACCGACAGATACGCCGGCTGCTTGCGCTTGCCGCAGTCTATGACGGCATGAACCGCACGGAGGCGGCTCGGATTGGCGGGATGGATCGTCAAACGTTGCGTGACTGGGTCCATCGTTTCAATGAACTGGGTCCGGACGGTCTGACCAATGCCAAGGGTGCAGGGCGACCGCGCCTGCTGAGTGATAAGCAGATGCAGGAACTGTCGCTGATTGTCGAAACCGGGCCGGACCGGGAAGTGGATGGCGTGGTTCGTTGGCGACGCATTGATCTGGTACGCGTTATTGAGGAACAGTTCGGTATCAAATGCTCCGAGCGGGTGATGTCGGATTATCTGGCACAACTGGGCTTCTCCAACATCTCCGGTCGTCCACAACACCCTGAGCAGGATGGACGTGTGATCGAAGCGTTCAAAAAAACTTCCCCGACACGCTCGCAGCCCACATAGCTGATCTGCCGCAGAGAACGCCGGTGGAGATCTGGTTCCAGGACGAAGCGCGCATCGGGCAAAAGAACGGTCAGGTTCGCCTCTGGGCGAGGAAAGGAACCCGTCCCCGGCTGCCCGCCGACCAGCGCTACGACAATGCCTATCTGTTCGGTGCGATCTGCCCAAAGCGTGGCACGGGCGCGGCCTTGGTACTGCCCAAAGCCAACACACAAGCAATGCAATTGCATCTCGATGAGATCAGCAAATACGTGACCCGCAAGGCCCATGCCGTGATCCTGATGGATCGCGCAAGTTGGCACAGCACCGGCAAACTGGTCGTACCAAAGAATATCACCATCATTCTGCTACCTTCGAAGTCACCTGAACTGAACCCGGTCGAGAACATCTGGCAATATCTGAGGTCAAACTATCTCTCAAACCGCGTTTTCAAAGACTACACCGCCATCCTTGATGCCGCCTGCGACGCATGGAACGCGCTCATCGACACACCGAAAATCATAACGTCAATCGGAATGAGAGATTGGGCCCATGTCAGAACGGTCGAAAATTAATGCCGTTGGTATTACACACCGGTGCCTGGTTGTTGCCATTGGGATAGGACATTTCGTAGGTTATCCCTTTGGTCAGGCGCGTATCCTGCACGGAACCATCAACCGAAGATTTGATCTTGGACACTTCTTGTCTGGTGTTCCAATCATAGTAGATGGCCATGCCTGTGTAGCTGCCACCGACAGCAAACAATGCACCGTTAGCAAAAGCCGTGTTCGGCCAGGTGGGTGGCGGCGGCGCACTGGAAGGTTCATAGGTCAGTCCGGCGATGGAAGGGCTTTTTAAACTCGCCTGCACCTCAGTGACTGCATCACCACAGACTGTTTCTGCAATGGATAACAGTTGGTCCGTGGTCTGCGTTACATCCGTAAAGTTTACAAGTGACGCATCTCCCAGAACCGGAAGGCTTTGGGTATTGTTCTCGCGGGAATTAATTATCCTATGCGGGAATTGATTTTGATCCTTGGTGAACCAATACCAGTCATATTCGGGGCCATTTCCCCCGTTTTTTCCGTTAGGACATCTCCAGGCTTCAGCTTCCTTGCCAGTGACCATATTGCTTCCAGCACAACTGCAGCCTTTATTGGCTAACCACTGAGGTGAGGGGGCAGTCCAGGGCGTAGGGGTGGCTGATGCCAGATTACATTGGAGGTTACCATTAGGCCCGTCAGAAAGTACGAAGGTCTTGCTTCCTTGAATGTACCAGGCCTTAGGGCCATTACTCGCGACATCATCGGTCGTTATGACCATTCTGCTTTCGGTTCCGGGCGAACTATTTACGGAGACCCGTGCAACTTGAAGCGGTTGCGATTGGAATGGGGTAAGCAAAGCATTTGCTGACCATTGCTGAGGCAAGTTCGGAATACTTGACGATGTACAGCTGCCAAATGACGGATACGCCGCATCGCCAACAGGCGCGGTTTGCGCCAGCGCCGTCGACGTACTCAACGCGAATGTAACGAATCCTGTATATACAGCATACCTAATTGTAGGAATTTTCATTGGGCCCTCTCCTGCATCCAATTACTGGAAATGCATTTGTAGTTGGCCCCCGAACTGATTCTGAACGCTAGTGCAACATCTCAGTTAAGTCCAGAAGTTATTAGATAAGTTCTTTGTACTTTATATAAGCCTTTTCAATGTAATATAATCAGCTTAGATTTGTTGAGCGAGTTTTGACCGCATTTCAGACCAAGCGCAATACCGCACGATTGACACTAACATTCATTATTAGACATGCATTTGCACCAACTAACCTGACCTAAACGTCGCCATGCAGATCATTTATTTGACCGGCGAAATACTCAAATCAGATAGGATACATCGGTCGGTAATTGAAGTTTTATAGTTGATTGGTCAGGCAAGATGAACCTCTAAACTTGCTTCGGTTCTTCGGTCCTGCATATGCCAAAACGGATATTGTGATAAATGTCACTGATCCCTACAACCGGAAGCTCACCATGCTAAAAATGGTATGCACGAATGGCATACGCACCAAACTCAACTCAAGGTCTGTATCCTGAACGAAAACTGTGAGTTGGTGCCGCTTACGTGACTCGAACACGTGACCTCCGCATTACGAATGCGATGCTCTACCAGCTGAGCTAAAGCGGCTTTTCGATGAGGGTTTTTAAGGAGCGGATCGAGCGTTGTCAAAATCATTCAAGCGATTTCAGCCATCCCAACAGCGCGTTTTTCTTTTAAAGAGAGATAGGCCGCTTCGGCCAGCCGCAACGCCTGTCTGCCATCTTCAAAGCTTGCCTCTACCGGTTCATTCGACGCCACCGCGCGCACAAATGAGTCAATTTCAGCGTCGAATGACTGCTTGTATCTTTCGATGAAAAAATCCTCATAGGGCAGGGCGGCTTCCGCTATTTTATTAGAATATCGCTTCACGCCGTGAGGTGTACGATTGTCACTGATAACCATGCCTGTTTCGCCCAGCAGTTCGATACGCTGGTCATATCCATAGGCCGCGGTTCTGGAATTGTTGATGTGACATTGTTTGCCGCTATCTGTTGTCAATACAAACATTGCCGTGTCGTAATCGTCCAATTCATCCATCATGGGCTTGTCAATCAAACGGCTGGCAGTTGCAAAAACTTCCGTTGGTTCTTCGCCGAGCATATAGCGGGCAATATCGAAATCGTGGATAGTCATATCGCGGAACATGCCACCTGCGGATTCATAATAGGCGCGGGGAGGCATGTCTGGATCGCGTGAAGTAATAATGACTTGATGAAGGTCGCCAATTTCACCATCTATCATAGCTTGGCGTGCAGCTTTGTGGCCGGGATCAAATCGACGGTTGAAGCCCAGTTGAATTGGTCTTGTGCAACCGACAATCCTGTCGGCACAAATGTTCACCCTGTCCAGATTTAGATCGATTGGTTTTTCACACAATACCGCTTTATCAGCGGCCACTGCAGCTTCGATAAAATCCGCATGGGTAGGCGTTGCTGTCGCAATAAGGACCGCATCAATTTCATGATCTGCGAATACGTCGTCCGGGCTGGCGTAAACCCGAACACCGTGCTGGTCTGCAACTTCCTGAGAAGCGGGCGTATATATATCGAACACGCCCACGAGTTCGACCTTAGGGTGCGCCATCAAATTGTCTGCATGCATTTGGCCAATACGGCCACATCCCAATAGTGCAATTTTAGTCATCTCATTCACTCGCATTCGTTCTCGCTTTGAAATACGCATTAACGCCAAAAACTAGTGATTGCCACCAACAATCTGCAGCATTTCGTCATTACTAGAACAAGAGGTCCACGGCAGCATAATCCAACGCCATCGGATAGTTGACTACATGTGATGATGCCGGTGAATGTCCATGGCCGAATAGATATGAAATAGTTAGCATCTCCCTCCATGGGAAAGGAAAGGAATCCCCGTGCCCGTTTATTTAGCCAAACTTCTGTTTGCACTAATTATCATTATGACATCCAGCATACATGTCTTCGCCGCAACTGAAGAAGAGGTCGGCGGTTACCGGCTTCAACGGGAAATTGGCGAACCCAATGGCTCGATCACAAGCGCCCGGTTTTCTCCCGACGGCACCAGAATATTGACAACGCACGCCAATAATACAGCCGTTATTTGGCGTGCTGATGACGGGGCGAAACTTCACACGCTTAAAGGTCACAAGGGCAGGGTGACTGTTGGCAATTTTTCCTCCGGCGGTAAAATGATCATTACGGGCTCCGGCGACGATACGGCACGGGTTTGGAACGCAAGTTCTGGAAACCAGATCGCGGTTTTGAAAGGACAAGCCCATTGGCTGCACAACGCTATCTTTTCGCCCGATGGCAATACAATCGCCCTGGCTTCTTGGATCAATACGGTAAGCCTTTGGGATGCCGAAACCTTCATGCCAATTGCCACATTGATGGATCACACCAATTGGGTGGTTGATATCGCGTTTTCTCCAGGCAGTAGCACTCTGGCGTCAGCCGGAATGGATGGGACAGTAAGACTATGGAATGGTCATTCTGGAAATGTGATCAGCGTTCTTGGTGATCATAACGCTCAGCTAACCGCACAAAGGTTTTCCCTAAATGGTAATTTTATTGCAACGGGCACCAACGATGGCGTACTGCGCCTGTGGTCCGCGGCTGATGGAAAGCTCTTGAAAGTACTCAAAGGGCATACAAAAGATATCAACGACATTGTTTTTTCTGCCGACGGTGAAACGGTCATTAGTGCTTCTAATGACAACTCAATTCGCGTTTGGAATATTTTATCGGGACAGGTGATTCATTTATTTTCACAGCATTCTGCGCCAGTAAAAAATATATCTTTATCGTCGGATGGACGCATAATGATTAGCGCTTCGACCGACGGCACCGCCAGGCTTTGGGATATTATGAGCGGTCAATCACTTGGTATTCTGGACGATCAGGTACATCCAATCATCGATGCACGTTTCTCCCACGCAGGCTCACATATTTTGACAGTTCCGAAAAAAAGGCCCGGTGCGAGTCTGGCGACGGTGACCGCGGACAACGAAGCTGAAACATCTCCGACTAATCAAGTGAGACGTTACTAAATGGATGTTACATACAATTGTCGCATAAGATATATTATGGAACATTTAGATCTATTGCTCGACTTGGTGATTGGCACTACTCTTTCGTATGGGCATTGGACAATAATTCTAATTATAAATTAGGAAACTGAGGGAAATCGTTGATGCCAAAGGTAAAAGAGAGTTCAGACGAGTTCAGTGATACAGCTCAGAACTTAGACACACCGATAGTACATACGAATCTTCGTGGAACATTCGAGAATCCCGTTATCATAGTCGGCAACGGTACAATCAGCCTGAACCTCTATGGTGAAGACCCAGCTATTGCTGCCGCGCGTGTAGCCTATATGCGTCAGGAAAATGGGTTTTTTCCAAGTGTTGGACAAATCTCAGACCAGGCAGCCGTGGTATTGCACGGTTGCCAATTTGTCGTGCTTCGTGGTTTTAAGTTTGATGATTGTTGGCCAGCTGCGCTCTATCTCAATGATTGTCAGCACACCGTAATTCTTGACTGTGATTTTGGAGCCTGCACACAGGCAATAGGCGCTAACGGTGTTGATACAAGAGATATCTGGGTGGAGCGCTGCACATTTAATCAAACACGTAAAAATCAGCTCTGGGATGAAATTGAATGGAACCAGGTCCATGGTTCATTTGAAAATGCTGCCAAAGGCGGCGTTGTTCCAAGTGATCACCGGCATTTGGACGGTGATTTTTTCCGCGCATGGAATATTGCGGGAAATGTGACAATTCGCGATTGCGATATCAGTGACGCCTTTAATGGTATTCATTTTTTCAATTCTCTCGACGATTTGCCGGCAGATACAGACCGTTCCGGTGTACGGTTTAACAATGCTCGCAGAGCTTCAGTTAACGTATTGATTGAGAACAACCGTTTTACAAACGTTCGCGACAACTGCATTGAGCCGGAAGATCACGCCTGGAACTGGGTGGTGCGCAGCAACACATTTAAAGATTGTTTAGCGCCTTATTCTTTTGAATTAAAACGGGCTGGGTGGTTTTACATTTACGATAACCACCATTGGTTTGAAAAATCGAAGGACGAGATCAAGGGCAAAAGAAAATCTGCAGCCGGGTTCAAGTTTGGTGGTGGCCAAAAAAATGAAGGTGATTTCTATATTTTCAACAATTCCTGGCTGTCTCACCAAGGGGAAAGGCTGCTGCGGCAACGCGTACTTGGGCGCATGAAACATTTCAACAATTGTATCAAAATGACCAATGGTCGGCGCAGATTATTTGGAGCGGAATGGTCTAAACCTGACAATGGTCTGGATGATGAGACAGCTAAGAAGGCAGAAGGCAGGCGTTTTACAAAGCGTTGGGGCGAGTTTAAAATTGAAATGAACGGCGACTGGATATTTGAAAAAAATGGAGAGGACTGGCGGGATTATGCAATTGCGGGATATCCTATCGGCTTCCAAACAGTGTCTAATACCAACGGCATTATTTTCTGACTCTGTAGGGATTCCCAAATCGAGTTTGATCTGATTCCTTGTGGCAAAGGAGATTTGCTATGGGATCATCAGTGCCACTTCGGACGGACTTTGATGCCGCCAGCCTGCGCCGGACGACCAAGGAATGCAGTGACAACCGACAGATACGCCGGCTGCTTGCGCTTGCCGCAGTCTATGACGGCATGAACCGCACGGAGGCGGCTCGGATTGGCGGGATGGATCGTCAAACGTTGCGTGACTGGGTCCATCGTTTCAATGAACTGGGTCCGGACGGTCTGACCAATGCCAAGGGTGCAGGGCGACCGCGCCTGCTGAGTGATAAGCAGATGCAGGAACTGTCGCTGATTGTCGAAACCGGGCCGGACCGGGAAGTGGATGGCGTGGTTCGTTGGCGACGCATTGATCTGGTACGCGTTATTGAGGAACAGTTCGGTATCAAATGCTCCGAGCGGGTGATGTCGGATTATCTGGCACAACTGGGCTTCTCCAACATCTCCGGTCGTCCACAACACCCTGAGCAGGATGGACGTGTGATCGAAGCGTTCAAAAAAACTTCCCCGACACGCTCGCAGCCCACATAGCTGATCTGCCGCAGAGAACGCCGGTGGAGATCTGGTTCCAGGACGAAGCGCGCATCGGGCAAAAGAACGGTCAGGTTCGCCTCTGGGCGAGGAAAGGAACCCGTCCCCGGCTGCCCGCCGACCAGCGCTACGACAATGCCTATCTGTTCGGTGCGATCTGCCCAAAGCGTGGCACGGGCGCGGCCTTGGTACTGCCCAAAGCCAACACACAAGCAATGCAATTGCATCTCGATGAGATCAGCAAATACGTGACCCGCAAGGCCCATGCCGTGATCCTGATGGATCGCGCAAGTTGGCACAGCACCGGCAAACTGGTCGTACCAAAGAATATCACCATCATTCTGCTACCTTCGAAGTCACCTGAACTGAACCCGGTCGAGAACATCTGGCAATATCTGAGGTCAAACTATCTCTCAAACCGCGTTTTCAAAGACTACACCGCCATCCTTGATGCCGCCTGCGACGCATGGAACGCGCTCATCGACACACCGAAAATCATAACGTCAATCGGAATGAGAGATTGGGCCCATGTCAGAACGGTCGAAAATTAATGCCGTTGGTATAATATGGACCCTAAATATCGAAAATTCACCAGAACACCTAAGGAAATTTCGTTAAAACAATGGCTTAAGCCTTCAAAGGAAATGAAATCTTCAGGGGTCGGCTGGAAAATGCGCCTACCCGGTTACGACGAAGCCGGTAAAGGCAATGGCGAATTTCAACATCGATATGAGCTGGAAATTCCTAGAAACAATGGCGTTGGAGCGGGATTGCTTCCTGAACAACTCACCGACATCGACAATGCCTTACGGTTTATTCCAGATCATCCATTAAAATTTCCACGTCCACCGCGCGGTAAGAAACAATTACCTCGTCGACCCCGCCAAAACCCTCCGGAGCCGGAAAAATCAAAATCAGCTAATTCTGGCAGCTAAATCGGGACTTCGATAGTCATTCCGTCGTAAGCTGGGACTACGTGATCAGGCGTCTCTGACATCACCGTGTCGAAATCCAATGGTGTATGCATATGGGTTAGAATTGCTTGTTTAACCTGAAGCTTTTCGATCCATTGTAATGATTGTTGCAGGCTAAAATGGCTTGGATGTTCGCGGTATTGTAGCGCGTCAACGAACCAGTAGTCTAAATTTTCAAGATGGGGCAGCGCGCGCTCATCCAAATCGCTGACATCGCTGGAGTAGGCGACGTTACCGAAACGAAAACCCAGCGAATGAATTCCACCATGTATTTGTTCGAACGGAAGAATATCGAGTTCACCTCCCTGCCCTGAAACTTTGAATCTTGCGCCAGCCGTAATTCGATTTTCTTCCAGAATTGGCGGATATCCGGAACCTTCCGGAGTGCTAAAACAATAGCCAAATGAAGTGTGTAGGTGGAATGAAGTTCGCTCGTCAGTCCAAACTTCTACTCGTTTTCTTCGATTGAGGACAAATGATCTCAAGTCATCAATTCCGTGGATGTGATCTGCATGGGAATGCGTAAAGATGACTGCGTCAGCCGCTTCCACATTGGCGGATAACATCTGCTCTCGAAAATCCGGCCCTGTATCTATTACAACAGTTGTCGTCCCGTTTTGGCCGAATTGTTCGACCAAAAAAGAGGCGCGACGGCGACGGTTCTTTGGGTTTTTAGGGTCACAATTGCCCCAGTCGTTTCCAATGCGTGGCACGCCCGGTGAAGATCCGCAGCCCAATACGGTAAACCGACGTGTGCCCGGATTTGGTGGTTTCTCGCTCATCAGGAATTGGACACCAGATCGCGCGGAACTTTGGAGAACAGTGTGAAAAAATTCTCCGTTGTTTGTTGCCACACTTTGTCGACTGGTTTTTCCCAAACCTCGGCTAAGGTTGTTGCTGTATTGACCACAAAACCTGGTTCGTTTCGCTTGCCGCGATTAGGCACCGGGGCGAGGTAGGGAGCGTCGGTTTCGACCAACACCCGGTCCATAGGCATCTCTTTAGCGATATCGCGGATGTCTTGACTGTTCTTAAACGTCAGAATTCCTGAAAAGGAAACATAAAGCCCAAGGTCAATGCCTCGCAAAGCCAACTCGCGTCCTGAGGAAAAACAATGCAGGACAGCGGGGAAGGCCCCTGCCCGTGTTTCCTCCTCCAAAATTGCAATCATGTCATCGTCAGCGCTTCGCGCATGGATGACCAGTGGAAGTCCGGTTTCACGGGCTGCAGCAATATGGGTTCGAAACCCCCGTGCCTGGGCATCCCGTGGAGCTTTGTCGTAATGATAATCGAGGCCAGCTTCGCCAATCGCAACAACTTTTTTATGCTTGCTCAGGTCGACTAGTTGTTGTGCGGTGACGTCCAATTCTTCATCCGCGTTATGAGGGTGTGTCCCTACAGAACAAAAAACATCATCAAATCGTTCCGCCACAGCCAATATCTGCTGAAACTTTTTTACGCGCGTGCAAATGGTGATCATCCGGCCGAGCCCGGCATCTCTGGCCCGTTGAACGACGTCATCGAGCTCGTCGGCAAAATCTGGAAAATCCAGATGACAATGACTATCGACAAGCACGGCGTTATTCCGCTTTCTCAACGTAACGCGGAAAAACACCTTCCGGCTTGTCGATTGCTGTGTCAGCGGACAGGCGATTAGCTGCTCCAAGATGCGAAAAACTGCGTTGGTTGGGGTCAATCTTCAATTGGTCCAACAGTTTTGCTGCACTCGACGGCATGAATGCCTGGCACAAAATAGCCACCTGCCGCACCACTTCCGCCGTTACATAGAGAACCGTTTGCATACGGGCGGGATCGGTCTTTTTCAAACCCCAGGGCGCTTGCTCGTCAAAATATTTATTGGCTTCATCAAGGACATGCCAAATTGCATCCAGCGCTTCGTTTGGAGACGTAACTTCAATTGCTGCACGACATTTTTCGATTGCCCCGTCAGCTTTCGCGAGAAGAGCATCATCTTCAGCGGACAACACCCCTGCCCCACCAACGGCACCATCCAGGTTCTTGAAGATCATGGAGAGCGAGCGCTGCGCCAAATTGCCGAAATTATTGGCGAGATCTGCGTTGGTGTGATTGACGATATCCTGATGGCTATAACTGCCGTCCGAACCAAAACGTACCATGCGCAGGCAATAGTAACGTACCTGATCAATGCCGTATTCTTCCGACATTTCAAACGGGCTTTCGACGTTACCTAAAGACTTTGACATTTTCTCACCGTTGCTCAGCAAGTGTCCGTGACCAAAGACTTTCTTGGGCAAGGCATTGCCAGACGACATCAGAAATGCTGGCCAATAAATAGCGTGAAACCGGGTGATGTCCTTGCCGATGACGTGCAGGTCCGCGGGCCAGAATTTTCGTAGCGGAGAAGATTCATCGGGATATCCTGACCCTGTGATGTAATTTGTAAGCGCATCGACCCAAACGTACATCACATGCTTTTCATCACCTGGTACCTCGACCCCCCAGTCAAATGTCGTCCTTGAGATCGACAGGTCCCGCAGGCCGCTTTTTACAAAGCTGACAATTTCATTGCGCCGTGATTTCGGTAAAATGAATTCGGGGTTAGTGTCATACAATTCAAGCAGTTTATCAGCGTAGTTTGACAGACGGAAAAAATAGCTTTCCTCATCCACCCATTCTACTGGTGAACCCTGAGGCCCAATACGTATGCCGTCGTCGTTTACCGTTGTCTCGTCTTCATCATAATAGGCTTCGTCGCGAACAGAGTACCAACCGGAATAGACATCTTTATAGATGTCGCCGTTGGCCTCCATAGCCTTCCAGATAGCCTGACAGGAAGCGTGATGGTCTGCGTCGGATGTACGGATAAATCTATCATAAGAAATACCAAGTAGATCAGTCATACGTTGAAATTCATCGGAATTCTTGTCAGCAAGCTCCTTCGCGCTAACACCCAGGTCGCGTGCAGTTTGCCACATCTTTTGACCATGAACGTCCGTTCCAATCTGGAATAGCGTCTCATATCCATCCAATCGCTTGAATCGGGCGATTGCGTCACAACAAATGAACTCATACGCATGGCCGATATGGGGTGCGCCATTAGGGTAGGATATGGCAGAAGTGATGTAATACTGCTTGCTCATCGGGTCGGTAATTCCAAGTTTTGAGCTGTTTTCAAGGATCTGGCCATAAACAGTCTCGATCTTATTTACGTTCAAATAAATCGTGAAACAGGGTTAGAATTACCTGTTTTTTATCCAGATTATATGCGTCTGAAAGCGTCACAGAACGGTTGGCCTTGTCCCACACCTCAGCCCAGCCCGCAAGCACTGAGACGTGTTGGGTCGGGTTATTTCGAACCTGCAAACCAATCCATGATATTACGAGGTCGAGAAACATGTGATAATTGTCTTCTTGCCCTTTTCTCGACAAGCTGTCTGCCAACTTATGAATAATCAGCCATTCTGATGCAGTGCCGATTGCCCCGTCGTTCATAATTTTTTCAAAGGTTCGAAAATTCTGCAATGTATCGCCATGAAGCAATTGAATGGCCCGTCGTGCGGACCCATTAGACAGATTACTCGCGTGGGACTTATCGGCATCTGATGCTTGCACACCCAAATTGTTTATGACTGTCAACACCTCATCTTGTGATAATTCAGGCATGTTCACCGACCGGCACCGAGAACGGATTGTGGGCAAAAGTCGCCCTGTCGTGTGATTTAAAACAAAAAACAACGAACGTTTGGGTGGCTCTTCGAGAATTTTTAGGAGCGCATTTGCGGCGCTTACGTTCATATCGTCCGTGGCATCAACAATGGTGATGCGCCAGCCACCGCCTCCTGCAGTCATGCCATAAAACGACTGAGTACGCCGCACCTCTTCAACAGAGAGCTTGGTTTTAAACTTACCAGTTTTGGTATCCCAAGGTCTGGTTAGGTGGAGTAGATCAGGATGTGCACCAGCGGCGATCTGTCCATTTACCTTGTCAGTTATCGCTGAATGGTCAAATTCCTCGGGCAGATTGACGGCGTCAGGGTTGCTGAGAATATATTTTGCAAATGTTAGCGCAGTTGATGCTTTGCCTATCCCACGAGGCCCATTAAATAGCCATGCATGGTGCATTCTTCCACTCTTATAACTTCCGAAAAGATCACCAATTACGTCATCATGTCCGATAAGGTTCTTGCATTCAGCCGGATGGGGGACATCATCAATTCTGTCAGCAACCGGTCGTTCTTCAACATCAACCACGGTTATAATCCAGGCCAGATTGTTTGAAGTACTGTCGTAGCGCTGCATCAACAGCCTTGCTGACGTTGGTTAAAGATTGATTGGCATCGATAACCACACACCTGTCTGGTTCGTCTCTGGCGATCTTTAGAAACCCTTGGCGCCGCTTTTCCTGTTCCTCAATATCCTCGCTCTCGAACCGATCTGGACCGTCTTCCGCCCAAACTACCGATGCTCTTTGTAGCCCAACTTCCGGTGGGAGGTCGAATATTAGCGTGAGATCAGGACGCGCTCCTTCAGTCACTGCCTGTTCCATTGCGAGCAGAAATTTTTCGTCCACCCCGCCAGACACGCCTTGGTAAACCCGACTGGAATCCATGAACCGGTCGCACAACACCGTGGTGCCGTTTTCCAAGGCGGGTTTAATTATTTGCTCGACATTGTCGTTGCGAGCGGCGGCAAATAAAACTGCCTCCATATCCGTTCCAAAACGTTTAGCAGCGCCGGATAAAACCACGTGTCGAACTGCCTCCGCCCCAGGTGATCCGCCCGGTTCTCGGGTTAATATTACATCGTGACCCAAATCCTCTAAATGATCGGCCAATCGCTTGATTTGGGTAGATTTACCGGCCCCCTCCCCGCCTTCGAATGTAATGAAATGCCCACGCACAGATTCGGTCTCAACTTCTGTATCACTCATTCAATACGATACCAGTTCAACAAAGGCGAGAAGAAGATGATGCGATTTATTCGAAACGGAAAACGCCGACTATGAGTTCCCCTATGGCGTCCAGTGCCCGTTGGGAAATACTGCCTGTTCCAATGTCTTCTGCTGCAAACAATGGCGTTTCTTGGCTAACTTTACCGTCAATTTTGACTTGAAGTTTTGCGACCTTCGTTCCTTCGGTAACCGGCGCTCGGATTGGTCCTGTAAAAACAATATCCGCTTTTAAGCGATCCTGGAAACCGATTGGAACAAATATCCGAAGCGGCCCTTCGGCTTTAAGCTCAACGCCTGACTTGGAACCGCCGTAAACGGTTGCTTCACCAACAACCTCACCGTCTGCAAACAGATCAATGGCTTTGAATGCGCGGAACGACCATCGCAGCAATTTCACCGCTTCGTTTGATCTATCCCACTTAGTCTCCATACCGTTCAACACCATAATGATGCGGCGGCCGCCTTGCATGGCCGAACCAACCAAACCGTAACCTGAAGCTTCCGTATAGCCGGTTTTTAAACCATCAGCTCCTTCGACCTTTCCGAGGATAGGATTTCTGTTGCGTTGGCGAACCTTGTTCCACGTAAATTCCGGTTCGGCATAAATCCTGTAGAGTTCTGGATAGGTCTTGATGATATGGCGGGCCAGAACCGCCAAATCTCGAGCTGTGACCCGTTGCTGTGGGTCGGGAAGTCCGGTTGAATTCGTAAAGTTCGAATTTTCCAGTCCAATTGCCTTTGCTCTTTGGTTCATCAACCCGGCAAACGCAATTTCAGAGCCTGCCATTCCCTCAGCAATAGCCATTGCAGCATCATTGCCCGATTGGATAATCACCCCTCTGACGAGGTCTTCCAGGCGAACATCAGAATTGAGTTTGGCAAACATTGTTGAGCCACCGGAATTCGCGCCGCCACGACGCCACACGTCCTGTGAAATCAAAAAAGTAGATTCAAAGTTGAGTTGACCTGATTGTATCGCATTAAAAACGACCTCCATGGTCATCAATTTAGCCATAGATGCGGGAGGCATGGGCTGATCAGCATCTTTTTGGAACAGAACTGAACCGCTGTCGTAGTCCATGACTAATGCCTGTTTGGCTTTTGTCTGGAAACCTTGAGCAACCGCCGCGCCAGTTAGCATAAAGACCAATGCGAACAGGCTTAACAACCCGGTTGCGAACATTCCACGTTTCATCAAAACCACGAATCTAAATCCCAAATTACTGCTGCAATGTGAAGAAAAGCCAAGGCAGCAAAGGAACAATAGAGTTCAACTTGAGTTAGTTCAACTGAACAATGTTTGAGAAAATTACTGGTTGGCTGCAGACTTGGCGTTCTGATCCTTCAACCGCAGTGACAACGTGCTGCCGGTGTCCTTGTGTTTCTTTATAGCTTCGAGCTCTTGGAGAAACGGATCAGGGCCTGAGTTCTTGATTGATCCAGTCGCAATGCGATCAAATGGCCCTTCTATTGCCGGCTTGGGTGCCTCGGCAATCTCACTGGTACTTTCTTCGTTACCCGACTTGAATGAAGCTAAAAGCATTGCGTGGTCCAACCCATGCAATGGCGCCTGACGCAAATATTTTACTTTGACGCGTGCAACGCCCTTTTTCTGGTAGTCGAGCATTTTTGACGCTTTAGCTGAAAGATCAATTATCCGACCAGGGTGAAAAGGGCCTCGATCATTTATTCTCACCACGATGGAACGTCCGTTTGCGAGGTTTGTTACACTCGCGTAGCTCGGCAGTGGGAAAGTAGGGTGTGCACCGGTGAGTGCATATTGGTCATAGACCTCTCCATTTGCGGTAAGTCTTCCGTGGAAATTCGGGCCGTACCAGGAAGCTTGGCCTACACGACTGTAATTCAAATCCTCTTTGGGGTAATACCACTTTCCCCTGATTTTATAAGGTTTTCCAACCTGTCTGCGTCCGCCACCTTTACGCACTTTTAAAGAGGTTGTCATGCGAGGACTAGCGGCAACCCCATAAGCGTCTTCAGAGAATTTAACTTCGCTATTTATGTGGCCACGATCGGATTTAGGAACTGCTTTCGAATAAATGCTCGAGCCGCTACCACATGCGGATAATATGAGACACAAGGTAATACCGCATAAGAAATCGTACTTCTTCATAACTATTCGATACTGGAATATCGCCCCAAACCAGGATTAGCCTTTTTTGTACCCTGATGTGCTTACGAAGTCGTTAACCGCAGGTTAACAGGGGTCGCGGAAAACTATTATCTGGGTAATATTGATTCCCGAAATTGTAAAACAAATTCCAAAATTTAGTTAACAAGTTCACGGATAATCTCTGTCTTCGGATAAAATTGTCATCTTTTCGTAACCCGATCTCGAAACCTGAATGTCCAACTCAGAGCGCTTGCGGAAGGGCAATCGGGTGCACATCCAGCACATATCGGTGCTACACGCTCAATTAATCTGCCCCAGTACCAATCCGGCCCACGGGGTCTTCCTCCACTCTGCAGCATCATGTTCCTGTCATGACATCTCTGTGGATCGGCGGATTGGTTATCGATTGCACGCTTGAAGGGGTACTGTACGCGGCTGAGTTACCGGCAATATTGAAGTCAGCCTCCCCGGTTTCCATGTTTCAGAAGCCGACGTGACGATAGGCCTTAAAGGTGCTGTGGTTGGGAGGTCCGAGTTTTGCAACAACGCTGGTCAAAATAACCAGCTGGTCCGGCGGGCAATGCCTCTTCCACCCAAACAACGCGCAGTTGCCAGAATGCGCCCGATGCCTGAGCAATTTAAAAGCAACTATTTAGACGATGTTGACAGATGCAGAATAGAGTCCAAGCAAGGACCAGATATTACAGGTTGATGCGGAGCAGCACACCACCATGGAAAACGTGCAGGAAATCTATTCCTTTGCCTTGCGCAACAGCGGTGGCCGGGCTTTGCTTAAAAGTTTCTCATTGGAGCGCCTCTATTGTAGGAAAATCCGGTGCGGTTCACTCATGCTCCCGCGGACGGTCGAAACCGCTGGATACCGACTGGGAAAGCGAAGCCTTCAGTATTTCGGAAAGAAACAAGGCTAGTTTCCAACATGTCTGTAACGAATTTGCTCGAAGAACAGGTAGCGATACAGCCCGATGGTGTTGCAGTTTTTTACGAAGACGACGCAATCTCATACACAGAATTGCATAGTCAATCCATAACTTTGTATGAATCTCTTTATTCAAATTATAACATCTGCCCAGGTGACCGGGTTGCATATCTTGGGCTTAACCATCCCAATATGCTAATCCTGTTTTTTGCCTGTGCCAGGCTTGGAGGGATTTTCACACCGTTCAATGGTCGTTTGGCCCGCGATGAGTACACATTCCTTTTGGAAAACGCGTCACCGAAGGTTTGCTTTTTTGACGAACACTTCGCTGACATGGTTGGAATGATTGCGTTCGAAAGTTTTGCTTCGGTCGATGATTTGAAATTTGAAGGGATGGTTGAGCAGGAGCGAGTTCAAGTGCCTCTGCCAATTGTAGCCCCGGATGATCCATTACTCCTGGTTTATACCTCAGGTACAACCGGAAAACCTAAAGGCGTGGTGCTCAGCAACCGCGCTGTTGATACGACTATCGCAAATAGCCAGGATTTGTATGGCTTCAAACCCGGGCAAAATGCACAGGTAACTCTTCCGCTATTTCACGTTGGCGGTCTGTGTATTCTTCTCTTGCCTGCCAGGCTGCATGGAGCTTCGATTTATCTCCACACAAAGTTCGATCCTCAGCTGACACTTGGCGAGATCGAAAATGCTAAAATCACCACTTCAATTTTTGTGCCGGCACAATTGGATGCAATGATGTCGCTGCCAGATTGGAATCAATGCAATTTCTACAGCATGTCTCACGTCACTTTGGGTTCCTCACATATACCGATATGGCAAATTCAGAAATTCCACGAACGTGGCGTTCCCGTTAGCCAGGTCTATGGAGCAACCGAGACAGGCCCGACCGCCATTGCTCAACGGATTGAGGACGCATATTCGACCGAAGGGTCTGTGGGCAAGGCGGCTAAACACTGCGACATTGAAGTTCGCTCACCTGACCGTACACCCCTACCGAACTACCAATGGGGTGAAATCTGGGTCAAAGGCCATAATATTTTGACGTCCTATTGGAATGAACCGGAAGAGACTGCAAAGGTCCTCGTCGGCGGTTGGTACAATACGGGCGATGTGGGTTATAAAGATGAAGGCGAAAACTACTGGGTTGTAGATCGTTCGAAAGATATAATCATTTCTGGTGGCGAGAATATATATCCTGCTGAAGTTGAAGCAGCGATTATACAACATCCAAACGTAGCTGTTGTCGCTGTTGTCGGCAAATGCGACCCCCGTTGGGGTGAAACACCGGTCGCAGCCGTTGAATTGATGAATGTTGCAACCCTCACGGTCGAAGAGCTTAACACCTTCCTGGAAGACAAGCTGGCCCGCTATAAACAGCCAAAAGAGCTCATGATAATCGATGCTCTGCCCCGCAATGCACTGGGCAAAATCGAAAAATCCGTCATACGGGATATGGTATCTTAAAAATTGGCGGCCAGTGAAATGGCGAATTTGAACCCGGAAGCCGGAAAAACACAGCGTGTGTCTCCAGCGCCAATTCGAACATCAGGAACGTCATAAAGCTACAGAGAGATGAGAAATGGCGGTGAGGGTGGGATTCGAACCCACGGTACGCTTCCACGCACGGCAGTTTTCAAGACTGCTGCCTTAAACCGCTCGGCCACCTCACCGTTGCGTTTCCTATGATGTATTCTGTTGTTCAAATCAAGCGTAGATACACCAATTTCAGGTGGTTTTTATAGGAACATCCACTTAAGGAGCCAATACACTATTGCTGTGCCCGCCAACCATGCGAGAAGCAGGCCGACCCAAAATGTGAATGCGTATAATTTCTTCGTTGTAGCAGAAGAATCAATACCATTGGCAAGATCTCTAAACAAAAATACAGAGGGTAAAATGCCCAAAGGGGCTGCCATCAGTCCAATTGATATGGAAATAATCAGCAATATTGTTGTGAGCGATGACACTGCGTGCTCCACCTTTATTCAATCTGTGTACCGCTGACCTGACTTAAAATCAAAAAAGCACCGCAACCTAATTCTAGACTGCGGTGCTTCATATTTATTACGATTATTGTGGCAGTTTATCGTCTACGCCTTTGACGTAGAAGTTCATGCCCAATAGCGTGCCTATATCGGCTTTTTCACCGGCTTTCAGCCATTCCGTGCCGTCTTGCTTGGTGATTGGACCTGTAAATGGCTCCAACGAGCCGTCTGTAATAGCGGTTGTTGTTTTTGTTGCTAATGCAGAAACATCGTCCGGCATATTAGTGAATGGTGCCATGGCGACACTACCGTGATCCATTCCGTGCCAAACGTCCTGTTGTTCCCAATTACCATCGACAACCGCCTTAACACGCTCAATATAGTAAGGTGCCCAATCATCGATGATTGCGGTGAGCTGGGTTTCGGGCCCGAACTTGATCATGTCTGATGCCTGACCAAAGGCCTTGATACCCCGTTCTGCAGCAACCTGCATGGCAGCGGTCGAATCGGTGTGTTGGGTAATAATATCAACACCCTGGTCAATCAGCGCCTTTGCAGCATCAGCTTCTTTTGGTGGGTCAAACCATGTGGAGACCCAAACAACTTTCAGGCTGAAATCCGGATTGATGGATTGTGCGCCCAGAATGAAAGAGTTGATGCCACGTACAACTTCAGGAATCGGGAAAGACGCGATGTAACCGGCAACACCGGTTTTGGACATTTTCGCCGCAATTTGCCCTTGCACGTAACGACCCTGGTAGAATTTCGACGAATAAGTCGAAACGTTCGGGCTTTCACGTTTGTAACCGGTAGCATGCTCAAATTTCACCTTCGGGTGCTTTTTGGCAGCTTTATTGGTTGGGTCCATGTAGTTGAAGGACGTTGTGAAGATGATGTTACATCCATTGCGTGCAAACGCTTCAATTGGGCGCTGGGCTTCGGCACTTTCCGGAACACTTTCCAAAAATGCTGTTTCAACTTTATCACCCAACGCGGCTTCTACAGCCAGTCTTCCCTGATCGTGTTGATACGTCCAACCGAAATCACCTGTTGGTCCAATGTAGACAAAGCAAGCTTTTGTTTTGTCGCCATCAGCCCCGAAGGCCATGTTGGAAGTCAAAACCGCGCAGGAGGCGGCCAATGCAAATAGAGTTTTTTTCATTTAGTTATCCCTGATTTTGGGGCGTACCCCGTAAACGTTAATGCTAGTTGCCCCAGCTTATGGTGATTTAGATATTATCGGTCCGGCACGAATGGTTGCCCCAAGGAAGCCGGTGTATTAATCATTGTGAGCCTACGATTACGCGCAATCAAGACCAGTACGACAATTGTTGCAAGGTATGGCAAAGATGTGAGGAATTGCGCGGGGATGGCAACACCAATCGCCTGCACATGAAACTGGCCGATAGTCACGGCGCCAAACAGATAAGCGCCGATTAACACCCGTCCAGGTCTCCATGAAGCGAATACGACGAGTGCAAGTGCAATCCAGCCCCTGCCCGCAGTCATACCTTCGACCCATTGGGGAACATAAACCAGAGACAAATGCGCACCTGCCAATCCGGCACAGGCCCCGCCGAACAATATCGCAAGGTAACGGATCTGGATTACCTTGATCCCAAGAGCATGGGCAGAGCTATGGCTGTCTCCCACCGACCGGAGCATGAGACCTGCATGGGTCTTAAATAAAAACCATCCAACGCCAAACACCAGGGCGATCGAAATATAGAAGATCAGGTCTTGCCCAAAGATCAGTTTTCCCACTACCGGCAGATCAGTAAGAACCGGTATGTGTATGTTCTCCATCCGAATTCCGGGCTGACCGACAAACCCTTCTCCTATCATTCCGGACAAGCCTAGTCCTAGAATTGTCAACGCCAATCCAGTCGCAACCTGATTTGCCACCAACGTTAGCGTCAGAAACGCGAAGAGCATTGAAAATAATGCGCCAACAAAGATAGCGGCGATCGCGCCCAGATACGGATTACCTGTTAATTGCGCAACAGAGAAGGCGGCAACCGCCCCCATTACCATCATGCCCTCTACACCAAGGTTCAGAACACCAGAACGTTCTACGACCAATTCGCCGGTGGCTGCGATTAGCAGCGGAGTAGAAGCGGCGCATATGGAGATGATGATGCTGATCCAGACGTCCATCAGGTTGCAACCTTTACCACTGAAATGAAACGAATCCGATAATGTATCAGGGTGTCGCAAGCCAAAACAAAGAACAAAAGCAATCCCTGGAATACTCGAGTGGCGCGGTCTGATACGCCCATCGTAATCTGGGCGGCTTCACCGCCGATGTAGGATAAAGCCAATACCAAACCGGCGGCAATAATTCCCAATGGGTTTAACCGGCCCAAAAAGGCAACGATAATGGCGGAGAACCCGTAGCCTAACGACAATTTATCATCGAGTTTGCCAACTGATCCTGATACTTCACCAATACCCGCGAGTCCGGCGAGTGCTCCGGACACGACGAATGCAAAAATTGTCATCTTTTTGGCGCTAAATCCGGCAAACCGCCCTGCCCGCGGGCTTTGCCCTAAAACGGTGACTTCAAAACCTTTGAGGGTTTTTGACAATACAAACCAAACTACGATCGCAACGATAACCGCGATTATTGCGCCATAATGGGCATCGCCAAATTCAATCAGTTTTGGCAGTGTCGCGCTTTCGCTAAAGGATTTACTGCCCGGAAACCCAAATCCCTTGGGGTCGCGCCAAGGGCCACGCACCACCCAATCAACCAGCTGTTGTGCCACATAGACCAGCATCAGGCTCGTCAAAATTTCATTGGTGCCAAATCGAGCCTTCAGGATCGCGGGGATAAAGCCATATAATGCACCGCCCAACATGCCCATTATCAACATCAATGGCAGCATTAGCGGCGACTGCCATTCACTAAATAATACAGGCAGCATTGCGCCGAACATACCACCGATGAGATATTGTCCTTCCGCACCGATGTTCCAGTTTCCAGATCGGAAACAGACAGCAAGTCCGACTGCAATCAATGTAAGCGGAGTGGCTTTTACCAGGATTTGTTCTCGAGACCACGGGTCCGTCAATGGTTCCAAAAAATAGGTATAGAGACCGGTAATCGGACTTTTACCCAAGAAAATGAACATCAACACGCCGGCAACTAACGTCAATACTAGAGCAAGCAGCGGTGATACATATGCAAATGTTGAGGACGCAACCGGGCGCTTTTGCAGTTCAATTCTCATGCAGCAGCTCCACTACCCAAATCTGTACCTGCCATCATGAGGCCGATCTGTTCTCTCGTCAGCTCGGATGCTGGAACAGGCTGGGTCAACCTTCCATCGGCCATGACGGCGATTGAACTCGCAACCTCGAATATTTCATCCAAATCCTGGGAAATAACCAAAACTGCCGATCCATTGGCTGCAAGGTCAATGAGCGCCTGCCGAATATTGGCTGCTGCACCGGCGTCAACACCCCATGTTGGCTGATTGACCACAAGTAATTTGGGTTCACGGTCCAGTTCACGGCCCATAATAAATTTTTGTAAATTCCCGCCAGACAGTGCACCTGCGGGCGGATTTTCTGCGCTTTTGCGCACATCCATAGCTTCGACCACTTTCTTGGTAGCCGAATTTATCGCACCGCGGGCGATGACGGAAAGCCCACCCAATGAGAGAAAAGATGATTTGTCCGATGCATGACGGGCCAACAACAAATTGTCAGTTAGCGGCAGTTCGGGAACAGCACCGTGCCCCAATCGTTCTTCGGGAATAAACGCAGCTCCAAGTGCACGTCGGCTCGAAATTCCTTTTGCACCTGCATCTTCGCCACACATTCTGACGGCCGAAGGATTATCCTGAACATCTTCGCCGGAAACCGCACCAAACAATTCCCCCTGCCCGTTACCCGCTATTCCCGCGACTCCAACGACTTCTCCCGCGTGAACTTTTAGAGAGATATCTTTCAGCGAAATTGCAAATGGATGATCGGAGGGAAGCGATAGGTGATTGAGCTCAAGAAACACGTCACCAACTTCTCCTGCGAATTTATGTTCGATGCCCTCAATCTCTGCGCCCACCATTTTGGAGGCGAGGCTGCCCGCTGTCTCTTCTCGTGGATCACATGCGTCTACAACTTTGCCATGCCGCATGATTGTAGCTGCTGAACACAATCGCTGAACTTCCTCCAGCCGGTGGCTGATATATAGGATGGATCGCCCCTCGTCACGCAGCCTGAAAAGCGTTTCGAATAATGTATTGGCTTCCTGCGGCGTGAGAACCGAAGTCGGTTCATCCAGGATTATCAACGCCGGGTCTTGCATAAGGCACCTGATTATCTCGATCCGTTGTCGTTCTCCCACCGATAGATCGCCAACAAGCGCATCAGGATCCAACGGCAATCCATATTGATGAGACAAATCTCGTGCGCGCTCTGAAATATCGGCCAATTCGACATCTGACCCAAATGACAATGCGATATTTTCAGCAACGGTAAGTGCTTCGAACAGGGAAAAGTGCTGGAACACCATTCCGATGCCAAGAGCTTTTGCTTGAGACGGAGAATCCACGTGAACGGATTCACCATTCCATAAAACCGAACCATCCGTTTGCTGCAGTGAACCAAATAATATTTTTACAAGAGTGGATTTTCCGGCGCCATTTTCCCCTAGCAATGCATGAATTTCACCTTTTTGAATCGCGAAATCTACTGAGTCATTGGCTTTCAATTCGCCGAAAATCTTAGTGATATTTCGCGTTTCCAACAAAGCTGGAATAGGTGGAATGGGAGGTGATCGATCTTGTGCAGACATCTGAACCTGAATAAACGCACGGACATAACCTCCGCCGACAAACTCTAGTCCAGCAAACGGTCCTACGCCACACAATACAAACGCTTTTCCACACCAGACAACGAGCGAGCAGGTTAATTCTCGTCCTTTTTCAATTCCTTGCTCAACACATAAGACAACGCTGCGAGAGGGGCCAACATAACGAGCGCAATTCGTAACCCCGCCGCATCGGCGATAAAGCCCAGCAAAGGGGGCGCGATCATAAAACCTGTGAACGCAAACAGAGATACAGCGGCAACATTATCTTCTGCATCACCGGGCCGCCCCGCCGCTGCCGTCATCGTCAATGGATAAAATATTGCGGTACCTAAGCCTGCGAAAAGGGCACCGATAAATGCTACTGGAGCATTGGGTGCTAGGGCAAATATTAATATACCCACAGTCGCGGCAAGGGCGGAGATTCTAGCAATTCTGAATGGTCCGTATTTGTCCAGTAACGAGTCTCCATATAAGCGGGTGGATGCCATCACGAGAGAGAATGCCGCGTATATTAATCCGCTTGCCATCGGTCCACCGTTCAATACATCTCGCACAAACAGTGCAGACCAATCTATGAATGCTCCTTCGACCAGCATTATCCCAAGAGGCATGATGCACAGCATCATCAACCCTGCTGATGGCAATTTAAAAACGGGAGTTTTTTCTGTAGTCGAGTCACTTTCTGCACGTTCTTGTCTGAATTTTGGTATTTTTAACGCCATAACCACGCCCACAATTGCGATAATCGGCATGGTTGATGAAAAGTGAGCCATGGTATCGACACCACTGGCTGCAATCGCCCCGCCCATTAGTGCGCCTGCCAGGGAACCAAGGCTCCAGAACCCGTGCGCCTTTGACATAAGTCGTCTACCCGATTGCCGTTCCAGCTTATCCGCGGCCGTATTCATAGCAATTTCGAGCAACCCAATTCCCATGCCGGTGCCGAACAGCAAAACCCCGAGCATCACGCCGTTTGGCATGAAAGGCACAAAAAGAATGCCCAACGTCCATATCGGTAAAGACAAGGCACATGCCACACCAAACCCGATACGTCTTATGAGATTTCCTCCGACCAAAAATGCAATCAAAGTTCCCGAAGCGAGGGTAAATAGGCATATGCCCAATTGAGTGGCCGAAAAATCAAATAGCGTCTTTACGTCAGGAATACGCGGAATCCAGTTTCCCAGCACAAAGGATTCAAGAAAAAACATGGAAAATACCGGGACGACTCCGGTGACACGCCACCATTTCGTAGGTTGCGTCGTTGCGTCTGCGAGTTCCTGATAACCGGTCATGTGCGTTTCTTTTTCTTGCGACCTGCCATGATACTGATTGATTCCACAATCACGGAAAAACCCATCGCTGTATAGATGTAACCACGAGTTATGTGGAACCCGAGATCATCCGCGACCAGCGATACTCCAATGAGAAACAAAAACGCAAGCACGAGCATTATTGTAGTTGGATGGTGTCGAATTAACTGTGAGATAAAAACAATAATATCAATGTCTAGAACAATTTTTATTACCGATTAGATCAGGAAGATTCAGGCAACTTTTCCGGTCATTTGGAGGACAAAACCGATGCAATACAGGTATGCTCCAGATATCGCGATGCCAATTTTGGCAATATAAGGTACGTCCAGTCCGAAATAGCCCGAATATAAAGCCACTATTCCGCAAAATGTCCAAACACCAAACATTGTAAGGGTTTGTGGGCGCCAAACTGTAACGCGCACAGGGTGTACAAAAAGCATTGGAATGAAACTTAAAATCGCAGAAACGATCACTACGCCAAAGGCGATGTACCAACCCGGTTCCATAACAAACAAAGTAAATACAACCATATTCCAGCAAATTGGGAAGCCGATAAAACAATTATCGCGGCTCTTCATGCGCGTATCGGCATAATAGATTGCGCTCGTACACACAATTAATGCGGCACAAATGAAGGAGTAGGATTCCTTCAGAAACCCGCTTTGATACAAAGCAAATGCGGGGATCATGGCAAATGTTACGTAGTCGATTATGCAATCAAGGAGTTCGCCGGACCAATTCGGTAAAACCGATTTCACCTTGAAATATCGCGCCATCGGGCCATCAACGCCGTCCACCAGTAAAGCAACACCCAGCCAGAACCACATGTTGGTGAATCGACCTTCCGCTGCCGCGACTAAAGCCAAAAAAGCCCAGAATGCACCAGAAGCGGTGAAAAGGTGAACTGAAAATGCGATCAGTACGGAATTGGAAGGGCGGGCCATGACGCCGTCCTAGCGCAACTCGTTAGCTGTGCCAATCCAGCTTGCAGACTTCTGCAGATAATCCTTCGAAGTTCCAGTTGCGCCCAAAAGCGCGAAATTTACTTCGATTTGAACGGGCAACAATGATTTCTTCTGCAATCCAGTATTGTGAATTTTTAATGACTGTATCTTCGTCTTTTTCCTTACCTGTAATCGGTGTGATTGAACCGTCCAGTATCTTTGGAATTTTCACGTTACGGGTTTTACCGTCGGTTTCATAACTAATCGGTTCATGCTGAACACCGAGAAAGTTTCCGACGAGAATGGAAAGCAAATGAGTCGTTCCACCCGCTTTACCGGTAAATATCTTGGTCAATGCCTTACTGGCATAGATTGATGCCTTGTTGTCAATGAACAGACCCGCACTCCAGTTACCGCGGCTCATATAGCCCGGAATTTCCATCATCAGCCCAAGATTAATGCCTGAAAGGTCAGTATCTTCAAAATGACCGTCATCAATGCGAAAACCGGCCCATGTTTGACAATAGCCTTCGGTCGGCGGGTGATCACCCAGTGACAGGACACAGGGACAAAATACTCGACAGTTACAAGCGAGAACCAGCTCCCCTTTCATGCTCCAACTTTCTTTCGCCATGCCCAATTCTCTCTTTCAAATTCGAATTATCTAGTTCTTCAGGCGCTTGCTATCGAAGCGATCAGTAACAGTCCACCCCATGACAATAATATGCCTCCTGACACGTGGGAAGTCACTTTTCCTTTGCCGCTTTTTTCGATGATTACAAACAGGGTAAAGAACGCCATCCAGGCCAAATTCATGGTGCCAACAACCAGCATTACCAGCATGAGTGCCCAGCAACAGCCAAGGCAAAATAATCCCTGTTCAATCCCAAGCTTAAACACGCCAAGATGTTCCTGTGACCATTTCCCAAACAGGTAGGAAAATGGGTTTCTACATTTTTCTAGGCACGCGTTCTTCAGTGAGCTGAACTGATAGCCGCCTGCCAACAACAGCAACAGGCCACCAATAATGCCCTGTACTGGGTATACGGGATCTGCAATTGCCCCCACTTGCATCAATATCGCTTGGATAGTGCTAATTACCACGCAAAACAGAGTCCAGACCGATAAATAGCCGGCCAATAAATAGCGCAGTGGGATGACCTTCTCACCTTTTTGAGAGGCAACATCTGCTATGTCAGCGTATGTACGTATCAAAGGCGCGGCAGAAGGCAGCATCATAGCCAACGACATGGCAAACCACATGCCGACCATACCCAGAAATATTGGCCATCCAAATCCAGAAGGCGAAAATGGCGCACAGATCTTCAGTATGAATGCCAAAAGCGGCTGATCTGCAGGATTTACCTGAAATCCACTGAACAAACCCTGTATCAGACCCATCCCGGGCCCTAAAACATTTGCGGTATCGCCTTGAACTGTGCCCGCCGCGATGAATGAAAGCCATGCCCAGGCGAGAATTACAGCAACAGATGTTGCAAGATAAACTGGCCATTGTGGTCGTATCGCTATTTCAGCAATACCTTTGTCTATTGTAGACAGGTTACTGAAACGGTCTAATGGCGAGGGTTGATCGGTCAATTGGTCACGGTCCAATTCACAATGAAACGGCTTAAGCCTGTGTTGAAATGTATTATCCGGACTCTTATGACATTCGCAATCATAATCTGGCCGTTCCCTTCTCTGGAGCCGATAATTGAACGATGAAAAACCAATCCGAACAAAGTTTTGATTTTACTGTTGTGGGAGGCGGGCTCGCCGGATTGCTATGTGCACTTAAGCTCGCTCAATTTACAGGGAATAATGGCAAGAAGATTGCGTTAATCGCGCCCGCAGACCCGTCCAATGACCTGCGCACAACAGCCATGTTAATGCCAACAATCGCGATGCTGGAAGAATTGGGTCTTTGGAAAAGTTTGAAGCCGCTTTCTGCTCCATTATCAACCATGCGGTTAGTTGATGGGAGTTCAAGACTTATTCGGTCTCCTGTCGCTGATTTCAAAGCGGTAGAGGCGGATTTGGAGGCCTTTGGATACAATGTACCAAACGCCGACATTGTTGACCTGCTCAATCAAGAACTTGCAGAAAACGCGAACATTGTTCGTTTTCATTCGTTGCTCCGCACCGGCGAGTGTCGCTTGGATAAAGTTCTCCTGGAACTGGACGATGAAACTTCGATTACCTCGAAGTTGGTTATTGCTGCCGATGGGAAACACTCGAAACTCAGGGAAATCGCTGGAATTACCAAACGGGAATGGAGCTATCCACAAACTGCAATTGTTTTGACTTTTTCCCATTCCCTACCCCATGGTGGAATTTCCGCAGAATTCCACACTGAAACCGGCCCTTTCACGCAGGTACCACTCCCTTCCCGGGCGGATGTTCCTAACCGTTCGAGCCTGGTCTGGGTCGTTCACCCCGACGACGCCGAGGCGTTGCAAAAGAAAAACTTAATGGAGTTGTCTGACGAGATCGAGGTCAAGCTTCACTCGATGTTTGGAAAATGCCGCGTTGAAAATACACCGGGATCAATTCCGCTGAATGGAATGCTTGCGTCCCGATTTGCACAAAACCGTATCGCGCTTGTGGGAGAAGCGGGACATGTTTTCCCGCCGATTGGAGCTCAAGGTTTTAATTTGGGAGCGCGCGATATTTTGGAACTAATAGAATTGTTAAACGGTGAGAAAGATCCAGGCACCGCATCAATATTGACCGCATATCATCAAAAACGTCAGTCCGACATTAGACTTCGCACAATTGCGGTGGACGTGATGAATCGTTCACTTCTGACAGACTTTCTTCCTGTTCAAGCCCTGAGGGCAGCCGGGATTTCTGCCCTGAACACCATTCCCCCACTGAGAAAAATGGCGATTCAACAAGGGCTTGGTGGGCGTGTCGAACTTCCTTCCCCCACCTCAATCATCAGTAGGTTAGCGCGTCGGAAACAGGTCAACCGGTAGCAATCCGGTAGTGATCGCATAAAGAAGCGCTGTGACGGTAAAAACAGATGCGATGGTGGTGGTGAGCACCATGCTGGAAGAGCGGGCAACCCAAACATTATACTGCTGAGCAATTACAAATACGTTTGTTGCTGTTGGTAAAGACGCTAGCAAAACAGCGGTATAGACCCAGGTTGGCTCGAAATCGCCTATCAAACTCAGCAACACATAGACCAGGACAGGATGCACAATAAGCTTGATAGGAACCAGAACTGCGATGACTTTGGGCATATTGCCACTGGGCGACAAAGCAAGCGTTACACCCATCGCGAACAGGGCGCATGGAGCAGCGGCATTTGAGAGATAACCCAGTAACTGCTCGATGGCAGAAGGTGCTTTTAATTCAACAAGTGCAGCTGCCACACCCAATAATGTTGCGATTATAAATGGATGCGTGAAAATGCGCTTTAAAACGACCAACGATGTTTCAAGTGCGGAACTTTTTTGGCCCTCGCCACCAATTGCCATCATGAGCGGCGCCATGGTAAAATGCAGTATACTGTCGAAGCAAAAAATAAGTGCCACCGGTACCGCTGCTTCGGGCCCAAACACAGCAATCGCCAGCCCCGGTCCCATATACCCTATATTACCGTATGCTCCTGCAAGCCCCTGAATGGTGCTTTCCGGAATATCACCATTTGAAGAAAATACACCGACACAAAAAGCGATGGCAAAAGTGCAGTATGTCGCGAGCAATGCGCCTAAAATATATCCCCAGCTGGCCAATTTATCGACAGGTGTTTGGGACAGAAGACTAAAAAACAGGGAAGGCAGCGCAATGTACACGACAAAGAAATTAAGCCAGGAGAGCCCGTCTCCCGGCAGCTTTTTCAGTTTGGCGGCTGCGAACCCCAAGAGTATTATGCCAAAGAATGGAAGAGCCATGCTCAAAATCTGAGACAATTCAGCTCCCCTTTGTCTAATCGCCGCCCTGAACTAATTGAGCTATCTGCTGAACAATCAACCGTCAAGAAAAGAGAATTGCGTGTAACGTCTTGAAGCGGGGCGACCGTTAGCGGTAAGATAACATCAACTTAACATTGTTTCCGAGAAATACTCGGATTTGAACCACGGGGGTTCATTGATGATACGCAGCGCAAAATTTCAGATTGGTCAGGTTGTAAAGCACAGGATTTATTCGTTCCGGGGTGTCGTCTTTGATGTTGATCCGGTATTCGACAACACTGACGAGTGGTATCAGGCAATTCCCGAGGAAATCAGACCTTCAAAAGACCAGCCCTATTATCATCTTTTCGCTGAAAATGATGATACCGAATATATTGCCTATGTTTCAGAACAAAACCTGCTGGAAGACACACTAACCGCGCCGCTTAGGCACCCGCAAATCAATGAAATGTTCAAGCGAGATGATGACGGAAGTTATGTCGCGAAGGGCAATGTTAAGCACTAAAAAGACTGGATCCGGGTGATCCAGCCTTTTTTATGGAATTCGAACCGTTGAATTTCGGCCTAATTGCTTCCAGATTTTGCAGCGTCTTGAGCGGCTTTTAGCTTGTCGGCGGTCTCTTTCGCTTTCTTCTGTAGTTCTTCCTGAAGTTTTTTCTGCCTGTCTTCGACTTCGTTGCGTTTTAGAGGCGGACCATCATAGGCTGCGGTAAAACCAGTGAGCGAAACTTTTACGGGATTTTTCTGTGCCCGGAAGTTTGTTGAAATAAGGGTAAGTTCGCCGCCGCCTTTTAACGCCTTAACCAGCCCCTCACTCAGTTGTATTTCCGCAAGACAACGGTTTGGCAAGCAAAGAGAATATGGAATCGTGTTGACTTTGCCATTGTCGATTTGAATCTTGATCCCTTCAGGAATGTAGCGCCCTGATGGTACAGCTATCTGAAAAATACGCCGGTTGGTCTTACCTTTAGACTGCAGAAGGTTCACTCCGGTTATCAGCTGTCCCGTATTGGTGATCTTGTCATATTTGACATTACAGATATCCGTCTCTGATATCTTGGAGCAAATTTTAACCCACGTATCTGGTCTGGCCTGCTGAGCAAATGCTCCCGGCGCTAAGGCGGAACCTGCCACAATTGCCAATGCTGGTATCAGGACTTTTGATGCGGATGAATGGTTGTTCGATTTCATGAAGGTTAAATCCTGTGGTCTTTGACGTAGCGCCGTTAAACTGGCGCATGAATCTTAATTGGCATTTCAATAGCAATTACGGCGTCAAAATGACAACCCATGGGTTAAACTTCCCTGGAAAACTAAAATCAACTCAGTTTTACACGAATGCGTCTGCTATGGAGCACAATATTCAGAGTTACGGCATAATTTCATCTGCCATGCTAGACTTCTGATGTCGAATCAAGACTATCAGCGTTCCTAAGCAACGATTGGTCGTGAGAAGGAATTCAATCTATGGTCATACGGGCAATATTTTGTGCAGGCGCTGTATTATTCGGGTTCATGATTGCCGCAAATGCGGAACCCGGTCACGGAATCGCAATGCGCGGACAACCCGCATTGCCTGCAGATTTTCAACACCTGCCCTATGCAAACCCGAACGCTCCGAAAGGTGGGACACTGACCTATGGCGTATACGGTGCGTTTGATGACCTCAATCCATTCGACATCAAAAGTATCCGCACGGGTGCGCGTGGCCTTTTTGACCCAGTATTTGGTCAATTGGTCTTTGAATCCCTGTTAAAAAGAACCCGAGATGAGCCGTTCACCGAATACGGCCTATTGGCTGAAAAGGTGGAAATGGCAGATGACCGGAGCTGGATCGAATTTCATCTAAACCCAAAGGCAAAATTCTCGGATGGAGAAAAGGTCGAAGTTTCAGATGTGATATTTACATTTAACTTATTGAAAGAAAAAGGCCGTCCACCTTACTCCAGCCGCATGAAGACGGTTGAAAAGCTTGAGCAGACCGGGACGAATAGCTTCAAGTTGACTTTCAATGACAAAGCTTCACGCGAAACACCCATGCTGTTTGGCCTTATGCCCGTATTACCAGAACACGCTACTGACGCTGAAAAGTTTGGTAATTCAACGCTTGAACCGCCAATAGGCAGCGGCCCATATTTTGTCGCTGAAGTGAAACCGGGAGACACTATTACCTACACGCGTAACCCGAATTATTGGGGGAATAACCTAGCTGTCCAGCGTGGCTTTTTTAATTTTGATACGATCAAGGTCGACTATTACCGTTCTGCCCAATCTCAATTTGAAGCGTTTAAAAAGGGGTTGTTCGACATTTATCCCGAAAATAGCCCGGGTAAGTGGCGCACAGCGTATGATTTCCCTGCGGTTTCGGACGGACGAATCGTTAAAGAGGAGTTTGAGAATAAAACACCTAGCGGCATGCTTGGCTTTGTCTTCAATACGCGAAAACCGATTTTCCAAAACCGTGAGGTGCGCCGGGCCCTGGCCATGTTGTTCGATTTTGAATGGGCCAACGAAAATCTGTTTTTCGGTGCCTATTCCCGCACATCGTCATTTTGGCAAAATTCTATATTGTCGTCCCTGGGCATACCAGCCAGCAGCGCAGAGCAAAAACTGCTGGCACCCTACCCTGATAGTGTGTTGGATGACGTTATGAACGGGACTTATATTGCACCTGTTTCGAACGGTACGGGAATTGACCGTAAACTGCTGCGTGCAGCTTTGGGAATTCTACGCAAGAACGGTTTTAAACTCGACAGCGGTAAATTGGTGAATGAATCAGGCCGTCAACTTGCTTTTGAGCTTCTAATCGCAGGAGACGCTGGCATTAGCGGGCAAGATGTCGAAAGGCTCGCATTGGCATATAAACGGTCTGCGTCCAAACTTGGCATCAACATCGAAATCCGCTCCGTTGATGACGCTCAATATCAGGCCCGCAAGGGAACATTTGAATATGATATGACGATTGTCAATTATTCGTCGTCGTTTTCGCCGGGAGCAGAGCAATTGTTCCGCTGGGGTTCGCGCTCTCAATCGCTGGAGGGCAGTTTCAATTTTGCAGGCACCGCTGAGCCTGCAATTGATGCGATGATCGACGCACTGCTTGCTGCCCGCACGGAAGAGGAATTTGTCGCGGCGGTCCGTGCCTATGACAGGGTTTTGATTTCGGGGCACTATGTCGTGCCCTTATACCATTTGGGTACGCAGAACATCGCCCGGTGGTCTCGGCTCAAACGACCGGAAGAAATTCCGCTATACGGTCCGCGTTTTTCGACCTGGTGGACAAAGGATTAGATTATGACAAAAGTTCAGCTGGATATCGTTTCAGACGTCATGTGCCCCTGGTGTTACATCGGAAAACGACGCCTGGAGCAAGCTCTCGAAACGGTCGACGATATCGACGTTGAACTGAGATGGCGGCCTTACCAGTTGGATGCTACTCTGCCGCCGGAAGGCCGGGACCGTAAAGAATATCTGGAAAACAAGTTCGGCGGGCCGGAACGGGCAAAGGAAATATATTCGCGCATCGAAGAAGCTGGAAAAGATGAAGGTCTTGATTTCGACTTTTCCGCCATAGGCGTTTCCCCCAACACGATAGACGCCCATCGGGTGATACGTTGGGCCAGTAACGAGGGTGAAGAAATCCAGGATAAGCTTGTAGAACGCCTGTTCAAAGTATTTTTCATGGAAGGCGGCAATGTCGGCAAACACGATGTGCTGATCGATGCGGCGAAACATGCGGGTATGGATGCAAGCGTGGTTGAAGCGCTGTTGGCGACTGATAAAGACCGCCAAGAGGTCGAGCAGGAAATCGCCACCGCCCAACAAATGGGGGTAACCGGAGTCCCCTGCTTCATCATAAACAACAAATACGCCGTAATGGGCGCTCAACAGCCGGAGCAAATCGCAGGTGTAATCAGACAGGCAGCAGAAATGAAAGAAGTCGGTGCACCGGGGAGTTAGCCGGAGCTTTGGAAAGCCGGTCTCTTTATACGTCACTAACTCATCAGACGAGGCCTAATTTGACCGTCGCAATGTTGGGTGATCGTTGATCATAGCCTTTGCTAACGCTAGCCAACGGATCGAGGTTCCAAAGTAGCTGAAGACATACCCGTCTTCTTCAAATCAAAGTATTGCGCATCTGTTCCCTACACGGAAACAATATAGAGTTCATTATGATCCAGGTAGGCCACGAATTGACCACTGGGACCGCGGAATGGGAACACCGACCTCAATATTGAAGGCAACGACCACAGTGGCAGCCTCGTCAATTTCGCATCTAAATTTAAGGTTGATCCAACGGGCGTTCTCGCGAAACGCACCTTTGTTCACCTGTAATACTTTACCCTTATCCAACCGGTAAGTTGGTAAACGGTCTGGCCGATAAGGCGGGTTGGCTCTGTTCAATTGACTGCGCAGTTCCGTAACACAGAGCCTGCCGGCGCGAATGCCCCGCGTTAAATCGGCCTTCGCTGTTGTGGAGACAGATCCCTTCTTATCGGAACGTAAGCGGGCTGTTTTAACGGGTTTAACCGCCTTGGGTGGATTGACCGGTCTGGGAACCGGTTTTGTTGGTCGAGCAATTAGTGTCGCTACTGACTCCAACTCGGCCGCGGAAGGACTGCTAATAGTCCGTTCTGGAGAAACCTGCTGTTTTGTCGACTCTTCCACTGGAGGCACGTTGGCTACTTTTTCTTTACGATCAGCTTCATCTTTGACCGGTTTGTTGGTGTTTTCATCCTTTTCACCAAACTTGTAAACTGGGACTAACGTTTGAAGAGGTTTCGCTATTACCCGTTTGTCAGGGTCGTTTTTCTTGGGCTCGGGCTTCAATGCAGCAATAGGTTTTGGTTTTTGTGGCGGTTTCACCTCAATCTTTTTAGCCGGTGGTACCAGTTCGACCTGTATCGCCTTGGGTTCATCCGGTTCCAGGCTAGGTTTCTGCAGACCTATAACCAACACGAAGAATACAAATCCGTGTACGAAGACCGAGGCGAGGCTACCGGAGGTAAATTTCAATATGAACCTGTTTGGCGTCAGCGGCAAAACACGATGTGATGGTATAGTGCGACCCGAGGGATAACAAAGCAATTCCAGCACATGAGTAGTAAAATTTGCGCCAACTTAGCGGCGATTGAATGACGGGCCTTTGTTTTTTCCAACCTGATACCAATTGAAATCCTAATACTCCAAGCTATCGAGCCAATCCTTTCAATCCCACTTCTCGTAACACTCCGTGGTGCCCAATTTCCCAGTTGGGTAGATGCATGCTCGCCATTTCGATCTACCGCTCTTCCAGTGAGGTTGCGGCCGTATCGTTCCGGCGGTTACGTCGAGAAAAATAAGTGTTTGCAAACTATCTCCAATCGGTGGCTCGGGTTTCGAGAATAAATAGTCGTCCGTGCCAAACGTGATGTTTATCTTTTGGCTTGCTGTGTTTGGGTTATTTTTTTGGCTGCTTTTGGTTTTGTTCAAACGGAGCAGGTTTTGTGTGTATCAGTCCATGCCAGGATCAAGTACAAAAGATCACATAGCCAGCGTGCTAACAGTCGGAAGTTGTGGCCGATTGCGGCGAACATTGCGTTTAAACAATCGCCCTTTGGACCACGATAATAGCACCGTTCCATACGATGATCCTGTTTGGCATGGCCGATGATGGGCTCGATGGCCTGTCGTCGTTTTAACTCCCGGGCAATTTGCGGTGTAACATCCCGTTTGGCCCCCGATAGAAAGACCTCAACATCATCCACCTTGATGCCGTGTCCCTTATACCCTTTGTCGGCCACGGCGCGCTTAACCTTGGAGTTGGTCAACCGCTCCACCTGTTCAATCTGCCCCTTGAGTGTGTGCCCATCATAGGGTGCCCCTTCCAGCGATTGCCACCCAATGATGAACTGCCCCGCAGCAGAGCGTTTGGTGGGAGTGGCCAGCGAGACCTTGTTGCCAAACTCATAGCGCTTGTGAGCCTTGCCTTTTGAGAATACCTGGACATGGGGTTCGTGCAGAGAATAGATTTTTGGTTTGTGCCGACTATCTTTCACCTGCGCGGCGATCTGATCGCACTGCTCGTGTAGCGTTGCAAAAGCAAGTTGCAAGGCAGCGTTGTGAGCCAGTTTACGAGCCACATCCCGCTTCAACCGCCCCATCTTGGTAGAGAGATTGCGGATGTGCCGTTTTGCGGCCCTGAACCTGCGGCCCTGAACCTGCGGCCTTGAACCTGCGGCCATGAAAAGCCCGCATGGCCAAAACCAGATCGCGCTTGCCAACACGCACATAGGATTGGCGCAACTTGATGGCATGTATTTTGGCAAACCGGTTCAGCGCAATGATACACTTGTACAGCAGCTTGCCATCGGTGGGATAAGTGATGGCTTTGGGTTGAACTGTCGTATCGACAACGATGCGGGTCAGATGACGCTTTTGCATGGCCCCTGACGTCACCGCCACATTCAGGCTTTCGGCCAGCACAGCTTCCAATTCCTCGCACCCCATTCGTTTACGGAACTTGGTCATGGTGGGGCGGTCGACCGGGAGTTTGTGCTGGAAGAATTGTTCGCCTGTGAAGACTTGAAAATACGGGTTCTCCAACCATGCCTCCAGCACGGCTTCATCAGAAAGCCCACGCATGTGTTTGAGAATGTGCAGTCCCAGCATCAATCGAGTATTGGCACCGGGACGGCCTTTATTGGCGTAACGGGTGCCGATGCGCTCTTCCAGTAAGGACCAGTTGATCGCCGAGCCCAGACGGATCAATTCGTGTTTCTCATCGATCATATCGGCGAGTTCGCGCTTGAACAGATCACGTTCACTACAGACACGGGCTTTGGGCTTCACGACACCCTCCTTGAAGAACAAATCGGCTGGGGTGAAGGAATCATAACTATGCGCGAGCCGCAATATCGTCGATCAAAACGAAGGGAAAAGTACCAGAAAAACCGCCAATGAGCACCAGAACATGGCAATTATGAATACTGGTAAGAGATAAAAAATAACGCAAAATCAAAGCAGTAAGAACTTGGCACGAACGACTAAGTACGGCCATCCGTGTTTCAGGCCTGCGACAACAAGAGGAGATATTTTCAATCATGTTCTGATGGAGCATCGAAGCACGGCCTTGGACGATAGACCAAGTCCAATCACAAGGTCCGGGTTATGTGCCATGATGAACATAGAATTGGGCAATACCCACCCAATGTCGCTTCAATCATCGGTCGGTACGGTTCAAATTTCTTCTTTTTGTTGCCTCTGACGTCTTGCAATCATTGAATCTAAGTTATCATCGAATTGAGGGGAAGATTGCCAGTGTGAACGGGACCAGGAAATTGCAAAACTCAAAACGCTTGAGGCTTTCGTGATGACACCCGAGCAAACGTTCATTGATGCCATTCATTCCAGCGGCACCAATGAGACTGTAGTAGAAACGTTTTGACTTTCGATTTAGATCAGAATTTTATGCGTGCGCCGAACAGAACCGCGTCAATATCCTGAAAGCTGTTTCCGGGTGCTGTTAGTTCGTAATGGCGGTATCCGGCATAAAGTTCAGCATTGAAACGGTCGATATTTTGTACCGCATAGATGCCGACAGATTCTGCGCTGCTACCGGCGATTCCAATATCGCTTCCATCATAATAGTCAATCGAAATTGCGCTGAGACCATAGGGAAGAAGGTCTTTCGTTTGATAACCCAGTTTGAAGTAAAAGAAATCCGGATCAGGGCCGCCCGCGTCGAGATCGTCGCGACCTGCCGCAAACGTTGCGCTTATTCCGGTTGGCTCGTGCAGGGCAGAGACAGAACCATGAATTCTGTCGCGCGTATTACTGCCGCTATAGGCGATGCCGGATTCAATTTTGAAGTCGCCATATGCAAGTTTATGGCGCAGGGCAAGGTCTTCTTCATTGTTTTGTCCGGCTGATCCCGAAAGGACAAGTCCTTTGAACGATGGCGTATCGTAGCGGACACGTTCGATCCTACTGTTACCATCAAGATTAGAAAAGACGCTGCCGATAGTCGTTGCCGTTAACGCACCCAATCCATTGCGGAACAGGATACCACCGGCCAAATCCGAGACACTGGAATATCCGATGACAGTTGTACCGGAGAGATCAATTTCGGACACTCCGTTCGATGCGCTGTCGCCCTGTCCAACCCAGATCTTTCCAAGTTTACTTTCGGCGAAAAGCTCAAACTTGCGTTCGTTCGAAAGCGACCGTCTTTCATCAGAATTTAACTGGTTGATTGATGCGGTTGAACTGATTTCGAATTCGAACTCAATTTGACCACCAATAAGGACCGGACCAAAATCATATGAGGCCATAGCCCGTAATCGGGTTGACGTATTATCATTGTCTACGAAGAATGAGTCTGTATTGACGCCATCGTCGGTGACCAAAATACCGCGGTTTACCTGTCCACCAGCGGTAACTTTAAAGCCTTCTCTCTCGAAATTAATGATCTGGGCTTGTGCCGTTACAGCAGACAGTGAGCCGATCGCCAGAGCGAACACTGTTGGCAAAATACGAGTACGCATTTTAATGATCCTTATTTATCCGGAGCATCCGGGAGTCGCAGACTAAGGGGTTTCAATAGGGCATATACTGTAGAATGTTTTGACGCATCGTCCGTAAAAATTGATTATCCTCCGCAATTAGCGAGATGGCGAATAAACAATACAACCTAAAACCCATCTTAGTATTTGATATTATTGGTCGTTCTTAGGTTTAATACTATCGTATTAGAACTTAAATAGCATTGGCAGAAATTGACTTTGCAATCGCGTCGAAAGCCATCAATTGTTCGATCAATGCAGGCATTTGATCAAGTGGCACCATATTGGGGCCGTCGGATGATGTCGTGTTGTCCGGGTCTTCGTGTGTTTCAAGGAATACTCCTGCGACGCCGACGGCAACAGCAGCGCGGGCGAGGACGGCGACGAACTCTCTTTGGCCGCCTGTTGTGGCGCCCAGGCCACCAGGTTGCTGAACCGAATGGGTAGCATCAAAGACTACCGGAGCGCCCATCGCGGCCATTGTGGGAATGCCGCGAAAATCATTGACCAGTGTGTTATATCCAAAGCTCGTGCCGCGGTCTGTCATCAGGATATTCGGATTGCCGCTATCCGTCAGTTTCTTGAGCACATTCTTCATATCCCAAGGCGCTAGAAACTGACCCTTTTTAACGTTGATCACCCTGCCCGTTTTGGCGGCGGCGACAAGCAAATCGGTCTGGCGACACAAGAATGCCGGGATTTGCAAAACATCAACATGTTCAGCAACAAGGGCGCAGTGTTCCGCTGTATGAACATCGGTCAGGACTGAAATATCGAATTCTTTGCGCAGGTCACTGAAAATCTCCAGCGAAGCGTCAAGCCCAATGCCACGGCTGGAAGTAATACTGCTCCGGTTGGCCTTATCATATGAAGATTTATAGACGAAACCGATGCCAGCGTTGGCGCAAATCTCTTTGATTTGGCCCGCCATATCAAACGCATGTTGGCGGCTTTCCAATTGGCACGGACCAGTGATCAGGGAAAAGGGTTTGGTTTGATCGAAAGTGACCGAACCAACATTTACTGTTGAATTAGCCTGCATTATGCGACTTCCTCGAAAATAATATGGGTGCCCTGCCCGGGTGCAGGTTCAATCAATATCCGTTTTCCTCGGCTGACATAGTCGACATCATTCTTATTAAGTTGAGAAGTGAGAGCCGACATGTCGTTCGTAGTCAGGACGAAACCTTCATACAACATGCCCCGTTCCGGGCGTCGCGTATGGATGCCGTGAAACGCTTGAATACCATCAGCACTTAAGATGGAGACTTTTGTGTTTTGCGTTTCAAATGACATACCAAAGGAATCCACATCCATCTCACGCTGGTTCAGATAAGATTGGAAGAAGTACTGGAAATCCGTGGGATTATTTTCCGACAGAATGATTTCCTTGAGACCGATAACGCCATTGGCATGTTTTTGGAGGGCTGAGCGATCAACCTTTGGCGCATTTAGAACCTGGCATGAGAAAAACCCGCTGTCCGGGCTGCGCGCATCTGCGGCGAATGCAAGATGGAAAGACACTTCGCCCTTGTCACCATCCGGTGTTTCAAAACCACGCGAAAAACGCACTGGTTTTCCACCGGACATGCCTTGCGATTTATAGAGTTTCTTATCGGCCTTCGCATCGTCGCTTTTCAACACCATGTGCGAAAAACCCTCAATGCCACGCCTGAACCTATAGGTCTGATCATTGGCAACGAACGTATTGCCCTTAACCGCCTGTTCCTCGCACGTTTCACGATGGGCAATGCCTAGCGGTTCGAGAAATGTTCCGTCCTTGAAAAATACACAGCAGTTTTCCGTGCCAAATGGATGCAGGCCGTTAGGTGCAACGGTAAAACCCAAGGCTTCGTATCGCGCACGAGAGACATTGATGTCTGCAACCGGGAGAACCAGATGATCAACGGTGCGTGGTAGGTTTTGATTGGTCATAATGCGTTCCTGCCCGATGCAAAGATCGGGTTCAAGCTCCTAATTCAATTCTTAACCGGACTGCGCAGCACTTAGCGCTTTGGGTAATATCTCTGCCAGCAATTCTAAATCTTCATCGGTCGCCGACGAAATTCGAATGCAGCGGTTTTGCGGTTCAACAAATGGCATACGGACAAAGATGCCCTGCGCCACGAGTTCTGCAACAACCCGTTTCGCAAAGTCGCTATCACGCAGACAATCAATCGTGACGAAATTCGTATGCGTTTCAAGCGGATCAAGGCCATTCTCAAGGGCAATTTCTGCAATACGTGCATTGGACGTACGAACCGATTCAACAACGTGCCGAAGCCATTCCTGATCAGCCAAAGCAGCCAAGGCTCCTGCCTGCGCAAGCCTGTTCACGCCGAAATGATTGCGAACCTTGTTGAATGCATCAATCAGGTCAACGTGACCGATACCATAAGCCACACGAGCCCCCGCCATGCCATAGGCTTTGGAAAACGTGCGGAAACGGATGACACGCTCATTGCTCACATCCAACGGTAGCAGTTCTTCTTGGGGTGCGAATTCGCAATAGGCTTCATCGAGGCACAATAGGCTACCATGGGGGACATTGTTGATCAGATTAGAGATAACATCCTTGCCATGAAAACTCCCCATTGGATTATCCGGGTTGGCGAAATAGGCCAGCGGTGAATTGTGTTCGTGAACTGCGGCGATGATAGCGTCGGGGTCTTCGCAATCATCGCGGTAGGGAACGGTAACCAGCTTCCCGCCGAATCCGGATACATGGAAATTGAACGTAGGATACGCGCCCAGCGATGTCACAATCGGAGTATCCTGCGCCACGAGCATGCGCACCAACAGGCCCAGCAGCCCGTCTATCCCCTCTCCGACCACGATGTTCTCGGCAGCAACGCCATGATGTTTAGCAAGGACATGCTTGAGGTCGTAATTTTCCGGATCAGCATATTGCCACACATCAAGTGCGGCAGATGCCATCGCGGCAGCAGCCCGAGGTGAAGGTCCAAACACACATTCATTCGCGCCCAAACGCGCTTTAAAGTCGGCCTTACGCGCGCGTTCCTGGGTTTCAGGTCCAACGAATGGAACGGTTGACGGAAGGCTTTCAACAAGCGGCGTATAGCGGGGCATGGGATGTTTATCTCGATACAGGGGCGCAGGAAACTTTGTGTGGGATTCCCTTGTTCATGGCAAGGGGCGTATAGGATTAGGTTGTCCAACTTTCGATTGTCTCTGGCACCAATCGAGCCTAATGCTTGAGCATGCCAGAAAAGCAAAATCCAATCCCCGCCACCGCAGCAACAGAATCGCTCAGCGAACCAGTTATTCCAACAGGAATCGGATGGAAATCTCCTGCCGTACTGTTGATGTTGATGGCAGCCGCAATGCAACTGTCATTCGCATCTTGGTCAGCGCTTCAATATAATTTTGCCTACGAAATTCTTGGATTTACGGGGAAAGAGATCGGAATTCAGCAAAGTATTCGCGAAATTCCAGGATTTTTGTCGTTTGCGGCGGTGTTTTTCCTGTTTGCAATGCGTGAACAGACATTCGGCATGGTGTCGCTCGTTTTGCTTGGCCTCGGGACAGCCGCAACTGGATATCTCCCCAGCACATTGGGGTTTTATATTACGACCTTCATAGGGTCGGTGGGCTTTCATTATTACGAAACCATGCACCAGTCCCTGACGTTGCAATGGTTACCCAAAAAGACTGCCGCTGCCATCATGGGTAAAATTCTCTCAGTGGCCAGCCTGGCACAACTGGCGGCGTATGCGTTGATATTTTTGGCTGGAACAATGTTCAGCCTTAGCTTCACGACCATGTTCGTGATCGCTGGCGGCGTCACCTTGGTGTTTGTCGCTTTTATGGTGAGCGCGTTTCCAACCTTTCCCGAAGGTGAACCGCAATCCAAAAAGATTATCCTGCGAAAGCGTTATTGGCTCTATTACGCGATTACATTCCTGGCGGGTGCGCGACGTCAAATATTCCTGGTTTTTGCCAGTTGGATGATGGTGGAGCGCTTTGGTTATTCGTTCCACGACATTGCGGCCCTGTTCTTTGTGAACTCAGCAATCATGATGGTGATGGCGCCCTTTGTCGGCAAGTTGATCCAGTCGATCGGCGATCGAAATTCAATGGTCATTCAATATGTCGGGTTGGCATTCGTGTTTACAGCCTACGCATTTGTGACCAGCCCGGCCATTGCGATTATACTATATGTCCTTGATCACGCATTCTTTGCGCTGGAAATAGCCAAGAAGACATATTTCCAGAAAATCGCGACTCCTTCTGACATTGCTGGAACCACAGGTGTTGCATTTACCATAAACCATATTGCTGCCGTGTTTATACCGGTAGTATTCGGCTTATTGTGGTTGGTCAGTCCCGCTGCTGTATTCCTGTCCGGTACAGCAATGGCGATTTGCTCGCTCGGGCTGGCTTTTCTCGTCCCCAAATTGCCAGCCCTTGGGCACGAGGTGGCTTGGTATAAGTCACATTAAAGCGAGATTATGCATTTTAATCGCGTGGCGCTGGTTATTGGCACAATTACAGACTAGATTTAATCGACCTGTTTTGGAAAAGCGACATGCTCGGTCTCAAGAAACGATCCAATATTGCGCCAATATTGGCTGCTTTAGCAGTACTGTCTGGCTGTGTGTCTGCACAAAAAAGCAATGTTTCTGTCGATTTTTACAGTATTTCCGGGAATTCAACCGCAGCGCTTGATCGAGAGATAAAGCGTAAAGGGCCGCGCATAAGTGGTGGACGGCATGCGGTGGCCATCGCTCGAATAAAGATTCTCCCGAGCGTGGAATATGAGCAAATTGGCGACAAATGTAAGGTGAATTCTGCCCGAGTGTCTGTTGACGCGAAAGTCACTCTGCCGAAGTGGACAGGAAGACGTCGGGCGACAAAACAACTCGGTGAGACATGGGATAACATTGACCGTTATACCCGTCTGCATGAGGCGATGCACGTTGCAATTGCATTCAGATTTGCCCGGGATATGGAAGCGAAACTAGCGGCCCTTAAGGAATACACCAATTGCCGAGCCATCAAGCAGGCAACAAGAAAAATCATCGAGGATCAACTCCAAGAGCATGACACTACGCAAAAACAATTTGATGCCGATGAACAACGGCGCTTCTCACTGATCGCCGATAAAAGACGAAATTTAGGTGAAGTCAAAGTAAATTAACCGAACTGTATTTTTGGTCATGCGCAGTCATTTCCCGATCGCCTAGTTTGAAGCCTATTTTGGCGTGATTGATCTACAACACCACGATTAATCTGTGACAATCTCATTCTACGCTGGTTGTAATAAAACGGTTGATGCGCCTCCTTGTTTGCAGCCGGTTAATAAATTGGGGAATTCCATCTTGAAGAATGTTTTACCATTAGTCGGTTTGGCCGGCTGGTGTTCTGTATATACCTGGGGTCTGATCCGGCTGAGTGCAGAATGATACCCTAAGGTCTGTTCGGGGACAAAGCGACTTGGCGTACCAAGCTCGAATGTTCACTGTGCGACAGGGCTGGCACTTGCAGAGTATGACATTGGGAGACATTGGCACTGCGCCATTGATCGACTACTTTGCAGTTAAGGCGGTCAATAGCTCATTGGCAATCTTGCAATCTTCAGGGCAGTCGCCATCTGCGATGCTGCCGTAAACGGGTTGGAGTAGAGAGATCGCCTCGGCGGTCTTTCCCTGATCTCGCCACAGGCCCGCCAGGTCGATGGCTGCGCGCAGTTCCCAGAGTTTGCCGCTCTGGCGGCGCGCAACACTGAGAGAGTAGCCAAGGTACTTCTCAGCAGTCTCTGGGTCATCACCAAACCTGGCTAGGGCCGCCTGTAGCCGATGGAGGCTGGAGAGGGCGACTTCCTCGCCCGTCTTGTCGATCATATCCTGTACCAGTTTCGCCAATTCTGCCGCATAGCTGGAATGTCCTAACAACAAAGCGGATTGGGCAAGATCAATATGAAGATGCGTTAAATTGGTTGTGAACTTTGTGGAAGCAAACTGTTCATACGCCTTTCGGTACCTTTCAATACTGGTTTCGTCGCCATTTCGCGCTGCCATAGTTTCGCCGATAATAGGTATGAAAGCCGACCAAAGCTCCAGATTGTGTTCGTGAGCTTTAGGTGCCGCCTCGTTCAAACATCGCTCTACGTCTGAATCGTCTCCGGATATCAGGCTGAATAGCGCTCTCATCATGAGCAAATAGCAGACCGTCTGAATATGACCGGTCGACCCAGCAACATTTTCCGCCTCATCCATGTGAGCTTTCGCGAGTGTTGTCTGCCCCTGGGTCAACAAGTTTAGTGCTTTGAACACGTGGGCCGCAACGCCAATATCTTGTCCAAACTGGCTGGCGAGCCCAGCGTGCGCAACCTGATCATAGTTGGCAAATGCGACGTCCAAGAATCGATCCGACTGAGCATAATTGCCCAGGAACCAATGCGAGGCTCCGGCAACTCGGTTGGCCACTACCATTGGGGGTGTGTTCGGCGAATTCGCGGTAATTTCAACGAGTGATTCTGCGCTGCGAAGTGCGTCTGCGTGCTGTCCTCGGGTTCCTGCGCTAACCCACAATCCGTAGAGGATTGAATACCGCATCGGGGTCTCGCCCACTTTGTTCGCGAAACCCAACGCTTTTTCAAATGAAGCCAGTGTTTCATCAGCCGCGTGGCCCTTGCGTGAGAGAAAAGTCATGCTGAGAGAAACCTGCAGCGCAAGCGTGCGTTCATAAGGCGGAGTATCGCTGTTATCCAGCTGAGGCGTGATCAAACTGATTGCCCTGCCAAGGTGTGAGATCGCCTCATCAAACGCCGGTCTTGCGATAGCAGCTGTGCTGGCGGCTTCCCACAGATCGATGGCTCGGTCTGTCTGGTTGGCGGCATCGGCATGGACGGCAAGTACTTCAGGGGCGATGTCGGCGTCTGTTTCCAGCGCGCTCAGAATGCGGGTGTGGATCGTGCGTCGACGCTCTTTCAGCAGGCTCTCATATGCAGCGTCGCGGACCAGCGCGTGCTTGAACAGATATGTCGCTTCGGGTGGCAAACCACGTCGATAGATCAGCTCGGCTGCGATCAGGCCGTCCATTGCTTCCGTCAGTTCGGCATCTTTCAGAGGCGATATCTGTGACAGCAGTCCGTAGCTGAACTCCCGCCCGATACATGCGGCGGTCTGGGCGACTTCCTTGATAGATTGCAGCCGGTCCAGCCGGCTGTCATGCAGCGTTGTCGGAATGGCAATGCGCGGAGAGGGCCATTGAGAACGTATCGCTCGCCGTCGTCTTTCAGCGCGCTGGATTCAAGGATGGTCTTGGTCAACTCTTCAACAAACAGCGGTACGCCATCTGTGCGCTGCGCGATGATCGCCATGATCTCGTCCGGCAGTGCCTTGCCGTCGGTTAGTTTCGCCACAATGGCGCCGATCTGATCTTTACCAAGGCGGTTCAGCGCAAACTTCGTGACGATAGGATGCCCGCCAAAGCCATAATCGAATGTCGGACGCGCGGTGGCGAGGATCATCATCGGCTGATCTGTGATCTGATCCAGCAAAGTGTCCAGTAACTCCTGCGATGTTGGGTCGATCCAGTGCAGGTCTTCAAATACCATCAGCACAGGTTTTTCCGCCGCTTGTCGCACGAGCAGCCCGGCCAGAGCCTGCATCGTTTTCGCTCGCTGCTGCGCTGGCGTTAGATCAAGCGCGCCATAGCGGGCCTCGCCGTCCAGCCCCAGTAGTGGCGAGACCAGTCGCAGCGTGTCCTGATCAGCGTCAAGTGCCGCTTCCAATTTGTCCAGCCGCAAATCTGGGCTGTCAGATGGCGCAATCCCGGCAGCGAAGGACATCTGTTGCGTGACCGGATAGAAGGCGCTGTCCGCGTGGTAGGGTGAACACTGGAAGGTGATCCGCGTATGGTCATCCTTGGCGACCTCATCGATGACCGCCTGCGTGATGCGCGACTTACCGATCCCCGCCTCACCACTGACGATGGCCATCTGACCCTGGCCCGACCGGGTCAGAGCCCAACGTTCGGTCATCAGCTCAATCTCACGCTCGCGCCCGACAATGGCTGTCATCCCGCCTGACTGGCGAGCGGCGAACCGGCTTTGAACGGTTGCTTCGCCCTCAACCCGATAGGCGTCAACAGGACCTGCGATGCCCTTCAGGTCCTGTCCTTCGAGACGAGACAGGTCGAAGATCGCGCCCAGCAGGCGCTGTGTTTCTTTGGCGACAACCAGTTGGTTCAGGCCTGCAACGCCTTGCAGACGCGCCGCGAGATTTGGTGTTTCACCAACCACTGCAGCCTCCTGCGTCGCACCGCTACCGATCAGATCACCAACAATGACAACGCCGGTCGCGATGCCAACGCGGGTGGACAGGGGCGTGCCGTTGGGCGCTTTGGTTATCTTGACCACGTCGATGATGGACAGGCCTGCTCGGACGGCACGCTCAGCGTCATCCTCGTTGGCTCGGGGCCAGCCAAAATAGCACAGCACGCCATCACCCATGAACTTGGCGACAAAGCCTTCGTAGCGACTAACGACGCCAGCAACGGTATTCTGATAGGAAGTGATGACATCGCGCATGTCCTCGGTGTCCAACTTCGTCGCCATCTCAGTGGAGCCAACGAGATCAACAAACATGACCGTCAGATGGCGGCGTTCGGCGTCCGAGGAAGATGGTGTATCGGCATGGGGAGTTGATTCAGATGCCGTGGCGATACTACCCAGCCGTTGGATTGCTCTCCATGCTTTTCGGCGTGGACCAAGCGGCAATCCAAGTTCCTTAAGATCATCCTCCTCCAAATCAGCGAGGGTTTCAAAATCGATCTCCGCGTCCTCGAAAGTGGAGAGATATTTTTCTAGCCCTAGCTCATCCAGCCATTTAGCGATTTCTGTCAATGTGTTCTTCTCACCTCTTGCCGGAATGCGCCAATTTGGCATCGCCCTCAGTTCTCAACTGGACAATCAATAGCTCAATTCGGCATGCGATCACACACCAAAACTAGATTGACCGTTGAACTTTGTAGAAACCATCACGAGAGCCACTAACTTGAATGACAGATTCGAGTGAACTTGATGCATCAAGTTGTCACCTATCTAGCCTGCTGACGACACTCTCAATTTGGTCAATATGGGCTGATTTTGATGAAAAAGGCTGTGATCCAAATTTGGCTGGGAATTTTTAGAAGCTGAATTCAGATATCAGGGTTACTCAACATATCATCCTAGCTGATGCTCATATCTGGAATGGAATCCCAATTATTGACCACAAAAATCTGCTGGCCGACTTTTTCATCAAGATCGGCTCGATGCGGCCATTTAACGGAATTACCAATAGTGGAAAATCGACCTGCCGCTAATGTCGGGAGAGCGGACAAACTCCCATTTTCAAATTGCCTCGCTGGTCTGCCAACGACAAACCCTTCAACCGTCACTTTCTGCCTATTCCGTTGAAAAACTCGCCACATTGAAGGCACTTTGGGCTGATTCAATTTCCTTGTTGATTTGGGAGATTCGGGCGTTACACAAACGAGGGTTTGTAAAAGGCCTCAGAAACGGGCGATATGTGTATGAGAAGCCTTTAATATCTCATATCGCATTCAAAACTGCACAAAGGGTCAGTGGCAATGCCCATAAAATTGCCTAGAGCATGTCACCGGCATTTAGCTTCAGGATTCCCATTTACGATTTTATGTGATTCCCTTGCGTTTGAAGGAGAACGTTATGGGAAAACCACATCCATTTGAATTACGACAACGTGTTGTCGATCATGTTGCAGAAGGACACACACATCGGTCTACGGCTGCCCATTTTCGGGTGTCGGCTAAATTCGTCAATGACATTGTGAAGTTACACAAGGAAACCGGAAGCCTTGATCCCAAACCACAGGGTCGCGAACCGGGGCATGGCAAGCTGGGACCCTATAAAGATTGGCTTTTGGCCCAAATTGATCAACAAGGTGATGTCACTCTGGATCAATTAGCCCGCCGGTTGAAAGAGGAGCATGACGTTGATGTACATCGCTGGTCGGTGTGCCGGTTACTTCACAAGGTAAACCTGTCGCATAAAAAAAGACCCTTTATGCCAAAGAACAGCAGCGCGCGGATGTAAAACAGGCTCGACATGTGTGGATGAGCAAACGTCTTGCTTTCCTGAACAGAGCCTATGAAAGGCTCGTGTTCATTGATGAAACCTCCACCAATACCAAACTCACCAAACAAACGGGATGGGCACCGGTTGGGCAGCGCCTTTTGGATCATGCTCCATTTGGCCATTGGCAAACCCAGACCTTCATTGCGGGTTTGAGATGCCACGGCTTGACAGCACCCTGGGTGTTGGACGGACCCATGAACCGGGAAACGTTTGATTGTTATATTGAGACCCAGCTCGCACCAACTTTAAGGAGGGGCGATATTGTCATCCTCGACAATGTCGCATTCCACAAAAGTTCCAAGGCAGCCCAGGCCCTTAAGGATGTTGGTGCATGGTTCTTGTTCGTGCCGCCCTATTCGCCGGATCTGAACCCAATCGAGATGGCTTTTTCAAAACTCAAAGCCCTCCTGCGAAAGGCATGTGCCAGAACATATGATGAGGTCTGGAAATCAATCGGACAAATCTGCGACTTGTTCAATCCACATGAGTGCAGAAACTTCTTCAAAGCATGTGGGTATGAATTCGATTGTCTGTGACACGCTCTAGGATGTCATTTTGTACTCAGCCGAATCAGCCTCCTACGTTGTCTGCATTTACAGGCTAATCGATCATATTGACCCAACACGCATTTGCCCAAACTGCTCCATCGGCGGGTTGTACTGGAATATCATCATTCCCCGCAACCGACACCGTTCTTCAAGATCAATTTGTCTGCAATGTTTTCCCATAGCACCTGTCTTAATAGCAGGCAGGGCACTTCGTTTGTGAATCTAGCCAAGACCTCAATTTAGCCGGTGTAGAAGTCGTCGAACTCAACAATTTTTCCGGAGGTGTTGGTGCAGGTGTTCTATTTGCCAACGATAGCGGAACTGCCCTGAGTTTGGACGTGACGCTTGGTGGGTTGTGTGATGGTGTTCAAACTTTGGGCGGTATCGCTCGTCTGCGAATACCACTCAATTAAGGTGTAATCCGAATTAAAACGGGATTATTCTGAACCAGCTTTGCCTTAAAGTGAGCTGCCTAACATGTCGGCGTAGCACTTAAAGGCCGGTTCAGATACGAAAGCTGGTAAGGCAGGTATTACCTGCTAGCAATCTCACGATTTGGTGTGCGATGGCAGCTATTCCGAAACCACTAATTTCATCGCTGGAAAGCCGTTTTCGACCTGTTCCCCGGTAGCGATGCTAATGTTGGAAATTACACCGTCTGTGGGCGCTAGTACGGCATGTTCCATTTTCATGGCCTCGACAGAAAATAATATATCTCCCTGTTCCACTTCATCCCCATCAACAACAGTCACCGCAATTATTTTCCCGTGCATTGGGACAGAAATAATGCCATCGGCGTTTGCCGTGCCCCCTTCTTCAACAGGTTGATAGAGTTTCGGTTCGAAGAGAGTTTGCTTACCGGCTGCCAAAACGTAAATCTTGCCGTCCTTGATATGGGCTTTTGCGCATGCGGACGAATAAACCCAGCGGTCATTATCGTCCTGAACACAAATATCGGTTCCTTCAAACTTTACCCGGGTGGATATTTCTTCACCGTCCATAACAAAATTCCAATCGAGTTCCCGGCCACCGACCAGTTGAAAACTATCGGTCATTCCCCATGGGGAGGTGGAGTTAGCAGGATTTTCATGCACTATTTTATTTTGTTGCAAGGTTATGAGTGCGGATAACCCCGTGCAAATAACGTCAGCATCGGGCTCGGCAACATTGATCAGATTATCGAGCTTACTATCAATCAGCGAGGTATCAAACCGTTGTCCGCGAAATGTGGTATCAGCACAAAGGTTTGCGAGGAACGCTGTGTTGGTGACAGGACCAGCTATCTGGGCGCCACGAAGACATTCTTCCAAACGATCCAGCGCAGAGTCACGATTGGAACTGTGGACGATCAGTTTCGCGATCATCGGGTCGTAAAAAGGACTTATCGTATCCCCCTGTTCAACACCGGTGTCGATGCGAACGCCATTGGCTTCTTCGCCCAGATCCATCGCGACGAGATCGCCAGTTGAAGGTAGAAATCCGGCATTTGGGTCTTCAGCGTAGATTCTGGCCTCAACGGCATGCCCGTTTATCGATAGTTCTTCCTGCAGTTTGGGCAATTTTTCGCCGGATGCCACGCGAAGTTGCCATTCGACCAGATCAGTTCCTGTAATCATTTCAGTTACTGGGTGCTCCACCTGGAGCCGAGTGTTCATCTCCATGAAGTAGAACCCGTCAAGGGTTAACCCGTTGGCGCCATCAACAATAAATTCTACGGTCCCTGCCCCTTGATAACCCACCGCACGAGCGGCATCACATGCGGCCTTGCCCATGGCGCTGCGAACTTCCTCCGTCATTCCAGGCGCAGGCGCTTCTTCAATTACTTTCTGGTGACGGCGTTGTAGTGAACAGTCACGTTCGAAAAGATGAACAACATTGCCGTGGCTGTCACCAAACACCTGAATTTCAATGTGTCTTGGGCTTTCGATGAATTTTTCAATCAAAACGACGTCATTGCCAAATGCCGCCATTGCCTCGCGTTTTGCGGCATCAAGAGCGTTATCGAATTCGATCGCTTTACCGACTTTACGCATCCCCTTACCACCGCCGCCTGCAACGGCTTTGATCAGGACCGGGTAGCCGATCTCATAGGCTTTGCGTTTCAGAAAGTCGGGCGTTTGATTGCTGCCATGGTACCCTGGAACGATGGGCACGCCAGCTTCAGCCATTATCTCCTTGGCCTTGTCTTTTAACCCCATGGAGCGAATGGCCGCCGGTGGTGGACCGACAAAAATCATGCCCGCGTCGTGGGTCAGTTCGGCAAAGTCTGCGTTTTCTGAGAGAAATCCGTAACCTGGATGGATTGCATCCGCTCCGGCTTCTTTTGCTACAGATAATATACGACCATTGCGCAAGTAACTATCGGCGGCAGGTGCCGCGCCAATGAGTTGCGCTTCATCGGCCGTACGCACGTGAAGGGCATTTTCATCGGCCTTAGAATATACAGCAACCGTACGAACCCCCATTTTCCGGGCGGTTTTAATGATGCGGCAGGCAATTTCGCCACGGTTTGCAATGAGGAGCTTTTTAATCATGGCGTTTAATAACCCGCCAAATGATTCTGCGCTACGGGAACTTGTTCAGCACTCAACGATATTCACGGGCACATTGACGGCTAAACCGCCCTGACTGGTCTCTTTATAACGGGCATCCATGTCCACTCCCGTTTGCCGCATGGTTTCGATACAAGCATCGAGCGGGACAAAGTGACTGCCATCACCGTGTAAAGCGAGAGACGCGGCAGTCACCGCTTTCACGGCACCTAGTGCATTACGTTCAATGCACGGCACTTGCACAAGCCCGCCCACAGGGTCGCACGTCATTCCAAGGTGGTGTTCAAGCGCGATTTCAGCAGCATTTTCCACCTGTTCCGGTGTGCCACCCATAATTGCCGCCAAACCTGCCGCAGCCATGGCAGCAGCCGAACCAACTTCTCCCTGGCATCCAACTTCAGCCCCGGAAATTGATGCATTTTGTTTGATAATCGCACCGATAGCTGAGGCGGTTAGCAGAAACTCCTCGATCTCTGCCGGGCCAACAGCGGAATTAAACTTATTGTGATAGCTCAATACGGCCGGAATCACCCCTGCCGCGCCATTTGTCGGGGCTGTTACGACTTTGCCGCCTGCGGCGTTTTCCTCATTCACCGCCATTGCAAAAACGGAAAGCCAGTCATTCGCAGCCAATGGCCCCAATTCATTGCGGCTCCAACCTTCTTCCAGCTTCGCAGCCACCTGTTTGGCGCGCCTTTTGACCTGCAACCCGCCCGGAAGCTCGCCTTCTTGGGAAAGCCCCCGTTTTACGCAATCGTCCATTGCTTTCCAGATTGACGAAATATCCGCACTTAATCCAGCTTCACCGTTGGCCGCGACTTCGTTTGCGCGTTTCAATTGTGCAATGGAAAAGCCCGTTTCCTTGCTCATGGACAGCATCTGCGCTGCGTTTTCAAACGGATAGGGTATTTCCACCGGTGAGGCAGGTTCGATACCAGCATTCATTCGTTCCAGTTCCAACTCATCCATGACGAATCCGCCGCCAATCGAGTAATATACCTGGCGCAACAACATGTTTCCGTCGCCATCCAACGCTTGAAATCGCATGCCATTTGCATGTCCGGCGAGAATTTCATCGTAATCGAAAATCAAGTCAGCATCCGGGTCGAATTCCCAATCAGGAAAGCCTTCAGCATCAATTTTTGCCGTTTGACGTGCTTCTTGGAGAATACCGTCAACGGCATCAGGATCCATAGTGGATGGCTCGCACCCCATTAAACCCAAGACGACCGCCGTATCGCTTCCGTGCCCTTTGCCTGTGAACGCGAGCGAGCCGTGTAAGGATACTTTAATTCTCGAAACTTGTGTGTTGGCCGGGCGGGGCCAATCGCCATCTCGAACTTGTTCCAAAAAACGCTGGGCGGCGACCATTGGACCCATAGTGTGAGAGGAAGACGGGCCAATGCCTATCTTGAACAATTCAAAAATGGATAAAAACATATTGGTGTGTCCAAACTCATGCTCGCGCTTTACTCGCGCAGATGCATGGGCTTTGTATGATTGGTTGCGTCACTCCTACGCCCCGTAACCGACATTCTCACAACAGGCAATCTCGATGAAGTTCAAGACCCCGCTGATACCTGCAATTCTTATTCTACGCTATAAGCGGTTTCTGGCTGACGTAGAGTTGGAAAACGGCGATGTGATTACCGTCCACTGCCCTAACCCGGGCGCCATGGTTGGGCTTACCAAGCCGGGTAATCGCGTTTGGATTTCTGACAGCGGTAATCCCAAACGCAAATTACGTCACACGCTGGAACTAATGGAGGTTGAAGGACCACTGGGCCTGACGCTTGTTGGTATCAACACAATGCACCCCAATAAGCTGGCTCGAGAGGCCATTGAGAACGGGCTTGTGAGTGGTTTATCTAGGTATCAGAACCTTAGAACCGAAGTGAAATACGGAGAAAACTCGCGCATCGACATCTTGCTGGAAAACTCGACCGGACCACCATGCTACGTAGAAGTGAAAAATGTGCATCTGGTTCGTGAAAAAGGACTGCACGAATTCCCCGACTGTAAAACAACGCGCGGGGCAAAACATTTGCGTGAACTTGCAAACGTAGTGGCAGATGGGGGGCGAGCCGTCATGCTCTATGTTATTCAGCGTGGGGACGGTGACAGATTAGCTTTCGCTGCTGATTATGACCAGGAATATGCGGACGCATTTTCACTGGCGACGCAGGCCGGGGTTGAAGCGCTCGCCATTCGGTGCGAAATGTCCTTGGAAGAGATTGTGGCCCGCGATATGGTTCCCGTCATTCCGCCCGCGACAGTCGACTGATATATTGATGAGCAGAACCATTGACCACCTATCTTGATGCAACAGAAGCCCCGCTAAAGAATACAGGCCAAATCAAACTGTATTCGAAAGAAGATTTCGATGGCATGCGCAAAGCTTGCCAGTTAACAGCGGGTTGTCTTGATGAAGTTGCAAAAATGGTTGAGCCGGGGCTGCCGACCAGTAAGATCGATGAATTTGTCTACGAGTATGGACGCGACCACGGTGCTGTTCCGGCAACACTGAATTATCGTGGTTATCCCTATTCAAGCTGTATTTCGCTCAATCACGTGGTTTGCCACGGGTTTCCCGGTTCAAAACCGTTACGAAATGGCGATATTTTGAACATAGACATTACTTTTGTGCTCGACGGATGGCACGGTGATTCCAGCCGCATGTATATCGCCGGACAACCTAAAAGAGCCGCTGAACGGTTGGTTGATTTGACCCATGATTGCCTGATGGCAGGTATCGCCGCAGTTAAACCGGGCAATCGCATGGGCGCTATTGGCGCTGCCATACAAGAGCTGGCGGAACGGGAACGCTGTAGCGTTGTGCGCGATTTTTGCGGTCATGGATTAGGCCGGCTATTTCACGATGCGCCTAATGTATTACATTATGGCCACCCGGATGAGGGACCGGAAATTCGCCCGGGCATGATCTTCACGATTGAGCCGATGATTAATCTGGGTAAACATCACGTGAAAATACTCAAAGACGGATGGACTGCTGTGACGAGAGACCGTTCATTGTCTGCACAATTTGAACATTCTATCGGCGTAACCGACGACGGTTGCGAGATATTTACTCTTTCTCCAGCTGGGCATACTAAACCGCCCTATGTTACAGAATAGGGATATTATGGTTGAGGGGCCATTTGATAGCGATGAAAAACAAAATAAACGCGGTGGCTTAAGAGAAGCCCCTGCGGTTCCACATTATCATGGTCATCGAGACAGATTACGGGAGCGGTTTAATTCCGCTGGCCCGGATGCATTAGCCGATTATGAGCTTCTCGAACTACTGCTTTATCGATTCGTACCACGAGTAGATACAAAGCCGATAGCTAAGGGTTTGCTTCAAAAATTTGGATCAATCTCCGCGGTTCTTGGTGCATCAGAGCGCGAGCTAACCCAAATTAGCAAGATCGGTGTAAGTGCCGCGCTTGATATCAAGGTTGTTGCCGCAATTGCTCAACTTTCCCTGAAATCCGAAATCAGCGAAAAAACGGTCCTCAGTTCCTGGTCTTCCGTCATAGATTATTGCACGGCGTCAATGGCTCATGAAAAGATAGAGCAGTTCAGAATATTGTTTCTCGATAAAAAGAACAAGCTTATCGTTGATGAGGTGCAGCAAAAGGGTACTGTAGATCACACACCGGTCTATCCCCGGGAGGTCATTAAACGGGCGCTCGAATTGAGTTCATCGGCGCTAATTCTTGTTCACAATCACCCCTCTGGTGATCCAACCCCCTCCCGTGCAGATATCGATATGACAAAAACCATCATAGAATCCGCGGCTCCCATGGGAATTGTTGTGCATGATCATATTATTATCGGCAAAGACGGCCATGTCAGTATGAAAGGCCTTCAACTAATTTAGTAAGAAACGGCTTTCTTCTCACATCGTGAGCAGATAAAACCACTTTATGAAACGTCGATTACTCCTTGCATTAATTTGCCTATTTCACGTTGCTCCGTTGATGGCGGCAGATGTGATTGGCTTGTCTGTGCCATTAATGGGTCGATATACCGAGATTTCTCAACGTATGGAATTTGGCGCACAAACTGCGATCGAACGCCTTAAAAACTCCGGACGTGATGTTGAACTTGTGGTCGTTGATGATGGATGTGACGATAAAGCAGTTATTGACACAGCAAACAAACTATTAGCAGCACAGGCGAAGGTTGTGGTGGGACCAATCTGTTTTACCATTGCATCGCGTCTTGCTGAACTCGTCAATTCAGATGATGGTTCGATGCCGACCGTACCTGTTATTGCCGTCAACACACGCAATAAACTTTTGGCGCGTAAACGAGAAATCGATGAGTTGCCGCTCCACGAATTGTCAAACAGTCCAGATGCTGAAGCGCTAGCTGTGGTTGAAAAACTATTGCCTAAATTTGACGGCAAGCCTTTTGCAATCATTGATGACGGTAGCGTTTATGGAAGAGCCCTATCCGATGGCGTCAGGCTTTTGGGCGAGGATGCGGGCCTAAAACCAGTTGTCAGTGTAAACTTTAGACCTTTGCAATCCAATCAAATAGCGACATTGCGCAGGCTCCGCAGTTCAGGAGTTGAAGCAATATTCATCGCAGCTTCCGCAGAAGATGTCGTAACAATAGCAAACGATATGGCCGCGCTTGAGATAGACTGGCCCATTGGGACCGGTGAACGGGGCCAATTACTCCCTTATGTTGCGGCAAACCCAGACACGTTGAACAAACTAATCATGGTGAGGGAAAAAGTAATCGCATCTCCGACCGACGGAAGCGATGAGGAAAAAGATCCTTACGTCCTTTTGGGAAGAGCTCTTGTAGAAATCGCAGATCAGGTAGTCGAAAATGAGATAAGCGATTTATCCACACTTTCATTTGAGACCAGTATCGGACCCATCGTATTTAACAAAGATGGCAGAGCGAGTCCTGCGGTGTATGAATTACTGCGCTGGCGGGGTGGCGGGTTTATTGCCCATAGCGGCACTTAGATCATGAAGCCCGGAACAAGAAATGCAATCACCGATATTGCGGGCTTGCGGGTTGGACAAGCATCCGACAGTAAACTGAAATCTGGTGTTACGGCATTGATATGTGATGTCGAAAATACCGCAAGCGTTCATACTATGGGCGGTGCACCGGGCTCTCGCGAAACCGATCTGCTACAACCGGAAAATACAGTTCAATCGGTGGATGCACTTGTATTATCGGGCGGGTCGGCCTTCGGTCTGGATGCCGCAACGGGAGTGCAAAATGCGTTGCGCGAACAGGGCAAGGGATTTGCGATACTTGACTTGAATATTCCTATAGTTCCAACGGCCATATTGTTCGACCTTGCCAATGGAGGCGACAAATCATGGGGCAAGGTTAATCCGTATAATGAGTTGGGCTATCAAGCGGCAGTTAATGCGTCACAAGAATTCGACCTTGGTTCGGTTGGTGCCGGATTGGGCGCGCTCATCGGTGGGCCCGGCATGGGCCTTAAAGGTGGGGTGGGGACGGCATCAACTGTTATGGAGAATGGAATAACCGTAGGAGCATTAGTGGCTGTAAACGCCCTTGGTGCGACAACTGTTGGTGATGGCAAACACTTTTGGGCGTCACCTTTTGAACATGACAGCGAGTTTGGAGGGCTGGGACCGGCACAAGTGCCTTGTGCAGAAAGCCGCGCCATTCGCATCAAATATCGCGACCGGCAAAGCAAAGGGGCCAATACCACAATAGGTGTAATTGCAACTGACGCACTGCTTACCAAAGGTGAATGTAAACGCCTTGCTATAGCGGCGCATGATGGATTTGCCCGTGCCATCTGGCCTGCACATACGCCACTGGATGGTGATCTAATATTTTCCGTTACAACCGGTGCAAGCGAGATCAAGCCAAGCATGGATCAGCTTATTGATCTATCGGCCATGACTGCGAGCACAATGGCGCGTGCTATCGCGCGTGGTGTGTATCATGCCGAGGAACAGGAGAATGATCTCCTTCCAAGCTGGGCAAAAGCCTTTTCGCACGATTGAGATACGCACCAGCGCGTGTTAGCTGCCTGTCAGTTAACAAACCTCACTTCGGTTCATATAATGGCAAAAGACATCATCATTGCTCCGTCCATTCTCGCAGCGGATTTTTCCAAGATAGGGCAAGAGGTTGTTGATGTAATCGACGCGGGAGCTGACTGGATCCATCTTGATGTGATGGATGGGCATTTTGTCCCGAATATTTCCTTCGGCCCGGTGCTCATCGAAAAGCTCCGCCCTTTAACGGACGTCATCTTTGATACACACCTCATGATTGCACCGTGCGATCCGTATCTGGAAGCATTTGCCAAGGCTGGAAGTGACTATATTACCATTCATGCGGAAGCCGGACCACATATGCACCGTTCGCTTCAGGAAATCCGAAACCTTGGCAAAAAAGCCGGAATCGCGATTAATCCAGGTACGGCGGTTTCAGACTTGGAACACGTTATCGATCTCGTCGATCTGGCACTGATTATGTCTGTTAATCCGGGGTTTGGCGGGCAAAAGTACATCGCTGAGACAGGCAAGAAAGTTTCGCAACTAAGCGCACTGATTGGGGATCGCGATATTCGCATTGAAATAGACGGCGGTATCACACCCGAAACAGCACCTTTGGTCGCGAGCAACGGAGCAGATGTGCTGGTGGCCGGTTCTGCCATCTATGATGGAAAGGGCAAAGATTCCTACGCAAAAAACATTGCTGCCATCCGCGCTGCAGTTTAGCAGTTGGAGATGAAGACAGATTGGCGGCTTAACATTAGCTTTGCCCTTGGTTGGGCGATTATTATAGCCCTATGTGTTGTCTGGAATTTTGTACAAAAGGGCTGGTTTTTCGATATCGCCCTATTCTATATCGCAGCGGTTTACTTCTGCGGAGCGTTTTTCGGTGGATTTATCGCGCTTTTTTTGTCAAGCAGAAAAATGGCTGTTAAGTCCGCTACCGTTCGTTTTTCTTTTTTCTTCGTAGTCCTGTCTGTTTTTACAATTGGCGCTACTGCCTTGGTCCTCATTCTTCAACACCGCATCTATTTTACTCAGTGGCATGCACCCGTCGGAACAATTACGTGGAGCTTCCAGTTATTCTTTACGGCATTGGGCTCTGCAGTTTTGTTTCTGATATCGGGGCTTCGCCCGCTACTTCCCTGGGGGATTGCTTGTCTATTTGTTGCCAGCATTCTCTTTTCCCTTGGGACATTCACCCGTAACCGTTGAAGCGGTGAATTGCCGGTGTTAAGGCAGCGGCGAAACCTCGCCACTTCCCACAATTTCATCAAAGCGATCAAGGAAACCTCATGATCCCGCGCTATTCCCGTTCCCAAATGACCGATATCTGGTCACCCGCATCCAAGTTTCGTATCTGGTTCGAAATTGAAGCTCACGCTTGCGATGCTCTGGCTGACCTCGGTGTCATTCCAGCGGAGGCCGCCAAGACGATTTGGAAAAAAGGTGGCGCTGCTGAGTTCGATGTCGCCCGCATTGATGAAATTGAGCGTGAAACCAAGCACGATGTGATCGCATTTCTCACACACTTAGCCGAGATAGTTGGCCCGGACGCCCGTTTTGTGCATCAAGGCATGACTTCATCAGACGTGCTGGACACCTGTTTTAATGTCCAATTGGTCAAAGCAACCGACCTCCTCCTTGAGGATATGGATAAGTTGCTCGACGCGCTTAAAAAGCGCGCGTTGGAGCACAAGGACACCATCACTATTGGTCGTTCCCACGCCATTCATGCTGAGCCAACTACATTCGGTGTTAAACTCGCACAGGCCTATGCGGAGTTTGAGCGGTGTAAAAAACGTCTTGAACTGGCGCGGGAAGAAGTCGCCACCTGTGCGATTTCCGGCGCAGTTGGCACATTTGCAAATATTGATCCACAAGTTGAAGAACATGTGGCTAAAGCCATGGGATTATCGGCTGAGTCGGTTTCCTCACAGGTTATCCCACGGGACCGCCACGCCATGTATTTCGCCACATTGGGCGTCGTCGCTTCATCAATCGAGCGTTTAGCTACTGAAATTCGCCACCTTCAACGCACGGAAGTGCTGGAAGCGGAAGAATATTTTGCCCCCGGACAAAAGGGCTCTTCCGCTATGCCACATAAACGGAATCCAATTTTAACGGAAAATCTCACAGGCCTCGCTCGTATCGTCCGCATGGCGGTTACACCGGCGATGGAGAATGTGGCGCTGTGGCACGAACGGGACATTTCCCATTCATCCGTTGAGCGTATGATTGGACCGGATAGTACGGTCACGCTTGATTTCGCGCTGGTACGCCTGACAAATGTAATTGAAAAACTGCTCGTCTACCCTGAAAACATGGACAAGAACCTAAATAAATTCCGTGGCCTCGTGCATTCACAGCGGGTTCTTCTGGCGCTGACACAAGCGGGTTGTTCACGCGAAGACAGCTACAGACTGGTGCAGCGCAACGCGATGAAAGTCTGGGAGCAGGATAAGGATTTCCTGACCGAACTTCTGGCCGATGACGATGTCATGAAAGTGTTGTCTGAAGACGACGTACGCGAGAAGTTCGATATTGGATATCATACAAAACACGTTGATACGATTTTCAAACGTGTTTTCGGCTGATCACTAAAGCTGACTTCCCAACGCATATCGTGAAGCCATGAAATGTGATGCCAACGGTCGTTTTCATGTCTGACTTGCAGCGCAAGCTCTCCTTATTGAAAGGAGACTATCATGGCTAATTATCGCGACTTCGACCATTCCCATCGCACCCCTTACACTCAGTCCAGCGGGTCCAATACAAGCATCGGCGGCATTCTTATCGCTTTGGCGCTGATCGCCCTCATCTTCCTTGGACTATCAATGCTGTTCAGCGGAACCACAAGCGACCGGCCTGCGGCACCAGTTGTTGACCAAACAACTTCACAACCGGTAGCACCTCCCGCGAATTCGGCTACTGAATAACACCGCTTAAATTTCGACGGGTTCGGTTGACATCTAGTCTATTGGCTACCATGTGGCGGGAATGAAAATTTCCGACGCAGATATTATCATGGTTCCCGGTTACACCAACTCGGGACCGGACCATTGGCAGACCCGCTGGGAAAGCCAGATGAAAACGGCACGACGGGTATCTCAGGAAGACTGGCACAAACCCGTTGTGGAAGACTGGACGCGAAATCTTATCACTGCGGTTGAAGAGGCCTCCAAGCCAGTTGTTCTGGTGGCCCATTCGCTGGGTGGTCAGGTTGTTGCGCAATCCGTCGCGCAGATGGATGATGATCAAAAATCCAGGATTCGCGGCGCATTCATTGTGGCCCCTCCGGATGTCGAAAACCCGTCAATCAGGCCCAAACATCTCATGACGTTTGGACCTTACCCTCGTGACCCGTTCCCATTTCCCAGCACGCTGGTCGCGAGTCAAAACGACCACTTTTGTGATTTTCAAGTTGCCGGTGACATGGCAAACGCATGGGGCTCGCATCTGGTTGATGCCCGCGAAAGCGGTCACATCAATGCAGATTCAGGCCATGGCCCCTGGCCGGATGGCTTGATGGTCTTTGCGAACTTCATGAAGAATCTGTAGGGCGCCTCAACGCCCCTTGGTTCTATCTAAATGACAACTGATCCATTATCGTGTCGATCCCCTGATTAAGCATCAGCGAGTCGTGCCCCAAGGCCGCGTATTGGAATCCCAGCTCATTGGCGAGTTCGATATGGGCAACGCTGCCGCACCACGTGAACGCCAGTTTGTCACGCTTCTGGGCTTCAACGGGCATACGTTTGATGATCTCGATCGTGTCAGGCCCATAAGCATCTGGGATGACGTTCTGGCGCATCGAGATTGATAGATCACCGGGTCCGCAGAAAATGCCGTCAATGCCATCTACGTCGAGAATCGCTTCCATATTCTCGACAGCTTGAGCTGTTTCGATCATCGCGAGAATTTTCATATTCTCATTGGCATTTGTTACATAATTGGCAGGGGTTGTGGACAGGACGGCAGATGCCTGTGCAACACCGTAGGAGCGGTCGCCTACCGGGATGTACTTCGAATATGAAACCAGCTGCTTTGCATCTTCCACAGTATTGATCATCGGAGCGATAATACCGTGGGCACCGGCATCCAGTGCGCGAGAAACCAGATCAAACCGACCGACGGGAATACGCACAATAACCGGTTTTCCGGTCGGTACGATGGCGGCTATGCCGCTGATGATGCTGCTTTCCGTATGCATGCCGTGCTGCATATCCAGCGTGACCGCATCCAGGTTGGTTCGACCCAGTGTCGCCAGATACAGCGGATCCTGAAAACCGGACCAGCCGGAAATAATCATCTTCCCGCTGTCAAGTTGTTTTTTTAACCGGTCCATGCCGCTCTCCCCTGATTATACGCTTATTCGCTTTGGATTTGCTCTACGGCAATGGCGAACAATTCGCTCATTTTCGCCCGAATGGTATCATCATCTATTGATGTTCCCTTTGCGTCAAAATCACCGCGGATTTTGCGGAAAACGTCTTCATCGCCCGCTTCTTCAAAATCAGCCAAGATGACTTCTTTTGCATAGGCTTCGGCGTCGGAATGCCCCATTTCACCGGCGGCCCATTCGCCCAGCAACTTATTGCGGCGCGCTTCCGCCTTGAATTTAAGTTCTTCGTCATGGGCGAATTTGTTTTCGAACCCTTTTTCGCGGTTTTCAAACGTTGCCATAGATGCACTCCTGATTGATGTATCTGAAACGGAATCAAATTCCGCATGTCTTCCCACGGATGTAAGGTGCCTTATCGGGCAAATCAACTCGCCATTGGCAAGCCTTTTCTGTGTCAAATTGAGCCAAGGGGACGCCATGCAATTGTTTTATGCGTGTCTGTGGCCTAATGAGAGGCAGGCTTTCCCTTAAACGTCAAAGAAGAATCATTGCCATGAGCAGACGCCGTAAAATTTACGAAGGCAAAGCTAAAATTCTTTACGAAGGGCCGGAACCGGGCACCCTGGTTCAGTTCTTCAAGGACGATGCTACCGCCTTTAACGCGAAGAAACACGAGATCATTGACGGAAAAGGTGTGTTGAACAACCGAATTTCCGAATATGTGTTTGCCAACCTCAACAGGATCGGTATTCCCACGCATTTTATCAAACGCTTGAACATGCGAGAGCAGTTGATCAAAGAAGTAGAGATTATTCCGCTTGAACTCGTGGTGCGCAATATCGCAGCCGGTTCACTTTCCGAACGGCTTGGTGTTGAAGAAGGAACCGTTCTACCGCGGTCCATCATCGAATTTTATTACAAAAAAGATGAATTAAACGACCCAATCGTATCTGAAGAACACATCACCGCCTTTGGCTGGGCTTCACCCCCGGAAATTGACGATATGATGGCGCTTGCCATCCGCATCAACGACTTCCTTTCCGGCCTGTTTCTCGGTGTCGGTATCCAGCTTGTCGATTTCAAGATTGAATGCGGACGGCTTTACGAAAACGATATTATGCGGGTTATTCTTGCAGATGAAATTTCTCCAGACTCCTGTCGATTATGGGATGTGGAAACAAACGAGAAGATGGACAAAGACAGGTTCCGCCAAGACCTCGGCGGCATGCTGGACAGCTACCGGGAAGTAGCGCGTCGTCTTGGCATTATGAATGAAAATGAACCGGTGCGTGGCAAAGGCCCGGTACTGGTGAAATCTGACTGATGAGCAATAAAACGTTTAATGCACAGGTACGCGTCACACTCAAAAACGGCGTGCTGGACCCGCAGGGCAAGGCTATCGAAGGCGCATTGGGGTCTCTCGGTTTCGAGGGTGTCAATCAGGTACGGCAAGGCAAAACATTTGATGTGCAGCTTGAAGCTTCCAGCAAAAAAGCAGCCGAGGACCAACTCGCTAATATGTGCGAAAAGCTGCTGGCGAATACCGTGATCGAAGACTACGCGGTTAGCATCTCGACCTGAAATCGGAATTAGCTCGAACGAATACTCACAAGCTGAACAAAGGTTCAATGCGACAGTGAAAACAACTATCATCCGGTTTCCCGGATCAAACCGGGATCGTGATATGATCGCCGCGATAAGCAAGATTTGCGGCGTTACGCCTTTGCTGGCGTGGCACACGGATTCAACTCTGCCGGATAGCGATCTGATTATCATCCCCGGTGGATTTTCCCACGGCGATTATCTGCGATCAGGGGCTATCGCCGCCCGTGCCGCGGTGATGGATAGTGTGCGGGAAGTGGCTGAAAAGGGCGTTCGTATTCTTGGGGTCTGTAACGGTTTCCAAACCCTGACAGAAGCTGGCCTTTTGCCGGGCGCTTTGATGCGTAATGCGGGTATCAAATTCGTCTGTAAGGAAGTGAAATTGTCCATTGCCAACAACCGCAATCCGTTCACGCAGGGATATCAACTAAATGAAGTGATACGCTGCCCAGTCGCGCACCATGACGGTAATTATTTCGCTGATGCAAAAACACTCCAACAGATTGAAGATAACGAACAGGTTGCGTTCCGATATGCTGACGGCACGAACCCAAATGGGTCTGCCAATGACATCGCTGGTATTTTTAATACCAAAGGCAATGTGTTGGGCATGATGCCTCACCCGGAAAACTTAATCGAACCCGCACATGGGGGAATTGACGGTCGACGGTTGTTTGAAGGGGCTCTAAATCTCCTTAAGGCTGAACTGGCCTGATGCAGAACACCCTTACCCTTGTCATGACCGTAGCACTGGCAAGTTCGCTTGTCGCCTGCACACAGGGTAAGAATGTGAACCTGACGTCAAGCGCGCGACAAACGCCTCAAGCTCTTATGGTGAGCGTCGCCAAACAAGCACAAGCCTGCTGGTTCAAGGGCAATGACCCAGCACTCAGACCTTATAAATTGGCCTCTGAAGTCAATTCCTTTTCCGGAAAACCCCGTATCCTGATTGTGCCACGCAACAATCCCGCAGGCCTGCCCAAACTTGTCGCTCAGGCCGAGAGACAGTCCGGACGCACATCGTTCACGACGTTTGGGCCGTTGCTGGATACAAAAGACGGGCCGCGTTTGAAGGCAAATCTAAATGCCTGGGCTCGTGGCTCCAGCGCATGCTAAAAAGAAGAATATGACCGTTAACAACACCCACCCCATCACCCCGCAGTTAATCGCGGATCACGGCATCAATGATGAAGAATATGCGCGGATCGTGGAACTGACCGAGCGGGAACCGACCTATACTGAACTCGGCATTTGGTCTGCCATGTGGAACGAACACTGTTCGTACAAGAGCTCCAAGAAATGGCTCAAAACCCTGCCAACAGAAGGCCCTCGCGTGGTTTATGGGCCGGGTGAAAATGCTGGAGTTGTAGACATCGGAGACGACGATGTTGTTGTGTTCAAGATGGAAAGCCACAACCACCCGTCCTACATTGAACCTTACCAGGGTGCAGCGACCGGAGTTGGCGGCATCTTGCGGGATGTTTTTACCATGGGCGCCCGTCCAATCGCGGCGATGAATGCCCTGCGGTTCGGTGAACCCGACCATGCGAAAACCCGCCACCTCGTCTCGGGCGTCGTTTCTGGCGTCGGTGGATATGGTAATTCATTCGGCGTACCCACAGTTGGCGGCGAGGTTGAGTTTCATCCGCGCTACAACGGTAATATCCTCGTCAACGCATTCGCTGCCGGGCTCGCAAAGCGGGATGCTATTTATGTTTCGAAAGCCGAAGGTGTCGGCCTGCCTGTTGTCTACCTCGGCGCAAAAACCGGCCGCGATGGCGTTGGGGGCGCAACCATGGCATCGGCAGAATTCGATGATTCCATCGACGAAAAACGCCCGACAGTTCAAGTCGGTGACCCGTTTACTGAAAAATGCCTGTTAGAAGCCTGTCTCGAACTCATGGCATCCGGTGCTGTCATCGCCATTCAGGACATGGGAGCCGCAGGCTTAACATGCTCCGCAGTTGAAATGGGTGCACGAGGCGACCTCGGCATTCGCCTTAATCTCGACGATGTGCCGGTACGCGAAGACAATATGACGGCCTACGAAATGATGTTGTCGGAAAGTCAGGAACGTATGCTCATGGTGCTGCGGCCCGAAAAGGAAGGTGAAGCGAAAGCGATCTTTACAAAATGGGGTTTGGATTTCGCGATTGTCGGTGAAACAACTGACGATCTACGTTTCTCAATTCACCATCAGGGCGAAGAAGTTGCCAATCTCCCAATCAAAGAATTGGGAGATGAAGCACCTGAATACGACCGCCCCTGGATTGAACCGGGTGTTCACAACGATCAGGAACCGCACCTGTTTGCACCGCCACATGATTTTAACGTTGCACTCATCAAGATGATTGGCTCGCCGGATTTATGCTCCCGCCGTTGGGTTTGGGAGCAATATGATACGCTTATTCAGGGGAACTCTCTGCAATTGCCGGGCGGTGATGCCGGCGTGGTGCGCGTTGAAGGGCACCCAACCAAAGGGCTGGCATTTTCATCTGATGTCACACCACGATATGTGGAAGCAGATCCTTTTGAAGGCGGCAAACAGGCTGTTGCTGAATGTTACCGCAATCTTATAGCCACAGGCGCTGAACCGTTAGCGGCAACCGACAATCTAAATTTTGGCAACCCGGAAAAGCCGGAAATCATGGGCCAACTTGTCGCGGCCATCCGTGGCATAGGTGAAGCTTGCTCCGCCCTCAATATGCCCATCGTGTCTGGTAATGTCTCTCTGTATAACGAGACCAACGGGGAGGCTATTTTACCGACACCAACTATCGGCGGTGTTGGCCTCATAGACGAGACCGACAAGATGGCTCGCATTGATACAGCAGATGAAGGTGATGTGCTTTTCTTAATTGGCACTGAAGGAACTCATCTTTCCCAATCAATCTATCAGCGTGAAATATTGGGGGAAGAATCCGGTCCTGCTCCAACCGTCGATTTGATCATGGAAAAAGCCCGTGGCGAATTCGTGCTGGCGGCCATTCGTTCCGAATATGCATCCGCCTGCCATGATATATCAGATGGTGGTCTGGCGGTGGCGCTCGCGGAAATGTGCATGGCATCTGGCTACGGCATGGCGTGTGAAATTGACGTCACCTACCCCCATTCCGCTTTGTTTGGGGAAGATCAGGCACGCTATATCGTGGCGGTTGATGATCAATGGGCGGATATGTTCGCCGCTAATTCTGAAGGATCAGGTGTATCATTTGCCAGAATTGGTTCAGTTGCCGGAGACCGCTTGATTATCAATGATTTGATAGACATATCTGTAGACGACATGAAATCATGCCATGAGTCGTGGTTCCCAACCTATATGGCGGGCCCGGCAGTGGCAGAAGCGGCGGAGTAAATAACATGGCAATGGACGCAGCAGACATTGAATCAATGATCAAGGAAGCGCTGCCCGATGCGCAGGTGACCATTCGTGATCTCGCCGGTGACGGGGACCACTATGCGGCAGAAGTCGTTTCTTCAGAGTTTGTGGGAAAATCCCGCGTACAACAGCACCAGATCGTATATGGTGCTCTAAAGGGTAAAATGGGTGGTGTGCTCCACGCATTGGCACTGCAAACAAGCGCCCCGGAGTAGAAACCTAAATTAGACTTAAGAGGCTTTGATGGACTATTGGCTCATAGCACAAGCAATTTTTGTTGCATTGATATTTGCCGGGCTCGTCATCTACGTCATCGTCGGCAAACACCGCCAACGGAAAAATCCTAATACTTACAAGTGGAAACCTGAACAGGATTATGATGTGGTCCTGCGCGGAGAAACACCCATGTCGCCGGGATTTCCTACTTTGAAGAAACGGGAGAAGCCCGGTTCGTCAAAACCTGAAAATTCCCAACATTAAATTCTGCGGTCATAAAAACCTGTTCAATTGGACACTATTTCCACGAACGTCGAGGGTACGTCTCAAAAGCCTCTACTGCACATTGGATCCTGGGTATATCATTCGCAATCACATCTACGGGTAATGATGAACAATCGAATGTTTCATACTCATCGCCTGGGTCGTCAATTTCACAGAAATATATCAAAGATAATTCCCTACCACGGCTGATTTGGTCAAAAAATGGAGCCACAAATATTGGCGGCTCGACCCACATAAGATTGTTTAGTTCCGACAAAACCAGCCTCTCAAATACAGCATCCAGAGAATCATCGGATGACAGTATAACTTTACCGGGAGGGTGCAGTAGGCCCGCATAATGGGCGTCATCACTATCTCGTCGAGTTAAATAAACATGGGTATTTCCACCACGCTTAAATAATGGCACCACGACGAATGTCGGAGTGACGACAAGTCGAGCGACAGCCTCAAACACATCCGTCTGCAAATGACCGGGCTCTAGGAGAGCTAAGTCGCCTAACAAGTTAGATTTTTCCATCTGACCCGCCAAAACAATACCTTTCTTATCCACCGCTATCGCAAACCCCTCAAAATCAGTGGCAATAGGAACTCGTGCGAACTATGTAATGCTAATCACTGATCATACGCATTTTTGAAGCCAATAATCCATTGCAACGTTGCTGCCAGTTGCCACTGGTAAACCGTCCCGTTTGTGCTTAAATATGGTTCAAGACGCGGCTGTGAAACCGCATACTCCCAAAATCGTTCAAGGACAGACCCATGAGCATGAATGAATTTATCGACAATGAAATAAAATCCAACGACGTGCTTGTTTTTATGAAGGGCACGCCAGCATTCCCCCAATGCGGATTTTCCGGACAGGTAGCCCAGATCATGGATTATCTTGATGTCGAATGGAAAGGTATCAACGTGTTAGCTGACGATGACTTGCGTCAGGGTGTGAAAGACTACACCAATTGGCCCACCGTTCCCCAAATCTACGTTAAAGGCGAGTTTATAGGCGGTTGTGATATCGCCCGTGAGATGTTTCAATCCGGTGAGTTAAAAACAATGCTGGAAGAAAAGGGCGTTGTGATGGCCGGGAAAGCAAGCGCTTAATCCGATTATTTAATAAATGGGTTTAAAGGCGCTGCCTCCGGGAAGCGCCTTTTTTATTGGAGTATGGGATGGAAAATGTAATTTTTAACGGCTTTGGAAGGCAGACTTTTCCATTTCTCAAAGCGCTGAAATTTCACGCCAACCGGGAATGGTTCCAAGAAAATAAAGCGCTTTATGAGAGTGACGTTAAAAATCCTCTCGGTGATCTTGCAGAAGCCGCCGGGGCCGCCTGTGAGAAGGCAGGTCTCCCGTTCAAAGGGAACCGGAAAACATCACCTTTTCGGATTTACCGCGATGTCCGGTTTTCCAAGGATAAGAACCCATACAAAACGAACGTAAGTGCGGTAATTTCCCGTGACGGAACCAAAAAAGACGCAGGTGGCATCTACATGCATTTTGAGCCGGATAATTGCTTTTTGGCTTCTGGCCTATGGTTTCCGCCCTCCCCATCATTGAAAGCATTGCGGGAACAGATAGTCGCTCGCAGTGACGATTTTTTGAAAATCGAAGCCGATTTGGGGAAAAAAGGACTGTCATTTGGAACGGAACACACACTTACCCGGCTACCAAATGCCTTTAAATTAGAAGAAGACTCGGAAGTTCAACGTCTGTTGAAACTAAAAATGTTTATTATTCAAAAACCTATTAGCGAAGAACTGGCGCTATCCGCTGATCTGGTGAACGCAGTCGTCGAATTCGGTAAAACGGCTTTGCCATTGATGAATTTCGTTTGGAGAGCGGTCGACCCGCTGCGTAAAGAAGACGGTTGAACTTAAAACTCAAACCCAAGTTTCAACGCAACGTCAGTTTGTCCGGAATTATTTCCCCCGGCTAACCCTGCATGGGACATGTGGGATATCTGAAGTATAACGTTCAGATTATCGGTAACCTCAGCGCCGATGCCAAAGGATTCACGAAACAACACTGCCGAACCTAGCCCACGCTGGAACGTAGTGGGGTTAATTCTGGTTGGGCTTAACTCCCCATCATGGAGTGCCGCCCCAAAACTGGACTTGTCACGGTTTAGTTCCGTGTCCTTGAATTGGATTAATCCCATCAAGGAGAACTATTATGGCACGAGGCCACACAGACGAATTCAAGCGTGAAGCGGTGCGTATTGCGCTGACCAGCGGACTTACCCGGAAACAAGTGGCATCAGATTTGGGGGTCGGCTTTTCGACGTTATCGAAATGGATACAACAATCCCGGCCTGATGACCTTCCACCATCGGTTGATATTGATCTGGCCAAAGAGAATGAGCGGCTTCGCAGAGAGGTTCGTCTCCTCACGGAGGAGAGGGAGATATTAAAGAAGGCAACAGTGTTCTTCGCGGGTCAAAGCAAGTGAGATTTGCGTTTGTCGAAGAACACAGGAAACACGTTCCGGTGGATCGGCTTTGCCATATTCTGAATGTTACATCGCGTGGTTATCGTGCCTGGCACAACCGCCCTGTTAGTCAACGGCAGCGCGATGACATGGTGGTTCTGGCGCACATCCGTGAACAGCATCACTTGAGCCTTGGCAGTTATGGTCGCCCGAGAATGACGCAGGAGTTGAAGGAAGCCGGCCTTGCTATTGGTCACCGCCGTGTTGGCCGCCTGATGCGCGACAACGGCATTCGAGTGGTCAGAACACGCAAATACAAAGCTACGACCGATAGCAATCACCGCTTCAACATTGCGCCTAACTTGCTGGGGCGGAACTTCCAAGCGGATAAACCCAACCAGAAATGGGCAGGTGACATCAGCTACATCTGGACCCGTGAGGGCTGGCTGTATCTGGCAGTGATGATCGATCTACATTCACGCCGTGTGGTGGGTTGGGCTGTCAGCAACCGGTTGAAGAAAGACTTGGCATTGCAGGCTCTCAACCGGGCTTTGGCCCTTCGAAACCCACCGCCGGGCTGCATTCATCATACGGACCGTGGCAGTCAATACTGCTCTCATGATTATCAAAAACGAATGCGTGAACTGAAGTTTAAAGTGTCCATGAGCCGAAAAGGCAATTGCTGGGACAACGCCGTGGTCGAGACGTTCTTCAAAACACTCAAAGCCGAACTCATCTGGCGCGGCACATGGCAAACACGACAGCAAGCAACCGACGCCCTGTTCCAATACATCAACGGCTTTTACAACAGCCGCAGAAGACACTCAGCAATAGGAGGAATGTCGCCCATCAAATTTGAACGAAAAACGAGTTAAACGAGAACAGGATGCGGAATTAATACGGGACAAGTCCAAACTGGTTTCCACGAAGACAGGGCCATAAACCTTATGATGCCAGGTAAGGCCAGCATAAATAGAATTTGCGACATGGTCATCTATTGATACCAATGCACCCAGATGAAACCTCGGTGTTAACAGTTCGTGGATGAAACCCTCTTCGGGTTGCTCTCGATAGTCGAAATCAAAAGGTGCAAATAGCACTTCGCCCGTGACCCCAATCCGGTCATATTCCAGTGCAGGAGAGTTCCCCCGGAAGTTGGGGTCAATTATTGAACCGCCAAAACGTGCTTCATCAATAACCCCATCAAATGCAGATGCATTGACCAGCCCCAAGTTCAAAAAGGTGAGCAAGCCTAACAAAAGGGAACAAATTCTGAATTTCATGGGAAATATCACGCGTCTGCAAATTATTGTTACATTATCATCTTGTTAACATTTCACAACCCCAACAGCTTAACTCGGCGGCCTGTTTAGCTGTTTGAAGTCAAATAGGTTAACGTCCAGCATATGGCTGGGATTTATATTTCCCATGGCGCGTATCATCGTATTCTTACGCCCTGGCATCCTGGCTTCGATATCCGTCAGCATCTGTTTCATGATATTGCGTTGCAACCCATCCTGGGAGCCGCATAGATCGCACGGTATTATAGGAAACTGCATATGGGATGCGAAGCGTGCCAGGTCATTTTCCGCACAAAAGGCCAGTGGGCGTAAAACCATCAGGTCATTCTCATCGTTTAACAGTTTTGGCGGCATCGTGGCCAATTTACCGCCATGAAACAGGTTGAGGAAAAATGTCTCCAAAATATCTTCGCGGTGATGTCCTAACACAAGCGCGTCACACCCTTCTTCACGGGCTACGCGATAAAGGTTTCCCCGTCGAAGCCGCGAGCAAAGTGCGCAATAGGTAGCGTTTTCCGGCACTTTTTGCGTCACGATTGAATAAGTATCCCGATATTCAATCCTGTGCTCAATGCCGTTAGCGTCCAGCCATTCAGGCAAAACATGTTTGGGGAAGTTGGGTTGCCCCTGGTCGAGATTGCACGCCAGAAGATCAACATTCAGCAGGCCTCGCCATTTAAGATCGAGCAACAAGGCAATCAACCCATAACTGTCTTTACCACCGGAAAGACCAATCAACCATTTTGGACGCCGGCCTTCATGGGCTGGAGCAACCATGTCGTAAATATCGATTGCTTCCCGAGCTTGGCGAAGCAATCGCTTCCGCAATTTGTTAAACTCCACGCTGGTTGGCACGGTTCGAAACATGGCGTGGCATGTATCGTATCGTTCCTTGTCCGGTGCAGAAACTGACGTTGTTTGTGATTCAGACTTGGGCATGGAATAACCTTACAAAAAAGGGCTGCCCAAACGAGCAGCCCTTTTGAAAATTCCTTAGTTGAATTCCATTAACGGGAATAAAATTCAACCGTCAGGTTAGGTTCCATAACAACCGGATACGGCACATCACCGAAGGCTGGAACGTTCACCAAGCTGCATGTCATCTTGCTGTGATCAGCAGAAACGTATTCGGGGACATCACGCTCAGCGAGTTGGGCCGATTCCAAAACGATGGCAAGTTGTTTCGATTTCTCGCGGATTTCAATTACATCACCGGGCTTGCAGCGATATGATGGAATGTTTACGCGAACACCGTTCACCTTGATATGGCCGTGGTTGATAAACTGACGGGCAGCAAACACGGTGGGTACGAACTTCGCACGGTAAATGATAGCATCCAAACGACGCTCCAGCAGACCGATCAGGTTTTCCGATGTATCGCCTTTCAGCGCACTGGCCTGATCGTAAATCTTGCGGAATTGTTTTTCCGAAATATTGCCGTAGTAGCCCTTAAATTTTTGCTTCGCACGAAGCTGGATACCGAAGTCGGACAGTTTACCTTTACGGCCCTGACCGTGCTGGCCGGGGCCATATTCACGACGGTTTACAGGAGACTTGGGGCGTCCCCAGATGTTTTCGCCCATACGGCGGTCAATTTTATATTTAGATGATTGGCGCTTGCTCATAGCATTTCCTCGAACAAAATAGTCCGCAGACCATCCGCGGACAAAGAGAAAACGCACCCTCCTCTTCCGACTGTTTTTGCCGAATGACAGAACCATGCGCGCACGCTTTGCGAAGATGGTTCACGGGATACGTAGAACGCGCGCGAAGTCTCCCACGCGCGCCGCTGTTCTCTAGGGTAATTGAAGTTTTGTGTCAAACGCTTGCCGGCGCCTCAGATCTACAAGGCATCAACATTCAGCTTAGAATTAAACGGAGGTCTGTTTGGAGCCCAACTTGCCGTTTTCGACCTTGTCGCAGACCGATCATGTAAAAGGGATGGAACTCGGCAATAATTTCCCCACATCGTTATTGGTCGCCTGTCGCAGAACAGAAATCCCCTCCATTTTTACCGGGTAAGTCTACTCCGCCGCAGTCGTAATATTTTGAGCCCTAAGCTCGGTCATCGAACTGTTTGGCCAATTGGCATGGCGATTGCATTTCTATTCTCGAACTGAACGATCTGTCCTGGGTTTGGGCAGATTTATTGAAGAGGGATATATGATGCAGCAAATTTCACACCTTCCAGGCATTACCGGGCACAATAAAATGTTTCATTTTGGGACACTTCTATCAGCGGTTGGCGGTACGCAAGTCATTGCACACATAATGGGACAGGGCGCGATCTGCGGGTCGTTTTCCTGGTCGTTCCTGTTGCATCAAGTCAGCGAAAGCTCCCATTGCTGGGGTTGCCCTGTTGCCATAACAGGTGTCGCGCTCACAGCCGTCTCGGTTTTAGGCAGCGGCACACTGCCCGGTTGTGCCAAACATAGCGCCGTTTCCACATAGGAATTCCCTTTCATGCCGGTTCGAGTTTGAACACCTGACCTTCCGGCAACCTCGCAAATAGAAACTTTCCTGCCGATGCGGCAAAATTCAGGACATAGTTCCATGGCCGAAGTAGACACAGCAACAATCGATAATGAACAAATCAACGGCGCATTTGCCCTGGCGGTGGACGCCCGATTCAACAGCGTCAGCAGTGGCAGCGGCCAGAAAATCTTTGATCTCGGCGATGCCGGAAACCAGAACAATATCTGGTTCGGTCAGGTAGAGGGTACGAATGACATTGAGTTTGTTGTTGTGAAGGATGGCGTTGAGCACAGCGTAGTTGCGGAAAACGCCATTGAAGATGGAGAAATCGCAACCTGGCGTGTGGGTGTTGACCTCGAAGGGGTCATGCGGATTGCCAAGAACGACGATCTTCTTGTTGAAGGACAGGGCGTCGTTCCCGCTGATGTCATACGTGACAATCAGCTGATCGGCGAATCCAGCGATCCGGGGGATTCAGATCTTGATGGTCTGGTTCTCAACCTGAGAACCGTGACCTACAGCAACCATGAAGAGCTGAACCCCGCTACCGACGGAAGCCCTTGTGCGCTGACCGGTGAGGTCAAATGTTTTTGCGACAAATTGCGCTCCGAGGCAGATGTCAATTTTGGGGATGATGGCGCAACTAATAATTCAGAGTTTGATGCAGAAGGCGATGGCGAGTGGAGTACGCCGCAATCGCTCGGCGTTATTCCGATTCACTCGATGGTATTGCCGGATGGCAAGGTGCTCAGCTTCGGTACAGATGAAGGCGGGAAACAGGGAGCACAATTTGTCTACAGCATATATGACCCCGTCACCGGCCTCGACAAGATCCTGGAGAACACGACAGGTGTCGATATCTTTTGCTCCAACATGTCGATCGACCCCAAGACCGGCAACATCATCATCATGGGTGGAGATGTGCGCGGCGAGGGCGGTCCCATAAATACGGCGGTAGATGACATCATAATCTTCGATTACACCACCCAAACACTCCGCCCCGCCGAGCACGGCGATATGGACTACGCGCGCTGGTACGGCACTTCGGTTACCTTGTCGAGTGATGAAGTCTTAATCCTGGGAGGCACTGGCGGAGGTCAGAATATACCGGAGGTCTATAATTCCGAAACGGGTCTTCGTACGCTCACAAATGCCGAGATTGATATTGCCGCAGCGTATCCGATGACCTGGGTGAACAGCGATGGTGACGTCATCGTCATGAGCACAAAGGGTGGTATATTTAAAATCACAACTGACGGCGTTGGCTCATCAGAACAAATCGGCACTACCAACATTCCTATTCGAACCTATAGTCCTGACATCATGTATGACGTCGACAAAATTGCCGTTATTGGTGGCGACGGTGGAATTTACACCATGGACATTGGTGACGATGCGCCTTCATTTACAAAAGTCGCAAATGCAACCGGGGCCCGCGAGAACGGCGGCCTGACGGTTCTACCGGACGGTCGTGTGGTCATCTCAGGCGGTGGCAACAGCTTTAACGGTCTCGAAGATGCCATCTATGAGACCGAAATCTGGGACCCGGATACCAATGAAGTGGAACAGGTCGCTGATCTGTCTACAGCGCGCTTGTATCATTCATCACACCTGCTGCTGCCCAATGGCATGGTATGGGTCGGTGGCGGCGGGTCCAGCGGGTCCAGCCCGATAGATAACCTCAATGTTGAAGTCTATGCACCGGACTATCTTTACGACGAGAATGGTGAACTGGCCGACCGACCTGACATTGTAGATGCGCCGACCAATATCGACAGTGGCTCCACCTTCCGCATAAGCGTGGATGACGCCAATGCACTGGAAATGGTCTCCGCCATCCGCTCCGGTGCGATGACCCATGCATCCAATTCCGATGCACGTTTTCTGGAACTCGAATTCCGCGTTATCGATGCGGCCACAATTGAAATTGATACACCAAATGCAAATGTTCTGATCCCGGGTGCCTGGATGCTCTACACGGTGGATGACAATGGCACACCGTCGGTCGCCAGCATGCTCGGCGTCGACGTGCCACCTTTGGTTGATACACCTAACATTCTGGCGGCTGATACGCTGACAGAAGCTTATAATATTGATGATGATCAGATCGACGGTGCCTTTGAAGTGACTGTCGAAGCCCGGTTTGATGATTTGGGTCGCGGCCCTTGGCAGCGGGTGTTTGATTTTGGCAATGGTGCAGGCAAGGACAATATCGTTCTTGGTCAGAGGGCAAACTCGGATGATATGGCCTTTGAAATACATGTTGGCGGACGCGGGTACTCTATCGTCGCGAGGGACGCCATTGAGGGGGGTGTTACGTCAAAATGGGCAGTTTCTGTCGATGATCATGGTTATATGCGGATGTGGAAAGATGACGAGCTCGTTGCGGAAGGCCAGGGCGCTGTTCCTGCCGATATTGATCGTCTGCCAATTCGCATTGGTCAAAACCATTGGAAAGGCCAGGCCCAATTAGATGGTATGGTGCGCAATCTTGAGATCGTCAACGCGGGCGACACTCCTGAATATGACGGCTATATTGCACCCAGAATTTCAATTTCAGTCCTCGACAGTGTGCTGGAAGGCCAGGAGGGCGAGACCAATACACTGGTCTTCACAGTTTCACTGAGCAAAGCCGCGCAAAACGTCGTGTCGGCGGATGTCGTTATTTCAGGCAATGCCAGCGGTCCGTCTGAAGTCATTATCCCCGCAGGGCAGATTTCCGCGGAAATTATTGTAATCTATCAGGGGGATGATGAATTTGAGCTGGGCGAGACTGTTTCCGTCAAGCTAGAAAACATCAACCAGGCAACTGCCCTCAGTGATGTATCCGCGACAGCGGAGATCACCAATGATGACGATATCTCCTTCGGCGACTCTACCTATCAGCTGGGGACGGCCGGGTTGAGCTGGTCGGATGCTAACGCAGAAGCCGAGGCACTTGGCGGCAAGCTTGTTGAGATTAACAGTCAGGAAGAAAATGACTTCGTCAATCAAATATTCGGCGACGAGGGAACAATCTGGCTGGGCTTTAATGACGTGGAAAATGAAGGCGAATTCGTTGATTCAGACGGTAACGCTCTCACCTTCACAAACTGGAATGCTGGTGAGCCGAATAATTGGCAAGACAACGAGGATTATGTGTCCATCCGCGGCGATTCCGATAGATGGAATGATCTCAATGGTGCCGCATTTGACGGTGCGGTTACCGTCATCGAATTTGAAAACGAGCCTGTTGATGACAGCAACATCGTCAACGATGTATCCAATACCATTCAATATCTCACGGGGACGGCAGAGCAGGATACGTTTGTTATCAACGGCGCTTCCCGCGACTATAGCTGGGGCACAACACAGGACGGTGAGGGCGTGGTGGTCTGGGGCCCAACGGGCCATGACCTGCTCTATGATTTCGAGAATATCACTTTTAATGACGCCGAAATCAGCCTTGTCGGTGAAGGTCCTCAAGTTGCCGGGACTGTCAACGATATCGCCAACACCGTTCAGTATCTGACGGGTACGTCCGAGCAAAACACATTTGAGATCGACGGTTATTCAAACGATTACAGCTGGAGCGCCACACAGGACGGTGAGGGTATCGTTGTCTGGGGTCCAACGGGCCATGACCTGCTCTATGATTTCGAGAAAATCACTTTTAATGACACCGAAATCAGCCTTGTCGGTGAAGGTCCTCAAAATGGTGGAAGGGTCAATGATATCGCCAACACCGTCCAATATCTGACGGGCGCATCGCTGGAGCGGGACACATTCGTAATCGACGGCAATTCAAGCGAATATCAATGGGGAGAAACACTGGACGGCGAAGGCATCGTTGTCTGGGGCGCAACCGGCCACGACCTCCTCTATGATTTTGACCAAATAGAGTTCAACAATGAGACTGCCCAACTTGATGAGATGGAGATGTAAGCAGAGTGATAACGGTGTCTCTTGGCGCAAACCAGAATGCAGGCCACTTTACAGTTCAACCGGACGCCCATCGATTGATCCTGAACTGATGATCTGCATGTTACTGGTTGGCTATTGCATGGGCATCCGGTCTGAATCTAGCTTATCTCTGGTTCTGTCATCTCGGTCTGGGTGATAATGTTCCCGACCATTCAACCTTTTCCAAGAACCGTCACGGTCGGTTCCTTGATAGCGATCTGTTACGGCATGTGTTTGAGACAGTTGTTGCCCGTTGCATTGCCGAGGGCTTGGTCAGTGGCCAGCGTCTGGCTGTTGATGCCAGCCTGATTGAGGCAGATACCAATCGACAGAACTCTACATCTAAAGAAGAATAGCGATCTGACAAGATTGACCCTGACGACGCGCCACACGCTGGGTGTGAATATCTGGAAACACTCGATGATGCAGCATTTGGCGCTGCCACTGCGGTGTAACCCAAGTTTACATCCCATTCTGATCCAGCATCCCAATGCAATGGACTGCAACGCGTTCAGGCCGAGCCGATTTTGCGCATTCTGCCAACTACAATGACTGATACGGACAATGCAGTAATCCCAGATGTGGAGGCCAGTCGTTCAGTTCGGCAAGCTGAACTGGGTGCCATGTAAACCATGGTCGACAGAACCAAAGACACGTTTGACATCAATCCGGAACGTATGATTGCCGACACAGCCTATGGCACAGGCGCGCTGCTTGAATGGCTAGTTGAGGAACACGGCATTGCTCCCCATATCCCTGTGGTCGATAAATCCGGTCGAACAGATGGGACTTTCGAGCGCGCCGACTTCATCTATGATGACAACATTGACACCTATATCTGCCCTGGTGGCAAGGAACTCAAAACCTTCCGTCGTGCTTACACTAATCCGCGCATTCCGAAGGCTGATAAATATGGGATCATCCGCTATCGCGCCAAAAAAGCCGATTGCGACAGTTGTTCGTTGAAGCAGCAGTGTTGCCCAAATGGGCTGCAACGCAAGGTGACACAGACCATCCATGAACCTCCCGTGATATCGCTCGAAACATCGCCAAGACAATCGACTACGCCATATAGTGTAAGCTATGCAAAAAGGTCGAGATGTTATTCGCCCATCTCAAGCGCATTCTAAAACTCAATCGGCTCCGACTACGAGGGCCAGGCGGTGTCAAAGACGAATTCCACCTCGCAGCAACCGCCCAAAACCTCAGAAACTAGCAAAACTCATTCCCGAACCGAAGCCGGTGGTCTGATCAGCAACAAGGATAAAGGCGTCCGCAGTTCAAGCCGCAATCAAGTCCGATAAAACAATGAGTTTTTCAACGGAATAAGCCCTACCTCGTCATTCGCCTTTCGTCGCAATCAGGATGGTCGAATACTGATACTCCCGGGAACGAATGACCCAAACCTGAATTTGGGAAGTATTATCCGTTACTCGCATGCGTCATGAATATCGAGCCAAAAAACAAGTGACATTAAGAGTAGATCTGATTTCGCCAACCATCGTGTCGATAAAGGACAAAATGGACTTGTCCCGTATTAATTCCGCATCCTGTTCTCGTTTAACTCGTTTTTCGTTCAAATTTGATGGGCGACATTCCTCCTATTGCTGAGTGTCTTCTGCGGCTGTTGTAAAAGCCGTTGATGTATTGGAACAGGGCGTCGGTTGCTTGCTGTCGTGTTTGCCATGTGCCGCGCCAGATGAGTTCGGCTTTGAGTGTTTTGAAGAACGTCTCGACCACGGCGTTGTCCCAGCAATTGCCTTTTCGGCTCATGGACACTTTAAACTTCAGTTCACGCATTCGTTTTTGATAATCATGAGAGCAGTATTGACTGCCACGGTCCGTATGATGAATGCAGCCCGGCGGTGGGTTTCGAAGGGCCAAAGCCCGGTTGAGAGCCTGCAATGCCAAGTCTTTCTTCAACCGGTTGCTGACAGCCCAACCCACCACACGGCGTGAATGTAGATCGATCATCACTGCCAGATACAGCCAGCCCTCACGGGTCCAGATGTAGCTGATGTCACCTGCCCATTTCTGGTTGGGTTTATCCGCTTGGAAGTTCCGCCCCAGCAAGTTAGGCGCAATGTTGAAGCGGTGATTGCTATCGGTCGTAGCTTTGTATTTGCGTGTTCTGACCACTCGAATGCCGTTGTCGCGCATCAAACGGCCCACGCGGCGGTGGCCCACAGCCAAGCCCACTTCCTTCAACTCCTGCGTCATTCTCGGGCGACCATAACTGCCAAGGCTCAAGTGATGCTGTTCACGGATGTGCGCCAGAACCACCATGTCATCGCGCTGCCGTTGACTAACAGGGCGGTTGTGCCAGGCACGATAACCACGCGATGTAACATTCAGAATATGGCAAAGCCGATCCACCGGAACGTGTTTCCTGTGTTCTTCGACAAACGCAAATCTCACTTGCTTTGACCCGCGAAGAACACTGTTGCCTTCTTTAATATCTCCCTCTCCTCCGTGAGGAGACGAACCTCTCTGCGAAGCCGCTCATTCTCTTTGGCCAGATCAATATCAACCGATGGTGGAAGGTCATCAGGCCGGGATTGTTGTATCCATTTCGATAACGTCGAAAAGCCGACCCCCAAATCTGATGCCACTTGTTTCCGGGTAAGTCCGCTGGTCAGCGCAATACGCACCGCTTCACGCTTGAATTCGTCTGTGTGGCCTCGTGCCATAATAGTTCTCCTTGATGGGATTAATCCAATTCAAGGACACGGAACTAAACCGTGACAAGTCCAAAACACCTTCTGCCGGTCAGTTTTAAATTGGCTCTTAAAGGGGGGCATCGTTCGATTATTCCCCCTGCAATGTACGATCAGCATCAACTTCGATATGAATTGCCCTGTTGCTAGATATTTTAATCATTAGACTGACAGGTTGGTGCGTGAAGCACAGTCAATGATTTGAGAAGGACTTGTCATGAAAGAGTTTGTGATTTCTACCATCGTTGCATTCGTAACTGCTGTCGGGGTGATTAGCTCGGCCACTGCACAAGAGGGAAATGTAGAAGCGGGTAAAAAGATATTCAGGAAATGCGCGGCCTGCCACAGTGTCGGCGAGAATGCGAAAAACCGCGTTGGCCCAGTATTGAATGGTGTTGTTGGACGTCCTGCGGGGAGTTTTGCAGGTTACAAGTACGGAACAGGTGTCCAAGCTGCCAATGCGAAGGGGTTGATCTGGTCTAGGGAAGAGTTGTTCAAGTGGCTGGCGAGCCCGAGAAATTATCTTCGCGACTATCTGGATGACCGGAAAGCCAAGGCAAAAATGGCATTCAGGTTGAAGGACGAACAACAGCGCAGGGACGTAATTGCGTATCTGGAAACTTTAGACGGCCCCCCGGTTTCGGATGAGAAGGCGGCGGATATTACCCACGGTAACACACCATTCAACCCGACAATGGGTAGCGTGGGGAGTGGTGCTGACCCGTTGGATGGTCTTGAGCGCGTAAGGCAGGAACTCGTCCTGCCTCCCTTTGCACCCAAACATAACCAAGTCGCCAAAGGTGGCCCAAAAGTTGTCGAGGTGGAACTGGTTGTTGAGGAGAAAAAATGGGTTCTCGACGGTGACGGGACAGAAATCGTCGCACTTACCTTTAACGGCTCGATACCCGCGCCGCTGATTGTCGTTCATGAGGGTGATTATGTTGAAGTAACCCTTATTAACCCGGCCACTAATTTGATGGAGCACAATATTGACCTGCACGCGGCAACCGGAGCTTTAGGCGGCGCTGCTATTACGACGGTTTCACCCGGCGAACAAACAACCCTGCGCTTTAAGGCAACCAAAGCCGGGGCATTTTTATACCATTGTGCCCCTGAAGGTTCGATGACGCCCTATCATGTAACCCACGGTATGACAGGATCAATTCTCGTTTTACCCCGCGACGGTCTGAAAGACGACAAGGGTCAGTCGCTAACATACGACCGCATGTATTATGTCGGCGAAAACGAATTCTATGTACCGCGTGACGAAAATGGCGATTTCAAAAAATATGAAGCTGCTGGTGAAGATCTGGATGACTGGATACAATCCATGAAAACATTAATCCCGACCCACGTTGTGTTCAACGGTCGTGTGGGCGCTCTAACGGGTAAGGGAGCAATGAAAGCCAAGGTTGGTGAAAACGTCCTCTTCCTGCACATGCAGGGAAATAGGGACACTCGTCCACATATCATTGGTGGTCATGGGGATTACGTCTGGGAAACAGGTTCGTTTTCCTCTCCGCCCCTTAAAGATCAGGAAACATGGTTCATTCGTGGCGGATCAACAGGCGCAGCACTTTATAAGTTCCGTCAACCCGGCGTCTATGCCTACCTCAACCATAATCTTATCGAAGCGGTGGAACTGGGCGCTGCCGGTCACGTGGTGGTTGAAGGTGAATGGAACGATGATCTGATGAAGCAGGTCTATATCGGTCCGATCAAATAGATTGCGACTGATGGGGCATATTCCAGCTTCAAAAGGCCCCGCGACGGTATCCCGATGGGTTGCCGTCGCGGTGGCAGCGGTGGCCGTCGGATATCTCGGCGCTATCGGGACCCCGTATATATCCAAACTTAAAAATCATGATCCGGCGCAATTCCAGGAGTTTGTCAGTCTGGAGATTCAGAGCGGTCGCTTCCTTAATGTTGGTCGTTATGAGGTAAGTGCGGCTCAATGGAAGACGTGTGTTGACGAAGGGTACTGTCGAAGTCGTGACAAGTCGCGCCGTGACCGGCTCGATCACCCGGCTACCAAAGTCAATTGGTTCGACACACAGGACTTCGCTAACTGGATGAGCAATAAGACCGGCCGCAACCTGCGCCTGCCAACTATGGTGGAATGGATGTTGATTGCAGATGATCACAAGCCAATACCCAAAAAGAAATTATTCAGCGATGCTAGACTGGCTTGGGCTGCTGATTATGACATCACCGCTGAACCCCGGATAAAGACTACTCGGCCCGCCGGCGAATTTGGCACAAACAGCCTGGGCCTATCAGACTTTAAAGGTAATGTTTGGGAATGGACATCAACGGAATGTGGTTCAATGGACACCGCTTTTCTGGATAATTGCCAGACGGGACGCATCGCTATGGGTGAACACCTGGCTGTCTTAAGCGACCTCGTCAGTGACCCAGGCAATACAAGCTGCGGTGTTGGTCTTCCGCCCGCAAATCTGGGATTTCGGCTCGTCTATGAGGACGCTTAATCTCACAATTCCACGCCACATTGAAACCGAAAAACGCGAGGAAGAAGCAGCAGGATAAGTTTCTATTTTACCGCTTCACCCCCGTGCATTAATGGGTCTAGTTTATTTTGGCCACACCAAGTGAAACCGAGAATTTCTCGCACCAGATGTAGACCTCATTATAGGTGGACCAGTCGATATTGTCAGGGATGTGATACACTTGCATTCCCTTGATCTTGGTCATTTTACCAAGGTCAGCAGACTTCTCATATTTTCCACCTTTAACCAAAGCAACGCTTGGGTCCGGGGCACCGTCAAGGCTAAAGTCTTCGCCGAGGATCAAAACAGAACTGCCATTTTCGGCTTTCATGATCGAAACAGTTCCGGTTGTAATATGTTTATTCCGGCCTTCAAATGTCCCTGTAAAAGCACCTGAATCAGCTGCTGCTGCACTTATACCCATCGTTGTAGCGGTTAGTAGTGCGAGGCCTAAAGTTGCGTTTGAGAGTAACTTCATTTGGTTTCCTTCTAATTGTAATATTGTGGTTTCTACGGAAATTTAACGTGATGCGGTGGTTCTGCAGTTTCGTCCTTAAAAATTAACGGGCAGAGAGATGGAAACTATACCGTATCATTCCCGGCCATAAACTGGTTCATCACTTATCCGCATCTTTGTGCGTTTGCGTCACAAACTCATCTTCCAATCCTCTCGAGATTAACGAAAATGCGTCATTGCAGGTAGGGCTGATTGTATCGATGTTGGTGCAGATCGTACTTTTATTACTTTAGGTAGTGTCGCACTTTTATTACGACAATTTGTCATTGTGGGTCTTGTCGCAACCTGAACATCGTCGCTTGGTATTCCAAGTCATAAAGTCCACATCTTGGCCATTCGCGTGCTGTAATGTCGTGATGATTAAACCCAACCTAATAACCGTTCCGAGCCTAATCTGGCCAATGTTGCGGTAGCTTTAGATATCCGCTTAGCGAAAGGCTTGTATTTTCCATTGCCTCCGTGCTTCTTATTGAAAGCGGGAGAATGGATATGAAGGAACTCCAGACTAACAATGCATATATAAGCGCAAATCTCATCGCCTGGGATGAGGTTGCGCCAATACATGCACGCCACAATCAAGCCGAATTGCTGGAGCGCATTTGTAAACCGGGCTTTTCGGCCTTGGATGAAACTGCGACTGCACACCTGATGCGATTGGGGGTGTACAGGAAAAATGTAGCTCAAGTTTGCTGTAATAACGGGGTGGAGTTACTGTCCTGTAAAACGCTTGGGGCTGCACGTTGCGTTGGGTTTGACGGTGCACAAGGATTTGTCGACCAAGGCAAGGAACTGACTGAGGCCGCCGGAACGGATGTGGAATTCGTATGTTGCGACGCACACGAAATACCAAGCGAATACCATTCCGGGTTTGACATTGTCATGATCACCATCGGTGTGCTTAGTTGGATGCCCGACATTGACAGGTTCTTTGCCGAGATCGCAAAACTGCTCGCGCCAGATGGGGTGATCTTTGTCTACGAGCAACATTCCATCTTGGTGATGTTTGAGCCGGGACAGGCCGATGACCCGGTCAATTGGGAGTTATCGTATTTTCGGGATGAGGCGTATATCGACGAGAGCGGCTTGGATTACTATGGCGGAGAGAGCTATGATGCCACTCCAAATGCTTCCTTCAGTCACAAGATGTCGGACATTGTCATGGGAGGCATCAATTCAAGCCTCACACTAGAGTACTTTGAAGAATTGCCGAAACATATCTCGAATACATGGTGGAATGTCGAACACTCTGGGATCGGATTGCCGATGAGTTTTGTCATAGTTTTCAGAAATTCAAAGCAAAATTAAGAACAGCGGTCATTCGTGAATGCATACCGAACGCATCAAAAGCCCCCACACCTGACCTTTGGTTTTTGCTTTGCACCTGCGCGCAAATCGCCATTATTGAGTTAGAATCGGCATCACCTCAGCCCCTTGGGTGCCAGTTCTCCAATTGAATTTTCCAATTCATCGTTCGAACTCTTGCTTCTGGTACGCGCAGGCGTCGGCACGGGTGTGTCGAATTGATAGCCTGGTTCGGCCTGTTGTCTTTTCCATATCTCAAGCATTTCACCCCATGCGCTACGCATCGTGCGCGGTTCTGGCATGTCGTCGGCGATTTGGCGGGCCAAATATTTGAGATTGTAGCATGGTACGCCAGCGTACATGTGGTGTTCGGTGTGCCAGTTCATGTGCCAATATAGAAATTCAACCAGCGGATTGAGCTTCATTGAACGCACACTTTTGCGAAAATCGCTGGTATTTGTCCGCAACCCGCAGTGCTGCGGCAGACCTACGAAATAACCGAGCCAATTTCCGATGAAGGAAGAAAATGTGGTGACGAGTGGCAGAACCCACAGGCCGGTTGCGATCGATATCAATAGAATAAGGCCGTGGAACGCGAGCAATATGCGTGACCATATGATTGATTTCCGGTGTTGGACTGGTTGATCAGCATGCAAGGCAGTCAACCATTCGTTGCTGGAAATTTTTTGGTCGCCTACCCTGCCAAAGGCAGACCGGATAGTGACGAGAACCGTCGATATCAGCCCACCTTTACCAAACGTGCGCCCCGGTTGCGTGAAGATATTTACCGTAAACATTTGAAGGAGAAACGTTTTACCGACAGATGGATGCAGCGGTAACAGGTTTTCCCGATCCCCTGCCGGGTGAAGCGTATAGCGGTGGTGATAAGTGTGGCTACTCGCATAATCGAACGGATCCCACCAACTCAACAGGCTGAAAAGATACAGGAAAAACTTGTTCAGCCATTTGGTACGAAAGACCGAGCCGTGCCCCAGTTCATGGGGTGCCGTGCCCGAGAAAAAGCTGGCAACGGTTCCGTGGGCGAAAAGCGAAACAAACAACCCTGGCCAAAACTCATGCGCCCAACTCAGATAGGTTAACCCGCCTGTTATTAGAAATAGCGCGAAGTGGCCACCCGCTTGAAACCAACCCTGTAAATCGCTGCGTTTGGAAAATTCCCGCAGTTTTTCCGGTGGCATCTTCACGCGATACCAATTCACTTTAAGTGAATCCCGAACTTCCGAGAGCGGTTGGTAATCCATTGAAATTCAATCTCTCCAGCAATGCTGCCGATCAATAGAAATTTAGCCGTGATAATTACCGCGTCAATTAACTTTCAACCCAAACCCCGACAAAAACCGCAGCATTTCCGGTTTAGGGTTTCCACCAGTGAATTCGGCAATGTCCTGCACATCTGTCACGTCGCTGGTGGAACTGATCAGTGTTTTTGCATGACGTGCAATTGCCTCGGCGGGGTTAAGCCAATCCACGGGCCAGGGTGCTAATCGACGGCACACGTCACCCATGAACGGATAATGGGTGCATCCCATCACGATCACATCTGTACGGGCACCTAATCTATCAACGAAACACTCCTTGATCTCCTCCCAAACGGCTGTTTCGTCCACTTCGCCGGTCACCATATATTTGTCGGCGATTGCAGCAAGGTTCTCGGCTCCAACCAATCGTACGTTCACGCTGCTTGCAAATTCTGATACGAGCGATCGTGTGTAGTCACGTTGAACCGTACCGGGCGTCGCCAATACAGAAATCTGTCCGCTTGATGTCCGTTCCGCGGCCGGTTTTATTGCCGGTACTGTACCGACGACTGGAATATCAAAGGCTTTCCGCAAGGGCTCGAGAACAATTGTCGAGGCCGTATTGCAAGCCACCATAATCATGACCGGTTGGTGACGTTCCACGAGTTCGTGAAATTTGGTCATCATCCGATCGAGTAAAGCGTCCTCCTCCCAATCCCCATATGGAAACCCGGCGTCATCGGCTACGTAAACATAACGATGCTCCGGCATGATGATGCGGGCTTCACGCAAAAGCGTTAACCCACCAATACCGGAATCAAATACAAGAATTGTCATGGTGCAATTATGGCTCTCAACCGATAAGCATCAAGAGGCTATCGCATATGTGATGGTGCCAAATTACGGCGACCAAACCCTTTTCCCTGCGGCCTCGTACTTGGAACAGTTTTGGCTGCAACCGGGGTTTGCTGAACTACGGTTTGATCAGCAGCGGCGCGTAGCACTGCCGCTCGGGCAACAAGGTCTGTATCGTCGTCCAATGTGCCAAGTCCGGAGAGATTTTCATCAAAAGACAGTTTGTCATCGTCTGCGGTTGAACTAACCTGTGGCTGCACACTGCCTTTTAACAACAAAATCATACCAACAACCATAGCAGGGGCGCCAAAAACCAGGCTCGAAAGGCCGAAATTCGAGACGGTTCCAAGCCCACCGTTGAAGACCAAATAAGGTCCGAGCCAACTGCCGATAAACATCCAGCCAAGCACAGCACTGTTACTTGCATCCCGGCTGCGCTTAAATACCAGACAGACCTGGAACCACACGCCAACACAGATTAACGCCCCCAGACCCGGAGAGAGGGAAATAAGACCTATTGGACCGAGGGTCAGGAGTATTAGTGGATCACCACCGTTTTGATAGATAATGAGCGCAGCCACACCAAAATTCATGAGGCTGAATGCGCCAGTTAAAAGAGAATAACTAAAGCGGTTGATCCGACCCGATGGGCTAATAAGAAGTTGGTTTGATGCCACAGGTTTTTCCTTTTCCTCAACTGAATTCAGCAAAAAGGAATTAAGGAAGTGTACAATTAGCAGAATTTAACGAGACTAAAGTTCCGTTCAATCAATCCGGTAGTTCTTAGGTATAAAAAATACATAGTCCTTACTCGCCACACCTACGTGACACGTGTGACAATATTTGACCAGCTCCGGGTCATCACCGGTTGTATCACCGTACTGGGTACCGTCGGGCAAAACCATTATATAACGCCAATCCCCCGTCTCAGTATTTTTGCCGCTTTCCAGCTTCTCCATAACGAACATCGCTCCCATGAAGTTTTTTCCTTCATCGGTTACCGTGATAGAATCCTTGGCAAATACCGTTCCTGCGGGATATTGCTCTCCCTCAGCCAGCTTTCCATAGTCTTTACCGAGTTCATTTGCGTAATTGTTGACGAAGCGCTTGCCATGGGTAACAGAAATATAAGGTGCAGAATTATAGCGTTCCCAATTCTGATAATCCTTAATCTCAGATAATTCAGCCAAGCCATAGCTTTCAGATAAAATTTCCTTCAGGGAGTCATATATGGTATTTGCTTCATCATGGGTCAGTTTCGCGGGATTCTCGATTGCCACATGGCTATTTTCCTCAGCATCCTGCGCAAATAATTGCGCACAGCTTGAAAAAAGCAGGGTCGCACCCAATAAATATCGTACCAGTTTCATGACAGCCTCCAGTGCTTACAGAAACGCTATGCCTGTAACTGCGGTAACGCCAATCAAGTCGAATCGAGAATTCGTGAGAAAAATCAGGAATCAGATGTGTATTCGCGGATTGGAATAAATTCTGGAAACGAATTCACACCAATTTCGAGATAATAAACCACAAACCAGAATATGAAAAAGACAACACCGGAGAGAAGCGTATTCCACGCCATACGTTTGGCAATTTGAGGGTCATGTGGTGCGGCAGGTTCAGTGCCGTCAACTACTTCACCGGCTTCAAATTGAGGTTTCATTCGAAATGGCAAGGTAATGAACAGCACCAACCACCAGATGATGAAATAGATCGCAAAGCCGGTCCCGAAGCCCATGTCAGACCTGCTCCAACTCAACTAAAGTTCCCGCAAAATCTTTTGGGTGAAGGAATAATACAGGTTTCCCGTGAGCACCTGTTTTTGGGTTTCCATCCCCCAAAACACGTGCGCCCTGCGATATGAGCTTTTCACGGGCGGAGACAATATCTTCGACCTCGTAGCAGATATGATGCATGCCACCGGACGGGTTGCTTTCGAGAAATTTCGCAATAGGAGAGCCTTCACCCAAAGGCTCCAACAACTCTACTTTCGTGTTTGACAGTTCGACGAACACAACCGTCACGCCATGTTCCGGCAAGGCCTGAGGTGTGCTTACATTAGCGCCAAGCCCATTTGCATAAAGATTAGTGGCAGCATCCAAATCCGGAACAGCAATTGCGACGTGGTTGAGACGGCCAATCATGGTTTATATACGAGTGATAAAGACGTTAACGAGGGGCTTTTTGCCCCAGATTTCGCGCACTTCGCTGCGGATGGCCCGTTCAACAGCTTGCTCGATACGACCATCATCCCGGCGTTTCTTGGGGGGAATATTCTCGTATGCCGCAACACCGGCGTCGTAGAGCACATCTTCGAATGTATCGTGCTTATCAGCCATACGTGGCAGGCCTTCGCATACGATATCCGGGTCCGCCAACAGGTCACCATCTTTATTGATGACCAGGGACATAACCACATGCCCCACCCAGGATAGAACACGACGGCGTTTGATGCCGGTCGCGTCTTCATCGCCGATCACACGACCATCTTTATAAACCCGTCCGCTCGGCACTTGATTAAGCACTTCAGCTGGACCCGGTGCTAACCTCAACATGTCGCCGTTACGAATTGGCGCGACATCCGGAATTTCACATTCCCCCATCAGTGCTGCATGTGCGCTGAGGTGCGCAGCCTCACCGTGTACCGGAACGCCAATGGTCGGTCGTGTCCATTGGTACATTTGTTTGAGTTCATTGCGCCTTGGATGACCTGAAACGTGAACCAGATTTGGACCATCGAGAATAATCTCAACACCCATATCGATCAGCGCATTTTGAATGTTGATAATCTCGCGCTCGTTGCCGGGGATAGATCGCGATGAGAATATCACCTTGTCGCCCGGTGCAAGCGAGGCATTGCGATGATCGTCGCGTGACATCTTGCCAAGTGCCGCACGGGGCTCCCCCTGCGAACCGGTGCAGATGACGACGAGTTTGTCACGCTGAACGCTTTGAAACTCATCCTCGGAGAGAAATGGTGCGATACCGTCCAAATAACCGAGATCGCGGGATACTTCACAGACGCGAAGCAACGACCGTCCAAGGATCATCACCTTCCGTCCGGCAGTTTCAGCAGCCATGGCGATTGATCGTATCCGACCAACATTTGATGAAAACGTTGTGACAAGCACCCTGCCCGTTGATTCTGCGATTATCTTCGCAAGACTTTCCGAAACTTCTTCTTCGCTTGGGCTCACCCCTTCACGCACCGCATTTGTGGAATCACAAATGAGCGCCAGGACTCCTTCGTCTCCCAATCGGGTAAAATGGGTTTCATCTGTCTTTTGACCAAGGGTTGGCTCGTGGTCGAGTTTCCAATCGCCGGTATGAATGACATTGCCCAGCGGTGAGCGAATCATCAGCGAAACGGGTTCTGGTATCGAATGGGTTACGTGAACCCCCTCGATTTCAAATGCGCCGACCTTGAACGGCTCGCCAACCTTAAAGACCGTGACCGGGATTTTGGGGGCGTTCGGCTCCCCTTCAATTTTCGCTTCCAACATGCCAGCCGTAAACGGCGTACAATATACCGGGACATTGAGCATGGGCCAAAGGCTCAACAACGCACCATAGTGATCTTCATGCGCGTGGGTGATGACTATCCCATCGAGTTTATCAACCCGGTCGGTAATATAGCTGATATCCGGGAGGACGAGATCAGCACCGGGTAGATCGTCACCCGGGAATGTCACGCCGACATCGACAATGATCCAGCGTTTGTCCTTACCAGCGCCATATCCATAAAGCGCGAAATTCATACCGATTTCCCCAACGCCACCAAGTGGCAGGAAAATCAGCTCTTCTATTTTGTTTTTTGTTTTTTTCATGCCGCCTTATGCACCTATTGGTGGTGAATTTCCAAAGAATATATCTGCCGCAGAAATATGTCGCACCTGACCTGTATCCTCTTCCAGTTGCAGAAAACCGTTATCGTCTAAATCAAGGAACCGCCCTTCAATCTCTTCATCCGGAAATCGGGCAATGATGCGCTCTCCAAGTCCTTTGGCCCGTTCAAGCCATTCGCGTCGAATTATCGAGAAGCCTGCACCTGCTGACCAAATACGCAATTCCTCTGCCATCGACTTGGCCAATTGTTCGAACAACTGTTCAGGTGTCACATTATGCCCCTCTGCCCCCAGTGACGTACTGGGATAGAGCGGGCTATCTGGAAAATGCGTACAATTTATGCCCATTCCGATCACCACGGCCAGTCGACCGTGCTTGTCATTCGCAGCTTCAAGCAATATTCCCGAAAGCTTCTTACCGTCGAGCAAAATGTCATTCGGCCACTTGATTTTAAGGACATCACTAAGGTCAGGACACAATTTCCCAATAGCTTTATGGAGCGCCAATGACACAACCAATGGCAAAGTCGCAAGTGCGTCAGCAGGTGCCGGGTTTAGCAACAATAGTGACGCATACAGATTGCCGGGTTCAGATACCCAATGTCGGCCCCTACGAGCCTTGCCGGCGTTTTGAGAACGTGCGGTGATCCAAAGCCTACCCGCGTCTCCCTGAGAGGCACGTTCAAAGGCAACAGTATTTGTTGATCCGACATCATCCAGCGATAAATGTCGCCAACCGTCCAATCCTTCAATCGAGCTAATCAAATCAGTTGAAGAACGTACGCGCAGCAGCGGTCGCGATGGTCGACATTGGACCGGCAATAACGACGTAGAAGATCGTGAAAAGGCCGGAACCAACGAGGACAATCTTCAACTCGGATGCCATGGGAACAAACCCCTGCTCAGGTTCGTCGAACCAAATCAGCTTCACGATGCGCAAATAATAATATGCACCGACAACGCTGGCCAAAACGCCGATAACCGACAGAATATAAAGTTCGGCTTGGATAGCGGCAAGGAACACAAAATATTTCGCCCAGAACCCGGCAAGAGGCGGGATACCAGCAAGAGAGAACATGAAAGCCGTCAATACGAGCGCTAGCATTGGGTTGGTGCGGGACAAGCCAGCAAGATCATTGATCTCTTCCACCATGCCATCAACCCTGCGCATGGCGAGAATACAGGCGAATGTACCCAATGTCATCGCCATATAAATAATCATGTAGAGCACCACACCGGAAACACCCTCTTCCGAGCCAGAAGCGAGGCCCACAAGCGCGAATCCGATATGACCGATTGATGAATAGGCCATCAATCGTTTGATGTTGTTTTGACCAATGGCCGCGAAGGCACCAAGCCCCATGGAAGCAATCGAAATAAAGGTAATGATTTGCTGCCAGTCACTAACTGCGGGTTCAAAAGCGCCGTGCACTACGCGCACCAGCAGTGCCATCGCTGCAACCTTAGGAGCGGCGGCAAAAAAGGCAGTAACGGGTGTCGGCGCGCCCTCATAAACGTCCGGTGTCCACATGTGGAATGGAACGGCAGAAACCTTAAATGCGAGGCCTGCTAAAATAAACACGAGTCCGAATACGAGACCCAGGGACCGCTCATCCACAATCGCTGCTGATATACCATCGAATCCAGTGTGACCGGTAAAGCCGTAGACAAGAGACGCACCGTATAACAGCATGCCTGAAGACAGGGCTCCTAGGACGAAATACTTAAGGCCTGCCTCAGTGGAGCGCAGGGAATCACGGTTAATTGCAGCGACAACGTAGAGTGATAATGCCTGTAGTTCGAGGCCGAGATAGAGGGCGATCATGTCATTCGCCGATACCATGAGCAACATGCCCAAAGTCGCCAGAACAACCAAAATTGGATATTCAAATCGGTCAAAGTTTTCCAAACGGGCAAACCCAACCGACATGGCAATCGCCACACTGGACCCTATTAATACGAGAATCTTCATCAATCGGGCAAAGGGGTCCATGACAAATGCACCATGGAAGGCCTCACCTGTTCCTGGCACCCAAACAAGCCAAACTCCGGCAAGAATAATCAGAGCAACGGAAAGCCCGGTTACAACACGGGTCGAACTTTCACCGGAATAAACCCCGATCATCAGCAATATCATGGAACCGCCAGCGAGCAGCAATTCAGGCATCGCAAGTGCAAGATTAGGAATATCCATCGCAAGTTCCATACCTAATTACTTACCGCCTGCGCGGCTTTGACGGTGCCTTCAATGGCAGCCTGATAATTGTTGATGAGATTATCTACCGACGCCTGTGTTACATCGAACACCGCGCTGGGATAGACCCCGAAGAAAATGACCAACACGATAAGCGGATAAAGTAACGCTTTCTCGCGTGAATTGAGGTCGAGAATAGACTTCAATGCTTCCTTGTCGAGCGCGCCGAACACCACACGACGGTATAGCCAGAGTGCATAGGCTGCGGAGAGAACCACGCCAGTGGTCGCGCCAAAGGCAACCCATGTGTTGGTTTGGAACGCCCCAAGCAGCGTCAGGAATTCACCAACGAAGCCTGCTGTACCCGGCAGGCCAACGTTAGCCATGGTGAAAATTAGAAACGCCACGGCATATTTCGGCATATTATTTACGAGCCCGCCGTACGCTGCAATTTCGCGGGTGTGCATACGGTCGTAAACAACGCCGACACACAGGAACAGCGCACCAGATACAAGACCGTGCGCCAGCATCTGGAAAATTGCTCCCTGAACACCGTGTATGTTGGCGGTAAAAATACCCATCGTCACATAACCCATATGGGCAACGGAGGAGTAAGCAATAAGCTTCTTGATGTCTTCTTGCATCAACGCAACCAACGATGTGTAGATAATCGCGATCACCGACAGGGTAAATACAAAATACTGTAGGTCAGCACTTGCCAGCGGGAACATGGGTAAGGAGAAGCGCAGGAATCCATAACCGCCCATCTTCAGAAGGATTGCAGCAAGGATAACCGAACCCGCAGTCGGTGCTTCAACGTGGGCATCAGGTAACCACGTATGAACAGGCCACATGGGCATTTTCACCGCAAAGGAGGCAAAGAACGCAACCCAAAGCCAAGTCTGCATATTGGTTGGAAATTGATAGGCCAACAATGTTGGAATATCAGTCGTACCTGCCTGCCAATACATCGCCATAATGGCCAGCAGCATGAGAACTGAACCGAGCAGCGTATACAAGAAGAACTTCAGGCTCGCATAAACACGGCGCGCGCCACCCCAAACGCCGATGATCAGGAACATTGGGATAAGACCGGCTTCAAAGAAGACGTAGAATAGCACGATATCGAGCGCGCAGAACACGCCAATCATCAATGTCTCAAGAATGAGAAACGCGATCATATATTCGCGTATGCGGTTTTTTACACTTTCCCAGCTTGCCAGAACGCAAAATGGCATAAGGAATGTCGTCAGAATGACGAATAGCATGGATATACCGTCGACACCCATATGGTAGGCAATTCCACCCTGCTGGATCCAATCGGTTTTTTCCACCATCTGGAAGCCGGACTGAGCGTTGTCAAAGCGGTACCAAATGCCAAGAGATACAAGGAAGGTAACTATCGTTGTAAACAAAGCGACATAGCGAACGTTTCGCCGCGCGACCTCGCTATCTTCCCAAATAAGGAAGATAATTAGTGCCCCGACAAGCGGTAGAAAGGTAACAACTGTAAGGATTGGAAGATCGGCCACGTTAACGAGCTCCCGGGAACATCATATAGGTAATCAGGATCGCCGCTCCGATGAGCATGGCAAATGCATAGTGATAAAGGTATCCGGATTGCAATTTGACGACACCACGGGTCACATCAAGCACCCGTGCCGATATGCCATCAGGTCCAAATCCGTCAATTAGCTTTCCGTCGCCCTTTTTCCAGAGCTGGCTTCCAAGCCACATGGCCGGACGGACAAAAATGAGATGATAGAGTTCGTCAAAATACCATTTGTTCAACAGGAATTTATACAATCCATTGTGCTGTCGTGCCAATTCAACGGGCATTCCCGGTGAGCGAATGTAGAACCACCATGCGGTGACGAACCCGAGCGCCATCATGATAAATGGCGACCATTTCACGAGTTTTGGTACCTCATGAAATGTTTCCAGAATCTTGTTGTCCGGACCAAGGAATAATGCGTCTTTCCAGAAACCAAGATAATGGGGATCAATGTGCCCAACTTCATGGTGTGAACCGATGAAATGTGTGTGGAACACCCAGCCGGCAAAAACAGCACCCACGGCCAAGACGTAAAGCGGCACCAACATGACATTGGGGCTTTCATGAATATGGCTCATGACTTCCGCAGACGCGCGAGGCTTTCCGTGAAATGTCATGAAGATCAGACGCCAGGAATAAAAGCTGGTAAACAACGCGGCTACGACGGTCATCATAAATGCGTAACCGGCAAATCCATTCTGGCCGACATACAGACTTTCAATAATTGCGTCTTTTGAAAAGAAACCTGCCGTCCCAAGAACTGTTCCGGGAATGCCAAGACCGGTCAGCGCAACTGTGCCGATGATCATCATCCAGTATGTGCGCGGAATATGAGTCCGCAGGCCGCCCATCTTACGCATGTCCTGCTCGTTCGATACGGCGTGTATAACCGATCCGGCTCCAAGGAAAAGCAAAGCTTTGAAGAAAGCGTGGGTGAAGAGATGGAAAATTGAAGCGCCATAAGCACCGACACCGAGAGCTGCAAACATATATCCAAGCTGCGAGCAGGTTGAATAGGCAATAACGCGCTTGATATCGTTTTGAACCAGTCCAACTGTTGCCGCAAAAAATGCGGTTGTTGCGCCAACCAGTGTAACGAACGTTAACGCAGTAGGCGATAATTCAAAAATTGGTGACATGCGCGCGACTAGGAAAACACCAGCCGTCACCATTGTAGCGGCGTGAATGAGTGCTGATACCGGTGTTGGGCCTTCCATCGCATCAGGTAACCAGGTGTGAAGCAGAAATTGCGCCGACTTACCCATGGCGCCCATGAACAAAAGCAGAGCCACCGCCGTAATGGCACCATCGCGTGTCAACTCGGCACCGAGAAAAGTCAAGACAATCTGGTTCTTCGCATCCGCAGACGCGTCAGCAAACCCGGCGGCGTTGGCAAATATGACGTCAAAATTCACGCTGCCAAAAAGGACAAAAACACCGAATATACCAAGCGCAAATCCAAAGTCGCCAACGCGATTGACCACGAATGCCTTAATCGCAGCCGCATTCGCGGTTGGTTTCTTGAACCAAAAGCCGATCAACAGATATGACGCGAGACCGACGCCTTCCCATCCAAAAAACATCTGGATGAGATTGTCGGACGTTACCAACATCAACATGGCGAATGTAAAGAGCGACAGATAGGCAAAGAACCGTGGCCGATGCGGATCGTGGCTCATATAGCCAATGGAATAGATATGAACCAGTGCTGACACCGTGTTCACAACGATCAACATAACTGCTGTTAGTGTATCAACGCGAAACGCCCAATCGACTGAAAAATTGCCAATCGTGATCCACCGCAAAACTTCCACAGTGAACGGTTCCGCGTTGCCAGCCCAAAATGAAATAAAATTCACCCAGCTCAAAAGTGCCGCGATAACCAGAAATCCAGATGTGACGAGCTCCGAAGCTCTGTCACCAATTTGCTTGCCGAAAAGGCCAGCGATCAGGAAACCGACAAGAGGAAGAAATACAATGAGATGAAGCATAATTTTTTGCCCGCCAAATGCGGCCCTACCCTTTCATCACATTCACATCTTCCACCGCGATGGAACCGCGATTTCGGAAGAAGACAACAAGTATCGCAAGCCCAATGGCTGCCTCAGCGGCCGCAACAGTCAACACGAACAGAGCAAATATCTGCCCCATCAAATCTCCGTTCGCCTGAGAAAAGGCAATGAAATTGATGTTGACCGCAAGCAGAATGAGTTCAATCGACATCAGGATAACGATCACGTTCTTTCGGTTTAAAAAGATACCAAAAATACCAAGTGTAAACAGGATCGCACCAACGGTGAGGTAATGGGAGAGGCCGATTACCATAATTATATCCCCTCGCCTGACTTCACGCCGCGCAGAGTTACCGCGTCTTTCGAATTCCGATTCACTTGATCAGAGATATTTTGACGTTTGACATCATCACGATGGCTCAGCGTTAGAACAATTGCACCTATCATCGCGACTAACAGGACCAAACCAGACAGTTGGAAGAAGAAGATGTAACGGGTGTAAAGAAGATCACCGATAGCTTTGATATTAGACGTTTCTGCGAGGTCCGGAATCGGCTGCACCGCAGTTTGGGCATCGCCAGGGTCAATCGTATAAGAACCCAGAACCAAAATGAGTTCAATCGCCAGAACCGCACCAATAATACCGCCAATTGGAAGATATTGGAGGAACCCTTCGCGCAATTCTGCAAAATCCACGTCCAGCATCATTACTACAAACAAAAAGAGCACGGCTACCGCGCCAACATAAACAACAATCAGGATAAGGGCCAAAAACTCCGCCCCCATCAGCATGAACAAGCCGGACGCATTGAAGAAAGCCAGTATTAAAAACAGCACTGAATGCACGGGATTGCGCGATGCAATCACCATGAATGCCGACGCAACTGTGACGGTAGCGAACAGATAAAAAAACAGGGCAATGACGCTCATGGCGTAATGCACTTCCTTACGTGGTGGAGCATGCGGCGAAACACCCCTGCCCCTCGAATAACCTGCCTCTCGGCATTCCATTTAAGCGGTGCGTTTGACACTCCACTTGCGACTTGCGCCCTCTTAGCGCTTCCCCTGCCCCCCGTCCATGGGATTTGCAAAGGCATTCAAAACTATTCCCGATCTATCTCGAATACCTACCGGTATGGCGCGTCAATGGCGATGTTGCGGGCCAATTCGCGTTCCCATCTCGCTCCATTTTCCAGCAATTTATCCTTGTCATAATAAAGCTCTTCGCGTGTTTCAGTGGCGAACTCGAAGTTCGGCCCTTCAACAATCGCATCTACGGGGCAAGCTTCCTGACAGAAGCCACAGTAAATGCATTTGACCATGTCTATGTCGTAGCGAACTGTCCTCCGTGTGCCGTCATTACGACGAGGTCCGGCTTCAATAGTAATCGCCTGTGCAGGGCAAATGGCTTCACATAATTTGCAGGCAATGCAGCGTTCTTCACCGTTAGGATAACGGCGCAAGGCATGTTCACCACGGAACCGTGCAGAAGAATGGCCTTTTTCAAAGGGATAGTTGATTGTAGCTTTCGGCGCGAAAAAATATTTCAAACCCAGTCCGAATGCTTTGACAAATTCCAAGAGAAAGAGAGATTTACCGGCTTGCGCAAAAGACGCCATAACTTATGCCCACCCCATAATTTGCAGCACAAACGCTGTCGCAAAGACCATAAACAGCGATAACGGCAGGAAGACTTTCCAACCAAGGCGCATCAATTGGTCGTAGCGATAGCGGGGAACGATGGAGCGGACCATCGCCATGCAAAAGAAGACAAACAGACCTTTTAGAACGAACCAGACTGAACCGTGTATCCAGTTGAACGGTGCGATATCGATTGGTGGAAGCCAACCACCCAGAAACAGGATTGTTGTCAATGCGCACATCAGGCAGATGGCGACAAATTCACCTAGGAAGAACAGCAGGAATGGGGTTGAAGAATATTCAACCATATGCCCTGCAACCAATTCCGATTCCGCTTCTGGGAGATCGAATGGCGGACGGTTGGTCTCAGCAATCGCGGAAATAAAGAACACGATAAACATCGGGAACAATGCCAGCCAATGCCAGTCAAGGAAGGAGTTGACCGGTAACCCAATCCGTGTTCCCAGACCGTCAGCCTGCGAATTCACCACATCAGTGAGGTTCAAAGAACCGACGCATAAAAGTACAGTGATGATAACAAAGCCGATTGAGACTTCGTAAGACACCATTTGCGCGGCAGATCGGAGAGACGCAAGGAACGGATATTTCGAGTTGGATGCCCATCCACCCATGATAATCCCGTAAACTTCCAGCGACGAAATCGCGAATACGAACAACAGGCCAAGATTTGGGTCGGCCACGGCCCATCCGTCTGCAATCGGCACGACCGCCCATGCGGATAGTGCCAGAACACCGGCCACCAATGGCGCCAACAGGAATACACCCTTGTTTGCGCCGGACGGGATTATTGGCTCTTTGATGACGAATTTCAAAAGATCTGCAAAGCTTTGCAGCAGGCCCCAAGGGCCTACAACATTGGGCCCGCGGCGCATTTGCACGGCTGCAAATATCTTACGGTCAGCGTAGAGAATGTAGGCGACAAAAACCAGGAGTAGAACGAGTAACAGGACGCTTTGTCCGAGCATCCAAAGGGGTGGCGCGACGTAGGTGAGGAAAAATTCGGATTCGAACATTATTCCGCAGCCTCCGCAAAATCACCTTTGGCACGCGCAGAACACTCCGACATAACTGCAGATGAACGGGCAATTGGGTTGGTCAGATAGAAATCTTCAACGGAAGGTCTAAACGGTGTTTTGGAAAGCGAACCACCGGCCCGTTTAGCCAAAGCTTTCACACCGGTGATATCAGATTCAGCAATCTCGTCTATCTCTGCGAAATGCGGGTGCGCTTCATAAAGCTGAGAACGGAGTTGCGCCAGGGAATCAAACGGCAATTTCTTGCCAATCGCTTCCGACAGAGCCCTGAGGATCGCCCAATCTTCGCGTGCCTCACCCGGCGCGAACCCGGCACGTGCACCCATTTGAACGCGGCCTTCAGTGTTTACCCAAGTGCCCGATTTTTCAGTATAAGCAGCACCGGGTAATATGACATCTGCATGGTGCGCACCAACATCGCCGTGGCTGCCAATATAGACGGTGAATCCGGAACGACGTTCCATCATGTCCAGTTCATCAGCACCGAGCAGGAACAAGACTTCCGCATCACGCAACATTGCACCGGTATCCATTCCGCCCTCGCCCGGCACAAAGCCAAGGTCTAAGCCACCAACGCGCGCTGCAGCGGTGTGGAGAATATTGAAACCGTTCCAGTCGTCGCAGGCGATATCGAACTCAACGGCCATCTTGGCAATCTTTTTCAACACGGCTGCGCCGTCTTTGCGATTTGCAACCGATTCACCAACGATATACATGGGGCGTTTTGCTTCACCGGGCTTCTTATCGATGGCAGAAAAACTATCTGGGCCTGCCCCTGCATGGAAGTAGTCATAGGTAAGGTCTACAGCATCCCCAAGCAGACCGACCCGCATTTCCCCAGTGCGCCAACGCTTGCGTATGCGGCTGTTCAATACTGCCGCTTCTTTGCGTGGATTTGTACCAATCAGCATCAAAGCGTCTGCATCTTCGATACCATCAATAGTTGAATTAAAAATGTAGGAACTACGTCCAAGCGAAGGATCTAATGCAGAATTCTCCGGTCGACAGTCCATGCTAGACGAACCAAGTGCAGTCAGCAATTCCCGCATGGCGTAAATTTCTTCAACTGACGAAAGATCACCGGCAATTGCGCCAACCTTTTCGGCAGAGGCAGCAAATACTTTCTCCGCAATCGCGCCAAACGCCTCAGACCACGTCGAAGGCGTCAGTTTCCCGTCTTTACGGATATACGGACGGTCCAGCCGCTGAGCTTTCAATCCGTCCCAAATAAACCGCGTTTTATCGGAAATCCATTCCTCGTTCACCGCTTCATTGATACGCGGCATGATGCGCATGACTTCTGACCCGCGCGTGTCAACGCGAATTGCTGATCCAACTGCATCCATAACGTCAATAGTTTCAGTCTTCGTCAGTTCCCATGGCCGGGCCTGAAATGCATAGGGTTTCGATGTCAGCGCGCCCACCGGGCAAAGGTCAATCACATTTCCCTGCAACTCGCTGGTCATCGCTTTTTCAAGATACGTTGTAATTTCTGCGTCTTCACCACGACCCAGCAGGCCAAGCTCGGAAACGCCAGCAACTTCGGTCGTAAAGCGAACACAACGGGTGCAATGAATGCAGCGCGTCATTATCGTTTTGACGAGCGGGCCGATATTTTTATCTTCCACGGCGCGTTTGTTTTCCTGATAACGTGAATTATCCATGCCAAACGCCATCGCCTGATCCTGGAGATCACATTCACCACCTTGGTCGCAAATCGGGCAATCAAGCGGGTGATTAATCAGCAGAAATTCCATCACCCCTTCGCGGGCTTTTTTCACCATCGAGGTGTTAGTAAAAATCTCCGGCGGTTCGCCGTTCGGTCCCGGGCGCACGTCGCGAACGCCCATCGCACATAAAGCCGCAGGCTTGGGCGGCCCACCTTTTACTTCAACAAGGCACATGCGGCAGTTGCCGGCGATTGACAGGCGTTCGTGGAAACAAAAACGGGGAACTTCAGCACCCGCAGCTTCAGCAGCCTGAAGCAGGGTATAATGGTCCGGAACCTCGATTTCTGTACCGTCTACTTTAATCTTGGCCATCGCCAAACTTTCCTGTCCTAACGCCGGTTAGCGCCGTAATTCTTCAGCCACACTGCTGCTCTTGCCACAATTTTACATGGGCATATGCGACCAGCCAAATGCATGGTCGCTATCGCCGTTTACGTCGAGATAATCAAGCCGTTCTTTTGCTTCTTTCAGTGTTGGTTGGTGTCCTGCATCCACATTCCACATCACAAGATGGTGCGATTCCATCTCGCTGAACCATTGGTTCTTATCGTTGTAAATTTGTTTATGCACTGTGTTCCAAACAAAATGCTCAAGATCACTGATCGATTCCCAGACGGAAAGCGTCATCACAACACCTGGCCCATCGCAGACAGCGTTGCGTCCCTTGTCATCGCGCTGTTCATCTATCAACCGCCAGACAAACCCATCAGACCGTTCAGCCAGTCCATTTATCCGTGAAACGTTGTCCGTAAACCCCGCACCTCCCGGCGATAGCGGGTCTACCTTCCATGACGATATATTGAGTTCGGCAAGATGCATAATCTACCCCGCCGGCTGTGTGACAGAACATTGCATATAGATGAAATGGGCTCTTTGTTCTAAATCATAATAAGGTGCGCGACTGCCAATTTTCCCAACCCCGGGCTCTGCCCCGCCGCTAGTGCCAAAAGGCTGATGACCACACATTCTCGCGTAATTCTGCTCGGCGATCGTGAAAGCCCGGTTACGTTCTGAGCCGTCTAATGGTGAGATCGAGACCGTAAACCGACCCTGAGGATCAGAAGCAAATCGCTTTAACACCAATTCACCTTCCAACGGTGTTTCTTCAACCTGTTTTTCGTCTGCCAATTGCCGGATTGGTGGATCGTTATCAACCTTGATCACATCTGTAGTTGTGCAACCAGCTAGGAGGATAGCGACAAACACCAGTCCAATTGCCCGTCGATTTGAGATCGTCGGCATCACTCCGCAGCCTCCAGCACAGCACCTTCTTTATCGCTGCGATAGGTATAACTATCAATCCGCGCTTCCATTTCGGGGCGGAAGTGATTGATGAGACCTTGGATGGGCCATGCGGCCGCGTCTCCCAAAGCGCAGATTGTGTGACCTTCAATCTGCTTGGTCACATCGAACAGCATATCAATTTCACGCTTCTGAGCGCGGCCTTCGACCATGCGTTCCATGACCCGCATCATCCACCCGGTACCTTCACGGCACGGCGTACACTGGCCACAGCTTTCATGTTTATAGAAAGCACTCAGACGCCAGATCGCACGAATTATATCCGTCGATTTATCCATAACGATAACAGCCGCAGTGCCGAGACCGGATTTTAGCGCCATGAGGGAATCAAAATCCATCGGCGTGTCAATGATCTGTTCTCCCGGCACACAACGCACCGATGAACCGCCGGGAATGACAGCAAGCAGGTTATCCTCACCACCGCGAATACCGCCGCAGTGTTTGTCAATCAGCTCACGGAACGGAATGCTCATTTCTTCTTCGACCGTACATGGTCTGTTCACATGGCCAGAAACACAGAAAAGCTTTGTGCCGCGGTTATTTTCACGACCGAAAGAAGCGAACCAGTCCGGGCCGCGCCGTAGGATGGTTGGCACAACCGCAACCGATTCCACATTGTTGACGGTGGTTGGGCACCCGTAGAGGCCTACATTTGCAGGAAACGGAGGTTTCAGGCGCGGTTGCCCTTTTTTACCTTCAAGCGATTCCAGCAGAGCCGTTTCTTCACCACAGATATAGGCTCCAGCCCCGTGATGAACGTAGATATCATAGTCCCAGCCGTTCTTATTGTTCTTGCCGAGTAATTTGGCTTCGTAGCATTCGTTGATCGCCGCTTCGAGTGCTTCACGCTCACGCATATATTCGCCGCGTACGTATATGTAACAGGCATGTGCACCCATAGCGAAACCGGCGATCAGACAGCCTTCAATCAGCGTATGCGGATCATGGCGCATAATATCCCGATCTTTACAGGTGCCCGGTTCTGATTCATCGGCATTGATCACCAGATAATGAGGACGCTCAGATGGCTCTTTCGGCATGAAAGACCATTTCAACCCGGTCGGGAAACCCGCACCACCGCGACCGCGAAGACCGGAGGCCTTGGTTTGTTCAACAACCCAGTCGCGTCCATTCTTAATGAAGCCTGACGTGCCAGACCAGTGGCCCCGTGACATTGCTCCCTTAAGGGATTTGTCGTGAATACCGTAAATATTGGTGAAGATGCGGTCTTTATCTTGAAGAGCCATGTTATTTCGCCTTCTTCGCCAGAGCCTTGGCCTGTTTGATCCAGTCGTCGCGCTCTATCCGACCTTTGAACGACAACTCGTCATCGACGACAGCGACGTCCGCCTTTTTCCATTTGGCAAGTTGCGAGAAATGCCAAAATCCAAGGTCGTTCAGTGTTTTTTCCAGTTTCGGGCCGACGCCCGAGATTAGTTTGAGATCGTCTGCCTTACCACTCGGTTTTTTTAACCGTTCAGGGCCCGATGATTTCGCGGGAACTTTCTTCGTAGTTACTTTCTTAGCCACCGGCTTCGCAGGTGCCGCCTTTTTGGTGACGGCGGGTTTTACTGTCTTTTTAGAAGCAATTTCGCCAATCTTACCGGCGACCTTGGCCGCGGCTTTTTTGACAACAGTTTTCGCAGCAGCTGGTAATTTAGCAGAAGATTTACGGGCGGCAACTTTTACCGGCTTACCGGTGAGTGAGGTTAGTCCACCTTCCGGTGCCGAAAAGATGCGATCGATTTGTGGTCCAGGTGTAATTTCGTCGCCCTTACCGGCGGCGAACCGGTCGACAATATGCTCCATTTGCGTAATGGAAAGGTCTTCGTAGGAATCCTTGAAGATCATTATCATGGGTGCGTTTACGCAAGCGCCCTGACATTCGACTTCTTCCCAAGACATATTGCCATCTTCGGAAATTTCAAACGGATTGGGGGAAATGCGCTTCTTGCACACGTCCATAATGTCACCGGCACCGCGCAGCATGCAGGGCGTCGTGCCGCACACCTGAATGTGAGCACGTTTGCCAACAGGGGCCAGCTGAAACTGGGTATAGAAAGTTGCGACTTCCAATACCCGGATCAACGGCATATCGAGCATTTCAGCAATATGCTCGATGGCAGCTTTGGTTACCCAACCGTCCTGCTCCTGGGCACGCATAAGTAGAGGGATAACCGCCGAAGCCTCACGCCCCTTGGGGTAATCTTTAATTTTGCGTTTAGCCCATGCCGCATTGCTGCGGTTGAAGGAAAAACTGGTTGGTTGGACTGACTCTTCAGCGAGACGACGAACGGACATACAGATGGCGACCGAAGTTAATTAACAGGCTCGCAGTCTCTTAGCACAAGCCCATCGAATTGCCAGTCCACAAAACCCTAAGAATACCAAACAAGTGACAGTTTTTTCGCAATTTATTGAGAGTGATCAGGCAGCCGTGTCTCGCGACAGAAATTCCAACCAAAATGGACTTTTCGACGCGAAGAAATCATAGCCCTTACGTTTCACCGTTTTAAGAGCATCCATCTGCTTGAAATCGGTAATTTCGGTAAACTGGCCAGTTGAGGAACCGGCAAACAGACGTAAACCAAACTGCTCCTTAATTGCACGTGCAGTGGTGTGGTTTCGGTCCCGCCCGTGATCTTCAAAAACCACCAGAGTATTGCTTTCCAAAAGATTTCGGGCTCCTTCAAGAGCCGCAATTTCAACACCTTCCACATCCAGCTTCAATACTAGGTTATCTGATTCCGGTTCGATATCTTCGAGATGCGCCAAAGCAAGTGATTTAACGGTCTCCCGCAACGGCCCGCTGGTTTCCTCAGCGACAATGGATCGTTGTTCATGTTTGCTGCTGCCGTAAAGTGTCACCAATTGATTGTGCTGATCACTGATCGCCCGGTGGTGTGCCGAGAAACGGTTGGAATTCAATGCACGATTGCGCATTGTGTGGCCAAAGCTTTCGCTTGATGCTTCAATGGCGATGGCTTTTTGATTACCCGCTTCATCTGAAGAAATCCGGCAAGACCAATATCCAAAATTGGCACCGCAATCGACGAATACATAATTGAGCTTCTCTTTTGCACATCGGCGCACAAAACCATCGATTTCCTGTTCATAGGTAAAGCCTGGATTACACAGGATGCTCCAATAGGCGTCACCATAGGGAAATTGATAAACTGTGCGGTCGGGAAAATGTATTCTAATATATTTATCACTCGGCAAAAGTGCTGAAATTCCCGCTGCCAACTTCGAAAACCCGGGGCGTTCAGGAGAATTTGTAACGGTCGCTGCAAGGCGCATTAGTGCAACTCCAGCTCGCTCTCGCCAATTCGCACCGTCGATAGCACCCGTTGACCAATTTAGATTAATTGCTTGTTGCTTCATGATCGGCATCACCAATTCCCGTGTGTTCAACCGAGTATGATAAACAAAAAGAGTTACCGGACTGTTCGAGTTTGAGAATAATCAAGCCGCTTAGCTTCGATCTTCAAATGAACTTTTTTCCGCTTATGTGAGATTACAAGCCCGGTGTTTGCAACCGCTCGCCAATTATCCAGAAAATGAATGCCGCCAAGATTCCTGCGCATCCTGCAATCACATGCTGAGTAATGTTCCACGCCGAATTTCCGACGATCAAATAGATCCCTGCATCGATGAAACCAAGAAGCCCGCCCACAGCGGAAAATATGGAAAGGGCGCGATAATCTCCCAGAGTTGCAAAAACTGCGAGTAGTATTGCTAATCCAATATAGCGTCCGCCAAATGAATGGGGAACTCCCTGTGCGGTATGCGCGAAGCTGGCGATAGCTAAGTCCGGAAAAACAAGAAATGTTAAGCCAACCCCCAATAGCACCGCGCTGACAACGAACGATGCGATCAACAGGGTTTTCACCGGTCCACTTCACCAAACACGATATCCATGGAGCCGAGAACTGCGCCAACATCGGCCAGCATGTGACCGCGGCACATAAAATCCATGGCTTGAAGGTGAGCAAATCCCGGAGCGCGGAGTTTGCATCGGTACGGCTTATTGCTGCCGTCCGACACGACATAAACGCCGAACTCACCTTTTGGCGCTTCAACTGCCGCGTAAACTTCACCGGCGGGCACTTTGAAACCTTCAGTATAAAGCTTGAAGTGGTGGATAAGCGCTTCCATGGACTGTTTCATTTCAGCCCGTTTTGGCGGAACCGTTTTGCCGTCTATAGATGAAACAGGCCCCTGCCCTTCGGGGCTGAGAAGTTTATTCACGCACTGCTTCATAATCTTTGTCGATTCGCGCATTTCCAGCATGCGGATCAGATAACGATCATAATTATCGCAGTTCTTGCCGACCGGAATATCGAATTCCAACTCTTCATAACATTCGTATGGCTGTGACTTACGCAAATCCCACGCTGCGCCGGAGCCGCGTACCATGACGCCGGAGAACCCCCAAGCCCATGCGTCTTCCAGCGAAACCAGTCCGATATCAACGTTACGTTGTTTGAAAATACGGTTTTCAGTCAAAAGGGTATCGATATCGTCGATCATCTTCGGGAATTCGTCGCACCACACGCCAATATCCTCGACCAGCTTTTGTGGCAAATCCTGATGTACGCCACCGGGGCGAAAATAAGCTGCATGCATGCGTGAACCGGACGCCCGCTCGTAGAACACCATCAGCTTTTCGCGCTCTTCAAAGCCCCAAAGTGGCGGTGTCAACGCTCCTACGTCCATGGCCTGTGTTGTGATATTCAACAGATGCGAGAGAATTCGGCCAATTTCCGAATAGAGGACACGAATTAACTGCCCCCTCTTAGGCACATCAATCCCCACCAGTTTTTCAATCGCAAGGCAGAAAGCATGCTCCTGATTCATCGGTGCGACATAATCAAGCCGGTCGAAATACGGCATCGCCTGCAAATAGGTCTTATGCTCAATCAGCTTTTCCGTACCGCGATGCAGCAGACCGATGTGCGGGTCAACCCGTTCGACAACCTCACCGTCCAGTTCAAGAACCAAACGCAACACACCGTGGGCCGCAGGATGCTGTGGGCCAAAGTTGATGTTGAAATTTCTAATATCGACTTCGGGCATACTCAGTTGGCCTTCGTTTCTTTTTCATCACCGGGCAGAACGTAATCAGTACCTTCCCACGGCGACAGAAAATCGAAATTACGGAATTCCTGACGTAATTCCACCGGCTCATAGACGACGCGTTTCTGTGCATCGTCATAACGAACTTCTGTGAAGCCAGTGAGCGGGAAATCCTTGCGTAACGGGTAGCCTTCAAAACCGTAGTCGGTCAGCAGACGTCTCAGATCCGGATGGCCAGTAAACAGAATGCCGTACATGTCATAGGCTTCGCGCTCAAACCAGTCCGCACCGGGAAACACATCAACGACACTCGGTACCGGTGTTTCAGCATCCGTTGCCACACGAACGCGCACCCGCATATTCTGTCTGGGGCTAAGCAGGTGATAGACGATCTCAAAACGTTTGCGGCGCTCTGGATAGTCAACGCCGCATATATCGACGAACGAAATAAACTGAGTTTGAACATCGTCACGCAGGAAGCGCAGTACTGCGCAAATATTCTCTGCAGTCGTCGTCAGGTTCAACTCGTCAAACGCGAGTTCTGCACCGTCGAGCTTATCGCCTAGCCGTTCACCCACATAGGTTTGCAGGTCCATAAGGTCAGAAACGTCCATATTCAGCCCTTATCTTTCAATCGTGCCTGTGCGGCGGATTTTCTTTTGCAAAAGTAGTACACCGTAAAGCAATGCTTCGGCGGTTGGCGGACAACCCGGCACATATATGTCGACGGGCACAATGCGATCACAGCCACGTACAACCGAATAGGAATAATGGTAGTAGCCACCGCCGTTTGCGCATGATCCCATGGAAATTACATAGCGGGGTTCTGGCATCTGATCGTATACCTTACGCAGAGCAGGAGCCATTTTATTGGTGAGCGTGCCAGCAACGATCATAACGTCGGATTGGCGTGGCGAAGCGCGCGGGGCGAAACCGAAACGCTCGGCATCATAGCGCGGCATGGAAAGCTGCATCATTTCAACTGCACAGCAAGCCAAACCAAATGTCATCCACATCAGCGACCCTGTGCGAGCCCAATTGATCAGATCATCTGTCGACGTGACGATAAAGCCCTTGTCGGCGAGTTCATCGTTAATCTCACCAAAATAGGCATTATCACTGCCAATAGGCTTGCCCGTATTGGGATCAATCACACCTTTTGGTGTGGGCGCGATCAGTGTGGAGGTAGCGTCTTGCGTAGACATGAATTTCTTTCGCTAAATTAGCATGATGCGATTGTGGGGTTTAATCCCATTCAAGCGCGCCTTTTTTCCATTCGTAAATAAATCCGATGGTTAGAACACCCAGGAACACCATCATTGACCAAAATCCGAACCAGCCAAGACCTCCAAAGCTCACCGCCCATGGGAACAGGAAGGCCACTTCAAGGTCAAAAATGATAAATAGAATAGCAACCAGATAGAAGCGCACATCAAATTTCATCCGCGCGTCATCAAATGCATTGAAACCGCACTCATATGCTGAGAGTTTTTCTGCATTAGGAGCCCTATAGGCCAGCAGAAATGGGGATATCAACAGCGCAAGACCAATGAGCAATGCAACGCCCATAAAAATCAATACAGGCAAATATGACAGTAGCAACTGTTCCATTTCACACTCCAAATGCGCGTCACGCTTGTTCGTTCCCACGAATGAGCAGATTAGCCCCGCACAACAAAAAGTCCCGAACATTGAATGTCGTTATTGCTCGACAAAACCCGCTTGAGAAAAAGGTACGAAGACCGATAGCGGAGGCGGCTTTGCAAAGCAAGTTGGCTGGTCAACTCCAGGGTCAAAATAATACTGTTTCAGATGACTTTTTTGGAGGTACAAATTATCGCCGTTTTAAGCACGAATTATCATGAAACTCGCTTGACTTAACACCGCTGTATCCGTATTCCGTCTTTCGACCACGGAGGACTAACCTTCCTCCGCCCACGCGGGTGTAGCTCAGTTGGTTAGAGTGCCGGCCTGTCACGCCGGAGGTCGCGAGTTCGAGTCTCGTCACTCGCGCCACTTTCCTTTGGGAAAGTGGAGTGGAAATGCCGCAAGGCGAAATTTGATGGGCGATTAGCTCAGTTGGTAGAGCATCTCGTTTACACCGAGAGGGTCGGCAGTTCGAGCCTGTCATCGCCCACCAGTCGCCATCGCGACTGCCATCAAATTGTCGATAGATTGCCTGTCAACACATCAACGATCGATATTTTAGCTCATTGTTGGAAAAAATCCGCTTCCATCAGCTGTTTTTCCAATTCTCGCCATAATGCCGGACTGGCGCCGTCGATCTGACTATTCATCGCAAGAACCCTGTCGCGATCTATCCCGTTCTCAACCCAGCTTTGACCGTTTGCAGCCAGATTCTGAATCACGGGATTTACTCTATCAATGGCTTTTGCAAATTTAGCTTCAGGTGTATGACGTTCTTCAAATTCCCGCCAAAGTGCCAGCAACTCAGAACCTAATGGTTCATCCAGCATTCCGAATATCCGAATAGCAGCCCTGTCTTCTTCCTCTGCTACATCGGCACGGGCCTGTGCGTCATAAACGAAGACATCTCCAGCATCGATTTCAACAATATCATGGATCAACAACATCTTTAGAACCTTCAAAGCATCCAGTTGATTCGGTGCATGGTCCAGAAATATGAGTGCCGTTAGGGCAGCTTGCCAGGAGTGTTCAGCCGTATTCTCATAACGCTCCAACCCAAGAGGTTTTGTTTTTCTCAAAATGCCTTTGAGTTTCTCGAGCTCCAGTATGAACCCAATTCGCTTTGCAACGCTCACTTGATGCCTCCAAAACTGAAAAACCCCGCACCACGGTGCGGGGTTTAATGCTTCCGCCCAATTCGGGCGAATTAGTTGATTTTGTCTTTCAGACCTTTACCAACTTTGAAACGGGCTACGTTGGCAGCTTTGATTTCAACAGCAGCACCAGTCTGTGGGTTACGGCCCATTTTCGCTTCGCGACGTGAAACGACAAAGTTGCCGAAGCCCAGAAGGCGAACTTCTTCGCCAGCTTTCAGCGAATCCGTTACAGAATCGATGAAGCTTTCCAGTGCAGCACCGGCTTGTTCTTTAGTTAGATCGGCCTTACCAGCCATTGAAGCAATGAGTTCTTGTTTATTCATAAGAGACATCCTTATTGTCTTAATCTCCCCCGTACGCGCGACTCAACAGGTTGACCCATTTTCGCCTTTTCGGTTGGGCGAAACAATAGAAACCCTATAAAATAAGGGGTTTCACGCTGTTTTTGTCACCTTTTTTGCCCGCAAATTCTCCAATTCGAATATTGTGGAAGACCTGCAGATAAAAATGATGTGAAAATTCTTCATTTCGAATCAAAAGGGCCTGTCCAGCGAATCTACTGAACAGGCCCAATCTGTTTAAGTGAATAGACTAATGCGCGACGCGGGTTGATTGCTCGTCGCCTTTTGCAGCTAAAGCAGCTGATTCAGCGTCCGCTTTGGCTTCATCCCATTCAATGCTTTCAGGCATTTTTATGAGGGCGTGAGGCAACACTTCATCAAGGTGAGCAACTGGAACAATCTCCAACGCATTTTTTACATTCTCAGGAATATCCGCCAGATCTTTCGCGTTATCTTCAGGAATTAGCACTGTTTTGATACCACCACGCAAAGCAGCCAGAAGTTTTTCCTTCAATCCACCAATCGGTAGCACCCTGCCCCGCAAGGTTATTTCACCGGTCATGGCGATATCCTTGCGCACGGGAATTCCTGTCAGCATCGATACGATAGTGGTTGCCATCGCGGTGCCAGCACTTGGGCCATCTTTTGGTGTCGCACCTTCCGGCACATGGACGTGGATATCACGCTTTTCAAATAGGGTCGGTTTGATGCCGAAATCTATTGACCGTGAACGTACATATGAAGCGGCAGCGGAAATTGATTCCTTCATGACATCACGAAGGTTTCCAGTGACGGTCATTTTTCCCTTGCCGGGCATCATAACGCCTTCAATTGTTAGCAGTTCACCACCGACTTCGGTCCAGGCCAGTCCGGTTACAATTCCAACCTGATCCTCGGCGTCGACCTGGCCGAACCGAAATCTTTGGACACCGAGGTAATCGTTCAGATTTTCATCCGTAATGCCAACAGCCGTTACTTCGCCTTTAGACTTCAATATCTCGGTCACTGCTTTACGCGCTAGTGTTGCCAATTCCCTTTCGAGATTACGAACGCCGGCTTCGCGGGTGTAAAGACGAATGACATTCGTCAACGCAGCGTCGGAGATTGTAATCTCGTTTTCTTCCAGTGCGTGGTTCTTAATCGCTTTTGGAATGAGATGGCGGCGGGCGATCTCGACTTTCTCATCTTCGGTGTAGCCGGCAATTCGAATAATTTCCATCCGGTCCATCAATGGGCCAGGAATATTCAACGAGTTTGCTGTCGTGACAAACATAACATTGGAAAGATCGTAATCAACTTCCAGATAATGATCGCCAAATGCGTTATTTTGTTCTGGGTCAAGGACCTCAAGTAAAGCAGATGACGGATCGCCACGAAAATCCTGGCCCATTTTATCGATCTCATCGAGAAGAAATAGTGGGTTGGCCTTTTTAGCCTTTTTCATGGACTGGATGACCTTACCGGGCATGGAGCCGATATAGGTACGTCTGTGTCCGCGAATTTCCGCCTCATCCCGCACACCACCAAGCGACATACGTACAAATTCACGGCCTGTCGCTTTCGCGATTGACTTGCCAAGTGAAGTTTTACCAACGCCCGGAGGGCCAACCAGGCACAATATTGGGCCTTTGATCTTCGCAGAACGTGTTTGAACCGCAAGAAACTCGACAATACGTTCCTTGACCTTTTCCAAGCCATAATGGTCCGTATCCAATACGGATTCAGCCTCAACCAAATCTGTCTTTACGCGAGATTTCTTGCCCCACGGGATACCCAACAGCCAGTCAAGATAATTACGTACAACAGTAGCTTCCGCACTCATTGGGCTCATCTGCTTTAATTTCTTAAACTCAGCATCAGCCTTTTCAGTCGCTTCTTTGGAAAGCTTTGTCTTTTTAATTTTCTCTTCGAGTTCTGCCATCTCGTCGCGGCCTTCTTCACCGTCGCCAAGTTCCTTCTGAATGGCCTTCATCTGCTCGTTAAGATAATATTCGCGTTGGGTTTTCTCCATCTGGCGCTTTACACGCCCGCGAATGCGTTTTTCCACCTGAAGAACGGAAATTTCACTCTCCATCATGGCCAGAACTTTTTCCAACCGTTCCTTCACCGAAAGAAGCGACAGAATGTCCTGTTTTTCAGAGATTTTGACCGCCAAATGGGATGCAATCGTATCCGCCAGTTTCGCGTAATCCTCGATCTGCGTGACTGCAGAAACGACCTCCGGTGAAACCTTTTTATTGAGTTTTACATAGTTCTCGAACTCAGAGGTGACGGAGCGGGACAGCGCTTCGATCTGCACTTCGTCTTCGTCGATATCAGGTGCCGGTACCGCATAAGCCTCATGGTAATCAGCGCGAGCTGTAAACCGCGTAACAGACGCCCGTTCATAACCTTCAACAAGTACCTTTACTGTACCGTCTGGCAGTTTGAGTAACTGAAGAACAGTTGCAAGTGTTCCAATATCGTACATGGCAGCAGGAGACGGATCATCATCGCCGGCATTCTTCTGCGTCACCAGAAGAATCTGCTTGTCGTTCTGCATCACTTCTTCAAGGGCGGAGATAGATTTCTCTCGCCCTACAAACAGTGGTACAATCATGTGCGGAAATACGACGATGTCTCGCAACGGCAGAACTGGAAACATGCCACCGTTTGCGTCAAAATCTATTTCTTTTCTGGCGTTTTCTTTATTACTGTCTTCAGCCATGAAAGTCTTCCTTACTTTGCTCGCAACCAAATATGTGCATCGCGAATCCTCGGTGCTACAATAGCCACCAATTCGGACTCTGCCCACTGTCCAATGCCTTATATCACTAGGAAGTTGATATAACGGTTAAGGTGGAAATGAACATCAGCCCTGACACTGCAAAGTAGGAATCAAATACAGCAGTTCAAGGTTTAATCTGTTCCCGTAAGTACAAAAAACCCGCAGTTTTCACCGCGGGTTCTTAAAATAACTGGAGGGTCTATCCTCTTTTAGATTAAGCGCTTTCGGCTTTCTCTTCTGACGCTTTATCGGCATAGATGTAAAGCGGTTGAGTGTTACCATTTACAACTTCCTCGGAAATCACGACTTCCTCAACGTCTTCCATTGAAGGCAATTCAAACATCGTTTCCAAAAGGATTGATTCAATAATTGAGCGCAGGCCACGAGCGCCGGTTTTTCTGACAATCGCTTTCTTAGCAATCCCGCGAAGAGCATCTTCCTGGAAAGATAGTTTCACCTCTTCCATTTCAAACAGGCGTTGATACTGTTTTATGAGCGCATTTTTCGGCTCTGACAGAATTTCCACCAATGCATCTTCGTCGAGGTCTTCGAGGGTCGCTAGAACAGGAATACGGCCCACGAATTCCGGAATCAGGCCAAAGCGCAGCAAATCTTCTGGCTCCAGCTCTTTAAAAAGCTCTCCTGTCTTGCGATCCTCTGGGCTTTCAACGCTGGCGCCAAAGCCGATACCCGTATTACGACCGCGATCAGAAATGATCTTGTCGAGACCAGCAAACGCTCCGCCTGCAATAAAAAGGATATTTGTCGTATCCACCTGAAGGAATTCCTGTTGCGGGTGCTTACGCCCACCTTGGGGAGGAACCGAAGCAACAGTTCCTTCCATAATTTTCAGCAATGCTTGCTGAACGCCTTCACCAGAGACATCACGGGTAATCGATGGGTTGTCTGATTTACGCGAAATCTTGTCGACTTCGTCTATATATACAATGCCGCGTTGGGCGCGTTCAACGTTATAATCTGCCGATTGCAACAGTTTTAGAATGATGTTTTCAACATCTTCACCAACATAACCGGCCTCAGTCAGTGTTGTCGCATCAGCCATTGTGAACGGTACGTCCAAAATACGAGCCAGCGTTTGAGCCAACAGCGTTTTACCGCAACCGGTCGGGCCAATCAGCATGATGTTGGACTTCGCCAGTTCAACATCATCATTTTCACTGGCGTGGTTGAGGCGTTTGTAGTGGTTATGTACCGCGACCGACAACACGCGTTTGGCGTGGGGCTGGCCGATCACATAATCATTCAACACATCAAGGATTTCTTGAGGAGAAGGTGTCCCTTCGGTTGATTTAACCAGGCTGGATTTATTTTCCTCGCGGATAATATCCATACACAGTTCTACACATTCATCGCAGATAAAAACCGTCGGTCCCGCAATCAGTTTGCGAACTTCGTGCTGGCTTTTACCGCAGAATGAACAGTAGAGCGTGTTCTTGGAATCGCCGCCGCCACCGTTGTTTGAAACCTTGCTCATACCATACCTTTACAGGACTTGTGATCCTGTCCTTCATACCACACCAAATAGCGGAGTGGATATTAGAATCTGCTAATCACGCCACAACAACACGATACTAGCAATACGCAAATCAAATTTCCCTTAACACGTAATCCTATCTACGTGGTTTTCGAGTAAAATTTATTTAACCGTCTGTTGATCCGCCTTCAATTTCGTCACGAGATGCAATAACTTTGTCTACAACTCCAAACTCCACGGATTCATCGGCCGTCATAAAATGGTCGCGATCAAGAGTGGTCTCAATAGTGTCATAGTCTTTGCCGGTATGCTTCACATATATATCATTCAGGCGTTTCTTAAGTTTCTGAATATCAGCAGCGTGACGCTCAATTTCGGAAGCCTGGCCCTGATAACCTCCAGACGGCTGGTGCAACATCACCCGCGCATTTGGCAGTGCAAACCGCATATCCTTAGTGCCGGCTGCCAGCAGCAGAGAGCCCATTGAAGCCGCCTGCCCCATGCACAGGGTTGCAACCGCCGGTTTAATGAACTGCATAGTATCGTAAATTGCCATCCCGGAAGTCACGATACCGCCAGGCGAATTGATATAAAGGGAAATCTCTTTCTTGGGGTTTTCAGCTTCGAGAAACAAAAGCTGCGCGCACACTAATACAGCCGTTGAATCTTCAATCGGACCAGTAATGAATATAATGCGTTCTTTTAAAAGTCGCGAAAAAATATCGTAGGAGCGTTCGCCGCGGTTTGTTTGTTCAACAACCATTGGAACAAGATTCATCGCGGTTTGGATGGGATCCTTCATAGGATGCCTTTCTATGGAGAAATTCGCTTATGCGACAACAAAGAGATTGAAAGATAAAAGAGGATTAACATCAGCCATTTGTGCTCGGATATTCACAAAATTCGTCGAACAATGATCCGTGCGAATCCATTTTCGATAAAATAGGCGATCACATAGCGACTTTAAAGGGGAGATTGCAATTGTCGTAAACACTACAATAAACGGCAATCCCAATTCGCGCATCGATACAAAACAAGAAAGATGGTAAAACTCGAGGTTTTAGAACTTAACTTTGAACGAGGCACTTACCGCATAAACGATATCGCTATCATAGGAGTAGGATACGTTATTTGCCGCATCACCGCCTGAAGGACCGGATCGTCCGCTTGTGAGCAGACCAATAAGGCCGCCCAATTGCAGTTCTACATCTTCGTCAACCTTGTAGGAAACGCCCCCTGCCAGGTTCCAGGTGTCGGATTGAAATCCTGATATCGTTGAGGTTCCCCTATCCCACCCCAGGGAGATCAAGCCAGATAAATCTTCGGTAAGTGCGCGACCAATCCCTGCCGTGACGGTATACCCGTCCTGATATAGCGGGTCGAATGACAGGGCTGTCTGCGCACCTGTTGCCGGGTTAATTCCTCCAACAATTGGAAGAATTCCAAGTTCGCTCCATTGTTGCCAGCGAAAATTCAAAAATGCGAGCGTTTTTGCATTAATTCCAGATTGCAATCTGACATCGATGGACTGAGGGATTGTGGCTGCAACGCTGACCGGAACAATTGCGGTTGGCCCACTTACGCCAAAACCAAGGCTGCTCTGCCCACCTTGAAGGTTATGATTAATCTCGGAGTTGTAGATAACAGCGGCGCGCAAAGCGATTGATGGTATTTCATAAGAAAGGCCGACCCGATAACCGAACTCCTCGCCATCCACGTCAAAATTTCCCAGTCCGGACGTATTTGTTACAAGACCCACAGCCCCTATTCCCGCAGTTGCGAGATCGAGAAAACTCTGTCGTTCCTGAAAACCTTCCAGCCGTTGATACGAACCACCGGCGATCACTCGCATATAGCTTTGTCCCAGCGACGTTTCACCAACACCAAACCGGTAACCGCAGGTAAGTCCAACATCTTGAGATTTTACTTCAAATCGGACGGTGGTTGCTGAATAAGCGTTACCGGTGCCGTAGTCAGCATCAATGCCATAAGGTTCATTGTAGGATGCCAAGCAAGAAAACTGGTCTGTAATGTTCGCTTTGTAGCCGATCGAAGGAATATGATAATTTAGGTTCGGCGAAATCTTTCCGGTTGTCGCTACCGGCAAAACAGGTGCACCAGGCGGTGAAATACCATTCACGGCGTTAACGCCGCGGACAATATTTCTCAAATCACGCTGTGGTGCCACGAATGTCTGTGTTGTTTTAACACCAGACTTTTCATCAAACAGCTGATCGATATTCACACCACCTCGATCAAATCCGCCAGCCGTCGCAGAAGTGGTCATAAAAGCAGCCCCGAGAGCTGCAGCTAACGATATATTATAGGGATACAAAGGCCCCTCCCCAAAAATCCTATCAAAGAGCGACCCACGCCCTATTTGCACCTTACCTATGCGGCAATTAAGGTTAACAGAATCTTAAATACGACGTTTACGTAAGCAATAATAGAAACACCCAACAATAAGGAAACATGTTTTTTACCATTTATTTCAAATTGATAGCGGGTCGGTCACGGTAATTTGTTGAAAATTCAGCCAACAATGTTTCGGCCGAATGCTCTCCAAACAAGTACAGTCTACGGTGAACTGCAAAAATTTGCATGAACAGTGACGAATCAAACCAATTATTCAAACCTGCAATTGCCCACCTGCCATTTGTAAGGTTCTCCCATCACAACGGTGATATCATCAACGCAAAGCAATTGTCGGCCAGCAATTCAGTTAAAGCTTTGCACCCGTTCGAGTGCTTCAACAACTTTAACCCGGCGTCCTTCTAGCTCAGCCAACCGATCTCTATTCTCCTGAACAATTGCAGCTGGAGCATTGGCGATAAACTTGTCATTGGAAAGCTTGCCGGAAATCTGCTTGATATCTTTGTCAACACCGTTGATTTCCTTTTCCAACCGGGCAATTTCGCTACCAAAATCGACGAGGCCTTTGAGCGGCAAGCACAAGGTAGTCTCACCAACGACAATTTGCGCAGCACCTTCGGGTGCCACATCCGCAATATCAATTGATTCAACCCGCGCAAGCCGCGCCAGCGCAGCGGCCTGTCGCGAAAAGCGATCGTTGGTTTGCTCATTTGTACCCACAACGACTAACGGAACCTGTAGCGCAGGTTTAACGTTCATTTCGGAGCGAATAGAACGAATGGCGGAAACGGTTTCAATCAACCAATTGATTTCGTCTGCGGCTGTTTCATCTACTAATCCAGCGGAAGGCCAATCTGCGTGGCACAGTAGGGATTCGCGAGATGATCCACCCGTTTGCGCCCATAACTCCTCCGTCATGAAAGGCATGAACGGGTGCAGAAGTTTGTAGATTTCATCAATCACATGGGCAGCGACAACCTGTGCTTCCGCCTTTGCCGCCTCGTCTTCCCCGCCAAATACTGGCTTGAGCAGTTCCAGATACCAATCGCAAAACGTGTTCCAGACGAACTTATAGGCAGCGCCTGAAGCATCATTGAACCTGAATTTTTCAATGTTCTCCGTGACCGAAGAAACGGTGTTGGACAGTTCCGTCAATATCCACCGGTTCAACTGCGATTTCACCGATGACGCATCAAACGGTTCACCCTGTTTTACGTCATTCATTTGGGCAAAGCGCGTGGCATTCCAAAGCTTTGTACCGAAATTGCGGTAGCCAACAATGCGGTCTTCGTCGAGACGAACGTCCCTGCCCTGTGCCGCCATAATGGCCAGGGTGAAGCGCAATGCGTCCGTACCGTATTTGTCCATAAGATCGAGAGGATCGATAACGTTGCCCTTGGATTTGGACATTTTCTGCCCGTCCTTGTCACGCACCAACGCGTGAACATAGACGGTATGAAACGGCTCAACCTCCATGAATTTATTGCCCATCATCATCATGCGGGCGACCCAGAAGAATATGATGTCAAAACCTGTTACAAGAACATCGGTCTGGTAGTATTTTGCAAGTTCGGGAGTTTGATCTGGCCAGCCAAGAGTTGAGAACGGCCAAAGGGCTGAGGAAAACCATGTATCGAGGACGTCTTCGTCACGTTTAAGGTCAACATCATCACCATAATGAGCGCTTGCTTCTGCCTCCGCATCATCGGCAGATTTCGCAACAAAAATCCTCCCATCTGGCCCATACCAAGCAGGTATGCGATGGCCCCACCAAAGCTGGCGAGAAATACACCAAGGCTGGATGTTTTCCATCCAATTATAATAGGTGTTCTCCCAGGTCTTCGGCACAAAGTTCGTGCGGCCCTCTTTCACAGAGGCTAATGCAGGTTTTGCGAGCGTTTCAGCATCGCAGAACCATTGGTCGGTCAACATCGGTTCGATAACAACTTTGGACCGGTCACCGGTCGGCTGTTGCATCTTGTTGTTTTCGACCAGAGGAATGGCATTGCCCTCCTCATCTTTGGCCATAACCGCATTACCCTCGGCAGTAATGTCTGCGATCACACGTTCACGGGCCGTATATCGATCAAGCCCACGATATTCATCCGGCACCAGATTGATCGCATCAACGGTATTTTCGTCCGGTAAGTCGCCCGATTCAATAATAGCCATCGCTTTCGCAGATTCTTCAGAATAAGGCGCACCATCGGCCCGCATAGCGGCTTGGGTGTCCATCAAACGATACAGCGGAATGTCATTGCGCTTTGCGACCATGTAGTCGTTGAAATCGTGCGCGCCGGTAATTTTCACCGCACCAGAACCAAAATCCTTGTCTGGGTATTCGTCCGTAATAATCGGGATCATCCTCCGGTGTTCTTTCGGCCCAACCGGAATTTCGCACAGTTTGCCGATGATCGGTGCGTAGCGCTCATCGGACGGGTGAACGGCTACCGCGCCATCCCCCAACATGGTTTCCGGGCGAGTTGTCGCAATGGAAATGTAATCACGCGTTTCCTTCAGCGTGATATTTCCATCTTCATCCTTCTCGACGTATTCATAGGTCTCACCACCGGCCAGTGGATATTTGAAATGCCACATGTGGCCGTCGACTTCGATGTTCTCCACCTCAAGGTCGGAAATCGCCGTTTCAAAATAGGGGTCCCAGTTAACCAACCGTTTGCCGCGATAGATCAGGCCTTCGTTGTAAAGCTTTACGAAAACTTCCAACACGGCTTCGGACAATCCATCATCCATAGTGAAACGCTCGCGAGACCAGTCACAGGAAGCGCCTAGCCGTTTGAGCTGGTTGAAGATCGCCCCGCCGGATTCCTCTTTCCATTCCCAGATACGTTCAACAAATTTCTCACGCCCCATTTCACGCCGACCGGGCTGTTGACGTTCCATCAGCTGGCGCTCAACAACCATCTGCGTCGCGATTCCCGCATGGTCCATGCCCGGTTGCCAAAGCACGTTTTTGCCGCGCATGCGGTTAAACCGAACAAGAATATCCTGCAGCGTATTGTTTAGCGCATGCCCCATGTGGAGTGAGCCGGTGACATTTGGAGGCGGAATGACAATAGTGAACGATTCAGCACCGGGCTCCGAGCCCGCGCCCGCAGAGAAAGCGTTTGCTTCATCCCAATTCTTCGCAATGCGCGGTTCAACGCTGTTCGCGTCGTAATTCTTATCCAGCATGGTGTGTCTCAAACAGGTTTTGCTTCGACAGTAAGCAAAATTAAAATTCAACCTGTCTAAAGACAAAGGCAGGGAGCAAGTCAACAAGCTGGCGCGGTAGAACGTGCCTTGGCTTAATATTTGGGGTTAAACCAATTGATCGAAAGCCAGGCCTGTGCATCGAAATGAAAGCATCAATGGTTCGGTGCTCGACTAAATTGCCGTAAACGACGGCCACACCTCGTTCCCATAATATATGATCCGAATGCTACTGTTCAAAAACTTACTCTATTTCAGCAAAAGACCGAACCAAATTTACGCGCCTGACGTCTGGTACATCTTTGCCGAAGAATACAGGAAATAGGTGAACTTACGATACCCTCTTGCCGCGTGAAACCGCTTCGATCTCCTCGCGTACGAGCCGTTCAACCAAACTTGGAAGATTGTCGCTCAACCACTGGCGAATGGTCGGTCGCATGAGGTCAGAAAGTAAAATTTCTAAATCAGCGGATTTCTCTGCCATCAGTACTGCAGCCATCTCCTGTGCGACAGCCTTAGTCGAGGGCGTAGGGCTTGCAGGTGTTGGTGCGGGAATGGGAGCAGCAGCAGCGGGTGCAACACCAAGAACAGGAATCGGATTAGCGTGATACAAAGGGGATGGCGCAGGTCCGGCCACAGGTATTGGAGCCGGACTGGGTGTGGCTCTCACAACTGGAATCGGGTTCGGATCTACAGCCGGTATAGGCGCTGGCCGGTTAACGGGTATAGGCGGTGATTTCGATTCAGAAACCTGCTCCGCCAGCGTCTCCATTTTCAATTTTCCGCCAATACGATATTTGGCCAGCCGCTCTTCTGCATTCAACCCCGGGTCAATATAGGATGACGCGTGCCGCAGTTGGGCAGCATGTTCTTGAATTGGTGATTCTACCGGAGGAATTGCTGCATTTCCTATATCAACGGCGGGGCCGGATAGATTGCTATTGGAGTGGTCAGACGGGTGGGTATATCGCTCACGCTCCGTTGTCCCATCTTCAACAGTTTCATCGTCCGCGATGATCTGCTTAATCGACGCGAGGATTTCGTCCATAGATGAGTCTTGAGCGTTTTCCTGATCAAGATCATTGGCCAAATTGGCTGAACCAGGGACAGAAGATGCCATAATTTTTCCCTTTAACACGACAAAGTAGAGCACATTTCACGTGATTCGTTGCGCCACTATACGCCTAATTCAAAGATCAGTGATGAATTCATTGGATTAAATTGAATTATATTTTATCGCCCACTTGGCGTACGAAGTCCAAACCAGAGGTCTTTTACGGCGCGATAATGCTCTTTCGGCTCATAATGGCGAACATTTAATCCAAGGGTCTTGCTATTGAGACGACCTATTGCTGCTACAAGTGCATAGCCTGCAGTAATACGCGCGCTGCGGGCGTCGACGAGTGCAACCTCAGCATCAAGTACGACGCTTTGTTCATCAAGCACGTCGAGCTGGGTCCGTTGCCCCACATTACGTTCTTCTATAACCCCCGCTAAAGCCAATCGAGCGGCACGTAATGTGCCTTCGATTGCTATTACATTTGCCCGAGCTGCCACCAAAGATGACCAGGCCGAGACGACTGCTGACCTTATCTGGTCGCGCGCTTCATCAACCAGGATACGGTTTTGCGCGAGGAACTCCTTCGCTTCACGCACTTGCGAACTTGTGAGCCCACCCTGATAAATCGGGACCGTAACATTTACGGTTGCACTGGCGCTGGATGTGTTGACCCCGCGTGAACCGGAATTATATCGTTGCGATGCACTACCGCGTAAATTCACCGACGGAAGATATTGCCCTTCAACCGCTTTTACGTTGAACGCCGCAGCGTCAACCGCATGTTTTGTTGCTCGAATTGCCGGGTGTTCGTTAGCTGCTACGGCCAGACCACTTTGAAGTGATTTAGCATAGAGCCGCACCGGGCCCGTTGGCCAGTTAAGCCTGGTGGGTCGTCTGCCAATAATTTCAAAATAAACCGCTTCCGAGGTTTGCAATGTAGATTGAGCAACCGCCAATGTTGCCTGCGCTGTGCCCAGACGGGCTCGACTTTGTGCAACATCGGTTCGGGTGCCCTCGCCAACATCGAGCCGTGCCTGCGAAGAGCGCAATTGCTCTTTCAGGAAACTAATATCCTTGCGTCTGATTTCGACTACCTCACGCGCTTCGAGCACATCAACATAGGCTTGTGCGGCACTTTGAAGGATGGTCTGTTCAACATTTCGCAGTTGCTCGCGACTGCCACGAATTGCGGCTTCAGATTGTTCAATGCGATTTCTGGTCTGGAATCCGTTAAACAGATTCTGATTGATCGTAATGCCAAACCCGAACGGGTTATTGGAAGTGCGACCAGATACGTTACTCCGGTTAACGGTCACACCAAAATCAGTATCCCCGGTTACCGTGGGTCGGTCAGCAGACTTTGCTTGAGGTAACCCTTCATCTACTGCACGTGTGGCAGCGCGCTGAGCATTTAACGAGGGATTGTGATTATAGGCAGCGGCCAGCGCTGCACGCAGACTCTCGGCGTTGGCAGCTTCCACTTGCGTGATCACCATCACCATACAAACTACAAAACTACGCCACCGCATCAACAACCCCTAGAACACTGGAGAGCGCCGCCATTCAACACGGAGAATTGGGACCGCGAATTCAAGGCAAAACATCACTTCAGCCTAACGCCAATACCATCACATACAAAATTAAAGTTGGCAAAGTTTCAGTTTATTAACACCTAGAAACCGAATTGCCCCCTCAACACCGGAAATAAAAGCTAGAATGAAAACTCGGGGGTTTTATCAAAGCCGGGAAGCGGCTGAACGGAGCAATTAAACGCTGTTTTTGTACCTAAGTGGTCGTCAAATTTGGTCAATACGCGGGCAACACCTGCGTTACTAGTACCTTCAACCAGAACCATACGGCCGCCATCCTTCAACTGTGACGATAAATGTTCCGGTACAACACTAACAGCTCCACCGATGAAAATAACATCGTAGGGGCCTTCTTTCGCGTATCCATCTTCCATTGGCGCATTGACGACAACTGCATTGTCATAGCCCAATTCCACTAATGTCTGTGTTGCTTGGTCCGATAGCGCTGCATCGCTTTCAACAGCGACAACAGAGTTGCAAAGCAACGACAGTACCGCAGTAGAATAACCAGTCGCACAACCAATATCGAGTACAATACTATCCTCATCAATCTCAGCCAGTTGAATCAGCTTCGACATCGACATCGTTTCCATGAGATAGCGGGTGGTTCCGGATGCGTCGACGGGCAGATCTTCATCAATGTAAGCGAGTGGTTTTTGCGCGGTGCTGACGAAGTCTTCACGCGGGACATGGAGGAACGCCGCGATAATATCGTGATTCGTCACATCATTAGGGCGAATTTGGCAATCCACCATAGTTTGACGTGCTTTTTCAAAATCGATCATACAACATCCATAGGCTCCCGGCGTGACATGCACCACCGCTTATAACAGATTGGAGGCCTCGCCCGGAATCGAACCGGGGTGCAAGGATTTGCAGTCCTCTGCGTAACCACTCCGCCACGAGGCCATCCGTCCTGTTTGGGACCGGCATCGCTTAGCAAACACCCCTACCCTTGCCAAGCAAAACATCCAAAATTCGTATGCAATTTTGCAATTGGTTCAATTACCTCGCTTAAACCGGCCATAAATACGACTAATTTTGATTGTCCAACGCCGTCGAAAACGGCGGACTGCGGGAAAATCATGGGACAAAAAATATAATCCCAGCGGAATCATCCAAAATCCAAGCACCGGAAGAAAGCCCAAAGTCCCGCCGATTACCAATAACACGCCAATTACGGTCCTTTTGGCGCGCGTTTTGGGAACGGATTTACGTAAATTCAAATTTCTATCTCATTCAGTCAGATTAACGCTTGCGAAAACCTACATTCCTTTGTTATGAGCGCCCATCGCAATGCGATAAAAGTTCCCCGGTAGCTCAGTGGTAGAGCAATCGACTGTTAATCGATCGGTCGCTGGTTCGAATCCGGCCCGGGGAGCCAAATATCCCAATCTTACCTGTTTTTACAATTTTGTCGGTCTCAATAAAAAGGCCGCAACGGGTTCGCTGCGGCCTTCCTGGATACTGAAATCAGAAGTGAAACTTTCGTTGGTCCTGAATTAACTGTTCGTCAATGGTGCAATCTCGATTTCAACGCGACGGTTACGGCTTTTTCCGTCAGCCGTGGCATTCGAAGCGATAGGACGCTCTTCACCAAATCCAACGATATAGAAGCGACGGCCATCGGTGCCTTGGCTCACGAGATAGTTAGCCACATTTACACCGCGGCGTTCAGAAAGCTGCTGGTTAAATGATTCGCCGCCATCGCTGTCGGTATGACCAAATACGTTTACTGTTGTCTGGTTAAACTCTTTCAACACTAGCGCGACGGAGTTCAATACACGGAAGAATTCAGGCTTAATCGAGTCAGATCCTGTCGTAAACGTGATGTTGCTTGGCATATTCAAGATAATCTTGTCACCATTTCTGGTGATGCTTACACCGGAATTCCGCAGCTCTTCACGCAGCTTCGCTTCCTGACGGTCTTGATACAGGCCTATTCCGCCACCGGTTAATGCGCCAATACCTGCGCCGATAAGAACCGCTTTACGCGTACTGGCTCCGGTTGTCTTACCGATAAGTAGACCACCCAGAGCGCCAACAGCGGCACCGCCGCCCGCGCCAAGCGCTGTTTTAGAAACCTGTCGCTGACCGGTATATGGATTTGATGTACAAGCGGCCAAGGCTATGACAGCGACGAGTGATACGATTATTTTCTTCATGAAGGCGACTTTCGAGCGATTTACATTTCGGCACAGATGTGCCTGTTCGTGAGAACTTAGGTTAAAGTATGGCGGCGAATTCGCCTTCCCTATAACACAAAATGCGCAACAGGTAATAATTCCAAATTTTGGAGCAAATTAAAGTGTGTAAAACGGATACGAATCCGCCCATTATCATGTGGTTTCGCCAGGATTTGCGAATATCGGATAACCCTGCACTCTGTTATGCTGTTGAGACCGGGAAACCAATTATACTCCTCTTTATCTATGACATCTTTTCCGCAGGATTGCGAGAAATTGGTGCTGCGCAAAAATGGTGGTTGCACCATTCACTCGTAAGTCTGTCCAAAGACATCACCACACTGGGGAACAGGCTGGTTTTGAAACGCGGTGCTGCAGCTGACATAATAGCTGAGGTCCAAGGGCAGTCTGGAGCGGACGAACTTGTTTGGAACCGGCGTTACGGTGAGGCCGAACAGGATGTTGATCGTTCAATAAAATCAAACTTCAATGGCTCCGCACGCAGTTTTGCAGGTCTGCTACTCCACGAACCCAGCAAAACGAGAACCGGTGCTGGGGGTCCGTACAGGGTTTACACGCCATTTTGGAAAAACCTGATGAATGCCCCCCCTCCTCGTCACCCATTTGACCGGCCAGTTCAACTTCCAAAAACGAAACACGATTTAGCTGGAGAACACATAGATCATTGGGGATTTTTACCAACCTCGCCGAATTGGGCTGAGGGGCTGCGGGAGGAATGGCGTCCAGGTGAAGCTGGTGCGGCGGTGCGGTTAGAAAAGTTTATGTCTGAGCGACAGCAGAAATATGACAAAATGAGAGATCATCCCGGCCCAGATCAAACGTCTAAACTATCGCCTCACTTAAGGTTTGGCGAAATAAGCCCGAATCAACTTTGGCATGCATCGCTTACAGCAGAAGCAAACCTTGGGAAAAACAAGGGTGCAGCAGAAAAATGGCGCCAGGAGCTCGTTTGGCGCGAGTTCTCGTATCATTTATTACAAGAATGGCCGGACTTGGCCGGGACGAATTTCAACAGGAACTTTGATCGATTTGAATGGAGAACCGACCCAGCAGGACTGAAAGCCTGGAAACAGGGGAAAACAGGCTATCCAATTGTCGATGCTGGCATGCGGCAATTGTATCAAACTGGTTGGATGCATAATCGGGTGAGGATGATTACCGGATCATTTCTCGTAAAACACCTGATGATAGATTGGCGTGAAGGGGAACGATGGTTCTGGGACTCTCTGGTTGATGGCGACCCGGCGTCTAATCCTGCTTCTTGGCAATGGATTGCCGGAACGGGCGCTGACGCGGCTCCCTATTTTCGGATTTTCAATCCCATGCTGCAATCAAAGAAATTCGATAATTCCGGGGCTTACATCAAAAAATTCGTGCCTGAACTGAAAAACCTACCTCCAGAATATCTGGACGCACCGTGGGACGCCCCCACCCAGGTTCTGGAAACCTCCGGAGTAATATTGGGGCGAACTTATCCTGCCCCCATTGTGGAGCATAGGTTTGCTAGAGAAAGAGCGCTAAACACCCTTAATGCCTCCAAGGAAATCAACGAAAACGAGTGACATATAGGCGCGCGCTGAACGTATACTGACCTTATTGTAGTATGATTTGCCATTTCCATAGCCATTGTCATGGCAAAGTTATCGATATTCGTGCTGGATCGGGATTATGTAACGGTGTTGCAATTGAACATTGAATGCCAAACCTACGCTCCAACAGAAATTCAATCTCAAATTGACGATTGAGAAACAACACAATTGCTTGCTGACGCCATTAAGGGCAGATAGTTTCCAAGAAAAATAACGACGTTTGGAAAACTGATGACCGTCCATAAATCCGTCATTAACGCAATCGGCAATACGCCTCTTATCCGACTTAACAAAGTATCGGATGAAACCGGTTGCGAGATTTTGGGGAAAGCGGAATTTCTCAACCCCGGGCAAAGCGTAAAAGATAGAGCCGCTCTATCCATTATCCGGGCAGCTGAAAAGGCAGGAAAAATTCGCCCCGGCGGCATCATAGTGGAAGGCACTGCGGGAAATACTGGAATTGGGCTGGCCATGGTGGGCAATGCATTAGGATACCGGTCAGTTATCGTGATCCCTGATTCCCAAAGCCAGGAAAAGAAAGACGCCATCCGCGCGTTTGGCGCAGAATTGATCGAAGTGCCACCCAAGCCTTACAGTAACCCAAACAATTTTGTCCGCCTTTCCGGCCGTCTGGCTGAACAATTGGCAAAGAGCCATCCCCAAGGCGCCATCTGGGCCAATCAATTTGATAACACTGCAAATCGACAAGCCCATATTGACACAACAGGTCCAGAGATCTGGGATCAGACAGATGGCAAGATTGATGGATTTGTGTGCGCGTGCGGTTCCGGTGGCACCCTTGCGGGAATCGCAATCGCTCTGCGAGAGCGAAACAACGGTGTAAAAATTGGGATAGCCGATCCAGGCGGCGCTTCACTTTACAATTATTATGCGAATGGCGAGCTGAAATCTGAAGGGACATCAATTTCCGAAGGTATCGGGCAGATACGTATTACTGAAAACCTGAAAGGCCTTGAGGTCGATTACGCCTATCAGATTACAGACAATGAAGCGCTCCCGTTGATATTCGATCTTATGGAGAACGAAGGTCTGGTCCTCGGTGGATCAACTGGCGTAAACATCGCGGGTGCCGTACGCATGGCCAAAGATCTGGGTCCGGGCCATACGATTGTGACGATCCTTTGTGACTATGGCACCCGTTATCAGGCCAAGCTCTTTAACCCGGAGTTTTTGCGTTCAAAAGAATTGCCGGTGCCCGACTGGATGGAACGCGATTCCGGAATAGACATCCCTTTTGAAGAGGTTGACGGGTGAACAGAACCAGACAAATTTTCGCGCAAGACGGCTATGCCACGACTTGCGACGCCACTGTAGTTCACATCAATGATTTGGGTGGCATTGTGTTGGACCAAACCGTCTTCTACGCGACCAGCGGTGGCCAGCCTGGCGATACAGGGTTTCTTGAACGTGAGGACGGTACTCAATTAGAAATTGCAACAACGGTGTATGAAAAAGGTGGCAAGGAAACCATTGTTCATGTGCCCAGTGAAGGTCTACCGACGCCTGATGTTGGTGAAAAACTGATCGCACATATCAACTGGGAACGCCGTCACAAGCTCTCGCGCATGCACACCGCCTGCCACATCCTGTCGGTCGTTTGTTCAAACCCGATTACAGGCGCAGCTGTGGGTGAGAATGAAAGTCGTATTGATTTCGACATGAGTGAAACCGCTGACAAAGCGGGGCTTTCATCGGCAATGATGGAAATCGTAAACGCTAATCATCCCGTATTTACAAACTGGATTACGGAAGAAGAATTGGACGCAAATCCTGTCCTAGTGCGGTCAAAAAACGTAAAACCTCCGCGTGGAATCGGAAAAATCAGACTGGTATGCATTGGGGAAGGTTCCAGCGTTGATTCGCAACCTTGCGGTGGCACACATGTGGGTGAAACCCAGGAGGTTGGTGAAATACATATCGGAAAAATTGAGAAAAAAGGCCGGGAAAACAGACGCATGCGCATCAGGTTCGGCCCATTACCAGAACAACAGTGAGATATTCATGACTGATAATCCAAATCTGGTTTCAACCGAATGGTTGTCTAACAATCTCGATAATCCTGACGTTTCGATCGTGGATGGCTCCTGGTACCTGCCAGCAATGTTTGACGCGGAGGGTTCGCCACGAAACGGCCATGCGGAATATCTGGCACGCCATATCCCCGGCGCAGTATTTTTCAACATCGATGGAATTACAGAACCTGGGTCAAACCTCCCCCATACCATTGCTCCACCCGACATATTTTCACAAAAAACCGGAGAGTTGGGCGTTTCCGACCAAGACACCATAGTTGTTTACGATGGCATGGGGCTGTTTTCCGCGCCACGGGTTTGGTGGAATTTCAAGGTTATGGGCGCAAAAAATGTTCGTATACTGGATGGTGGCCTGCCCGCTTGGGAAAAAGATGGTTACCCCGTGGAAAGCGGCGAAGTAGTCAATCCAAGTAAATTATTTGACGCGAGGTTCGATAATTCCGCGATTATCTCCTTTAACGACATGCAAGAAATCGTGGCCAATGGCCAAAAGCAAATTGCGGATGCGCGACCCGCGGGCCGGTTCACCGGCGAACAACCCGAACCGCGTAAGGGGATGCGTTCCGGGCACATGCCCGGTGCAAAATCGGTCCCGTTTTCGAACCTTGCGGCCAATGGTAAATTACTGCCCGCGGACGAGCTCAAGAATGCGTTTAATGATGCAGGAATTGACCTGACAAAGCCCATTGCCACGTCATGCGGATCTGGTGTCACCGCGGCAGCGTTAATTTTGGCGCTTCAAACTATCGGGCATACCGACAATGTTCTATATGATGGGTCTTGGGCCGAATGGGGCGGCAGACCTGATACAGATATCATAACCGGCGGCTAAACTGAAGTTAAGCACCATTTAACAGGTTTCATTCAGCCAGGTGACGTCACCGGTTTGTATACGGCTCCACGCGCGCGACGCGTTCTGATACAGCAGTTCGCACTTGAACGACATTCTTGCGGCCAACTCGGCTATATAGATCAATCACGTCCTGATTGATCATTCTGAAACAGCCGCTGGACGCCGCTTTTCCGATTGAATAGGGCTTGGTTGTACCGTGGATGCGGTAAAGGGTATCGCGACCGTCTTTATACAAATACATCGCACGTGCACCCAGTGGATTTTCCGGGCTACCCTTTAATCCATCAGCATATTTCGCAAGCTTGGGATTACGGTCAATCATTTCCTTTGGTGGGGTCCATGTGGGCCATTTCTGTTTCCATTGAAGCACAGAATTACCGGTCCAGCCGAACCCCTCTTTACCGACCGCGATACCATAACGCATGGCTTTTTTATTGGGCTGGACGAGGTAAAGGAGTTTCCTCTTGGCATCGACAACAATCGTGCCCGGCGCTTCACCACCGTAATAATGAACTTCCTGGCGTAAATACCGTGAATTCATTTTTGTGTAGTCAAAGGCAGGCACCAATATACCGCCATCATTTCTCGCTGAATACGCAGACGCGTAATCAATTGTTTGAAGAGCACCGCGCGACGCGTATGAATTATTTCGTGCCTGGTCAGATAGTGCCAAAGCATATGAGTCCGGCTCTCGACTCGAGACCGCCAGCTTTGAGGACGGGCTAATTGCCCCGCCGTATCCTGATGAAAGGGATGAAGTTTGAGAGCAACCAGTCGCTAAACCTGCAAGCCCCAGCGTTAATAACACCAGAGGTGAGGTTGATTTAAGTGTGGTTATCATAGCTGAACTCCAAAACCTGGTATCTGCGAACAAATTGGGATTACCACGCCCCCAAGCCCAACTTAGTGAAGAATTGCACACCACGTGCATTTCTGCAAACTTCTAAACCCTTTCTTAATCATTATGTTTAACGCAAAAGGGCCGCGCCAGAGTGTTTGTGCGGCCCTTTCAATAGGTTCAGCGATAAAAAGTTAAGCTATTCAGCAGCTTCACCTTCTGTTTCGCTCATATCTGCAAGCATCGCAGCTTCGGCTTCAGCCACCTTGCGCTGCTCATCGATGATGAGGTCATCGCGGGAGTTGGCAACGCGACGCACCTGGTTCATCACCCCTCCGGTACCAGCCGGTATGAGGCGACCAACAATCACGTTCTCTTTCAGGCCTTCCAGCGTATCGGACTTGCCGGCGACGGCAGCCTCGGTCAACACGCGGGTTGTTTCCTGGAAGGACGCAGCTGAGATGAACGAACGCGTCTGCAAAGAAGCTTTCGTGATGCCGAGAAGAATTGGATCACCAGAAGCAGGCGCACGGCCTTCTTCAGCGAGTTTCTCGTTCATCAAGTCCATTTCGATCCGGTCCATCTGTTCAGCACGGACAAGTCCGGACTCACCTGGGTCGGTAATCTCAACTTTTTGCAACATCTGGCGAACAATCACTTCGATGTGCTTGTCGTTAATGCCCACACCTTGCAAGCGATAGACTTCCTGCACTTCGTCTACGAGATAGGATGCAAGCGCTTCAACACCTTTAACCGCAAGAATATCGTGCGGCGCCGGGTTACCATCGAGCAGGTAATCACCTTTCTCGATCGGGTCACCGTCCTGATGGTGGAAAGGCTTGCCTTTCGGGATCAAGTGCTCAACCGGCTCGACAGTCTCATCGTTTGGTTCGATATGAATGCGGCGCTTGTTCTTGTAATCGCGGCCAAAGCGGATCGTCCCGTCGATTTCCGCGATAACGGCTGCATCTTTTGGACGACGTGCTTCAAACAATTCGGCAACACGCGGCAGACCACCGGTGATGTCTTTTGTTTTCGCACTTTCCAATGGCACACGGGCAAGAACGTCACCGGCGTGAATATCAGCGCCCGGTTCAACAGACAGAATAGCGTCCACTGAAAGCAGGAAGCGGGCATCACCACCCTGTTCGGATTTAACCACATTGCCTTTCTTGTCTTTCACGACAAGAGCAGGTTTGAGGTCAGTACCGCGTGGGTTTGTTCGCCAGTCAATAACAACACGTTTGGTAATACCCGTGTTCTCATCTGCGTTTTCGGAAACGGAAACACCATCCACCAAATCTTCAAACTCAACCGTGCCGCTTTCAGGCGTCAAAATTGGGCGGGTGTATGGGTCCCATTCTGTAATTCGTTGTCCTTGTTTAACAGTATCACCGTCATCAACGTGCAGACGTGAGCCATAGGTTACGCGGTGTACGGCGCGTTCGTTATCTTGCTCGTCGAGGATCAAAACAGCCATATTCCGACCCATGACCATCATATTGCCGCTGGAGTCGCGAACCATATTCCGGTTACGGATTTTGACCTTACCTTCGTAGGAAGCTTCAATAAATGAAGAGTCAACCACGTTCGCCGTACCACCAATATGGAAAGTACGCATGGTCAACTGAGTGCCCGGTTCACCGATGGATTGCGCGGCGATAACACCAACCGCTTCACCCATATTAACAGGTGTACCGCGAGCCAAATCACGACCGTAACAAGTGCCGCAAATACCCGTGCGGGTCTCGCAAGTTAGTGCAGAACGGATTTTGACGGTTTGAATACCGGCGTCATCGATCAACACCACATCCGGATCTTCAATTGACTGACCAGCTGAAACTATCACTTCACCGGTTTCCGGGTGTGTGACGTCTTCGGCAGCCGCGCGACCAACGATACGCTGACCAAGGGATGCAACCATCTGTCCGGCATCAACAATCGCCTGCATCGTCAGACCATTGGTTGTGCCGCAATCTACTTCGTTGATGATGCAATCTTGCGCAACATCAACAAGACGACGGGTCAGATAACCGGAGTTCGCTGTTTTCAAAGCTGTATCAGCAAGACCTTTACGGGCGCCGTGGGTGGAGTTGAAATACTCCATCACGGTCAGACCTTCTTTAAAGTTCGAAATGATCGGTGTTTCGATGATCTCTCCGGAAGGCTTGGCCATCAGGCCGCGCATACCGGCAAGCTGCTTCATTTGAGCCGGAGAACCACGTGCCCCGGAGCGGGACATCATGTAAACCGAGTTCATCTGCAACTGACGACCGTCCTCATCGAACTTCGTCTCCTGCAGACCATTCATCATTTCATCGGCAACCTTGTCACCGCATTTCGCCCAGGCATCAACAACTTTATTGTATTTTTCGCCCTGAGTGATGAGGCCATCGTTGTACTGTTGCTCGAATTCCTTGGCGAGGGCGGAAGTCTCTTCCACCATGCCAACTTTCGTATCAGGAATAACCATGTCATCCTTACCGAAGGAAATGCCCGCTTTACAGGCGTTCTCGAAACCAAGCTTCATAATTTGGTCGGCAAAAATGACCGTGTCCTTTTGACCGCATTTGCGATAAACCTTATCGATCATCATGGAGATGTTCTTTTTGGTCATTTCCTGATTGACGATTTCATAGCTAACGCCGGGACGGCGTGGCAGCAATTCACCCATCAACATGCGTCCGGGTGTCGTGTCGATAATCTCAGAAGTTGGATTACCTTCATCGTCTACCGACTTGAAACGACCTTTGATTTTTGCATGCAATGTCACAACTTTATTGTCGAGCGCGTGTTGCAATTCACCAAGATCACCAAACACCATGCCTTGGCCCGGCTCGTTTTCAGCCTCGATTGAGAGGTAATAAAGCCCAAGAACGATATCCTGTGACGGCACGATGATCGGTTGACCATTCGCAGGGTGCAGAATGTTGTTGGTGGACATCATCAACACGCGAGCTTCCAACTGTGCTTCCAGGGAAAGCGGCACGTGAACGGCCATTTGGTCGCCGTCGAAGTCAGCGTTAAACGCCGCACAGACGAGCGGGTGCAAGTGAATTGCCTTGCCTTCAATCAAAACAGGCTCGAATGCCTGAATACCGAGGCGGTGAAGCGTCGGTGCACGGTTTAAAAGAACCGGGTGCTCACGGATAACCTCATCAAGGATATCCCAAACTTCGGGTTTTTCCTTCTCAACAAGCTTTTTAGCCTGCTTGACAGTGGAGGAATAACCTTTGGCGTCGAGGCGTGCGTAAATGAACGGCTTGAACAATTCCAGAGCCATTTTCTTCGGCAGGCCACACTGGTGCAGTTTCAGTTCTGGGCCAACCACGATGACGGAACGACCGGAATAGTCGACCCGTTTACCGAGCAGATTTTGACGAAAACGACCCTGCTTGCCCTTGAGCATGTCGGACAGGGACTTCAACGGTCGCTTGTTGGCACCGGTAATTGTACGACCACGGCGTCCATTATCGAACAGCGCATCTACAGATTCCTGCAGCATCCGCTTTTCGTTCCGGATAATGATATCCGGTGCTCGTAGTTCCATCAGACGCTTGAGACGGTTGTTCCGGTTGATAACACGACGATACAGATCGTTCAGATCAGACGTTGCAAAACGTCCCCCATCCAATGGCACCAGCGGACGAAGGTCCGGCGGGATCACCGGAATAGTCTTCATGATCATCCATTCCGGACGGTTACCGGAATCAAGGAAGGCCTCTGCGGTTTTGAGACGCTTGGAAAGCTTCTTGTATTTTAGTTCCGATGTTGTTGTCGCGATCTCTTCGCGCAACGTATTGACCAGTTTTTCAAGGTCGAGAGCTGACAGCATTTCATGAATGGCTTCAGCACCAATCATGGCGGTAAAGCTATCTTCGCCATATTCTTCCTGAGCGATCATATGCTCTTCTTCGGAAAGAAGTTGCAGTTCTTTCAGCGGCGTCAAGCCGGGCTCAATTATCACGAAGTTCTCGAAATAAAGAATGCGCTCAAGATCTTTCAAAGTGAGATCAAGCAGCAAGCCAATGCGCGATGGTAGGGATTTCAGGAACCAGATGTGGGCAACCGGCGATGCAAGGTCGATGTGCCCCATACGCTCACGCCGAACGCGGGAAAGCGTGACTTCCACACCGCATTTTTCGCAGATAATACCTTTGTATTTCATGCGCTTATACTTACCGCACAGGCATTCGTAATCTTTGATCGGGCCAAAGATACGGGCACAGAAAAGTCCGTCGCGTTCAGGTTTGAACGTACGATAGTTGATGGTTTCCGGCTTTTTGATTTCGCCAAAAGACCAGGACATAATTTTATCAGGGGAAGCAATCGAAATCCGGATGGAATCGAAAGACTGGGCAACCACCTGTGGGTTGAAGAGATTCATGACCTCATGGTTCATGTGATTTTCTCCTTTTGGGACTGTGTCCCGTTTCGGCCAAATTGGCCTAATTCAAATTGAGCGGCGAATAAGGGGCGCGAGGCTCGACGAGCCTCACGTTCCTATTCAGCTGCGTCCGGCATATCGATGAAGTCATCATTGTCTTCCTCAACTTCGAGTTTGGAATTTTCCAACTCGACAGAAAGACCCAATGACCGCATTTCCTTGACGAGAACGTTGAACGATTCCGGAATACCGGATTCGAACGTATCGTCTCCCCGAACAATGCTTTCGTAGACCTTGGTACGACCGGCAACGTCATCCGATTTAACGGTGAGCATTTCCTGAAGCGTGTAGGCTGCGCCATAAGCTTCAAGCGCCCAGACCTCCATCTCACCGAAGCGCTGACCACCGAACTGCGCCTTACCACCCAGCGGCTGCTGAGTAACAAGTGAGTACGGACCAATCGAACGGGCGTGGATTTTATCGTCCACAAGGTGGTGAAGTTTGAGCATGTAGATGTAGCCCATGGTCACCGGACGGTCGAAGGCTTCACCGGTACGACCATCGTAGAGAGTGGACTGGCCGGACCCGTCAAGGCCCGCCTGTTCCAGCATATCAACGATATCCGGCTCATGCGCACCGTCGAACACTGGTGTTGCGATACGAACACCCGTTTTCAACTGATCCGCGATACGAACGATGGATTCATCATCGTAATCACGCACCGGCTCGTTACGGTCATTGGCTGGGTACAGGCTTTCAATCTCCTTGCGGAGAGCCTCTTGCTGGCCAGACTTCTGATAATCTTCCAGAAGCGCGCCAACTTTCTTACCCATGCCTGCACAGGCCCAACCCAGATGGGTTTCGAGGATTTGCCCAACGTTCATACGTGAAGGCACACCAAGCGGGTTCAACACGATATCGGCATGTGTTCCATCTTCGAGGAACGGCATGTCTTCAATCGGCATGATGCGTGAAACAACACCTTTGTTGCCGTGACGGCCGGCCATTTTATCGCCAGGCTGTAGTTTCCGCTTGATCGCAACAAAGACTTTGACCATTTTCATAACGCCCGGTGGCAGTTCGTCGCCACGCTGAAGCTTCTCGACCTTATCCATAAAGCGGCCTTCGAGAAGCCCCTTAGAATCGTCGTAGGTGCCACGCAATGCTTCGATTTGGCCTTGCAGCTTCTCGTCTTCAACGGCAAACATCCACCATTGACTACGCGGATGTTCTTCCATCTCTTCCTGGGTCAGTTTGGTGCCTTTATTGTAGCCCTTAGGACCAGCGACGGCTTCCTTGCCTTTCAGCATATCGCCAAGGCGACCGTAGACGTTTCGGTCCAAAATGGCCTGTTCGTCATCGCGGTCTTTCGCCAGAGTTTCGATTTCTTCACGCTCGATTGCCATCGCACGTTCGTCTTTTTCAATACCGTGACGGTTGAAAACACGAACTTCAACAACGGTACCAAAAGCCCCGGGGCTCATACGCAATGAAGTATCGCGAACATCGGAAGCCTTCTCACCAAAGATAGCACGCAGAAGCTTTTCTTCCGGCGTCATCGGGCTTTCGCCTTTTGGCGTGATCCTACCAACGAGAATATCACCGGGGCCAACTTCAGCACCAATATAAGTGATACCGGCCTCATCGAGATTTTTCAGCGCTTCTTCAGAAACGTTTGGAATATCACGGGTGATTTCTTCCGGCCCAAGCTTCGTATCACGGGCCATTACCTCAAATTCTTCAAGGTGGATGGATGTGAAAACGTCGTCGCGCACAATGCGCTCAGAAAGCAGAATGGAGTCTTCGAAGTTATAACCGTTCCATGGCATAAACGCGACGAGCACGTTGCGGCCAAGCGCCAGATCACCAAGATCAGTAGACGGACCATCTGCGATAATATCGCCTTTGTTCAAAATATCCCCTACCCGCACCAGCGGACGCTGATTAATGCAGGTGGATTGGTTCGAACGCTGGAACTTTTGCAGCCGGTAGATATCAACACCGGGTTTGCCGGGGTCGAGATCGCCGGTAGCGCGAACAACGATACGCGTCGCATCAACCTGATCGACGATACCAGGACGTTTGGCGCCAATAGCCGCACCGGAATCCCGGGCAACAATCGGTTCCATACCGGTACCCACATATGGCGCTTCGGCGCGTACCAAAGGCACAGCCTGACGCATCATGTTAGCACCCATCAGCGCACGGTTCGCATCGTCATTTTCAAGGAACGGAATAAGCGCCGCGGCTACAGACACCAGCTGTTTCGGCGACACATCCATGAGATCCACATTGGGAACCGGCATGCGCTGAACATCACCCGCCTGACGACAGATGACGGTGTCATTAACAAATTTACCTTTATCATCGAGTGGAGCATTCGCCTGAGCGACGGTGTATTTCGCCTCTTCCATGGCGGAGAGATAAACAACCTCAGTGGTCACTTTTCCATCGGCAACTTTACGATACGGGCTTTCGATAAAGCCGTATTTGTTGATCCGCGCAAAAGTCGCAAGGGAGTTGATCAAACCGATGTTTGGCCCTTCCGGCGTTTCAATCGGGCAGATACGACCGTAATGGGTTGGGTGCACGTCGCGCACCTCAAATCCAGCGCGCTCGCGGGTCAGGCCACCGGGCCCAAGCGCTGAAAGGCGACGCTTGTGCGTAATCTCGGAAAGCGGATTGGTTTGGTCCATGAACTGCGAAAGCTGCGAAGAACCGAAGAATTCACGAACAGCGGCTGCAGCCGGTTTCGCGTTGATCAGATCCTGCGGCATCACCGTATCGATTTCGATGGAAGACATGCGCTCTTTGATGGCACGCTCCATGCGGAGCAGACCGACGCGGTATTGATTTTCCATCAATTCACCAACGGAACGCACACGGCGGTTTCCAAGGTTATCGATGTCATCGATATCGCCGCGACCGTCACGAAGACCAACAAGCGTCGTCATGACGGAAAGGATGTCATCCTTGCGCAGAACGCGGACTGTATCTTCAACATCAAGATCAAGACGCATATTCATTTTCACGCGGCCAACTGCTGACAGGTCGTAACGTTCGCGATCAAAGAACAGGGACTGGAACATAGCTTCCGCTGTTTCCAATGTCGGCGGTTCACCGGGACGCATAACGCGGTAGATATCGAACAACGCGTCCTGACGGGAGTTGTTTTTATCCGCAGCAAGCGTCGAACGCATATAAGCGCCAATCGTTACATGGTCGATATCGAGCACTTCAATTTCATCGTACCCCATATCAACAAGGTCAACGACAGAGCCGGACGCTTCGCCGGATTTCTCATCGACTTCATAGACCAGTTCATCTCCGGCTTCGAAATAAATCTCGCCGGTTTCCATATTGACGATATCTTCAGCAAGATAACGCTGGTTCAGCGCCTCCGCAGTTACCCGAACAGCTTTGACCTTATCACCAAGATCCTTGATTGTCCGAGCAGTAACTTTCTTACCAGCCTCGATAATTACCTTGCCGGACTTGGCATCGATAATATCTTCGGTCGGCTTCGTACCCTTAAGACGCTCGGCGTCGAAAGGCATGCTCCAACCTTTTTTCGCATCATTCTTGAACGTAACCCTGTTATAGAAATGCTCGAGAATTTCCTCACCGTCCATGCCAAGTGCCATAAGCAGTGTGGTTGAAGGGATCTTACGACGACGGTCGATGCGAGCATAAACAATGTCTTTGGCATCGAACTCGATATCAAGCCATGAACCACGGTAAGGGATGACGCGCGATGCAAACAGCAACTTACCGGAAGAATGGCTTTTGCCTTTATCGTGATCGAAGAACACGCCAGGAGAACGGTGCATCTGCGATACGATGACGCGCTCAGTACCGTTGATGACAAACGTACCGTTGCCGGTCATGAGCGGCATGTCGCCCATGTAAACTTCCTGCTCTTTAATGTCCTTAACGGATTTCGCGCCGGTATCTTCGTCAATATCAAATACGATAAGGCGAAGCGTCACTTTCAGCGGCGCAGAATAGGTCATGTCGCGCTGGCGGCATTCTTCGGTGTCGTACTTGGGTGGCTCGAAATCGTAACGCACGAAATCCAGCTGAGCTGCGCCGGTGAAATCCTTAATCGGGAAGACCGAGTTAAAAACAGCCTGCAGACCTTCGTCGCCGCGACCACCTTCCGGCTCTTCAACCATCAAGAATGCATCATAGGAAGACATTTGAACCTCAATGAGGTTCGGCATGTCCGTCACTTCCGTAATATTTCCGTAAACTTTGCGGACGCGCTTACGCCCGTTAAAAACATGTGCCTTTGAAGCCATGAAAAAGAAACTCCGTGGATGAGCTAGCCGGAAGCAGAACCGGAAGCGAGATCAAAAAAGCGCGACATACCCCGCACCAAGGCCGTTTGACCGCTTGTATTTTCATCAACAATCCAGAACATCTCGCCCGATTGCTCAATCAACCACACAAACAGCAAAAAGAAACCGCGCCTACACCCATCCATTCGGTGAAGCCAGTTTCTCATCATACTCAAACTAAAATCCGTCGTAAAAGAACCCTATCCAACCGGATTCTCAAAACACGAGAAGCATTCTTTATAAGCCAAATTGCGGTAAATGGAAGGGGGATTGCCGATAATTTTCATGCAAGAGCGCATAATTCGGAATTTCAACGCTTATCGTTTTGAGATTCGCACATCTTAGGTATTTATAACAAAAATATTCAGGCGCCAGGACCTCTCCAAATGACAATCGACGAATCTGCCGAGGAACAACCCCTTTCTTCTCCCTCCGCTATGGCCAAACAATGGCACTATCGGCCTGATGTTCCCGTTCAGGTATCGCCTCTGTTCGCCTGGCCACCTAAGCCTCGCGCGTTTGCCAGATGGGTTGCCCTACGCTGGTTTGTGATTGCAGAGAACTCAATTCTAGTCATCCTAGCAACTCTGTGTTGGTTGTATTTTCAACCATCTATGGAAGAAGCCAGCAGTTTCTCAGCAAGTTGGATTGGGCAGATTTACCTCCGTAATCTTTTCCTCATCCTTGTCGTAGCCGGCGGACTGCACCTCTATTTCCACAAATACAAACGTCAAAAGGATGACCTGAAATACGATCCCCGCGAACTCAAAGCCAAAAGTAAAGTCTTCACGCTGAACAGTCAGGTCTGGGACAATATTTTTTGGACAATAGCCAGCGGCGTGACGTTCTGGACTGCATTTGAGGTTTTGATGTTCTGGGCCATGGCAAACGGCTACGCCCCTACCCTCAACATTACCGAACACCCGATTTGGTTTGCCGCTTTGATTTTCCTCACCCCGATGTGGATTTCATTTCACTTTTACTGGATACACCGCTGGCTTCACTGGCCACCGCTCTACAGGATGGCCCATGCCCTCCACCACCGTAACGTCAATGTCGGCCCGTGGTCCGGCCTGTCAATGCACCCTGTCGAACACATCCTGTTTTTCTCATCAATCCTGATCCATTTCATTCTTGCCGCCCACCCAATCGTCATCCTGTTCCACATGCAGCATCAGGCCCTGACGGCTGCAACGTCCCATACCGGGTTTGAGGGCTTTCAGATCAAGGACAAAAACCGGCTGGCGCTCGGCACATTCCACCACCAGATGCACCACCGGTATTTTGAATGTAACTACGGAAACCTTGAGGTACCGTGGGACAAGTGGTTCGGGTCCTTCCACGATGGTACAGATGAAGCCCACACACGCATGACGCAGCGGCGTCGAAATTTGATGGCTCCTTAACGGCGCACATAAATTTCAACGGAATACACATAAAAATACAGCCCCAGCACAGTGAAGTGTCGTGGCTGTACCCGTGGTGACAATCTCCAAATTAGCGTAGCGTGATGCGGGCAAACCCGGCAGCCACATTCACTCCGGTCTCACCCGATACGCTAACCGGCTGCAGGGCGATTGAATTCTCAGAACCGCCGATCAACACGTTTGCACCGAGACCAACTGCCAGCGCGGCCGATGCAGACGCGCCTGAATAGGTTCCCCGGATATGCTTTGAACTGACATTGCTGTTTTCAGCGGCAACCACAGTCCAAATGATAACGCTGTCACCTGTAAAGCCCAGGTCAACTCCGTATTTTTGAATTTTACCGGAATACCGCTGCCGAGCACCGTTATCGTTCACAGATGTGAACACACAATTCAGCTTTTTCGAAGAGCCGAATACAAATCCGACACCACCGTCAACTTTGCAATTGAGCTGGCCAAGTTCGATGCCCGCAGATTGAGCTGGTGACGCAAACGCAGCCAGACCCAGTGCAGCAACGAAGGATAGTTTTTTTAGAGTTGACATATCGTCTCCTTGAAATTTGACGGTAGAATTACTCGAAATTTGAAACGCTGTTAAATTACATCACTAAACTCAATGAATGGGTTTCCAATATCGTTTCGCGCAAGTTGCTCCTGTTAAATCTCTGAATTGCGTCATAATTGCAGTGGTCGTAACGCTCACTCAAATAAAGATAATAACGAAAGAATCTGGCGCAATTCACGTTGACGTGAGTTATGAACCAAATGGTTTCTATTAATGATTGACCGATGAGCCATGCGGTGGCTTGAATATCGGGCTATGCCTTATGCGGTATCGTGGCCAACTCAAGCCCGATTTTTAAACCAAAATGCGCTATGCAGATTTTCGCATCTGAAGTTGGCGTCGTCCGTGGGCAACAATTGCAGCTTCGACTTGGGGCACGCGCTCTTTGCCAAAATAAATTTCATCCTTGACGAAGATGGTGGGGACACCGAATGCACCACGTGATACCGCATTATTCGTATTATCCAGCAATTTTGCTTTAATCTCGGGCTGGCGGGTTTGATGCAAAATATTCTGACTATCAAATCCGGCACCATCGAATGCAGCGGCGAACTCAATTGGATTATCCATATTCGCGCCGTCTTCCCACATGAACCGCATCCCAGCGTTCGTATATTCCAACAAACGACCATCCGCGCCTGCCGCTATCGCGCCACGCATAAGCAGCAACGTGTTGACCGGGAAGTTCGGGTTTAGCCTAAAATGCCTCAAACGGTGTTTTTGAATAAATCGTGACATTTTGTCAATCCCAGCCTAAAATGGGTCTTGATCCCGGAGTAAAATTGGCCAGATTTTGGGACGTTTGTGTTTTTGATCTGGTTTAGTGTCAGTTGATTTGAACAGATTTTTGTTTTCGGCTCTGGTGCAACCTGTAGCTTTCACCATTCATCTCCAGGATGTGGACGTGGTGTGTCAGCCGGTCGAGTATTGCGCCCGTTAGGCGTTCTGATCCGAAGACCTCTGTCCATTCGTCGAATGGTAGATTGGATGTGATGATGATGGAACCGCGTTCATACCGTTGGCTGATTACTTCGAACAGCAACTCCGCCCCGGTTTTGGAGAGAGGGACGAAGCCCAGTTCGTCAATGATCAGCAGGTCTTGAGCTGCCAGTTGTTTTTGATGCCGTTGCAAGCGACGTTCATCAACGGCCTCGATCATCTCATGAACCAGTGCAGCAGCCGTGGTGAAGCGGACTTTCATCCCCTTTTGGCAGGCAGCCAGTCCAAGGCCGAGGGCAACATGGGTTTTGCCGGTTCCACTTGGTCCTAACGCGATGATGTTTTGGCGTTTCGCAGCGTACTCGCAACGGGCCAGTTCCATCACGAGCACCTTGTTCACTGACGGGATCGTTTTGAAGTCAAAGCTGTCGAGGCTCTTGGTTGCCGGGAACTTCGCAGCTTTGATGCGTCGCTCCACCATTCGGCGCTCACGTTCAATCAGCTCCAACTCACATAACCGCAGGAGATATTGGACATGATCCTTATTCTCAGCGGCACATTGTTGGGCCTGTTTGGTATATTCACTCTGGAAGGTTGGCAGCCGAAGTTTGGTCAGATGATGTTTGAGTAGAACTTGCGGTGTATCGGTAACAGTGTCGTTCATGCTGCCGCCTCCGACAACAGCACGGCATAGCTGGCAGGTTTTGTCGTCTCGACCACCGCTTTGGGCAAATAGGGGTAGATGTCGAGATCAAGCCTGGGCGGTCGCCGCTCGATCCGGCACAGAATAAGGTGCTTGATCGCATCATAGCCAATGGCACCCAGATCCAAAGCTTGTTGGATTGCGGCGTGAACGTGCTCCAGCTCAAAAGTTTCCAGCAGACGCAGGATCTGAACATACTCGCGTTTTCCCGCCTTACCCATGCGGGCTTCTAATAAACGATGAAGGATCGCAAATGCATCGGGTAAACCCCAGCCTTGCAATGGTGCCGCCTGATCGAGAGCACCTACCTTTTGTTCCAGCAAGGGCAGATAGTGAAGCGGGTCGAAGATCATGTCTGCCTTCTCATAAGACCGACGATGGCGGGCAATAATCTCGGTTCCACTGCCAATCACAACCTCATGGATGTAACCGCGAACCTGAACCTCATGATGGGCAAAGGCGACAGGAACGGAGTAATCATTATTGCGGTAGCGGATCATCGAGATTGACGTTGCCCGCGTGCTAAACTTTTCACACGCGTCGTATGGCGTTGGGGGCAATGCCATCAGCGCGTCCAGGTCTCTCAGCAATCGTTCACCAATACTCTCACCATGTCCGCGAACAACATCATCCTGACGCTTCAGGCAGCATTCTTCCAACCAGGCGTTCAAGGCATCAAAGCTGTCGAACCGTGGGGCTGGGATGAGAAAGTTCCTGCGACCGTAACCAATGACGCCTTCGACATTCCCTTTATCATTGCCTTTGCCAGGGCGACCAAACTTATCCTCAAACAGATAGTGCGATTGTAGCTCTGAGAAAGTTCTCGTGCGTATCCGTTTGCCACCGCCCAGGATCTTTGCAACTGCAATCACGGTGTTGTCGTAGAGCATCGACAACGGCACACCGCCGAAGAAAGCAAACGCAGCATTGTGACCGTCACAGAAGGCTTCTGTTGTTTCCGCCGGATACGCCTTCATGAAGAACGCATCCGAATGCGGCAACGATATAGCGATGTAATGCAGCTTGCGTTCGACACCGTCGATCACGCCGAACGTCTCACCAAAATCGACCTGAGCATGGCCGGGCGCGTGAACCAGAGGAACAAACACCTCCTGGGTTCGTCTTTGCTTCTCACGCACATAATCAGTGACAATGGTGATCCCGCCAGTGAACCCGTGCTCATCCCGTAACCGCGCATGAATACGCTTGGCTGTGTGCCGTTGCTTTTTGATGACCTTTTTGTCGTCTTTCAGGATCTGATCAATTATCCCAACAAACGGATCCAACTTCGGGCGAACAGGCGCGGTCGTTCTTTGATAACCGGGCGGAACCGAGTGCTTCAGGATCTTCGCCACGGTTTTGCGATCAATCCCGAACAAACGGGCCACCTCGCTATTGTTCTTCCCATCCACATGGCACGCTCGACGCACCCGACTATACAAATCCACAGAATACATCTTCCCCACCTAATACTCACAAGCACAAGGTGTCAGAGTGCGGAATTTTACTCCGCGACGGTCAGATTACCCAACCATTTCTGTGGTCATTTTGTCTCCGGGATTCACAACATTTCCTTACGTTCGTATTCCAGTTTTTGCGGAACGTTTTGAAATGCCTGCCAGGGCGGTTGATTACCTGTACTCTTGAATATGCCACCCAGTAGACACGGAACATATTGGAAGTTCACATCGGTTCTCGCTTCGATCTCCGGTATAACCTTGTGCAGGAGATAGGCATTAGGGCTGCCAAAATCGAAGATAAACTCAGGTGTGATGGTCATGGTGAAAACTCCTGCCGATATTCCCTCCAGAGCATTGTTGAATGTCAAACACCCATGCCGCCCCGGGTTACTGATACTGCATCACATAGTCCGCACTATATGATCCCGCACCAATACCTAATTCCCATTGCCAAATCCTTTATCACCCGTATGTTTCTCCGTTTATCTTTTCACCAATCTTCCGGCCGCGCACATATAATCAATAACCGCAGGTGCAAAAAAGCCCCGGTGTTTCCACCGGGGCTTTTACGGAATTTCGGTTGGGCAGTGAAAACGCTGCCCGATATGAAATTATTTGAGCTCGACAGAAGCACCGGCTTCTTCGAGTTGTTTTTTGAGCTCTTCGGCTTCGCCTTTTGAGATGCCTTCTTTGACAGCTTTTGGCGCGCCTTCGACGAGGTCTTTGGCTTCTTTGAGGCCAAGACCTGTGATGCCGCGAACTTCTTTAATGACGTTGATTTTCTTGTCGCCAGCAGCGGTCAGAATAACGTCGAATTCGTCTTTTTCTTCTGCTGCTTCAGCAGGTGCAGCGGCAGCAGCAGCGGCAACCGGAGCAGCAGCAGAAACGCCCCAATGGTCTTCGAGCATTTTTGAAAGTTCAGCAGCTTCCATAACGGTCAGTGCAGAAAGGTCGTCTACGATCTTTTGAAGATCAGCCATGATGTTTAGTCCTTAGATTATGTTCAAACGGATGTTTGATTAAAATGAAATATTTGGTTTGAAGTCCGCTCACGCAGCTTCTTTTGAGGAATACGCCCCGATGACCCGTGCTACCTGACCCGCTGGTGCGGAGGTAACCATTGCAATGCGCTGTGCCGGTGTTGTGATCATGCCAATCAGTTTTCCGCGCAGTTCATCCAATGACGGCAGTGAAGCAAGCGCTTTCACACCGTTGGCGTCGAGGTTGGTTGCGCCCATGGCACCGCCCAGAATAACGAGTTTTTCGTTTTTCTTGGCAAAGTCATTGGCGGCTTTCGGCGCTGCAACCGGGTCTTCTGCATAAGCAAGAAGGGTTGGGCCGGACAGATAATCTGCCATGCCTTCAGCGTCTGTACCCTCAAGAGCAAGCTTGACGAGACGGTTCTTCGCGACTTTGACAGTTCCGCCGGCTGCACGCATTGATGAACGCAGTTCCGTCATCTCCGCAACCGTCAGACCGGTGTATTGCGCCACAACGATGGAACCCTGGGCAGCCAGGACGTCCTTCATTTCAGCAACAAATTCGCGTTTTTCCGCTCTTTCCAATTTGTCTCTCCAGTATGCCTCCCGGACACATCAGTGCCAACGCACAAAAGTGCTCAGGGGGCGGTTCGATTTCGCTGCCTTTGCTCTAACAAGCACTGGCAACAGTGAAACCCTGCCCCCTCGCAAACATATTGTTTTTGAGGCAAATCCGTTCGAACAGGCAGCATAAAGATGCAGCCAATTGTTCTCACCGTCTGTGCGGGCATATATTAAGGGGCATCAAAAACACCCCACCAGCAGTCTTGGACAGGCGCGCAACAAATTACGCGCGCTGCCTATGGCAGGGAATGGGGAGGAATGCAAGGGGGGCTTTAATTGGTTTATCGAAACTGGGGGATTGCGGACTATGGGCGAAACAGCAAGTAACCATCCGCGGACACTAAAGCCGACAATGGCAGAGGTAACATAAACTCAGTTGTTTGTGTCCAAAACCAATCATTATCAGATCTACCAGCGGTGATAGGAATAAAAAGCCAATGCATTATCAATGGTACCCTGATGATGGAGTAATGTTGTCAGTCGTACTCTAACGTTGCGTAGACATTTGAAACCTAAAATATTTCAGGGTGTTAACTAGCTCTATTGGCCTCGAGTTTACGGTGGGTTTGAAAACCCAACCTTCGAAAAGCCCTTCAGGGCTTGTTAAGGGCGGGTGTTAAACCGGCCAAAAAGAGTTCTAAACTGTTAAATACCCGGTATTTTTCTTCCAGTATTGTTTCTTGGCTATCACTTGCTAACACTTGAGAATCGGTTTGCCCCAATACCCTTTTGATAATCCTGCCCTTCAAGGGATAATGCTTGAGAACGACAGGCGTGGAGAACAGGCAATTGCCTGTTTCCAGGCGCTGATAGCACTGATCGTTTTTGGTTTTCATTTGGTGTCAGCTTCGAAGAACCAATGGGGTATTTTTAGCCCACTAACGCTCGGCATCGCGACCTGTATTATATTCTCGTGCGGGTTAAGGTTGTGGTTGGCGAATTGGAAAATGCTACCTAATTTCTGGCTAAATGTGCTAACCGTGCTCGACGGCTGCTTCATCTTTGCCATCATAATTTCTTATAGCTTTGCCTATTCTCTACCCATTGAGTCATCATTCAAAGCACCCTCAATTATCTTCCTAGTTCTCTATACGGGCGCACGGGTTCTGAAATTCGATCCGATACCAATTCTGGTTGCGGGTACAACCGTCGTCATCGGTTGGCTGTTTTTGTTGTTCTACTCAGTGATGAGTGGGGCTAATGTTACAAGTTCTTATCGAGAACATGTTTCGTCCGGTAAGTTGCTCATCGGTGCGAACATTGAGATGGCGGTAGGTTTTATTGCCGTCACAGGTGTTCTGGTTGTCACTTCAATCTACGCTCGACGCATTTTGGCTAATACTGCTGATATTGGTGAACTGGAGGAAGCCAAACAAAGGGCTGAGGAAATTGCTGCACGACATGTAGCCCTTTTCCAATCATCAACCGACGGCATCCTGGTGGTTGATCAGATGGGAACGATTGAACGGGTCAACCCAAAACTGGAGGAGATGTTTGGTCATTCAGCCCAAAACCTGACGGGCAAAAATGTTGCTCTACTCATGTCTCAAACCAACGCAACCATGTTAGCGCGGGACATCAATTCGTTTCAGGAGAATAAAGTTCTCAACTCGTTGGTAGTCCCTTTGAATCGCAGGGGCTTCATGCCAATGGCCACGAATTTCCAATTGAGCTGTCTATCAGTGATTTTAGAGTCGCCGACAAGCTTCACTTTACAGGAATCATCCGTGATGTGACGACAAGGGTAAAATCGAGGCTTAACGAACGCGCCGCGCTAAATAAGTTTGCCGAGGTTGTCACATCCGCATTGGATGCCATTGTGGTTATTGATGAGAAGGGTTTGATTGTAGAATTTAACCCGGCCGCCGAAGAAATATTTGGCTTCTCCAGCGCAGATGTTATCGGGCAGGAATTAAGTCAGACCATAATTCCTCCAAACCACCGTGCCGCTCACAGTAATGGTTTGATCCATTATTTAAAAACTGGAGAAGGCCCGGTTCTCAATCAGCGAATTGAAATCGATGCAGTTACTGCAGATGGCCGTTCGATCATGATTGAACTTGCCATTAAGGATTGCAACAGTGACGATGGTCGCCTCTTCTTTGGATACATGCGCGACATTACGGAAAAGAAAGCGCGTGAAGTTGAATTAGTAGAAGCTAAGGAAAGAGCGGAAGTCGCGAATCGCGCCAAGGCGAGTTTTCTCGCTATGATGAGCCACGAAATTCGAACGCCGCTCAATGGTGTTTTGGGTATTTTGACCTTGCTGTCTGAGACCATAAAGCAGCCCGAAAACACAAAACTCATTGCAACGGCGCGCCGTTCCGGCAAATCCCTGCTGACGATCATAAATGATATTCTTGATTTCTCAAAGCTTGAGGCTGGAAAACTCGACCTCGAAATTGGAGCGTTTCACACGGACTTGTTGGTCGACAGTGTCCAAAGTCTGGTGCGTCAACAAGCCAACCAAAAACACCTGAAACTCAACTTTGTCATGAAAGACTGTGTTCCAAAGGTTCTGCGGGGCGATCAGGACCGCATCCGCCAGATCCTTCTCAATTTGGTATGGAATGCGGTTAAGTTTACGGAGGTTGGTGGCGTTGATGTTGTGCTTGAGAATTGTGGTAGCGTTGAAAAGCCATGCATCCGTTTCTCGGTAACTGATACTGGAATTGGGGTCCCTGACGAAAGGCAAAGCGAGCTCTTTGCTGAGTTTGCAACCATTGACCCAAGCTACGCACGAAAATTTGGCGGCACCGGTCTTGGACTTTCGATATGCAAAGCACTCACGGAGGCGATGGGTGGTAACATTGGCTACACCAAAAACCCAGATAGCGGTTCAATCTTTTGGTTTGAATTACCCTTGGTCGAAGGTGATGAAAATTCCATCATGGATGACGATTCTGCGGAATCTGCAAAAAGTGTTTTGTCAAAATTTGATAATGTGCGCCTCCTGTTGGCGGAAGATAATGGCACAAACCAACTTGTCATATGCGGTCAGTGCAATGATGGGGGTTTTATTAATCTCCCCGTCTAACCCGCGAATAATTTTCGTTGCGGCAATGCCGTCCATTTCCGGCATTGAAACGTCCATCAAAATCGCGTCATAGTCATGCGCCATAATACCGTCGATAGCTTCTTGACCGTTGCTGACGATATCGACCGTGCATCCCAATCGTTCCAGCATATTACCGATCCCAAGAGCTGCCGAGATGCTGGAGGTCAGTCCTTCGACCATTTATCGCAAACGCGAAACATGGGCAGGTTCTTAACCGTCTGCTGGCCTACCGTTCGAATATTGAGCTATGCAATTATGTAATATTAGCGACAAAAAAACGCCCGAACCTTGGTCCGGGCGCTAAGTGGGCAGTAAATATCGTGGCGTATTCGTTAAGCGGCAAGCACCTCCTGGAGAGATAAGAGTGATTTCCAGGTATCCAGAAATGTTTCTACCGAAATAGCACTGTGTTGAGGAAATCGGGCAAGTTCATCCGCCAGTGGTTTGTCGTTGCCGTTTGGCCCCATTTTGTCTCCATAGAATGTAATTGAGCACCCCGGATACTGCTTCTCGATTTCCGTACGGACAACAGCATTGGTCCAGCCTTTCGGTACGATATCGATGCTGATTTCGCCACCGGTTGATGCCTCGTATTCCGGAAACTCCTTTAAGAGAGATGAGACAAACGTGAGCCGTTCCTGCGCGACCTGTTCCCAAGCATGATAGGCCTTACGCTGCGCTAAGGTCGCATCTCGACCTACGACACTGATATTTAACATGCCGGGCCTTGGCTCGATATGCGTACCACATCGTAACGGATATGGACTGGTGTCGATGAAATGCTCCGATGCCTCGACCAGTCTTTTTGGAAACGTGTGAGATTTTTGATATATCCTGTCGTTGCCCTTCCACAATTCTGCGCCGGAACATGTAAAAACACCTTCACAGAAGGTTATGATGCCCGTGGGTAATTGCTCGCTGATCTTTGGGTAATCGCTACCCGTCACAAGATAAACGGTATTAGAGTTGACGAAGTCTGCAAAGAACTTTTCAAACTCTGGTGTGATACGTTGCCGTGGCATTGTTAGTGTTCCGTCCACGTCGAATGCGAATATTTTTTTCATCTGATCTACTCCTAAGCTGCAACATTGAATTGAGACACGGGGGTCGGTTCGCGGTTGTAGATATCCTCCACACGAACGATGTCGTCTTCACCCAGATAGTTACCAATCTGAACTTCGATAATCTCCACAGTATCGGCGGTGAGATTATCGAGGCGATGGATGGCGCCCTTATCCTCTCCGGCGGTGATCATAATGACCGCATCTACGGTGGTTCCGGCAACGACGAACTGGCCGGGGGTTCTGGAAACGATTACCTTTCAGCCAGCTCTGGAGATGACATTCTTACCGGTGGTATCGGCAGTGACAAACTGTTCGGTGGTGCTGGTAGCGATAACTTCGTATTGGGCGACTTTAATGTTGGCGATCGAGATATTGTGGCCGACTTCAGCACCGGTGATACGGTTGATGTCAGCCCATTTAGTTTCTCCTCATTTGCTGACGTGTTATTGTCAGGAGAGCAGACTAACGATCGATGTGTCTTTGAATTTGATGAAGGCTATTCAGTCGTTTTCAACAATTTTGATCTGAATGAATTTTCAGAAGCTGACTTCATGATCTAGAAAACTCAGATCGCGCGACCTTGGTCGCGCGATCGATAATAAGTTGATTTCGCATTATTCGCCGCCGTTCAGAGTTACATGCATCGCGGGGTTTGAGCCTTATCAGCGATCAGAAACCGTGGTCGTGTTTATTATTACCAGTTTCCACATCGGTTGACGGTCTGCCCTGTCGTCTTTAGCGCTTTAGCAAGATATTCTTTTCAGGCATGGACCGATTGTGCGTTCCTCGAAACTTATACATGTCGTAAGCGCCAATGCCGCCGGTGAAGTGTGTGACGTTATCGTTGGGGGAGTATCTCCTCCGCCCAGTTCAACACTTTGGGAGATGAGAACGCAGATTGAGCAAGACGGCACTTTGCGCAACTTCGTATTGAATGAACCGCGCGGCGGTGTATTGCGCCACAACGATGGAACCCTGGGCAGCCAGGACATCCTTCATTTCAGCAACAAATTCGCGTTTTTCCGCTCTTTCCAATTTGTCTCTCCAGTATGCCTCCCGGACATATCAGTGCCAACGCACAAAAGTGCTCAGGGGGCGGTTCGATTTCGCTACCATCGCTCAAATGAGCATTGGCAACAGTGGAACCCTGCCCCCTCGCAAACATACTGTTTTTGAGGCAAATCCGTTCGAACAGGCAGCATGAAATGCAGCCAAATGTTCTCACCGTCTGTGCGGGCAAATATTAAGGGAAATTCCGAGGAAAACCCCACCAGCAGTCTTGGACAGGCCGCGCGATAAATTACGCGCAGTGCCTATAGCAGGGAATGGGGGGAATGCAAGAGTGGAATGGAGGTGGCCAGCCCTTGAGACGAATTTAACTTCTATTCGTCAGCATCCCTTTCCCTCAACCACTTTTTCCAACGCTCATAGGCTTCGTGTTCGGGGATCTTTACCGTTGGCCAATGGTCAGGTCTGGGCATGTCCTCCGGCAATTGCGTGCTCGCATCACCAAAACTTCGCGCCACACTATCGACATCAAGGTATTGTGCACTGGTAAAATCAGCGAAAACCAGTAGCGAGTCCGAAAAATTGGCGCTACTGGTTTTCGCCTCGCTCAAGTCCGTCCCGTTCAGGTGCGCCTCGCTCAAGTCCGCCCCGTTCAGGTTCGCCCCTCTCAGATCCGAATGAAAAAGATCCAAGTACTGTAAATTCGCATTGCTTTCTTTCACACCCCAGAAAAAATACCCCAATACGGCCCTAGGCACAGTTTCGCTGAATGTTGTGGCGTGTAGCGATTCAAGAAAATGGCGCGGTGCATTTAGGCTAGACCAATCCAGCATCACGAGTGTTTCTTTGTCTTTTTCGCCCATTAAAATAGCGATAGCGTTGAGAACAGCAACAAGCGCAAGCCGCGCATTGCGTTCAAAGGCCTGAGCTTGCAGCCAGCTTTCCGTCCCAAGCCTGTGCGCAGGCAAGCCGTTCACAATCACCCAGTTAAGAACCTTGGTTAATCTGACTTTCAACTTTTCTAGTTCATTGATGTTCAATTGCCTCAATTCATCGCGCAGAAACGGCAGCATCCATTCGGTCACCTGCTGGGGACCAGCCAGTTTAAGCCATAGCTCTGCAAATTGTTCCATTGGTAAGATTTTCGCCCTGCCAGATATCCGCAATAAAGCGCAACTGGCGAGATATTCGCCAAAACTTTTATGGATGAATTCGAAACCCTGATTTTGGTCGACTTCATCTCGGGTATAGAATTGCATCGCGACATTCTTCAGGCTTGCGGAATCAATATTTTCCTGATGTTCAAAATCCACCCCGCCGTGGCGTTTTCTAATGCCGGTAAAATCGGCCTCGGATCCTGTGCGCCCGCCCCCATGCCAGATGGCAAGCCCAAGACATTCCATCAAAAAGAAAAAGTCATCCTCTTCAATGCCTGCCTTTAGCTCCAGTTCCTTTTGTTTCTTGTCCCGCTCGTGCACGCGGCGAAAAAGCGCTTTGTAAATCTGATTGCGGGTGAGGTTGCCTTCTTCCAGGGTTGGCGTGGCATAACCTGAATAAATCAGTAGAAAGAACAACAGGGGTTCCGAAGTGAGATCATCAAGGTTCTCCATGCCTAACGCTGCAGGACGGGCGGTTTCGTCCGGTTTCGTGACGCGGCACCAGTTGTCCCAATAGGTCTCCCGGTGGTCTTGCTCTGCAAGTTCCCGACCAGATTGCAATTCATCATCATCCGGCAACTCAGATTCGTCATTGCCCATTTGTAAGCAATGGGCATTGAGTTTTATCAACGGCATGACATGCAGCAGAGCGGTGCCGGGCAATCCCGCATCCTTAAACGCACTGGCAACAGCGCTGGACCGGCCAAGCACCAGCGCTTTTACAGATACACCCAGCCCCTGATTGTAAAGCCCCAGAAAGCGAGATACATTGGTGATAAATTGCTGCGCTTCTTTTTCAGCCCTATCATCTTCGCGGGCAATTTCATCCAGCCCGTCGAATACAAACAGAATACGCCGGTGAGATTTTCCAATACTATCCAGCGGGCTGAAGCCAAGGCCCGCACCACTCCGCTCATGTTCAAAATGGCCTTCGAGGCGACTTTTCAAATCGCCTACGGTTTCCAAATGCTGCAACGGTACAAAGGCAACATGCCATTGACCGGAATGGGCGGCATCGACGGCCAATAAACGGGCAAATGAGGATTTGCCGCTACCCGGCCCACCGGCTATCGCCCGTAATGTATCCGACTTGTCATCCGCATCGAGCCAGGATTTAACGCAATCTTCCAGCCAGGCAACATGGGCAATGCGCCTGGTTTTATGAGCATCCAACTTATGGCGCCCAATCTCCAATTGCTGTCCAAAAACATCGTCCTCATCTTCGTTTTCAGCCGGTGTCACCGGCACATATTCGTGATAGGCACAGCGCAGAGGCGTAAACACCTTGCGCAAGGTTATGCCACTGTCTTTCTCCTGTCCGAACAGCGGTTTGCTTGTCACTTCATGATCAACCCACGCCGCATGGCTCTGCCATGCCTGATCATGTTTCAGCCCTTCAAGAACAGGACCAGTCGTTGCCGCCTCAACATCATTACGAAAATCGGAAGATGTTGCATCAGTCCACACATCGAAAATTGCAGCCCGAATACTTTGATCAAGTAAACGGCCTAATTGATCTGCCGAATGCGATGCTTCCGGGTCGGTGCGTGCAATGAAATCGGGAAATTCTTTCCTCAATTCCTGATAAAGAGGAAACCCGGCTGGATCACTTAGATGGCTGATTAAATAACTTGGGTTCTTTGCGCGGCTGAAGATTGGTTCAACTGTATCTTCAAGTTCTTTGATCAGTTCTTCTTCCAACAAGTCTGCAATTTGATTGTTGCCAAGTGTGTTCGTCAGTGCCTGAAGAAGCACTTTACGCCAGAATATTGCGGCCCTTTGTTCACGGCTTGGGTTCGCCGGCATATAAGCATCAAATGCTTCATAGAATTGCACGGATGCACTAAGGTACTTACCCGACTTTAAGGCGATCAGCGCTTTTGCAAGCTTAACCAGCGATTGTTTTTTGAAGCCCTCTGGCTTGGAAAATTCCAGCTTAAATGTCGCACTCATACATTACCCTCATACCCACTTCAATATGTTTGAATGACAATTAAACAATAGAAATAAAGAACAAACAAGTATTAGAAAGTGCGATGCACTCCGCTAAATCATGAGCCTTGGTAAATTATGAACAACTCCGAAAAAATCGAAACTCTAAATAGGAATCAAGTTTGGATTTACCAGTTTATAATCATCCCGCTCAATTATATTGGCAAATCAGCACCGCTCAACATGTTGAGCGGTGCGATAGTTTAATTGCGATAGTTTAATTATGTCAGCTGGCCGTTCTTATTTTCTCCACGACTTCCTCGGTTGACCAAACGGCGTTGGCAACGAAGCGAAAGTTGGTGAGCGCGGCCAGATATCCATCACCTTCTGGCACGATGGCGGCGGCTGTTGCGTCCTTGACCACGGCGACTTCAAAACCCTGTTCAACCAACTCACGCATATGAGATTCGGTGCACAGGTTGGCAGACATTCCAGACAGGATAACCTGATCCACACCGCGCTTACGCAATTGCAGCGACAGATCGTTCGTATCATTGCCGTAGACTTTGTGCGGCGAGGTTACGATGGTTTCACCGTCATCGATGTATTTCTTATATTGAGGCATCCAGTCGGCGCCTGAGTTTTCGAAACCCTCGAGGTCGAGCGCGCTCTTACGGTCGAACATGCCGATTTTATGCATCAACTTTTCAAGCGTTCCCTCAAACTTCCACCCGTGATCGGTCGGATAGTAATAGTGAGGCGAAACAGCCACAGTCATCTGCGCAGCTTTTGCGGTTTTGAACAGTGTTTCAATATTTTCGACGGTGTTGTGTTCGGTAACCGATTTGCCAACGACGGCCCAGGTTACACCCTTGGGGCTCAGAAAATCGATTTGCGGGTCAGTCACCACCAATGCTGCACGACTAAGATCGAGCTTCATATTGGAGGGTGGCAGAGTCGGATTTTCGGGGTCAGCATAAGGGTTGGCAGCGTTTGCAGCTGATGCTGCTGTACCACCAACAACTGTCGCAGCGGCGGCTGCGGTTGCCATTACACCGCCGCGCAATGCCGCGCGCCGGGAGACGTTTTCTGGGTTATGGTCATGATTATCGCACATGCTAGTTTCTCCATGTTTCGTGTTGAACATTTGAAGATTGACGTAAGGGACGTGCCTTTTCGTCCAGATTTCGACCTCACTGCAGAATAAAGGTGTCCAAACGTCCTAAATGCGCCCAAGATCGGGCATGAGCTACGAACACGTCTTTGATGAACTGGAAATATCGACCGAGCCATTTGCCCTTTGTGAACTCCGTGGCGCCTGTGATCTCGGTCTTGAAGGGGATTCGGCGGCTACCCTCCATTACATCCTGTCTGGAGAAGGTGAGATCACCATAAGGGGGCATTCAGCGGTACGGGTTTCAGTGGGTGACCTGGTGCTGGTCCCCGCGCTGCGGAGCCATGCGTTGCACAGTTTCGGTGAAACCACAGATCCGATGCCCGAATGCAAACCCGCCGCCCTTAAGCTGGCACATATTCTCGAAGAGAGCGGGGAGCAAACAGAAACCAAAAGCCAATTGGTGGCGCTTTGTGCCCACATAAATGTTGGCTTGCGGGGCGCACGTGATTTGATCTCCCTCATTCGCGAACCTCTGTTGGAACGGGTCAGGGCCGATAGTGTCATGAAGACACCTTTAAATGCATTATTGCAGGAGATTTCAAACCCGCGACTGGGCAGCCGCGCGATGATACGAATGCTTTTGACACAATGTATGATCGAGCTTTTGCGCCGGAGGATCATAGCACAGGACGAAAGGCTCGGCTGGATGGCAGCATTGAAGGACCAGCTGGTTTGGGATGCGCTTAGGGCGATGTTGGATTCACCAGGAGACCCGCATACCGTCGATAGCCTTGCTGCCATCGTTGGCATGAGCCGTTCAGCATTTGCCAAACGGTTTTCAGATTCATACGGCAGCGGGCCGATGGACCTGCTTAGGGATCTGCGCATGAAAATGGCCGGTTCTCTTTTGCGCGACACCGCAATGCCGGTAAAGCGGATCGCGGAAATCGTCGGGTTTTCCAGCAGAAGCGCATTCAGCAGAATGTTTGAAATTAAAACGGGTCAAAGCCCAAGAGAATTCCGCAACAGTGGCGGTGATGGATAATCGTTTCCGGCTTGTAACACTTTTGGTCGTCCGACGACCATCCAATACTCCAACCTCATGATCACCACGCCGGACAGTATATCTCCAATTGTCACCCAAGCAGATTGCATGCCGCATCGCGAAGTGTGACTTCAGCACCATGTTCCGACAGCAGCGCGATTGAGAATACGGTCATGTTGGCGACGCTGTGTTCAAATCCGGCGAGGATTAAGACGAAGAAACACCAAATTACAATAGTGTATTTTGCCGTTTCGTCTTTCTTTCGTACCCCCGCCCTAAGCGTGAGGCATACGAACCAGTTGCACAATTACCATCATAGGTACACAATACTGATTGTACGTAAGCCAACTTAGGTGTTGTACATGAGAAATCCTATTAGAATCTTCCTGACATTAATTTTTGTTGGCACGATGTACGGCCCATCTGTGCAGGCCCAACAGGCTGCTGGTCAAGTCGAGCGTCAAAAAGGTACCGCCATCCGCATCACCGCCGATACCACTAGTGAACTGTCGCAAGGTAGCCAGGTCTTCGTCGGTGACGAAATTAGCACTGGTCCGGACGCGCGGCTTCTGATCCGTTTCGATGACGAATCGAAACTTACCTTGTCTGGGAATACACGCATTACCATCGACCAGTTTGTCTATGAACCAGACGGCACATCGAGCCAGGCATTGATGATGCTCACCGGGATATTCCGCTTTGCCTCCGGTGGAATAGCCAAAGCATCACCACGTGACGTTGCCTTCTCCACGCCGGTTGCGACAATCGGTATCCGCGGCACAGTGTTCGTCGGTGGTGTACTAACTGTTGGAATGCCTGTCGGTCAGTCACACTACGGCTTCCAGATCAGCGAAGGCGCAATCGAGGTGATTTCGCCCGGTGGCTCAGTTGTTCTTGACGAGCCGGGGGAAGGTACATTCCTGCCGCTCGACGGGGTTGCAGCACCAACCGCCGTGCGCCAATGGTCCGCTGAGGTAGCTGCCGAGGCGGTGGATGCATTGGCATTCTAACTGTTGAATCCAAGTGTCCATTGAGTGTGCATAGGGTCACAATGCTCCAAAGAAACGCGTTCTATTCGGATGTATCCTCACCCAAATCCCTTGGCCGCCCGGCAATCACCCAATATCCCACCCCCATTATGATTACACCCGACAACGTGTTTCCAATTGTCACCCAGAGCAAATTATAGGCCGCGCCACCTACGGTCACTTCCGGGCCGTGTTCTGATAGCAGCGCGATCGAGAACACTGTCATATTAGCGACGCTGTGTTCAAAACCTGCGGTAATGAAGGCGAAGAGGCACCAGAATATTATGATGCATTTCGCCGTATCATCTTTCGTTCGTGCGCCCGCCCAGAGCGCCAGACACACAAGCCAGTTGCACAGCATGCCGCGCGCGATGAGTTCAATGGGCGTGCCGGACATCTTTTTGTAAGCGACAGCATGCAACAGGTCCGCCCCGCCGGCTTGCAGCACAATGCCCCCACCACCAGTGACGAACAGGATGCCCAGCAGAACTGAACCTACCAGATTACCGGACCAAGTTGCCCCCCAGCACTTGAATAGATCACCGGTCGACGACGCGCCGGTCAACCGTCCAAAAGTCATATACATCGTGTGGCCGGTAAACAGGTCTGAGCCTGCGAACACAACCAGCGTGAGCGCGATGCCAAAGCTCATGCCCATTAGCAGGCCACGAAATTCTTCCGGTGCCGCCTGCCCTACGGAAAAAATCAGGATAATACCCAGCCCGACATAGGCCCCGGCCATCAGCGAAGATACCGCAAATGCAAGCGGGTCTTTTGAAAGGTGTTTGGCTTTGGCAACAGCCAGATCGGCAAATTGGCGTACGGATTCTTCTATGGTCATAAATTTGCCGTTTGAAATTGGGCTTCATTTACTGTCCCATGTTGCGGGAGGAACAGCGGAACGGTCCAATAGATCGCGAGGCCTATTGCGGCAAACAAGAATCCATAGCCGAGTATTATCTGATCGCTCTCCAAATAGGCGTTACACACGCGAACCGGGGAATGGGTGTATAAAAAGGCCATAAATCCGAGCATCGATAACGCCTGCGCCTTCAAAAACCCGCGCATGATCGGGTGGGCGCGTGGCCAGCCGAGCGCGAGTGCCGCACCAACACCCAAGGGCACGGAAATAAACTTTGCCAGTTCGACTGTTGTATTTTCCAACGACGCGTCAATTGCCCTTGGCAACATCCAAAAGGCAATCGTGAAAATGGCAATTAACAGGGTACAAAACCCGCCCTTGTTCCATTCATGGCCGAAGGTCGACCCCTTCGGCATCATCAGCCATCCACTCGCCGCCAATAACGGTAGGAGGACGAGCGTGTGCATGGCGGCGGATTGTTCAAGCGGTTCGCGAACAATCACGCAGGTAACGAACAGCGCCAAACCAAGAAAGGCTTCCCTGTTCATTGGCGCAGCGTTTTCGTTATTTCATTAAACGCACCGTCGATATCATCACTATCGACAATCGCGACCAGCCGTGAATTGCGGTCAACGACATTCAGTGAAACGTTGTGTTCATACCCGCCATATTCATTGGGAATGACTTTAATACCGAATGACTTAAGTAGGTCCTGAAGGTCAGTTTTGTCCGGTCGCGCTATCGTCCACACCGCCCCATCGGCGGCATGAACCTTGCCGTATTGGGAAAGCTGCGCCACCTGATCCGTTTCCGGGTCAAAACTAATCGACAGGAGTTTCACTTTATCAGCACCACCCAGTTTTACCACACGCTCGCGCAAGCGGGCAAGATCAGCCCCTGCCGACTGGCAAATTGTAGGGCATGTCGTGTAGATAAATTCGACGACCTTTATCTTGCCGTCATCGGCACCGAACTTCTCGATTTGGCCACTCATCGTTTGGAGTTCGACATCGGGAATGCGTGGATTTTCAAGCGCCACATGCACCCGTCGCGCCCCTTCTGCGGTCACAACCTGCAAGCCCGCGGTCGCCTGCCAAAGGGCAAATACCCCAAGGCAAGTGGCAGCCACGCTGGCGGCGAGGGCTTTCATATTCAGTCCGCTTTCTTCGTGGTAAGGCCCCGCACAAATTTCAAAACGAACAGGGCGGTTGCAAGAATAACCAATGTCGCGAACAGGGTGGCAATCCGATCTTGCAAGAACCACTCCGGCGCATGAACCGCCCAACGGCGGGGCACTGACATCGCACCAGAAACGAGGAACATCAGTGTGAACCCTGCCCCACCTGCCAGATACGTCCACAATGCTGCCTTATCCAATGACCCGAATGACTCTTGACGTCCTTCGTTAATCAACCACGCCATAAAACCAAAGCTCATGGCGACTTCACCGAGGATCAGGTAAATGTGGAAGTGACCAGGCACCCATTGGGTGTTGTGCATGACTTTGTTGACAGCGATCATACCGTCGATAATCGCCGGCGCAGATCCTACAGACCACCCAGCGACACCCAAGACCAACAGGCCGGACGCAAGGTCCCACTGCAGTTTTGACCCGCGCAGATAGACACATAGGGAAAATGCCGTGACCGCTAAAAGCGGTATGCCGGACAGGTAGGACACAATCTGTCCCATCACCAGCATCCAAGCGGGCATCACCACGTCCTGCAACATGTGGTGCGGATAAACGGCCTCACGAACAGCAGCACCGCTAGCCAGGCAATGGCGAACACGCGCGTCGTTTTCCATGAACGGCCTGTATATTCCGGAATAATCTCATATACCGCAATGACCGCCATGTAGATGCTGGCGTTTACCAACACATGGCCAAAGAAAAAGATCATGTTCTTGGCGAGTAACGCATCGACCGCGAAGTCGGGCGCATAGAGGTGTACGATGCTGCTAAGCGCAACGGCGGCACCAACGACAATACCGATTGTGTTGAAAATGATAGTCGCCATTGCCGCAATCACTGAAGGAGGCGGTGCGTCGGCTTGCTCCCCTTTCCCGGTGATCAACGGCCAAGCCAAAGCGCCCGATATGCCGCCATATTTCGCAATGAGTTTTCTACCAATTTCCAGATAAAGTAGAAGAAAACCTATACCAATCGATAGATAACCAAGGAGGAACGAAGCCGCAGCGCCTGCTTCCCACAAACCACCGGAAATCGCGGGAAGTGGAAACAGGAATGTCCATGCACCGGCAAACCCGCCGATAAATATGCCACCAAGGATAAGCACCACTCCGAGCAGGAACAGCCCCAGGAACACCCAATAGACGGTCAGCAGCAGTTCAACATGCCGACCAATGAAATACCAAAGTATCACCGCTCCGGACAACACCGCAGTTCCCACCATGCCAGCACCATGGGCCGTTAGGATTTGGTAGAACAGCGTGGAATCGAGTTCTATTAATACCAACGGCATTAATTTTCGACCGTTCTGACATGGGCCCAATCTCTCATTCCGATTGACGTTATGATTTTCGGTGTGTCGATGAGCGCGTTCCATGCGTCGCAGGCGGCATCAAGGATGGCGGTGTAGTCTTTGAAAACGCGGTTTGAGAGATAGTTTGACCTCAGATATTGCCAGATGTTCTCGACCGGGTTCAGTTCAGGTGACTTCGAAGGTAGCAGAATGATGGTGATATTCTTTGGTACGACCAGTTTGCCGGTGCTGTGCCAACTTGCGCGATCCATCAGGATCACGGCATGGGCCTTGCGGGTCACGTATTTGCTGATCTCATCGAGATGCAATTGCATTGCTTGTGTGTTGGCTTTGGGCAGTACCAAGGCCGCGCCCGTGCCACGCTTTGGGCAGATCGCACCGAACAGATAGGCATTGTCGTAGCGCTGGTCGGCGGGCAGCCGGGGACGGGTTCCTTTCCTCGCCCAGAGGCGAACCTGACCGTTCTTTTGCCCGATGCGCGCTTCGTCCTGGAACCAGATCTCCACCGGCGTTCTCTGCGGCAGATCAGCTATGTGGGCTGCGAGCGTGTCGGGGAAGTTTTTTTGAACGCTTCGATCACACGTCCATCCTGCTCAGGGTGTTGTGGACGACCGGAGATGTTGGAGAAGCCCAGTTGTGCCAGATAATCCGACATCACCCGCTCGGAGCATTTGATACCGAACTGTTCCTCAATAACGCGTACCAGATCAATGCGTCGCCAACGAACCACGCCATCCACTTCCCGGTCCGGCCCGGTTTCGACAATCAGCGACAGTTCCTGCATCTGCTTATCACTCAGCAGGCGCGGTCGCCCTGCACCCTTGGCATTGGTCAGACCGTCCGGACCCAGTTCATTGAAACGATGGACCCAGTCACGCAACGTTTGACGATCCATCCCGCCAATCCGAGCCGCCTCCGTGCGGTTCATGCCGTCATAGACTGCGGCAAGCGCAAGCAGCCGGCGTATCTGTCGGTTGTCACTGCATTCCTTGGTCGTCCGGCGCAGGCTGGCGGCATCAAAGTCCGTCCGAAGTGGCACTGATGATCCCATAGCAAATCTCCTTTGCCACAAGGAATCAGATCAAACTCGATTTGGGAATCCCTACAGAGTCAGAAAATAATGCCGTTGGTATAATTCCCCCTGCGCGGCTCTCATAATCAAGCCGAAAATCATCATCAACAGAAAGACGACACCGGCGATTAACATCCCCAGTTTAGCAGCGGTTGAGTGTGGTTGAAATTCTTGAGTAGCCATTTTCAAACCCTCCTATTGCTCGCCAACGGTGAATTCCGTCGTCATATCGTGATGGGCAAGCCCGCAGTATTCCATGCAGATAACTCTGTACTCACCGGCTTTGGAAAAGACGTATTCGACTTTATTGACGTATCCGGGGATAGCCTGGGCCTGGAACAACAGGCGGCCAGTTTCATCCACCACACCCAACCCGTGCGTTACATCTTCCGTATGAACATTGAAAACAACAGGCTTACCCAACGGCAGCTCTTCGTTGTCGATATCCCATGACCATTGGGCGCCAGTTGCATTGACGACTATCGCTTCACTTTCATCGGAAACCGCGTGAGGCCAGCTCCACAGCGAGGCCGTGGTAATTACGATACCGGCGATAAGCATGCCCCATATCAACTTACCCCGACGATCATTCGGGTCGACAGCATCTTCACCATCAACAGCTTTGATTGTCGCCACAAAGAAATACGCAATGACAGCCATAAATATGAGGCTGACCATTAAAACCCAGATTTGCATTATTGCCCCCGCACAAGCGTAACGAATTGTTTAAATTCAGAATCAGAGCCTATTTGTAGAAAATCGGCCATGCAAATCACTTCTTAGAGTACCCCTCAACTTACCCCCTTTCTATTCAAAGCAAAAAAGCCCCAGTGTTTCCACCGAGGCTTATCGTTCAGTTTTGCTGAATCTTATATTTAATTAGCTCGCAGGCATGACCGATGTTGGATCAACCTTGACACCCGGGCCCATGGTTGAAGAGATCGCAACGCGCTTCACATAAGCGCCTTTAGCGCCTGACGGCTTGGCTTTAGCAACGGCTTCGACGAGCGCGCGAATGTTTTCTTCGATTGCTTGTTCAGTGAAGCTCGCTTTGCCGATCCCTGCGTGAATTACGCCGGCTTTTTCGACACGGAACTCAACGGAACCTCCCTTGGCGTCTTTAACGGCCTGAGTAACGTCAGGTGTTACAGTACCAACGCGGGGGTTAGGCATCAGGCCGCGGGGGCCAAGCACCTTACCAAGACGACCAACGAGGCCCATCATATCTGGTGTTGCAATGATACGGTCAAACGGGATGTCGCCACCCTGAATGCGCTCCATCAAGTCTTCTGCACCAACAGTATCCGCTCCCGCAGCCGTGGCTTCTTCAGCCTTGGCGTCGCGTGCAAATACAGCCACATTCATGGTTTTACCCGTACCATTTGGCATAGTCACCACACCGCGAACCATCTGGTCCGCGTGGCGTGGATCAACACCCAGGTTCATAGCGATTTCAACGGTTTCATCAAATTTGGATTTAGCTCCATTTTTGACGATGCCAACTGCTTCTGTGATGCCGTACAGCTTTTTACGGTCGATACCCTCACGGGCAGCTGTCATTCTTTTACCTTGCTTTGCCATATCCTTAGCCCTTTACTTCCAGGCCCATTGAACGGGCAGAACCTTCGATAATCAGCATTGCCTGATCAATATCGTTGGCGTTGAGATCTTTCATTTTCACTTCGGCGATTTCTTTCACCTGAGCGCGGGTCACAGAACCGGCAATCGAACGACCGGGTTCGTTGGAACCGGATTTCAGATTTGCAGCTTTTTTCAAAAGGAACGACGCAGGAGGCGTCTTCATCTTGAACGTGAATGACTTGTCCTGGAAAATCGTGATGGTAACAGGCACAGGTGCACCTTTTTCCATTTCCTGTGAAGCGGCATTAAACGCTTTACAGAATTCCATGATGTTCAAACCGCGTTGACCGAGTGCCGGTCCGATAGGTGGAGATGGCGATGCGCTGCCAGCGGGGACCTGAAGTTTCAGGTACCCATCAATTTTCTTGGCCATTATATATGCCTTTGTTTTTGCTCATGAAGAATATCCCCAGGAGCTGTTTCACTCTGTCGACTGGAGCCGACGTTCAAAGACCTGCGTGGTGCGGATTTGAAGATCGGCCAGATCCCCTCTCCTTCCACACAGATTTAACGGTCAGACCTTTTCCACCTGACCATATTCCAGATCAACAGGCGTTGCGCGCCCGAAGATCGATACTTCAACTTTGAGGCGGGCGCGTTCCTCGTCCACCTCTTCAACCGTACCGGAGAAGGAGGCAAACGGGCCATCAGACACACGAACGTTCTCACCAACCTCGAACATAACAGACGGTTTGGGACGATCCACACCCTCTTGCACCTGATTGAGAATGCGGTCGGCTTCTTTATCTGTAATCGGCAACGGTTTGTTGTCCGTTCCCAGAAAACCGGTCACCTTCGGCGTATTCTTGATCAGGTGATATGCTTCGTCTGTCATGTTCATGTGAGCAAGAACATAGCCGGGGAAAAACTTCCGCTCAGCATCAACTTTCTTGCCCTTACGGACCTCAACAACCTTCTCAACCGGAACGAGAATCTGATCAAACAGATGCTCAAGCCCCTTTTGACGAATGGATTCCTGAATCGAAGTCACGACTTTCTGCTCGAAATTCGAGTAAGCGTGAATGATGTACCACCGCATTGCCATGGAATTGCCGCACTCCGTAAATGAATAATTAGCCGAAAAGGAACCCTGTGCCGTAGCTCAGGCCTTGGTCGACGATAAAGAAAAACACTGCCGTGATAAAAACCAGGATCAATGTCATGATCGTTGTGACAACAGTCTCGCGACGGGTGGGCCACACAACTTTTGATACTTCGGCACGAACCTGCTGAAGGAACGTGAATGGATTCGTTTTTGAAGCCAATTTATTTTCCTCGCAGAAAGCGGCACTAAATCGCACAGCTTCCTGTTTTCAAACAACAATTGGGCGCGCCCAGCACATTTCCGCTCAACGCACCTTGATTAAGTGAGCTTTATCTATTGCACACACCGCCCAAGTGCAAGGGATCATAGTGATTTTCTAGGACAAAACCTGCCTTCACAGGTATTATGGCTCAAGCTCGACAGTACTGGAAAAATACACCAGTGATTGCCGCAACGCCTGGGTAGTCGGCGTCCATACACCGAGTTTCACACCCGCATTGCGAAGGACATTGTTGACCCATTGGTTGCATGGATTGAAGATGTTGAATCCACCCACACCTATATAAAACGCGTCTGGCTCACCAATACTCGCACTCGGCAGATATTCCGGTTGCCTATTATCTTGCCGGGCGAAGCTTTCATCAATCGCAGTCAGCAATTTATCATATTGTTCATCGCCCAGATTCAACTCGATGACGTCCTCTGCGACCTCTACCTCTCCAATGGCGACCACTCGCATAACTGACGTATCTCCGGATACCGCCTTGAATACGGCTTTGACAGCGATGTCAGAATAAGAACCGGCGGTAGTGTAAAATGCATTGGAACCCCAACCAAACGTCAGGTGTCGAAGATCAGGATGTTTCAGAGGCAAGTCAGATCCCTGCAGGAAGGAAAAACGTTCCAATATCCTTGGGCTGGCCGGTAACACAAAATCTGCATGCAAAAGGCTGGTGACCAGATAGATCTTATGTTTGCTCTCCTCCACTTTTACCGAAGCCACATCCGCCCCTATACGGGCCGTCACAAGTGCTGTTCCCAAATATCCAAGCACCAATACAATGAAAAAGGCGACCAAAGCCGCAATGCTCCTGATCGCCCTATCGATAAATAACTTCAAGAAATCACACTTAGTGCATAATTTGACTCAGGAATTCCTTGGTACGCTCGTGTTGTGGATTATCGAAGAATTCAACTGGTTCGTTCTGCTCAACGATTTGCCCGGCATCCATAAAGACAACACGGTTGGCCACCTGGCGGGCAAAGCCCATTTCGTGTGTCACACAAATCATGGTCATACCCTCTTCCGCCAGAGAAACCATTGTGTCCAGAACTTCCTTGATCATCTCCGGATCAAGCGCAGAGGTTGGCTCATCAAACAACATGATACGCGGGTTCATGCACAGCGAACGGGCAATCGCCACGCGCTGCTGCTGGCCACCTGAAAGCTGGCCGGGGAACTTGTTCGCCTGCTCTGGGATTTTAACGCGCTCAAGATAACGCATTGCAATTTCTTCCGCATCTTTTTGCGGCATTTTACGAACCCAGATCGGGGCCAGCGTGCAGTTTTCCAAGATGGTCAAATGTGGAAACAGGTTGAAGTGCTGAAACACCATGCCAACTTCGCGGCGCACTTCATCGATCTTTTTCAAGTCGCTTGTTAGCTCAATCCCATCAACGATGATTTGTCCGCGCTGGTGTTCTTCCAACCGGTTAATGCAACGGATCATGGTTGATTTACCGGAACCTGACGGGCCGGCAACGACGATACGTTCCCCTTCCATTACTTTCAGATTGATATCCTTAAGCACGTGGAAGTCGCCATACCACTTGTTCATACTGTTAATTTCAATTGCGACCTCGGTATCCGAGATATGCAGTTCTTTTGCAGCAGCTTGTGACATGGATTTAGTTCCTGTGACCGGTGTCGAGCTTACGCTCGAAATACATTGAATAGCGAGACATGGCGAAGCAGAAGACGAAGAATACCAGACCAATAAAGATCGGTAATTCCCAGATAATGCCGTTCCATTCCGATGAAGATCGAATGGGCTGCATAATCCCGATTGGATCCAATATGCCGATGATAGATACCAGCACAGAATCCTTGAACAGCCCAATGAAGGTGCTCACAATACCGGGAATTGAAATCTTAAGGGCTTGCGGCAGAACGATCAGTCGCGTTGCCTGCCAATAGTTCAGGCCTAATGCATCTGCAGCCTCGTACTGACCACGAGGAAGTGCCGCCAAACCACCGCGGATCACCTCAGCCATATAAGCGGAAGCAAACAGCGTCACCATGATAATTACCCGAAGGATCAGGTCAAAAGTGGTTCCCGGCGGCAGGAAGTAATTCAGCAGAGTTGAAGCCACAAACAATAACGTAATGAGTGGCACACCGCGAATAAACTCAATGAAACCGACACAAATCATTTTGACCGTCGGCATATCTGACCCACGCCCCAGCGCCAGGACGATACCGATAGGTAGCGATCCAGCGATACCTGAAACGCCAATAACGAATGTAATTAAAAACCCGCCAAACTTGGCAGACTCAACAGGTTCAAGCCCAATAAATCCAATGGTGTTAGTAAGTCCAGCGCTTAACCAGGACTGGATGAATAACAGCCAAAATATCAGAAAAACCACACTGGCAATCAGAGATAAAATTGGGCTCAGCGATGCTGCTGCAGTCTTGTAAACGAAATAAGTTCCAACCAGCGCAGCAACGATAAGCAACGGGCCCCAGATCGCCCCACCCCACAAAAACCAATAGGCGAGAAGCGGAAACGCAGCAGTAAACCAAAGCATTTTACGGGGCAGATTATCGTGCAGTAATGGCGCGAATGCCACAAACATCATTAAGAACGTCAATATTGGACGCCAATAGTGCTGGCTTGGATAGAACCCAAAGATCAGCTGATTAAAACGGCTGGTTACAACCGCAAAACACGCTCCAGTATCAATCTCCCGGCATTCCCTGATCGAATCCGCAAAAAATACTGAATTGAGCACCAACCAAGGTACCAGATAATATAAAATCCCGGCGACCACAGCCAAAAACACAACCGTTAAGATCGTATCGCGCGGTGTCGAAAACAGGTTGGATTGCATCCAGGCGATCGCGCCTTTGGTATTAACGGGCGCAGCCTGTTCTGGCAGCATCTCGGTTGCGACAAATGCGATTTTATTGGTCATATCAACGCTCCTTCAATGCGACGGAGTTATTGTAAACGTTCATCACACCCGAAATGAGGAGCGAGACTGTAAGATAAAATGCCATGAGTAAAAGAAGGCATTCCATCTCCCTGCCGGTCTGATTCAGCGTGATACCACCCAGTGTCCCCGTCACATCCATATAACCAACAGCAATCGCCAGTGATGAGTTTTTGGTCAGATTGAGATATTGCGAGATCAACGGCGGAATAATAATTCGTAGAGCCTGAGGCAAAACTACAAGGTTCATCGTTCTGCTTGGTGGCAGTCCAAGTGAAGATGAAGCTTCAGTTTGTCCATGGCTGATCGCCTGAATTCCGGCACGAACGTTTTCTGCAATAAAAGCTCCCGTATAAAGTGAAAGCGCCAACCAAAGAGCCATGAAGCTATTGCGTACGAACAAGCCACCTTGATAGTTAAAGCCCTTCAACTCGGGAATATCTAAACCGACAGGCATTCCCAACAGGAAATACATCAGGAACGTTGGCACCAGCAGAATGCCGAGGCGTATCCAGAAAACCGGCAAAATTTCTCCGGTCGCCTTTTGTCTTGCATCCGCCCATCGGCCAAAGAACCAGGCGCCAATAATCGACGCAACAAAGATGATAGCCAGGATACCGCTACCGCTTTCGAAAACCGGAGCAGGAAAATAAAAACCACGGTTAGTGGGCACAAATCCACCACCTAATAAAGGTGCAGCCTGTCTGGGAGCTGGAAGCAAAGCGGAAAACGCTGAACTTACCAATAGTATCCAAAGCAAGACAGGGACGTTGCGAAAACCTTCGATGTATATCGTCATCAAACGCGACACCAGCCAGTTTTTCGAGAGCCTCGCGACGCCGACTGCAACCCCAACAATGGTTGCAAAAATACAGCCAAGAAATGCTAGAACCAATGTATTGAGAATTCCTACAACCGCCGCTTTCCAATGGGGTGAGCGGGATGAGTACTCTATCAATTTCTGGTTGATGTCATAGGACGCGGGTTGCCAGAGGAAATCAATGGAAAAGGTTTTCCCAAGCGCCTCAAAATTCTCAATCACATTGTTCACAAGCCATGCCACGGCGAGCATGAACAACATCATGGTAACAACTTGAATTGTATAGGAACGATAACGCTTATCGTAAATTAGTTGGCTTATGCGAAACGGTTCGGCTTCGTCTGCGAAATCTGCTGCAACGGTCATTAAGCAATGCGCCTGTCGTCGTTAGAAATTTCTAATTTGCTGATGATGTCAAACCTTTGAGGGACAGTCATCACGAGCAATGAATAGTTCTTAGGTAATAAAGGCGATGTCCGAAACCGGACACCGCCTCTTAATATTTACTTAGCGGATTGGAGCAGCATAAAGAATGCCGCCTTTGCCGTTATTCCACAGACCATTAAGGCCGCGCTCAAGACCGATGGCAGTGTTAGGACCGATATACTTTTCGTAAATCTCTCCGTAGTTACCGTTGGCTTTAATCGCGTTTAGCGCCCAGTCGTTTCCAAGACCAAGAGCTGCACCCATTTCGCCTTCACCACCCAGCAAACGCTGGATGCTTGGCAATTTGGAGGAAGCTTTCATTTCATCAGCATTTGCAGCTGTAACACCGAGCTCTTCAGCGTTGATCAGAGCGTTCAATGTCCATTTCATGATGTCAGCCCACTGGTCATCACCGTGGCGTACCAATGGAGCGAGTGGCTCTTTGGAGATGATTTCAGGAAGCAAAGCGTGATCACCTGGCTTTTCGAACGCAGCACGTGTTGCAGCAAGTCCGGAAGCATCTGTGGTGTAAACGTCACAAGCGTTAGCCAGGTATTTTTCCTGTGCTTCAGCGTTTGTTTCGATTGGCACCGGCTCATAAGTCATGTTGTTGGCACGGAAATAGTCAGCCAGGTTCAACTCAGTTGTTGTACCAGTCTGAATGCAGATAGTTGCACCTGAAAGGTTCAGCGCAGAACTCACACCAAGTGATTTGCGAACCATGAAGCCTTGACCGTCGTAGTAGTTGACAGGGCCAAATGTGAACTTCAAGTCGACATCACGGCTGAAGGTTTCAGTCGTGTTACGAGCCAGAAGGTCAACCTCACCGGAAGCCAGTGCTGTAAAGCGTGTTTTACCCGTGGTTGGTGTAAACTTAACAGCTTTTGGATCGCCGAAGATTGCAGCAGCAACAGCGCGGCAAAGTGCGGGGTCGAAACCCTGCCAGTCACCGGCGTCGTCAGTAAATGCGAAACCGGGAACACCAGTTGATACGCCACACTGCATGAAGCCTTTGGCTTTCACATCGTCCAGTGTCGCAGCGGATGCACTTGAGCTAACTGTTGCAAATGCAGCAGCGCCAAGGGCGAGAGTTAGAAGTTTGGTTTTCATGGGATAGCAGCCTTTCCTGTTCCATGATCAGATAAAATTCCTGTCAAAGAAACATTACGCGTACGCAGCTGAAAACTGGATACACGGGGACTAAATGTACATAGCGCCCCCGCCATTCCTACTCCCTGAAACGTCAACACTTGCCCGTTGATACCAACATCGTCTTTTTGACTGACTAAGTGCCAAGGCCGCGAAGCCCTTTGACGTAAAGATAACATGATATTATCGCTTTTCGGTCAAGTGGGCAGTTCCCTTGATCACCGCATATGTTACGAATTTATAGAGAAAATGGTAAATTTTAACCCGGCTAATCACTGCAACGGAGAAGAGATGAGCAATAACGACAAAAATACTTCCAGAAGCGCCAAGCAAGGTATCAACACCAAACTTGCTCATATCGGAAATAATCCGCGTGATTATCACGGATTCGTAAATCCGCCCGTGGTTCGCGCATCTACTGTGCTTTATCCTGACTATGAAACCATGCGCGACCGCACACAAAAATACACCTATGGCACGCGCGGCACTCCGACTACCGATGCCTTGTGCGACGCGTTGACGGAACTTGAGAGTGCGGCAGGAACGGTATTGGTCCCATCAGGACTTGCCGCGATTTCAATGCCGGTGCTGGCGTTCGCACAGGCTGGTACACACATGCTGGTAGTCGATTCACTTTATTCTCCCAACCGCAGTTTTTGTGAGACGGTTGTACGTAACCTTGGAGTGGAAGTGGAATATTTTAGTCCGGATATCGGTGACGGCCTTGCAAAGCTCATGCGCCCCAACACACGTATACTGATGCTGGAAGCACCGGCGTCAAATTCATTTGAAATGCACGATACGCCGCTGCTGACCAACATCGCGCACGAGAGCAATCCTGAATGTGTGGTGATGATGGACAACACATGGGCGACGCCCCTGTTTTTTAAACCGCTGGATATTGGTGTTGATATCTCGATTCACGCCCTAACAAAATATCCCTCAGGCCACTCCGATGTGCTTATGGGCGGCGTTTCTGCAAATGACAAACACTGGGCCAGATTGGTCGAATCAACCCAGGCGATGGGCATCTGTGTTGGGGGCGATGACGCTTATCTGGTTCTTCGTGGTATGCGCAGCATGGGTGTGCGGTTGGAGCGTCACCAGAAAACAACAATGGCACTTTGCGAATGGTTACAGACGCAAAACCAAGTATCACGTGTCATGTACCCCGCCCTGCCCGGTGACCCAGGCTATGAGTTATGGAAACGCGATTTCAGCGGCGCCAGCGGGCTGTTCTCGTTTGTGATCAAGGACAAATCCCGTGATGAAGCCGGTGCGTTCTTAAATGCACTTCAATATCTCGGGCTGGGATATTCCTGGGCTGGCTATGAAAGTCTCGCAGTGATGCCAACGTTCACCGATCGCACTATTGCCCACGGACCGACGGAAGGAACTACGATCCGTATTCAGGTTGGTTTGGAAGATACAGATGATCTGATTGAAGATCTGGCTCGCGGCCTCGCTGCTGTAAAATAGAAAGACGGGGTGGGATGGCTGTTTCAATATATGCGAAACGGCCACCTGTTCCACAATAGAAAGTTACCCAATGAAACCTGCACCCGTCGATGATACGCTGACAATTGATACGCTGACCCGCGATCCTTATTCGGTTTACCGGCGGTTTCGTGCTGAATCACCGGTGATCAAAGTAAAATCCGTAGGTCGGATGTTAATCACTAAAGCCGCAGACACGAAGGCGATAAAAGACAACGCGGAATTGTTCAGCAGTGACGACCCAAACACGCCGATGCGCAAGGCGTTTCAAGCCAACACTTTGATGAGAAAAGACGGCAGCGCTCACTTGCGAGAACGCAATTCAATGGCGGCCGCGTTCTCTCCCGCCAATATAAAGAATGTCTGGCTTCCGCTCTACAATGAAATCGCAGATGATTACATCGGCAAGCTTCCAAAAGGTGAAATTGTCGACCTTTTTGCGCACCTGGCGGCGCCAATTTCAGCCCGGTGCCTGGCACATATTATTGGACTAACGGATGCCAGCGATGCAGACCTTTGCCGCTGGTCGCAAACACTAATCGATGGCGCAGGCAACTTCGGTTATCGCGATGAGCCATTTGAAAAGTCTGACCGGACGAATGAAGAAGTCAATCGCGCAATTGATGCCACTTTAGACTATAACGGCCACGCACTACGCCCAAACGCGATTTCTGCCATGCTACACGGTGAGGACCCGGTAGATGTCGACATAATTCGTTCCAACATCAAAATCGTTATCGGAGGCGGCATAAATGAACCGCGTGATGCTCTGTGCACCGCGCTCTATGGCTTACTGACTAATCCCGACCAACGGGATACCGTCTTAAATGATGAGAAACTATGGATGCCGACCATCGAGGAAACCGTTCGTTGGGTTGCCCCCATACAGCTCAGTTCGCGGCGTGCGGTGGAAGAAACGGAAATTCGCGGCGTTATCATCCCCAAAGACGAAGTGCTGATGACCATACAGGCGTCTGCAAACCACGACGAAGAACTGTTTGAAGATCCGCATCTGTTCAATATATTCCGAAAAGACAATCGGCATCAGGCGTTCGGCAATGGCCCCCATTTTTGCATGGGGACTCACATTGCGCGCCGTATGATTGCAGACATCGTGTTGCCCAAACTCTTTGAACGGTTCCCAAATATGGAACTTAAGGAGGCGAAAGATGTCGTCTTTTGGGGCTTTGGTTTCCGCGGGCCGCTAAACCTGCCCGTATTGCTCAATTAGTCTGTCCCAGACAGGTTTTCATGGTGGTCGCCAGATTGCGGAGCAATACCAAATAGTGTTTTGGCCCCTGCTCTACATCTTGCGCTATCGGATCGAGTTCCGCCAATTTCACTTCACTGTCGCCGACAACCATCAGCGCCAGTTTTTTATCATATTGGGGCTCTGTGAAAACGCACCGGACCTTTCCTTTGGAAATCAGTCCACCCAATTCACGAATCGTTCTGGCACCAGGCGCCACTTCTTCGTGACCCAATATTGAACCCAGGCTGGAGAGGCCAAATCTGTGTTCAAAGTGTCGATAGGCCTGATGATAGACGACGTACCCCCGACCTTTCACAGGCACCAGTAATTCTTCAATATCACTGGTGAGGCTCTTCAATTGCTTCTGGAACGCTATTGCATTCGATTTGTAGCTGGAGGCATTATCTGGATCCGCCTTACTTAACGCCTTTTCAATTTCACCGACCATCAGGCTGGCATTTTCAGGGTCAAGCCAGATGTGATGATCTTCGTGTGCGTGCTCGTCATCATCATGTTCATGATGATGCTCATCCTTTTTTTCACCCACCTTATTTGTACTTGAATGTTCATCACCATCATCATGATCATCATGATCTTCATGTTGATGAACATCGTCGTGGCTGTGCTCATCGTCTTTTTCCGCTGCGTGCTTCGCATCCTTATGCTCGTCATCGTCATGCTCATCGGGAAACGCTAATCCGGGTGTGTCAATCAAACGAACCGATTCCATGTTGGCGCCCATTGCTGTTATCGCAACGGGAAGGAAACTTTCTAAGCCTGGTCCAATCCAGAATATGATGTCGGCAGATTGGATTGTTCTGGCATGGGATGGGCGTAGTTGAAAATCGTGTGGAGATTGTCCGTCAGGCATGAGCTGAACCGGCATACTGACACCCTCCATTACTGCTGCAACCAGAGAATGAATGGGTTTAACCGACGCAACAACCTTGAGGTTTCCAGCGGCCTGAGCTTGTATCAACAAAACCATAAGTACCGCAGGCAGGATCACCATCACCTTAAGTTGGGAGTTGAAGCCACTAATTGTTCTAAAAGTTCTAACAAACCAACGCATCGTCACGATCTCCATCCATCAATTTGGCTTGTGTAATATTATAACATAATATAATCAAGACCTAATACTTAACAAAGAATAATTCATGTCTCACCCTCTCATTAAGCTGGAAAACGCAGGCCTGTCGGTTCAAAATCGATGGCTTGTTCGCGGTGTGTCCTTTCTGGTGAACCCCGGTGAAATTGTAACTCTGATCGGACCAAACGGTTCGGGTAAATCCACTACTGCCAAAATGGCTCTTGGTATTTCATCGCCCAGCGAAGGCAAAGCGTTACGGGCTCCTGACCTTCAGGTTGGATATGTACCTCAAAGGCTGAACATTGACTGGACTTTACCGCTGACGGTGCGGCGATTTATGTGTCTTACGCAAAAGCTGTCTTCGATGGAGATCGTAACTCCCCTTGAACGCACGGGCGTCGCTCACCTGTTGGATCATGATATCCATTCCCTGTCGGGCGGTGAATTACAACGTGTTCTGCTCTCCCGTGCCATTGCGCTAAAACCTGACCTTCTGGTGTTGGATGAACCCGTACAGGGTGTCGACATCAATGGCGAAATCGAAATGTATAATTTAATTCTGGCGATCCGGAATGAATTGAATTGCGGCGTTCTCATGATCTCACATGATCTTCATCTGGTTATGGCGGCTACCGATCAGGTGGTTTGTCTCAACGGCCACATGTGTTGCAACGGCACACCTGTCGCAGTCGCGGAAACCGATGAATACAAACATCTGTTTGGGAACAGGGTTGCGGCTGGACTTGCCGTCTATCAACATTCACACGATCACGAACACCTTCCAGATGGCTCCGTTCGACATGCTGATGGGTCCGTTACGGACCATTGCCACCCGGATGATGGCCATCACCACGGGCAGGAGAAATCGGATGCTTGATGATTTCTTTGTCAGGGCCCTGCTTGCAGGCATTGGGGTTGCCGTTATCGCTGGCCCTTTGGGTTGCTTTATTATCTGGCGTCGGATGGCCTATTTTGGTGACACCCTGTCCCATGCGGCACTGTTAGGCGTCGCACTGGGGCTTTTGTTGGAGATTAACATCACGCTGGCCATATTCACGGTTGCAACAACGGCGTCACTCGCCCTGACGGTTTGGCAGCGGAAATCGACAGTCCCTCAAGACGCACTTCTTGGAATACTGTCACATAGCGCGTTGGCTATAGCTCTTGTTATCCTGGCATTTATGACGTGGATTCGTTTTGATATTACCGCATTGCTTTTTGGCGATGTTCTGTCGGTTACCAAACTCGATCTGGCCATCATATACGGTGGTGGGGCACTGATCCTCTTCGGATTAGTTTACATATGGAACCGGCTTTTTGCTGCCACAGTGAGTTACGATCTTTCGGTCTCTGAAGGGGGTGACCCTGATAAGGTGAATCTGATATTCACAATACTGGTGGCGTCCACCATCGCAATTTCATTGAAGATAATCGGTGCGCTCTTGATTACAGCAATGTTGATTATTCCTGCTGCAGCAGCCCGCAGGTTGGCACGGGGTCCCGAAACTATGGCGTTGTCCGCTGCAGCAGTCGGCATTATCGCGGTTGTTGCAGGCCTCTTCTCGTCGCTGCAATGGGATACACCATCGGGGCCATCCATTGTTGTTGCAGCAACTCTGCTTTTCTTCTTGAGTTTAACGCCCATTGCCGCAAGGTTTAAAACATTCTTATTTCGCAATAATATCGAGGAACGGCCATGACATCTTCGCTCGACGTGCAAAACCTCACCAAGAATCAAAACCTGGTTATGAAAGCGCTGACGGACGCAAAGAGCCAGCTAAGTGCTTATGCGATATTGGATGCCCTGCGGCCTCAAGGCTTTCGCGCTCCGCCACAGGTTTACCGCGCGCTTGACCAACTTATTGAGCTTGGCCTGGTCCATAAGCTGGAAAGCATGAACGCGTTTATTGCCTGCCAGTACGACGACTGCTTGAAAAACAAGGCGGTTGCCTTTACTATCTGTGACGCTTGTGAACAGGTTTCGGAATTATCTGACAAAGGCTTGACCAACGGTATTACCGACCTGGCGGCAAAAGGCGATTTCGAGGTTTCCCGGTCTACGGTGGAACTGCACGGAACCTGCGATAACTGTAAGCTGGAAGCGAACTCCAGTTAACAACGTTCAGAACACAGCTGAACTTCCCCAATACAATTGACCCAACACATGATGTGCTTGCGAGCGCAAAGCCGAAAGGAATTAAATTGCCCAATAGCGAATACACTTTAACAATGGCTAGGTATAATCTGTGGCAAAATGAGAGCCTCTATTCAGCCGCCGATAAGCTATCCGATTCAGATCGAGAAAAAGATCGGGGGGCATTCTTCGGTTCAATTCAGAAAACTGCTTCACACCTCTTTTGGGGCGATATGATCTGGATGAATAGATTTGCAGGAACGCCGGCGCCAGATACGGGAATCCCTGATTCCACCAGCATGATAGACAATTGGGTAAAGTTTCGTGTTGAAAGAAAAGCCTTCGATGAGCGGATATTGCAATGGGCGCATGAAGTCACATTGGAATGGTTCGAAGGTGACATAAGCTGGTATTCCGGAGCCATTGGTCGCGACGTCACCAAACCAAAAAAGATGCTCGTAATTCAATTATTTAACCATCAGACGCACCATCGCGGTCAAATTCATGCGATGCTGACCTCCGCTGGCGTAAAGACAGATGATACGGATATTCCGTTTATGCCGGAGCATTTTCTCGAATTGTGATGCTTCACAAAGGGAGAATAAACTCAACCTTTTTCGTCCAACTGCTCTTTAACAACAGTCGCCAATTGCTTTAGCGAATAAGGTTTTGGGATAAAGCCAAACTTCCCCCGTTCCGCTTCGGGGAGGTTCTTTTCGAACGCGTCTTCTGCATATCCTGACGCAAATATAAACGGAACGGTGTTGCCGGTCTTCCTGACTTCATCAAGCAACGACGGGCCGTCCATTTCGGGCATGACTACATCCGACACCACCAAATCGACCTCGTCGCCAAGCTCCTCGATAAGCTCCAGTGCAATCGCACCATTTTCTGCCTCGTGCACATCATAACCACGTGCCTGTAATGTCCTGCACCCCACTGCACGGACGGCATCTTCATCCTCTACAAATACAATAGTTGCGTTACCCGCAAGATCGGTTGCCTTCTCCGTTTTCGATTCTGAGACAACTTTGGACGCCTCGACTTCAGCTTCAGTCGGTTCGTGCCGCGGTAGATAGATTTTGAAAGTGGTTCCCTGCCCGATTTCTGATTCAGGATAGATAAATCCGTCAGACTGTTTGACGATACCGTAAACCGTTGAAAGACCCAGCCCGGTTCCCTTGCCAATGTCCTTGGTCGAAAAGAACGGATCAAATATCTTTTGCATGAGTTGTGCGGACATCCCGGTGCCGGTGTCGCTAACCTCAATCATCACATAGTCAGCGATCGGCATTTCCTTTCGCAAATGTTCCCGCTCTACGACTTCCGAATCCAGATTACTGGTCGAAATTGTTACCATTCCACCATCAGAATCCGTGTCATTAATTGCATCGCGGGCATTAACGCAAAGGTTAACGACAACCTGCTCAAACTGGCCGATATCAGCCTTAAGCGGCCACAGGTCGCGACCATGGTGCATTTCAAGTTTAATTTTATCGCCAACGAGTCGTGCTAACAACATACGCAGGTCCGCCAACACATCGGAAACCGATAATATCTGCGGTCGAAGCGTTTGCCGGCGGCTGAATGCAAGCAGTTGGCGCACAAGTGACGCAGCCCTATTCGCGTTCTGCTTGATGTTCATTATATCCGGGAAAGACGGATCGGAAGGACGGTGGTTCGATAAGAGAAGGTCGGAGAAACCTATGATCGCAGTCAGAACATTGTTGAAGTCGTGGGCAATACCGCCAGCCAACTGGCCAACCGCTTGCATCTTTTGGGCCTGCGCCATTTGACGTTCGAGCGCTTTCTGCTCTGTCATTTCAATGGCATACAGGATCGCACGTTCCTTCTTTTCGCCGTCCTCGTTCTCAGCTTCACCGTCAGCTACCGCACTGACGAAGTAACGGATTGAACATTCCTCATCATCAATTTGCGCTGAAACGCCAGGAAGGACGGAATCTACAAACTCGATTGTACCTTTGCCATCATTGGCGTCCTGCATTGCATTTAGCAGTGCTGAGCGTTCGTCTTCGCCACAAAGCTGGTCAATCGTAATTCCATCCTTTTTGTGTCGCTTGGCTTTTGCGAGGACCTCGGCGAACAACCGTTGAAACGGCGCGTTCGATTGCACCATTGTGCCATCTTCGGCAAATGACGCGATTGCAATGGGCGTGTTATTGAAAAAGCGGGTAAATCGCACTTCCGCCGCCCGAAGGTCCTCAGAAATGCTCTCACCAGCACTGCGGTTGAGGACCAATGTTCGGGTATCTCCGGGAGCCCCATCGGGGGAAAATGGCACCTTGTGATATAGACGAACGGGCAGGCTTTGACCGTTCGAACGGGCGAGGTCTAGATCAACAACGGCGGTCTTGCTTTCACCGGGCTCAACCTCAAGCGTATTCAGTAGTGCAATACCATCGCCAATCACCAGATTTCCGACATGCAACTCGCCAGGCTTAAACTGTGCCAGATCAATTCCCAGCCAATCTGCGAGCGTTGCATTTAAGTAAACGATTGCCCCGTCTGCCTGAGCCGAAAAGAAACCGGCAGGAGCATGATCCAGATAATCAATTGCGTGCTGCAGTTCCATGAACACAGTTTCCTGGCGCTGGCGTTCCTGGGTTACATCACTTATTTCCCACACAATAAGCGGCTTTTTATGATCTTTGTGGACAAGTGGTCGTGCGGCCAACCGATACCAGTGGGGGATCATATTTCCCACACCCACATCCAGATTTCGCACATCTTGAATCATGCGAAATTCCTGCGTGTCCGTGTGTCCGTTTCGAACCTTTTGATTCATTCGGTACACGATTTCAGAAGCTTCGTCAGAGCTCGAAAATGCCCGCTCTATCGTTTTGATATCTCTGGCCTGTTCTGCGCCAATCAAGTCTGCATAGGACTGATTTGCATACACGATTCGTCCATCCCAATCGGTCACGACAGCGCCGTGGTTCAAGCCATCAACAAATGCGCGGGCAAAATCATCCCGTCTGTTTTTGGAAGATAACTGCACAAAACCAATAGCGACCGTGAACAGGAAAAAGACGCCAATCATGGCCAGGAATGAAAGAAGGGCGAGGGTGATCTGTTTTGCACGATCTTCCGGTAGAACTGAGAACAGTCCGACTAGTCCAAGCAAAACGAGGCCCACCACCAAGAGGCGACCAACATGACTTCCGCGTTCTGCGCGATCAATAAGGGGGCTATTGGCGGCAACAGGCTTAGTCAATTCATCAGCCCCAAATTTGGAGTTCTTGATCGACACATCCGAAATCCGCTTCGAATGCCTCTCAATGGGTTCGCTCATGATGGAATCACTTCCCCGACCTGTTAGCCCTTTGAATTGCTTGAATCACATTAGATTACCACTGAAAAGCCCTTCAATCACCCTGCACATTGCATATTTAAGTGTATGTACAGCGCTTTGTTCTTTGCCTGACCCAATCAGAACCTGACAATTTGCATAATTCCGTGTTAAGAAGCACGAACGTCAACGATCAACGCGCCAAAATAAGGCATCAACGGGCAAAATTCATGTATCCCTTTTTCGAAAAAGATATTCTCGGAGTCGCCGCCGACACCGCCAACCCGCTTGCACTAGGGGTAATCGCCCTTGTTGCGATCCTTATCCTTTTCTTTTTGTACCGTTTGATTACCCGCCCGCGTCTTGCAAGTGGCCGTCGAAGCCGCCATGCGCGGCTCGCCATAACCGACGCAGCTTCAGTCGATGACCGTCGCAAACTGGTTCTTGTTCGCCGTGATGATGTTGAGCATCTGATCATGATTGGTGGAACAACTGACATGGTTATTGAAAGCGATATTCGCAGAACGGAAATCTCCAACCAAAAGCCAGCTCCGGTTCAGCCCCAGGTCCAGGTGCAGGCCGCTCCGGCAAGAGCCCCTGTTCCTGCACCAGCTCCTGCCCCGGCGCCGAGACGCAGACCGGTTGCAGCTCCCGCGCCAACACCGGCGGCGCGACCTGTGGCTCAGCCCGCTGCACCTGTTGCTAATCGGGTTGCCGCTCCTCCGCCAAGAAAACCGGCACCACCTGTTCAGCCGACAGCCACGACTGGCGCAGCTCCCGTAGTCGCTACACCGGCAGCTCCATCCGCAAACAAAGATACACCAGCAGTCAGTGTTACAAATAACGCACCGTCAGCAAAAGTGGACGCACCTAAAACGACCATGGGCGATGATATGGATGCGCTTTTGGATGAAATGGCAACTAAGAAATAGTTTTCATTATATAGAGCTAACATGCATTCTTAATATCTAAGATTAAGAGTGTTCTTCTAGTCGTCGCGATAGACTTTTTCGCGGCGTTCGTGTCGTTCCTGCGCTTCCAAAGACAGCGTAGCAATCGGTCGAGCATCAAGGCGTTGGAGGCTGATTGGCTCTCCTGTATCTTCACAATATCCGTATTCCCCATCATCAATTCGCTTGATCGCCTGATTGATTTTGGAAACCAATTTGCGCTGACGGTCACGAGCACGCAATTCAATAGACCGGCTGGATTCAGATGTCGCCCGGTCTGCGAGATCAGGTGCATTGAGATTATGTTCCTGTAAAGATTCGACGGTCTCGGCGGATTCTTTTTGAATTTCGGAACGCCATGAAATCAGCTTTTCACGGAAATACGCTAATTGCCGTTCATTCATGAATTCTTCGTTGTCAGAGGGCATATATTCTTTAGTACCAGTAGCCATTTGGCTCCCTTCCCATCGCCTGCAAAAGCAAAATATCGAATTGCTTTTCGTGTTCCCATGCGCGCGGTATACTCCCGCTCTGCCTCGGCGACAAGCATCCGTATTTATCAATTTTTCGTTCTGCTCTCCAACTTCAGTAAGGCATCAGGTTTTCTGGGCTTTTGGGGTAAAAAAATGCTTAAAAAAAATCTCTCAAGCACTGTGCAGACCAGCTCGTTCCAGCTAGGGATTGGAAATGAAACGGTTATATATACTGCGGCATGCAAAATCCTCCTGGGCGCAACCGGGTCTCGGTGACATAGACCGGCCATTAAACACACGGGGAAAGCGCCAGCTGGAAGTGCTTTCTCCCTGGTTTGAGCAACAGCCATGCACTCCGTGCCAAATATTATGTTCACCTGCGGTCAGAACACGCGAAACCCTTGATGGAATCATCAAGGCTGCCGGTGACGCGCCGACAGAATTCATTGATAGAATGTATAATGGAACTGTCGATAATTACTTGGAAGTTTTATGGCCTCAAACGGCAGATAATCTAATTCTCATTGGTCACAATCCAACCTGCGATGAGCTTGCACGTTTCCTTACTAATCCCTCCAGCCCCGCTGCGGAACTTCTGATGGCTCGCCACTTTGGCACCGCCAATGTGGCCGTGCTCGAATACACCCGCGATAATTGGTCTGAGCTCTCGGAATCATCCTGTAGTCTTATTGACTTTATTCGCCCAAAGGATCTCCAGCACATCGGCTAAGTTTCTCGTTCGGCTTTTAATTTCGCGTGGTCGACATATATTACGAAGGTTAGCCCAAATTTAGAGTACCTCTTGGCCAAGATTACCTCCTTCAGTGATGATGCCCTCATCGCCATCGACAATTTATCTGATGCCGCCAACGGCTTGTTTGAGCCTACATTGCGATTTGGCGTTACAGGCCTTTCCAGGGCCGGAAAAACCGTCTTTATCACCTCACTGGTTCACAATCTGCTGAATGGCGGTCGTCTCCCGTTATTTTCGGCACAGGCGGATGGGCGGTTGGCCAATGCGTATTTATCTCCGCAACCAGATGATGGGATTCCAAGGTTTCGCTACGAAGATCATCTTGAAGCGCTGCTGAACGATGGAATATGGCCGCAATCCACGAGCGCTATCTCGCAATTGCGCCTGAAAATTGAGTTCGAGTCAGCAAGCGCCTGGAACAGAACATTCGGTTCAGGAAGCCTGACTTTGGATATCGTTGATTACCCCGGCGAATGGCTGCTCGATCTTCCATTGCTTGGTAAATCCTATGACCAATGGTCAACAGAAGCGATCACACTTTCCAAGCTTCCAAACCGCAAGAGCTTGGCGAAAGATTGGCATAAGCAGCTTGATGTAATCGATCCTGACCAAGATGAAGACGAGATGGTGGCACGTGACCTGGCCCGGACCTTTACGGAATACCTTCGCGCCTGCCGTCAGGATAAATCGGCGCTATCAACATTGCCGCCGGGTCGCTTTTTGATGCCAGGAGATCTGGATGGTTCACCCGCGCTAACGTTCGCGCCCCTTGCACTGGAGGAAAACGGCAGCGCTGCTAAGGGCTCCCTATATTCCATGATGGAGCGACGCTATGAGGCTTATAAGTCCATCGTCGTGAAACCCTTCTTTCGCGAACATTTTGCAAGGATTGACCGGCAAATTGTGTTGGTGGACGTTTTGCAAGCGCTCAATGCGGGAGGGCCCGCCGTTGCTGATCTTGAAACGGCTTTGGTCGATATTCTCAACTGCTTCAACCATGGAAAACGCAACTGGCTTACTTCACTGTTCAACACAAGAACCGAACGTATTTTGTTTGCTGCTACCAAAGCTGATCACTTGCATCATGAAAATCATGATCGATTGGAAGCGATATTGTCCCGGCTAGTCGACAAAGCGATCAAACGAGCGAAATTCAGCGGTGCTCAAACCGAAGTCGTGGCATTGGCAGCCATCAGAGCGACGTCCGAAGCCATGATGTCACAAGACGGCGAAGAATTGCCTGTCATTGTTGGAACGCCTCTCGCGGGCGAAACGCTCGCGAAGGAAACATTTGATGGCAGTAAGAAAACCGCTTTGTTTCCAGGCGACCTGCCAGCAAATCCAGCAACTGTATTTGGTGACGACCAAAAACCAGGAGACCTTCGTTTCTTAAGGTTCACCCCACCATCCCTCCAAACAACCGCGGAAGGACTTTTACTTTCATTTCCGCACATTCGTTTGGACAGAATATTAGAATTTTTGATGGGGGATCAATTACAATGAGTGACCGGAATAAAAGGCGCCCTCCCCGTGTGGTCCAACTGGATCAAACTGATAATGTTGAAGGCACCAAACCTGCAGCAAAAGCACCGGTTAAATCCCGCGCAAAACCGCGGAAACCACAAACGGCCAGTCCAAAAAATAAATTAACACCGTTACCTGATAGTGCAGCGCAACGTATCGATTCCAATAATCTGACTATCCAAGGGGTTGAAGATACGCTGACCCCTCCTCTTCCTACGAAGAAGAAACGGAGCAACGTTTGGTTCAAACTGTTGACTGGAGCTCTGATAGGTCTTCTATCTTTGGCACTGGGGCTCTGGGTTGACCAACTCGTTAGAGACCTTTTTTCCAGACATGAATGGCTTGGTTGGCTGGCATTCGCCTTAACCACCGTACTCGGCATGGCAGCGATAGTGATCGTCAGCCGGGAACTCATTGGACTGTCCCACATGGCCACCATTGAGCGGCTTCGAAACGCGGCGCGAATTGCATCCCAACAGGATGACATGAAAGCGGCTAGAAAGATCATAGACCAGTTAATCGCTCTTTATTCCGGCCGACCAGATACCGCCGCAGCACGCGCTGCATTGAGTGACCACATGGATCAGATCATAGACGGTCGTGATTTGATCGCGCTGGCCGAACGAGACTTGATGAAACCCCTTGATAATAAAGCCAAAGAAATGGTGATGGCTTCAGCCAAACGTGTGTCCGTTGTTACCGCCATCAGCCCCCGTGCCATTGTCGACATCGGTTATGTGCTGGTTGAAAATATGCGTTTGATCCGCTCTATTGCCGAATTATATGGAGGCAGACCGGGAATGCTTGGCTCCTGGCGTTTGGCACGAAATGTCCTTGGACATCTGGCAATTACCGGTTCAATCGCCATCGGCGACGGTATCATTCAACAGGTGGTGGGCCATGGGTTGGCCGCTAAAATTTCAACGCGGTTGGGAGAAGGTGTCGTCAACGGTCTTTTGACCGCAAGAATCGGGATAGCGGCAACGGATGTGTGCCGCCCATTGGAATTTAACGACCTCACTCGCCCTACAGCCTCAGATTTCCTTGGGGAATTAACACGATTTTCAAATAAATCGCCTGAGGGTGAAAAAAGCTGAATTAGAAACATTTCGTGATCGTGTGTGCTTTGGCATTTCCTAATCGTCAGTATTGCGTTAACCATTTTGATTAATACTCTCACTGCAATCAGATCAGGTTTATGTGTAATGAGTTCCCTGCCCCGACTAGCGAAAGCTATAGTCTGCGCCTCCGTTTTGACAGCTGCGACTTCCAGCTATTCATCGGCGAGTGAATACGCCTATTTTAAATCAGTCGAGGGGCAATGGTCCGGAGCCGGACGCATTGTGGCTGGCCCTTATAAAAACACCCGTTTCACGTGCAGACTTTCCGGCGAAGCCCTCGGTCGGGCCGGCATGAAACTTCATGGAACCTGTCGCGTGGGGCTGTTCTCACAGCCCATCGAAGCCACCGTCATAAAGAAACGCGGCGCCTATCGTGGCGCATTTCTTGATGGGGCAAAAGGGAAAGGCCTTGATATCGTATCGGGCCGCTTGCGCGGGACAAAACTCGTGCTTGGCATCAAGCGCAAAAGATTGCGTGGCACGATGGTTGCAAACCTGAAAAGCAACAATAACCTCAATATCACCATATCCGTTCGGGTAAACGGTGGTCTGACACCTTTTATCGGCTTATCATTGAAGCGTTCGGGCAGTCCGCAAAAAACGAGCTGGTTGAAAAAGTAAGCGATTAACGTTGTCGCTACTGGTTTTTCCACCAGTCTGTACAGGAATCAGTTTTTTCGATCCCTTCCTTGTCAATCGCCTTGGCTAATTGACAAACATTGTTGCCATTTAATACTAAGTCAGCCGCAATTTCGCACAAAGGCACAAGCACAAATGCTCGTTCAGCGATGCGAGGATGGGGGATAGTCAACCTCTGTTCGTTTTGCTCAACCCCGTCATAGACAAGAATATCGATGTCGATTGTACGAGGCCCCCAACGCAGAATGCGTTCACGTTTTCCCGCCCGCTCTGCATCCTGACAAACATCCAGCAATTGTTCGGGAGATAATTGTGTTTCGATCTCAGCACAACAGTTTTGGAACCATGGCTGATCGGTCACACCCCACGGAGGCGTTTTGTAAATCGACGAAACATTGACTACTTTTGTGTTTGCCTGATCATCCAGACTTCTCAGCGCTACACCCATTGCAGATGTGACATCGCCAATATTACCGCCAAACCCCAGCCACACTTTCCGTGGTGCAGCGCCGGTCATTCCGGGTGACAAACCGTGACTTCCACATGGTCAAGAATACCGGGCACAGGTGCATTAGGTTTTCTAACGGTGACACGGGCATGGATGATTTGATCAAATTCGTCACACAGGCCCTGCGCGATATCCAGCGCCAGTGCTTCAATGAGGTACCGGTTCTGCTTGGTCACCAGTTTCTCGATAACAGCAAAGGCTTCACCGTAGTGAACGGTTCCCTCGATGCGGTCTTCTTCCAGCGCGCCTCTGGGTTCAACTTTAAGAGTTGCGTCGACGAAGAACCGCTGGCCGAGTTTAGTCTCTTCCTCAAACACGCCATGGTGGGCAAAAAACGCACAATTCTTGAGCGTGATTTCATAGGTATGGGTTTTAGACATCTCTCGACCCTCCAAACTGTTGTGCGATAAGCGCATCGGCAATCGCCAATGCATCTCTGTTTTCCTCTATATCATGGACACGAAAGATTGCCGCGCCTTTCATCCGGGCGACAACGCTGGTCGCGGCAGTAGCAACGCCGCGCTCCGGCGCATCTTTACCGGTAATCGTACCAAGAAAACGCTTGCGCGAAGTACCGACCATTAAACCGACGGCATTACTGGTTTTCCCCAGACAATGGAGTTCATCCAGACGATTCAATAGTTCCAGGTTTATGGCGGGGCCAGTTTTCCCAAAACCAATTCCCGGATCAAATATCAATTGAACACCAGAAATGCCCGCGGTTGAAAATTCTTTATCCCACTGCTTAAAATAGAGCGCCTGATCCTCAATCGGATCTTTGTGCACCTCCCGCTCACGGGACGTATGCATCGCGATATATCCGCTACATGATTGCGCCGCTACTTCACAAATCTTCGAGTCTTTCCTGCCTGCCCAAACATCGTTGATAATATGTGCGCCTGCATCAATCGCAACTTTCGCAATCTCTGAGCGATAGGTATCAATCGAAATTATCGCGTTAGTTTCTTTCGCGAGAATCTCGATTACTGGCAAAATGCGGGAAATCTCTGTTTCCTGATCAACCGGCTCCGCACCCGGGCGCGTACTCTCTCCACCAACATCGATGACATCTGCACCTTGTGCGACCATAATCTGGGCGCGCTCCAAAGCCTTTTCAGCGGTAATAAATTCACCCCCGTCAGAAAAAGAATCCGGCGTCACATTGAGAATACCCATGATGATCGCGCGTGGGCCAATTTCGACCTTCCGCTGGTGCCCCACCAGCCATTCGCGAGGCTTAAACCATTCCTCAACGAATCGGTTCACGCCCGGTCTCGAAAACGGTTTGTAATCGGGTAACGACGTTCGCGCCCGAATGCCCGCTTGGTAATTTTCACACCCGGCGCCGCCTGCCGTCTTTTATACTCGGCAATATAAAGCAAATGCTCCATACGCTCGACGGTCGCCCGTTCAAAACCGTTTTGTTCAACGATCTCGTCAACAGACAATTCATTCTCAACGAGGCATTCGAGAATTTTGTCGAGCACGGGATATTCAGGCAAAGAGTCTTGATCGGTCTGCCCTTCCCGCAATTCAGCAGTCGGCGCTTTATCGATAATATTCTGTGGGATCACTTCACCTGACGGGCCTAAACAATCCGGCGGCATGTGCTTGTTACGCCAGTCGGACAGGCCATAAACCTGCATTTTATACAGGTCTTTGATTGGGTTGAACCCGCCGTTCATGTCCCCGTAAAGGGTGGCGTAACCAACCGACATCTCGGATTTATTACCGGTCGTCACAACCATTGATCCAAACTTGTTGGAAATCCCCATGAGAATGACACCCCGCGCCCGGCTCTGCAGGTTTTCCTCGGTCACACCATCGTCGGTACCGGCAAAGGTCTCCGACAGGGTGGATAGAAAGCCTTCAACAGGTTCAGCGATTGAAACAATCTCGTAACGCACGCCCAATGCATTAGCGCAATCCTGCGCGTCTTTCAGGCTTTCATCTGACGTATAGCGATAGGGTAGCATGACACAGCGCACCCGTTCCTCGCCCAAGGCATCGACACTCATAGCGGCAACGATGGCGGAATCAATACCGCCTGACAGGCCGAGCACGACGTTTTTGAAGCCGTTTTTATTCACGTAGTCCCGCAGGCCAAGCACACAGGCGCGCCAGTCACACTCCTGAGCATCGGCCAGCTTGGCAACCACACCAGAATCACACACCCACCCATCATCGCCGCGACGCCAGGTTATCATCGTGACGCTGTCCTCAAACTGATTGAGTTGAACCGGAATTGTCCGGTCCGCGTTGACAACAAACGAGCCGCCGTCAAACACCAACTCATCCTGCCCACCCAACTGGTTGGCAAACAGCAATGGCAAGTCCGTTTCGATCACCTGTCGTATTGCAACCTGATGGCGCACATCCAATTTTTCGCGGTAATAGGGCGACCCATTCGGGACCAGCAGGAGTTCAGCTCCGCTTTCAGCCAGAGTTTCGCAAACACCCAAGTCGCCCCAAATATCTTCGCAAATGGGGATGCCCAAGCGCACACCGCGAAAATTGACCGGGCCCGGCATGGGACCAGCATCGAACACGCGTTTTTCGTCAAATACCCCGTAATTAGGCAGGTCCACCTTGTGACGCAGGGCGGTGATTTTTCCGTCGTCCATAACGGCGATGGAATTGTGCAACCCAGTTTTTTCGTCCCGCCAAGGCACACCGATGATAACGCCCGGTCCGCCATCCGAAGTGTCTTGCGCAAGCTCATCAGCGGCGTTACGGCATTTTTTGATAAAGGCCGGTTTCAACACAAGATCTTCCGGCGGATAGCCCGACAGGAACAATTCTGTAAACAGAATTAGGTCCGCACCCTGACGTGCTGCATCTTTGCGCGCTTCACGGGCTATTGCCAGATTACCGGCAACATCACCAACAGTTGGGTTTAATTGCGCAATAGCAATGCGCAGAATATCAGGAGCTTGTGTCATACCCGCTATTTATGCTGCACAGCCCCACACCGCAATGCGTGAATCATGCAAATATCCCACGATAAAGGGCGTTATTTAGTGTTGGGGTCTGGTCTTGGGGTATGGTCGTCACTTTGCGCGAATTGCTCCAGACCATCCTTGAGATCATAGAAACTGCCTTTATCTTCGACAAAAATGTGGCGCTCCATTTTGATATCGCTCATATCCCCGTCCAGCGACCCGGCCAGAATTGAAATCCTGTCAGATCCATCACGTTTCCAGAACAACGCAGAACCGCACACCCCGCAAAACCCACGCTTGGCAAAGTCTGATGCGGCATACCACTTCAATGAGCCATCATCCACAATGTCTATATTGGCATCCAACGTATCGGTTGCAGCATAGAACAACCCGGTTTGTTTCCGGCATTGCCCGCAATGGCAGGCCACTACCTCTCGAAGTGGGCCGGAAATCGTATACTTCACACCCCCGCAATTGCAGGAACCGGTTGTAACGGAGCCAGCCATCACGCCGCCTTTTCGTTTTTCACATCACCATTTTTGGAGCGTTTCAAACGATCCGCAACCAAAAACGCCAGTTCCAGAGACTGATCAGCATTCAAACGCGGATCGCAATGGGTGTGGTAGCGGGAGCCGAGGTCGTCATCGGTCACGGCGCGAGCACCACCGGTACATTCGGTCACGTCTTTACCGGTCATTTCCACATGAACACCACCGGCAATTGTGCCTTCTGCATTGTGCACATCAAAGAAGCTGTTCACTTCGCCCATGACCCGCTCAAACGGGCGGGTTTTGTAACCGGCTGCTGAAATCGTATTGCCATGCATCGGGTCGCATGACCACACAACATTTTTGCCTTCACGTTGAACAGCACGAACAAGCGCCGGAAGATGCTCCTCCACCTTGTCGTGGCCAAAGCGGGCGATCAGGGTTAACCGACCTTCTTCATTGGCGGGTGAGAGAATGTCGATCAATTCCAGCAGTCCATCAACCGTTGTTGACGGGCCGCATTTCAAGCCGATCGGATTCTTCACACCGCGGCAATATTCGACATGCCCATGATCGGGCTGCCGGGTACGGTCACCAATCCAGACCATGTGGCCGGAGGTCGCGTATGGATCACCGGTTATGGAATCGTCCCGGGTTAATGCTTCTTCGTAGCCCAATAACAAAGCTTCATGACTCGTATAAAAATCGGTTTCACGCAGTTTTGGGTTGTTTTCCGGATCCATCCCAATCGCTCGCATGAAATCGAGTGTTTCAGTAATACGGGAAGCCAGTTCCTCATATTTCTCAGCCTGGGGTGAATTTTTGATAAAATCCAGCGTCCATTCATGCACGTGGTTCAGGTTGGCATAACCGCCCTGTGCGAATGCACGGATCAGGTTCAGTGTCGCCGCCGACTGGCGGTAAGCCATGATCTGGCGTTCCGGATCTGGAACACGCGCCTGTTCGTTAAACTCAATTCCGTTGACCACATCGCCACGGTAGGACGGCAGGCTGATATCGCCTTGCGCTTCCATGTCTGATGAGCGGGGTTTGGCGAATTGCCCGGCAATGCGTCCTACTTTCACAACGGGTTTTGACGCGCCAAATGTCAGCACAACCGCCATTTGCAGGAACACGCGGAAAAAATCGCGGATGTTGTCAGCACCGTGCTCGGCGAAACTCTCAGCACAATCTCCACCCTGCATCAAAAATGCTTCACCCCGGCATACCCGGGCCAAATCGTCTTTTAGCGCACGCGCCTCACCTGCAAATACCAATGGTGGAAAGCTCGCAAGCCGGGTTTCCGTCGCTTGCAGTTTCGCTTGATTAGGATAGTTCGGCATCTGCAATGCAGGTTTTGAACGCCATGAACTCGGAGACCATTGTGCGGCCATGATATTTACTCCTGGGATCAAATTCCCATCAGTTGAACTTAGATTTGGGTCTTAGAATGCCTTTGGGGTTTTTGGCAAGCAAAAGCGTACCGCACCACTTCACATCTGAAGTGACGGCTCTACAGCGTCAAAAAATCGAGTTGAAATATTCAAGCTCGTCCTGACTAAGATTGACCGCTCTTGGGTACAACGGCTCGTTTCGGTCATCACGAATAGGCGTATCAAACCCTGCCGTGCTTCTAACAAAATTTATCACCCCATCATCGCCGAAATGCGTGCGATACCCTTGCATTACGGCGTCGAGGTATGACCGGATGATAAAGGCTTCATCCGATGCGGCCGGCTCCTGGGCGGAATAGATAAACAGCTCGGTTTCATCGCCCAACGGGTTATCGTCCAAAAATGTAATCGATGAATGGTCTACAGACAGCCTATCGTAAAGCGCTTCCCGCTCATCAAGACTGACAAGGCTTGTTCTATGATCAACAATGACGATGCCGTCGATTTCAACGTCCTCACACTTTTCTGCCGATAAAAAGGCTAGCCCTTCAATAGGCGCAAAGCTGTTCTCAACCTTCGGGCGAGCCAGCCAGCGCCGCTGCCAGCCTTTTAAACGCGCCCGGTGAGCAGAAATATAAGGAGTTCGCAATGTATCGAGATTGACCAGCGAGCCATAGCCAAAATAGGCAATCGTGTCGGAATGTGGTGCTCTGCTCACCTCGTTCAATTTCCCCGCGTATGGCGCGCCAGGAATCGCCGTACAATTGGAGACACGATAATTATCGTCGGGCAAGCCACCGCCCACGAAGGAAGCCACGCACTCAACCAGATTGATGAAAAACCGTCGACCATTCCAACGGTTCGGTATGTCGCCGTACCGGTCACCAATAAAGACATAATTCCTGAAACGACAAACCCAAATATATAAGGGGCGACTTTTTGAGGGATCATTTCACATTCCAGATCTATTCCGAAGCCAATCAATCACCATTATCGGTGACAAATAGCAAGATGTGAAAATCACTCCGATTAAGATCAGCTGCCAAACGCGCCTGCCCGTTCCAATTCTTTCCATGCGCGCGCCAACCAGCTGGATTTGAAAGTGTGGCCACCTTTGTGAAGGCAAAATTCGACAAATTTTCCAGATTTCCCTTCGCTGCGTTGACAGGAAATCCCGTCAAATTCCCCCACCGCTTTCAGCGGGCCAAAACCACCGTTGGAAACTGCGAGTTTCAGGGCCACCTCCACATTACCTTGACGGGTATTTCCAATCGCGCGTCCGCTTATTGGCACAACCCTGTCCGTGGCCCCGTGAATGTGGATTATATTTGCTGGCAATGTCGCGCAAGACTTTGGTATTGGCGCCCAAAACGTCCCGGACATGGGGATAAACCCGGCATATTGATCACCCCGGTCGCATGCCAGGTTCCATGTCATCATCCCGCCGGCAGAAAATCCGGTCACTACGACTTTTGCCGGATCAACATGGTGATTTTTAACAACATCACTTTTCAGCTTGTCAAAGAACGCAAGTTCAACGCGCGGACCATCAGATGGTGCATTAGGAATATCCCAATCGGCGCGGGCAGATTTTGGCGCAATAAACGCCAACCCCATGTCCGATATAGTTTTGCTCAACCGTTTGTTACGCATCAACCCGGCACCGGTACCGCGATAGCCATGATTAAATATAATGGCACCAACTTTCGATGAACCATCATGCCCTTCCGGCATTTTAATTCGATAGGTGCGATCATCAATCTTGCAGTCGCTGGCGGCACCACACGCGAGTGCCGCTGTTGATGTGAATAAGGCAATTGAGGAAAACATCATCAAAACCGCAGTCGGCCGGGAACCCGCCCTGAATTTTATCACAATCTACACCCATTCATTACGCTTTGAAGTTCACAGCCTATACTATCTAAATCACTCGAACACCTTACAGATTGTCCATGTATATTCATAATGCCGTGAGACAAGAATGTTGGATGACGACTTGGAGTCCAATTTAAGTTCCACACCTATGTGGTGAACGGTAGGTTCTGGGTGAACTTCGACACACCCGCGTCGTATGCGTCAAACCAAGGCAAGGAATTGTCAGCTAGTGGTTGCGTGAAAACTTCTTCCAAGACCGCCGCATGCACAACACACAATCAAACCGGAACCCTGAAATCAGCCATCGGCAAGGTTTGTTCTTTGTCTTTGCTGCCGGTGTGCTGTGGTCAACAGTTGGCCTGGGCATCAGACTGATTGAAGAAGCCAGCGTCTGGCAAATCCTACTCTACCGTTCCGTTGCACTTAGTACGTTTCTTTATGTTCTTATCCGTATTCGAAGTCGCGAAAGCCCGCTTGCTCAAGCTCGTCGCTCTGGTTTCTCGACAACGATCGCTGGTTTTGCTCTGGTCGCAGCGTATTCCGGTGGAATTTATTCAATTCAAGTAATACCTGTCGCAAATGCGCTTTTGCTTTTTGCAACTGCACCATTCATGACGGCGATTTTGGGTTGGATTATCTTGCGGGAGCGGGTGCGCACGGCGACATGGTTTGCCATTGCGTTAGCCGGTGGCGCCATCTCGATTATGGTCTCGGGACAAACTTCAGTTGGCGCGTTGGATGGTACCTTAGCAGCACTAGGTTCCGCCCTGGGTTTTTCAATTTTCACGGTTGCGTTGCGTTGGGGTAAATCGAACGAAATGCTCCCAGCAGTATTTCTCTCTGGTCTGTTTGCCATCGTCATCACATCTGCAATTTGTATGCTTCAGGGCTTATCATTGGTTCTATCCCCATTGGACGGTGGAATTTCCATGGGTATGGGAGTCTTTCAGGTGGGGGCAGGTTTGGTCCTCTACACCTTAGGCTCACGGACATTACCGGCAGCCGAGTTGGCGTTGCTATCTCTTGCAGAAGTACTGCTGGGGCCTTTCTGGGTCTGGTTGTTTCTCGGTGAGGAAGCCTCTTTCAGGACACTAGTTGGCGGCGCACTGCTACTAACCGCAATCGCTGGCAATTCACTATCAGGCGTAAGGCGAAATCCCCCACCCGTGAATAGAATATAAGTCGGTCATATACCGCCTAGAAGATTGGTTTCGAACCCACCTTTCAAATCTTCTATCCTTCAGTGAATGTGTACTTTTTTAATTTTTCGATGGTGCTAAAGGGGGCTGATCCGGCTGAGTGCAGAATGACACCCTAAAGTCGGCAATGCGGGGAGGCTGTGTGAAAACAGCCTTCACTTTCTGAACGTGCTATAGTTCTTCGAGATTGGATCGGGGATTTGTTATGTCGCGATTTATTGAAGGTGTGGCTCGTGATCAGGTCGGTTTTCTGCGTGAAATTCTGGACGATTACGTTGCTGACGATAATCCAGTTCGGGTAGTTGATGCATTCATTGATATGCTGGACTTGGGTGAACTGAGATTTGGCGTTGAGCCAGAGGTAACGGGCCGTCCCGGTTATCATCCGGGCGTGATGTTGCGGATTTATCTTTATGGCTATCTCAATCAGGTGCAGTCATCGCGGCAAGCTGAAACAGAAGCTCGGCGAGATAGACAAGGCCATTGAGCGATACCTGATGGAACTGGCCATTGTTTGTCATTTGGGCTGATGAAGCGTTGGCGAAGACCGTTCAACTGTTCCCACATCGCAGGTTGTTCGTGCGAGCAGAAAGCTTGCCCACCTTTAGAAGGAAGCGAAACGCTATCGATCCGTTGAAGAACGCATGGATACAACAGGGGAAACGCAGGTCCCATTGAGCGATCCCGATGCAAAATCCATGACGACAACACCTCGAATGCCGAAGGTTGTCGGTTATAACGTACAAACAGCGGTCGAGGCCAAACATCATCTCATCGTGGCCCATGAGGTGACAACATTTGGATATGACCGGGATGCACTATCGACAATGGCTATTGCCGCCCGCGATGCGATGGGAGCGGATAAGATCGAGGCCATCGCTGATAAAGGCTACTTCAAAAGCGAGGAGATATTCGCCTGCGAAACGGCAGGCATTACCGCCACAGTCTCCAAGCCCTTGACTTCGGGTGCAGCGGCACGGGGCCGTTTTGATCGGGCGGACTTTGTCTATGTGACCAACAAGGATGTGTATGTTTGCCCTGCTGGCGAGCATTTAACCTATCGTTCGACCTCTGAGTTGGATGGAAAAGTACAGCGTCTGTATTACAGCAGTTTCTGCGCAGGCTGTATGATCAAGGACAAATGCACTCCGTCGAAAGAGCGCCGCCTTCGTCGCTGGGAGCATGAAGATGTTCTGGAGCGCATGCAGCGTCGCATCGACGATGACCCATCAAAATTGGCATTGCGTTCGATGACTGTTGAGCACCCCTACGGCACCATCAAAGCTTGGATGGGCAACACGCACTTTAAGATGAGGCGATTGAAAAATCTTGCAACAGAAATGGCGCTGCACGTTCTCGCCTACAACATAACCAGAGTGATGAACATCATCGGCGTCCCCACACTGATCCAGGCGATGAGGGCGTATCTGGGCTCATGTCAACTTCACACGGGGCCAAATCATCACCACCGGCTGACAGGCCGCCAAATTCGGCCAAACGCAGGCCCAAAACGGTCAAAGCCCACAACTTCAAGAAAATCGATACGCAAACCACAAACGCCCGCAGCGAATGACTCTCCACACAGCCTCCGGATAAACCGACTTGGGATACCAGCGGACAATATTCTAAGCGCGACAAGCTATGTTCCGACACAAGTGCCGTTTGCAGTCATTGATGGCTTTTAACGAAAGTTGATTGGCAACCCATTTTTCCAGAACTAACGCTGTCGCAAAGTGAACGAAGAGCGTTAATAGTTAGCTCATTTTCCTAGCTGGCATTAGCACAGCCCTACATAAATTTAGCCAGTGGGTTTAGTCATCTATTCTTTTGAGTGTGTCAATTGGCGTTGGGGGAGCGAACGAATAGCCGCCCCAGACGGATTGATCGAAATTGATGACTGACCCTGTCATCAGTCCGGAATCGTTTGACGCCAAGAAGGTTACGGCTTTTGCCACCTCCGCGGGCTCGACCAGGCGCTCGAAAGGTTGTTCGGCGGCGGCTTTGTCCAGCCAGTTGTCGTCAGCACCGTGATATTCGCGTTGAATACGGTCTTCGCCGTCTGATGCCATCCAGCCAATATTGAGCTGGTTTACTCGGATCTTGTTACGCATCGTCGCAAATGCGGTGTTGCGGGTTAACGTCGCAAGGGCACCTTTCGACGCGCAATAGGCGGAAATAAAGGGTTGGCCCGCAAGTGCGGAAGTCGAACCAATGTTGACAATTGACCCCTCGATCTTGTCCCGTAACATGACCTTTATTGTATCCTGCATGAGGAAAAACGGACCACGTGTGTTGATGGCAAACATACGATCAAAAAGATCTTCCGTTGTGCTGAGAATATCTCCCCGGTCTGTGACACCGGCAGCGTTCACCAGAACATCAACCCGGCCAAACACCCTGTCGGCTTCGGCAATAACGTTTTGGCAGTCGCTAACAACTGCAAGGTCTGCTGTGGTGAAATGGACTGGGCATCCTGTACTATCAGTGATCTTAGCAGCTACTGATACCAACGGCATTATTTTCTGACTCTGTAGGGATTCCCAAATCGAGTTTGATCTGATTCCTTGTGGCAAAGGAGATTTGCTATGGGATCATCAGTGCCACTTCGGACGGACTTTGATGCCGCCAGCCTGCGCCGGACGACCAAGGAATGCAGTGACAACCGACAGATACGCCGGCTGCTTGCGCTTGCCGCAGTCTATGACGGCATGAACCGCACGGAGGCGGCTCGGATTGGCGGGATGGATCGTCAAACGTTGCGTGACTGGGTCCATCGTTTCAATGAACTGGGTCCGGACGGTCTGACCAATGCCAAGGGTGCAGGGCGACCGCGCCTGCTGAGTGATAAGCAGATGCAGGAACTGTCGCTGATTGTCGAAACCGGGCCGGACCGGGAAGTGGATGGCGTGGTTCGTTGGCGACGCATTGATCTGGTACGCGTTATTGAGGAACAGTTCGGTATCAAATGCTCCGAGCGGGTGATGTCGGATTATCTGGCACAACTGGGCTTCTCCAACATCTCCGGTCGTCCACAACACCCTGAGCAGGATGGACGTGTGATCGAAGCGTTCAAAAAAACTTCCCCGACACGCTCGCAGCCCACATAGCTGATCTGCCGCAGAGAACGCCGGTGGAGATCTGGTTCCAGGACGAAGCGCGCATCGGGCAAAAGAACGGTCAGGTTCGCCTCTGGGCGAGGAAAGGAACCCGTCCCCGGCTGCCCGCCGACCAGCGCTACGACAATGCCTATCTGTTCGGTGCGATCTGCCCAAAGCGTGGCACGGGCGCGGCCTTGGTACTGCCCAAAGCCAACACACAAGCAATGCAATTGCATCTCGATGAGATCAGCAAATACGTGACCCGCAAGGCCCATGCCGTGATCCTGATGGATCGCGCAAGTTGGCACAGCACCGGCAAACTGGTCGTACCAAAGAATATCACCATCATTCTGCTACCTTCGAAGTCACCTGAACTGAACCCGGTCGAGAACATCTGGCAATATCTGAGGTCAAACTATCTCTCAAACCGCGTTTTCAAAGACTACACCGCCATCCTTGATGCCGCCTGCGACGCATGGAACGCGCTCATCGACACACCGAAAATCATAACGTCAATCGGAATGAGAGATTGGGCCCATGTCAGAACGGTCGAAAATTAATGCCGTTGGTATGAATTACCGTTGTCACTGTTACGACCACAGGTGATGATACCGGCTGCGCCCGCCTCCGCGAATGTCTTGGCCACAGCCGCACCCAACCCTTGGGTGCCGCCTGTAACGACCGCAATCTTCCCTTCAATACGATTCATCTCTGAACCCTTCGGACGTTTTGGGTATCACCCAATGTGAATTTTCTGAACCAGTTATTGAGGATGGCCAGAGGTTCTTTAAAACGCAGCGACTCAGCTAATGGCATTAAAGATTACGTAGTTTAGAGGCCTCGTACATCACAATCTCGCGGGTCAATAAATTTAAGGCAGACAGTTCTTTTACGAACGCCTGCAAATGGGGCGCAACGGAATGGCGCTCCAGATCTTCGGCTGTTTCCCATTCTTCATAAATCTGGAACAGGCCATTCGTCTGCATATCAGGGCAGAAGCGATAGCAGATGCAGCCCTGTTCTTTGGCGGTTTCACGCATGACATTGATGATATGCGGCTTTGCTAATTCAATGTCTTTTTCGTCGAACTGGAGCGTACCTGCAACAATAATCATCTGTATATCTCGTCAATGGGGTTATTAATATTTCAGATGCCACATTATTGCATAATCATTCCGCCGTCGATCATGAAGAGCTGGCCCGTCATATAATCGGATTCTGCGGAGGCGAGGAATGCTGCGGAACCAACAACATCTTCGGGATAAGAATAACGCTTCATAAGGATCATATCCTCTGCAAGCTGATCCATAGACTCACCCTCTTTTTCAAACTTGCCAATGGCAACGAGGTCCTTGTCCAACTGTTCCCAAAGCTCGGTTCGCACCACGCCCGGACCATAGCCGTTCACCGTTATGTTGTGATCGACCAGCGCTTTTGCACCACCATTGATCATCGCCAACACTGCGTGTTTGGAGCAGGCATAGGGAACCACATCATCGAAGGCCTGACGTGACAGGATCGAACCGACATTGATAATTTTGTAAGGGCCGTTTTCTTTGCCCTGTTCGATCATTTGTTTCGCCGCTTCCTGCATACCAATCAACACGCCCAGCGCATTAACGTCCATGATCTTGCGGAAGTTTTCTTCGGTCACGTCCAGAAACATCAGAGGTTTGTTGATACCCGCATTGTTGAGCATGACATTAATAGAACCGAATGCATCGACCGTCGCTTTGACCGCAGCGGCCATCTCATCTCGTTTGGTGACATCCAGGGAAACTGCGATAGCCTCGCCCCCGGCGGCTTTAATGCGCGCTACTACTTCTTCACACCCCACGAGATTAACGTCACCGAGGCAGACTTTAGCGCCCTGTGCTGCATAATATTCACCGATGGCAGCACCCATTCCCTGTGCACCACCTGTAATCAGTACATTTTTTCCAGCGAGCCGCGTTTTATCCATTGGTGAGTCCTCCAACCATGCTTTGTCGTCACCTGATGACGATCATTTGTTTGGACAATTCTGTGTCTCACCCCGCGAGTATGAAATTCCAAAGATATCCAGTATGAACAAAAACAGACCAATTTGGATAAATCACTTCTTCAATCACTGCTGGGCGTTCTGCCAGACTGATTTGGGCTAAAAGTGTTAGTCATTGTCTCATTGGGAGGAATTTATGTCTTATTTCAGAAAGGTTGTGGGTCTCGCCACTGCGGTTTGTATGGCCGTTGGTGTGATGTCGACGGCCGTATATGCACAAAAGAAGGGGTCAATTGTATCGTTTAACGGCCCTGCAGGCGAAGCCTATATTGGCCGCTTCATCAAAGGTATTAAGGGTACAGCTGAACTTAAAGGCTTTGACATCAAAGTTTATGAAAACCAGTTTAATCAGGCAGAGCAAGACCAACAGGTTCAGCAGGTTCTCGCTGCAGGCGTATTGCCAGATGTGTTTATCTGGTGGCCATCAGACGCGACAGCCGGTCTCGGTTCACTGCGTGCGTTGCACAAAACGGGCGTACCGGTTTTGAAAATCAACCAACTGCCAAACGAAGCCGACAAAAAATACATCTTTGGTTATGCAGGTCCAGATGACCGCCTGCGCGCCAGAAATGCCGGATACATGATGCGTGAGGCTGCTGCCGCTAAAAAAGCTGCCGGTGGAACAAGCTTTAACGTTATCGCACTTTCATATCCGCATTCTTATGGTGGTTACGGTCTTTCCATTAACGCATTTAAAGATGCAATTGCCGGTTCTGATTTGAAGATCATCGGCGATGTTGATGAAGGTTTTGGCCAGGCAAACGGGTACAAGGGCGCTGCCAAACTTATCGCAAGTGTTAAGGACCAGGGTATCGATTTCGTTTACGGAATGGACGACGCAATCCTGACAGGCGGCATCAAGGCACTTGAAGAAGCCGGATACAAAATGGGTACTGATGTTATCGCTGTCGGTACGGTTTGTAACGGCGACAAACAGTTGATCGAAGAAGGCAAGCAGTTCGGTACGACACTCCAGTCTCCACTGCATGAAGGTCAGCTGGCTATCAAACTGGTTGAGGAATATCTCGAAACCGGTAAATTGGCCAACTACATCAACTTCACGCCAAACCCGTCCGTGACCAAGGAAACCATCGAAACAACAGCTCTTAAGGGCTACGATGGTAAGCTTTACGGCATCTCTGAGCTTTGCTCAGGCGCTTGGTAAGCTTCTATCCTTTTGGGTGAATTGCCGGGGAGAGCCATTACTCTCCCCGGTTCTTTTGTGAGTTCCGGCGAAAGCGCTGGATATCGGGGGAATCTATATGACGCCGCTGCTTAAACTGTCCTCAGTGAAACGTTCCTATGGCGCGATTCACGCTTTAAAAGGTGTGGATTTTGAAATCCTACCCGGTGAAGTGATGGGGCTGGTTGGCGAAAACGGTGCAGGTAAGTCAACGCTGGTTAAGGTAATTAGCGGCTTCGACAACGGTTTCACGGGTGATTATGAACTGAACGGTGCGCCCGTCCGTTTCTCACATCCGGGAAAAGCCGAACAAGCCGGTATCGCAATTGCTCAACAGGAGTTGAGCCTGATCCCCACCATGAGTGTGGCGGAAAACATCTTTATGGCCGGGCACAATGTGCCGACTTTTGCGAACAAACAGTCCTTAATAAAAAAATCCCGGCCTTATCTTGAAGAAGTCGGCCTTGAAGCAATCGATCCGTCCGTAGGCGTTGACCGATTGTCCGTAGGCGAACAGCATTTGGTTGAGGTCGCTAGACTGATTGCCCATGACCCGCAGGTTCTTATTCTTGATGAACCGACTGCCGCGCTCGGTGAGTCTGACAGCATTCGCATTCTCAACATGGTAAAGCGGCTTTCAGAACGGGGCAAATCGATCATCTACGTCAGCCATCGCATGGATGAGATATTCAAGATTACCGACCGTATTACTGTGCTGCGGGATGGAGAAAGTCAGGAGCCCCGTGCGGCAAGCACACTTGATGTAAATTCGCTGGTCGAACTTATGCTCGGGTTTGAGCTGGGCAATATGTTTCCGGAGCGCGAGCCTTTGGGTGAAACTGCGTCGCTTATGAATATCCGTGACCTTTGGCCTGACGGGCTTCTCGAATCCGTAAATTTTGATGTTCATCCTGGCGAGATTTTGGGGCTGGCAGGACAATTGGGTAGCGGTTCGGGTGAAATTCTAGCCGCTATCGCCGGCGCGCGGAAAACCCGTTCCGGAGCATTGGAATATGGTGGTGAATCATTTCTTCCAAAAAACCCCAAACAGGCGATAGACAAGGGTATCGCCTATTGTTCTGAAGACAGGAAGCACGATGGCCTGTTTCTGGGACGGCCCATCCGCGAAAATGTGTCCGCGCCTTCGCTGGGTTCCATTTCGAAAATGGGTGTCATGTCTCATAAAGCGGAAGCAAGTCTGGCAACGGATATCGCCGAGAAATTCACGGTAGACGTTAACCGTCTGGGTCAGGATGCTGGAGTTCTAAGTGGCGGTAACCAGCAAAAGGTAGCGCTGGGAAAATGGCTGTCGATCAATCCAAAAATCATTCTGGTAAATGAACCGACGCGTGGAGTCGATGTCGGTGCCCGTGCTGAAATTTATCAAAAGCTGCGGGCGCTCGCCGCCGATGGTGCTGCTATCGTTATCGCCTCCACCGATATTCAGGAGATTTCCAATCTGCCCGACCGTGTAATTACGTTTTATCGTGGCATGCAGATTGGCGAGATTGGATTAGCGGATATGACCGCTGCCAATATTCTTAAACAAATCACCGATCCATTCAACGAAACAAACCTCTAGGGGGCGCTGGGCATGAATACAGATATTGCAGTAGGGCAAACTGCCCCCAACACCCCGGGTTGGCTCGCGAGGCTGGTGGACCGCTATTCCTGGCTTGTCGTCATTCTGGTTGCGCTGTTTCTGGTAACATTCTTTTACGGGATGGTGACAGCCCCAAACTTTCTGACGCTATTCAACTTCAAGACGATCATTCGCGATGCTGCACTTGTCGGCATTATGGCAGTTGGGCTGACGTTTGTGACGCTTTCCGGTAATTTCTTTCTGCTCTCTATGAAAGAGACTGCGGCGCTCGCCATTATCGCTTTCGCCACGGCCATGTCGCAGGGGTACGGATTTGAATTAGCATTCTTGTTTACCATGGCCGTTGCCGTAATTGCTGGCGGTCTACAGGGCATCCTGATCGGTTTGGGCGGTAATCCGATTGTCGTAACACTCGGTGCAGCGGGGCTGTTCTTTGGTGTTGCTTCCTGGTGGAGTGATAATCTGGTGGTTTCGTTCAGGCGACCGCATGGTGCCGAGTGGTTGGGTTCCGGGTCTTTCCTCGGACTGCCTAATATCACCGTCGCCTTTATCATTATTGCCGTCGTCGCCGAGCTGGTTCTTCGTTACACCAATTTTGGACGGCAAGTTTACCTTATTGGTGCCAATCGAGCTGCTGGTAAAGCAACAGGCCATGAGAATTTCTCCATGGCAATCAAGACATGTATCATCGCGTCAGCCTGTTCCGCCTTTGTCGCCATTGCGTTTTCAGCGCAAGTTTCCAGTGCGCATGTGAACTATTTCTCATCATCGTTTGGTTCATCCGGTGACATGACGATTCTGGTTATTGCTACGGTGATGGTTGCAGGCAACTCAATCATGGGTGGGTTTGGCTCATCATTACGTTCCAGCTTGGGTGCGGTATTTATTTCAACCGTTGATAACATGATGGTTCTGCACGGTTTTAACAGCGGTCCAAGGGTTTTGGCCGTTGGCCTGATGATCGTCTTTAGCATAATTGTATTTGCGCTGGTGCGCAGAGGTAGCAGGGTTCAGGAATAATCATGGCCAAACTTAAAAACTGGATTATCCACAACCCTGATCTCGCATTCGCGATCCTGCTGGCGGTCTGCGTTTACAGCTATTTCGCCATAACAAATGATCTGTTTTTCACCCACCGGACATCTTACGCCATCATGGAACGTTTTGCCGTTCTTGGTCTGGTTGGTTTAGCGCTGACCCTTTGTATAATCGCAGGCGAAATCGACCTTTCAATTGGGTCCAATGCCGCTTTGGCAGCGGTTATTGTTGTTCGCTTTACGGATAGTCTGGGCGCAGGCACAGCAGCGTTGATTGCCATGGCAGTTGCGACAGTCGTGGGACTGATTCAAGGTTATTTCATTGCATATTTGCGCATACGGGCAATCGTGCTGACGGTTGGCACATTGATGCTTTTACGTGGTGTGGCCCTGTTTGCAGCGGAAGAAAAGACGGTGATGCTGACCGACTTTACGGTCCCAGATTTTATCTCCGAAAAGATGTTCGTCTATTTTTCACCAGCCAGCCTGCTGGTCATTGGCGTGTTCGTTATTGTCGGACTGTTCATGAACTACACCCGATATGGCCGCGAGATCTATGCAATCGGTGGTGCCCGCAAGGAGGCATTGGCATCTGGTATTGATCTCAAACGCCCGATGATCATCGTCTTTGCTATTTCCGGGTTTTGTGCCGGACTGGGGGGTGTCATTATCGGTCTGCGTTCGGGCACCGCACAGGCCTTGGGTCTCCAGTATTTACTTCTCGCGGGCACGGTTGCCGCATTTATCGGCGGTGTCAGTATTCTGGGTGGTCGGGGCGGCGTGATCGGCGCGGCAATTGGCACGCTCACCGTTAATTTCCTCAACACCGGGCTGGTGTTCAACGTCACACCGGCTTTTATGGTCCAACTCTATCTTGGTGTTTTGTTGATGGTAGTTATCATCTTCCAAACAGGCTCGCAGATATTCGATACCTATCAGCGACGGCAACAGATTCTGGGAGACGTTGATCGAATGCGGGACGAATTGTTGGCCCGAAAACGGGAAGTGGAAATATAATTATCCAATTTGGATATAAACCACTTGGATTATCCGCGCTGGATAATACGATGATACCTCCAGTACGGGAGGACATGTCGTGCATTCGAGAGTTCAAAATGCGCCAAACGAAAGAAGTGCCTATTCTGCGTTAAAATTCCGGGGAAGACCCGAAGGCCCCTATGAAACGGCGGACCAGGGTCCATCCTTCGGCAAATCCGGACGGGAAATGGCCCGGTTCCTTGATTTTATGGAACAGATGGAAATTGAGACCGAAAGGGCACTTTCCATAAAACCCGGTTATTCTGAGGTGCGCATGATGATCGCGCTGCTTCGAAATCACCTCACCGGTAAATTGACCACAAGCTCGTCGCTCGTGGGAAGTTCGAATTTGACCTATGGCACCGCCATGCGCGGCATCGATTCATTGGTTGAACGCGGTTTGATCGTCAAACGCACTCGAACATCGACAGGTAAATCTTTCTCCCTTCATCCGTCAGAAAAAATGCTGCGTGAGTGGCAGGAGCTTGCCCGCCGTAGTCATTCACTGATTGGCAGCACAATTGGTGCCGGCAACGGTATCGGCCAATCCGAAGAGGCCGATTATTTTTTCGGATCATCCTATGCACAAGGCAGCGTGCTACCGCCACCGAGCATCCTCGATACCAAACTACAAATCCATAATGATTTGCGTATACTGGTTCATGCTGACCCGACGTTTATGGCGATGAACGTACTCAAAAAGCAGTTTGAGACAATTTTTGGTGTTGGTGTCCGCAGCAGGGCTTTATCGATAGATCGTTTGCGTGATGAAATACTGCTGAATTCGCAGGCGAAAAAATCGAGTTATGATATCATTGCATGCGATCTGCCTTGGTTCGGAGAGATGGCAGCACAAGGGCATTTTTTACCTCTAGATCAACTAATCAATTCGACAGAATTCGACACTTCTGATTTTCATCAAGAGGCCTTGGCCAGCGCCCGGTATAAAGGTCAACAATACGGCATCCCGGTTCAAACAACACCGGAGTTATTGGTCTACCGCCGCGATATTTTTCAAGAATACGGACTTGATGCTCCCCACACTATTGAACAGACTTTAATCGCTGCCCAGCGCCTGCATGACCCGTTTGAAGGCATATCGGGTATAGCCTGGAATGCAGGACGCGGCACCCCACTTGGGCATTCGTTCCTGTTTGTCATGGGGGCTTTTGGACAACCGGTGCTTAACTTAAGCAAGACCTCAAAGGGGTTCGATGGCGAGAATGTCGTCGGTGAGAATTTTCGACCTATGTTCGATTCGGACCAGGCACGTGGAGCGGCGGAATATCTGCGTGAATTGCTGGATTATTCCCCCCGGGGAATTCTCAATATGTCATGGTACGAAAGGGCGAAGTGTTACGCTGATGGTGCCGCGGCAATCGCCTATTGCGCAACACTGCTCGCACCACTGTTCGAGCTTGATCAAAAATCGCCAGCTTTCGGGCGTACAGAATTTCTGCCGCATCCGGCAGGACGTGGCGCCAGACCCATGGCACCTATTGGTGGATATGCGTTGGCAATCCCGTCCAATATCTCTGCGGATCGAATTAGTCCAATTTGGACAGCTTTAGCGTCGCTTACATCGGCTCAGACCGTAAAACTTTATATTGAGAACGGGAGTCTGGTTAGCCCGCGGTTCAGCGTCAGCATGGATCCGGAGGTACGGAGGATTTCGCCACTGATATCCATTGTGGATGACATGGCCCGGTCTGGAGTGCTCCAGATTTGGCCACGTCCGCCGGTCCCCGAAATCTCGGCAATTATCGCCATCGCTGGCGAGGAAATGCACGACATGCTTCTCGGTGCAAAAACCGTGGATCAGGCGCTGGCAAGTGCCCAGAACCGCGCAGATGTATTGATGCGAACGAATGGACATTACTAGCCCATTTGCCCGTTAAAAGGCATCGGGCTCCTGGAAGGAAACCCGATGAATACAAATGCACTCAATCCCCGCATCCTGCAGCCCGGAGACGTGGACCCAAATTGGCGTTGGGATAAACATATCCCGGCTTGGGGGCATAATTCAGTCGATTTTGAACGTCGTGTTGATCAGGACCGTCTCCGCCGCTACCGCCTTTCACGCGCCAAACAGGCGCTAAAGGAGTCTGGGTGCGGTGCCCTGTTGATGTTTGACGTCAATAACATTCGTTACGTGTCCGGCACCAAGATTGGTGAATGGGAACGGGATAAAATGTGCCGTTTTTGCCTTCTGGCGGGGGATGAAGAACCCTATGTCTGGGACTTTGGGTCAGCTGCGGTCCATCACCGGGAATATTGCGACTGGCTGAACCCTGATCATATGCTGGCTGGTGTCGTTGGCATGCGCGGAACCATTCCACCGTCCTTCGGCCTGATGAAAAAGTATGCGGAAGACATTTATCGTCTCCTCGAAAAAGCGGGGGTGGCCGACATGCCGGTCGGTGTTGATTATGCCGAAACTGCCATGTTCTTTGCCTTGCAGGCTGCCGGCGTCAACGTTATCGACGGGCAACAGGTCATGCTGGGCGCTCGTGAAATCAAAAACATTGATGAAATACAACTGCTCAACCAGGCAGCTGCCATGGTCGATGGCGTTTATCATATGATCTATGAAGAACTCAAACCCGGCGTGCGGGAAAATGATATTGTCGCCATGTCGAACAAATTGCTCTACGAAATGGGCTCCGATGACGTTGAGGCCATCAACGCGATATCTGGCGAACGGTGTAACCCGCACCCGCACAACTTCACTGACCGAATTATCCGTCCCGGCGACCAAGCCTTCTTTGATATTCTGCAAAGCTACCAGGGTTATCGCACTTGTTATTACCGTACCTTCAATGTCGGACGGGCAACCCCTGCGCAAAATGATGCCTACGTAAAGGCGCGCGACTGGCTGGATGCCGCTATCGCGATGATCAAACCGGGCGTGTCAACCGATAAGGTTGCGGAAGTGTGGCCCACTGCGGAAAGTCTTGGCTTTGCCAGTGAGCTGGACGCATTTGGACTTCAATTTGGCCACGGCCTTGGTTTGGCCCTTCACGAACGCCCAATTATCAGCCGTGCAGTCAGCCTCGACAATCCGATGGAAATCAAGACTGGCATGGTGTTCGCGGTGGAAACCTATTGTCCGGCAACCGATGGCTATTCCGCAGCGCGGATTGAGGAGGAAGTCGTGGTAACGGATACCGGTTGCACGGTTATCAGCCTGTTCCCAGCCGAAGAACTGCCCATTTCGCACCGGTATTGAACATGGGTAGAGCAGCGAATTCCAATGCTGATGATTACATCCGCATGTACAAACAGATGGTCCGCATCCGAACGTTTGAGGACAACGCAAACCAACTTTATCTTGATACCAAAATGCCAGGCCTGACCCATATGTATTCCGGTCAGGAAGCGGTGGCGGTTGGAATCTGCGAGGCGTTGGAAAAGACCGATTACATTACGTCGACACATAGAGGCCACGGCCATTGTGTGGCCAAGGGTGCGCAGTTCAAAGAGATGTTCTGCGAATTGCTCGGCAAAGCGGAAGGCTATTGTCGCGGTAAGGGCGGTTCCATGCATATTGCTGATCAGGAGAACGGCAACCTTGGCGCAAACGCCATTGTCGGTGGGTCCATGGGTATTGCGACGGGGGCAGCTCTTTCCGCCAAACGCCTGGGTAAAGATCACGTCACTGTTTGCTTTTTCGGTGACGGCGCAACGGCTCAAGGGCTTTTGTATGAGGTTATGAATATGGCAGCTCTTTGGAACCTGCCGGTTATCTATGCCTGCGAGAATAATCTTTACGGGGAATATACCAAGGTTGAAGAAACCGCAGCGGGAAGTATTACCGCACGCGCGAAGGCCTTTGGAATAGAGGCCCACGTTGTAGACGGGCAGGACGTTCTGGCCGTCAATAGTCTCACCCAAAAACTTGTTGCCCGCGCCCGCAAAGGCGAAGGGCCGTTCTTTGTTGAACTGATGACCTACCGCTATCACGGCCACCATGTAGGTGACATCAACCGCACCTACTACCGCAGTAAAGAAGAGGAAGCTGAGTGGAAGGACAAGCGCGATCCAATTACCAATTTCGGTGCATGGCTGGCGAAGGAGAAGATCGTAAACGCTAATGACCTGGAAGCCATGGGGGCAGAGATTAAGGCCGATGCCGCAGCAGCGGTAACCTACGCCCTAGATGCCGCCTACCCGCCACTCGACGAAGTCGATTCCCACATCTTCGCTGTTTAGTTCAAGGTTGATCCATCATGCGTGAAATTACGCTCTCTCAGGCGGTTAACGAAGCGATTGCCGAAGAAATGCGCCGCGACGACACCATCTTCCTACTTGGGGAAGACGTGGCAGAGGCTGGAACGCCGTTTAAAATTCTATCCCGACTGGTCGAGGAATTCGGCACGGACAGAATTATAGACACGCCAATCGCCGAACCCGGATTCGCCGGTATTGCTGTCGGTGCCGCCATGACCGGCTCGCGCCCAATCGTCGATTTGATGTTTGGTGATTTCCTGTTTCTCGTAATGGATCAATTGTGCAATCAGGCTGCCAAAGCCCATTACATGTCAGGCGGCAAGCTGAATGTGCCAATGGTCTTGCGCACCAATATGGGCGCAACCCGTCGTTCTGCTGCCCAGCACAGCCAATCACTTCATGCATTGGTCGCCCATATACCGGGCCTCAAGGTGGCGATGCCCTCCAGCGCTTATGAGGCCAAGGGCCTCTTGAAATCGGCAATACGGGACAACAACCCGGTCGTCATCTTTGAAGACAAACTGATGTATCAGGACAAGGCACCGGTTCCTGAAGAAGAGTTCTTGATTCCGTTGGGCGAGGCCAATGTGAAACGGGACGGCACTGATATTACGCTGGTGGCAATTAGTTCCATGGTGCAGGTCGCAGAGGAAGCCGTAGATCGCTTATCAGCCGAAGGGCTGTCTGCGGAGATCATTGACCCACGTACCATCGTGCCACTGGATGAAGAAACTATCCTGAAGTCGGTGATGAAAACCGGCCGTGTGATGATTATTGACGAGGGCCACCAGAGTTTCGGTGTGAGTGCCGAAATTGCTGCACGAATTGCGGAAAAAGCGTTTTACCATCTCGATGCACCAGTGTTGCGTATGGGCGCAATGGATGTGCCAATTCCATTTTCGCCGGTTCTTGAGGATCTAACCGTACCCACGGCTGATCGCGTATTCGAACTGGCCCGCCAAGCCATTCAAGGCGAGATCTAATGGCCCACGATGTTCTGATGCCGCAACTTGGTATGGCGCAAGACACCGCCGTTTTGCTTTCATGGGCAAAAGCGGTGGGCGACCCGGTCAAAACCGGCGATATTCTGATGGAAGTCGAAACCGATAAAACAACCGTAGAGGTCGAAGCCGCGCATGACGGTTTTATCGTTGATATACGTGTACCGGCAGGGTCTGATGTGCCGGTTGGTGATGTCATCGCAATCATCTCCGATAAGGCTGATGACGCCGTGAACGCGATTGCCCAACCAGATGCAACGACGACTGCAATTGAAGCTTCATCCATTGAACCCGCTAGTCAAAAAACGGGTCTTCCGGCATCAATTCCCGTTACTATTCCGGTTCAAAGAGAAGCCCCGTCAGGAAAAATACTCGCATCACCGAAAGCCAAAATAGAAGCTAAACGGCGTAATCTGAACCTTAAGTTATTAGCCGATTCTGGCGTTCAACAGCCTATTCGTTACGTCGATGTTCTAGAGGCGAATATCGCAGCTTCGCCGGTTGATGTGGCAGCTTTGGCGGTTCAACCGTCTGCAAGACGGATAGGCCTTATCACGGCCAAGACAGCGAAAGAACCGGTTCAAAAGTTCCTGAACTGGCTTTCAAAAGAGCGTGATAATATTCCTGCTGATGCTATCTGGCTGGCATTCGTATCGCGTGCGTTACGCGCTAGCGGGATAATAGATAAAGCTGGCGAACTGCAAGGTGACTACCGAACACCAACGAACACCAACGCATCACAAAGTGCCCTCAACGCCGATCAGGCCATGCTGTCGTTAGTTCAATTGTTCCCCACGGATGAACCGGGTCAATTCTCAATTTATGACCTGCAGGAAACATCGATCTCCCGGTTTGAACCGGCATCGCTTTCAACTGACATTTCGCTTGTACTCACCTCTTCACGCAAAAACATGAAGATCGACTGCTATTATCAAGATGGCGACCTCTCATCTGATGAGGCCCTGCGCTTTGCAACCGTTCTCACACAACTGCTTTCTAACCCCATCCAGCTACTCATCTAAACTTGAAAGCCGATATGACCCAACACACCCAACTTTTTATTGATGGCCAGTGGCGCGACGCGAGCGATGGTGCGAAATTTCCAGTTCTAAATCCCGCAAACGAAACGATCATCGCAGAAGTTGCATCCGGTAGTGTGGATGATGCGGTGTCCGCGGTTGATGCCGCCAGTAAAGCCGCTACGGGATGGGCGGCGTTAAAGCCGCGAGAACGGGGCGAGATATTGCGCAAGGCATTCGACCTCTTCAGCGAACGACTCGAGGAGATCGCAGAACTTATTACGCTTGAAAATGGTAAAGCACATTCCGATGCCATAGGCGAAGCCACATATGCGTGCGAATTTTTCCGCTGGTATGCGGAAGAAGCTGTACGCGCGGAAGGGCATCTGGGGATGGCTCCCGCCTCAGGTGCGCTAATGCTTGTCCATCAAAAACCTGCTGGAATAGCGGTACTTGTCACCCCCTGGAACTATCCAGCCGCCATGGGCACCCGCAAGATTGCACCAGCTTTGGCTGCCGGGTGCACCGTAATCATCAAGCCGGCCGGCGAAACACCACTCACAATGCTTGCATTGATGCCTTTGCTCGAAGAGGCAGGCGTTCCACCGGGTGTGGTCAATGTTGTGACGTCCAAACAATCCGGCGCCGTGGTTGATGCCATGTTACACGACCCGCGTGTTCGCGTTGTCTCCTTCACCGGATCAACGGAAGTTGGCCGCAAGCTCTTACGTTCCGCTGCTGATCAAGTTTTGATTCCGGCCATGGAACTGGGCGGTAATGCACCGTTCATCGTGTTTGAAGATGCTGACGTAGATGCTGCGGCTGAAGGACTAATGGTCGCGAAAATGCGTAACCTTGGAGAAGCTTGCACGGCTGCTAATCGTATTTACGTTCACGAGGCTGTGGCAACTGAACTCACGCAGAAATATGTGGCACGGATGGCGTCGCTCAAGATGGGTAATGGACAGGACAAGAGTGTCGATGTCGGGCCCCTCGTGAATGCTGACACCCGCAACAAGGTGTCTATATTTGTGGAAGATGCGGTTGCAAAGGGCGCAAAAGTTGAACTTGGTGGAGAGTTACCATCTGGCAAAGGATTTTTCTATCCGCCAACCGTTCTAACGAACGTTTCATCTGATGCAGACTGTGTGAACGATGAAATCTTCGGCCCCGTTGCAGCAATTCAAACATTCGACGATCAAGACGATGTCATCAACCGGGCCAATGATACCGAATATGGCCTTGTTGCGTACCTTTACACCCAAGATTTAAAGCGCGGCTTGCAAGTTTCCGAGAGGTTGGAATTTGGCATGATTGGTTTGAACCGTGGTCTCGTGTCCGATCCAGCTGCCCCATTTGGCGGTGTGAAACAATCAGGTCTTGGTCGCGAAGGAGGCAAGGAAGGCATGATGGAGTTTATGGAGACGCAGTATATTTCAACTGAGTGGTGACTAGGCTCAGGACTCATTAATTCCACCATATGATTATAGCTGCAAGAGTTATTGCAGCCATGAAGATGTCCGCACACCTGTCGTATCGCGTTGCAATGCGTCGCCAATCCTTGAGCTTGCCAAACATATTCTCGACTTTATGGCGTTGTTTGTATTTGCGTTTACAGAAGCTGGCAGGATTGTTGCGCCCTTTGCGCGGCGGGATGCAGGAGGCGATACCCTTGGCGCTGAGTGCTGCGCGGTACTCGTCGCTGTCATAGCCCTTGTCGGCAATCATTACTTTGGCACCGGGCAGACTGGGATAGGTGATCTTGGCACCAATATGATCGGAGACCTGACCAGCCGTTAGGGCCATGATGATAGGTTTGCCTTCACCATTGACCACGGCATGAAGCTTTGAGTTCAAGCCGCCTTTGGTACGTCCGATATGGCGGGGTACATCCCTTTTTTTAAAAGACTGGGCGCTGTGCGATGAGCCTTGAGGTGGGTGGCATCAATCATCAGCGTGTCAGGCTTGCCCTCTTCAGCCGCCAAGCCGCTGAAGATACGATCAAAAACACCCGGTCTGCTCCATCGTACAAAGCGGTTGTAGAGCGTTTTGTGAGGCCCATAATCAGCAGGGGCATCGCGCCAGCGCAGGCCGTTTTTGATAACGAAAATGATCCCCGAAACCACCCGACGATCATCCACACGCGGCACACCATGGGCCAATGGGGAACAAGTGCATATCTCTCAAAGGGGCTTGTGAAATAAGCAGCTGACGCGTGACACAGATGATGCTCCATCTCATGAAAAGTGAAATCTTCCCAAAATCGATCGACCCCTTCGATGTCGCTGCTGATAAATATTCCATCCCAATCGGAAAATTCTATCCCTGCATTTTCAAGACAATATAGAGCGGACGCCTTGCAAGGAGAACTGGCCCAGTGCGGATCCCCATATCTATGTCGAGTGAGACGTTCGTCTTCGATCAACGAGTGGGGCGTGCCATTTTTGAGCAAAGTAGCGCTGAAATAATCATTTGAACCACCCGGTCCCAGAACCCATTTCATGATGTATAATTCGAACTTATGGTAACTCTGGCGCCCTGCCCCATCTACGATAACTGCCCCTTATCGTAACATTGGACTTGTCCCGTATTAATTCCGCATCCTGTTCTCGTTTAACTCGTTTTTCGTTCAAATTTGATGGGCGACATTCCTCCTATTGCTGAGTGTCTTCTGCGGCTGTTGTAAAAGCCGTTGATGTATTGGAACAGGGCGTCGGTTGCTTGCTGTCGTGTTTGCCATGTGCCGCGCCAGATGAGTTCGGCTTTGAGTGTTTTGAAGAACGTCTCGACCACGGCGTTGTCCCAGCAATTGCCTTTTCGGCTCATGGACACTTTAAACTTCAGTTCACGCATTCGTTTTTGATAATCATGAGAGCAGTATTGACTGCCACGGTCCGTATGATGAATGCAGCCCGGCGGTGGGTTTCGAAGGGCCAAAGCCCGGTTGAGAGCCTGCAATGCCAAGTCTTTCTTCAACCGGTTGCTGACAGCCCAACCCACCACACGGCGTGAATGTAGATCGATCATCACTGCCAGATACAGCCAGCCCTCACGGGTCCAGATGTAGCTGATGTCACCTGCCCATTTCTGGTTGGGTTTATCCGCTTGGAAGTTCCGCCCCAGCAAGTTAGGCGCAATGTTGAAGCGGTGATTGCTATCGGTCGTAGCTTTGTATTTGCGTGTTCTGACCACTCGAATGCCGTTGTCGCGCATCAGGCGGCCAACACGGCGGTGACCAATAGCAAGGCCGGCTTCCTTCAACTCCTGCGTCATTCTCGGGCGACCATAACTGCCAAGGCTCAAGTGATGCTGTTCACGGATGTGCGCCAGAACCACCATGTCATCGCGCTGCCGTTGACTAACAGGGCGGTTGTGCCAGGCACGATAACCACGCGATGTAACATTCAGAATATGGCAAAGCCGATCCACCGGAACGTGTTTCCTGTGTTCTTCGACAAACGCAAATCTCACTTGCTTTGACCCGCGAAGAACACTGTTGCCTTCTTTAATATCTCCCTCTCCTCCGTGAGGAGACGAACCTCTCTGCGAAGCCGCTCATTCTCTTTGGCCAGATCAATATCAACCGATGGTGGAAGGTCATCAGGCCGGGATTGTTGTATCCATTTCGATAACGTCGAAAAGCCGACCCCCAAATCTGATGCCACTTGTTTCCGGGTAAGTCCGCTGGTCAGCGCAATACGCACCGCTTCACGCTTGAATTCGTCTGTGTGGCCTCGTGCCATAATAGTTCTCCTTGATGGGATTAATCCAATTCAAGGACACGGAACTAAACCGTGACAAGTCCAAGATCACGTTTGGCGCTTACGCTTTGTGGGCGTGAGGAGATATCGAGGGGTCTTATCACCAACTTGACTCTGCGTTCGATTGCACAATCCTAATGCTTTGGAAGTTCAGTCGTTGGCAGCACCAGCAAGCTGTGCTTCGAAGTGATGGCAGGCTACGGTTCGCAAGCTGGCCACAGGCTGCGTGAGAGGTTGGATCGTGCTGCAAGTACCGCTCGCAAGTGGACAGCGCGGGTGATAATTGCAACCTGAAGGTGGCGACAATGGCGAGGGAACTTCTCCTTCGATGGTGTCGAAACGGACCAGTTCATCGTCATCCAACACAAGCTTGGGCACACTATCGAACAGAGCCGAAGTGTATGGGTGCGCAGGTGTGCCGAAGACTTGCGCCACCGGCCCCAATTCGGCGATCCGGCCCAGATACATGACCGCCACCCGATCACTGACGTGTTGCACCACTGACAGATCATGGCTGATGAAAATGCTGGTCAGTTCCAGATCACGGGTCAGTTTCAGAAACAGATTGATGATCTGCGCCTGAATGGACACGTCAAGCGAGGCTACAGGTTCATCACAGATCAACACATCGGGCTGCATGGCAAGCGCCCGGGCAATCGCGATCCGCTGGCGCTGGCCGCCCGAGAATTGGTGCGGATAGCGGTCGACCCAAACGGGATCGAGACCGACACGTTCGAACCATCCTGCCACATAGCGGCGGGCTTCCGGCTTTTTAGTTAGGCCGTGAGCGATGGGGCCTTCAGCGACGGTGTCGCCCACTTTCATGCGCGGGTCCAAGCTGGCGAATGGATCCTGGAAAATCGTTTGTACGCGTGTTGTGACCTTGGTGCCGTTTTCCATCACCGGCGCGCCGTCGATTGTGATGGTGCCAGTCGTCGGTTGCAGGATGCCCGCAACCACGCGGCCCAGTGTGGATTTGCCGCAGCCGGACTCACCGACCAGTCCTAAAGTTTCGCCCTTGCGCACTGAAAGCGTGACATCAGACACCGCCCGGACCGAGCGCGTTTCGACTTTGGCCCCCAGCTTGGCGGCGATCTTTTCACCGGTGGTCAGATTAGGTCCGAACAGGTGGCTGACATTGTCGATGGTCAAAAACGCGCTCATGCCAAAACTTCCGCGTTTTTCTCCACAGGATGAAAGCAGCGCCATCCGCGACTTTCTTGCAGGGTGATCTGTGGTTTCACTTCACATCTGTCGGTGGAACGGTCGCAGCGCGGCGCGAACGGGCAGCCGGGCGGCAGGGACAACAGCGATGGCGTGGTGCCAGGGATTTGCGTCAGAGGCGTGCCGGGTTTCGCCGTTGCGGGCAAAGAGGCTATCAGACCGGCGGTATAGGGATGGCGTGGGTCGCGCAGCAGTGTGGCGGTTGGACCCTGTTCGACAATCCGGCCAGCGTACATCACCGCCAGTTTGCTGGCGAGGCTTGAGACCACCGCCAGATCATGGCTGATCCAGATCATCGCGGTCCCGGTCTCAGCCGCGAGGTCGCGCATCTGGAACAATATCTGCGCCTGAATTGAGACGTCCAGCGCTGTTGTCGGCTCATCCGCCACGATCACCGAGGGACGGTGCAGCAGCGCAATGGCAATCGCCACGCGCTGCCGCATGCCGCCGGAAAATTCGTGTGGATAGGCTCGCAACCGGACCGAGGCCGAGGGGATACCGACTTGGCTCAGCAGTTCTGTCGCCCGGGCATCGGCGGCACGGTGGCTGAGCTTTTCGTGTGCATCAATCGCCAATCGCACCTGTTGACCGACGGTCAACATCGGGTTTAGCGTTGCAATCGGATCCTGAAAGATCATCGAAATTTCGCGACCGCGACGGGTGCGCAGGTCCTTTTGCGACAGTGTTGTCAGCTCCGTACCGTTGAGTTTGACCGACCCTTCCACGATGCGCCCGGGTGCATCGACCAGCCCCAACAGAGAAAAGCCGGTGACCGTTTTGCCCGACCCGCTTTCACCGACCAGTCCCATGATCTCGCCCTTTGCCAGATCGAATGTTACACTATCGACCGCCTTGACCACGCCCGCGCGGGTAAAGAATTGGGTGCTCAGATTTTTAACACTCAGGACAGGATCGGTCATTTGCGCAGCCTTGGGTTGAACTGGTCACGCACTTGGTCGCCAACGATGTTGATGGCCACGATCAAAATGATCAGAGCCACACCGGGATAGACCGATATCCAGTAGCGCCCGCTCATCATATAGGGAAACCCGTTCGAGATCAGCATGCCGAGCGACGGTTCCGTGACCGGCAGGCCAAGGCCAAGAAAGCTGAGTGTGGCCTCAAGCGAGATCGAGTTGGCGATCTGTACGGTTGCAACCACTATCAGTGGCGGTGTGCAGTTGGGTAGAAGATGACGCATCACCACCAGCCGTCCGCTGAGTGGTGTCGCCAGAGCGGCCTCAATATAGTCTTTGCCGCGTTCCGCTTTTGCCGCACCATAGGCGGTTCGGGCGAAATAGGCATATTGGGCGGCCACCAACGCGCCTATCAGCTGTGCTTTTCCCTGACCCAACAATGCTACGATTACTAGCGCCAACAGGATCGCGGGGAAGGACAATTGCAAATCGACCAGCCGCATGATCAACGCCTCGATCCGGCCCCCGACATAGGCGGCCGTGATTCCCAGTGCCGTCCCAATGGTGAGCGAGACAAAGCCTGCCGCAAGGCCGATCTGAATGGAAATCCGCAGCCCGTAAAAGATGGCTGACAACAGGTCGCGCCCCTGCGGATCGGTGCCCAGAACATGTATATAACCGCCTGAGCCCACAAATCCCGGAGGGCGACGGCTGTCCATCAGCGACAGGTTCGCCAGATCATAGGGATTCTGCGGCGAAACAACTGCAGCGAAAAGCGCCAGAAGGATCAGCAGGACTACAACCACCAAGGCCAGCACCGAGATCTTGTTTTCCCGGAACTCCGCCCAGAAACGGCGCAGGGGAGTGCTATTATTGCTCATTTCGACACCCCGTGGCGTATGCGGGGGTCGATCAGGGCAAACACCAGATCAACTACGAAGTTAATGGTAACAAACAGAAACGCCACGAGGATCAGATATGCGACCATCACAGGGCGGTCGAGCACGCCGATGCTATCGATAATCAGTTTACCGACACCGGGCCATGAAAAGATTGTTTCTGTTACAACGGCGAAGGCTAGCGTCGATCCCAGTTCAAGCCCGAAAATCGTGATGATCGGAATGGAGATGAGCTTGAGCAGATGGCGGCGCAGGATCGCGGTCTCTGACAGGCCTGCCGCGCGGGCAAATTTAATCGTGTCGGTCAACATGATTTCACGCGTGCCCGCACGGGCAAGGCGGATCATCATTGCCAGTTTGAAAAGGGCCAGGTTAACGGCGGGTAACACGATGTGCGAAAGGCCATTGGGGGTGGGAAACGACCATGCGACGCCCCATATTTCTGTTGTTTCACCGCGTCCACCGGCAGGCAACCAGCCAAGGTTGACGGCAAAGAACAGGATCAGGATAAGCCCGACCCAAAACGATGGCACCGAAAAGCCCAGCACTGACACGGCCATAATTGTCTTGGATATCCGGCTGTCTGGTCGGTAACCGGCGTAGATACCAAGGCTGACACCCAAAATTGTGGCGGCAATAACGGAGATGAGCACCAGTTCCAGTGTTGCGGGCAGACGCCCGCCAATGAGTTCCAGAACCGGAATATTGTAGACGAAAGAACGGCCCAGATCACCCTGCAGCAGATTTGAAATGAAGATGAAATATTGCTCATATAACGGTCGGTCGAGGCCCAGACGCCGGATCGCTTCCTCACGGATATCCTGCGTGGCTTCTGGCGGAATCACAATGTCGATGGGATTGCCGATGGCATAGACGCCGCAAAAGACGATCACAGACATAACGGCCATGACCATGGCGGCCTGCAAAAAGCGCTGGATGATGAAGCCGAGCATCAGCTCTCCCTAGTGGTTTGATTGATACAGATGGTACCCATAGATCGCCAAGCCCGGTTTCTGGGTAGGAGGGGTTTTGCAGGTGATGTGATCATCATCAAGATAGCCCGACGCCGCCAGAAGCCGGGATCGGCGACCCGAAGGGCGCATTTTTCAGGTCCACCGGCTGCGTTGCGCGATGTTTATGATGAAAATCACCGCACATCACGCGCCTTCCCGGTAGGCCTGAAAATGCGTCTATGGGTACCATCTGTATCAATCAATCCACTAGGAGCAAAGCAAAGGCCGGGCGGCGTAGTTGCCGCCCGGCCTACTGTCATGTCACCCAATCAGGACGCGGGTTTGATGAAGAACGCAAGGGTGTCTTCGTCGAAACGCGGCACAAATTCCAGCGTGCCTGCCTTTGCGCCCCAGACAGTCTGAAGCTGCACGATGGAGATATAAGCCTTGTCTGCCATGACCTTTTCCATCGCTTTCTCGTAGGTTGCACGGCGCTCATCGGCGTCCATCATCCGGGCTCCGGTTTGCAACAGATTGTCCACATCGTCATTGCTGTATTCGATCCGGTTGTAGGCGCCCAGCTTGACGTCCGGGTTGTTGGAATGTGCAAGGCCGCCCAAAGTATAGGATGCCTCGCCAGTAAGCGTGCCCCAGCCATTCATGAACATCGAATAGTCAAGCCGTGCCTGTGCTGGAAAATATACGGTTTTTGAGATTGCATTCACGTTGGTCTTGATGCCTACCTGGGTCAGCATTTGGCCCAGGCCCTGACAAATTGCACCATCGCCCGGCAGACGGTCCGCGGTACAGTAAAGATCAACCTGGAAACCATCCCCATAGCCCGCAGCAGCCAGCAGTTCCTTGGCTTTGGCCGGGTTGTATTCGGGCATTGGGATTTTCTCACTGGAACCAAAAAAGCCTGGAGGCATCATCTGGTTGGCTGGATTCCCCAGACCTTCCAGCACGATGTCCACCATGGTTTTACGGTCGATGGCGTGATCGATAGCTTGGCGTACCCGCAAATCGCGGAACGGGTTTTCGGCCAGATCAGAGCCGTCGTTGGCCCGTACCAGCGGTGTTTTCTCTCGCTGGTCGAGTTGAAGATTCATAATATAGACACTGTCGCCTTTGACCGCATCAATGTTGGCATCGCGTTCAAGTGCCAGATAATCCACCGACGACACGTAGTTGATCACATCGACCTGACCTGCCTTTAATGCCGCCAGGCGCGAGCTGTCGTTGGGAATTTCCTTGCGGATAACGGTTTTCCAGGCACTCATTCCGCGCCAATAATCGTCGTTCCGCTCCAGCACCAGATCACCTTTGGGCTCCCAGCTGACATATTTATACGGGCCCGTTCCAACGGTTGCTTTACCGGAATTGAAGCCTTCGGTGGCTGTTTCAGGCGTGGAATGGTCAGCTGCTGCCTCCGATGAGACGATAAACAGGCGAATGAAATCGTTTGGCAGCGTGGCTGCCTGGCCGTCTGTATGAATGTGCAGCGTGTGGGGATCGACAATGTCCACACCTGCTACGCGACGCACGTAGATCGCTGTGGTAGTGGGGCCGGTTACGACCGGGATGCGCTCGATCGAAAACTTGACGTCTTCAGCGTCGAAGTCGGACCCATCATGAAATTTGACGCCTTTACGTAACTTGAATTCCCAGGTGTCCTCGTCCACTGGTTTCCAGCTTGTCGCGAGCCCCGGTTCAATCTGGAGATCGGTTCCCGACCAGACCAAGGTATCAAAGATATGCTTGGCCGCTTCCGCGTGCGGACCAAGTGCGGAGAAATGCGGATCCATTGATTCAGGTCCGCCGCGCACACCCATTGTCAACACCTGCGCCGATGCGGCCCCCGCCGCCGTCAGGCTCAGCGCTAACGCCAAAGGTGCAAGGAATTTTCCAAGTTTCATGATTTTTCCTTCCCGTTTTTGGAGGAGGTAGCATGCCTCATCCGTTTTGTTGTCAAACTTTTTGTCCCATTTGGAACTTGCTTTCGTAGAATGTGGCGAGATAGAGTGGCAGTCAAGTTCATTTTGGAACTCATATTGCAGAGCAGGGAGAATATCGAAAAAATGTCGAGCCCGCAGATTGCCTATAATCAAGAGTTCGGCAGACATGAAACAGAAAAAAATCCCGACATGCTGTATGCCAAGTTGTGGGACAATCCTTGCCCATTCACGTTTAGGATCAACTATCTTGCGTTGCTCTACAACACGCCGCTTTATAGCTGGATACAGAACACTTACGGGCTCAAGCGCCCGGAATATGTGGTGCTGTATTCATTGGCCGTTGCCGATGGTGGCAGTGCGCGGGATGTCTCGCGCACTTCCGGCTTCCCCAAGAACACGCTCAGCCGCGCGATCAAACGGCTTGAGTTGATGGGATTGATTGAGACTCGCAGCAAAGCCCCCGGCGGCGGGCGCAAACAGGCATTGCGCCTCTCGAACGAAGGCTGGGCGCTAATTAACGAAACCCGCCCAACCTTTGAAGCGCAAGAAAAACGCATGCTGACAACGCTGTCAGACGGGGAACGGCAAATGCTGTCTGAACTGATGTCAAAAGTTGTAATCGCCGCGCAAGACTGGGCAGGTGAATTGCCACAGGAAGCAAGACCTGACGCAATCCACGAAAAGGAAGGGGAACCGCAATGAAGGTCGCCGACATGAACTGGCGTGACATTGAGGCGGCTTCCGCCCGCGATGCGCGCTGTATCCTGCCCATCGGCTCAACTGAGCAGCACGCACAACTGTCACTGTGTGTGGATATGATCCTGGCCGAAAAAGTTGCCACCGATGCGGCAGAGCCACTGAATATCCCGGTCTTTCCGGTTATGCCCTTCGGGCTGGCCCCCTATTTCAACGCCTATCCCGGCACCATCTGCCTGCGTGTTGAAACGCTGATGGCGGTGATACGTGATGTGGTGGCATCGATGCGGCGGGCGGGGTTCCGACAGATCCTGATCGTGAACGGACATGGCGGCAATAACCCGGTCGGAGCACTTGGGCAGGAATTGATGGCTGAATACAGCGATACATCCATCAAGTTCCACAACTGGTGGAACGCACCCGAGACATGGGCAAAAATACAATCCATCGACACCAGCGGCTCCCACGCGAACTGGATGGAGAATTTCCCCTGGACACGGCTCGCTCATGCACCCGCACCAGAAGGTGAAAAGCCTGGTGTAGATATGGCCTTGATGAAAGCATCATCGCCGGCACAAGTGCTTGACCTTCTGGGCGACGGATCCTTCGGCGGACCGTGGCAGCGTCCGGATGCAGACATGCTGGCCATCTGGGAAATAGGTGTGGCCGAAACCCGTGCGGCACTGAAAGGCCCCTGGCCCGGTTCCGGCAATGGATGAGCCGGTCCTGATCTGGGGTGCGGGTGCCATTGGCGGCATCCTGGGAGCTTATTGGGCTCGTGCCGGGGTGCCGGTCCTGATGGTCGATATCGTGCGCGAACATGTGAGCGCCTGTGCCACTACCGGCCTGTCAATCGAAGGGCCGGTTGAAGAGTTCACCCAAATCGTGCCCTGTGTCAGCCCTGAACAACTGACCGGCACATACCGCCGGGTTGTACTGGCAGTGAAGGCGCATGCGACCGAAGCTGCAGTGGCGCAGCTGATGCCGCATTTGGCAGACGATGGCTTTGTCCTGTCAGCCCAGAACGGACTGAATGAACGGGCCATTGCGCAGAACATTGGGGCGGATCGTACCATCGGCGCGTTCGTGAATTACGGTGCCGACTGGGTTGGGCCTGGTCGTATCCTATTCGGCAACCGCGGCGCGGTTGTGGTGGGCGAGATTGACGGCAGCGTAAACCAGCGCACAAAGGATATGTTTACCCTGTTGCAGATATTTGAACCCGATGCCGTGTTGACGCAAGACATCTGGGCCTATCTTTGGGGTAAGCTGGGCTATGGCGCGATGCTTTTTGCCACCGCGTTGACCCCGGACAGCATGACGGCGAATTTTGCCGACCCCGCACGCGGTCCTGCGCTAATCGGTCTGGCGCGAGAAGTAATGCGCACCGCCGTTGCCGATGGTGTCGATCCCAAACCCTTTAACGGGTTCGAACCAAGCGCTTTCATGCCCGGCGCAGATGACACAGCCGCTTGGCAAAGCCTTGCCGATCTGGCCGAGTTCAATTCCAAGACCGCCAAGACACACACTGGCATCTACCGCGATCTGGCTGTACGCAAACGCAAGACCGAAGTTGATCCGCAGGTCGGTGCGGTCGCCGACATTGCTACGGGACATGGCATAGACACGCCGCTGCTGCGCCGGTTGGTGGCGTTGATCCATGACTTAGAGGATGGCCGCCGCGAAATGTCACCTAAGACGTTTCACGAATTGACCAAAGTGCTTTCATGAGCGCCCGCACGGCGCTTGTAACCGGTATCGTCGGCGGAATCGGTGCCGCAATCGCTACCCGTCTGGCAGCCGATGGAGCCAATGTTGTTGTCAGCGACCTGCCCGGGGAAGCGCTGGAGGCAGCGGCAGGACAATTGGGCCTGCCTGCTACAGAGGCAGATCTTGGTGACCCGCTATCAGTCAAATCAATGGTGCAGGAAATCAATACGGATCACGGTGCGCCGGATATTTTGGTCAATGCCGCAGGTGGTGTGCGGGGTCAGGTTGGCACTGCGCTGGAAGACGTGGACCCAGACGCTTGGCACAGTATCTTTGCGGCCAACGTGGATGCCACGCTCTATTTGTCACAGGCGCTGGTGCCAGCGATGAGGGCGTCTGGCTGGGGCCGGATCGTAACCATCAGTTCCGGTGCGGGATTGCGGCCAAGCCTGACCGGCATTCATGCCTATACGGCAGCCAAACACGCGCTCGTGGGTCTGACAAAACAACTCAGCCTTGAACTGGGCCAGCACGGGATCACCGTCAATTCCATCGCCCCCGGTTTCATCCTGTCCAACCCGGCCACCCGCCGTCAGTGGGATAGCTACGGCCTCGATGGTCAGGCGCAACTGATAGGTCGCATCCACACCCGCAGGCTAGGCATCCCCGAAGACATCGCCGCCGCAGCGGCTTTTGTCACATCGGAAGAGGCTGGGTGGATTACAGGTCAAATTTTAAGCGTGGATGGCGGTGTCACATGAAGAGAAAGCCCATGACCGACCCTGTTCTTACCCACGCGCTTAACCGGCAGGGCCAGTTGATCGAAGACTTGAAAGACCTTGTTGCTTGCCCTTCAGTCGGGGCTGACCCGGCCATGGCGCAGGGGATGGAGGATGCCCGCAAACTTATCGAGGCGCGCCTTGACGCGATGGGATTTAGAAATCGCCGGCGCCTGACACCGGCGGACGGTAGCGGCCAGCCCGCTATTTTTGCCGAACGGATAGACGCGCCCGGCAAGCCGACAATGCTTGTCTACGCACACTATGACGTGCAGCCCTCTGACCCACTGAACAAATGGGACACACCGCCGTTTGAACCGAGCGAACGGGACGGCAGGCTTTACGGGCGTGGGATTTCGGACGACAAAGGCCCGATGATGATCGCACTCGACGCGCTTGCGGCCTTCGTCGCAGTCGAGGGACAGTTGCCGATCAACGTCAAGCTGTTGATCGAAGGAGAAGAAGAAACTGGCTCGCCTTCTCTACCGGGCATATTGGAAATGCACCGTGAACTGCTGGTTGCCGATGCGGTGTTGTCTGCAGATGGAGCCCGTTGGAGGCCTGACCTTTTGACACTTAACGTCGGATCACGGGGGAACGCTGGCTTTGAGGTGCGGGTACAGACTGCCGGGCAGGATCTGCACTCGGGTCGCTACGGCGGCATCGTGGCCAACCCGCTGCACGTCCTGTCAACTCTGGTTGCGGGTCTGCACGATGAGCAGGGCCACATCTCCGCCCCTGGATTCTACAACTGCGTGACCGAGCCGACGAATGCTGAACGCGATGAAATCGCTGCGATTCCCTATGACGAAGACGCCTCTTTTACCGCCATCGCGGCGCAACCATTCGGCGAAGCTGGCTACTCCACGCTGGAGCGGCTCTGGATGCGACCCACCGTGGACGTCAACGGCATGTGGGGCGGCTATACTGGTGCAGGGTCCAAAACAGTCATCCCCAATGAGGCCTTTGCTAAACTCACTATGCGTCTTGTTCCTGGACAGGATCCGCAAAGTGCCAAAGATGCAGTCATCGATCACCTCAAAATGCTGTTGCCTTCCCATGCCACTCTGGAAGTCTACGGTGATCGGGGTCAAGGGGGTGCCTATGCTGTACCAGCAGATCATCCACTGCTGGGCGCTGCTGTTTCCGCTCTTGAACATACCACGGGTCAGTCGCCGCTAAAGGTGCGCATAGGTGCCTCGCTCCCCCTGACGGAGATCGTCTCGCGGGTGTTGGGGCTGGATACTGTGATGTTTTCCTTCGCACTGTCAGATGAGAATTTTCACGCACCCAATGAATTCTTCCGCCTGTCATCAATCACTGATGGCCTTGCGGCATGGGTCCAGATCATGCGTGAGATCGCCGAAATCTCTCCGGACGCTTTTGCCCCTTATAGACGAAAGTGACAGTGCAGGCTGCCGTCAATAACCGCTACGGTGCGGGACTACTTGTCGCGGCGGCGGCGATGTTCACGGCTGACGTAACTGTTTTACGGTTTCTTTCGCCGGACGTGCCGTTTGCGCAGATCATCTTTTTCCGATCCCTATCCCAGCTTATTATCGTTTCACTTTGGATAGGCTTCAACCGTCCCGCACTTTTTTACTCAGCGCGTTGGCCAAAGCTTTTGCTACGCGGCCTCACCAGCCTTGTCTGTTGGTGGTTATATTATGCAAGCTTTCAGACGTTGGACCTTGCGCTCGCCTCAACACTGACCTTTACATCGTCCCTTTTCGTTGTGGTGATGGCACCATTTGTGTTGGGCGAGAAGATTGGCATGCGCCGGGGGCTGACCACCGTCCTGGGGTTCGTAGGGGTAATTCTTGCCAGCGAGGTGAACGGCCTGACGATGGAAACAGGCGTACTGTTCGGACTTGGCTCTGCCTTCGCGGCGGCAATCCTGATCTTTCAAAACCGGGTGCTTTCCCGAACTGAACATACCGCGACGATCATGTTCTGGATCGGGCTGGTGGCTAGCGTGGGAACAATGCCCACAGCATTGGTAAGTTGGAGGGAGATCGTTCTTGCAGATGGTCTGCTACTTTTGATGGCAGGGACGCTTGCCACCTTTGGGATGCTCCTTACAGTCGAAGCCTACAGATTTGGTGAAGTATCAGCGCTCGCCGCTTTTCCGTATGTGCGGATTCTTTTTGCGCTGGCTATCGGATATTTCGTCTTTACCGAAATTGCTTCGTTGCGCGAATTGGTCGGTGCCGCGATCGTCGTAGCCTGCGGTCTGCTGGCGAATGGCTACCGTCGGGGAGTCTCTCCGTGACTGGAAAATGTAATAGAGCGCACGGGAAGCCGAACCGCGTCGTATTCAAGCAAGGCAAACGGCAACTTTGGGTCATTCATCAGGAGTGCAAATTTCTGCGCCTGCAATAACCAAACGGCCAGAACGTGGTAACTATGGACTCGAGCACTAAATCGCTTCGCGATAGTTGGGGCGCGTTGTTTGGTTTTGTATTGACTATGTCAGATTTGCTGTTGGGGAGTTGATCGCGGTTCCTTTGTCTCGAGGTGCTTTTGCCTCGATTGACGGAGGATTTTTCCCATGACCATTCAGACATTGCCCCGGACGCCGACTTCCACAACGCCGCTTCGTGCCCGCATGATTTCGGATATGAAAGGGCGCAATCTGGGTAAGGCATCGCAGACCAGTCACCTGCGCGCCTGCAAGCGTTTTGCAGCCTGGCTCAATCGTTCTCCCGACACGGCAACACCCGATGATGTGAAGCACTTTCAGGAATATCTGATCGAGAGTGGCGCGAGCATTTGCACGCGCAACCAGACCATGACCGGCGTAAAGTTTCTGTTCCGGGTGACGCTGCGGCGACACGATTTGGTGGCGGAGATATTCAGCCTCAAGGAGCCAGTAAAGGTGCCGCTGGTTCTCAGTAAGGAGGAAGTGAAGCGTATTCTGGCCATGGCACCGAGCCTGAAGGCGAAGGTGATGTTATCACTGGCTTACGGTTGCGGGCTACGTGCAGGCGAAGTTGTTCGACTTAAAGTCGGCGATATAGACAGCGCCCAAAACATCATCCGCATTGTGCAGGCTAAGGGGCGCAAGGATCGCAACGTTATGTTGCCTTCCGATATTCTGGGCCTGCTGCGCGACTGGTGGAAAGAACGCCCAACCGGTCAGGATAAGAGTATCGCACGTGAAGACCGTTTGATATTTCCAGGATATAACGGAAAGCACCTTTCTTCCCGCCAGATCTCGCGATTGTTCAAGCAAGCAGCGCGGGCCGCCGGGATCACCAAGCCCGTTACATTGCACACGTTGCGGCATTCGTTTGCAACGCATTTGCTGGAGAGTGGTGTGGACATCCGGGTCATTCAGGCACTGCTGGGTCATACCAAGCTCACAACAACGGCGCGTTATGCAAGCGTTGCCACTGGAATGATTGCAGCTGTGGAAAGCCCATTGGATAATCTGAATGGGGTCAAACGCAAAAGGACCAAACGCAAGTCCTCATAATCTGCCTTGCCCCGTCCATCTTTTGGTCGCGGTCCTCGCATTCATCATCGCCGGGGCTCGTCCAACGCCTCTTGTCTGGAGGTTGCGGATATCTTCCGCGACCATGGTGCTGCGTGGCGCGCGGCTAATGCCGGGCGCATCAGCCTGAACCAATTGAAAGTGATGTCAGCGATTGAACGCTGCCGCACGGCCGCGCTCGGCGGTCATGTTACGCGTTGCGAAGACTGCGCCCACGAGCACATCGCCTACAACTCATGCCGGAACAGACACTGTCCAAAATGCCAGGCGAGTGCTGCAAAGGCATGGCTGGTCGCACGAGAGGCCGAACTGTTGCCTGTGAGGTATTTCCATCTCGTCTTCACGTTGCCAAAGCCAATCGCTGACATCGCGCGCCAAAACAAACCGGAGATCTACAATCTGCTGATGCGGATCAGTGCAGACACGGTGATCAAAATCGCCTCCGATCCAAAACATCTCGGTGCGCAAGTTGGCATCACCTCGGTACTGCACACATGGGGATCGGCGATGACGCACCACCCGCACGTCCACATGATCGTACCGGGCGGCGGACTATCACCGGATCGGAGCGCATGGATAGCGAGCCGGAAGAACTTCTTCCTGTCCGTGCGTGTTCTGTCTCGCTTGTACCGGCGTCTCATTTTGGAAGAACTGGTCAGGTTGCACAACGCCGGGAAGATGCGTTTCTTTGGCGATCACGCCCACCTTGTCAATAAGCCCGCCTTTGATGCTTTCCTCAAACCTTTGCGCAAAATCGAATGGGTCGTTTATGCCAAGGAGCCATTTGCCGGACCTAAAGCGGTGCTGGCATATCTGTCGCGCTATACCCACCGGGTTGCGATCTCAAATAGTCGCCTGATCCGTTTCGACGCAAATCATGTCACTTTCCGCGTCAAGGATTACCGCGTCGATGGTCCCCCGAACGCAAGGTGCAGACACAAAACCATGACCCTCAAGACCGATGAGTTCATTCGGCGGTTCCTGATCCATGTCCTGCCAAAAGGCCAGCATCGCATCCGCCATTACGGCTTCTTGGGAAACGGCAATCGAGCCAACAATATCACCCTGATCAGGAACCTGCTCAAAGCCAAAGCGCCAGACACGGATCATGATAATGGCGATCCCGTCGAAGGTGCCGATGAACAACCCCGTGTTCTTGCATTGCCCTGCCCATGCTGCGGCGGACGATTGATCATCGGCAAGGCTTTCGCGCCTAAACAGCAACCAAGAGCACCACCAAAATCAAAGAAGACCGCCGCATGACAATCCAAATCATGGCCCAGAACACGGCGCGCACATATCAGCAGACCTGCCTAACCGTCCGCCGAATGGCAGACGACACTGCCGATATGTGCAAAACAAACGGCAGAACCAAAACGCTATGCCCCGATCTGCCTAAACGGAAGAAACCGAGGCGAAATCGTGCCCAAATGGCCTCCAAAACCGGCATCAGTTCGGTGGTAACTCTACCCTGTCAGACAATCCAAACCCCACAATGCCGCCCAAATCCCCATAGAACCCGCTGAACCATCTCAGCTAAACCTCATGCGATTCCGTGCTTGAGCGCTTCTCCGACGCCAGACAATCACTACCCGCGACTCAAAATTCGAGCGTGGCGTCCGAGAAACCTGCATCACTGCGGCCATTCGGGCGTTACACAAACGAGGGTTTGTGAAAGGCCTCAGAAACGGGCTATATGTGTATGAGAAGTCTTTCATATCTTGTATCGTATTCAAAACCGCACAAAGGGTCAGTGGCAATGCCCAAAAAATTGCTTAGGGTATCATTCTGAACTCATCCGGATCCACCCCTAAAGTGAGGCTATGATTCTCGATCCCACACTCACAACTGCCTACCTTGTTCTCGCCACGGCACTTGCTGTTGCACCCGGCCTAGATGTTGTCTTCGTTATAGCAAACGGTATGCGACATCAGATAAAAGGGGCTATTGCCTCCGCTCTGGGGATTGGTTTCGGCTCAGTTATTCACGCTATTGCTGCGGCTTTGGGCATTTCAGCGATTGTCGCTGCCTCCCCAACTGCCTTTGATATTCTCAGATATGCAGGGGCGATCTATCTCGCGTTTCTTGGTGTTCAAGCGCTAAGGTCTTGGCTGAACTACACAAACAACCTTGATCCAAACCAAACGATCATTGAAGTTTCCGCGTGGAGTGTGTTCAGACGCGGTTTGATCACCAATATCCTGAACCCCAAAGTCATTGTTTTTTATTTGGCGTTGCTACCCCAGTTCATAAATGTGGAACTTGGTCATGTAGGGCTTCAAATATTCCTTTTAGGATGCATCCACAATATTATCGGTATCACGTTTCTCATTTCCATAGGAATTGCCGCAGGGCGGGCGTCAGGTTGGTTGGTCACAACAAGTTTTGGAAAATGGATGGATGGAATTGCAGGGGTGTTTTTTCTCGGGCTTGCTGTACGGCTTTTGATAGCGGACAAACCGGAACACTAATTCTCAACAGCCCAATAAGCAGACTTTCAACTTAAAACAGTTGGAAGGGAGAACTTACCAATTCTGAACTCCATCGACTGCCTGATCTCCAACCTGAATAAATACAGACAACGAAAGTCTTTATCCTCGATCATGGGGTCAATCGGATGAAGGTTGTTCCAATCGCACGAAGTTTATTCGTCCCCTGCCCCGCCGGGTGTCAGCAGACCCAATTCTTCAACATCATCCAATGTAAACGGATCTTCATCGTCTTCCAGCGTGTCATCATCGGAAGGTAATGGAACACTAAAGGTTGCTGGCACCTGGCTTTGCAGAAGGCCAGCCCCCTTTAACTCATCGAGGCCTGGAAGGTCTCTGATTTGTTCCAGACCAAAATGATCCAAAAACTCAGGCGTTGTTCCATAGGTTACAGGGCGACCCGGCGTCTTGCGCCGACCACGCATACGTATCCAGCCGGTTTCCATAAGAACGTCTAACGTGCCTTTCGACGTCACAACACCGCGTACTTCTTCAATCTCTGCGCGCGTGACCGGTTGGTGGTATCCAATAATCGCCAGTACTTCCAACGCTGCTTTGGAAAGTTTGCGGGTTTCAACCGCTTCTTTTTGAAGCAGGAATGAGAGGTCATCAGCAGTACGGAATGCCCAAGCGTCGCCAACCCGCACCAAGTTTACACCGCGATTGGCATAAGCCGCCTGAATCTCGTCAATCAACTCTTTCACATCCACCTCATCAGGCAGGCGTGACGCTATTGCCTTTTCCGATACAGGTTCACTTGATGCAAATATCATTGCCTCTACCATGCGCACCAATCGCAAGGTATCAATTTTTACATCAACATCATCCCCGTCCAACAAATGTGGGAAAGGTAGAACATTAGCTTCAACAGCATGAGTCATTGAACGGATTCCTTAGGCAACTCTGGCGGGTTTCGAGTTTGTATGACGTAGATATAGGGGGGCGAATGTGTCCGATTGACGAATTTCCAAATGGCCTTCGCGCACAAGTTCGAGGCTCGCGGCGAAGGAACTTGCGATAACGCCCGGCCTGTCTTTCGGATCGACCAAATATTCCGACAGGAATGTATCCAATGGAGTCCAGTCCGCCAGCTTGCCGATCAGTCGCGTGATAATGTCGCGCGCATCTGACATCGACCAGGTATCACGCCTGGCGATTGTCACGGTGTTGACACTTTCACGTTGGCGTTGGGCCGCATAAGCCGTCAACAGGTCATATAAAGTGGCGGAATAATTCTGTTTTCGATCAACAACAACAGGTTCAGGGTCGCCACGCGCGAAAAAGTCCTGCCCCAGTCTGTTCCTGTTCATCAGACTGGACGCCGCCTCACGCATGGCTTCAAGCCGTCGCAGACGGAAGGCAAGCTGTGCGGCCATTTCCTCACCGGTTGGCTCCGGGTCCCCTTCCGGTGCTGGAATCAACAAACGCGACTTCAAATACGCCAACCATGCCGCCATCACCAGATAGTCAGCTGCCAATTCCAGACGTAGCTTCCGCGCTTCCTCAACAAATTTCAAATACTGCATCGCCAGGGCAAGGATCGAAATTTTGGTCAGGTCAACCTTTTGAGTACGTGCCATCGCCAGTAGCAGATCAAGCGGTCCTTCGAAGCCATCAATATCAACTGTAAAATTGGGGTCGTTGAGAGTACGGTCCACCGGCTGCGGGCTTTCCCACAGGTCCAGTGTCTTGTCTGTCGACGGTAATGTTTCGTCCTCGCTCACAGTAAAAATCGGTTCCGGGTTTGGTTTCTCCCCAAACTACACGCCAATTCAACTCAGGCCAAAGACAGATCACCCACTTTATGTTCAATCCCCAGAAACTATTGGAATATTCTGTCTGGCGCGATCGCGATGACCATCACTAATTTATCCAAAATCTAACAAAACGGCCTGCAACTGATTCTCAGTGCAGGCCGATTTAGATTCTAATTGACGATTACCAATTGAGTTCCGAAATCACCGCGTGACGAAACAGTCTCCGCCCCGCGCGGAAAGTTGCGAACACATTCTATTGGCTTCTGCCCGGCTCTTCGCTGGAATGCGAACACGGTAATAAGTATTTCCTTTCACCGTTCCCTGACGGATATCAACACCCTTACCATTCAATATGTTGGCGTAGCGGCGCGACAATGTCGAATAGCTTTGTTTTGCCGCTTCAGGTGAACGCTGGGAAGCGATCTGTACGGCGAACGGAGATTGCACACTCGGCAAAGCTTCACTTGCAATCGGGTCAACCGCTGCTTTCGGCTCTGGCTTGGCTTTTGGTTCAGGTTTAACCTTAGGTTCTACAGCAGCTGTTTTAACCGGCTTTGGATCCTTGACTGGTATCTCTTTCGCCACTGGCTTCGGTTTCACAGCAACTGGTTTAACTTTTACAGGTGCCACTTTGACAGGCGTAACCTTGACGGTTTTCACCGCAGCCGGTTTTACGGTAGTTGAGGCTGTTTTGACTGGTTTGTTAGCATTTTTGACAGCAACCTTGAGGTCTTGATATTTAGCGGCTGCCTCAATGTCCTCGTTAGTTGGACCCTTCTTAGCCGGCGCTTTGGGTTTTACTTTAGCCTTGAGCTTGGTCTTCACAATCTTCGGTTGGACCGCGATTTTCGGCGTCTCAATTTTTGGTTTGAGAGACAATGTCGGTTCCGGCACTTCCACACTTAGCGCCGCGTTGGTCGACTGCGGAACTGCCTGCGTCGAGCTGACAATTGTCCCGTCGGGTTTAACAACGACCGTGCGAACACGACGCGGCTTAATAACCTGCGGACCGTTATTGCCAGTATCAGCTTTAGCAACAACACGTTTCTCCGATTTTTTCGGCAGCCCAGTGCTGACTGAGACTGGAGCTTCGCTGTTGTCCTTGAGTTTCGCCTGTTTAGGTTTTTTGTTAGCTGTACCTTCAACAGACTTGTAAACAGCCTGATCCTGGTTCGGTACAATTTTGCCGCCAGCGTCCTTTGGCTTGACCTTCACAGGTTCTGTAGACGCCAAAAGTGTGGGTGCGGGGCCTGACCCGTTGCCCACATAATTCCATGCAAATGCCGCTCCCCCACCAAGAAGTGCAAATGCAACAATCGCAAACGCTACATTTCGTCCTGATCTTCTCTGACCAACTTCGCTCGTGGCCATTGCAACCAGCGGAACATCAAGGTCATCGGCTTGATGTTGATATGCAGGTTTCAAGGTCGGTTCAGGCGCTGGAACATGAGTAGTTTGCGCCATAACGGCGGCTGCCTCAGCTTCCACCTGTGCCAGTGCATCTTCTGACCGGGGTTCAGCAGCCAAAACCGCTGCACCTGCCGCATCAAAATTGTGATCCATTGGCTCCTGATCCAGTTCTTGGTAGGTAGCCGGAATTGGTTGCGAAACATCAGGTTGATGTGAAAAATTATTTTGCCCTGCACCTGCGGGGACCGAATAATCAGCGGTCGGCGCAGCATCAAAATCGCTCATTTGAGGAGGCTGCCACTTCGACTGCACAGCTTGAGCCTCAAATGGTTCACCTAATGCCGGAACGTGTGGAGCAGCAACGAATTCGGGTGACTTCCATGGTTCATGAGCAACTTCGGGTGTTGGGGGTAATTGTTGAACGGCGGGTGTATAGGGTTCCGGGTGCGCTGGTGTGGTGGCGCTTATCTCAACATTAACCGGATCAGCCGGCGGAACCATTATTTCGGGCTCGCTTTCCAAAGAAACGCTTAGCAACTCCGCATCAGCAGCAACTTCTTCCGCCAGTGCACGATCAAGCTCCTCGGCAATCATATCACTAAAATCGGTATTCGAATCGGTAATTACCGGATCAACAGCATTTTGATGCTGATCAGGCATTATTGCTTCAAACGGAACTGGAGTTTCAGTAATTTCGATTGGCAGCTCGGGTACAATCGGCTGGGTGATAGGCTGCGGTGACGGTTGAGAGAGAGCTTGTTCGAGAGCATCTGTGTTAAAGACATCGGGTTTCATCTGCTCAGCTTCCACGGGAGTCGAGTCAAACGCGCGGCTCAACTCGTCCTCAAGGTTAAACTCCAACGCTGGTGATGACTCCAGCAAATCAATTGGCTCGCTTTCCGCGGGTTGGGTCGACCCACTTCCCACAAGTTCAGCCAGTTCTTTCAATTGGTCTTCGGCAGGAGAAACGGTGCACACGTACGCCGCACCCTCCCCTTCGAGTGATGCCAATTTCGGCCCCATCAGGAAATCATTTTTGAACTCAAACACATGTACACCTATTGTTCACTGTGGAACTTACAACGTTCCGGTGAGTTGCGGGTATCTCCCCGGCAACCTTACACTGACTCGGCAGCTCTGCAAAATGAATGCGGCGGAATTAACGGATTCCGATAATTGCTTTTCCCGTCAGCGCATTTCTTCAGGTGCGTCCGCGCCGATAATTGCTAACCCAGAGGCAAGAATACACGATACAGAATACACAAGAGCTAGCCTAGCCAGCGTCAATGGTGCATTTTCTTGGTGAATAAACCGTAAATCCGGTAAATCACGCCCTTTGTTCCATTGTGAATGAAGCAGGCTTGCCAATTCGTAGAGGTAAAACGCCAACCGATGGGGCTCATGCGACCGTGCGGCTGAATCGATAACCCGGGGGTATTCGGCCATTTTTTTAATGATCCCGATCTCACCATCATCGGTCAAAAGGCTGGTATCCGCCTTTTTCAGTGCGTTGGGAGAAATATCGAGATCACCCATGTCGCGCGCCGCCTGCCGCATAACCGAATACACTCGAGCGTGGGCATATTGCACGTAAAACACCGGATTATCTTTCGACTGTTCAGTGACTTTTGCAAAATCAAAATCAAGGGGTGCATCGTTTTTGCGATACAACATCATGAAACGCACCGCATCGCGTCCAACTTCATCCACTACTTCACGCAAAGTAATGAAGTTTCCAGACCGTTTTGACATGGTTACTGGCTGACCTTCACGGAACAGTTTGACCAATTGGCAAAGCCTAACTGTTACTTTCGATGCACCGTCAGATATGGCCCGCCCCACGGCTTCCAAACGTTTAACATAACCACTGTGGTCGGCGCCAAGAATTAGGATCATTTCCTTGAAGCCCCGATCGAACTTGTCATGGAAATATCCGACATCCGCGGCAAAATAGGTGAAATCATCATTTGATTTCTTAAGGGCGCGATCCATATCGTCCCCAACATCGGTGGATCTGAACAAAAGTTGCTCGCGATCTTCCCAATCGTCCGGTTTCGCCCCTTTGGGCGGTGGCAACGTACCTTTATAGACGAGGCCCATCTCGGTTAACCGGTCAACGGTCCTTGAAATGGGGCTGGAACCGTTCTCTACTTTATGAAGCGATCTTTCAGAGAAAAACACATCGTGGTGTACCCCCAACGCTGCCAGGTCAGCCCGGATCAAACCCATCATCCCGTCAATTGAAGCCTTTTTGACGATGGGTAACCAATCCTCATCGTCAGCTTTGAGCAAGGCCTCACCGTGTTGTTTTGCCAGTGCCTCTCCCAGTGGAATCAGATATTCCCCCGGGTAAAGTCCCTCCGGGATCGCACCGATATCCTCACCAAGCGCTTCTCGATAACGCAGATACGCCGAGCGGGCCAATACCTCGATCTGCCCGCCTGCATCATTGGTATAATATTCCCGCGTAACGTCATACCCGGCAAACGACAACAGGTTAGCCAGTGCATCACCAACCACAGCGCCGCGACAGTGCCCTACATGCATGGGGCCTGTGGGGTTTGCGGACACATATTCAACATTGACCTTCAAGCCGTCGCCTGTGGCGTTACCACCGTAAGATTTACCCTGGTCGAGAACTTCTTTGAGATGATGTACCCAATACTCATCACTCAACGTAATATTGATAAAACCAGGGCCCGCAATGCTGACATTAGTGACATTAGGCTCGTCTGATAATTTATCGGCTAGAAGTTGCGCTATCGCCCGGGGATTCTGCTTTGCCAGCTTGGCAAGGACCATTGCAGCGTTTGACGCCAGATTGCCGTGAGCGGGATCACGAGGTGGCTCAACTGTAATTCGCGACAGATTCAGCTCAACATCTGACTTTAAATCAAGTTGTTGCACAAATTCTTTAATGCGTTGCTCAAAAATGGCGAACACGTTTGACATGATGATTTCTCTTGATCTGTCTATCTGGTTGATGTTCTGGAAGTTATTGCCACACCAACCTATAAAATGTTGCTGTTCGGTTATCGCAGTTCCGGTGTGTGGTCAAACAACCGATGGTGATCAAACACGGCATATCTATCGGTCATACCAGCCAAATAGTCACTTATTCGAGTGGCGCGTTGTTGATCATCCAGCCCTTCTAAATTCCATTCCGGGCTATCGGGCATCTTTTCATTTCCGGACCAATAAGCATCGTAAAGATCACCTAAAATCTGCTGTGCGGCATTGACCGGCCCCATGACGTTTGGGTGCCGGTACATATTTTCAAACAAAAAAGCCTTGAGCGTTTTCTCATCCTTTTCCATTTCCGATGAAAACCCAACAACTGCGTAGTCGAGGTGACGCACGGTGTCAGCATCAACAGGGCTCGCCAATTCTATTCTCCCAACCGATTCTCTAATGACATCCTCAACCATGAGCGTAATTTGTCTGCGGACAAGCTCATGCGTTGTACGGGAATCATCCAATGTCGGGTGGAGAGCGCGAACCTGCTCAAGGATACCACCAGATAGAGATAATGTGCTCAATTGATCGAGTTCAAACAGCCCTGCCCTCAGTCCATCATCCAGATCATGATTATCATAGGCGATATCATCCGCTATTGCCGCACATTGCGCCTCAACTGAGGGCCAGGACCATAATTTTAGATCATGTCGAGTGTTGTACTCGAGAATTGCTTTCGGCACAGGTCCATCCAGCCCATCACCATCCGCGTCAGTTAGAGGACCATTGTGTTTCACCAGTCCTTCCAGGGATTCCCAGCTCAAATTGAGCCCGTCAAATGTCGCGTATCGTTTCTCAAGAGCTGTGACGATACGCAAGGACTGTGCGTTATGATCAAACCCGCCAAATGCGTTCAATTTTTCATTCAGCACCCGTTCACCGGCATGACCAAAGGGAGTGTGGCCAAAATCGTGAACCAATGCCAGAGCCTCGGCCAGATCTTCATCTGCGCCTAATGCACGCGCCAAAGCCCGTGCAATCTGCCCCACCTCTATCGAATGGGTTAATCGCGTTCGAAAATGATCACCTTCGTTGTGCACAAAAACCTGTGTCTTGTGCATCAAGCGCCTGAATGCATCACTGTGTATGATCCGGTCACGGTCGCGTTGGAACTCCGAACGGGTTGGACTTATCGGCTCATCAATCAAACGTCCGCGGGAAAGATTTGCATCCGCCGCATAGACCGCCTTTTGCGGCCTGCCACGCAGGTGCGTAAAGTCATAGGATGATGACAAATGGGATGACTGATTCATGACGTTGCATTAGCGCAGATTGGGGTTTCGCGCCAACTCTCTACAAACTGCACATTCATCGTATTTATACGATTGACGCAACATGATCGGCTACCTACATGTTGTTAAGAGCAGGAAGAGAACCAGAATGACCGATATTGCAGCAATTCAAATTCCGGAAGGTGAAGTCGCCGTTTCAACGGCTGCCGCCAAACGTGTCGCTAAAATCCTGGCCGGTGAACCCGAGATGAATGCCTTACGCGTTTCCGTAGAGGGTGGAGGTTGCTCAGGGTTCTCCTACAAATTTGACCTCACGAATGAATCGCAAGACGATGATATCGTTTTGGAATCTGAAGGTGCAAAGGTTCTTATCGACCCAATTTCTCTGATGTACATGGGAGGGTCATTGATTGATTTTGTAGATGACCTTATGGGGCAAAGTTTTCAGATCAAAAACCCGAATGCCACGGCCAGTTGCGGGTGCGGCACCAGCTTTTCCATGTGACCGAAACAATCACTTTTCGATAAGAATAAGTCTTGAGCAGTTACAATTATCCAAGTTATCCAACGGCAGAGGGATACCTGACCGAAAGGACGCGGAACGCCTATATTGCCGCAGCAATAGCTGGTGGGCGCATGCCCGAGAATGCGCATCGCATTGCCGAGATAATATCCCTTTCGGCCTCAAACGACGGCAACAAACCCATTCAATTTTGGCAATTGTTTTCTGTGCTGGGACAGGAACCAATTGTTCGAATAGTTGCCAGTTTCTATCAACGGGTTTTTGCTGACGAAAAATGGTTTCGCGCACCATTTGAACGGGTTGGTGATCTCAATCACCACGTTGGTACACAGGCCTATATGTGGTTTGACGTTATGGGTGCAGGCCCGGCCTATCACGGTGGCGAATTTCGCCTGAACTTTCACCACACTCACAATGCTATTCAGCTCATGAACGAAAAAGGGGCAAAACGCTGGGTGAAACTTATGGTGGATACACTCGACTCTTCCGCCAGTGTCATGACAGACGACCCTCGAGTTCGCCCCGCCATAAACACGTTTCTCACTCACTTTTTTGCTAAATATGCCGCAGATTTTAATTTTGCGAATAACGAAAGTTTCGGAGAACTAAATCCGCCTTTCAAGCGCAAGATCAATTTCATGAACATGACATCAGATGCAATTGAGGCGCTGGCAGAAGATGAGTTGAGAGATGCACTTGGTGATCGTGGCATCGACGTCGACAATATCAAGAGTAAAACAGATTTGGTGAATATGGCGCTCAGCCTCTAACACGACAGACATTTATTCGAACTCACGAATGGCGATATTGATATAAAAACCAGCTCGCACGGAATACGAGTTAAAGCGCGTTGCAATAAATCCCGTTATTGAAAATGTGCATTATATTCCGAATATCTTCGCGGATTCTCGCCCATAAAACAGGAAAAAGGCATCAAAACCCTCAGTTTTTACCCGATTTTTTGGAAAAATCCGCCACTTTTACAGTTTTTTCTTGGCTTTTTCCCACGCTGCGCGATCAGATTTAGCCTGCGGCGGCTTACCGCTCAAAATATCCTTGGCCTGTTTCTTCCACTTTTCACCTTTCGGACGACCGCCGGTGCCAGCCTTTTGAGCGGCAGCCTCCAGCTTGTCATCGGTCATGGCAATCAAGCCCGAAAGGTTTTCAACACCAGCGCTTTGCAAAGACTTGGAAGTCTTTGGACCAATTCCATCAACGAACTCCAAATCATCTAGCGCCGATCCTGCGAGCTTGCCTATCGTAGATTTCGATTTAGCCGCGCTTTTCTTAGCAGGAGGAGCCTTGCTAGTGGACTTCGCAGATGTCTTAAGTTTGGTTGTTTTGGCAGATGATTTGCCAGCTGTTTTAGTTACGCCTGCAGTCTTCGCTTTTGACTTGGCGACAGCAGTCTTTTTTGCCGAAGAATCAGTAACTTTAGATTTTACGGCCGTTTTACTTGCAGCCTTCGGCGCCGGTTTTGTAGCAGCAATTTCACCAGCCGATACTTTAGAACCCGTTGACTTCAGCGCCGTTACACCGCTGGAACTGGCGCTCTTCGTTGAGCTGGGTTTTGGCTCCCCACCTTTTGACGTAGTGCCTCTGGAAGTTGAACTCTTTGAAGGTGACGCTTTCGCAGAGGACGATTTTGTACCACTAGTTGCGGATTTAGCGGCTGTTGAAGCACCGCCGGAGCTTGAGTTGGATTCGGTATAAGCGGCGGCAACACCACCAGCTGAAAGCGCGGTAGCACCTCCAGCTAACGCAGCAGCAGAAGTTCCCTGCCCTGTCTGGGCAGCAGCACTATCTGCCATGCTGGATACTTTTGCAGCACCGGCACCAGCCATCGCACCAGCTCCACCGTGAGATTCATCTGAGTTAGCAAGTCCTGAAAGTGCAGCGCTGTTCCCTTCCCCATCCAGATCTTCGGGCAGCATCAGGTTCAACACGATTGCGATGAAGGCTGCTGGTAGCAGGCCTGATGTCAGCAGGATTTTCCAGGTGCCACCCAAATGCTGTAACGCTTCCGGCACAAGCTGCAGTCCAAGACCAACGGAAAGCGCCGTTGCGAATATAATCATATTGCGACGACCCCAGTTGACCTCTGACAGCATGTTCACACCCGCTGATGCCACCATGCCGAACATCACAATCACGCCGCCACCCAGAACTTCAATGGGAACAGTTGAGATAATCGCGCCAATCTTCGGGATCAACCCGCAGACCATCAGGAAGATAGCACCAATCGTCACAACATGGCGCGACATCACACCGGTCATGGAAATCAGGCCAACGTTCTGTGAGAACGAGGTGTTCGGCAGGCTGCCGAATACACCGGCAATCGCGGTGCCCAATCCGTCGGCAAAAGTTGCCCCTTGGATCTCCTTGTCGGTTGCCTCACGACCGGCACCACCCTTAGTAATACCGGAAACATCACCAACCGTTTCAATCGCCGAGATAAACGCCATCAGGCACATGCCGATGATGATCGCCCAGTTCCATTCAAAACCCCAGCGGAACGGGTTCGGCGCTTCAAACCAGGATGCACGGCCGACATTGCCAAACCAGTCTCCAAAGGCAAAAGACGCCATGCCGGTCTGATGCATGATGAAGGCCACAATGTAACCAACGATAATACCGATCAGCACGGCCGCAATTGACATCAGGCCACGGGTGAAAAACTTTACCCAAAGTGTGGCGAAGATCACCACAAGTGCCACGAACCAATTAGCAAATTTGCCAAACTCCAATCCAGAAATGTCTCCAACCGGCCCTTTGGCAAATTTCGCGGTCATGACTTCCTTGAACATGGCATCATAGGCCGGAACGCCCCCAGCTGCATATTGAATGCCCACCTTCATCAGTGCCAATCCGATCATCAGGACAATCAGTCCCGTCACCAGCGGCGGCAGGGCAAAGCGAATGCGTTTGATGAAAAGACCGATGATGAAGTGGAAAATACCACCAACAATAACCCCTGTCATCAACCCGCCAAGACCGGCAATGCCGGCGCCCAACATGGCCGGGATCATCACCGGCAGATAGGCAAAACTCGTACCCTGAACAATCGGCAGCCGCGCCCCGATGGGCCCCATACCAACGGTCTGGATCAATGTCGCAACACCGGCAAAGAACATCGCCATCTGCATCATATAAATCATATGCGGGAAATCTGGCGAATTGGACCCAAAGCCAAACCCAGCCGCACCGGCAACAATAATCGCCGGTGTCACATTCGACACAAACATCGCCAGAACATGCTGAATACCAAGCGGGACAGCAGAACCCAAAGGCGGCATGTAATCAGGATCGCGCAGTTGAGCTGGTGTACCCAAAGAATTATTGGTCATGGTAGACTCCCCTTGGGCTTTTTATCCGAACTTTGGATCGTACGATGACGATTCCTTTTTCACCCGCCGACATATTAAACACTCAATCTAACCGTGCAAAACTCTTTCTCACGTGCCTGTGAACAAGACAATTCATTGGCACCACAAGCAGGACCCATTAGAGTATCCACAATTGTGCGCTGCACTTTCCGGATTTGAAGTCTTAGTTATGAAAATCGCGAGCTGGAACATTAATGGCATAAAAGCCCGGCATGACGTCTTGCTGGAGTGGTTGCGGCAGGCTGAACCCGATATCGCCTGTCTCCAGGAAATAAAGTCGATGGACGATTTGTTTCCCGCTGTTGAGATCGAAGCTCTTGGCTATAACGTGGAAACCCACGGGCAAAAAGGATTCAATGGTGTTGCAATTCTCTCCCGAAAACCATTTGACGAGGTGAATCGCGGGCTACCGTTGCTCAACGAAGGTGACGACGCCGACGAACAGGCACGGTTTATTGAGGGCGTATTTACTGTAAATGACACTGTCCTTCGTGTTGTATCCCTGTATTTGCCAAACGGAAATCCGGTCGATGATCCAAGAAAGTTCGATTATAAGCTCGATTGGATGGACCGCCTGCACGCCTGGTCTCAAGACCGACTATTGTTGGAAGAGCCACTTATTCTGATGGGTGATTATAACGTTATTCCGCAGGCTGAAGACTGTTGGGACCCAAAGACCTGGGAGGGTGATGCTCTTTTCCGCCCCGAAACCCGGTCGCGCTTCGAAGCCCTTAAAAACCTCGGTTTCACAGAAGCACTACGGTCCTCAACTGCGAAGGCAGGCATTTATACTTTCTGGGATTATCAAGCTGGCGCCTGGCCCAAAAATCACGGCGTCCGCATAGACCACCTTTTGATGTCCCCCGAAGCCACTATGCACTTTAAGGGATGCGAGATTGATAAATTTGTCCGTGACTGGGGAAAACCGTCAGACCACGTTCCAATATGGCTGGAATATAACGACGCCTAGACGATGAACTGGCTGTATTGAAATAGTTTTGGAGTTCGGGTTCGGCTTTTCTTTTGATTAGTAGATTTCATTTGAGATCAGGTGGGTTTTGATTTCGGATGAAAACTTATGTCACTCACGCAATGAACTCGATGGTCGACATCGTGGTAACCCGTAGTGCCACCGCTGTTGGTTAAGAATCCTAATTGCTTGCCGTTTGAACTCAATCAGAACCGGGACAACCAGCACCGCACCGCGATGTTAAAGCGACTTTCGTTTAATGCGTTTCATTGAAACGCGCTTGAGCTCTTATTTTCCGAGTGGCCGGTCTCAAAGATTGACATCACTCATAATTGACATCACTCATACTTGAAGACGAATAAGCGCGACACGCAGTAGTGTCGCTGATCATATACAAGCGCAGGCTTACAACTTTTGTCTTTACTGGGGTCGCCCGGCTATTCGGCCGCTTCGACCGACGATGTCTGAGGCTCTTTTTTGCGCGCGGCCGCTCGCGCTCCAGTTGCCACAATTTCATTCCACAAACCTCTGGCGAACCCGTGCGTGATATGTGCATTTTGCGCATATTCCGGGTTGCTCATCAGGACCTTGTGAAGCTCTGGCAGATTATAATAGGGAACACTTGGATAGGAATGGTGCTCGCAATGGTAGTTGATGTTGTGCGGGGCCAAAAAGAAGGTCTCGAACGGGTTTGCCAAGATGGTGCGGGAACCGCCAAGCTCATGGCTGTAATCCATCGTTTCACCAAAATGATCAGCGACCGAACGGATATAATTGAACATCAGGAACAGGGTGAAGTACGGAACCAGATAATATGCGATATAAATGGTCCACGTTTCCGTCAGGGTGAAGATGGTGGCAACCACGATGTAGAAAGACACCCGCAGGATTTTATATTTGGTTGTTGATTGATCGTTCGAAGAAATGCGTTTGTGAATGTTTTTCAGGTCACGCCACGTGCTGATGAGGACGAAATATCCCAGCAAGTTAAACACGGCGAACCGTAATTCCTGTGGGAATGTAAACTCAATTTCACCAAGCTTTCCCGCCCAGTCCGGGTCGTCATCGGTATTGAGATACCGGTGGTGCCCCAGATGGTTGCGCCTGTATCCGTCATAAGTAGCCTTTAACGGCCAGGCAATTGCCAGGTCCGCGATCCAGTCGCTCAGTTTCTTATTTCTGATGAATCTGTAGTGGGCGAAATCATGCATGATAACGCCAAGGGCGTGTTGGCGGGCGGCAACGATAAAGATGGCTATAAAATATGCAGGCCAGTTATCGGCCCATACACCAAAGGTTATGGCGCCAAATATCATTACCCAATCCATAACCAGCGCTGTCCCGGTGCGCCATGGCTGCAGTTTTGATAGTCGCTTTAATTCCGACGGTTTAATATAGCCTGCTGGAGTTGTCATGGTTTCGCCCTTGAAAGAATTCGCCCCTTGAAAATTGTGCTGTCGTCTTAATTCCATGGCATTTATCGAATCAACTTAACGGCGAGTCAATAATCGCCACCCAACAGGCTTAATCACCGTGCGTGTTTGCCACACATAAGTTGCTTCAGAATGGGTGATGATTTCGAGCTGTGTTTATTTGGGTCAGAAAACTTGTCCGTATTCCGTTGATAGGGTTTTTACCAACCACATCAATCATACCATTCGTTAAACTCTGCGAAGGTGTTTGATGTCACCTTTCGCCAACGTTCGGTATTGCGGAGCACATGATCATGAGAATATTTGTTCGATTTAGCCTCGCGTTGGCGATGTTGATGTTTGCGTGGTCATCGAGTTCAACCGGTGTGGTCACTACTGCTCATGCCGCATCCGCGTCTAACAAGCAGATATTGCAGGCAGTCAACGCGATCCGCGCCAAACACAGGTTGCCGAAATTGCAATTGCACCCCTCACTTCAAAAAGCTGCCCGGGAGCAATCCAAATTGATGGCGAAGGCCGATAAGATGTCTCACAAGGTTGGGTTCCGTCAGGGGTTTTCCACGCGCCTAAAGCGGGCGGGATATCGTGGCCTTGCTGCAGAAAATATAGCAAGGGGGCAACCGACTCTGGGGCGCGTGCTCAGTGGCTGGATGAACAGCCGTGGTCATCGTCGAAATATGCTGCACCCGCGTATGCGTTATTTTGGCTTATCGGTGGCAAAAGGCAGTGGCCGTAATTACTGGGCTATGGTGCTCGGCGGGTAAATTTACCACACGTTTTGAATTATCCCTTTTAATATACAGAACTGAGCTCGCTAAATCTTATTTGCCTGCACTCATCTGCCCCATTGCTCATCCCAATCATTTCCGCTAAACCCGCGCAAAATATTGCGCTGGCTTATTGTCGACGCAATGCATAGAACATCCACTGAAGCAAAAAATGACAAGCGGCCCGGCCACGTAAATGGCTGATCGTGCCGCTGATATGAGACTAATAAAGGACAGACTTATGCAGGTTACCGAGACCATCAACGAAGGTTTGAAGCGCGAGATCGCTGTGGTCGTCCCCGCGGCTGATATGATGGCCAAGCGCGATGAGAAGCTGGTTGATTTGAAGGATCGTGTCAAAATCAATGGTTTTCGTCCCGGTAAGGTGCCGCTTTCTCACGTGACCAAACTCTATGGCAAATCCGTCATGGGCGAGTTGGTCAACGAAATGATCGATACTGAAACGAAAAACACCCTGGCTGAGCGCAAGGAAAAAGCTGCGCAACAGCCCAAAATTACAATGACGGAAGATGAAGCCGAAGCGGAAGAAATTCTCGACGGCAAGAAAGATTTTGAATTTAAAATCGAATACGAAGTGATTCCGCCGTTTGAAGTTGCTGATTTTGAAACCGTAAAAATTGAACGTCCGGTTGTTGATGTCACTGATGAAGAAATCATGGAACAGGTGGAACGTATTGCTGAAAACAATGCCACATATTCCGAGAAAAAGGGCAAAGCGGCTAAGAAAGATCGCGTTTTGATGGATTACGTCGGTAAAATCGACGGGGAGCCATTCGAAGGTGGTGCCGATGAAAACGCCAATCTCGTACTTGGATCCGATTCATTTATTCCGGGCTTTGAAGACCAGTTGGTTGGTACTAAAGCCGGGGACGAGCTGGAAGTGAAGGTACAGTTTCCGGAAGAATACGGCGCAGCGCAACTTGCTGGTAAAGACGCGGTTTTTGATGTCCATGTTCACAAAGTCGAAAAACCGGGCAAGACCGAGATTAATGACGAATTGGCCAAAACTCTGGGCCTTGACGACCTCGACAAGTTAAAAGACGTGATCAAAGGGCAAATTGAAAGCCAGTATGGTACTCAAACCCGCCAAAAAGTTAAGCGCCAATTGCTGGATCAGCTGGACGAACTTCACTCATTCGATCTGCCGGAAGGCATGATCGAGCAGGAGTTCAACAACATTTGGCAACAGATTACCGGCGATTTGGAACAGGCTAAAAAGACTTTCGAAGACGAAGACACAACCGAAGAGAAAGCCCGTGAGGACTATATGAAACTGGCAAAACGCCGGGTTCGTCTTGGGCTGGTGCTTGCAGAAATTGGCGAAGGAGCGAAGATTGAAGTGACTGAGAATGAACTTCAACAGGCGCTCATGCAGCAAATTCAGCAGTACCCAGGTCAGGAAAAAGAGATTTATGAGTTTTTCCAGAAGAACCCGGATGCAGTCGGCGGCCTTCGCGCTCCGATCTTTGAAGAAAAGGTTGTCGATCATATTCTCGAAAAGGCCACTGTGGAAGATAAAACAGTGACGAAAGAGGAATTGATGAAGGAAGACGAGCTTCCAGAATAATTCCTTTTATCAAAGGGTTGAATACAAGAAGGCCGTGGAGAACATTCTCCACGGCCTTTTTCTTATCAGATGTATGGTTTTAGTGAGTCAATTATCAATCACAAACCAACACACGGGCATTTCTGAAATTTCTAAACGCGCATGAGAACGGGCCACCACCCACGCGGCGGTCGATAATTGTTACCCTGGGGATTCCGGTGGCTTCGCGAACGCTTTTAGTAATGGGGTTGCCCGATTTGAAGTGCGTGCGCAGCAGGCGGTTTAATCGTTGTTTGCCGGTTAGTCGGGCTCGGACTTTTGTTACAATCGACGAATTATCGACGTTGAGAGCAGCGGCGTTAAAAGGCGCGGCATTTACAGGAACGGCGATGAGCATTGCGAGTGCGGCTGTTAATGAAATCGTTCTTAGCATGGTGTTGGTATCCTCGTTGGCATCGTTACGGGTGGCTACAGCAACAAACCTAATGATAAACACCGGCAAAAAAAGGGTGGTTTTGTAAAACTAAACGTGAGGTGTGTATTCGCGCACACCAGGAAAATATCAAATGAATAAAGCCTGTTGCGCCAACGTTATCCAATAATTTGCCCCGTTTGAAAGTGCCTCATCATTGAAATCATAGTCGGTTGAATGCAGCGGTTGACCATGCGGTCCTGTCGTTCCATTCCCACAAAAAATAAAGCAGCCGGGGCGGGCTTCTGCCATGTGCGCGAAGTCTTCCGAACCAAGCAGCGGCTCTCTATCGCGGTTCACGTTGTCTGCACCCACCACGGCAGCAGCGGCATCTCCCGCCTTTAAGGTCGGCGTTTCCGCATTGATTGTGGCTTTAAATATTGTGTCATACGAGACTGTTGCCTCAATTCCGTGCGCTAATACGGTGCCTTTGACAATCTGTCGCATTTTTTCTTCTATTTGTGCGTTAATCTCAGGCGTGAGGGAACGGGCGTCGCCGGACAATTTAGCCCACCCGGGAAGGCGGTTACGCTGGCCGTCTGTTTCAAATTCGGTGACCGATACAACACCGTTTATTCCAGGGTTGAGTTTCCGCGAAACGATGGTTTGCAATGCGTTGACGATTTGCGAGCCAACGGTAATTGCGTCTACGCCGGTGTGAGGCATCGCCGCGTGACCGCCTTTCGCGTTGATCTCAATTTCGAACAGGGCCTCACTAGCCATAATTGTGCCAACGCGCATCTCGAATTGCCCAAGTCCCAACCCCGGCATGTTGTGCATGCCGTAGACCTCATCAATCTGAAACCGCTCGAACAGGCCGTCAGCAATCATCGCCGGGCCACCTTTGCCGTGTTCTTCGGCGGGTTGGAAAATAAAAGAGATTTGCCCGTCAAACTCGCCGTGTTGGGAAAGGTGTTTAGCAGCACCCAATAACATTGCGGTATGGCCATCGTGGCCACACGCGTGCATGACGCCTTCATTGACCGAGCGATGTTCAAATGTGTTTATTTCCGGAAAAGGCAGCGCATCCATGTCGGCGCGAAACCCAATACAGGAGCAGCCTTTCCCTTTTTTGAGCAGACCAACAACGCCTGTGCCCCCGATTCCCGCGTGAACTTCCAGCCCGAATTCGTGCAGGAGGTCGGCCACTCTGGCGCTAGTTCGGTGTTCCTGGAATCCCAATTCAGGGTGGCGATGGAAATCCCGGCGCCATAGCGTCATTTCTGTCGTTAGTTGGTCTGTTGTCACGGGTCACCCGGATTTTTGTGCGGCGATTACCCAGCCCATAACATGGTGCCCAGGAAGATGCTCTCCCAATTCTTTTGCCAGCAACCGAATTTTCCCGGACACTTCCATCGAGGTGAGCTTGTCCGATAAATCACCCTTTTCCCAAAAAGGGGCGTTTAGAGCGATAATCAGATAACCACCCGGTTTCAAGATACGAACAATGTCGTCGCAGGCATCAGGTAATACGTGCCCAAACGAGAACACTCCCACACAGGTAACCGCATCATAGTGATTATCGGATACCGATTGCTGTCCCTTGTTCAAATCAACTGTATGGAGGCTTTTATAGCATGCCTTTTCCCTGCTCTTTTCGAGCATTTCGGGGGAGAAGTCGCATCCGTCCAGGTTTTTGTATCCGGCTGTTGTCAGCGCGACGCCGGACAGACCGGAGCCGCAACCTGCGTCCAAAATATGTGCAGACTTGTTCGACAGGAACCTAGACAGCATTTCAGCAACGCGACGTGGTTGGGCATATTTATTTTCCTCGCCGACTTCCTTATCGTAGGTCTCAGCCCAACTGCGGTAATGAGCGAGTGTTTGATCCTTGGTTTCCAGACCATATGCGGAACTGAAGTGCCCGGAGTCTGATTCGTCTGATGCCATCTCAGTACCGTGAATGTTGTGCAACAGAAATATGTCGACTGTGTTCGACAGGGTTTTGCCATATTTCATGTGTTTCGCGCATTATCATCGCGCACTAACCTGTTGTCAAAGTGCAACACAGACTCACCAACTGCGTGTCTTTAGGGGTTTGAATAGAATTTGCCGCTTTTATACCACAAATTCCGCCCAACTCAGGTTGAAGAAACGATACTTCTGTTTGAGAAATAGGCTGGGATTTTGAACCTGAAAGCGGGCTGCTGGATGTGTTCTTGTGGTGAATGCCACGGTCCTGGTTAAGGTGCCGGTTAAACGCGGTTGGAACATAAAACCTGTCTGAACCTAGTTTGTGGTTGTTATGGGTTGCACGGAAACAAGTAAATGTTGAATTCGAATTGCCGGTCTGGCCGGTCAGTTTTAAGAATGGGGCTAACAGCATTGGGTCTTGCCTTGGTGATGGGCGGCAATGCAATTGCTTTCGACCCTGAAAAGACCTTCAAGCCCGATGACGAGCCCCGTACAATCCTACGGTTTGGTTTTAAAGCCCTGAAGCAGGGTAACATGGCAGATGCAATCGGTGCGTTTCGGTTCGGTGCCGAGAAAAACGATATCGCTTCCCAATGGAAACTCGCGCGCATGATGCAAATTGGTGCGGATATGCCGAAAGACGATCTTTCCGCCTATCAACTCTACGCGAAAATTGTGGTGCGATATTCCGACAGGCATCCCCGTCGTGAAGACCTTCCGTATGTTTCCAGTGCAATTGTTGCGTTGGGCCAGTATTCCTTGACTGGAATTGAAGGCAGCAATGTTGTTGCAAACCCCCGCCGTGCGGAAGATTATCTTTACCGTGCCGCAGCGCTCTATAAAGACCGGGAAGCGCAATATCTTCTGGGCTCAATGTATCGAAATGGTGTGCTTGGTGTAAAACAGCCACGCAGCGCATTGCGTTGGCTTGGACTCTCAGCTCGAAAGGGCCACCGGCAGGCCCAATTTGAACTGGGTGAAATGCTGTTTTACGGTGAGGGAATCAAGCGCAAGCCGGTTCGCGGTCTGGTGTTCATGACCAAAGCGGCGGCAAATTCTACGATTATCGGCGTTAAGGCGATTCGTCAGAAACGCAAACAGACATTTGCCAAGGCAAGCGCTGCACAACGGGCTGCTGCCAACCGGATATTTGCAACGCTAAGTCAAAAAGAACAAAAAGAAGAAGGTAGCTTTGCATTAGAGCAATTGTCACCGGCCAGCGGTATCCATCGGGCTTCCCAGAATAACTAGCGTCAAGAATATTAGCCACCGCGCAGCGATTGCGGAACTATACGCAGTTTGAGGTGTTTCGGTTAGGTTGGGCCTGAGAACGCAAGTTCGTATACCAAATACTGACGTTAAACCCGACCACCGCCCCTAGAGTGTTTCACGTTTACGTGGAAACGCTGGTTGCGAAGTGCAACCCGGCGCCATTGCGCCGCACCCGCGCAGGTGTTTGGCGTTGCCAAACTACGGCGAGCGAAAATAGGGTTAGAGCGATTCAATCAAAGATTGAAACGCTCTAACGTCCCAATTCGAACTCATAGGATATGCCGGGCGATAGCTGTGTTAGCGCTTCGCGTGTCCAGGTCACGTAATCGACGACCACATTATCGGCACGTCGAAGCATTAAATCGCCTCCGTAGTTACCCAGCTGCAGCGTGCCCATTCCTTCCCCTTCGATCACATGAGTCCTGCCGGGCGGGACGCGGCCACTTAAAACTGCACGGCGCCCGGATTTACTTCTCAAAACCCACCCCGTCAGGTCGACTTCGTACTCGGTCCGATTTAGGAGTAATACCCATTCTTTACCTGTCTCGGGGCTTCTTGGGCGGATCATTGCAGAAAAGATTGACACCTCCCGGTTGGCCAAAGGCTGCAACCCGCTGCGGTCGCTCTCCAGGCGTGTCATAACATCGCTCGAATTACCGATCGGTACCACTTCCGGCGGACGTACCGGAGGATTTACGCGCTTGGCTGTAGAAGCTTTGAAGATCATTGGATTTGCATCTGCGATTTCTTTTCCAAAACTCAGCCCTGTCCATTTTTGCAACTGAGCAATCGTTACCTGATATTTACGGTCCGTCTTAACCACGGCTCCGCCGGCCTTGGTGCGCAACACTTCCTTGTCTTGAAAAATCGCAAACGTCAGCACACCCAAATGGCTACCACGAACTGGTTTCCCCAAGTGAAAACAAACCACCTTAAAAAAGCCCGCGGGCGCGCGCGCAGGATCCTCACGGCTCGACACATAGATCGTCCGGTCCAGCGCCCCCCAAATTGGCCCGGTGAAGACACACAATTTTCCATTACTATCAAGCTTAAGCGGACGCACGATGTAGCGCTCCAGATAAGCCCATTCGCTCTGGTTCAAATTACAATGCTGCGGAGAACAATTGGACCAGATATAGGTGGCTCTCGCGGCGGCCAGAGCGGTACTGATATCGGGCCCGTACCGGGCGTTCGCGAATGGGACCATGTGCCCCTTGTCGTAGTCATTTGGTATTAATTGACCATAGCTTTCGATATCTTCGTCGTAATAGACGGCGGGAACCTGATGGTCCTCTCCTACCGCTCTATCAATCGACCAACTACCGGATCGTTTGGCCTTTTGATATTCATTTTGGTCGATGTTATGGGCAGCAACTATTAATTGCCGGTGTTGCTTGTTCATCATCAGTGTGAAATTGGGATGGTGCGAATATATATCCTGATCCAGTTCCTTGCGCTGCAGCATTTGTGCAACCAGATCGGGATGTTGTGGTGTCGGGATGGGCACCCGCAGCCCGTTGTCAAGAAACGTCTCAGAATACCCAAGTGGCATGACGATCTCCGACCATATGTCCATTAATCCAGGATCCCACTGTATTAAGGGAGCAAAAGTCTTTCTGTGAGAAGCCTCACAAATCCGCAGATCTTGGAGAGCTCAGGGCACTCGGTAAGCGATGAGCATTAAGGCGATTATGAATCCCTCTTGAAAGAACTGGAACCGTCATTCGACCTGTTTGCGATGACTGATGTGATGTTCCAGATTTTCTGGAAAAAAAGCACAGGAACCGACAAGGAACGAGTTACGCGATTGATATACGAGCAAGACTGGACTTGTCCCGTATTAATGGACTTGTCACGGTTTAGTTCCGTGTCCTTGAATTGGATTAATCCCATCAAGGAGAACTATTATGGCACGAGGCCACACAGACGAATTCAAGCGTGAAGCGGTGCGTATTGCGCTGACCAGCGGACTTACCCGGAAACAAGTGGCATCAGATTTGGGGGTCGGCTTTTCGACGTTATCGAAATGGATACAACAATCCCGGCCTGATGACCTTCCACCATCGGTTGATATTGATCTGGCCAAAGAGAATGAGCGGCTTCGCAGAGAGGTTCGTCTCCTCACGGAGGAGAGGGAGATATTAAAGAAGGCAACAGTGTTCTTCGCGGGTCAAAGCAAGTGAGATTTGCGTTTGTCGAAGAACACAGGAAACACGTTCCGGTGGATCGGCTTTGCCATATTCTGAATGTTACATCGCGTGGTTATCGTGCCTGGCACAACCGCCCTGTTAGTCAACGGCAGCGCGATGACATGGTGGTTCTGGCGCACATCCGTGAACAGCATCACTTGAGCCTTGGCAGTTATGGTCGCCCGAGAATGACGCAGGAGTTGAAGGAAGCCGGCCTTGCTATTGGTCACCGCCGTGTTGGCCGCCTGATGCGCGACAACGGCATTCGAGTGGTCAGAACACGCAAATACAAAGCTACGACCGATAGCAATCACCGCTTCAACATTGCGCCTAACTTGCTGGGGCGGAACTTCCAAGCGGATAAACCCAACCAGAAATGGGCAGGTGACATCAGCTACATCTGGACCCGTGAGGGCTGGCTGTATCTGGCAGTGATGATCGATCTACATTCACGCCGTGTGGTGGGTTGGGCTGTCAGCAACCGGTTGAAGAAAGACTTGGCATTGCAGGCTCTCAACCGGGCTTTGGCCCTTCGAAACCCACCGCCGGGCTGCATTCATCATACGGACCGTGGCAGTCAATACTGCTCTCATGATTATCAAAAACGAATGCGTGAACTGAAGTTTAAAGTGTCCATGAGCCGAAAAGGCAATTGCTGGGACAACGCCGTGGTCGAGACGTTCTTCAAAACACTCAAAGCCGAACTCATCTGGCGCGGCACATGGCAAACACGACAGCAAGCAACCGACGCCCTGTTCCAATACATCAACGGCTTTTACAACAGCCGCAGAAGACACTCAGCAATAGGAGGAATGTCGCCCATCAAATTTGAACGAAAAACGAGTTAAACGAGAACAGGATGCGGAATTAATACGGGACAAGTCCAAGTAGTTGTGTGAAGGATGTGCTCTCCGAATTGAGCGACCATCTGCACCCACAATCAATTGCCCAGTTTGATGATGATGATTGGAACGAAAAGTTGTAGCTGGCTGAAGTCATCCTACCATAAATGTGACGCCGTCACCAATCTCAACATCTCCCGCGGTTATCCCCTATGGCCTAAAATTTCTACTATGCGGGAGCATGGGACGCAGATGCCTGTTCCTTCTAGTATTGTCGTGCCGATCCGAAACCGCACTTTGCGCAGGTCGAGCAGATTGATGCCGCTGACGGAGAACAGATAAGGCCATTGAGCGTTACCTGATGGAACTGGATGGAGCTGACCACCCATGGTTATGGTCGCGATGCCTCACCCTTGTTGCTCACTGCCGCTTCCTCGAACGTCGCCATACCCGTGTGGCACAATGCGGCGGCTTTTATAATGCCTGCGGCCAGTGCGGCCCCTGTTCCTTCGCCCAGACGCATGTTGAGATTGAGAAGAGCTTTTTTATTCATGGCATCTAGGGCACGCTGGTGGGCGGGTTCGGCGGATACGTGGGCAAATATGCAGTGGTCGAGGCTTGTGGCTTCCGCTGAATAAAGAACGGCGGCAGCGGCGGTTGCGACAAACCCGTCGATCACCACCGGTATGCGTTGAGCCCGCCCAGCTAGTATGGCGCCGGCCATGGCGGCTATCTCTCGCCCACCGAGACGACGCAACACTTCCAGCGGGTCATGAAGATGGTCTTTGTGGAGTTCAATAGCGCGTGAGATGACGTCTGCTTTTAACGACACGCCTTTTTCATCATGACCGGTTCCCGGCCCCACCCAATCTTTCGCCTGCCCGCCAAACAACGCGAAATAAATTGCAGACGCAATCGTTGTATTCCCGATGCCCATTTCACCAATGCAAAGAAGGTCGGTGCCTCCGGCAATCGATTCCATGCCGAACGCCATGGTTGCGGCGCAGGTGCGCTCATCCATCGCCGGTTCCTCGGTGATATCTTTTGTGGGCACTTCAAGCGCCAGATCAAACACCTTTAACCCAAGATCATAGGCCGCGCATATCTGGTTGATGGCGGCACCGCCATTTGTAAAATTAGACACCATTTGTGCCGTCACTTCGGGAGGAAAGGGCGACACACCCTGTTTCGTTACCCCGTGATTACCGGCAAAAATAGCAACAAGGGGCCGCGTAATCTGTGGCCTTCTGCCGGTCCAGGCAGCTAACCATTCGGCGATATCTTCGAGCTTGCCCAACGCGCCCGGAGGTTTGGTGAGTTGGGCATCCCGTTCGGACACCAATTGTGCCGCATGGCTGTCCGGGCCCGGCATGGAGTTCAGAAGCGCTCGGATATCGTCAAAAGGAAGACCGGTGGAAGACATGATAGCTTTGTAAATAAATTGCAGGAATCTCAGCGCCCTCTATAAAGCGCTGAGCGGCCGGCACAATGTGTGCGAGGCGAATTCAAAGAAGGTGTTTGCGACATGTGGTCGAAAACATGATATCGGTTCGAAATATTGTCGGGGCAACTCTCGCCAGCACGGTGTTCCTGTCTCGCCTTCCGATACCGACTTCAGCCGATTCCAAACCACTTGATTTCACCAAAACAGCCCACGCGTTCCCGCTGGCAGGTGCGGTTATCGCGATCATTCCAGCCATCGTTCTTTGGGCGACTACCGCACTGGGGCTCAACAGCATGATTGCCGCAACCCTGTGTGTCACATCCATGATCGCGGTGACCGGTGCGTTACACGAAGATGGGCTGGCCGACCTGATCGATGGTTTTTGGGGAGGTCACACGAAAGAGTGCAAGTTGGAAATAATGCGCGATAGCGCCATCGGCACATATGGCGTGTTGGCGCTCATATTAAGTGTCAGCCTGCGAGTCATGCTTTTGTCGGTGTTGATTGAAGCTATTGGTGCATCCGCCGCCGCATTGGCTCTCATCGCGATGGCGAGCCTTTCCCGGTTTGCCATTTTGCAACCCTGGTATCTGCTCCCCCCTGCCCGCACACATGACGCCGATGTATCGGGAGATTCGAAGAAAGAAGTTTCGAGCCTTTCTGGTCGTTTCGGACGGCCTGACAAGGAAACGTTCATCGCAGCATCTGTACTAACTTTCCCCGCTATAATCCTCCTCATTTACCTCTGCAGCTTCCAGTCTGCGCTGATCGCTTTGGCATTATTTCAGGTATGTATTATCGCTCTCTCTGCCCTTTGCAAAAACCACATTGGAGGGCATACGGGTGACACGCTGGGGGCCACCCAACAATTATCCGAATTGGGACTGTTGTTCGGCCTTGTTTTAACTATTTAAGGAGTATGGAAATCGATACGCCCGTCAAATCCCCCTGCATTCTTGTGTGTGCGATAGAGCCGGAAAGCGGCCATTGTTATGGCTGCGGACGTTCGCGCGATGAAATCGCATCGTGGATAAACTTTTCAACAACAGAACGCGATATGATTATGGACGAGCTTCCAGACCGTGTGGCGAAACTCGAACGCCGCCCCCGCCGTATCACCCGCCGTGCCCGGTTGCGGGGCGAGGTAAAACGCCGCGACACACTGGATCTGTCCTCATGACAGGGCAAGCATAGTGGGCCGCTTTTTCTGGGTTTTTATCGGCGTTTTGGGCGCATTACTCATCCTGCTTATTGCGAGTGGCGATACGGGCACGACACTTGGATTCGAAACAAACACATTCGCAACCGCGGCGGTTTCCGCACTTTGGGCTGTGCTTATCGGCGCTGGCGCACTAAGCGGCGGAGTTGGGATTGGGCAATCGATCAAACAATTAGCCATCTGGGCGATGATCATACTGGCCCTGACCGCAAGTTATGTTTTCCGATTTGATCTGCAGGATATTGGGTCGCGTTTTACTGGCGGATTAATTCCTGGTAGTCCAATTACACTGACTAGTCGGGATGGCGGAGCCGAAGTCACGCTCATCCGTTCCGACAACGGCCATTTTGAAGCCGCTGCTGCGGTGAACAATCAATCAGTACGCTTTCTCGTTGATACAGGCGCGACCGCAATCGTTCTGAGCGCCCGCGATGCGGAAGCTGCTGGAATAAATGTGTCGGGACTGAATTACTCAATCATTACACAAACCGCCAACGGCACAGGACGTTCAGCGCGGGCATCAATCGAAACCCTCTATTTGGGCGGCATCGAACGCAGAAACCTCACAGTGATGGTCGCCCAACCGGGTAGATTGAACCAAAGCCTATTAGGGCAGCAATTTCTGGAATCCCTCAGTTCTTACGAGAAACGCGGCGACAGACTGACGTTGCGGGATTGAACATTTCGGGAAGCTTTACAGAATGTGCGAAATCCACCGCCAGTGAAAACAATACCATTCATCGCGATTAAGCGCCAATGGAATTCACGCCAATAAGACATTGTTTGATCGCTCTCATAGGAAATATCGCAGGGCGAATGTCGGCTGTAAGAACACACCAACTAAACGCACATGTGAGTTGCGCCGCTGTTCGATACGTTGAAAAATGTTCGAAAATCAGGAGGAGTTCCCAAATGAGAACAATAATCTGCGCAGCAATACTTATCGTGTCGGGACAAGCTGCATATTCCGAAGAGAAAGCATTGAATACTGCGGAAATCAATGAGCTTCTCGTTGGAAAAACCGTTGAAGGTATTCATTTCAAATCTCACACAAGACAATACTTTTCCAAATCCGGCCTGACGCTCTGGATGAAAAAAGGAGATTCTGCCCCTTCCGAAGCTCGCTACAAAATTGAAGATAATAAATATTGTTCGAGTTGGAGTGGTTTGTGGGCTGAGCCCAAGTGGGGCTGTTTTTCAATTCACCACGATTCCAAACAGGGATTATACTATTACATAGCAGACGGATTTCGTGCACCATTTGTCGTGGGCGATGCGTTTTCCCTGCAACAGGAGTGACCCGGAAGATTTATAAACTCACTTTCAACCAGGCCCCGCCTTTTTGCGATGACTTTACGCAACTGTCGATGAATTTCATGCCGGTTAAGCCATGTCCGACAGTTGGAGGTTGTGATTTTTTACCTAGACTTCCAGATTTGTTCCATTGTCGAATGGCCGCTGCGGTTTCGGTGTAAAGTGTTGAAAACCCTTCTAGATACCCCTCAGGATGGCCTGCTGGAATGCGTGTCACATTCGCCGCTGCTGCGCCTGCGCCGCTACCTCCTCTGGTCAGAAGTTGCTTTGGCTTGCCCAGTGGCGTGAACCAAAGCATGTTGGGGTTTTCCTGCGCCCACTCAATCGCGCCTTTCGCCCCGTAGACGCGCAGTGTCAGGTTATTCTCGTTTCCCGGGGCAACCTGGCTTGCCCACAACGCACCCTGCGCGGCTGGCGCGTTACCCTTGGGTTTGAACTTGAAACCGGCCTGCACATTATCATCAAGCTTCCGCCCTTCCACAAATGTATCGAGTTGCGCGCGCATTTTATCGACTTCCAGCCCCGTCACAAACAGGGCAAGATTGAACGCATGGGTGCCGATATCACCAACACACCCGCCGCTGCCGGAGCGCGCGGGGTCGGTTCGCCATTCCGCCTGTTTCTGCCCGGTCAGTTCAATCGGTTCCGCCAACCAGTCCTGCAAATATTCCACATTGACCAGACGGATATCGCCCAATTTGCCCTTGGCCACCATCTCCTGCGCCTGACGGATCATTGGATAACCCGTATAATTGTGGGTGAGGACAAACAGTTTCCCGGATTTCTCGACCAGTTTTACGAGTTTTTGGGCGTCTTTTAGGTTTGCGGTGAGCGGTTTATCGCAAATTACATGGATGCCAGCCTCAAGAAATGCCTTGGCGGCGGGAAAATGCAAATGGTTAGGCGTGACGATTGACACCGCTTCAATTCCATCTTCACGATCAGCTTCACGCTTCGCCATTTCGGCGAAACTTTCATAAGAGCGATCCCGCTCGATGCCCAATTCTGCGGCTGATGCGTGGGCTCGTTTTGGGTAGGAGGAGTATGCTCCCGCGACGAGTTCAAAGTGTCCATCAAGGCGTGCAGCAATGCGGTGCACACCACCGATAAATGCGCCCTGCCCTCCACCAACCATGCCCAGTCTGATGGGACGAACCGATTTTACAGCCATGATCTAAGATAACCCCAAAATTGATTTAATCTGTGCTTCGTCGACACCGCTGTCGGCAAAGTCGTCAAATGCCTTTTCGGTCAATCGAATGATGTGATCACGAATAAATGGCGCACCTTCGGCTGCACCATCTTCGGGATGTTTGAGGCAGCATTCCCATTCGAGTACCGCCCAACTGTCGTAGCCATGGTGGGCAAGCTTTGAGAATATGCCTTTAAAATCAACCTGCCCGTCCCCCAGTGAGCGAAAGCGCCCCGCACGGTCTGCCCAAGACTGATAACCGGAATAAACGCCCTGACGTCCTGTGGCGTTAAATTCCGCATCCTTCACATGAAACGCAGAAATCCGCTCATGATATATATCGATGAAGGCGAGGTAATCGAGTTGTTGAAGCACGAAGTGGGAGGGGTCGTAATTGATCGTGCATCGCTTGTGCCCATTCAACTTCTCGAGGAACATTTCAAACGTCACACCGTCAAAAACATCCTCGCCCGGGTGGATTTCATAACCTACATCGACACCCTGTTCATCGTAAACGTCAAGGATCGGTTTCCACCGCCGTGCCAGTTCAACAAACGCTTCATCAATCAGGCCTTCAGGCCGTTGCGGCCATGGGTACAGGTAGGGGAACGCCAGGGCGCCGGTAAATGAAACGCTCACATCGAGCCCCAGGTTGCGGGATGCTCTGGCGGCCATCTTCATCTGGTCGACAGCCCAGGCCTGACGGGCTTTTGGGTCGCCATGCACATGTTCGGGGGCAAAACCGTCAAACTGGCTGTCGTAAGCTGGATGAACCGCCACAAGTTGCCCTTGCAAATGGGTCGATAACTCAGTGATCTCGACCCCGGCATCGCGGCAAATGCCCGCCACCTCATCGCAATAGGTTTTGGAGCTTGCCGCTTTTTCCAGATCAAACAGCCGTCCGTCCCACGTCGGGATCTGCACACCCTTGTAGCCCAGTTCAGCGGCCCATTTTGCAATTGAAGGTAGATTGTTGAACGGAGCTTCATCACCGGCAAACTGGGCGAGAAACAGAGCCGGACCTTTCATCGTATTAGCCATGAACACCTCCTAATAGGTTTTTGGGAAATAATTGAAATGGTGGAAATCAGCGGGTAGCCCACGACCCGAAGTGTCGAACGCGCCCATGCCGACAAAAGCACCGGTGAATGAAGCGTGTTCACCGCGGCCTCCCTCATCGGAAATGACGCTTGCATCGAGTTTGGGACCTACCGCAATCCAGTCATTATCACTCGATAATCGATACGAGAATTGAAGTTCACCTCCGTCGACATCGACGGCGAGTTCAACTGACTCGTCTTCAGGTAATAAAATCAGGTCGGTTAACGGAAATTCCAACTGTCCGTCGGGCCAGTGGCCCGGACAAGAGAGAACGGTCAGCACCCGTCCGTGCTGTTCATGCCAGGCAATACCCATGAAATGGAACTTATGGCGATTATAGTAATGCGTCAGCCCGGCAAGCTGCTGAATATTTTCCGGATCGAATGAAACGCCGGCTTCCGCCCGGAACGATATATCTTCCTGCCGCCGCGCCACGAGAGATTGCTCAAACCAAGAACCGATGGATTCACGCCCGTAAAGACGCAGCACTTCGCCAGTCATATGAAACAGTCGTTCAGGTTCCGGCGTCCGTAACCACTGGAAATCCAGCGGCAGTTCAGAGTCATCAAACCTGTATTTAACAGCCGAACGCGGTGCTGATTGAGCAGCACCATCAGGTGCAGCAACCTTCAATTCAGGAACGACACCACCGTGTTCAAGATATAGCCAACCGTCATCTTTCCAGGTGCATTTCTGGATCGCGGTTTCACGGCCCATCGGTGAACGGCGCACGCCGGGCAACGGCCTCGAACAAAGGTGCGTGTGGTAGATTTGGCCATCCGGTGTTTCCACCATTTGGCCGTGGCCAGCCCGTTGCAACGTAGCACCTGGCGCGTCCTTCGACGTGATGAGAAACGTGTCGGGGTGTAATTCGTAGGGGCCGTCGATAGATTGCGACCGTGCCATTGTGACTGCATGATCGTAGCCGGTTCCCCCTTCAGCGACGGTCATATAATACCAGTCGTTTCGCTTGAACAAGTGCGGAGCTTCCACCAAACCGTGGTGACTGCCCGGAAACACGTTCTTGACGGGACCTACCAATTTTCCCGCGTCAACGTCATATTCCTGCAAGACGATGCCAGCAAACGCCGGGTGTGTGGGACTACCACCGATGGAATCTGATCGATGGTTCCACAGCATGTTGAGGAACCATTTACGGCCGTCATTATCGTGAAAAAGAGACGGGTCAAAACCGGATGAATTTGCGTAGACCGGATCGGACCAAGGGCCGTCCATAGCAGGTGCGGTTACGATGTAATTGTGGGCGTCTTTAAAATTGCCGTCCAGCCGCTTCACGTCCGTATAGATCAGCCAGAACAATCCGTCGGCATAGGAAAGACATGGCGCCCAGATACCGCATGAATCAGGATTACCACGCATGTCCAGTTGACTGGTCCGTTCGAGCGGGCGTTTTACCAACTGCCAATTCGCAAGATCGGTGGAATGGTGGATCTGCACCCCCGGATACCATTCGAACGTCGACGTTGCGATATAATAATCCGTTCCCACCCGGCAGATCGACGGGTCCGGATTAAACCCGGGGAGGATCGGATTGACGATCATTATTTCGGCGCCTTCTTTCGGACCGGACCTTTACGTTCCGCAGATGCAGCCCACAGATTGATATCTGCCTCGCGGGCGTGGCTTTCGATTTGGGCCAGTTCTGCATCCGTGAAATCAAGGCTATCCAGCGCGCCAACACAATCTACAATCTGCTGAGGGCGACTCGCGCCGATCAAGGCTGACGTTACGCGCCCGCCGCGCAGCACCCACGCCAGCGCCATTTGCGCGAGAGTTTGGCCACGGCTCTTCGCAATATCATTTAATGCACGAATATTCCCGATATTTTTCCCGCTGAGAAAATCCGGGTTAAGGGATTTGTCCTGTGTCGCCCGGCTGCCTTCCGGCAGTCCATTCAGGTATTTATCCGTCAACATACCCTGCGCGAGGGGCGAGAAAACAATCGATCCAATGCCCAGATCATCCAGCGTATCGAGTAGTCCGTCCTCCTCGACCCAACGGTTGATCATCGAATAACTGGGCTGGTGAATAATGCACGGTGTACCGAGGTCTTTTAGAATAGCCGCAGCTTCGCGGGTACGCTTGGAATTATAAGACGATATACCAGCGTAAAGTGCACGACCTGACCGTACGATATGGTCGAGCGCACCCATTGTCTCTTCAAGCGGAGTATCCGGGTCAAAACGGTGGGAATAGAATATATCGACATAATCCAGCCCAAGGCGTTTGAGGCTTTGATCGCAGGACGCAATGAGATATTTTCGGCTTCCCCACTCCCCATATGGCCCCGGCCACATATCGTATCCGGCTTTTGACGAAATGATCAGTTCATCACGCAATCCGGAAAAATTGGTCCGCAGAATGTCGCCGAATGCTTGTTCCGCGGACCCGGCGGGAGGACCGTAATTATTCGCCAAATCAAAATGGGTGATGCCAAGATCAAAGGCCCGACGGCTCAGGGCCACTTTTGTTTCGTGCGGCGTGTCACCGCCAAAATTATGCCAGAGGCCAAGCGATATGGCCGGTAATTTCAGGCCGGACTTTCCGCAGCGGCGATACTGCATTTTGTCGTATCTGGTGTCTGCGGGTTTCCACATATTGGAGCCTCCGGTTACTTTTTCTTTTGCGGCACGAGCAGTTTTTTAGCGTCAGCACTGGTCAGCGCCGCCGGTCTTTCGCACGTAGTTGACAAATTGACGGACCTGCCGGTCTCCCCCGCCTTTAAGACCGAGGTCATGACATCTACCGCATGGAGCGCCAAATCGTGGGAACAACGGTGAGGCCGTTCATCCATGATTGCAGCAGCCATATCAGCCAAGCCGATTGTCCGGTAATTCGCCATCATGCCTGACTTATGTTTTTGATTTGGAACGCCCAACGGGTGCGCAAACTTCGGCAGTTTTTTGTCTTTTCCCAGTTTGGTTAGTGCCAGTTCACCGCCAAAGAAATTCGGGTCGGGTACGTAAAGTGTCCCGTCTTCCCCGTAGAGCTCCATATTGTTGTGACCGTCTTGCCAAACATCCCAACTGGTGCCCAATGTGATTATGGCACCGCTGTGAAATTCAAGCAGGGCATGAATTGTTGTCGGTGTTTCTACGTTCACTTTCTCGCCTATGCGCGGGCCGTTGCCGATTGTACGCTGTGCAGACGGGGTGGAGGACATGGCCATCACCCGTTTTACCGGGCCAATAAGCTGCACAAGATTGGTGACATAATAGGGCCCGATATCGAGTACTGGCCCTGCTCCCGGCTTGAAGAAAAAGTCCGGGTTCGGGTGCCAATCCTCCATGCCGTGGCTCATTACATGGGCAGTGCCATTTGTAACACCGCCAATTGCACCAGAGTCTATCAAATGCCGCGCATGCTGGTGAGCACCACCGAGAAAAGTATCGGGGGCCGAACCGACACGCACGCCTTTTTTGGCAGCACGTTTGATCAGGTCTTTGCCTTCTTTCACGGAGAGCACAAACGGTTTTTCCGAATAGACATGTTTGCCCGCATCCACGACCTGGCGGGAGATTTCGTAATGGGCAGCCGGGATTGTCAGATTGACAATGATGTCCACATCATCGCTGGCCAAAAGGCCATCGACAGTCTCCGCACGCAAGCCGAACTCACTAGCGCGGGCCTGGGCGGCCTTGATATCCATATCCGCGCAGGCAACGACTTCAATGTTTCTGAACAGGGATGACAAGTCCATGTAAGCTGCGGAAATATTACCGCAGCCGATAATGCCGACATTCAAATGTTTCGCCATAGTCAGGCCCCCGTAATTGCGTTGACGGACGCAAACGAGCGTTTGGCAAACCGTGCATCGTCATTGGGTTTGTCATGTTCCATGACAAAATATTTGCAGTTTGTTTTCCGGGCCGCTGCTAGCAATGCGTCCCAATCCATCGTACCGTGGCCAACATCAGACCAGCCGTCTTCGTCAGTGCATTCGCCCGCCGCAGCGATATCCTTGATGTGAACGGAGACTATTTTATCACCGTGGCGCGCAATCCAGTCCATCGGGTCACCACCACCGCGCACGATCCAGGCAATGTCCGCCTCCCACGCAAGGTCCGGCCCGCCCGCGAAAATATGTTCCATTGGAACGGAGCCATCGGCCAGTTTTACAAATTCAAAATCGTGGTTGTGCCAGCCGTATGTTAAGCCAGCAGCGCGAACAGCTTCGCCCGCATTTTGGACCCGTTCACCAAAAGCTTTCCAGCCGTCTGCATCTGCCGCGCGGTCTTCAGGGCCGATATGGGGGCAAAAGAGAGCTTCCATGCCCAAGGCATCTGCGATTTCAAGAGCTTTTGCCGATTCATTTTCCAGCATGTCCAATCCGAAATGGCCGGTTTTCATGGACAAGCCATTGGCATCCAGTTTCACCCGCAGGCCTTTGGGGTCATCATAAACGCCGCCAAACCCTTCCACCTGCTTATAGCCTGTTTCTGCCAATAGCTTGAGGGTGTTATCCAGTGGTGGAAACTCGCGTGAGGAATAAAGTTGATAGGAAAGGTCCATCGGGGTTTCTCCGGTGAAATGGATAAAATTTAAAGCCGCAATTCTGAGGCGTGATCGAAAATGGAAGTGGTTGCGGGGTCGAAGCCAATCGTGACCTCCTGCCCTTTGGCAATGTCGGTCTGCCCGCCAACGCGGAACCGAAAGGTCTCTTCGCCCAATGTCGTCCAGACCAATGTGTCAGAGCCCATCGGTTCTACAACATCGACAGATACTTTAGTTTTGAACGGCATTTTCTTTGCAGCTTCACCATAGGCAACATGTTCGGGACGAACGCCCAATACGGCATTTCCTGCAACGGGCGGCTCGGCGAAGTCATAACCTTTAACACTCACCTTCCCACCACCAAACGTGAACATTGGCGCTTTACCACCCGTCATATCCCCATGCAGGAGATTGATGCTGGGAGAACCGATAAAGTTCGCGACAAACAGATTGACCGGCTTGTTGTAAATCGTATGCGGGTCGGCCAATTGCTGGATCGACCCTTCTTTCATAATGGCAATACGGTCAGCCAGCGTCAGCGCCTCAATCTGGTCGTGGGTGACATAGATCATCGTTGTATTGTCGAGTTGCTGGTGCAGGCGCTTCAACTCCACCCGCAGTTCAGCACGCAATTTCGCGTCGAGATTGGACAGCGGTTCGTCGAACAGGAAGACATCAACGTCACGCACCATGGCGCGGCCAATGGCAACACGCTGGCGTTGACCACCTGACAGTTGGGCGGGTTTGCGTTTCAACAGGGGTTCAATGTGCAGGATTTCGGACGCCCGCTTTATGCGGGTGTCGATTTCGTCCTTTGGCACTTTGGCGTTTTTCAATCCGAATGCGAGGTTCCCCTCGACCGTCATCTGCGGGTAAAGCGCATAGGACTGGAACACCATGCCGATGCCCCGATCCTTGGGTTCTTCCCAGGTCACGTTTTTACCGCTGATAAAAATTTGACCTGCTGAAACATCCAGGAGACCGGCAATGCAATTGAGCAGGGTAGATTTACCGCAGCCGGATGACCCCAGAAGAACGAGAAACTCCCCCTGCTCGATTTCCAGATCGAGGTTTTTCAGAACCTCTACCGTGCCGAAATTCAGGTCCAGCTGTTTGATTGATACACTTGCCATTTTCAGCCCTTTACTGCGCCAGCCGCGATACCGCGCACGAATAGTTTCCCCGATATGAAATAAACGATGAGCGGCACAAGCCCGGTCAAAATCGTCGCCGCCATGTTGACGTTATATTCCTTCACTCCCTGTACGGAGTTGACGATATTGTTGAGTTGCACGGTCATCGGGTAATTATCCGGCTTGGTGTAAATCACACCGAACAGGAAATCGTTCCAGATACCTGTCACCTGCAGGATGATCGCCACCACGAAAATGGGCAGAGACATGGGCAGCATGATTTTGAAATAAATACCCCAGAACCCGGCCCCATCCACCCGCGCCGCCTTGAACAATTCCTCGGGAATAGACGTGAAATAATTGCGGAACAGGAGTGTCAAGATAGGCATGCCGAAGATCGTATGAACCATAACCAGACCTCCAAGCTTGGTGTAGAGGCCAAGTTCACGCAGGATGATCACGATGGGATAGATCATCACCTGATAGGGGATGAACGCGCCGAAAATCAAAATCGTGAAAAACAGATCAGCCCCCTTAAAACGCCAGTTGGCGAGGGCGTATCCATTAACCGAAGCAATGAGGATTGAGATCAGAACCGATGGCACGAGAATGCGCACAGAATTCAAAAAGCCGCGGGAAAGCCCGTCGCAGTTAAGCCCGGTGCAGGCGGAGGACCACGCTTTTACCCAGGGCTCAAACGTAATCTCCACCGGCAGTGCAAACACATTGCCGAGCCGTATTTCCGGCATGCCCTTGAGTGACGTGATGACCATCACGTAGAGCGGCAGGAGATAATAAATCGATACGACAAACAATGTGCCGTAAATCATGATGTTACGACCGGACATTCTGCGCCTTGGCTTTGGTCCGCTTGGATTATCTGCCGTGCCGGTGATTACACCGGTTGCTACAGTTGTATCAGACATGTTTTTTCTTGCCCCCGAATTCCAGATAAGCCCATGGGATCAGCACCACGAGCACAGTGAGCAGCATCATCGTGGACGCTGCAAACCCCTGCCCCAGGTTCTGATTTCGGAACATATAATCGTACACATATTTGGCAGGAACTTCGGACGCGATGCCCGGCCCACCGTTGGTTTGCGCGACAACCAAATCGTAAACCTTCACGATACCGGCTGCGATAATGACCAGTGTTGTAATAAACACCGGGCGCATCATCGGGATAACGATCAACAGATAGGTCTTCCACATGGGTATCCCGTCAACCCGCGCCGCTTTCCAGATATCTTCATCGATACCGCGCAGGCCCGCGAGCATGAGGCACATGATCAACCCGGTTCCCTGCCATAGGCCAGCGAACAAAACGCCATAGATAACGATCTCCTGATTGTAGAGGGGGTCAAACGTGAAAGTCTCAAACCCCATATCGCGGACAATTTTTTGAATGCCGAATTCCGGGTTCAACACCCATTGCCAAACAAGGCCGGTCACAATGAAGGACAAGGCGAACGGGTATAGAAAGATTGTGCGGAATGTATTTTCGAAGCGGATTTTCTGATCCAGCAATGCTGCGAGCATGAAGCCGATCAAAAGGGAAAAAACGAGGGAAAAAATGCCGTAGATGGCAAGGTTCTCAATTGAAATCAGCCAACGGTTCTGGCTCCAAAGACGTTCATATTGATCAAGCCCGACCCATTTGGTCGTGGGCAGCAATTTCGATTTGGTGAATGAATGAAATATCGTCCACGCCGAGCAACCAACAAAAATCACCATGGCCGTCAACACCATGGGTATGGCGGCAATTTTTGCGCTCATATTGCGGAACAATTGGACTGGTCGCTGGTTCTGCACCATCAAATATCACCGGGTTTTTGGCAAAGACTACCTTAAGCCACGATGCACTGCGCCATCTTCAAAGCACATAACAAAGCTGCTGAGCCGCCGCCACGTTGGTTTCAGAATTCTCGACAGATAGACCCGGCCCAATAAAGGGCCGGATCAAGATCAAATGCTGAGATCAGTCAGCGTTTTTGATAATGTCAACATAACGGGACTGGGCATCAGCAACCGTAATGTTTGTATTGTTGAAGAACTCGGACATAAGGTCCTGAATTTGACCCGCGGTATCAGCTGACAAAACGTTCACACCGTCGGGCAATACATTACCGGCGGCAAGAATTTTCAGGCCCTTTTTCATGCAGTCGTTGGCCGCGCTCAGATCAACATCACCGCGGATCGGCAATGAACCTTTTTTCAGGTTAAATGCAACCTGAACATCCTTGCGGATCATAGAAGACGCCATACGCTTTTGAGCTGCGGTGATTTCCGGGTCATCAGTTTTCGGGAAATAGAATGCATCACCACCGGTTGCAATAATGTCGTTCACGCCGAGACCTGGAAGACAGGTGTAATCCTTACCTGCGACTTGATTAGCCACCTGGAATTCACCCTGCGCCCAGTCGCCCATAATCTGGCCACCGGCTTTGCCGGTGATGACCATGTTGGTCGCCTGGTTCCAGTCTTGAACGTTTGCACCCTGTGCCAATTCACGAGCCGTCGCGAAGGCATCAAATACTTTTGTTGCTTCGGCTGAACCCGCAGCGGCGGCGTCTTTATTCGACAGAATGTTGGTGAACAATTCAGTTCCACCGACTGCAACCAACAAAGTGTCAAACGCAAGTTGTGTCTGCCAGGACTGCTGCCCCATGGCCAATGGAACAACACCGGCCTCTCTCAATTTTGGAGCGCTTGCAACATATTCGGACCAGTTTGCAGGAACGGGAACACCGGCTTTTTCGTAAGCCGCATGGCTGAGCCAGATCCACTGCGGTGAGTGAATGTTCACCGGCACGCAGTAGACTTTTCCGTCCAATGTACACGCATTGAGCAAGCGCACCGGATTAACAACGTCTTTCCAGCCTTCTTTTTCAGCAATATCTGTAAGGTCGAGCATCAGGCCCGCTTCGACCAGCTCTTCAGCCTGACGACCGTGGTTCAACTGGGTCGCACCCATCGGGTCACCACCGATGATGCGTGAAATAATAATCGGGCGGGCAACACCACCAGAACCGGCAATCGCGCCGTCGACCCATTTGTCTCCGCCTTCGTTAAAGGCCTTGGCAAATTCTGCAACTGCAGCGGCTTCACCGCCGGATGTCCACCAATGGGTGACCTCTAGGTCAGTGGCAAATGCCGACGTTGAAAAAGCGAGTGCTGCGGTGCTCGCCAGTAGTGTCTTAATCAGTTTCATGATGTTTCCTCCCAGGAATAATTGTCATTCAGGCCCCAAAATCTTCGAGAAAATCCGACGGCCAAATCAAACTCTGCAATCGATTACATTGATTATTGCAATTCGTATTATTCTAAAGGGGAATTGCCACTGTAATCGATTACATCTATGGTGCGGATTGAACGGGAAAGTGTCAAGTGGATTTTTCCTATTTAATTTTAACATAAAAACAATGAGTTACTGTGAATACCACTTCAACTCCCAAGATCAAGGACGTTGCTATTGCCGCCGGTGTATCCACGGCAACGGTCAGTCGTGCGCTCAGCAAACCGGAGACAGTGGCCGAGGAAACACGCAACGCGGTTCTTGATGCGGCACGTGCTACCGGATACCGGATCAACCATGCTGCGCGCAATTTACGGCGGCAAAAAACCGGGGCAATCGTTGTCCTTGTCCCCAATCTGGGCAACCCGTTTTTTTCAGAAATATTGGCTGGAATCGAATCAACCCTCGCCAATAGCGGCATGGGTGTTCTCATGGTCGACACCCAACAATCTCAGGGCAACAAGCATCTGTTTACGGATTATCTCCATCACAGTCGCGCCGACGGAATCATATCTCTGGATGGATCCCTGTCGAACGACTTGATCGACGAATTACAGTCCGGCGCGGAAAGCCAACCCATTGTGTTCGCCTGTGAATGGCACCACTCCGATATCTTCCCATCAGCCCGCGTGAACAACCGGCGCGGGGCGGCACTTGCAATCGATCATCTTTACCAATTGGGCCACCGTGACATCGGATATGTCGGCGGACCGCCGGGTAATGTATTGACGCAAGTTCGCGCCGAAGGAGCAATGAACGCGCTGACCGAACTGGGCTGCAAAACCTATGAAAACTGGTCGTTTCAAGGGGATTTTTCCCTGCAATCCGGCGCAAAGGTCGCACAAGAATGGCTCTCCATGAAAACACGACCCACGGCGTTATTTTGTGCCAATGACGAGATGGCCTTGGGGGTTATATCTGAACTCCACGCCAACGGGCTGGAAGTTCCAAAACACCTTTCAGTCATTGGCTTTGATGATATCGACGTCGCGCAATATTTCTTGCCACCACTCACAACAATCAGCCAGCCAAGGCTGGAACTCGGCATCACCGCGGTAAATTTACTACTGGAAAGGCTCCAGAATTCCGCCAATGCAGATCCTCACGAACATACTGTTCTTCCGGTAAAACTCATTAACCGAAAAAGCACTGCTGCTCTTTGTTAGTGAGAGAGCCTTCAAAGCTGTCCAGCTACCCACAACATGCGCCAGGCAACGGCCACATTGTTTGGTCTGAACGAATGCCCACCATTGTACAGGCAGAAGTTCAATATATTACCTTTGCGGTTGGCGCTGTTTTCACACCGCAATCCCTCTTCCTTATAAGAACCTGCTACACTGAATTTCCCATATCTTCGATACATCGCCAAAGCCTTGTGCACATTTCCCTGATGGGTCCTCGCCACCGGCCTGCCTTTTATGGGAACAGTGCGGTCTTTGTCCCCGTGGAAATGAACGATGTTGGCCACCCTGCCTTTGCAACTCGGTGGCACAGGCGCCCAGAATGTTCCAGACATGGGAATAAATCCGGCAAAGGCATCGCTGCGCTTGCAGGCCAAAGTCCATGTCACCATCCCGCCGGTAGACGCTCCGGACATCACAATCCGGTCCGGATCGATTGTAAAACGCGACGTGACATCCTTTTTTACCGCGTCGAAATAAGCCAGTTCGAGCGCCTCACTGCGGAGATTACCGGAAGGAGAATTATCGGTAGACCACGATTGGCCTTTTGATTTCACCGCGATGAATGCAACACCCAACTCACCCGCCACCCTGCGCAGGCGCGGGTTGCGAATAATACCAAGCGCCGATCCCTGAAATCCGTGGGCAAAGATAAAGGCAGGTATACGCTTCTTGCCATCATAGTTTTCCGGCAGTGCGATATAATAATGCCGATCCCCAATTTTGCATTGGGAATTGCTTCAGCAGGCGTGGGCAACGGCGGGTGCCAGTATTGTAACAACAAATGCCAGGGAAACTTGGATTAGAAACTTCATCAAATCAGTCCTCCTCAGCAAAGGACCAACAATGGCATCGAACCCATCTACAGATCGAATCACAAACCTGTGGCATGGCTCATTAAAAGCGCTGGGTTGGCGTAATTGGAGGCTGGCGATCCCTGGAGGATTCGAACCTCCGACCTACTGCTTAGAAGGCAGTTGCTCTATCCAGCTGAGCTAAGGGACCGTTGGGCAGTTCTGTAGCTGATTCAATGCGGTGGGGCAAAGGCGAATTTATGTCCCTCGGGAATTTGCTGCGCGGTCGAAAACAGAAAATCAACGCTTATCAATGCGTCCAAGTTAATGGGTCCAGGGCACTTTGCGGTCGAACTTGAAATTATCAGAATAAGACATGGGGCGGCGGCGCTGTTCTTTGGGCTCCGTTACCCGGTACTCTAAGCCATTATTCTCCGCATAGCGGACCGCATCTTCTTTTGTATCGAATTTCAGGCGAACCTGCGCCATCATGTCATTGGACGACGTATAGCCCATGAGCGGCTCAACTCTTTTGGCGGCTGTGGGTTCATGTTCGACAACCCAAAACACGGTCTTGCCCTTGCCGGACTGCATGGCGGTTTTCGCCGGACGGTAAATTCGAGCGACCATTGTGTCCTCTTGATTGAGCTTAACGGATGGTCGGGGCGGCAGGATTCGAACCTGCGACCCCCTGGTCCCAAACCAGGTGCGCTACCAGACTGCGCCACGCCCCGATATCCGTCAAAGACACGGTTTCTCTAGGGTTTGGATGTTTAGTTGGCAAGAGGAAAAAGGTGATTTCGCGCATATAATATCACCTTGCTGCACACACTGACACAGAAAGTCCCACGGGTGTTCATTAGACGTTCTCATTAACCTATATTCCATTTCAATTCGCGCGGTGACAGCTCAGGCTCATCCAATGCCATATCGACAATGGACTTGTCCCGTATTAATTCCGCATCCTGTTCTCGTTTAACTCGTTTTTCGTTCAAATTTGATGGGCGACATTCCTCCTATTGCTGAGTGTCTTCTGCGGCTGTTGTAAAAGCCGTTGATGTATTGGAACAGGGCGTCGGTTGCTTGCTGTCGTGTTTGCCATGTGCCGCGCCAGATGAGTTCGGCTTTGAGTGTTTTGAAGAACGTCTCGACCACGGCGTTGTCCCAGCAATTGCCTTTTCGGCTCATGGACACTTTAAACTTCAGTTCACGCATTCGTTTTTGATAATCATGAGAGCAGTATTGACTGCCACGGTCCGTATGATGAATGCAGCCCGGCGGTGGGTTTCGAAGGGCCAAAGCCCGGTTGAGAGCCTGCAATGCCAAGTCTTTCTTCAACCGGTTGCTGACAGCCCAACCCACCACACGGCGTGAATGTAGATCGATCATCACTGCCAGATACAGCCAGCCCTCACGGGTCCAGATGTAGCTGATGTCACCTGCCCATTTCTGGTTGGGTTTATCCGCTTGGAAGTTCCGCCCCAGCAAGTTAGGCGCAATGTTGAAGCGGTGATTGCTATCGGTCGTAGCTTTGTATTTGCGTGTTCTGACCACTCGAATGCCGTTGTCGCGCATCAGGCGGCCAACACGGCGGTGACCAATAGCAAGGCCGGCTTCCTTCAACTCCTGCGTCATTCTCGGGCGACCATAACTGCCAAGGCTCAAGTGATGCTGTTCACGGATGTGCGCCAGAACCACCATGTCATCGCGCTGCCGTTGACTAACAGGGCGGTTGTGCCAGGCACGATAACCACGCGATGTAACATTCAGAATATGGCAAAGCCGATCCACCGGAACGTGTTTCCTGTGTTCTTCGACAAACGCAAATCTCACTTGCTTTGACCCGCGAAGAACACTGTTGCCTTCTTTAATATCTCCCTCTCCTCCGTGAGGAGACGAACCTCTCTGCGAAGCCGCTCATTCTCTTTGGCCAGATCAATATCAACCGATGGTGGAAGGTCATCAGGCCGGGATTGTTGTATCCATTTCGATAACGTCGAAAAGCCGACCCCCAAATCTGATGCCACTTGTTTCCGGGTAAGTCCGCTGGTCAGCGCAATACGCACCGCTTCACGCTTGAATTCGTCTGTGTGGCCTCGTGCCATAATAGTTCTCCTTGATGGGATTAATCCAATTCAAGGACACGGAACTAAACCGTGACAAGTCCATAATTCATTGGTTACAACCGACTGAAAGGGGGCGTTGCCGCTCGATGTGTACAATGCACCGGCACTAGCCAGTGGATTTCCCGATATCTCAAGAATCGATAGCTCAACATCAATTGATGCGTTGGGGGCATCAATGTAGCGCCCCCAAATTTCACCTGCAAGAGTGATCGATTCCTTGATTTGAGTAACGTCTGCAGATGAGAGTCCGGAAGATGCGACCGAAGCGTTTTCAATAATATTAATTCCAAACATGCGCTCAATCCCTTAGAGGACAAATCTCCTAGGCGCCTTGATCCGCATAGGCGTTTGTGCATTTGGTCAGCTCATCGTATTATCCGGCGTAAATGTTAATGTATGGTCTATTTCTAATCCACGGGTGGTTAAGATGAGCCAAGAATCCTCCTATTTGTTGTCACCGATCTTGAGAAGATGTGGCGGGATATTCCCAGTCCCATCACAGCTAGACGTGTTGGGATATTTGGTTCCGGCGCAATTGCAATGGTTCGTACAACTCGACTGGTAATTGCAGCAGGTGCATGAAAAAAATCAGCAAGGACGATTGATACCCGCAGGACTCGAATAAAAGCAACGCCCTGCTGATGGGTTTTCTCATTCTCAAATGATATCAAATTCACTCGCGGTCAGGTTCAAACCTGCATCGAGTTCTGCAAATAGAGTTTGGCTGTCACCACCAGCACCATCAGCATCGTAGAAGAGTTCGCCTGTTGTTGAGTTGTAAATCAGAAAATCATTACTGTCCTGCGCCGAAGAACCAATGCGGAATTCGCTCGACGATACGCCTGATCCCAATGCATCAAAGACACGGTCATCAAGTTCTATCTCGTCATTTGAAACCGAATAGTTTTGGATCGTATCCACATTTGTTGCGGCATCAAGAGCTGTGTCAAAACGGAACTGGTCATTACCCGAACCGCCGTTGAGAATATCATCACCTAGACCGCCACGTAGCAGGTCATCGCCAGCTGACCCGCGAAGTGTATCCTCACCACGCCCTCCAACCAGAATATTACGACCGGAAGATCCTGTGATCACATCATCGAAGTTCGAACCGATCACATTCTCAATCGATGTGTAGGTATCCCCAGTCGCGTTGCCCCGCGTGCCCGTGCCCGCCGTCAAGTTCAACGTTACACCGGCACCAGCAGTTGCAAAGGCGGCGCTGTCCGTACCAGACCCACCATTGACATCATCACGCCCAATTCCGCCCTCTAGACGGTCATTCCCAGCCGACCCGCGAAGATTATCATTGCCACGCCCGCCCAGTATCAGGTTGTTACCGGAAGAACCAGTCAGCGTATCGCCAAAATCGGACCCCACCAGATTCTCGATCGATGTGTACGTATCTCCGTTCGCATTGCCTTGTGTGCCAATCCCCGATGTCAAATTGGCAACAACGCCGCTACCAGCCGTTCTAAATGTGGCTGTATCAACGCCGGAACCACCATTAATGTCATCCTGACCAGACCCGCCCTCAAGCTCGTCATTGCCTGATTCTCCATTGAGAACATCGCCCCCTGCCTCTCCGAACAGAAGATCGTTTCCTGAACCTGCATTTATTAGGTCTGCTCCCCGACCAGCCCGAATCGTATCATCCCAGGCCAAACCGAGAATAAAGTCACTTTGGTTTGTTCCCATTAAGTTGTCTGTGAGTTCGGAGCCTCTAATCGACAGCGATGCTAATATCTGGGCTGTAGGCACTCTAACAATACTAAAATCAGGGCTGGTATCATTTGCTACCAAATTTGTCGCCTGAGTCGTAAGAAATGCAAATTCCCTGGTGGAATTGAACCCAACAGAAAAGGCATCATCATTTGGCTGCACGGGCCCCGAAAAATCTAAGGTCTCGAATTCACCTGAACCTATATCCGTGAACACTGCATCGTCGGCAGAATTGTTATCATTTTCCAGCAAATTCGAAGCTTCGGTAATAAACGAAACGATATTGGTGCCCGGAACAAAACCGGGCAAAATGCTGTCGCCCGAACCTGATATGCCATCGGCTGTCTCTGATAGACGAATTATTTTATTATCTAGTGTGTCGTACACAAAAACATCTGTACTAAAATTGCTATCGTTTGGAACGAGGTTACTTGCTTCGCTTTCGAAGAGAATAAAGCGACCGTCACCAGATATTCCCCTAGATACCGAATTTCCGTTGGCAAAATCGCCATTTTCGCTTGTGGAAATGAGCGTAACTTCGCCCGTCTGCAGATTTCTTTCAAATACATTAAACCCTGAATTTGTCCCCCCTTCTATTAAATTTGTTGCCGAGCTTGTAAAAATTAGGCTTGCACCATCTGATGAAAAACTACCGTAAAACGAATCTCCGTTAGGTTCGGAACCATCAAAAGCAAGGCTTAGACGCTCCGCGGCACCAGTGTTGGTGTCGATAAGGTAAATGTCGGCACGGTTATTTGTGTCGCCCGAATCTAAGTCGGCACTGCGAGATGAAACCAGCAAATCTCCATCTACAGTGTATCCAAAGTGCGAGACGTGAGCTCCAAATGGATTGTCTATAGGGTAATCATCCCGATTTACATTTGTTACGATTAAATCTGTAGTTCCAGAATTTATATTTCTAACGTATAGGCTGAAACCATCTCCAAATGCGTCGCTTGAAAATGCAACTTCTTGTGGACTGTTGGGATTCGAAACCGCTATAGTCCGGAAATCGCTATTTGTGCCAGCCTGTCCATTTGGGCCGATGTCTACTAGTTGCGTTATATCGGTTTGAGTATCGTGTATAAAATTATTCCGGCCTGATCCATCTAATGCTGACAGGTTTGACGCATCGCTGCCAAAAACAACAAACCGCCCATCTTGCACGACCGTATAAAAAAGGCCCCATCATTAGCGTTTTGTCCACTAGAGCGTGTCACAGACAATCGAATTCATACCCACATGCTTTGAAGAAGTTTCTGCACTCATGTGGATTGAACAAGTCGCAGATTTGTCCGATTGATTTCCAGACCTCATCATATGTTCTGGCACATGCCTTTCGCAGGAGGGCTTTGAGTTTTGAAAAAGCCATCTCGATTGGGTTCAGATCCGGCGAATAGGGCGGCACGAACAAGAACCATGCACCAACATCCTTAAGGGCCTGGGCTGCCTTGGAACTTTTGTGGAATGCGACATTGTCGAGGATGACAATATCGCCCCTCCTTAAAGTTGGTGCGAGCTGGGTCTCAATATAACAATCAAACGTTTCCCGGTTCATGGGTCCGTCCAACACCCAGGGTGCTGTCAAGCCGTGGCATCTCAAACCCGCAATGAAGGTCTGGGTTTGCCAATGGCCAAATGGAGCATGATCCAAAAGGCGCTGCCCAACCGGTGCCCATCCCGTTTGTTTGGTGAGTTTGGTATTGGTGGAGGTTTCATCAATGAACACGAGCCTTTCATAGGCTCTGTTCAGGAAAGCAAGACGTTTGCTCATCCACACATGTCGAGCCTGTTTTACATCCGCGCGCTGCTGTTCTTTGGCATAAAGGGTCTTTTTTTATGCGACAGGTTTACCTTGTGAAGTAACCGGCACACCGACCAGCGATGTACATCAACGTCATGCTCCTCTTTCAACCGGCGGGCTAATTGATCCAGAGTGACATCACCTTGCTGATCAATTTGGGCCAAAAGCCAATCTTTATAGGGTTCTAGCTTGCCATGCCCCGGTTCGCGACCCTGTGGTTTGGGATCAAGGCTTCCGGTTTCCTTGTGTAACTTCACAATGTCATTGACGAATTTAGCCGACACCCGAAAATGGGCAGCCGTAGACCGATGTGTGTGTCCTTCTGCAACATGATCGACAACACGTTGTCGTAATTCAAATGGATGTGGTTTTCCCATAACGTTCTCCTTCAAACGCAAGGGAATCACATAAAATCGTAAATGGGAATCCTGAAGCTAAATGCCGGTGACATGCTCTAGTTGATACTAAAATTAGTGTCGGCAATACGAGGCTCATCAGAATACCCTATAATTATCTATTTTTGCTTCGACGATTACTTTGAATGACATCGTGGAATCGGGCAATAAGGAATTAGAGCTGAGCTAAGGGACCGCTGAGCTGTTTTGTAACTGATTCAACAGCGTGGGGTAAAGTGGAATTTGCGGTGAGATCGCGCTTATTCATCGACACGAACAATTAGCTCAAGGAAACGTATCAATGCCCCACGATTAGTGCGTCCAAGGCACTTTGCGGTCGAACTTGAAATTGTCTGAATATGACATAGGTCGGCGGCGCTGTTCTTTTGGCTCCGTTACCCGATATTCCAAGCCGTTGTTCTCCGCATAGCGAATTGCGTCTTCCCTGGTGTCGAATTTCAGGCGAACCTGCGCCATCATGTCGTTGGACGATGTATAACCCATGTGCGGCTCCACAGTTTTGGCTGCGACGGGTTCATGTTCGACAACCCAAAACACGGTCTTGCCCTTGCCGACTGCATGGCGGTTTTCGCAGGGCGGTAAATTCGAGCGACCATGGCGTTGTTCGAAAGCGTCCCCTTGATTGAGCTTAACAGATGGTCGGGGCGGCAGGATTCGAACCTGCGCCCCCCTGGTCCCAAACCAGGTGCGCTACCAGACTGCGCCACGCCCCGATATCCGTCAAAGACACGCAGGCTATTGACCAGGTATCACCTGCTCCGCAAGGCAAAAAGCGCGTGATGAGCATCTATTGTGAAACTAAAAACCAAGGGTGGCGCATTACATCGCCGGTTTTAAGTTTTGCAGCGTCCGCCTCACCCGCATTTATCTCCAAAACAAAGCGCGCGGGGCCCTGAGACGAGATAATATCAAGCGAATGGGGAACCGCGCCCTTATGGATATGCGTCACTTTTCCCGCTTCGTCGGTAAACACCATATCCAGGGGAATAAATGTATTTTTCATCCACATGGCGACAGGACGCGTTTGGTCAAACCGAAATAACATCCCGGATTTTTGCGCCATTTCCTTTACAAACATCAGCCCTTTGGTGCGCATTTCGTCTGTTGTGGCGAGTTCAACGGTCCATTCGTGTGTTCCAGAGTCTGAAACAACCGAAACTGAGTTCATACCGGCGGATTGGGCCGGTAACGCCTGAAGTAATAATAAAAACAGGGCAAAACACGCGGCGATTATGCCTACATTGCGTTTTTGAAAGGTCAAATTTGTCATTTGAGCTAGCTTAATGATCGAAGACGCATTGTTAAGTCAATTCGCTGTTAGTGGCTTTGTGGGGCCCCAGATGCCCTCACCGGATGTACTTCCGCTGCCATGAGCCCTTTTTGGCCATCGCCAAATTTCACCATGACAAATTGGCCAGGCCGTAATTCTGTTAGACCATAGCGACGCAATGTTTCCATATGAACAAAAATATCTTCTGTCCCCTCGCCCCGGGTTAAAAAGCCAAACCCTTTTGTGCGGTTGAACCACTTCACCTCTGCGCGGACCAGATCGCTGGTGGCCTCGACTTCCACATGTGTGTTGGCCGGGGGCAGTTGCGAGGGGTGAATTGCCGTCGAATTATCCATGGAAAGAACTCGAAAGGCCTGTAGACCCCGGGTTTTATTCACCACTTCGCAGACGATTCGAGCACCTTCATAGGCTGTTTGATAACCGTCATCACGAAGACACGAGACGTGAAGAAGAACGTCGGGCAGATCATCGTCTGGAATAACAAATCCAAGCCCCTTGGAAATATCAAACCATTTTATCGCACCGGCAACGACAAACACATCGGCAGCCGCCGATGGCTGATCGGACAACGTCTCTGCCGTATCAAAAGTGGTCGCATTCTGACCATCAGCAAAATCTGTGGAATCATCGGTGCCCAACACCGAATTTGAAGACAGCTTAGAACCCATTTTCAATTTCCCCTCACCGCAACGCGATGACACACAACAAACAGAAGCACTGAACTCGGCGCATCTCGACTTCAATACTTTCGGACTCCCCTCAAGAAAAACCGGGAAGTTCGACCGTGATTCGCGTGTAATTTAACACGTTCCCCCCGCAGTCGCCCTATAGTGCGAATCAAAATATTTTTTTGAAAGATCAGGAAGGTTGTTTTTCCAACGCTTTTTTCAAAGTTTCGCCTAATGGACTATGTAAAACGAGGTGTGCCAGGGGGTCCAGTGGCGTATTTTCCCGATTCACGATAACCAATCTCGCACCATTGTTACGGGCTAGCAGCGGCAGGCCCGCTGCAGGCTGGACCACAAGAGAAGACCCCAAGACTACAAACAAATCGCAGTTCAGGGCGAGTTTTTCAGCCTCGACCACCTTATCTTGGGGCATTGGCTGGCCAAATGAGATGATGTTAGCCTTTACCAACCCATCACAGTCTCCACATTTCGGGCTTTCGCCGGTCTTTGAAATCAGACTTTGTGCTTCCTGCAGGCTCATGGGAAGGCCACAGTCGAGACAAGAGGCGTTGGTCCCATTACCGTGAATTTCCACGATTGAGGCGTCATCCACGCCTGAGCGCTGGTGTAATCCATCAATATTTTGGGTAATCAACCCCAGTCCAGATCGAGAATTCAAAACAGATGCAACTGCTCTATGCCCATCATTCAAAGGCGCGGCATCAAATTCTTTTTGAAAGCGAAAACGCCGCCTCCAATCTTCCATCCGGGATTGTTCATCCGCGACAAAGTCTTGAAAATAAATCGGTTTCATTTTGGTCCAGATACCACCGGGACTACGGAAATCCGCAATACCTGATTCGGTGGATATGCCGGCACCGGTAAAAAACACAATTTTTTCGGCCTTCTGAATATAAGATGCAAGATCGGCCAATACCCAATTCTCCAACACGTCTATGCTAAATATTCCGATATCCAAATCCGGACAATGATCCGAATTTTGACCGGCCGGCAGTTCTTGTCGTAATTAACCTTAAGCTGCTGACGATCGGCAAGAACAATTCGCTCACAATCAAACGACAAATAGAAAGTTTAACCATGAAATATCTGCATACAATGGTCCGTGTGAAAGACCTGGACACCTCACTTGATTTCTATGTTGATAAGATGGGCATGGTCGAAACACGGCGCAAGGAATTCGAGCAGGGTCGATTCACACTGGTCTTTCTCGCCGGCAAGGATGATCTCGCGCGCGCGGAACAGGAACGGGCGCCGGAACTCGAGCTAACTTACAACTGGGACCCGGAGGATTACCATAGCGGCCGCAATTTCGGCCATCTCGCCTATACCGTCGACAACATTTACGAAACTTGTGAAAAGCTGATGAAGGCAGGAGTTACAATAAACCGCCCTCCCCGCGATGGCCGCATGGCGTTTGTAAAATCACCGGACAATGTCTCCTTCGAGTTATTACAAAAACATGACGCACTGAAACCCGCAGAACCATGGCTTTCGATGGACAATGAAGGAAGCTGGTAATTTTAATACGCCAGTTGGTGTTTTGCCGTAATTTGGCCTTATTCGCGCCAAAGTTCCGCATCAGTGGTGATACGGTCAGAACTGGGGCTGACCTAGCCGCTTGCATTTTGAAATAACAATGGATTATCCGGTTGTGATTTCAACATTTGTGAAGCATACAACACATAATTAACGCCCTCACGATGCGGAAGTGCGGTCGATTGGCATGGAGAAGCTGACTGTGGGAATCTTCGCGATAAATCGGAGCGATTATGGCTCCAATTGCGCCCGCATCCGTACGCCCTTAATTGGCATTCTTCTGACCATCGCATTCTTGGCCGTTAGTGGTTGCGTTTCAAACACAACCTTACCTTCCAACAACATCGCAACACTTCTTACGCCTGTTGAAGGGGACCGGCCCGAGAAAGCCAGTGATACGCTGGAATCGAAGTTGGCAGGGATAAAACCACAAACGGGTCCAACGCCACCTGCAAAAGAAAAAGAAGAGCTAAGCCCGGCAATCAAAAATGCGCTTGTGCCTACCAGTAAGGAAACACAGGCCGAATCCGCAGTAAACAAGGTTGCTAATTCTTCCAGCACAATTGCGAGCAAGGAACCGGATGCGGATTCTGTGACTAAGCCCGCAACCAAACCAACAACCGGGGAAACTAAAATTGCAGCACTTACCCCTGCCGCAATACCGGACAAAAAACCGGTCGCCAAGAAAAAAGCTCCCGCGCTGTTCGGAGGGTTTTTTAGCAAAAACCAGGCTGGAACCCCCCAAGCGCTGCGTGCGGAAACTAGAACCATACGGAAAAAAAGAGTAGTCGCAAAACTGAACTCTCGTGGCGCTGTAAAAACGATCAGGTCAAATCGCAAAAACCGGCCCAGAGCCAATACGACATCACTTCCAGGGGTTAACCTGAAGCGCCTGTTTGGCATTGATACCGAAGACACTGAAGAACTGGATGAACCAGAACAATTAGCATCGGTTACAAACCGGGCGCGCCGCGGCACACACGGCCTGCTGCTTCAACGTAAAGATGTAAAAGTTGGTTGCTTCCCACCGGATCTGGTCAGAATATTAAAACAAGTGGAGCGCCGGTTTGGGTGCACGCCAATCGTGACTTCCGGTTACAGAAGCCGGAGTTACAACCGCCGGATTCGTGGCGCGCGTAATTCAATGCATATCCACTGTAAAGCAGCAGATATTCAGGTTAAAGGCGTCAGCAAATGGAAGTTGGCTAAATACCTGAGATCTCTACCTGGTCGTGGCGGCGTGGGCACCTATTGCCACACCAGATCCGTTCACATTGACGTCGCTGGAAAGCGGGACTGGAATCGCAGATGCCGCCGCTCCCGCAAGCGTCGCCGCACTTAATATTAATGTGCGTTTCGTTCAACCGGATTCATTAGAACGCATTTTAACTCATATTTCCTGTCTGACTGTGCTGCTCATCCATGAGGATAAATGCGCGTCACGGATTTAATGATTCTGCATTCAACGATATTCTACCAAAGTGCATCAATGCCTTGATTGCGCGCGTATACCAATTTCGCAACCGGAGTGCTTTTGAGAGCAACGGGCATCAAAAATGTTGGTTCGGAACTTTATTTAGAGATGAATTTAGTTCCGCCGTTCTGCTAAATTAACCCACCAATATTCTTATTTAAATTTCTCGCTGTTTTTGATAAAAACCCTCTTGCAGCACAGAATTTTCCTGCCTATACACCACCCCACTGCGGTCCCTTCGTCTATCGGTTAGGACGCCAGGTTTTCAACCTGGAAAGAGGGGTTCGATTCCCCTAGGGACTACCAGCGCTCCTACGAGCATCTCCCTATACCGCTAGCTCCGAAATCCAGATACTATACTGCATCTTGTATCCCTGCTCATTGATTTGCAGCTTAACCAGCATAGCTCACATAATCACTCATCGTGCGGCAATAACACATTCACTCACTAGTTGTATGAGTTAACAACGCAATCCTTCGAACTTGGAAACCAGTTAAACGGACAAATATCTCTTCACCTGGTGAAGTTCATTACCACGTATAGATATGCGCTCACTGTGATCTACGGTGCGAAACTCTGAATTTTCTGACGAGGGCTTCAGAGCGCGTGATAAAATCTTTCACACGTACATGCCGCACGTTTCCCCATTCAAGACACCTGTGTTGATTAACACTGACGCAAGCCAGACAGCCGACTAACCTAATTATTCTAGGCACATTTACAAAATAGGACATACGGTACGGACAACTATCAAAAATCCGGATACAATTAGCCGAATCGATTAATCATTTCCCATGTGGGTTGATGAGATTACGTCCCTCATCAAGGCATCAAGGTTGGGACCAGATTAGAATTTGAGGGCACAATGCATAACTGCAACCTATCGAAAAGGGTGCATCGACTCGGTTCTAATTAACGTTTGCCGTGAGTGTTATTCTTTGCAAGCGGCAATACGGGCTCAAACGTTAACAAATTAATCATATTTGTTAGCTATTGTAATAACGAATCAAGTAAACATGGTAATCTGGGATTAGAAATCTTTACGAAATTGAAAGCATGTCAGGCGGAATTAGAGCATGCATCTGAATTCTTTATATTTTTCTGCCAATACTAATATCCAAGAATATTGTGGAGACAATGGCAAAAACATGTGTTACTGTTTAGCCATATAAGTAGCAGGGATATACTTATGAATAAATTTGAAACTGTTCTTCGCGATGCAATTGAGCGTTCTTGCGCAAACAACAGCATAAAGCGCGCCAAAGTGCATAATCAGGCACGAAGAGCACTCAACGAATGGTTTGTTGATAATTTGACCACCACAAATGAGCGTATGGAACAACTTCTTATACCAACGGCATTAATTTTCGACCGTTCTGACATGGGCCCAATCTCTCATTCCGATTGACGTTATGATTTTCGGTGTGTCGATGAGCGCGTTCCATGCGTCGCAGGCGGCATCAAGGATGGCGGTGTAGTCTTTGAAAACGCGGTTTGAGAGATAGTTTGACCTCAGATATTGCCAGATGTTCTCGACCGGGTTCAGTTCAGGTGACTTCGAAGGTAGCAGAATGATGGTGATATTCTTTGGTACGACCAGTTTGCCGGTGCTGTGCCAACTTGCGCGATCCATCAGGATCACGGCATGGGCCTTGCGGGTCACGTATTTGCTGATCTCATCGAGATGCAATTGCATTGCTTGTGTGTTGGCTTTGGGCAGTACCAAGGCCGCGCCCGTGCCACGCTTTGGGCAGATCGCACCGAACAGATAGGCATTGTCGTAGCGCTGGTCGGCGGGCAGCCGGGGACGGGTTCCTTTCCTCGCCCAGAGGCGAACCTGACCGTTCTTTTGCCCGATGCGCGCTTCGTCCTGGAACCAGATCTCCACCGGCGTTCTCTGCGGCAGATCAGCTATGTGGGCTGCGAGCGTGTCGGGGAAGTTTTTTTGAACGCTTCGATCACACGTCCATCCTGCTCAGGGTGTTGTGGACGACCGGAGATGTTGGAGAAGCCCAGTTGTGCCAGATAATCCGACATCACCCGCTCGGAGCATTTGATACCGAACTGTTCCTCAATAACGCGTACCAGATCAATGCGTCGCCAACGAACCACGCCATCCACTTCCCGGTCCGGCCCGGTTTCGACAATCAGCGACAGTTCCTGCATCTGCTTATCACTCAGCAGGCGCGGTCGCCCTGCACCCTTGGCATTGGTCAGACCGTCCGGACCCAGTTCATTGAAACGATGGACCCAGTCACGCAACGTTTGACGATCCATCCCGCCAATCCGAGCCGCCTCCGTGCGGTTCATGCCGTCATAGACTGCGGCAAGCGCAAGCAGCCGGCGTATCTGTCGGTTGTCACTGCATTCCTTGGTCGTCCGGCGCAGGCTGGCGGCATCAAAGTCCGTCCGAAGTGGCACTGATGATCCCATAGCAAATCTCCTTTGCCACAAGGAATCAGATCAAACTCGATTTGGGAATCCCTACAGAGTCAGAAAATAATGCCGTTGGTATTATGCTCGAATCCGCCATCGAGACAATTGAAGACAAAATGAGATGGATGCAGGTCGCGGAATAGATTACGACTGTAAAACGGCGGTTTAATTTCTCCTGACCTCGTGATTGGTTTGCTTGCCTGATGGACCGGAACGATATTATATCTCTTCGGTTTCTCCCAAATTTTTACTGATGTATTTGAATGATGTGAGGATGTTTAACGTCTTCAGTTGCGTTACGTAATTGCAACCACCACCAAAGTTGGTTGCGCAGATTCCAAGCGGCGGCGATACGGTAGCTTTTGACAGTAACGGCCCAGACGGTTCTGGCGTACCCCACAGCCGCTACATCATTTGTAACACTCGCATAAAGCATCCCGTTCCGCTTCGGCGACATGATATCGGTGAAATAATGATGATCCGCGGGCATAGTTCAGACTGCATCAATTACAATTCATTGTCATTCTCACCGCAGCGGGAATCCAGTGTGGCGCCTTACAGCGGCATGGTACTGGAGATAGACTAGGATAAATACCGCGGCACAAAAATAGGCAAAGCCCTGCGCATCCCCCACCGTTCCACGCTGATTATGTACAACGCCAAAGGCAAGGAAACAGGCCGAATTGTTGCAGGCACGAGTGTATCCCAAATCAAAGGCCTGATTGATCAGGGGATTTAGGCTGAGTGATTTTCACGTGTCATTCCCCGCGACCCCATTGTCATCCCCGCGCAGGCGGGGACCCATAGATGCTATTGAATGAAAGACCCCAGTTGGTAGGAATTCATCCCCAGATTCCCGGCCCAATAACACCGTTCATTGTTGCTGATCGTTGGGTCCCCGCCTACGCGGGGATGACACCGAGTGGGTGACAGTCGAACTACCCTTAACCTGAACAAAAATGAATGAGGAGATGACAACAGCGTTCAAGCTTGCCATCCTAATATATGGCCTGCGACCATCATTATTTTGTCTATATTCTTGCCTCCAAGCGGCACGGCACTTTGTACACAGGCGTGACAAACGACCTATATCGACGATTGCTGGAACACCGCGAAGGGGTCGGCAGCAAGTTCGCCTCAAAATATGGGGTCCATCAATTGGTCTGGTTCGAACAACACGGAGATATTGAGCTTGCTATCGCGCGGGAAAAGGCAATCAAGAAATGGTACCGCGCTTGGAAAATCGCTATGATCGAAGAGAGCAATCCCCATTGGGATGATTTATTCAGGACGTTTGAATAAGCAAACCAACCTGCCGCCACCCCGCCGTTGTCATCCCCGCGCAGGCGGGGACCCATATTTGCCATGGGTATGACAGGGGATGGTTAGGAAAGCGCCAGCCCCAATTTCCATCATCATAACAGCTTTCATTCTGGTCAATTATTGGGTCCCCGCCTGCGCAGGGATGACAATGAGAGATAAATAGTTCTATCTCTCTAGCACTGCCCAATTAGGTTACCGCCACCTAGCCCATGATTATCATTATCACCGTTGCCGAGAAACTTGGCAATGTTACTCGTGAACGAAACCTTGCTAGATTGGTTTTTATCCATCTCAAGCCGTAATTGGTTCAACATCTTTGAATTCTCGGGCCATCGCAGAAATAATGCAGTTATTCCTGTCGAAACAGCCTTCTCAAACTTTTCAGCGAGATCGGGTCGGGAGATTTTTAACTGCCGTAATTCTTCGACAAGGCCGTCCGTTGCTTCGTCATGAGGTGTCATCTTAAGTTTGCCAGATTTAAATTGTCTGGCGATATCGGTTGCGGCTGTTCTGGTAGAAATTGCACAACTCATTAATGTCATCACCCTCTTTAACTCCAAGCTAGGAGCTGGGTCTTTCAATATCAAAGTGACGTACTTATAATGCTCCATCAATGCTTGGCGTGTTACATCAAGCTCTCTAGTCCTTTGTTTTAGTTCATTATTCTTAATTCTCGTTAGATATAAGAGTGCTGCTAGCGACGCGAATACAGAAAACAGCATTCCGTTATGTGTGATCAATTCACTCATCTGGAAGCCCTTCTATTTTGGTTCTGTTTGCCTCTTGCATTTTCCTTTTTTTGCTTCTCTGCGTTAAAAGTGTCCAGAATTTGTTTCCCGTTATCACTTTCAAGTTCTCTGATCTTAAGCTCTGCTGCGCGATACGCTGAACGCGATTCTTCCCAACTTCTGAAACAGTATAGTGGACTTGTCCCGTATTAATTCCGCATCCTGTTCTCGTTTAACTCGTTTTTCGTTCAAATTTGATGGGCGACATTCCTCCTATTGCTGAGTGTCTTCTGCGGCTGTTGTAAAAGCCGTTGATGTATTGGAACAGGGCGTCGGTTGCTTGCTGTCGTGTTTGCCATGTGCCGCGCCAGATGAGTTCGGCTTTGAGTGTTTTGAAGAACGTCTCGACCACGGCGTTGTCCCAGCAATTGCCTTTTCGGCTCATGGACACTTTAAACTTCAGTTCACGCATTCGTTTTTGATAATCATGAGAGCAGTATTGACTGCCACGGTCCGTATGATGAATGCAGCCCGGCGGTGGGTTTCGAAGGGCCAAAGCCCGGTTGAGAGCCTGCAATGCCAAGTCTTTCTTCAACCGGTTGCTGACAGCCCAACCCACCACACGGCGTGAATGTAGATCGATCATCACTGCCAGATACAGCCAGCCCTCACGGGTCCAGATGTAGCTGATGTCACCTGCCCATTTCTGGTTGGGTTTATCCGCTTGGAAGTTCCGCCCCAGCAAGTTAGGCGCAATGTTGAAGCGGTGATTGCTATCGGTCGTAGCTTTGTATTTGCGTGTTCTGACCACTCGAATGCCGTTGTCGCGCATCAGGCGGCCAACACGGCGGTGACCAATAGCAAGGCCGGCTTCCTTCAACTCCTGCGTCATTCTCGGGCGACCATAACTGCCAAGGCTCAAGTGATGCTGTTCACGGATGTGCGCCAGAACCACCATGTCATCGCGCTGCCGTTGACTAACAGGGCGGTTGTGCCAGGCACGATAACCACGCGATGTAACATTCAGAATATGGCAAAGCCGATCCACCGGAACGTGTTTCCTGTGTTCTTCGACAAACGCAAATCTCACTTGCTTTGACCCGCGAAGAACACTGTTGCCTTCTTTAATATCTCCCTCTCCTCCGTGAGGAGACGAACCTCTCTGCGAAGCCGCTCATTCTCTTTGGCCAGATCAATATCAACCGATGGTGGAAGGTCATCAGGCCGGGATTGTTGTATCCATTTCGATAACGTCGAAAAGCCGACCCCCAAATCTGATGCCACTTGTTTCCGGGTAAGTCCGCTGGTCAGCGCAATACGCACCGCTTCACGCTTGAATTCGTCTGTGTGGCCTCGTGCCATAATAGTTCTCCTTGATGGGATTAATCCAATTCAAGGACACGGAACTAAACCGTGACAAGTCCATAGCGCAAAAGTATCAGGGGAGTCCCACATGCATAAATTGGAGATACATCGAGCGCGGTTAACGAAATGCTAACCACTCCGCAGCCGAATGCTAACAAGGCATCAGCGTTTTTTGCTAGCCCTTTTGCAATTGTCTCAAATGGAAAGCTCAAAGTCATATTAATATATGAATCTGATTCGAGAACTAACTACAACCCGTGGTACTCCCACAACTGTCGCACTTCATGCACGTCCCATTCCGTACCAGTGTGAAATTCTGGCACTCGGGGCAGGCTTCGCCTTCGTAGCCTTGCATTTTTGCCATGGCGCGGCGTTCGCCCTTGCTTGGAGTGTGGGCCGGAGCCACTTCTCCCAGTTCTATGGAAGAACGGCTGTTTTCTTCGTAGTCGCGTTTGAAAGCCGTGGCTTCTTCAGCGAAGGCCTGCACTTCTTCCTGTTGTTTGGCCACCGCCGCGACCGCCGTTCCACCACTGCTGGTGGCGATGGCGGTAACCGTGCCACCACCGGGAGGTGTTGAACCGATGGTGGTGTCTAGTGAGCCGGAAGGCTCCTTGCCGTTACGGGCGGAATCGATGATCTGCAGTTTTGATCCCCGTGTCAGGCCACGGGAAATGACTTCCGCTTCACCTTTTTTAACCCCTTTACCGAGCGCCGTGGAACCAAAATCGGAGGTATCCACATGGGCAAGATCGTGGCGGTCAAGATAAGAGACGGCCAGTTCGCGGAACACATAATCGAGGATTGATGTCGCGTTTTTGATCGCGTCATTGCCCATGACGATGCCCGCAGGCTCGAACTTGGTGAAGGTAAAGGCCTCCACATATTCGTCGAGCGGCACACCATATTGCAGGCCGAGCGAGACGGCGATGGCGAAATTATTCATCATCGCGCGGAAAGCCGCGCCTTCCTTATGCATATCGATGAAGATTTCACCGAGCGAACCATCGTCAAATTCACCGCTGCGCAGATAAACTTTGTGGCCGCCGACGACCGCCTTTTGGGTGTATCCCTTACGGCGGTTGGGGAGTTTTTCGCGCTTGCGCACTTCCACGACGCGCTCAACGATTTTCTCGACGATCTTTTCAGACGTCATCGCGGCACGGGCAGCTGCCGGTGCTTCGATCAGATTATCGAGGGCGTCTTCGTCATCCTCATCTTCAACGAGCGACGCATTCAGCGGCTGGGAAAGCTTGGAGCCATCGCGGTAAAGGGCGTTGGCTTTCAGGCCAAGTTTCCACGACATCATGTAAGCCTTGGTGCAGTCTTCAACGGCTGCGTCATTCGGCATATTGATCGTCTTGGAAATCGCGCCGGAGATGAACGGCTGCGCCGCCGCCATCATGCGGATGTGGCTTTCGGTAGAAAGAGAACGTTTGCCGATGCGTCCGCAAGGGGTTGCGCAATCGAAGACGGCGAGGTGCTCGTCTTTCAGACCCGGCGCGCCTTCCAGCGTCATCGCACCACAGCAATAGATGTTAGCTGCCTGAATTTCGTCTTTGTCGAAGCCCAATGCTGCAAGCGTGTCGAAGGTAAAGTCGTTCAGCTGTTCGTCGGAGAAACCCAGAACGTCTTTGCAGAATTCTTCGCCCAGCGTCCATTTGTTAAACGCGAATTTAATATCGAACGCCTGTGCGAGGCCAGTCTCAACCGCGTCGATCTGGACCTGCGTGAAGCCTTTTTCTTCAAGCGCACCGTGGGAGATGGCGTTGGAACCTTTCAACGTGCCATTGCCCACCGCATAGGTGATCATGTGTTTGATTTCACTCTCGCCGTAACCGAGTTTTTCAAGGGCTTCCGGCACGGCACGGTTGATGATTTTGAAATAACCACCACCTGCGAGCTTTTTGAATTTCACAAGCGCGAAATCAGGCTCAATGCCTGTCGTATCGCAATCCATGACCAGACCAATTGTGCCCGTTGGCGCAACCACTGTGGCTTGCGCATTTCGGAACCCGTGCTGTTCACCAAGGTCAACAGCACGGTCCCAGGCCGCTTTTGCGTGGGAGGATAAGTCAGCCCAAAGGGTTTTGCCTTCCAGCGAAGCATGATCGAGAGGGAGCGGTGAAATGGAGAGAGCTTCATAACCGTCGGCATTGCCGTGGGCGGCGTTGCGGTGGTTGCGCATGACACGGGCCATCGCCTCTTTGTTTGGCGCGTAACCGGGGAAAGGCCCCTGCTCTTTCGCCATAAGGGCCGATGTTTCATAACAGATGCCAGTCATGATGGCGGTGAGCGCGCCACAAACGGCACGACCTTCATCACTGTCGTAAGGAATACCGGCGGTCATTAACAGGCCACCGATATTGGCAAAGCCAAGGCCGGTTGTACGATAGTCGTATGATAATTGCGCGATTTCCTTCGATGGGAATTGCGCCATCATGACGGAAATTTCCAGCGCCATCATCCATAGACGACAGGCGTGTTCATAGGCCGCCACGTCGAAGGTTTTATCTTCGGCACGGAACTGCAACAGATTTAGCGAAGCCAGGTTACACGCCGTATCGTCGAGGAACATATATTCCGAACACGGATTGGACGCGCGGATAGGGCCAGCAGACGGGCATGTGTGCCAGTCGTTCATCGTCGTATTGAAATGCAGGCCGGGGTCGGCGGACTGCCATGCGGCATTACCGATCTTGTCCCAAAGTTCACGAGCACGAACGGTTTTGGTAACTGATCCGTCTTTACGGGCGATCAATTCCCAGTCGCCATCCTCTTCAACGGATTGTAGGAAACCGTCTTTGATGGAAACTGAATTGTTTGAGTTCTGACCGGCAACGGTGAGATAGGCGTCGGAATCCCAGTCGGTATTATAGACGGGGAATTCAATGTCGGTGTAACCCTGTTTGGCCAGTTGGATAACCCGGTAGATGTAATTTTCCGGAACAGCATTTTTCTTAGCCAGCCGAATTTCGCTTTTCAGCTTCGGGTTCATATTCGGATCAAAACACTGGTTGTCCGGCGCTTCACAGTTCAGACAAGCCTTCATGATCGCCGTCATATGGCGGGAAACGACCTTGGAGCCGGTGACAATTGCGGCAACCTTTTGCTCTTCGGTCACCTTCCAGTCGATATAAGCCTCAATATCCGGATGGTCTATATCCACCACTACCATTTTAGCCGCACGGCGGGTTGTGCCGCCGGACTTAATGGCACCGGCAGCGCGGTCACCAATTTTCAGGAAGGACATCAGGCCCGACGACTTGCCGCCGCCAGAAAGTGGCTCGTTCTCGCCACGAATGTAAGAGAAGTTGGAGCCTGTGCCAGAACCATATTTGAACAGGCGGGCTTCACGCACCCATAAGTCCATGATGCCACCGTCGTTGACAAGATCATCGCCGACCGACTGAATGAAGCAGGCGTGGGGTTGCGGGTGTTCGTAGGAGGATTTTGATTTTGTCAGCTTGCCGGTTTCATAATCGACGTAATGGTGGCCCTGTGCCGGGCCATCAATGCCATAGGCCCAGTGAAGGCCGGTGTTGAACCATTGCGGAGAATTCGGCGCGACCTTTTGGGTCGCAAGCATGAAGCACATTTCATCGTAATAAGTCTGCGCGTCTTCTTCTGTGTCGAAATAACCGCCTTTCCAGCCCCAATAGGTCCATGTACCGGCTAAGCGACTAAAAACCTGCTCCGCCGTCATTTCCGGGCCATAACGTTCGTCTTTCGGCAGTTTTTTCAGCGCGTCCTTGTCTTCGACGCAACGCCACAGGAATGACGGAACGGAGTTTTCCTCAACCCTTTTCAGAACAGCGGGCACACCGGCTTTGCGGAAATATTTCTGTGCGATGATGTCGCTTGCAACCTGGCTGAATTGCTCAGGCACAAGAATGTTTTCCAGTTTAAAAACAATTGAGCCGTCCGGATTCTTAATTTCACTCGTAGCCGTGCGCATTGGCACATCGGCGAAGGGTGATTGTCCGGCTTTTGTGTAGTGGCGATTAATGCGCATCGAATTTTAGTCCCGCTTCTTATTTTAAGGCGGCTGAGGTCATGTATTCAGCCGGTCAATGTCTGTTTTCTGTGCTAATCGAAATCAGCGCAGCCCCGTAAATTCCTGTGATCGGCTTGCATCCCCAAACCTAAATCTTTCCCGTTACTTCGCCCGCGCCTCTTTCTTGTGAGAGACTTTCGAACTGCCGGGTCCCCCGAACCGGCCTTTGTACCTTAACCCATTCAGATGAGGTCCGGTTCATGTTGTGCACCCGATTGAAACACAGGCCAGATACTGCCTGTTTCTCATCGTGTTTGAATATCTGGAGCCGACAATTTATCATGAGCATAGCCGCCCATGTTAGTCGCCACAAGATATAGCGCAACCCAATGCCTAACACCACACTATGTAGTAGTTAATAAATAATTAACATCAGTTAGCCACCGATTTGTCATCTTTGACGGCAACACCACAACAGGCACAAAAAAGCTGCCACGCCTGAAAATATTTCGTTGAATTACTCACTCGAAACATCACTGGCGGCACAACATACACTTGCCGGATTTGGTGTCATGGGCGGACAATAAACTAACGCCCCCGCGCTTGGCTGACAGGAAAGACACTAGCAAAGCCGTTAATATGGTCAATACGACTAGCACGGTTGCAATGCATTGAACTGCTAATAGAAAGTTGCAATTAGAAATTCACCCACAGGCAAAATTAAGCTCAAGCAAGGCGTTTTAAAGCGTTTTGTAGATGTTGATTTCGTTTTGCGGGATTTCATCACCATCGAAAAAATATTTAAAAAAAAAGTGCTTGACCTCATGGTTGTTCACAGGCGTGTGATTCATTCAATAAAAATCACCGGATATTGATGGGAATTTCCATCAAACTACCACATCTTGTGGTCTTGTTTGAAGGAATCACTGGCTGGAAACCTCATTTACTTCAAGCACTACCCTACGGATTTCTGATTCGCCTGCAGGCGTCTGCGAACTGCATCAACCGAAAGGAATGCCAGTGTTATTACAAAAAGGGCAGCGCCAAAGAAGTAAAAGGTACCCGACAGTGCGAACCAGGCATCCGGTCCAACGGATTTTGCGAAAATACCCGTGGCGAATAGCGGACCGACAATCATTGCAACTGTCCCAACGCTTCCAATCGTACCTTGAAGAAGGCCCTGTTCATTGTCCGGTACATTTTGCGACATCATCGCCGTAAGGGTCGGGCTGGCGCACCCCCAGCCGATGATATGAAACAGAATACCCGGATAAACAGCCCATCCCACTGTAAGGTAAGGCAGGAAGAGATATGCAATTGTAGATATCGCAAAGCCGCCAAACAGAACGCGACGCTCACCAAAACGCGGGACGACGATCCGCACAAGATATCGTTGAACAAATGCGATGCACACACCGACCCAGGCAAGAGAATATCCAGCTTCCGCAGCACCCCAGCCAAATTGAGCATCAGTCCACAGCACCCAAATACCCTGCAATCCCTGTTGAGCAATTCCAGTGAGGAAGAGGGCAACAAGTAATACGGCCAATGACGCGTAGCGCCGGATGTAAAGCAAAGCTGACAGCGGATTAGCTTTACGAAGGTCGATCGGCTTGCGTTTTGCCTTGGGCAGGCTTTCTGGAAGGATAAAATAACCCAGCCCCAGGTTTGCGAAAGCCAACCCCGCTGCAAGCCAAAACGGATATTGCAGATCGATTTCCCCCAATACCCCGCCAATCAATGGGCCGGCGGTAAAACCAATACCAAATGCGGCCCCCAACATCCCAAATGCTGCGGCGCGCCCCTCTTTTGGGGTAATGTCGGCAATATAAGCATTGGCAGTGGAAACTGTGGCGCTGAACAAGCCCGCGACTATGCGGCCAATCACCAGCCAGGTCAGGTTGGGTGCAAGGGCCAGTATAATATAGTCAACCCCGAGACCGGCAAGAGAAATCAACAATATGGGTCGTCGGCCAAAACGATCCGACAACATGCCGATAAACGGGCTTACAGCGAATTGAACCAGCGCGAACCCGGATATCAAAAACCCATAGATCAGTGCCGAGTCAGAAATGCCCTGCCCCGACAGTTCTTTTACCAATTGTGGTAGAATCGGCCAAGCAAGGCCGACGCCCAACATATCAATCACCACCGTGACGATGATGAAAAAGAGAGCTGATCTGGGCGCTTTCTTCAATGGTATATCCTGATTGGGCAATTTGTCAGGTTTAGCCTTCCCGCCACAAATACCCAAGAGATAATGGAAAAATATATTCCAAATTCAGCCAATATCTCTCCGCATTCTGCAAAAATCGAAATTTGAAGAAACAAAATTCTCATCATTCCATAAGTTTGAAATCCCGTTCCTCATCAATTCATTGCGCGCTTCCTATGTTGGGTGTCGAAACAGCACGGGATGAATTCGATGTTCACCGCAAAAGAATATGCAAATGACAAAATTGCCGAATTAAGCGCCGGGTTTACAGCCTCCGCAAAACTCGACATTTTTCCAGCATTTTTCAAAGTGTCGGAAAAACCTGTTGTAATCGTTGGCGGCAGCGACGAAGCTGCCAGCAAATTACGCCTGTTGAGCGAAACCAACGCGCAAATATCTGTAATTGCTCCCACAATCTCTGCTGCGATGGTTCGTACACTCGACTTAACAGGTGCAACACTCATTGCCCGTGACTTCAGCTTCGAAGATCTTGTTGGCGCCGCACTCGTTTTCACCGCTGGTGAAAGCGAGGACCACGACGAACGCGTGGTTGAGGCCGCTCGACTGACAGGTGTTCCTGTCAACGCAGTTGACCGGCCACATCTGTGCGATTTCATCACCCCATCCATCGTCAACCGTGCTCCCGTTGTGGTGGCCGTATCGACCGACGGCACAGCACCCGTGCTGGCACGCCGGATAAAAGGCCAGATCGAACAATTGCTGCACCCACGACTGGGCGCACTTGCACGATTTGCCGATTCCCTCCGTGCGTCCGTATCCCAGACGTTTAGAGAAGGCCGCAGCCGCCGTTTGTTTTGGGAACAGTTTTTTGATGGCCAACCAGTAAAGGCTGCCCTTGCTGGCGATTTCGCGCAGGCGGAAGATGCCGCTCAAGAGCTGCTTTCGGGCACCGAAAACAAACACGGTTTAGTATCCTTGATCGGCGCTGGCCCCGGCTCAGAAGACCTTCTTACACTACGCGCCCATCGCACATTGCAAAATGCAGACGTTATTTTGCATGACGCGCTTGTGCCACTTGAGATCGTGCGCATGGCTCGTCGGGATGCGGAAATCATTTCCGTTGGAAAACGCAAAGGCTGCCATTCCAAATCGCAGGATGAGATCAACGCATTGATCATCGCCAAGGCCCAGGCTGGTTTGAAAGTCGCTCGGTTAAAATCCGGCGACCCGATGATCTTTGGTCGAGCCGGCGAGGAAATTGCCGCCATGCGTGCCAACGGTGTGGCCTATGAGATCATTCCCGGCGTCACTTCCGCGCTGGCCGGTGCTGCGGAAGCGGAAATACCGCTCACATTACGAGGCACCGCGTCGTCGGTTGTTTTCACAACGGGCCATGATTTGACCGGTGGATTATTGCCGGATTGGGCTCATCTCGCGCTCACCGGCTCCACCGTTGCCGTTTATATGGGGCGCACTGTTGCCCGCGAAACTGCTGCCCGGTTACGCGAATCCGGGCTTTCACCCGACACGCCGGTCGCCATTTTGGAAAATGTAGCGCGCAATGATGCTCGCAGGTTTATCGGCACGTTGATCGACCTTGAAAATCTGGCAGCGGAAAAATCCGCACAAAGTGCGGCCCTGATTATCATCGGAGAAGCCGTCGCCGGTGCAAACCTCGCCAAATGTGACCCAATCGCCGCCTCCCGTTCCGCCAATACAAATATTATCCTCAAAGAAGGAATTGCAGCATGAGCACTCTAAAAAAACCCATCGCATTCACCGGAAACCGCCTGCTGGACGGGGAAACTGTGTGGCTTGGTCAAAACGGAATCTGGGTCGATAATATTGACCTTGCACTCGTTGCCCGGTCAGCAGAAACTCTTGCAACAGCCTCCGCGCAGGCAGCACAAGCTGATGCCGATAACCACGTGGTCGAGCCATACCAGATCGATGTTGCGCTGGAAGATGGTGTCGTGACACCGGTTAAGTTTCGCGAACGTATTCGTGCATCCGGCCCCACCGTTCGCATGGACCTCGGCAAACAGGCGCTGACTACCGCACACGCTGCCTAAAACCAACTTCAAAACCTAATCAGGACAAAGTCCATGTATCGTTATGATGAATTTGACCGCGAGTTCGTGGCGGGTCGTGTTGCGCAGTTTCGAGATCAGGTGAATCGCCGGGTCACCGGTGAGTTGTCGGAGGACAATTTCAAACCGATCCGCCTGCAAAATGGTGTCTACCTGCAATTGCACGCCTATATGCTGCGCGTCGCTGTTCCTTACGGCACACTGAACAGCGAGCAAATGCATATGCTCGCCCATATCGCGCGGAAATATGACCGGGATTACGGGCATTTCACAACGCGGCAGAACATTCAGTTCAACTGGCCAAAGCTTGAAGATATTCCCGATATTCTGGAAGATCTTGCCTCTGTGCAAATGCATGCGATTCAGACCTCGGGAAATTGCATTCGCAATGTGACGGCAGATCATTTTGCCGGTGCTGCCGAAGACGAAGTCGCCGACCCCCGCCCCTATGCAGAAATTCTGCGTCAATGGTCGACGATCCACCCGGAATTCCTGTTCCTGCCGCGCAAGTTCAAAATCGCGGTTGTCGGGTCGCCGAATGACCGGGCGGCCATGCAGTTCCACGACATCGGCCTTGAAGTACGCAAAAATGATGAAGGGGCATTGGGTCTGCGCGTTTACGTTGGCGGTGGCCTCGGTCGCACGCCGATGATCGGAAAACTGATCCGCGACTGGATACCGCAGGAAAATATGCTCTCCTATTGCGAGGCGATCCTGCGCGTCTACAATCTCTACGGTCGCCGCGATAATAAATATAAGGCCCGCATCAAAATACTGGTTCATGAGACCGGGCTTGAAGAATTAAAGAGCGATATTGAAGCGGAATTCGAGCGCATCAAAGACGGCGTTCTCAAACTGCCCGACGAAGATGTGCGGGCGATTGAAGCCTATTTCGCGACACCAGCGTTCGATACGTTACCGGTGGAAAGCACAATTCTGGATGCTGCCATGGCAGCCGATAAAAGCTTTTCGCGCTGGGTTGCTCAAAATGTCAGCAATCACCGTCAGCATGGCTATGGTATCATAACGGTCGCTCTAAAAGGCACGGGCGAAGCGCCGGGGGATGCAACGTCGGCGCAAATTGATGTGCTGGCTGACCTGGGTGAAAAATACTCTCATGACGAATTGCGCGTCAGCCATGAGCAGAATGTTATCCTGCCCCATGTAAAACTCGACGACCTTAAATCCGTCTACGATGTCCTGCTCGCAAACGGTATGGCGTCGGCCAATGCCGGGTTGATCACGGACATCATTGCATGTCCCGGTCTTGATTATTGCGCGCTGGCGACGGCCCGTTCGATTCCCGTGGCGCAAGAACTCTCAACCCGTTTTGCAGACCTCGACCACCAGAATGATATTGGCGAATTGAAGCTAAAGATTTCCGGCTGCATCAATGCCTGTGGCCACCACCATGTTGGGCACATCGGCATTCTCGGTGTCGATAAGCGTGGTGAGGAAATCTATCAAGTGACGCTTGGTGGTTCCGGCGATGAACAGGCCGCAGTTGGAGAGATCATCGGTCGCGGGTTTGCCGCTAACGAGATTTCAGATGCTGTGGAAACCATCGTGAATGTCTATCTCGCTAAACGCCTGTCAGACGATGAGATATTCCTCGAAACCTATCGTCGGGTTGGGCCTCAGCCGTTCAAGGAAGCGCTTTATCCCGCCAGGGAGGCTGCGTAATGAGCACACTTTTTATAAACGGCAAAGCCAGCGAAGACACATGGCAATTCGTCGACGGTGAAGCGCCGGTGCCCGAAGGAGACGATGTCATCGTTTCCCTGCAATTGTTTAAGGATCAAACCCATGCGCTGCTGACGCGAAACTCAGGGCGGCTTGGTGTACACTTGGAAGCAGACGATCAGATTGACGAAATCACCGACCATATTGAACACCTCTCTCTGGTCTCGCTGGCGTTCCCATGGTTTGCAGACGGACGAGCATTCTCCAAAGCTCGCCTGTTGCGCGACCGACACGAATTTAAAGGCGAGGTCAGGGGGACCGGCGATATTCGAATAGATCAGGTGTCCCATATGCACCGTTGCGGTTGTGATACCCTGCTGATTTCCCATCAACCGACAATTGACGCGGTGCTGGAGGGCAACAGCCCGGCACTCAACCTTTATTATCAACCCGCCCTTGGGGATACCGCCTCAAAGAACGGAAGAAGCTGGGCGCGCCGCGCTGGCTAAGGAATGCATTATGAAAATTCATGTAACCGACCCAAACGGCAATTCTGCCGAACTGGAAGCGCTTGAAGGCTTTCGCGTTATGGAAGTGATCCGCGACTGGTCGTCAGAATCCGGTATCGGCATAAAAGCCGAATGTGGCGGCGCCTGCGCCTGCGCAACATGTCACGTTTATGTCGCGGACAACTGGGCCGGCAAATTACCAGTAATGCTGGACGAGGAAGAAGACCGATTGGACGAAGCCTTTGACGTGGAACCCAACTCCCGCTTGTCATGCCAACTTCTCATGAGTGAAGAACTGGACGGACTGCAGGTAACGATCGCGTCGGACGCATCAGTGGAAATCGAACGGGTGAAGGCGGCTTGAATCTCGCGGTTAGCGTGCCAACCGCTCTATTGTCATTGTCGTATCAACGACAATCTAGGGCAGCTTGTTCAGTGCACCCAGCACTGGACTCCTACTGTAGCGGGAGTGACAATAGCGGGTGGATTATGAAACGCAGCCCCACCCAACGGGCTTGGGCTTTTATACGAAGATAGATTGGGTTAGATTCACGCAAAAGCCGGAGGTGTTGAAAAACCATGACTGTCACGATTGCACGTCCCAATGTTCCTCAACATTTCATGGTGTTGCGCCCGATCACCCGCAAAATTGTCGTTCGTTTCCCCGACGGCACATTGTTGGCGCAAAGTAACAACGCGACAAGACTGATCGAATCCGGCAAGACGATTTATGACCCGGTAGTCTATTTCCCAAAAGACGCCATCACACAGCCATTCACCACGCAGGAGAAATCGACCCATTGCCCGCTCAAGGGTGACGCAACTTATTATTCCGCAAACGGTATCGACGATCTCGCTTGGAGCTATGAAAACCCGCTAGAATTCGCGACCGAGATTACCGGTCTCGTTGCGTTTTACGGTGACAAGGTCATTATCGAGGAGCATCCGTAATAGCCATGGCCGACCTTCCTCTGCTCTATTCTTTCCGGCGTTGCCCTTATGCCATGCGCGCGCGAATGGCGCTGGCTGCCAGTGGGCAGGTTACGCAATTACGCGAGATCATCTTGCGAGACAAACCCGCCCATATGGTGGAAATCTCGCCCAAAGCCACCGTTCCGGTTTTAATGAAGCCCGACGGCACAATTATTGAGCAAAGCCTAGACATCATGTTGTGGGCACTTGAATGCAACGACCCTCTCGGATGGATGGCTCCAGAGTTGGGTGACAAAAACGAAATGCTGGTGCTGATCGAGGAAATGGACGGACCATTCAAATCCCATCTCGATAATTACAAATATGCCATCAGGCATGTTGATGCGGAGGAAGACCCGACAGCTTTCGCCCATGAACACCGGAATTCTGCGATGCGTATTCTCATGGATATCGATCAGCGCCTGTCCCGCCACCCCTACATGTTCGGTAACAGGCCCTCCCTTGCTGACATCGCGATCGCGCCCTTCGTGCGGCAGTTTGCCAACACAGACCGGGATTGGTTTGACGCTCAACCGGCGCCGAATCTCCACGCTTGGTTGAACAGGTTTTTAGAATCAGATCTGTTTCAAAACATAATGACGAAGTTCCCCAAATGGCAGGAAGGCGACGCGCCAACTGTTTTTCCCGACTTCTAAGCGGAGAATCTGGGGGCAAATAATTGAAAGAGTGCGTCAGGTCACAGAAGTAGGAAAAAGTCGTGCTATATTGGTTGTTGCTGGGGCGCACCAAATAAGGACGCTTTTTCATGACTTCTTCCAATATTGATATTCAGCAGCCACAACCTTTCGACCTCGTAAACAACGATATTCTCATCGCGGGAAACGCAGTTGCATTTGAGGGGACGCTCACAATTAATGTGACTGAAGGGCATGATGAATTTACATCATTCACCAACGTTGGTTCCCTCGCGCTTAAACAATTCCAGGGATCAATAAACATTCCCGACACGAATGCGTTTCAGTTAACCCGGTTGTTCTTGCGTCTTGCAGATGACACGGGGAATGAAAACGGGCCAGCGGTCACAATACCCATTTTATTCGGCCCGAAAATTCTGCCCGGTTATACCGGATATCGAAATTATACGGTGAAATCAGGAGACACGCTGACAGGGATTGCCCAATCAGAATATGGCAATTCAAATTTCCAGCCGATAGTGGAAGCCAACCAACACATCATCAGTGATCCAAATTTAATTCTGGTTGGCCAGGTTTTGCGCATTCCGCGCAACGATACCTAATTGCCCGGGAGGCGGCGTGCTACCTGCCCTGCGGTGAAAACCTCAGGCTTAAACAGGACATGCCGCCATCGAGCTTCGCCGCTTCACTGTTGCCAATTTCAACAACGTCGTATCCGGCAGCGTCGAGTGCAGATTTCGTCTTGGGAAATCCAGCGGGAAACAGGACAAGATTGTTAAAGCGGATGGCGTTTGCGCAAGCCTCTTCACCGTCTGCGGTATAGAGCAGATCATACCCTTCAAAACAGCCGGATGCTGCAAGGCGGCGGGTGGTGAGAATTGTATTCTCATCAAGTAATGAGCAATCGGTTTTGAAATGGAGAACATCTTCGGGCGTATTCACCTCCCGAACCTGGTAGCCCCAAGGCATAATGATTGAGCGCAATTCATCAACGCCTGTACTGTCTGTGCGTGCAGAGCACCCCACCAGGATTTCCCGTTCGGTGACGAGAATATCTCCGCCTTCGATAAATCCCGGGCCGTTGATTGCAGACACGTCTCCGTAAATCTGCTCCAGAGGGGAACGCATCGCCTCCGCTTCACCCAGACGAGATGGCGCACCCGGACGCATTAATATTGCACCCTCTTGTAGACAAAGCCCTGAATCTTCGATGAAAACGCTGTCCGGAAATGCGTCATCACAAGGCAATTCCGTGACAATAGCCCCTGTCGATTTCAACGCAGCGACATAATCTCGGTGGTGGGTTTCGAATACCGCCAGATCGGGCGCACCGGTATCAACAGCGCGCAATCCAGAGATAATCGAACGGGAAGGCGCTTTCGTTACAGCATGGGTGAACGAGTAAGACCGCGCCATTTGATTATCTACCTCGAATTCAAGGCCTTAAAACAGACCTTCGATCAGACCGTCGTCATTGAGCATGATGCTTTCTGACGATGGCACGCGCGGCAGGCCCGGCATGGTCATGATTTCTCCGCAGACCACAACAACGAATCCGGCACCTGCCGACAGACGTACTTCGCGGATGGGGAGCGAATGGCCAGTGGGAGCGCCACGCTGGTTCGGATCAGTGGAGAACGAATATTGCGTCTTCGCCATGCAGACCGGAAGCTTGCCGAAACCCGCCTCCTCCCATTGTTTAAGCTGATCACGAATTTTCTTGTCCGCCAACACTTCCTCTGCACGATAGATTTCTTTGGCAACCGTCTCGATCTTCTCCATCAATGACATGTCGTCGCCATACAAAGTGGTGAACTCGGCCTTGTCTTCATCACAGATGGTGGAGATGCGCGTTGCTAGTTCCTTAGTTCCAGCACCACCGTCTGCCCAGTGCTTGCAGAGGATCGCTTCACTGCCGAGGCTCTCCACATAATCTTTACAGGCCTGAACTTCCGCTTCCGTATCACCGGCAAAGTGGTTGATCGCAACAACGGCTGGAACACCGAACTTGCCGATATTCTCAATGTGACGTCCAAGGTTCGGACAACCGTCCTTCACAGCTTGAACATTCTCGGCACCGAGGTCCTGCTTCTTCACACCGCCGTTCATTTTCATCGCGCGGATTGTCGCAACAATCACAATGGCGGATGGCGCAAGACCTGCTTTACGACATTTGATATTGAGAAACTTCTCCGCCCCAAGATCAGCCCCAAATCCGGCTTCTGTCACAACATAATCAGCAAGCTTAAGCGCCGTCTTCGTCGCCACAACAGAGTTACAACCGTGGGCAATGTTAGCGAAAGGACCACCGTGCACAAACGCCGGGTTGTTCTCCAATGTTTGCACGAGGTTCGGCTGCATTGCATCTTTGAGCAGAACAGTCATCGCACCATCCGCTTTCACATCACGGCAAGTGATCGACTTACGTTCGCGCGTATAGCCGATGATGATACTGCCCAACCGTTCCTGCAGATCTTCCAGATCATTCGACAGGCACAGGATCGCCATCACTTCCGACGCCACAGTAATGTCAAAACCTGCCTGACGGGGGAAGCCGTTCGGCACACCGCCCAAGGACGTTACGATATCCCGCAGCGCACGGTCGTTCATATCCATCACCCGTTTCCAGGTCACCCGACGCTGGTCGATCTCAAGGCTGTTACCCCAGTAAATGTGGTTGTCGATCATAGCTGACAGGAGATTATGTGCGGAGGTAATCGCGTGAAAATCTCCGGTAAAATGAAGGTTCATATCCTCCATCGGCACAACCTGGGCATAACCACCACCGGCAGCCCCACCTTTCATGCCAAAACACGGACCAAGCGAAGCTTCACGAATACAGATTGCAGCTTTCTTGCCAATCGCGTTCAGACCATCGCCAAGACCAACGGTCGTCGTAGTCTTGCCTTCACCAGCAGGTGTCGGATTAATCGCCGTCACAAGAATGAGCTTACCGTCTTTTTTACCGGCCTGTGCGGCAATAAATTCCGCACTCACCTTCGCCTTATCGTGCCCGTAAGGAACCAGATCCTCAAGACCAATACCGAGCTTAGCCCCTATTTCACCAATTGGACGCTTAACAGCCTCACGTGCGATCTCAATATCCGTCTTGAAAGCCATTATTCTTCTCCAGGTCTGGCGTCTGAATGCCGCAAATTCGCGCTTCAGAAGATAATTATTCAAAATACATTGGAGTTATAGCAACACAAATTACGGAACATTTGCGACATCGAGAACCAAAGTTCCGTCACTCAAATTAATGTGCGATACACAGGTGAAACATATAGAATGCGCGATACAACTTTCGTCTAAAACCTTATCCCATTACGACAATCATGCCAACACAATTTTGGAATTCCCAATGCTCCCCAACACCATGAAAACGATCGAAATTACCGAATTTGGAACACCGGATGTTCTGCAAGCTGGAGAGCGGGAAATTCCGGCGCCTGCGGATAACCAGGTTCTCGTAAAGGTAACAACTGCTGGCGTTAACGGCCCTGACATTGTGCAGCGTCGCGGGCATTATCCACCACCGCCTGGTGCATCAGATTTACTGGGCCTTGAAGTATCCGGTGAAGTCATCACCATTGGTTCAAATGTTAAAGCCTGGTCGCTTGGCGATAAAATCTGCGCCCTCACGAACGGTGGTGGTTATGCCGAATATGTCGCCATAAACGCCGACCATTGCCTGCCCATTCCACAAGGTGTTGATGAAGTCGATGCGGCTGGATTATGCGAAACCTATTTCACCGTCTGGAGCAATTTCTTCTTCAACCGCACCGTGAATAAAGGCGATCTCTTTCTCGTGCACGGCGGAACCGGCGGCATCGGATCAACCGCCATTCAACTGGGCGCAGCTTTGGGCATGCGGGTATTCACCACCTGCGGAAGTGCGGAAAACTGCGCCTTTGCCGAAGCCAACGGTGCGGAACGGGCGATAAATTACAAGGAAGAGGATTTCGTTGAAATCGTTAAAGAAGCGGGCGGTGCAAATCTCATTCTCGATATCATGGGCGGCGACTATATCGACCGCAACATCAAGGCCGCCGCACCGGATGCCCATATCGTTCAACTGGCATTCAACAAAGGCTCAAAGGTCGGGGCTAACCTCATGCCTCTCATGCTCAAACGCTTGACCATCACCGGTTCAACCCTGCGGCCACGACCACCGGAATTCAAAGCGGCGGTTGCCGCTGATTTGCTGGAAAAAGTCTGGCCATTGTTCGCGCAAGAAAAGCTGAAAACCAACACCCACAAGGTGTTTGATTTTAACGAAGTCCAACAGGCCCACGAACTCATGGAAGCCAAAGGCCATCAGGGCAAGATTTTGATCAGGCCATAAACGCCTAACGGCAAAGCCTACTCCGCAGCTTCACTTTGAACCGCAGCTGTCACCTTTGCTGCGCAGAACTTGAACTCCGGAATTTTGCCATACGGATCAAGCATCGGATTGGTTAGGCGGTTGGCCGGGCTTTCATTGAAACAGAACGGCATGAACACCATGCCGTCTGCAACTTCGCGGTCTACCCGCAACAACGCGTCTATCGTTCCGCGACGGGTCGCCACTTCGATCATCTGACCGGGTTGCAAACCCTGTTTTGCAATCTCGCGCGGGTTCATGGCGGCAAAACCTTCCGGCTCAAGATCATCAAGTACATCGGCGCGGCGGGTCATCGCGCCGGTGTGCCAATGTTCCAATACACGCCCGGTGGTCAGCACCATGGGATATTCCGCATCGGGCACCTCGTCCGGTGCGCGCAGGTCTGCGGGCACTATGCGTCCACGACCATCTTCCGTCGGAAAGCCGTCGGTGAAAACAACTTCATTACCGTGTGCACCTTCTGATGGCACCGGATAAGTCACACTGCCTTCGGCTTCAAGCCGTTCCCACGGCATATAGTTGAGCGACGCCATAACCTTGCGCATTTCCTCGTAGACTTCGGGAACGTCCGCATAATTCCAGTCTAGGCCGCAACGGTTAGCCAGTTCAACGATGATCTCCCAATCGAGACGCGCTTCACCAGGAAGCGGTAGTGCAGGACGGCCAATTTGAACCTGACGGTTAGTATTTGAATAGGTGCCGAGTTTCTCAGCATGCACAGAAGCAGGCAGCACAACATCAGCGTGCCACGCGGTTTCCGTCAGGAAAATATCCTGCACGACAAGATGGTCGAGCTTGGCCAACGCACCGCGCGCATGAAGCTGATCGGGGTCTGACATCGCCGGATTTTCACCCATTACGTACATGCCGTTGATCTTGTCGTCGTGGACAGCATCGATAATTTCAACGACGGTCAGGCCTTTGACAGGGTCGAGCGTGCGGCCCCAGAAATCTTCCATCTCACCGCGAATATCACCATTCTCAACTGAACGGTAATCCGGGAAGAACATCGGGATAAGGCCAGCATCGGATGCACCTTGCACATTGTTCTGGCCACGTAACGGGTGCAGTCCTGTGCCCGGACGACCGACATGGCCGGTGATCAGCGCCAGCGCGATAAGACAACGGGAATTATCGGTGCCGTGGGTGTGTTGGGAAATACCCATGCCCCAGAAAATCATTGAACGCTCAGACGTTGCATAGCGGCGGGCAACCGCACGCAGTGTTGGCGCATCAATGCCGCAAACTTCCGCCATTTCTTCCGGCGAGAAATCCCTTACCTTCGCTTTGAGCGCATCAAAACCGAACGCATTCGCCTGAATATATTGCGCGTCATAAAGCTCTTCCTCAATGATCACATGGATCAAGGCGTTGAGCATCGCAACGTCAGTACCGGGCTTGAATTTCAACGAATGTTCCGCATGGCGCATCAGGTCCTGGCCGCGCGGGTCCATGACGATGAGTTTGAGATCATTCTCGCGCACCGCCTGTTTGAAATAGGTTGCCGCAACAGGGTGGTTCGTGGTCGGTCGCGCACCGATAACGATCACACAGTCCGCTTTCATCGCATCGGTAAAGGGCGCGGAAACCGCCCCGGAGCCAACACCTTCCAGCAATGCAGAAACCGAAGATGCGTGGCAAAGGCGGGTACAATGGTCGACGTTATTGGTTCCAAATCCCTGTCGGATCAATTTTTGGAACAGATAGGCTTCTTCGTTTGACCCTTTGGCTGAACCAAAGCCGGCCAGCGCGTCACCACCTTTTTCCGAACTGATTTTGGTGAGGCCAGAAGCAGCGCGTTCCATCGCTTCTTCCCATGTCGCCTCACGGAATATGTCGGAGACTTCCATGAAACGCATATCGATTTCGGCATTTTTTGGCGCGTCATCTCGGCGGATGAGCGGCTTGGTCAGGCGCTCTTTCGACATGGCATAGTCGTAACCAAACCGACCTTTAACGCAGAGCCGATTGTTGTTCGCCGGTCCATCACGGCCGTCCACGAGAACAATCTTGTCGTCCTTTGTATAGACGGTGGTTTGGCAGCCAACACCGCAGAACGGGCAAACACTATCGGTCGCCTTGTCGAAATCTCCAACAACGCGCTTCTTGCCATCCGCATCCATCAGCGTCTTTTCAAACAGGGCCCCGGTCGGGCAGGCCTGCACGCATTCGCCACAGGTAACGCAGGTGGAAAAGCCCATCGGGTCATGAATATCGAAAACCGGAACGGCGTGATGCCCCCGTTCGCCCATGCCAAGCACATCATTAACCTGCACTTCACGACAGGCGCGGACGCAAAGGTTACAGGCGATACAGGCGTCAAGATTTACGGCAATTGCAGGGTTAGAAATATCGTGGACATCGGGCGTGGTGGCGGTGCCATTGTCGTTATGACCATCAAATTTCGAAGGCAGGCGTTCGCTGCCGGCAATGCCGAAATCGGACGCCCATTCCCAAAATGAGGATTTACCGTCGGGGCTGTCATCGGGCTCGCGCATATCGGCAGCCAGCAGTTCAAAAACCATCTTGCGGGATTTATCCGCCCGTTCCGTATCGGTTTTGACAACCAGACCGTCAGAAACTTTGCGCTGACAGGAAGCGGCAAGAACCCGCTCCCCTTCAATCTCAACCATACAGGCGCGGCAGTTCCCGTCGCTGCGGTAACCGGGCTTGTCGAGATAACAAAGGTGGGGAATGCGCGGCCCCTCCCGCTTCGCCACCTGCCAGATGGTTTCATCTTGCGAAGCCGAGACTTCCTTGCCGTCGAGTGTGAATTTTACCGTATCGGTCATGTTGCTTTGCTTCCCGATTTAAATGCGCTGAGCACAAGACCAGCGCCCAACGCGCCGAGCAATGTACCAAGAATAGAATTGATGACGCGTTTGAAGCGGTCATAAAAGCCGATCACCCCATGCGTTGAGAAAAGATAAGCCCAGGCAATATGCCCGGCGAAGGCGAGGAAAGTGCAGCCCAATACAAAAATCGCCAATATCCAAAAAGGGGCGTCTGGCCTTGAAACAATCGAGATTGTGGCAATCCACGCAAAAATTGCCTTGGGATTGGTCATCTGTATAAAAATTCCTCGACCAAAATAGCGCATCAAACCGTGTTGTACGCTACTCTCTGCAACTGCAATTGAAGTGTTTGCTTTCGCTGCTCGCAGGTACTTCACACCAATCCAAGCGAGATAAAGACCGCCCGCAATTTTCAATCCAAATGCAAGAGGTGCATAAGCGGCCATCAATGCTGCCACACCCAACACAGCCAGTGTTGCCCACACAAAACTGCCGGCGGATACACCACAAGCCATCAATACGCCCGCTTTACGGGAAACTCCCATCGAGGTTCCAACAATGGCAAGAATGTTGGGACCAGGGCTAAGGAGGCCCAGAGCCATCACGAAATAGCCAGCAAGCAAAGACGGAAAGAATTCTGCCAATTCAGACATCATTTGAACTCAACCTCCACAAATGCATAGTCAAAATCATTGGCGTTGATCACGTTGTGATGCACACCTTTGGGGCGAAAATAGCTCACGCCTGCCTTCAATTCGCTAATTGTTTCAGTTCCATCAGGAGCAACAATCTTCAATTGCCCGTCCAGCATTGGCACAACACAATAATCGTGCCCGTGAATATGAACACCGGTTTCCTCACCCGGCTTAAAATCCCAACGGGTGACGATGCAGGTATCGTTATCGATTTGAGTTGTTGGGGTGGCTTGGGTCATTTTGCTTCCAAAGCCCTATTAATGCCCTTGACGATCCGACCGATCGTATATGCGCGATCAGTTCGCGGCTTGATAAGCTTCTCCAATGATCGCAGGTCCTCGATATTTTTTGCGCTAAAGGCAGCCAATCCGGCAGAGGAAACTGAATTTTGAATTGCCCTCAAACCCCAAAACTGAACAAACGGTTGTTTAGAACTATTAATGAGCCCGATCATTTCATCCATATTAAAGTCATCCACGAAGGTATATCCATATGCGATTGCAGCGAGATTTTCTCCAGGGTCATCTGAATTCAACCCCTCAGACGGATCAAAGTTAGACTTACCTATTTTTCTGACTTCCATTCTCATTTGAGCAAAGAGCGTTGCCATTTTCTCCGTACGTTCATTGCTGCTGGGCATAGATTTTCGCGTTGAAACATAATCGACCGATAACGACTTGAGGCGATCCGCTGGTAAGGAGTTATCATCAGATGTGTCGTTGATTACATTTGCTGATGCATTTATTTCTCGAGAATTATCAATTGCTTCTTCCGCGTTTTCAATTCTCTGTTCAATCTGTCGAAACTTTGCTTCCCCAAAGCCAGCAATACTCAGGCTTTCCAATATCGTACCAAGCCAAGGCAACATCGCCAGCCCCAATATCGTTAAGCCTATTGCATCGGTGGCATTTGCAATCCATTCAAAATGTGGGCGGGTCAAAAACAAAGCAATTGCTGAAGTGGTAACCAAAATACCAACCCAGGTCCTTCCTGAAATGTGATTTGTGAATCCCATCACAAATCATCCCGAAAATGCACAAGCAGATGGTTGATCGGGTTTGGTGCCGCCTGCCCAAGCCCGCAGATTGATGCGTCGCGCATGACATCTTCGAGATCGCGAATAGTCGCTTCGTCGAGCTTGCCTTCGGCGCGCAGCAGCTTGCCCATTTTCTCGGTTCCACCACGGCAGGGTGTACATTGGCCGCAACTTTCGTGAGTGAAGAAATCCAGCAGGTTCAGCGCAACATCCTTGATGTTATCCTGATCAGAAAACACGACAATTGCGTGCGAACCGACAAATGAGCCGAGTTCAGCAAGCTTACCGCCAAAATCAAGCGGCACATCATCAAACTTCGCTGGCAGGATTCCACCGGATGCCCCACCGGGGAGATAGGCCTTGAAGGTGTGTCCGTCGGCCATGCCACCACAATGTTCTTCGATTAATTCACGGATGGTGACACCAGCGGGTGCGATCATGACACCGGGGCTCTTCACTCGCCCGGACACAGACCACGAGCGCATACCCGGGTGACCTTCCTTACCCTGCGAAGCGAACCACTCAACGCCCTTTTCAAGAATTTCCGGCACCCAATAGAGTGTCTCAACATTGTTGTTGAGGGTCGGGCGACCAAACAGACCCACTTCCGCAATATACGGCGGGCGATGACGCGGAATTCCCCGTTTACCTTCGATAGATTCCAGCATCGCGCTTTCTTCACCGCAAATATAAGCCCCCGCCCCGCGACGCAGTTCGAAGAAACCGGGTTCTGTGACGCCGGCAGCTTCCAGCGCTGCAATTTCCGTGCGCAGTATTTCCAGCACCGCCGGATATTCGTCACGCATATAGACGTAGCATTTCTCGGCACCCACCACATGGGCTCCGATCAGCGCCCCTTCAAACATCGGGTGCGGATTACGTTCAAGGTAATAGCGGTCTTTGAATGTGCCCGGTTCCCCTTCATCCCCATTGATGGTCATCAGACGCGGGCCTTCGTAGCCGCGCACAAAGCTCCATTTCTTGCCCGTCGGGAATCCGGCTCCACCAAGGCCACGTAGGCCTGCCTGTGAAAGGTCTTCGATAATCTGATCGCCGGTCAGTTCACCGAATTTCACCCGATCCCAGACCTTATAACCGCCGTTTTCGCGATAGGCTTCCAGCCCGATATATTTGGGGCGTAAGGCTTCGATCTTGCCCGTGGTAGCGAAATCCAACAGGTTTTCAGCAGTCGCATGACCAACTTCCCGGTCGCCAACACGGGCCGCCGGTGCAACATCACAGCCCCCCATGCAGGGCGCGCGCATCACGCGGATAGATTTGGGATCAACATCATTTTCAAGTTGGGTGATAAGCTGTTCTGCGCCTGCCACCATGCAGGACACGGAATCGCAGACTCGAATGGTTAGTGGCGCCGGGGCAGCTTCTTCTTCCTTGACCACATCGAAATGATCGTAAAACGACGCGACTTCGTAAATTTCAACCTGCGACAGACGCATATCTTCGGCCAGCGCCCGGATATGTTTTGCCTGCAGGCATCCAAACTTGTCCTGAATGAGGTGCAGGAATTCAATCAGCAGGTCGCGGCGCCGTTCCCGCTCACCTAATAGCTCACGCACGTCCGCTAATGCTGCATCGTCCAACTGCCGCCCTTTGGGCTTTGAGTTGTCGCGTTTGCGCCCCTGACGTGTCGGGCGTTCAGCCGTACGATCCAGCATGATATTTGGCTCCTAATTTCGCCAATCTGACGAAACAATAGCGCTCTAAGGCGCAATAACAAACATTCGATATGGTGATTTTTGAATGCGGTCGCTTTAAATGACGACTCAATCTCGTCGCAAGCGCAATCTGTCGGGAACCCTGTCCAACTCAATAACCTTATCGAAGCCAACAAGCCCCTGCAAGATATTCAGATAAATTCTTGCAAGTGTTTCACCAAAACGCTCAAAATTTGTGGCCCGGCAGGCTTCGCGATTTAAAAATTCTGGTGCACAACCAATACAATTGCCCATTTGCGAGATAGATAATTGCCGGAGCCGTTTAAAAACTTCTTCAACCCAGAAATGATTGGCAAAATGGGCGGTCACCTCGCCCGTTCCAATTGTGACTTCGATACGGAGAAATTCGTTGAATGCGCAACAAACGGGTTAGAAAAACTCGAATTAAAAGAGCGATCCAATCAAATCGCAGACGCACTCGGTTCAACTCTTGGAGCGGATTATCAGGCAGCTTGCCAAACGTTGGTGGACTCTCTGCACCCGATAGAAGACGCGAACTTGAGTGACCTCAATATGGATGATCAAGGAATTCGCGGTTGGGCCATCATGCCGATGGGCGAATATATCGCTCAACACGGGTTGAATGACATTGATCTGAGCCTGAACGTATTGGAGCAATTCACAAAGCGTTTCACCGCCGAGTTTGCTATACGCCCATTCTTTATCAACGCGCCCAAGAAGACGCTGGTAAAAGCGATTTTATGGTCCAAGGATAGTAATTTTCACCTGCGCCGACTGGCATCAGAAGGCTCACGACCCCGCCTGCCCTGGGGTCTGCGTCTTCAAGCTTTCGTAGATGACCCCGCCCCTCTGCTTCCTCTTTTGGAGAACCTAAAAGACGACGAAGAAGAATATGTTCGCCGCTCAGTCGCCAATAACCTTAACGATATCGCGAAAGACCATCCCAAGACTGTTGCAGGAATCGCCAAAAGCTGGATGAAAAACGCGGGAAAAGACCGTCAGCGTCTGGTCAAACATGCCTGCCGCACGCTCATCAAAGATGGGCATCAACCAACGCTTGCAGCGCTTGGATACGGACCACCGAACGCTAAAGTGGCTGACTTTCAAATAGTCTCGCCGAGCATCAGACTAGGTGAGAGCCTTGAATTTAAACTCGAAATTCGATCCCTCTCAGATCATACTCAACCGTTAATCGTCGATTTCATTATCCATCATCGCAAGGCCAATGGGGAAACATCACCCAAGGTTTTCAAATGGAAGAACATTGATCTGAAGGCCAATAAAACAGTCAAACTCACCAAGAAACACCCGATGAAGCCGATAACAACCCGCACTTATTATGCAGGAGAACATTTCCTTGAAATCCAGATCAACGGTGTCAGTTTTGGGCGTTTGCCGATTGACCTGAGCCTATAAGGGCAGGCGCACGATAATACCGGCGTTGACGATAACGCTCGTCCTGCCGGTCACATCATCATGCACATTCAACCCTCCAAAAACCGCTTTTGGGGTTACCTGACCATAAGGGAGCTCTGCCGCAACCGCATCAAGGTCGACCTCTTCGGGCTTTTGTGCCGCGATATTGAGCTCGATGTGCATGCTTTGCGGGTCGATGTTCAAACTCTTGAACAGCGTAATGGAAGAATGATGAATGGCGTCCTGAACAGCACGTTTAGCGGCCTTGGTATAATCTTCGCCATAAAGGTCGTTACCCGTACCCATTTCCAGAATTATGCGTTTTAGTGTGGTCATGCCGCATCTCCCCAAACCTTGTCGCCGGGAAGATCGAGATAAACGATGATAGCCGCATTCGCCATGATAGTTGCTCCACCATCATCCTTTGGCGTATCCATTCCCCCCGCTTCAACGCGTACCGTGCGGGAACCATAGGGGAGCATATCTGCGACAGCCTGCTGGTCGACCTGATCCGGTTTTTGAACACCGATGATGATTTCCACCACCATATCGTCACGTGAAACACCAAAGGCATCATATACGTGGAGCGAATTTTGCCGCAGCGCATTATGCACCGCGCGGCAGGCGGCTTTGGTATAATCCTGCCCTTGCAAATCGGTGCCCATGCCCAATTCCATGACCATTCGTTTCAACGGCATGACGATTCTCCGACGTCTTCAAAGTATGTACTTCGCATAAAAAACGGCCCCACGCGATGCGCAGGGCCGTTTGTATCAATTTGTTATGTAACTACTCTGATTTTGAAAATGTTTTCAAATAAGCAATGATGTTTGCCCGGTCGTCTTCCTTTTTTAAACGAAAAGACATTTTTGTCTTGGCTTTTTTATCATCAAGTTTTGCACGAAGATATTTCTTTGGGTTTGTCAGGAATTCTGCGATGGATTCTTCATCCCAAACCATACCCGTTTCGCCAAGTGCCGTCATGCTTTTACTGTACTTATAGCCTTCAAAAGAAGCTGTTTTACGGCCCACAACGCCGGTGAGAACCGGGCCGACGCGATTTTTTGCACCTTCGCCAATCGTGTGGCAGGCCGCGCATTTTTTGAATACTTTTTCCCCTGCAGCGGCGTCACCTTCCGCAAATGCTGAGTTTGAAAAGGCGCTTAAGGATAAGAATGCCGCTATGGCGAGTGATTTTTGAATCATTTGGTTCTCCCAATTTAAAATCCATACTGATTGCGGCGTAATCGCTGCAAATTATTGATACCGCGGACTATATACGAGCCATTCACAAATGTTTGGTGAATAAGTGAATGACTTGTTGTCGCACTATGGTCCTATTGGCGTTACACTCGATCTGGAATGTGAGATAACACATACACAAATTCTGCCTCTTCGGGTTGAACTTACGCTCACTTTCCAGTGAAATATTTAACAAGTCAGTTTTAATAATCGAAATGGAATAGACCAGTGAATTTCGAAGCTTATTTTTCAGATCAGTTAGAGGAACTAAAAGACGCTGGAAATTACCGCGTATTCGCTGATCTTGAGCGCCACAAAGGCAATTTTCCACGCGCCACACGCCACGATGCTGAAGGCAACGAAAGTGAAGTAACGGTCTGGTGTTCCAATGATTATCTGGGCATGGGGCAGCACCCCAACACGCTAAACGCCATGAAAGAGGCCATTGATAAGTGTGGCGCAGGCGCTGGCGGCACTCGCAATATCTCAGGCACGAACCATTATCATATCCTGTTGGAACAAGAACTGGCTGACCTTCACAACAAGGAAGCCGCGCTCATGCTGACGTCCGGATATGTGGCGAATTGGGCCGCGCTTGGGACGTTGGCTTCAAGAATACCTGGTTGCGAGATTTTTTCAGACAGCGACAACCACGCTTCAATGATTGAAGGCATTCGCCATTCTCGTGCCCCAAAACACCTTTGGAAGCACAATGACGTTGAAGATTTGGACCGTCTTTTGTCGCAGACAAACCCGGACGTTCCAAAGCTGGTGGCGTTTGAATCCGTCTATTCAATGGATGGCGACATCTGCCCCATGGCGGAAATTCTCGATGTCTGTGAAAAGCACGGCGCCATGTCATACCTCGACGAAGTTCACGCGGTTGGCCTTTATGGCCCCCGCGGCGGCGGAATTGCCGAACGCGAAGGACTGATGGACAGGATTACCGTTATTCAGGGAACGCTAGGCAAAGCATTTGGCGTAATGGGTGGGTATATTACCGGGTCCGCCAATCTCATCGATTTCGTGCGTTCATTTGCGTCCGGCTTTATTTTCTCCACAGCCCTGCCCCCGGCACTTGCTGCCGGTGCGACAGCTTCCATCAAGCATTTGAAACAAAGCGACATGGAGCGCATGCGCCAACGTAAAAACGTCAGGCTATTGCGTGAAAAACTGGACAGTATTCGCCTGCCCCACATGATGAATGAGAGCCACATTGTACCTGTCATGGTGGGCGACGCCAAGAAATGTAAATTCATTTCCGACTTATTGCTCGACAATTACAATATCTACGTGCAACCGATTAATTACCCGACTGTTCCCGAAGGGACAGAACGGTTGCGCATTACGCCATCGCCGCTTCATACCGAGGCGGATATAGATTATCTTGTGAATGCGCTTAGTGATCTTTGGTCTCAGTGCGCGCTTTCCCGCGCTGTGGCATAAAAATGCTCGACATTGAAGTCAATTTGACCCCGGACATTGGCAGCCCGCCACCGGTGGATGAGACTCGGGAATGGCCTGTCCCCGCAACTGACCCGCCGATTACGATTCCCGGCATCAATGCAGACGGCAGCCAATACCCGGTCGAGAAAATAAAGGCACATATTCACGGTCTGCATCATCAGGCGATTTCTGTGTTTATATTCTGCAAAGATAAGTTGCTGATCCAACGCCGTGCGCTGTCCAAATATCATTGTGGAGGCCTATGGGCGAACACGTGCTGTACTCACCCTCATTTTGGTGAATCTCCCGAAGATGCTGCAATGCGGCGGTTGGGTGAGGAGCTCGGCTTTCAAACATCGGTGGAAGAACGGTTGATTGTTGAATATTCCGCTAATGTCGGCGGGGGCCTTTGGGAACGGGAACGGGTTCACATGTTCCGCGCTGATGTTTCGACCCATGACGTTAATGTAATCCCGAATCCGCAAGAGGTTTGCGAAGCCAAATGGGTATCGGGTAAGTGGTTGCTGGCTGACATTGGGAACAATCCCGACCAATACACCCCATGGTTCCGTCTATATGTGAATCACTTCCCAGAATTAAATTTTTGAACTTCTATTCGACCGATTCATACAGTTTTAACGATGAAATCGATCTTGCTGATGCGTTGACTCTTTCTTGACAAGCCTGCGCCACCCTACCGCCAAACGTAGTTAAAACACGCATCTAAAAGTGAAATATTGGTAATCGCGGGGAATGGTCAAGAGAATGAAAAACATAGCAAAACTACTTTTTCCAGCGTTTTCCACGCCGAAGAGCAACGGCAAACTCGACGCCCTCACAGGGGTCTGGTCTAACAACACGTTCGAGCAGCTTTCTGAAATTGCATTTAAAGCAGCAAACGATACCGAACAACCCATGTCCATAATTGTATGCGACGTCGATAATTTAACGCAAATTACCAATAAACACGGATATTCTACAGCCAATCAAGTGCTCAAACTGTTCACCGCAATTGTTTGCAGTGAAATTGACACCAAGGGCGAGTTGGGGCGCCTGTCGAGCGGTAGGTTTGCAATAGCGTTACCAAATACCACTTTAGAAAACGCATCATTAATGGGCGAATCTATACGTCGCGCGTTTGCGTCGATGAGATTAAATGGGCCGCTGGCTGACGAAAAATTCAGTGCAAGCCTTGGTGTCGCATCCATGACTGGAGATACAATCGCATCTGCCGAAGTGGCACTTGATGCCGCTCAACTTTCAAACGGAAACTGCACTCGATTGTCAGCAGATTATGCGCGTCAATCCTCCAACGGTGGAACCGCCGAAGCCTATCGTCTGGTTGAAGAAGACCACCGTAAAGTCGCTTAAAGTTCGAATACTCCTCGATAACTCAAAGAACATTGGGTCACGCGTCAGTTCATCGGGACTCATACCAACGGCATTAATTTTCGACCGTTCTGACATGGGCCCAATCTCTCATTCCGATTGACGTTATGATTTTCGGTGTGTCGATGAGCGCGTTCCATGCGTCGCAGGCGGCATCAAGGATGGCGGTGTAGTCTTTGAAAACGCGGTTTGAGAGATAGTTTGACCTCAGATATTGCCAGATGTTCTCGACCGGGTTCAGTTCAGGTGACTTCGAAGGTAGCAGAATGATGGTGATATTCTTTGGTACGACCAGTTTGCCGGTGCTGTGCCAACTTGCGCGATCCATCAGGATCACGGCATGGGCCTTGCGGGTCACGTATTTGCTGATCTCATCGAGATGCAATTGCATTGCTTGTGTGTTGGCTTTGGGCAGTACCAAGGCCGCGCCCGTGCCACGCTTTGGGCAGATCGCACCGAACAGATAGGCATTGTCGTAGCGCTGGTCGGCGGGCAGCCGGGGACGGGTTCCTTTCCTCGCCCAGAGGCGAACCTGACCGTTCTTTTGCCCGATGCGCGCTTCGTCCTGGAACCAGATCTCCACCGGCGTTCTCTGCGGCAGATCAGCTATGTGGGCTGCGAGCGTGTCGGGGAAGTTTTTTTGAACGCTTCGATCACACGTCCATCCTGCTCAGGGTGTTGTGGACGACCGGAGATGTTGGAGAAGCCCAGTTGTGCCAGATAATCCGACATCACCCGCTCGGAGCATTTGATACCGAACTGTTCCTCAATAACGCGTACCAGATCAATGCGTCGCCAACGAACCACGCCATCCACTTCCCGGTCCGGCCCGGTTTCGACAATCAGCGACAGTTCCTGCATCTGCTTATCACTCAGCAGGCGCGGTCGCCCTGCACCCTTGGCATTGGTCAGACCGTCCGGACCCAGTTCATTGAAACGATGGACCCAGTCACGCAACGTTTGACGATCCATCCCGCCAATCCGAGCCGCCTCCGTGCGGTTCATGCCGTCATAGACTGCGGCAAGCGCAAGCAGCCGGCGTATCTGTCGGTTGTCACTGCATTCCTTGGTCGTCCGGCGCAGGCTGGCGGCATCAAAGTCCGTCCGAAGTGGCACTGATGATCCCATAGCAAATCTCCTTTGCCACAAGGAATCAGATCAAACTCGATTTGGGAATCCCTACAGAGTCAGAAAATAATGCCGTTGGTATCAATCCCCGCAAATTGGTAGGTTTCAGAAAACTGACCAAGGAATGCGACTCACATGGACGACAGATTATTTGAAAAAGGCCTAGAAAAGCGCCGTGCGACGCTTGGCAAAGAATATGTCGATAACAATCTCGCCGCGGCTGATGATTTCTCCCGTCCGTTCCAGGAAGCCATGACGGCCTGGTGTTGGGGGTTTGGTTGGGGCGATGAGGTTATCGATGAGAAAACCCGTTCAATGATGAACCTCTCCATGATCGGCGCATTGGGGAAAATGAACGAATGGGAAATTCATTGCAGGGGCGCAATCAACAATGGTGTCACCAAGGAAGAGCTCCGCGCGATTATCCACGTCATCGGAATTTATTGCGGCGTGCCCCAAAGCCTTGAGTGTTTTCGCGTCGCACGAAAAGTACTTGAGGAAAAAGATATGCTTTAAGGGTCTAGACCTAAACCGCTTGCCCGGCGGCAACGCCGCTGGACCAGGCCCATTGGAAGTTATAGCCGCCAAGCCAACCAGTTACATCAACTGCTTCACCTATTATATAAAGGCCAGGAACGCATCGGGATTCCATCGTTTTTGATGATAGTTCAGCTGTACTGACACCGCCAACTGTCACCTCCGCTTTTGCAAACCCTTCGGTCCCATTCGGTGAAAATACCCAGTTCTTGAGCTTGTTTTGTGCAGCAATAATCTGCTTGTCTGAACATTCAACCAAGACTTTCTCCAACCCAAGATTTTCAACAAGCACACCTGTAAGACGATTGGGAAGATGTTCATTCAATACGGTTTCCAACCTAGATTTTGGTGCGGAACGTTTTGATGTCAGCAAAAATTCCTTGGACTGATCCGGCAGAAAATCAACTTCAATGGTTTCACCGTGTTTCCAATAGGACGATATTTGCAATATTGCGGGGCCGGGCAAGCCTTTATGGGTGAAAAGCGACGCTTCGCGAAATGACGTCTTACCACAATGAACAATTGTTGGTGTGGCAACGCCGGACAAGTCTTTGAACAAAGCCTCATCACCCCCCAGCGTAAACGGCACCAGCGCCGGTCTCGGCTCCACCACTTTCAACCCGAATTGACGCGCCAGATCATAGGCAAACCCGGTTGCACCCATTTTGGGGATAGATGGACCACCGGTTGCAACAACCAATGAATTTCCAACGAATGTGCCTTTCGAAGTGCGAACTGACAATCCGTCGTTGCCGTTTGAAACCTCCAAAACCGTGGCACGGAATTTGAAAGACACTTTTCCGGCTTCGCATTCATCCATCAGCATTCTGACGATCTGTTTGGCGGACCCATCACAAAAGAGCTGACCCAATGTTTTTTCGTGCCAGGTGATACCGTGGCGATTCACCAGGTCAATAAGATCATGTTGTGTATATCGACCGATGGCGGATTTTACGAAATGGGGATTTTGACTGATAAAGCGCGAAGCGACCGTGCCAGTATTCGTGAAATTACAGCGACCACCGCCAGAAATAAGAATTTTCTTCCCCGGCTGATCAGCGTGGTCAATGACCAGTACGCTCTTGCCGCGCTGTCCTGCAGTCAAGGCGCACATCAGCCCTGCCCCACCGGCGCCGAGAACAATCACGTCATAATTAAAATTCTTGTCAGCCATTCCCAGTCGCTAGACCGCGCGCAAGTGCAGCGCAACCGCCAGACTTAAACTATATCAGATCGCCAGATATTCGTGACGCAGCGCTTCATCGTCGAGGACTTCCTTGGCGGTGCCCTGGAATGCGACTTCACCGGTATCCAAAATGATGGCCCGGTCTGATATTTTCAGCGCTGCCACGGCGTTTTGTTCAACAATAATGGTGGTAATTCCCGCTTCACGAACTTCCAGCAGCGCTTTTTCAATGTCGTGGCGCACAACCGGAGCGAGCCCCTCATAGGGTTCGTCCAACAGGAGAAGTTTAAGTTCTTTGGCCAGTGCCCGACCAATTGCAAGCATTTGCTGTTCACCACCGGAAAGCGTAGTGCCCTCTTGCTTGCGGCGCTCTTTCAACCGGGGAAACAACGTATATATGCGTTCATAATCCCATCCGGAATTCCCAGCGATAACGGCCAGATCAATATTTTCTTCAACGGTCAGTCCGGGAATAATACGTCTGTCTTCCGGTACCAAAGCGATACCGGCATTAGACGCTTGGTGGGATTGCATGAGATGGACATCTTCACCCAAAAGCCTGATTTTGCCGCTTCGCAACTCGGGTTCACCCGCACGGGCAATAGCCCGTAAAGTTGAAGTTTTACCCGCACCATTGCGCCCCAAAAGGGCGACGATCTCGCCTTCGTTTACTTCGAAAGAAACGCCTTGAACAATATAGCTGTCGCCGTAATAAGCGTTCAGCCCGCTAACTGAAAAATATCCGTCGGAAGCGTTGTTTTCTGCCATAGTATCTATAGCGGCTTGCGACGCGTTCATACCTGTTCCTCGCCCAAATAGGCTTCTTTAACCTTGGGGTTTTCCTTAATTTCATCAGGCGTGCCCTGGGCGATGATGCGCCCACCAGCCAGAACGCTGATACGGTCTGCCAGCGAAAAGACAACATGCATATCGTGTTCAATGATCACTTTGGTCATTCCCCCTTCCTTGATCTTTTTAAGGAGGTCAATCGTCGCATTGGTGTCGTGACGTGCCATGCCGGCTGTGGGTTCGTCCAACAACAACAACCGGGGGTGCTGGATAAGCCCCATGGCCAATTCGAGGCGGCGTTTATCTCCCCGCGACATGACAGACGCCATATCGGTAAGTTGTGCTTGCAAACCGACACTTTCAAGAACGTTTTCCGCTTCGTCCCGAAGGGCTTTTTCCCCAAAGAAGTTCTTGAACGGGTTCAAGCGAAAATGGCCATCGCGCTTTGACAGCGCTGGTACCATCACATTTTCAAGAACGGATAGCTCTGGAAAAACCTCCGGCGTTTGGAAGACCCGCGCAACACCCAGCTGATTGATCTCGTGCGGATGTTTCCCGGTGAGCACCTCACCGTCAAAAACCACCGCACCCCGATCAGGCTTCAACCGTCCCACACAGACATTGAGCAAGGTCGATTTACCGGCACCATTTGGGCCGATGATCGCATGGGTTTCCCCCTCGCGCACATCAAGGTCAACATCCGATAGTGCATGAAGGCCTGAAAAGCTCTTATGCACATCATCAATGTGAAGAACGGTATTGGCTGTGCCGCGGTCAAACCCACGACCCGGTTCGTTTGCAATATCTTCTGCAGCAGACATATCTATTGTCCCCTATTCTGCTGGCTGCGGAGCGGCCGCTGACGTATTGTTTGATTTCGATTTCCTGGCGAACACAGCCGCGATACGTCGTATGCCTTCCATAATTCCGCCAGGCAAAAAGATCACAATGATCATAAACAGCAGTCCCAGAGTCGTGTGCCAGCCCTCGCCCACAAACAACGCCCCCAGACCGGACATAAAATGCTGCAATCCTTCAGGCAGGAACGAAAAGAAACTATCGAGAATGCCCTCGTTCCATGATGAAACCTTTTGCTCAGCATATTTAATAATACCAGCACCTAAAACCGGTCCAACCAATGTGCCTACGCCACCAAGAATGGTCATCAGGACAACCTCCCCAGAAGCCGTCCATTGCATCCGCTCAGCTCCAGCAATCGGGTCGGTCACAGCCATGAGTGACCCAGCCAGACCGGCGTACATTCCAGAAATTACGAATGCCGCAATCAAATACGGTCGTGTGTGAATACCGGTATAATTGAGGCGATTTTGGTTTGATTTAATCGCTTTCAACATCATGCCGAAATTCGAATTCGTCAGACGCTGGGCGATGAAGAAACAGATGATCAAAAGTACAGCACAAAAATAAAAGCCAGTGTATCCGCTCATTGCCATTCCAAAGAAATGTGTAGTCGGAACACTCGCTTCCTGAATACCAAGAGCCTGATCGATAATTCGAATATCACCATCCAACAAAGAAGTAGCCGGGTCGGTGCGAATTGCTCTGGTCTGCAAACCAGTCTCACCGTTTGTGATCGGCGTAAGCACGGAATAAGCAAGACTGTAAGACATTTGCGCAAACGCAAGCGTCAATATCGAGAAATAGATGCCGGATCGACGGAGCGATACGAAACCGATCAAATAGGCAAACATACCGGCCAGAATGACAGAAAACGCGATTGCCGGAAGTACATTCATTGTCAGAAGCTTAAAACTCCACAACGACATATACGAACCAACTCCAATGAAAGCCGCATGGCCAAAGGACAGGTATCCGGTCAGCCCGAACAGAATATTGAAGCCAATGGCAAAAATTCCAAAAATTGCGATCTTCTGCAACAGGTCTGGATAGTTCGCACCAATTGGGTCGAGAATTATGGGAAGACACAGAACGACGGCAGCGAAGCCTAAAAATAACGTCCAATCTTTGAGGTTAGTTTTGCGATCCATAATTCTAATCCTCCATTACGCCTTTGCGCCCCAACAGTCCTCTGGGCAAAGTGAGCAGAACAACAACCGCAACCAAATAAACAATAATTTGGCTAATCCCGGGCAATAGGTTTTGAACAGCCTGCATGGATGCAAAGCTTTGCAATATGCCCAGCAGGAAGCCAGCCAGAACGGCCCCTTCAAGAGATCCCATACCGCCAACAACGACAACAACGAAGGAAAGGACCAGAAAATCCATACCCATATTGTAATCAGGTGGCAGGATCGGCGTGTACATGGCGCCAGCGACACCCGCTACGATTGCTGCGAGCGCAAAAACGATCGTAAATTTCTGTTCAATATTGATACCCAGCAAACCAACAGTTTCCCTGTCTTGCATTCCTGCCCGCACAACCATACCAAATGTTGTGAACTTCAAGAACGCAAACACACCAAAAATAATCGATACCGAAAATGCGAAGTAAACGAGACGCCACCACGGATAGATAACGTTTGGACCAAGTCCGACCAAATAACCGATGTTGGCAGAACCGGAAACGGCCTTCGGAGCCGCCTGAGGAATAGGGTTTGCACCAAAATAATGTCGGATCAATTCCCCCACCACAATGGCAAGGCCAAACGTCACAAGTATCTGGTCGGCATGGGGGCGTTTATAAAAATGGCGGATAAGGCCACGCTCCATGATGAACCCGACGATACCCATGACGATAACAGCCAAAAAAATCGATAGCGGGACGGAATAGTCCAACATGAACCCGCCAAGGTCCTCTCCAAAAATTCCTTTCAGATAAGGAATTTGCTCTTTCAATGGCTTACCAAGAAAATCAACTTCCGTTTCGCTAACACGCTCGTAGGAGATGTTGAAAATTTTGCGCAGCATCACGGCGCAGAAAGCACCAAGCATAAACAATGCACCGTGGGCAAAATTCACCACGCCAAGCGTGCCGAATACAAGCGTCAACCCCAGGGCGATCAGTGCGTAAGCGCCCCCTTTATCGAGGCCGTTCAGGAACTGAAGAAATATCGCATCCATAAACTCTTTCCGCGCGTTGGCCGATTAGGCTCGCAGCGGACCTCCCTTTCCCAGCTAAGAGATTTTTTTATCACATCGGTGATTGTAGCTTACCCGGTTAAGTGGGATTTAGCACTATTTTCTTGCTCATCACTCACAGATGAGCACCTGCAAACAAGATGGCTCCCCCACTTGAGCGGGAGAGCCGGCAATCAAAACGCCTAGCGTATTAGCCGTTGTTGTATGGTCCAAGTTCGCCACCAAGCAATGAAGCTTCATATTGAACCTGCTCGCGCGGCGTAACTTCAACAACTTCAAGCACGTCAAACTTGTTGGTGGGGTTTTCTTTACCCTTCACAACCAAGACGTCTTTAAAGCACTGGTGATCTTCGCCGCGGTAAAGAACCTTTCCGTTGCCGAGGCCGTCAAACTCGAAGTCTTCAAGAGCTTTACCAACTTCTGAAGGCTTAAATGTACCAGCACGCTGACATGCATCAGCATACAAGATAGCCTGACAGTAAGTTGTGTGCGCAGCCTGTGATGGCGGGAAGCCATATTTCTCACCGAACGCTTTGACGAATGCTTTGGAAGCATCGTCCTGCAATGACCAGTGCCAGTTGGTTGAACCAAAGATTCCTTTAACGTTTTCACCCGCACCCTGCGCCATAAGGCGTGAGTAAAGCGGAACAACAATGGTGAAGTCTTTACCGTTCACCTGCTTACCAGCAAGACCGAACTGAACCGCCTGTGTCAGCGAGTTCACCATGTCTTTACCGTAGTGGTTCAGCACGAGTGTATCAGCACCGGAAGACAGGATTGGTGTGATGAACTGTGAGAAGTCACCGGCACCAACTGGTGTCTTAACAGCGGCAACAGTTTCCCAGTTGTAGTCTTTGGTGTATTTGATCATTGAGCCTTCTTGCGAATAACCCCATGTGTAGTCAGCAGTCAGGTGATAAACCTTACGATCTGTACCGTAGTTGTTTTTCAACACTGGACCGAGCGCAGCACCTGTCATCTCAGTGTTAAAGAAGTGACGGAAACCGTTGGCACGTTTGTCTTTACCTGTCGTGTCATTGGAGTGTGTCAGACCAGACATGAAGATCACGCCAGCTTCCTGACATAGCCCTTGCACAGCAATCGCCACACCGGATGAAGACCCCCCGGTGATCATGATAGCACCGTCGTTTTCGATCATACGCTTGGCAGATGCGCGGGCTGCGTCAGATTTTGTCTGCGTATCACCGGTTACATACTTGACTTTCTTACCGTTGATGCCGCCTTTGAGTTCTTTGGATGAGAACGTATCCATCATCCCGCCGCCACCGGCGTTAATATGCTCAACAGCAAGCTCGTAAGCGCGAAGCTCGTCAGCACCTTCATCGGCATAAGCGCCAGTTTGCGGTACGTTAAAGCCGAATGTTACAGAATCACCTTTTGGTGCGTTCGTATATCCGCCTTCAGCAAATGCGCGTGTAAAGAAATATGGTGTTGCACCCGCTGCAGCTGCTGCAACGGCACCGCTTTTGATTACGCGACGGCGTGTAATGTCTTTAGTTGCACTCATAAGGTTTCCTCCCTTGGAATTGTGCGAAACGAGAAGCGTAGGCAGAATCCTTCCGCCCTCATATCGATAACTATGCGATTCCAATTGCCCCGCACAATTATACATAGGGATTAGAAGGCACTCCAAATCCTTACAAACTATCGTGACTGCACCACGAACCGACAAGTCTCCGATGGGTAAATGGACTTGTCCCGTATTAATTCCGCATCCTGTTCTCGTTTAACTCGTTTTTCGTTCAAATTTGATGGGCGACATTCCTCCTATTGCTGAGTGTCTTCTGCGGCTGTTGTAAAAGCCGTTGATGTATTGGAACAGGGCGTCGGTTGCTTGCTGTCGTGTTTGCCATGTGCCGCGCCAGATGAGTTCGGCTTTGAGTGTTTTGAAGAACGTCTCGACCACGGCGTTGTCCCAGCAATTGCCTTTTCGGCTCATGGACACTTTAAACTTCAGTTCACGCATTCGTTTTTGATAATCATGAGAGCAGTATTGACTGCCACGGTCCGTATGATGAATGCAGCCCGGCGGTGGGTTTCGAAGGGCCAAAGCCCGGTTGAGAGCCTGCAATGCCAAGTCTTTCTTCAACCGGTTGCTGACAGCCCAACCCACCACACGGCGTGAATGTAGATCGATCATCACTGCCAGATACAGCCAGCCCTCACGGGTCCAGATGTAGCTGATGTCACCTGCCCATTTCTGGTTGGGTTTATCCGCTTGGAAGTTCCGCCCCAGCAAGTTAGGCGCAATGTTGAAGCGGTGATTGCTATCGGTCGTAGCTTTGTATTTGCGTGTTCTGACCACTCGAATGCCGTTGTCGCGCATCAGGCGGCCAACACGGCGGTGACCAATAGCAAGGCCGGCTTCCTTCAACTCCTGCGTCATTCTCGGGCGACCATAACTGCCAAGGCTCAAGTGATGCTGTTCACGGATGTGCGCCAGAACCACCATGTCATCGCGCTGCCGTTGACTAACAGGGCGGTTGTGCCAGGCACGATAACCACGCGATGTAACATTCAGAATATGGCAAAGCCGATCCACCGGAACGTGTTTCCTGTGTTCTTCGACAAACGCAAATCTCACTTGCTTTGACCCGCGAAGAACACTGTTGCCTTCTTTAATATCTCCCTCTCCTCCGTGAGGAGACGAACCTCTCTGCGAAGCCGCTCATTCTCTTTGGCCAGATCAATATCAACCGATGGTGGAAGGTCATCAGGCCGGGATTGTTGTATCCATTTCGATAACGTCGAAAAGCCGACCCCCAAATCTGATGCCACTTGTTTCCGGGTAAGTCCGCTGGTCAGCGCAATACGCACCGCTTCACGCTTGAATTCGTCTGTGTGGCCTCGTGCCATAATAGTTCTCCTTGATGGGATTAATCCAATTCAAGGACACGGAACCAAACCGTGACAAGTCCACTCTTATCGCAGGAAGTGGAGCATTTCTTCTTGCACCATTCGCGCTTGCGGAAATGATCTGGTTACAGGCCTTCCCCGTAACCTTTCGAGCTTGGTCGTCGATTTTAGGAATTGTCCTGATTGCCTCGCTACTGGCATTTTCCACGTTCCAATTCGGAATAAAGGTTCTCGGTGTATCCCTCGCAGGCGTGTTTATGTACTTATTGCCGGTGTATGGCGTCGCATTAGCTGTGATATTTCTGGGTGAAGAACTATCATCCTTCCATGCCTGGGGAATTTTACTGGTGGTCAGTGGTGTCGTGTTTGCAACTTTCCCCAACCGTTGGCTAAAAATGCGGCCTATTTAACCCAGGTTCTGCAATACCGGAAATGTTTCCAGCAGGAAGAACGCGAATGTCTGCATACCACCTGTTAAAAACAGGATACCGGTGAGAACCAGCAGACCACCCATGGCTTTTTCTACCGACCCAAGATGTCTTTTGAACTTCGACAGGAAGTTCATGAATGGCCCGGCAAACAGCGCAGCCAATAGAAATGGCACACCAAGGCCCAACGAGTAGACACCCAACATAAAGGCCCCTTCCCCAACCGTATCCCGAGCACTGGCAATGCCGAGAATTACGCCTAGAATTGGGCCAATACACGGTGTCCACCCAAAGGCGAAAGCGAGCCCCATGACAAAGGAGCCAGCAACACTTGCACCACGCACGAGATCATCATTCACTTGAAAACGAGCTTCACGGTACATCAGGCCAATTTTAAACAGACCCAGGAAATGACATCCCATTAATATGATGATGACACCTGCGATAATCGACAAAATTTCTTGATTTTGGCGAATAACATGGGAAAAGCTCGACGCCCCGGCACCAAGCGCAACGAACACGCAGGTAAATCCGAATACAAAAAAGGCAGCATTCGTCAGTGCTTTACCACGAATACTGTTGTTAATTACAGCAGTTCCATCTGATGAATGGGTCATTTCGTCCAGAGAAACGCCCGCCAGATAGGTTAAATACGGAGGTACAAGCGGCAATACGCAAGGGGACAGGAACGACAGCAGCCCCGCTAAAAAGATGCCATATAAAGTGAGATCACCACTCATAACATTTGCCCGGAACGAACATCCGGTCCACTTAGTTTTAACATAGCAATCCTATAGACCCGTGAAATATGCAAGCACACTCACTCAAGCTCAATTGTGCGTCATGGTTGTTTATCAGGTTAAAAATGTCATCTAGGTAAAAATTTTAACTCATCTGGCTTTTCGTGTGTTGACGCTGGCGAAAGCTTTGCCTATGCAGCGTCTCACCGGGCATCATTGCTCCGGGAGCCCGTAGCTCAGTTGGTAGAGCGCCTCACTTTTAATGAGGATGTCCACGGTTCGAATCCGTGCGGGCTCACCATTTTCCCTCATTGTAATTATTCGCACCCAAGTACTTCGGCCGGAATAATTGCACCCTTGTGCTGAATAACCTGACGCGCAAGTGCGTTGCCCCGCTTGCACGCTTCTTCAATGGATGCGCCAACCAGATAACCGGATAGGAAACCACCGTTAAACGAATCCCCTGCTGCTGTTGTGTCAATCACATCTTTCACAGCATCAGTCGAAACGAAAATTGGATCAGCATGGGTCGCGAATTCCTGCACGACACAACCATCCTCTCCAAGCTTCACCACCACCTTCTCGACACCCGATTCTTTCAAGCGACGGAGCGTGTCTTTTTCCGTTGCATCACCCCAGATTGCTTGTTCATCATCAAATGTAACCAGCGCCAGGTTTGAAACGTTGTACATCGCCAGAAAGCAATCCTTTACAGTTTTCAAACCATCTCCTGTTGGCCAAAGTGCTGGTCTGAAATTGCTGTCAAATGCAATTTCTACACCCTGCTTTTTCAACTCACCTAATAATTTCAGCAGGGTACCCCGGTCTTCTTCTGGCAGGATTGCAAGGCTGATCCCGCTTAATAATATCATATCAACCCGAGCCAGGTTCTCTCGGATACGGTCGAATTCGAGATGTTGAACCAAATATCGAGCGGCGGATTGATTGCGCCAATACAGAAACGTCCGCTCACCGCTATCATCTAGTTGAATGAGATATAGGCCCGGTGTTCGTTCGCGGTCTCTCAACACCAGATCGGTATCGATCCCCTCATCCCGCCATCTGGATAACATTCCATCGCTGATGGCGTCTGTGCCCATGGCCGTGACATAGGAAACCTTAAGATCGTTTTCTTCCCGGTTTAAGGACTTACCGCGACAAAGATAAACAGCCGCATTTAACGTATCCCCACCAAATGTTTGCATCATTTCACCAAATGGTTTGCCGTTCAATTCAATCATACATTCCCCGATAATGGCGATGTGCTTCATTTTGATGTCCTACTGTCGAAATAATTTGTGTTATTGTCGCGCGACAAGGAAGCAACAGTGGCTTTTGCGCCATTTCGAAGCAGCGATTCATAAGCCGTCGTAACCTCGTTTATGACGCGTGTATCACCACCGATTTCGGGCTCAAAGATTGTTTTAACAGACAAAATTGCAGGGACTACGGACCCATTATGGCCATGATTTTTGTAGATTTCGGCCAACTCACTCGCCATGGGATCACGAACATCTATAGCGCTGCCGTTTTCGTCGGTACCGCTGACATAGCGGATCCATCCAGCAATACCGGCGGCTAAAAACTTAAAGTCAGTTCCCGTGTGCACGTGATGACGCAAACTCCCTCCAAAGCGCTGCGGAATTTTCTGGCTACCATCCATCGCGATTTGCCAGGTTTTGTGTCTTAGGGCCGGGTTGGCAAAGCGCTCAATCAATCTGTTGGCGTATGCTTCAAGCTTGGTTCCATTATTCATTTTCAGCGATGGAGCCTGCTCTGTCATCATTAGATCAAATGCAGCGTTACGAAATCCGGGATCTGCCATCGTATCTGAAATATATGTGTGACCAGCGAGAAATCCCAAGTAAGCAAGAAACGAATGGGCACCATTCAACATACGTAATTTCATTTCCTCGAATGGTGCGACATCATCCACGAATTCAGCCCCGGCGATTTCCCAAACAGGACGACCGGCAACAAAATCATCTTCAATTACCCATTGATTAAACGGCTCGCAGGCCACACCGCATGGGTCCGCCACACCGAGTTCGCGTTCAAGGTCCTGAAGCGCTGCCGTTGTGACCGCAGGCACAATTCGGTCAACCATTGTACCGGGGAAACTCACGTTATCCGCAATCCACGCTCCCAAATCTCGGTCAAAATGAGTCGCGAATTCCACGATTGCAGTTTTCGTTACCTGACCATTTCCTTGAATATTGTCACAGGAAAGCACGGTGAAGGGCTGAAGTCCTCGTTCTCGTCGAAGCTTGAGCGCCTGTACAATAAACCCTAACGCGGATTGTGGCTCTGTTGGGTTCGTCAGATCAGCCACGAGAAGTTGATTGTTCCTGTCGAGTTGGCCAGTCGACGGGTCGATGCAATATCCCTTTTCCGTAATGGTCAACGATACTATGGCCACTTGAGGTTCCGCCATTTTTTCAATAATGGATTGAATACCATCGAGCCCCGCATGCAGGGATTCCGTCACTGCGCCTATCACTCGACTTTGTGTGGATTTAGCGCCCAGTTCGGTGACACTAAACAGGTGATCCTGTATTCTCAACGCCTTGATCAAAGTATCGCTAAACAAGCTAATTTCGCAAATACCCCAGTCACTCCCGGACTGTCGGGCAGCACTGTCCGTGAAAACAGCCTGATGAGCGCGATGAAAAGCTCCAAACCCCAGATGAACGATCCTGGATTTCAACAACGACCGGTCGTAGTCCGGCAGAATTATCGTCGCGGGGAGGTTGGTATCTGCAATAGTTTGCCCCATGTGTCAGTTCTTTTGCTACCCGAGTGGAGTTCCAATACCATAGATACTATCATCCTCATCAAACGCCACTCCTTAGCGACCATTACCCAAGCATCAAACAATATTGCAAAATATCCGGCCATCGCTTCTAATGAAGCGATGCCAAATTAATGGGAGCCCTACGATGAGCTTGCTTGTCCGCTATACATTAAAGACGAAAGATGATCACGCCGCCCAAACTTCAGCAATGACGGCACTTGTCGGCGGGTTGAAGTCCGAAAACATCGCAGGATTGAACTATTCTTGTTTTTCAACTGACGATCCGACACGCTTCATCGGCCTGTTGGAATTTTCCGACGATGAAACCAAACAAGCATTTTTAGATTCCAAATCTTTCGCAACCTATCGTGAGGCGGTAGGCCCAACATTTGCCAATCCTCCCGAAACGACAGATATCACAGCGGTGGCGTCAACTCGAGATTGACGATATTCAACTGCAACCAACTGTCTATTTTTAAACGTTTATAAGAGCGCCCAAATAGACATGATGCACAAAACTACCAGTGTCGCCCACCCGGTTACAAACGCTATCGTTCGAACGCCTTGCGTTGGTTTGCCGACATTTTGAGCGTATATATATATGTAGATTAGGCGGGATAACAGAAATATTCCCATCAGCAGGTTAACCCACCAACTGGATACGCCAAGCAATATCGCCACGAACAGCGCAACAGCCGCCGCGGGCAATATCTCAACACCGTTTTGGTGTGAACGGTTCATTCTGTAAACTGAACTACTATAATCAGCGTCGGGTTCAGACCCGGGCGTTAATCCCGCTTTTGCCTTGCTTCCTCCAACCATTGCTGATTGTACCAATACAATCAGCACGAAGGTCAGGAGTGAAATAATTGCGACTGAATATGCTGCATAGGTTTCCATGATATTTCCCCGGAGTTTGGTTGATATTTTTTAGACACTACAGGCGTCTGAATATTCCAAGCCGCTAAACGCGCACCGCAGTGAAAGATTGTTCACTGCTTCCCTCACCGTAAATATTTACCATGTATTTGGGATTGTCCACTGTGGGAACACGAACATCGATGGATTCGAAGTAACAACCACCCCAGTTCCTGGCATAAATTATTGCAAATGAGGGTATGAAGACCTAGACAATACCTTCAGTAGCACATCGTTAGGTCAATCCATGCGACTGTGTTTCCAGACTGAATCCGTACCTTGGTTCGTCCGCTCCTCCAAACTTCACTTATCACCGATCATGAATATCAACACTCTTTCTGAACGCGAAGAAACTTCGCCCGATTTCCAGTTCAAAGTTTTGGCAACCGACGGAAAAGCTCGCCGTGGGGCAATCACAATGCCACGCGGCACAATTCGTACGCCGGCCTATATGCCGGTTGGCACGGCGGGTACCGTTAAAGCCATGTATATGGATCAGGTTCGTGATCTCGGTTCGGACGTTATTCTGGGGAATACCTACCACCTGATGCTGCGCCCCGGCGCCGAACGGGTGGCGAAACTGGGCGGTTTGCATGAGTTTGCCCGCTGGCCGCATCCAATCTTGACGGACTCTGGTGGTTTTCAGGTCATGTCTTTGGCTCAATTGCGCAGAATGAGCGAAAGAGGCGTCATTTTTCAATCCCATATTGATGGTCGAAAATATGATCTGACACCGGAACGGTCTATCGAAATTCAGGCGCTGTTGGATAGCGATATTCAAATGCAGCTGGACGAATGCCTCGCCCTGCCAGCCGAAAACAAGGAAATTGAACGGGCGATGGAACTGTCATTGCGGTGGGCAGACCGTTCCCACACCGCCTTTAAAGCTCAATCCGATCACAAAGCCCGCGCCATGTTTGGCATCGTACAGGGGGGCGATAATCCGGAACTTCGCGTGAAATCAGCGCAAGCCCTTAAGGCTATGGATATGAAAGGCTACTCCATCGGTGGCCTCGCTGTAGGTGAACCCCAGGAAGTGATGTTAAAAATGCTCGATATCACCTGCCCCGAACTTCCAAAGGAAAAACCGCGATATCTCATGGGTGTGGGCACACCGGATGATCTGTTGGAATCAATCGCCCGTGGCGTCGACATGTTCGATTGCGTCATGCCGACCAGAGCGGGACGCCACGCAACAGCCTATTCTCGCATGGGCAAAATCAATATGCGCAACGCCCGCCACGCGGAAGACCATCGGCCTTTGGACGAAATGTCGGATTGTCCCGCATCCTCCCAATACAGCCGCGCCTACCTCCACCACCTCATGCGTTCCAACGAAGCTTTGGGCGGTATGTTACTCACCTGGAACAACCTCGCCTATTATCAGTATCTCATGCAGGGCGCGCGCAACGCAATTGAACAGGGCCGATACGCCGACTTTATGGCGAACACAAAGGCAGGATGGGAGAAAGGCGATATTGAGGTTTTGGAATAGCGGAGATTATTCAATGCTATCAGCGCTTAACGGCGTGCTAAGAGCGGCTTTGTAGGGCTGGAATTAGCTTTTCGGCTTCAGGATTAAGCCGACAATTCCTTGAGTACGGCAAGCGCGCGCCGCTCTCTGCCATCGGGCACAAATAGATGGTCATGATAAAATCCTGATACCGGATTCACCCCCATGCCATGTTTTGCAAGCGCTGTTGTAATGCGCGCCAGAAAGCCGACGGCATCCAGCGAGGAATGAATATTCAGGGTGATCATGCGACAGGGAAATTCAAAGGTCAGACCGCCCGCCTCAGCTTCTTCTTTCAAAAGGATGAGTGTCATTCCTTCCGCTTCTTGAAACACCATTTTTGGGTGAACATCCTCCGGCACAATACCATCTGGAACAGACGCAAACACGTATAGACCATCTATAAGTTCTGCTGCCATCGCGCTTAACAACATATCTAAATCCGATTCACCGGCCATCGAACTTTCCTCGGTCTTATTGGGTTTCAAGGCTTATGAGGAAAATGCCGACAATCAGGCAGACCACTCCGGCAATACTCACAATACCGACTTGTTGCTTGAATAAAACGAAGCTGACGATAACCGATCCGATCGACCCGACGCCAGTCCAGATTGGGTATGCAATTCCCAAAGGCAATGACCGCATCGACCAATATAATGCCGCGAGGCTGGCGAACATCAAAGCCGCTGTTGCGACGATCAGGCCAATACTGAACTTGTCGGCAGCGACTTTCAGACCGGTAGCCCAAGCTGTTTCAAGTAAACCCGCAACGAAAAGAGCTATCCATGCCATTTGTCGACCTCATAATTAGTCTTTAATTCTTACAATTCGAGACAGGCAAATCTACTGCCAATTCTATAATGCTGAATGTGCGGGTCGTTCCACTCACCACGCCAACAATTTCATTGTCCAACATCACCGGGCCGCCCGACATTCCCGGCTCCAGCCTGCAGCCAAAGCGGGCACGAAGATTGCCTGCCTGAAAGTCGCAAGTTTTAGAAGTAACAAGATGGGCTCGGGATCTTCCGTACCCAATACTGTTGGCAGGCCGGGTTTTCCGCCGTTCCGGCTTTGGGCCTATAGCGACGGGTTTTATATCGGATGCCTTGTCTAAACATAATACGGCAATATCTCGATGTTAATGGGGGTGAACGCTCTTAATGCGACGGTGCTCGACCCATTCACCTTTCTCGTAGCCAAATACCAGATGCAACTCGCTTAACCTGCGATTCGCTATACAGTGGCGGGCTGTGAGAACAGTATTCTTGGAAACGAGCGCAGCTGTACAATGCCCGAGTTTCTTAAATCCTGCATAGTTGAGACGTGCAATAGCGTCACTTTTTGCAAATACCGGCGAATTTAAGAACAGTAAAGCAGAGGCTAAAACCCAAAAGGCGGCATTATTCAGGCAAGGAGTTCGCATCCAGCCCGGTATCACGGAGGTAAGACCTATGTCATCTTCCGTTATGGCGTGCTTACCAATCACGTATTCTGTGCGTCACCTTCTTTGATCTGCACCGCGGCGATGCGCCAGTTCCCGTCGACCTGTTTGCGCAATGTATATAGCGCAACCCAGTCTTTGCCATTGGGACCGGTCAGCAGCACTTCCTGTAGCAGGGTTGAGCCATCAGTCTGGCCCCTGCCATATGTCCAGTTTCGGGCACCATAAATGGCACCAAAGCCTGATTTTACCATGCGGATAAAGTTTTCGGTCGAACCGAAAGTTGTGCGAATTCCTGGGACTGCATAATTGAACGCTTTTTCATGATCACGATCCTGAAACGCATTTATTTGGCCGGTGATCACAGTCTCAGCAGCCAGTTTTTGCTCACTGGACAAGGGTGCAGGTGTTTGTGCCGCCGCTACGCCCACCATTATGGAGGCGTATAATCCCAATCCAAACAGGGTTTTAGTCAGTTTTCGCATCTTGTATCTCCTGATTCTCTATTCAGGGTTGCATGGAATACAAGTTACGCGCAAATCAGCCTTCAGGTTTCATTTTCAATTTGAAGTGAGAATAAAACAGTAATCACGCTCGCCCCGAAATCAATTTCTGCCGGGAAATAGCAACGATGAATCCCCGTAGGAATAGAACCGGTAGCCGCTTTCGATAGCGTGGTCGTAGGCTCTTCTCATGGTATCCGTGCCCGCAAATGCGCTCACCAACATGAACAATGTCGACTTCGGCAGATGGAAGTTGGTCATGAGAGCGTCTGTTGCCCGAAATTCATACCCAGGCGTGATGAAAATATCCGTCGAGCCCTCCCAAGGATGAAACCGCCGTTGTTCGTCTACACTACTTTCCAACAGGCGGAGCGATGTTGTTCCCACACACACGATACGCCCACAGTTCTCACGCACTCGGTTGAGTCTTTTTGCGGTTTCAGCACTTACGTGCCCCACCTCATGATGCATCTTATGATCATCGGTATCATCAACCTTAACAGGTAGAAACGTCCCTGCCCCGACGTGGAGTGTTACGAAATGACGCGAAATACCTCGCGCATCCAGCTTTGCAAACAGTTCATCGGTGAAATGCAGCCCTGCAGTTGGTGCAGCAACAGCTCCATCTTCGCGAGCATAAATTGTCTGGTAATCAACATGGTCGCGCTCGTCTTCTGCGCGTTTTAAGGCGATGTAGGGAGGCAGCGGTATGTAACCGACTTCCACAAGCGCAAGATCTAGGTCAGGACCGGACCGATCAAACCTGAGCTCGACCTCGCCGCCCTCCCCTTTATTCTCAACAATTGCGTTGAGGATATCAGTTCCAAATTCGACCTTTTCACCGACTTTCAGTTTCTTTGCGCCCCGTACGAATGCCAACCACCGATCTGCCTCCAGCCGCATGTGTAGAGTTGCGCCGATCTTTGCGACCGTATCCCCACGGCGCCTAACGCCTTCGAGCTGCGCCGGTATAACCCTGGTATCGTTGAATACAAGCGCGTCTCCGGGTTTCAGATATTCAGCGAGGTTTGAGACAACACAATCTGAAATTTCTCCCGGTGTCTGATTGATCAGCAACATTCGGGCACTGTCGCGAGGGGTCACCGGGCGCAACGCGATATTCTCCTCGGGGAGATCAAAATCAAAAGTGTCAACGCGCATGAAAAGTCCGTGTTGTCGTTAGCAACAAAAAAGGCGGGCTCGAAAGCCCGCCCTTGCAAATCGTAGGATCAGTCCATTAGGCGTCAGCAGCGACTTTCATGGATACTATCTTATCCGGATTCGGAACCGGTTCACCGCGTTCAAATTTATCAACGTTATCCATTCCATCGATAACGCGACCCCAGGCCGTATATTGCTTGTCGAGGAAACGGGCATCGTCAAAACAGATGAAGAACTGCGAATTGGCGCTGTCTGGGTGACCAGAACGGGCCATGGAACACACACCGCGCACATGCGGTTCATCGTTAAATTCCGCCTTGAGGTTGGGCTTGTCGGAACCACCGGTTCCCGTTCCAGTTGGGTCACCACCCTGTGCCATAAAACCATCAATCACGCGGTGAAATACGATATCATCGTAGAAACCTTCACGAGCGAGTTCCTTTATATGGTTCACGTGGCCGGGCGCGCGGTCTGGAAGGCATTCGATAACAACCGTACCTTTAGATGTTTCAACGATGAGAGTATTTTCTGGGTCTTTATAATCCACCACGGGATAATCCTTTTTGTCGTAAGTAATATTGAAGTCAGTATTTGTCTGCGGTGCGCATTTTAACAATGGTATCGGGGTCGGAAACTGAACCGTTCTGCCCCTGTCCCCGTTTAATTTTATCAACATGGTTCATGCCGTCGGTAACACGCCCCCAAACGGTATATTGCCCATCCAGAAATGTGCCCGGTGCAAACATGATGAAGAATTGGGAGTTTGCGCTGTCTGGATTCTGTGCCCTGGCCATACCGATCACGCCGCGCTGGAATGATACATCATTAAATTCCGCTTTAAGGTCGGGCTCGTCTGATCCCCCGGTACCATTGCCAAGCGGGTCTCCTGTTTGGGCCATAAAACCGTCAATTACACGGTGAAACTTCAGACCATCGTAAAACCCGCTGTTCGCCAGATTTTTAATACGTTTTACGTGATTTGGCGCCTTTTCGGGAAGAAGCTCAATGGTCACCTGGCCACCTTTAAGGTCAAGCAGCAATGTATTGGCTTTATCTGCAGCAAAGGCAGCACCGGCAAAACAAAGGGCAAATGCAGTTACGGCGAGTGTTTTAATCAGTTTCATGGGATATTCCGTATTAGATTGAGGAGATTAGTCTTTCCTGGACGACTTTGAAAGCAGGGCTTTTGCCACAGGTTCGGGAACGAACGATGTAACGTCGCCGCCCATTACTGCCACCTGACGCACCAATGTGGCGGTAATGGGCCGCGTTTCAGGGCTGGCTGGCAGAAAAACGGTTTGCAGATTTGGGGCAAGCGCACCGTTCATTCCGGCAAGTTGCATCTCATAATCGAGATCACTGCCGTCACGTAACCCGCGTACCATTGCAACTGCGCCTGCAGACAGCGCTGCATCCGTTGTTAAATTATCGAAGGAAACAACTTCAACACGCTCAGCCAATTCACCCGGAACAACCGCCTCGATCAGCGCTTTTCGCTCATCGTATGTAAACATTCCAGGTTTTGAGGAGTGCACACCAATTGCGATAATAACGCGGTCAAACAGCGCGAGACTCTGCAACAATAGGTCTAGATGACCGTTCGTAAACGGGTCAAAGGAACCGGGATAAAAGGCGGTACGTTTCATGCCGATGCATTAACGCCACAATGACATAAAGGCAAATAGTGTTGCGGGCATTGCTGCACAATCAAGTGTTACGGCTTAACGCCAGCCAGATGCCGCCACCTATCATTAATGAGCCGCCGGTGATTTCGACGCCGCGCACGTTGCGTTGGGTTAGAAGTGACCCAGCTTTTCCTGCAGCGATTGCATAAAGGCTATCCATAATCGTGGCCAAAGCCATGAATATCAGGCCAAGAATCATTGTTTGAAGCCCCGCGTTTCCTTCAGGCGTAATAAATTGGGGTAAAAATGCGCCAAAAAACAGGAGTATTTTCGGGTTAGAAAGCACGACTATAAAGCCTTGCCAAAAATAAGATCCACCAATCTTTCCAGAGCTTGCCGCCGCAGATATGTCACCGTCTGACTTCAATAGTTTGTAACCCAGCCATATCAAATAGGCAGCCCCAGCAAGCCTTAACCAGTCAAAGACCCACGCCAAGGTAGTGGTTATGGCCTCCAATCCCAAGCCCAACAATATCAGTAGAATGACAAGCCCTGCCTGTGTTCCGGCAATATTCAACAAGCCTGCTTTTGTACCGAATTTCAAACTGTTAGCGATAATTACCGTAACCGTCGGCCCTGGTACAATTAATATAATGACGCTTGCAAAAATGAACGTAAGAAGCGCGGTTAAATCAATGAACATAAACTGGCCGTGAATGACTGTGTGCAATTGTGCACTGGTATAGTCGGTTTTTGCACCTAGTTAATAGCGCAGGGCACAGACAAACGCCAAACCAAGAATAACCCTGATGGAGATCATTCCAATGTTAGTAGCTACAATCGCCTATAGTGCCGTAAGTGCTATTACTCTAGCCGCAACTGTCGTTCACATGCGCAGCCAACAAAACAGTAAAAACGTTGCCATCGATGAATTGTGGAAAATCCGCGCCTATCAGGAACACCCTGTCAATAAAATTCGCTAAGGGTCGTTTTAGAATATTGGGCGGCGTTCCTGTCAGCTTTTGGTGTTATGACAGCGCGATAACGGCCCGTTTTTCAACAGGAAACCCCAGCGTAGGGTGAGATCACCGTTGGATATTCCCATGCGCAGGAAATAATCTCGAACAGTATCTTCACCACACAATGCATGTGCACTCGTAAAAACATCCCCGTTGCGGGTATGAGGAGAAGACCAGTTAAGTCGACACCAAAGTCTCCCCTGCTTTAGCCAGCCAGAACTAATCACAAATGGTTCCGCCAACACGGTTCCGCCTGCCTTGATAGGTGCGCGAGAACATTGTTTATGCGTTCCCCAAGTTCCGTAGAACACGTCGCGTTCGCCAGCAGCTGCCGGAATTGAGAGTAGAACGATCAAAAAAGCATAACGCATTCGCACCGCTTAGCCGCATTTCATCGCGCTCTCCAATCAAATCACATTGATCAAGAACTGTTAGTCGTCAATCCACCCAAACCGCGATTAATCTTTTGGGTTGCAACACCATTTCACCGGTGTCCATTAACCGGCGCCGATTACGTGCCGATATAGAACTGTAAACTAATTTACATCAGTTTCCGAGCCACCGTTGTCGCCGTTATCAACTTCAATCGCTTCAGCCTCATCGCTGTCATCGTCTTCCGGTTCACTGATGCGTTCGACTGAAACGACTGCCTCGTCTTTCGCAGTGCGGAATACGCGTACTCCTTTGCTAGCGCGGCTGGCCAGACGGATGTTGTCTACCGGCACACGAATGAGCTGGCCCGCATTAGATACAAGCATAATCTGATCGCTATCTTCCACCGGAAGTGCAGCAACCAATTGGCCGATTTCCTTACGTTTGGAAATATCAGTCGCTTTCAGACCTTTGCCGCCACGACCGGAAACTCTGAAATCATAACTTGAGGAACGTTTCCCAAATCCTTGATCAGTCAAGGTAAGTATGAATTGTTCAGCCGCCCCCATTTCCGCGTAACGCTCGACATCAAGGGTTACTTCTTCGTTCAACTCTTCTTCGTCAGACTCTGTATCCACATCCGTGTCATCTTCAACATCACCCAATGCCGCTCGCCGCGCGGCCGCAGCTTGCTTTAAATATGCAGTACGCTCAGCTGGTGTCGCTTCAAATCCGTGCATGATGGCCATAGATATGACTTCATCATCTTTGCCGAGCTTAATGCCGCGCACGCCGACCGAATTTCGACTGTTGAACACCCGTACATCACTAACTTTAAAGCGGATGGTTTGTCCGGATGAAGATGTGAGCAGTACATCATCGGTGCTTGAACAGGTTTCCACACCAACGATGCCATCATCATCGTCCAGCTTCATAGCGATCTTGCCGTTGCGATTGACCTGAACGAAATCCGACAGCTTATTGCGTCGCACCGTCCCCTTTTGGGTCGAGAACATGACGTCCAGCGTATCCCAGGTATCTTCGTCCTCCGGCAACGGCATAATAGTGGTGATGGTTTCGCCAGATTGCAGAGGCAGAAGGTTGATCAGGGCCTTGCCACGCGCCTGGGGGGCAGCCAGCGGTAGTTTCCACACCTTGAGTTTATAAGCGATGCCGCGTGAGGAGAAGAACACCACCGGCGTGTGGGTATTGACCACAAACAGCCGCGTGACGAAATCCTCGTCTTTCGTGCTCATACCCGAACGGCCTTTGCCGCCACGGCGTTGCGCACGATAAGTCGCCAAAGGTACGCGCTTGATATAGCCACCGTGACTCACGGTCACAACCATATCTTCACGGGCAATCAGATCCTCATCATCATGCTCAAACCCACCGTCGATAATTTCTGTACGGCGGGGCGTGGCGAAAGTGTCGCGAACTTCAATCAGTTCGGATTTTACAATTTCGTATACGCGCGCGCGGGACGACAGGATATCCAGGTAATCCTTGATTTCCTCCCCGATGGTGTTCAACTCATCGGCAATCTCATCGCGTCCAAGCGCAGTCAGGCGTTGCAGGCGCAGGTCGAGGATAGCGCGAGCCTGTTCTTCCGACAAATTATACGTGCCGTCTTCGTTGAGCTTGTGGCGCGGATCATCAATCAACAGAATGAGCGGCGCAACATCCTTGGCTGGCCAACGGCGCTCCATCAGTTGGGCTCGAGCTGTTGCCGGATCAGGCGCCCGACGGATAAGGGCGATAACCTCGTCAATATTGGCAACGGCAATCGCCAAGCCAACCAAAACATGGGCGCGAACACGAGCTTTGTTGAGCAGGAATTTAGTACGTCGAGTGACAACTTCTTCACGGAAGGAAACAAACGCCTGAAGCATGTCCATTAGCGTCAATTGCTCAGGCTTGCCGCCGTTCAGTGCAACAAGATTGCAACCGAACGAATTTTGAAGCGTTGTAAAGCGATACAGTTGATTAAGAACAACGTCTGTTACCGCATCGCGCTTAAGCTCCACCACAACACGATATCCGTGGCGGTCACTTTCATCGCGCACTGCTGAAATGCCTTCCACGCGCTTGTCGCGCACAAGCTCGGCGATCTTTTCGACCATCGTGGCCTTGTTGACCTGATAAGGAACTTCGCTGACGACAATGACATCCCGGTCTCCAGACATCTTTTCGATGTCGACCTTACCCCGCATGATCACCGAACCACGCCCTGTCTCATAGGCAGAACGAATACCTGCCCGCCCCAAAATGTAACCGCCCGTTGGAAAATCGGGGCCTGGAACGATTTGCATCACGTCTTCAAGTGTGATCGCGGGATTATCGATCATCGCCAGGCAAGCATCGATCACTTCACCAAGATTGTGGGGCGGAATATTCGTCGCCATGCCCACAGCGATGCCGCCTGCCCCGTTAACAAGCAGATTGGGGTAACGAGCCGGCAGAACCATCGGTTCACGCTCGCGGCCGTCATAATTAGCTTGAAAATTTACCGTTTCCTTGTCGATATCGGCCAGCAATGTGCTGGACACCTTTTCAAGGCGACATTCTGTATAGCGCATGGCAGCGGGCTTATCGCCATCGATGGAGCCGAAATTGCCTTGCCCATCGATCAGCGGCACTCGCATGGCGAAATCCTGCGCCATACGCACTAATGCGTCGTAAATCGAGGCATCACCATGGGGGTGAAATTTACCCATCACCTCGCCGACGACACCGGCAGATTTTCGATAGCCTTTGTTATGCTCCAGCCCCATTTCGTGCATGGCGTATAGAATACGTCTGTGGACAGGCTTGAGACCGTCGCGAACGTCAGGAAGCGCGCGGCTGACGATCACGCTCATGGCGTAATCGAGGTAAGACCGCTGCATTTCCTCAACAATTGAAATGGGGTCGTGCTCAGGCGGTACTAGCGCGCCGCCGGATGTACTGCCTTCTCCGTTCCCACCGTCGTTTGAGCTGGAATCATCACCGTCAAGGGTGGTTTCTTCTTCATTTGGAAGGTTGTCGTCAGCCAAGATACATTCCCTGCGTGCCAGCAGGAGAATCGCTGACTATCATATGAAAATGATCATACTTTATCCCGCTTGGAGACTCAAATTTGGGTGCGTAAATACGCAAAGTATTACATAATACTTTCAAATAGTTAGAAGTGTTAATACCGCGGATTATTTTAGCTGTGAAAACTACAGCCATAATGCGTAAAAAATGGCGGAATTCCGCCAATTTCCCCAATGATTTGCAGGGTTATTTAGGCAGTTCCACAGTCATTTCCACACCACCGGTGCCATGCACCTTGTCACCACCCCGTAGCGTTACTTTTGTAACCCCCGCCGGAATTTTTACACCGCTGAGGGAGCGGGTAAACGGTTGCTCGTTGACATGTGGGTGTGCCAACACACGTTTCCCCAATACATTGCCATCCGGTCCAACAACTTCCCATTTGTCGGCATAATGGTCCCAACCGGTGTCAGCATGCTTAAGCGTAACGGAAAATCGGTAGGTACCATTGCCCGATTTTGCAGCTTTCACACCGACCACATCAACTTCACCGGCATTTGCATGAGTACCAACAAGGAGTGCACTCAAGATCAACAGTCGTTTCATACAAATATTCCTCTTTTCAAAATAACAGGTAAGAAATTTCATTTGTCAGCTCGCTAGTATTATTGCTTTCCCTGCGGAACTTTCATAGCACGGTACCACATGACTTTAGGTCAAAGACAGGTGATCAAATGGCTTCCGGTTCAAAAAAAGTGATTTACGCGGCGATGATTGGCAACGGGCTGATTGCGATCGCAAAGTTTGTTGGTGCTTTTATTACCGGATCATCGGCCATGTTGTCGGAAGGTATTCACTCCCTTGTCGATACCGGCAACCAAAGCCTGCTTCTGTATGGCATGGCCCGGTCAAAACGTCCGGCTGATGAGAAGCACCCGTTTGGATATGCGTCTGAAATCTATTTCTGGGCCTTTATCGTCGCGATTTTGATCTTTTCCGTTGGCGCGGGTATTTCAGTCTATCACGGAATAGAAAAAGTGCTGCACCCTCACCCGGTGGAAGAACCGTTCATTAACTATGTTATCCTCATCCTGGCGATGATATTTGAGGGCTTTGCCTGGTGGATTGCCTTTAAGGAGTTCAGCACGACGAAAGGCAAGAAAAGCCTGTTTCAGGCTGTGCAGGAATCCAAAGACCCAACGATATTCACCGTCCTGTTTGAAGACACGGCGGCCATGCTTGGACTATTGGTGGCGCTTGTCGGCATTTGGTTAGCAGTTACCTACGACATGCCGGTTCTAGATGGTGTTGCATCCATTCTGATCGGCGTCATATTGGCGGGAACCGCCCTCCTCCTCGCCCTTGAAACCAAAGGGCTGTTGATTGGTGAGGCCGCCGCGCCGGAGATAGTTGAGGAGATCAAGCAACTCATCGAGGCCCAACCTGCCATCATCGCGTTGAATGAAATACGCACCTTGCACCGTGGTCCAAACGATGTGCTTCTGGCGCTGAGCGTGGACTATAACGATGAAGTCCCCGCTGGCATTGTGGAACGCACAAATAATGAACTCGAAATTGCAATCAAGGGGCGTTTCCCGGTCGTAAAACGCCTGTTCCTCGAAGTCCAAAGCGCCAAGCACCACGCAGAAGAAATTGCCCGGGCTCAAAAACTGCGCGGGCAGGAAGCTGAAGGATAAGGGTGGTGAGCAGCAAGAGCGGGCTGGTTAAGACCAGCAAATTTCTGAGTTTGATATTGCGGCATGCTCCAGAAAAAATCGGATTGCAACTTGATACCAACGGCTGGGCCGAAATCAACACGCTTATTGAAAAAGCCGGTATCGCAGGTAACAAACTAAACCTTGCGGTAATCCAGGAAGTCGTTCGAACAAGTGAGAAGCAACGGTTTGCTATCTCAGACGATGGGAAAAGAATTCGGGCCAATCAGGGACACAGCATAAATGTTGATGTGGAGTTAAATCCCGCAACACCACCAGATATCCTTTATCATGGAACAGCGGAAAGGTTCTTGCCGTCGATAAACAAGCAAGGCCTTATACCCGGAAAACGACTCCATGTACATTTGTCCCGGGATCGCGAAACAGCCGCGCGTGTTGGTTCAAGACACGGTTCACCCGTTGTGTTGGAGATAAATAGTCGACAAATGGCTGAAGGTGGCAATGAATTTTGGATGTCTGAAAACGGTGTATGGTTGGTCAAGTCAGTTTTACAACGGTATTTCAAGGTTCTTTCATCGTAAACGGTTACCGAAATGCCGCGAAACAATAAGCAACAAATGGATGGGCTAGTACTGATTTGGAAGAGTTCAAGGTTCACGATGTTAATTTTGCACACCGCATTAAGACACTGTTTGCGTCCCAATCCATCATGAGCACGATGGGAATGTCGCTTGATGTGATTGAGCCGGGTCATGTGGAAATCATCTCGGATTTCAACACTAGCCTCACACAACATCATGGCTATCACCACGCTGGTGTTGCGACCACAGGAATGGATACCGCCTGCGGATACGCAGCCTGCTCGCTCATGCATGCCGATGACGAAGTGCTGACGGTCGAATTCAAATCCAGCTTTTTAAGACCAGCGAAATCTCAGCAATTTCGGTTTGTGGGAAAGGTCACTAAACCCGGAAGAAGTCTCTATTTCTGCGAAGGTGCGGCATACGGGATAACAGATGATCAAAGCGATCTTATAGCGACCTTGTCGGCGACTATGATGGCCGTTCGTAACAGTTGAGCGACCACTCTATAACCGATCTTTGGCGTAATTTTAAATCGTCAATACAAGCTTACCGTAAGCACCAGGGTCCATTACTCTTTTAAAAGCCTGTGCAGCGTCACCCAATGGCATTTCCGCACCAATAATCGGGTTAAGTGACCCATCAGCCAGACCATCGACCAGATCATCAATGATTTCTTCCGATTGCTTCCGAGTTGCGTTGAATAACGCAAGCCCCCGGACATCAAGCTCCTTCATCATCATGACACGGGGGTTGATCGTGACCTCTGCCCTTGCACCAACGACGACCACTCGACCGTACTTCGCCAATAAATCCAGATCGGTGGCGAGGTTAACATTGGCGAGCATCTCAATAATCATTTGGGGCCCGCCGTCACTGGCCTCACGAACCTCCTCTAGATAGTTTTCAGATTTGTGGTTCACTGCAAGGTCTGCGCCGAGTTCACGAACCAGTGCCAAACCTTTATCACTCCCCGCTGAACCGATGACCTTCAACCCGGCGCGTTTTGCAAGCTGGATTGCTGCAGTTCCAACAGCTCCGGAAGCACCGTGAATAAAAACAGTCTCGCCAGCCTGTCCACAACCCTTCAAAAATAACGCGTGGTGCGCTGTTGCATATGGTACACCGATGGCCGCGCCTTGGCTGAAGCTGACATTATCGGGCAACGCCCTGATGTCTGCGGCCTTGCGAACAAGCTTTTCGGCAAAACACCCCGTGATTCCGAGATCTGGTTTACCTTCCTGTTTTCCAACCCCTGGACATGTAAGAACTCGATCTCCCGTTGAAAACTCTTTAACTCCCTGCCCTACAGCCGAAACTTGGCCCGCTGCATCATAGCCAGGTATATACGGCAGGTTCGGAACCAGTGCATAGGCGCCGCTTAGCATATAAACATCGGAAGGATTTACACCGGCCGCCCTAATGTCGATAACGACTTCGCCGGGACCGGCAACTGGGTTGCCAACTTCTTCCAAAATTAAATTTTCAGGACCACCGAATTTATGCGCACGGATCGCTTTCATACTACGTTCACTTCTTGCTCTGGCTTTTTGCCACGGTAGCATAGATTTCCCCCGCGGTGCATTCCCCTCAACGGCATTTGTACCCAGCCAAAGCGTTCAATCCGTATTAATAGCTCCGCACAGATAGATTTATTGTGAAGCAACAGCAGCTTAAAGTGCGTGAACATCGGGCACCGTGGGCTATCAATTCCATTGTCATTGATGTTCTGTGAAGCTTCGCTGGGGAAACGTTTGTGATTCGACTATTTGCGTTATTTATAGTGGGTATATTGCTCACGGCTTGCGCGGTATCGAAGGAAACGCTCGACAACGGCCAGCTGGTTTTCGACGCCTCTAACCCCAAGGCGCACCACACAAACGGGCGTTTTCAAAACATCGGCAAGTTCAAACCCAGCGAAGGTGGCAGTTGGTTCAAGCTGGCGTTTGACCCCTATCGCCTTCGCCAAGACATTCCTGAAAACCACGTATTGCCTTACTCTGCAGCGCTTAAACAGTTTAGATCGAGCACGAAACAGGCAAGCAGCGTCACATGGATCGGCCATTCCACATTTCTCATTCGTGTGGATGATGCATGGATACTAACCGATCCGGTGTTTTCCAAATACGCCACGTTTATCCCTCCATTCGGCCCCAAAAGACTTGTGGCACCCGGGTTGAAAATTGAAGACCTGCCACCAATCGATGTGATCATAATCTCCCACAACCATTATGATCACACTGATGTACGGTCACTCAAGAAATTGGCGAAGATTAGCCCGAACACAAGAGTTATCATCCCCCTGCAGAATGGCAGAACCGTAAACAGGGCAAAATTTAACAACGTCACAGAAGTCGACTGGTTTGAAACCGTCAAAACGGACGGACTAAGTTTCACTGCTGTACCGGCGGTACATTCATCAAAGCGTTGGATTGCCGATGATAATAAGGCGCTCTGGGCCGGGTGGTCGATCAACACGGGGCGGCAAAAAATATATTATGCTGGAGACACCGGTGCAGGTTCTTTCATACATGAAATCAGAAAACGTCTGGGTGTCCACCGAACAGCTTTCATCCCAATTGGGGCCTACTCCCCCGTTGAGCTGGAAGAAGGGCACCACGTGACACCCGAACAATCTGTCGCAATCGCCCGAACGCTCGGAGCATCACATGCTATTCCTATGCATTGGGGTACATTTGCCCAATCACCGGAACCGATTGCAGAGCAAAGAAGCCGCTTCCTGGCTGCCTCAAGCAAGGGCTTGTCACCTCATTTGATGAAAATTGGGCAAACGATATCACTGCCTTAATGAATTTGATTGCAGGTCGGATGTAAATGTATGGTCAAACCGAATGAAACAAACACTGTCCAGCGGCGGCTTAATGAAGCTCCCAACTTTTTTGGATAGTCAAATTACCTCTTTTGGGCGCGCCGTGTTTTTTAAGATTGGACATGAAATCGCGTAGTTCATAGACCGTGTCTGACAATCCTCCACGCCCGCAATAGGCGGTACTTCCTTCCTTGCCCCATGATCTACGCCAGAACTTCACATGCCGTATTTCAGATATGGCATCTTCAAGATTCGTCTTAAAGTCGTAATCAACGCCATTCCCGTCACTTTTATAAGTAATCAGAATTGGGCATTTCAGAGTACCGAACAATGGTAAGACTGGTAATTCAAAACGGTTAAGCAAATCACGACCCACGGCGCTGCTGTCTGGTGCGTGATACTCTTCAATCTGACCTGCGAAGAGATCAGGAGCTAAAGATAGGGTCAATACAACCGCCACGAGAGCTGGGCGCAAAAATCTTCTCATTGATGCCTCAAATGTCGCAGTACCTTACAATTAGTCATTATAGGTTACGGGCTTTGAGGAAAAATTAACTCACTCGCTTTCAGTTCATCCGAACTTTCTATTCAACGCTCAAATTTATCGATCGGCAAACTGCACCAAGTCCCATAGGTTCCCATACAGGTCTTCAAACACGGCGACTGTTCCATAATCATGCACCGTTTTTGGTCGGATGAAATTTATGTCTTTGGTCCGCATGGTGTCGTAATCTCGCTCAAAATCATCTGTGGCGAGGAACAGGAATACGCGACCGCCGGCCTGATTGCCGATAAAGGCTTCCTGCTCGGGTTTACTGGCTTTAGCAATGAGGAGCGACGCACCGGTTGAACCCGGCGGACGGATCACGACCCAGCGTTTATCTTGCTCAGGTTGGTAGGTATCTTCCACCAGCTCGAAATTGAGCTTGCCGCAATAAAATGCCAGTGCTTCGTCATAGTCCCGCACCACAAGGGCGATATGAGCGAGTTCCTGTTTCATTCGGTCGCCGCGTTCAGCCCCATTTGCCAGAAATCAGCTTCCAACCGAGACGCCGCAGCGAACAGCTTTTTGAGGCGCGGGTAACGGAATTCCGTCATCGTTTCCGATGCAAGATTATCGAGGTTCTTGATCGTGTCCGCCGCCAATTCCTGATAGGCGGGTGATGCATATTCATTGATCCACTCAGAATACGGGTTTTCATTGCTGGTCGACGACGCTTGAGCTACCGCCAGACGGGCACCAATTTCGGCGTAACCAATCATGCAAGGGGAAAGTGCGACATAGAGATCAAGCAGGTCACCTGCGTTACCAGCATCCAACACGAAGCGGGTGTAAGCGACAGTTTCACCTTTTTCAGCGGTCTCTTCCAGTTCAGAGGCAGATATTCCCCAACCCGCGCAAAGGCGCACATGCAGACCCATCTCGACGTCGAGAATTGCTTTTAAGCCGTCTAGCCCGCCGCGCATCTCGGCCAATGACCGACTTTTGTAAATGCTCAGTGCATAAGCACGAGCAAACTGAATGAGAAACAGGTAATCCTGAACAAGATAATCGCGAAAGGCAGCTTCGGGAAGGTTGCCGTCTCCCATGGTCTCAACAAAAGCGTGGTGCGTGTAAGCTTCCCAGTCAGTCTTGCAGTCGACCTTTAGCCGCTCAAACAGAGACGCCATAATCAATCTTGTCCTTTAGGGCCTAGAACGGGATTTCGTCGTCCATATCTCCGCCGCCGCCGGGGAATCCACCACCGGACTGACCGCCACCGCCATAACCGCCACCCTGACCGCCGCCTTGGCCACCAGATGGGCCGCCAATCTGGCCACCGCCACCATAATCACCACCGCCAGACTGGCCACCACCGTAGCCTCCGCCGCCTTCGTTGCGGCTGTCGAGCATTGTCAGATTGCCGTTAAAGCCCTGCAACACAACCTCGGTCGTATATTTATCCTGACCGGACTGGTCCTGCCACTTGCGGGTTTGTAATTGCCCTTCAATGTAGAGTTTCGAACCTTTCTTGACGTATTGTTCGATGATTTTGCACAGGCCTTCATTGAAACAAACGATGCGATGCCATTCAGTCTTCTCACGGCGCTCCCCGGTGTTTTTATCACGCCAGGATTCAGAGGTCGCTATTGAGAAATTGGCGATAGGACGCCCGTCCTGTGTGCGTCTGATTTCCGGGTCCGCGCCGAGGTTACCCACCAAAATCACTTTGTTTACACTGCCAGCCATAATATCTCTCCTGAGCAAATACGCACGAATACCGTCCCACGACGTATAATCAATTGCGGCCATGGGTATGCCAAAATAGGCACTTTATTTTCGAAACGTGCCACTTTTCCACCGATTTTCAAACGACATAGTTTGTTTGCCAATCAATATAATGTTCATTATATGTTCTCATTTATCGGGAATCAAGCAGCACGCCCAATGAAATTCTTTTGAGGTGGGTGTCTACGGCCTTGCTTGTTGCTTGAGCAGGTATAAGTGTGAATAAAACTCTGCTGCAGGCGCAGATCATCACGGGAAGTTAGAAATGGTTGCCAAGAAGGCAAAAAGGAAGATCGACGACAAGGTGATTTCCGTTCGCGGGGCGCGTGAACACAATCTCAAGAACGTCGACATTGACCTGCCTAGAGACAGTTTGATTGTGATGACGGGCCTTTCCGGTTCGGGCAAATCATCCCTGGCGTTTGATACGATTTATGCTGAAGGGCAGCGCCGCTACGTGGAGTCCCTCTCCGCCTATGCCCGCCAGTTCCTGGAAATGATGCAAAAGCCGGACGTTGACCAGATCGACGGTCTTTCCCCTGCGATTTCCATCGAGCAGAAAACAACGTCGAAGAACCCCCGTTCAACAGTCGGTACAGTTACGGAAATCTATGACTATATGCGGCTTTTGTTCGCCCGCGTTGGCGTGCCCTATTCCCCCGCGACTGGCCTGCCGATTGAAAGTCAGACCGTCAGCCAGATGGTTGACCGAGTCATGGCCTTGGACGAAAGTTCACGGCTCTATTTGCTCGCGCCAATTGTTCAGGGTCGTAAAGGGGAATATCGTAAAGAATTCGCGGAACTCATGAAAAAAGGCTTTCAGAGGGTGAAAGTCGACGGCGAGTTCTACGAAATTGCTGACGTCCCCGCGCTTGATAAGAAATACAAACACGACATCGATGTTGTGGTGGACCGTATCGTTGTTCGCGAAGACATGGGTACGCGACTGGCGGATTCCCTTGAGACTGCATTGCACCTCACCGAAGGCATGGCAATTGCCGAGCTGGCTGACAAACCCCTGCCCGCTTCTGAAACCGCTGCCGGTGGTTCCAAGAACAAGTCAAAGAACGAAACCCACGAACGGCTTATATTCTCCGAAAAATTCGCCTGTCCGGTTTCCGGATTCACAATTCCAGAAATTGAACCGCGCCTGTTTTCTTTCAACAATCCGTTTGGGGCTTGTCCGTCCTGCGACGGGTTGGGAACACAACAAAAGATGGATGAAAACCTCGTTGTACCGAACGCTTCGCTCCAATTGAATAAAGGGGCTATTGCGCCCTGGTCCAAGTCCAACAATCCCTCTCCATATTATGCACAGACATTGGAAGCCTTGGGCCGCGTTTATAAATTTAAACTGTCCAACAAATGGGAAGACCTGTCCGCCGATGCGCAGACCGCGGTGCTATACGGCACCGGTAAGAAAAGCATCAATTTCAAATACGACGACGGGTTGCGCACTTATGAAACGAAGAAACCGTTCGAAGGGGTAATCGGCAATCTTGAACGCCGTTGGCGGGAGACTGACAGCTCGTGGATGCGGGAAGAAATTGAGAAATATATGTCCCGCATGCCGTGCATGGCGTGTGAGGGTTACCGGTTGAAGCCGGAAGCGATGGCCGTAAAACTCGATAAACAACACATAAGTGAGGTGGCGCAGCTTTCCATCAAACATGCAAATGTGTGGTTTGATGAACTACCCAGTAAAATGAACGACAAACAAAACGAAATTGCCGTTCGCATCCTGAAGGAAATCAGTGAACGGCTGCAGTTTCTCAATGATGTCGGGTTGGAATATCTCACCTTATCAAGAAATTCCGGTACATTATCGGGCGGTGAAAGCCAACGTATCCGGCTTGCTTCTCAAATTGGGTCAGGTCTCACGGGGGTCCTTTATGTTCTGGACGAACCGTCAATCGGCCTGCACCAGCGGGACAATGCGCGCCTGTTAGAGACCCTGCGTCACCTGCGTGACCTCGGCAATACCGTTATTGTCGTGGAACACGATGAAGATGCAATTCTGACCGCCGATCATGTAGTTGATATTGGGCCACGCGCGGGTATTCACGGCGGTGAAATTATAGCGCAAGGCACGCCCAAAAATATCATGAAGGCGAAAAACTCGCTTACGGGTAAATATTTGTCAGGCGAACTTGAAGTCGCAGTGCCCCCTCAGCGGCGCAAGATCAACAAGCAGCGCAAGATCAAAGTGGTGGGTGCCCGGGGCAACAACCTCAAAAAGGTGAGTGGCGAGATACCGCTCGGCACGTTTACCGCCGTGACCGGCGTGTCCGGCGGTGGTAAATCTACGTTCTTGATCGAGACACTTTATAAAGCTGCATCCCGTCACATTAACAAGAACCGAAACATCCCTGCTCCCCACGACCGCATCGAAGGTCTTGAGCACCTCGACAAGATCATCGACATCGACCAGTCCCCGATCGGCCGCACGCCACGATCAAACCCCGCAACATATACAGGGGCTTTCACCCCCATTCGCGAGTGGTTTGCTGGCCTGCCGGAGGCCAAAGCACGCGGATATACGCCGGGTCGATTTTCCTTCAACGTCAAAGGCGGCCGTTGTGAATCCTGCCAAGGTGATGGTGTCATAAAAATCGAGATGCACTTCCTACCGGACGTCTATGTCACCTGTGATATCTGCCATGGTAAGCGCTATAACCGCGAAACGCTTGAGGTGGAGTTTAAAGGCAAGTCCATCGCAGACATATTGGATATGACAGTGGAAGAAGGTTGTGAATTTTTCGCAGCGGTACCGTCTGTGCGCGACAAAATGGTAACGCTGCGCCGCGTTGGCCTCGATTATATCAAGATCGGGCAGCAGGCGACCACCCTGTCCGGTGGTGAAGCCCAACGCGTGAAATTGTCCAAAGAGCTCTCAAAGCGGGCAACTGGGAGAACGCTGTATATATTGGACGAACCGACCACAGGCCTTCATTTCCACGATGTGGCAAAACTGCTCGAAGTGCTGCATGAACTCGTCGATAGCGGCAACACTGTTGCGGTAATAGAGCACAATCTTGAAGTCATCAAAACCGCCGACTGGGTGATGGATCTCGGCCCTGAAGGGGGCGACGGTGGCGGTGAAATGGTGGCCATGGGGACACCGGAAGATATCGTAAAGGAAAAGCGGTCTTATACCGGTTATTTCCTCAAGGAGTTATTGGACCGTCGACCCGTCATTGGGTCCAAATCCCTGGAAGCTGCTGAATAATCAAAATATGGTTTCATCGTAGGATAGCTCACCGTCGACGCTCACACCTTTAATTTTCGCGGTCCCATTGGGTTGGACAGACAGAATAATGCCCAATTTACTGTCCTGATTGACCTTTTCTAGAAATTGGGCACGTGTTTTGGGTGCGTAATAACGTTCAAACCCTGTGCTCACCCGCACTGTATTGGAACTCGGTACTGAGGAATCATCTCCGGTAGTTTGGTTTCTTTTGGCAAATGACAGAACCTGCACTCTAAGAAATACCCCATTACCCGGTTTTTCATTGGTAAGAGATTTTGGTGTCCAAAACGGTTCTGCTTGATCAAGGATTAAATAAGCAGTTCCATGCCCGAGGTTGGGATCGATAACTGTATCCTTGCCATCAAGACGATCAACAGCCAATTGCAACCGTGTATAATGCCCCCGAAAGAAATCGCGTGGATCGCGCATGAGTGATTGAAGCACCACTTCTTCGCCGGTGGTTAGTTCAATGTGATGTCGGTGGATCATCGCACCCAAGACCGCAGTTTGAAACAATGCGGCTATTACCAGCCCGATGACGTGTGTTTTAAATCTCATCGCACTCATCTCTCCTGCTCAGTTTTGGATTGGTCTTTCCTGAAAAGCCAGATCGAGACGCCCAAAAGGATAACGCCCGCTGCACCATACACTGCTGCTGTAAATTCGAGCGTGCCGAAAACGCGGGCGTAGGTAATCAGCAACACGGTGATAAACCCTATATAGCCCAACGCTGACAGAACTCTGGAGCCAATTCGCCAACCAAACCGCACAGACCATATTGCGAATACCAGGCCAACTCCTGCGGAAATTATACTTAGTCCAAGTTCACCAAATAATTCCTGTTGCTTGAATGCAAACACCTTGAACAGACAAAGAGCAGCGATCACACAGAATACGTACTGGTCGCGCGTGGGTGATATTCCCGAACGCCGCATCAACAGCACCAGTCCGCCAGTGAGGAGTACAGCAAGGGCCATTGGAGAGTAGGTCCGCCAGCCGTCGAAAAGAAATAATTTGTCTTTTGAAAGCGAAATATCTGCAAACACCAGATACTCCAGTCCCAGCAGCGCAATGAAACAATAACCCAACGCGTGAATTTCAAACCCGGCCAGGTGAAGCTGAGTCGAATGGCTGGCCAAAACCATGGCGCCCAAAATTAATAAGGCCGCTTGCACAGAGATAACCCTGTCAAAGGCAGGTTCCCACCCGACCCAAACGATCAAGATAAGCCAGACAATCAGCAATACCGCGAGCAAATGGGCACAAAATCTGGAACCAACCCATTTTGCTATCGCCGCCAAGACCAACCAAACCAACGGGAACCAGTAAAACCGGCCAATATTCAACACAGTGGCTGATGTATCAGTCACCGGATGCTCACTCACCATCCACGCGCAGGACACAAGAATAGTTGTCGCTAAAGCTGAGATTGACCTTGTGCCTAAAACCGTGAGCAATCCACCAATCATCCAGACTAATAAAGCGTCTTCGTTTCGGCCCTGTAATTGGTATATCTGCCCAATAAGCATGATCGACGCACCAAATGCGACGATCCCAACCATCAGGAATATATCGGATAAATAGGGGTGGTTGCGCAGTTTCGTGAATATTGACGCTGCATATGAGAACCATATGGCGGCAACCAAAACAACAACACGAAGATACCGGGGCATGCCATCCCAGTTAGATGCAACAAACGCAATGAGGCCCGCCGCAAGCAGTACGCCACCGAATATGGCAAGCACATTGGCAAACGATCGTTTTTTCTGGCGTTGATCTATATCGTGGATAAGTTGTTGAGCGGCGGTCTGATCTATCAATCCAGCCGCCAACCAGTTGCGTACCTCATTACGCAGTTTCTCAGCATAATCCCAAACCAGCATTCATTTGGCTCCTGTTGTTTCCAATTATTTCTACCACGAACCCCTTGGAAATTGGCCGAACATAGGACGCCCCATCTGAAGATATACAATAGCCCGCAATCAATGCGACTGAATTGTGAATTCCATGCAAAAGGCGCATAGCTCATTTGCAGCTTTTGCGCTCGTAATTTCTACAGAAAATTCTATTTGTCTATCAACGGAACGAGGATGTTCCGATCAACCCGGTCAGCCACAAAGTGCTGACAGCACTTTAAAAAGGAATAACACAATGGATATTCTTGGAAACATCCGCACTTGGAACCGCGTACGTATTACCCGTAACGAGTTAAACAGCCTTTCTACCCGTGAATTGAATGACCTGGGTATCACCCGTGGCGACATTCCATTCATCGCGCAGCGCGCGTCTCGCGGTTAATCATTCGTTAATCAATCTGCTGTATCCTCCTCCCAATAGCAGTTGATGCGTTCAGCGCACCTCCTCCCAAGCGTTGAACCCATATAGAACGCCTGTTGCATCCTCCTCCCGCAACAGGCGTTTTATTTTGTCTTGATGACATGTAAATCCGATTACCCGAAAATGCGGATATTATTCGCCATTCCACACGGTGACTCGTAACAAATTCAATACTGGTTGGCCCGGTTGCGGCCTTTATACCATTTGGCAAGAGCCAATATTTCCGGCTTTCCGCCATTGGCTTTTTTCCAGCTATCGACCGCCCAATCTTCACCACCGTTTTCTCTCATTCGCGCAGATTTATGCGGATAACGTCCATCAATCAACAGCCCACGTTCGGCGTATGTTGTAATGGTTTTGTGATGCTTCAACAGGCCGTTGCTTTGCAAATACAGCAGATAAGCGGTGGTATTGAGAGACTCATCCACACAATCCATCTGACCACGGATACCAACACCTCTTTGGTAAGAATATTCAACGTCAGGTTGATATCGCAATTTGCCTTGCGATCTAATTTCCATATAGGCAATTGCATCGCCAAGCACATCGCGTTCGGCCTTTGCACTATTTGCACCAGGCGCCATAATTTTCCCGAGCGCATTCAGATCGGCATCGTCAAATGTCAGCCGGTCGGCAATCTTGCAACCGTACCCCGAACAAATTTTCAACGGTATATCCGGCGATCCATAGCCAGAAGACAGACTTCCAATGGACGTGGCCGTGGAGCCTGTACATCCGGCGATCAACATACATGCTATCCCGGTGGCAAATGATTTGGCCATATTCACTGTTGTTCTTGGGCTCATATCGGCAGTCTACCCTGGTTGTCATCCGATCCAAGAGAGCGACTAGCATAGAAACTAAGTACCGGACCAGATTGCCGCCGTACAAAATTGACAAATATAGTCCACTCCGGTGGGTTGAATGGACAACAATCCGTGTTAAATCCCCCAAATGAATGAGAAAGTAGTACATGTAGTTGGCGGTGGGCTGGCAGGGTCTGAAGCAGCCTGGCAGTTGGCTCGCCATGGTTGCAACATCATACTGCACGAGATGCGCCCGGTGCGCGGCACGGAAGCTCATCAGGGCGACGGCCTTGCCGAGCTGGTTTGCTCAAACTCTTTTCGTTCCGACGATTTTCAAAATAATGCCGTTGGATTGCTGCACGAAGAAATGCGTCGCGCCGGCTCCATCATCATTAAATGTGCCGATATGCACAAGGTCCCCGCGGGGTCCGCACTCGCAGTTGACCGGGAAGGTTTTTCGCAATCCGTCACACATGCGCTGGAAAATGAGCCGTTAATCACCATTAGTCGAGAGGAAGTCCCGGGCTTGCCGCCGGAAAAATGGGGGAAGTCGATAATCGCGACTGGCCCACTCACGGCACCATCCCTTGCTGCGGAAATTGCCGGAGAAACCGGCCAAGACGCGCTTTCATTTTTCGACGCCATCGCTCCCATCATACATTTCGATTCAATTGACCTCGATAAAGCATGGTTCCAATCCAGATATGATAAAGTTGGCCCCGGTGGAAACGGGAAAGATTATCTCAATTGCCCGCTGAATGAGGAGCAATATAACGCATTCATTGATGCCTTGATTGACGGGGAGAAAACGGAATTTAAGGAGTGGGAGAATGTCCCATATTTTGATGGATGCCTGCCGATAGAAGTTATGGCTGAAAGGGGACGGGAAACATTACGTCACGGCCCCATGAAGCCGGTTGGGCTAACTAATGTTCATATTCCTGACGTGAAATCTTACGCCGTTGTTCAACTACGCCAGGATAATGCACTTGGCACGCTGTATAATATGGTGGGCTTCCAAACAAAGTTGAAATATGGCGCGCAAGTCGATGTTCTACGTACAATTCCAGGTTTGGAGAATGCAGAATTTGCCCGCCTCGGCGGACTCCATCGCAATACTTATTTGAATTCACCGGCTCTGCTTGATGATACACTTCGGCTGAAATCGCGTCCTAACATACGTTTTGCGGGCCAAATCACCGGATGTGAGGGTTATGTAGAATCTGCAGCCATTGGCCTGTTAACAGGCCGGTTCATTGTAGAAGAACTGGCGGGCAATACCCCCTCGCTCCCACCGGAAACCACGGCCTTTGGCGCGTTGTTGAACCACATCACCAAAGGGCATATCGCCTATGAAGAAGAAATGGGGAAGAAATCTTTTCAACCCATGAACGTGAATTTCGGCCTGTTTCCACCGGTAACCATTTCCAAACCGGAAGGCCATGTTGGTCGCTGGCGTGGCAAGGATAAAGGGATTGCGAAGAAACACGCTGTAACAAAACGCGCATTAAACGATATCGATCGCTGGTTGACCGTTTAGCGGCAACGGCCGCGACGACGATACACTTTGATTACGCGCTCCTGCGATCACCTAATTCTGTGATGGCCCCTTGCTCAAACAAGTAATACCGAGCGGTTCTGGTTCCAAATTTTGCGTAATATGCGTCTGATTCGGCAGCGTGCTTTTGAATGGCGTCCAGCTTTTCGGGCTCTTCACTCAAATATCGTTGTAATCGCGCCAATATATCCTGTGCCTGGCGACATAATTTCAGCCGGTAACCATCGTCCAGATCAATCGCCATATTGCCCAGTTGTTTCATTCGTTCTGCAGCGGCAGCATGAAAGAAACATTCATGCGTCCAGGTCAATTCATTTGTAGACTTCGCAGCCCAAGCATTTTCAACCGTTTTCGGGTCCATGCCTCTGAAACGTCTCTGCCATTCCGGTATTGACTTATCCACGATCGCCTCCATCACAAGTGTACGTGGGATGGTGTGTTAACCCGTAATACAACCGATGGTGTTAACAAAATCCAAACACCACATTCGTGAATCTCGTTACAAGGGGTCTGCTACGGAATAGTGCGAAATGACCCAATATGGAAATTGCCAACCCAGGTCGCCGGATCTGTTTATGGAATTTTCAATAAGAAATGGGTAAAAACGCAAACATCACACCTCAAAATGCAGTTCTTGACGCTAATTCACAAACCTACATTTAAGAAACGGCCAAGGTCGGCATTGGGCCAATTCTGTTGAAAAACTCTTGTTGATTTACGGTTTGGTTGCTGATTCAGTTTGTTTGTCAGCAATGGAGTTTGATCGCGATGATGGGGCCACGGCAAGATGCACAAAGCGCGTTATTCTATGACTTTTCGATTGAGGATCATGTTCCATGCGATCATGTTTTACGGGCGATAGATGTCGTAATCGACTTGTCCGGTGTTCGCACGCACCTGACTGAGTTTTACAGTTTGACTGGTAGGCCATCGATTGATCCAGAGCTGATGATGCGCATGTTATTAGTCGGATATATTATGGGTGTCCGGTCTGAACGACGGCTATGTGATGAAGTTCATTTGAACCTAGCTTATCGATTGTTTTGCAAACTTGACTTGAATGATACGAACCCTGATACGATTGATCCTGATGACGTGCCCCGTGCAGTTCAGGAATATTTGGAAACATTAGATGACGCAGCTTTTGGCGCAGCGAGCCCTGTTACACCGAAGTTTATCTCCCACTCAGACCCAGCATCCCAATGGACTGGTGCACGTGGTGGACCTGCATACTTTGCGTATTCTACAAATTATCTGATCGATACAGACAATGCGGTGATCATGGATGTGGAAGCCACACGGTCTATTCGGCAAGCTGAAGTTGGGGCAGTCAGAACCATGATTGATCGCGTAGAAGAAAAGCATGACCTAAAGCCCGAACGTCTTATTGCTGATACAGCCTATGGCTCAGGCCCTATGCTGGATTGGTTGGTCGAGAAACGCGGGATAGCACCTCATATTCCTGTGATCGATAAGTCTGGCCGCAAGGATGGAACCTTTGAACGTGCCGACTTCACCTATGATGCCGAGAATGACTTGTACATCTGTCCCAAAGGCAAAGACCTCAAACAATATCGGCGTGCCTACAAAACACCAAGGTCGGGTGCAAACAAAGATGAAACAGTTCGGTATCGCGCCCGCAAAATAGACTGCGATGCTTGCCCATTGAAAGTGCGCTGTTGCCCAAAAGTGGACTTGTCACGGTTTAGTTCCGTGTCCTTGAATTGGATTTGATCCATCAATGAGAATGACTATGGCACATCGCCACACTGACGAATTTCGCCGCGATGCCGTCCGCATTGCACTAACAAGCGGACTTACGCGCAAACAGGTAGCATCAGACTTGGGTGTTGGTTTTTCAACGCTTGCCAAGTGGATACAGAAATCTAAGCCCGACGGCTTGCCACCATCGGCCGATATTGATCTGGCGAAGGAAGTTGAACGGCTTCGCAAAGCGAACCGTCTGCTCACGGAGGAGAGGGACATCTTAAAAAAAGCCACGGTGTTCTTCGCCAATCAAAGCAAGTGAGATTTGCGTTTGTCGAAGAACACCAGAACCATGTTTCCGTGGATCGGCTTTGCCATATTCTGAATGTCACATCACGCGGCTATCGCTCCTGGCGCCGTCGCCCAGTCAGTCAACGACAGCGTGATGACATGGTGGTTTTGGCTCACATCCGTGAACAGCACCATCTCAGCCTTGGTAGCTATGGACGGCCTCGCATGACGCAGGAGTTGAAGGAAGTGGGCTTGGCTGTGGGCCACCGTCGCGTGGGCCGTTTGATGCGCGACAACGGCATTCGCGTCGTCAGAACACGTAAATACAAGGTAACAACTGACAGCAATCACCACTTCAACATAGCACCCAATTGGCTGAATCGTAACTTCCATGCGGATAAACCCAACCGAAAATGGGTGGGTGACATTAGCTACATCTGGACGCGTGAGGGCTGGCTGTATTTGGCTGTGATAATCGATCTGCATTCACGCCGCGTCGTGGGATGGGCAGTCAGCAACCGGCTCAAGAAGGGTCTGGCATTGCAGGCTCTCAACCGCGCAGTGGCCCTTCGAAATCCGCCGCCAGGCTGCATCCACCACACCGATAGAGGTTCCCAATATTGTTCTCACGATTATCAAAAGAGAATGCGCCAATTGGGCTTGAAAGTGTCGATGAGCCGCAAGGGGAATTGTTGGGATAACGCGGTGGTCGAGACTTTCTTCAAAACCATCAAAGCGGAACTCATCTGGCGCAATAAATGGCAGACGCGTCAGCAAGTGACAGTTGCCCTGTTCCAATACATCAATGGATTTTACAACAGCCGCCGAAGACACTCAGCAATAGGAGGAATGTCAAACATCAAATTCGAACGAAAATCAGCTTAAACGAGAACCGGATGCGGTATTAAATAGGAACAAGTCCAAAGAGCCTAGGCGCAAAGTGACCAGATCAATTTACGAAAGCTCGCGTGACGTCGCTCGAATTCTAGCCCAAACCAAAGAATACTCGGTCTCATGTAAACTGCGCAAAAAGGTCGAGATGTCATTCGCACACCTCAAGCGCATTCACGGCCTAGGAAGGCTTCGATTACATGGCCCATGCGGGGCACATGACGAATTTATCCTCGCTGCAACCGCCCAAAACCTCAAGAAACTCGCTAAACTGGCAATAAATCATGACCCCATCGGAAAAACCGTGTGAAGGCGGGCCGCAGCGCAATTTACGTGCCAACTAGCACACTTAAATCTCCGAGTTTTTCAACAGAATAAGCCCACAGCGGTCGCAATGCGTTGTGACGTGCGTTGAACAACCTGCCAAGGGTTCGCTGTTGTCTATTATTCAATTTGATCCAGAATAATTGTCCACTTTGATTATACAATTTTCATAAAACCGGACATCGGCCAATTTGATCAATCAGAAGTTTCTGCAATATCGATTGCGTAGCCTACGGATCTTACTGTGCGTATTGGACCAATTGTATCGTATTGTCTTAAGGCTTTGCGCAGGCGGCCGATATGCACGTCTACCGTTCGTTGGTCGATGTCGAGATCGTGCTCCCAGACTCGCTCCATGAGCTGGTCACGGCTCCAGACTCGCCCCGGACGACTGATCAACACGTTGAGAAGCCTGTATTCCGTTGGCCCCAATTCAAGTGGTACACTATTGCGAAACACGCGCACTTTTTCCGTGTCGATGCAGATATCACCATACTCAATCATGCTGCCATCTGAGCCCGGTTCTGTACGCCGTAACATGGCGCGAACCCGAGCGAGTAACTCTGCAATGGAATAGGGTTTGACCAAGTAATCATCTGCGCCGCTGTCCAAACCCCGCACCTTATCGCTCTCTTCACCACGTGCCGTCAGCATGAGAATTGGCGTTTGTCTCGTCTCATTGTGGCGTTTGAGTTGACGACAGAGCTCAATTCCAGAAAGCTCGGGCATCATCCAGTCGAGTATGACCAGCGCTGGCATCTCTTCGCGAGCTACCAACAGCCCTTCTTCGCCATCCGCCGCCTTCAATACGCGGTAACCGGATTTTTCCAGATTGTAGGCAAGCATTTCCAGTTGGGGTGCTTCGTCTTCGACTATCAGAACCTTTAAACCGCTGTCGCTGGACATGTTCTAACCTGTGATTTGGCTGGTGAAGTCGCCCTTGGGCCTGTCATCGTCCGGGATAGATCCCGTTACGACATAATGGATTTGCTCTGCAATCCCCGTAACGTGGTCGCCCATGCGCTCAAGATTTTTTGCCACAAACAGCAAGTGCATGCCGGATGTGATGAATTTTGGAGACTCCATCATATAGGTGAGCAATTCGCGAAACAGCGTGTTGTGCATGTGATCGACCTCTTCGTCTCGCAGAATCAGCTCATCGGCCATTTTCACGTCTTTCGCGACATAAGCGTTTAAAACGTCGGCCACCATGACCTGAACCATGGCCCCCATTCGGGTGATGGTTTTTTCAGCTGAAATAACATGATCAGTACCACCCAGGACGACCGACCGCTTGGCAATGTTCTTTGAATAATCTCCGATACGCTCAAGGTTGCTGGCGACCTTCAGTGCACAAATAACGCTGCGAAGATCCTGGGCCATCGGTTGACGCAATGCGAGGGTTCGCAAGGTCAAATCGTCGATCCGTGTATCGAGCGCATCTACAGATTTGTCATCGGTACGCACTTTCATGGCGAGTTCTTCGTCGCGGCTTGTCAGGGCTTTTACACATTCCACAATTTGAGTTTCGACAATGCCGCCCATTTCAAGAATGAGGTTCTCGATTTGGGCAAGTTCATTGTCGAATGATTTTACGATGTGGGCGTTGTTCATTAATTTATCCTTGGAATTTATCCTTGGGAGTTATGTCCTGGGGGCCTAGCCGATACGTCCGGTGATATAGTTTTGGGTTCGCTCTTCACGGGGAGCCGAGAATATCTGCTCGGTTGTGCCAAACTCAACAAGCTCACCAAGGTGAAAGAATGCGGTGTTCTGCGAAACCCGCGCTGCTTGCTGCATGGAATGCGTGACGATGATGATCGTGTATTTCTCGCGCAATTCATCAATCAGGGTTTCCACTGTCGCAGTGGCGATCGGGTCGAGGGCCGAGCACGGCTCATCCATCAAAATGACCGAGGGTTGCACCGCAATGGCGCGCGCAATGCACAGGCGCTGTTGTTGACCACCGGAAAGACCTGTTCCCGGCTGATCCAACCGGTCTTTGACCTCTTCCCACAGGCCGGCGCGTTTCAGGCTGGTTTCAACGACCTCTTCAAGATCGGCTTTCGAAGTGGTCAGGCCATGAATTTTTGGCCCATAGGCAATGTTGTCAAAAATGGACTTGGGAAATGGGTTGGGTTTTTGGAAGACCATGCCGACCTTTTGCCTCAAGACCACAACATCGACCTCCGGTGCATAGATTTCCTGCCCCGCAAGTGTGATCGATCCTTCCACGCGACAGATGGGAATAACGTCGTTCATGCGATTGAAGCAGCGCAAAATGGTGCTCTTGCCGCAACCGGATGGGCCAATGAATGCGGTTACAGCATTTTGCTGAATATCAACGTCCACATCAACAATGGCTTGCTTCTCGCCATAAAAGACCTGCGCCTGCCGCACCTCGATAATCGGGTTGGGAACGATGTTCGCTTGTTCGGCGGTTGCACCCCCGATATTTGTCTGAATATTCACGTCGTCCATCTCCTTACCATCGCACTTCTAGTCGGCGACGCAATATAATTGCGATCAGGTTCATGATCACGAGAAAGATCAAAAGCACGAGGATCGCGGCGGATGTTTTTTCAAGAAAACCCCGCTCAGGGCTGTCTGCCCAGAGGAAAATCTGAACCGGAAGAGCCGTTGCTGCTTCGGTAACGCCGCCTGGAATATCGACGATGAAAGCGACCATGCCGATCATCAGCAGAGGCGCCGTTTCACCAAGCGCCTGTGCCATGCCGAGGATTGTACCCGTCAGCATGCCGGGCATGGCGAGAGGAACAACGTGATGAAAAGTCGTTTGCACTTTGCTGGCCCCAAGACCGAATGCCGCTTCGCGGATTGACGGTGGCACTGCGCGGAGTGACGCCCTGGAAGCGATGATGATCGTTGGCAGCGTCATCAATGCCAACACCATGCCCCCGACGAGCGGAGTCGACCTTGGTAGCTGAAAGAAATTCAGGAAAATCGCCAGCCCGAGCAGGCCAAAAACGATGGAAGGCACTGCCGCCAGGTTGTTGATGTTGACCTCGATCAGTCGATTGATGCGGCCCTTACTTGCAAATTCTTCGAGATAAACAGCTGCCAGCACGCCCAGAGGGAAAGACAGCAGGAAACAGACGAGCAGCGTCAGTGACGACCCCGCCAAAGCGCCCCAAATGCCGGCTTGTTCCGGCTCACGGGAATCACCGCCGGTGAAAAACTGGGTGTTAAACTGCTTCTCGATCTGGCCTGCAGCCCGCAATTGTTCAATCCAAGCGAGTTGCTTGTCATCGATACGGCGCCGGCTCTGTTCCAAAGTAGGATCGATGTTGCCCTTCATGAACATATCGACGTCGCTGGAGGCACGAATGGAGAATGTCGAGGTTTCTCCAACCAGTGACGGATCTGCAACAACCGCATCACGCACCGTGTATTCAGCTGTGGAACTGACCAGCTTGTAGAGTGACTTCTTATCCTGCCGGCTTTTCGCTTCAGGGAAGCGTTGGCGCATCGCCTTCTTCAAAATTGAGCTGAAACGCGCCTTCTTGATGACGTTTGGATCACGGGTGCCTTGGGGATCTACCTTGTTGGCGGGAACGTTTATTTCTATCTGCACGAAGGTCTGCTGAAATGCACCCGTCCCCCGCGATACGATGGCACCAACCATGACAACGAGGAAGCCAAGCGAAACGATAATTGCGGCGATGCCATAAGCACGAAAGCGCAGCTCGGCCTTGTGGCGGGGTGAGCGCCCGGTCGCGATGATGCTATCTGGATCAGTCATATTGTTCTTTGTATCTGTCGACGATTTGAAGGGCGATCACGTTGAGGCAAAGCGTAATGACGAACAGCAACAGGCCAAGAGCGAAGGCAGAGAGCGTTTTTGCGCTGTCAAACTCCTGATCGCCGGTCAGCAATGTGACGATCTGCACGGTTACAGTCGTCACGGCTTCGAATGGGTTCAGCGTTAGATTGGCGGCCAGGCCAGCGGCCATGACCACGATCATGGTCTCGCCGATGGCGCGTGATGTCGCGAGCAAAAGACTGCCCGCAATACCTGGAACAGCGGCTGGCAGAATGATCTGTTTGATGGTTTCGGCTTGAGTAGCGCCCAAGCCATAGGAAGCATCACGCAGGGATTGCGGCACGGCGTTAATGACATCGTCGGAAAGGGATGAGATCAGCGGGATGATCATGACACCCATGGTGAGACCTGCAGCCAGCGCACTTTCAGAAGAGATTGCGAAACCAAGATTTTCGCCGCCATTGCGCAACATCGGTGCAACAATCAGGGCAGCAAAAAAGCCGTAAACTACGGTGGGAATGCCGGCCAGCAGCTCGAGCAAGGGTTTTACGATGCCGCGCGTTCTGTCCGATGCATATTCCGCTAGATAAACAGCAGACATCAGACCGAGTGGTGTAGCAACAACCATGGCAATAGCACTGATGAGCAGCGTGCCAACAATGAGCGGGATTGCTCCGAATGCGCCGGATGCGCCGACCTGATCCGCTCGCAGAGCCGTTTGAGGGCTCCATTCCAGGCCGAATAAAAAATCAGTAAGCGGAATTTTCTGGAAAAACCGAAGAGATTCAAACAGCAGGGATGCAACGATGCCAACTGTCGTAATAACCGCAACCAGTGCGCAACCGATCAGAATCACGCGAACGATTAGCTCAACCGTGCGGGCGCGGTTCCCGCTGTAAGTGATGTTTATGGCGGGTGCGTCAGGCAAGACGGTTACTCTTGAAAGAGGAATGATCCGGCGCCCGTTTGAGCGCCGGATCAAGTATGAAGCAGATTACATGCTCAATGGAGTGAGGTTTTTTACCGCATCAACAACTTTTTCCATTTCGCCTTCCGGCATTGGAATCAGACCTTTTTCAGCCAGGTATCCGTCTTCACCGAAAGCGTCTTCGCTGGTGAATTCAGCAAGGAATTCAGCAATACCAGGAACAACGCCGACATGGGCCTTCTTCACGTAGAAGTACAGTGAGCGAGAAACCGGATAATCGCCAGATGAGATGTTTTCGAAAGTTGGTGCGTTACCGCCGACTTTCGCACCCTGCACTTTGTCAGAGTTCTGATCGAGGAATGAGTAACCGAAGATGCCGAAGGCAACCGGATTGGCTTCCAGTTTTTGAACGATCAGATTGTCGTTCTCACCAGCTTCCACAAACATGCCGTCTTCGCGGATTGTGTGGCAATAAGCTTTGTAGGCTTTCTTGTCGGTGTTCTTCATGGCTTTGATCATGTCGATGGTTTTGCAACCGCCTTCCATGGCAAGCTCAACGAACGCATCACGTGTGCCAGAGGTTGGTGGCGGGCCAAGCACTTCGATCTTAACTTTTGGCAAAGCAGAGTTCACATCCGACCACATTTTATATGGGTTTGGAACCATTTTGCCATCAACAGGCACGTCTTTAGCCAGCGCCAGGAAGATGTCTTTAACGTCGATTTCCAAAACATCGGACTTGCGAGAATTCGAAAGCACAATGCCGTCGTAGCCGACTTTTACTTCGACGATATCTTTCACGCCATTTTTGGCGCAAAGCTCGACTTCGCTGGTTTTGATGCGACGCGATGCGTTGGTAATGTCGGGTGTGTTTGTACCTGTACCGGCACAAAATAGTTTCAACCCACCGCCTGAACCGGTGCTCTCAACAACCGGTGTTTTGAATTCAGTATTCTTACCGAAGCGTTCGGCGACTGTTGTTGCGAATGGGAACACTGTCGACGAGCCAACAATGTTGATTTGGTCGCGCGCTGATGCGCTGGAATTGGCGACTGTTGCCGTAAGGGTTGCAGCGGCCAGTGTCAGCATAGAGTTCTTGATAGTCATTTCATTCTCCGTTTCATCTCCGCACATTTTGCGGATGGGGCGATGCCTAGAGCCGTCCCAAGACAGACCTATGACGGTTTTACTACAGTTTTGTGACAGTCTGTGGATAAGCCAAATGCTTTGGGTAGGAGCCCTGCCACGTGCGGGGTGCTGACAGAACCCTGAACTGAGCTATGACATGGGAAGAAGCACTGTAAATGTGCTACCGCGTCCAACCTCGCTTTCAATTTTCAGCCGCCCCCGGTGGCGTTGCACAATATGTTTGACGATCGCCAACCCAAGGCCCGTTCCGCCATCATTTCTGGAACGATGAGAATCCACGCGATAGAACCGTTCCGTCAGTCGCGGGATGTGTTGCTTTTCGATACCGTCGCTCACATCGCTTACAACAAGGACAACAACCGGCCCCGGCATGCCTGCCTCATCATTTTCCAATGCAACTTTGATCGCGACGGTGGTATTGGCGTTTGAATATTTCAGAGCGTTTTCCAGAAGATTTTGTACAACCTGAATAAGTTCATCTTCATCGCCTGGAATATTCCCAACATCTGTGTCAGCGTGAAGGGCGACTGTTTTTTCTTCATCCTTCGCTTTCTTTGCCAAAGAAGTTTGGACGCTCTGAATAATCTCGATTATGTCGACGCGACCCGAGGGCCGCCTGCGCTGATTAGCTTCTACTTTCGACAATGACAGCAGATCAGCAATGAGCCGGACCATGCGATCTGCTTCTTGCTCCATGAGGTCGAGAAATCGTTCCCGGGCTGGCGGGTCATTCTTTGCGGTGCCCTTTAGAGTTTCGATAAATCCGCTGATTGTCGAAAGCGGCGAACGCAGTTCGTGACTCACATTGGCCACAAAGTCCGACCGCATATCCTCCGCCTGTTGGGTTGCGTTGATGTCAAGCAGGCTGATCAACAGCAAAGATTCCGTGGAATGAATGTCTGCAATTCGTGCAACTCGCACATCAAAGAGACCGTTGGCGGGGGAAGCGAAAGCGACGGTTTTTTCAGCCACGCGGGCGCCTTCCAGAACCTCGTTAACAAGGTCTAGGCACTCGGGATTGCGGATAACCTGCACAATGTCCTGCCCCAAGCGGTGCTGGCCAAAGCGACTCGTTGCAGCAGAATTCCCAAACATAATTTCGCGGGCGCTGTTCAACACATAATTCGCTTCGTGGACATAGTTTAGGTGTTCAAACTGTTCTAGAAAGTCCAACTCATTTTGCCACGCTATTTGGGTGTCGTACTAGCTTACCAAGCGAACACCAGTATGCCAATTGAAGTTTGGGTTTGGATCTTTGATCCATCAATCAATTCCAAAGCCAGCCTTCTCCTATGTCTGCTTTTGCGCTCCAACTTTCCGCGATCAGTTTCGAGCTGCTAGCTTCATATGAAATTTTCTTTCAATATTGGGAGTCGCTTACTAGACAATGAGCTTTTCTCAGTTTGGTTGCTTTGTCCGGCCTTATGTATCAAACGCACCAAGAGCGAGGTCACCCAATGAATCGGGAGGGGATTGACTAGGGAGCGGGGCCGTGCGGGGCGCGGTGGTTATCTTTTCGTTGGCTCTACTGGTTTCCGTCGCGTTGTTTGATAAAGCGAGCGTGAGGCCATACTTTAAGTTCAACACCGAACGGGCCATTCATAGTTTCAGTAGGTGGGTGGAAGGTAAGCATCTTAGCTTCAACGCCGCTCCCGTGGTCTCCCATGTATTGGACCATAAGGAAAACGTGCAAGAATTCGAAATCTTGGCTCACATTTTGTCGTTCGAAGTTCCCAATTGGTTTGTAAACTACGGGGTCGCTTGGAAATATCACACTGTAGGTTTCATGGGTGCTGGAATTATACAGTTTGTCTACCCATCCGTCGAATTCAACGTTCGCCTGAAGTATGCTACCAAACACAGCTTTGTGGCTGACATTGACCGCCGTGGCGGGAGAATTCCCATGGTTTTTGATTTTGTATCTCAAGAGGTAGCGAACATAGACGGACCCATCCTCTCGAACTACTTTGGAGAAATGGGCGTTGCGGTCGTTTTGGATGGAAAGCCAAGGTCGTTGACCTTGGGCCATCAGTTTATTGGAAGTGGTTGCGGCGTCAGCGGCCTTAATTGCAGCAACGTTGGTTTTGTTGGTTTGGCGCAAGGTTTGCCAATCAGAAGAACAGCCCAAATGCTGAAAAAGGCCATGATCCACTGAGCAAGCGTATCCTCCGTCGCAATCAAACGTCGGGTCCAATACCACCATTGTGGTTCATTATTTCCTTTGTTTGTTTCGGTGTTTTGGCTGCCTTGATCTGTAGTTGGTGTATTGTTTATGTATGTCGATGGGTCGCTAAACTCTGGAACACTCCAGAACAAAAATAAGACTGCTAAGCTTAGTCCTGCAACTAATCCAACCGCAAAGTACTTACCTCTATCGCTTTCATGCATTGAACTAGAAACGCCGCGCTGAATTTCCCTCTTGCCAGCTTATTACGGACGTTCACTTCCTTTTCGTCAACTCCGATAGCTGCAAGCTTCTCGACAAGTTGTGCATAGGTGACGCCGTGGCGCTTCAATTCAGCCTTCAAAAGGTTCGCGACTTTGGTTTCCCATTGGTTTTGCTCTGGCATTGTATCTCGTTTCATAATAAAAGTATCGCAAATATTACTTATGCCCTTGAATGCAATACGTCAATGCACTAAAAAAGTTACACAAGTAACGGAGATAGTGCATTATGGCTCAACATTTCAGACTTTCAGCAGCTTCAAGAACCTTGTCTCTTAAGGAAATCTACAAAGCAGGTGAAGACGCTGCGTATGGCTATTTCTGCAAGCTACGTTGGCCTGAGACTGGCGGTAAGGCGTTTGCCCACGTTGCCACCATGACGAAGCCTACGACCTTTCAACGTTCCGTAAATTCAAGTGCAAGGCATGTCACCACCAGATTAGCGTTACCAGTGGCACAATCTTTGCCTCTCGTAAGATGGAATTTACCGATCTGCTGGCCGCTGTGACTATCTTTGTAAACGGCGCTAAGGGCCTTTCATCTGTTCAGCTTTCCCGCGATTTGGATTGCCAATACAAAACCGCATTTGTTCTGGCTCACAAGCTACGTGAAGCCCTTGGCAATGACGTGCACACTGGCGAAGAATTAGACGGTGAAGTTGAGATTGATGGCGCTTATTTTGGTGGCCACATTCGCCCACACAACATGAAATCAGAGCGCGTTGATCGCCGCCTTGCCAAGAACCAAACAGGCAAGCGCCGTGTTGTTGTTGCCCTTCGTGAACGCCTTGGCCGTACCCTTCCTTTTGTTCGCATGAATGAAGCGGAAGGCGTTGATCTGGCCAAGCAATATGTAAGCCGTGAAGCCACTATGAGCGCTGACGAAGCTTCTCATTGGGATTGGTTGCATGATGGTTGGAGCGTTGATCGCGTCAATCACAGCGAAATCTATTCAGACCACGGCAAGCACACTAACTGGGTTGAAAGCTATTTCTCGCGCCTTCGTCGGATGGTCACCGATCAGCACCATTTTGTATCGCCACAATACCTACACCAGCATGCAAACCATGCAGCTTGGTTAGAAGATAACCGCATGATCGACAACGGCGGTCTGGCTTCGAAACTGGTCAATTCAGCAATGCGGAGGAAAGTTAGCCGGACTTGGAAAGGGTATTGGCCAAGGGCAGCAGGTTAGGGCAAAGTCTGTTCCTTACAGGAGGACGAGAAAATGCCGTTAGGAATCGACTATTTTAGATTCACCGAGTTTTTGGTTTTTGATGACAACAGCAAAGCCAAATCGACTATCGAGTTTACGTTTGATGACCAATTTGATGATGGCAGCGATTGTGCTCACATTATTTCGATGAGAGTCCGAGTTAGCCTTCCATCAAATTCAACCATTGAGCAATTGCAGGACGCATCTCTGGAAATGGCGGTAAATCAGCTACGCCATGCTCTTCAAGTTTGCGAAAATAAATCCGCCAAAGAAGTAGTTCTTGCTGCGAAACAGGACACTCAAGAACGTCAGAAAAAATTACAGGAGGAATCAGATAAGGCTCTTCAAAAAAGCCTGTCCTCAATTGGTGGTGGGGACTAGTCATCTGGACAAACGCTTTCGTTTCGAGGTAAAAGGAATCTCGAAACGAAGTTAGCAATGCGCACTGCTTGCAAGGCGTCTGTGCATTGACGATATTAACGGTTTTGCGCCGCTAAGTCACCAATTTTCACTTGATCTCGGTTCCTGCCCCTAGGAAGATAGGAATAAGGCAGGAGACCAAATGCCAAGTACCAATGATTTTAGAAACGAAGTGAAGGCGCAGATTGGTCGGGCAATGAAACAAGGTCGTCCGCACATTGAGTTGAACGCTGGAGAACTTCATCGCAAAATCGGTGGTTACCCTACAAAAAGCGGACAATCACACTCAATGCCTTCATGTTGTGGGGCTATGCGAGATGAATACAAGTTAGGTAATGCTGAAATAATCCATGAAACAGAAAGTGGTCAGGCTCCAGCTCTGACAATCCGTTATCATCTCCCGAGATAACCACGTCAACCGATCTTTAACGGCCAGAAACCCTCAGCTTCCACAAAGCCCCATCCGGCCCAAAGTCCTGCACAACGTAATCTGTGTTCCGCAATCTCTGAATAGCATGACGCACCCGCTTCAAAACGTCTGCATGCAATTCATCTGTGGCAGTCCAGCCCTTTGCCAGAATGATTGCACCTACAATCGCCTCATCATCCTTTGGCCCCATCCGTAGCTGGTCCAGTATCAGCCGTTTAAGCTCACTACGCCCAAACATCTGCTTGTACTTGCCGCGTGGCGCTATGCCGCTTGGGTTGCCCTTGTAGCCGCATATCTCAAGTGCGCGGTCTATTGCGGCCAGATCGTCTTTAACCGCCTCCATCGCTTTCTGTGCGACTTTAAGCTGTCCTGCGACCTCACCACGCTTACGAATAAGCCCGTGAATTAGATTTGCACCTGTAACTTTTCCCATGCCCCATCATAGGGATTCACACCGAGCATTTGCAGTGGTATTGTTGGTGCGTTTGATACATAAGGCCACAATGTCTAAGGTTTGTGGCTGCTGTCGTCGTTAGGCGCAGCGGCGACAAATCGGACAAGGAGGAAAGCGCGGGTGGCTTGGTGCTATGGGGATTGCTCGTTAGGGCTGTGATATTCAGCTGGCCGAGATTTAGATATTTAGCCTCTTGGGATGGCGGTCCAAGTAGTTTTCACGCTCTGATGTCTTCCACCGGAGTTCAATTTTATCGCCGTCCACCTCGTGCGGTGCAGTTATTGGAAGTTTGACCGTGCGGATTTGCACGGTGCGTGGGCATCGCGTTTCTGTAGATATTTGTGGTAGGAGCATCATTCGGTGTCCTCCCATGGCGGCGCGCGCGCTTTTGGGTTCTGGCCTCGGGCGAAGACCTCAATGGTGATCATTACATCGCCGCATTTCGGGCAAATCCGGTGCATGGCCGGATCATCGGATTCGGCACGTGGTTCCTCACCTGAGGTTTGATCAGACTTTAACTCAGCACGAAGTATCTGCTTGATGGTTTTGACCCTGTCTCGGCGAATGCCGTTGGCAAGATAGCCTGTGTGGCGAATGCGGTGGAAGCCTGATGGCAAGACATGGATCAGGAAACGGCGGATGAACTCGCCCGTGGGCAGACGCATGACCTTCATTCGCTCGCCGCGCTTGATGCGATAGTCTTTCCATTTGAACGCGACGGTGTCGGCATCGCTGCTAACCAGACGGTGGTTCGAGATGGCAATACGGTGGGTGTATCGGCTCAGATAAGCCAGCACGGCCTTGGGTCCGCCGAAAGGTGGCTTGGCGTAAACCACCCATTCGGTTTTGCGCAGCGGTGCCAGATAGGCGGCAAAAGTGTCGGGATCAAACAGTCGAGATAGATCACCAAAGAAGGCCAGTTTGTCCGCCTTGTGCAATTTGACCAGCTCTTCGAGGAACAACCGGCGGAATAGTTTCGACAAGACCTTCACTGGTAGAAAGAAGCCCGCACGGCACGACACCCACTTACCATCATCTTTGTTCCCTGCCGGGCTATCGCCCTCCACGCCTCTTGCAAGCGACAGTCCACCACCAGGCACAATGACATGCACATGAGGATGATGGGTCATGGCTGATCCCCAAGTATGCAACACGCTGGTCATGCCGATCTTTGCGCCCAGATGTTTAGGATCAGCGGCGATGGTCAGGAGTGTCTGGGACGACGCCTTGAATAGAAGATCATAGACCACGGCCTTGTTCTGGTAGGCAATGTCAGCCACCTGCGCGGGAAGAGTGAAGACCACATGGAAGTATTCCACCGGCAACAGGTCTTGGATGCGCGCTTCCATCCAATCACGCGCCGCTGCGCCCTGGCATTTGGGGCAGTGACGGTTACGGCACGAGTTGTAAGCGATGTGCTGGTGGTCACATTTGGTGCATGCCGACACATGCCCGCGTCATGGCGAAGCCATGCTCCGCATGGATGCGCGGCGGTACGACAATTCTCAATCGCTGACATTACCCTGAGCTGCACTAGGTTCAGATGCCCGGCATTTACTCGACGATAGGCCGGCCCATGGGTGCGGAAGATATCCGCAATCTCCAGTTTGGGACGAGGCATGGAAGCCGGGTTTAACCCGAACCGGCCTCCCGGTTTACCAGCAGATCAAGTGGGCTGGTCACATCCTGGATCGTCTTGGTGGCCACCTTGGTATAGACCGTCGTCGTTTCCAGTTTAGCATGTCCCAAAAGAACTTGAATGACCCTGATGTCGGTTCCGCCTTCCAGCAGATGCGTGGCAAAGCTATGGCGCAATGTGTGCGGTGAGACTTTCTTTTGGATACCCGCAAAATTGACGGCCACTGCAAACGCCCGGTTGAATTGCCGTGTTGAGATTGGGTCAATCCGGTTGCGTCCCGGAAAAAGCCAACCCTTGGGCCGAGCCTCGCGATAATAATCGCGCAACAGATCAAGCAGACTGGTCGAAAGCATCACCTGCCGGTCCTTGCGGCCTTTGCCCTGCTCAACACGGATCAACATGCGGTCGCTGTCGATATCGCAGACTTTAAGGTGGGCCACCTCGTTTGCACGTAGACCGCCACCATAAGCAACACTGAATGCGGCCCGATACTTCAAGCCCGGTCCAGGGGCAGCCTCAAGAATACGGGCAACCTCATCAGCGCTCAGCACGGCCGGGATCTTCTATGCTGTCCGCTGATAACGCATATGCCGCTTCATCTGCGGACGCGGACATGTATTTGCAAAGAAGAAGCTCAGCACTGTCAGCCGATTGTTGAACGTTGGCGCACCGATACCACGCTCCTTCATATCAAGTTGAAACGCGCGTAATTCCTCTGGTGTCGCACTATCCGGCGAGTGTCCCAGAAACCGCGTGAACTCCCTCATTGCCCGCAGATACATCGTCTGCGTCTTGGGCAGCAGCCCCTTAATGCGCATATCTTCAAGAAAACGTTGGCGAAGTGCAGGTACATATGGATCAGACATGAAAACCTCCTGTCATCTGATTGAGAAGGCCTCAATCGTCAAACAGGCCATGCCCATCCGCAAAATCAATAGATCAAATTACACGCCGCACCCGCACCAAACACCCATACCGCGAGAGCGGTTTCGTCCTTGTCCGCGAATCGGTCATCCGGCTTGGCAATTCCTGGACGACGGTGAATGGCTGCATCGAGCCTTGAGTGATCAAACCTGCCTTATCATTCAAAGAGCATTTTGAAAAATCGATGTTGAGAAGATTTGACCGTGACCGAAATAGCCTCGTCGCAAAATGGACGATTCGATGCAATTAAATTCGCGCGGCTTTCGATAAATTGAATAATTGTCACTACCGACCTTTGACAGAGGCAACAGCTTTATCAATATTGCAATTATGACGTGCGTAATTTTTACGTCCAGCCGTTGTATTTCTCGAAACATAACCATTACGTTGCATTGTATACCAATAGGGATCTCTTTTCGCGCCAAAAAATTGAAGCTTACCGTTCCTAATACGTGCTGGGCCCTTCCGCCGAACGCTACTAATACGCCTCTTGTCAAAGGTGATCGCGGCTGTACGACCAGTAACCCACATCTTGCATGTATATTTTGCGTGTGAAGGCGCTGTACCTGTAAAATATACGGCGAACGAAATGAATAAGATTAGGTTTTTCAATACTCAGGCGATCCAATACACTTAATTAATGTTGAATAACCCGTCTTCTAATAAAATGAAACATGTCCCTAACGGGGCATTTGTTCAATTCGAAAATCGCACTTTGTTCTGATTACAACCGTTAGGGTTTCATTTCGTGCTATTTCGTACCCCCTACAAATGCGCTAGAAACGCCAAAGCGCCCATTGCCTGCGCAGTTGAGATGGTGGTTTCACGCCGCCATATACCGCCTTTGGTTCGCCACGCGCTCGGTCCAGATAAAAAGGTGCGACTGCAAGTGGTTTAAAAATTTGATGATATTTGGGGTTTAATTCCGCAATCGCCTGCTTTGCTCTATTGAAATGTTCATAGCCCAGATCAGCGAAACCAATCAGGGCAGCATTATGAGATTCTGACGGTTCTCCTAGAAATTGCGATCCATCAAAACCAACTGACGCGAGAAGGTCGCTGGGCAGATACACCTGATTTCGAGAGCGATATTGAGCAAGGTTGGCGATTACGGTGACTGTGGCCATAACAACCCCGGCATGACCGCATGCATCGGCCAGTGGAGTATCCGCCTCTGCGCCCGCAATCATCGCAGACAACTGAAAGAGCGACGATCGGGTTTCACCGCAATATCCCTCCCACATTGTGCGGTCACCCATCGGGTCATTGTACAAATCGAACACATGGGCATCCAACTTATTGATCAGCGGTTGGGTTGGGAGGCCCGAATTGCCGATGGCCCGTAATAGATTTCGAGCGACCGGATGACCGCCCGCCTCATCTGCCCGGTCATTTGACAAAACCTCACGCCACCATTGTAACCGAATCTCCGCCGCCATGGGTTCGCCTTGCTGCAAGACCGCATTTCTTATTTCTACATGGAAGGCATGAAGGGCAACGATATCGGCGCGGATATTTCGATCCAGCAACAGGTCTGCCAGATAAAGGTCGATTGCATTTTCTCGTACCAGATTGAGGCAATGATCGTCGTCTGTGTTGATGGACGATGATTTCTGCTTCATCAATCTACTGCCAGTAGAGCGGCCCCGACCGCCCGGCCCTCGGCGAGCAAAACATTGTAAGTACGGGCAGCCGCCCCCGTGCTCATCGGATCAGCACGCATGCCTTTAGTTGCTAAAGCATCATGGAGGCTTTGCGGCAGTTGAACAAGATCCTTACCTGTTCCGACCAGCACCACCTCAAGTTCTGTTTCCGATAACACCCTTTCGAACGTCTTGACTGTTATATCGCCGGGCGTTTTTGCCACCCAACCATAAATTCCGCTGGGCAGGCATAATATGCTGCCTAAATGAGACATTTCGGCAAACCGGAAGCCACCATTTCCATAGGTATCAACGGGGGCACGGCCGGGAAAATGGGCAGGTTTTAGAACAATGCCTGCACCACCGTGGTTTTCGTCTTGGGTCATTTACAATCGAACGCTTAAGTAACGTCCTGCGCTTCCTGCCCGGTGTATGGGGACGGATCTTTCTTATCCAGAGCGCCGGGGCGCAGTTTGAACAGGATAAGCACGGGCGCCGCGATGAAAATCGATGAATATGTACCGACAAGAACACCGAAGATCATCGCGAAGGTGAATCCACTGAGCACTTCGCCACCCAGGAAATAAAGCGCAAACAACGCGAGCAAGGTGGTCACCGAGGTCAAAACCGTCCGAGACAAAGTGTCATTAATGGACATATCAAGCAGCTCACGAATCGGCTTTTTCTTATATTTTCGCAGATTCTCCCTTATTCGGTCATAAACCACCACGGTATCATTTAGCGAATACCCCACGATGGTGAGGATGGCGGCAATTGACGAGAGAGAAAACTCCAATTGCAGCACCGCAAACATCCCGATCGTCAGGATGACGTCGTGCATGGTTGCCAATACGGCACCGAGTGCAAACTGCCACTCGAAGCGAAACCAGATGTAAACCATGATCGCCAGCAACGAGACCAGAACAGCAATCGTACCCGCCTGCGCCAGTTCACCGGAGACCGTCGGCCCCACAACTTCCTGTCGACGGAAGTTATGGTCTTCGTCCATCACATCGCGGACTTTGGCGAGAGCGGACTGTTCCGCATTATCGCCAGCACCCTGTGCCTCAATCTTGATGAGAATTTCGTTGGGCTTGCCGAATTCGATCACCTGTACTTCGCCCAGGTTTAGACCGGACAATCTGCCGCGAATGTTTGCAAGGTCAGCGGTTTCGGTTTTCGATTGATACTCGATGATCGTACCACCGCGGAAATCGATACCGTAGTTGAGGTTTACAGCGACAAACATCACCAATGAACCAACCAGCAGCAGCGCAGATCCCGGGAATGAAAACTTGCGGTAGATCATAAACGCCCAGTTTGTTCCAGGTGGTACGAGCTGCAAAACGCTCTTCGGCAGTTCTTTTGGACGTTTGACCCGTAACCATAAGGTAACCAGCAGGCGAGTTAACGTGAACGCGGTGAACACCGAGGTCAAAATACCAACGGCCAGCGTAACAGCAAAGCCGCGGATAGGACCGGAGCCGAGATAGAACAGAATTACAGCGGCGATGAATGTGGTGATGTTGGCATCAAGAATTGTCGCCAACGCCTGACGGAAGCCTGTATCAATAGCCTGCACGAGCGAGCGCCCTGCCCTCCGTTCTTCCCGTATTCGTTCATAGATCAAAACGTTCGCATCAACCGCCATACCCATGGTCAACACGATACCGGCGATACCGGGCAGTGTCAGGGTTGCGCCAAGAACGGATAACACGCCGATAATAATGGACATATTTGCAGCCAGCGCGGCTGTCGCAATAATGCCAAGCGTTCCATATGCCAGCAACATGAAGATGATAACGAGGATACCTGCGATAATTGAAGCGTTTTTACCAGCTTCAATTGAATCAGCTCCAAGGCTTGAACCAACAGTACGCTCTTCAACGAAAGTAATTTCCGCAGGCAGTGCACCCGCCCGCATCAGGACAGCCAGGTCGTTGGAGGATTGCGCCGTAAAACTACCAGAAATCTGACCGGATCCGCCACAAATCGCGTCGCGGATAACGGGTGCAGATATGGAAACATCATCCAGCACAATAGCAAAGCGTCGACCGACATTCGCCGAACTGAATTTACAGAAGCGCTGTGCATTCTTGTTATCAAACCGGAAAGAAACAATCGCCTCATTCGTGCGTTGATCAAATCCGGGTTGCGCATCAACCAGTCCTTCGCCCGGAATAGTCGGAGCAATCTTAATCAGAACATTGGCTTCTCCGCTTTCCGGATCTGAAGTCGGTATGACTTTAAAACCAATTGGCGGGCGGTTCGCTAATGCATCTTGCGCAGTCATCTCGTCACTGACTTCGTGGAAACCGAGTTTCGCGGTGGTGCCGATCACGTCTTTTAATCGTTCCGGGTCATCGAAGCCCGGAACCTGAACGATGATGCGATCAACGCCCTGTCGTTGAATAATGGGTTCTGTTGTTCCCAATTCGTCAACCCGGCGACGAATTACCTCAATTGACTGTGAAACGGCGGAGCGAAGCCGTTCGTCCAATCCATCATCGGTCAGAGTATATTCAATGATACCAGAAGTCGACTCGGTCTGCTCAACTTCAATAATGCCTAAACCGCCCAACAGCGTGCCAGTCGGAACAAGAGGTTCCAGCAGTGGCGCCAACCGCTCCTTGGTTTTATCTGCATCTTCCGGTTTGAGAAGCCTAACTGTTACCTTGTTGTCTTTGGCGCGAATGCCACCATAACCCAATGGTCCCTGCTCGCGGTTCCGCATCAAGGAACGGATGTCACTCGCCAGATTTTCAATACGCTCTTCGAGGATGTCACTGCGTTGCACCTGAACCTGCAAATGCACGCCGCCTTGCAAGTCCAGGCCTAACGAAAGTTTGCTTTTTGGCATCCATTCAGGAAAAGACTGCAGAGACTTGTCAGATATCAGATTGGGCGCGGCAAGAAAGACGCCAAGCAGAACCGCCATCAGGATGGAGATCATTTTCCATTTAGAGAAATGCAACATTTATCGGGCGCTCCGGCTCGTCATCTTAGAAAACCGGCGGACCGGTCATTATCCAGCTTATTTTTCTTTTTTCGCAGCCGGTTTTTTCTTATCTTTAACGTTGTCATTTTTGGCCGGTTCGCCCTTAACGCGAACGTCAGCCAGCATTGATTTTAACACTTTGACTTTCACATCGGTTGCGATTTGCACCTCAACTTCATTGTCGTCGATTACCTTAGTAACCTTGCCCACCAATCCACCGCCAGTAACAACTGTATCATTACGACGCACGTTAGACAGCATTTCTGTCCTTGCCTTCTGTTGTGCCCGCTGCGGGCGAATAACGAGAAACCACATAATGCCGCCCACAAGAATAAGCGGAAAAAGCAATTCAAGGACACCGCCACCGGCACCTCCGACAGATTGGGCGTACGCAGGAGTAATGAACATTAAAGGCCTCGAAATAAAATGATTCTTGTAGCGCGGATTTACGCTCGATTGTTGGGCGGAATATAGTGATCACCGACGCCATTGCAACCGCATTGAGGCAACGGAATAACGTATTGTGATCGTGACCATGTCTATTCCTTCCCATCGATATGCCAACATGATATCTGGCGCGTGAAAATGAAGGGAACAACAGTAAATGTCCGACAAGAATATCGATGTAATAGCTGCGCTTAATGAAAAACTTGACGCTTTGACAACACTCGTGGCCCGGGCCGTTCCTCCCTTACCGCCAGTTCAGGAGATTGAGGCCTACGATACTTTCGTGTGGAGCGCATCCAATTACTGGTTGCAGCCGGTACCCAAGGTCAACCGTGTGGAAATGGTTCTCCTCAAGGGTATCGATTCTGTGCGCGATATCCTCATCGAAAACACACGACAGTTTGCATCAGGATACTCCGCCAATAACGCCCTGTTATGGGGTGCTCGGGGCATGGGTAAGTCCTCGTTGGTGAAAGCAGCTCACGCAACCATTAATCAGGACCGCGCTAGCGATGCGTTACCACTCAAGCTGGTTGAAATTCACAGGGAAGATATCGACAGTTTACCGGAACTTCTGGCAATTGTTCGCAACAATCCGCATCGCTTCATACTGTTCTGCGACGATCTTTCTTTCGACCATGATGACACCAGCTATAAGGCGCTTAAAGCTGCTTTGGACGGCGGCGTCGAGGGGCGCCCGGATAATGCGATATTTTACGCAACCTCCAACCGTCGCCACCTGATGCCCCGGGATATGATCGAAAACGAAAGATCAACCGCCATTTCCCCAAGTGAAGCCGTGGAGGAAAAGGTATCCCTGTCGGACAGATTTGGTCTCTGGCTGGGGTTTCACAAATGTAATCAGGATCAATATCTATCCATGGTTGAAGGCTATCTCGAACACTACCAGTTCGACATTGCCTTGGAAGACGTGCGGGCTGACGCTCTTGAATGGTCTATTACAAGGGGTAGCAGGTCGGGGCGTGTCGCGTGGCAATTCGTTACCAATCTTGCGGCACACGCCGGCAAAAACCTGGGTTGACGCTGACAATACACCAGCTTTTAACGACAACTATTTTGCCAGATGGTTGAGCGGATTTACCGGATTGGAATTTTTACGCAGTTCGAAGTGCAATTTCGGAACTGTTGCATTTCCGGTGCGCCCTGATTTCGCGATTACCTGTCCACGACGCACTTTGTCACCTCGCCGCACCAATGCCGCACTGGCGTGCGCATAGGCGGTAACCCACCCACCCTGGTGGCTCACAAGGATTAATTTACCGAAATCCTCCAGTTCAGAACCGGAGTAGATGACCGTACCATTTTCACTTGCTTTGATTGGCGTACCAACGGGAACGGAAATATCGATCCCGTCGTTTGTGCCATTGACGTCTCTCTCACCAAATCGGGTGATAACGCGCCCCTTTGCAGGCCATCTGAACGCGGTAGACGCTGTCTTTTTCGGCGCATCTACTTTCTCTGTTGACCGCTTTTGAATAGAAGCAGTCTGGTCATATTGTTCTTTGACAGGCTGGACACTCTCGGCCTTATCGGAATCGCGCGGAATACTGCCGGTTTCCGTTTTATCAACCGACTTGTCGGGCAGTTTTGCCACAACCTGCCTGCCCGGAATCACAAGCGTACTGCCGAGTTTTACAGTTTCGCCAGTCAGGTCATTAGCACTCTTAATCACATCTGGGGTCGTACCATGGCGGCGGGCAATACCATAAAGCGTATCTCCTGCAACCACTGTATAAAGTCCACCAGTAACCGGCCTTGACGATTCGGCTTGTTTTATGGGCTCGGGCTGTTTCACCGGCTGTTTTTTCACAACACGCGCTTGTGGAACAGCCACGCGTCCACGGGCCTGACCTTGAAAACCACGCGAAGCGCGCGAAGCACGAGTGACCGGGTCATTGTCTGGTGCAGAAACCGGTGCAGTGCTGGAATAGTTATATGTCGGTATCAGGATTTCTCGCTCAGCTTCGACGGAATTTCCATCCGTGATGTTATTTGCACTCATAATCGCGGAGACGGGTACGCCGTAACGGCGTGAAAGGTTAAACAGGGTTTCGCCCGGTTTTACAGTGACCCGTGTACCCTTTGTATTTTTCCAACCGACAGGCTTTTCAGCTACCGGTTCAATTGTTTGGATCTTCGGTTCATCGGGAGTCTGGCGCTTCTCAGCAATCGAGCCCGTTGACATGTGATCATCACCCATAACCTTTAACGGACTGGCGTTAAGATTACGGGGTTTCAAAACTATTGGCCCGCCTGACGTCTCTGGTTTAGCTACATGAGAAACTTGCGGAGCTGGTGGGGAGTAAGGCTTTACACTTGGACGTTTTTCCACCGACACACCGTTTGACAATTTCGATACAGCAGGAAGCGCGGACGCAGTGACTGGAGGTGCAATTGGTCCGGACTGATAATGTTCATTCCGATCCGCCGTATCTTGCGGATCGTATCTGGCATTGAGATTGTCGCGCGATTTCACATCACCGGGGTAAGGTTGATTGTATGATCCATTCGGCTGAATGACGGCTGCCTGATTATCTGTCGTTGTGACGGAAGCTGTTAGCAATTCGTCAAGGCGCGAGGCACCGCTGCTGCAACCCGAGACGAAACCGGCAATTACGATAAGTGCGGAGGCTTGTGACAACGCGCGCAGGCGCGACGAGCGGATTATCAAACGCATAACTATTCCACGGACTACTCAATACTTGTGGAAAACATTAAGCCTCATCAACCTTAACTTGCGGTTAAGGACATTCAATCAATTGGAATAGTAATGCCAAGCTAATCGAGCTCGTACTTATCCTTCCTCACAATTAAGCAACAAAGGTTCGCTCAAAAAAATTTAAACGCAGTGTCAAAGAGCGTCAGACGTTCCCGTATCTATCATACTCAATCTGGCGGAAAACAGATTTTCACGCTCGAAACGGTTGCCTATCTTGGTCAATCTGACAATTGTCTGCTCATTGCCCTTTTCTCCAATGGCGGTAATTACCACCCCGCCAGATACAAGCGCATCCAGTAAATCCCGAGGGGCGGATTCGTAGCAGACGTCGGCAATAATTCTGTCATAAAGCGCTGTTCCCTGCCCGCAGCTCGCACCATCCGCTTTAGAATAAGTAACGTTATTTATGCCAAGATAACGCAACTTTTCAGACGCGTTATCCAACAAGGTTTGATAACGGTCCATTGTATGAACCTTCTTTGCCAGACGCGCGACAATTGCGGTTTGAAATCCACTTCCGGTTCCAATCTCCAACACATTATGAGTGGGCTCCACCATCAGTGCTGCAATCATGCGAGCTGAAATGTCCGGCGTCGGCATCGTTTGTCCGCATGCAATAGGCAGCATTGTTTCACGCCAAGCATTCTCGAAGTATTCAACTGGAACGAAGTTTTCGTGGGGGGTTGCTTCAATTGCTGTCAACAATCTTGAATCTGCAATTCCGTGGGTCCGCAGGCGCAGCAAAAAGGCTACAATACCTTCTCCGGCTGTATCCTTGCCCGTCGATCTCACCGCGTTAGACATATATTCTTTACCCGTTAATCCGGTGCTATCCAATCAATTTGGATCGCAAATCATCCATGAAAGCGTGGTTCGTCATATCCATTCGTACAGGTGTAATGCCGATCTCGTTATTCGCCAAGGCCTCAATATCAGTGCCCGGCTGCCGGGCTGGCGGTTTTCCGATGAAATCCAACCAATAATAGGGCATTCCGCGACCATCTGACCGTTTATCGATACCAAGACCGTGTTCATATTTACCCTGGCTGACAATCACCCTGCCCTTTGACTCATCCGCTGGGCAGTTTGGAAAATTGACGTTGATAAGCGTGTCTTTCGGCAGGTCTATTTCAATGAGATCGGAGATCAATTTCGGGCCGAGAGCGGTTGCCGTATCCCAGGGAATTATCCGGTGATCGCTAAAATCAAACGCCTGTGAAAGGGCAATGGACCGGATACCGAGCAGCGTTCCTTCCATCGCACCGGCAACGGTTCCCGAATAGGTCACGTAATCGCCGACGTTTTGCCCTGCGTTAACACCGGAGAGGACCAGATCAATCGGACCATCAACCAGTTGACGAACCCCCATGATAACACAATCGGTTGGTGTACCGGACACCGCAAAAGTCTTCTCGCGCACTTTGCGGGCCCGTAGCGGGTGATTAAGCGTGAGCGAATGGGCAAGGCCGCTTTGATCGGTTTCGGGCGCAACAATCCAGATATCATCGGAAAGTTGGCGGGCAATATTCTCAAGCACCTCAAGACCACGGGCGTGGATGCCATCATCATTGGTCAGCAATATCCTCATTGCTTGGTGATCACTTCCATTCCACCCATATACGGTTGAAGAACGTCGGGTATCCGAATGCTGCCGTCATCATTTTGATAATTTTCCATGACGGCAATGAGCGCGCGACCAACTGCGATGCCCGACCCGTTAAGCGTGTGACAGAACTCAATCTGTTTTTCACCTTCAACCCTGTAGCGGGCGTTCATCCGCCTGGCCTGGAAATCCCCGCAGACCGAACAGGATGAAATCTCGCGATATGTATCCTGTCCGGGTAGCCACACCTCGATGTCGTAAGTTCGGCGGGCACTGAAGCCCAGGTCCCCGGTGCATAGCGAAACAACCCTATAATGAAGCCCCAAACGTTTCAGCACTTCCTCAGCGCACCCGATCATGCGTTCATGTTCAGCTTCCGAGCTTTTTGCATCGGTAATCGAAACCAATTCAACCTTGGAAAACTGGTGCTGGCGTAACATCCCGCGTGTATCCCGGCCAGCCGAGCCCGCTTCCGACCTAAAACACTGGGTAAGCGCCGTATATCGGCGTGGAAGATAAGATGCCGGCACAATCTCTTCACGAACGATATTGGTCAGGGGCGCCTCAGCCGTTGGTATCAGCACGCGACCATCAGTCGTCTTAAACAGGTCTTCTTCGAATTTGGGAAGGTTACCGACACCGTACAAAACCTCGCGGCGCACCAGAACGGGTGGGGTTACTTCATCGTAACCGTGCTCAGTTGTATGCAGATCAAGCATGAATTGGCCCAAGGCCCGTTCGAGCCGGGCAAGCCCTTTGTTCAGCAGGACAAAGCGGCTGCCAGAGAGCTTGGCGGCGGTATCGAAATCCATCTGGCCGAGATTTTCGCCCAGTTCATAGTGCTCTTTGGGTTTAAAGTTGGGGCGTGGCTTTTCGCCAACAACGCGCAGTTCAACGTTGTCCGCCTCGTCTTCACCCACAGCTATATCTGAGAACGGCATGTTGGGAAGAACAGAAAGCGCATCGACAACCGCTTGTGAAAGGGCTTTCCCATCTTCTTCGCCAGATTGCAAAAAGCTTTTAAGCTTTGCCACTTCTGCTATTGCGGCCTGCGCCGCTGCCTCATCTCCACTGGCTTTTGCCTTACCGATTTCCTTGGACGCACGGTTGCGTTCTTCCTGTGCTTCCTGGAGCTTAACAATGTGAGTACGGCGTTTGTCATCCAGTTCAATCAACGATGCAGACTGTGGTTTCAAACCTCTAAGTCCCATCGCTTCATCGAATTGTTTAGGGTATTCCCGTATCCATTTGATATCAAACATACTGCTAGCCGAATAAATTATGAAACCAACCGCTAATACCAAGCTGCGGAGGTTTAGGCTTCGGCAGCTTCCTGCTCGGCCCGTTTCCGCTCAATGAGTCGGGTGGCGTAGATGGACAGTTCGTAGAGAAGCAGCGTTGGAACCGCAAGACCGATCTGACTAACAGGATCAGGTGGGGTGAGCACCGCTGCCGCAACAAACGTCAAAACAACTGCATATTTACGTTTATCTTTAAGCCCCTGCTCCGATACCAGCCCTGCCCGCGCGAGCAACGAGATGACCACAGGCATTTGAAATACAAAGCCAAATGCAAAGATCAGCGTCATAATCAATCCAAGATATTCACTAACCTTCGGCAACAATTCAATTGATGTTGTTACATTGGGCCCGGTTAGTTGCATGGATAGGAAAAACGTCATCGCAAGAGGCATTACGATGAAAAAGACCAGCGATGCTCCCATGAAAAACAGTATTGGGGTGGCGATAAGGAACGGTAAAAAGGCGCTGCGCTCGTTTTTATAAAGGCCGGGTGCCACAAACTTATAGATTTGCGAGGCAATTATCGGAAAGGCGATAAACAGCGCTGTAAAAAGCGCTATTTTAAGCTGTGCAAAGAAATATTCCTGGGGTGCGGTGAAAATCAGTTTCAGGTTTTGGTTTTCGCCCGCCGCTCTCTCATACGGAATAACGAGTATTTGGAATATCTGGTCGGCAAAAATAAACGCAATCACGAATACAATAGCGACCGCCACCATCGCCTTGATGAGCCGTTGCCTCAGTTCGATCAGGTGTTCAACAAGCGGTGCAGCGCTTTCTTCTATATCGGCTTCGCTCATGCTTCAGCCTTTTTGGCGGGCTTGCGTTTAGCGGTCGGCTTTTTCGTCGTAGTTTTACTGGCCACAGGCTTTTTCGCTGTTGATTTCTTGGCTGTAGTCTTTTTTGGTGCCGCCTTTTTGGCAGCAGGTTTAGCTTTGGCTGTTTTCGCCGTCTTTGGTTTGGCCGCTTTCTTCACAGGCTCTACAGGCAAAGGATCAGCTTTTGGACCGCCAAATCCGGGTACTGCATTGGCGCCGGAACTAGGGGCAATTTTTGCAAATTCCGCATCTTTCAAACGTTGACGCTCCAGCGCCGCATCTACATCTACTGTGACCGGCTCGCCGACATCAGGAGCTTTACTCTCATCAAAAAGTTTATTGGGATCGTAATCAACCGAATCCTCGACCGATTTCTTCACGTCTTCCAATTCGCTTTTTAACGGGTTCAGCTTGTCTTTGATGGCTTTGGTGGGATCAAGCTTTCGCACATCATTTATGGAATCCTTGATCCCATCGAGTTCTGCGTCTTTTAAGGCATCATCGAACTGTTGCTGAAAATCCCCGGCCATTGCTCTGAGTTTTTTTACACTTTTGCCAAATGTGCGCAGCATGCCCGGCAGCTCTTTCGGGCCAACGAACAATATGGCGACCATCGCCACAACAAGCATTTCAGTCCAGCCGATATCAAACAAGGCCAGGCTCCGAGCGTTTAAGAGAAATAATCAGATGCGCTTAAGAACTGGTCTTGGTCTTTTCAGACACCGCATCGACGACTTTTTCTTTTGAATCGACAATCTTGCTCGCAACATCTTCTTCAGAGTCCTTGTCGTTCAACCCTTTCTTGAAAAGGTTGATGCCCTTGGCGAGTTCTCCCATGGTACTGGAAATTTTACCGCGTCCAAACAAGAGCACAACTACCACTGCTACAATGACAATTTGCCAAATCCCGATTTGTCCCATTTGTATTTTACTCCTGAACAGGTCAGTTCGTGATACCACGCGACCGGTTGATTTCGTTGCAACCTAACCAATGAGTGGGGTAGTCGCAACACAACAATCTATGCCTATTTAGTGTTATGATGAATATGGTGCGATTGCGACAATTATCCAGCTAAAAACGCAAAACTTCCCTCAAGGGACGCATTTAGCGACACATCTTCGCGACCTTCCAGTAAATCCGCAGAAAGCTGTCCAACCGGCACGCGAGCCCGCACCACAATACCATCGCCACCTGTCAGGCCAATGCGCAGGTGATCAAAGTCACCGATAAAGCGTGATGAAATAATCCTACCCGTCGCCCCCTTGTTAGAAGGTGTATTTGCCGACACCTGAATGGAGCCCACACGAAACGCTGCGGTCGCCGCATCACCGTTGCGAGCGCCATTGATTGGAATTGGCCCAAAGGGTGTATTCACACGACCGGATTGAACGCTTGCATCAAAATAATTCAGCTCTGAGAAGAACCCAGCCGCAAACAGGCTTTTTGGGCGGAAATACAGGTCTTTGCCGGTTCCTGCTTGCTCCAATTTACCCTTGTGCAAAAGCGCAATCTGATCCCCCATCCGCAGGGCTTCTTCAGGATCATGGGTAACGACAATTGAGGTAGCCCGTGTTTCCCTTAGTACGCTCATTGTTTCTTCTCGCATGGTATCCCGTAACCGCGCGTCAAGGCCCGAAAATGGCTCATCCATGAGCAAAACGCCGGGGCGTGGTGCGAGCGCCCGGGCCAAAGCCACCCGTTGCTGTTCACCACCAGACAACATGTGAGGGAAGTCGCCGGGGCGGTCATCAAGGCCGACGCGGCTTAGTAACTTCATAGCTTGTTCACGGCGAACATCGCGTTTCAGGTATTTCAGTCCGAACAAAACATTGTCGAGCACGCTAAGGTGCGGGAAAAGCGCATAGTCCTGAAATACCAGCCCAACACCCCGTTCCTCCGGCGGGGTAAATACGGTATCGCCGCTGATTTCTCGCCCGTCCATCAGCACCGACCCGCTGGACTGACACTCCATCCCTGCAGCTATGCGCAACAGTGTGGTCTTGCCGGAGCCGGACGGCCCCAAAAGGCACGTTACCGAACCAGTTTTCGCAGTCAGGGAAATATCGTCAAGAATTTTAATATCGCCAATCCTGTGCCCTATATTGGCGAAGCTGAGTTCATGGGGAATGGACACCCCAGCCGTATTGGGTGTTCCCCATCGGCTTTTTTGCGGGGCATCTGAGATCTTTGCAGGGTCAGCCATCAAGCGCTTTTAGCCTCAACACAGCGGAAATCCACCCTTTCGCCAACACTGGACCGATAAAACTCAACTCAGACAAGAAAGCAGCCGATTAGTTTTTACCTACTGGCACGCCATCAACAACCGTATAGGACGGGTCGTACATGGTAACCAGTTCTTCAGCCGCGGAGGGATGTAACGCCATGGTCCGGTCAAAGTCAGCCTTTGTGCAGCCCATCTTCATGGGGATCGCGAGAACCTGAGCCATTTCCCCGGCATCCGGCCCAAGCACATGCGCGCCAATTACCTTGTCAGTTTCCGCATCGACGATAAGTTTCATCAACATCCGGCTGTCACGGCCTGAAATCGTGTTCCGCATTGGGCGGAACTTGGCTCTGAATACATTCAGTTTAGCAAAGCGCTGCCCGGCTTCTTCTTCCGTCAGGCCCACAGTTCCAATTTCCGGGTGCGAAAATACGGCAGTTGGGACAGTTTCATGGTCCGGGCGTTGAGGATCGTCTCGATATTCAGTAGCCACGAAACACATTGATTCGTGAATTGCGACCGGCGTGAGTTGTAACCGGTCGGTTACATCCCCTACAGCCCAGATGTTTTGAGCCGATGTTCGTGAATATTCATTCACAACAATGTTGCCGCCGTCATCCATTTCAACGCCGGCGAGTTCCAAACCAAGATCATCAGTTAAAGGCACTCGACCCAAAGCAAGCATGACCTCGTCTACGTCAAATTCTTCACCATTGGACAAAGTTGCTCGCTTGGCCCCGCTTTCAAGTTTTTCAATTTTTGAGATTACCTGATTGGTTATGACGTTTATTCCACGTTTTTCATATTCCTCGTGTAGCAATTCGCGTACGTCATTATCGAAACCCCTGAGAATTTCATCGCCTCGATACACGATCGTTGTATCGACGCCCAAACCTGCGAATATTCCTGCAAACTCAACAGCAATGTAACCGCCACCGGAAATAACAATGCTCTTTGGTAATTCTTCCAAATCAAATGCATCGTCTGAGATTATTGCGTGTTCATGCCCTTCAAAGGAGGTAAAACGGTTTGGCGTGCCGCCAACTGCAATCAGTATCCGCTCGGCAGTTATTACCCGGTCTTCTGCTTCAAGATAGACCTCATGAGCGCCCTGTAGCTTGGCCCGGGTGTCGAACATATCAACACCGTTGGAATTTAGTCCGCCCTTGTAAAGCCCTTCGAGACGGGTAATTTCTTTCTCCTTGTTGGCGACAAGCTTGTTCCAGTCAAAACTGGTTTCTCCAACGCTCCAACCAAAGCCTTCCGCGTCCTCAAAATGTTCAGGAAACGTTGATGCGTAAACATATAGTTTCTTGGGGACACATCCACGTATGACGCAGGTGCCGCCGTATCGGCTTTCCTCTGCTACACCAACTTTTTTGCCCAAGGCCGCTGTTCTGTTTGCGGCACGTACACCACCGGAGCCAGCACCAATTACAAACAGATCATAGTCATAAGTCATTTATATTTCCCCGGGGTATGATTAGAAACTGGTAAGGGTTGGAGCCCTAATGCCTACTCAGATTTTTCATTCAAACGTTTTTGGACGTTCTGATTTAAATCGCGGGAAATACCGCCAGCCCAGATGCGCGCCATATTACCCAACTCACGAGCGAGAATGGGGGTTGAAGCAAGATACTTCGACCCGGCGGGCGAATTGAAGAATTTTGAAATCTCACCAAGTTCATCTGCCGAAAACGAATTTGCAAACAAACGGGCTGCCTCGCTTTCCAGATCACCACGACGTGGTGCCAGTTTCAAAGCTTCTTCATCAACGATAATGGCAACCTTTTCTGCAAGATCTGGATTGTTTGCTGTAATAGCGTTCTTAAGCTGGGCCGAGGTGCTGATGAGAATGTTGTCAAACGAATCTGTAGCTTTTGTCGCGCGAATTGCATTTCTCGCAGCAGACAGATGATCAGCGCTGATTTCCTGAGCCAATCCATTCACGCTCGAAAATGACACAAGGGAAATGGCGATTGCTAAGATCAGGTTCTTGGTAGCTCGAAACATAGGAATGGTAGCTCCGTTAGTGTTGATTTGGTCCTGCAGGTCACAATGACCCGCATATAAGGTTGCTAAACAGGTTCGACTATCCGAACCCCGTGTTCACTCGTAACGATTGCGCGAGATGCGAGTCCGGTAAATATGCCGTGCTCAACTACCCCGGGTATGGTGTTCAACTCAAGTGCTAGCGCTTTTGGGTCAATAATACAGCCAAAAGAAGCGTCGAAAACTCTATGGCCACCATCCGTTATAAATGGCGTACCGTTGCTTGTCAGGCGCATTTCTATTGGGCCGGAAAGACCGTGTCTTGAGGCGAGTTCCTCAATCAGACGCCTGGATGTATTCAGTCCAAAAGGATCAACTTCTATTGGAAGCGGAAACCGACCAAGTTGTTTCACCAATTTGCTATCATCGGCGATTACAATCATATCGATTGATGCTGCTGCGACAATCTTTTCGCGCAGATGTGCCCCGCCGCCGCCCTTGATCAGATTCAGCTCCGGATCAATTTCATCCGCTCCATCAATTGTTAAATCCAAATGCGGACAATCCTCCAGCGTCGAAAGCGGGACGGACAGTTCCTCACACAGCTTTCGGGTGCGTTCAGATGTCGGCACTCCGGTTAGGGAAAGACCCGCGTCCACTTTTTTTGCCAGCGCACGAACAAACGCTTCAGCGGTCGAGCCGGACCCAATACCCAACTTCATTCCGTCCTTGACGAACTCGGTCGCGGCCTCTCCGGCCAGTTTCTTCAATTTATCGCTCATGAAAGGCCGGTACCACGCTAGTTCAAGGTTCGCCATACCCGATGGCAATAATTCAAGCCCGGTTGACTGTGGTTTACTAAAAAACTCAATAATCGGTGGGAATATGCCGCTAATGGTTTCCATTGTGTTCAATCCCCCAAACCAAATCTATATGCGTAAAACAACGCAATTCGGACAGCCCGGGCAATGGACAAAAACAAACTGGTAATATTCGACCTCGACGGAACTCTGGTGGACAGTCATCGCGACCTCGTCCCTGCACTCAATCGCGCTACTGAAAGCGAAGGTGTGCCACCGATTTCAAAGGAAGATGTCGGGCATGTCGTCGGCCAAGGCGCAATGCGCATGATTGAACGCGCCTATCAGTTTCACGATCGTGAGCTTGAAGTGGGAGGCACCATCCACAAACGTTTGCTCGATGAATTTCTCATTCAGTATGAAAACCATATCGCTGACGAGACCGTTTTTTACGATGGAGCACTGGAGTCCCTCGATACATTAGCGCAACAGGGCTGGCTTTTGGCAGTATGCACGAACAAATACGAACATTTAGCAAGAAAACTGATTGACGCCTTGGGAGAAACCAGCAGATTTTCCGCAATCACCGGTGGCGATACATTTTCGACTAAGAAGCCGGATCCGGAGCATCTGGTTCAAACCGCTGCTCTTGTAAAAATCGCATGCGAACGTTGCGTTATGGTTGGAGACAGCATCAATGATACGGCCGCGGCAAAGTCTGCCGGCATTCCGGTTGTTGCGGTGGATTTCGGTTATAGCGACGTCCCCGTTCCCGAATTGAACGCCAACCGAATCATTTCCCACTTTGATGAATTGGCAGCGATTGCCGACGAATTTGTCCAATAACCATGATTTTACGGAGAAATAACCCAGATTTTAGCTTTAAAAACCGGGAAAAATCACCATAAATTGGGGAAATAACCCCCTATTTCCAGGTTTTTTGTGAGTTTTCAGGAATGCATTGCCTTGGCAACTTCATCTGAGGGGATGCTCAGGAGACTCGCCACACGCTCCACAAGGAGGATTTCAGTTTCATGCATTCTCCCGTCTGCAAAGACCATTTCCCACATGTGGGAAATAAGAAGTAGGAGCTCTTTTTTGTTTAACTCGGCAAGTAGAATTTCCGCCATCGCCGCCATCGTTTCACTATCGTGACCCTGGCGTTTTGCATGTTGAATCAACTCTTCTGTTTCTATTGAATCGAGGTCAAAGTCGTCGGAAAGTATACGGCTCAACCGGTCAATTTCTTTCGGGTGAGTTTGCCCGTCAACCGGCATGACCATGAACAGAAAAGATGCAACGGCACTACGGGCCGGAAAGGCACCGTCAGTCTCCCTAATCCGGTTCAACCTAATCCGAATGTCTGACGAATCTTTCATACGCGCGCTCAGCGAATTTACGTTACGTCACATAATGAATTTTATATAGCACTGTCAAACATTCAAAATTGCCTGGCAAAAATTCGGATATTCTCTTCACAACATTCACATGTAGTCCTTCCGACCTATCAACTTGTAGGTTTTCTGGATAAAATCAGAACCGACCGTAAAAACTCAATGGAATGCTCTCATGTTTGAATCCGGCTCCGCCTCCACTCCTCATGTTGACCTGTTCCCTTTGGGGACGGACCAGACACCCTACAGAAAGCTGTCGGATGATTTTGTGAGTGAAATAAAGATTGGAGAAAAGACATATCTCAACGTGGATATGGAGGGCGTGCGCCTGCTGGCCGAAGAGGCGTTTAAGGATATCAACCATCTGTTGCGTCCAGGACATCTTAAGCAGCTCGCTTCAATTCTGGATGATCCTGAAGCAACACAAAACGACCGTTTCGTCGCTTTTGACCTTCTTAAAAACGCCAACATCGCCGCCGGTGGTATTTTGCCCATGTGTCAGGATACGGGAACCGCCATCGTTATGGGCAAACGCGGGCGCTCAATCCTGACGGATGGCAATGAAGAAGAGGCAATTAGTCAGGGTATCAAAGACGCATACTTCAAGAAAAACCTGCGTTATTCGCAACTCGCCCCTGTCTCAATGTTCGAGGAAAAAAACACCAAGAACAATCTACCCGCCCAAATCGATATCTACAGCGAAGGTGAGGACGCCTATAAATTCCAATTTATCGCCAAAGGCGGCGGATCGGCCAACAAGACCTTCTTTTATCAAGGTACTCCATCACTTCTCACCCACGACCGGATGATCGATTTTCTCCAGGAGAAAATTCTAACACTTGGGACTGCTGCCTGCCCTCCCTACCACCTTGCAATCGTGATTGGCGGCACATCAGCGGAGCAGACATTGAAGACCGTCAAACTCGCATCAACGCGCTACCTCGATACTTTGCCAACGCAAGGCTCCGAATCTGGTCATGCGTTTCGCGACATTGAGCTGGAAGAGGAAATTCACAAACTTACCCAGAATATGGGTGTTGGTGCGCAGTTCGGCGGCAAATATTTCTGCCACGACGTGCGCGTTATTCGCCTGCCCCGCCACGGTGCTTCGTTGCCGATTGGCCTGGGTGTTTCCTGTTCTGCGGACCGACAGGCGATGGGAAAAATCACCAAAGATGGCGTCTTCCTCGAAGCGTTAGAAACGGATCCGGCCCGTTACATTCCTGATATCGATGAATCAGAGTTTTCAGGTGGTGTGGTGAACATTGATCTCACAAAGCCAATGAATGAAATTCTGTCAGAACTTTCGAAACATCCTGTAAAAACGCGCCTTTCGCTCTCCGGCACAATTATTGTGGCGCGTGATCTGGCTCATTCAAAAATCAGAGCCCGGCTCGAAGCGGGCGAAGACATGCCGCAATACATGAAAGACCACCCCGTTTATTATGCAGGTCCGGCAAAGACACCGGACGGCATGGCGTCAGGATCCTTTGGACCAACCACTGCTGGGCGTATGGATTCCTATGTTGACCAGTTCCAGTCCTTCGGTGGCTCAATGGTGATGCTCGCAAAAGGTAACCGTTCCCGGCAGGTGCGCGATGCGTGTAAACAGCACGGCGGGTTTTATCTGGGGTCAATAGGCGGTCCAGCAGCACGGCTGGCGCAGGACTGCATAAAAAAAGTTGAAGTTGTGGAATATCCCGAACTGGGCATGGAGGCCGTTTGGAAGATTGAAGTAGAGAATTTTCCAGCCTTCACAGTTATCGATGACAAGGGAAATGACTTTTTCAAGGAGCTTAATTTGAGCTGATGAAATCTACTCGGGTGAATGCAAGAGGATACCCGTGGAGTTACCCGTTACAAACTCGTTGCGGCTTTTGATTGTATCATGGGCTGTAAGGCACAAAAAGCTCGAGATTTCACTCATCTTGAATCGAAACCACATACGTACGATTGGCAAAATGCCCAATGGCTGCAACGATGCAGGTTTCTCGGACGCCACGCTCGAATTTTGAGTCGCGGGTAGTGATTGTCTGGCGTCGGAGAAGCGCTCAAGCACGGAATCGCATGAGGTTTAGCTGAGATGGTTCAGCGGGTTCTATGGGGATTTGGGCGGCATTGTGGGGTTTGGATTGTCTGACAGGGTAGAGTTACCACCGAACTGATGCCGGTTTTGGAGGCCATTTGGGCACGATTTCGCCTCGGTTTCTTCCGTTTAGGCAGATCGGGGCATAGCGTTTTGGTTCTGCCGTTTGTTTTGCACATATCGGCAGTGTCGTCTGCCATTCGGCGGACGGTTAGGCAGGTCTGCTGATATGTGCGCGCCGTGTTCTGGGCCATGATTTGGATTGTCATGCGGCGGTCTTCTTTGATTTTGGTGGTGCTCTTGGTTGCTGTTTAGGCGCGAAAGCCTTGCCGATGATCAATCGTCCGCCGCAGCATGGGCAGGGCAATGCAAGAACACGGGGTTGTTCATCGGCACCTTCGACGGGATCGCCATTATCATGATCCGTGTCTGGCGCTTTGGCTTTGAGCAGGTTCCTGATCAGGGTGATATTGTTGGCTCGATTGCCGTTTCCCAAGAAGCCGTAATGGCGGATGCGATGCTGGCCTTTTGGCAGGACATGGATCAGGAACCGCCGAATGAACTCATCGGTCTTGAGGGTCATGGTTTTGTGTCTGCACCTTGCGTTCGGGGGACCATCGACGCGGTAATCCTTGACGCGGAAAGTGACATGATTTGCGTCGAAACGGATCAGGCGACTATTTGAGATCGCAACCCGGTGGGTATAGCGCGACAGATATGCCAGCACCGCTTTAGGTCCGGCAAATGGCTCCTTGGCATAAACGACCCATTCGATTTTGCGCAAAGGTTTGAGGAAAGCATCAAAGGCGGGCTTATTGACAAGGTGGGCGTGATCGCCAAAGAAACGCATCTTCCCGGCGTTGTGCAACCTGACCAGTTCTTCCAAAATGAGACGCCGGTACAAGCGAGACAGAACACGCACGGACAGGAAGAAGTTCTTCCGGCTCGCTATCCATGCGCTCCGATCCGGTGATAGTCCGCCGCCCGGTACGATCATGTGGACGTGCGGGTGGTGCGTCATCGCCGATCCCCATGTGTGCAGTACCGAGGTGATGCCAACTTGCGCACCGAGATGTTTTGGATCGGAGGCGATTTTGATCACCGTGTCTGCACTGATCCGCATCAGCAGATTGTAGATCTCCGGTTTGTTTTGGCGCGCGATGTCAGCGATTGGCTTTGGCAACGTGAAGACGAGATGGAAATACCTCACAGGCAACAGTTCGGCCTCTCGTGCGACCAGCCATGCCTTTGCAGCACTCGCCTGGCATTTTGGACAGTGTCTGTTCCGGCATGAGTTGTAGGCGATGTGCTCGTGGGCGCAGTCTTCGCAACGCGTAACATGACCGCCGAGCGCGGCCGTGCGGCAGCGTTCAATCGCTGACATCACTTTCAATTGGTTCAGGCTGATGCGCCCGGCATTAGCCGCGCGCCACGCAGCACCATGGTCGCGGAAGATATCCGCAACCTCCAGACAAGAGGCGTTGGACGAGCCCCGGCGATGATGAATGCGAGGACCGCGACCAAAAGATGGACGGGGCAAGGCAGATTATGAGGACTTGCGTTTGGTCCTTTTGCGTTTGACCCCATTCAGATTATCCAATGGGCTTTCCACAGCTGCAATCATTCCAGTGGCAACGCTTGCATAACGCGCCGTTGTTGTGAGCTTGGTATGACCCAGCAGTGCCTGAATGACCCGGATGTCCACACCACTCTCCAGCAAATGCGTTGCAAACGAATGCCGCAACGTGTGCAATGTAACGGGCTTGGTGATCCCGGCGGCCCGCGCTGCTTGCTTGAACAATCGCGAGATCTGGCGGGAAGAAAGGTGCTTTCCGTTATATCCTGGAAATATCAAACGGTCTTCACGTGCGATACTCTTATCCTGACCGGTTGGGCGTTCTTTCCACCAGTCGCGCAGCAGGCCCAGAATATCGGAAGGCAACATAACGTTGCGATCCTTGCGCCCCTTAGCCTGCACAATGCGGATGATGTTTTGGGCGCTGTCTATATCGCCGACTTTAAGTCGAACAACTTCGCCTGCACGTAGCCCGCAACCGTAAGCCAGTGATAACATCACCTTCGCCTTCAGGCTCGGTGCCATGGCCAGAATACGCTTCACTTCCTCCTTACTGAGAACCAGCGGCACCTTTACTGGCTCCTTGAGGCTGAATATCTCCGCCACCAAATCGTGTCGCCGCAGCGTCACCCGGAACAGAAACTTTACGCCGGTCATGGTCTGGTTGCGCGTGCAAATGCTCGCGCCACTCTCGATCAGATATTCCTGAAAGTGCTTCACATCATCGGGTGTTGCCGTGTCGGGAGAACGATTGAGCCAGGCTGCAAAACGCTTGCAGGCGCGCAGGTGACTGGTCTGCGATGCCTTACCCAGATTGCGCCCTTTCATATCCGAAATCATGCGGGCACGAAGCGGCGTTGTGGAAGTCGGCGTCCGGGGCAATGTCTGAATGGTCATGGGAAAAATCCTCCGTCAATCGAGGCAAAAGCACCTCGAGACAAAGGAACCGCGATCAACTCCCCAACAGCAAATCTGACATAGTCAATACAAAACCAAACAACGCGCCCCAACTATCGCGAAGCGATTTAGTGCTCGAGCCCATATTGCAGCAATTCACCAAGGTAACTAAGGTCTGCTTTCCAAAAAATTGCCCCAAACGCAAAGCTTGGCGGAGTAGTTTCGTTAGGTGATCAATGTGAATTCAACAAAGCCGTGAGGAACAGTCATGAACCCAATTGGACTTGTTTTGGTCTCTGTTACGGCTCTCTTCCCATTTTACCAACTTTTCTCATTGCCGGATATTTCGGACAAAATCGCACTCTTTTCACAATGCTTGGGTCTTGTGGCGATCATACTCATGGCTTGGGGACAAATTTGGGCGACCCGCATGCCAGGCGTAGAGAGCCTCTTTGGTGGGCTCGACCGTGTCTATGTGCTCCATAAATGGGCAGGCATTGTCGCCATGGCAGCCATTCTTTTACACGACACGATAGACGCGGACATGGAAGGACTGGGAACCGAAACGGCATTAACCGATCTGGCCGAAACTTTAGGAGAAATAAGCCTCTATGGTCTTCTGATCTTGGTGGTCGTGTCGGTTGCAACCTTTATTCCCTATCATCTTTGGAAATGGACGCACAAAGCCATGGGCGCGTTGTTTGCAGCCAGCGTATTTCATTTCATCTTTATTTTGAAACCTTTTGCGATAACCGATCCGGCAGGCCTGTATACTGGCGTTTTTTGTGGTGCGGGTTTACTTGCATACATGTGGACACTTTTGCCTGACCACATGCGCCGTTCGCAGAAATACAAAATTAGCGCTCTGGAAGAGACCGGCGGTGCGCTCGCGATCACCCTAAGGCCGGAAAAGAAGGGGTTGAAACCAGCTCCTGGGCAATTTGGCATCTTTTACTTTACCGGAGCCAACAAGAGCGAGCCTCATCCGTTCAGTTTTTCGAAGATATATCCAGACGGTTCAGTGCGCGTGACGATTAAAGCCCTGGGTGACTTTACATCTGACTTGAGCAGAACACTGAAAGCTAATCAGGAAGTGCGTGTTCAGGGTCCATATGGTCGCTTTAAACTTACTGCCCAAAAGCCTCAAATTTGGATAGCAGGCGGAATTGGGATCACCCCATTTCTGGCGTGGGCTGATTCGCTGAAACCGGACGCGCCCAAATCGCATCTGTTTTACTGTGTTCGCTCTGAATCAGACGCACCACACCTCTCGGAGATTGAAAGAATCGCAGCGTCAAAACCAAACCTCACTCTCAATCTCTTTGTTTCTAAAAAGGGAAAACGCTTGGCCGCCGAAGATATTGCGGAACTTTTTGATGGGACGTTGGATACGTCGAAAGTGTCCTTTTGTGGCCCTGTATCACTGAGAAAGAAACTGCAATCTGACTTACAAAAGTATGGCGTAAGCCCGCGAGAATTCCACTATGAGGAATTTGAATTCAGGACTGGCATTGGCTTGAAAGAACTCGCCGCTTGGGTTTTCAAACGCGGCTCTGAAAACACCATCAAAATTAGAGATTTGTCATCAGCGAAGAACTGATGAAGGAAAACCACACCAATTGCGGACATTCCAACAAGTTACCGCCGCGGTAACATTGTCCGCACTCCGGACTTTGGTCTTATTGGCCAGTTAGCAGTCCCTGAACCGCCCTTTTGATGTGCGTTCCAGCACAGATCGAGCCGACTAATTTGGCTAGATCATGTTCAGATTTTCGGAGGCTCTCCATTAAGCAATGTCACAATTATCATTTGTAAAACATGCAGGGTGAAGTAAAATATCGATATATTTGATGCCGAGGTAGCCCAAATAGCATTAAATGAGTAGAATTGTGTTTGGTTTACGGGGGGCATGAACACTTAATTTAAACGAATAACTCCTAAGTTGCGGGGGTATCAAGGGTATGGAGAGGCTGACATGAAGCTCAATAAATTTACACTAACCGGTGTTGTTGCTGCATCACTGGGCGCAATGATGATGACAATGACGCCAGAAGCGTCTGCGGCCAAACGTGATATTAGTCAGCGTTGGTTTAACCCGATTTCCCATCAGTGGGAGTTTGGACCACGACCCGCAAAGCGCAGGCTGTTTTCGAACAAGTCACCAATTCCCAAACGTCGTGTTCGCATCGACAAAAAATACTCTCCCAACACAATCATCATCGATACATCTGAAAGACGCCTTTATTACGTTACAAAACGCGGTAAGGCGTTGAAATACGGCGTGGGTGTGGGTCGTGATGGATTTCAATGGACTGGCACCCACAAGGTTACACGCAAGGCGGAATGGCCGAGCTGGTCACCCCCACGTGAAATGATTAAGCGGGTTAAGCGCCAAACCGGCAAAACTCTGAAAAGCTATTACGCAGGTGGCCCCAGTAATCCAATGGGCGCCCGCGCCTTGTACATTGGCTCAACTATATACCGCATTCATGGGACGACAGAGCCGTGGAGCATTGGCCAGGCAATGTCTTCAGGCTGTATTCGCCTTGCAAATGACGATGTTACTGACCTGTACCAACGCGTTCAGGTTGGCGCACAGGTCATCGTTAAACAATAAGTTTAACTTCAGCATTGATAGCGCGGGGTAGAGGTAAACTTTACTCCGCGTTTTTCTTTTGACCTTTTGTCCAACATGCGTCACCGCTGTTAGATGAAACTTCTCAACTCCCAACTCTCAACAACTTCGGTAAGTGGCAATTCGCTCGGTGCAATCTTCATGATGGCGTCCATGGCGGGTTTCGTTTTGAACGACGCTCTCGTCAAAATAGTTTTGGTTGATTTGCCGCTGTTCCAGTCAATCTTGATACGTGGCATTTTTGCCTGCAGTTTGATGGCCATCCTATGTTGGAAAATGGGCGCTTTCCGCGTTGAAGGTGGAGCAATACCCGCCCTTCAAAATCGGTACATTTATTGGCGGTGCCTGGGTGAGGCTGGCGGAACGTTCTTCTTTCTGTCGGCCCTTCAACAAATGCCGATTGCGAATGTTACCGCTGTGCTTCAAATACTACCGCTCACAATCACATTCGCGGCTGCGCTGTTTTTAAGCGAAACTGTAGGATGGAAGCGATACGCAGCCATCTTCGCCGGATTTATTGGGGTATTATTCATCGTAAAGCCGGGCACAGAAGACTTCAACTGGTATGCTATCTACGCGGTCTTCGCAACATTGTTCATCACGCTGCGTGATCTCGTAACCCGTAAGATCCCGGATAAAACACCGTCCGTTCTGGTAAGCCTGCTTACCGCAATTATCATCATGTTGATGGGTGTAATTGGCAGTTTCTTCGAGACATGGGCTCAGGTTGAGACCAAACACCTCATCATACTCTTTGCGGCTGCTGCGATATTGATGGTGGGTTATATCGGATCAATTCTTGCAATGAGAAATGGTGAAGTGAGTTTTGTTGCGCCATTTCGATATACAATCCTGCTGTGGGCATTGTTATTGGGTTATTTCGTATTTGGTGATATTCCAGACGGTCTTTCGGTCTTCGGCGCAATTATTATTGTCGCCAGTGGACTGTTTACATTTTATCGTGAACGTTCGCTCAGCCGAAAAACCGGCACTGCCTGATCACATCAATCTTTTCTGTGTAACAATCAAACACCATGCAAACTTCAACAACCCCGTCCCGTTGGCTATCTGGAGCAAAAACACCCCCAAAGATCAGCACACTGGTATTAATGGCCGGGTCTTCTGTTGCAGCGATGAATTAAACACTACGCCCGCGATTGCTCAATATGTGTTGACGCTGTTTCTTGCAGCAACTGCTCTTGCCCAACTGTTTATCGGACCTATGGCCGACCGTTACGGGCGGCGTCCCGTATTGCTGGCCTCAACCAGTGTTTTTCTGATCGCTACCACTGTTTGTGTTTTTGCAACATCTATCGAAATGTTGCTTATTGGGCGTGTGTTGCAGGCCTCCATCGCGGCATCAGTTGCCCTCAGCCGCGCGATCATCCGTGATCTTTATGATCGCTCAAAGGCTGCCAGTATGATTGGGTATGTCACCATGGCGATGGCGGTTATTCCGATGATAAGCCCAACGATAGGTGGGTATGTCGGTGAAATTTACGGTTGGCGAGCGCCCTTTATGGCCCTGTTTGTAGTCGGTATTGCCATGATTCTGTTGATCTACTTCGACCTGGGCGAGACGTTTAAGCCACAGCCGTCTAGCTTGAAATTACAGTTTAGCAATTACCTTTCTCTCTTAAAAGAACCAGCCGTCTGGGGCTATTTCTTGTGTGCGACATCCGCGTCCGGTGCCTATTTCGCCTTCCTGGGCGGCGCCCCGTTTGTTGGCACGCAAATCATAGGAATGTCGCCTTCCGAACTGGGATTCCACTTTGGATTTCTAGCCATCGGTTATATGACAGGAAACTTTATTTCCGGTCGGTTTTCGGAACGTATCGGCATAGAACCGATGATGATCTCCGGCGGGATAGTATGTTGCATCGGAGTTAGCCTGTCGTTGTTTTTGATGGTCAATTTTGAACCGCGTGCAGAATTTCTATTCTACCCAATGATGCTGATCGGCACCGGAAACGGCATGACGCTCCCTAATGCAAACGCGGGTGCCATTAGCGTGCGTCCCGATCTTGCAGGATCCGCTTCCGGCCTTGGCGGCTTCTTGCAGATTGGTGGCGGCGCTGCTCTTGCAAGTTTAAGCGGCAGACTCATTACAGTGGAAAATCAGGCGTTACCGCTCTATATACTAATGTTCCTGTCGTCCGTCGTGGGGGCTTTCATTGCAGCCACAATGTTCTTCATAGCGCGAAAAGTTGCAGTTTAACGATGGCTCCATTCGAGATTTGTTTGCCTCAATGACACATTCATCCAAATTAATATTGGGGCCAGACCCTGAAGATACTCGCCTTTCAGCTGCAGTAACCGGCGTAAATGAGCTTGGAAAAGAGGTTGATTTGCGCATCGTCACGGAGCGCCCCCTCACCCTGTTTCTCAACCGGCAGGAGATCGTCACAATGATGACGATTGGCGATCATCCTGACTTGCTGGCAATCGGTTATCTTATCAATCAGAACATGCTGAATCCGGACGATCCGATAAACGCGATCGATTATGATGACGAGTTGGGCGTAGTGGTCGTTCGAACTGATACCGAAACGAAATTCGAAACCAAGATGAAGCGTAAAGTGCGCACGTCCGGCTGTGCACAGGGAACAGTATTTGGGGATGTGATCGACGCTTTTGACGATATTAAACTCGATAGCAATGCCACATTGAAAACATCGTGGCTGGGCACGCTCACCAAGCAAATCAACACCACACCAAGTCTTTATCTTGAGGCGGGTGCAATCCACGGGTGCGTTTTGTGCAGCGAAGACCAGCCCTTAGTTTACATGGAGGACGTGGGCCGCCACAACGCCGTCGATAAAATCGCGGGCTGGATGGCTGTCAATAAATCCGATCCGGCGGATAAAATATTCTACACAACCGGCAGGTTGACGAGTGAGATGGTGATCAAAACAGTGATGATGGGCATTCCGATTCTCATATCCCGGTCTGGTTTCACGGCCTGGGGAGTTGAACTTGCCCGACAATCGGGTCTTACCCTCATTGGTCGGGCCCGCGGTAAGCGCTTTACCGTTCTGTCCGGTCGTGATCGCATTGAGTTTGATGCGGATATGTCTACCGCGCCACGAGACCAAAAGGACGCGTTATGAGTGAGGCTGGGGTAATATTAGCCGGAGGCCTGTCGCGACGGATGGGTGGCAATGAAAAAAGCCTGCTTAAACTCGCGGACAAGGAACCGATCACCTGGGTAAGCGAGCGCTTGTCACCGCAGTGCAAACACCTTGCCATAAACGCAAATGGTGAGCCCAGCCGATTTAGCTTTCTTTCCCACACGGTTATTCCCGACACCGTTGAAGGGTTTGTAGGCCCATTAGCTGGCGTCCTGGCGGGTATGGAATGGGCCAAATCAATACCGGGAATAACCCACATTGTAACAGCTGCCGCTGACACTCCTTTTATTCCCGCCGATCTGGTTCTGCGGCTGCGGGCTGCCGCCACTGGCTCCGATAACGGAATTTCCATGGCTCATAGTCGGGACAGGGTTCACCCGGTATTTGGATATTGGCCAATCACACTTGCAAATGACCTACAGCGTTTCCTTGTCATCGAGGATAAACGTAAAATCCTTGAATTCGCGCGACGTTACACACTAAATGAGGTGAACTTTGATGATGCAGGCTACGATCCGTTCTTCAATATAAATACACCGGAAGATTTGACCCATGCAGAGCGCATGGTGAAAGAAGGCAAACATGGCTGAAGTATTTAGCGTTGTTGGATGGAAGGATTCGGGCAAAACCACATTGGTTGCTGCACTCGTTGCCGAAATCTCGCAGCGCGGACTTAAAGTGAGCACAATTAAACATGCTCACCACGAATTTTCGATAGACCAGGAAGGAACTGATTCATTCAAGCACAGATTGGCGGGCGCCAGCGAGGTTGCGCTGGTTTCGTCCAAACGTTGGGCGCTGATGCATGAAATCCGGTTCAGCGGTGAAGAACCTTCTCTCAACACCATGCTGTCGAAACTCGCCCCGTGCGATCTGGTGATAGTCGAGGGTTACAAGAAAAGCACTTATCCAAAAATAGAGTGCTTGAGGCAGGAAGGCAGTGATGAAGAGCCGCTCTGGAAAGACGATAAAATGGTCTTGGCACTTGCGGTAAACGAAATGGATGCAAACTGTGGCCGCCCGCAGTTTGACAAGTCAAATGTGCAGGAAATCGCGGATTTCATTCTTCAACGCACCGGGTTGGGCATGTGAACAGCATTCCCTCGCTCATCAACGATTGTTTTCTTCATGACAAAGACAGGTTGCGCCATGACGATGCGCTAAAACTGTTGGACGAGCGGCTTCATTGTATCGCCGACACGGAAGCGATCAACTCGGAAAATGCGCTTGGTCGAATTGTCTCGCAAAATATTAAAGCACCCCATAATGTGCCGCTCCACACCAACTCTGCGGTCGACGGTTATGCGTTCAATCATGATGATCTGACTGGCAACCCTTTACCCATTACTTCACGAATTGCAGCCGGTGATCTAAACCCTGTTCCGCTGAAACCCAACACGGCGGCCCGGATATTTACCGGCGCAGCGATGCCGCCAAATGCCGATACGGTGGCTATGCAGGAAGATTGTACGGAGATAGACGGAACTGTCGAACTTCCCCAGACATTAAAGATTGGCGCAAATTGCAGACAGGCCGGTGAGGACCTCCAATCCGGTGATCGGATTCTGCAAGCGGGCACAAGATTAAAACCCGCAGACCTTGCCGCAATTGCGACGGTCGGATTTTCTCGAATCCCGGTTTTCAAGCAGCTCAAAGTTGCGCTGTTTTCCAATGGCAATGAAATGCGCCAACCGGGCGCGAGTGATCGTCCATTGGAACCGGGTGAGGTTTACGACGCCAATCAACCCCTGCTCAGCGCCCTCTGCGGTGGCTTGCCACTGGATATTACTCCCATGGGTATCATCATAGATGAGGAACAGGCTGCATATGATGCCATCCGCGATGCATCAACCCGGTTTGATATTATCATAACGACAGGTGGTGCATCACGCGGCGACGAGGATCACATGCTGACAACCCTTGATAGTTTAGGGTCACGTCACCTCTGGCAACTCGCGGTCAAGCCCGGGCGTCCTATGATGTTTGGACAAATTAAACGTTCAAATCCCATGGGAGATTGCTTATTTTTTGGTCTACCGGGTAACCCTGTTGCGGCGATGGTGTGTTTTTTACTTTATGTACGACCTGCCCTGTTGAAGCTGGCAGGAGGACCCTGGTATGAACCTCCCCGTTTCAAAGTTCCTGCGTTATTTACCCTCAAAAACAAAAAACCAGACCGCCGCGAATTTCTGCGAGGTATCCTTAAAAACAACGCGGATGGCACGATGACAGTCGACAAATTTGCCAGGGACGGCTCTGGATTGGTCTCCTCATTACGGGAGGCCGACGGGTTGATCGAAATTCCAGAAGACGCCACTTCGGTTGACGCGGGAGACTTGGTGTCATTTATCCCGTTTACCAGTTTTTCCTGAGGGAATACTGTTTCAGTTTCAGCGGGCTTCACGCTATCATTTTCAAAACACGATAAACTTAAAGGACTGCCAAATGGCAAAAGTTGCATTCATCGGACTTGGCGTCATGGGTTACCCCATGGCCGGACACCTTGCGACCAAAGGGGGGCACGACGTTACAGTCTACAACCGCACAGTCGAAAAAGCGGAAAACTGGAAAGCGGCATTTGGTGGTGAATTTGCAATGACGCCCGCAGAAGCAGCAAGTGGCGCAGACTACGTTTTTTGCTGCGTCGGTAATGACGATGACTTGCGTTCCGTTACAATTGGCGAAGACGGGGCGTTTCAATCGATGAAAAGCGGCGCAATCTTCGTGGATAACACTACCGCATCTGCAAACGTCGCCCGCGAGTTGGCTGGGATGGCAGAAAACAAAGGCGTTGGGTTTCTTGATGCACCGGTATCTGGAGGACAGGCCGGAGCGGAAAACGGTGTATTGACGGTGATGGTTGGCGGGAACCAGGAGACATTCGACAAGGCCAAACCGATCATTGAATCCTACGCCCGCATGGTTGGATTAATGGGAGACATTGGAGCTGGCCAGCTTACAAAAATGATGAATCAGATTTGTATTGCCGGGCTGGTGCAAGGACTGTCAGAAGCCATCCATCTAGGGTCGGCTGCTGGCCTGGATATTGCTAAAGTTATGGATGTTATTTCCAAAGGCGCAGCCGGTTCATGGCAGATGGAAAACCGCCATGAAACCATGACTGCCGGTGAATATGAACACGGGTTTGCGGTGGATTGGATGCGTAAGGACCTCGCGATATGCCTCGAAGCAGGCAACGCGCGTGGCGTAACACTGCCAGTCACCGCCCTTGTCGACCAATTTTACGCGGAAGTTCAGCGCATGGGGGGCAACCGTTGGGACACGAGCTCTCTGCTGGCGCGGCTTGAAGCCAGCGCTAAATAGGTTGAGCCATGCCCCGTCAAAACCGCTCCTTGGATGAAGTGGTCGACCTGCTCAAAGCGCAGGCCAATCCTGAAAATAAGGCGGGAATGGCCCGATTTGGTATCGATGTCGATTCTGCGCTTGGGCTTTCCATGCCGCGAATTCGTGCGATTGGATCATCAACAGTCAAAGACCATCAGCTTGCGGAAGATCTTTGGCAATCCGGGATCCATGAAGCGCGGATATTGGCTGCTCTGGTCGATAAACCGCAATGGGTTGCGCGTGAACAATGCGATCGTTGGGCATTGGATTTCGCATCATGGGATGTTGTGGATCAGGTTACCGGGAACCTGTTCGATAAGACGCCATTTGCAGATGAACTCGTTCATGATTGGTCGAAACGTGAAGAGGAATTTGTTAAAAGGGCGGCTTTTGCATTGATTGCGTGGATGGCCGTTCATCTAAAGAAGCAACCTGATAACAGCTTCCTGCCCTATTTTCCCATCATTGAACGCGAAGCCAACGACGGTCGAAACTTCGTGAAAAAAGCAGTCAATTGGGGCCTGCGCCAGATTGGCAAGCGTTCCGCCGAACTCCACACCCCTGCCCTCAACCTTGCTGAGAAATTGGCCGCAAGCGAGAATTCGGTTGAAAGATGGATCGGCACTGACGCCGTTAAGGAACTCAATTCCGATAAAATCAAGGCCAGGCTTGGACTTTAACGCAATGATATCGGCAACATCCGCGGATGCCGATGTATGATCACTAATGCGTTTGATTATCCGCAGCCTGCTTTACTAATTGATTTGGTGGCGCATACTAAACAGATCAACTTCAAAGGAACGGTTCTTATCTCCGGTCAAAAGAGTCCTAATGATGTTTTATGACCGACCGAGATAGGTTTTCAGCACAATGAAAATCTCCGATGAGGCCCAATAAGTGACAGATAACAACATTGAATCTGTGAAAACTGCCCAGCGGTTCGATTTTCTTTCCGAACTACCAGAAAACTCTCTGGACATCCTTTGTGCAAAGGCCAGCCGAAGGTTTTTAAAATCCGGTGAGGTTCTGTTCGAGCAGAACGAACCAGCAGATGTCATGTGCGTGGTTATGTCGGGAACTTTGGGGGTTTTTGTCAATCAGGCCCATTCAAAGAAAAAGCGTTTGGTTGCTCTTGTGGGAAAGGGCGAGGTGATTGGGGAAGTTGCGATCATTGCCGGTGGCACGAGATCAGCAGACGTCATTGCCTTACGGGACACCGACCTGTTGCGCATAAAAAGGTCACAGTTCGAATATCTGGTGGCTAACCATCCTGAGATTGCAATTCCAATTACCAAAATATTGGCAACACGCCTGAGGGAAACGACCGCTGCGCCGGTAATCAATATCAGACCAAAAGTTGTGTCGTTCATAGCGGCATCACCCAAGGTCAATGCCGTTGAACTGGCCAATAAAGTGGCAAAATCAGTCCGTCAGAATTTTGGTCAACTTGTGCACGTGCAAGGGGCTGAAGCTGATGATCTGGACAGCGACAAACTGGATCAGCTTGAGGATGCTCATGATCTTGTCATCTTGTGCTCCTCCACCAAGGACAAGAAATGGATGCGTGGGTGCACACGCCAAAGCGACCGCATCTGTCTGATTCTGGATTCACTGGCGGATATACCACCGGAACTGACAGATGAATTTCTGAAGGTTGCACATGATCACCAGATGGTCGACTTGTTCATTCTTCATGATAACGGGAATGTCTGCCCTCGCCTTACCCAAGATTTGCTGGCGAAAGTGAAAGTGAACCGGCATTTTCACATACGCACAAACGAGCAGGCGGACTGGGATCGATGGGGCCGCATAATCAACGGTCGCAGTGTTGGCCTTGTATTGTCAGGGGGCGGTGCAAGGGCATATGCCCATCTGGGGGTTATCCGCGCCTTATATGAAGCCAACATTCCAATCGATTTCGTAGCCGGCACCAGCATGGGCGGCATTATCGCATCAAGTATCGCAATGGGCTGGGACATTGACACGATGGAGGAACGAATTCGCCAGTGTTTTGTGGCAACCAATCCGTTGTCCGATTACACGATGCCGCTGCAAGGACTTGTAAGAGGTAAAAAGGTCGAAAACCTATTGGAAAATAATTTCGGCAGCATACGAATCAGCGATCTATGGCTGCCGTTCTTCTGCGTATCTACAAACCTCACTAATGCATCCGGACATATACATGACCGTGGTGAACTACGGCACGCATTGCGAGCCAGCATTTCCTTGCCGGGTATATTACCGCCCGTTTCCACCGCTGACGGTGTTCTCGTGGACGGGGGAGTTATCAATAACCTACCGGTAATTGAGTTATCCAGAAGCTGTCACGGGCCTATCATAGCGGTTGATATCTCCAGAGAATTGTCCCTTTCTCCCTCAACCTGGAAGGCACAAATTCGGCAGCCCGTATGGCAACGGATGCTCAATCCACCAATCATTAGCCTGCTGCTGCGGTCCGGAACTGTTTCAGGGGAATGGCAGGACCAGCAACAAAGCGATGCAGCCCATGTAAATCTGATTCCACCACTCGGGTCAGTCGATATCCGGGACTGGAAGATATACGAAGACACGATTGAGCTTGGGTATAAATACACCCTTGAAAAACTCGAAACAGACCCGTGCCTTGCGGAATTACAATTACCTTAGGTTTGGTGAAAATTGCCCTGAACGGGGGTTTTACAACAAAATTTAGACCAAACGCCCCTGCTCTTTTGCAGCTGCTATGAAGCTGGAGAACAAGGGGTGCGGCTCGAAAGGGCGAGATTTCAGTTCCGGGTGGTATTGAACACCGATGAACCACGGATGCACGTCGCGGGGATATTCTATTGTTTCGGGCAACAGGCCATCCGGGCTCATACCGGAGAATACCAGACCAGCCTCTTCAAGCTGCGGTTTGTAATCCACGTTCACTTCATACCGGTGGCGATGGCGTTCCGAGACTTCATTGCTTCCGTAGATTTCCGCAATCAGACTATCCGGGTTGAGCGGGTGAGGATAAGCGCCGAGGCGCATCGTTCCGCCCATATCTCCCGCGGCTTCACGCTTTTCGAGCTGATTGCCCTTGAGCCATTCGGTCATCAGGCCAACAACATGATTTTTGGATTTGTTTTTCTCATCCAGCTCGCTGGATGTCGCGTCTTCAATCCCAGCGAGGTTTCGTGCTGCGTCAAGGACGGCCATCTGCATGCCGTAGCAGATGCCAAAATAAGGGATCTTGTGCTCACGGGCATAGGCCGCTGCACGGATTTTACCCTCCGCACCCCGTTCACCAAAACCGCCGGGAACCAGAATTCCGTCGACACCTGACAGGTATTCGGAAGGATCACTCTCATTGAAGACTTCACTCTCGACCCAATGGAGATTGACCTTCACATCGTTTGCAATGCCACCATGCACCAGCGCTTCCATAAGGCTTTTGTAGGCGTCCTTTAACACTGTATATTTGCCAACAATTGCGATCTTCACCTCCCCTTCGGGATTATGAATTTTATGGGAAATCTCTTCCCAAACGCGCATTTGCGGTTTCGGAGCCGGATCAATGCCAAATGCGTCGAGCACCTGCTGATCAAGCCCCTCATTGTGATAGGCCATCGGCACATCGTAGATCGATTTTGCGTCCAGCGCCTGAACAACGGCTTCTGAACGGACATTGCAGAACAGGGCGAGTTTACGGCGCTCTTCCACCGGGATTTCCCGGTCCGCGCGGATCAACAAAATATCGGGTTGGATACCAATGGATCGCAGTTCTTTTACAGAGTGCTGGGTCGGTTTGGTTTTCAATTCCCCCGCAGCCGCAAGATAGGGCATGTACGACAGGTGCATGTAGATACAGCTGTTGCGTGGCAGATCATTACCCAACTGGCGGATGCTCTCGAAGAATGGAAGGCCTTCTATATCGCCGACCGTGCCGCCAATTTCCACCAGTACGAAATCGTAACCCTCGTTGCCCTCCAGCACAAAGTTTTTGATTTCATTGGTGACGTGAGGAATAACCTGAACTGTTGCGCCGAGATAGTCGCCACGGCGCTCCTTGGTCAAAATATCCTGATAAATACGGCCTGTTGTGATGTTGTCAGACTGGTTTGCCGGACGTCCGGTAAAGCGCTCGTAATGACCGAGGTCCAGGTCAGTCTCTGCCCCGTCATCGGTAACAAAACATTCCCCATGTTGATATGGAGACATCGTACCCGGATCAACATTAAGATAGGGGTCGAGTTTACGCAGCCGGACCTTATAGCCCCGTGCTTGAAGAAGTGCGCCGAGGGCTGCCGATGCAAGGCCTTTGCCAAGTGAGGAAACCACGCCGCCAGTGATGAAAACAAATCGCGCCATGGGAGTGCAGCTTTAGAGGTTCAGGCATGATTAGCAAACCCCAAATTGGGGCAATGCAGTTTATGCACAAGTGTTGATGAACAGGTTGAGAAACAATTAAACTCGCGTTGCAATTCGAAACGCGAGTTCACGAATTCCTATTATTCGCTGGTGGGAACACCGGTTGTAGAGTCACCGCCACCTTCATTTTGAAGGTCTTCCAGCAGGCTGCCTGCTGAAGGTGTTGCTGGTGCATCACCGGATTCTGTCGGCACACCAGTTTCAGCTGCGCCCTCCACCTGACGCAACACATCTTCCGTGCGGTTCGTCTGGTTGGCCACAACACCAAGTGCAATGGAAGTTAAAAAGAAACCAGCGGCAATCAGTGTCGTTGTTTTCGTCAACGCGTCTGCAGCACCGCGGGCGGACATAAAGCCGCCACCGCTGCCGCCACCACCGCCACCAATACCCAATGCACCGCCTTCAGAACGCTGCAGCAGCACAAGAACGATAAGAGCCACAACAAGCATGATGTGAACGACGATAAGAACGGTTGTCATAAATTAAGTCCGGTCAAATTTGGAAGCGCATTACCTACATTCACGAGGTAACGCGGCTTAGTAACGGATGAAGTGCCATTTGCCAAGTGTAACGCGCGTGATTTACGTGCGGTTAGCAGTCACAGTTTACGATAGACATCGCATATGGCGAGGAAGTCTTCCGCTTTCAAGCTTGCACCGCCCACCAATGCACCATCAACATTCTCCACGGACAATAATTCCGCTGCATTGGCCGGTTTAACCGACCCGCCATACAGAATGCGCATGCGCTCCCCGTGCCCGCCAAATTTCTGGGCCAATTCCTCACGAATAAACGCGTGGATGGCTTTTACATCATCGGGGCTTGGCGTTTTACCCGTTCCAATGGCCCAGACAGGTTCATAGGCGATAATCGTATCGTCTTCAGTTGCCCCCTCGGGTACCGACATGGCGATTTGACGTGAAAGCACGTCTTCCGCTTTTCCGGCATCATATTCAGCTTCCGTTTCACCTATGCAAATAATAGCGGTCAGTTCAGCCCGCCAGCACGCCTGTGCTTTGCCCGCGACATGAAAATCACTCTCGCCATGATCAACCCGCCGTTCCGAATGGCCCACAATACAATAATCCGCGAGGCAATCCTTGATCATCTCCGCCGAAATATCGCCCGTATGGGCACCGGATGCTTCGTTGTGACAATCCTGCGCTCCTACCTGCAACCCGGTATCTTCGGACAGGGTTGTTGCAACATAGAGCAGTGTCGATGGGGGGCAAACGACAACGTCAACATTATCAGCCAGTTCTTCATCCACGCCCTGTGCCATCAATGCCAGTTGATCGAGCTTGTCACGTTCACCGTTCATTTTCCAATTACCGGCAACAAGTGGGAATATATCAGGTGTCATTTACAGGACCGCAATGTGAGAAAGCGTTTAGATGTGTCTAAGCGTCTATCATCGCTTTTACAACGATTAGTGTTCACGGAATTACCATTAGTTCATAGCTTGCCGATCGCGTGTCATCACCATATGTTAGCCACAAATAGGTTGGTTGATTTGCCAGCCAACATTCTCCAATCGGGAAATATATTGTGCTTGAAGCTCTGCGTTCATTTGTAAGCGGCTGGGTCGCCAAAGTTCTACTCGTTCTGCTCATAGGCAGTTTCGCCCTGTGGGGCGTATCTGGAAGTATATTGGGGGGCGCCCATTCGAACAGCGTCGCCCAGGTGGGTGAAACCAATGTTTCAGTTCGTGATTACCTCACCGCCTACAACCGCAATATGAATGATGTCCAACGACGCATTGGTAGAAGATTGACGCGTGATCAAGCCCGTGTGTTTGGCGTCGAGGCGCGAACACTGAGTAATGTGGTTTCATTTGCAGCATTGGATGAATACGCCCGCATCAACGGTTTGGCGCTTTCCGACCAAACCCTTGCAAGAATGTTGGCGGAAAACCGTGAGTTTCAGGATTCTTCTGGAAAGTTTAATCGCGACACCTTCATCAATGCCGTTCGTCAGGCGCAGATGCGCGAAAGTGATTTTATCGAGTTGCAGAACGAATCCGCTGTTCGCAGTCAGGTAACTCAATCTTTTGCAACTGGTCCCATTCTGCCAAAAGCATTCACGGCAGCGCTTGGTGCCTATTCAAACGAGGAGCGGAAGTTTGCTCACCTCACAATAAAGGCCGCTCATGCGGGTGCTCCCGCATCCTCAACCCAAGAACAGTTAAAAACCTATTTTGAAGAGAATCTGAAAAAATATGCGGCACCAGAATTTCGTAAACTCAGCATTTTGACCCTGGAACCCAAGGATATTGCTGATGAAGCATCTGTAACTGATGAAGACGTCGCCGGGGATTACGAAGCTCGAAAATCAGCTTACGAGACGCCAGAAAAGCGTCGTGTGCAGCAAATTGTCTTCAAATCACAAAAAGAAGCTGACGCTGCAATAAAAGCGCTTGGCGAGGGCGCAGTATTTGAGACAATCCTGTCGGACAACAAAGTCACGTTGGCTGACGCCGATCTTGGCCTGATTGAAAAGGCAAGACTGCCCAAAGCCATCCAGGATACGGCATTTGGCTCGGAGCTTAACACCGTCAGCGGTCTGCTCAAAGGCCCATTTGGCCCGACAATGATCCGCGTAACAGAAATGACACCCGCTTCAGTCACACCAATTGACGATGTGAAAGATGATATCCGCAAAGACATCGCCCTGCGCCGTGCAGTTGAAGCTGTCATTTCAATGCAGGAAACGGTGGAAGATTCTCGAGCCGGAGGTGTCTCTCTTGAGGAGACCGGAAAACGTTTAAAACTGAATGTGCGCACAATCGATGCTGTTGACCGTTCTGCACTGGATTCAGGTGGCAATATTATCAACGACATTCCTTCATCCGCCGAACTCCTGGAACAGGCTTTTAATACCGAAGTGGGTGCGCAGGCGAGCCCTCTTGATTTCGGGGACACTGGCTATGTCTGGTATGATGTGCTGGAGATAACCGAGGCCCGGGATCGCACTCAGGATGAAGTGACTGAAAGACTGAAAACCGACTGGACCGCTGACGAACAAGCCAGGCTTATTCTCGAAAAAGCAGAGGCTTTGAAAGCACGTCTGGATAAAGGCGCTAAACTTGCGGATATCGCAACCGAATTAGGGGTACTTGAACAATCCACCGGCCTTCTAAAGCGCAATGGTTCTGCTGAGGGTTTCCCAACATCAGCCACCCGCGCGGGTTTCGCAGGTGATACCAAAAACGTAGCTATCGTTGATGGAGCGAGCGCCGGTGAAAAAATGATCATTACCGTAGCCGAAGCAAAGGGCGTGGAAGCGCAGGTGGTTAAAGTGCCAGACGAACAGGTAGATTTAGCCAATGAAGGCGCAGCGGATGATATTCTTAGTCAGATGATTGCAAACCTGCAGCAGAAATACGCCGTCACCCAAAACCCAACGTTGATTAATCAGGCTTTGACACAGGGGCATTAATCCTGCTTCAAAAACAGCGGTAAGAGACCGTATTTATGGTTGAACTAAAACAACTCATCGGCATTGTCGCAGCAGGCCAGTCTTTATCAAAAGAACAGGCGCAGGACGCGTTCGACATCATGATGTCGGGGGATGCTACACCTTCCCAAATTGGCGGTTTTTTGATGGCATTGCGTGTACGCGGTGAAACCGTCGAGGAAATCACTGGTGCCGTCGCCGCTATGCGGTCAAAAATGCTAAAGGTTGATGCGCCGAAGGATGCCATTGACCTTGTTGGAACGGGCGGCACGCAGACGGGTACATACTCAATCTCCACCTGTTCGGCGATTGTGGTAGCAGGGGCCGGTGGCAAGGTTGCCAAACACGGCAATCGTGCTCTTTCGTCTAAAACAGGCACAGCTGATACGCTTGAAAGCCTTGGGGTTAATCTGGATACCGGGGCGGATGGCACGGCCAGATGTGTTCGCGAGGCAGGCGTTGGCTTCATGTTTGCACCGGGACACCACGCTGCTATGCGATTTGTTGGCCCAAGCCGTGTGGAACTCGGCACGAGAACCGTTTTCAACATTCTGGGTCCGCTCTCCAACCCCGCCGGTGTCAAACGCCAGCTTACAGGCGTCTTTTCACCGGACCTATTGGAACCCATGGCGAATGTTTTGAAAAACCATGGTTCTGAGCATGTATGGATGGTGCATGGCGACGGTATGGATGAGATCACCGTCACCGGCAGCACGAAAGTTGCCGAATTGAAGGACGGGGTTGTAACAACATTTGAGATCACACCAGAAGATGCCGGTGTTGCCCGCCACAAAATCGACGATTTACGTGGTGGTGATGCAGCCTATAACGCAGCCGCGCTACGGGGTGTTCTGGCGGGTGACAAAAACGCCTATCGCGACATGGTTCTTATGAATGCTGGCGCCGGGTTGATCGTCGCTGGTATCGCCGATGATCTAAAGGCTGGAGCGCAGATGGCCGCAGAATCGATCGATAGTGGCAAAGCTGCCGCTGCGTTGGAAAAACTGGTCTCAGTCTCAAACGAAGGTGACGCATGAGCGACATACTCGACAGGATCGGTGCTTACAAGAAGATTGAGATAGAAGCCGCTAAAGCAACTACTTCCATTGATCAGTTAAAGTCAATCATTAGATCGATTACACCGCCCAGAGGTTTTGAAAACGCGCTTCGGGCCAAGTTGGACAGTAACCAATACGCCCTGATCGCGGAAATTAAAAAAGCCAGCCCATCAAAAGGTTTAATTCGGGAAGACTTTGACCCTCCAACATTGGCAAATGCCTATGAAGCGGGTGGAGCTGCTTGTCTATCCGTGTTGACCGATACTCCGTCCTTTCAAGGCGCACCGGAATTTCTCACCAACGCGCGTGACGCTGTATCCCTGCCCTGCCTGCGCAAGGATTTCATGTATGAGCCATACCAGGTCTATGAAGCACGAGCCTGGGGTGCAGATTGCATTTTGATCATTATGGCCGCGTTGGGCGACGACGAAGCAAAGGCTCTCGAAGACACCGCATTTGAACTTGGAATGGACGTTCTTTTAGAGGTGCATAACGCTGAAGAGCTGGACCGTGCACTTACACTAAAATCTCCGCTGGTGGGTATCAACAACCGCAATCTGAAAACTTTTGAGGTTAGCCTCACCACAACCGAAGAGCTTGCGCCTCAGATACCCGATGATCGCCTTGTCGTTGGAGAATCAGGCCTATTTACGCCGCAGGACCTCGCCCGTATGGCTAGCATCAATGTCAATACATTCCTCATCGGTGAAAGCCTGATGCGACAGGGTGATGTCGCAGCAGCGACCGCCGATTTATTAGACCCGTCATCGATACAGACGAGTGCCGCCTGAATGTCGGACAAACTCACGCACATAGACGAGACTGGCACGGCGCACATGGTTGACGTGGCGGAGAAAGACCACACAACGCGCATTGCCGTCGCCGAGAGTTTCGTGAAAATGGAACAGGCGACACTGGACCTGATTATCTCCGGCAATGCGAAAAAAGGTGATGTTTTGGGAGTTGCCCGCATCGCTGGGATTATGGCATCCAAACGCACTCATGAGTTGATCCCCCTATGCCATCCTCTTGCGCTGACGAAGGTACAACTTGATTTGGAAGTTGATCTGGCCCTTCCCGGCATTCGCATCGAAGCGATGGCTAAGGTAAACGGACAGACGGGTGTTGAGATGGAAGCGCTTACCGCAGCAAGCGTTGCTGCGCTCACAATCTACGATATGGCGAAAGCTGTTGATCGTGGGATGGAGATCGGCCCCACGCGCCTACTCGAAAAGAGCGGTGGTAAATCAGGCGACTGGACGGCAAGCAAGGCCCGATGAGCAAGCTGCTTCCCGTAAAAGATGCTGTGGCGCTAATCTTATCCGGAGTCGCTTCAATGCCACCGGAAATGGTGAGCCTTTGGGACGCTGGCGAGCGAATACTCGCACAAGACCTTGCGGCCCTGCGCACACAACCGCCCTTCCCGGCTTCCGCCATGGACGGTTATGCTGTTCGGCATTCGGACATCCAGAATGTGCCCTGCACTCTAAAACAAATTGGCGAAAGCGCCGCTGGTCACGGATTTGACGGTGCCATCGGTACTGGCAAATGTACGCGTATCTTCACTGGCGCACCTGTGCCGGAAGGTGCGGATACAATTATCATTCAGGAAAATGTCGAAACGGACGGCTCCAACATCACAATTCTCCAAAACGAAGTCATGGGCAAATATGTGCGCCCCGCAGGGTTGGATTTTTCTAAAGGTGATATTCTGGTCAATGAAGGGGCGGCTTTAAACGGCTCAACACTGGCCCTCGCGGCATCGATGAACCATGCAGAACTGCCCGTTCGCAAGAAGCCTGTTGTGGCGATAATCGCCACCGGCGACGAACTGCTGCCACCCGGGTCAAAAACAGGGCCGGGTGAGATCATCTGTTCCAACAATTTCGGCGTGTTTGAAATGGTGAGACGCGCCGGTGGCCATCCGGTTGACCTGGGAATAGCCAAGGACACATTTGATTCTCTGGACGAGAAGTTCGAACAGGCACGTAACGCCGACATTGTGATTACTCTTGGTGGAGCGTCTGTCGGCGAACATGACCTCGTGCGCCAATCCCTCGGACAGCGCGGTGTCGAACTGGATTTCTGGAAGATCGCCATGAGACCGGGAAAACCAGTCATGTTCGGCCAGTTGAGCGTTGGGGAACGGGTTCAAAGGTACATTGGCCTGCCAGGTAACCCGGTTTCGAGTCTGGTCTGCACGATCCTGTTCATTGTTCCTCTAGTCAGCGCATTACTGGGTGTTTCGACACATATTCCCAAAGAATCGGCTGTTTTGGCGGCAGATATTCCGCCCAATGATGTGCGGGAAGAATATATGCGCGCTCGTTTGAAAGAGCGCGATGGCCAGCTTTTTGCCACGCCATTTCCTGTGCAGGACAGTTCCATGACGGCGGTGCTGGCACAATCCGATTGCCTCATAATCCGCCCTGCAAATGCACCCCAGATGGCATCAGGAAGCGCCTGCACCATCATCCGATTGTGAGAACAAAAGAGCACGGGTTGCGAACATCTTAAGAACATGTAAAGATGTTCATGTTTTGTATCGCATATAATATGCGAATCACTCGACAGATGATCAGGATGAATTTTCCATGCTAACGCGCAAACAGCACGAACTACTCATGTTTATTCAGGAACGGTTGAAAGAGGCCGGTGTTCCGCCATCATTTGACGAGATGAAAGACGCATTAGACCTGAAATCTAAATCGGGGATTCACCGTCTGATTACAGCTTTGGAGGAACGAGGCTTTATTCGGCGATTGCCAAACCGTGCCCGTGCGCTGGAAGTAATCAAGATGCCGGAATCTTACGTGCCCAGTCCTGCTGGTAGGAAGCCATTTTCGCCAAGCGTGGTGGATGGTGGCCTTGGTCGGGCACCTGCCCCCTCAATGGCTGGTATGAGTGCCAATGATGATGATCCGGGCGTCGCAACCATACCTGTCATGGGTCGTATCGCTGCCGGTACACCAATTTCCGCTATTCAGGAAAACACCCATTCAATAGCCGTTTCTCCTGAAATGTTGGGCGGCGGTGAGCATTATGCCCTTGAAGTTAAAGGTGATTCCATGATTGAGGCCGGCATTCTCGATGGCGACACAGTCGTTATTCAAAAAGCCAACACCGCTACTCCGGGCGAGATCGTTGTCGCGCTCGTGGATGATGAGGAAGCAACACTGAAACGTTTCCGCCGAAAAGGGGACTCGATTGCCCTTGAAGCGGCTAACCCGGCTTACGAAACGCGTATATTCGGACCTGACCGTGTTAATGTTCAGGGCAAACTTGTCGGGCTTATTCGTAAATACCACTAGTTCCTGACACGCTCATTCGTGAGGCGGATAAACGAAATTAGTTTTCGTTACTGACCTTTATAAAGTAGCGGAAAAAGCACGTTTCGATGACTCTTCTTAAGCCGCATACGCTTTAATCGCCCTGCAGCGGCCTTCGGGCACGGTGGCGTGTCCAAGGGCGAATATGATTCGGAATTGCTTTTGTGACTTCAAGATGCGTGGAAATTATCTGTTCCGTTCCACGGTCGAAATGCTGGCCGTTTTCAACCGACGCTTCGGTGAATTTTATTGTGTGTGCCCCATATCGCCCCAGTTCTGCGGCGTCCAAAACAATCGGGCGTTCGTTTTCTGACATAAAACTGCAAGCATCAGGCGTATGGTAGGGAATGACAATAATGTCTGCGAGTTGGCAATCCTCGTCGAGCCTGCCCGTATTGTTAATGTGCACGATGATCTGCCCTTTGTATGTTGCGGAACAGCCAAACCGATCACAGGTAAATAGGTCACCAATTGCCCGCCTACGTCCATTTCCCTGTGGTTTTGCAATTTCTGCCATGTAAGCCTGCGACCAGATTTTTGTACTGAACTTTTCCGCGTTCGGGCGCAGTAACTGCATTTTTCCATCGCCATCCAACAGTCCAATCTGATTGCCGTTTTCGAGCACGATGATATCAGGTTGGATCTGCTGTTGAACCGCCATGACGGCAAAACCCAAAAAGGGTATGGCCAGCAGCTTTAATTTTGATCGCATTAATGTCGCGACCAGTAGTGCCCCGGTTCCCAACAATAATGCTAAAGGCGAGATCAGGCCGGTATTACCAGTTGGTCCAACACCCGAAACTTTATGAGCAATTGCGACAACCCACTCGAGGGATAGAGCCATCAATTGAAGTGGATATACTTCCAACCCAAACGGCATCAGGACGGCACTCACCAGGGCTGACGGCATGACAATGAATGTCACAGGAGGCATCGCCAGGAGGTTCGCGACCAGTCCCATGGGGGCAACGCGGTAGAAATGGAATGCGGCGTATAGCCCGGTGGCTATCCCGGCAACCAGAGAAGTGAGCGCAAGGCCGCCGATATCGCGTCGCAGAAACCGACTTATGATGCCGAGCACTCCAGGTCGAAACACATGAATACGGCTCTGTTGCCAGTTGGATACCAATTCATAGGTTCCAACAAGCGCAGCAACAGCTGCAAAAGACATTTGAAAACCGGGGCTCAACACCGCTTCAGGAGCAATAAACAGCACAAGAATAGCAGCTAATGCGACATTTCGCATGGTCAATGCTCTACGGTCTAATATTACAGCCAGCAGCATGATCGCCACCATGATGTACGCCCGTTGGGTCGACACGTTCGCACCGGACATGATGAGATAAACGGTCGCGGCGAGTAATGCCACTCCGCTCGCCCACTTTCTGGTGGGATGCCGGAATGAGACGGACGGCATAAAGGCAAATATTGCGCGTAGAACGATCACAACCGTGAGAGACACGAGTGCCATGTGAAGGCCTGAAATTGCCAGAATATGCGCCAGACCGGATCGCCGAAGATCCTCCGCCGTGTCTTCGTCAATCCCACTCCTGTCCCCAACGATCAGCGCCGCCGCAAGGCCGCCGGATTTTCCCGGTAATGCCTGCCGAATAATCCGGGAAATATTCGACCTTGCTTGAGAAATCAAAAGACCTGCGTCCAGTGTTGTGGTCGCAGGTCTGTTTTCCCGCGTCGGCGGTCCAAGAAAAAACCCGGATCCGCCTATACCCAAAAACCAGGTATTGAAGGAAAAGTCGTAACTCCCCGGCAAAACCGGCCCCAGCATTGGCCCAAGCCGCGCGCGTCCGGAAATAAAGTCTCCCACGCGCACGTCGGGTCCACCCTGACGGGCTGTCAGCCGAATGATATTCGGGCGTGTATTAGCGCCCTGTACCTTAAATCTTGATCCCACCGCAGTCAGATCAATCGTATACCGAATACGGCCATTGGCACGATGTTCAGCAAAACTCACACGACCGGTAATCGTGGCCACGGTTGTTCGGGTCATCACGGGTGTGTCGATGATAGCGGTGCGCATTTGTGCAGCGCACACCCCTGTTGATACTAAAAACAGGCTCAACAATACCTTATTGAGTCCCCGCCCCCGATCTGTTTTCCAACAGCAGGCCAAAAGCAATAAGGAAAACGCAGGAAATGCGAATACCAAGGGCTCACGTGGCAACTGAAAATATGTGATGCATCCAATTCCCAATAAAACCGGAGACCAAAGGAAAGCTGCTCCTCGGTCGATTTCGACAGCGAACTGCGCCCGGCACCACGCGAGCAAACCATAAAAGTAATATTCGGCATGAAGGCCCAACGACGGAATATACGCGGCATATTGAAAATGCAATTTCCGCTTTTCTTCAATCTGATTTGTGTGACCCGTGCGCAGTACCACATCTGCAGTGTCCAGATCATGCCCAGTCCACTCGATATCACCTTCAACAGAGGGTATCGCTGCTGGCAACCATTCATCAGAGTGATTGCGATCAATATTATGACGCACATTTTGGTCGTTCATTCGACACCCCTCAGTACCGAAGTTGGCGAATCCGTTTAATGTTCTCGCGGGCCAGGATGGTGGTCATGATTGCAATCTTAAGAGAATTCAGCAACGTCACCTTTTGTTCTTTTGCTTTCCCGAGCTTCAATCGATTGAAATATCGAGATTTTAGCGGCTTCTTCCACTAATTTATTAGGACACAAGTGAGTGTTCCTGTTGCTAATCCACCTCCTGCGTCTTGTTCCTAAAGCATAAATCGATTATTGAATGGCCACTCTAAGTGCATTCGCTGTCTGGAGCGACAATCCCAAATTCTGGGTAGCCCAGCGGATGCCCCATGATCGGATATGTTATCTGGATCACCTGAACACAATTGTTTGGGAACGGGATATTTTTGAAAGGGCTGATATGGCTGATAAAAGCGCTACTTTGACAATTGGAAACGACAATTACGAGTTTAAGGTAAAATCAGGATCAATCGGTCCAGACGTGATCGACATCGGTTCACTCTACAAACAGACTAACAATTTCACATTTGACCCAGGATTCACTTCAACAGCCTCTTGCGAAAGCGCGATCACCTATATTGATGGGGATGCGGGCATTCTGCTGCACCGTGGCTACCCTATTGATCAATTGGCAGAATACGGCAGCTTTTTGGAAACCTGTTACCTGCTGCTCTATGAAGAACTGCCTTCCAAAGACCAGTTAGAAGATTTCACCAGCCGTGTAACCAACCACACGATGCTGCATGACCAGATGACAAGGCTGTTCTCGGGGTTTCGCCGCGATGCCCACCCGATGTCCATTATGGTTGGCGTTGTCGGTGCTCTATCAGCTTTTTATCACGATTCGACTGACATCACTGACGAAACACAGCGTGATATCGCTTCGCTTCGCATGATCGCGAAAATGCCGACTATCGCGGCTATGGCCTTTAAATATTCAGCCGGGCAGCCGTTCGTTTATCCGCGAAATGACCTCGATTACGCGTCCAACTTCCTACACATGTGCTTTGCAGTGCCTGCAGAGGATTATCATGTTGATCCGATACTCGCGAGGGCGATGGATCGCATTTTCATTCTCCATGCCGACCACGAACAAAACGCCTCAACCTCTACGGTTCGCTTAGCCGGCTCTTCGGGCGCGAATCCTTTTGCCTGTGTTGCTGCTAGCATTGCCTGTCTTTGGGGACCAGCCCATGGTGGAGCTAATGAAGCTGCGCTAACCATGTTGAACGAGATCGGCACGCCCGATAGAATTCCGGAGTTCATTGCGCGAGCTAAAGACAAGAATGACCCGTTCCGACTGATGGGTTTTGGTCACCGTGTCTATAAGAACTATGATCCGCGCGCCAAAATCATGCAGCAAACCACCCATGAAGTGCTGGGAGTTTTGGGTATCACAGATGACCCAATTCTCGATGTTGCCATGGAGCTTGAAAAAATCGCGATCGAAGACCCGTATTTCAAAGAACGTGGCCTATATCCCAATATCGATTTCTACTCAGGCATTACCCTGAAAGCCCTTGGATTCCCGACCGATATGTTCACGGTTCTATTCTCTCTTGCCCGTACTGTTGGCTGGATCGCACAATGGAAAGAAATGATTGAGGATCCGCGCCAAAAAATCGGGCGCCCGCGTCAACTTTATACCGGTGAGCCGATGCGGGATTATGTCGGTGTAGACAAGCGGTAACCGATTACGTTACCCGACTTTATTATCAAGCAGATCAAATATCACATTGGCCGCCGTCTCACTCGGCGGCCTTTTTGTTTGCATTTCGCGAATAACGTCATCGAAGCCATCAAGCTGAAGTTTCCGCTCCGGCGTATCGAGTAGAAGGCGCTCAAGATATCGCGCCATACGCCCCGGGATGACCATCTCATTGTGCTCTTCCGGTACCAATACACGATCAGCAATCAAATTAGGTAAAATTGACGACCAGGTTGTTATGAGCTTGGAGAATAACCGTGCAACCGGGTCGATTTTATACCCCATTGCCATGGGAACCCGATGCAGCGCCAGTTCAAGCGCAACAGTACCGGATGTTGCAATTGCTGCTCTCGCGCCTGAAAACGTCGCCAGATTGTCTTTGCTGTCTACGAGCGTTGGTCTCACCGGCCAGTATTTGATCTGCTCATCAATTGTTGCGCGAAGTCGGTCCATTGTCGGCAAGACAGCGTCGAATGCCACCTCTCGCTCTTTTAAGACTGTCAGTGTTTCTCCATACAGCGCCAACATTTTCTTAACTTCCGCGCGACGGGAACCTGGTAAAATCAACAGGGTCGGGGTCTCCAAACTATCATCGCTCTCGGTTGAAGGTCGGCTATGAAATTCTGCAACCTTCATAGCCAACGGATGACCAACATAGGTCGCGTCGGGGCCATCAAGTTCCTTTAACACCCTGGGTTCAAAAGGTAATATCGCCAAAACATGATCGACGTAATTTTTCATACTTTTCGCCCGACCCGAGCGCCACGCCCAAACGCTTGGGCACACATAGTTAACGATGGGTACAACCGGCATTTTTCGACGAACCCGTTTTGCCACCGCATGGGTAAAATCCGGGCTATCGATGAGTAGAATTACATCAGGTTTGATTGCTACAATGTCAGCGACCGTTTGATATACCCTGCGGACAATTTTTGGCAATCGCGCCAGAACAGCAGAGAGACCCATTACTGCGATGTCTTCGATATCAAATAGAGAATTCAAACCAAGTTGCTTCAACTTACTGCCTGAAAGGCCGTGTATTTCAAGGGTGCGTCCGGTTTCCTGCGCCCTATTCATTAGTGCGGGTAACAGATCTGCCCCCAGTGCATCCCCGGATTCCTCTCCGAGCACAAAATAAACTTTTAACGGCCGGTCAGTTCTCATGGGTGGTCGTGTTTCAAATGATTAGGTTCAAAACCATAAATAAATACTTTCAGTTGGCGTGCCAGATCCAGCGTTTCCTGCTTTGAGATGACCAGTGTTTTGCCTGCTTGCACTCCAATTCCAACGAGGCCTGCATCGTGAACCGCCTGAATCGTGTCAGGTCCAATTGCAGGCAAATCTGCCCGCTCATCCTGTCCGGACTTCATTGCTTTCACCAAAACTCCACCACGTTTTCTAGGCAATCTTCCGTTTTCACGTAATGCCGTCACGCGTTTCAACATGGAATCAGTGCCCTCTGCACCTTCAATAGCCACAGCCCGTTTGCCGATCACCACACACCCCTGCCCTATGTCAAATTCCCCCAACGCTCTGGTTACTGCAAAACCTTCAGTAATGCGTTCCAGATCCGCCGAGTTTGGGTTAATCGGTGTATTTGCACCAGGTTCAATTGTTAGTTCAGGCATGACATTGGCAACGCTGCATACTTCAAATCCTCGCTTCTCAAACACGGTAATAACGCCGGTGAGAACTGCATTATCACCAGACAACAACGTGGCCAATACACCTGGCAAGGTGCGCAACGCTCCGAAATCCATTTTAGAAAATTTGAACTCCGGTCGACCAACCACACCCCCGGCCAATACAATCTTTTTGATACCGTGGGCTGTCAATATCTTGAAAAGTCGCCCAACTTTCTCCCAACTCCACCACTCATGTGTATGACTCTCGACCTCTGGGTCCGCCTCATCGTTGAGCGCTACAATTAAATAGGGAATATCCTGCTTCTTTAGGAATTCCGCTATTTCAAGTGGTAAACGACCATTGCCGGCAATAATCGCAATGGGATCACGCATAGACGGGCTGGATTTCATAACCGGCCACGACCTTACACAGTATATGAATTAAGATTAGTCATTTGCCGGCGTGCATAGTGACCGGTCGGCTGACGCAAGGATAAACTCTAACATATCAATTAAAAAAGGGTCTTCGGTAGATTGTCGAAGTTCGCTGGCTTTCTCTTGCAACGGTATATCGCTGGAAAACAGCGTTTTATATGCCCCTCTCACTGCATGAATACTCTCGCGAGGCACACCGGAACGTTTCATCCCTATCAGGTTAAGGCCAGAAAGGTTCGCGCGATTTCCCAGAGCCATACCGAAGGGAATTAGGTCGCCCTCAATTCCAGCAAGGCCACCAATGAACGCGTGATGACCAACACGGCTAAACTGATGAATCGCAGATCCCCCGCCAAAAATAACATGATCTCCAATGACACAATGCCCCGCAATCATGGTGTTATTAGAACAGATTACATGATTACCGATTACACAGTCATGCGCGACATGGGAATTTGCTAGGAAAGCACAATTGTTGCCAACTTTCGTTGTAGAGCTGCCTCCTTCAGTCCCGGGGTTCATCGTCACACCTTCGCGGATGATGCAATTGCTCCCCACTTCCAGTGTGACCCGCTCCCCATGAAATTTAAGGTCCTGCGGTTCACTTCCAACTGACGCGAAAGGAAATATCCGTGTCTGCGCTCCAATAGTCGTAATACCCTGTACCGACACCTGACCCAGCAGATCTACTCCATCTTCAAGGGATACATTCGCGCCAACATGACACATTGGGCCGATATGTACGTCCGAACCCAGTTTTGCACCGTCTTCTACGACGGCTGTGGGGTGTATACGTGCGCTCAATTTGCTAGTCATCTCGAGCAACCATCATTGCACCAATCTCAGCCTCTGCGACCTTTTCACCGCTAACTTCTGCCACACATGCATACTTAAAAATATTGCGTTTATGTCTCAGTTTTTCGATCACATATTCAACGGTATCTCCCGGTTCGACTGTTTTGCGAAATTTCGCCCTGTCGATTGTCATAAAATAGGTCGTTTTCGGCTCACCGGAAAAATGCTCATGGGCACAAATTGCCCCGGCGGTTTGCGCCATGCCTTCTATCAACAGCACACCAGGCATTATTGGCGCATGCGGGAAATGTCCGGTAAAATGCGGCTCGTTAAACGTTACATTCTTTATGCCGCGCGCGGACTGATCGCGATCTATATCGATGATTCGATCAACGAGCAAAAACGGGTACCGGTGAGGCAGCAATGCCATCAACTGTTTGATATCCAGTGAAGTCAGTTCCCTGCCATCATCACTCATTGCGTATTACCTTTTCTCTTGCGATCCATCGCGGCGGCCTCACGGCGTAACCGTCCAATATCACGCATCCAGTGTTTTATTGAGCGCGCAGGAACCCCTCCCCATTGCACTCCGGGCGGTACATCGGCTGAGACACCGCTCAATCCGGCGAGTTGAGCACCCGTACCTATTTTTACGTGGCCATTAACGGCGACCTGCCCGCCTAAAACAACATAATCACCCAGTTCGGCACTACCGGCAATCCCTGTTTGTCCAACGATCACACAGTGGCGCCCAATGACGACATTGTGGCCAACCATGACCAGGTTATCAATTTTTGTACCTTCGCCAATGACCGTATCTCGGTTCGATCCCCGGTCAACACAAGTGTTTGCACCAATTTCAACGCGATCCTGTATAACGACACGGCCAATCTGAGGAATTTTACGATGCCCGTCTGCCCCCATGGCAAACCCAAAGCCGTCACTCCCAATTCTTACACCCGGATGCACAATTACGTTGTCACCGATGATTGCGTTTATGACCGTAGCTCCGGCACAAATGCATGAATTTCGACCTATTTGAACGCCTGCGCCGACGACTGCATTCGGGCCAATTAGACTTCCAGACCCAATATTAACTCCCGGACCAACAGCTGCTCCCGCTTCGACAGTCACGTCCTTTTCCAACACGGCAGAAGGATCCAGATGCGCCGCTTCCGATACACCCGGAGCGAAGACAGGTTGGGGTCTCATCGCTGTTGGAAACAGGTTACCCATCGCAATGGCAAACGCTTTATACGGCTGATCATTTATCAACGCCACAACAGTTTTCGGCACGATATCCAGATTTCGTGGTGCACAGAAAACAACTGACGCCTTTGTGGATACCAGGGCATCCTTGTATTTTGGATTGTCAAAGAACGTTAAGCTACCAGCCGGGGCAGCTTCCAATGGACCGACCGCGCTAATTTCTACTGATACATCATCACCATCACGCACTAAGCTGTTGGTGATTTCAGCGAGTCTGGAGGCGCTAAACGCCCCTGTAAGGTCAAAGAATTTTACCGTATCAGTCAAAATACACCCGGTGAAAACATAAAAAAGCCGCCACTAACGCGGCGGCTTTCAAACTAGATTATTCGCTTCAAATTAGAAAGTGGAACTGACACCAAATCTGAACACCTGTTCACGGTCGAACGACTCTCTTTGCAGAACATGCGAGAAATCTGCACGTAGGGGGCCAAATGGTGAATCCCAAATAATCGACGCGCCAACTGATGATCTGATTGATGAGTTATCATTCGCGACAAAACCACCACCGGAAAAATCATTATCGAACAAAGTGCCCGCCTCTGCGAACAACGCACCACGAATTCCAAAGGAACGTGGCAGCGCAGGTATTGGGAACTGAACTTCGGCAGTCGCATTTGCATAGGTTGTACCACCAATAGCATCGCCTGTTACCGGATCGCGCGGCCCAAGGCCACGTGTATCAAAGCCCTTAATGGTCTCTCCACCCTGGAAGAAATGGTCTGTTGTTCTCAGTGTATCGTTGCTGAAATTAAAGATATGACCAGCGCCCACAGCTCCTTTCAGAACAATATCCGCATCTTCTGAAACCAGATAATACCCTACCAGACGTCCGGTTGTGCGAACATATTCTGCGTTTCCACCAACGCCTGCGATATCTTGAGAAAACACCCCAAATAGGCCTTCACGAGGCTTCTGGCTGCTATCCAATGTACTGTATGTCAGCCCCCAACCGATTGAGGATGTTGTAAACGGACTTCTGGCAATTGCATCCTGAATTGGAGCACTCGCGCTCACCGCACCTGCTGATGGCTCGATATTTTCCAGCTTATACGTGTAATTCACATTAGCTTTCAAATATTCGGTAATTGGTGCGGACGCTCTTAAACGAACGAGTGTGGTATCGGAATCAAACCCGGCATTGTTGCTGCTTGTATCTTCAGTCGTCTGTCTTGAGACATCAAAACCAGCTGAAATCCGGTGGCCAAGGAAATAGGGCTCGGTAAATGACAACTCGTATGCTGTAGCTCCATCACCCAATGACGCAGACACTTTCAAGAATTGCCCCCGCCCAAGGAAGTTCCTTTCCCCGAGTGACACCGTCGCAACCGGCCCCCCATTGGTCGAAAACCCACCACCAAAAGATATCTCGCCGGTAGGCTTATCTTTAACGGCAACAACCACTACGACGCGGTCCGGTGCACTCCCAGGGCGCGTGGTTATGTTCACATTCTCAAAGAAACCCAATGCTTCAATGTTTCGCTTAGCCCGGTTAACCAGTACCCGGTTATAAGCGTCACCTTCCGAAATATCGAATTCACGTCGGATAACATACCCCCTCGTGCGCGAATTCCCGCGAATATCGATACGTTCAATATAAGTCCGCGGCCCTTCGTCAACGAAGAATGTCAGATCAATCGTCCGTCTGTCATAATCACGCTCACCGCGCGGAGTTACCTCTGCGAACGCAAATCCATCCAAAGCAATAGCTTCAGTCATTTTTACGAGCGTTTTTTCGATATCTCTGGCGCTGTAAACATCACCTGATTGAATTTGCAAGGTATCCTGCAAGCGTTCTGCATCGACTGAAGGCAATGCGTTATCGATACTTATATTGCCAAACCGATAGAGGTCGCCCTCATCAACCGTAATGACAATCGAATACTCATTATTTTCTGCGTCGTAATCTGCAACCGCAGAAATCACCCTAAAGTCAGCATAACCGCGATTGAAATAAAAGGTGCGAAGACGATCCTTATCAGCGTTTAAACGATCAGGGTCGTAGAGGTCATCGCGTTTAAGCCAGCTTAGGAAATTACTTTCATTATGCGTAATCAACTCAGATAACCGACCGTCACTAAATGCATTATTGCCGACAAAGCTGATGTCCTCAATCTTCGTACGGCCACCTTCGTTAATCTGAAATATAATATTGACTCGATTGCTATCGAGCTGATCAACACGAACTTCTACTGTAGACGCTACACGCCCCGAACGACGAACAGCTTCACGCACACGCTCCGCATCACTATCAACCTTTTCCTGGCTGAATATTCCAAGGCTTTTTGATTGAACGATGAACTTCAGCCGATCGTCAGTAACTTTGTCATTACCTTCAAACAACACTAGGTTAATTGTTGGATTTTCTTGAACTTCAACAAGCAGAACGTTTCCACGTGTAGAAATCCGCACATCCGCAAACAGGCCAGTTGCAAACAGCGCCTGCAGTGATTCATCCGTGTCGAAAGAATTGAAGTTTCTGCCAGGTTTCACGGTAACGTAAGAACGAACCGTATCAGCATCGACACGTTGGTTCCCTACGACGTTGACTGATCTCACAACAGCAGCATTTGCACTTCCGCCCGCAACTTGTGAAAATACGATCATGCTGGAAATTGAACCGAACGCCAAAACTGCGACCAGTGCAAACACACGCACCAACGTCACACTCAGCTGGATAAGAGACTTCATTTAGCTGACTCGCCTTTGAATTTCCACATGGACATTAGCGCCCAAAATTATCTAGTCATCTGCTCGGCAATTAAAGCCAAATAACGGCAGATTTCGACACTTGTTTAGAGTTTGTACAGGCTTTTTTTACCGTTGCAACCACCATCGCCCGCTTCTGTAGCCAAAAACTTAATTTCGCGACTAAATAGCAACACCGTGTGGGTCATTGGTGAATAAAAAGTTAACAAATCAACCCGATAAGCCCAGCAATCTCATGATATCATTACTGGTGGCGAACAACATCATCATTAATACGCAAGTCAAACCGATTCTAAACGCAATATCCTGTGTTTGAGGAGCTAGTGCCTTCCCACGAATGGCCTCAACAGCATAAAACAACAAATGACCTCCATCCAGCATCGGTACAGGAAGAAGGTTCATCAGCCCGATGCTCACAGAAAGCGCAGCCGCCAATGAAATCAGCTGAATAATACCCAGAGTAGCGACCTGGGAAGTCATTTGACCAATTCCCAATGGCCCACGTAACTGCGACGCATCTTGCTTACCGCCCACCAACTCACGAATAAAATGATAAGTTCGGCTCACGATCAGACCGATATTGTCCAATCCCTTGAGGAAGGCAGCAACTGGCCCTAATGGCGATACGATAATATTGGCCGTATCGTTGCTGGCACCGATACCCACCAGACCAGTTTGAAAATCATTACCAAACTGATCTTTTCGCTTGGTCATTCGTGGGATTGCAATCAGTTCAAACTGTTTACCATCCCGTTCCACCATGAATTTTAAAGGTTCATCAGAACTTACCAGGGTGTGTCGGGCAATATCCTGAAATCCTGCAACAGGGTCTTCATCAATGCTGATAATCAGATCACCGACTAGGAATCCCGCTTCTTCAGCTGCCGAATTCTCCTGCACAACGCCCACAATCGGCGCAACTGTTGATTCCCCGTAGTACATGAACAGGCCAGTGTATATCACACTGGCAAGAATGAAATTGGCGATGGGACCAGCCGCGACCACAGCTGCACGTTGCCACACAGCCTTATCTTCAAACGCCCCGTCCCGTTCGTCCGCAGTCATTCGTTCTAATGCCGCGTGATCTGTTTTGCTGGATGCATTCTCATCACCCAGAAACTTTACGTATCCACCTAACGGTATGGCGCACAGTTTCCAGCGTGTTGCGTGTTTGTCATTAAACCCAAAGATTTCGGGGCCAAACCCTACTGCAAACGCTTCAACCTTCACCCTGTTCCAACGGGCAACAGCGAAATGGCCAAGTTCGTGAAAAAACACGACTATCGTGAGCACGAAGACGAATGGCACCAGTTTTGTAAGTATAAAGTCGAACAGACCCAGGGGCAGTGAAAGCAATTCCATAATTCTATCCGTCAATCCAACACAGCGGACCAAAACGCCATGTATCAATCAAAAATTGGGCCAACGTGTGATTTTATGAAAACAATTGGGAAACCCAGACATTTTCGCGTTGGTCCGTTATCTCACACTTAAAGCCACAACAATCGCAAATGGAACTGCGGCTGCGACCAATCCATCCAACCGATCAAGAAATCCACCGTGTCCGGGTATGAGTTGACTTGAATCCTTGACATTAAAATATCGTTTAATCCCGGATTCGAACAAATCTCCCGCCTGCGAAGCGACGGATAAAACAGCTGCTGACAACACAAGAACAACAATCGGCAAATAGATCACACTTGAAAAGAGCAGAGCCACCACTACGGCGCAAATCAATCCACCAATCGCTCCAGACCATGTTTTCTTAGGCGAAATTGACGGCATTAATTTCGCACCACCAAACGATCTACCTGAAAAATAAGCCCCTATGTCCGTCGCCCAAACAACGACGAACAAAAACATAAGCGGTGCAAAACCACCCATTTCCCGTATCACAGGAAATGCAATTGCTGGGATCGCACAGTATAGCGCGCCCAAACCAATCCATCGAACATCGGACTTTTCATAACCGACACTGGTCAATTCGAGAAGGAAGCCGAGCGCCAGGAAACCTACGATGCCAAATATGAGAAACCCCAAAGCAGATGACGCCAAAAGCCCGGCAAACCCCAGAGTCAACAACGCTTCTGTTCCGTCAAACGGAGTTAGGCGAACAATTTTCTGCCATTCATAATACAGAAAAGCTGAAAGGATGAGGCATAGCAGGAGAAAAGCCGTTCCTCCAACCCAGCTTAATGTCACGACGATGGCCAGCATGATGATTGCTGAGAATACCCGGAGGCCCAACTCACTTGACCAAAATTCACTATTTGGTTTGACTGGGTTCATGCGCCGCTCTTCGCAACAAGCCCGCCAAAGCGCCGGTCCCGAGCCTGAAATTCCGAAATCGCCATTTTGAGCTGAGATTTATCAAAATCGGGCCACAGGCAATCAAGGAACACAAATTCAGAATACGCGGCCTGCCACATCAGGAAGTTGGACAACCTTTGCTCACCCGAAGTTCGAATAATAAGCTCAGGGTCGCTCCATTCTGCAGTATCGAGCCTCGTCGAAATAGTGTCGGCACAAACCTCACTAGCAGACAGCTCTCCACTCTCAATCTGTATGCCTATCTTTTTAACAGCTCGAGCGATCTCATCCCTCGAACCGTAGTTAAACGCGATCACCAACCTTGTATCAGTGTTGTTTTTTGTTAGGTTCTCCGCCTCTTCCAACAAAGGTAGAATGTCTCCTGGAATATTGTCACGCGCACCAATAATGGAAACTCTGACATTTTCCTTGTGTAAATCTGCAAGGTCCCGGCGAATAAATATTTTTAGCAAGCCCATGAGATCATTGATCTCTTCGGCAGGACGCGCCCAATTTTCAGAAGAGAAAGAAAACAACGTCAGGGTTTTAATTCCGAGCTCACCAGCAGCACGAACAGCAGCACGAACAGCTTCAACACCCTTACGATGCCCATGCGTACGGGGCAGTCCGCGCGCTTGCGCCCAACGACCATTGCCATCCATAATTATGGCAACATGATTTGGCATTGGAATGCCGCCGCCCTCCGGGTGAGCTGCGTATGTTTTTTGCAGGCTGGCTTCTCGCGACATATTTCCCATCCCTAAATCACTTGTTCGACTAAAACCGAGATTTACACCTGCATAATCTCAGTTTCTTTAGCACTTAGAATTTTGTCCACTTCTGTGACCATTTCATCGGTCATTTTCTGAACTTTATCCGAAGAAGCGCGAGATTCATCCTGACCAATTTCCTTGTCTTTTTCGGCCTTCTTTAATGTTTCCATCGCATCGCGCCGCACGTGACGCACGGCAACTTTGGCATCTTCAGCATAGCCCTTACCAACTTTCACAAGCTCCTTGCGGCGCTCTTCATTCAAATCTGGCATTGGGATGCGCAAGTTTTGCCCATCCACAACGGGATTAAGACCTAGACCAGCTTCACGAACAGCCTTTTCAACCGGTCCAACCATGGTTTTGTCCCAAATCTGAACGGTAATCAGTTTCGGTTCCGGTGCGCCAACATTAGCGACCTGGTTGATCGGCATTTTTTGCCCATAGGCATCAACCATTACAGGATCAAGCAAAGAGGCGGAGGCTCTTCCCGTTCGTAACCCTCCCAAATCCTTGTTGAACGAGGTCAATGCCCCTTCCATACGGCGCTTAATATCGCCAAGGTCAAATCCGTCTGCCATGTTCTTTCCTGTCCATTCTTTGTTACCGCAACCCACGGTAACGGAATCATTATCGCAAAAATGCTAACTGCTGCTTACTTTGCTGAAAGTACCATAACCGCACAATACTCGGGACAGTTCCCCGATCTTGTGAATTGAGAAAACAACAAGATCAATATTATTGTCCCGCGCCAACGAAACCGCAGCAGCATCCATAATACCAAGACGCTGCTCTAGTACATCATTGTGAGTAAGCGTATCATATCGACTGGCATTTTGGTCTTTTTTAGGGTCAGCAGAATAAATTCCATCTACCTGTGTTCCCTTGAAAATGGCGTCAGCACCAAACTCCGCAGCGCGCAATGCCGCGCCTGAATCTGATGTAAAATATGGGCTGCCCGTTCCACCGGCAAAAATGATCACATCCCCGCGGTCCCGCGCTTCAATCATGCCTCTTTGGGTGAATGAATCGCAGACCTGCGGTACCGCGAGACCCGATAGAACCGTCGCGGCGATGCCGCGTTTGTCAAATTCCATACGCAACGCCAACGCATTCATAACGATGCCCAACATTCCCATATGGTCGCTTGTAACCCTGTCAGCACCTTGCGAGGCCAACGCAATTCCCCGGAAAATATTTCCTGCCCCAACAACCAGCGCAATTGAAGTGCCCGATTTGGAAGCTTCTTCAATATCGTCGACAACCCGAGAAACCATATCAGGATCAATACCGAAGCTCTGTTGCCCCATCAGCGCTTCGCCAGAAATTTTGTAAAGTATGCGTGAATACAAAGGCTTATTCATTAAAGAAATTCGATCCTCGAATCTACCAAATCGGTCTACATCAAAGTTGTCGAAGGGTTACAAGATGAACCCGTGATTGTCACGTATATAGTAGGTGCCAAAGAATGAACGGCAAAAACTATCTCTTTCGAGAAATCGTGAATACTTCATCGTTGAACCAGAGCCCGCCATACCTATGCAGAACTTCCGCTGTGATCTCATATTGTTTTGAGTAATCCTGGACGTTTGCAAGAAGCTCGTCTTCTATCTGCCCGACATAGGTTGCAGCGTTCCATGCAGCGGCCAATGTCGATGTTCCAATCGAAGGTCCCACTTCTTCTGGTAAAGTATGCATTCTATATGACAGCAAAGCATCACCGTCTGCAGGTATCGTGAAATCGTACCTGTCAGCTTCTTCGCCCAATTCAGATTTAAGAGCTGTAACGAGATGGTATCGGTTAACCGGAAACAGCGAAACGTCTGGCCAAACAGAATTCACAATTTCTTCGCCAGGATCTCCACCAGCAGATTGCACGACAAACATTCGACCACGGGGCGCGAGGCTTTTGGCCAAAGGTGCAAGAACGGTTCTTGCCTTTAGACTAGCCTCTGTACGTGCACGCCACGGTTGTGACGCCAGAACCAAATCATATTCGGCCTGTTCAAACCCTGCTTTTGGAATGATATTATCCAAAATAAAATCATGGTCCTTGCGGTAGATCACAAGCACCGCTGGCTTAGCATATAATGGGTTTCCCGTTTTCGACGACGAGGTTACCTGCCAGTTTTCAACTAGAAATGGATCCAAATCGCGCAATTGCTCCTGAAATCCGATCGAAGACTGCCCATCCAGCGCTACAGACTTCCAAACCAAGTTCTCGCGTGCGGCTGGGTTCTTCGGGCTGAGCCACGGTGCTTCCGAATAAAAAAGATTGGTCATGACGATGACACTTGCGGGGTGTTCGACCAATCGGTCCGGCATTTTGTCAAGCGACAGTCTCAAGTCCTCCAGACTGATCTCCTTGCCAGCCAAATAAAAAGGGACATTTGGAAATCGCTGATGCATAGACCGCATCGTATTCGAAAGGACCGTTGCATCCCCCATTCCCGCATCAAAAACGCGCAAGGCAGGCGGTGTTATATTAAGGTGACGAAGCTCCTCGGCAATCCGCTCGGAAATACGCCATTTTTCATTGGTTGTGTTGACGAACGTTAAATACTTGAGGCGGTTATCGTAGAATCTAAAAGGTTTTCCGGTCATCGTTCCATTAGCTTTACAAGTTGACACCGACTGGAAAGCCAGGAGGGTGAATGAGTACTGAGCAAAAGGGAAATGGATTCAGCGGAACTAAGTCAAGACAACTCAAATAAAAACGGCGCCAGTTTCCGGACGCCGTTTTAAACTCGATTTCTAATGCGCTTTAGTTTTTAGCCATGCTGGCAACTTCTGCTGCAAAATCTTCTTCTTCTTTTTCAATGCCTTCACCAAGCTGGAAGCGTGTAAAGCCTTTCAGGGTAATGGGCGCACCAACGGAAGATTCAGCATTTTTCAAGGCATTTTCTACGCTGTTTTCGCCATCGATCACAAAGGTTTGGGACATCAGGACATTTTCTTCGAAGAATTTGCGGATACGGCCCTCAACCATTTTTTCAATGATGTTATCGGGCTTGCCGGATTCACGGGCGCTCTCAACGAAGATCGCCTTTTCACGTTCAACCACCTCCGGGTCCATATCCACTTTCGTCGCAGCCAGCGGGTTGGTCGCGGCTACATGCATGGCAACCTGACGACCGATAGCGCTTAGCGCGGCCGCATCACCGGAAGATTCCAGCGCAACCAGGACACCAATTTTGCCCAAGCCATCAGCAATTGCATTGTGAACATATGATGCCACGACACCTTCACCGACTTCCATGACAGAAGCGCGGCGCAGACCCATGTTTTCACCGATAGTGGCGATTGCGGCAGTTACATTGTCAGCAACAGATTTACCACCCATGTCGGCTGCGTTGATCGCATCAACGGAACCGTCCGTGCTCATCGCAACTGTAGCAATACCGGTGGCCAGAGCCTGAAATTCTTCGTTACGGGAAACAAAGTCTGTTTCGGCGTTCACTTCCACGACCGCCGCTTTTGCGTCTCCGCTTACTACAGCCACAAGGCCTTCGGCAGCAGTGCGGCCTGATTTTTTATCAGCTTTCGCGATACCTTTGGCGCGCAGCCAGTCAACTGCGGCTTCGACGTCGCCGTTGTTTTCGTTCAGTGCGTTTTTACAGTCCATCATACCTGCGCCGGTTTTATCGCGCAGTTCTTTCACCATTGATGCGGAAATAGCCATTTCAATAGCCTTTCTGTTTGGCCCTCGTATCTGTCAGGGCATTGATCGATTTTACGAAAAAGCGAGACCCTGCTTTCAGGGCCCCGCATTCTGGTCTCACATCGGATTTTAGCGGGGTAATTCAACACCCCGCATGGCAGCCATGTGTTTTAAGGTTAGCCGGCAACTTTCGTTGCAGCTTGTGCTTTCCAGTCTTCAATTTGAGCAGCAGAAAACGGCATATATTCGTCAACACGCTTAATGTCTTCGTCGGTCAATTCGGAAATCTGCTTATAGGTTGTGATACCCTGTTCCTTAAGCTGAGTTTCAGCCACCGGGCCGATGCCATTGATTTCTTTAAGGTCATCAGCGTCACCGGCAGGAGCGGTGAACAAAGGTGCACTCGGTGCAGCTGGAGCAGCATCCGCTGCCGGTGCTGTTTCAACAACTGGTGCAGCTTCAGTTGCCGTTGCGGCGTCTGTTGCGGGTTGTGCCTCAAGAATTGTCTCAACTGGCGCCTCGGCCTGGGCACCAAGGTCAACACCTGATGAACCCTGCTGGCGCGCAATACCGTCAATCGCGGCTTTAGCGACAAGGTCACAGTAAAGCGCAATTGCCCGTGAAGCATCGTCGTTACCAGGAATGGGCAGATCGACACTATCTGTATTAGAATTTGAATCGAGGATTGCGCAAACCGGAATTTTCAGCTTGGTGGCTTCCTGAATGGCAATCGCTTCTTTGTTTGTATCGATAACAAAGATCAGGTCAGGTGTACCACCCATGTCTTTAATACCGCCAAGTGCGCGCTCAAGCTTGTCCTTTTCGCGGGTCAGTTTCAAAAGCTCTTTCTTTTTGAAACCGGACTGCTCACCAGCCAATAATTCTTCCAACTGACGAAGTCGTTTGATGGAATTCGAAATTGTTTTCCAGTTGGTCAACATGCCGCCGAGCCAACGGGCATTGACGTAATATTGCGCTGAGCGACGGGCTGCATCGGCAACCTGTTCGGACGCTGTACGCTTGGTACCAACGAAAAGAACACGGCCACCTTTGGCGACTGTGTCAGAAATCTGTTTCAGAGCATTGTGCAGCAGCGGCACAGTCTGGGACAGATCAAGAATGTGAATGTTATTGCGTTTGCCGAAAATGTAACGGTCCATTTTCGGGTCCCAGCGGTGGGTCTGGTGACCAAAGTGAACACCAGCTTCCAACAGCTGACGCATAGAAAAATCGGGCAGAGCCATGGCTCGCATCTCCTTTTACCGGTTATACCTTGCGCGGATAAGAACGTTGGAAACCCAACGCACCGGAAGTGCTGGTCAATGCCGTGTTATCGCTAACTGGGGGCTGATCGCTCATAAATGAACTGTGACCAACACGCTTCCGCGTGTGGAATGAGAGGGCTTATAACTGGAACCGGTACAATTGCAAGCGGTTATCTAATGTAACCATGAAACTCCAACCGACGTGTCCGCTTTGGCCGCCACCGATGCCATTTTCTGTTCTATGTTCAAACATTAAATTTACTGCATCTCTATGGACAACTGGACATGGCGACTTAAATTATTATGGCAGCTTTTAGTGCACGGGCATCATGATAACCCAAGGAAACAAAATAATGAAAACGGCCAATAAATACTTAGAACAAGCCAATGCAGCAGTTCCACGCATACCGGGTGCCGATGCAATCTCCAAGCACGGCAGCAACGCCGTTTTCATGGATGTGCGGGATTCCAGCGCAATTGCCCAATCAGGAACAATCGCAGGTGCCCAACGGGTACCTCGCGGCATGCTTGAATTCATGGCCGATGAAACCCACCAGTTTCACAACAAAATACTCACAAAAGAGTCTAACATCTACATTGTATGCGGTGCGGGCGGACAGGCTGCATTAGCGGGCAATTGCGGCCATTGGTGGTTTTGTGCCAGTTAACAGCCCTAACCTTTGTGGTTCTTATTTTCTGCGTCGTAATTTGAACAGTCTTTGGTGGACACGACTGAGTTAAAGGTTGAGTTGTGTTGATAGCCCATAGTGGCGATGTCGTCATTCGTCTTGGCGTCCTGACTATGAGAATTTCCTGAAGAACCTGGTGCGATCGAACATTTCTTCGAGTTGCTCCATACGTTCTTTGGTTTCGTCCCAATGACGTTCTTGGATTTCGGCGATAATAATTTCTGTTAAAAGGGTGCTGGCAACTGATGAATCCCATGCTGAGGGAACGACAATGCGGCTGCTGAAGCTAATTTCTGCGAACGCATTAATCGGTGACACCCATTGGTCGGTAAACAACACAATCTTAGCGCCTTTTTCCATTGCGAACTTTGCCAGTTGTAACGTGCTGTTTTCGTAACGCCGGATGTCAAATATTACGACCACATCACCTTCCTTCATGTCCAGAATATAATGAGGCCAGGCGTTGGAACTCGAATTAATGTGCGTAACTTTTTCTCGGATGACCTGCACGTGCAGGAAAAAATAGTCGGCCAGTGTTCTTGTTACCCGGCCTCCAACGACGAACACAGAGCGCCCCTGGTCGCTGATTAGTGTACAGGCCCGATCAAATTCATCTGCGTTAATCTCACCGAGTGTCTGGCTAATGTTCTCAATTACAGCATCTGTAAAACGGTTCAAAATATGGGCATTTGGCGCTTTGTTTGCCCAGCGGTCCCGTTTTGCAATTGGCCCAGAGACTTTCTCGTTGAGCTCGTTTCGCAATGTAGCTTGAAAAGCTGGAAAGCCTGCGAATCCCAATTTTTGCACCAAACGTGCAACCGTTGGTGTTGAGACATCAGCGTCTTCAGCAATCGTTGTAATGGTTCCCAATCCGGAAGCCGGGTAATTTCTCAAGATGACATCGGCCAATTGCCTTTCAGCTCTCGTGAGTGTGCTGCTATTCTCACGAAGCAATTCTGCAATGGTATTATCAGTCAAACTGTCTCTCCCTTTGTGCAGTTTATCCACGATAGTTGATTCAGTGAAGAGCGTTTTTTGAATATTATATTGACAAATCAATTAAGAATGAAGAGAATTTTACATAAATCAAATTCGGTCTCATTTTATGACGCAGCTGATTGTCCGTTCCAATGATCAGAATGTAGTTTCGATATTTAATCGAAATGGACCATCACCTATTGTGGTCGTCTGCGAACATGCTTCGAATTATATCCCTGAGGAATATAATGATCTGGGTCTGAGTGCGGATGCCCTGAAAAGTCACGTGGCTTGGGATCCGGGAGCAAAACTTGTCAGTCAACATTTGAGTAAATTGTTAGATTGTCCGTTGATCACGAGTGAAGTTTCCCGTCTTGTATATGATTGCAACCGGCCTCCTGAAGCTGAAAGCGCAATGCCAATGAAAAGCGAGATTTTTGATGTTCCAGGAAACGCAAATTTATCGCCCGCGCAGAAAACTGAACGTGTTTCAAATTTCTATGAGCCATTTCGAGCTATGACCGCCGACGTAATTTCTGATGTTGGTGCAGAAGCTGTGCTCGTCACAATTCACAGTTTTACGCCTGTCTATAGCGGTGAGCCTAGAGATGTAGAGCTCGGCATATTGCATGACTTGGATAGTAGGTTGGCGGATGCTGTAATGGCGTTAGCCCCCCAGTTCACATCTATGAACGTAATGTATAATGAACCTTACGGAGTGTCGGATGGTGTGACACATACGCTAAAATTGCATGGTGTCGCCAACAACATATTGAATGTTATGATCGAGATCAGAAATGATCTTCTACAAAGCCAGGAACAAGCTCATTCGGTTGCGATCATGTTGTCTGGACTGCTCACCGGCGCGTTGAGCAAGCTTCAAACCGTTAACCCTGCGACGGGGCACGCAACATGAGATTTGCTCAATCTTATATCCATGTCGTAGACGGTGTGAATTATCGCATCGGGCGCGCGGTGATGTATGGCATCTTCGTTCTGATGGGCATTTTGCTGTGGTCCTCGATCAATAAAACACTTTTTCTTCCCACCCTTTGGACGCTGGAAATGGCCCAGTTTGCAATGGTGACCTATTATATCTTGGGCGGACCTTATTCCATCCAACTTGGTTCAAACGTGCGGATGGATTTACTTTATGGCGAATGGTCTGTTCGCAAAAAGGCATGGTTTGATCTGATTACGGTACTGTTTTTAATTTTCTATCTCTGTGTGCTGATTTACGGTGCTGTCAGTTCGACTGCCTATTCACTCGGTTACTGGGGCACTGAGCCGTTTTCGTTTTTCGGTGGTCTTCTCACTGGGGCTGAAGAAGTTGGACGTTTAGAACAGTCATCGAGCGCATGGCGCCCTTATCTTTGGCCCATCAAAGCAATAATGATCCTGGGGATGTTCCTGATGTTGCTGCAATGCATATCCGAACTGCTTAAAGATGTCCTGCGGCTCAAAGGGGAGGCTATTTGATGTCTTATGAGCTAATTGCCACCCTCATGTTTTCGACGATGATGCTGATGCTTCTAACGGGCCAGCGCGTTTTCGGTGCCATTGGATTTGTTGCCGTCGTTGCTGCTTTGTTACTTTGGGGTGATAGGGGTGGCTTTGATATCGGATTCTCAGCGGCAATGAAGTTGATGAAATGGTATCCGCTACTGACCCTGCCGATGTTCATTTTCATGGGTTACGTTCTTTCGGAGAGCAAAATTGCCGACGACCTTTACAAAATGTTTCATGTTTGGATGGGCGGCCTTCAAGGCGGCTTAGCTATCGGCACAATAGGGCTGATGGTGCTGATATCCGCGATGAACGGGCTCAGTGTGGCTGGCATGGCAATCGGTGCCACAATCGCGTTGCCCGAATTGCTAAAACGGGGGTACGACAAACGAATGGTGACGGGAGTCATACAGGCAGGCTCCAGCTTAGGGATTCTTGTGCCTCCGTCCGTGGTACTTGTGCTTTACGCGATGATTGCGCGCCAACCGGTAGGCCAGTTATGGCTTGCGGGTGTGATCCCTGGGCTGATGATGGCCACGATGTTCATCATCTATATTGCCGTTCGCTGTTGGAAAAACCCAGAATTGGGTCCGGTCCTGTCAGCCGAAGAGCGCAACATACCGCGGTCGGAAAAACTGCGCCTGCTCCGTGCAGGCCTTTTACCGATTGTCATTTTTGCGGTGATGATGGTGCCCTTTGTTAATGGTTGGACTTCGTTGGTCGAAAGCTCTGCTATCGGCGCCCTTGCAGCCTTTCTAGCCGCAGTGCTCAAGGGTCGGATGACGCGCGACGTGTTCGAGAATTCAGTGCGTAATACGCTGGGAATCACATGTATGTTCATGTGGATCATCCTCGCTGCACTCGCCTTCGGCGCAGTCTTTGACGGATTGGGCGCGGTCAAGGCGATTGAGAACCTGTTCACCGACACTTTGGGGTTGTCACCATGGACCATTCTCATCCTGATGCAATTGTCATTTATTCTGATGGGCACGTTTTTAGATGACACCGCCATGTTAGTCATTGTCGCACCACTTTACGTACCACTGGTAGGCGCACTTGGATTTGATCTAGTCTGGTATGGGATACTTTATACAATCACCTGCCAGATCGCCTATATGACGCCGCCGTTTGGCTATAATCTGTTTTTGATGCGGGCCATGGCTCCGCCAGAAATTTCAATCCAAGACATTTACCGATCCATAGGGCCATTTGTTCTGGTTATGACCGGTGCGTTGGTGCTTGTAATGGTTTTTCCGCAGCTTGCGCTTTGGCTGCCGGAATATGTGTATGCGAAATAAATCAAAAAAGACTCCGTCAACGGAGCAGAAATTCAACCAAGGAGACAAATCATGACTTCAAGACGCTCATTCTTACGAAACGCTGCCCTGGGCGGCACAGTAGCTCTTGCAGCGCCCGTCGTGGCGCGCGCTCAAACCGCTATCAAATGGCGGTTTCAAACCTATGCTGGTGCCGCACTTGGGGAACACGTAACCAAGCCTGTCATCGACTATATTAACAAGGCCGCCAATGGCGAGCTTGAGATTGAACTATTCTACGCTGACCAAATCGTCCCCACTGGTGAGCTTTTCCAAGCACTCCAGCGCGGTACAATCGATGGTGTGCATTCAGACGATGACTCCATGGCATCACCCACACCGCTGCAACAATTTGGCGGCTACTTCCCACTTGCAACAAAACATTCACTGGATGTGCCAGTGCTGTTCGAACAGTATGGGTTGGCTGATATCTGGCGCGAAGAATACGCCAAAGTTGGTGTAGCGTGGCTGTCAGCTGCTGGCCAAGACCCATGTAACTTCAACACCAAAAAGGAAATTACTTCGCTTGCTGATCTGGAAGGCCTCAAACTTTATACCTTCCCGACAGCTGGTCGCTTTTTGTCACAGTTTGGCGTCGTGCCAGTTTCCATTCCCTACGAGGATGCGGAAGTTGCAGTGCAAACCGGCGAGTTGGACGGAATGGCATGGTCTGGCATCACCGAGGACTACACCGTCGGCTGGGCAGACGTTACCGACTATTTCTTAACCAATAACATCTCAGGAGCGTGGATTGGGTCGTTCTTCGTGAACCAACGTGTCTGGGCAGATTTGCCCGAACACCTCAAAACCATCGTCATGGCCGGAATCGAAGCAGGCCACACTTATCGCAACCAGTGGTATTGGGGCGGAGAGGCTCGCCTACGCGCCACAGGCGATAAGCTGAAGCTACGTTCGATTCCGCAAGAGGAATGGTCCACGGTCGAAGACGCTGCCAAAAAGTTCTGGGACGAGGTTGCTAAGGAAAGCGAGTTGAACGCCAAAATTGTTCAAATCTTCCGCGACTATAATGATGTCATCGGGAAGGCTGGCCCTCCTTATACCTTCGGATAAATAATGTTAAAGGCCAGCGCTCACGACTGCGCTGGCCGCTACTTTTTTGGAGTAATTCCATGACAAAACCACGCGATTTCGAAACCCTCAGGGAAATGGTTGAGGTAAACGAGATCGACACTGTCCTCGTTTGTCTTGTTGATATGCAAGGTCGTCTGATGGGCAAGCGTTTTCATGCGCAAAATTTTATCGACCATTCATGGCAGGAAACCCATTGTTGCAATTATTTGTTGGCAACCGATCTGGAGATGGCAACACCGGATGGTTACACTTCCTCCAGCTGGGAAGGCGGGTATGGTGACTACGTCATGAAGCCCGACTTGGACACTTTGCGCCCGGTTCCGTGGCTGGAAGGTACCGCCATGGTGCTTAGCGATGTTTTGGATCATCACACGCACAAGGAAGTGCCACATTCACCACGCGCGGTTCTAAAGAAACAAATTGCAAGGCTTGATGCGCTTGGATTTGAGATCATGGCTGCAACCGAGCTGGAGTTCTTTTTATTCGAGAAAAGCTTCGATGAAATTCGAAAATCCGGGTTCCGTGATTTACAGCCGATCAGCGGTTATAATGAAGATTATCATATTCTCCAGACCAGCAAAGAAGAGGTGGTGATGCGACCACTGCGCAATCACCTTTTTGAAGCGGGTCTTCCAATTGAGAATTCCAAAGGTGAGGCTGAAACTGGTCAGGAAGAACTCAATATTCGGTATTCAGCTGCAATGGATTGCGCCGATTATCACACGATCGCAAAACACGCGACGAAAGAGATCGCGTGGCAACAAGGACATTCAGCGACCTTCCTTCCAAAATGGGATCACAACCGTGTTGGCTCCTCTTCACACATTCACCAGTCGCTTTGGACCAAAAACGGAGAGAGTGTATTTCTCGACCAGAAGGCTGAATTGGGAATGTCAGACACGATGCGCCATTACGTGGCTGGTCTGATCAAATATACACCAGACAGCACATATTTTCTCGCGCCTTACATCAATTCCTACAAGCGCTTTGCAAAAGGCACGTTCGCCCCAACCAAGATTGTATGGTCGGTCGACAATCGTACCGCTGGCTTCCGTCTTTGTGGTGAAGGCACCAAGGGTATTCGCATAGAGTGCCGTATAGGCGGCTCAGATCTGAATCCGTATTTGGCGATTGCCGCGCAATTGGCTGCCGGCATTAAGGGGATTGAGGACAAGCTGGAACTTGTGCCTCCCGCGCAAGGTGACGCCTATGGAATTAACGACGCAAAAGATTTGCCAACGTCGTTACGGGTGGCTTCTGAAACTTTGAAAAATTCTAAGATGCTGCGTGAAACCTTTGGCGACGATGTCGTTGACCATTATGTGCGGGCGGCGACTTGGGAGCAGGAAGAATTTGACCGTGTGGTGACCGACTATGAAATCGCCCGCGGATTTGAAAGGGCGTAAAATGCTAAAAACCTTAAAGTGTGTTTCCCCAATTGATGGTTCTATCTATGCGGAGCGGCCTCTACTAAGCCAGGACGAAGCGCTGGATGTTGTCGCCCGAGCGACGAGTGCGCAGATAGATTGGGCGAAAAGACCGCTCGAAGAACGCATTGAATTGGTGCGATCTGGTGTTGCTGCCGTGGGCGCATTAAACAATGAAATCGTTCCGGAGCTGGCCTGGCAAATGGGGCGGCCTATCCGCTATGGCGGTGAATTTGGCGGCTTTAATGAACGTGCCAGCCATATGGCTGACATTGCGGTTGAGGCATTAGCGGACATTGAAATTTCCGATGATGATCAATTCAAGCGTATGATCAAACGTGTGCCTCACGGTGTGGTGCTCGTCGTCGCGCCTTGGAATTACCCCTATATGACGGCGATCAATACTGTGGCTCCGGCCTTGATCGCCGGAAATTCCGTCGTGTTAAAACATGCCACACAAACACTATTGGTGGGTGAGCGCATGGCGCAGGCATTCCATCAAGCAGGTGTGCCCAAAGAGGTGTTCCAAAACATCTTTGTGGATCACGAAACAACCTCCGCCTTGATTGCGGCCAAGTCATTCGGTTTTGTCAATTTCACGGGCTCCGTTGGTGGCGGCAAAGCGATGGAAGCCGCCGCGTCGGGCACATTCACTGGCCTGGGCCTTGAACTCGGTGGCAAAGACCCGGGCTACGTGATGGAAGATGCTGATTTGGACGCAGCCGTCGACACTTTGATCGATGGTGCCATGTTTAACTCCGGCCAATGCTGTTGCGGTATCGAACGTATTTATGTTGCCGAACCCCTATTTGATAAATTCGTCGAAAAAGCGGTTGAGATTGTCGAAGCCTATAAGCTTGGCAATCCAATGGATGAAGAAACAACACTGGGCCCCATGGCGCATAAGCGGTTTGCAGATGAGGTGCGGGCGCAAATTTCGGAGGCCGTATCAGACGGTGCCACCGCTCATATAGGCACCTTTGCCGAGGATGATGGAGGAGCATATCTCAGTCCGCAAATCCTGACCAATGTCAATCACGATATGCGCGTCATGCGTGACGAAAGCTTCGGCCCGGTCGTCGGCATTATGAACGTCAAGGACGATGATGAGGCAATTGCTCTCATGAACGATAGTGACTTTGGTCTCACAGCCTCTCTTTGGACCACGGACATAGAGCGCGCTGAGAGCATTGCGGACAGGATTGAAACCGGGACCGTATTTATGAACCGTTGTGACTATCTTGACCCTGCATTGTGCTGGACAGGATGCAAAGACACAGGTCGTGGTGGTGGATTATCCGTCATTGGATTTCACAACCTCACACGGCCAAAATCTTATCATTTGAAGAAAGCTTGAGCCATGCAACTTGTTGGAAACTGGTCTTACCCCACCGCTATTCGATTTGGCGCTGGCCGGATAAGCGAAATTGCTGATGCCTGTGCGGCGGCGGGAATAAACAAACCACTATTGGTCACCGACCGTGGCTTGGCTGATCTTAGCATTACGCAAGATACATTGGACCTTTTGGATGCCGGAGGCTTAGGCCGCGCAATTTTTTCTAACGTTGACCCTAATCCAAATGAAAAAAATGTTGAAGCCGGATTGCAGGTCTACGCAGATGGTGGTCATGACGGTGTTGTCGCTTTTGGTGGCGGGTCGGGGTTGGACCTTGGCAAAGTGTTGGCCTTCCTGGTCGGTCAAACCCGTCCTCTTTGGGACTACGAGGATGTCGGTGATTGGTGGACGCGGGCGGACGCCGATGCGATCCACCCGATCGTAGCAGTCCCAACAACGGCGGGAACCGGCTCTGAAGTTGGTCGGGCCAGCGTGATTACAAATTCAGAAACGAACGAAAAGAAGATCATATTTCACCCGAAACTTTTGCCAAGTGTCGTTATCTGTGACCCCGAACTGACCACCACCATGCCTGGGTTCATCACTGCGGGCACCGGCATGGATGCATTTGCACACTGTCTGGAAGCTTATTGTTCACCCCATTATCATCCCATGTCTCAAGGAATGGCATTGGAAGGTATGCGGCTCGTTAAAGAATATCTGCCTCGGGCATTTAAAAACGGTAACGACATTGAAGCACGTTCACACATGATGAGCGCCGCTGCGATGGGAGCAACGGCCTTTCAAAAAGGATTAGGCGCCATCCACGCAATCAGCCACCCAATAGGTGCTAACCATCATACACATCACGGAACAACAAACGCTGTGGTAATGCAAAATGTCTTAAAGTTCAACGAAACTTCAGTCCGTGGTGTATTGAACCAAGCCGCCGATTATCTCAGAATCGAAGGTGGTTTTGACGGCTTTTATAATTTTGTTGGTGAAATTAATTCATCATTGAACATACCGAGAAACCTAACGGAACTGGGTGTTAAAAACCCAGATATTGAGCGTCTGGTGAAAGATGCTCTAAATGACCCAAGTACGGGCGGGAACCCCATTGAAATGACACATGGAAATACCAAAGCATTAATTGAATCGTGTCTTTAAGAGGAAACCTGACTCTTAAGACTGTCATTCTTTCGTAATACCTGCGTCTGAATAGAGTATGTCGCAAGTGAGATAACATCTCCTGTTATCTTAATCATTCTGTTCTGTACGAATGCCCTGATGGGAAAAGCCCAAGGTCTGCACCGGGGACCTTTCACCGTTTCCAGTTTTCTAGATTGGCCAAACTACGACACGCGCCTCTATGTTATTTTGTGCCAACACCAGCCGTTGGTGAAATTGGATGAACGGTGGCATCGTGCCCAATTCGATAGTTTTTGCGAGATGAACAAAAGTCTGCTTTGTTGAGCTAACGAGACACAGGACGCGCGACTTCCCATCTTGGTCAGGGCCAATTAGACTGCACCACCATCAGGCCGAATACATAAAAGCAGGGTCAAAGGTGCATCTTAATAAATCACTTGCAGGGGTAGGTAACTTATACATACTTCCGGAAACCGGATAGCGACCCAGGCTAAGATTGGGGAGCAACTCAAAGGCTGCTGCGGGGGTCTAACAACTGGAAAGCAATTCTGTGTCTAAAACCACAAGGCCGACAAGGGAACGCAAATTGGAGCTCGCTGCGCGGGCAGCTTGGCTTTATTATATAGCCGGCAACGACCAGAGCGAGATTGCGGTCAAACTTCAGATATCTCGCCATGCGACGCAGCGTCTCGTGGCGATGGCGGTTCGCGAGAAGCTCATAAAATTTCGTATCGAGCATAACTCGGCCAAGTGCATCGAACTGGCAGAGGAATTGCGCGAAAAATTTGCTCTCACCTTCAGCGATGTGGCACCGCATCATCCCAGTCTGGCGGACACCGAGATCGCCATTGCTGGCTTGGCGGCCACAAAGATCGAGGCTCTTCTGACGCCGAAAAGCCCGGTGACCATCGCCATTGGCACGGGCCGCACCCTGCGGGCCGCGGTCGATGATGTAGGGAGCTTGGAACGCCCCCACCACAAGATTGTCTCCATGGTTGGTAACATTACGCGGGACGGGCGCGCCAGTGGCTATGATGTGGCGATGCGCCTTGCCGATCGGATAGGAGCGCAATGTTATCCATTGCTCACCCCTGTGCTCGCCAACAGCTGCGAGGAACGCGATCTTCTCCGTTCGCAGCGGGCGTTTCAAACGGTACACGATTTGGTACGGCAATCGAAAGTATCTTTCTTGGGTCTGGGAGAAGTTGGATCACAAGCACCTTTATACATGGACAGTTTTGTGACTCGCGACGAGCTCGGTGAGCTGATCAGCAGCGGCACGGTCGGCGAAATAATTGGCTGGGCCTTCAATGCGAAGGGCGCCATCTGTCCCCAGGGCACGAACGCTCGAGTGGCCAGCATTCCACTTGAAGTCCCGCCCAAACGCCTGACCATTGCCGTTGCCGGAGGTAGCGCCAAGCACGGGGCCATTGCCGCCGCATTGCATGGCCGCTTGATTAACGGCCTAATCACTGACGAAGACACCGCGTGTGCCTTGTTGCAGGCGAAATAGTCTCGCTGGCTTGTCTCCACGAGCCTAAACTTATTCCGGCAAAACTTATTCCGGTTCGTCGGTGATAACGTGAACCCGGTTTTCCTGGAACCTGAGGCCGACTGTAGAACCTTCGGCTGGCATGATCATACCCCCGCCCGGCTTCAGTGTTGCCAATGCCGTTTGTCCACCTATTTCGACCATGCATTCCGTGTGCGTTCCCAAAAATTCGGTGCCGCGAACGATGCCGTGGATGGAACTGTCGCTTTCCGGAACAATCTCCAAATCCTCTTGCCGGATCACAAGCAAAACATCGTCATTCTGTTTGCTTCCGGGAGCCCATGAGTCGATTTTGAAGGTGCCGCCACTGAACTCAACTACTAGTCCGTTTGGCTTTCGCTCAAGCACGCGCGCCGGGAAGAAGTTCGCGCTGCCAACGAAGTCGGCGACAAACCTATTGTCCGGCCGTTGATAGATATCCTGTGGCGAGCCTACTTGCATAACCTTCCCGGCGGACATGACTGCGATACGGTCCGACAGGCTCATCGCTTCACTCTGATCGTGGGTGACATAGATTACCGTGGGTCGCAGACGTTGGTGAACCCGTCTGATCTCAGCGCGGACCTGCACCCGCAAGCGGCAAAATCTCTGCCTCTGTCAAATGCTTCACCGGTGCCCACAGCAGCCACCATGCTTGTCGAGATTATTGGCCCTATGCCCGGGATGCTCATCAGGCGTCGGCAATTTTCTTCGCTTTGTGAGATGCTTTCAATCTCGGCTGTGGTGGTGTCGATACGCCCGTCCAACCAAATCCAGTCTTCATACAACCCGGTGATGATATCGCGCATACGTGGTGATATCTCGTCTTCACGGTTTTGCAGAATAGCGTGAAGAGAATCGTCTAAAGAATGCGCGCCGGTTCGAACCGTGATGCCTTGTTCGAGTAAAAATGCACGGATCTGATTAATGGTTGCCGTGCGCTTCGATACCAGGCGCGACCGCACCCGATGCAGTGCCTGAAGGTCAAGTTGATCTTGTGTCTTCTCGCTTACGAAATTTAGATTAGGGCGAAGAGCGGCTTCGGCAATTGCCTCGGCATCATTGTAATCGTTCTTTTGTCCCTTGTTGAACGGCTTGACGAACTTTGCAGGAATAATGCGCGGTTCAAAACCAAGTTTGCGCAAAACCCGACTGACAAAGTGAGCACTCATGCACGCTTCCATGCCAACAATGCAGCGTGGAAACTTCTCGAACGCCGAGATCAATGCCAACCGCTTGATCTTCTTGCGCAACACAAGTTCGCCGTCATCATCAAAGCCAACAAGGTGAAAAACATCCTTGCCGATATCCACACCAACGACGGTCAAATCTGAAAACTCAATATTTTTAGCCATGGGATACTGCTCCTGTTTCAAAAGATCAGTCTAGCAGACCAACCTCAATCTGGGGGTGCAGTCGGTCCATCCCATTATTACCGGTGGGCTGATCGCCTCGCCACTCAACATGCGACAAGGCCATATCGGTCAAAGTGGGCTCAAATTGTGAATTCGTGTATATATTCGTGGGGTGACCTTAAATTTGGGATGATGCATTCCTGTCAGTGCCTTTAGTTCCGTACCACTCTGCCCTCGCGCCATGCCAAAATGATCCCGCTTAAGACGATGATCCCGCCGCCTATAAAACTGAGCGGGACCGGGATCACGTCGAACAGCACGAAATCGTAGAAGGCGGCGAATAGCAGTGTTGCGTAGGAGAATGGCAGGACGAAGCTCGCATCCCCCAGGCGCATTGCGTTAGTATAAAACGCCTGCGCCGTCACCATGAGAAGACCGGTTGCAGCCAAAAACATCCATTGTGGGGTGGTTGGCATTTGCCAGACGAAGAAAATCGATAGGCTTGCGAGGAGTGTTCCCGCCGCATTTGCAATGAAAATAATCTGGAACGGGCCTTCTTTTCCGGCCAGCATTTTTAAAATAACCACCTCTAGCCCAAACAGGACCGCGGCCAATAACGCCAACAACGCTGCGGGCTGGAAGGCTGACGTTCCCGGTCGGATGAGCAAAAAAGCACCCAGTAGGGCAAATGCCGCCGTTGCCCAGCGTATCGGCCCTATCTTTTCTTTCAGGACGGGAATGGCTATCAGCATGGCAAAAATCGGGTTCGTAAATGACATCGCGGTCACGTCCGCCAAGGGTATGACGGCAGCGGCTGCGAACATGGCGTTAACGCCCGCAACCCCACATGTAATACGCACGATGTGATGCGGCCATTTCGGCGGCGTCAATTTGGGGCGGATGATCGGCCACATCGCGCAAATACCCATAAGCCCGAATACATACCGCCCCCAAGTAATCTGGAAAGCAGACAAGGCATCCGGCCCGGTGCCCAAAGCCTTTGCGCACAAGGTTGATGCGGCGACGAATGCGCTGGCGATAATTATCAGACCAGCAGCCCTTGTCTGGCCATTCATGGACGTTTGAGCGATTTACGCCAAATCAAAAACTGGTTGTTTGAGGGCAGATCAATACGGGACAGGAAAACTAATCCAGCTTTTTTTGCCAAATCATCCAACGCTTCAAAGTCGCGGATGCCGCTTTCTGAGTTTTGCCTCTTCAAAAAAGCATCAAAATCCGCATTGCTTGGGGTGGTGAAATCACCGTTGAATTTGAACGGCCCATAAAGCAGCACGAGACCACCAAACACCAGGCTTTTCGCAGCGCCATCAAAATAATGCTCAACCACACTCATCCCGGCAATATGCACACAATTGGCGCTGAATACAGCATCATAGCCCGCATCAAGATCGGGCCAATTTGCGATATTAATTTCGATTGGGTCAGGCAGATTTGAGCGATCTACGGTGGTGAGTGCCCGCTCTAACCCATATCCTGATATGTCCACATCACTGGGCTGCCAATGAAGTTCCGGCCAGTCCTGTGTAATATAAAGTGCGTGCTGGCCAGTGCCGGACGCGATTTCGAGCACGCTATCCCCGTCCTTCAAACAAGCGCGGAGTTGCGCGAGAATAACATCCTTATTCTTATCAGCAGACTTGCTGAATGGTGCGGGTGAATTCGCTGCGGCCATAAATCAGATTAACTCCACATCAATAACACCGGGAATTGCCTTGATCGCACCGGCAATTGCCGGAGAAATCATACGTTTGCCTGGGATTTCAATTTCAACTTCTCGTATCGGCTCGCTGTTGAGGACAATAAGGCTCACCTGCCCTTCTCCACGTTTTCCGATTTGGGTTGAAATATGCGACAGAGCGCTGCCGTCACGTACAAAAATGTTAAGGCGAAATTGCTTTTTAGCTGCTTCCTCTTCGAGTGATTTTACCGAATTAATCCGCAACGATACGCCTTCCGGTTTGTCTTCTGCAGCGACATTCAAAACGATAGAGTTTCCCGCTTCCAATAACGGTCGATACTGATCGAGGCTTTCGGAGAATAATACCGCCTCATATTGGCCGCTGGGGTCGGAAACCTGGACGATGCCCATGCGGTTGCCGGTGCGTGTTTTACGCTGCTGCAGGCTGGTTACTGTACCGGCAAGATTACCAACAGTGGCCCCTTTTTTCACAGCAAGTTGGAAGTCAGCCCAGCTTTGAACTCGCATTTTTTCAAGGGTTTCTGCATATTCGTCCAGCGGGTGCGCCGATAAATAGAAGCCGACGGATTGGAATTCCTTGAACAATTTGTCGGCAGGTATCCAGGCTTGAACCGGGGCGAGCGTAATTGTCTCCTCGCCCGTATCGGCTCCAAACATATCCGTCATGCCAATCGCCTGATTTTCAGACACCCTTGCTGCGTGCCCAATCAAACGGTCCAATCCACCAATCAACTGCTCACGGGGATGACCGAAACTGTCGAATGCTCCCGCATGAATGAGATTCTCCAGCATTTTTCGGTTTAACTGTTTGGGATCAACCCGCGAAAAGAAGTTCGTCAGGCTTTCAAAGGTGCCCCCTTCGTTGCGCAGGTCAACGATATGCGAAACCGCCTGCGCGCCTACACCTTTTATCGCCGCCAGTGCGTAAAATATTTTGCCGTCACGAACGGCGAATTCCACGTCAGAAGAATTTACAGATGGGGCAACAACTTCAATTTCAGCCCGCTGTCCTTCACGGTAATAATCGTGAAGTTTGTCTGTATTGCCCATATCGAGCGTCATCAATGCCGCAAGGAATTCAACCGGATGATTCGCCTTGAGCCAAGCGGTGTGATAGCTGACTAGCGCATAGGCGGCGGCGTGGGATTTGTTGAAACCATAGTCTGCGAACTTGGCTAGAACATCGAAAATAAAATTGGCCCGGTCGGCCTTCATGCCCCGTTCGACCGCCCCATTAACAAAGCGCTCTCGCTGAACCTCCATCTCTGCGCGGATTTTTTTACCCATGGCGCGGCGCAGCATATCCGCTTCACCGAGTGAATAACCGGACAGGATTTGCGCGATCTGCATCACCTGTTCCTGATAGATGATAACGCCTTGCGTTTCTTTCAAAACGTGTTCGATCTTATCATCATAAAAATCGGGCTCTTCTTCGCCATGCTTACGGGCGTTGTAGACGGGAATATTTTCCATCGGGCCGGGACGATATAGGGCGACCAGCGCGATGATATCTTCAAACTGGTCGGGCTTCATACCGATCAGCGCTTTACGCATGCCCTGGGATTCCAGCTGGAACACACCAACAGTCTCGCCCCGTTGCAGCATTTCGAAAGTGGCCTCGTCTTCAAGGCCAAGAGCGTCAACATCAATGGTTACGCCCCTTAATTCTAGATATTCAACCGCCTTGCGGATCACGGTAAGGGTTTTCAGCCCCAGAAAGTCGAACTTCACAAGACCCGCCTGCTCAACCCATTTCATATTGAATTGGGTAACCGGCATATCGGAACGTGGATCACGGTAAAGCGGGACGAGTTGATCCAGCGGGCGGTCACCAATCACGATACCCGCCGCATGGGTGGACGCGTGGCGGTAAAGACCTTCGAGCTTCAATGCAATGTTGATGAGCTCATCGACCTCGGTTTCAGCTTTTCGCGCTTCGATGATACCCGGCTCGCTTTTAACTGCCTCAGCAAGGCTCGTTGGGTTTGCCGGATTGTTCGGTATCATTTTGCAAAGTCGGTCCACCTGACCGTAAGGCATCTGTAAAACACGCCCAACATCACGCAGCACAGCACGCGCTTGAAGAGATCCGAATGTAATAATCTGGGCGACCTGCTCACGGCCATATTTTTCCTGTACGTAACGAATGACTTCGTCGCGACGGTCCTGACAAAAATCGATGTCAAAATCGGGCATAGATATACGTTCGGGATTCAGGAACCGCTCAAACAGCAGTGAAAATTTCATCGGGTCGAGATCCGTGACCGTCAACGACCACGCGACCAGTGAACCAGCACCTGAACCACGACCCGGCCCTACAGGAATGCCCTGCCCTTTTGCCCATTTGATAAAATCGGCAACAATAAGGAAATAACCGGGGAATTTCATCCCTTCGATCACACCCAGTTCAAATTCCAGGCGGTCGTCATAATCCTTACGGGTATGGTCTTTGGCTAACTCATTGGTGGCAAGACGTCTTTCAAGCCCTTCAACTGCCTGACGTCTCAGTTCTGCCGATTCCGCCTGTAACGGGTCTTCCCCTTTACCACCGGTAAAAAACGGCAGGATCGGGTCGAGTTTTGGAACTTTGAATGCACACCGCTTGGCAATCTCCAGCGTATTCTCTAAAGCCTCCGGGAGGTCAGCAAATAGCGCATGCATTTCTGCGCAGGATTTCAAGTAGTGATCCGGAGTGAGTTTACGCCGGTCCTCTTCGATCACCATGCGCCCTTCAGCGATACAAATCAGCGTATCGTGCGCCTCATAGTCTATCCGCTTGCCGAAATAGACCTCATTTGTCGCAACAAGCGGCACATCATGATCAAATGCCAGGTCAATCAATCTGTTTTCAATGGTGCGGGAATACCCAGCGTGACGTTGCAGCTCGATGTAAAACCGATCCCCCAAAACGCTCTTGAGCCTGTCAAAGCGGTCACGGGCAATTGTGTCCTGTCCGGATGACAAAGCCATATTGAGAGGACCAGCCGGACCGCCGCTGAGCACGATCAGGCCTTCTGCAAACTTCGTAAGCTGTTGTATCGTAATATGTGCCCGACTTGTCGACTCGCCATCCATATAGGCGAAGCTCACAAGCTTCATCAAATTGGCATAACCCTGGGGGGTAGACGCCAGCAGGACGATGTTAGGGAGTTGCCGCATGGCCTCCTGTGAACTGCCTGCCCTCTGCGGTTGTTCTTCGGCTTCATCTTCTGACGCATCAAAATCCACTTCGAGGGTACACCCGATAATCGGTTGTAACCCTTTACCGGTGGATTTTTCCGAATATTCCAGCGCACCAAACAGATTGCTGCGGTCAGTAACCGCAAGTGCGGGTTGATCATCTTCAACTGCAAGGTCGATCAGTTTTGCAAGCGGTAAAGCCCCTTCGAGCAACGAATATGCGGAATGGGCATGGAGGTGTACAAAAGGTTTTGCACCTTCAGGTTTAGGCAGCCCGCCCTTGAGCGCCGCGTTCATTTCGTCGATTTTGGACAAACCGCATTGGCAGGCTAAATTCAGCCCACCCTCCAAGACTCACATGATGACAAATGATCATGCGACCGTCTGTCCAGGCAAACAAGTCAACCAACAGCAAGAATGTTCAACCACGCCATGATCATGAACAGAAAAAGTGTCATGGAACAGGCAGAGGCAAAATTACGAACAAGAAGGGACATGGGATACTCCAGAATACAACATAATGAGAAAGGCTTGATATAATGCGTTTCTTTCTATTTGTTCACTGTATGTTCTTTAAATGGTTACGTCAATTATGTTCTCTTTGCGTTCCTTTTTATAGTTAATAAAACATTATCGGACGACGTCGACTATCTTGCCGTCTTCAATGGTGACAGTCCGGTCCATCTGTGCCGCAAGGGCGTGGTTGTGAGTTGCGATCAATGCTGCAAGTCCCGTCGACCGCACAAGATTGGTGAGGGCATCAAACACGAGATCAGACGTTGACGGGTCGAGGTTCCCGGTTGGTTCGTCGGCCAATAAAAGCTTTGGTTGGTTGGCTACAGCGCGGGCGATGGCCACCCTTTGCTGCTCACCACCTGAAAGTTCAGAAGGGCGATGGGTTGCTCGTGCGCTAATACCCAGATTATCGAGCAGGTTATCGGCGCGGTTGTTCGCATCGGCCTGCCTACTACCAGCGACCAATTGTGGTAAGGCAATATTTTCACGGGCGTCGAGCTCCGGCAAAAGGTGGTGGAATTGATAGACAAATCCAATATCCACCCGGCGCATTTTTGTTCGCTGATCATCGTTGAGCGAGCCGCATTCAACGCCACCAATCTCAAGGCTTCCCCCATCAGGCATTTCAAGCAAACCAGCCAAATGCAGAAGCGTCGATTTACCGGCACCTGATGGTGCTACCAAGGCAACAAGTTCGCCCCGGCTAATCGAAAACCCCGCCCCGTCCAACACCGTCAGCGCCCGTTCGCCTGCCCCATAGGTACGTTGAATATTCTGCATATTTAGAACGGCATCACTCATACCGTAATGCCTCAACAGGGTCGAGGCGTGCGGCGCGCCATGCCGGAAATATGGTTGCCAGCAACGAAAGACCCAGCGCCATGAGCACAACCAATATGGTTTCACTCATATCAAGACGTGCGGGAATTTCGGTTAAAAAGCGAACCGTCGGGTCCCAAACATTTGCACCGCTAGCCCATGCGATAAAATCCTTGATGGAATTAATGTTTTGGCAAAAGACAATACCAAGGCCAAAACCGGCCAATGTTCCAAATACACCAATGCTCGAGCCGGTAATGAGGAATATGCGCATCACCGCTCCTCGCGTCGCACCCATGGTGCGCAGAATTGCAATATCGCTGCCTTTGTCTTTCACCAGCATGAACAAGCCTGATACGATGTTAAGGGCAGCAACCAGCAAAATCAGCGTGAGGATCAGGAACATCACGTTGCGTTCGACTTGTAGCGCCTGAAAAAACGTCACATTACGTTCCCGCCAGTCGGAAACCAACACCGGGCGTTCGGCCCCGTTCTCAACATTCACGCGCAAATCATCAACATCGTCCGGATCGGTTACAAATACCTCAATGACACTGACCTGTTCTTCCTGATTGAAGTACAATTGGGCTTCTTCAAGCGGTAGAAACGCGAAGATATTGTCATATTCTGACATTCCCATCTCGAAGATTGCTACAACCGGATAGGCTTTCACGCGGGGCGAAACACCAAAGGCTGTTTGATTGCCGTCAGGTGTGATCAAAGTGATGCTATCTCCTATACCCAACCCAAGGTTCTCGGCCATATTTATGCCAATAGCGACGCCTTCTGATTCATCAAACCCGTCCAAAGTCCCTAGTTGAATATTGTTACCCACTGCTGGCAGACGTTTTAGATCCTGTTCGCGCATCCCACGAATGCGCGCGCCGTTGCCCCCTTTACCACCAGATGCGAGAACTTCTCCCTCAATCAAAGGAAAGGCCATGGTAACACCGTCAACGCCTTCGATACGCCGGGCAACAGCATCATAATCCGTCAAAGACGAATGAACCGGCTGAACAATCAAATGGCCGTTGATGCCCAAAATGCGATCCAGTAATTCGGTTCGAAAACCATTCATCACCGCCATGACGATGATCAATGTCATCACACCGAGCATGATGCCGATGAACGAAATTATCGAGATCACAGAAATAAACGTCTCTTTGCGGCGGCTACCTAAATAGCGGCGCGCCAGCATCCATTCAAATGGTGCAAACGGACGTGTGCTACCCGGCAGCGAAGAACGAATCGTGGGCGAGTTGTCGGGCATTGCCTGTATATCAGCCACCAAATCTGGCCCTCGTTGCGGACTGCCATTCGGTAAGCCTGTTGACGGCGGCTTCCATTGTCAGACTTTCCCGTTCACCGGTCGCCCGTTCTTTTAATTCGACCTCACCGTTTTCCAATCCACGCGGCCCTACAATTAACTGCCAGGGCAGGCCAATCAAATCGGCAAGGGCAAATTTGCCCCCTGCCCGGTTATCCGTATCATCATACAGGACATCAAACCCTGCATTTGTGAGCTGATCATAAAGTGAACCACAGGCCGTATCGGTTTTTTCATTGCCAGGCCGCAGATTGATCAGGCCAACATCAAACGGCGCGACAGAAGCTGGCCAGATAATGCCATTATCATCATGTCCCGCTTCAATGAGCGCTGCGACAACCCGGCTCGGGCCGATACCGTAGGACCCCATGTAGACCGGTGTATCCTTGCCATCCGGCCCGGTGACCTTTGCGCCCATGGGCTCAGAATATTTTTGACCGAAATGGAAAATGTGACCGACCTCAATGCCACGGGCATTCATCTGGTCGCCTGACGCAACTTCCCCCCAAAGGGCCTCGTCGTGCATCTCGTCCGTTCGGGCGTATGATGCTGTCCAGTCGTTCACAATACCCGCAATGGCGTCATCATCGCTGTAGTCCAGCCCTGCTCCGGGAACATCGAGTTTCATATAATCACCATGGCAGAACACTTCGCTCTCACCGGTATCTGCGAGTATCAGAAACTCGTGGGAAAGATCGCCGCCAATAGGCCCCGTATCCGCCCGCATGGGGATGGCTTTGACGCCAAGCCGGTCAAATGTCCGCAGGTAGGAAACGAACATCCGATAATAGGCAGCCCGCGATGACGCTTCATCAAGATCAAAGGAATAAGCATCCTTCATGAAAAATTCGCGACCACGCATAACGCCAAACCGTGGGCGCACTTCATCGCGAAACTTCCACTGGATGTGGTACAGGTTCAGCGGCAGGTCTTTGTAGCTTTTCACGTAAGCGCGGAAGATATCCGTGATCATCTCCTCGTTAGTCGGGCCGAAAAGCATATCGCGTTCGTGGCGGTCGGTGATGCGCAGCATTTCCTTGCCGTAATCATCATAACGGCCACTCTCGCGCCAAAGGTCAGCGCTTTGTATAGTCGGCATGAGCACTTCAACCGCTCCGGCGCGGTTCTGTTCCTCGCGCACGATCTGTTCAACCTTGCGCAAGACTTTCAATCCCAGCGGCAGCCAGGAATATATGCCCGCAGACTGCTGTTTGATCATCCCCGCGCGCAGCATCAACTGGTGAGAGATAATCTCAGCCTCGCGGGGTGCTTCTTTTAAAACGGGCAAAAAATATTTGGATAGCAACATGAATGGAATTCACCCAGACTGGGCTCACAATTTCGGGCAGATTCGCCCTCGTTTTCGGTGAAATAACTCAAACCGCATTCGCGGACGCAAAACAAGAGGGCAAAACAAAGAGGCACGACGATGACCAGTACAAATCAGGCGGGGTTGCATGAAGTAGACTGGAGTAAGCTTCTAGCCCCCGAAGACACCGGTGAGGCCAATCATCTTATCGGCATGAAGCTTCCTTCTATCGCATTGCCCGCAACCTCCGGTGAAAATGTAGACCTTTCCCGGCTCACTGGCAGAACGGTGATCTTTGCCTACCCCATGACCGGTCGACCAGATGTTGCCCTGCCCAACAATTGGGACATGATACCCGGCGCAAGGGGCTGCACGCCACAGGCCTGCGCTTTTCGGGATTTACGCGATGAATTAAAAGAAGCCGGAGTTGGTTCTGTATTCGGCCTTTCTACCCAAAACAATGAATATCAGCTTGAGGCGGCAACGCGTCTCCATCTTCCCTTCCCACTCCTTTCGGACGCATCTGGCTCATTACGCGTAGCGCTCAATCTGCCATCAATGGACGTCGAGGGAGAAACTCTGCTGAGGCGGATTACATTGATTATAGACAACGCCACCATTGTGAAGGTCTTCTACCCGGTATTTCCACCGGATGAAAATGCGCGACTGGTGTTGGACTGGACTAGGAGCAACTAAAACCGCCGACCCTGCAGATAGAAAGATATAAGGAGCTATTCACTATTCCTATCTTTACGCGGGCGGGTTTTGCGACCGTCGAGTGTGGCAACCACACCGCGCAATGCGTGAATTTCCTGCTGGGATAATTCCGCTTTTTGAAAAATATTCCGCAGATTCTCCACCATCGTTGCACGCTTGTGGGGTGGGCGAAAATAATTATCCTTGTCCAGCGATGATTCCAGATGTTCAAACAGCCCGAAAAGGTCTTCTTTTCGTGCCGGTAAGCTGGCTGGTTCATTGATCGGCAGGTCGACATCCACCGTTCCCATCCATTCATAACTCATCAGCAGGACCGCCTGACCGATGTTCAATGACGCAAATGCAGGGTTCACCGGAAATGTTACGATCTCATCAGCAAGCGCAACCTCGACACTTTCCAACCCCCATCTTTCGCGCCCGAACATGATGCCGGTCTTTTCTCCGCGCCCGTGCCGCTCTCTCAAGGTCAACGCCGCCTCGCGCGGTCCGCGTACAGGCTTCAACATCTCGCGCTGCCGAGCCGTTGTTGCATAAACAAAATTCAGATCAGCTAACGCCCCTTCCAGCGAATCAAAAACCTCTACACCATCGATAATATGGTCCGCTTTTGCCGCGTTGGCGCGGGCAACATCGTTGGGCCACCCATCGCGTGGATCAACCAGCCGCAGCTCGTGGAGGCCAAAATTTGCCATCGCACGAGCTGACGCGCCTATATTTTCGCCCAATTGTGGGTTCACCAGAATGACCACAGGACCATCGGCGATCACTTTTTGGCGACGGTCCGTCCCGGCCATGACAGGCACTCCGTGAAATGCAATATTATGCTTTGCAAACTCCTATAGACTCAACTCGTGACTTGATGAAACATTTGATGAAAAGAATTATCGCACGACCTTCTTTGGCACTTTGTGTAGCGCTTTGTATCACAACCAGCCCGGCGGTTGCGGATGACGGATTAGGTTCCCTCGAAGATCTGCTTGCCCCTTCGCAAAACCCGGCACCGGCGCGCTCCTATAGCGGCCGGGTTAGAGTGTTTGACAGTGTTCTTATCCATCCCATGCCCGTTTGGTCACGCATAGAAGACGGCGCAGCACCTGCGGAACGGTCAAGATTTCAACGGTCCAACCAAAACGGTATCTTTCGTTTCGACCTGGCTCCCCATGAAGAAAGTTTCAAAGACTGGAGCAATCTCCTTTCAATGGTTGCGTTCCAAAATCACCCCGGCCCCATCGAACTGCAGGCAGGCCGTTTGGTAGCTCATTTCAAGACAATCTGCTCCCCCAATAATTTTAATGCTTTCCCTGCAGGCAAATCGCCCACCAAACGGGTGATGGTGGTCGTTTGTGGCAACTATTCACGCAACCGGGAACAGGGTGTTGTGGCAGCTGTCACGCTGTTGAAGCGGGGTAACCTCGCTGTCACGATCATGCGCCAGTGGAAGCGTAAATCATTCATCACCAGTGTTACGAGTGACTGGCCGGTTACCCGCAAAGAGATCGACGGGGTACTGGGCGAACTTATAAAATCCAGATTGATACCGGCGACGAACTGACGATTGCTTATCACAGGAAGTTCACCTGCGAAATTTGCCTTCCAACGCCACAGTGATATAGACCCTGCATCGCATTAATGAGCTAAGGATCGCGACCCAAACGGGGTTCGCAGATGGCTGCTCAAAATAAGAAAGAAGTCGTTGAAATGGCAAAAATTAAGGTCGAAAACCCGCTTGTGGAGCTTGATGGTGACGAGATGACCCGCATCATCTGGCAATTCATCAAAGACAAGCTAATTCACCCTTATCTCGATATTGATTTGAAATATTACGATCTGGGCATTGAGGCCCGTGACGATACGGACGATCAGATTACGATCGATTCTGCCGAAGCGATCAAAAAATATGGTGCTGGTGTAAAATGCGCAACCATCACTCCGGATGAAGACCGCGTCGAGGAATTCGGCCTGAAAAAGATGTGGCGTTCGCCCAATGGTACCATCCGCAATATTCTTGGCGGCGTGATCTTCCGCGAGCCCATCATCATGCAAAACGTGCCCCGCCTGGTGCCCGGCTGGACCCAGCCTATAATCGTTGGTCGTCACGCGTATGGTGACCAATATCGCGCAACTGATTTCCGTTTCCCCGGCCCTGGTAAGCTGACAATGAAGTTTGTTGGTGAAGACGGCACAACGCAAGACTACGACGTCTTTGACGCCCCCGCATCCGGTGTCGCAATGGGCATGTACAACCTTGATGAATCAATCAAGGACTTCGCCCGCGCGTCCATGAATTACGCGTTGGGTCGCAAGGTTCCCTGCTACCTTTCAACCAAAAATACAATTCTAAAAGCCTATGACGGGCAGTTCAAAGACCTATTTGAAGAGATCTTTCAAACCGAATTCAAAGAGAAATTCGAAGCTGCCAACATTACGTATGAACACCGTTTGATTGACGATATGGTCGCAGCAGCCCTTAAATGGTCGGGCGGGTACGTATGGGCCTGTAAGAACTACGATGGCGACGTGCAGTCTGACATCGTGGCGCAGGGATTTGGTTCACTTGGTTTGATGACATCTGTTTTGATGACACCGGACGGGAATACCGTTGAATCGGAAGCCGCACACGGCACGGTAACGCGCCACTATCGTGCGCACCAAAAAGGTGAAGAAACATCCACCAACTCCATCGCATCCATATTCGCGTGGACCCGCGGCCTCGCCCACCGGGCTAAACTGGACGGCAACGAAGCGTTGAAAAACTTTGCAGGTACACTCGAACAAGTTTGCATAGATACCGTTGAATCCGGTCACATGACGAAAGACCTTGCGCTATTGATCGGTCCTGACCAGCCGTGGCTGTCCACAACGGGTTTCCTCGACAAGGTCGATGAGAACTTGCAAAAAGCAATGAGCTAAACGTTTTACAGATATAATTTAAAACCCGCGTAGCAATATGTTACGCGGGTTTTTTAATGCAGGTACGGAAGTTACGAAGACAGGGCCGCCTCAATCGCTTTGAGTGCTTGCGAAGTCTTGTTCCCGGCTGGACCACCGGCCTGAGCCATATCGGGACGCCCGCCACCACCTTTGCCGCCAACTGAAACAGCGGCAAGCCGAACGAGGTCGACCGCGCTTATTCTGTCCGTCAAATCATCGGTTACACCGACAACTACTGCGGCCTTACCGTCATCGGTCTTGGCCGCCAGTGCGACAACTCCGGATCGGACCCGCGTTTTTTCTTCATCCACAAGGCCTTTAAGGTCTCGTGGCGACACGCCTTCAACGGAACGCCCTACGTAAGCGATATCACCGACCATTTTTGGGCCTTCAACATCGGCTCCACCGCCACCCATGGCGAGACGTTTTTTGGCGTCCGTGAGTTCGCGCTCCAGTTTTTTACGTTCTTCAACGAGCACAGCGACCCGTGCCGGCACTTCGCCCGGTGTGGATTTTAAAACGCCAGCGACTTCGCGCAGCTTTGCATCCTGTTCCTGCAAATACTGGCGGGCCGCGCTCCCGGTCAGGGCTTCGACACGGCGCACACCAGATGCAACGGCACTTTCGCCAAGTATTGTCACCAAACCAATATCACCTGTATTGCGAACGTGGGTTCCGCCACATAATTCCAGCGACCAGGGCTTATCATCTCCATCTAACCCCATGGACACCACGCGGACTTCGTCGCCGTATTTCTCGCCAAATTGCGCCTGGGCACCCAATTCGATGGCATCATCGACGGCCATAAGCGTTGTGGTTACGGGGCTGTTTTGAAGAACATATGCATTGGCCATCTGATCAACTTGAGCCATCTCGTTTTCGTCAACAGGTTTTGGATGCGCAAAGTCAAAACGGAGACGTTCCGGGGCAACGAGTGATCCTTTTTGTGCAACATGATCGCCCAACACCTGACGCAACGCTTCATGGACCAGATGGGTGGCAGAGTGATTTGACCGAAGTTTCTTGCGGCGATCGTGATCAACCTCCAACAAAGCACCATCACCAACCTTCACGGAGCCCGTCTCAACCTTGCCCATATGTACAAAAAGTCCGTCGCCCTTTTTCTTCACATCTGAAATATGAACCAGTGTATCGCCAATTTTCAGCGTTCCAGCATCCCCCATTTGACCACCTGATTCTCCATAAAACGGGGACTGGTTGAGGATGATGGCGACTTCATCGCCCGAACTGGCAACATCGACGATCTCACCATCTTTGATGAGAGACAGAATTGCCCCTTCCGCACTTTCAGTCTCATAACCCAGAAACTCGGTTGAACCGTGTTTCTCACGTAATTGGAACCAGATTGCCTCGTCGGCCGCTCCGCCAGCACCGGCCCATGACGCGCGGGCTTCCGCTTTTTGTTTCTCCATCGCAACACCATAAGCATCAACATCGACCGTGACATCACGGCGGCGCAGCGCATCCTGCGTTAAATCGAGAGGGAAGCCGTAAGTATCGTAGAGTTTGAAAGCTGTCGCCCCATCAAGACTATCTCCGGCTTTCAAGTCGGATGACGCGACATCCAGAAGGTCAAGGCCGCGGGTAAGTGTTTTACGGAACTTGGTTTCCTCAAGCTTCAACGTCTCTGTAATTAGCGTTTCACTGCGGCGCAGTTCGGGAAAATGGTCTGACATTTGAAAGATCAGGGCCGGCACCAACTTCCACAACAAAGGGTCCTGCGATCCAAGAAGACTTGCATGCCGCATGGCGCGGCGCATGATACGGCGTAGCACATATCCGCGCCCCTCATTCGATGGCAATACACCATCTGCAATCAAAAAACCGGATGCGCGCAAGTGGTCAGCAATTACACGGTGGCTGGCGCGTGTTTTATCATCGGAACCGACGCCTGTTGCTTCCTCGCTTGCAGTTATCAGCGCTTTAAAAAGGTCGATTTCATAATTATCGTGCTTACCTTGCAAAACGGCTGCGATGCGTTCCAGTCCCATGCCGGTATCAATCGACGGTTTGGGAAGGTTTACCCGTTCATCCGGTGTTACCTGTTCGAACTGCATAAAAACGAGGTTCCAAATTTCAACAAATCTGTCGCCATCTTCCTCCGGGCTGCCGGGAGGACCGCCCCATATTTGGTCACCATGGTCGTAGAAAATCTCAGAACAGGGGCCGCAGGGGCCGGTATCACCCATCGCCCAAAAATTATCGGACGTCGCGATGCGGATAATCTTTTCATCGCTTAGGCCAGCGATTTTCTTCCAAAGATCAAAAGCTTCATCATCGTCATGGTAGACGGTAACAATAAGCTTTTCCCGGTCGACTCCATATTCCTTGGTCAGCAGGTTCCAGGCCAATTCAATGGCGTTTTCCTTAAAATAATCACCAAAGGAAAAATTACCCAGCATTTCGAAAAATGTGTGGTGGCGTGCGGTGTAACCGACGTTGTCCAGATCGTTGTGTTTGCCTCCTGCCCGCACGCATTTTTGTGAAGTTACCGCGCGGGTGTAATCACGGGTTTCCAGGCCGGTAAATAGATTCTTGAACTGAACCATACCTGCGGCTGTGAACATGAGGGTTGGGTCATTTCGGGGGACGAGCGGCGATGACGCAACCGCGGCGTGACCGTTCTTTTCAAAATACGAAAGAAAAGTCGACCGAATATCGTTTACACCACTCATAGCTGGATTATTCCCGGATTGATTTTTAGAAATTGAGTTATGCAATGGCTTTGACCAGTTTCACGTTCAAATTTCAACAGCCAAGTGGGCATCATAATGCCGCTTGCATATATTCGCCACCGCGAATGGTGCAACATCTGCTGGCAAGTCAACAAAAAGGGCCGCCTTACAAGAAAGCGGCCCCGGTAAAAACATCTTCGAAATCTACGTCATCTCAAAAAGACGAGCAATCCTGATCAGTTGCCAATAGTCTCACTTCCGAAGTCTGGTTCCTCACCATCTTCATCCTTACCCGTCGGCTCATCAAGAAGTTTTTCGCCTATCAGACCAGCACTCTGGCGAATCGAAGTTTCAATCGTCTGGGCAATCTCCGGATTTTCTTTCAGGAAATTCTTGGCGTTTTCACGCCCTTGCCCAAGACGTACACTGTCATAAGAGAACCAGGCGCCTGATTTTTCAACGATACCCGCTGTTACACCAAGATCAATCAATTCGCCTCTGCGGGACACACCTTCACCATACATGATGTCGAATTCGACCTGTTTGAAGGGAGGAGCCAGTTTGTTCTTGACCACCTTGATGCGGGTCTGGTTGCCCACAACTTCATCACGGTCCTTGATCGCACCAATGCGACGGATGTCGAGGCGAACGGATGAATAAAATTTTAGAGCATTACCGCCCGTTGTGGTTTCTGGTGAACCGAACATCACGCCGATTTTCATACGAATCTGGTTGATGAAGATCACCATCGTATTCGACTTGGAGATGGATGCAGTCAATTTACGAAGTGCCTGGCTCATCAGACGAGCCTGAAGACCAGGCAGTGACGCGCCCATTTCCCCTTCAATCTCAGCGCGCGGCGTGAGCGCTGCAACCGAGTCAATAACCAGGATATCACAAGCCCCGGAACGAACCAGAGTATCGGTAATTTCCAAAGCCTGTTCGCCGGTGTCTGGCTGCGAAATCAGCAAGTTCTCAAGATCAACGCCGAGCTTTTTGGCGTAAACCGGATCAAGCGCATGCTCCGCATCGACAAAAGCGCAAATACCACCGGCTTTTTGTGCCTCCGCAACCGTGTGCAGGGCCAGTGTCGTTTTACCGGAGGATTCCGGGCCATAAATTTCTACAATACGTCCCTTTGGCAAACCGCCAACGCCGAGTGCAATATCAAGGCCGAGACAACCGGTTGGAATTGTTTCAATCTCAACCGCCTGCTCATTTGCGCCAAGACGCATAATCGAGCCCTTACCGAATGCCCGCTCAATTTGCCCAAGAGCCGCCTCAAGCGCTTTAGATTTATCCACTTTATTATCCTCAACCACTTTCAGGTTCGGTGCAGCCATTGTTAAATTCCTTATTCCACGGGTCGCGAGAGGTTGCAATTTGAAGCGTTTGTACCTTTTTTGTTCTCATTTGTAAATACCCCTGTAATACATTGAATAAATAAGACAAATTAAATATTATTCATTTTTTGTTCTCGTTCTATCAACACGCACAACCATGGCAGCGCCCCTGGTCATGTGAACATGAGAACAAAACGCATGGATATTTCGATTCGTACAGGTGTCGAATATCCGTTATGGAGGCGCTAAACTGCACCCGATCACCAACATGGCTTCATATTGCACCACGATTCTACATCCCCCCGTATCGCTCTTATCGGCGCGGCTCATTTTGACCGGACTGGATGGCTGGCTGCTAGCGCAGATGCGGGGTGTTCAAATCCAGGACGATTTGAGGAACACCCGGGTGGCACAGCACTGAACATTGCGGGAGTTTTGAGCAGCCTGAAGATATCCTCTCAGCTGTTCACACATTTGGGCGACGATGAACTGGCGTACCAATTGATCACCACCGCACGACAACGCAACATCGACATATTTTCTCAACACTCCCACCACAATAATACGGGCACCTATACGTCCATGGTTGAGCCAGACGGATCATTGTTCATCGCACTGGCAGACATGGCCATATATGATGAATTTGACGCTTCTATTTACACAAACAACCTCCAGGGATTTGGTAAAAAGGATTTTGTCGGCATCGACGCAAACCTTCCCGCCTCGGAACTTCAAAAACTAGCGTTGAGCACCCCAGCCCGTATTGTGGGCTTTACCGTTTCAAAAGCCAAAGCCGCTCGACTGTCAGGTACTCTCGATCAGCTGGATACATTGTTCACCAACAGCATTGAGGTCTGCGCGCTGACCAAAACATCTAACGTCCAAGGTGCAATTAAGTCCCTGCAATCAGCCGGGATACCAAATACCGTGATAAGCGACGGTGAAAAGGCCGTATGGATATTGGAAAATGCTTCTGTCACAAAGTTAGCCATCGAACCACTTTATAACGTAATCGACGTTACAGGCGCTGGTGACGCGCTGGCTGGCGGAACCCTGTTTGGCCTTCATCAGGGCCAATCGCTCACAAAAGCAGTTGAAATTGGCGTCAGGGCGGCGCAGAAGATGATCCAGACGAAAGGGCCCTGGTGCCCCGATTTAATCGACATCCTTGATGTACCCTCCACATGATATTCCTGAGATATAATACATGAGTTTCGATTCTACCCTGATGACTTTTTCTGCCACAGTTGAGAACGCACTGAAGGCTGGCGCGCCAGTCGTTGCACTGGAATCGACCATCATCACCCATGGCATGCCCTATCCTCAAAATGTCGAAACGGCACGCGCTGTAGAGCAAGCCATTCGCGATCAAGGAGCGGTTCCGGCAACGATCGCTGTTATGAACGGAACCTTGCACATCGGACTTGATGACGAACAATTGGAAGCGCTGGCCCATCGCGATGGTGTCATGAAGCTCTCCCGCGCCGACTTTGCCTATGCATTGTCCACTGGTAAAACCGGGTCAACGACGGTTGCAGCAACGATGATAGCCGCGCGCCTTGCTGGCATTGGGGTTTTTGCAACCGGTGGAATTGGCGGCGTCCACCGGGGAGCAGAGTCCAGCTTTGATATTTCGGCCGATCTGGAAGAACTCGCTCAAACCGATGTCCTTGTCGTTTGCGCTGGCGCCAAAGCCATACTTGACCTGCAAAAGACGCTTGAGGTTCTGGAAACAAACGGTGTTCCGGTCATCGGGTTTGGAACAGATGAGTTACCGGCATTCTGGTCGCGGGAAAGCGGGCTGTCGGCACCTCTGCGGCTCGATACCGCTAAGGAAATTGCAGCGCATGCCAGAATGCGGACAAAACTCGGGTTAATTGGCGGAACCCTGATCACCAACCCTGTGCCCGTTTCCCATGAGATCATCGCAGACCAGGTTGCAACATTCATAGAACAGGCACTTGATGACGCTGATGATAAAAATATCAAAGGAAAAGATGTTACCCCTTTTCTGCTTTCGCGCATGCTGGAATTGACCGGTGGCAAAAGTCTGGAGACCAACATTGCATTGATATTGAATAATGCAAAACTTGCAGCGGATATCGCCGTTGCAATGGGCGATTGACCTCCCGCACCGGTGATATTGCCATCCCAAATGAAGTTCGATCACGAGATTGCTAAGTCATATGTGTGTTTTTGCATTGATCGAAAGCCATTGTCAGCTTAACAAATTCTGATGGGGCTATAGGTGATTCATCACCATTTGAATTAATTGGCGATAATAACCGGCTGCATGGTGGAATTTGACAAATTGAAAGTAATGACCCGAATGTTGGCGCTTCTTTGTGCTGTCGTTTTAAGTGCGTGCACAGTAACAAGCGCACTTCAACCGCCACCTTTCCCGACACCTACCGCGCGCTATGCTGCAATAGTTGTTAATGTAAACAGTGGGTCAGTTCTGCACCAAAATCGAGCAGACGCGGTACGCTTCCCCGCATCGCTTACCAAGATGATGACCATGTATATGATGTTTGATGCCTTAAAACGTGGCAAAATTACCAAATCAACACGCATCACCATCTCAAGCCGTGCCGCCGCGCGCCCCGCGTCAAAACTATATCTAAAGGCCGGGCAATCCATTTCCGTAGACACCGCGCTAACCGCTATGGCTGTTAAATCAGCAAATGATGTGGCTTATGCGGTTGCCGAGTTTATGAGTGGTTCAGAAGCCGCATTTGCCCGCGCTATGACAGCCAAAGCCCGCTCACTTGGCCTGGGGCGTCTACCACATTCAGAAATGCGTCAGGCCTGCCCGACAAACGTCAGGTGACGACCGCAAGGGACATGGCAAAGCTTGGCATCGCATTGCGCAAACAATTTCCGCAATATTTCCATTATTTCAGCAAACGCTCGTTCACCTATAACGGAAAAACCATTCGCGGACACAACCGCGTATTGGGCCAGCTAAAAGGCGCGAATGGCATTAAGACCGGTTACACGCGGTCTTCAGGATTCAACCTAGTGACATCCGCTAAGACCAAGAAAGGCCTGGTTGTGGGCGTTATTTTGGGTGAAAATACCGGCAGAGTGCGCGACAAACACATGGTCGCACTAATCAACCGCTACGGCCACGGGCATAAATAACCAATTCCAACTTCCAATCGATGCGGCATTGTGCAGGTCACCAGCATTATTTGAATGACGAGAATGCAAATAAAGTGTGAATTCGCCAAACCTCCGCTAACTACAGCTTTGCCATGTATCAAGGCACATAGGTTTAATATTTTGCCGAATTGAAAGTAACGTCTGCCGGTTTGGAATTCTTGCTTTCACTACATGGTATCCAACAGTTTTGTGCTCTAAGCGACAATGTGAACGTTGGGTCATTCGCGTGGCAGGCCTAATTCTACCAGTTTTTCGACTTCGCTGCGAGATTTCTCAAACCACAATGGCCAAGCAGGGTGCCGTAAGGAAGTCCGGTAAAGTTCGAGTGAAAGGTTAGGCATCCGTTCCTGCGCCCTGCTGATATAGTCGACGGCGGCTTCATTCATTCCCCTTTGGGCGCAATGGGTTGCAGCGGCGAGAAAAACAAACCAATCGGCATTTTGATGACGGCACGCTTCGCGGTAAGCCGCCAACACACTGTCGGTGAACTCGAAATCAGCTTCGACCCATTCTCCAACCCCAACCATAAAACGAAAAAGAAATACTTGTGGGTCACGCGGACTAAGACGAACGGCAGTACGCGCGCTTTGTGCCATTCGCGCACCATTTGGCTCATGCAGGAACAGATTGATCATCGTTAACCCATGGTGACATGACGCGTTGTTGGGATTGAGCGCTATCGCTCTTTCTGCACACGAAATAGCTTCCTCCTCGTTCCCACCGACAAGGGCGAGAAGAACTCCAAGTGCGAAATGCCCAAGCTCTTGACGCTCATCAATTTCTATCGCCCACCGGGCACTTTCCATTCCGGATTTCAGCATGGCTGCAGGGTCGCTACCGCGACCGGACGCGATTATTGACCAAGCCGAACGGGCCAATGCAGCATGTGCGAGAGCAAATCCAGGGTCACGTTTGACGGCTTGATTGAAGAGGGTTATGGCTGCCGCAAAACCCTGATCAGTGAATTTCGCGTGCTCGGCAACACCACGGTGATACAGCTCCCATGCGGTTAGACTCTCAGGCGGGCGAGCGCGTGCCAATCTGCGTTCATGTGCACCCATTTCTGGTTCCACAGCAGTAACGATTGCGGCTGTCAGCTCGTCTTGAACTGCAAAAAGGTCATCAACGACCCGATCCCATTTTTCCGCCCAGACATGACCACCAGTCTCTGCATCAATCAACTGAGCTGTTACTCTTATGCGGTCGCCGCCACGACGGACGGAACCTTCGACGACGTAGCGAACTCCCAACTCATGGGCGATTTCGCGAACGGTCTTTGCTGAGCCCCTGAATGCGAATGTGGAATTACGGGCAATGACGAGAAGCGACCGAAACCGGCTGAGTTCCGTAATAACGTCTTCGACAATTCCGTCCGCGAAGAATGCCTGATCGGAGTCTTCAGACATATTGTCGAATGGGAGTACAGCAATACCCGATGGCTCGGATTTTGTGGCAATGACCGGAACGGCCCCAGCGACACCTATATGCCAAACATCTATTGGCTCGGGGATATTCTTTACCATTTGCGGGCCGAGGCTGATCATCGGAATATCAATTTTTCCGCGCAATTGTTCATGGACGGAACGGCTCACACAGATCCCACCCGGTGCTGCAAGGCTCTCTAAGCGTGCCGCTATATTTACACCGTCCCCAAGGATGTCATCTCCATCCTCGACTACATCGCCGAGATTGACGCCAACGCGAAAACGCAGGCGATTTATTTCGGGGCCATTTTCGCGCTTCGCGATTTCTTCTTGCACCATAATGATAGATCGTACAGCAGCGACAGGTGATTTGAATTCGATCAACAACCCGTCGCCCATGGACTTAATAATCCGACCCCCGCCTTTCGATACTGCCGGGTCAATAACTTCTGCGCGCACCGCCTTTAGACGACGTATCGTGCCTTCTTCATCCGCCGCCATGAGGCCGGAGTATCCTACGAGATCTGCGGCGACGATGGTGGTTAAGCGACGATCCATACAAGACTAATATATGCCCGCTGACTGAATTCAAACAGTTTTGTGGAGATTTATCCGTTCAATCGACCATCCGTTCTTCCGCCCAATCAACCAGAATGCCTCCATTAAGTCCTTACACGTAACGCCAATGCTTCGCCGTGACTTAAAAGGAATAATCATCTCGACGGACACGACGAGTGGCGTCTGTGACTTGAATTCAGCCCATCACCCAATGACTTTCCATATGAGAGACAGCGTTCACCGCGTTTTCCCACACGTCTCAAAACAATTTTGTCGTCGCCGATGACACAGGCAACAACTGCTCCAATATGCAATTCAATTTTCTACGCGCGGGTCGTATGTCAGGATGAATCGCCGCGCAATAGTCGTCAATATTGTGTCACTGCGCTGTTTTGAGGGCGGGCGGAGGGCCGAAAAAGCCGACAATCTCCTGAATTCGTCCGTCTTCCGAAAGTGTTCCAAAATCCACACCTTCTGTTACTATCTTTCTATCATTGGTGACCATTTTCCAACTAAAATAGATGCGGGCGTGATGCAAGCTTGCGCGACTGGTCAACTCGATCCGCGCATCGGGCTGCTGCACATGAAACCTACCAATATGGTCTGCCAACTCTTTTCTGCCCTGCACCGAACTGATTGGGTCCATGTAACTCCCGTTGTCACTCCAACAGACTTTAAGAAGCGCAAGACGTTGGGAGTGATCCGTCTCAATCCATGCATCCCCGTAAGCCGCAAGCACTTTATCTAACTCATTTGACATCTTTAACTCCCGCAATATGTCCGCCTTCGTATATTAACTGCACAAGAAGCATGTTCAAAGCGGACTTTGATACATTTGGCGAGTTTTGACACCAACGTCTGATTTTGATGAACAGGCCGTGTTGAAGTAGTTTTGACGGTCTGGCTCAGTTTTCCTTTTGATTTGGGAGGTTGTTGTGATGCCGGGACCATATCAGGAATTTCAGCCGGCTCCGTTTTGTGATGCCAATCTCGAAGACAACGTTCCATCAAGCTGGCTGCTGCCGAGGCCGATAAGTGGATTTTTGATCTTGAAGATATGTGGTCACACCTGCACAGAATCTTAGAAACCCTGCCAGGTCGATCCCGCAAGCGGTGTGAAACCCGATTAGTAACCCATCCGATAAAACTCAAACACCAATAGAAACAAACCTTGTTTCATCAAGATCAGATTTGCGCGACCTAACAGCAATTTTACCGATTTGGTAATTCGCCATGATATCCAGTTGACCCTTGGATTGATGATGCTCCAAATAAGCTTACCATTTATCCGTTCAAGGCCAACGTATGAAACCGTCACGTCACGTCTCGCGTCTTGTGGAGATCATGGGGGCGTTGCGCACTCCTGTAACGGGTTGCCCTTGGGATTTGGAGCAGGATTTCCGGTCGATCATTCCCTATACCGTTGAAGAGGTTTACGAGGTCGTTGATGCGATTGAGCGCGGCGATATGGAAAACCTTCGCGAAGAACTGGGCGACCTTCTTCTGCAGGTGGTATATCACGCTCAAATGGCATCGGAAGAAGGAGCATTTGATTTCGCCGACGTAGTGGAAACCGTGACTACAAAGATGGTCCGGCGCCACCCCCACGTCTTTGGCGATGAAAAAGCCCGATCAGCAGGCATGGCAAAGGGGGCATGGGAACGTATCAAAGCATTGGAAAAGGAAGAACGAACCGAGCGCCGTAATGCCATGGGTCTGCCCCCCCCTCCAGAAACAATCTCCCTGTTGGATGATGTGCCAGCCGCAATGCCGCCTCTGCTCGAAGCCGTAAAGCTCCAGCAAAAAGCCTCAAAAGTCGACTTTGACTGGAACGACCCTAAAGCGGTAATTGCCAAAATCCGCGAAGAACTCGACGAGGTCGAAGCAGAGCTCGATAATGGCGACAAAAACCGCCTCCAGGACGAGATAGGCGACGTGCTCTTCGCCATGGCGAACCTCGGTAGACATCTGGATATCGACCCCGAAAGCGCTACACGAGGAACCAACAATAAGTTCCGCAAGCGGTTTCGGTATATCGAAGAAAACATCAGCTCATCGGGCGAAACGATGGAAAGTGCCAGTTTAGAACAACTGGATGCGCTTTGGGTTGAGGCGAAGGGTAAAGTTTGAAGGGATTGGACGTCAGCAATGCGGACGTGTGAAATCTTGGGAAAATGGATGGTCGATAACTGTTGGTCGAAAGCTGACAATTAGTTTTGCAAATTCTAAAGTTCGTCTCGGTTTCTAGCTCTTACCAGCACGCGCGCTATCGGTCTTTTTGTTGTTCCAGACTTAATATACTGGGCGATGGCATTCTCAACCTTAATGGCTGCTTCATCATGATAATGGATACTATCCCAATAGTTGCTGTCATTTAGCGTGAATTCGTTGCGGTACATCATATCGACGACGTCCACATTACCAATACGGCGTGCCATTTGTGTGATCCGGTTTTTGCAGCGCTCAATTCTCAAATATTTCTTCCCCCCGGGTGGACCTAAATAGCGATGGTGGTAGGGAACAAATACAATCGCGGTGCGGGATTTTACCGGAATTCTGCCTATGAGTTGTTCCAACGCATCAACATCAGGGAATGTCCAACGTTGCTGCTCTAGTTCAGATACCGCAGGTGTAACCAGTTCCGGATAGGGTGGTTTCGGTTCTGACTGACCATAAATATTTTGCAAAACCTTTTGAAGGTCATAGGCAGCACCCTTTCGGTTTAATGTCCCATATCCGTCCTTGCCATAACGGGCCTCGAGTAAGCCCAAAAGATATCTTGCCTGGAGGGAAGCAGTTTCTAGAGCCTTGAAGTCAAGAACATAGAGATAATCGTTCCACAGGTTGGCGTCATAGAGCCACTCAGGAAAGATGCGTCCCGCAAGGCGTGGTGCAGCCTTTATTGTATGACACCACCCCAGACTGGACTTGTCCCGTATTAATTCCGCATCCTGTTCTCGTTTAACTCGTTTTTCGTTCAAATTTGATGGGCGACATTCCTCCTATTGCTGAGTGTCTTCTGCGGCTGTTGTAAAAGCCGTTGATGTATTGGAACAGGGCGTCGGTTGCTTGCTGTCGTGTTTGCCATGTGCCGCGCCAGATGAGTTCGGCTTTGAGTGTTTTGAAGAACGTCTCGACCACGGCGTTGTCCCAGCAATTGCCTTTTCGGCTCATGGACACTTTAAACTTCAGTTCACGCATTCGTTTTTGATAATCATGAGAGCAGTATTGACTGCCACGGTCCGTATGATGAATGCAGCCCGGCGGTGGGTTTCGAAGGGCCAAAGCCCGGTTGAGAGCCTGCAATGCCAAGTCTTTCTTCAACCGGTTGCTGACAGCCCAACCCACCACACGGCGTGAATGTAGATCGATCATCACTGCCAGATACAGCCAGCCCTCACGGGTCCAGATGTAGCTGATGTCACCTGCCCATTTCTGGTTGGGTTTATCCGCTTGGAAGTTCCGCCCCAGCAAGTTAGGCGCAATGTTGAAGCGGTGATTGCTATCGGTCGTAGCTTTGTATTTGCGTGTTCTGACCACTCGAATGCCGTTGTCGCGCATCAGGCGGCCAACACGGCGGTGACCAATAGCAAGGCCGGCTTCCTTCAACTCCTGCGTCATTCTCGGGCGACCATAACTGCCAAGGCTCAAGTGATGCTGTTCACGGATGTGCGCCAGAACCACCATGTCATCGCGCTGCCGTTGACTAACAGGGCGGTTGTGCCAGGCACGATAACCACGCGATGTAACATTCAGAATATGGCAAAGCCGATCCACCGGAACGTGTTTCCTGTGTTCTTCGACAAACGCAAATCTCACTTGCTTTGACCCGCGAAGAACACTGTTGCCTTCTTTAATATCTCCCTCTCCTCCGTGAGGAGACGAACCTCTCTGCGAAGCCGCTCATTCTCTTTGGCCAGATCAATATCAACCGATGGTGGAAGGTCATCAGGCCGGGATTGTTGTATCCATTTCGATAACGTCGAAAAGCCGACCCCCAAATCTGATGCCACTTGTTTCCGGGTAAGTCCGCTGGTCAGCGCAATACGCACCGCTTCACGCTTGAATTCGTCTGTGTGGCCTCGTGCCATAATAGTTCTCCTTGATGGGATTAATCCAATTCAAGGACACGGAACTAAACCGTGACAAGTCCAGACCTACTCCCAATATTATGTATTTTGGTTGTATTCGATTGCGTAAAAATAAATCTAAAAGCTGCTGTTGCTCCCAGGCGGTAGCGACGTTCATTGACAGGTTTACAAAACGTGCATCAAGTTGCGGATTAATTCGCTCCGGCTGCAACATGCGCGTCATAGATGTACCGACGATCGCGGAATCGAACTCCGTAGCGCGGGCGAGTGCTGGGTAACTAAAACGTTGATTATGTGCGAGCGGCGCACGATCCAACGGCAGCGATATTGGCAAATGATCATAGGGATCAACCAGATATACAGTGAGCGCCATCAGGCCACTGACCAATACTGCGCTTTTGACGAAGCTTCTGACAAAGGCGCTGTTCCCAGGTTTCGCTAAGAAGTTACGTCCTTGGTTTATTAATTGTTTGATCCAAGTCTCAGAACTCAAAATAGATAAACTCCTGCTCGCTTACGCCGCCGAGGTAGAAAATAAACACCGCAAAACCTACGCCTGCCAACAGGCCAATCGGCGCGCGACGCCACCATTTCATGCCTGCGATCTCCTGCGAGTTTGGACAAAACACTATCATCACCATCGTGGATAAAAGAAGAAACACATTGGCAGGACTCAGTTCGATTAGTGGCTGCACCGCTGTTTGCGCAAAAAAGAAGCTGGAACGGACCAATGTGGCAACTGAATAAAGGCTCTCAGCTCGAAAAAGAAAGCTAGAAAAAGTCCAGCATGAAAACGTAAGCGCCCATCCAATTGCTGGCGGTAAACGATATCCGCGGCGCTGCCACAGAAGGTTCGTGCACAGGCCGATGCCGTTCCATGCACCCCAAAGAATGAAATTCCAGCCAGCTCCATGCCAAAGTCCCGACAACAGGAAGGTTACAATAAGTGCGAAATAGTTGCGTGTTCGCTTGAATTTCTGAAGTGACAGTCCGAGCGGCACAAAAACATAGTCGCGCAGAAAGCTGGTCAACGTTATGTGCCAGCGCCGCCACAATTCGGTCAGCGACGTCGCTTTGTAGGGCGAGTTAAAATTGACCGGGATCGTCAGTCCAAAAAACATGGCGAGACCGATGGCCATATCGGAATAGGCGGAAAAATCGTAATAAACCTGAAATGCAAATCCAAGCGCGGCGATCCAAGCGTCAAGGACGGCAACGTCGCCCTCGCGCGCGGCGCTGAACACCGGCGCTATCAGTGCTGCAAACTGGTCCGCAAGAATGGTTTTCTTGGCAAGACCCATCGTAAAAAATGCTATGCCCCGCGCTATCTGATCCTGGGTTACTGGTCCAAGATTTGCAAATTGCGGCACCAGTTGATCGTGGCGCACAATCGGGCCTGCAATCAATTGCGGGAAGAAGGAGATATACAGGCAGTAATCGATTGCCGAATAACGTCGAGCCCGTCCTTTCGCCAAATCGATCAGATATGAAATCTGCTGAAACGTAAAAAAAGAAATGCCAAGCGGCAGCCACACCGTAAATGTTGGGGTCTCAAAACCGGTCAGATCGCCAATCGCGCTGGAAAAAAAGTTCATGTATTTGAAATAGCCGAGAAATCCGAGATTCAGGACTGCTACCAATGCGATCGCCAAACGTGGTGGCAAACCATTTAGGATCACCCGCGACAGTAAATAGTTCACTGCCAGCGAGACCAGCAAAACAGGGAATAATCGCAAATCCCAATAGGTGTAAAAAATCCAGGACGAGACCAGCAACGCCAACTTGAGAGCCGTGCGCGGTGCTTCAATCCTGCGCAACAAGGCGAATGCAGCAAGACACAGTGGTAAAAACACAAGAATAAAGGCTTGTGAGTTAAATAGCATCCAGCCAGCGTATCTCAAAGGGTTCGGTCGGGTATCGAGCGGTGACACGGCCCGCGATTTATTTCAAGTTCAATGTGGTTGCTGCGGAGGTGGGACTAAAGTCTTGGGTAAGTTTGCCCTCACTGTTACCGCCATCCGTGGCCGTGTATCAACAAATTGAACGGATGACAGATTTCAAGTTCAGGGTGTGCTGAATGTCTTACAACCTCAATGTCGACAACGTGGCAAGTGCAACAAATAGCCTCAAATTCTATATCTGAACTCTAGGCTCAAAACTAACCTAGAGATTCATTTACGGACAAGATGGTATTCTCGCTTCAACAATACGAAACCCTTATGTTTCAGAATTCACCGCCATTTGACCACCAACAGCCAGCTTGCCTTGCAACGCATCTCTAACAGCGGGCGAGGCGCGGAGTTTTAGTTTTAGCGATCCGTCGATTTGATCCGAGCGTTCTATGATGTGGGTATTTTGATAAATCCAATTGAGGTGCCGCATGCTTTCAACCGGCAGGTCAATCTCGAGCACATTGTCGGACCCGGCAATCCTCGCTTCCACCAATTCAAGGAGCGGGTCGCTCCCCTCCCCGGTTTGAGCGGATACGAGAAATGCGTTTTCTTCCATCCGCGTATTACGAATGGCGTCTAAAGCATCTGGATCAAGAAGGTCGATCTTGTTCCAAACTTCCACAACCCGGTCATGCCCGTCCTTTGCGACACCAAGTTGAGACAGGATGGAATAGACATCTTCTGCCTGTGCTGCTGTATCGGGGTCAGCAATATCGCGCACGTGCAGGATGAGTTCAGCTTCTATAACCTCTTCTAACGTCGCGCGAAATGCAGCGACCAGGTGAGTTGGGAGGTCAGAAACGAACCCAACCGTATCGGACAGGATAACCTGTGTACCCTGCGGCAAATGAAGCTGGCGCAGGGTGGGATCAAGCGTTGCAAAAAGCATATCTTTCGCCATCACTTTCGCGCCTGTCAGCTTATTGAACAAAGTCGACTTGCCGGCATTTGTATAGCCCACCAGCGCGATCACCGGATGAGGTATCTTTTTGCGCTGGGAGCGGTGCAGGGAGCGGGTTTTACGCACCTTTTCCAGTTCCCGCTCAAGCTTGTTGACCCGGTCCTGCAATTGTCTGCGGTCCGACTCAATCTGAGTTTCGCCAGGACCACCCAGAAAGCCGCCGCTACCGCCGCCACCGCCACGCTGGCGTTCAAGGTGGGTCCAGGACCGTACAAGACGGCCCTTTTGATAATTCAAATGGGCGAGTTCCACTTGCAACCGCCCCTCTTTGGTCTGGGCCCGCGCGCCAAAAATCTCCAGAATGAGGCCAGTGCGATCAAGAACTTTGGCATTCCAGGCCTTTTCAAGATTACGCTGTTGAACGGGTGTTAACGGGTGGTCAACCACAACCAACCCAGCATCCAATGCAGCGATCAGCCCTTTAAACTCATCAACCTTACCCGAACCAAACAATGTACCCGGCTTAACCTTCGACAATTGTACCGTCCCGGAATGAACTATTTCCAGTTCGATTGCCCTCGCGAGGCCTTCAGCTTCTTCCAGGCGCGATTTTTCGCTCCGTCCGTTCAGTCGGGATTTATCTGCAACCTGTTTTCCCAACACGGGTACGATAACAATCGCCTTTTCAGACGACCGTTCTTCGCTTGTATCAATTTGAAAGCGGGCTTTGCCGCCTTTTTCAAGGTCACTCAAATGGATTTCTATTCAGAATCGCTTCTGCCAACATCATCAGTCTCGCCACCGTCAAACATGTTGAGAGGCTCGCTTGGCATGATTGTGGAGATTGCATGCTTATAAACCAGTTGTGAATGGCCGTCGCGCCGCAAAAGCAGGCAGAAATTATCAAACCAGGTGACAATTCCGGTTAATTTAACGCCATTCACCAGGAATATTGTTAGAGATATTTTGTTTTTACGGACGTGATTTAGAAATGCGTCCTGCAAGTTTTGTTGTTTTTCGGCCATGTTTTCCTGACCTCCGTTCCCGCGCATTAAACGTGCAGTATATTAGCGCAAATCGAGACCGCAACATAAATCGTGTCTCTCACCGCGAACGCCAGTATTGAGGGCTGAAAAGCCCCAGTATTGCGATGATCTCCAAACGTCCCGCAGTCATAATGGCCATAAGGGTTAGTTTAGCCGAGTCTGGAAATGCCGAATATGCGGGCCAGGCCGCCTCCGATGCACCTCCCCACGCAGATGTATACACGGGTCCCGCTGTCGAAAACGCAGCAATCGTTGCAGTCAAAGCCGCTTCAAATTTTAATCCTGATGCCGCAATTAGAATGGACCCGATGCCAATGGTCAAAACTGTAACGACAAAGAAACTCCAGATCGCCTTGAGAACATCAATATCAAACCGTTCGGAACCGAAATGGCTGGGTTTTACCAGATTTGGATATACCAACCGGTCGAGTTCACTACGCGATTGCACAAGCATCGCACCGATCCGGAAGTGCTTTAATCCACCAGACGTTGAAAAAGCACTTCCCCCCAGCAAAACAACAAACAAAACAACCACCAGCGGAATAAGTGTGAAATATCCCGGTTGTGATTCTATACCGCTTGTCGCCACCAATGAGGCGGCGTTCAAAAGCCCTTGAATAAATGTCGAGGCCGGAGCTTGCGCACCATCGCCCGTCACGGACACCGCCAAACCTGTGAAGATGACAGCGAGAACGAATATCATAATCAACACCGAGTAACTTTCCCGATGCCGGGTTAGGCTCAACACCTGCCCCTGCAGCAACATGCGGTGCCAGAAAATCGACGTCGCACCAACACTCAGGAACAGCGCGAAGATAAGTTGCCCACCGGGTCCGATAATCTGGTCGAGACTTTCATCGAAAGGAAGAAAACCTCCAGTCGAAGTGACCGTCATCGCCATAGTTGCTGCATAAAAAGCGCGGGTTCCAGTCATAAATAAACCCAAAAAACAAATGGCAGTGGCAATGACATAAAGCAGGCCCAGATTGAGAACAAACATCATCAATCGGCTTTGTTGCGTATTCAGATCAGCACCAACGGTAAAAGACGATTTTCGCGCCGTCAGGCCACCAATTCCCATTGGGGCGATGATCAATACAATCGTCAGCAAGGTCATGAACCCGCCGATCCACTGCAATTGCACTCGCCAGAAAAGGATAGATTGAGGCCAGCCTTCCACTGTATTCAGAGTTGTTGAGCCGGTGGTTGTGATACCCGAAAACGTTTCAAACAACGCATCAACGAGCGAAAGTTCCGCCACGTCGTAGAGCGGAATTGTTGCCATGATTGGCAACAATATCCACACAAGAAACATCAAGGAAAGGCGGCCGATTTGAGATATATCACGGACCCTCCCTGCCATTGCCAACAAGGGGCTGCCGAATAAGAAACCGCCAACCAAAAGGTAGAATCCGAACCGGATAGAATATTCTGTTTCACCTGCAAACAGGGCTACAAACACCGGGCCCAACAGCGAAAGGGTCAGGAACAACCCAACGCACATAAAGTAAAACAGAACAGTGAGCATTAGAAAAATTCCAGGCTGACCCGGAACATCTGTTCAACCTGTTTTACCCGTTCAGCGGTGGCAAATATCACAATTCGGTCCTTTGCCTTCACCACGGAATCGCCATCTGGAACTATGATGCTATCGCCCCGGTAAATCGCACCCAATCGAACACCATCCGGCAAATCCAGTTCGCGCAACGGTGTTCCAACGAGCGTTGAAGTTTCCAGAGCTTCGGCCTCAATCACCTCAGCTGCTCCGTTTTGAACAGAATGGACACCTCTAATCCGCCCCCTGCGCACGTGTTGCAATATCTTGGATATCGTAACCGACCGCGGATTCAGGTGCGCATCAATCCCAAGCGTTTTTGTGAATTCGTAATAGCTCGTATTGTTCAACAGACTGAGGTTAGAGCCACACCCCAGTCGCTTTGCCATAACGCTTGAGAGGATATTCACCTGGTCGTCATTTGTCAGCGCAACCATCAAATCGGCACGTTGAATGTCCGCTTCCAGCAGAATTTTTTGATCAAGCGCGCTGCCCTGCAATACAACGGTACGGTTTAATTGATCTGCTATCGCCACAGCCCGTTCTTTAGAATTCTCTATTACCTTAACGCGCGCCGAGCTTTGGCGACTCTCAATTGCCTGGGCAACGTACAACCCGATATTACCGCCGCCAACGATAACAATGCGGCTGGCGGTGGGTTCCTCGTGGCCAAATATATTCAAGGTTCTGCGCACTCGATCCGAGCGTACGATCACATAGGCAAGATCCCCCGCCATCATTGCATCGCCTGAATGGGGAACGAACAGGTTTCCTGACCGCCAGATGCCCGTCACAACCGCTGAAAGGTCCGGAAATAGTTCGCTTAACTGTCCAAGTGGTGTGTCGATGACCGGACAATCTTCAAGACATTCAATGGCCACCATTGCAACTTCGCCATCGGCAAAACGCACAGCATCCGTCGCACCGGGTAGCGAAATACGCCGCAATACCATTTCACCCACCTCAATCTCCGGTGAGATAATTACGTCAATTGGCATATGTTCGCGCGAAAAGAGATCGCGGTAGTGGGACTGAAGGTAGTTTTGCGCCCGTATGCGCGCCACTTTGGTAGGCACTTTGAAGAGCGAGTGAGCGACCTGACAAGCCACCATGTTCACTTCATCATATAAAGTAACACCGATGATCATATCCGCGTCTTCCGCGCCAGCGGACTGGAGCACATCAGGTTGAGCGCCATGCCCAACGATTCCCCGAACATCCAACTGGTCACGGATGGCCTGAACAAGCGAAGGGGAATTATCAACAACCGTTACATCATTGCCTTCATTGGCAAGACGTTCAGCAATACCGTAGCCAACCTGGCCCGCGCCACAAATAATGACTTTCATGTCGCCTCTGCCGTTTCCATCAGCTCAACCGCCGCAATTGGTTCGGTATTATATATCAAATACTAAATGCCAAGCGATTTCAATTTACGATGTAATGCAGACCGTTCCATACCAACGAATGATGCAGTGCGCGAGATATTTCCGCCAAACCGAGTGATTTGTGCCAACAAATAATCCCGCTCAAACATTTCACGGGCTTCGCGCAGCGGCATAGACATAATGTGGTCATCACCGGAGCCCGGAGACTTGGGTAACATGTCACTCACGTCTCCGGGTAAATGTTCTGCAGACACTACATCATGGTCGTCACCTCTCGAAAGGATCATCAATCGCTCCACATTATTGCGTAATTGACGCAAATTACCCGGCCACGAATGAGCTTGGAGTACTGCCATTGCATCATCACCAATTTTGCAAGCGCGTACTCCAGACTGCGCTTCAATCTGGGTCATAAAGGCGGTAATCAAATCAGCAATATCTTCGCGTCGATCAGCCAGAGAAGGCACGCTAACAGGCACAACCGCGAGACGGTGGAACAGGTCTTCCCGAAACAGACCTGCAGTTATTCGTTCCTCAAGGTCAATTGAAGTGGACGACAGAACACGAACGTCAACACTGACCTTCTTAATGCCGCCAACTCTTTCAAATTTTTGTTCCACCAAAACCCGTAGAATTTTGTTTTGAGTATCGCGTGGCATTTCCCCAACTTCGTCGAGGAAAAGCGTGCCCAGGTGAGCTTCTTCCAACGCGCCCACTTTGGCTTCGCGACCTTCTGCGGCCTCGATCCCAAAGAGCTCTGTTTCCATATTCTCGGGCGTAATCGCTGCTGCATTGAGAACCACAAACGGAGCAGAAGATCGGGCGGAATGTTTGTGTATAGCGCGTGCCACAGTTTCTTTCCCGCAGCCTGAAGCGCCGATTATCATGACGCGTGAATTCGTCTGCGCGACTTTATCGATATTCGAACGCAATTGGTTCATCGCAACCGACGAACCAATCATTTCCGGCATATCCGGTGTGCGTCGTTCCAGGTCTTTTACCTGTTTACGGAGCCCAGCAGTCTCCAACGCCCGTTCGGCCAAGACGATCAAACGGTCTGCCTTAAATGGTTTTTCAATATAATCGTAGGCCCCCCGTTTGATCGCTGACACCGCAGTTTCAATATTGCCGTGGCCGGAGATTACGACGACAGGCAAGCCAGGGTGTTGCTCTTGAATAACATCCAGCAACGACAAACCATCGAGCTTGCTACCCTGCAGCCAGATATCGAGAAAGATCATGGAAGGACGTCGGTCTGAGATAGCAGCCAACGCGCTATCACTATCGGCTGCTTGACGGGTCGTATGCCCCTCGTCTTCCAGTAGGCCAGACACGAGATTCCGGATGTCGGATTCATCATCAACCACTAATATATCGGATGCCAAACTAAATTGCCTTTCGTTTTTCATGGGCCGCCACCCGGTGATTATTTCTTGGAAGGTAGACCCTCATCATCGCGCCGGTACCACCATCTGCGACCTGCGGCGCATCCATCAGTTCAATTCGTCCACCATGTTCTTCTAAAATCTTACCGACTATGGCCAATCCCAGGCCGGTGCCTTTTGCGCGTGTTGTCATATACGGTTCCAACAATCGTAACCGGTTATCCTTGGGCAAGCCTTTCCCGTTATCGATTACGTCAATCCGATGAAGGTCACCGACGATCTCGTGGGCAACCTGGATATTTCCGCAAGCCCCTTCAGGAAACTCAACCCCTTCCATCGCCTCTGTGGCGTTCTTGATCAAATTACCGAAGACCTGACTGATTAGCCGATCGTCAAATCGTGCCTCTATCGGATCGTCAGACAATGAAACATCAAAGTGAATATCAGGATTTGAGACTTTAAGAAGAAAAACTGCTTCGCGAATGGGGTTTGCCAGATCACCATCGATCATTGTTGGTTTCGGCATTCTTGCAAATGAAGAGAATTCATCCACCATCCGGCCGATGTCTTCCACCTGGCGCACAATCGTATCCGTGCATTGGTCAAAGACTTCCCGGTCTTCGGTGATCACCTTTCCATAACGGCGGCGAATGCGTTCAGCGGATAGTTGAATAGGTGTCAGGGGATTTTTGATTTCATGGGCAATACGACGGGCGACATCAGCCCAGGCTGATGTTCTTTGTGCTGAAACAAGGTCCGTGATGTCATCAATGGTAATGACGTGGGAATGAGTTCCCTCTGCGCTTTCTTCAACAGACACCTGAACGTTGAGAGTCCTGTCCTGCCCGTCTCTGACAAAATCTATTTGCTCGCGGTGGGTGCGCTTGCCACTTTTTTCTGCGTTAGCAACGACGGCTGCGAACTCCGGGCTAAGGTCAACCAACGGGCGGTCTATCATTTCCTCGCTTTTCTCGCCAAACAATTCACTCGCTGATGAGTTGGAGATTGCGAGATTACCTTCGGTAGAGACACCAATCACACCAGCAGTCACACCCGATAAAACAGCCTCCGTAAACCGGCGCCGTCTGTCAATTTGCTCCTGACTGTCCAGAATTTCCTCTCGCTGATCTCGTAATCTCAGGATCATCGAATTGAATGTATCTGTCAAAGAGAGAAGATCACCCTCCGAGCGCGAGGACGGTACCGAGACATCAAGATTGCCGGTGGCAACACTGTCTGCAGCGGTAATCAGGCGTCGGATTGGCTCCACAAATCTGTCGGCCACAGCGATGCCCATCCAAATCGCGGCCAACAGAATTGTCAGGCAGATACCAATGTATAAAATTGTAAACGCGATTTGCAGCGGCAGGCGACCACTTTCAAGAAGTCTGAATTCCTCGGTAATTTCTTCCATTAGCTGAATGGAATTCACAACGCCTGGGTCGACCTGACGCAAAGTGTACAAAAATGTGTTCAACTCCAGGCCGTTAAGCTTCACCACACAGCCAGCCAGATTTCGAACTCTGGGACCTCCGCATGCGGGTCTATCGTTGATCGCAAGCTGCAATAGATCTGGTGGAACTGGAGGCGGTGAACTAAATCCAATCTCGGATGATGTGTATAAATTAGCGCCCTCGTTATTGATCAAAGACGCGCTAAGCATTCCTCTTGATTTCCGTTGATTATCGAACAACGTGTTGAACGCCAATCTGTCCAACACATAAGCGCTTCGATATCGCACCAGAATAGAGCCCATTGTAACGGTGTTGGAGTTCAGGGTTGCCGCAGTTTCACCCACGTAAGATTCCGCAACACTCACAGAATTATCAACAATTGTACGTGTGCGATTATCAAACAGTCGGTCCAATCCGAGATCCAGGGTAATTCCCGCAATAACAGCCACAAGGATTGCCGGAAACGCCGCAACGACACCAAACAGACCCACAATGCGAATATGCGTCCGCGCCGCAGCCCTGCCTTTTTTACGAGACTGCAGTAGCGCATAAATCTCGCGACCAACGAGGTAAATCATTGCCGTAACCAACACAGCGTTGACGATGGTAACCGCCAGAATGACACTTTCAGTAGGTTCAATCGGCGTGACACCGAGAAGCGTCAGGAATGATGCCATGCCGAAGCCAAGTACCAAAAGAACAAATACCACACCGAACTTTTGGGCGTATCGAAGACTTGAACCGCGCGGCAGTTGCGGGTCAACATTAATCACCGGTGTTTGCAGGTCTAAAGAGGTCAAGAACGAGAATCCGTTCAGCTTCTGAATCGTGTCTATATTGCAACTTATTGTGGCTGAAATGCAACAATTATGAAACACCTCGCACGACTTGCAATTCTAGTTCTCGTATCTTTTTTCGAAGCGTATTGCGGTTTAAACCCAACATTTTTGCCGCCTGAATCTGATTGCCTCTCGCCGCACGTAGAACAACATTCAGCAAAGGTTCTTCTATTTCCCGCAGTACGGTCTGGTAGAGGTTTTCTATAGCCTGATCATCGGAATGATGGTCGAGCAATTGACTGGTAAATGCCGCGACAGACGCTTGTAAGCGTTGATCGTCTACCATACCTGTTTCAAGCTCTGCCGTGTTGGTTCGCGATGCAGACAACTCAGCTTCCACCAGTTCCAAGGTAATTCGCTCTTGCGGATATAGAGCCGTTAATCGCTGAACCAAATTTTCCAGCTCACGCACATTACCCGGCCAGTGATGTGCTTTCATTCGTTCTAATGCCAATTTTTCAAATACTTTCCGTGGCAATCCGAGTTCTTCCGCCTTTGATAAGAAATGTCTGGCCAGGTCTGGAACATCCTGCCCCCTCTCTCGAAGTGGTGGCAATCTGAGCGGAACCACATTCAATCTGTAAAAGAGATCTTCTCTGAACTGACCTTTTTCAATCAAGAGTGACAGGTCCTGATGGGTCGCAGCGACTATACGCACGTCAGTTGAAATTGGGGTGCGTCCACCAACCGTTGTATATTCCCCTTCCTGCAAGACGCGCAGTAAACGTGTCTGTGCCTCCATGGGCATATCGCCAATCTCATCTAGAAAAAGAGTGCCACCATTTGCCTGTTCAAAGCGCCCAGCCGAACGGGCGTTCGCGCCGGTAAACGCCCCCTTCTCGTGGCCAAAGAGCTCAGATTCGATCAACTCTCTGGGGATAGCAGCCATGTTGATAGCAACAAACGGTCCAGTCTTTCGCTTGCCAAATTCATGCAACGCTTTCGCAACAAGTTCCTTGCCTGTCCCGGATTCACCGTTCACCATGACAGTGAGATCAGTCTGCGTCATGCGTGCGATAACGCGGTAAATCTCCTGCATGGCTGGTGAACGGCCCACCAACGGCATCGTCGGGCTGTCCATTTTCCCGGTGGTCTGCTCCGCTTCAATTGGTTGGGCAAGTGCCCGTTCAACGGTTGCAACGAGTTCTTTTAGATCAAACGGTTTTGGCAGATAATCATACGCGCCTTTCTCAGTCGCGGTTACAGCTGTCATAAACGTGTTCTGGGCACTCATGACTAGGATGGGTAATTCTGGCCGAACCCGTTTCATTTGTGGCATGATGTCAAAGATATTTTCATCAGGCATCACAACGTCGGTGACCACCAGATCACCGTCGCCTGCCGATACCCAACGCAGCAACGTTCCGGCATTCGAAGTAACACGCACATCATAGCCTTCACGCGACAGAGCTTGGGACAACACAGTGCGGATAGCCGCATCATCGTCTGCAATAAGAATCTCAGCCATGATTGCGCTGGTTACTCCATTATTCACGCCACATCGGCATCAACACCTGAAATGTTGATTGACCGACCTGGCTGTCACAGGAAATGATGCCGCCATGGTCGCCAATGATCTTGGCAACCATTGCGAGCCCCAAACCCGACCCGTTTTGCTTGCTGGAAACGAACGGGTCGAACATATAAGCTCGAATATCTTCGGGAATTCCCGGGCCGTTATCTGTAACAGTAAGTGCAATTGGCAAAGAGACCCGCTCACCGCCACCTTGAGCCACAACACGCATGCCCGGTCTGAACGCTGTTTTAAGTGTTATTATGGGATCATCTTGCCCATCGAGCGCCTCGCAGGCGTTCTTCACGAGGTTGAGAAAGACCTGAACCAGTTGATCCCGGTTTCCCAAAATGAGTGGCAAAGAAGGATCATATTCTTCGACGATACTCACATTTTTGGCAAATCCCGACCGAGCGAGTGTCTTCACATGCTCCAGAACCGCATGGACATTAACCGGGTCCCGCTCAATCGGGCGTTCGTCTGAGAAGACCTCCATTCGATCAACGAGACGCACAATGCGGTCTGTCTCATCTGTGATCAGTCGGGTCAGCGTCCTGTCGTCCTCGCTACCATTCGTCTCCAGCAATTGAGCAGCACCACGAATGCCAGAAAGAGGGTTTTTGATTTCATGAGCCAACATTGTCGCCAGCCCCGTTACAGTTCGCGCGGCACCACGGTGGGTGAGTTGCCTGTCCAATGTGTCAGCCATGGAGCGAACCTGTAACTGGACGACAACACAACCTGGTCGTTCGACAACGGGGGCCACATTTACATCAACCCAATTTTCCCCACCCAATCTTGGTGATGAAACATCTATCCTGTACTCGTTAATTGGTGTGCCGGTTTTCTGAACCTGTTCAACGAGTGATTGCATGGGGCTACCCGAGGGCAGGAACCAGTCAAATGTCCGGTTTTTCAATACAGTAAAGCTGGACTGGAAAAACACTTCTGCAGATGCATTTGCGAATACAAACTTTTGGTCCGTATCTATCATGAACACCGGGTGCGGAAGGGCATTTAATACCGATACAGGCAACACTTCTAATCCGCTTGCGATAGGCGCAGACATTAGGCGGCTACCAATTCGGGCTCAAATTCATTGAAAATTCGTTCCACCAACTCCAACACACGTTTGGGCTCCGTCGTTGTCATCAGTTGTTTCCGGAACCTGAAAAAAGTGTCAGATTTTTCAAGATGAGCACAATACCAATCCAGATGTTTGCGCGCATTGCGCATACCCAGTTCCATCCCATAAAGGCTCAACATCGCCTCGTAGTGGCGTGCCACTAATGAAGCTAATTCCTCGCCCTTTGGTGTGGTAGCACCCTGTTGCCCAGAAAGAGCAGCACCAATCTGCCCCGGCAACCATGGAGCACCATAGCTTGCCCTGCCAACCATCACACCATCCGCGCCACAGGCATCAAGCGCTGCCCGCGCTGATTTTTCGTCACAAATATCACCGTTGATAATCAGGGGTAGCGATATACGCTCGCGCACAAGACCAACGCGGGACCAGTCGGCATTTCCCTTGTAAAATTGATTTCGGGTGCGGGCATGTACGGTAATCATTTGCACTCCGGCCTGTTCCGCTCGTTCTGCAAGTTCCGGTGCGTTGATGGATTGATCATCCCAACCCAAGCGCATTTTCAAAGTAACGGGCAGGTTCGTCGCTTCCAGAACCGCATCTATCAGCGTCATCGCATGGTCGAGATCCCGCATCAGCGCCGAGCCGGAATACCCGTTAGTCACGCGTTTTGACGGGCATCCCATATTGATATCGATGACGCTGGCGCCAGCCTGTTCGGCAAGTTTTGTGGCATGAGACATCCATTTCGGGTCGCGCCCGGCAAGCTGTACTATATGGACGGGTAGTCCTGCCGACTCGGCTTTGATACGCATTTCTTCCTGTCCGGTGGTCAGCGCTTCACTCGCCACCATTTCAGACACCACCATGCCAGCGCCGAACTCCCACGCGAGTTGGCGAAACGGCACATCGGAAATACCGGACATCGGCGCCAAAAAGGCAGGGTTGCGCAATTCCAATGGACCAATCAAAATGGGCTTCTGCGCGATATTTGTGCAATTGTCTGACATGGCTATTTTCTATGCATTTGCGCGGCGTTTCGCAAGCCTTGCGCCTGCTCGCATCAGCTTGCGGTAAACCGTATGTCGTGCCAAAGCCAGCATATGAAATCTGATAAATCATCCAAAACTGCCGTTATCATCGTCGCTGCCGGTCGCGGCGAACGCGCTGGACAGTCACAAGGGCCAAAACAATACCGTTCATTGGGTCCAAAACCCATGCTTTGGCACACAGTGATCGCATTTCGGCAAAACGGAAACGTTGGCCACATCCAGATTGTCATTCATCCGGATGACGATGATTTATACAAAGACTGCGCTCTTAATTCCGACAAGTTACTCCCCCCGGTAAATGGCGGCGCAACACGTCAGGATTCAGTCGCCGCTGGGCTTGATGCCATCGACAGTCTTTCTCCTGACAACGTGTTGATCCATGATGCCGCAAGACCGATGGTGAGTAGCGACCTGATTGACAGGGTAATTGAAGGGCTTGCGACTAATCCCGCCGTCCTGCCCGCCGTCGCAATCGCCGATACGCTAAAACGCGGCAATTCTGACCAGGAAGTCGTTGAAACCATACCACGTGAAAACCTGTTCGCAGCCCAAACACCCCAAGGGTTTCACTACAGGCCACTTCTAGCGGCACATCGCAAGGCGCAAAGCGTCGATCTCCACAATTTCACCGATGATTCTGCATTAGCGGAATGGGCGGGCATGACGGTTCAACTGGTTGATGGCAGCACTGACAACACTAAAATCACCACTGTTGATGATTTGAGAAAGGCGCATATGACAATGTCCCAAGCGACAGTTGGACTGCCTGATGTACGGGTTGGTCACGGTTATGACACCCATCAATGGGTTGACGGCGACAGTGTGTGGCTGTGCGGGTTGGAGGTCCCCCACACGCATCGGCTTAGTGGCCACTCAGACGCTGATGTCGGACTTCATGCACTGACCGACGCATTGCTCGCCGCTATCGCAGACGGTGACATCGGCTCCCACTTCCCCCCAAGCGACGCAAAATGGAAAGATGCACGGTCAGATCAATTCCTGAAACACGCAATTTCCCGTGTAGAAAACGCCGGTGGTACTGTTACTCATATGGATGTCACCCTAATATGCGAAGCGCCCAAGATCGGGCCGCACCGGGACGCGATGCGAGAGGCCATCTCAGCAATCTCCGGTGTGAGCGTTAACCGTATTAGCGTAAAGGCGACGACCAATGAGCGCATTGGATTTGTGGGGCGTGAAGAGGGAATGGTAGCGGTGGCAACTGCCACCGTTGTGATGGGAATGCTTTAATGATCAACGAACTGGCGCGACAACTAATTGAAGTGGGGACTTCAAAAGAAATAATGATTGCGACGGCGGAATCATGCACCGGAGGCCTGATTGCCGGTGCGTTGACCGAAATTGCCGGTTCTTCAGCGGTCGTGGACCGGGGCTTCGTCACCTATTCAAACGAAGCAAAAGAACAAATGCTTGAGGTGCCGTTGGACATGATCGAAAAACACGGCGCGGTCAGCGACCCGGTCGCACGGGCAATGGTCGCGGGCGCCCTTGCCCATTCACGCGCCCAAACCGCTGTTGCAGTGACCGGCGTTGCGGGCCCAAGTGGCGGTACCGAGCAAAAACCTATCGGACTGGTTTATATCGCCGCGCAAAGCCAGGATGGTCTGGCCGACGTCCGCGAATGTCGCTTTGCCGACGAAGGGATTAGTGATCGCGCCGGAATCCGCCAACGTACCGTAGAAGTAGCTTTGGAAATGCTGCTCGCACAGCTAAACAGTTAATTTCCGTAGAGCTGGTCTGCCCGTTCTTCAAAGGCCTGCGTAAAATGCGCAAATGCCCGGTCAAACATTGACCCCATCAGCAACGACAGGGCGAGGCTTTTGAATTCGTAATCCAAAGTAAAATGCACGTTGCAATTGCCGGGGCCAAGTTCCTCGAAATTCCACTTGTTTTCGAGATATTTGAACGGCCCATCAATGTAACTGACCAGAATTTCATTCTCAGAAACGTTCGAGACAACCTGGCATGTAAATGTTTCCCGGATGGCCTTATACCCGGCGGTCATATCCGCCACTTTAATGACACGGCCATCCTTCTCCCGCGTAGTGCGTGTGGTCAGCCCCTGACACAGGGGAACAAATTCAGGATATTGTTCGATATCGGCCACCAGACTGAACATATCTTGTGCGGCGTGTTTAACCGGGTGGATCTTCTTGAAATTCGGCACTTCAATCCGCCAGTTGAGCGTTTGCCAGTTGTTTCTCACGCGCAACGCGCAATTGCGCAAAATCCTCATCTGCATGGTAAGATGAGCGCGTCAGCGGGCTGGAGGATACCAGCAAGAACCCTTTGGAATAGGCCGCAGTCTTGAACGATTCAAACTCATCTGGCGGAATAAAACGTTCCACCCTGTGGTGTTTTTTAGTCGGTTGAAGATATTGCCCGATTGTCAGGAAATCCACGTTGGCAACGCGCAAATCATCCATCAGTTGCAGGATTTCATTCCGCGTTTCGCCAAAACCGACCATCAGGCCAGACTTGGTGAAAATTGTCGGGTCAATTTCCTTGACCCGTTCAAGCAGGCGAATTGAATGATAATAACGGGCACCGGGCCGTACGGTCAAATAATGCCCAGGCACGGTTTCAATATTGTGATTGAAAACATCAGGTTTCGCTTTAACAACGATTTCCAACGCACCGTCTTTACGAAGAAAGTCCGGTGTCAAAACTTCAACCGTTGTGCGTGGCGAAGCTTCACGAATGGCGTGAATAGTATCAGCAATATGGTTTGCTCCACCGTCGTCAAGGTCATCGCGATCAACCGATGTAATCACAACGTGGTTGAGGTCGAGCTTGGCGACGGCGTTCGCCACATTGCCCGGCTCGGTGATATCCAATGCATTCGGCTTGCCCGTTCGCACGTTGCAAAATGCGCAGGCGCGGGTGCAGATTTCACCCATGATCATCATGGTTGCGTGTTTCTTTGACCAACACTCGCCGATGTTAGGGCAGCCCGCTTCCTCGCATACCGTGACAAGGTTGATTTCACGAACAATATTCTTCGTCTCAGTAAAAACGGGTGATGATGACGCGCGAACCCGAATCCAGTCCGGCTTTTTCAGAACCGGTTGGTCGGGCTTGTGCTCTTTTTCCGGATGCCGTGGACGTTTATCGCCGATTGTATCGAGTATTGTGACCAATTCTGTATTCCTAAATTGTGCGAATTATGTACGGCCCTTAATGGCGCGATAAATATAGATGAGGGCGCAGGCCCCAGCCACAGCTACAATCGATTGTGCAACCCAGCCGCCGCTGGTGTAAATTCCCAACTGCCTGAGCACAAAATTTGCGGCGATTGCCCCGAATATCCCAACAATAATGTTGGAAAATATCCCCATATTCGCTTTCATGATTTTTTCAGCGATAAATCCGGCTAGGCCACCGAGGATAATCGTCATAAACCAACCAATTCCGGTCATCTCAAATCCCCTTCAAGAAATAGATTTAGGTAATTTTGGATTACGCATCTTCCATGGGCGGAAGTGCAGCGGGTACGAGGGTTACGCTCTCGCCACATCCACACGCTGACGTCTGGTTAGGGTTGTTGAATACAAAGCCAGACCGCAATTTGGTCACTTCATAGTCCATCTGCGTTCCAAGTAAAAACAAAACCGCTTCCGGCGCGATGAATACTGAATGTTCTCCGGCATCGACCCGGTCGTCCTTCGGGTTGAGTTCGGTTACGAGATCGACGGTATATTCCATGCCCGCACAGCCGCCGTTTTTTATGCCAACGCGGATGCCGTCCGCGTTTTCGGATGCATTCGATACGATGTCACCCACACGCTCCACAGCAGCGTCAGTCAGCGTCATAACAGCAAATCGGCTCATGGTCTGCTCCATTCAGTTATCGCTAAGATAGGCTTGTATACGCCTGTTTACAATCGTCCTGTTAACGCAATTCTAAACATACCAGCCCAGCGCAATTTGTGCTTCTTCGCTCAGCCGTTCCGGTGTCCAAGGTGGGTCAAATGTCATATTGGCCGTGACGCCGGAGACGCCCTCGACCGAACCAACGGCATTTTCCACCCAGCCGGGCATTTCACCAGCAACCGGGCAGCCGGGCGCAGTTACCGTCATATCGATGTCCACATGGCGGTTATCGTCCATATCAATGCGATAAATCAGGCCGATTTCATAAATATCGGACGGAATTTCCGGGTCATAAACAGTTTTCAACGCGGCAATTATATCCGTCGTCAACCGGTCCAACTCTTCCGGCGGAATAGAACTCGGCGTATTTTCACCGACCGCAGCCGCATTAGGCCCGGTTTCCATATCGGCTGCTGTGAGAGTTTTTTCAGTCATCTTTTTCTTCCTTGATCATCATGCCCGGGTACAAAAAATCGGCTTTTGCATTCTGTAATTTCAGGTTCAAGTGGGTGTATTATTTCACCATTGTCGTTTAATCGCGAACCATATCCGTGTAAAACCTTCCAACATAGGATTGGCAAGAATAATACAGCGAGTTTCATAGCATAAGGGTTGAACCCTCCATTAACTGAATACCAAATTGAACCCACTAGAACTGCAGCCAAGCCAATGATAACCCTCCAACTAGGAGGGTTACGATAATCACCCAAAAAACTTTCTGGCTTTTTCAAGTGCTTCCACCAAAGCATCAACTTCTTGCATTGTGTTATATAGGCCAAAACTGGCCCGACATGTAGAGGTAACACCGAATCGTGTCATCAAAGGTTGCGCGCAATGGGTTCCAGCACGCACGGCAACGCCGGAACGGTCGATAACCATAGACACATCGTGGGCGTGAATACCTTCAAGTTCGAAGGAGAATATGGCCCCTTTGTCAGGCGTGTCGCCGATAATGCGCAAGGAATTAATCTCACGCAGTTTCTGCCGGGCATAATCACGTAACTCCGCTTCATGTGCCGCGATATTTTCGCGACCAAGGTTCTCAATATAATCGAGCGCCGCTCCAAGGCCAATTGCCTGAACAATTGGTGGCGTCCCCGCTTCGAAACGATGGGGCGGATCATTATACGTCACACCATCAAGCGTTACATCGAGGATCATTTCACCGCCGCCCTGATAAGGTCGGGTCGCTTCCAGCATTTCCTTTTTACCGTAAAGCACGCCGATACCAGACGGTCCGTAAAGCTTGTGGCCGGTGATGCAGTAAAAATCACAATCGATATCCTGCACATCAACCGGCATGTGAACAGCACCTTGTGATCCGTCCACCAGCACTTTAATGCCCCGTTTGTGGGCGTTGGCGCAGACTTGTTTCACGTCAACTACCGTGCCCATAACATTGGACATTTGTGTAATGGCAATCAGCTTTGTGCGCTCCGTGCAGGCTGCATCGATGGCTTCCGGCGTGATGCCGCCATCATCATCAACATCAACCCAGACAATTTTCACCCCCTGCCGTTCGCGCAGAAAGTTCCACGGCACGATATTGGAATGGTGCTCCATAATCGACAGAACAATCTCATCGCCTTCACCCAGTTCCGGCATGGCCCAACCGTAGGCGACAAGATTGATCGCTTCAGTCGTGCCTTTCGTGAAGACAATTTGGTCATCCGATGGTGCATTTAAATAAGCCCGGACCTTGCCACGCGCCGCCTCATACGCGTCCGTCGCCGCATTGGAGAGGAAATGCAGGCCCCGGTGAACATTCGCGTATTCATTCTCGTAAGTACGCGAGATTGCGTCGATCACGGCCCGCGGTTTTTGCGCCGATGCACCATTATCAAGATACACCAGTGGCTTGCCGTGCACTTCCCGCGACAGAATTGGGAAATCAGCGCGAATGGCATCAATGTCGTAAGTGCTAGACATGCCGCTCCATCCACACATCGATGCGGGCTTCCAGTGCTTCCACGAGATCTTCGTCTTCGAGTTCTTCCACAATCTCCGCAACAAACGCCTTGATCAGCATACGCCGGGCGCGGGTCTCGGAAATGCCCCGCGCCATGAGGTAGAACATATAGCTGGATTCAAGATCGGTAACCGTCGCACCGTGGGCGCATTGCACATCGTCTGCGAAGATTTCGAGTTCCGGTTTGGCGGAGAAATCACAATCATCAGACAGAAGAAGCGTATTGCAGGCCATGCGAGCATCGGTCAGCTGCGCGGGTTGGCGCACATTAATTTGCCCTTGAAACACGCCCCTGCCCCGGCCCGTCGCCACATTGCGGAAAATTTCCGTGGAATTTGTGTTTGGTGCATGGTGGGTAATGCGCGACGTCACATCAATGTGGGCTTCGCCGCCGATCAGATTCACACCGGAGATATTCAGATTGACGTCCTCACCTTCAACATCAAAGTTGATTTCCTGCCGCACCAGCTTTCCACCAACATTCAAGATAAACAGATTAAGCGTCGAACCTTTTCCAAGCTTCACATTAAGCTGGGCAAGTCGGTGGGCTGCATCCCCTTCTTCAATCGACAACAGATAAGTGACGGTTGATCCTTCTGCCAAATCGAGGTCAACAACCGAGGATGAGAGATAGTCAACACCATCCAGTCCAACAGCGCGGTAGGCGATATTCGAGGTAGAGCCCGCACCCGCGTTCACCGCGAACCGGGTCGCAGCAATGGATTTATCCGTTCCCGTATGGGCATAGGCAAGGCCAACAGTGCGATCAACATTCGCGCCATCTGCGATATCAACCGTAACACCGGCGTTAGCGAAGGCCATGTTGATATTGGCCGTCGCATTAGCCGCATTATTCTCCACAGCCTTAGCGACAGGAAGCTCAGCATCAACGCTGACACCTGATGGAAGTTCTTCGCCCCAATCAAAATAATGTCCGTCACGGAAATGCAAAACACAGGCGTCTTTCACCAACCGGGGAAACTTGGCACCAACCGTTTTCGCCAGTTCCTCAGAAGGTTTTTCAGCAACCGAATAACCTCCCTTTAGCAGGGCTCTCAGGTCAGTGTAATGGTAGGCCTCAACCCGGCGAGTCGGGAAACCGGTCTCTTTCAGGGCTGCGATCGCCGCGTTGCGGTCGTCACCGGTCAATCCGGAACTTTCAAACGCTTCGAACAGTGAGGTCTCACCGTCCGTGAGAATGCGTGGTGTGTGAGCTGTCATGATCTTGATGCCTTACGCTGCAGCTTCGATAATGTCGGCATAACCTTTTTCTTCCAATTCAATCGCCAGTGATTTATCGCCGGATTTAACGATCTGACCTTTGGACAATACGTGCACTGTATCTGGAACAATATGATCGAGAAGGCGCTGATAGTGGGTGATAACGATCACGGCCCGGTTCGGGTCACGCAGGTGATTGACGCCTTGGGAAACGATCTTAAGCGCATCAATATCGAGACCGGAATCAGTTTCATCAAGTATGCAAAGCTTTGGCTCAAGCAGCGCCATTTGCAGAATTTCCGCCCGCTTCTTTTCACCACCTGAAAAGCCGACATTCACCGGACGTTTCAGCATGTTAAAATCGATCTTCAAATCACCGGCTGCAGCCCGCACCCGTTTGATAAAATCAGGCGTCGAAAGCACATCTTCACCGCGCTGTTTGCGCTGAGCATTCATCGCTTCCTTGAGGAACGTCATTGTCGGTACACCGGGAATTTCGACCGGATACTGGAACGCAAGAAATACACCGGCAGCCGCCCGTTCGGAGACATCCATGTCTAACAGGTTTTCACCATTATAAGTGATCGAGCCTTCGGTCACCTCGTAGTCTTCCTTGCCGGAAAGCACATAGGAAAGTGTCGATTTTCCGGACCCATTAGGCCCCATAATCGCCGCCACTTCACCGGCAGCAACGGACAGATTCAACCCACGAATAATTTCCGTACCATCTTCTTCGATACGCACATGGAGGTTTTTAATTTCTAACATCTTGTTTCTCTATTTTATCAAACTCAGCAACCGAAACGGCAGCAGAATAATTTCTAATACATTCGACCAAAATTCCGTACGATTTCGCAGGAATTTGTGTTTTCTTTTGCGCGGTGTTTGCATTCGCTTCACCGAAATTTTCCATCATTTCTTTCTCGACATTCATCAGTAACCGACAGACAATTGTTCACCGCGCCCCACCCCAATATTTCATCACAATCGAAACCGCCAACGGGCTCACCACCCAAAGAATAAACGCCCAAACCGGTCTCATCGACATCTCCGCTTCACCGGTTGCAACCTTGACCAACGGCAAAGCGACGAACACGATGGGGAATATGATCGCCCAGAGGAAAACAAGAATACGCATCGGAGTGCTGGACCAAATGCCTTTGTCAGTCGAACTTTTCATTTACAATTCATCACCATGTTTATCATAGATTTTTCATCGCCGCTGCCACGGTCCAAGGCCACAAACTCATTATCACTTCTTCCCTTTCTGGATTCCCGCTGATGTGGGAATGACAAGTTACATAATCATTCAAGGACATGGTTTCGTCACCCATTCATCGTCAACATCGCCGCGCGCACAACGGTGACGATAGCCGTAGCCCCATAATTCATACTTGCCGTCGTCCAATCCGATGAATTTGAACTGGCGATTTATACCCTCAATTGAATCATCAAGTAGTCCAGTTTGAGTTATATCAACCACCAGCCTGTCGCCCCGGTCCAGATAGGACTTCACTTCAAGCCTGATCGAGCCACTTTCCAGCGATTCAGGGAACGACGCTAATTCACCCTTGATGACATCCATCGGCTTCGCAACTTCGATTGCTCCGGGTGAAAGGAAATCGGAGTAGCCATCAGGCGTAAACACCTCGCCCGCGAGCGAAGGTTGCAAGAAGACACCCAGCAACGCGACAGTCATCAAGCTCCGCATCGACCAAAACTCCTCTCCAAACTAATCACCTCCATCACCGTCACCATCTCCATCCCCGTCGCTTGAACGAGCTTCCGCCCATTCTTCAGCTCGGGTATCCGTCATCCCAATTTCTAAACCAAATTGTACTCGAGCCTTATGTTCGCGCTTTCTTACAAACTCTGCCGACAATAGAAGCGACAGCATGGTTCCAAAGTAAATCCATTCGCTAATTTCCACACCGTTCCAATGTAAAATGACAAATAGGAAAGCAAAACCAATTGCATACACGCGAATTCCCCTTTTAATCGGATACCAGAATTTAATCCGATCCCGAGCGGATTTCATCAACCAACGCTCCCCTCAAGCGAAATACCAATCAGCTTTTGCGCTTCCACCGCGAATTCCATTGGCAATTCCTGGATAACTTCTTTCACAAAACCATTCACGATCAGCGCGATTGCTTCCTCTTCCGGGATGCCCCGTTGCAGGCAGTAGAAGAGCTGGTCGTCGGAAATTTTCGAGGTTGTCGCCTCGTGCTCCAGCTGCGCGTCTTTGTTCTTGGCTTCGATGTAGGGCACCGTATGTGCGCCACATTGGTCACCGATCAGCAGGCTGTCGCACTGGGTGAAATTACGTGCCGTATCGGCCTTGCGGCCAACATTCACTTGCCCGCGATAAGTGTTCTGCGAACGCCCTGCGCTGATGCCTTTTGAGATAATGCGGCTGGTGGTGTTTTTGCCCAGATGCAGCATTTTGGTGCCGCTATCCACCTGTTGCATACCGTTGGAAACGGCGATCGAATAGAACTCGCCGCGCGAGCCGTCACCGCGCAAAACGCAGCTTGGGTATTTCCAGGTGACGGCTGAACCGGTCTCAACCTGCGTCCACGACACTTTGGAGTTTTTACCACGGCAATCTGCGCGTTTGGTCACGAAGTTGTAAATGCCGCCCTTGCCGTTTTCGTCACCGGGATACCAGTTTTGAACGGTAGAATATTTAATCTCGGCATCATCCATGGCGATGAGTTCCACCACCGCGGCATGAAGCTGGTTTTCATCCCGTTGGGGCGCAGTACACCCTTCCAGGTAGGAAACGTATGAGCCTTCTTCCGCAATAATCAGCGTGCGCTCAAACTGGCCAGTGTTCTGTTCGTTAATGCGGAAATATGTCGACAATTCCATGGGGCAACGCACGCCTTTTGGAATGTAGACAAAGGTACCGTCGGTGAAGACTGCGCAATTCAGCGTGGCGAAATAATTGTCTGTCACCGGCACAACCGTCGCCATATATTTCTGAACAAGCTCAGGATATTCCTTGATCGCATCAGTGATCGAGCAAAAAATTACTCCGGCCTTGGCCAGCTCTTCGCGGAAGGTGGTGACCACAGATACGGAATCGAACACCGCATCGACTGCCACGCGCCCGGATTTGTAGATGTTATCTCCCAAATCATCTTCGCGCTCTTCCGCATCCCGTTTGGCGAGCGCTTCCTGCGTCTTCGAGACACCTGAAAGGATTTCCTGTTCTTTAAGCGGAATACCGAGCTTCTCATAGGTGCGCAGCAGCTCCGGATCGACTTCATCCAGAGACTTCGGCCCATCTTCGAAATTCTTCGGAGCGGCGTAATAATAGATGTCCTGATAATCGATCTTGTCATAGGCGACGCGGGCCCAATCTGGCTCTGTCATCGTCTTCCAGCGCTCGAATGCATCGAGACGCCATTTCAACATCCATTCAGGCTCGCCCTTTTTGGCAGAGATAAAACGGATCGTATCCTCGTCGAGACCTTTTGGCGCTTTATCCGATTCAATATCGGTCGAAAAACCGTATTTGTACTGGTCGATATCCAGCGTTTTGACGGTGTCGATGGTTTCCTGAACCGCAACCATTCTTATTCTCCTGCTGGCGCTCGAAGCGCCGTAATTATGTAAGCGCTAAGCCGCGCCAGAAATTCTAGTTTCTAATCTTTCGCCAAGCTTTCGCGCGATACGCTTAAAAGCCTTCAAAAACTGTTCCACATCTTCACCGGTGGAATTCCAGCCAAGACTTACCCTGATTGCGCCCCGTGCCACGTCCTGTGCTACGTCCATGGCTTTTAAAACATGGCTTGCCCCAACCTTACCTGATGAACAGGCTGACCCGCTTGATACTGCGACACCTTCAAGGTCAAATGCGATAAGCGCGGTTTCAGCCTTTAGCCCTTCCAGACTGAATAGCAGTGTATTCCCTGCCCGCTCGCTATCCGCGCCAAATATGGTTAGCCGATCAGCCAATCCAATCGACGCACATATAGGGATGAGTCGATCTTCAATCGAGTCCCGAAGGCTTGTAATCGACGAATAATTTTCGACTTCAAGTTTTGCCTCAACAGCCGCAGCACCAAATCCTGCAATTGCCGCTACATTTTCGGTTCCGGCACGGAGGTTCTTCTCCTGCCAACCGCCTTTAATTGCTGCAGGAACTCCAAGAATTGGATGGACATTGATTAACGCCCCAGCTCCCTGTGGGCCGCCAATTTTGTGCGCGCTCAATATCAGAAAATCAGCACCCGATTGCGCGGCATCAATCGGCATACGCCCGGCAGCCTGAACCGCGTCACAAAGGAAATATCCACCAGCATTTTTAACAATGCGCGCGATTTCCGCGATTGGTTGAATAATTCCCGATTCGCTGTTGACCAACTGAACAGCTACAAATGTTACAATACCGCCCATTCCAGCAAGAAGATTTTGCAATTCTGCCAGATCAATCAAACCATTTCCCTGAACGGGAATGGCGATTACATCTTCCTGTGCAAACCTGCCACCAGTCAGGATACACGGATGCTCCGTTTCTAGCACGAGCAGTTTTTCGGCGCGGCGCAGCTTACCGTCGTAAGTAACATCAGGTGTCAGCCCCAAATGGGCAGCTTCTGTTGCACTGGCGGTAAACACGACGCTGTCCGATTGAACCCCAACAAGTTCAGCCACTTGCGCGCGAGCCGTCTCCACAAGCCGTCGTAAATCACGCCCCTCACCGTGCACGGAAGACGCATTGCCGTGGCGCGTCAGGGCATCCTGCATCGCTGCCAAAGCACTGGGACGCAAAGGCGAACTGGCGTTGTGATCAAGATAGGCGCGTGTGCCAGACATGGGTTGTTGCTTCGTCCTGCTTATAATATTTGCGGTCGTTTACGCTTTCGACCTATTTTTCTTGAAATTTTGAGGCCGGATGGCCTATGTACGGCTTTTGCGAAGCATGCTGACCCCTGATATCAGGGTTTGAGCCGAATTCGCAAGTTTTGAATAATTCTAAACTAGGTTAGAAAGTACCTGCCCCGCCGTCAAGCCAATTGGTATGATTTAGGGCGCTAAATGCGGCGCAGTTTGAGCTCGCCTACTTTCACAACCGGTTGCATCTGGAGTATTGCATGCCTGAAGTCATCTTCACCGGACCGGAAGGACGCCTTGAAGGGCGTTACCAGCCTTCCGAGGACAAGAACGCACCCATCGCGATCATTCTTCATCCCCACCCTCACCCGCAGTTTGGCGGGACGATGAACAACCCTATCATCTACAAACTGTTTTACATGTTTCAGGAACGCGGTTTTACAACCTTACGTTTTAACTTTCGCGGAGTTGGCCGTTCGAAAGGCGAATTCGACCACGGCATTGGCGAGTTATCGGACGCAGCTGCGGCGCTCGACTGGATTCAAACACTTCATCCTGATTCAACAGGCTGCTGGGTAGCAGGCTTTTCATTCGGCTCGTGGATCGGCATGCAATTGTTGATGCGTCGCCCGGAAATCGAAGGCTATATGTCGATTGCCCCGCAACCGAACATTTACGATTTCGCCTTCCTCGCCCCCTGCCCGTCTTCCGGACTGATTATTCACGGTGAAGACGATCAGGTTTCAAGACCGGAACATGTTCAAACACTGGTTGATAAACTGCGCTCACAAAAGGGTATCACGACAACGCAAATTACCGTGCCCGGTGCCAACCATTTCTTCACAGAGCATCAGGAAGAGCTTTTGGACGAGTGTCAGATTTATCTCGACAAGCGCCTGGGCCTGATTGAGGGCGGCATCGAAGAAACGATGTTGCTACGATAGCGACTTCCAAATGCTGAATTTTAGATAACCCGTGGTGAAAACTGCGGGTTTTTTGCTTTTTTCACTCCATCCATTCGAATCCACGTCAGAAAACATCAATCGCGGTCGGATTGGGGCATTTCTTGTCGTTTATTTTGCCGTCATTTGGTTTTCAAGGAGCTAACTAGCCCCATCTTTCAACGGGAGTGTTGGCCGTGTTTTCAATAAAACCTACTGCTCGGCTTCGACCATCGCCATTTTACGACGCGGTTGTCGCCGAAGGCCTAGTCTCTGCCATGGTTTATAACCGTATGGTTCTACCCGCTTCCTTCGGCGACCCTGAAGCGGAGTATTGGCGTATCATTGAAGGTGTTTCCCAATGGGACGTTGGTGCTGAGCGTCAAGTCCAACTCAAGGGTCCGGATGCGGGCAAGCTCGCGCAAATATTGTCCCCGCGCGATTTGTCGAAATGTAAGATTGGACAAGGGAAATATGTGCCTCTCTGCAATCATGACGGTATTTTGATAAACGATCCAATTCTTCTTAAGCTGGCAGAAGACCAATACTGGTTTTCAATCGCCGACAGCGACATCTGGTTCTGGGCACGCGCCATCGCGTCAGAACGAGGGCTCGATGTTGAAGTTTCAGAGCCAGATGTATCCCCCATGGCCCTACAAGGTCCAAAGGCCGAAAATGTGGTCGCCCATGTCGTTGGGGACTGGGTACGGGATCTCAAATACTTCTGGTTTCGTGAGACCGAGATCGATGGCATCCCGGTCGCTGTTCAACGCTCCGGCTGGTCAAAACAGGGCGGTTTCGAAATTTATCTGCGTGACCGGACCCAAGGCACAAAACTCTGGAATATCTTCAAAGAAGCTGGCCAACCCTGGGGTATAGGTCCTGGTGCTCCAGCAACCGCGGAACGCACTGAAAGCGGCTTGGTTTCCGTTGGTGGTGACACCGACGATCAGACAAACCCGTTCGAAGTGCGGCTCGGTAAGTATGTTGATCTCGACGTGGATGACGATGTGATCGGAATTTCTGCACTCCGCACGATAAACGATTCCGGGCCGACGCGGCGCCAACTTGGCCTAATTCTGGAAGGTGAAAATCCCGATCCTTTTAAGTTCTCTTGGGAAGACATTCATATGAATGGCGTTAAAGTTGGAGGCATGACGAATTGCGTCTGGTCGCCGCGCATGAAAGCAAACATCGGCTACGCGTTGATTGACATCAAGTGCACTCCTGGTTCCGACGTTCTGGTTGTTCGCGAGGGTAAATCAGTTGCTGGTAAACTCGTCGAACTCCCCTTCATTTAAACTTTACTTTCGTAATCAGCGTCGAAAGCGCAGACGGACTTGTACACGTCTGGACGCCCAGGAGAAATTGAATGCAACTCCCGTCATTAGAACTCAATAATCTCACCCTCGACGCCGATGGGGAAATTGCCATTGTCAGTCTCAATCGCCCAGCCAAACGCAATGCACTCAATGCTGAAACGATTGAGGAACTCATTTCCGTATTCTCAACCATGCCGCGCACGGGCGCGCGGGCTGTTGTTTTACGGGCTGAGGGCGATCATTTTTCAGCCGGGCTCGATCTCGTCGAGCATCACAAACAAGAGCGAAGTGCCGCTGACTTCATGCATGTCTGCCTGCGCTGGCACGAAGCATTCAATAAAATGGAATATGGTGGCGTGCCAATTATTGCAGCCCTCAAAGGAGCGGTGGTAGGCGGAGGTTTGGAGCTCGCTTCATCAGCCCATATTCGCGTTGCTGACCAAACGACCTATTTCGCGCTACCGGAAGGCCAGCGGGGCCTGTTCACCGGCGGCGGCGCCACAATCCGTGTGGCTGAAATGGTGGGTCGCGCCCGGATGACCGATATGATGCTGACAGGGCGTATCTATAAGGGAGAGGAAGCCGTATCCGTTGGCCTGTGCCAATATCTGGTTGAAGGGGACAGCGAAGCAAAAGCGATGGAACTCGCCAAAGCAACCGCAGAAGTCCCGCCCCTCTCAAACTTCGCCATCTGCTCCGCCATATCCCATACGCGCAATATGTCCGCGCTGGACGCATCCTATATGGAAGCGTTCGTCGCGGGCGTGGTGAACACGCAACCCGCTTCAAATGACAGGCTAGCCGCGTTTGCCGACAAAACCGCCGCACGAGTAAAGCCGGAGTAAGTTACCAAGACAACGCAATCGAGGCTCAAGAACCTACAGACCTATATGAACAGCAAACCCCGCCACCAATGGTGACGGGATTAGCAGTGTCTGTCTGCCTAATTAATGGGAGATAGCAGAGCTGGATTCTTGACCAGATTGCGAACGCCATGTGCGTGGTCTTCTTTGAAAGTGTTCCCTTTCAACCATATCTCGACTGACTTAATTGAGATTTTCGCAACCTTTGGACGAACGCTCCAGGTCACCTGGAAAGGAGAGCCTTTTTCGTTGTAGCCGGGGCCTGTTGTGGATCCGGCATATTGCACGGGTGAACCGGTATCGGTGGGTATGTTGGTCGCTTGGTGCAGTCCATCAACCATTTCGTGGTGGGTTAATTTGACGAAATCGAGCGCATTATCATCGTTTACAATGACGTATACCTGAGTTTCCACCCGCAGTTGCGGGTTGGCGATTGCTTCACTCAGGCAAGAACCCAACGTCGCCCCCGGTTCTACTTTTGCGGTCGTGTGAACATAGTGAACCTCAATTGTATCACCGGGTTCCAAATCCCCGTGATCGCTTGATCCAACCTTGCGGTCATAAGCCGCTAATTCCGCGTCGTTCAGCTTTCCATTATATTTAAATCCGGTGCCGTAGCCTTTGCCATCTCCATTGCCCGCATACGTGGTGAAATCACCGCCCTTGTGTTCGGCATTTTCGTGAAAATGAATATTGCACAGGTTCATTGAAGTGTAGGCGGGGGCACCTTCAAACAGACGGCGATTGGTGCCTGCAACCACGTCTAGATCACGGGGCGACTGTGGTCCAAAGCCTGCACCGTTAGTATTTTTTGCCAGCTTGACGCGCTGTTCAGCCACAACTTCGTCTGATACTTGCTTGTTTCCGTTGGAAGCCGCAAACGCCGATGCACTGAATGCCAACACACACGCAGTGCTGGCAGCGGTTAATGTGAGAATTTTCATGATTTAGCCTATTCACATATTGGGAGGCTGTTCAAATTACAGCGTTGACGCACGGGAAACCAATCAACAATTCATGACCGGGTTTAACATAATTAAAAATAATTCTGTTTGATAAATACAATTACTATGGAACGAACGCCGCTAACACGCCGCCTGTAACCGGAGCCTTGCATCCTGTTGTTTTGGGAAACGTCAGCAGCAAGCCTTTAGCGTTGCGTACAGCTAGAGCAACATCCACTCACATGCGTTCGCGTTTATTGCTCTATCCGTTTGTTTTAACGCACTTTCTTGTCGCTCTGATGATTCCATCAGAACGGAAAGGGCTCTAGATAGCCGAACGCCTGCGCTTCAGCTATACCTCCTTGCAGGTCGAAATCCTCCAACGTCAGCACCATCGGTTTTCACCAGCGCCACGTCGATACCGTCCATCGACGTTCCGCTCATCAAGCCCAGCGCAGTTTTCATGTTTGGGTCCAGCTAAATTGTTTGATTTCGGAGAGAGAATAATTGAATTGCATCGTGTGACACGCAGCAAATTTCGTGTAAAGCACGGAGAAATTCGACAGTTTTCGGCATAGAACCATGGCCAGTTTCAAATCAGACTTCCTTCGCACGCTTTCGGAGCGCGGCTTTATTCATCAGGTTTCGGACGAATCCGGGCTTGATGACCTTTTAACGAAGGAAATCGTCACCGCCTACATCGGTTTTGATGCAACAGCTAAAAGCCTGCATGTCGGTTCCATGACCCAGATTATGTTGTTGTACTGGTTCCAAAAAACCGGGCACCGTCCCATCGTTTTAATGGGTGGTGGTACATCAATGGTTGGCGATCCATCCGGTAAGGACGAATCGCGGCAGCTGATGACACCACAATTTATCGAGGACAATAAAGCCGAAATTAAAAAATGCTTTGCACCTTTTTTAACCTTTGGCGACGGTCCGCAAGACGCCGTTATGGCTGACAATGCCGATTGGTTGCTTGAGTTAAATTATGTTGATTTTTTACGCGACTACGGTCGGCACTTGTCGGTCAATGCCATGTTGGCGCGGGATTCCGTAAAAACACGTCTTGATCGGGAACAACATCTTTCCTTCCTCGAATTCAACTACATGTGCCTACAGGCTTATGACTATGTAGAGCTCAACCGCCGCTACGGTACCCGCCTGCAGCTTGGCGGGTCAGACCAATGGGGAAATATCGTTTCGGGCGTCGACCTCGGTCGACGCGCAGGTGCAGACCAGCTCTATGCGGTCACGACCCCTCTTCTCGCCACCGCTTCCGGTGCAAAGATGGGTAAGTCTGCATCCGGCGCTGTATGGCTGAACGCGGATATGCTGCCAGTATTCGATTTTTGGCAATATTGGCGCAACACAGAGGATGCGGATGTCGGCAGGTTCCTGAAGTTATTTACAACATTACCGTTGGACGAGATCGCCAAGCTGGAAGCATTGGACGGTGCAGAACTGAACGAAGCCAAGAAGGTCCTGGCGACGGAAGCAACCGCGCTGGTGCACGGCAGAGATGCCGCTCAACAGGTGGCCGAAACGGCGCGTAAAACGTTCGAAGAAGGCACTGTGGCAACGGATCTACCTTCCGTCGACATTGACGGCACGTCGATTAGCGCGGGTACCGGACTTTTGGGATTGATCGTTGAAGCAGGTTTGGCAAAATCCAACGGTGAAGCACGGCGTCACATCAAGGGCGGTGCAATCAAGATCAATGATGTTGCGGTGAATGACGAGAGCCTGATTATCGACAATTCCCATCTGAATTCTGATGGCGCGATCAAGCTTTCTTTCGGCAAGAAGAAACACGTGTTACTGCGCCCGGTTTAAGTTTCGTTAGAAATTGAACAGACGCCTAAAAACCCCTGGTGCGATAATCGATAGGGGATTTACAAGCAATTTTGGATTGCCATATCGTCCCTTTAGGCGGAATGTAATACCGAATAGCCCATCCACTTTACCTTTGCCAAAGGCCAGCCCGATGATTGGGATTCTCGACGCCAATCTATTCAGGCTTCGCCCAGGTAGATAAGTGCCGGAAATGTTCATCTGATTGTTGGCATCGTAAACCACACCTTCAAACGCAGCACTTGCATCTCCACCGCCCAGGCGTCCCTTTTTAATATTCAAAAAGCCCGCACCCTTCTCAATACGAGCTTGAAGCTGGTCAACCGTTACCTGGTCGGTCCTGATTTGCCGTAATTGCGTCTGCACACGTTCATTGTAGCGTATTGATTTGGGTACAGTCGGTTTTTGCAGCAATTGGGCCAAACGGGGTTCGCCCAGCAATTCAAAATTGTTTGCCTGAACGACTCCGCGGAAGACGTTGGATTTATCTCTAACCAGTGTGGCATCAATGGAGCCGCCTCTGATTTTCTCATAAAGGTTGAGAAAGCGAAGGACCGACCCCGCATTACCGGTTGAAATCTTGGTCCTCATTCCTCCATTCACGGGCTGAAGTGAAAACAATGTTGGGGAGTTCCCGGACGCAAGAGCTTTTACCGTTGCACTGCCAACACGGGAACCTTTTTGCGCAAAATCGAGATTTACATTAAAGAGCGATTGTCCCGAAAACCCGGTCAACTTTTTGACACGGCCCGAAAGACGCACTTCAGCTTTTCCACCGCTTTCACGTTTTCCATTATTTAAAAAAGACCGGATGAGAGCCCGTGCGTCATAGGAACGTGCATCAACCGTCACGTCATACCCTTTTGTTGTCCGATTCAAATCTATATCGAAATCGTCCGTCTTATTGAGTTTAACGTTGCTAAACCGAGCAGCATCAAGGCCGGTTTTACTGAGGGTAAGATTCCCATTCGCGCTAAAGCCCTTGCCCCGTAGCTCTAGATTTTTCAGTCGGCGAACGCCTTTATTCTCGGACAAAACAAATTTGGCGTTAGCCGCTATTCCCTTTCCCTTGCTCCATCCGATCCAGGGAAGATTCAAAGTAGCCGATTTAAGATCTGCTTCTACGGCCTGCTCACCCTTTTTAGTTTGTACAAGTTTGACTTTTATCGGCCCTTCAATCACACCCGCCGTATCAATCCCAAACTTCCTCAAGCCTTTTTCGTCCAAAACCAAAGATATGGAACTTGCACCCGTTCCTTTGTCTTTTAGTGGCTGTACCATGGCAAGTTCGGCAGGAATTCCGTCAACCAGTGCATTACCATTTATCTCCGCGGCCAAGGGACCTGCATCAATTATGACATCCAGATTGGAGATTGAACGCCCGGAAACGGGTTTTTTAAACCCCGACTCTCGAAGCTTAACTTTTGCTGACCATTGATTTGGTCCCATAAAAACCCTTTTCTTATTGAACAGCAGATCAGCATCGATCTGAGCACTGCCATTCCCGGTAAGGCCTTGGAGATCAATGTTGATCTTTTTGGCAAGGTTTAACGGTTCAAGTGCAGTGAGAGCACCGAGCGAACCCGCCTCACCGGACAAATCCAATGCCAACCGCCCGTTAAGGGGACGGTCGCTGAACGGCCCCAGTTTAAAGGAACTGTTCCTCACTTGAACATCATTACGACCGCGTTGTTTCAAAACAGCAGTGTCAATTTGTGCAACCGTCTCATTGCCTTTCAGGCGGACATTCCCATTTGCCCTTGACAAATTCGGTAATTTGCCGACGCAACGAAAAGTAGCATTTCTGATCTTCAAATCGATCGAGAGATTATCTTCGTTGTAAAGTGCGTGTTGGCGAATTCTTCCAGGAGGGAAATCCGCTGATAAACGTGCATCTGATACCTGTCCATTCCAAACATTTTTATCGATCCATCGGCGGGTGTTCGGCGCAATGAAAGCAGGCCAAAACTGTTTGAGTTCATCAACCGGCATTTCAGGAATTAGAAAATTAATTTTTATGTAGGGTTCAACTGTATCCAGTCGCCAGGAAGCACTCCCGGTTGCTGAACCTGCAGGTGTTTCAACATCAACTTTGGTAAAGCTGAGCGTTTGATTAAGCGGATCCAGCATGCCTTCGACGGACATTTTTCCCTTTGGGGATTGCCCGTCATGGATCAACCCAAATGCGTCAAATTCCTCAACGGAAATCTGGAACACCGGCGTCGTTGAAATTGGATCATCGTCTACGGACGGATACCTGAACCCGCCGGTCAACCTTGCAGAATAACCATCCACTTCAACATTAGAGCGCTCAAGGTCAATTTGGTTTTTACCCGGTAGCAATCGCAGGTTCAAATTTCCGCTCGCTGCATCAGCGACATGTTTCCCTGCAAGAACCATTTCACCATCGAGAAATTCAGCTTTCAAAGTTGCCTGTTGGGGGGTGCCATCCTCAAGATAGGGCACTTCCAATCGAAGTGTAACGGGGTTCGACAGTACCGTTCGTCTTTCTCCAGTACCAAGTCCACTGATTAAATCCTGCAGCTCCAACCCCTCAGCGGTCAGGATCAATACATCAACACCTTCCTCCAATTTTCGCCATTCACCCGACAGGCTCCAGTCATTTAACTGGGTATTCAGAATTGCGTCAAAGCGAATTCCATTATTATTGCCATCGGATTTTCGAACATTGAAGGTGCTGAAACTCGCGGTTTTTGATCGTAATCCAAATTGTTCAAACCCAATCAACTCAGTTCCATTGAGCTCGATACTTTCAAGACCTGCACGCTCCAGAGAACCTGCCACCTGACGAAAGACGTTTCCCAACTGGCGCATGGCCAGATCCAAATTTACCGACCTGGGCCAGAACGGGCGCAATTGTGATGTGACACCTGCGGTCTTCACTGGATCGAGTTTGATTAGGTTGTCTACGGAAATGCTGGCGTCATTTATTGCCAGACTCTTGGCGACAACCTGGCCACTGAACAACGGCAGCGCTTTTAGCTTTACACTTATTTCATTGACCGCACCGAGGCTTATGCTGCTGTCCTGCAAAATGCGAACATCACTTGCATCGATAGCGAGCAGCCCTCCCTGACCAAGGGCAATTTTAGCGTCCCCGATTTTGGCGCTCCGATTCTCCCCAAGCAGGTTGGTAAGCTGACTTTCTATGCCGGCTCTCAACTGTTCAATGGATACCGCACGTTTGGACAACACAAACAGGGCAGCACCGGAAATCAAAATAAGGGCAATAGCCAAAACTGCTGATGACTTCAGACAGAATTTGAACCATCCGCTTTTCGGTTTGCGTGGTGGTGAAGCTGAGCGACCTTTTATGGGTAGGCTTTCTTGCGCTTCGGCTGACGGGAACTTTCTAAGATTCGGTCTTTTCTCAGGATCAATACGCTCAATCATGGAAAATTCGAAATCCTCTTTATGCGTTTCGAATCGAGCCCCCGATCCAAATAGCCCCGTCAATCATAGATGATTTGACACTATCCTGTAATGGCCTTCGTCACCATCTGCAGCACTATCAACTGACCTCTTGCCAATCTAACAAGCCTTTGTCAGAAAACTATGTTCAGATTACGCACAAAAATTTAAAAGAAAGAAAACCACATGATAGAAGTTGGTGATCAGGTACCATCGTTTGAACTTCCGGTCAGTGGAACCGGCAATCTAAAGTTTCCAACCGGTAGAGCGGCCGTGTTGTATTTCTACCCCAAGGATGACACTCCGGGATGCACCACAGAAGCAATTGAGTTCACACAACTCAAACCTGAGTTCAAGAAATTGGGTATTGATATCTTCGGTATGTCTGCAGACCCGGTCAAAAAACACGAGAAGCTTATCGAAAAACACAATCTTCGAATTCCTCTTGTCTCAGATGAGGAGAAGGTTGGGTTGGAAGCATTTGAGGTTTGGGTACAAAAAAGTATGTACGGGAAAACCTATATGGGCATTGAAAGGACAACCTTCCTGATATCCGCTGAGGGAACTGTTCTGGAGGTTTGGAAAAAGGTTCGTGTCAAAGGACATGTTGATGCGGTACTCGAAGCTGCAAAAACTCACTTTAGTTAAAGTCACTCGGCCCGTAATGGGCAACCGACTTGCAATCACCGGAACCGGAGGAATTCAAAAATCCTGCATTCAAACAATGAGTGGCTGAATTCAGATGAGTGGCCCGAAGTATGGCGCGTGGATGACCAACCCTGTCGTGAAACAATTCAGAGTTTGCGTCACGGCGCAATTATCTCTTTGGCGACCGGTGACCTTGATGAGAAAATCCGGGCGACAAGGCACACAGCGTTACGGTGGTTTGCCGGCACATTGGGTCTGGGAGCCGATTTTTCCATAAGTGTCCCGAACAGGCCGGGGCGCCCTACCCGTCCCCAACTGGTGCCACCAAGAAATTTAAAAAAGCGGTCTATCCGCTCACAAAGAGGACGATTTGCCCTCCTCCACGCGATTGCTCATATCGAGCTCAACGCGATCGACTTGGCATGGGACATTGTCGCCCGGTTTTGCACTGCAAACACATCTGTCACAAACCGTATGCCCCGCTCGTTTTTCGACGGCTGGGTGCGTGTAGCCTACGAGGAAGCCAAACATTTTTCGCTATTGCAGGAGAGGTTGGGGCAACTTGATGGAACTTATGGCGATCTGGATGCCCATGATGGATTATGGGAAGCTGCACAAGAAACCGGTCACGATCTCACCGCACGACTCGCAGTAGTCCCCTTAATCCTCGAAGCACGCGGCCTTGACATCACCCCAACGCTTCTAGCGCAAATGAAAGAGGTTGGAGATCACGAAAGTGCACGCATATTCAATATAATTTATCGCGATGAACAGGGCCACGTCGCAATTGGTGCCAAGTGGTTCCGCTTCCTGTGTTTAAGACAAGGCCTGGAGCCAGCGAAAGCTTTTCAACTACTTGTAAAAAAACACTTTCGCGGCCCTTTGAAGCCGCCATTTAATGACATGGCCCGGGCACGTGCCGGGCTTACCCCGGGGTTTTATCGTGCGCTTTCCAGTGCTGGCACATGACGCCGCGAAATCTATTGAAAAGGAAACGTTAACCATAAAGGTGGATGATGGCTCTGTCACACCCATCGTTTAACAGTAATTTATGGTTCATCAGTCCTCTCCTCATCCAGCGCAAATGCGGTCCGCATCTGGCTTTGCTACTCGCAAGCCAGAACCAGCGGTCATATTCATTCGCTCCGGTGGTCGTGAGCGGAAAATGGTCATAAGACCATGGCTCGCAGCAACATTGAGCCTGCTGTGTGTCATTTTGTTTTTGGGAACACTGGGATCAACTTCCTATCTGTTCCTGCGCGATGATCTTGTCTCAACCACCCTTCTACGACACGCCAGCATGCAGCATGCTTATGAAGATAGAATTGCTGAGTTACGGTCTCAAGTTGATCTGGTCACCAGCCGTCAACTTCTCGATCAACAAGCTGTTGAAAACCGTGTTGCGAGACTAATGGAGCGCCAAAACAAGATTGGCGCCAGGCAACTACAGACTAAACACATATTCGAAAGAGCGGGGGTAAAACCCGGTTCTTTCACAAAGCCTCCATTACCAAAGCAAACTTTAGCTGTGCCTGAGAAGGGTGATAAAGCTAAGTTACGATTGGGTTCACTTACCGGTTCAACAAGCCCGTTTTCCAGCTCTTTGCCAAACAATCAGCGATTTGAAGTCGCTAATGGCGATCAATCGCTGTTCGACACGGTTGAAGCCTCCCTTGAAGAAACGGAAAAAGCGCAGTTAGCAGAACTCACACAGTTGAAGCGCGCCGCTGATCAAAAAGCGAAAAAACTAGCTTCTATACTGGGTAAACAAGGAATCCGTGTTCCACTGGATACCGGAGTTGGTGGCCCGCTCATCGAATTAAAAGGCGCCAATCGCTTTATCGAAACGGTCAACGCGCTTGACGCATCGCTTGAAACTTTGGAATCCGTTCGCAAAGCTGCTAAATTTCTGCCACACGGCTCACCAGCTCCCGGCAAAAGAATTTCATCACGCTTCGGCAGCCGAAAAGATCCGTTCACAGGGCGTAAGGCCGTTCATGGGGGGCTGGATTTCCGAGCCAGACGTGGTTCAACAGTCGTCGCGACTGCATCCGGCAAGGTGATCAAGGCCAGTCGTTCGGGCGGTTACGGAAAGTTGGTTGAAATCGATCACGGCGGCGATATCACGACCCGCTATGCACACCTGAGTAAGATCAAAGTACGCGTTGGACAGAAGATCACCCGAGGCACCCGCATCGGCAATGTTGGCAGCACTGGCCGCTCAACCGGTCCTCACCTCCACTACGAAGTCCGCCGCAACGGCCGCGTCCTCAATCCAATCCATTACATTCGACTGGCAAAACATGGACTTGTCACGGTTTAGTTCCGTGTCCTTGAATTGGATTAATCCCATCAAGGAGAACTATTATGGCACGAGGCCACACAGACGAATTCAAGCGTGAAGCGGTGCGTATTGCGCTGACCAGCGGACTTACCCGGAAACAAGTGGCATCAGATTTGGGGGTCGGCTTTTCGACGTTATCGAAATGGATACAACAATCCCGGCCTGATGACCTTCCACCATCGGTTGATATTGATCTGGCCAAAGAGAATGAGCGGCTTCGCAGAGAGGTTCGTCTCCTCACGGAGGAGAGGGAGATATTAAAGAAGGCAACAGTGTTCTTCGCGGGTCAAAGCAAGTGAGATTTGCGTTTGTCGAAGAACACAGGAAACACGTTCCGGTGGATCGGCTTTGCCATATTCTGAATGTTACATCGCGTGGTTATCGTGCCTGGCACAACCGCCCTGTTAGTCAACGGCAGCGCGATGACATGGTGGTTCTGGCGCACATCCGTGAACAGCATCACTTGAGCCTTGGCAGTTATGGTCGCCCGAGAATGACGCAGGAGTTGAAGGAAGCCGGCCTTGCTATTGGTCACCGCCGTGTTGGCCGCCTGATGCGCGACAACGGCATTCGAGTGGTCAGAACACGCAAATACAAAGCTACGACCGATAGCAATCACCGCTTCAACATTGCGCCTAACTTGCTGGGGCGGAACTTCCAAGCGGATAAACCCAACCAGAAATGGGCAGGTGACATCAGCTACATCTGGACCCGTGAGGGCTGGCTGTATCTGGCAGTGATGATCGATCTACATTCACGCCGTGTGGTGGGTTGGGCTGTCAGCAACCGGTTGAAGAAAGACTTGGCATTGCAGGCTCTCAACCGGGCTTTGGCCCTTCGAAACCCACCGCCGGGCTGCATTCATCATACGGACCGTGGCAGTCAATACTGCTCTCATGATTATCAAAAACGAATGCGTGAACTGAAGTTTAAAGTGTCCATGAGCCGAAAAGGCAATTGCTGGGACAACGCCGTGGTCGAGACGTTCTTCAAAACACTCAAAGCCGAACTCATCTGGCGCGGCACATGGCAAACACGACAGCAAGCAACCGACGCCCTGTTCCAATACATCAACGGCTTTTACAACAGCCGCAGAAGACACTCAGCAATAGGAGGAATGTCGCCCATCAAATTTGAACGAAAAACGAGTTAAACGAGAACAGGATGCGGAATTAATACGGGACAAGTCCAACACATCAAGCCTTATTTATAAGCATTGAGAACTACGCTAACACGCGAATATCCGACCTACGGGTTCCAGTTTTTTATGAATCGAAGTCAACTATCCTCCCGGCAACAGCCATTGGGTAGAGGGTGGACTACATCAGGAATTACGCGCTCCCGCCGCAGCTACGACCGCATTGAACTCTCTTTTCCCAGTTCCGAGCATATCGCGAATAGCTGCATTTTGATTGAGACTAAATAGCGCAACTTGTTAAGGTAGTTACTGCTCATGCAACCAATGAACAAATGCATCAACGGTTTCGGTGCGAGACTGTTTGTGTGGTTTTGCCAGAAAATATCCAAAGGAAGAGAGCTCGGTTTCTGAAAGCCGAACAAGCCTTCCCTTCTCCAATTCTCGATTTACCAGCTCATCGTTTAACGCAATTCCTTGGCCGTCGATAACGGCTTGAACCCTGACATTGGGGTCAGGAATGATGAGAGTGTCTTTGCGTGTTTGATGAGTCAGGCCCGCAGCTCTGAACCAATCAGTCCAAGCATTGCTGTCATCGCGATCACGCAGCAATGTAAATTGTGAGAATGCGCGCTCCAATCCGAGTTGTTGAACGCAATCAGCGGCATCTTGATTGCCAACCGGCCAGGAGGGCATTGGCAAAAACGGCTCCACTTCAACATCATCCCAATCGCCATCGCCCCACCGAATGGCGAGGTCTACGCCCTGACGTTCAAGATCGAACACCTGTGTCATGGGTTGGATGCGCAACTGGATGTCGGGGTGCTTCTGCATGAATGTCATCAATCGCGGCGACAGCCAGCGCGAGGCAAAATAGCTCGACATCCCCACAGTTAACGACTGGTCAACCGTGCCTCTCAATCTGGCTAGCTCTGTCTCAACTTCGCGGTAGTGCGAAAGGCTTGCGTTCAAAAGTCGCCGCCCATTCGGTGTTAATTCCACCCCTCGGGAGTACCGTTCAAACAGCTTGAGCGCCAAATTCTCTTCGAGTGATTTAATTTGGTAGCTGATGGCACCTTTGGTCATGTTAAGCGATTCTGCGGCATCCGAAAAGCTGCTGTGCTGGGCAACTTCATTGAAGAGACGTAAGGTGTCGTGATGTTTGAACGAGATGGACATTTCACAAGTGTATAAATTATTTAAACGCTGCGTACAGATAAATTCGATTGTCGTTTCTGCAATATGGGTCAAAGTCTTCGGTATTGAAGTCAGATACAGGCGCCAGCGTTGGAAAATTTGGACCTACCCGCACCATCCAAACGGCTCCGGACAATCAGACGCGGGCGGGCCTCCCGTCAATCTTGCATACCGGTTGTTAAATCTCCACGCAGGCGCAGAATTCCGGTCTATGAGCTGTTGGACAACGAAGCGTTAGTTGCTATTGAAGGGCAAGCTGACTGGATTTTAGAAAACATTGGGGTCGAGTTTCGCGGCGACGAAACTGCTCTCGACTTATTCGCCGCGGCCGGGGCGACCGTTGTAGGAGATCGGGTTAAATTTGAACCAGGGCATGCACGATCGCTGTGCGCAACTGCACCAGATGAGTTTCAGCTTCACGGACGTGACCCTACGCATACGGTAACGCTGGGCGGCTGCAACGTAGTGCTTATGCCCGGCTATGGTTCCCCCTTTGTGAGCGACCTTGAGATGGGTCGCAGGTACGCGACGCTGGAAGATTTCGAAAACTTTGTAAAACTGACTTACGGTTCGCCGTGACTGCACCATTCAGGTGGAACGATCTGCGAACCCACTGACGTGCCGGTCAACAAACGTCATCTGGACATGATGTTGGCGCATCTGACCCTGTCGACCAAACCGTTCATGGGCAGTGTCACGTCCCCAGACCGAGCTCAGGATAGTCTCGAAATGGCGGGGCTGGTGTTTGGTGCCGCATTCATGGAAACCAGCGCCGTGATGCAGGGCAACATCAACGTCAACTCACCGTTGATTTACGACGACACGATGTCTGCTGCGTTGCGGGTTTATGCCGCTGCAAACCAGTGCGTCTGCATCTCTCCGGCAATTTTTGCCGGGGCTATGGGGCCCCTTTCACCTGCCGCGGTGGCAGCGCAAACTTTGGCGGAAGGAATGGTCGGTATTGCTTTAGCCCAACTCGTACGCCCCGGTTGTCCTGTGGTATTTGGCAGCTTTCATTCTACCATGAACCTGAAATCAGGAGCGCTCACCTTCGGGTCTCCAGAAGCCAATTTGACAACAATGGCACTATCGCAGCTTGGTCGTCGTTTGGGTGTGCCATTCCGCTCCGGGGGGGGCAGATCACGGCTTCGAATGCTGCAGACGGGCAGGCTATGCAAGACAGCACCGGTGCAATGTGGTCGACGCTGCTTTCCGGTTCTCATCAGGTTTGGCATTCGGCGGGCTGGCTCGAAGGTGGATTGGTGATGTCCTATGAGAAGTTCATCATGGATCTGGATCATTGCGGTGCGATGATGACCATGCTGCAGGGGTTTGGAACGGATGTGGAGGCTTTCGGGAGAGATGCTTATCACGAGACCGGACCGGGTCAGAACTTCCTGTCCACCCAGCACACTCTGCGCCACTATGCGACCGCCAACTTCCAACCCTCTATCCCCGAAGCTGGCCCATTCGAGACATGGTGCGAGCATGGAAGTCCCTCCGCAGATCAACGCGCCGCCGTCGTGTGGAAACAGTTACTCGCGGACTACAAAGTCCCGTTTATGGACGATGGTGTCCATCGGGCTCTTAAAGAATTTGTGGCAATGCGCAAAGCGTCAATGCCGGACGAATGGTACTAGAAAGGAATATCCATGACTGAAGAATTAGTCCGCACATCCGCATTAGCATCTCGTCATACCGCTCTGAGCTCAGGCCTTGAAGATTGGAACGGAATGGGGACGGCTTGGACCTACGATACTAATCCAAACGACGAACATGATGCGGTCCGTGAAAGAGCAGGCATGTTTGACATGTCGCCGCTTAAAAAGGTTTTGGTACGAGGCGATGATGCAGCAACCACATTAGATCACCTGGTAACCCGTGACGTGTCCAGGATCGCCCCTGGGTCCGCAGCTTATCTAAGCGTTTTAACAGAAAAGGGAGGGGTTGCAGACGACGCCATCGTCTCGAACAATGGCCACAACGAATGGATGATAGTCCATGGCTCAGGCGATACGATGGCCTTGTTGGAGGCATCCGCCAAAGGGCGCGATGTACAAATTCAGTTCACCGACGACCTTCATGATCTCTCGGTACAGGGACCCAAATCCTGTAGTATTTTGAACACCCATTGCGACATCGATCTGCCTGCTCTGGCGTATTTCCAACATGCCCCTGCAACACTGTTTGGCCATGACTGTCGTTTATCCCGCACCGGTTATTCCGGCGAACGTGGTTATGAGATTTTCGCAGATGCGGCTGTGATCGGTGATATCTGGGACCGGCTGATTGCTGAAGATGTGATGCCATGTTCGTTTACGGCGCTGGACAAAGTGCGAATTGAAGCAGGACTGCTTTTTTACGGGTACGATATGACAGAGGACAACACACCTTGGGAAGTTGGCCTTGGTTTTACTGTCAGCAAAAATAAGAGCGACTACCGGGGTAAAGAAGCCGCAATTGCGTCGAAAGGAAACGAGATAACCAATAACGTCTGTCTGGAAATTGACCACGACGATATGGTTGCCGGCGGTGAAACACTGTCGCTCAATGGTCACGATGTAGGCATCGTCAACAGTCCGTGTTATTCGCACCGGATGAAAAAATCGCTCGCTCTGGCCCATGTCCAGCCGCAGATTACTGTTGGAACTGCACTCCAATTGGCTGGTGATGGCTTTAATACAACCGCTACAGTGGTGGCTAGCCCAGTTTACGACGCTGAGAAAACCAAAACGCACGGTGGGTGAAACCGATTGCAGACCTTCACATCAATTCGCTTGACGACCATAGAAACCTCAATCCCTGTCATGGACGTCGACATGATTTTTGATTAATCCACCCATCACTCAACGTCTTCGACCTGCTTATCTTCGCCACTTACCTGGTGTGCCAGTGCCTGTTCCATGAACTCGTTGAGGTCGCCGTCGAGCACGGCTGAAGGGTTTGTACTTTCAACACCGGTCCGCAGGTCTTTGACCAATTGATAGGGTTGCAAGACGTAGGAACGGATCTGATGGCCCCAGCCGATGTCGGTCTTATTGTCGTGGGCGGCCTGTGTCGCTTCGTTGCGCTTTTGCATTTCCATCTCGTACAAGCGGCTTTTCAGTGCTTTCATCGCATTCGCACGGTTTTGGTGTTGAGATTTTTCAGATGATGTGACCACGATACCGGTGGGCATGTGGGTAATCCGCACGGCGGAATCTGTTGTATTCACGTGTTGACCACCGGCGCCGGACGAACGGTACGTATCGATACGAATTTCATTATCTGGCACGATAATTTCTATATTATCATCCACCACCGGATAGACCTGCACTGACGAAAATGACGTATGGCGGCGGGCGTTTGAATCAAACGGCGAAATGCGCACCAAACGGTGCACGCCGGATTCGGTTTTTAACCAGCCGTAAGCATTCAACCCTTTGACCAACACAGTAGCATTCTTGATCCCTGCTTCATCGCCACCTGTGGTGGATTGAACCTCAACTTTATAACCGTTGCGTTCCGCCCAGCGAATATACATGCGCAACAGCATATTTGCCCAGTCGTTTGATTCCGTGCCCCCTGCCCCTGCATGAACTTCGAAATAAGTGTCGCTTGCATCAGCCTCACCGGAGAGCAGTGTTTGAACCTGGCGCTTACCCAGATCAGCATGGAGTTTGCGCAGTTCAGACTCCGCTTCAGCCAAAACCCCTTCGTCTTCCTCCATTTCGGCAAGTTCTATCAGATCTTTCGCATCGACCAGTTCGGTTTCCAGCGAATTGATTGAGCTGATGCCCGTTTCTAACTGTTGGCGCTCTTTCATCAGAAGCTGAGCTTTACCCGCATCACTCCACAGGTCCGGGTCTTCTGCGGCAATGTTCAGTTCTGCTAGGCGCTTGCTTGCAACTTCCCAGTCGAGATGACGGCGCAGGAGGCTGATCGCCTGAGTAATCTCGTCAGCAAGGTGTTGCATTTCCGCGCGCATGAAATCAGTTCCGGTAAACAGGTTGGTCGAACTGATAAGACCGCGTATTGAACCTGTAAAGTGCACTTGCAACTCCGTGTCACAGGAAAGATAAATGGCGAGCCCCCTAACGGAACGGTTGTCCTAATAAATTTACTGCATAGATAAGCAAGAGAAACAGGTGACACCCTTATTCGCGAACTGGAAGGACATGCCATGGGGCAACTGATCAATGGCCAATGGATCGACGACGCGGGCATGGTTGCGCTCAGCGAAGGCGGCGAATGGCAACGAACTCCGAGCATTGTGCGCAACTGGATTGGCGCTGATTCTCCTGACTTTCCTGCGGAGCCGGGTCGTTACCGCCTTTATGCTGCCTGGAACTGCCCATGGGCGCACAGAGTGTTGCTCACCCGTGCACTGTTGGGTTTAGAAGATGTGATCCCCGTATCTTTCACCTCTCCATCGCGCAATTCCAACGGGTGGGTATTTGATCAAAACGCTGGCTATGTGAATGATTTGTTTGGTTCATCCGCACTCCATGAGATTTATATCGCCGGGGAACCAGGTTATACGGGCCGTGTCTCGGTCCCCTTACTCTATGACACCAAGACCAACCGTCTCGTATCGAATGAGTCTGCTGATCTGGTTAGAATGTTGCCTCAGGCATTTGCGACATCCACCACAACATCGATTGATCTTTATCCTAAGACCTTGCGATCAGAGATAGACAGGTGGAACGACCGTATTCATTCCAAACTGAACAATGGAGTCTACCGGGCCGGGTTTTCCGAATCCCAATCCGCTTATGAGGCAGCAGTTGAAGACGTGTTTGAGACGTTGGATACCATCGAAGAAAGACTTGTCGACAATGCTTACCTCGTCGGAGACAAATTGACTGAAGCAGATGTTCGATTGTTTCCAACGCTCGCGCGATTTGACGTCGCCTATTTCGGTGCATTCAAATGCTCGCGCCGCCGGGTCTGCGATTATCGCAACATCTGGAAATACGCCCGCAAATTTTATGCTCGCGATGGAATTGCCGACACCGTCAAATTCGACATCTACAGACGCGGCTATTTCTCAAGGTCCGAGAAACGCAATCCGCTTGGAATTATCCCGATTGCGCCGGATATCGACTGGACGCTCTGACATCGTTAATAACTTGCGACTAGAGTGAACACAAAGAGAACACACGCATCTTGCAGGTTGAGGTTCAGGGTCGTATCGATGTGCACCCCCTCGCCCTATACCGAGTTGATTCGTAAACTCCGGAGAAAAAATGGCCGCAGAAGACCTTTTTGCATCTCAACCTCTGGCCCCAACGCCTAAGGCAAGTCCCAAGCCACGTAAAAAAGCCGCGCCCAAACCGGCTAATGGCAACACAGGTGAAGCCTATACGGCATCCGATATTGAAGTTCTGGAAGGGCTTGAGCCGGTTCGCCGCCGCCCCGGCATGTATATCGGTGGTACTGACGCAAAAGCGATGCATCACCTGTTTGCCGAGGTTATCGACAATTCGATGGATGAAGCCGTGGCCGGCCACGCCACATGGATCGAGGTTGAACTTGATGTTGAAGGTTATCTGACAATCACCGACAACGGCCGCGGCATTCCCGTCGACCCGCATCCAAAATTCAAGGATAAATCCGCTCTCGAAATCATCATGACGACACTCCATGCGGGCGGAAAATTTGACGGCAAAGCCTATGAAACGTCCGGCGGATTGCACGGGGTTGGCATTTCGGTGGTGAATGCGCTGTCCGATGATTGCATTGTCGAGGTCGCTCGAAACCGCCAGCTTTATCGCCAGACATTCTCTCGCGGATTGGCGCAAGGTGGCGTCGAAAAAGTCGGTGAGGTGAGCAATCGACGCGGTACGAAAGTCCGCTTTCACCCGGACGAAGAAATCTTCGGTAAAGGCACGAAATTCTCGCCGCTCACCCTGTTCAAAATGGCCCGTTCCAAAGCCTATTTGTTTGGCGGTGTTGAAATCCGTTGGACCTGCGACCCGTCATTGGTCAGCGGCAAGGACGAAGTAACGGATAAAGCCACCTTCCATTTCCCCGGCGGGTTGAAAGACTATCTTCTGACCACCCTGGGCAAGCAGATGCAGGTGACGGAACAACCGTTTGCCGGTTCGACGGAAAAGAAATCCGGCCACGGCGCCGTGGAATGGGCGATCTCTTGGTATGGCGACGACGGTTTTGTAAAATCCTATTGCAACACGGTACCCACCGGCGATGGCGGCACCCACGAAGCCGGATTGCGCGTCACATTGACACGCAGCCTGAAAGCCTATGCTGAACTGGTGGGCAATAAAAAAGGCGCGATGATCACCACAGATGATGTGATGACATCGGCCGCTGCCATGATTTCAGTCTTCGTTCGCGAACCAGAATTTGTTGGCCAGACCAAGGACAAGCTCGCTACGGTTGAAGCCAGCAAGATCGTTGAAAACGCCATCCGCGATTCCTTCGACCACTGGCTTGCAGCTTCCCCCGCTCAATCGGCAAAACTGCTGGAATGGGTGGTTGACCGGGCCGAAGAACGGTTGCGGCGGCGTCAGGAAAAAGAAGTCAACCGCAAGAACGCAACGCGCAAGCTGCGCCTTCCCGGAAAACTCGCCGATTGCTCCAAGAACGCCAAAGGCGGCACTGAAATCTTCATCGTGGAGGGTGATTCCGCTGGCGGGTCCGCGAAACAGGCGCGTGACCGCAAAAGTCAGGCCATCCTTCCCCTGCGCGGTAAAATTCTCAATGTGGCGTCAGCCACGCGGGACAAAATGGCCAACAGCCAACAGATACAAGACCTCGCCCAGGCACTGGGCTGCGGCACCCGTTCAAAGTTCAGCATTGATGACCTGCGATATGACCGGGTTATCATCATGACAGATGCTGATGTGGACGGCGCGCACATCGCATCCCTGCTCATCACGTTTTTCCATCAGGAAATGACTGGCATCATTGAGAATGGCGCTCTCTATCTGGCCGTCCCTCCCCTCTACAAACTCACGCAAGGCGGCAAAACCATGTATGCGCGCGATGATGCTCACAAGGATGAGCTGCTAAGGACGGAATTCACCGGCAGTAAAAAAGTGGAATTGGGGCGTTTCAAGGGCCTTGGCGAGATGATGCCAGCACAATTGAAAGAAACAACGATGGACCCTGCCAAGCGCACCATTCTGCGTGTTTCCATCGATGAGCCTGAACCGGCCAAAGATGCAATTGATAAATTGATGGGGACAAAGCCGGAAAAACGGTTCACCTTCATTCAGGAAAACGCCCAGTTCGCGAGCGAAGAACTGCTTGACGTTTAATCAGGCTGGAGGCCGCCGTGCTGCCAGATAATTTCCACTTCGACCCGCTTTCAATAGAATTCTCCGCCGATCCCTATGCGATCTACAAACAATTGCGCGACAGCGGTGAGTCTTATTATTTCGAGCCGCAGGATATGTGGCTTCTGTCACGATACGAAGACGTCAGTTCAATTGCGACGAACCCTGCGATGGTGCGGTCCCTTGAAGGATTGGCATCAGTTGAAGAACTCAAGGAACGTAAGGTCATGGCCAATTGGCACGATATGCCTTACCACGAACGGGTTGTGCAATTCAGCCTGCTGGACAGCGACGGCCCGACCCATCGGCGGTTGCGCAAACTTGTGTTCGGAGCGTTTCAGGGGCGTGCAATTTCCGCTCTGGAAGGCATGGTACAGGCCTATGTCGACGGTCTTTTCGACCAGTTGGACGGTAAAGCCGAAATCGATTTTATCGCCGATTTCGCCGTCCATATTCCCGGCCATGTTATCGGCCAGTTTCTGGGTGTTCCAGCCGAAGATTGTCCGCAGTTACGGTTATGGTCCGAACAGGTGGTGCAGTTCTTTGATGTCGACCGGAGTGATGAAAAGAAACAGACCGCAGAAACGGCAGCGCGGGAATTCTATCATTATCTCTTGGTACTGAAAGAAGAGCGCCTTACTGCCCCTAGAGACGACCTCATCTCAAAGATGATCGCAGATGAAGCACAGGGATATTATCTCAATCAAGATGAATTTATATCCACCTGCATGTTGATCCTGATGGCGGGGCATGGGTCGACAATTGACGTTCTCGGCAGCGGCATGCACCTGCTGCTAAAACATCCCGAAACAATCGCCCGCCTCCGCATGGAGCCGGATTTACTGCCAACTGCAATACAGGAAATGTTCCGCTTCGAACCACCCCTGCCCTTTTTCCATCGCCACGCGACGCAAGATGTGACAGTAGCTGGAAAAACATTTGAAAAAGGCACCACATTCGGGCTGCTTTACGGGGCAGCTAATCGTGATGAAGCAACCTTTGAAGATGCCGACCAATTCATCATTGGCCGCACACCAAATCGCCACCTCGCCTTCGGCCAAGGCGCGCACCTGTGTCTTGGCAACCATCTGGCACGGATGAATATGAAGATCATATTCGAAACGCTGTTGAAGCGTTTTGGGGCAATCGAATTGGCGACCAAAACGATCAGCTACAAACCGGGTCTGTCGGTCCGTGGACCGTCAAACCTACCAATCCAATGGCGCTGAATGCATCATATACGGTTCTCTTATCGGTATCAAACACGGGTAAAACAAGAGAAATTCTGACCATGAGTTTACCAATTGCACAGTGTGTTTTCCCGCTTTCCTTGACTCCCCGCACCTTATTCCCTATCCGCTGGCACTAGATAGTCTGGCGCGATGCAGTTTTGGAGCGCCAATTGCAAAGACGGACGATCCTCTTTGCGCGCACAAAATGTAATACAGTCGAAAAGACAGACCCTTATATGAAATTTACTGACCTTGGACTAAGTCCTAAAGTGCTCTCAGCAGTGGAAACTGCTGGATATTCCGAACCGACGCCGATTCAGGCGCAAGCGATACCCGAAGTCCTCAATCGCCGCGACGTAATGGGCATTGCTCAAACGGGGACCGGCAAGACCGCCGCTTTCACATTGCCGATGATTTCTCTATCGGAAAAAGGCCGCGCCCGCGCCCGCATGCCCCGCACGCTCATTCTGGAACCAACGCGCGAACTTGCCGCGCAAGTTGAAGAGAACTTCAACAAATACAGCATCAATCACAAATTGAATGTCGCATTGCTTATCGGCGGCGTGTCATTTGAGGATCAGATGCGCAAACTGGACCGTGGTGCGGACGTGTTAATCGCCACACCCGGCCGCCTGCTAGACCTGTTCGAACGGGGTCGCATTCTGATGACCGGCGTCGAGATTCTCGTTATCGATGAAGCTGATCGCATGCTGGACATGGGATTCATTCCCGATATCGAACGCATTGTTAAAATGGTGCCTTTTACCCGCCAAACCCTGTTTTTCTCGGCAACAATGCCACCAATAATCGAAAAACTGGCCGACCAGTTCCTGCAAAACCCGGTGCAGGTGCAGGTTGCTGCAGCCGCTTCTACAGCCAAGAATATCGAGCAGAAACTGGTAAAATCGCCCAAGAAAGACTTTGAGAAACGGGCGGTATTGCGCGGATTGATCGATAATGCGGTAAAACTGAATAACGGAATCATCTTCTGCAATCGCAAGCGCGATGTTGCGACACTGCATACTTCCCTTTCCAAACGGGACTATTCAGTCGGCTCGCTCCACGGCGATATGGACCAGACTTCACGGACAAAGACCCTCAATGGTTTTCGCTCTGGTGATATTAAACTTCTGGTTGCCAGTGATGTGGCCGCACGGGGTCTCGATATTCCAGATGTATCCCATGTGTTCAATTATGATGTCCCCACCCACGCGGAAGATTATGTGCACCGCATTGGCCGTTGTGGCCGCGCGGGGCGTGAGGGATGGGCGTTTACGCTGCTGACTCCGTCTGATGATAAATACATCAAAGCAATTCTGGAACTCACTGGCGACGATATCGCTTACGTTGAAGGTGATGCTCAAGCATCCGATGAGCCCGAGGCTAAGCGTAGCAGCCGAGGTCGTAAAACCGACAAAGGTGAAGCTGCCGCAGAAAATTCCTCTCCACGGCCAAAACCGCGCAGAACATCTCGTAAAAAATTAAACGAAGATGAAGTAAAGGCATCTCCCGCCATTGAAGCATTGGAGCAACACGAAGAGCCCTCACCCAAGCCAAAACGTGCCAAGCCCGAAAAACTTGAACGCAGTGGCAAACGCGGTCGCAACCGGGATGATGACAATGAACCGACTCCAAAAGGGTTGGGTGATCACGTCCCTGCGTTTCTTATGCAATCAACCCGCGACGTGCGCTAAAAACTCTGCAATTTTCTCTGTTTGGGCGGTTTCGCCTGATCAGCCTTAACTGCTGCATCCCAAGCCTTGTTAGCCCATTGCGCAAATTCATCCGGTTCATCAAACAGGCGCTCTGGAACCGGATAATACCCCATATCGACGACCTTGCCGTCCTTGCGATGATATTGCCACGGCCCCAGACCTTCCGCCTCGTAATCCGGAATATTATCTGGACCGCCTTTTAAATGAAGCACGCCATCTACAACCAGTCCAAAATTAAGTCCCCGGCACGCAACTCCCTTCCCTCCAAACATATTTCGCACTGCAACTTCGCCAAACGGTGCAAATAGTTCGATGAGAAATTCCTTGTCCATTAGTAGAAACCTATTTCAACCAGTCTTCGATACGGTCTAACGCTGTCACCATAGTTGCATGATCCCCGGCAAAGGAAAACCGCATGAAACGGTGTCCCCGTTCCTGATCGAAATCCAGCCCTGGAGTTGCGGCAACATCGGCCTCAGCCAGCATTCGTTTTGCAAATTCCATCGTGTCATTGGTGTGGCGCGTTGCTTCAGCATAGGCGTAAAATGCGCCATCAATCGGCGCGATATTGTCAAACCCCAATTCGGGGAGCCGATTCAGAAGTAAACGACGGTTGATCTCATATCCTTCTTTGATCTTCTCAAGTTCTTCCAAACTGCCCAGCGCATGCAGCGCTGCAACTTGAGAAATTTCGGGGGGTGAGATGTAAAGGCTCTGCGCCAAACGCTCGATTGGACGAACCATATTTGGTGGCAATACCATCCAGCCGATACGCCATCCTGTCATACAGAAGTATTTAGAGAACGAATTGATGACGATCACGTCGTCATCAAATTCCAGCGCGGTTGTTTCGTTGATCCCTGTTTCCGTTCCATACGTTAATCCGTGATAAATCTCGTCAGAAATGAACCGGATGCCCAATTCACGGCTTGTATTCACCAAAGCTTTCAATGTTTCCGGCTTCATCATTGTACCTGTCGGGTTGGCCGGGCTGGCAACAAGAATTCCATTCAGATGGCCTTCCTTGTGGATCTTGGTCAGGCTTTCCAGGGTGATGGCCCACCGATCTTCGGCACTTGTCTCAATCTCAACGACTTCAAGTGACAAGGCTTTGAGGATATTGCGGTAGGCCGGGTAACCGGGGGATGCGATAGCAACCCTATCACCGGGGTTAAACAGGCTCAAAAAAGCCAGATTAAACCCGGCAGATGACCCGGTGGTTACAAATATTCGATCCGGATCGATATCGACGCCATAGGAGGTTTTGTTATGGGTGGCGATTGCCCGGCGCAAATCCTGCCGACCCCCGGCGTCTGTATATCCAATCGACCCGGAACGCAGCAGTTCACAAACTGCATCTCTGGCGCTTTTTGGAGCCGATGCAGCAGGCTGGCCAACACAGAGATAGGCGATATCTGCCCCTTCATTCCTACGGATATTCGCCTGAGCCAGGATATCCATCGCGTGGAATGGTTCGACTTGAGAACGTCTCGACAAAAGTTGATCGCCAGATGGGCTATGCGCCATTAAAATGTCCCTTTAAACAGTTGTATCAATAATGGTGATTTGTTGAGCTGAACAGCAACGCCACACACCGCAAGAAAATTAGAAATTAGATCGATATAGAGCATCATTTGAAACACTTTCCAGTAAGATTTTCCATATCAAAACTCACCCTATTGCTGATGGCTACCTTCATGTTATTGGTAGCGATCGGATCAACATCTTTCGCCCAAAGACCGCGAATATCGTTGGTGAGGGATGCCGAAATTGAGGCTTTGATAAAGGATTATGCACGCCCGCTCATGAGAGCTGCCAAGTTGCGGCCGGGTTCAGTTGATTTTCGCATCGTAAACGACCCAAGTTTCAATGCGTTTGTAAGCGGGCGCGGTCTCTTCCTTAACACTGGACTGATTTTACAGGCAGAAGACCCGAACGAAGTAATAGGCGTCATAGCACATGAGTTGGGACATATAGTTGGTGGGCACCAAATCAGGCTTCGTGAACGTGCAGAGGCATCAGCTCGTATTGCCCAGATCACGACATTACTAGGATTGGGCATCGGAGCTGCAGGCGCAGCGTCCGGCTCAAGCAATGTTAGCAGCGCCGGAATTGGCTTGGCCGCCAGTAGCAGTGGCTTTGCGCTTCGGGATATTCTACGTTACCAACGCTCTGAAGAGACGGCTGCTGACCGCACCGCCATCACATTACTCAATAAAACAAAACAGTCTGGGTCCGGAATGCTAGCCACGTTCCGCCGTTTGGACCGAGCTTCTTCCGTGACCAGCAGCCGCGTCGATCCGTACCTTCGGAGCCACCCTACTGCTCGCCAGCGCCTTTCAATTTTGCGCGACATTGTTACGAATGATCGCTATTTCAACAAAAAAACACCGGCGTCACTTCGTCGGCGCCATGATATGGTTAGGGCCAAGATTGCGGCCTATATAGGAGGTGACAGGTATGCCCGCGCTGTCCTTTCCAGCAAGAAGTTGCATCCAAACGCGCGTCTTTATGGTAGAGCCATCCTCGCTTACTTATATGGTTCGCCCAAACGCGCACTCCCCCTGATCAATAGTTTGCTCAAAAAAGAGCCTAACAACGCTTACGTTAATGAGATGAAGGGAGAAATTCTCCTGCGCACCGGTCAAGCCGGCAAAGCCGTCGCTCCTTTTCGAAAAGCGGTAAAACTGGACAAAACCGGGGCCGGTTTTTTGCGGGTCGAGCTTGGTCACGCCCTTTTAGAAAGCGGCAGCAAGAAAAACCTTAACGAAGCTATCGTTCAGCTAAGAAAGGGCGTGTCCCGTGATCCCACAGCGATCGCAGGATATCAGTTTCTAGCCATTGCATATGGAAGAAAAGGCCAGGAAGCTCAGGCCCTGCTGGCTTCCGCTGAGTTGGCTATCCGTACCGGACAGCGGAAGAAAGCCCACGGTTATGCAAGGCGGGCTCAAAAATCTTTCAAACGCGGGCGGCCCGAATGGCTCCGCGCACAGGACATAATCGGTGCAAATTAATCACAGGCCATTCGGCCAATCCATAAATGCCAGATGAGGCGCGTGAAAAGGAAATAATCAAAATGAACTTCAAGAAAATCAGAAGCGTGGGGCTTTCTCTTTCGCTATTTTGCGCTGCGATAATACCGGCCACAACCGCGTCAGCATTGGACCCAACAGACACTCCAGAAATTGAATCGATAATACGCGACTACCTGCTCAAAAACCCGGAGATTATGTTGGAAGTCCAACAGGCTCTTGAGCAAAAACAGCAACAGGAAGCAAAGGATCGAGCAAGGCTGGCGTTAGCATCAAACGCCGAGGCTATCTTTAATTCTCCCAATCAGGGAACGATTGGCAACCCGGATGGTGATATCACCATTGTAGAGTTTTTCGACTATAATTGCGGCTTCTGCCAGCGCGCAATGAACGATATGAACGCTCTGTTGGAAACGGACAGCAATTTAAAATTCGTTATGAAAGAACTACCCATTTTAAGCGAAGGTTCAGTTGAGGCCAGTAGAATTTCTACTGCCGTCTATCGGTTATTCCCCGAGAAATATGCCGAGTTTCACAACCGGCTGCTCGGCAACCAAGGTTTGAAAGATGGCAATAGAGCATTGCGTGTTGCCCAGGAAATGGACCTCAATATTGATGCCATCAATACAGAGTCTCAAAAAAATGATGTGTTGGGTGCGTTTCGCGAAGCCAATGAACTTGCCACCAGCCTGGGAATCAACGGTACACCATCTTATGTGATCGGCGATGAAGTGATCTTTGGCGCTCTGGGAGAGGCAGTTTTACGGTCCAAGATCGAAAATATTCGAAATTGCGGTAAAACAGTGTGTTCCTAGCTGTATTTTGGCATTAATTGTCGACGATGGCACATGCATGTGGCATGGTGGTATAAATTTGGTTTCGAAGAGGGCCGGGAATTCCTGAGTCCCTCCCGCCATTAGAGTACCGAACGATGAACACCGTTTCTACAAACACGCTTTTTGTCCTGAACGGACCAAATCTAAATCTTCTGGGCCAACGTCAACCGGGAATCTACGGCGCAAAAACGCTGACCGACGTTGACGAAGCGTGTCAGGCGTTTGCCGAAATAAATGGCTATGAAACTGACTTTCGCCAAAGTAATAGCGAAGGTGAACTCGTAAGCTGGATTCACGAAGCTCAATCGCAGGCAAAAGGTATCATTTTAAACGCTGGTGCCTACACACATACTTCAATCGCTTTATATGATGCGATCAAAGGTATCGATGTGCCAGCCGTTGAGGTCCACATCTCAAATATCCACGCCCGCGAGGCATTTCGCCATCACTCCATGATAGCAGCTGCCTGTATCGGCCAGATTTGCGGATTTGGAACAAATTCTTATACGTTGGCGCTACGGGCGTTGATGGACCATCTTGAAAACGACTAAATGATATTTCGGATAATTACCGATCAATAGACAAAAGACAGGGCAAATTATTATGGCCGCAAAAAAATCAGCGATCGATGTCAATCTTATTCGCGAATTGGCGAACCTTCTTAACGATACAGATCTCAATGAGATAGAACTCGAAGAAGGCGAGACGCGGCTACGCCTATCTCGTGGAACCGGTGATGCTGCACCACAATATTATGCTCCTGCACCAGTTGCAGCCCCTGCCCCGGTCCAATCTGTTACCGTTGACTCACCTGCAGCTGCTCCGGCCGTTGCGCCATCAGCCAGTGGCACTCCAGTTCCGTCCCCCATGGTTGGCACGACGTATCTGGCTCCTGCCCCCGGTGCTGATAACTTTATTAAAGTCGGCGACACGGTCAAAGCAGGTCAAACAATCCTAATTGTTGAAGCCATGAAAACCATGAACCAAATTCCCTGTTCGCAAGATGGCGTTGTCGCTTCTATCGATGTGGAAGATGGACAACCTGTGGAATTTGGCCAAACGCTGATCACACTGAAATAGGCGACGGTTCGATGTTTAAAAAAGTTTTGATCGCAAACCGGGGTGAAATCGCTCTGCGTATATTGCGCGCCTGTAAAGAAATGGGCATCGGCACCGTTGCTGCCCATTCGACCGCCGATGCTGACGCAATGCACGTTCGTCTGGCCGACCAAAGCGTGTGTATCGGTCCGCCGGCCTCTCGTGATTCCTACCTCAACATGCATGAGATTGTCGCCGCATGTGAGATAACCGGGGCTGATGCCATTCATCCCGGTTACGGATTCCTATCCGAAAACGCCAAATTCGCGGAAATTCTGGAAGCCCACAATATAACTTTCATCGGTCCAAGCTCTGATCACATCAAGATCATGGGCGATAAGATCATGGCCAAACAAACCGCCAAGGATCTCGGCATTCCTGTTGTCCCCGGCTCTGATGGCGCCGTAACCGACAATAATGAAGCTATGAAAATCGCCAAGGATATTGGCTACCCCGTCATCATCAAGGCAGCATCCGGCGGGGGTGGTCGAGGCATGCGCGTCGTGAATTCCGACGCCGAAATGCAAACCGCACTGCAAACCACCCGATCCGAAGCCGGCGCCGCTTTTGGCGATGACGCGGTCTATATCGAGAAATATCTGGGCAAGCCGCGTCATATCGAGGTCCAGGTCATGGGCGACGGCAAGGGACTTGGCGTCCATCTTGGAGAGCGCGATTGTTCGTTACAGCGGCGCCACCAAAAAGTATTTGAGGAGGCCAATTCCCCCGCAATTTCACCAGAACAGCGCGAGCGTATCGGTTCAATTTGCGCCAATGCAATTGGCGATATGAAATACTCCGGGGCAGGAACAATTGAGTTCCTCTACGAAGACGGCGAGTTCTATTTCATCGAGATGAACACCCGCCTGCAAGTGGAACATCCGGTCACGGAAATGATCACCCGTATCGATCTGGTTAATGAGCAACTCCGTGTTGCCTCTGGCCAGGGCATGTCATTTACGCAAGAGGATGTGCGTTATCAGGGCCACGCGATTGAATGCAGGATTAATGCGGAAAATGCCCGCACATTCGTGCCGTCACCCGGTGAAATCACCTATTACCACCCTCCAGGTGGATTAGGCGTACGGGTCGATTCTGGTGTCTTCACTGGGTATCGGATCCCTCCCTATTATGACAGTCTCATTGGCAAGCTGATTGTCGTGGGTCGCAACCGCGAAGAATGTCTCAATCGTCTGCGCCGAGCACTGGATGAGTTTGTTGTGGGTGGTATCGAAACAACCCTGCCGCTCTTTCAAGACCTGGTGCGCAACGAAGATGTTATTTCCGGCAACTACGACATCCATTGGTTGGAAAAATATCTCGCCGAAACCTCGTAGCCTTTGATATGTCCGGCGTTGATGATCTTATGATGGAAATCACGCCGCAAGTTCTGCTTAAGGCCTACGCTTGCGGAATTTTCCCAATGGCAGAATCTGCAGACGACCCCGGCCTGTTCTGGGTTGAACCGGATATGCGCGGCGTCATACCACTGAACGAGTTTCATGTACCAAAGCGCCTTGCTCGCACCGTTCGGCAGGGCGTTTACAAGGTCAGCGTCAACAAAGCATTCGAGCAGACTATTGCACTATGTGCTGAGGATGCCCCGGACAGATCAAACACATGGATTAACAGGCGCATCACACAGCTTTATACCGAACTCCACCAAATGGGGTATTGCCACAGCGTGGAATGCTGGAAAGGTTATGAGCATGTCGGCGGGCTGTATGGTGTGTGCCTACGGGGTGCATTTTTTGGTGAAAGCATGTTCTCGCGCGCCCGTGACGCGTCGAAAATTGCCCTTGTCCATCTGGTACACCGATTGAACCGGGGAGGATTTGCTCTTCTCGACACACAATTCAATACAGATCACCTATCGCAGTTCGGCGCCATCAGCGTACCCAAGTTGGAATATGAAAAAATGCTGGATGCGGCGATGGAGGTGGAAGCGAATTTTTTCGCGGGTGATTGAATTTTGCCTACAGAGTAGTGAACTGTCGTTTGAAGATGACTATGCACGCCAGTATGGACCAGAATTTCACAATTTCATTGCTCATCTGACGCAGTCATCAACGACAGGCCGGAACTTAGAGCAACGAACATGCTGGATTTGAATAAGGGGTTAAGTCAGCCCGAAACTTCATGCTCCGAAAATGCATCGGCAAAGTCAGGATGCCAACGCGACAATGCCGGGCGATTCTCTAGGATATCTCCAACAGCCCATTCAACACGTTTCAAATCGCGTTCCGTCGAAACATCATTATCCGGGCAAAGAATATAGAAGTCACCAGCCGACATTCTTTCCAGAAAATAATCGACCGCTTCGTCGCTTGTCCAAGCCGCATCAGGTTTTTCTGGTATGAACCTTTGAATCATACCGGTATAGGTGAAGCCGGGGACGAAAAGATGAGCGGATATTGGTGCATCTGCCTCACGCAAATCGTGAGCGAGCATTTCCGTCATTACCTTCACTGCGGCTTTGCTTACATTGTACGCAGGATTGCCCGGCGGGGTCGTAATGCCCTGTTTTGATCCTGTGTTCACGACAACGGCAGGACGGTTTGCTTCGATCATACGCGGCATAAACGCATGAATGCCATTCATAACTCCAAACAGATTCACATCCATCAGCTTTCGCCAGTTGTCTGATTTTTCCCAGCTCCCGGTCGGTATTCCAATTCCGGCATTATTCATGAGAACAGCGACTTCACCCGCGTCGAACACGCGATCGGCGGACGTCATTACGGCATTTAGATCACTGACGTCAGTTGGCAATGCCATTACAGTTGCACTCGAACCGGCAATTTCCAGAAATTCCGCTTCAGTAGCATCCAGTGCTTCACCAGGTAGGTCAATTAATGCAACACCAAGACCGGTGCGCAAATAACGCAATGCAGCTGCTTTGCCTACGCCACCAGCGGCACCCGTCACCACCGCAATGCCGCCCTGTTTAACCGCATCCTGATACATATTTTTCTCCATGATACTTATTACTCAATTTGCCCAACTGGAACTCAACCACTCCAGTTTTATCCCGGAAAAGAATGGCAGTTTTATCAGGTGGTCTACACTCTAAATATGGATCAAGACATACTCCGATCAAATCTCATTTAACGCATAGCCGCAGTAATTGAATTAGTTGCTCGGGGGTGGTGGCACGTCGGACGTTTGTTTACAGGCCACAAGCCAAATATCATTTACCGGATGTTCGATCGCGTTAAGACCGGGGCTTTCAGCAAACATCCATCCTGTAAAAATGCGTCTAATACGTCTGTCGAGAGTAATCTCATCGACAATTACAAATGTCGTGGTTTTTGGCTCTTCCGTCACAGGGCGCGAATAACAAATCTTCGGGGTAATTTCGAGTTGGCCGAATTTTACGGTCTCATCGATATAAACATCGAATGTATGTGTAATTCCTGTAATTTTGTCGATTCCTGAAAAAACAGCAACGCGATTTTCAATGCGGGCCGCCTGGGCTGCAGTGAATAAAAGCGGAGTTATAAGAACCGCTGTAAATAGAGTTGCAATAATGCGGTGCATAAAACTCGTGATCAGAATCAATGAACGTCGACGGTATCAAACAAAATTATGGCAAATAATGTCTTAACGTATGGGAAAGTATTGTATTTACATAAGTCTAGCAGCAAATCGCAAGCGCACATAATCAGCTATCCACTGGCCATTGTTATCGCAAAGCGTTGGTATTAATGCCGCTTCGACTTTTTCATAGGCTTCATCAGCGCGCGTCCCATATTGCTCAAAAAACGGTGCTCGCATTACCTGTAACCAAGACCGCATTCCATTTGGTAGTACAGTGGGGCGGTAGAACGATGTAATATCATCAACCCGGAATCCGTGATCGGTCAAAATGCCTGCATATTGATTAACGGTGGGGAAAAACCATGGACTGGCCAATGACAAGTCGCCATCCATTTGCACACCCACCGCCTTCATTGCTGTGGTGACCGCAGCGACATTCCCAAAACCACCAAATTCCGCGACGAAACGCCCGCCAGGCTTCAAGGCTCTTTTCACGCCTTCGACGACTTTTTCAGGTTCGAGCATCCAATGCAACGCGGCATTTGAAAATACAGCATCAAATTCTGAATCGAATTCCAGCGCATGGGCGTCGACTACATGGGCGTTGATCCCAGACGCACGAGCCGAAATAACAAAGCTCTCGCTCGCATCTACTCCCACCACCAACGCATCGGATGACATTATTTGTTTTGTGAGAACCCCGTCACCGCACCCCAAATCGAGGATACGTTCACCGGACTGCGGTTTGAGCCATGACAGGACATCCTCGCCATATTTGGCAACGAAGCCGGTATCGCGCTGATAGGAATGCGAATCCCAGGTCTGTTTAGCGGTCATTTGGATGCTAATGCCGTATTATGGTGACCAGGCTTCATAGTCTGCGGAAACTTCCGGGCGTTTGTTCTGGCTGGCAACAGCGCCTTTGGGCCGGTATGCCCCGGCTGAACCGGTCAGATTTTCCTTGTGGGGCATTTCCCACTCGCGCATCTCATAGTTTTCCTGCGAAGGGGCAACATCTGTGCGGTGATGCATCCAACCATGCCACCCGGAAGGGATGAGGCTGGCCTCGACCGGGCCATTGTAGATGACCCAACGACGATCATCCTTACTACGGTAATAGATATTGCCATTTTCATCTTCCCCTACCCGCTCGCCTTTGCGCCAGGTAAAGAAACGTGTGCCCATGGTTTGGCCATTCCACCAGGTAAAAATTTCCAGCAAGAGATTTTTCATCACTATCCTTTTTGGTCGCACACCGCGCGCGCAAGACATTCGTCAAATCGGGTCGGGAGTTCCTCTCTTTTGGTCCGAATCTTCCCACAAGTCCAGCATTTCCCGACCGAATATGGTTATGCGGTAAGCTTAACAACAGATCGTCCGCTCTTAACCATTAAGCTCTCGTTCACCCTGTGAAATGCTGTGCCAAATTCTTAAATTCGGCTTGAAGGGAAAGACGATGGCGCTAGCACGTAACTTAATAATGGGTGGATTGGTACTGACGGCGCTCGGTCTGGCATCGACAAGCCCCGCGAACGCATGGAAGACTCAAAAACGCAGCCACGGCGGCAAAGCCGTTGCCTGTTATAAGAAAGTCCACACGCCGGCTGTGTACAAAACCGTTAGCCACAATGTCCTGGTACAACACGGCAGCAAGCGGGTTGAAGTGATTCCTGCGTTATATAAAACGCGTACCCGCAAGGTAAAAGTAAGTCATCGCCGTGTATCTTACAGCCAATCGCCAGCGCAATATGCATTACGCGAAAAACGAGTTGAGGTGCGCCCGCGTACGGTTAGCTATCGCGAGACGCCTGCGCAATATGAAACGCGCACAAGAAAAGTTCTCGTTTCAAAGGGCCATCGCATTGCACACACCAAACCCGCACAATATCGCACGGTCCACAAGCAGGTTTTGGTCGCACCGGCTCATAAGGCCTGGACAATCAAGCATGACAAACACGGCAAGGCTATTCACTGTCAGGTTGAATATCCCGCCAAATACAAAACTGTGGCGCAGAGCCAGATTGTTCGCCCGGCTAAAACCTGGTACCAATCCGTTCCCGCAAAATACAGTTATGTAAAAGAGCGGGTTCTCGTTCGCAAAGCGCGCCGCCATAAGATTGTTCATCCAGCTGAATATCGCACCATTCGCGAAAAGGTTCTGGTTCGCAAAGCACGTCGCCACAAGACAGTACATCCTGCGCAATACCGCCACGTTGAAGAGCGCGTTTTAGTGCGTCGCGAGAAGCGCATCGTCCACCGCACCCGCCCAATTTACAAAAAGGTCCACAAACGCGTGTTAGTGAGCCACGGCGAAACCGGATGGAAACGCGTCCGAGCACCACGAGGCGGCTGCTAAAATAATTCGGCCACTTGCACAAACACGAAAGCCGGGACACCTGTTCCGGCTTTTTTGATGGATGTCAGATAAGCGGACTTCTCTAACTAATACGCCAAGTGCCGGTGTTCAAACGGCGCCAAGGGTGAATTTGACGAATAATGCGAAAAATTTCTAATAAATTTCCACCACCCGATAGAGCGATAATGCCCGTAATAGGAATGTACAAATTAGGGGCAAAACAATTATTTTGAAGAGTAACCAAGAAAAATGACCGGTCGATCATGAAAAAAGGCTAGGAGAATTGGCCATAGTAGTCCTAGAATTTGTAACGGCAGCCCAAAATTACAATATCCGGCAACAATTTTGCTGATGTTTTTTGGGACGGGGTCTAGCCTGTGGGTTTCATTAGAGCTCACTTACGACAATTTATCAGGAGATAATTATGTCAAAGGCTACATATACCATGATAACCGTTGCCAGTTGCGCGCCCGATTTTTTGAAAAATGCGCTTGATCATACCGCTAACGTTGCTGAAGAATTGCGAGCGGAAGCTGGTGCGGTGGGAACACGTGTCGGTGTGACGGCGACCGGCTCTGATGCAGGTTCACTGTTCCTGCTGCAAACTTACAATGATTTAGGCGGGATAGATGCAGCCCTGTCAGTTTATGAAAAATCCAAAGATTATGCAGCATTGATAGGAAGCGGAAAAGTCAGCATTAGTTTGCGAAACATCATGAAGCTTGAAGATGTTGGGCTGACGCAGAATAGCAGCGACGTTCCTGGCTATGGTGTTGCGACAAGAATGGGAACACCGGGGCCAATGCTTGAAGCAGCCCGTGCGCTGGTGCCAAATTTTGAAAACAACGGCGCGATGTTCTTGCGTTACGGCACCCTGATCACCGGCAGTGCGGCGGGACGACGGTTGTTGTTAGTGGCTTATCCATCAATGGATGCCATCGAAAACAGTTATGATGCGTTGCGAGCCGATCCGAACTACGCCGCATTCGTTGCGAAAGCAGAGATTGATTTCCGCAATATAATCAGGATCACCGCCTAAGTCTGTCTTAGCGGGCTGCACGGCGTGTAGCCCAGCTTTGGCACTGCTGTAAATCATTCAAGCAAGGTCATATATGGCAGATTCTGGACCGGAATTATTCACCAAGGGGCTGTAAAACGAAAAAACCAAAAGGCATTATCATGGGTAAAACAGCAGCATTCGTTTATGGAATTTGTTCGTATATCTTTTTCTTTGTAACGTTTCTCTACGCCGTTGCATTTATCGGCAATTTCTATGTTCCCAAAACAATTGATTCCGGGGAACAAAGCTCAGTCGTAATTGCGATCGTGGTAAATCTATTTTTGCTTTCGATTTTCGCAATTCAACATTCAGTCATGGCGCGCCCTGCATTCAAAAAACTCTGGACGAAGATTATTCCAGAATCCATTGAACGAAGCACGTATGTCCTGTTGTCCACTGTGGCACTCGGCTTGATCTGCGCATTTTGGCAGCCGCTCACTGGTGTCATCTGGGATTTCAGCGGCTCTGCTGTTGGAATTGTCCTTTGGGTTCTGTTCTTTCTTGGTTGGTTTTGGACTTGTCCCGTATTAATTCCGCATCCTGTTCTCGTTTAACTCGTTTTTCGTTCAAATTTGATGGGCGACATTCCTCCTATTGCTGAGTGTCTTCTGCGGCTGTTGTAAAAGCCGTTGATGTATTGGAACAGGGCGTCGGTTGCTTGCTGTCGTGTTTGCCATGTGCCGCGCCAGATGAGTTCGGCTTTGAGTGTTTTGAAGAACGTCTCGACCACGGCGTTGTCCCAGCAATTGCCTTTTCGGCTCATGGACACTTTAAACTTCAGTTCACGCATTCGTTTTTGATAATCATGAGAGCAGTATTGACTGCCACGGTCCGTATGATGAATGCAGCCCGGCGGTGGGTTTCGAAGGGCCAAAGCCCGGTTGAGAGCCTGCAATGCCAAGTCTTTCTTCAACCGGTTGCTGACAGCCCAACCCACCACACGGCGTGAATGTAGATCGATCATCACTGCCAGATACAGCCAGCCCTCACGGGTCCAGATGTAGCTGATGTCACCTGCCCATTTCTGGTTGGGTTTATCCGCTTGGAAGTTCCGCCCCAGCAAGTTAGGCGCAATGTTGAAGCGGTGATTGCTATCGGTCGTAGCTTTGTATTTGCGTGTTCTGACCACTCGAATGCCGTTGTCGCGCATCAGGCGGCCAACACGGCGGTGACCAATAGCAAGGCCGGCTTCCTTCAACTCCTGCGTCATTCTCGGGCGACCATAACTGCCAAGGCTCAAGTGATGCTGTTCACGGATGTGCGCCAGAACCACCATGTCATCGCGCTGCCGTTGACTAACAGGGCGGTTGTGCCAGGCACGATAACCACGCGATGTAACATTCAGAATATGGCAAAGCCGATCCACCGGAACGTGTTTCCTGTGTTCTTCGACAAACGCAAATCTCACTTGCTTTGACCCGCGAAGAACACTGTTGCCTTCTTTAATATCTCCCTCTCCTCCGTGAGGAGACGAACCTCTCTGCGAAGCCGCTCATTCTCTTTGGCCAGATCAATATCAACCGATGGTGGAAGGTCATCAGGCCGGGATTGTTGTATCCATTTCGATAACGTCGAAAAGCCGACCCCCAAATCTGATGCCACTTGTTTCCGGGTAAGTCCGCTGGTCAGCGCAATACGCACCGCTTCACGCTTGAATTCGTCTGTGTGGCCTCGTGCCATAATAGTTCTCCTTGATGGGATTAATCCAATTCAAGGACACGGAACTAAACCGTGACAAGTCCATTATCGAGAAGCGCTGGAAATTGCCCAGGAATTGCAGATGAAGCCGCTCGTTGCCCGATGTCACATTGGCCTTGGACGGTTCCATGAGAAAAACAACCAACCGGACCAAGCCAAGCCATCATTACAATTGGCTCGAACAATGTGTGACGACCTGGGCGCCACATTCTGGCTAACCGATCCGCTGCACCAAAGCGCGGCAAGCGCATAAACAATCTTCCAAATTTTGAGGGAAAAACATGGATCAGAAGGTCCGGATAACCAAAGGGATGGGGAATAATGGATAAAACTGAACAGCGGCTGCGCGATTTCGGCGCAGTGATCGCACAATTGACCCGTGGAGAAAATATAACACGCGCCCAAGCGAAAGATTGCTGGAGCCAAATATGCAATGAAAGCCAACCGGATCTGCAGCAAGGGGCGTTCATGGCTGCACTTTCAGCCAAGGGTGAAACACCCGAGGAAATTGCCGGCACCTTTGAGGCTCTTTACGATTTGGACACCACCAAAATTGAGGTCAACACTACAGAACCACTAATTGATAATTGTGGTACGGGTGCCGATGCATTGAAAACATTTAATATCAGTACGGCCGCGGCAATTTTGACTGCCGCATGTGATGTTAACGTTGTTCGACATGCAGCCAGAGCAATTTCATCAAACTGCGGCGCCATTGATGTTATCGAAGCCCTGGGTGTTGATGTCGAAGCAGAACCGTCGATTCCAAAGCAGAGCATTGAGAACGCAGGGATCGGCACCTGGAATGCTTTTCTACCATCAATTCACCCCAAAACCCTTGGGCGAGTATTGTCGCAGGTTCGGTTCGGATCAACCATCAACATTGTGGGCCCGCTGCTAAACCCAACGATGCCTGAGTTCAAAGTAATGGGTGTCCCAAATTCTGAGATGGTAGATATTGAAGCTAAAACCCTTCGCGAACTGGGGGTCAAACGTGCATTTATAATGCACGGGCTGGAACAGGGGTCCGACAAGGGAATGGATGAACTTTCGACTTTGGGGGAGTCTCATTTTGCCGAATTAAAAAACGACGGCAGTATCGAACATGGCACGATGTCGCCAGAACAATTTGGTATAAAAACCATCAAATACGAAGAAATCGCTTCAAGTCGGGACGTCCAGCGTGACGCCATTTCAATGTTGCGCGTGATCCTAGGCAATGATGAAGGTCCACGAACCGACATTGTATGCCTCAATGCAGCCCCCCTACTCTACATCATGGGCAAAGTCGCAACTCTGGAAGAAGGCGTGGCAATGGCCCGCAACTCCATTGCCAATGGCGCTGCGCTCAACAAATTACGCGACTGGGTTCGCTGGCAAAACTGCACACCGGACGCCGGTATACCGCGATTGGATGAAATGATTGCCAATGCTTCGTAGACATAAGTCTTCCCCGGAATATTTAATGCAGATTGTCCAGATATGATTGAGAAATTAGCTGCCGTAATTTTTGATCTGGATGGGACACTGAGCAATACCTGGCCACCAGCAATTGACGCATTTCGTGCAGCAATCACGCAGTTTGCGGATCGTTCTTTTTCCGACGAAGAATTAAAGGCACTGGCAGGCCCAGCTGAGGACGGTATTCTTCAAGCACTTTTCCCCACGCATTGGGAAGCCTGTTTCGAGCAATATCTATTTGGTTTCGAACAACGCCTGGACGAAAACGATGTGCTTTTCCCGGGAATTTCAGACACGTTGGAGGTTCTGGCAGGTAACAAAATTCCAATGGCAATCGTTTCTGGCAAAACTCCCCGTGCAGTTGAAATGGTAATTTCTAAAACGGGTATTTCAGAACATTTTCACTGCGTCCGGGGAGGTTCGGCGAAAGGCGACAGAAAAATCCAGGATTTAGCTGATACAATGAAACAAATGGAGCTTGACCCATCATCGGTCGCCTATATCGGCGATACAAAAGGAGATATAATCGCGGCCAAGTCCGTAGGCGTCTCCCCACTTGGCGCATCCTGGGATCCGTCAGCGAACGAACTATCACTCCATGAAGCTGGCGCCCATCGAGTGTTTTCAAAAGTGAATGAGTTTAAATCCTGGTGCTTAGAGTTTAATCACCAATAGACCAAAGCATTGTAGCACCATTGATGACACAAATTAAGTCGCCAAGCTCATCGTTCTTCGAAGGACAATTCATTCATTTAGCGTGTTTGCTGGTGATGTTATTGCTTCTGTATCTTGTTTCATCAATGCAACAATTCGGTTACGGTGAATTTCTTGGCGTGCCCACGAACATCTGGGTAATTTCCGCCGTTTTGAATGCAGTTATCCATCAAGTTTATGTAATGCTATGCTGGCGAATGGAACTGGATGGTAAAAAGCTGACCAGGGTTCTGGGCAGTCAGACCTTTCAAATTTACCAGGTCGGATTTGCGATATTTATCATAATGCGCCCAATACTGGCATTTTCACTGGGATGGTCCAACCGAGGGACACTCAACATTGAACCCTGGTTTGGATATCTCATCGCGCTGATTCTCTTCATACCAAGCGTCTACCTCGTCTATTGTATTCGTCGTTATTTTGGGTTTGACCGGGCGTTCGGGATTGACCATTTCGATGTTTCGTATCGCGCTATGCCCCTCGTCCGACAAGGGATATTCAACTGGACACCAAATGCCATGTACGTCTTTGGATTCTTGATGCTCTGGGTTCCGGCATTTTTATTTCAATCGATTGCCGCATTATGTGTAGCAGCGTTCAGCCATGCCTACATCTGGGTGCATTATTATTGTACCGAACAGCCCGACATGAGGCGCATCTACGGATAGGCGTCCATCATTCCCGATAACTTAATTCCTGATATCAACCAAAGTCGCCACCCGCTTCTCGCACTTTCATTCGGATCAACCTTGACGTTTGCACTGCCGCTTGGCGGTGGTGGACAACAGCCTGATATTCAGGGTCATACACCATATCAAGAAACGCCTGACCGGTTGGGTAGCGGGCAATGAAGGCGATGTCCCATTGTTCATCAGCTGGGCCGATGACCATGTGCTGTGGGTCGCCAGACCAGATTATCTCACCACCAACTTTCTGAAATATCGGTCCGCTTTCACGCCCATATGCAGCATAGGCATCTGCACCAGTTGAAACTCGTCCGTCATCATATGCAGCTTTCACCTTAAGCTTCACCAGATTGAGCATATCAACAGGGTGATCGAGAGCGAGCGCCTTCAGTGAAGCAAAGGATTCGCGGTTGGGGTCAATAAAATTCTCGGACATTGTCATTTCGCTCCAACCGAATTTCCATGAGAAAACCTGTTGGAGCAAAAAACGTCAACCGTGAAGGGATTAATTCATCATCTTAACAATTATGCGAATAGGTAAATACAAGTGTGTCATTAGCAACTCGGCCTGTTGTGCGGCATGATCTGTGGACTTGACGTTGCCCACGCAACGTAACTTTCAGTTGGTTTCCTGCAACCGGTCCTTCGACGAAATATTCCAAGGGTGTTCCGGGGCAGAACTTGGAAAAACGTCTGGCTGTGCCAGAATACCAGTTTCCACTTTTTCGCCCGTTGAACAACAGTGTACCGCGTCTCACGCCAGCCGCGCGTAATACGCTGCGTGGACGTTCATAATACATCCATCGGTCATTGCCCGATGCTTCCAGCCGCATCAGTGAACCATTGTGGTTCCAGCAGGATGCAGCATTGGCTGAAGTTACGGTCAGTGCGAATATTCCAAATGTAGATACACTCAACACGGTTGCACCAACGGTTAATGCGTTAGCCAATTTCGATATGCAGTTGATGAAATTATCGGACATGATTTCCTCCTGAAGTTGTTCAAAACATGCCCCGCAAGTTTGATAAACCACCCTGGCTGAACCGTTTCTGAACAGTTCCCAGAGTTTTTCTTAATGCTTCATGCGTGAATGACGCGATCTTGAGAGTCCATCACGCTCTCATGCATCATTTCCGAGAGTGTTGGGTGCGGGAATACAGCGTCGATCAAGTCCTGCTCGGTTGTTTCCAGGTTCATCGCGACCACGAACCCTTGAATGAGCTCCGTCACTTCCGCACCAACCATATGTGCACCAAGCAATTGGCCGGTGTTCTTGTCAAAGATGGTTTTTACCATGCCTTCCGGTTCGCCGAGCGCAATGGCTTTGCCGTTTCCGGCAAAGTTGAAGCGACCAATCTTTACGTCCCTGCCCGCCTCTTCCGCTGCCCTCTCTGTCATCCCCACGCTGGCGACTTGTGGATTGCAATATGTACAGCCAGGTATCTTGGCTTTATCCATGACGTGTGGGTGTTTACCCGCGATCGCTTCGACGCATATAACGCCTTCATGTTCAGCCTTGTGTGCGAGCATCGGCGCACCTGCAACATCACCAATGGCGTAGATGCCGGGTATATTCGTCTTACCATAATCATCGATTGAGATAATTCCTCGGTCGGTTTTAACCCCAAGCTTTTCGAGCCCCAGGCCTTCGGTGTTTCCGACAACGCCAACGGCAGAAATTAGCTTGTCGGCAGTTATTTTCTGTGTCTTGCCATCTTTGGTTTCCACATGGGCTGTAATTTGACCCTTGCCTTTATCAACCTTTGTTACCTTAGCTTCCAGAATGATATTCATGCCCTGTTTTTCAAAACGTTTCTGGGCGTGCTTGGAAATCTCATGGTCTTCTACCGGCATGACCTGTGACATGAGTTCCACCACCGTCACTTCTGCACCCATAGTGCGATAGAAAGATGCGAACTCAATGCCGATGGCGCCGGACCCCATAACGACCAGTGATTCTGGCATGGTTTTTGGCACCATCGCTTCGAAATACGACCAGATGAGATCGCCATCGGGTTCCATACCTGGTAACCCGCGAGGACGCGCGCCTGTCGCAATAATGATGTGTTTGGCGGTGTAAGTGCCCTGCCCCAGCGTGCCTTTTGGCTGAGGGTGTTGCGGTGTTACAGCGGCCTTCTTGGGTGCTGACACCGTCACCTCACCGGGCTTGGAAATTGTCGCTTCGCCCCAGATAACATCAACCTTGTTCTTCTTCAGAAGAAATCCAACACCTCCACTTAATTGTCCCGAAACACCACGGGATCGTTTCACAATTTTTTCGACGTCAAATCCGATTTTACCGGCACTTAATCCAAAGCTGTCTGCGTGGCCCATGTGATCGTAGATTTCTGCGGAACGCAGCAGTGCCTTTGTTGGGATACAACCCCAGTTAAGGCAGATACCACCAAGATGTTCGCGCTCAACGACTGCTGCTTTTAAACCCAATTGGGCGGCGCGAATAGCTGCAACATAGCCGCCTGGTCCACCACCGATAATTATTACGTCATAGGAATTTGCCATGGAAATATCTCACGTAAGCGGCGCTGAGAGCAGCAGCCAGTTCTGGGTTGTCGATCTGTTGTTAAATGGAATATAGGGTCGCCTGTCGCGTTCTCTCAATCCGAAAGAATGGTAAAGCGCTAGTGCTGGGTCGTTACTATCTTCAGCAACGAGGCTAAATTGCTTGGCACCGGCATCTCTAGCCCGGTTAAAACTGTCTTCCATAAGCGCGCGACCAACGCCCTGCCCTTGCATATTGGAATAAACGGCCAGTGAATCCAAAAACCAGTCACCTTTGGATTCGTCGAACAAATCCATGACGGGTTGAAACGCCGGTGGTTCGGATTTTAACTCATCATCGCTTATCGCAGACATAATGTAGCCGTTCGCGCATCCCGCAATCGCGCCATCCAACTCTGCCATTCGCGAATTCGTCCACCCATAGGGTTCGTGGTCATTAGCCAAACGTGCGCGGCCCCACTCATAAGCGTCGCTGGCTTTCTCCATATTCACCGCACCCTGCCAGAACCATTGGGAAATTCCGTGGCTGGCAAGATTGTCCAGGATAGCCAAGTCAGCAGCATCGTTCCTGACGGCATCGCGAATTATGAGATTGCTCATTGTTCGCACTTGTCCTTGGCTTCTTCCCGCGCGATAGAGAGCCCAACAATTTTACGCAACCGGATGACCATGCAGTTTTTTGAATCCTTTTATAGCCTTGGCTACTCTGGCATTGTTCTGGTCGTTACATTTTTCTTTGTAACAATGATGATCTTTCATTCAACGGGCCTTGCCAAAAAAGGCCGGTTGCCAAAATCTCTTTTGTTTATCGTCATGAGCATCGCATTTGTTCTGACAACAAACTACCTGGCATCTGAACGCAAGATCATGCTGGATGCCATACGCGACGAGGGCGGATTGAAACGCACTCAAGAGAAATGATCGTGCAGATTAAACCAACATTCCCATCGGGTTTTCAATATACCCTTTAAATGCAGCCGCCAATTCTGCCCCCAACGCACCATCAATTGCGCGGTGATCGAAGGCGAATGTCGCGGCCATAATAGTCGCGATTGCCAGCGCGTCATTTTTAACAACTGCCTGTTTTTCGCCCGCGCCGATGGAAACGATGGACGCGTGTGGCGGGTTTATAATTGATGTGAATTCCTTCACGCTAAACATGCCGAGATTGGAAACGGCAGTGCAGCCGCCCTGATATTCCTCCGGTTTGAGTTTCTTTTGGCGCGCGCGCCCGGCCATATCCTTCACCTCAGCTGAAATAGTTGAAAGTGTCTTGGTCTCGGCCTTACGAACAATCGGTGTGAACAATCCGTCTTTAACCGCAACGGCGACACCAACATCACTATGAGTATGATAAAGTCTGTCGGTCGATGTCCATGAAACATTAGCTGTTGGTACAGCCTGCAAAGCCAATGCCATCGCTTTCACGATGAAATCATTGACCGAAATCTTATAGATCGGCTTGTCATCGTCACCCTTCGGAGCAGCGGCGTTCAATTGCGCGCGTAACGCTAACAAGACGTCCAACTCACATTCCATTGTTATGAAATATGACGGAATAGTTTGGGCACTTTGTGTGAGACGTTCAGCGATGATTTTGCGCATGCCGTCGTGAGGGCGTTTCTCTATCAGCGCTTCGTCATAAAGCGCGAGAATGGCCTCATCTGCCATGCCCGACACAGGTTGGGTGCTGGTCGGTGCAACGGTTGCCGTCGGAGACGGCGCAGGTTGAGCGCCACCTGCTAAGGCAGCTTCAACATCGGCTTTAATAATACGGCCGTGAGGGCCACTACCGCTCACAGAGGTAATATCCAATCCGCCCTGCTCCGCTATCCGTCTTGCCAATGGAGTGGCAAATACACGGGAACCTTCGGTATCTTTTGGGGCAGGTTTCGAAACGGGTGGAGTTTCCACCGCTGCGGGGGGCGTTGGACCTTCATCCGCCTGAGTCACAACAGGCGCTTCAACTAAATTAGGTGCGGCTTCAACCGACCCGGCATCTTCACCGTCTTCAGCTAATACAGCGATTACAGCGTTGACCTTCACCCCTTCTGTACCTTCAGCAACCAGAATTTTGGCGACGATGCCTTCGTCAACCGCCTCAACTTCCATGGTCGCCTTGTCGGTCTCGATCTCAGCCACCACGTCACCTGCAGAAACCGTATCACCTTCCTTTACCAGCCATTTGGCGAGGTTGCCCTCCTCCATGGTAGGAGAAAGCGCCGGCATTGTAATGTTGATACTCAAAGGGTCTCTCCCGGCGTTTGCGCATTAGGTTCAAGATATATCGGACCGCTATCTTCCGGCCCGTCATCATAAGGTTCGATCGACCATGAACGACCGTTCAAGATGCCGGACGTTATGGTGATAATGTTGTCGTGGGCGGGAGTGGCATTAGCCACAGCACTCAGGAGGGCCTTTTCATCAACTGCGGCCTCAACGGCCTCATCCGGTGAGAGTTTTCTATTCATCCAGCTTTCAAGCGCCTCCACCGCAACCGCAACCTGGTTTTTTCCCGCTGGAATAACGACCGCACCGCGAAACCTGTCCCAGCTGGCATGGCGCACATCGAGTTGTGGGAATGCACTCATTTATACGTCACCGCTCTGGCCGCCTCGACGATCTCACCAACATTGGGGAGCGCCAGTTTTTCGAGATTGGCAGCATACGGCATGGGAACGTCTTTGCCGGAAATGCGGATAACCGGCGCGTCGAGATAATCGAACGCTTCCTGCATGATCTGGATCCCAATTTCTGCACCTACGCCTGATTGAGGGAAGCCTTCTTCAATTGTAATGCAGCGATTGGTTTTTTTGACAGAATTCACAACCGTTTCAATATCCATAGGTCTAATTGTTCGCAGATCGATGATTTCAGCATCGATTCCGAGTTCAGCCATCGCTTCCGATGCTTCAATCGCGTATTTCATGCCCATGGCGAAAGTGACCAGGGTTACATCCGTTCCTTGTTTGTGAACCCGCGCCTTCCCGATAGGTAGAACAAAATTATCCATTTTGGGTACATCGAACGATTGACCGTACATGATTTCATTTTCAAGAAATATAATCGGATTCGGATCGCGAATAGCCGCTTTGAGCAGGCCTTTTGCGTCAGCTGCACCATAAGGCGCGACAACCTTTAATCCAGGAATATGGCTGTACCATGCGGCGTAACATTGGCTGTGTTGCGCTCCAACGCGGGCTGCAGCACCATTGGGGCCACGAAACACCATGGGTGCGCCCATCTGCCCACCGGACATGTAAAGCGTTTTTGCTGCGGAATTCACAATCTGATCAATCGCTTGCATGGCGAAGTTGAAGGTCATGAATTCGACGATTGGTCGTAGACCGGCCATGGCCGCTCCAACACCGATGCCCGCAAAGCCATGTTCAGTAATCGGCGTATCAATAACCCGTTTGGCTCCGAATTCTTCTAAAAGCCCCTGGGTGATTTTGTAAGCACCTTGATATTCGGCGACTTCTTCACCCATGACGAACACATTTTCGTCGCTGCGCATTTCTTCGGCCATAGCATCACGCAGGGCTTCGCGGACTGTGGTGGGAACCATTTCGGTTCCTATTGGAATATCAGGATCATCCGCGACAGCAGTTGCCGGTGGCGGACTAGCAATCGCTGTAGCCACAGATGGTGCCTCTTGAACAGGCTCAGGTGCGGTTGACGGCTCACTCGGTGCAGACGGCGTAGCGCTTGCACTTTCACCGTCTTCGAGCAGAACAGCGATGACGGCGTTGACCTTAACGCCCTCGGTACCCTCGGCCACCGATATCCGACCGATTTTACCTTCATCGACCGCTTCAACTTCCATGGTTGCCTTGTCGGTCTCGATTTCTGCAATCACGTCACCGGCGGAAACATCATCGCCTTCTTTCACCAGCCATTTTGCAAGAGTGCCCTCTTCCATCGTTGGAGAAAGGGCGGGCATTAAGATATCAACAGCCATGATTTACGCCCCCGCTTCCAAAAGAATATCGGTATAGAGTTCACTTGCATCAGGTTCCGGGTTGTTCTGGGCAAACTCTGCGGAATCAGCAACAACGGCGCGAACTTCTTTGTCGATTGCTTTCAAATCGTCTTCCCCCGCCCATTTCTTTTCCAGCAAACGTTGTTTTACCCGTTCGATAGGGTCCTGCTCTGCCCGCATCTTTTGAACTTCGTCCTTGGAGCGATATTTTGCCGGATCAGACATGGAATGGCCGCGATACCGGTAGGTCTGCATGTCGAGAATGATTGGACCATTGCCGTCGCGACACCATTTTGTCGCCAGTTCTCCAGCGGACTGAACGGCACGCACATCCATGCCATCCACTTCAATGCCCGGAATGTTGAACGAGCAGCCCCGTTTGGAGAATTCAGTTAAAGCAGATGAACGATGAACTGCGGTTCCCATCGCGTAACGGTTATTCTCGATCACATAGACAACCGGCAGGTTCCAGAGTTTCGCCATGTTGAAACTCTCATAAACCTGTCCCTGATTCGATGCGCCATCACCGAAATAGGTCAGGCAAACATTTCCGTTGCCCCGATAATGATTGTTGAAGGCAAGGCCCGTTCCCAGAGAAACCTGCGCGCCGACAATGCCGTGACCGCCATAAAAATTCTTCTCCTTGGAGAACATATGCATGGAACCGCCCTTACCGCGGCTGTAGCCACCTTCGCGGCCAGTTAATTCCGCCATGATTCCCCGTGGTTCCATGTCACAGGCCAGCATGTGGCCGTGGTCCCTATAGGCAGTTATCATTTGGTCGCCTTCAATCAACGCGGCTTGCATGCCGGTTACGACAGCTTCCTGCCCGATGTAGAGATGGCAAAACCCGCCGATCAGGCCCATGCCATATAATTGTCCGGCCTTCTCTTCGAAGCGGCGAATCATCAACATATCGCGATAGGCTTTTAATTCTTGTGCCTTATCAAATTCAATTGGTGCAGGGGTTTTCGGATTGGTTTTAGAGGTAGTTTTCTTAGCTGATTTGGCTTTTGCCACGGGCTCACCTTTTCAATTAATCATAGCACAATCAAACACAGGGTAACCGTCTGTCTGTTCACGATAACTCTGTCCTAAACATAATGCGAAAGTAATATTACGCAACGACAAAATTACGAGTTAAAATACGAATTAACTCTTTGAATTATATCGATATATAACTAATTAACCAGATTCTGATTAATTGTCGAATCTAGCGAAAAAGAACGACTTCATCTTCTCGCATCATGTTCAATTGTTTTCGAACATGTTCATCAACCATATCTTTTTCCAAAGTACCTTCTCGCAGTAGCGCTACGCGTGATTCCAATTTGTTGCGGAAGGCGGTTCGATCAGCAAGCCGCTGTTCAAGTCGATCAATTCGTTTTTGCATCGCAATGTTAGCGCGGATACCATATTGGCCGTTGAACGCGTGAAATCCGAAATAGCCAAGAATAATCAACGTTGCGACGGGCGCTATAAAGCGGGAGAGCGAGCTTCTTTTGCGGGAACGTATGGCCATGCCCCACCATGGCGGATTCGCAGTTAACGAACCGTGAATCAAATTGGGCCGGCTCAATTTTACGAGCCGACCGAATCACGATGAGTCTGGAATATTCTTCTAGGTTTTCAATACCGAGCTGCCAGCAAAATGGGCCTGCCCACCAAGTTCCTCTTCGATGCGCAGGAGTTGGTTGTATTTTGCAAGCCGGTCTGAACGCGAAAGAGAGCCGGTTTTAATTTGTCCGCAATTCGTCGCAACTGCAAGGTCCGCAATTGTTGTATCTTCGGTTTCACCGGAACGGTGTGACATGACGGAGGTATATCCGGCACGATGTGCAGTCTCCACTGCATCAAAAGTCTCAGATAGAGAGCCGATCTGGTTGACTTTCACGAGGATGGAGTTCGCCACACCCATCTTGATACCGTCTCGCAAACGACTGGTATTGGTGACAAAAAGATCGTCGCCCACCAACTGGCAAGTGGCTCCAATTTTATCCGTCAGCGATTTCCAACCGTCCCAATCGTCTTCACCCATGCCATCTTCAATGGAGATAATCGGGTATTTTCCAGCAAGTTCTGCAAGATATGACGCCATGTCTTCCGATGAGAGCGAGCGCCCCTCTCCTTTTAACTCATATTTACCGGCTTCAAAAAATTCGGTCGAAGCTGTGTCGAGCGAAATGTAAATTTCTTCGCCGGGCTTATAACCGGCCTTTTCGATGGACTGCATGACGAAATCGAGCGCTTCTGGCGCGCTGCCAATATTGGGGGCAAAACCGCCTTCATCCCCAACGTTGGTGTTATGACCGGCGTCATGCAGACCCTTTTTCAATGTGTGAAAAACTTCTGCCCCCATGCGCAGGCTTTCGCGAAAACTCTCCGCGCCCACGGGCATGATCATAAATTCCTGAAAATCAATCGGGTTATCGGCGTGTTCCCCTCCGTTGATAATGTTCATCATCGGCACGGGTAAAACGTGCGCGGACGGCCCACCAAGATAACGGTAAAGGGGTAAACCGGAAGATTCAGCAGCCGCCTTTGCAACTGCAAGGGAAACACCCAAAACGGCATTCGCTCCAAGTGAGGCTTTGTTGGCCGTACCGTCCAAGCCAATCATCGACTGATCAATTTCCAATTGATTTTCGGCTTCCATACCGCAGACCGCGTCGTAAATGGTGCCGTTAACAGCATCGACCGCTTTAGTGACGCCCTTACCCAGATATCGAGGTCCACCGTCGCGCAATTCCACAGCCTCGTGGGCTCCTGTTGATGCACCAGAAGGAACAGCGGCGCGGCCAAAAGCCCCGTCTTCAAGAAGGACATCAACCTCAACGGTTGGGTTACCGCGGCTGTCCAGAATTTCGCGTGCGTGAATGTCTACAATCGTTGTCATGGGCTTGTGCTCCGTTATTTTTGTGGCGTTCATACGCCAAAGAACCGCAAAATTAAACCGATTTAATTGGTATCATCGATGGGCCAGAAGTTTTGGTTTTGATACGATAAACACGGGTTGAAGCCGTGATATACAGCCAGTCAAAATCAGGACCACCAAAGCAAAAGTTCGTCGACTTTTCAGGCATGTGAATCACACCAAGGCAATTCGCATCAGCGTCGAACAGGTGCACACCATTGGGACCGTTGCAGAAAATGTGCCCGTCTTTGGACATCTTCATTCCGTCCGGCACCCATTTGGGGAGTTCCTGCTCTCCGGTCACTTCCGAAAACAGTTGACCGTTGGAAAGCGACCCATCTTCTTCGATGTCAAACACACGGATACAAGGATCCGCGCTGTCATTGACATACAGTTGGCCGTGATCAAGGGAGAGGCAAAGCCCGTTTGGTTGTTTGAAACTTCGGTCAACGCAATCGAATCGACCATCAGGATCAAGCCGGTAGATCCCTTGAAAATCCAACTCGCACTCTCTTGGGATACCCACATCATCGCGAATTCGACCAAAGCTTGGGTCGGTAAACCAGATACGCCCTTGATTATCGACGACGACATCATTGGGGCTGTTAAGCTCTCGCCCTTCCCAATGGCTGGCAAGAGTTGTGACGACGCGCCCGGCGTGGTCGTGACGCACCAATCGGGAAGTCGCGTGTTCGCAACTGATTATCCGACCTTCGAGATCAAAGAAGTTTCCATTGCTCATGTTGGAGGGTTTGCGAAATACTTCCAACCCGTCAGTCTGTGACCACTTATATTGAACACTTGAAACGATGTCGGAAAAGACAAGCCATTGTTCGACAGGGTGCCAGATCGGCCCTTCAGTAAAGACAAAACCGTCTGCGATGGTTTCTAGCTCTGCATTTTCATCTATCACCGTATGGAAAACGGGATTTCGAACTTCAAAAATAGACATTACGCCACCATTTTTGCCAATTGCGTTGTAATTACCGCCGCGCCGCGCAACCGCTTATCCGATGTAGGATAATCCCGCGACAGGACGATGGACTGATCGGGCCTGATTTTGGCCAGGCTCCCTTGCTCCCCAATCCAGGTAATGAGTGCCGCGGGGTTTGCGAACTCCTTGTTGCGGAACTGTACGACAACACCTTTTGGCCCGGCGTCAAGTTTCTCGATATTGGCTTTGCGACACAGCGCTTTTACAAAAACAATTTTCAGAAGATGGTCTACCTCTTCCGGCAATGGGCCAAATCTGTCGATCAGTTCCGCCCCAAATGCGTCGATATCTTCTGCCGAATCCAGCTCTGCCAATCTGCGGTATAAGCTCATGCGAAGGGTCAGGTCCGGCACATAACTCTCTGGAATCATCACAGTCGCGCCGACAGTAATTTGTGGTGACCATTTACCGTCAAGTTCCGCTTCTCCGCCTTCCTTGAGTTCCGCAACCGCTTCTTCGAGCATTTGCTGATAAAGTTCAAACCCGACTTCGCGAACGTGGCCCGACTGTTCCTCGCCCAGAATATTTCCGGCACCACGGATATCCAGATCGTGGCTGGCAAGTTGGAAGCCTGCGCCAAGCGTATCCAGCGATTGAAGGACTTTGAGGCGACGCTCTGCGGTTGGCGTCAACACCTTGTTGGGTGAAAGAGTCATCAGTGCGTAAGCGCGTGTTTTGGAGCGCCCTACCCGCCCCCGCATTTGATAGAGTTGTGCAAGACCGAACATATCGGCTCGATGCACAATCATCGTATTCGCGGTTGGTATGTCCAGGCCAGATTCCACGATCGTGGTGGACAACAAAACATCATAACTGCCTTCGTAGAAGGCATTCATCACGTCTTCCAATTCTCCCGGCGGCATTTGCCCGTGGGCGACTGCAACCTTCAGTTCGGGTACGTTTTCTTCGAGCCATTCCTGCCGACCGCGGATATCCGACACCCGTGGGCATACATAAAAACTCTGACCGCCACGATAGCGTTCACGCAACAACGCTTCCCGCACCACCACACTATCAAACGGCATCACAAATGTTCTGACCGCCATACGGTCTACGGGAGCCGTTGTGATTAGGGATAGTTCGCGCACGCCTGTCAGCGCCAATTGCAAGGTTCGAGGAATAGGCGTTGCAGAAAGGGTCAACACATGCACGTCAGATCGCAGTTCTTTCAACCGCTCCTTGTGTTTCACTCCAAACCGCTGTTCTTCGTCGATGACCAACAGGCCGAGCCGTTTAAAGTCCACCGACTTTCCAAGTAGAGCATGGGTGCCGACAATGATATCGACCGAACCATCTTTCGCGCCCACCTTTGCATCCGATAGGGCTTTTGACCCAACAAGCCGCGACGCCTGCGCCACATTGATCGGCAAGCCGTGAAATCGTTCAGAGAATGTCTTGAAGTGTTGGCGGGAAAGCAATGTTGTGGGTACGACCACCGCGACCTGTTTCCCGGCCATTGCGGTTAGAAACGCTGCCCGCAACGCCACTTCCGTTTTACCAAAGCCCACGTCACCGCAAATAAGCCGATCCATAGGTCGTCCGGACGACAGGTCGTCGAAGACAGAATCAATGGCGTTGCTTTGATCTTCGGTTTCTTCATAAGGGAATTTGGCTGCGAATTCGTCGTACACACCATCCGGCAAAGAAACCGGGTCAGCTTTCTTCAACTGACGTGCTGCAGCAACGGCAATCAACTGCCCGGCCATTACAAGAATACGTTTCTTGAGCTTGGCCTTTCGCGCCTGCCAGTTCGCCCCTCCCAGGCGGTCTAGCATCACTTCCGTGTCACTGTTTCCGTAGCGCGAAAGCAGTTCAATATTCTCAACCGGCAGGAAGAGTTTATCATCATTATGGTAGCGCAATTCCAGACAATCGTGCGGCGCACCGGCTGCTTCTATGGTGATAAGACCATGGAAACGCGCGATCCCGTGATCAACATGGACGATGATGTCCCCGGCAGACAGACTTGAGACTTCGGAAAGGAAATCAGCACCTTTTTTGCTACCTTTGCGTTTCTTGACGAGCCGGTCTCCCAGAAAATCCTGTTCGCTGATAACGGCCAGATTTTCATCTTCAAACCCGGCCTCAATACCGAGAACGGCAAGGGCCGTTGTTCCCTGTTTTAACCCTTCGACCTCGCCCCAGTTGTCGACCAGTTTAACGTTGGTCAACCCGTGCTCATCCAGCACCTGTACGAGACGTTCGCGGGAGCCTTCACTCCATGATGCGATCATCACGCGTTTGTCAGCAGCTCTTAAGGCTGCCGTATGGTCGCTGAGCGCCTGAAAGATATTGATGTTACCTGCGCTCCGTTCAGCGGCAAACGACCGTCCAACTTTCGCTTCCAGGTTGATTACCCGTTCGCCTTGTGAAAAGTCCGGTGCATCAAAGGGTGAAAGCGAGATCGTCTGAGCTTTCAAGAGATAGACTTTTGTCTCTCCTATCGGAAGATAAAGTGTTTCTGGTGCAACCGGTTTATAGGGCGCACCGCCGTCAGTGGTCGCTTCCAAGCCTCTTGTACGAGCTTCAAAATGATCTTTGATCTGTGCTTCCCGCTCATCCAGTGCCTCATTCACCAAATGATCCGTGACGATCAACGCGTCACCCAGATAATCGTAAATCGTCTCCAGCGATTCAAAAAATAACGGAAGCCAATGCTCCAATCCGGCATACCGCCGACCTCCACTCACTGCCGAATAGAGAGCGTCTTCCCGCGTCGCCGCACCAAATGTAGTTAGGTAATTGGTTCGAAAACGAGCGATAGTATCCGTATCCAACGAAACCTCGCTCATGGGTGATAGGATAATTTCCTTTATCTGTTTTGTCGTACGCTGGGTCTCAGCATCGAAACTTCGCAACGTTTCAAGCGTGTCACCAAAGAAATCCAGCCGTAGCGGCTCGCTGTCACCGGGTGCGAAAAGGTCCACAATGCCACCCCGTACCGCATATTCGCCAGCGTCGCGCACCGTCGGGGTGCGTTGAAATCCATTACCGTTGAGCCATCTGATGAGATCGTCCGTATCGATGCGCAAGCCCGGTGAAATATGCATAACCTGCTCGCGCATGACCTCTCGGGGGGGCACACGCTGCACCAAACCATTCGGCGTTAACGTAATCAGCCTTGGTTTATTATCATTATCGCCTCGCGCTAATGTTGAAAGCGCGGAAATTCTGTGTGCCAGCACGTCATTTGACGGGGAGACCCGGTCATAAGGCAGGCAATCCCATGCAGGTAAATGCAAAACATCTGCCCAAGGTGCGAAAAAGGAGAACGCGGCCTCAACATCTGCCGCCCGTTGTCCATCACGCGCAACAAATACCACATCGCGATTTGCATTGTCCTTCGAAACAGTCGCGAGTATTTCGGCCAAAACAATGGCTTCATACCCGTCCGGAACACCACCGGCACGAACGGGTGTTGGGTCATTTAGGAAAGATAGGAGTTTCTTTACGGGAGCAGAAAGTGTCATGATTCCAGATGAAACTTCCGAATGCGTTGCACCAATTCATTATTCCAGTGTTCAGGAATATCAGTTGAACCGGATAGCCATTTGTACATATCGGGATCGGGCAATTGCATGAGCATCTCGAATTGCGATAGTTCGTCATCACTCATGTCCGCAATCGCATGGTTGGCAAATAATCCCAAAACGTAATCCATTTCGCGCATCCCGCGATGCCACGCTCTAAACAGTAGTTTTTTGCGTCGTTCATCCAGACCGGCGCTGCTGCGCATGGCTTCGCTCACCGCGCTTTCTCCAATGGGGATTTTAATCAGGCCTGCTATAAGCCTTTGTTTTCAGTTTGTCAGTGTATTGATAGGTAATTTTCCCGTTGATCAGCGGTAATCCGCTGTGCATTGTTTTTAAATGCGCCCTGCCCTTCTCAATCCGCTCTTTGCAACCGTCGACAGCCTGACCGGCATCGGCCCAAAATTATCCATTGCACTGAGCAAATTGCTGCGCGGGGGTGACGGAAAGGAACTAGCACAAGTCGGTGATCTGCTATTTCATCTTCCTTCCGGGCTCATAGACCGGCGAAAACAACCAAAAATCATGGAAGCACACGAAGGTGTGCTTTCTACAATAAAGGTGCGGGTTGACAGGCATGAACCGCCACCACGTGGAAATCACCGTGTTCCTTATAAAATCATGGTTCATGATGATACGGGAGAACTCACGCTGGTGTATTTCCGTGGTCAGTCACGATGGCTGGACGGGCAATACCCGGTAGGTGAAATCAGATATATCAGCGGCAAAGTGGAATGGTATCATGGGCGCGCCAACATGGTGCATCCGGACTATGTTGTCGCACCGGAAAATCTCGACGAACTGCCCCTCATGGAACCTGTCTACCCGCTTGTATCTGGCGTATCGCCCAAGATCATGAAGCGTAGTATTGCCACGGCTTTATCGATCTTGCCTGAAGTCCCGGAATGGATTGAGCCGAGTATCCTCGATAAACACCGATGGCCGACGGTGCAATTTTCGCTCAACAGCATTCACAATCCGCAGGATATTCTTGATATCTCACCAGAATCTATTGCTTGGAAGCGGTTAGCTTATGATGAGTTACTCGCCGGGCAGTTGGCCCTCGCGCTGGTACGAAGCCGCATGAAAAAGAGTGCGGGTAAAAGCTGGCGCGGCGATGGTAGGATGCGCAAAGCCATATTGAACGCCCTCCCCTTTGCCTTAACCGGTGCGCAAGAACGTTCGGTCAAAGAAATATTGAGTGACATGGAGCAACCTGACCGCATGTTGCGCATGCTTCAGGGGGATGTAGGTTCGGGTAAAACTGCTGTTGCCCTACTATCCGCCGCTGCTGCAATTGAGGCCGGTGGACAAGCCGCCATCATGGCTCCGACTGAAATCCTTGCGCGTCAGCATTTCGCGAGCACTCAGCCCTTGGCGGATGCGGCAGGAATTCGATTGGCCGTACTCACTGGTCGGGAAAAAGGAAAGGCAAGAGAAGAAATCTACGCGCGTTTAACATCGGGCGATATCGATCTATTGCTGGGCACGCACGCATTGTTCCAATCCGGGGTAGAATTCAAAAACCTGGCTTTGGGCATTGTCGATGAACAACACCGTTTTGGAGTTCATCAACGGTTAGCGCTGACTTCAAAAGGTGGCGCGGCTGATATTCTGGTTATGACCGCAACCCCTATTCCCCGCACACTCGTGCTGACGTTTTTCGGCGACATGGATGTTTCCAAGCTGGATGAAAAACCGGCACAACGCCTGCCGATCAAAACCAACGCGCTCCCCATGGAGCGATTGGATGAACTGATCAGCCGTGTGCAAAGCGCCGTTGCTAATGGCGAAAAGATCTACTGGCTTTGCCCACTGGTTGAAGACAATGACGAACTGCCCATTACATCTGCTGAAAGTCGGTTCAAAAGCCTACAAAATCTAATGGGGCAGAATGTTGGACTGGTTCACGGGCGCATGAAACCAGCTGAAAAAGACGCGGCCATGTTGGACTTCAAGGAAGGGCGCACTCGCGTCCTTGTTGCGACTACAGTAATTGAGGTTGGCGTTGATGTGCCTGATGCAACGATCATGGTGATAGAACATGCTGAACGGTTTGGATTAGCTCAGTTACACCAGCTTCGCGGTCGCGTTGGACGGGGAACCAAGCAATCAACCTGCCTGCTGCTCTACAAAGCACCATTGGAAGAAGTGGCGCAAGCGCGGTTAAAAATTATGCGCGAAACGGAAGATGGTTTTCGTATTGCAGAAGAAGATCTCAAACTACGAGGCGAAGGCGAAATATTGGGAACACGTCAGTCCGGTGCGCCGGGTTTCCAAATCGCCCAAATGGAACACCATGGTGATCTCCTTGAAATGGCTAGAGATGATGCCCGTTTGATATTGACAAAAGACCCCGAACTTCAGTCGACACGCGGGGAAGCCCTACGAATATTACTTTATCTATTCTCAAAAGATGAAGCGGTACGCCTCTTGCGAGCCGGCTGACCGACTAGTCTTCCTGCACTTCTAGTTTACCATGCTTCTCAAGAGCCTCTCGTTTTTTCTGGCCAAACTCTGGCGCGACTAATCCTGCTGAAATCACGAGCTTCGCAGCTTCTTCAACTGACATATCGAGGGGAACAACATCGGCAGAAGGTACGAATAACAAAAACCCAGATGTTGGGTTTGGCGTTGTGGGTAAGAACACGCTGACAGTTTGTCCGGCAGGATCATCCAATCTTGATTGAACTTCACCAAGTGTATCAGTTGCCACAAATGCCAACGCCCAGATGCCTTTTCTAGGATATTCGACCAGCACAACGCTCTGAAAACTGTCTGAATCCTCGCGGAACACTGTTTCGAAAATCTGTTTCAATGCCGAATAAATATTGCGCACGACAGGCATTCGCGACAACAAATATTCGCCGTATGAGATGATCGATTTCCCAATCAAATTAGCGGTGAGAAATCCGACAATCGTTATGACAAACAAAGCCACCAGCACCCCAAACCCGGGAATAGTGAACGGTAGATAAGAGTCTGGATTATAGAGGTCAGGAAGATATGGTTTTACCCAACCGTCAATCCAGCCAATTAACGTCCATGTTAAATATGCGGTGATGGCCAAAGGCGCGCAAATCACCAATCCGGTAAAGAAATAATTCCTTAACCGGGTGAAATACCGCTGCTTTTTTGGCTTTTCAGCTTCGCTCATCTGCTCCGTTTTGCGCTAATCGCACTCGAAATTATTTTCCAATAGTAATTGGCGCAGAAATAGCCTTTTGCAAGTCCTATTCTATTCAACGGTTACTGATTTTGCCAGATTGCGGGGTTGGTCGACATCGGTACCCACATGAACAGCGGTATGATAGGCCAACATCTGAATGGGCAATGAATAAATAATCGGCGTAATGATCTCTGGCATCTCAGGCATTATGATTGTTTTTATTCCATCCATTCCGGCTTCCTGTGCTCCGCGTGGGTCGGTTATCAGGATAATCTGTCCACCACGGGCAGCAACTTCTTGCATATTGGAAACCGTTTTCTCAAATATCCGGTCATACGGAGCGATAACGACCACGGGCATTTCTTCATCGATTAATGCGATCGGGCCATGTTTGAGTTCCCCTGCGGCATATGCTTCCGCGTGAATGTAAGACAATTCCTTCAACTTCAACGCGCCTTCCATGGCGAGTGGGTAATTTGTATCTCGCCCGAGATATAAAACATGTTCTTTGTTTGCCAGCGTGTGGGCTAGCGCTTTAATGCTGTCTTCCAGTTTCAATACGTCATTTGCGTACCTTGGTGCTTCAGATAACTCCCGCACTAGTTTTATTTCCTGCTCTCGGGAGATATGTCCGCGCTGGACCCCTGCCCCAACAGCAAGTGAAGCCAATACAGATAATTGGCAGGTGAATGCTTTTGTTGATGCGACCCCAATTTCCGGGCCCGCAAGTGTGGGAAATACATTGTGCGACGATCTGGCAATTGTACTTTCACGCACATTGACGATCGCTGCGAGATGTTGACCTGCCTGTTCGCAATATTTTAAACCCGCCAGAGTGTCAGCAGTTTCACCCGACTGGGAAATAAATAGTGACATCCCTTTTTCAGACATTGGAACTTCACGATAACGAAACTCCGAAGCCACATCGATATCCACCGGTAACCGCGCATGGCGCTCAAACCAGTATTTTGATGTATATCCGGCAAGATATGCAGTTCCACATGCGGTGATATTGAGCCGATCGAGATTAGCAAAATCGAGCGGGTTTTGATTGTCGCCCATATCACGCAGTGCTATTTTATCGCCGTTAAAATCTATGTAATTTGCAAGTGTATGGCCGATAACCTCGGGTTGTTCGTAAATCTCTTTGAGCATGAAGTGACGGTGATTGCCCTTATCTACCATCAATGCTGAACCAATGGACTTTTGTTCGTCCCGGTTAACTTCCACGCCTTTCAAGTTATAAATAGTCATGGCGTTGCGGCGAATTACTACCCAGTCTCCGTCTTCAAGATATGTAATCCGATCTGTAAACGGGGCCAATGCCACTGCATCCGAGCCGAGGTACATCTCACCTTCCCCATGGCCGATGGCCAATGGTGGACCGTTTCGGCCGGCAACAATCAAATCAGCTTCGGTACCAAACATAATCGCTAGTGCGAATGCACCGTGCAACTGCGTTATTGCACTGTGGGCAGCTTCAATTGGTTCAAGTCCATCTCTCAAACCTTTGGCCACGAGGTGTGCGATTACTTCGGTGTCTGTTTGGGACGTAAATGTGAAGCCATCGCCTTCCAAAGCCTGGCGGAGCTCGCGGAAATTCTCGATGATACCGTTATGAACCACTGCAACATTGGACGAGAAATGCGGATGCGCATTAACCTCAACAGGTGCACCATGCGTTGCCCATCGCGTGTGACCAATTCCAATATTGCCGGACAGCGGTGAAGCGTTGAGGCGTGTTTCAAGGTTGATCAACTTGCCCTCAGCCCGTCTGCGGTCAAGTATCTCACCTTCAAGCGTCGCGACACCGGCAGAATCGTAACCGCGATATTCGAGCCTTTTAAGGGCATCAACAATCAATGGGGCAACCGGTCGTGACCCTACAATACCTACAATACCACACATTTTCCCAATTCCCTGATCGTTATTGCAACTGACCTTACGGCCCTAATTTCGCATGTATGTGAACGCAGTAGCACCCTTCACTGCAATTCCCAGTCAAAAATAATTTCAATATTGAAAATTCCGCAGAATGGTTATGATTTCGTTGCCTTTGCTGCCGCGTATCTTTCCCTCAACATTTGCGCTTTTCCTGTTAAATTAACCTGCTGGGAACGTTCAATGGCAAGGTCGTTCTCAAGGACATTCTGAGAGATCACGCTCCCTGCTGCCGTATTTGCATTTTTGCCGATATTTACTGGCGCGACCAATGAAGTGTTACTGCCAATAAAAACACCGTCGCCGATGTTGGTGCGATGTTTGTTAAACCCGTCGTAGTTGCACGTTATTGTCCCGGCGCCGATATTAGCCTTTTTACCGACTTCCGCATCCCCGATATAAGAAAGGTGGTTAATCTTGGCTCCGGCGCCAATTTTTGCATTTTTGGTTTCGACGAAGTTGCCAGCTTTTGAACCTCTTCCCATCTCCGTTCCTGGACGCAGACGCGCGTATGGACCAACAATTGCCCCCTCTCCAACTGTTGCCCCTTCTAAGTGGGAAAACGCCCGTATTGTAGCTCCTGATCGCACCGTTACACCTGCCGCAAATACAATATTCGCTTCCAGTGTTACATCAGCCTCGATTACTGTATCATGATGAAATTGGATGGTATGGGGGGCAGTCATCGTCACGCCCGCTCTCAACAGTCTGTTGCGCTGTCGTCGTTGCCAGATCGATTCTACTTCGGCCAGTTGCACTCGGTCGTTGACCCCTAACGTATCTTCCTCAGGAACAGTAATTGCAATGACGCTCAAACCCTTTGAACGCCCAACTTCAACTGCGTCGGTAAGATAAAATTCACCCTGCGCATTTTCGTTGCGGATACCGTCCAACACATCAAGTATGCATTCTCTGCGAAATGCCATTATCCCGCTATTACAAAATGTTACTTCTCTTTCTTGATCTGTTGCATCTTTATGCTCTCGAATTGCAATCAACTCTCCGCTGCTGACAAGTAGGCGTCCATAACCTGAGGGATCACCAGTCTCAAAACCAAGTACGACGATATCCGCTCCGTCTTGGAGAGCCGTACGCGCCGCAGTAATTGTATCAGCGTGGATTAGAGGAACATCTCCATATAAAACGACTACATCATCGTAGCTATTTGTTACTGCATTTCGAGCAGCCAGCACTGCATGAGCCGTTCCATTCCTTTCCTTTTGCTCGTGTATTGTCGCTGAATCCGTGTGGTTTTTAACGATATTTGCGACAAGCTCAGCCTGGTTACCGACAACAATGGCGTGGTGCGTTCCACCGGACTGCACAGCCGTATCGATTACGTGGCAAACCATCGGCAGGCCAGCTACAGGATGCACAACCTTAGGAACGGACGAAGCCATACGTTTGCCTTCGCCTGCAGCCAATATGACAGTCAGGCATGTACGAGTAGAATTTGGTGACATCAATGGCTCCAGCCGGTCGGTCGTAATGATCCATTTACAATGAATGATCGTAATCTGTTAACCAATCAATACCAGATACAGTGCTATTAATTGAAAGAATATCCCTGATTCGATCAACGTATTGAACTATTTGATTGAATTTTGAAAGCTCAAATCTGCAGGTTTTAGATGTGACCAATTCAATTCGAAGAGACGCAATCATCAGCACTGAACTAGCGCGCAGGTCTGCGCTGAAAGCAGTTTCTGCTTTTGATCGGATGGAAGCACCGCGTTCTCAACACCCTCCAGCCAAAAACAAAGATCGTTTTGCTCAAAATACATGGGGTGTATTGACGGTGTGTTGTTTGATCGCGGCCATAGGATTCTCGTTCTTGCCGGAAATTCAGGATATCAAAGGGATTTTGACCGAAAAGGCCGCTGTGAATCTAGCGGTTCATCTACCGGTAGAGGTTCCTTCTGGCCAAACAGAAAAAGAGATTTCGTCCAATCCTGTAATAGTTATTCCTTCCAACAATCAAACGCCCGATACTAGTTTCAGTGAACTGGAGCAAAATTTGGAGCTCCATCAGACCGCTAAAAACATACCAAGTCCACTTGAAGTGGCTAACTTGCCTGTGCCGTTACCAGTAGACCCGGTGGTCACTTCTTCAATCAACGACAGTATACTGAATACCACAGACCTGGACGTTTTTCGAGAACCTCAATTCCCTGATACTGACATCGGTGTCGATATTGGCGGAGGAATTGATCTTGAATCTCTGGAATTCCGATATCACGCGTTAAAATCACGCGCGCCGGATCTATTTGCAGGCCTGCGACCAATCGTTCAAGGTGATGAAAAAGGAACTTCCGGTCAATCACGGCTGATTGTCGGCCCCTTTAAAAATAAAGATCACGTTTCCAGTTTTTGCCGGGCATTACGTTTGAGGTTGACCATAGATTGCACACAAGCACTATACGATGGTTCGGCGCTCGGTTTAACGACAAACTAGACTAAGCTAACTTGTTATCAGCGCCACCCAATGGCATCTTGAACCGACACCATTTTCTGTAGGCTCCATCCTCCTGTCCGCTCAAGATACATCCAGTTCGACCACCGTGTCGGGAGAACGAACTACGGCTATCGCAATCCTTTTTGTAATGCCGTTATTCTTCTCAACCAATCTGATTTTCGGTCGCGGTGCGGTTGGTGCGGTAGAACCATTTACCCTTGCGTTCTTGAGATGGGTGCTGACGTTTCTAATACTGCTTCCTTTTGTATTTTCCAGTTTACGTCAGCATATAAGACTCCTCTCTGCCTCATGGCGCTATTTACTGGTGCAGGGGTTCCTGGGCATGTGGGTGTGCGGGGCATTGGTTTATCTCGCTCTAAAATACACAAGCGCAACCAATGCGGTGCTTATTTACACGTCTTCACCCGTTATCATCATCATGATCGAATGGTTGTTTCGGGGGAGAAAGATCGGGCTACGTGAAGCAATTGGCGTTGGTTTGGCATTCGCTGGTGTCCTAATTATTATCACGAAAGGCCAGTTGAGTAATCTCACCGGATTGGAGTTTAACTCTGGAGACTTGATATTTGTGGGCGCGGCCATCGCCTGGGCCATCTATTCCGTCGCTTTAAAATCACCCAGATATGAGCCTCTTCAAACATTACCGCTTTTCGCTCTGGACTTGTCCCGTATTAATTCCGCATCCTGTTCTCGTTTAACTCGTTTTTCGTTCAAATTTGATGGGCGACATTCCTCCTATTGCTGAGTGTCTTCTGCGGCTGTTGTAAAAGCCGTTGATGTATTGGAACAGGGCGTCGGTTGCTTGCTGTCGTGTTTGCCATGTGCCGCGCCAGATGAGTTCGGCTTTGAGTGTTTTGAAGAACGTCTCGACCACGGCGTTGTCCCAGCAATTGCCTTTTCGGCTCATGGACACTTTAAACTTCAGTTCACGCATTCGTTTTTGATAATCATGAGAGCAGTATTGACTGCCACGGTCCGTATGATGAATGCAGCCCGGCGGTGGGTTTCGAAGGGCCAAAGCCCGGTTGAGAGCCTGCAATGCCAAGTCTTTCTTCAACCGGTTGCTGACAGCCCAACCCACCACACGGCGTGAATGTAGATCGATCATCACTGCCAGATACAGCCAGCCCTCACGGGTCCAGATGTAGCTGATGTCACCTGCCCATTTCTGGTTGGGTTTATCCGCTTGGAAGTTCCGCCCCAGCAAGTTAGGCGCAATGTTGAAGCGGTGATTGCTATCGGTCGTAGCTTTGTATTTGCGTGTTCTGACCACTCGAATGCCGTTGTCGCGCATCAGGCGGCCAACACGGCGGTGACCAATAGCAAGGCCGGCTTCCTTCAACTCCTGCGTCATTCTCGGGCGACCATAACTGCCAAGGCTCAAGTGATGCTGTTCACGGATGTGCGCCAGAACCACCATGTCATCGCGCTGCCGTTGACTAACAGGGCGGTTGTGCCAGGCACGATAACCACGCGATGTAACATTCAGAATATGGCAAAGCCGATCCACCGGAACGTGTTTCCTGTGTTCTTCGACAAACGCAAATCTCACTTGCTTTGACCCGCGAAGAACACTGTTGCCTTCTTTAATATCTCCCTCTCCTCCGTGAGGAGACGAACCTCTCTGCGAAGCCGCTCATTCTCTTTGGCCAGATCAATATCAACCGATGGTGGAAGGTCATCAGGCCGGGATTGTTGTATCCATTTCGATAACGTCGAAAAGCCGACCCCCAAATCTGATGCCACTTGTTTCCGGGTAAGTCCGCTGGTCAGCGCAATACGCACCGCTTCACGCTTGAATTCGTCTGTGTGGCCTCGTGCCATAATAGTTCTCCTTGATGGGATTAATCCAATTCAAGGACACGGAACTAAACCGTGACAAGTCCAAAAACCGATAGTGTAGAAACCGATGGCATAAACGCAAAAGCCCCAGCAAATTGCCGGGGCTCTCTATTCTCAACTTTGTAAGTGATTAATGATTACGCGTAATCATCCTCAACAAGACTGTCGAGGTCACTCCATTCGCCGGATTCCTCGAAGTAGATAGCTTCAATGCTATCCAACTTATCGATGAAACCATTGGTCGTATTGGTGACTTCCACCTTACCGTTTGCATGACCATCAAACAGGTAGTCATCGCGACTTCCATTCAGGTTGACCTGATCGTAACCAGAGCCGCCCTTGATGTGGTCGTTGCCATCAGATTCAAAGATGGTGTCATTTCCACCCTTGGCATCAATGTGATCATCACCGTCGGTACCCCAAAGGTAATTGTCACCATCGTCACCATGGATCTTGTTTTTCGGGTCGTTCGGATTTCCAGACCCGCCACCGGAACCACTTCCGGAACCAGAGCCGGAGCCAGAACCACTTCCTGAGCCAGAACCGGAGCCGCTACCTGAACCAGAGCCAGAACCACTTCCTGAACCGGATCCACTACCAGAGCCAGAACCAGAACCCTTACGGCCACTGCCTGAACCAGAGCCTGAGCCTTTACTGCCACTACCGGAACCGGAACCTGAACCCTTACGGCCACTGCCGGAGCCAGAACCTGAGCCCTTACGGCCGCTGCCTGAACCGGAACCTGAGCCCTTACGGCCACTACCTGAACCGGAACCTGAGCCTTTACGGTCATGGCCGGAGCCAGAACCTGAGCCTTTACGGCCACTGCCTGAACCAGAGCCTGAGCCTTTACGGCCGCTGCCTGAACCGGAACCTGAGCCCTTACGGCCACTACCGAAACCGGAACCTGAGCCCTTACGGTCATGGCCGGAGCCAGAACCTGAGCCTTTACGGCCACTGCCTGAACCAGAGCCTGAGCCCTTACGGCCACTACCTGAACCGGAACCTGAGCCCTTACGGCCATGGCCGGAGCCAGAACCTGAACCCTTGCGGCCACTGCCGGAGCCAGAACCTGAACCCTTGCGGCCACTGCCGGAGCCAGAACCTGAACCCTTGCGGCCACTGCCAGAGCCAGAACCTGAACCCTTGCGGCCACTGCCAGAGCCTGAGCCTGAGCCCTTACGGCCATGGCCGGAGCCAGAACCTGAACCCTTGCGGCCACTGCCAGAGCCTGAGCCTGAGCCCTTACGGCCATGGCCGGAGCCAGAACCCTTGCGGCCACTGCCGGAACCTGAGCCTGAGCCTTTACGGCCACTGCCTGAACCGGAACCTGAGCCTTTACGGCCGCTGCCTGAACCTGAACCTGAGCCTTTACGGCCACTGCCGGAACCTGAGCCTGAGCCCGATCCGCTGCCTGAACCTTTTCCCGACCCGGACCCATCAGATCCGTTGCCGTTATTCCAGTCGTACCAGTCGTAATAATAATTCGCCATTATACCATCCTCTCGTGTGATCGGAGGAAAATGACAAAAAAATTCAAACTTGTGTAAACTACGCTGTATTAACAATAATTATTATTATGAATACATAAAATTTGAATCAATCCTTATGTATCAGATTAAGTTTTCCGCAGGTAACAGCAGTATTTACACATCAATTTCATAATGCGCAGCCAGTTCGTCAAACCAGGGAAGCAAGGGCTTGAATTCCTCAATTCCGTCAGCCCAACGTCTACCGCGGCTAATCTGGTGACCAACTTCACTGGCAGTAACGCCTATTTTGTCCCCTTGAAGACAATAATCTCGGTCCCACCACTTATCATCCCGCACTTGCAGTTTCACAGCCATTTTAATCCGAAGAACAATGTGGGTGACACCAAACAGACGTAAATAATGCTCGCCCTGTTGCTGGGACAGGCTGCGGTTAAAGAACGGAAAGTAAGTATCAACAAGCCTGGCCTCTGCCTCACCATCTAATGGTGTCCATTCATCGCAAAGGACAAATGCCAGATCATCCAGCGCTTTGCTGCGTCCGCAATCTTCCCAATCGAACCAGATAACGTGACCATCATTGACCATAGCGTTGCCGGGGCGAGCATCCCATTTGACGAACTCATCACGCTTAACATCCATCAGGTGCACCAGTTTTTCACGATCCAGTTTGGGAGGCTCAATGGAAATGTATTTGGATATCCGCTTTGCAGCACCTGTCCTGTTCCAAAGCCATTTGTCTTCGGTCCCCACCTTCGGCATGCGCGGTGGTGCAGATTTGTTTTATGCGCTGCGGTGTGAATGTTGACCAGACTTTCCAATGAAGCTGCAACGAGTTTTTCCCGTGCATCCATATCTTCGGTTTCATCGAGTAGTACCGGAAGGCGGGTGCCTGGAATACATTCCTGAACCACCCAATTGTCGACTACCGCTTTTAGCTTGGGAACATAACCTGTCGACCCCAGCGTGCGCAGAATTATGCCTTCCAGCTGCGCATCTTCGCGGTTTTCGCGTTTTGCAAACACGAAAGGCGCTTCTTCATCCATATCTGCAACAAACGCGCTGCGACTGGTTCCGCCGGGAAAAGCAACCCGCTTCGGGTCGCGCCCGAAAACCTTATTACTCAACCATGAGACTTGACGGGAACGGTCTTCGTTAAAGACCTCGGAACTGTTTCGTGCGGGCTTATTCATAATATCCAACCAATTTTAGTGAATAAATTCAGTTAAAATTGACTATAACGTTGATTGGTTTGAATTGTGTTACCGCGAGCTCAAGATGCGTCAATCCGCTCACCGTTTCAAAAACGGCTTGGCTTTCATGGTAGTGGGAGCGCTGATACCCATCAATTTGAGAATTGTTGGTGCCAATTGGGTCTGGTTCAATATTTCACCATTTGATGGGACAGCCTTGGCTTCCCCGAAATAATAAAGGGCGAAATCCCGCATATCCGGTGTCGCCCCCCCGTGATGACCACGGTCGGTTTGTCCGTGATCAGCCGTTACGATTACGTCGTATCCATCTTTCCACCACATTGGCAGATAACGCGCCAATTGTCCGTCAACCACGGCGCAAGCGTGGTCCATATGCACATTATCATGGCCAAATCGGTGCCCCAAGGAATCCAGTGTGCAAGAGTGATAAATGCCGTAGTCGATACCATGCCGTTTTGTAAGCATGGTGAGGGTTGCAAACAGATCGCTATCCGCCGGGGTCATTTGATTATCATGGCCGTATCCCTCCATCGTATGGAACCGGCCATGATGAATGGGACCTTTGGTCTCATCATATTCCAGATCACGGATGGGGTCGAACGGGTATAGGTTGAAAAACTCTGACCAGTAGGAATGTGTCACCGCACCCGTTTTACCGCCGGCCTTTGAAACTTCCGAAAAGATATCGGGCATGTCGATCCGAAAACGATTTTCATTGCTCAATATGCCATGTACCTGCGGAGTTACGCCGGTATGGATGGATGCGTAACTAGGTCCTGACATCGAAGGCATGCAAGCCCGCATGGTAAAACGCTGAGCTTCCTTTGACGCCACCCAGCCTTCCAGATTACCAAAAAGTGTGGTCCAGTTGCGTAACGGGACGCCATCGATAATGATCAGGAGCAATTTCTTCATCGTTGAATTCCCGTCAATTAGAAGTTAGAGCGTCGACGCCCGCACCTGTTCATCCAATAGAGTTTCCTGAAGCTTTATCAATACTTTGGGTGGCTGCCGACCTTTAAGAAGAGCCGCGAACGGATCCACGACCTCAGTTCTAATGCCCGAAAGTTCTTCCATAACGGCCACGCCACAAAACGGGACAACCGCCTCCGCATATCCACCTTCGTGAACAAGAACCAGCTTACCGCCGCACAAATCATCGGCAGCTTTCATGATCATCGATGTCATATCCCGAAATGTGTCCGAATGGGCCAAAGTTCGTGAAAGCGGGTCAAACCCGTTGGCGTCAAAACCGCAGGCAACAATAATGAGTTCCGGTTGGAATGCCATCAGCGATGGTAACACGAGCTTGTTAAACGCACTGATATAGCTGTCATGACCAACACCGGGCAGCAGCGTAACATTGAGGTTATAACCGTCACCCGCCCCTTCACCGCGCAATTCGGGAACCGACAAGCCGGGAGGAAAGCCGCTTTCGGTATGAATCGAGACGGTGAGCACATCGTTGCGCTCATAATAGACAACCTGTGTCCCGTTACCGTGGTGCACGTCCCAATCAACAACCGCAACACGATCAACACCGTGTTTGCGTTTCGCCGCTTCAATGGCGATACTGATATTGTTGAGCAGGCAAAAGCCCATGGCTTCGTCTGGCAGGCAGTGGTGCCCCGGCGGGCGGGAAAGCGCGTAGGCGTTTTTAACATCGCCGCTCAGCACATCGTCGACGGCACGCATGGCAAGGCCCGCTGACCGCAGCGCAATTTCATAACTCCCTGGCCCAAAGGGCGCCCGCGTACCAAGCTCACCACCACCCGCATCGGACAGTTTCTTGAACTCGTTGAGATAGTCTTTTCCGTGCACCCGCAATAAGTCGTCCATTTCAGCATGGTCGGCGGAACGTACATCCAGTTGCGCAGTTAATCCTGAAACATCCAGGAGAGATTTAAAGCGACGCTTGGTCTCCGGGGATTCCGCGTGGCCGCCCGCCGCTAAAGGTTCGACCCATCCGCCAACGGGCTCAATCAGCGCATGGGCGGCTGCGGTGTGCCAAAGGCAATGTTCATCAAAATAGAAACCTGTTTTCATTGTCTTTAGTTCCTGCCTTAATCAATCACTATCACGCGCCAATATTGCTTCGCGCACAAGGATTTTCGTGACTTTTCCATAGCCACTTTTTGGCAACTCATCGAAAACTTCAACCCGGCGTGGAAGTTTATAGTTGGCGATCTTATTTGCCATCCACGCTGAAAATTCGGTTTCATCGAATTCCCCGGACACCACCAGCGCAACTGCGCCAATCTCGCCCCATTTGGGATCAGGAATGCCAACCACCGCACATTCCGTAACATAGGAGTGTTGCAATAATTTCTCTTCAATCTCGCGCGGATAAATATTTGATCCGCCGGATATATACATGTCGCTTTCGCGACCGGTGATATGGACGAACCCCTCTCCATCCATATGGCCGCGATCACCGGTGCGAAACCAACCATTTCGAAAGGCTTTGTCATTGGCTTCCGGATTTTCATAATATCCGGTGAATACGGCCGGGCCGATGACGCAGAGTTCACCGGTCTCACCCCGATCCAATTCAGTACCAGCATCATCCTGCACCTGAACCTGCATGCCGGTTCTCGCATATCCGCAGGACCCAATGCGACCCTGAACGACGTCATCCATGTGGTGAAGATTAGATGGCAACACGGTAATATTTCCGGTCACTTCCCCCAAACCATAATATTGCACGATGCAGGGTCCCAGTTTTTCCAGCGCTTTTTGCTGATCCACACGGTATGTCGGCGACCCCGCATAGATGAGGTGTCGAAGACTGCTATGATCATATAGATCAACCGCACCGCTCTCGACCATAACTTTCAGGATCGTTGGAACCGTAAACGCGTTGGTGATGCAGTGTTTTTCAATAAGTCTAAAGACATTATCCGCATCAAATCTTTCACCCTCGGGAAAAACACTCACAACACCACGGGCAACCTGCGCAATCTGGTGAATACCCGCCCCGTGGGAAAGCGGCGCCACCACCAGTGAAGCATCCCCATGCCCCTGAACAGTTTGATTATCGCCAAGCCCCGGAAACAAATCAGCCAGATAATTGGTGATGACAAACCCCATTTGACCATGGGTTAAAACCGCAGCTTTTGGGCGACCTGTTGTACCCGACGTGAAGAAAAACCAGCACGGGTCGTTTGCATCCACCGAACATTCGGTAAACTTGCCTTCGCCCTGGGCAAGTTCTTCCCAGCTTAATTCTCCGGCCTCCTTTTCGCCAAGGCCGATAATATGGCTTATCCCGCCGGCCGCACATGCAGCGTCACGGTGGGGTTTAAACACCGGGTCATAAGCCAGAGCGATTGCGCCGGAGTTTTGTGCGATAAAAGCGACTTCATCTTCACTTAAGCGAAAATTCACTGGCACCCAGACCGCGCCAAGCTTAAATGCCGCAAACATGGTCTCAAACATCGCAAAAGAATTGCGCGATTGTACCAGAATGCGGTCGCCTTTCTTGATGCCCAATTTGCGAAGGGACTGACAGGCGTTATTCACACGCGCGTTCAGTTCCCGAAAGGAAAGCGTTGCTTCGCCGCGAATGAGCGCGGGCCGCTCGCCCAATCGCTGTACTGTTTGGGTAAGAAAATGGCCGAGATTCATTACCCGGTCACTCATCCGTTTTATTTCAAGTCCCATGACGAGCCTCTTGAAGTACTCCAGCAATCATATTGCCGAAGTCGCACACGGGTTATGCCCAGTCCTTGAGGTTGGTTTCAGGGTCGGCAGCAATCTCAGAAGGGATAGTTTTACCCACCTCGATGATGCGCCGCGCCATCATAAACGACGGTGCATCATTCATCGCATCCACCGCCAGCAAGGTATCGCCGTGATAATACCAAACCGACTGTGCCCCATCCCGCTTTCCGGGACGGACAATGGTTTGATCATATCCGATATTCAGCCCTGCGATCTGGAGTTTCACATCATATTGGTCCGACCAGAACCATGGCGTTGCCACATAGGCCTGATCATCGCCTAACATATTTGCGGCGGCTACTTCTGCATGGTGGATCGCATGGGGTACCGATTCCAACCGAATCCGGTTCCCTTTGTGAGGAAAACTCGCGCAATCGCCCACGGCAAATATGTGCGGGTCTGATGTTCGGCAATTAGCATCGACTGATATTCCATTTTCAACAGTCAACCCGCAGCCCTCTGCCAGTTCTATATTCGGCATAACACCAATACCCACTAACACGAGGTCCGCATCAATGATTCTACCGTCCGACAATTCCGCTGAGGTGACCCTGCCATCCTTTTCTGCGAGTCGGGTAAGCCCAACTCCTTCAATGATCTCGACACCATAGCTTTGATGGAGATCACGATAGAAACTGGATGTCTCCGGCGCTGCGACCCTTTGGAGAATACGGTCAGCCACTTCAATTATCGTTACGTTCAAGCCCAGTTGCGATGCCACAGCGGCAACCTCAAGCCCGATATACCCGCCGCCGACAACCACCATCCTGTTCCCTGAATTCAACGCCGGGCGTATGGCATCCGCATCCATGGTTGAGCGTAATTTATGCACGCCCTTCAAATCCCCTCCGACTGACGATGGCAGGCTTCGGGGCGTGGAGCCGGTTGCAAGCAATAATCTATCGTAGTTTGTTGAACTTTCGTCAGACAACCTGAGGGTTTTGGCCCTACGATCAATTGCCCGAACTCTGGTATTGCAACGGATTTTGACATTCTGTTCGTCAAACCAGCTTTGCGGACGCAGGATCAACCGTTCCAATGGCATTTCGCCAGAAAGAAACTTCTTCGACAGGGGTGGCCGTTGATAAGGCAGCACCGGCTCGTCACAAATCACCTCAATTTCGATGTCGCCGTTTAGCTCGCGCAGTTTGGCTGCTGCCGATGATGCCCCCTGCCCCCCGCCAACAATGACGAACCGGCCACTCATTTTCCAATCGATTCAATTTCTGCCAACAGAGCATCATCAACGGGAATACCGTCCCGCTGCATCTGCTGGCGTAATTCCTGCCGCCGGTGACCCGGCACCCGTGCACCGGATTGAGCTCCAATCGCCTCCGCCATGTCAGCAAAATGATCGAGCACTCCAGCACCACCAAGTTTAGTGGGATCGATAGCTATAATGGTTTGACCGACACCGGGAGACGCACCTTCGGCATCAAAAAACGAACTCGCTTTATCTGCCGTATTCGCGCCAACCAAACTTGCAGCCAACAGTTCAACCATCAAGGCAAGCGCTGTTCCCTTGGCATCCCCCAGCGGGACCATTGTGCCTTGTAGCGCTACATTTGCATCCGTGGTCGCCTCACCATCCGGACCCAGCGCCCAACCTTCAGGAATTGCGTCACCTTTTTGTTTGGCGGCCATGATCTTGCCACGCGCCACCTTTGAAAGGGATACATCGACAACAATCGGTCCACCGCGAGATTGCGGCGCGGCAAAAGCTATCGGGTTGGTGCCGAACAACGCTTTGTTCCCGCCCCAGGGAGCCATCGCTCCCGGCGTATTGGCAAATAACATGGCGACAAGGCCAGCGTCGGCAAATTTCTCCACGACAACGCCTGCAACACCGCAGTGGTGAGACCGTGTGATCCCCGCAATCGCAATTCCACAATCGCGCGCCATTTCGGGCAATTGTTGGTGGACAAGATCCAATGCCGGATAAGCAAAGCCATGAGCAGCATCGATTTTCAGCGTAGCCGCGGCAACTACGTTCGCGGTAGGAACCGCCTGCCCGTCTGCTTTGCCGGATTGAGCCTGGGCACTGTAACTGGCAACACGACGCAACCCGTGTCCCGTCTGTCCGGCCAGTTCCGCACTCACCAATGCGCTTGCTACGGAGTTCGCATTTGCCGGTGATGTATTACAGCGAGTGAAGCATTCGCGAATAATTGTGTGAAGTTCGTCAGGTAGTAGGTTGGGCATATTAAGACTCAATTTCAGGCGCTTGCGCCAAGTTTCGCAAGGACTTTATCAGCAATTAAGTGACTCACCCGAACATTTGATTCCACTGTAACACCGGCGATATGCGGCGTCGCGATAAAGTTTTTTGCCCCGGCAAACTTCGCACCTGCCCCAGCAGTCAAGGGCTCCACTTCAAAGACATCGAGCGCTGCACCGCCGATTATATTTTCCAACAGGGCTCGGGCCAGCGCCGTATCATCAACCACCCCACCCCGCGCGGCATTGATGACGATAGCATCGTCCTTCATCGCGGTAAGAAACCCGGTATCGACCAGATGGCGCGTTGATTCGTTGAGCGGAACATGCAAACTAATCACATCAGACAATTCTGCGATTTCATCCAAAGACACATTGCGCGCCTGTTGCCAGGCCGGGTCAGTCGCGTCGAGATGCGGATCATAGGCGATCACATCCATACCGAGGCCTAGCGCCCTGCCCGCAACTTCGCGGGCAATTGCGCCAAATCCGATCAAACCTAGCGTTTTACCAGCCAATTCCCGTCCCATCATGGACTGGCGCGGCCAATCTCCGGCAATCACAGATTCGGTGCCAAGATAAGCACCCCTCAAAAGTGACGTGGTGCAGGTGATCACATATTCCGCAACGGAGAGATCATTGGCACCGGTTACCGGATAAACTTCGATATCGCGGGCCTTACAGGCAGCCACATCGATATTATCCAGCCCGACACCCAAACGACCAACGCATTCAAGTTTTGCCCCGGCGTTAAGGAGCGCGCCTCGTACCTGCGTTCGGTTACGAACGATCAACGCACGGGCATCTGCAACGACATCAGCAAGTTCTTCGGGACGGTCAACAAGGGTGGGATCATAGGTGCAGTCAAAAGCCTGCTTTAGACGATCAACGGCGTTTTCATCCATGAATTCGGTGATTACTATTTCTGGCATCTAACTGTGTCGCGAGTGATTTGATAATATTTTTTTGCGGCACCACTGATTAAATTGCCAGTAGAATCTACTGTTCCACCCATAAAAAGGGCCGCGCTGATGTTTGCCAGCACGGCCCAACTCGAAAACTGGTGTTGTTACGCTTACGCGACGTCTGCCTCAAGCGTGGTGTCAATCTCGGCAACTGAAACATTCGTAACTGACGGCAATGAAACTACAAAATCGTTATTGTCGATGAGACCGGATTCAATTCCTTCCAGAATGATTTCCGTCTGCCCGAATGCGATATACGTGCCGGTACCATCCAGTGTGGAGAAAATCTGCGGTTCGCTCGTTGTTAGATCCCCATTGAATATCAATGAATCAGTGCCATCTTCAAAATCCAGCCAGAAATTGAAACCGTCATTAGTTCCAAACGCCGCCGCGTCCCCGCCAGCTTCACCTGCAATGATGTCTGTGCCGGCACCTGCACGGATAAAGTCGCTGTCGACACCACCAAAAATGGTGTCATTTCCGGCTCCCCCGTCCAGAATGTCGGCACCTGCGCCACCAAACAATGTGTCATTGCCTTCATCGCCAGACAGACGATCATTGCCTAGCGCGCCATCGATTGAGTCATCTCCTGCACCACCATTGATTGTGTCATTGCCCGCATCGCCACGCAATACATCATTGCCAAGACCACCGGCGACGACGTCATCACCGTCTCCCGCATTAACAATGTCGGTATCAGAGCCGCCCAGAATCTGATCATTTCCAGTACCGCCGGTAAGTTCGTTAAAACCTGCTGTCCCTTCAATGTAATCGTTACCTGCACCGGCATCGACAATATCACTGCCGAGGCCTGCAAATATGCCATCATCCCCTTCATTGCCGAACAGGATGTCGTTGCCGCCGCCACCAAACAATACATCGTTGCCAATGTTACCAAACAGGGTATCATTTCCAGCTTCACCAAACAGCTGATCATCGCCACCTTCGCCATCAATGGCGTCATCACCATCACCTCCGATGAGGACATCGTTGGCTTGTCTACCAAGCAGCACGTCATTGCCACCCAAACCGACAAGCGTATTTGGCGCAGCATCTCCGATCAGAACATCTGGTCCATCTGTGCCAACCTCAGGAGCAGTTGGTGGGGGCGGCGGTGCACCGACAATTGTATCGTTTTGTAGAACGATATCGCCTGGTCCAACTCCGTTGAGAACCGCATGAGTAACAACATTTCCACCGTTGGCGTCAAAACTCTGAACCAGAACTGATGTTGGACCAGTAGCTGCCAGACCCCATTCACGACCGAGTAAAAGACTTGGGCCGAGATTAATCTGATCCGCAGCGGAGTCAAAATCGGTAATGACATGCCTTGGAACACCGAACAACGACGTTCCAACACCGGCAAGATTAACGATGTCCGCGCCTGCACCCAGCGTGGTATTGATAGAAGGCCCTGAAGAAGGGAGCGCTACTATGTCATTGCCTGCGCCGGTATCAATTACGGCCGGTGATTTCGGTAATAGTGGATTTCCATCGACGAATTGAACTGTGTCGTTGCCTCCGCCGGTATCAACATCGCTGACAGCCACTCCAAAATTTCCGGCACCATATTGAATAAACGTAGTATCGTTTCCAGATATTACCGTTTCGCCAAATGTACCGGCTCTAAAATCGGCAACTGACAAACTAATGTCGTTCAGATCCGTACTGTAATTGTTTGTTGGGTTATTCTGCGTGATTTGGGTAAACACCAAATCCGTTATGGTGCCCGTTTGAACTTCTCTTAAAGTGTCGTAGGTGAACCCGGCTCCTCGTGCGCCAACAACAAATAAATTTCCGAAAAAATCTGCAAATTGGTAATTGAACTCAGTTGGAGTTGTCGTGATTATTTGCGAAGCATCCGCACGGGATAACGCGAGTATATCTAACACTCTGCTCCATTGTTGATTTAAGAGGTCAGCATCAAAGCGGCCTCCAACAGTATCGATTGTCGCCATTATCCATTTCCCCGGCTGATAATACATTCAATCCAGAAACGGTACTTTACATATTTTTCTCTATCAAATTAATAATTAATATATTTAACTTTATTAAAATTTTACATAATAACTGTGTTTATACTTCCTCATAAATCCAAAAAACCCGACGCATGCGCCGGGCTTCTTAATTCACGATAGGTACTGAACTTTAAGCGGAGCGATAAAGCTTGGTCATGGAGAATTCCCGGTGACCCAAAGCCTCAGCAGCAGTACTGCGACCATTGGCGGTGCGTTTGATCATTTCAATTAGATCATCACCCGCTTCATCGATTGTTTTCTCACGGGTCAATATACCTGTCACATCAACATCAACGTGTTCGCCCATAGTGCGCACGGTGCGCGGGTTGGCTGTGATTTTGATCACGGGTACAATCGGATTACCGACAACATTGCCCTGCCCTGTCGGGAAAGTGTGAACAACGGCGCCACCGGCAGCCATCAGGGTTACACATTCCGCAGCAGCCGAAGATGAATCCATGAAATACAAGCCATCGCCTTTTGAAGGCGCTTCGGCTGGTTCGAGAATGTCGATGTACTTACATTCACGACCAATCTTTTCGAGGTTGCCCAGCGCTTTCTCCTCAATCGTTGTCAAACCACCGAGGATATTGCCTTTAGTTGGTTGCGAGTCTGAGAGGTCGTCTGTTTGGTGGGCAAAAATCACATCGTTTTGATACGCTTCCCACATTTTATACCAGCGTTCGCCTGTTTCGGCATCAGCGGCGCGTTCTTTACAGATGTGTTCTGCACCGGTGATTTCCGATGTTTCGCCGAAGAATCCGGTCACGCCTGTCGGGATCAGCTTGTCGTACATATTACCGACTGTTGGGCATGAACCGAGGCCGGTAGTCGTATCGGATTCACCGCATTTGGTCGAAATCCAAAGCTCGGACAGGTCGCATTCCTCGCGCTGCAACTCGGATGCATAATGAACGAATTCTTTTGCTTTCCAGGACGCCTGACGAACCGTTTCCAGATCACCTTTTTGCTCAATGGAAATACCGAACACAGGCTTGCCGGTCTCAGCTATGCCTTTAACAATTCTATCGGTCCAGTCCGGCTCAATACCGATCACCACAACAGCGGCAACATTCGGGTTAGCACCGGTACCGATCATCGTACGGAAATGCACGTCGAGGTCCTCACCGAACTGCAGGCGCCCATAGGCATGGGGCAGCGCCATTGTGCCTTTGATATTGTTAGCAACGGATTCACACGCCGCGTTGGAAATATCATCAACGGGAAGAATAATAACGTGGTTGCGAACGCCTACCCGACCATTGTCGCGGCGGTAGCCCATAATTTTATCAGACATATTTTGTTCCTTTAATAACGGCCAAATAATGTGGCCTAATCCTGAGGAGCGGCGCTGCCGCGCCTCGAAGGATTACCAGCGTTTCGTTTTCAGGTTCATTGTGTGGACGTGGTGGCCTTTTTTGACGGCACCCACAAATTTGCCGATGTCTTCACCGTATTTGATCGCGGTATCACCTTCGGCAATATCTTTAAGCGCGATCTTGTGGCCGATTGGCACGTCATCGTTCGCGACCAGTTTAAATGAGGAATTATCGTGGGTCACGACGCACAGCATTTCAGTTCCGGCCTTCAAATCTTCAACAACAACAACGCCGACGTTGTCTTCGTGGTCGTGGACCAGCAGTTGGGGAATATTGCTCATGTGGATTTTCTCCATCCAATTAGCGGTAAGTCTTGTATAAGACATAAGATAAGGGCATAAGCCCTGTCAACGTAGAACGGGAAATTTGCCCGCAACTTTATCGCCAACCGGAGAACTTCATGGCACTTGTTGAAAAAGCATCAGCCAAGCTTGAAGCACTTCCCCTTTACGCGCGGGTTCGTAACTCGCTCGTTGATCGAATGATTTCCGGTGAATGGAAGCCCGGGGAATCACTCCCGTCAGAATTCGCGATTGCCGAGGAACTCGGCGTTCACCAGGGAACAGTTCGCAAAGCACTCGACACTTTGACAGCGGAAGGACTGGTCGTGCGCCGCCAAGGCCGCGGCACATTTGTGGCCGAAGCTGAAGATCAATCTATCCTCTTCCGCTTTTACCGTCTTACCCGCAACAGCGGCAACAAGGAAACCGGCTTTCCGGATTCGCGCTACCTCTCGCAGATCAAATCCTCAGCCTCGCCGCAGGAACAAGCCTTATTTGGCATATCTGGGCGCGACTATGTTTGGCGCTTTGAACGCCTGCGCAGCGATGTGACCGGCCCTATATTATGGGAACAATTGATCGTTCCGGAAAAACGCTTTCCGGATTTTTCCGAAAAAACGCAACTGCCCAACAATGTATATCAATTTTACGGGGCAAATTACGGAATCATTGTCGCAAAAGTCGCAGAAGAACTGCGGGCCGTCACCGGATCACGAGAAGTATGCGACCTGCTGGAAATGCCGCCAGCCTCCCCCCTGCTCGAAATAGACCGCCGCGCCTTCGCGCTCGACGGAAAAATAGTAGAATGGCGCATATCCCAATGCCGCAGCGACACAATGCATTACAGGAATGAGTTGAAATGAGTGTGGCCAAGGAATGTTGGTCAAACTTCCGCTTGGATGCAGGTTTCTCGGACGCCACGCTCGAATTTTGAGTCGCGGGTAGTGATTGTCTGGCGTCGGAGAAGCGCTCAAGCACGGAATCGCATGAGGTTTAGCTGAGATGGTTCAGCGGGTTCTATGGGGATTTGGGCGGCATTGTGGGGTTTGGATTGTCTGACAGGGTAGAGTTACCACCGAACTGATGCCGGTTTTGGAGGCCATTTGGGCACGATTTCGCCTCGGTTTCTTCCGTTTAGGCAGATCGGGGCATAGCGTTTTGGTTCTGCCGTTTGTTTTGCACATATCGGCAGTGTCGTCTGCCATTCGGCGGACGGTTAGGCAGGTCTGCTGATATGTGCGCGCCGTGTTCTGGGCCATGATTTGGATTGTCATGCGGCGGTCTTCTTTGATTTTGGTGGTGCTCTTGGTTGCTGTTTAGGCGCGAAAGCCTTGCCGATGATCAATCGTCCGCCGCAGCATGGGCAGGGCAATGCAAGAACACGGGGTTGTTCATCGGCACCTTCGACGGGATCGCCATTATCATGATCCGTGTCTGGCGCTTTGGCTTTGAGCAGGTTCCTGATCAGGGTGATATTGTTGGCTCGATTGCCGTTTCCCAAGAAGCCGTAATGGCGGATGCGATGCTGGCCTTTTGGCAGGACATGGATCAGGAACCGCCGAATGAACTCATCGGTCTTGAGGGTCATGGTTTTGTGTCTGCACCTTGCGTTCGGGGGACCATCGACGCGGTAATCCTTGACGCGGAAAGTGACATGATTTGCGTCGAAACGGATCAGGCGACTATTTGAGATCGCAACCCGGTGGGTATAGCGCGACAGATATGCCAGCACCGCTTTAGGTCCGGCAAATGGCTCCTTGGCATAAACGACCCATTCGATTTTGCGCAAAGGTTTGAGGAAAGCATCAAAGGCGGGCTTATTGACAAGGTGGGCGTGATCGCCAAAGAAACGCATCTTCCCGGCGTTGTGCAACCTGACCAGTTCTTCCAAAATGAGACGCCGGTACAAGCGAGACAGAACACGCACGGACAGGAAGAAGTTCTTCCGGCTCGCTATCCATGCGCTCCGATCCGGTGATAGTCCGCCGCCCGGTACGATCATGTGGACGTGCGGGTGGTGCGTCATCGCCGATCCCCATGTGTGCAGTACCGAGGTGATGCCAACTTGCGCACCGAGATGTTTTGGATCGGAGGCGATTTTGATCACCGTGTCTGCACTGATCCGCATCAGCAGATTGTAGATCTCCGGTTTGTTTTGGCGCGCGATGTCAGCGATTGGCTTTGGCAACGTGAAGACGAGATGGAAATACCTCACAGGCAACAGTTCGGCCTCTCGTGCGACCAGCCATGCCTTTGCAGCACTCGCCTGGCATTTTGGACAGTGTCTGTTCCGGCATGAGTTGTAGGCGATGTGCTCGTGGGCGCAGTCTTCGCAACGCGTAACATGACCGCCGAGCGCGGCCGTGCGGCAGCGTTCAATCGCTGACATCACTTTCAATTGGTTCAGGCTGATGCGCCCGGCATTAGCCGCGCGCCACGCAGCACCATGGTCGCGGAAGATATCCGCAACCTCCAGACAAGAGGCGTTGGACGAGCCCCGGCGATGATGAATGCGAGGACCGCGACCAAAAGATGGACGGGGCAAGGCAGATTATGAGGACTTGCGTTTGGTCCTTTTGCGTTTGACCCCATTCAGATTATCCAATGGGCTTTCCACAGCTGCAATCATTCCAGTGGCAACGCTTGCATAACGCGCCGTTGTTGTGAGCTTGGTATGACCCAGCAGTGCCTGAATGACCCGGATGTCCACACCACTCTCCAGCAAATGCGTTGCAAACGAATGCCGCAACGTGTGCAATGTAACGGGCTTGGTGATCCCGGCGGCCCGCGCTGCTTGCTTGAACAATCGCGAGATCTGGCGGGAAGAAAGGTGCTTTCCGTTATATCCTGGAAATATCAAACGGTCTTCACGTGCGATACTCTTATCCTGACCGGTTGGGCGTTCTTTCCACCAGTCGCGCAGCAGGCCCAGAATATCGGAAGGCAACATAACGTTGCGATCCTTGCGCCCCTTAGCCTGCACAATGCGGATGATGTTTTGGGCGCTGTCTATATCGCCGACTTTAAGTCGAACAACTTCGCCTGCACGTAGCCCGCAACCGTAAGCCAGTGATAACATCACCTTCGCCTTCAGGCTCGGTGCCATGGCCAGAATACGCTTCACTTCCTCCTTACTGAGAACCAGCGGCACCTTTACTGGCTCCTTGAGGCTGAATATCTCCGCCACCAAATCGTGTCGCCGCAGCGTCACCCGGAACAGAAACTTTACGCCGGTCATGGTCTGGTTGCGCGTGCAAATGCTCGCGCCACTCTCGATCAGATATTCCTGAAAGTGCTTCACATCATCGGGTGTTGCCGTGTCGGGAGAACGATTGAGCCAGGCTGCAAAACGCTTGCAGGCGCGCAGGTGACTGGTCTGCGATGCCTTACCCAGATTGCGCCCTTTCATATCCGAAATCATGCGGGCACGAAGCGGCGTTGTGGAAGTCGGCGTCCGGGGCAATGTCTGAATGGTCATGGGAAAAATCCTCCGTCAATCGAGGCAAAAGCACCTCGAGACAAAGGAACCGCGATCAACTCCCCAACAGCAAATCTGACATAGTCAATACAAAACCAAACAACGCGCCCCAACTATCGCGAAGCGATTTAGTGCTCGAGCCAATTTTGATGAAAAAGTCGGCCTTAAAGTAATCACCATTGGCTGATTCAGTTTACCCATTGATTTGGGAGATTGATGCGATGCTGGGACCACGCCAGGAATTTCAATCGGCTTTGTTTTACGAGTTCAATCTCGAAGACCACGTGCCTGATGATCATCTATTGCGGTCAATTGACCGGTTTGTTGATCTTGGCGATATGCGGTCGCACCTGCGCCCATTTTACAGCGACATTGGCCGCCCTTCGGTTGATCCTGAACTGATGATCCGCATGTTGCTGGTCGGATACATCATGGGCATCCGATCTGAGCGACGGTTGTGCGATGAGGTCCATGTGAATCTTGCCTACAGATGGTTCTGCCGTCTTGATCTAGGCGACCCCGTGCCTGATCAATCGACCTTTTCCAAGAACCGCCATGGCCGGTTTCGAGAGAGCGATCTGTTCTGGCAATTGTTTGAGAGCGTTGTTACTCGTTGCATTGCTGAAGGTTTAGTTGGTGGAGAGGTGTTTGCGACTGATGCCAGCATTATTCGGGCAGATGCCAACAAGCAGAAATCGACACCAAAGGAGGAATGGGACGCATCATCACTCGATCCAGCAACTGTGCCTCGGGCTGTGAAGGAATATCTAGAGGTGCTGGATGACGCAGCATTCGGTGCCGCCAGTGAGGTCGAACCTAAGTTCACTTCACGTTCTGACCCTGCTTCCCAATGGACCGGTGCGCTCAAGGGCCCAGCTTTCTTCGCTTACTCAGACAATTACCTGATCGACACAGATCACGCGATTATCGTGGATGTGGAAGCCAGCCGTTCAATTAGACAGGCCGAGGTTGGTTCTACACGCACCATGATCGTACGAACGCGGGAAACGTTTGACCTCTACCCCGAGATACTGGTCGCCGACACAGCTTATGGTTCCGCAGAAAACCTCAACTGGTTGGTCAACAAAGAAGGTATCCTGCCGCATATTCCAATCATCGATAAGTCGCGACGCAAGGACGGCACTTTTGAGAAAAGCGAGTTTGTCTACGACCACGAAAAGGACGCTTATATTTGTCCGATCGGATTACCGCTGCGTCCAACCCAACGGGCTTACCGGAATCGAAAATCTCCTGTAGCGGCGGACAATACGATCCGTTACCGCGCCAGCAAATATGATTGCCAGGAATGCCTGCTGAAGAAATATTGCTGCCCCAACCAACCCGTCCGCAATGTCGGCCGCCACATTTATGAAGGTGCTCGTGATTTGGCCCGCGAGCTCTCGCTGACCGACGCTTATGTCGATTCACAACGACGGCGAAAAAAGGTCGAAATGCTGTTTGCCCACCTCAAACGCATCATGAAACTCGACCGACTGCGCCTGCGGGGACCAAACGGAGCCAAAGATGAATTCCTTCTCGCAGCAACAGCACAAAACCTCAGAAAACTAGCCAAGTTGATCCCGCAACCGGTGTGAAACCGGATCGGGAGACGCTCGATCAAACTCCAAAGCCGACTAAAACAAAGCCTTTTTCATCAAAATCAGCCCACTTTGCCGTTTTCGGCCTTGTCGTTAACGGGATGATGTGGCTAGCTTCCCACCGGAAGGGATGGCCCGAAAAAGACTTTTAGTCGACTTTCGAGTTGCAAGCCAATAATTGGTCTTCCCCTTGTTCAATTGTTCAAGAAACGACGTGCATACCGTTGTGTGTCAAAACGCTGAGCACTTGCTCAGCCTGCTTTCTTTGCCTGGCAAATCATCAAATGATATAATTTGAAAACACTGGACGAACTGTTCCACGCTCTGATGGTGGTCTACATAGTCTACTTCAGGCAACATCGGGGCTGGATCGGAGGCTATTGTGGCTTCAAGTTCAACAGATTCGTCAATGAACTTTCTTGCCTACCTTGATCTCCAATATTCTCCTGTGCTTATTTTTTCGCGTGCACAGGCATTGTCAGACCGTCGATTTCGAGCTCCTCGCGGTCTTTGTAGCCAATAATAATACCTGGAGGTTCTCTTGCATCAGACATCGCTTCGACGATTTCAGCCGAACGGGTGATGCGCGTATGGTGCTGGCGCGCCCAATCAAAGTGCAGAGCTTTGAGCCGTTCAACCTGTGTTTGATGTTCAGGATATGGGGCAAGGTTCACAAGCTCCTCCGGATCGTTTTTTAGATCAAACAGGAGAGGATCAAACGTCTCCGCATGCACATATTTCCACCTGCCATCAAATATCATTGTCAGGCGTGCATCTTTTTGGTCGATGCCAAGGGCGCGACGCGCATCGCGTGTAGAATAATCATATTCAGACACTGCATAAGTACGCCATTGCGGGTCGTCTCCATGTAACAGGGGTTGCAGCGAACGGCCCTCGACAATATGAGGTTTTTGTGGAGCGCCAAAGAAATCCATGAAGGTTGGAGCAAGATCAATACCTTCAACAAGTTGTTCGTTGACACTTCCGCGGGTCGCATCCGCTTCCGCTCTTGGATCATAAACAATCAACGGCACCCGGGCCGAGCAATTGTAAAACAGATCCTTTTCGCCTAACCAATGATCACCGAGGTTTTCTCCATGGTCGGAGCAGAAGACGATCATTGTGTTGTCGAGTTGACCGTTCTTTTCCAAGTGCTGAAACAAACGCCCCAGCTCGTCATCAAGCTGCTTGATTAGCCCCATGTAGGTCGGTCCAACGATGTTCCGCACTTCATCGCGTGAAAAACTCTGGCTGACGCGCATGTCCACCCAGGCTTTCATGACCGGATGATCTGTCTGTCGTTCGGCGTTTGATCGAACAACCGGCGGTAAATCGGAGACGTTATACATATCGTTGTAAGGCGCTGGTGCAAGATAGGGCCAGTGCGGTTTGATGTAGCTGAGGTGACACAACCAGGGTTTGTCATTACGCGAGGCAATCTGGGAATCAATGAACTCAATACCGCGCGTGGTCAGCCAGGCTGTTTCGGAGTGTTTAGCTGGAACGCGGGCCGTAAGACGCGAGTTTTCCAGCAACCAGCCCGTGAGCAATTCTCCGTTCTCACCTTCAGCAGAGTTTGCCCATTCTTCCCAGAGGTTGTCCCCCCCGAAACCAAGGTCGCGCAAATATTGATCGTAGTCTTTTGCATGGCGGCCTGGGTAATCTGAATGATTGGTGCCATCGTCACGAACGATTTCGTGAAATCCACATTGGGCAACCAGGGCGCCAATCGTGCTGTCGTGCTCTATACCCAGGCGCTGCATACCATCCCGATCAGGAATCATATGAGTTTTACCAACGAGGTAACTTTCGATGTCGATTTCGCGAAGATGGTCGCCCAGCGTCGGTTCGCCAACCCGCAGCGGAAAACCATTCCAGGTCGCGCCATGGCTTCGAACATAGCGGCCAGTATAAAAGCTCATCCGGCTGGGCCCGCAAACCGGAGACTGGCCGTAGGCCCGATTGAACCTGACACCCTTGGAGGCCAGCCAGTCGAGATTGGGGGTATCAATGTGCTTGGCACCGTAACAGCTGAGATAATCCCATCGAAGCTGATCGGCCATAATCCAGAGAACGTTCATTATGGGTCTCCCGGCAACTCAACTGCCTCGTCAGTCAAAACGCGACCCTGTCGCCACCCTTCAGATCAAGAATATCACGGGCTTCATCTGGTGTTGCAACTTCGCATCCGAGATCTTCAACGATGCGCCGAATTTTCGCAACCTGCTGTGCATTATTCTCGGCCAACTTGCCACGAGAAATAAACAGACTGTCTTCAAGCCCGACTCGAACATGACCGCCCATTTGGCTGGCCGTTGTCGCCATTGGAATTTGCGCCAGTCCGGCAGCCAGAATGGACCATCTATATTGATCGCCAAACAACTTGTCGGCGGTCGTTTTCATGAAGACCAGATTGTCGATATCCGCACCGATCCCACCCAAAATTCCCATTACAAATTGAATGAATATCGGCGCTTTGAAGAGCCCAATATCCATGCAGAACTTCAGATTGTAGAGGTGCCCAACATCGTAGCATTCATGCTCAAATTTGATTTCGTGTGGCGCCAGTGTCTTTGCGGCTTCCTCTATATCGCGAAAAGTATTTCGAAATATATTGCCGTCAGAATTGGCGACATAGTCCCTCTCCCAGTCAAATTTCCACTTGTCATATCGCTTAGCTAAAGGGTGGAAAGAAAAATTCATTGAGCCCATATTCATCGAACACATTTCAGCACTGAACGTTGCTGCGGGCTTGATACGATCTTGAATTGAAAGCGTGAGTGATCCGCCAGTTGAAATGTTCACCACTGCATCGGTAGATTGCTTTATACGCTTCAAGAACGGTGCAAAATCGTCTGGATTAACGGATGGTGCCCCGGTTTTGGGGTCACGAGCGTGTAGATGCAAAATCGATGCGCCGGCTTCTGCTGCTTCAACGGCCTGGGTGGCAATGTCATCATACGTATACGGCAAGGCGTCGGACATTGTCGGCGTATGAATGGCACCTGTTGCCGCACATGTGATGATTGTTTTTTGCTGCTTTCTTGCCATTTACGTCTTCCTCCCGGCCTTGATTAGGGCCCATTCTGTCAGTCAAGAATTGTTTCTAGTTTTGTGAGATGCGAACCAACCTTTTTGCGCAGAGCTTCCGCTTCTTCAGATGTCCATTTCCGAAAACCTTCGCCGGATTTCATGCCAAGACGACCTTCCGCCACCAGTTGCTCGAGATAAGGCGAAGGACTTTGACGGCTTTCTAAGTCGAACAGCACGTTTTCGTGGATGTCGAGCGTCAGGTCTGTGCCAACCAGGTCGGCATTTTCAAGCGGACCCAAAACAGGGAGCCGCCGACCGAAGCAGGACTTGACAACGGTATCAACGGATTCTGCATCGCAAATGCCCTTTTCCACCAGACTGATGGCTTCGCGCCAAAGGGCGTGCTGTAATCGATTGCCGATAAAACCTGGCACATCTTTCTCGACCATGACCGGTGTTTTACCTGCCCCCGCCAACAGATCGAACATGGATTTTGCTTTCGCGTCATCTGTCCACTTTGTCTTGATAACTTCCACAAGTGGAATCAAATGAGGCGGATTCCACCAATGGGTTCCCAAGGCCCGCTCACGTGTTTTCAGGTTCGTCATAATCTTGGTGATTTGAATGACGGAGGTGTTAGAAGCCAGTATCGCATCACTTGGTGCATGTGTCTCGATTTCAGCAAAGATGGATTGTTTGAGTTCCAGCTTCTCTGGCGCTGCCTCAAACAGCGCATCACAATCCGCCACCGCATCAGTCAACGAGTTTTCGGTTTTGATTCTTTTGATAATGCTTTCAGATTCATCCCCGAAAACGCCCAAAACGTTCAGACTGTCCCGAACACGTGATTCCAAACTCTTGAGCGATGAACTGTCGGGATCCTGAACCGTAACTGTATGCCCTGCTTGGGCCATCGTAAGGGCAATGCCGTGGCCCATCAGGCCTGCACCAATTACCGCAATTTTGGTTTTACTGACCATACGCTAACCAGCCGTATAGCCGCCATCGGCGTAAAGTATGTGACCAGTGTAAAAGTCGGAAGCCTTTGACGCCAGGAACAACAGTGGGCCAGCCAGATCTTCAGGCTCTCCCAGTCGGCCTTTGGGTACTCGTGTTAAAAATCCGTTCCGCACAGCAATTGCTTCTTTTGTATCCTCAAACATCCAGGCCGTAAGAGGTGATCGAAAGACCGTTGGTGCAATGGCATTCACGGTGATACCGGTTGGTCCCAATTCACAACCCAGCGACTTGGTCATGCCGTCCACGGCAGCTTTTGATGCGCAATAAGCAGTGTACCCGGCGGGATGACCAAGCAAACCCCGAGCGGAAGACATGAGTACGATTTTTCCGCCATCTCCCTGTGCCTTCATTTGCTTGGTCGCGGCACGGGCCATGAGCCAGCTTTGGGTTACGTTGGCATCCATCACACTTTCAAAAGTTGAAGGGTCCATTTCATCGATCTTTTGGACTTTGTTCATTCCCGACGCGACAACCAGAATGTCCAAACGGCCAAATGCTTCAATGGTCTTTGAAACAAGATCGGCACAGGCTTCTTCGCTGTCCGGGCGCGCATTGATCCGAGCGGTTTCGCCTTTGCAGGCATTAGCAACTTCTACCATCGCATCAGCATTGCCAGCCGCCAGCGCAACTTTACAGCCGGCACCGGACAAACATCTTGCCGCAACTGCGCCAAATGCGCCTGACGCACCGGTGATCAGGGCAACCTTTCCTTCAACATCGAAGACAGAATGAGGATTGTCGATAGACATAGTATTCACCTCTCTTGAGATTATTGCGGCCGCTGAGCACCGGGATAAGGAATTACCACCAGCATTTTGCAGACATGATTGGAGCGATTTTCAATTTTGCGAACTTCGTCGGGCGCAATCGTGGCACTGTCCATTGCACCCAGAACGGTCTCTTTACCGTCGATGATCACGGTCATCTCGCCTTCAAGAACAACGTAGACTTTCTCGAACGGCGTGCTGTCCGGCCCGGCCCCACCGCCTGGAAGAAACTGAGAATAACCAACCCACTGATTTTCCGGCCCACCATCTTCAAAACCCTGAAGTCGGAGTCCCGTCACGTCCCAGTGGTTGGGCGCTTCGTATTTTTCAGCGTCAGCAAATCGTTTTACCAGCATCAGAAATTCTCACCGGCTTCGATGCGATAGTTCTGACCTTTGTCCATCATTGCCACAAGGCGAATGATGCAGCCATCACCACGATCCCAGTTCCACGGGAAAAACGCGAAGGTGCAGCGCTTGCCGGTGACGCTATCAATATCACCCCCAACATTTTCAATGCCAAGAATTCCGTTTGAAAACAGCTTGTTATGGACTGGCTCCCATTCGGGGAAATCGACATCCCACGGTGTACCGCCTGACCACTCAAGATATTCCTGTTCTAAATGAGGAAGAATTGGACCATTGCGCTGAGGTCCAATGGCGGTTGCCAGCGGATGATCATTGGCTTGCGTATCGTGTCCGACAACCTTGATGCCTTTTTCCACCATCCAATCGGCAGCTGATGGAACGAGACCGGGGCAATAGGCGAAGTAATCACCGTCTTCATATTGTTTGTGCCAACCGGTATTGATGATCAAAACGTCGTTTTTTTGAATGGCATGCCCGCAGGCTTTTTCCAGGTCATCGGCGGTAATCTGTTCCCACTTCTTTTTTGGGATTGAAACCACAAGGCCGGAGCCGAAGAAATGAGGCAATGGAACTTCGTCAATAAATGGTGTGCCCTGAACCACGTGCGCCGGTGCATCAATGTGAGTGGTCACATGCATGGTTGTTGTAATTGTTTGAGACAGCACACCGGATTTTGCCATGTAATGCTTACGCTCAATGGCGACGTCTTTAAAGTAGGGCCAGTTGGGGCACTGGTACCCGAATCTATGGCTCAGATTTACAAATTGCAGCCCCATATCGTTGTTATCATTTTCCTGGAAATCGATTCCGCGTACGGTGATTGTCATCAGTCTTCTCCCATGGCCATCTTTGCGGCAATTCTAATAATGTATTGCAATACAATGCACTTGTACTGTATCGTGGTCAATATGAATTGTGCTATTGGGGATAATCCCGAGCCTGATACGAGTGTTTGAATGAGACTGGAAGAAGCCAAACTTCTTGGGCCGACACTGGACCGAGCCGCCAGCAAGCATAGTGGCAGGCAGGGCATTCAAGTGCTGACGCGTGCGGCAGATATTCTTCGGGCATTAAAGGACGACACCAGCGGTCTTAGCCTTGGCAAAATCGCCCAACGGGTAGCTCTTCCTCGCTCCACAGTGCAGCGCATCGTAAATGCGCTGGTTGATGAGAACCTTGTTAGTTCAGCTCCTGCTTCGACGGGCTATATGATTGGGCCCGAAATCCTGGCTCTCGCACAAGCTGCCCAAAGGGATGTTGCATTATGCCTGCGCCCTTTGATGGAAGAGTTGTCCCAACAGACCGGCGAAACGGTTGATTTGGCGTTGTTCAAAGATCAACAAATGATCTTCATTGATCAGGTTGCAGGAACACAGCGCCTGCGCGCGGTCTCGGCAATTGGAGAGTCTTTCCCGATGTCCGTCACAGCGAACGGGAAAGCGGCACTTGCCCAATTGAGTGACCCGACCTGCAGCCGTATTTTAGAACACGAGCTCAAAGATGGCATTGGTACTCAGTCCGTGAAGCAGATGTTGGATCAACTTAACGAAGTTCGAAAGCTCGGATATGCGCTGGACGATGATGAGCATACCGAAGGCATTTCGGCAGTCGGCATCGCATTTACAGTTGAACAGTCAATTTATGCACTCTCAATTCCAGCTCCGTCTCACCGGTATAGAAGGGAAAAAAAAGATTTTCTTCGTCGACTATTGAACGCAAAACCTGAAATTCGCAACGCAATACCAGGAGCGATGATCGCTGGTTTCAATGGTGATTGACCTGCAGATAATTCGATACTTAAATCAACACTCAAATTTTTCTGGGAGGAAAACATGAGAAAACCAAACCAACCTAACCGCCGCACCGTTCTTGCCGGTGCTTCAGCGATGATAGCCACACCGGCACTACTACACGTCACAAGGGCGTCGGCACAGTCTGCAAAATTTAAAGTTGGTTTTGTGACGCCCTCGACCGGTCCATTGGCAGGCTTTGCAGAGGCAGATCAGTTTATTCTTGACGGGGTCCGCGCTGCATTTTCCGGCATGCAGAACAACGGCAAGGTCGTCGAAGTCGAAATTATTGTCAAGGATTCTCAATCCAGTTCAAACCGTGCCGCTGAAGTGGCGTCTGAACTGATTGAGCAGGATGGGGTCAATATGCTGGTTGCTTCAGCGACGCCAGATACCACCAATCCGGTTGCGGACCAGGCCGAATTAAATGAAATTCCGTGCGTTACAACCAACGCGCCATGGCAGCCTTATTTCTTTGGTCGCAATGGCAATCCAGCTGAAGGATTTGACTGGACCTACCACTTCTTCTGGGGGTTGGAAGATGTGATCGGTAATTTCCTCAATATGTGGAACTCCAGTGGTGTTGCAAAGAAAGTCGGTGGTTTGTTTCCCAATGATGCCGACGGCAATGCATGGGGTGATGCGAAACTTGGTCTGCCGCCAGCATTGGCTGGAGCCGGATTCGATCTGACGGATTCCGGTCGTTTCCAGATGTTGAACAACGACTTCTCCGCGCAAATCTCTGCGTTCAAAGAAGCCCAGTGCGAAATCGTCACAGGGGTTATGATTCCACCGGATTTCGCAACATTCTGGTCTCAAGCTGCGCAACAGGGTTTCAACCCGAAAGTAGTCACGATTGGTAAGGCCCTGCTGTTTCCGTCTGTCATCGGTTCGTTGGGCAATCGCGGTGATAGTTTGACCACGGAAGTGTGGTGGTCACCCAACCATCCGTTCTCTTCCAGCCTGACAGGTCAATCGTCCAAGGATATTGCCAGCGCTTACGAAACGGCGACAAGCAAACCGTGGACGCAACCAATCGGCTTTAATCACGCGTTGTTTGAAGTTGTTGCGGATGTGGTTAAACGCTCTGCCGATCTCGGCGATCCTGCAGCGATCATTGATGCCATCGCCAAAACTGACATGAAAACCATTGTGGGTCCGGTCGATTGGAAAGGTGGTAACCCGACCAATCCGGTCAAAAATGTTAAACGCACACCGCTTGTCGGTGGCCAGTGGAATGTGAAGGACGGAAAACCCGATCTGGTGATTGTCAACAACGACACTTATCCGGATATTCCAAAGGGTGGCGACTTGAAATTGTTGGGCTAGACCAGCTGATGAATTGAGGCTGCGCGGACAGGGTTTTCAGACCGCGCAGCAATTGACATGGCCATTCTTCAGATCAAGGAAATGCAAAAGAAATACGGTGCGCTGGTCGTTACTGATGGTTTTTCGCTCGACGTGGAACCGGGCGAAATCGTGGGTATTCTCGGCCCGAACGGAGCCGGCAAAACCACCCTGTTTAATTTGGTAACAGGAATGGTAAAACCCGACTCCGGTCAACTGTTGTTCGATGGCGAAAACATCTCCCACGCAGATGCAGCAGATCGTTGTCAGCGCGGTATATCGCGCTCATTTCAGGTGCCTCATCCATTTGTTGGAATGAGTGTTTTTGAAAACGTTCTGGTTGGCGCTCTATTTGGTCGGCACGGGATGGAACCGGAGCAACATGTCTTGGATGTGTTGGAACTCACCGGCTTAAAAAACAAATCAAACCAGTTGGCCGGTTCTCTTTCGCTGCTGGAACGCAAACGCCTTGAGATGGCGCGAGCTTTGGCGACCGAACCAAAACTATTGCTTTTGGATGAAATCGCCGGTGGTCTCACGGACAGTGAATGCAAGTCCTTGCTTTCTGCAATTCGCGATGTTCATTCATCCGGGGTCACCATCATTTGGATCGAGCATGTTGTGCACGCACTACTTTCAGTAGCCACACGTCTTGTTGTTGTCGATTTTGGTCGCACCATCGCCGATGGCTCACCCGAAGACGTGATGAAAAATGAGCAGGTTAAATCGATCTATCTTGGAGTGGATGAACATGTCTGACACCATCCTCTCGTTAACTGACATTGAGGCATTTTACGGGGATGCCCAAGCGCTGCATGGTGTTTCGTTGGAACTTGCTGCCGGTGAAACGCTTGCTCTTATCGGTTCCAATGGCGCGGGTAAAACAACTTTGTTGAAAACGATATGCGGGCTGATAGAGCGCCATATCGGAGCCATGCTATTTGATGGAGCCAACATAAGTGGCATTTCCCCAAATAAGATACCGGCACGTGGCATCGCATTGGTGCCAGAGGGCCGGCGCCTTTTTCCATCGCTGTCTGTAGAAGAAAACCTCTTGTTGGGCGGTCAGGTTGATCGTCGTGGACCCTGGAACCTTGGCGCAGTCTACGAGTTGTTTCCAGTTTTGAGGGAACGACAACATCAACCCTCAACTTCACTTTCCGGTGGCCAGCAACAGATGGTGGCGATTGGCCGTGCATTGATGGCCAATCCCAAATTGCTGCTCCTGGACGAACTCAGCCTGGGTCTTGCTCCGGTAATTATCAAAGACATCTATGCACTGCTGCCGAGGATTGTGGCTGAGGGTATGTCGGCCATCTTGGTGGAGCAGGATGTAACCCGTGCGCTCGGTTTTGCCGACCGGTTTATCTGTTTGCAGGAAGGGCGTGTGGCGCTCGAAGGTGAGCCAAAAGCGTTTACCCGCGAACAGATTTCTCAAGCCTATTTTGGAACGTGAGCTAAGATGGAGTGGGTAAACGCGATCATTCAAGGCATTCTCATTGGCGGGCTTTATGCCCTATTCGCCGCAGGGCTTTCTCTTATTTTTGGTGTCATGCGGTTGGTCAACATTGCCCACGGAGACTTCATCGTTGCCGCCGCATATCTGGCTTATGTTGTTGTAGCAGCGACCGGTCTTCACCCCTTGGTAAGCCTTGTGATTATCGTTCCGCTTTCTGCGGTTGCTGGGTACGCGCTGCAGGCCGGAATTCTCAATCGCACAATTGGTGACGATTTGCTGCCACCCCTCCTGGTCACTTTTGGCCTTTCTGTTATCCTTCAAAACGGCATGCTGGAATTGTTTACCGCAGACAGCCGCAAACTCGATGCCGGTCTTCTTGACATACAAAACTTCAACCTGCTGCCCGGCGTGAATATTGGTTATATGCCGCTGTTGATGTTTGTTGCCGCGATAATTGTTATTGCTGGTTTGCAATATATTTTTTACCGCACGTCGCTTGGCCGTGCCTTTAGGGCAGTATCCGATGATGGAGAAATCGCGCAAATAATGGGGTTAGACAATCGCAAGATTTTTGCGGCGGCGATGGCACTGTCATTCGGCGTAATCGCCATTGCTGGTGTGTTTTTAGCGGTACGCGCGAACTTCGATCCTTTCGTTGGACCATCGCGTCTTATCTTCGGCTTTGAAGCGGTCATAATCGGCGGTCTTGGCAACCTATGGGGAACCCTGGTGGGGGGAATCATACTGGGTGTTGCGCAGGCAATCGGGGCGCAAATAGACCCGGGCTGGCAGTTGCTGGCAGGCCATATTGCGTTCCTGCTTGTACTCGCGATCAAACCGCGCGGCCTGTTTCCAAGAATTGACGGATGAGTGCCATGAACACCAGCATAACCCGCGCTACTCCTGAAAGCCGGATAATGGCGATTGTTTCCATTTTATTGATCGCGCTCCTTGCAGCAGCACCTTGGTGGGGCAAGACCGCCGACCTGCGATTAATTGGTGAGTTCATGATCTATCTTTCGCTGGCATGTCTTTGGAACCTGCTTGCAGGCTACGCTGGTCTCATCTCCGTGGGCCAACAGGCCTACGTAGGCTTTGGTGGGTATATGTTGTTCACCTGCGCCATCTATCTGGGCATAAGTCCGCTGCTTGCTATACCTGTGGCTGGTGTGCTGGGTGCTTTGATCTCAGTTCCGGTTGCTCTGCTGGTCTTCCGTTTGCGCGGTGCTTATTTCGCAATTGGCACATGGGTGGTTGCGGAAGTTTTCAGGCTGGGTTTTGCGCAGATATCGTCGCTCGGCGGAGGTTCGGGTACATCCCTCCCAATCAAGGTCATGAAAGAGATGGCGCGATCCAAATGGATGCGCGAAATGATGGTGTTTGAAACAGCTTTGTTGCTTGGTGTGGGTACGTTGCTGGTGACTTATCTTCTGCTGCGTTCCCGGATCGGTCTCGGCCTTACAGCCATTCGTGACAGTGAAGTGGCTTCTGTCAGCCTGGGCGTTCGCATCGAACGTATCAAGCTGATCACCTACGTTGCAGTCGCGGGCATTACGTCAATGATAGGCGCGCTGATATTCATAACCAAATTACGCATAACTCCCGACGCCGCCTTTAGCGTCAACGAATGGACTGCCTTTGTTATTTTCATTGTTGTTATTGGGGGCATCGGCACGATCGAGGGACCAATCCTCGGCACGATTATTTTCTTCCTGTTACGGGAGTATTTGTCTGATTTGGGTTCGCTCTATCTCATGTTGCTGGGCGGCATGGCGATCATCATAATGATTGTCGCGCCAAAAGGCATTTGGGGTTATGTTCGCGAAAGGTTCGATCTGTCTTTATTTCCGGTTGGGTATCGCGTGAAACTGGACAAATAATTTGGCAGCTTAGGCTTGCTGGAAACGACAATAGTATCTGGGAGGCTAGCATGGCCGATATCACAACCGAAGTTTTGACCATTGGCACCGGCCCGGCTGGATCGAGCTGCGCCGCTTTGTTGTCGACTTATGGCGTCGAAAATATGATCATCAACCGCTATCGCTGGCTCGCCAACACACCCCGCGCGCATATTACGAACCAGCGCACGATGGAAGTGCTAAGAGATCTTGGCCAGGAGGTTGAGGGTGAAGCCTATATGCATGCAACCGAGCAGGATCTTATGGGAGAAAACATATTCTGCGAGAGTCTCGCCGGTGAAGAAATCGGCCGCATGAAAAGTTGGGGCAAACATCCGCTCAAGCGCGCCGAGCATTATCTTGCTTCACCGTGTCGTATGAACGATCTTCCACAAACATTCATGGAACCGTTGCTGTTTAAAACGGCCTGCTCACGCGGTACTCAGGCGCGCATGTCGACAGAATATTTGAGCCATGAACAAGACAATGAAGGTGTTACCACAACTTGCCTTGACCGAATGACCGGCAAGAATATCACCATACGCTCCAAATATCTGATCGGTGCCGATGGCGGAAATTCACTGGTTGCAGAACATGCCGGCCTGCCATTCGAGGGCAAGATGGGCGTCGGCGGTTCAATGAACATATTGTTCCGCGCTGACCTTTCAAAATATGTCGCACATCGTCCTTCGGTTCTTTATTGGATCATGCAGCCGGGTGCTGATGTGGGCGGAATTGGCATGGGGCTTGTGCGGATGATCCGTCCCTGGAACGAGTGGTTGATCGTATGGGGCTATGATATCAACGATGAGCCTCCTATTGTGGACGATGAACTGGCGACCAACGTCGCTCGCCAACTGGTCGGCGATCCGGAACTTGAAATAGAATTGCTGAGCGCCAATACCTGGACGGTGAATGACATGTACGCCACCCACATGCAGAAAGACCGTGTTTTCTGTATGGGCGACGCTACCCACAGGCACCCTCCATCAAACGGCCTGGGTTCCAATACATCAATTCAAGATGCGTTCAATCTGGCTTGGAAACTGACTGCAGTGCTGAAAGGGCAAGCAGGCAAAGCGCTGCTAGATTCCTATTCACAGGAACGCGCTCCAATCGCTAAGCAGGTTGTCACACGCGCCAATCAATCAATCGGCGAATTTGGCCCCATATTTGAGGCCCTCGGCATGGGTGGCGGTACGGACCCAGTGAAAATCAAAGCCAATATGGACAAGCGTGCTGATGCCAATGCTGCTGCCGAGCAACAACGTGAAGCGTTGCGCAATGCGATTGCTTTCAAAGATTATGAATTTGATGCCCATGGTGTCGAAATGAACCAGCGTTATAAGTCTAAGGCTGTCGTCTTGGATGGCACTGATGAACCAGCCTTCGAACGCGATGCAGAGCTGCACTACCATCCAACAACCTGGCCCGGCGCACGGTTGCCACATGTCTGGCTGTTTGGAAAGGACGGCAAGGAAGTTTCGACACTCGATTTGTGCGGAAATGGCGCGTTCACGCTGTTCACAGGCATTGGCGGTGAAAAATGGGTTGAGGCTTCGGCGAAAGTTTCTGAGGAGCTTGGACTCGAAATCGGCACAGTTTTAGTAGGACCGCGTCGTGACTATGAGGACCATTGCGGTGTTTGGGCACGGACGTCCGAGGTGAAGGATGCGGGTGTCATTCTAGTGCGCCCCGATCAGCATGTTTGCTGGCGGTCCAATGATATTACCAAAGATCCCGCAGGTGATTTGACACAGGTACTGAGGATGATTCTGGCGCTGTGAACGATCGATGCGTTTTCGTCGGTTACTGCTGAAAACTCTCAAATTACCTGTGCCCACGATAGTTTTTCTCTGACTTTGGAACTTATATGTTCACTTCCTTACGCCGCATAGCTCGCTCCACAGACGGATGTTCCAGAATTCTAGTTGCGTGATCGACAACGTGCGGAAACCCGTCTTTTTGAAATCCGCCAACACCAATCCGCAACCAGGTTCAAAATAGATAAGCTTCGATGATAGACCACCCATTGCTATGTCACCAAGGTTGGATTGAGAGACGTTGATCAATCATCGACACCTCGGGTTGAATATCCTGTGTTGCCTTCTCTCGCACAATATCGAGTGCCAAATCTGTGTCTGTGATGAATTTCATCGATATGGCTACGCGCGTGACTTGCGGGTGCACAGTACCAGAAAAGAATGCCAGGTCAGATATTTGTTGAGAAATTTCAAATGAATCCGACGTGGGGGCAGAAGCTTTTCATCCAGTTGGATGCGGTTCATCCAACTCAATATGGCTACATTTTCGGTCAGTGGTAAGTCGTCAACCACCTAAACAGGCACCTTGCCTTTTGGATTAATCTTCAGATACTCAGGCGAATATTGTTGATTCACGGTGGCACATACCAACTCAGTTTCAAACGGCACTACAATTTCTTCAAGTGCAATTGTAGGAACCCGGGCGCAACTTCCAGGTGCCACAAATAGCTTTAATATATGCATAGGTGCCTACCGACTTTACCAAGGTACAAGAACATTTTGCGCAGACCGAAAAATGTGAGGCAAGGTTGAATGAATCGATATTTTGGGAGCAATCACTAGAGCGACAACACTTGTTGCACCCAGAAGATTAGGTCAATTTGCGACAACAAATGAACGGCAAAGTTTGGCTCGATCTAATTCTCGGTGGAATATCGCGAACGACGACTAATGGCACATTGTTTCGCAGTACGGCTTGTCGCAGATAGTGCACCCCCACAATTTGAAAATGTCGAAAGGTCCGCAATTCTGACCTGGAGCCTGCAATTTTGAGGGAGTTCTATTGAAATTGGGCCGAAGGTCTCCTCAGAGCCTATTCTGTTGAAAAACTCGACCCCTAATGCACAACATCCAATTCAATAGAAACGTTTTCCAAACAACCTGCTCAATTGAAATCGGATTGCGCGTCACAGCGCTCTCAGAAACAGCATTCTAAAATATTGCGGTGAATTTTCAGCTTCGGAGTTTTTCAACAGAATAATCCCGTGCTGGAGGTTCATACCAACGGCATTAATTTTCGACCGTTCTGACATGGGCCCAATCTCTCATTCCGATTGACGTTATGATTTTCGGTGTGTCGATGAGCGCGTTCCATGCGTCGCAGGCGGCATCAAGGATGGCGGTGTAGTCTTTGAAAACGCGGTTTGAGAGATAGTTTGACCTCAGATATTGCCAGATGTTCTCGACCGGGTTCAGTTCAGGTGACTTCGAAGGTAGCAGAATGATGGTGATATTCTTTGGTACGACCAGTTTGCCGGTGCTGTGCCAACTTGCGCGATCCATCAGGATCACGGCATGGGCCTTGCGGGTCACGTATTTGCTGATCTCATCGAGATGCAATTGCATTGCTTGTGTGTTGGCTTTGGGCAGTACCAAGGCCGCGCCCGTGCCACGCTTTGGGCAGATCGCACCGAACAGATAGGCATTGTCGTAGCGCTGGTCGGCGGGCAGCCGGGGACGGGTTCCTTTCCTCGCCCAGAGGCGAACCTGACCGTTCTTTTGCCCGATGCGCGCTTCGTCCTGGAACCAGATCTCCACCGGCGTTCTCTGCGGCAGATCAGCTATGTGGGCTGCGAGCGTGTCGGGGAAGTTTTTTTGAACGCTTCGATCACACGTCCATCCTGCTCAGGGTGTTGTGGACGACCGGAGATGTTGGAGAAGCCCAGTTGTGCCAGATAATCCGACATCACCCGCTCGGAGCATTTGATACCGAACTGTTCCTCAATAACGCGTACCAGATCAATGCGTCGCCAACGAACCACGCCATCCACTTCCCGGTCCGGCCCGGTTTCGACAATCAGCGACAGTTCCTGCATCTGCTTATCACTCAGCAGGCGCGGTCGCCCTGCACCCTTGGCATTGGTCAGACCGTCCGGACCCAGTTCATTGAAACGATGGACCCAGTCACGCAACGTTTGACGATCCATCCCGCCAATCCGAGCCGCCTCCGTGCGGTTCATGCCGTCATAGACTGCGGCAAGCGCAAGCAGCCGGCGTATCTGTCGGTTGTCACTGCATTCCTTGGTCGTCCGGCGCAGGCTGGCGGCATCAAAGTCCGTCCGAAGTGGCACTGATGATCCCATAGCAAATCTCCTTTGCCACAAGGAATCAGATCAAACTCGATTTGGGAATCCCTACAGAGTCAGAAAATAATGCCGTTGGTATCATCAGGCGAACCAGAATTGGCACTTGAACCATAAAGCATTCAAAAAACACCGTTATCAAATATTGATTTCAAGCCACCGTTTCGTAGTGGGAGTCTGAAGAATCGAGGTCGGAAACGTTTTGGGCTTAGGATTGCCTTTCCTCGCGGAAACTGTTGTTGAATGTAGCATGGAACAGTTTCCGGCTCCGTCGATCAAGAGGTTGACCGGTTTAGATCGGTTGATCGCGATCGCGCCAAAAGAGGAGTTCGGGGGAGCGGCGCTTCAGTTTCTTTCGAGTATATCCCGTATCGAAAACTTTGGTGCCTATCACATCGCAGATCTGGCCCGTCCATATCCGGCCCTGTCGTTTTGGTCAGGGCGTATCAGCGACTACTGGTTTCGACGCGATGCTGAACTCATTCTTGGCTCCAAAGACATCCAATCTCAGATCATCACGCAAATTCAAAAGGCTCCGTGCGATGGTGTGTATATCGATCGTTGGCATCCCAAAGTAGGCAGCAGACGCGATGCCATTTACAAAAGAAACGGTGTGCTCGAACGTGTGGCGGTTTCGTCCAGAGACGGACACTCGGGTCTTCGGTCCTTCTACCTACGCAGCGCTACTGACGGATGGTTCAACGAAGACGAATATGCAGCGCTGTGCAAAATTCTTCCCATCGTTCACGGCTTGATTGGGCTCAGACATCAGATCGTCGGAACCGCACGGCATGGACTCGGCGATGGGGCCAATGCTACGCGGCTGAGGGAAAATAACGTGCGAGGATTTGTTAGCCTGACACCGCGCGAAGCAGAGGTTTGTGACCTTCTTCTCGACGGGAAATCGATCGTAGCATCGGCTTTGCAGTTAGATGTAACGGAGGCCACCATCCGAACGTTGCGGCAGCGAGCCTTTCGCAAGCTACAAGTTGGGTCGGCTCGCGAACTCATGGCCCTGTTCATACAAACGCCGCACGCCACCTAGCAATTCTGGCCAGCAGCTGACTTGTCATACTTCTAGATGACAGAATCTACTTCTCGATCGGTGTAGGTTGGTTCGTAGTTCAGGGAGGACATATCATGGCAACGCAATCATTGCAGGACAAAATCGACGCCCACGGAAATCTGTGGTCGATGCTTTATGATGGACCCGTCCATCGGTTCGAATTTCCGGTGAAGCCCGAGTTTTCGAACTGGGTGGACGAACAAATCGCGTGGCGCACATCTGTGATCTTCCAGAACATGTCACACCACATGACGGATGTTTACCTGCGCGGACCAGATGTAATTAGACTGCTTTCAGATCTGGGGATAAACTCCTTCGTCGGATTCGGTCCCATGCAAGCCAAGCAATATGTAGTCTGCAATCATGACGGCCAGTTCATCGGCGACGCTGTGCTGTTCTGTGAAGAAGAAAACGCGGTTAGCATTGTGGGCAAGCCGATGGCGGCGAACTGGGTGCGTTACCACGCTGAGACGGGGGATTATGATGTCGAGATCGAGCTGATCGACCGCCCCGCTCCAAACCTGACTGACCGTAAGCGATTTCGTTATCAGGTCCAAGGCCCGAAGGCGGACGAACTTTTCGCAGAACTGAATGGCGGTCCTTTACCAGATATTCCTTTCTTCAAGATGGGCCGGTTCAATGTCGGACCGCATGAGGTTGTGGCCCTAAACCACCGGATGTCCGGCTTCCCGGGATACGAGTTCTGGGGGCCAAGCGAGGCAGGAGAAGAGGTCCGCGACCTTATCCTCGAAGCTGGCGAAAAATATGACCTGACTCAGATTGGTGGGCGCACCTACCCCGTGACGGCAGTGGTGTCCGGTTGGGTTGGTGCAATTCTTCCGGCCATTTACACAGGGGTCAAGATGCGCGGGTATAGAGAATGGTTGCCCGCCGATAGTCCGGAAGGTCGCCAAGCCGTTGGAGGTTCCCTTGCTACCGGCAATGTCGAGGACTTCTACCGCACACCTTACGATCTGGGATACGGTTTCATGGTCAAATTCGACCATGACTTCATTGGGCGCGCAGCACTTGAGGCCATGACGTCTGAGAAAAACCTGACAAAAGTGCGCCTTGTCTGGGACCAGCAAGATGTGGTCGACATTTTTGCCAGCGCGTTCTCGGAGGGAGACCGATACAAGAAGATCGAACTACCTGTTGGAAACTACACCGTGGCTCCGAGCGATCGGGTTCTGCTTGGTGATGAAGATGTAGGCGTCTCGTTCTATCCCGCCTATTCTGAGGTCGACCGCGCCTGCATCTCGCTGGCATCGATCCGGTCCGATCTGGCTGTCGACGGGCAGGAGCTGACAATGATTTGGGGTGAACCCGATGGTGGGTCCAGAAAACCGACCGTCGAGCACCATGTGCAAAAGGCAGTTCGCGTGGTTGTAGATTCAAAACCGATCAAGCGCCATTGATCTGTCAGTTTCCGTTCAGGCAGGGCCACTCCGATTTTTTCAAACCGAAAGATCGCCATTCATTTGGGTATATTTTCCGCTGTAGCGGATAACGCGTAAGCCCAAGCACGGCTCACTTGGGTTCTTGCCGAGGTCGCTAATCACAAGATCAGCAGGATCGGCGAGCTCATGCCGTGATGTTAAGCCGCACAAGCAGCGTATCCGATCTTCCTGTCTTTTGTGCTTCAAGAGTTTGGTTGTGGATTCAGCTGTCTGGGATTGTTGGCGCCCGACCAAGTCCGGTTTATCACCGATGTATCACTCGTCTGGGACTGACAGCGAACTAATTACGGAATTCATTGAGAAACGGTTGAAATAGCCGAATACCTTGAAGCGGCTCTAGGCTACGGCGCTATAAGATCAAGGTATTCAAGGCGTTTGACAGCGACTTTGTCTCTGATCTTGCTGCCAAATGATCCCATACTCGAAATATCATCCTTTGTCTGGACTTGTCACGGTTTAGTTCCGTGTCCTTGAATTGGATTAATCCCATCAAGGAGAACTATTATGGCACGAGGCCACACAGACGAATTCAAGCGTGAAGCGGTGCGTATTGCGCTGACCAGCGGACTTACCCGGAAACAAGTGGCATCAGATTTGGGGGTCGGCTTTTCGACGTTATCGAAATGGATACAACAATCCCGGCCTGATGACCTTCCACCATCGGTTGATATTGATCTGGCCAAAGAGAATGAGCGGCTTCGCAGAGAGGTTCGTCTCCTCACGGAGGAGAGGGAGATATTAAAGAAGGCAACAGTGTTCTTCGCGGGTCAAAGCAAGTGAGATTTGCGTTTGTCGAAGAACACAGGAAACACGTTCCGGTGGATCGGCTTTGCCATATTCTGAATGTTACATCGCGTGGTTATCGTGCCTGGCACAACCGCCCTGTTAGTCAACGGCAGCGCGATGACATGGTGGTTCTGGCGCACATCCGTGAACAGCATCACTTGAGCCTTGGCAGTTATGGTCGCCCGAGAATGACGCAGGAGTTGAAGGAAGCCGGCCTTGCTATTGGTCACCGCCGTGTTGGCCGCCTGATGCGCGACAACGGCATTCGAGTGGTCAGAACACGCAAATACAAAGCTACGACCGATAGCAATCACCGCTTCAACATTGCGCCTAACTTGCTGGGGCGGAACTTCCAAGCGGATAAACCCAACCAGAAATGGGCAGGTGACATCAGCTACATCTGGACCCGTGAGGGCTGGCTGTATCTGGCAGTGATGATCGATCTACATTCACGCCGTGTGGTGGGTTGGGCTGTCAGCAACCGGTTGAAGAAAGACTTGGCATTGCAGGCTCTCAACCGGGCTTTGGCCCTTCGAAACCCACCGCCGGGCTGCATTCATCATACGGACCGTGGCAGTCAATACTGCTCTCATGATTATCAAAAACGAATGCGTGAACTGAAGTTTAAAGTGTCCATGAGCCGAAAAGGCAATTGCTGGGACAACGCCGTGGTCGAGACGTTCTTCAAAACACTCAAAGCCGAACTCATCTGGCGCGGCACATGGCAAACACGACAGCAAGCAACCGACGCCCTGTTCCAATACATCAACGGCTTTTACAACAGCCGCAGAAGACACTCAGCAATAGGAGGAATGTCGCCCATCAAATTTGAACGAAAAACGAGTTAAACGAGAACAGGATGCGGAATTAATACGGGACAAGTCCAGTCAGGCGGCCTTCTATCACACTTTTTGCTGATGGGCGTGCTTTAGCTTGTTTCCACCATTCCTGTACTCGCGGCTTGTCCTCAGTCCAAAGGTCGAGCAGGGTCAGGTACTCAACGCGCCACACATATGGGGTCAAATTTATGTCGGCGAGACTATAAGAGCGTCCTAAGATCCAAGGACCGCCACTTTCCGTCAAGGCTTTTTCCAGGAGCTTAAACATTTTTTCGAAGTTGGCGATGGCCTGGAATACGTACGGGCTATCAACACCTTCTTTATACGTGGACATAAATCGAGCGCGCCGGTCTGGGTCACCAACATTTTTGAAGCGTGCCTGACGTTGCTCTTCTGTCATGCCTTTCATTTTTTCTCTGAACTGGGCAGAGAAGCTCAACTCTCGGGTTGCTTCGAATATTGTTTCGTCGACCTGTTTGGACCACAGACGCATTTGGGTGCGACCAAACGGAGTGTTGGGCACCAGGCTGGGTTCAGGGTGGATGTCATCGATATACTCACAAATCAACGTGGATTCCGGAATCACGTTGTCGCCATCGATTAGGGTTGGAACTACGCCCTTCGGATTGAGTTTAACATACTCCGGGTCGTACTGTTCGTTCGTGAACAGATTTATGACTTTCATGTCATAATCGAGGTTCTTCTCGTCCAACGTCATGAATACTTTTTGTGTGCAGATTGAATTGCGAGCGGTGTAAAGGGTCAGCATCTGTTTTGTTCCTGAGTTTGTTAGGTAAGCGATTGAACGACCTGGGCTCCTTTGCTGCCCTCAAAATGATGTCGAAACGAAGTGATTTTTCTCTTTTTGTCTGCCCGACACCCCAGGGCAATTAGGTACGTGGAATAAGAGACGTGGATTGCGTTGGATAAAATTTGTCATTGATATGTAATCGAAGCCAAAACTGGAAACATGATAATCAGCGCGGTGACAAAAAACATCACAAAGACAAAGGGCAGAACACCTTTGAATATGTCAGTCAGCGCTATGCCCATGTCCTTCAAGGTGGTCGCCACAACGTAACAAGCCAAGCCAAATGGAGGTGTTAGCAGGCCGATCTCAACCGCAATGACAGTCAGAATACCAAACCAGATCGGATCACCACCCAAGGCCAATACCGCGGGCAGCGCGATGGGAACCACAATCAACATGATTGATACCGATTCCAGAAACATTCCAAGGACGACCAGCAACAACACGTAAAAAACAGCGAACTGAATCAAGTTTAAATTTAACGAGTTTATCGTGATGCTGATATTTTGTACGAAGCCTGACGAAGCCAGCATGATCGTAAAGATGTTTGCTGCAAGAATGAGAAACAGAACGGTTGTGGCGATTTGACCGGTTTCGACCAGAACATGCCAAAGTCTTGCACGTCCTAGTTTTCCTCGGGCAAGTGCATAAACCAATGCGCCTGCCGAACCGACTGCGCCACCCTCGGTGGGGGTAAACAACCCCCCATAAATGCCTCCAAGCACGAGAGAAATAAGACCCAGTATCGGCACAAGGAGGAATGCGGCCTGAGCAATGTCTGTTACGGCGTTCAATTCGGGCTCTTTGTGGGTTTCCAATTCAAATACACGATGCGGGAAAAACGTAGCGTTTATCCAAATCATGGCAGACATTGCCAAAGCTAAAATAATGCCGGGAACGATGGCGGCAATGAACAGAAATCCTACTGATTGCTCGGCAAGAAACCCGTAAACGATCAACAACAGACTGGGCGGGATTAACATTCCCAACACTGAACTACCAGCTACGACGCCTACGGAGAATTGTTTATTGTATCCATGTCGGATCATTTCCGGCGTTGCAATTTTGGCAAAGACAGTTGCCGAGGCCACGGAAGATCCCGTGATTGCGGCAAAGATGGCATTTGCTCCCACCGTAGCGATGCCCAATCCGCCGCGGATAGGTTTCGTTAGCCAGCTTGCAACGGCAAATGTTTCGCGCCCAATATTAGCAGCTGCCACTAAAAGCCCCATCAACACGAACAGTGGAACCGCGCTGAAATAGTAATTGGCAAGAAACTCGTTTCCGGCCAGCCCGAGCATGGTGTAGCTGAGAGCGATGCGTCCTTTCAAAAGCCACAAGCCAACAAATCCAATCAAAAGCATCGCAACGCCGATATGGATCCCGAACAGGACAACCAAAATCAAGAGAGCGAGCATAAGTGCTCCGATCGCGAAGTTTGACAACCCCGCGTCCATTACAACCGGAAAAGCCGTAAACCATAATATGAGTAGTGCGGTGATGGTGATGCCAAGACCGATCCATCCCCGAACACCGTGATTGAACCCTACTTGCGCAGCTGTTCGAACCGATCTTGCTAAAAAAGCTGCGGCCGTTACCGCGCTTCCGATTATCACCAGCATGCGAAGCGGCCACACTTGAAATGAAAACTCGCCGGGAACGCCAACTATCTCGCCCGAGATATATGCATCCACAAGTTTTGGCCATGCCGCCTGTGCGAGAAGGCACAACGCAAGTAGACCCAACATCGACACGACGACTTCCAACACAGCTTTTCCTGCAGGAAATTTTTCTCCGAAGATCGACAGCAGGAAGTCTGCACGCGTCATCCGGTCGGAGTAGAGAGTATTCGCCAACTGCAAAATGGTTGCACCGACTACGGAATAAGCCACCATTTCCGTAACACCGCGGATAGGGGCCAGGAAAAGTTCGCGTGCAATTACTTCCGCGCAGATCAGAATAACGAGCAGAAAGAACCACACAGTTCCTATACTGCTCATATATTCGGTTACCCGTCGCAGAGATGCATCGAAAAAACGCAACATTGCAGTGACGGATTTGCTCCCTTCGGTAAGAGCAAATCCTTTTTCTGGAAACTGATCGGCCATTGCCGTATCTGCGACTGTTGTATCTACTCCTTATTCACCCCAGGTCCGAAGAGGTTCAGATCCTCTGCTTTTGGCGCCGTCCATGAACGCCTTTAGAACCTTCGCAGCGGGAAGACCATCAGCTTCGTTGCGCTTCACCCAGTCCCCTGCGAGATTGGGTAGCTGGTCCGCCCACCGCTTGCGTTCGGTGGCATCAAGAGTGGATATTTTGGCGCCCAGGCTCTCCATTTTTTTGAGAAATCCGGCTTCTTTCCCTGCGATGGAATCTGCAACCATCTTACTGTATTCCCCTCCAAGCTTTGACAGGACATTTTGAACATCTTTTGGCAGGCTGTTCCAGGTATCCAGATTCATTGTCAACGCGCCAGTAATCGGTCCACCCATGTCCACCAAAGTAATGTAAGGTGCCACCTCATATATCTTAAAGGGCAACATCCCGATGGTGGTCATAACCGCACCGTCTGCGACTCCAGTTGAAATATTGTTATAAAACTCCGGAAATGCCGCGTTCACGGCCGTTGCGCCCGTCCCATCGAGCCAATTGGCGACAGCGCCACCCGCAAGCAGCTTCAGCCCCTTGAGGTCGTCTAATGTCTTGATCGGTTTTTTGGTGATCAGGTGGTATGAACCGTCGGCCATCGCGCCCAAAAATTTATGGTTATACTTCGTCCATTGTTCGTTCATGGCCGGAATCTCAGCATGGAGCTGGTTTCCGATATCCGTCAGCATGTGGACATCTGAGGCGGCAAAGGGGGCATAGAAGTGAACGTTATGAAGCGGCAGTTTTGCTGGTTCAAATATCGTACCAATCCAAGCAAGGTCAGCCAGACCACCTTCTACACCCTCCAGCGCATTGGGCGCATTGAACAGAGCACCAGCATATGCTTCGGTCCAATTAATGGTGTGCTCTGACCCCATCGCCTTGAGACGTTTATTTGATTCGGGGACGATGTGTTTAGTGATGACTTCGACCCATGGCAGAACAGGTGGGTGGCTCGATGCAGCCGTTAATTTGATATTGTCAGCCAGTGCTGGTGTGGCGAAAAGCATCGCGCACGCTGCCGCCAATAGGCGAGTTCTAGTAAATTTTAACATAATATTCCTCCCATTTTAGAACAATTCTGCGCGCCAAATGCGCGAGATTTCGTTATGACCAGGTATTCCCCGCCCAGGAAATTGATTTCCCAGCAAGCCAATCGTCTCCGGTCGCATAAAGTTCCTGAACCCTGTCTCCCTTAAGGCCCGGCATATTTCTTTCAACCTCGTAGCCGACTTGTGTCTGGATGTAGGCAAGGTGGCGGTATCCGATTGGAAATTGCTCAAGCAAAGTCTGATCGAGATCCAGGGACGCGTTTGGATCGATCGGATCAAGCCGGTCTTTTTCGTATATCGGCTGGCGCAGGCACATGCCCCAACGTCCATTTCGCTTTTCCAGAAAATCAAAAAATCGCCCGGTACAAACGACATCGCATGTGACGCCATGAATTTCCCCCCGTTGAGAGATCGTCATCTTGGTCTGAGTTATGGCCCGATTGGCTTTGATTTCGGCTGTAACCCCCCCGAGGAAGTGAAGGATTGAAACGCCCCGTTCCCATCCCTGCTTATTCATTGCGATGAATTCATCCGCCGTGCCCTGGGTCCATGTTGCCATCATCCGTCCGTCATCATGCCAGACCGACCGAAATTTTTCCCACATCCCAGCGTCACGCCAAATTGCCCAATTGTCTATGAGCTGCCTGAGCTCTAGGCGATCCAATAGTTCTTGATTCATGTTCTCATTCCTGGAGTTAGAAAGGGGTTTTCCGACCGCCTCGTTCAACTGTTAGCCAGCGCGTCTGCGTAAAAGTCTCAACCGACCAGCGTCCACCATGTCGGCCCATTCCACTGTTTTTGACACCGCCAAACGGAATTGTCGGTTCATCATAAATTGTTGTGTCATTCACGTGTGCCATACCGCTTTCGATTTGGCGTGCTACCCGAAGGCCACGTTCTTCGTTTTGGGTAATGACTGATGCCGAAAGGCCATATTTGCAATTGTTGGCCAATGAAATCGCTTCGTTTTCACCATCAGCAAACATGATGTTGGCGACGGGACCAAAAACTTCCTCGTGAAATATTTCCATATCCGGAGTCACGCCAGTGATCACGGTTGGTTCAAAAAATAATCCATCGCGCTTGCCGCCATATTCAAGCGTGACACCTTGTTCAATTGCCGTTGACAGTCGTTTGTCCACTGACCTGACCTGTTTCTCATTGATGATCGGTCCAATCTGGTTATCCATCATGGTTGGATCGCCAACGTTGAGTTCTTTGGTTGCCGCGATAAATTTGTCCAGAAATGGATCGGCAAGCTTCTTGTCGACAATAATTTTTTCTGCCGACATGCAAATTTGGCCCTGATGAAAAAATGCACCGAACCGCGCTGCACCGACCGCGCGATCAAGATCTGCATCATCAAGAACGATCAGTGAATCTTTACCACCAAGTTCTACGCATGCCTTTTTGAGCAATCCGCCTGCTGCTGCCGCGATTGACTTTCCAACCGCAGTCGATCCAGTAAAGCTGATTGCTTTAACCAACGGGTTGACGACCATTTCGTCGCCAACTTCTGCAACACGATCACGCGAACAGGTGACGACATTAAGCACTCCTGGCGGGAAGCCCGCTTCTTCAAACACTTCAGCCAGCATCAATCCGCCGGTAACCGGTGTCTCTTCAGACGGCTTCAATACAACTGTATTTCCGACTGCCAGTGCGACGGCTATGCCGCGACTGGACAATAAAAGAGGAACGTTCCATGGCGAAATCACAGAAACAACGCCCAACGGGGAGCGTTCGACAATGCTGACCTTATTATGATCTGAAGGAAGAGTTTCTCCGATCGGTGTATAAGCTTCGGCCGCAGCTGCACGATAAACCGTCGGTGTGTAACCAATTTCGAACAAGCTTTTGCGCACCCAACCGCCGCACTCTGCCGTCAATGCCGCTACAAACTCTTCTTTTCTTCGCTCCAGAACATCGGCAACTCGGTTTAGCAGTATGGCCCGCTGCGTAAATGGCAATGCAGCCCAGGATGGTTGTGCAGACGAAGCAGCTACAATTGCTGCCGATGCGTCTTCACGACCTGCATCAGCAACTTCGCTCCACGCCGCCCCTGTTGCTGGATTGAAAACTCTAAAAGTTTTGCCGTCATGGGAGTTTACCCACTCGCCACCAATTAAAAGCCTCCGGCTTCGATTGCCACAATCTGGGTACTGGTATTCTGCTAGTTCATTATCCATGAGCATCTGCACCCTCAGTTTCTTTTGGAACAAATTCTAAATATCTGAAGCCTGCGGTCATTCTACTAAAGCCAGGTTCAATGAAGGAACTTGCGCTTCGATGTTTGGCCCTACGAATAGGCGCGCATAGTCGAGTGTAGCGTGGGCGTGTTCACGCATAGCCATTTCAGCGCGCATGGCATCGCCTCGAATAATGGCATCGTGAATGATCGAATGTTGAGCATGACCGATTGACATGCGCAGGAACTCACCCTCCAGACGATTGGTATTGGAGGCAACCGCACCTAACTCAGCCATTGGAAAATCTCGAATGCGCTCATAGGCCATAAGAATAAATTCATTGCCGCACTGTTCCATAATCGTTGTGTGGAAAAGTGTGTTTGCGGTTTGATATTCTTCGACGTCTTCAACCGTCGCAGATTTTTTGCGGATAATCTGTTCCGAAGATCTAAGTGAATGAGAAAATGAGCGTTGGGCGTCCTCAGACACGCCGTTTGTCGCCATGAATCCCGCAGCGGTTCCTTCCAGTATGCCTCGGGTTAGTAAAATTTTTTCAATATCTTCGAGATTGACTTCGCGAACTACATAACCCCGTCCTGGAAGTTTTTTGACGAGTCCAGTCATCTCCAGTCGCGCCAGCGCAAGTTTGGAAGGAGTACGCGACACACCCAGCAACTCGGCGACACTGACTTCAGAGATTTTCTCCCCAGCACCAATCTCACCTCTCAAGATCATTTTCCTGAGATCTGATTGAACCCTTTGTTCGGCCTCGGCCACTCGTGCCTTCCTTTCTCATTCTGCGCGCACGACACTGCATCCAATGTCCATAATTTGCGCCAATTCGACCTAGCAATATAACAAGAATTGGATTCAATCAACTATATATGCATCCATAACCGTCAGAAGATTCCCTTTCTCGTACTAGAATTTTCATAATGGATCCATTATTGCTGTATCAGTGGAGGACCTGATGGATCGATTTATCTACAGCGCCGGAACATCACACATTATATTTGGACGTGGGGAGTTCTCGAAAATTTCAGCAGTGGTCGAAAAAGTTGGCTCCGGGCGTGCATTAATCCTGGTAACGGAACAACAAAAAGGAATCGCGAATCTTACAGCTAAAAAACTCGGCGATAATGCAGCAGGAATATTTAGCAGAGCGGCCATGCACACACCTGTAGAGGTGACCGAAGAAGCGTTGGCTTATTGCGAGTCGGTCAAGGCAAATTGCCTGGTTTCAGTTGGCGGCGGCTCAACAACCGGACTTGGCAAAGCTATCGCGTACCGAACCAGGATGCCTCACATCGTCGTTCCCACTACTTACGCGGGTTCTGAGGTGACGCCCATACTAGGGCAAACCGAAAACAAACAGAAAACGACCATCAAAGATCAAAGCGTTCTCCCTGATGCTGTCATTTATGATCCGGAATTGACTGACGGCCTCCCATTGAAGATGAGTATTGTTAGCGGATTGAACGCAATGGCTCATGCTGCGGAAGCGCTCTACACAAAGGATCGAAATCCTGTCTCGTCAATGTTGGCTGTTGAAGGCTTCTCCGCAACCAAGATTGGCCTGGAGCTAATCGCGAAAGATCAATTTTCGATGGAGGGACGCGATTCTGCGCTTTATGGCGCCTGGCTGTGCGGAACAGTGTTAGGTCAGGTCGGCATGGCGCTGCATCACAAGATTTGTCACACTCTTGGAGGTTCATTTGATATGCCACATGCAGAAACACATGCTGTGATGTTTCCACACACCCTGGCATTTAATGCCAAAAGCGCAAACGAGCTACTCAGACCAATAAGCGATGTATTTAAAGGTGAGATTGGTTCTGGGCTCTACGATTTCGCTAAAGAGGTCAGTGCTCCTTTGACCTTAAAAGAACTCGGCTTTCGCGCAGAAGACCTCAACCTCGCCGCTGAAATAGCTTCAAGAAATCCATATTGGAACCCGCAGCCCATCGATCAAGCCGGTTTGCGCTCTGTTTTGCAAAACGCGTTCGACGGCAGCCGGCCTGAATAGCAAGGAGACTCGAAAAATGACTATTGACCTATCAAAAATTGAATACTTCACTGAAGAAGATTCGGTCGAGGCCGTGACTTCGCGAACAAGCAGCCAAGCAGATGAGCGATTGACCGTGGTTTGGGCCGCGCTCGTTAAACACCTCCACGCATTTGCCAAGGAAGTAGACCTCAAACAGAATGAGTGGGACGCGGGCATCGATTTCTTAACCCGAACCGGCCAGATCTGTGACGAAAATCGGCAGGAATTTATCCTACTCAGCGATGTCCTTGGGTTGTCCATGCTTACGGACGCAATAAACAATCGTGAATTGGTAGGGGCGACTGAGAGCACGGTGATGGGGCCGTTTCACGTCAAAGGTGCGCCTGAACTGCCCATGGGAGCCAATATCTCACTCGACGGGAAAGGTGAAAGCTGTCTTTTCGAAGGAAGTGTTGTTGACCGCGACGGAAACCCGATCAGCGCTGCCAGGCTGGATGTTTGGTGCGACAACGTGGATGGTTATTACGACGTGCAGCAACCAGAAATTCAACCAAAATGGAACAACCGCGGAATTTTCACCACATCCGAAGATGGCAAATACAGTTTCCGGGGTGCCAAACCGGTCAGTTATCCAATTCCATACGATGGACCCGTTGGTCAGTTGCTGAAATTGCTCGGCCGACACCCAAACCGACCTGCCCACATGCATTACATCGTATCTGCGCCAGGCTACAAAACACTGGTCACCCACTCATTCGTGGATGATGATCAATGGTTGACTTCAGACGCGGTGTTTGGCGTGAAGGCGTCTCTGGTAGCGCATTTCGAAAAAACACCCGAAGGAAACACCGATTGGCGTTCACCGTTCGATTTTACGTTGGTGCCTGGCTGAGTGCATTAATAGTCAGGTTCTATATCAGGGAAACTTCAGGGAATCATGGATAAAACAGTCGACAACTTGGCCGCAGCAGTTTCCCTAATCGACGATGGTTCAACTGTTATGATTGGAGGATTTGGTGGCTCAGGGGCGCCAATTGAGCTCATTCACGCATTGATTGACCAGCGAACGAAGGAGCTAACAATTGTTAACAATAATGCCGGTAATGGTGATGTCGGCCTTGCGGCGATGATCCGTGAAGGAATGGTTACAAAACTTATCTGCTCGTTCCCGCGTTCTGCAGACCCACGTGCTTTTACCGATCTTTATCTTGCCAACAAGATTGAATTGGAAATTGTACCCCAAGGCACACTCGCGGAACGTATCCGGTCAGGTGGCGCAGGTATTCCGGCATTCTATACCCCAACCGGTTTTGGAACCGAAATCGCCAATGGAAAACCGGTAAAGGAATTTGACGGTAAGTCCTATGTTGAAGAGCGATGGCTCAAAGCGGATTTTGCCCTTATCAAGGCCGAACTTGGCGACCCTTTGGGCAACCTTACTTTCCGTATGGCAGCGAGAAATTTCAATCCATTGATGGCTATGTCTGCTCATCATACCATTGCACAAGTCAGCAAGGTTGTTCCCGTTGGCAAAATCAATCCTGAGCAGATTGTGACACCCGGAATATTTGTGCAGCAAATTGTTGAAGTCCTCAATCCTGCTCAAGAGGAAGATCTCAATCAGTGCAAAACGTATTATCCGGAGGTTGTGAATTGATGGAAAGACTCAACGAAATCAAGCTCAAAAACGCACAAATCGCATGGCGCGCTGCACAGGACATCGAAGAGGGATCCTACGTTAATCTCGGTATTGGCTTTCCTGAAATGATTGCACAATACCAACCTGAGGGCCGAGATGTTATCTATCACACCGAGAATGGCATACTTGGCTTTGGCGGTGCCCCAACAAAAGGGCAAGAGGACTGGGATCTCATAAATGCCGGCAAGAAGGCCGTAACAATAAAACCTGGTTCCGCATTCTTTCACCATGCAGACAGCTTTGCGATGGTTCGGGGTGGTCACCTCGACTTAGCCGTTCTCGGCGCTTACCAAGTGGCGGAAAACGGTGATCTGGCGAATTGGTCAACGGGGAAAGGTGGCGTACCCGCAGTGGGCGGAGCCATGGACCTGGTACATGGTGCAAAGCGTGTGGCAGTGGTAACCGACCATATTACCAAAGATGGAAAAGCAAAGCTTCTAAATCGTTGCACCATGCCCCTGACCGGCGTGGAATGTGTAACCCGAGTTTATACATCGCTCGCTGTAATCGATATCAAAGATAAGCAGTTCCTGCTGCGCGAAAAACTCGCGACAGTCTCGTTTGACGAGCCGCAAACTGTTACAGGAGCAAAGCTCAGTACGGGTAAACATGTGATCGATCTTTCGGTGCCAGATCTGTAATTTAGTTAGAAAGAAGGGTGCCATGTTCGATAATTCTTATGTTGCACCCGAGTTTTGGGAAGCTTCAGGCACTTCGCGTCGCTATCGTGCATGTCGCACACTGAACACTCGCAGATAACAAAATTAGACGAAAGTCCGCAACTCGGCCATTCGAGAAATCCAAACCACACTAAGCCTATGTCTTGTTGATCATCAAAAATCAGATGAATCTCGCCGTATAAATTTCAATTCCACCTGGTTCGACTTTTGATCTGAAAATAAATTGTGAGCCCTCCATGAGGGCTCACGTTAATTTTAATCCGTCAGATTTGTCATTCGCAGATAGGGTAGCACGGTTGTGAAATCGCCGAATTTCTCTTTGGCGTCGCTGTCGTTCACCGTTGCAGGGATGACGACATCATCTCCAACATTCCAGTTGGCAGGTGTGGCGACACCACGGTTGGCTGCGGTTTGCAAGCCATCGAGAGCTCGAAGAACTTCGGCAAAGTTACGTCCTACATTCATCGGGTAGGTCATTGAAAGTTTCAACTGCTTGTCCGGGCCAATAATAAAGACGGAACGCACGGTTGCACTGTCGTTGGGGGTGCGCCCATCAGGCATATAGGCTTCGGCGGGTAGCATATCGAGAGCTTGGGAAATTGCTAGCCCGTCGTCAGCGATGATTGGGAATCCGGGTGTGGCACCGCCAGCCTTTTCAATATCACCTTTCCATTTCTTATGATCTTCCACGCCATCAACAGACACGCCAATGACTTTGGTTCCGCGCTTAGCCCATTCTTCGGCCAATTGCGCAACCGCACCGAACTCAGTGGTACAAACGGGTGTAAAATCTTTGGGGTGGGAAAATAGGATTGCCCAGCTATCCCCGATCCAGTCATGAAGTGAAAATGAACCCAGGTCAGTTTCGACAGTAAGGTTCGGGATTGTATCATTTATACGTAAGCTCATTATCAGGCTCCTTTGAATGCAGCTGGTGGTTCCAAATATATTTATAGTCAACAAAGACCAATCATCGACCAAAAGCGCGGCAACGACAATATTTCAACATTTTTTCTTGCGCTGTAGTTTGATCTCGATCAATATACGAGACAAATGTCCATAGTGCGAGACACAATTTGCAGCTTGAGCGGCTCATCAACGTATTAGAAATGACGGCAACGGCTGGTCGTCCGATTTCTGTTGCCAGGCTGCAGGCCGCCACAAATCTACCAAGGCCTACCTGCTACCGGCTTGTACAGACTCTCAATGATCATGGATTACTGGATATTCAGGGTGATGATGGACGTTATGTCATCGGTGAGCGACTCATTCGTCTGGCCCTACTGGGTAAATCAGACATCGATGTCAGGCGCGCAACAGCCGGACCAATCAAACAAGCAGCCATTCATCTGGGTGACGCCACTTTTCTTGCCCGCCTACGCAACAAGCAGGTTGAAATCATCCACGTTGAAACACCTGACGATGCGGCAACCGCGTTCATTCATCCCGGCCTTGGCAATCGGCCCTTGCATGCATGTTCATCGGCAAAAGCCATTGCCGCGTTTGCCGAAGACGGCTTGCGTGAGCATATTCTAGGAGGGGTATTTGATCCGCTTAACGAAAATACTCATATTTCTCCCCAAGCATTAGACAGTGAATTCAACACCATAAAACAGACCGGTTATGCCGTCTGCGACGAAGAGATTCAACTGGGAATATCCAGTGTCGCGGCACCGGTTAAATTTGGTGAAATAGGCGTGACTTTTAGCGTTGGCGTAGTGGGATACGCCAATAAATACGATTCTGCGGCCTTGCAGGAGGTAGGCGACTATCTTTGCAAACTCGCCACCAAAGTGGAGGCCGCTATTCAGTTATGCAATGTCACTGAAATCTAAACCCGTTCGGTGAACCTTGCATATTTTTGATCAGTCGAGAGGGGCTGATCATTTCAAACGTGCAAATTAATTGCCCAACAGGAGGAATTGACATGAATATGAGACCTGACCCCACGTTTCATGCAACTGCGCAACTGGCCATGCAGGCACCGGTTGAAAATTACGGATTTACAATAATGCTGAGCCCGGATGGTGAGCAATCCGATGGCATCGCGGTTGTCGATCTCAATCCGGATTCCAGCACCTATGGTCAGATTGTTCATCAGGTTATCGTTCCGCATAAGGGAGATGAATTTCACCATTTTGGTTGGAACGCCTGTTCATCCGCCCTTTCCCCGCTCACGGGCCATGCATTTTTGGAACGTAGATATTTGATCGTACCGGGAATACGCTCATCTCGGATCTACATTATCGACGTCAAAGACCCGCTGAATGCGAAAATCCATAAAACCATCGAGCCGGAAGAACTGTTTGAAAAAACCGGTTACTCACGGCCGCACACGATCCATTGTGGCCCCGAAGGCATATATGTTTCCACACTTGGCGGCGGCGGTGAAGACGGGACTGATGGCCCTCCCGGCATCTTCATTATGGATTGTGAGACGTTTGAAATTATCGGTCGTTACGAAATGGACCGTGGCAAACAGGACAAACATTATGATTTCTGGTGGAACCTGCCCCAGGATTATATGGTCAGTTCCGAATGGGGCCTGCCACCACAATTCGAACACGGTGTCGTACCGGAGGACCTGCTCAGCAATAAATATGGCCATTCCATTCACTTCTGGGATTTGCGCAAGCGCAAGAACATCCAGACCATCGATTTTGGTGAAAACTACCAGATGGCTCTTGAAGTGCGGCCTGCCCATGACCCGTCAAAATCCTATGGTTTCTGCGGTGTTGTAGTAGATACGACAAACCTGCAGGGCGCGATATTCACCTGGTGGCGCGATGATGAGGGCAATTGGCAGGCCAAGAAAACCGTCACGATTGACCCTGTTCCCGCTGACGCAGACGATCTGCCAGACCTGCTAAAAGGATTTGGGGCTGTTCCCCCGCTTGTTACTGACATCGACCTTAGTCTGGATGATAAATATCTCTATGTCGCCTGCTGGGGGTTGGGCGAAATGCACCAATATGACGTCAGCGATCCGATGAACCCCATCCTGGCTGGCAAGGTTGAACTCGGCGGTATTGTCGCCAAACACAAGCATGCCAATGGCAAGGGTTTTGCCTATGGACCTCAAATGGTGGAAATCAGCCGCGACGGTAAGCGGGTCTATTGGACCAATTCGTTGTACTCCACTTGGGACGACCAGTTTTATCCAAATGACGAAGGTGGCCAGATGGTGATGGCCAACGTGGGAGATGACGGCGGATTTGAGCTGGACAAGGACTTCTATGTAGATTTCCCGAAAGGCTATCGCAGTCACCAGATAAGGTTGGAAGGCGGCGATTGTTCAACGGATAGCTTCTGTTATCCCAACGTCTAAATGACAATTGATGGGAACTCCTTGACGGCCCTTTGGTGGGCCGTCATTTTTTCCGGCATCTACCACGGCATAAATCCGGGCATGGGTTGGCCTCTGGCCGTATCCGCCGGCCTGATGGAGCAAAAACATTGGGCACTGCCTAAAGCATTGGCAATGCTTGCCCTGGGCCACCTACTCGCCATGCTCGCTATTCTTCTGCCCTTCTCAATGATGACTGTGCTGTTGCAATGGGAAAGTGAAATCCGAATTGGCGCGGGCATGTTGGTTATCGCCATGGGATGCTATCTGCTGATCAATCGACGACACCCCAGAATATTGGCGCGTGTACATCCTTCGCGGCTGGCTTTGTGGTCATTTCTTGCCGCAATGGCTCATGGTGCAGGACTGATGCTCGTTCCAATATATCTTGGAATCTGCGCGATTGGTTCCAGCGAGGCCGGCCATTTGGCTGCCCGCACATTGATGGGCAACAATATTGGTAACGCGCTTGTTGTGGCATTTGTCCACACAATGACCATGACAATTGCAGGAGGAATCATCGCGACAATTATCTATTTTTGGCTGGGGTTGAAATTCCTATCCAAAACCTGGTTCAATCTGGACATCGTTTGGGCAATCAGCCTGATACTCGTCGGTATTTTCGGCATTTATTCGACCTATGCGGGGCATTGAATGTTGCCATAATTACACCCGATCAAATGAGAAATTTTGTAATGTAATTTGCGTTCCAAATTCCGGTTGCAAATTCACTGCAATTCCCTATTTGCAACGGAACGCGGAAAGCGCTAGTGAAGCGCCAAGTTAGCGGGACCGATGGGCGGTCACTCGCAAAATTCATTTATTAGATGAGGAAACGACACACGTGTCCACATTCGACAAAGTAGCCGACATTATATCCGACACCAGCGAGATTCCGCGTGAAGAAATCAAGCCGGACAGTCATACTATTGATGATCTTGGAATCGACAGCCTCGATTTCCTCGACATCGTTTTCGCCATCGACAAGGAATTTGGCATCAAGATTCCAATGGAAGCCTGGACTGAGAAGGTCAACAATGGCGAGGCAGCAACGGAAGATTATTTCGTCATGAAAAACCTCTGCACACGTATTGACGAGTTGGCAGCTGCAAAGGCCTGATGGTCGCGTCAGGCGGGTAAGTCACCATGCTTCTTGAATATTTCCAGATGATTGACCGCATTATTGCCGTCAATGATGACGTGACCGAATTATCAGCCCAATCGACAGTACCCGAAAAAAGCCCCGTTTTTGAAGGCCATTTTCCCGGCATGCCTTTGGTACCAGGCGTGCTGTTGATTGAAACGATGGCGCAAGCCTCCGGATTCCTGGTGATGACGAAAACCGGCTTTAAACTGATGACATTTCTGGTCGGTGTTAAACAAGGCAAACTGCGCACATTTGTCGAGCCGGGCACACCGCTGGATATTACCGCAACACTTGAGCACGACGGTTCAGGTTTCGCTGTCACAAAGGCCGCCATCAAATCAGAAGGCAAGAATATTTGCGACGCATCTTTGACATTCAAGACCCTTGATTTTCCTGATGCCAAATTTGCGAAAATGATTGCTGATAGGGCAGCCGAACTTGGCCTGCCGTCCCAATTTTTGCCCAAATAGCAGTTAACAAACCGATGCGGCTTTAAAAAACGCGTGCGCCCCCTAGCCCTCATTCCAATTCAACCTTATTGGTTTGCTTAGTTATCCCACTGAACATCACAAAACCGGAGCCTCCTGCATGGGCGAAAATTCAACTCCCGTCTGGATTACAGGCATTGGTCTTTTGTCCTCACTCGGTGAAGGCCCCGAGGCCCATTGGCAGGCTATGAAATCGGCAAAACCCCAAAACATCGATTCCGAACGGTTCGCGCCATATACGGTTCATGCGTTGGGTGACGTTGAGTGGGCCAATCAGATATCCCGACGCGATATGCGCCAAATGGAACCCTGGCAACAGATCGGCACTTACACCGCCGGCCTTGCACTTGATGATGCAAAAGCCAAGGACGATGCCGATTTATGTGGTCGCATGGACATGATCATTGCAGCAGGCGGGGGCGAACGCGACGCAGAAGTCGATGCCGATATCATGCGTGATGCTCGCACCAGCAATGATCGTGACGCTTTGCTGGCTGAGCGCTTATCAAATGACCTGCGCCCAACGCTATTTTTGGCGCAACTATCAAACCTGCTGGCAGGCAACATATCCATTGTTCACAAAGTTACGGGTTCTTCGCGAACTTTTATGGGTGAAGAAGGGGCCGGTATCTCAGCTGTAAAAACGGCCCATGCGCGCATAGCTTCAGGACAAAGCGACATTGTTCTGGTCGGAGGCGCCTTCAACAGTGAGCGCGAAGATATGCTTCTGTTGTATGAATTGGGCCAATATCTGGCGAAAGGTGAGCAGAAGCCCGTCTGGAGCCGAACAGAAGATGCAACGGGTGTTAATCCAGGGTCTGTTGGCGCGTTTCTTGTGCTGGAAAGTGCAGAACATGCCCGTAAAAGAGGCGTTACGCCTTATGCCGAACTTGACGGTGTCGCCGCTGATCACGGCAAACGGGAAAAAGGCATGGTGGAAGCACGCCTTGATGGGGCAATCGCTCAACTTGGGAATGTTTCTCCAACGACCATTTTATCAGGGGCTACCGGAGCCGGTGACATAACACAATGCGAGAAATACTGGCTCGCAAACCATTTTGTAGAAAGCCCGGTTCGGGCCTATGGAACCATGACGGGTCATGCACTTGAGGCGCAATTTCCTCTCGGAATCGCGCTGGCAGCAATAGCCGCTCAAAAAGGTGAAATGTTTGGCCCTCTGGAAGAAAGTGAATCCGCAACCCCCGGCGACCAAACCAGTATATTGGTCACAATGCTTGGTCATTATCGGTCCGAAGGTCTCGGTCTTGTAAAACCGGTTAAGGTATAGGGAACATATTTGATGACCAATTCCGATCAATTTATTGACCACAAGGGACGGCCTATCGTCGTTGTTACTGGCGCAGGTGTCGTCTCGTCCCTGGGCAAGGGAAAAGAGGAAAACTGGGCAAACCTCACATCGGGAAAATCCGGCATTCACCGAATTAATCGTTTCGCGACGGAAGGTTTGAAAACCTCCGTTGCAGGCACGGTAGACTTCATGGACCTCAAGAAATTGTCCGCCCCTGCCTTGTCACTGGCTCTCGCTGAAACAGCTGCAGAAGAAGCCATCATGGAGTCGGGCATCGAGCACGGAGATTTTCCCGGCCCCCTGTTTCTTGCCGCCCCTCCGGTTGAAATGGAATGGCAACACCGATTTGAACTGGACGCCGAACTATCGGACACAGATGTAGAGGGCTACGCGCGACTGCTTGAAGCTTCCCGCGCGACAAAACATCTGGAAATGTATGACCTTCTTCAGTTCAATCGTACCGCTGATATATTGTCTGAACAATTTGGCACCAAAGGGCTGCCAATCTCTCTCTCCACGGCATGCGCATCCGGCGCTACAGCGGTACAGCTTGGTGTCGAAGCAATCCGAAGGGGCGAAACCGGCGCAGCACTCTGTGTTGGCACCGACGGTTCCGTCACAACCGAAAGCCTTATTCGGTTCTCACTTCTTTCGGCGCTGACCACTCAAAATGAAAATCCAGAAAAAGCGGCCAAACCGTTTTCCAAAGATCGTGATGGATTTGTCATGGCGGAAGGGGCCGGAGCACTGGTGCTTGAAAGCCTAGAAAGTGCCAAATCTCGCGGTGCAGAGATTTTAGCCGTCTTGCGCGGCTGCGGAGAAAAAGCCGATCATTTCCACCGCACCCGTTCGTCTCCGGACGGTTCACCCGTCATCGCGGCAGTTACTCGCGCCCTGGAAGATGCAGGAGTAAATACAGATGATGTCGATTACATCAATGCCCACGGCACCTCGACGCCCGAAAACGACCGGATGGAATACAATTCACTCAAGGAAGTTTTTGGCGACCGAATTCACCAAACACCAATTTCGTCGAATAAATCGATGATTGGCCACACTTTGACGGCCGCTGGAGCTATAGAAGCTGTGTTCTCTGTTTTGACGTTGAAACACGGTGTCATTCCACCCACCATCAACTACGATACGCCGGATCCGGACATTCCCTTAGATGTTGTACCGAATGAGGCGCGACAGTCGAAAGTAACAAATGTCCTGTCAAACTCTTTTGGCTTTGGTGGGCAAAATGCCTGTCTGGTTTTGAGCAACAACATCGTCTAAAAGCCGCCTGACAATTACCCTTATCAAGGCCTATCTATGCGTGCCCTCCAACTTGTTTCAGACCGCGACGTTAAATCGGTCGAGCTAGATACACCGCCAGCACCCGCACCCGGCGAAGTGCAGTTGAAAGTCCGCGTGGTTGCCCTCAACCATCTGGATGTATGGGGTTGGCGCGGCATGGCATTTGCGAAGCGCGAAATGCCATTGACGATTGGCGCAGAAGCCAGCGCGGAAGTTGTCGCCCTGGGCGAAGGTGTAAACGGATTAACACCCGGTCAACTGGTATCCATATTCGGCGCGCGCACCTGCGGCACATGCCATCATTGCCGAAATGGCCGGGACAATATGTGCGAACATGTGGCGGGAGTTCACGGTTTCCACTTGGGTGGTTTCGCACGCGAGCTGGTCAATATCCCGGCAAGGCAATGTGTCCCCGCCCCCCCCGGTTGCGATGATGTTGGAGCTGCATTGGCACCCATCACCTTTGGAACCTGCGAACACATGTTGTTCGACAATGCGTTGCTGCAACCGTCGGAAACCATATTAATTCAGGCTGGAGGCTCGGGCATCGGCACTGCGGCCATTCAATTGGCAAAGTCGATTGGTTGCCGGGTGATCACAACCGTTGGAAGTGACGACAAGATCGAACCGGCAAAAGCCCTTGGTGCCGACCATGTGATCAATTACCGTGAAGACCGTTTTGAAGGTGTTGTCCGCAAACTCACCAAGAAAGAAGGTGTTGACGTGGTGTTCGAGCACGTTGGAAAAGAAACATGGCCGGGTTCAATGCTGTGCATGAAACGGGGCGGACGCCTGGTAACTTGCGGGTCGACCAGTGGAGTATCTGCTGACACCAACCTCATGATGTTATTTCAGCGTCAGTTGCGCCTGATCGGTTCGTTTGGTTGTCGTATGGAAAATATGGTTTCGTCCATGGACAAGATTGCCCGCGGTTACGTTAAACCTGTAGTCGATACTGAAATTGAATTTGGTGACTTGGCAACAGCCCTGGAACGCATGGAAAGCCGTAAGGTATTCGGCAAAATCATCATGCGAATGAGCTAACTCAATTATGGCCCGACTCATTCGAAACCCTTTGGTCGAGCGGGCCTTTCTCAACGTCAAAACAGCAAAAGACTGGCTGGTCGCCAAGCTTTTGGGGTTAATTTTACACTATGCCAAGAAATTACCACCGGAAAATTCCACCAACTTTGCAGAAAGAATTGGTCGCAAACTCGCCCCGGTTCTTCCCCGCAGCAAGCTTGCACGCAAAAACCTGACTCACGCCTTCCCTGAAAAAAGCGAAAGCGAGATCGACGAATTGGTTCGTGGAGTATGGGGCAATGTTGCCCGTACAATGGCTGAGTATGTTTTCCTCGACCAATTATTTGATTTCGATATTGAAAACCCGGATGCGGGCCGGATCGAAGTTCGCGGGGTCGACAATTTCATAAAACTCCACGAAAGCGACAAGCCGGTTGTCGTTTTCACAGCGCACACAGGCAATTGGGAAATATTACCTGTTGCGGCTGCAAGCTATAATCTGGAAGTAACCGCGCTTTTTCGACCGCCCAACAATCAATTCATCGCAAAGCGGGTGCTGAAAGCGCGCCACACCGAAGGCGGCCACCTTGTGCCATCAAGAGCCGGTGCCGCATGGGCGCTTGCGGGAATATTGGAAAACAACGGCGCAGTCGGCCTTCTTGCAGACCAGGCTTTTAACCGGGGACAGGAAATTACATTTCTCGGGCGCCCTGCCCGCGCTAATCCACTTGCAGCAAAACTCGCCAGGCAGTTTGAATGTGATATCCATCCAGCCCGTTGCATTCGTCTGCCCGGAGGAAAATTTCGCCTGGAATTGCTGGACAGGCTGGATATTCCTCGCAAGCCAAACGGTAAGGTCGACGTGGAGGAGACCACCGTCGCGATCAACGAAATCATGGAAGGTTGGGTGCGTGAATACCCCGAACAATGGCTTTGGTTGCATGATCGATGGAAGCTCAAGGAGCTACCCAAAAAGAAATGGCAAAAGTGATAGTTGTAATTTAGTTTTGTACAACCTTTGATAACAATTTAACGCTTAATGTGAAGAACCAGATTTCGGAGTTTTCTCATGTTGCAGTTGCCGCACATCAATCATCATCAATTACAAAACATTGTTCCCGTTATCATTGCCTCATCCGATAACCTCGATGATTGGCCGATATCGCGTGTCAAACAACCCGTACAGTTCCAACGTCTGAGAAATCAGCCCAGTCCGTTTGCCCAATGTGCATCTGCAATGGCGGATCTGTTACCTAATGTACCGATCTACATATCAGTACAGTCAACCTGCCTGGCAATTGCGCAGGACCAACTTGCGGAACTGTTTGGTGAGGAAATACCCAATCAATTGGTTGAATGGGTAATTGAATCCGGCCACAGGGGCAGCATGAGTTCCACAATTACCATGTGCCTGCATGCACTTTCGCAAAATCAATCGGCAAGGCTGCTCATCATTGACGCCAAAACTCTTTACGATTGGCAGACGGTTGAAAAACTTATCATGCAATTACTAGAGCATGAGCAGGATCCCCATCAAATTGTCGCTTTTGGCGCGCCATCCAATGCTGAAAACGTCAGCAACTCGCCAATTGTTGTAAGAACGGAAAAAACTGAATTTCCCTATCTATTCCATTATTCACCAACAACCAGCGAATCCAACGCAAGAAAATTCAGGCTTGGGGACCTCACGATAGCAAGCGCACAGGTATTGCTGGACCAGGTCAACGCGTTGCAACCAATGTTCACCTCAGCTTGCATTAAAGCTGTTGAGCGAGCCCGACAAAACGAAAACGCGCAATGGCTGGATATGAACATCTGGTCTTCTATTGAAGAAATGGAACTTGGAAACACATTGGTTCAACTATCAAACAGCTGTTTGATGCGGCCAGCAGAGATTCATAGCCAGCGCCCGGAATCGATGATCAAAAACACCTACGAACACAATTGCACGAATTGTGACATTACCAGTAACGGGCATCTGGTGGCGGTTGTTGGATGTTCTGACTTAAAGGTCGTGTCAACACCTGATGCGACGCTCATCGTTAAATCCGGTGAAGATGCGCAGGTTGCGCCGATACTTCACTCTTTACGAAGCACCGAACGGCCGGAGATTTTTGAAACCCCTGTTCAACGCGCGCCATGGGGAATTGAGACCTATATCAATTCTCACCGTACATTTGAGGTGGTGAACATTGAAGTATTCCCCGACAACGTTCTTCCGACACGCAATGCCGGTGCACAATCGCAGCTATGGACCGTTCTTCACGGAAGCGGTGAAATCCAGATTGATGGCAAGCAGATTCTAATTGGTGCAGGTTCAACAGTAATAATGCCTGCGAACAGCAATCATTCGTGCAAAAACACGAGCCGACAAAGCCTGTTGATTCAGCAAACCCGATTTGTCGGAAAATTCACCAATATAACGCTGCCGGAAAAAGCGGCAGCACCCGCTACTCTGCAGGCGCCAGAGCTTCATCACCACCATAATATAGCGACACCGCATGTTTTGCCGTTGCAAAAAACAACCAACGATCAACAAATACACCGGCAAGAAAGCTAACAGTTGCAAGCACCTGAAACAGGGTTCCTGCTCGGCCCATCACAAGTGATATTGCCAGCAAGACGAGCGGCAGGGCCAAACCGCACAACAGCGCGATGCGCCAAAGCTTGTCGGCATGTTTACGTGCAATCCGGAACCCCATTTCATTGGTTAGATAATTTGCCATGGCGTGAGGGCGCTCCAACAGACGAACCTGTCCAATGCCGCCCAGTCCAGTTGCGGTTTCCATTGTGGATTTCCCATAGCCCGCTTCCACTGCATTGCGTTTCCACATGAATTTGATCAGCCACGCCAGAATCAGAAACACCATCGACAGGTAAACCCATATCACATTGGAATCGGTCCCGGCCGCCCGCCCGAAAAACGACATATAGATCAAGGTTCCTGATGTGAGCGCGAACATCAGATAGGTCGCAGGTGTCCACCGGGTATTCCAACTGGGTATGGTTCGAAGTGATGCGTAAATCATCGCGGTGCAGAAAACCGTGATGATGCATAAAATGCCCGCCACGTAACCCAGGAACAGATTAAAGCTGTCGCCAAAGATGCTCATTGCCGCCAAAAGTGACAGTGGTCCATAGGCAATTAACGCAAAACACCCCTCCCGTGACAGCCAGCTGGACCGCCATTGGGACAATGCACGCCAGGCCCGTTGTGGATTCCCCAGATGCAGCAGAGATGACAACAACCCCAGCGTTATAAGAGCAAGCGCAATAAACCATGCAATCTTTGTGCTCGTGGCACCGGGATTTCCATGGCCAAGCGCTAACACAAATGCGAGACCATATCCCGCCCCCGAAAGCGACGTAAAAGCTATGACCGAAAGAGCAGGATGCATCAGTTCACCCCTTTATTGTTGGCGCTGCCTGAAAGCGCCCGGTCAATCCATCCAAGCAGGCCGCCTGCATCATCCGTTGATTCCTCGACGGATGAAGCAGGCCCGCTCCCTAGGTCAGTGCGCGGGTGGGGTGGCAGGTATTTGTTGACCGGTTTGTTGCCCTGTTCCGGCATCAGATCAAAACCGCCACGTTCTTTGACCAGGATGGAAACATCTGAATTGGGATCACCCAAATCGCCAAAATGACGGGCGCGTGCCGGACAGGTGCGGACACAGGCTGGTTGCCGATCGATTTCCTCTAGCTGTTCGTTATATATCCGGTCGATACACAGGGTGCATTTTTTCATGACACCTGCAGCTTGATCCATCTCACGCGCTCCATACGCGCAGGACCATGCGCACAGACCACAGCCAATACACATATCCTCATCAACCAGAACAATTCCGTCTTCTTCACGCTTATAGGACGCCCCTGTAGGGCAAACGGTGACACATGGTGCGTCTTCACAGTGGAGACAGGATTTCGGGAAATGCACAACGCGCGCTTCTCCCGCAGTCCCAATCACTTCGCCAACACCCTGCCCTTTTGGTTTTTCGGGTGTGACTTCGAATGTATGGATACGGTTTAACCATGCACCGGACGGATTTGCTCCGTATGGATCCTGATCAGATAGAGCCGCGCCATAACCGGATGTGTTCCATTCCTTACAGTTGACCACACAGGCGTGGCAGCCGACGCAGGTATCCAAATCGATAACCAGACCAAGTTTCTTATTGGTAGATGCTGGAAGTGTTGTCATGTCGTCCACTCCAATCAGGAAGTTACGCCGAGCCTGATAAGCCCGAAGGATGCCAGCCCCACCAGCAACAGAAGGCAAAACGGCTTATAATATCTTTCGAGTGAAGGCCGAAACAACGCCTTGCCAACAATGACCCCCGCAAGGCATGGCAGGACCAACGCAAGCCCCCTTGTAATCGCAAACTGGTTCATCATGCCATACGCAATAAGATAGAACAGTGCCAAAATATTGCTCATGAATAAAAACATGACAAGTGAACCACGCATCATCCTGGCTTGCTTGTCTCGAGCTAAAACATAGAGCGCGACAACCATACCACCAACACCGGCAAAACCGTTGGCGACCCCAGCTGTGAAACCTGATATATAAAGCCCAGGCGATGTCGCTAAAAAAGTTGCCCGCACTTTCGCCAATTGCAAGATAGCTAAAACGATTATGATGGCCAACGCTATCAGTTTTGACGTTTCGAGCGGCAATACATTTGTAAAATACAAGGCAATTGGAGAGCCTATTGCAGAACCAGCAAACAACCCGAAGGCTATTCCCTTATCCGCGTCTTTGAAACCGCCCCGGATCATCAAAAATCCGGCCGCAAACTCAAGCATCCAGCAGATAGGCAGTAGTTCAACCGGAGGTAAGGTCACAGCCAAACTGGCCATGACCAGTGCAGACAGGGCAAAACCGGCGAACCCCCGCACCATGCCCGCTATAAAAACTACCGCCACGCAGATTGAGAACTGCGTGGCGGTTAAATTTGTCAAATCAAGAAGAGATTCCAAATCTGGCTACCTCTTCAAGCCTGTTATTAGTTGATACGAATCATGCGCCAGTTTGTGGGCGCATATCCGAAGGATCAATACCCGCAACCGAAACAGGCTTTTTCATCGCATCACGACGGAAAGGCTCACCAAGCTCCTGGTTCAACAGGATTTCAATGAATGTGGTCTCGCCTTTTTTCATTTGCCCATCCACCGCCGTATCGAGCGCTGTGGTAAGTTCTTCCATGGAAGAAACCTGCACACCGTTGACACCGCAGGCACGGGCAATTGCTGCATATTCCACATCGAGATCAAGCTCGGTTCCCACGAAATTATCGTCGAACCAAAGCGTAGTGTTACGCTTTTCAGCACCCCACTGATAGTTGCGGAAAATGACCATGGTAATTGGAGGCCAATCATCACGGCCACAAGCGGTCATTTCGTTCATGGAAATACCAAACGCACCATCACCGGCAAACCCTACAACGGGCACATCCGGGTTACCCATTTTCGCACCAATGATCGCCGGGAAGCCGTATCCACATGGGCCAAACAGGCCTGGTGAAAGGTATTTACGCCCATCTTCAAACGTTGGGTATGCATTGCCGATTGCGCAGTTATTGCCGATGTCAGACGAAATAATTGCTTCTTTTGGCAAGGCTTGCTGGATGGCGCGCCACGCCATGCGCGGAGACATTTTTTGTGGTTCCCGGTTGCGCGAACGTTCGTTCCAGTCGGTACCCGGATCATCGTCTTCGTGATCCATCGACGACAACGTCTGCAACCACGAAGATTTGGTTTGTGAAACCATGTCCCGACGCGCTTTTAGCTCGTCGTCAGATGCCGCGGGAGTTACAGCCAGTGTGAGTTGCTGAGCAACTTTAAGCGCATCCCCCTGAATGCCTACAGCAACAGGTTTCGTCAGACCGATGCGGTCGGCGTTGATGTCAACTTGAATGAGCTTGGCATCTTTTGGCCAGTAATCAATACCGTAACCCGGCAGTGTGGAGAACGGGTTCAAACGTGTTCCCAGAGCCAAGACGACGTCGGCTTTAGAGATCAATTCCATTGCCGCTTTTGAACCGTTGTATCCAAGCGGGCCAACTGACAAAGGATGGCTGCCGGGAAAAGCATCGTTATGCTGATAGTTGCAACACACTGGCGCAGACAATTTTTCCGCCAGTTTTGCGGACGCGTCGATCGCTCCGCCCAATACAACACCTGCTCCGTTCAGGATGACCGGAAACTTGGCTTCAGACAGGAGTTTTGCAGCTTCAGCAATTGCGTTCGCACCACCGGCCGGCAGTTCAAACTCTACAACCTGAGGCAATTCGATATCGACAACCTGCGTCCAGTAATCGCGCGGGATATTAATCTGCGCCGGTGCGCAACCACGCCAGGCTTGCGCGATAACGCGGTTCAGAACTTCGGCCATGCGAGACGGGTCACGAACTTCTTCCTGATAGCAAACCATGTCCTCAAACAGTTTCATCTGTTCTATTTCCTGAAACCCACCCTGCCCGATTGTTTTGTTCGCCGCTTGCGGCGTGACCAGCAACAACGGTGTGTGGTTCCAATAAGCCGTTTTCACCGGTGTCACAAAGTTTGTGATGCCGGGTCCGTTTTGCGCAACCATCATGGACATTTTACCGGTTGAACGGGTAAAACCGTCGGCCATCATGCCCGCGTTACATTCGTGAGCACAGTCCCAAAAGCTTATGCCCGCTTGAGGAAACAGATCAGAAATCGGCATCATCGCGGATCCGATAATTCCAAAAGCGTGCTCGATACCGTGCATTTGCAATACTTTTACAAATGCTTCTTCAGTCGTCATTTTTGTCATGGGAATCTCTCGAAGGACTTAAAAACGGGACAACAAGTCTCAGTTTTTGTTTGTGAATGAAATTGTACTGCCTTTCGACCACTGACTTTAGGGCCAAATGGACAGTGCTCTTAGAACCAGTGAATTAGCCTGTTGTGCACAAAACGCTTATTCGCCTGGAAATTGATCAGATTCGATCACAGTAGCGCGAGATTGCAGAATGGAGTGATTTGATTTCGACGTTAAGGTGTTAACCATGGGTATACCAGATACGGAAGGAATACCCGAATGTATACCAAAACTGAGATCGATGCTCCCATACGATCATTATATGTAAAGGCTGTCGGTGCAGCTCTTGCGTTTGCTCTCCTCAGCACCACCGGTGCTGATGCCCGACCAAGTACAAAATCCTACTCATGCCAAGGTGTCAAACAACTCATCAGCCAACGGGGCGCAGTTGTTATGGATACAAAAAACCGTTCGGTCTATCGGCGTTTCGTCTCCAGCCGTCGGCAGTGTCAACTTACGGAAAAGACGGAAAGATTTACGGTGCCAACGAGCACTGGAAGATGCCGTTTATTGGTCTGTAAAGACATCAACTTCGAAGACTTTTGACCCTGAATCGAAGTTAATCAACGGGCCAATTGGCCCGTTGATTCAATCTCCCACTAGAATTTCATAGCTCGCCGGGAAAGGCGGATTTATTTCTCGCGAGCTGTCTTTGTGCAACTGCAACAACCGATGCTGATGGCAACCTGTGCAGCGCTTGGGCGGCGCGATGCCACGCTTTCAAGTCTACCTGGAGTTTTGGAGCCTGCGCACTATAAAATTCGATCAGTATCTCGTCGCTGGTGCGAAATGGAATTCGTTTGACAAAAACTGAACCCGGTCGCCATTTGGGTGTTATCCCGGCTCCGGTGATCGCCATTACAGGCGCTTTAGTAGAGCTTTTATCAGATTCAAACGACGCCAGTTTTACCCGAGTTCCTGATGCGCTCACATTTTTTATTGAGGCCGTTGTTGTTGTATCAATGGCGTTATTTGAGTTCGCGTAGACTTCTGTAGGCGCATTGCGCCCTGCCCGCAATTTCGCAAACGGCCAAGCGCTTTTTAGCTTTTCAGGAGACATTGCGACAACATTCACATCGATCCAATTACCGGCCCCGTTTATCCGCCACGGACAGGTTTTGTCGTTACAATTGACCATCGAGGAAAACTGCCAAATCGTATAGCTGTTCCAGTTTCCCATTGGAAACACACCACGTGTGTCTGCCTTATATCGGGCATACCAGAGGTTAAGCCGCGACAATAATGGATATTTTGCACGGTGGTTTGCGATGAATTTTGACGTGGAGTGATTGGTGTAAAGAACCGGGTACCGCCCTGTTCTCATCTTGATATGACGAGCAAATATTTCACCATCAGCCATCGACATCCAACGGCTTGGATCATTATGTTCGATATCCAGCGCCAGTAAGTCGTCCTTGCCCGGTTTCGTGAATTGCAGGAAATGCTCCGCTTGGGCAATCGGATTGCCGGGGCGGGCCAAATGATAAGCGCCCCATTTCATCCCCATAGATTTTGCGAGCACTTTACGTGTGTGATATAATTCGCGTGTAGCAGCGTAACGCCTCCATTTCACGCGACAAAGTTGGTTCCCCTTACAGCGGTGTTTGGGTGCCAATCCGTCAGACCCTTTATTAATAAAGCCTGCAAGGCGCTTATTATTGCCCATCTTGGACCAATCAATAGGGGTATATTCATATGCGTCGAGTACGATTGCAGAATTCGCACTATGCCACGCGTTGTAAAACTCACCTGCCGATGTTGGCTCAACAGACGCACAGGCCAAGCTGGCCATTGCCAATATCCGCCCAAAATATTGCTTGAAAATCAATCTCATACCACTCAACCATAAATAATCAGGAGCACAGTAGCGCCCCTTTAGTCATGATCAGAGTAAAAAAACATGGTTAGTTTTCCATTAACCGAGGATCACATACCCTCAAATTACGAAACGTAAGATACCTTAAGCCCTAAGGATTTTTAAACGCACGACCCATAAATCGCGCCAACTCAACACGTTAACTTCGTGTCAGTTCGGAAAGTTTTTCAAGTCCTGGCATGATTTGATCTTTGTCAATCGAAGAAAAGCCAAGTCGGAAACAACTGCTATTGAAGCCTTCACTAAAATAAACGCTCCCCGGCTCGATCAGTATCCCGTGTTGTAATGCAATTTGCGCTAATTCATCCGTATTGACGCCAGTGTTAGGGCCCAGATCAATCCAATAAGATGATCCGCCCATACCACGCACAGATTCCGCGTGGGGGAAATATGCTTCCAACCCTCGCCCCATCGCCTCCCACCGTTCTCGGTAGGTCCGGTGCAGGCGGCGAACGAAAACGTCGTAATATCCCAATGACAGGAAAAATGCGGTGCTGCGCTGATTGTTCGTTGGAGGGTGTCGAACCATCAATCTGCGCTGCGCCCGCATTTCGACAATCAATTCTTCAGAAGCGACCACAAAGCCAAGCCGTAATCCGGGAAACAGGGTTTTCGAAAACGAACCGACATAAATCACGCGTCCATCCTGATCGAGCGATTTTAATGCGGGAAGCGGTTTACCCACATAATTGGTTTCCAGTTCGTAATCGTCTTCGATGATCAGGAAATCCTGTTCATTGGCTTTAACTAATAATTCGCGGCGACGTTCCTGAGACATCGTGACCGTTGTCGGCAGTTGATGGCTCGGGGTCGTGTAGACGACATCCGCACCGTTTAATGCATCACCAACGGGCAATCCGTCGCTATCGACGCCAATTGACATCACATTGTTCGAGCGCAAAGCAAAGATATTACGGGCATCCGGGTAGCCCGGCTCTTCTACGACAACATTTGTCTCGCCACCCACCAATAGGCTAGCGAGAGTATAGAGTGCCTGCTGGGCACCGAGTGTTACCAATATCTGATTCTCACCGGCGAGAATGCCACGTCGTGGTAAAATTCGGGTGCGAATTTGCTCAACCAGCATTGGATCATCATTGTCCAATGTATCCTGGCTCCACTCATCCAGCCATTTTTTACCCATGGCCTTGTAGACGCAATCACGCCAGTCCGTGATCGGAAATAATGATCGATCGGGCTGGCCGTAAATAAACGGGTATGGCAATTTCTGCCAGTCTCTCGATTTTGTGATATTGCGTTGGCTGGATGGCTTTCGAAGTATTCGGCTCCCCCAATCCACAGTATCTGTAGACTGGGCCATCGCATTTTCGGACATGGGGCTGGCTGAGCTATGAACTCCCATTTCCAACACCGTCTCATTGACGAAATAACCCGACCGCTCCGATGTTCTCAGATATCCGTCGTCGGTGAGACCTTGATACACCAATACCGATGTGTTCCGCGATATCCCCAATTGGCGCGACAAATGCCGTGTAGACGGCAATTTATCACCGGGCCTGAGGTGGCCTGCAAGAATGGCTGACACCAGGACTTCCCGCAGTTGTGCCTGAAGGCTTTTGTTAGCCTCACGGTCAAGGGCAATGAGAAAATCGCGCACGATGGCTCCAGATCAACACAAGTAGTTGGATCCAGCCCTTCTCCGCCGATCAGGGCTGTTTGTCAAATCTCAACAGATAAAGTGTTGTGACTCCCGTTTTCACCGCGCTCATATCAACAGCAACACGAAAAAAGCCGCCCGATGTATCGATCGAGCGGCTTTAATAAATTGGTCTTTTTATAATAACTAAGCTGCGGTCACCCGTGCGATTGCACCGTCGATGCTTTCAACAATCTCGTCGAGGTCGGATTTTGTGCAGATTAGTGCGGGGCTAAGGCACAGGGTGTTGTTGAAGCCAGCCAGGGAACGGTTTGTCACGCCGATAAAGACGCCGTCCTTCTCGAAACATTCACCAACAACGGCCTGCGCAATAGCTTCATTGACCGGTTCACGGGTCTCGCGATCATTCACAAGTTCAGCACCCACAAACAGACCCTTACCACGCACGTCACCAATAATGTCGTGTTTGGATTTCAGCCCCTCCAATTTATCGAGCAGGTATTCACCCATCGCTGTTGTGTTTTCCAACAGTTTCTCATCTTCCAGAATACGCATATTTTCAAGCGCAGCAGCAGGGCCGGACGTGCACCCACCAAAGGTAGAAATATCACGGAAATAGCTCATCGGATCATCTGGATCCGCCTTGAACATCTGGAAGACTTTTTCCGTCGTTACGGTACAGGAAATAGCCGCATAGCCAGATGCAACACCCTTGGCCATTGTCACCATATCCGGTTTGATACCGTAATGCTGGTACCCGAACCAGGTTCCGGTGCGGCCCATACCACAGACAACTTCATCGATGATCAGCAGAATATCATATTGATCGCAAATCTCCTGAACGCGGGGCCAATAACCTTCAGGTGGCGTAATCACGCCACCACCTGCGGTAACCGGCTCAAGAATTAGCGCACCAACAGTATCGGCACCTTCGCGCAAGATTACCTCTTCGATCGCATTTGCTGCACGAATACCATAATCGTGCACCTCTCCCCATTGGGAATGGTATTCAAGACAATGGGGTACTTCTACAAAGCCCGGTGTGAAGGGTCCGTAATGGCCTTTGCGCTCGTCCTGCCCGCCTGAAGACAAGGCAGTAATCGTGGTGCCATGGTAATCGCGGTTACGGTAAAGGATCTTATGTTTCTTGCCGCCATATTTATTATGCGCGATCTGACGTACGATCTTGTACGTTTTCTCGTTGGCTTCAGAACCGGAATTTGAGTAATAAACGCGGCTCATGCCGGGCATTTTCTCAATCAACTTTTCGGCAAACAATGCCCCGGGGATAGAACCCATAGAGCCCGCAAAATAGTTCATTTTGACGAGCTGATCGCGCACTGCATCAGCAATAGTTGTGCGGCCATAGCCAACGTTGACAGTCCATACACCGCCGGAAACAGCGTCCAGATGTTCCCTGCCCGCCTGATTCCAAACGCGCATACCCTTACCTTCAACGATGATCTGCGGATCGCTGGTGTCGAATTTCTTATGCTGGGTCAGGTGATGCCAGACGTGGGCCTTATCGGCCTCAACCACATGACTGATATCGTTTTCGCCTACATGCATGTTCATAGGTTTTCTCCCTTGGTGAACAACCGCCAATAAATATTTGAGTTGATTGCATCAGAAAGAGAAACACTTGAAAAGGACCAAATGGAGCCAATGGGAATCCATAATTGGGTCCAACAATCATCGGGTACTTGTCATTATACCAACAAAAAAGCCCGCCAATTGAGGGCGGGCTTCTATTCGAACCATCAAGCTCTTCTGATTTCCAGCATTACCGGGTAACTTTTACAGTTCCACCACTCTGGCGAACCATAGAAAACAAGGTTGCAGCGTTAGATGGATGCAGACGTACGCAACCATGCGACGCCGTGCGGCCAAGGCGCGAAATTGAACCTGTTCCGTGAACGGCAAACCCGCGGTGATAGAACATGGCATAGGGCATTGGCGCGCCGTGATATTTTTTGGAATAATATTCCTTATGCATGCGGTGAATATTCCACGTGCCGGTTGGAGTTCTGTAACCGTTACGACCCGTCGACACTTTCCAAGTATGCAGGAGGCGACCGCCCTTATAAACATTCATTGTTTGAGAGGATAAATCCACTTTGGCGAGAACACGACCGGACCGGCTACGAGTGCGGTTACGGCTACGCTTTGCGACACGCCGCTTACTGCTCTTACGCTTCTTTGAATAAGACTTCTTTTTTAAGCCTCTGCGCTTGGCGGCCTGTTTTTGGTGCCACACGCGCGTCCAATAGGCCTTATCTTTTTTAACATAGGTGCTTTTGGCGCTGCTTGATTTAATGACCTTTGGACTTGTCACGGTTTAGTTCCGTGTCCTTGAATTGGATTAATCCCATCAAGGAGAACTATTATGGCACGAGGCCACACAGACGAATTCAAGCGTGAAGCGGTGCGTATTGCGCTGACCAGCGGACTTACCCGGAAACAAGTGGCATCAGATTTGGGGGTCGGCTTTTCGACGTTATCGAAATGGATACAACAATCCCGGCCTGATGACCTTCCACCATCGGTTGATATTGATCTGGCCAAAGAGAATGAGCGGCTTCGCAGAGAGGTTCGTCTCCTCACGGAGGAGAGGGAGATATTAAAGAAGGCAACAGTGTTCTTCGCGGGTCAAAGCAAGTGAGATTTGCGTTTGTCGAAGAACACAGGAAACACGTTCCGGTGGATCGGCTTTGCCATATTCTGAATGTTACATCGCGTGGTTATCGTGCCTGGCACAACCGCCCTGTTAGTCAACGGCAGCGCGATGACATGGTGGTTCTGGCGCACATCCGTGAACAGCATCACTTGAGCCTTGGCAGTTATGGTCGCCCGAGAATGACGCAGGAGTTGAAGGAAGCCGGCCTTGCTATTGGTCACCGCCGTGTTGGCCGCCTGATGCGCGACAACGGCATTCGAGTGGTCAGAACACGCAAATACAAAGCTACGACCGATAGCAATCACCGCTTCAACATTGCGCCTAACTTGCTGGGGCGGAACTTCCAAGCGGATAAACCCAACCAGAAATGGGCAGGTGACATCAGCTACATCTGGACCCGTGAGGGCTGGCTGTATCTGGCAGTGATGATCGATCTACATTCACGCCGTGTGGTGGGTTGGGCTGTCAGCAACCGGTTGAAGAAAGACTTGGCATTGCAGGCTCTCAACCGGGCTTTGGCCCTTCGAAACCCACCGCCGGGCTGCATTCATCATACGGACCGTGGCAGTCAATACTGCTCTCATGATTATCAAAAACGAATGCGTGAACTGAAGTTTAAAGTGTCCATGAGCCGAAAAGGCAATTGCTGGGACAACGCCGTGGTCGAGACGTTCTTCAAAACACTCAAAGCCGAACTCATCTGGCGCGGCACATGGCAAACACGACAGCAAGCAACCGACGCCCTGTTCCAATACATCAACGGCTTTTACAACAGCCGCAGAAGACACTCAGCAATAGGAGGAATGTCGCCCATCAAATTTGAACGAAAAACGAGTTAAACGAGAACAGGATGCGGAATTAATACGGGACAAGTCCACTTTGATTTTTCTGCCGACATAGCCGGTGCAATTGCCAAGCCAACAACAAAAGCTATGAATACGAGTAACTTTTTCACAGAGTTTCCTCCTAGTATGGTGTTTCCGAACTACTTCCGTATCGGTTATTTGCATCATCTACGAAAGGCACGCCTTTCGCACACTGATACGCTCACGTTCGCCAGCAGGAATTGCCCCACCCCCAAACATGCCGGTGACCATTTATTGCGCAAATTTTTCTTTAATAATGTGCGGTTAGGCACATGGAAATTACGCAATACCACTCGGCAAGTCTTTGCCAACTCCTTAGAATTTGGCAGACTATTGAATAAAATGCGAGTCGTTTTACGTTTCACGTTTATGTGAGTGTTACTTGCTGGTCGGAGTTTAAGAAGTATTGCTGGTAGAATTCAACAAACGCATCGAAGATAAAACTGCAGACCTGGTGGCTCTGACTCAGGATTTAGTGCGAATTCCCACTGTAAACCCTCCCGGTGACGCCTACACCCCGTGCGCAGAATTAATCGGAACACGGTTAAAATCGCGAGGCTTTCAGGTCGAGTATATACGCGGGCACGATACGCCCGGTGACAGTGACGCCTTTCCCCGCACTAACGTAATAGCACGACGCGAGGGTCGTGGGCCCGGAAAAACTGTACATTTTAATTCGCATATTGATGTCGTGGAAGCTGGCGAGGGCTGGACTGTAGACCCCTACGGCGGCGAAATACGCGACGGAAAAGTGTATGGGCGGGGTACGTGCGACATGAAAGGCGGCATGGCTGCGTCGATCATCGCCGCTGAAGCTTATATCGAAGCCAACCCCGGTTTTAGCGGTGCTATCGAGATTTCCGGCACGGTAGATGAAGAATCCGGCGGATTTGGCGGTGTTGCCTACCTTGCTTCAAAAGGACTTTTCTCCAAGCCACGGGTTGACCATGTGATCATTCCCGAACCGCTTAACAAGGATCGCGTTTGTCTTGGTCATCGCGGGGTTTGGTGGGCACAAATTGAAACATTCGGCACCCAGGCCCACGGTTCGATGCCATTTCTGGGTGATTGCGCAGTTCGACATATGGGCTCTGTCATAAACGCGTTTGAAACTGACCTTTATCCGCAATTGGCGAACAAACAGACTGATATGCCTGTAGTCCCCGAAGGCGCAAAAAAGTCGACCATGAATCTGAATTCCATCCATGGCGGCGAATCTGAAACCGGCGCTGGTGGCAAGCCGGACGATTATGACGGCCTTCCCAGTCCCAATGTACCCGATAGTTGTCGGTTGATACTGGATCGCCGGTTTTTGATCGAAGAGGACTTGGCGACGGTCAAAAATGAAGTTGTTTCAATTCTTGAGCGGTTGAAATCAGATCGCGACGAATTTGATTATGCGATCAAGGATATCATGGAGGTGTTGCCAACAATGACGGAGCGGGACGCGCCAGTGGTTCAGGCGGTGTCACAGGGAATTCGATCTGTCCTTGGCAAAGAACCTGAATACGTCATCTCCCCCGGTACATACGACCAAAAACATATTGCCCGTATTGGGCACCTACACGATTGCATTGCCTATGGACCGGGAATACTGGACCTCGCCCATATGGCAGACGAATACGTTGGTATCGACGATATGGTCGAATCTGCAAAGGTGATGTGCCAGGCAATCCATGTGCTGCTGACTTCAAACGATTAACCCCAACACAAATTTGATGAGCTGTTTTATTGACGGTTTGGGAAGATTGAGTGAACTTCTTTTGAGTATACGGGAAGTTCAAGACTTGAGGGTGGCTGGCTAGATGACTAATTCAATATCACGCAACAGATTTTTCGTTTGGTTTCTTGCTTGTGTATCGATGTTAATTTTTATGGCTCCCGCAAGCGCAAAGCTGAAAATTACCGAACGAACGAAATTCTACAACGTCTCAGGCAAGTCGGGCACACAATTGTTTCGCTCTATCTCGAGACGCGGCCCCAAGACGCGTCGAGACGGACATGCCATCGCGACAACTCAAACAGATCTGCAAGTTCGTAACCTTCGCGCCGGTGTCAAAGGGCGCAATTGCGTAATTACCAATGTCGACGTGGTTGTTAATCTGACCTACACGTTACCGCGCTGGAGGGGTAATCGCAGAGCATCCGCAAAACTGCGTAAAAACTGGGAAAAATTTGCGGCTCGGGTAAAAAAACACGAGGATACACACGGCCGTATCAGCAAGGAATACGCCCGCCAACTTCATACCCGGCTGAAGCGACTGAAAGGCCGCGTTTCACGTGATTGCCGGGATTTTGGGAAAAGGCAACTTCGTAGACTTAAACGCGACGAACGAAAATTTCACAGGCGTCACGTAGCATTTGATCGTCGTGAAGGCCGGGCAAGAAGCCGTGTACGCCTTCTGCAACGGGCCGTAATTGCTACGAAATAGCATAAATACCTGCTTGACTTTATTGCGCAATTTTTTGTCGGAATGTGGATTAGCAATTGTCGTGTATTATTGCTTGCGCAAGTCCGCTCACCTCACATATCTTCACGACATTAAATCACGACAAATCGGGATGGCTGATGAGCGGAGAAATTGACTATCCAACGGAGTATGACAACTCCGGACGCGTCGCCAATGCCGATGAACTGTTTGAGAAGTTTATTGAAAATTCCGGGCGGTATCGGGAAAATAATTCCAAACACATACAATTCGACCTTCCCTACGGCTCAAAACCGCGCAACCGGATGGATTTTTTCTGGCCTGACGTAAAGGCAGCGCAAAAACACACCTGTCCGATTGTCATGTTTATCCATGGTGGGTACTGGCAAAGCATGGATCGTTCATCTTTTAGCCATTTGGCCAGCGGGTTGAACGAACGCGGCGTCATGGTCGTGATGCCCTCCTATACACTTTGCCCTGACATATCGATTGCTGGCATCGTCGACGAAGTCCGTCAGGCCTGTATCGAAGTATTTCGCATTCATAAGCGGAGCATAACCGTCGTGGGGCATTCTGCAGGCGGACATCTGGCGGCCTGCATGCTGGCGACAGACTGGGAAAACCAGGGGCGTGAACTGCCACATGATCTCGTAATTTCCGGCATGGGAATTTCTGGGGTCTATGATTTACTTCCCATATGCAAAACGCCTCTGGTCAACAATCAGGTGGGCCTTGATCAATCGACCGCCAAAGCATCCAGCCCAATCCTCTGGGCCCCGGAGATCGACCACCTGTTCGAAGCCTGGGTTGGAGAAGATGAATCGAATGAGTTCCATCGCCAAAGCCGGGAATTTGCCAATATGTGGACGTTGGTTGGAACACCAACACAATATGTCTCAGTCCCTTCGACTAATCATTTCACGGTTATTGATGAACTGCAGATCGCCAACAGCCCTATGGTGAGCCGGATTATCGAACTGATTGAACAGCCGAAAATAGAGTCAAAAATCCCTGAACCCGATGGAGGTCAAGTCGAGAAGCTGTTTGAAGAATACAAAGCCGCGGCGCTTGATGACCCTATTCCCCCAGCAGCAACCAGCACTCCCTTGCCTAACAGTGGACCTGAGCTGGATGAAAACGAACTATTGGACGCATTTGCCGATGAGCTCATGGAGCTGGAGTTACCCGAGGAACCAAGCAACTCCGCACAGCCCGGTCAAAAGGTAACAACCGGTAAGGAATAACCGAAGTGCGTTGTCGATATCGTCCTTGGTAGCCTCCATTCTTCCCTCTCCATATAGAAATTCAGCATCGACCTTGTCGTTTGCATACCTGCGCGGGCCGCCCAGCGCCAAGCCTAAAGCGGCAGCAAAACTGCTTTCGGGCCACCCGGCGTTCGGTGATCTGTGGGATGTCGCATCCCGCAACGTCACTGCCCACACAAATCTGGCCTTTTGCCACCCTTGATTCAGGAGAATAACAATCACTATCAGGAATGACGTTAGCCTGGCAGCCGGCCAATTGAGCCAGTCATCTATCTTGGCCGCTGCCTTACCGAAAAATTCATACTGTTCATTTCGATGGCCAATCATCGAATCAGCCGTATTAATCGCCTTGTAAAATACGATTCCAGGAAGGCCAGCAACCGCATACCAAAACACAGGCGCAATAACCCCGTCGGAAAAATTTTCAGCAAGGCTTTCGATCCCGGCTTTTGCAACGCCGCTCTCATCAAGTTGCGAAACGTCCCGCCCGACAATCATGGAAACTGCGGCTCGCCCGGCTTCAAGCCCCCCTGTGCGAAATGCAACAGCCACTGCTTTAACGTGATCATAAAGACTTTTTTGAGCGATCAAAACCGTGACGATCGCAAGTTCCAAAATCCAACCTGCGGAACCAATTATTCCGACCATCTTTGCAACGGCGATCGCCAAGGCAAACAGTAAAATTGTCAGCGCCACTCCAGCAATCAAGTCGATATTTGACTTGGGACTATTACCACCCTCTCCAAATAGCCCGCGAAATGCAGACGAAACGCGAAGTTCATCAGCCCAATCGATCAGATTTCCGATCAAAACTACTGGGTGTGGCAACCGCTGCCACAACCACTTCGGGTCGCCAAACAGCATATCCAATATCAATGCAAGGGTGAGCAAACCCATCACCAGCTGCCTTCGCGATATTATTGTTTAGGGGGTGAACTCAGACTTGTCCTCTAATCGAGGCTGTAGAAAGATGACAAAGCTTTGTCCAGCTTATTTAACCCGGTCTTGCTGGGCGGCAAGCCAAATCTGAGCCATTCGGGTTTCCCCGGAAACGACCGTGTCAATATATGAGCTTTTGCCAAATATTCCCACAACTCACCGGCACGGCCATGGTGGGACAAGACGAACAGGCCGGTTCCTCCCACAACTTCATGACCGTTCTTAATCAATACGTCTTCAAGCCTCTCACGTTCAATGTTCAGTCTCTTTAGAGTTTTCTTTCGCCAAGCCGCATCTTCCAATGCTTTGGTGGCAACGGCCAGCGCGGGGCCAGACACTGCCCAGGGCCCCAATTGCTCGTTTAGGCGGTCTATTACGAGTCGGGCTCCGATGGCTGCGCCAAATCTCGCACCGGCAAGACCATAAAATTTACCAAGAGAACGCAAAACCAACAGACCATCGCGCCCGGTTTCATCGGCAACCGAACTAAGTGGCGCAACATCCCCAAAACTCTCATCGACAACCAACAGACCACCTTTTGCAGCCAGCCTTCGGGCCAGCGTCAGAAGATCATTGCGGTCATAGGTCTTCCCGTCAGGGTTATTTGGATTCACCACAACAACAATGCGGGCGGTCGCTTCGGCGCTGCCAAGGCCATCTGTTACGTAGACTTCATGCCCTGCCCGGCGCCAACAAACCCCATGCTCCTGATAGGTAAATCCCACAAGCGCTACCGGTTGTGGTTTGAACAACAGAGGCAATAACTGGATATGCATTTGTGAACCAGGCGCAAGCGAAACCTTCGCATCTTCTGCAATCCCATAGGCATTTCGAACCGCGATTTCTGCGGCCACCGTTGCATCGGAATCGGGCAACCTGTGCCAAAAGCCGGAATCAATTTCCGGAACCGGATACGCATGCGGGTTGATGCCTGTGGAAAGATCGAGCCACTTGGCGTGGTTTCCGCCAAATCGCGATACCGCGTCATCCAGCCTTCCGCCGTGGGAGACAACTGTCATGATTGCAGCCCCGTCAAACTAACATAACACATAAAAATTCCATTACCGACGATCGATCACGTGCATGTATGATCCTGCCACATTGCCCCGTCGCAAACCACATACTCCAAGGTCTTCTCCACGGGCATCTGATATGGAAAACAAAGAATCTGCAGAGCCTTGTTTCTCAATCGTCGAATAATGGAACTCATGGGCGGTGAGAACGGAGCCCTTTTTTGCAAACGGTAAATCAGATTGAGGCGTGGCTAGCCGATACCCCAGCTTCAACTTACGTTTTTCAAATGATGTCGCCAGCGGCAAAAGATTGGCCATCTCGTGGCGTTTGCCGTCAGCAACCACCAGTCCTTCACCAAGCACCATGAACCCTCCACATTCCCCATAAATCATTTTCCCCGCGTCAGCAGCGGCCTTAAGACCATCTATAAAATTACGGTTTTGCGATAGTTTTTCTGCATGTAACTCTGGATACCCACCGGGTAGAAATACAGCGTCACACCTCCTATCAGGTTCATCATCTACGAGTGGTGAAAACATGGAGATTTCCGCACCCTGGTCCCGCCAACTGTTCAATATATGCGGATAGGAAAAGGCGAACGCCATATCATGTGCAACCGCGATTTTCTGCCCCAAGGGAGCTAAGCCTTCCGCATGCTCAAATTGCACATCCACATGCGAAAGACCGAGCAAAGCATCAATATCGACCCCGGCCTCAACCCGATCTCCTGCATATTCAATAAATGCCTCAAGCTGATGATGCTCTCCCGCCTGCACCAGCCCCAGATGCCGCGACGGCAGTTTCAATTCTGCATCCCGAAATATAACACCCAGTACGGGCACCAAAATCGTATCCAGCGCCTCTCGCAACATGGTTTCATGTCGTGGGCTGCCGACTCGATTGAGAATAACGCCAGCGATGATGATATCCGCGCGAAATTTCGCAAATCCGGATACCAATGCAGCGATGGAATGGCTTTGACGAGATGAATCAACCACCAGAATAACGGGTAGATTCAACATGGCTGCCAAATCTGCCGCCGACCCTGTACCATCTGCAGCGCCATCAAACAGACCCATCATCGCTTCCACAATGATCGTGCCGCGACCAGCACCCACAAGAGAGGTAAGATAATCTGTCCGCATGGCCCAGGGATCGAGATTAAGGCATTCAACGCCCAGAGCAGCATGGTGGAAAGCCGGGTCGATGAAATCCGGACCCGCCTTGAACGGCTGCGCCTCCACACCTCGGCGTTTTAGCGCACGTAACAGCCCAAGGGTTATGGTCGTTTTCCCGCTGCCGGAATGGGGAGCGGCGATGACAAATCCGTGCCACATAACTGAAGTCAGGCGCTTTTTGGGGATTGGCGGCTGCCGAGCGGGTCGACCTTCAGAATTCGGCCCTCCATCGCGCCCATCCAATCCAGTGCCGACCGCAACCTTACCACCTCTCCGAGCACAACAATGGCGGGCGGTGCGAGACCAAGAGATTGCAGGTCGCCAATACTGCCCAATGTCGTTTCATGAACCTGCATATTCTCAGTAGTCGCATTGCATACAAATGCGATTGGCTCTTCGGGAGATCGGCCCGCTTTGATCAATTTTTCAGCGATAGTGTGGGCATGTTTCATCGCCATATACATGACGATAACCGGTGACCCTTTTGCAATAGAATCCCATTCAATCGCGTGAGGCACGACACCTTCCGCATCGTGGCCCGTCAGAAATGTCACATTCTGGTTCGTTTCCCGATGGGTGACCGGAATACCGGCGTAGGCAAGCCCGCCAATTCCCGCTGAAATTCCCGGCACAATTCGAAAAGGAACTCCATGTTCGACCAGCGTCAGCGCTTCTTCACCACCGCGCCCAAAGACAAACGGGTCACCGCCTTTTAAACGGCAAACGCGCTTTCCCGCCTGTGCCAGTTCTACAAGCTTTAGTGAGATATCCCGTTGTTTCGGCGACGGTTTTCCGCCACGCTTACCCGCGTACTCTAGCTGAGCATCATCACGCGCCAGATCAAGTATGCTTTCATTGACCAGCGCATCGTAAACAACAACATCAGCCTGCTGTATCGCGTTCACCGCATGCAAGGTCAGCAAGCCTGGATCACCCGGCCCGGCCCCCACGAGCCAGACCCATCTGGTTTGAAATATCGGCAAATTTGATAGCGGTGAATTCATGGCCAAAATATGCGCCAAACGGAACTGTAAAACCAGTGCTTTTACGTCCTCATCATGTCGCCTATAAGCAAAATATGGAAAGCACCCGTAAAGAGAAACCGGAAGGTGCCCTGCGCCGTGGTTGGACCACCGGCGCCTGCGCAACTGCGGCTACAAAAGCAGCCCTCACGGCTCTGGTTAGTGGGGAATTTCCTGACCCTGTCTCCATACTTTTGCCAAAAGGCGAGGCCCCGCATTTCCCTCTATGTTATGAATCGCTGAACGATGCGGGCGCGTCAGCCGGCATTGTTAAAGACGCGGGCGACGATCCGGATGTAACTCACGGCGCAACCATAATCTCACATGTTGTTCCACTACCGGAAGGTTCGGGAATCCTCTTCAAAGCCGGCGAAGGGGTCGGCATGATCACAAAGGAAGGCCTGCCCATTCCCCCCGGCGAACCGGCCATCAATCCAACTCCGCGCCAGATGATCAGGGACGTCATCGCGGAAATTTGCGCTGAACATTTATTGCCTCCGGACCTGCAGGTCACCATCAGCGTGCCGGGTGGTGAGGAGATCGCAAAACAGACATGGAATCCGCGACTTGGCATTGTCGGCGGCATTTCGATTCTGGGGACGACAGGCATCGTCCACCCATTCTCCTGCGCCGCCTGGATACACTCCATCCATCGCGGCATCGACGTTGCCCGCGCCGCTAAATTCAACAGGGTGATCGCAGCAACCGGATCAACATCAGAAGCCACAGCGCAATCGATCTACAACCTTCCTGAAACTGCCCTTCTCGATATGGGAGATTTTGCCGGTGGCCTGTTGAAATATTTACGCAAACACCCTTTGCCGAACATAACCATAGCGGGCGGATTTGCTAAAATGGTGAAGCTCGCCCAAGGAGCGCTTGATCTCCATTCCGGGCGCAGTCAGGTTGACTTTGACTGGTTGGTCGAGCAGGCGAACTCCGTACATTTTGCGACTAATGGCTCACCATTGAATCAAGCGGCAAAGTCACAGATTAAATCTGCGAATACAGCAGCGGAAGTCCTCGTTATTACGCAAGAAATGAATCTCGATCTGCCAAAAACTGTTGCGAAGCTTGCGCATGAAGCCGCAAAATCTGTATTGCGCGACGCACCTACAACAATTGAGATTATGATCGTGGATCGACGGGGAAAGATACGCGCCCGTGTCTGAGCGCATTCTCATTTTGGGTGGAACAAAAGAAGCCGTTAAACTCGCCGAAAAGCTCGATGCCGAAGGTCACGATGTCACAACAACATTGGCAGGACGAACCGACGATCCCAAACCCGTTCCTGGCAAAATCCGCATCGGCGGATTTGGCGGGTCGGAGGGAATCGCAGATTGGTTGAAGAATAATTCCATCACACGAATAATCGACGCCACTCATCCATTCGCGTTGCAGATTTCGAAAAACGCCAAGCTCGCCAGTGAAAAAACCGGCATTCCGCTGACAATCACCAAGCGAAAACCGTGGAAAAAACAACTGGGTGATATCTGGATCGAAGTTGACGGTCTGGAAGAGGCAATTCGCGAAATTCCTTCGCAAGCCAACGCCTTTTTGGCGCTTGGATCTCAATATATCGAGCCATTTTTCCGAAAAAGGGACGTAAAATTCACAATAAGGATGGTGGATTCTCCGAAGTTTAGTCCAAAATACGGAAATTATTCGCTGATTTTGGGCAAACCATCCGCCAATTGGCGAGTTGAAGCCGCGTTATTACGGGAACATTCGATAACTCATATCATTTGTCGAAATTCCGGTGGAGACGGTTCCTACGCCAAAATTCGAGCTGCTAGGGAACTAGCTATTCCGGTAATAATCGTCAAAATGCCAAAATGAATAAGCCTCCAATTTTCGATATTAACGCTGAATCTTTTTGGCATGATCCTTACCCCGATCTGGCGCGCATGAGAGCTGACGCGCCGATCTGTATCGTGCCGCAACTCAACGCGGTTTTGCTAACGAAACGCGACGACATTTTCACCTGCGAAAAAATGATTGATGTCTTTTCATCCGATCAACCGGGTGGGCTAATGACGGTTCTCATGGGCGAGAACATGATGCGCAAGGATGGCGAACCGCACATGGCGGAACGGAAACAGGCTTTCCCCGCCCTTTCTCCGCGAACGGTGCGGGATGTCTGGAAAGAGAAATTCATCGCCGATACGAATGATATTCTCGACGGGTTGGCAAAACGTTCGACTTGCGATCTCGTCAAGGATTTTGCCATGCCGGTTTCTGGAAACGCGCTTCGCCACATCACCGGGCTGATCAATCTGACACCAAACGAAATGGACCAGGTTTCGCAGGGTATGATTGATGGTGTGGGGAATTATTCTGGCGACCCTGAAATTGATAAACGCTGCTATTGGGCGACTGCAAAAATTGACAAAGCGATTGATGAGCGTCTGCCGCAAATTGACCCTGAAACTGACACCAGCATGCTTGGAGTGCTCACCCGTTCCGGCCAGGCGATGGACAGTATTCGGGCGAATGTCAAACTCGCAATCAGCGGCGGGCAAAATGAGCCCCGCGACGCGATTGCGGGCAGCATTTATGCATTACTCAAATACCCGGAGCAGTTGGAATTGGTCCGCTCAGGATCAGCGACTTGGTTACAGGTCTTTGAAGAGTATGCCCGGTGGATGTCACCCATCGGCATGTCACCGCGCCGCATTGCCAAACCTTTCAAATGGAACGGTGTTGATCTTGAGCCGGAGCAACGGGCATTTTTCATGTTCGGCTCCGCCAACCGTGATGAAGCCCATTTCGAGGAACCCGATAGGTTCGATGTTCTGCGCAATACTGCAAAGGCCGTCTCATTTGGTGCGGGCCCGCATTTTTGTGCGGGTGCTGCAGCGTCACGCACGCTCATCGCCGAAGTGGCTTTGCCACTTTTGTTCGAGCGTTTCCCCAACATAAAATTATCTAGCGATGTCCAGTTCGGCGGATGGGCCTTTCGTGGTCCGCTTGAAGTGCCGGTTCAACTTTGAGCGACTAGCTTCTTTTTCTTACCCTTATTACGCAACACATGGGCATAGTCGGGATTGTAAAGATCGCTATCGCGGAATTCCGCATTGCCAAATACAGGCCCCACCATAATGAGCGCAGTACGGGTAATCTTCGCTTCGCGCACTGCGTCCTTCATGCCTTCCAAAGTGGTGCGAATATATAGTTCGTCCGGCCATGTGGCACGGTAGGCGATCACGACGGGGCAGTCTTTCCCGTAATAAGGTTCAAGAGATTCCCGCACATAGACGAGATTTCGAATGGAAAGGTGGATTGCCAATGTCGCGCCGGATTGACCGAGAATTTCCAATTGTTCACCGGGAGGCATGGAAGATGCCTTCATGCCCGTGCGTGTGATAATCACGGTTTGCGCAATTTCCGGAAGCGTGAGTTCCGTTTTCAGTTTTGCCGCAGCTGCGGCAAATGCTGGAACGCCCGGCACCACCTCATAATCGATACCCATATCATCAAGGCGGCGCATCTGTTCCGCCGTAGCGCCATAAATCGCTGGGTCACCGGAATGAACGCGCGCCACATCAAGCCCCTTTTCATGAGCCTTACCAATTTCTTCGATAATCGCATCAAGATGCATGGGGGCCGTATCCATCACAAGCGCATCATCCGGTGCCGCCTCAACAATTTCTGCGGGCACCAGCGAACCGGCGTAAAGACAGACCGGGCATTTTTCGATCAAACGCAACCCGCGAACAGTTATAAGATCGGGCGCTCCCGGCCCTGCCCCGATAAAATAAACGGTCATGCCGCGCTCCCAATTTTTGTGCCTTCTTTCGCCGCATAGCCACGGGGTGTATAAACCCAGGTTTTCCCGTCGCCGGTGCTCACCGTTTTCGTGTCGGAGGAACCGACGATAACGACAGTCAACATATCGACGTCGTCAATGTTCAATTGCGAAAGTGGTACTACGCGGATAACTTCTCCATCCCGCCCAAGGTTGGTTGCCAGAATAACCGGTGTATCGGCAGGTCGGTGTTTCAATAAAACATCCCGCGCATATGCCAATTGCGTTCTGCGACGTTTGGAAACCGGGTTGTAAAAGGCAATCACGAAATCACCTTCTGCCGCCGCTTTAACCCGCATCTGTATCGATTCCCACGGGGTCAAAAGATCTGACAATGAGATCGTGCAGAAGTCGTGCCCCAATGGTGCCCCTGCCCGTGCCGCCGCAGCTTGCAGCGCAGAAATGCCAGGGGAAACCTGAATTGAAATACGCTGTGCGCCGTCGCTCAATCCGCCGGAGGCAAGCAATTCGTAAACGAGCGTTGCCATGGCGTAGATGCCGGCATCTCCGGAACAGACCAGAGCTACATTTTTGCCCTGCCCCGCCAGTTCCATGGCATGACGAACGCGATCTTCCTCTTTTCCCAGATCGAAATCATGACGCTGTTTCCCGTCGCAATATTGATGCAGCAGGTCGAGGTAGAGGGAGTATCCAACAAGATCGGTCGCCGCACCCACCAGATTTGTGACTTCCGGAGACCGCCACCCATCACTGCCCGGTCCAATTCCCACAACGGAAAGGTGGCCGCGTTCGCGTCCCACATCATCCATATTGATGGTGGTTGACGCTTTTACCACCGCCATGGTGGCCCGTTTCGATTTCCGCTTTTCAACGATCAATCGTGCGTCACTTCCTGCGCCGGCAAGGGCTGCCCCTTCGCACACACCATGACAACCAACCTCGGCAAATACAATATCCGAAGGATTAGCCAGGCGCGGCGTTTCTTGTTCCAGAACCTCTGCAGACAAAACTCGAAACGGAACTTCCAATCTCTGCGCCAGTTCATGGATTGCGGCCTCGTCCGCCTTCAAATCGATCGAGGTTACACCGGCGATTAAATGATGAGAGATACCTTCGTCAGCCAGGGTTGTTTCCACCAGTTCAATCAGTTCATCTGCATCGGTTCCCCTCTCACAACCGACACCCAAAACCAGATTTTTCGGGCAATATACAAGCTCCAACTGGCCAGGTTCTCCAGGTGTTTGGACGGCGGATACACATACATCACCTGTATCTGAAAATGGCAGTTCAGACTGGCTCAACCATTTGGCCTGTTCGATCATATCCCCGTTCAATCGAACACGTGCACCGCCCAATAGCGCAGCCATGACGGATTTTGCATTTTGCGGGTTCGCCAGACACCAACCGGCGGGTGGCTCATCCAAAGCCACACCAAAGCGGATATCACCTGCGGTTGTCACTGCCGCAACACCCCCAAGATGCGTTGCGATCACGCGGGCAATCTGGTTTGAGCCATGATGCCCGCCTAGAAGTGGTACCACGCAGGAACCATCATCCGCGACGCAAAGCACCGCGGGGTCAGATTGTTTATCGGTAATCAGCGGCGCAATCATGCGGATGAGGGCGCCCGATGCCATGACGCCGATTAATGTGTGCCCTTGCGAAAACAGATTGCGCACATGAGCCGCCGTATCGTCAAACAACACATCGGCCTTTTCAACACGGCTCGATAGCGCATGAATTTCACCATCGACGAGCGATTTGATTTCAGTCGCGACCGGCAAGGATGACGCCGATAGAACAATGATTGCCGGATTGGAATTGGTTTCGTTCGTCACAGGTCGTCTCCGGTAATGGGCAGTTGGGAAATCCACGTTTCCGCGCCCTTGTAAATCAGAATGATGGAAAAATACGGGGCTGTTTCTGCACCGACATCTGCCAAAGGCATCAGCTTTTGGTTGGGTAAAGTAACACGCTCGAGATATGCGGCCTGATTCAACAGACCAGCGTCTTCGATCAATTGCCTGACGCGCGAAAAATGTCTCCCAACTTTGATGAAAGCGATGGCATCACTCGACACCAACTGCTTGCGTATCTCGTTGTCTTCAAGTGGCGCTGGAACAATTGTCAGCACATCATTTCGGGCCGCTAGCGGGCGTCCTAACACCGCGCTTGATGCCATCAGCGATGAAATACCCGGCACAACTTCACACGGAAACCTGCCGGCCAGCCGTTCATACAAATACATGAACGACCCGTAGAAAAACGGGTCCCCTTCGCAAAGAACGACCACATCGCGACCGGATTCAAGGTGAGAGGTAATTTCCGTGGCCGCCTGATCATAAACGGTTTTCGCCGGAAATCGCTCAACCCGCATGGGTACTACAATCGGTAATTCAATCTGCTCTGCTCGCAAATAAGGCGCAACGATCGCGCGGGCAAAACTCTCGCCACTGTCAGGTGCGGGATAGGCAACGACCCCTGCCCCGGTTAATATCCTGTGGGCCTTCAGAGTCAGGAGTTCAGGATCGCCCGGCCCAACGCCAATTCCATATAATGTGCCACTCATGACGCATCATCATAGGGTTTGACAACAGACCATTGGGTTACAGGCATGGCTGCCCGCCACCCGCGATAGGGACCGACAGGCTCCGCTTTTTGAACCGAGAGGCGGGTGAGCTCTCCGCCGTATTGCTGGTGCAATTCTATAAGCTTCGCTTCGCTTTCCAGTGTCACTGCATTCGCAACCAAACGTCCACCGGGCCGTAATGCGCGCCAACAGGTATCGAACACGCCATCCGTCATTAGCCCACCGCCGATAAATACGGCATCAGGCCGCAGTAAATCATGCAAACCAGCGGGCGCAGTTCCATGAATGATATGCATCTTTTCAACGCCCAATTGCTGCGTATTATGGGTGATCATAGCGACACGTTGAGCTTTTGATTCAATCGCAATGCTCAAAGCACCACGTGCCCCGCGCATCCATTCGACGGAGACAGAACCACACCCCGCCCCAACATCCCAAAGAACCGCGTCCGGGTAAGGGGCGAGTTTCGCCAGCGTTGCAGCACGGACATCTTGCTTGGTAATTTGCCCATCACTGATAAACGCATCGTCCGGCAGGCCGCCCGTGCGCGGATACCACACGGCATTTTTTCCCGTTTTGCATTCAATTGCTAACGTATGAAAATTGGGAACAGGTTGGTTCCAATTTTCCGCGATACCGTCAAACCGTTGTTCCCGTTCCCCGCCCAGCGCGGTGAGTACCGTCATACGGCTTTCGCCAAACCCGCGATCAGCCAACAGATTGGCAACAATCGCCGGGCTTTCACTGTTTTGGGTCAAAACAAGCAGGCGAACATTGGGCGCGAGATAAGGCAATATCTGACTATCCGCCCTGCCGTGAATTGTGAGCGTGTCGCTGTCCGCCAGGCTCCACCCCATGCGCGCAGCCGCCCACTGGAAAGCCGACAATTGCGGATGGAAAGTCACTTCATTCGCAGGAATAGATTTGATGATCCGTGCACCGACGGAATACCAAAGTGGATCACCAGTCACCAGCACAACAAGGTTTTGACCTTTGTGAGAGCGAATTGTCTCAATCATAGCATCAAAGGGAGAAGGCCATTTGATGCGCTTCGCATTGGATTTCTGAGCCAAATCATGATGACGGTCACCACCGATAATTACGTCAGCACGGGCAAGCTTTTCGCGCGCCGATGGCGACAGGCCATCGATCCCGTCTTCACCAATGCCGACAATATCGAGCCAGGGAGTCGCCATCAGCGCAGGCCTCCTGCCAGCGCATTCACAATGCTGCTGGCCATGGCGGAACCGCCCCGACGACCGTGAACCGTGATGAAAGGCAGGTCTGAATCAAATTCGGCAAGGGCGTGTTTTGATTCAACGGCGCCAACAAAGCCAACTGGAATCCCAACTATCAGAGCAGGCATTGGTGCGCCATTGGCGATATTTTCCAACAAACGGAAAAGAGCGGTTGGTGCATTGCCGACAACAACGATTGAACCTTCCAGATATTCATTCCAGAAATCCACCGCGGCCGCCGAACGCGTATTGCTTGTCTCCTTTGCGCGACCCACAACGCGTTCATCGTTCAAGGTGCAAATAACCGGATTGGCAGCCGGCAGCAGGCGTTTGATTACACCCGCCTTAACCATCTCCACATCGCACAAAACGGAACAGCCTTTCGTCAACGCCGCAATTCCTGCCTCTGCAGCCCCTTTGGAAAACTCCAGATCGTCAACCACATCAACCATGCCGCAGGAGTGAATGAGACGCGTAGCCACCGGGCGCATAGCGTCGGGCAGGTCATCAAGCGCAGCCTCCCGCTCCACCATCGCAAAAGATTGGCGATATATTTCCGCCGGATCGCGGACATAATCATACTTGATCTGAGATTGCGTCACCGAAGGTCAGCTTTTCTTGTTCATCGAGTTGGGCCCATGGGGATGGTCTGCATGGGGGTATGGATGATGGTGATGATCATGGGTGTGGTCATGTTCATGCCCGTGATCGTGTGAGTGATCGTGGCTGTGGAGCGGCGTCCACGGAAGGCCGTGGGTCTTGCAGAATTCTTCATCCCGGCAGGACGCGTCACAATCCCCGTTACAAGGGCAATTTTCAAGACCGCCGCCGATGCCCTCGACATGATGATGGTGGCTTTCCTGGGGAAGGCCAATCTGATCTTCAAAGCCCAAAACCTGCTCACGATATTTGCACATCTGGCAGTTCATCACGTTTTGACCGGCTTCAATCTCATTCACCCGGTCTTCAAACGTCGACAGAACCAACTCGTGATCATTGAGATATCCGGCTTTGAGAAATTCGATCTCCGGGTGACGCGCAGCAACTTCATCGGTAAAGGCATAAATGCGTTTGATCAGAACCCCGGTGAACAGGAAATACGGGAAGACGATAATACGCTTGTAACCAAGGCGTGCGGCATGTTCGAGACCCGGTTCCACGAGTGGGAATGTCACGCCTGAATAACAGACTTCCCCCCAACCGAAACCAAAACCTTCCCACAACATTCGCATGATCTTGTTTATATTGGAATTGGCGTCCGGGTCAGAAGCGCCACGCCCAACAACCATTAATAAGGTGTCGTGTAGAGCGACGTCACCTGCCGCGTCCATAGCTTCCTGAATTCTGTCCGCCGCAGCGCGGATCATCTTAAGGTCAATGCCAAGCTCCCGACCGTAGATAATTTCCATGCCAGGGTTTTGCGCCTGATAGGTGTTGAGCACGGAGGGAATATCATTTTTCGCATGACCAGCAGCAAATAGCATGCCCGGAACAGCAAGAACCTTTGTGCACCCTTGCTCGCGCAGGCTGTCTAATCCGTGAGAAATGACTGGGTTGGCAAATTCGAGATATCCATATTCTACCGGGGCGCCGCCAAAGCGGCCTTTTAGACCTTCAGAAACCTTGGCGAACTCTTTCATGGCATTTTGGTTGCGGCTTCCATGTCCGCAAATCATAACGCCGATTTTTTCAACACTGCTCATGCTGTTTCCCCTTCTGGTTCCATCTCAAGCTCTTCTTCTTCGTTATCTTTGTTCTTCTTCCGTGCGCGACGCAGGGCCTCAGCCAATGCTGCGGCCCCAACCAACGCACCAAGGCCAATCAGATGTCCGTGCCCAGCCAGTTCACCAACATGGCCCCAATGGGCAAAGGCAGGCGCGGGCCAAAACGCGGAAATGGCGGTGAAAAAGCAAAGCGAGGATCGAAACATGATGAGACCTTTGGATTCAAATGTTGCAACCAAAGGCAGGCGCGCAGAAAATCCTTCTGCCCGTCACTTCGACGGTTCCGAACTTGGCCCTCTATTTGAGTCAACCGCACCGGAATCGTTTTCAGTCCATCTGGGGACACCATCGATTATTAAATTCAATCTATCCAAGCTAAAACGAAAGAACAAACTCTTTCGCGGCTTCTACAGCGATGATTGCGACACTTAATCTTTGTCGCGCTTATTCGTCTTCATAAATGAACGATAAAAGCCCGCATTAAATAAAAGCACATGCTCGAAAACATGAATCTCACTAAACGGAACACGCTTTGAACACTAAATTATCAGTCGCTCAGTTTCAGCAGAATTTTTACATGTTCCAGCAAGTCAAGTTCCAGCAGATCCACATGACCATCTGCTTCCGCCAGTTGCATAAGCTGCTCCAGAACCTGTTTGCGCTGCCGTTCGTTCAACTCACGGTTCAAAATTACCGTAAAGGGAAACAATCCAGCGGAAGACCTGTCAGCCTGTTCTCCCGCCAGCTCAAGTTGTGCCAATTGTTCCTTGTTCAAGTTGAACCGACGTTTGAGCAATTTATCGAGACGGTCTGTTTCTTCGGTCGTAACTTTCCCGTCCACCGCGATCATATGATAAAAAAGTGCAGCGATGGACAAGCGGACATCGAAGTCATCAAAGCCCTCTTCTTGACCTTCAGGCTCCGCCTCGAGCCAATCCATCACTCTTTGAAACATGTCAGCCCTTATGTTTGGTGTAGCCAATCCGTCTTTAAACAAGATCGCGTATCTGGTCCGGTGAGTATCCCAATACTCTCGAAACACGCGCAATCAGATTGACTTCTTTTGCGTGAAGGACGCTATCCGCCCGCGCCATCGAAACCATATGTTTTAGCAATTCTTCTTTGCGCTCATCTGGCATATCAACAAATGATGAAGCGGCCTGTTCGCCGCTGGTTTCATAGCCGTACTCCTTGAGAAACCTTATGACCTCCGGCACGTCTTCTTCTGGAATATTAAACACGGAAAAACACATCTGTTTAAACAGCACCAGCTCTTCCCCCGCCAATTCTCCGTCAGAAAACATCAGCCGGACCAACAGCATAATCTCGGCTGCCATCACCGGGTCATCAGCTACCATCTGAACCGAGGATTTATGGGTCAAAAACCCCTTGATTGAATCAACAACACTCATCAGCCCAACCTTATCATTACGGGAAAAGCGATTCCCGTCATCTGAGTAAGGAGTGTTCCATCAAGCGGCTATTGTGGCAAGTCGAGGTTTCGTTACCTAAAACTCGATGCCGACTTGCGCTTTCACGCCATCGCGGAATGGATGTTTGATCATGGTCATTTCGGTGACCAGATCGGCAAAATCCATCAGTTCGTCCTTGGCGTTACGGCCTGTGATGATGACGTGCTTCATTTCAGGCTTGTTTTTAAGTACTTCGATAATCTCATCGACAAGCAGGTAATCGTAGCGCAGCACGATATTGAGTTCGTCGCAGAGCACGAGATCGTGCTCATCATCCATGATCATTTCTTTTGCACGCTCCCACGCGGCGCGTGCTGCATGGATGTCGCGCTGGCGGTCCTGCGTTTCCCACGTAAACCCATCCCCCATGGCAGTCATGGTCACCTGGTCCCCAAGTTTGTCGAGAATGACACGTTCGCCAGTCTGCCACTTACCTTTTACAAACTGCACAACACCGACCTTCATACCGTTGCCCAAAGCGCGGAACACGACACCAAAAGCGGCGGTGGATTTTCCCTTACCCTTGCCTGTGTGCACCATGACGAGACCTTTTTCGCGGGTTTTGGTCGCGATAATCTTGTCTCGCGCGGCCTTTTTCTTCTTCATTTTATCCGCGTGGCGCGCGTTCAGCTCGTCTTCGCTGAGGTGATCGTATTTTCCCGGTTTATCGCTCATGTTATTTTCTCCATCTCTCTCTCTTTTCCAATATTGATTTCCGTGCGCCCGGCCAGCTTTTCCAGTTCAAACTTCGCTGAGTTGGATCGTGCCGTCCACAACCGACGTTCCTGTGCTTCCAGCAATCGCTCCGCCATTTCCTCAAGCGCATGAGGGTTTTTGTCGTGCATGAAGTTACGAACCACATCGTCCCCAACGAATGCCTGATAGACGGCATCAAAATGATGGTCCCGCACAGCGCCCGTTGTGGCCGAAAAAGCGAATAGGTAATCTACCGTCGCGGCGATCTCGAATGCGCCTTTGTAACCGTGGCGCATGACCCCAGCAATCCATTTCGGATTCACAACCCGCGCCCGCACCACGCGGCCAATCTCTTCTTCCAGCGTCCGGATTACCGGCTTTTCCGGGCGCGAATGGTCGTTGTGATAAACCGTGGGCCGGGCACCGGAGACATGTTCAACCGCCGCGGTCATGCCCCCTTCAAACTGATAATAATCGTCTGAATCAAGGAGGTCGTGTTCCCGGTTATCCTGATTGTGCACCACCGCTTCTACCCCTTTTAACCGGGTTTCAAATTTTTCACGGTCCGCTTCACCTTCAGCGTCCGCGCCATAAGCGTAACTTCCCCAGGTGAGATAAGCTTCGGCAAGGTCGGCTTTTTCATCCCAGCCTTTTTCGTCGATCAGGGCTTGAAGCCCCGCCCCATAAGCACCGGGTTTGGAACCGAACACCCGAAACCCAGCCCGTCGTCGGGCCTGTTTTTCATCCAGACCATTCTCAACGAGTGCTTTGGTTTCTTGCCCAACCCGATTTGCGATCGGATTATCTTTCTCGCTTTCATCCAACTCAGCAACGGCCCGTACCGCTTTGTCGAACAGGTCGATTTGGGCGGGAAACGCATCGCGAAAAAAGCCGGAAATGCGCAGTGTGACATCGACACGCGGCCTGCCGAGTTCTGCAATTGTGATAATCTCGCTGCCGGTCACCCGCCGTGAAGCATGGTCCCAAATTGGCTTTACCCCGATCAAAGCCAGCGCTTGAGCGATGTCATCACCGCCCGTTCGCATGTTCGATGTTCCCCATGCGGACAGGCCCAATGAAGTCGGCCATTCCCCATGCTCTTGCCTGTGGCGTTTGATCAGCAATTCCGCTGATTTTTGCCCTAAATACCAAGCTGCCGGAGTGGGAACCGCGCGGGAATCAACCGAGAAGAAATTACGCCCTGTGGGCAATACATCATTGCGCCCACGTGTTGGCGCGCCGGATGGGCCAGGCGCAACGAACCGACCATCCAGCGCCGTCATAAAGCCGGTTAATTCGGCATTTCCACATGCAACGACTGATGGCTCAATCTCGTCATAAATTCCACCAAGAACTGTCTGCGTCTCACACCACAACGGGTCACATTCAATTGCTTTCGCGACCAGTTCAGCGGCAAACAGTTCAATCCGTTCAACCGTATCACCATTCGACCGCCAAGCATCTTCGCTCACATTGGCGAGCACCTTGGGTTTTTTCCCCTGCCACTCCGCCGCCATATTGCAATCGAGCGGGTCAAACCGGACAGCCTCACCGACATTCATCAAATCATTTGCAATCGCCCGCTGGAGGCTCGCGTCTTTGCCTTCCCCAAGACCACGGGGAACGCGAGCCAACGCAACAGTCAGGTCTGTTCTAAGCCGGCCTTCCGGCGATCTTCCAAAAATATGCAACCCGTCACGGATCTGCATTTCCTTGAGTTCGCACAGATAAGCGTCAAGCTTTTCAAGCTGATCTAACGTTTCTTCACACTCCACAATTCCGGCATCTTTATCCAAACCGGTATCACCCATTAAGTTCAGAATCTCAGATTGCAGGTAATTCAACCGCCTTGGGTCAACGCCAGATGCCTCATAATATTCATCCACCAACGCTTCCAACTGCTTAAGCGGACCATAGCTCTCAGCGCGGGTTAACGGTGGTGTAAGGTGATCAATAATTACGGCGGAAGACCGGCGCTTGGCCTGCGTCCCTTCACCCGGGTCATTGACGATAAAAGGGTATAGATGAGGCATCGGCCCGAACACGGCCTCTGGATAACAGTTATCCGAAAGCGCCAGTGCTTTTCCGGGCAACCATTCCATGTTCCCGTGCTTGCCCATATGGGCAATCGCCTGCGCCCCATAATCTTCGCGCAGATAAAAATAGAACGCGAAATATCCGTGGGGCGGGACAAGGTCCGGTGAGTGATAGGTTTCAGTCGGGTCAATATTATAACCCCGCGCGGGTTGTATCCCGACCAGAATCTCACCAAAATGGGCAAGGGATAGCGCGATAGACTTTTTGTCAGTCAAATAAAACGGGTCCGTTTCCGGCTCACCCCAGCGCGCCGTTACTTCCTCTTGAATCTGTGCGGGAAGTTTCGAGAACAGGTCTTTGTAAAGACTCAGTGAAATTGTCTCGCGAATTTCCCGCCCATCCGTTGCTGCATTAGTTGGGCCATCCTGCAGATGTTCGATCAGCGCGTCCCCATCCATCGGCAGGTTCGCAACCGCATAGCCCTTACTTCGCATTTCATGGAGAACCTCCATGACTGCCGCAGGCGTATCCAGCCCGACGCCATTGCCCAAGCGCCCGTCGCGGTTTGGGTAATTCGCCATGATCAGCGCAATGCGGCGGTCTGCCGCCGACGTGTTGCCCAAATCGGCCCATCGCGACGCGAGTTCAGCAACAGATTTCACCCGGTCGGGGACTGGTACATGGCGCACGATGTTCGATTGCGTCGCTTCATCAAATGTATCCGCATTTTTAAACGCAATCGCGCGAGTTAAAACCCTGCCATCGATTTCTGGCAGGGCGACGTTCATCGCCAGATCACGCGATGACAGCCCCTGATCAGATTCGGTCCACGCCTCCTCTCCACCACCGGCAAGGATAGCCTGCAAGACCACTGCTCCCCCCTCTTCCAACACGGTGGGTATACGGTTCCCGTCCGGCGAAGAGACGGCAAAACCGGTGAGATTGACCACCACGCAAGGCTCTGTCTGGTCAAACAGATTGCGAATAGTTGCCTGTGAAATCTCATCTTTTAACGACGACAAAAACACAGGTAACGCGTTGCATCTCTGCTCACGCAGGGCATCAACCAGTGCCTTAATCGGCTGCGTATTTCCGGATTGTAGCAAGGCCCGGTAAAACGAAATCGCCACAACAGGCGCTCCGTCCACCCAATCCTCGCGCACTTCTTCAAGCGTGGGTGCACCGATATCAGGCCACCACAGTCCCGCTTTCAACAACGGCGTAGCGGCGGGGACATCCGACTCATTACTCCTCAAAAGGCATTGGGCGTATTGCAGGAAATGCGAGGAATTCTCCGCGCCACCCTGTTGCAGATAGGCCCAAAGGTTGAGCCTGTGTTCATCAGCAACAGTGTTAAAACGGTCCAGCGATTGGTCCGGCTTGTCGTCGCCGGGAAGCGCTACTAGCGGAATATTATGGGTAACACAGGCCGCATGAATGGCCTCCAAGCCATAAGGCCAATAACTTTCACCGCCCAATACACGCAGAATAACGAGCTTTGTTCCGGCGATCGTCTTTTCGCAATAAACATCAATCGAGAGCGGATGACTTAACGCCATCATATTGGCCAGCCGCAACGACGGGCCGCCATCGAGACCGCCAAGGGCATCGCTCAGGCTGGCCAGTTCCGTATCAGCAGCAGAAATAAAGACAATATCCGCCGGGTCCTGCCCAAGGTCGACGGCTTCATCAGCGTCTGTCAATGCACCTTTTTGAGCGAGAAGCAGATGCATGGTCGGTCAAACGAGGGCGGCTTTCACCGCATCGGTCACCGCCGCTTCATCCATGTCATGCAGGCCAATGACAACCAGACGTGACGACCGTTTCTCATCTTCCGCCCAATCCCTGTCGAAATAGGTATCGATACGTTTACCGACCGCCTGCACGACCATGCGCATGGGTTTGCCCGAGATTTCGACAAAGCCTTTCAAGCGCAACACATCGTGTACTTCAATCACATCGACAAGGCGCTTGGCCATTACCTTTGCATCGGCAACTGCACCGCCGGCAACAACAAAACTCTCAAATTCATCATGATCGTGTTCATGACCGTCCTCGTGATGAATCTCGTGGTGGCTGCGCCGCGACGCCATATCATTTTCGGTGCCGATACCAAGCCCCAGCAACACTTCGGCGCTTGGCACATTGTCGAGACCGGCACGGATGAGCTTCACCCGCCGTTCAGTCGCGTCCCGCACCTCACCTTCAACGGCTGCGAGGCTGTCGTCTGCAATCAGATCGGTCTTATTGAGCACGATCATATCGGCGCAGGTGATCTGGTCTTCAAACAGCTCTTCCAGCGGGCTTTCGTGATCAAGACTTTCATCTTTTTCACGTTGGGCCTGAACTGCGTCATGGTCATCGGCAAAACGCCCCTCGGAAACCGCGGCAGAATCAACCACCGTCACCACCCCGTCGACAGTCACCTGTTCGCGGATTTCCGGCCAGTTAAATGCGTTGACCAAAGGTTGGGGCAGTGCAAGGCCGGACGTTTCGATCACGATATGATCAGGGCGGCGGTCACTTTCCATAAGTTTGGTGATTGTCGGGATAAAATCATCGGCCACCGTGCAGCAGATGCAACCATTCGTCAGTTCAACGATGTCATCTTCCGTGCAGGTCTCATCGCCACATCCGGCGAGCACATCACCATCAACGCCCAGATCACCAAATTCGTTGATAATTAACGCAATACGCTTGCCGTTTGCAGTGGCGAGCAGATTACGAATAAGTGTTGTTTTACCCGATCCAAGAAAACCTGTGATCACGGTGGCTGGAATTTTTTCTGCGTTCATCATGTTACTGCGCCCTTTCAGAGCGGTTATTTGAGTTTTCGCGGCAGGCCTGCGGTCACAAACCACACGTTTTGAGCGATAGCGGCGATATCCTGATGCAGTCGTCCCGCGTGATCGCGAAAATCCCGTGCCATTTTCTCCATCGGCACAATGCCCTGCCCAACTTCATTGGACACGAGAATGATGGATTGATCCGGTGACATGCCACGCAAGATATCAACCAAAGTGTTGCACTCGTCGGGAACATTCCGCTGCCCCATCATCTGGTTGGATAACCACAGGGTCAGACAATCGACGAGGATACAATTCCGAGGTCCCGGCAATTCCGTCAGCTTCTCGGCCAATTCAAGAGGTTCTTCGATAAGCTGCCAGCCATCCCCTCGCCGGGAGCGGTGAAGCGCCACGCGCTTCTCCATCTCGTTATCTAGGATCTCACTGGTTGCGAGGTAGACTTTCTCTAACCCGCTTTCATCGGCCAATCGTTCTGCAAAAGAACTTTTTCCCGACCGCGCGCCACCCAATATGAGCGACACACCCGGTTCGAAGTGCATTATCCAGCCAGATTGAGAGCGGCGAGTGCATGTTCGGATACAAGCAACGCACCGGCACCGGCAACAACACCGCCAGCGACGCGTGCCGGGATGTTAGCAGACCATTCCTGAGCCTTGCCCATCATCACAACAATTGCTGAACCGGCAATAACCGCAATTGCATATTGCGTTGCACCAAAGCCAAGCAGGTAAGCAAACAAAGGCGTTGCTTCAGCGCCAAAGATAGCCTCGCCATAAGCGAAACCGTGGAACAGTCCGGCGACGGCGAATATGCCAGCAACTGCGGCGATTGGCAGTTTCCGGCCCATGAATACGACCACGCCCAACACGACGAGGGACAGGGCAACCATCAATTCAACAGCCGGGAGGCTGACGGATGCAAGGTGCAGCGCGGTACCCGCCAATGTGGCGGCGATAAACGCCAAAGGTGAAAGAAAACGACTGCCAATCAATACCGCAGCGATACCAACTGCGACAATGAACGCCAGATGGTCAAAGCCGATGATCGGATGACCAATACCGGACAGAAGCCCCTGGCTGAAAGTCGCAGGCGTTTCGCCACCCATGGGGTGGTGCGCCAGCGCGGACGTGGAAAATACGGTTGCCAACGCAACAACGCTGGTGAAGGAAAATTTATTCATGGTCAAACAACTCCCGTGTCATGCCTGTTTGGCGGAGAGTTGCTGCATCAATACGGTTATCCGTATAAATACGGTTGCCCATATAATCTGATGCAAACGGCGCTCCCCGGCCATTATATTATTGAGCATTATTGCCCAATCCGATTGGGCAACGTCGCCCTTTGCAATTGGCAGGTCTCCTGGCTGCGGATCGTAGTTCCCGTTCGCCTTCCCGCTTTGAACAGCTTCGCGGCAATTCAAAACAGTGGCAATTTGAACAGGTCCTCACCGCTACAGTCGCGGGGTCGGCTGTGTTTAAGGCTCCCTGATTGGGTCAACCCATCACATTCCCTTTTGCTTTCCAACTCCCCGTAAAGGGCATGTCGAAAACCATTTGCACGACCGACTAAACAGTTCCGGTTCGGTGAAGTCAATCGCGAATGCGACATGGCGCGGCGGGTTACGCGCCAATATCGAATAACCCCGGGTCAACGACCGCTTCCAGATGATCCGCCAGCGCATCAAGCGCGTCATCAACGGACGCGCGGTAGTCCATCCCGCCAGTTTTGATTCCAACTCCGCCTAAATATTCCCGTCTCCAGCGGTCGGTTGAGAACAACCCATGCATATAACAGCCACGAATACGTCCGTTAGCGGATATCGCACCGTCGGGTATTCCATCCAGCGTAATCACCGGATTTTCAGCGCCTGGCCCCCACGTCCGTCCCATATGAATTTCATAGCCGCATAGAGGCTCGCCGGATCGTGCATCAAGTGCCTTGCGGTTAAGAACGGTTTTATGGGGAACAAGCACTGTGTCCACATCGAGCAGGCCCAAACCTGCCGCCTCTTTTTGCGTTCCTTCAATTCCATCCGGATCGCTGACGCTATTTCCCAAAATCTGATACCCGCCACAGATTCCCAGCACATGCCCGCCCCGCGCCGCGTGATTCTTTAACTCAACATCCCAGCCTAATTCTTTGAATTGATCCAAATCAGCAATGGTGGACTTCGAACCGGGCAGGACAACCAAACGGGCATCCTGCGGCCATTCGTCCCCGGGGCGCACGAAGATGAGCCGGACATTCGGCTCCAGTTTCAACGGATCAAGATCATCGAAATTGGCGATTCGGGAAAGCACCGGTACAATAACTGCCTCCCCTTCCCGCGTTGTTTGAACCGCGTGCTCCAGCGCAACCGAATCTTCAGCGGGCAATTTGGCAACTTCAGGCAGATACGGAACAACGCCGTAACTGTTCCAGCCGGTAAATTCAGTGATTTGCTTAAGCCCCTCGTCGAACAGGGAAACATCACCACGAAATTTATTGATAAGAAAACCGGCGATCAATTCCCGATCTTCCTTTGGCAGTATCGTGTGGGTGCCAACGATACTCGCGATCACCCCACCGCGATCAATATCACCCACCAGAACCACCGGCATATTCGCAGCCGTTGCGAACCCCATGTTCGCGATATCGCCGGCGCGCAGGTTGATTTCCGCAGGAGACCCCGCCCCTTCGACAATCACCAAATCAGCTTCGGCTTTCAGACGAGAAAAACTCTCCATCACCGCACCGAGCAATTGCGGTTTGAGTTTTTGATAATCCCTGCCCTTAGCGGCGCCCCAGACTTTACCGTGTACAATAATCTGACTACCAGTCTCCGACTGAGGCTTTAACAAGACGGGGTTCATATCGACGTTCGACGGCGTGCCGCAGGCCAATGCCTGCAACCATTGGGCACGCCCAATCTCGCCACCGGTACCATCTTCAAGAGGAATTTCCGCAACCGCTGCGTTGTTCGACATGTTCTGGGGTTTAAAGGGCCGGACAGTTAGCCCGCGCCGCTTTGCCATGCGGCAAAGACCCGCCACCAAAACGGTTTTACCCACATCAGAACCCGTACCCTGAAGCATTATTGCAGATGATGTGCGTTCAATTCCCATTCTCGCGCTTTAACGTAATGCCAGATGATTGAACAGGCCGTCAGTGCTCCAAGTGCGGCACATCAATCAAGATTACTCAGCGGGGCTATGGCTGGGCATCGCCTGCGCTTCGGGCAAACGGCTAGGCAGCATAAGCACTGCGCACAGGATGACCGCCGCTGATGCCGCCAGAATATAAAACAGGACATCAAAGCCCCAATTGTGATGCACCCATGCGATTAGCGGGACAACAGTTGCCCAGACAACAAAGCTCACGATAAACCGCGTACCGTATATGGATGCCCGCAATTCCGATTTTGCCATTTTCCCAATCATATAGTCATTGATCGGAATCTGCCCAAATGCCCCCAACATAAAGCCCAGTGCGACGGCAAGCGCGTTCCAATCACTCAAGCCGGGCATCAGCGAAAAGAAGATTATCTGAATAATTGCAACAACGGCAAAAACACCGCGCGGGCCATAACCATCCAGCATTTTCCCGACCACAATCTGCGCGAATGAGGCCACTGCAAATACAAGGAACGCCAGCCAACCGACCATAGTTGCGGTTGGCGCAATTCCTTCCAGCCGCTCGTCAAACACTTTGGGTAGAGAAAACGTCGTGCCCTGAAAAATTATACTGGATACTGCAGTCGTGAAAAAGATGATCGCTGAGATACGGATCAAAACAGACCGCATTTCCGTTGCATTGAACGTGGTATCTGCCCCAGACGAGTGTTCGGCAACTGACTCTGTTGCAGCATTTTTAAGAGGAACGCGGTTTCGATAGCTGTAATAATATGCGATCCCAACGAGAACAGAGAAAATACCCGGCAACCAGAAAGCGGCACGCCACCCTGCCTGATCGATCAAAAACCCAGTAAAGAGCGCGGCGCATCCAACGCCCATGTTGCCCCAAACCCCGTTGACCGCGATATCCATTCCCATGGAGCTTCCACCGCGGGCGATCATCGCCAGACCAACAGGGTGATAAATCGCCCCGAACATGCCGATTAAAAACAGGCCAAATGCGATCTGTACTGGTGTTTGCGCCATGGAGGTGAGGACCGATGCAAATCCGATCCCAATAAAGAAAACCACCATCATACCTTCCCGGCTCCACCGGTCAGCCAGCCAGCCTGATGGCAGGGCGAACAACCCGAAAGCAACTAGTCCGGGTGTCGCGTAGGGAATGAACTCCGCATAGGTAAATCCCCAGTCGCTGGCGAGAACAAGCGCCGCGACCGTTGCAAAAATCAAAACAAACAGGTGATCGAGAAAATGTCCGATATTGAGGAACAGGAAATGTTTTCGGTCATCCATGATGTGGTTCCATAGCTCAATAACAGCGGCTCACGAAACCCAGTCCCGCATACACCGACGACGATTATGGAATCATCATTGACCACATGGATTGCAATTTCCAGAGCAAAGGTTGAGGGCAATCCACAAATGAGAAAAACCGCAGCCGCCTGTTCCGGAGATCGAGGAACGGGTGACTGCGGTTTTTTACTCAAATACTACTACTGGCCCGACAGAATACGCGTCGGAGAATTCTTGCCCGGTACGCAAAACCAAATCCGGGAAGCTAAGGTGGAGATCAATCCCGCCTTGCAGAACAACCTAGAGGCTGTTTCCTAACAGGCGACTAATGAGTGGTTAATCAAAAGGAAATCTCGTCGGCAAAATTTGCCGCCTTAATCGATCACACCTTCTCACGTTAAGTTTTGGCCGCAGAAAAACAGTGATTACAGTGACCGGAGGTTTAATTCTGGAATTAGAAAAAAAATTATTTTTTTTCTGCTGCCTGCATTATTTTTATGATGCCGGAAAAATCGACCTCACCATGCCCTTGTTCTGCGAACTCTCGATAGAGTTGCGTCGCTTTTTCACCCAGTGGTGTGTAAGCCCCGGTCATTTCTGCCGCTTCCTGCGAAAGCCCAAGGTCTTTGACCATGAGGTCTGTGGCGAAACCGGGCTTGTAATCATTATTTGCCGGTGAGGTGGGCACAGGACCGGGAACCGGGCAGTAGGTTGTTGTTGACCAGCTCTGCCCTGACGCGGTTGAAACAACATCGAACAGTGCCTGATCGGTCAGACCGAGCCGCTTTCCCATCTCAAACGCTTCGCCGGTACCGATCATGGTGATTGCCAGGATCATATTGTTGCAGACTTTCGCAGCCTGACCTGCTGTGCCGTCGCCGCAACGCACCACACGGCCCGCCATCGGCTCAAGAATGGGCTCAGCAGCGGTAAGGGCCTCGTCAGTTCCACCTGCCATAAAGGCAAGTGTGCCATTGATGGCCCCCATGGTGCCGCCGGAAACAGGCGCATCCACACTCAAGGCACCAATTTCAGAGGCAATATCATGGGCGGATTGCGCGGAGGCGATATCGATTGTCGAACAATCGATCATCAATGCGCCCGGCTTAACTGAGTCTTTGATTTCATTGTAGACCGAGACAACATGTTTACCCGCGGGCAGCATTGTTATGACGACATCAGCTCCGGTCGCAGCCTCGATAGCGCTACCGGCAATTTCGCATCCGGCACCTTTTGCCGCTGCAATAGCGTCGGGCGACAGATCAAACCCGATTACTTTGTGACCCGCCTTGACCAGATTGACCGCCATTGGGCCGCCCATATTTCCGAGCCCGATAAATCCGATTGTTGTCATACTATTTGCCTTACACCGTCATCGCGCGTGAAATAATCACCCGCATAATTTCATTTGTGCCCTCGAGGATTTGGTGTACCCGTAAATCGCGCACAATTTTCTCAACGCCATAATCCGCCAGATATCCGTAACCGCCGTGAATTTGCAGCGCTTCGTTCGCAACGTTAAATCCAACATCGGTTGAAAAACGTTTTGCCATGGCGCAAGCCTGCGTAGCGTCCGCAGTCTTGGCATCCAGTTTTGCCGCTGCTGCATAAATGATCAACCGCGCCGCTTCCAGTTCGGTTTTCATATCGGCGAGTTTAAACTGGATCGACTGAAACTGACCGATTGATTTTCCAAATGCCTTCCGCTCCTGCGAATAATCCAAGGCCATATCCAGTGCGGCCTGAGCACCGCCCAGCGAACACGCCCCGATATTCAGCCGTCCACCGTCAAGGCCGGACATGGCGATACGAAAGCCCATTCCCTCATCATTGAGACGGTTGGCAGCGGGAATACGGCATTCATCAAAGATCACCTGCGCTGTGGGCTGGATGTGCCAGCCCATTTTATTTTCCATCGCCCCATAGAAAAGGCCGGGTGTCCCTTTTTCGACAAGGAATGTGGATATGCCTTTGGGGCCAGGTTCACCGGTGCGCGCCATAACAACGTAAAGATCATTGGTGCCCGCACCGGAAATAAACTGTTTTGTTCCATTCAAAACATATTCATCCCCATCCAGCTTTGCCGACGTCTTCAGTGCCGCGGAATCCGAACCGCTTCCCGGCTCTGTGAGGCAGTAGCTGGCGATCTTTTCCATCGACGTCAGCGATGGCAGGAACTGTTTGCGCTGTTCTTCGTTACCGTAAGTATCGATCATCCACGCTGCCATATTGTGAATGGTAATAAACGAGCTCGTTGCCGGACATCCGGTTGCCAGCGCTTCAAAAATAACCGCCGCATCAAGGCGCGACAGTGCTGACCCACCCACATCCTCACGAACGTACACACCACCTAGACCAAGCGACGCCGTTTCGCGGATGACATCAAGTGGCAGGTGACGCTTTTGATCCCATTCCACAGCGAAAGGCGCGATTTTCTCGCGGGCAAAATCCTGCATCATATCCTGCATGGATCGCTGATCCTGATTAAGATCAAACGGGCGTTGCAACTCGGTCAAGGCATCCATGGTAAAATCAGGCCTCCAGTTCTTTTGCTGCGGTGTTCAACGCGTTTTTCGCAATCTCCACCGCTTCATCAATTGTTTCTTTGGTCCAGATCAAGGGGGGTGACAGGATCATTGTATCACCAACCGCCCGCATCATCATGCCGGAATTAATCGAATGATCCCGAACAATTCCGGCGGCTTTATCGGCGGGTTCAAACCGTTCTTTTGTCGCCTTGTCTTTGACAATTTCGATACCCGCCAACAGGCCGAACCCACGAATTTCCCCGACCAATGGGTGGTTTCCAATTTCGGCTTTCAACTTTTCCAGAAGATAAGGCCCGGTTTCGTTTTTAACGCGGTCGATCAATCCTTCGCGTTCGATAATATCGATATTCGCGAGTGCCACAGCGCAGGCCACCGGATGGCCAGAATAGGTGTATCCGTGATAATATTCGCCATTGCTCGCCAATGTGTTAGCAATACGGTCGCCCACGAGAACAGCAGACAAAGGCTGGTATCCTGATGTGACGGCTTTGGCGACGGTAATCGTATCCGGCTCGATGCCCATGCTCTCACAGGCAAACCACGCGCCTGTGCGCCCGAAACCGGTGATCACCTCGTCAATCATCAGCAACACATCATATTTTTTGCAGATGCGCTGAATTTCCGGCCAATAGGTCGCTGGCGGGATTTTCACGCCCCCAGCCCCCTGAATGGGCTCGCCGACAAACGCTGCTACGTTTTCCGGCCCCGCTTCCATTATTGCATCCTCAACGGCCTTGGCCGCACGAAGACCGAAATCATCTTCACTTTCGCCCGCTTCCGCCAATTCATAAGCGTATGGGGCCATGACGTGGACAAAACCGGGGAGCATCGGGCCAAGCTGGCCATGCATTGCACCCATGCCACCCATGCTTACCGCAGCAATGGTTGATCCGTGGTATGCATCGTTTCGCGAGATGATGATCTGTTTTTCGGGCTTGCCTTCAAGCGCCCAATAATGCCGCACCGTGCGGATGGCCGTATCATTACTTTCCGAGCCGGACGCACCGTAAAAAACCTGATTGATGTTTGGCGGAGCAAGCTCGGCAATACGTTTTGACAGGAGTGCAACCGCCGGATGGGTCGTTTTGAAAAACGTATTATAATAGGCCAGCTCTTTCATCTGCTCATAAGCAGCCTCGGCCAGTTCTTCACGACCATAACCGGCGTTCACACACCAAAGACCCGCCATGCCATCGAGAATTTTATTGCCCTCGCTATCATAAATGTAATTACCATCGGCGTTCGTAACCACACGAACACCTTGAGAGCGCAGCTCATCGTGGTCGGTAAACGGATGAAGGTGGTGGGCATTATCTGCCGCTTGAAGTTGTTCGGTTGAGAAATTTTTATAGGCCATCTTGAAATCCTGTTGATTGGTTTTTGAGTTACAAATCTCCGATTTCAGGCGGCGAATAGCCAATACGGGCGCAAAGCTGCAGAAGCATGGCGTGGGCGCTCAAGCTCGTTTCAACTTTTGGCCACATGGCGATTCGATCTTGGTTCAAATTTCAAACATCAATCGAGCCATATTCAACCCATTAGCGCCGTTCGTAAAGAGATACTAAACGATTACACTGATCTGCACTTCTTCAGCGCTGAATTTTGGACGATCGGACATACTGCACAATGACATTATACGACCATCGGATTAGAATTACATCGAACCCACTGATTCTGGTACGCTGAATTGTCTGACTTGCACCCCACCGATACCGATTTTACCCCCGAAAACACCCGCATTCACGATCAAATTCTGGAACTTGTTGCACAATGCACCACGGGCAAATCAGTCTGCCCGTCACAGGTAGCGCGAGCGATTGTGGGAAATGACGAAAAAGCATGGCGACTTTTAATGAAACCGATAAGACATCGGGCAATTGAACTGGCCAACGGGGACGATATCACGATCGTACGCAAAGGGAAAATCGCAGACCCTAATAATTTCAAAGGCGTTTATCGACTAGGCCCTCCCCCATTCCAGCCATAAACCTATGTTGAAAATTTGTTTCAGCTTTTGACAATTGACGCAACGTCGTCTTGAGTTGACATAACGGGCCGTCCTGATTTGGAGAATAACGATGCTAAGAAACCTTAAAAGATTAACAATTGCAGCGGTGATTGGTGTCGGCTTAAGTGGCAGTGCAAATTTCGCCTCTGCGCAAGGTATCACCATCGGTGGCGATGATCGCGCCATAATCCGGCTTATTGAAAATAGTGGGTATGCCGATCCGAAAATCACCAAACGCGGCCTCACCATTACCCGCGTAGAGGCCTGTAAGGGAGCGGACAAATTTCTAATAAAGCTTAATGTCCTTGGCATCATTAAGAGCCAGTCCAAGATCGGTACCTGTGTCGTCGCGGCACCTCCATCACGCTTCAGACAGGCCGATGCGGAAGAAGAACTTCGTCGTGCGGGATACAGGCGAATTGAAACAAGGCGCGAGGACCGTTCAATTGCGGCAACCGCCTGTCGGCGTGACATAAAATACCAACTGAGATTTAACCGTCGTGGGCAGATCGTTGATCGCCGTGAAGATGGCCCATGTCGCGTGGCAGGCCTGAACAGTGACCAGATCATTGAAGTACTGCGTCGTGACGGTTACCGCCGCATCGACGTGACAAGCAGCAGGCCTCCAAGATATACGGCAGAGGCATGTCTGGACGGCGAACGCCTGAGGTTAGAATTAAACAGGCGCGGAAATGTCCGTTCGCAACGCCGGATCGGCGAATGTGGTCGCCGTTTTAACCCGACCAATCTGGCAAACCTGCTGCGTGATAACGGGTTTGATCGTATTGTGATCAACCGCTCCGACCGCGCACCATATCTCGCGGAAGGTTGCAAAGGGTCGTCTCTCATTGAAGTTACTGTGGGACGCAACGGACGCATTCGCAAAGAAGAGCGGGTTGGCCGGTGCGCTGAAGCTGTTTCAAAACAACAGGTTGCCAAAAAACTTCGTGATCAGGGGTATTTCGGTGTCAATATTACCAAATTTCGCGGTGGATGGCGCGCCGACGTTTGCCGTCAGGAAACCAAACTCACGCTTGAGATTGACGCTTACGGTGATGTTTCCCGTGAACGAAACTCCGGTGAATGCCGTTCCCAGACCATTCTTCAGGTTCTCAAGACACTTGAAAGTCGCGGCGCCAAGAATGTAAACGCCGTTGTGGAGGGCTGTTTCCGCGGCACCAAATACCGCTGGGAGTTCGACCGTTTGGGCAACCGTACGGGCCGAGATCGTATCGGGAACTGTTAATCCTGCTAGGCGGCTAAAACCTTAGCCGCCAGCTCTTCTACATCGCCCTGCCCCGCATCACGCGCGGTGGCATCCAGCATGGCTATATTAGCTTCTGCAACCATGTCTTTGGCGAGGACAGCTTCTTCGACCCGAGATTTTTCGTCTGCGTTCAGGGCAAGTGTTTCATTGCATTTTTCAGCAATCGCGTGGAGATGATCTGCCACTTGCCCTGCACCTTTTTTATGCATGATACTACCTACCGCATCAAACGCCTCACGGTTGCCCTCGATTGCCCAATCCATCGTCTGAACAAGGGCGACAGAGACAGCTCGACCGTGTGGCACTTGCGCAATTGAGCCCAGCGCATGGCCGATATTATGTGCAACTGCGCAACCAGTGTTGCCGATAGCCAGTCCACCATAAGCTGCGGCGAGCATCATCCCGCTGCGGGCTTCAATCGAATCCGGTTCAAGGACGGCCTGTTCAAGATTAGCAATTCCGTGACGAATGCCCAATTCAGCCAAACCGTCGTTTTGCGCATAGCGGTAACGATTGGTGCGGCTTTCAATGCTGTGAACAATTGCATCCATACCCGTGTAAAACGTCCAGAACGCCGGTAGTCCTACGGTCAACTCCGGGTCCATCAACGCCATATCGGGCTTGAGTGCAGGCCCCCAGAACCAGTTCTTGATTCCATCGGCTTGAGAGATAATCGAAGTCCCCGTGGTCTCGCTCCCCGTTCCGGCTGTTGTTGGCAACGCGATCAACCCCGTCTTGCGAAACCCAAACGGCTTATTGCTGAGACGATAGGGTTCACAATTTTCCCCATCATGAGCAAGCGCGGCTACAACCTTACTTGTATCGAGCGCCGAGCCGCCGCCGAGGCCGACGATACAATTAGCATCCATCTCCTTGGCTATTTTGATGGCGGCGTTAACCGAGGCCTCTTTCGGGTCGCTTTGCAGGTCATCAAAGACGGAAACCATGTGACCGGATTCACGAATGGAGCTTTCAACACCATCAACAAGCCCCAAAGAACGCAGGGCGGAGTCACACACGAGAAGAACCCGACTATTTGCACCTGTTGTATCCGTCACATGCTGGCCCGTGTATATTGAAGAACCGGGTGCGATAACCATCGACGGGTGTTTCGTCAGAGCGAAATCGTACATATTTGTGGTCTCAGTCAAAATCAGATCAGAATTGTGCGCAAACTGGCAATCATCACGAGCGCGCGCAAGCATCTTTACGGCACCTGAAGCCGCATTTCTAACAACACAAATACGACATGTCGCTTTCCTGTTGACGCGCGTCGCCACACCCTCACTGTTTGCTGTACCCCTGGTCACAATAAGATCAGGAGGAGAGTTGAGATGAGTGACGAGGCGATAACTGCCAAACCGGTAAAAACGAAAACTAGGCGTGGGCGTGGCGGTGGACGCGACGGTAATTCAAGACGCGGCGGCCCCGCCATTCGTCAATATCCCTGGCAAACGGTGATCAACCCTGACAGGCCAACAGAGCCGGTTGATGCGGAGGGTGTCGCGAAAATTCACGATACGGCCATGCGTATCCTTGAAGAAATTGGCATCGAATTCCTCAACGCAGAAGCGGCAGAGATTTTGCGCCAACATGGCGCAACAGTCGATGGTGAAAACGTCCGTATGGGACGTGACATGGTGATGGAGAAAGTTGCTCTTGCACCATCGCAATTCACCCTGACGCCTCGCAATCTGGATCGGCAAATCACCATTGGTGGTAATCATCTTGTCTTCGGCAATGTCTCCAGCCCGCCCAATTGTTCGGACCTCGACACCGGTCGTCGCACGGGCACCCATGAAGATTATAAAAACTTCATGCGGCTCACCCAATATTTTAACTGCATTCATTTCGCTGGTGGTTACCCGGTAGAACCGATGGATATCCATCCGTCTGTGCGTCACCTTGATTGCCTATATGATAAGCTCATTTTGACGGATAAAGTCGTTCACGCCTATTCGTTGGGCAAGGAGCGGGTTGAGGATGTGATGGAAATGACCCGCATTGCCGGTGGCCTTTCCCATGAGGAGTTCGATGCCTCACCGCGCATGTACACCAACATTAATTCTACCTCCCCGCTCAAGCACGATTACCCCATGCTGGACGGCATGATGCGACTGGCGCGGCGCGGTCAACCGACAATCGTGACACCGTTCACACTCGCTGGCGCAATGGCGCCGGTGACCATGGTAGGAGCTGTGACGCAATCCCTTGCGGAAGCGCTCATTGCGATTGTGCTGATCCAATGTATCAACCCGGGCTGCCCAACTGCAATTGGTACGTTCACCTCCAATGTCGATATGAAAACCGGAGCGCCCGCATTCGGCACGCCGGATTATGTCCGCGCCACGCAGATCACCGGCCAGATGGCACGTTTCTATGGGCTGCCCATGCGCTCATCAGGGGTATGTGCCGCCAATGTGCCGGACGGGCAAAGCATGTGGGAATATATGAATTCCATGTGGGCCGTCGTGACCAGCGGCACCAACGTCGTCTACCACGCAGCAGGCTGGCTCGAGGGCGGCCTTTGCGCCTCGTTCGAAAAATTCGTTATGGATTGCGAAGTGCTGCAGCAATTCCAGTCTTACATGAACCCGATGGTAGTCGACGATTCCACACTGGCTCTCGACGCCATGAAAGAAGTCGGCTCCAACGGCCATTTCTTCGGCATTCAGCATACCCAGGACCGCTACGAAACCGCCTTCTACAATCCCTTCCTGTCAGACTGGAACAATTACGAGAATTTTGAAGAACGGGGTGCAGTCTGGACTCACGACCGGGCCAACAAAGTCTACAAACAAATTCTGGAAGAATATGAAGAACCACCGATGGACGAGGCCATTAAGGAAGAACTCGCCACTTTCGTAGCCAAGCGCAAGGAAGAAGGTGGCGCTCCGACCGATTTTTGATGGTTACATCTAGAATTGAACTCATACAGTTCGACATTTTCGTAGAAGGACTAATTTCATGAAATCTCACGCACAAGCAATTGTCATCGGCGGCGGGGTCGTTGGCTGCTCGGTTCTGTATCACCTGACAAAAGCGGGCTGGAAAGATGTTGTTTTGTTGGAACGGGACCAACTGACCTGTGGATCGACATGGCATGCTGCTGGTGGCTTTCACACCCTCAACGGCGACCCGAACGTCGCCAAACTGCAGGCATATACAATTGATTTGTATGAAGAGTTAGAAAAGATTTCTGGCGAAAAATGCGGTCTGCATCTAACCGGCGGTGTGGCGCTAGCGGAAAACAATGACCGTCTTGAATGGCTCAAGATGAGTCAAGCCCGTGGTCGTTATCTCGGCATGGATATGGATATTATTTCCACTAAAGAAGCCAAAGAATTGTTGCCGCTTCTGGAAGAGGAATATTTCGTCGGTGCCATGTGGAACCCTGTAGAAGGACATCTGGATCCCTATGGAACGACCAATGCCTACGCGAAATCCGCAAGACTCAGCGGCGCAGAAATCGAGCTGCAGTGCAAAGTTGAAGAAATCAACTGGGACGACGCAAAAAGTGTGTGGAACATCACGACCAGCAAAGGTGCGATTACCGCCGACCATGTCGTTAATGCGGGCGGCCTTTGGGCCCGTGAAGTAGGTCGGATGGTTGGCGTTGAACTTCCTGTTCTTGCCATGGAGCATCATTATTTGCTCACCGAAGCCATGCCGGAAGTCGCTGAATTCAACGCTTCCACTGGTAAGGAAATCATTCACGCGATCGATTTCTCAGGCGAGATTTACATTCGTCAGGAACGGGATGGCATGTTGCTCGGAACATATGAAAAACAAGCAACGCCCTGGTCTCCAAAAGAAACTCCATGGGATTTTGCCCAAGAACTGCTCACCCCAGATCTTGACCGAATCGCTCCATCCCTAGAAGTCGGTTTCGAGCATTTTCCAGCATTTGAAAAGGCCGGCATCCGCCGTACGGTCAACGGTCCTTTCACATTCGCACCAGATGGAAATCCGTTGGTTGGTCCAGTTCGAGGCGTACCAAATTTCTGGTGCGCCTGTGCGGTCATGGCCGGATTCTCCCAAGGTGGTGGCGTTGGTCTTGCCCTTTCTGAATGGATGGTCAACGGCGACCCCGGATACGACATCTGGGGCATGGATGTGGCGCGCTTCGGACCGCACATCACCCGTGATTATACCAACGCCAAGGTGCGGGAGAACTATTCCCGCAGGTTCCGCATTCGCTTCCCCAACGAAGAACTACCTGCTGGGCGACCTCATCAGACAACGCCGCTTTACGACACTCACATCGCCAATGGCGCTGTAATGGGGGATTCCTGGGGACTTGAAACACCACTTTGGTACGCGCCAAAAGGTACGTCTGCGGAAGACGTCTTCTCATTCCACCGCTCGACCGATTTTATGCACGTAAAGGCCGAAGTGAAAAACTGCCGCGAGAACGTTGGAGTTACTGATATTTCCAATTTTGCAAAATATGAGGTTACGGGCTCCGGCGCACGCGAGTGGTTGTCGGAAGTCATGACGAACTTCATACCCAATCGGGGGCGATTGGCGCTCACATCAATGGTCACCCACGAAGGTAAGATCAACGGGGATTTCACTATTGCATGTGCCGGTATTGACCCAATGGGACCGAACCGGGGCAATGAAAGGTTCCAGATGTGGGGCTCCAGCCAAGCGCAGGTTTACCACATGCGATGGTTCGATGAACATCTGCCGATAGATAATTCGGTATCCATTCGCAACATCAACCTCGGTTTGACCGGCCTTTCAATTGCCGGTCCAAATGCGCAAAGGGTCTTTGCAAAACTCACCGACGAGGATGTGTCAAACGATACATTTAAATTCATGGATTATCGGGAAATGCCCGTATCCAGCGTCCCGGCCAAGGTCAACCGTATCTCATATTCCGGCGACCTCGGGTACGAAATCTGGGTTGAACCAGAACATCTGCGCCGCCTTTATTCGGGCATTATGGAAGCAGGTGCGGAGTTCAATATCAAACCTTTCGGTATGCGTGCACTACTTAATATGCGGCTGGAAAAACACTTCGGCACCTGGTTCCGTGAATTCCGACCAATTTACACACCTTTTGAAGCCGGTCTGGATCGTTTCGTATCGAAAAAGAAAAACACATTTATTGGACGCGATGGGGTCTTCGCCCATGCAGATAATCCACCCCTCACTCGCATTTGCCTGAATGTAACAGGTGCCAGTGACGCCGATTGTATTGGTGACGAGCCGATTTTCCTGGGCGATGAAGTAATCGGCTGGGTAACGTCCGGTGGTTACGGCCATTATGTCGAACAATCCCTGGCCACGGGGTATATTCCCACAGAACAATTGGAAGCGGCAAAAGAAAAAGGGCTGACCGTCGAAATCATTGGCGAAATGTGCGCCGCAGAAATTCAAGACGAGCCTCCTTTTGACCCACAAGGCAAACGCATGCGGGGAGATTTCACCTAATGCGTGTCGCGCTCATTCGCCCCTACGGATGAGCGATACAGACCCGCACAAAATCAGAGTTCAAACGCGTTGAAGTGAATTCCATAAAACGAAACGTGCTTTAAGTCAGAAAAATTGATGATAAACAGCCCGTAATCATTCCTTGCAACCTTGAAAAATGGCGCAACCGCCACTACATGTCGCATCTTGATAATATTTTGACGCATCTATACAAGTGCGCCATTTTTGATTGAAGGAATGCATGTGAACAATCGTTTGGCGAATGACGTAGTAAGACGTATTGAGAATGAATTTCGCTTTTTTAAGACATGGATAGATAAGCCCAAGGCGTTGGGCGCTGTATTGCCCACAAGTTCGGTCACAGCCCGTAAAATGGCTAGTTTGATAACTCCATCACCCGACAATCTTGTGTTGGAGCTCGGACCCGGCACCGGTGTTATCACCAAGGCAATTCTTGAGCGCGGCATAGTCCCGCAAAACCTGTACACCGTTGAACATACCGAAGATTTTATTGATCAGTTAGAGGCGGACTTTCCAGATGTGAACGTCCTCCACGGTGACGCTTTTGACCTCAACGCCCATTTGCCAGATTTCGGGAATCAGAAATTCGACAGCATTATTTCGGCAATCCCTTTGTTGAATTTCCCGATTAAAGAACGCGTTGCGCTTCTCAATGATCTTCTGGACCGTCTGGCGCCCGGAAGGCCGGTTGTTCAGATATCTTACGGCCCGGCCTCCCCGGTCCCGCCATCATGGGGGAGTTATTCCGTTGAGCCTCTGGATTGGGTGGTGCGTAACCTGCCCCCTGCCCGGTTGTGGGTCTATCGGCGTGTCACATTTGCATAAGTTTTCGTCGCCATAACGGGCGAAAACGAGATTGAATCACCGCAGCCTTATGGCGAAAACCAGGTTTGTGCAGGCTTGCAATGGAATGACAGTCTCAAAGCGATATCAAGAAGACGGGTTTGTATCACCCGTCAAATTATTCGACGCCGGCGCGACCGCCTTACATCGAAAACAGATGGAGGCCGTCGAGACTAATTTCGGACCGCTGCATTACAAATCTAAAATGCATACCCTACTGAATTTTGCCGCAGAAGCCGCCACTGATCCAGTAGTTTTGGACATTGTCGAGCAGCTTATCGGACCCGATATTTTGTTGTTTGATGTCACCTACATCATCAAGGAGGCTAATTCGCCATCCCATGTAAGTTGGCATCAGGACCTGACTTATTGGGGATTATCCAACGACCGACAGGTCTCCATGTGGCTCGCCCTTTCTCCCGCAACCGAAGTTTCAGGATGCATGCGCATGGTGCCCGGCAGTCACAAACGGGGCAAACTTGAACACACAGATACGAATGATGAATCCAATGTCCTGTTCAGAGGGCAATCCGTGACCGGAGTTGCAGAGGATCAAGCTGTCCTGTGCCCGCTACAACCGGGAGAAGCCAGTTTTCATCACGGATGGACGCTTCATGCTTCCATGCCCAATAATTCCCAAGACCGTCGTATCGGCCTCAACGTGCAATATATCCACCCGTCAGCGCGGCAAACGCTGCATGACCTGGATACAGCCACGCTGGTGCGTGGCGTGGATCACCACGATCATTATAAGCCTGATATATTCGCCACCGGCGGAATGGAACCTAACGCAGTCAAACATCACGAAAGGCTGGAAAAATTGCGTAAGGAAACCTGGTCCAATGCCTGAACAGAGTTAGGCCGGTAGCGGGTTTGCAAGACGTAGGCTACGGCGGAACTGCCGAAATGACACCATGCGTTTTGCCTCTTCATCCCAAAGCGTCAGGGGAATGCATTTAATGCTTTCCCAAATCGTCAGGCGGCCAATTTCTTTCAATTCCGGATAATCTTCGACAACACGTGGTAGCGCGTGGAAGGGTATCTGGCTGGAAATATGGTGCACGTGGTGGATACCAATATTGCCGGTGAGCCACATCAATGGCTGCGGCAGGTCATAATAGGAACTGCCGTGAAGGGCTGCGTGTTCGCGATGCCAGTGTGGATTATTTTCCCAATGTGTCTCGTCAAACTGATGTTGAATGTAAAACAACCAGACACCAACGCTTGCAGCGATTGCGATAAGCGGAATCTGAATCATCAAATAAGCCCTCCAACCGATCAGCCAGATCATCGCCACAGAAAACAGTGCAATACCAATATTGGTGGAATGCGTGCTTAAAAACGGCATGAGGTTTTTGGTCTTGCCGGTGGGCCAGCGGTGGCGCAGCAAAAACTGCCAGGCTGGACCAATGACAAACAGGACGATCGGGTGGCGATAAAGCCAATATTTGATTTTACGTGGTTTGGAGAGCGCCGAATATTCGGCAACCGTCAACGTATCGATGTCACCAAACCCACGCCGATCCAGATTGCCAGACCCAGCATGGTGGATTGCGTGCTCGCGGCGCCAATCATCATAAGGCGTAAAGGTGAACACGCCTAAAGTCCGGCCAAGCCAATCGTTGGCCTTTTTTGATGTTAGAAACGCGCCATGGCCGCAATCGTGCTGGATAGCGAACAACCGAACCAGCATTGCAGCCGCAGGAAAGGCCAAAATCAAGGTCAGCCAATAACCGACAGATAACGATGCCCACATCGCCACGTAAAGCGCGATAAACGGCACCAGAGTGACACACAATTCGACAAATGCGCGAGCGTTGTTCGAACCCTTATAGACCGCCAACCGGCGGCCCCAGATTTTATCGTCGGTCAAAAATATCGCTCCCATTGACCGAATCAAGCCGGCCCCTTGCGCTATGTGTAGCACAGGCTTTCTAAATTTTGACCTGTATTACACGCCCGGAGCAAAAAGTCGCATGACAAATACATTATTAATCAACCGACTGCCATTTCTTCAATGGGCGGACATGTGCAGACGAGATTCCTGTCACCGTGCACATTGTCCACTCGGCTAACCGGTGCCCAGTATTTGCTGGCAATGTCTACGCCCGCCGGATATGCGGCCAAACTACGCGAATATGGGTGTGACCATTCATCTGCCATGAGATTTTCAGCGGTATGCGGCGCATTGTGGAGCGGATTATCATCCTGCGGCCATTCTCCGCCCTCAATCCGTTTTGCCTCTTCTGCAATGGCGATCATCGCGTCGATAAACCGATCAATCTCTGGCAAAGGCTCGGATTCCGTTGGTTCCACCATTAGCGTTCCGGCAACCGGCCAGCTCATCGTGGGCGCGTGAAAACCATAATCGATCAGGCGCTTGGCCACATCATCGACGGTTACACCTGCGCTGTCTTTCAGCACCCGTACATCGACAATGCACTCATGAGCGCAATTGCCGTTTTTGCCGGTAAACAGGATCGGATAATGATCCTGCAATCGTTTCGCGATGTAGTTGGCGTTCAGAATCGCAACTTCACTGGCCCGTTTCAACCCGTTGCCGCCAAGCATGCGAACATACATCCAGGAAATGGGGAGAATGGACGCGGAACCGTCCGGCGCTGCACTCACTGCGCCATTTGAACCTGTTTCAACATGTCCGGGAAGATGCGGCACAAGATGTGCAGCAACCCCAATCGGGCCAATACCGGGCCCACCCCCGCCATGGGGAATACAGAATGTTTTATGCAGGTTCATGTGACAAACGTCAGCGCCAATATCACCGGGGCGGGCTATGCCCACCATGGCGTTGAGGTTCGCCCCGTCGAGATACACCTGTCCGCCATGGGAATGAATGGTCTCGCAAATCTCCACAATACCGGCCTCAAACACCCCGTGGGTGGACGGGTAGGTAATCATCAATGCCGCCAGATTATCGGCGTGTTTTTCCGCCTTCTCTTTCAAATCACGTAGCGACACATCCCCTTCGTCGTTGCATTTAACCACGACAACCTTGTAATCCGCCATTTGGGCTGATGCGGGGTTCGTGCCGTGTGCGGATGATGGTATGAGGCAAATATTGCGATGTCCGTCACCGTTCGCCTCGTGGTATCCGCGAATGGCAAGCAGCCCTGCATATTCCCCCTGGCTCCCGGCATTGGGCTGCAACGTACATTTTGCAAAACCGGTGATCTCGGAGAGCCACTCATCGAGGTCATCGATAATTGCCTTATAACCGATCCGGTGGGTATCCGGTGAAAACGGATGGATATTACCTGTCACTTCCCAGGTTACCGGCATCATTTCCGCAGCAGCGTTCAGTTTCATCGTGCAGGAACCCAGCGGGATCATCGCCCGGTCGAGTGCCAAATCCTTGTCGCATAGCCTGCGCAACAGGCGCATCATTTCGGTTTCAGATCGGCAGGAATGGAATATTTCCTGCGTCAAAAAATGCTCGGCATTTCGATTTGACGATAAAGCCTGATCAGCCTCATCAATCACCGGAACGTCAAATATTGAGCAAAGACTCTTCAGGTCCGTCTCATTGCTTGTTTCGTCAAAGGCGATGGAGACCGTGTCTTCATCAATAACCCGCAACAACAGGCCCCAACCTTGTGCTTCCGCGGCAAGGTCTTCTGCCCGCCCTTTTTCGACCACGGTTACTGTATCGAAAAAATGCTCGGCAACGGGATAACCATTGCTAGCAAGGGCCTTGGCAAAACGAGCAGCTAGTGAATGCGCGCGACGTGCAATCTCGCCAAGGCCTTCCGGCCCGTGCCAGATAGCATAGGCGGCGGCCATATTGGCTAACAGAGCCTGGGCGGTACAAATGTTGGACGTCGCTTTTTCACGGCGAATGTGTTGTTCGCGGGTCTGCAGGGCCAGACGGAAGGCCGGGCGACCGTGAGCATCGATACTTTGCCCCACCAAGCGGCCGGGCAACATGCGTGTCAGATCATCGCTCACAGCCATATAGGCCGCATGGGGTCCACCATTGCCCAGCGGCACACCAAAGCGTTGCATGGAGCCCACACAAATATCAGCTCCCCAGGTTCCTGGCGCTTCGAGCAAGACCAGCGACAACGGGTCGGCGCTGACGATAACAAGCGCACCAACCGCTTTCGCCGCCGCCACCACGGACGAAGGGTCTGTTAGCGCACCAGTCGTGTCGGGTAATTGCAGGATAACAGCGGCAACATCATCACCGATTTCCCCGTCGTCAACGGAATAATCAGCCGTCGCAGCGCGCGTGTTCACAACATCCAGCGTTTGCGGATGAAGGGCGTTGGCAATAACGATACGGGGCCGCTTCCCGCGGTGATGGCGGAATGCCATGCCAGCAGCTTCGGCAACAGCAGTTGCTTCATCCAGCAAAGAAGCATTGGCCATGGGAAGGCCGGTCAGTTCCGAAACCAAAGTCTGGAAATGGAACAGCATTTCCAATCGCCCTTGCGAAATTTCCGGCTGATACGGCGTGTAGCTCGTATACCAACCGGGGTTTTCCAGCATGTTGCGCTGAACAACCGGCGGCACATGGGTGCCGTGATACCCCTGCCCGATCATCGCTTTTGCAACCGTATTACGCCCCAGTTTTTCCGAAATTTCCTCAAGTGCAGCTTCCTCTGACACGCCATCGGGAATTTTAAGCGCACCATCCATACGAATATTATCGGGGACCGTCTGTCCAATCAGCGCATCAATGGATGTCATGTCGAGCTTGTTCAGCATTACCCGCTGATCGGCATCCGAAGGGCCGATATGACGGGCGAGAAAAGGGGATTGTTCAGACATTGTGAGGGTCCTTGAAATTCATCTGGAAAGGCTTGAGAGTGTGCGGTTATTGGCTAGCTGATGAGTTCTTTATAGCCTGCGGCATCCATCAGTTCTTCCAGCTCATCAGCATTCGACAGCTTCATTTTATAAAGCCAGCCGTCTCCTTCGGCAGCTGCGTTTACCAGCGCGGGCTCTTCGTCAAGCTTGCCATTAACTTCGACAACTTCGCCCGATGCCGGTGCATAAACGTCTGATGCCGCTTTTACGGATTCAACCACGATGCCGTCATCCCCCTGCTCCAATGTTGTTCCAACATCCGGCAGTTCGACAAATACTAGATCGCCCAATTGTTCCTGTGCATGGTTGGTAATGCCGACGGTTGCGACGTCGCCGTCAACCGACAGCCATTCGTGTTCATCTGTGAAATAGATTTTGCTCATCTTCTTGTTCCTTAGCGTTTGTAAGAGTGGGGTACGAAGGGTGGTTTTACCCGTTCCACGGGAATTTGTTTGCCGCGCATATCCGCAAATATCGGGTCTTTAGCTGCATCAACATTCACCAGAGCGAGGGCTATTGGCCCATCAACGGTTGGGCCAAACCCACCGGAGGTTACGGTACCAATGGTGTCGCCATCACTGTTTTTCAGTTCAACACCAGCTCGCACCGGGCGGCCTTGCGGCAAAAGCGCAACGCGCATACGTGTTCGCCCTTCTGCAATTTTTTCAGCTAACGCATCAGCGCCATTATAAGGGCCGCCGGTACGCAGGTCTTTTGGAATGGCCCAGACAAGCCCCGCTTCATGGGGATAAATATCTTCCGAAAGGTCCTGACCGTAGAGTGGCAGGCCCGCCTCAAGCCGCAGGGAATCCCGTGCACCAAGACCGATCCACTCAACCGCGTCATCATCCAGCAATTTTTGCGCAAAGACGGCACAATCCGCTTCCGGCATGCCGATCTCGAAACCGTCTTCTCCGGTGTATCCGGAGCGCGCCAGAAACCAGCCGTCCTTAGGTTCCGCAATATCGAGGAACGCCATGTCATCAACATTGAAATGCGCTTGAAGTACGCTGGCGGCTTTCGGCCCCTGAAGTGCGAGGAAACCGCGCGGAATTATCGTAACAGTACAATCAAAGCTTTCGGCATTCGCTTTGATATGCGCCACATCCTTTTCAGCGCATCCAGCGTTCGCGACGATCAGGAAACGGGTTTCACCAAGCCGCGTGACGATCAGATCATCAATAATGCCACCATTTTCGTTGAGCATATAAGTGTAACGGGCGGTCGCCACTGTTTGTTGTGACGCGTGATAAGGGCAAAGCTTCTCTACCAGATTGGCGGCCTGTTGGCCGGATAATTCCACATGAACCATGTGGGATATATCAAACAGCCCGGCCTGCGTGCGGGTATGGACATGTTCTTTCATCACCCCAAGCGGATAGAAAAGCGGCATATCATAACCGGCAAACGCGCCCATTTTAGCGCCTGCATTAGTATGAAGTTGATAAAGAGGAGTTTGTTTCATGTTCAGGCTCCGACAGTCGAAAGGTCACCCCCGCTTGTGCGGAAATGTCCCCTCTGTCTTAAGCCTGAGAGACTCGCTCTATTCCTCGATACCTGCGAGAGATAGAACTTACACCGTCGGCGCAGGCCTGTGGGCCTGACTTTCCAGAGTGCCTTGGGTCTCATGACCCGCTGTCAGCGGTCCTTTTGCCTGAGAGATTATGGGTATTTTCACCTTCGGCGGCGAACCGTAATACAGTTCACCCTCTCCCACTGACAGCTCGAGCGAACTCGAACAGCACAAAAACGCTACTCTAAAACTTCAAACTTGTCACCCCACCCCGCACATCAACAATAAGCGAGCTGTGGAATTAATTCGCTGGCTCAATTGTATCCAAATGCGTAGAGGTCGTTGAGGCGGTCTGAATCGGCGCTTTATTTGGAGAACTTCATGGCCGCATCCGACGACAAGAATGCGCAGGGAATTCTCTTCATGATGATTTCCATGGCGGCTTTTGCGGTTGCAGACACATTGGTAAAAGTCGTTTCGACAACCATCTCACCCGCTCAAACCCTATTTTTCCTGGTTGCAGGCGGGTTAGTAAGTTTTGCCATCACAGCGAAAATACAAGGCCAATCCCTCATTTACCGAAAGCCATTCACCCCGATCTTGTTGCTTCGCTATTGCACGGAAGTTACAGGCATGTTCGGCATGGTTCTGGCACTCGCGCTTGTTCCTCTATCAACCGTCGGAGCCATCACGCAGGCGGCGCCCATGTTAGTCGTTTTTGGGGCCGTGGTATTTTTGGGGGAAAAAGTGAGTTGGCGTCGGTGGAGCTCCATCGGTGTAGGCTTTATCGGAGTTCTCCTCATCGTTCAGCCGGGCGGTGCCAATTTTGACTATTCTGTCCTCTGGGCGGTTCTTGCCATGACGGCCATGGCAATCCGCGACCTGATAACGCGCTTGACACCGCCGGAAATGGGATCGTCGACACTGGCAACTTACACGATGTTGGCCGCAACCCCTTTTGCAACCGGATGGGTGTTGTACAACGGTGAAAGCCTGTTCCCCGCCCATGCGGACTGGCTCAATGTCAGTTTAATGGTGGTTTTAGGTTCGCTGGCTTATTTGTTGCTCATCGCCTCCATTCGCATGGCGGAAGTGTCGGTGGTTACGCCATTCCGCTATTCGCGCATAATCTTCCTGCTCGTTTTGGGCGTGGTGATCTTTGACGAACGCCCCGGTGTAAATGTAATCTTGGGGGCAACGCTTGTCATCGCCTCCGGCGTTTACATCATGTGGCGGGAGCAACAGGTCAAACGGCGAAAAAACGCTTCCTAAAATTTGAAATTTCCCAAAATGTCGCGGTTACAAAAATACCGCCGCCATCATGACGCATCTGTCATTGCACCTCCCGATATTCACTTTCACATTGTTGGGCAGTGACAAGGTTGAAAATGTGACAGGGAGAACAGTCATGAGCGTCAGTGCATCATCAGCATCGGGGTTCGGACGTCACAAGCGCAAAATCGAGCCCTTCGTTCTGCCCGACCATCCCGGCAATGATGCGGGGTATGATGCGCTCGAAGCCTACGCCCGCGCCAAAGCGGCCAGCATGAATCAACATCTTATCGGTTACGGCGAGCTAGCTGAAAGTGAATGGAAATCTGCGGGCATACCCAACCCGGACCTGGACACCATGCGTCGCTACCGGCTGGAACGTGTTCGCAAAGAACTGCGCAAACATGATCTGGCGGGCATTCATCTCTATGACCCACTCAACATCCGTTATGCGACCGACTGCACAAATATGCAGTTGTGGACCACCCATAACCCCGCCCGTTGTGCCTTCATCACCACTGATGGCCCGGTAATCCTATTCGAATTCCACAATTGTGAGCACCTTTCTGACCATACCGGTATGGTTGATGAAATTCGCGGGTGCACCGCCTGGTTTTATTTCGAGGCCGGTCACCGGACTTTTGAATTTGCTGAAAACTGGGCAAATGATGTTGCCGCCCTGCTCCGCGAACATGGTGGTGGCAACATGCGTTGCGGGTTCGATCAGGTCGACCCCCACGGGATCCCCTATCTTGAAAAGGCAGGTGTTGAGGTTGTCTACGGCGAAGTCATGATGGAAGAGGCCCGCAAGATAAAATCGGCAGACGAGATTATCTGCATGCGCCGTGCCATCGTCTCCTGCGAAGCCGCCATGGGAGAAATGGAAAAAGCCCTAAAACCCGGCATGTCGGAGAACGATCTCTGGGCCGTGCTACACGCGGAAAATATTCGTCGCGGCGGCGAATGGATCGAAACCCGCCTGCTCGCGTCAGGGCCTCGCACCAACCCGTGGTTTCAGGAATCATCCGCCCGCATCATCGAAGACGGCGATCTTGTATCCTTCGATACAGACCTTATTGGCCCTTACGGCTTCTGTTGCGATATATCCCGCACCTGGCTTGCCGGAGACGGGCAACCGACCAACGAGCAACGCAGCCTCTATCAAATCGCCGCAGAACAAATGGAAGCCAACTACAAGATGTTGAAACCTGGAACGACGTTTAAAGAACTGTCGATGAACTCAAAACAACTGCCGGATGACTGCATGCCCACCCGTTATGGCGTGATGTATCACGGGGTTGGCTTGTGCGATGAATACCCGTCCATCCGCTATGCGGTTGATCATCCCGAGCACGGATATGACGGCGAATTGGAACCCGGCATGTGTATTTGCGTGGAAAGTTACGTTGGTCGTCACGGTGGCGGCGAAGGCGTCAAACTGGAAGACCAATGCGTCATTACCGAAGACGGTTATGAGCAATTATCAACCTATCCGTTTGACTCACGTTTGATGGGAAGAGCCTGATAATCGCGATGTTCCGGTAAATCAGCTTGTTGCCGGGACCAGCCCTTTTTGCAGTCCGCCGATTTCCTCGCGCGCAACACGCGCCGCAATGACCAACGCCAATATCCAGCCTGTACCAACCGCAATTCCGATGCCGATCCATACCCCCCACACATCCATACCAATCACACCCACCAGCAGCCAGACAAAGAATGCGACACCAAATCCCTGCCGGTAAACCGATATCCAAAACGTCCAGACCGGGCGTTTGAGCGCCTGCAACAGGGAATTAATGGAAAACAGCATCATGTAAATAATGAACAGGAAACTATCGACGCGCAGATAGCTGATACCCACGTCAATAACCGGTTGGTCATCGGTGAACAGGGACATGGCGAGCCCGCCACCAAACCAGAGAATTGGTGCCGCGCCAATTGTCATTATGAAACCCAGCTTCCAGCAAAACCAGAGCGATTCCCGAACCCGGTCATATTGCCCAGCACCGAAATTCTGAGCCGCGATTGGCAGCAGCGCACCAGTCATGCCCAGCACCGGCAGGAGGAGGATTTGCTCAATTCGAAGGGCAATACCGTATGCCGCAATCGCATGCCCCCCAAAACCTTTCAGAGCGTATTGGACCACAAAACCCGAGACGAACATCACCATGAAGGCTGAGGTCGTCGGGATCATCTGGGCGAATATTTCCCGATAGGACTCTATCTTCGGTGCAAGCTCAACAACGCGAGTACCCTTAATCACGCGAAGATTGATAACTGCGCGCAGCACATACAACATGACGCCGGTTTGAGAAACGACAGTCGCAACTGCGATACCGTTAAAACCAAGGCCCGGCACCGCACCGGGAATGCCGTACATAAACAGCGGGTTAAGAACAATATTCGCAAAGAACGCCGCCATCATCGCCCGTTGCAATGTGACGCTGTTACCATGGGCTTGTAATATTCCGTTTGCAGAATAAGCGAGCAGAAATCCGGGCAGCGAGGCCAGCAGGAAATAAAAATAGCCGTTGGCTGCATTCCGGTAGCTACCGGGTTCAGAAACCAGTGCAATGAGATATGGCCCGCCAACCAGTCCCATCACCATCAAAACCAATGTTGCAGCAATCGCAAAGGAAAGTCCCTGCATTGCGGTCAACCGCGCAGCGGCATCATCTTTTTTACCACGGGCAATACCGACAAGCGCACTCATCGCAGACCCGGTGCCAAAACCAACGGCCATCATTATAAAAAATGCCTGAAACCCAACCGCGAGACCGGCCTGTGCATCGGTCGACAATTGCCCAGCGAAATATATGTCCACCACGTTATATAGCGTCGTGAACAACATGCCCATCGCAGCCGGCACTGCCAACGTGCGAAAATGACCGGAAATCGGCCCGGTAGTCAGGTCATGGTCATGCATGGGAGAAGCTTTCACGTGTGTTCCCCCGACCGTTAGCCGGTTGTACTCCACAGGTCACGCGTAAACTGAATTGTCATACGGTTGATTGATCAACTCGATGGCTGAAAGCAATGGCTTCGACAGTTCAATATATTGGTCGACGGCAGTTCCGAGCCCCAAGTAACGGCTGCAGCATTATGTATGAATTGCTGCTTTAGCCGGGTTTCTCCAGCTGAGCCAAATCCAGCACTCTCTGATGCTAAGTCAAATTTCTTAGCCACCGGCCGGTAGATGCCTCTAATTTGGCTAACGTTGGTTTTCCAGAGCTTCGCGTACTGGAATTTCTTCAGTTGGCCATAGGCATTGGATTTTCGCAAAACAAATAAATTTTTTAACTGACTTGCTAGTCACTGACTTTTGAGTCAACTATAGATTGGCGACATTGGAACCCCTAAAGGAATTCCCTTCGAACCACGGGTTTCTGTTCCTTGAAGAGAAGCCCACGGCGGCATTGTCACAACACAAAGGTAGACACAGATGAGACCTCAAAAGGGCAAGAAAAAGATTTTCGATGCCGCGATGGAGCTGTTTGAAACACAGGGATATTTTGCGACGACGGTGGAGGAAATTACTGCAAAAGCAGGTGTCTCCAAAGGGCTCGTCTATAACTATTTTTCCAGCAAAGAAGCATTGCTTGTTGCACTTATGGAAGACACGACAGAAAATATGAATATTATTGCGGCAACGTGGGAACCCCAAGAGACACTAGAAGCATCGATGTCCGGGTTCTTAGACGTCTATTTCCAGTACCTTGAGGATGAGCGCCGCTTCTTAAAACTCCAACTAACCCTGATGTTGATGCCCGAGCTGCAGAGCGTTGTGAATCAGCCGCAACAAGCGCGCGCGAAGCTTTTGCTTACGATGACGACTGGTTGGTTCTCCCGTTGGGGCTCTGCAGAACCAGAAAACCAGGCGCGGTTGTTTCTGGCGATGTTGGATGGTGTAGCCCTGCATTACTTGTCTGTGTACGAGAACTACCCTTTGGATGAGGTGAAATTGGTTCTTTTGCAAACGGTGAATGAATGGTGTCGCAACACCGCCCAAGGGGCGCGGAAATGAAACGAGATTTTTCTAAATTTGTGCTTCAATCCGACACGGAAAAACCTACGACCCACGAGCCGCCCAAACTGACTACCCTTGGCTGGCAGCCGTATTTCGCACAACAAACCAGCATTGATGATCTGGTGGAAACGCCGCCTGTGCGCGTGGTCGAGGTTCATCGCAATGGATTACATGTTCTTGGCGACGGCATTGACCAACTCATACCACCCGGGCCAGAGGCCACAGTGGGGGATTGGCTGTTGTTGAAGACGCAGCACCCGACAGAAAGCGAAGTGCTCCATCGTAAAAGTCTGTTCAAAAGGCGTGCGCCCGGAACAGATCGAAGGTTACAATTGATTGCCGCCAATGTGGACACGGCTTTTATTGTTACGTCCTGCAATCTGGATTTCAACATTGCGCGGCTTGAACGCTATGTTGCGTTGGCTTTTGAGGCGGATGTCACACCAGTAATCCTGTTAACCAAGGCTGACCTTTGTGATGATGTTGATCCTTATGTGCAAGCCGCATCTACCATTTCACAACGGGTGATGGTTATGGCCCTGAATGCGCTTGGGCAAGAGCCGCAAACCATACTACAAGATTGGTGCAAATCAGGACAGACAATTGCCTTTCTGGGGTCGTCCGGCGTCGGAAAATCAACTCTGGTAAATGCCCTCATGGATGATCAATCCGTTGATACGGCTGCAATTCGTGAAGATGACGCCAAAGGGCGGCATACCACCACACGGCGGCAGCTCCACTTTCTTCCGAATGGTAGTGCGGTGCTGGATACCCCCGGCATGCGCGAGCTTCAGTTGACGGACGCGCAAGATGGTATTGCTGATTTGTTTTCTGATGTCTCAGATTTGGCAAGCCAATGCCGCTTTAACGATTGCTTCCATGAAACCGAACCCGGCTGCGCGATTCAAGGCGCTGTAGAACGGGGGGACATCACACCGGATCGACTGGCCCGATGGAACAAACTAGTGGCGGAAGAGCGGTTCAATTCAGCTTCGTTGGCAGAGCGAAAATCAGATGACAAAGCCCTTCATAAGATGATCCGGGCCGTCCAAAAAAACAACCGAAAGTAAGACAATGATCAGAGAACACAACATCAATGACACCGACGCATTGATCGCCATCTGGGAGAAGGCGAACGCGTTTGCGCATCCGTTTCTCTCCACGGAATTCGTGGCATTCGTCAAGGATGCAATGCGTAACATGTACCTGCCCAGCGCCGAGACATGGGTCATCGAAAGCGAGGGAACTCCCATTGGCTTCGTGGCGATGATCGGCAACGACATCGGCGGGCTGTTCCTGGACCCATCCCATCACGGGCACGGTTATGGCCGTGCAATGGTCGACCATGTGGTCGGCCTCAAAGGCCCGCTGCGGGTTGAGGTTTTCAAGGAAAACAAAGTCGGCCGACCGTTCTACGAACGTTACGGTTTTGAGCTTGTTGAGGAATTCCTGCACGAACAAACAGGCGCATTGACTCTGAAAATGGCCATGCCCGGCGCGGCGGCGGCATAACCCTCAAATATCAAATATTGGAAAAGACAATGACTAAAGCACACCTTAAGCAAGGCCAGACCATCGCATTGGATGGCCTGCACAATATCACTCTGATTACGCCGCAAGATGTGGAGCATATAATCGGGATGCTGAACCATCCTGATTTCGCTGATCTGGTGTTCCACTCCCCCCTTCCTGAAGAGGCTATGCGCGGCTTCTTTGGCCCCGCCGCCGAGGACGTTCAGGCCTCGATCAAAGCCGGCGACTGGCCAGTTGAGCCTAAGGTTATCATCCGTGACCAAGATGGCCAATTCATGGGGATGAGTGCTGCCAACATGATCAGCCCGATGAACCCGGGCAATTACGAGATCGGCTTTATGCTGATGCCGCATGCTTGGCGTAGGTGTATAGCGACACGGGCCTGCAAGTTCATGACGGCACTGGCATTTGAGGAGCTGGGTTCTCATAAACTCACAGCCGAGAGCTATGCGAGTAACATCGGTGCAGTCCGTGTGCTAGAGAAGAACGGCTATGCTCATGAAGGGCTGCAAAAGGGGTTCTTCAAAGACGTAACTGGCGTGCGTGACAAAGTGGTCTATGGGATGTCTGTCGAGGGTTATACCGCATTGAAAGCTGCCGACGCATAGAGACGATGGCAGATGAAGCTCAAGGCACCCGCAACTGCGGATGCCTGGTTTTAGTGAAAAAAGCCATCAGCTATCGAGATAAATCTGCGGTGTTTGGATTTTTGGTCCATCGAGAACGCGGTCATTGGGGCTTCAACAATGAAAGGTCGGAAAGTCCCCAGTGCTGTCATTCGAGCAAGTCGGACATATGTTAAATTGAAGGTCTACATTTGTTTATTTCGGCTATAGGCCACAAACCAGATAATCTAAACCCATGCGCTTAAACCCACGTTTGAGCGTCGTGACTGATACCTCAAAATAGGCTGCGGTTTGATCTACGCCCATCCCTTCCTGTTGCATGAAACGGTGGGCTTCAATGGTGGTGATCTCATCCATTAGTCGGGAGCGTCCTAAACAGACAACCCAACCCTTCCAAACATCATCAAGCACCCGTTTCTCGTTCCGACACATCTGTTCCCAAAAGGCGTTCCGAGTGGGGCAAACTTGCGTGATCCCGTCGGAATGAATCGTCAAGTCTGCAAGGATGTAAAAGCGAGCCTTGAAGGCAAAGAAGCGCTGCCAGGCACCTTGGACTTGTCCCGTATTAATTCCGCATCCTGTTCTCGTTTAACTCGTTTTTCGTTCAAATTTGATGGGCGACATTCCTCCTATTGCTGAGTGTCTTCTGCGGCTGTTGTAAAAGACGTTGATGTATTGGAACAGGGCGTCGGTTGCTTGCTGTCGTGTTTGCCATGTGCCGCGCCAGATGAGTTCGGCTTTGAGTGTTTTGAAGAACGTCTCGACCACGGCGTTGTCCCAGCAATTGCCTTTTCGGCTCATGGACACTTTAAACTTCAGTTCACGCATTCGTTTTTGATAATCATGAGAGCAGTATTGACTGCCACGGTCCGTATGATGAATGCAGCCCGGCGGTGGGTTTCGAAGGGCCAAAGCCCGGTTGAGAGCCTGCAATGCCAAGTCTTTCTTCAACCGGTTGCTGACAGCCCAACCCACCACACGGCGTGAATGTAGATCGATCATCACTGCCAGATACAGCCAGCCCTCACGGGTCCAGATGTAGCTGATGTCACCTGCCCATTTCTGGTTGGGTTTATCCGCTTGGAAGTTCCGCCCCAGCAAGTTAGGCGCAATGTTGAAGCGGTGATTGCTATCGGTCGTAGCTTTGTATTTGCGTGTTCTGACCACTCGAATGCCGTTGTCGCGCATCAAACGGCCAACACGGCGGTGACCAATAGCAAGGCCGGCTTCCTTCAACTCCTGCGTCATTCTCGGGCGACCATAACTGCCAAGGCTCAAGTGATGCTGTTCACGGATGTGCGCCAGAACCACCATGTCATCGCGCTGCCGTTGACTAACAGGGCGGTTGTGCCAGGCACGATAACCACGCGATGTAACATTCAGAATATGGCAAAGCCGATCCACCGGAACGTGTTTCCTGTGTTCTTCGACAAACGCAAATCTCACTTGCTTTGACCCGCGAAGAACACTGTTGCCTTCTTTAATATCTCCCTCTCCTCCGTGAGGAGACGAACCTCTCTGCGAAGCCGCTCATTCTCTTTGGCCAGATCAATATCAACCGATGGTGGAAGGTCATCAGGCCGGGATTGTTGTATCCATTTCGATAACGTCGAAAAGCCGACCCCCAAATCTGATGCCACTTGTTTCCGGGTAAGTCCGCTGGTCAGCGCAATACGCACCGCTTCACGCTTGAATTCGTCTGTGTGGCCTCGTGCCATAATAGTTCTCCTTGATGGGATTAATCCAATTCAAGGACACGGAACTAAACCGTGACAAGTCCAATCGCGAACTCCAAAACTGATCAAACAATGGCACAGTTTTAGGGGAAGGTGGGACACGGCAATGGAGTGGGTTGTATTCCAGACAACAACTAGAGAAAAAGAGTCTGCACCTTCCCTCGCACTTAACGCGGCAGTGTTTGTGCCACCCAGTCTTCTGGCCACCACCCAATAAGTTCAATAAAAATTATCAAAGAAGCCACAATCGCTACCGCGATTGCCGCATAAACATATTCCTTAGATGGAGGGCGGCGCACCCAAACGGACATGCGGAGTAGTAGGCGTAAATATCCCATATCTTAAAAATAGTCGAAATCCCTCAAAACGCAAAACCCCGCCCATCAATTGCCTGACTAAGCAAAAAATTGGAAATACCTGTAAATACGGCGATCGATAATATTGTATTTTGTGATGGGAAATTAATAATTGTGCTAGCTAACAAAAGTGATTCTAACAAAGATAATTACACAAGTTCGGACACAGGAACGTTGGGCGACCAATTTGGAAAGGTTGAATATTATTTCCTCCTCCATCTGTGTCGAATGACGAATTTGGTAAAATAATAGCGCTAGCTCATCATCAATCCACACTGGCTTCTCAGCCAAAGAGCAAATGATTGCTCCATGCTTTTTTTATAAAGACCAACTCATCCTTCCCGTTGAACAAATAATTAGGCCTCAGCCGCCCACGGGTGTCGGCGTGGACTGGACGCTATCCCAAATTGATGGTGGACTCGCCGAACCGTCCAGGGTGAATAGAACTCCACCGTTGCGTCCAATTTTTCACCTGTACGGATTCCAACCGAGTCGTTCAGATCAAAAATAACGTTTGTATCGGTACTTGAATTGTCAATCTTTGCCATGGTGTTATGTTCTCGAGTTGAACTTCCCCCGAAAGTAGGCATCACATTTTATTAAGAAAATGTTAAACTCGATCATTATTTTTGAAATTCTTGTGATCAGTTTGCGCCATCTTCCCCCAAAAAAGGCCCCGCCCAACCATTACATTACAGTGTGACGGGGTGAAAATAAGTTTATGCGACTCAGAAAGTGGCTTGAACTATTCAATCCCAGTCCGAATATTTACAATCTTGTATTGAAACAACGTGCCGGTAATTAATACGATTGCAGTCATGCGCATCGCGATTAATAGGCTTGGAAACTACGGCCATCTCTCATCGATAATGGCAATACTAGTTGCAAACCAAGCAACATCCAACAGTGATGAACAGAAGAAACTCCATCCCGGCAGCAATCCAATTGTCAGCTGCCGGGTCACATGCAAAATGGCACACAGCACAACGCACAAAAACCGCAGCCACACCGGCAAATGTTGTCATCGCTTTGGACCTCCACCTAATTTCTTCGAAAGAAGACATTGCGGGTCAAACTTCAACACCATGGCGATTAGCTTCATGCCGAAAACCCTCCACCCATCGCCGATATCGCAAGTAATTCGGTGCTGTCATAACCCAAAACGTCACGCACCAGCACAGGTAACGCGATGCCGAACACCATACCGCTTGAAAAAGTATTCACGACCAACCACCGTGTTTCACTGGCGGCTCGACGGCTTCCTGCAGCCAGGACAACCCCGATAAACGCTAACACTGTCCTTGTGATACAGTCGCTTCCGTTTCTTGTGGCGTTTGGGAAGCTGCAACCCCTCCTCACGCCATAACTGTTCTATCGTTCCGCCGGACAAACGATCACCGGATCGTTTGTTCATCCGGCTCCAATATGGTTCACCTTCCAGCCAGCGACCCGTAGAAGCTGGGCAATCATCCTATAACCGTAGCGACCATACTTCTTGGCCAGCCGGATCATCTCCAGTCGCAGCTCTTCCTCATGACCCTTGGGAGCAGCTTTGTACTGCAATGTGCTGCGGGTAACGCCCATCGTGCAACAGGTGCGGCGCTGCGATGTATCGAGCTTCTGGCGTGTGTGGATTACAGCCTGACGAAGCTGTTCTGTCGTCAGGCCCCCTTTTATTCATTTGGGCTTTAAATAGTCCAGGCTCTCCTCCAGGATCAGCTTGTCCAACTCAAGTGTCGCCACAATCTTCTTCAACCGCTCAGTCGTTCCGCAGGACAATTGATACTCAATCGATTACTTATCTTGCTCCAATCTCGAGAGCCTTCATCTTTGAAAGTTGAGACTTCACCATCCAACCAAACGCTTCGCAGCTTGCTCGAACCGGTGGCGCGACGCTGCTACGATACGCCAGTTGTAATACGTCGCATCGCTCACACGGGCGCTACGACATGCAGACGCAACACCGTGCCCCGATGTCAAATTCAACTCAATCTCACGCAGAAGACGCAGAACACCCTCATCCGAATAACGCTTTCTCGACACAATCGCGAACTCCAAAACTAATCAAACAATGGAATATTTATTGGGGAGTGGGACACCCACGCATAATCCCGACGAGCGTGCCAATTCATGATTTGCCATGGGAATTTAGGGATCAGCACCCTGCCACCGTATTCATCTATCAGGCAAAATGTGCCGGGAAAGGCCGTTCGCGCGGTTTCCATTATCCCATCAACTGCAACGGCCTAAAATCAGCTTCGAGACGATACAGAGAAAAAGCATGCGTAAGAGACTTCCGGTTTCACGATAAGCGTCACACCATGGCAATCCGCCTACTTCGCCAGTCCGGCAATTTGCGGATGGCTCAAAAGCTTCTGGGCCAATCTGATGTTGCGACCACAGCCGGATACAGCCATGTGTTGGTGGAAGACCTGCGCGAAGGGCGCAACGCCACACACGCCGCAACAAATGGCACAAAAAATGCCACGAAGACCTAATAACCAGACTCAAGTCCTTATCATCATTGAGTTATTGGGAATCGAAAGACACATTCCCAAGCGAGCGCACTACCGGGTTGCACCATTTTCCGATTGGGATTTGGATTAATCAGTTCGTCACCAGACTTCAAGCCGGATGACCGTGGTTAGGAGATTCTAACGCACCTGATCCAATAATCTCTTACATTCAAGCATTTCGGCAAGCGCCCCTTGTAATTTTTCGCGGTTATTGCCCTGCCCGTCGGCAGGTTTTTGCTGAGATGTAATCCGGTTGACCGGAACAGCCTGCTTTACAGCAACGTCACCATCCTCAACGAGCAGTGTTGCCCCTCCAGTTGCGACGGCAACAACAAAGCGATTTCCCTGCTCTTTCAGTATCCGCTGCACACCTTTGATCGTGTATCCTTCTGAGTAAAGCAGATGGCGAATACCTTTAAGCAGTTCCACATCATCTGGCCTGTAATAGCGGCGGCCACCACCTCTTTTTAAAGGTTTGATTTGCTTGAACCGGGTTTCCCAGAAGCGTAAAACATGCTGCGGGAGATCAAGTTCTTCTGCCACTTCTGATATTGTACGAAATGCGTCGGGACTTTTAACCAATGTGCTACTCCGTCACATCGCTCGATTCTTTGGGTGGAGTTTAGTCGGCAATATGATTCACGCTAGCACGCAATCAAACATATTTGGACTAACGCCCTTTATTTGATTCCAAAACACGTTCTTTAAGGATATTTGAAGGCCGAAAGACCATCACACGACGAGGCGTAATTGGCACTTCCTCTCCGGTCTTTGGATTTCTTCCCACACGTTCGTTTTTTGACCGTACCGAAAATGTGCCAAAGGATGACAATTTGATTGTTTCACCCCGGATCGCTGCCTGACAAATTTCTTCCAGAACAGTTTCCACCAGATTGGACGATTCGGACCGCGACAATCCAACCTGCTGATACACTGCTTCCGCAAGATCAGCTCGCGTTAACGTATTTCCTGGCATAGCGGTCTCCTCGATATCCGCAACTAATGTTAGGCGCGGCAAGCAATCTATAATACAAATAATAAATTAACCGTAGATGGCAGTTCCGGCTCAGTCAATTCTAACGCAACGTTAATTTATCGGTGTAATCGGTTAAAATGCGTAATAAATATAGATATTTACCAACGTACGAGAACCGCACCCCAAGTAAAGCCCCCTCCCATTGCTTCCAGCAATACAAGATCGCCCTCTTTTAGCCTACCGTCCTTACGCGCAACATCAATTGCAAGTGGAATTGAGGCTGCAGATGTATTTCCGTGCTGATTAACAGTTAATACAACTTTTTCCGATGCAATTTTCAGCTTTTTAGCAGATGCATCAATAATTCGTCGGTTAGCCTGGTGAGGTATGAACCAGTCGATGTCATCTGCACTCAACCCGGTTGCAGAAAAAGCGTCCTCAATTACATCTGTAATCATAGCAACAGCATGCTTGAAGACTTCTTTACCCTGCATGCGCAGATGCCCAACCGTTTGTGTGGTTGATGGACCGCCGTCAACATAGAGTTTTTCCTTGTGGGAACCATCTGAACGAAGGTGACTGGTGAGAATTCCACGGTCATTTGAAAGGCCAACACCTTCCTGGGCTTCCAGTACGATTGCCCCTGCCCCATCCCCAAACAAAACACAGGTCGTGCGGTCTTCCCAGTCGAGGATCCGGCTAAATGTTTCTGCTCCAATCACCAATATGCGTTTTGCCTGCCCTGCCTTTATATAAACATCGGCAGTCGTCACCGCATAAACGAACCCTGAACACACAGCCTGCATGTCAAACGCAGCGCCATGTTTCATGCCGAGGCGTTGTTGGATATCAACGGCTGTCGCCGGGAAAGTATTATTCGGCGTCGACGTCGCGAGGATGATCATGTCAATATCATCAACGGTAACACCGGCATCATCCAGCGCGACGCGGGCCGCCGCTTCGCCAAGACTAGCTGTCGTTTCATCTTGCTCAGCGATATATCGTTGCTGAATGCCAGTTCGCTGCTGAATCCACTCGTCGGTCGTATCAACTTTCTCGGCGAGCATCTCGTTTGTCACGACATTACGGGGTTTGGCGGCGCCTGATCCCAAAATCACTGAACGGATCATTTATGCATCTCCTGCAGTTTCCTCATCGCCAAATCTTGTTTTCTCCAAGTCTGCAGCAATCTTATCCTGCAAACCGTTACGAATCATATTATGGCCGACATCAATGGCGCTGGCGAACCCTTCTGCATCTGTACCCCCATGGCTTTTGATAACCACCCCGTTTAACCCCAAGAATACAGCTCCATTGACCTTCCGGGGATCCATTTTATCGCGAAGGCGCATGAACGCCTGCTTAGCGAATAAAAACCCAATTCGGGCCATTAGGGTTCTGGACATTACCTCTCGCAGATAAGTACCAACCTGTTTTGCAGTGCCTTCAGCAGTTTTTAAAGCAATGTTGCCTGTAAAACCTTCTGTTACCACAACATCGACACCGCCCTGGCCAAGATCATCACCTTCAACAAACCCACAATAATCCATTCCCGGCAGGTTGATCTCTCTCAAACGAGCTCCAGCGGTTCTTATTTCTTCAAGGCCTTTTACTTCTTCAACACCAATGTTCAACAATCCGACCCTTGGTCGCCTGAGATCGAACAAGGCACGCGACATGGCACTACCCATCAACGCGTAATCAACCAGCGCCTCCGCGTCAGCACCAATTGTTGCGCCTACATCGAGGACAATACTTTCACCCTGAGTATTCGGCCAGATTGCAGCCAATGCGGGCCGCTCGATACCCGGCATCATTCGCAGGCAAAAACGTGCCATGGCCATCAATGCACCGGTGTTACCCGCCGAGACCATTACATCTGCATCACCGGTACGCACAGATTCAAGTGCTTTCCACATGCCGGATACGCGACGACCGTGCCTTAATGCCTGGCTGGGTTTATCATCCATTGTGATGGAAATTTCGCAAGGGACGAACACTGATTCCTCTTTTAGACGTGGGTGTTTGGCCAATTCCGGCAGCACCGCTTTTTCTTCACCGTGAAGGACATATCTAATTTCTGGATATCGCTTTCGAGACAGCTCCGCACCGGCCAGTACGACCGCTGGTCCGTGATCACCGCCCATTACATCCAAGGCAATCCTAATTGTTTTTTGGCTGCTTGACATAAATTTAGCTGCAGACCTTATGGGAAAGAGTTCAAGATTAGCGATGTGAGATCATAAGTGGTCACCCATATACAGTCCCTGCACCAATTTCGAGTACAATTAACGCAGATTATTATTTTTTAATGTCGGTTTTCAGATCAGAAAGAACAGAAAAAGGCGATTCTTTCGGAGTATTTACGGAATCCGAATTAAATTCCTCCCCTTCCTTCCTGGCATATGGATCAAGACCGAGGGTAAAAAATTCCAACCAGACATTTGCTAGATCAATTGAGTCGCCAGTGAACACCTCCGGTAAATCATCGCCTTCAACATCAAATATAAGTTCACCTTCATCATTTTGCCGCGGACGCGCTAATGTAGAGCCTTCCGGCACCAATATTGCTTCGACTTCCTCGCGAAGGGAAACACTCAAGGGATCGCCGGTCACCGCGCAATATTGAGTATGGTTTGAGCGCACTTCGCCCGTGATTTTGACACCATCTCGTTTCCACGGTGCAACGGAGGCATGGGCATCAAACTGCTCTATGCTCACCAGCTCGTAAACCTCCGCCAATTGGGAACGCACCTCCTCCGTCGCAGAGTATTTTTCAAAATGTCCTTTTTTGGGCAGGCGTCGCACATTTATGGGAACTGAAAACGGACTTCGGTGTGTGTTAGTCATTTTTGAGTTCCGAATCTGGCAACGGGTTTACGAAAATTTGGGCTTTCTCAGCAATTGAGTTTGCAGGCGTTTTTGCCAGATCTTGATATTGCGTAAAAAAATATTCAGCCAGACTATTCGAATTAGACATTCGAGAACCGTCTGGAAACAAGTTCCTGTCAATTACAACCGCAAGAGCTTGAATTGGATTATCCGCAGCTATCGCCTGCTCAAATACCCCAGTACGCCCGTAGAACACCTGGGTCATCTTAGCAATGCGTTTAGGAACTGTCTGATCACCAACCGCAGCCTCACGCAAAGCGCTGTCCATATCATCGATAAAGGCGTCGAATACCAATTGAGATATCCTTCGCCTTGATTGGTCCTCGTCTTTCAAACGGTGGTGAAGCAAAAACAGATGCATCACCAGCATTTCGAACCGCCCGTCAAATGTGTCCGGCACGCCAAAATCGGCATAAAATTTAGGATCACGTGCTCTTTGTCAATCCCAGCCTAAAATGGGTCTTGATCCCGGAGTAAAATTGGCCAGATTTTGGGACGTTTGTGTTTTTGATCTGGTTTAGTGTCAGTTGATTTGAACAGATTTTTGTTTTCGGCTCTGGTGCAACCTGTAGCTTTCACCATTCATCTCCAGGATGTGGACGTGGTGTGTCAGCCGGTCGAGTATTGCGCCCGTTAGGCGTTCTGATCCGAAGACCTCTGTCCATTCGTCGAATGGTAGATTGGATGTGATGATGATGGAACCGCGTTCATACCGTTGGCTGATTACTTCGAACAGCAACTCCGCCCCGGTTTTGGAGAGAGGGACGAAGCCCAGTTCGTCAATGATCAGCAGGTCTTGAGCTGCCAGTTGTTTTTGATGCCGTTGCAAGCGACGTTCATCAACGGCCTCGATCATCTCATGAACCAGTGCAGCAGCCGTGGTGAAGCGGACTTTCATCCCCTTTTGGCAGGCAGCCAGTCCAAGGCCGAGGGCAACATGGGTTTTGCCGGTTCCACTTGGTCCTAACGCGATGATGTTTTGGCGTTTCGCAGCGTACTCGCAACGGGCCAGTTCCATCACGAGCACCTTGTTCACTGACGGGATCGTTTTGAAGTCAAAGCTGTCGAGGCTCTTGGTTGCCGGGAACTTCGCAGCTTTGATGCGTCGCTCCACCATTCGGCGCTCACGTTCAATCAGCTCCAACTCACATAACCGCAGGAGATATTGGACATGATCCTTATTCTCAGCGGCACATTGTTGGGCCTGTTTGGTATATTCACTCTGGAAGGTTGGCAGCCGAAGTTTGGTCAGATGATGTTTGAGTAGAACTTGCGGTGTATCGGTAACAGTGTCGTTCATGCTGCCGCCTCCGACAACAGCACGGCATAGCTGGCAGGTTTTGTCGTCTCGACCACCGCTTTGGGCAAATAGGGGTAGATGTCGAGATCAAGCCTGGGCGGTCGCCGCTCGATCCGGCACAGAATAAGGTGCTTGATCGCATCATAGCCAATGGCACCCAGATCCAAAGCTTGTTGGATTGCGGCGTGAACGTGCTCCAGCTCAAAAGTTTCCAGCAGACGCAGGATCTGAACATACTCGCGTTTTCCCGCCTTACCCATGCGGGCTTCTAATAAACGATGAAGGATCGCAAATGCATCGGGTAAACCCCAGCCTTGCAATGGTGCCGCCTGATCGAGAGCACCTACCTTTTGTTCCAGCAAGGGCAGATAGTGAAGCGGGTCGAAGATCATGTCTGCCTTCTCATAAGACCGACGATGGCGGGCAATAATCTCGGTTCCACTGCCAATCACAACCTCATGGATGTAACCGCGAACCTGAACCTCATGATGGGCAAAGGCGACAGGAACGGAGTAATCATTATTGCGGTAGCGGATCATCGAGATTGACGTTGCCCGCGTGCTAAACTTTTCACACGCGTCGTATGGCGTTGGGGGCAATGCCATCAGCGCGTCCAGGTCTCTCAGCAATCGTTCACCAATACTCTCACCATGTCCGCGAACAACATCATCCTGACGCTTCAGGCAGCATTCTTCCAACCAGGCGTTCAAGGCATCAAAGCTGTCGAACCGTGGGGCTGGGATGAGAAAGTTCCTGCGACCGTAACCAATGACGCCTTCGACATTCCCTTTATCATTGCCTTTGCCAGGGCGACCAAACTTATCCTCAAACAGATAGTGCGATTGTAGCTCTGAGAAAGTTCTCGTGCGTATCCGTTTGCCACCGCCCAGGATCTTTGCAACTGCAATCACGGTGTTGTCGTAGAGCATCGACAACGGCACACCGCCGAAGAAAGCAAACGCAGCATTGTGACCGTCACAGAAGGCTTCTGTTGTTTCCGCCGGATACGCCTTCATGAAGAACGCATCCGAATGCGGCAACGATATAGCGATGTAATGCAGCTTGCGTTCGACACCGTCGATCACGCCGAACGTCTCACCAAAATCGACCTGAGCATGGCCGGGCGCGTGAACCAGAGGAACAAACACCTCCTGGGTTCGTCTTTGCTTCTCACGCACATAATCAGTGACAATGGTGATCCCGCCAGTGAACCCGTGCTCATCCCGTAACCGCGCATGAATACGCTTGGCTGTGTGCCGTTGCTTTTTGATGACCTTTTTGTCGTCTTTCAGGATCTGATCAATTATCCCAACAAACGGATCCAACTTCGGGCGAACAGGCGCGGTCGTTCTTTGATAACCGGGCGGAACCGAGTGCTTCAGGATCTTCGCCACGGTTTTGCGATCAATCCCGAACAAACGGGCCACCTCGCTATTGTTCTTCCCATCCACATGGCACGCTCGACGCACCCGACTATACAAATCCACAGAATACATCTTCCCCACCTAATACTCACAAGCACAAGGTGTCAGAGTGCGGAATTTTACTCCGCGACGGTCAGATTACCCAACCATTTCTGTGGTCATTTTGTCTCCGGGATTCACAGCTCTTGCCACAACCGCGCCATAAAGTGCGTGTGCATGGCTATTCGATATATTTTGGCCAAACAAGGCTTTGAACATGGCTAAAAAACAAGATAGAAGTTGCCCGTAGGCTGAGTTATGATCGAAATATAGTGTCTTGCGATCAAATCAAACAGCGCATTCGAATAATTTGGCTTGGAGATAACGCTTATGGCTCCGGAAGTATCAATACAAGCGACGAAACAGAAATTCAGAAGATCCGTATTGATTGCGGGTTTGCTGCTAACACCGCTAGGACTGGTCGGTTGCAACTCAACAGACAATGTTCTGACACATGGATACCAACTCAGCGAAGAAACTTTAGCGCTTGTGCCAGAAGGCTCTTCACGGGAGCAGGTTTTATTGTCTCTGGGTACGCCATCAACGACATTAACGCGAAATGATGGTGGCGAGACATTCTATTACATCAGCCTTAAAAAGACCCGCCCCGTCGCATTTGCCAGACCCAGGGTGGTGGATCAACGCGTTCTTGCCCTTTATCTTAGTGAAGAAAACACCGTTCAGCAGATTGCAAACTACGGACTGAAAGACGGTAAAGTATTTGATTTTGTTGGACGGGTGACACCAACTGGCGGCAAGGACCTGTCATTCATCGGGCAATTATTGGCAAGTGGTGCAGGTGCAGCTGGTGCGATTAATCCGTTTGGTCGACGCTAATCAGCTTTGGACTGGCTTCGATGTAAATTGAAGCCAGAGCAAGGACAGTAAGCATATCCCAACCACAGGAAATACCGTGTAGTTGATGGCGTTCCAACCGTTGGCACCAAACGCATTGAGCATTTGTCCTGACATGAACGAGCCGAAAGCTACCGATCCAAAAAGCAGAAAATCGTTGGCTCCCTGCGCCTTGGCTTTTTCTTCGGGTCGGTATGTATCGGTCAGCATAGCGGTTGCTCCAATGAAACCGAAGTTCCAGCCAAAACCGAGCAAAATCAGCGCAGCGTAAAAATTGGTCAGGCTGATTCCCTGTAATGCAATTACAGCGCAAACCGCCAGGAGGAACATCCCGGTCACAACAATCCTCTCTTTACCAAATCTTGCAATCAGGTTTCCGGTGAAAAAACTTGGGCCAAACATGGCCATCACGTGCCACTGAATACCAAGGGTCGATTCATCAGGGTTAAATCCACACAGCATCATGGCTAGTGGTGCACCCGTCATGACGAATGACATGAGGGCGTAGGACCCAATCGCACAAATTACAGACACGATAAATCGCGGTTGAGAAACTATCTCCATAAGTGGCCTGCCCGTATCGGTTCCTCGCCGCTCCTCCTTACTGGGTGGTGCATCAAAACGCAGAAAAAACAGGACAACGATACCAGCGAACAATAGAAAAGCGCTGGCAAAATAAGCGCCTGCAAACTCAATTGGCGAAAACATGTCTCGAAATGCAATAGCGGTTTGAGGGCCAATAACGGCGGCAAATATACCGCCCGCCAAAACCCATGAAATTGCCTTGGGTTTGAAATCGGGCGTTCCCTGGTCGGCTGCCGCAAATCTATATTGCTGGGTAAATGACCCGCCACATCCTGCCGTTATCATACCAACACAAAACATCAGGAAGCTTCCGACAAATATTGCGTAGGTAGAAATCAGGGCACCGATGATGCCAACGACTGCTCCGGACATAAACCCATAACGCCGCCCTACGCGGGACATGAATATCGCTGCAGGAATTGCCCCCAACGCAACACCCAGATTGTAACCGGATACCGGTACAGTCGCCAAAGACTTGTCATCGTCCAGAAGATAGATGCCGACGAGACCGCCTAGCGCAATCGCGATTGGCGTGGCTGCTCCACAAAAAGCCTGAGCCGACGCCAGCAGTAAGGCGTTACGTTTGGCCGACTTGTTTGGGTCGACGGAAGTTTCAACGTTCATAAGAGGCTTTAGAAATGAGAATAAGCGTCTCGATCAAGTGACACTTCTAATCCACCCATGTCCAGTAAAACCGGTTCATCTTCCGCTTCTGTTAACCGACCAATCACCGTGGTCACGACACCAACGGCCAACGCGGAATCTTGAAAACTAGCCAAGTATTGTGGCGCAACTGTACAAAATACCTGATAGTCATCCCCTCCGGTCAATATATCTTTCCAAAGTTCCGGGTTTCCCTTGGCAAGGCGCTCCACATGGGCCGTAACCGGAATTTTGGCGCGATTGATTTGGGCACTTACACCAGAAGCCTCACAAAGTTTAGCACAATCCCCAATCAACCCGTCGGATATATCCATTGAAGCAGTGGCATACCGTGCAATCGTCTCGGCCAGTACGACAGGCGGATTGGGAACCTGGTAAGATCGTATAAGTGCTTCCGAAATATCATCCGGCGCTGTGAGTTCTCCCACCGCAATTTTTAACCCGATGGCGCTGCTGCCAATCGAGCCGCTTACCACCAGTAAGTCTGCGGATGAAGCGCCTAAACGACTAGTGTATCGACCCTCCTCCACGACTCCAAACATTGTGACCGATACGCTAAGGCCATTGACCGAACGATATGTATCTCCACCGGTAAGCTCCAGTCCGTATTCATTCTGGTCATGTGCCAGCCCATTGGTAAAGTGTTTCATGTGAGCATCTTCCCAACTATCGGGCATTCCAAGAGCCATGGAATAGGCGAAGGGTTTTGCACCTTTTGCAACCATATCGGATACATTTACCCGCAGTGCTTTGCGCGCCACCAAGTCTAACGGGTCGCCGCTTAGAAAATGAACGTTTTCGGCAATTGCATCCTGTGTGACAACCAGATCATAACCTTCAGGTACTTGCAGCAATGCAGCGTCGTCTTGCAGGCCAAAACTATATTTACTTGCCAACGGGGCGAGGTATTTTGAAATCCAACCGAACTCGCCGGGATGGCTCATCCAGCCTTCCCTTCAGTGCTGTCTTCAGCTTCTTTTTTGGGATCCATTTCACCGCTTCGTACATTACGTGCGATACGGTCCAAAACGCCATTCACCATTTTTGGCTCATCGCTTTCAAAGAACGCTTTTGCAACTTCGACATATTCGGATACAACGACGCGCGCATCCACATCACGCCTGTTCATCAATTCGAATACCGAAGCGCGCAGGATTGCTCGCAAAGTCGAATCTATCCGAGATAACGGCCAATCGTCGGTTAATGCCTGGTGGATAATCGGGTCAATGGATTTTTGTTCTTTTACGACTCCCCCCACGACCCCCCTGAACCATGAAACATCAGCGTCGAGATAAGTTTCGCCATCAATTTCCCGGCCCAGACGAAAATTCTCGTATTCCGCAACCACTTCAGTAAGACCAGCACCGCCGACGTCCATTTGGTATAGTGCCTGCACCGCGGAAAGTCGTGCTGAGCCTCGTTTGTTGGCCGGTTTTGAAGTAGCCTTAGACAAGGAATTTCTCGCGCAGTTTGATCATTTCCAGCACCGCGGACGCCGCATGTCCGCCTTTATTCAGCTCGTCCTTTTTCGCTCGGGCGAGCGCCTGAGCCTCATTCTCTACCGTCTGGATTCCGTTTCCAAGTGCGAGACATTCTGCAATCGTCAAATCCATGATCGCGCGGGCAGATTCAAACGCGACAACCTCATAATGAGTGGTCTCACCGCGTATAACACATCCAAGTGTGATGAAGCCGTCATAGTGGGTATTGCCTCGACTCATGCCCTCAAGCGCCATTGAAACCGTGGCGGGAATTTCCAGTACACCCGGCACAGGTACATATTCCCAAGTCGCACCTTCTTTTTTCAACACCTCTTCGGCCCCTTCCACCAGAGCTTTGGAGATATGTGTATAATAAGGCGCGTCGATGATCAGAATATGCGGCATGGTTCAGCTCTGTTTCAATTCATGGCGGTCAAAACATGGTGGGGATGTCATGGCAAGGCTTATTGTGCGACGGCGGGAAATTCAGCCAGCCGGGCGGCATAGCGTGCCATTGTATCGATCTCGATATTGACCTGATCACCGGTTTTGATTGTCCCCCAGGTTGTAACTTCCTGTGAATGTTTGATGAGGAGGACATCAAAATCACAGCCTTCAACGCCGTTAACAGTCAACGAAGTGCCATTGAGTGCTACTGAGCCCTTAGGCGCGATAAAGCGAGCCAGGCCTTGAGGCGCTTGCAATGTATACCGGGTCGCCTCCCCTTCCAACTTTACAGATATTACTTTGGCAAGGCCGTCGATATGGCCTGAGACAATGTGACCACCCAGTTCGTCACCAATTTTCATCGCCCGTTCCAGGTTCAACCTGGTGCCGATTGTCCAGTCTCGTGCGGTGGTAAGGCGTACCGCCTCTTCCCACGCTTCCACATCATAGGTGTTCTCAGATTTGGCCACCACCGTGAGACATACACCGTCGTGGGCTATTGATGCTCCGATATCGATGCCATCGGTATCATAGCTGGAGATTACACGGAACAATCTTCCCTGCGGCAACTGTTCAACGCATTCAACAATGCCAATGTCGCTGATAATTCCCGTAAACATGGTCAGGCTCTCCGGTATAATTCCAATATGTCGTCCCCCAGATTAAGACGGCGCACAAGTGAAAACGTGCCCGGCACATTATCCTTGTGAACGGGAGATTTGATGCCCCCTTCACCAATTATGCGTTTGGACGAGAACAATGCGATTTGATCAACTAAGTCCGCATTCAAAAATGAATGGGCTACTTCGCCACCACCCTCAACCATGATCGTGGAAATTCCCGCGCTTGCCATATCTTCAACGATTTCAGGCAGAGCCAACCGCCCGTCATGGGTTTCCGCAGCGAACCGCATCACACCAAGTTCCCGCAGTTCATCAGGCAGGACATTTGGAGTAATGATCGAAACCGGCGTCGTTTTGGCCGACGCGGCCAATCTGGACTTGGGCTGCAATTGCACCTTTGTATCCAGAACAAATCTATGGGGAGATCGATTTTCAAGACCGGCCAAACGACAGGTCAATTCCGGATCATCAGCGGCCACTGTCCCGTTCCCGACCAGGATCGCATCATATTCCGCTCTCATACGATGTACGACGGATCGGGATAGCGGGCCGGTAATGGTCACTTCTTCACCGGGTTTCCCGAGCATATTATCATCTGATACCGCCAATTTTAGAGTAACTTGCGGACGTTTCTTCTGTTTTCGGTTTAAATACCCTGCAAGGTCGTCTTCTGCGGTCTGCGCGCAACAATCCGTGTCGACAATAACACCAGCGTTGCGCAACATGGCATGCCCTTTTCCGTCAACTCTGTTGTCAGGGTCAACCCATGCTGTCACAACTCTGCTCACGCCAGCATCAATCAACGCCAAAGCGCAGGGTGGTGTTGCTCCGTGATGGGCACAGGGTTCAAGCGAAACATAGGCGGTGGAACCGATGGCCTTCTCTCCAGCCTGATCGATAGCAACCCGTTCAGCATGGGGGCGCCCGCCTTTTGCGGTAATTCCACGTCCAACAACAACGCCCCCCTTAACCAAAAGAGTGCCGACCGACGGGTTGGTTCCTGTCAAACCTCGATTACGCCTGCAAAAGCGCAGACAAGCGGCCATGTATCTTTGATCGTGAGGCGTCAACATTAGATAATCATGGCACAAAGCCGATCAAGCGTCATCGGCTGTATCTTGCGACAATTCACCCAGAATAGATGTGAAATCCGATGCTTCGGTAAAATCGCGATAAACGCTGGCGAACCGAACATAAGCGACTTCATCAAGCCCTTTGAGCCCTTCCATCACCATCATACCAATAGCATCCGCATCGACTTCCGGCTCGCCGGAGGACTCCAATCGACGAACAATACCGGAAATCATACGTTCAACCCGAACTTTATCGACATCGCGTTTACGCAGGGCGACCGAGACAGAGTGGGCAAGTTTTTCTCGATCGAACGGCACTTTGCGCCCGGACTTTTTATTCACCAGAAGTTCGCGCAATTGAATGCGTTCAAACGTCGTAAAACGCCCTCCGCAATCGGAACAGATACGGCGGCGACGGATTGCCGTATTATCATCAGTTGGGCGACTGTCTTTAACTTGCGAATCTTCGCAGCTGCAGAAAGGGCAACGCATGGAGAAATAACCTCTTTAAGCAGCTCGCGTGTTGTCAAGAATATTGATGGATTTATGCACCGGGATAGATGGGAAATCGGTCCGTCAATGCAATGACTTCGTTTGCCACTTTCGCCTCTACTTCAGCGTTTCCTTCGTCTCCATTCGTGGCAAGTCCGTCCAACACTTCCAGAATATGTCGCCCCACCTGTTGGAATTCTGCCACACCAAAACCGCGAGTGGTTGCAGCGGGTGTACCCAGACGAACACCTGAAGTTATGGTCGGTTTTTCCGGATCAAAAGGAACACCGTTCTTGTTACATGTCATATTTGCCCGGCCAAGCGCAGCCTCAGCGTATTTTCCGGTAACCCCTTTTGGACGAAGGTCAACCAGTAAAACGTGAGTGTCGGTACCACCGGACACTAGATCCAGACCACCGGATTTCAATGTTTCTCCCAGAGCAACCGCATTTTCAACAACTCTCGCGGCGTATGATCGGAATTCCGGCGTTGATGCCTCACCAAAAGCGACGGCTTTTGCTGCAATTACATGCATCAGCGGACCACCTTGAATACCGGGGAAAATTGCAGAATTCACCTTCTTGGCAATCGCTTCATCATTCGTCAGAATCAGACCACCACGGGGGCCACGTAAGGTTTTGTGGGTCGTGGATGTCGCAACATGGGCATGGGGGAATGGGCTTGGGTGTGCTCCACCGGCCACGAGGCCGGCAAAATGCGCCATATCGACAAGGAAATAAGCCCCAACTTCGTCTGCAATCGCCCGGAATTTCGCAAAATCAATCTGTCGGGGATAAGCAGATCCGCCAGCAATAATGAGCTTAGGTTGATGTTCTTTGGCAAGCGATGCGACCTCATTAAAATCGATCAGATCGTCTTCCTTGCGAACACCGTAGTGGATTGCGTTGAACCATTTACCAGATTGATTGGGTTTGGCTCCGTGGGTCAAATGGCCGCCGGCATCTAAGCTAAGACCAAGAATTGTATCTCCCGGTTTGATCAGTGCTTGAAACACCCCTTGGTTGGCTTGTGAACCGGAATTGGGTTGAACGTTGGCAAACTCGCAATCAAACAGTTTCTTCACCCGCTCAATAGCAAGTTCCTCTGCGATATCCACGAATTCGCAGCCACCATAATAGCGACGGCCTGGATAACCTTCAGCATATTTATTGGTCATTATTGAGCCTTGCGCTTCAAGCACCGCACGAGAAACGATATTCTCCGAAGCGATCAGCTCAACCTCGTGACTCTGACGACCAAGTTCACCTTTTATCGAGCTAAACAACTCACGGTCCGCATCTGCCAGCGAACGCCCAAAGAATTCGGTAGTGGAATTTCCAGAAGCGGCATTTTCAGCAATTGCCATAACGTTCTCCAAAACGGATGAAATCCCGGTCAACGTACGTTGCCGAGATTTTCAGATACCGGTTACGATATCTCTTCGATTTCACAGATGCCACAAATAGGGCACGCTAATAAGCGTCAAATTAGAAGCTTAACGCGCCTCTTACTGATTCAATGCCAGTTCGTCTACACCATCTCTTTGGTATATATCGTCGCGGAACTGAACCACACCATTATCCGTTGACCACGCGCTGATATATGTAAAGTAAACGGGTACCGGTTCCGATAGTTTCAAATCCGTCCGTTCACCAGATGCTATAATTTGTTCAATATTTGAACGGTTCGCCCCCGGTGTTTCTTTTGACAGCCAAACCAGAAGGTCGCGAACGTTCTTAACCCGCACACACCCTGACGAATCAAATCGAAGTAATTTGTTGAACAAACCCTGTTGAGGGGTGTCATGCATGTAAACGGCATGTGGATTTGGGAAGTTGATCTTAACCGATCCCATCGCATTAATTCGACCCGGTTCCTGACGGAACCGGTAATTTACCGCCTCATCCGTGCTCCAATCGACTGTTCTGGGGTCAATCTCAATATTGCTCTTGTCGAATAGAAGTATTTTGTTGTCTGTCAGATAGTTAGGGTCCTTCCGCATGAGCGGAATAATATCTTTCAGAATGATTGATTTGGGAGCAGTCCAATAAGGATTGAGATTCAACTCATATATTTTGGAGTTCAAAATTGGAGTTTGGCGGCTGATCCGACCAACAATAGCGGTGTGCCGTTGAGCAACCCGTGTTCCCTCCACCGCTTCAATTTGGGCAGCAGGGATGTTGACCATAACATAACGGTTCCCAAGGAAACCCGACATGGCTTTGAGGCGGACAAGATTTGTCTGCAACTGACCCAGCCGAATGTCAGCTGGTACATTCATGGCCGCGAATGAATACCGTCCCAACACACCATCAGCTGGCAGGCCATGGCGGCGTTGTAACCGCTTAACGGCAGTATCAACATAGGAATCAAATTGTGTAGATAAGCCAGATGATGCCGGTAGATCCCCGGAGATAATCAAACGGCGTCGCAGAATTGAAACCGCCTGGGCAGAAGCGCCAAGTTTTAATTTTTTATTTGCAGGAACAACAGGCCATCCCCCCGCCCCAACGATCACCTGATATTCGGCAATTGCCTGCTGGATAAAATCGATCGTCTGAGGTGCAAAAACAGGAATTGAGCTCGCGACCTTTGATGTTCTTACTGACTGAGCATCGAAAACATCGTTCCAGCGGTCTCTATTATTTACGTTCAATATGCGATCAATAGCCGTTTCCGCCAGCGCATTACCAGATGTAATTGCTCCAGCTCCAAACGCCATTGCACCAGCGAGCAGATTCCGACGAGTCGGATTATCCGTAGAAGAGCTAACTTTAGTCAATTTCATCAAACACCCTCTGGCAATGATTATAGGCCGAACCTGAGTCCTATATGCCCCAATTATGGTTAACAGATGTTAACCATGCTAATTCATTACGTTACGTCAGATTTTATGTTTTCACAACCTGTTTTCGCAAGCGTATGAACCGGTTAGCCCATAGTTACGACAGCAACAACGGAAAACAAGTGCATTACATCACCATCGTAGCTTGAAATTCGGCAGCGCAAATGAAAAACCCTCGATTCCGTGCGAAATCAAGGGCTTATAACAATCCAATTGCAGAATTCTTTGTACTTCACACGATAATTTGATTTAAGTCGGCTGAAATATCCGGCCCAAAGTCGATTTACAGGCGATACAGAATCTGATCCGTCCAGAAACGTTCAAGACGATGTAAAGATTTGTTCAACTGTTCGAAACTTAACGGATCGATTTCACCGATCTGCTCAAGCGAGCGTGTGTGACGTTCGTAAAGCGCATCCACAGTATTTGCGACATCCTTACCCATATCCGTCAGGCTAACGCGTACTGAACGCCGGTCGGTGCGAGACCGCTGGTGGTGAATGTAACCCATATCGACCAACTTCTTGAGGTTGTAAGAAACGTTGGAACCAAGATAGTAACCACGGGTGCGCAACTCACCTGCTGTTAATTCGGAATCTCCAAGGTTGTAGAGAAGCAACGCCTGTACAGCATTGATATCGCTACGGCCCTGGCGGTCGAACTCATCTTTGATGACGTCCAAGAGACGGCGGTGCAAACGCTCAACTAAAGTAAGTGCTTCAAGATAAACTGGTTTGATATCGCGTTCTGTTGACTCAACAACCTGAGCGACACCGATCATGTCTGAATTATTCATAATGTGCCTCGTAATCCCTGTTGTGACGGTATTTTTGTTTCCGCCTTGAGACACAATCTAAAGGTAACGAATAAAATTTGAGTCAAACGACAAACTTAATCAGATATTACTAAGGAATCTGTAAGTTACTGTTTTTATTGAATTTAATAAGTTAGAAAGGCTGAGAATTCACACTTTCTTGTCGATGATATAGAGCACAATTTGGAAACCCAGATAAATTCCTATGCTGCCTGCATGAAAAAACACCACCTCAAAAGGGAGACCAATCGTGTGGTTTAATTGCAGAACCGCGATAGTCTGCAGCGATACCGCCAAAATCCACATGACACGGCCCCACGATAGGGTTGTCCATAATCCGACACTCGCCACCGGCAACACTACGACCATGATGGCGCTGAATATTTTCAGCAGGACAGGCATTGTGTCAAATCGGTTGGTTTCACCTTCCCAATATCCAATAACACGAAGCCAGGCGTACACGGAGGCTGCAAAAAACACGGCAGCAAGCAAACGTAGATAAAAACTAAAAAGCTTATGCGCCCATTTTGAAAATCCAACCTTGGGTTTTTCGACTGCTGTCAGCTCCATACTCATGTCAGCAACAACTCATCATTCCCAAGGCTCTCAAAGTGTTCATCAATCTCACCGGGGTCTACTGTAGCGATAGAGGATGGGTTCCAAGCTGGCGAACGGTCTTTATCAATAATCGCGGCGCGTATTCCTTCATAAAAATCTGCACCCACGAGGATGCGATTCAGAATACGAAATTCCATATTCATACATTGCTCAACTGAAAGCCCGCGCCCGGAGTTAATTTGACGATGGGCAACAAACAGACTGGTTGGGGATTTTTGATTGAGCGATTTTAGTATTTTGCCTGCCCAACTGCGTTTTTCTTCGGATAATTCTTGATTACCCGACATCAATTCCAACCGCGATAGAATGGATGCAATATCTGGTTCCAAGAAGACATCCTTAATTTCATCGGCAAAATTTATAACTGAAGCCTCACCTTGGGGCGCCTGATATTGAGACAATACACTATCCAGATCATCTTGATGACAAATAGCATCGTATAAATCATCCATTTCCTGGCTTTTGCAGGTACTTCCCACCAACCCCAACGCCATACACTCCGATTGATTGAGCCGGTTTCCGGTCAATCCTATATATAAAGCCATTTCCTGCGGCGCTTTATTCAGCAAATAAGAAGCGCCTACATCAGGGAAAAACCCGATACCAACTTCCGGCATTGCAAATGAAATTTTTTCGCCGGCAACAACGTGCCCGTGGAAAGAGACACCTACTCCTCCACCCATCACAATTCCATCGACAAGAGCTATGTAGGGTTTGGGAAATGAAGCAATTCTGGCATTCAATCGATATTCTCGTGCAAAAAAGTCAAAATCGTAGTCCTTCGCCAACCCGCATTCATACAGGTGACGGATATCACCACCGGCCGAAAACGCCCTGCCCGGTGCTGCTTTAACTACAATGCGTTCTATCGCCGGATCCACCTCCCAGATATCGAGATGATAATCGAGTGCCCGTAACATGGTATCTGTTACAGCGTTGAGCGTCTCCGGTTTATTGAGCGTCACAACACCTGCCCGTCCAACCGTTTCAAACACAATGTCGTTTGTAGCGCTCACAGAGCCAATTCTCCTTTCACTCTTCCATTGCGTTGATACGTAGCTGAACACCATTCTACAATGGAAGGAAACCGATCAAAGATGCTTTTCCATTGTGTTTTGCCCATGCTAATGGAAACATCGCTTAGCTGAATTGAAGAGTTATTTGAAATGACCGACCGCACTACCGAGATCGTGGACGCTGTGACCGGCAGCAGAAGGTTGCGACGAAACCGGCGTTTCGACTGGATCCGCCGCATGGTGCAGGAAGCAACCCTTTCGCCAGCCGATCTCATCTTACCAATATTCCTGATTGAAGGGACTGACAACGAAGAGACCATTGCGGCCATGCCCGGCGTCTCACGCTATACAATCGACCGCGCGGTAAAGGTTGCCAAACAAGCGTTCGACCTCGGCATACCGGCTGTTGCTCCCTTTCCCAATGTGTCATTGGAAAAACGTAACAGGACAGGCAGTGAAATCACCAATCCGGACAACCTTATCTGCCAGTTCGTGCGAGCCGTTAAAATGTCAGTTCCTGACATTGGGGTCATTACCGATGCCGCCCTTGATCCATTCACCGATCACGGGCACGACGGCGTGTTGGAAAATGGTATTATCGTAAACGATGAAAGTGTCGCCCAAATCGTCTTGGGTGCACTTCGCCAAGCCGAAGCTGGCGCGGATATCATTGCTCCCTCCGATATGATGGACGGTCGGATAGGCGCAATTCGCCAGGCATTGGACGACGCAGGGTTCCAGAACGTTGGAATCCTTTCCTATACAGCTAAGTACGCATCAGCCTTTTACGGTCCTTATCGTGAGGCGATAGGCACTGACGGACTGCTTCAAGGCGACAAAAAGACTTATTATATAGACCCTGCAAATTCCGAAGATGCCATGCGTGAAGCTGAGCTGGATATTGCGGAAGGGGCTGACATGTTGATGGTAAAGCCCGGCATGCCCTATCTCGACATTGTACGCCGTATGAAAGTTGAATTTGGCATGCCCGTTTTCGCCTATCAGGTGAGTGGCGAATACACGATGATCGAAACTGCCGCTGCCAACGGGTATATAGATGGTGACCGGGTGATGATGGAAAGCTTGCTTGCCTTCAAACGCGCCGGTGCGGACGGGATCCTAACCTATCATGCACTGAAGGCAGCTCAAAAAATGGCAGGGGAATAATCCGCATCAAATTAAAGTGCTAGGTAGATATTCACAGTCAATTATAGCGTAGTCATTTACCCAATTACCCTCTATTGGGTAGTGATTATGAAATGCGGAGAATTCCGCTCAATCTGTGGTACGCCTTACCCACGTTACCCCGGCAAGGATTCTTTGATGGACGTATATTTGAATGGTTTAGCTACCGCTGTTCCTCCACACGTTTTACCACAAGATCTTGTACTGAAGAATGCCAGGCGAATTTTAGGGCCGCGCTATAGTCAATATGAACGCATGTCCAAAACCTTTGAAACTTCAGGCGTGGAAAAGCGGTACTCCATGGCACCGTTTGAATGGTTTGACGAGCCAAAAAGCTGGCCCGAACGAAACAGCCTATATCTTGAAGGTGGAACCGCGCTCTTTGTGGACGCGACAACGGCAGCATTAAAAAGTGCGAAATTGAACGCGGACGATATCGACACCGTGATTACTGTATCATCCACAGGTGTAGCAACTCCAACACTTGAAGCGCGGGCCTGGAAAGAACTGGGCTTTAGGACCAACGTGCGCCGAATCCCCGTGTTTGGCCTTGGGTGTGCTGGTGGAGTTTCAGGAATGTCAATTGCCCAGGCGCATGCTGTTGCTCAACCTGGAACTAACGTCCTGATTGTTGCACTTGAAGCTTGCACATTGTCATTTCGATCCGACAGACTTCAAAAAGCCGACATTATCGCTACGGTCCTGTTTGGAGACGGTGCAGCAGCCGCATGTCTTTCTACGAACCCTTCAAATGGTGAATTACCCGAAATAAGAATGCAGGATGGCCACGAAGAAATGTGGCCGGACACATTGTCTATAATGGGTTGGGATGTTGACGAATCTGGCCTCGGTGTAATTTTCGACAGATCTATCCCGGCGTTTGCTGAAGAATATTTCACAGGTGCAGCGGAGAAAGCCGCGGAGAAGTGTGGGGTTGATCTGAAAAAACTGGATCGTTTAGTATCTCACCCTGGCGGCACCAAGGTTGTAGAAGCCTTGGAAACCGCGATGAAACTTGACGAAGGTTCTTTAGACGTGGAACGCACCATATTACGAGACTACGGCAATATGTCGGCGCCAACGGTCATGTTCGTTCTCGACAGATTGATCGAACAAAAAGCGTCCGGTTCGATGATGATGTGCGCGCTTGGCCCGGGATTTACCGCATCCTTCCTACCACTCACGATTGCATGAGCATGCCTGAAATAACCACATCCGCCGCATTATTTCTTGTTTTCATCATCATCCAGCGCCTAAGTGAGCTTGTGCTTGCCAAGCGCAATACAGCACAATTGATGGCGCGTGGTGCAACGGAGATAGGCGCGTCCCATTACCCTATAATCGTTGCGTTACACACAGCATGGATTCTCGCGCTGGTATGGTTCGGCTACGACAAAAATGTGATGTACGGCTGGCTGGTCGCTTTTGCATTGTTACAGGTGTTGCGCGTCTGGATATTAAAAAGCCTTGGGGAACGATGGACCACTCGAATCATCATATTGAACGAACCGTTGGTTGTGCGTGGACCATTCCGTTTTCTAAAGCATCCCAATTACACACTTGTGGTCGCCGAAATATTTGTAGCTCCAATGGTTTTGGGCCTTTTTTGGGTCGCGATAATATTTTCAGTATTAAATGCGGGGGTGCTTTTCATGCGTATTTCTATTGAAGAAAAGGCGTTAAGCGCCCTACGCTAACGCATGAAAACACACAGCTTCGAACCATCACCGGCGTGGCAATTTATGGGGATTTCCTCTTGAGCTACGGCTTTGGACTGGAACGCATTGGCCTTTGGACACTTCGTTGGCCAAAGCTTACAGCCGCATTGTTGATCACAATGATATTGGCAGCAGGTGCGACACTTCCGAATCTGAGATTTGATCAAGATATAAATCGAGTATTTTTATCCCAAAACAAAATCTCCCAGGATTACAGGCATTTTGTCGAAGACACGGGAGGGCAACGGCATGAAATCGTCTTGATCGCCGAAAGCCCAAGCCGCTTCACTGCTGTGAATTACAAACAACTCCACAGCTTCGCACTTGATCTTGAATTCCTTGATGGTGTGAGTAGCGTCCTTTCTCCATTTATATTTCGTTTTCCAGACAACGCTCTCCAACACGCAAGCCAACCGGTAATATCGGTCGATCTGGAGTTAGCTCAAATTGAGCAGCGAATTGATCAGTTTTCAAATCTATACAAACACCAGCGCTCGTTAATCAGCGCTGACCGAAAAGCGGCACTTTTCATAATCAACGCTGAAAAGGGAGCTACTCCCAACGCAGTTGAACGGCTGATCAATGAGGTTTCCACCCTCGCAGATACGGCTTCGAAAACGAGCCTGACTATGTCGTTAACCGGTGAGGACATAATTTCACAGGAAATCGTGTCTGCCCTTCAGAGTGAACTGATTACTCTTAATCTGTTTGGTTCAGCGTTGGTTATCTTCATTGCTCTGATCATATTTCGCAGCGTCAGTTTAACGATCATTGGCGTCACGCCTGCATTGATCTCGGTTTTAATGTGTTTGGCCCTGTTTTCATTACTTAACTATCCAATCACCGTTTTGAGCAACGTTTTACCGCTTCTCACGCTGGGTCTTGGGATTGCAAATAGTCTTCATCTCATCTCCCACTGGCGCTCCGCTCCTGGAGAAAATGAACATCGCATTCGCGATACGCTAAACGCCGTTGGACCCGGTTGTGCGCTTGCATCAGTTACCACCGTCATTTCATTCATGGCGATAGCGCTCACGGGTAATGCGCAAATGTTCGAATTTGCCGTTACCGGCGCCCTGTCAATTGCCATCTCATATTTTGCCGTGATCTCGACCTTCGTTTTACTCGCCAAAACCTTGGGGCGGTCATCTCCTTGTCGGATTGGTCAGGAAAAAAAGCCTGCTCTGTTGTCAATGTTGGAGAACGGCTTCCAACTCCACGGTACAAAAGTCATCTCCATCTCTGCTGTTGTATTTTGCGTTTCATTTGTGGGTTTTAGCAACGCTACACCGTGGTTTTCCTATGAGGACAATCTACCCACCGACAGCGAAATTAGGACGATCAACAAACGGGTGTCAGAAAAATTCGGTGGCTTTTATCGCCTTTGGATTGAGATTGACACGTCTGGCCAAAACAGCATTTCGACAGAGAAAGGTTGGCAGCGCCTGGCAAAGATACAAGAAGCTATTCGCTCTGCAGCTCCAAACACTCTCACAACATCTATTGCAGATATAGCAGGCCTGCTCGGAATTTTTGGCCGATTGCCTACAGATGAAGAATTGAGCGAACTACCGAAAGGACTGGCTACCGACTATTTGTCAGAACAGTCGGATATTGCTCGTATAAACGCCTTTATTTCTGAACCGATGCAAAGTCATGAATCGCTGGATATCTATGATGCAATAGAGGTTGCGGCTCTCAATGCCGGAGCACAAAAGGTCGTTGGGCTTCCGGTCATAATGCGTCACGAATCCATATCGATCGTCAATCAGTTACGTTGGGGTCTATTGGCCGCCTGTTTGGCATCAGTTGCAATAATCGCATTCGCATTCAAATCGGCTCGCTTGATTCCGATTTTATTGGTTCCTAACATACTGCCAATGTTGATAGTGGACTTGTCCCGTATTAATTCCGCATCCTGTTCTCGTTTAACTCGTTTTTCGTTCAAATTTGATGGGCGACATTCCTCCTATCGCTGAGTGTCTTCTGCGGCTGTTGTAAAAGCCGTTGATGTATTGGAACAGGGCGTCGGTTGCTTGCTGTCGTGTTTGCCATGTGCCGCGCCAGATGAGTTCGGCTTTGAGTGTTTTGAAGAACGTCTCGACCACGGCGTTGTCCCAGCAATTGCCTTTTCGGCTCATGGACACTTTAAACTTCAGTTCACGCATTCGTTTTTGATAATCATGAGAGCAGTATTGACTGCCACGGTCCGTATGATGAATGCAGCCCGGCGGTGGGTTTCGAAGGGCCAAAGCCCGGTTGAGAGCCTGCAATGCCAAGTCTTTCTTCAACCGGTTGCTGACAGCCCAACCCACCACACGGCGTGAATGTAGATCGATCATCACTGCCAGATACAGCCAGCCCTCACGGGTCCAGATGTAGCTGATGTCACCTGCCCATTTCTGGTTGGGTTTATCCGCTTGGAAGTTCCGCCCCAGCAAGTTAGGCGCAATGTTGAAGCGGTGATTGCTATCGGTCGTAGCTTTGTATTTGCGTGTTCTGACCACTCGAATGCCGTTGTCGCGCATCAGGCGGCCAACACGGCGGTGACCAATAGCAAGGCCGGCTTCCTTCAACTCCTGCGTCATTCTCGGGCGACCATAACTGCCAAGGCTCAAGTGATGCTGTTCACGGATGTGCGCCAGAACCACCATGTCATCGCGCTGCCGTTGACTAACAGGGCGGTTGTGCCAGGCACGATAACCACGCGATGTAACATTCAGAATATGGCAAAGCCGATCCACCGGAACGTGTTTCCTGTGTTCTTCGACAAACGCAAATCTCACTTGCTTTGACCCGCGAAGAACACTGTTGCCTTCTTTAATATCTCCCTCTCCTCCGTGAGGAGACGAACCTCTCTGCGAAGCCGCTCATTCTCTTTGGCCAGATCAATATCAACCGATGGTGGAAGGTCATCAGGCCGGGATTGTTGTATCCATTTCGATAACGTCGAAAAGCCGACCCCCAAATCTGATGCCACTTGTTTCCGGGTAAGTCCGCTGGTCAGCGCAATACGCACCGCTTCACGCTTGAATTCGTCTGTGTGGCCTCGTGCCATAATAGTTCTCCTTGATGGGATTAATCCAATTCAAGGACACGGAACTAAACCGTGACAAGTCCATCTATCTAATCGTTCCCATAGTCTGGTTCGTACTCCATCTCACGTTCATCAGTGATGCTGTGATAGAGCTCAACTCCCGCTATCTCCAGCTCCTCTGACCCATCCAAATTTAAATTGCATACGGGACATCGGAACTGCTCAGCGGTAAGTTGCTTCTCCACGGTTTCCCATATCCCGTACTCCTCTGGTTGCGTGTCTACCACCTCCTCACCCATTTGAATTCCAGCAAGGAATGCTTTGCCGAGGCAGGCTGGGCATTCCTGCGGCCATTCTTCATCAGAGACGAAAGAAAACAAACCACGATATTGGTATGCTTCCTTATTAGCCGCATCGGCCAATGCAGTGTCTCTCTCTAATTTCTTGCGACTGGCAAATTGTTCGCGGTGCCTATCGACACGTAACTCAACGGACTGTCGGCGAGCCATTTTGGTGGCTTCGAGAATTGCTTTCGGCGCGGTTGAATCCTTGGCACCAAGCCAACTATCCAAATCAGACCTCATATGGGAGAGAATGGTCTCACAGGCATACCAAAACAAACCTTCCCACGCATCCAAGGCCATAGCGTTGAAAGGGGTTGCCCCTGAATGCAGTTCAGCGTTTCGTCTCAATGCAATCCTATCACAAAATTCCTTGTTCTTTTCGTCAAACCGCGGAACCATAGTGTCCGTCCGTTTAACCCGACCTACAGTGCTTGTCATGAGTTGTTTAAGTGTCCGCTTAATATTGGCGGACACTTAGGGACAGATTATGGGTAGTGGCGGGAAGCGACGCAGGTGGTCTAACGACGAGAAGCGTTCTATCTGTCAGCAGAGCCGCTCCAACTGCTGGCCGCCGCGCCCCTTCACGATAGAACCCAGAGCACCTGCGATTGCCAAAATTTTGTCAGACAACTCAGCTACATCCTGGAGTTCATGATTGCAGAAAAACCATCCGTTCTCGAACAAACTGCGTTTGAGACCATTTGATTGGTCCATCATTCTAGGGCCCCATCTCCGGTAAATCCCTCAAGCTCAGTAGATCGAACGTCGCCAAAAACTCAGCCGTTGTGACAAACGTATGTGGCGCGCCGGGTCGCGGACTTTTCGGTCCATTACCGATCAGGTTCTTGTAGCGCAGTCGACCAAGCAGATCGCGGTTGATCTCCTTGCCGAAAATATCTTTGAGACCTGCCCTGTCGATTGGCTGGTGATAAGCGACGGCACAGAGCACGGCCATCTCTTCCTCGGAAAAGTTGTGTTGCTGGTCCCCGACATCTACCGCCGTCCGGATCGCAACAGCATAGTGCGCGCGCGTCCGAAACATCCATCCGCCTGACACTGAGTGTCCGACCGGCACGATCTCATAGGGCTTGCCTTTCAGATCGGCCTGGATGTCTTCAATGAGAAGATCGATGTTGCCCCCTGTCCCACGACACGACTCAGCGCTTCACGGTCGACCGGACTGGCACTGGCAAAGATCACCGCCTCGATCCGGTTCATCCATTCCCGCCAACGGAGCTCGTCCGGCAGATCATCCAGTTCCAGATCGAGCACCTCGATTTCGTCTTCTTGCTTGCGCACCGCAACCATCATGCCACCCCGTATAGTCGGAACGTCTTGCGCCCGGTCAGTTCGCGGGCCACACCCAGTTCGACCAGCCGGTCACAGAACCGGCGGGCCGACCGGTCGGTCATCGCCGTGCTGGATCCGCGAATGGTTGGGGTCAGCATGGTGGGCGGATAGACAGCATCTTCCGACAGGAAAAGCGCTATGGCGTCATCGGATCCCTTGCCCCTGAGTTTGCCGGTCACGGCCCGCAGCCGGGCCGCCCGCCGCGCCAGATCATGGGCCAAGCGAATAGCGTCATTGACCGCCCGGGCGACGCTCGCGGTGAAGGCCAGCTCAAACCCCTTGGCATCGCCGTCGGCCAGCCGTCGAAGATCCGCCTTTTTCAATTGCAGTCCACAAAGCGGGATGGGGTGCGGCCAACCAAGCGCTCTGGCGAGCGCTATATCTGCACATTGCAATGCAATCGCTTCTTCGCGCGGAAAGGTTTTGAGAATGGTGCGTGCCCAGTGTCACTTAGCTCTTAAAGACGATAATTTGTTTTCAGCGATTTCAACATCTAAGCTTTGCACTTAAATATGAGAATTGGCACTTAAACTGATAATGAATACTGGACTTTAGCACTTAATTAGATAATTGTGGCTCCGATTTTTGTCGGGCTCTCATTATGACCGAACGACTTCCAGAAGAGGTAGACGACACGCTGTGGGCAGAAGCCTGTCGCCGTGCGTCCGCGATACACTGGTTCCTGTTGTCCAGTTCCGGTGAGTCAACCGTGGCCGCTATTAGCGATCTTGCATCCGAATTGCAGGTCAGCCAAGCGACGACCTACCGCTTGCTAAGGCGGTTTCGGGCGGACGGAACCGTAATGTCGCTTGTTGAAACCAAGCGGGGACGTCCGACGGGGCATCGCGCTTTGGATGCTCAGCGCGAAGAGATCATCGAGAAGGCGATCCGCACGTACTATCTGAAACCTACCCGGCCAACGGTCTCGCAGTTGGTGCGGGACATTAAAACGAATTGCGCCGAAGTAGGATTGAAGCCACCACATCGTCGAACGATCGAGCGGCGTCTAGGAGACCTGGACCTGCGCCACCGGGCAATACGTCGCGGCGAAACGCAGACCATAAAAGCAACAATGCCTGTCCCGGGAACACTGAGCACCAATCGACCCCTAGAGATCGTTCAGGTTGACCACACGAAGGCCGACATCTTTGTCGTCGATGAGAAATCCCGAGAACCGATCGGACGACCCTGGCTAACCTTGGCCATGGATGTCTTCAGTCGTATGGTGACGGGGTTCTACCTGACCATGGATGCGCCATCCCGGCTTTCGACGAGCCTCTGCCTGCTGCATTCGGTATATGACAAGACTGCCTGGCTAAAAGCGCGCGAGATCGAAGAGCCCTGGCCCGTGGCCGGCCTTCCGAAAAGGATTCATGTGGACAACGGCGCGGATTTCCGGAGTCGCGCGTTCAAGCGTGGCTGCGAGAATGCGGGCATTGCGATCGACTGGCGGCCACCGGGTACACCGCGCTTCGGCGGACATATCGAGCGGCTGATCGGCACCCAAATGGGACGACTGCACCTTTTGCCCGGTACGACATTCAGCAACGCTCAGGACCTCGCGGAGTATGATTCAAAGAAACATGCGGCGCTGACCTTACGTGAGTTGGAGCGTTATATCGCTCTCGACATTGTCGGGTCCTATCATCAATCCATCCACAGTTCGCTGAGCCGCCCTCCCCTTGCCGTCTGGCGGGACCACGAAGGTGAGACCCCTCTGCGGCTGCCGGAGGATCGACTGCAGTTCTGGATCTCTTTCCTGCCAGAGCAGGAACGGACTTTACGCCCGACCGGCATCCATCTGTTTGATCTGCGCTACTGGTCTCCCGCGCTCAGCGCCGATGTCGGCCGGACAGAGCGGCGGCTTCTGGTGAAATATGACCCGCGAGACATGTCGCGTGTCTTCGTGCGGCGGCCCTCGGGCAACTTCGTTGAAGCCCGGTATGCGGACCTGACCCTGGCACCCATTTCCCTGCACGAAGCTTTGACGGCGCGTCGCACCCTGCGTGAGAAAGGGCGGCGGGAAGTCGACAGCCGCGCGGTCGTGAGGACCGCGCTTGAACAGCGGAAGTTGGTTGACGAGGCCGTAAACAGAACCGCTGCCGCGCGGCGCGGCAAGGCTCAACCGAGGCGGGGCGGTGACCTCCGGGACACGGGCACACTCCGTGGTGTCGACTCCAGCCAACCGGTGCCTTTTGTTGAGGACAGCGAATGAGCTGGAGCTAAAATGACGAACGATCACCCTCATCTGACCGCCGACGCGGCGGCCCTGCTGTCTGAACCCCAGGCAGGACGCATTCGCGCCATCAGGTCCCGCCGTTGGATTCTCTACCCTCGCGCGAAGTTAGCCCTCGATCGCCTCGAGGCGCTCCTTGATCATCCGAGAGGCCCCCGCATGCCGTCTGTCGCGATCTATGGCGATAGCGGGATGGGCAAGACCATGATCATGCAACGCTTCCGTGACCAGCATCCACCACATCTTGATCGCCGGACCGGCATTCTGAAGACACCGGTCCTGGCCATGGAAATGGTCAGCCGCCCGGAGAACGGCGGTTCTATGGCGAACTGCTTTCCCTCCTCGGCGCGCCCCAGGCACCGCGGGCCGATATTGCCCAGATGGAACAGGCGACCATGCGGATCATGAAGGCCATCGGCGTCCAGGTGCTGGTCATCGACGAGGTTCACAACATCCTCGCCGGGACCTATCGAGAGCAACGTATCGTGCTCAACATGCTACGCTTTCTGAGCAATCGGCTCCAAATGTCACTGGTCTGCTTCGGCGTGAGCGACGCTCGGGAAGCCATCGGCGGTGACGTTCAACTTGCGCGCCGCTTCGAGCAACTCACCCTAAACCGTTGGGCCGCCAACGAGGACTTCGAGACGTTGATCGCGTCGATCCTGCGCAATACTCCATTGCGGCGATCCTCTGTGCTAACGCCGAAATCGCTTCAGCGCATTCTGCAGATCACGGTCGGCATCACGGCCAACATCTTCCGGATGCTGGGTAGTCTTGCGATAGAGTCCATCGAAAGCGGTACTGAACACATCACCGACAGCGCGGTCGAAGAGTGAGTGCCTGCATTTGATAACGAGGCGGTCTTCGCATGACGGGGCCTCTGCCCGTCTCCTCGCCACCCCTGCTCGGCGAACTCCTGTCATCCTGGATCAGTCGCCACGCGGACTTCTATGGGGTCACGCCGTTAACCATGCTGCGCCATGGACTACCGGAGGCGATATCCCTTGGAGCAATCGATCTTTCTCTGGCGAAAGCCCAGGCGAACCGGATTGCGGGGATGTTCGGCGCCAGCCCGAAACTTGTACGCAGCCTGAGCTTCGCGGACGCCCCAAGAATCGCTCACAGGTTCATCGCCAAGAGTCCGACACAACGTTGCGCATGTTGCCTTCAAACCGATGTTGGCCCACTGCCAGTCCTTCGAAGCGAATTGCAAGGATGGCGGATCACTTGCCCGCACTGTGGGGTACCTTACCAGGAAAAGACCACCAGCGATGGCGATCGGACGTTTGCACAATATCGCGCGGCAGCACGTCGAGGTGAGACCTTGTTGGATAACCACGCAGAGCGCAGCTTGGAAACATGGCTCCCACCACTGGAGATCGCGCGGCTTCTGCTCATGCGCCGCATCCCCTGGCCGCCCCCGCGTGACGGCGATCTCTGGCGCTACCGACTCCTCGGCGCCATCGTTCCCGATTTAGATGCCATACTCGCCAAGGAGACCGCGTTTCCATACTCGCCAAAACACCCCATCCTGCCGCTACACATCCGTCCCGCGCTCCTGGCAGGCGTGACGATCATCAACCGCGCAGGGCCACCGATGCTGAAGATGCTGCAAGGGCACATGATGGGAGACAACAAGAACCGATTTGTCATGGCGACCGACCATTTGGTAACCCCGGCGATCGAGTGGGGACCACCCCAGCAGTTCCAACTGATATGAGAACTGGACCCGATGATTCTCAGATTAAAGTGCCAAATTTTTTCGAAACGACCGCATTCTCACATTTATGTGCTAAGTGACAGGAGTTTCCTAAGTTGGAATTTGCCCCTGAAGAACCACGAACGATGCATGTTTAGCATTCGCGTGGATATTTAATGATGCGTGTCGTGTGCCTAGCACTCATGGCAGTTTAAGAGAACTATTGACACGTACGGCGTTATACCGTACACATAGAGGTTAAGGAGAATGAAATGTTTGCGATTGAAACAGTCACCCCGACAGCGGGTAAGATGGAAGCGCGTAAAGAGTTGCGTATGCATCGTGCAGATGAAGAACGTATTCGGGCTGCTGCTGCAGCAACCGGCCTACAAGAAGCTGACTTTATCCGTCAAGCTGCGCTTTTGCGTGTTCAAGAAATAGAGCAACGCGTTTCATTGTCCGTTCTACCAGTAGAGGCGTTTGATGCGTTCAAGGGCGCAGTTGAATCTTCTGGCAAGGTCGTGCCTGGCTTGCGAAAAGCCGCAGAGGCATCGAAAGGCCTTCTCAAGGATGCCAGCTGATGCAACCGCACCTGCCGCTAATCTAACACTCGCGACATTTAACAAAAAAGCTCATGACCGCAGCCAATTTAGTTGTGGTTTTGAGCCAATCGACAATTTTCTCAAATCGTCTCTGACAGACCAGATAAAAGCTGGGATGGTCACAGCGTGGATCGCTACTGCCGAAGACGATCCAGCTGTGCTCGGGTTCTATATGTCAATCCCAGCCTAAAATGGGTCTTGATCCCGGAGTAAAATTGGCCAGATTTTGGGACGTTTGTGTTTTTGATCTGGTTTAGTGTCAGTTGATTTGAACAGATTTTTGTTTTCGGCTCTGGTGCAACCTGTAGCTTTCACCATTCATCTCCAGGATGTGGACGTGGTGTGTCAGCCGGTCGAGTATTGCGCCCGTTAGGCGTTCTGATCCGAAGACCTCTGTCCATTCGTCGAATGGTAGATTGGATGTGATGATGATGGAACCGCGTTCATACCGTTGGCTGATTACTTCGAACAGCAACTCCGCCCCGGTTTTGGAGAGAGGGACGAAGCCCAGTTCGTCAATGATCAGCAGGTCTTGAGCTGCCAGTTGTTTTTGATGCCGTTGCAAGCGACGTTCATCAACGGCCTCGATCATCTCATGAACCAGTGCAGCAGCCGTGGTGAAGCGGACTTTCATCCCCTTTTGGCAGGCAGCCAGTCCAAGGCCGAGGGCAACATGGGTTTTGCCGGTTCCACTTGGTCCTAACGCGATGATGTTTTGGCGTTTCGCAGCGTACTCGCAACGGGCCAGTTCCATCACGAGCACCTTGTTCACTGACGGGATCGTTTTGAAGTCAAAGCTGTCGAGGCTCTTGGTTGCCGGGAACTTCGCAGCTTTGATGCGTCGCTCCACCATTCGGCGCTCACGTTCAATCAGCTCCAACTCACATAACCGCAGGAGATATTGGACATGATCCTTATTCTCAGCGGCACATTGTTGGGCCTGTTTGGTATATTCACTCTGGAAGGTTGGCAGCCGAAGTTTGGTCAGATGATGTTTGAGTAGAACTTGCGGTGTATCGGTAACAGTGTCGTTCATGCTGCCGCCTCCGACAACAGCACGGCATAGCTGGCAGGTTTTGTCGTCTCGACCACCGCTTTGGGCAAATAGGGGTAGATGTCGAGATCAAGCCTGGGCGGTCGCCGCTCGATCCGGCACAGAATAAGGTGCTTGATCGCATCATAGCCAATGGCACCCAGATCCAAAGCTTGTTGGATTGCGGCGTGAACGTGCTCCAGCTCAAAAGTTTCCAGCAGACGCAGGATCTGAACATACTCGCGTTTTCCCGCCTTACCCATGCGGGCTTCTAATAAACGATGAAGGATCGCAAATGCATCGGGTAAACCCCAGCCTTGCAATGGTGCCGCCTGATCGAGAGCACCTACCTTTTGTTCCAGCAAGGGCAGATAGTGAAGCGGGTCGAAGATCATGTCTGCCTTCTCATAAGACCGACGATGGCGGGCAATAATCTCGGTTCCACTGCCAATCACAACCTCATGGATGTAACCGCGAACCTGAACCTCATGATGGGCAAAGGCGACAGGAACGGAGTAATCATTATTGCGGTAGCGGATCATCGAGATTGACGTTGCCCGCGTGCTAAACTTTTCACACGCGTCGTATGGCGTTGGGGGCAATGCCATCAGCGCGTCCAGGTCTCTCAGCAATCGTTCACCAATACTCTCACCATGTCCGCGAACAACATCATCCTGACGCTTCAGGCAGCATTCTTCCAACCAGGCGTTCAAGGCATCAAAGCTGTCGAACCGTGGGGCTGGGATGAGAAAGTTCCTGCGACCGTAACCAATGACGCCTTCGACATTCCCTTTATCATTGCCTTTGCCAGGGCGACCAAACTTATCCTCAAACAGATAGTGCGATTGTAGCTCTGAGAAAGTTCTCGTGCGTATCCGTTTGCCACCGCCCAGGATCTTTGCAACTGCAATCACGGTGTTGTCGTAGAGCATCGACAACGGCACACCGCCGAAGAAAGCAAACGCAGCATTGTGACCGTCACAGAAGGCTTCTGTTGTTTCCGCCGGATACGCCTTCATGAAGAACGCATCCGAATGCGGCAACGATATAGCGATGTAATGCAGCTTGCGTTCGACACCGTCGATCACGCCGAACGTCTCACCAAAATCGACCTGAGCATGGCCGGGCGCGTGAACCAGAGGAACAAACACCTCCTGGGTTCGTCTTTGCTTCTCACGCACATAATCAGTGACAATGGTGATCCCGCCAGTGAACCCGTGCTCATCCCGTAACCGCGCATGAATACGCTTGGCTGTGTGCCGTTGCTTTTTGATGACCTTTTTGTCGTCTTTCAGGATCTGATCAATTATCCCAACAAACGGATCCAACTTCGGGCGAACAGGCGCGGTCGTTCTTTGATAACCGGGCGGAACCGAGTGCTTCAGGATCTTCGCCACGGTTTTGCGATCAATCCCGAACAAACGGGCCACCTCGCTATTGTTCTTCCCATCCACATGGCACGCTCGACGCACCCGACTATACAAATCCACAGAATACATCTTCCCCACCTAATACTCACAAGCACAAGGTGTCAGAGTGCGGAATTTTACTCCGCGACGGTCAGATTACCCAACCATTTCTGTGGTCATTTTGTCTCCGGGATTCACACTCATAGTGATTTGCCCATGATAAGCCTCCTCACAGACGTGAATCACAATACAATCCAAAATAAAACTCATTGAATCAGGTCAAGGGTGGGACGCACTAGTAAAGGCATGATGTTTCTTGTAGTCATCAAACCCCCGTACCATTATAGCCTCTGTTGCAATTGACATTCGCATGGTTGGCTGGCTGTCCGAAAATTTTTCAACGATCCCATTCTTTACAAGTTGAAAGAAATGGCAAAGCATAAATATCTCGTTTTCATAATGTCGCCTGGCAAATGTTGCTATATCATCTTCCGGAAACACGGGGGTTTTCAAATGGGAAATTATGACACCGGCGTCGGGTTCTTCGTTAATTTTATGTAGGGTGTTCCCGATTGGCTTGTTATTTAGGATAGCCCATTTAAACGAATCTAATCCGCGAACTGCCGGAATTAACCCTGAATGGACATTATAAATTTTTGCCGAGTTCGCAAATTCTTTATCGATTAGGTTTGAACCGCAAACCAGGAAATATTTATATTGATCGACAACCGCTTTCCAATCGTCATATTTGTAAATTTTCGATTTAAAGGCCTCTGCCAATGACTGAACGGACGGTCCTTCAAATTGAAATGGGCGGTGACGCACAAGAACTTCCCGTTCTTGCCTCTTTACAAAAGGCATGGTGAGAAAATCGATATTTAACTTTTCTCCGTATCGATTTTTCAAACCAAATACAAATTGTGCCGTCTTAAGGTGTGGTGATTCATAAGTAAGAATGCATAGTTTTTTTTAATTTCTTGTTTTTCCTTCTAAATATTCTGTCACAAGTATCGACCGTTCAATTGAGTAGTCGAGTGCTGTTTTGCCATACTTATCTTTTTGATCGATTTTTGCACCGTATGATATTAGTAAGTTCATAAGATTAATTGAACCACTGGCAAACGCATGGGTTTTGGCAAACATCAACGGTGTAGTGCCGTTACTATTTGCCAGATTGGGACTGGCTCCGCTTTCCAAGAGTAATCTTACGATCTCAAGTTTACCTCGCCGACACGCCTCAATTAAAACGGTTTGTCCCAATTCATTCTTAATATTTGGATCAGCGCCGGATTCAAGCAGCTCTCGAATTGTTCTATCATCTCCGGCGATCAAGGTTTCCACTAAACTTTTCATAGACTCCCTATCACTCGCGTAATATTCGAATTTACTCAATTTTGGTATTGGTATAAACGCACCTTCGCGTGGCTTGAAAGATGCAGAATGTTTGCAAAGCGTTAAGACATAACACTGTCTATATCTAAGTACAGCCCACAATTGCTGCAATCAGGGCACGAAACCAGCTTCTGTCGTAAAACAAATGAAATCAATGGTTTAATTTTGAGTCTTACTCCCGATAAACGCCGTATTTTTCGCCACGTTCTTGGATATCATTTTGATTGCGGCACTTAGTTTTCTAACTTCATCGATCTCTGTTATATTAAGCAAGAATTTGGAACCACGGTTCGGATAGAAGAGTACAGCCTCAATATTGAGAAAATTTTCATTGTCAATATATGTAACTAGATTGCTGATAAAATCACGATTTATAACAAACTCATTACCATTTTCTGAAAGATATAAATGAAAATTTTCATTTTTTATTGTCAGGTAATTTTGAACAATTCGACCTAGGTCTTGTTGACAAACTGGATTCCCAAATCGCCTGAAATCTGATTCAAGCTTCCTTTTGAGGAGGCTGTTGTGGCTCGATTGTTGATGGAAAACGCCGAATGGGCGTTCTTTGAACCGTTTCTGATTGGAATTCGCGGACGTGGTGGGCGTCCGGCAACGGATCATCGATTGATCCTGGATGGGGTGTTCTGGATTGCACGCACCGGCGCACCTTGGCGTGACCTGCCTGAAGAGTTTGGCAAATGGTCGAGCGTTTACAGGCAGTTTCGCCGGTGGACGCTGTCAGGGTTGTGGGAGATGATCCTTGAAGCGCTGAATGAAAGCGGCATCATGCCAGATCAGGTTCAGATGATCGACAGCACTGTGATCCAGGCGCATCATTTGGCAGCAGGCGCAAAAGGGGGACTCAAAAACAAGGTTTTGGCCGCTCAAAAGGTGGCTTTACGACCAAGATCCACCTCATCACCAATGCGCATGGCCTCCCTGTCAGAGCAGAGATAACCGGCGGCGAAGTCTCTGACTTCAAGGGATTTGACGCCTTGGTCGATGATGATTTACCCAACGCCAAAGTGTTTCTCGCTGATCGTGGCTACGACAGCGATCACATCCGCAGAACCATCGCTGAACGTGGCGGTACGCCAGTCATTCCCGGCAAAGCCAATCGCAAAGTCCCAATCCAGGTAGATGCAATCACCCATGCCCTGAGAAACCAGGTCGAGCGGTGCTTCAACAAACTCAAATGCTCACGCCGTCTGGCCACCCGGTACGACAAAACCGCAGCAAGCTATCTCGGATTCATTCAAATGGTAGCCGCGCGTCTCTGGATCAGAAGTTTGTCAACATGACCTAATTCAAGAATTTGATCTAACATACGGGCACGTTCAGCGAGTTGGCCAAATTCGATCAAGCATTCTTCAGAAATTTTCATGTTTAATTTATTTTCTTGGAGCTCAGCTCGAAAAATTTTGATTGGTATCTCCGAGGGCAGTATGAACGTAAATTCAGCCATTATGCAAGTAGGCGCTTTGAAGATTCTCTATTTTGGTCTTGATTTCTGATCCAATAGTTACATCGTGGAAATTGAGGGCCGGAATTCCCCGATAAAGCAGAGAGGTATTCACTCGCTCTCTGCCTGTTGGCTTTGATCAGTGAGGTTCAATTTGTTCAGCTGATATAAGTGGATTTTCGACCTGTAACTTGCACCTTGATGCCGCAGCCAAAATGAACCAGCTCGCAATGTTAGCCGCCATATTTACGAAGGTGCACGTGATCTGGCGTCAGAGCTCTTGTATGTACCGATTGCTGTTCGCAAATGATTTTTTACATGTTCTCGGAAGTCGTTTCTATGTATCCGATGGGGTGGACGCCCCTCCGACTGCATCTGTGTGCCAAGGTAGTAGTGTTGATAACCACTGCAAGGAGGAGACGTCCATGGAAGAGATTAGCATAGTAGGCATTGATTTGGCCAAGAACGTATTTCAAGTTCATGGCGCGACATCTGAAGGAAAGCCAGTTTTTAGCAGAAAGTTCAGACGCGCAAAGCTGTTGGCCTTCATGTCTGATACCCCAGAATGTATGGTGGCAATGGAAGCTTGTGCCAGTTTCCATCATTGGGGTCGCGAGATCGGAATGCTTGGCCATACGGTCAAACTTATCCCACCGGTATATGTAAAGCCCTACGTCAAGCGTCAGTGTTCCCCGTCAGCATTCATGAGACAGAGGTTTGATTTTTCTTAAGAGATGATTTTGGTTCATCGTAGCCCTTATGGAGCGAAGATGAGACATAAATCAGGAACCCAAGGATCAGGTTCAGAGAAATTGATCCGAACCATCAAACGCAAGACCCGCCGTCAGTATAGTGCGGAGGAAAAGATCCGCATTGTGCTTGATGGCTTGCGCGGTGAAGACAGCATAGCTGAACTGTGCCGCCGTGAAGGTCTTGCTGAAAGCATGTACTACAAATGGTCGAAGGAGTTTATGGAGGCCGGTAAAAAGCGTCTGTCAGGCGATATAGTGCGTGAGGCTTCCACCGATGAGGTCAAAGGTCTGCGCCGTGAAGCCCGTGATCTGAAGGAATGCGTGGCAGATCTCACGCTGGAAAACCGTCTTCTTAAAAAAAGCATGATCGCGGATGGGGAGGATATCGAATGAGATACCCAGCATCTGAGAAACTGGAAATCATCCGAATTGTTGAACAATCACATCTGCCAGCCAAGGTGACACTTGATAAGCTTGGCGTCTCACGGCCAACTTTTTATCGCTGGTATGATTTGTATCAGCGATTGGGTGAGACAGGATTGGAAGACAAACGTTCTGGTCCCAACAGAGCCTGGAACCGCGTGCCAGAAAATATACGGGCACAGATCATTGATCTGGCCCTTGATCAACCGGAACTGTCTCCTCGTGAACTGGCTGTGACATTCACAGACACGAAGGCCTATTTTGTATCGGAAAGCTCAGTGTACCGACTGCTCAAGGCCCTGGACCTGATCACCAGCCCGGCATTTATCGTCATGAAAGCTGCCAGTGAGTTCCGCGACAAGACCACAGCCATCAACCAGCTGTGGCAAACAGACTTCACCTATCTGAAGGTCATTGGCTGGGGTTGGTTCTATCTCAGTACGATCCTTGATGATTATTCGCGATACATCATTGCCTGGAAGCTGTGTACCACCATGAACACATCGGATGTGACCGATACATTGGAAATGGCGCTTCAGGCCTCAGGCTGCGACAGGGCCAACGTTGCGCATAAACCCCGGCTACTATCTGATAATGGCCCCTGCTACATATCCAGTGATCTGGCAGAGTGGTTGGATGGCAAAGGCATGGGTCATGTTCGCGGTGCGCCTTATCACCCGCAAACCCAAGGCAAGATTGAACGCTGGCATCAAACCCTGAAGAACCGCATCTTGCTGGAACACTACTTCATACCAAGTGACTTAAACCGGCAGATCGAAGCTTTCATCGAACATTATAATCATCACAGATACCACGAGAGCCTGAGTAATCTCACGCCTGCGGACGTCTACTTCGGGCGCAAAAATGAGATATTGAAGCGAAGAGAAAGGATCAAACAAAAAACCATCGAAACGCGGCGCTTGCAACACCGCAAACAAGCCGCATAATACAAACAACAGATGAGCTAGAGTCTCTCTTAAATCAGACCACCATCTGTCTCAAATACCCTGACTACGAACAGTCAGCTGGCTTCACCCTTTCAAGGAACAGAAACTCGTCGTTATCGGTGAAGATGCGATGATCGTGTTTGATGACACCCAGCCAGTCGATCAAAAAGTGGCGGTATACGAACATAAGGCCGGTATCGTTGACGGCCAACCTGTGCTCGACAAGGCAATCGGAAAATTTCAAAACCTTCAACCGACCGAGCCGCTCAAGAACGAATGCCTGTCGTTTCTCAATGCGATGCATGATGGTCGGGAGATTTACACCGACGGCGAAGAAGGATTGCGCGTTCTTGAAGTCCTGTCGCGGGCCGATGACGCCATGAAGCGCGGCAGCTAAAACACATTAATTTTAATGCGGGTCGGTGAAACGCCGCTCAGCTTTAAACCTCTAAAGGTCCGTCGCGCTTATTCGGAAGACCGAACAAACGCGACGGTAAATTGTTAAACCGAAGCCTTCACGCTTTCGATTATGTGGTTTTGTGATTCCTGATCGAGATAAGGATGCATCGGCAAGCTCACAACATTCTGCGCCAGACGGTCTGTAACCGGAAGGCCATTTCCAGCCACCGAATATTTCTTATATGCGGTCTGTTGGTGGAGCGGTTTAGCGTAATACACTGCCGTTGGAACGTTTTTCTCTTTCAGAGCCGCCTGAAACTCATCGCGGTTTTCAACGGTAAGCGTATATTGTGCCCAGGTTGATACGTAACCGTCTGGCATGGCAGGGGTCGTGACCACGCCTTCCAGTCCTTCGGCATAACGCCTGGCAATCACGTTCCGCTTTTCGATTTCTTCCCCAAAAATCGCAATCTTCTCGATCAGGATTGCGGCCTGAAGCGTATCGAGCCGGGCATTCATCCCGATCACCACATTGTCGTATTTATCGCTTCCCTTGCCGTGAACTCTAATGGAACGCAGCCTGTCAGCGTGTTCGCTATCGTTTGTCAGCAAGGCGCCCCCGTCACCATAGCAACCCAGCGGCTTTGCCGGGAAGAAGCTGGTGGTGACCACGTCGGCCAAATGGCCCGCCTGTTTGCCTTCAAAGGTTGAACCAAATCCCTGAGCAGCATCCGCCACCAGCTTTAGCCCGTGCTTATCGGCAATCTTTTTGATCGCGGGGTAATCGGCTATCAGACCAAACAGGTCGACTGCAATGATAACCGCGGGTTGCAGTTTGCCTTCGCGCTTTACTTCTTCGATGGCGAGTTCCAACTGTTCCGGGTCCATGTTGAATGTGTCGGGAAGAATATCCACAAACACAACTTCAGCACCCAAACAGGCGACGGCTTCAGCGGTTGAGGCAAACGTAAAACTTGGAACGAAAACCACTTGGCCTGGTCCAATGCCCCAGGCCATTAGGGGCATGATCAAAGCATCTGTTCCGTTGGAACATGTGACGGCCTGGCTGGTTTCCCCAAATTTACACAGGTCTTTTTCGAACGCGGCAATTTCCGGTCCCATAATATATTTGCCGTGATTGAGCACTTGCTTAATTGCATCATCGATACGCGATCCAAGATACTCTTGCTGGGCGGCAAGATCGATGAACTGAATGGGCTTGCCAATTGCCATGATATTGTTCTCTTTTCTTTTTGAAGATTTAGCGCATCGTTTAGTACAACTTCAGTGAGTGGGCAACCTGATATTTCTATACGCGACCAGGAAGATAAATTGTTGCTATTGGGGTGACTTTGGAACTCTTGAATGAGATCGGCAGAGTGTTCAACAAGTACCCGTTCTTTGGTAGCAAGCAGATAGCAGTCCATTTTGCCTCGCGAAGGGTTTTGTGTTGGCCACCATCGTGTCCAATACTAAATGCGACTCACAGGGCTGAAAACTTTCTACAAAGTACTCAACACCAGCAAGAAACATCCGAAGCATCCGGTGTACCCGTATTTGCTTCGAATGTTGCCAACCACTCAACCGTGCTGCTGCATTCATCATACAGATCGCGGCAGTCAAGGCGGATTCAACCGGTCGTCCCAATGGTTGGATTATATCTTATATTAAAAGTTCGTCCAATGCTTCAGCCGGTGTTTTCCAGCCGAGCGTTTTGCGGGGCCGTCTGTTTAGTGTGAACGCGAAGGCTTCCAACTCATCTGGCGCAACGCATGGCAAACCCGTGACCAAGTCACAGCGGACCTGTTCCAATACATCAACGGCTTCTACAACAGTCGTCGAAAACACTCAGCGATATGAGGAATATCACCAATCAAGTTCGAACGAAAAACGAGTTAAACGAGAACAGGATGCGGAATTAATACGGGACAAGTCCACTTCTGTGTCCGGCCAACAACGGGACAATACAATCATACTTACGTATTCCGCTCGTCTTGGAAAATCCAAACAATCCAGGGAACATTCAATGGTGTGGGCTCTACAATCTTCAGGATTCACCCTCGAAACGGAGCTCGTAGGCGAGGACAATATCCAAATGAGCAAAGTGGAATTTACGCGGCGTTGAAGAATCTATTACCCCATATCCTGATCGTATCTCAAACATTCAGTTAACTATGCGCATTTCAAGCTGTTTGGTTCACAAAATTATTAACAGGCGAGCACGGTTAAATCTTAGCCCATCGTTGGTGATAAGACGTTTATCACATTCCTTGCTTTAACCGGTTTTATGTCTCACCAGCTATCTCATTAACCCATTGAAAGGTTGACGATATTTACCCAAAATCCCCCTTTTTCCCGGCATTTACACCTGTTTCTAAATCGTTTTAACGAAGTCGTGAGATGACTTCAATCAACAAAATTTCAAGTTTTATTGGTGGTCAAAAACTTTATGATAAGGAAATTTGAATTGACGTTAGAAATTGTTTAATAAACAAAGAGGAAGTGGTGAATCTATTTTGATCGCTACTTAGAAGACGGGACTGGCGGTCGCCCTCGGCAGTCTCGTCTTCGCCTACCAATATAAAAAGTTGGTAAACCAACTACCAACACAGCACATTTCGCATGATGGCTCTAATTTACACTGTATAATGAAATTTCCACGCTGTTTTTTCGGCGTTGGCCTGTTCCAACAAACACCATTCGGTTGACCCAATCATATTTTGGATTACCAGTTTCAAGCCGTGCGATCGTTCGCATGTAATATTCATCGGTCTGCACTTCTTTACCATGGATGAGCCGTTCGAGAACGTCTTTGGGGCCGTGTCTAAATCCAAAGTTAATTATCTCAATCACCGCTCCATCGAACGTGCGCATGGCGTAACGCGTATCCAATTGAGCCAGCCCGTCCTCAAACACGCTTTGCCAATCCGCGCCAACATTCAGTATTTCTCCATGAATGAATTCGCCTTCCACCTGACCACCGGTTATCGGAATGATACGACGATGGGCACCCCTGCCCGTGCCAAGTTCAATTACGTCACCCAGTTCAACGGTAAGCAAACAAAACGGTTGAAGGTTGGGCGGTGGCAGCATTTCCGGTGTTGGTACCATCGTTCTGCACCAATTCTACATAAATGAAGGAAGCAGAAGCGACAGGGCTGGAAACAGTGCCAATATGAGCAAGCGAAAAATGTCTGCGACCCAAAACGGCGTCACACCCTTAAAAATTGTTTTAACCGGTACGTCTTTCAGTACACCTTTGAGCACAAAAACGTTCAGCCCGATTGGTGGAGTAATGAGGCTAATCTCGGTTGCGACAACCACCAGGATACCAAACCAGATGAGATCAAATCCAAGTGCTTCGACCAATGGTGCGAAGATCGGGACTGTCAACAGGATCATGGAAAGAGATTCAAACACGCAGCCAAGCACAAGATAAATCGCAAGGATGATAAATATCACTCCTAAAGGCGACACATCGAAGCTGTTTACGATATTGATCAATCCATCTGGCAGACCGGCTCTGTTGACGAAATTCGAAAATATCATGGCACCGAACAGAACCATGAACAACTTTGCTGTCGTCAGCGTTGTTTCCCGAGAGACTTCAAGAACCACCTGCCAATTCAGCGCGCCCCGCGCCCAGGCAATTACTATTGACCCTGCAGCTCCCATCCCGGCTGCTTCAGTGGGTGTAAAAAGGCCAATATAAATACCACCGATCACGAAAACGAACAGACCGATAGTCGTCCACACATCGCCAAGAGCGGATATGCGTTCTCGCCACGGGGTTCGTTCACCCACGGGCCCTGCTGCAGGATTACGAGCAACAACAAAACGTACGGCTGCAAGATAAAGTAATACACCAAGCAGGCCAGGCAATATCCCAGCTGCAAACAATTTTCCGACGGATGCATTGGTGATCAATCCGTAGATCACGAGAATTACGCTGGGGGGTATAAGAATGCCCAACGTCCCACCTGCAGCAATTGAGGCGGTTGCCAGTGCATCGCTATATTTATAACGGCGCATCTCCGGCATGGATACTTTTGACATTGTAGCGGCAGTTGCCAGAGACGAACCGCATATGGCGGAAAACATGCCACACGCACAGATTGTCGACATGGCAAGGCCACCTTTGCGGTGGCCGAAAAATACAAATGCAGCGCGGTAAAGTTCGCGAGCCATTCCTCCCCGTTCAACCATCAACCCCATGAGGATAAAAAGTGGAACAACAGAAAGCCCATAATTCTGGCTGGTATCAATTACGAGCCTTGCAGCGCTGGACATGGCAGCACGATAACTGGACAGCTCAGCGAACCCGATTACACCCACGATACCAAGTGCCAATGCCAGCGGCATACGCATGAATGCCAACACCAGAACGGCGGCAAATCCAATTAATGCTGCAATCATTCTTCCGGGCTGCCTTCGGTTTTCTCTTCTGCGTCCCCTGGTCTACTCAACAGCACCAAGGCCCTAAGCAGGCTGACCGCAGCCGCTGCAAAAATTGCAATGGTGATCAAAGACACCACCAGATAACGGGGTATTCCCAAATATTCAGTCTCGTCACCATCTTCAAAGGCTCGAACCGCATAATCATAGACCCTGTCCCCCAACATTACCGCAACGAATACCGTGATTAACAAAAACACAATTGCGATTATCCACCCCAGATAGCCTTTCTGAACAACAGAAAAGAGGTCAACAATCACATGGTCATTGCGCAGGAACATTAAGGGAAATGATAAAAAGACGATTAGGCCCATGCAGACCTGAACAAGCTCCACGGCTCCCGTCAACGGGCTATTGAAGAAGTAGCGGCCAATTACGTCTATGCAAGTCAATATAACGAGTAACAGCAGTATCACGGCCGCCATAGAGGCTGCAAAAAGGCTGGCGGAATCCACCAGCCTTTCCGTTTTGATCAAAAAGTTACGCATATGATGAAAGAGTTATTTCAACTGCGACTTCATGAAATCAAGTGCTGCTTTTGCGTCCACGCCGCGGCTTTCAACTTCAGCAAGGACTTCCGCCTGAATACCGGCGGTCTTCTCTTTGAAATAAGCACGCTCTTCATCACTAGCCTCAATCACTTTAGAACCAGTTTTTGCAGATTCACTTGCACCAACTGTATCCGCCTCGTCCCAGAAACGACCGATGGTGCGAGCCATTTCAATACCACGAATACCCTCAACACAGGCACGATGTTCATTAGAAAGACCATCATATGTATCCTGATTCAGGATCAATCCAAACGAAGTCGTGTACATACCGTCTGGGTTCTTGAATGAGTATTTCGTCAGTTCATTGATTTTGAACGAATAAAGTGTTTCGAGAGGGAAGAATACGCCCTCTGCGACACCTGATGAAATCGCCTCGTAAACAGCGGGAGCCGGCATATTGACACCAGCAACGCCAAGCGCTTTACCGACCGCATTTGCAACACCGCCACCAACGCGGATTTTCTTACCTTCAAGTTGCTTGTAAGAGGTGATCTTCTCAGCGGTATTTACAACACCGGGGCCGTGAACGAAATTCGAGAGGACTTGTACACCCTTGGCTTCTTTTGCAGCGGCGAAATACTTTTCATGTGTCGCTTGAAATGCAGCAGACATCTGTTCCGCATTTCCGGAGAAACCAGGCATTTCGATCATCTTTGTCGTTAAAAACTTGCCCTTCGTATAACCGTGAACAATCCAGCCAATATCCGCTACACCATCTCGTATCGTGTCGTATTGAGCCGGTGGGGGTGCAAGTCCATTTTCGAGCTTAACGCTTAAACTGCCCCCTGAGCATTTTTTTAACGATTCATCCAACCAAGGGTAAACTTTTGTCGCCATTGCATGTTTGGGGCCAGCCCAATGAGACATCGTTAATACTTTGTCTGCAGCTGATGCAGTTCCAACCATAGCCGTGACGGCGAATACCGACCCTAAAAGTCCCTGTGCAATTTTTTTCATCCTTACCTCCCAGCAAGCTAAATATATGAATTTTCCATCGCGATAGAAATGCATGCTGAGGTTCAAGTCAACGATACAATTTGCATTTCGGGGCGGCTATCAATCGGTGGACGATTAAACTGACAATTCCTTAACCCTACCAGTTCACCAAATTGGCAAAATAACCAGCGCCGCGGCCAATTTGATGCTAAATCTGTCCTTAGCAAACATATATATGGAAATTCTCCCAAATGCAGTATCTTGGGGACGTCTGCACAACGCGCGACAATGGATTTAATCTTCTGCGCCTTGTGGCGGCAGTAAGCATTTTAGTCGCTCATTGTACGCTGGTCATACCGGTCATCACGCTCGAAGAAGCTTCCGCAAATCCCAATATTCGGTTTGGTGTGGACATTCTGCTGGCCGTGTTCTTTGTCTTCAGCGGATTCCTCATTACCGCGAGCATGGATAGAAACAACAATATACTGCGGTTTGCAGTTGCACGGATCTTGCGCGTATTTCCCGGTTTAATTGTTGTGAGCTTCTTATTGGCATTTATTTTGGGGCCGGTCGTCACAACAGTTACACTAAGTGAATATTTTTCCAGCCCGGAAACCTGGAGCTTTGCGCCTGCACTATCACTCTATCTTGACCATGGGGCCACACTACGAGGCGTTTTTACAAATCATCCAGTTAGCAGTGCAGTTAACATGCCCATATGGACGCTCCGTTACGAAGTGATCATCTACGCGGCATTTCCTTTAATCTATCATTTGTTCCTCACACGCGGTCAGAAATTTAAAGCAACCATCTTTATTGTGAGCTTTGCTGCAATCATACTGCAGCACGCTCTCCCGACAGTTTTTCCGGAATTCATCTTCAAAAAGGATGCGATTTCCAATCTGATATTCTTCGGTAGCAGCTTCATGATCGGGACAGCGCTGTGGACATTCAGACAGTCGATCCCTCACAGCATCAATATGGTTTTTATTTCCTGGGCACTGTTTGCAGCTTCCATGCACTTGGACATTGGAATTTTGTTTGGTGTGATGGCTGCTGGTTATAGCTTTATCTGGCTCGCATTTGCGAATATCCCCATTATGCGCGCCTATAACGTGATGGGCGATTATTCATACGGGGTGTACATCATTCACTTCCCGGTCGCACAAACGATATACCAGTTCAACAACGGCATAACTCCAGCACTTTTGAGTATTCAAACACTCAGCATCACGCTTTGCCTTGCGATTATCCTATGGAATCTGGTCGAAAAGCCATCGATCAATCAAGTCAAAACCACCCAAAAAACTGCTGAAGAACTCCTTCAAAGGCTAAGATTACGTTCGGCATAGAAGGCGAGTGTCAAACTGCTGCCTGATAATTAGACGGAGGGGAACGAAAAGTTATTGAGATGGTTATGTGTGGTGTTAATGGAACGAACAACACCACACATAACAAAAATCACATATCGATTTGTTCGGCGACCTCCACGTTGCCGCCGCTTTCAATAATCGGGCAACCTTTTGCCATGGCACATGCAGCGTCAATGTCATTTGCGCTGACAACTGTGTAACCGGATACCGGATTAGCACCGCCATCATTGGCGACGCCCGATGCACTTACAGTTTTGGACATGCCAACGGGTGCGCCGCCGTTCACCACAGCATCCCCCATGGAGCCGTACCATGAGTTCCACTTTTCCATCATCGCCGCACCCTCTTCCGGTGTGTCGGGCATCCCTCCCCCGTGATATACAAATACATAATTAGCCATGATTTTTCTCCTTGGTTGTTGTTAACTTGCCAGTCGTTCCAGCTTATTGAAAGACGAAGACCAACCCATATTGTGGTTCTTTGCGCTTTCGTCGTCCGCAAGGTTGGAATGGATCATTGTGAAATTAGTGCCGCCGTCGTTGTTGGACTGCACTTCAAACCGCACGACACTGTCATGACCGCGCGCATCATTTTCATCATGCCAGCCCCAGCTGAATTCAACTGAGTTCGGCGGGTCGACGGCGATGACTTCTCCGCTGACTTTGTGCTTGCCGCCTTCGGAATTGACCATCGTGGACGTCCACGCACCGGGCTTTGACAGATCGAGCTCATGAATAGGCACGGACATCCCTTCCGGCCCCCACCATTTAAGAAGGTGCTCTGTTTCTGTGATGAATGCAAATACGGTTTTTGCGTCTGCGGAAAAAGTACGTTCGATTTTCAGTTCGCTCATTTCTTTTGACTTTCCTGGTTGAGGGCAAGTTCCAGCCGATCAAGGCTTTTTTGCCAGAATTCGCGGTGGCTCATCGTCCACGCGCCTATGGATTGAACGGCTTCCGGTCGCACCGAATACATCCTGCGTTGTTTATCGACACGCTGATGAATGACACCCGATTCCCGAAGAACCTTGAGGTGTCGTGAAACCGCCGGTGGTGAAATTGAAATATTGTCCTGCAGATCACCGGCACTCATTTCTCCTTCATTGAGAAGGCGCTCGACAATGGCAAACCGGGTGGCGTCACCAAGGGCTGCAAAGGTAGATGAGAGATCGCGCATTATGCTACCACCCAGTTCCAGATGATATAAACGATGCAGATCAACATTGAGATACTGGTCATCGAGCTGCCAATGCCGCGCAACACATTTTTAGGATTGTCATGTTGAATTCCCAGGGGATGCACCAGACGACCGGCGAGTAGCAAAAGACCTGCTCCATGAAGCCAGGTTGCACCTAGCCCCATGGCTTCCGCCGCAGCCATCACCAGCAATGCCAAAGGTACATTTTCGGTAAAATTGGCATGACGCCTTATCTTTTCTGCCAGAGCAATATCGTCACCATGGAGAATGGAAATACCCGATTTTGCACGGTGGATGCTCACAACAGCGCCAAGGGCGATAGCGTAAGTTGCCAGAACCGCGATATAAAGAGTGGTGATTTCGAAGGTCATGATTTCAGCTCTATGTAGGTCGACATTAATTTCATATTACGTTAATTAACGTATACATGAATTAATGAATGTCAACACGAAATCCAAACCTACTTTCACGCGGCGGTATTGATCGGCAATATCGAATGTGAATAGTGGAAGAATTGAACAGAAGGCCGACAAATGTGTAACCCAAACTACCTTCTTGAAAACGGCGATCGCGACTGGTGGAGCCTCCTGTCCGCTGATCAGATTAATCGGGTTATCAGTATTCGCGACTACATGTTAGGTGAAGGTCGGCTCAACCCCGACCCTGATGTGACATTGGAAGAAATGTCCAGCCGGTTCCTTAAAGCTGGCGTTCCGCTCGAACGGTGCGCCACAATCGTTCGGATTTTACACTCGATTAATGCAGCATCCGTTCGCGTTTGGGAACGTGAGTCTGGCACTCAAAGCAACGCAATTCCCTATCAGTCCAGCTCAGACGGCATGTACCAATCCTCACCGTCCGCCTTAGCTCATCGAACGGAATCATGGGTTCGATTTAACCCGCAAAAAACTCCGTATGGCGCATTTGGTATTGTTGAAGAATTAAGGGAATCGGAAATTACCGATTACATCTGCGCACCAACAAAAATGGTCAACGGCCTACAAAACGTATTCACCTTCGCCACCAAGGCACCACTGGGGTTCAGTTTCGAAAACATTGCAGTTCTTCAAACGAGTTTTCCGGCGATTGAGGCATGTCAGGAAATTCTTGTAACCCACCGAATTTTAAAGGAAGTCACTCGGATTTATGTTGGCGAGGAGCCACATCGAAGAATATTGGGCGGCGATGTTCATCGCGGTGAGGTTACCCGGCTGAAGGCCGCGATCCTATTTGCTGACATGCGAGATTTCACATCTCTTACTGCGGATATGGAAGCAGAAGACGCGACCGCGTTCCTGAACACATATTATGATTGTGTCGTTCCTGCGATTGAAGGCAATCAAGGAGAGGTTCTCAAATTCATCGGCGACGGAATTTTAGCTATGTTTCGGGCAGAAGATCAGGGAATTCAGGCCTGCGAAAGCGCAATTGTTGCCGCACGTTCCGCGCTTGAGGCTGTAAATACTCACAATTTTTCCGGTGAGCAAAAATTCAACATCGGAATCGCACTCCATATCGGTGAAGTCGCTTATGGAAACATCGGATCAGGAGAAAGGCTCGACTATACCGTCATTGGAAAGGACGTGAACCTGACCAGCCGCATTGCAGACCTCTGTGGGCGTCTGGAACAACCGTTACTTATCTCTTCTGCGTTCCGCGACTTATCGCCGGATAATGAAGTTGTAGCTTGTGGCGAGCATCGAATTAAAGGGTTAAAGAATCCAGAATTCGTATTTGGGATCAAAGTGTAGAAATACTCTCATTTCAAACGCATTAACATCCCGCTTACCAAACGAGCCCGTTCAACCAGGCTGGAAACCTCTATGTGCTCATTCAACGTGTGGAGGTCTTTACCTCTTACCCCGATAGAATCAAGCGTTGGAATTCCCATGAAGCCGGTAAAATTACCGTCTGAACCACCTCCGGCACTGGATGCGGTTAGGTCAAAACCGAGTTCCTTGCACAGGTCCCGCGCCATTTCATAAAGCTGCATTGTGCCCAGCTGATTTGGTTCCCAAACCGGGCGGGTTACGCCTCGAGATACTTCAAATTCTACTCCGTTAGTTTCGCCAGCAAGAGCTAACATGCGCTCAACTCCCCGGTCGAGGTCTTCCTGTGTTTTGGCCATCGTCAGCGCTTGCGCATCACATTGCGATGAGACACAGTTGACCCATTGCCCGCCCTGAATGACGCCAACACTGAATGTGCAGTCGTCATCTGTCATCGCTTCTATTTCGCCGATTTTGCGCGCCATGGCAGCAATTGCGGAACGCCCGTCTGCCAATCGCGCACCCGCATGGCTTGGTTTTCCAAAGGTACGCAGGTTGAAGCGGGCAATCGCATAACGCCCGATAACCGCACCGCCGTCTTCTCGCGCAGGTTCGGGCACCAGCACGTATTTGTTGCGCGCGGCCTCTGCCTCTATCAGTTCGCGGGTGGAAGGCGTGCCGACTTCTTCGTCTGGTGTAAATAATATGGTGACAGGAAGCGGTGTTTGCTGCCCAGCACGAATTAGCTGGCGCAGGGCTTCCACGGAAACAAAGTTACCACCCTTCATATCCATGATACCGGGGCCATAACAGATGTCCCCGTCTCGCTTAAACGGTAAAACATCCAAGGTGCCCAATGGGTGGACTGTATCCATGTGACCCGAGATTAGAATGCCCGGTTTTCCGAAATCCGGGTGAGGGAAACGCGCGCGCAAGGAGCCTCCAAAGCCCAAACGACCGGGAATAGGTTCAATTGTTGCAAATGCCGACAGATCATATGCCGCAAGATCCATCATGCGGTTTACCGCTGCAGCATCGTAGGTTGGGCTTTCGCATTCAATCCAGGGCTTCAACCCCGCCAGCATTTCGTCGGTATCAAATGGCAGTTGCATAAAATCCATTGTCGTCGTCTCCTGATCAGGCCGCCAAGCGGCGCTCTACCACACGCGCCATGATTGATGCCCCAACCGGCAGGATTTCTGGGTCTAGGAAAAAGCCAGGATTATGTAATCCGACGGTGCCAGAGTGTCCAACGGTGCAATATGACCCAGGTACCACCTTGAGCATATCCGCGAAATCTTCTGATCCCGTTGCAGGTTCACGGTCATCTGAGACATTATCCTTGCCAACAATGTCTGCCGCCGCTTCGAGATAAGCATCGGACAAGTCAGCATCGTTGATGAGAACATCGAAGACATTGCGCAGGTCGAGCGTTATCTCAACGCCATGCGCCAGCGCAAACCCGTCGCATAATTCTTTCATTCGTTTTTCCGCAAGAGCGATAACATCATCGGAGAAATAGCGGATAGTACCCGCCAGCGTGGCAGTGTCCGGCACGATATTATAGGCAGAACCGGCGTGGAATTCGGTCACCGACAGGACGCAGGATTCTAGCGGTGGCAAGTTGCGCGACAAGATTGTTTGCAACTGACCAACCAGAGCAGAGCCGATAACCAATGGGTCCCGCGATAGATGGGGCATAGCAGCATGGCTGCCCTTGCCTTGTATGCGAATATCAAAGAATGACGCGCCGGCCATCGCGGTTCCCTTACAGATACCGACCTTGTTCGGCTCGCCGCTAGGGTAATTATGCATGCCGTAAATTTCGTCGCAGGGGAACTTCTCTAATAACCCGTCTGCCAGCATCCTGCGCGCGCCGCCAAGACCTTCTTCCGCTGGTTGAAAGATCATCACCGCGGTGCCGCTGAAGTCTCTTGTCTCCGCGAGATGTTTGGCAGCACCCAGCAGCATTGTCGTGTGCCCGTCATGACCACAGGCATGCATTACACCTTCGTTTTTGGAACTGTACGAAAGGTTACTCTCCTCATGAATGGGCAGTGCATCCATGTCCGCCCGCACACCGATACGCTTGTTACTGCAGCCTTTGCCTTGGATGAGCCCAACAACGCCGGTCTTCCCAAGCCCGGTATGCACCTCATCAACGCCATATTCGCGCAGTTTTTCTGCGACAATCGACGAAGTTCGGCTTTCTTCGAACCCAATTTCTGGATTTGCGTGCAAATCCTTGAAGATCGCTGTCAATTCTTCGGTGCTGTCCGCAATAATGGGGAGTATAACCATGATGTTGGGTCCTTCCTGTATTATTATTATTCAACGTCAACGGGCGGAAACGTCCAATTGCGTTATACTAAATTGATGCTGCGCCGGAAAAATCGACATCACGCCCAGGCGCTGCGTCCAAAAGCAGTTTCGTATATTCGTGTTGCGGGTCGGCATAAACGCTTGCAGTCGGCCCTTGTTCAACAACCTCCCCGAGCTTCATAACCATGATCCGGTCACAAATCTGCGCGGCCACTCGTAAATCGTGGGTGATAAAAAGAACTGCCAGATCGAAGTCTTTGCGCACCTGATCAAGCAGTTCCAACACCTGCGCCTGAACAGAAACATCAAGCGCGGATACTGCCTCATCAGCAATCAATATCTCCGGTTCCATGGCAAGGGCACGCGCGATGCAGATGCGCTGGCGCTGACCGCCGGAAAACTGGTGGGGAAACCGGTCTAACGCGTCAGGTGACAGTCCGACCACACGCATGAGTTCGCGCGCGCGCTCAAGCGCCTCAACTTTACCAACGTTGAAATTCATCGGGCCTTCAACGATGGACTGTCCAACTGTGCGCCGAGGGTTCAGGGACCGATAAGGGTCCTGAAAGACGATTTGCACGTCTTTTCGAAAGGACCGTATTCCTTTTTGGCTCAGCCCTGCGATATTGTTGCCGTCTATGAGAATTTCACCGCCATTTGGGTCAACCAAGCGCACGATACATCGTGCCACAGTTGACTTACCCGATCCGGACTCACCAACAACGCCCAGGGTTTCACCCCGCCTAACTTCTAGTTCAACCTGACTGGCTGCGTGAACGACGCGACCTTTTCCAAATAGTCCCAAGGAGCCGTAGATTTTATCAAGCGCCCGAGTCTGCAGGATTGGATCGCCTTTTATGATAGGCTCGCGTTTAGGCGGTGTCAGTGACGGCACCGACGAGATCAGCATTCTGGTGTAAGGTTCTTTTGATTTGGAAAGGACGTGATCTACCGTCCCCTGTTCAACAACCCGCCCGTTACGCATGACGACAACCCGGTCGGCGATTTCCGCAACAACGCCGAAATCGTGAGTAATGAACATAACCGCGGTACCATGACGAACCTGAATATCTTTGATGAGGTCAAGAATCTGGGCCTGGGTCGTTACATCAAGCGCGGTTGTCGGCTCATCGGCAATCAGCAAGCCCGGTTCAAGCGCCAAAGCAATCGCGATCATAATCCGCTGGCGTTGGCCACCTGACAATTGGTGTGGATACGAATCCGCCATCTTCTTCGGGTCAGGAAGATTAACATCCTCCATAACCTCAAGCACTTTTTCACGCCGTTCGCTTGCGGAGAATGTTGTGTGGATTTCCAGCATTTCTTCGATCTGGTCACCAACCGTCATCACCGGATTAAGCGCCGTCATGGGCTCCTGAAAAATCATCGCCATGCGCTCACCACGCAATTGGCGCAGGCGATCCTGAGACACGCCTAGAATGCTTTCGTCATTAAGATGAACGCTGCCGGCGGTCGGTGATAGCTGATCAGGCGGGTTCAACCCCATCACGGTTTGAGCGGTTACGGATTTACCGGAGCCCGATTCTCCAACGATGCAAACGATTTCGCCGCGTCCGATCGTGATCGAAACGTCCATGATCGCGTTTTCACGATCAGCACCTTTTGGAAGGCGAACCGTCAGATCGTTGATCTCGAGGACGTTCTCGCTGTTTTCACTTTTAGAAATTTTCGCCATGGTCTAGATATTCCGATCCATTCGAGGATCAAGGGTGTCTCGCATACCGTCGCCCAGCATGTTTATTGCCAACACTGTGAGTGACAGAAAAATAGCCGGGAAGAAGATGGCATGAGGATGAATCTGGAAGAAATCCCGGCCTTCCGCCATAATATTCCCCCAAGTTGGTGTTTCAGGAGGAATACCGACCCCGAGAAAACTCAAAATCGCTTCGAGCAGAATTGCAGAACCACAAATGAATGTTCCCTGTACGATCAACGGGGAAATTGTGTTGGGTAAAACATGACGCCAAAGAATTTTTGGGGTTGGCGTACCAACTGAAATAGCTGCCTCAACATATGGTTCTTCGCGGATCGTTAGAACTATTGAACGCACCAACCTCACAACACGTGGGATTTCGGGTATTGATATCGCAAAGATAACCGCAAACAGGCTTGCACCGGACAGGGAGACAAGGGAAATTGCCAGCAAAATTGCAGGAATTGCCATTAATCCGTCCATGATGCGCATGACGATTGCGTCAACCCAGCGGAAATATCCCGCTACCAACCCAATAAGCGTTCCTGCTAAGACAGAAATCAACGCAACCGCAATGCCAACCACCAGGGAAATTCGAGAGCCGTAAACGACCCTTGAATAAATATCACGACCAAGAGAATCCGTTCCCATATGGGCCGTGACCTTGTGTTTTTTGCCCTCATCATCGCGAATGCTCGCTTCATGGCCCGGTGACTTGAGACGGTTCGACGGGTTGATTTCTGTGGGGTCCAGCGTCGTCAGGAAAGACGCAAATAAACCGATCAGAGCGATCAACAAAAGTAATCCGCCGCCAATCCGCGCACTTAAATTTTGGCTAAGCCGTGACCATGCTGATGGACGCGAACGCGCCTCTGTTTCTTCCGTTAAGTCTGTTTGAATTGCTTCGGTGGTCATATCAGTACCTGATGCGCGGATCGAGAATTGTGTAGATGACGTCGATGAAAAGATTGATCAGAACATAGACAACCGAAAACAACATGATCAAAGCTTGAACGGTTGGATAATCTCGCCCCTGAATTGCATCGAGAGTTAATGTTCCAAGGCCCGGAATAACAAACACACTTTCGGTAACCACCACACCGCCAATCAAAATGGCTACGGCAAATCCGATTACCGTCACGATGGGGACCGCAGCATTACGCAATGCATGACGGGTCATAACTTTTGATTCCGCCAACCCTTTTGCCCGGGCGGTGCGGATATAATCTTCATTCAAGACTTCCAACACACTTGTGCGAGTCATGCGCGCGATGAGCGCGATGAAAATCACAGACAGCGCCATTGATGGCATAATTAATCGATAGATGAAGCCACCAATACCATCAGAAATTGGTTGATATCCCTGAACCGGAAACCAATCCAATTTGACTGCAAATATGTAGATCATAATGTAGCCGATCACGAACACCGGCACCGAAAACCCGACAACCGACATGCCCATAACAGTACGATCCAACCATGAACCTTGTTTATACGCGGCAATCGTGCCGAGTGGCACAGCAACGATGCAGGCCAGAAAGATGGTGAATGTTGCCAACGCGAGTGTCGGACCAACTCGGTCCGCAATCATGCTGGAAACAGTCCGTTTGTAATAAAATGAATCGCCGAAATCGCCTGTCAGCATGTTGCCGATCCAGATTCCGAACTGAGCAATCAGCGGCTCCTCAAGACCCAATTTATCGCGGATTTGGGCGATATCCTGGCTTGTTGCCGCATCGCCTGCAATTATTGCGGCGGGATCGCCCGGTGTGAGACGCAACATCATGAATACGATGACCGCCACCACGAGCATAACCGGAATTACGGAAAATACTCGCTTGATCAGATAAGTTGCCATGGTACGCGCCCCGACCTCCACAAAGCAGTTTTAGGAACCAACGATCCGAATTTGGGTCGCAGTTAACTGGGCGGCGCCACTTCCGAAGGAAGGGCGCCGCTTGATAGCGGGAATTGTATGCGGATTATTCCGCCTTTTTATAACCCCAGAAAGCAACAACCGGAGATACGGGTGCGCCCGAGATATTGGCTCCCATAGCAGTTGGCTGGTACCATTGACCCAAATGAATGTGGGTCGGCTTTTTCGCCACTTGCTGTTGCAGCTTTTCGACGATTGCAAGCTGTTTGCCCGCATCGGCTTCATTTGCATATTCGTTACGCAAGCCCTGGATGATGTCATCGCAAGGCCAACCAAATAGCGCCTTGTCGCACGCGGCATTGAGCATTGGTGTGCTCAACGGGCTGGCATTGTCCACTGAGTTCCATGACGTAATGAATGCGTTCCATCCACCTTCAGCAGGGAGTTCTTTCTTGTTACGGCGACCAACCAATGTCTGCCAGTCCATTGCAACCATGTCGACTTTCAAGCCAATTTTTTCCATTGCAGACTTTGCAACAGGAACCAGGTTACCCAAGATAGCCAAATCTGTCGGATGCATGATCAGGACAGGTGTTCCGTCGTAACCGGCTTCTTCTACTAGCTCGCGCGCTTTTTTGTAGTTTGATTCCAATTTGTCTTCAAACCCGGCTTCTGTTGCCAGTGGAGTCCCACAGATAAACATGGCCTTACAGAGCTTAAAGTATTTTGGATCGCCAACAGTCGACATCACAAAATCTTCCTGATTGAACGCATATAACAGCGCTTCCAGGATTTTTGGATTGTTAAACGGAGGGTGTAACGCGTTTGGACGGAAAGTGTACTGGTTTCCGAACGGATTAAGATCAATCAACTGGATGTTTGGATCTTTTTCCATCAACGGCAGTAGGTCGTGGGATGGGGATTCGATAACATCGATCTCACCCTTAGACAGCGCATTCATTTTAGTTTGCGCGTCGCGGATAACTTTCCAGACAACCTTGTCGACGTGCACAACTTTACCACCGGCAAGTCCATCACCTGGCTCACTGCGTGGCTTGTATTCTGCGAATTTCGCAAACTCAGCCTTGTCGCCAGGTTTCCACTCGTCTTTCAGAAACACGAACGGTCCGGAACCGACATACTCAGTGATTTGCTCACTACCAGGAGTTGCTGCGATACGAGCAGGCATGATGAACGGCACATTCGATGATGGCTTGCCCAACGCCTGAATAATAAGCCCAGTTGGCTTGTTCAGGTTTAGCGAAAATGTATCGCCGGTAGAGCCTTTCATATCCTTGACGAAACCCATCATCAGCTGACCCATGGCATCTTTCGAGCCCCAGCGCTTGATAGATGCGACAACATCATCACCAGTTACAGGTGCACCATCATGGAATGTCATTCCGGAACGCAATGTGAAATTGTAAGTTAGTCCGTCGGCAGAAATATCGAGTTTATCGACCATCTGCGGCTTGATTTCTCCTTTGGAATTCATGCCATACAATGTGTCGTAGACCATGTATCCGTAGTTCCGGGACATGTATGCGGTGGTCCAGATCGGATCGACGATCTTCAAATCCGAGTGCATATTTACCGTTAAGACGGATTCAGCCTGAGCACTGGTCGCAACCGCTCCCAAACTCAGACCCATAGTCAGGGTAATTGCGGTAGCGCTGATTACGCTACGCCGTAAAAATTTCTTCATATTTGTATCCTCCCATTTCCAATTTTCACAGTGATCAAACTTAGTTACAGCTCAACACACGACACAAACCATCCCCCGGTATCCCGGTGACTCTGGCTTGGCTGATTGAATAGTGTATGCGATTGGCAAACATTGCAATGGGAAGTTGGCGCTCTGTGGGTGAAACTGAACAAAATCAAGCTTCTCCAACGCGCAAACAATGGTATGGCGCACAACGAGATTGCTGGCGTTTCATCAATCTCAAAGACGTAATAACACTCACTGCTACACCGACAAATAAGCGTCTCTGATTTCCGGTTGCGCTTCTAACTCTTCGAAGCTGCCATCGAATTTTCGCGAACCGCTTTCGATAATGATGGCCCGGTCCGCTACAATTCTTGCAAAATGCAGGTTTTGTTCGGAAATCAAAACAGGGAGCCCTTCCTTTTTCAGTTTCAGGATCGTCTCCGCCATTTGTTCCACGATAACCGGCGCGATGCCTTCAGACGGCTCGTCAAGCAGCAGCAATTTGGGATTCCCCATGAGAGTTCGGGCAATCGTCAGCATCTGTTGTTCGCCACCCGACAACTCCTTACCGCGGTTGTTGCGCCGTTCTTTCAGGTTGGGGAACAGGTCGAACAGAATATCAATTGTCCATTCAATCAACCCGTCGCGTGCTGGTTGTTTACCGACTTCGAGGTTTTCAAGAATTGTCAGATCGGTAAATATCCGACGCTCTTCCGGTACATAACCCAAGCCCATTTTAGCCACCCGGTGGGTTGGGGATGCCGTTATGTCCTTGCCCAGAAAATGCACCGTGCCGTCTTTCGGCTTTACCAGTTGCATGATCGATTTCATGGTGGTGGTTTTGCCAGCACCATTTCGGCCCAATAGGGACACAACTTCTCCGGCTTCGATTGAAAAGCTGATATCGTTGAGAATATGGGCTTTACCGTAAAAACTGTTGACCGCGTTTAACTTAAGCATGTTGATGTTCGTCATCTGAAAAAAGATTGCCGCCGCCGAGATAAACTTCCTGAACCTTGGAGTCGTTTCGAATATCATTGACGGAACCGTTTGCGATCAGCTCCCCCCTGTTCAATACCATGACCCTGTGGGCGTGGGCAAACACCACGTCCATGTCGTGTTCGGTAAACAGAACACTGATGTTCTTCTCGCGAACAATATCCGCCGTTAGTTGCATGAGTTTAGTCCGCTCGGTTGGAGCCATTCCTGCTGTTGGCTCGTCCATCAGGAGAAGCTTGGGGCCATTGCCCAGCGCTATGGCGAGCTCCAATCTTTTTAAATCGCCATAGGCCAGAATTGCGCAATGGCGTTCAGCCTGTTCAGGCATTCCAACCAGTTCCAGCAAGGCCATTGCTTCGTCATGATAGAGTTTGGTAGCGAATGGCAGGATTGAATAAATGCGCTTGTGATGGGACATTAACGCCATCTGCACATTTTCAATGACGGTCATTGATGGATAGGTGGCAGTGATCTGGAACGTACGCCCCACACCTTTGCGCCAGATCGTTCGCGGCTCCAAACCAGTGATGTTTTCACCGTCGAGATGAACTTCCCCAGCCGTTCGTGGTAGTTGCCCCATCAACATGTTAAAACAGGTGGTTTTGCCAGCACCGTTGGGGCCGATCATGGCCAGCAACTCACCTTTTTTAACGGAAAAATTGACGTCTTGAACCGCCCGTATTCCACCAAACGACTTCGACAGGTTTCGTACATCCAGTACGGCTGCATCCGGTTCGGTCATCGCAAGCCCTCCTGCTCACGAACCCAGCCAAGCCGTTCACCAACCTTACGGGCTGTTCCAACAATACCTTCCGGTGCGAGGATCACGACCACAATAATGATGATGCCGAGCGTAATGCGCCAATACTCAAAGCGGGTAATCTGGTCTTTGAGATATTCCAGAGATGCCCCGCCAACCACGGCACCGGATAGTGTTTTCACACCGCCCAGGAATACAACAATCAACGCATCAAAAGACCGGGCGATCTCAAGTTCGGTGGGGAAAATACTGCCTTTGGAGAAAACAAACAGGCCACCGGCGATACCCGCCATGGCGCCTGCAAATGCGAATGCCAGCCATTGAACACGTTTGGTGTTAATGCCCGTCGCTTCTGCCTGCCTAGAGGAATCGCGCGAGGCTCTTAATGCATAACCAAACGGTGAGTGTGCCACATGGCGCAGGAATAGAATTCCGCCCACGCCTAAAATTAACGTCAGATAAAAATAACTGGTTGAACCCGCCAACCATTTGGCTGGCCAGATATCGACCATGCCATCGTCACCACCGGTAAACTCATCCCATTGGAAAACCAGCGACCAAAGCAGTTGTGCAAAGGCCAAGGTTAGCATGGCGAAATAAACACCCGTCAGCCGCATACAAACCCAGCCGATAATGAAGGCCAAAAGCCCAGCGCCAAGCGGAGCCAACAACAAGGCCAGCTCCATTGGCGTATTTGCGTAGCTGACCATCAGTGCCGCTACATAGGCTCCACCGCCAAAGAATGCGGCGTGTCCAAACGACACCAGCCCACCAAGTCCAAGTATGAAATGGAGGCTCGCCGCAAACAGGCAGAAGATGATGATGTCGGTTGCCAGCACAGATAAAAAGCTGGAACCAAAGAGCGGAATGAGCGTGAGTGCCGCCAATAAAACAACAACCGCCAAACGGACTTTAGGCCCTGCCGGTTTTATCGGGCGTTCGGGTTCACCAACCTGACCATGTTCTCCAGCAACCTCCTCACGCCCCAGCAAGCCGTATGGTTTGACCATCAAAACAACTGCCATAACCACGAACATCAGCACTAGCGTACTGGAGGGCAGATAAGAGACGCCAAACACGTTCAATACAGAAATGAGGACTGCAGCTATATAAGCGCCGGGCAGTGATCCCATGCCGCCGATAACGACGACGACAAAAATCGACGCCAGAATATTGAAATCCATCAACAGGTCAGCGCCGCCTTTGGGCAATTGGATTGCACCACCAAGCCCAGCCATTGCGGACCCCAGAAAGAATACGCCGGTAAACAGCCACGCCTGATTGACCCCAAGCGCGCCAACCATTTCACGGTCTTGTGTTGCGGCACGAACCAGAACGCCGACACGGGTTTTTGTGATGAGATACCACAGGCCAAACAGAACAAAAGGCGTGATTGCAATCATCGCCAGATCATATTTTGGAACCGGCTCGCCAAATATTCGCACAATCCCCTTTAGTCCGGGCGCACGCGGCCCCAGCACATCTTCTGCACCCCATGTCAGAAGAGCCAGGTCTTGAATTACCAAAATGACGCCGAACGTTGCGACCAGCTGAAACAATTCCGGTGCTTTATAGACGGGTCGTAAGACGCAAATTTCTACGATTACACCAATGACACCGACCGCGAGACCAGCCAGCAATACAGAAAACCAAAATCCGAACATGCCCGGCAGAACCTGCATCAGCGAATAGCCAATGAAAGCACCGAGCATGTAGAATGAACCATGCGCAAAATTAACGATTCTTGTGACGCCAAAGATCAGCGAAAGGCCAGAAGCCACCAAAAACAGGGTCGCGGCGTTAGCAAGGCCGGTCAATACCTGCGCAAAGATAAGTTCCATTGAGGGTCAGGCCTGAATCAGAATTCAAAAATGGCCCCGGTGATTTTAAACCACCGGGGCGCGTTGATTAGTTGGAAGCAGGACGAAGTTTTTTAACCTCTTCGTCTGAAGGCAAATAGTCTTCGCCTTTTTTGTAGCTCCAATCGACCAGACGGCCGGCGCCATCTTCGACAGCAATGGTTCCGACAAATGCACCCATCGTTGCCTGATGGTCCTGTTTGCGGAAGGTGATTTTTCCAACCGGTGTATCAACATCCAGACCTTTAAATGCGGCGACAAGTGCTTCGGTATCCGTTGCACCCGCTTTTGTGATGCCGGCAGCGATTGACTGTACGGTCATGTAACCCACCAGAGAACCAATTTTAGGGGACTGGCTGAATTTGGCTTGATAAGCATCGACGAACACTTTGTTTGCGCCATCTTTGAAATCATACCAAGGATAGCCAGTAGCGACCCAGCCAGCAGGAGCTTCGTCTTTTAATGGTTCCAGATATTCTGGCTCGCCGGTCAAAAGACCATAGGCCTTACGGCCTTCAAAAAGTCCACGGGTTGTGCCTTCACGGACAAATTTTGCTAGATCACCGCCGAAGGTGACATTGTAGATTGCATCCGGCTTGGCCCGCTCAATGGCCTGCACTTCCGCGCCAGCATCGATTTTAAACAGTCCCGGCCATTGTTCTGCAACGAACTCAACATCAGGTTTCAAAGCCGTCAGTGCTTTCTTGAAAGCTGCAACCGCGTCTTTGCCGTAGGCGTAGTTTGGCGCAATGGTGGCATATTTTACAGCATCCGTTTTCGCAGCCGCTTCGGCAAGCATTGACGCCTGCATGTGGGTCGATGAACGGAGGCGGAATGTGTAGTCGTTGCCCTTTGCCCAGACCAGAGCGTCAGCAAGTGGTTCTGATGCGAGATAGAGGTATTTCTTTTCACCTGCATAGGATGAAATTGCGAGACCCACGTGGGACAGGATTGTACCTGTCAGCATAACCGCACCGTCACGGGTCATGAGTTCTTCAGCGATTTTTACCGCTTCGCCGGGTTTGCCCTGATCGTCGCGGAAAATAAATTCCAAAGGTTTGCCTAGCACACCGCCCGCGTTGTTGACCTCTTCAAGCGCCAGCTCGATACCCTGCTTATAAGGGCCGGCAAATGCAGCCATGCGTTTGTAGTGATTAATCTCACCAATCTTGATGGTATCAGCTGCAAACGTCGCCGTGGTGGTAAAACCCACAGCCAAAATGGCTGCAAGCCCCACAATTTTTTTAGTAATTTTCATATCTTTCTCCCTGTTAAATGTTAGTCGTGATGTACGTAAGTTGGCTCCACCGGATCACCGAGGTCCTGTGTCCGTTCCGCTTCGACCAGTTCTCTGATTCTTTTGCGGTAAACATTGGGGCCCTTGTCGATGGCAATCCTGATTGGTCGCCGTTTCTGCGGACGATTTTCTTCCTCTTGAATCGCCTCCAGAATTTCCTTGTCTTCGTTGAAGGCAACCTTAAACATGGCGTCCATTTGCTCGGACGCGTCTTCGTCTCCCACCGCCGCATTGCGCAAATGCATCCAGCGATCAATTGTGTAGTCTGCCGTGACAGGCGTTAGAAAATGCAGGGCAAATATCCGCACGCCTTTGTCGCGTTCGTCTTCCGGCAGGTTCAGCGATGCGTCAGAACTGCCGAAATCGATGGCCGCGATGCATGGCATATGCAGATAATAATAATGCCAACGGTCAACATTGCCCGTGAAACCACCAAATTTTTGAAAGAACCCAATGGGTGGTGAATCCCTTATCCAACGCCAAGCGACGATGACCTCACCGCTTGTGCTGACGTGAACCGGGACATTTTCGCTTGCCGCATTTCCAAGTGTCGTTGGGTGGACAAAACTCACATGGGCCGGATCAACAAGGTTTTCAGCAACATTCAGATAATGGGAGTTTAGGTGGAGTAAATCGCCCTGATGGGCGTGCCAACCCGCATCTGTAAATTGTGGCAGGTTAAAAATATCCTTGACGTCAGCGCGCTCCGCTTCACCCATCCATATCCACACAATGTCATGCTTTTCATGGATCATATATGTGTCGACATAAGCGGAAGCTGGAACATTCTCCTGCCCCGGTATGCGGACGCATTTACCTTCGCAATTGAAAGTCATTCCGTGGTAGCCGCATTGAATATCATCACCAAGGCGTTTGCCCTTTGACAGTGGCAGTTGGCGATGGGGACAACGGTCTTCCATCGCGACAACAGCACCTTTGGAATTGCGAAACGTGACTATGTTTTCTTCCAGCACCGTAATGCGTCGCAATTCTTTGCCGAACTCCGATGCCCAACCGGCGACGTACCAGGCGTTTTTCACATATTCCATCATGTCCTCCCGTCAACGTTTTGGCAGACCAGAACCCCATGGAAACAGCAGTTTGGCCGAATTGCAAATATTGCGGTCAAGATGTATTGCCTGCTGTTCACGAACCTACCCCGGCTCCCCGTAATTTTTGCGTCCCGATGGCGTCAATTTCCATTGTCGTTTCATCTATCGCAACGCCAAAAAGCGCCATGGCCTGTTGCGGTGTGTAGCGCTCCAGCATCACGTCCCTCAACACCGCTTCCGCCGGTCGGTCGAACGGCTTGCCGTATCCACCGCCACCCGGCGTTTTGACCCGGACACGGTCACCCGCTTGCAATGGAATATCCTGTTCCTTTGAGAGGTGCTCCGGCGTATAGGGCTCCCCGTTTTGGAAAACTGTGACTTCATTTACGGCGCCATCCACCCCGCCCCGTGCGCCCTGCGGGCCAAAACGTCCGTGGTCCATCACAAAACTTGCCTGCGCGTTCCCGCGCCGTAACTCAAGTTCGTATTCGAGTCCAAATCCACCGCGGTGTTCGCCCGCGCCACCGGACCCTTCCCGCAATGCGTAGCGGTGGTATAAAACCGGAAACGCCTGTTCCATGATTTCAACGGGCGGTGCCTTAGAAATACCGATTGTGGAGCAGCCGTTACTCAAACCGTCGTGGTCGGCGTTGCCACCGTATCCACCGCCGGACAGTTGATACATGACGAAATCGCGATTGCGATCAGGGTCATTGCCCCCCAGTGCGAAATTACCGCTGGTGCCTGCCGGTGCCGCTGTCACCCTGCGTGGTAAGGCTTCAACCAATGCAGCAAATACGGCCTCAGCAATACGCTGCGAAACCTCCGCTGCGCAGCCTGATACCGGACGCGGATAATGGGCGTCCAGAAACGTCCCTTCCGGACGAATGACCTTAAGCGGCTCAAATGCACCGGCACTGATTGGCACCTCCGGGAAAATATGGCGCATGGCGAGGTAGACGGAACTCAACGTCGTGGCCAAAACGGAATTCATCGGCCCCAGACAGGGTGGGCTTGATCCGGCAAAGTCGAAATTTAATTCGTCTTCGGCCTTGGTGATTTTCAACTTGATGGCGAGGGGTTCATTTACCACGCCATCACTATCCACCCATGCGGTAGACGTGTAATCCCCATCTGGAATAGCTGAAATACAGGATCTCATTTGTGCTGATGCACGGGTGCGAAGTTCAGCAATTGCGTCGCGCACCGTTTCATCGCCATACCGGTCCAACAGCTCATTCAGGCGATCTTCGCCAACCATGAGCGCTGCCGCCTGAGCTTTCACATCGCCGATACGCTGGTCGGCCACGCGAATGTTGGAGCAGATGATGGCGTAAATCTCTGTATCAAGATTACCTTTTTTAAACAGTTTTACCGGTGGTAAACGCAAGCCTTCCTGTTCCACCGCCGTTGCGGATGCGGAAAATCCACCGGGAACGGAACCACCCGTGTCCGGCCAGTGACCGGTATTGGACAGCCAGCAAAATATTGCGCCATTTCTATAGAAGGGCCGCGCAAAACGAACATCCATCAGGTGTGTGCCACCAAGATACGGGTCGTTGACGATGTAGATATCGTCCGGTTCCGGTGGGAGCACTGAACCGACTTCAATCATTTCGATGAGCGTTTTGGTCGAATATTGCATGGTGCCGACAAACACCGGCAACCCGCCCGCCCCCTGCGCTATCAGCGAGCCGTCCATGGCAGAATATATTCCGTCAGAACGGTCATTGGCTTCCGCGATAACAGGTGAGAACGCGGCCCGTGAGAAGCTCAAATCCATCTCGTCGCAAACCTGTTGCAGGCCTGCCTGAATAACGCTGAGGGTGATGGGGTCGATGGCTGAACTCATGTGGGTCCCCCAACTGTAATCAGGATATTACCATCGGTATCTGCCCGCGCCCGATCACCCGGTTCGACCAGAATAGTCGTATCCATTTGTTCAATGATCGCCGGTCCCTCCATTGTGAATTCGAAGGGCAAATGGTCTCTCCAATAGATCGGCGTGTCCTGCCAACCCTTGTCAAAATAGACCTGTCGGCTGCCGGTTTGGGCGTCCGCGAGTTGGGTTTTGCGACCAATTGGATCGATGAGACTTGAAAGATCAAGTTCCTCACGTTCACCAATGACAGACGTATTGATATTGACCAGATTGGCTTTGATCTCGGCCAGTTCGACCCGAAATCGCTTGAAATAGGCCTGCTCAAACAGCTTGCGCAATGTTTCGCGGTCGGGGGTCGGCGTATCAAGGGAAACCCGTAAAAGATGGGTCTGCCCGACAAACTGCATATCCACACTGTATGTGTATTTGATTTTCCTAAGCTCGACATTCTGCCGGTTTAAGGCGTCCGCGCCATCGGCCATTTGACGTGCAAAGATACTATGGACGTTTTCCATATCTACGTTTTCGACAGGCCTGTTTATGGCGTTGACGAAATCCTGCCGTAGATCGGCAACAACACAACCTAGCGCATTGGTGATGCCGGGGCGGCAGGGCACCAGAATTTGCGGGATACCCAGCTCGCGGGCTAGGGCAACAGCGTGCAAGGGGCCTGCACCACCGAATGCAAACAGCGAAAAATCGCGGGGGTCAGCGCCGAGCGATATGGAAACCATGCGGATGGCACCGGCCATCTTGGTATTGGCGACCCGGATGACGGCAGCTGCAGCCTCTACCGCATCAAGACCGAGGGGGTCACCAAGTTTTTCAGCAAAGATATTCGCGACATCTTCTAATGAAGTGCCGCCTTCCACGGACTTCATTTTGCCCGGGTCCAGCCGTTTTAGCAGCAGATTTGCGTCCGATATCGTGGGGTCAGTTCCACCGCGACCGTAACAAATGGGTCCGGGATTTGCGCCTGCACTTTCAGGGCCGACTTCAAGCAGGCCCACAACATTGACTCGTGCAATGGACCCGCCACCGGCGCCCACGGTTCGAACATCGACCATCGGCACGTGGATGGGCATCGCGTATTCAATCTCGATTTCGTTGGAGACCGAAGGCTGGGCATTGCGAATGAGGGCAACATCCGTCGACGTTCCCCCCATGTCATAGGTAATCAGGTTCTCGATACCGGTCTTGCGGCCCGTATAGGCAGCAGCCATGACGCCGGATGCCGGGCCTGACATGACCGTTTTTGCCGCCTCTGTGGCGACAAGCTGTGATGAGACCATGCCGCCATTACCGTTCATCACAAGCACTTCGCCCGTGTAGCCGTTCGTTGCGAGTTCATCTGTCAGGCGCTTCACATACCGATCCAGCAATGGTTGGACGGACGCGTTGACCGCCGCGGTTACACCGCGTTCAAATTCCCGGCTTTCGGATAGCAGGGCGTGGCCCATCGTTATGTGGTCGTTCGGCCAAATCCCGCGCACAATTTCGGCGGCCCGTAATTCGTGGACTGAATTTGCATAAGGGTGGAGAAAGTGGATGACGACGGATTCACACCCTTCTTCCAACAGATGTTTGGCCGCTTTGGAAACTTCGGTCTCATCAAGCGGAATGAGGATGTTTCCCGATGAATCCATTCGTTCGGAAACTTCAATACGCAGATTACGAGGAATTATCGGGGTGAATTCTCCCTTCATCCCGTAGGCTTGTGGTCTGGTTCTGCGTCCAAGCTCCAGAATGTCCCTGAACCCTCGTGTCGTGATCAGACCAGTTTTACTGAGCTTGCGTTCAAGAACCGCGTTGGTTGTGGTGGTTGTCCCGTGGATAATCAGACTGACCGCTGATAAATCTGCATTGGTTTCCTCCAGGGCGTTGAGCACTCCAAAGGCTTGATTATCAAGTGTACTGGGAACCTTTGCGAGCTTCACTTCGCGGCTACCCTGATCGATAAGAACAAGGTCCGTGAACGTACCGCCCACGTCGACGCCAACGACTTGATCCGGGGAATCAATCACCATTCTACGCTCAATCGTTCCACCTAATAATCATTCGTATGCAAATGAAACCAGCATTAGCGCACGGCGTCAATTGAAATTCTTGATCGTAATCAAAGTTAGGAAAGCTTCTTTAGTAGTTGTAGCAACGATTCTGATTCTCTTACGCTAAGAGGCGCTAAGGTTTCATTGGTAGTTTTTGTGGCCGCATCACGATATTGGTTGAAGGCTGTCCGACCATCGGGCGTTGGACTTACCAACAGGCGGCGTTGATCGTTAGGGTCCTTATTGGTTTCTGCATATCCTCGGCTCCGCAATCTATCAACCACGCCTTTCACCGTCGCAGCATCCATTGCGACCCGTCTTCCCAACTCGTTTTGCGATACGCTGCCAAGTTCACAAAGCTTCGCAAGCGCGGCGAACTGAGTGGATGTTATATCCGGTAGGTATTCAAAAAAGATCGCGAGATGCCGCTGATTAACACGACGCAGCAAAAACCCCACTTGCTCGTCCAATACATATGACGACTCGTCCAAATTACCGGAAGAGTGTCCACTGCCAGGATTCAATTTTGTGTTTTTCATTTTATTTCTTAACGCTTTTCTTTGTCCCGGTCCAAAAAACCCAAGTTGACAAGTGAACAAAGCATCCGCAAAATCCATTTGTATGCGAACGAGTTCATGCCACTCAGTTACTACACAATTTAGGTCAATTGATACAAATGCAATATTTTCGACCTGATAGTCTTACCCCTGCGCTGGATTGGCTGGCTGAGAAACGCAATGTCACCATTGCGGCTGGCTGTACTGACCTTCTACCCGCAACAACTGCACAATCCCTAAGCGGGCCAGTGCTTGACCTAACCGCAATCACCACATTGAGCGGCATTTCCAATGAAGAAAAGTTCTGGAGGTTTGGGGCCACAACAACATGGACTGATGTAATCAATTCGGATCTCCCACCTGCATTTGACACCCTGAAACTAGCAGCCAGAGAGGTGGGCTCAGTCCAGATACAAAATGCAGGCACCCTTGCGGGTAATCTTTGCAATGCATCGCCGGCTGCTGACGGTGTGCCTTGTTGGTTAACATTGGACGCGCAAGTTGAATTGCAATCGAGTTCTGAAATTCGCCGCCTGCCGTTAAGCCAGTTTATCTCTGGTCCGCGTCAAACGAAACTTCAAACCGGTGAGATCTTATCCGCAATTTTGGTGCCCAAGTCATCAAGTATTGGTCGGTCGACTTTCCAGAAGCTGGGAGCGCGCAAATACCTGATCATCTCAATCGTCATGGTGGCAGCTCGCATTAGAGAGGATAACGGTGTAATTACAGAGGCAGCTATTTCTGTGGGATCGTGCAACGCGGTTGCCCAGAGATTAACAGAAGTCGAAAATGGTCTAATTGGCGAACAACTAGACGGTGAGACAGCAAATCTAATCTCTCATGAAATGGTCAATGACGTGATTGATCCCATTGATGATCTGCGTAGCGATGCCGGATACAGACAAGATGCAGCGAGTGAGTTGGTACGTCGAAGTATCAACACACTTGCTGTTGGAAAGCTCAATGTGACATGACGGAGCAGGCAACAGGTATTTCGTTTCGTGTAAACGGTAAAAATTTAACAACCTCGACCCACGTCGGAACCCGTTTGAGTGAAGTACTTCGCGAAGAGTTTGGCCTGACAGGTACAAAAATCGGTTGTGATGCCGGGGATTGCGGCGCGTGTACCGTTCTTATGGAAGGCCTCCCTATCTGCGCGTGTCTTACCCCGGCAGCTCGTGTCGAGGGGAGTGAAATCACTACAATTGAAGGGCTTTCTCAAGATGGTCTGACCCCTTTACAGGAATCATTTTTAAGGTACGGTGCGGCCCAATGCGGCATCTGCACACCGGGAATGTTGATGGCAGCGAGCGCCCTGTTAAAGAAAAACCCGCACCCCGAAATTGAGGAAGTTGAAGACGCTATATCCGGTGTTTTGTGCCGTTGTACCGGATATAGCAAAATTATCGCCGCAGTATGCGGAACCAATAATGCTGATGTGAAACCTGATCTCCCACATGCCGGAGAGGCTGTTGGTGCGCCGGTGGAACGGTTGGATGGCGTGCAGAAAGTCGACGGATCCGAAATCTTTGGAGCAGACTTTTGGCCAGTTGATGCCTTGAGCGTGCTGGTGGTCAGATCACCTCATCATTGTGCTGAATTCAAGTTCGGGAACCTGAGTAAGTTCGCTGCCACTACACAGGGTGTTAAAGCTATTTTCACGGCGGCGGATATCCCCGGTGAAAATCGTTTTGGTGTTATCCCACCACTTGCGGATCAACCAGCCCTCGCGGAATCCCAAACCCGTTTTATGGGAGAAGCCGTTGCACTGATCGTTGGCGATAAATGCGCTTTATCCGAAATAGACATTGACAAATTTCCTGTCCAATGGACGCCCAATCCCGAAAACCTGGACCCCCTGGTTGCGCAACAGGAATCCACAAGCCCTGTGCACAAAGACCGTGTTGGTAACCTATTAATCACTGGGAATGTCAAAACAGGAAACTATCAAGAAGGCCTCTCGAACGCTGCTCACCTTGCACAATGCGAAATAGAAACCAGTTTTGTCGAACATGCTTACATCGAACCGGAGGCCGGATGTGCCTGGATGGATGGGGATATCCTCACAATCCAAGCCTGCACTCAGGCGCCATATATGGACCGTGAAGATACAGCAAAAATACTTGGGCTTGAGCACGAGAAAGTACGAATTATTCCATCGGCAACCGGCGGCGGTTTTGGTTCGAAATTGGACGTGTCCATTCAACCTTTATTAGGTCTCGTTACACTGAAAACTGGGAAACCATGCCGCATCGTCTATTCGCGATCTGAATCAATGGCATCAACGACCAAACGGCATCCCGCGATTATGAGAGCGAGCATCGGCACTGATGGTGGTGGTAAAATAACCGGAATGCATTTTGACGGCGATTTCAACACCGGAGCCTTCGCAAGCTGGGGCCCAACCGTCGCGACCCGGGTTCCAGTCCACGCATCCGGCCCCTACAAAACGCCTAACTATTTAGCGCAAGCCCGCGCTGTCCACACAAATGGACCACCTAGTGGCGCTTTTCGTGGATTCGGTGTTCCCCAAGCAACGGTAATACAGGAAACTCTTTATGACGAGCTCGCAAGCTTATGCGAACTGGATAGGTTGGAATTCAGGCGCATAAATGCGCTATGCGATGGAGATGTTTCGGTCTGTGGCCAGACAATGCAAGGGGTTGGAATTCAAGAATGCCTTGACGCGCTGGTTCCCCATTGGAAACTTGCGCAAGACAGAGCAAAAGAATTCAACGAGAAGTCAGGAACAGTAAGGCGCGGGGTCGGTGTGGCGTCTTGCTGGTACGGTTGTGGGAATACTGCCCTACCCAATCCGTCAACCATTCGCTTGGGCATCACCACCGACGGGCACCTGAGGTTGCATCAGGGAGCTACAGATATCGGTCAAGGTTCGAATACCATTATAACTCAGATATGCGCGGACGCGCTTGGCCTACCAATTGATAAATTTGAGCTGATTAGCCCAGATACCGCTCTTACTCCTGATTGCGGGAAAACATCAGCGTCCCGCCAAACGGTCGTTACGGGAAATGCCGCACAACTTGCCGGGCGTGGACTGCGCCACCGAATACTACGAACGAGCAATATGGGCCAAACTGCTGAAATTAAGCTCGAAGAAAACATGCTGATTATTTCAGAAAATGGTATTACGCAGACCATCCACTTAGACGAGTTAGAGACCGACAAGCTTGGCTACGCTCTCTCATGCGAAGAGACATATGATCCACCCACAGAACCGCTCGATGAAAACGGACAAGGCAAGCCCTACGCTGTCTATGGATATGGCGCCCAAATTGCTGAGGTTGAAGTTGATATGAAACTTGGCACCGTAAAAGTCTGCAACATCGTCGCGGCCCATGACCTCGGCAAAGTAATCAACCCTCTGCTCGCAGAAGGCCAAATCGAAGGCGGCATTGCCCAGGGACTCGGTATGGCATTGATGGAAGAATATGTTCCCGGCCGAACAGAAAATCTGCACGATTATCTCATTCCCACTATTGGCGATATGCCGCCTGTCCAATCTATCCTTGTCGAAAAACCCGATCCGGAAGGGCCGATGGGCGCAAAGGGATTGGGTGAGCATGTCCTCATTCCAACAGCTCCCGCGATTCTCAATGCTATTCGTGATGCCAGTGGAGCGAAAATAACAAAGCTCCCTGCCCTTCCGCACCGCGTATTAGCGGCAATCAAGCAAGCAGAGGCGCAATCGTGACTCAACAAGCCGAGAAAGTCCGCTGCGATGCATGTCCGGTCATGTGTTACGTTGCCGACGGCAGAACTGGCGCTTGTGACCGCTATGCAAATCACAATGGCAAGATCATTCGTTGCGATCCGCTGACAATACTGAATAGTCGTCTTGCTACCGGAGGAGAAATTACCCCATTCCTGAAATCAGAATGGGATGGTAGTCTCGTGCGTGATGATGAGGTTTTTGTCACCGCGAATGGCGCGGGCACAACATATCCTGACTACAAGCCCGCCCCTTTCATCGTCAGTCGGCAGGTTGATGGTGTTGACTTTGTAACGGTCGTTACAGAGGCGATTTTCTCCTATTGCGGCGTAAAAGTTAAGATCGATACAGATCGACATCTGGGCCATGAAGGTGCTGTAGTGAGGGTGGGTGGCGAAGCAATCGGTCATGTTACCACCAGCGAATACGGCTCGCAGATGTTATCATTAGGCGGAGTAGATCATCTTACCGGCGGGTCAAAGGCGGAAGGCCGGATAACCTGCGATTCACTCATGAAACTGTGTAACAAGGAACCGGTAGAGCTATCGATAGATGAAGGCTCCACAGTCGTTGTACAAGCCGGTCAAGCGCCAATTGTTGACGGTCATGGAGAAGAACGAATGAGAGTCGGATGTGGATCCGCGACGATCGGAATGTTTGCCTCACAGTGGCTTGGTCTGGTTGACGAGGTTGTCGTGGTTGACGACCACATTACCGGTGTGGTTTCAGAACATCAGGCTGGTAAGGTATTGGACTGGCCCGACACCGGCGTTAAGATCCAGGGGCGTCGATCAACCCCCGGTCGCTACTTTCAGGTTTCAGAACCGGGGCTCGGCTGGGGTGGGACAAAAGTTGATGACCCTCTTTCAATATTAGGGCCGTGGAACGCGAAAAAAGGTGCAAAACCTGGCCTTACTTTGCTCATGGTTTCGACGACCGGCGAGCAATACGCGTATTACGAACTAGACGACGATCTTATTCCTCAAAAGGGTGAGCTGCCAGACAGGCTCCGCCCCTCCGTAGAACTCATAGCTGAAAATTGTGAACCGGCATTGTGCACAGTTCTGTTTATGGGCGGTGCGGGTGGGTCATTGCGGTCAGGTGTCACCTCAAATCCAGTCAGACTCACGCGGTCTGTACAAGCCCTTAAAACAAATGTGACGTGCGGTGGGGCGCCACTCTACGTGTGGCCGGGTGGTGGAATAACCGTCATGGTTGACGTTACCCGGATGCCGGATAATTCCTTTGGTTATGTACCCACCCCTGCTCTGGTTGCCCCGTTGGAATTCACCGTTGCCAAAGAGGACTATAAGACACTGGGAGGTCACGACGCCGCAATCCGTACCATTGACGATATACTGGACTCCGGTGGTGAGTATGGAGACGACGTACGCGCAATTTCACCACCTGAAGGTAGTAATATGAAATCTCTTGAAGGTTCGTAGATGGACGGCGCGCAAGCAACACTCTTGGCCGACGGACGGCGGATACACCTGCATCATGGTCCCATTGACCTTATTATCGAGGCGTTTGGACCCGGTCGTAATCACGCCTATACGGTTGCAACCCGCAGATTTCAAACTGTGCTGGAAGAACTCGTAACTGAGCTTCCACTTCTTCGGAACTCTGTGTGCCACGGCACAAGGTTTTCAGGTACAATTGCCAAAAGGATGCAACGGGCAGTAGAACCGTATTTTGCTAATTTCGTAACACCGATGGCGGCGGTAGCTGGCGCGGTTGCGGATGAAATACTTCACCACATCAAACAGGTTCCAGATTTAGATAAAGCCTATGTCAATAATGGCGGTGATGTCGCGTTTTACTTAACCGAAGGTCAAACCATCAAAGCAGCCATGCCGGCATTGCCTCAGGGAATCATATCGCTCGGTAATTCCACGTTATGTCGAGGAGTGGCAACATCTGGATGGAGCGGACGTAGCTATTCACTTGGGATTGCAGATTCTGTTAGCGTGGTTGCAACAAATGCAGCTGCTGCGGATGCTGCAGCAACCATGATTGCCAATGCGGTAAATATCCCAGGCCATCCCAACATAAAGCGCACACCAGCAGATGAACTGTCACCTGATAGTGATCTGGGTGACATGGAGGTAACAACATACGTCGGCGATTTATCAATTGAAGAAATAGAAATTGCACTTGAAGACGGCGCTAAAACCGCTCAATCCTATGTGGATGGTAATCTGATTGGTGGTGCAGTTTTACAACTCAAACATCTGAACCGACAGGTGGGCGCGTCAGCAATCCAAGCATCTATGACCAATTCAATTTCAAAACGGGAACTTATCCATGCCTGAATATACGTTGCGCAAGACTATGATTTTCAATGAAGAAATACACCATGAAAACGGGCCTGCAAGTTCCAATCCGCGCCAACGCGCTGCAATCATCGCAATCGTCAAAAACCCTTTCGCGGGTAATTATACCGCCAACCTTCAAAGCGCGATGGACGATCTAAAACCACTTGGCTTAATGATGACTGATAAGCTGATCGACGCAATGGGCGGACTTGGGAGGATAGACGGGTATGGAAAAGCGGCGATTGCCGGTGAAAATGGAGAGCTGGAACACACTGCCCTTTGGCATGTACCGGGTGGATATTCCATGCGTGAACGCTTGGGTGAAGCAAAAGCTATTGTCCCTTCCACCATGAAGGTTGGCGGCACCGGCTGCCGTATCGATATACCGCTTGGCCACATAAACGCAGCTTATGTACGCAGCCATTTTGATGCTATGGAAGTTGGCGTACCGGATGGTCCTCGTGCAAATGAGCTGTTGTTCGCATTAGCCATGACAAAGGGCCCGCGTATACACAACCGCATGGGTGGCCTGACGATGGAAGAGGTCGAGGGAGTTGACGGGTTGCGATAGTCATCAGCGCGCAAATGCAGGAGACAACTACAGTTCAGCTTACAGTCCTTGGGGACTTTCGCAGCGGTGAATATACCGACTGGGTTAGACACCGCGCAAACATTCTGGATTTAACCGGTTGGATCAACACGCGTGACAACAATTTTGTGGAGATCGAAATATGCGGCAACCCGATTCTCGTTGAAGCTTTTGAATTAGCCTGCAGCATTGGCCCCTATAGTGTTACAGTGAGAGATATTCAGGTGAGAACAGTATCGAATGGTCCATATTCATGCAGCGCCTTTGAAGTTCGATGAGGCTATCTTCGCAATGGAATAATTGGACCTTGATAACCTCAATAAATATTTCTCACCTGAAATGTATGCAAGCGACAAACGGTCTGCTTAGATTAAAAAGTAGAAATTTTAAATCGGGAAGAGCTGGCAATCGCGAGCTCAGTTTTTGATGGTCACAGAGCCGGTCGGACTTTCAAATAATCTACCCATCAAAAGGGTCATGCCTGCGCGTGTCGGTGACACGGATATCGCAGTCTGGCGGAGCGCATCGGGTGTCGTTTCAGCTTGGTTAAATCGATGCCCGCACAGAGGAATGCGTCTTTCACATGGGTTTGTGCGCGGTGAATCATTGGCTTGTCTTTATCATGGTTGGCAATATGGCTGTGACAACAAATGCAAATATATTCCAGCCCACCCGGCGTTGGAACCGCCAACGACTATTCAAACAATGGCATACACAGTCGTCGAAAAACATGGCGTGTTATGGGTATCGTTAGACGGAACCCCAGAAATCCCGGCGCTGTTTGAAAAGCTTCAACCCGTGAGAAGCATTTCTTTCAATTGTTCAAATGAGGATGTTTTAAGCGCGTTGGCTGAAACAACTTTAACATGTGATGACGGTCAGGTCCTGTCGGCTTCGGATATGCAAAGCCAAAACATATTAATTTTGGACAATCCACAGAACAAACCAAAGCTCGCAGTCCTGTTTCAGAAATCATCAGCAGCAAACGTGACTGCTCACCTATTGGCTGACAACAGTTGGTCAATTGATGGATTAATACGAATTTCCCGATGGTGTGAACTCGTTCGGCGACGTGCCGAAATAAAAATCCCTGATAATCGAAGGAATTTATAATGGCAGGGTTGGAGCGCGCAAAAGAAGACTGGTATCCAATTGCGATTGCCGGAAGCACGGTCGACGGGGAACAATTGGACACCAGTCTACTTGGTATAAATATCACGCTTCATGGCGATAAAGATCGTGAAATTTCTGTCACTGCTGATGGCAATAATCTGCCGGTTCAAACGCGGTATGATCATGTGTGGACGACATTTAGCGAGAACCCACGCCCTCTATTCGATATTCCTGAAGCAGATGAAGCCGGAAGGGTTTTGGTTCCATGTGGCGTGGTGCGGGTTAAGTGCTCACCATTACGCGCGGTGGAAAACTTCCTCGACATAGCGCATTTTCCCTTCGTGCACACTGATGTGCTTGGGGCCGAGCCTCACACGGAAGTCGAGCCCTATGATGTGAAAATCGACGAGACCATAGACGAAGTTATTGCCACGAAAGTGAAGTTCTTTCAGCCCCAAGCCGCAAAATCAGCGGGTGATGGTATTGTGACAGATTATGTCTATCGGGTGGCTGCCCCCATGGTTTCGATATTGTACAAAACATGCCCCCCGAAACCTGGTTCCCAAGACGTGATAACACTGTTCGTCCAGCCCTTGGATGAGGAAACCTGCAACGTTTGGCCTTGGATGGCGCTCTACGATTATGAAAACTCCATGGCCGACATGATCAGTTTTCAGCAAATGATATTTGTCCAGGACCGCTCTATTCTTGAAAATCAATTACCGCGCAAATTACCTCTCGACCCGAAGATGGAGATACCAACCCGCGCTGACATGACATCAATTGCCTACCGCCGTTGGTTGAAACGCGGTGGCGCAATTTATGGTGCTCTCACGGAGGCCGTATGAGTTTCAAGCTTTATAATTATGTTTTATCTGGAAATTGCTACAAAGTCAGACTTTTTGCGGGTGTGCTTGGTATCAATTACGATTCAATTGCAGTCGATTTTCATCCAGGACAAGAGCATAAATCTGACGATCTCATGCAGTTAAACCCAGCTGGCACACTACCCATCATGATCGCAGATGATTTGGTGCTGACGGAAACATCTGCAATGCTAATTTGGATGGCGTCAAAATTTGATTCCGACAACACCTGGTGGCCAGCCACCGACGCCGCTAAAACAGCTGCCATTGTGCAGTGGCTAGGCTTTTCTTCTGATCTAACATCTACAATCGGTGAAGCACGGTTACACACAATGCTTAATCGTGATGTTAAAATAGAAAAAGCATTAGCTGATGGAATTGTGGCCTTACGCCGGATAGAAGCTCAACTGACAGAACAGGGATTGAGAGGCGGCGCATGGTTAGTTGGTGAAAGCCCAACAATTGCAGACATTGCCTGTTTCCCATATGTCGCGCTGGCACCGGATGCCGGTCTCGAACATGATGATTATCCTGCCATTAGAAATTGGCTTTACGCGATCAGAAGCCTATCCGGATTCGTGACAATGCCCGGAATTCACGAAGTCCACGAACTACGAAATGAAGGCGACTAAATTTGATTGAGAAGAAAAAACACACGTTGTTTAAGGCATGCGACGCGATTGTGACCTGCGATGATCAAGGCACAATCCACCGCAATTGCGACTTGTTGGTTTCCGGCAATCGCATCGAAAAAGTTGCCAAACTCATCACAGAACAAGACATTCCTTCCGACACTGAAATCATCGACGCAACTGGGCATTTCATTTATCCGGGATTGATCAATACCCATCATCATTTCTTCCAGTGTTTTGTTCGTAACAACGCCGATTTGGATTGGACAAAACTGACTGTAATCGAATGGCTTGATCGCATTTACCCCATATTCTCACGATTAGACGAAGAGTGTTTTTACCACTCCTCGCTGGTTGCGATGGGAGAGCTCATAAAACACGGATGTACCACGGCATTTGATCATCAATATAATTTTCCCCGTCATGCAGGAAAAAATATCGTGGATCGCCAGTTTCAGGCGGCCACGAAGCTTGGAATGCGTTTTCATGCGGGCCGGGGTGGGAATACACTACCAAAATCGGAAGGAAGCACCATTCCCGATGAAATGCGGGAAGGCACCGACGAATTCATAAATGATTGCGCCCGTCTAATTGAAACATACCATGACGCAAACCCGTTGAGCATGCGCCAGGTCGCGATCGCGCCCTGCCAACCGGTCAACTCCTACAAAGAGACATTTATTGAATCGATAGCACTGGCGCGCGATAAAGGTGTCCTGCTCCATTCCCATGTTGGTGAAGGCGAAAGCGAAGTCATAAAACAGCGTACCGGAACGCGTACCGTCGATTGGTGCGAAGATATTGGATTTGTTGGTGAAGATGTCTGGCTCGCACACTGTTGGGAATTGACATCAGACGAGATAGGCAAACTTGCCAAAACCCGCACCGGCGTGTCCCACTGTCCAGAGCCTGTTTATCTGGTAGGTGCGGAGGTTACCCCCATCCCCGAGATGGAAGCGCAAGGGGTGAGGCTCAGTCTTGGAGCGGATGGAGCAGCTTCCAATGACAATTCAAATCTCATGCAATGCATTCACAGCGCCTACATGCTGCAATCCCTTGTTGCATCGTCCAGAAACCACCCAGTTCCCGATCCCAAACGTTTCTTACAATATGCAACACGAGGCGGAGCCGATATTTTAAGACGCCCTGATCTGGGCCAGTTGAAACAAGGCCTTGCCGCTGACCTGTTTATGATTGACACCAGAAAAATCGAATTTGTCGGGACCTTACATGATCCAGAAAGCCTGATTGCTAAAGTAGGCATCGCTGGAAACGTTGACCTGACCATGATTAACGGACAGGTTGTCTGGAGGGACGGGGAATTCCCGGGGATAGATGAACAAGAACTGGTGGCGCAAGCACAATCTCACGTCAATCGGGTTGTTTATAATGTAGGCTGAAGTTTCATAACGGGAGGAATATCTATCAATGAAATCACTTGTAAAAAAGCTAACAAAATTGTCACTTGCGTTGACGGTTGTAGGAGCATTTGCACATTCAACCGCGAATGCAGAACCGCTTGAAATCGGTCTTTTAACACCATCACCTCTTGCAGATGTGGGTTGGTCAAAAGCACTCGCCGATGGTTTGGACAAGGTTAAGGCGAAGCACGGAGACAACGTCAAAATCAATTTAGTCGAAAATATCCAAGAAGGCCCAGACGCTGAGCGGATCATGAATAAGATGGTTGGCGACGGAAATAAGTTTCTTGTGCTTGGATCGTTTGGCTACATGAACGGCGGCCTGAAGCTGGCAAAGCGAAATCCAAATCTCTCTTTTGTCCACGCATCCGGCTATAAAGTTGCCAAGAACTTCTCACCGTTTACTGCGAAGTATTTTGAAGGCGCCTATCTTATGGGTATGGCAGCGGCTGAATTGACGAAAACTAAGAAGCTCGGAGTTGTGTCCGCGTTCGCTATTCCGGAGCTTATTTCGACAATCAATGGATTTACCCTTGGCGCACGGAGTATTGATCCTGAAATCACTGTAGATGTTGTGTGGATCAACTCCTGGTTTGACCCCGCAAAAGCACAAGATTCCGCTAAAGCACTTATCGCAGGTGGCTCAGATGTATTGTTCTCAAATGCTCAGGACACACCTTCTGTTGTAGCAGTGGCCGAAAAAGCCGGAGTTTATGTTTATAATCTCAATAGCTCCATGAAGGAATATGCTCCCAAGAAATACCTTGGTGTTGTAAAAACAGATTGGGCACCATTCTTCATGGCTTCTGTTGAAGCACATATGGCCGGTAAGTTTGATGGCAAAAACCAGTGGTTGGGTATGAAGGAAAATACCGTCGTTGTGGAAGACTGGAGCTCAGACATCAGTCCAGACATGATGGCCAAGATCAAGGCTACTGAGGCTGCAATCGCGTCTGGCGAAAAACACGTCTATGACGGTCCCATCGTCAATCAGGAAGGTAAGGAAGTCATTCCCGCCGGCCAACGACTTGAAGATGGTGCCATACTCGGCATGAATTGGCATGTTCAAGGTGTGAACTCACCACTGCCCAAATAAGCAACATGAACTGTGTGGCCGGTTGAGAATGTTTCGCGGCCACACAGTGTTCTCATTGTAATTCCATGTCAGATTCATCAACAACGCCGCTGCTTTCTCTCCGGAAAGTGTCAAAACGATACCCTGCCCTGATCGCCAATGATCAAATTGATCTCGACGTAATGCCGGGTTCAATACACGCTGTTTTGGGTGAAAACGGAGCGGGTAAATCGACATTAATGAAACTCATATACGGCGTGATTGATGCTGATGGAGGCGAATTTATCTGGGACGGTGAACGAGTCGAACTACGGAACACAGCCACGGCAAGGCAACTGGGAATTGGCATGGTATTCCAGCATTTCTCCCTGTTCGAAACCCTTAGCGTTGTTGAAAACATCTCCCTGACAATCTCCGGCACCCGCAAGGAACTGGCTAAACGTGTGCGTGAATTGGGCGCAACTTTCCATCTGGAAGTTGACCCCGAAGCCTCAGTTCATTCGTTGTCCGTCGGTGAACGCCAGCGCGTCGAAATTATTCGTTGCCTGCTACAGGATCTCAAGCTGCTGATCCTTGATGAGCCAACATCCGTATTGCCGCCACAGCATGTACGCTCACTTTTCGATGCCTTGAGAAAACTTCAGTCAAATGGCGTTTCTATTCTGTATATTTCACACAAGCTCGAAGAAATTCGTGAGTTGTGCGACACCGCTACAATTTTGCGCGGCGGAAAAGTTACAGGCATTGTCAATCCTAATGAAAAAACGGCACGAGAATTAGCTACTTTGATGATCGGTCGCAACATCCCACAAATTGAGGCACGGGCTCATAAACGGGATACAGATACACCGATTTTGGAAATTACGCATCTCAATGCGAAAAACCCGGATCCGTTCGGAACCCATCTTTCTGATATCAATTTGTCGGTTTACGGAGGCGAGATCGTGGGTATCGCTGGTGTGTCTGGCAATGGGCAACAGGAACTTGCCCGCATCATTTCTGGTGAAGACCTAAGCCATCGTCTTTCGGACGCGACAATAAAGATGCTGGATAGGCCAGCCGCTGCGTTAAGTGTTACCGACCGCCGAAATCTCGGATTTTCGTTTGTCCCGGAGGAAAGATTGGGACGTGGCGCTATACCACCCATGACTTTATCTCAAAACACATTGCTAACCGCCTATGAAAAAGGCCTCCTGAACAACGGATTTATTCGCAAGGATAAGCTCGCGGAATATGCTTCACAATGCATAGAAGATTTTGACGTTCGATGCTCTGGAATTGATGCGAATGCAAATTCCCTGTCCGGCGGAAATCTACAAAAGTTCATCGTAGGCCGCGAACTTATGTTGAAGCCAAAACTGCTATTTGTTTCACAGCCAACTTGGGGAGTAGATGTTGGAGCCGCCGTCGCAATACGCCAGCGATTGCTAGACTTAAGAGACGAAGGCGTGGCAATTTTGGTCATATCAGAGGAATTGGAAGAATTGTTTGAAATCTGTGATCGGCTCCATGTCATACGGGATGGAACCCTGTCACCGCCTCTCATTTCTTCCAAGGTGACCCCCGACGATATCGGCGAGTACATGATTGGTACCGCCAATTCTTCTGACAACCTTTCTCCTGGCGTGAAAGAAAGCACCTATGCACATCAAGTTTGAACGCCGGGTCGAATACTCCCGAAAAATTCTGATAAGCGTCCCCGTCATTACCATTGCATTATCCATTTTGATCAGCAGCGCCCTGCTGCTTATTCTTGGAAAATCTGTGCCGTTGACAATGTATTCGTTCTTTATCGCACCTTTTGAATCCTTTTATTCGATAACGGAGATTTTTCTTAAATTCGGCCCGCTGCTCCTGATTGCGCAGGCGCTCGCAATCGGATTCCGTGCCAAAGTTTGGAATATCGGTGCCGAGGGTCAGATGATTATGGGGGCGATTGCCGCCAGCGCTGTTCCTGTATATTTCGTAGATAGCACTTCGATCTTCCTGCTTCCCGCTATGTTGGTACTTGGTGCAGCCGGTGGCATGGGATGGGCAGCAATAGCCGCATTTTTGCGCACTCGCTTTAACGCAAACGAAATCCTGGTCACATTAATGCTAACGTCGATTGCACTGCAGGTATTGTACTATCTGTTGTTGGGTCCGTGGAAAGACCCTCAAGGCTTCAATTTTCCTCAAACCGTGTTGTTTCAGGATGAGGCGCTGTTCAGCCCGCTATTTCAGGCAACGAGACTGAATACTTCAGTTCTAATACCTATTCTTTTCACCATAGGCGCCTGGGTATTTATGGAAAAAAGATTCGGTGGATTCAAACTTCAGGTCGGTGGTCTTGCTCCAAATGCTGCTATCTACGCCGGGTTTAGCGCTAAAGGGGCCGTATGGCGTAGCTTGCTTATTGCTGGATTCGCTGCAGGGCTTGCTGGTATGAGTGAAGTCGCTGGGCCGATTGCGCAACTGCAACGCTCTATTACATCAGGATATGGATATTCAGCCATTATCGTTGCCTATCTGGGTGCGTTACATCCAATTGGCATCATTTTTGCCGCATTCTTTTTGGCTGTAATCCAGATCGGAGGGGACGTCGCGCTTGTTTCCGCGGGAGTACCGATCAGCGCGGTGCACGTATTTCAAGGCCTGTTGCTGGTGTTCTACCTCGCAACGTACACATTCGTGAATTATCGCCTTCGAATACTCAGACCAGGTAAGTCGCTACCGGTTGGAGCAACCTCATGACCACTATCGAGTTCTTTCTCGCAGGCACGATGAGCGCAGCCACCGTATTTCTGCTTGCTGCCCTTGGCGAATTGGTGGCGGAGAAGTCCGGCATGCTAAATCTGGGTGTAGAAGGTATGATGGCGGTATCAGCGGCCGTCGGATTCGTTGTAACATATGAAACTGGCAGTCATATTGTGGGATTTACAGTTGCTGGCATATCCGGAGTATTAGTCTCGCTGATATACGCTGGCGTTGCCATTACGTTTTTGGCCAATCAGGTCGCAACCGGTCTAGCGGTTGGAATACTCGGACTTGGCCTTTCTGCGCTTATTGGCCGCCAACACGAAAGCCTGACTGTCGAGGCTGCTGGTGGGATCTATATTCCCATATTGAGCGACATTCCGTTGTTGGGCCCCGCATTTTTTCAACATAACATCGTTGTGTATCTTACTCTCGCAATCGCAGTGGCAATTGGGTATTGCCTCAAACATACGCGTCTTGGTCTTGCAATCCGCTCCGTTGGAGAAAATCCCAATGCGGCGCAGGCATTGGGTTATTCCGTGCACCTCATCCGATATGGTGCAGTTGCATTTGGCGGTCTACTCGCGGGATTCGCAGGGGCATATGCTTCTACTATCTACACCCCATTATGGGCCGATGGCATGATTGCCGGACGTGGCTGGATTGCAGTTGCACTCGTGGTGTTTGGTACATGGAAAACAGGGCGAATTATTTTGGGTGCCTACCTGTTTGGAATGGTGTCCCTTGGAGAATTGATCGCACAGTCTCTGGGAGCTTCCATCCCATCTCAATTACTGTCGAGCATGCCCTACATTGTGACAATTGTCGTGCTGGCGATCATTTCCACAAACGCTGCACGATTAAAGCTCCATGCACCATTTGCATTAGGTGAGAGTTTCGACGGTTCAGAGTCAAAGTGAGTGAAAAAGTGCACGATTAACTTCGGCACCGTCACAAACAGCTTCAGCTCTTACCGGGTTTCTTTATGCGCTCATCGCACAAGGCGTTGGCCCGGTCGAGCATATCCCTGATTTTGATGAACTCATCATCATCAAACAACTCCGCAATATCAGCCGCAAATTGTTGGGCGCGTGGCCAATAAGCTTTGATGATTTTCGTACCCGCGTCAGTCAATGAATATTGAATACGCCTTTGATCATCCTGGTCTGGCCGACTTGCAATCCAGCCTTCTGAGATCATGGATTTTACAACCCGGCTTGTGTGGGCGGGATCCTGCGATGAATGGCGCGCCAATGATCGCAGGTGTAGTTCACCAAACTGCGCAAGGCTTACCAATATTCTCCACTGTTGGGCTTTTACCCCAGCTGGGCGCAGTGTTTCCCGCTGAAAAATCAATGATAATTTAGATGCAAGCCGCAAAATCCTGATGTTCAGGATTTGATCGATATCCTCTTGGGGAATCAGGGCCACAATTATCTCATCAACTTTGCTATATTCGCTTCCAACCATCACAAAGTGTTTTCGTTGACTATGCAACAAATTTATTGACACAAACCCGTTGTTGTACCCACAATGGTGCCTCAAATATGGGAGGAATTTATGTTGAAAAAACTATTCGCAGGCAGCTTTGTTGCCGCAAGTCTTATGAGCGCGTCCGCACTGGGTCAGGCAAACTTGACGGCGGAGACGGCGTCACCCGGTGGTGCTACTCACCTTTCACTTGCTCACTTAACTGAAATAGCTGGTACAAAGGGCGTGGCGAGCATTCAACTTGCTGACGGTCAAACCCTGACCAACTCAATTCAAAACGTAGCCGAGGGTAAAACCGATATCGCGGGCACCCCCTACATTCTGCCGTTCCTGATGAGCCGCGGTGTGGGCCCCTACGGGTCTCTTGGTAAAGAAAAAGGCGCCGAACTGGCCGAAAATCTTAGAGCAATTAACCCTTTTACGTTGGGCGTATTTTTCCTATTCGCCTACGACGCTAAAGGTATCAACGGTTGGGATGATCTGAAGGGCCGCAAAATTTATAACGGTCCGCCACGTGGTGGCGCACTGACAAACGCGCGCAGCATGGTTCAGATAGTGGCCGGCCTCAAGGACGGTGAAGATTACGAAGGCATGCAAATTAACTGGGGTCAGGGCACAACGCTGATCACCAGTGGCGAGCCGGATGCAATCGTTCTACCTGAATTGTTTCCCAGTAGCAGGCTGACGTCCTCTACCGCAGCGGGTAAAATGACCGGCTGGTCAATGCCTAAAGCTGCATACGAAGGCGACGCGATGCAAAAATACATGAAGGCTCCAGGCAGTGCTCCATTTACAGCAAAAGTCGCCGACCTAAAAAATACGATGGGCGATGATTGGACCTTCGTTTCCGAGGATGACACGTTTCGAGCTTTTGCGACTATCGGTGGTAATGTTGTTCACAAGAACATGGACGAAGATTTAGCATACAAGCTGACCGCGGCTTACGTTGCTACGCTGGACGACTTGAAAGCGAAAGCTCCGTACGGAAATACAGTTGGTTATGACCTCCCAATGCAAGGCATGTGTGGTCGAAACCCTGTAAAATATCACCCTGGCGCCGTGCGTGCCTGGACAGAAGCCGGATATAAAATCGACGACTGCGCAATCGCGCAATAAGGCTAAATCAATATCTGATATTTGGGCGCCGCACTAAATCGCGGCGTCCAACCTTTTAATTTCACCTCCGCAGGTAAGTTATGTCTGAAACATCAGACCGCGAGGCGCGCGCCTCAGTGTTTCCAAATCGAGCTGTCTACGTACTTGCGCTAATATTTATCGCGATAGGAATTATCAACAGCACACCCGTAATTCCGGGGTGGGATAACCTGTGGCGAGGCATAACCGGGATAGATAACCTCAAGACGCGCGCATTTGCGACTGAATGGTTTTATCCAATCACCTTCTTCATCATGATGATGCTGGTCGCTTTGAAACACTCCATGTGGCGAGACTGGCGGGACACTTCACGTGCACGGCTTGGAATGTTCATGGACGCGGCGCTGATTATTGCCGCTGCTGCTATTTCCATCACTTATTTGGTTGAGATCGACAGCGTCTGTCTGATCGACAGTTTCACGGGTGAAAGAGCCCGCATCATTGCGCAAACTATGCAAGCGGAGATCGAGTTTGCAGAAACAATGGGCCTTCCTGTTCCAGATACAGTGGAAGATCCAAAGTGCGTCGCAACAACCGGCATATGGCTAGTCCTGATTATGGCCGCTGCGATTTTGGTGTTTTTGGGATACAACATTAAGGTCTGGGGCTTGCCTTTAGTGCTGGTTGCCATTGCAATTGCGGCCTACACCATCGGAACGGTTCTGGTTTGGTATTTCCACGGGCCCGAAGACATCAACAAATATCTTATGACCAAGTTGGGCGGAGAACCGCGGACTTTTCTTGACGGTAGACCTAACGTTCATGATGCGCTCGTGAACAACGCGTCTGGAATGCTGGGACGCTTCATGAATGTAATCATGAACATCGTCTTCCCCTACATCATTCTGGGTGCACTATTTGGCAAATCGGCGGGTGGGCAATCGCTTATCAAGCTCGCTTTTCGCTGGACCCGTAATTTACGCGGAGGTCCGGCCCACGCGGCGATAATTAGCTCCGCGATGTTCGGCACGATTACGGGCGGACCCGTCGTCAACGTATTGTCCACCGGTGTATTGACCATCCCAATGATGGTCAAACGGGGTTTCTCGCGTATTTTCGCCGGGGGAATGGAGGCGGCTGCATCATCTGGTGGGTCGATCATGCCGCCTGTAATGGGCGTCGCAGCGTTCATTTTGGCAGCCATGACCGGTGTTCCCTACGGAGATGTCATCATCGCGGCCACTCTGCCCGCAATTGCCTATTTCCTGTGTTTGTTCCTCACCGCAAGTTTCCAATCTCGCAAACAGGGCATAGAGGCTTTCGGCGAACTGACCGATGATATGCTAATCAGTCGCAAGGATATAATTCATCTGCTTCAGATATTCCTGCCCATATTATTGATCCTGGTATTATTGCTCACTCCAAAGGACGCCGTCGGGTGCGGATTTATGGGGTGGCTTTTAGGGGCAGATACGGTACAGCAAGGGGACCGCTGTACGGTAAATTCTCTGCCGTGGGTTTTACAGATATACCAAAATGCAGCCGGAGACCCGGGCGCTACCGGATGGTGGGCTGCCGCTTTAGTTCTTGTTCTGTTGTTCCTTGACGAAGATTTCCGTTCCAGACCTCGTAAACTTCTCGATGCTTTAGCTGAAGCGGGCATCACCATATCAACACTCTATCTAATGCTGCTTGCGGTTACTGTAATCGACATCTGCCTGAACTTTACTGGCCTGTCGAAATTTGTCGCAATCGACGTCTTGCGTTTCTTGCTCTCTTTAGACCTCGGCGGAGGTGGATCGGCGTTCTTCCAGTTAATTGCTTTGACTATCACCATGTTGCTTGCAGTATTGCTGGGTATGGGAATGCCTGCCGTGCCAGCATACATTAACGTAGCCCTGTTAATGGGCCCCCTATTGATCGGCCTCGGCATTGCAACATTTACCGCTAATATGTTCATCTTCTACTTTGCGATTGCATCAGCAATCACGCCGCCCGTTGCACTCGCCGCTTTCGCGGCTTCGACTATAACCAAGGCTGAGCCCATGGCGACGGGTTTCAGCGCGGTGCGCTCTGGTATCGTGATGTTCGCCATCCCATTCATATTCGCATTTTATCCTGAACTTTTACTCATTGATCAGGCTCTTATTGATCCGTCCAGCCCATCACTTGCACCACTTCCCGGTTACGAAAATGGTGTGGAGATAGGCCCGCTTGCATGGTTGTTGATCAGACTTGTTTTGACACTTTATCTCGTTGCCAGCGCGTTAGCGCGTTATGATGCCACCGCACTTTCGACCGTATGGGTCATCATTCGCCTGGCATTAGCAGTCGCGATCCTGTTTCGGCCGGAAACAATCAACATCAGCGCATTTGTCATCGCATTGGCCATGCTCGCCTGGCATCATATGTCCAACAGAACGGGTGACAAACCGGCGCCCCGAAAAACAGCTTTGGAGTGAGGGAAACCAACTTGCCTAAACGCCCGAATTTTTTATTTCTAATTACAGACCAACAACGCGCGGACTGGCTGGGTTGCTACGGTCACCCTGTTTTAAAAACACCCAATATCGACGCTATTGCCGCGCGCGGAACCCGGTTTGATAATTTTCATGTAGCATCACCCGTCTGCATGCCGAACCGCGCATCGCTCCTGACTGGACGTTATCCATCCCTTCACGGGTTGAGGTATAACGGCTGCCGGTTACCATTGTCCGCCAATACATTTGTCGATCTACTTGGAAATGATGGCTACCACACCGCTGCAATCGGCAAGAGTCATCTTCAACCGTTTACCAATTTGCCACCGATGGGGCGAGATCTCGAAGATTCGAGCGAGCAGTCGGAGGCCTGGAAAAAGGATGACGGCGATTACGCGCAGGAAGAGCCAGGTCGCTATAGAAGTGATGGCAAGTATGAATTCCAAACGCCCTACTACGGCTACCAACATGTAGATATGGTAACCAGCCACGGCGACCGGTGTGGTGGACATTATCACCAATGGCTACGCGAAAAAGCACCGGACTGGCAGGCATTGCACGATGATGCCAACGAGTTACCACACAATTATTCCTGCCCGCAGGCTTACCGGACACCGATACCGGAAGACCTTTATCCAACCGCATTTGTTCGCGACCGTGCTGTCGATTACCTCGCTTCCCGTTCCGATGAGGACGATCCGTTTTTCACGTTTGTCTCGTTTCCCGACCCGCACCATCCATTCAACCCTCCTGGGAAATATTGGGATATGTATTCACCGGACGATTTTGAAGTCTCTCTCCCGTTTTCAGCTCATAACAACCCCACGGTTCCCATGCGCTGGCTTCACGACGGCTGGAAAAACAGCGGTAGACAGACAACGCCGCAAACGGCAATGATGGTGGATGACCAGCAGGTCAAAGAAGCGATGGCTTTGACTGCTGGCATGATGGCTTTTGTCGACGACGCCGTCGGAGATATAATGCGAGCCCTTGAAGAAAGCGGCCAGCTGGAAAATACCGTAATTTGCTACAATTCAGATCACGGGGATTATCTGGGTGATTTTAACATGCTGCTTAAGGGTGCCCTGCCCTTCAGGAGCGTCACCCGTGTACCATTTATCTGGTCAGACCCCGCCAGTCGAAAAGCTGATTCGTCAAACGCGCTCACCTCAACAGTCGATCTTGCACCAACTATTTTGGAAAGAGCAGGAATTGAACCTTTCAATGGCAATCAGGGTAAAAGCTTCAAGAACATCATCGACGGAGGCCAAGGCGCACGGGATGAATTGTTGATCGAATACAATGATGGTGGCAGAAGATTGGGGTTTGAAAAACCTGCCAGAGTGCGTGCGCTTGTAACACAGCAATGGCGGTATACAATTTATCTTGATCAGGATTGGGGCGAACTCTACGATCTTCAAAACGATCCCCATGAGACACATAATCTATGGGACAGCGCCGATCACTTCAAAACACGAGCTAAACTGGCCGAGCGCATGAACCATCATTTAGCCGCACAGATGGACGAAAGCCCGCTATCTGAGCGTATGGCGTAGTATGCACGATTGTAAGCTCTAGGGTTGAAGATCATCAACCGTGTAGCGCCATAACTGATAGTGCCGTGAATGTAATCTGGATTATCCGCAGGTGAAGTGTGCATCAAAGTCATGTAGCTGCCTGGTATGACAACACCACTGGCCAATCAAGGACCCAATTCACAAACTAAAATACCTCGCCAAAATTTATATTGGGCGAGGTAGCACACTCATACTTCAGTCACCGCGCTAGCCACAGTAAAGATCTTCTTTATTGGTAACTGAATCTCGGTGTGATTCAACAAACGCCATCATGTTGGCCAAGGTGCATTTATCGCCAAAACCGTGCCACGGCTCAAACCCTGGAACATTCAACACACTTTCCGGATCAAGTTTCAAGAGGCGGATGATCACGGAAGCAACAATTGAACCACCAACCCCGGTGAGTCGTCCATTGCCACGCTCTTCGGCCTCCTGCAGACAATAAAACCATAAAGGGGTTTTATCGATGTGGTTGTCTTTCAGGATCTTCGGTGGTGCTAATTCTGTGATGCCGTGCATCGTTCGTGCCATCTGCTGTCCTGATGGCAAATGTATAGATGTACGGTCCCTCAGCAAATTGCGGAGCGCCAGCTTCTTCGCCCGAGTTTCACTAATTTCGAACCCATCCCAGTCGAGTTTTCCTTTCACGACATTATCGGGCAATTGAAAAAGTGTATCAGCCATTTTCGTTCCAACCGGCAGCGCCTTTTGCGCCCTTGAACCGGCCACATCGAAAAACTGGGCAAACTCGATATCATGTTGGCTACCGCGTGGGCCAAATCCTTTATGCATCTGAAAGAGATGGATAGGGTCTTCCCCTTTACGCAAACAATATTTCGGCTGAACGGTCGCATGGCCAAACCGGTAGGCCGCCACTGAAAATTCAGCTGGCATAATCGGCCCTTTATTGTGGAAAGGGTCATGTTCAAGCACACTTTTTATCACCTTCGGGTCGACAAACGATGGAAGGAAATCATGCAGAACCACATATTGATAATGTAGGCGGATGAAGCGCCGTACCTGTTCAAAGCTCATTAGTGACGGGGGCATCGCCTTATCCCACACCTCTGAGCGAACGCCCATTGCCGCGCAATGGTGAATATCACTGCCGGTATCATCCTTTTCCATCACGTGAGACATCAGGATGTTATGCAGAGCGATGAATGCGCCCTGAACCTGACTAACAATGATATTCTCATCGTTTCTGGGGTCACCAATGAGTGCCCTGCCTTTGCAGTTTCGGGCAAGATCATAAGGATTATCATCCCACCCGTGGTGGCTGTCCTTACGGCCTAAAAGCATGAATCCTTCATGGTCGCCGGAATAGAGATGGGGAGAAGCATCCGGCCCATCACCATAAACGCAATCCAGATCGAGGTTTGGTGTTCTGATATTGCGAATAGTCCGCGGGTCAGTGCGTGTTCCTATCGCACTGCGGGCATCCAGTGTAATATCATGGTCAACAAACTGACCAAAAAAAGTCATCCCGGCGTCCGCCGGACCGTTTTCAATTTCATCTTCGCGCATACTTTCAACAAGTTCGTCAAACGTATCCACGATATGCTTTTTGCTCAGATTTCCGGTAACCGGATTTTCCCCCAGCAAATAGCCAAAGACCTGCGGAAGCGGTTTAGGGTCGTTCAACGCTCGATTATCAAGACATTGCTTTAACAGATAGTCATAACGGGATAGTGCATGATTGAGATTGGCCATAATATTCTCCTCGGTTTGGCTAATTTTTCTCAGTGGTTGCATGTGCCCCAGTTGTGATTTCTCATCGGCGTTCATTCCGGGTTGGGAATGAAAGGCAGACCTCCATTTCTTGCTATTATTACTTTCGTTGGTGAGCAAAAAAATAACTCACTCAAAAAGCCCTGAGACGTTTGATCGGTAGAACGCCCCAGGGCAAAAAATCAACTCTTATAAAAACTTTGTGTTGATGTAATCAAGGTATCAATACATATCCCGAACGTACGTGCATTTGCGCACATGCTAGATTCAAACCCAAATAGTTTTATTTCTATGGTTGGGTCCAATTTGTACTGCGGATATCAATACACAACTTTGAAGGCCAACTTCACAGACGCGCAGCTTCTGGATTAAGTCCGTGTTGTGCGGAGGCTGACCGACGATATATTTTTTCGAATTGAAGTCGAATTCAGCTTATCAAAAGCTCGCAATGGTCGGCGTGGTATTCCCCGTCATTTCATCGCATAAACCCGTACGGACGACCATATTGGCGTCTAACATCGTTGACAAAGCATCCGAACTGATAGGCCATTAGAAGACGACCCCGTCTTCAACGTTTCTGAACTGGTACAAAATTGCGTAGATTCCAAATTGCTGATTTACAGCGTTGTATTTTTCATTGGGCAACAACAGATCAAGCTGTTGCGGGCGCTTCTACAGTTACAATAACGACTTCGTTTTTTTATTAGCTATGATGCCCGGCTCAATTGGGGCGTTCGATTAAAGGCGCGGCTTAATCATGATGGATACGCGAAAATCCATTGACTCTTTTGTGGGCGTGGCTCTTAAATTCTTACATATCCTGTGTTTTGTAAGATATTCATGAATTTCGCACGCAAAGAAATCGAAACAGTTTTGAGTTCGGCCGTCAGCGCGTTTCCCGGGGATATATCTATTGAAGAAACAGCTCCCAATGAACGTTTCAAGATGGTCGGGTTGCTCACCCGTTGTAGAAGATCACGTCATTCTAGGCGTGGAGCAATGACACTGTTGATTCATGAGGAGCTGGTTAAAGCGAACGCCCAGCGGGGATTTAGCAGTGACATTAACAAGGAAAATCAATACCAACATGAATCCCCTGTAATGGCGTCTCTGAAGACGCCTGCACGAGCCAGAATACGTGTAGGGATAAATTCAAATTTGAGGAAGACTTCTAAATTCATCATCCATGGAGAATCAAAATGAGCAAAGTCACAAGAAGAACATCACTAAAACTGCTGAGTCTGATGGGGGGTGCAGCTGCATCCGTCATGTCATAAATTGTAAAAGTCTCGACTTAATCTGACACTGCCGCCTTTTCACCGGAGTGAATTGGCAGCAGCGCATCTCTTGCAAGAGAATGTTGTTATCCGTTTTGATGGTGGTGCTCACCAACCACAAAACGAAAGAGAACCACAATGTTGAATACTAATGACAAGATCATCAAACACAAAACTGGATTGTTGAACCTGGCTGAGGAGTTGGGGAATGTATCGAAAGCCTGCCAAGTTATGGGCTATTCACGCGATACATTTTATCGCTACAAAAGTGCCGTCGATGAGGGCGGCGTGGAAGCCCTTCTGGAGCGCACACGCCGCAAGCCCAACATGGCAAATCGGGTGGACGAAGCCACTGAACAGGCGGTCATCAATTACGCCATTGAGTTTCCCCCCTACGGTCAAACGCGCACATCGAATGAACTGCGCAAGGCAGGTGTCTTCGTGTCACCGTCTGGTGTTCGTGTTCGTAGTCAGGGTATTTGAGACAGATGGTGGTCTGATTTAAGAGAGACTCTAGCTCATCTGTTGTTTGTATTATGCGGCTTGTTTGCGGTGTTGCAAGCGCCGCGTTTCGATGGTTTTTTGTTTGATCCTTTCTCTTCGCTTCAATATCTCATTTTTGCGCCCGAAGTAGACGTCCGCAGGCGTGAGATTACTCAGGCTCTCGTGGTATCTGTGATGATTATAATGTTCGATGAAAGCTTCGATCTGCCGGTTTAAGTCACTTGGTATGAAGTAGTGTTCCAGCAAGATGCGGTTCTTCAGGGTTTGATGCCAGCGTTCAATCTTGCCTTGGGTTTGCGGGTGATATGGACTTGTCCCGTATTAATTCCGCATCCTGTTCTCGTTTAACTCGTTTTTCGTTCAAATTTGATGGGCGACATTCCTCCTATTGCTGAGTGTCTTCTGCGGCTGTTGTAAAAGCCGTTGATGTATTGGAACAGGGCGTCGGTTGCTTGCTGTCGTGTTTGCCATGTGCCGCGCCAGATGAGTTCGGCTTTGAGTGTTTTGAAGAACGTCTCGACCACGGCGTTGTCCCAGCAATTGCCTTTTCGGCTCATGGACACTTTAAACTTCAGTTCACGCATTCGTTTTTGATAATCATGAGAGCAGTATTGACTGCCACGGTCCGTATGATGAATGCAGCCCGGCGGTGGGTTTCGAAGGGCCAAAGCCCGGTTGAGAGCCTGCAATGCCAAGTCTTTCTTCAACCGGTTGCTGACAGCCCAACCCACCACACGGCGTGAATGTAGATCGATCATCACTGCCAGATACAGCCAGCCCTCACGGGTCCAGATGTAGCTGATGTCACCTGCCCATTTCTGGTTGGGTTTATCCGCTTGGAAGTTCCGCCCCAGCAAGTTAGGCGCAATGTTGAAGCGGTGATTGCTATCGGTCGTAGCTTTGTATTTGCGTGTTCTGACCACTCGAATGCCGTTGTCGCGCATCAGGCGGCCAACACGGCGGTGACCAATAGCAAGGCCGGCTTCCTTCAACTCCTGCGTCATTCTCGGGCGACCATAACTGCCAAGGCTCAAGTGATGCTGTTCACGGATGTGCGCCAGAACCACCATGTCATCGCGCTGCCGTTGACTAACAGGGCGGTTGTGCCAGGCACGATAACCACGCGATGTAACATTCAGAATATGGCAAAGCCGATCCACCGGAACGTGTTTCCTGTGTTCTTCGACAAACGCAAATCTCACTTGCTTTGACCCGCGAAGAACACTGTTGCCTTCTTTAATATCTCCCTCTCCTCCGTGAGGAGACGAACCTCTCTGCGAAGCCGCTCATTCTCTTTGGCCAGATCAATATCAACCGATGGTGGAAGGTCATCAGGCCGGGATTGTTGTATCCATTTCGATAACGTCGAAAAGCCGACCCCCAAATCTGATGCCACTTGTTTCCGGGTAAGTCCGCTGGTCAGCGCAATACGCACCGCTTCACGCTTGAATTCGTCTGTGTGGCCTCGTGCCATAATAGTTCTCCTTGATGGGATTAATCCAATTCAAGGACACGGAACTAAACCGTGACAAGTCCATACACCTCCATTTTTTATTCTCAGACCAAGATGTTTTGAGGAAGGCCAATCCTTTCCAGTTGGAAAAACCAAAGGATGCTATGTCCATATCTGAATCTGCCTCGCTTCTTTTGAGACAAACTAACCCTGAGCTTTTAATGATTTTCGCGAAGTGAGGACTTAGGCAACTTAGTCTTGGATGCGAGCGAATATACTGTCAACTAGCGGAAACAGCTCAATTGTTGGTGAATTAGATGGGGCTCAAAAAGGCCATTGATTTCCCGGATCGCCAGCGATCAACAACCACGTCGCAAATTCGACGCTGAAAGTATGTCTCACAGTCAATTTGTCCCACCTCTGTCATTGATGTTTTTCTGAACCCAGATTTCTCAATGGCTGCTTCGGTGAAATCCAACATCAAATTTAGACGGTACCCGAATGTCCGCAGTGGGCCGTCCCTTCCGATGGGATATTCAAATTTCGAAAATGGCGAGGGTCGGAACCGAGGCCTTATTGTCATCTTACTCGTACGTATCGGATGGCAGTTTTCGCAGATGGCATTCAGCAGATTGCGGCAACGGCGCTAGACAAAAGAAAGCGTCATGTCATGATGGTGAGATACTTATTGGGAAAGATGAAGCAATGATTGATGCATCAGCAGTAGCTAAAATGGCTGCAGACTATACTGCAGCTTGGAACTCCAAATCTGCTGAGGCAGTAGCCTCATTTTACGCAGAAGACGGGGGAATTATAATCAACAATGGTGACCCGTGGAGTGGTCGGTCGCGTGTTCAGGAAATGGCAGCGGGTTTTTACGCGGATGTCCCAGATTTGACGCTTACCTGTGATGATGTGCGTTGTGCCGGGACACATGTGATTTTCGTTTGGACATTCACCGGGCACGATGCAACAAGTGGAAATCCACTGAACATTCGGGGCTGGGAGGAGTGGGAGTTGGGTGACGACCTCAAGGTAAAGGCTTCACTCGGGTGGTTTGACGCTGAAGATTATGGACGGCAGGCCGAGGGCAAATAGCAATTTCATAGATTGCACATTTGCATTTTGGTTGCTCGCGATAGTGCCAACAGGCGTTCTAGTAAACATCTTGGAAAGCCGCCATTCGGTGGTGTCGGTGAAATGGTCATTTTGTTCGCTCTGCCGACCTTGACCTGACAAAATTTGTACGGTGACGGACGGCGGCAGAGATGCAGGTTTCTCGGACGCCACGCTCGAATTTTGAGTCGCGGGTAGTGATTGTCTGGCGTCGGAGAAGCGCTCAAGCACGGAATCGCATGAGGTTTAGCTGAGATGGTTCAGCGGGTTCTATGGGGATTTGGGCGGCATTGTGGGGTTTGGATTGTCTGACAGGGTAGAGTTACCACCGAACTGATGCCGGTTTTGGAGGCCATTTGGGCACGATTTCGCCTCGGTTTCTTCCGTTTAGGCAGATCGGGGCATAGCGTTTTGGTTCTGCCGTTTGTTTTGCACATATCGGCAGTGTCGTCTGCCATTCGGCGGACGGTTAGGCAGGTCTGCTGATATGTGCGCGCCGTGTTCTGGGCCATGATTTGGATTGTCATGCGGCGGTCTTCTTTGATATTGGTGGTGCTCTTGGTTGCTGTTTAGGCGCGAAAGCCTTGCCGATGATCAATCGTCCGCCGCAGCATGGGCACGATCAAAGAATGATCCAAGAATACCTCGGCCATGCCAGCCCGGAAAGTACGGCAATCTACACGCGGGTGTCAGCTAAGGCCTTTGAAGGAATTTGGTAGATATGCTTTTGGCCACCCCTCAAATGGCCGGATCGAAGTACTGCTCCCCAATCTGCCGTCTGTCGCTAGCAGAGCATTTTCAAATAGTGATGTCGGTAAGGTTTGGCCCATTGCAGACCTTGGCTCACTATTTTCAAAGGCACCATTGCAGAGCAGTTTTAACTCGAGCGCTGGTGAGCGTGTGCACTCGATTGAACCGTGAACTCCAGAACTAGTTGACGAAAATCAATGTAGTCCCTAGTCGCCATCTGCGACGCCGTCGGCACGGTGTCGAGCACGCCGTGCCCGGTAGCTGGGTAGTAGGATCAGAATCGCTGCGATGACCAGCAAGCCAAGTGTCATTGGCCGCTCCCAGATGAACGCTACACCGTCATAGAGCTGCATGGAACGGGAGAAGTTGTTCTCCAACATTCCACCCAAGATGAATCCGATCAATAGTGGGGCTAATGGGTAATCAGCAAATTTCAAAGCTGTGGCGCAAACACCAAAACCCACAAGAATTAGCAGTTCGGTAGCGTTGTTCTGACCGATATAGGCTCCCATCAGAGTAAAGAACAAAATGAACGGTATCAGGAAGTTGCGCGGTATCGATAAAACCTTTGCGATGTAAGGTATCAACGGAAGATTCAAGATTAATAGAACCAGATTGCCGATGAACATTGACATTATGACGGCCCAGAAAATTTGCGGCTCGTCGATCATCAGGCGCGGCCCCGGCGAGACGTTCAGCGCAATAAGCGCACCCAGCAGGATAGCCGTGGTGCCAGAACCGGGAATGCCAAGCGTTAGCAACGGCACGAAAGAGCCCGTGCAAGCGGCATTGTTGGCTGTTTCGGGCGCGGCGAGGCCTTTAATTGAACCTTTGCCGAACTCCGCCTGTTCTTCTTTGGTTGCGAGGTTGCGTTCGACTGCATAGCCCAGGAAACTAGCAATCGTCGCGCCTGCACCTGGCAAAACTCCGATGAAGAAACCTTGAATAGATTGGCGCCCGATGACCGGAGCAATAGCATGCGCTTCGGCTGGTGTGATGCGTAATTCCCTTATCTCGCCTTCGGCGCTACCCTTTGTTTTGGGTTTCAACACCAAAAATATAGCCTCAGGTAAAGCAAACATCGCCATCGCCAGCGTAATAAAGCCAAAGCCCGATTGCAGGTCCATGACGCCGCCAGTAAAGCGTGGAAGGTTGAACAGCGCGCCTTCGCCTACCGTCGCCATGATCAGGCCGAATACCGTCATAATCATCGCTTTGGCGACCTGACCGGTGCCAGCAAAGGCGGCGATAGCTGAAAGGCCTACGACCATTAACGCAAAGTATTCCGCCGAGTGGAACAGCAGTGCGACCGACGACAGCATTGGCGCGAACACCATTAACAGGATCGCACCAATTGTGCCGCCAGCGAAGCTAGAAACGGCGGCGATGGTCAGCGCCTTACCTGCCTTGCCCTGTCTGGCCATTGGGTAGCCGTCGAAACTGGACGCGACGGTCCCCGCTACGCCAGGGGCGTTGAGTAGAATTGAGGAGGTGGAGCCGCCAAAGATGGCCCCATAGTAGACACCCGCTAGCAGAATGAGCGCAGCAGACGCATCGCCCATTGAAATTGCTATAGGGATCATAATCGCGATGATTGACATCGGCCCAAGCCCGGGCAGCATGCCGATGAAGGTGCCAATCAGGCAACCCGCAATGACCATTGCAAGGTTTTGGAATGACAAGGCGGTCTGAAGACCAATGAGAAGACCTTCTAACATATCAGTCTCCCAAAATGCCGGGCAGAGGGCGCATGTAAATGCCCAACACCTGCTGCACAAGATACCAAACAATCAGTGTTGTAACGACCGCAACAGAAAACATCAGCAGCCACTTGCGTTCTCCGAGAATGAACGCCCCGAGGAACAGAAATGAGATTGTGGAGATGATGAAACCTACAGGGCGCAGGCAAATCGCATAGGCAACCATAAGAAGGAGGAGCAGCACTGCTTGGCCAAGCTTGTATTCGTGCAAACGACGGTAGTCGATTTCGGCCTCTTTGACGTCAGATTTCTCAATGCCCATCAGTATTATCAGGCAGGCGATTGTGCCCAAGATGGACAAGACTTTCGGGAAGGTGCTCGGCCAAATCGGAGCACGTTTCATGAAAGGCGCGAGGCCTGCATCCATGGCAAACCAGGCTGTGTAACCGTAGGCGAGGCAAAGCCCCAAAAGTATCAGTGCAATCCAACGATCAAGCGCCATAGTCTACTCCTAAAAGTGAAACTGGCAGAACGGCGAACCGCTGTGCCAGTCTAATATTTCTTAGAGGAAGCCCAGCTTCTTCATCAGATCACCGATGACTTTCTCTTGACCTTCAAGGAAGGTTTTGAACTCATCGCCAGGGTTGTGGATGTTAACCCAACCGTTGCGAGCCCGCACTGCTTCCCACTCTGGAGTGGCGTACATTTTGGCAATCGCATCCTGGTACATCGCGGTTTTTTCCGCAGGCAGACCAGGAGCGCCGAAGAAACCGCGCCAGTTCACGAAGGTTGTGTCGATACCTTGTTCTTTCATAGTCATAGCATCAGGTGCTGCTGCAACGCGTTCATCAGCAGTCACGCCAACGATTTTCACTTCGCCAGCTTTGGCCAATTCGATGGCTTCCGAAAGACCGGTTGAAAGAGCTGCAATTTCGCCAGACAGCAGCGCTGCCATGGCCTTGCCGCCTGCATCATAAGGAATGTACTTCACTTCCAGCGCATCTTTACCGGCAGCTTCCATCACCATGGCTGCGACGAGGTGATCCATGCCGCCGGGCACGGATCCGCCGCCAATTGCGGTGCCAGCTTTGTCAGCATCATAAGCTGCGATCAATTCGCTCATATTGTTGACGGGGCTGTCCTTGCCCACAACGATAGCGGCATAGTCGCCGATAGTGCCTGCGACCAGCGTCAGGTCTCGGAAACTTTGCGGAAATACACCTGTCAGCGAGCGGATTACGATGGGGGTAGAGTTGACCATCAAGGTGCCATGGTTGCTGTCAGCGTTCTCGATCAAGAATCCGATGGCTTTACCGCCACCACCGCCAGACATGTTTTCATAGGATGCTGTACCCACGAGACCTGCTTTCGTTAACGCCTCACCCGTGCCACGAGCCGTACCGTCCCAGCCACCACCAGCGCCGCCGGGGATCAGAAAGTGAATGCTATCCAGAACTTTGGGTCCGTCCGCAAAAGCACTAGAACCAAAACTCATGGTGGCGAAGGCTGCTGCTATCAGGGCTCTGCGGCCCAGTTTAATAATTGTCATGTTATTCTCCCATTTGACAACTGTCCGCACTGCGGCTCAGTTACAAGATTACAGCACGACAACCTGACACAGACCTGACACCTATCAATTATGGCAAACTTAGATCATGAAATACCTACTCATCGAAGACAATCAGGAGCTTGCAGATGCGATCTCCTCGCGCATGCGCTTGGACGGACATGTCATTGATCATGCGGCCAAATTGGAAGACGCAACTGCCTTTGTAGAGACCGGTGAATATGATTTGATCCTTCTTGATATTATGCTGCCAGATGGTGACGGACGCTCGTTTCTAAAAGAGCACCGAGCAAGCCATTTAGACACTCCAGTGATCATTTTGACTGCACGTAGCCAAGTCTTAGATCGAATCGACTCACTTGATTTGGGTGCGGATGACTACGTCACAAAACCATTCGACCATGCCGAACTAGAGGCCCGATGTAGGGCGGTTCTACGTCGCAATGCCGGTAAATCTCAAACCGTAATCGTGACAGGTGGTGTTGTTTTTGACCCGCTGGCAGGACATATGGCTGTGCACGGTCAATCGCTGACATTACGTAACCGCGAGTTGCGCCTTCTTGAGCTGTTGATCAATTCTCCAGGGCAGGTGTTTTCAAAGCAGAAGCTTTCCGACCGGTTGTTTTCTTACGACGATGATGTCTCTGAAAACGCAATCGAGGTTTATATCGGGCGGCTGCGAAAGCACCTTGAGAATTCAGACTTGAAAATTACCACTCTACGCGGGCTCGGCTATCGGCTTGATCATGACACGTAATCTACCAACTTCCGGTTCGCTCCGAAACCACCTAGTTCTAACGTTGATCGGCGGCGCTGCGATCCTTGCACTGTTGCTTTTCTTTGCGATCCGCAACTATGCGACCCAAGTCGCTCAACAGGGACAGGACAACATCCTTGGCGCCTCGGTAACCTCGATATTGGATGCTGCGTCCATACGGGATGGAACCATCGAAGTCGACATCCCATATGCCTCGTTTTCAATGCTCAGCACCCAGTCTGACGACCGAATTTTTTATGCAATTTATCAGGATGAGACGTTTCTCTCTGGCTACCCCAAGTTATCTTTGGCAACGGTATCGGGACAAGAAAGCATCTTTCAATCAGTTAAACATCGAGGTAAAACCGTTCGATTGGTTACGGCAAGTCGTACGCTGATCGGAATAGAAAAACGAACTCAAATCCGTGTTGCCTTGGCGCAAACCCAAGATGCTCTATCCGGGACACTCGCCCAAATTTCGCGCAACGCGGCCCTTTTTGGTACAGGCTTCTTTGCGTTAGCTGCACTACTGTCTATTTGGGCCAGTTCGACAACCGTTGGTCAATTGAAGCGCCTGACAAACTCTGTCACCAGGCGCGGGCCTCAAGATCTGAGCCCTTTCGAAAAGCCAGTTCCTTCGGAAATGTTGCCGTTGGTTACATCTCTGAATTCCCTCATGCAACGGCTGGACCATTCGCTTGGCCAATCAGAGGATTTCATTGCAGAAGCGGCACACCGAGTCCGGACACCGCTCGCTACCGTTCGCTCCTACGCAGAAGCGACGTTGCAGCGAGTAGACAAGGAAGAAAACCGTCAGGCCCTGCGGTCTATGGTGCGAGCCATCGATGAAAGCTCGCGCGCTGCTGGTCAACTTTTGGACCACGCGATGATTACGTTTAGGGCAGATCATCTTGAGCACCAAAATCTGGATTTGGTTGCTTTGGTTAACGAACTTGTGGTTCGACTCATGCCGATTGCAGAAATGAAGGACCTCGAATTACGCTTTCACAGCGACGCGCAAATCACTTATTCTGGCGATCCGGTACTCATTCAGAATGCCGTTCGAAATTTGATCGACAATGCTTTGAAATACTCGCCCAGTGAGGGAACTGTGAACATCTTGGTAACAGCCGCACCAAACGTACACGTCCGCGTTTGTGACAGCGGTAATGGGTTTCCCAGTGAAGAACTCAACACGCTTGCGACACGCTTCAAACGCGGGAAAAACGCTGAAGGGACAATTGGTTCTGGCCTCGGCTTGACCATCGCGATGGACGTGGCCAGAGCGCACGGTGGTAATTTGCAGTTGTCAAACGGAACGGAGGGCGGCGCATGCGCATTGCTATCGCTCTAGTTCTTTGGGTGCTGCCACAGGTCATCTTTGCGCAGGAGTGGGAAGACCGGCAATTGTTTAACGACCATGCCTCAGAGCAGAAGCTGCGGATCATCTCCTCCACCGACACATCTTTTTTTACCCCCATAATCAAGAGCTTCATTTCCAAATACCCCAATGTCGCTGTCGAATATCTGGTGACGGGAACCGCGGACATTGATCGGATATTTCGGGCAACCCCGGATGCATTCGATGTTGTAATTTCCAGCGCAATGGACTTGCAGCTTAAAATTGTAAACGACGGTTTGGCACGCCCAGTTTCTAACGTGCCACTTCCATCCTGGGCTCAGTGGCGCCAAAGCCTGTTTGCGTTCACGTCTGAGCCTGCCGCCATCGTGATCAATCGGGAGGCGTTTGCGGGGCACCCGATCCCCGACACCCGTCAGAAATTGATCGAGGCCCTCCGGGCGCGGCCCGAAATATTTCGTGGCCGCATTGGCACATATGATGTGCGAAAATCCGGCTTGGGATATCTGTTCGCAACCCAAGACGCCCGCGCTTCTGAAACCTATTGGCGCTTGATGGAAGTCATGGGAGCCTTAGACATAAGATTGTACTGCTGTTCCGGTGACATGATCAACGATCTGTCAGATGGCACCATCGCAGTCGCATATAATGTTTTGGGTAGTTATGCGACTGCCCGTGTTGAAAGTAAGGGCGCTATCGAAATCATCCTACCTTCAAATTTTCCAACGACAATGATGCGAACAGCCATGGTTTCCATTGATGCACCGCATTTTGAAGACGCTTCTGCATTCATACGACATTTGATTGCCCTACAATCAGGCTCAGAAAAAGCCGCCTTTCCATTGCCGCCACTAAACTCGAAACTGAACGATGTCGAGCGCTCAACTATAGCACTGGAGCCCGCATTGATGACATTCCTTGATACGCTTAAACGACGTAGGTTTCTCGCCGAGTGGGAGGACGCCGTCATTCAAAAGCAACAAAAGTGACGACTAAGTCAGGTCCCTAATCTTTGATCAAACTCTCAGTGAAGTGCTTTCCGCGGAGGACTCAATTGATCGGCGCGACACACTCAGCAAACTTCTCTGCTGAGGACGATTTGCCCAATGTCCCCTCTTGGCACTTCGCGACATTCTGGCCGCAGTCGCCGATTGAACACTGGCGCTTGGCAAATCAAAGCGAACCTTCAAATGAAACGCCGCCGTCAAGGGCAGTGATCATTCCACATTCCGAAAACGTCGAACCACAGTCTGGTGATAAAGCGACAAGCGCATCCAGCCCTTTTCAGATATAATGGCAGGATATGAAACGTGTCGATGAAATGCTTGATCGCAACATCAAGATCATTGGAGCCGACCCGCTAACTCAGCGGGGCTTTACTCAAATCCCCAACGTCATTTTGAAGTCATCAAAAATTTCTGGTGGTGCCAAGCTCGTTTACACATTGTTGTTGGCTTACGGTCAGGGAAAGGATGAATGTTTTCCTGGTCAAGAGCGCCTAAGCGAAGACATGGGCATCTCCCGCCAATCGACCAACAAATACGTCAAAGAATTGCAGACCAAGGGCTTCATCAACATCAAGCGCCGTGGGCAGGGTCGATCCAACATTTACGAGATAAACCTTCGGGCCAAAGTGCTCAAAGCAGCACGGTAAGGAGCGTTCAGATGTCAAAATATTTGACATCTAGATGTCGGTTTGTTGGACATCTGGTTGTCAAAATTTTTGACACTAAGAATATGAAGAGAAGAATATCAAAGAATAATATGAAGATTGCAAAAAAGGAAAACCAAAACGAGCTGACGATGATGATCCGTCTGGATTGCCAATTTCCGGTTTCAAACGCTCACTCAGACCACACAGTCAAACTACCCGTGATCCAGTTCTGAACCAGCATCCAGTTACTTCCACAAGATCGGCTGAGAAGCCCAAAAATGGCCCGTCACATTAAGGCAACCACCAAAGCCGACACTTTTCCTTACTGAACAACAAAAGCCCCTTAGAGAGGCTTTTTGAGCTACTGGAGCGAAGTCTAGATATATGCGCGAAGGATCAGCGTCATGATCCCCGTTAAAACTGCGATCTGACCAAGGGCAACAGCTAAGAACGTGCTGACAATCCATTTGGTCTGCCTGTGCAGGTCTTCTTTTGTCACGAGAGTTTGAAAGGCCTCCTCTTTTGTGAGGATTGAATCAACGGCTTCCTCTGCAACAGCGCGGTCAACTTTCAAATCAACGAGCACATTGTAGAGTTTGATGGTTTTTGTGGACATAAGTGATTTGGTTATAGCCCAACGATAGCACATCCACAGAAATCTCGCGAACTAGAGGCAGCAATTATCAAAAGGTGGACTGGTGAGCGGGTCGCAAAATCAGCGGCAGTATAAGTAGTTGAAAAATAACGATAAAATAATATAAATGGTGCCCCCACACGGACTCGAACCGCGGACCTACTGATTACAAATCAGTTGCTCTACCAGCTGAGCTATAAGGGCATCCGTTGAGATGAAACGGTTATTTCCGCCTGTCTCTTTGCAGGGCAATAGCTTATTCGTTTTGGTGCTGCAAGGGGGATTTTGATGGAAATTTGCCAGTGGTAAATGGCTAAATGAGTATTTTGCGCCGAGGCTTTCTTTTTTCCCACTCTCTCGCTATCAAAATGCTAAGTATCAACCTCAATTGAACAGAATTAGCGGTTTTACGCTCGAATCAACGGTCGTAACTACACAGTTATTCCTGCTCAGGACGAAAATCATCTCGGGAACAAACATGACGACAATTGGCACCCCAAAAGAACTATCCGCCGGTGAGAACCGCGTGGCAATGACACCACAATCGGCAAAAGAGCTGCAAAAATTGGGCTTCGACTGCGTTATCCAGTCTGGTGCAGGAGATGCCGCCCGGTTTTCAGACTCCGAATACGAAAATGCCGGTGTGAAAGTGGTTAAAACCGCTGCCGCCCTTTGGAAAGGAGCGGATGTTATTGCCAAAGTCCGGCCAACAACAACAGCGGAATCGAAAAAGATGCGCGATGGTCAAACCATCATCTCGTTTGTTTATCCTGCTGAAAACAAAAAACTGATGGAAACGGCAAAGACGGCCGGTTCCACCCTGATCGCAATGGACATGGTGCCGCGGATTTCACGCGCGCAGAAAATGGATGCCCTCTCATCAACTGCTAATATTGCAGGTTACAGGGCGGTGATTGAGGCTAGTAATTCGTTTGGCCGATTTTTTACGGGCCAGGTAACGGCCGCCGGTAAAGTGCCGCCCGCCAAAGTGTTGGTTATTGGCGCGGGTGTTGCCGGACTTGCTGCCATTGGCGCGGCTCAATCAATGGGCGCCATTGTGCGGGCATTTGATGTGCGTCCTGAAGTTGCCGAGCAAATCGAATCCATGGGCGCTGAATTCCTGTTTCTCGACTTTAATGAATCCGGCTCAGGTGACGGCGGGTATGCTGCCCCTTCTTCGCCAGAGTTTCGTGAAAAGCAACTTGAATTATTTCGCCAACAAGCGCCGGAGATTGATATCGTCATCACAACGGCGCTCATTCCTGGGCGGGATGCACCAAAACTCTGGTTGAAAGACATGGTGGAAGCTATGAAGCCGGGTTCGGTCATCGTAGATCTCGCCGCCGAGCGAGGTGGCAATTGTGACCTGACTAAAAAAGATGAGAAAATCGAAACGCCAAATGGTGTTACCATCATCGGATACACCGATCTCGCCAGCCGGATGGCAACGCAGGCTTCGACTTTATATGCCACCAATGTCCGCCATATGATGACCGATCTGACGCCGGAAAAAGACGGCGTCATCGTGCAAAATATGGAAGATGACGTTATCCGCGGTTCAACGGTGGCCCATGCCAGGGAAATTACCTTTCCGCCGCCGCCACCGAAAATTCAGGCAATCGCAAAGGCACCACCAAAAGCACCTGAACCCACGAAAGAAGAGATTGCAGCAAAAGAAGCCGCGGAAATACAGAAATCAGGCATCCGCGAAATCTTAATGCTAGCCTGCGGCGGCCTCGTAATGCTGATAATTGGTGCCTATGCACCGGCGAGTTTCATGCAACACATGATTGTATTTGCACTTGCCTGTTTTGTTGGTTTCCAGGTCATCTGGAACGTGAGCCACGCACTCCACACCCCGTTAATGTCAATAACCAACGCAATTTCCGGCATTATTGTGCTGGGCGCGCTGTTGCAGATCGGCTCCAGCAGTTGGATCGTTGTTATTCTGGCAGCAATATCGGTGTTCATCGCAACCATCAACATTGTTGGCGGCTTCATGGTCACACGGCGCATGCTCGCCATGTTCCAGAAAAGTTAAGGGGCAAAGATTATGGAAAATGGTTTTATTACCGCCGTTTATGTAACGGCAGCAGTTCTCTTCATTCTCGCCCTCGGAGGCATGAGCAATCAAGAGAGCGCCAAACGTTCAATCTGGTACGGAATTGTGGGTATGGGTTTGGCCGTGCTGGCCACCCTGTTCTCTGCGCAGGTGAGCAATTACTGGCTTGTCGTACTCATGATCGGTGGCGGCGCTGCCATTGGCGCGGTGGTCGCAAGAAAGGTGGAGATGACGGGAATGCCGCAGCTCGTGGCCGCCCTGCACTCTTTTGTTGGCCTTGCTGCAGTTTTTATCGGGTTGAACTCCGCCTATTCCCCCCCGGAAGGGTTGGTTGGTGCTGAGCGGGTTATCCATGAATGGGAGATCATCATCGGTGTATTCATCGGTGCCATAACATTCACCGGTTCCATCATCGCTTACGGCAAGCTTGCCGGATCGCTGGATGGCAAGCCCCTTATGTTACCATTTCGGCACGGCCTAAATGCTGCCGGTATTGTTTTATGCCTCATTCTCGGCTTCATGTTTGCCGCCCACTACGGGATGTGGACGATCATTTTAATAACTTTGATCGCCTTTGCCATAGGTGCCCACCTTGTGATGGGCATTGGCGGTGCCGACATGCCAGTGGTTGTATCGATGTTGAACTCCTATTCGGGTTGGGCAGCAGCAGCGACCGGATTCCTGCTCGGCAACGACCTGTTGATCGTAACCGGGGCGCTCGTTGGCTCATCGGGTGCGATCCTCTCTTACATCATGTGCCGGGCGATGAATCGAAATTTCATTTCGGTAATTCTTGGCGGCTTTGGTGGTACATCAGGGCCTGCCATGGATATTGAAGGCGAGATGGTGGAAACTTCCGCTGAAGGCGTTGCGGCGGCACTACAGGATGCTGAGAGCGTTGTAATCGTGCCCGGATACGGCATGGCAGTTGCGCAAGCGCAGGGTTCCATATCCGAGCTCATCCGCCGCCTGCGGGACGCTGGAAAAAACGTTCGTTTTGCTATTCACCCTGTAGCAGGGCGCCTGCCCGGCCATATGAACGTACTCTTGGCAGAGGCCAAGGTTCCCTACGATATTGTTCTGGAAATGGATGAGATCAACGATGACTTTCCAGAGACGGACGTCGTCATGGTGGTTGGCTCCAATGATATCGTTAATCCGGCAGCGCAGGAAGATCCAAACTCCCCCATCGCTGGAATGCCCGTTCTCGAGGTCTGGAAGGCAAAACAGGTATTCATCTCAAAACGAGGTGCCGGTACAGGTTACTCCGGAATCGAGAACCCTTTGTTCTTTAAAGAAAACAGCCGCATGTTCTACGGAGACGCAAAAGCTTCTGTAGACATGCTGTTGCAAAAATTAGGCTAGAAAATACTTCTGACGTAACGTAATAAAAAACTATGTTATGAAGATCGAATGCAATTAGGCTTTTTGGAGGCACAACATGTCAACCGTATATTCCCTTCTCAGTCGCATAACGGCGGTGCTTGCCCTGATGGCAGCCCTCACGTTGTTCACCAATGGGCCAGTTCACGCCCAATCCATTTGTAAGGGCCTTTCCAAATCAGCATGCGAGCGAAACGATGTTTGCTCCCATGTAAATGGATATACCCGATCTGACGGCGCCAAAGTTAAATCATTTTGTCGGTCGAAGCCCGGCGGGGGCGCCAAATCTGCCAAGAAATCGACTAAAAAGAAGCCGGCAGTCAAAAAAGTCTCTGCAAAAAAGGAAACCGCGACCGAAAAGAAAAAGCGTCTAGCGGCTGAAAAGAAGAAAAAACCAGCAAAAAAGAAAACTGCTAAAGCCAAAAAACCGAAGGCAAAAAAGAAAACTGTCGTAAAAACAAAACCAAAGAAGGCGGCTGAAAAAAAGAAGACCGCTAAAGCGAAAAAGACCAGCACAAAGAAAAAGCCTGCAAAGCGGAAACCAACAAAGAAAAAGAAGAAAAAAGCCGACGCGAGCAGCTGACCTCATTATTCCCTGAAGTATATTTCCCTTCCTTAACGACCGGCTTTGAGGATGATCTGTTGACCGTGAACAGGCTTGCCTTTGACAGCTCATCGGGCAATCATAATTTATTTAAAGCGGGCAACCGCGATTGTGATTGATCGGCCAAATGACCACGCCTAAACTTTGTTTCATTGCCAATTCAACTGACACTGCAAAGAGTTCCAGAGACACATTAATTAAGCTCTATGGTTCAGTTGAGGCAAGTGAAGCAGATGTGATTGTCGCGCTTGGCGGTGACGGCTTTATGCTGGAAACACAGCTCAAGTTCATGAGTTCAGGAAAACCCGTTTATGGCATGAACAAAGGCACAGTCGGGTTTCTCATGAACGAATATCGTGAAGACCGGCTTCACCAACGATTGAGCACGACGCTGCGTGCAACAATTCATCCACTTCAGATGGTGACAATTGATGAAGAAGGAGTGCGCCACGAAGCGATGGCCTTCAACGAAGTCTCATTATTTCGTCAATCACATCAGGCCGCGCGTTTACGTATCACGATTGATGAAAAGCAGCGTATGGATTCTCTCACCTGTGATGGCGTTATGATCGCGACGCCACAGGGGTCAACCGCCTATAATCTATCAGCACACGGACCGATACTACCCCTTAAGGCTCCTCTACTCGCTTTAACGCCCGTCAGTGCATTTCGCCCACGTAACTGGCGAGGCGCCCTATTGCCGAACACATCAAGGGTAAAGATCGAAGTGCTTGAGCCATCTAAACGGCCTGTGAACGCCGTAGCAGACAACACCGAAATCAAGTCAGCGGTTGAGGTGAATATTCACGAGGACCGCCAAGCTTCCGGCGTCTTGTTGTTTGATCCCGAACACACCTGGGAAGAACGTATACTGGACGAGCAGTTCCGGTATTGAGACTGATACTATTCAACCAACCGGTTCAAGCCGCTAACAGCAGTTGGCGCTCATAATTGGCTGCGTTTTCACGTGAGGCTTCGCCGCTCATGCGTCCGAGCAGCGAGAATAAAGCTCCGTCCACCCCCGGATCATTTTCCACTCGGGATACAATTTCGTTCAGCGCATCTGCAGCGGTGCATGGTTTTTGCCAAACCTGCACTGCGGCTTTAAACAGATTATAAGCACCGACGGGCAGCCCTGTGCGTTGATACATGGATTTGAAAGATGCTGTTCGCGCGTCGTCAACAATTGCCTGCACCCGTTTTAACGACATCCCGCTGAGAATTGAAAACGCCGCTTCCATAAACGCTGCGTGACCGCTGCATGCTGCTCGCACCAGCAGAGCTGTTGTAAGCTGATTGGTATTCCCCAAATGCTCCACATATTCTTTCATGTCCACTGGATTAACTCGTTCAGCAATTTCCAATGCTGAGCGATTGCAAGCATCATTCGCAATTTTCGAGAGACGGTCATTGCCGATCCAATTGCTTGATGTCGCCAGATTTACCAGGGACGAAGAAACCCGTTCAACGAGTATCTGACGGGTCCTTGCCTCTAGCCCGACTTGCATTAAAAGCTCCGCACGTATTGCAGCGCAATCGCCCAAGCGCGCGGCAACTTCATGCAGGAGACAGGGGCTCAATACAACGAGCTCGTTTTTCAGCAGCGCTTCAACCGCGCGCTCACACCCTTCCGCAACGAGGTACCGAATTGCATCTCCGTCAACATTTTCTCGGTTTGCAACCGCTATTTGGGTGAGACATTCGCCCCGTTTGAGTTCGTGCAATAAATCTGCGGATCGCATCTGATCACAGTATTGGAACACATGGGACGAGACTTCGGCGACGTCCTCCGCCAAACTCCACACCAACGTGCGTGGCGCATTTGAATGTTGGGAAATGGCTTTCGCCATAGCCGCACGCACCCTGCAGCATGGGTCGTCCAGATAAAGTGTCATCACTTGCAGTGCGCCGTCTCGCTCATCATCGGCGATCCGGTCATCTAGAAAATTTTTAGCCAAACGGGTAATGGCATCAGCTCTTTGCTCAGTCCCTACACTCACAGACCAGGCCATAAAACGCTCTACAAACAAAACAAAACTCCAACGCAACAAAAACTTGCCCAAAAACAATATAAATATTGGGCTTGGGATCACGATAGAATAAATTCCTTAATTGAACGTTCATCATAAAAATTTGCCATTTGCTAACCATGTTTTCGCCCCAAAAGCTTGCCGCAGTTGCTCGCCTCGCTTAGCGTTTGGTGGGAAAATTCAAGGAGAATAAATATTGGCTGGCCTGTTTTTTGAAGAATTCTTTGAAGGTCAAACCTTCGAACATGAACTGCGTAAAACGCTTACTGAGAGCGACAACATGACGTTCTCCACCATGACATTAAACCCACAACCGCTGCATATTGACCGTCATTTTGCTGAACAAACGGAGTGGGGAAAGCCCCTGATGAATTCCATTATCACCTTGGGACTGGTAATTGGCGTATCTGTGGGCGACACAACTCTGGGCACGACAATTGGCAATTTGGGGATGAGTGAAACAACTTTCCCGCATCCGGTTTTTCAGGGTGACACCGTATATGCTCGAACCGAGGTTGTTGCCGTTCGCGCTTCCCGTACCAAGCCGGATCGGGGAATCGTTGATTTCGTCCACCGTGGTTACAATCAGGATGATGTTCTTGTTTGCCAATGCCGGAGGCAAGCAATGATGCGCCGTCGTCCAGAAAATGGAACAATCTGATGCGTTCCGGACTATTCATACCAGGAGACAGTGAGCGTAAGCTCGAAAAAGGCATGGTCAGCCAAGCGGATAGTTTGTTCGTCGACCTGGAGGATTCAGTGGCGCTTGATAAAAAGGAGAAAGCCCGCGCCATCACTACTGATTTTCTCAGAAACGTAAGCACTGAAGAAAACCGCCCTCTCTTGTTTGTCCGCGTAAATGCATTTGACACCGGCCTGACTGAGGCAGACCTCGCTGCTGTAATGCAAGCAAAACCAGACGGAATTGTCCTGCCCAAATCCGAAAACGGTAGCGACGTGACAAAGCTCGATGTCATCATGCGGGTCCATGAGGCCGACAATGGAATTGAAGATGGGTCGACAGATATCATTGCCATCATCACCGAAACTGCAATTGGCACGTTGAACGCAGGCACCTACCGAAAGTCCAGCAATCGTTTGCGCGGCGTGGCTTGGGGTGCAGAAGACCTGTCTGCAGATGTCGGCGCCTTGAGACGGCGCAACGAAAACGGAACGTACCGGGACCTGTTTCGTTTTGCGCGAATTCAGACGCTATTAGGTGCAATTGCTGCGGAAGTTGACCCAATTGATACGGTTTATCCGGATTTTCGCGATGAAAAAGGTTTCGAATCCGAGTGCCGTGAAGGCCTTTACGACGGATTCACCGCCAAAATGGCTATCCACCCGGCTCAAGTGGCAATCATCAATGAGGTTTTTACACCGAGCGATATGGAAATAAAAAATGCACAATCCATTGTCGATGCATTTAACGCTGCCGGAAACCCGGGTGTAATAAGCATTAACGGTGAAATGCTGGACAGGCCCCATCTACGCAAAGCCGAGAAATTATTGAAACGGGTTTGCGGACTTAATAGTCAGGGGACGTAAAAAAACCGCCGTTTCAAAAAACGACGGTTTCGGCACTTCAACAATGATGTCAAAAAACATCAATTGTGAAGTAAATTATGCAGCTTCGATCTTGCTAACGGCAGGCTTGCCGCTACGTGGATCGATATCGGTTTCATAGCTGACCTTCTGACCTTCAGAAAGAGTTGCCAAGCCATTGCGCTCAAGCGCTGTCGCGTGAACGAATACATCGCTTCCGCCTTCAGTTGGCTCAATAAAGCCGAAGCCTTTGGTTTCATTGTAAAATTTAACGGTACCTGGTGTCATAATATAAGTCTTTCACTTCCAGTTTGCATTGGAACACTCGCGTGTCCGGTTATTCGAGATCGATGAATATTCTGAATGCTAAACTATCAGTGATAGGTATGCGGACAGGCGTTCGTCTAATTTCGATAAGCCTCACTAGTCCTGAAATGAGACATTAACAAGACAATTCTAAATATTTCTTCCAGTTCGTTGCTGTGAAATTCATGTATTAAACAGCCTATCCTGGTCTTACCATCTCAAATAGTTCGTCCAGACAGACATAATCATGATAGCCCGAACGTAAAATCGGATCGGCTTTCATCGTATCGAACCGTCCTTCTGTTGTAATCATCGCATCGTCGATATGAATGCCGGTCACCTGCCCCAAAACAATTGAATAAGTGGCTTTTCCGCCTTCCAATCGGTTCGGTGTAATAATGTCCAGAAGCTTACATTCCATGGAAGCAGCAGCGGCAGCAACCCGTGGGCAGGCAACCGTAATTCCTGGCGCTGCCTCTAATCCGGACTTTTCAAACTCGTTGACCCCTGGTTCAAAACCTGCGGATGATTGATTCATCTCATCTTTGAGAGACCGGCTCACATAATTAAAAGTAAACTCTCCGGTGTCAGCAGCATTTTGCGCGCTATCCTTCATCCCGCCGGATGCAAACATCAAAATAATTGGGTCGTCTGACACACCGTTGAAAAATGAATAGGGCGCCAAATTTGGCACACCGTTCTTGTCCAGGGTTGAAATCCACCCAATTGGACGGGGGGCAACAATTGCTTTGAATGGGTTATGAGGTAGACCATGAGGTTCATCGGCACGATAAAACATGAATGTCAGCTTTCGCGAATGGTGAATAGAGAATCGATGTCGGGTCGTGGCCGCTCGTTTTTGGAAACCGGTGACGATCCAACATGAAGAATTCCCGCTACCCGCTCCCCCTCATCGAGGCCCAATATCTCGTCAGCATCATGCTCATAAACATACCAGGCCGTTAGCCATTGGGCTTCATACCCAAGTGAATTTGCAGCTATCAGCGCATTCATACAGACCGCACCAGTAGAAAGATGCTGTTCCCATATCGGAATTTTTGGATGTTCTTGTGCCGTACTGATAACACCAAGAACGCACGGAGCATGCAATAACTTATCAGTACCTTGCTGCTTTTTAGCTGCATCTTCCATTTCTGGTTTGCTTTTCAGCAGGTCTGTCAGCTTGCCATGCATATTTTTGCGCGCTTCAGGTGTCCACAGGACAAACCTCCAGGGGGCAAGTTTGCCGTGGTCAGGAACACGGGAGGCAATCTCCAGAATTGTGTTGATCTCAGCGGAGCTGGGTCCCGGTTCCTCCAAGGTCATGGAAAGCGCAGATCGCCTGCTTTTCATATATTCTGTCAGTGATGTCATGGGAGGAATTCCGTAGAGTGTGTATTAACATTACCTGACCGATGGCCTCTTGAAAATGCCACAAGAACAGGAGAAAGGTGGAATATGTTAAAATATATATCATCCTGCCTGTTCCTCTTCTTCATCTGCGTTAACGCGTTCGCACAGCAGACTAAAACTGAATATGCGCCCGCTTCACCGGATGCGGACCCGAACCGACCCGGTTATGAAATGCTGTTAGAAGCCAAACTGACTGATAAGAGCAAAACAATTGAACGGGGAATGGTTTGGCGCGTTTTTCGCGAGCGTGGGGACAAGGAAGGAAAGCTACCACTCGTCGCCACTGCGAAAGGTGGCACAGCAGCCATCTCACTAAACGCTGGCACGTATCTGGTGCACGCAGCATTTGGACGGGCTGGTGCGATCAAACGCATCGTGCTGGACAGCGAAGGCGCCAGCGAATCCTTCATATTAAAGGCTGGTGGACTGGAGCTGAACGCAGAGACCGGGGGGAAATCGATCCCGGAAAAAGACCTGAGATTCTCCATCTACGAGCTGGCCCAAAATGAGGAAGGGCAAAGAAAGCTAATTGCGCAAAGTGTTTCTGCAAACAAAATTGTACAACTGAATGAAGGTACCTATCACGTGCTTTCACGTTACGGCGGCATCAACGCGACTGTACGTGCTGACCTTGAAGTTAAAGCGGGAACAGTCACCCGCGCGGTCATGCAACATCGTGGCGCTTCAATTTCATTACGGCTTGTTTCCCGCACTGGTGGAGATCCAATCGCCAACACCGCATGGACTGTGTTTACCCAGGACGGCGACGAGGTTTTTTCAAGCCGCTCAATCGCGCCGTCGCTCGTCCTATCGGAAGGCAGTTATGAAGCCGTTGTCCAAAACGGCTCCAATAATTTTCGTAGGAACTTCGATGTCAAACCCGGCAAAAATATTCTGGTCGAAATCCTGTTGAATTAAGCTGCGGCTTTGGCGTCGCGCTTACGACGCACGTCCGGCGCAATAGCTTCTTCCGTCAGGCTTGTAACCGCCTCTTCCAACGTCATGGAAGTCTGGTGCTTGGAGCCTAGGCGTCGGATGCTGACGGTTCCCTGTTCTGCCTCGCGGGCACCAATCGCTATGATTGCAGGAACTTTCGCCAAGGAATGTTCGCGTACTTTGTAACTGATCTTTTCATTTCGAAAATCTGTATCAACCCGCAATCCAGCCTCACGTAAAGTTTCCGCGACTTTCTCGCCGTAGTCATCCGCTTCCGATGTAATTGTCGCGATCACCGCCTGTATGGGCGCTATCCAAAGTGGAAAATGCCCGGCGTAGTTCTCGATAAGAATACCAATAAATCGCTCGATTGAGCCGCAGATAGCGCGGTGCACCATCACCGGCTGTTTCTTGTTGCTGTTGGCGTCAATATAAAATGCGCTGAATCGTTCCGGCAATGCAAAATCGACCTGAGTCGTTCCCATTTGCCATTCGCGACCGATCGCATCTTTGAGTGTATATTCAAATTTTGGACCGTAAAAGGTGCCTTCCCCTTCATTGATACCCGTTTTAATCCTACCATCCGACTCGGCGGTCATTTTTTCTAGGACATTACGCAAGATCCCTTCCGCATGATCCCACATTGCGTCGGTGCCAACGCGTTTCTCCGGACGTGTAGCCAGTTTAACCAGCACTTCTTCAAATCCAAAATCGGCATATACCGACATCATCAGATCATTGATGCGCAGACATTCCGCTTCCAATTGTTCTTCCGTACAGAACACATGGGCGTCATCCTGAGTGAATCCGCGAACCCGTAATAATCCATGAAGTGCACCGGACGGCTCATAACGATGCACCGCACCAAATTCAGCTAATCTAACAGGGAGTTCCCGATACGACCTTAAGCCATTCTTGAAGATTTGCACATGACCTGGACAATTCATTGGCTTAATCGCGAACTGACGATCATCTTCTGTAACCGTCGTGAACATGTTTTCACGATACCAACCCCAGTGGCCCGACTGTTCCCAAAGGGCTTTGTCGAGGATTTGTGGTGCGTTGACCTCTTCATACCCGTGTTCTTCAACGCGGCGGCGCATGTAGTTCACTAGAGACTGAAATACCTTCCACCCCTTACCGTGCCAAAATACAACGCCAGGCCCCTCTTCCTGAAAATGGAACAGATCCATTTCCCGGCCCAACTTACGGTGGTCTCGTTTTTGAGCCTCTTCCAGCATGAACAGATACTGCTTGAGTTGTTTTTCATCGGCCCAAGCTGTTCCGTAAATACGGCTCAACATCTGATTATCACTATCACCGCGCCAATAGGCGCCCGCGACGCTCATCAGTTTGAAAGCGTTACCTACCTGCCCTGTTGATGGCATATGCGGCCCGCGACACAGGTCAGTCCATTCACCTTGGCTATAGAGTTTTACATCTTCCCCTTCGGGGATGGCGTCAAGCAACTCGACCTTGTAATTCTCACCCATATTTTCAAAGAGCACGCGAGCCTCATCCCGGCTAACCACTCTTTTTTCAAATGGCAGGTTGCGCGCAATAATCTGGCGCATTTTCTTCTCAATAGCCTCAAGGTCTTCCGGCGTGAAAGGCTCATCCCGGTCGAAATCGTAATAAAAGCCGTTTTCAATGACCGGCCCGATTGTAACTTTCGTGTCGGGCCAGATTTCCTGCACGGCTTCAGCAAGCACATGGGCACAATCGTGACGAATGAGTTCGAGCGCTTGGTCGTCAGTGCGTGTGACGATCTCAATTTTACCCGACGAGCCAATCGGTTCCGCGAGATCGGTCAACTCACCGTTCAGGACATAAGCGACAGATTTCTTGGCAAGAGACTTGGAAATTCCTTCTGCGATTTGAGCACCGGTAATTCCGGAATCAAATTCACGTACAGAACCGTCAGGAAATTCAAGGCTAAGGGGGGATTGGGCTGGATTGGCCATGGCATGCTCCTCTATCCAGTCCCGCAAACGAAGCGGGTGGTTGATTTATTCCCTGCCTTTAGGTGAACCATTAGGAGCCGTCAAACATTATCGCAAGTGTTTTGGAATGGATTTTCCCTTTTTGAAGTACCAATAACGTGTCCAATTCCGCGTTTGGTCCTTTGAACTCAAACGCGCGAGTTGCTTGTTGCTAAGCTTGGTAAACCGGGCGGTGGACAGCGCGGTCGCCTTTACCGATGAAACCCTAACCTTTTTTCTCGTCAAACGCTTCGGCGCGGCTGTTTTGACTCGCTTTTTTACCACCGGCTTGCGCGGTGGCACGGTTCCTGTCGCTAGAACGGCCGTACCGAACGAAGACCCGCAACTTGACACTGCTGCGCGATATGTTCGTGCGTCTCGCTGATCGTATTTACGATACGACTTGCAAAGAGAAGCGGTTTTTGGATTTTCCTGCGCGACGGATGTGCAGAACAATCCGGTGCCGTCCTCTTGAATATCAAACCTAATTCCTTCTGCGCCCTGTGAAGGCTGGTCAAATTGGGTGGCTAATCCATTCAACACCGCAATCCGTTTTGCCGCTTTTCTTGGAGAAAGGGGTTCAGGTCGCAGATGTGTGGCTGTAAGCGGCACTACCTCAATGGCAGCCAGCTTGGGCTTCTTCCCGCTGATTTTCACAAGGTGAGCACGAGCGAGAAGACTGTAATCCCGGCAGCCACCGCTTTTCGCCATATTAGCCGTACCCTGATGCAGAAAATTACCAAGACCGTAAAAGATCACGCGCCCTTTGTTCAGTTCCACACCGCGCGCAACATGTGCGTGGTGGCCAGCAATCAGATCGACATTGGCATCACCAGTGAGATAATTGCGCGCTTGTCTGATTTCATCACGGCTGACTTTGACCTGACGCTCTATTCCCCGATGAACGGACAGAATCCGATAATCACCTGCACTTTCGGCAAAGTTATTGGCAAGCAGGTCTCGATCATTCCGATCGTAAATACTAAGCTGGCCGGGGCGCTTATCCGACGCCCTCGCTCCCCCTCTTGATGCGCCAATCCCGATAGACCCAAATAAAAACCTGGTATCTTTAACAGTGAAAGGGACAACGGCTGCGGCCTGATTACGGTTGAGGCCAGCACCGGCATGGTGCAGGTGCCCTTCTTTCCTCAACGCGTTCATATGCTCCAATGAATCAACCACTCCCTGCGCTCCATAATCAAACGTGTGATTATTCGCCATCGCAAACAGATTGAAGCCAATATCTGTAAGATGCTTCACGCCGTTTGGATGCGTCATGAAATTAAAAGCTTTAGGACGCGGCCGCAAAGCCCCATTGCTGGAGACAACGCTTTCCATATTCGCGAAATTTATGTCACCGTTAATGAGGTGTTTGACGCGATCTGTTGTCTGCGACCACTTTAACCAGGTGCCGTGTTTGGAAACACCATCTGCTTTTGGCGAAACACCTGAGGGGGCAAACCCGGTATCGCCGACCATTACTATGGATATATGTTCAGATTCCGAGCTTTCCTCATTTCCGACAATTATCGGGTCAATTCGACCGCGAATAGTTGCAGACTGGAACCCGGATTTTTCGCCGCCAGCGAGCTGTTCTTCCGCATCAATCCGAGGAGGCTGCGCTGATGCAATCCCCCCGATCGCGATACAAATTACTGTCGACAAAACCAGATGCGGGCGCCTCATAGGCTTACACTCACTCAATACTAAAATAACAGTGCCGCATCGTTGTTCAGTAACGGAGAGATAGCTCTCCTTCTGAACGTAGGTATCGTTACACGAAGGCGATCTTTTTGTCAGAGGTTGTAATTTTTATCGCTCAATTTGGTTAAAATTTTCGATGACTGGGATCATTGAGCCTATGATTACTTAAAGACGATTGGCTCGCATTAATTGCCTGACAAAACCGCCGTCGGACACGTTGTCCTTGCAAAGTTCACGTATGTGGTGAGCAATTACAAATCGATTTCGCGTGCGTTAACAAAAATACAACTTATAGGTGTATAAATCTTCGAACACACAATTGTAGGTATCGCCAATGTTGTTAAATGCATTTCTCGAAAACTTCGAAGAAAAAACTGCCGAACGTAAAATCAGGGATTTTCTGACGACCCATAAGGACGGGACGGTTCGCGCTGCTTTTCTGGAGCACTTTCTTGACAGTGTATTCCAGCCGATATTTGAGATCCGCAACACACAGTTGCGCGTCGTTGGCTATGAAGCCCTTATCCGCCCAGTCGCAGGACGGGAAGATGTAGACCCGTCCTTATATTTCGGTTCGCTGCTTCAGGATGATCAAAGTTTTGTCGACCTCCTGTGCCGGGAGCTACACCTGACTAATTTTAGCCAACGGGCACTATCCCATGAATTATTGGCGTTAAACATCTCGCCAGAAGCTCTCTCCGAACATATGCACCGGTTTGAGGAGCTTAAACAACAAATTGGTTCGATTTCCAATCTGGGGTTAAAAAATCATCAAATATGTTTTGAACTGGATCTGTCTCAAGGTATTGATGCAGGAGTGGTGTACACATTCGCAAGCAACTTGAAAGAAACGGGTGTTACCGTTGCGCTTGAGGGATTTGACGCCGACTGCGCAAGCTTCGCTCGTGTACTCCATTGTCGTCCCGATGTGGTGAAGTTTAATCGCTCCTGGCTTGAGGGAAACCTTTCAAACAGCGCGCAGATTGAGCTTGTCGCCAACGTCGTCACCGCGATAAAATCAACCGGCGCAAAAACCCACATCGAGCGGGTGGAAAATCAAGCTGAATATCTATTCGCCATGTCTTGCGGATTTGACAGATTACAAGGGTTTTATTTCGCCAAACCGAATCCTGATTTGGAGCGACCGGTTTATAATCCAATTCAGTGAAAAATATATCGATATGGATTCAAAACTTACCCCGCTCCCAAATCGATCGATCGCGTCCGTATCGCTCCAACGGGGGTAAACACGTTAATCAGGCACCGGATCGTGGCCATGCTTTCCGCCCAGAGATTTCCAGGGATTACACCTTATTAATCGCACCAACCCCAACCTACCACCTCGTAACAAGCCGTGCCGGGCTATTGCCTCATAAGCATATTCTGAGCAACTGGGTACAAATCGGCAGGAGTTTCCAATAAACCCGGACAATGTCAGTTGATAAAACCGGACCAGCCCGACACCCAATATCCGGCCCGGCGTCTTTGGCCATGGGCCGCGATAGTTTCTTGAATAGTTGGATGGCTCAGGCAACTTCGCCCCGTTTTTCACTGGCCTTGCTCAACGCTTCATTCATCGCTTCGACAACAGCATCAAGTGCCAACATGGTAGATGCGTGACGAGCGCGATAATCCCGCACAGGCTCCAAAAACTTAAGCTCTTCAAATTTCCCGCCGGGAGGTGGGCCGTTATCTTTCAGCATCGCAAGCATTTCACCACGAACTTTCACGAGCTCATCATAGGTCGAGCCCACTACGTTTTTCGCTAGAATCGATGCGGACGCCTGCCCTAACGCGCAGGCTTTGACATCCTGACCATAGTCCAGGACCATTCCATCCTTCACCTTTACGTCAACAAAAACAGTCGAGCCGCACAGTTTGGAATGCGCTTTTGCTGAACCATCAGGCGTTTCCAGACGGCCAATTCGACCTATATTCCCGGCGTAATCGAGGATTTTGACATTATAGACAGCATCAATGCTCATTTACGGCTCCTGGGAGTTTTGAAGAAGTTGAACCTCTGCGACGTTTGATTCCGCAATTAGTCTTGGCAGCACCATCATTTCACCTATATTAGGACGTGTAGGCTGAAATTCAAACTTAGGTTTGCTATTTCTGCGTATTAATTTGGTCACCGTGCCGAAAGGCCCCGGAACCTGACTTAAGTCCTTAGTCGTTCATCCGCGTGATGCTGCGGCGACCCCAGAGTGCGGTTGGCTTGAGTGGTTTACCGGTTTTATATAAACCAGCTACTCGAATTGGATTCCCACTGATGGATCAGATCGTCGATAAATCGTCTCTGGACCTTGAAAAGTTCACCCGTAAGAAACAAATCAATCGCCCTACTCTGGAAGAAGCTGAAGCGGCTGTTCGCACCCTGCTGCTATGGACAGGGGATGACCCGGAACGCGAAGGACTTCTGGATACACCTTCCCGCGTTGTGAAAGCGTATGGAGAATTGTTCAGCGGATACGCCCAAGACCCCAAAGATGTGCTTGGAAGAACCTTTGAAGAAGTTGCTGGCTACGACGATATAGTCGTGGTGAAGGACATTCCGTTCCATTCCCATTGTGAACATCACATGGTGCCCATAATCGGCAAGGCACACGTTGGATATCTTCCAGACGGTCGCGTCCTTGGCCTATCGAAAATCGCACGTGTTGTTGATATCTTCGCCCGCAGACTACAGACGCAGGAGAGCATGACGTCACAAATTGCGCATTCGATTCAAGACGCATTGGAGCCTCGCGGTGTCGCAATTACAATTGAAGCGGAACATATGTGCATGGCCATGCGCGGCATTCGCAAAGAGGGGTCATCAACCCTTACCAGCACATTCACAGGTGCATTCAACGACGATCCGCACGAGCAATTGCGTTTCATGAGCCTGATTAGATAGATTATCCCTGCGTTTAAAGTCCTATGAGTGATCCAGACAACCTTGAGACCGGTATCCGGCTCTCGCCAAATTTCGATGCCAATGGTTTGATAACCGCCATTGTCAGTGAGGCGGGAACCGGCGAACCATTAATGGTCGCCTACATGAACCAGGAAGCGCTTTCGCTTTCGCTGCAAACCGGTGAGGCACATTTCTACAGCCGATCACGCCAGGAAATTTGGCACAAGGGCGCGACTTCCGGCAATGTGCTGACAATCACTCAAATGCGTATTGACTGCGATCAGGATGCCATTTGGGTCGAAGCAACGTTGAGCGGCCACGGCGCGGCCTGTCATACCGGGCGAAAGTCCTGCTTTTATCGCCGCATAACGAACAACGGAAAGCTTGAACTGACCGGTGATAGCCCGATGTTCGACCCCAAAGTTGTTTATGGTTGATTAGCCATGTGACAATTTTCATAAACTTTTCAGAAAATCGTTATCATTATGCCTTACCAAAGGACCGACGTAGAAGGATGAGCGCGGAATGTTTGGTTTGGAAAAGTCTACAGATCACGGATCGATAGAAAATGTACCGCCCCATGAGCCGGGCCATGGTGAAGGGGAAAGTCATCGCGGAGTAGCGCTTGCGCTTGGTGGTGGGGTTGCAAGGGGCTGGGCACATATTGGAATATTGCGCGCACTGGATGACGCAAATATCCCGGTCAAGATGATTGCGGGAACATCAGTGGGCGCGTTAGTCGGCGGCTGTTATCTGGCGGGAAAGCTGGATGAACTGGAGGAGTTCGCCCTCAACCTAACCCCTCGACGTATTGTTGGGTTTTTAGATTTCAGCTTGAGGGGTTCCGGACTAATTTCGGGCTACAGGCTTGCCGAACGAATGGAAGAACATTTGGGAAATGTTCGAATTGAAAACCTAGACCGCACCTTGGTATGCGTCTCAACGGAAATTAACACGGGCCATGAAATCTGGTTGACCAAGGGGCCATTGATTGACGCCATGCGTGCTTCATACGCCCTGCCCGGCATCTTCGAACCGGTCCACGTAGGGAAACGAATTCTTGTTGACGGCGCCCTTGTTAATCCGGTCCCCGTATCGGTTTGTCGGGCGTTTGAAGCGGATGCCGTTGTTGCAATCAATCTTTCTTCAGACGTATTTGGCCGCGGCACCGTCGTACGCGACGCCACGGCCGACCGTAGTTCGTCCAAAATCGAAACCTCGCTTAAAATTGTCGAAAAAGATAAATCCAAATCTGCGCTCAACAGACTGGGTCGCGCGTTGGGAATTACTGGGGCAATTGTCGAAGGTTTCGACATCATTCAAGACCGCATTTCACGGTCCAGATTAGCAGGCGACCCACCGGATATTTCAATCCGTCCATCGGTCGGCAACATTGGCATGGCGGATTTTCATCGCGCTGAAGAAGCAATTGAAGCAGGGTACAAAGCGGCGATGAACGAAATCCACCGCCTTGAAGCCTTAGCTCAACCGGTTATATAGAGCATCGTTTACTCGCGCTTCATGCGTGCGGTCGAAAAAAGAAAACGTTAACCAACCGAAGATAAAGCCACCCATATGAGCTTCCCAGGCAATTTGTGCGCCTACTCCAAGATCAATTACACCGGAACCGTAAAGCCAGTTGAGCCCGAACCATATGACAACAAACGTCATGATGTTACGATTTAGAAGTGACTGGAACAGGGAATACGCAGGGGAAGTCGTGGCGTGCTCCATCGATCGTCCGGGTACAAACGCAAAGCGCACCGCAGCCCCCATACATGCAGAAACCGCGCCCGATGCACCAATCACGGGCACGTTGTCCATCGAATGAAATACAAAATGTGCCAGCGCACCAGCCGCAGCGGAAAACGCTAGAAATAACATAAACCGAAGCGCGCCAAAGCGTCTTGCAACAGCGCTGCCAAAAGCGGCTAACCACACAAGGTTTATCAGCAAATGCGTCCAATCTCCGTGAAGGAACCCGTGGGTAATGGGGCTCCAATAAGGCGAGAACGGAACCAACAATTGATCAGGAGATGCCTGATAAAAACTCGGTACAAAAGCAAACCCGTTTAGCACCCAAATATCGGACTCCTGCGAAATCACCATTGTGCGTAAAACATGAACAGCAATTAATATCACTGCCAGACCAACAACGCTGGACGGTAGATTGAATGCGGGCGGATTATCTACTGGCCTATCCCCATTGGGATCATTGTCACCTATCGCCTGCTGGCTGTTCATTACAATCTCACCTTCGGCGGTTCCAATAACGCGCCCGCCATATACGTAAATTTAAGCAAAAAAAAGCCCGGTGCATTAGCACCGGGCTGTTGGTCGGTCCCTACACTTCCGTCCCCCGACGGTAATTGCTGACCATAACCAGTTTTTCGAAGCAATATCGCTGTCAGTGCTTCGAGAGCCGGAGCCACCAGGATTAAATGGCGCTCTGAGGAGTTGAAAGGTGAATAACCCATTAATATCGGTCAAGCAATTAGAACTGCATTTTAAAGTTAACGGCCAGGATTAAGTCGAAACCAAAATTCGCCGTTCTGTAGCACTCAAATATCAACGCGCGCACTTACGGCCTGCATGCGCCCTCCTCCGCAGAGAACTGGCACACAGTCTGCATCTTCTTATGCATGTGAATGATTTCGCCCCAAATTCTGTCTCGATTCGGGACGAAACCGCGAAATCATGTGAGTTTGGATCGGACAAGGCTGAAAATGCGCCAAAAAAAGACAAAACAGATGCTCGATTACTGGATGCAACTTTTCCGAGACGCTGGAAATGAACAGATTGACAATCTACAATCTGACTTCGGCATAGCCTGGCCCGAACGCAGCGACATTCAGCCTGCGAATTGCCGATCACTGTTGGGAAACATGTTCATCCTTGAACGCGAAACTCCCACTTCACAAATACGCTACAGACTGGCAGGCACCAACCTGTGCAGCGTCTACGGTCGGGAACTTAAACGAGAGACTTACACGCGTGCGTTTGCAGAATCTGAGCAACAGGCTGCGTCCAACTGGATAACAAGATTGGGCCTGGATGAATATTTGGTTCTAATCTGTTCAAACGCTGAAACGGTGCGCCAGGATCGCATAAATCTCGAAACCCTACTGATGCCCCTCAATCATCACGGTGAACGAGGCAAACGAATCCTTGGCATTACGACCGCAAGCGACCAACCCTATTGGTTGGGAATCCGGCCGTTAATTACGCAAACAATTCAAAGTGCGCGCGTTCTTCGACCATGGGAATCAAATGGTTCGCGACATGAGATCATCGGGAAAAATATTTCATCCCCGAACTTCAAAGAACAAAGGCAATCTTTACAAGCTCCGCAATTGTTCGATGAACTGAAAAATACAGAAAATAACGGGATGCACGATGATAAATCGCCAAGACGTGTGGGGCACCTTACCGTAATCGATGGTGGGCGAACCTGATTGGCGCCGAACCTGCCCAAATCTATTGCCACAAAAACATAATTATCTGCCGCAATCGGTACAATGCTGACACTTCATTAACCAAGAAAAGTGTATCGTCACAATATTGTCAGCGCGACTGACCCCGGTAGCATTATTATTTTTCATGTCCCAGGTCGAATTTCAGTCAGAATTTGAATCAAACCGACGTTCTTATGGCCGTACTCCGGTCGCGTTGTTCGGTCGTTGCCTGCTGCCCAATCAACTGGAAATTCCCTGTCAGGCAACTGATATCTCTCCTGGAGATGTCGGCATCATTTCTGCGCATACCCCCTTGGCAGGTGAATCTATCATCCTTTACCTTGACCACGTTGGTCGGCTTGAAGGCCAATGTGCCCGTGTATTTCGAGGCGGTTTCGCCCTTACAATAGATTGTACGCCGCGGAAGCGGGAGAAATTGACTGCTCGCATTGAATGGCTGAAAGCGCACAAACAATTTCTGGCGGAAGATCAACGTCAGCACGATCGGATTGAACCGGAAAACCCGAATTCACAGATTCGCCTATCGGATGGTCGAAGCTATCCCATTAAAATCATTGATATTTCCCTATCTGGCGCGGCGATTAAATGTGATGTAAAACCAGCGATTGGATCAAAGGTTTCATTGGCCGGCATGGAAGGTTCGGTGGTTCGCCATTTTATTGGCGGGGTCGGCATCCAATTTGCCGGAATTGCCGACAGGAACGGTAATCTCGCCAACTAAGGGCGACGATCCAATTTATACCCATCCATTGTGGTTGCACCGCTCAAACGCACACTCCGTTACGCGCATCGCTCACGGGTAGGTTCCCGATAGTAAGTCCCACAAGCCATAAATGGCTGAATCGACTGCCAATCAACTCATCTATATCAGTCCTCAACCAATTAGATAAAATTTGAATCAAATTTGACTAAAACTAACATCGAATTTGAATCAAACAATAAGAAAATTCGTTTTAAAACAGAGCGTTATTTCTAATCTGACATAAAATCGTCTGTGTCATCTTCTCCCAACGGACGGGAGAATATGAACATGACGAACATAAAAAACAAAATCATGGCAATGACCATGGCAGCCACAGGGATCTTCGCAGCCTCAACCATTGCGTATGCATCAGCGCATATGCAGACGGGTGGGAGAACATCACAGCCAATCGGCCACGCTTATTTCTGCCAACAGTTGCCCCAGGAATGTGCTATTCGATCCAAGAAACCTGAAGCACCAGTTTTGACAAGAAAGCGCTGGGACGACCTGATCGAGATCAACAGTTATTCCAACAATTCAATTCAGCCTGTTACTGATCAGGAGTTTTATGGCGTCGAAGAACATTGGACATACCCAAAGTCTTATGGCGATTGCGAAGACTACGTTCTTTTAAAGCGATATATGCTCATGCAACGGGGATGGCCAGAATCGAGCCTGCTTATCACCGTCGTCAAACAGCCAAACGGTGAAGGACATGCGGTTCTCACTGTTCGCACAGATCGCGCTGATTACGTTCTCGATAATCTCGAAGCAACTGTAAAACAGTGGGACGACACACCGTACAAATATTTGAAACGACAGTCTGTGAAACATACGGGCAAATGGACTTCAATCAGAGACCACCGCCGTAAGGTTGCGAGTTACTGATACAAATCGACGGGTATCCGACGACACCAATTGACCTGGTCGCGTCCCCACTTCCCCGTCCCCACCGAGGCCAGGTCAACGGGAGCCGGTTTGCAACATGCAGACCGGCTCCATTTTTTACCGCTAGATTAATTCCATTTGTGTACGGAAACGTTTGCTGTTGGCGACGTAATGTTCTGCAGCACCTTTGAGGCCTGCAATCACTCCATCATCCAGCTTTCTGACCACCCTACACGGTGCACCCACGACCAAAGAGCCATCGGCAATTTCTTTACCTTCAGCGATCAATGCTCCAGCACCAATCAGGCAATTTTTGCCAATGATTGCACCATTCATAATGATCGCCCCCATTCCGATCAGGGTATTATCGCCGATTGTGCAGCCGTGAATAATAGCCTTGTGGCCAATGGTGCAATTAGCCCCTACCGTCAACGGGAAACCCATGTCCGTATGCATCATGGTTAGTTCCTGCACGTTGCTGCCTTCACCAATGGTGATCATTTCGTTGTCCCCACGCAACACCGCGCCGAACCATATATTAGCATCAAGATGCAACTCAACTTTGCCAACCAATGTTGCGCACGGAGCAACCCAGCATTTATCATTGGGATTTGATTCCCCCGCTAGGTTCGGTGAATGGCCTTCAAGTTTGTAAATTGGCATGGGCGGTTCTTCCCCTATCATTGGAACGGGTTAGATACCGCTGGTACTGACGCTTGACAAGCAACCACCATTTGGGCGTTGAGTATTATTCATGAAACACAACCCGTCTGTTCCAAACACGCATACCTCCAAACGCATCTCGGTGAGCGTAGCGATTATTCTTACCCTTATCGTTTCCATTGTGTTGGTTGCAGCAGGCACAATTTGGGTAAAATCTCAATTTGGCAAAAGCGGATTTACTGAAAATACAACCCGCAAACAATTTGTAATCGGTAATGACGTATTAAACATTCCGCTAAATTTAACACGCTTCCCCCACCAAAGAGACAATTCGGTTCAGGACAAAATCGACATTGCCTTGCATTGGCCTGACGGTGAGGGATATTCGGCCGAGAATTCTGCATCCTTCAATGATGTATCCGGGATTGCCGACATCATCTGTGAATCCCGGAGACAAAATGACCACAGAAATGGTTGGGTAATCTGACCGTCGCGGAGTAAAATTCCGCACTCTGACACCTTGTGCTTGTGAGTATTAGGTGGGGAAGATGTATTCTGTGGATTTGTATAGTCGGGTGCGTCGAGCGTGCCATGTGGATGGGAAGAACAATAGCGAGGTGGCCCGTTTGTTCGGGATTGATCGCAAAACCGTGGCGAAGATCCTGAAGCACTCGGTTCCGCCCGGTTATCAAAGAACGACCGCGCCTGTTCGCCCGAAGTTGGATCCGTTTGTTGGGATAATTGATCAGATCCTGAAAGACGACAAAAAGGTCATCAAAAAGCAACGGCACACAGCCAAGCGTATTCATGCGCGGTTACGGGATGAGCACGGGTTCACTGGCGGGATCACCATTGTCACTGATTATGTGCGTGAGAAGCAAAGACGAACCCAGGAGGTGTTTGTTCCTCTGGTTCACGCGCCCGGCCATGCTCAGGTCGATTTTGGTGAGACGTTCGGCGTGATCGACGGTGTCGAACGCAAGCTGCATTACATCGCTATATCGTTGCCGCATTCGGATGCGTTCTTCATGAAGGCGTATCCGGCGGAAACAACAGAAGCCTTCTGTGACGGTCACAATGCTGCGTTTGCTTTCTTCGGCGGTGTGCCGTTGTCGATGCTCTACGACAACACCGTGATTGCAGTTGCAAAGATCCTGGGCGGTGGCAAACGGATACGCACGAGAACTTTCTCAGAGCTACAATCGCACTATCTGTTTGAGGATAAGTTTGGTCGCCCTGGCAAAGGCAATGATAAAGGGAATGTCGAAGGCGTCATTGGTTACGGTCGCAGGAACTTTCTCATCCCAGCCCCACGGTTCGACAGCTTTGATGCCTTGAACGCCTGGTTGGAAGAATGCTGCCTGAAGCGTCAGGATGATGTTGTTCGCGGACATGGTGAGAGTATTGGTGAACGATTGCTGAGAGACCTGGACGCGCTGATGGCATTGCCCCCAACGCCATACGACGCGTGTGAAAAGTTTAGCACGCGGGCAACGTCAATCTCGATGATCCGCTACCGCAATAATGATTACTCCGTTCCTGTCGCCTTTGCCCATCATGAGGTTCAGGTTCGCGGTTACATCCATGAGGTTGTGATTGGCAGTGGAACCGAGATTATTGCCCGCCATCGTCGGTCTTATGAGAAGGCAGACATGATCTTCGACCCGCTTCACTATCTGCCCTTGCTGGAACAAAAGGTAGGTGCTCTCGATCAGGCGGCACCATTGCAAGGCTGGGGTTTACCCGATGCATTTGCGATCCTTCATCGTTTATTAGAAGCCCGCATGGGTAAGGCGGGAAAACGCGAGTATGTTCAGATCCTGCGTCTGCTGGAAACTTTTGAGCTGGAGCACGTTCACGCCGCAATCCAACAAGCTTTGGATCTGGGTGCCATTGGCTATGATGCGATCAAGCACCTTATTCTGTGCCGGATCGAGCGGCGACCGCCCAGGCTTGATCTCGACATCTACCCCTATTTGCCCAAAGCGGTGGTCGAGACGACAAAACCTGCCAGCTATGCCGTGCTGTTGTCGGAGGCGGCAGCATGAACGACACTGTTACCGATACACCGCAAGTTCTACTCAAACATCATCTGACCAAACTTCGGCTGCCAACCTTCCAGAGTGAATATACCAAACAGGCCCAACAATGTGCCGCTGAGAATAAGGATCATGTCCAATATCTCCTGCGGTTATGTGAGTTGGAGCTGATTGAACGTGAGCGCCGAATGGTGGAGCGACGCATCAAAGCTGCGAAGTTCCCGGCAACCAAGAGCCTCGACAGCTTTGACTTCAAAACGATCCCGTCAGTGAACAAGGTGCTCGTGATGGAACTGGCCCGTTGCGAGTACGCTGCGAAACGCCAAAACATCATCGCGTTAGGACCAAGTGGAACCGGCAAAACCCATGTTGCCCTCGGCCTTGGACTGGCTGCCTGCCAAAAGGGGATGAAAGTCCGCTTCACCACGGCTGCTGCACTGGTTCATGAGATGATCGAGGCCGTTGATGAACGTCGCTTGCAACGGCATCAAAAACAACTGGCAGCTCAAGACCTGCTGATCATTGACGAACTGGGCTTCGTCCCTCTCTCCAAAACCGGGGCGGAGTTGCTGTTCGAAGTAATCAGCCAACGGTATGAACGCGGTTCCATCATCATCACATCCAATCTACCATTCGACGAATGGACAGAGGTCTTCGGATCAGAACGCCTAACGGGCGCAATACTCGACCGGCTGACACACCACGTCCACATCCTGGAGATGAATGGTGAAAGCTACAGGTTGCACCAGAGCCGAAAACAAAAATCTGTTCAAATCAACTGACACTAAACCAGATCAAAAACACAAACGTCCCAAAATCTGGCCAATTTTACTCCGGGATCAAGACCCATTTTAGGCTGGGATTGACAATCATCTTTATCTCCTTAAGCAAACAAGAGTTGCGGCTCGACATGTCTCAACGTCTGGAACCGATCTATTCGAAACTCTTTGAAGGATCCCCACAAACCGGACCTGCTGATCTGATTTTTCAAGGGTTAAAACCCGGGGCAGGATATGACGGCGAAAGATTGGCGATTTTCAGTAGCGGTGTTTACGCGTGGGTCGCACGCTGCCAAATCGAACGTGCGGGCGTCCATACAACATGTTTGCGCGACATTAACCTGGGTGCATCACTAAGCGTGCGTGTACGATTTTCTACAAATCACCTGCCTCGATGGCGGCGAATAGAGAACCTTGTCATTAACACGCTCGAAAATTTATTGACCAATTAACAGATTAGTCTTCCATATCCAGGTCGATATCAAGGATGGCCATGTTGAAGACCTGCATGCCGTCCGAATTGCCATCATCATCGTAGAGAACACCCAGAAACTCGCCACTTTTATAAATTTCAGTGGAATCAGTTTTATTGGCCCGTTTACGCACCTCAATTGAGGCCGAGTTGAACACCACCTTCATGTGCTCGCACAACTCGTCATACGGCTGATCTGGAATTTCCTTGCTGAAATTATACGACAGTTCGCCTTCATCCTCGTCACGCTCAAGTCTGGCAAAAAACTCCTGACCGATCGCAACCAGCGCTTGATCATCTTCTTCAGGGTGTTCCAGAACTAAAAGCTCACTGGTACTGAACACCTTGCATAGATAGACAGTCAGACTGTCAATTTCAGACTGTTTCAACATATAAATCTCCGCGCAGACCAACAGGAATCATTTTAAAGACGCCTATAGCATAGCCCCGCACATTGGAATTGGTTTTCGATCTATATTTCTTTTTCATCGGCTAAAATTTGGTCCATCGTACGTGATGGCTGCGAACACCCGGCAACACCGACAACCCTGGCAGGAACACCTGCAACGGTTGATTTAGGCGGAACCGGTTTTACAACCAGCGCGCCCGCGGCAACCCGCGAGCATTCACCAACCTCTATGTTGCCAAGAACAATGGCACCAGCGCCTACCAGAACACCGTTGCTCACTTTTGGGTGCCGATCGCTACCTTCTTTACCGGTTCCGCCAAGAGTTACCCCCTGCAAGATGGATACATCGTCCCCAACCACTGCGGTCGCACCCACAACGATGCCGGTTGCGTGGTCAATAAAAATTCCTTGCCCGAACTTTGCTTCGGGATTGATATCAGTCTGGAAAACCTGGCTGGAGCGGCTTTGAAGATAAAGCGCAAAATCTCTCCTGCCCTGATGCCAAGCCCAATGGGCAAGCCTGTGGGTCTGCAAGGCATGAAATCCCTTGAAATACAATATGGGTTCAACAAACCGAGTGCAGGCAGGATCCCTGTCATAAACGGCGGCTATATCAACCCGGACAACCTTGGACCATTCTGGCCAATCTTGCTGCATCTCATTGAAGACACCACGAATCATTTCCGCAGAAAATTCCGGCTGATGTAAACGCTGGCAAATACGTTGAATTATCGCATCTTCAAGCGATTTCTGGTTGAGAATGTTACCGTAAACGAAGCCACACATTGCCGGATCGGTGGCTGCAATTTTTTCCGCTTCGTCACGTACCGCCAACCAGACCGGGTCCAGGTGGGCAATTTCTACACTTTCGGTTGTAGAGAAGTCCGTAGGTGTGATGTTTCCCATGGCACTGTTCCTTACAAAACGTATGTTGCTTGAAGACTATACATAGGTCATGCATTTGTCAGCTTAAAGAAAAAAATGACGGCGCCAACACGATGACCCAATCGATGATCAAAGTTTTGATGAATGGCGCGGTTGGCCGACTCATTTTTTCAAACCCGCAAAAACACAACGCCCTTACTCAAAACGCCTGGCAATCCATAAGCAAAGATGTGGGGCACCTTTTGAATGAAGGCGCTCGTGTGATTATTGTGAGCGGCGATGGCAAAAGCTTTTGTGCCGGCGCTGATATTTCAGAATTCGACGTTGTTCGTAAAAACGCGCAAACCGCTCGTGTCTACGAACAGAGCAATATCGACGCGTTCGCGGCCATCCGCTCAGCGCCCGTCCCTACCCTGGCAATGATAAGGGGCAATTGTCTTGGCGGCGGTTTTGGTCTTGCAGCCGCATGCGATTTACGACTGGCAGATACAAGCGCAAAATTCAGCGTGCCTGCAGCCCGACTGGGTCTGGGTTATCCTGTGGATGCGATGGCAGATATCGTGCACAGCATCGGTGTCCAAAATACCAAAAAGTTATTGTTTTCTGTCGATCGATTGAGCGCCGAACAAATGACAGATCTCGGTTTTATTCTGGAGGTCTACAGCCCCGAAGAACTGGATACTCAGGTTATGATGTTAGCCAATCAAATTGCTAACCTCGCGCCCCTCACCCACCAGGCGACGAAAGCAGCAATTGCGGCTATTTTCGATGGAACCCGTGATATTGCAGCACAGCTCAGCGACGAAACCTTCACGAGCAATGATTATCTCGAAGGGCGGACCGCTTTCCGGGAAAAACGTACGGCCAGGTTCAAAGGCAACTGAACCAATTGTTTAATGTCAAATCTGAACAACCAGACCAACGCACGGGGAAATTAAATGCTTCCAATAAACCTCGCAGATAAATTGGCCAAATTCTCGACCCATTGGGATCCACACGTGGTGGCTGATTACAACGAAAACGAGATTATGGTCGTTAAATTTCAGGGCGAATTTCCATTCCATCAACACGAAAATACCGATGATTTTTTCTATGTATTGGAAGGCGAAATGATTATGGACATAGAAGGCCAACCGTCCCAGACAGTTACCACGGGAGAATTATTTGTCGTTCCAAAAGGAGTTGTTCATCGACCTCGCGCTGAAAATGAAGTCAAAGTTCTTTTAATCGAACCGAGGGGCGAGCCCAATTCCGGGGATGCACAAAGGCAACCTGCGCCAAAGCCTCGCATTTAGGATGGGGCTAAACCAGATTTTCTCTCTTCAGAAATCCCAGAACAGCGTCTGAAAATATATCGTTTTCATCACCCGCCACCATGTGACCTGCGTCGCTCACGTCAACATAGTGAGCTGACGGCACAAGTTCGAGAAACTCGTCGGCAGCTTCTTGTGTGACCAGTTCGGATTTTCCACCTCGAACGAGAAGCGTAGGCATATTGAGGCTAGCTGCAGCTTCGAGCAGAAAATCATGCGGTGAAATGCCATCAGGTGCAAAACTGTTCAAAACTCCATTTTTGCCATCAACGAACGCGGGATCCCAATGCCAATACCAGCGTCCATCATCTCGCTGCCTCAGATTCTTTCTAAGACCGTTTTGGGATTTTGGACGTTTACGGCCAGGCAAATAAGCTGCAACGACATCTGCAGCTTCCTCGACCGTTGCAAACCCCTTGCGCATATCTTTCGCCATAAAACCCATGATCTTATCAACACCTGAACTCGCCATACGAGGAGTGATATCAACGAGTATCAGCGCGGAAAACAATTGGCCAATTCCACTTACCTGATGTTTAAAATGAGCCAGCATCGCTGAAATACCACCCATGGAAGCACCGATTAAAATTGGCGCATGACCACCATTCGCTGTCGCAATCTGCTGTTGAAGAGCTAAAAGATCATCCCTGAAATAGTCAAATGTATAGCGACCGCTTAGGACCCATTCACTATCCCCATGCCCACGCGCATCAATCGTATAAGAACTGATACCCATTTGGGATATCTGCATCGCGGCGTCATGCCAGGAGTGTCTCGTCTGCCCTCCCCCATGCATGAAAACAACCGCAGGCCCTGAACCTACCGTGGAGCTCTCCCCACGATAGTGAGAGCCGACGAGCTGGTTACTTTCACAACCGACAAAGTGCACTTCCTTGAAACTGGATTGCAGCATCATTGCGGACCGTCCATCAAAAATCTCAGCACCCTTTTTTTGAACACGGAGGCGCCGGTCATTTTCATATGATCCAAGCCATCTGGAGAAAATGAAGTCGCGTGAGGCATATCATTTGCCAACTGCTCAGCTGACCCACCAATTTCATCATCATTACCAACCGCCACAAGAACCGGCACTGAAATTCCTGCGGTAATTTCAGGTGTGATTTTATTTTTTGACGGCCGTATGCAAGCGGCAAGTGCCAAACGGTCGCTGCCCATTGCATCGGAAAATTTTCGAAACAATTTGCCGCCCGGGTCTGTAATCGTCTCCGGGTCATCCGCTTCGAGAGCCTGAGCTATTTCTTCATAACCGCCGCGATTTCCGTAGATGTTTGCGCCCATTCCGCCGAACACAGCTTTTCGAAAACGTCCAGGTGCCTGGTGGCACAGCCAGCAGGTAATGCGTGCTCCCATCGAGTATCCCATCACATCACATTCATGGATATCCAGGTAGTCCAACAATTTGAGCGCGTCACATGCGAATATATCCGGACCATATTGATCAGGAGAATAAAACTTTTCGCTGTCTCCGTGCCCCCGGTTATCTATGGAGATAACACGGTACCCGTTTTCGATCAGCAATTGTACCCAGCCAGTACCCGCCCAATTCACGGAGGCATTGGAAGCAAACCCGTGAATAAGCAAAATTACCCGACCACAGGATCCTGCGCCAGTGTCAAAATAAGCCAGATTAACGCCATTTAATTGGGCATTTTGCTTTGTCGGGGTCATGGGGAATTCTAAATTTTGAGGGTCAATGCGGTTTTGATCACAAATCGGAATAATCGCAAGGGGCAGTTCGGAATTTCCACCTTTGCAAATCCCATGGCACGGGTTAAACCAAATCTCAGATTCTTAAGAAGACGCATGGATTTCCAATGGCCAAAGCGATTGTGCCTCATTTTCATAACAACGACGGTGTGCGACAAATCGAGATTGGTGTGAAGGAGTTTATGTGTGTGGGTGCAACCGCGCCTTACGATCACCCTCATGTTTTCCTCGATATGGGCGATGACAGCGAAAAAGTTTGTCCCTATTGTTCAACGTTGTTCAAATACAATGCTGATCTAGGTGCAGACTCAACGGATCCCGCTGGCTGCCTTCTCATTGAAGAAGTTGCTTGATTACAGCAAAACACAATGGTCGTTGACCGCCAAACATTTGCAATCTCCGGCGCAGGGATCGCCGGGTTAACAGCTGCATTGTGCCTCGCGAAAGCTGGGTTTTTGATAAAGCTGTTTGAAAAAACAGCGGTACCCGCGATCTCCGGAACAGGGATTCAGCTTTCCCCCAACGGATTTCGAATTCTGGCCGAACTCGGGCTTCAGGATGCGCTTGAGTTGATTGGTAACGCACCGGATTTCATTCAGGTCGGCAATGGATCAAACGGCAAACCTCTCACACGGTTCATGCTTGGAGATGCGATCAGGAAACGACATGGCGCGCCCTATGTCGTCCTTCATCGCAAGGATTTGAGTAAGGTTCTGGAGAACGCATGCCTCGAAAACCCCGCTATTGAGATACATCGCGACGCGAGCGTAGACGACATCCACCATGTTCAAAACGGAGTAGAAGTATCCGTTACCAACAAGAGTATCTTCGCTTCAGCACTTATTGGTGCTGATGGCGCGTGGTCTGCTCTTCGAAATAATGTTCCAGGGTCAGAAACGCCTTATTTTACCGGGCGGGTGGCTTGGCGAACAGTTGTTCCCAAACATCAATTCCTGGAAACACAATCTCAAAACTCAACCGGCCTTTGGCTGGGGCGCGACGCACACCTCGTCTACTATCCTTTACGGGGCGGTGAAACTTTTAACGTCATTGCGATCACACCCTGGGTTGGGGAGCAACCGCCGCAAAGAGGTTGGATTAACGATCCAGATCACAACATGCGCAAACAAGTATTCAGTGATTGGCACCCACCTCTTGCTGACATTGCCAATATCGCAGGAGAATGGGGGGGATGGCCCATATACTCGGTTTCCCGTGCCGGAGCTGCTGCTCACAAGTCGCTCTGTCTGATTGGAGATGCGGCCCACACAATGGTTCCGTTTGGCGCTCAGGGCGGTACTGCCGCAATAGAAGACGCAGCGGTATTGGCCCAATGTTGCGGAAATCATCCCGATAACCTTCAGCGGGCATTTGGTGAATTCAATGCGCTTCGAAAACCACGCATACAAAAGGTGCTCAATTTAAGTAATAACAACCGTCGTATTTATCATATGAACTGGCCAATGAGTACGGCTCGAAACCTGATCATGCGCATAACACCCCAGGAAGCGATGCAAAGACGCATGGACTGGCTGTATGGTTGGAAATAGTCAGAACTATACGGGTTAGACCCGGCATCCTTCACGAAATCTTGAAAACTCATCCGTCCCACCTACATAAATATGAGCGGAAAGGACATCCATGACCCACGATATGACACATACCTCCGGCGCTGGTTCCCACCCCACCCAGAGTGAGTTGGACGGCGTTCGAACCGCGCGGGTCATCTCGTTTTTCATCGACTACGCGATTGTTCTATTACTATGCGTGCCATTGGCCATCATCGTGTTTTTCCTCGGCATTATTACACTGGGCTTTGCGTGGGCACTTTACGCAATCCTTCCCGGCCTTGTCGCAGTACTCTACTTAGCTCTGACCATGGGCGGCGCCAATCAGGCAACCGTTGGTATGAGCATGATGGGCGTTCGAATTAAACGCTTGGATGGCGAACGGATAGACCCCTTTCTCGCAATCCTGCACGGTGTCTTGTTCTGGGTAATCAACTTTACGGTGTTCATGCTGCTGATTTCCTTTTTCTCATCCAAAAAACGTCTTGCTCAAGACATATTGCTTGGCACTTACGTGGCACGCGATTAAACTCCACTTGCCCGAGCGGAGAACCGCACCCTCGAGACAATCATTTTGATTGAGAACTTCCATATGTGGATGACATTCGCTGTCATCACATGCACGATTGTTGCATTTGCATCTGAAAAATGGTCGATCGAGGGTGTATCACTGGCAACATTAGTTGCTCTGCTCTGCCTGTTCTCCCTCGTTCCCCAATCGTCGCAAACACCGGTAACCGCTCCGGACCTGCTGATGGGATTTGCAAATCCCGCCCTCATCACCGTACTGGCGCTACTGGTCATTGGGCAGGCGCTGTTCAATACCGACGCATTGGAACGCCCGGCAGAAGCGTTGTCTAATGCAGGTGGTAGCAATGCACGGCGCACAATTATTATCCTCTTGATTGCAGCGGGTGTAACCAGCGCTTTTTTGAATAATACTCCCGTGGTGGTGATGTTCATTCCCATCGTTGTTGCCATTGCGGCGCAACGAAATTTTTCCGCATCAGCTGCGCTGCTCCCTTTGTCCTTTGTAGGCATACTGGGCGGAATGACCACGTTAATTGGCTCATCCACCAATCTGCTTGTTGCTGGAGTGGCCGAGCGTTACGATTATCACCTTGGGTTTTTCGACTTTACAGTTCCCGGCCTGGTAATGGCGGCGGTCGGCCTGGTTTTTATTCTGTTTGTCATGCCAGCAATATTGGGTAAGCGGTCTTCCGCCGACCTGGACAAACGACGGGCAAGCGGACGTCAATTCCTCGCTCAAATTCACATCTCGCAAGGCCATCCTCTGGAAGGTGCCTCGTCGGTTGCCGGCCTGTTTCCAATATTAACGGACATTACCATTCGCAGCATCAAGCGCGGCGATAAGATGATCCTGCCACCATTTGAGGATATCGTCTTGGGCAAGGACGATATCGTTATTGTCGCTGCGACACGATCAGCCCTTACCAAGGCATTGGCGGAAGGTGCGGCAAGCCTCCCCAAAATGTCTGAAGAAGATCTCAACCCGGAACGCAGAACAGATACATTATCGCGGGTTGCAGAGGATTTCATGGTGGCCGAGGCGGTAATTGCTCCAGGTTCGAGATATGCCGGGCGCACAATCGAAGCTTCACGCATCAGGGCAACCTATGGCACCATGATATTGGGGCTGCAAAGGCGGAGCGCCATGGCACGTGGCCTCGTGCGCAACATACGCCTTGAACCGGGCGACACTGTTCTCATCGGCGGTCTACCGGAAGATATGGAGCGACTTCGTGCTAGCAGAGAACTGCTTCTTCTGGAACATTCAGCCGGTGAAGTACCATTGCGAGCATATGCCCCCCGCGCGATATTAATATTTGCAATTGCAATTGCTTCCGCCTCATTGGGTCTTTTGCCCATTGTGGCTGCGTCTGTCATCGGTGCCTATGCGGTAATCTCTGCAGGTTGTTTATCAATCAGACAGGCTGCGCGAAGCTTTGACCGACAAATCTATATGATGGTTGGCGCGTCGCTTGCAGCAGCCACCGCCATGGAACGGACCGGCGGTGCGCAATTTATTGCCGAAGGGGTCGTTTCAACCATGGCGGGACAAAGCCCTACAATGATATTGTCGGCCTTGTTTCTCGTCACCGCTGTTCTGACGAACGTTCTTTCAAACAATGCAACGGCTGTTCTATTTACACCTATCGCCATAGGAATAGCCCGGCAATTAAATGTGCCTCTGGAACCATTCATTGTCTGTATCATTTTTGCCGCCAACTGTTCTTTTGCCACCCCCGTTGGTTATCAAACCAATCTGCTTGTGCTGGGGCCCGGTCGTTATCGGTTCAGCGATTATCTGAGGACGGGAATTCCGCTTATATTCCTGTTATGGATAACATTTTCAATTTTTGCTCCATTCTACTATGATCTCTAAATGACGGCACATTCCCTCGACACTCCGCAATTCTACCTGACAGCACCGTCCCCATGTCCCTATCTTAAAGGGCAGCTGGAACGCAAAGTGTTTACCCATCTGGTGGGGGAGCGGGCGCGACTTGCTCATGACGATCTCTCAAAAGGCGGATTTCGACGCAGCCAGAACATCGCCTATCGCCCAGCGTGTGAAAACTGCCGCGCCTGTGTGGCCACGCGGGTTCTGGCCAGCCGTTTCAAACCCAGCAAAAACATGCGCCGAATATTGCGAAAAAACGATGATCTTATCGGCAGTACCCTGCCAAATACACCGACTTCCGAGCAATACTCGCTTTTCCAACGCTATATTGAATCCCGACACGGTGACGGCGGAATGGCTGGAATGACAGTGCTGGACTACGCAATGATGGTGGAGGATAGCCATGTCGACACCAACATTATCGAGTATCGCAAAGCCGGCCCGGACAGTGGAATTACCGGGAGAGGTATCGGTGAGTTAATCGCTGTTGTCCTCTTTGACAGGCTAAGCGACGGCTTATCCATGGTGTATAGTTATTTTGATCCAGACTACGATGATCGTAGCCTTGGGACATATTTAATTCTTGATCACATTGAACGCGCAAATCAGGGTGGGCTTGCCTACTGTCATCTGGGTTATTGGGTCAAAGGGTCACAAAAAATGGAATACAAAGCCCGCTTTCAACCGCAGGAGAGATTGACTTCCAACGGCTGGAAAGAGATCAGCAGTTGAGCCCCTTGGCTTAATCCGGCTGGTATTCCAAATTGCATCCCGCACAACTTGAAAATAACCCCAACCGTGGACTCGCCCTCGCCCTTGCCGGTGGGTTAGCTCTTTCGTTTGACATTCCCCTCATCAGGCTCGCTCAAAGTGATCCCTATACCGTCATGGTCATTCGTGGTTGCGGCTTAGCCCTAATCCTTTGGCTTTATTGGCAGTTTTTTGGAAAGCGGTCAGATATGCCATCCGGATTGTTGTCTGACAGGGATTTTCTACTGGTCGGTTCATTATCCGGGTTGAACAACATTACCTTCACCTTTGCGGTGTTCAATACGTCGACTGCCAATGTCGTGTTCATATTGGCGTTTAATGCTATGCTTGCCGCGCTAATTTCCTGGCCCTTAACAGGCGAACGGCCAAAACTTCACACAATCGCGGCCATATTTGCGACACTGTTGGGTGTCGGCATTATCGTTTCCGAAAGCCTTGGCAGCGGCAATTTCCTAGGTGATATATTAGCGCTGATTTGCGCGGTTCTTCTTGCAGCATCTCTTACGCTGGCAAGGAAATCAGGCAAGGACCTGTCGCTGGCGCCCGGGTTTGGCGGCCTGATATCAGCCGCCTTCGCGCTGCCGATGGCAATCTGGATCGGCACAATTCCTGAAGCGCCTGAGTGGTTAGTGCTAGATGCTCTTGTCATTGTGCCGCTGGCAGGATTTACACTTTGGCTGGCGCCGCGATTTATCACAGCACCTCAGGTCGCCATGTTTTATCTGCTCGAAACCGCCCTCACCCCGCTTTGGGCGTGGTATCTGTTTCAGGAAATCCCCGGTCCGCGCGTCTTTATCGGCGGGACAATCGTCGTCGCAGCCTTGCTCGGCCATGGGGTTTGGGAGTTATACGCCCAACGCCAAAGTCAATCGACGCAAAGCATCGCCTGATAGGTATTCAAAATATGTTTAACGTATGCCGATTGTCACAATGAGAAATTATTACACCTGAAGGGGCCGCGATGGAAAACCAGCGCTGCCGGCTTTCCATCGACCGTGTAGCAATTCGCCCCAATCGCCACACAATTCGTAAATCTCGAACTTCTTGCTTTGTTCGATCTAAATATCCAGGATTAAGCAATATCCAATCATATCGAATATTTACTATAGCTCGCAACAATGTAGCGCACAATATATTATTCATAACTAAAAATCGCCACCTGCGGTGGCGGAATTTATCTTTGAGTTAAGATATGATTCAGCACTTTCAGGAAGAGCACCAGCAGTATTCTTACAACAATACTCAAAAGCCTTATCTTAAAAGGCAGATGCTTAGAGATTGATGCAACTCATATGATGATTATTCGCAGATGCATTTGCGCGAAATATATATGCATCATAAGACTTGCAAAGTCACATTTCTCTAAGCTGTGCATCGAGAGTTTTGACATTTTCCTTGAATGAGTTGAGATCATTCCCCGCCTGACCAAAAGCTTTGGAAAAAATTCCGGTGACGGAGTTGGTAACTTCCTTTTGCATATTTACAATTTCAGGCTTCAACGCGATTGCCTTTTTTGTGAGCTTCACAAAAACCCAGCGCTCATCATCCTTAGTGCGGTTCCTCTCAACCAGTTCAGCAGCCTCCATCCTTTTTAACAAAGGTGTCAGTGTGCCGGTTTTGAGGTTTAATTTATTCCCCAACTCACCAACCGAAACCTGAGTTTTTTCGTCCAACACCATGTAAACTAGGTATTGCGGGTAGGTAAGATTTAGCCGTTTTAAAAATGGTTGATATGTGGAGATAATCGCTTTGCTGCAGGAATAAAGAGCAAATGACAACTGTTGCTCAAGACAAGCAAGGTTTTGGTCGCTCCCCATCATTACCCCCTAAAAAAACTGCCATATGACGGTCATTTTCAAAATAAATTTAGAGATTTTCGAACTAAACATCAACAATACAATCCTCAGCGACGGAAAGTTGATCGCACCTCGTATGAGGTTTCATACGAACATTTAGCAGTAGCGGTCGTCTAATTGAGTAAAAGAACTTCGACAAATATAAGTTCGGTCAGACAATTGTATTATCGGCACTTCCGTCCCGCTCCATGATAATTGCTGGTTCACCCATGTATTCTATTCGGCATTTTTCCCTAAATACGGCTTTTTCTGCCACTCGAATAGATGCCTGATGAGCGGGATCAATAATACAGTAGATTTTTCCATATTTCTGATTTTCATCAAACCAGTTTATTGCGGCTTTGACAGTTTCGGTTGCCAGCCCTCTACCCTGAGCCCTCGGTGCCAACACCCAACCTGCTTCAGGGATACCGTCCAATGACGGAGAGATGTCACGCAAATTTTCTGCAATGCCGACTTCACCCAAATATTCACCAGTGGCCCGATCTTCCACAACCCAATATCCAAAACCCATTATCTGCCAATGGCCGATATAACGTAGTAAGCGACCCCAAGATTCCGCGCGGGTAAAGGGATTGCCTGTGATGCGTCGTACAACTTCTTCGTTCGCCCACATGGCAGCACTTTCATCAAGGTCATTCGCGGTGGCGCACCTCATGATCGTTCGGGAAGTCTTCAAGATAGGAATGGAATTCGAAATAGCAGCTGACGGCATAGACACGGCCTAAATTAAATATCAATCAATAGGAAACTGCACCCGAATGAATTGAATTATCAGGTGAAACGCCGCGCGGTTTTCCTCCCGCCCGCGCGGCTCGTCAAGTGAGCATTTCCGCCCCTGACGACCAGCTCCTTCATGGAGAAGCCGGAATCTCGCTTGTGTAAATCGCATGGAAATCCAACGGTTGCAAGCGCCGTTTCGGGCGTATTTGTACACAAGTTAAAACAAACTCAACGGTGTATAGACATCACTTTCCAAAACACTAGACCCCGACAATTTCAACAGCTCCAATTCGGGGATCAACCTTGCTTTGTCGATCCCTCGTCGTAGAGCAATCCGCATATTCTCAAGATCTTCATCACCAACGTTTCCTGTCGTGATGTAGGGTAAAGCTGGTTGTTGTGGGCTCCATTCAAGCACTTTAAGCGCGTTTGACAATTCCGGCTCAAACGTCTGAAAAAGATACCAGCAATATGCATCAACGGCACAAATATCTGCATCACCCGTTGCCACCATTGTTGCTGAAGATCGATGCGCCCCACTGAGCACGGTGCGATCAAACCAGCTCAATGCATCTCCGATCATCGGTGTCAGGCATTTCACTCCGGATAGGGAATTTGGCCCGTTATAGGCAAATAACGCTTCCTTTGTTGCGGTAATATCGGAATACGAAAATTCTTTACTGATCAAAATCGCGCTGGCGTAATAAGGCCCACTCCAACCTCCAACATTGAAATGCGGAGTTCCCAACAAGGCCGCCTGCCCCTTTGGGAATTTTGAAAAGGGATAACCGCAAGTCTGGCTAAAAAACAGGCTCGAAGAATCCCACCAGCTGGTTTCGTCATCACCGCGAAAAAGTTCGTCAGGACGATCAAAGCCAAAATCGGCAAATGAGTCCCTCAACGCATCCCAATAAAGGTCCGTTTCAGCCCTGATTTCGGGCCAATCGTACATGGGCAGTGTAGCTATCAAAGCGTTCAAGAAGATGAATCTGCGGCTACGTGATCACGATACATATACGGATGATCAACCGGCTGTTTTATAGAAAAGGCAAAGCGCCGCGTAATTTCACCATAGCCCTTGAACAATGTGTGTCCGTTCGCATTTAAAAACTGTTCTCGTCTTTCACGGTAGATGCCCGGCAAGTCATACCATGGCTCATGCGGGTTCGCGTGATGAACGATGTGCAGATTATTGTTAAGATAGAGCAACGCAAGCGCCGGGTTGGTCTCAACGATGGCCGTTCTCCCGCCAACATTTTCTGCAGCCTGATGTTCCGCGTATGAACGCAATGAAATCAGGCTCATCGCCGGATAAATAACAACCGCAGCGTAAACCCAAAACGGCATCGCGAAAACCACAGTAACGATAAACGTGAGAGCCGATAGGCCCAGAACATGCAGCAACCAAGCACAACCAACGCCCTGTTCTCCCCTTCTCAAGCGCGCTATTTCAGTGCGCAAGAAGCCATAGATAGTTAGAGCGGGCCCGATTGTAAGGCGCCCGAAGAGCGTGTTGTTGAAACGGAACAGTTTTTTCATGAGTGGGCGCATCAATGTGTAATCCTGAAGCGGCCAAAAATAACTTTCCGGGTCTTCATATGGATCGGTAAGATTTGCGTCATCGTGGTGTTTCAAATGCAAATCCCGATAACGTCGATAGGGAAATGTGACCGCCACTGGCAGGCTTACCAATATCTCATTTAACAACCGATATTTCGTCGGATGATCGTGGATTGTCTCATGCTGAAGAGAAGTATGAAACGCGCAAACAACTGGCAAAACCACCAGCCCAATCCACCAAAGATCAGTCATCCACGCCAGCCCGGCAATCAGCCAAAGGCCATAGCACATAAATATCAACAGGAGCGTCGACCACTCAATTGATCGTTTCATTAGTTTTTCTCAACCACCCCCGAAATTAAGGAGAATGTATCATGATTGAATCACCAAATAAATTTATTTTTGCATAGGTATGCAAGCATTGCACATATCATCATAAGCATATAAAGCTAGAAAGATATAAAGAATTCTTTATATTGTTTTATCGAGAGGTTTCCATGACCGGAAAATTACAAGCACTTATCGAAGAAAAAGGCGTCTTGCTGGCAGATGGTGCCACTGGCACCAATTTCTTCAATATGGGACTTATTTCTGGAGATGCACCGGAACTTTGGAATGAAGAATCACCTGAAAAGGTCAAATCCCTTCACCAAAGTTTTGTTGATGCGGGTTCGGACATAATTTTGACCAACACGTTTGGCGGCAACCGGCACCGGCTTAAGCTTCATGATGCCCAGGATCGGTCACGCGAACTTAACGAAAAAGCCGCAAGATTAGCTCGCGAAGTTGCAGATACGGTTGATAAGACCGTTCTTGTTGCAGGATCAGTCGGCCCGACCGGAGAATTATTTGAACCGCTGGGTGAACTAACCCACAAAGACGCGGTCGCTTCATTTGCTGAACAGATGCATGGTTTAAAAGATGGTGGCGCGGATGTGCTTTGGATCGAAACGATGTCGGCCAGCGAAGAAATCAAAGCTGCAGCAGAAGCCGCTTCGCAGGTTGGTCTGGAATATATATTCACCGCCAGCTTTGATACCGCCGGACGTACAATGATGGGCATTACACCATCAGAGCTTAGTACACTGGCCAACGATCTCCCTTCCTCTCCAACTGCCGTTGGTGCCAACTGCGGGGTCGGCGCGACTGATCTGCTCTTCTCCATCCTTGATATGACCCAAAATGGCTCCACCGCAGACGGTGGTAATATCGCAGTCATCGCCAAAGCCAACTGCGGCGTACCGCGCGTGAGTGGCGATCAGGTGATCTACACCGGCACTCCTGAGCTCATGGCAAACTATGTGCAGCTGGCGATTGATGCCGGTGCAAAAATTATCGGCGGTTGCTGCGGAACTTCTGCAGAGCACCTTGAAGCCATGCGCGTTGCAATCGACACCCATGAAAAATCGGGCAGACCCACCTTGGATGCCGTTGTGGCCGCAACTGGAGCACTGGTAAACCCTATCTCGCAAGCTGGTTCATCGGATGCCGATAAATCAAGAGGCGGCAGACGCAGAGGTCGCCGGCGTTAAACGAACTTATACAAACGCTCTCATATGAAAGGCCTGATGTTCAGGTTCGTAAATGTATTTGCACCCTACCGGACAGGCATGACGAGCAATACACCCGCCCGTAAAGCAATCTGCTCCTTCATCGCTACGCACATGAGATTTGCAGGCAAGATAATCGTACCCTTGGTCCGTAAACGCGCTAACTGGGCAGGATGTTAGACAGGGTTTATCCGTGCACGTGTCGCAAGGGTGAACACTGTTTATTTTTGAGACCTGACCAAGCTCAATATTAAAGATCAAAGCCGCGCGGAAGGCAGTCCACAGGCCGTATTCCGGATGAATAAGCAAACCGATTGGTGACTGCTGCATTCCCATTGCTTCCACCGCGTAGCGCTGGAAGGGCCAGACCGGGTCTCCAAATGGAAAACGGATTTCCGCACAGATCTGTTCGGCGACGGGAGAAAGGGTGTTGACCGTCCAACGGTTCAATCCATCAGGTTCATCGTCGTTAAATTCCGACGAAGAATAAAATTGCGACCAAAGGCTGCTACCAATATTACCAACCAACAGCCCGGCTTTACCGTCCGCATTGAACCAACCAAACGTGTGCAGCCCGGAAGGCGCAAGCAACACCTGCGCCTTCTGTTCCAGCGACTGCGTGGTATCAACTGTCATATTTCGGCCAATTCCAGATTCAATTCGATAATGACCCTGCCATGCGAACCAATTGAACGAAAGACGCCCTATAGCCGAATATGTCTTTGCCCTTAAATTCTGATGCCCGGTCCGCGATATCCTTGTAGCTGAAATCAGAAAGAGCGGGATGACCTCTCAATTTTTGTCCGAACGCAGCGACCATACTGGCAAAGCCCGCATCGGTAACATCTGTTCCATTCGTAGAACCTTCCAGAATTGGTGTCTTCAGCAGTTTGCTTTTCTCTTCGCCGGGAATCTTATAACGCAGTTTGAGGAAACCGATTTCATCGGAGGTCTCAGTCTCAGCCGCAGCACCATCCTTTTGATAACGCAATGCATCGTTCAAAACCGCAGCGCTCCCAACAGGGGTGAGTTCGTAGATGGCGGTAACCGTATGCCCAGCCCCAATTTCACCAGCATCGATTTTATCGTTGTTGAAATCTTCACGATTGAGCGCGCGAGTTTCGTAACCAATCAACCTGTACTCGGCAATTTTTGCCGGGTTGAGCTCCACTTGAATTTTTACATCATTTGCGATGGGAAACAGCGTGCTGCCCGCTTCTTCCACGAGGGATTTTTGTGCTTCGGCCAGCGTGTCGATATAGGCTGCCTGCCCGTTTCCGTTCTGCGCCAGGGATTGCATTAGCGCATCATTGTAATTGCCACGCCCAAAGCCAAAAACTGAAAGAAAAATCCCGCTTTTACGCTTTTTCGCAATGAAACCCTTCAATTGTTCGGGGTCGGATATCCCAACATTGAAGTCCCCATCTGTCGCCAGCATGACTCGGTTTACGCCGCCTTCAACAAAGCTTTGTTCCGCCAGCCTGTAGGCCTGTTCGATGCCCTGAGCACCGCCCGTTGAACCACCAGAATAAAGGCTCTCAAGCGCATTGAGAATTTCATGGCTATTGGAAACCGTTGTTGGTTCTAACACGGTCCCAGCACGTCCTGCATAGGTAACAATCGACACCATATCTGCTGGATTCAGTTTTTGAAGAAGCAGGCGAAAGCTCTTGATTAGAAGCGGTAGTTTATCTGACGCACCCATGGAACCTGACACATCCAGCAGGAACACAAGGTTGGCTTTAGGTTGCACCGCACGATCGACATCATAGCCCTTGATCCCGATATGCATCAGCTTCGTGTGCTCATTCCAGGGCGTTTTCATGAGCGTAACACTTGGCTTGAACGGTTGAGATTTGTCGCCGGGAACCGGATAAGCATAATCAAAATAATTGATCATCTCCTCAACCCGCACCATGTCCTTCGGCGGCAGGTTACCGCTGTTCAACATGGCCCGAACGCGGGCATAGGACGCCGTATCAACGTCAATAGAGAAAGTTGAGACCGGGTCAATTTTGACTGATTTCACTCTATTGTCTTTAAACTGCTCGTATCTTTCACCGCTTACCGAAGAAGTCTCTGATTCGAGAGTGAATATGGTTTGAACACGCTGCTTTTTGCGAACATTATTAAAACTATCCAACTCGGCTGAACCATCAGGATTAGAACTAATGCCAAGGCGCGTCCCTTTATTTCTCAGTGGTGCTGGCTGCATCAATACAACACTTGGTTGAGGTTCTATTGATTTAGAAACGCCCGCCGCTTTTGCCGCGTTACGCCTACGTTCTTCTTTTGCGGGCGCAATCACGCTGTCGCTCAAAATTGTTTCAGCATCAAATTCTACCGGTGGCTGTTCCGTCAATGGAACAACCGCTTGTTGAGGTGCAAACCCCAGTGGGACTGGCTGCATTATGTTCCACGTCACGACGCCCGCTATGGGCAAAGTCAATGCTCCGGCAAATGTGGCCATTGCCGCGGGCTTCATATTCCAAATTGGTTTCAGTGTGGAATTCACGATCATTCTCCATACATTTGTGAGTACGGACGTTTGACGGCCACTAACGCCGGTTCCTTGGGCTACGGCAGAATTTATTTCATCCTGCGTTAGATCAAACGCGTCCAAAGCGGCGGAAACAGCCATCTCGCGTTGTTGATCGTTCGGCGTTGGAGCCGTCACACGACTCAGTATTTCAAGATCTGGATCTTTCATCTCAATTATCAGCCTCCTGTATCATCAATATTTTCAGCCGTTTTTTTGCATCATGTATATTTGACGAAACTGTCCCCTCAGCACATTCCATCGCCGTCGCGGCTTCGCCATGGGTAAGCCCCTCCCCAAACACAAGCAGAACCGAATCCCGTTGCCGGTCCGGTAATTGTCGAACTGCGGCCCACAATTGTTCTACCGGGTCGTCGTGTGTCAGGTCGTGCGGAGCTTCGCAGACAGCACGTTCAGGTTCGTTAGCCCAGGCATCCAGTTTCTTCAGATTCGCGGTTACGCGCCTCTGATGATCTTTAACTGCATTCAAAACCACCCGATAAAGCCACGTCGAAAAACGAGATTGCCGCGAGTAAGAACCAAGCGTGCGCGCAAGGCGAATACAGACTTCCTGCGCAATATCTTCCGCATCTTCGCGATTGCCGCACCATTTCCAAGCAACACGAAAAATCATGTCGTAATGACGTGAAATAAGTGCGGAAAAACCCGCCCGGTCCCCCGCAACCGCGCGTACTATCAACTCATCATCGGTATCATCAACAATCATATCTGACCGTTAGACGCACCAAAATGGGCAATCCTTGGGTGGCTTGGAAAAAGATTTGTACGCGACTAATCAGATCGACGGTGTATCAACAAACATGATGGGGGCCGGATTCAAATTCGCCCAAATTTACATCCCCTTGGGGGTAACCGCGGCAATCATCACCTAAGTGTCAACGAAAAACCTAAACAAACCAGCCGGCAGTTCACCTTCGGGGTGAATTGAACTCTAACTAAATATGAGCATTTGATGTCCGTTAAGAGAATCTATTGACATTTACAATTTTGACGGTTGTTCAACTTACAACATAACCATTGACGCTTCGACGGACAATTTGCTGACCGTCTGAAACTTGAACTCTTGATCAAAATGAATGGGTCGTGGGATCATTACAGAAGCGCTTGTATTTGTCTTGGTCGGCAATAAATATCTCACGAATCACAATTGGAACGAATTTGCCCAGAATGCCAAACGAAACTGCACCATCGTGTTATTTGCGTCGCATCTATCTCCAGTAATCGTCGACCCAGATAGCAGCGACAATAACACCAAAACCATTGAGAACAAGATCTGGCCTGTCGCTGATTTTGGCGTCCGCAAATCATTATTAAGGCAACTCGCCCCACATTCGTTGCAATATTTGCCTCCAAACACACCCATATTTAGCATTTCAGCCGGTGTAAAGCACGTTCCAAATTCTCGAGTGAAATCACCGCCGGCGGACGTAACGATTTAATACCGATAGTTCCCTTGCGTTCTGTTGTTCGCAACAACGCGCCACCAGTCGCATACATATTTTAGCCACACTCAGACTACGTGCTTGCCGGAGTATTTGTCCAGATTTCGACCGATTGACCGCGGCCGCGAATTGCCATATCGCCGCGTGGGTGTAATTGTTCCAGCAATTTTTTCGCTTCTTCGCATTCGTTTTCTTCAGTGACAGCAGTTATCAAGTTTTGACCTACGACGAGATCACACTGGAGTGTCCGGGTAGCCCGTTGGAGACGGCTCGCGATATTCACAGTGTCACCAATTACTGTAAAATTGACATATTCCTCGGTACCCACGTCGCCGAGAACCACGGCACCGTAATTCAGACCAATTCCGATTTGGATGGGTGTCAATCCATTCTTGACCCGTTTTTGGTTCCAGGTTTGCGCCGCGATGAGAAGTCTGTAGGCGCAAGATAGCGCGTTGCTCGCGTCCTTTTGTCTCATCTCAGGAAAGCCAAAGATAGCCAAGACCTCATCACCGATATAGCCCTCAATCGTCCCGTCGCATTTGAATATTTCTTTCTCCATCCAACAATGTATCTCGCGGAGTAGATCTATCACTTGTTCAGGTTCGAGAGTTTCAGAAAGCTTAGTAAATCCAACGATATCAGCAAACAGAACAGCTAAATCCTGGCGCCTCACATCACCAAGCGGTTGGTCTTTCTCAGCCAAAGTCTCCACGATCTTTGGTGAAAAATATCTGGCCAGGTTGTTACGCGCTCGTTCGGCCACACGTTCGGCAGCTTGTGCCTCCTGAAGACGCTTCTCTGCCAGTATGCGGGCCGATACATCTCTTTGTACAGCGACATATTGATAGGCCTCACCACGCTCATTTTTCAGCGGCACGATTGACCATTCCATCCAAAACTCTGATCCATCTTTCTTGTAGTTTATAGTTTGGCCGTCCCAGCGGCGCATGGAGATTAGTTTTTCCCTCATATCGTTAAATACCAGAGGATCGGTATTGGGGCCTTGGAATATCCTCGGAGACTTGCCAAGAACCTCCGAACTTGACCATCCTGTCATTCTTTCAAATGCTGGATTCACATAAACGATTGCTGGACCAGGAGCATCGAGCTCGGCCGTCGTAATCAATATACTTTCCGCCGCTTCCACAATTACCGCAGCGGCATCAATCTCGATTTTCTCCTCGAATACCGTCAATTAATCACTCTACCTGTAAATTGCTCGGCTGATATGCAAGGCTTTCTTCAAACACAGTCTATCATGTCGGCTTGCTTGCTCCAAATCCAACCCATTCAAACTCACCAATGTTTGCCAGAATAGTCTCAATTCGACTAATAACCCATCAAAATGGATGTCTAGGGCGGGTCTAAAATCTACATCTCGATTCTGTCGTTGTGGTCACGCAGCAACATACTCAATGCAGTTAAAATTGGTTCCAAGCCGACCTCAATTCAGAATTGAATAATCGGAAGCGGAACCATCATTAGGCCCAATACACCGCTTATTCGAAAGTTCGTTGTCGATTGCGACTGATTTGTTCCAACCATTTCGCCTCAGGTGTACTTGCCCGGTTTAATCAAGCCGCACTCACCCCTTTACCGCAGAACGCCAGACTTCCCGCTGGATGAAGTCGGCGATAAATTCGCGACTTCTTACTTCCCTGCAATTTGGTGCCCTGACCTCGCGTGTTCAGGTGAATGCATCCGGCATGGATTCCTTTTTGCGCGCAACATAATCATCAAGCGCTTCGCGTTTTGTGACGTCCATTTCAGGGGAAACATGGTCATTAATCCATCTACGGGCGGTTTCGTTTGCCCGTTGGGGGGCAGATTTCGCCCCTTCCGTTTCCCATTGTTCAAACGAGTTATTATCCGCAATCGTGGAGCGGTAAAACGCGGTCTTGAAATTCGCCTGAGTGTGCTCTGTACCAAGATAATGGGTTACATTGCTCTCGACAATTTCGCGGATAGCGCCCATAGCCTGTCCGTTTTCGGTCACATCCACACCCTGCGCCATTTTTTGTTGAGCGGCCAATTGGTCACAGTCCATCACGAATTTTTCGTAGGATGAAACCAGACCACCTTCCAGCCAACCGGCTGCATGCAGCATGAAATTTACACCACCTAGGATAGCCGGGTTAAGCGTGTTCGCGCTTTCGTAAGCGGCTTGGGCATCAGGCAGTTTTGAACCAGTAAGTGACCCGCCAGAACGGAACGGCAGTTCAAACTTGCGAGCAAATTGTGCAGCCCCAAACAGCACCTGCGCAGGTTCCGGTGTACCAAATGCAGGTGCGCCCGATTGCATTGAAATCGACGTCGCGAATGTTCCCATGATAACCGGGGCACCCGGCCGGCAAAGTTGTGAAAACGCAATCGCCGCCTGCGCTTCAGCCAGCACTTGCGTCAATGTTCCAGCAACAGTCACTGGAGACATGGCACCACCGACGATGAAAGGGGATATGATTGTCGCCTGCCCTGCCCGCGCGTAGGTTTTCAACGCGCCCAACATCGTATCATCCATCACCAATGGCGAATTGATGTTGATCAACGATGTGACAACGCAATTATTTTCAACAAATTCAGCACCGAAGAGAATTTTCGACATCTCCACGGTATCAGCAGCCCGCTCAGGCGCGGTGACAGACCCCATGTAAGGTTTATCCGACAACGTCATATGGGCATGCACCATGTCCAGATGACGCTTGTTCACAGCCACATCAACAGGCTCACAAACCGTTCCACCACTATGGTGCATCGCGGGTGCCATATAAGCCATCTTCACGAAATTACTGAAATCCTCCATCGTCGCATAGCGCCGTTCGCCTTCCAGATCACGCACAAAGGGCGGACCATAAACCGGCGCAAATACGGTACTATTGCCGCCAATAACAACACTACGTTCTGGATTACGAGCGTGTTGCGTAAATTCGGTTGGCGCCGTTTTCATCAGTGAACGGCATAGGCCCTTAGGAAAATGGACACGCTCGCCTTTCACATCGGCACCGGCGTCCTTCCACATCGCAATTGCTTCCGCATCATCTCGAAACTCAACACCGATCTCCTCCAATACGATGTCTGCATTATTCTCAATGATTTCCATTGCTTCATCATCAAGAATGTCGAATGTTGCAATTTTGCGGCGTATATAGGGAAGTTGCTCGGTTACACCATTAGTACGGGCAGCACGTCGGGCAGCGGCGCCACCGCCACCGCGACCTCTTCTGGCTGATACAACATCACTCATAGTTATCAATCCATCTCTACCGGAAAGGTTCGTGTCGCAATCTGGACACGTATACCGATCAATCTCTAAATACTATGATGCACTATTCCCGTTTCACCGGCGAGACAAATTTCCGCAAGCGTCACCTTTTGCCGCAATCACGACGGTTAGACAGAAGGAATTTTCTTTGGTCATTAAGCCCTGTCTGCTACACCACTTCTACAGGTCGCAATCGTGTCCCATCGAGTCGTTTTAGGAGGCGTTGATTATTTTGGGCCATAGATAATTACGATCAGGATTTGCCGTCAGAAGGAATTATACGAGCATGTCAGAAGAACCAGAAATTATCCTCTCAGAACTGGCGACAGAAGAACTCGTTCTTCAAATGCATGACGATCTATATGATGGCCTGAAAGAGGAGATCGAAGAAGGTACGCAAATTCTGCTCGACCGTGGATGGGCCCCTTACAAAGTGCTTACCGAGGCCCTTGTTGAAGGCATGCGAATTGTAGGTGAAGACTTTCGCGACGGTATCCTATTCGTCCCGGAAGTCTTGTTATCCGCCAATGCCATGAAAGGTGGGATGTTTATCCTCAGACCACTTCTTGCAGCAACCGGCGCACCGAAACAGGGCAAAATGGTGATTGGTACCGTAAAAGGCGACATTCACGACATCGGGAAAAATCTCGTTGGCATGATGATGGAAGGTGCCGGTTTTGACGTGATCGACCTTAGCATTAACAATCCGGTGGAAAACTACCTGGATGCCATCGAAGAGCATGAACCTGATATCGTGGGGATGTCCGCATTGCTGACCACCACCATGCCTTACATGAAAGTCGTCATCGATACGATGAAGGAAAAAGGCATTCGCGATGACTACACCGTGCTCGTTGGTGGGGCTCCGCTAAACGATGAGTTTGGTGAAGCGATTGGCGCTGACGCCTATTGTCGCGACGCAGCGGTTGCTGTTGAAACGGCAAAGGATTTTATGATTCGCAAACATAATCAACGTCAATCGGCCTGACGCCTTATTTCGACCTATTCGAGATGTAAAAAAAGGCGCCATAAGGCGCCTTTTTTCGTTTAACGACATCAAGTTAGCTTAATTCAATGAATCAAGATGTGAAACAGCAAGCCCGCAAAACCCGCGTCATCGGATGCGGCATGATTGCGCGCGAAATCCTGGCCGTTTGCGAGCAGTTGGGGCTAGACCACATTGATCTAAAATGCCTTCCCGCCATGTGGCATCATTATCCTGACAAAATTGCCCCCGGTGTGGACAGTGCAATTGAATCCGCGAAATCTGACGGTTTTGAACACATCTTTGTGGCCTATGCCGATTGCGGGACGGGCGGCCATCTGGATGCTGTATGTGAAAAACATGGGGTCGAACGCATTGCCGGTCCCCATTGTTTCTCATTCTACATGGGCAACGAAACCTTTACCGAAGAAACCGACGACCACATTACCTGTTTCTTCATGACAGACTTTTTGGCGCGCCATTTCGAGACATTTCTCGTGAAGCCTTTAGGTTTAGACAGGCACCCGGAATTACTTGAAATGTATTTCGGTAATTACACAAAAATGATCTACATAGCTCAAACTGACGATGAAACACTGAACAGCAACGCGGAGTGTGCCGCGGAATTTCTTGGGCTGGACTACGAACGTCGGGCAACAGGTTATGGAGATTTAACACAAGCATTAATAGCCAATTAGTGGCATAATGACGGGTGGATAGATTACGAACGCGTGTGAGAAATTGACCGCGTCGCTTTTGAAGGCATACGCCGTCGCCCCTACATAAGTGCGAACCCCGACAAAGGCGCATTTTGAGCATCGAATTGAAATTAGAGAGTTTCCATGGCACAGCTACAAATCGTTTATTGGCGTGACATTCCCGCTCAAGTGATGGTCAAGGCAGGGCGTCGCAATCAGGCAAAGCGTGAACTCTCTTTACGGTTCACTGAGGCGATCGATATGGCAGCGATGCGAACTGGTGCCGCAGAAACTGACGATTATCTGGCAGAATGGCGGCGCGGCGATGCGCAACCGGTTGGAGATGATCTGGAAGCCGAAGCCCAGGCGGCGGCGGATGCCATTGAAAATGAATATGACAAGGCCCGACTTGTGGCTTTGGTCAAGAACGGTGGTAAAGAGGTGTGAACATGGCAAAAATTAATGCATCCATCGAAGTCAGTGCTAAACATGTCATTGACGGGAAACTTGACAGTTCCATGTTGCCCGGCGGTACACGCGTTTACATTACTGATGTCGGCATCGACCCGGTGGAAGATATGATTTCGGCGGCCCGTAAAGTCACGGAGATGGGGTATCAAACTGTGCCTCATATTCCCGCTCGCCGCATAGAAAGTGAAGCTGCGTTGGATCACCGACTTTCCGGCTTCGTCAATGAAGCTGGTGTGTTTGACATCTTGATCATCGCCGGTGAAGCCGACGAGCAAATGGGGCCTTATTCAAAAACGCTTGATGTTTTGCAATCCGGGATGATCGACAAACTGGGTATCCGCCATGTCGCAGTTGGCGGCCATCCGGAAGGCAATGTCGCATACGACGGTCAGGACGTCATGCAGGTATTGCGCGATAAAATTGCCTTTGCAGATCAAAGCGACGCAGAATTTCGCATCGCAACACAATTTGGATTTGATGGGGCAAACTTCATCAAATGGATAAAAGATGTCGACGCAGCTGGCATCACAGCTCCTATCCATTTGGGGGTGGCGGGTCCGGCCAAAATCACAACCCTGATCAAATATGCTGCACTTTGCGGAGTCGGAAATTCTCTGAATTTCTTCAAAAAACGAACCAGTGCCATTGCCCAACTCGCGACAAAACACTCACCAGAAGATGTTGTTGGGCCGGTTGAAGCCGCATGGCAACAGGGCACCGGAAACCTGGCTCAAATTCACGTTTTTCCATTTGGCGGATTGCAAGCATCAGCAACATGGTTGACCGAACGGGGCAGTTTCCAGTTTGAAGAACAGCAGGCTTCTGCTGTACCGGCCTGAGTCAGCACGCCTTAATGTAGCGTTTTCGCAGCCATCCATTCAGGACTATAATCACAATACCAATGATCGAGATAAAGAATATCGATACGCTTTAGACATTCCAACGCCTTTTGATGTTCGCCAATATCATAAAACATTGATGCAGCGACAGCCAAATCAACATCCAATGACGATGCGGACTTTTGTTCGGCAATCTTCCGTTGTATCACAGGTTCCCGAAACATAACTCCCATAGATTCTTCCACCCTATACACGGTTTTAAATATTTCGTGAAAGATTTCAGCTCCATTACCGGCTTGATTTTCATTGAACCCACGCGCTGCAAGTGCATGGATCTGTTCAAAACTGCCGTACCATCGCGGCAAGAGTTGATGGGCGAACATTGACCAAACGCGGGTTGAATCTGGTTGGCATGCCAAAGCCAGTTCAAAACGCTCCGAATGATCTTCCGGGCCTCTATAGTCTGAAATTGCCAGATGTAAGTCTGTCTCGCGCCAATACCAATGATCGCCATGTTTTGAACGCGATTCGTCCAAGAGCAACACTGCCGATTCGGTTGCTCCATTAAGCCGTTCCCAACCTTCTTGAGTAACCTCGTGAGCCCAATCCGTTCCACGCCAGCTATAACCGACATCATGCATTGCCGTTGCCGCAGTGGCTGCTGCGTAGGGATTGTCTGGATTTCCTTGATACCATTCCAATAAATGAGCGGCAGCACGTTCACCAGCGCTCGGATCATCTTCAGATTGATTGGAGTATACGTCCAGCGGTGCAATCAAAAATTCATATTCATAAATGCCATCAAATGCTAAAGCGCCGGAGAGAAACGACTTTTCGATAATTTCGCAAGCCGAATTCATCTCCCATTTTGTCAATAAAGTTTCTACTTCGACGACCTTCTCGAGGATTGGCTTGGGAAGTTCTGCCTTTCTTCCAGGGAAATCATCCACCTGACGAACGGGCACGTGTGTGAATCCCGGAGACAAAATGACCACAGAAATGGTTGGGTAATCTGACCGTCGCGGAGTAAAATTCCGCACTCTGACACCTTGTGCTTGTGAGTATTAGGTGGGGAAGATGTATTCTGTGGATTTGTATAGTCGGGTGCGTCGAGCGTGCCATGTGGATGGGAAGAACAATAGCGAGGTGGCCCGTTTGTTCGGGATTGATCGCAAAACCGTGGCGAAGATCCTGAAGCACTCGGTTCCGCCCGGTTATCAAAGAACGACCGCGCCTGTTCGCCCGAAGTTGGATCCGTTTGTTGGGATAATTGATCAGATCCTGAAAGACGACAAAAAGGTCATCAAAAAGCAACGGCACACAGCCAAGCGTATTCATGCGCGGTTACGGGATGAGCACGGGTTCACTGGCGGGATCACCATTGTCACTGATTATGTGCGTGAGAAGCAAAGACGAACCCAGGAGGTGTTTGTTCCTCTGGTTCACGCGCCCGGCCATGCTCAGGTCGATTTTGGTGAGACGTTCGGCGTGATCGACGGTGTCGAACGCAAGCTGCATTACATCGCTATATCGTTGCCGCATTCGGATGCGTTCTTCATGAAGGCGTATCCGGCGGAAACAACAGAAGCCTTCTGTGACGGTCACAATGCTGCGTTTGCTTTCTTCGGCGGTGTGCCGTTGTCGATGCTCTACGACAACACCGTGATTGCAGTTGCAAAGATCCTGGGCGGTGGCAAACGGATACGCACGAGAACTTTCTCAGAGCTACAATCGCACTATCTGTTTGAGGATAAGTTTGGTCGCCCTGGCAAAGGCAATGATAAAGGGAATGTCGAAGGCGTCATTGGTTACGGTCGCAGGAACTTTCTCATCCCAGCCCCACGGTTCGACAGCTTTGATGCCTTGAACGCCTGGTTGGAAGAATGCTGCCTGAAGCGTCAGGATGATGTTGTTCGCGGACATGGTGAGAGTATTGGTGAACGATTGCTGAGAGACCTGGACGCGCTGATGGCATTGCCCCCAACGCCATACGACGCGTGTGAAAAGTTTAGCACGCGGGCAACGTCAATCTCGATGATCCGCTACCGCAATAATGATTACTCCGTTCCTGTCGCCTTTGCCCATCATGAGGTTCAGGTTCGCGGTTACATCCATGAGGTTGTGATTGGCAGTGGAACCGAGATTATTGCCCGCCATCGTCGGTCTTATGAGAAGGCAGACATGATCTTCGACCCGCTTCACTATCTGCCCTTGCTGGAACAAAAGGTAGGTGCTCTCGATCAGGCGGCACCATTGCAAGGCTGGGGTTTACCCGATGCATTTGCGATCCTTCATCGTTTATTAGAAGCCCGCATGGGTAAGGCGGGAAAACGCGAGTATGTTCAGATCCTGCGTCTGCTGGAAACTTTTGAGCTGGAGCACGTTCACGCCGCAATCCAACAAGCTTTGGATCTGGGTGCCATTGGCTATGATGCGATCAAGCACCTTATTCTGTGCCGGATCGAGCGGCGACCGCCCAGGCTTGATCTCGACATCTACCCCTATTTGCCCAAAGCGGTGGTCGAGACGACAAAACCTGCCAGCTATGCCGTGCTGTTGTCGGAGGCGGCAGCATGAACGACACTGTTACCGATACACCGCAAGTTCTACTCAAACATCATCTGACCAAACTTCGGCTGCCAACCTTCCAGAGTGAATATACCAAACAGGCCCAACAATGTGCCGCTGAGAATAAGGATCATGTCCAATATCTCCTGCGGTTATGTGAGTTGGAGCTGATTGAACGTGAGCGCCGAATGGTGGAGCGACGCATCAAAGCTGCGAAGTTCCCGGCAACCAAGAGCCTCGACAGCTTTGACTTCAAAACGATCCCGTCAGTGAACAAGGTGCTCGTGATGGAACTGGCCCGTTGCGAGTACGCTGCGAAACGCCAAAACATCATCGCGTTAGGACCAAGTGGAACCGGCAAAACCCATGTTGCCCTCGGCCTTGGACTGGCTGCCTGCCAAAAGGGGATGAAAGTCCGCTTCACCACGGCTGCTGCACTGGTTCATGAGATGATCGAGGCCGTTGATGAACGTCGCTTGCAACGGCATCAAAAACAACTGGCAGCTCAAGACCTGCTGATCATTGACGAACTGGGCTTCGTCCCTCTCTCCAAAACCGGGGCGGAGTTGCTGTTCGAAGTAATCAGCCAACGGTATGAACGCGGTTCCATCATCATCACATCCAATCTACCATTCGACGAATGGACAGAGGTCTTCGGATCAGAACGCCTAACGGGCGCAATACTCGACCGGCTGACACACCACGTCCACATCCTGGAGATGAATGGTGAAAGCTACAGGTTGCACCAGAGCCGAAAACAAAAATCTGTTCAAATCAACTGACACTAAACCAGATCAAAAACACAAACGTCCCAAAATCTGGCCAATTTTACTCCGGGATCAAGACCCATTTTAGGCTGGGATTGACACACGTGTTTATAGATTTCCCCACTCACAATCATTTTTCGAGCACGGATACTATTTATAGTTTGGCGAAAGATACCCATTAGTCAAACCCCCATATTTGTCAGGAATTAATACTATTGATCTCGCTTTAAGTTAGATTGAATGACTATGGTTAAAGTTTAAGTACGCAATGTTTGTGATTTAGTGCAAAGGCCAGCGTCCGGAATCTGTTTGGATAACGTCAACATTATCCCCGACTAAAATCGCGTTTCCCCCGGTTGGCACGCTGTTAATCCCAAAAAGTACACCGGGAATCTCCTGATGTGCCGACCGTCTCATGAACATAAGAGTAGCAATCGGTTCGTTCTCCGTTGCAATGTGTTCCCCGTCAGCATTCATGAGACAGAGGTTTGATTTTTCTTAAGAGATGATTTTGGTTCATCGTAGCCCTTATGGAGCGAAGATGAGACATAAATCAGGAACCCAAGGATCAGGTTCAGAGAAATTGATCCGAACCATCAAACGCAAGACCCGCCGTCAGTATAGTGCGGAGGAAAAGATCCGCATTGTGCTTGATGGCTTGCGCGGTGAAGACAGCATAGCTGAACTGTGCCGCCGTGAAGGTCTTGCTGAAAGCATGTACTACAAATGGTCGAAGGAGTTTATGGAGGCCGGTAAAAAGCGTCTGTCAGGCGATATAGTGCGTGAGGCTTCCACCGATGAGGTCAAAGGTCTGCGCCGTGAAGCCCGTGATCTGAAGGAATGCGTGGCAGATCTCACGCTGGAAAACCGTCTTCTTAAAAAAAGCATGATCGCGGATGGGGAGGATATCGAATGAGATACCCAGCATCTGAGAAACTGGAAATCATCCGAATTGTTGAACAATCACATCTGCCAGCCAAGGTGACACTTGATAAGCTTGGCGTCTCACGGCCAACTTTTTATCGCTGGTATGATTTGTATCAGCGATTGGGTGAGACAGGATTGGAAGACAAACGTTCTGGTCCCAACAGAGCCTGGAACCGCGTGCCAGAAAATATACGGGCACAGATCATTGATCTGGCCCTTGATCAACCGGAACTGTCTCCTCGTGAACTGGCTGTGACATTCACAGACACGAAGGCCTATTTTGTATCGGAAAGCTCAGTGTACCGACTGCTCAAGGCCCTGGACCTGATCACCAGCCCGGCATTTATCGTCATGAAAGCTGCCAGTGAGTTCCGCGACAAGACCACAGCCATCAACCAGCTGTGGCAAACAGACTTCACCTATCTGAAGGTCATTGGCTGGGGTTGGTTCTATCTCAGTACGATCCTTGATGATTATTCGCGATACATCATTGCCTGGAAGCTGTGTACCACCATGAACACATCGGATGTGACCGATACATTGGAAATGGCGCTTCAGGCCTCAGGCTGCGACAGGGCCAACGTTGCGCATAAACCCCGGCTACTATCTGATAATGGCCCCTGCTACATATCCAGTGATCTGGCAGAGTGGTTGGATGGCAAAGGCATGGGTCATGTTCGCGGTGCGCCTTATCACCCGCAAACCCAAGGCAAGATTGAACGCTGGCATCAAACCCTGAAGAACCGCATCTTGCTGGAACACTACTTCATACCAAGTGACTTAAACCGGCAGATCGAAGCTTTCATCGAACATTATAATCATCACAGATACCACGAGAGCCTGAGTAATCTCACGCCTGCGGACGTCTACTTCGGGCGCAAAAATGAGATATTGAAGCGAAGAGAAAGGATCAAACAAAAAACCATCGAAACGCGGCGCTTGCAACACCGCAAACAAGCCGCATAATACAAACAACAGATGAGCTAGAGTCTCTCTTAAATCAGACCACCATCTGTCTCAAATACCCTGACTACGAACAATCACCGGCAAGATCAACGGCTCTGGGATGAACTTCCGGGTAGGCAGAAACCGAAATATCAAACGGATATTCCTTCAACAACGCCTCAATAGCTCCAGCGACAGAACCGAATCCAGGCAGCTCTTCACCCCCTTCACTAATGGCGTCGCCGCGCAGCACAACCAATCTTGTTATGTCATTGGTCCAAAGGTGTCCGGCAAATTCGATCAACGAATCGCGATTGAAATGGTTCAGAGCAATATGACAGGCAGTTGGCACTTCGTTGAGAACTTGCAGGCGTAACGCCCAGTCAAGAGTTCCTTCTGCAACAGAGCCGCCTGCCCCAAAAGTAATTGTCTGAAAACTTGGCTCGAAACGACGCAATGCATGCGCCCCGGTCATCAATGCCCTCTCGGAGGAAAGCGTTTTTGGAGGAAAATATTCAATGCTTACCGTCGGGTAACCGTTATTTTCTATGCGAGTCATTTTTTGGACTCCTGTTAGGATAGCTTCAATCTCGACCGTTCAATTAGCGCCAAAATATGCGACAATTCGTGTCGTGATTCAACAATACATCAAATTATTTTAATGATCAACATTGATATAAAGATTTCTTTATGCAATTTTATCAATCCATAGCTGCCAGCGCCGATTCCGGCTTTCTACATGTCGCATTTGGCGCAGCCCCACGCCTGAAAAGCCGATGATAGTCGGTAAAACACATAGCTCGCGCTGCCTGGACTACGCCGCGCTTTTGGAGAATATATCGTGACAAGAACCATCGTTGCTTCGGCCACCAAAGAGGTCGTTATAGGATTTGACCAGAAGTTTTGCGTGATTGGTGAGCGCATTAACCCAACTGGCCGCAAAAAACTGGCTGCTGAAATGCAGGCTGGAAATTTCGAGACTGTCAGAGCAGATGCGTTGGCGCAGGTTGCAGCAGGTGCGACCATGCTGGATGTCAACGCAGGCGTCACATCTGTGGACCCGAATGCCACCGAGCCGGGTCTAATGGTTCAGACCCTGGAAATCGTCCAGGACCTTGTCGACGTGCCCCTGTCAATTGACTCATCGGTGTCCGCTGCTATCGAAGCAGGTCTGAAAGTTGCTAAAGGCCGCCCCCTGGTGAACTCAGTCACCGGTGAGATGGAAAAACTGGAAGCCATCCTGCCCCTCATCAAACAATATGACGTACCCGTTGTTGCGATCTCGAACGATGAGACGGGAATTTCGGAAGACCCCGACGTGCGATTTGAAGTCGCAAAAAAGATTGTGCAACACGCCGCTGATTACGGCATTCCAGCCCATGATATCGTAGTAGACCCTCTCGTTATGCCGATTGGCGCGATGGGCACCGCCGGTAAACAGGTCTTTGCCCTTGTGCGCCGCCTGCGCGAAGAGCTTGGCGTGAACACAACCTGTGGGCTGTCTAATATTTCTTTCGGCCTGCCCCACCGCCACGGCATTAACGCCGCCTTCATCCCCATGTGCATCTCCGCCGGTATGACCAGCGCCATCATGAACCCGTGCCGCCCGCAGGAAATGGAAATGGTCCACTCAGCCAACGTTTTGTCAGGCAACGACGCGGATTGCGGACAATGGATCAGAAACTATAAAGACCACGCGGCCAACACCGCCGCAGGTGTAACCGCTCCGACCACCGCAGCAGGCAGCGCAAGCCGCAGACGCGGTGGCCGCGCCGCGCGGGCGGGTTGATCTAGACTTGTTAATCAACAAACCACATTCACCACATCGAACGTATTTCCGGGAAACTTCCAGAAATACTTATAGCGCTGCAAAGTATCTGAGCGATACAATTGGTATCATTTTAAGAGCTATCACGGCCTATGCGGTAGGGATTATCCTATTAATTGTGAGTTCAAAGGAGCTTGCGGTTGATCAGGCATCAATTTTGGAATCCACCCAAAATTGGATGGGTTTTAGCATGGCTATGATATTCATTTTCGCTGCATTTGGAAGCTTGCTTTTACTGTGCAATGCAGCAGGAAACTATCTATTTTCATGGATCACTATTGGAAGTGGAAAGATGTCTTTGATCGTATCTTCCATTTTGGCGACCATTATATTGAATGCTGTATCTCCTCCTATAGAAAAGTTAGCAACCGAAGGGTTATTAAAGAGTGCTTTGATCAGTAATTCGGACAAAAATTCAATTCAAAAAGGCGGGTTTGGTAAATGGGTATTGGATCATATGTCACCGCTCAATTCTGAACCTAATTGGCCATGACCAACACAACTGATCCCCTCGTAATCTTCACCCCCAGCGGTAAACGCGGCAACTTTCCCATTGGCACGCCGATCCTAGACGCGGCGCGCGAACTTGGTGTCTATGTAGAATCCGTTTGCGGTGGGCGCGGTATATGCGGGCGGTGTCAGGTGGCCCCGGAATTTGGCCATTTTGCCAAACACGGTATTGAATCGAAATCTGACGCTGTTTCCGAATGGTCATCCAAAGAGGTACGCTACACGGATAAACGCGGCGAATTGAAAGACGGGCGGCGTCTCTCCTGCTCCACTACAATTCAGGGCCCATTGGTCGTTGATATCCCCTCTGACACGGTGGTCAATCAACAGACCATCCGCAAAGCGGCAGATACCCGTCACATTGAGCGTAATCCTGCTGTTCAGCTTTGTTATGTCGAGGTGGATGAGCCAGACATGCACAAACCTTTGGGCGATCTTGATCGTCTCAAGAAGGAGTTGGAAAAAGACTGGGGCTTTGAGGACATTCTGGTTTCCCAACACATTATGCCCCACGTGCAAAAGACACTTCGGGCTGGCAAATGGACGGTCACAGCCGCAATCCATCAAGATCTGGATTCCTCCCGCCCGACTATGATTGCCCTCTATCCCGGCCTTAAAAACGAAGCCTACGGCATCGCCTGTGATATCGGGTCCACCACCATCGCGATGCACTTGTCCTCTTTATTGTCCGGACACACGTTGGCTTCATCGGGCACGTCCAACCCTCAAATCAGGTTCGGCGAAGATGTCATGAGCCGCGTCTCCTACGTGATGATGAATCCTGATGGTCGTGCTGCCATGACCAAAGCGGTGCGCGATGCGGTCAATGGATTAATCCAAAACGTCTGCACAGAAGCTGAGGTGGAACCGGAAGATATTCTCGACAGCGTATTCGTCGGCAACCCGATCATGCACCACCTGTTTCTTGGGATTGACCCTACCGAACTGGGCGGCGCACCTTTCGCGCTCGCTGTATCCGGTGCTGTTCATACATGGGCAAGCGAGCTTGACTTGTCGATGAACGAAGGCACCCGCGTTTACATCCTACCCTGTATCGCAGGCCACGTGGGCGCAGATGCTGCTGCTGCTACGCTTTCAGAAGCACCTCATAAAGAAACAGAACTCTCCCTGCTTGTGGATGTGGGTACCAACGCTGAAATCGTACTTGGCAAACAGGGACGCACCCTCGCCTGCTCTTCCCCCACTGGCCCGGCTTTTGAAGGGGCGGAAATTTCATGCGGCCAGCGCGCCGCCCCAGGCGCAATCGAGCGCGTTCGCATTGACCCGGTCACGCTGGAACCACGCATCCGTATCATTGGCGTCGACATTTGGTCAGACGAACCGGGTTTTTACGAACAGGCAAAGGTAACCGGTGTCACCGGCATTTGCGGTTCCGGTATCATCGAAGTGATGGCGGAAATGTTCCTCGCCGGAGTGATCGATGAAGACGGGGTTCTCGATGGTTCAAAAGCTGGAACGAGCGACCGTATATTCGAGAAGAACCGAACATTCTCCTACCTGCTCTGGCGCACGGAAGATGGACCAGACATCACAGTCAGTCAAACGGATGTCCGCGCCATTCAAATGGCGAAAGCTGCCCTTTACGCAGGCGTTAAACTGCTGATGGAAAAACATGGCGTTGAGCGGGTAGAGAAAATCAGCCTCGCCGGTGCATTTGGTACATTCATTGATCCCAAATATGCGCTGGTTCTGGGTCTGGTACCCGATTGTGAAATTGCCAAGGTCAAAGCAGTTGGCAATGCCGCCGGCACCGGTGCACGCATGGCGCTACTGAACCGCAACCACCGGCGCGAAATCGAAGATACTGTGCAAAACATCGAGAAAATCGAAACCGCTCTTGAAGCGAACTTCCAACGACATTTCGTCAATGCCATGGCATTCCCCAATAAGGTGGAGCCGTTCCCGCGCCTGCAGGCTGAGGTAAAGCTTCCGGACAGAAAACCGGGAGATGCTCCCAACACGGACGGCTCAGCTGCAGCTCCTCGCAGACGAGGCGGCCGCCGTCGAGCCTGATCAACAGATGTTGACTGCTACTTTATAATTCAGTTCCATAACATCGACTTATCAGCGTTTTGAAGAATGGGTCTGGATGACCAGCAAATTGAATTCCACGGTCAATCCAAGTCCGACATCTATCGCGTCTCATTATCGCCCGGATATTCAGGGCATGCGTGCCATTGCCGTGGCTATGGTTCTGCTTTTCCACTTCCGTATTCCTGGGGGGGCCGGCGGGTTTGCCGGAGTTGATGTATTTTTCGTCCTCTCTGGTTATTTGATGACCAGCATTCTTGCAAAGACCGAAAACATTTCGATGGGCTCGTTGGTCGGAACGTTTTATGCCCGGCGCATCTGGCGTATCGCGCCAGCGTATCTTGTGACATTGCTAATTGTAATCGCCGGAGCCGCATTTTACATGCTGCCTGAAGACTACAGCAGGTTGGGCGCATCCGCACAAAGCGCACTTACTTTCACAAGCAATATATTCTTCACCAGTGAAGCCGGATATTTCAGCGGTGACGCCATCAACAAGCCTCTGCTCCACACATGGTCACTTGGCGTGGAAATGCAATTCTATCTGATATGGCCGGTTCTTTATATTTTTGTTCGGGGTTTCTCCCTTAAACTTCAGGCAGTATTTCTGATCGCGGGCGCGGTCGTTAGTTTTATTGGCGCGGTTATTGCCACCTCGCTCGATCCTGAAGCCGCATTTTACGCCATGCCGACCCGACTTTGGGAGTTCTGTGCTGGAAGCCTTTTGGCAAACTCTTGGGTTCGGTCCAAAATACCAAGTTGGACAAACAACAACCTCTTACTGCAAGGCTTTGCGATCCTCAGTTTGCTTGGCTTTATGGCATTTGGATCAGAGCAGCTGGCTTGGCCCGCCCCCTATGGCCTCATCGCGGTTCTCGCCACTGCGGTTCTAATTGCAACCAACATAAGCCCGGCTCCGCCAAACGGCACCAGTATCGTAACGCGGACGCTGTCTTCATCGCCGTTCGTCTGGCTAGGTGAAATCTCATACAGCCTCTATCTCGTTCACTGGCCAATTACGTGTCTTATCTTCTTTATCTGGGCGCCTGAACCTTCATTGACGATACGGGCAAGCATGATGCTTTTGTGTATTCCAATTGCTTACGGTCTGTATCGATTTATCGAGACACCCATGCGCAACAAACCCAATGCGACCGGAAGTGTATATTTAAGACCTGCAGTCCTCGTCGGATTATGTTGTGTAATTTTTTCTGTCGGATTACTAATTCGATCGAACAACGGGTATCCACAACGCTACCCCACCAGCCTTCAGGCGGCCCTTGTCGGGAAATTCCCGCTTAACAAACTACCGAATAAATCAGACTTCTGTAACTCTGGAGATTTCGGCTGTCGCGCACCGCTGAGTACTGGCAAGTCGGTCTTTCTTTGGGGGGATTCGCACGCACGGCAATTTCAGCCGTCCATCGCTCAGCTCGCCCATCTTTCCGGGCACGACTTCTCTGCGAACATAATGGACGCCTGCCCACCGTTACCCAACGCAGGACGATCAGATGGCGCGTTCCAATTCAAACAGGAATGTCTTGAAAAAAATCTCCAGACGTTCGAAATGATAAATTCGGACCCCAATATTTCAACTGTGGTGATAGCCGCGCGTTGGGCGTATTACGCCAATTCAACGCGAGTGGGAATGGAGTCCGGTAAGCCGATATTCATCGCGCGCTCATCATCAGATCAAACGAATATCGAACTCTCCCTTGAACGGTTGGAAACCGAACTGCGAACAACTGCCGATACTTTCTCCAAAAATGGAAAGAAGGTCGTGTTTGTTTTGCAAGCTCCAGAACATCTGACGAATTCAAGGCGCTGTTTCTTGATGGCGAAACTTGGAAATATCGACCTTAAGGATTGTAACATTTCCGAGGATGCAGTGGATCAAAGGCAGCGGCGTTACCGCGCGGTTTTTGATGGGTTAGTCGAATCCTATCCAGACATAAAGATCATCGATCCCCACAACACTTTTTGTACAAGCACTAAATCGCTTCGCGATAGTTGGGGCGCGTTGTTTGGTTTTGTATTGACTATGTCAGATTTGCTGTTGGGGAGTTGATCGCGGTTCCTTTGTCTCGAGGTGCTTTTGCCTCGATTGACGGAGGATTTTTCCCATGACCATTCAGACATTGCCCCGGACGCCGACTTCCACAACGCCGCTTCGTGCCCGCATGATTTCGGATATGAAAGGGCGCAATCTGGGTAAGGCATCGCAGACCAGTCACCTGCGCGCCTGCAAGCGTTTTGCAGCCTGGCTCAATCGTTCTCCCGACACGGCAACACCCGATGATGTGAAGCACTTTCAGGAATATCTGATCGAGAGTGGCGCGAGCATTTGCACGCGCAACCAGACCATGACCGGCGTAAAGTTTCTGTTCCGGGTGACGCTGCGGCGACACGATTTGGTGGCGGAGATATTCAGCCTCAAGGAGCCAGTAAAGGTGCCGCTGGTTCTCAGTAAGGAGGAAGTGAAGCGTATTCTGGCCATGGCACCGAGCCTGAAGGCGAAGGTGATGTTATCACTGGCTTACGGTTGCGGGCTACGTGCAGGCGAAGTTGTTCGACTTAAAGTCGGCGATATAGACAGCGCCCAAAACATCATCCGCATTGTGCAGGCTAAGGGGCGCAAGGATCGCAACGTTATGTTGCCTTCCGATATTCTGGGCCTGCTGCGCGACTGGTGGAAAGAACGCCCAACCGGTCAGGATAAGAGTATCGCACGTGAAGACCGTTTGATATTTCCAGGATATAACGGAAAGCACCTTTCTTCCCGCCAGATCTCGCGATTGTTCAAGCAAGCAGCGCGGGCCGCCGGGATCACCAAGCCCGTTACATTGCACACGTTGCGGCATTCGTTTGCAACGCATTTGCTGGAGAGTGGTGTGGACATCCGGGTCATTCAGGCACTGCTGGGTCATACCAAGCTCACAACAACGGCGCGTTATGCAAGCGTTGCCACTGGAATGATTGCAGCTGTGGAAAGCCCATTGGATAATCTGAATGGGGTCAAACGCAAAAGGACCAAACGCAAGTCCTCATAATCTGCCTTGCCCCGTCCATCTTTTGGTCGCGGTCCTCGCATTCATCATCGCCGGGGCTCGTCCAACGCCTCTTGTCTGGAGGTTGCGGATATCTTCCGCGACCATGGTGCTGCGTGGCGCGCGGCTAATGCCGGGCGCATCAGCCTGAACCAATTGAAAGTGATGTCAGCGATTGAACGCTGCCGCACGGCCGCGCTCGGCGGTCATGTTACGCGTTGCGAAGACTGCGCCCACGAGCACATCGCCTACAACTCATGCCGGAACAGACACTGTCCAAAATGCCAGGCGAGTGCTGCAAAGGCATGGCTGGTCGCACGAGAGGCCGAACTGTTGCCTGTGAGGTATTTCCATCTCGTCTTCACGTTGCCAAAGCCAATCGCTGACATCGCGCGCCAAAACAAACCGGAGATCTACAATCTGCTGATGCGGATCAGTGCAGACACGGTGATCAAAATCGCCTCCGATCCAAAACATCTCGGTGCGCAAGTTGGCATCACCTCGGTACTGCACACATGGGGATCGGCGATGACGCACCACCCGCACGTCCACATGATCGTACCGGGCGGCGGACTATCACCGGATCGGAGCGCATGGATAGCGAGCCGGAAGAACTTCTTCCTGTCCGTGCGTGTTCTGTCTCGCTTGTACCGGCGTCTCATTTTGGAAGAACTGGTCAGGTTGCACAACGCCGGGAAGATGCGTTTCTTTGGCGATCACGCCCACCTTGTCAATAAGCCCGCCTTTGATGCTTTCCTCAAACCTTTGCGCAAAATCGAATGGGTCGTTTATGCCAAGGAGCCATTTGCCGGACCTAAAGCGGTGCTGGCATATCTGTCGCGCTATACCCACCGGGTTGCGATCTCAAATAGTCGCCTGATCCGTTTCGACGCAAATCATGTCACTTTCCGCGTCAAGGATTACCGCGTCGATGGTCCCCCGAACGCAAGGTGCAGACACAAAACCATGACCCTCAAGACCGATGAGTTCATTCGGCGGTTCCTGATCCATGTCCTGCCAAAAGGCCAGCATCGCATCCGCCATTACGGCTTCTTGGGAAACGGCAATCGAGCCAACAATATCACCCTGATCAGGAACCTGCTCAAAGCCAAAGCGCCAGACACGGATCATGATAATGGCGATCCCGTCGAAGGTGCCGATGAACAACCCCGTGTTCTTGCATTGCCCTGCCCATGCTGCGGCGGACGATTGATCATCGGCAAGGCTTTCGCGCCTAAACAGCAACCAAGAGCACCACCAAAATCAAAGAAGACCGCCGCATGACAATCCAAATCATGGCCCAGAACACGGCGCGCACATATCAGCAGACCTGCCTAACCGTCCGCCGAATGGCAGACGACACTGCCGATATGTGCAAAACAAACGGCAGAACCAAAACGCTATGCCCCGATCTGCCTAAACGGAAGAAACCGAGGCGAAATCGTGCCCAAATGGCCTCCAAAACCGGCATCAGTTCGGTGGTAACTCTACCCTGTCAGACAATCCAAACCCCACAATGCCGCCCAAATCCCCATAGAACCCGCTGAACCATCTCAGCTAAACCTCATGCGATTCCGTGCTTGAGCGCTTCTCCGACGCCAGACAATCACTACCCGCGACTCAAAATTCGAGCGTGGCGTCCGAGAAACCTGCATCCAAGTGAGACTTGCAAGATCACAATTGACGACAAACTGGCCTATTTCGACAATAACCACTTACTAAATGGTGGAGCGTGGCGCGTACTCGTCGATCACAAGGAAATCCTATCCGATGCGTTCTTCTAAATCACACCTCCCTGCGTGGTCGAATATACCAGACCACACCCATGGCAAGAGCGACGAGCACAATGGACGGGATGATGAGCAAACCATGATAGAACATCAATGCTGAACCCACCGCCCAGAGGACGGACACAAGAGCCTCGGTGATTGTTGCCGCTTTCGATGACACCTGCCGACGGCGGAACATGCTGCGGTTCGCCTGGCTTCTGAACCACAGTTGAATGGTCACCGAACACAATGTTGCCAGGAACACGCCGATTGCCAGACAAACGGCGGCTCGGGTGGACAATAATATCATCGCCAGCATGAAGGGCGCCACAACAATCGCAATTATTGCGACCACTGCCTCGACTTTTGCCCGCAGGATCGTTCCCGTTGAAATTGGCCCTGTATCGATTAGCTCGTGAGCATCCTCCCCGGAAATAGTTACCCAGGACAGCCCGCCAGCAAGCTGGCCAGATGCCATCACAACTACTGGAATTACGACATAATAGACGCCATGGCCGATACCGTAGTTCACCCACAGCAGCAGCCCAGGTGTGATAAGATACAGCAATTGCTGCAGAGATTGGGACATCAACCAAGGGTCCCGTTTAAGCAGTTGCCACTCCTTACGGCGCAGCACCGCACGAACATTGCTGTTGTTTCCAAAGCCCTTGAATGGAGTGCTTTGGGTGCGTTTATGAACCAGCCCTGCTGTTGCCAAAACGTCCGCGCCAAATCGCCGGGCGGAATAGGAAATAATCACACTCAAAAACAGCATTCCGATCAGTAGAAGAAGGATCACTGACCCGATTTCTCCCATCGCTGCTTTGGCAGGAAACCATAGCCAGCTTTCAACAGGAGGCATTAGGCCAATCGTTTTTTCCGATTGCAGAATGCTAATGCGTGAGAATTTTTCTCCATATAATACCGCCGCGCCCTGAAGGGCGATAATGAAGCCAGCGCCAACGAACGCGGAAATAATTTGCGCAATCAAGCGCGTACGTGCGGTGCCCACAGTTCGAAACAACAACAATGTCATTAGCAATGCCAGCCCTGTGGCGATGCCACCCAAGGCTATCAATACGATATATGCGAACAACCAACTTGGCCCGTCCTTATAGGCCAGCACATTTATCAGCGGCGCAGCAATAAGAAGAGAGAAGGTAATCGTTTGGATCGCCAGAACACTGGTGCGCACCTGAAACAAGCGTTGCGATGCCGCCGGGGATGACAATATGAGGTCCATATCCGAACGCGCATAATAGGCGCGCGTTACACTCTCAATCGCTTGCGAGAACATCAGCAGAAATAGCATTGCAAGAAGCCCTGAAACCAGGACGAGTGTCGACTTGTCCATGGCTATACCGGCTTCAAACGCCCTGCGCATCAGGTGCGCCACAAACCAATGCATCAATCCGGCAAAAATCAACACAATAGTGCTGACCAAAGCAATGCGCTGCGGTTTTCCGCCGGTGACCAGCGAAGTAAAATCACGCCAGATCAACCGCCCTTCATGGGCGGCAAACCAGCGCAGTGAGTTTCCATTAGGCGAAAATGCAATCGAACTCATGCTGCAAGACTTTCAAACAGAGCATCCTGACCCGATTCAACAATATCGAGGAATACTTCCTCCAACGTTGAAGTTTCTTTGGTCGAGCGCTGACGCAACTCTTCAAACGTTCCTTCTGCCACTAATCGACCATCAGCTATCACGCCGATTCGCTCCGCCATACGCTCGGCGACTTCCAGGATATGCGTCGTCATAATGATTGTCGTTCCCTGACGAACTTTTGACAAAAGAACGTCCTTCACCTGACGGGCGGAACCGGCATCAAGACCGGTTAAAGGTTCGTCGAGGATAATGAGTTCAGGTTCGTGTACCAGTGCACCAGCAAGGGCAACTTTTTGCCGCATGCCTTTGGAAAATCCGCCGCAACGTTCCATCGCGTGCGGTGCAAGACCGAGCCATTTCACCAATTCCAGTGACCGGGCTTCACCAACCGACGGTTCAACGCCCCAAAGTCCGGAAATAAACTCCAGGTATTCCAGCGGCGTGAGTTTTTCGTAAATCATGGGCTCGTCAGAAACCCAGGCAACCTTGCGCTTTGCGTCCAGGGGATCAACCAGCGCATTTGTGCCACAAACCGAAATACTACCTTCGTCGGGCTGAAGAAGCCCGGCAACCATGCGAAGCGTTGTGGTTTTCCCAGCCCCATTAGGACCCAACAACGCATAAAATTCACCCGCTTTTACGCGTAGATTCAAACCATCGACAGCCGGGCGGTCAAAGGTTTTGCGGAGACCTGATATTTCAAGAGCAAGAGCCGTATTCATAATTCACTTCCCATTTTATTTTTCTTCAAATTAGATCACCGGGCTTTCAGCGGCGTGAAAAGAATTGGTGAATAGAAGCTCAACAAATGCCTTCAATGTGTTTCGATCAAAGATACTGCGCGTGAATTCATCAAATTAATCGTAATTTGGATTGCGTGAATTGTTCTCTATGCGACGTATCATTTTCATGATAGTGGCGATTAGGTGCACATTCGAAGGCCAGAAAAATGAGTGAAATCGAGCAAAAACAGGGAAAAACGACGCTAGAAAATCAAAACATGGACAAAAACGACGGTGTTTTGCGAAGTTTTGTATTCTTTTTGGTCCCTGATTTTTCAATGATTGCATTTGCGACTGCGATAGAAGCTCTACGGCTCGCCAATCGTATGCTCACCTACGACAGCTACAAATGGCGTCTGGCTTCCACCGATGGGCAACCCGTTCGCGCTTCAAATGGCGTCGAAGTTAGCGTTAATACATCTCTGGGAGAGGAACGACGCCTCCTATCGGGAAAAGATCGCCCGTCCATGCTGTTCGTTTGTTCGGGAATTAACGTCGAAAAATTCGATGACAAATCCGTCTACGGCTGGATTCGCGAAGAGCATAATCGTGGAGTTGCCGTTGGTGGGCTTTGCACCGGTGCCCATATTCTGGCGCAAGCGGGTTTATTGGCCAATCGCCGATGCGCCATTCATTGGGAGAATCTTCCCGGGTTCTCAGAGGCTTTTCCAAAAGCAGACGTATATGCCGATTTGTTTGAAGTTGACGGTAATGTTTACACATGCGCCGGAGGGACCGCAGCCCTCGATATGATGCTTTCCTTGATCGCGGAAGATCACGACGACAATCTGATCAACGCCATATGTGAGCAGGCCCTGACAGACCGGGTTCGTGGACCACATGACCGCCAACGGCTTCCGTTACGTGCACGGTTGGGGGTTCAAAACGCCCGCATACTCTCCATCATCGAAATGATGGAAGCGAACCTTTCGGAACCCCTCACATTGATTGAGATCGCAGAATACGCTGGTCTGTCCAGGCGTCAGATAGAACGCCTGTTTCGGCACCACATGGGCCGGTCCCCTGCCCGATATTACCTTGAAATCCGTCTCGATCGGGCCCGGCATCTATTGCTGCAATCTTCACTGCCCGTGGTAGAAGTTGCAGTCGCATGCGGGTTTGTATCTGCATCGCATTTTTCAAAATGCTACCGTGAGCTTTATGGCCGTTCTCCTCAACAGGAACGCGCAGACCGCCAGACAGACGCAATTTAAACGTTCAAGCTGCATCTTTGTTTTTAAGAACGTCACCGGATTGATGATGTTGTATCTGCCGCTCGCAAAACTCCCGGGTTCTGCTAAACGGCATTGGTTTGCTGATCAAATACCCTTGCATTTGTTGGCAGCCTTCACGGTGCAACATATTAAGTTGCGCCGGTGTCTCAACACCTTCAGCAAGGGTCGTAATGTTCAAATCGCGGGCGAGAGACAAAATTGCGCGAATTATCGCGAGATTTTCCGGAGAAACATCGGCACTTTGCACGAAGTATCTGTCTATTTTGAGTTTATCAAACGGGAAACGGACTAGATAAGACAGGGAGGAATATCCCGTACCAAAATCGTCCAGCGAAATCTTGACCCCTAAATTACGCATCTTATTGAGCAAATTCATGGTAAATTCCGGATCCCCCAGCAAGACAGATTCGGTCACTTCAATTTCCAGCCTTTCCGGTGGCAGGCCAGAATCTTCAAGCGCAGCAATTATGGACTTTATGATGCGGTTCCCACTCAGTTGTTTACCGGATAAATTTACCGCAACCTTCAATTCCCCCTGCCAGGATTTTGCATCGTTACACGCTCGGTCTATCACCCATTCACCGATCTCATGAATTAGCCCGGTATCTTCCGCCAGAGAATTAAAGCTATCTGGATATACAACTCCTCGCTTGGGGTTGTTCCATCGAAGAAGCGCCTCAAACCCAATGAGTTTGCCTGATTCGATATCAGCAAGCGGTTGATAATAAAGCTCCAGCTCATCATTTTTCGATGCAGACCTTAATTCAGTTTCCAGTTCTCGCCTCTCTTTTTGGGCAAGGTCCATCGAGTCCGCATAAATTTCAAATCGGCCACGTCCTGCTTTCTTCGCGCGATATAGAGCCAAATCTGCTTTGTTGATCAAATCTGTCGCGGCCTCCAGTGGCCCTGACGCGAGTGCGACGCCAATACTTGCCCCAAAACTTAAACTGTGCCCCTTAATTTCCAGAGGTTGTGTGAACATCTGGATTATTAACTGCGCGGTCCTCACCGCTTCAGCAAGCCCATCTTCACAGCGGATTCCGACAACAAACTCATCGCCACCAAAACGCGCGGCGCGGGCGTTGTTTCCAACGACTTCGAAAATTCGACTTGCGGCCTCTCTGAGAACCTCATCGCCAATCGCATGGCCGAGTGTGTCATTAACGGTTTTGAATTTGTCCAGATCGATATAGAGCAGCCCGACCGTTTTTGATTGTTCGGTGCATCCCCGGATATATTTGCTCAATTGATTGGTGAACTCCGTGCGGTTCATCAAGCCTGTTAAGTGATCGTACCGGGCCAAACGGTCAAGTTTCAATTGCGCTTCAATCTGCTCTGTTGCGTCGGATGCTACACCTCGGTAACCGTCAAACTCTCCATGTGAATCAAACAATGGCTGACCGGAACACCGCCACCAGCGTTCAGTTCCCTTGATGTTCAACTTCAATAGGACTTCATGAAACTCCAATCGATCATCCATTAACCCCCAAATTGGGACTGTGTCCTTTATAACGAGGCAGTTTTCCTGTTGCAGGCTTAATGCCTGTGAAATTTCGCGAAAGGAAATCTGCCCCAGGTCCGGCACTTCACCATCCACGACCTCGCAAAAACGCTCGGAGGGGTTCACAAACCTATGGTCTTCATCCGTTCTCCACATCCAATCGCTGGACGCATCCTGAAATTGCTTCAACAGCATACCGATTGTTTGGTTGGATTTTTCAATCTCAACCTCGTTCAATCGAACTGTTACGAACCGCGATCCATGTTCATTGACGGACTGAATAAGTGCGTATCCGTAAACAACCACCAAAAAGCTGGTTGTAATAAGTATTATGTCCGACGATTGTACGAGCGTAATGAATGCGCCAGCAGCTATTGTCAGGCAAAACGCGGATGCAGTACCCGGCAATATCGCAAACGCCAACGCCCCTCCACCCATCATCCCCGCGGTTACACAAACGATGTATATCTTCTGTGGCAAAGTTGCATCGTGAAAGAACAAGATCGGTATTGCCGCCCAAATCATCCCAAGAACAAACGCGTTGCGTGTGGCTTTTTTCGTCGACGATGTGGGTCTTGCTTCAACAAACGCTCCGTGGTGTCGACGAACGTTTAGATAACCCATGCAGATGAAAATTGAAGAAACGCTCGCCCATAAAAACAATTCAATGGGTTCTGCTGTTGAATACAGAACCACACACGCAAACATCACATTAATCAAAGACGCCTTCATCAAAGACGGTGTGTTGCGTAAAATTGACGCCATTTGATTTCCGCGAATCATATCAGCGGCGTATCGGTCATCAACAAGCTGCCGAATCGGATCAGGAAGAATAATCGAGGTTATTCTTCCCAATATTGCAATTATTTGACGCATACCGAACTATGCCTTTTTCCATCATCCCGAGGAGAGGATGGGTCAAATTTGCTTACCTAACGTTAATAATGCGGGCGTCATTTTAATTGGTAAATTTATTCTACGCCGTCATGTGTCAGCGCGCAGTCTTTCATTTGAAGAATCAAATGGACTTTCCTCAATGACGACCGCCTTGTAGAGAGAGCCCAATATCTTGATATCCATCTCACTGCCTAACGCTTCATTGCCAGGTTCAACCATCGCCAGGGCGATGGATTTATTGAGGCGATACCCATAGCCTCCGTGGGTCGCGCGTCCGACAAGACGGCCATCTTTGTAGATTGCTTCGGAACCGCGGGCATCAGTGTCGTTCACACCTTGTACTTCAAGAGTCACAAACTTCCACTTATCCCCGTTCTCGTGGCGTTTGATGAGGTTTTCTTTGCCGATGAAGTCCTTGTCCAGCTTGATAAATCGATCCAGCGCCGATTCATAAGCCGAATATTCAATCGACAACTCGCGAGGAATTAGGCGGTATGATTTTTCTATCGCCATCGCAGTCATCGCCCGGATGCCGAATGGTTTGATATCAAACTCAGCACCCGCTTCCATAACCGCATCCCAAATCGCATTTTGTTGTTCGATCGGGTGGTGCAATTCCCATCCTAATTCACCGACAAAATTCACACGTATTGCATGGGCCTGCGCCGTACCGATGGAAATCGGCTGACCTGATAGCCAAGGGAAACTCTTGTTATCAAGCGCTGTTCTGGTCAGTTTTGACATTACTTTGCGGCTATTTGGACCCGCCAGAACCAACACACCCCATTGGGTTGTTGCTGGTGCAAGTTTTACACTGCCGTCCTGCGGCATCAGTTTACGTAGATAGTCGTGATCGTGCGCTTCAAATCCGCCTGCGGAAACAAGATAGAAAGTCTGCGGCGCTGTTCGATAGACCGTAAATTCGCTTCGAACGCCTCCCTCAACCGTTAGCAAATGGCAAAGTGCCACTCGCCCAATTTTCTTGGGTATTTTGTTGGCAAACAGACTTTCCAGCCATTCCTCAGCACCAGCGCCCGAAACCCACATTTTCGCGAATGCTGACATATCCAGCAGACCACAGCTTTCCGTAACCGCTTTTACTTCATTGCCAACGTGTTCAAAGTAATTTGAGCGGCGGAAAGACCATTTCTCACGCACACGTCCGGTGTAATCGGACGGTGCGTGGTTTTCGTTCACCAGAACGTCGGCACCTACGCCGCGTTCGCTTTCTGGTAGTTCATAACCTTCCGGTGCATACCAGTTCGCCCGTTCCCAGCCGTATACGCTGCCGAATACCGCACCCAACGCCTTTTGACGTTCGTAAGAAGGTGTCGTTTTCAGCGGGCGGGCAGCCGGACGTTCTTCGTCCGGAAAGTGCAGCGTGAATACATTGGCGTAGGCTTCTTCGTTCTTTTTAATCAGATAGCCTTCAGTTGCATATGGACCATAGCGGCGCGGGTCGACACCCATCATGTCGATGGTTGGTTCACCGTCGATTATCCATTCAGCCAGTTGCCACCCTGCCCCACCGGCTGCGGTGATGCCGAAAGAATGCCCTTCATTAAGCCAGAAACCTTTCAGGCCCGGAGCCGGACCGACAATTGGGTTACCGTCGGGAGTATAGGCAATGGCACCGTTGTAAACTTTCTTGATCCCTGTCAATCCCAGCCTAAAATGGGTCTTGATCCCGGAGTAAAATTGGCCAGATTTTGGGACGTTTGTGTTTTTGATCTGGTTTAGTGTCAGTTGATTTGAACAGATTTTTGTTTTCGGCTCTGGTGCAACCTGTAGCTTTCACCATTCATCTCCAGGATGTGGACGTGGTGTGTCAGCCGGTCGAGTATTGCGCCCGTTAGGCGTTCTGATCCGAAGACCTCTGTCCATTCGTCGAATGGTAGATTGGATGTGATGATGATGGAACCGCGTTCATACCGTTGGCTGATTACTTCGAACAGCAACTCCGCCCCGGTTTTGGAGAGAGGGACGAAGCCCAGTTCGTCAATGATCAGCAGGTCTTGAGCTGCCAGTTGTTTTTGATGCCGTTGCAAGCGACGTTCATCAACGGCCTCGATCATCTCATGAACCAGTGCAGCAGCCGTGGTGAAGCGGACTTTCATCCCCTTTTGGCAGGCAGCCAGTCCAAGGCCGAGGGCAACATGGGTTTTGCCGGTTCCACTTGGTCCTAACGCGATGATGTTTTGGCGTTTCGCAGCGTACTCGCAACGGGCCAGTTCCATCACGAGCACCTTGTTCACTGACGGGATCGTTTTGAAGTCAAAGCTGTCGAGGCTCTTGGTTGCCGGGAACTTCGCAGCTTTGATGCGTCGCTCCACCATTCGGCGCTCACGTTCAATCAGCTCCAACTCACATAACCGCAGGAGATATTGGACATGATCCTTATTCTCAGCGGCACATTGTTGGGCCTGTTTGGTATATTCACTCTGGAAGGTTGGCAGCCGAAGTTTGGTCAGATGATGTTTGAGTAGAACTTGCGGTGTATCGGTAACAGTGTCGTTCATGCTGCCGCCTCCGACAACAGCACGGCATAGCTGGCAGGTTTTGTCGTCTCGACCACCGCTTTGGGCAAATAGGGGTAGATGTCGAGATCAAGCCTGGGCGGTCGCCGCTCGATCCGGCACAGAATAAGGTGCTTGATCGCATCATAGCCAATGGCACCCAGATCCAAAGCTTGTTGGATTGCGGCGTGAACGTGCTCCAGCTCAAAAGTTTCCAGCAGACGCAGGATCTGAACATACTCGCGTTTTCCCGCCTTACCCATGCGGGCTTCTAATAAACGATGAAGGATCGCAAATGCATCGGGTAAACCCCAGCCTTGCAATGGTGCCGCCTGATCGAGAGCACCTACCTTTTGTTCCAGCAAGGGCAGATAGTGAAGCGGGTCGAAGATCATGTCTGCCTTCTCATAAGACCGACGATGGCGGGCAATAATCTCGGTTCCACTGCCAATCACAACCTCATGGATGTAACCGCGAACCTGAACCTCATGATGGGCAAAGGCGACAGGAACGGAGTAATCATTATTGCGGTAGCGGATCATCGAGATTGACGTTGCCCGCGTGCTAAACTTTTCACACGCGTCGTATGGCGTTGGGGGCAATGCCATCAGCGCGTCCAGGTCTCTCAGCAATCGTTCACCAATACTCTCACCATGTCCGCGAACAACATCATCCTGACGCTTCAGGCAGCATTCTTCCAACCAGGCGTTCAAGGCATCAAAGCTGTCGAACCGTGGGGCTGGGATGAGAAAGTTCCTGCGACCGTAACCAATGACGCCTTCGACATTCCCTTTATCATTGCCTTTGCCAGGGCGACCAAACTTATCCTCAAACAGATAGTGCGATTGTAGCTCTGAGAAAGTTCTCGTGCGTATCCGTTTGCCACCGCCCAGGATCTTTGCAACTGCAATCACGGTGTTGTCGTAGAGCATCGACAACGGCACACCGCCGAAGAAAGCAAACGCAGCATTGTGACCGTCACAGAAGGCTTCTGTTGTTTCCGCCGGATACGCCTTCATGAAGAACGCATCCGAATGCGGCAACGATATAGCGATGTAATGCAGCTTGCGTTCGACACCGTCGATCACGCCGAACGTCTCACCAAAATCGACCTGAGCATGGCCGGGCGCGTGAACCAGAGGAACAAACACCTCCTGGGTTCGTCTTTGCTTCTCACGCACATAATCAGTGACAATGGTGATCCCGCCAGTGAACCCGTGCTCATCCCGTAACCGCGCATGAATACGCTTGGCTGTGTGCCGTTGCTTTTTGATGACCTTTTTGTCGTCTTTCAGGATCTGATCAATTATCCCAACAAACGGATCCAACTTCGGGCGAACAGGCGCGGTCGTTCTTTGATAACCGGGCGGAACCGAGTGCTTCAGGATCTTCGCCACGGTTTTGCGATCAATCCCGAACAAACGGGCCACCTCGCTATTGTTCTTCCCATCCACATGGCACGCTCGACGCACCCGACTATACAAATCCACAGAATACATCTTCCCCACCTAATACTCACAAGCACAAGGTGTCAGAGTGCGGAATTTTACTCCGCGACGGTCAGATTACCCAACCATTTCTGTGGTCATTTTGTCTCCGGGATTCACAGATAGACAAGACCGGTTAACGGGGTGAGGTAATCTCCTTCAAAGTCCTCAAGCGCTCGAATGTTCTCCACCTCTTGAAGGCAAAACAGGTCCGCATGGCAGTCAGCAATCGCCGCAGCCGTCATCTGTCGGGCATCATCCTCATGAGCGATGATATGCGTGTTTTTACGGGTGTCCTTTTTCGAACGGGAGCGAGCTTTACCAAGTCCCCTCTCCTCAGTAAAATCAAACCTCTCCATGAGGTTCTCAACATTAAATGTAGCAATGCGAATAGACATGAAGTGAAGGCCGGATAAACAATCTCCCCTTTATGCGATAGCATAGGGAAAGGAGCAACAGGCATGATTCAAGGGGATTTTATTGATCGCCGGATACAGTCAGCGCAAATCAATTTGGACACCCAAACGTGTCATCCTGACCAGAGTTCTGTATTTGGGTGGAATTGCGACCAGGCGAACCAAAAGGCCTGATGACTTCCCAAATCGGAACCATCAGCATCCACGACTTTGATTCCTCCTGCATCGAGCTTTAAGCGAACATTTTCAAACGCGATAACGTCACCTTTTCTCAGTGCCAGATATGCTGTGCTTCTTTGAAAGGCGACTGGCTTCCCTGAGGCCGTTACGATACCGATGATATCCTCATGAACGGGCAGGCGCGGATCAACGTTACCAACTGGAAATATCGGGCCATTGGCGTCACGGCCATTACGGAAATCCGGGTCGCGTCCAAGGGCGTATTTTTCGAGAAGCACCGTTGTGGTCGGGTGGGCTTTTTTCCACCTGCCCCAGTTTGTGGTTACAACGCTCGCCTGTTTCAATTTCAGTTTCTTCTTTGCGAGCGGCCCCGTCACCGCACTACCAAGAAATGTATCGAACACTGAGTAAGTATTAATGTCGTACATCACTTTGTTGGATCGAATAAGCAGTCCTGATGTGCGCAATACGGGTCGTTCAATCCCTTTTGGCAATTGATCGGTAAAATACGCCTGCGCGGCGCCGCACAAGGTACAATAAGGAATCCCAAGGTGCCGTCCACCCAATGTGTCATTGACCATCTCGCGCACTTCCATGATGCGGCGGGGATAAGCCCGGTATTCACCATTTACTTCAATTCCAAAGACAACATCCTCGTCTTTAAGCCATTTGGCATCCGCTGCTGTACTAACTTCAGGGTTATCAGCCGCTGGAATACAGTTGCACCGTTCATCCGTCTTATCGTATTCGCGATTGTCGATAAGCACACCTCCCCAGGAGACATGTCGCCAATCGATTGTTCCTTTGACAAATATCTTGTCCCAGCCCGGTTCCACGCTCGTAAAAATTGCCCGTTTACTGCGAAGATAATCTGGCGGTTCTGGAATATCCCATGCAATGAGGTGATCCGTCACCACGCCCCAATGGTTTACATCAGGCAACTTCTTTTCCAACAGTTTTGAAGCTGCGTTGGCGAGTACAGCTTGTAATTCTCCGCTAGAAATAAAACGCATCAAATCGCTAATAACCCAGACAACTCTGGGGTCTTTGGACTCGGAGATTTCAATCAATGCCGATGTTTGTGCACGGCCCCAGCTCGACTGAACCATACTATCAACAAAGGCAACCTTGATTGCAGACTGTAATTCCTTCGACAAGGGGCCTGTCGGCACCGCTGGAGGTTTTCCAAACTGTTTGATTACATAGTCAGGAAGTTTTGATTCCTGGGCCCGGGCCTGCCCAGCCCAGAGCAGGGCAAACATTACAAGCGAGGCAATCCATAGTATGCGCATGTAAGTACTGAATGAAGTTGCCATGGAAGTGCCTTTCAAGCGTTAAATTCGTTTTCCTAACACAGGTCACTCAAAAGCTCCCTATGCAGTCGACACTGCTAGGTTTGGCTACAGCCCGTCCAAAACCCAATAAGCAGCGCTGGCGACGACTCAAACCATATGCATTCCAAGATCACTTTCACCAATCACATTATATCAGCATTCGGTGTAGGAAAACGACAGCGGACTACAAAGTGTTTATCCAGCTCCAGCTTCGTTCAGATACCGTTCAGGTAGAATAATCCATTCTGGTTTCATCAAGTCGCAGTACGGCATCCGCCAGCGACCAAAACGGGACACCAGGAAGTGGAGATTTCCATGAAAAGAATTTTAGCTCTCACTATCGCAACTTTTACGGCTTTCACAATTGCCGCCACATCTCTCACCACCACGGCCCAAGCGGGTAAAAGAGAACGCGGAATCGCCGCAGGCGTACTACTTGGAGCAATTGGCGGTGCCATCATCGCCAAGGAAATTCAACGTAACAAAAAGAAACGCCACTACCGCAAACATCATCGTGGACACAACGTCTATGGAAGTCGTCATCGTAGACATGACGTTTACAGAAGTCGCCGCGACGACCGCGGTTTCTACTACGACGAATACCGTGAACCGGTCCGTGTTCGCCGCCACAGTAACCGCGGTCAATTCCGCAATACATCGCGGAACTCCCGCTGGCAGCGCCACGTAAACCGTTGTCACAATCGTTACCGGTCATATGACCAACGTAGCGATACATTCATCGGTTACGACGGTCGCGAGCGTCAGTGCCGCCTGTAAATAATATTGCCCCCAAACGGAAAAGCCCGGTCAAGTTGACCGGGCTTTTTTATGTTCCAATTCGAAAAGATGGAAGGTGTGGCTAAATTCACAATCCCCAACGCCGTCATCATAGATCTTGTACCCATGATCTACCTTACGACCAACACACACATCGGCACGCTGGGTATTCGGTGGATCCTACCCACAAGGGGTAGGATAACGACCTAAGATGATCGGGTGGAAGCGATCCGCCGGTGCGAAGCACGGCAAAAAAGAGGCCTTGGATCAACCAAGACCTCCAAGATCAGTTAGTTCTTTTCTTTATCAACCAATTGGTTCGACGCGATCCAAGGCATCATACCGCGCAGTTTTTCGCCGACTTCTTCAATCTGGTGTTTGTCGTGCATGCGGCGTGTTGCCTTAAAGCGGGCAGCGCCGGAATGCCATTCCTGCATCCATTCTGATGTGAATTTACCGGTCTGAATGTCGCTCAGAATATCTTTCATAACAGCTTTTGTTTCAGCGGTGATCACGCGCGGACCGGAGACATATTCGCCCCATTCCGCAGTGTTCGAGATGGAGTAGTTCATGTTGGCGATACCGCCTTCATAAATCAGGTCCACGATCAATTTCACCTCGTGCAGGCATTCGAAATACGCCATTTCAGGGGCATAACCGGCTTCAACAAGCGTTTCGAAACCAGCGCGAATGAGTTCAACAACACCACCACAAAGAACAGCCTGTTCACCGAACAGATCGGTCTCACATTCTTCCTGGAAAGTTGTTTCGATAACGCCGGAACGACCACCGCCAACACCACAGGCGTAAGAAAGCGCGAGATCATGGGCGTTACCGGAAGCGTCCTGATGGATCGCGATAAGGCAAGGCACACCGCCACCTTTTTGATATTCGCCACGCACCGTGTGGCCGGGGCCTTTTGGAGCGATCATGACAACGTCAATATCGTTGCCGGGTTCGATCAGGTTGAAGTGAACGTTCAAACCGTGGGCAAATGCGATTGCAGCACCTGATTTAATATTACCGGCAATACTATCTTTCCAGATACCGGCCTGAAGCTCATCGGGAGCAGCCATCATCATCAGATCGGAAACTTTAGCAGCATCTGCAACAGACATCACGGTGAAGCCATCGGCTTCCGCTTTTTTGACAGTTGGTGAACCCTCACGCAGCGCAACAACAATGTCTTTTGCGCCGGAATCCTTAAGGTTCATCGCATGGGCACGGCCCTGTGAGCCATAGCCGATGATGCAAACCTTCTTGTCTTTGATCAAATTAATGTCCGCATCGCGGTCGTAATAAACGCGCATGTGCCCGTCTCCTGAATACTGAAATGGATGATTGTCCGGACATTTCCGGCCAAAGCTCGCGATGGTTTAGACGGGTGCGGCGAGAAAGGCAATTGGAGAAGGTATATTGGCTTGATATATGGCCTTAATAGCAGCATGGGGCCTAAACCCGAGCCAGTAACTTGCAAAACTGGACTTGTCACGGTTTAGTTCCGTGTCCTTGAATTGGATTAATCCCATCAAGGAGAACTATTATGGCACGAGGCCACACAGACGAATTCAAGCGTGAAGCGGTGCGTATTGCGCTGACCAGCGGACTTACCCGGAAACAAGTGGCATCAGATTTGGGGGTCGGCTTTTCGACGTTATCGAAATGGATACAACAATCCCGGCCTGATGACCTTCCACCATCGGTTGATATTGATCTGGCCAAAGAGAATGAGCGGCTTCGCAGAGAGGTTCGTCTCCTCACGGAGGAGAGGGAGATATTAAAGAAGGCAACAGTGTTCTTCGCGGGTCAAAGCAAGTGAGATTTGCGTTTGTCGAAGAACACAGGAAACACGTTCCGGTGGATCGGCTTTGCCATATTCTGAATGTTACATCGCGTGGTTATCGTGCCTGGCACAACCGCCCTGTTAGTCAACGGCAGCGCGATGACATGGTGGTTCTGGCGCACATCCGTGAACAGCATCACTTGAGCCTTGGCAGTTATGGTCGCCCGAGAATGACGCAGGAGTTGAAGGAAGCCGGCCTTGCTATTGGTCACCGCCGTGTTGGCCGCCTGATGCGCGACAACGGCATTCGAGTGGTCAGAACACGCAAATACAAAGCTACGACCGATAGCAATCACCGCTTCAACATTGCGCCTAACTTGCTGGGGCGGAACTTCCAAGCGGATAAACCCAACCAGAAATGGGCAGGTGACATCAGCTACATCTGGACCCGTGAGGGCTGGCTGTATCTGGCAGTGATGATCGATCTACATTCACGCCGTGTGGTGGGTTGGGCTGTCAGCAACCGGTTGAAGAAAGACTTGGCATTGCAGGCTCTCAACCGGGCTTTGGCCCTTCGAAACCCACCGCCGGGCTGCATTCATCATACGGACCGTGGCAGTCAATACTGCTCTCATGATTATCAAAAACGAATGCGTGAACTGAAGTTTAAAGTGTCCATGAGCCGAAAAGGCAATTGCTGGGACAACGCCGTGGTCGAGACGTTCTTCAAAACACTCAAAGCCGAACTCATCTGGCGCGGCACATGGCAAACACGACAGCAAGCAACCGACGCCCTGTTCCAATACATCAACGGCTTTTACAACAGCCGCAGAAGACACTCAGCAATAGGAGGAATGTCGCCCATCAAATTTGAACGAAAAACGAGTTAAACGAGAACAGGATGCGGAATTAATACGGGACAAGTCCACAATCTGTTTCCCAAAAAGCAAGTGTGGTGCAACTCAGCACTTCCTTGGGTGATGGACTTATCGGCAATTTCCAAACTGGCCAACCAAACGAAATGACTCGGACCTGAATTGTGCTTTTGGTCCGCTTTGTTCGGTGGTTGTGTGAAAACTCGAAATTCTGCCGAGCCGTTAGAATAGATTTCTTGGATCGAAAGTTACTTCCGAGATAATGAGAATAGCATTTTTTCTGGTGTCGATTGGTGCAACCGAGTTCTAACGGAAAATCACCAGTCGGACTTTTCACACAGCCTCTCCACCTTACTGACCTTGGTTGCTTGCGCTCTGTAATCGACCGGAAGTCAGGATTGAGTCCTTTATACCAAAGCGGTACTGTCGCAGTTTGAATGTTCGGAGTGGTCTACCGACGTGAATGTTGGCCCCATGCGGACCTTCGCGGTATTTGAGCAGTGCCAAGAAAGCGGATAATTTGAGAATACTGTCTTGCATGCGACATGTGGTGCAGGCTTGATATTGGTTCTTAGTTTCCAATCAAATTAGGCAATGTCAGAGAAATTGCTGGAATAAACGTGATCAACATGAGTGCTGCGAAGATCGCCAGATAGAATGGCCAGATTGTTCTGACTGCTTGTTCTATTGGAATTTTCCCAACCGCACATCCAACAAACAGGCAGGTTCCAACTGGCGGTGTGCAAAGTCCTAACCCTAAATTGACCAGCATCATGATCCCAAACTGTAGTGGGTCCATGCCGAGGCTGTGCGCTACGGGTAAAAAGATCGGTGTGCAAATCAGGATCAACGCTGCCATGTCCATAATCATGCCAAGCACGAGCAACACAGCGTTGATCGTCAGCAATATCATAATCGGATTTTCGGTAATGCCAGTCACAAGTTCTACGGTTTTGTCGGGAACGCGATAGAAGGTCAGCATATATGCAAATGCGCCAGCGCAAGCGATCAGGATCATAACCATGGATGTCGTACGCACTGATGAGATCACGGCGGTCTTAAACCCTTCCCATGAAAGGCTGCGATAGACCAACAGAGTAACAAGCAAGGCGTACATTGCGCCAAATGCACCGGATTCAGTCACTGTGAAAATGCCGGAAAGAACGCCGCCGACAATGATCACTGCGGTCAGAAGCCCTGGAATGGCCAGAACAAATGCCATAATGAGCGCCGACCAACCGGGGAATTTTTCGGCCCTGTATCCCCGTTTTACAGCGACAAGATAGGCAGCAAAGGCAAGGCAAAGGCACATCAAAACACCCGGCACAACGCCAGCCAAAAACAGCTTGGAGATTGAAACAGAACCCGCCACGCCTGCTCCGGCTGCCAGCGCATAGATGATCATATTGTGGCTGGGCGGGATAATAATTCCGGCAATTGATGACGTCACAGTTACGTTCACAGCATAGTCAGCGTCGTAGCCCTTGTCTTTCATCACAGGGACGAGAATTGACCCAAGAGCCGAAATATCGGCAATAGCTGATCCGGAGATGCCGCCAAACAACATGGATGATAGAACGTTCACAACGCCTAGGCCACCACGCACGGCGCCGACAGCGGCTTGCGCAAAGCGCACCAGCCGCATTGCAATGCCACCGTGGAACATGAGTTCACCAGCGAAAATGAAAAACGGGATTGCCATAAAAGCATACACGTTGATGCCCGAGACAATGCGTTGGAAACCGATAAAAAGTGGCAGGCCTTCAAACCAAAACGCCGATAGAGCAGCAATGCCGAGAGCAAAGGCAACTGGCGTTCCGATGATCACGCAAATTGCAAACACGCTTAGAAGAAGTAAAATTCCCATTGCAATCTCTATTCAATACTGTCTTCACGCTCGTCGCGTTTAAGAAACACACGGATCAGGTGGCCTGCGGAAAATAGGAATACAAACAGTCCGCAAATGGTCAAAGGCAGCGAACGCAAACCTTCCGAAACCTGAATCAGCGGGATGAGTGTGTTCCATTTAAACTGAGTAAGTTGGATACCGTACCAAAACATCATGCCGCCGAAGATCAACATCAAAATGTCGGTTACAACCACAAATACGATGCGCATCCAGCTCGGAACGACGCTGCGGAATATGACGACAGACAAATGCCTGTTCTGATTTACGCCAACCGCTCCGCCGAAAAACGTGATGACCATAATGAGTAACAGTGAAACCTGCTCAACCCATGTTGGCGTGTCATTCAAAACGTAGCGTCCGTAAACCAACAACGCGAATATTACAGTCATCACGACGAGGGCAGTCCCCGCCAAAATCATGCACAGACGGGAAATCAGATCGAAGGCCGCATCCATTTTCCGCAGAAGTAGGGGTGGTTCGCTCGATCCACGCATTGGTTTCTCCCCAAAAAAAAACGCCCGACATCCAGAGTGGAGCCGGGCGCCCTTAGTCTACTTTTGACTATATGCTATTTTGTCGATTTAGCGAGGTCGACCAGTTTTTGCATGTCAGGGTTGGCCTTTAGATAGTCTGCATAGACCGAATCCATAGCATTTTGGAACGGTGCCTTATCAGCAATCTCATTCACCTTAATGCCAGCAGCTTCAACATCTTTACGAGCTTGACCGGACTGAACAGCCCAAAGTTCACGCTGGTAGACAGCAGCCGCTTTAGCGGCCTTGGTAACAGCAGCCTGCATTTCCGATGAAAGCGCGTCGAACTTGGCTGTATTCACGCAGATGCATTCAGGAATAATCAGGTGTTCGGAGAGCGAATAGTTTTTCGTCACTTCGAAGTGGCCAACGTTCTTGAAGGATGGGAAATTGTTTTCCGCACCATCAACAACACCAGTTTTAAGCGCCTGTTGAACCTCAGAGAAAGCCATTGGTGACGGGTTACCACCCATTGCAGAAATCATGGCAGTGTACAGATTGTTGTTCATCACCCGGATTTTAAGGCCCTTCACGTCAGCGGGCGTTTCAATGGCCTTTTGAGCGTAGAATGAACGTGCACCCGCATCAAACCAAGCGATGGGTTTGACACCAGCCTCGGCCATAGCTTTCGACATGATGTCACCGGCTTCACCGTCAAGCACGCGGAACATATGTGGCACGCTTTTAAAGATGAAAGGCAAGGAAACGAGGTTGGCCTCTTTCACCATTGGACCAATGGGTCCGAGATTGAAATTACCGACTTCGATTGCACCGATACGAACCTGTTCCAATGCATCTGGCTGAGAGCCAAGCACACCACCGTGGAAAACCTGAAGCTTGATCTCGCCATTGGTTTCCTTCGCAATGAGCTCCGCGAAACGGTCCATTGCGCCATGGTTCGGGTGTCCCTCGTTGTGGATGTTCCACGCACGCCAGTCTGCGGCCGTGGCAATGCCACATGCCATGGTGAGTGCAGCAGCGGCACCGAGTAGTTTTGCTGAAAGTTTCTTGTACATCTTAATTCCTCCCTTGGATGATGCAGTTGGTTTGTTAAATGACCGGCAAAAGCCGATCAGGAAAAGAGCATGCCCCCATTGATGTCAATATTGGCACCCGTGATAAATGCTGCCTCATCAGACGCGAGGTAAGCCGCCAGATTAGCGACATCCTCTGATGAACCTTCGCGTTTTAAAGGCGTTACGTTAGCAACATGGGTGCGCACTTCAGGCTTCGTAAACGTGTTGTGAAAATCTGTATCAATCATGCCCGGACAGATTGAGTTGACCCGAATATCCGGCCCCAGCTCCTTGGCCAGACCGCGCGTAAATGTCATCACTGCACCCTTTGAAGCCGCATAAGCAGATGCTCCTGGTCCACCACCGTCACGGCCTGCCTGACTGGCCAGCCCAACGATGGAACCGCCATTTTTCATATGAGGGAGCACGGCCTGAGTGGTGCGCATGAACGAAGTGGCGTTGAGAGCCATCACATAGTCCCAGTGGTCGACGTCCATTTCTGCCAAAGTTTTGCGCGCCACCAATCCGCCGGTAACATGCACCAATATATCGATTTTTCCACCCAGTTGCTGAACAGTCTTTTCAACCAAGACCGAAACATCGCCGCCAGATGTCATGTCCCCCTGCATCGCAAATGCTTGCCCACCGGCAGCTTCAATCTCACTTACCGCACTTTCTGCTCCATCAGATGAACTATGATAATTGATTGCAACCGCGGCCCCACATGCGGCCAGCTTCAATGCACACGCTCGCCCGATGTCTCTCCCGCCACCGGTTACAACAGCAACTTTGCCAGCTAGGTTTCCCGACATTTAATAATCCTACTACTCGACGCGCGGCGATTTGAATGGCGCTCATTCCAAAACTTCTATGGCATTAGATGACTAGTATTCTAGTATTGTCAATAGGGTTTTTTGCGGTTATCCTCACCACCAATAACTTTTGAGAATTACTGATCGCATTGTAAGTTTTGGATTGAATTACTTAACAATTGAGATTTTTGGCACTTCGTGCGACTGCACACTAACCGAGTGAAACGAAAGAAATTCTGAATGCTGGACGTTGCGGAAAACTTACAAAGACGCACAACAACGGACGTGGTATTTGATCATTTGAGTGAGGAAATCGCATCGCTGAAAATGCTGCCGGGTGCGAAATTATCGGAATCTGATATCGCCCAACGCTTTGGAGTTTCTCGCCAACCGGTACGCGATGCATTCAATCGTCTTGAACATCTGGGCCTGTTGCTCATCCGCCCTCAGCGGGCGACCGAGGTGCGCGGGTTCTCCATGCAGCAGGTAGGTCATGCACGGTTCGTTCGGCTTTCCGTGGAATTGGAAGTAATACGGCATGCCTGTTCAATATGGGATCAACAGCGCGCCGAGGCCCTTGACCGGAATATGCAACTGCAGCGACAGGCACTTGCAAAAGAGCAGGCGGATCAATTCCATCTGCTAGACTACCAGTTTCACAAATTGATCTGCGAACTCGGCGATCGGCCTCTGGCATTTGATACGATCGAAGAGTGTAAGAGGAAAGTGGATCGCTTGTGCGTGCTCAGTCTGGATAGAAAAGACGAATCTGCAACTTTGTTTGATGATCACCAACAACTTGCTAAAGCGTTGAAGGACGGCTCAGAGGAAAAAGCAACAGCAGTGGCCCGAAAACATTTCGCTCGATTGGATTCCATAATTGCAGACATCCATAACAAACATTCGGAGTATTTTGAATGACAATTGCCAGACCTAACGTAGGCGCTCAAATCGGCGAATTCAGCTTTCCAACTGTTGCAGGCGGAGATCCAATCACAGTTGGCGCGCCCAAAGACCGTTGGACGATGCTGATTGTTTACAGGGGCAAACATTGCCCTCGTTGCAAGCGTTATTTGAACAAACTCAACGACACGTTAGATTCATGGACTGATTTCATGGATGTTGTAGTGGTGTCAGCCGACACCAAAGAAAAATCACTTACCGACAAGGTGGAGTTCGGTTGGAACTTTGATCTGTGCTACGGCCTCTCGGAAGTTCAAATGCGTTCGCTGGGGCTGTATGTTTCAGAACCGTTATCTGAGGCAGAAACAACGGGATTGTTTGCAGAACCCGGCACGTTCGCAATTCGCCCTGACGGATCGCTCATGCTGGTAGATATCTCAAATGGCCCCGCATCACGACCCGATCTGGAAGAGCTGTTGGACGGTATGAAATTCAATATTGAGAATGACCGCCCGATCAGAGGTACTGCATAAAGCTATTTGAGGTGCGGTCCAGGTTTCATTGAAATGACCTACCGACCATTTACTTTGCGCCATTCCTGAAATTTCTTGAGAACGACATCGTTAGTGGCCGGATAAAGGCCAATAATGGTCTCACCCGCATGGACACGTTCAAGGACGAAGTCTTCGTAGGCCGACATTTCAACACCTTCCGTGGCGATCTCATCCGCCAAATGTTTTGGAATGACAATCACACTGTCATCGTCACCGACGATAATGTCTTCAGGGAATACGGGCGCTTCTCCACAACCGATTGGGCAATTGATCTCGATGGCTTCATTTATTGTAAGATTTGTCGGTGAAGATGGTCGTTGATGGTAAGCGGGAATATCCAGTTCACCTATCCGCATCGCATCGCGAAAACCGCCGTCAGTAACGACGCCAGCGGCGCCCCGAACCATCAGACGCGTTATCAAAATGTCTCCGGCTGATGCTGCATCTGCTTTGCCTCGGCTGTCCATAACCAAAACGTGTCCCGCGGGGCAAGTTTCAATTGCGTGGCGTTGGGGGTGTTCCGGGTTCCGAAATTCAGAAAGCTGGTTGCGGTCTTCACGAGCTGGCATGTAACGCAGAGTAAACGCCGGCCCAACCATGTTTTTCCCCTTTTGTGAGACAGCACGAACGTTTTGAACGACCTGATTACGCAACCCTCGTTTAAAAAGTGCTGTTGCTAGAGTCGCAACCGAGACGTGCCTCAGCTTCTCAATTGTTTTATTGTTGCTCACCATAACAAAGTTCCTACTTATCTGTCTTACGATCACAAAATATTAAATGCCGCGTTCCGCAAACCCTTCGCGCTTTGCTAACCACATACGGTAGGAAGAATCCAATCTTTGCGAAGATTGTGTTGAGAGTTCGGTCTATCCTTCTATCTGCGACAATCGCCAAACTGCGCAAATTTGCATCTAATCCATTTATCTCAAAATTAATCAACGGCCGGTGTTGGCACTTTGGTTTTGCCCTTGTTTTGTGGACACCTAAACTGAAGCGCGAAGAGCGCAAGGAGGTGTCGAATGCCCAACGCACAACCGACGCCAAAACGGCGGTATAAACGCTACAGTCCAGAGTTCAAACGCGAAGACCTACTTCGTGCCAGCGAGGAAGGCATGACCGTCAAAGCGGTTTGCGATGAACTTGGGATCAGCACACGTCAGTTCAAGCGTTGGCTCGATGAGCTATCACTACTTGGCAAGGAAGCGTTTCCCGGCAACGGTGTCAGCCGTGACCAGGAAGTGACAGGTCTGAAGCGAGAATTGGCTCAAGTTAAGAAGGAACGGGATTTTTTACGAGAAGCGGCAGCGGGTTTTGCCAAGACGGTTCATGACGGTCCCAGTGAGGTACGCCTGCATTGACCGTCGTCGCGATAAATACCGGTTCGACAAATGTGTCGCCCGCTTGGCGTATCTGCGAGCGGTTATTATGCTTGGCGTAAGCGCCCCATGAGTGAGCGAGTAAAGCGCAATCTTGAATTGCTTGCGAAGATTCGAAATGTCCATACAGCAAGCAAAGGTATCTACGGGAGCCCACGGGTTCACGCTGAGTTGGTTGCTAATGACGTGCATGTAGGTCGCCAAAAGATAGCGCAATTGATGCGCACAGCACGGCTTCGGGGGTGTCCCAAGCGGCGTTGTCGGTCGACGACAAAGCGTGATCCAAGCCATCCTGTAGCGGACAATCTGCTTAAGCAGAACTTCACGACTGATGCTCCCAACCGTCGTTGGGCGGGCGATATCACCTATATCCCGACACGTCAGGGGTGGCTCTATCTTGCAGTCGTAATCGACCTCTATTCACGCCGTTTTGTGGGATGGTCAATGGATCGCAGTTCGGGCCACCATTTGGTCATTGATGCGCTCAAGATGGCGGTCGAGGCCCGCAGGCCAAAGGGGCCTTTGATCCATCATTCAGACCGTGGCGGTCAGTATTCCAGCGATAATTTCCGCAGTGAGCTTGCCAAACACGACATCACCTGTTCCATGAGCAGTACAGGCAACTGCTATGAGTGAGCGCATTGCGCCATCGATTCGAGCAATGCAAAGCGAACGCCGCAGTGGAAAGCTTCTTTGGCGTCCTCAAGCGTGAACGCGTCAGCCGGGTCCGCTATCGAAACGCTGAGGAAGCTAAAGCCGATTTGTTCGAGTACATCGAAGTATTCTACAACCGAAAGCGTCGCCATGGATATCTTGGCAACGTCAGCTCCAAGCGCCAAAGGGCGCTTTGACCGAGCCGACTTTGCCTATGACACTGACAGGGATGTTTATGTTTGCCCTGCTGGCGAGCATTTAACCTATCGCTCAACACCTGGTTGGATGGAAAGGTGCAACGCCTGTATTACTGCAGTTTTGGTGAAGGCTGTGTGATCAAGGATAAATGTACACCGTCCAAAGAGCGGCGCATTCGTCGCTGGGAGCATGAAGATGTTCTGGAGCGCATGCAGCGTCGTATCGACGATGATCCATCAAAATAGGCATTGCGCTCAATGACAGTTGAGCATCCTTATGGAACCATCAAAGCATGGATGGACAACACGCACTTTAAGATGAGGCGATTGAAGAATGTTGCAACAGAAATGGCGCTGCACGTTCTCGCCCACAATATGACCCGCGTCATGAACATCATAGGCATTCCGGCGTTGATCAGTACGATGAAGGCATAATGGGCCCTTGTCGCGGCAATTTGCAGAGATAATCAAAGAGACGGCACCCAAGCGGTCAATATCAATCGAGAGACGGCATATCCGTGGATTGTTGGGAAAATCCCAAAATACAGCCCGGCCGATTCCAAAACTCGAAGACTGTCCAACTTTCCACACAGCCTCTCCGCACACCAGCCATTCGTTGAATTAATAAATTATTCCACCAATCCAATTACATCCTCCCACCCACAAGCACCCAAAAACCGCTTCACAGTCTCGCTCATTCCATATTCCAGCGCATCCGCCGTCAAGCCATGGCCGATTGAGACTTCGAGCAGATTGGGAATGCGTGCGACCAGCGCAGGCAAGTTCGCCACGGTTAAATCATGCCCGGCGTTAACGCCGAGGCCGAGCGCGTGCGCAGCATCAGCGGTAGCGCCTAATTTCTCGATTTCCAATGCAGCAGCTTTTGGATCGTCGTAATAGCTACCATAAGGGCCGGTGTAGAGTTCAATACGATCACATCCCGTGTCTGCTGCCCATTTAACCGCTTCCGGCTCGGCATCGGCAAACAGCGAGACTTCCATTCCCGCCTGACTCAATCTGGCAACAATTGGCTTTAAATAATTGTGTTGATTCCGAAAATCCCAACCATGATCAGATGTTGGTTGCGATGGGTCGTCGGGCACAAGTGTCACCTGCTCCGGTTGATTGGCCTCGCACAACTCCAGAAAATGGTCGGTCGGATAACCTTCAATATTATAGGTCGCATCGGGAAATTCATCGTCGATCAGTGCGCGCAGTTCCGGTACATCGGTGAAACGAATGTGCCTTTGATCCGGCCTTGGGTGGACGGTCAACCCGTGGGCGCCCGCTTCCAGCGCAATTTGTCCCATGCCCACAACACTGGGCCACGGTAAATCCCGACGGTTCCGCAATTGGGCAACAGCATTGAGATTGACGGAAAGGGAAACGGGCATAATGGTGTTCCGAACTAGGGTGACTCGCAAAGTCGTGGTGATACATCATATGAAACACAAATTCAGATCAATGGAAGCCAATTTTACGGGGTCAGGTAACGCGATATGACGTCCATGCTGAATACAGACCTGCCTAATCCGTTCTCGATCGGTCTTGCACCCCTGGATAAAGATCAGTTCATCCAGATTGACAATGATTTTCTGCCATATCGCAAGGAGAAACAGGCGCTTTATCAATCCTCGTTCCCGCAAATATTTATGGCAGAACCGGAGACACAGAACGCCCAACGGGAAGTCTGTGATCTGATCCTATCCAATCTAAAAAAGCACCACTCCGACTTATACGAATTCACCGATGATAGTGCGACCTGCACGAAGACCGGCGAACAATTTGAACTGGGTACTGACGCTCCAATTGCGGACATCGCCCTGCTTATCCCCGAAGACCTCATATTAATGCGGCGCGACGAACGCGGCTGGCGTCTGGTTGCGGCTTCTCTTTGTTTTCCATCGTCATGGAATCTGCAACAGAAATTCTCCAAGCCGATGGAGGCGATCCATGGGCCGGTGCCAATCCCGGAAAAGATGAGCCAGCGCATCAACCGCATATTCGACGGGTTGAGGCCGGAAATTCCGACCTGGCGCACCAATTGGGCACTGGTTGACGATGGTGATTTGCGCCACGACAGAACCGAAGAACACCATCATGGTACAGTCAGGTTGGAAAAATCTGCACAAAGTACGTTTCTTCGTACAGAGTTCCAGACACTCCATAAACTGCCGCAATCTAACGACATTTTGTTTACGGTTCGGATAAAAACTCACCCAATCTCCCATGTCGGGAATGACGAGACCGGGCGGGCCAAGTTGACTGCGCTGCATGATCAATATCTTGAAATGACAGACGCAGAACGAGCCTATAAAGGCATGGATCATCACGCCGACAGCCTGATCAAATGGCTGGCCAACCATTCCCCCGCCTCATGAGACAAAACATGACCGTAGAACCGACATTGGACGAAACCGTATTAAAATCCTGGGTTGGGAACACCCAGAGCGTTACAGACACGCTTGACCCGAAACAGGCCCGGCTAATGGAAGCGGCGATGGACCGCCCCATGTCGCTCAAAGCTGGTGACGAGCTGCCCCCATGCTGGCAATGGATATATTTCCTCGACGCGGCCCCCATGTCAGGTCTCGGGCGCGATGGCCACGCCGCCCTTGGGGAATTCCTCCCGCCGGTCGCCCTGCCCCGCCGCATGTGGGCCGGTGGGCGACTCAAATTTGAAAAGCCGATATATCTCGGTGAGATAATCGAAAAGCGCTCCACGATCACCAATATTACCATGAAGTCGGGCAAAAGCGGACAGTTGTGTTTCGTCACCGTGCGCCATGATGTTCTGGGTGAAGATGGTGGCCTGCGGCTCAGCGAAGAGCAAGATCTCGTCTACCGCGATGAGGCTCCAGCCAATGCACCTGCTCCCGCACCGGTTCTCTGTCCGCCAAACAGTGTGTCGCAAAAAGAGATTTCACCGTCCCCCGTGCAACTGTTTCGCTATTCCGCCCTCACCTTCAACAGCCACCGCATTCATTATGACCGCAGTTATTGTACGGATGTGGAAAGCTATCCCGGCCTGATTTATCACGGGCCTTTATCGGCAACTGTTCTGGCCGATCTGGCAATTAAAACCCATAAAGGAAAACGCCTGAAATCTTTCGATTTCCGGGCCGCCGCCCCAATATTCGACACCGCACCGTTCACACTGCACCACGACGGGTTGGAAACATTCTGGACGCAAACACCAGCAGGTGGATTGGCCATGAAGGCCGTCGCAAGGTTTACCTAAAACCGCACCGTTATTGGCCGTTAATGGGTGTGGCTTCCCTGAATTGTCTTGCCAATATCGCCCGCTAATCCAACAAGCTTTTCCCCCAAGGCTTTACGGTGCGTCTCATTAAACCTGCGGATCGGGCCGATTGTACCGATACTGAATACCGCTCCCACATTGTCTATAGTTACAGGCGCGGCCACGCTTGATACCCCCACCTCAATTTCTTCCACGCATTCGGCAAATCCCGCATCGCGAATGCCTTCGAACTCTCGTTCCAGTTCCGCCCGGGTGGTACAGGTTTTGTCGGTGTATGATTTCATCGGACCATCCAGAATGAACCCTCGAAAGGCATCATCAGCGAATGCGGCAATAGCTTTTGAACAAGAACAGGCGTGCATCGGTCGATAACCGAGCCCCGGGTGAATATAAGAGATTTTCGGGTCGCCGGGGATCTCCACATGAATGATGCTGACACCATTTTTGCGAAAACGAGAGAGAAACACCGCTTCACCAAAATCAACCGCAGCATCCTTTAATATCGGCGCGGTCACACCGCATACGTCTGCATCGGTTTTTGCAAGGTGGGCAATCCGCACCAGCCTGTCGCCGATAACATAGCGAGAATTTGCTTCCGGGTCGTCCAGCAAGCGCTGGTCCTTGAGCATCTGCAAGAGGCGATAACAGGTGGGCAAGGGCAGTGATGTCATATCCCGCAATTCAGCCGGAGAAAGCGGACGCCCGGCCATCGCTATTGCTTCAAGTACGGTCACAAGGCGATCAAGGTGCATAAATCAATTTCTCACTTTACAGAATATATTATCAATATATGATAATTCCAAATACTTGGCAATATTAGACCTTCGGGGAGACCCCAGTGGCAGAGACGATTAAATCATGTTGCGGCCCAGGTTATGAATCGCCCATGGCTGCCATGCAGGCACCCCGCGAAAAACTGCTTTATACAATTGCGATTTATGTCGGCACCGGCATTCAAAAGCCTGATTATTTGGCAACAATCGACGCAGACCCGGAAAGCCTGACTTTCTCTCAAGTTATAAGCCGCTGCGAAATGCCCGGCATCGGAGATGAATTGCACCACATGGGATGGAACGCCTGTTCATCCTGTTTTAATGACGGGGAGATGGAACGAAAATATCTGATCGTTCCCGGTGTCCGCTCTTCCAATCTTCATATCATCGATTGTGCCACTGATCCGCGCAACCCGAAACTCCATATGGTGGTTTCGGGTGACGAGATTAAGGAAAAGACGAACCTGTCTGCACCCCACACTGTCCATTGCCTCGGTTCCGATATTATCATTTCCATGTTGGGGGATGCCAAGGGCGACGCGCCGGGCGGGTATCTGCATCTCGACAAGGACTTCAACATTGTCGGGCGTTGGGAAAATTCCATGGGGGACATCAAGTTCGGATACGATTTCTGGTATCAACCCCGCCACAACGTCATGGTGTCATCTGAATGGGCCGCCCCCAACACCTTCATGCCCGGCTTTGATCTCGAAGAGGTGGGCCACTTGAAATATGGCCGTGAAATCCACCTTTGGGATTTCGAAAAGAAAGAACCACGCGAGACATTCTACCTCGGCGAAGACGGGCTGGTTCCGCTCGAAGTGCGTTTCCATCACGACCCGGACAGCACCCACGGCTTTGTCGGTGCCGCCATGTCATCCAACGTCATCCACTGGTGGAAGGATGGCGATGAAAAATGGCAATGGGAGAAGATCATCGACGTCGGCAATGAGCCTCATCCCGAATGGCCGATCCCCCTCCCCGGCCTGATAACCGTGATCCTGCTGTCGATGGACGATAAATATCTTTATCTTTGCAACTGGTTGCACGGAGATATTCGGCAATACGACATTTCCGATCCACACAAACCGGTCCTTACTGGCCAGGTCTGGATGGGTGGGTTGCTCAACAAGGCACCCGCTGTAAACGGGGTCGACATCGCCGGTGGCCCACAGATGATCCAGCTGAGCCTCGACGGCAAACGGCTTTACGTCACCACTTCCCTGTTCTCCACGTGGGATAACCAGTTCTACCCGGACATTCGCCATAAAGGCGGGGTTATGCTGATGGTGGATTGCGACACTGACAACGGCGGCATGGAAATCAACAAGGATTTCATTGTTGATTTTGGACAGGAACCGAACGGCCCCTCCCGTTGCCACGAAACCCGTTACCCCGGCGGCGATTGCACGTCCGACATCTGGATATAAGGAGATATTCAACATGGCCTATATGTACCACAAGGAAGAATATCCGGCAGATTATCTGGCGGCGATCCTCAAGGAGGTCAAAACCATCGCGATGATCGGCGCGAGTCCGGACCCGACCAAATTCAGCTACGGCGTCCTGCGGGTTCTCCATGAACAGGGTTACAATATGAAACCGGTCAACCCGAAAGAAGGTGTTGACGAAATTCGCGGCATCAAAGTCTATAAGACAATGGCCGACATCGATGAACCTATCGACATGGTTCAGGTTTTCCGCGCAGCGCCCGCCCTGTTGGGCATTGCTCAGGAAGCGATTGACGTGAATGCTAAGGTGCTGTGGGGCCAAATCGGTGTCGTTAATGATGACGCTGCCCGTCTAGCAGAAGATGCTGGCCTGAAAGTCGTCATGGACCGTTGCCCAAAAATCGAGCTTTTCCGTCCGTTCTGGAAACCAAAACTCAATCAGGCGATCTAAAGCGTGGGGTCACCAACCACTTACCAAGTCGAATTAAAAAACGCTGGCATCACGCTAAATGTCAGCGAAGACCAGCCCATCTATCAGGCTGCCCTTGATGCTGGAATTCAACTCCCCATAGGTTGCGATTATGGCGGTTGCATCACCTGTGCTGCGAAACTCATCTCAGGTAACGTCCGCCAACCCGGTGCAACAGCGCTGAAAAAACGCCAGTCACAAGCAGGATACATCCTGCTCTGCGTCGCCCGCCCAAAAAGCAACTGTGTAATCGAAGAAGGCGTCGAATCCCACGACCAGCTTTACCAAAACCCATTTACAAAAAGGATTGCACCCATCTAGGGGCAGCTTAAGGATGGATATGGAAGGGGCGTTGAAGGACAGCAATGTGGACCTGGGCGAAACCGCTCTCGCGGTATGGGTGTTTGGTGCGGGTGCGGCGTGTAATTTGATCTATTGATTTTGCGGATAGGCATGGCCTGTTTGACGATTGAGGCCTTCTCAATCAGATGACAGGAGGTTTTCATGTCTGATCCATATGTACCTGCACTTCGCCAACGTTTTCTTGAAGATATGCGCATTAAAGGGGCTGCTGCCCAAGACGCAGACGATGTATCTGCGGGCAATGAGGGAGTTCACGCGGTTTCTGGGACACTCGCCGGATAGTGCGACACCAGAGGAATTACGCGCGTTTCAACTTGATATGAAGGAGCGTGGTATCGGTGCGCCAACGTTCAACAATCGGCTGACAGTGCTGAGCTTCTTCTTTGCAAATACATGTCCGCGTCCGCAGATGAAGCGGCATATGCGTTATCAGCGGACAGCATAGAAGCTCCCGGTCGTGCTGAGCGCTGATGAGGTTGCCCGTATTCTTGAGGCTGCCCCTGGACCGGGCTTGAAGTATCGGGCCGCATTCAGTGTTGCTTATGGTGGCGGTCTACGTGCAAACGAGGTGGCCCACCTTAAAGTCTGCGATATCGACAGCGACCGCATGTTGATCCGTGTTGAGCAGGGCAAAGGCCGCAAGGACCGGCAGGTGATGCTTTCGACCAGTCTGCTTGATCTGTTGCGCGATTATTATCGCGAGGCTCGGCCCAAGGGTTGGCTTTTTCCGGGACGCAACCGGATTGACCCAATCTCAACACGGCAATTCAACCGGGCGTTTGCAGTGGCCGTCAATTTTGCGGGTATCCAAAAGAAAGTCTCACCGCACACATTGCGCCATAGCTTTGCCACGCATCTGCTGGAAGGCGGAACCGACATCAGGGTCATTCAAGTTCTTTTGGGACATGCTAAACTGGAAACGACGACGGTCTATACCAAGGTGGCCACCAAGACGATCCAGGATGTGACCAGCCCACTTGATCTGCTGGTAAACCGGGAGGCCGGTTCGGGTTAAACCCGGCTTCCATGCCTCGTCCCAAACTGGAGATTGCGGATATCTTCCGCACCCATGGGCCGGCCTATCGTCGAGCAAATGCCGGGCATCTGAACCTAGTGCAGCTCAGGGTAATGTCAGCGATTGAGAATTGTCGTACCGCCGCGCATCCATGCGGAGCATGGCTTCGCCATGACGCGGGCATGTGTCGGCATGCACCAAATGTGACCACCAGCACATCGCTTACAACTCGTGCCGTAACCGTCACTGCCCCAAATGCCAGGGCGTAGCGGCGCGTGATTGGATGGAAGCGCGCATCCAAGACCTGTTGCCGGTGGAATACTTCCATGTGGTCTTCACTCTTCCCGCGCAGGTGGCTGACATTGCCTACCAGAACAAGGCCGTGGTCTATGATCTTCTATTCAAGGCGTCGTCCCAGACACTCCTGACCATCGCCGCTGATCCTAAACATCTGGGCGCAAAGATCGGCATGACCAGCGTGTTGCATACTTGGGGATCAGCCATGACCCATCATCCTCATGTGCATGTCATTGTGCCTGGTGGTGGACTGACAAATTGTGGCCGATGGAACACTTGTCGTCCGGGATTCTTTCTGCCGGTGAAAGTTTTGTCGAGGCTATTCCGTCGATTGTTTCTCGAGGGCCTGACCAAACTGCACAAGGCGGGGAAGCTAGCCTTCTTTGGTGATCTATCTCGACTGTTTGATCCCGACACTTTTGCCGCCTATCTGGCACCGCTGCGCAAAACCGAATGGGTGGTCTATGCCAAGCCACCTTTCGGCGGGCCCAAGGCCGTGCTGGCTTATCTGAGCCGATACACCCACCGTATTGCCATCTCGAACCACCGTCTGGTTAGCAGCGATGCCGACACCGTCGCGTTCAAATGGAAAGACTATCGCATCAAGCGCGGCGAGCGAATGAAGGTCATGCGTCTGCCCACGGGCGAGTTCATCCGCCGTTTCCTGATCCATGTCTTGCCATCAGGCTTCCACCGCATTCGCCACACAGGCTATCTTGCCAACGGCATTCGCCGAGACAGGGTCAAAAAAATCAGGGGCTTGCTCAACACCAAGTTGGAACTTGATCTGGTTCAAAATGAGGAACCGCGTACTGTATCCGATGAATCTGCCATGCACCGGATTTGCCCGAAATGCGGTGATGTAATGATCGTCATAGAGACCTTCATTCGAGGCCAGAACCCAAAAGCGCGCGCGCCGCCATGGGAGGACACCGAATGATGCTCCTACCACAACCAGCTTCACGATCCTGCGGTGCCGGGCAAATCAATGCGAGCAATTATCAAAAACCCGTGCTGCAAAGCGGCGATAAAAGCGAAACAGAGAACCAATCGGCAGCGCCAGTCATTGAAAGTAAATGGTGTCGTAAAATCGGGACGCCAAACAGCTGCAAAATAGCAACCCAACAATCTTAGCCCAAGCAAACAATACCCATAGGAGAAAAGACCCCACGCTTTCCTCCTTGTCCGATTTGTCACCGCTGCGCCTAACGACGACAGCAGCCACAAACCTTAGACAAAAGTGTTCATCACCCGCAGGTGCTCCAAGGGCAGCTTTGGAGCGATTTCGTTGCTAACGATGCGTTATTCTAAGCCGACTCCAGCCAGCCTGCGCACAGTTTGAAGAAACAAGCCGAAGGGTCGACTGATAATCAGCATCAACACAACGGTTGATGCAAGGAGGGTGCCAATCTCGGTAAGAGCCGCGCCGGTAATCCATAGTGTCAGCCCATAGACTGGCGGTTGAAAGGTCAAGAACGCCATCCCGTCGATTAGTGACTTGCTCCATGAGACAGTCGGTTTTGTTGTCGCGAAAAACCAATCGCGCCACGCACCGTATGGCCGCCCTGTGAGGATCATCATCGGCACCATAACCAGCCTTGTCTTCAAGACTGCGGCGGGCTCCATTCCCGCTACATAAAGTTCAGTCAATGCGGCCGGAATGGTGAAAAAGAAGATCGTCGATACCGTATCAACAATTGTCAGGCGCATACAACTATTCCTGCGGGGAGGCCCCGCCTTCTTGTTTGCGTGTTTCAATAAATGCTTCGATATTGCTAGCAGCAGTCGCGCCATGTGTAGGGTCTTGGAAATCCGCTAGATTCTTTGACCAGATGTCTGTCGCTCGTTGTGCTGACGTTTTCGCACCAGACTCAGTCCATGCCCCAAAATTGGTCAGATCCGCGACAAGCGGCGCATAAAACGCGGTTTGATACCGATCCATTGTATGCTGCGTGGCAAAGAAATGACCGCCGGAATCTACCTCGGCCAAGGCATCGAACCCAATTTCTGCGTCATTGCCAATGGGTTTTACGCACAGCTCGGCCATCGTTTGTAGGGCCTCGACATCATTGATAAATTTTTCATACCCAAAACTTAATCCTCCTTCGAGCCACCCCGCGGCATGAACAGTCAGCGTGGCATTGGCCATTGCTCCACCCCAAAGCGCCATGTTCGTCTCATTCCCCGACTGCATGTCAGCAACGTTGGATGCAGCCCCAGTCGCAGAACGCCAAGGCAATCCAATGTGACGCGCCAACTGGCCTGCGCCGATTTGCATTTTAACATGTTCAGGCGTGCCAAACGCAGGAGATCCTGATTTCATATCCACGTTCGAGCTAAACCCGCCATAGCTGATCGGCGCACCTGCGCGGGTCAGTTGTGTCAACGTGATCCCTGCTAACGCTTCGGCGTGCTGCAAGGTAAGCGCTCCAGCGATGGTGATCGGAGCCATCGCACCCGCCAAACAGAAAGGTGTGATGATTGTCATTTGGCCCGCGCGGGCGAAATCAATCAGCCCTTGGGCCATCGGAATATCCAACATGCGTGGCGAGTTTGAGTTGATGACTGTCGTTCCCCAAACCCCATCGGTGAAGTCATCCTCGGACAGGTTCAGCGCCAAGCGGATCATCTCAAAACTATCGTTTACCTGCTCGGTTCCCCGAGAATAGACGAACATGGGCTTGTCACAATGAGTCAGCTGCGCACGCATCATCTCGTAGTGACGGAACTGAATTGGGACGTCTTGTGGTTCAACGCAAGGGCCAAGCATGTGGATCACGTCATAGGTTTGGCAAAGTTTCAGCGTCTCGACATAAGCCTGCAAATCACCCGGTCTGCGGCCTCGCGTATGATCAGTAGCATTGGGACAACCCGCACCCGCCATGAACAGCATCGCGCCGTTTTCATAAGTCTGCTCCCGCGTAGGGTTCGCGGCACGCAAGCGAATTAACGCAGGCGCGGTTTGTAAAGCGGCCGTGACAATGTCGCAGCCAACAAACACCATTTCATCTTCAACGCGGGCGCCTGCCTTCTGGTAGATACTACGGGCCTCGGGGAGCAAAACCTTGATGCCCAGTTCCTCGATTACCCGCAACGCGGTGTCGTGGATGTTTGCGATCTCGTCGTCAGAGAAAACGACCTGTGGCAGAAATGGGTGGCGCAAGTTCACATATTCTGTTGCGCGCACAGGTTTTGCTGCATCTGATTGCGCACGACGGCGTCCGCCTGATCTGCGTGGTTTGTTTTCCTGAAGCATCTTAATTCCCCTTGGAAGGAATGGTTTTACTGAAGGCGATCCAATCGTGCCGAAACAATGATCCAACCTCTGCGTCGAGAACCTTGCCCGTAAAGGCAAAAAAGTAATCATCCAGCATCGACATGCGTTCTTCTATGACCTCTTCGGGGTTCATCGCGAAATATCCGACTTGCGCAAAATACAGCACGCGCGCACGCACGATGGCCTCTTGAGGTAAATAGCCGAACCGTTCGAACAGTGCGGCAATGACAGCGATCCGGTTGGCATCCTCACGCCTCACCACCTTGAGTACGCGCCGGTCGAGGCGTGCCCAGTCCCGCACGGCTTGTTCCAGTGGTGAGTTGAAATTGTCCGGATTGGTCCAGACGGCAAAGAAAGACAGCACGCCACGATCCAGACTGTCTGCATGATCCAGCACCTGTGTAATGCGCTTGCTGTTCACGGCGAACCATTCGTCCAGTAAACTGTCGAGCAATTCTTGTCGCGATTTGAAATGCCAGTAAAAGCTGCCACGACTTGCGCTTATGGATGTGGCAAGCCGCGTGATCTGAACCGCATCGATGCCGCCTTCCATCAAGCAAAACATCGCCGCACGCAGCCAGTCAGCACGGCCCAGTCGTGGCTTTGGGGTGGTTTCGGTGCGGATTTCTAACGTATTCATTAGATAACCATACACAGTTGTATGGTAGCAATCAATCTTGTATGGTATATCTTATTGAAGCAAGGAGAGCCGTTATGAAACCATCACAGCCAAGGGTAATGGAATGGGCTAAATCAACCTTCCAACCGCGTTTTGAGCATGGGGATCAGGCGCAAGCCACTCATCTATGTGGCACTGGCGATGGCAGTAAGTTGGGGGCTGGCTTTGGTCGTCTGACCAAAGCTTCTTTCGAATGGACAGTGCAGTATGACGAGATCATTCTGGTTCTGGAAGGGAAAGTCACGGCAATTACGGAAACGGAGACCTTGACGGCTGGCCGTCTGGACACCATCTGGTTGCCCGCCGGAACACGCGTCACCTATCAGGCGGAAGATGCTCTGATTTTTTACGCGATCCAACCTGCTGATTGGGCGCAACCAGACAGCACTGAAGGGTAAGCAGGCCATGCTGAATATCTCGCGGCTCCCGCGCAATGACCAGACAAACGCTTGGAATACAATCCTGCCGCAACGCACCCCGCATGCTGCCTTGGTAAGTGACATCAAGGTTGACTGGTTGGTTGTTGGTGCGGGATATGCCGGTTTGGCAGCAGCGCGGCAATTGGCACATAACCGCCCCGATGACAGCATTGCGTTGGTCGAGGCGGGAGTCTGCGGCGAGAATGCCTCGGGGCGAAACTCCGGCTTCGTCATTGATTTACCCCACACGACATCTTCTAATCTCGATCAGTTGGAGGGGTCGCATCGCTATTTGCGCCTCGCGCGGGCCGCGACGGCAGCATTAGAAAGGAATGTCCGTGATTTTGACATTCAGTGCGATTGGTCGCGGGACGGAAAATACCACGCGGCTGTAACACCCGCCGGATCGCAAGCCATGCTTGAGCCCTATGCGGCAGAGTTAGCGGCGTTGAACGAACCCTTCGAGTGGGTTGAGCAGGACGCGCTTGCTACCAAGTTGGGAACGACGCATTTCCACCGCGCGCTCTATACGCCTGGATGTGTGTTGATAAACCCCGCCGCACTGACGCGCGGGCTGGCAGATACGCTGCCTGAAAATATTTTGATCTTCGAGAACTCTCCCGTGGCGGCGATGGATTATTCGAACGGTATGCGCGCAACCACACAGGGTGGATCAGTCACCGCCCAGCGCATGATATTAGCCGCAAACGGGTTCAGCGAACAATTCGGCTATGGCAAGAATACCTTTGTTCATTTGGCTCTTTGCGCCAGTCTGACCCGCCCTTTGACGCCAGATGAACAAGCGGCATTTGGAGTCGATCAGCCGTGGGGGCTGACGCCTGCAAACGGTTTTGGCGGCATTACAATGCGCTATACAAATGACCATCGTATTCTGATCCGACAAGACATCAAGGTTGCGATGGACCAGAATTTTCCATCCCATAGAACTGAAACTATCGGGCGTAACCACAAAGCTCTGATGGATGCCCGGTTTCCCATATTAGGGGATGTGGATTTTGAAAGCTCTTGGGTCGGATACGTCTGCATGTCGCGCAACGGTGCGCCAATGTTTGGCGAAGTGAGTTCTAATATTTGGATGTCGGCGTGCCAAAATGGGATCGGCGTAACAAAGGGCACAATCAGCGGCATGCTGATTGCCGACAAAGCGTGTGGTGTCGAGAATCCGCTGATCAACGACATGGAGGCTCTTGGCTCACCCACTCAGTTACCAACGCGTCCGTTGGTTGAGGTTGGCGCACGGACCACAATCGGCTGGGAAGTTTGGAAAAATAGGGCTGAGGCTTAGCCAATCTACAATATTCGCTGGAAAGCCAACTGAATGTTTGAGTGCAATCGCGGTGTATTGGAAAAGCGGACGTTCGTGCATCACGCGGCATCGGTCACAAAGGGCTGATTTTGATGAAAAAGTCGGCCTTAAAGTAATCACCATTGGCTGATTCAGTTTACCCATTGATTTGGGAGATTGATGCGATGCTGGGACCACGCCAGGAATTTCAATCGGCTTTGTTTTACGAGTTCAATCTCGAAGACCACGTGCCTGATGATCATCTATTGCGGTCAATTGACCGGTTTGTTGATCTTGGCGATATGCGGTCGCACCTGCGCCCATTTTACAGCGACATTGGCCGCCCTTCGGTTGATCCTGAACTGATGATCCGCATGTTGCTGGTCGGATACATCATGGGCATCCGATCTGAGCGACGGTTGTGCGATGAGGTCCATGTGAATCTTGCCTACAGATGGTTCTGCCGTCTTGATCTAGGCGACCCCGTGCCTGATCAATCGACCTTTTCCAAGAACCGCCATGGCCGGTTTCGAGAGAGCGATCTGTTCCGGCAATTGTTTGAGAGCGTTGTTACTCGTTGCATTGCTGAAGGTTTAGTTGGTGGAGAGGTGTTTGCGACTGATGCCAGCATTATTCGGGCAGATGCCAACAAGCAGAAATCGACACCAAAGGAGGAATGGGACGCATCATCACTCGATCCAGCAACTGTGCCTCGGGCTGTGAAGGAATATCTAGAGGTGCTGGATGACGCAGCATTCGGTGCCGCCAGTGAGGTCGAACCTAAGTTCACTTCACGTTCTGACCCTGCTTCCCAATGGACCGGTGCGCTCAAGGGCCCAGCTTTCTTCGCTTACTCAGACAATTACCTGATCGACACAGATCACGCGATTATCGTGGATGTGGAAGCCAGCCGTTCAATTAGACAGGCCGAGGTTGGTTCTACACGCACCATGATCGTACGAACGCGGGAAACGTTTGACCTCTACCCCGAGATACTGGTCGCCGACACAGCTTATGGTTCCGCAGAAAACCTCAACTGGTTGGTCAACAAAGAAGGTATCCTGCCGCATATTCCAATCATCGATAAGTCGCGACGCAAGGACGGCACTTTTGAGAAAAGCGAGTTTGTCTACGACCACGAAAAGGACGCTTATATTTGTCCGATCGGATTACCGCTGCGTCCAACCCAACGGGCTTACCGGAATCGAAAATCTCCTGTAGCGGCGGACAATACGATCCGTTACCGCGCCAGCAAATATGATTGCCAGGAATGCCTGCTGAAGAAATATTGCTGCCCCAACCAACCCGTCCGCAATGTCGGCCGCCACATTTATGAAGGTGCTCGTGATTTGGCCCGCGAGCTCTCGCTGACCGACGCTTATGTCGATTCACAACGACGGCGAAAAAAGGTCGAAATGCTGTTTGCCCACCTCAAACGCATCATGAAACTCGACCGACTGCGCCTGCGGGGACCAAACGGAGCCAAAGATGAATTCCTTCTCGCAGCAACAGCACAAAACCTCAGAAAACTAGCCAAGTTGATCCCGCAACCGGTGTGAAACCGGATCGGGAGACGCTCGATCAAACTCCAAAGCCGACTAAAACAAAGCCTTTTTCATCAAAATCGACTCGAAACGGACACCTGTCATAATTCACATCCAAGTTCATACTCAATTTTTTGGAGAATAGAGAAAAGCAATTTCCTTAGGCCTTTAACGAATATTTGCCTCACTTAACACCTTCCATACATCCGGATTACAATTGCATTTGTTCCCATTGTGTTCCAAGTTCTATTTGTTTAAATATCGATACATAATTCACCCCTTCCCGGACCTCCCATGCAATTTTCTCCTGAACAGGACGCAGCGCTTGTTGCGGTTTCCGCTTGGTTGAAACAGGGGTATCCGCAGGTTTTTCGCCTGTTCGGGTTTGCCGGCACGGGTAAAACGACGTTGGCGCGGCATCTGGCGGAAGGTGTGGACGGCAACGTCTTATTTGCAGCCTTTACCGGCAAGGCTGCCCTTGTGCTCCGGTCACGGGGAGCAAAAAAAGCCAGCACGATTCACTCCCTGATTTACCGTCCGCGGGGAGAAGAACTGGTGGAGGATGAAGACACCGGCAAGTCCTCCATGACGCCGATGTTCACCTTGAATCGTCAAAGCCCAGTGGCAGAGGCTTCTTTGATCGTCATCGACGAATGTTCCATGGTCGATGAGGCACTCGGGAGTGATCTTCTCTCCTTTGGCACTCCGGTGCTGGTATTGGGAGACCCGGGCCAGCTTCCTCCTGTTTCGGGCGGCGGGTTTTTTACGGACCATGAACCCGACATTCTGCTGGAAAATATCCACCGGCAGGCCCGCGACAACCCCATTATCGACCTCGCTCAAATGGCCCGTGAAGGCCAACAAATCCCTCGCGGAACGTTCGGCTCCAGCAAGGTGATCAACCGTGCGGACGTCGATCAAAGCGAAGTGCTGGCTGCCGATCAGGTTCTCGTTGGCACAAACAAAACCCGGCGCCGCTATAACCAGCGCCTGCGCGACCTGAAAGGTTTTCAAGGGGCCATCCCCGCCTCCGGCGACAAATTAGTGGCGCTGCGCAACGACCCGGCCAAAGGCTTGTTAAACGGTTCCCTGTGGCAGGTGGTTTCCGCTCCCAACTCCACCAAAGCCTTCATGAATCTCCTCATTTCGTCGGAAGATGACGGGATGGAAAAACAATCCGCCAAAATCAAGGTCATCAAAGAAGCCTTTGAAAACCCAGAAGAAGAATTACCCTGGCAGATAAAACGTCGCTACGATGATTTTGATTACGGCTATGCGTTGACGGTGCACAAGGCCCAGGGTTCCCAATGGGATACAGTCTACCTGTTCGACGAAAGCTGGGCCTTCCGCGAACACAGCCAACGCTGGCTCTATACTGCGATAACCCGCGCGGCGGAGAATATTACGATTGTAAAGTGATTGGGTGAAACCGGCTTATCTAACCGGCGCATGCCGAATGCTAATCAAAATCATGGTGAGAGAGAGAGAAGGTGGATGGTACAACAAACTGCCCCCTGTGTCTCCAGGGGCATGGTAACACAGAAAATTACAGCCCCTGCACCATCCATGATTAAATTAACAAATCGACTATATGTGTAAACGAATTGTTAAAACTATAGTTTATATTACTAGTTAATCCAGAAATGACACATTTGCGAATGTAGATTCACAATTTTATTTGAAATCGATAATATATATCATTGAGAACAAGCAAAACCGCTTGAATTCCTCCCCATAACGCCAATCTTTTTATTCAATGAATTCAATAGTTTTCAACGCAATCAATGTTGATGAACACAATCCAACTTGTGAGCTCAATTATTAGAATCTGTTGGTCGAAATTCGCGACCACGTATCGGGTCGCTCTAATATTCAACCTGCAGGGTTCTGATTATCACGTGTATAAATTCAACCAACGTTCCACGGCCTGGTCGGCAAGCAACGTCATTTCCTTTGATTCAGGCCTTGCATCATCTCCCAACAGCAGACGCCTTTGACGGTCACCGATCAACAATCCCGTCAGGACCTCGAACGCTTCACCTTTATCGCCGACGGTGAAAGCTCCCAACGTGGTGCCTTCGCGAAACAGATTTTCAAAAGGCGTCACCACACTGGCATGCCAGTCAGCGAGCACGGCGGCGCCGAGTTTTGCGCTTTCGCGGCAGACCTGTGACATTGCCACGCGATTGACCGCCAGCACGGCCTCACCGGTCATGATATCCAGAAGCAATGTGCACCCGGCCTTCAACCGGTCTTCCACGCTGCCCGTGCTCCCGGCGAACCCGGCATCGAGAACCTGCCGCATGCCGGCGGCCTGCTCGAGCACCAGGGCCAGCATGATGCCATCACGGTCACCAAACCAATTGTAGAGCGTTTCCTTGGAGCAATGGGCCTCAGCGGCAATCTGGGCGGTGGAAATATCGCAACCGTGATGGCGCACAAGTCGCAGTGTTGCGCTTAATATCTGGCGCTCACGCAAGTTTCTTTTAGACTGTTTCGATTCGTCTGCCATAACCGAACTATAGAGTACGGGACTGAACCTGTGAATCCCCAACAAATATATGTCCAGACCCGGGCAATTCCTTCGGTAAATTTCGCCTTGCCCGAATTTCAAAATTGCCGGATAGTTTCATCAAGAGCCAAAAACGCATTGGAAATTGACATGGAAATTCTTCCCCTAACGGGCGGGCTGGGTGCGGAAATTGTTGGTGCTGATCTTAAAGACGCCAGCCAGTTTGACGCCATCAAACAGGCTTTCACTGATTACAGCGTGATCACGTTGCGCGGCCAAAGCATTTCACCAGATGATCATCTGCAATTTGCCCGCCGTTGGGGAGATATCAACGTAAACCGCTTTTTCGCCGCCCTGGATACCCACCCCGAAGTCGCCCTCGTGGTGAAAGAGCCGGATCAAACCGGCGCGATTGGCGAGGAATGGCACACCGATCATGCTTATGATGAAATCCCGGCTATGGGCTCGATACTCCACGCCATCGAAACACCGCCCTATGGGGGCGATACCGTGTTCTGTTCCATGAGTGCCGCCTATGACGGGCTGTCGGACAAGTTTAAGGAGATCCTTGAAGGTATGAGCGCGTGGAATTCCTCGCGACACGTGTTTGGCGACAGCAAGCCCAAATCTGATACAGCCGATTCCGGTCGGGTGGGTAATACAGACCTTGCCAATCAGGACGCATTGCATCCGGTTGTGGTGAAACACCCCTTATCTGGACGCAAAGTGCTTTACGTTAATCCGCAATTCACAACCCAAATTGATGGCCTTTCGAAACCGGAATCCGATTCAATCCTCAACATGCTCTACGTCCACGGTCAAAAGCCGGAATACCAGTGCCGGGTGAGATGGCAGAATGGCGATGTCACCATGTGGGACAACCGCGCAACGTGGCACAAGGCGATCAACGATTACCACGGTCACCGCCGATACATGCACCGGGTAACCGTGGAAGGCTGCGCCCTCACTGCTGCCTGAGCGATTCATTGGAAATAAGCTAGGCCATCCCAAATAAGTTTCAGGCCAATCAACGTTAGCGCGCTGTATATAATTCTGTTGAACAACAGCAGCGAAACAATATTGTTCAACCAGAAGCCCATTGGAATGCCCACAAGCACAAAGGGCATCAGCCACGCGCTTAACGTCAGATTCTCAGCCGAAAACTGACCGAGGAAAAAATAGGGGATACATTTGAGCAAGTTGATACTGCCGAACAGATAGCTGTTTGTTCCCACAAATTTCTTTTTTGGAAGATCATGGGACAACAGCAACATCTTTATCGGAGGCGCACCGGCATGGGCAACAAAACTGGTAAAACCGCCCGTGGCACCAAGTACCCATGTTATCAATCCCGACGGTTTTGCTGACGGTACATCGCCGTTGATAATGGAAAGAGCCCGTTGAACCACGAAAGCCAGAGACAATATCCCCAGTCCCAGTCTCAAAAGCTCAGGTGATACCAGACTGAAACTTGCCGCCCCAATGCCAATTCCGATAAAGGCCGCGGGGATCAACAACTTCAGGATGTAACTTTCCCATTCGTGCCGGTAACGCCACATGGTTACCCAATCCATCACCAGCAGAATTGGAAGCATAATCGCTGCGGCAACAATGGGAGAAATAAACAGGGTCATCACTGGCACCGCCATCATGCCCAATCCCGCGCCAAAGCCGGACTTTGACACCCCTGTCAGCGTAACGACAATCGCCGCAACGGTGTAAAACTGCAGATCGAACGGCAACTCCGCTACATCCGGAACACGCCGAACTTCGTGTCCGGTATCGGGGCATTCAAACTGGCTGCTAAAGACAGAGCAAGCACCCGGCGGGTATCACGAGGGCGGATGATGCCATCGTCCCATATACGTGCGGTTGAATAATAGGGGTGCCCTTCCATCTCGAATTGCTCAACAATCGGTTGTTTGAATTCAGCTTCCTCGATTTCCGACCAGCTTTCCCCGCGCCGTTCCATCCCGTCGCGTTTTACCGTTGCCAGAACCGAGGCTGCCTGTTCGCCACCCATGACGGAAATACGAGCGTTGGGCCACATGAACATGAAGCGCGGTGAATAGGATCGGCCACACATCCCGTAGTTTCCGGCCCCGTAGGAGCCACCAACGACCAATGTCAGTTTGGGCACCTGGGCGCAGGCAACTGCCCCCACAAGCTTGGCACCGTCTTTGGCAATGCCGCCGGTCTCGTGTTCCTGCCCCACCATAAAACCGGTGATATTTTGCAGGAACAACAGAGGAATTTTCCGCTGGCAACACAGTTCGATGAAGTGTGCGCCTTTAAGGGATGATTCAGAAAACAGAATGCCATTGTTTGCAATAATTCCCACCGGCATGCCGTGTAGATGGGCAAAACCGGTTATTAAGGTCGTGCCATACCGGGCCTTGAACTCATCAAACTGCGAACCATCCACCAGCCGAGCGATAATCTCTCGAATGTCATATTGCTTGCGCAGATCGACCGGAACCACAGTTTCCAATTCTTCAATCGGATAAAGCGGTTCTTCAACGACGCGCAGTTTCACAGGCGCGGCTGGCACATAGTTTAACCCACGCACGATGGACCGTACGATTTCCAGCGCATGGGTATCATCTTCGGCAAAATGGTCGGCAACGCCGGAAAGGCGCGTGTGAACATCAGCCCCGCCGAGATCTTCGGCGGAGACAACTTCACCCGTTGCCGCCTTCACCAGCGGCGGGCCGCCCAAAAAGATGGTGCCTTGATTATTGACGATAACAGCCTCGTCCGACATCGCCGGAACATAAGCACCACCGGCGGTGCAGGAGCCCATCACACAGGCAATCTGCGGGATGCCCATTGCCGACATATTGGCCTGATTATAAAAGGCGCGGCCAAAATGGTCTTTATCAGGAAACGCTTCTGTATGGTGAGGCAAGTTCGCTCCGCCACTATCCACGAGATAGATGCAAGGCAGATGATTTTGCTGGGCAATCTCTTGCGCCCGCAGCTGCTTTTTGACCGTTAGCGGATAAAATGTACCACCTTTAATCGTCGCATCATTGCAGATGATGACACATTGACGGCCCTCAACCTGCCCCACTCCGGTGATGATGCCAGCAGCATGAATATCTTCGTCATAAATATCTTTAGCCGCCAGTGGCGATAATTCCATAAACGCGGAACCCGGGTCGATCAGGCGCAATACCCGCTCACGGGGAAGCAATTTGCCCCGCTCGATGTGCCGCTGTCTGGACTTCTCCGGCCCGCCAAGTGCGGCCAAAGACTCAACCCGATCAAGATCTTCAATAAGGTCCGCCCAGGCGCGGGTGTTGCTTTCAGCTTCCGCACCTTGAAGCGGGATAACCGGTTTGAGAATATTCACTTTGCGGGCTTTTCTTGAGGCTCGACTATGGGTAACCCAGATTCTTTCCAAAGGGAAAATCCGCCTTCGACGTGAGCTACCGGGCCAAGTCCCATATTCTGCATATCGCGGGTAGCTAAAGCCGAGCGCCAGGCAGCAGCGCAGAAAAAGATGTAGGTCTTGCCTGTCTGGGCGAAAACCTCTCGGTGATAGGGAGACGCTGGATCAACCCAGAACTCCAGCATGCCGCGAGGTGCGTGAACGGCGTCCGGCACTTTTCCTAACTTACCAAGCTCACGAATATCGCGGATATCAACAAGTACGGCTTCACCGGCCTGTTGCATGGCAAGCGCATCTTGCGGGGAAAGTGTGGTGATTTCTGCGGTGGCTTCCGCCACCAGTTCTTGCGCTGTTTTTTTCATTTTTGGTTCCCGGGGCAGCCCTATAAGAACCTCAAACTATCAGCACAATTGGCGCTAGCCAAGAACAGATCAACGAGAAATGGTGATCGAAGAACCGGCGGCTATCGTGTCCGAGCCGCCGACAATAAATGAAAGAACAACAGCTGCGATAATAACAATCGCGATCGCCCAGAGCGTCACGCCCCAGCAAGATTTTTCGACAGTTTCGTCCATGATACCCTAATACTTTTTCAGCGACTCTCACGCCATTTAGTTGCGGAGTTTTTCAAGCTGATTGCCAGTTCGGCGGCGGGTATAGGCTCATGATTTGACAAGCGCAACAGCGATTGAGGCAAATCAGTGGCAAAATGTGGTTTTCAGCCATGCAGATTCCGCATGGGTCTTTTATTTACAATGGGTTACGAAGTAAAATAAGTTAACCATCGATTAATAATAGTGTTGAAATCAGGGCAGAAAGACCAGTTACAACCTGCATTTTCGGCTATTTTTTACCCTTTGGCACCGGTCTTTGCTCGACCTCAACAGGCGTGCGCATGATTATCTCACGGTGAGGAAACGGAATTCCAATATCGTTGGCTTTAAACGCATCCCAAAGAGCCAGCATGACGGCGCCTCTTATGTTAGTCAGGCCATTTTGCGGATCAGAAATCCAGAAGCGGGTTTTGAAATTCAACGACGAATCGCCGAACTCAGTCATCCAGCAAACAGGGCTCTTGATGGGGCTGACGCGCTCGATGCTTTGTACGGCCTCTATCGCCAACCGGGTAACTTCGTGGGGGTTGCTATCATAGGACACACCAAAATCCACATCCAACCGCACCAGTTTATCAGTGAACGACCAATTGATCACTTTTTCGGTGATAAAATCTTCATTGGGAATGAGGAACTCGCGTCCGTCCCGCGTCACAACCGAGACAAAGCGGGACCGCAATTCCCTGATCCAGCCAAATGTATCCCCAAGCGAAATTGTATCACCAGGTTTGATGGATTTATCGAGAAGGATAATGACCCCCGAAATAAAATTCGATACGACTTTTTGAAGGCCAAAGCCCAGCCCCACGCCTATGGCACCTGAGAAAACGGCAAATGCTGTAAGATCAATACCAACGGAATTCAGCGCAATAAGAATAGCCATCGTCACGAGGAAAATTTTGACAAATTTTCCGATTAACACCTGAAGGCTGGGTGTCAGATCACTCATCGTTTTAATGCGGGTCTCGGCGTAATTACCCGTATTTGAGGCAAGCCACGTCAGGCCAACGACAAGCGCGATGGTTTTCACTACAAGCAGTAAAGAAATGCGAATATCACCTGCGGTGAACGCCAAGGCGTCCAGCGTTTCAGTGGTCGCCTTGAGATAACCCGTCAGGCTCAGCGCAACAATCAACCAGGCAATAATGGCGACAAACTTCGAAATCTCTCGAGAGCGGATAACCCGCGAGACTACATTTATCACCAGCCATGCGAGCCCCAGCGTGTATGCGCTGCGCAGCAAAAATGTATTCCACGGCCAGGTATAATCGTTCAAAATCTCATAGGCGGTCCAGCACAAGGGAATGAAGAACACCCACTCCATACGCCGCAGAAAGGCAATTGATACACGCAGAAAACCGGAATTCAGCTTTACCTTGCGCAGCCGGTTCTCCATAGGCGTTTCAACAAAGCGCGACGCAAGAACACTGATCGCAAACAGAGCCACGATGATAAGAATCTGGTAAATGGTCCAGGGCTGGATCACCTTAGCCCAAAGGCTCAGCGCAAATTCTTCCAGCTTCATGCCGGTTTCATTTAACAATGAACTTCCTTTTGTCCGCTATTGCTTGTTGAAGTGTATCAGATTTTTTCAAACCGCATCCCATTGGGGTGATATGCCATCCATATCGCAAAGCCGACTGTTTTTCGATGTTAAATTGGAAATGGCCGCCATCTCATCATCACTCAGTTCGAAGTCGAAAACGTCGATATTACTTTTCATCCGATCAGGAGTAGCCGTTTTGGGGATGGCCCCTGCCCCGTCATGCTGAATATGCCAGCGCAAGGTTATCTGTGCCGGATCCCTGCCATACTTGTCAGCGCATGTCTGAACAGCAGATTCGTTGAAAACTTCTCCAGCCTTATACAATGGACAATAGGCTACAAACGCCACACTATTTTGTGCGCAAACGGACCTGAGTTTCGATTGGTCGATATAAGGGTGATTCTCCACCTGATTGACCGCTATTGGGCGGTCAGACGCCTCGATAATATCGCGAAGCAAGTGGCTGGTAAAATTTGAAACACCGATGTTGCGTGTCCAGCCACGATCTGCGGCATCGCTTAACAGGGTGGCCCAATTGCGCACATCGCGATTTTGTGGCGGCCAGTGGATCAGGAGGAGGTCGATGTAATCCAGACCCAACCGGGACAAGCTTGCTTCAACCGATTTTTGAAAAGAACCATCCGCCACTTCACTGGGCCAGACTTTTGTTGTCAGAAAAATATTCTCCCGAGGCACGCCAGACGCACGAATGCCTGCCCCGATTGCCTCCTCGTTATCGTAAAAAGCTGCAGTATCTATATGCTGATACCCATGGTTCAACGCCTGTTGAACCATGTCGGTGCATTGTTCGCCCTGTAGTCTGAAGGTTCCAAGGCCAATTGCTGGAATATTTGCACCATTTGCATCGAGATATTTCATTGGTATTTTCCTGCGAGCGGTGAATCACTTCACTATTGAATTCTTTATTTAAAACGTATTCGCCCCAAGCGGTCGACACTCAAATGGAATAGTTGTGACACCACCCGACCAAAACCCAAGAATTAAATCAAGGATCTCACTCATTGACGCTGCGCGCGGCTTCGCGCTGTTGGCTATGACGCTCTATCACTTCACATGGGATCTTGAATTCTTCGGATGGTTGGCACCTGCTTATACCCAACAACCACAGTGGGCATATTTTGCGCGTGCCATTGCATCCAGTTTTCTATTTCTTGTGGGAATCGGGTTGGTTTTGGGACATGGCAACTCAATTCGTTGGGCTGGTTTTGCAAAACGGTTTGCAATGGTTGCGGGGGCCGCTGCATTAATCTCAATTGCGACATATTTTTTTATACCCAATGGCTTCATTTTCTTCGGTATTCTTCATGGGATCGCGCTGTTCAGCCTTCTCGGCCTTTTATTTGTACGGCTACATTGGCTCATCCCGATATTAACCGCAGCTGGCGTTCAATACGTCACACAAAATTACTCAAGTGATGTATTTTTCGAACCCTATTTTTGGTGGGTTGGGCTGGCGCCTACCGCCCCACAAGCAAACGATTATGTACCGATGTTTCCGTGGTTCTCCGCAACCCTGTGCGGAATTGGACTAGGAAAACTTGCGCAACAAATGGGCTTGTTTAAAGCGCTGTCTGGATATTCGCTCCCAAGAGCAATTAATACACCACTCACATTTATCGGCAGATATTCGCTCATTTTTTACCTGATACACCAACCCATATTATTGGGGCTGGTGTGGAGTTACACACAGGTTGCTGGTGAGCCGGACAAAGCCCCGATATTTATCCACCAGTGTGTTCAGGAATGTAACCGCTCAAATGGCAAGTTGTTTTGTGTGCCCTATTGCAACTGCATGGTCGAAACGATGAAGGGTGAGAAGCTTTTTACGCCCTTTCTGGACCGAGCCATGACAGATACCCAAACCCAATCATTGTATGATGTCAGAGACATGTGTGTCGCCCAACAAAAATAAAATGCCGGCCTCACAAATAACACGCGTGAGGCCGGCTACTCCTGATATTGATAGGGGCGAATTCAATACCAGGGATGGGGTGATGAGAATGTGTGTGGACCGGACCGCAGAAAGCGACCATTTACCCAACCGTATTTCCAGCCTTTACGGATTTTGCACCAGTCCGAACCGGATTTGATGATGCACCGCTCGACATAAACCGTTTTACCGCGTCTCACCTGCGCCACTTTTGTAGAATGGCTTGCTGGCCATTTGCGAATGTTCAAGCGATCCCAGTTTGGGAAGTTGGCGGTTCTGGCGTTGTCATCGACGTAATAACCGGCAGCTGTTGCTTCAGTAAGGGCAATACCAGAGCCGAAGATGGCAATGGCGGCTGTGGCAAGAATGGCTTTGCGTGATTTATTTGAAAATGACATTGGACTTCTCCTGATTTGTTTTCGACAAAATCACAGCTATCAAAGTGTAGCTGAATGTATTTTGAGCGTGCCATTCACATAGCATTCACAAACCTGTGAGGGTGTGCCTGTTTGCACATGTCGTGCGAATTGTGTCGAAAGTCGGGTGTCAGGTGGCGTCAATATTGAAGAAATTGAGTGGGAAAAGGTGGCCCTGACTTTTTAAGCGAACCTGCCCTTTGGGCGCCCGCATATAGGTTTCCGTATCGAACCAGTTCCAATCATTTGACCAGGTCCAGCAACCGGCATCGCGGTAGGTCTGCGCCACTTTATCGGCAAAACCCTTGTTGACCGGCAGTTGGATGGTCTCGTAATCGCAATTGTCAAAATACGTCATCGCCAGAGGCAAGGCCCGTTCCGTACAATAGTTTGACATCCACAGGGTGAAACCAATTTCCTGCCTCAACAGGTCCACCGCACGGAAAACCTGCAGGTGATCCTCGTGCCCATATTCCCCCCAGGGATTATGGGTAAACACATTCATATCCGGCTTTAACGACGGGCGAAGCTTCGCCACCAACGCCTCGAAGTTTTCTTCGTATTGCTTTCGAATACCCTGACCTGGCGCATTGCTTTTTCCCAACAGGCGTTTTGCCTTTTGCTTGGCATCGCGTAATTCGCAGGTTTTTTCCAATTGAATACCATATTGCGAAATGACGGGTTGGTTCCAGTTGGCGCAGCCATAGGTCGCTGCCTCTGCAATCCTTAGACTTGTCACATTGTCTCGCGGAAAGTTTCGAACAGCTTCGGCTCTTGCCGGTCCGATTGACGGATCAGGCCAATAACCTTCAAAGACGAGAAGCACCTGATCCACGCGATCAAGGATCGCACCAAACCACAACAATTCATCATCAGGGTGGGCCGCTATGATGATTGAATTTTTGAGAAATGCGGGATGATCAACCATCAGACCCACGCCCCAGACGCTTTGCAAACAGTTTCAGCCCGAGTTTTCCCAAACTACTATTCGCCGCCAAATATCCGTACATGGGTTCAGCTTGCGTCCCGAACTGTTGTTTGAATGGTTCATCTCCGATGGTAAAATCAAATCCAGTACCGCCCCGCGCCATCCAGTCTTCAATGATCCAATCGTACATTTGAAGGCCGGGGGAATGGCGACCATGGGCGTCATAATCCACGCCAATCAGCAGATAGAGAAATCGCCCCTGATAGGTCAGGCCGAACAGAACTCCCGCATCCAACCCGTCGCTGGAAACCCGCCAGGTCTCACAATCGCCGCAGGTTGCGCCGCGCACGGCCACGCTTTGATAAAACTGCTTCACTTCATCTTGCTGAATGGGGTCGCCTTCAAACCGCCCTGCCCGCAAGTCCACCAGTTTGGAAATCGCGGCTGTGATATCGTCCGCATCGGCGAGGCATTCCAATTTCACATCATGCTGTTTTTTCCAGCGCCGCCCTTTTCGGGCAACCATGCCCGCCAGTTTCTCATCGAGATTCTCTTTTCGCCAATCATCAAATGGCGGCGTTAACGCGACACAATGGGCGGAAAAGTCCTGTTTCATCGCCTCAGTATTCAGCAGCAAGCCCCATTCGCTGCGGTGTTCATCCCGAACCGGACGAATACGTAATATGTCGTGCGACCCGAGCGCGTCGAGAAACCCTCGTTTGAGGTCAAAACCGGTGTCACTCTCAAGCCGTTGCGCCAAATCATCCCGCAAGACGGGTGCTGAATAATCAGACACCCCAAGGTCTGTGCTTTCAACCAAACGCAGCCCGGCTTTCCGTCGACGGATCATCGGGATAACACCGACAAGTTCACCACCATCCCGCACGGTAACAATAAGCGGCTCCGCGCCTTGGGAAGGTGCAAGATATCTATAAAAACAATCGAGCCAGATCGGGCTTTGAAACGCTGTTGCACGCGCGCATGCGAACAGACCCGAAAAATCGGGCCCAGCAAAATCCAACTGATTTTCCTGCGCAAGTTTCATGATCAAATCCCGTCTGTATTCCATCTAACAAACGGAAATTGACGAGTTCTGAACCAACGCGGGCGATTGCCCGTTTGGTTAATAATTTAGGTGGTGTCTACGCGGATTTTTCAAACAGTTCGCGGCCAATCAACATGCGCCGGATTTCGCTTGTTCCCGCGCCGATCTCATAGAGCTTGGCGTCCCGTAGTAAGCGGCCTGTCGCGTTGTCGTTGATATATCCGTTGCCGCCTAAAAGCTGGATCGCGTCCAGCGCGACTTGCGTTGCTTTTTCTGCGGCAAACAATATCGCACCGGCTGAATCTTCTCGGGTCGTTTCATCCCGGTCACACGCCTGCGCAACAGCATAAACATAGGCACGCGCGGCATTCATGCCCACATACATGTCCGCAAGTTTTCCCTGAACCAGTTGAAATGTTCCAATCGAGGCACCGAATTGTTTGCGCTCATGAACATAGGGAATTACAATATCAAGCGCCGCTTGCATGATACCGATAGCGCCGGCGGATAGGACAGCCCGTTCGTAATCAAGACCTGACATGAGAACCGCGACACCGCCGTTCATTTTGCCCAACACATTTTCTTCCGGCACTTCGCAATTATCAAAAACCAACTCCCCGGTTTCCGAACCACGCATGCCGAGCTTGTCGAGCTTTTGGGCGACAGAAAATCCGGGAAAGTCTTTCTCGATTAAAAATGCCGTAATCCCCTTTGGTCCCGCATCCATATCAGTCTTGGCGTAGACAATCAGCATGTCCGCTTGCGGGCCATTGGTAATCCAGAATTTCGTGCCGTTGAGAACGTATTTATCGCCCCGTTTTTCAGCTCGTAATTTCATCGATACGACGTCGGAACCGGCCCCTGGTTCGCTCATCGCCAGCGCACCGAGGTGTTCACCGGTTACGAGCTTATCCAGATAACGGGTTTTTTGGTCGTCATTCCCCCAGCGCGAAAGCTGGTTTACGCAGAGGTTTGAATGGGCACCATAGGACAGGCCAATAGACGCGGAGGCCCGGCTGATTTCTTCCATCGCGAGGCAATGTTCAAGATAACCAAGCCCAACACCACCCCATTCTTCCGGCACCGTAATGCCATGGAACCCAAGCTCTCCCATTTCCGGCCACAGGTGGCGGGGAAACCAGTCCTCCTTATCAATCCGGTGGGCGAGCGGCGCAATATTGTCCTGCGAATAGGACCGCACGCTATCGCGCAACATGTCGGCATCTTCGCCCAGGTTAAAATTGAAGGAAGGTACATCATTTGGTATCATGGGTCAGATCTTCTGCATATATTTGATAAAAGGGGTCCGTTCCGCGACTTTGTCATACAATATGCGCCCGGTATAGTTGAACTCCTGCGTCAACCAGTAAACCTGTTCCGCGCCATGTTCTTTGGCCGCCTGATGCACCGCGTCGATGAGGGAACGGGCAACACCTTTGCCCCGCGCGTCCTCACTGGTGAACAGATCACCCAGATAACAGCGCGGCCCGATGGACCACGTGAACGGGTGAAATAAATAGGTCACAAATCCGACCATCCGCCCGTCATCATCCACTGCCGCAATGCCGTAAATATCACCGTCCGGATCAATAATGCGATCATATGTCACCCTGCTGACATCATCCGCCACTTCGGATTTATAGAACGTCAGATACCCCTGCCATAGCGGATACCATTGCTCATAATCACCGTCCTGCAACTTGCGTAGTGTGACGCTCATTTCTCTCGTCCTTAAATAGCGGTTTCAATGAAGACGCCTGCGCGCCTTGGCACTAATTCAAGCTGGCTGAATATTCATCTGCAGGTCAAGCAGCATAGAACAAAAACCCGTTTCATTTTGGACTCCCCTAAACCGAAAATTGTCTGTAGGCTTTCGTGGGGCTTAATTAATTTATGAACTAATCTTCATATTTTTATCCAGTATAATGAGGCCATCAATTGTTGGGACGTACATTTATTGCGACGGTGCTCGCGGTTACTATGTTGGGTGGCGCTGCCGCTGCTGAAACACCGGTTTTTGATATTTTGTCGCGTATTAAGACACTACAACAAGATCGAACCTGTCGAAATGCTACTGAAAATGCATTGAATGGTGAATTTAATCCAGCCCAACTTTCTCTTGATACACGTCAATGTCAGACACGTTTCAGTTTTGGTGGCGCCCAAACTTTCGTCGGCCCACCAAAAACAATTTCCACCAAAGGAACAGTAATTCCAGGGGAATTAAAGTTTGCCATCAATGGATGCAATGTTGAGGCCGTTGGAAAAGATCTCATCCGCCTCGAGCAACTCATCGAACAGGAATTGCACCACCAATGGTGGTATATTCACCAGATCCTCACCAAAACATCTAAACTGGCTGCGGATTTACAAGCGGGATTACAACCGACAGAAAATGCAGCTCTTACTGCAGCAGATCGGGAGGCGGCAATTGATTACCTTAAACGTACCGGATTAATCGGGATTGATGGCACTTCACAAAGAGCTCTCCAACTGGTTCGCGAGAAGGTTCTCGATGAATTCGGAATTTGGCTTGAATTATTAGACGAAAAAGAGGTGATTTACAGTTCTCTCATCACGGAAATCGAACTCGGATGGAAGACCGTAACACGATTGCCAAATTGCCCGCCGGTAACGACTTCCGGCGTTGCCGAGAAAAAGCCCAAGGAAAACCCAAAACCGCCCGCAGGATCGAACCCGCCGCCGCCTAAATCTGAAACAGCAGGAAATCCTGAAAACGATGTGGTGGAAAAGGTTCCGGATAGCCCCGGTTTTACCTATAAATTCGGACTAGGCGGTCGTTATGTTCGCGCCCCGGATTTACAACTCGGCATTCAAAGCTTCAACGTAAACTTTAACCCACTTCATGACTTCAACATCGATCTCTATGGACCAGTAATATTTGGCGAAATTAACCTGGGACCAACAGGCCCATTTGACACAAATGAAGGATGGGTGGGGTCAGTTAATGGCGAGTATGCCCGACTGTTTGGTGATGAGAACGACACAATATCAGCCTTCTCCCCCGGTCAATTGCCAACCTATATCGATATAACGGGGACCGGTGGTTTCGGGTTCAATAACAACAGCCGCATCGACGTGGATCTTGACCGAGACGCCTTTAGATTCGGCGCCGAGTTGGGTTACAAGGCGCAGTACTCGGATAACTTGTTCTTAAGACCCTATGGCCGTTTGCAATACCGCCACTCTAAAAACGAAGCAAACATCGGTCTTGAAACAGACTTCCTCGGCGGCACGTTTTTCAACACATTGAATGAGGAAATACGCGAGAACCAATTTGGTGGCGCATTTGGATTAGAGGTTACTCAATTGACCGCGCCCAATATGGCGTGGACATTTGGTGGCCATCTTGGCGGCATGTTTACCAACGCAAACTATCGAGGAAGCGATTGCGGGGACGGGTCAACCGCAACACCAGGATGTGATGGCGCCCTCTTCCTCAACCCCGGAATTGCGACCGGTAACAGCAGCTTTGATGTTTTTGGCGGCTTAAAAGCGGCACTTGGGCTGTACGTATTCTGCAGGGATAAAAAACTGGATTTAATAGCTGGAGCCATCAATGCAGCCGTTGATCACTTGAAAAAGAACTGCGTCGAGATATCTGCCAGCGCCGCGTATGATGCAATTCCAACCGCTGATGTTTCGCGCCCAACAGCAATCGGGGTTGGCCAACAAACGCGGTTGGGAACCGGATATAGCCACAGTGCTTCTTTCCAAATCGGTGTTAGATTCCATCTGTCAGATGGATTTTGATGCGAGAGTTGTGCGGTTAGCGCGAGATAAGCGCCACAAGCATTCAAATTTTCGGTCGCATTGGTAATACCCAAGGGGTTTATTTTCATCAGGTGACCCTTTTCATTGGGTTCCTTGCATTTTCGATAAAAATTGCCGTTTATACCAACGGCATTATTTTCTGACTCTGTAGGGATTCCCAAATCGAGTTTGATCTGATTCCTTGTGGCAAAGGAGATTTGCTATGGGATCATCAGTGCCACTTCGGACGGACTTTGATGCCGCCAGCCTGCGCCGGACGACCAAGGAATGCAGTGACAACCGACAGATACGCCGGCTGCTTGCGCTTGCCGCAGTCTATGACGGCATGAACCGCACGGAGGCGGCTCGGATTGGCGGGATGGATCGTCAAACGTTGCGTGACTGGGTCCATCGTTTCAATGAACTGGGTCCGGACGGTCTGACCAATGCCAAGGGTGCAGGGCGACCGCGCCTGCTGAGTGATAAGCAGATGCAGGAACTGTCGCTGATTGTCGAAACCGGGCCGGACCGGGAAGTGGATGGCGTGGTTCGTTGGCGACGCATTGATCTGGTACGCGTTATTGAGGAACAGTTCGGTATCAAATGCTCCGAGCGGGTGATGTCGGATTATCTGGCACAACTGGGCTTCTCCAACATCTCCGGTCGTCCACAACACCCTGAGCAGGATGGACGTGTGATCGAAGCGTTCAAAAAAACTTCCCCGACACGCTCGCAGCCCACATAGCTGATCTGCCGCAGAGAACGCCGGTGGAGATCTGGTTCCAGGACGAAGCGCGCATCGGGCAAAAGAACGGTCAGGTTCGCCTCTGGGCGAGGAAAGGAACCCGTCCCCGGCTGCCCGCCGACCAGCGCTACGACAATGCCTATCTGTTCGGTGCGATCTGCCCAAAGCGTGGCACGGGCGCGGCCTTGGTACTGCCCAAAGCCAACACACAAGCAATGCAATTGCATCTCGATGAGATCAGCAAATACGTGACCCGCAAGGCCCATGCCGTGATCCTGATGGATCGCGCAAGTTGGCACAGCACCGGCAAACTGGTCGTACCAAAGAATATCACCATCATTCTGCTACCTTCGAAGTCACCTGAACTGAACCCGGTCGAGAACATCTGGCAATATCTGAGGTCAAACTATCTCTCAAACCGCGTTTTCAAAGACTACACCGCCATCCTTGATGCCGCCTGCGACGCATGGAACGCGCTCATCGACACACCGAAAATCATAACGTCAATCGGAATGAGAGATTGGGCCCATGTCAGAACGGTCGAAAATTAATGCCGTTGGTATTACCTTACTGTTGCAATTTTGCACCAATCTTCACTATCTCGAAATAAATATAAATTCGCTGTTGAAATTTGAATCAAGGGGGAATATCCAGCGCCTCCCGAACACAAGAAAGGAAGGGACGTCGATGGATAGAATTTCTAAGAATTCACCCGCGCGGTCTGGCACTGCCAGCGCTGTGTACGGATGCCTTTTCTTTGGTGTGCGGTTGCAAATAGCTCAATAGGTTAGAGCGTCTGATTTAGGTTCAGAAGGCCACGGGTTCGATTCCCGTTATGCACGTATGGATAGCTCATATGGTAGAGCACTAGACACTTAATCTAGCTGTAAGGGGTTCGATTCCCTTTCCAAACACCCGCCTGAAAAGGCTCACCCTGTAAAGGTGAATTTAAAATGGCTCAGGCAGCGGCCTGCCCTGTCTCAACATCAAACCTTTGCTTAGGCAAAGTGCTGACTACGATACAGGGACACCCTTCCCTGCCGATTAACGGTAACGTTTTTCAAGCTTTCAACCCGCCCTTCCCGGTTTTCGAACGGGGGAGTTCCGGTTTCAGGCCCTGAAAAACCTCTCCCCGAAATCCGCAAGGCGCGGTGCCGCCGCTGACCTGGGTCCCAATTTCACGCTTCTCTAAAGTGAGAACGCGAAACCTGCTTTCGCGATTGGCGTGGATGCTGGATACCTCAAACCCAAACGAAACAGAAAGGAAACGCCGTGACCTGCTGCGTGTCGCGCTTAATCGCCTCGCGAATGAGTGAAACAGACCCGCACCACAAGAGAGTTCAAGCGCGTTCAACTGAAACTGAAAAACCGAAACGCGCTTTTGCCACGTCGCAATGGCGAATAAGAAGATGACAATATTTGATAAAATTTTGGGGCGTACACGTGTCCAGATCAGCGAAGACGAACGGGCCATCCACCTTTGGAAAGGTCAAGTTCAGGGCATCTTGCGCTCAGGTGAGCACATGCTGTCCAGCCGCAAAGACAGGTTGACGCTGGAAACCCACAATCTCGCGCGGGCCGAAGTTGGCACCGCCTATGAGAAAGCCATCTTCGAAAAACTCCCTGACGCAGCGCAGGAGCATTTCACAGTGGTTCAGACCGGGCGAACCGAAGTCGCTATTGTTGAACGGGACGGCGCACTCTATGCGGTTATTGGTCCTGATCGTCGTATCGTCCTTTGGAAAGATGCGGGGCCCTGGACAACTACCGTCATAGACGTCGCAGATTCTCCCCAGGTCGATGCCCGTCTTTTGCGTCGCATGGGAATGACCGGTAAGATCTTGCATGCAACGGTGATCGCCGTTGGTGATGGTCAGACCGCCATGTTGTTCTTCGATGGTGAATACCAGCGTCGTCTTGACGCCGGTGTCCACGGGTTTTGGAGCGCCGGTCGGGCGATTACTCACAAGCTGATTGATCTAAAACGTCAAACAATCGACGTGACGGGTCAGGAAGTTTTAACCCACGACCGGGTGACCATTCGGGTGAACATTGCAGCGCAGTATCAGGTCACTGATCCTGTCAAAGCGGTGACGGAAGTTAAAGATTTTGCAGACGCTCTTTACCGGGCATTGCAGGTTGCCTTCCGTAAAACCCTGGGTGCCATGACGCTGGATCAGGTTTTGGAGCAGAAAGTATCCGTCGATACCGAAGCTGCAAAAACTGTAACAGACGAAATGGCAGCCATCGGCATCAAAGTGGGCGAAATCGCGTTGAAAGACGTAATCCTGCCCGGCGAGATGCGGGAAATCCTCAACCAGGTGGTCTCCGCACAAAAAGAAGCGGAAGCCAACGTCATCCGTCGTCGTGAGGAAACGAACGCAACCCGTTCTTTGCTCAACACCGCAAAGGTGATGGCGGATAACCCTGTGATGTTGCGGTTGAAAGAGCTTGAAGCTCTTGAAACCATCGCAGATCGGGTTGAGCGGATCACCGTCCACTCCGGAACGGAAGGTCTATTGAACGACCTGGTAAAACTGCGGGATTAAACCATCCGTAAAAACGTGAAGGGCGCAGCGGGAAACCGCTGCGCCTTATTTGCGTTCGAGTTTGCAAAATCCAAAGTCAGGCCAACATTTGCAAAAATTGTTTTTCGCCCTTGGGCGAAAACTCAACCACCCGTGACCCTTCGATGCGGCGGGCCCATTTCAACGCGTAAAAACGTTCCAGAAATGCGGAACCAAGCGAGCCGGCCAGATGTGTTCTTCTTGAACTCCAGTCGAGGCAGGATTTGCACAGGGGTCTACGGCTTTTGTTGATTGTGTTGAGCTCAATCCCAAATTGCTCAACAAACGCGATGCCACTGTCGGACAGGTCGACATATTCCTCGTCTTCGACCAAATGGCCCTGGGCGATCAACCCGTCATAGAGTGTAACGCCCAGATCACCCGCGAGATGATTGTAGCAGACACGAGATTTCCTCAAAGCGGCGTCTTTTGGGCCGATTTGGACGCGTAATAATCCACGTTTTGCAGCCAGTCCCATCATCGATTCCAAAACGCCACTTACGTCTTCATCAGACAGGTTAAAATACCGATGCCGCCCCTGTTTACGTTGTTTGATCAGGCCGCCATCTTCGAGCTTCTTCAGATGAGAACTCGTTGTTTGAACGGTTACACCAGCCTCAGACGCAAGCTCAGTTGCCGTCAGCGCCTTGCCGCTCATCAACGCGGTCAAAATATTGGCCCGCGCCGGGTCACCAATCAATGAGCCTAAAAGTGCAATGTCTGGGCCTTCTTTCATAGTTCGACCATAACCGAAGCATTAGCGACTTGCAATATGTCATTATTCGATAATGAACGAACTATGGAACCAATGATATGATTACCTGCTTTATTCGCTACCAAATCGATCCAACAAAAAAGGCACAGTTTGGACAATACGCCCGCAACTGGGGCGAGGCTATTCCCCGTTGTGGGGCAGACCTGATTGGCTATTACGCACCCCAGGAAGGTTCCAGCACCCTTGCTTATGGTGTCTATAACATCGAGAACCTCGCAGCCTATGAACAATACCGCGAGCGCCTGTCAGCCGACCCGTTGGGCAGGGAAAATTACGAATTCGCACAACGGGAAAAATTTCTATTGCGCGAAGACCGCACGTTTTTGAAGCTGGTATCTGCACCTCATGGCCCTTTCGTGAAGCCATGACCACAGCGTTTTAAACAGGATGGTTCTGAAACGCGCTCAGGTAGCCAGTTGGGTGCTGAGATAGCGATATGCATTGGTTAGAACGCCAACACCGACCATGAAGCAGAACCAATCCAATACACCACCTACAACGATAGAGGCATTGATCGAGAGGTGCACCAAAGAGAACAAGAAGGTCGGGATATATTGGATCAGCACGAGAAAAACAGCCGTCGCCAGTAATTCAAAGCTTATCTGTCGAGTTATGTTAAATGAATCACGCAATCCCATATCGACCCCGACGGCAATGGCTGGCAGGGCAAGACTCAACCTTAAGGATATCCAAATCCCCGCAATACCCAGCGTAAACCCAAATATGTAACCTACAGCTAAGCTTAGACTTAAACTGTTCCCCACGGAAATTACCGATGTAATCAAAGGCAATGCAATAAACGCAACTGGTATCCACGCCAATAAAATTACAAATGCAATTTTTAAGCCTGTTAGAAAATATGCAAACAGGGGAAAATTCGAACCAAACAAATGAAACTTTGAAGGCTTTTCATTGAGAAGAATATAGCGATGCCACCCAATCGCTACTGATGTCACGCCAACAATATAAATAACCAACGAAACAAGGATGGGCAGAACGAAACCTGTAGTAGAGCTGGATTTAAATCCGGAATTTAACCTCATCTCATCATTAACGATGGAGAATCCAAATATTCCAGCCGTCCAAAAAGATGCCGCAAGAACAAGAGCAAACCAGATCCAGCTTAGTCGAACTGCAACCTGCCAATTTTGAATCAGCAGATTCACACTATTGATGAAAAGTCCTACCCTCATTGCGGCACCCTCAATTTATTGCATGCACATCGGTACCGCATATCGAAGAATATTCACCAATACAATTATTTACTTCGCTTCATCTTAGCTCTCAAATTTGTTGGGTGCCACCGTTGAATCTGAAATTTCCACTTGACCAAGACCTGCAACGCAGTTTCATGGTTATACTTGGTACGGAGAAAATCATGACATCGCTAAAAGAGAGCCCGAACAAATATCCCCTGCCCCCAATCCTCACGATTGGCATGTTCGCATTATGTTATGTTCTGGACCGTTACCTGCCTCTTGGTTGGGAACCCGATCAGGTTTCCAACTTCATGCGCGGTACCGGTATTGTGGTTATAGTCCTGGCGCTGATGTTGGATGTTTGGTCGTTTTTGACGTTTCGTAAACACAGTGCCAACATCACGCCAAACCGAGCCGCAACGAAGCTTTTGACGAGTGGTCCATTCGCCCATTCGCGCAATCCTATTTATTTAGCCAATGTCATGCTGGTGGCTGGTTTTGGCTTTGCCCTGGGCAGCAGGTGGTTCATATTCGGTGGGGTCGCGTTGTATTTCCTGCTAAGCGAACTCGCCATAAAACGTGAAGAAAAACATATGGAGGCCAACTTCCCCGACGCTTGGCCGGATTACAAAAACGCTGTGCGCCGTTGGATATAGAAATGAACTCGCTAACAAACTGCATCAATTCAAAGCCAGCAGACACTGTGAGAATCTTAAACCCGTCAGTTCTGGTTGCATTATTTATGGTGCTTCACACCTCCGCCTGTACTCAAAGTATCAACGGCGGTTCTCCATCGGCAGCCACACTCGCATCCAACCAATCACTGGCGATTGAGGAAGAATGCAAACTGCTTAACAACGCCATGGAAACCATTGCCCTTGAAACGGGTGAACGTGACCTGCAGATCGTCAGAGGTTGCCCTGGCTTTGAAAATATCACCGATACAAGTCCACGGTTTGACAATTCGGATGGTTTTCCACGTGCTTTACGCGTCAGCCTTCCCAATGGTGCTGCGGCTTCAGGCCCAATTGCACGGCGTATTTATCAAAAAATGATCATACGCAAAATTCCCCGCGAAATTGCTGACCAGCAAGCAAGAACCCCACAATTCCTCGTTGCCGTTAACGCCGCGACAGATTCGCAACCGTGATCAACTTCGGCCAACCGAGAATTGATTACTGTAATGAACAGGAAGACTGTACTACTAAACAGCCAACTTTGAAAATATTGTTTGAAGTCAACCTTGTGAGATTAGAGAGCACTCACGCCTGTTGACGTAACAACTTATATTTCGAATTTGGCGCGAACTTCACGACAGCATAATGCAATATATATTTTTCGCATGGCCACGGAGGCAGGTTTGCTGAACACGAAACGCAGGATCGGCATAGCAATGGCTCTAGCTGTTGTATTTGGCGGGCTTGTCACGATTTCGACCGGCACATTGCTACTTCTCTCGATAAGCAACACGCTTGATGCCACCCGAAGCTCTCTCGCTGCCCGCCTCGAAAACCTGCTCAATGATGCGGAACAGCAGTCCCGAAATTTCTTTAACCCGATGGAAGGTAACGGCAGATGGTTGGCCGACCAGATTGTCACGGGTAAAGTCGATCCAAAAGACCTAGACCGTTTTCGCTCAGTCTTGATTGGTGCAACCGCCATGTCACCACAAATTGCAGCGGTATCCTATCAACACCCTGATGGGTCCGGTTATTTTTACGACGTCGCCACTGAAAAACTAGACGAAGTCGATTGGCCGCAAAAATGGCAGGCCCGCCTCAACCGGACTGCTGAAAACCGCCCTGTGTGGCCACCAAAAGACGGTATTTGGGTATTGAGACCCTCAGTGATGGATGGCGCCCCAGCCGGGACATTTTTAGCACCTGCGCGCACTCCGGAAGGCGACATTGGCGTTATTGGCATCCGGCGCGATTCAACCCAACTCTCAAAATCTCTGGCAATCGACGCTGACTTTCGCGGACATGAATTGGTACGTTTTATTCTGTTCAACAAGCGTGTGGTTATCGGCCATCCCAAGTTGCGCGAAATGGGCGATCAACCCTGGCCTTCGATCAAAGCGGTAAACGACCCTTACTTACTGCGACTCAATAAGGCTGAGCGCAACGAATTGAATCTTGTCGCGGATATACCGGGGGTCGACATCTTTTCAATTGAAACGGAAAAAGGCCCGCGAGTCTTTGCAACAAAGATCGACAAAACACGGGCATCAGGCGGTGAACTGATGATTGGGATACACTTCGATGCCCAAGCCGGAGCAACAGAGTTGAATCGACTCATCACAATCGCCGTTGTCGGGATTGCATTATTGGTAGGCTCAATTCTGGTCGCGATACTTTTGGGAAACCGCGCCGCGATGCCGATGGGTAGATTGTCGAGAGCAGCATCATTGGTTCAAGGCAACAAGCTAGATCAGGTTGAGGAACTGCCGCCCAGTAGAATTAGAGAACTTTCCGCCGCTTCTTCGGCGTTCAATGAAATGGTCGACGGATTGAAAGAACGCGAAACTATTCGCGACCTGTTTGGTAAATATGTGCCAGGTGACGTTGCCACGCTTCTCTTGGCGGATGGAACCAATGCAAAACCCAGGAATGCAATTGCAACAGCATTTTTTCTGGATATTGAAGGGTTTACCCGCATATCTGAACGGCTTGAACCATCAGAGCTTGTGGCGACAATTAACGCATTCTTCTCCGACGCCGTTGCGATGATTGAAGCACAGGGCGGCATGGTCACACAATTTCAGGGCGACGCAATAATCGCGGTGTTCAACATACCCATCGAATATGAAGATCACGCCCAGCGCGCCATCCGCGCCGCATTGTCTATCGTTCAAAGAACTAGTGAAACGACCTACGAACGTGAAAAACTAAATTGCAGGATTGGCATAAACACAGGCCCGATTGTGGCTGGCGCAATCGGCGCTGAAGACCGGCTAAGTTACACGGTCTATGGTGATGCGGTAAACATCGCGGCACGTCTTGAACAAATGAACAAGGAATTCGGGACCAACATTCTGGTTTCTTCCGATACTATTAACGCCCTGAACACAGACGATGTGTCAGACCTTGAGTTCAATGAAATGGGATCCCTGCCGATACGAGGCCGCGATGCCCCGGTGAGCGTATTCACGCCGTCAAAAACCTAGCGAGCAAAAACTTCGAATAAACAAAACATCTCAATCCTTCACTTGACTAATCATGTGCAGATCGTCAATTTGCGCTTAAGGGGTTAGCGAACGCCCCGTGAGGCTCAGGCCCAAGTATCGCATCCACTAACGCAATAAATTCGCGAACAAGGATGCATTATGCCTTCATTTAATCAAATCACCCCTGCCCAACTATCTCGTCTAATCGGCACTCCCGATTGCCCGACACTTATCGACGTTTGCATCGATGAAGACTTCAACGAAACGCCAAATTTAATACCCACCTCTTTTCGCCATTCGCATACAACGATCACAAACTTGGCTCCAGCACTTGTTGGTAAACGTGTTGTCATCGTCTGCCATAAAGGCAAGAAATTAAGCGAAGGAACTGCTGCTCTTTTACGTTGCAATGGTGTGGAAGCGGAGGGGCTTAAAGGGGGAATTTTAGCATGGCGGGATGCTGGGCTACCGACAGTACCTGCCGACAAAATTCCGGAGCGGAATAAACAGGGGCAAACCATCTGGGTAACGCGTCACAGGCCAAAGATCGACCGTATTGCCTGCCCCTGGTTGATCCGCAGGTTTATCGATCCCCTCGCTCAGTTTCTGTTTGTTGCACCAGCAGAAGTTTTGGACGTGGCCGATCGATTCAACGCGACGCCGTTCGACGTTGAAAATGTGTATTGGAGTCATCGTGACGAAAGGTGCACATTCGACACGATGGTCGAGGAATGGAACTTGGCGGGCGAAGCGATAGACCGCCTGGCAACAATCGTACGTGGTGCAGACACAAATCGCCTTGATCTAGCGCCCGAAGCAGCAGGACTGATGGCGGCATCCCTCGGCCTGTCCAGAATGTACCGCGATGACCTCGCGCAACTTGAAGCAGGCATACAATTATACGATGCGTTTTTTCGCTGGGCGCGAGATGCCCATGAAGAAACACATGACTGGACACCAGCACAATGAGTGGCGAAATCCCGTCACTCCGTGACGCAACGAATGTGTGGGCGAAGATCGGAATACTATCATTTGGCGGCCCCGCCGCGCAGATAGCACTTATGCACAAAGAGATCGTCGAGGATCGCAATTGGCTTTCGGAGAGCCAGTTTCTTAACGCGTTATCCTTCTGCATGTTGCTCCCCGGCCCCGAAGCCATGCAACTGGCAACATATGCTGGCTGGCGCATGCATGGAATAAAGGGCGGGTTGATCGCCGGGGGGCTATTCGTCCTCCCCGGCGCTTTCATCATGGCGATATTGTCCGTCTTATATGCGGTCTATGGCGAAGTTCCATTGGTCAGTGCCCTGTTTCTCGGCGTTAAGGCCGCGGTCATCGTGATCGTTATTGAAGCTTTGCTACGGGTTTCCAAAAAAGCCCTTTCGGGAACAGGCCATTGGATCATTGCTGCCCTGGCTTTTATTGGAATTTTTCTTTTGGCCCTTCCCTACCCGCTTATTGTATTTGCAGCAGGGCTTTACGGGTTTTTCTTTTCCGGCCTAAACAATGAACACACAGAGAGCATCCCCATTAGGCACAAATTCTCCCGAACTGTGCAAACAATTACGGTCTGGTTGGCAATCTGGTGGGGGCCTTTGCTTGCATTACGCGTTATTTCCCCGGACTCGCAACTGAATGAAATCGCGACCTTTTTTTCAAAACTTGCTGTCGTGACGTTCGGCGGGGCCTATGCGGTGTTGGCATACATGGGGCAGGATGTCGTTGAAAATTCTGCCTGGCTGACAGCAGGTCAAATGATGGACGGATTGGGATTAGCGGAGACAACGCCGGGGCCGCTGATTCTTGTCACACAATTTGTTGGTTTCCTCGCGGGCTACGGGCAACAGGGAATGGCCTTTGCCGCCCTCGCAGCAGCGGTAACCCTATGGGCTACATTTGTGCCCTGTTTCCTTTGGATATTTACCGGCGCACCTTACATTGAGTGGATATCGACGCAGCCACGGTTAAAAGGGGCCCTCAACGCCATCACCGCAGCCGTCGTCGGAGTCATTCTCAACCTGTCAATCTGGTTTGCATTGCATGTGTTTTTTACCGATGTGAACGTCTGGAGCTCAGGTCTGATACAAACTTCGGTGCCAAACTTCGCCAGTCTTGACTGGCGCGTCGTTATCCTGACGCTCATGGCAGCCTTAATCGCGTTCCGGCTACATTTGGGTATCCCAACAATGCTGGTAATCTGCTCAGTTGCAGGGTTGGGTTTATCGTTCTTATGATAACCTTGGCCGGGCTTATTGGCTTACCCCAAGCTCGGCCAATCTTTCAAAACAGTTTTCTTCAGCCGTATCCATTTCACGTATGGTTTCCTCGAGATCACGGCGTTTCTGCTCCAAGGTATTACGTTTCTCTCCGATACGCTCGATCATGAGTTTAATCTGTCCCTCTTCCCCTGATGGAGCTTTGTAGACTTCGATAATCTCACGAATTTCAGCTATGGAAAAACCCAGACGTTTTCCCCGTAAAATCTGTTTCAACAGAATGCGATCCGATGGCCGAAACAAACGCGTGCGACCGCGTCTCAAAGGTTTAATTAAACCTTCATCTTCGTAAAATCGGATCGTACGCGTGGAAACGCCAAACTCGCGTGTTAATTCTGTTATTGTGTAATACTCACGCATATTCCAAGACTCAATTTATTCCGACTACGGACGTTAGATAAATGATTTACGTAAAAGTCAATTCGAGTATATGGCCAATACAATTTAAATCTGTATTAACCTTATTATCACTCATCGGTTTAGTGATTTCATTTCAGGTTGCTACCGCTGCATCCGAACCATTCCACCATAAGTTTGGAGAGCTCAGGGAATATCACAAACACTGGCTGGCGGTCTGCCCAGACGCTTATGTTCCTAATTCCAAGAGCGATTATTCAAATTTCTGTTGGGCGGTTACGCACTCCGGCAAAAATGGTTTTTTTCTCGATAATCGATTGGCGGTATATCGAAATCGGCAGAGCGGGCAGATAAAAATTTCCTTTTTGTTTGACGCTTACGACAGGATCGACAAAAAACAACCAATCAGCGCAAGATTTTCCAATGGTGAGGTCATGAAGTTCGAATTTGGCAGGTCAGCGCGTCAGCACGATTCTATCAACGAGTTTGTCATCGCCGCTGACAATCCAGACGAGATGTTAAAGGTCATGAAAGTCAGCAACTGGATGCAATTATCCGTGCCCACTACAACGCAAACCGAAGTGATCAACTATTCCATGATCGGTGTAGCAGCCGCCATGAAATTTGCCGAAAAATATGCACTTCTCTCGGGAAATTGAGCATCGGATTACAGACCGAACCACCAAACTGCCAACCATAAAAAGGAAAGGAAACCAACGACATCGGTAACAGTCGTTACAAACACGCCGGATGCAATTGCCGGGTCCAGGTTAAATTTGTCCAGTGCAATTGGAACAAGAATCCCGGACGCAGCCGCAAATAGCATGTTGATGATCATGGCAAATCCAATCACCCAACCCAAGGCCGGCTGGGCAAACCAAATTCCGGCAACAACGCCAATTGCGATCGCAAACAAAACGCCATTTATCAGACCCACCAATAGTTCCTTTCGGATGATCTTGCCCGTGTTGTAGGTATCAAGGTCACGGGTCGCCAGCGCACGGACAGCAACAGTCATGGTTTGCGTCCCCGCGTTCCCTCCCATCGAAGCGACAATTGGCATGAGAATGGCGAGTGCCACCATTTTTTCCAGGGATGCATCAAACAGGCCGATTACAAACGAAGCCAGTATTGCTGTCAGCAGATTGACAGAAAGCCACCCTACCCGTGACTGCGCAATCTCCAAAATGCCATCCGACAGTTCCTCGTCCCCTACTCCGGCAAGACGTTTGATATCTTCAGAAGCCTCTTCCTGTATGACGTCGACAACATCATCAATCGTCAAAACACCAACCAACCGTTCATTGTCATCAATCACCGGTGCGGAAAGTAAGTCATACTGCTCAAATATCTGTGCCGCTTCTTCCTGATCTATTTCAGCGCTGATTGGGTGGGCATTAGTATCATGGATATCGCCAACCACCGTATCGCGACCGGACCGGAGTAGCTTATCCAATGCCAATGATCCGGCTAATTTAAACCTATGGTCCACCGTGAAGATTTCAGTAAACCGATCAGGTAGGTCTTCGCCAGCGCGGATGTAGTCGATGGCCTGGCCAATGGTCCAGAACGGCGGAACCGCGATAAATTCCGTCTGCATCCGCCGCCCGGCGGATTCTTCGGGGTACTCAAGTGAACGCCGCAGACGGATCCGCTCCTGGAACGGAATTTGAGAAAGGATATCTTCCCGGTCTTCGCTATCGAGGTCTTCGAGAATGAAAACCGCATCATCAGAATCCAACTCACGAACGGCTTCTGCAACGCGGTTATTGGGGAGATTGTCGACGATCCCTAACCTGATGGCCTCATCAACTTCTGTGAGCGCGGCAAAGTCGAAATCGTCACCGGCAAGCTCTACAAGACCATCACGACCTTCTTCCTCAATCGCTTCAAGAATATCACCGACTTCAGACTCGTGCAGGTCTCGCAGCGCAACGCGAACAGCGTCCTCATCCTTGTTTTCAATGGACTGTTCAATTTCTTCGACAACTGATTCAAGAACCACCCCACTGTCATCATAAATCGTATCGGCATTCTGCGGTCCCTCGTCGGAGACGTTCTCAATGTCAGAATTGCCGGTGTCGGTGTTCATAGATTTCGCCATTGTTTAACGTTTGGACCCGATTACCACGCAATCATTATTCATCCAACGGCTTGCTGAATAGCCCAAGATGGTTCGGAGATTAGCTCGACCTGCCCTGCTGTGTTTTGGCCTCTGCTTTACCAGCATCAAACGCAGCACGTTTTTGCGCAATCTCTTCGCTGGATAATAAATCCGGATTGGAATAATCACGTTTCCAGTCTTCGTCGCCCGACCAGTGAAACGGAGAACGCCAAGTGGTACGTGGACCATTTGCCTGCTCCAAAAGATCAAGCGCAAGTATCATAATCTGATATTGATTGTCACGGTCATGCGGCAATCCTGCGCTATTGCCCAATGGGAAATCGTTGAACAAAAACCTTGGCACCCCAACATGTTCAACAATATCCCTTGCGCACCCCATAATTACAGAAGCGATGCCTTCATTTTCCAAGTGCCGCGCTGCGAGGGAGACAGATTGATGACATACCGGACAATTGGGCACCAAAATCGCAGCGTCTATTGCGTCCGCTTTGCAATGTTCAGTCAGGTTTTGACAATCCACTTCTAACGTCTTGCGTATGGAACGATTAGTGGGAAGGCCATAAAACCTGGAAGACGTTGATCCAATTCGCCCCTCAACAGCAGCTAACTTCAAAGCATCTAACGGAAAATAAGTACCAATGTCTTCGGCGCTCGTGTGATCGCGATCAATCGCGACATGAGAAATGCCTAAGTTTGGCGGTTCGCTGCACTTCATTGCGTAAACATCGTAGAATTTTGCTGATGCGTTATAAGGCGCGCCTGGACCCTGGTCTCCCTTACCAGGTTGAAAAATTGCCGCAGTAGTCACGATGGCAACCCGTGATTTTGACAAGGGTTTTGACAGAGAAACAAACGGTACGTCATCGTAGTGGGCCCAGACATAGGACGCGCCATACCCAAGCACCTGATAATAACGCCGTGTTCGTTTGATGTACTCGAGCGGTTCATCGACACTTGTCATAAACTTAATTTCTCCGGCATTAACGTAATCTGTTCCCACATCCCAGAATGACCACCCTATCTCCACTATAACAATCGATTTGCTGGTGGTTAATCTCAGCTTGTCCTGCTCAACCCGTGTCCCATCATAGATCAAGTATCATTGAATAGGTATGCAAACAGGCATAACCTTATCGTTCCGGCCCTGCATGAGAACACGTAAATATGCCTGACAATCTAATTGCGGAAGATTTACTGGCACTGCTTACCAGTGTCGACACGCCTACCGTTTGCAACGCAATTGAAGTGGCGCAGGGAAAACGGGGCTTTAACCGGTTCACTCGGGGCACAATGCAACACTCCAAACCTGGAGAACCTGCAATGGTCGGATTTGCGCGCACCGCAAGGATTTCAGGCCTTGCTCCACCAAACGAAACGACAGACGTCATCCGTGCCAAACGTATGGGCTACTTCCGTACAATGGCTGCTGGAGAATACCCAACCGTCGCAGTCGTCGAAGACGTGGATTACCCAAACTGCATTGCAGGATGGTGGGGTGAAGTTCATGTCGCGGTCCACAAAGGTCTTGGTTTGAAAGGTGCGCTCACCAACGGCGTAATGCGAGACCTTGACGTGATCGATGAAGGATTCCCGATATTGGCCGGTTCAATTGGCCCAAGCCACGGATACGTCCACGTTGTAGATATCGGCATAGAGGTGAATATCCTGGGAATGCGCGTAGTCGAAAACGAGCTCGTGCACGCTGATCGACATGGTGCAATCGTAATTCCCCATGAAGTGATATCCAAATTGAAATCTGCCATTGAAACCGTTGTCGAGAGCGAAGCCATTGTGCTGGGCCCTGCCCGCGAACCCGGTTTCAACATCGAAAAGCTTGAAGAAGTATGGGCAAAGTTCGAAGCGACGCGAACATAGCGAACAAAATGTTCCTCGGTCGATGTTTAACAGATGGTACACCACTGAAACTACCTTCCTAAGCTTCAGGGGTAGGTCCTGCGCGATAAATTCTCACCAATCCCGTATCGAATAATTGGGAAAACCGCTTTCCTAACGCAAAGACTGCTATAAGTTGGGACTCAATCAATGGACTTTCTGAGAGGCCTACATGAGCTGCATTTTCATTCAGCTGCGCTGTAAACCGGGTACAACCTACAAGGTCGCCGACACGCTTTACGAGCGGGAGATTATATCCCAGCTCTTCTCAACCAGCGGTGAATGGGACCTGTTGGCGCAGGTGTATCCACCAACAGACGCAGACGTCGGTAAGTGGGTGAACGACAATATACTAAATGTCGAAAATATAGAGCGTTCCTTAACGACAATGACGTTCAAGGCCTTCTAACGCGAGCGCAGTATTGGTGACGCGACTACGAAGATTGCCTGGCAGGCTACCAGATTAGGTGGATGCGGTGATTATTCGAATGCGCTCAATCGAGCCCTGTTCATTCATAATATATCCTGACGCGCGAGCTTGTCAGGTCAGTGCAATATTGCCACCAGCAAATAGGGCTGACGCGCAATAAACTTCAACCGGACCATTCCAGATTTTGCGTAACAACATGCGCACGAAAGCTCTTGGTACCGAATGGCTGGTCATAACGACAAGGGTTTGATCGTAAACCTGCACATCAACTACGGCTAGCGTTAGAAACACTTCTTGATCAATCAGGTGTTGAACCTCATCAATGCTATTTGTCTTAACTTCAGGAATCTGCATGATTTTTCTCGCGGTCGTCGATAAGAATGATCTCCCCTGCAGTATGATGAGTACATCACAAAAGATGTTTAAAAGTAACGGTTAAATTCGAATGTTCTCCCAATTGTTACCGGTATGTGTGTTTTCACACACTTCGGAATTCGGTATCCACGCTTATGAAAATTCCATCAATAGTCTCGTCGATGGCGGTAATTTGTGCTGCTTACACTCCCGCTAATGCCGCCACGGAGGTTTGTGGAGATTCACAACCTTGCGAACTTAGTGGCGCTAACGGCGGCTCCTATTACATTTCAATGCCCAACAAGGGCGATGCTGTTGAAGAACTGCGTCCATTTGTATTTTTCCATGGTCACAATGGATCCGGCAAAGGGGTAATGCGGAACAAAAACTTGCTCCGGGCACTTCACAAAGCGGGTTTTGTCGTCATTTCGCCCGACGGGCCCCAATTCAACTTTCGCGGCCGTTCCGTGCGCGGTTGGGCGGCCCGACTTGAACAGGGCCCTCCACGCGGAGGTCGCGATGACGTGCGTTTTATCGAAAATGTTCTGCTGGACGTAAAAACCCGGCTGAAACTTGATATTGATAAAACAATCGTTTCCGGATTCTCCTCTGGTGGGTCAATGGCATGGCACTTTGCATGTTACTCGGAATTCAGACTGGATGGTGTGGTATCCGTAGCCGGCGGGTTGCGACGGCCATTGCCAACAGGTGGTGCCAAACAACGTGATGGTTCCATCGCCAATAAATGCCCTGGCGGCCCTCGAAAACTGGTTCATATTCACGGATTCTCAGACCGGCAGGTTCCATTGGAAGGACGCGGTATCAGGGCCTGGCATCAGGGTGATGTATTTGAAGGGCTGGCCGTAATGCGCAACACCAATCAATGTGGTTCCCGTCCGGACAAGGTGGAAACCAAAGGAGCTTATTGGTGCCGAACCTGGTCTGGATGCGGAACTGGCAAATACATTCAATTCTGCCTGCACCCCGGTGGGCACGGAATGCCAAAAGGCTGGCTCGGTCAAGGCCTCGGCTTTGTTAATGATACCGGGAATTAATTGGACTATTCAATCGTTTAATGCGGGCAATTAAGGGAAAATGTGACGGTTTTTGTTGACCCTTATTCGGTGATGCGGCAGGGGAAGCCAAGTTTATTTATTGGTTGTAACCGGAGACGAATTACCGATGACAATTTCACGCGTAGAAGCGAGCGGACTTCTGGTCGCCAAAGAATTATACGACTTCATCAACAATGAAGCGATGCCCGGAACCGGTATTGAAATCGATGCATTCTGGTCTTCGTTCAGCCAGATTGTCAGTGAGTTAGCGCCCCGAAATCGTGCGTTATTGGAAAAGCGCGATAATTTGCAAAGGCAGATCAATGAATGGCACGTGGATAACAAGGGAAAGTTTTCTGATATCTCCGTCTACGAGAATTTCCTGCGCGATATCGGTTATATCGTTGGTGAAGGCCCCGCTTTTTCAATCGGGACAGAAAATATTGACGATGAAATCGCCAAGCTGGCAGGCCCGCAACTTGTGGTTCCAATCACCAACGCCCGTTACGCCCTAAATGCGGCAAATGCCCGCTGGGGGTCACTCTACGACGCCCTTTACGGTACGGACGCAATATCTACAGAAGACGGCGCTACAAAAGGTCCGGGGTTTAATAAAGTTCGCGGCGACAGGGTCGTGGCCTGGGCTCGGGCATTCCTTGACCGTTCCGTGCCACTCAAAAGCAGTTCGTGGGTGAATGTCACCGGATTTAGCGTCGAAGACGGTAAACTCGCCATATCGATGGAGGACGGTTCTACTAACAGCCTTGCCGACGACTCGCAATTTGCAGGCTACAAAGGTGTCGCAGCCGGGCTTGATAATATTCTTCTGAGAAATAATGGCCTGCATATTGATGTGGTGATTAATCGCCAAACACCGGTCGGGGAAACTGATCGAGCAGGGATTGCGGATCTGGTGATCGAATCTGCCCTCACGTCCATCTTGGATAATGAAGATTCCATCGCTGCAGTAGATGCCGAAGATAAAGTCGTCGCCTATCGCAATTGGCTTGGCCTCATGAAAGGCGATCTTGAAGAATCATTCGAGAAAGGCGGCGAGCGGATGACGCGCCGTCTCAACCCTGCCCGCGAATATCTGGACCCTCAGGGAAACGGGATTTCGCTCAAGGCTCAGGTTTTGATGCTCAACCGCAATGTCGGACACCTGATGACCAATTCAGCGATTTTGCTGGCCGACGGCAGCGAGGTGCCGGAAGGCATAATGGATTGCATGATGAGCACTTTGTGCTCCCTCCACGATATTGGAGAAGGTGGGCGCCGGGCAAACTCGAAGCACGGCTCCATGTACATTGTGAAGCCAAAAATGCATGGGCCGGAGGAAGTGGCTTTTGCTGTCGAACTGTCCGCACGTGTAGAACAGGCGCTTGGTCTTGCGGAAAATTCACTGAAAATGGGCATAATGGACGAGGAGCGCCGCACAACGGTAAACCTCAAAGAGTGCATTCGCGCCGCAAAAGAACGTGTTGTCTTTATTAATACGGGTTTCCTGGACCGGACCGGCGATGAGATGTTCACATCGATGGAAGCGGGGCCGATGATCCGAAAAGGGGATATGAAGCAATCCTCCTGGATCGCGGCATACGAAGACTGGAATGTCGATATCGGCCTTGAATGCGGCCTGCAGGGTAAGGCCCAGATCGGCAAAGGCATGTGGGCCATGCCCGATTTGATGTCTGCCATGCTGGAACAAAAAATTGGTCACCCGCAAGCAGGCGCTAATACTGCCTGGGTACCAAGCCCGACAGCTGGCACCCTTCACGCAACACATTATCACCAAGTCAATGTAGCCGCCGTGCAGGATGAGAAAAAGAAACGCGAGCGGGCTAAACTCAGCGACATTCTTTCCATCCCGGTCGCATCTCGGCCAAACTGGGCTCCCGAAGATATTCAAAGCGAGTTAGACAACAACGCGCAGGGTATATTGGGTTATGTTGTTCGCTGGATTGATCAGGGCGTGGGCTGTTCAAAAGTGCCGGATATCAACGATATCGGGTTGATGGAAGACCGTGCAACCCTGCGCATCTCAAGCCAGCTCATGGCAAACTGGCTGCATCACGGCGTGGTTGGTGAGGCACAGATTATGTCAACCATGAAAAAAATGGCAAAAGTGGTGGACGAACAAAATGTCGGCGACCCGCTGTATGAGCCCATGGACGGTAATTGGGAAACATCATTTGCCTTTAAAGCGGCCGTTGATCTGATACTGGAAGGCCGCCAACAACCAAGCGGCTACACCGAACCAATTCTCCACCGCCGCCGGATAGAGAAGAAAGCGGCTGCTTGAATTTCTAAGCGCTGCTACAAGCTTAGTCAGGCATCGATGGCAACCTGAGCTGTACTGGTTTGCACTAGGATTGAGAGGACCGATAACGAGTGCAGGAGGCAGCTATGCGGACTAAGTACCATTTTCGTTTTGGTTTAGTGTCGAAGTTGCGACACACCTTTCAGCGTTAATTGACATCAATTGCCAGTACCCTCATTGGTACGGCCAAACTTGGCAAAGTTGATCCCTATACGGAGCATGTCGATAGCTCTTGATGGATCATATATACTGCAAAACCAAAACAGATTTGGTAAAGAGAATCGCCCATGCAAGTCTTTCACTACAATAGAATCCGCTCATGGGATATCAGTTGATCCGAACTCGTATAGGCAGCACTTGCGATTCATTTTCCCGTTATGTGCCTTCCAACCTGTCGGGTGGCACTAAATATAGACCAGAGATCGATGGCCTGAGAGCCGTTGCGATCCTGTTAGTTGTATTGTTCCACGCTGGATATTCTTGGATACCTGGTGGCTTTGTTGGCGTGGATGTATTCTTTGTCATTTCCGGCTACCTGATTAGTCGCTTAACGTTAGTGCAATTGCGGGCTGGCCACTTTTCATTCGGTAGCTTTTACGCAAGACGGGTACGGCGGCTCGCACCGGCTCTACTCACCACGATTGCGGGAACACTGTTGATCGCATTTGTGATTTTCTCTTTGGATGATTTTGTCCGGTTGGGCCTTGAAGCCACCGCTGCTTTGTTTGGGGTTTCCAATTTTTTCTTCGAAGGCAGAGGCGATTATTTCGACCAAGCTCCTCGAAATTTTGCTCTATTACACACTTGGTCGCTGGCCGTTGAAGAACAATACTATCTGGCCGCACCCTTCGTAGCCTATTGGCTCCATCGCATGTTTGGATTGTCTGGTGTGTGGGTGTTTTCTGTATTGGTTCTGATCCTCGCGCTCATCTCTGCCCAGATCATCCTGAATTACAATGCGGAAATTGCATTTTACTGGCCCATTTTCAGGGCTTGGGAATTCATTCTCGGTGGCCTACTTTTGTGGATGCCATCCATGGAAAAAGCCCGCTTACGAACAACCAATGGGCTCACTCTGCTAGGGCTAACTATGATTGCAATTGCGGCACTTTCGTTTGACAAAACGACTGGTATTCCGGGTTGGGCTGCATTGCTGCCTACACTTGGTGCCGCCGCAATTATTTGGGGCGCCCGATCAGACGGCATTGGATATTTGCTCTCCAACCCTTTGGCTATTCGACTGGGTCTGTTGTCCTATTCACTTTATCTGACCCACTGGCCGGTTATGATATTCTTCGCATATCTGCGTCGGTCACCATATCTGTTGCCAGCTGATCGGCCCTTCGCTATCGCATTAGCTATTGCTCTCGCCATCCTGCTATTTACCCTTGTCGAAAAACCGCTCAGGCGAAAAGACACCGGACAGCCCGCAATCCCTCAATGGCCCTTTGTCCGCAATTGCGGATTTGTGCTTGGTGGGTTAGCGATCCTGAGCACCATCATATTCTGGACTGGTGGATGGTCTTGGCGTCTTATTACTCCCTACAATGTGGCTCAGGAAGGGTATGGTGCCTGTAAGCGGCTTAATGAGTGTTCTGTAGGCGCGGACATTGCCCCAAGCGTCATTTTGGTCGGCGATTCCCACGCCAAGCACCTCGCCGCTGGATTTCACCATTGGGGGGTGGTCGCCAAGAAGAATGTGATGATCCTGAGCTCACCTTCATGCCATGTGCTTTCCTTTGAGGAATCTTTTCCAGTGCAACTGGCAGGATGTAACAATTTTAACGATCATGTCGAACAGCGCATTGCCGAGTTTCCCGACCTTCCGCTTATGGTGGCCTTAAGGTGGCGCGGCCACGCCACAACGAAGGTGTTGATCGAAACCCTTGATTCCTATCTTGCTGTCCACTCTAACCGCAATATTACTGTTGTGGGTCAATTGCCTCAGGTTGGGGTCTGGCTAAGTAAGTGTGGCCAGGTTTCAACGTTTGTAATGTCCCGTGCCGCCTGCGAAAGCAGATTTAATTCCCCTTCCGCTACTGAACTCAACAAGTCGCTGTTTGGGGTTGTTGCGCGTCATTCGAACGCGACCTTTGTAAATCCTCTAGGCGTCCTTTGCCCAGCCGGTCATTGCAGTGCTGTGAGCGGTCTGGAACCAAATTTTATTGATGAGCACCACCTGTCGGCCAATGCCGCCAATCAAATAGTAATTCAACAGATTGTTCCGCGCGCTGGGCTGTAGCACCAATAGCAATAAACCTCTTCCATCTCATCGGTACGGACTTCATTACGCCAATATCCATCCTTGGGATTCCAAGTCGATTACCCGCATTGTTTAACAGTAAAAAAAGAACCATTGTCTGCATAAGACCAAAACTTAGGAGTATAGCTCCCCCAAGTTGTCCTGGGAGCGACATAGTCAAATTCGTCACAGAGGGCTGATTTTGATGAAAAAGTCGGCCTTAAAGTAATCACCATTGGCTGATTCAGTTTACCCATTGATTTGGGAGATTGATGCGATGCTGGGACCACGCCAGGAATTTCAATCGGCTTTGTTTTACGAGTTCAATCTCGAAGACCACGTGCCTGATGATCATCTATTGCGGTCAATTGACCGGTTTGTTGATCTTGGCGATATGCGGTCGCACCTGCGCCCATTTTACAGCGACATTGGCCGCCCTTCGGTTGATCCTGAACTGATGATCCGCATGTTGCTGGTCGGATACATCATGGGCATCCGATCTGAGCGACGGTTGTGCGATGAGGTCCATGTGAATCTTGCCTACAGATGGTTCTGCCGTCTTGATCTAGGCGACCCCGTGCCTGATCAATCGACCTTTTCCAAGAACCGCCATGGCCGGTTTCGAGAGAGCGATCTGTTCTGGCAATTGTTTGAGAGCGTTGTTACTCGTTGCATTGCTGAAGGTTTAGTTGGTGGAGAGGTGTTTGCGACTGATGCCAGCATTATTCGGGCAGATGCCAACAAGCAGAAATCGACACCAAAGGAGGAATGGGACGCATCATCACTCGATCCAGCAACTGTGCCTCGGGCTGTGAAGGAATATCTAGAGGTGCTGGATGACGCAGCATTCGGTGCCGCCAGTGAGGTCGAACCTAAGTTCACTTCACGTTCTGACCCTGCTTCCCAATGGACCGGTGCGCTCAAGGGCCCAGCTTTCTTCGCTTACTCAGACAATTACCTGATCGACACAGATCACGCGATTATCGTGGATGTGGAAGCCAGCCGTTCAATTAGACAGGCCGAGGTTGGTTCTACACGCACCATGATCGTACGAACGCGGGAAACGTTTGACCTCTACCCCGAGATACTGGTCGCCGACACAGCTTATGGTTCCGCAGAAAACCTCAACTGGTTGGTCAACAAAGAAGGTATCCTGCCGCATATTCCAATCATCGATAAGTCGCGACGCAAGGACGGCACTTTTGAGAAAAGCGAGTTTGTCTACGACCACGAAAAGGACGCTTATATTTGTCCGATCGGATTACCGCTGCGTCCAACCCAACGGGCTTACCGGAATCGAAAATCTCCTGTAGCGGCGGACAATACGATCCGTTACCGCGCCAGCAAATATGATTGCCAGGAATGCCTGCTGAAGAAATATTGCTGCCCCAACCAACCCGTCCGCAATGTCGGCCGCCACATTTATGAAGGTGCTCGTGATTTGGCCCGCGAGCTCTCGCTGACCGACGCTTATGTCGATTCACAACGACGGCGAAAAAAGGTCGAAATGCTGTTTGCCCACCTCAAACGCATCATGAAACTCGACCGACTGCGCCTGCGGGGACCAAACGGAGCCAAAGATGAATTCCTTCTCGCAGCAACAGCACAAAACCTCAGAAAACTAGCCAAGTTGATCCCGCAACCGGTGTGAAACCGGATCGGGAGACGCTCGATCAAACTCCAAAGCCGACTAAAACAAAGCCTTTTTCATCAAAATCAGCTCTGAACCGACATAGAATCCGAATGGGATGTCCGGTTTCATTTCGTAATTGAATTCGTGGAATGATTGTTAGATCGCTTCACGATTAGGAGGTGCTCCAACTAAAATTGGACACCGCGCAAACGACAGATAATTTTGTTGCATCCGGCTTGAATTTGTCCAATCTGAGGTAAAGTTAGTTGGACACTGTTTTATCATGCTGTTGAAACGAGATTGGGTTCCTGCGCACTGCGAGGAACGCGTGCAGAAAATTGCAGACCGCACCTGTGGAGAATCTTCTACGCAGGTTGCCAATCAGATCGACGCCTTGATCCGTCAAAACCGTCAGATCCACGAGCAGGACTGCTTTAACCTCAATCCTGCCACCAACGTTATGAATCCCGCGGCTGAAGCCGTTTTGGCCGCAGGCTTAGGTTCACGGCCTTCACTAGGCTATCCCGGCGACAAATACGAAATGGGCCTTGAGGCAATCGAGGAAATCGAGGTCATAACGGCGCAACTCTGCGCCGAGGTGTTCGACGCAAAATACGCCGAAATTCGAGTAGCGTCCGGCGCAATGGCCAATCTTTACGGCTTTATGGCGCTGTGTAAGCCCGATGATGCGATCATCGTACCACCTGCATCCATAGGTGGTCATGTAACTCACCATGATGGTGGTTGTGCTGGCCTGTACGGATTAGAAATACATGAAGCGCCAACCAATGCTGATGGGTACACAGTGGATCTCGACGGTTTGGCTGAACTGACCAAGCATGTGAACCCGAAACTGATCACAATCGGCGGCAGCCTCAATCTGTTTCCGCACCCAGTTGCTGAAATTCGCACGATTGCGGATGAGTGTGGAGCAAAGGTGCTGTTTGACGCCGCTCACCAGTGTGGTGTGATCGCGGGAAAAGCGTGGCCGAACCCATTGGATCAGGGCGCGCATTTGATAACAATGAGCACCTATAAAAGCCTTGGGGGACCAGCGGGTGGGATAATCGTGACGAATGACGCGGCAATCGCAAAGAGATTAGACCACATTGCGTTTCCCGGCATGACCGCAAACTTTGATGCGGGAAAATCTGCAGCACTAGCGCTGACCATGCTCGACTGGCGCGAGTATGGCCCGGCCTATGCAGAGCAGATGATTGCCCTGTCAAAAGCGCTCGCTGAGGAATTGCAAAAGCGCGACGTTCCCGTGTTTCAATGTGGTGAAGGCTATACTCATTCGCATCAATTTGCGGTGGAGGCTGCCAGATATGGCGGTGGTCAAACGGCATCAAAGCGTTTGCGACGAGCAGGGTTTCTCGCCTGCGGCATCGGGCTACCAATTGATCCAGTTGACGGGGACTTGAACGGGTTACGCATCGGCACACCGGAACTGACCCGTTGCGGGGTCAAAGTAGAGCATGCAGAACGACTGGCCGACCTGATTGTTCGTGGACTAACCGGCAATGATCCTGACGACATCGCCCGGGAAGTGGCTCAATGGCGTAAGACCTTCGATAAATTGCACTTCGTCAGACAAGCCTGAGATTTACTGAATGCAACTTATCAGTACTACGGTCGCCAATAGGTGAAGTGATCGTGCACTTCTTCGCCGTCATACATGCCGCGCATGTCGATCAAGGGCGCACCTTTTGGCACCAGCGTTGTGAGAGTTTGCAAATCCAGTTGCTCACGGAAAACCCTGTGACCGAGGGTCACAATGATCGCGTGATATGCGCCGCCGTCAAACGGATCATCGATTATTTCGGTACCCCGACCGCCTTCAAAATGATCGTCCTCCGCAATTGGGTCAAAGTTATAAACTTCAGCACCCTGTGCCCAAAGGTAGTCCATCATTTTATAGGTTTTGGAGTTTCGGGTATCCGGGCAATCCTCCTTAAAGGAGCGACCCAAAACTAAAACACGTTTACCGGCCAATCTCAGCTTTTTGCTCTCAAACAGTTCTTCGAGCTTTTCAGCAAGAAAAAATGGCGTTTGCTCATTTACGGAACGTCCGGCTGCGACCAGTTCCATGGACAGGCCATGGCGACGCCCCGCATCAACTAGATAATACGGGTCCACAGCTATACAATGCCCCCCGACCATGCCCGGTCGGTAGTGGTGGAAATTCCATTTGGAACTTGCCGCCGCAATGACGTCACTGGCGCGAATGCCCATTTTGTCATAGAGCGCCATCAATTCATTCATCAACGCGATGTTGACGTCGCGTTGGGTGTTTTCCAGAATTTTTGCAGCTTCCGCCACACGAATGTTAGCTGCCGGAAACAAGCCCGCTTTTACAACGCGGCTGTAGAGTTGTTCCAAAAAGTCGGTAACTACCGGAGAAGAACCAGCGACAATTTTCTTAATATCACTGAGTTTTCTAGTTGGGTCTGCCGGGTTAATTCGCTCTGGTGAATATCCCAGATAGAAGTCGATGCCCTCTTTCAAACCCGACATTTCTTCCAGAATCGGAAGGCATTTATCTTCCGTAGTGCCAGGGTCTACGGTCGATTCATAAACGATAACCGCGCCCCTTTTCATGTTCGCACCGATACTGCGGGATGCCGCCAGCAAAGGACTATAATCGGGCCTGTTGCGCGAGTTCACCGGTGTTGGAACGCACACCAAAATGGCATCAGCGTCATTCATTGCGCAGGCATCGGTCGTGAACTCAGCATCGGCTTCCGCCAGATCTGCAGCCGTCACCTCGCCTGTTCGGTCATTATTGTGCTTCAGTTCATCAACTTTGTTAGCATCAATATCTATGCCAATAGACCGGCTAGCGGCGGAAAACCCGCAAATAAGTGGCAGCCCAACATAGCCAAGCCCAACTACTGCGACACGGCATGTTGCCGGATCAGGCAGTGTTGTTGGCTCGCCGGTGACCAGTCTGATTGCGTTTTTCGTACCGGAAGGCGCATTGTTAAACGCGCCGTAACCGGAGACGGTCGTATCCTGTAAAGTGTCCATAGCCGCTTTGATCTATACCCCTGCATTTTCCAAGAGCAGTATTGACGGCAACAATTTGACGAAATGTGACTAAAAAAAGCTATTCTTTTTATATGCTTAGCAGAACGTTAATATTTCTGCAGCGTATTCACCGATTCACATTCACTTAATTTACGAGTTCCCAAAAGTTCAGAGCAGTGATTACGCACACATTAAATTGTCTTTTCCTTGAAAAAGATAGGTGTAAGGACCAAGTTCGTTTGGCAGTAGAATATTTTGTGTCAGGAATGAATATGAGCGACAACCCGGTTCGGTTATTCGGTTCAAGCGAAGAATTTGCCACATTTGGCAACAACGCCTTGGCATTCGTGCGAAAAGTTCAGTCCGATGATATGAACAGGCGCTTTCCAAATGCGCCCGATCTGCCAGAAGGCATTGAGCTGTGGGGCTTGTTCTCCGCTGACGGAAAACCAATCGCCATGGCTGATGACGAACAAGTGTTGGTTGAAGACGCTTTGGAAATGGACCTGCTCACAGTTCACCGCCAATAGGACAATCAAGATTGCGCGCGCCGTTAGGGTATAGCGAATAACTATTGAAGGTATAGAATAACCATTCAGATCAGATTACCCCAACGATTTCTTCCTCACCGTCTTTCGAGATCAGTTTTGCTGAAAATTCTGCACCCGGGGCAATGATACGCGCACTCTCCACAAATGCGGCGGTAGCATTTCTTAGCATATCAGGATCGAAGGGTGGCAGGGCTTCCAGCACAAACCAGAAATTCTGAGAGGTTTCGTCAATGCGAGTTCTTGAACCTTGCCGCCAATTCCAGCGGCGGCAGGTTACACCAACTTCATCACACCATACGATTTCACCGAGCCTTGGGTTTTCCACCACACATTCACCGGATCGCATTGTCTCGAACGGTTCCGTTCCATCGGATAATTTCAACTCCGGAGAACCCGTGTAGCGATCGATGTCCTCACCGCCCACGGGTATTCCAAATTCAACACTGAGCAGATTATATAAATCCACTATCGGGTTAATCACCGGCATTTCGCCGGTTTTTTCAAAACGCTTAATCAACGCATAGGCCGAAGAAGGCGTCTTTTTGTGTTTTTCGCCAAACTCTTTAAAAGCGTCTGCCCACGCCTGCAGGTGCCCGTCGATGGTTACCTGTTCGGGCTTGTTTTTAAACTCGACAAGCGAAGCATCAGCTGTAGTTTTGTTTTCACCGCCCAGCATCACGATACTACTCAAGATATAATTCGGGAACATCTCCCAGATTTTAGCATCAACTTTCGGGACAAAACTCTCATTCATCATTGCTGTTTCCTTCAGATATCCACATTGCCGCTACTTACCCAGCGCAGCACAAAGATCGCTCAGCGAATCGAGGGAATGGATAGCCCGGAAATCATCGACATGAGGCAAGATGGTGCGCACCCCCGCCGCCCTTGGTTCAAAGCCTTCGAAACGCAACAGTGGGTTGAGCCAAATCAGACGGCGACAGCTTTTGTGCAGCCGGTCAATTTCTTTTTCCAGTTGCCCTAGGTCGACCTCGTCCTGCGCCCGTTCCAAGCCGTCAGTGATCAGCAGCACGACCGCCCCCTGCCCCAACACACGCCGCCCCCACTGGCGGTTAAAGGTCGCCAGCGTCTCACCGATACGGGTTCCTCCCTCCCAATCCACAACCTGATCTGACACATCATCCAACGCCTCGTCCGGATCCTTTGCCCGCAAAGCCCTGCTCACATTCGTTAACCTAGTGCCAAATAAAAACGTGTGAACCCGTTTGCGTTTGTCCATCAGTGCATGGAGAAAATGCAGGAAAATTCGGCTGTATTGGCTCATCGAACCGGATATATCGGCCAAAACCACCAGGGGCGGCTGAACGGTTCGCCGTTCACGATATTGCGGTAAAATCAAATCACCACCGGTCGCCATGGATTTGCGCAATATGGCGCGGGGGTCAATTATCCTGCCTTTGGGTGAAGGTTTGAAACGCCGGGTGATAACTTGATCAACCGGCAGGCGAAGGCGTTCAATTTCCAACCGTGCTGCCGCAAACTCATCCGCCGACATCTGCGCGAAATCCTTTTTCCGTAACACCTCTTTGGCGCTCATGGAGAACGAAGCATCGATTTCTATTTCGGGACGTTCCCGCACTTGTTCCTTGTCTTCTTTCTGGAACAGGGCTTCAGCCACTCGAGATTGGCCCGCCTTTGGCTTTTCCGGCTCGGCGGTCGGGTTCGCGGCAGGTGAAAACATGGCGATCATCTTGTCCACCAGATCACGAGATCGCCAGAACAGGCGAAAAGCCTCATCGTAAACAGGGTGATCTTCCTTGCGGGTCACGAACACGCAATGGAGCGTCCAGTATAGATCATCCCGATCCCCCAGACCGGACGCTTTCACCGCTTCAACGGCATCTACAACGCTTGCTGGCCCTAACCGCATTCCCGCATCACGCAGAGCGCGGGCAAAATATAGGATATTCTCCGGTAACCGGCCGGCTTCAACCGCAATTGGGGAAACAGCATCCGCCAAGATCAAGCGCCGGCCGCGCTGGCACCCGCTTTCGCCCCTTCGCGCCGCGCTTCCGATTGTATTTCGCGCAAAATATCAGCACTCTGTGAGTCCTGGATCGACGCAATATCATCCTGATACTTGAGAATGACGCCTAGCGTGTCAGAAACCGCTTGGGGATCGAGGGCCACTTTATCCAGTTCCATCAAAGCAGTCGCCCAGTCCAAAGTTTCAGCAATCCCGGGGTTTTTAAACAGTTCCAGTGTCCGCAGGTGCTGAACATAGTCAACAACCTCCCGCGACAGCGCAGCGCCCGCACCGGGCACTTTTAGCCGCACGATATCCAATTCACGCTCAGCATCGGGATAGTCCACCCAATGATAAAGGCACCGGCGTTTCAAAGCATCATGAATTTCACGGGTGCGGTTCGTTGTGATGATGACAATCGGAGGCTCCTGCGCCTTGATGGTACCGAGTTCGGGAATCGTGACCTGAAAGTCGGACAGGACCTCCAGCAAAAACGCTTCAAACGCTTCGTCCGTCCGATCCAACTCGTCGATCAGCAGCACTGGTGCACGCCCGTCTACCTGCTCCAATGCTTGTAATATGGGGCGGCGAATCAAAAACCGGTCGGAGAATACATCGTCTTCCATCGCACCGCGATTGGAATCGCCACTCGCTTCTCGCATGCGAATATCAACCATCTGCGCCGCATAATTCCACTCGTACACTGCCGATGATATGTCGAGCCCTTCGTAACATTGTAGGCGAATGAGGGGACGATCCAAGGAAGACGCCAACACTTTCGCAATCTCTGTTTTACCGACGCCCGCCTCCCCTTCCAGAAACAACGGGCGTTGCATTTTTAAGGAAAGATATAAAACAGTCGCCAACGAACGGTCGGCCACATAATCCGCAGACGCAAGCAGATTTGAAGTTTCATCAATGGATTTGGGAAGCGGAAGTGGCATGGATCACAATAACAATAAATATTTACCCGAACTTACACCGCCGCTTGCCGCGTTGAAAGTGCACTATCGTGTTACAAAATGTACAGGTTTAAAAATGGGCCGCCCAAAAAAGAGCGACCCACCCTTTCCGGACGAAAAGGATGGGTCAAAGGTAACCGTTCAGGGGCGATCGACGGTTACCGTCTTTCTCAAGAACTTGAGAAGAAGACCCTCATCCCCAACCTAGCCTTGATGACATATCAATAACAAATCAGTGTGTTCCCCGCTGTGAGAAAACTCACAGGGTAAATTTTGGTAACCCTACATTAGAAACATAGGCCAAAGCGAAAGCACCAGCAGTCCGGCCATTGTGAAATTAAAAAACTTCAGTTTTACAGGGTCTTTCAGGAATTTTTTCATATACGTTCCAAACGCCGCCCATATGGTCACCGAAGGAAAATTAATCACAACAAAAGCAAAAACGACCAGTAGAACGTTCACGAAGTAGTTACCTTGAGTTGTATAAACCGACATAGCAACCGTTGCCATAACCCAGGCCTTTGGGTTTACCCACTGAAAAGCAGCGGCTTCCAAAATCGTTAGTGGGCGCGATTCGCCTTCTTCGGCTTCAACCGGACCTGAATTCGCGATTCGCCAAGCCAGCAGGAGCATATAGAGCCCGCCCAGTACCTTGATTAAGGTGAAGATGAGTGGAAGCCGCTCAATCACGACGCCAAGACCAAATCCAACTGCGACAAGCAACACCCCAAAGCCAATCGAAATTCCAATAGCATGGGGCCATGTGCGCCGCATCCCAAAGTTCAATCCGGATGCAAATAGCATGATGTTATTTGGGCCCGGCGTAACGGAGGAAACGAACGAAAATAATAGCAACGCGGCAAATGTAGAAAGAGACATAGTGTTCGCCTGTAATAATATGTCAGCCTTCCTGTCCTATCATTACAAGTATGTCAATTATGGTCAAAAAAGCCCAGCAGCGACGGCGAAGTGCGCATCAACATAAACAGATTCTAGCCCCGACAAATCGGCCACTTCTTGACAAAAATATAGGGTTAGTAATTAGTAAACACACTATAACTATCGATTGATTATATCTTCGTTGAGGTCTGAATAGCGGTGCAGGGATTTAAGTGGCTTCGGGCTAATAGACCAAAATTGGCGGCCATTTATGGTGAAAGCTCCGTGGACTACTATCGGGCTGTCTTTCTATCCAGTCTTGGACGTTCATTCGCCGCGATGTTGGTCATCGTACATCTGGTAGTAATGTTACCTGGCGCATCACTTCTCGACGCGCCCACTAAACAATGGCTGATTCCACTCGTTGCCATATTAGTTGCCCTGCTATTCTGCTCCGCGTGGCTCGTAGAACATGGAAAGCACGCCGCGTCACGTTCCCTCACCAACTTTACAATTTCTGTAAGCACAATGCTATCGGTTGTGATGTGTGGCGGATTTCTGGATTCCCACGCGACGCCATTTCTATTGGCGCCTATTGTGGTTGCATTTTGTATTTCGCCACCGAGAGAGGCTATCGCAGTTGGTTCTCTAACGTTCTTCTTCCCGCTCATTTTTGACGGATTGGCAAGATGGAACGGATGGGAGATCAACGATTATACATCTGTCAGCAACCCAACAGCCAACACGATCTTCCTGCTAACGACCCTCTTTATCACGGTCTTTATTTCATTGACCTTTCTGCAAAAAACAAACGCTGAGCTGCACCTTGCTTTGGACCGTGACAAAAAAATATTCGAGCAATGGGCAACCGTTGACCCGTTAACTGAGATTGGTAATCGACGCGCGTTTGATATGTGGCTGGAAACCGCACATACACAGGCTGTATCAACGGACAGTAATTTCGCGCTGATCTATATGGATCTCAATGCGTTCAAACCCATCAATGATAAATTTGGCCACGAAGTGGGCGATCTGATATTAAAAGAAATCGCCAGGCGTTTGACAAAAACACTAAAGGATCATGGGCAGGTTGCCAGGTTAGGTGGTGATGAATTTGCATTCGTACAAACCGAACCGGGAACCAAATTTTCCTGCGATGCGACAATTGACCAAATCCACCATTCCATGAAGGAGCCGGTCACAGTCGGCGAGCACCATCATTTAGTTTCGATCAGTATAGGAAAGGCCACATATCCAATCGATGCGGGTGATGCATCAGACCTCTTGCGCACCGCAGATATGGATATGTATGCCCATAAGATGAAAGACAAATTACGAGCGATCCCTAAACAATCGGCTGGAATATCCCATAGCGCATAGGAACAATTCTCCCCTGACCTGGATACTCGATTCATTGCACTGCAATCTTAAAGGTATAGACGGTTCACGTCTGCATGCACCACAAGCCAAGTCTGCTATTGATTTGACTGTGAAGCCCGGTGCACGGTCAACAGGTGACATCGGACAAGGAAGCACTACATCCCCTCAGGTCCCCGGTTCATGGCTGCAATGCCCGTACGGCAGACTTCGACCAGCCCAAGTGGCGTCATAATATTAATGAACTGCTCAATCTTCTGTTGGCGACCGGTGATTTCGAATATGAAATGGCCCACATTGGCGTCGGCAACCTGTGCACCAAAAGCTTCTGCCAAGCGTAGAGCTTCCACCCTCTTCTCCCCCAACCCTGCAACTTTCACGAGAGCCAGTTCCCGTTCCAATGGTTTTTCATATCCAAGCCCATGGGCGCGGGTTGTTAGATCAACGACCCGGTGAACCGCTACCATCTTCTCAAGCTGACGCTTAATTTGTTCCAGAACCTTGGGCGTTCCTTTGGAAATAATTGTAATGCGCGACAGGTGTTTTTCGTGCTCGGTTTCAGAAACCGTCAGGCTCTCAATATTATACCCGCGCCCGGAAAACAGGCCGATCACCCGTGCCAGAACTCCAGATTCATTATCCACAAGCACTGATAATGTGTGCTGCACGATAACCTCAGTATTTTCAGCAATGAAATAGGCCGACGCAGGCGGCGGCATAACTTTATTTTGGTTCTGGACAGGATCACTCATGGGATTATACCCCTTTGTTTATGGAATAGAGTTTACGTTTAGGCCGACGGCGCGCAATTGCGATGCCGACCAAAATTATTGCAAGGGCAATATAACCATCTGCGGGCAACCTTTCCGCCAACAAAATAATCGAAAATATAACCCCAAACACAGGCACCAGAAAATTAATCTGGCTCAAGAATGAAGCACCCGAGCGTCGGATGAGAAATATGATGATAACGGCTCCCAACGCAGTTGGCATCAACCCGGTATATAGAACAGCCCCCCAGACCGACCAGCTCGCGCTAACAGATGCAAGGTCGGTCAGCAACAAGAGGGGAATGGACATGAGGAAGGCCAGCACCATGAACGATGACGTTGATTGTTGCCATGTAAGCCCCACCAACCACTTGGTGACAATCGCGTTCACCCCGTAACTCATCGCCGCCAGCATTGCAGCATATTGGCGCTGGCTTTGATCCGACAGGCTGGCGAGCTTGTCTGGCCCAAAAAGGATGATGATGCCGACCAACGCAACCGTAAATCCGGCAATTGTATACCGGTTGGGCTTTTCGTCTTTGGTGAAAATCTGCGCCAACAACAGGGTGAAGAGCGGCATGGTCGCCATCAGGATTGCAGTCAATCCTGCGTCCAAACCCTGCTGTGCCCATGCCAGCAGGGAAAACGGTAATGTGTGACCGAAGAATGCGGACCCCGCAATTGCCCACCAAATTTTCCCCGGTGGCGGGAACCGTTGCCCGGCGGCAAACAACAGGCATAAAAGAACCGCTGCAGCAATTGCTACTCTCATCGTCACCGGTACGGCAGGTGGCAGGGCTTCAACAGCGACTTTAGTTGCCGTGAAGTTCGACGCCAGTATCGCGGCGAGCCCGATCAAAATGGCATAGTCCCAGAAGGATTTGTTGATGGTCACGACGGTCGCCGGAGCTTGGCTCAACTACACCAGCGCTTTGCCCTTTTCATCGATCACAGAACCGACCGCTTCATCAGTTGCTTCGTCCGGAAGGAGCATCTCGTTATGCGCCTTGCCTGAGGGAATCATCGGAAAGCAATTTGCGAGTGTGACAACACAACAGTCAAAAATCACCGGGCCTGGCGTATCAATCATTTTCTGAATGGCTTCATCCAGATCAGCAGGTTTGTTACAGCGAATTCCCGTTGCCCCATAGGCTTCCGCCAGTTTAACAAAATCCGGCATCGCTTCCGTGTAGGAATTCGAAAGGCGGTTCCCGTGCAGCAATTGCTGCCACTGCCGCACCATACCCATATATTCATTGTTCAGGATCATGATTTTCATGTTGCTGCCGTGCTGTAGTGCAGATGACATTTCCTGAATATTCATCTGAACTGAAGCATCTCCAGCAATACAAACTACCAGGGAATCAGGGTGAGCAATCTGAACACCCATCGCCGCAGGCAGACCGTAGCCCATTGTACCCAGTCCACCGGAGGTCATCCACCGGTTGGGTTCTTCAAACCCGTAATATTGCGCAGCCCACATCTGGTGCTGCCCGACTTCGGTCGTGATGTAAGTATCCAGGTTTTTGGTAAGTTCATAAAGACGTTCAACCGCCTGCTGAGGCATGATCACGTCTTTATTTTCTTTGTATCCCAATGACTCACGTGTTTTCCAGATACCAATCTGGGCCCACCATTCACTCAATTCTGCTGCATGCTGATTGCCTTTTCCCGCACGCCAAAGCCGAACCATATCTTCCAGAACAGTACCCACATCTCCGATGATTGGAACGTCTGCATGAACCACTTTGTTAATTGAAGAGGGGTCAATATCAATGTGAATGATCTTTGAGTTTGGAGCGAATGCATCGAGACGCCCGGTAATACGGTCGTCAAATCGTGCACCAATACAGACCATAACATCGCAATCATGCATGGTCATATTGGCTTCATAGGTACCGTGCATACCCAACATGCCGAGCCAGTTATCTCCGCTGGCCGGGTAACAACCGAGCCCCATTAATGTGGACGTAATCGGAAAATTGGTCAGCTTCACCAGTTCCCGCAGCAACTGCGTTGCCTCTGGTCCCGAGTTAACAATGCCACCGCCTGAATAGATAATTGGCCGTTTGGCGTCCTGCATCAGTTCAACTGCAGCTTTGATCTGCACCAGATCACCGGACGTTTTGGGTTGATATGAATTATGGTCAAATTCACCGGGCGGATGATAGATGCCGGTTGCGAATTGAACATCCTTTGGAACGTCCACAACAACAGGACCCGGACGCCCATGGGTTGCAACGTGAAATGCTTCATGCAGAACACGGGCGAGGTCATTGACGTCACTCACAAGCCAATTGTGTTTGGTACACGGGCGGGTAATGCCAACGGTGTCACACTCTTGAAAAGCATCCGATCCAATCAACGGCGTTGGAACCTGACCAGTAATACAAATGAGCGGAATGGAATCCATCAGCGCATCCTGCAACGGGGTGACGGTGTTGGTAGCTCCGGGGCCTGACGTCACAAGCAACACACCGGGTTTTCCTGTGGAACGGGCATAACCTTCAGCTGCATGCCCAGCCCCCTGCTCATGGCGAACGAGAAGGTGACGGACGCTATCCTGCTGATGTAATTCATCATAGATGGGCAAAACCGCCCCGCCTGGATACCCGAACAAATCGGTGACGCCATTGTCGATCAGAGCTTGAACAACCATTTCCGCCCCTGTCATTTCGCGCGACCCGGCACCACTTTCACTCTTGCTTGCCATTTTTCTCTTCCCGTTCTCTTCATTTTTTAAAGCCAGGTTTGGCTCTTGTTTCTTTCGGCCAAATTCTCGGTTTGACCAATAAAAAAGGCCCCCGAGGGAGCCTGACGCGCGTTAGCATTCGTGGTGGAATTTATCCCGCCACGCCAACGCGCTTTCTCACCACTAGTACAATTTTATTCATCCCGACCCAAGTCTCCCTAAATACCAAAAAGCACAATAGTCTGCCAATTCTATACGTCAACAGGGCTCGCAAAATAATATCGCAGAACAAGTAATCAGGCACAAACCCGATTACGCCCCAGCCTTTTGGCGGTGTACAGGCGTTTGTCTGACAGTTCCATAAGGGATTGGGCGGATGATACTCCATCAGCTGTCGACGCAACACCAATCGATACGGTTGGATGCAACGTGATCGAGCCAATCTCGACTTTCAACCTTCCAATCGTTTCGCATATCCGTTCAGCGAAGGGTTTGATTTGGTCGGTGTCCGGAAATGGAGCGACGATGCAGAATTCTTCTCCGCCTGTTCGTGCAACGATGTCATATTCTCGCGTAAGACTTTTCAACTTATCAGCCAATCGCCGAAGCACGATATCACCCGCGCTGTGCCCGTGAGTATCGTTCACGTTTTTGAAATGGTCCAGATCAAGAGTCAGCAGCGCAAGCGGGGCATCGGTAGTATCAAATTCCTTGAGGTATTGTTCCAGCGCATCTTCAAAATATCTTCGATTGTACAGCTTCGTGAGCGGATCGGTAACAACTTCAACTTCCAGTTCGGCTGCACGACTTGATAGTTCAATCTGCTCGGCCCGCCATCTCCTGAGAAACGGCATGGCGACAAATAATCCAAACAGCAGGGTGAAGCCCATAAATAGGAGATAGAATTGTAACAAGCTGAGCGGGCCCATCATCGGGCTTGTTAGGTGGTTTTCGCTATTTGGCTGGTTAAGGAAAATATACACGGAAAAAGCAATACTGCCAGCCGTCCCGGCAGCAAAAACCCAATACGCAATATCAGAGCATTTTTTCATTCGCTTATGACCGAGTACCCGGTGATCGCCCAATGCACCGATTTATTTTATCCAACAGAATTATTTCGATTTGTAATCTAGCAACAAATCGTAAAGGACACGATAATCAAAAACGAACCGACAAGAACAAATTTGGTGATTGTAATATGACAGTTTAACCACTTGATTCTTTGTACTTAAGAACAAAAATTACGCTTAACAACTTACACTATTCACCGGAGCTAACCACATTCCAGCTCTCATCAAACTGCCCTCTGAACCAGGTCGACTGCCGTTTTGCATATTGTCGCGTGGCGGTTTTTAATTTTTCCAGCGCCTCATCCAACGATATTTCTCCACGCAGATACCCGCCGAGTTGCGACACGCCAATTGCCTTGAGAACAGTCGCATAATCTGGAAGACATAGTTTCATCAAATCTGCCACTTCCTCCAGCGCGCCTTCCTTGACCATCTGTTCTGAACGCAGGTTAATGCGTTCATGGAGCAATTTTCGTTCAGGCAACAAAACGATTTTGGAAACGTTTTTTGATACTAGTATACCGTCCGCCACTCGAACATTTTGAAAATGCGCAAGTGGATACCCCGTCGCGCGGATAACCTCCAGCGCGCGAGTGATCCGATGGCTATCTCCGGGTTTTAACTTTGCAGCACCATCCGGATCTAATGATGCCAACTTATTGTGCAGAGCTTCACTGCCCCGCTCCAACAGACCGTCGCGAATTTCCTGCCGTAAGGCAGCTGGAATATCCGGCGTAGCTGCTAAACCTTCCACCAGCGCTTTGAAATAGAGACCAGTACCACCAACAAAGATTGGCACTTTATTCCTATCCCAAATATCCCGGGCAATCGGTTCCGCATCACTGAGCCAGCGGGCCACAGAATAGGCTTCTTCAATCTGGGCATAACCGTAGAGATGATGTGGAACTCGTTGTAAATCATCGGCAGACGGACGGGCGGATAATACATTCAGCACCGGATATATCTGCATAGAGTCGGTGTTGATGATCTCCCCTTCCCATTTTTCAGCCAGCTCCACAGCAAGCTTGGACTTGCCGCTTGCGGTCGGGCCAGCTATCAAAATCGCATCGGGTCTTTGTACCAAGTTTAACATTTCAATTATTTTCATGTCTTTTTCCGACCGAGTCGTAACGTTGATCGCCAATCCAGCCAATCCCTGTCTTACACGAGAACTGACGGAACCAATTGCCGAGATACTGAACGCCAACGGCCTCTATTTCCTGGCAGACGGAATAGCTTGCGACCTTCCCCTGCCGGATAGCACGCTTGAAGTCGAAGAAAAACTTCGCTCCCGGCTAAACGGTTACCCAATTGATTGGGTCGTACAGCATGCTGATGAGCGACGTAAAAAAGTGCTGATCGCCGACATGGATTCTACGATGATTCAACAGGAATGCATTGATGAATTGGCAGCCGAAGCGGGCATTGGGGATCACGTCGCAGAAATAACCGCACGCGCCATGCGCGGTGAGCTGGAGTTCGAACCGGCACTACGCGAAAGGGTCGGCCTGTTGAAAGGACACCCGCGCGAAATCATTGAGACAGTTCTGGAATCTCGTATTTCTCTTATGCCGGGTGGTGGAGAGCTTGTGGCCACAATGAAACACTTCGGTGCATATTGCGCCCTCGTTTCCGGCGGGTTTACCCAGTTTACCGCTGCCATCGCCGCAAAACTCGGGTTTGATGAAAATCGCGCTAATACGTTCGAGTTTGTGGACGGCACTTTCTCAGGATCGGTCATCCCGCCAATTTTAGGCCGCGAGGCTAAAGTTGAAGCGTTGAACGATATCGCTGAAAAGGGTGGCGTTGAAGCGAACGACTTCATTGCGGTGGGGGACGGCGCGAATGATCTTGGTATGTTGCAGCTGGCCGGGAGTGGTGTTGCGCTACACGCAAAACCGATCGTCGCTGAGCAAGCTCGGTTTCGTATCGACCATGGCGACCTCACCGCCCTGCTCCATATTCAAGGTTATCGCAAATCGGATTTTGTAACGTGAAAACCAACGTCACTCTTAAAACGGAGCGTCTCATCATTCGCCCCTGGACGTTAAGTGAGTCAGACCGCAACTTTTTTCATCTCATACACAGCGATAAAGACGTCCGTCGGTTCTATCCCGAACTATTGGACCGTAAATCTGCTGACGAGAGGTTGGAGGCACTTGTCGCCAGGGCGTCTGCCAACGCGTTCGACTGGGGGGTGGCGTGCTTGAAGGACACTGGCGAGCAATTGGGTTTCACCGGGCTCGCCCATGTGAATTACGAAACGCCATTCACGCCCGCCGTCGAAACCGGGTGGATGTACGCAAGGTCCGCTTGGGGAAAAGGCTACGCCACAGAGGCGGCACTAGCACTTCTGAGTCACGGTTTCGAAGACCTGAAGCTGCCGGAAATCGTTGCCTTTGCCGTGCATAATAATCACGCGTCCATATCTGTGATGAAGCGTATCGGGTTAATTCACGATACCAATAGCAATTTCGATCATCCACGCGTTCCAGATTCACAAGGACATTTGAGGCGACACGTGTTGTATCGATTGACCTTCGATCAATGGGCGTCAAATCAAACCAAATAATAGGGCCAATAAAAAAGCCCGCCAGGAAGACAGGCTTTTTTCCGCTTTAATGAGGTATGCTGGCGTCCTATTTGAGGCTCAAAACAACAAAGCCTAATTGTCCGTCCTTCGCAGCTACCAGCAATAGTGCTTTCTTACGACCTTCTTTCTTTAAAGAGGCTAGCCGTTTCTCAACATCTTCCGGACTGTTGATAGATTCCTGACCAATTTCAGAAATAACACTGCCTGCAACAATACCTTTCTCAGCAGCGGAGGAGCCTGGTTCAACTTTCGTTATCAGCGCCCCTTTTATGTCTTCAGAAATCGAATATTCCGCCCGTGTCTCGTCATTAAGTTCGCCGAAGGTCATTCCCAAAGCCACAAGGGCTTTTGGTTCATCTGACTTTTCCGAATCGGAAGAATTGGCCTTCGCGATCAGCTTTTCACCGTCTTCAAGCCGTCCAAGCGTAACGGCAACCGTCTCTTCTTTTCCTTTCCGCAGGACAACTACATCAACGGCCTTCCCTACGGTTGTCTCAGCAACAATCCTTGGTAGGTCGCGCATTTGAGCGATATTTTGTCCATCAAATGTAAGGATAACATCGCCCACCAATATGCCAGAATTTTTTGCCGGTCCTTTTGGCGTTAGGCCTGCCACAAGCGCACCCCGCGCTTCTTTCATTGACAGGCTTTCAGCGATGTCGTCGGTCACCGGCTGAATACTCACACCAAGCCAGCCCCGGCGGGTCTCGCCAAATTCACGTAATTGATCAATGACATTCATCGCCAGATCGGACGGAATGGAAAACCCCAACCCAATCGATCCACCGGAAGGTGAAATAATTGCGGTATTAATACCAATCACTTCCCCATCCATATTAAACAATGGTCCACCGGAGTTCCCCCGGTTAATAGCTGCATCGGTTTGTATAAAGCTGTCGTATGGCCCTGAACGAATATCCCGATTAATTGCCGAAACAATTCCCAGCGTAACAGAGCTACCCTGTCCAAACGGGTTACCGATCGCCATCACCCAATCTCCAACACGAGACTTGGCGGATTTTCCGAAAGGCACCGCTTGCAGAGGATTAGGAGGTTTGACCCTCAAGACTGCAATATCGGTCTTTGGGTCGGTTCCAATCACTTCCGCCACAAGCTTGGAGCCATCGGTAAAATCGACGGTGATTTCATCTGCATCTGCGATCACATGGTTGTTCGTGATGATAATGCCTTCCGGATCAATTACAAATCCGGAACCGAGAGATTGTACTTTGCGTGATTGACGGCGATTACCGCCGTCTTGTTGTTGTTTAAAGAAGTCGTCAAAAAACTCCTGGAAGGGCGAGCCATCAGGGACTTGTGGCCGGGGTGCGCTTCCATTCCCGCTGCCTTTGACATTCTGTGAAGTCGAAATATTAACCACCGCGCCCAACAGACTATCTGCAAGATCCGCAACCGATACAGGGCCTGCCGCATGAACGGCGCCGTCTAGCATGGAATTACCAGAAGAATGGGGCGATGGCCCACTTACCAACACCGCACCGGCCGTCAGTGCCAGCGCTAACAGCGGTGCTTTCCAGAATTTAGAAATTGTCATTCGATCGAACTCCCGAGAATAATTCTTTAACTGCGTTTCTTCGCATAATCAGTGACCATCAAGCCCGAAACATCATGGCGAGAAAAGGGGGCATTGATCATTTAAACTCACGATTTACTTATTAATCGAACCTGATGTCGAGCAATACATCACCCACGCACCAGCCAAACCAAAAACACGCCAATACACATCGCAATCAGGCCAAACTTACGCAGGACCTCCTCGTCCATCTGACTAACATTATACGCCATGCGTTTGGCCGCAGACGGGGCGCCCGCATAAAGCACACCTTCCACGGCCAAAAAAACACCAACAATACTCAGCAGTTCAACCACTGGCAAAACTTCGAGTCAGAACTGCAGCCCTAATTCCCACTTGCAGGAGCCTTTGGTTTTGCACCATTTGCATCCTGGAAGAAGTTGAAGAACTCGGAATTTGGCGAAAGCACAAGCGTAGTATCCGAATTTTCCAGCGCTTCCTTGTAAGCTAACATCGAGCGGTAGAATGAGAAGAATTCGGAATCCCTAGTATAAGCTTCGGCGAAAATCCGGTTGCGTTCCCCCTCCCCTTCGCCACGAATAATCTCAGCCTCACGCTGCGCTTCAGCTTTAATCTCAACAACTTGACGATCTGCAGACGCTCTAATACGGCGCGCGGCTTCCTGACCACGGGCGCGAATACGCTCAGCTTCCGCCAAACGTTCTGCACTCATACGCAAGAAAGTTTGGTCGGAGACTTCTGACGTCAAATCGGTACGACGCACACGTACATCCACAACTTCAATACCGAGGTTTTCCGCTTCCGGACGCATCTGGTTACGAACAGATAACATCATCTCAGCACGTTTTTCAGAAAGTGCCGCTTCAAAACCACGGCCACCATATTCCTGACGCAAAGCAGCATCGAGACGTGAGCGTAGTCTTGTTTCAGCCTGTTGCACGGAAGCGCCAACCTGTTGGCGGAATTTGGTGGCATCCGAAATCCGGTACGTCATAAACGCATCGACTTCATAAAACTTACCACCGGCAACCTGAACACGAATGTCATCAAGATCGAAGCGCAATAGACGGTCTTCAATGATCAGAACCGTATCAAGACCGGCAAAACCAAACGGTAACTTAAAGTTAAGGCCCGGTTCTTTTTCAACGCGAACAATTTCACCAAACCGCAATACAATCGCTTGTTCCCGTTCGTTCACTACGAAGAAAGCGCTCCAAAGGGTAAGCACAACAACAGCGACAATACCCAGCAATAATCCAAGACGGTTACCCATTAGTTTGTTCCTCCAGAATTAGATCGGTTGGCGCGTTTGCCAATTTCGGGCAACGGCAAATAGGGCACGACACCGGTGCCGCCGGAGCCACCATTTTCCATGATGATCTTGTTGGAGTCCTTCAAAACACCTTCCATGGTTTCAAGGAACAGGCGTTTGCGCGTCACTTCCGGCGCTTTTGCATATTGTTCATAGACAGAGAGGAAACGTTGGGCTTCACCCTGTGCTTCCTGAACAACGCGGCTTTTATAAGCTGCTGCATCTTCACGGATTTGAGCCGCTTCACCACGTGCACCACCCAATTCAGCATTGCTGTACCGGTTGGCTTCTTCCTGGAATTGGTCTTCGTTTTGTTCAGCACGCTGCACTTCATCAAATGCGTCAGCCACTTTCGGTGGCGGTGCAACATCCTCGATGCTCAATGCCCGTATGCCAATTCCGGCGCCATAGGCGTCCAGCATGCCCTGAGCAATTCGGCGCACCTCTTCGGATATTCCCTGACGGTTATCCCGGAAAATATCCTGGGCCGGACTGCGACCAACGATCTCACGCATGGCGCTTTCAGAAACCTCTTCCACCATGCCGGTGGGGTCTTTCACGAGGAACAGGAAGTCTTTTGGGTTTGAAACACTGTATTGAACAGAAAACGTCACATCAACAATGTTCTGGTCACCGGAGAGCATAAGACCCTGACGGGAACCTCCACGACCTGTCGACCCGATATCCACCTGCCGCACACCAATGTTGACTTTATCAACCTGCTCGAACGGCCAGAATGCAAAATGAAGACCCGCTTCATTTACTGTGTCGCGTGGAACACCAAATACAGTCTCAACTGCCAGCTCATCCGCCTCTACCTGATAGGCTGACGAAAATATATAAAGTCCCACTGCCGCGACCGCTATCAAACCAAGCCCTACAGCACCAATCCCGGCACCTGGACCACCACCGCCGCCGCCGGGCAGTACAGTTTTCAGCTTTTCCTGGCCGCGTTTGAGAATTTCTTCCAGATCAGGTGGCTGCTGTCCACCGCCACCGCCACTTGGGCGTTGTGGGCCTTTTGGGGGCTGGCCCCAAGGGCCGCCGTTACCGCCGCCATTACTGCCGTTATTTTGGCCACCGCCGGTTTGATTGCTCCAGGGCATATATCGTCCTTGCATAGAGGAGAGGCCGCATGATCCGGCCAATTGGATATTCGTGAGCCTGTTATAGGGATGCAGGCCCGCGCTTTCAACGCGCAACATTGGAATTTTCAACCCAATATTCGCCCTTTAGTCGGCCAGAATCAACGGATCGACCGCACGTCTACGTCTGATCCTGTCTTTCATAGACAAGATAGGTGGTTGCTGCACTGTCTTTCTCGCCTGCGGGAATTGATTCGCGGCGGGTTTCGCGCCAGATTTCCGGGTCAATTTCAGGAAATACAGTATCCCCTTCGGGCCGAGCATGAACCCGTGTTACATGCAGAATATCAGCCAATGACATGGATTGGCGGTAAATTTCCCCGCCACCAGTAATACAGATTTCCGATTGTCCATCAGCGCTTGCAATTTCACTTGCAACTTCGATTGCATTTTCCAAAGACGGTACAGGCACAACACCTTCAGCCTGCCATTCCCGGTCACGTGTCACCACAACTGATGTACGCCCCGGCAGGGCCATACCAACGGCCTGAAAGGTTTTGCGACCCATGATCATCGGTTTTCCGATCGTCAGGGCTTTGAAACGTTTCAAATCTGTCGATAAATGCCAGGGCATATCACCGTCGTGGCCAATCACGTTGTTTTCCGCAGTTGCAACAACAATCGAAATTTTCATGTCTTTATCCTTAAAACGTCAAACCGCGATGGGCGCTTTGATATGCGCTTGTGGCTCATAGCCGTTGAGGACAAAATCATCAAACCGGAATGAAAACAGGTCAACAACGCCTGGATTCATATCCATGGTGGGTAATGGCCCCGGTGTCCTCAACAATTGCTCGCGTGCCTGCTTGAAGTGATTGGAATAAAGATGTGCATCCCCAAGGGTGTGGACAAATTCGCCAGGTTTTAGCCCGCACACCTGTGCCACCATCATGGTCAGCAATGCGTATGATGCAATATTAAACGGCACCCCCAGAAAAATATCGCCTGACCGCTGATAGAGCTGACAAGACAGTTTTCCGTCCGCCACATAGAATTGAAAAAGCGCGTGACACGGCGGCAACGCCATTTCATCCACCAGCGCGGGGTTCCATGCGGAGACAATCAGGCGACGGGAGTTCGGATTGCTCTTGATCTGGTGTAGCAGATTTTCGATTTGATCCAGTGTCGTGCCGTCAGATTTGGGCCATGACCGCCATTGAACTCCGTAAACCGGGCCCAGCTCCCCTTGCTCATCCGCCCACTCGTCCCATATGGAAACGCCGTTTTCTTTCAAATAGGCAATGTTGGAAGAGCCTTGTAAAAACCACAGCAGTTCATGAATGATGGATTTCAGGTGTAGCTTCTTAGTGGTGAGAACAGGAAAACCTTCACCAAGATCAAACCGCATCTGGTGGCCGAATATCGACCGCGTACCGGTCCCGGTCCGGTCCCCCCTGTCGGTTCCCTCCTCCAGCACATTGCGGAGCAAATCGAGATATTGTTGCATGGGTTTACACCTTACGAATCTGCATGCTTCCTTCTAACACGGCTTACGCGCGCACAAGCGCAGAATAATTAGTCCACATGTCTCATCACAGCGCGATAGACGTTTGCGCATTCAGCCGTTAAAAGAATTGTACGAATTTCCGTAAGGTCAATCTCAGCCTCGGTTCATTCGCAAGTTTATATAAACGCCCCAGGGAGAATTTCTTTATGAGTAAACGTGATGATTTAATCGCAAAATATGCCGATGACCTAAAATCGAAATGCGGCATGTCTGCTGACATGGACTTGCTAACCAAAGTTACCATTGGTTGTGGCCCATCTATCTATAACGCGGACGCGTCAACTGTTTCCAGCAGTGACAATGCCGAGCTGGAAACAGTAAAAAATAATTTTCTCATCAAGAAATTGGGATTGGCTGATGGTCCTAAGCTTGACGAGGCGATTGACTCAGTCATGACAACTTACGGCAAATCTAACCGTAACAAATACCGCGCGGTTGTTTATTACATGTTGACCAAACATTTTAGCAAAGAAAGCGTCTACGCTTAAGCCTCGACGCCAAACTTTCGAATTGAATAGGCGCCAGGAAATTCCTGCCGCCTATTTTTTTGCTCCAGGCATTTGCCCAGCCCGCCGTTTTCGCAGGGATGTCGCCGCTTGCTTAACGAGTACGGAAACATCCTGCAATTCCTGTGCAAGCGGGCTGGTTTTGCGCCAAATCATGCCGATGGTCCGCGATGGCGATGGATTTTTAAACCGGGCAATAGATACCTGCGCCGAGCGGGCCTCCACCGGTACAGCCATTTCCGGGATCAACGTCACGCCTAACCCAACCCCGACCATTTGAACCAAAGTGGACAATGAACTGCCATCTAACCCTTCCCAGGGTCTGGCCGACTGAATATTGCAAAACGACAGGGCTTGATCGCGAAAACAATGCCCTTCCTCCAGCAGTAATAGCCTCATTTCCCGTAAACTATCGCTGTTGGGCACCGGATTATCGGCTTCCGTTTCATGGCGAACCAAAACGAAATCTTCGGAAAATAATGAAACTTCAGTGAAAGCCGGTTCTGATATCGGCAGGGCGAGGATCGCCGTATCAATCCGCCCGTCGGCAAGTTCCTGCGTCAGTTTCGGCGTCAATGTTTCCCGCACATGAATGTCGAGGCCGGGATTCTCGTCGGTCAGATTACCGATGACTGTCGGCATGAGGTATGGCGCAATCGTTGGGATAACCCCAATCCGCAACCGGCCTCCCAGCCCGTCGCGGGACGCGCGTGTGAATTCGTCGAGTTCATCAACCAATCGTATAATTTCCCGTATCCGAACGGCAAACTCTTCACCAAATGGCGTTAGCCGTATCTGACGCGCTCCCCTCTCAAAAAGCACTGAATCAAGAGATTTTTCCAACTCCTTGATTTGCAGCGACAGGGCGGGTTGGGAAATGGCACAGGCGTCAGCCGCCCGCCCGAAATTTCCATGCTGAGCCAGTGCTTCGAAATAACGGAACTGTCTCAAGGTCAGGTTTCGCATTAGTTTAACTTATCACATCAATCAGAAAATTCAACTTAAACTAATGATACGAGTTTGCTATGTTGGGTTAGAAAATGGAGCGGGACATATACTCCCACACCGATTCGACCGTTAAACATCAGCGATATGGAACACAGGAAGGGGCAAGCGGCCAATTTCTGTCACTGACAAATCTGTCATTGGAAAATTCGCTGGAAAAATTCGACTAGCAAACCAAAATTGGAGATTGAGATGGGTGACACTAACAATCAAAACGGCGGGAAATGCCCCGTCATGCATGGCGCAGCAACAAATGCCAAATCAAGAGGAACCGGCAACGCCGACTGGTGGCCAAATCACCTCAACCTGAAAATTCTCCACCAGCACACAGCCAACAGCAGCCCCATGGGTGCTGACTTTAATTACGCAGAAGAATTCAAAAAGCTGGATTACCAGGGCCTGAAAAAAGACCTCACAGAACTGATGACCGATAGTCAGGACTGGTGGCCGGCAGACTATGGCCATTATGGTCCTTTGTTTGTGCGCATGGCATGGCACAGTGCCGGTACTTACCGTACCGCTGACGGTCGTGGTGGCGGAGCGTCCGGCTCCCAGCGGTTTGCCCCTCTGAACTCATGGCCTGATAACGGCGGCCTCGATAAAGCCCGTCGCCTGCTTTGGCCGATCAAGCAGAAATACGGCAATAAAATCTCTTGGGCCGACCTTTTCCTCCTGACTGGTAATGTTGCGATGGAATCCATGGGCTTTAAAACCTTCGGTTTTGGAGGGGGGCGTGAAGACATCTGGGCACCCGAAGAAGACATCTATTGGGGTATCGAAGAAGGTTGGCTCGATAACAGCCGCTATTCTGGCGAACGTGACCTCGAAAACCCATTGGCCGCTGTGCAAATGGGTCTGATCTACGTAAACCCCGAAGGCCCTGACGGAAACCCTGATCCCGTCGCCTCTGGCTTTGATATCCGTGACACATTTGGCCGCATGGGCATGAACGACGAAGAAACCGTTGCCCTCGTCGCCGGTGGTCACACATTTGGTAAAGCACACGGTGCGGGCGACCCGGGCCTCGTTGGACCAGAACCGGAAGCTGCCCCCATTGAACAAATGGGGCTGGGTTGGAAAAACGCCCTGGGCTCAGGTGTTGGCGTCGATGCAACCGTCAGTGGCGTTGAAGGTGCCTGGAACTCAACTCCAACCAAATGGGATAATTCCTTCTTCAACACATTGTTCGGCTACGAATGGGAACTGACGAAGAGCCCTGCCGGGGCAAATCAATGGACCGCAATCGGCGGCGAAGGCACCGTGCCGGACGCGCACGACCCATCCAGAAGCCACGCCCCGATGATGACGACAGCGGACATGGCGATGCGCATGGACCCGGCATACGAAAAAATCTCCCGCCATTACCACGAAAACCCGGAAGAATTCGCCGATGCCTACGCCCGTGCATGGTTCAAACTGATCCACCGGGATATGGGACCACGCGTCCGCTATCTGGGTGAAGAAGTACCGACCGAAGAACTCATTTGGCAGGATCCGCTTCCCGCTGTTGATCATGATCTGGTCAACGCTGCTGATGTTGCGGACCTGAAATCGAAAATTCTCGCTTCCGGCGTTTCCGGATCGGAATTGATCGCAACCGCATGGGCATCAGCTTCAACCTTCCGTGGTTCAGACAAACGCGGCGGCGCAAACGGTGCCCGCATTCGCCTTGCTCCGCAAAAAGATTGGGAAGCAAACCAGCCTGCCCAATTGGCAAAAGTTGTCACTGCCCTCGAAAGTATCCAGGCGGAGTTCAACGGCGGCAAATCCAGCAAATCCGTATCGCTTGCCGATCTGATCGTTTTGGGCGGCGGCGCAGCTATTGAACAGGCCGCAAAGGCGGCAGGTCACAATGTTGAAGTGCCTTTCACACCGGGTCGTACCGACGCGTCGCAAGACCAGACAGATGTTGAATCATTTGAGGTTATGGAACCCGGCGCTGACGGTTTCCGCAACTACCAGCAAGCGAAATACACCGTATCTTCGGAAGAACTTCTGGTGGACCGCGCACAATTGCTGACACTTTCCGCACCGGAAATGACGGTATTGGTCGGCGGCCTACGGGTGTTGGACACTAACGTTGGCCAAAGCCAGCACGGGGTCTTCACGGACAAGCCCGGTACATTGACCAACGACTTCTTCGTCAACATCGTCAACATGGGCGTAGAATGGAGCCCAACGTCAGACGCCGGTGACACGTTTGAAGGCAAAGCCAACGGCTCTGTAAAATGGACGGGCACACGCGCCGACCTTATCTTCGGCTCAAACTCACAACTGCGCGCCCTTTCCGAAGCCTATGCCCAGGAAGACGCGAAGGATATGTTCGTCAGCGACTTCGTTGCGGCATGGACCAAGGTTATGAACCTTGACCGGTTCGATCTTGCATAGGCATTATTGATTAAATATCGCCCCCCATTTTTCAAAAAACTGGGGGGCGGTCCAGACCACAAAACAATACGAAGAAAAGGCCGAATATTATGGCGGAATTTGAAGTTCTTGCGGTTGGCCTACACGAACCTGATGCTGCCCAGCGGTTTGCAAAATCCCTTCGCGAAACAGGGTTTGCCGTTATCAAAGACCATGACATCAACATGTCCGGGATTGAGGCGATGTATGATGTCTGGTCCAAATATTTTAATGACGACGCCAAACTAAGCGATGCAACACCTGCGGGAGATTCGGCAGGTTATTTCGGTTACAAATCCGAAAACGCCAAGGGCCAGACCCAAAAGGATTTGAAAGAATTCTATCACATTTATGAATCGCGCGGCGTTCCGGCAGAATGCGAGACTATCACAAGAAAGTTTCACACCGACCTGATCAATCTCGGCCAGACTCTGCTTGGGTGGCTTGATCAGGAAACACCGCCGGAAGTTAAAACCAAACTTTCCATGCCATTTACAAAAATGGTTGAAGGTTCTGAGGGAAATCTCCTGCGCGTATTGCATTATCCTCCATTGCCTGAAGACATCACGCCCGGCGAAGTTCGTGCCGCGGCCCATGGTGATATCAACCTCATTACCTTGCTCGTAACTGGTTCAGAACCCGGATTACAGGCGCAGGATGTCAATGGGGACTGGCATGATATTCCCTGCGGTACCGGCTATATCAACGTCAACTCCGGCGATATGCTGGAGCAAGCCAGCCACAATTATTATCCATCAACCGTGCACCGGGTGATCAATCCACCCCAACAACAAAACAAATCCCGCTATTCTCTGCCCCTGTTCATGCAACCCAATCCGGACGTACAACTGGCGACACAAACTGCGGGAGAATTTCTGCAGGAGAGATTAAACGAGATTGGTCAGGGCGGTTAATCCATTACTTCTGATACATCTTAAAACGCCGTTGTTTCGTCGCCTGCGTTCCTTCTGTCGTTCCGTCATGAAACGTCCCAAACCAGCGGTCCCAAGGCATTTCCTGATTGCCGTAATTGCATTCGTAATATCTGTGGTGGAGTTGGTGGTAGAATGTTCCAAGCGCCAGTCGTCGCCTGTCTTTGATTAATAGGTCTTCATACCCCGTATGAGACATGATTGCCCCCGGCCCTTCATAGATAACGTGGAATATCAAATGGATGGGGTGAGAAGCGACCACCCAATGGATCATCAATGTGCTTAGATAAAGCAGATGTTCCACCGGGTGCATCGCAAGCCCCGACCATGGCCCGATATTGACATTTCGGTGGTGGAGCGAGTGGAAGCGCCGATAAAGAAACGGCACATGCAAAAGCCGGTGTACCCAATAGAAATGAAACGCTGACCATATGGGCAAGAGCATCAACCCAAGGATAAACCAGACCGGGTTTTGTGCAATTTCGATTGTCGGCGCATATCCATTGGCCATGAGCCACATTGTGACCACCTGGAACCCGGTAATCTGTGCAACACCGCTGGTCATAGTCCAGAACAAATTATCCCGCACCTGATCGGAAAAATTCCACAGCCGGTTCTTTTTGGCCTGATCCCTATGGTCAAACTTTAACTGCTTGTTCTGGCCACGGCGCATGTAGAAATACCAATGGAGCCCACCGGCAGTGCCACCGACCAGCACAAGATTGATGACCCAGACTTGCACAACCCAACCAACAGAAAAGCTCTTCGCCTGTTCAAGCGAGGGATAAGCAAAATACCAAAGAGCAACCGCGAGGATCGCCATGATCACCCGCTCGCTCAACATCAGCCAATTGCGCCCCATCCAGCGCATCAGATACATGGGATTGGGCGGCCATTTGAATACGGATGGGTCAGCCAAGGGCAGTTCTGGGTGGTAATTCCACTCTTTACTTATCGGAGTATCATCTGGTGTATCAGTCATCGGCAGTCTCACTGGTTCACCGTATTTGACGCTCAATATTGCACCTGCGTAAAGGTCAGAAATCGTCACGAATCCCCATCAATGCGACGAAATTGCGCGTTCACCAAATGAAGTGGTGAAATGCCTGCAAACCAGCGTTAAGGTTCGTTCAAACATGCAGCATTCAATCCGGACGATACCTCATGACCATCGAGAAAAATCACGTTTATTCCACCATCGCGCAAAGCGTTTTGGATCACGGAGTTGAAACGATGTTCGGCCTCATGGGAGACGCCAACCTTTTCATGGTCGACCATTATGTTCGCACCTGCAAAGGCACATTTGTTCCGGTCGCCTTTGAGGGAAGTTCCATCTTAATGGCTCTGTCCTATTCGAAGTTTGCAGATACTGTAGGCGTTGCAACGGTTACCCACGGCCCCGGTTTGACGAATTGCATCACCGCACTGACGGAAGGTGCGCGAGGCCACGTTCCAATGGTTTTATTGTGCGGAGACACGCCGGTATCCACACCGCAAAACCTCCAGAACATCGACCAGAGGGAACTGGTAAAGGCTGCGGGTGCTGGCTTTGAACAGATGCGCGCACCGGAAACGGCCGCTCAAGATATTGCCAACGCGTTCTACCGTGCCCAGGTCGAGAACCGACCCATTGTCGTCAATATGCCCGCCGATTTCATGTGGCAGGAAGTTGAACACGTAAAAACCGTCTATCCCGTCTTCAACGACCCGGCGACAGTATTGGAGGGGAACAATCTCGACGAAGCGATCGGCATGATTGCCTCGGCAAAACGCCCGGTGATTCTGGCGGGCGCAGGCGCCATCGGCGCGGAAGACAGGTTGATCCGTCTGGCCGACCGGTTGGAAGCGCCACTGGCAACGACGTTGAAAGCCAAAGGGATGTTCAGCCAGCACACTTTCAACATGGATATATTCGGAACCCTGAGCACCCCCGCCGCCTATGATGCAATCGACAACTGCGATTGTGTGGTTGCCTTCGGCGCAAGCCTCCACCATTTCACCACGGATCGGGGTGCCTTGATGAAAGCAAAACGCGTCATTGTGGTGAACAATGACGTTGCTGAGATCAGTAAAAACTACCACCCGGACGCAGCCATTGCTGCGGATGCGGGATTGACCGCTGACAACATCGTCCACTGGCTGGATGAAGCGGAAATCGCCCCAAGCGGATTCACGAGGGAGTTGAACAGCAAGCAACTCACCGCACATCCGCCCGCAACCGCGAAAAAATCGAAAGACACAACGGTCGGCTTTATTCACGCCCTCGAAAGGCTGGAAGAAACCCTGCCGAACAACCGCATTGTGACCACCGACGGCGGGCGTTTCATGACGGAAGTCTGGTGCCGGATATCCGTGCCGGACGCCCGCAGTTTCCTGACCACCACCAATTTCGGCTCCATCGGCATCGGGTTGCAACATGCTATTGGTGCAGGCTTTGCCGCACCCGACAGGCCAATCGTGCTATTCACCGGTGACGGCGGATTCATGATGGGCGGTATCAACGAATTCAACACCGCCGTGCGGTGCAAGCAGGACCTGATCGTCATCGTCTGCAATGACTCTGCCTATGGTGCAGAACATATTCAGTTCGTCGACCGCAACATGAATCCCAGCCTTGCCCAATTTGAATGGCCGTCTTTTGCACAAGTCGCAACGGCCCTGGGGGGACAGGGTATTGAAGTCGCGTCCGCAGAACAGTTGGAAATCGCAATCAAAGCGATGGATTCCCGCGACCGACCGCTCCTGATCGAATTGAAACTCGACCCGGAAGACGTGCCACGCATGCGCATGTAATTTACATCCATTTCAGACAATAGATTGCACAATACCCGGCCAGTGCTTATATATGTTGTGTCACCTTCGGGTGACTATGGTGATAAATGACCTGTGTAATAAGCCATTCGGACCCGGGGGCGGTACCCGGCGCCTCCACCCAACCACTTCCACGCGTTTGCAGAAGTGGCTTGGCGGGGGCGAAATAGGATCGACGAGGGTGTAAAGACTGCGTTTTTGCTCGGCATGGTACCCACCGATATCGGGCCATTATAGTAGTTGCAAATGATAACAACTATGCGGAAGCACGCCTCGCTGCGTAAGCAGTGCGACAAGCTTCAACTTAACTCCTAGGGGATCGCTCCTTTAGGCGGGGTTCGGAGGTACCTGGCAACAGAAACCTCCACTGATTTCTCACATTGTGCTGGTGTTATTGACCCGACGCGGGGTTATACTAGCCCGAAGCCACTCGTTAATGTGCGTAAGATGACCGATACCACCGAACCACCTGAAGAAGTCGAAGACCTTATCCGCTATGATATACTGGCGCAGGAAGCTCTGCGTAGCGTCGTCAAGAAAGTGATTCAGGAAGTTGCACGAACCGGGCTGCCCGGTGAACATCATTTTTATATTACATTCGACACCCAATACGGTGGTGTGCGCATGTCAGATCGCATGCTCGAAAAATATACGGAAGAAATGACTATCGTCATCCAGCACCAATTTTGGGATCTGGAATCTACCGAGAACAATTTTTCGATTGGGCTTTCATTCGATCAAGTTCCAGAAACCATGGTCGTACCCTACGCCGCTATACGCGGCTTTTTCGATCCAGCAGTCCAATTCGGGTTGCAGTTTGAAGCTAACGTAGACGAAGCCTTTGGCGGTGATGCGAAAGACGATAACGCACCCGAAGAAACAGCCTCCCTACCATCGCCCGCAAAAGTAGAGAAAATTACCGACGCAACGTCTAGTGAAAAGAAAGATACATCAGACAGTGAAGAAACCTCCGCCGATGTTGTTTCTCTCGATGCTTTCCGTAAAAAATAAATTCTGGGCCCATTTGCCCCTATGCTGAAGAAACGCTCAGTGTCCATTCGTGGCCATGCCACATCTTTTTCCATCGAAGATGAATTTTGGATCGAGTTGAAAGAGATCGCCAAAACCCGGCAGATATCACTGGCTCAACTGGTTACTAGCATAGACACGCGCAGAGGGGTTGATGAAAATCTTTCCTCCGCCTTACGAGTGTTCGTGCTGCAAAGCGTACAGACAGCTTCGCAAGGTTGAGCGTTAATTCGCGTCGGCTGGTTCATCTGAACTGAGAGATTCATCCAGTGGCAGGTCAAACTTCAACCGTTCCGCGGCCTCGTCGGCCTTATTACGCAACAGGTCAATTTCTTCCTGGCGTTTTGCCCGCCTTCCCGCTTCCAAAGCCGCCTCTTGGAGGGCGCGTTTTTCAACCTCTTCCAAAGCTGTTTGTAACCTCTTGCGCTCAAGCTCTTCGCGAAGACGGCGTGCATCTTCACGCACCTTGAGTTCTTCCTGTTGTAATTCCAACTGGCGAATTCGTTCATTTTCTTCGGCTGCGATACGCTTGGCTTCCTCTTGAAGCCCATACAAGCGCACGGATTGAAACAGCCTCTGCCGCTCAAGAATTGCCGACCGTTGGGCGTCGAATTCCCGCTCACGTCGTTCGCTGACACGCATTCCGAGGTAAGTTTCAAACAGACTGGCATCGACCGACCGGTCGATCTCGCCATTTTTTCGGGCAATCGTGACAGAGAATTCTGGAGATGCGCCGATGACCGCCTCCTTGCCCGCCTGGAATACCCCCCTGCTTTCAACTTCCAGATTCCCGGTCGACAGTTCCAACCGGCCAGACCCTGTTATGGAAAATTGCGAATTGGCCAACCGGACATTATTTGCACGCAATGTGCCCGATGCGACTGTGAACGGAACGTCAATTGGGTCAAACTCAAAGGCGCCATCGCTTAATCCGGCCTCAAGCAAATCCCCAGCTTTGGAAATTACATCGGAATCTTCCAGATTATTGGCTGCTTTCAGGACACCTTTAAACGCCGAACTGTTGAAGCGTTGTATCGTTCCCGACTGCACGGACGCCGTGCCGCTGGCGGTCAGGGAATTGATCATGGATTCCCTGTCGCTACCTGCAGTCTCAAACGTACCGCGAACCGATGCTTCACCAGTCACCTGCTCTTCCAGCCCCAGCGCACTCATCATGAGCGCAGCATTACCGTCGTTAATCGACATTTGACCATTTAGAACTTTAGATGAATTGCTCAACGAGAGCGCGATTTCACCGGACACGGTACCGCCAAGCCACGCGGCGTTAATATCTTCAAGAGCCAGGTCCCCGTCACGGATAAGCAGGCTCGACGACAGTGCCTTGAGCATCGGTAATCCGTCGTCCAAAACGACTTCCTCACTATTGAGGTCAATTTTTCCATCAAAACCGGCCAATATCGGTTTTGCATTTTCATCTGAACCCGTGAATACCAGACCGGCAACGTTTGACGCATCAAAGCCCGAAGTCCGCAATTTCCCGGATATCCGCGGTCGAGGTTTGACAGTTCGGTCGAGTGACATCACCCCGGAGTAGGTAACATCACCAATCTTCCCGTTCATGCCTGTGAGTTGCAACCCGGATTTCGAGAGCTCAAGCATCCCGTTCAACCCGCCATCCAACCCGAGGCCAAAGCCCGGTAGAGGAATGCCGGAAAGGATCATTAGTTTGTCCGCGTCCTGAAACTCAGCATCAAGTTTCAATTGACCCGACACAGAAAGGTCCCTTCCCGCTATCGTGGGTGTAATGACACCGGCGCCGGAGATATAACCAGCTTTCAGTGTCAACGCGACGTTTGTATCCATACCACTGGATAATGTTCCAGCAGTCGAAACTCGTAAAGCTGCCCTTCCGCCGGCTTCAAGCGGAACAACCGGCAATCCGATTTGTGCCAGCAATGTGCTTGCATTGTCGTTGACCAGCACAAGCTTCCCGTTCAGCAATTGTTTGGTAAAACCGGTTGAATAGGCATCCGAGGACAACTCAAATGTGAGATCGCTATTCGCAACACTGCCCTTTGCTGTGATCGAGTAATCACCATTATTCGCATTGACATCAACTTTGATGTCAGCATCGTAAATCGCAACCGGGTTTGATGCGATTGATTTGATAATTGGAAGCGGCCCAAATTGCGTGTCTACCAGATTTAAGAAGGCAAATGGATCAGTGGCCAAGAACTGCGCGGACAAATTTCCCGACGGTTTTGTGGACAGATTCTGCAGTTCTCCACTTACGTTTATCGCTGTCCCTTCAAGATCTTTTATATTGAGGTTTTGTATTCTGATCTTTTCGTCTGACAAAGATAACTGCGCGGTAACATCAAGTGCAGATGCCCCAAGATAGGCAACCTGACCGCCCTTGAGGTCCAGATTGAGATCATGGTCATTGACGAAATTCTGACCATCACCGCCATAAAACATGCCAATAATACCATTGAGCTGATCAAGATTTATCTTCGATCCGGTTAAATTTGCCTCAATTATGGGCCGCTGACCATTTCTGATTTCACGATGGACTCGTCCATTGAGCGATTGTCCATCCAATATCAACTCAACGTTTTCAAACTGGGCTTCGGTTTGATTCAAACTTACTTTGGCTGAAAGACCAGCATTGGAAATCTCCCGTATGGCCGGGTTGCCATCAGACCCCAGCCATTTGGCCAACCCAGACGGTTGACGCGAAGCGATCAGCAAATCACCCTTATAGCTGAATTCATCGCCAACGGTCAGTTGGCCATCTGCACGAAGCTCGGTGCGGCCGGGTAATTGGGCTTCCAGATTATTGATATGCCAACCCGATCCAGAATTTTCCGGTCCACCTACAGCAGGTTTCAAATCCAGACCAACCTCGCGGATCACCGTGTCTCCGGCAACGACGGCGGGAAGATAAAGGTTGATTTCGCCATCAACCTCAAACCGCGGTATTTTCGCAATCAACTGGCGAAGACTTTCCAACCTTTGCTGAAACGACAGGCTGGTCTTGCTGGCATCCTCTCCATCAGAACCTTTGGACAGGCGATTTACGTCAATTTGCTGGCCCTCTGCCCGCAATCGAAATGATAATGCATCCCCGAACAGAGCCTGGCCGTTCCCGGTTACCGAATACGGGTCATCTGACTCGCCGATGTCCAATTTGAACGCGGGAATGGTTGCGCCCTTGCTGGTGACTTCAATATCGCTTTCCAGTCGAATGGGCAGTGCGGTATTCTGGTCGGGACGACGGAAAATTATCAGATCCTGATCGGTTTGCTGCGGCATGGGGCGCACACGGAGCTGACCGCCTAAACTAAGCTGAGAATCTTCAAACGACAGCGGGCCGTCAAAACGAAAATCATAGGGCAAGGATTGTGGTTCAATATCCATTCTTAGGCTGACGCGTTGTTCTTCCTGCCAATGCCCGGTGGATCCGGAGACCCGCACCCTCTCATTGTTAACGAACGCGGTTCCCTGCCCTTGCCAAGGGCCTTTGACATCCCGCGCAGACATATTCGCAACAATATCAGTTACAATCAGGTCTTTGTCGGAGCTTTGGTCCACCAGTCTAACTCGCCCGTTGGTGACCGTAATGTTTTCAACCGATATTTCAGACGCCTCAATTCTGGCGCGCGACTCTTCCATCTCGGGAAATTCCAGTCGGCCCGTCGGATCGAGCTTGAGTTCAAGACTTGGGGAAACCAGCTGCATATCAACGATGACAACATCGCCTTTTAACAGCGGGGCAAGCTCCAGTTCCAATTTGAAGCTTTCCGCAACAAGCAAATGTTCAGTCTCAGACTCACCGCTAATGCGCACATCCGTAAACGTCACCGACGGCAACGGTAACAATCGCGCCGAGGTTTGCCCCAGCACTTCGACAGGCAGGCCTAACACGCGACCCGCTTCAATCTCAAACCGGTTTTTAAATTGATTCCAGTCGATGTAAGGAGGGGCGACCAACGCAGCGATAAGCGCGATGACAAGCAAGCTTCCAAAAAAAGCAAATAGCCTCATATATTTCGCCCCGTAAACACCTGCTTATTCTTCAACACATCTCACGTTTCATACATGGTAAAAACGTTCTGTCAGTCAATACATACAACCGGTTTAGTCAATTTGCACGACTTTCCCCGGATTCATTATATTGTCGGGATCAATTGACCTTTTTAAGGCAACCATCACATCAACACCGGTTCCGTGCTCAAGTTTCAAAAACCGTCGTTTGCCTTGTCCGATACCGTGCTCGCCGGTGCAGGTTCCTCCCATGGCAATGGTGCGCATGTTCAAACGTTCAATCATATCTTCCGCGCGCGCCACTTCATCGGCATCATCCATCATCACCAATGGTGATACGTGAAAATTGCCGTCCCCCACATGGCCGACAACAGGGGCAATCAAATCGAGTTCCTCAACGTCTTTCAATGTCTGCGACAGGCATTCCGCCAGTTTGGAAATCGGTACGCAGGCATCTGTCGCGATGCCCTGACTGCCCGGACGGTACGCCAGCATGCTGTGATAAGCATTATGACGTGCTTTCCACATTTTATTGCGATCTTCCACCGTCGATACCCACTGGATTTCTGATCCGCCAAACTCACCGGCAATATCGTTAAACATCTCCGTTTGCTCTTCGACACCCTTATCCGTACCATGAAACTCCAGCATTAATGTGGTGCTCTCGATGTTGGAAAGACCGGAGTATTCGTTCATGATTTTCGTCATGAGCGTATCCATCAGTTCAACCCGCGCGAGCGGTAGGCCAGATTGCATTGCCAATATGGTCGTGTTGCAGGCATCTTCAACACTTGGAAACTGACATACGCCAGCCGATATTTTATCGGGAATACCATAAAGACGCAGTGTCAGCTCGGTAATAATGCCCAGCGTTCCTTCCGATCCAACAAATAATCTGGTGAGATCGTAGCCTGCCGATGATTTTCGTGCTCGCCCGGCCGTTTTGACGACGTTTCCATCGGGCATAACGACAGTCAGATTGACCACATTGTCCCGCATCGTGCCGTAACGCACGGCATTGGTGCCGGAAGCCCTTGTCGACGCCATGCCCCCAAGGCTGGCATTCGCACCCGGGTCAATCGGGAAAAACAGGCCCTGATCCCGCAGATGCATGTTCAAATCTTCGCGAGTTACCCCCGGTTGCAAGGTTACATCCAAATCTTCTGCATTGACGGAAATAATGGCGTTCATCCGCATCAGGTCGATACAAATGCCACCAGAAGGCGCGTTCACCCCGCCTTCCAGCGACGTTCCAGTCCCGAACGGAATGACCGGAACCTTGTGTTCAGCACATATACGAACGATCTCCTGAACCTCTTCTGTCGCCTGCGGAAAGACTACCGCATCAGGCAATTGAGAGGGAATATACGTCATTGTATGGCAATGTTGTTCGCGAAGGCTCTGATTGGTTTGAAGTTGTTCTCCAAACCGCTGTTTCAGGATACCGACAACGGTCGAAATTCCATCTTCATTCCGGTCGATCGATTGCAGATCAGTAAGCGCCATTATTTCACATCCATTTTTTGCAGAACGCTCTTGTGTCGCATTCCCATTCCCAATACCAACCTAGCAGAAACCCCCACTTGGTCCAGCACGGGAAATAGCCGAAAATGCAACAAAAGCCAGGCCCCTATACGTCCAGCCTCATGGAACTGGAAAAAGACTGGATTGATTATAACGGCCACCTGAACATGGCATTTTACAACGTGTTGTTTGACCGTGGTTGTGACGGGTTTTTCGAGGCGTTTGGATTGGGCCCAGAATACATAAAAACGCGGGGCATGAGTTTTTATACCGCCGAAGCCCACGTGAAATACGTGCGCGAAATCCACCTCGGCGACCGCATCCGCGTCACAATGCAATTGATCGACCACGATGAAAAACGCGTCCACGCCTATGCGGAATTATGGCACGAGGATGGCTGGCTTTCCGCGACCTGCGAGACCATGTCGCTGCACATCGATATGAGCGGGCCAAAGGTCGCGCCTTTCCCGAACGATGTTCAGATGAAAATCAACGAACTCGCCAGAATGCACGCAAATTTACCACGATCTGAAAACGTTGGCAGACGCATCGAAATCCGCCGGAAATAGGGATATGATGTTCGGGGCGAGTGAATTAACCGGGGAATGATGTAATGCCGGAGATCCTCCGACGCCTTCCATCAATTGTGGTTGGTTGGGTTAAGCCCAATTTGCAATCCTTCACGTCCTCGCGTGAGCCGCAGATCTGGCTCATCAGCGCTGTCATTGGTCTTTGCGTCTCAATTGCCGCCATCATATTTCGCGAACTGATACTCTGGACCCAATTCCTGTGGTTGGGGGTTCGCACGGAAACAATGGCGACATCAGCGCGCGAAATCCACTGGTTGTGGATATTGCTAACCCCGGCGTTCGGCGGCCTGTTGATCGGGTGGCTGCTCGAGCGGTTCATGAAATCACGCCGAACAAGCGGGGTTGCGGATGTGATGGAGGCGAAGGCCTACGGCGGTCGCAATATCGAAATGAAACCGGGCCTGGGCTCAGCCGTCATCAGTGCCTTGTCGCTGGGGTTCGGCGCAAGTGCGGGTCGTGAAGGCCCCATGGTTCACTTGGGAGCAACAATCTCCACATCGGTGGCCCACCTGTTCAGCCTTCCGGACTGGGGCCGCAGAACATTGCTCGCCTGCGGTGTGGCAAGCGCCGTCTCGGCGTCCTTCAATGCCCCCATCGCCGGCGTTCTTTTCGCCCATGAGGTTGTGTTGGGGCATTATTCCAAACGCTCGTTTATCCCGATTGTCCTGTCGTCCGTCATGGGCACAATCGCAACCCGGCTCTGGTTTGGAGATGCCGCGGCATTCTCTATACCCGCCTATCAAATCACCTCTTATCTTGAGTTCCCCGCATTTGCGATTCTGGGTCTTATCTGTGGCATCGTCGCGATCATCTTCCAATTTGGCGTCGTCAGTACCGATTACATCGCGCGGTCAATCGTCATGCCACTTTGGGCGCGTCCCGCCGTCGGTGGGCTGATGATCGGAGCCATCGGCGTATTTTTCCCCGAAGCCCTTGGTGTTGGATACGAGGCTACCGATTTGGCGCTAAAGAACCAATACACCCTGTCCCTTTTGTTCGCGCTGATCATTGCAAAAACCGCAGCAACTTCCATCACATTGGCTTCCCGTTTTGGCGGTGGGGTATTCTGGACTTGTCACGGTTTAGTTCCGTGTCCTTGAATTGGATTAATCCCATCAAGGAGAACTATTATGGCACGAGGCCACACAGACGAATTCAAGCGTGAAGCGGTGCGTATTGCGCTGACCAGCGGACTTACCCGGAAACAAGTGGCATCAGATTTGGGGGTCGGCTTTTCGACGTTATCGAAATGGATACAACAATCCCGGCCTGATGACCTTCCACCATCGGTTGATATTGATCTGGCCAAAGAGAATGAGCGGCTTCGCAGAGAGGTTCGTCTCCTCACGGAGGAGAGGGAGATATTAAAGAAGGCAACAGTGTTCTTCGCGGGTCAAAGCAAGTGAGATTTGCGTTTGTCGAAGAACACAGGAAACACGTTCCGGTGGATCGGCTTTGCCATATTCTGAATGTTACATCGCGTGGTTATCGTGCCTGGCACAACCGCCCTGTTAGTCAACGGCAGCGCGATGACATGGTGGTTCTGGCGCACATCCGTGAACAGCATCACTTGAGCCTTGGCAGTTATGGTCGCCCGAGAATGACGCAGGAGTTGAAGGAAGCCGGCCTTGCTATTGGTCACCGCCGTGTTGGCCGCCTGATGCGCGACAACGGCATTCGAGTGGTCAGAACACGCAAATACAAAGCTACGACCGATAGCAATCACCGCTTCAACATTGCGCCTAACTTGCTGGGGCGGAACTTCCAAGCGGATAAACCCAACCAGAAATGGGCAGGTGACATCAGCTACATCTGGACCCGTGAGGGCTGGCTGTATCTGGCAGTGATGATCGATCTACATTCACGCCGTGTGGTGGGTTGGGCTGTCAGCAACCGGTTGAAGAAAGACTTGGCATTGCAGGCTCTCAACCGGGCTTTGGCCCTTCGAAACCCACCGCCGGGCTGCATTCATCATACGGACCGTGGCAGTCAATACTGCTCTCATGATTATCAAAAACGAATGCGTGAACTGAAGTTTAAAGTGTCCATGAGCCGAAAAGGCAATTGCTGGGACAACGCCGTGGTCGAGACGTTCTTCAAAACACTCAAAGCCGAACTCATCTGGCGCGGCACATGGCAAACACGACAGCAAGCAACCGACGCCCTGTTCCAATACATCAACGGCTTTTACAACAGCCGCAGAAGACACTCAGCAATAGGAGGAATGTCGCCCATCAAATTTGAACGAAAAACGAGTTAAACGAGAACAGGATGCGGAATTAATACGGGACAAGTCCAAGCTTCCAAACGAATTCCAATATCTATTTTCCCGAAACTCAAACAGCTGCGCGATGCTTGCGTGTCTCAACGTTAAGTATCGGCCACATATTAAACCCGAACTGACATGGAAATGCCTCAGTCATTGCAATTAGCTTCAGATGGGACCTAACTTCAGACACTGTTGAATGTGCCACCCCGTCATTTCGACTCGCGAGTCGCAGATGAGGCCAACGTCAAGAGCGAAATGGCAGTGCCAGTCTGCGTTCCAAAACCAACTTGCCCTTTCGAATAAATTCATGGCGAGCTTCTTGGAGTCACTCATATCATCGATAAGCCAGACATTGGTCTGTGTTTGAGGCCCTATGTATATGCCTAAAGTGCATATCTGAATAATCACAACGACAAATTGACAGGTTCACATTGTGGGCCATCAACGGTGCGAACTTGTGGCGTCTTTATAATGAGCGCTCTTTTCTCATTAGCCGTTTGCAGGATGCGGGCAATCCGAAAGATATCAAGTATTCCTTACATCTCGAAAACCGAAGATTGGAATTTCGTTTGGCAGGTTGGTCTTTTATCTCGGCGGACAATATCTTTGCCTTGCGATTAACTTTTTCAATCGTTTCTTTTTCAAAATCGCGATTTTCGAAAAGCATTCTAAATTGCATGATCAATCCACCTGCAGAAATTTTCTACTCCTGCAAAATATTGTTCACCAAAACGTGACATTTCGCAAGCGTATGACATAGGTGAAAAATTTAACTTTACGGTCGAGGCCATGAAATCCGGCGATAATTACGCGCGCCGCTCGCACCTGAAATGCAGGAATAGTGCGAACAGGAATGCCATTATTGTCACGCCAAATGCCACCGCAAAGGCGAGTGAATAATCGTTCCAGGTATCAAATAATCTCCCGGCGATCCATGGTGCCGACAGGCCGGCAACACCCCAAGCTGAAAATACGATTGAATATGTGTGGCGAAACTGATTCGATTCAAAGATCGACTGGGTTAATGCAGGAACACCCGATGCCACCATTCCATAACCAGCTGCAATTACTGTTAGACCTGCAGCTGTCATCGGGATGGATGACGTTAGTCCACATACCAATATACCCGTGCCGATAATCAACATGGCAACGGCCACAATTATCGACGATTTGATCTTTTCATCGACAATCCCGACGCTTAAACGGCCCACGGTATTCCCGATTGCCACAGCTGACAGGGTGATCCCGGATGACCACACCGATGCGCCACGATATTCGATGATGCTCACCGCAAGTCCCAGTGTCATCAACCCGGCGGCTGAGCCCAGACAAAACACCAGCCACAAGAGAACAATGAGTTCGTTTCTGTTGGGAGAACTCGACTTTACCGAGGACGGTGAAATTGTTTGAACCGTCTGGATAGCAAATCCGCGCGTCGAAACAAAAGTGAAGGTAGCCGAAATTACAAAGCAGGCCGCGATGACAATCAGCGCTTTCAATCCCGTGTCACCCGCACTCAAAAAACGGACCAATGGGCCCAATATTGCTGCGCCTAACCCGAACGTGGCGACCATAAACGCGGTCATCATGCGCGACCTGCCGGATTGGCTGGCACTGTTCAAAACGATTATGTAAATTGCTCCGCTGCAAAATCCGAAGCCCGCGCTGAATGCAGCGACAAACATAATGAAGCTTGAGGAGATTGCTGCAACAGACAAAGCCACGGCTGCAAGCACCCCGAAAACGGCTCCGCTTTGTAGATTTTGCGTAAATCTCCCCATTCTTGGGGTCAGATAAACGGCGACGGTAAATGCGAGAATGGATAGGGAAAAGACCATCCCCGCCTGTTCAGTTGATGTACCAAAAGAACGTGAAAGCGCTGGAATAAGCGCGCTCCATCCATATAGGCTTCCAGCGCAAAACGATAATGAAGCCGCTGCAAGAACTGTCTTCTTAGTAGAAGCTAACATGTCCATTTGTAACCAAATGCGCTCCGCAAAAGACACCCATCCTGGCAATCTTTCGTCAAATCAGTATGGCAGAGCGCTCAACTTGTAAATACAATTAAGTTAAGTCAATATGACGTCATCTAAATGAAGAACATCCGAGAGGGTTTGCGGTTGGTTGCCATCACTGGCGCAGCTATGACGAAGTTTAATCGCCGCAAAGATGGGTCGTCTTTTCGCGATTGGGCTTTCGATGCGTTCGAAATGGCTCTTGGAAAAAGCACGTTAGAGCGCAACGATATCGACCTTCTGGTTGTCGCCTCAGAAAGCGATTTCTTCACACTACAACTGAACCCGGCGTCTATTCTCGCTAATGATCTGGGGTTGTTTAACACCGCAACAATGCGCTGCGAGGGTGGTGGAGCATCCGGGCAGGCTGCGGTACACGCCGGTGTTCAGGCGATCCTGTGCCGTCAGGCTAAGCATGTAGCAGTTATTGGTGTGGACCCATCGGCTTCCCAATTATCGGGCGATACAATCAGAACGCTATACGGATATTCGTTCGATGCCTGGACTGACGGTATGACAGGGGCGACGTCCTCAATTCTTTATGCGCTTTCAGTCCAGGCCTTCATGCAAGACAACAGGCTCACCAGTGATCATCTTGACCTGATCACAATCCAAAACCGACAGAACGCGCTTGATAATCCTCATGCTCATCTGGGCCGCAAGCACACCCGTTCAGAAATCGAACAGTCTCCGATGATTGCATCACCTTATAGGCGATTACACTGTTCACCGCTGAGCGATGGGGCCGCCGCAATTATTCTATCAGCGCAAAATGTAGTGCCGTCTGCTCGAAAAACTACCCCGCATATTGTTGGAATAGGCGCAGCAAATGACAACCCGCATTTGGGTGCCCGTCAAGATCAGGGGAGCTTTAGCGCTAAAACTAAGGCGGTGAAAAAGGCCTGTGCGATGGCTGGCCTTGCTCCCGAAGATATCGGTTTAGCGGAGGTCTATGACGCTTACGCAGGAGCGCAATCGCAGGCTCTTTGCGCATTGGGATTATCCAAAGATATTGGCCGGGAAACCGCCGACGGTCGGTTTGCACCTTCGGGTGGCCTTCCGATAAATCTGTCCGGCGGACTGATGGGTCAGGGCGCGCCGGTGGGTGCCACTGGCGTTGCGCAGACTGTAAATTGCGCTCTGTTTCTGGAAGGGCAAAACACGTCACCCCTTCAACCGTCCGCGCCGCCTTCACATGCATTGGCTGACACACATGGTGGCATATGCACCAACGCGGCGGTGACGTTGCTGGCGCAACCGGATGCTGCATGATGAAACATCAACTGTCGCTTGATTATACATTGTCACCGGGGTGGATGCAGCCGTGGGTCGACGGGCTGATGAAGGGCGAGGCTATCGCCAGAGTTTGTGATGCATGTGGAAGCAAGAGTTTTGCACCGCAACGAGTCTGCAAATGCGGTTGCTGCGACGGGGATTGGGCAACCCTGTCTGGAACAGCCACTGTCGTCAGACAGACTGACGGTACCGATGGTCACTTTGCCATGGCCCGATTTGACGGCGCAGACAATGATGTCGTGGTTCGTCTTGAAGGCTTTAAATCACCTCAAACGAAAGGGCGTTTAACGGCACCAGCAGGTGCTATTCCCCAGATGATTCTAACACCGCTGGAAGGTGGCATTACATAATGGAGTTTCTCAAAAACCTTACATCTACAGAACTTTGCGCTTTAAATCTTTCGGTCGAAGATGACGACGTTTCAATTGAATGGCGTGACGACGTCAACATCTTCCACATGACAATTGGCCAGTATCTGAACGATAATTCTCGAGATCGGACTGCGATTATTTTTGAAACAGAAGACGGCGAAATTGAAACGCAGACCTTTGCAGAAGTGGATGACAAAGCCTCGTCATTAGCAAGCTATTTACACAAGCTTGGCTTTATGGCCGGGGACCTGATTGGGCTGCATACCGGCCAACATCCAGATACCGCCGTTGGGCATATGGCGATCTGCAAACTTGGTGGCGTCGCAGTGACGCTTTCCCAACTTTATGGTCCCGGTTCCCTTTCCCATGCCATGAACGACTGCAAGTTACGAATATTGATTACATCAAATGATGCGTGGGCCACATTGCGGCCGCAGGCGTCAAGCCTCTTTCCACATCTTGAACATGTGTTGTTGCGCGACCCGGAAGAAGATGAGTTGGATCTTGCTGCAGCCTTCAAAACCGATACGACGGGTTTTTCTCCCGCCTATGGCGGGCCCGATGATCCGGCCCTGTTGATGTATACGTCCGGGTCAACCGGCCAGCCGAAGGGCATCCTTCATGGTCACCGCATTCTTGCAGCCTATACACCGTCGATAAATCTGTTTTTCAACATGTCGATGAATGATGAAGACGCTGTTTACTGGTCACCTTCCGATTGGGCATGGGTGGGTGGGCTTTTGGACATGTTGTTTCCCGCATGGATGGCCGGACGTCCCATCGCAACCTCGATTGACCGTTTTAATGCCGACTGGGCTTACAGTTTTATGGCGCGCCACAAAGTTACTCATACATTCTTGGCGCCGACCGCAATCAAGAGGTTAGCTCAAACAACCGATCCCCGTGGTGAATATGACCTGGCTCTTCGGATTATCTGCACCGGTGGAGAAGCCCTGGCTGCCGATACCTTAAACTGGGCTGAGCAAAAACTTGGTGTAGTTTGCAACGAATTTTACGGATTGACCGAGGTGAACCATCTTATTGGCAATTGCGCAGCGTTGTTTGAACGTCGTCCGGGATCAATGGGGCGAGCCTATCCGGGTCATGATGTACTGCTGGTCGACGAAAACGGCGATGGTGTTGCTGATGGTGAAGCTGGAGAAATTGTCACTCGTGCATCCTCTCCAACACGCTTCCTGGGCTATCTCAACAATCCTGACAAAGAACAGGAGATGTTTCTTGGTCCGTATTTACGAACCAATGATCTGGCTGTCCGCGATGAAGATGGCTATTTTTGGTATAAAGGACGGTCAGATGATCTGATAAAATCATCCGGATTTCGGATTGGCCCTGCCGAAATTGAAGAATGCCTTTTGGCTCACCCAGCCGTTGCTGAGGTGGCCGTGATCGGGAAGCCGGATGATGAGCGTGGTTCAATTGTAAAAGCGTTTGTGAAAACGCGAGAGGAGCAACAAGAAAATAAGGCCCTTACGGCTGAACTCCAACATCATGTTCGTGAAAGGCTCTCTGCATATAAAGCACCCCGTGAAATCGAATTTGTCTCCAGTTTTGAAATGACATCTTCTGCGAAAATAAACCGCCGTGTCTTGCGTGATTCCGAGTTGAAAGAGGCGGGCATTTAACAATGGTACAAGCCGATGCAGCCCACAAATACGAACAGGCTTACCGCACAATTCTTGGGCGTTTGAAAGCGGGGCGTTATCCGATCGGCGGGCGGATGCCTACGGAAAGCGAGTTAGCCGCCCATTTTGAAATCAGCCGCGTCACGATTAGGCGCACTTTGGATATGCTAGTTAGAGACGGATATATCGAAAGCCGACAGGGTAGCGGATATCGAGTTTTAACATTATCGCCTGTTTCAGACACGTGTCTGACCTCTTTTACGGACGCAATGTTACGGGCCGGACGTGATCCAACATCCCGTCTCTTGTCCATTGACCAGTTCCCCGAGGGTGCTGAAGAGACAAGCATGTTGCCAGTTGATGTGCTGAGCCGGAATATTACGCGCGTCAGCCGTTTGAGGCTCGTTGATGACGAACCCACCATGCTTGTCTACTCCTATGCACCTTCCAGTTTACTGCATAATGCAAAGCCTGAGGATTTTCCTGAGACTGGTCCGGAGCAGTCAATACTGCGAATTTTGGCGGGCAGGTTCAAATTGGACTGGTCATCGGCATGCGAAGACATCAGCCCGATTGCCGCAGATGCTGATGCCGCAAAAATATTCGGTGTCGACCTCGGAACACCGCTGTTGAAGCAGGCCTGTTCAGCTTTCGACGACCGGGGAAAAACCGTTTTTTATGAAGAGGTGATCCGCAACGGTACGGTCAGCTTCAACCTATCACAACAAACACGTAGTCCGCGTCATGTTTAAGGGACAATTATTATGAGCTTTCGCCAGTTGCCACCCGATCTGATGAAACAGCGTCTTGCATTACCAGATGGTGCTGTACGATTGCTCATCGATACTGATACAGCAAATGAAATTGACGACCAATATGCGCTTGCGTGGGCGCTGCTTTCACCGGAAAAGATGACTGTTGAGGCGGTCACCGCGGAACCGTTTTCCTTTGCGCATCACCAACCGCAGTTGATTGCCGCGGAACGGGCAATTGAAAGTGGCGATAAACATCAGGAACATCTGGTGGGTGGCTTTCAAGGGTGGATCAACCGTTTACACGCCCAGGGAAGAAGAGCCGCTGACCTTGAGTTCGTTGGTCCTGCGGAAGGAATGGAGCTGAGTTATCAGGAGATTTTGACGATCTATGAAAAACTTGGGATGGAGTCAAAAGGCAAAGTTTTTCGCGGTGCGGACCGTTATATGGAGGCTGCGGATGAGCCGGTCAATTCTGACTCTGTCAGCACCATAATTGACCTTGCGAAATCTGGTTCTGATCCGCTTTACATTGCCGCCATGGGATGCGTGACAAATATCGCTTCTGCGCTTTTGCTTGCGCCGGAGATTACGGAGAATGTCGTGGTCATCTGGACGTCAGCATATCCGTCAAATGCACCCCATTGTAACCGCCCCTCACTTAATCTCGTCCAAGACCTTCACGCGTCGCGCATTATCTTTAATAGCGGCGTGCCACATATCTATTTACCGGGCTACCATGTTGGAGCACAGCTGAAGATTTCGAAGCCGGAGATGGAAAAATTTGTCAAAGGCAGGGGCGCGATTGGTGATTACCTTTGGCACCTCTATACCAACAACCCTTTGCACAAGATGTTCGCTCTTGAGAACACTGACCGTCGCACATGGGTAATTTGGGATATCATTAATATTGCCTGGCTCATCAATCCTGATTGGGTTCCCACCCATATCACCCAGTCGCCAATCTTAGATGACCAACTTTATTGGAAACATGATGATTCACGCCACGCGATGCGCGAAGCCCATGACGTGCAGCGGGATGAAATTTTTCTGGATTTTTACAACAAGCTGGCGGTTGCGGCTAAGTAAAGTCACGGGCGTCCAGATGGTTCCGCATTGGTCTTCGTTCCAGAAGTTCCATACCGGTCCAGGCCGCAAATTCGGTAAGTGGCGCTGAAATGTCCCCCGGAACAAGAACGAAGTGATGCTCCAACCCATGAGCCATGACCGTTGAAACGACATCCTCAAGGCTGGCGCTCTCGTTGAAAATTTCGAAATCTTCAAGCCAACCCCGACAACCGGTAAAGCCCGATGGGTCGCGCCCGGAAACCTTCGCCGTCATTGAAATGAAAGCGGACGCATTCCGCGCAGCCCGAAAGACACTCACTGGGCCATCCCTGAAAACAAGGTCGCTGATGGCACCAAAAACTGGCCCCGCCTCTGTACCGCGACCAATCATGGGGTGGTTGATCCATTTGGCGCCTGCATCATCTGCCAGATAAAGCGGCCCGCCACCGCCGTGCCACATGAGCAGTTGTTCGGCATCAAGGTCCGGCTCCGTCATATCCAGCAGGTAGCCAACCTTCCCCGTAAGGGACTTTGCGACAAGCTGCGTTAGTGCGCCAAGAACGTCACCCTCCGATGCGACGGGTAAGAGTTCTTTTTCTTCGAGCCAGGTGAATGCAGCGCCGGGGTGCATTCCCGGATCATCCTGCAGTGCGGGCCAGTCACTAACAGCTAATGCTGCGTAATCTCCATCATTTGCCATGTCCTTCAAGGCCAAGGCGCAACGGGTTGTCAGGGTCATTTGTTCGTCGCTAATACCGACAACTTCGGCGGCAACTTTAATCAACTCTAGCTCGTTGTTAACCCTGCCTTCGTCGACCGAACCCATGCGTCCGGTCAGTTCATGCATGTCGTGGTTTGCAACTTCGACACCAAGTCTCGAACGCAACTCGTTGGTAGAAACCTCCATGTTGTAGAAGGTCATTGCCAGACCACCGACAACACCAATACGAGCACCATTCAAATCCTTTGCAGCTTGCAAAGCACGAATAGTATTTCCCAGTCGCTCCAGAAATTCCGCGTTTTCGGGCGCTCCATGATACCATTGAACCGGGGAGGACTTGAGATCACGGACCTGCCTTGCAATCGACATGGACATATTGAGCGATACGAAATTGTTTAACTGTACGTCACCGGTTCTGATAGGTTCGGGCACTGACCAAAAACCGGCCCTGACTGGTGCAGCGGCAATGGTTCGGGCCACATCACCCATTGTAAATCCACCATGAAGCAGAAGAATGAAATCAACGCCTTCGGCCTGACAGTTATCGAGTGCAACTTCGGTTTCCCTTGCATCCATTGGGATATCAGGCGCAACAAAAAGGCTTGCGTCTAATTGTTCGCACAATCCGTTCAACGCAGCCTCGGCACGATTCCAAACATCATGCATTTCCGGAAAATAACTCGGCAACGATGCCCGTATCAGTCCGATTTTCAACTTTTGTTTTCCTTGCCTCACCACAACAATCCTTAAATCCGAAGATATCCACCATCCACAATCAGTGATGTTCCCATGACGTATTTTGCCAGGTCCGAGGCGAGATAAATACAAGCATCTGCAACCTCATCAGGTTCACCCCACCTGCGGGCCGGGATCATATCCAAATACCCCTCCCCGGTTTCCGTACCGATCACCGGGTCATCCTCGACATTCATCTGAGTACGCATAATGCCCGGATTCACGTTGTTGACGCGAATACCCATTGGTCCGAGTTCATCTGCAAGCGAATAGGTCAGTAAACGTACCGCGCCTTTGGAAAGGTTATAGTGACAAAAGCCGCCGGTGCCACGCATACCTGCGATCGAACACATGTTGATGATCACACCGCTTTCGCGTTTCACCATGGCGCGCGCTGCAATTTGAGAGCCAAACAGAACACTTTTGACGTTCACATCCATCATTTGCTGATAGATGTCTTCTGTGACTTCAAGAATGGGTTGCTTTTTCAGGATGCCCGCATTGTTTACCATAATATCGAGCCCGCCCCAGGCCTCTGCTTCACCAACAATCGTTTCAAGGTCAGCTGTTTTGCTGACATTGCATTTGATGAATTTTGCAGAACCCGGATTGGTTTCGTTGATCATATCAGCCGTTGGTTTACCACCTTCGCGGGCCTCAGGTTGGAGGTCCGCGACGATAACTTTTGCACCTTGTTCAACGAATTTGATGGCAATTGACCTGCCATTGCCGCTAGAGCCGCCTGTAACGATTGCAATTTTGTCTTTCAACATTGTCATGACGTTTCCTAGCTTACCGCATCAATTAACAAGTCGAGGCGTTTTCGGCCTGTATCCCTAAGCCATGCGCGAAGAGGTTCTTCTCCTTGGGTTCCAAATATTTCGACGGCATCCGACCAGATGGCCCGCCCGCACATAAAACCGGAAAAAGCCACCTCAGCTTCAACGGCAAGCTTCAAAGATGCGAGAAACCATTCAAATGAAACACCGGCACTAAGATAAACAAATCCAAGACCATACGCGGGGGCGGCAGCCTCTTGCAGGGCCTTGATTGCATCGGAGCGGGACATTTCCGCTTCGCCAAACCCCTCCACGAAACCAAGGTCGAACGGGACCTCCACTTTCAGGATACCGGCGTTTAAACGCCTGTCCGCAAAGGCCTGCGTTGCCCGGCGCACCATATCCGGTTTCGCACGGGCGTATTCCAGTGTTCCCGGTTTTAGGCTTGGGTGGTACACGAGCGGTTCCAGCAGAAAGGTTAACCCGTGTTCGGCACATTCAGCCCCAATCCCTTCAATCTGATCAAGTTTCTTTTGGTTGATACCCGACGTGTCATCGGGTGCGTAATACATAAAGAACTTCAATTGCTTCACGCCCATTTTCGGGTAGTCGGCAATTGCGATATTGTCGGGCAGAACCGTCATCCGGTCGTCATCGGAAATATGGTAAACATCCGCTTCGTAAGCGACCATTGGTGAGCAGCCGACGGGATAGTCGGTGAGCAAGTCCGGTCCGCAATTGGCGTCTACAAGAACAGTGGATGCGCTTCCCCCCAGTTCGCTCAATACACAGCGTTTGAACACAAGAAGATCGTCGGGTTGCGCCTTAACGCCCCTGAGTTCACGGATCGCTGCCTCCAGCCCGCTTCCCGCATCAACAGCAACGCCATGAATATCGCGTGACATAACTAGCTTCCCTTCCCTCCATAGATATTGGGAAAGTTTGGTGTTCTTTGATCAGCCTGCCAAAAGGCCAACATTTCTTGCGTGGGCGTAAACAGTGAGATCGAAAAGGCACCCGTTTCCTGCGTCGTTGAAAATGATCCAACCATGGGTGACAGGTGAGGGATGCCTTTGGAATCCAATATTGCGGCAACTTCACGATAGATTGTCAGCAACTCCATCTGGGTTGTCCCGCCGGAACCGTTTACAAGAACCAGCGTCGGTGTTCCCGTCGCGATTTCGCGGTCGGCTAGAAGTTCGTCCATCATGAATGAAACCAGTTCATTTACAGGTCCAATTTTTCGACGCCCGACACCCGGTTCACCATGGACGCCCATGCCAATAAAGACTTCATCGTCAGGTAGGGTAAACATTGATTCGCCTGTGAGCGGCGAAACACCTGGCGTAACTGCTGCTCCCAATGTGCGTGTTCTTGAACGGACATCTTCGCCCAATGCGTAGAGCTCATCTAGGCTCATGCCGGTTTCAGCTGCGGCACCCAGAACCTTATAGATGAACATTGTACCAGCCGCACCACGCCGTTCATCCTCCTGCCCTTTGGGAGCAGATGAAATATCGTCGTACATCAGCAAGGGTTTGACGTTCAAACCATCATCCTGGGCCATCATTGCAGCCGCATTACCGTTGATTACATCGCCCTCGTGACGGGATATGAGTAAGACGGCGCCCGCCTCACCGGTCACTTCTTCTATCCCCTCAAGGATCAAATCCTGAGACGGCGCAGCAAACACATCGCCAACCACGTTCGCGTCCAGCAGGCCTTCACCAACAAATCCCATGGCAATTGGCTCGTGCCCGCAGCCATTGCCAATCAAGAGAGCGACTTTACCCTCTTTGGTTTTCAGTCTGGTACGCCGCACAATGCGAGGGTTCTTTCCCCGTGTGACAATATCAGGATAGGCCGCAACGAACCCGTCGATCATATCGTCAGCCATTGTTTCCTTGCTGTTAAAAAGTTTTTTCATCGCCGGTCTTTCTGCCATTGCGCAAAGGCGTCAAGGATCTCTGTTACCGAACGGGCACCCGCATCCAAATGGCCAATGCCTGCCCCTTCGACATATTTTGCCCGCCCTCTTCTAGCCGCCATTTCTTTGGTTGCCAGCCAGCCTTGTCTTGCAGCCTTTGCAACGTGATCGGCGTTGGGACCCGCATTTGACGCAGGAATGAGCGCATCAAGCATGGTTTTATCTCCGGCTTTTGCCTGCCCCATCTGGCCGATACGATCTGCTGCCTGCGCTAATTCTTCATCAAGTGAAGCACCCTTGTTGGAAACAGCCTCCAGGGCACCAATCACAATCGAAAACAGAGAACCCGAAGCACCGCCAGACGCTTTGCGGAATGCTTTCACAGGATTTTCCGCACCGATTGTGGCGCGCAGACCTTTTACCATGGTGATGCCGTGGTCGCCATCGCCGGTTGCCGCATCAAGGGCGTTGAGTTCGGCTTCCAACCCTTCGAACCGTTCAACAAGAATGGGCAGGAATGAATTCATGCAAATGTGCTCTTCATGAAGGAAAGTGCACGCCGGGCAGCATCTGTCGCTTCCGGTTCAATATTGCGCCAGATATTAAGATCAGCGCTTGCAGGGTTGCCCGCAATCACAAACATCTCGGCAACAATCCAGCCGTCGTATCCCACCTGATCCAGGGCGGATTTAACCTCACCCCATGGCACATGGCCGGAACCGGGAACCCCACGGTCATTGTCCGATACGTGGAAGTGCACCAACTTGTCGCCCGTATCGACGATTGCCGTGGTGATGTCTTTTTCCTCAATATTGAGGTGGAAAGTATCAAGCAGGGCACCAACACGAGAGGAACCGGAGGCTTTAGCCATCGCTGTTGCCTCAGCAGCGGTGTTGACCAAATCAGTTTCGAAACGATTGATGGCCTCAATACCAAGCGTGACATCATGACGTTCCAGATCATCGTGCAATGCAGCAAACGCCTCGGCTGAGCGCTGAGCGCGCGCGGGTTTGTTTGCGGGATCATAGACTCCCCATGGGGCATAGACGACACCGGCCAAACCGCGAGATCCAATTTTGGCTGTCGTGCTCACAGCCCATCGTAGGTATTCCAAGCCAGCCGCCCGAACGTCCGCGTCCTTTGAGGTAATGTCTTTTTCAACAGAGAGGCCGTCCGAGCACGTTGCTTCCAATCCGTGATCGCGAACGGCCTTGCCCAAAGCCTCGGCCTTCTCATCGCTCATTCCAAGCAGTGAGACTTCCACGCCGTCGTATCCAAGATCAGCTACTGTTTTTAAAATCGGCGTGATTTCATCGGTCCATTGAGCCATCCAAAGACCTGCATGCACACTGAACTTCATTTTGCTCTCCTCATTTTGGCAACACCCACAGCGAAGACGCCGGCAGACTGATGTTCACTGAATCGCCCGTTGAGATGTTTTCGACTTCATTGGGGTTTGCGATGGCATCCAGTTTTTCGTCGCCGACCACTAATCTGAGGCGGGTTTGCGTGCCCAGAAATATTCTTTCGTTCACCACCGCCTTAAGCGTATTCTCATCAGTCTTGGTTGCATTGATACGAATATTTTCAGGGCGGAACGTCAGTTTTCCAGAGCCGGATATCGCACCCTCCGGTAAGGCAAGCTTACCCAAAGCACTTTCAAAAACCAAACCGTTTGATTTGCCGGATACGAAATTCTGGCCTCCAAAAAATCGCGCCGTTGCTTCATCAATCGGACGTTTATAAAAGACATCCGCATTCTCGTACTGCTTTAACCGTCCATCGAGGATCAGGGCGACCTTATCGGCCAGGACCACCGCTTCTTCCTGATCGTGCGTGACGAAAATAGTCGTAATGCCCATCTCTTGCTGGAGGCCGCGTATCAGGTCTCGCATTTCAAACCTCAGGTGGGCATCAAGATTCGACAAGGGTTCATCCAGCAACAAAACGTTTGGTTGCACAATCAAAGCGCGAGCCAATGCAACACGTTGCTGTTGTCCCCCCGATAATTCGGAAGGGCGACGGCTTCCCAGATCAGGCAGTTTGACCAATTCGAGTATTTCCGCGACGCGACGGTCGATTTCAGGTTTTGGAACCTTGCGCATCTTGAGGCCAAACCCAACGTTATCGGCCACGCTCATATAAGGGAACAGGAGATAGTTTTGAAAAACCATCACCACGCCCCGGTGTTCCGGCCTATCATTTAGGACAGACCGGTCGTCAAAAAGAACGTCACCTGATGTTTGCGCCAGTAGGCCGGCAATCATTTTCATAGTCGTTGTTTTACCGCAACCTGAAGGCCCAAGGAGGGCCGTGAGTTCACCCGTCGGGATTTCCAGTGAAAGCTGGTCCAAGGCCGGTTCTGCGGAGCCTGGATATATTTTTGTCAGTTCTTTGATTGAAACATGGGTCATATCTGGCCAAACCCTCCAACCGCGCCGCTGCGGCCCGACAGGTGTTTGGCGGTCAACAGCAATATGATGATGCCGGGTAGAATGTAGATCATGCCGATTGCGCCTGTAATATCATTACGCCCGGACGTCGCGAAGTTGAAAAGAAGCAGTGGGAGTGTCACCACACGGCCTCCACCAATCAGGAGTGTTAGAATGTACTGGCTCCAGGAAACGAGGAATGCAAACAGGCCGCCAACGATGATGCCAGGCATTATAGCAGGCAACGTCACATGCCAGAATGTCTTGATTGGTGATGCACCCAGACTGCGTGCCTGGGCCTCAAACGAAGGGTCGTAATTTGCAAATATGCCGGACATCACCAAAACCATATAGGGCAGTGTTGGGATGAGATGAACGAGAATGACACCGCTGACGGTGTTGTTCAGTCCCATGGAAATGAAAACACTATGAATACCCAGTACGACGGCAATTCCCGGCACAATCGTAGGCGCGAGGATTAACAGCTCCACCAACTCTTTACCTTTGAATTTATACATGCCCAAAGCCCGGCCAGCCGGAATTCCAACGAGAATTGAAAGCGCTGTTGCCGCGAGCGAAATGCCGATTGTCAGCCAGAGGCTGTCGATGACACCGGCTGTATCCGACAGGGCGTAATCCCATGCCTGCATAGACCAGCGCTTTGGCAGCAGATCAGGAAAAAACCACCCCTTTGCAAAAGACCAGATTGCAAGGGGAATGAGTGGCAAAATAAGCCAGGTGATCAGCACTATTCCAGTAAGAACCCGAAAGCTGCGGACAGAAAAACTTTCTTTTCCAACCATGCTCAGCTCCTGATCCTGCGTCTTGTATAACGCACGTAAAAGTAAATCATCAGGGCACTGAGAAGCGCGATAACAATCGCCATCGCCATCGCTTCAGGACGTGCGGCAAGATCGACATCAGTATATTTTTGATAGGCGAGGACTGGCAGTGCTTTTGGATAGCTCGCACCCAAAATTGCAGGAATTTCGTAAGCGCCAAATGTAAAGGCAAATACGATGATGGAGGCTGATAACACGCCTGGAAATATCAACGGCATTAGAACGTGAATAAACGCCTGCCACTTATTGGCACCAAGAGACCTTGCTACGCTCTCATAATCCTCACCCAAAGATTGCATGTTCGCCAATATGATCACGCCAATGAATGGGACTTCCTTCCAGATATATTGCAGTATTATCCCAATAGCGTAAGGGTCAAAAACCATCGCCGGAAAGTCGCTTGGTTTGGAGATCAGGTTCCACTCCGCACCAAGCCGTGCAAACGACCCCGATTGGGAAAACAGATAAAGCATGCCAATCGCACCAACCAGATGAGGCACGGTCAGGTTTAGCTGAAACAGGAAGTTGATCAGTGAACGACCAATGAATGTTCGGCGCAGCAACAAAGCTGCACCTATCGCCAGGATCGAAGATAGGACGGTTGATGTGAATGCAATATGAAATGTCAGGAGAAACGAAAGGTAAAATTCTTTCGACGTGAACACAGCCGCATAAGCGCTAAGGTCCGGGTCAGTCAGCCCGATCACGGGCATGTAATTGAAGCTTCGCATAAAGCCGATCAGCAGGCCGCCAAAAAACAAAATACCTATGATGGAGAGCGCAGGTGCCAGAAGCAGCGCGATCTTCAATCGATCTGACATAATGAGTGAAACCTCGAATTTGGGAATCACACCCCGCACAACAGTTTGCTGTGCGGGGTGTAAAATAGCGCCGTTACTATTGGCCGACGTTGGCCAACCAGCCTTTTTCGATAGCCGAAATCCACGCAGCCTGAAGTTCCGGCAAAGCGTTTTTGGCTAATTCTTCAGCAGGAGCAACTGCTGGATGAGACTTGATCTGCGCAAATTTTGCTTTGACATCATCGGCAGTCCGCGAGATCTCGATGGCAGGCTTCGTACCCCACACATCAGGCTTGGCCTTCTCGTATTGCGCTGCTCCCGACAACAAAACGTTTTGCAACACCAATGCCGCCGCTTTGTTAGGCGAATTGAACGGAATGATGGTGTAATTGGTATTACCAATCGTGCCGTCAGTCAGTCCGTAGCCCTTTACTGTTGGCGGGAAAGTGCCTTTCTCAATGTTGAGGCCTACACCTGCCGGTTCATAATTATAGTAAAGTGCAACTTCCGAGTTCGCAAAAAGCTGCTCCAAAGCGTTGATTGATGTTGGATAGGTTTTACCCTCACGCCAAAGATTGGGCTCCATGTCGTTGAGAATTTTCCAGGTCTTTGCCGAAACCTCGTTAAATTTGGCTTGATCAAAATCACCCAGCAGATTATCGACCCCGCCAGCCGCGTGATAGAAGACGTGGCGGACAAAAACCGAACCGTTAAAATCCGGTGGCGCTGAATAAGTGAATTGACCGGGGTTGGCTTTCACCCATTCAATGAGTTCACCAATGGACTTGGGCGGGTTTTCGGTCCGGGCCGTATCGTAAGCAAATGCGAATTGAGCTTTTGACCAAGGCACTTCGCATCCTTCAACAGGAACGCCAAAATCATTGGCAATCGCTGGGTTGTCCCAGTTTACGAGTTTATTATTTGGCAATGTATCGGTATAGCCACAGTAAGCTAAACCGCCCTGTTTCATCGTGCGGAAGTTTTCACCATTGATCCAAATCATGTCGACTGAACCTTTGTCAACCACACCGGATTCTTTTTCGCCCAGCACAATATTTACGGCCTCAACCGTATCTGTCAAACCCACGCGATTAAGCGTGATGTCGTAATCCTTTTTCAGGATACCGCCGACATATTCAGAAACATATTTATTGATGTTGTCAGAACCACCCCAAAGGAACCAGTTAACTTCGCCACCTTTGGCTGTCTCGACCACTTTCTCCCAAGGTTGGCCGATGAGAGATTTCCCATCAGCTGTGTCCGCAAAAGCACTCGGTGCGAACGCCACCGATGCCGCTAGAATGGCTGCGCCAAATAGTTTTTTCATATTTTCTTCTCCCTTTTCGTTTATTATCAGACTTAGTTTTAAGCTTGTCGGGCAAGCCTTTGTTCGCCCTCAATTTCAATTCCGGAAGCTTCTTCAGCAAGCGCCAAAGCAACTTCAAAAACTTTTTCATTTGATCGCTTCAGCCGCGTAGCATCTTCTTCCTCAAGCGGGTCCAGAAAGGTTCGACCATGGGGCAAAGCGTCCCAAACGGACAACATCGCAATAGCTGATACACCAAAGTGCTCTGCCACTGCTGCCACAACCGATGTTTCCATATCAATGGAAAGCAATCCTTCCGAAGTCCACCGATCACACATTTCATCAGATTGAGCGAACAAGCTAGGCCATGTCAAATGATACGCACGCTGGGTCTGAACCTGTTCGGCTGCAAGTAGAATTTCAGAACGCTCCAGCCAGACTTGATCGGTGTCAACAGTGTCTTCGGCACCATAGGATTGTGAAATACCGTCACGCGCCGCGCAGGTCTCGGGCAAGATTACTTTTCCGGTTGAAGCGTTTGCATCAAGCGTCCCGCATGTGCCGATCTGTATCAGCAGTGGCGTGCCCAATTGTGCAAAAACATGGGCAGGTTCCACCGCGCGTGCCGCGCCATAAGCACAACAATAAGCAACACGATGCCCTTTCCATTTCCCCAGATACATCTCAGGAAATGAAGTCTCTTCCACTTCGTCTAAATATGAGAGGCGGCTTTTCGTTGCTGTTTCGCGCCACCACGTCCCTTCCAGGATCAAGGCAATTGGTTCTTCGCCAACTCTTATATTTAAGGCTTGGCGCCATAAATCTGAAGGTTGATCAAGAATTGCCAATCTCAAAAACCTTCCTAAGCCGGCGGTCGCGGGACCACACGGGATAATTTGTATTTACAATTTCACTAATATCAAATTGCAAGTCAAGGGAATAATTCAGCGCTGAACATCCGAACTAAACTGGCTTGTAATATGGAAATTTGCGATCCTGCTAGATTTAGGGCCTGCGGCGGGGTTACCGGGTTCGGAGGGTTTCGTTATGATTAGGGCAGATCTTGATGAAAAAGTCGGCCAGCAGATTTTTGTGGTCAATAATTGGGATTCCATTCCAGATATGAGCATCAGCTAGGATGATATGTTGAGTAACCCTGATATCTGAATTCAGCTTCTAAAAATTCCCAGCCAAATTTGGATCACAGCCTTTTTCATCAAAATCGGCATCCAGCTCCCAAAAAGAACTGAACTTGGTGATTCAAATCGTTTTGCAATCTTTCAAATTTGTGACGGGGATATCTTGATGTTATCCAACGATGGTTTTGCAGGACACAACAATCACTTTTCCATGATTGCAAATGAATGTCAGCTTTTGCAAAAGACGATTAGCGGTTCAGTATTTCTACGAACGGCGGGAATGGGCCGAGGCTGTGTGGAAACGTTGATATCTGGTAATCTCCCCAAATAACCGGGATGTTGTGTATGAAGCGTTTCATTGAAGGTGATGATCGGGAGCAAGGAACGCTATTTCCCGATCATCTTGAGGACTTTGTGGGTGAGGATAATCCTGTTCGCGCTGTTGATGCCTTTGTTGATGCGCTCGATTTACCAGACCTTGGTTTCGGTGATGCGGCAGCAACGGGAAGGCCCGGTTATCATCCGTCGGTTCTTTTGAAGATTTATGTTTACGGCTATCTCAACCGTATCCATTCGAGCCGCCGGTTAGAACTGGAGGCTGGTCGTAATGTTGAGATGATGTGGTTGACGGGTCGTCTGATTCCAGACTTCAAGACAATTTCGGATTTCAGGAAAGACAACGGCCCGGTAATCCAAAAGGTATGCAGTCAGTTTGTAATGTTGTGCCGCCAGATTGGCTTGCTCGGCGACAGTATTGTTGCGATTGACGGCAGTAAGTTCAAAGCGGTGAATAACCGGGACAAGAACTTCACACCTGCCAAGATGAAGCGTCGCATGGATGATATTGAAGCCAGCATTGGGCGTTACCTTTCTAAACTGGATGCTGCTGATCGTAATGAACCTGCTTTACCAGCGGCCAAGGTTGCTCACCTTCAGGAGCGCATCACCAAGCTCAAGGAGCAGATGGTGGTGTTGAAAGCCATTGATGTTGAACTGCAAAAAGCGCCGGATAAACAGGTATCACTGACTGACCCAGATGCACGTTCCATGCGGTACCGGGGTGATGGTATTGTCGGCTACAATGTACAGACTTCTGTCGATTGTGAGCATCACTTGATCATCGCGCATGAGGTTACATCATCGGGTAGTGATCAGGGGCAATTGGTGAAGATGTCCAACAAATCGCGCGTCGTCATTGGAAGCAAAAAGATCACAGTGGTTGCAGACCGGGGGTATTATGGCGGCAAACAACTGCTCGAATGCGCGAATAATGATATCATTACCTATGTGCCCAAACCATTGACATCGAGCGGCACCAAACGTGGGTTCTTCATCAAGCAGGATTTTACCTACGATGTTAAAGCGGACGCCTATACCTGCCCGGCAGGTGAGAGCTTAACCAAAGGTGCCCACCCATCAGACCGTCAAAGTACCGAGATTAAGTTTCTACCGGCATCTGACGGCTTGCCCAGACTGTCATCTCAAGGTGCGTTACACGGCGAAGAAATTGCGTCGTATCCGACGCTGGCAACATGAAGATGTACTGGATGAAATAGAACGCTGGTTGGACGAAAAACCAGATGCCATGCAAATTCGCAGATCGACGGTTGAACATCCATTTGGAACATTAAAGGCCTGGATGGGTTATACCCTTTTCTTGACCATGTCCGTCGTCAGTGTTTTGGAACAGTTGGCCGGGTGATTTAGCGGAGATATTGGCTCATCATTTGTTTGATATTAAGCGGCTTGCTTGCGGTATTGCAAACGCCGTTGTTTGAATGTGTCTCGTTTGATCCTTTCGCGTTCGAGTAAGATTGTTTCACCACGTCCGAAGTAGACGTCAGCGGGTGTGAGGTTTTTCAGGCTCTCGTGGTAGCGGTGGTGATTGTAGTGCTCGACGAAGCGTTCGATGCTGGCGTTGAGATCACCGGGCAGGTAATAATTTTCCAGCAAGATGCGGTTCTTCAAGGTCTGGTGCCAACGCTCGATCTTGCCCTGTGTTTGGGGATGGTATGGCGCGCCGCGAACATGATCCATGTTTTGCGGTCCCAGCCAGTCGGCCAACTCACCGGAGACGTAACTGGCGCCGTTGCCGGACAAAAGGCGTGGCTTATGTTGGACAGTAGTGACTTGATCGCAGCCGGAAGCCTGTAGAGCCAGTTCCAACGTGTTGGTGACATCACTTGTCTTCATTGTCGTGCACAATTTCCACGCCACCACATAACGCGAGAAGCCATCGAGAATGGTGGATAGATAATACCAGCCCCAGCCAACTATCTTGATGTACGTGAAGTCGGTTTGCCACATCTGGTTGATGGTCGTGGTTTTATCTCCCAAAAACATAGGGGAACTCATCGGCCGCCTTGATGACCACGAAGGCCGGACTGGTAATGAGATCATGCGCCTTCAACAACCTGTAAACGCTGGCTTCGGAGACAAAGTAGCGCTGTGTGTCTGTGAACCGCACAGCCAGTTCACGCGGTGACAGCTCAGGCTCATCCAAAGCCATGTCGACGATCCGTTGCCGAACATCATCGGGAATGCGGTTCCAGACGCGCAATGGCCTGGGAGAGCGACTCCAGAGCTTCGACATCGCCTAACAGGTACTTGTCGTACCAGCGGTAGAAAGTGGTGCGCGGAATGCCCAACTTATCGATTGTTTGCTTCGTCGGTAGATGGGACTGCTCAACCAGCCTGATGATCTCGTTCGCATGCCACTGCTCGAACCGATGGCACAATGGCGCTCACTCTCAGATGCTGGATACCTCATTCTTCGTCGCCCCCATCCCCGATCATGCTTTTTTTGAGGTGATGAGGATCAGAAAACGATTGAGTATCGTTTTCCCGAAGAACGCAGTTTGGACTTGTCACGGTTTAGTTCCGTGTCCTTGAATTGGATTAATCCCATCAAGGAGAACTATTATGGCACGAGGCCACACAGACGAATTCAAGCGTGAAGCGGTGCGTATTGCGCTGACCAGCGGACTTACCCGGAAACAAGTGGCATCAGATTTGGGGGTCGGCTTTTCGACGTTATCGAAATGGATACAACAATCCCGGCCTGATGACCTTCCACCATCGGTTGATATTGATCTGGCCAAAGAGAATGAGCGGCTTCGCAGAGAGGTTCGTCTCCTCACGGAGGAGAGGGAGATATTAAAGAAGGCAACAGTGTTCTTCGCGGGTCAAAGCAAGTGAGATTTGCGTTTGTCGAAGAACACAGGAAACACGTTCCGGTGGATCGGCTTTGCCATATTCTGAATGTTACATCGCGTGGTTATCGTGCCTGGCACAACCGCCCTGTTAGTCAACGGCAGCGCGATGACATGGTGGTTCTGGCGCACATCCGTGAACAGCATCACTTGAGCCTTGGCAGTTATGGTCGCCCGAGAATGACGCAGGAGTTGAAGGAAGCCGGCCTTGCTATTGGTCACCGCCGTGTTGGCCGCCTGATGCGCGACAACGGCATTCGAGTGGTCAGAACACGCAAATACAAAGCTACGACCGATAGCAATCACCGCTTCAACATTGCGCCTAACTTGCTGGGGCGGAACTTCCAAGCGGATAAACCCAACCAGAAATGGGCAGGTGACATCAGCTACATCTGGACCCGTGAGGGCTGGCTGTATCTGGCAGTGATGATCGATCTACATTCACGCCGTGTGGTGGGTTGGGCTGTCAGCAACCGGTTGAAGAAAGACTTGGCATTGCAGGCTCTCAACCGGGCTTTGGCCCTTCGAAACCCACCGCCGGGCTGCATTCATCATACGGACCGTGGCAGTCAATACTGCTCTCATGATTATCAAAAACGAATGCGTGAACTGAAGTTTAAAGTGTCCATGAGCCGAAAAGGCAATTGCTGGGACAACGCCGTGGTCGAGACGTTCTTCAAAACACTCAAAGCCGAACTCATCTGGCGCGGCACATGGCAAACACGACAGCAAGCAACCGACGCCCTGTTCCAATACATCAACGGCTTTTACAACAGCCGCAGAAGACACTCAGCAATAGGAGGAATGTCGCCCATCAAATTTGAACGAAAAACGAGTTAAACGAGAACAGGATGCGGAATTAATACGGGACAAGTCCAGTCCTTCGAGCATGGGGCATCGGTCTGGTGAACGTTCACATTGCGTTACGAGGTGCGTGAGTGCGGTTTCCATTTGGCGCAGTTCATCAATTTTAGACCTGACTGAATTCAAATTATTTCGGCCAATTTTGGCGGCATCCTCACACGAGTTTGTCTTGGAAAAAGCAAGCTGCTGCAGGTTTCTGATCGACGAGATCGAAAACCCTAGAGCGCGGCAACGCTTGATGAAACGAAGACGATCAACATCAGCATCGGAATAGCTCCTCCGGCCATTTTCCGTTCGATCCACTGGAGGTATTACTCCTTCACGTTCGTAATATCTTATCGTTTCAATTCCGACGCCACTTTCTTTGGATGCATAACCGATGGTTTTCATAAAATACCTCTTGATCCTGTAGTAGCTACAGGATGTATCAAACGAGTATGAAAGACAAACTCCTAACAACCGGCATCCTCGGTACGATCATTGCGGCTCTTTGTTGCTTCACACCGATGCTGGTTTGGTTATTCGCCGCCATCGGCTTGTCTGCCGCACTGGCATATCTTGATTTTGTTTTGTTACCTGCGTTGATAATCTTCATCGCTATGATTGGAATGGCTTTATGGCGACGCAAACAATCGAAATAAACCTACGGTCTACAATTACGTGTCCAGAATGTGGGCACGTTGAAACTGAAACGATGCCCACCAACGCTTGCCAGTGGTTTTATGATTGCAAAGGTTGCAATCAGCTTTTGAAACCAAAAGATGGTGACTGTTGTGTTTTCTGTTCTTATGCGGATGTGCCGTGCCCCCCAATTCAAGAAGGTCAATCTTGTTGTGATTGAGGTTTAGATGGGTTCCCTGTAAGTATTCTCCAACATACCAGTATAGTTGTGTTCAGAAGACAGTCGAAGATGAATGTCAGCTTTCGTAATTGTCAGCTCCACATTTGGGCAATGATGAATGCTCGCTTTGGGCCGATTTCCTCAATTCTAATCTTCCGATTCCAACGTCAAACTCACCAAAAACCCAATCAGTGACACCATCAAAATACAGATAAACGCGAATTGATAGTCTCCCAATTGATAGATACGGGCGCCATCCTCTGTTGTTCCATCCCATGTGAAGTCCAGTATTACGCCGACCACTGGCTGCAAAATTGCGCCGGACGCGACGGTCGCGGCGTTGACGATGCCTGTTACTGAGCCGATCATTTTCGGTTCGATTGTGTCACGAATTAACGCAAAACAGGCGATCACGGACCCTCCCGCGGCGCCTGCAACGATTAGCAGTCCGATTGTCAAGACAAGCGGTCCGGTTGGCAGGAAACACAGGACGAACAGGCAAAAGGTCAGCAATGCACTACCGGCGACCATTATGTGGTGGCGTTTCTTAAACCGTTCCGAAAGCGCGCCGGATACCGGGGCGCAAACCGCCCAACCCACCAACATCAGCGACACATAAAACGCGGCTTCCGCCCGTTCAAGGCCATAGGCCTGCATCACATAGGGCACGCCCCATAGTCCACCCAGGGCCAACATCGGCCCGGACATGGACGCAGCAACAATAGCAATTTTCCATGTATTCAAATGCCGCAGCGCTCTGAACAATCCATCCCACACTTCAGGCCATGGCTGGACTTGGCGCTCTTCTCCTTCTTGAGCATCAGGCTCGTTTCGAACAATTGCGAAAACCAACACGGCCAGAATTGCACCAAATATACCAAGCCCCCATTGGCTGGCGCGCCACCCGTAGGATTCGATGAAAATCGCCAAAGGCCCCTGCCCGAACACACCGCACATCATGGCCAGAAACATGGCCAGACCAGCCATCGTCGCAAACCGTTGCGGGGCAAACCACTTACTGGCCAGCGACATCGAACCAAGAAACCCCACGGCAGAACCTACCCCAATCAGCAGGCGACCAAGATAGGCCACCCAAAGGGATTCTGCGACGCCGAACAAGATAGACCCCGCACTTGCCAGCGACAGGGCGTAAAACAGCAGCATGCGCGCGCCGAGCCTGTCCAGCAACGCTCCCAACGGTATCTGCAGCAGAAAGTACGGATAGAAATATAAGGCAGACAGAACGCCAAGCATGCCACCGCCGATGGCGAAATCGCTCATCAGGTCGGCCACCATGACGCTTGGTGCAACCCGGTGGAAAAAGGCGTAACCAAAGGCGATTGCCGCCAATAACCAGATGATCCATGCGCGTGTGCCACCCAAATGGGTGGCCCCCGGCTGCTTATCCATGAATTGCACGCAAACGCACTCTCGATTTCATCTTTCACCAACATTGTTCCTGAACGCCATCAGGATCAAGTCGAATAATTACAATCTCCGGATTGAAACCCAGCTTGGTAATCATGTGGGAGAATTGACCTGTACAGCGGGGTCTGCACACCGTAGGAAGAGCGAAACACGCCTTTGCGTCAGTTAAAGAGCGCATGATCCTCCCTTATTGGCGTGAAGACCGAAAGACCCAAAATGTTAGAAGAAAATCGCGTCCACCCGGCGTTGGCTACCGCACTGCAAAATCGCGGCTATGAAACCCTAACGCCCGTGCAGGAAGCCGTTATTGCAGAAGGGTTGGACGAGCGCGACCTGCTGGTTTCTGCGCAAACCGGGTCAGGTAAAACCGTTGCTTTTGGCATGGCGATTGCACCGACATTGCTGGGTGAGGAAACCCGATTTACATCTGCAAATGCACCAGCCGCGCTGGTTGTCGCTCCCACGAGGGAACTGGCGTTGCAGGTCAAACGCGAGCTTGAATGGCTCTACGCGCAAACCGGTGCAAAAATTGCTTCCTGCGTTGGCGGTATGGATATCCGCACTGAACGCCGGGCTCTCGAACGCGGTGTTCACATCGTGGTGGGCACACCGGGCCGCCTGCGCGATCACATCATGCGCAAGGCGCTCAACACATCACAAATGCAAGCCGTAGTTCTCGACGAAGCAGATGAAATGCTGGACCTCGGTTTCCGCGAAGATCTGGAATTTATTCTCGAAGCGACGCCGGAAGAACGCCGCACATTGCTGTTTTCCGCAACCGTGCCACCGATGATCGCGAAACTGGCAAAATCCTACCAGCGCGACGCTGAGCGGATCACCACAACGGAAGAAAAGAAACAACACGTCGATATCGAATACCGGGCATTCGTCACCGCCCCGCGCGAACGGGAAAACGCGATCATCAACGTGCTACGTTATTACGAAGCACAAAACGCAATCGTATTCTGCAACACCCGCGCCTCGGTCAATCACATGGTGGCGCGGTTGAACAACCGTGGCTTTTCCGTGGTCGCGCTTTCCGGCGAGTTGAGCCAGAACGAACGCACCCACGCACTACAAGCCATGCGCGATGGCCGCGCCCGCGTTTGTGTCGCAACCGATGTCGCAGCCCGCGGTATCGACCTGCCCAATCTTGAACTTGTGGTTCATGCGGAGCTGCCATCCAACCCTGATACATTGCTCCACCGGTCTGGCCGTACAGGTCGCGCGGGTCGCAAAGGCGTCAGCGCCATGATGGTCGATGTGAAAGGCCGCAACCGTGTCGAACGCCTTTTGCGTTTTGCCAAGCTCAACGCCGAATGGGTCGCCCCCCCCTCCGCCGATGATGTGAACCGCCGCGACGAAGAACGTCTCCTCACCGATCCGATGATGACGGAACCGATAAGCGAAGACGAAGCGGATTTTGTTTCAAACCTGACCGACCAATTCACCCACGAACAAATCGCCGCCGCTTTCTTGCGTTTAAGCCGGGCCGGAAAATCTGCCCCCGAGGATATTCAAATTCTCGATGTGAACGCGCCGCAAAAACGCGATTTCAAGGACCGGGGTGACCGGCCCGAGCGTGGCGCAAAAAAACAGCGCGAAGAATTCGAAAACAGCGTCTGGGTTTCACTTTCGGTTGGCCGCAAACAAAATGCAGAACCCCGCTGGCTCATCCCGCTTATTTGCAACGCCGGAGACATCACCAAACGTGAAATCGGCATGATCAAAATGCAGAATGATGAAACATTCGTGCAATTGAATGCCGACAAATCCGATTCCTTCTTCGACATGTTGGGTGCGAACCAAACGTTGGAAAAAAATGTCCGAGTGAAGCGCCTCGAAGGCAAGCCAAAATTCGATAATGCGCCCAATTCTAGGGGTGAAAAGCCCTTCAAAAAACCGAAAAAGGAACATTTTTCTCCCGAAAAAGAGGAAAAAACCGGAAAATTTGAGGGAAAACGGGAAGAAAAACCGTTCCGAAAACCCAAAAATACGAAACCACATCGCGGAAAAGGTCCAAATTCTAAAAACCCCAATGATACTTTTCAATCAGCAGATGGTGAATTCGCTCCAAAGCCAAAACGCAAATTCGTTCCAAAATCCGCGCCAAATTCTGGTGGCCCGGATGCAGTTTTAACCGGCAAGCCAAAACATGCCAAAAAGCCCAAAATATCAAAGGCAGAAAGCGATGCAAAAGCCAAAGCCGGATGGGCCAAGAAAAAACCCAAGGGCGTTAAAAAGAAACCGAAGCGGAATAAGCCGAAGAGTTGACATAAGTGTTGATTGACACCGCACCCAATTCATTGAACCATTTCTGAAGCAATTCGCCTGCGCCAATGGATCAAATGAAAAGCCGGATTCTCACCCTAATTGCAGCCCTGCTCCTAACTATTGGAGTCTGCCAACCCGGATTAGGTTTCGATCTCACAAAAGAATACACCGCCGCGCAGGTAAAAAAAAGAATTGCAGCATCTGCAAAGGCTGCTCCGCAATATCCAGCCAAACATTTATGCTCACCGGTCTGCAAAACAGGTTGGCAGCATGTTTAAAAAGATCGAAGGGCAGATAACGCCCAAAATGGATCTGGGCTCAGTTGCTTCACTGGTGCAACAGACATTAGCCATAGTTTGTGATGAACACACGACGATCGACCTGCGGGAAAAATACCAGTCATTCCACCGTGGGAGAGCCCTGATTGATGTTCCATTCATAGTGACAAACGACAAGCTTTACGTGGATGAGGACCGAGGGTCTTCAGGGCTTCGGGAAGTGCTTGAAATCGGGGACAAAACAGCAGATCAGATCATTCCGTTCATCCGCAGCCTGCCTTCGGCGGACGGTTGCGTCAAAAACCAAACCCTGTTCACAGCAAACCTCACATTCAACAACAACCTGTTCTTGAGCCGTTTTTTGGGTTTTGATGCACAATATCAAATATTATTATCTGACCCCACCAAGGAAACATACGAGCATCCGAAAAAGACAGCGATAAATCTCGCCCAGTTTGCTGCAAACTTTGCAACCAACAACTCACCATATCGGGGAATACCCCTGGCGAGGCTTGGAATCGACCCTGGGTATCTTGAGTTTCTCCAGGCTAAAAGGCCCAATCACGAAGGCATTTTTGAACTTCATAACGAAGAAAAGGGATATTCCTATATTTATGTGAGGCATTTCGTCGGGGGCAAACGTCAGGCCGACAAGATTGACCAAATAATGCGCGGTGTTATCAAACGAAATCCAAAATATCTGATTTTGGATTTAACGGAATCCCCCGGCGGAGCAACCAATCAGGTTTCGCGCCTGTTATCTTATTTTTTAAACCGATCACACCAGATAGCTAAAACCGTTTATCGCCGCAGCCGCAAAGCCAAACTGGATAAAAGTTTCAAACCCCTGTCCGCAGAACGCGCTGACATTAACCGTCGTTCAGCAAGACAGTTCAGAAAAGTGAAACGCAGAAACGGCCGCCACACTTTGCGCATCGCCAGAAGATCATTCGGTCATCCCAATTATAAAGGGGATATCACGGTTTTGGTTGGGCCCCACACCCACTCCGCCTCCACCATGGCCGCACTGATTCTGAAACAGCAAAGACAGGCGACAATTGTGGGATATGTGCAATCCGGAGATACCAGAACATCCTGCTTTGCCCCTGACGGGACCTATACCCTGCCCCTCACGAAACTGGATGTTCGCATTGCAGATACCTGTTTTGTACGCAACAGGAAGTCCCGATCAAAAAGTAGCGCTCTGGAACCTGACATTCAGGTCGACCCTCTCGCCCAATCATCAGAAAAACTGCTGCAAAACATAATTTCAGCAGGCGTAGACAATATCGTGGTCAAACGCGCGCGCAAAAAATATGCCGCCGCAAAACGTTGAACACTAAACTTTTCCCAAATTTCCAAATAGCGATCCTTTTCAACGGTGTTTCCCAAGCGGTACACCTACCAATCCCCGGCGTTCTGACTTAAGAACAACCCATGAACGGACCCTCGTCGAATCAGGTAACTGGTGGAATTGCCGCGCGTGCCCTCGGGGCTGCTCGGGCGCAGGCTGTTGATGCAAATGCGCAGACCTATCTTGAAGGGTTGAACCCGGAGCAGCGGGAAGCTGTTTTAACGACCGAAGGTCCCCTGCTCGTTCTCGCCGGCGCGGGCACGGGAAAAACGCGGGTTCTCACCACCCGCATTACCCATATTCTGCAGCAACGCATGGCGTGGCCCAGCCAGATATTGGCGGTGACATTTACCAACAAAGCCGCCCGCGAGATGAAAAATCGCATTGCCGGCATGGTCGGCGAAGCGGTGGAGGGCATGCCCTGGCTCGGCACGTTCCACTCCATCAGCGTGAAAATCCTGCGCCGCCATGCGGAACTGGTGGGATTAAAGTCCAGCTTTTCAATCCTCGATACAGATGATCAGAAACGGTTGTTGAAGCAACTCATTCAGGCGGCAGGTATTGATGATAAACGCTGGCCCGCGCGGCAACTGGCTGGCCTGATCGACAGTTGGAAAAACAAAGCTCTCGGCCCCGAGGAGATCGCGGAGGGTGATGCACGGTCGTTCGGCAATGGGCAGGGTCGCGAACTCTACCGCGCTTATCAGGAACGATTAAAAGTTCTAAACGCCTGCGATTTCGGCGATCTTCTGGTTGAATGCATCCGCCTGTTCCGCGAGAACCCGGACGTTCTGGCCGACTATCATGGCCGTTTCAAATACATACTCGTGGACGAATACCAAGACACCAATGTCGCGCAATATCTGTGGTTGCGGCTGTTGGCTCAGCCGCGTTCAACGAACGCATCTGGGTCGTCGCTTATGCAGCCTGCTGCGCAGGCGCTCCGCGAGGGCGGCGCATTAGCGCCGGGCATCTCTTCGATGCCTGACACTCCCAATATTGAGCAGGGCACCAGCGGGAGCGAAGAGCGACCCGCGTCAGCGCCCCCGAGGAGCGAAGCCATCGAAGATGGCGACAGCGTGAGCGCAAACATTACCAATATTTGTTGCGTGGGTGATGACGACCAGTCGATCTACGGTTGGCGCGGAGCGGAGGTGGATAATATTCTCCGCTTCGACAAGGACTTTCGTGATGCAACCGTCATACGGCTGGAACGCAATTACCGGTCCACGTCGCACATTCTCAAAGCCGCTTCCCACCTGATTACCCATAATGAAGGCCGTCTCGGAAAAACCCTGTTTACCGATCTTGCCGACCCGGATGAGGAGAAAGTCAAAGTCGCCGCCGGGTGGGACAGCGAAGAGGAAGCCCGCGCCATCGGTGAAGAAATCGAAGCGGTTCAACGCAAGGGCCACGCCCTGAATGACATCGCCATTCTTGTTCGCGCTTCTTTCCAAATGCGGGAGTTTGAAGACCGGTTCGTCTCGCTTGGCCTGAACTATCGCGTTATCGGCGGCCCTCGGTTTTACGAGCGCATGGAAATTCGCGACGCCATGGCCTATTTCCGTGTCACCTGCCAACCGGCAGATGATCTGGCGTTTGAACGCATCGTCAACACGCCAAAACGTGGACTCGGGGACGCGACTGTGCGTATCGTGCGCGACCATGCCCGCGCCCGCCGCATTCCCATGTTGCAAGCGGTGCTTGAACTTTGCGAGACCGAGGAGCTCAAACCCAAACAGCGCATGACACTGAAAACGCTGGCGCTAAATTTTGGCCGTTGGGCCGACCTCATTAAGACGATGAAACACACCGACCTTGCGGAGATGATCCTCGATGAATCCGGCTATACGGAGTTTTGGCAAAACGACCGCAGCGCCGAGGCACCGGGACGGTTGGATAACCTGAAAGAACTCGTCCGTTCCATGGAAGAATTCGAAAGCCTGCCCGGTTTTCTTGAACACGTTTCTCTGGTTATGGATACGGAAAACAACCCCAATCAGGATGCGGTCAACCTGATGACGCTGCACTCTGCCAAAGGGCTGGAGTTCGATACCGTATTCCTGCCCGGTTGGGAGGAAGGCCTGTTCCCTCACCAGCGTAGCCTTGATGAAGGGGGCCGTTCAGGCCTCGAAGAAGAGCGCCGTCTCGCCTATGTGGGCATCACCCGCGCCCGCAAAAACTGTCACATCTGGTTCGTCTCCAACCGCCGCATTCACGGCCAGTGGCAGACCAGCATTCCAAGCCGGTTTATCGATGAACTGCCGGTCGATAATGTCGAGGTCGTCGAGGCCACCGGCAATTACGGCGGTTACGGTGCGGGCAGCTCAGGCGGTGTGTACGGCAAGAGCCGGTTCGACACGTCCGACCCCTTCTCCAACTCCGGCTATTCCTCCCCCGGCTGGCGCCGCGCTCAGGCCAATTCCAACGAAGACACGGCCAAAAACTGGGGCACAAGATCAGGCTATAAGAGCACCTACTCCGGCGGCCCCCGCACGATAGAAGGCGAGTTAGTCGCCAAATCCGTAGTCGGCGCCGAAGAAAGCAGCTTCAACCTCGGCGAACGCGTTTTTCATATGAAGTTTGGATATGGCGCGATAGCCTCAATTGATGGGAATAAGCTGACAATCGATTTCGAAAAGGCCGGGCAGAAACGGGTGCTGGATTCCTTTGTCGAACGGCATTAGGGTAACCACTTAATCTTGTGAGGGACAAGCAATATGTGGGAAGTACTACTAGGAAAAGCACTTGGTGCTGGTGCAAGTGTATTAGGATCCAAACTCGCGGAACGTTTGTTACATAAAGTTCCGCTGGTGGGTAGCTTTAAAAGCGTTGAGATTAAAGAAGCTTTTAAACAACACTTTGAAACTGTTTATCAAAAATGCTTCTATTTAAAAACTATACTGGGAGACCAACGGCTCGAGTTTGCCAAACTCTATGCCGGCCAAACATTTGAAGGAGACGATAACGAATATAATCAGAATGAACTTGTCGATTTCATCATTGATGGAAATTCAACACTAATCCAAGGAACCGGAGGGTCAGGGAAATCTATGTTTCTCAAAGTCCTTTGGTTGCATGTTTTTGGAGTTGGAGAACGATATTTACCAATATTCTTTGAACTTCGAGCGCTGAACAAGACCAATGTTTCTAACTTAGAAGATTACATTTTTCACTCATGCGTAGGAGACACGAAAAATTTCACGAGAAGTGATTTTTCTGCATCAATGCAAACAGGAGCCTTTTTGCTAATCATTGATGGGTTTGATGAAATAGAAATCGAGAGGCGAGACACCGTTCAACTAGAGATAATTCGTTTGAAAGAACTCTACCCAAAATTGGTGATAGTTATGACCAGTCGCCCCGATGAGCGGTTTTCAGGATGGCATCAATTTAGTACAATTCGTGTAAAACCACTCACAAAACTCGAATGCTTAGGCGTAATAGATAAAGCACCTTATGATACAGACGAAAAAACAAGATTATCAAAAAAGGTGGAGGATGATTTATTTAATACACACGAGTCTTTCCTTTCTAATCCTCTACTCGTTTACATGACTCTCGTAACCTATTCTTACAATCCAAATTTCTCAGATCAAATGCATGAATTCTACGAACAGGCCTTTGACGCCCTATATTACCGTCATGATTTGGCCAAGGGTGGGGGATTTAAGCGAGAATACCACACAGGCCTGAGTCGTACTGACCTACGTAGATTAATATCGATTTTCTGTTTCCGAACATATTTTGAGCAAACAACAGAATTTCTGAATTCTGATTTGTTGGATTTTGTGAACAAATCCAAAAAATTATATAAGGAGCAATTTGGAAATGTTAACGAAGAATCATTCGTAAAAGATTTAGAAGAGAATCTATGCTTCTTAAAAAGAGATGGAATTAATATCGAATTCACACACAGAAAACTCCAAGAATATTTTGCAGCATACTGCATTTCAAATGTAACAATTAGAAATTTGGAAAATATTTTTGAAAAATTCTCATTTAGAGTATGGGATGAGGTAATATCACTTTGCTTCGACTTAAATCCAGACTTAGTAAGAGAAAAATATATAATGCCATTCCATGATCGGCATGCAAAATTCTTCAATCTTAAAAACGCTGCTTCAATTACTAAGAATTTTTGCAAAATAAGTGGTATATATATTCGCATTTCCTACTCAGAACAAAAAACTCACACTATTCATATTTTGGATGAAAATGGCCATTTGGAGGAGATCAGATCAAACTTCATGATATGGCCAGCATATTCTGATGGATTTGGAACGTTTATTTCAAACTTACGGAATTTTCGAAAGGGACAGAAACATTTTGGTGAAGATTCTAACAGTGGAAAGTTTTCAGATTTAATTACAGTCATTCAAGAATCGCAGATCGCGAAACCGAACGATGTTGTAAATGGCGTTCTAAAATTTGATGACGGAAGACTATTTCTACACTACACGATCAATGAGAATTTCAATGGTAGATTTCGTAACGGCAGTACAGAATTAGAAAATGTTGAAAAGATAGAAATTTTGGAATGGGAAAAGAAATCCATATTTAATGAATTAAAATCTATCGCGATGCATTTCTTCGAAACAGTAAACAGCGAAGTAGATAATTATAACGAGATAAGCATAGAGTTTGATGGTTTGACTGAAGAAGAATGACGCCTATGCATTTCGGTACATTTCGGGTCAGCAATAAGGTAACATTGGAATTTTACACAAAAACCTATTTTTCGAACCTTCCCCACCATTGTCATCCCCGCGCAGGCGGGGACCCAATTATCGACTAAAATGGATAGAGTTGGTTTAACGGATAACCGCTACCCACACCCGAAAATGGCGCTTTATTCCAAAGCAGGCTTGAGTCCCCGCCTGCGCGGGGATGATAATTGTAGGTAGGCATAGATTGCATGACCTCGTTCATTGAAGAGAATTACGCCAATTCCAAACTCTTAATAGTCCGGATCATTTTCCACTCCCTTCTCCGCCCCCAAATGCTATCCCAATGAAACCAACACCTTATACCAACGGCATTAATTTTCGACCGTTCTGACATGGGCCCAATCTCTCATTCCGATTGACGTTATGATTTTCGGTGTGTCGATGAGCGCGTTCCATGCGTCGCAGGCGGCATCAAGGATGGCGGTGTAGTCTTTGAAAACGCGGTTTGAGAGATAGTTTGACCTCAGATATTGCCAGATGTTCTCGACCGGGTTCAGTTCAGGTGACTTCGAAGGTAGCAGAATGATGGTGATATTCTTTGGTACGACCAGTTTGCCGGTGCTGTGCCAACTTGCGCGATCCATCAGGATCACGGCATGGGCCTTGCGGGTCACGTATTTGCTGATCTCATCGAGATGCAATTGCATTGCTTGTGTGTTGGCTTTGGGCAGTACCAAGGCCGCGCCCGTGCCACGCTTTGGGCAGATCGCACCGAACAGATAGGCATTGTCGTAGCGCTGGTCGGCGGGCAGCCGGGGACGGGTTCCTTTCCTCGCCCAGAGGCGAACCTGACCGTTCTTTTGCCCGATGCGCGCTTCGTCCTGGAACCAGATCTCCACCGGCGTTCTCTGCGGCAGATCAGCTATGTGGGCTGCGAGCGTGTCGGGGAAGTTTTTTTGAACGCTTCGATCACACGTCCATCCTGCTCAGGGTGTTGTGGACGACCGGAGATGTTGGAGAAGCCCAGTTGTGCCAGATAATCCGACATCACCCGCTCGGAGCATTTGATACCGAACTGTTCCTCAATAACGCGTACCAGATCAATGCGTCGCCAACGAACCACGCCATCCACTTCCCGGTCCGGCCCGGTTTCGACAATCAGCGACAGTTCCTGCATCTGCTTATCACTCAGCAGGCGCGGTCGCCCTGCACCCTTGGCATTGGTCAGACCGTCCGGACCCAGTTCATTGAAACGATGGACCCAGTCACGCAACGTTTGACGATCCATCCCGCCAATCCGAGCCGCCTCCGTGCGGTTCATGCCGTCATAGACTGCGGCAAGCGCAAGCAGCCGGCGTATCTGTCGGTTGTCACTGCATTCCTTGGTCGTCCGGCGCAGGCTGGCGGCATCAAAGTCCGTCCGAAGTGGCACTGATGATCCCATAGCAAATCTCCTTTGCCACAAGGAATCAGATCAAACTCGATTTGGGAATCCCTACAGAGTCAGAAAATAATGCCGTTGGTATTAATAAACGTGGTTAACCTTCGGTAAACATCCCGCCTGTATCTTCAGTCAATCTTCCGCCTACAGGGGCATGTTGAGCGAAGAGTATGGGAATTTATGAACAGTCATTTTAATCCGGTTTTGCGCCTTATCGCGCTGGTACTGGCCGCAATTATCGCACTTGCAGCACCTGCGTCAGCGCAGATAATTCCATTGAATTCCGAGGGCAAAGCCCGGGCTTCCGGTCTGGAAGTTTTGCTGGATGAAGCGCGCCGGGACGGGTCAACCGTCATCGTCGTGCAGCCTGCCAAAAAGGGCGCGGAAACCAAGAGTAAAACCCTGTTGGGTCCCAAGGAGTTTTTGCGGGTCAGGGCACGCGTACAAAAGATATTTGCGAGCGCCCCGTCGCTGTTTCCCAATCTTGGCGCCACGCTACAGGCGGTCGATGAGGACGGTTCATATTTTTGGATGCTGAAAGGGCTGGCAACAGCCCTGTTAGGCCTGTTGGCTGGCATATTTGCGGTGAGATTGATCGCCAAAAAGGTGGAAGCCTACGTTCAAAATCAATACCTGCAAGACCCGCAAACAACCGCAGACAAGGCGAAATACCTGCTGTTGAGGGCATTACTCGCAATCATATACAGCGTGGTCATTTTTACTGTGGCATTGCTGGTCGCGCTGATACTCGACACGGGTGATGCCGCTATTCGCCGGATATTCTTCGAAATCGCGCTCGCCTATGCACTTTACAGGTTCCTTCGATACGGCATTTCGTGGAACCTGATGGCCTTTGACGTCCCAAAATATCGCCTGATAAACCTGAGTGACAGCGAAGCCATCCGCATGCACCGAGACTGGTCAGTCGCGAGCTTCGCCATTGTCGCGGTGACCGGCCTCACCCGCTTTTTTGTTATGACCGGGTTTAACTCCGGCAACGGCCTGTTTACCGGAAACGGTAAACTGACGTTGTTGAATTCGCAGCTGCTTTATATTTCGGTCGCCGGGTTTGTAATCCTCATCCTCATCGCTTTCACAATCAAAAACTGGGCGTCGATGCGCCACATTTTTGCGCCGGCCGACCCGACATCGTGGATGTATAAATGGCGCGTGAATCTTGCCCGCCTGGTGCCACCTGCCGTCATCGTCTACGGGGTTCTTGCCTTTTTGATGTTTGCTTATCGGGTCGCGGTTCTGAAATCGGGCGCGGGCTCGGTTATCGCTGGGCCGTTCGCCATCGGATATGTGGCACTGGGCCTGTTCGGTCTGATATTGATCGGGTTACAGGTCTATTACAACCGCCGCATAAAACGTTTTGGGGCACTGGCTGAGGCTGAACGAGCGCGACGGGCGCAGGAAAAATCGGACCTGGAAGCCAGCGAAGAAAAACTCAAGGACGATGAGGAAATGATCGTCAATGGCGGGGGAGAGGATGAAGAAGACATCTTTGAATACCGTCCCTTGTTTCGCGGCCTCTTCGAAAGTGCTGCTTTGGTTATTGTCTTCATCTTTGCAGTGGGCGAATTGGCCCGGATATGGGGCGTGCCGATTGGGTCGGAAGGTAATGTATGGGCCGCATCCCGCGACATTATCCTGACAGCCGCCCTGTGCTGGTTCGGATATGGTGCGGTTCGAATTTATATCGATCACAAAATTGAAGAGGAAGTCGGCCCCGAAGGAGAAGGTGAAGTGGAGCTCGGTGGTGAAGGCGGCGGAGCAGGCGCCACCCGGCTGGCAACACTCTTGCCGATCATGCGTTATGTACTGCTGACCATTATATTCTCCATTACAACCGTGATTATTCTGTCCAAGCTCGACATCGATATCGGGCCAATATTCGCCGGTGCCGGTGTTGTTGGTATCGCGGTTGGCTTTGGCGCACAAACGCTTATTCGCGACATGTTCTCGGGCGCGTTCTTCCTGATGGACGACGCATTCCGCAAAGCCGAATATGTCGAGATTGAGGGCATCAAGGGTGTTGTTGAAAAGATCTCTATCCGCTCGTTCCAGCTGCGCCACCATCTGGGAGCTTTGCACACAATCCCGTTTGGTGAGATCAAACAGCTGACCAATTATTCCCGCGACTGGGTGATGATGAAACTGCCGCTGCGGGTTACCTATGACACGGATGTCGAAAAGGTACGTAAACTGGTCAAAAATCTTGGCAAGGATTTGTTGAAACACCCGGCAGTTGGCGAAACATTCATGCAACCGCTCAAATCGCAAGGCGTGTACAAAATGGAAGACAGCGCGATGATTATTCGCGTCAAATTCATGACCAAACCCGGCGAACAATTTGTGACCCGTAAGGTTGTTTATGAAAGCATACAGGACCTATTTGCCCGCGAAGGCATTCATTTCGCCCATAAGGAAGTCACCGTTCGTTTGGCTGACGCCCATGTCGATGACATGTCGTTAGACGAGAAACAGGCAGTATCATCAGCCGCCCGCAGCATAATTGATGCTGAAGAGGAAGCGGCAGCGGCGGCAAAAGGTGGCAAACCTGCTGGCAGTGGGCGGTAATACGTTTGTCTGACGAACGGCAGATGAAAGTTTCGTAACGGCGAATAGTGATCAGCTGTGGGATTCACCCCCCTCGTCTAGCCTACCCCTTAATGTCATCCCCGCGCAGGCGGGGACCCAATTATCGATTAGAATGAAAAGTGTAATTTGACCGGAGTTTCAAGCGATCATCCTTCTAATCCAAAGATGTTCTTTACATGGAAATCTTACGCCCCCGCCTGCGCGGGGATGGCATCAGGGAGGCGGTGCCGAATCACCCAAATACCAAATTGAGCATCGTTAGGCTTACGACCGTGAATAACACGGTCATGATGCCACCGCTTTTAACGAAATCCCTCACCTTGTAGCCCGCTGGCCCCATGATCAGGGCGTTGACCTGATGGGTGGGGATGATGAAGGAGTTGGAGGTGGATATGGCGACGGTGAGCGCGAAAACTGCCGGGTTACCTCCAGCGCTAATCGCAATGGATACCGCGAGTGGGACAAGCAAAACTGTTGCCCCAACGTTGGACATGATGAGCGAAAACACCGTGGCCAAAAGCGCGATACCAACTTGCAAAGACCAGATGGGCCAACCGTGAAGGATGTGCAGAATTTGCTGTGCTATCCATTCGGCGGTGCCAGTGGCCTGTACCGCTTGCCCCAGTTGTATAAGACAGGCCAGTAGAAATACGGTGTTCCAGCCGACTGAACGATAGGCTTCATCGATGCTCAACACACCGGAGAGCAACATGCCAACAGCGCCGGTGAGCAGGCAAAGTGACAGGCGCACATCCGTAAACAGAATTAATCCCAGTGTAACCAAAAAAAATACCAGTGCCGGTATGACTTTTTGCGGGCGCAATTCTTCCTGTGGGAAATCTGATGTCACTACAACAAAATCCCGGTCGTTTTTAAGGCGGGTCAGGTTTTCCCACGTGGTGTGGGAGACGAGCATGTCACCGGCACGAAATGGCACCCAGCTCAGACCGGTAGGCTCGTGTTGTTCCGTCTCCACGTGAGAAAGTGTTTCCTCCCCCCTATGGATTGCGAGCAAGCTCAGACCATATGTGCGGCGGAAGACAAGCTCCCGCGCCGTCTTACCGATAATGTCAGAATCCGGTGGAATAACCAGTTCTGCAATGCCGGAATTGGTGACGGAAAAGGAATCGGCAAACACATCAAGGGACGGGCGAATAACCAGCCCATATTTATTGGCGAACCTCTCCACCACCGATTGCTTACCGATAATCGCCAGCCGACACGGCGTCTCAATTTCCGCAGTCGTGACCTGCACCATCGACAATTTACCCCGGTAATGGGTGGAGATAATATAAAGGTTATTCTCGACATTGAGGTCGGAAAGCGTCTTCCCGACAATCTCGTTTCCCTCGGGAACGAGTACCTCAAACACTTTCGCCCGCAGCCCGTAAACACGTTCCAGATATTCCGACGTGCCACTGCCAGGAGTAACGGAATTATCAACCGCATTACCCGGAAGAACCCAACGACCAAGGAGCAGGAAATACAAGATGCCAGTCAAGAGAAGTGCAAGGCCGATTGGGGTGACCGAAAACAGGCTGAAAGGCTCCATTTTCATCTCATCCGGCAGGCCTTCGTTGGACGTGGCGATAAGATCATTTAGCAAAATGAGTGGCGACGATCCCACCATCGTCATCGTGCCCCCAAGAATGGCGCAAAAGCCCATGGGCATCAGCAAGCGGCTCAGTGGAATTCCCGAACGCACTGAAATCCGGCTGACGACCGGCAGGAAAAGAGCCGCCGCACCAACGTTTTGAAGAAAGCTTGAAATCAGCCCAACGGTTCCCGAGACGATTGGAAGCACGCGAATTTCAGTGCTGCCTCCGCGCTTTAATATGGTTGCCGCGACCTTGTTCATAAGGCCGGTTTTATCCAGGCCCGCGCCGACAATCATAACCGCGATGATGGAGATAACGGCGTTCGACGCAAACCCGTCGAACACGTGATTTACATCAGCAACCCGTTCGAGCCCCGGTAAATAACTTAACCCGCCAAGGATGACGAGCACCAGAATGGCTGCCAGATCAATGCGAATGATTTCGGAAACGAACAGGAAGATAGTAAAGACGAGAACCGCTACGACAACTCCCATGTCGAGCGAAAAGACCAGATTTTCCAACGTACTCCCCGACAATTTCGATCAGGCAACCCTCCTCGCCTGATCCATTACTCGTACACTTGTCGTAACGACATTGCACACCTTCTCTACCCCATTAGTGCACTATGCAAGTAGGTTACTGTTGGACTGTGGAAATCACAGTCAATTCGCCGTGACAAACAGTTGGAATACGCGTTAGGTTCTCACCATGAAAACACTATCATGCGATCTCTGCGACGTCAGTTTCGACGCTGAAACCTTCGAACAATGGTTTCAACAAATGCTGTCCCATTATAAATCAGACCATGCCGACTTCATGGCCGCGGCTGCTGACAAACCAAAAGAAGAAGGTGCGAAATGGATGGCAGAAGCCCGCGCCCGTTTCGACGGTGCATAAGGCCACAACTCAAAATATGGGCCGTAAATGACCAAGTCTCCCTTCAATCCGGCGGACGATGGTGCCGAAACGAATTTCGATTCCAAGATGAGCTATTCAGATTATTTAGGTCTGGATAAATTACTGTCAGCGCAACATCCGCTCGGCGAGACGCATGACGAAATGCTGTTCATTATCCAGCATCAGACATCGGAACTCTGGATGCGTCTGGCGCTTCACGAATTGACTGCCGCGCGGATTGCCATTCGCAAAGACAAGTTCCGCCCGGCGTTCAAAATGCTGGCGCGGGTTTCCAAAATCTTTGAACAATTAAACAACGCATGGGATGTGTTGCGCACGATGACGCCAAGCGAATACACGGCGTTTCGCGATGATTTAGTAAAGTCGTCGGGCTTTCAATCCTGGCAATACAGGCAGATAGAATTCGTGGTCGGCAACCGCAATCTGGCAATGTTGGAACCGCACTCTCACCGGACCGATTTTACTAAGATTTTGAAGGATGAGCTTTCTAATAAGAGTCTTTATGATGAGGTGATAGCGGCGCTTCACCGAAACGGTTTCGATATTTCGGCTGAAGTTTTAAATCGGGATCTAAATCAACCCCATTTACATGATGAAAGTGTGGAAGCCGCCTGGAAAGAGATCTATGAAGCGCCGGAAGAATACTGGACGCTTTATGAGCTAGCCGAAAAATTGGTGGATTTTGAGGATTATTTCCGTCGTTGGCGTTTCAACCATGTCACGACAGTTGAACGGGTGATTGGATTCAAACGGGGAACCGGTGGAACAGTTGGTGTGTCCTATTTGAAACGCATGCTGGAGGTGGAAATTTTTCCTGAACTCTGGCGGGTACGCACGGTTTTATAAAGAAAATTACAAAATGATAAGTTTCACTGCCGTGCCCGCGCCTTCTATTATTGTAAGGGGGCCTTTGCAGATATCCTGTGCAGATATTAAGTTCGCAATTGAAAAGGGCATAAGGTATGAATGCCATATCATCGGGTTATTCCAAATCGTCCATCATAATTCATTGGGTCACCGCCATAGCCGTTGTCGCCTTATTCGTAACGCATGAAGGCGATCGAGGCAGCACTGCCTACGCCTTTCATGTTGGGGTTGGTGCAATTGTTGGTATATTTCTTTTGTGGCGGGTGTGGAGACGCATAGCACTTGGGTCGGCAACAAAAACAGATCAACACCCCGCGTTAAACCTCCTGTCCGATATTGTGAGATGGGGATTATTGCTTGCAATCGCTGGAGTTGTACTAACCGGATATTTCGTGCCGTGGAGCATCGGTCAATCCATCAATGTTATGGGATTATTTGACCTGCCAAGCCCCCTGCCCCGCAGCCGTAGTGTCCATGAGTTCTTCGAGGAAATTCATGAATTTTTCGGCCATATCCTGATCCCGCTGACCCTGTTGCATATCGCAGGCGTCATCAAACATACCTTCGTGGATAAAGATAAGCTCCTGAGGCGCATGATAACGCCAATGAATGGTGGGAAATAGATAGCCCGCAAGTGCCAACCACAAACGGTACAGCTTGAGTTTCCGAAGTTCCGATGCATTACTGTCACGATGACAAACCGCGGAACCGTTGCCCCATGCTGACCGACAGATATGAATACAAATTATCATCAAAATCGCAGAGTGCTGTCGACAGTTATATAGATGGCGTAGACCGGGTGCTAAGCGGTGCTCCCGGCCTGATTGAACCATTCGACCAGGCACTTTTGAACGATCCCGACTTTGCCCTGGCCCATTGCGGCCTCGCCCGGGCAAAACAAGTTTCAGGTGACATGGCCGGCGCAAAAACCGCCGCCCAGCAGGCTCGGGCGCATACAAAGAACACCGATGCCCGGGAAGATTCGCACATCAACGCAATATGTTTATTGATCGAAGGAAAAACCCGCGAAGGTTATGCTGCGGTTCGCGAACATCTGACCCAATACCCCCGGGACGCGATGGTTGCCCAAACCTCCACAAGCATATTCGGCCTGATCGGCTTTTCCGGGCAACCCGGTCGCGAAGCTGAACTGTTGGCCTATACGCACGAATTGCTCCCCCATTATGGCGAGGACTGGTGGTTTTTAAGCCAGCACGCCTTTTCATTATGTGAAACCGGGCAGCTCGATAAAGCTGCACAGTTTATCGACCGTTCGCTGGCTATCAACCCGCGTAACTGCCATGCAGCGCATGTAAAAGCGCATATCCATTATGAAGTTGGGGAGACGGATAAGGGCCTGACTTATCTTGAAGACTGGATAGGCGGTTATGACCGTTCCGGATTACTCCACGGGCACCTTTCCTGGCATGTGGCCCTTTGGGCGCTGGAACAGGGTGATATCGACCGTATGTGGAAACGGGTTGATGCGGACGTTCAACCCGGTTCAGCATCAGGCCTGCCGATCAATATTCTGACCGATACAGCATCCATTCTTTATCGCGCGGAGTTGGCTGGTGTCGACGTACCGCTGGAACGGTGGAAGGCCGTCAGTGCATATGCGAAAGAACTATTTCCCAAAACCAGCCTTGGGTTCATCGATGTTCACGCTGCGCTTGCCCATGCGATGGCTGGTGACCAAGACGCAGTTCGGGAGATCATCAACAACGCTCGCGGGCCGTCTGCAGACCTCGTCGAAGTTCTCGCCAAAGCCTATGAGGCGGTCGCCAACAAACAATGGGCAGAGGCAACGAACTTGTTGAGCGCTGGCATGGCAGACCACGCCCGGATTGGCGGCAGCCGTGCACAACGGGACCTCTTAGAATTTACCCTGCTTGGCACGTTGTTAAAACAAGACCGCGCTGAAGAGGCGCGCAGGCTTTTGACGATGCGTCGCCCGACCTTGGTTGATGCAGAACCGGTGGCCGGTTTGCAGTAAATCATTGAGGAGAAACCGCAAACCTTGCTTTTTTGACCCGTTTTGGCATGAAAGCACATAATATCTCGACATTAGGATTCGATTTGACTGTTCGTTTACACCAGGGTGATCTGCCCGACCTATCAAATTATGGCGGCAGCGTTGCCATAGACACCGAAACCCTGGGCCTGAATGTTCATCGTGACCGACTTTGCGTCGTTCAACTTTCACCGGGAGACGGGACAGCAGATGTTGTTCAAATTGCCAAAGGGCAAAAATCCGCACCAAATATTGAGAATCTGGTTAACGACAATAATGTCGTAAAGCTGTTCCATTATGGACGGTTTGATATAGCCGTTTTGTACCATGCATTTGGCGCTCTGGCTGAAAACGTTTATTGCACCAAAATCGCCTCCAAACTCACCAGAACCTATACAGATCGCCACGGATTGAAAAATCTGACACAGGAATTGATCGGCGTGGACCTGTCAAAAGTCCAGCAATCTTCTGACTGGGCAGCCGAAACACTGAGTGAAGCTCAACAGGCCTATGCTGCATCAGACGTACTTCACCTCCACGCCCTCAAGGATGCTCTTGATGAGCGATTAGCACGGGAAGACCGGGGTGAATTGGCCCGCGAGTGCTTCAAGTTTTTGCCGCATAGGTGCCTGTTGGATTTAGCCGGGTGGGAAGAGACCGATATTTTCGCTCATTCGTGAACAGGAATTTAGACGAATTCAGCCTCAATATGGTCGCAATGATTATGTTTAGACCTTGCGTTGAGATAATATTAGTTAGACTGCTGTAATATAAGCGGTTCAAAGAGACTGGTAAAAGGTAGTTTGGGGAATGTCAGCAAGCGCTGAATTATCATTACACATTGCGCCTGTGCCGGTTGATCTACAACCTGTCCCGCTCCCGGAGAACGCCTCCAACGCACCTCAGCAGGCAAACCGACGTGACGATCGGGATTTTTCCCGTGCACGTCGCCATTCGCGCATGGTTCGTGGCCTCAGGCAATTGCTACCTATCTCGGCTTTGGTAGTTATAGGCATATTCATCGGCTCCACCCTGTTCACCTATTCGCCAGTATCTGAACTGTCAATCGACAGTGCGGGATTGAAAGACGGCAAACTGGTTATGGAACAGCCTAAAATGGCCGGCTTTGATAAAAACAATCGCCCTTATGATGTATCAGCAACAAAAGCGATACAGGATGTGTCAAAGCCCGGTATGATAGAACTTGTATCAATAGACGCGAAGCTTCCCATGGATGCGACGTCATTTGCAGATGTGGACGCCCAGATCGGCTTTTACGACACCAACAATGAAACACTGGTGCTCAAAAAAGATGTCACGATTAAAGGGGCACGCGGCATGGATATTTTGCTGGAAGAAGCCAATTTCAATATGAAAACCGGCGGTATGACCAGCGATATGCCTGTTGTTGTCAATTCAAAAGATATCAATATTTCTGCGGATTCCGTTTCCGTGGAAAAAGGCGGCCAGCGCATTGTTTTCAAAAAACGGGTTAAGATGACAATAACACGACCCCTGGTACGGGGCGAATGAGCCAAATTCCTGGAATAAGATCGGCGGCCGTCTGATGCGCTTAGTCAAAACTCACCCTTTTCGTATTCAACTTTCAATTATGCTGGTGGCTCTGTTCGTCGCCGCATTTGGAATAAACCAGGCCAGCGCACAGGTTTCCGGTCAGGCATTTGAGGGCTTTCGCGGGAACTCAAAAGACCCGGTGCAAATTGAGGCTGATGAGCTAGAGGTGCTCGACACCAAATCTAAAGCCATATTCCAAGGTAACGTACAAGTTCGTCAGGGGCCAAGCCTGATGAAAACAAAGAAGCTTGTCGTCCTATACGCAAAAGGCAGCGACGGTGGCCAAGGTGACATTGAGCAGCTCGATATGACTGGCGGTCTTATCGTTACATCTAAAGAAAATACGGTAACTGCCGATAAAGGCACGTATTTTGTTAAAACTGAAATGATTGTGCTTACAGGCAATGTTATCATTAGCCAGGGGGACAACATCGCAAGTGGTTGCAAACTGATAGCGAATTTGAAAACCAATCAGGCTACACTTCTGTCATGCAAAGGGGGCGGACGGGTTAGAACTGTTTTCACTCCAAGTAAAAAACCCAAACAGTAATGCGATTGACCTGACAGTTGAAACTCAAAAACCCATTTTCAAAAAAAGCCACAACCGCAGTCGACGAAAAGATTGAGCCGGAAGCCCCCTCAATTGAAGCGCCCGCTATCGTTGAAAACAGTAATACCGCATCCCGACAGCCCCGCTCCCGCGACGGTGTCCTTTTGGCGCGCGGTTTGAAAAAAACCTATAAGCAACGGACCGTGGTGGACGGGGCAAGCCTGGGTGTGCGGCGCGGTGAATCTGTCGGCCTGTTGGGGCCAAATGGCGCGGGCAAAACGACCTGTTTTTATATGATCACGGGTCTCGTTCGTCCAGACGCCGGAAAAATCGAACTGGACGGTCACGACGTAACCGGTATGCCGATGTACCGTCGGGCACGACTGGGTATTGGTTATCTGCCGCAGGAGGCCTCCATATTTCGTGGCCTGTCTGTTGAAAATAACATCAAGGCGGTGCTCGAAGTGGTTGAACCCAGCCGGAAAGAGAGAGCCAAGCAACTGGATTCACTGCTTGATGAATTTAAAATAACGCATCTGCGCAAATCCCCGTCTATTGCCCTTTCAGGCGGCGAGCGTCGCCGTCTCGAAATCGCAAGGGCTCTTGCCTCTCGCCCGGCATTTATGCTGTTGGATGAACCATTTGCCGGGGTCGACCCTATCGCTGTTGGCGATATTCAAGACCTTGTTCGTCATCTCACCCGTCGGGGAATTGGCGTACTGATCACGGACCATAATGTGCGAGAAACGCTTGGGCTCATCGATCGGGCTTATATTATCGCATCCGGACAGGTGCTGACCCACGGCCAACCGCAAGACATTGTTAACAATCCCGACGTTCGGCGGCTTTATTTGGGTGATCAATTTACACTTTAGTCTCCCGAACTTGCTATCATTTATATGGACGGACTAACTTGGCATAAAAATTGCCTGATAACGCAGCTTAACACCGGCTGTGGTTCTGCCTGAATTTGATTGGTTGAAGGGGTCGTACATGGGATTTTCCCAGAAATTAGCTATGCGTCAGGGGCAAAGCCTCGTGATGACGCCACAGCTCAGCCAGTCAATCAAACTACTGGCGTTATCCAACATAGAACTGGCGGACTTTGTAGATGCTGAAATGGAGCGCAACCCATTTCTGGAAAACGGTCTAACTACTCCTCAAGAAACAAACCGGGGTGAACAACCCAACCAACCCGATACTAAAGAAATAATTGTCGAGCTGACGCAAAACAAAGAACTGGAAACAAGCGCAAAGGCGCTAAGCGAAAACCTCGGCACTGAAATTGAAAACATATATCCGGACGAGCAGGACTACCGCGCCAGGGAAAGCGACAACGCCAAGTCCCGTGAGGAACATGACTTCAGAACGGGATCAGGTGGTCTTCAATTATCCAGTCAGGCGTCTGCGTACGACACCCCCGTTGCTGACTACACGGCCCAGCAAGAGACTTTGAGGGACAGGTTAATCAGCCAGCTTTCGATTAGCGGTGCCGACAAGACAATCACCGCTATAGCCGAAGATTTAATCAACAATCTGGACGACGCCGGTTATATTCGTGGTGATATTCACGAATTTTCCACCCGCCTGTCCTGCGCCACCGACCAGGTGGTGACAGCGTTGAATCTGGTTCAGACCTTTGAACCCAGTGGTGTTGGCGCCCGAAATCTTTCTGAATGCCTGAAATTACAACTGCGTGAGATGGATCGCCTCGATCCCGGCATTGAGGCGGTAATCGACAATCTGGAGCTGCTCGCGAAGCGGGACTTTCAGGCGCTGCAGAAGCTCAGCGGATTAGACATTGAAGACCTGCACGACATACTTCTGGAAATTCAATCACTGGACCCCAAACCTGGAACCGCATTCGAAAGCACTTCTGTCCAGCACATCGTGCCGGATGTATATGTTCGCGAAGCCCAGGACGGCTCCTGGCAGATCGAATTGAATAGTGAAACCCTACCCCGTGTGTTGATCAACAATTCATACGCTGATGAGGTCGGTAAAAATGCCAGCGACACTAAAAGCCAGTTATTTGTTGGTGAGTGTCTACAATCAGCAAATTGGCTCACCAAAAGTCTCGATCAACGGGCCCAAACGATCCTCAAGGTTTCAAAAGAAATCGTGAAACTACAGGATGAGTTTTTAGTCCACGGAGTAAGACACCTGCGTCCGCTAACCCTCAAAATGGTTGCGGACGAGATAGAAATGCACGAATCCACCGTCAGCAGGGTTACATCAAACAAATATATTATGACCCCCCGTGGGTTGTTCGAATTAAAGTACTTCTTCACCACAAGTATTGCCGGCGGTGAAGACGGGGCCGTTCATTCATCTGAGTCAGTTCGCGATCATATTCGCGCTCTTATTGACGAGGAAACGGCGAAGACCATTCTCAGTGATGACACCATCGTTGCCCGTCTGCATGAGGAAGGCATTGAAATTGCTCGCAGAACCGTTGCGAAATACCGCGACGCAATGCAAATTCCATCGTCGGTTCAACGCCGGCGGGAAAAGCGGGCACTGGAACTGTCCAATCGCAGGTCAGAAGAGACAGCAACGTAATTGAACATCAAAAATTTTGATGCCTATATCTCACCAGATGGTCAAATTCTCCCATTGACAAGAGCAAGAGAGACCAATACCTAGCCAGCCCATATGCTGGATCAGTCACAAAGTTTGATTATCGCGGCAGTCAAAAATGATTTGTCAAGCTATCATCGACGACAAACACCGTAGTACTGTAAATTCAACGCAAATGATTTGCGCCGACAAAAACCCTGTTCTGTAATCAGCATACGGGAACTAATAAGGATATTTCAAAATGACGCTTCGCATTTCAGGCAAACATATGGACATTGGGGAAAGCCTGAAAAGCAAGATTGAAGATCGTATTGGTGACGCGGTTAGCAAATATTTTGGCCATGGATTCAGTGGCAAGGTAACAATGGAAAAACAGGGCTCGTTTTTCATATCGGATTGCATGCTGCACCTGGATTCAGGCGTCAACCTTCAGGCAACCGCCCGCGAGCCGGAAGCCCACGCCAGTTTTGACAAAGCCGCAGAACGCATCGAAAAACGCCTGCGCCGCTACAAACGCAAACTTAAAGATCATCACGCTGGCAACCAGTCAGACGTCGCCTACTCTGTCATGACCACCCCGGACGAAGATGAAGAAATCTCCGAAGATTTCGCCCCCCTGGTCGTTGCCGAAAGCTCTTTAACCGTGCGTACCCAAACGGTTGCAATGGCAGTGATGCAATTGGAACTGATGGACGAGCCCGTAAACGTGTTCAAAAATGCCGCAAATGGCTCCGTCAATGTTGTTTATAGACGAAGTGATGGAAATATCGGTTGGGTGGACCCTTCATCCACACCGGGCAATTGAGCAAACAATTCGACCAAACGTGAGCAACAAGAAAGCCTGACCTGTCAGGGGCACACAGTATGGAAATAAGTTCAATTATCGAACAGGAAGCAATTTTGGCGAACCTTAAACCGGGTTCGAAGAAACAATTGCTTCAGGATCTTGCGGAAACTGGCGCTCTATACGCCCAAACCGATAGCCAACTCATTATTGACCGGCTTCTCGACCGCGAACGCCTTGGGTCAACCGGCGTTGGCAACGGCGTCGCAATTCCCCACGCAAAACTACCAAATACCAACAAGATTGTGGGTGTATTTGCGCGGCTGGTAAAGCCAATCAATTATGAAGCGATTGATGATCAGCCGGTCGATATTATATTCATGCTTCTGGCGCCTGAAGGTTCTGGTGCCGAGCATTTGAAAACGCTGTCGCGCATTGCCCGTGTTTTGCGTAACCAATCGACCCTGACAAACATTCGAAATGCAACAGAAGTTGACACAATTTATAGCTTGTTGACTGCAGAACAGAACGCCAACGCTGCATAATTTACGCACTGCTGAGAACGCGTGCACTCCAGTGTTCAATCATGAAATTGTCGTTTGCCTCAATCGCATAGCTTTTCCGAGACTTCAGGTGTCGATTAATTAGATGAACCATTGGATCGCGATAAACATCGCGACCAGTCCCCAAAAGCATGAGTTTATAAACGACCGCAGAATTCCGGAGTCTTCTTCGACAGTAATGCCGAGGCTTTTGAGGACGATGTTACCGGGAAGAAACAATATTCCCAAAAATACTTTAGTGAGCCACATATCGTTCTCTCTCAGTTCGCTAATTCTGTACCATTGGAAAGCGCCTTGCGCCAGTTCGGCGGTGTTGCCAGCAAATTTCCGTCCCGCGACAACCAAAGACTTGTAGCAATCCGCGCAGCCGCTTCGTTAACTAAAGGGGCGGCATTCGGCGAAAATATCTCTGCCGTCGTCAGCTCAAACAGTGACAACCATTCTTCGAATTCACATGTATCAATACCGTCAATTTTTTGATGTACCGGAACCGGTTTTCCTTTGTACTCACCAGTTCGCAAAAGAACCGAACGCCAAAACCCCTTCATGGTATCAAGGTGCCTGGCCCAATGAGGCCCGGCATGATGGGCAAATATCGATCCAAGCTTCTCATTTGCCAGAACACGTTCATAAAAACGGTCGACAAGCTGCGAAATCTGGTCGGCCGTAATCGACGGGTGTACCGGTTGACGTTGCACACTGGGCCTGACTTCGTATTGCACCATGGGTCAATTTAACATTCATTATATATGTATCTTTTATTTAGTCTCGAATTCCATTAAATTCAACATATAAAATGAATGATTTTGGTGAAACATGCGATTAAATCAGGCCAGCGATTTTGCACTGCGAATTTTAATGCTGCTCGCGGGAAACAAAGAACCAATGACAGTAGATACGGTTTCCGCAGAGTTAAAGCTGGTCAAATCCCATCTTATGAAAATTGTGGCCAAGCTCGCAAAAGCCGGGTTGGTTACTTCAACAAGGGGTCGTACCGGAGGAATCAGTCTTGGCCGCTCCGCCAAAGATATAACCGTTGGAGAAGTTGTTCGCCTCATTGAACCGGATTTTGCTGTAGTAGAATGCATGCGTGATGGCGTTAGCCAGTGCACGTTTTTGCCCCAATGCAAATTGCGCGGCGTAATGGGTAAAGCCAACGCTGCATTCTTTGCAACATTGGACAATGAATCCTTGGAAGGGCTCTTAGCCTAAACACATCGGGTGGCTGCGCAAGCAGTTGTATATTTCTCCCGACAACATGGACAAAAAACTCCCTTTGAGGCGTTACCCTTTAACAGTACAAGTATCAGTTATCATTTGTAGAAGGGCTTTATAACAGCTATTCAAGCCCTCATGTCAGGCCTCATTTTCAAGATTGCGCTTATCGGGTTTTCAGGGATTGCCTCGCAATGGGCAGCCTGGCGCCTTCGCATTCCTGCAATTGCCCTGTTACTCGTTTCCGGAATTCTATTGGGGCCCGTAAGCGGTATATTGGACCCGCAAGAAAGTTTCGGCGATCTTTACCGCCCAATGATTGCACTGGCTGTCGCCATTATCCTTTTTGAAGGGGGTCTCACCCTAAACTTCAAGGAAATTACTGAAACGTCGACAGCAGTCCGACGTATTATCCTAATCGGCGGTCCGCTCGTCTGGTTGATGTCATCACTGGCAGCCCATTATGCTGCCGGGTTATCATGGCCCACCGCAATCGTGTTGGGCGCGATACTGGTGGTAACCGGGCCAACCGTCATCATGCCCCTCCTCCGGCAGGCACAATTGAGCCCGCGGCCAGCTTCCCTACTGAGATGGGAAGCCATCGTCAACGACCCGATTGGTGCCCTCTTCGCCGTGATAGCGTTTGAAATCTATCTTGTACTTCACGGGGCACACGACGGTGCAACACTGGTCGGCCTGTTAATATTCGGTGCTGCGGTTGCAGTCGGAGGTGGGTATTTGGCCGGGCGAACACTGGCCTACTGCTTTGTACGGGGGTATGTACCCGAATTTCTCAAAGCGCCCATAATGCTGATTACAGTATTGGCTGTCTATGCGATTTCGGATGTCATACTCGAGGAATCCGGCCTGTTAACCGTCACGGTCATGGGCATCACTATCGCCAATTCACGCATTGCCAGCTTGACGGAAATGCGCCGGTTTAAGGAAACCATTACAGTATTGCTGGTGTCGGGCCTATTCATCATGCTCACGGCATCCCTGGATCTCACAGCGCTTCAGTCCCTGGGTTGGGGGGCTCTGGCATTCGTTGTACTGATCTTGTTTGTCGTTCGCCCCATTGCGATATTCGTAGCCACCACCGGGTCCGGCCTGACCTTTAGCGAAAAAGCTCTCGTTTCGTGGATTGCCCCTCGCGGCATCGTGGCCGTCGCCGTTTCCGGCCTGTTTGGCGCTTCGCTGACAGAACTTGGTGTTGTCGACGGCAGCAAACTAACAGCGCTGACCTTCACTGTTGTTGCCAGCACGATATTATTGCATGGGTTCACATTGAGCCCGATGGCAAGTTTGCTCGGATTAAAATCCGCTGAGAAACCGGGGCTGTTACTCATTGGCGGTTCCCAGTGGACAGAAGCATTAGCCACAAAGATCAAGGAAATGGGCCTCCCGGTGCTCATTGTCGACGCAAACTGGAGCCATATCCGATCAGCGCGCCTGGCCGACATACCAGTTCACTATGGTGAGGTTCTTTCTGAAGACGCCCACCATCATATCGTACTCAATCGATATTCGCATTTGATAGCAGCAACGGACAATGACCCATACAATGCGCTTGTATGCACCGAGTTTGGCCCGGAGTTGGGTCGTGGCAATGTATTCCAGATCGGGACCCATCGCGAAGAAAACGAACGTCAGGCCGTGAGCTTCACCATTGGCGGCCGTTCAATCTTTAAACCCGGCCGGGACTATTCCGAACTCCGCAAACAAATGTGGATGGGCTGGACCTTTCAATGCACCACATTATCAGAAGAGTTCAACTATGAAGCCTATCTTGCGTCTCGCGGAGAAGACACAGCAGTGCTTCTTTGGGCAGGTGGCAACGGATCAATCGTATTTGGTGAGGGCAATCACGGGCAACTGCCCACAGCGGGCGACACAATTCTGGCTTTTGGCCCTCCGTTGGAAACGGGCGACGCTGCCACGAACGCCATCAACCGGAACAATAATTAATGAGCCAAACGCGCCTCTATCTAACGGCCCGCAAGCCGGAAGCATTCCATATTGCCAGCATTCTCGACCCTCAATTTGAAGAGGATTGCATCACCTGTGTTTTGTTCGAGACAGAAGAAGACAGCGGCTATTGGTGTTATTCGATCTACGTTCCAAACAGTGAAGTCGATCAATGGACTCAGGTGATCAAGGACCGCTTGGGGAATGATTGTTTTGGTTTAGAAATCAAAGAAGAAATCATTCCGGATGTAGACTGGGTTACTGAAACATTGCGCGAGCTCTCCCCCGTCAGCGCTGGCCGGTTTTATGTACACGGATCCCATGATCGCGAAGTCGCGTCAAAGAAGCGGGTGCCGATTGAAATTGATGCCGGCCAGGCGTTTGGCACAGGCCATCACGGCACGACAGCCGGTTGTCTTGATATGCTGGAGATATGCCTTCGCGAAAGCAGCGGGTGCCTCGGCCTGCCCCGCAAGGCGCTGGACATCGGTACGGGCTCCGGTGTTCTGGCCATCGCCCTGGCAAAGGTCGCAAGAATTCCGGTTCTTGCAACCGACATAGACCCCATAGCCACGAAAGTGGCGCGTGCAAACTGCGTAATAAATGGTGTTGGAAATCAGGTGCGCTGCGAAACCTCAGTAGGATTCAACAACCCAGTGTTCAAAAAATTTGGCGAGGCCGACCTGATATTTGCCAACATACTGGCACGGCCTTTAGAAGCTCTTGCGCGACCAATGAGCCGGCACGCGGCCAATGGCGCGCAGGTCATTCTCTCAGGTTTATTGCCTCATCAGCGCGCGCGCATCACCGCCGCATACGGTCGGCAAGGGCTCATACTGAATCGCTGGAATATTCGCGATGGCTGGCTAACCATGCTGATGCGCGCGGGCGGTCATTAATTTACGCAAAAAAACGGGCCGTGAAGCCCGTTTTTTCTGCAATTCAGCCCGGCTTCCAAAATTTAGAAGGGGTATACTGAAGCGCCCTGCTGGCGAATACCTTCGCGTGTAAAACCAGCGCGTGATAGGGTATCGTCGTCAAGAGAAAGCAGCGCACCATTAACATAGCGAAGAGCTTGTTTTTCACGTGCTGCGATCATCCGGTTAAGTGTATTTTTAAGTCCCATAGTTCTCATCCTAATCCGTGTTCGAAACACCAATGTTTCGTGTTGATTGGAAGATAGTGTTTCTGAAAAATTGAGTTAGGGGGTCCCGCGCAGTTGAGCCATGCATTATCTGCATGGCCGGGTTAACCGATTGGCCGTTTTGGCAGCCAGCTAGAAAATTAAAGGAGGCCGAACGAAGATTTGGCGGACGCGTTCGACCTCCCCCTGAATTACCAAGTTGCCTTGGACTTCAGCTTTTTGCCTTCGATTGCTGCTTTGAGAACAGAATATTCGGGGCAAACTCCGGCGCAACGCGCTTTGATTTCAACCAATTGTGCCAACGCGTTTTTGCGATCACCTAATTGCAGATAGGCTTCTCCCATATAAGAACGGGCCAATGTATAATCCGGGTTGGCCTTGATGGCTGCACGATAATAACCCAGCCCTTTTTCAACATCTCCCGATTTACGCGTAGAGAATCCCAGAAAATTCAGGATGCGCGGGTCTTGTTGATTTTTTGCAAGTTTCAAAACTGTAATGGCTTCCTCATAACGTTTTGAATATGCCAGTTCGCGGCCTGCCTCGTAGATATTATCGTCGCTCAATTGGGATGACCGTCGCGCGCGTACACATTTTTTGCGGCGCTTGTCCCAGACATGACGCCTCTTGCAACTGGGGGCCTTTCTGGCCCGGGCCTTTTTCTTGCTGGAAGATTTTTTTACCCCCGAAGAGCCTTCTCCAGCTGCATATGCCGGTTGAGAAACAGCCATACCGGAGATTAGAAAACCAGAAAGCGCCAATGCGTGAATGGGCGTGCGAAACAAAGTCTGAAACATATTTTTCTCCATTGGTGAGGGCAATGTGCCACCGATGAAGGTAAAACGTGCTTCGACCTGAATTATTCAAAAATAGGTAATCACGAAAACGTGAGGTGATTAAATCATCACTTATATGGATTTTGAATATTGATCCGCAAGGCGTGACAATAGCGCTTCGTCAGTGCCGCCTATCAACAGATATTCATACCCGTCTTTGGCCCATGATGCAGCATTCATGCCTTCCATCACGGTGGGTTGAGAGACACCGCCGTCCGGCTTTTGTGTTTTTACAATACAAAGTGCCAGCGGCTCACCTGCAGTTGACAGAAAGGCAAGCTGAATGAGCGGCTTACCTTTAAAGTTCAAAATCTGCGCACGCTTATAGGTTACATCTGTCGATGCTTTTAATTTTTTGATATCGAATACTTTTCCAAGCTCAACCGAGGCTCGCAGAAGTTCTGCACCCATGTTCTCTTCGCTGGAATTAACGGAACTGAGAGTAGCAGTCGAATAAAGCGCCTGATATGAGGCAACATAGGCTTTCCAGCCTCTTTGCGGCGGTTCGTTCCCTAAATTCCCAGCACCGTACCCTATCCCCAGCGCCAAAAGAGCGGAGGCAGCAATACCGGTATACCAGTATCCATTTCCCTGTGATCTCGTCGGTTTTCTTGGCAATTCAGGAACAGGGGAGTTGATGCTTAAAAGACCGGACAGTCCATCTTTGATGGAATCCGTGTCAAAACGCATGGCGTCGATACGGGCGGCCAATGTAGCGTCCTGCCCAATCGCGGCATTAATCTCATCGATAGGCGCGTAGTCGCCCTCCCCATCAAGATAGGCAATTAGCACTTCATCGCTGTATGTTTTCTTGTTCATCAGCCAACATCACTCTTATCGACGAATTCCTGAACCAGCTTGGAACGTGCCGCTGCAAGGCGGCTCATGACCGTACCAACCGGAATCTCAAGAAGTTCCGATGCTTCACGATAACTGTACCCTTCGCCATAAACCAGCAAAACAGTCGAACGTTGTGCTTCGGGCAAAGCCATCACTTTTAATAACACCTCACGGCTCAATAAATTCATTTCCGGGTCAGCTTTTGTGTCCGGAAGATCTATCTCTTCAATCGGCATCAGGCCGCCACCGGTCCGTACCGCATTTTTTCGCAATTCGTTGATCCAAAGCCGGTGGGTAATCGTGAACATCCAACGGTCCAGATGCGTGCCCGGTTGAAACTGATCGGCTTTATCCAGCGCTCGCAAACACGCCGCTTGTGCCAGGTCATCTGCTGTATCGCGATTGCTGGTCAAAACAAGACTATAACGCCACAAACGAGGGTAGATCGACGGAATACCGTCTCTCACCAAGTCATACGAACTCTTTTTACCCCACATGCAACCGGTATCTTTCCGAAACTTCGCTCTTTAGCAACATGGGCAAGACTTGCACATCAATAGAGGAAAGTAGAATTTAGGCATATAATTGCGCCATCCTCGCTTGAGGTGTCAAGTTATCTGAATTTGATCCAGCCGATATCCTGATAACGATAAATATTGCATACCAACAATCAATTATCTGGCATGATAAGGGCGAAAGAAAACTGAGTCTTCCCCGATGTTTCAATCCTTTGATGCCCCTTCAGACCCTGTAATCGGTGATTCCCGGCTAAAAAAACTCCGCGTGGTAATGAACGATCTTGGCATCACACACGTTCTTGTTCCCCACAATGATGAACAGAACAACGAATATCTACCGCCCAACAAAGAGCGCCTCGCCTGGCTTTCCGGCTTCACCGGCTCTGCCGGAAGCGCGATTATCACCCAAAGTCATGCGATATTATTTGTCGACGGGCGATATACATTACAGGCGGCAAATCAGGCCGACCAGGAACATTGGACAGTTGAGAGCCTGATCGACCTGCCACCCCATAAGTGGTTGGAAAAAAATACGGAATCCAATAATCGTGTGGGGATTGATCCGTGGCTCCACATGCCCAGTCAGGTTCGGTTATTGAAAAAAGCGATTGGCAAAGCATCAGCCGAACTAGTTGAACTCGCGTTAAACCCGGTCGACGCGATTTGGAAAGATCAACCGAGTGAGCCACTAGAGCCTGTTAAAATCCATGAAATATCCCATGCCGGACGCTCAACACGCGACAAACTGGAAGAAGTCATCGGGCAGATGGCGGTACTGGGCGGCAATCTGTGTGTCTTGAGCGACCCATCTTCGGTATGCTGGTTGTTCAACATACGCGGTGCTGACGTGGCACACACACCAATCGTGCTTTCCCATGCGATTTTGCGAGACGATGGCGAGCCCTTAATTTTCGTTGATGACCGGAAACTAGGCATTGAAACAAGAGCTTATCTGACCCAGGTCGCGGAAATAGTCTCTCCTTCACAAATGGCGGAACGGTTGTCCGAATTATCGGCTGGGAAAAACGTCCTGCTCGACGAAAATCAGACACCCATCGCGTTTAGCAACATTGTTGAAACGGCGCAGGGAAAGGTGATCGCGGCAAAAGACCCGGTATCCCTGCCCCGTGCGACGAAAAACCGGGCCGAAATCGAAGGTTCACGATCTGCCCACCTGCGCGATGGTGCTGCGATGACCAGTTTTCTTGCTTGGATGGACGACCAACCAGCTGGTTCGCTGGATGAGATTACGGCAGCCAAAAAATTGGAGCAGTTTCGCAGCGACATGGCAGGAAACATGCCGCTGCGCGATATTTCTTTCGATACAATCTCTGGGTCAGGCCCCAACGGTGCCATTGTTCATTACCGGGTTACCGGCGACAGCAACCGCAAATTGCAGGATGGCGAACTCTATTTGAGCGATTCAGGTGGCCAATATGACGATGGGACGACGGACATAACCCGCACAATTGCTATCGGCGAACCGGGGCAAGACGAGCGACGTGCGTTCACTCTTGTTTTAAAGGGCCATATCGCAATCGCTCTAGCACGTTTTCCAAAAGGCACGCGCGGCGTTGAACTCGACCCGCTGGCGCGCATGGCCCTTTGGCAAAATGGTTTCGATTACGCCCACGGAACCGGCCACGGAGTTGGCGCTTATCTCGCCGTCCATGAAGGCCCGCAAAATATCTCCAAACGGGGTATGCAGGAGTTTGTTCCCGGCATGATCGTTTCCAATGAACCGGGGTATTACCGTTCAGGGAAATTCGGCATTCGCATCGAAAACCTCGTTCTTGTGCATGAAGAGACGGATATCGAAGGCGGTGATCACCCCATGATGGGCTTTGAAACCCTCACCCTTGCGCCCATCGACCAGCGGCTGATCGACTCATCTTTACTGACGGACGACGAACTCCATTGGCTTAACGCCTATCACGGTTGGGTACGCCGTGAGATTGAACCATTGGTGGATGAAGACGTGGCAGGTTGGTTACGACGGGCAACCGAACCAATGGTGCGCGACCTGCCCTCAGCTTCGGCTTAAAGTCCGAAATATCGCAGCGCCAGCAACACACCAAGTGCCGCAAAGACGGCTACGACGAAGGGTAGACGCAGGCTGAACAGGATCGCAGCCGCAAGGCAGATCCATTCCGCCGATCCGCCATCCATGGTCGCAGGCACAACCAGCGTTATCATCACGGCGACGGGCACCGCCTCCAGAGCCGCTTCAACCCGATAGGGAATGGGCTCAAAACGGGCCAATACATAATGCCCTGCGAGCCTGTTCAAAAGAGTGACAATCGCGCCGATGACAATCAACAAAAGCAAAGATGCTTCAAGCGTTTCAAACATTCATCCGCTCCGGTTTTGCAACAAGAGCGGCGATCAACATGCCGGCCAACCCTCCGGCTGCGATATGATACGGTGACCCAAGCCACAGATAAACCAGCCCCGCAACACCGGCACTGACCATGAAAATCAAAGCCATATTGGATTTTCCCCGAAAGCCCATGACCAGCAGCAGGAAATAAACCGGCACCAGCATGTCCAGGCCAATTGATTTGGGGTCCTCAATCAACTGGCCAAAGATGACACCAATCGCAGAGGCAACCAGCCAGACGACGTAAAGAACCAGACCGAGTCCCATATAATATTCATATGAAAGACCAGCGGGCCGTTCCGCACGCTTTAACCCGGTCGCCAGGGAAATATCCTGCAGGATATAAAGCGCACTGATCATCTTGGGTTTGGAAAGCGGTTCCAACTTCCGGCCAATCGCCGCTGAATAGAGCACCATGCGAAAATTCACGGCGAATATCGCCAACACAATCACCCATTGCGGGTTCCCCAGACCGTAAAGTTCCCACATGACGGTCTGGCTGGCGCCCGCGAAGAAAAGTGTGCTCTGCAGCATGATTTCAAAGGGCGACCCACCGTTGCTGACCCCAAGAGCGCCAACAATTGCCCCGTAAGGCAAGACGGACAGGATGAACGCGAGACTGTCTTTTACACCGTCGCGAAATTCTTTTCCGCGGTTAACCTGCAATTGGGTCAAATACGTCCCACCAGATCAAACCAACCGTCTTCATCGGTGACTTCCACCCCCAGGTCGGCGGCTTTCTTCAATTTCGAACCGGCTCCCGGCCCCGCCACCACAAGATCGGTTTTACCGCTGACCGAACCGGAAACCTTTGCTCCCAAACGTTCCGCCATGGCCTTCGCTTCATCCCGGCTCATCTGTTCTAATGATCCGGTAAAGACAACAGTCTTGCCGGAAACCGGCGATTCCGAACTTGCCTGCTCTGCGTCAATCGGTGTCACATTTTCAAGCAGCGCATCCACCACGGAACGGCGGGAAGGATCAGCGAAAAACCGAACCACCGCCTGCGCCGCCGCTTCGCCGATACCGTCGATATTCACCAGTTCTTCCCACGCTGGACCGCTAAGGGGCGCACTGTCGTCCATGGCAGCCATGAAAGCGCCAATTGAGTGATAATGGCGGGCAAACAGTTTTGCATTACCCTCTCCAACGTGGCGAATTCCAAGGGCGTAGATGAAGCGGTGCAGATCGATTTCGCGACGGGCATCAATCGCATCAAACAGATTGGTGGCGCTGAGCTTGCCAAACCCGTCCCGGTTTTCCAACCGGGTCAGCGAACGCTCATCGCGGGTTTTCAATGTGAAAATATCAGCTGGGTTGCTCACCAAGCCCCATTCATAAAAGGCTTCCGCCTGTTTTTCCCCCAGTCCGTCGATATCGAATGCATTACGCGATACGAAATGTTTAATACCTTCAACAGCTTGTGCCGGACAAATAAAACCACCGGTACACCGGCGAACAGAATCCACTTTGCCCGTTTTCTCATTCACATCCCGTGATGCAGGGCTGCCACAGGCGGGGCAGATTTCGGGAAACTCTATCGCTTTTGCATCTTTGAGCCGTTTGGAAAGGTCAACGTCCCGCACTTTGGGGATCACATCCCCTGCCCTGTAAATCGTGACGGTATCACCAACCCGCAAATCCTTGCCTTCACGGATTATCTCGCCGTTGGATCCAATACCGGCGATGTAATCTTCGTTGTGCAGCGTGGCGTTTGATACGACCACACCGCCAACAGTCACCGGTTCCAGCCGGGCAACAGGAGACAGCGCACCGGTCCGCCCCACCTGAATTTCAATATCTTTCAGAACAGTTGTCGCCAGTTCTGCAGGAAATTTATGGGCAATCGCCCAGCGCGGACTGCGGGAGACGAAACCAAGGCGCTGTTGCAGGGCGAGGTCATCCACCTTGTAGACAACTCCATCGATATCGTAATCGAGGCCGGCCCGTTGCTCTTCAATCAGCCGATAGCGCTCGATCAACCCTTCAACACCGTCGAACAGGCCCATCAGCGGATTGACCGTAAAACCCCATTTTTTAAACAACTCCACCATGCCAAACTGGCTGTTGCTCGGCACGTCGCTGATGTCTCCCCAGGCATAAGCGAAGAACTTCAACGGGCGTGATGCCGTAATGCTCGAATCCAGCTGGCGCAAGGATCCTGCAGCCGTGTTGCGCGGATTCACATAGGTTTGTTTGCCCTGCTCTTCCATCTTTCGGTTGAGTTCGGCAAAATCTGATTTCCCGAGATAAACCTCACCGCGCACCTCAACGACATCGGGAACGTCATCCCCCTTAAGCTGGTGTGGGATATCCGAAATTGTCTTGGCATTGGCCGTAACATTCTCACCAACGGTACCATCTCCACGTGTCGCAGCGCTTACTAAAACGCCATTCTCATACCGCAAGGCTAGGGATAGTCCGTCAATTTTCGGTTCTGCGGTTAATGCGAGCGGTGCACCGTCTGCGAGCTTCAAGAAGCGCTTAACCCGCGCGACAAAATCCGCAACATCCTCATCGTTAAACGCATTGTCGAGAGACAGCATGGGAACGACATGAGTAATTTTTTCAAACTTATCCTGAACCGTAGAGCCCACTGTTTTTGAAGGGGAATCCGGCCTGATCAGGTCTGGATATAGTTCCTCCAGCTCAAGATTTCGCCTGCGCAGCGCGTCATATTCCGCGTCAGAAACCGCCGGCGCGTCCTGCCCGTGATAACGCTCATCATGTTCAGCAATCTCTTTCGCCAAACGTTCCAGTTCTGCGGCTGCCTCCTGTTTAGTGGGGCTTATATTTTCACTCATTATCGGCAGGTCCGTCAGTTGTAGGGAATATTGGCATCGGGTTCATGAAAGTTAGCGAAAAACGTCATCTGGGCTTCAACAGGCTGGCTGCTGCAGCCCTTGCTTCGCTGGTTACTTCTGCACCCGACAGCATGCGCGCGATTTCCTCAAGTCTCACATCTTCGGCAATCGGTTCAACTCTTGTTTCAACCGTCTCGCGACCACCTTTGGAAATCAAAAAATGATTATTGGCTCGCGCTGCAACTTGCGGCGCGTGAGTTACGGAGAGCACCTGTACATGGTCGGACAGATTGGCAAGACGCGCACCGATGGCATCGGCAACCGCACCACCGACACCGGTATCAATCTCGTCGAACACCAGTGTGGGTGCCGACCCCCTGTCGGCCAGAGCCACTTTTAATGCCAGCAGGAAGCGTGAAAGCTCACCACCTGAGGCAACTTTCATCATTGCGCCAGCCCGTGTTCCAGGGTTGGTTTGCACAAAAAACTCAAGCGTATCAGCCCCTTCCGCCGTTATTTCATCCAGGCTAACGTCTTGTTGTACAAAGAACCTTGCCTGTTCCAACTTTAGAGCGGGTAATTCTTTCATCACATTAGCGGACAATGCCTCCCCGCTCTTTCGCCGGGCTTCTGACAACATGAATGACGTTTCAACGAGAGTTGCACGTTTTTCTTTCGCCTGTTTTTCCAGTTCAACCAGCCGGTCCTCACCTGCGTCAAGATCATGCAGGTCTTGCGCAAGTTTCGCAGAATGGGCAGCCAGCCCTTCTACGGGGACCTTGTACTTTCTCGATGCGGCCCGCAGTGCAAACAGACGTTCTTCCGCGTTTTCCAGCTCGCGAGGATCAAATTCAGAGAGCCGAAGGGCGTGTTCCAACTCGCTTTCAGCCTGAGAGAGTGCATCAACAGCCATGCTGAAAGCCTCAATCGCAGTATCAAGAAGGCCGGGTGCAGCATCCGCTTTGCGTTCAAGTTTCCGCAACGCACTAACAAGCGTCGGCGTGGGCGATGCCTGACCGGCCAGAACTTCATGGGCTTCATTGATATCGGAAGCTATTTTTTCAGCAGCCATCATCGTTTGGCGACGCCCTGCCAGTTCTTCCTCTTCCCCTTCCTGGGGGGAAAGCTGCGTCAGTTCCTCAACGCTGGAGCGCAGATAATCGGCATCGCTAGCTGCCTTTTCAATACGGCTTTTAAGTTGATTCAACTCGCGCACCGCAAAACGCCAATCTTCATGCGCCCGACCAACTTCTGCGACATCGCGTTCCAAACCGCCAAACAAATCGACCAGATTGCGGTGTGTCGCAGGGTCTACCATCGCGCGCTCTTCATGTTGCCCATGAATTTCCACCAGATGCCGCCCAACTGTTTTCAAGAGCGATACACTCACCGCTTGGTCGTTGATGTAGGCTCGGGTTCGGCCATCCGCATTTTGTGTGCGGCGCAGGATTATACCATCTTCCGCACCGCTCAAAAGGTCATTTTCCTGAAGATACTGATGAACAGAATGACTGGACGGCACATCAAAGATCGCACTCACCTGCCCCTGGTTCTGCCCAACTCGAACAAGGTCCCCGTCGCCACGGGCACCCAGAGCCAGTGACAGTGAATCCAGCAAAATGGATTTACCCGCCCCGGTTTCGCCTGAAAGTACGGCAAGTCCATCATCAAATTCGATTTCAAGCTCACGAATAAGCACGATATCGCGGATTGAAAGGGCTGACAGCATAGTTTGGTGCAATCACGTTCGAACTTGTGGGTCTATTGCCCAAAGTCATACCCAAAGCGCTAACTGGCGACCAGTATGTTACCGCTTTGTACCATATCTTTTTGGTGGAGAGACGTTCACGTCACCGCCAATGATAAACAATCAGCCTGTAATAAGCTTTGATGCACGGGACAACCACGAGCCGCTGTTTTCAAGTGGGCGTAATCCACCCTGTTCCAGCAACGCGTAGGAGTCCTTGTACCACTGGCTATCGGGGAAGTTGTGCCCTAATACCGCAGCTGCTGTCTGCGCCTCGGATGTAAGCCCAAGCGCAAAATAGCTTTCGGTTAGTCGGGCCAACGCTTCTTCAACGTGCCGTGTATCTTCGAACTTCTCCACCACACCCCGGTAACGGTTGATGGCAGCAAGATATTCTTTGCGTTCCTGGTAATACCGGCCGACGAGCATGTCTTGCCCGGCAATCTGGTCTTTCGCGATGCGCATTTTGCGTTTGGCGTCTTCAACGTATTGGCTGTCAGGATAGCGTTCAATGAGGCTTTTCATCGTCAAAAACGCGTTCCGCGCCGACCGTTGGTCACGGGTCACATCAACAATCTGGCGGTAATGGGACATGCCAACCAGATATAGCGCGTATGGTGCCTCACGGTCAGCGGGATAAAGCTGCACAAAACGTTTGCCCTTTGCGATCGCTTCGGGATAGTCCCCAGATCGATAGGCTAAAAACGTAGATAGGACGCCAGACTTCTTTGCAAAGCTTGAAAATGGGTGCTGACGATCCAATTTCGTCAACTTACGTTGAGCCTGAGCAAAGTTCCCCTCATCAACATTGGCCAACGCTTCATTGTAAGTTTGGTCAGCGGGAACGGTTGGATCAACAAAGGCGTTGATTTCCTGGTCTTTCGCACATGCGCCCAAAAACAGCGCAACGGAGACCGCAGACACTGGAATCAGACGCAAAAGCCCGAAGCTCGTCCCTGATACACTTCCAACAACTACCATCTTCACATCTCGCTCAATTGAAATTCGCCTGAAATCCGGCGATTAGCTAACCTGAATATTCCATGCATTGACCGCAAATTTGTACAATAATGAGGCAATGAAAAAAAGAGTGAAATATTTGATCTGGTTAAGATTTATCAGCTTCAAATGTTGGCGAAACAACAGAGCGCAGCTCCACCCTCACACCGCTTTGGCCCATAGGTTCCGCGTCAACCCATTCGTAGTTCGCCGGGTCTGACAACAACTCCTGAAGCGCTAGCGCATTAAGTTTGTGTCCACCACGATAGGAACGGTAGCACCCCAGAATTTGAGCTCCAGCTAGAGCTAAATCACCAACGGCATCAAGCGTTTTGTGGCGGACAAATTCATCCTTATACCGCAGACCTTCGGGATTGATGATATTATTGTCGTCGCAAATGACAACGGAATTCTCAAGGCTCGATCCCAATGCGAAACCAGCGGCCCAGTAACGCTCTACATCTTTCATGAAACCGAAAGTACGCGCACGCGATAATTCTTTGCGGAAAATGTTAGGTGTCAGATCACCTTCAAACTTCTGGCGACCAATAATTTCCTCTTCGAAGTCAATTTCCACTTCATAGCGGGTAGCATGGTGCGGTGTGAACGCGCCCCAGCAAGGCCCCATATCAAAGCGAACTTCTTTCAGGACACGCAAGTACCGACGCGAACGATTTTGTTTCTTCAGGCCAACTTGATCAATCGCGTCAACAAATACTTCAGAAGAACCGTCCATAACCGGAATTTCTGCGCTATCAACTTCAATGATCACGTTATCAACGTGAAGCGCTACCAATGCCGCCATAAGATGTTCGACTGTCTTAACATTCAACCCTGATGGGTCACCCAATACAGTACATAGGTCTGTTGCACCGATCGATGACACTACAGCTGGAATGTCTTTTTGATCCTGTGGTTCAACATCACTGCGTTGAAATATTATCCCAGTATCCGCATCCGCTGGTAACAGCGAAATAGATACAGGTTTACCACTATGGACACCTACACCTGATAGATCGATACGATCACACAGAGTGTTTTGACTCACTGAAACTTCCGTTTCCATTTATACCCCGTCCCCGCAGCTACATAAATGTACGCGGTTATTATTATTGCTCTTACCCACAGGGACAACGAGCCTGCCTTGATTTGGTCTCATTCAACACGAAAGCTCGCATTGCCCACCTAGATATCCAAATCGATTCGTGCCCCAGAAGGTCATTGAAATCTAGCCGCTTGTGCCGGTCTATCCAAATCACGCTTTCTTACCATTTGTTAACACGTTAACAAAACCTTATCAGGCCGATTTTCCCAATAAAAAACCGATGATACGAGAATGTACCATCGGTCTTTTCACGAGGTAAACAAACGTAATTCATTACGTTTTTCACCAATTTTTTCTCAGTTTATTAACTAAAAGGGCGAGCCATAGTTAATAAATGGTGACGAATTCAGGCCTGCCGGCGTAAAAACGCCGGAATATCCAGTTGATCTTCATCACTAATGGGCTTTGCTGCAGGTGCTGCACGGCCATGAATATCAAGGCTACCATTCCGTGGTGGCGCATATGGGCTGCTTTCTTCCCGTAAATGAGGAGCAGGAACCTGTCCAAGCGGACTATCGGCTGAAGGTGCAGGCTGGGAGGTTGATGCGAACTCTTCAGCTGCATTGGAACCACCAAGCCCAGTTGCCAATCGCTTCAATAGTCCCATGGGCCCATTATTGGCTTCCGCTGCAACAGGTTTGGATTGCGCGGCCATACTGTGCTGCGCCACCGCTGGAAATTCTTCAACTGCCGGAATACGTTGCGTATGATCTGCAGCCTTGGTTTCAGTCGGCAGCTCTGGTTGGGCAATCTCGGGAATTGCGATTTGCTCTTCGAGCGCCGATTGGAATTCTGCATCTGAAATCGGATCAGAAAAATCAACACTTTCGGGTTCAAAAGGGACGGCCGTTGAGGTCCGTTGTATCTCGATTGATGGGCTCGGCGCGGTAGCTTCAACCGCAGGAGCTGGAATTGCCGTAGTGTCACCAGCACCCTGTTCCGAGCCATTTTCTGTTGTTGAGCTACGGGCCATTGCAGACTGGCGCAACCGCTCGGCGGCGTCATTCATACGTTGGGTGTTGGGTAGCGCTGCAACGCTGCCCTCGCTGTCAATTCCTGTTGCAACAACTGATACCCGAATAATACCTTCCAGGCTTTCATCGAACGTTGCCCCAAGAATAATGTTCGCATCCGGGTCTACTTCTTCACGAATACGGGTCGCAGCTTCGTCCACTTCAAACAGGGTCATATCTCGGCCGCCGGTAATCGAGATCAAAAGACCTTGAGAGCCAGCCATTGAGGTCTCGTCAAGAAGAGGATTGGAGATCGCAGCTTCCGCCGCTGCCATGGCTCGGCCTTCACCTGATGCTTCACCAGTTCCCATCATAGCGCGACCCATCTCGCGCATGACAGAACGGACGTCAGCAAAATCCAGGTTGATCAAACCTTCTTTGACCATCAGATCAGTAATGCAGGCCACGCCGGAGTAAAGCACCTGATCAGCCATCGAAAACGCATCGGCAAACGTCGTTTTGTCATTGGCAACCCGGAACAGGTTCTGATTTGGAATGACGATCAACGTATCGACGTTCTTTTGGAGTTCGGTAATTCCCTCTTCAGCCAACGTCATGCGACGTTTGCCTTCGAAGGAAAATGGCTTGGTCACCACACCGACTGTCAAAATTCCAGCATCACGTGCAGCTCGGGCGACAACAGGTGCGGCCCCGGTACCAGTTCCACCGCCCATACCTGCTGTAACAAACGCCATATGCGTACCCGACAGGTGATCATTGATTTCATCAATGCATTCCACCGCAGCCGCGGCCCCGACTTCCGGCTGCGAACCAGCTCCAAGTCCTTCGGTTACAGCCACACCCATTTGAATAAGGCGTTCGGCTTTTGACATTGTAAGTGCCTGTGCATCCGTATTCGCGACGACGAAGTCCACGCCATCCAGACCGGATGTGATCATATTATTAACCGCATTGCCGCCGCCGCCGCCAACTCCAAAGACTGTGATGCGGGGCTTCAATTCTGTGATATCTGGCTTGTGAAGATTGAGAGTCATGGTTTGCGTCCTCGTTTTGATCTTTGAACTGTCACTCCCTCTTTTCCTTTTGAGAGAACAGCGTGTTAAAATATCCCCGTTCTTTGCGGGGCTGATGGGTTAAAAGCTTTCCTTCAACCAGCGGCCCATTCTCGCGAATGTTCCACCACCTGAAGCAGCCAGTAGTTTTGCAGCGCCGGACGAACGTTCGACATATTCCATGCCGGCAATCTGCGGATAAATAAGAAGCCCGGCAGCGGCCGAGAATGCAGGCCCTTTTGCCGTTTTCGGTAATCCAGCCACCCCTAATGGGCGGCCTAACCGAATGTTTGCGGAGAGAATGCGCGTGGCAACCTCGCTAACACCTGCAAGCTGGCTTGCCCCCCCGGTGAGAACAATACGCTTACCAACTGCACCTGCAAAACCTGATCGATTAATACGATCACGCACAAACTCGAATGTTTCCTCAATCCGCGGACGGATAATCTGTGACAATTGCGCGACGGAAATCTGATAAGGCATGGCGTGCGGATCGTCACCGATGGGCGGGACCGCGATCATTTCATTTTCATCAACCTGTGCGTGGCCGGATTTTCCGTAAAGCACCTTAATGCGCTCCGCATCCATTACGCGGGTGGATAACACGCGAGCCAAATCCATGGTTACATGGGAGCCACCCAGGGCCAGCGCATCTGCGAATACCAGACGTCCGTTCAGAAAAATCGAAACAGTTGTGGTACCACCACCCATATCTATACAGGCACACCCCATGCGTGCTTCATCATCAACCAATGCTGCCAATCCGCTCGCATATGGCGCAGCCACCATTCCGTCGACTGACAGGTGAGAGCGATTAATACAACTCTCAAGATTACGCAGCGGCGCCAGATCGGCGCTCACGACATGCATATCCACACCTAGCTCCTGCCCAACCATGGACAGAGGGTCCTGAATACCGTGCTCCTGGTCAATGCTATACCCGATAGGGAGGGCATGCAGCGTTGAACGGTCTGTGCAACTGGCATGCTCATGACCAGCTGCCAACACCGAATGAATATCAGACGATTCTACTTCCCGCCCCCCAATCACTATGCTGGAAGAAAATGTATCACTACCCAACCGACCAGCCGAGACAGATAGAATTAAGGAATCCACCGTTAAACCGGCTGAGCGTTCTGCACTATCAATGGCAAGTCGAAGGGCTTTTTCGGCCTCATCCATATCAACTACAACACCGGACTTGATGCCGCGGGAGCGCTGATGGCCAAACCCTAGAATTTCAATCGAATGGGATCGCCCCGGCAAAACCTGACTACCGGTAACCGGGCGCAACTTTGCAATCATGCAGCAGATTTTTGTACTTCCGACATCCAATACAGAGACTATCGACGACCGGCCATTTGGCAGTCGCCCAACCCTTGGGATTTCGGAATTTGCACCAAAAATACTCACAGCTTTCGATCCGCCTTCTTCATAGCTTTGAGACGGGCCGCCACCAACTCACTTCTAACTTTCGCCGCCTCCGGCAACATGCGCAGCACAACACGGTCAGCAATTCTCAGATCGACTCGGAAAACTTCACGCTCCAGCAACCGCTGTTCCGATGCCAATTCCGAAAGGTATTCCAACTGATCTTCAAGATCATATTCCGGCAATTGCACACGAATTCCATTCGACAGATTCAAATCCCACCGACGATTGGCAACACGCACGTAAGACGAAACACTTCCAGCAAGTTGCGGATATCGCCCAACACGAGGTAAAATTTCCGAAGCGTTTTCTGGCGCTCCTTCACCTATCAAATGGGGCAAATGAGAAAAACGATCGTTGAGCAGGTCTGCAATGCCGAATTTATCAATTTCATCACCCGCCCGATCAACAACAATCAAACGATCCTGATATTGCCAAACCGCTGCTGCTCGTTTTTCAGCAACTGCTACTGTGAGTTTTCCTGGATAGAGCTTTCGGATCGCAACATCCTTGACCCATGGAAACTCCATCAAACGTCCACGCGCCTTGGCCGCATCAAAACCGAATAATGAACCAGATGGTCCAACGGCCAAAGCGTCGAATATCTGTTGTTCCGTCGTCTCAACCTGGCCTGTTATTAGAATATCCGTTGCCTTCAAACCCACCGACGACGCCGCACCGGAAAGAAGACCTGGCGCAGTACCCGCAACAACCGCACCATAAAACCAACCGGATGCGATGAAGGCGACTGCCATCGCGCTTCCCCGTCCGGTACGAGGTCTGGGCAATGTGTCGAGAGTACGGCGAAACGCCCGTGCACGGGTCAACATTTTTAAAGATGTTGGGCTGATGTCATCATTGGACACAGCTGCTCTGTGTCGCGATTTACGCGAAAGGAAGCCACTCATAATGTCGTTTAACGACGGCAACTTGCGTCCTCCACGATCCAACTTAGAAACTCACCGAATGTATGCCCGGCGTGCTGCGCGATTTCCGGCAGCAATGATGTGGGAGTCATGCCCGGCTGAGTATTTACTTCCAGCCAAATCAATTCACCCGTCCCGTTCACCCGGTCATCCAAACGAAAGTCGGAACGGCTCACACCACGACAACCGATGGCCTGATGAGCCTTCAGCGACAGTGTCTGAATTTTTTGGTAAATATTTGGTAAAATTTCAGCCGGAATCACGTGTTTTGATCCACCTTCTCCATATTTAGCATCATAGTCATACCAACCACCGTCGCTGGCCACGATTTCGGTGACCCCAAGAGCAACATCGCCCATCACGGCGCAGGTCAATTCTCGCCCCGGAATGTAACGTTCAACCATTACGGTATCGCCGTATTGCCATTCGTCGGAGTAGAGTTCTTGAGGCGGAGTAGAACGATCCTCCCCCACAATGAGCACGCCAAAACTGGACCCCTCTGCCACAGGTTTAACAACATAGGGCGGCTTCATCGCGTGCTTTTCTGCAGCCTCAAGGCGGTGCATAACGTGAGCTTCAGCAACAGGCACGCCAACCCGGCGAGCAACTACCTTTGCCCTCTCTTTATCCATAGCAAGCGCTGAGGCCATTACGCCGGAATGCGTATAAGGTATTTCAAGATATTCAAGAATTCCCTGAATAGTGCCGTCTTCACCGTAAGGGCCGTGAAGTGCGTTAAACGCAACATCAGGCTTTAACTCTGCTAAGACGGAGGAGACATCGCGCCCGACGTCAACACGTGTAACCCTATATCCTTCTTCTTCAAGCGCAGCTGCGCAGGGCTCACCAGAGGCGAGACTTACAGGGCGTTCGGACGAAAAACCGCCCATCAATACTGCTACATGCTTCATGCACGATCCCTTCCCCTGATTCCCCCTGAGAACCAGCAGAATCACAGTAGAATTGGCGTTTCAAGTCTTGTTCGAGTAACAAATTAAGACAGACCGGAATCGATATTTCAGCCAACCAGGCTAAGAGATTCAAAAGACTCAATTATTGCCAAAATAGGGTAAGAAAATATTTTTCAATAAATTTGCGCAAGCCCGTAAGCTTCAAGCAATCAGGGCTTATCAATCACATTAGATTTTGGCGTTGGCTAAGGTCGATGGTACGAAGTAGTGAAACTGTTGCCGCTGAATTGCCTATCTCTTCGATAGCCGTCGATCATCTCAACGCAATCCAAGTTGCCGCTCCGCCCAGTGCAGAAGCAGTGATCCGATTGAATGTTCGAACAGACTGGCTATTTGTTATCAAGTTTCGCGCCTTTTCCGCAGCGAATACATAAACAGACAACACAAGCGAAAGAACTCCGATTACAGCAACCACCAAGGCCGTAACCATTGGGATCGAAAAGCTGGCCGGGCTGACGATGCTTGACAACAGAGCGAGATAAAACAACATTGCTTTCGGATTTCCCGTTTGAATTGAGAATCCCGCCAACAGGCGCGCATGAGCGCCCCGTTCTTTGGTTCTTGCAACAAATTGAGTTGTTTGCGGTGGTGACCGCCAAATCTTGATTGCGAGGTACACAAGGTACAGAACACCGATCCATTTAATCGCTAAAAAGACGATTGGAACTTGCTGAGCAATCAAAGCCAGACCGCTGAGCGACAAGGCAAGCCATGCCAAATCGCCCAACACGATACCGACACAAAACCAGCTTGATTTCCTTGCGCCGTTAGCAAGGACAGTTGCCACAAGAGCAGCCAGCCCCGGGCCGGGTGAGAAGGCTGCTATGCCCAATGCGCCTACGAAAACCAGAAAATTCCAATCCAAATCCATGTCCTATTCCTTGCCCGTTAGTCCGTGGGTATTCAAAACCAAAATCAAGTAGGTGCAAACCAAATAAACGATGAGGTGCAACTGGCTCATTATCACGCCTGATACCAGGGAAAGTATGATAGCCAAGAGAAATATGGCCATCAGAACCAAGCCAGATACTTTTGTGAATTTTGGATAGACAAACAAAACAACGGCTATCGTTTCCGCCGTGGCCAACATGAAAAGGGCCCAGTTCGAGGCGTCAACGGCCTCCACGACAGTCTTCAGACTGGCAACCAAAATCACAGCCGAAAAGACCATGGGAAAGATTTTGAAGGCGTTCGCTTTGTCAAGCAAAACAGGCAATAAGTTTTCAGCAGCCATGGCAAACTCCGGTTTCAAATAGCTATTGTGTGTCAGTCTTCTGTTAATCCGTGGCTATCTGCCGCCGTCAAATCCAACCCGTACGCGGTCCGCATTTGTTCGATAAACGCCAGGCTCTCTGCCCCAAAGGGTGATTTTCCCTCGAAACTATGCAGAACGATCCCTTCGATCAGATCGCCAATCCCAATCTCATGTTTGGCAGCAATTGCCTTGAGAACTTGAAGAATGCGCTTTTCAATCCGAACGCCAGTCTGAACCCGTTCGACCTTCTTTTTATGCCCGGCCATGATCGATATCCATTTTCTATTTACATCGTGGTAATTTGGTACCATGGTATCTAATACGTTTCAAGAGGTACCTATCGATGACTGGCACTGGCAATTCAGAAACGGCATGCCCGGTTCTAGCCAATAATATTCAGGGCGTTCTTTGGGCGCTGCTTGCGACAGGGTTGTTCGCAATAGTTGCAGCAATGGCGAAGGTCGCCGTCACGGAATACCACGTCTTGCAAATCCTGTTTTTCCGCCAGATCGTCGTGTTCCTGTCGTCTCTGCCTTCGATTGCCAACAGTTTCCCGCAAAGCTTGAAGACAAAGCATCCCGAGATGCATGTGGTGAGATTGTTGGGGGCATTCGTGGCGCTATCAACGAGTATATGGGCGGTGGCAGTTTTACCGCTGACAACAGCGATAACACTGGCGTTCGCACAGGTGTTTGTTGTGGCGTTGCTGGCGATGTGGTTCTTGAAAGAACCCGTTGGTCTCTACCGGATAGGCGCGGTCATTGTCGGTTTCATCGGCGTAGTGGTAGTTATGCGCCCCGGTGTTGACGGCTTGATTAATATATACGCGCTTATTCCGTTAGCCGGTGCGGTGGGAGCTGCGTTCGCCGTAATCTCCGTGCGCAAGCTGTCCCAAACTGAATCAACCGCTACCCTGTTGGTCTATCAGGCTGTATTTGTCGGTATTCTCTCTGGCATTCCCTTGCTCTGGCTGTGGGTAACTCCTGACTTACCTGGTCTGTTGTTCCTGCTGGCCATGGGCGTTCTCGCGACGATCGGACAATGGGTAGGCGTCAAGGCCTTGCGCTTGGGCGAGGCCAGCGTCATCGGCAACATCCAATATACGCAGCTAATCTACGCTACGGTCTTAGGTTATGCATTGTTCGATGAAATCCCGGACGCTTACACCTTAATTGGTGCAGCTATCATTATCGGCTCCGCACTGTTCATTATCCACCGTGAGGCGGCAAACAAACGTTTGGCTCAAGTCAAATAAAATTAGGGGGTGCCCATCTCTACTACCCAATAAATCCGTTTGCGGTGAGCATGGAAAATAGCAAAATAGTCTCAACACAGAAACCGGAGTCAAATTGTCAGCAAAAATTCAGCCGGTTCTACCTCACGCGTCTTTTCGGCACACCAAATAGATATGAACGTAGTCCATCCCATGCCCTTCTGGAGCGGCGGCAACGCGGGCTTGATATCTATCGTAAAAAGTATTGATGATTTCTGCCCTTTCCTTCGGTCCTCGCCAAGTTGCCAGCCCATTGACGAAAGTCGGCTCCGACCATGAACGCAGGGTGGGAATATATTCACGGGCAAATCGTAATGCGTTTTTATGGTTTTCTACGAAGTCCTGTTTGAAGGGACACCGAACGACCCTGCTTTCCACATGTTCGAGGCGCAATCCCGCTTTATGAACAGCGTTGTTCTCGTCCAGCAGCGGAGCAACAAATTGCTCTTGCGTTCGGTAAACCTGTGGAAAATTGGTATTTTCAAACTCTTCCGCGGTGATAATTCGATCATCAACCAGCCCTTGCCAGACTTCGGCAAACGTATTGAACATATTTTGCCCATCGGTGTTGCCGAGGTATTGCCCCTGTTCATCTATTCCGAAATTGAAGAGGCAAAGACGACCGCCGGATTTTAGCTCCTCGGCTCGTCTTAACAGCATGGTCTCCCAGTCTGCTGCACCTTTGGCTTGATACGCATCAAGCTCGTCAGCCTGGGCACCAACCATATGCACATGATCGGAGATCGCACATGGAACAGCGGTAATGTAATGGGAGGCGGTTGCTGAAAACCCAAGATCAAGCGTGCCGGCGGGAAGGATTGCTTCATGAAATGATGTACCCGACGCAAGGATGTGAATGCCCGGGATTTCCCCCAGGTAGGTTTTTTCACCCGTCATGCCGTGAACTATTTGAAACACCTGGCTAAAATCATTGCGGGGTAAATCCGTGTAAACCATCTCAATCGACCTGGAAGGAACCGCCTCATGCACATGCGCAAGCACACGGCGCCACATATCCAGCGATGTCCCGCCGTCGGCAGCACCCATATCCGTTAGCCGAAATACACTGCCATCGTCCGCAGGCGCCATGCGATCGATAGCGCTCAACACCATCTCAGCAGCGTTGTCCATGACATGCTTTGCGCCGACCGTTGCCTTTGAATAGTAGCCCGCCGGTTTCATTGCCATGAACCCAGTCGTCTCATCACCCGTTGATTGTGCAGACATTTTGCCCCTGCCCCAATTCTGATCCCATCCCAATGACACGTTTGCAGGAAAACATTTCAATGGCAACAGATAGTTAGGGGGTAAAGCTCTCCACTTCACTATCTTTTTCAAAGCGCCCCAAGCGTTTTATCTCCCACTCCAGGAGAATACCGGAATTCTCAAATACCCGTTTTCGAACCGTTTCCCCGAGCAATTCCAGGTCGTGTGCGGTGGCAGAACCTGTATTTATCATGAAGTTGCAATGCATCTTACTCATTTGGGCACCACCAACTTCGAATCCGCGCATACCGGCTTCATCAATCAGCTTCCAAGATGAGTGGGGAAGTGGGTTTTTAAATGTCGACCCGCCTGTCTTTTCGCGAATGGGCTGTACTGTTTCCCGGTGATGCTGCACTTCATCCATCGCTTTTTGAATAGCGGCCTTATCATTGGGAACACCTTCAAATACCGCTGACGTGAATATCAGCTCCTTATCGGCTTTACTGCTGCGATAGGCATAACCCATATCTTCGTGGCTGAGTACATGGCGATTTCCATCCCGGTCCAGAGCCGCGACCTCGACCACACGATTGGTCGTTTCAACACCATTGGCCCCTGCATTCATTCGTAGCGCGCCACCAATTGCACCTGGAATACCGTGGTAGAATTCAAATCCGCCCAGACCTGCCTCCAGCGCAGTTGCTGCAACTCGCTTATCGGGGATTGCAGCTCCAGCTTTGATACGGTTGTTGCCAACATGTTCAATCTGCCCAAACCCTTTGCCGCCCAGCCTAATAACCACCCCCTCAATACCGCCATCACGGGCAAGCAGGTTGGAACCTATCCCAACGACAAGTACAGGAACTTCCCTGGGCAGTATTTTGAGAAATTCTGATAGATCATCTTCATCGGCAGGAGAAAACAGAAGATCCGCCGGTCCGCCAACTTGAAACCATGTGATCTTTGCCATTGAGGCATCTGGCGTCAGTCGACCACGAATATTTGAAACATCAAGATTATCAAGCAGAGCAATTCCACTCATGACAATTGAGCCAATTCTCCCGGCAGTGCCTGCGCCCATGCCGTTATATTTCCAGCCCCAAGGAAAATTACATAATCCCCATCTTCTGCAATACCGGCGACGAGTGGCGCTATCTCCTTTGGGTCATCAATGGTTCGCACATCACGGTGGCCCGCGGCCTTCATGGCAGATGCCAGTTTGGTGGAATTTATCCCGTCAATCGGTTCTTCACCCGCTTCATAAACCGGCGCTAAAATCACCGTGTTTGCATCGTTGAAACAGGCGCCGAATTCGTCAAAAAGATCATTCAATCGCGTATATCGGTGCGGTTGTTTAATGGCGATAACGCGGCCCTTCCCTGCAGATTTCACTGCATTTCGGGCGGCTTTCAGGACTGCGGAAATTTCCACCGGGTGATGACCGTAGTCATCAAAAACCTCAACACCTTTCCAGGTGCCGGTGTGGGTGAAGCGGCGCTTCACACCCTTAAACGCCAGCAATCCTTCCCGGATGAATTCTTCACCTACACCCAGCTGATACGCAACTGCAATCGCAGCGGTGGCGTTTGATACATTATGAATACCGGGCATCGGCAGCACCAGACCATACATGGACGTTTCTTCGCCCGACTTACGATCCCGGATAATAATATCGAACTTCGAACTGGCACCTTGAGCTTCAACTTTTGCAAATCGCACATCGGCTTGTGGGTTATTGCCGTAGGTTACAAGCCTGCGATCCTCAATCCTACCTCTTAATGCCTGACCTTCTGGGTGGTCGATGCACACAACACCAAATCCATAAAACGGCAGGTTTTCGATAAATGTCTTGAAGGCGTCTTTGGCGTTATCAAATGTCTTGTAATGATCCAGATGTTCCGGGTCGATATTTGTAATAATCGCCACGTCGGCGGGAAGCCGCAGGAATGATCCATCACTCTCATCGGCTTCAGCGACCAGCCAGTCCCCCTCGCCCATTTTCGCATTCGTACCATAGGCGTTGAGGATACCGCCATTGATTATGGTCGGGTCAAGCCCCCCATAATCCAACAATGTTCCAACCATCGAGGTGGTGGTGGTTTTACCGTGCGTGCCGCCAACGGCGACCGATTGCTTAAACCGCATCAATTCTGCGAGCATTTCGGCGCGACGGACAAGTGGCAGATGCCGTTCTTTGGCTTCAACCCGTTCCGGGTTGTCGTGCTGAATCGCGGTGGACGTTACAACTACCGCAGATGCCCCAAGGTTCTCCGCCCGGTGCCCGATATAAACTGGAATGCCTTTGTCACGCAGGCGTTGAACATTGGCTCCGTCATTTTGATCTGAACCTTGAACCTTGTGTCCGAGATTATGCAGAACTTCCGCAATGGCGCTCATGCCAATGCCGCCAATTCCAATAAAGTGAATCAGGCCGATATCATCCGCCATGCGCATGGGCATATTCCTTTGGTTAGTGCGACCTTCGCTCAAGTTTAAACGTGTGCTTCTACGAGTTCAGCCAGTCTTTGGGCTGCATCCGGCTTTCCTGCCTTTTTGGCGTTTTCCGCCTGTTTTGCAAGAGCACTTGGCTCTTCCATTGCGCTTCTCAGGAGCATCGCTAATCTGTCCGGTGTCAAATCCTTCTGCCGGATCAGAGTTCCACCACCCACGCTCTCAAGATGTTTTGCATTTGCACCCTGATCGTCATCCAGCGCGCCGGGGAGCGGCACCAGAATACTTGGTCTTCCGATGAGTGCCACCTCTGATACAGAAGACGCCCCAGATCGACATATCACAAGATGGCTTGCTGCAATCTGACCGGGGAGATCGGGAAAAAACTCTTCAACACGCGCTTCGATTTCGCACTGGCTCAGTGAAGCACGAGCCATTCCGGCGTCCTCAGGCCTCGCTTGTAGTGTCAGCCGTATGCGATAAGCCAGCTCCGGTTCCAACATGGCCAACGCAGCCGGTATTACCTCTGAAAAATAACGCGCGCCCTGGCTTCCGCCAAAACCCAAAAGATTGAAGGGTCCAATTTCTGTCGGAATCACATAAGGATGTTGCGCTGCATCATGGGCTATCTGTCGAAGAGGATTTCCCGTAACCGTTACCGGCGCTCCATCAAATGCACCGATGTTTGCAAGTTCAAAACCCGTGGCGACCGCATTCACCTTCCTGGCCAAAAATCTATTTGCCCGACCAATCACTGCATTTTGTTCATGAAGAATAGACGGTATTCGCTTGTGCACCGCAGCCAATAACGGCGGAACGGTCGGATAACCACCGAAGCCGACAGCAACATTCGGCTTGATTTTCGATATCAACCTTCGAGACGACAAATAACCCGCCGCAAGACGCGAGAGGGTTTTTAAAAGCGGAATTGGTTTTTTGCTGGTAAAGGTCGCCGATTTTACAATGTGAACACCGTCAGCAGGAAACTGGGAAATAAACTTTTCGGCCCGCGGATCAGTGGCTAAATGAACAACCCAACCGCGCTGTTTTAGCTCCTGTGCCAATGCCTGCGCAGGGAACAAATGTCCCCCGGTTCCGCCTGCACTGAGCAATACAGTCTTCGCCATGGATTATGCTCCAGCGACCAAAGGCACCGTCATGCCGACCGGTCCGATTTTCGCTTTCGCCCTTCGGTATGTTTCAGCTCGTTTTCTACTCAAGGCCAGCACCAATCCCATACCAAGGGCAATAGCCATGAGCGATGATCCACCGTAGGAAATGAACGGCAGGGTCATACCTTTGGCGGGTACAAGTCTTAGATTCACGCAAATATTGATGATAGCCTGAAAACCAAACATCAACACAAGCCCGGATATCGCGAGTTGTACGAACCTGTCCCGCTCTCTCATACCATGAAACAACCCGCGCAATACGATAAACGCAAATACACAGACCAGTACCATCGTCAAAGCAATTCCGAACTCTTCTGCCGCAACGGAAAAAATGAAATCCGTGTGGCTGTCCGGCAAGCCGTATTTTACTTGGCCTTCACCCGGCCCTCGCCCCAGCCAACCGCCACTGGAAATCGCTTCCAGTCCACGATCGACCTGAAAGTTGTCGCCACTACCGGTTAAAAATCGATCAATCCGTGCCGTCACATGCGGAATTGTCAAATAAGCCATTCCACTTCCCGCAACGCCCAGTATGGCCAGGACCACGATCCAGAACCACGGCATACCCGCCATAAAGAACATGGCACCCCACACCAGTGAAATCAGAACGGTTTGCCCGAAATCAGGTTGAGTTATCAGCAGCGCTGCGCACAGTGCGTAAAGCAAAATTGCAAACAGATTGCATGGAATGTCTGGTTGTTTCGCGCTTTCGGCAAACAGCCATGCAGTAGCAACAACAAAAACAGGCTTTAAAAACTCCGATGGTTGCAACAGCAGCGGACCAATTGCCAACCAGCGCGTCGCGCCTTTTGCCGAATACCCGATAAGGGGTAACGCCAACAGTGCAAGCAGTGTTCCCACCAGTAACAATATCGATATACGCCGCACCTGCTTAAGGTTCAAAAACGATGTCCCGATAAGAATAACTATCGCAGGCAGCAGGAAAAATGCGTGGCGCTTCACAAAGTGAAAACTATCATCGATGCGCAACCGTGGTGTTACCGACGGGCTGGCTGAGAGCGACAGAAAAAATCCACAAGCCAGTAGCAATAATGCCGCCGACAATAGGAACTTATCAACGGTCCACCACCAATCCGAGATCAGACCTTTTCGCGCACGTGACATCATGGAGCTAAACCTCGATTTTCCTGAACCCATCCAATTTGCTAACCGCGGCTTTGAAGGCATCGCCCCGTTTCTCGAAATTGGGAAACTGGTCGAAGCTGGCAGCGGCGGGAGAAAGGAGAACTACCGGAGCCTCCCGTCCCTTGACCTGCACGGTTGACACCAGGCCCGCCGCATCCAAAGCCGCATGGTTAACAGCCTGTTGCAATGTGCCAGCAATTTCATAAGGAATCGTATCATTAAGCTGCGAAGCAAAACTTCCGGCCGCCTCACCAATGAAATAAGCTTTCTCAACATGAGAAAAATGGGGTTGAAGTGATTCAATCCCACCGTCCTTGGCCAATCCACCAGCAATCCAGTGCACTTTTGGAAAACTCGTCAGTGCCGGTGCCGTTGCCTCCGCATTTGTTGCCTTGGAATCGTTGACAAACAAGACCCCATGCACATGGCCCACCTGTTCCATGCGGTGAGCCAATCCGGGGAAACTTTGTAAGCCCGTTAAAATTTCCTCGTATGACAATCCAAGTGCTCTGCATGCCGCGCATGCTGCAGCCGCATTTTGGGCGTTGTGATTGCCACGCAACGCCCCGATACCGTCCAATCGAAGTAATTTTTCGTCATCACCATCAATCAGAAACTGGCCCCCGAAACCTATGTCGACGCCGCTTGAAGAATGGCCGGAAATCCGGTCATGGGGTGTTCCAGCATCTTCCAGTCTTTGTGCAATCTCCAAACAATAGGTGTCGTCCACGCCAATAACCGCCAAATCGCTATTGCCGACCAAACGCTCTTTGATGCTGCAATAATTATCCATCGTCCCATGGCGTTCCAGATGATCTGGAGTGAGGTTCAGAAGTACGCCAACATGCGGGTTTAGCGTTGGGGCGAGGTCAATTTGGTACGATGAACATTCAACGACATAAATTTGATTGGCAACTTCCTCAGGCTCACCGGAAATAGGGTCAAGGTCAAGAACTGCCCGGCCAATATTACCGCCCATTTGGACATTGCGCCCGGCGTGGGAAAGCACATGGGCGACCAACGCTGTGGTGGTTGATTTTCCATTTGTACCGGTAATCGCGACAAGTGCCGAACGACGGCCGAGTGCTTCCAGCTCCCGTGAAAACAGCTCCACGTCCCCAATAACTTCAACATTATTCTTATACGCCAACTCAACCGACCAATGGGGTTGAGGGTGTGTAAGCGGGACACCGGGTGCAAGCACCAGTGCGTCAATATTCGACCAGTCTACGGAGCGAAGGTCAGCTGTTGGAATTTCAGCCTGAACCGCCTTATCGACGCTGGAAGGATTATCATCAAACGCAACCACATCGGCGCCGCCTGCCAACAAGGCACGAGCGGTTATCAGGCCAGAACCACCCAAACCAAACAGCGCAACATTTCTGCCGTTATATGTCTTGATCGGGATCATTAAACGTCAACGCAGTTTTAGCGTTGCAAGTCCAATCAACGCAAACATGATTGAGATAATCCAGAATCGGATGACAACCTGACTTTCAGTCCAGCCCAATTGCTCAAAGTGATGATGGATGGGCGCCATTTTAAAAACCCGTTTACCCGTCATCTTGAATGACGCCACTTGGATAATCACCGACAGAGCTTCCATCACAAACAAGCCACCGATGATAACCAGCACGATCTCGTGTTTTGTAGCCACCGCGATGGTGCCCAGCATGCCGCCAAGTGCCAGCGACCCTGTGTCCCCCATAAAGATCGCCGCAGGTGGTGCGTTGAACCATAGAAAACCGAGACCTGCACCGATAACCGCACCGCAGATGATTGAAAGTTCGCCAGTTCCCAGCACAAAATGAATTTGCAGATAGTCTGCAAACACCTTGTTACCTGCAAGATATGCGATAGCGCCGAATGATGCAGCCGCGATCATGACCGGCACAATTGCCAACCCGTCCAGACCATCGGTGAGATTAACCGCATTACCTGCCGCAACAACGACGAACGCACCAAAAACAATGAAGAACCACCCAAGTTGAAGGATAAAGTTCTTGAAAAATGGGAAAGCCAGGGCACTCGACATGTCAATGTCAGAGCTCGATTGGGTCGGGTCTCCATAAGTCATGATTAAAAAACAAGCGGCAGCAGCAATAACGAATTCCAGTAGAAGCCGCATTCGACCGGAGAAGCCTTTGTCGCTGGATTTTGTGACTTTTAGATAATCATCGTAAAATCCAATTGCACCGAAGCTGACCGTTACCATCAGAACTGTCCAAACATAGACGCTGGACAGATCTGCCCAAATCAAGGTGGAACCGACCAGGCCGGTCAATATCATCAACCCGCCCATAGTGGGCGTACCCGCCTTTTTGAAATGAGTAGCCGGGCCGTCCGCTCGAATGGGTTGCCCTTTTTTCTGTCGCCCACGCAAAGAACGAATTATGCTGGGGCCGAAAAGAAACACAAGCAACGCTGATGTGAGCAATGCACCTCCCGTGCGAAACGTAATATACCGGAATACATTCAGCAGTGGAATGGAGTCGCCAAACTCGGAAGCCAGATAATAAAGCATTTAGTCCTCGTCCGACGGTCTTACCGTCTCTTGTTTAATTTCGCGCCACTACGGTGACGAATTTACAATTCAATTTCAAAGCGACATCATGCTTCTTGCAACGTCTTCCTCTGCAGCAATGCATCAATGAAACGCGCAAACCCCATTCCAAGCGATGCCTTTGCCATTACCGCGTCGCCCGCTTTCAAGTCTTTCAGCACAATGGGAATAAGTTCATCTATCGTGTCTGCGTGCGTTGATTCCGTAACGCCGGATAGCGCTGTGTGGAGCACTGCCATCTGCGGGCCAGCCAGGAACACCCGATCCACACTTTCCCGCTCAATGGCGTTTTTCAATCCTACATGAAGTTCTTTTGAGGTTGGGCCAAGTTCCAACATATCCCCCAGTACAGCTATACGCCGTCCTCGGCCTTTTACAGCTGTGGCTCCCAATAGTGCCAATGCCGCAGACACACTGGTAGGGTTGGCGTTGTAACTTTCATCAATCAGAGTGATCTGAGCCCCTCCAGCACCGATACGGTGACGCTGTCCCCTGCCCTTAACGGCTTGCAGGTCTGCCAATGCCAGTCCGCACTTTGCCAGATCCGCACCCACGACTTTACTGGCCGCAAGCACTGCCAGTGCATTTTGCGCGATGTGGCGACCGGGCGCACCGACTTTCACGACGATCGGGTCCCCGATCACATTTGCCGTCAAACAAGAACATGACCCGTGTAATATCAGCTTATCCAGATGAACATCAGCGCCATCGGTTTCTCCAAAACGAATAATATTCTTTATGCCCTTTTCGCGGGCGATATTTTCGAGCAGCGGCAATCGTTCATCATCTGCGTTCAATATCGCGATACCTTCAGGCTCAAGCCCGTCGAATATTTCCGCTTTCGCGTGTGCAATCTCATCAACGCTGTTGAATGCACCAAGATGAACCGCAGCGACATTGGTTATAATCGCCGCATGGGGCCGAGCCATCCTGACCAAAGGTGTAATCTCACCTGGGTGATTCATGCCGATTTCGATAACGCCAAAGTCGCTATCGGCGGGCATTCTAGCCAGTGTAAGCGGCACACCCCAATGGTTATTAAACGACGCCACCGCGGCGTGCACTTTACCAGAAACTGAAAGCGCAGTTCGAAGTGCTTCTTTGGTGGTGGTTTTACCGACACTTCCGGTAACAGCGATGATTTTCGCTTTGGTACGTGCTCGTGCGGCTACGCCCAGTTTTTCCAGCGCAATCAGCACATCTTCAACAACCAATAAAGGTCCGGTTTTACCTTCAAGGCGGCTTAGCCAATCGTTACTGACGACACTTAACCGCGCGCCGGCGCCGTAAGCGTTAGCGACGAATTTATGGCCATCATGCACCTCTCCCTTAATGGCGAAATAGGCTTCGCCGTCTTTTATCGACCGGGTATCAATGGACAAACCACTAATCGCCTTCGGCGCGTCTCCCACAAGCTCTCCGCCCATTACCTCCGCCATATCGGCAACGGCCCACAACGCATTTTTCATCGTGTTGTCTCCAATGCTGCTGATAGCACTTTATGATCGGAAAACGGCAGGGTCTGGACGCCGACAATTTGCCCCTCTTCATGCCCTTTTCCCGCAACAATAAGGGAGTCCCCTTCTTCCAAAATATTAACCGCATGACGAATGGCTTCTGCGCGGTCTGAAATTTCAATTGCGTGCGGTGTTTCGATCAAAATCTCTGACCGGATTTCATCCGGGGTCTCGGTTCGCGGATTATCGTCCGTAACGATAACCGTATCAGCGAGACGGTGAGCAATTTCACCCATAATGGGCCGCTTTCCCTTATCCCGGTCACCGCCGCAACCGAACACCAATACGAGCTTACCGGTTGTATAGGGTTTTAATGCCAGCAGCACATTCTCCAGCGCTTCCGGTTTATGAGCATAATCGACATAAGCGGGAGCGCCATTCCGTGTTTGACCCACCAATTCCAAGCGCCCCGGAGCACCTTTGAGATTTTCCAGTGCCTTGAGCGCAGCGGCTGCATCCGTTCCCGTTGCAATTGCCATTCCGGCTGCGACCAGCGCATTTGCCATTTGAAATTCACCTGCCATCGGCAATTCAATACGATGGATTTCATTGCCGAATTCAATTTCGCCGATTTGCGAATAACGGTATTGCTCAACCCGTTTCAAGGTGAGAAACGCACCAGCCTTACCGACTGTTTTGACATCAAGCCCGCTGCTTTGCGCGCACTCTATCACCGCATCAGAATATGTATCATCCGCGAAGACGACTGCCGGTTTTCCACTTTCAAGCAGAGTATCAAACAAGCGCATTTTCGCCGCAAGATACTCATCGATATTGGGATGATAGTCCAAATGGTCACGCCCAAGGTTTGTAAACCCCGCAACCGCGAGATGAACACCATCCAGGCGTCGTTGGTCCAATCCGTGCGATGACGCTTCCATCGCACAATGGGTCACGCCCTCACCGGCGAGTTCCGCCAATAATTCGTGCAAACGAACCGTATCAGGAGTTGTAAGCGATCCGTAGTCAGCCCTGCCCGGTGCAAACACTCCGGTGGTACCAATCATCGCGCCAACGGAACCGGTCATTTCCCAAATTTGTCGCAAGAACGAGGCGACGGAGGTTTTACCAGCCGTACCGGTCACCGCTGCCATGACAGCTGGTTGTGCGTTATGGAACCGAGCTGCCGCCATTGCCAGCGCGCGTCGTGCGTCGTTAGCGCGCAATACGGGGACACCCAATCCACTCGTAGCCACATCTTTACCCGCCAAAATCGCGCTTGCACCGGCTTCAATTGCAGCAGGAATAAAGCTCGCACCATCGACCGAACTGCCCGGTAGTGCAGCGAACAAAGAACCAGCCTCAACATAACGGGAATCGAGTGTGATCGCTGAAATTTCAGCATCCCCTGTAATTTGATCTTCCGGTCCTGTTAATTCGCTCAGCAACATGAATGGCGTCGTCCTAGTAATAATTCACTGCCGATACGACGACAAAATGGCAGTATCACGGACACGAAAATCCGGCACGACGCCTAACAATGGTGCTGAACGGCGAATAATTTCACTAACAACCGGTGCCGCATTCATACCGGCGGTGGCATAGCGTTGCCCTTTTTCCGGTTTCGGTTCATCTACAATTACGAGGACCACATATTGTGGATCGTTCGCAGGAAACGCGGAAAGAAATGCGTTAAATCTCTTTTTGTTGGAGTATCTACCATCGACCACTTTTTCTGCAGTCCCAGTTTTCCCTCCCACCAAAAATCCCGGCACTTCCGCGCGCTTACCGGAGCCTTTGAGCACGTTAAGCCGCATGAGATATCGCATTGAATCCGTGGTGGAGGGTTTCACAACCTGTTTTGAGACCTCATTTGCAGCTTCACTGGAACGGGGAAACAGGGTTGGTGTTATGAGTTTTCCACCATTCACCAACGCAGCTGCGGCCACGGCGGTTTGTAGCGGAGTTGTAGAAATACCATGCCCATAGGAAATCGTAATCGAGTTTACTTTCTTCCATTTCTTGGGCTGGGTAGGTTTGGCTACCTCAGGAAGTTCGAAGCCTTCCATTTTGCTCAGCAATCCCATCCGTGTCAGAAATTCCTGATGCCCTTCAATTCCGACAACATCAGCCATCTTCGCGGTGCCAATATTTGATGAGTAAATAAAGACTTCCGGTACCGACAATATCCGGCGTTTGCCGTGAAAATCATTGATCGTAAATCGACCGATCCGCAACGGTTTACGAGCGTCAAATCTGCTACGTAAATTCACCTTGCCGCTGTCCAACGCCATTGCCGTTGTAAACATCTTGAACGTCGACCCCATTTCAAAAAGTCCTGCGGACATCCGGTTCAAGCGATCTTTTTTTAACGCATCTACCGGTTCATTAGGGTTATAATCCGGCAGTGACGACATAGCGACGATTTCGCCCGTATGGGCGTTCAGGACAATACCGGCAGCGGCGATTGCCTGGTATTTCTCCATCGCTGTCGTAAGTGCCTCTCGCACATAATGCTGAACCCGCAAATCAACCGACAGTTTCACCGGTTCAAGTTCTTTTTTCAACGCAAACCCGGATGCATGCAGGTCCTTCAACCACGTGTCATCAAGATATTTTTCAATCCCGGCAATTCCCTGATTATCAACATTTGTATGGCCCAATATGTGGGATGCTGTTTCGGACGCAGGATAAAAACGCTGGCTTTCGGGCCGAAAGCCAATTCCAGGAAGGCCCAATGCCAATATATCAGCCTGTTGGCGTGGTGTAATTTCCCGCTCAATCCAAACAAAACCCTGGCCACTTTTCAGGCGTCTCATCGTCGATTTGAAATCCAGGTCAGGAAGAACTGTTATCAGCGCCTCATATGTTTCATCCGGGTTTTCGATGAGTTTTGGTTCTGCAAACAGGGATTGAACCTCGATATCCATTGCAAGCGTTTGACCATTACGGTCCAGGATGCGTGGACGGGCCGCTGTGAGCGCTATATTCGCGCCACGTCGGATGGCCGGGCCATCATCAGCATGGGAGGCCAAATATATCAATCGCCCCTGCATGATTGAAAATACCGCAGTAAGCCCAACCATCACCACAACAATTCGATCGCGGGTTTGAGTGGACAGGTCCTCATTGGCGGGAGGAGTTCGAACCAGCGCACGGGCCAATCGTTTTACATTGGAAAAGACAAACTTCATTGCAAGTCTCCATCACGTTCCAGCAGTGCATCAATTCCACCGGTGATGATGTCACCGTTCTTCCCGGCATAGGTTTCTTCCACATCAAGCTCACGGTCCTGACGCAGCCCGGGCAGTTCATTCAGGTCGACAATTTGACTGGATTCCATTCTACTTAGAGACAACTGCTTATTGTACTGTTCAGCAATTACCTTCAGACGCGTTGGGTTTGTGGCCAAAGCCCAATCTGCATCAAGCAATATGATTTTACGGTCCTGTGCCGAAATCTGAGCTTGCAACGAACGAATACGCTTGGCCGACAATTCGGCCTCGTGCTTGATCTGGTATGTGTAAACGGCACCAGCAACCGCCAAACCCAAAAGCGCGATATCAAATATCCGGATCATTTGATGACCTCTAATATGTCTAATTCTGCAAGCCGCGGGAGGCCGAATATCGAACGGTCCTCTTCCCGTGACTGGCTTTGTGTTCTGATCGCCCAACGCAATTTGGCAGATCTTGCGCGCGGGTTTGCCTCGCTTTCTTCAGCAGATGCGGACAAGGCGCCGCGCTTGACCTGTTCAAATGTTGGGGTTTTTTGGTCTGTTTGTGGCAGATGGCGTGAGCCACCAGAACTTTCCGCACGATCCTGAATGAACCGTTTTACCAGACGGTCTTCGAGCGAATGAAAGGTCACGACGGCAAGGCGGCCACCCGGTTTTAGGGCTCGTTCAGCCGCAAGGAGTGCGTCTGCAAGTTCTTCCAACTCACGATTAACGTATATGCGGAGCGCTTGAAACGTGCGGGTTGCGGGGTGAATTCGATCCTTCGCCTTACGACCAACAACCTTTTCAACCACACTTGCCAAATCCAGTGTCGTCGTGAATTCCTGTTTTTCGCGCCTTTGAACAATCTCAGCAGAAATTCTCGATGCCTGCCGTTCATCCCCCAAAATTCCAATAATTCGGGTTAAGTCGTTCCGCTTGCAATGATTTACAACATCTGCGGCGCTGACTCCCGCTTGTTCCATTCGCATGTCGAGCGGGCCATCCTTTTGAAAAGAGAACCCTCTTTCCGCGTGGTCGATTTGCATCGATGATACACCGATATCTGCCACCACCCCGTTAACCTGCGAAAATCCTGACAATTGGGCCAAGGCGTCCAGGTTTGAAAATCGACCGTGTTCAAGGAACAATGAACCTTCATGTTCACTAACCAACGCCTGGCCTGCAGCGATTGCATTTGGGTCACGGTCAATAGCAACAACTTTGGAACCCGTGGCCAATATTGCAGACGTATATCCGCCAGCACCAAATGTTGCATCCACCATCACATCACCGGCTTGGGGCGATAGTGCACGCATGACCTCGTCGAGCATTACCGGGATGTGTGGTTCCTGGCTAGAAACATCAGACATTGAAGCTACAAATTCCCTTAATTCGCCCCTCGCATATGCCCCATTGGCGCGGCTTTGTGCTCGCCAATGCCTACCCATTGCCGGAAGAAAAGCGATGGGTAACGGCGCCCCAGCAAGTGTTCCACGCAATTCGCATCCCCTGGGTTAGCTGAATGAGTAGACCGCAAACGCAAAACCCGGCATTTGCAGCAGTTAACCGAATATGAATAGAGAACGTTAAGGGTCCGTTTACAAACCGGCCCATACTGAGCTTCATAAGCTTTATTTTTTCGATATTTACTTGGGCACCAGCTGGCCTGTAAGCCGGGTTCTGTACACTCCGGCAAGCCGGAGGTGATAGCCATTCGTCTGGGGTAAACATTGCTGTTCACCTCGGTGCGACCTACCCGAATACTCCTGCCCGGAAACAGGCTTGCTCTGCTTTCGCAAAACGCGGCATTCCTATTCGGTCTTGCTCCCGGTGGGGTTTACCGTGCCACTTCCGTTGCCGGTCGCGCGGTGGGCTCTTACCCCACCCTTTCACCCTTACCTTCTTTTCAAAAGGCGGTTTGCTTTCTGTTGCACTGTCCCTGGGGTTGCCCCCGCCGGGCGTTACCCGGCACCGTGTTTCCATGGAGCCCGGACTTTCCTCTCCATGCGGCCTTTCGACATTGCAAAGAGCGGCCATCCAGCCAGCTGGTGTCCTTATCTGGATGGAATTATGCGCCCAGTCAAAGAAAAACCCGCATTCACATCTGCAAATGCGGGTTTAAACTCACAATTCAGTTGCGGCCGTTAGCTGTTACGCAAAATCCTGCGTACGCGCTGGCAATATTTACGACTGATCTTGTTCATGCGCTTGGCACCGTGTCCGGCGTTGTATTTCAAGATGGTTCCGCAGACGTTCCCACCACCCAAGCGATGGGCCTTGCCGAGATATTTCATACCATATTGGATATTAGTCTCGGGGTAATAAAGGTTTTTCATGCTGCCTTTATATCCAATATAACGGGCAGTTCTTGGCATGATTTGCATCAGGCCAATTTCACCAGCGGCACCGCGGGCATTAGCCTTGTAATTGGATTCAACCCTGAACTACCGCCATAGCCAATTTCACAGGCACACCGTGGGCCCGAGCATGGCGCCGGATAATACTGCGATAAGCTGATTTTGAAGATGCGCCCTTTTTAGTTTTACGCGCTGCGATTTTCTGTGGGGCCTTTTTCTTGGCTGAAATCTTCGCCTTGGAAGAAACCCGTTTTTTGGAATTCGTCTTTTTCAGTTTGGTTGTTTTACGGGTTGCTTTTTTCCTGCTGGAAGTTTTTTTCGCGGCTGGCCTGTTTTTAAGAGACTTCCAAGTCTCCTCATTGTTGGCAAAAAATGGATGAAGATCCCAGTCCTTTTTCGCCTTTTTACGGGGCGAAGGTCTTGATGCCGTTTTCACGGACAGGGAAGTGAACGCGCTGCCTCCGCCATAAGAATTGGTTGAAACCTGCGACGTTTGGCAAGCGGCTAGGAATAGTGGCAGTAAAATGGCCACCGCAATAATACGTAACTTACTCATTGAAAAACTTTCACCCCAAAAAACGTGCATTAAACGCTGCACAACAACTAACAATGTGAATGCAAAGAAACTTTTCGCGATCACCTCGCTGAACCTTCAACAGGGCAACTTGTGCAGAAATATGGCAAAATCATGAATTTTAATCAGTTTAGATTACCAAGTGTAACATTACGTAATCCCGCTTAGCGCCTGATTTATCGACAATTTTATATTTCCGTGCGCTGAGCAAGCAGGCGATGCAGGGTATTTATCGTCGAAATATCAGCGATACCGTCAACTTTTTCCGATCGAAAATGGCGTTGAAAGGCTTCGACAACAATATGGGTTCGGTCACAAAATGTACCGGTAATTTCTAACTCATAACCGTACATGGACAACATGGACTGCAGAGCCTCGATGGGCTGCCCTGCCTCGCCCCGTTGAAAATATTGGCCGGAGTTCATTGCAGATGGCTCAACCCAATGTCCAACACCCTGCCCGGCCAACCATGCCCAATCAAACTTCTCACCCGGATCCAGCTTGCGCCCTGGTGCAATATCTGAATGCGCCAGCACTCGATGCGCAGCAATCTCCCACAGACTGATAATATCTCGCGACAATCGCGCAACGGCTTCCATTTGAACCATCGGAAATTCCGGCAGGTCAGCGGGGTGCCCACCGTTCACGATTTCAATGCCGATGGAGCGGGAGTTCACGTCATCATGGCCTTCCCAGGCTCCGGCACCGGCGTGATGTGCCCGCTTACTTTCCGGTACGAGTTGTAAAATCCGCCCGTCTTCATAGATAAAATAATGGCATGAAACGCCGCTTTCTTCGCAACACAACCATTTCAACGCACTGTCGCCATCATTCATCCCGGTATAATGCAGAAGTAGGATGTCCGGTTTTTCGACATTGCGCCGCTCACCGAAATTAACCGCTTCGCATACAGAATCCACGCAGGCCGAATCCGCGTCAAAACTCACGAGATGGGCACCGGCTGGCGTTTCGTGTGCATGGCTTTAATTGATTCCCATGCGGTATTGATCGCAGCAAGCCTGTCAGTGGCAATTTTAATAAATTCATTGGGCACGCCGCGGGCAATCAGCCGGTCGGGATGGCTCTCGGCAACCCGTTTTCGGTAGTGGGCTTTTAGCTGGGCAAAATCCCACTCCGGGTCCGCGTCAAGTACTTTGTATGGATCTGCCCCCTCAGGATGAATGTGATGAGCACAAATGCGCTCAAAAGCCACTTCATCAAACCCGAACACCGTAGCAATTTCTTCCAGGAACAACAGTTCATTATCATGGATGAAGCCATCCGCTTTCGCGATGTGAAACAACGCGTCAATCACATCAAGCAGGACATCGCCATCCGCCGGATTATCACCGGGAAATAGCGAGCGGACCTGCTCCCCGTAGGTATTGTAACCCGCAACATCCTGTTTTGCCAGATTATACAATCTCGCAACGTTGTTGAATTCTTTAGGCGGGACTTCAAACACGTCCTTAAACGCATCCACCTCGTCGCTCGTCACAACCCCGTCCGCCTTAGCCATTTTTGCTGACAAGGCGATCAGGGCGATAGAAAATGCAACCCGTTTGCGCGTTTCAACATCCCCTTGAAAAACCGTGCGCACGTTTTCCACCACCGTCGAGAACGCGTCCGGGACGATGTTGGATAAAAAATCACCGATGTCTGACCAAATCGACATGTGTAAAAGATAAAGAACTTTCAAGCGGGTGGCGAGTTAAAACTCTGTCAAAGAGCGCCTAAAACGGATACACGCCAATTATGACAACACAATCGCCACCTCAACCACATTCATCCGGTGCAAGGTCACAAAAAGATGTTTTTTTGGGGCTTTGCCTGGGCCTCATTGGGGTCATTATCTTTAGCGGAACCCTGCCTGCAACCCGTTTTGCGGTCGGCGTTTTTGATCCCGGCTTCCTGACATTTGGACGGGCTGCAGTTGCAGGGGTTGCCGCCGCTGTTACTTTGATTGTCATTCGAAAGCCGTTCCCCAAGCAACACGCGAAGAGCCTATTGGTCGCCGGCGTGTGTGTTGTCTTTGCTTTTCCGGGCTTCATGGCACTTGCGATGCAAACTGTACCAGCATCCCATGGGGGTGTTGTTCTGGGCATCCTGCCACTGGCAACGGCAATCTTCGCAACCATAATTGCCGGGGAACGTCCCTCAATGTTGTTTTGGATTTGCGGGATCATCGGTGCCATCCTCATCGTCGTATTTGCCCTGCGCGATGGCGGCTGGGGCTTTGAAATTGGTGATTTCTGGCTCCTTGCGGCCGGTCTCACCGCATCCTGCGGTTACGTTATTTCGGGAAAATTGAGCCGTTACCTCCCCGGTTGGGAAGTCATTTGCTGGGTTCTTACGTTGTTTTTCCCCTTGGCATTGGCAGGTTCCCTGTGGACATGGGAACCGGCCTATCTATCCGCCCCTCCCCCTCAACTTTGGGCTTTCGCCTATGTAAGTTTTGGCTCCATGTTTTTGGGCTTTTTTGCCTGGAATACGGGGCTGAATATCGGCGGCATAGCGCGGGTTGGGCAGATTCAACTCCTGCAAACCTTCTTTACGCTTGCCATCGCCGCATGGTTATTTGGCGAGGTCATCACACTCGAGACAATGGGGTTTGCAGTGGCGGTATTTGCCATCATAATTGTTGGAAAAAGGGCACAGATCAGATGAGCAAACCCCAAAACACCGACCCCAAGAACTCCAAAGACCACGGCATTGATATCTATCATGATCTTGATCCCGATGCGGACAAGGCCGGTCAGCTCAACACTATATACGCCGACTGGGCTGATAAATATGATGAAGACAACGACAATAAGCTGAAAACGGTTTCCCAGCCGACAACAGTTGAACTGTTCGCCAAACACATTACCGACGCATCAGTAGAGATACTCGACGTTGGCTGTGGCACCGGCATCGTTGGCAAATTTTTGAAACGATCGGGGTTCACCACCTATGACGGCACCGACCCGACGTTGGAGATGCTAAATTTGGCTGATAAACACGGGTATCGCCACCTGTTTCCATTGGAACCGGGCGAGCCCCTTCCCGTCGATGATGCAAGTTACGACGCAGCCTTTTGTGTCGGCGTCTTTACCCACGGGCATTTGGGCCCAGAGGGGTTTGATGAACTCCTGCGTGTTACAAAGCCCGGCGGCATGATTGCATTTACAGTCAACGAAGGAGTGTGGGAACCGGGCAGGTTTGCGCCCGCGATTGAGGCATTATCGGTGCAAGAAAAATGGCACGTGATCGAACAAGTCAAACGCGATTACATGGTCAATGAAGGCGTACAAGCCTGGTATATCGTGGCCTGTAAAACCTGAAAATTCAGCGCCGTGCCTTGTTGAACTCTCGCATACGGGCCAGAACGTCGACACCGATCTGATTGTAAACGTCCAGTAGGTCCACCATCACCCAGTTTTCGCGGATCAACCCGTTCTCGCACCGCCAGAAATCAAGACTGCGCATGGTGATACGTTTGTTGACGGGGGGAATACCGAGAAATCCATCCCCGTCCAGCGTCATGTGCATGCCCGGCCATGCGGTAAATCCTGCATAATCCCCATCGGCAAACAGATTGCCTTTTCCCAGTGTGCCAACACGGTCCGGCATGCCATTTAGAAACGGTATCTGGTGCCAGTTTCGAAATCCGCTCATTCCCCGCGCTGTGCCGATGCCCGACGGGCCGTACCAGGAAAACTTCGGGTGCCAGAATTTCTCAAGCCCCATGGCTTCAACGCCACCTTCAGCGTAATTCCCCAATCCCGCCAGCATGCTGGATACCAGCTGCCAACTCGCGTGGGAACGAACTTCATCGTGTGGCCCGATTGAAAGTCCATCCTGCGTCGCCGGTCCCGGCACATGCCACTCCCGCCCCAGAGACGGCGCCATCGGCCATGCGTTCGCCTGCATCATCAACTCGGGAATATCCCAAAGCACTTGAAACTCAACGACCTTGCCGTCTTCAAACCGGTAGAATTCGTGAAACCGCATGGAGGCCTGATGGCCGGTAGGCGGAATATCCAAAAACGGGGCATCGAATGTGCCGGTATAATAACCGCAACACCCCACCCAATCGAGATCAAGCGGCGAACGCCCGGCCATCACCAGCGTGTCACGCCGCTCCAGATCAGGCATAGCACGATGAAGTGGCAATAAAGCATCATTGAACAGCCCCATCGGCCCATCAAGCGTTTCAAACGGATGGGCCAGATGTACATCCGCATCAGCGGTGAAAAGTTGCTCGATTTCTGAACGGACATTACCCGCAACAAAATCATAAAGTGCCAGACGGAACGGTTCAAACGCCGCTTTATTACTATCGTGAATACTCAAGAATGCCCCATCACGTCGCGTGGTTTATATGCTGCTTCCAGCCGTTTGATATGCCCTGCGCCCAATGTCAGATCAAGAGCGCCGAGCGCCTCCTCAAACTGGGGAAGTTTTGTGCACCCGACGATTGGCGCCGTAATCACATCTTTCGATAGAACCCACGCATAAGCGACCTGCGCCGCACTGACACCTAATTCTCCAGCGATCTTTTGAATGCGTTCCAATATCGCATAGTCTTGCTTGTTTCCAAATAACCCGCTCATTTTATCGGTCTGTGCGCGATTGGTCGCTTGCCCCTCACGGGGTTTGTTTCCTGCCAGAAATCCCCGGGCAATAGGGCTCCACGGAACAACCGCCACCCCTTCACTTTCACAATAGGGCAGCATTTCCCGCTCCTCTTCACGGTAAGCCAAATTGTAGAAATTCTGCATGGCGACAAAAGGCGTGAACCCGGCGGATATTTGCATTTCCCGCAGTTTCGCAAACTGCCAGGCCCACATGGAGGACGCCGCCGGATAAATCACCTTCCCGGCGCGCACTACAACATCAAGCGCTTCCAACGTTTCCTCAAATGGTGTGTGCGGGTCGAGTCGGTGAACATACAGGAGATCAACATGATCCATCTGCAGGCGTTTCAGTGAGGCATCCACGGACTCAAGAATGTGCTTGCGCGACAGCCCATTTTTATTGAGCCCGTCTCCCATCGTCAGGCCAACTTTTGTCGCCACAACGATTTCGTCCCGCCGTGCGTGTTTCTTCAACATACGCCCGGTAATCTCTTCATTTTCCCCGTGATTATAGTGGTTGGCCGTATCGAAGAAATTGATACCTTTCTCCACTGCAAGTTTGAAAAACGGCTCCGCGTCTTTTTCAGGCACAACCCATGGATGGGTCGGGCCACCGGGCGTACCAAACGACATGCACCCAAGACACAGACGTGAAACTGTCAGGCCGGTATTTCCAAGTTGCGTATGGTGCATGGATTATCCTTTAATCTGTTGGTGGCAGCCACCTGCGTTCTATCAACGACGGGCGGCACATGAGAAAATTTGATTGGGCTTTCCAAATTAAGCAAGGCATCAATGGGCCTGATCTGAATTTAGCGGTGCAAAACAATATGAAACCAACAACCCTTTTTATTGCCACACTCGTATTGTCGTTGAGTTCATCCCTGTCGCACGGGCAACAGGCGTGTGGCACAGCCGAAAACCTCTGTACCACCCCTTTGGGGAAATATGCGGTAAAGCTTCCTCCAAAAGCCGACGGTAAACTTGTTCCCGCACTTCTCTATTTTCACGGTGCAGGCGGGTCTGGACCGCGCGCCATGAAAAACAAAGGCATGATCAAAGCCTTTACAGACCGGGGTTACGCAGTGATTGCCCCAAGTGGATTGAAGCGACCCAACACGCGGTTTGGCCCCGGCTGGTCTTTCCTACCCTTTCGGGCAAAACAACGCGACGAACTGGCGTTTGCCAAGGAAATTCTGGCGCATGCTGCAAAAACCCACAATATCGACCGCAACCGCATCATGATGAGCGGCTTTTCCATCGGCGGTTCGCTGGTCTGGTATCTCGCCTGTCAGGACCCAAATGTTGCCAAAGCCTATACGCCGGTTGCCAGCGCATTCTGGCGACCTCACCCCGTGACGGAAGATTGTAAAGGTCCGGTCAAGATGCTCCACACCCACGGTTGGCGTGACGGCACCGTACCGTTGGAAGGTCGCCCCCTCGGCGGCGGTCGCATTTTTCAGGGCGATGTTTTTGAGGGCCTGCGCATCATGCGTGAGGTCAATGGCTGCAGCCAGCTACGCGCCGACAAATTCAACACCAAAGGCAAATTCTGGCGCCGTCAATGGACCAAGTGCACCGAAGATTCAGCACTGGAATTCGCCCTGCATACCGGCGGCCACGGTGTGCCATCAGGATGGGCTACAATGGCGATCGACTGGTTTGAAGAGTTGAAATAGGCATTAAAAAGGCCGCACGATGTAATATCGACGGCCCTTTTGCTCAATGTAATCTTAATCAGTGACGTGTGGTCAGGGCCTTTGCGGTGGCTGACTCTGTTTTATCATAGGCCAACAGGGCCTTGAAGCCGCTGAGCAAGAAATCCGGGTCTTTGCCATCGGCAATTCGGTAGATTTGCTCGTAATACCAGCCTAATTCACCCCATGCATTCAAATCGCGAAGGAAGCCGATGGGAGATGTCGGGCTGAGCAGGCCACGGCCAATACGGGTGGTTTCTGCTCGGTCATCAATCGTGTTGATCTCACCGGAAAGAAGCTTCGATGCGATTTCCGGATCCACGCAGAAGGGACGACCCAGGCCGATCATATCGACCCCGTCTTCTTCAACCGCACGGGCCATGGATGATGTCGTGCGGAAACCGCCCGTCACCATGATCGGAATAGTCACGCTTTCGCGCATTTTCGGCACGAAATCGAGGAAATAAGCCTCGCGACGGCGGGTGCTTTCGCGCTTTTGCGTATCGGCTTTTGGATCCTTGCGGTCGAAATCAATCATCCGCGGCTGTTCATAGTTTCCGCCGGACAATTCAATCAGATCAACACCCGCATCTTCCATCCATTTGGCAACAGTTGCGCTGTCGTCTTCCGTAAAGCCACCCTTTTGGAAATCTGACGAATTCAGTTTGACGGAAACTGCAAAACCCTTGCTCACCTGTTCGCGGGTTCGGTGGATGGCTTCCATGACAAAGCGCGCGCGGCCTTCAAGATCACCACCCCATTTATCGGTTCGCACATTGGAGAGCGGCGACAGGAATTGTGAGACGAGATAACCGTGGGCAGAGTGAAGCTGAACGCCATCGTATCCGGTATCTTCCGCAATTTTTGCAGCAAATGCCCATTTTTCAATAAGGTTTTCAATTTCTTCACCGGTCAGCGGTGTGGGTTTACCAAATCGGCCGTTTCCCATTTTCAGACCCACATCTGACGGGGCTTTGGGGAATTTATTGATCATTTTTTGCGTTTGACGTGCGGCGTGGTTGATCTGCATCCACACATGAGCACCTTTGGCTTTTGCCGCACTTGCCACATCCGCCAGCGCCGCGATTGCCTGATTGCTCTGTGGACCATCGATGGCAACATTACCTCCGCGCTCCAGATGCCAGCGATCAACGTGAACATTACCCAGAATATTCAACCCCGCGCCGCTTTCACCCCAGCGCTTGTAAAGGGTCACATGACGTTCGTTCGCCAAGTTGTCGCCGCGGGACAGGCCTTCAGTCATTGACGCTTTAGCAATTCGATTGGGAAGTAATGCGCCGCAGGGCAGTTTCATGGGTTGTGATAGAATTCCGGTATCCGCACTCATGGATAACCTCGCCTCAGAAATTAAGTTAACAACAGGTTAACACGTTATTGTGAAGCGAACCACAACGGAAGTGGAACCTGCCAACGAGGTTAACGATGGCAGGCTCATCAAAACTAATTTTCGAGCTTGTCCTGCGTTTTATTGTCGAAGTCGCTGGCGTCATGGCGTTCATGAAGCTGCTGCGATAGATCGTCACCAAATGCTCTATTGACCATGCGCCCTCGTTTTACGGGTTCCCGCGCAGCAATTTCCTGAGTCCAGCGCACGACATTTTTATAACCGTCAGCTTCCAGAAATGTCATGGAATCATCGTAGATCGTGCCGGAAACAACGGCACCATACCACGGCCAGATGGCTATATCGGCGATTGTATAATCTTCACCTGAAATGAACTGATTATCGGCAAGTTGACGGTCCAGCACGTCTAACTGCCGTTTTACCTCCATGGAAAAACGGTCGATGCAATATTCAATTTTCACCGGTGCATAGGCATAAAAATGGCCGAACCCGCCACCGAGATAGGGCGCGCTTCCCATCTGCCAAAACAGCCAATTCAGGCATTCCACTCGTGCGGTGGGATCGGTTGGCAAAAGCGCGTTGAACTTTTCTGCCAGATACAGAAGGATCGAGCCGGATTCAAAAACTCGGGTCGGTGTGGCTGTGCTGTGATCCACAAGCGCAGGTATTTTCGAATTCGGATTAGCGTCGACAAACCCGCTACCGAATTGATCCCCTTCGCCGATATTAATCAGCCAGGCATCATATTCTGCCCCCGAATGCCCCTGCGCCAAAAGCTCCTCCACCATGACGGTGACTTTGACGCCGTTCGGCGTGGCAAGGGAATAAAGTTGTAACGGATGTTTGCCGACCTGAAGGTCTTTATCGTGGGTAGAACCGGCAATGGGCCGGTTGACATTGGCAAATTTTCCGCCGTTTGGCTTGTCCCATTTCCACACTTTCGGTGGCGTATATTCTGTTCGGTCGCTCATGTTGGATTTTCCGTGGAGAATTTTAACTGCATTAGCCTGCCCCTCTCGCAATCGATAATGCAAGAAAATTCGTGGTGAGTTTCACAGGGTTTGGAGAACAATATTCCCTATAGGCTCGCCGCCCCTCGCGCTGCCTGGTCATATTGCCCGCTCAATGCGCGCAGCATGGAAGCAATGTTGCTGATGTCGACCTCCTCGACCCCCATAGATTTAACGCTGGAGATTAACAGACCCTCGCGAATTGTTTTATATCGCGCGCAGGCCTCGCTCCCCTGTTTGGAAATCCTGACAGTTTTTTCCTTACCCCTTTTACCGGTGGTAACAAGATTAAGCCCCACCAGCTTTTTTATCGCATAGGTGACCAGATGCGTGTCTTCAATGTTCAACACCACGCACAGGTCACCCAATGTCTTTTCCCGGTCACGGTGATTGGTCGAGTGCAAAACCTGAATTTCAAGTTCCGTTAGGCCGGACAGTCCGGCCGCATCCATACAGCGCATTGTCCACCGCGAAAACGCGTTGCTTGTGACGATAAGAGCGTATTCCAGTTCTGACATGGAGGGCATGGCACCGCTGGCCAGATGAGAAGATGATACGATTGGGCCAATACCTGCTTGGTCATTCTTCGTGTTTGTCATCACTCAACTCCATGTTTTCAACACCCGGCATAATACACGTTGACAATTTATCGATAAATTGTTGGTGTTTGTCGAGTCATAACAACCACAATATGGATAGCACGATGTCAGATAAATGGGATTTTTGGATAGATCGCGGTGGCACATTTACAGATATCGTTGGCCGTTCTCCCAATGGCACTCTCCATCCGCACAAGCTGCTGTCCGAAAATCCCGAAGCCTATAAAGACGCGGCGATTGAAGGCATCCGCCAATTATTAGGCATTCCAACCGGTCAACAGATACCGTCACAACAGGTTGGCGCGGTGAAAATGGGAACAACCGTCGCCACAAATGCGTTGCTGGAGCGAAAGGGCGATCCAACTGCCCTGTTGATCACCAAAGGCTTTGGTGACGGATTGAAAATCGGATATCAGGCAAGGCCGGATATTTTTGCCAAGGAAATCATCAAACCGGAGCAGCTCTACAGCACGGTTATTGAAGTCGATGAACGGGTTTTGGCAGATGGGTTTGTTGAGCAGGCACCCGACCTCGACGCCATCGGGTTGGCGCTGGAGAGCGTCCGGGCTGATGGCATCGACGCCATTGCCATTGCTTTTCTCCATTCGTGGAAATACCCGGAACATGAGCAGCTGGCGGCGAGGCTCGCCCGCGAAATGGGATTTTCTCAAGTCTCCGTCAGCCATGAAGTTTCTCCCCTTGCCAAGCTCATTGGCCGTGGAGACACAACAGTGGTCGACGCTTACCTGTCACCAATCCTGGGCCGTTACGTCGAGCAGGTTCGTTCCGAACTCAAGGACGACGGAAATAACGAACAGGCCAGACCACGCCTGATGTTCATGCAATCCTCCGGCGGGTTGACTGACGCGGACCTGTTTGCCGGTAAAGACGCCATCCTCTCCGGCCCTGCCGGTGGCGTCGTTGGCGCGGTGGAAACTTCTGCATTAGCGGGTCATGAAAAAGTCATAGGTTTCGACATGGGTGGCACATCAACGGATGTCTCCCATTTCGACGGTGAGTATGAACGGGCCTTCGAAACCGAGGTCGCTGGCGTGCGCATGCGCGCACCGATGATGCGTATTCACACGGTGGCTGCCGGTGGCGGGTCCATCCTGTTTTACGAAGACGGGCGCTTTCGCGTTGGCCCGGAATCCGCTGGTGCAAACCCCGGCCCGGCAAGTTATCGTCGTGGCGGGCCTCTCGCAGTTACTGATGCCAACGTCATGGTTGGCAAGTTGAAAGCCGAGAACTTCCCGTCCATCTTCGGACCAAATCAGGACGAACCATTGGACGTTGACGTTGTTCGCGAAAAATTCGCCGCGCTGGCAAAACAAGTTGGCAAAAGCCAATCACCCGAAGAAGTTGCCGATGGCTTTCTGCGCATTGCCGTTGAAAACATGGCCAACGCCATCAAGAAGATTTCCGTACAGCGCGGCTATGATGTGACGGAATACGCCCTCACCTGTTTCGGCGGAGCCGGTGGTCAACACGCCTGCGCAGTGGCCGACAACCTGGGCATGGAAACGGTTATCATTCACCCGTTTTCCGGCATTCTTTCAGCCTACGGCATGGGCCTTGCGGATATCCGCGCCAGCCGTTCCCAAGCGATCATTCAACCACTCGATCAAAGCGGAATCGATACATTAAGTGGGCTTGAATCAAAACTTGAAGTCGCCGTTCGCGACGAGGTTAAGGGACAAGGTGTAAGTGATTCTGAAATAACAGTCTTTTCGCGTGTTCACCTGCGCTACGACGGTACCGATACGGCGATCGCCGTGGCGCGGGACAATGAAACGGCCATGCGTGAAACCTTTGCGGACGCACATAAAAAACAGTTCGGTTTTGTCTTCGACAAACCCCTGATCATCGAAGCACTCGAACTGGAAGCCGTTGGCGGCGGTGCGAAGGTTGAGGAAGCCACCAGAACATTATCCAGAACACCGGTTGAACCCAATTCCAAGACCGAATTCTTCTCCAATGGTGAAGCGGTCAAGGCGGGCATCTACCGGCGCGTAAATCTCGCCCCCGGCAACCGCATCAGCGGCCCCGCCCTCATAATCGAAGATCACCAGACCATCGTTGTGGAACCGGGCTGGGATGCCAATATCAACGCCCTCGACCACGTTATCCTGAGCCGTGTTGAAGCGATGCAACGTGAAGCAGTGATTGGTGCAAGCGCCGAAGCCGACCCAATCCTTCTGGAAGTTTTCAACAATCTGTTCATGTCAATCGCAGAACAGATGGGCGTCACACTTCAAAACACGGCTTATTCCGTCAACATCAAAGAGCGACTCGATTTCTCCTGCGCCATCTTCAATGCGGAAGGTCAACTGGTCGCCAACGCACCACACATGCCGGTCCATCTGGGGTCCATGGACCGCTCTGTTGAAACTATCATCGAGTTGAACAAAGGCACGATGAAGCCGGGGGACGTTTATGTGCTGAACGCCCCTTATAATGGCGGCACGCACCTGCCGGACATCACGGTTGTGACGCCCGTTTTCAACGGCGATGATATCCAATTCTACGTCGCATCCCGTGGCCATCACGCCGACGTTGGCGGCATGGCTCCCGGCTCGGCCACGCCTCTCGCCACCCACGTGGAAGAAGAGGGCGTATTGATCGACAATTTCAAAATGGTTGATCAGGGCCACCTGCGCCAGGACGAATTAATGGTATTACTATCAAGCGGCAAATACCCCTGCCGCAATCCGGGACAAAATATGGCGGACCTGCGCGCGCAGGTTGCCGCTAATGAAAAAGGTGTCGCCGAATTACGCAAAATGGTCACCCATTTCGGCCAGGATGTCGTCGACGCCTATATGTTGCATGTGCAGGACAACGCCGAAGAAAGCGTGCGCCGTGTCATCGACCGGATATCCGATTGTGAAGCGGTCTTCCCGACCGATACCGGCCAGCAGATCAAGGTGAAAATCACAGTCGATCGCGACAAGCGAGAAGCAACTGTCGATTTCACCGGAACATCCAATGTCGAAAAGAATAATTTCAACGCGCCGCAACCGGTCACCCGTGCTGCTGTCCTTTACGTTTTCCGCATCATGGTGGAAGCCAATATCCCCATGAATGCGGGCTGTCTCAAGCCCATCAACATCATCATCCCGGACGGGTGCATGTTGACCCCCAAATATCCGGCAGCCGTGATCGCGGGTAACACGGAAACCAGTCAGCATGTTACCAACTGCCTGCTTATGGCCCTTGGCGCCATGGCCAATGGCCCTGGCACGATGAACAATCTGACCTATGGCAACAACCGTTATCAGAATTACGAAACCGTCTGCGGCGGATCACCAGCCGGTGTCGACAACAGCGGAAGGGCATTCGCGGGCACCAGCGGTGTTCATGTCCACATGACCAATACGAGAATGACCGACCCCGAAATCCTCGAAATGCGTTATCCGGTGGTGCTCGAAGAATTCTCCATCCGTAAAGGTTCAGGGGGCCGTGGCGCCTACAACGGCGGCGACGCCACAACCCGGCGCATGCGGTTTCTCGAAGACATGACCTGCGCCATAATCGGCTCCAGCCGTCACAACCCGCCCAAAGGCATTGCGGGCGGCGGTGACGGCGAATGCGGAAAAACCGAAATCCGCCGGCTGTCAGGAGAAATCGAACTGCTCAAACACGCAGATCAAACCGAAGTAAAAGCTGGAGAAGCTGTAATCCTCAACACACCGGCACCGGGAGGGTATGGGAAAGCCTAGCTTTCCTCAGCCATTTCGAGCTTTACATTTCTTTACACTACAGACGAACGCCGGAAACGGTGACTTCCTAGATTGTGATTGTGGCGGGGCGCTTCCTCCCTCTCGAAAGAGAACAGCGTCCCACCCGGCTTCAAACCGAAGCTGATAATTACAACCCAAGGAGCCTCACAATGTCTCAGGATACAAATACTTCCAACAAAGCTGATAGCGCCGCCCGTGACGGTAAAGTTAAACTGACAGCGATCATCGCAGCCACCACAATGTTGATCGGTGCCTCTTTTGGTGTTCAGGCTGTTGCTGACAGCAAGGTCTATCAGCACGCTAAACTCTACGTCACCGAAGGCGGGTTCAGCAATTCAGCATCAACAACCCATGAAAACCCGTTTGTGCAGCAAGCCGGTTGGGGTGGGGATAAACACCGTTCATGGGGTCGCGGAAAACACCGTGGCTGGGGTGGCAAGCATTTTTCGGAAATGAGCGACGCTGACATAGAAAAACGCGTTACCCGCGTTGTGAAACATGTCTCCATTGAAATCGAAGCGACGCCGGAACAGGAGCAAAAGATCACCACTCTTGTCACCGCGCTTGCTAAAGACATGCGCCCCTTGCGCGAAGATTTCCGCGCTGCCGGTAAAGAAATGCATAAACTGCTGATCGCCGACACCATCAACAGGGAGGCGATCGAGAAAATCCGCACCGAGCGTTTGGCGGAAGCTGACCGTATCAGCAAGGAGGTTACCACCGCCATTGCCGATGTTGCGGAAGTCCTGACCCTTGAGCAACGCAAGATCTTGCAGGAACGCATTGAACAGTTCCGCGGCATGCGTCGTCACTGGCGCCGCGGATAATCTAAAGGTAGGATTCTTCAATGGCTGATAAGATTCTCCTTGTTGAAGATGATAACCGCCTCGCCGGGATGGTCAGTGACTATCTCGGCGAGAACGGTTTTAACGTCACTCATGCTGAAAATGGTGTAAGCGCCATTGATCTACAAACCTCCACCGGTTTCGACGCCATCATCCTTGACCTCATGTTGCCCGATATCGATGGGCTTGAAGTCTGTCGCACGATCAAAGCGCATGAATCCGTGCCCGTCATCATGCTGACTGCCAAAGGCGACCCGATGGACCGGATTATCGGGTTGGAAATAGGGGCTGACGATTACCTGCCAAAACCGTTTGAGCCACGAGAACTTTTAGCGCGGCTTCGAGCCATAATGCGCCGGGGCCAACCGGTAAAAAATGGTCAGGCACTAAAATTCGGACGCCTCGAGATCGATGTGGATGCCATGTGTGCCTCACTGGCCGGAAAAACCTGTGACCTGACCAGCCATCAATTTAATCTCCTGCATATTATGGCAAAATCAGCAGGTCGCGTTCTCTCCAGAGATTTCCTGATGGACGGCCTTAAGGGTGTTGATCTTGAAGCCTTCGACCGCTCAATTGATGTTCACATATCCCGCATCCGATCACAAATAGAAGATGACCCGAAGAACCCAAAACGGATAATAACGTTACGCGGTGCAGGTTATGTCTTTGCCAAACAGCAAGACTGAAGACGATGATCAAACGCCGCCTCCACCTGCAAATCTACGCAACAATTATCTTCAGCCTGCTTGCGGTTGTCATTGTTGTGGGTGCCATATTCGCGACAGTGCGCGAAGGTGCGTTTGATTTCGACGACCAAATTCTTGGTTTTACCGGCCGATTAGCCTGGATGGCCCTGCCCCCCGCCGATGCACCAAACCGGGTACAACAGGAAGCCATCAGCCGGTTGGGCAAAGAGTTTCGGGTGGACATCAATCTTTTTGATTCAAACAGAAGGCTCATCGCCACCCACGGCCGATTCGTCGGCCCACCCGACTTTGATGAAGACGAAAGCGGTTGGCAACACCATGGTGACGGCCCTGCATGGGCCCTGCGCCTGCCGGATAAAAGGTGGTTATCTGTCAACCTGAAACGCCAGAAAAGGCGCCGCCCCCTTTTCGCAATACTTTTCGTTCTTGCCGGCATAACGTTCGCCATAGGCTTGGCATCTTATCCATTTGTACGCAGATTGACGGGACGGTTGGAAAGACTGCGATCCGGTGTCGAACTCATTGGCGAAGGCAATTTGAGTGCCAGAGTAAAAGTTGAAGGCAAAGACGAGATCGCGAGTCTGGCAACCAGCTTCAACAGTTCCGCTGAAAAAATCGAACGGCTGGTTCACTCGAATAAACAGTTGCTCGCCAACGCCTCACACGAATTGCGCACCCCCCTTGCCCGCATTCGCCTTGGCGTGGAAATGCTAAAGAAAAAGCCGGACGCAAAACGCCAAACGGCGCTGGAAAGTGACATTAGTGAACTCGATCAGCTGATCGACGAAATCCTGTTGATGAGCCGATTGGACCTGAACTCCAAACCGTCCATGAATGAAACCATCGACCTGCTGGCCTTGGCCGCAGAAGAAGCGTCTCGCTACGATGATTGTGACGTTTCCGGCGATCTGTGCGAAATTCAGGGGAACAGTAAACTGATACGCCGTGCCCTGCGAAACCTGATCGACAACGGATTCAAACATGGTGCTGCGCCTGTAACCGTCGAAACCCAAACAACCCCGCAGGAGGTTCAGATCTGCGTGACGGATCACGGTTCAGGAATAGCGCCGGATCAGTTTGAAAACGTATTCCAACCGTTTTACCGTGCACCGGGCAAACAAAATGTGGAAGGTTACGGCCTTGGTTTGGCACTGGTGAAACAAATTACCGAAGCACACGATGGGCAAGTCGAGATCGTCAGGTCCGGAGCAGACGGGACTAAAATCATGCTAACGTTTCCAAAGCTTGACTAAGGTAATTTGGAAAGGGCGCAGTTTTTGTTCATTCGGCTGATTATCGCGATTCTGATCTCCGGATTGTCCTCTTCCGTCGCCTCGAAAGAAGTCGCTGCAGGCCCTGTGGAGCGTGAGTTAAGACTAAGAGCCGCCGACGTTACCATTCCCGTTCAAAGACCTGTGGACAAACGCGAATTCCCTTCCCTTCCAAAGCTCAAAAAAGCGGAAACTTCCGCCCCCGAAATTACTGTTGAAACGCCGCAACCGGCGTTTGACGAAGCCTGCTTCGTAAAATTGTCGAAAACCGCGTTTGTAAGCCGCGCTTCTCCTCCGATTTCGAAAGATCCACAATGCGTCATCCCGTCACCGGTTATCCTGCATAGGACATTGGGCGGCCGATCTGTGAAATTCACAGATGGGCTTTTGCTGGACTGTAATTTCGCCCGGCAGTACGCAGGTTTTTCATCAACCACGCTCCAGAAACTCGCCAAAAAGCATCTCAACGCGGGGGTAACAGAGCTGCACTCGGGCCAGGGTTTCGTGTGCAGACGCCGCAACAACCGGTCAACCGGCAAACTTTCCGAACACGCTTTTGGCAATGCGCTCGACCTGCTGGGTTTCAAATTTAACGACGGAAGTTCACTCAATATTCGAAAGGCGGTTGACATGCCTGCCCGACAAGCGGATTTCTTCAATTCACTGCGTGAAGCATCCTGCGGCGCATTCACAACGGTGCTTGGTCCCGGTTCAAACCCTGCCCACGCGACACATCTACACCTCGACCTGGGGCGGTCGAAGGAAAACCCAAATCCCTATCGTATCTGTGAATGAGCAAGTTTCGGGTGGCTATATCACCGCTTGTCATGCACCTATGCGAACTACGTTTCCACGGGGTTTCATGATGTCAGAACACCGCCTATCAGCCCAGACTTGGGTTCTCATCATTTCCCTTGGCACAATTTGGGGGGCATCCTTCCTGTTTGCCCGCATCGCAGTGCTGGAAATGCCGCCGATGACGCTTGTCTTTGCCCGTGTTGCTATCGCGGCGATTGCGTTGAACCTGTTTCTTGTGTTCCGGGCAAACGGCTATCAACATTCCCGCGCCATGTGGCTGAATTTTGCAGGAATGGGAATTCTCAACAATATCATCCCGTTCGGGCTTATCTTCTACGGGCAGACTGAGATTGGCGCAGGCCTTGCGGCAATCATCAATGCCATGACACCGATCTGGACAATCATCATCGCAAATTTTGCGACGAGCGATGAACGGTTCTCCAGAAATAAGCTCATAGGTATCGTTTTGGGATTCACCGGGGTAGCCGTCCTGATCGGTTCGTCTGCACTATCAGGGTTTGGCGCATCGACCTGGGGACAAATCGCCGTCTTTGGCGCAACAATCTCCTATGGATTTGCCGGCGTGTTCGGCAGACGGTTCGCAAACGTACCACCAATGGAGACTGCGCGAGGTCAATTGACTATGTCCACGCTCATCATTCTCCCGCTCGTCCTGCTGATTGATCACCCGTGGTCCTTACCCATGCCCTCAACTTGGGCCATCGCCTCGGTAATTGCACTTGCTGTGGTCTGCACCGCCTATGCCTACATTTTATTCTTCCGGATTCTGGCAACTGCTGGAGCGGTGAATGTTTCGCTCGTCACTTTCCTCGTCCCCCCATCGGCAATTGTATTGGGCATAGTTGTGCTCGGTGAACAATTGCAATTGAGGCAGATCATAGGAATGGTGATCATCATGGCGGGTTTGATTGTGGTCGATGGTCGGCTATTGAGTTCCAACCGGTAAGTTAGAGATCAGAATAAATGCCAAAATTCGACATGTTATCCGCCCTTGCAATTGCAGCGGAAGTACAGACCGGGCAATTGAAACCTGAGCAGGCGCTCGCCCTGTGTGAAGAGAATATTGCAAGTCATGACGCCGATATACAGGCATTTACATCACGCCCGGAAAATCTCCTCGCCGGTAAAGGGCCGCTGGCCGGAATTTCAATTGGCGTAAAAGACATATTCGACACCCATGATTTACCGACCGCTTACGGTTCAAAGGTTTACGCGAACCGTCAGCCAGCCACAGACGCTTCGCTGGTCTCGATGCTGCGCAATGCCGGTGCCACCATCGCCGGTAAAACTGTCACAACAGAGTTTGCGTGGTTTCAACCCGGTCAGACACGTAATCCGCACAATTTGAACCACACGCCCGGCGGTTCATCATCCGGCTCCGCCGCTGGCGTTGCTGCCGGATTCTTCCCCGCTGCGATTGGATCACAGACCGGCGGTTCCGTCATCCGGCCAGCGGCGTTTTGTGGCATTTCCGGTTACAAACCAAGTTTCAGGCTGTTTCCAACGGTCGGTATGAAACATTTCTCATGGTCGCTGGATACGGCCGGATTCTTCGCCGCCAGCGCCGCAGATGTCGCCTTTGTGGCCGCCGCCTGTTCCCGCAGGGAATTGGCTGTAAACGAAAGAGATACGACGGCACCCAATATCGGACTGTTCACCTCGGCTATCGATCATCTCATCGAGCCCGACATGGCGGCCACCATAAAACAGGTGACTAAATGGACCAATGCTGAAACTGTTCGTGCACCTGACACCATAGAAGCAGCCCACGACGCCCACAACTGCATACAGTCTTATGAAGCTCAATTGGCACTGGCCGACGAATATTCAAGGCATCGCGAAGGCTTGAGCCTGAAGCTTCGTGATTATCTAAAGGACTCAACCGAAATCAAACCTGAAGACTACGACAACGCCAGGCGCACCGCCAATCGCGCCCGAAAATCGAGTCATGGGCTGTTCGATACTTGCGACATTCTCCTCACCCCGTCGGCCCCCGGCACAGCTCCCAAGTCCCTGAAATCTACCGGCGACCCGGCCTTTAACCGTGTGTGGACCCTAATGGGATTGCCGTGCGTCAACATAGCGGGAATGACCGGAGAAAACGGGCTTCCCCTCGGCATGCAACTTGTTGGGCCATTTGGCAAAGACAGGGAAGTTTTGCAGGCGGCTCACTGGCTGGAAAAAATCATCGCCAACCGCGTTGGCAAGTGACTTTAATCAAGCTCGTCAAAACCTTCATCGTCTGCATGCCCTGCCAACCATAGGGCGACTGTCAGCGCGGTTTCGGCCCCCTGTTGGGGCTCGAGCATGCGTTCGTCCAAAAGTTCCAGCCCGGCAAGAGAAAACCACCGTTTGATTTGTGGTGTCTCCATCCCCAATCGGCGGTGGGCGTGTTCATCGCGCAAAAATTCGAATTCGTGTGAGGCGAAATCGACGACCAACAGACGACCGTCGCGCGAAAGGCGGCGCTTGGCATGGCGCAGCGCCAATGCCGGGTCTTCTAGAAAATGCAGCACTTGATGCAACACAATCAGATCGTAGCGATTCCCTTCACCAAGTCGGTAAACATCACCATGGCGCACCTGCATGTGCTGAACACCATCCCAGGCCAAGGTCGAACGGGCAACCGACAGCATGTCATGACTGGTATCAATACCAAGGCCGCGGGAAACATGAGGGGCAAACAGCTGCAATATCCGCCCGGTACCTGTCCCTAAATCAAGCAGGCTCTGTGGCTTGGACGGAAGGCCCAAGTCCAGCATGGCCGTTTCCACCTGATCTTCAGCAATATGGAGCGAGCGAATTTTTCCCCATTGGTCTGCATTTTTAGCAAAATAATCCGCCGCCTTTAGCGCACGCGCCTCGCGGATATGGATGAGTTTCTGTTCGTCGGCGGAGATTGTGCCATCATCGTCAGATATGGGTTTCAAAACACCGTTCAGAAACCGTCGTGCGGGACCGTTATCGACAGTGCGAAAATAGGCCCACGCCCCTTCCTGAAAACGTTCAGCAAGCCCCGCGTCAACGAGCAATTTCAGATGCCGTGAGATGCGCGGCTGGCTTTGTTCCAAAATTGCGATCAGATCGCTGACCGTCAGGTCTATCTTATCAAGCAGAGCTAAAAGCCGCAGACGGGTAGGCTCCCCTGCGGCTCTCATCCACACCACCGTTTCATCCAATGTGTTTGTCTTGGGGTCGATCAAGGAGTCCTGAGCGCTTGTCTGTTGTGTTCACTCACAACGTGATACACCAGTCGCGTTGAACAGCAAACCTGTATTGAACGGTGCTCATGTGAAGGCCAATACGCCCCGTCAAAAGGCGATCCACAAAGCTCTTCGTGAACTCATTCCGCTGGCACCCTATGCCGACTTTGAACCCATCGCGACAGCAGCGCGCGCAAAACACATGCGTGAGTTATCACCGGTAAACGGCGCGTTTTTAGCAACGGTCGCCTATATCCGGCACGTTTATACCGATTACGATGAATTGCGCGACGAAGGATATGACCACGATTCCGCCCGTTTTTTCGTCGCCGACGAAATCGATGACAAATTAAAGGAATGGGGGAGTACGCGAGGTTTGGATGCGGCATCAGCGGACGATATTCCACTGCCACAGGCTGACTGAATTTGAAAATCGGTATCGACGATCAGGATGCGCGATAAATCCGTTGCGCCGGGATACGTGCCTCGAAAACCTCGCCGGCGTGAACCACACCCTCTATTTCTACCCATCCAACGAGCCCACGCAGGCCGCGAGCTTGTTTTACAAACTCCAGTTCAATATCATCACGCCCCTCAAACTGGGTAGCTATTGAGCGCCCCGCCGACCGGCAGGGCAAGTTATCACCATCAATTCGGATTGTGACCCCACCTTCAAACATCAATATTGTCCGTGGCGGCAGCGTTGTCAGCTGTTCCACCCCGTCAAGCAGCATATTTCCGCCAATCCATTCCGCCTTTAACTGCGGAATACTGAGTCTTTTCGCGACAAGTTCTAAATCGTCAGGTGCCAATATGGACAACTGCCGCTCGTTGCGCATTTCCGTCCCTCGTGGATACCAGGGTTCACGCGCACCGGATTTCCGCGTGTTACCGGCGTGATAATCGCCGGGAATGCCCTGAAATGTAAGCGCTAGTTTATCGACCGGTTCCGTTACAAACCCACGCCCCTGGGCTTTAAAAAGGCCAGCGATAGTGCCGCGAATTTTCTGCGCAGGAACTATCTGCATCTCTTCAGAGTCGCGAGAAATCGGATCAGTCATGGAGTTCTCCCATTGAGTTTATATTGAAAATGCAATTCTGAATTCACATCGACGGTGAATCAAAACTGCGTCAGCTCGAACAATTGCCATTTTAAATGGGTTATACTGGTTCGAGTTCCAAGTTCGGAGAATCAAAATGACGTTGAAACACCTCGCAATGACCCTTACCGCAGGCCTTGTCCTTTCTCAATCTTTCTCCCCGGCCCAGGCGAAAAGCTTGAAAATCAAGAGCAACAAGGGCGCGGAACTGACGGCCCAGATCATTGCCAAATTCAACAAGCCGTGGGCGATGACTTTTTTACCGGACAAAAGCCTGATCGTCACAACCAAACCCGGCAAGATGTTCCATGTCGAGCCGAATGGAAAAAAGCACAAGATTAAAGGTATTCCGGATGTCGATTATGGTGGCCAGGGCGGCTTGGGTGACATCATCCTTCACCCGGATTTTGCCAAAAACAGTGTGATCTATCTTAGTTATGTCGACGGTAAAGGCGGTAAACGCGGTGCGGTTGTTGCCAAGGCAAAGCTTGACCTGAAAAAGAAAGGCGGCGGAAAGCTCAAGGCCTTGGACGTGATCTGGAAACAGAAGCCAAAAGTTTCCGGCAAAGGCCATTACAGCCATAGGCTGGCCTTCGGCCCAAGGGGCAGTGCCCATGAGGGAAAGTTATTCATCACATCGGGTGACCGTCAAAAATTATCACCGGCGCAGGACATGGCATCGTCTTTGGGAAAAATCATTCGCATCAACGGCGATGGTTCCATGCCGACCGACAACCCGTGGGCGGACGGTAGCCAAGGCAAAAAGGCCCGTGCCTTCTGGTCTGTCGGGCACCGTAACATGCTAGGCATTTCATTTGACGGGTCCGGCCAGCTTTGGGCGACCGAGATGGGCCCGAAACATGGTGACGAAATAAACCTCATCGAGCCGGGGAAAAACTACGGTTGGCCAATCGTTTCCAACGGCACCCATTATAACGGCAGACCAATTCCGAATCACAACACACGCAGAGAGTTCAACGCGCCCAAGGCCTATTGGATACCGTCAATTGCGCCCTCCGGACTGACGATTTATTCGGGCGACATCTTTCCCCAATGGAAAGGCAACGCTTTCATCGGCGGGTTGGTTAGTCGTGCCCTCGTGCGCGTTAAATTAGACGGACAATCCGCCCAAGAGGTGGAACGCTTCAAATGGGGCAAACGCATCCGAGAAGTCGAGCAAGGACCGGATGGCGCGATTTGGGTGCTGGAAGACCGAGATGGCGGTAGACTATTGAAGCTGGCATCACCGGCAAGCTGATAAAACGCCGACCTGTATTATTGGCTCCACAAAGAATCAAAAAAGGCGGGTCTAAACCCGCCTTTTTGAATTCTGGAATAGCTGTATTCCTTAGAATGCGTAACGTACACCAATATTGATAGAAAAGCTGCTGACGTCGTCTTCAATATTACCAGTCAATCCACCCGGGTTAAATCTGTCACCACTCACGTCGAAGATACGTGAATAACGCCCGTCGATAAAAATGGATGTTGTATCTGAGACTTCATAGGACGCGCCGATAATTGCCTGCGCAGCGAAGTCGGTTTCAGAATCACCAAACCGGATGGGCGGAGCAGCACCTGGCGCACCACCGTAAACAATATCAGTATCGGAAAACGCCACACCGATACCAACACCAAGATAAGGTGTAATCGCACTATCGGTATTAAAATCAACCAACGCATTTGCCATCACCAACAGGCGGGAAATGTCACCGTCCACATTGTTTTCAAGACCAACCCCGTTGCCAGAGAAATCAATGGTATCCGCATCGCTTTCCAAATAGGAGAGTTCGAGTTCAATCCGCGGGGTGAAGCTTTCATTACCCCAGTTTTCCAGTTTCAATCCGATTGCGCCGCCGAAGTGGACACCCTCGTCAAAGTCAGTCGCCACCCTTTGAGGACCACCTGGAGGGGTAACAATGCCAGAAAAGTCGGCATCATCGGTAAATCCAACCCCGACAAATCCTGAAACATAAATGCCAAATTGTTCGAGCGCTTGCTGTTCTTCAACAGGGTCAGCGGCATATGAAGCCTGAGCGCCAAGGGCACCGGCAAATGTCAGAGCAAATAGTGATCTGCTTAATTTATTACGTATTGTTGAGTGTTGCATTTTCATCATTCGGCTTCCCGTATTGGCTTGTTCTAAAATAAAACGAGGCGTAAATATCCAACGAGATTTTAGCTGAAGCGGTCGAATCCACCACAAACGATTTCCTTCACCCCTGTTCAAAAATGATACGCCAATGGTGGCATGGAAATTGGCACGTTTTATGTATCCCACCGACAACGCGCTGAAACCAAATGTAAATAATGCCTCGCTGTTGAAACCTTCCGCCAGACCTACACGCCATCATTTGGTCCATCGCCTTGACTTACTTAACAAGCACTTAATGCGCGGTTTTTGATTTAAAGCGAAATTTAAATACATCACGTACACTAAATCGTTCGCGCACTGGTGCAAATAACATGATCACCCCTACCCGCTACGTCCACTCTCCATTCGCGCTGATTCGCTTGGACCGGTCGGTAGAAGTACAAATTTCGCCGCTACGCGGTAAGCGATCGAATAAAACGCCCATGTGAGCCGTTTAAACTCCAACAACACGCTCACATCCATCAACAAATAATTGAATTGTACATCGCCCGATATTTCTCAACTTTAAGAGGTGTCCATGGTGGATCAATCCATTGCAAAGCAATATTGGTGAAAAATTGGAAAACTGGGACGACTATAGATTTCTGTTGGCGGTCGCACGAAGGGGCAGTTTTTCGGCCGCAGCAAGGGCGTTAAATGTCAGTCAACCGACCGTTGCCAGACACATTGAACGCCTGGAATCAAAGCTGGATATTCAGCTTTTCAACCTGCATTCGAGTGGAGCAGCTCTTACAGAACTTGGCGAAGAAGTTGTATCACGTGCCAAGGCCATGGAAATCACGGTCACAAATTTAAACCAAAGTCATTGGGCCAGGGAATCGGAACTTCGGGGTGAGATCACAGTCACATCAACACAGACATTGTGTGCCTTCTGGTTGAGCGAAAAGATCGAATTGTTCAGCAAAAAATTTCAGGAAATTTCTGTCAATTGTATCGTGAACGACGAGAAACTTAATATAGATAACAGGGAAGCCGACATTGCTTTGCGGTTCGGTCGGCCGACGGATAGTGAGGTAATCGGAACGCGTGTTGCCGTGGTCGAAACGGGAATTTATGGGTCACCGGAATACTTCTCGCAACACCCTGTTCCTCAAGAATTGCGGGAACTTAGCAATCATAAAGCCGTTGGCGCTCTCGACCCCATCGCGAAATTCCCCCAGATCAAAGAGTTAGCGGGAATCACGGATAACACGATCGGTATAAGCAAGACCAATTGCATTCATACATACACCAGCCTTGCCAACGCAGGCGTTGGGTTAATTTGTGTGCCCTGCTATACAGTCGAGGAGAATACCAAGCTACAACGCGTTCTCCAGGACAAATATTCCAAAAACCTTGAAATCTGGCTTCTGGTCCATCCAGCAGCAAAACCCGCAGCCCGTATACAGGCGTTTCTCTCTTTCATTAAACAGGAAATGAAAACCGATCGGCATCGATTTATGCCAGCCGCATGAACAGCTCGGTAATTCCCAATGTTAGCTGGGCAATTTGACTAAAATTAGCGCCCTAACGGTTTGAAATGAATGCGTTTTGGAGTGAGCGCATTATCACCCAACCGGGCAATTTTGTCTTTCTCATAATCTTCGAAGTTGCCTTCAAACCACTCCACATGGCTGTCCCCTTCAAAGGCCAGCATATGGGTTGCCAAACGGTCGAGGAACATACGGTCGTGTGAGATGATAACCGCGCAACCACCGAACTCTTCCAGCGCATCTTCAAGCGCCGACAGGGTTTCAGTATCCAGATCGTTGGTCGGCTCATCGAGCAGAAGAACATTCGCGCCGGATTTCAACATCTTTGCCAGATGAACCCGGTTACGCTGTCCACCAGAAAGCGTACCAACCTTTTGCTGCTGGTCTCCTTTACGGACGTTGAACGACCCCACATAGGCGCGGGAGTTCACTTCATGTTTGCCGAGCTTGATAACCTCCGCACCACCGGAAATTTCCTCCCAAACCGTGGCCTCTGGGTTGAGACTATCACGGCTCTGATCGACATAGCCGAGCTTGACGGTCTCACCGATGCGCAGCGAGCCGCCATCCGGTTTTTCCTGCTCGGTGATCATTTTAAACAGGGTCGATTTACCAGCCCCATTGGGGCCGATAATGCCGACGATACCACCGGCGGGCAGTTTGAAATTTAGATTTTCGATCAATTGCCTGTCACCAAACCCTTTAGACAGGCCTTCGGCTTCAATCACCACCTGACCAAGCCGTTCAGCAACCGGAATCACGATTTGCGTATCGGTTGGCTTGCGCTGATCAGCCGCTTCCACCAGCTCGTTATATTTATTGATACGGGCTTTTGATTTGGCCTGACGGGCTTTCGGGCTGGTGCCCATCCACTGTTGCTCACGCTGCAACTGCCGCATACGTGAATCCTGCTCACGACCTTCCTGAACCATCCGCTTGCGCTTCTTTTCCAGATAGGCGGTGTAATTCCCTTCGTAAGGAATGCCCTGCCCCCGGTCGAGTTCGAGAATCCAGCCGGTTACATTGTCGAGGAAATAGCGGTCGTGGGTCACGATCATCACGGCGCCCTTGAAATCACGCAGGTGTTTTTCAAGCCAGGAAACGGTTTCCGCATCAAGGTGGTTGGTCGGTTCATCGAGCAGCAGCAGGTCGGGTTCTGACAGCAACAGGCGGCAAAGCGCTACACGGCGGCGTTCACCACCGGAGAGGGGTTTGACATCCGCATCGGGCGCGGGGCACCGTAAAGCATCCATTGCCATTTCGACCTTGGCGTCCAGATCCCACAAGCCTTCCGCATCTATCTGGTCCTGAAGGGCTGCCCCTTCATCCGCCGTTTCGTCGGAATAATTCATCATCAATTCGTTATAACGCTCAAGGATTGCGGTTTTTTCTTTCAGACCTTCCATGACGTTTTCACGAACCGTCTTATCGCCATCAAGCTCCGGTTCCTGTTCAAGATAACCAACCTTGGCCCCTTCAGCGACCCAGGCTTCGCCCTGCCATTCCTTGTCGATACCCGCCATGATTTTAAGCAGGGTCGACTTACCGGCGCCATTGGGGCCAAGCACACCGATTTTCGCGTCGGGGTAGAATTGCAGGTGCACATTATCGAGAATTTTCTTCCCGCCAGTATAGGTCTTGGTGAGACCCTGCATATGATAGATAAATTGACGTGCCATGGGGAGCGTTCTCCGCGAAATGGGCGACGGACGAAAAGTCTGCGCATTTGAATGAAATCTGTTGCAAGCCATGTAACGGGTGGCCACACTTAAGACAAGGCATTGCAAACGAAGGAAGCGAGGAAATACGATGGGAATTGCAGTAATTATAGGCGCAGGCGAAGGACTTTCGGCATCATTGGCCCGAAAACTGGCAGATCGTGGCCATAAACTCGTTTTAGCCGCACGAAATACCGAAAAATTATCGCAATTAGCGAAAGAAACCGACGCGGTGACGATCTCCTGCGATGCGCAGGTTCCCGATGACATGGAAGCGGTATTTGCAAAAGTCGACGCGATGGACGGGCCGCTGGAGGTTGCGATTTACAACCCAACGGCACGGATGCGCGGCGCGATTACCGAGCTTGACCCGGAGACCGCGAAAAACACCATCCTGATCAACGGTTATGGCGCGCTTTTGATGGCGCAACAGGCCGCAAGGCGTATGATCCCCAACAGCGCTGGCAATATATTGTTAACCGGTGCTTCGGCGGGGGTGAAGGGCTATCCCAACTCATCCGCCTTCGCCATGGGCAAGTTTGCCCTGCGCGGGTTGGCCCAAAGTTTGGCCCGTGAACTGCATCCCCAAGGGATTCACATTGGTCATTTTGTGATTGATGGCGGCATTGAAAACGCCAACCGGCCTGAACGGATTTCATCAGCTGATAATCCCGAGTCCATGCTGGACCCGGATGCAATCGCGGACAATTATCTCCACTTCATAGACCAGCCCCGCTCCTGTTGGGCGTGGGAGGTTGAACTGCGTCCATGGGTCGAAAAGTTCTAATGGGTTCAAATACTGATTGGCAAGCATCCACACTGAAAACCAATGATGGTGCGGAGCTAAACCTCTACGTTGCCCTACCGACGGACAGGCCAAAAGCAATCGTCCAGATCAATCACGGAATGGCTGAACATGCCGGACGCTACGGGCGTTTCGCCCATGCACTAGTCGAAGCTGGTTACGGCGCTTATGCCCACGATCACCGTGGCCATGGCCACACAAAAGCCCCCGGTTCCGCGCAAGGGCTTTTCAAACGCGCCCGCGGGTGGGATGCGGTGATCGCTGACGTCCATTCCGTCAACCGGATGATCACGGAAAAACATCCCGGCGTACCGATCATCTGCTTCGGTCATTCCATGGGTTCCATCATCGCGTTCAACTACATCTTGAAACACCCGCAAACCGTGCACGGTGCAGCCCTTTGGAACGCGGGTGTCGAGACCGGTGCCCTCACCGTAATCTCCAAAATTATTCTGAAAATCCAAAAAATGTACAAAGGGTCAGACGTGCCATCAGGCCTCGCCAAAAAGCTCAGTTTTGAGACATGGAACAAGCAATTTGCACCCAACCGAACGGAATCCGACTGGCTCTCACGTAACAAAGCCGAGGTCGATAAATATATCGCGGACCCGCTCTGTGGCTTCGAAATCACTATCGGCATGTGGCTCGATGTTCTCCAAGGTGTCACATTTGCAGCCGACAACAATAACCTCGAAAACCTCCCAAGAGACCTCCCCATAAACCTCCAAGCCGGAGCAAAAGACCCATGCACCGAAGGAGGCAAAACGGTGGCGAATATCGAACGCCGAATGAAATCAGCAGAAATGACCAACGTCAGCTTCAACCTGCTAGAAGACACAAGGCATGAAAGTTTGAATGAATTGAACCGGGAACAAACCACTACACAATTAATAGGCTGGTTAGATAAACGGATTTAGCCGGACAATTTTCACAGCCATGCCTCGAATTAATGCCAAACAGGCACAAAAACTCCGGTTCTGTCTAAAAATTGAATTGGTAACCGGTCGTTTTTCTCTAGTATAACCCTGCCGAGCCGCATACTCATTTCATTCAAATAAGGTCGGTTTATGGGACTGGTAGTTCTTCTAATATTTGTAGCCTGTTCGATCTACGTCCAAAATCGAGGCGAAGTTGGCCATGAGTTGCTGAAGCGCAAGATTACGGATCACGCCAATCTCTTTGCTCCACTGAACTGCCTTTTTTATATTTTCTCGAAAGTTCCCACTACCCCCTACGTTGATTCCGCTATATTTCCGGAGTTGAAACCGCTTCAGGATAATTGGCAGGAAATTCGCGACGAGGCACTGCGACTGAACGACCAAGGGGCCATAAAAGCGTCCGACGATCTGGACGATATCGGTTTCAACTCATTCTTCAAATCCGGATGGACCCGATTTTATCTCAAATGGTACGGCTCTTCATTAGAGTCTGCTACTGACCTCTGTCCCGAAACAACAAAAATGGTGGAGGCCATCCCGTCAATTAAAGGGGCGATGTTCGCGAGCCTCCCTCCCGGCGCGCAATTGGTTAAACACCGGGACCCGTTCGCCGGGTCGCTTCGTTACCACATGGGGTTGACTACGCCCAATGACGATGGCTGTTACATCGATGTGGATGGTGTCCGTCATTCCTGGCGGGACGGCGAAGTGGTAATGTTCGACGAAACTTATCTCCATTATGCCAAAAACGATACAGATCAAAACCGTATCGTCCTGTTTCTCGACATCAAACGCCCGGTCAATATTCCGCCTATCAACTGGATCAACACTATCTTCTCAAACGTGGTCATGGCTGCATCCGCCACAAAGAACCGCCCCGGAGACAAAGTCGGTGCCGTCAACAAAGCCTTTGGCTTTATCCACAAAATCCGCGCTATTGGTAAGAAGATAAAAGCCTGGAACCGCACATTTTACTACGCGCTTCAATATGCAATCTACGCCGGGCTTATCTACCTGATTTTCTTTTAAGGTCGAGATACAGCAGCCGATCTGCATGAATGAATAACATCGAAAATATCCGCCGGTTTGCGTCAAACAGCACCTCAAGTCTATGGTGATGCGTCAATTCAATGAAAGGCTATCCGATGAGCCAAAACCTCTCCCGTAGCCAATCTATCACCAAAACCGTTATCGAGACCGAATATGGCGTTGTTGCTGCTCAACATCGCCTTGCCGCGGAAGCTGGAGCCCGTGTTCTTGCGGCTGGTGGTGATGCGGTGGATGCTGCAATAGCGACGTCTTTTGCAATCGGTGTGGTGGAGCCGTGGATGAGCGGCCCGGCAGGCGGTGGCGGACTAATGTTGTGGCGCGCAGATGAGAACCGGGCATATGCGCTCAATTATGGCATGAGATCACCGGGCAATCTCAATCCTGCAGATTATCCGTTGAGTGGGCTTGGGGTGGCCGACGACCTGTTCCCCTGGGAAGCAGTCGAAGGCGGCCGCAACGTGCAAGGTGCAACCGCCGTTGCTGTTCCCGGCCTTGTCGATGGCATGGGCAAGATGCACGAGCGATTTGGCACGATTCCATGGTCGGAGCTTTTGGCGCCGGCTATCGCGCTGGCACGTGAAGGACTGCTGGTTGATTGGTATGCGGCCCTGGTCATCGCGTCCAGTACCCGGGCGCTGGCGCAAGACCCTGACGCTGCCGCTTTATTCCTTGAGGATGGCCAGTGGCCAACAGGAACCGCCTGGACAGCACTGGCCGATAAGCGGCTCGATATGTCAAAAATGGCGGACAGTCTGCAAGAGATTTCAGACAAGGGCGCGCGTGCGCTCTACGACGGCGATCTGGCACAAATGATGGCAAATGATATTCAGGAAAAGGGCGGAACATTATCAGCGGAAGATTTGCGTGATTACCATGCTTATTTTACCGATCCACTCTCATTCAATTATCGTGACGCCCGGTTTGACGTAATGCCGGGGCTGACAGCAGGCCCGACTTTTCGCAATGCAATGCAAGTGGCGGAAACCCGCGAAATGGGAGCAAGCGAACCGGGAAGCGACGCCTATTGTGCCTATGCAGACGGGCTGAAAACAGCCTATGAAAATCGACTAACGAAGATGGGGCACGACGGAGAAATTCATGGTGCCGAGGGTTGCACAACGCATTTTTGTGTTGTGGACCGGCAGGGTAATATCGTGTCGCAGACACAAACGCTCCTCTCGATATTTGGCAGTCGGGTCGTTTCACCCAATACGGGTTTCACAATGAACAATGGAATCATGTGGTTCGACCCTGTCGCGGACCGGCCGAACTCACTTGCTCCGGGAAAACCGTGCTTGATGAATATTTGCCCTGTAATCGGGTCGAAGGGAAATACGCGCTTTGGATTAGGCGCATCAGGTGGCCGCAAAATTGTCTCCGCAGTCGCGCAAATGAGCAGCTTTGCGACCGATTTCGATATGGATCTCGGCGCAACTTTTCACCAGCCGCGGATCGACGTATCCGGTGGTGACGATATCATAGCAGATGAAACTTTATCTGATGACGTCGTTAACGCCCTACGTGCGAAACAGGCTGTGACAACCGCCAAACGGACAGCCTTTCCCAATACTTTTGCCTGTCCCGCTGGCGTGATGCGACGCGGAATTGTGAACACCGGTTGTACAGAAATCATGACGCCATGGGGCGATGCAATAAACGAACAGGAAGTGTAGCAATGAACCTGCCACGGGTCGCTGTAGCCGGGTTCCAGCATGAGACGAACACCTTTGCACCGTTCCTTACCGAATGGTCAGATTTTCAGCAGCCGGGCGCCTGGCCTGCCTACGCAGAAGGTGAAAAAGCAATTGAGCAAGCCCGTGGCCTGAATGTCCCGCTAGGGGGATTCGTCGCCGCAGCTGCTGGTATGCAGTTGGTTCCGCTCCTTTATGCTGCGGCAGAACCGGGTGGCTTTGTAACTTCCGATGCGTTTGATCGCATAACTGCGACACTATGCGAACGATTAACAGAAGCCGCCGACTTCGATGCGGTTTATCTGGACCTTCACGGCGCTATGGTGACACAAGATTTTGAGGACGGAGAAGCTGAAATACTACGGCGGGTGCGAGCTGTGGTAGGCCCCGACTTGCCCATTGCGGTCAGTCTTGATTTGCACGGAAACTTATCACCGGAATTTGCAGAACTCGCTTCGTGTCTGACGATCTATCGCACCTACCCGCATATCGATATGAGCGCCACCGGTGGCCGGGCAGCGAATTTGCTGGCGGAACTGTTGGAACGGGGCACGCCATTTTGTACGGCGTTTCGACAATTGGATTACATCATTCCCATTACAGCTCAATCGACACGACGCGAACCGGGCGCTCAACTCTATAACAGCCTCGATGAGTTAGCGATGCCGGATGGTGTGTCGTCAGTCGATTTCGCTTTTGGGTTCCCACCGGCTGATATTTTTAATTGTGGCACGTCCGTATATGCCTGCGGTTCAGATCAGGATGCTGTGGATGCAGCTGCCGACGCGATGTTGGTCGCACTTCAAGACGCGGAAGAGACATTTGATACCGGGATGGTGTCAGCCGCAGCGGCGGTACGTCGAGCGATGGAAGTAAACGGCGAAAAGCCGGTCGTCCTGGCCGATCCACAAGATAACCCTGGCGCGGGTGCACCTGGAGATGCAACGGGCCTGTTAGCGGCTATGCTGAACGACAATACCAATGGTATTATCGGTATGATCTGGGATGCTAAAACTGCGGCACAGGCCCATGCAGCAGGAGTTGGTGCCATGATTGACGCCGAGATTGGTGGTCAGTTTCCTGAAAGCGGCGGGCCAGCAATCCCTGTGCGAGCAAGTGTAGAGCAACTCAGCAATGGGGAATTTCTATGCACTGGTCCAATGTTTGGCGGGATAACGGCTAACCTTGGTCCGTGCGCTCGATTGCGGGTTCGTCGGGGTGCAGCCGATGTCACAATCGTTGTTGGATCAAAACGTGCGCAAAACGCGGATCAAGCGATCCTGCGCCATATTGGGGCAAATCCCGAAGCCTATAAAGTGGTCGCTGTCAAAAGCGCCATCCACTTTCTGGCTGATTACGAACCTATCGCCGAAGAGGTGATATTCACAGAATCCCCCGGCGCAAACCCCTGCCGTGTCGATACAATCCCATATACCCGCCTGCGCCCTGGCGTCAGGCTTGGCCCCAACGGTCCACTTTTTGAAGGTTCACTTTGAAAATCGCATAGTTTGATCCAGCACTGAATATACCAAACACCTCGACAACTGTTTTCAAACCGCTCGCGGGATCAGCTTCGCCAATTTGCGTGGATGTGTATTATTACAGTGAATCGGACTGTATCGACCCTTCACCGATGATCAGATTTCAAAGTTCAATTTTCACCAAAGCGGCGATTGTGAAGTTTACGAGAACGGTTGGGTTATTTTCGATTGATTGACGAAGTAGCCTATCGCATATTCGCTTCAGATCCATTGCTCGGCCAAGCTAATTCAGGTCCCGTTCTAAAAAACGAAACGTTGTTGGTGAAGAAGCTTTCTGGCGACACTTTGATCAACCTCCCGTTTGGATCGTCAATTCGCGCGACATTTTCAATAAACCACATATTCCAGTTTTCTGGTGGGCCAAGATACTTGTGGAGTAGCCGTTTAAATCGGTTGGGCGACATAGGTTCGATACTGGCTGAACCACGAAGTCCGAGGTGTAATAAAACACCGGATTGATTGTCATAGTTCACGATCTCGATTGCGCATCTCGGATCTATCAATAGACGTTCAACAGAACTGGACTTTGTTGACCCAAGCAACCAAATTGCGTCATCTTCCCAGACAAACCACATGGGTGCGTTTCGGGGACTACCGTCCTGTGAAGCAGTTGCCAAGTTTGCCATGAGCGGCAATGCTAGAACATCTTGTGGGTCAAATACCTCCGGCATATCAGAGCCTACGCACACTTAAACTGGTTGGTAAAGCTCGTTCCAATAACAGCGTGAATTAACTGAAAGCGGCCTTGCGAACCACAATCAGGCTATTTAAAAACAGGCTTTTTCAACAAATTCCACCCATATCCGTCATTGGGGCATGGTCAGAACTCTTGCTTCGATTTCCACAATTCAGCTGTTCACATTGGTTTTCCGACGCTACAGTATTGGATGGCCGAATTATTTTTTCAGCTGTTACAAAATTTCTTGGTTAGTTTGCTTTCGACAGGGGCTACTTCGTCGCATGTGCTACGAGCGGATTTTTCTAATTTTTTGAAAACCCAAATTCCAGGGTTAGTTCGGACGCTGCTATATCCGGGTTTTTGTGCGTACAACTTGTTGCTGGTTTGGTCAGTTGGGGACCAAACTATGGTGGTATTCTCAACCCTCGACTATATGACCACCCCGCCAGTTACCGCTTTCGACTTCTGCTGACATAACATGTCGCACAATGTCGTAGACGGCGATGGCTGCCTTGGATAACGGGCGAGAGTTTGGCGTGGCGAGACAAACCGTGCGGGTAAGATCAGGTTTGACAATTCTTCGGGCATCAAGGTCGCCCGCAGCCCATAAGTCGGCCATTGCCGGCCAATTCAACACTGCCGCACCAACGCCTGCACGGACCATACTTCTAATGGTCAGCAGAGATTGTTGCTCATATCGAACTCTTGGCTGGCAGCCAATTTTAATCATGGCGTTTTCAAGATTCCGCCGAACATCAACCTTGCGATTTGGCATGATCAGGTCCCGGTCACGGAGCTCAGCAAGTTCCACATCTGTCGTATCGGGGTCGAACTTACGTCGTTTGCAGAATAGAAACAGATGCTCTCTCAACACTGGGTCGAAGGTGACGTTTTGCAGATTACCCACGTTGGAGATTATGCCAAAATCAACTTTTGCCGCATCTATGAGCTGCCCCGCCTGATAGCCCAAACCATCCTCAATATGCACGGATATTGCCGGGCACTTTCTTTCAACTTCCTGAACAATCGTGGCGGCCAGTTGTGAGGCCATACCAACTGGAAGTGCCATTGTGACTTCGCCCGACAAAAGGTCAGAGTTCGAGAGCATGTCGGCCTTGGCCATGTCGATCTTCTCAAGGATGGCACGTGCGTGAACATAAAATTTTCGTCCGGCTTCTGTCGCATTGGTTCCGCCAGGACCACGGATGAAGAGAAGGCAACCCATCTCGGATTCAAGGTCTGAAATTTGACGGCTTAAGGCGGGTTGGGCGATATTCAACTCCCGGGAAGCTGCAATAAAGCCACCTTGCTCAACAACACCACAAAAATACTGAATTTGGATAAGTTTCATAACATCACGCCCGGATTTCAATACCAAACAGATATCACATCTATTTAGTCAATTTCAGAAAAACCCGCTATTTTACATGGTTGCCGGGTAGTTTCTACAATTTTTGTATAATTGATCGTCCTGCATAATCCGAACCACGCGAATGATGCGATACCGAAATGTTATCATGTAAATCGCGGAAAACAATTTGCTCTTACTTTGTACATTGCCGAAGCTCATACTTTGGGCAATCAAGTCCTTGGGAGGATACAATGAAACCGATTAAATCACTGGTGTTGACCGCACTTGCCGCGACAATTTCCTTAAGCGCCGGCATGTCTGGTGCAATTGCGCAAGACTTTCCGAACAAACCTATTGAAATGATCATTGGCTTTAAGCCGGGTGGGTTTTCAGACGCCATGGCACGGAAGATTTCTGAACCCCTTACCGAGAAATTGGGCCAGACGATTGTCCACTCCTACAAGGGCGGAGCCGGAGGCAGTATCGCGGCAACCGCGGCGAAGGCAAAACCGGCTGATGGTTATTCACTCGTGGTTGCAACCAGCCTGACTTTTGCTTTCAACCCACTACAGGGCAAAGTGACCTATACCAAGGAAGATTTTGATTATCTTTTGACCATGGCCCGTTTCGAGACATCCTTCGTGTCGCTGACCAACAAACCATGGAAAGATTTCAATTCCATGATAGAGCATGCCAAATCCACAGGCACGCCGTTGAAGTTTGGTTCCCTTGGACCGGCGGACCGTTTGCAGATTGATGCTGTCAGCGCCGCAACCGGCGTCAAGTTTATCGTATTGCCAATCAAGGGCGGTGCAAACATGATGCAATCCATTCTGGGTGGCCATGTAGACTTCGGGCTGAGCGGTGGGCCCCATGTGCAATACGTGAAGTCCGGCGAGATGGTCGTGCTTGCCGCCTCCGGTTCCCAACCTTTGAACGCAACACCTGATGCGCCAACCATGTCTAGCCTCGGATATCCCGCTGTCAGTTATAATTCGGTAATCGCAGCACCAAAGGGCCTGCCAGCGGACGTCAAAGCCAAGCTTGTTGAAGCTCTGGTTGCTTCTGCCAAGGATCAGCGTTTTCAGGATCTTGTGAACAAGCGTTTCGTTGGTATTCCCCCGATGAATGGTGAAGAAACCAAAGCCTCAATCGATAAGATTACCGAAGCGATGAAAGCGGTTCTAAAATAAGTACAGGTGCAACGGATCCGGTTTTTGACCCGTTGCATGCGTTAGCAGGATGACCAACCGGCAGATCATATCTATTGTGATCCTCTTGTTATGCGGGGTGGCTTTCTACGCCATCTCGCTGCAAACGGGAGATGGCGAAGCCGCCGCGTTTGAAGGGGCATCAATGATGCCCAATCTGGCCGTCAGTCTGATCTTCACTTTTACACTGGTTGAACTGGTACTTTCACGCCTGCGAAAACGCCATATTGCAACCGGTGGTAGGCATGGTCACGATGATGATGTGAATTTGGGTAGAAGCCAGTTGGGAAGCGTGCTTGTGGTTTCCGGCCTACTCACACTATTTGCCCTGATCCTGCTTCCTGCCGGCTATTTACTGGCCGGGTTTTTATTGGTGGTTGGAAACATGTTGATCACGGGTGGTCGTAACACGGTTACAATTGTCGTAATTGCAACTGTTGCAACAATCGTTCTTTATCTGGGCTTGCATTATGGTTTTGGCATCCACATCAATGCCTTCCCGCAACTGTCTTCCTAAGGAATAGAACTGTGGAAGCTCTCGTTGCAGGAATACTTTCCGTCCTTACTATCGAGCCGCTGATCGCAATTGCCGTCGGTGTAACGATTGGCATCTTCATGGGGGCAATTCCGGGCCTTCACGCTGCAATGGCCATTGCGTTACTGTCACCGATAACCTTTGGGATGCAGCCCATCACCGCGATTGCATTCCTTGTTGGCATATATAAAGGCGGTACATTTGGTGGTTCCATATCTGCCATCCTGTTGAATACCCCGGGTTCGGCGGAGGCCACAGCCACAGCCTTTGACGGCTATCCATTGGCCAAATCGGGTAGAGCTCGCAAGGCGTTGCAAATGGCACTCTTTGCTTCTGTCGCAGGCGCATTGCTGGCCGACATGCTGCTCTACGCGGTTGCCGCGCCATTTTCAAAAATTGCCTTGAAATTCGGGCCGACGGAAGTCACCTTCATGGTGTTATTTGCCTTCACTTTTGTTGCGGGCCTCACCGGAAAATCCTTGCTGCGAGGACTTGCAGCTTGCGCGTTTGGTTTCCTGTGCGCGATGATCGGGCTGGACCCAATGTCGGCGACCCCGAGGCTTAATTTCGGATTTATCGAGTTGCAAGATGGTCTGCCTCTGTTGCCGATTGCCATTGGCATGCTCGGCGTTGCTGAAGTTATGGTAGCGGTTGAACGCGGACTTGAGCGCCGTCGCATAGCAAACAGTGAAGCTCCCAAACCGATCAGTGGAACGGGCGGCCCAGCATTGACGCTGCCAGAATTTCGCGCCAGTTGGAAAACGATCATTCGTTCCAGCCTGATCGGCTCAGGCATCGGCGCGCTGCCAGGTATCGGCGCCGCCATGGCTGCATTTGTCGGCTATGGCACGGCCCGAAGATACTCGAAAAATTCCGACGAATACGGAAAAGGAAGCCTCGATGGTGTAGCGGCGCCGGAAGCGGCTAACAGCGCCGTTGTTGGTGGCAGTTTTGTTCCTTTGCTCACGCTTGGAATTCCGGGAAACGTAACAACAGCATTGCTGATCGGGACATTTCTGGTTCATGGCATAGAGCCCGGACCCCATGTCTTTAAAACCCAGCCGACTTTAATCTACGGCATATTCACTATCCTGTTTATGGCGAATTTCTTCAACCTCTTCATAGGCCTGCTGGGAAGCAGCCTGTACAGCCACATCGTGAAAGTGCCGGAATATATCACTTATTCGATCATCGCATTAACCTGCGTGACGGGGGTTTATGCCGCCGCAAATGACCTCTTTTTCATCTATGTGATGATCATTTTTTCAATCATCGGCTACCTGATGAAGAAGTTTGATTATTCCTTCGTGGCATTCTTAATTGGCTTTGTACTGGCGCCAGAATTTGAAACGGCATTCCGCTCTTTCTTGCTGATCGCTCAAGGAAACCCGGTTGGCCTGCTCATCGACCGACCGATAGCGCTGGTGTTCTTCCTACTTACGGTGGGTGCTGTCGTACGAATTTTATGGGGACAAAGTGTAAAGGCGAAAACAGCAAACTGATGAGTGACTTTCAACCACGTTCATCAGGAATCCGGATAACTGTATGATACCGATACAAAGAGACGACGCGGTTTTTCTTGATAAGCTCAAAGCGATTGTTGGGCCTGGTGCCTGGCTCGAACCGGAACACGCGGAGAAATATCTCATCGACCTAAGAGGGCAGTTTCAGGGCCACGGAGCATTGATTATCAAACCCGACTCAACGCAACAGGTTGCCGATATCGTTACCTGTTGCAATGCCAATAATACCGGGATAATTCCCTATGGCGCTGGAACCGGGGCGGTTGCAGGACATCTGGAAACCGAAGATAGATCAGCAATTATTCTGTCGCTGGAACGGATGAACCAGATACGTTCAGTCGACATTTCCAACGACAGTATGATTGCGGAAGCCGGGTGTGTTCTGGAGAACATCCAGCAATTGGCCAAAAGCCATAATCGCCGCTTTGGGCTTTCTTTAGCATCAGAAGGCAGCTGTTTGATCGGCGGTAATCTGGCCTCCAATGCTGGCGGAATTCAGGTTTTACGATACGGCAATGCGCGCGACATGTGTCTTGGAATTGAAGCCGTTATGCCTGATGGTTCAATACTCAGTGACTTAAAACCTCTGCGCAAAAACAACACCGGCTATGACCTTCGCCATTTATTAATTGGCTCTGAAGGGACGTTGGGAATTATCACCGCGGCTGCGCTTAAACTATCCCCTTTGCCGGATGAATCTGTCACCGTGGTCGCTGCAATTCCATCGCCCGATGCGGCACTATCCCTTCTGCATGTGATACGCGCAGGGCTGGGCGAAACTGTATCCGCTTTTGAGTTGATGTCGAGATTGGGGATTGAACTCGCGAACAGATATTTCCCCAACTTACCCGATCCGTTTGACAAGCCCCACGCCTGGTATGTGATCATGGAAATCGAGGGACACAAAAATATCCGCCAGCAGTTGGAAACCGTGCTGGAACAAGCGATGGATCAAGAGTTACTCATCGATGCGGTATTTGGGGAATCCTCAACGCAAAGCCAAACGCTTTGGCAATTAAGAGAACTGGCTTATGAGTATAACACACGTGAGGGTGTAATTTGCAGCTCAGACACGGCCGTTCCCATCAGTCAGACCGGACGTTTTATTGATATGGCCACAACCGAAATCAACAAGATCGACAAAGCGATACGGATTAATGCCTACGGGCATGTGGGTGATGGTAATATTCATATTAATATATTCCCGCCTGAGGGTGTTACCAAGACGGATTTTCTCATCGAAAATTCGGAGATCAGCGAAAGGTCACGTATTGCAATTGACGAAATCACCGTCAAATGCGGGGGCTCAATCAGCGCCGAACATGGTATCGGGAGGTTGAAAATTTCAGACCTTCAAACCTACGGGGATCCCGTCAAACTATCGCTCATGCGATCAATCAAACAGGCTCTTGACCCACTTGGAATAATGAACCCGGGAGCTTTGTTATAACCATACAGCCAGTTCTCAATTTTCCTCCAAGCCGCAACCAAAGATATGGTCAACGAACCTATCCGAACCAAACATTAGGGAGTATGCAAAGTGAAGTATGAAACAATTCAGGTTCAACCCCTAACACCGACCCTTGGTGCTGAGATACACGGAATTGATCTCACCCAGGTCCTGGATAATCGTCAAAGCCAGGAAGTTCACAACGCTTTGTTGACCCATCAGGTTATATTCTTTCGGAACCAAAAAATATCCTTTGAACAACACAAGGCATTCGGGCGTCTGTTCGGTGAACTTGAGGTCCACCCTTATGCACCTTCGCAGGCAGGGCATCCCGAAGTTTTGCCTATCCACGCCGATGCCAATTCAAAACAGATCGCGGGGGAACGGTGGCATTCAGATGTATCGTGCGATCCTGAACCACCGATGGGCTCAATCCTGCATTTGCATGAGGTGCCGCCCACCGGCGGTGACACGCTATTTGCCAGCATGTACGCAGCCTATGATGCCTTGTCCGATAAAATGAAAGACTATCTGGAAGGACTGATCGCCATTCACGATGGAGGACCAAATTATCGTCGCCGTGCAGCGATTGAAGGCAAAGACGATCAACGGACATTTCCACGTGCTGAACACCCGGTAGTCCGCACCCACCCACAAACCGGGCGGAAACTGCTTTTTGTAAACCCGGTCTTCACCACCACTGTTCGTGACCTTCCCGAGGCAGAAGGCGAAGCAATCTTGAAGTTCCTGTTTGACCACTGCAACCAGCCACAGTTTCAGGCAAGGTTCAGTTGGCGGGAAAACTCGGTTGCGTTCTGGGACAATCGTTGCGTGCAGCACATCGCCATGTGGGACTATTTCCCACAAACTCGCTCCGGCAACCGAGTGACGGTCAAAGGTGATAAACCGGTTTGAGAGTGGCCTTGGTCGGGCCTTTAATATTCAAGTACGGTAATTGCTAGCTTAATAAGTAACAATAAATTCGAAGCCTCTTTTTGGAACCATTGATGATGACTCAAATGCAGCTTGATTCTCATTGCCACGAATAGCGTTTAACGAGGTTTGGCTCGCAACTACTGCACGAACTTATACATCGCTACACCTGACTGCCTAAACCACACCCTTAGCCTTCAACTCTGCGACTTCAGCCTCACTTTTTCCAAGCAGGCGCGTGAGAACGTCATCCGTATCTTCTCCAAGCATCGGCGGGGCCTTTTTGAATTCCAGACCCGTGTCGGAAAACTTCAGCGGTGTGGCCAGACCTGGGGTTTTTTTGCCAATTGCGTGATCGAGCTCCAAAATCATACCACGGGATGTCACTTGTGGGTCGTTCATGGCCTGTTGAATGTTGTTTATCGTGCTCGCGGGCACATTGGTCTTGGTGAGTTCATCCACCCAATGGGCCGCTTTTTGAGTTTTCAATCGGGCGGTCAAAAGGTCTTCCATCACCGCACGGTTTTTATTGCGGGCGGGGTTGGTGGAAAAACGCTCGTCTTCCACCAGTTCCGATGCGCCAATAATGCGGCACAGATTTGCAAACTGACTGTCATTTCCGACAGCAATGATGATCTGATCATCCGCCGTATCAAACGGTTGATAGGGCGCCAGCGCCGGGTGCCACATGCCGGTACGTACGGGTACTTTACCAGAAAGCAGGTGGTTGAATCCCTGATTGGCCGTGCCAGCGATTTGCGTGTCCAACAGGGCAAGATCGATATATTGCCCTTTGCCGGTCATATGCCGGTGGTGTAGTGCCGCGAGCAGGCCTATGCCCCCCATCAGGCCGGTTTGTAAATCAACGGTCGCGACTCCCGCCCGCATGGGGCCAGCGCCGGGAACACCATCCTCATGGCCAGTCACACTCATCAACCCGGAACGGGCCTGGATGAGGTAATCATACCCCGGTTGCGGCGCGTCAGGTCCAGTCTGCCCAAACCCGGTGATGGAGAGATAGATAATCTGTGGATTGATGGCTTTTAGATCATCATAAGCAAGCCCAAGCTTCGCCATGCCTCCAACCTTGAAATTCTCAACAAAGAAGTCCGCATCCTTAACCAACTCTCGAACAATCTCTGCTCCTTCAGGCTTAGAAACATCGAGTGTGAGCGAATATTTCCCCCGGTTGGTGGACATATAGTAACCCGCCTCACCGGTGTCGTTCCCGTCTTCATCTTTCAGCCATGGTGGGCCCCAATGGCGGGTATCATCCCCTTTGCCGGGGCGTTCAATCTTGATGACTTCGGCTCCCAGATCGGCAAATATCTGGGTCATTGATGGCCCCGCCAGCACCCGTGAAAGATCAACGACCCGAAGGCCGGTTAAAGGTCCGCTCATTGTGGGAAATCCCCAAATTCAGTGTTGAATCACTATAGCCCCCCTGCCCCCATCCAGTACAAGGTGTCCATGAGAGAAATTCGAAGGAAAATCTTATGAACGAACAGGAACTGGCAAAAGCCTGTACGCAATCAATGTGGGATAACGATGCAGCATCGCGGGGATTGGGCATGAAAATAGAAGAGGTACGGCCCGGCTACGCACGCCTCTCCATGACGGTTCGGACCGACATGCTGAACGGCCAAAAGATCGCACACGGCGGGTTCATGTTCACATTGGCCGACAGCGCATTTGCCTTCTCATGCAACAGCTACAACCAATTCGCGGTTGCTCAGCACTGCGCTGTAACATTCATTGCGCCTGGCTTCGAAGGTGATATCCTGACAGCGGAAGCGGTAGAACGGGACCGCAGCAGCCGTTCAGGCATCTACGATGTCACGGTGATCAATCAAAATGGTGAAAAAATTGCTGACTTTCGTGGCCATTCGCGAACAGTCAAAGGCCAGCATATTCCGCAGGATTGATGCATCCTAAACGATTAACAGGTGTTCATCGCCCTACCCTCGAGAGGTAGGACGACGATAGCGGATAAGATCAGGGTTGATCTATCCAAATACGTAGAATGCCAATTTATTACCGTCAGGATCACGCACATAAGCACCGTAAAAACGGTCTTCAACACGCTGGCCTGGTGCACCCTCATCGGTTGCGCCCAATGACATTGCTTTATTATACAACGCCTCAGCTTCGGGCTTCGATTCGGCGGTAAATGCCACCATGTTACCGTTACCCGGATGCGGGTCTTCCTTATTATAAGGTTCGCAAACAGCGATCATGGGTCCACCTTTTTCGGACCCGATCATAGCGATACGTCCAGCATCCACTTTGACGGTAGCACCCCGTTCAGCGAACAGGTCGCAGTAGAATTTCTTTGCATTCTCAATATTTGAGACGCCAATTGTAGAATAGCCGATCATTGGTATTTCCTTTTTTTATTTCGAGCGAAAATGACAATATCCGCGCCTTGAGTTTCACTTGACAAAAAGTCTTCGCGGCAATCAAATTCTATCTAAACCAAAAGCGCAATCGTCCGAACCGAAAAACACGAAAACGTGTGGTATCATCTACAAACTGGCATTTACGCAAATTCCATGTTATTTTGCCCTCATGCAAAGACTGGCATTCATATTGGCCGTAACCCTGGCCCAGTTTTCCATGCCCGTAAACGGTATTGCGCAGCAACTTTCCGCCAATCAATCCACAAAACCTGAGTGTTTTTGCACGGACCGCTACGGTAAGCGTCGCGAGTTGGGCGATATAATCTGTCTGACGGTTGGCGACCGATCTTATGAAGCCAAATGCATCATGGTTTTGAACAACCCTTATTGGCGCGATCTTGAACGGGGTTGCTTGTCCGCGTCCGTCACGCCCGAAAATGAAATGAAAATGACGCCTCGCCCGGCACAACTACCAACACTGCTTGCCGCACTTTACCAATAAGGTTTTTCGGTTCACTAAGGTAAAGTGACCACATTAAGTTCTTCTCCCACCAAGCCCTTAAACTCTGCCATGCAGGGCATCATATGGATGGTTGTATCCACTTTGATGTTCGTCGCCGTAACCGGCATCGTACGCTATCTAGGATCCAACCTCCCAGCGGCTGAATCAGCCTTTATTCGATACGGTATGGGACTATTACTGCTACTGCCGCTTTATTGGCGCATGATCAAAAACCCACCTTCAACACAAGTGTTCAAACTCGGTGCAATTCGCGGGTTTGCCCATGCTTTTGGGGTAACGTTGTGGTTCTACGCCATGGCCCGCATTCCAATCGCTGAAGTTACCGCCATTGGCTACGTGACACCAATTTTTATTACAATCGGGGCTGCAATTTTCCTCGGCGAGAAATTGCGCATGCGCCGTATCATGGGGGTATTGGCAGGACTTTTAGGCGCATTGATAATTTTACGGCCGGGCTTCAACGAAATTTCAATCGGACAATTGGCCCAACTGGGCACTGCACCGCTGTTTGCCACGTCCTATTTGATGACCAAAAGCATGACAGGCAAGATCGATTCACGAACTATCGTTGCTCTCCTGACTCTATTTTGCACCCTCTTCTTATTCCCAATGGCTCTGATTGATTGGCAAACGCCAACTCTGCATGAGCTATTCTGGTTGTTCATCACGGCGCTTTGCGCAACATTTGGCCATTATGCTATGACCAAGGCGTTGGCAGCCGCGCCAATATCCGTCACCCAGCCGATAACATTTCTGCAACTGGTATGGGCCTCACTACTGGGTATACTGGTCTTTAATGAAGCAGTGGATCCATATGTGATTCTGGGAGGAACGGTCATTGTCGCAGCCGCAAGTTTTATCTCTCATCGCGAAAGTAAATTGGCCAAGGCTTCAATCACGCCACCGGCTTCCGCGGTTAAACTTCAATAGGCGCAAAGTGCTACTACGGGCCGTCATTGCATTTGCGTTGTGCTATCCCACAGTTGCACGAGCCGAAATTAATCTCGCCCCGTTTAAAGATAAATACTTCAACTATCCGGCTATTCTAGAGCGCACATCGAACGACAAGTATTGGCTCGTGGAATATGACCGCGAACGCGATATGATAAAGCGTGATAAGATCCCCAGACGCAAAGCAAATCATTGGTATGTTGACCGGGGTGTTCGTTGGTCACGTCGCGTAAACAGCTACGCATCACCCAATGGTAAATTCAAATATTTTTCCGTTGGCAAAAACAACCGTGAGGCCAGAGTTGTAATCGTCTACGTCCACGGCAAAGGCGGTAATCGTCGCCAGGGCGTCAATGATTGGACATTCGGTGGGAACTTCAATCGCTTGCAGAATCTGATGGTTCGGAACAACGGAGTATTACTGACACCGGATTTTACAGATTTCAAAGACCGTGGGACTTCGGACATTACCGCCCTGATCTCAATCGCCAAACGGAACTCACCGCGCGCAAAACTGATTATCGCCTGTGGATCAATGGGAGGTGGCGTGTGCTGGAGGTTGATGGCAAAACAGGAGGTAGCCAAGCGACTGGATGGCGTTTTTTTTCTAGGTTCTTTTTGGAACGACGCGTTCCTGTCTTCACCAACCTTAAGGAAAAACACGCGCAATATACCCATCGTTATTGGTCACGGGGCCTCAGACCCGGTTTTTTCTCCAGATACGCAAAAATCCTTTTTCGACCAGATCTTGAAAAAAAACCCCAGGTATCCGGCACGATTTGTCATGTTTTCCACAGGAGCCCACGGAACGCCAATCAGGATGATCGATTGGCGCACAGAATTGAATTGGATGTTATCTCAAAACTGACCAGACAAAACGAACTATGGAGTACGACAAGCCAATTGCTCCAACACGCTACATAACGTTCGGCAAAGACAGCTTGTCAATCCCAGCCTAAAATGGGTCTTGATCCCGGAGTAAAATTGGCCAGATTTTGGGACGTTTGTGTTTTTGATCTGGTTTAGTGTCAGTTGATTTGAACAGATTTTTGTTTTCGGCTCTGGTGCAACCTGTAGCTTTCACCATTCATCTCCAGGATGTGGACGTGGTGTGTCAGCCGGTCGAGTATTGCGCCCGTTAGGCGTTCTGATCCGAAGACCTCTGTCCATTCGTCGAATGGTAGATTGGATGTGATGATGATGGAACCGCGTTCATACCGTTGGCTGATTACTTCGAACAGCAACTCCGCCCCGGTTTTGGAGAGAGGGACGAAGCCCAGTTCGTCAATGATCAGCAGGTCTTGAGCTGCCAGTTGTTTTTGATGCCGTTGCAAGCGACGTTCATCAACGGCCTCGATCATCTCATGAACCAGTGCAGCAGCCGTGGTGAAGCGGACTTTCATCCCCTTTTGGCAGGCAGCCAGTCCAAGGCCGAGGGCAACATGGGTTTTGCCGGTTCCACTTGGTCCTAACGCGATGATGTTTTGGCGTTTCGCAGCGTACTCGCAACGGGCCAGTTCCATCACGAGCACCTTGTTCACTGACGGGATCGTTTTGAAGTCAAAGCTGTCGAGGCTCTTGGTTGCCGGGAACTTCGCAGCTTTGATGCGTCGCTCCACCATTCGGCGCTCACGTTCAATCAGCTCCAACTCACATAACCGCAGGAGATATTGGACATGATCCTTATTCTCAGCGGCACATTGTTGGGCCTGTTTGGTATATTCACTCTGGAAGGTTGGCAGCCGAAGTTTGGTCAGATGATGTTTGAGTAGAACTTGCGGTGTATCGGTAACAGTGTCGTTCATGCTGCCGCCTCCGACAACAGCACGGCATAGCTGGCAGGTTTTGTCGTCTCGACCACCGCTTTGGGCAAATAGGGGTAGATGTCGAGATCAAGCCTGGGCGGTCGCCGCTCGATCCGGCACAGAATAAGGTGCTTGATCGCATCATAGCCAATGGCACCCAGATCCAAAGCTTGTTGGATTGCGGCGTGAACGTGCTCCAGCTCAAAAGTTTCCAGCAGACGCAGGATCTGAACATACTCGCGTTTTCCCGCCTTACCCATGCGGGCTTCTAATAAACGATGAAGGATCGCAAATGCATCGGGTAAACCCCAGCCTTGCAATGGTGCCGCCTGATCGAGAGCACCTACCTTTTGTTCCAGCAAGGGCAGATAGTGAAGCGGGTCGAAGATCATGTCTGCCTTCTCATAAGACCGACGATGGCGGGCAATAATCTCGGTTCCACTGCCAATCACAACCTCATGGATGTAACCGCGAACCTGAACCTCATGATGGGCAAAGGCGACAGGAACGGAGTAATCATTATTGCGGTAGCGGATCATCGAGATTGACGTTGCCCGCGTGCTAAACTTTTCACACGCGTCGTATGGCGTTGGGGGCAATGCCATCAGCGCGTCCAGGTCTCTCAGCAATCGTTCACCAATACTCTCACCATGTCCGCGAACAACATCATCCTGACGCTTCAGGCAGCATTCTTCCAACCAGGCGTTCAAGGCATCAAAGCTGTCGAACCGTGGGGCTGGGATGAGAAAGTTCCTGCGACCGTAACCAATGACGCCTTCGACATTCCCTTTATCATTGCCTTTGCCAGGGCGACCAAACTTATCCTCAAACAGATAGTGCGATTGTAGCTCTGAGAAAGTTCTCGTGCGTATCCGTTTGCCACCGCCCAGGATCTTTGCAACTGCAATCACGGTGTTGTCGTAGAGCATCGACAACGGCACACCGCCGAAGAAAGCAAACGCAGCATTGTGACCGTCACAGAAGGCTTCTGTTGTTTCCGCCGGATACGCCTTCATGAAGAACGCATCCGAATGCGGCAACGATATAGCGATGTAATGCAGCTTGCGTTCGACACCGTCGATCACGCCGAACGTCTCACCAAAATCGACCTGAGCATGGCCGGGCGCGTGAACCAGAGGAACAAACACCTCCTGGGTTCGTCTTTGCTTCTCACGCACATAATCAGTGACAATGGTGATCCCGCCAGTGAACCCGTGCTCATCCCGTAACCGCGCATGAATACGCTTGGCTGTGTGCCGTTGCTTTTTGATGACCTTTTTGTCGTCTTTCAGGATCTGATCAATTATCCCAACAAACGGATCCAACTTCGGGCGAACAGGCGCGGTCGTTCTTTGATAACCGGGCGGAACCGAGTGCTTCAGGATCTTCGCCACGGTTTTGCGATCAATCCCGAACAAACGGGCCACCTCGCTATTGTTCTTCCCATCCACATGGCACGCTCGACGCACCCGACTATACAAATCCACAGAATACATCTTCCCCACCTAATACTCACAAGCACAAGGTGTCAGAGTGCGGAATTTTACTCCGCGACGGTCAGATTACCCAACCATTTCTGTGGTCATTTTGTCTCCGGGATTCACAACAGCTATATCACTCTCCTGATTATGGGAAGATAAAGCCAATAAGGCAGCAGATTGAGAACCTTCAAAATCCAGACTAATTGCCACGGAAATGTGATTTCGAACTTCTTCCTCCGCAGCCCCGCAATCATTTTTTCCGCAGCCGCTTCCGGCTCCATCAGGAACGGCATTGGAAACGTATTCACGTCTGTCATTGGTGTACGCACAAATCCCGGGTTGATCAGACTGAGCGTAACACCGGACTGTTTCAGCTTGCCGTGCATCGATTCTGCCATGTTGATCAGCGCGGCTTTTGACGCTCCATATGGTGGGGATATTGGCAATCCGCCATAACCGGCGACCGATGCTATCCATGAGATATGTCCGGCCCGTCGCGCTAACATATGCGGCAAAACTGCATCCAGCGCATTGGTCACCCCCATAACGTTGATATCCAGGGTTTTGGCAAAATTGCCAATTTCGAGTTCAGTGGCCGAACTCGAGAACGATGCACCGGCGCCGAAAATCGTCAGATCAACCGGTCCGTGTTGCTCTTCCATTTGAGCAACCACAAGCTTTAAAGCCTCGGCATCGGTAACGTCGGCTGGATAGATAAACATATGGTCGAAATCAGCAGCAATGGCCGCTAACTGCTCTTCACGACGAGCGGTAATTGAAACAATACATCCGCGTTTAGCCAGCGCCCGCGCCACGTGTTCGCCAAGACCGGAACTCGCACCCGTTATCCAGACGTGTTTCCAGGGGGGTGTGGAAGAATTGCTCATGGGATCCGTTCGGAAATATCGTTGTGATTGAATATACACTTGCGACCCCGATTGGGTGCCACAGTACCAATTTATTCCATTATCCGCCCAAAAGCGCTAGACACTGCAATCAGATTCGAGGAGCCTGTTATGCTGGACGTCTTTACACTGGAAAATCTATTCACCCTTGCCATGCTGGTGCTGCTGCAAGCCGTCCTGGGTTTTGATAACCTGCTCTATATTTCAATTGAATCAAAGCGGGTAGAACAGGCCAGTCAAGCGCGTGTGCGCCGTATTGGAATACTGGTGGCGATAGCATTGCGCATCGTACTCCTGTTCGTGATCGTTCAAGCGATTTCCTACTTCCAGGACATTCTTTTCAAAATCGACCTGCCAGATATTATCAAAGCGGAAGTGAACGGCCATTCGCTCATCGTCTTCTTCGGCGGCGCTTTCATCATCTATACGGCCATGAAGGAAATCATGCATATGCTGGCGGTCCATGACCCGGACGTCAATCACGGGCGGGCAAACAGATCAGTCGCCAGCGCGATATTCTGGATCGTCTTGATGAACCTTGTATTCTCTTTCGATTCAATTCTATCGGCTTTGGCCCTGACGGATGTTTTCCTTGTCATGGCAACCGCGATCATCATTTCCGGCCTCATGATGTTGGTGCTTGCGGATCGCGTATCGGCATTTCTTGCCGCTAACCGGATGTATGAGGTACTCGGCCTCTTCGTTCTGTTTATCGTTGGCATTATGCTCGTATCGGAAGGCGGACACCTTGCCCACATCAAGCTGTTTGGAAACACGGTTGAGCCGATGGCGAAATCTACATTCTATTTTGTTTTGGTTGTGCTACTTCTGGTCGACTTCGTACAGGGGCGTTACCAGCGCAAGCTAATGGCCAGGAAGGCCCACGAAATCAACGCGGCAGAAATTACGACCGCGACCATAGACGCTGAACAGAATTAGCCAGTTAAAGTGTTTCACGTATACGTGGAAACGCTGGCTGCGAAGAGCAATCCGGCGCTATTGCGCCTCCCCCGCGTAGGTGTTTGGCGTGGCCAAACGACCGCGAGCGAAAATAGATGTAGAGTGATTCAATCAAAGATTGAAACGCTCTAAGTTATTTGATGAAGGCGGAAATACGGTCAATAAGGTCCTGATCAACTTCAACTCCATCGGCCGTATGGTCCCGCGCGCCAGCTCGGCGGGAACCGGGAAGGCGTGTCCCATCCTGCTCCGTTAAATATGTGACCAGGCTCCCCATCCGGTCACCAAAGGAACCGCCGGAAAATGTATCGGGGTCGATGGCGATAAAGCACTGGCCGGTATTGGGTGGTCCGCCAATTGTGCCGGAAAACGGGCTGGCGTCTTTACCCAATACCGCGCCGGACAGGGCGGCGGCGAACACTTCGACCATGAGGCCAGCCCCGAAACCCTTGGCACCACCACTGGGGATCATGGACCCTTTTAATGCCGCGGCCGCATCCGTCGTTTCATTCCCGTCAGCGTCCAGGGCCCAGCCCGGCTCTATCGATTTACCTTCACGGTTGCGCAACATAATTTCGCTTTTGGCAATCGCACTGGCAGACTGGTCGATGACAAACGCGGGGCCATCGGAACCGGGCACCCCTAGCGCAAACGGGTTGGTCCCGATCACAGGCTTGGAACCACCGGTGGGGGCAATGGATGCGGGCGCATTGGTAAAGCAAAGACCCAATAACCCCTGTTCCGCAATCCGCTCCGCATGGTGGCCAAGTACACCACAATTGTAGGAATTATAGACCGTCATCACCCCGACGCCCTGTGTCCGGGCAGCTTCATCCATAGCGTCAAACCCGGCATCAATAGCCGGATGGGCAAATCCACTGGCCGCGTTCACCCGAACTGCAGCCGGTTTTGGCCTGGACACTTCCGGAACAGCCTGCCCGTCGACTTTCCCGCACTGTACATGTTCCGCATAAATGGGCACATACAGTAAACCGTGGCTGCGAACACCATCACGCTCAGCACGCCATGTGGAACGGGCAACGGATGCCGCGTTAGCTTCCGATGCACCAGCCCCTACCAGAGCTGATTTTGCCAGTTCTTCAACCTCTGTAAGTGTTATTTTTGCAGCCATCAATCGGCCCCTTTTTTAAGTTTTGAATTAATCATTATCGGTGTTTCCAGCACCAGCATCCGCCCGGCTGGCCGCATCGGCGGGGACCAGTATTGCGTCCGCTAATGTGCAAAGCCCGGTCCAGGTCTCCCTGGATGGCAGTATTTGGTTGCCCAGATCAAACCTGACCGATTCACCACCATCGACCGAGGATAAATGCATCTTATTTACCGATTCCCTGTCGATATCCCGAACGAGAGTCTTGCAGCTGATCCCGTTTAATTGGAGGCCATCAATGGCAAAGTTGATTTCAAAAACCGCGGATCTTTCAATCAACAGCCCGAACAGCAGCACCATGCCGCTTGTTGAACACACAACTGTCTTCCCGGCCTGTGCGATATCAACAGCTGATGGCCCGTCAATCAAGACAGAGATAGCATCAGCCTCATATTGGTCTCCGTTCACTACCCAATGAGTGACCTGTTTTTCAGCGTCAAACTCGTGGAGCAAATCAACCAGCTCGCCAATGGGGTCAATCCCGACTTGAAGCAGGCACACGCAACAATCTGCAATATCTTCGGCCACACCGCGGGCCACACCCGCCCCCAAACAGGCTTTCAACGCTGTGGTCCTGATCTGATTAGATGAGAGATGCAACCGGAGCCTCAGTTCTGAACGGGTTCAAATGCGGGTAGAAAAACATCCGCTGCATTTTCAACGCTCAAATCGCGGGCCGTCGGTGCCCCTTGATAAAGCGTTATTCGGGTCCAGCGGTCGGAACGGGGGTCAAATTTCGACGCTCCAAAAAACGAGAGTTTACACCGCAGAAGATCAATCGGTCGCACACCCGCCGCCACCAGATTATCCTGAATTTCCCCGTAAACATGCGTCGCAACGGTCTGAACGCGACGGACAATATCCCGATGTTTGGGGAACTTCATCAGAAATTCAGCAATCAATTGAGAATCACTGAGGTCGGTTAGATCACCATACAAAGCCTTAACCTTGTGCGCGACATGGTGGGGCATTTCGCGGCGTTCGTTAAACGCTTCACGCCTGTCACCCAAACGCGGCTCCAGTTTTTCTTCCGATACATACCACACCAGCGCGCTGGCTTCGTCGCTCGACAGGTCCAGATCAAGCGCCCATCGGTAATGCTCTTCGATCAGCGACCGCAGGCTTGCCATCCGCATGGTCGGGTCCAGTCTGGCGTTATTGGTCGCCTCCATACAATCACACAACCCGTCAATCAGAACACCATGTGGTTCAAGAACCAATGCGACAAACAATTCCTGAACATCAACACCACCGGACCGTGACAATTCCACAATCTTCTCCCACGGATAATCTGTACTCAACGCGTTTTCAACATCATCCCGGATACGGGCATATTCTAACCGCAGATTCTCAATGCGAGCCTGTTCTGCTGTATCATCTACGTTCCATTGATCCAGATGCGTGCTCACCTGTTTCAACAGCGCGGTGAAAACAGTTTTTTCGGGGTCAGAAACAATTTTCAATGCCCGAACCCGCGCCAATGCCGTCTCGCGGACCAGCATCCAATTATTGATCAGTATGGGATGGCTGACCAGAAACGGTGCCATGCCGAGCCCTGTTGAATTACCGATACCCAATTGGCGGCGTACGGATTCGCCCAGCTCAACGTGGTCGCCATCACCTGCCCGTTCAGCCACGTGATTGACGAGATCGAGGGTAAATTCGCGGATAAGATAGACCGTCAACATCTCAAGACGAAAAGGTTGCGACAGGGATGGGCGATCCATGAACTCACTTCGGTCAGCCAGGCCGAACTTGCCGTTTCCGTAAACCGCTGTCGTTCGCATGAGATAACCAATTGTATTGATCATGTCCGCGTCGGGCTGCTGCCCATTGGAAAGCCGTTCCACAACATGATCAAACAGACGAACACTTTTGTTGGCGCGCGACAGAACAAGAACACGGGGGTTATATTGCCCCGCTTCCTGGTGAATTGCATGACCGTGCAATTCCACAATATCGTCGGCGGTTGGTTGCCCGTCGAACAGCACAAAACAAGCGTCCCACGCTTCCGCGATCACCCGGTCCGTGCGGTTTTCAGGGGCTAGCTCTTTCGAAAACGCGATGAGACTATAGGGATGACCATCGAGCGAAACTTCATAGACGGTATGGCCAAAACCATTATCGTCGAGGTTAAAGACGCGTCTTGAAACTCCGACACCCTCTTGCGCCAATTTACGCAGCAGTGACCGCAGGAAACTCAATCGGGTGGGGAAAAAACTACCCATGCGCTCAAGGCGCATGATCTCGCTAGGTGGCCGAAGCGCCACCTGCGGTGGCATATTTTGATCAAGCGTTGTGTCGTTCACGACGTCTCACTTCCTGCTGGAACAAAGGCGTCATCATAAAACCTGAGCCAGTTTTGACCCATTATACCGTCGACCTCGCCTTGTGAAAATCCAACAGAGCTCAACCCTTGAGCGATATTTCCAAAGTCCCTGTTGTCGACAAACCAATCGGGCTGGGGCGGAAAACCTGCGTCACTGGCGCTGCCTTCCCCGAAATCCAGTACCTTGGACCACCGGCCATTGCGCATCCATTCAACAACACTGTCCGGCTGATCTTGGCAAAGATCGGAACCGATACCCAAATGTTTGGCTCCGTAAAGTTCAGCGGCGTCTGCAATCGCGCGACAGAAACTCTCCAGTGTACAGGCCGACCCATCTTTCAAATGGTGTGGATAGAGCGAAAAGCCCAACATGCCATCTGCATCGGTCAGCGATTTCAAAACTGTGTGGGATTTATTACGTAATGCGGGATGCCACGCATGGGGGTTCGCATGGGTAATCGCGATTGGTCGCGAACTCATCTCAATTGCTTCAAGTGTCGACCGTTCCGCCGAATGGCTCATGTCGATAACAAGCCCCACACGGTTCATCTCAGCAATCGCCTGTTTACCGAAGCGCGTTATACCCGGGTCTTTATCTTCATAACAACCGGTCGCGAGAAACGACTGATTATTATAGGATAATTGCATGAAACGTGCGCCCAACCGGTGTAACACTTCTATCAACCCGATATCATCTTCCATCGGCGAGGGGTTTTGAAAACCGAGGAAAATAGCCGTACGACCCTCCGATTGCGCGCGGCGCACATCGTCTCCCGTAAAGCCTTGAAAGATCAGATCAGGAAATCGCTCAAACCAGCGGTTCCAGGCTTCGAAATTCGACACAGTTTCGCGAAACTGCTCATGGTAAGCGATGGTCACGTGAACAGCGCTAACCCCGCCTTCGCTCATCTGGCGAAATATATTTTCCGACCAGTTAGCGTATTGGAGATTATCGATGATGAGGGAAGAATGAGCCATAATTCTCGCTAACACGACAATAGGAAATTGAGAACAATAAATTTGCGACATGGGCATGTCGCGCGTTGCCCTGCCCCGACAAAACTGTATTTATGGGGCTGAAATGATAGGAGAACATTCATGGATAAAATAGCACTTGTCACCGGAGCCAGTTCAGGCGTTGGTAAAAACGCTGCACTAACACTGGCAAAAGCGGGCTATACCGTTGTCGGAACCGGGCGCCGTTTTAATGCGTTGCAGGAAACCGCTGATTTAGCAGATGGCAACATGCATCCCATCGCCAGCGATGTCACCGATGAAGCTTCCATTGATGCGCTTTTTGCGGAAATCAATTCAAAATTCGGGCGGTTGGATGTTGTATTCAACAACGCCGGCAACAATGTGCCATCAACCAATTTTGGCGACCTGACATTAGAGGACTGGAATACTGTTATTAGTGTCAATTTGAGCGGGGCTTTTTTGATTGCAAACCGTGCGTATCGAATGATGCGGGATCAATCTCCGCAAGGCGGCCGTATCATCAATAATGGTTCAATTTCCGCCCATGTTCCCCGCCCCGGTTCCGCTCCCTACACCGCGTCAAAACATGCAATCACGGGCCTAACCCGCACCATTTCCCTCGACGGACGGCAGCATGACATTTGTTGCGGGCAGGTTGATATTGGCAACGCAGCCTCTGAAATGACAGCAAGAATGGGCGGAGGCGTTCCCCAGGCTGATGGTTCAATAAAACCGGAACCGACTATGGACGTTCAACACGTCGGTGATGCGGTTCTTCACATGGCTAATCTTCCGCTTGATGCCAATATCTTGTTTATGACCGTTATGTCGAACAGCATGCCATTTGTTGGTCGCGGGTAAACCCATTGGTCACCTGCGCTGAGATCATCGCAACGTCGCAAGCGAATTTCGGGACGTCCGGTGTGCGGGGGCTGGTCGAAGAATTAGATGATGCCACTTGCTACGCCTATACGGGAGCATTTTTGGACTATCTGGAAACACAACATGGGCTGCCCGCCGGGTCACAAATCTGGTTCGGGCATGATCTTCGACCATCATCACCCCGCATAACCGCCGCTTGCATGGCGGCAGCCAGCGATGGCGGTTATAGTGTGCGAAATAGCGGAGAAATCCCCACTCCCGCCCTGGCGTTCAGCGCATTAGCCGAAAATTCACCGGCCATCATGATTACCGGCAGTCACATCCCGTTTGATCGTAACGGCATCAAATTTTACCGTCCCGATGGCGAATTGATGAAAGACGATGAAGCTCCCATACTTCGATCATCAAAGTCATTTCTGACCTCAAATTTTGACGGCCGCTCATTAAAAAACTCCGACACTCAAACACCTGTAGACACAACAGCCGCCGATAACTGGATAAACCGTTATCAAAACGCCTTTGGCAAAGTTTTAGACGGAATGCGCATCGGCCATTATCAGCATAGCGCCGCAGGTCGCGACCTTCACTATCAATTACTTGAATCTTTGGGAGCCACGGTAATCCCGCTTTGTCGTTCGCAAGAATTCGTTCCCATTGATACTGAGGCTGTGTCGAAGGCCGACAGTGATCAGGCATGTAGCTGGTCTAATGTACACGAATTGGACGCCATATTTTCCACCGATGGAGACGGTGACCGTCCTTTACTCGCGGATGAGACCGGCGAATATCTTCGCGGTGATACATTGGGCATATTAGCGGCAATTAGCCTTGGTGCTCAACACGTCGTCACACCAGTTTCTTCAAATACAGCACTGGAGAAATGTGAGAAGTTCGAAACTACAATTCGCACCAAGATCGGCTCTCCTCACGTTATTGCAGCCATGCAGGCGGCATCCCAACAGGGTAAATCCAACATTGTTGGGTTTGAAGCAAATGGCGGTTTTTTAACTGCGACCCCCATCCAATTACCCCAATCCAAGAAAACAATAACCGCTCTGCCGACGCGTGATTCAATTCTACCCATACTGGCTGTAATCAATCTTGCCAAAATAAACGGCAACCCGTTGTCAGCCCTTAAGGATATGCTGCCAAGCCGCTATACAACGAGTGGACGGTTGCAGGAAATACCGAGAGAGACATCAAACGCGTTCATACAATCGGTAAAAGAAAGCTCTAAGCTGGCAATGGGACTAACCGGCAAGCAACTTTCAGTAAGTAGCATGGATGAAACCGACGGCCTGCGACTAACCTTTGAAAATGGTGAAATTATCCACCTCCGCCCCTCCGGAAATGCGCCTGAGCTTCGCATTTACGTCGAAAGCGGCTCACCCGTTGAAGCTGATACGCTGCTCGAAGCAGTAACTGCCAGCTTGTCGGATGCGTTATCAAAGTCACCTTAGTCTTGAAGTTTTCCGGCCTAAAGCGCGTTTCGTTTAATATAATTCATTGCAACGCGCTTGAGGCCTTGTTTTGTGTGGGTCTTTATCGCTCATTCATGAGGACGAATAAGCGCGACACGCATTAAAATCTGACATTAAGTTTACCTTACGGAAGTCTGTTGATTGAAATAGTATTGTTCTTTTATAATAAATTTTTATATCAATGAGTTATAAGAAAAAACAACCGTCCGATCCCCGTTAACCCTCTCTCTTAATCATACGTCAGTACACGCTTAAACAAATTGACATATTCGCCCGTTACAAAGCAAAGTGCCCGTGGTAAAATCTGTCATAAACATCCGGGACATTGGGACAAATTTCTGCGGTCTAATATTCGATTACCCGACAATTTTCCGGAATGGTCTGTGCTTCTCGATAGCAACAAAATCTAATCCGACTGTATGGTCACCCCACCGCTAACAACGACGCATGAGATACTGAAAGACTGAAAACCGAATTGAACAGGTGGCAAAAATCATGTGCGGCGACGCTGATAATGGCTGTGGGATATTCCATCCCTTCCGCCAAGCCGACCTATGCCCTGGAACTATTTGGCAAATGCCTGTTTGGGAAATGCAAAGAAGAAGCTACTGTCAATAACGACCTTATTGACCCAAAAACATACCGGATCACATTTCATGTAATCGGCTCGGATGATCTTGAAAGCGAAGTAAAAGCTAAATCCGAATTGTGGCGCGGCAAGAACACAGCGGTCGCCGGCGCAGCAGGCCTCGTATCCAGAGCCAAAGGCGACTACCGGCGTATTCTCGCAACGTTGTATAATGGGGGATATTACGCTGGCTCAATTTCGATAGCAGTCAACGGGAAGCAAGCGACCGATTTTAGTTTGGGCGAAGATTTACCAGACAATTCGATTGTGGAAGTATCAGTTGATCCCGGTCCGGAATATCGATTCTCGACGGCACGTATTGTCAACGCCGCACCGCCAACATTTGACCGACACGATGAAGTGCCTTCTCCAGCGGACGTCGGATTCCTGGAGGGTGAAATCGCGAAGGCCACAGCAATCCGCTCAGCCGCAATCAACGCGCGTCAGGCATGGCGACAGCAGGGGCACGCCAAGGCAAAAATAAGCGCGCGTGATGCCAACGCATTGCACGATAACAGACAACTCTCGGCATCTATAACCATTGAACCTGGGCCAAAATCCTATTTTGGGGAAGTTACCGTCAGCGGCACTGAAACCATGGATTCCGATTTCGTCGCCTATATGACTGGGCTACACGCCGGTGTGGAATATGACCCAGACGAGATAAAGAAAGCACGAAAGAGGTTGGAGCGGCTCGGCATCTTCGCGTCGCAGAAAATCGATGAATCTGCCAACCTGACAAAAGACGGTCAATTACCGCTCAAGGTGATCGTCAACGAGCGTAAACTCCGCCGTATCGGTGTTGGTGCCACAATTTCCACGCTGGACGGTGCAGGGGTCGAAGCATATTGGCTCCATAGAAACCTGTTTGGCAAAGCTGAACGACTACGACTGGACGCCAAAATCGGCGGTGTAGGTGAATCCTTCAGCCCGGATGAATTTGATTACAGACTTGGCGCAACATTAACCCAACCAGGAATCCTAACACCCGATACTGACCTAATTTGGAATACGGTGGCAAACCGTGAGGTAAACGACACATTCCGGGAAACAGCTGCAGAAGGGTCTGCGACGTTGGTAAATTTCTGGTCGGACGAAATCAAATTTTCCATCGGGGCGGCCGCCAAATATGGAGAATATCAGGATGTGTTCGGGACGAGGAAGTTCTTCACGACTGGCCTGCTGGGTGAGTTTACATTTGATAACCGGGATAGCACCGTCGATCCAACAAAAGGGTTTTTCGCAAAACTCAACGTAAATCCGTTTTATGAGCACCAATTCGGATCCGCCGCCGTACGTTTTGAAGCGGAAGGCAGAACCTATTACTCGATTGATGATGATGGAAGAAGCATCGTGGCTGCCAGGGCTAAAATTGGCTCGCTGGTAGGCCAAAGCCTGGCCACAACACCACCTGATTTACTCTTCTTTGCCGGTGGCGGCAGTTCTGTACGCGGTTACGAATTCAAGAACCTAGGCGTCACAACACCCCTTGGCATAAGCGGAGGGCGCTCCTTTGCAGAAGGGTCGTTAGAACTTAGGCAGAAAATCACTGACACAATAGGAGTGGTTGGGTTTGTTGACGCCGGCCTCGTCTCATCCCGACAGTTCGTAGATTTTTCTGATGATTTCCGCGTAGGTATTGGTGCCGGGTTTAGATATTATACCGGATTCGGGCCCATTCGAGTGGACTTTGCGATACCATTGGACAGACAGACCGGAGACCCGTCTTTTGCATTCTACGCGGGCATCGGGCAGGCATTTTGATGGTATTCTTTAAAAAACCGATACAGCTAGCATTTGTTATCAGCATATTCGTTTTATGCGCCTTCTTCATTGCCCCGACAATTGCTCAGACCGCTTCTGACGAGGCCGAGAAGTCCAGCTTTATCACTTATATCGAAGAGCAAATTTCAACTGACGATTTCAAAATTAGTCTCAATGGCCTTGAAGGCTCGCTATCATCGAATGTAAATCTGTCCTCCATCACTATTGCCGATAAAGAAGGCGTATGGCTCACAATCACCAACCCAAAACTGGTCTGGACCAGATCATCGTTATTAACCGGGAAAGTGGATGTCGACAGCCTGTCTGCCGAACATATTGACCTCACAAGATTACCAAATTCAAACGAGTCTCTCCCCTCGCCTGAAGCCAAGCCCTTTCAATTGCCTGACCTGCCGGTCGCAATTATCCTGAATAAACTTGAAATAGAAAAAGTATCTTTCGCCAAGCCGGTGTTTGGGCTTGAAGCTCAAGCCTCGGTAAAAGGAAAACTGCTGCTTGACGAAGGCAACCTGGACGCAGATTTCGTCATTGATCGTTTAGACGGTGTCGGCGGGAATCTCACAACAACAGCAAGTTTTGCATCCGCCACGCAAAATCTAAATCTAAATTTAACGCTTTCAGAGCCCGCAGACGGCATCGCTGCCAACCTGCTAAACCTCGAAGACCGCCCTCCTGTGTTTTTAGCGATTGTTGGTGAGGGGCCAGTTGCCGATCTTAATATCGGACTGTCTTTTAATGTGGAATCCCGCTCCATTTTGGAAGGTAAATTGACATTAAAAGAAGTGGAAGCAGGTCAGAAAATCACAGCAAATCTTCAGGGTCCACTTGCATCTATACTGCCCGCGATTCACCGACCGTTTTTCGGCAATCACAGTGTTGTTTCCACCAACGCACTTCTGGAAAAGGGCGGTGCAATAAATCTGAACAACTTGTCGGTCAGCGGCGGCGATCTGGACCTTAAAGCAAATGCGCAGCTGCTTGCCGATGGTTTTCTAAACGCGATCGACCTCGATATATCACTCATCTCCCAATCCTCTGATCGTGTCACCCTTCCCACATCCGGTGGGGACACAACTTTGAGATCACTCAACCTTGACCTTAAATACGATGCAGCCAACAGCGATGGTTGGAAAGCGAATATAGCTACCACCGATGTATTTGCTGCTGGACAACGTATCAGAGAACTGAAGTTGTCCGCCGATGGCACCGTCGAAAACATAAGTAGTCCTTCAGATCGCCGCGGAGCCTTTCGGCTAGCAGGGCAGTTGAACGGGTTTGAAACACCTGATGAAGGTTTACAGGAGATTTTGGGGTCAACCATTCAGCTTATCGGCACCGGTCGTTGGGCAGCAAATCAGCCTCTAGCCTTAAACCAATTACGACTTGCTAATGACAACATTGACGCCAATGTTGCGGGGCAAATTGAGGGAACAGACTTTGATGGTGACCTCCAACTTAACATCAAACGTCTGGCGGCTTTTTCAAAAATAGCCAATACGGCCCTCGCTGGATCAGCCAGCTTGAGAATTTCGGGGATCATTGAAGCACTAACCGGCGGGTTTCGACTGAAGCTCGACGGCATTGGCCGCGAGATCGTCGATACAAATAATCCACTAAAGAAGCTGTTGCAGGGGGGTACCACACTCTCAGGCAGCGTATCGCGTGGTGAAAACGGCCTTGAATTCGATAGTCTTCGGCTTGCGAACAAACAATTTCAAACCACCATCAATGGTACATTTGGTTCCGAATTTGCAAATCTCGTAGCTCAGGCCAAGTTGAATGACCTCAACTATGTAACGACTGAGGCTCAGGGACCACTCGAAATCTCAGCAAACATTTCCGGCAATGGCTCCCCCTACAATGTCAAATCGGATCTTGCTGTCAGCTCAGGAGCATTGGTTGGTAAAAACATTCGTGGATTAGCTGCGCAATTCTCCGGCACCGTAAACAAGGACGTCGTTATCGGCTCAATTAGCGGTAAAGGCAGCCTTGAGGGAAAACCAATTATTCTCTCCGCAACAATCAATAGAAACGAAGAAGTCGCGTCAGCAGACGATCTTATTGTTCAGATCGCGGAATCCAGAATTTCAGGCTCCGGGCAGCGCAAAACATCCGGACTGATGACGGGAAACCTCACCGTCAGCAGCACGAATATCAGCGATCTTGCGGCACTTGCTTTGGTCGAAGCATCAGGCGCGGTGAACGGATCTGTTGAATTGTTCGAAACGGGCGACATGCAATCGATTAAAACAAATATCAAAGCCAAAGGTCTTGCCTATTCAAGCTACAGGATCGGCTCTGCAGACATCATTGCAACTATTGTCGACGCATTTAATCAACCGAAAATTGGCGCAACGATTATCGGGAAAAACATTCAGGCAGCCGGAATAAATGCCCCGACCCTAAATGCCGAAATTGGTACGCAAGGTGACGAAACTTCATTCGGCACAAGCCTAACTCTGGACCTTTACAGTGCCAGGATTCAATCTTCCGGAACATTGAAACAATCCGGCGGAGAGGCCAGGCTTCAACTTAATACGTTCGATATTAATTCACGGCTGACAAATGCCAGCCTTCAACGCCCAGCCACCATTATCAACGCCAATGGTACCACGCGTCTGAACGATATAAATCTGTCTATTGGCAAAGGTTCTGTTGTTGTAAATGGGACCGCTGGTGCCCGGCTAAACATTGATACGGTCGTTCGCGACCTGCCATTGGCAATTATCAACGCCATAAGACCTCAGACGGGTGCGACAGGAACACTTTCGGGATCTATCAAGGCAAGTGGCGCCCCGTCTAACCCAGATATCACATTTAACATCAAAACTGCAGGTCTATCTGTGCAGGAACTTAGAACTGCAGGTCTTACTCCACTAAATGGCTCTGCCAACGGCAGGTTCTCAAACAATACTGTAATCCTGTCCTCATTGGCCGTGAGGAACGCGCAGAATGTAAATTTAGCCGCCAGTGGCAGCATCCCACTCGCTGGCGGTGGCCTGCGCATCGCGGCTGACGGATCAGTCCCCCTGTCACTTGCAAAATCCGCATTATCGTCCCGCGGCGCGAGCGCAACGGGAACGGCTAACTTTAATGTTAATGCTTCAGGTTCCCTGGCTGCTCCCAATCTGTCTGGATTGGTATCGGTCAATAACGCTATATTTTCCGATCCACTCTCGAACTTACGACTAACCAATATTGAACTACTTGCTGGCCTGCAGCGTGATCGGATCACCATCAATAAGGGTCGGGCTTCACTTTCATCCGGCGGTGCGGTGTCTATATCCGGTTCCGTTGGTATTCGTGGAGATTTTCCAGCTGATCTCACCATTGCGCTTCAAGGCGCACGTTATACGGATGGACAAACATTCAATACCACAGCCAATGGAAGTCTGACAGTCACAGGAAATCTTCAGGGCAACCCAACGCTTGGTGGCACCATCAATTTATCGAAAACGGAAGTTTCCTTGCCGGAAAGCGTCGCCTCCAGCGCCAAGCTTTTGGATGTTACACATGTAAATCCCGGAAATGCCACACGCGAAACTCTCGCGCGTCTTGATAAGGTCACACCGAAAGCGCGACCAACGAGCCGCCCGAGTATTTTGAACTTGAATCTGTCGATTAACGCCCCCAACCGGATTTTCATCCGTGGCCGTGGCGTTGATTCCGAGCTGGGTGGCAATATTCGCATTACCGGTCCGGTCAACAACATCACTCCAAACGGAAGTTTCCGACTTATTCGGGGACGGATTGCCATAATCGGGCGACGTCTCGATCTATCGCAAGGTACCGTCACACTTTCCGGCAATCTCGATCCAAACATCACTCTTGTGGCAACAACGCGGGTCGACGGATACGACGCAAATATCAATATAAAGGGCCGCGCGTCGGAACCGAAAATAACGTTCACTTCCTCGCCAGAGCTCCCGGAGGATGAAGTACTCGCCCTCATCATATTTGGGAAAAGCATAACTGATCTGTCACCAGCTCAGATTGTACGCCTTGCGTCAATTGCGAATGAATTAACGGGCGGCAACGGCCCAGGCATTGTTGGTGGATTGCGCGGCGGTGCTGGTCTCGACGATTTGGATGTTGTACAAGATGAGAGCGGCAACACCGCAGTGAAGGCTGGAAAATATATCAGCGATGATATCTACGTCGGCGTTCAAGCCGGCAAGAAGTCGGAAGCAACCATAAATCTGGATATTACCGACGAAATAACCGCTCGTGGCACAATGGATTCCGAAGGCCAAACCGGAATCGGAATTTTTCTCGAAAAAGACTACTGATCCTTGCCAGCGGCCGCATTTAGATGCCCAGGGCACTCCACAACAACAAACTCTGTTGTCTGAGCAATATCTTGTTGGGACAGAATTCCAGAGGCGTTTCAAAGACGCAATAATTCTAAATGGGCAACTCCACCTGACTAGTGGCAATCCGTAATCTTCCATTAGTGACGCAGATCATTGTAAGGGCACACATCAGTATCGAATGGCACATGCCTTCGTCTAAATGTACTACCATTAACACACTTGGGCTCGCTGATTCTGTCCATTCGAAAATGGCGGAAACCATCGCGGGCCGGGTCCCATGCCACCAAATACCACAATGGCGAAAGGATGAGCATGGCTTGTGGTTCGACCTCACGGCTGGTTTCAATTCCCTTTTTATCTCGATATTGGAACCGCAGGCGCAGCCTTTGAAGAAAGGTCGTTTCAAATGCCAAGAGCAATGCGGGGTCAATGGGACCCACATTTGACATATCTTGCCGTGGTGACAATTGACCAATATGAAGGCAACCCAGAATTCGACGCAGGTCACGTACCTTATCTGCGGGCAACGCCTTCTCGATCTTGGCAAGACCAGCATCAGCAAGATTTGAAAACGGCAGGTTTTGCGCGGCCCTCATTGCAGCAACACTGATGAGCAGCGCGAACACTTCGGCCACAGATAAACGAGCGCTGGTTTGGATTGATTGTGGATCGAGCTGCACTCCCCCACCACGCCCGCTTTCCGAATGGATGAGGAACCCCTGATCGCGCAAAGCACCTATATCTCTAAGGACAGTTCTTCTGGATGCATCGACTTCGCCGGCCAATTCATCGATCGTAGAATTTCCGTTGCGGCGTAGCGTGCGAACTATTGCGTCTTGTCGGAGTCGAATATTCATGTCTCACATATACATTTTCTGGTGACAAAATATGGCACCAATACAATTCATATTGTTTGCATTCATTTCAACCAGGAAATTCTTGCAATGCAACGTGCACCCGTAAACCCTTGGAATTGGTCCCTGAAACTAGGTTACAATCAGGCAGAAATCATTGAACGCCAATCCCGTCAACTAATTTGCGCAGGTCAGTCTTCCGTCGACGCAAAGGGCCTACCACAGTGCCTTGGTGATATGCGCGGTCAGATTGATCAGACGTTAGACAATCTGGAAGCAATATTAACTGGCGCGGATATGGGCTTGAAAAACATCATTCGCCTTGGCGTCTTCACAACTGACGTGGATGAAGCACTCAAAAACTTCGACCTATTGGGAATGCGTTTTGGGCCAATTAACTGTGCCCCGCCGATGACGTTGCTCGGTGTGACCCGCCTCGCACTTCCAGGTCTGCTGTTCGAAATCGAAGCAACCGCCGCAGCCTAATTTATTAGCAAAGAGGGGAGGTATTAATTACCTGCCCTCTTCAAGGTTCGTGATTGAGCAAAAGGTCGCTAAAAATATTAATTCCCAAGGGTAATTGAGAATAACCTGTGTCGTTTCTGTTTTAACCAGGGGCAATCAGACGGAAAATGCCGCCCAACCCCGTTGTTTCTGGCCTGATCAGCAGCTCAACATAACCAATCTGCTGCCGGTGCAAAGAATACTACGTGGCGCCAATTCTAAGGTGCCAAAGCTTGATTTTCTGAGAATTAATCTTCCGGGAACCAACCGCCCACGGCTTTGATCTCCAAAAACTCGTCCATGCCCCAGTGTCCACCTTCACGACCGTTTCCAGATTGTTTATAGCCGCCAAATGGTGAGGCAGAGGAGCGGGCCTGACCGTTCATGTCCACCATGCCAGTTCGCATTTGGCGGGCCACACGGTTTGCTCTTTTGGGGTCACTCGTCTGAACATAATTGGTCAGTCCATAATCCGTATCATTGGCAATTTCGATGGCTTCTTCTTCGCTGTCAAAAGGCATCATTGACAACACAGGGCCAAAAATTTCTTCCCGCATGATACGCATGTCGTTGTTGCAATCTGCAAACACTGTGGGGCGAACGTAATAGCCGCGGTTCAACCCGTCAGGGCGACCAAGACCACCGGCGACAAGGCGTGCATTATCTTCTTTGATACCAACTTCGATCAGGTTCTGAACCTTGTCGAATTGCATCTGCGAGACCAGAGGGCCGATGTGGCGACCCTCTTTTGAAGCCATATCAACGGCCGTATTCTCCGCCTGCGCCTGCGCCTGTGCAACCGCCTCATCATAGCGAGACCGTTCAACCAACATACGCGTTGGGGCGTTACAGGACTGACCAGTGTTGTTGAAACAGCGGGCAACACCCTGTTGAACGGCATTCTCACCTGCGTCAGCGAAAATAATATTCGCGCCTTTACCACCAAGCTCCAGGCTAACCCGTTTCACACTATCTGCTGCATTCTTAGTGATCGCTGATCCCGCCCGTGTCGACCCTGTGAATGAAATCATATCGACATCTTTGTGGCCGGATAATGTAGTGCCGACTCCAGGGCCATCGCCGTTGACCATATTGAACACGCCAGCGGGCACACCCGCCTCATCCAAAATGTCTGCAAACAAAATGCCGGAAAGCGGCGATTGTTCCGACGGTTTCAAGATCATCGTGCTACCGGTCGCCAGCGCGGGCATGACTTTCAGCGCAATCTGATTCATCGGCCAGTTCCAGGGCGTAATCAGGCCGCACACACCAATGGGTTCATATAATATACGGTCATTAGCCGTATTAGGACGCAACTCCCGTTCGAACTCAAAATTTTCAAGGGTGCGAATAAATGCCTTAATGTGCGCGCTGCCGGTTCCGGACTGCGCCATTTTCGACATGTCGACAGGAGCACCCATTTCCATAGAAATAGTCTCACCCATCTCATCGGACCGCTTCATGTAGACTTCCAGAATACGATTCATCAGGTCGAGGCGTTCCTGCTTGCTCGACCAAGCCCAAGTCTTGAATGCTTCTTTGGCTGCAGCAACAGCTGCATTCGCGTCTGCTTCCCCACCAAGCGAGATCGTCGCAAATGCTTCTTCATTCGACGGGTTGATAACCTCAAAATCAGTACCTTCGATTGGTGCAACCCAGGTACCGTTGATGTAGAATTTACGTTTGTCGAGCATGACTGCCCCCTTGGTTCATTATTGAAGTCGCACGATAGTAGGTCGCGCGAGCAGAGATATACGAAATACGCCTCTTCATGACGTATGAATGATTAGCCGTGCAAGGTAGCGACTGTTTTTAAGGTAGAAAAACCGTAAAGTGCTTCAAACCCTTTTTCACGACCGTGGCCTGACAGGCCAGTACCACCAAACGGTAGCTCAACACCACCACCTGCCCCGTAATTATTGACAAAAATCTGCCCGGACTGGAGCTTTTTAGCTAACCGCATCTGTCGCGCACCGTTGGCGGACCATACGGAGGCCACAAGCCCGTATTTAGTACCGTTGGCAATCGCCAAAGCCTCATCTTCATCACTGAACGGAATGACAACCTGTACCGGACCAAAAATCTCTTCCTGCGCGAGAACATGACCGGGCGAAACCGACGCAAACAATGTTGGCTTCACATAACTTCCACCAATGGGCACATCGTCTTCAATTTTTCCCTGTGCGGCTGTCTCGAGGTCAGCACCTTTCGCCAAATAGCTTTCAACAATTTCCTTCTGCCTAGCGGAAATGAGAGGCCCCAAATCAAGATCGTCCATCGCAGGCGCAACCCGTAATTGGCTATAACGTTGCGCCATTTTTTCGAGAACCTCATCATACACACCACGCTGGACAAGTATCCGCGACGACGCGGAACAGGTTTGTCCGGCGTTTTGAATGCCGGCGTCTACAAGAAAGGGCAATGCGGCGGCGATATCCGCGTCATCAAAAACCAATTGCGGTGATTTACCGCCTAGTTCAAGCGTTACCGGAACAACATTTTGTGCCGCCGCCGATTGGATGAGTTTTCCCACCCCGACCGACCCGGTAAATGATATATGCCGAACCGAAGGATGAACTGAAAGCGCCGCTCCAGCTTCCGCACCCAGCCCCGGCACCACATTCAAAGCTCCGGCGGGGAAACCAACCTGTTTTGCAAGATCCGCAAACGCAAGTGCTGTTAAACAGGCTTCTTCGGCAGGTTTTAGTACCGTCGCATTGCCCATCGCGAGCGCCGCCCCAACCGACCGCCCAATGATCTGCATCGGGTAATTCCACGGAATGATGTGCCCGGTGACACCATGGGGTTCGCGCAGGGTGTACACTGTATATCCGTCAAGATAGGGGATCGTTGTCCCGTGCATTTTATCCGCCGCACCCCCGTAGAACTCCATGTAACGGGCAAGCGCCAGAACATCAGCCCTTGCCTGTGTCAAGGGCTTGCCAACGTCTATCGCTTCCAAACGGGCAAGCTGTTCAGTATTTTCCAGCACCAATTGGCCGAGGCGGAACATCATTCGCCCCCGTTCCGGCGCGGTCAACCTGCCCCATTCTCTGGCCAACGCCGCATTTGCGGAATCGACCGCCCGGTCAATATCATCAGCGCCACCCCGCGCGATATTGCAGATGACTTCCCCGCTTGACGGGTTTTTCAATTCGATAGTTGCTCCCGATATCGGTGCAACCCATTCATTGCCAATGAAACATTGCGCGCGACCTACGGAGCACCAGTTTGGGTCAAAATTAGAATTCGACTTCTTCATGCATAATCTGCCATTGCTGAATATTCTCTAGCAGCAATGATTAATGCCTCCGGTTTACAGGCACAATGATATTCTATCCTCATTAATACTACTCGCAGCACCCATACCACACAGATGCTGTTTTGAGAGCGAAGGTTGCTTGACCATATTACCTCTTCTGGGCACAAAGGCCCAATTGATTCAGATGAGGCTCAAGGGCGATAATGAAAAAACCGGTTGTTGGTGTCATTGGTAGTAGCTTTAGAATTGAGGACAGGTATCAAACCCAATTATCAGGTGAATCCAACCTAAGCGCACTTGCCGACGTAGCTGGCGCATTGCCGGTAATTTTCGCCGGTTCTCCAAAAATCACTGACATTAACGATTTGCTGAATACAGTTGACGGTATTCTATTAACCGGCGCCCGGGCAAATGTGCATCCGTCCAATTTCGAAACTCCTCCTGACGAAGCTTATGAGCCCTATGACGAAAACCGTGACGAACTCGCACTTAACTTAACAAGAGCATGCGTTGAACGGGGCGTGCCTCTGTTTGGTATTTGTCGGGGGATGCAGGAGATGAATGTCGCGTTTGGTGGTTCTCTTCACCCTGAAATCAGGGATATTCCGGGACGGATGAACCACAGAATGCCTCGCCTCGAAAATGGCGAAATCCACCCCGATCAGGACGTTGTATTTGCAGACCGGCACGACGTTACATTTATACCTGGAGGCAAATTCGCACAATTGTATAGTAAATCGTGCATCCGGGTTAATTCGCTACACGGTCAGGGTGTGCTGGAGCCGGGAGACAGAATTGTGATCGAAGGTGTTGCCGAAGATTCAACTGTTGAGGCCATTAGTGTGGCCGACGCCCCTAACTTTGCGCTGGGCATTCAGTGGCATGCAGAATTCGACTCCCAGGTTAATCCCGTCAACAAGACCCTGTTCGAAGCATTCGGCAACGCGATTCACGGCAAATGAGGCACTTGATTGGTTGCTGCTCATGGTTTCCTCCTGCAACACTGAATAATATCGTTGAGTGGTAATTCCACTGATATTCCGGCTACATCTTCAAAAAGAATTTGATAATTCAGTTCATTTAATACCGTATAATGAAACCCAACCGCCACGTCGTGTTGGATTGACGCAATGGGCAAGATTACCGGGCTTGGGAACGCAAAGGCTACTTGGTCAACCTAAATAACCATTAATACGGACGTAATCGGGGCTTAACGACTTGAAAAGAAATTATCACACTTCCATTGGTGGCCTACCGCCTCAGACGGCGCTGATGGATGAGCGTGCCATCTTTACCGACGCGTACGCGGTTCTGCCCGCAAGCACGATGAGTGACATTACAGCTAGTTTTTTACCATTTTGGGATAAAACCCGCATGTGGATGATTGCCCGACCGCTGTCAGGATTTGCCGAGACATTCTCACAATACATCATGGAAGTTGCGCCCGAAGGTGGAAGCGAAAAACCTGAGCTGGATCAATCGGCGGAAGGTGTTTTATTCGTAGTCGATGGAACGATGTCACTTACGCTCAACGGCATAACTCATGAGTTAAATGCAGGAGGATATGCGTTCATTCCACCTGCAAGCAATTGGGCGTTAAAAAACCACGGTGATAGCCACCTGAAGTTTCATTGGATTCGTAAACAATATGAAGCTGTAGATGGCATTGATATACCGGATGCGTTTGTTGTGAACGAGCAGGACATCGCTCCAACCATGATGCCCGATACGCAGGATCGATGGGGCACAACACGCTTCGTCGACCCAAACGACATGCGCCACGACATGCATGTGACCATTGTTACTTTCCAGCCTGGCGGGGTCATCCCATTTCCCGAAACTCATGTCATGGAGCATGGGCTCTATGTGCTGGAGGGCAAGGCTGCGTATAAGCTCAATAAGGATTGGGTGGAAGTTGAAGCAGGCGACTACATGTGGTTGCGCGCCTTCTGCCCTCAGGCCTGTTACGCTGGAGGCTCCGGCCCATTTCGTTACCTCCTTTACAAGGACGTAAATCGCCACGCGAAATTGGGGAGTTTCGTGCGGTAAGAAATCTCATACCCACTTAAAAATAGTCAAAATTCTCTGGGAGGAAAAAATGGCTGACAATTCGTCGCTTGGCACCGCTGAACAACTGCGCGATCCTGATTACATGCCGCCTTTGGGTTCTGCTGTCCCGCTTGGTATTCAGCATGTTCTGGCGATGTTTGTGTCGAATGTGACACCGGCGATTATTGTTGCCGGTGCGGCTGGGTTTGGCTTTGGGTCCAATTCGCCAGATTTCCCGCATATGATTTATATGATGCAGATGGCGATGTTCTTTGCCGGTGTTGCGACATTGATCCAGACCGTTGGTATGGGGCCCATCGGGGCGCGGCTGCCGATTGTTCAGGGTACGAGTTTTGCCTATCTGCCGGTGATGATCCCGGCCATGTTGGGCGCCGGCATTGCCGGTCTTGGCGGGTTGATGACAGGGGTTATTGTTGGTGGTATTTTCCACTTCATCATCGGTCTTTTCATCAAACGCATTCGCTTTGCCCTGCCGCCGCTGGTGACGGGACTGATTGTCCTGATGATCGGATTGGCACTGATGAAGGTGGGCATTCAATATGCAGCTGGGGGCGTTCCGGCCTATGATGCCATGTTCAAGGAAGTCATGACCGCGAAATTTGCCAAAGGGCCGGTTGGAGACATTTCTGGATTGGAGTTTGGCAAATTTGCTAATTGGTTCGTGGCACTTGTGGTGATCTTCGCCACACTTTGGGTAAAGTTTTTCACCCGTGGCCTGATGTCAATTGCGGCCGTGCTGATCGGTATTATCGTTGGTTACATTGTGGCCTTCATCATGCATCAGACCGGCATGGCGTCTTTTGCCTTTGGAGACTGGTTTGGCAATGTCGGCCGTGCATCCTGGTTTGAAGCGCCGAACCCGTTCCGCTGGGGTTTTGAATGGAACTGGGCGATCATCATCGGCATGTGCCTGATGGCGTTTATCTCGGCGATTGAAACGGTTGGTGATGTTTCCGGTATTACTAAGGGTGGTGCCGGTCGTGAGGCAACCGACAAGGAGATCCAAGGGGCAACTTTTGCCGACGGATTGGGCACCGCGATTGCCGGTGTATTCGGCAGCCTGCCGAACACCTCGTTCTCACAGAACGTTGGCCTGATTTCCATGACCGGTGTGATGTCGCGCCATGTTGTGACGATTGGTGCTATCTTCCTGATGGTCTGCGGGTTGATCCCGAAGATTGGCGCGATTATCTCAACTGTTCCCATTGAAGTTCTGGGTGGCGGCGTGATTGTGATGTTCGGCATGGTGGCATCAGCGGGTGTGAACATGCTGTCAGAGGTCAACTGGGGTCGTCGCAATATGATTATATTCGCAACGGCGCTTTCCGTTGGTCTTGGACTGCAGCTTGTGCCGGAAGCGTTACAGCATTTGGGTGGCACCTGGAAAATCCTGCTGACATCAGGCCTGCTACCAGCAGCCTTCATCGCAATCGTGTTGAACCTGATGCTGCCCGAAGATCTGGATGGGGAAGGGTAGTTAAAGGACTAAATAAACATTTCTTCGGCCTACTTGGGCCGCTGATCTAAAGTGGGCTATAGTACCCGCTTCCAATAGCGGCCAAATCATTCCCTCTTGCAGATGGAATATTAACATTTAACAATTCGGACTAAGGAAAATCATCGCCATGAACATTCTAATACTCGGAGCATCATACGGTTCACTCCTGTCCACAAAGCTCCTCATGGCCGGGCACAATGTTACCCTCGTTTGTCTTCCGGAAGAAGCCGATCTTATCAACAAGGAAGGCACGATTGTCCGCATGACGTTGCGCGGTGAAGTGGAGCCTCGGCTTTTGAAATCAGGCGCGTTCCCCGGCACGCTAAATGCATGCACACCCGGAGATGCTGACCCGACCAACTACGACCTAATCGGTTTCGCCATGCAGGAGCCCCAATACCAGGCAGTTCCAGTCGCAGAATTATTGAACAGAATTGCTGCAAGCGGTAAGCCATGCCTTTCCATAATGAACATGCCACCGCACGCTTATCTGCGCCGACTAGACAAGGTGGATGCTGAGGCCCTACGGCCCTGTTTTCAAAAAGCCGAAGTCTGGGATAAGTTTGATACGGACAATGTCAGCCTGTGTAGCCCGGACCCACAAGCTTTTCGTCCGCCAGAGGAGCAACTCAACTTCCTCCACGTTGGCCTGCCAACCAACTTCAAAGCAGCCGCATTCGGGAAAACCAAGCATACGGCGGTTTTGGACCAATTAAGCAAAGACATCGATGCCGTACGGCTCGAAGGCAAAGAAGTTCCTGTAAAACTGCGGTTGCACAACTCCTTGTTCGTACCGCTGGCAAAATGGAGCATGCTCCTAACGGGTAACTACCGATGTATTACAGAAGATGGAATGCGCCCCATCAAAGAGGCTGTACACAGCGATGTTGATCTGGCCCGCGAACTCTACCATTGGGTCGATTCACTGGTACAAAAACTTGGTGCAGATACCGCAGATCACGTACCGTTTGAAAAATATGCAAATGCGGCACAAAGCCTGCTCAAACCGTCATCTGCCGCGCGAGCGATAGATGCAGGCGCAGTTAATATCGAACGGGTCGACAGGCTCGTACAGATAATAGCCTCTCAACACGGTATGCAGCACGACGCAGTAGACGAGATTGTAAAACTGGTCGATGCCCGTCTTGAGAAAAACCGCGCGAAATAGGCAGGTTGTTTAGACATGGGTCAGAGTGTGCAGAGATTAATCGTGGGGTTGACGTTTTGCGCATTGTCCCTGTTCGCAACAACTGTGTCACGAGCACAAACACCGCCATCGGCTGCAGAAATCGCTGGTATGGGAGAACTGCACCGTGCAGCTCACACAGGTGACATTGCGGAAATCGCCAAGCTGATTTCAAACGGCGCCGCTGTTGACGGCCGGGATGGTAAGCAGCGCACCCCTGCGCATGTCGCTGCATTTGCATCCAATGAAGATGCCCTGCAAGCACTCGCGAATACAGGCGCAGACCTTAATTTACTGGAGTATCAAAAATACGATATTGTCACGGTTGCCGCCGTCGCTAACGATGTTGAATTCCTCAAGCGCGCCCTTCAATTAGGCGCCAATCCTGGAAACACCACAAGTGTTTATGATGGTACTGCCCTTATTGCAGCGGCCCACTTGGGACACCATGAGGTGGTGCAAGTTCTGATTGATGCGGGCGCACCGCTCGACCACATCAACAATCTTCATTGGACGGCGCTTATCGAATCCGTTGTATTGGGAGATGGTGGTCCAAACCACATAAAAACGGCATTGGCGCTTGTAAAAGCCGGTGCAGACAAAACCATCGGTGACCGTGACGGAGTAACGCCATTAGAGCACGCACAGCGACGCGGATACTCAGAAATGATAAAAATACTAATGCAATAAGGTGCGACAGCCCACCATCCAAATTACTCAACATGCGCTAAAAGGCAACACCCGGGACGCTCCGCCGCTACACAATTGATTTGTAATCAAAGTACATCTGTCAACTCCTGCACACCCGGTTAATCATTCATTAATCGATACAACTTTAAAATGCACTCACGATCAATGCACCTATAAGTGCATCGTGATTCGCGATTGCTTTCAAGACACCGCTTGTCTGGTTTGCACTTTCGTTCACACCTGAGTTGCCAATATTGTACCGCGTTTAGCTACTCAATTGCCTTCCTGAAAATGGAAGGTTCAGAGTAATCGTGAGTGCATTTGGTTGGCACAAGCCACTTCACGATGACCATAATTGTTAGAGTTGACAGGCCGGGGTGCCCCACTGGTTTGTTTCTGTGAGGGATGTTGAACCGTCTCATCAATGAATTTTAACGTTCGATTTTTCTCAAATCGAGCGAACGGAAAACTATGCTCTGTGGAGGGCAATAAATGAATTCGCTTTTGTTTTATTTTGATTATTTTCTAACTCATTTCAAAAAACCCAAAGGTCGGTATCGCTCGAATTATTCGGCCTCGGCGCTGTTCTTTGTCAAGCTACCGGCACTTTTATTCGCAATCGTCATCTACACAACGGCACTGGACAAAACCGCGAGCGCGGAGGGGTATTTTCAAATTGGCACAGCACAACGGCTGTACGAATACACACCAGGTCGGGACAATGAAATTGGTGTCGATATTGTCAATCCAGGTGAATGGATAAATATTTCGGCGTGCGGAATTTCCGACACCGATGTTATTTCAGTCGAAATCAGAGACCCCTTTGGAGCGCTGTTAAGCGGATCTCCACACACGCTGACCAATTCTGAAGGGAAAGTTTCCTGCGCAAGCCCGTTGGATACGCCAATTTCCAACCCATATCGTGTACAAGCTAATAGCACCGGAAAATACTCAGTTAGACTATTCAGTGCATCAGGCAGCAACTTCGACCGCTATGATGTAACCGTAACTTCATCGGATTTGATTAGCCCAGACCCAACCGGGTCCACCGGAATCACTGGGCGGGTGTCGGCAATCAACTGGTACTATAATGCGTGTGCATTTACCGAAGCAACTTCTGCCGATACAGATTATTTCGTTTTGACCAACGGCGGCTTTCCAAACACAAATTTTGTCTGGAAGCTTGATCTCAATAATCTGTCTGGCTGTGTTTATAACATCTCGTCCAACAGGATTGGTGTTAATCCTCCTCGCTCAGGATTTACCACCGCCATCTCTGGAAACTCGTTAACTCCTGAATTCCCACAATACCTTGCCTATCCTGCGGTCGCAGGCCCTCGTCCATCAACGCCACCCACAATTACCAACTTTCATTTTCTCGATGATTCAGGCGGCGATATCGCATTCTCACCTGGTGTGACCGTTGGAGTTCAAGATTCAGGCGACTTCATATTCACCACAGATACAGACGAAGGCACGTTTGCAATCGCGATTGACGTAGACCAGGACGGAACGTTCGGCGATGAAGGCGATGTATGGCTAATTGGTGGCACTGTAATTGGTCAAAACTCAGTTCGCTGGAACGGTACAGACGTTACGGGGGTCACAGTTCCTCCAGGGAACTACACCGCTAAACTGAGCGTCCGGTTGGGCGAATTTCATTTTGTCGGGGAAGACATCGAAACTTCCGGTGGCTCGGTCAATGCATCAAATCCAGCGAACGGCCATGGACTGACAGTATTTGAGGCAACAGCGGGCGGCGGGACGATTCCGACCAGAGTTTTTTTGGGACGACCGCACTATCACCGGTTCCGACCTCACAGCAAATGAACCAATTCCAATCAATCTTCCTGACGGCGGCCTGTCTGGCACAACAGCCGGGTATCACACGTGGGGCGATTTTACCGGCAGCGCCTTCGGTGATCAAAAATATATTGACACATTCGTATACGGGCCGGAAGTATCGGCAACCGCAGCTTCCATCGTATCAACATCAGATGGACCGGCTGGAGGCAGCTTTACCGGTCTTGTGGAAATTAATGCATCCACTGCCGGTGACGATATTCAACTTTTAGTTGGTGATCAGGATCTGATTGGTGCGGGAACGGTATCTGTTGTCGTTTCCAATCCACGTTCAGGCGAGAGCGAAACGGTCACGTTAATTGAAAGCTCGATCCAGCCCGGAAATTTCACCGGTGCCCTGTCATCGGCTGTCGATGCTGCTTCAGACGGTTCTGGCAGTAACGGATCAATTAATGTTCTTGCAGGCGATGACGTAACAGCCCTTTACGATGATCTAATCAATGCTAACGGAATTTTTCAGTCGGTCAAAGATACCGATGTTATTGGTGGCACTGACGGCATACCTCAAGTTGTCATGTCAACAGCTGGTCAACCCGCCCAACTTACCGTTGCTGATCTCGATCTGACGGGTACCGGCACACTTGATGTAACAGTGATTAATCAGACCACCGGTGAGAGTGAAGTTGTAACGTTGGCCGAAACTGGAATCGGCCAGTTTACTTTCGACCTTCCAACAATCGACGCGATTGGTGCTAATCCCACAGCTGGTATCATGAATGTCCAACCTCTGGACGTGATCCGTATTGACTATGCTGACGCACTACGCGCTGACGGAACAGCAATCACCGTTTCTGACACGGATTCGGTAAGAGAAGGCACACCGGCATTTGTATCCATCAATGCAACGACAGTTGGGCAAGCTGTTGGTGTAACCGTGACAGATGGTGACCGAAGCGGCCAGGGTTCTGCAACCGTCACTATAGCAAATATGGATACGGGCGAAACGGAAGTTGCACTTCTATCAGAAGTCTCCGGCAACCCCGGAACGTTTACGGGAACTGTTGCAACACAATTTGGAACAACCGCAAGCCTGAACACATCTGATGGTATCTTTAACGCGGACCACAATGATGTTTTCCAGGTCTCCTATGACGATCTTGCAAGGCCGCTTGGTTCTCCTCCCACAATCACCAACACCGCATTAATATCCGGAGGCAACACCGGTACACCCACGATTTCAGCGACTTTGGTTGGAGCGTTGCTTCCTTTGCAGGTTTCTGATCTTGATCTGGCTGGTTCAGCGACATTGTTTGTTGATGTATTGAATGGTTCAACTGGTGGAGTTGAGACTGTGTCGTTGCTGGAGACGGGTCCCGCGACCGGTATCTTTCAGGCGTCTTTACCTACCGTGTTTGGCACAACACCGGACGGCTCCGGGTCAAACGGCTCCATCAATGCCGCCAACGGCGATACCTTCACCATCAGCTATTCCGATACCCTGCGGGACGATGGGTCCACCGGCGTCGAGACCGCGTCCGCGTCCATCGGCGGCGGTGCAACCGGTACACCGGTCATTACTGCTACTACGGTTGGAAGTGATCTTGCCCTTCAGATCTCAGACGCTGACTTGACCGGCGCCGGTACAATCGTGGTCATCGTGGATAACGCCGCAACCGGTGAGACGGAAACCGTCACACTCACCGAAACAACCCCCGGTGTGTTTGCCGCACCCCTGCCCACAACCTTTGGCACAACAACAGATGGAAGCGGTTCCAACGGCTCCATCAATGCCGCCAATGGTGACACCTTCACAACCACCTACACCGACATCCTCCAGGCGGATGGGTCATCTGGAACAGTCATTGCCAACGCTGTCATTTCCGGTGGCGTAACCGGCATTCCCCTCATCACCGCAACCGCCATAAACCAGCCGCTTGGTCTCGGTGTAACCGATACCGATCTGATCGGTGCAGGCACATTGGTGGTTGCCGTTGCAAACGCAACAACCAGCGGGGTGGAAACCGTCACCCTGGCCGAAGACACAACCACCCCCGGCACATTCTCCACCACCCTGCAAACAGCCTTTGGCACCGCATCTGACGGGGATACAACCAATGGCTCCATCAACGGCGCCAATGGTGACATCTTCACCATCACCTACACCGATGCCCTGCAGGCGGACGGGTCAAGCGGGCCTCAAACGGCAACCACCACCATTACCGGTGGCGCAACCGGCATACCGACAATCTCCGCAACAACGGTTGGCGCAGTATTATCCCTCCAGGTATCAGACCCCGATATCACCGGTGCAGCCTCCATTACGGTCGACTTCAGCAATGGCACCACCGGCGGCTCTGAGACCGTGACATTAACCGAGGCAACACCGGGTATATTCTCCGCCACCCTGCAAACAGCCTTTGGCACCGCATCTGACGGGGATACAACCAATGGCTCCATCAACGGCGCCAATGGTGACATCTTCACCATCACCTACACCGACACCCTGCAGGCGGACGGGTCAAGCGGGCCTCAAACGGCAATCGCCACCATCACCGGTGGCATAACCGGTATACCGACAATCTCCGCAACAACGGTTGGCGCAGTATTATCCCTCCAGGTATCAGACCCCGATATCACCGGTGCAGCCTCCATTACGGTCGACGTCAGCAATGGCACCACCGGCGGTTCTGAGACCGTGACATTAACCGAGGCAACACCAGGCATATTCTCCGCCACCCTGCAAACAGCCTTTGGCACCGCATCTGACGGGGATACAACCAATGGCTCCATCAATGCCGCCAATGGTGACATCTTCACCATCACCTACACCGATGCCCTGCAGGCGGACGGGTCAGGCGGGCCTCAAACGGCAGCCACCACCATTACCGGTGGCGCAACCGGCGTACCAGCAATCTCCGCAACAACGGTAAACCAGCCAATCACATTAACCGTAAGCGACAGTGACATAACCGGGACTGGTGCAATATCCGTAAATGTCAGCAACCCCGCAACCGGCGAAGTAGAAACCGTAACAATAAACGAAACAACACCGGGAGTGTTCCAGGGTTCAATCAACACAACATTCGGAACCGTCTCGGACGGATCAAATACAAACGGAACCGTAAACGTCGTTGCGGGGCAATCACTCGTTTTGACCTATATTGATGCACTTGCAATCGACGGGTCCGAGCAGCTCGTTTCCGCATCCGCGGCACCCGCTGGAGGCACGTCTGGCGCCCCAGAAATCGTAACAACAACGATCGGTGCACCCATACAGGTGGTTGTCACCGACCCGGATGTTACGGGCAGCGGCTCGCTGGACGTCAATGTAACAACATCGAATTCCGGTGAAGTCGAAATTGTAACTTTATCAGAATCTGAACCTGGAATTTTCACAGGCGCGCTCTCTTCCGCGCCAGGCTCGACCCCAGACGGTGATCCATCGAACCGCAGTATCAATGTCACGACCGCCGACACGGTAATAATTACCTACCAGGATTCATTGATACCTGACGGGTCAGCTTCAAGCATCAGCGCAGAAACCGGAATATCGGGTGGGGCAAATGCAGTAGCCAACATTGTTGGCACAACGCCAAATCAACCGCTGGCAATCATGGTGATTGATCTCGACCTCATCGGCCAGGAATCGATATCAGCAACCATAACTAATCTGATAAATGGTGAAATTGAACCCGTAGTATTGACTGCTGACCCGGATGATCCGGAGATATTTACAGCCAACCTCCCGACAAACTTTGGCGCGGTTACTGATGGCCCTCCAACGAACGGCTCGCTGACAGTTCAGGCCAATGATACGGTTGAAGTATCCTATACTGATCCGTTTGGCTCGACCGGGGAACTTGTCTCCGTCACTAATTCCACCCAAATTACCGGTGGTACGACTGGACTGATAACGGGTACATCCGCCCTGATCGGCGAGCCGGTTCCAATCACTGTTATGGACGCTGACTTAGTAGGTGAAGGCTCAATTGAAGTCACGATCACGAGCCCATCAAGCAACGACATTGAAACAATCACGTTAATCGAGGTCCCGCAAAATACCGGCACATTCACGGGTACGGTTTCAACCGCGTTGACATCGTTCGAGAACACCCAGTCCAATGGCATTCTTGCGACAAATCCCGCCGAATACATCCTTATTACTTACGTGGATGAACTGTTAAACGACGGCAGCACCGCCCCGGTTTCGGGCACCGTAACGATGCTCAACCGAACTCCGATTGTTGCAAACGACAGCATTTCGGCGCCACCAGGAATCGCGGTCGCCATTCCTGTTCTGGTCAACGATAGTGATCCAGACGGGACACCTTTACTGATAAACTCAATCACCCAACCTACAACAGGGGGCGTGGTTACGTTTTCTCCGGTCGGCACCGTGGTATTTGAGCCAACGGCAGGATTTATCGGTCCGGTTGAATTCACATATACTGCGGGTGACCAACACGGTCTTTCGGCAACAGCTACTGTTACGGTGAATGTAAACGGTATTGCACCTACTGCCGTGGCAGACCTTGCTTCCACAGCCCCGAATACACCGGTCACTATCACTGTATTGCTGAATGATGTTGAACCGGGTGAACAGCCACTCCAAATTCAATCTATTGGTCAACCGACCAATGGCACGGCGGTGATTACACCCGCTGGTACTATTATCTACACACCAAACACAGATTTCATCGGCCCGGACTCTTTTTCATACACGGTTGTGAACGACGCAGGACTAACGGACACAGCTACAGTTGGACTGTCCGTTAAACCATCGATACCAGAAGTAAATGACGATCCCGTATCTACCCCCAATGACACACCAATTGTCGTTTCCGTATTAGACAATGACGTTGATCTGGATGGCGGCACACTCACAGTTCAATCAATCACGCAGCCTGGCAACGGAACAGCAACATTAAATCTCAATGGTACAATTTCATATGTACCGAACGAGGGTTTTACCGGAACAGAAATCTTTACGTATCTTGCCTGCACGACCAATGGAGCGTGCGCGCCCGGAATTATCACGTTAACTGTTGAACCCCCGTTAGCCAACATAACCGGCATCGTGTTTGAAGACTTCGACCACGATCGCATCCGGGATCCAGGCGAACCACTCCTGACCCACTGGGTTGTAGAACTTCAACGTAATGGTGAAACGATCGCCGCAACAGCTACCGACGAGAACGGTAGATATGTCATCGAAAATATATTTCCAAGGCCCGATTATGATGTGGTTTTCATCCATCCCAACACCGGCGTTGTGTGGAGCAAGCTTGAGAATATCGCCTTACCAGCGGGAACAACGGTTATCGATCAAAACTTACCCATTGATCCATCCGGCGTCGTTTATGATGTGCTCACCCGCCTTCCGGTCTCAGGTATAAACCTGAATTTGACCAGCGCGGCAGGGATTCCTCTTCCAACAATCTGTTTCGTCGATCCAAGCCAGCAAAATCAGACAACTGCAGCTGATGGTCGCTACCGTTTCGATATTGTGCCTAACGCCTCACCTGCTTGTCCGGCTGTGGAAACAGAATATCGAATATCTTTGTCCAACGGTGGTGCGCCAATTACACCCTCAAACGCGATTTCACCTGAACCTGCGCCTCTCGATCCAACCGGAACTCCATCTCCATTTGCCGTGGTTACCAACGCGACTGCCCCACAACTCGGTGACCCAACAACATATTATATTTCATTCCTGCTGGAAGCGGGTGATCCAAACGTTGTAAACAATCATATCCCAGTTGGGCTCTCGACAAGGCTTGATCTTGTCGAGAATAAAACCGCAGCCCGCAGACTGGTGTCTGTAGGCGAGTTGGTTCCCTACACGATAACAATACTCAACGGCGATGCCGCAAATCGTCCAAACCTCTCCATTATCGATATACTACCGGAAGGTTTTTCGTATAAATTCGGCTCAGGGGCAATTGACGGCCTCTCGATTGAGCCGCAGGTCATCGGTAACCGATTGAGCTGGAACGGTGTCACAATACCTGCGAACGGCCAGGTGACAGTCACTCTCATTGCGGTTGCAGGCAGCCGGGTAACCATTGGCGATCATACAAACCAGGCGTTTGCTTTCAATCCGCTAACCCTTGCACAAGTGTCTAACACTGCAACTGCCACAGTCAGTAACGAAGGCGATCCCGATTTCTACTGCGCCACAATAATCGGTCGGGTTTTCGAAGACCGGAACGGAGACGGTCGTGTCGATAGAAACGAACCAGGACTGAAAGGGGTTCGCCTTGCGACAGTAAAAGGGACCTTGATTAAAACTGGCAAACACGGCCGTTATCACCTGCCCTGCCCCATCGAGCCAAATGCGAAGATCGGATCAAATTTCGTTGTCAAGATCGACGAGCGAACGATCCCACGCGGCTACAAATTGGTCAGCCGCAATCCACAGATGGTCCGGTTAACGCGGGGGAAAATCACAAAAGTAAATTTTACGGTCCAACGCATGGCGGAAGTGGCTCTGGCAATTTCCTCGGGAGTATTTCGGCCAAACAGCACCCGTCTTTCCCAAAAATATGCCGATGGCATCAAACAAATTATCCAAGCACTTGAGGAAAACCCGGGCTCGTTGGCCCTCACATATCACGCATCACCAGAAGAAAGGAAAATCGCTAGGAAGCGATTAAAGGCAGTTCAGATTGCCATTGAAGACGCTTGGCGGAAACGCGGAAGACCCTACGATTTAAGCATCGAACGAACAATCGAAATCAAACGTTAAGAGAAGGGTAAATTTATGGCCTTATTTAGCAAATCCGCCGTTGCTCTGCTCTCTTGCGCTGCAATTGTTCCCCGTCAGCATTCATGAGACAGAGGTTTGATTTTTCTTAAGAGATGATTTTGGTTCATCGTAGCCCTTATGGAGCGAAGATGAGACATAAATCAGGAACCCAAGGATCAGGTTCAGAGAAATTGATCCGAACCATCAAACGCAAGACCCGCCGTCAGTATAGTGCGGAGGAAAAGATCCGCATTGTGCTTGATGGCTTGCGCGGTGAAGACAGCATAGCTGAACTGTGCCGCCGTGAAGGTCTTGCTGAAAGCATGTACTACAAATGGTCGAAGGAGTTTATGGAGGCCGGTAAAAAGCGTCTGTCAGGCGATATAGTGCGTGAGGCTTCCACCGATGAGGTCAAAGGTCTGCGCCGTGAAGCCCGTGATCTGAAGGAATGCGTGGCAGATCTCACGCTGGAAAACCGTCTTCTTAAAAAAAGCATGATCGCGGATGGGGAGGATATCGAATGAGATACCCAGCATCTGAGAAACTGGAAATCATCCGAATTGTTGAACAATCACATCTGCCAGCCAAGGTGACACTTGATAAGCTTGGCGTCTCACGGCCAACTTTTTATCGCTGGTATGATTTGTATCAGCGATTGGGTGAGACAGGATTGGAAGACAAACGTTCTGGTCCCAACAGAGCCTGGAACCGCGTGCCAGAAAATATACGGGCACAGATCATTGATCTGGCCCTTGATCAACCGGAACTGTCTCCTCGTGAACTGGCTGTGACATTCACAGACACGAAGGCCTATTTTGTATCGGAAAGCTCAGTGTACCGACTGCTCAAGGCCCTGGACCTGATCACCAGCCCGGCATTTATCGTCATGAAAGCTGCCAGTGAGTTCCGCGACAAGACCACAGCCATCAACCAGCTGTGGCAAACAGACTTCACCTATCTGAAGGTCATTGGCTGGGGTTGGTTCTATCTCAGTACGATCCTTGATGATTATTCGCGATACTGGACTTGTCACGGTTTAGTTCCGTGTCCTTGAATTGGATTAATCCCATCAAGGAGAACTATTATGGCACGAGGCCACACAGACGAATTCAAGCGTGAAGCGGTGCGTATTGCGCTGACCAGCGGACTTACCCGGAAACAAGTGGCATCAGATTTGGGGGTCGGCTTTTCGACGTTATCGAAATGGATACAACAATCCCGGCCTGATGACCTTCCACCATCGGTTGATATTGATCTGGCCAAAGAGAATGAGCGGCTTCGCAGAGAGGTTCGTCTCCTCACGGAGGAGAGGGAGATATTAAAGAAGGCAACAGTGTTCTTCGCGGGTCAAAGCAAGTGAGATTTGCGTTTGTCGAAGAACACAGGAAACACGTTCCGGTGGATCGGCTTTGCCATATTCTGAATGTTACATCGCGTGGTTATCGTGCCTGGCACAACCGCCCTGTTAGTCAACGGCAGCGCGATGACATGGTGGTTCTGGCGCACATCCGTGAACAGCATCACTTGAGCCTTGGCAGTTATGGTCGCCCGAGAATGACGCAGGAGTTGAAGGAAGCCGGCCTTGCTATTGGTCACCGCCGTGTTGGCCGCCTGATGCGCGACAACGGCATTCGAGTGGTCAGAACACGCAAATACAAAGCTACGACCGATAGCAATCACCGCTTCAACATTGCGCCTAACTTGCTGGGGCGGAACTTCCAAGCGGATAAACCCAACCAGAAATGGGCAGGTGACATCAGCTACATCTGGACCCGTGAGGGCTGGCTGTATCTGGCAGTGATGATCGATCTACATTCACGCCGTGTGGTGGGTTGGGCTGTCAGCAACCGGTTGAAGAAAGACTTGGCATTGCAGGCTCTCAACCGGGCTTTGGCCCTTCGAAACCCACCGCCGGGCTGCATTCATCATACGGACCGTGGCAGTCAATACTGCTCTCATGATTATCAAAAACGAATGCGTGAACTGAAGTTTAAAGTGTCCATGAGCCGAAAAGGCAATTGCTGGGACAACGCCGTGGTCGAGACGTTCTTCAAAACACTCAAAGCCGAACTCATCTGGCGCGGCACATGGCAAACACGACAGCAAGCAACCGACGCCCTGTTCCAATACATCAACGGCTTTTACAACAGCCGCAGAAGACACTCAGCAATAGGAGGAATGTCGCCCATCAAATTTGAACGAAAAACGAGTTAAACGAGAACAGGATGCGGAATTAATACGGGACAAGTCCATCTATGATTTTGAGATAGATAAAATTTCTGGCACGGTTGCCCGTATGAAGTTATCGTCATTTAGATATTCAGTTTTGGTGCTCCTTGGGCTCGAGTTTGCCAACAATATTGGCCAGGCTCAAGAATCGTCACAATTGCAAGATACAGGTCGTGGTCTTGCAGAGAAACACTGCGCACGGTGCCATGTCGTTAATGATTCTGATCTGTTCGCCGGTATTTCATCGACCCCTTCATTTCCGCTGCTCGTCAACCATTTATCGGATTGGGAAGAACGTTTCTTGAGTTTTCACACACGGCTTCCGCACCCATCAATCGTGCAGTTCAAGGGTGAGGCCATTGATCCCGATAAACCTGTGCTGGTCGTGCCGGTGGAATTGGTGTACTCGGATATTGATGCGTTGGTTGCCTATGCCAGAACGTTAAAGAAGAACGATTAATGTTGGGGTTGGACAATCTATGATTGATGTCTGGGAGGGCATTCTACAGGCGTTCCGTCTTGTTTATAGCCTGGATCGTGACCTGTTTGAAATCGTGTTGCTATCGCTGTATGTGACGTTATCAGCTGTTATTGTGGCGTCGCTAATTGGGCTGCCTCTGGGTGCTTGGCTTGCAGTAAATCGGTTTCGATTTCGCAGGGCAACGATCGCCCTTCTAAACGCGTTGATGGGCCTTCCGCCGGTCGTCGTTGGCTTGATTGTCTACATTCTATTTTCGCGGTCCGGGCCATTTGGTGTCTTTGGACTGTTGTTCACGCCAACTGCGATGATTATTGCTCAGGTGATCATTATCACCCCCCTAATTGCCTCCATTGCCCATCAGGCAATTCGGGACCTGTGGGCCGAATATCATGATCTTCTGATTTCATTAACCACCAGCAAAAAGCAACGTATGAAGACGTTGATATGGGATGCCCGCCGGTCATTGTTAACTGCATCACTGGCCGGTTTTGGGCGGGCAATTGGTGAGGTGGGCGCCATCATGATTGTTGGTGGGAATATTGATCATGTCACCCGGGTGCTGACTACTGCGATTGCGCTTGAAACCGGAAAAGGGGATTTTGCTCTGGCGCTTGGTCTTGGTTTTATTTTGATCGGCCTCGCAATTGCAGTAAATATGGCTATCCATGTGCTTTCCAAAACCGAACGTGGGGGACAATGGTGATGACAACCATTCTTCCACTAGTGCTGGAAAATGTGACGGTTCGAAAACGAGATAAGACCATTCTCAAAGATATTTCCCTGAATTTCGCGCCTGTCGGATTTACAATTGTTATGGGCCCCAACGGTTCGGGAAAAACTACATTGCTGCGTCTTATGCATGGCTTAGAACGTCCACGGGGCGGCAGCGTAAAATGGAGTTCCAGCGAACGGGAAGCGCGTCCGCAACAGGCTTTTGTTTTTCAAACACCTGTTATGATGCGACGATCCGTGATCGATAATATCGCTTACCCTCAAATCGCACATGGTGTTAGTAGAGCAACTTCCAGCAGCAAGGCCGCTGATTGGGCTGATAATGTAGGGCTGGCACACGTTAAAAGCATTGAAGCGACCAATCTCTCGGGCGGTGAACGCCAAAAACTGGCTATTGCCCGCGCACTCATAAATCAGCCCGAATTGGTATTCCTGGACGAACCAACGACAAATCTTGATGGCAAATCAACGCGTGAGATTGAGGGTATTTTACAGAAGGCTTTTAATGGCGGAACGCGCATTATTATGACCACCCATGACATAGGCCAGGCAAAACGGCTTGCTACAGATGTCGTATTCATCAACAGGGGAGAATTGTGCGAACATTCTCCAGCGGAAGAGTTTTTTGGTGCTACACAAAGCAGTGCGGCGCGCGCGTATTTGAACGGAGATATCGTGGAATGATCTCGATGGTGCGGTTTCTGCTGCCGCTTATGTTAATGGCTGTTCCCGGCTGGGTATATGCAGCCGAAATGCGCGTTGCGGTTACAACGTCGTTTCACAACTCCGGCCTCTCAGACGTTTTACTCCCACAGATAAAACAAGACCTCGATATTGATGCTCGCTTGATTGTTGTGGGAACGGGCCAAGCTTTAAAGCTAGGCCGTGCGGGTGATGTGGACGCAATATTGGTCCATTCAAAGAAAGCAGAAGAGCTATTCGTAGAGGAAGGATATGGCACCCACCGCCGGGAAATAATGTACAATGATTTTGTGATTATTGGCCCATCTTCAGACTCGGCCAAAGTTGCTGCCGTAACTTCTGTAAATGCCGCGTTCAGCGCAATTTCTGCATCCAAACCTATATTTGTCAGCCGGGGGGATGATAGCGGCACACACCGCAAGGAATTGGCACTTTGGAAACTGGCCGGGTTGGACTCAAACGCGTTTGAGCCAAACTGGTATCGTGCCGTCGGTTCCGGCATGGGTGCTGCTTTAAACACGGCCAGCGGCATGAACGCTTATATAATGTCGGACCGGGCAAGTTGGTTGAAGTTTAAAAACAAAGGTGATTTGAAATTGCTGTTTTCTGGTGACCCGGTGCTGTTCAATCAATACGCTTATCTACCGGTGAACCCCGCCAAACACCCTCACGTACATAACGAAATGGCGAAAGCGCTGGAAAACTGGTTGGTAGGTAAGAAAGCTCAAACCATGATCGGTGCTTACAAAATTTCCGATGAGACACTTTTCATACCAAACGCAACACCCAATTAGTCGGATAATTTTGATGGATGATTTTACCAAGACCAACCGAAAAGAGCGCCGTGCTGCTGAAGCCCGCGGAGAGATGACGGACCGGCGATTTATGGAGATAGCTGATAAATTTATCGACGTTGCAAACCGTGAAAACCAGACCGTGAATGCAACAGAACTTCACATGGCACTTCTCTACGCTGCTGCGCGTTACAATGCCCATGTGGCAAAGAATGTGTTGGAGATTGATGAGCATGAGCCATACGTTACGGAGATGCTAAAGTCCTATCAGGAGATGTTACGCAACCATTTGGCTGACCCTAGTATTTAGGTCTCTCGTTCCAGTTCCAGACGCTTGCGGAGTGAAACCTTGGGCATCGGCTCTTCTTCCATTGGCACAGGTTCCTCGATTGGATCATTCGACGCTTCGTTCTCTAAAACGAGTAAATCGTCCGTTTTCTCTTCAATTTCCTGGGTGTCTTCACCGCTGTTTTCTGACTCCTCTTCAACTTCGCTTTCCGAAGCTAGCTGTTTCTCCTCTGCGGTATCCGCGGCATCTTCATTGTCAGGTTCTTCGTCCTCTTTGAAAAGATCGAGATATCCTTTGCCCGCCTGATAGGCAGATTTGAAGGTCTTCATGATCAGGTCGGGGCTTGCAAAATCGTCATCATAGTCAACCAACCCGTCAACATTGGCGAAGACCGGACTTGTTCGCCACAGGCTGGCCATGGCCTGTTTTTTCAGCATATCCGGAACACCCGCCTTCATGAACACCGAAAAATCGCTTTCCTCATCCATGGTTTCCAGGTCGACAGCTTCTGCTGCTTCACGATTGGCTTGAAGTTCGGCTTGTAGCCTAGCTTCTTCTTCAGACTGTTCCTCAGGGCTTGTTATTTCAACGGCCTCAACTTCCTTCTCAAGGGCGTCTTCACGGGCAACGGCCAGTTTGCGTTGTGACCAGCGCGATAGTCTTTTCTCATTTCCGGTATCATCGTCCATTAAGGCGGCCTTATTCTGCGCTAATGTTTGGTTACATTTGAGAAAATTGGGGCTTTTCCGAATTTCTGGTCTTCAAGTTTCAACCTATCACGCTTGCGTTTGATGAACTCCTCTTCAACATGATGTTCTTCCACAAAAGCCTGGATGAAAACCGCAACAGCCTCCGGCATAGCAACTTTCTCAACAATATCATCGCCTGCATCCATCATATCCTGCGCGTCATATTCGGATGCTGTCACCGCATGAGCAACATAAGGAAATTCCGCATGTGGGTTCTCGTCTTCCTGTAACACGATGTAAAGTTCAGGAATTGGAAGCATTAAATTGGAGCGAAGCGCCTCCGTCTCTTTACGGTGAAGTGTGAGCAAGAGCGTACCTGCATGATAACGGACACAACCGGGCGATTTCATCATCTCTTGCCATTTAACATCCGTATCCGCGTTCATGAACACCGAAACAGGCATCCAAACGCAATCCGCCCACGGGTGAGCAGATTCTCGTCTTTCAACCACGATGCCAAGCGGGATACTGACTTCGCTTTTGTCGATGCTTCGTTCTGGCTTGGTCATAAAGATTCTCCAACATAAAGCCTATAGCAAACCCTTTGGAATCCAAGGGACTTTATTCCAATGGACGGATGCTGCAGAGCGTATAAGATGAGCTAGGAAACCGTTCGGGACACAAAGTAAATGGCACTAAATGACAAGACCTGTTTGGTTTGTAACTGTGAAAACAGCATGGTGCTGGATACCGGTAAGCTGTCAAAAGCTCTTGGTTTTGATGTTGGCACAATTCACAACAACTTGTGCCGCACGCAGTTATCTCATTTTGAAAATGCGTTGGATAGCGAACAGCCACTCGTCGTTGCTTGTACGCAGGAAGCGCCGCTTTTTGTGGAAATTGCGGAAGAAAGTGACAACCACGGGGTGACTTTCGTCAACATTCGTGAACAGGCAGGTTGGTCTGCTGAGGGTGAGGATGCGACTCCCAAAATATCGGCGCTTTTGCATGCTTCACAGTATGAGGCGAAACCAGCGCGGCTTAAGTCGATACAATCTGACGGGATGTGCCTTGTTTACGGGGCAGGTCAACAGGCGCTGGAAGCAGCCCAATTGTTATCACAAAAACTGTCAGTGACGCTCTTGTTAAGTGCGGATGATGATTTGGTTCTCCCGCGAATCTCGGACGTACCAATCTATCGGGGTGACATTGAAAAGGCTGAAGGTTCATTTGGAAGTTTTCAGCTCACGGTCAACAATTATTCCCCGATCATGCCATCGGCTCGTGCCGGATTGGATTTCGCAATGGCACGCGACGGGGCGAAATCGCAATGTAGCATCATTTTAGACCTATCCGATAATGCGCCCCTATTTGCCGGGCATACCCATAGAGACGGCTATAATAAAGTAGACGCTGGTGACCCGGCTTCTGTTTTACGTGCGGTCATTGACCTTTCCGATATGGCTGGAGAATTCGAAAAGCCGATTTATGTCGATTATGACGCCGGAACTTGCGCCCATTCGCGCTCGCAGCAAACGGGTTGCTCCAAATGCCTTGACGTTTGTCCCGCCGGTGCTATCAGCGATGCCGGAGACATTATCGCCATAGACAGCGGTATTTGCGGCGGCTGCGGCTCCTGCCATGCCGTATGTCCGACCGGCTCCATTACCTATCAATATCCGCCTCGCACCAGCATTGTCGAACATGGGCGGCTATTGCTCAAATCCTATTATGATGCGGGCGGTGAGAACGCTATATTGCTGGCCCACAATGAACCTTTCGGTGCGGACTTGATATCCGCGATGGCGCGTTATGGGCGTGGACTACCAGCCAACGTCATTCCCTTTGCATTCCATTCTGTCACCATGATGGGACACGTCGAAATGGCTGCTCTGATGGCCAGCGGTGCGCAGCGGATCGTATTCCTGTGCAACCCTGCGGATAAAGACGAATTATCCGGGCTTGAAACCGAAACTGCACTTACCGATGCCATATTATCGGGACTAGAACTTAATGAAAGTCCACGGTGCACTATTATAACTGAGGCCGATCCTGATATCGTCGAGGCTTCTATCTGGGAGCTTTCAAAAAAGTCTTTCCTTGCCGCAAGTCCTTTTGCCCCAATAGGCTCAAAACGTGACATCGCAAGATTAGCTTTTGGCAAACTCCATGCCCTGTCTCCCGAAAAACCTGATGTCATCACACTTCCGGCAGCGGCGCCTTACGGCCGCGTAGACATCGACCAATCAGCTTGCACACTTTGCATGGCCTGCACGTCTGCCTGTCCAGCAAATGCAATCATCGAAACGCCCGGCGAACCCACCTTGCGTTTTGTAGAAAGCGCCTGCGTACAATGCGGATTGTGCACCACAACGTGCCCTGAAAGCGCTCTTACCCTAATTCCGCAGCTGAATTTTACACCGGCGGCGATGCAGCCTGTGACGCTTTATGAGGAGGAACCGTTCTGCTGCATCGTGTGCGAAACACCTTTTGCCACGAAGTCGACCATTGAACGCATATCCGGACAGTTGGCTGGAAAACACTCTATGTTTGCAGACGGTGAGCGGGCCAAGCTTATCCAGATGTGTGAGAATTGCCGCGTTGAAGCGCAGGCGAACAGTTCAGAAGACCCATTCTCCAGCGGCACCCGGCCGCGTGTTCGAACCACAGAAGACTATATCGAAGCTGAACGCGGTAATCGAACCGCAGAAGATTTCCTGATGGATGATTAGCCGCCCGGATTTTGTGCGCGGCACAGGCCTTCCGCCCGTGCGCGAAAAGCTCCATATTGCGCATCCGACAAAATACCTTCTTCCTTCATCCGTTCAACATCTCCAACTCTCTGGGCAAGACATTGAGCTAACGCCGCATTGGCGGGTTTTGCCGGTTCTGCCGTTGTTGTTTCAGGAACTGCGGCACCAATATTGTCAGCAAAGAGTTTTTCAAAGTCGTCTGACCAGTTGAACCAAAGCAGAAATGCGAGTGCGACCGCAAGCAAAAGGGCCAACAACCGGGCCATGCCTGTATCGATGAAACTACCTGTCTGTTCAACCATTGTTGTCTCCCGCTCCTCAGTTTCAATAAGCAATATTATGCATGTCTAATTGGTAGATTGGTCAGCAAATTTTGAGGTTTAAAGACCAACCGTTTTTCATCGTTCATGGCTACACCTAAATATACCGGCTTTCCCTGCACTGAGTCCATCACATCATCTGGATTCAAAAATTCCATTTTGTAAAGCGCCAGGATATTGAAAATCTCGTCTTCGGAAACAGGTTCATCTTGATAAAGCGCATTGAGAATGCGCGTCGATTCCAGATCACACCCCACATGCCAGGACCAGGCTTCATCCCGAATTGATTTCACGGCCTGGATACGTGTTTTGATTTGTAGAAAATGGCTGACCCAGGCTTCCATCACGCGTCCAAGCGCGTCAGGCGCAGGTTGAGTGAAGCGGAAGTCTACGGCCATATCAAAATTGTCAGAACGGTTCCAATAATTGGATTTGTTCTGCTCGGTCATCACGTCCAGTGCTATCTCACGCATGGGCGTGCCCGACTCGGCCAACAATTGCCCAATTCCGCCAAATCCGCTCTGGCTTTGCATCTCAACTATTTCATGATCTGCGAGCATGAGTTGCTCATCACCATGGGTGACTACCTGTTCACGAAAAAACAATTCGGCGGCGCGCAATCGCATTGGGTCTTCAACGCCCTTAAGGATATTGTGCAGGATCAAATGGACCATCTGGTCGATAAATACGGGTGGAATAGAAATCGTCTCACTGCCGAACAAGGCTGCATATGACGCCTCTAAAGTTCCATATTTTATCAAATAATCACGGAACCGCAGGATCACACGATAATTATCCGCGGCATCCTGATCTACAATCGCTTTGATCTCTGAATCATCAATCGCGACGATTGGGTCTGCCATCAGCTTTTCGAATATTGCATGTTCCGCAGGGCAGGACTCGTCAATTGGATGAATTTCCGGTCGCGTAAAATATGCGCGCAAGTAATCATCCGTGACGCTCAACCAACCATTGGTGTTGCGTTCTAAAAGATGCATGCCAGCGGACTTCCAAAAATCCATTTCTTAGTCCTCTACGATTTCCCAAACCCGTGCATGGGGTTTGGCGCCGGGTGCATCAACGATGCGGAACTCTTCTTTGATTTCACCACTCTCATCGAAAAATCGCCGCAGGGTGAATATCGAATTGATGGTCACATCCGCACATAACTCAAGAACGAACTGAAGTTCAGCCTTAGCAACTGATTTCGCATCGTCCAACGATCGGGCATTGAAATACTCAGTGAAATGTTTGGCAAGGTTATCCTCCAACGCCAAAATACTCTTTTCATCAATCTCCGCGACCGAGACAAAAGTGGAAAACCCATAACTATCCAGTGACAGAAAACCGTTGCTAAACGCTTGTTTCAGTTTCCCCGTGATTTCCTCTTCCCCTAGACCAGAAAATACGAAACCACCGGGTATCGCCCATTCGTCCGTCCCGGCCGCACGGTCGAATACATGGGTGTCTGATGGGTCGAAACGGATAGTTTTTAGAAACTTCATGAAGCGATTTTCGCTTGCCTGCGCAGGTCATTTAGAATTTCCACGACGGCGTATGGTTTGGTTTGATCTTTGAACGATAGCAACCCATTACCGATTTCATCAACGCCGATGAACCTCGCTCCATCAGGTATCGATCTACTGTCGACCAGACTGCGCGCGAGTGCTTCTTCCTTGCTTAGTCGGCCTTGCCACAACTCATGCACGGGCTTGAAGCCGTCCTCCGACCATGTGTGAATGACATTCACAAGATGGCGCGATGTGGATTCGAGTATTTCAGTTCGGGTGATTTCACCACACCCTTCGTCCCACATTGTAGTACGATGATAGTTCTCGCCGGGATTCATATCCGCGACATCCGGCGTCAGTAAAATTTCCAGGTTCAACACCATCCAAAGCGGTATACCATCAACTTCCTCGTCACTAACGATGAGATCAACCTGGCCAATCTGCCCGTCATTCATTTGAATGACGTTGGGCCATTGGTAGGTGATGGCGACTTCTGGTGGTATTAACGCACCTGCCGCATCTCCAAAGGCAACCATGGTGACATAGACCATCTCGGCGCACCGCGCGCGGTCTACCTCCGGTTCCAGAACGAGGGCAAAATCCAGCCTGTTGATCGCTTGCGACCAGACGAGATCCCCAGCACCCCATTCTCCAGACATTGCTCGCGCGCGCGCACGATCCAAAGGACGTTCCTTTGAAGAGACATTGTGCCCATTCAAGAGCGGAGGAAATGTCGGAGCGGCTTCGGGCATTACAAGCGATGCTCAATCGAGCTTGATATCACCTTCCACCACATGATTCAGATCAGTACCTTCGGCAGTCAGCACGACCTTGACCGACAGATTAGATTTACCAGAAAGGTCCGCATCTCGAACGATACGTTCAATTTCCTGCTGCGATGTTACACCGACTTGTTTCAAAAACTTGCGCATCGACATGTTAAATTCTTCACTCATCGTCATCCCCTGTATCTCTTTAGATTCTGCATTATCGGTCGAATGCGACCGTTATTTTTTCTCGTTTCTCCCTGCGGAGAATTTCAAGCTCCAGACTACTCCCTTTTTTCAAAAGTGCCAGCGCTGCAGCGTAGGCACCGGCTCTTTTAATCCGGCGATCCCCGGCAAATAAAATAATGTCGCCCTGCATGATACCTGAACTCTCTTCAGCACTGCCGTCTTTGACGCGAGCGACCAACGCGCCAGCGATCCCAACCTCCCCGGATTTCAACGCTGGTCTGACGAGTATGCCAGAAGCGATCCTGTCCAACGCCCCATTATCCAAATAATCTTCGACAACACGGCTGAGCAATGGGGCGGATACGGCAAAATTCACACCAATATTCGAGTCCGATTCCTTCGTAAAAATAGCGGACAACATTCCAACAAGTTCACCTTCTAGGTTGATAAGTGCGCCGCCTGACATGCCTGGATTAACGGCTGCATCTGTCTGCACAAAATCCTCAATTTGATTGAACCCGACACCTGACATTTGCACCGCAGATATGGTGCCGCATGTTACAGATACATCAAGACCAAAGCTGTTCCCCAACGCACAGGCGTTGCCACCAACGGGAGAATCTTTAGCGAAATCAATTGGGTCTAAAGGCACAGATATACGCAAAAGAGCAACATCGGTTTGCGCATCTCGCAGGACAACCTCGGCATTGTAAACCTGACCGGAAATAGTGCGTACCAGAACCTTTCGGGCTGCGCCGATCACATGGTCTGCGGTGGCAATCAGTCTGCCGTCGCCGACAATAACGCCTGAACCTTCAGGCTCTTTACCGCGTGGGCTGTTTCCTGGCCGAACGGGTAACACGCTAACAACCGAGCTGCGCGCGCAAGCGATCTTATTTTGACAATCTGGCGATCTCAGGATTGGTCCGTCCGCATGCGCACTCCAAGTAGCGAGCCACAGGGTGACGATGCAAAAAAAGATCCGCAAACTCAGTTATCCAGCCGAACAGAGTTGTTGGAGGAAACAAACGCCTCACTGGAGGTCGTGGCCTGGCTGCCCATGACAATCCATGCCAGTCCACTCACTATAACCATGAGGCAAATTCCTGTCAGTACAGACTTCATAACTCTTCCTTTTTAAATCTATTTTTTCGGCGCAGTGGCCTTCTTCAAATATCGAATGAGATCATCCCGCTGACCAACACTTTTTAGTCTTTGTATCGGCATTTTGGTACCGGGCGTTACAACATCTGGTCCCTTGTCAAAAAGGCGACCAATCGTTTCTTCATTCCAGATTATATCGGAGTCCAACAGGGCTTTGGAATAGACATAACCCGGTAACGTGCCTGCTTCCCTGCCAAATACCGCGTGAAGCGTCGGCCCCGCCCTGTTAGCACCTTCAGGTGTTAGCGTATGGCACACGCTGCATTTGCGTCGAAATTCCAGCTCACCGGGATCATCACTTTTGGCAAGTTGAAAACGCCTTGGAAACTTGCTTTCAATTTTTGACAATTTGCGGGGCGCCACCTGCCATCTTATGGCAAAATCATCCAGTCCAACATGGAAGACCTGCGTAGTTCCAGCTACAAAATCGAAATCCCAAATTGGGCCAAAAGCAACGCCAGACGCTTCTACGCTCTTTAGATCATGTGCTTGAAACACTTCAATTTGGCCGCTTCCATCACCAAACCCGATAAATTTTCCATCTCTGGAGACTTTCACCGTTTGAATTGGTCGTTCGCGCTGGGCGAGGTCTGCAATCTTGTCTGCTTTGCTGATACTCACAATTCCAGTGACACCATTGATCGCCCCGAATATCAGGCGGTCATCGTCGATACGGACAATTGTATTTATCCCCCATCCGTGGCGATAAATCGGCCGCAACAGCTGGCCGGTTTCGATATCCCACTCGATGATTTGTCCGTCATAGGCGGCAGAATAAAGCTTTGTCACATCAGCCGAAAAGGTAACAGAATTTACATTTCCACGGTGGCCGTTGAGCGTGGCTATCTCAACTTTCCGATCCAAATCATAAATTCTTGCCGTCCCGTCCCAACGGGCGACAGCTGCGAAACGACTGTCATTCGAAACCGCGACATCGAGTACTTTAAACACTTCGGCCTGAAGTCGGGCGATAAGCTTACCCTTGGCCAAGTCCCAAATCCCAAGTGACCCATCATCGCTGACGGATACTGCCTGCTCCTTGCCCGGTATAAATGCCACGTCGTTGACCGCACTGTCATGGCCGATCAATCGATGGCGAACGGTGCCTTCCGGGCCAGCGAGATCCCAATAGATGATTGAATAATCAAACGAGGCAGTGAGCGCCCGCTTACCATCCGCGGAAATAGATATTGCTTTGATTGGCCCACCATGCCCCACCAACCTGTCAGGCAGACCGTTGGCATAGGAGGGTGATGCATAGAACAGGGTAATAAGCGCCAGCAGAATTAAGCCAACGGAATTTAGTCTCCAAAAATGGAAAACCTGTACCATTACATTACCTACGGTGTGTCCTGTTTCCGTTAGTCCTTATTTGCTTTCTTAACCAATACCTTCGCTTGTTTGACCCACTCTTCGCGTTCAATGCGACCTGAAAAAGACAGGCGTTGTCCGATGTCCGCCTGTTCATTCTTCGTCCATTTAGCAACGTCCTCGAATCTTTTCACGCCAATCTTATTAAGCCGTTGTTCGTTCTGAGGGCCAATTCCTTTGATCAGTTTCAGATCGTCCTTTGTGGCTGCTTTTTTACCTGCAGGGGTCTTTCGCGTTCCAGATTTCTTCCTGGTGGTGGTCTTGGCCGCTGGTTTTGCCGCCTTCCCAACCGTCTTAGGCTTCGTCGCTCGTTTCACCGGTTTGGCCACAGCCTTCGCTGGTGATGACTTAACACCCCTCACATTAGGTGTTTTCGGCGCTGGGGATTCTGAATTTGCCGGTACGTGTTGTGTGACAGATGCGGCAGCATCGACCAACGTTGCAGCAGCCACTGGGTGACCAGAAGGCGCTCCTGACTTCGCGTCTTCTTCCTCAACCCAGAGCGAATGGTGCTCCCGCGCCCAATTGGTATCTACATCCCCCGTCGTCATGGCACTCAGAGCACCCTCCATGCCAACCGAACCGATATAAATATGGGCTAAAATAACCACAATCAGGAACACAGCCATAATGGTGTGCCAAAGAGATTGATATTGCTGTTCTTGAATTGGCGCAAGATCGGTCGCGTAGGTAGTGCTAAAAATGCTGTTGCTCAGACTAAATGTGCTGGAAAACATCTCGGTGGTGAAGGGGTTCATCAAAGCCCAGCCTGACAATGAAATTGAGGCGCCGCACAGGATAACAATCCAGAAGATTATCTTCTGACCAGCATTAAATTTTCTGGCTGGCGGGTGGCCACCGCCCAACATGCCGCCGCCGCGCAGCAACCATTTGGCGTCGTTCAGATTGGGAATATTATGCACCACCCACATCACGGCAATCATCACCAGACCAAGCATGAAGGCGAATCCCACATAGTTGTGAATGTACTTTCCAAACACGGTAATGCTGGCAAATATCTCTTTGCCAAGCAGTGGAATGAGCAGGTTCTTTCCAAAGATAAGATTAAGCCCCGTTAGAGCCAGAAGGATGAAGCTGGACGCCAGCAGCCAGTGGCCCGCGCGCTCCACGCCAGAAAACCGTTTCATGGTCTGGCCGGACAAGCCGTGCTCAACTTTTATTCGCCCCCACAGGGCAAAAAAGAGGCTCAATAATAACAGGGTGCCGAGAATCGCCCAGGCCGCGTATTTGGGCAAAGGTCCGTTGCGCATCAACCGCCAGTCCTGGCCACCGGACTGAATCATCATGCCGCCGTTACGATCACCGCCGACAGTAGTTCCGGGATTCCCACGGCGTATCTGTCGCCAAAGCTCTGCATCCGACGATGAACCACTGTTCACTCCACCGGGGGTGGCGCCTGCTGTAGGCTGATTGGCACTTCCGGTTTGTGCATGGACAGTGCTTGGAAGAGCGCCTGCAAAAAACGCAAATAACAGAACTATTATGAGGCCCATAACGGGGCGCTTAACAGATTGCAGTGCGGTCATCAAAATTCTCCAGAGGTCTAAGCAATAAGCTCAGGCCGCAGTCTATCCGGGCCAATGGTCAAAATAAATGAGGCGGCCGATAATGTAAGGGCCGCCTCATCTTTGTTCTTTAAAATATCAGCACTCTAGTGCTGAAACATAATGGGTTAGCCGCCGGTTTTGGAACCGTAAGCGGTACCCCAACCCCAGGCGCCTGCACCGAAGCCACGTGATACGACCCGTTCACGGTAAACCGCTGAAACAACATCGCCATCACCAGCCAACAGGGCTTTTGTGGAACACATCTCGGCGCAGAGTGGCAATTTGCCTTCTGCGAGACGGTTTCGCCCATATTTCTGGAACTCGGCAGCGGATCTATCTTCCTCAGGGCCACCTGCACAGAACGTGCATTTGTCCATCTTGCCGCGGGAACCAAAGTTAGATGCCTGCGGGAACTGCGGCGCACCAAATGGGCATGCATAAAAGCAATAACCACAACCGATGCAAAGGTCTTTGGAATGCAAGACAACACCGGCTTCGGTGTCATAAAAACAATCCACAGGACAAACCGCCTTACACGGCGCATCCGAACAATGCATGCAGGCCACCGAGATAGACCGTTCGCCCGGCTTACCATCATTGATGGTAACAACCCGGCGGCGGTTTACACCCCATGGAACCTCATGCTCGTTCTTACATGCGGTGACGCAGGCATTACATTCGATGCACCGTTCTGCATCACAAAGGAACTTCATTCTAGCCATAATAAATCTCCTTTATGCCCGCTCGATTTTGCAGAGCGTGGTTTTCGATTCCTGCATCTGGGTCACTGAATCGTACCCATACGTCTGTGCAGTGTTTGAGGATTCGCCAAGTACATAGGGATCGGCACCTTTGGGATATTTATCCCGAAGGTCTTTACCCTCCATGTGGCCACCGAAGTGGAATGGCATGAAGACAACGCCCCGACCAACGCGGTCAGTTGTCATGGCCATCACTTTGACCCGAGCTCCTTCAGCGCCTTCAACCCAGACCTGTTCCCCGTCGCGTACACCAAGGTCATTGGCATCCGATGGGTTGATTTCAACGAACATGTCCTGCTGCAATTCAGCCAGCCATGGGTTGGACCGGGATTCATCACCACCACCTTCATATTCGACCAACCGGCCGGATGTGAGAATGAGCGGATGGCTCTTGGAGAAGTCGTTCTTCTGGATCGACGCATAGGCCGTTGGAAGACGGTAGAACTTCTTATCTTCGTAAGTAGCATATTTGTCGAGCAGGTCACGACGCGGCGTGTAGAGCGGTTCGCGGTGTGTTGGTACTGGGTCGGGGAATGTCCAGACCACAGCACGGGCTTTCGCGTTACCGAACGGCGCACAACCATGCTTGATGGCGACCCGCTGGATACCACCGGAAAGGTCGGTTTTCCAGTTGGTCTTCTCGCCGGCAACCTTATCAATCGCAGCCTTCTCATCCGCCGTCAGATCACCGTCCCAGCCAAGCTTTGTAAGCATGGCCATGGTGAATTCCGGATAACCGTCTTGGATTTCAGAATCGACCGAATAAGAATCTTCAGCCAATAGGTTGTCGCCATCCCGCTCCACACCAAAACGGGCGCGGAAGGTCAGACCACCTTCACCGACCGGTTTGGACGGATCGTATAGGATAGGCGTACCAGGGTGCTTCATATCGGCGGTGCCCCAACAGGGCCACGGCATGCCGTAATATTCACCGTCGTTTGGTCCACCACGGGCCTGCAACGTTGTTTTGTCAAACGTGTGCTGGTTGGCCATGTGAGAGCGAATGCGCTCCGGTGACTGCCCGGTATAACCGATCGTCCACATACCCTTATTGAATTCACGGGTGATATCTTCAACCAGCGGCTCGTCATTCTCGACTTTGATGTTCTTGAACATCTCGCCATCGAAACCGAACTTCTTTGCGAACTTATACATGATCGTGTGATCAGGCAGCGATTCAAACAATGGGTCGACGACTTTGTCACGCCATTGAAGTGAACGGTTGGACGCGGTGACAGATCCGTAGGTTTCAAACTGAGTACAGGCTGGCAGAAGGTAGATACCGTCCTTCTTGTCAGACATCACGGCAGAAACGGTTGGATATGGATCAATCACGACCATAATGTCGAGCATCTCCATGGCCTTGGCCATTTCCTTCATGCGGGTCTGTGAGTTAGGCGCGTGGCCCCAGAACACCATGCCGCGAACCTTGTTTGGATTGTCCATGTTGGCCGGGTCTTCCAGCACACCATCAATCCAGCGTGAAACCGGAATACCGGTTACATTCATCAGGTTCTTGTCTTTACCGTCAGCACCTTTCACGGATGCGAAACGGCCTTTGAGGTAATCAACGTCCGTTTCCCAAACGCGGGCCCAGTGAGCCCACGAACCGGCTTTCAGCCCGTAGTAACCGGGCAATGTGTGGGAGAGAACACCGAAATCGGTGGCACCTTGCACATTGTCGTGGCCGCGGAAGATATTGGTACCGCCACCAGCTTTACCCATATTACCGAGAGCAAGTTGCAAGACACAGTAAGCACGGGTGTTGTTGTTACCGTTAGTGTGCTGCGTACCACCCATGCACCAGATAACGGTGCCCGGACGATTCTGCGCCATCAGACGGGCAACACGTTTGAGCTGGGAACCAGGAACGCCGGCAACATGCTCAACTTCCTTAGGGTCCCATTTTGCAACTTCTTCTTTGATCTGGTCCATGCCCCAAACACGTTGGCGAATGAATTCCTTGTCTTCCCAGCCATTTTCAAAAATATGCCAAAGAATACCCCAGATCAGGGCAACGTCCGTACCGGGACGGAAACGCACATATTCATCCGCGTGAGCAGCTGTCCGTGTGAAACGCGGATCGCAGACAATCATCGGCGCATTGTTGGATTCCTTGGCCTTCATCAGATGAAGCAGGGATACCGGATGCGCCTCGGCGGGGTTTGAGCCGATCAGAAAAATTGCTTTGGAGTTGTGGATGTCGTTGTACGAGTTCGTCATCGCACCATAACCCCAGGTGTTTGCAACACCGGCAACTGTGGTTGAGTGACAAATACGCGCCTGATGGTCCACGTTGTTTGTGCCCCAATAGGCTGCAAACTTGCGGAACAAATAGGCCTGTTCGTTACTATGCTTCGCAGAACCGAGCCAATAGACCGAATCCGGTCCGCTCTCGTCGCGAATTTTCATCATGCTATCGCCGATTTCATTGATAGCATCATCCCAGGAGAGGCGTTCCCATTTACCGGAAACAAGCTTCATTGGATATTTTAGGCGACGTTCGCCATGGGCGTGTTCACGCACCGCAGCACCCTTGGCACAATGGGCACCGAGGTTGAACGGGGAATCAAATGCCGGCTCTTGTCCGATCCACACACCATCTGAAACTTCGGCAAGAACCGTACAACCAACAGAACAGTGGGTGCAGACGGATTTTACGACGTCGACATTGCCGCCCGCTGCTCCGGCAGCTTCTGCCCTGGTTGCTGTTCCTGCGGTCACGGCGCTGATTGCTGCCAGACCACCGACCGTGAGGCCGGAACGTTTCAGAAAATCTCGACGGCTGACAGCCGCATTTGTAATCGAGCCAAGTGCTGAACTTGCGGTCGACGACAGTCGGGGGCCTCTAGCAACCCCTCCTACCTTCTTCCTAAGCATGGACTTCTCCTCTTGATGCGCTCCCAATATGTTCGCGCGTAATGTTTATAAACCGGTGGTATGAATTAGAACCGGGTGGATTCGTAATAGGTTTTAACGTGAGCCGTTTCGCGATAACCGCTTCCGCTTTCATCAAGGGTTTCGGACGCTTGCGCGCTTCCACCTGTTGCAAGTGCAGCGCCGCCCAAGACGGTTCCCAGACTTGCAAGTTTTAGAAAGTCGCGTCTCGCTTCAACGTTTTTTTCTTCTTTGGCCATGTGGCCTCCTCCGTTCTGCCGAGCCATGAATAAAACAAAAGCATGGTTCCTTTGTCTCACCAGATGCAGGGGCAGAGCCCGCATCAAAAGAAAACGGACGCTACTCCATAGAGAAAGCGTCCGTTTCAATTCCAACAAAATGCCTGCCAATAGTTCCCACCGGCTGATACAGCCTGCTTAACTCGGCGGCTTCTAAATCCCTGAAAAAATGTCCAGCCCACGGCTCAATATGAGCGTTAAAGAATTCCCTTTGGCCGGCCAGGTTCTGCGGCGGCCCGTAACGACCAACGATCAAACCGGCCATCATTTCGAAAAGCGAGCCAATATGGTCTTCGGGTTCATTCACATCTTCACTACGCGCAATACCAAGGTCGCGCATTGAATTACGCAATTTAGCAAGCGGTTTTTCATTGAGGAAACCGGTGAGATAATACGACCCGTAGGGCAGCAATTCACCTCTACCCATGCCAATGAACAACCCGTCATATTCTTCCCGTGCGGTCGCAACATCCGTTGCGCCAGCCAACTTGGAGAGTGCGTCAAATGCACTTCCCATTTCAGTATCGTCGCCGGTTAGTGATTGTAATTTCTGGAGAATTTCTTGCGTCGGCGTGACAAACAACAGCTGCCCCACAAGCGAATAAAGATCCGCTCGCATGCTATCTTCGGCCGCAATAGCCGCTGTTTTAACCTGATTCTGCAAGCCGCAGCCTCCTCCCAATGTCTCAAATAGACACTGAATAGCCACATCTGGCAAGAGGTCTTTGATCGTAGTGGAAAAATCACTCCATCACGATCTTTGGCCCGGCGTTATCACCTTCAGCGTGAAGGCGATCGATAACCTTTTCAGCAATGTCATTATAGATGGCGGCATGGGGACCATCTGGGGCAGAAACGGTTACCGGTGTACCCCCATCGGAATTGCTTCGAATATCCATGTGAAGCGGAATTTCCCCTAAAAATGGTACGCCAAGGCTTTCCGCTTCTTTACGGGCGCCGCCGTGGCCAAATATATCCGACTGTTCCCCGCATTTGGGGCAAATAAACGTGCTCATGTTCTCAATGAGGCCCAATATCGGCACTTCGACCTTGCGAAACATGTTCAAACCCTTACGCGCATCGATAAGGGCTATGTCCTGTGGTGTGGAGACAATAACTGCACCGGCCAAAGGCACTTGCTGCGCCATTGTCAGTTGTGCGTCCCCGGTTCCAGGCGGCATGTCGACAATCAGGACATCAAGCTCACCCCATGCCACTTCCCGCAACATCTGAGTAAGGGCAGAGATCACCATCGGCCCACGCCAAATCATCGGTGTCTCTTCTTCGACAAGGAAGCCCATGGACATCACTTTCAGTCCAAAGCTTTCCAACGGGTTTAAAATACGCCCATTCGCAGTCGGCCGATCGGATATGCCCAATAATCGTGGCAAGGACGGGCCATATATATCCGCGTCCAAGATTCCTACTTTTAAGCCCTGTCCCAAAAGTCCCAATGCAATATTAACGGACGTCGTTGACTTCCCCACGCCGCCTTTGCCTGAGGCTACAGCAATGATGGATTTAATGCCCGGTACACCAGCTTTTTGATTGGGCGCGTCCGCCGCAGCTTTGGCGGCCTGCATCTGCATGGGTGGCGGTACGGCGGCGGCCTGATCGAACGAAGGTGCGGGTCGAACCGGTGCTGAACCAGCCTTGCGCTCACCCGTCAACACGGCGATGACTTTTTCAACCCCCGCGAGCTTCATGACACTCTGTTCCGCCGCGTTGCGCAACGGTTCAAGCTCTTCAGCCCGTTCGGCGGGCACGTTGATCGAGAAAATCACCTTACCACCGTCAATCAGCAAGCCGCTTACCATTTTTAGGGCAACAATATCGCCTTCAAGATCTGGCCCTCTGACTTTTGCCAGTCGCTCCAGAACCTGTTTTTCCGTTATGTCTGTCAAAGTTTATTTCCCATGCAGCTGGTTTTTGGCTACCACTTCGATGTTGTTATACATGTGCGGACACCGGAGCAATATTCCAAAAGGATACCAACGGTGCTGTACTATTTGGGGCCGAAGTAAAACTGCGCGCGAGTGCATCATATTTTCCACTGTTATGAGATACCAAATTTTGGTGGAACGACGATGGCTTTTGTCAAATTGAAAATCACCATTTACCCACCCAAATGCCCATGCGATCCAGAATGTGCTCAACGACTCCAACGGCAGCTTTTGGCACAAAATAACATAGAGGCGCGTGTCGTAGTTTGGCCAATCTAGAAAGCTGGAAACGGTGAAAGGTCCCCACTCCCGACTTTCGGCTAATTGCGGTTTGGAAATCGCCAATGGCAGCAGCGAGCCCACTTGTATGGACCGACTGCGGTTTGCAATAGAGAAATTCGAATGGATATCGGAAGTCGCTTCTATGTATCCGGCCTGTTTATCGACCCCATTTTATAGTCTGGGGTCGTGGCCTTGATGGGAATACGCACACCTTTTGATCTCATTATTACCCGGGCCGTTTATGGCCAAGAGGGCTCTCAGATTCTGGGGCGCATATTAATCCGTTCCATGCATTTATCTCAGTTGCGATCTATGAAGTGAAGTTGGCTTCTTAAACGGCCTCCACTTCAATTCCATGGCTATCAAAGCTCTGTTTGTTTCTCAAAACACTCCAGGCTATGCGGGCCAGTTTGTTTGCAAGCGCGACAGCGACCTTGTTCCTGTGCATTCGTTTTGATGCCTCTTCCAACCATGGACCGAAGCTGAACTTTGGCCAGTTTTTCGGTCGCATCATGATCACGTTGGCGGCCTGAACAAACAGCATTCGAAGATAGGTGGAGCCCCGTTTCGATATTCGCCCGAGTATGGTTTTGCCACCTGTGCTGTATTGCCGGGGGATCAACCCCAGCCAAGCGGCAAAATCTCTGCCTCTGTCAAATGCTTCACCGGTGCCCACAGCAGCCACCATGCTTGTCGAGATTATTGGCCCTATGCCCGGGATGCTCATCAGGCGTCGGCAATTTTCTTCGCTTTGTGAGATGCTTTCAATCTCGGCTGTGGTGGTGTCGATACGCCCGTCCAACCAAATCCAGTCTTCATACAACCCGGTGATGATATCGCGCATACGTGGTGATATCTCGTCTTCACGGTTTTGCAGAATAGCGTGAAGAGAATCGTCTAAAGAATGCGCGCCGGTTCGAACCGTGATGCCTTGTTCGAGTAAAAATGCACGGATCTGATTAATGGTTGCAGTACGCTTCGATACCAGGCGCGACCGCACCCGATGCAGTGCCTGAAGGTCAAGTTGATCTTGTGTCTTCTCGCTTACGAAATTTAGATTAGGGCGAAGAGCGGCTTCGGCAATTGCCTCGGCATCATTGTAATCGTTCTTTTGTCCCTTGTTGAACGGCTTGACGAACTTTGCAGGAATAATGCGCGGTTCAAAACCAAGTTTGCGCAAAACCCGACTGACAAAGTGAGCACTCATGCACGCTTCCATGCCAACAATGCAGCGTGGAAACTTCTCGAACGCCGAGATCAATGCCAACCGCTTGATCTTCTTGCGCAACACAAGTTCGCCGTCATCATCAAAGCCAACAAGGTGAAAAACATCCTTGCCGATATCCACACCAACGACGGTCAAATCTGAAAACTCAATATTTTTAGCCATGGGATACTGCTCCTGTTTCAAAAGATCAGTCTAGCAGACCAACCTCAATCTGGGGGTGCAGTCGGTCCATCCCATTATTACCGTTATCGGCCCTGTCGCTCGCAGAGCATCGTTAGACAGACAGGCTCGTAAATTGGCCCAGAGCGGAAGTTCGGGCTTGTCGATCAAGGCGATACTCGGAAAGACGGCCCTGAGCTGACCTTTGCCCGGATCGGGCAATTGTTTAGTGCTGGATTCACGAACTTCCAATTTGCCATCCGGTGTCGAGATTGCGGCATGGCTTGGAATGGTGAAATACACCGACTTTTCCAATTCCTGTGGGTGCTGCTATCGGAACGATTGCTCTGGTGTTTACAGGGTTTCAGTAACCTTTCTTAAATTAGGGGGACTATCGGGGTTTCACCCAGTGCAAGAGGCATTTTTTTGATGAAATTGTAGAGACTGACTGCTTGCAAATTAGCTGTCAGGACAGGATGCGGCGATGTTGCGGTCCCTATGGCAAACGAGTGTTTGGCTGATGCGTCTATTTCATATACTTGCGCGCCCGCGCTCCGCATTTTGCCGGTTGTGTCCAATACGCTTTGTTGACCTTCGTCATCCGGGATAAATGCCAACGACATCAATCCCTGTCGAGCCAATGTCATTGGGCCATGCATGACTTCCGCCGAGCTGAACGCTTCGGCATGAATACCACAGGTCTCTTTGATTTTCAGGGCGGCTTCTTCCGCAAGAGCCAGCCCTGGTCCGCGCCCGATCGTGAAGATCGCCGACGCATTGGTGAACGGTGCCTGTATATTTTTCCAATTGGCATCGAGAGATTTGGCCAGCATATCTGGCAACTTGGAGAGTTGATTCAGAACCGACTGGTCATTGATAAAATGCGCGTAAACAGAAATGAGAGCCACAAGGCTCGCGACAAATGACTTGGTGGCCGCTACCGCGTGTTCTTTGTCCGCCAGAATAGGGAGTTCAATATCTGTCTATCCTCCGATCAACGATCCAGGGGTGTTCAGCAGAGCGATAGTTAAAGCTCCGCCGGATTCAGCGGCCTGCTGAAGTTTAAGCAAATCCGGGCTCCCACCGGATTGCGAGACTGTCAGGCAGATCGCATTTAATAATTTTAAGGGTGCGTTGAAGATGGAACCAAGGGACGGTCCCATCGATGCAACCGGGATCCCGGTTTTAGATTCCATGATATACTTAAAATACATCGCTGCATGATCTGAAGAACCACGTGCATTGGTGACAAACAATGTCGGTTCGAGTTTCTGCAGGCGCTTGCCAGTTTCACGATAAAGCGGCATCCCGCTAGCCAATTGCCTGGAGACCACTTCGGGAATTTGGGCAATCTCTTGGGCCATTTGGGTTTTGTGGGCATCATACATTTCGGGTTCCGTCAATTTCAGTTCGCAACAGCTGTAACGGTCGGGCTAGCTTACGCCGGTGATCATGGAAACGATTTCGTTCTTGCTGGTTTTAGCGGTTTCTTTAACACCAATCTGAACTCCGCGGCGCAGGACACAAATTCTATCGGACAATCGAAAAACCTGATCGAGGCTGTGACTGATGATCAGTATCGCTATGTTTCTTGCCTTTAGACTGGCGATGATCTTTTCCACCTTTGCAGTCTCGGCAACACCCAGCGCTGCGGTAGGTTCATCCAGCAGGATTAATTTGGTCGCCCAGTGGGTCGCGCGTGCTATCGCAACGCCCTGTCTTTGGCCGCCCGAAAGGTCCCTAATGATGGCCTTGGCGGAGGGAATACGAACGTCGAGTTCATCCACCAACGCCTGCGTTTCGGACATCATTTTCTTTCGTTCAAGAAGCTTTAGAGGGCCGTAGACTGCTTCACGCCCCAAAAACAGGTTCATGTACACCGGTTGCAAATCGGCAAGCGCCAAATCCTGATACACAACCTCAATGCCCTGGGAGCGGGCGGTGCTGGCATCAGCGAAAGTAACGGTTTCACCATCCAGTGAAATCGTCCCATGTGTCGGCGAATGAACCCCGGATACGATTTTGATCAAGGTGGATTTCCCTGCCCCGTTGTCACCAACCAGTGCAACAATCTCCCCCGCTTTCAACTGAAGTGAAAAGTCTTCAACGGCTACCACACCACCAAAACTCTTATGAATGTTCTCCAGCTTCAACACGGGCGTATGGTCACTTTTCGGGCCTTCGTTATGAGCAGTCGATCTGGTCATTATCTCAACTCCGGCCATGTTTCGATTTGGCCAAAGCTGTTTTCGATGGTCTCCACTTTGGGATTGCCGGATGAAACTCCCGATATTCCCACTGTGAAAGCGCGGGTAACAAACGCTTGGCCGCGGAAGCCAAATACAACACTGTCACCCGAAACCGGCTTCACCTGACTGGTCGTGTCAATCATACCGTAGTAGTCAATGGCGGCAGGCGGCGGAACTTCCACGCTCGCAAGCGCGGTTTCTGCTGCTGTGGGTTTGGAAGACACAATTGCCTTCACGCCATAGTCCGGAAACACCGGATCAATATAAAGTCCGCCACCAAAGCAATAAGCCTTATCAGCATGGTGATGTGAAATCTCCGACAGATATAATACCGCGGGACGTTCGGCCAAATCTTCAAGGGCGTGAAGCGGTGTTGTCCCATGCAATCCATTCCCGGGTTCGCATTGCGTTGCACCGGCTTCCGCCAGTGCTCTCAAAACATGCGAAGATGTGGTTCCTGGAGCATTAATTTCAATGTTTTTTCGACCGGTGGTGGCCAATGCATTGGATGCGCGCGAAAGTGTGTGCAGATTTGGTGTGGGCTTAACCTTGCCCGTATCATTGTCGAAAAGAAGAGCTGGAAATGTGGTGATTCCCGCAAACTCAGCACCATCGAGGGCATCAATTTCATCGGCGACACGGACGATATCTTCGGCAGAAAACCCTCCCTCATGGCCACGGTAGAATATGTCGCCGTCCGTTTGTATTCGTGCCAGAAATTTCTGCGTTCGGCCTGCGCGATGGGAAGCCGATGCTGCCTCCCGCGCTTTTTGCGTGCTAAAAACGGTCCAGTAATCGGGTTTGATGTGGCTTGCGGCCATGGCTGCTTCCTGCTTTGGCACTTGCACTAGATGCCCCAAATGCCCGGTTTTTAACCCTGCTCGATCACAAGCAACGGCGCAGCTCATATCAACTGCGACTGATCGGGAAATTCCTCCTCGCATAACCGCCTTGCAGAAGCCGCTGTTTCGGCCAACTTGTTTGGTCATGGCGAAAGTTTTTATGCCGTGTTTGTCGGCTTCTGCACTGAACACTCGTGCATTTTGTTCTACCATGTCCAGATCTAGCACATAGGCATTGGCGGGTATTCTCCCCTCCTGATGCAGCTTGATAGTTGCTTCGATGAATTGTGGATTGCGACGCCTTAGAACATCGAGAAACATGAAATTTCCTAACGTGTGTTGTCGCGTAGCGAAATTGCCACTGCAATCAGGATAATAAGTCCGCGAACAATCATTTGGTCAGATACGGGAAGTCCCATGAGAATGAGACCATTGTTGAGCATGCCCATCATTAGAGAACCGACCAGGGCGCCAACTACAGACCCCTTACCCCCGTTGAGGGCGGTTCCGCCAACAATCACGGCAGCAATAACGATCATCAGATCACTTTCGCCAAGGGTGTATTTTGCAGCTTGAATCCGACCAGCATAAAGAAGACCCGCCAACCCCGCGCAGAAACCACTGGCCATCAACACTGCCAGGCGAATTCGGGGAACCTTGATACCCGCGACCTGCGCTGCGTTGGCATTATCTCCGGTGGCCAATACATGAGCCCCAAAGCGACTTTCACGATAAATCACATGCCCAACAATGACTGCACCAAGGGTCCATAAAATAAGTGATGGAATACCGAACAATGAACCCGATCCAAAAATTCCGGTGAAAGTGTCATTGACAACTGGGATAGAACGAAGATTCGTCATCGAACGCGCGATCCCGGCAAAAAGTCCAAGTGTGGCAAGGGTGACGAGAAAGGATGGCAAACGCAGATAGGCTACCATCACGCCATTGAACCAGCCAATTGCCAGTCCTGCACCCAACCCGGCCGCAATTCCTGCAAGCATGGAATGTTCCTGCATGATAACCGCAGCTGACAATGCCGATACGGCAGTAATGGAACCAAACGACAGATCGATTTCACCGGCGGACAGCACGAATACAAAACCAACCGCCATGATGGTAGCAGGCGCGGTTTGCAGCACGATGTTTGACAGATTGCGCGTCGTCAGAAAGCCGTCATCAGCCAGCGTAATCGCGAAAAAAGCAAAAATCAGAACGAACCCTAAATAGACGACATAGCGCTTTGGATCGAGCCATTGATTAGGTGACGTCAATTTGGTCATGAGTTGTGTTCCAACAATATGTCTGGATTGTTGCACCCGACCACAGGCCGGGTGCAGCTGATAGCAATTGGGTTATTTGGCAGCTTTGACGCTTTTAGGTGCATCCTTGCGCAATGAGAGCTGCCAGCCCTCTTCGACATTGGAAGCCTTTACGGTCACAGCTGGAGCCACAACAAATGCGGGAGTATCTTCGCCGATCAGAGCCCGCGCACCAGCCGCTGCCATGGCACGTCCAAGTTCAAAGGCCTCATCGGCTACGATAGCGGCAACATTGCCACCTTTCACCATATCGAGAGCGATCGGCTCTGACAGATCAAGGGTGACGATTTTAGTTGTCTTATTCCCGTTGGCACGCAGTGCAGCAAGCACGCCTTCTGCTGGGCCCGCCCAAGTGACGTAGATGCCGCCAAGGTCAGGATTTTTCAGCAACATCGCGTTGGCAATTTCTTCAGCACGAGCCGGGTCGGAGATGCCTTGTTCTGCAACAATCTTGATATTGGGGTAGTCATTTTCAATCGTTGTTTTGAAGGCGTTATCGCGCTGATTGGTCACGTAGTAGGATGCATCGTGAAACACCCAACCAACTGTGCCCTTACCACCCATGGCATCAGCCAATGCGTCGGCTGCTTGTTTTCCCATCTGAAACAGATCATCTGTTACGATGGCTGCGTAGTCGGCAGGATGCTTATAGTCCTTCGGCAGATTGGACAAAAACACCAGTTTCACGCCGTTGTCTTTTGCTTCTTTGAACGCGACAGCAGACGCAACAGCATCCAGCGGTAGTGACAAAACAATGTTCGGCATTTTCGCCAATGCAGTTTCAATGTCGCTGCGTTGTTTTGCAGCGTCAAACCCTGCGCTGGTTGTAGCGACGATTTCAATACCCAAACGCTGAAATTCAGCGGCGGCACCAGCCGTCACAGCATTCACAAAATCTGATTGGTCATGCCACAACAGAGCGGCCTTATAACCGCCAGCTTTCAGCGCCGCAATCTTGTCATCACCAACCGTAACGCCCGATGACGGTGTGGCGGACTCGCCACTTGGGCCCACCGTTTGAGCTTGAGCAAACGCGCCAAGCAGCAGACTTGCAACCGACGCGGCCGCCAATAGGTTTCTTATCTTCATTTCTAAGTCCTCCCTTATAGAAGCTGACGACACGTTGTTAATCTGTTGTGCCGCAGTAGCTGGCGATAAAACATGCAAATGCGATGATGCCTGCTACATAATCGGGCTTACACAGCGCCATAAAGCCGTAAAGATTGGCCATTGCGCCGGACGCTACTCGAATTTCGGCGTATTTTGCGTCGAACACCTCGGCGCAGAGTTGCGCCGTTATGACCTCGATTTCCTCGATTGCCTCAAGGCCCATTTCGTATTTGTCGCCGGGATAGCCTAGTGAAGGCCGTGAACCTAAGCCTGCGGCCAAAACGGCTTCAGCCGCGGGATTCATAACGTTGGTGGCAGGATTGAGGTTAAAGCAGTCCTGCTCGTGGATCTGACGGTTTTGACGGATCAAGGCGTCGATCTGATTGGCAACCTGCGTAGAAGATTCTCCACAGGTGCGGTCTGCAATTTTCTGCACGCGTTCCTCGCAGTGCGCAGGAACCCAATCTCGTTTCAACAGCATGATAAAACAGTGTCCAACTAACTTTACCTCAGATTGGACAAATTCAAGCCGGATGCAACAAAATTATCTGTCGTTTGCGCGGTGTCCAATTTTAGTTGGAGCACCTCCTAATCGTGAAGCGATCTAACAATCATTCCACGAATTCAATTACGAAATGAAACCGGACATCCCATTCGGATTCTATGTCGGTTCAGAGCTGATTTTGATGAAAAAGGCTTTGTTTTAGTCGGCTTTGGAGTTTGATCGAGCGTCTCCCGATCCGGTTTCACACCGGTTGCGGGATCAACTTGGCTAGTTTTCTGAGGTTTTGTGCTGTTGCTGCGAGAAGGAATTCATCTTTGGCTCCGTTTGGTCCCCGCAGGCGCAGTCGGTCGAGTTTCATGATGCGTTTGAGGTGGGCAAACAGCATTTCGACCTTTTTTCGCCGTCGTTGTGAATCGACATAAGCGTCGGTCAGCGAGAGCTCGCGGGCCAAATCACGAGCACCTTCATAAATGTGGCGGCCGACATTGCGGACGGGTTGGTTGGGGCAGCAATATTTCTTCAGCAGGCATTCCTGGCAATCATATTTGCTGGCGCGGTAACGGATCGTATTGTCCGCCGCTACAGGAGATTTTCGATTCCGGTAAGCCCGTTGGGTTGGACGCAGCGGTAATCCGATCGGACAAATATAAGCGTCCTTTTCGTGGTCGTAGACAAACTCGCTTTTCTCAAAAGTGCCGTCCTTGCGTCGCGACTTATCGATGATTGGAATATGCGGCAGGATACCTTCTTTGTTGACCAACCAGTTGAGGTTTTCTGCGGAACCATAAGCTGTGTCGGCGACCAGTATCTCGGGGTAGAGGTCAAACGTTTCCCGCGTTCGTACGATCATGGTGCGTGTAGAACCAACCTCGGCCTGTCTAATTGAACGGCTGGCTTCCACATCCACGATAATCGCGTGATCTGTGTCGATCAGGTAATTGTCTGAGTAAGCGAAGAAAGCTGGGCCCTTGAGCGCACCGGTCCATTGGGAAGCAGGGTCAGAACGTGAAGTGAACTTAGGTTCGACCTCACTGGCGGCACCGAATGCTGCGTCATCCAGCACCTCTAGATATTCCTTCACAGCCCGAGGCACAGTTGCTGGATCGAGTGATGATGCGTCCCATTCCTCCTTTGGTGTCGATTTCTGCTTGTTGGCATCTGCCCGAATAATGCTGGCATCAGTCGCAAACACCTCTCCACCAACTAAACCTTCAGCAATGCAACGAGTAACAACGCTCTCAAACAATTGCCAGAACAGATCGCTCTCTCGAAACCGGCCATGGCGGTTCTTGGAAAAGGTCGATTGATCAGGCACGGGGTCGCCTAGATCAAGACGGCAGAACCATCTGTAGGCAAGATTCACATGGACCTCATCGCACAACCGTCGCTCAGATCGGATGCCCATGATGTATCCGACCAGCAACATGCGGATCATCAGTTCAGGATCAACCGAAGGGCGGCCAATGTCGCTGTAAAATGGGCGCAGGTGCGACCGCATATCGCCAAGATCAACAAACCGGTCAATTGACCGCAATAGATGATCATCAGGCACGTGGTCTTCGAGATTGAACTCGTAAAACAAAGCCGATTGAAATTCCTGGCGTGGTCCCAGCATCGCATCAATCTCCCAAATCAATGGGTAAACTGAATCAGCCAATGGTGATTACTTTAAGGCCGACTTTTTCATCAAAATCAGCCCATTTTGCCAATTCGGTTTCTGTCGCTCTTAGGACACTTCGAAACGTTAGTGCGCTCGCTGTCGGCGCAGACTAGTCATTGAGCTGAACGATCAATTTATGGTCCGAAGTCACCGAAGCAGACACTTAAAATCGAAATCGATGATCGCCCCGATTTAACCAATAATACCGTCTCGGCCGTCTATTCTCATAAGAGTGGCAGTGAGTAATGCCACCAATTTTTCCTGGCCGTTCATTTCCGCGAAGACATCAGATTGGGCCAGCGTCAATGTTTGCCCGGCTTTGACTACTCGCCCTCTGGCAATGATCCTCTTGCCCTCTGCAGGTCTTACGAGATTGATTTTGAACTCTGTCGTCAGCACACCGGAATCGGAAGGCATAAGACTAAGGGCAGCATAGCCGGCGGCGCTGTCGGCGATAGCGGCCAGAGCTCCAGCGTGAACCAGACCATGTTGTTGTGAAACATGTTGGTTCGGGATTATTGCTATGTCGGCTTCACCGGGTGCAATGTGCACAAGAGTAGCGCCAATGGTGCTCATCAACCCCTGCCGTTCAAAACTACTTTGGACGCGATCACGAAATTCTGAATTATTGGGCAGCAATGCAATCAACCTTTTAGCACTTGTATTGGAAAAGACGTTTTGGGGGTGCTTAACATATAGATAATCTGTAAGAATTTGACCGAAATTCGGCGTCGATTATTGCCAATAACCAAACGTATATCAATGGTAACGCCGTAATCCTACCGACGACTAATTGGTATGAAATATCGATTTATTCGGCCCAGACTGCCGTTCATAAGGCGAGCCAAAACGACTATCGACTTTTCTAAAGTTGCCGCTCGTTGCAAACAAAATTATTGAGCTCAAATTACCGAAAGCAGGACAAACTCGACGTTTTCTGCCAATGTTCCAATTGCCGCACTCCCCACATAGCCTCGTAAGATCATAAGGTTGTTGCGAAATTGGTTCTTATTCCTAGAATGAATTTGGGAGGAATGCTTATGTTGCCAGAACAGTTCACCGGTGGATGCGCGTGTGGAGCAATCCGATACAAGTCCGATGGTGTTGCCCGCTACATGGGCAATTGTCATTGCCGTGATTGCCAGCAGGCTACTGGAAGTGCCTATTTTCCAGCAGTCCTAGTGAAGCAATCGGATTTCAAGCTCGAAAAAGGGGAACCAAAATGGTTCGAGCGCCGAGCTGATCGCGGCCATGCAATGCTTCGAGGCTTCTGCTCTGAATGTGGGTCACCGTTGTTTCTGATCAATAAGGCAAGTGAGGGAGCAATGATACTGTTCGCGGGTAGTTTGGATGATCCGAGCTGGTATGTGCCAAGCCGTGATATTTACGTGAAGAGTGCGCAGCCTTGGGATCAAATGGATCCCAGTCTTCCGAAATCTGATGGTATGCCTGCTTAGTTTTACCAATGTTGCTATTTTTCGGTGTCAGTCGTCAGATAGCATCCGCGCATGGCGCAATATCAATCAAAGTGGGCTCATTGTCCGAATTTATCTGCTGTGGGCGAACTTCCGAAGTCAACTAGTCCAGATACCTGCCGCTCATATTGCCGCACAACGCGGTAGCGGAACTATCAAAGTTCCGCATCGATTCAATATTCAACGCCAAATGTGCACGCCTTCGGAAGAGTTGATACCGGTCCAGGCCGTGATCGTGGATTGAATGCCGAAGATCATCACACAATCATAACTCGTTTCACCGTGTCGATTGTAAAGGATTCCAGACAGCACTTTTCATGCACAATGCCAGGCCGGTGCCAATCACCACCAATCCGGCAGCTACGCCGGCAAACGTCGTGTTGATATCAAGTGTGAAGTAGATAGCGACGGCGCCAATCATGGAAACAACCAGCAACCGTATCATGCCAACCAAAACCGGAAGCGTCATGAAACCGGTGCCCTGGCAGGCAAAATATAATGTCTGTCCGCCGCCGAAAAATCCGCAAAAAGGTGCGACAATGAACAAGTATTGTGCACCAAAATCGTAAGCCTTGGGGTCGGCGGTGAACAGGCCAAGCCATAGATGAGGCTGAATAGCGAAGATGAGACCGGCCAGCGTCATGAACACGAAAACCACACCAGCGCCGGTCCATGCTATCTTTCGAGCGCGGGCATAATTGCCGGCACCGAAGTTGGTGCCGACGGCCAACGTTAAAGCTGCGCCTATCCCAAACGCGATTGGAATGAGCATCAGTTCCAACCGGCTGCCCAAACCGTAACCCGCGAGAGCCGCTGTGCCATATCGTCCAACATATCCGGTAACCACGGCAACCGTGAGGGCTATTCCTGCGCTGTTGATCAATCCCAATCCGCCGACACGCATAATGTCTTTAATCGGCGGCCAGGCAACTCTTTGAACGTAGAGCGAAACGGCCGTGTTGGGTTTCAACAGGTGGACGGCTAGGTAAACCGCTGCACCGCCCTGGCACACAACAAGCGCAATCGCGGTTCCGGCAACACCGAAGCTGAGAACTGCACCCCATCCCAATGTAAGCATGCCGGACAGGCCGATCTGCGCAAGCCCGCTAACCAACAAAACCCGTGCGGGTGTTGCCATGTCTCCACTTCCGCGAATTATCGCCGCCAACACCCAAAGCAGCCAGACAGCAATTGACCCTCCAAATGTGATCGCGGAGTAGAGCACCGCGCCGTCAAGCGCCTCACCAACACCGCCCATCAGCGCATAGATCGGGCGCGCAAATATACCGAGTACCACGGTGAAGATGAGGGCCATGGAGCCGGCAATCAGCAATCCATGCCAGGCCAAAGCCCGTGCCGCTAACTCATCGTTTCGACCAAGCGCACGGGACAGAGCCGATGTCACGCCGCCGCCAATCGCACCGCCGGCCATCATGTTCATGAGCATCAGAAAGGGGAAAACAAGGGCAAGGCTGGCCAACGCATCGGTGCCAAGGTGCCCGACAAACCACACATCGGCAAAAATTGTAGCCGTTGTCATCAGCGTAGCGGCCACGTTTGGCGCCGCCAGCTTGAAAAGCATGCTGCCAATCGGCGCTTCCAACAGGAATTCCATCCGACTCGTGTTGGGAGCTTTCAAAGACCTGGCCGCCCAAATGCATGGGCTTTAAGCACAGGTGCCTCATTGGGAAGATGTGAATGTCGGGAGAGACTCTGGGACAATGTCAGGCCGCCAGCATCGATTCCAGCCGTTTGCGGATGATTGCGTCCGCTTCGGTCATGATCGTTGTGATCAACTCTTCACAGGTGGGTATGTCGTTGATTAACCCGGCCACCATCCCGCACGACCAGGCACCAGCATCCATATCACCATCCATCATCACCTTCGGATAAACACCTGCTACCTCATCCAGAATATCATCGATTTTCAGGTCCGGTCCCAGCTCCGCTTCCTTTGCCAAAAGCCGCTCGACAGCTTCATTGTTCAATACCCTCTCCGTATTCCGCAAAGGACGCATGACCAGCCGTGTGTCCAGTTCCGTGGCTGCAAGGATGGCTTGCTTAACATTATCGTGCACCGGAGCCTCTTTGGTCGCGATAAAGCGGGTGCCCATATTCATGCCATCCGCGCCCATGGCCAATGACGCAACCAGGGATCGGGCATCTGCCATTCCACCGGAGGCAACGAATGGAATTTCCAGTTCATCCGCAGCGCGGGGCAACAGGATCATGTTGGGTATGTCATCTTCGCCGGGATGGCCACCGCATTCAAAACCGTCCACCGACACCGCGTCACAACCGATGGATTGAGCCTTGAGCGAATGGCGCACCGACGTGCACTTGTGAATAACCTTGATACCTGCGTCTTTAAGATACGGCATCACCTGTTCAGGGTTCCGTCCCGCGGTTTCAACCACTTTCACACCGCCTTCGATGATGGCACGTATGTAGCCAGGATAGTCCGGTGCTTTCATGACCGGAAGAAAGGTCAGATTCACGCCAATAGGCTTGTCGGTCATGTCCTTGCAGCGCGCGATCTCATTAGCCAGATCGGTGGGGGATTGCTGCGTCAATGCCGTAATAATACCCAGGCCACCCGCGTTGGAAACGGCCGCCGCGAGTTCTGCGAAACCGACAAAATGCATCCCGCCCTGAATGATAGGATGCTCAATGCCGAGCATCTCAGTAATTTTTGTTTTCATGTTGATCTCACTAAAGATGTCCGTTCATTTTCAAACGGCTCGGAAAGGCGCGCACGCGCATCTGTTGCGCTCATTGCTTCGCCGCATTGCGAGCAGGTCATTTCAGGTATTGTAACGTGCCCGCAACCCTTGTGCCGGATTTGGACCGGCGTCGCACCGTCGACCAGCCACCGGTCGCCCCATTGTTTTAGAGCAACAATCACCGGCCACAGGTCACGCCCCATCCCGGTCAGACGATATTCATGGCGCATCGGACGATATGCATAGGGTTCCCGTTTGATAACACCGCGTGTTTCAAGCTTTCGCAGCCGTTTAGAAAGCAGATGCGAAGACATGCCGGTGTAAAGCAGGAAGTCATCGAAACGGCGCGTTCCAAGGAACAACTCCCGAAGAATCATGAGTGACCATTCATCCCCGACTTGCGCGATTGACCGGGCAATTGAACAGGTTTGTGAAGCGAGATCTGCGCGGCTCATAATAGGTAACTTCAAATTTTGAATTGACTAACTTCTAATTTTGAAGTTACAGATTGTCAATCATGCGCATCCCGTTCCGAACTACTTCCACTGTGATTCTCGGGGCCGCCAAGGGAGGATTATCTTGAAGGTTTATTTTGCACCTCAGTCCAGAGCCGTGCGAACGGTTTGGTTACTGGAAGAAATCGGGCTTTCCTACGAGCTGGAGCGATTCCAATTGGGCCAAAAAGAGATGCGTGCTCCCGAATATACGAGCATTAATCCAAACGGCCGCGTTCCAACGTTAGTCGACGGAGATGTAACAATTTCCGAAAGCACCGCAATCGCACAATATCTGGCCGCCAAATACGCTCCTGCCTTGGCACCCGATCACAAATTAGAAAATTTTGCGCAATACCTTCAATGGCTTCACTACGCGGAAGGCATGATCATGCCTCCCATCAACAATTATGTGGTTGAGACTATTCTGCTTCCGCCGGAACGACGCAATGAAGAAATTGCAACACGGTCGCTCAAGCTATTGAATCGAACCCTCGGCGCGGCTGAGCTTCATATGCAGGACCGTGAGTTCCTGGCTGGCGATTTTACGATTGCCGACACTATAACGGGTCATGCCATCATCATGTCCCGACGGCTGGGCGCGAATTTTGAAGCGCTTCCCAACCTATCTAACTACGCTGATAATCTTGAGGCCAGACCTGCATTCAAGGCTGCCGAAGCAGCCTGACGCGCATGCAAGGCTAATACTGATCCTGTTTGGGGGGTGCTAAAATCATGAAGCCCGTCTGTCTCGTGATTGGTGCCGGTGCGGGCATCGGAGGAAATGTCGGCCGGCGATTTGCCCGTGAGGGGTATCACGCGGTTCTGGCAAGAAGGAGCAATCAAGAGGGCCTCGATAACCTGGTCCAGTCCATTCGCGGTGAAGATGGAGAGGCGTCGGGCTTTCTTGTTAATGCGGTGAAAGAAAACAGCATCGAAAACCTGATAACCCAAACCGAAACCGAGATCGGGCCAATAGATGTTATGGTTTTCAATCTCGGCGCACAGACCGGCAATGTTTCGCTTGAAGAAACAACTCTGAAAACATTTGAATTGGGATGGCGCCTGGCAACCCTCAGCCTGTTCCGGGCTGCATCGGCGCTGATTCCGCTGATGGAAAATCGCGGCAAGGGGACAATTCTGGTTACATCGTCGACTGCCGCTATGAGAGGCAATCCGCTACAGCATTCGCATGCGGCCGCAATGGGTGGACGGCGCATGCTGTGTCAAAGCCTCCACGCGGAATATGCTTCATGCGGAATCCATCTTGCCCACATAATCGTTGACGGCATGGTGGACGCGCCTGACACACTGGGTAGAATTCTGGGCTCTGAGCGGTTCCAGACATTGAGAGAAAGCCGCGGGCTTGAACGTGATGGGCTGCTGCTTCCAGAGGAAGTCGCTGAAACCTACTTTCATTTGGCGCATCAGCACCGATCCGCCTGGACTCACGAGATCGACCTGCGCCCCTTCTCAGAAACACCCTGGTGGAACAGTTGAATTCTGTGATCACCTAGGGCTGCTTTCTCGAGACCGGCGAATTTATTCGTGTTTCTCGAATGTCTGGAATGCCCTGATTTTGATGAAAAAGTCGGCCTTAAAGTAATCACCATTGGCTGATTCAGTTTACCCATTGATTTGGGAGATTGATGCGATGCTGGGACCACGCCAGGAATTTCAATCGGCTTTGTTTTACGAGTTCAATCTCGAAGACCACGTGCCTGATGATCATCTATTGCGGTCAATTGACCGGTTTGTTGATCTTGGCGATATGCGGTCGCACCTGCGCCCATTTTACAGCGATATTGGCCGCCCTTCGGTTGACCCGGAACTGATGATCCGCATGCTATTGATCGGATACATCATGGGCATCCGGTCGGAACGGTGGTTGTGTGATGAGGTTCATGTGAACCTTGCGTATCGATGGTTTTGTCGTCTTGACCTGGGCGACCCTGTGCCTGATCAATCAACCTTTTCCAAGAACCGGCATGGCCGGTTTCGAGAAAGTGACCTGTTCCGGCAATTGTTTGAGAACGTCGTTGCCCGATGCATCAAGGAGGGCGTTGTCGGTGGCGAGATATTTGCCACTGATGCCAGTATTATTGAAGCCGACGCCAACCGGCAGAACTCGACACCGAAGGAAGATTGGGATGTGTCGTCACTTGATCCCGAGACCGTTCCCAGAGCGGTTCGGGAATATCTGAACGTGTTGGATGATGCGGCTTTCGGTGCTGCCAGTGAGGTGAAGCCTAAGTTCACATCCCACAGCGATCCGTCGTCCCAGTGGACGGGGGCCAAGAAAGGCCCGGCATTCTTCGCTTATTCGGATAACTATCTCATCGATACTGATCATGCGATCATCGTTGATGTGGAGGCCAGCCGTTCAATCCGACAGGCCGAGGTTGGTGCAACGCGAACGATGATCAAGCGAACCCGGGAGGCGTTCGACCTCTACCCTGAGGTACTGGTTGCAGACACAGCCTATGGTTCAGCAGAAAACCTCAATTGGCTTGTGAACAGTGAAGGGATTATGCCGCATATTCCTGTCATCGATCATTCCAAACGGATTGACGGCATCTTTGAGAAATCTGACTTCGTTTATAATCTTGATAGAGACGCATACATCTGTCCCATAGGGTTGCCTCTTTACCCGGCCAAAAAGGTCTATCGAAACCGGAAAACTCCCATCGCAGCAGACAATATGATCCGTTACCGCGCCAGCAAATATGATTGCGAAGAATGCTTGCTGAAGAAATACTGTTGCCCCAAAGATCCCTCCCGAAAAATCTTGCGTCATATCTATGAAGGTGCCCGTGACCTGGCACGTGAATTGTCGTTGACCGATGCATATGTCGATTCAATGAAGCGACGAAAGAAGGTCGAAATGTTGTTTGCACACCTCAAACGCATCATGAAGCTCGGCCGACTGCGCCTGCGCGGACCGAATGGAGCCAAAGATGAGTTCCTCCTCGCAGCAACAGCCCAAAACCTCCGCAAACTAGCCAAGTTGATCCCCCAACCGGCGTGAAACCGGATCGGGAGACGCTCAAGCCGAAACAGGCACCAAATAAAACAAAGCCTTTTTCATCAAAATCCCCTACATCATCAATTCAAACGACGTCGCATTGTGAATATTAGCACCTGGGACACCAAGGTAGTTTGTCCCCACTCCTGCCATTGAACCATCAATTCGCCCAAGGTTTATGCTTGTTACCACGAGCGCTACAACCCCAACTCGCTGTGTGAGCCAAGCCTGACAAGTTGCAAGGCGTTGTCATCCGTCTTGCGGTAGATCAGCACCAGATCGGGGCGGATGTGGCAATCACGGTGGTCTGACCAGTTGCCGGTCAAGGCGTGATCGAAATTGTTGTGTGGTAGGGGTTTGTCTTGAATGAGAAGGTCGAGTACGGCTTCTAGTCGTTTGTCGAGGTCGCGGGCATAGCGGCCAGATTTCTCACGCCGGTAATCCCGTTTGAATTTGCGTGTATATTCAATCCGGCGCATTCAGATCGTCAAACAGGGCTTTGGTTGTATCCGCTTTGATAGTCTCGCCCCGCCGTGCGGCTTGCATTGCCGCAATGGTTTCCTCATTGGGAACAAGAGGATCGAAGGGCAACGCCTTCTCAACGGCAATGCGGGTCATCATCATGCGAAACGCATCGGAGACGGTCAGCCCCATTGCGGCGAGTACAGTGGTCGCATCTTCCTTGGTCTGTTCATTGATCCTTGCGCGGACAACAGCATTTTCGGGCATGGTGAAATCTCCTTTCAAATACAATTGTAGCCCAAATGGGCACAATAACCAAGAATATTCTTCTATTCCATTGATACCAATGGAAAAACCGCCCGATGGCTGTGGCCATTGGGCGGGTTTTTTTCGATTTGAAGTGAGAGCCGATGCGGCGGAACACTCCACCGCATCGGGTGTTTGATTTATCGGGCGGATTGCCTACGCCGCCTTGAACTGCTTCTTGACCCTGTCCCACTGGTCGATGGCATCAATGCCGCCACGCTTGGTGTAGCTGTGCATCGGGAAACGCATATAGCGTGGTTGCCATTCCTGTTTCCCTGTCGCGGCTGCGCCGCTCCCCGCCTCTTGTTTGGCTTTCTTTTTGCGCCCGTTCGTACCAGCCAGACAATCCTTGATGATCTGCTTTTGCACCTTGGCAGTGGCTGTGACATTGCCCTCGGCAATAGACTTGCCACCAACCTCTTTCAACATGGAGTTGATGGCCTCCTTGTCACGCAAGAGATCGAAGAAGACACTTTGTGCCGAGGTGTCATCGGGCGTCCAGTGGTCTGCCATATCGACACAAAGCAGTTTGCCGAGGATTTCCACCATCGCTGTACCCGATGGCAGGGTTTCTGCCACCACGAAGGTGAGAATGCGCGATACGGCTTCATCGTCCACTGTCAGTAGCTTGGCAAAGATCGCATGGACATCATGGGACTTGTCCCAATCGCCCTTGCGATAGACAAGCGTATCATCGGCACTGTCGGTATCACCCAACAACTCCCTGACCGCCGCCCGTTCTTCGGCAAAGGCGTCTTCCGCTTTGTTGGCTTTCAGACTCTCAGCAATGGCGTCTGTGTTGGCCTTTTGCGGATCGGCCTGAACCGTCCAGAGGGACGAACCTGCTATGATCTGCGCCACGGCAAGCCGCAAGGCAATACCCTTGTGTCCGAGCAGTTCGGTTCGTACCGCCGCATAACGGTGTAGCGCGAGATAATTCTGCATAGGTTGGGTCAGTTCAGGGCGATCTGTACCCGTTGCCGTTCCATCTTCCCCTGTTTCCCTTGCAAGCTTCTCCCGCTTACGGCGCTTGGCTTCTTTCTGCGTGATATAGCCTTCATGGACTTCCACCTCGCCATTGGAGCGGCAGGTGATGTGAACAGCGCCACCATCTTGCTTCGATGCCTTCACCCGCTCCCATTTCGACCAGTACTCACCAACATCATGCAGGACGACCTCTGACCAGCCTTCGTCACGATAGTCGTCGATCATTTCCGCAATGGCCTTGCTTTGATATTCCCAGAACTGGGATGCATCGGCAAAATAGCGTTCTTCGCCAAACAGGTCGGACGTAATGACACCTGAGTAGGTATCGACATCAAACAGGGCATTGTCCGTGGAGATTTCCTCGCCGCCAAATAACCAGCTTTTGAGATTCCAGTGCTGCGGTGCTTCACCTTCCTTAAACAGCTTGAACCATGCTTTCTGCTGCTTGGTGGATGCCATGGTCAACAGGCGAACGGTCTGCGGTTCGATATCCTCACGGCGATAGGCATTGAGGATTGGGGTATACAGAACCGCAATCGCCAGCCTTTGTTTGACCAGCCGTTCGGTGACACCGAAATGGGAAGCAACATCTTCGATGCTCTGTCCCTGTTTCACCAGCGATGCGAAGGCGTCATATTGATCCACTTCATCCATAGGTAGACGAGCGATGTTTTCCGCCAGTGAAGCCTCAATTGCTGTGGCATCCTCGCCATCTCCGAGAACAGCGCAAGGGACAGGATCAAAACCCTTGCCTTCTTCCGCCGCTTCCTTCGCCAATGCCTGACAGGCCGCAAAGCGGCGTTGCCCTGCAACGATCTCATATCCTTCGCAGTTCTTCCGAACGAGTAGAGGTTGGATCACCCCAAGGCTGCGGATGGAAGGCACGAGATCAGCCCCGTCCACGCTGCCATGTTTCCTCACATTCAGTGGTGAGAGTTTCAGATTGTCGATGTCTATATGTTTCAGTTCCATTGGTCTGGTTTCCTTTCAATCATTAGGTTGGTTGAGTTGGTTTTGTTGTTGTGGCGCGTCATTGCACCCGCGAAGCCGGAGGAAACCGCAGAACGCGGCCTCCGACCTCTGGGGTGGGATCACGGGCTAAGCGGCTTCAAACAGGTTGAACTGCGCGGGTTGTCTGACATCGCGCGCGTCAGTGAAGTCAGCGCAGACAATCTCAACGGCGGGCTTTGTGCCCTTCCACTGGTCAATAAAGAGACTGGTATCGATGCCGACCCCCGCATCCATGGAAATGCCCGTTTGTTCCTCGAATGTGAGATAGTTGCGGCTTTCGCAGCGGCGGTAGCATTGTACCCCTGAATATTGAAACGGGGCTGATCCAGTGGGGAGAATAAACGCCCCATGATCGGCAATGTCTGAGGCGATATCGATCACATGATAAGCAAATTCAGCAGCTTGATAACGCGGTGCAGTCCGCCCGTGACGGTTCACTTTGCCAAAAGGCGGATTGGCAATGGCATGGTCGAAATGACCTAAATCCATCTCGGGCACATCAAAGACATTGCCGCATATCCATGTGGCCTCCGGCACGATCTTTTTGCCGATCTCCACATAGGCGGGGTTAATCTCAACACAGACCAGTTCGGCGGGTTCATCTGCGCCCCATGTGAAGTTACGCACCCAATAGGCAAGACTGCCAATGCCCGCACACAAATCGATAATACGCCCTTGCCCCGCATCAATCCTGAAATCTTTGGCCAACTCAAAGGGTGTGAAGAATGCCCCCGAAGCACCGACGTCAAACGATGCGGCGGGATGCCAGTGTTGAAGGACGAATTCCTTATCAGATTCACTCAAAGTATCTTTCTTCAAAACCTCCTCTGCCTGTGCATGATATTTACGTTCTGTTTTGGTGAGTTTAGCCATGGCCATTTTCTCTTTCTCTTAGGGTTCGACAGCGGAGAACCCACTCCCCCGCGCATGAACCCTTGCCCCGCGGCGGAGCGGCCAAACCCGGAAACAAAAAAGCCACCCGCTGATCTTCAGCGGGTGACAACAATTGGGGGTCCGGTCGGGTTCTGGAAATTGAGAAGGGACCGGAACGTTAGGAAGTCACGCGATCTTTGATTGCGATGACGCGCTTATGTTTCGAAGCCCTTGGCCATTTTCAGGTTCTGACATAAGCTGGTAAGTCAGGTTCCAAAGCGGAACTCGTTCCGCGCAAACACGCAGCGGCAGACATCCCGTTGGCTGACGCCTCAATTCAGAAGCGCAAGGGGTGGAAGCCGGATGGCCGAAACCGGCGTCTTCGACGGGTTCGGTTTACGACGACCCGGTCGCCAAGGGCGATGCGCCCAACCAACTCAATCAAAACCAAAACCAAAACACACCATCGCATGCAAATGGCGAAAGAGGTTGCACGCTCACACTGTCATGTTCATGATACGTTCTTTTTAAACAACTATTACTTTAAGGAGTTCAACATGACCAACACCACTGACCAAACCAACCAGACTAAACAGTCCAATAATACCCAATCAACCGAAGGCGGACGCAATCCCGATATGATCGGCTACATCGTTCAGGACAGGGGCAGCGAGAAGTCAGCCATTTGGACACAGATCGGTGCCGCCTGGGCCCACAAGGACGGCAAGGGCTATGAGCTACGCCTCCAATCGCTTCCAGTCGATGGACATCTGACGCTTCGCTTCAAGGACACAACAAGCTGTTCCCCGTCAGCATTCATGAGACAGAGGTTTGATTTTTCTTAAGAGATGATTTTGGTTCATCGTAGCCCTTATGGAGCGAAGATGAGACATAAATCAGGAACCCAAGGATCAGGTTCAGAGAAATTGATCCGAACCATCAAACGCAAGACCCGCCGTCAGTATAGTGCGGAGGAAAAGATCCGCATTGTGCTTGATGGCTTGCGCGGTGAAGACAGCATAGCTGAACTGTGCCGCCGTGAAGGTCTTGCTGAAAGCATGTACTACAAATGGTCGAAGGAGTTTATGGAGGCCGGTAAAAAGCGTCTGTCAGGCGATATAGTGCGTGAGGCTTCCACCGATGAGGTCAAAGGTCTGCGCCGTGAAGCCCGTGATCTGAAGGAATGCGTGGCAGATCTCACGCTGGAAAACCGTCTTCTTAAAAAAAGCATGATCGCGGATGGGGAGGATATCGAATGAGATACCCAGCATCTGAGAAACTGGAAATCATCCGAATTGTTGAACAATCACATCTGCCAGCCAAGGTGACACTTGATAAGCTTGGCGTCTCACGGCCAACTTTTTATCGCTGGTATGATTTGTATCAGCGATTGGGTGAGACAGGATTGGAAGACAAACGTTCTGGTCCCAACAGAGCCTGGAACCGCGTGCCAGAAAATATACGGGCACAGATCATTGATCTGGCCCTTGATCAACCGGAACTGTCTCCTCGTGAACTGGCTGTGACATTCACAGACACGAAGGCCTATTTTGTATCGGAAAGCTCAGTGTACCGACTGCTCAAGGCCCTGGACCTGATCACCAGCCCGGCATTTATCGTCATGAAAGCTGCCAGTGAGTTCCGCGACAAGACCACAGCCATCAACCAGCTGTGGCAAACAGACTTCACCTATCTGAAGGTCATTGGCTGGGGTTGGTTCTATCTCAGTACGATCCTTGATGATTATTCGCGATACATCATTGCCTGGAAGCTGTGTACCACCATGAACACATCGGATGTGACCGATACATTGGAAATGGCGCTTCAGGCCTCAGGCTGCGACAGGGCCAACGTTGCGCATAAACCCCGGCTACTATCTGATAATGGCCCCTGCTACATATCCAGTGATCTGGCAGAGTGGTTGGATGGCAAAGGCATGGGTCATGTTCGCGGTGCGCCTTATCACCCGCAAACCCAAGGCAAGATTGAACGCTGGCATCAAACCCTGAAGAACCGCATCTTGCTGGAACACTACTTCATACCAAGTGACTTAAACCGGCAGATCGAAGCTTTCATCGAACATTATAATCATCACAGATACCACGAGAGCCTGAGTAATCTCACGCCTGCGGACGTCTACTTCGGGCGCAAAAATGAGATATTGAAGCGAAGAGAAAGGATCAAACAAAAAACCATCGAAACGCGGCGCTTGCAACACCGCAAACAAGCCGCATAATACAAACAACAGATGAGCTAGAGTCTCTCTTAAATCAGACCACCATCTGTCTCAAATACCCTGACTACGAACATTCGGCTTTGAGTGTTTTGAAGAACGTCTCGACCACGGCGTTGTCCCAGCAATTGCCTTTTCGGCTCATGGACACTTTAAACTTCAGTTCACGCATTCGTTTTTGATAATCATGAGAGCAGTATTGACTGCCACGGTCCGTATGATGAATGCAGCCCGGCGGTGGGTTTCGAAGGGCCAAAGCCCGGTTGAGAGCCTGCAATGCCAAGTCTTTCTTCAACCGGTTGCTGACAGCCCAACCCACCACACGGCGTGAATGTAGATCGATCATCACTGCCAGATACAGCCAGCCCTCACGGGTCCAGATGTAGCTGATGTCACCTGCCCATTTCTGGTTGGGTTTATCCGCTTGGAAGTTCCGCCCCAGCAAGTTAGGCGCAATGTTGAAGCGGTGATTGCTATCGGTCGTAGCTTTGTATTTGCGTGTTCTGACCACTCGAATGCCGTTGTCGCGCATCAGGCGGCCAACACGGCGGTGACCAATAGCAAGGCCGGCTTCCTTCAACTCCTGCGTCATTCTCGGGCGACCATAACTGCCAAGGCTCAAGTGATGCTGTTCACGGATGTGCGCCAGAACCACCATGTCATCGCGCTGCCGTTGACTAACAGGGCGGTTGTGCCAGGCACGATAACCACGCGATGTAACATTCAGAATATGGCAAAGCCGATCCACCGGAACGTGTTTCCTGTGTTCTTCGACAAACGCAAATCTCACTTGCTTTGACCCGCGAAGAACACTGTTGCCTTCTTTAATATCTCCCTCTCCTCCGTGAGGAGACGAACCTCTCTGCGAAGCCGCTCATTCTCTTTGGCCAGATCAATATCAACCGATGGTGGAAGGTCATCAGGCCGGGATTGTTGTATCCATTTCGATAACGTCGAAAAGCCGACCCCCAAATCTGATGCCACTTGTTTCCGGGTAAGTCCGCTGGTCAGCGCAATACGCACCGCTTCACGCTTGAATTCGTCTGTGTGGCCTCGTGCCATAATAGTTCTCCTTGATGGGATTAATCCAATTCAAGGACACGGAACTAAACCGTGACAAGTCCACAAATCGAAAACCATCGATGTCCGGCCATTGATTGGAACCAGCCAGATAGTCATTATTCAACACACAGGCTGCATCATCAGCATCCTCTCGCATGACTATAAAGCTTTCGGATTGATTAGGTTTCTTCACATCCGCAAGTTTGGAATTAACATCTGTCGAGGTGTTTATCGGAATGAATCCTCGATGGATGCTATTTAACTCCACCGACATTTTCTGTTCTCTTGATGAGGCATGAAAGCGTTTTGAGGCGGCAAATACCCTGTCTATTAGCTTCTGTGGTACTCCGTGATTAGTAATATATCCAAAACCGGTGGTGCTATAAGTCTGCGCGAATTTCTCAGCCAGTTGGAGTTTGGCTTGTTTGTCGTCACGATGAATTGCAGCCACGTCGATGACGGGGATGTTTTCAAACTCTGTCATTTTTTGAATTCCTGATAATTTTGAACGTAAAATGTGAAGGGATTAGACGTTCAAGCTATCCTTCAAACGCTTTGCGGCGATGTTCGTCATGCCGTTCCAAAATGATCAGATATTTGTTCATGCTGACAAACATACTAATACACACGAAGAATGCAATGATTGAACCTTTGAGTTTGCGACGACCAAAATGTTGCTCACGGGACCATTTCCCATATTGTTATTCGGGTTTAATTGTCGCTCTGCGACAAGAGCAGTTTAGTCACTTTGAGCCGATTTTGATGAAAAAGTCGGCCTTAAAGTAATCACCATTGGCTGATTCAGTTTACCCATTGATTTGGGAGATTGATGCGATGCTGGGACCACGCCAGGAATTTCAATCGGCTTTGTTTTACGAGTTCAATCTCGAAGACCACGTGCCTGATGATCATCTATTGCGGTCAATTGACCGGTTTGTTGATCTTGGCGATATGCGGTCGCACCTGCGCCCATTTTACAGCGACATTGGCCGCCCTTCGGTTGATCCTGAACTGATGATCCGCATGTTGCTGGTCGGATACATCATGGGCATCCGATCTGAGCGACGGTTGTGCGATGAGGTCCATGTGAATCTTGCCTACAGATGGTTCTGCCGTCTTGATCTAGGCGACCCCGTGCCTGATCAATCGACCTTTTCCAAGAACCGCCATGGCCGGTTTCGAGAGAGCGATCTGTTCCGGCAATTGTTTGAGAGCGTTGTTACTCGTTGCATTGCTGAAGGTTTAGTTGGTGGAGAGGTGTTTGCGACTGATGCCAGCATTATTCGGGCAGATGCCAACAAGCAGAAATCGACACCAAAGGAGGAATGGGACGCATCATCACTCGATCCAGCAACTGTGCCTCGGGCTGTGAAGGAATATCTAGAGGTGCTGGATGACGCAGCATTCGGTGCCGCCAGTGAGGTCGAACCTAAGTTCACTTCACGTTCTGACCCTGCTTCCCAATGGACCGGTGCGCTCAAGGGCCCAGCTTTCTTCGCTTACTCAGACAATTACCTGATCGACACAGATCACGCGATTATCGTGGATGTGGAAGCCAGCCGTTCAATTAGACAGGCCGAGGTTGGTTCTACACGCACCATGATCGTACGAACGCGGGAAACGTTTGACCTCTACCCCGAGATACTGGTCGCCGACACAGCTTATGGTTCCGCAGAAAACCTCAACTGGTTGGTCAACAAAGAAGGTATCCTGCCGCATATTCCAATCATCGATAAGTCGCGACGCAAGGACGGCACTTTTGAGAAAAGCGAGTTTGTCTACGACCACGAAAAGGACGCTTATATTTGTCCGATCGGATTACCGCTGCGTCCAACCCAACGGGCTTACCGGAATCGAAAATCTCCTGTAGCGGCGGACAATACGATCCGTTACCGCGCCAGCAAATATGATTGCCAGGAATGCCTGCTGAAGAAATATTGCTGCCCCAACCAACCCGTCCGCAATGTCGGCCGCCACATTTATGAAGGTGCTCGTGATTTGGCCCGCGAGCTCTCGCTGACCGACGCTTATGTCGATTCACAACGACGGCGAAAAAAGGTCGAAATGCTGTTTGCCCACCTCAAACGCATCATGAAACTCGACCGACTGCGCCTGCGGGGACCAAACGGAGCCAAAGATGAATTCCTTCTCGCAGCAACAGCACAAAACCTCAGAAAACTAGCCAAGTTGATCCCGCAACCGGTGTGAAACCGGATCGGGAGACGCTCGATCAAACTCCAAAGCCGACTAAAACAAAGCCTTTTTCATCAAAATCAGCTCGGTGCAGACCTCGGCGTCTACAAATCATCTGCGTGATCGACCGGAAAATTCGGCTATGACCTGCCATTTACTCTGATGCAGTATTTTGTTTCTGCTTCGTGAAAGCGGACAATCAATATCCGTCAGTTAGGGCGACCGTCGACCGGGGGATTGCGCCAGGTCCCGCTCATTGAGATATTTGCGCTCGCCGAGATCGGAAAACAGGCTGGTGGATGTGCTGTCACAAGGCCTTGTTTGTATAGCTGTCTGCATGGCAATTCTCCAAAAGGGTTGCACGTCGCGCTTTACAGACTGGGCGAGTCTGTAACACGGTCACACATCCTTCTGGTATTGGCCGAATGCCTGGGTTCTTGGCAGCTTTGGGCGATGTTCTGCGCTCGCCTCAGTTTCAACATCGTATCGAATTAACGATGTAAATCAAGCGGTTTTACAGTTTCGCCCATTTTGTAAAGCTCCAGACTCACCCACAAACAGCTGTAAATCGGCACTCACTAAAGCGTTGCGTTTGATTGTGTTTACAGGGATGATTGGGGTTATGTCCGCGCCATCTGCATACGCTGGTACAACCCGTCTACACCGGATACATCTGCTCTGAGACCTACAATCTCAACTGGCTGGAAGGCCAGCATGAGGGGCTGATCTCTCTGGAAACCTTCGACAAGGTACAAAAACGCCGCAAGGGAACAGCCAAGGCACCCAAGGCATGGAACCATCGACGTGATCAGGCAAAGCAGATCATCAGCTCAGGCCAGCAGCAAATCAAAGAGACGGAAAAGCAGATCGAATCTCTCCTCACCCGCATCATGGCCACCACCAACGCTACCGTCATCAACACCTATGAAGACAAGATCGGCGAGCTTGAGCACCAAAAGCTTCTCCTCACCGAAAAACTGCAAAACCAGGCAGAACCAAAGGGCTCCTTCGAGGAAAAACTAGAACCCGTCCTTCAATTCCTCGCAAACCCTTATAAACTATGGCAAACCGGCCATATCACCCTGCGCCAAACCGTCCTAAAACTCGCCTTCGCAGACACCATTCCGTACGACCGAAACAAGGGACCTAGAACCCCACAAATAGCCTTACCATTCAAGGCTTTAAGGGGTGATTCAAACAAGGGAGTCTTTTTTGGTGCGGCCGAGAAGACTCGAACTTCCACGGGATACTATCCCACAGCGACCTCAACGCTGCGCGTCTACCAGTTCCGCCACGGCCGCACTTGCCTAGTCGAATGACTGGTTCGCGGCGGTGTAACAAAGCCTTTAACGGGATACAAGCACTAATGATCATGAATTGGCATTTGCCCGAAATCAATCGGCAACTAATTCGAATTGCGCTTATTTGTCCTCACGAACGAGCGAAATTGTAATCTCTAGTACCAACGGTGGGAGTTTCTATCCTATTATTGATGAGCCCATTCCCTCCTTCCAATTGATGTAATTGTGTTGAGTTTACAGGCCAAAGCATTCCAAGCGTCGCAGGCTGAATCAACGGTAGTGGTATAGTGTTTAATACGCGGTTGTAGGGGTGATTGGAGCACAGAAACTGCCAGACACACTCGACTGGGTTCAGCTCTGGCGGCTTCGATGGCAGATGGATGATGGTCAGGTTCTTCGGGAAGACTAGCTATTCGGTGTTGTGCCAATGTGCGTATAATCTAAGTTGGCCATTAGTACGACAGCATGAGCCTTGCAGCCGACATTTTTGCTGAACTCTTCGAGGTCCAATTGCATCACCTTGGTCTTGTCCATGAGCAGAACCAGTGCTGCTCCGATGCCACGTTTGCGACAGATGGCGCCAACGAGTAGGTATCGTCATATCGTTAATCAGCGGGCAGCCGTAGTTAGGTACCTCTTTTCGCCCGGATGCTGGCCAGGTCGTTTGCTGGGAATTTGGCCCATCCAATCAATTCCTTTTCCTGCTTACTTTGCCCAATCGTCGCCTCATCCTGGAACCAAATCTCGGCCGGTGTTTCCTCCGATAGATCGGCTTTGTGTGCAGTCAGGGTGCCGGCGAATTTTTGAAGGCCGCGATTAGGTGGGCGTCCTGCTCAGGGTGTTGTGGACGGCCGGAGAAGTTGAGAAAGCCGAACCCTGCCAGATAACTTGACATCACGCGCTTCGAACATTCGATGTCAAAGCGTCCCTTTATAACACGAACGAGACCGATCCGTCGCCATTGAACCACACCCTCAACCTCCCAGTTCGGACCAGTCTCGACAATTCGCGACAGACCCCGGATCTGCTCATCGTTAAACAATCACAGACGCCCAAAACCCTTTGTGTTCATCAATCCATCCAGCCCCAGGCCGTTGAAACAATGCGCCAAATCACACAACGTTTACCGACGTTTAGTTATGACCATCCCACCAACTTGCGCCACCTTTGTTCGGTGCATGCCATCATAAAGAGCAGAAAGTGCAAACCGTCGCCGTATCTGGCGATTGACGCTACATCGCTTGGCAACCCGCGAAGATCGGAAACAGAAGTATCACTGCGAAGTGGAATAGATGACCCGACAGCAAATCTCCTTCACCACACGGAATCACAATAATATTGATTTGGGAATCTAAACAGAGTCCGAAAATCCTGCCGCTGGTATTATTGGCCCGCAAGTCAAGAACTCAAGTGTGTCAAAATGAATCCTGCAAAACGAAACGAGCTGCAAACCGAATTTTGCTTGAATCCCCCCTGCCCCCGCGCTTATGAAGTCCTATGGCTATTCCCCGAAATGCATTGGATTCAGATTTTTTTTTGCATCAGAACTCAAGTTTAGTCGAGTGGCGGGTGCAACAGGGCCTGACGGAATATGCCGATGCGTTAACATGGATGGAAACCCGTGCTGGGTTAGTGGCTCAAGGCCGTGCGGGCGAGTGTGTTTGGCTGGTGGAACACCCACCTCTTTATACAGCTGGCACCAGCGCCAAAGAACAAGACCTTGTTGATCCCAACCGTTTTCCGGTGTTTCAAACCGGACGCGGCGGGCAATACACCTATCACGGTCCGGGTCAGCGGGTCGCTTATGTCATCTTGGATCTAAAGCGCCGCAAACCGGACGTACGCGCATTTGTTGCCGCGCTTGAACGATGGATTATTCAAACCCTCGATGCGTTTAACATCCGCGCCGAGCGACGCGAAGACCGGGTCGGCGTTTGGGTGAAACGCCCTGTAAAAACGCTAGTGAACGGCGAAACGGCAGAAGACAAAATTGCTGCTATCGGTATCCGTCTTCGCAAATGGGTGTCATTCCATGGTATATCGATCAATGTTAAACCGGACCTCGACCATTTTAATGGAATCATCCCCTGCGGCGTTCGAGAACATGGGGTAACAAGCCTTGTCGATCTGGGACTACCGGTCACGATGGATGACCTTGATCTTGCCCTCAAACATTCGTTTGAGGCGATCTTCGGCGGCACAGTTTAATATTCAAATGCTTCACGTGTGTCGAAATCGCGCAGCGCGGCCTCGCCAATATCAACCAGCCGAATATTGTCAGCGTGGGTACGAACAATATTCTTCGCGCCAGTATCACCACTGACCCGGCGAAACTCCTTAAAATATATCTTTGAGAACAGGACGGGATTACCCACCCTGTCGCCTAACGCCGCCATAACGATGGAACCGGTACCGGCATCTGAAAAAGCATCCAGCAAGATATTGATATGGTTAGATGTCACCAACGGCATGTCACCGAGCAGAACCATCATGCCGTCACAAGCCTCACACGCCACCAGACCGGTTTTCAAACTGCTCGCCATGCCGGAGGCATAATCACCATTATGAGCAACAAGAGCTTCTGAGGGGATCATTTCCGTAACGCGGTCGGCCTCATGACCTGTGACGACGATTACCCGGCCCAAACGGCTATTCAGCGCAGCAGTTGCCACATGGGAAAGCATCGGGCGTCCACGCCATTCCATCAACAATTTATTGTCGTCCCCCATACGCGAAGACAAGCCAGCAGCGAGTATGACACCGGCGATATTCGGCACGCCCATAGTGCTTACCCTTCGCGCGGTTGAGGGCGTGCTGTAATTTCCATCAACAGGCCGCCAACCCCCAGCCCCGAAATATAATCACCATCTACAGGCAACCCGCTAATCTCACGCTGCAAAACCCAATCGAACCCGTTTTCAGCGGGGCTACGGGCACAGCCGGGGGCGCCAATAACGGTCTTGCCTTTATATTCACCGATCAACAGCAGATTTCCCGGATCAACCGGCATGCCAAAATAAGTGACCGATCCACCACATAGGCGAATAGCCTGCGGAATGACATCATCAATATCCGTTATTGCGGACGCCCCAAAGACGATGATCAGATCGCAATCATCCGCACAATTCTCCATTGCTTCGCTAACGGTCTCTGCACGATGGGGAACGCGGTTTTCAAATCCGATAGAACTACCGGTGGGCTTTAATCGATCAGCTAGAGCTTTTGCTGTTTTGTCCATGACCGACGGTTTCAATGTCGGCAGCATTGTAACAATCAGGCCAATTTTGTGGGGTCGCGATGGCGACAATCCCAGCGCTTTTGATCTGCCCAATAGGTTTTGCGCGGCTTCAACATGGTCGAGATCAGCGGCAAACGGGATGATCTTTACCGTGGCCACCATTCTTCCGGCTTCCACAAATATACCGTCATCCAAGGTTGCCAATGTGATTGCCGGTGTTATTTGATTCAAAACATTAACGACTTGCCGGTCCGCACAAAAAATACCGCTTACGTCACTGTAAAGATTCACTCTTCCGGTAAACGGTTCCGCCGCCCGCAACCCTTCTACCTCCAGGAGCGATGCAAGACGGTCCGCCGCTACATCCTCGCTGACGTCACTATCGTTTAGTCGAGCAACAATAATCTCGGCAATACCCGCAGTTTCCAAAGCTGCGATATCGCCGGTTGTAAGCAGCCGGCCTTTCTTGAATCGTTTGCGATCAACGTCCACCGCATGGGCAAGAATGGTACCCTCCGCCTCGCCGGTTAGAACAGGGCCGAACTTCACCCGTTATTCCCTTTCCTCAACACCTCGATAACCTGAGCCATAATCGCTATAGCAATTTCTGCAGGGGTCGCTGCACGAATATCCTGACCAATTGGTGCATGAATGAGGTCAATGGCCGATTGGTCGACACCAGCCTCCAGCAAACGGGTTACTCTTTTCGCATGTGTTTTGCGGCTACCCAATGCCCCCACGTAAAAACACCTAGTCTCAAGCGCCGTTTTTAAAGGGTAATCATCGATTTTGGGATCGTGTGTAATCGCCACCATTGCCGTAAATGGATCAAGCGGAGGCTCTGTTAGAACCTGCTCGGGCCAGTCTGCGTGAAGGGTTACATTGGGAAATCGGTCTGGTGACGAAAAAGCTGTACGCGGGTCAATGACCGTCACATCAAAATCGCAGGCCTGAGCCATGGGAACAAGCGCCTGCGAAATATGGACCGCCCCGATCACCACCAATCGTGGGGAAGGCACATAAACCTGAATAAACTGTTCGCCGGAACTCGTCGGCTCAATACCGGACTTCGCGGACTTCAACCTCGATTTGATAGCGTCTCTTAGCGGATCCGTCTCCAGCGACGTATTATCAACAAATCGCTTATCACCGCTGGCCAAATCAGTGACAACAGTGACAGCTTCACGACCGAGACGCGCCCGGTTTAAAACGCTTAATAGGGTCGAATCCATCATGCAGTTACCGGTTCAACGAACACACGGATGCGGCCACCACAGGACAGGCCCACTTCCCAAGCCGTTTCGTCGGCAACACCAAATTCCAGCATCTTTGGCTTGCCGGTCTCAATGGCTTCAACTGCTTCAAAAACAACCGCCCCTTCAACACAACCACCTGAAACAGAGCCTTCAAAATTGCCGTCTGCGTCAATCACTAAATGACTGCCAACTGGTCGCGGCGCAGAGCCCCAGGTTTCCACAACGGTTGCCAGGGCAATCTGCCGCCCCTCTTTTTGCCAATCTTCGGCAATATTCAAACTATCGTTGAGTGTACCCATATCTCAAATTTAAACCTTTATGTCCACTATTCAACGCCTTTGTGGAATCTGCCTCTTTTAATGTCTGCTCGAGTATCACCTGTACCCGAACAAGTCCGTTGGATTAGGTATCAGGGCCAGGGCCCATCGGTATTTCGCTCAAAAATTGAAATGTTCGTAGTCAGGGTATTTGAGACAGATGGTGGTCTGATTTAAGAGAGACTCTAGCTCATCTGTTGTTTGTATTATGCGGCTTGTTTGCGGTGTTGCAAGCGCCGCGTTTCGATGGTTTTTTGTTTGATCCTTTCTCTTCGCTTCAATATCTCATTTTTGCGCCCGAAGTAGACGTCCGCAGGCGTGAGATTACTCAGGCTCTCGTGGTATCTGTGATGATTATAATGTTCGATGAAAGCTTCGATCTGCCGGTTTAAGTCACTTGGTATGAAGTAGTGTTCCAGCAAGATGCGGTTCTTCAGGGTTTGATGCCAGCGTTCAATCTTGCCTTGGGTTTGCGGGTGATAAGGCGCACCGCGAACATGACCCATGCCTTTGCCATCCAACCACTCTGCCAGATCACTGGATATGTAGCAGGGGCCATTATCAGATAGTAGCCGGGGTTTATGCGCAACGTTGGCCCTGTCGCAGCCTGAGGCCTGAAGCGCCATTTCCAATGTATCGGTCACATCCGATGTGTTCATGGTGGTACACAGCTTCCAGGCAATGATGTATCGCGAATAATCATCAAGGATCGTACTGAGATAGAACCAACCCCAGCCAATGACCTTCAGATAGGTGAAGTCTGTTTGCCACAGCTGGTTGATGGCTGTGGTCTTGTCGCGGAACTCACTGGCAGCTTTCATGACGATAAATGCCGGGCTGGTGATCAGGTCCAGGGCCTTGAGCAGTCGGTACACTGAGCTTTCCGATACAAAATAGGCCTTCGTGTCTGTGAATGTCACAGCCAGTTCACGAGGAGACAGTTCCGGTTGATCAAGGGCCAGATCAATGATCTGTGCCCGTATATTTTCTGGCACGCGGTTCCAGGCTCTGTTGGGACCAGAACGTTTGTCTTCCAATCCTGTCTCACCCAATCGCTGATACAAATCATACCAGCGATAAAAAGTTGGCCGTGAGACGCCAAGCTTATCAAGTGTCACCTTGGCTGGCAGATGTGATTGTTCAACAATTCGGATGATTTCCAGTTTCTCAGATGCTGGGTATCTCATTCGATATCCTCCCCATCCGCGATCATGCTTTTTTTAAGAAGACGGTTTTCCAGCGTGAGATCTGCCACGCATTCCTTCAGATCACGGGCTTCACGGCGCAGACCTTTGACCTCATCGGTGGAAGCCTCACGCACTATATCGCCTGACAGACGCTTTTTACCGGCCTCCATAAACTCCTTCGACCATTTGTAGTACATGCTTTCAGCAAGACCTTCACGGCGGCACAGTTCAGCTATGCTGTCTTCACCGCGCAAGCCATCAAGCACAATGCGGATCTTTTCCTCCGCACTATACTGACGGCGGGTTGGACTTGTCCCGTATTAATTCCGCATCCTGTTCTCGTTTAACTCGTTTTTCGTTCAAATTTGATGGGCGACATTCCTCCTATTGCTGAGTGTCTTCTGCGGCTGTTGTAAAAGCCGTTGATGTATTGGAACAGGGCGTCGGTTGCTTGCTGTCGTGTTTGCCATGTGCCGCGCCAGATGAGTTCGGCTTTGAGTGTTTTGAAGAACGTCTCGACCACGGCGTTGTCCCAGCAATTGCCTTTTCGGCTCATGGACACTTTAAACTTCAGTTCACGCATTCGTTTTTGATAATCATGAGAGCAGTATTGACTGCCACGGTCCGTATGATGAATGCAGCCCGGCGGTGGGTTTCGAAGGGCCAAAGCCCGGTTGAGAGCCTGCAATGCCAAGTCTTTCTTCAACCGGTTGCTGACAGCCCAACCCACCACACGGCGTGAATGTAGATCGATCATCACTGCCAGATACAGCCAGCCCTCACGGGTCCAGATGTAGCTGATGTCACCTGCCCATTTCTGGTTGGGTTTATCCGCTTGGAAGTTCCGCCCCAGCAAGTTAGGCGCAATGTTGAAGCGGTGATTGCTATCGGTCGTAGCTTTGTATTTGCGTGTTCTGACCACTCGAATGCCGTTGTCGCGCATCAGGCGGCCAACACGGCGGTGACCAATAGCAAGGCCGGCTTCCTTCAACTCCTGCGTCATTCTCGGGCGACCATAACTGCCAAGGCTCAAGTGATGCTGTTCACGGATGTGCGCCAGAACCACCATGTCATCGCGCTGCCGTTGACTAACAGGGCGGTTGTGCCAGGCACGATAACCACGCGATGTAACATTCAGAATATGGCAAAGCCGATCCACCGGAACGTGTTTCCTGTGTTCTTCGACAAACGCAAATCTCACTTGCTTTGACCCGCGAAGAACACTGTTGCCTTCTTTAATATCTCCCTCTCCTCCGTGAGGAGACGAACCTCTCTGCGAAGCCGCTCATTCTCTTTGGCCAGATCAATATCAACCGATGGTGGAAGGTCATCAGGCCGGGATTGTTGTATCCATTTCGATAACGTCGAAAAGCCGACCCCCAAATCTGATGCCACTTGTTTCCGGGTAAGTCCGCTGGTCAGCGCAATACGCACCGCTTCACGCTTGAATTCGTCTGTGTGGCCTCGTGCCATAATAGTTCTCCTTGATGGGATTAATCCAATTCAAGGACACGGAACTAAACCGTGACAAGTCCAGGTCTTGCGTTTGATGGTTCGGATCAATTTCTCTGAACCTGATCCTTGGGTTCCTGATTTATGTCTCATCTTCGCTCCATAAGGGCTACGATGAACCAAAATCATCTCTTAAGAAAAATCAAACCTCTGTCTCATGAATGCTGACGGGGAACATGAGAACGCGAGTCCAGAGGATCAAGCTCGACAGCCTTACGAGAAAGTACAAGGGCCTTTTGTGCAGTCTCCTCTGTGCGATAAACCCCCGGGAATACAAAATGATCACTATTGTGCAGCCCCACCAGACTGCTATAGGCACGCGCAAAATTGGGCGCTTCTTCAATTATGGAATTAAATATATTTGTTGCCCGAACGCGTGTTTCCGGGCTCCATTGTAAAAAGTAAGCCTGTCCCCGGAGCCATCGGTCATAAATATCGAGAGAAACGTCCGGCTGTCCAGCAAACCGTTGCAACCGTTCCTGTGAGATGTGAACATTGAGGGAGAAAGTGACTTTTCGAACCACTTCCTGCTTTGTAGAAAAATAGTTCTCAAGACCCAGTTCGAAACGGTCGCCCCAAATCATCGCGCCGGTTATCTGGTCCTTCAATTGACAAAACAGATAAATCCCACTGCCTTCCTGAATGATGCGACCATCAAGTTCATAACCGGTGGCACCGGGAATATTCGCTTGAGTTTCCACACCGGATGTTGACTTATCTACAATAGTCCACTCGCGAAACCGAACCAGCATCGCAATCAGTTCAGCTCGAAACCCTACGCAAATATGGTGATTGTCTTCCAAGACACCTTCCATATCGATTGCGCCAACAACCAGCGAAATCGTATTCCCCGCAGCGGCACCATTTCCCGGAACTCCGGGACCGTCCAACGCCCGCTCGACTGTGTTATTACCAGTGGAAGGTTTATCAAGTTCGCCAAGCTTTACTGATACGATCAGCTCCTGAGTCCGTTGAGACGGCTCCGTATCAAACTCTGTGTCGAGCAGCGACCACAGCCGACTATAAATTGACAGGGCGGTTGCTGTATCACCTTGTCTTGCATAATATTCAATAAGATAACGACATGCGGTCTCGTTGGTGGGATCCAGTTGGAGCAGCGCTTCAGCCGCATCTTTTCCGTTTCCCGACGAATTACGCGCGCCCTCTTCAACCATACCGTTTAGAGTTCTGATAATCCGTTGGGAGAGGTTCTCGCGTTGAACACGCAACCAGTTTCGAAAGGACGGGTCGATATCATCATAACCGGAAAGCAGTGTGTCGGTGATGCGTTCATTTTCCAATAAAATGGGGTGAACACGCCCTGAATCTAGATAATCCAGAACCGATATCACGTCACTCTCAATTGTCGAAGGATCAACCGTGAGGTCTGATCGATTTGTGGTAAGTCCTTCAAAATTGTGCTTATCAAGTGCACTGCGCAAGGTACGAGCATCCTGCCTGAGAGACGCCCGAGCCCGTTGTTCCGGTACTTCACTCCATAATAGTCCGACAATTTGCTGTCGACTGATGCTGCGACCCTGAGAAAGTAGAAGATACGCAAAAAGAGCGCGTGCCTTTTGACTAATTAGCGGAATTTCCTCGCCAGCAATTTCAATCTGGATACCCCCAAATAATTTCACACAAAACGGGGCATGATGCGGCATCCCCGAATTTTCGCGACCGTTTCCGCCTGAAGGAAAGCTCATTTCCATCATTTTATGTCCCCAAGACTTTGCGGAAGAAAGTCTAAGGGGGTAACGATAGACGATCAAGCATTGAAATCATTCAAATAATTTCAATGCTTTTTTTCAAGGAGCCATCACTGCCATATTCCGAGATTGTCGAGAGGAGCCGCGATGTAACAAAGCTTGACGGAAACGGCTGCAAATCAGGGCTCACTAGCTTAACAGCGGGTATTCCAATGGACCGACGAGTGATGTTTAGACCGTAAACGTTGATGTTAAATCGATTTAACCATACTGACAGTTGTTGTGCATTTTCCAGGTTTGGGGCTCCATTTCCGGTCACTCCTTGAGAATTCTCCCCAATATTCGATAAAAAAACGCTTGGCGTGTTAGTCTCGATACAGGCCAGGTCAAGCTCACGGTAGCGACGCAATACCATGCGTTCGCCATCATTCAATGCATCCTGACCCTGTTGCTGGATTTTCAGTTGGACGATCTGAACCGCCATCTCCATTTGAGTTAACTCAATCAACGCTGCATTACAGGCTTCCGGCAGGGTCATCCTGGTTGCAAATCCGAATGCCAGACCGTGCCCATCTGCATTATGCGAGACAGCCACAACCGTAGGAATTTGCAAATTCGTTGTAATATCAAGAAAGACAGTTGTTTTATGGACGGTATTCTGCCGCAACATCTCCAGCGTAATTCTTACTTCAAATAAATCCGGTGCCGAAATATCAATTGACCGCGACGGCAGACCACCGGCCCACCATAGCGCAAGGGCGTCACGTTCGATAAGCTCCAGCAATCCATGAAGGAAAGCGCTATTGGTTGAGGGCCCACTCCCACAGCCTAAGCCGGGTTTCGAGAGTGTTGGTATGCACCCCGCTTCCGCGCCGCGAAAAAACAATGGCGCTGGAAGCAGAACATCCGCACCATCATGGAACTTACGGGCGATGACCCAAGGGAATTCATCTTTTTTATCTTGATATTTATAGCCGGTAACATTTTGAAAACGTTCAACGTCTCCTTCCAGTTCACTATGGTCCGGTCGGTCCACAAGCGGTTCGTCTCCCCACATGTGTTGGGAAGTCACTTCAACAGCTTCACCAATGCACGACAGGACAGCATCTCTTTGAGACAGCCCCTTTCCCGTGGTGCTAGAAATTCCCACCGGTGTTCCATCAACAATTTTCTGAGTGTCAACTAAAGCGCCAACCAGAAAAAGGCCGGGTGCATCAAACGATGGAAGAGAAAATATGCGTGAAAATCTTTTGCCAAATTCCGACCACAACTTGATATCAATATCATTCGCCGGAAGATCCTCATTAATCAAATATCGATCAATAAACTCACTCGAACTGATTTCGTGCGGCGCTTTAGTCCTGGCGCTTTCCTCAACTTCTGGCACCGTAATTATTAAACCCAAATTTCGATATCAATTAAAAAACTCAAGCTCGTCAAACTATCGGTGTCAACATCGCCCAAGGGATATCTCAGTTCATCGCGCGGTATTTGACAAATCTGCCTATCAACGGGCTGTGTATCCACCATCAATGGGCAATGAAACACCGGTGATCATCGACGCTCCGTCAGACAATAGGAATACAATCGGTGCAGCTATCTCTTCTTCGTTTGCCCAACGCCCAAGTGGCATTTGTGACAGGAACGGACCTTCAATTTCCGGCTTCCCCCAATACCATGCCGACATGGGCGTCATGACCACGGTTGGATGCACCCCGTTAACACGGATGTCGTATTGCCCAAGTTCAAGTGCCGAAACGCGTGTTATGTTATCCAGCGCCGCTTTCGATGAACCGTAGGAAATATGGCCTTTCAAGGCCGCCAGTGAAGCCTGGCTCGACACATTCACAATGGCACCTCCCCTACCAAGGCGCACCATTGATTGTGACGCATATTTAGTCACCAGTAGCGCGCCACGTGTATTGATTGAGATGACCTTGTCAAAAATTGCTATATCGGTATCCATAGGCGTCGCGATCTCGCCGCCAAAGCCTGCGCAATTGACCACGCCCCATAGGTCAAGGTCTTCGAGAGCGCCCTTAACGCTATCCTCACTGGTGACATCAAAAGGCAAAACCCGACACCCGGTCTCCTTTGCCAATTGCTCTAATTTGTCTGTATTCTGACCGCTGGCGATTACTTCAGCTCCGGCTTCAATTAACTGCCGAACTGTGGCTCTACCAATGCCACCACTGGCACCTGTCACTAACACCGGGCCTTTATCAAAACCTATCATGGACATCTCGCTAGTTCTAACCCCATCAACCACCTGCAGGAACTGGGGCGTCGGGATTTAGAAGGCCGTTTGATTGAAGTGCCGACCAGAATTCAACGGGAATTGGCGCATTATACCAATCGATGATTTGCTTCAATTCGTCTGCATCACGGGGGCCGGGAATGACAGACGTAACCAAGTCATTCGCGAGGGGAAATTGCAGTGCTGCTGCGGCCAATGATATCGAGAATTCATCAGCGATTGCCCCCAACTTGCGAACCTTATCGACAACTTCCGTTGGTGCCTTGGCGTAATTCCACATCTCACGCCCAACAAGAACACCGGAATTAAATGGCCCGCCGCAGATGATCGTTGTGCCAGCATCGCGGCAAGCCGGGAACAACTCATCCAAAGGCGTTTGTTCCAGCAGCGTGTAACGACCCGCTAACAAAAAGGCATCCCAATCACCGATACCAAGAGCGTCCATACAAACCTGATTTTCGTTCACCCCAAGGCCAATTGCCGAAATCTGACCAGCCTTTCGCAACTCATCCATTGCCCGGTAACCGCCATCCGCCAGGTCTTTAAAATGGCGCGTATTTTCATCACCATGCTGGAAGGCACCAATATCATGGGCCAATAATATGTCGATCCGGTCAAGGCCAAGACGCTGTAGGTTATCTTCGAAAGCCCGCATGATACCATCGTATCCATAGTCATAGACAACATGAAAAGGCAGCGGATCATACATCCCAAATTTGACAGGGTCTTTTTCCGGCCCAGGCTTTAATAGTCGACCCACTTTGTCCGACAGGATATAATCTGTACCGCGCAACAGGTCGCCGACAACTCGCTCGGACCGGCCAAAACCATACCAGGGTGCGGTATCGAAATAACCGATCCCTGCATCTTTCGCGGCTCTGATGAGATCGGCTGCCTGACTGTAGTCCAGTTCAGCAAAATTGCCACCCAGTGGTGCGCCGCCCAACCCAAGCGGGTCGATCATCAAACCGGTACGCCCGACCTGCCGTTTTTCCATTTGCATTGTCCTTTTCTGAAAAGATTCACGGCAATTGTCGGTAAACCGGTTTAAAACAATAATGTTAGACACCGCGCCGAAGACGTCGGGCCTTCATTGCTTCATCGGCTTCCGGAGAGCCATCGTGAAATGAGCCGAACCATTTATCCAGCGGAATCATGCCATCTGCATAATTCACTTCAAAATAACGATGATGCAGATAATGGGCGTAATAAGAGGTATTCATCGCCCGGTCTTCGCCAACAACCACATGGTCAAAACCCGTATGTCCTTGCGCCGGGGCAACCCCGAGCCTTGAAGCAAGGTTGATCATGTGGATTGGGTGGGACGGCACAATGAAGAATATCAAGATCGATGAGAAATAGATCAGATGTTCAATCGGGTGCATCGATAGCCCCGACCATGGTCCCGGATTTACGTTGCGGTGGTGTAACTTATGGGCGATCCGGTAGAGAGGCGGCCAATGGAGAGACCGGTGAGCAAGGTAGAAACCGAATTCATGAACAAAGGGCACAAAAAAGAAGAGGGCAACAAAGCCAATGGGATTCTCCACCGGGCTGATCATCAGCGCATAGCCATTTGCATATGACCACAACATCAAAACTTCATACGAGGTCCAGATCGGCACACCGCTGGCCAGCGTCCAGAACATATTGTCATAGGTCTGGTTGTTGAAGGTGAAAGCGGATGCACTTTCACTCGGCCAGTTTCGGTTATATTTAAACTTAGTATCCTGCTTGCGCCAAACATAGAGCCACAGGTGCCAGGCACCATAAACCAAAACCGCCAATCCAAGGTTGCGCAGTAAAATCAGCCCTGCCCAGGACAGGGAGAAGGCCTCAAATGTCTCAAGAGGCGGTGTCAGATACATCCAAATCGCGATGGCTGCGAGCGCATAGGGGATGTTCCACGGCAGCAGATACCCGGGAAATCCAAAGAACCATTTTACGAATGCCTTGGGCTGCGGGGGCCAGGCAAAGGCGGGTCCATAACTGATCCGTTCATTGGGTGCCCAATATCCACGGGGGTCTTCTGTTCCAAACTTTGAATCGTCCATATTGCCTCCCAGTTTCCACAGAACTAACCATGCTCACGCTCGGAAATTACGGTCCGCTCATCAATTTTTCAAAGATACACATCCAACCATAGATATCAATTCTGATGTTCGTCATGTGAATACTTATCTCGATTGGCCGGTAAACCTATTGAGCAATTTCCGCTTGATAGTGAACGAAAAGCTGCTTGTTGGATTGCCGTTTCGTCAGGTCGCCATTTTGACCCAACCCTCGGAATTTTCTTAAAATTCCTATGGCCTTCTCATTTTCTGCGGTCTACGCTACCCCCGACAAAGAGTTAAAATTGTTCATTATCTTTGTAATTGTAGGAGGAGATTATCATGAAAATTCGCAAGAAATTACTGAACGTAACCGTAGCAGCCGGTGCCATTGCCGGGTTGTCCCCCATCGCCACAGCTGGAGAATTTGACGGGGTCACCGTCAATATATTAACCCGACCGGGTTATGTGATTGCCGGTCGGCTGGCGGAACGCGGACAGGAGTTCCAGGCCGCAACGGGTGGTAAAATTGTCGTCACAGAAGTGCCGTTTGCTGAGATTTTCCCGAAAATCCAAAATGACTGGTCAACCGGAACCAATTCAATCGATGTCGGCGTATTTGCCGCCGGTTGGGGTGTTGAACTGGATGCAGCCGGACTTCTTGAAGACCTCGATCCCTATATCGCCAAAGACGACAAAATCGATCTGCAGGATATCGCACCTTACTTCCGTGAATTCGGCCAAAAGGTTGGTGGTAAAACGAAACTGCTGATGGTCGATGGCGATTTCCAGATGGTCTATTACCGAAAGGATGTTTTGGACAAAGCCGGGCTGGCACCTCCCAAAACATGGGAAGATTATCTTGACGTCGCATCAAAGATTCATGGCCAGGACATGAACGGTGACGGCGATGCCGACTTTGGATCGTGCATTTTCAAAAAGCGTAATGCACAATCCTATTTCGCTGTTCAAACATTTGCAGCGCCAATTGTTCAGACCCAGGGTACCGCTCAGGGATTTCACTTCGACAATGCAACCATGAAACCCATCGTCAATAACGCCGGCTGGAAAAAAGCTTTTGAACTTTACAAAGAGACTGGAAAATACGGCCCGCCTGAAGAGCTCAATATGGATATCGGCGACACACGCGCGATCTTCAAAGCCGGACGTTGCGGCCTGCTCGTTGAATGGGGCGATCCCGGCCCACTTCAACTTGATGACGACGCAACAGCCGTTAAAGGCCTGATCTATGCGGTTTCCGCAGTTGGCTCCAAAGAAGTGCTGGACCGTGCGACTGGTAAGCTTGTTCCTGTAACCAAGGAAAGCGCACCTCACTCAATTGATGGCATTAATTATGCACCATTTGCAGCCTTTGGCGGTTGGGCCGGCGCCATCAACAAGCGCGCTGACCAGAAAAAGAAGGACGCCGCTTACGCCTTCCTTTCTTACATGAACCAGGCCGCTCAATCGAGCGTTGACGTGACCATAGGTGCGACGGGGTACAACCCTTATCGCCTTTCACAACTCGCCAGCCCTGATCTGTTTATTAAAGCGGGTATGCCTAAGGAGCTTGCCGAAAACTATATCGGCGCGATCAACGGGGCCTTGAACAGTCTCAACATGGCATCTGACATGAAGATCCCGGGTGCGCAGAAATACACCAGCGTTGTTCTGGATACCGAGCTTGCACGATATTTAGCGGGTGAAATCTCGGTTGATGAAGCGCTGCAGAATATTGAAGCGGGCTGGGAAGAGACCACCGAAGACTTTGGTCGAGACGAGCAGATCAAAGCACAGGCGCTGGCGTTTGGGTCCGGTAACTGAAACCAGCTTCAATGTCAGTACATACCGCAAGATACCGGTCGGGGATCTCCCCGGCCGGTGCCACACTTAATGATCGCTGGCGCGAATGGTTTGACCGGCACGCGGGGACTTTCTTCATCGCCCCGGCGGTAACGCTCATTCTGATTTTCGCGATTTTTCCAACCGTCTATTCCATGGTCTTTGCCCTGAGCCGTGTTCGGTTTACGGGCGACGGACTGAAGTTCCGTTTTGTTGGATTTCGCAATTTCGCCAAACAATTTTTCGGAAGTGATCAGGTTCATTTCCTGGGCCGGACCGAACCGATCAGTATTTTAGGCACAATCGTTTTTGTCGCTGTCACGCTTGCCATTCTTTGGTGGTTATACCGTTCGTTTAAATTCTCGACCTGGGTCGCAATGCTCGGGCGCACGATCTCTGCAGCCGCTGGGATATTTCTAACGTGGCTTCTGGCTGCATCACTGGTTTCCGGTAATTCAATCGGTACGCTTTATACGACTTTGTTTTATGTCCTTGTGGGATGCGGTGTGCAGTTCATCATCGGCACAGGCTTAGCCTTTCTTTGCTCCCAACCCATTCAGGGCAAGAATTTTTTCCGCGTGATCTTCTTTATTCCCTTAATGGTAACGCCTCTGGGGGTTGGCTATGCAATGAAAATGGTCGCCGACATCACCAAAGGCCCGTTTGAACCGATTTTAGGAATATTCGGCCTGCAAAACTGGGTGTGGTCGGCCGACGCATGGTCCGCGCGCATGGTAATGATGGTCTGCGATTCCTGGCAATGGATACCGTTCATATTTATCTGCATGCTGGCCGCTCTGGAGAACGTTCCAAGAGATCACGTTGAGGCGGCTCAGGTGGATGGCGCATCGAGCGTTCACATCTTTCGCGAAGTCACCTGGCCGCAAGTTGTGCCCGTCGCAGTGACCGTTCTGCTGATCCGCGCAATCGAGGCGTTTAAGATCATGGACCTGCCCAACATCATGACGGGTGGCGGGCCCGGATCATCGACGGAATCCATGACCCTGCATTCCGTCTATGTGTGGCGGGCAAATGATATGGGCACATCGGCGGCCATCGCTTATCTGTTGCTGATATTAACTGTCATCGTCTGCGCGTCATTCTTCAATTACGTGGTGCTGGGACAGATAAGGAAGGCGCGGGCATGATTGACGCATCTTTTAAGTTTGAAAAACGCAACAGAAGCCTGATGCAACAATTGTTTGAGCCGCCCGCTGTCGGCAAGATGGCGCCTGCGGCAAAGGTCGTTGCTTATACGTTTTTAGCGATCTGGTCTTTGTTCGTCCTGTTTCCCATTTACTGGGTCATCATTACGTCTTTCAAAGACGCTGCAGCCGTTAATCAGGGGCCGTTCTACATTCCATTCGTGGACTTCCAGCCCAATCTTGATGCCTGGCGCGCCCAGTTTAATTCGGACCCATTCTGCGATATGCCCTCTATCGCCCGGCAATTATACCTGCTTGTGCATAACTCTTTCGTGTTTGTTGTTTCGCCGCTGGTGTCACTACAACCGATGGAACCGCAAATTTGCAAAATTTATCTGGCTTTCACGAATTCGATCGTCATCAGCGTTGCATCAACCCTGTTTTGCGTGGCTGTTGGCTCGATGGCGGCTTACGCTTTGGCGCGTATTCAATATAAGCCCAAATTCGGAATCATCCTTATATTCGTCGCGCTCATCGGCGCGGTAATCGTGGCCACTAATTATGCGGGTGTTCCCTGGTGGGCATCATCTGCGGTTGCGTTAGCCCTGTTCTTTTTCCTCGCCCGTGCGCTTGGGCGGCATTTCAAGATGGCGCTTGGAAATGGAGACATACTGTTCTGGATTATCTCCCAGCGCATCCTCCCACCAATTGTTGTCGTCATTCCAGTCTACGTGATGTTTCAGGCCGTTCACCTGTTGGATACGCACTTGGCGTTGATTCTGCTTTACGCAGTGGCCAACCTGCCAATTGTGGTCTGGTTGATGCATGATTTCTTTGCCAACTTGCCAATTGAACTGGAAGAATCCGCCCAACTCGACGGGGCAACCCGGTTTGGAATTTTTTGGGAAATCGTAATGCCGCTCACACGTCCAGGCCTCGCCGCCACGACGCTGTTGATACTGGTATTAAACTGGAATGAATATCTGTTCGCGGTCTTCCTCGCGACGGTCAAAGTTCAGACCATGCCGATCATGGTCGCCGCCAAGAATGCTGGCGAAAAAGGTGTGTTCTGGTGGGAAATGTGCGCCATCATCGTTGTCATGATTATTCCGGTGATCATCATGGCAGTCATGTTGACGCGGTTTATTTCAAAAGGTGTCCTTTTGGGTGCGGTAAAAGGGTGAATAATGGCGCAGGATAGTTCCAGAGCCTCGGTTAAATTTGATGCAGTGCAAAAGAGTTTTGGCACCGTTAAAGTGCTGGAGGAATTCAGCCTGGAAGTCGAACCGGGAGAATTTCTTGTCCTCCTTGGGGCATCCGGGTCGGGAAAAACAACGGCGCTGCGGATATTATCCGGGCTGGAAACCCCGTCCGCCGGTCGGGTCTCCATCGGTGAGCAGGATGTGACAGACATCCTGCCGAAATACCGTGATATCTCGATGGTATTTCAATCCTATGCCCTCTATCCTCACAAGACGGTTGCGGAAAATATCGGCTTTCCTCTCAAAGTCCGAAAACTGGCTAAGGCAGAGATAGAAAGCGCCATATTAGACTCCGCCAAACAGGTTCAACTCGAAAATCTTCTCGACCGCTATCCCCGTGAACTGTCCGGGGGCCAACGGCAAAGGGTCGCCCTGGCCCGTGCGATTATTCGACGACCATCGGTATTCTTGATGGACGAACCATTATCAAACCTCGACGCCAAACTGCGCGGCCACATGCGCGCCGAGCTAAAGCATATGCAGGAGACATTGGGCATTACCACGATCTACGTGACCCATGATCAGATAGAGGCGATGACATTGGCCCACCGTGTTGCAGTCCTTGAAAAAGGTGTATTGCAACAATTGGCGACGCCCGCGGAGATTTATAACAATCCAGCCAATCTCTTTGTTGCGCAATTCATCGGTTCTCCCGCCATGAACATTATACACGGCGCCCTTGACGGTGCTCAATTCCAGACGAATGGCGCCACGGTGAAAACTGCTGTCAAAGGCAAGCTTCCAAAAGCAATCGCGGGCATCAGGCCGGAAGATTGTAGTGTCACGACACCATCAAAGGGCACGTTAAAAGGTAAAATCTACACGACTGAACTGATCGGCGACCACACGTTGGTAACGGTCGAATTGGGATCAGACCAGATCGCGGTCAAAGCTCACAAGGATTTTGACGGCAAACAGGGGGACAGTGTGGGGATTATTCTTCCGCCCGATAATCTGTACATTTTTGACGAGAATACCGGTCAGCGAATCCGTTAAATGCCCGCCAGAGTCGAACTTTACAAATCGAGTTTCTATGAATTGGAGCGCCCGCTGTATCAGATGGGCGAGATTATTATCTCCACATTCAAATACCGCTCAGGAATTGAAGCCCTTCGGGTAAAGAACGCCCGCGGAGAGGTCATCATCCTGCCGTTCAAGGGACAGCAGATCTGGCGGGCGAAATTTGACGGCCGTGATCTGACGATGAAATCCATGTTCTACGAACCGGTCGACACGGATGTCTATCTGGAAACCTACGGCGCTTTCCTCATCCATTGCGGCCTTGCCGGTGTTGGTGCGCCCGGCCCAACCGATCACCATCCGCTCCACGGGGAACTTCCCAATGCGCCATTTCAGACCGCCTGGCTGGAACTCGATGAACAGGGCCAGCGCGTAACACTTGGCGGCACATATAACTATATCGTTGCTTTCACCACGAACTATTGTGCAATCGCAAAGGTCGGCATAACGGCAGGCTCGGCCTTGCTCGACGTTTCCCTGTCAGTGGAAAACCTCAAGAAAACACCGATGGACATGATGTATCTGGCCCACGCCAATTTCAGGCCCGTTGACCAGGGAGAGCTCCATTATTCGGCGCCATACACGTCGCAATCAGTCAGGGTGCGCCGGTCAATACCAGCTCATATATCCCCAAAACCGGGCTACACGAAATTTCTGGCGGAGCTGGCAGATGATCCAAAACTACATCATACCCTCGCTCCGGAACTGGCATTCGATCCTGAAGTTGTCTTCTCAATCGACATGCTGGCGGATGAAAACGGGCTTGCTCACGCCGTACAAAAACACCCGAACGGTTCGGGAGATTATCTGTCCTATCAACCATCACAAGCACCAAAATGCATGCGCTGGATCTGCAGAACGCCGGATCAAGACGGGATCGGCCTGGCGTTCCCTTCAACATCGGAAGGCGAAGGCTATACCGCTGAAAAGGCCAAAGGCCATATCGTTGAACTTGCCGGTGGCGAGATATGGAAAATCAACATGCAAATGGGATGTTTAACAAAGGGTGAAACTGTGGCGATGATCGAGCGGATTAATCAGGTTCGATCGGATTGAAGTTCCGGTTAAGCCGTTACAAAGTTGGAGAATATAACCATGCTCGCAACACGGCTGGTAGACACGGACGACATTCAAACGGTTGACGCAACTATGCCTGTCCCTGCCCCCGGCGAAATACTCGTACAGGTTGAGGCAGCCGGTATATGCGGTACCGACAGACATCTTTTCAAAGGTGAATTTCCTTCAGTTCCGGGCACGATATTGGGACATGAATTTTCAGGCATAATTGTCGACGGGGCAACCGATGATCTGCCTTTGGGTACGCGGGTAACCTGCGACCCCAACAACTGGTGCGGTGAGTGCGAACAATGCCGACAGGGTCGGGTAAATCTGTGCAGCAATAATATTGCCACAGGAATTGGCAGAGACGGGGGCTTTGCCGAATTCTGCGCGTTCCCCGCGGCAAGAGCCCATGCGCTTCCATCAGAACTTGACTCGTTGCATGGTGCATTTTGCGAACCCCTCGCCTGTACACTGCACGGCATGGATATTGGAGCTGCAAAACCGGGAGAACGAGTTCTTATTATCGGTGGGGGCGTCATCGGCCTGCTGGCCGTTCAACTGGCGCACCTTGCCGGCGCTCAGGTCATGCTGTTGACCAGAAGCGAGGCAAAACAAAAACTGGGCCTTGCCCTCAGAGCCGATTTAGCGGCCGGTTCAGAGGCGCAGTTACGTGATCACTGGAAAACGGGCGCGGACCTCGTTGTGGAATGTGCCGGTGTTGGCGCAACGGTGGCAATGTCCCCGCGCCTCACCAAAACGGGCGGACGTATTGTTATACTCGGAGTACTTCCCGATGGCGAACAGGTGCCCATTGAACCATTTGACCTGTTATTTCGAGAGATCCAGATGCATTTCAGTTTCCTAAACCCTTTCACCCACGAGCGGGCAGCCCGTCTGATTGCAGAGGGCACCATTACTGTCGATCCTATGATCTCCAGAAGAATAACACTTGAAGAAGCGCCCGGTGCTATTGCAGCGCCAGCGCTTGACGGTGAAGTACGCGCCATTGTTGTTCCCGGAACATAAAATATAGGCACACCAGCGCTTGTTTACCGGGTCGTTTGGTGCCTAACCTGATGGCAAGGAATTCAACATCAAATCCACACGTTGCGAGGTAGTTACCGTCTATGAGTGCAAAAATCTGTGACCGGCTGGCCGGGAAATTATCCCGCATCAAAAGCGGTGATTACACCCCCACCGACTTCATAATCGCCGATGCCAAAGACGCCGATATGGGGGGCGGTATCAGCGGTCTGGGTTTTACAACTGGCGAAGGCGGGATTGAAGAGGCAAATACTGCAACCGATTATCGGGCATCGGTGATCGACATGATGGATTCTGACCTTGTCGATATCATGCTCACATCCATGTAGTCGGCAGAGGAGTTGGCCGACCAGCAGGCTTTCGCCAACCGTGATATTACCCCGGCCATCCGGTTAAATGACGCAACCGACATATGGGGGTTCCGGGGTGCTAAATATAAGGAACTTCCGGCAACCCCCTTTCGCACAGCACAGCTTGAACAAGCAAGAAAACTGAGCGCCCTCGGTCTTTATGCTATAACGTTCTACAACAACCGGGACATCGATACCACCATGCTGAACGCCTATCGCGATTTTCGCGAACAGGCACAGGATGTCGGCATGTCTCATTTCCTGGAAGTGTTCAATCCGGCCTTCGATATTGATACAGCCGGTATTGATCTTGGATTGTTTATCAATGACGCCATCACCCGTTGTCTTGCAGGCGTTGCAAAAGCCGAACGGCCTTTGTTTTTAAAAATGCAATATAACGGTACGCGCGCCATGACAGAACTTGCCTCCTTCGACCCGACCAATCTGATCGTCGGTGTTTTGGGTGGTGCTGCGGGAACCACCCGCGATACGTTTGAATTACTCGCCCAAACCGAACGGTACGGTGGCAGGGTAGCCCTTTTCGGCCGAAAAATTTATGGGGCGGAAGATTCCGTCGAACTCGTCCGTCTGATGCGGTCAGTCATAGAAGAAGGCCTGGGCACAAAAGAAGCGGTCAAAGCCTATCATGATATTCTCGGGAAAAAGGGGATAAGCTCAGCACGGTCTCTTGCCGAAGATCTCGAAGTAACAGACCCCGTTCTAAAACCGGAAGCGGAATGAGTGCTCAAACTGAAAGATTTGGCATAATCACCGGTGGCACCTGGTGTGCCGACCACAACAAGCTAGTTGAAAACTGGCCGAATGAGGAAGAGCTTGTCAAAATTATCTCGGAGGAAATTCGTGGTGGCGGTTCTGCCTGTAACTTAGCCATAGATATCAAACGTCTTGACCCAGAACTACCGGTTTCAACCATTGGTCTGCTCGGTGATGATGCCGACGGCCAACTACTGTTACAACAAGCGCAATCTGAAGGATTGGAATGTTCGGAATTAACCGTTGCAGCCGGTCAACGCACAACGTTTACAGATGCATTTACCGCGCAGGATTCGGCCCGGCGTACTCATCTTTTTCACGCCGGAACAAGTGATGTATTAAACCCCGACCATTTCAACTTTTCAAAATCAAATGCTCGGATACTTCATCTCGGCCTTCCCGGCCTGCACGCTCAAATGGACGGTTCGTGGGATGGTGAGGAAAATGGCTGGGCGGCAGTGCTTAAAAAAGCGCAGGTGGAAGGCCTGCAAACTAATCTCGAAGTGTGTTCCCTGCCCGCCGAACGGCTGCACAGCCTTATCACTCCATGCCTGCAATACCTCGATTATCTAATTGTAAATGAATTCGAAATCGCGGCAGTTGCGGGGCGCCCGACCGACCATGGGCAAGAAACCGACGTTCAGGCGTGTATTTCAAACGCCAGACTGCTGTTAGCGGGAACCGACATAAAAATGATAATCGTTCACTTCCCCAAGGGGGCAGTCGCGGTTTCAGAGGGCGGCGAACAGCTCGTATCGCCCTCCATCAATATGCCATCAAACATGATTGCCGGAACAAATGGCGCAGGCGACGCATTCGCCGCAGGTGCACTTTATGGTCTCCACCAGAACTGGCCAATCGACGAGACATTAAAACTCGCCCATGCATCCGCCGCCGCATCCATGCGGCATATTGGAACAACAGATGCCGTTGTGAGTTGGCAAGAATGTATCAAACTGGCAGACGGGTTTGGCTGGAGAGATCTGTGAGATAAAAACAACCTTATCAGGTATATTATGGTTTTGGCGTACACCATGTCATTGAAATTGTAATCCAGGCATACCTGTTAGAAACAGCCAATTTTTTGCCAACTGTTCATGTATTTGAAGGTGTGGTTCCAGGAGAAACTTTTACCTAACTTTCTTATCTCCTATTCGTGTGGTTGCGGATTGAAATTTGGGTTTCCCGAAGTGATCGCATCAGTGACCTTACCAAGGTGGCGTAGCAGTTGTTCATATTCATTATCCGTCAAGCGCCTTTTGATACCCAGTGCGGCAACTTGCGCACCAGCCTCTGCAGCTTCAAATGCCTGTCGACCAGCTTTCGTTATCTCGACAATCTTTCGGCGGCTATCAGTCTGGTCGACCTTTCTGGATACCAATCCTTTCTTTTCCAGTATCCTAATCACCAACGTATTTGTTGAGCGGTCAACACCAAGCAATTTTGATAGCGCACCCTGTGACAGTTTCGTGGCTTGATCGAGAGCAAACAGATAGTCATATTGACGTTCTGTAATACCGATGTCCCTACAGGTTTTATCAAATTCCCCCGAAGTTTCCTGCAAGCATCGACGTAGGAGGTATCCTGGCCTTTTGGTTAAGGAATGTGAGATTTTGTCAATGATTTCATCGTCTGTATTCAATCGATCATCCCACTCGTACAACGCATCCCCATATAGATTTACTGCAAAACCATCAATTTTGAGAGGCAAAGAGGGTCGAACCGCACAAGCTCCCTTGACTCCGGTTCATTCATATATTCTGTTTGATATCTGACGAAATAATCAGAAAAATGCAATGGGTGAACAATTTCCAGTCTGGAATGTCGCCAATAGATGATCCGGGCTTGAGTTAGCTCAAGGAACGCGTTCGACAATTGCACGGGCTTGGGAAGTGATAAACTTTGGAGATGCATTTCAAAATGCATGGCCAATTGGGAGGAATACAAATGAAAAGACGAGATTTTACGAAAACACTGGCTGCTGGCGTGATGGCTGCAAGCATGGCTGGCTTTCTGGCCACCGCCTCTTGGGCTGCAGATACAATTAAAATCGGAGCTGTTTGGCCAAAAACCGGGCCACTGGCGGGTGGCGCAACTGTGACGCAGGGCCCCAACATTGAAATGTGGGTCAAACAGGTCAACGCCAGGGGCGGGTTGAAACTCAAAGACGGTCAAAAGAAAATTGAGCTCATCGAATATGACGACAAGACCAATCCTGGCGAACACATTAAAGCAGTTCAGCGATTGGCAACCCAAGACAAGGTTGATTTCATTATCGCACCTTTCGGCACTGGGTTTAACATTGCTGCCGCTCCAATCTATGCCAAATACGGCTATCCGCAGATTGCTGTAAGCGCTATTTCTGACAAGATTGAAGAACTAACGGCGCGTTATCCAAATTTGTTTTTCACGCTTGGGACCACAACATCCTTCGTTGAAGGTGTCCGTGATATTCTCGTAGATATACGGGATTCCGGGAAAATGGGGAACAAGATTGCGATGGTCAATGTGGCCGATGCGTTCGGCATCGAGCTTGCTGATGCCGCCCGTCCGATCTTTGAAAAGGCCGGGTTTGAAATTGTCTACGACAAATCATACCCCTTAGGCACACCCGACCTTTCCCCTGTCATGAAAGGCGCAAAATCCGCTGCACCGGATGCATTCGTTGCATGGTCTTATCCGCCGGACACATTTGGGTTGACCGAACAGGCCATTATTGAAAACCTTGATGTGAAGGCGTTTTATACTGCTGTTGCAACTTGCTTCCCCGCTTATGCAGGCAAGTTCGGGTCAAAGATAAATTACAATCTTGGAGCTGGAGGGGTGAACCCGGATACACCAGCAATGAAGGCTTATTTCAAAGCACACAAAGAGCTAACCGGAAAGGAGCCGGATTATTGGGCGTCCGCAAACACCTATGTCAGCCTGCAGATTCTGGAGCAGGCGATCGAAGGTGTTGGTGAGTCTGATAAAGCGGCGGTGACTCAATATATCAAGGATAATACATTCAAAACCATTATGGGTGACATCAAGTTTGAGAACCAGTTTTCCAACCGGTTCTGGACCGTCGGTCAATGGCAAGAAGGCGTATTCCGGGGTGTCAAATCCGTTAATGTTGATGGCGCAGCTACCATCCAACAGAAAACCGGCTGGAACTAAAATATCAGGTTCCACTTCTAAACTTCTGATAATTGCGCCCAACGGTTCCGGTTGGGCGCAATTATCAATTTCGGGTTTCGCTTAAATGGATATTATCATATCAGGCTTGTTGCTTGGCGGCACCTACGCACTCATCGCGATGGGGTTGAATTTGCAATACGGTGTCGCCCGCATCATGAATCTTGCAAACGGGGAGTTGCTGGTACTGGGAGGTCTTGCATCTTTTTGGCTATTTGTCTTTGCGCAAATCAGCCCGTTGCTGACGATATTCATCGTTGCGCCGTTCGCTTTTGTCGGGAACTGGCTGATATATCGCTTTTTGCTGCGCCCCCTCGTTTCACGTGCGAAGACCCAAGGGCAATTAGAAGTTGATTCTATACTCGCTACTTTTGGCATGAGTTTCATATTTGTTGGCATCATGGTGATGATCCGGGGAGAATACTTTACTTACTCTTTTTTGGCAGCTCCATTTGAAATCCTGGGAAGTACCGTGGCTCAAAACAGACTTGCCGCTTTCGGCATGGCTGTGGTGATTGGGCTGGCCCTGTACCTTTGGCTCAACCATTCCAGAGCTGGCATGGCAGTTCGTGCGGTATCCGTCAGTCCAGACACCGCAAAGCTCGTGGGAATTAACGTGGCGCGGGTATCTGCCTTGGCCTTTGCATTGGGCGGAGCAGTAACCGCGGTTGGCGGCACGTTGATTTCCACCTTCATCACGTTGGACGCATCAGTCGGCGTCATATTTACGATGAAAGCCTTGATAATTGTTATTATGGGTGGAGTTGGAGATATTCGCGGCGCGATCATTGCAGCTGTCATTTTGGGATTGGTAGAAACCGCCGTTGCAACTTTGATTGACCCCGGCCTTACCCTTGCATCTGCCTATTTGATCTTTTTGCTGGTGTTGCTGTTTCGACCACAAGGCCTGTTTGGGAAACGCCCAACATGAGGACGAACGACTGGCAAAGTATTGTCATCGCCGTTGTTTTGTTTGCATTGGCAGCGATTGTGCCTTTTATCGCGAATGGTTACCAACTCAGTGTCGCTGTTACTGCTGTTATGTATGTTGGGCTGGCAACAAGTTGGGCCCTCTTTTCTGGGCCTACCCATTATATATCCCTCGCAAGTGGCGCTTTTTTCGGCGTCGGTGGGTATTTAGTTGCCACCGGCATGAGTGATTACAATTTATCGTTCTGGTTGATGGCCGCTATTGCTCCTCTTGTCGCTGCAGTTCTGGCCATCCTCATTGGGTTGGCAACACTGCGCCTCTCCGGCGTCTACTTTGTAATTTTTACGCTTGGTCTAGCAGAGATGGTGCGCAATCTGGTTTCCTGGATACAGAATAATTTTCTCGGATCACGAGGCCTCTATGTTCTCACCGACTTCACTGAAGCGCACATTTATTGGATGCTTCTGGGTGTTTGCGCAATCATATTTATTTTTGGTTGGTGGCTTGGTCGTTCCAGACTTGGGTTTGCACTTCGAATAATCGGCAATGATGAAGCTGTTGCAAAACATGTGGGCATCAATACAGCTTGGTCAAAGGTCATTTTATTCATGACGACCGGTTTTTTCGCAGCATTAATTGGCGCGATAATTGCGCCACGTTATTCCTACATCGAGCCCAATCAGGTTTTTTCGCCTGAATTGAGTTTCTTAGTCGTCATTATGGCCCTGTTAGGCGGAACACAACGCCTGTGGGGGCCGCTCGTTGGCGTCATTCCATTCACTCTGGTCTGGGAATTCATCAATTCAAATTTTTCGAACTTCTCAACTCTCTTTCTGGGGTTGGCATTTTTACTGATTGTCTACGTAATTCCTCGAGGGTTTGTTGGTTTGTTACAGACCTGGGGTGAAAAAATCAGAACATGACGATCGGACGCACCCTCCTTCAGGTTAATGGCGCAACTAAACGTTTCGGCGGACTTATTGCGGTCAACGGTATGTCATTTGACGTCAAGGAGCATGAGGTCATGGGGATAATTGGACCCAACGGTTCTGGGAAAACCACCATGATGAACCTCATTTCTGGTGAACTACGGGTAACCTCGGGGCGCATTTCTATGCAGGGCAGTTCCCTTTCCGACTTACCGCCCCATCAAATCGCAAGGCTCGGTATCGCGCGCACATTTCAACTTGTCCGAATATTACCCAGCCTTTCCGTAATTGAAAACGTTATTGCCGGTGGGGCCTTTGGTCATGCCAAAAAATGGGGTAGTGGTGCCCGTTTTTTTGCTGAATCTTTATTGGAAAAACTTGGCCTTGCTGAACAAATGTATCAACCTGTTGATGCTTTGACCTATATCGATCAAAAACGATTGGAGCTTGCACGCGCTCTAGCGTCTGAACCGCAGGTTCTGCTGCTGGATGAATGGTTAGCTGGGTTAAATCCAACGGAACTACAAGTTGGCATCGATTTAATATCCAGCCTCCGCGATGAAGGTCGAACCATCATTCTGGTAGAGCATGTGATGGATGCTATTCGGTCATTATGCGACCGATGTGTTGTCATGAATTCGGGCAAGAAAATCGCAGAAGGCCAGCCTTCCGAAGTTCTATCTGATCCTGAAGTTGTGCGCGCTTATTTGGGTGATGAATAATGCTGAATGTTCGCAATCTCTCGGTTAGTTACGGAATGCATCGCGCACTGGCAAACGCGAACATTCGGGTGGATGCCGGTGAAATCGTAGTCATACTGGGAGCAAATGGTGCTGGAAAAAGCACATTGCTTAGCGCCATCTCGGGGACCAGCGAGGGCCAGGTCGAAGGGGAGGTTGTGTTGGATGGAACAGCCATTTCGCACATTCAACCAGAGAAAATTGTTGAGAAGGGTATCGCGTTTGTACCGGAAGGGCGGGGTATATTTGGTGACCTCACAGTTGCCGAAAACCTAACTTTAGGAGCTTATACCCAACAAGCTCGAGCAAATCAGGTCGAAAATATCGCAAAGGTTTATTCGCTTTTTCCCAAACTCCGCGAACGCCAATCACAGACCTCCCGAACGATGTCTGGTGGAGAACAACAGATGGTTGCGATTGGAAGAGCGATGATGTCCGCACCACAAATTCTCATGCTCGACGAACCATCATTGGGCCTCTCACCGTTGCTTTGTAAGGAACTTTTCGCAAACCTGAAAAACATCAAAGAATCTGGTCTGGGAATATTATTGGTTGAACAGAATGCCAAGCAAAGCCTGGCCATTGCTGATCGGGGCTATCTTATCGAAAATGGAGAGATCGAAGGAGAGAATTCAGCGGATAGAATGCTGAACGACCCCGCGGTTCAAAGTGCGTATCTGGGTGGTGCTTCATCAGCAACCGCCGTAAAACTTCAGGGAGTTGAGAAAAAGTCGCCACCAGTACATTTCATCACACCCGAAGGTTCTGTCCCAACCCACAGCGTTGATGCGACGGCCGGTATTGACATCGGCGCATTGGTAGGTCGGGCAGAACAAGCGGCTCATCAACCGTCAATATTCAGGCCGACACCTTCTTCGGCTACACCACCTGCAGCAACAGCCGCAAAATCGAGAGGCAACTCAAACCATGTGGACCCGGAAATAGAAAACCTGATTTCGAACATGGAGCGTTCCGCGCAATCCGCCAGAATTGTAAGCGAGTCGACAAAACCGCTCTCTAAAAAAACGCATCAGGCCAGTTTCGATGAGATGGAACCCCTTCCAGAAATTCCAGTTTATCGAAAATCGACCGTCGAAGTTTTTCGGCGTGAGACAGATGGCAAAATGCACAAGGTGGAGAAATTGTAGTGGCTCACTCTTACGTTAAATATTACTCCGGCGGCCAATGGCGAGAAACGAGTTCAACATTTTCTGATTTCAATCCTGCAGATGACACTTTATGGGCCACGGTTGCGGATGCTGGATCAAATGAGACTCGAACAGCAATCCAAAATGCACACGATGGCTTTGGTGAATGGTCTCAACTTCCTTTCACCACAAGAGCGGAGTTTATGCTCAAAATTGCTGCCGAAATTGAACGTCGTAAAGATGATCTCGTAAAATCGGTACAGGCGGAGGGCGGTGGATGGTTTGGCAAGGGAATGCATGAAGCACATGCCTTGCAGGAAATATTCAGGGCCGCAGCCGCCGCGTCATACGGTCCGGTTGGTGAGATGCTGCCGTCAGCGAGCGGAAAATTCTCGATGGCAATGCGCAAGCCTTTAGGTGTGGTCGCTATTATCAGCCCATGGAACGTTCCTGCACTGCTATCGGCGCGACAATTTTCATTTCCACTGGTGGCAGGCAATACAATTGTTTTGAAACCCTCTGAGGAAACACCTTTTTGCGGTGGTCTGTTCTTTGCAGAGGTTTGTGATGCGGTAGGACTGCCCGCCGGTGCGCTGAATGTGGTGACTTGTTCACGCGAAAACGTTGCAGCAGTGGGCGATGAACTAATTGAAAACCCGCTTGTGAAAGGCATTGCGTTTACAGGATCAACCGCCGTTGGACGAACAATCGCCGCAAAGGCAGGTGCCCATTTAAAAAAGTGTTGCATTGAGTTGGGAGGAAAAGACGCACTGATCGTTTGTGAGGACGCTGACCTTGTGCGGGCCGCTCAACTGGCAAATTTTGGATCATTCATGCACCAGGGCCAGATCTGCATGAGTGTAGAAAAACTACTCGTGCATGAGAATGTCTTTGAACCCTTTATGAAGTTGTTTAAGCAACGGGCATCCGCGCTTAAAGTCGGTAATCCTCTGCAAGATAATGCCAATGTCATTGGACCTTTGATCAATGATAAGCAGGTCAACAATGTTCGCACGCAAATTGAAGATGCGGTGAAAAAAGGCGCAACCGTTGAGCTGGGCGGAAAGATTTCTGGACGTATAGTCGAACCGACAATCTTAACTGGCGTGAAGCCAGATATGCTTGTCTATCAAAACGAGACTTTTGGCCCCGTTGCTCCTGTTATTCCGTTTAAGAGCGATGCCGAAGCAATCACAATCGCCAATGACACACCCTACGGCCTATCGTCAGGTGTTTGCACCCGTGACGAACATCGGGGCATGGAGATTGCTCAGGCATTGGACACAGGGATGAGCCACATCAACTGTTCTCCCATCAATGATGAAGCAAATGCTCCGTTTGGCGGCGCAAAATCGTCCGGAATCGGCCGCTACGGAGGACGTTGGGGAGTGGAGAACTTTACAGAAACGCGGTGGATAACAATCGAGCGTGGCGGCAAAAACATTCCGCCAGCATTTTAGGAGCAACCGAATGACCGAGTCAGTTTGGAGCGGTGGAAAATTACTGAAGAATAAGACTGTGGTCGTTACCGGATGCTCGTCTGGCATCGGGAAGGAAACCGCTCGGTTGGTAAAACTCCTCGGTGGTGATGTTCTTGGTGTTGATATCACTAAGACGGAAGATCATGTGGATGAGCTCTATATCGCAGATATGTCCGACAGACGAACCTTGAAAGCACTGATTAACGCACTGCCCACAGGCATAGATGGCATTGCCAACATCGCAGGTTTGCCACCAACGGCTCCCGCTGAAAAAGTTCTTCTGGTTAATCTGGTGGGCTTGAAATTCTTCACTGAGAATATGATTCCTAAGCTCAATAATGGCGCTTCGATTGTAAACCTGGCTTCTTTGGCAGGTTTTGGATGGTCACATGCCGTTCCGGCCGTCAAGGCCTCGGAAGAACTGGAATTTGAAGACGTACGGCAGTTCGTTCAGGATCATAAGGTCAGTAATGAGGGCGGACGAAGCTATTTCTTTTCTAAAGAAGCACTCATTGTCTGGACTATGCAAAACCGTTGGACATGGCGCGACCGTGGAATTCGAATGAACGCAGTTTCACCCGGTCCCGTTGATACGCCGATCCTGAAAGACTTTATCGAAACTTTGGGAGACCGGGCTGAAGAAGATAACAGAATTATGGATCGCCCGGGTCTTCCAGAAGACATAGCACCCATCGTCGCCTTTCTCCTGTCCGACATGACGAAATGGATTCGCGGCACTAACATTCCCGCTGACGGTGGCATGTCCTCCAATATTCTTTGCGAAATGCACCAGTTTTAGAAAGACCGAACATGGCTGAGTTTATTACATTTTTGATAATCGCAATAATCATAATCGCAATCATTGTGGTTCTCGCCGCCTATTTTTACCGTCGCTCCACCCGGGAAACGAGTTTGATACGCACCGGCGTAGGCGGCCGTAAAGTGATAATGGACGGTGGGATTCTGGCAATTCCATATTTTCATGATGTGTCATCCGTGAATATGCAAACGCTGAGACTGGAAGTGAAACGAACCAGCGAACAGGCGCTGATCACTAAAGATCGTTTACGTGTTGATGTGGGAGTAGAGTTTTATGTGTCTGTTGACCCGACCGAAGAAGCTATTGCCCGCGCATCACAGACACTTGGTGATCGCACTTTCCACGCGGAAAAATTACGGGAACTTATCGACGGGAAACTCGTCGATGCATTGCGTTCAGTCGCAGCAAGAATGACCATGGATGAACTACACGAGAACCGGGGGGATTTCGTCAACGAAGTTGCAGAATATCTGCGGGAGCCGCTTTATCGAAATGGTTTGGCCTTGGAAAGTGTGTCTCTTTCTGCGCTGGATCAAACTCCATTCTCTGCGTTGGATGAAAATAACGCGTTTAACGCTGTTGGCATGCGCAAACTGGCAGAGGTGATTTCCAAATCAAAAAAAGAACGCGCCGAAATTGAAACGGATACAGAAGTTGCCGTTCACCGTTCGGCCATGGAATCATCGAAACGACGGTTAGAAATAGATTTGGAAGAACAGCAGGCTCAAATCAAACAGGCTCAGGAACTGGAAACACTTCGAGCAGCACAACTGGCAGAAATTGCATCCAGAAAAGCTGAAAGCGAAATTCGAACGAATGAAGCGCGCATTAAAATGGAACAGGACATTCGCACAACAGATATTGCGCGTGAAAAAACCATTCGTGAGGCCGAAATTCAACAGGCACAGGAACTGGAAATTGCAGAACAGGAACGCAGTATCGTTATTGCTAAAAAAACAGAGGCCCAGAGCAAAGCCCTTGCCGCAGCAGATTTAGCGAAAGCCGAGGCGGTGGCTGCCACGGAAAAAATTGCAACCGCACGAGCTAATGCAGAAGCACAGCGCAAGCGCGAAATCGCAGTTTTAAGCGCGAAGCAAGATGGGGAAGTTTCAGCGGAGAAGCTAATATTGCAAGCTAAAGCGGAAGCGGAAGCGTCAGTTGAACAGGCCAAGGCGACGCTTCAACAGGCGCAAAGCAATGCAGAAGCCTCAAAACTTCGAATTTCAACAATGAAAGATGAAATGGAAACCAGGGCGAAAGGCCAAAGAGCCCTCAACGAAGCCGAAAACACTCTCAATAAGGAAATTATCGCTCTAAAATCCGACCTCGCCCGTCTTGAAGCCTTGCCGAAAATTGTCGAGCAAATGGTTAAGCCGGCGGAAAAAATTGACTCAATAAAAATCCATCATATCAGTGGCAATGGAGTGAGTGGCGATGGGTCAAACCCATCTTCAAAACCGCCAGTAAACCAGGCGCTGGATTCAATTATGGAAATGGCCGTTCAGCTCCCTGCCCTTAAAAAGATCGGCGAAGAACTGGGCATTAGCGTTGAAGATGGAATGAGTGGGATTTCTTCAAAGGAACCTAAGGGGTCGAAATAACTGACTTTGCCTTGGAAATATGAATTTCTGACGGGCGGCGTCAAACAACACGTATCTGCTTACGATAAAATCGGCCTTTGATTACGGACTTGGTAACACCTCACGGCAAGCTCGGTAGCTGAATAGCCGAGGCAATTGTCGTCAGCTAAATATATTTGCTTCCAATTGAATTTCGTTTTGGTGTTATGAAGAACCAACGTTTTTACTGAATTCACTGAAGAACTTTCCGGCAAGCTTTTTGGCGGTGCTGTCGATCAAACGACTGCCCAATTGAGCGATTTTTCCACCTATGTCAGCTTTGACGGTGTAGTATAACATGGTACCACTGCCGTCCGCTTCCAACCTCACATTTGCTCCGCCTTTTGCGAAACCAGCCATTCCGCCTGAACCCTCGCCGGAGATCGTGTAACCGTTTGGTGGATCAAGATCCGACAGGGCAATCTTGCCGGAAAACCGCGCTTTTACAGGCCCCACTTTCAACGTAACTTTTGCGTCCATTTCAGTGTCGGATGTCATCTCGATAGACTCACAACCTGGAATGCACTTACGCAGAACATCAACATCATTGAGTGCGGCATAAACAGCTTCTCGCGACGCCTCGATATATTGTGAATCGTTCATATCCATGGTGGAAATCCTTTATAACATGCGCTGTCCGCGGCGGCGGAATTCAATGATTTCGGCTATGATGGAAAAGGCAATCTCTTCCGGGGTTATCGCACCTATGTCCAAACCTGCGGGGGCTTTTATACGCTCCAAACTGCTGGAAGCGAAACCCGAACTGATCAAATTTTCTCGTAAAGCTGCCATTTTCTTGCGCGACCCGACAAACGAGACATAGGGCACCGACACCTTAGCCACAGCTTCTAGCGCTGCTTTATCACCTTTGCCCTGTGTTGCAACAACGATAAAACCATTTTCCATTTCATCTTCTGGAAGACCAAACCCGTCGACCAACTCGTCTGCTACGACAAATGACGGGTGATCAACCTTCGGGGCAAATACGGTTGTAAAAAACCCCATCCGTTGCCCAAGCTCAGCAACGGCAACCGCCACCGGAGAAGCTCCGAGAACGTGAAGCGGAGGTGAAGGTAAAACAGCTTCGATAAAAATATCCATCGTGCCCTTGCTCGGGCAAGAGTTCTTTGCATAGACAACACCGTCCTTGGCCTCGCCTGCGGCGAGATCGAGGTCTTTCAATAGATCATCAGGTTGAATGCTAATCAATTTAGGTTGTCCATCAGCCAGCGCTTCGCGAGACGCTTTCAAAACAGCGTCGCGTGCGCAACCACCGCCTACCCAGCCGCCCGTAATGCGGCCATCGGCCAGTATCACCGCTTTTGCCCCGGCTTTGGCGGCTGTAACAGAAACCGTTCGCACAACGGTTGCAAGCGCGAAGGGTTCGCCTTTCATTTTATATTCGTTGATCAAATCATGGATGTCTCGCTGTCGGGCCATATCTATATGCGTGCCAGATAAGGTTCGAGTGCTTCCAGGCTTTCCAGATTATGCGCCGGGGCAAACAGGTCAACAAACGGTAGCGCGGCCTGCATACCAGCGGCTTCCGGAGCATAGTCGCGCCATCCAATCATTGGATTCAGCCAGGCAATGCGTTTGCAACGACGACGCAAGGCTTGCATTTCCTTTCCAAGAATTTCCGACGAACCGGTATCATATCCGTCAGAAACGATCATCACGCAGGTGCGTGAAGTAATGCAACGTTTAGCATGCCATTTGTTAAACGTGGCGAGGCTTTCGCCAATGCGTGTTCCACCACCACTGCCTTGCGCCAAAATCGACATGCGTTCCATTGCACGTTGCGCGTTTTTTTCTTTCAAAGCGGGGGAGATATGGATCAAACGAGTGTGGAAAACAAAGGCTTCTGCCTCACGAAAACTATCCAGCACACCGTGCATGAAACGTAAGAACACAGCGGAATACAGATTCATGGACCCGGACGCATCGAGCAACACCACCAATCGCAGGGGCTTATCTTTTCGTCTTTTGAAAACAAGATCAAGCGGTGTACCACCATGGGCGATACTTTTGTGAATAGTTCGCCGCAGATCAATACGCTGACCGGACCTATGCGCCCGCATCCTACGAGTGAGACGGGCTCGCATTTTTGCAGAAAGGCGCTCAGCAAGCGCATGGGCAGCCGCTATGTCGTCGCTTTTTGTGATGTGTCGAAAATCTGTCTGGGACAGGAGTTCAGTGCATGACGCCCCTTCCCGCTTTGTTTGGCCAGCCTCGCTCGTATCACTACCTTCTCCCCGCTCCACATGGTCCGGGTCTTGTCCCTTACTTTCGCCACGTGGACCTTTTGCCAGAGCCTGAATTCCGGCAGGCGCTTTTTGTGGGGAGCCGGAAATTCGGGTTGACGATTTCATACCGTGCTGGAGCCAATAGGCGTCAAACAGCTCGTGGAACTTTTCCCAGTCCGATTGTCTTGAGCAAAACAGCGTCTTCAAACCAGCGCGCAGGCGTGTCGGACGCACGGCCTGTCCCTTGCCCAGAATTTTCAGGGCATCGTGAGTTTCTGCAAGACCAATGGTGAAAGCATTGTCGCGCAACAGACGCACGAACCCGCTGAGTTTAACCCGCATACCCGCACCCAAAGCCTCAAATTCATGGACGGTTCCCATACCGTTGCTGGCCGTCATTCACGCCACCTTGCCAATAAGCCGATCAGTGACTTCCCGTGTCATTCGGGATTTATCCTCAGCTGTTTTGATCAGGCACATTAGTGTATCAAACACCTTCTCAGGTTCATCAGCCAGATGGCGGATATTAAGTCCGGCTATCGTTGCAGCCCAATCCAAGGATTCAGCTACTCCGGGAGATTTCCGCAATTCTTCGCGGCGCACACTGTTGACCATCGTGGCAATTTCCAGTGCCAGCGCAGTATCAATACCCGGCAGTCGGGATTGTATAATACGCGCTTCCCGGTCAATTTCAGGAAAATCAACATAGTGAAACAGGCACCGACGGCGCAGGGCATCTGACAATTCACGGGTGCCGTTTGATGTCAAAATAACCCTTGGAATTGTCGTTGCTTCAATTGTACCGAGTTCAGGTATGGAAACTTGAAAATCAGATAGCAATTCCAGCAAAAAGGCTTCAAATTCTTCATCCGCCCTATCTACCTCGTCGATCAATAATACGGGTGCAGCCGGTTGTCGAATCGCCGCAAGTAATGGCCGTTCCAAGAGGTATTTTTCTGAGAAAATCTCTTCTTCGACATCACCTGCTCTTTCACCCTCACGGGCCTTTATCGCTAGCAATTGTCGCTGGTAATTCCATTCATAAAGTGCAGAACTTTGGTCGAGGCCTTCATAGCACTGTAAGCGGATGAGCTTGGTATCATGGACCTGTGACAAGGCCCGCGCGACTTCGGTTTTACCGACACCAGCCTCCCCTTCGAGCAACAGGGGCCGCTGCAAACTATCCATAAGCCAAAGCGCCGTAGACAGGTCGCGGTCTGGAATATACCCGACCGCTGTTAACTGAAGGGCTATCTCATCTTGCGGAGGATTCGCTTCACTCAAAGGCTTAACTTTTCTAACCGCGTATTTTTAATTATGTAGACCCAGACGTTCCCCAACCTGCCATAAGCGCCATGCGTCATGGGGCATTTGAATATGTCCTGCTCCAAGGAAAGAATAGGCGTCATTTACAGCATTGGAGAAACACGGCACACCGCCCACATGGGGGCTTTCACCAACACCTTTTGCACCAATAGGGTGGTGCGGTGACGGGGTGACCGTGAAATCAGTTTCCCAGTGAGGTGTTTCCACCGCCGTTGGCAGGAAGAAATCCATAAACGAAGCGCCCATGACGTTACCCATTTCATCATAACGTATTTCCTGCCCCATGGCGCAGGCAAACGCTTCAGTTAGACCACCATGCACCTGGCCTTCGATAATCATCGGGTTGATCCGCGTTCCACAGTCATCGAGCGCATAAAAGCGGCGGGTCTTGGCAACACCGGTATCTACATCAATATCCATGACACAATAATAGGAGCCAAATGGATAGGTCATATTCGGCGGCTCATAGTAATTCACCGCCTCCAGTCCCGGTTCCATATTAGGCGGCGGCGAATTATAGGCCGTCCAAGCAATTTCTTGCATGGTCATTGCTTTTTCCGGCAGGCCTTTAACACGGAAACGGTCAACGTCCCATTCAAGATCACCCTCGTGAACTTCCATAGTATGGGCGGCAATCATTTGCGCTTTGGCGCGAATCTTGCGGGCCGCGACTGCCGTTGCCGCACCTGCCACTGGCGTGGAACGGGAGCCGTAAGTTCCAAGACCATAGGGCGCAGTATCAGTATTACCCTCTTCAATCGTAATGTCGTCGGCAGGAATACCGATCTCCGTTGCGATGATTTGGGCATACGTCGTCTCATGCCCCTGGCCCTGACTTTTTGTGCCCATACGGGCGATAACGGAGCCGGTAGGGTGGATACGGATTTCAGCGGAATCGAACATGGCCACACCGAGGATGTCGCAATTCTTAGATGGTCCGGCACCAACGATCTCGGTAAAGAATGAAATACCAATCCCCATGATTTCGCGGGTCTTGCCTTTTTTGAAAGCTTCGCGCTTTTTCGCCTGTTCTTTGCGCAGGTCGTCATAGCCGATAGCTTCCATCGCCTTGTTCATGGCGGTGTGATAATCGCCACTATCGTATTCCCAGCCAAGCGCCGATTTATAGGGGAACTGCTCCGCTTTAACGAAGTTCTTGAGCCTCAATTCCGCCGCATCCATATCGAGTTTTTGTGCCAGTAGTTCCACCGCGCGCTCAATGGCAAACACGGCTTCGGTCACCCGGAAAGAACAACGATAGGCAACACCCCCCGATGCCTTGTTGGTGTACACACCGTCAACCGACAGGTGAGCAGTTGGAATGTCGTAGGATCCGGTACAGATATTCATGAAACCTGCGGGCCACTTAGACGGGTCAGCGCAAGCGTCGAACGCCCCATGGTCGGCAATCACATGCACACGCATGGCTGTGATTTTGCCTTCATTGGTCGCGGCTAGCTCGGTAGACATATGATAATCGCGGGCAAACGACGTGGTTGACAGATTTTCCATTCTGTCCTCCACCCATTTGACCGGAGTACCCAGCACAATTGAGCCAACGACTGAACAAACGTAACCGGCATAAGCGCCAACCTTGTTGCCAAAGCCACCGCCGATATCCGGTGCGATGACATGAATTTTATGCTCAGGAATCTTTGAAATCAGCGACACGACGGTACGAATGACATGAGGTGCCTGAAAAGTACCCCATAGGGTCAAATCGCCTGTGATCTTATCAAATGACGCAACTGACTGGCAGGTTTCCAAGGGTGAGGGATGGGTGCGGTGATCGACCAGCATCTCCTTGATCGTAACATCTGCCTCGGCAAATATCTTGTCTGTCTCTTCCTTGTCACCAATCTCCCATTCAAAAATATGATTTGGATGTTTGCGCGGTCCGTGCGCCCCTTCCATCTTGTCTTTAATATCCTCGCGTAAAATCGGCGCGTCATCATCCATAGACTTAAACGGGTCGACGATCGCCGGAAGGGCTTCGTATTCGACGTCCACCAGTTCTGTGGCGTCGGACGCGATGTAGCGGTCTTCCGCAATAACGAAGGCTACTTCCTGGTTTTGGAACAGTACTTTTTCTTCCGCTAAAACAGCCTGCACATCGCCCGCCAAAGTTGGCATGTAATGCAGATCAAGGGGCTTGAGATCAGCCGCCGTTAAAACGGCAACGACACCAGGCAAAGCCTGCGCGCGGCTTGTATCGATGCTTTTAATACGGGCGTGGGCGTGAGGGGAGCGAACGAAGTCACCAAACACCATGCCAGGCAGTTTCAGGTCGTCAACATAATTGCCCTTGCCTTGCGTAAAGCGAACGTCTTCAACACGTTTGCGTTTGCATCCCATGCCCTGAAGTTTTTCAACCCGTTCGGCGCGATCTTCATCAACTTTTACCTGGTCGTTCATTCTGCGGCCTCCTGAACTGGGGATTCTTTCATTTTTTCTGCGGCATACTGGATGGCCCGCACGATGTTGACATAACCAGTGCAGCGGCAAAGATTGCCTGCAATTCCGTTGCGGATTTCATCTTCATTCGGGTCCGGGTTTTCTAACAACAGTCGGTGCGCGCGGGTGATCATGCCGGGGGTGCAAAACCCACATTGAAGACCATGCATCTCACGAAAGCCCTCTTGCAGGGCTGTGAGCGTGCCATCCGGATTAGCCATGCCCTCAATTGTTGTGATGTTGGCGCCATCGGCTTGAACGGCGAAAGTCATGCAGCTTTTGACAGACATATCATCCATTTCTACCGTGCAGGCGCCGCAATGGCCGGTATCGCATCCAATATGCGGCCCGGTTATATTCTGCTCTTCACGTAAAAAATGGATAAGCAGTGTACGGGGCTCCACGAGTGCCTCGACCTTCTTACCATTGATCGTGAGTTCAATATGAGATTTTGACATGTTTTATCCCCTTAACCTTTAGCGCGGGATTGAGCCCGCTCAAGTGCGCGACGCATCATCATGCCGGCCATTTTGGTTCGGTATTCCGCGGGCCCGCGCATATCGGATGCGGGGTCCGTAATCGCCTCAGCAGCACTAACCGCCTTGTCGATAGTCGCGTTATCGAGTGATGAACCGTTAAGAATTTCACCGGCCTCTTTCGCCCAGAGCGGCGTATCGCCCACATTGGTTAGGCCGATGGATGCACTAGTGCATTTATCTCCTGACATGGTAATAACGACAGCTGCGGCGGCGGTCGCATAATCACCAACCTTGCGCTTGAGTTTTTCATAAGCATAGCCATGGCCGGACGAAGGTACTGGTATGTGGACAGAGGTCAAAATTTCTTCGTCTTCCCGCAATGTATCATACGCACCTTGATAGAAGTCGCGGGCTGCTACCTGACGTTTTCCGTCGGGACCTGTGAGTTCCAACTTGGCATCGAGACATTGCATAACAGCCGGCATATCATTGCCTGGATCGCCGTTGGCAACATTGCCACCAAAGGTGCCTTTATAGCGAATTTGAGGGTCAGCAATAACCAGCGACGTTTCCTGAATAATCGGAAGTTTGTCGGTAATCAGGTCTGAGGCGATCAACTCATGTTGAGTTGTCATGGCTCTAAGTATTATCGTGTCGTCGATTTCTTCGATACCCTTGAGCGAATCAATCGCTGACAAATCAACCAGATGCTCCGGCGATGCCATGCGCAATTTCATCATGGGAATTAGGCTGTGTCCACCAGCCAGCAAAAGGGCATCGTCACCCAGTTTCCCCATCAAGCCTACGGCTTCATCAACGGAAACCGGGCGGTGATAATCGAACGAACCTGGTATCATTTCTGCTCCTCCCAAAGCGATCATTTGATCTACATAGCGGTGCGACGCGTTAAAATGTCATCGGTCTAACCCGTACACATCAATTAGGGAGTTTTGCAGTATCTGGGCACAAGCAATCATGCACCAAAAGCGGAAATTTGCACGAACTGCGTCAGTGACGCTGACCTTTATCGGATGAATTAAGAAGCATTAGATATTTGGAATTTTCCCCATTCATCGCGGAACTCAGATACACGCGCGCGGCCAACTGGCACAGTACGTCGAATTGCGCAATCAAGTTCCGCAACCGCCGCATCGCCTGATTTTCGTACCGTCATTATATTGTTCAAATTGACGATATAACTGCGATGTGTACGAAAGAAATTTGCACTAACCAATTTCTCATCCAATTCACTAATGGACATCGGGCAGAAAAGATCTTCCTTACCATTGAAAATATACGTGTAGTGAGCGTTGGCATGCACGGAAAAGATCTCACTGGCTTCTATCTGAAATCTGTTGCCATTTTTTTCAATCGGAAAGTGTAGAGGTGCCTCATATACGGTTGCATCGGTTTCCAATATTGCTGACTCTTTCTCGGCAATCTGATGCAGTTTGGCAGGTTTTACTGCTTCGAGTTCAATCGGCCCGGTCCAGTCTTGGGTCTCCTCCCTGCCGCGGCGCTGCTTCGGTATCAGCATCAGCATAAATAATGCGGAAATGGAAAACGCAACGATGCTGATAATCATCGCGAGATTATCACGCGAGAGCGTTGAAGCGGATTCAATATGGTCACCGGAGTACTGTAACGTGGTTCCGGCCATAGCCGTATAATGCATTCCAGAAACCGCAAGGCCAAACACAACGGCTCCAACAAGTGTAGGCAATCTTGTATCCGCCAAAAACGCTAATCGCAACGCGAGACCGGAAGCAGAAATTGCCAACAATACGCTCGCCAATACCCATGCATGATTGTGTTGCATACCGACACTGGCGCTTAACGCCGTCATGCCGACATAATGCATAGTCGTTATGCCCGACCCCATAAAGACAGCCGCAAAAACCAACATGTTCCTGGACCGAAGGCTGGCTAAAAAAACAGCAATACCTGTAACCAGAACGCAGATGAGAAATGAACCCAATGTCGGCAGCGAGAGGAATTCGATGGTCACCGATGTGATGATAGCTAGCATACCGACAAAATGCATGCTCCAGATTCCCACCGCCAGGGTCATGGCGGACCCGGCAATCAACGCCCTTCGGTGGATCGCAAAGGAGCCCGGAATACGTTTTGCAAGGTTCAACCCAACATAACCGGCCTGAATGGCAACCAGAACCGAAAGGAAAACCAAATAATAATTATACAGCACCGACATTCTGATTAGGAAACTGGGAAAACTAGAAAATTGCAAGTTCAACATGCACAAATTGTAGTTCTGTGATGAAATTTAAATTCCGGTTCGCAAAAGTGAGGAGCAATCGCGGATTCTCTCAGATTCAATTGCGCCCCAAGCACTTGGGAATGTGCTGCTCTATTCACATAGTTTAACAATCAAGTTTCATTCAATGTCAATCAGATGCCAATTTCAGTTTCAGCGAGAAGGGCTGCCCATGACGCGCCATGAATATCCCGGTCCGCCGCCGCGCCCTGGGTTTCCGGTCGCGGCAGGCTGAATTTTACGACGTTTAATTCAGGAATATCAAAGCGCTTGATGAGTTGTGGCTCTGCATCAAATAATCTCGCAACCTGCACTGTGCTAAGCCCATCGACTATTTTTGTGTAGACATCGGAGCTACCGCAAAAAATATCGATTGTGAGCCAGAAAGGCCCGGCGTTTTTGCTGCGCACCTTTTGCGCCACGGTCCCTAGCTTAGCCAACGTCGTGCACCTCTAGGGTGAAGGCGTCCATCGGATTTTCCAGATGCAAAACATGGTTCAGCGCAAATTCATAGATTTCACCACGCGGCATTTCAGCGGGAGAAAATAGAAACGCGAATGTAGGAACCTCTTCTTCTATCGTCAGCGGATGGTGGAGCATATAAGGGTTTAACAATTTAGCGATTTCATGAGACAGGCTTTCGGATTTAGCGGTGACAAGGCCGACCGCGCCAATCTCTGCAGGGGTAATATGATTGGTCTCCAGCGTCCCAAAACTTGCCGACTGCCCCATCAGGCGGATTTCTATTGCGAAGTCGTCTGATGTGATCTTGAGACGGTCACGTGCCTTGGCACAGCATTTTTCGACAATGTCATCGGCCCATGCACGAGCGTTAGCTACGTAATGATTATCCCGCAGCAATGCCATGATCACCGTCTGGAACCCCGCGCCCCGTGCCCCTTCCAGTTTGACGCTGTATTGGTCACTGGGAACCCACATGGACCCACTCACCCGCACCGACGTGTCATCCACCGACTTATATTGAGCGTTGGTCACGTCAAGGTATCCCCCCGGCTCATGCAGGATGAACGGGTCCGCATTTTCGTAAAGCATATGGGCTGAAACAGTGTGCGGACTTGCATGAGCGCCATCCGCCAGAGGGGTAACCGTGAATCCTTCAGCATCAAAATCAATCAGGATCACACCAGACTGTGGATTTGTCGCGCATAATGCACCGCATTCCCCGATCTTGGCACCATGCCAAGCGCCACCGGGATGACATCCCTTTTGTAACGGAAGCGCCGCGATAATTGCAGTATCAGTTGTGCGTCCGGCAATTATGATATCACCACCGGTGTTCAGCGCCTCGGTGATTTGTTCGGCCCCCGCAAGAGCTACAATGTTCGTGCAATTGTTGATCAGGCCTGCATCGATATCAGGTGCATTTGGCAGGGGCGTAACACGGTTCTCTTCAAAAGCCGCGGCTATCTCAGCAGGCTGTTGCGAACTGCGCAATACTGCGATCTTGACCGGATGGGTCTGTTCTGCGGCGATTTCGCGGGTGATGTCCAGCATCCAATCGACTGCACTATCCGTGCCACATGTACCCGCCGTACCGATAACCAGCGGGCAATTCGCTTCGGCTCTGGCCTGCATCAGCCCCGCCCATTCAATCTTGGTAGAGCTGCGTGCGTATTTCGACACGCCGCGCCCAAGATACGACGGTCCGCTGTCGGTAGAGCCACCATCAATGGCAATAATATCAGGTTTGGCGGCAATCCCGCGCCGTAGCGCCTCTTGATCATAGTTCAGGCCGAGCGCACCGGACGGGATCAGAACCCTGACCATCAGTCGGTAACAGCTTGCGGTTTCTTGAGAATGCTGCGCAGGAACATTGGAGCAACGAAACCGGCGATGGCTGCGACCCACAATCCAATCGAGATGGGGCTGGAGAACAGATATGTCACATCACCGTCCGAAAGGGTCATAGCACGGCGCAGTGCGTCTTCCATATTGCCGCCAAGCAATATGCCCAGAATGACTGGTACAGTCGGCACATCAAGTTTGCGCAGGAAATATCCGAGAATTCCAAAACCAACCATCATCAACAAATCAAAATAGCTTCCTGTCAACGAATAAATGCCGACAAAGGAAACCATCGTAACACCCGGCAGCAGGATCCATGCAGGTACCGTGAGCACTCTAACGAAAATTTTGACCATCGGCACGTTCATCAAGAGAAGAACAACGTTGGCAATCAACAGGGATGCAATCAGGCCCCAAACGACTTCCGGTCGTTCTGTGAAAAGCGTCGGTCCGGGGGTGATGTTCAGCGTCATTAACAGGGCCAGCAGCACAGCGGTGGTGCCGGAGCCGGGAACACCGAGTGTCAACATCGGCACCAGCGCACCACCAGCCGCCGCGTTGTTACCGGCTTCCGGTGCAACAACACCTTTGGCAACACCAGTTCCAAATCCGCCTTTTTCACCGGCTATAGATTTCTCGGTCATATAGGCCAGAAATGACCCAAGCGAGGCACCGGCACCAGGCAGGATGCCCGCGATAAATCCAACGCCGGATGCGCGAAGCATGGTCCACCTAGTACTGAAAATTTCTTTCCAAGGAATCTTCACCTTATCGAGTATAACTCCAATGGAGGAGCCCTTCCCGTGGCTTTCGATAAAGAAGAAAAGCTCGGCAATTGCGAACAATCCAACAATCGCAACCAGGAAATCAACCCCGTCATAAAGGTGCAGACTACCACCTGTCATACGGGGAAGCCCAGACGAACTGTCTACCCCAATCATTGCGATACCAAGACCGATGCAGGCTGCAAGGGCCGCTTTGGCCTGATTGTTGGATGCCATGCCACCAAGTGTGCAAAACGCCAGCAAATAAAGGGCGAAATATTCAGCCGGTCCGAACAGAAAGGCAACGCGTGCCAAAGTTGGAGCCAACAGCATCAGGCCGATTGTCGCCAAAAATGCGCCAACGAATGACGCTACACCCGACAGTACAAGAGCGTCCCCCGCCCGCCCCTGTTTGGCCATGGGGTAGCCGTCAAGTGTTGTCATCAAGGCCGGTTCATCACCGGGAATATTCAACAGTATCGAACTTATGCGCCCGCCATACATCGCGCCGTAATAAACCGACGTCATCAGAACCAGCGCCGATGTGGCATCAAGACCCAGAGTGAATGTAATCGGGATAAGAATGGCAACACCGTTCGATGGACCCAGACCGGGGAGCGCGCCAATTATTGTGCCCAAGAAGCAACCGCATACCGCCAGAAACAACGTATAGGGTGACAGGGCAACACCGAAACCGATGGCGAGGTTGGCCAATATATCCATGTCAGTGCCCCACGAATGGTATGAGGATAGAAATCGCGTTCCACAGTTTTTCGGGCGTGGGGATGCGGTAGGCCACGATATTGCCCAGTCCCAAAGCGAATTTGAACAGCACGAACAGTCCGAGCGACAGGCCCACACCGGCCAGCGCCGAAACACCCGCGCGGTTCGAAATCTGATAGCTCAGGATACCGGCGGCAAAGATCGTTGGTGCGATAAATCCAAGCGGCGTCAAAAGTACCGCATAAACGGCAAGCACTACGACTGCGATACCCATTGATACCCACGTGCGTGATGCAGGCCATTCCGGGTCTGGATCAGGTCGAAACATAATCGTCAGCGAGCATAAAGCTGCGACGCCACCAATTAATAACGGGAATAATTTGGGAAGAAATTCGCCGGAAAAGAAGTTCGTCTGTATCTGAGTGGCAGCCGCGATATACGCGACCGCCGTAATCAAAGTGAACAGACCGAATATACGGTCTGATGCCACTATTTTGTAACCCCAAGCTCTTTGGACATGGCCGCGATATCTGTGACGAGACCGTCGACGTAGGACTGGAAATCACCGCCAACTTTGGTGAAAGGAGCCAGACCGTTGTCGGCCATCGCCTTTTTCCACGCATCACTATCGGCGACTTTTTGCAGTTTACCCGCCCATTCGTCGAACTTGGCGTCTGAAATGCCCTTCGGCACATAAAGACCACGCCAGTTACCGGCGACAACGTTAAAACCCTGCTCTTTTGCGGTTGGAATCTTGTCAAATCCGGGAACCCGCTCTTCGGTCAAGACAGCAATCACACGAATGTCGCCGTTGGCTAGAAAGCTCACAACCTCCGACATATCGCCGGTCATGGCCTGGGTAAATCCACCTACCGTTTGGGTGATCGCATCTGCGCCACCGTCCACACCGATGTATTTAACTTTGGTGATGTCGGTAAATCCACCCTCTTTGAGGATCATCAAGGGTTTGAGGTGATCAAACCCGCCAACAGCAGAGCCGCCTGCGAATGCAACCGAACCGGGTTCAGCTTTAATCGCATCAACCATGTCGCCCAGCGTTTTAATCGGGCTGTTTGCAGCAACCGCGATCACACCCGGGTCAACACCGATAGCACCAACGAAACGAACCTGATCAGCGGTCATGCCGGCATAGGCGTTTTGAGCAAGACGTGTGGTTGTCGCAGAAGATGCGGCGATGATCAGATCGGAGTCATCATTGCGCTCGTTAACAACATTACCATAGGCCAAACCGCCGCCGGCACCGGGCATATTGGTAACCTGCACGGGCTTATCAACAGCGCCGATATCATACATGATTTTACCTATTTGACGGCATGTAAAGTCCCAACCGCCACCTGGGTTTGCGGGTGCAATGCATTCTGCGGCAATTGCAGTGGTCATCATCGTGATGCCAGCAACAGTGCCCAGCATTGCAGTTTTAAAGAGTTTCTGCTTCATATTTTCCTCCCAGAAAACAAAATTGCGGATGTAAATTATTAGATAACTCGGCAATGTAACCACACAAACTTGCAATAGACAAACATTTGTTTTGGGGCTCGAATTAAATGAAACCTACCGAATTGGCCAGCCAATCTCTTCGGAATTACGAACGGTAAATATATCCTACTGGTGCACAAATTTAACCCCCAACCGACCCTAAACGGCAGTTTGATACGCTCGCTTCGATTCTCGACCCCAAGGGAATCAAATCTAACTTACTGAATTACTGTAAACCTGGTCGCCAGTTTTGGCGACGATATTGCAATCAACCACCCAACTCCGTTTGATAATAAAGCTGATCAAGAAGGAGCCCCATCTTCCTAACCTCGTAGCACAACCGATAAAGTAGCTGTTCGATGTTTAGTGGTAGAGACATTCGTCTTTTTACATCGATGTTGGAGCTTCATTATTGAGAGGAATCACAACGTTGTATCAAGTTACACGACTACCAGTAACCAATGCGGATGAATACCGGCAATTAGTACGGATCACCGATAAAGCCTGCCTTAGTCCAGGAGTTGTCAGATCACCATCTGTTGGAATTTGTACTCAAAAGCAGCAGATGCGGCTGAAGTGATTTCTTGCATTTCCTGACCATCAAAAACCCAATAATTCCGATTACCGGACGCAAAGACAGATTTTCCGATGCATAAGTGCTTTTACGCCCCCCATTTCTCGATAAATATACAATTATGAGAAATCGGCATTGGAAACTCCCTGCAATCGCATGAACCGTCGAAAGAAGATCATTAGTTTCGGAATGCTCCCGGTTCTCGCCTGGCTGTTTGTTCAGTTTTCCATGGCATCCGGTGCATTTGCCGACACTTCCGCGCAAGGGCATCACGTTGGTCATGCGAGCCAGCAATCCCATGTGGAGGTTATTTGCTCAGTTCATGGGCCGATACTCGTTCGTGTTCTGGCTGATGGTAGCTTTGAAATCGTCAGTGACGACCAAAAGGAAGATCGTTCGCCGGTGCCAACTCACAGTTGTGAATGGTGTCAGTCCTTTGGTCAGTTTACATACGCTCACCCTGATACCCCCAACTGGTTGATCGCGCGCGAAACCCGTGACGCATGCCTTTCGCACAGCCATGATTATGTTGATGTTCGGAAACTCTTCAGTTCCGGTTTTAGAAGCCGCGCGCCGCCTGCAAAAACGGTTATCTGACAATTTGTGCCGGTGACGATCCGGCTTCCAATCTTTTAAATTCTGAAGGAAGTCAACGATGTTGATGAAACTGACCCGTGGTCTTGCCGTGTTGGCAATGGCCCTCACTATCGCCGTGCCCGCCTGGGCGCAAACCCAAACAGTAAGTGATGCCCTTGACCGCAAGGTCGAAGTCCCTGCAAACCCAAGCCGTATTTTGCTGGGCTTTTATTTCGAAGACTTTTTCGCAATCGGTGGCAAGGATGCCTATGAAAAAGTAGTCGGCCTCTCACGCGCACCTTGGGAAGGGTGGCGCAATCTGCAATGGAAAGCCTATGTCAAAGCAGTTCCCAAGATTGCTGAACTTGCCGACGTTGGCGAAGTCGATGCCGGTACATTTTCACTCGAAAAGGCGGTCTCCATCAAGCCGGATGTCGCTATTCTCGCCGCTTGGCAGTTTAACGCGCTGGGTGATGTAGTGCAGCGGATTGAAAGTGCGGGCATCCCTGTCATAGTCTTGGATTACAACGCGCAGACGGTGGAAAAGCACGTAAAATCAACACTCGCCCTGGGTGCAATTTTGGGAACCCAAGAGCGGGCTCAAAAACTGGCAGACGCCTATTCCACCGCCGTTGCAGATGTTGAAAGTCGCATTGCGTCCATCAAGGACAAACCAAAAGTCTATGTCGAACTTGGCCGCAAAGGCGCGGAAGTGATCGACAATTCCTATGGTGATACAATGTGGGGCCGGTTGATTGTAACCGCCGGCGGTATCAACATTGCAAAGAACCAGGTTGCCAAATGGGCTCCGCTTAGCCCGGAGCATGTGTTGGCGCAAAACCCCGATGCGATCTTTCTGGCCGGGTCCGGTTGGGTATCGCGCGACAAGGCTGTCCTGATGGGTCCCGGTGTCGACACCGCACTCACCCACGAGCGCATGAAACCCTATTCAAGCCGCGCCGGCTGGAACGGATTGAATGCCATCAAGAAGCAGAATATCCATGCGATCTATCATGGCGGCGCACGCACGCTGTATGATTTCGTGTTTCTGCAATATCTGGCAAAAACGTTTCATCCCTCAGCATTTGAGGACGTGGACCCGCAGGCTAATCTCGACAAGTTCTTTGCCGATTATATGCCTATTCAGTTCTCGGGAACATATATGACACGCCTTCCCGGCCATGACGGCTAGAACCATAGTGTCCAACATATCAGAGGCGGCTTCGGCCGCCTCCTCGTCTTATAGAAATCTGTTTAATCGGCGGTTGACCTGGCTGGTCGCCGGGCTGGCAGGTCTCGCCATTTCATTCGTTTTCGATATTTTAACGGGCCCGGCATTTTTAAGCGTAAGCGACGTTGTCCTGTCGCTTTTCGCCCCGCAACAGTCTGATGAGACGGTGCTGGTCATCGTGCGTTCAATCCGCCTTCCCATGACGGTAATGGCCATTTTTGTCGGTGCGTCGCTGGGTGTTGCTGGGGTGATCATGCAAACCATTTTGGGCAATCCGCTCGCAAGCCCCTATACGCTCGGCTTCTCGACATCGGCCGGGTTTGGCGCATCGATTGCTATCTTTACCGGTTTTACTTTGCCGTTGGTGCCGTGGCTGACAATACCATTTGCAGCCTTTCTCATGGCGGCTGTTGCCGCCGGGCTGGTTTACAGTTTTGCAACGCTGAAAGCGATGAGTTCCGAAGTTATGATTCTGGCGGGTATTGCGACCCTTTTCCTGTTTCAGTCTCTACAGTCACTGGTACAATATCTTGCCGCACCCGAAGTGCTTCAGGCCATCGTCTTCTGGCTTTTTGGATCACTGTTGAAAGCCAGTTGGTCGAATGTTCCAATTGTTGGCACCGTTTTTATCATTTGCTTCCTTGCCGTTATTCCAGACCTTTGGCGCCTTACTGCGTTGCGCCTGGGTGACATGAGGGCAACGGCCCTTGGAATCGATGTGAAGCGGCTGCGCATCAAAATGTTTGTCCTCATCACCCTGCTGACATCGGCGGCTGTGGCGATTGTCGGCACAATTGGATTTGTCGGGCTGGTAGCACCTCACATCGCAAGGATGCTTGTGGGTGAAGATCAACGCCTTCTTGTTCCAATGGCAGCTGTTATGGGGGCATTTGTCATAACCACGGCCTCGATCTGTTCAAAGCTCATTTCGCCGGGAAGCGTTATTCCCATCGGTATTGTGACTGCGATCATCGGTGTCCCGTTCCTGTTCATTCTCATTCTTCGCAAACAACGGAACAATTGGTGATGTTTAGTTTTGACTCTGTCACAGTAAAACGCGGTGCAAAAACGATTGTCACCGGGGCTTCTGCTCAATGCCGGACGGGTGAGTTGACGGCACTCGTGGGGCCAAACGGGGCCGGTAAATCCACACTGCTTCAAGCCATTGCTGGAATTTTGCCCGGTGAGGGACATGTTTTACTGGACGATAACCCAATGACCGGGAAGGAGCGCCGGGATAATGTTGCTTACATGCCGCAGGATACCGGTGCCCAATCATCGTTAACATTGCTGGAAGTCATCCTGCTGGGCCGCATCAATTCGCTCGGCCTGTCTTTGCCCGAAGAACTTGTGGCGCAGGCGGAGGCGGCGCTGGATCAATTCGGACTGGCCGGATTGCAAAACCGGGCGCTTGATGAAGTCAGCGGCGGCCAAAGGCAGCTTGTGTATCTTGCCCAGGCTTTGTTCAGCGCGCCGCGTGTCCTGTTGCTCGACGAACCCACGGCAGCGCTTGATCTGCGCCACCAGTTGGTCGTGCTTCAGGCTGTGCGCCGATATGCCAGCGAGCATGGTATCGTGGTCATAATGGCAATCCACGACCTCTCCCTTGCCGCCCAATTTGCCGACCAGATCATCTGCCTTGACCATGGCAGGATTGATGGCTGCGGCAAAGCTGAGGAGGTGTTCACAACCGCGCGGTTGCGAGATCTTTACGGAGTGGAGGCCGAGATCGAGAAATTGTCTTCCGGCAGGCTGCATATCTCTGCGGTCAACGCTATTCCAACGGATGCATAACTCCGCGTCATCACGAAACCAAGCGGTATGGCTCCCAGGATTTAAAACTTGGCCTACCCGGTAAAAAGTGCAGACTTTTCCGTTCATTTCAAACGCAAGAGGGCATATCCTCTGGAACAGAAGGACCAGACAACCAACTTTCTCCTGAACCATTGCCATTCACTGAGCAGAACCACGATTGATACTTGGGATAATCCAACAGGGGGGCCCGTGTTCAAATCCATCGTGAGGGAGTTGCTGTTGGGTGCAATAATCCATGGTCAATGGACTGGTTGTCATCATCCACCAGTCAATGGTTTTGAGAAAGGTTTTAAACTTAGAATCGCGGGAACCGTTTGTCCTTCGACGACAACGGCATAGTCTCCAGCTTGAAGCGCGGCTTTTGCCGCAGCATCTTCCGGAGATGAAATCAGGCAGAGGCCAACCGATGCACCCTGTCCATAGGAAAATGCACCACTCGTGACGTATCCAACGACTTCACCATCACGCAGAACGGGCTCGTTGTGATGCAATAGTGGACCTACGTTGCGCAATTTGATCGAGCATAGGAAAGGGCCTTTGTCTTCTGCCTTGCGCTGCAAATAGGTATCACGGCCAATAAAAGGGATGGGCTTGTCGGGCTTGCAAGCGAAGTTCAGGTTGATTTGATGTGGCGCTTCAGTATAGGCAAGATCGTGTCCCCAATGAACAAAACCTGTTTCGACCCGCAGCGCATTGAGCGCTTCACCGCCGACCAACCGCAGGCCGAACGGTTTCCCCGCTTCAGTCAATACTTCGAAAACATGCTCGGCAAAATCCGGTGTTATGAATATCTCCCATCCAAGTTCACCAGAATAAGAGAGCCGTTGTGCAAAGACTTCGGCGTGACCGATATGGAAGGTTTGAAACGTGTTGAACGGGAATGCGGTGTCGGAAACATCGATATCGCTCGCAACCGCCAACAGGCCACGCGACTTTGGTCCGCAGACCGAGAGAGCGCCATAAGATGGTGTGACATCCCGCAGCCGCACATCTTCGGCCAGCCTAATGTTCGCCCGCAGATAATCGTGGTCACGACGGGTATGGGAAATCGAACTCATCACCATAAAGGCGTGTTCGCCGTGGCGGGACACGGTTACATCGCTCTCGATGCCACCACGGTCGTTCAGCATCAGAGTATAAGCGACACGGCCCACGGGTATCGCCATATCATTAGTACAAACGCGTTGCAGAAAACTCTCCGCATCACGCCCCTCGACCATTAGCTTCCCAAGCATGGAGTAATCAATCATCGCTACCGCTTCACGCGCGGCTTTCTGTTCGTTTTGGGCGTATTGAAACCAGTTGGGGCGATGGAAAGAGTAATCGTAGACGGGCTCAACCCCTTCAGGTGCAAACCAACCGGGGCGTTCCCAGCCCTGCACTTCGGCGTAGACTGCACCACGCGCTTTCATCGCGTGATAGAAGGGAGTGCGTCGAAGATTGCGAGCGGTTTCTCGTTGTCGTCCGGGCCAGTGCATCCCATAGGTTAACACCAGCGTTTCGGAGCATCGTTCGCGCAGATAGGGGTCGCGCGCCTGAAAGGGTTCAATTCGGGCCGGGTCCATCTCTGAAAGGTCCATCGTGGGATGGCCTTTCATGATCCAATCTGCCAGTGCCCTGCCCGCACCGGGGCCGGATTGAATTCCGGTGGAGTTGACGCCTGCAAGAACAAAATACCCCGCTACATCCGGTGCCTCACCCAAAGTGAAACGGCCATCGTGGGAATAGCTTTCCGGTCCATTGAAAAAGGTACGGATGCCTGTTTCTTGAAGGATAGGAACCCGGTTCATCGCCAGTTCCAGCACTTCCATAACGTCGTCTTCGACAAATGGCAGGCTATCAAATTCAAAACTGTCTGGAATACCGTTTGTGGCCCATGGTTTGGCATGGAAATGGGCAAATCCAAAAAGCAGCTTGCCGGCGTCCTCCTTCCAATAGGTACCATCACAATAGGAGCGGAGAACCGGTAAATCCGAGGGAAGATCGGGAATTGATTCCGTCACAAGGTAATAATGTTCACAGGCATGCAATGGCACGCCGACACCGTTTTGACGGCCCAAATCCCGTGCCCACATGCCGCCGCAATTGACGACGAATTCGGTTGTGATTGTGCCTTCATTCGTACGCACACCAGTCACTTTGCCGCCGTCGGTTAAAACCTCTTCAACTTTGATGTTTTCGCGGATCGACGCACCGTGCATCCGGGCCCCTTTGGCCAGCGCCTGGGTGAGATCAACCGGGTTGGCGGAACCGTCGCTGGGCATGTGGATACCACCAAGAACCCCTTCAGCGTTCATCAGCGGCCAACGTTCGGAAATCTCTGCCGTCTCCATATAGTGTGCTTCGATTCCGAATAGGGAAGCGAAATCGGCTTTGCGTTTCACTTCAGCTAGCCGTTCCCCGTTAAGCGCGATGGATATGGAACCGGATTGGCGAAACCCCGGATTTTGGTCGGTCTCAGCCTCAATTTCCTGCAACAGCTCGACACCATAGCTAGCAAAAGCTGTCGTTGCATGGCTGCCTTGCAACTGCCCCACCAAACCCGCGGCATGCCATGTTGTGCCGCTGGTCAGTTGCTTGCGCTCCAGAAGGACTACGTCTTTCCATCCGTTCTTGGCAAGATGATAGGCGACGGAGCAGCCATGTATTCCGCCGCCGATAATGACGACTTGCGCAGATTGAGGAATTGGCTTTGCCATATGAATTGGTGCTCCTGATATAAATAAGGGGTATGTCAGGCTTTGGAAAAGAGGCTGCCCAGGCCAACCGGCGATGTGGTCATGCCCGAAAGCCGCATCAGGTGCCAGGCGAGCGCCTGATTGCTGGAGATTACCGGTTTGTCCAGCTTTGCTTCAGCATCGGCAATAATTTCCAATGCCCGCAAACTGGTACATGAGACGAATACACCATCACAGTCGTCGCGCCCGCCCACTCTAAGTACGGCGTCCAGAATGCTGGCGGAGGTGATACGAGCCACTGTGAAATCATCTGACTGATTGAACGAGGCGACCGCATTAGTCTGGAAGCCGCAGGTCCGCAGATTGGCTTGCATTTCCAGCGTAACATCTGGTGGGTACGGTGTAACCATGGCAATGTTGTTTATACGCAATGCAGTCAATGCCGCCTTGCAGGCGGTGATTGGATTACTCGACTTTGCTAACGGGTGTATTTGTCGAATAATTTCAGCGACCCGTTCCTCGCCAATCATCGTCGCGCCTGATGTGCAGGCGTAACCGATGGCATCGAATTTGAATGATGAGGGAAGAAGCTCCGCGGAACGTGGCAGATCGGATTCCATCTGCCTCAACGTATCCGGCGTCACCTCCATCGAGTTTGGAATGCGCGCATGGTAAAGCGCCACGCCGTTACCTCTCATGAGAGAAGCGAATTCTTGCTCTATGGTTTGATCGGTTTGCAGCACAATCAGACCAATACGGGCGTGCGATCCCAACCCTTCATCGGTGGTGAACGTGAGCGTTTCGATCTTATCATCTTCGCGCATATTTGGCGCTTTCTGGTATATACCAAATTAATTTGACTGGTATATACCAATACGTTAGTGAGAGATCAAGTGAAGAACTTCGGTTGCACATTTATGGGATTAGACGGATCAATCATCGACCATTCAACTGTTGAGAATACGCAGGGTTTAACCCCTCCCCGGTTTCAGCAAATCGCGGTACATGTGGCTCAAAGTATTGCGGCCGGACATTTACCTGCGCACTGCTCTTTGCCATCGGAGCGAATCATGGCGGAAAAGCACGGGGTCAGCCGTATGACGGCGCGACGTGCATTGGAAGCGTTGGAAGCGCAGGGGTTGGTATACAGTGAAGATCGGCGTGGGCGGTTCGTTTCACCTCAACGCGTGAAATATGATGTTTCCAATATGGTGAGCTTCGTGGCCAATGCACAAGCCAACGGGACCGAACTGGAGATCGAAGTGATCAGCGCGGGTATCGCGCAAACGGACGCCACACTCGCGCGGCAGCTTGCGGTTAAACAGGGCGAACCTATCTTTGAATACACCCGCCTGTTCCGGTCCGGGGGGCATGCGATATTTATCGAAACCGAGTACGTACTGGCAGCGCGGTTCCCGAAGTTTCTGGATTGCGATCTTCGCCAGTCTACCACGCGGATTCTTGAGAGCCACTACAATACATCACCGTGCTCTGGAGATATTGTTATTCGCATGCGTGGCGTGCACGAAGATGAAGCGCGTTACCTGGGGCTTGCGGCCAGTCAATCCGGTATTGAGCTGGAACAGGTCATCTGTGATGACGCTGGGGTTCCGTTTTGCTTTGGCCGTCAACTTTGGCGTGGCGAACTTGCAGAGTTTACCGCCCGTGCAATCGTGAATAGTCAGGATTCCGAATAATGGCGCAAATTATGACACCCCCTCGTGGATTTGAAAACGCTGAGTTCGAGATACGTACAAAAAACACGCAGTCACAAATGGCCAAAATCGGCTTGACCGGCATGCTTTTGATGAGCGAAGCGGATGTGCGCTATTTCACCGGGTTCCACACCCTGTTCTGGCAAAGCCCAACCCGGCCATGGTTTGTGTTTATCCCGTCCTCCGGCAAGCCCATTGCTGTTATTCCCGAGATCGGTGCTGACCTGATGCGGCGGTCATGGCTTGATGATATCCGCACGTGGAGCGCACCGGCACCGGACGATGATGGTATCAGCTTGCTAACAGAGCTCCTGTCGCCCCTTGCTTCAAACGGTGCAACGCTTGGTATCATGAAAGGTCATGAAACCGGATTACGCATGCCACTGGGTGATTGGGAACGCCTGATCGATGGGCTTCCCGGATTGCAGATTGGCGACGCAACCGGGCTGGTTCAGGAGCTGCGCATGGTCAAATCAAAAGCAGAGATTGAGAAACTGGCCCATATCTGCGCCATCGGCTCCGCCACTTTTGATCGTGTGCCGGAAGTCATTTCCGCAGGTATGCCTTTGGAGAATGTATTTCGCAGCTTCCGTCAGGAAGCACTGGCCCAAGGCGCTGATGATGCGCCCTACGTTGTCGGTGGGGCGGCACGCGGGGGCTATGCAGATGTGATCTCACCCCCAACGCAACGTCCCCTTCAAGCCGGTGATGTCCTTATGATCGACACGGGTTGCACGTGGGACGGGTATTTCTGTGATTTTGACCGCAACTGGGCGATTGGCCCCGCGATTGACGATGCCCGCAGGGCTTATGACGTCCTGTGGCGTGCGACAGAGGCTGGTATCGCCGCTGCCCGTCCTGGAGCGACTTGCCGCGAACTTTTCTATGCCATGTCCGCCGTGATTGCTGAAATGGATGACAGTGGTGGCGATATTGGACGGCTAGGGCATGGCCTAGGCATGCAATTGACGGAACAACCCAGCCATGCTGCTTTTGATACGACCGTGTTGAAGGAAAATATGGTGCTAACGCTGGAACCATCGTTGTCCTACGGTAAGGGGCTCATGATGGTGCATGAGGAAAACATCGTTGTCACACCGCAAGGTGGTCACCTGCTGACGACCAGAGCGGACTCGGAATTACCAGTTATCTGAGGAGCGTCAAATGCGGAAATACAATGTTGGAGATGACGTTGGAAATTTGGAATTCTGGCCATTCGAGAATCCGGCCAGTGCCTACCACATCCTGGAAGGCAACCCAAAAACCTATGGCCGGATTGATCAGGGCGGTGCTGGACACACCAGCCGTTTTGGTATCTGGCGTTGTACGGTCGGGATATTTGAATGCACCGAACAGGGTGATGAATTGATGACCATCCTGTCAGGCCGTTGCCGCATTATCCGCCATGAAGACGGCGAAACCAAAGACCTTGGCCCTGGCGACTCTCTTTTCATCCATGGTGGCAGCCGTGTGACATGGGATGTTTCAGAAGACGTCACCAAAGTGTTCTTTGGCCATAAGTCGGACGGGTTTTGATTTCGTTTCAACAAATCACCAGATCAACATAGCTTCCGCTAGAGCACGTCGCTGTTTCATGGAAACACTTCCGTGCTCTAGCAGTTTGTTTTAACGCAGTTCCTTTCTTTCAAGTGATTCCACTTGAACGGGAACGGCTCTAAGCAATGTAAATTTATAGGCTTAAACCGGAACGGTCATTCCAACCTTCGTACGATCCATCACCACAGACGTTCTGAACCGCTTGATGTTGGTATCTTCAAAAAACAACCTCTGCGTCAGCAACTGATAGTCCGTCATATCCTTGGCGAGCGTAATGAGCGCAAAATCCGCTTCGCCAGTGATATAATAGCACTGCTGAACCTGGGGCTCGGACTTTACCTTTCGGCGGAAAGCATCCAGTTGGTCTAGCCGTTCTCGCTCCAATTCAACGAGAATGAGAAACGTCATATTGAACTCAAGGGCCTCAGGTGCAATCACGATAGCCTCCGATGAAATGACACCGGATTCCTTCAGCGATTTGATCCGCCGCTGGATTGTCGCAACTGAAGATCCTGCGTCTGCAGCAAGTGTTTCGATGCGCGTTCGCGTATTTTCCTGCAGAGATCTGAGGATTAGTCGATCAATTTCGTCAAGTATCATCATGATCGAAAACTATCACATTTTTGAACAATGTGAACATAATTCTTCGAATTAATTAGGATTGTGATCTACATTAGGCAATCAATGGAGCTAGCATGACTAAATTGAATGTATCGATTAGCTACTCATCCAGGGAGGAAATTACAACCGGGAGAGGTTAGCGCATCGGCACATGCAAGGACCTATAGATATGATACAAACGTAATCTGGGAGAAGAGAATGACTATAAAACTTTTAAAGACAATTGGACTGGCGGCAATCGTCGGCGTCATGGGCGCAATGACCGCATATGCTGGCCCACTAAACGACAGAATTGAAGCCGGCAAAACAATCCGCATAGGATTTGCCAATATCCCACTTTGGGGATTCCCGGATGCGGATGGCAAAGCGGACGGATTCACCAATGATATCGCGATCGAGACGCTCAAGAAGATGGGTTACGACAATATTGAACCGGTTGTGACGGACTGGGGTGGGTTGATCCCAGGTTTGAAAGCTGAGCGCTTTGATCTGATCACCGGCGGAATGTACATCTTGAAATCACGTTGTGAGAATGTTTCATTCTCAGAGCCGGTCGCCAAAGCGGGTGATGCTGTTCTTGTTCCTGCGGGAAATCCAAAAAACATTCACAACTATTCCGATGTGTTGAACGGTAAGCACATCATGGTGACCGGTGCCGGCTACAATACAGTCGAAGCGGCAAAACGTGTGGGCATTGATGACGATCACCTTCTGCAGGTTCCTGGCCCGACTGAAATGGTTGCAGCACTAAAGGCCGGTCGTGCCGATGCGGCGATTCTGACGTATTTCGAAGCGTCACACCTTGCTGATGACCACGCTGAAATTGAGTTGGGTGACAACTCAAAAATGCCAGTCTGGAGCAAAAACTTTGCTGGTATCGGGTTCCGTCATGACGACAAAGACTTCCTGGCGAAGTTTAACGTGGCCTTGAAGGGTTATGTCGGCACTGGCGAAATGATGGCAAAAGTCAAAGACCATGAGTATGGAAAAGACCATCTGCCTGGCGACGTCACGTCCGAATGGGCTTGTGCTAACAGATAAGTACCGGGTTTCTACAAAACAACATTGACGGTGGCGGGCCTATCTGGCCCGCCGCTCCTCACTAGTCCTCCACTGCGTCGGGCAAACTTATGAGCCTATTTGAATTTATCTCTCAGTATTGGCCACGCTTGTTATCTGGTACGGGAATAACTGTTGCACAGTTCCTGCTGTCATCGGTCGTTGCCATTATTCTGGCTCTGATTTTCGCCTTGATGAAGATGTCCAGCAACAGGCTCGTTAAAGGGGCTGCGGTTACTTATATCGAGATATTTCGCGGAACGTCATTGCTGGTTCAGCTTTACTGGATTTTCTTTGTGCTTCCATTGTTTGGTCTCACGCTGGAAAAATTCACCGCCGGTTACATCGCCATTGGAATGAACGCCGGTGCATACGGCGCTGAACTGGTACGGGGCGGTATAATGTCGGTGCCCAGGGGGCAATGGGAAGCCGCACTTGCAATCAATATGAGTTCGGCGAAACGCATGTGGCGTATCATTCTACCACAGGCTGTCGGGATAATGTTGCCACCTTGGGGCAATCTGCTCATCGAGATTCTCAAAGGCACCGCCTTGGTGTCGCTAATCTCGGTCACTGATTTGATGTTTCAGGCAAAACAAATCAACGCCAGCACCTATCTGTCAGCTCAGATCTTCGGGACAGCATTGATCATTTACTACATTATCGCCCGTTTCATGTTCACACCATTCATGCGCTGGTTTGAAGGCTTTATGGCCCGCAAGCTGGGGAAAGCTTGATCGATGTTTGACTGGTTGTTCAAAGACGAATGGTTTCCCAAGTTCGACTGGAACTGGGGTTACACTTGGGAAATTATCCCGCGCCTTTTGGAAGCGACACTGAACACAATAATCGCTGCGGGTGCAGGATATGCGATTGCCTTGGTGTTTGGCCTGTTTCTGGCGCTTGCCCAACGCTCAAAAAGTCGTGCTTTGACTTTTATCGTTCGCGAGTTGGTTGAATTCGTTCGCTCGACCCCGCTGCTGCTACAGATATTTTTCATATTCTATGTCGGGCCACAGGTTGGCATTACGCTGAGCCCCTGGGTTTCGGGTATGATCACCATCGGACTACATTATTCCTGTTATTTGTCGGAAGTGTATCGTGGCGGCATTGAAAGCGTACCCAAAGGCCAATGGGAAGCGGCCACCGCGTTAAATATGTCCACGCTCCAAACTTATAAGCGAGTCGTGATTCCGCAAGCGATACCGCCTGCCATTCCCGGCATGGGCAATTATCTGGTGGGCATATTCAAGGATACGCCAATGCTGTCCGTCATCGGGGTCGCCGAGTTGATCCACACGGCGAATGCGATCGGCTCTGAGACCTGGCGCTATCTGGAAGCCTATACGCTGGTGGGCATCATCTTTTTGGCGCTGTCGTTGCCGGCAGCAGGATTTATTCGGGCGTTCGAAAGTTTCGTACGACGCAAGTTGGGAATGTAAGATGGAAGATATGTCAGCCTACCCGTTAGAAATCAGTGGCGACGGCACCCCTATGGTCAGCTTTCAAAAAGTGCGCAAGGCCTATGGGCCGCTGGTGGTTCTGGATAATCTTGATCTGGAAGTTGCAACTGGAGAAATGGTTTCCATCATTGGTCCGTCCGGTTCGGGGAAAACAACTGTTCTTCGCATGTTGATGACACTGGAACAGATTAATGCCGGTGTCATTTACGTGGATGGCAGGCCGCTTACCCATATGGATAAAGCCGGTGTGCTGGTTGAGGCCACGCCGAAACACTTGCGGGCAAGACGTTCGGATATCGGCATGTGTTTTCAGCACTTCAATCTGTTTCCCCATATGACGGCCATCCAAAACTGCATGGAAGGCCCCGTGCATGTGCTTGGCCTTACCAAAGCCGAAGCAAGAGATCGATCCGAGGAATTGCTGGAGCTTGTCGGTATGATCGAAAAGAAAGACCAGCATCCATCGCGCCTGTCAGGCGGGCAACAACAACGGGTCGCCATTGCCCGGGCGCTGGCAATGCGCCCTAAGGTTATGCTGTTTGACGAGGTGACGTCTGCCCTTGATCCTGAGGTGATCGGGGAAGTGACAAATGTTATTCGCAAATTGGTGTCGGAACACAATTTGACCATGTTGATGGTAACGCACCAGATGGGTTTCGCCCGCGATATTTCAGACAGGGTTTGCTTCTTCTACGATGGCAAAATCGAGGAGCAAGGCCGACCAGCTGATCTTTTTGGCAATCCGAAAAGAGAACGAACACAACAGTTCTTAAGCGCCGTAAAAGAAGCCGTTTAAACCCGATCGACTAACATTTAAAGTCTAGAAAACGTGTATCTCGCCACCGTTAGAGGGATGTGAATACCGCAACCAAACATCGCAAATCCGGACACCGACAAACCCTTGGTATGTCCATAATATCTATAGGAACTTCCCATGACTCCAGGACTGGAACAAGAAATCATTGATCCACAATCATATAGCAGAAACAAGGATATGCTCCATACTGCCGGTTTGGTTTTACCACGGATATCTGATCTGGCTGATCCTCCCGCTCGTCTTGTGGCAAAAGCGGCCGAGATCTCGGACGCTGATCCCGACACCGCTGATCTGCGTAACCTGTTCCGGGTTCATTGGCACAACGGTGAAGACCGCCGCGGTCTGGTGGATGTGCCAGACCATGTTATCATCCCAAGCGAACTGTCAGGGGTAGACGCCAAGATTGTCGTTGCCCTTGGCAACCGGTTTCCAATGGTCAACGCTCATAAAGTTCTGGCCGCATATGGTTGTCTGATACCCCGTTTAATGTCGGGAGCGTTCGACGCGACCCGTCACAGAGCCGTTTGGCCGTCGACGGGCAACTATTGTCGGGGTGGAGTAGCCATCGCCAACCTGCTGGGTTGCAGGTCCGTTGCGGTTCTGCCGGAAGGGATGAGCCGCGAACGCTTCGACTGGCTGGAGAGGTGGTTGACTGACCCGGCTGATATTCACCGCACGCCGGGAACAGAAAGCAACGTAAAGGAAATCTACGACGCCTGCCATGAACTTGCAGCTGATCCAAATAACTTGATCCTCAACCAGTTTGCCGAATACGGAAACTACATCATTCACCGTGCGGTAACCGGCCCCGCACTTGGTCGTATCTTCGATGCGGTCAATGCGAAGGGCAATATGCGGGCGCGGGCATTTGTCGCCGCGTCCGGTTCAGCCGGAACTCTGGCCGCTGGTGATCATCTAAAACAAAACCTGCAATCCCAGACCTGTGTGGTTGAAGCGACCGAATGCCCCACACTGCTTTACAACGGTTATGGCGAACACAATATTCAGGGTATTGGCGACAAGCACGTCCCCCTAATCCACAATGTCATGGGCACCGATTTTGTCATCGGTGTATCGGACGCTGCATGCGACGGACTCAACCTGTTGTTTAATTCAACGACGGGCAGAAACTACCTGTCCGAACATAAGGGTTTTGATCAACAGACCATTAGCGGTCTGGCCAACCTTGGCCTCTCGTCAATTGCGAATGTTCTTGGCGCTATAAAGTACGCCAAATACATGGGTCTCGGCAAAAATGATGTCGTACTGACAGTCGCAACAGATGGTGCGAGCCTGTATGAAACCGAACAGAAATCTGCCCGGGACAAATATTTTTCCGGGCAATATTCGCAAACTGACGCGGCGGAAACGTTTGGGCGATACTTGCTGGGTACAACAACTGACCACATGAAAGAGCTGGACCGGTACGATCGGGAACGTATCTTTAATCTTGGATATTACACTTGGGTTGAACAACAGGGAACATCGCTTGAAGATTTTGACCGTCGTCGTGACCAAAGTTTCTGGGATGGCTTGATGGATCTGGTGCCCGTTTGGGATCGAATGATTGATGACTTCAACGGCTAAATGGGGAGAATATGATGCCTAAACAACTTAATAAGTCCGAACTTACGGCGAGCCTCCCCTACATGACTTCATCGCCAACTGATGCCGGCGAATTAAAAGGTATTGTCATTCGACCCAACATCGGTGAACGCAAGGAAGTCGACACCGTTGATATCAGTCTGGAGCGCGGCGTACATGGTGACCGTTGGCTCGAACATTGTTGGATATTTACCGAAGACGGCAAATCTCATCCCGATGTGCAGATATGCATGATGAACGCGCGTTGTATCGAGGTCCTCGCTCAACAACGAGACAATTGGGCTCCTGTTGGAGATAATCTGTTTGTTGACCTGGATCTATCACCTGAAAATATGCCTGCCGGAACCCAACTGCAGATCGGTTCGGCGGTCATCGAAATAACTGATACACCCCACATGGGGTGTGCAAAGTTTATTGAACGCTACGGTCGTGATGCCTGCATATTCGTAAATACCGGCATTGGAAAACAGCTACGCCTCCGTGGCATTTATGCAAGAGTGGTGCAAAACGGAACAATCTCAATCGGCGACAAGCTCACCAAGATTGATCATTGAAAGCCCTTTAATATTCGATTGCATAATTCGGGAATAGCTAGCGATTGGACTTGCTCCGACAAAGCGGATGGAGCAAGTCAAAGATGCAGAAATACGTTGTGTCGCGTCGATCAAGTTCAGCCAATCAAGCCACAATTGAGCGCAATATGACCTCATATTGAGGGTTCAATGGGTGGTGGAAAACGGAAGCGTGAAGAAAAGAGGCTTTCCGAAAGCTGTGTGGGTCGGACAAACTCCACACAATCCTATGCTCAAGTTCATAAATGATCCTTCGGCGAGGAAGCGTGCCGTAACCTGTGCAACTTCCCACCATTGGTGCTAACACACAGTACCCAAAGCAAAATCGCCTGAAGCGCAAAAACAAGCAACGGAAGCCGATGATCTACATGGCTACGGCTCAGCCAAATTTTCTGTTAAATGTTGATATTCCTACGACAGTGCACTGGTGGGAAGCTGTCGTAGGCCGGAATTTTTCTCAACTGTGATAATTCACCAAACCGGCAATTCGACGCCCGTATTAGCTATGTCTTGCAAGCAGGTGGATAGTACCGAGGCGGTAGTCCAACAATACACTACATTCGAGTCAGCTGTCGCTTCCACTCATTTTGGTATTTTATATTCAAAGACAAGACCGGTTGAGGGAAACCTAAATGGGCAGTTTTTACCGGTCAGTTGCAGTTGTTCAACTGACCATTGCAATTAAATTGCCCACCGCGGTTATTACATTCGTGGTTTTTAATGATCTCAACGTTTTTATATTCCAGCATGCTCAACAAAGGATGTTCAAATTTCTTGATATACCAACCCCGTGGGTTCGCTATTGATTTTGCCCATTGATCAAAATGGTTTTGCAGGCAAACCGAAGAAGACTTTATGAACGGTCTTCCGTGACGGGCAAAGATTTCGTTGCGGGCAACGTATAGTTCCCACCCGTTAAGCTCGTTCAGTTGTTGCTCTATAATTACAGCTTTGTCTGAATGATCGAAAATAAACCCCGATGTCGATAATGTAAGTTCAGATTGGGGAATTTCTGATTGAAATGTCACCGGAGTTCTGGGCCAAAAGGACCAACTTGCTAGAAGAATTATCGACGACAGACACAAAACTAAGAAAATTGGAATAAGAAACGGTTTAAGCTCCAACTTGCTCTCGTTGCCCTGCGACGCCGGTAATTCCCGTAACCTGCTGGCTTCAATTATTTCCTCGATTTCCTCGATCTCCAACTCTGACAGGTTCAACGCTGCAGCGACGAGTTTGAATTGCTGGTCGGATGTTGTGCGAGGCGTGCTTTTATTATTGCGCCAATTGTTGATCGTGCGCCGTTGGACATTAACGCGCGGCGGCTGATTCTCCTGTATCTGCATGGCGCGTCGGGCGAGTTGCTCATCGGACTTAAATCCGCGATTCCGCATTAAGCTGGTAATCACGGTACCGAATGAATCTTGCTGGGCAGAACGGGCGGGCATCAGAATTGGTACTTTACGATAACTTACTCAAAACTATCTATAAAACGTGGAAATTTCCAGATTATAGTATTCAGTTTCCAACTTTGTGAACGGCACGCTGTTGCAATGACCAAGGTTTTGTACTTGGTTTTACGTCCAATCGAAAGGCGAAAACACTTGGGGGAATTCACCGGTGTTTTTGGCAACAAGTTTATGGGATGAAACACAATGCTCCACAACAAATTAAGAAAAACCCTCGCAACCGGTGCTGCAATTACAGCAATTACAATGTCTGGCCTAACGCATTCTGCTTCGGCCGCTGACATCATGTTTATTCTTGATGGTTCCGGTTCCATGTGGGGCAAGGTTGACGGTTCTGCAAAAATTCAGACGGCTAAACTGTCAATGACAAAAATGCTGGATCAGGTGCCTGATAACTCCCGCATTGGCCTCATGACCTATGGCACCACGAATAAAGACAGTTGTCAGGATGTGGTTCAACTCAACCCGGTTGGAAGTGACCGCGGCGCGATTAAAGCCAGCATCAATGGACTGAAACCTCTGGGCAAAACACCCATTCAACTGGCATTGCAAAAAGGTATCGCCAATTTCGCCGCACAATCGGGCGATGCAGCACAATCACTTGTTCTGGTATCGGACGGAATTGAGACCTGTAATGGTGATCCATGCGCGGTGGCGAAGGATGCTAAATTGCGCGGTGTGGATTTAAAGGTTCATGTGGTGGGTTTTAACGTTGATCAGGACGCGCGGGCGCAGCTTGAATGCATTGCAAAAGCCGGTGGTGGAAAATATTTCGACGCGGCCAATACGCAAGGGTTTGAAAAAGCCATTGAAGAGGTTGTGCAGGTCGCCCAGGCTGAGACCACAGCAGAACCGGTTGTTGAAGAGCCAAAAGGTCCGACTATTACGGAATTTTTCCGGGATGATTTTGACGGCGAGGAACTGGCAGAACATTGGTCGATTGAAAATCCTGACCCAGACAGCTTCATTGTTGAAGATGGAGTTCTAACTATGCTTTCGACGTCCAAGGGTGGATTTGCGCGAGAACAAGCCGCAAATGTGATAACTTACACCGGCGAAATGCCTAAAGGCGATTGGGATGCTGAAATCACCTTTACTGGTGATATCACAGCCACACATAACCGATTACATTTTGGCTTAATGAAAGATAGTAAGAATTATATGGCTTCGGCATTCTATGCGTATGCTCATGGCACGGGGTGTACGAGTTCTCGTGTTTATTTGGTTAAAAACAGCAAAGGCAAAGTCGACCAAGTCGAGAAATTATACCGCGCAAATAATGGTCAATGTTATACAACAAAGCCCTTAGGCAACGAAGATTGGCAATCAATTGTGGCTGATCATGCAGAGAAACCAATGAAAATTACATTATCAAAACGTGGGCGTAACTATACATCCAAAGGTGAAATGTTTGGTATTAACTTGCCAACAGGTGAACCTTTTATTGTAAAGACAAGCCAGTTTACGGCATTGAGGTCGCCTGGAGATTTGAGCTTCCAAATAGATAGACCCGCCGGTAGTGGTGAAATTCTATTAAATATTGATTCTGTTGTAATCAACAAAGTTGAAAAATGACGCAGCCTCTCATGGCGATCATGTTAGTGGCAGGCTATTTAGGCCTGCTACTTGCATCTTCGACATTCGCTCAACAACTCGACCTACCGATTGCCGAGCAAAGCGATGGTGATCTTGACACATGTCTGCTTGCTGAAGTTTACGGCTTGAAAGCCGATGGAGATGGTTTTCTCGCAGTCCGCTCCGGTCCCGGTTCTGAATTCAAGAAGCTGGATGAAGTCCACAACGGAGATCGCGTCTGGATTTTTGAAAACACGAGCAAATGGCATGGCGTTTTTTATGGCGTTGATGAGGTTGACTGTTCACCAATTGAGAAAAACCGCCTGCTGGACAAGCCCGGAAAGAAAGGATGGGTCCATGAAAACTGGATCAGGCCTCTGGCTGGCTAAACCGCTCACCGTCTTCCTCATTGGCTTCGCTCTCATTCTGCAATCACCGCTGCGGGCTGAAGAAGTGAATGGCAGTCAGGTGAAATGGTCAGACCGGGTCTCAGTTGAAACTGACGATGGTAAGATTATCGACACGCCTCCGTTTGTCAGCGTCAAGGGTGTCCGTCTGGCGCGGTTTGCGTTGATGCAAAGCCTGAAACTGCACAGCACGCTTTCGGTGGAAAGTGGAGAAGACGTTGAAACACTGATCGTCTTTCGGGCATGGCAGGGCGGGACGAGCCAGGGGGAGCAACTTATGCTCGTATCCCTGTCCACAGGCGGATTAGACATCATCGGCCCACACGCAAGTGAATTTGAAACAATGGAAATCGTGCCCGCAAACGACGACCAGGGCCCGCTCTTTTTACTCTATGGAGACGAAGATGGCCCCCATACGGCACTCGAATACGTCGCTGGCCAATTGGCCGAAAGATAAAATAAGAAAAAATGGTTTTTCTAGCTCAACAGGATTTCTCAGCATACTGACTGGCGTTTGTCTTTTCCTCGCCAATCTTGCACCTGCACATGCAGATCTTGTATCTGCAGCTGCCCTCAAAACAGCGGAAGAAAATTATGAGCAGGCCAAACAGAATTGGCGTGAAGACAAGGCTGCGCTCGAGGCGTTTTTGAAAAAGCAGGAAAACCTCGAGAATGACTATCAACAAGCTCAATCCGAATATTGGGAAACCCGAAAGGCGTTTGAAAGAAGCCGTGCTAAAGAACTTCGGAATCTACGCTCAGCGCGTAATACCTTTGAAAAGACCTACCGGGCAAAGGTGCGTCAATATGATGAACTTAAGGACCAATTCGATGAATCGTTGAATGATTTTGTTCGGATTAATGAAAAATTTGATCGCGGTAACGGAAATGCAATCGATAAAATTCGTCGCAGACGAATTCAAAGAAAAACAGATAAACTCGACCAGCAGCTCAAAATCATAGCGCTGGAAAGAGATGAGCTAGCAGCAAGTTTTGACGAATCGAACGACCGGTTCGAAGAAAAGCTGGAAACCATGTGGCGGAATCGCCCGAAGCGTTCCAGCCTGAGCAAGATTGATGAGTGGTACAAAATAAAATCTGTCGAGCTGAAACGTCCCGTCACAGCTGACGGAGTAGATAACCGCCGGGAACAGACACAATCAACAGCTGAAAAATTACTTCTCGAATTACTCAAGAATTCTCCCACGACCGTCACTCGTGTCGAAGTCCATACACCTAAAGGGCTTTGGTATACTGCGCAGATGCAAGATGCCCCCCACGCGACCGGGGAATCGTCAACCGGAGCAACGGCAGTAGCGTACAAAAAAGCGATTGGCACAATCGACAAGGAACTCGCTGAAATTGACCGGGAGATAACCAAAGCAGAGAGCATTCTTCCCCAGATCAGAACTGAATGGGAAGCGCACCATAAAGAATATGCAGCCGCAACGGAAACAATTGCCAACACGGAATATTATACCAGCATTTCTTTAGCCGTCATCGAAGTTACCGCAGTTGGAGCCACTGCATATATCTCGGCAGGTACCGCTGCACCAGCAGCCTATGCAACCGTCTCGTCCATTTCCGCGTATATTGCAGGCGAAAGCATCAGCAAGGCTAACAAACTGATTCCGATGCTAACCAAACTCCTTCAAAAAGGAACACAAAGTGCCGTTGCAAGACGAGCGTTAAGCTTTGCACGGAAGAATATAAGCCCTCGTGTTGCGGCTCTTTTGTCGGCCGCACAAAAAACCAAGGTGGCAACAGACCGGGTAATTGGTCAATCCGCACGTAAAACCATAAAGAAGACGGCAAACCTCTTCGAGAGCGAAGGGGCAAAGGGTGCGGGCGAAATCATCGATACCTATAGCTCCAAATGGGTCAATGACAGAATAAACAAGGACAACGGCATTCCCCATGTCAGCCAAGAATTCCTAAATAATCTTTCCAGCCCGACAAAAATAGCGCTTGGGGACTTTGTTGAAAACGTTATAGCTGATGGCGGCGCTGGCCTAAAAACTGTTCTCACCAGAGGAGCGGCCGTATCAGCCACTGACCTTGCTGTTGCTCAAAAAATGCTTGCAGTTGCCGCAGTTGCCACAGCATCAAAAGTTACAATTCGTGCCCTTGCTGACTTAAAACAGAATAGCCTAATCTGGCCTGCAGCATTGGCCTCCGCCGGTGCATCAAATGCACGTATCGCCTATCTATCAACCGTAGCTGTGCGCAATATGCTGTTGATTGAGCGAGCTCATTTCATCGAGGCAAAAAACACCTACAAGGCACTTCTCGATCACGGCCCTCGCTCGAAACAAAAAAACGTAACAACTGATAACCAGCTTACGACCAAATATTTCAATTTAGCAAAGAACGGCAATATTGCCATTCTTGTACATTTTTCCAGCCCCTTGGATTTTCCACCACTTATTGCCTCGCCTGGAATTACCTTCAGCAAAATGACGGTGGAAGCTTCCGACAAAAAAGTCTGGAGGGCGGATATAACGGATTCGGAGCTGGATAAAAGCGCCCATCAGATCAAATTGTACATTAATGTGTCAGCCAAGGAGCAGCCATATGGAAGCGTCGATGCCAAGCCTCAGTCTGCCGCACGACTAGAAGGTCTCGCGCGTGATCGTTGGAACGGGTTTGAAAAAGAGTTTGATCAAAATCACGTAATCCGGCTCAAATCAAAACACCAAAGATTTACCTGTTCTATTTCCTCGAAACTGTCTCAGTCTGTTGCATCTGGAGAATCCCCGACCCTCACCTTGGGAATTATCAAGCCGGATAAACCATCCAACTGCACCTATTGGGCAGCTCCAGGCTACGGCATCCTGGGTGTGAATAATAGTGGAAATAATATTCAGGCTGATTGGGTAAAGGTTTTTCCCAACGTTAATGATGAAAATAACTTTGCAATTAACGTTGCTGTCCCATTCTCTATGGGTGTTGGTTACCATCTGAACAGTGAAAACGCCAAGTTTGCTAAAGGGCCGTTTTTTACAGCAAGTAAAGTATACAGCGCCCGCAAACTTATGGGATCAGTCGGGAAAGAAGTGGCAACTCATGTTGGATCAGCAAATGCGACCGTGGACTTTGCATGCGTTTTTCAAAATGAACGCGGAAGTGGAATAATTCAAAGGCCATTCTCTTCGGAAGTTCGCGTTGCATTTTACGAACCGACCAGCCATTGGCCCGGTCGAATGAATATTACTCTGGATTATAACGCAGTTAAATCCCTCTATGAAAGAGAAGTCGTTGGCTATGAATCCACAGGAGGTGACTTCGTATTGCCACTCTATGGAATTAAGGAATGTAAACGATCTAAAGAAACCGATTCAGTGGTTAATCTCCACCAACCCACGATAAATTCATTTATCGGAGCATTCCAAATTCCCGCTGATGTAGATGCGGAAAACATGACTGCTTCTGACGTCACAAATTTACTACAAAAATTGTCAAGCACAGGTTTTGACGGTTTAACAAACGGGTTGATAACGACCAAGCAGCCATGAATCATATCATTTAAGCCCGCCATTTCTTTGGGGAATTGCGAAAGCCCTCACAGTCAGTTCTCTCCGCCATTCCTGAGCAATGCCCGGATAGAGACTTATCTCTTGACGGACATGGTACAAAAGACCCGTGAAAAAGGGAACTGCATCCCTTTCAGTGGCGTATCCGGCGAGATTGTCGAATTTGATATTGGCGATGGCGCGGTGTTTCGGATCCAATGGTTTGAGCATTGGGAGGAATTCGTCCTTGCGGAACATCGTCGCACTGCCGAGCGCATGCGCACAGCTTTCGACAACGGTGGTAACTCAGCAAAAGCGGCCATTTATGGTGCCATGGTGGAGCGTTACCTGAAACTTAATGAACTGCCATCGTTGACGCGACAACACAAAATAGCATTGGCAGCACTTTACTTTGGCGGCGGCGATCAAAGTGAATATGGCGGCATGGGTGCCTATTATCACATATATAGTAATCCCCATGCTGCAGATGCTCCTAAGGGTGGATTGCTGTTTTACCCGTCGGAACGGGCTGATCACGCACTTGGTACCCACGACTTCCAGATATTGAACCTGCGAGAATTTAACCGAAAGCAAGGCGTCCATCCAATTCAGGTTGAACGCCTCGATTATGCGCAGGTACAACGGGACGCTGCCCTGTCTGTTTTTCCACCAAACTGGCGTTCCTTGGGTAAATTCATCAGCCTGGAACGTATTTTGGTCGACCGGGCTATCCTCTTTGTTGAAGCGGGAGCGGTGAGCAAACTAGGCGACTATCTTGTGACCGATGGAATAAAATTGTTCTACCAAGCCTATTGCTCATTCACTCCCGCCGCCAAGGTTCAAACCCTTTTTACGCGTGAAGCTGCATTCGGCAACAAGGTAACCGATGAACAATATTGGCTTAATGTTGTGGACGTTACGCTCGAATTCGTAACCCTCGGGTTTTCAACAAATGAGGCAACCTCCCCGTTCCGGTATTATAACACCGGAACGAGAGATAAGTTAATCTCCGTAAGACCAGTGTGGCAGATTTTTCGAGCGGTGGTAAGCGTACTTTCCGGGCTAGAATGGTAACGGCTGAGACATCAGCAGACCCGGTATTCGCAATGCGAAATGGCCGAAGAGCTCAAACCCAAGTGCTGCAGAATTTCGCAGACCTGACGCAAGCTTGCCTTCCACCCTCAACCCGTCCCAACGGACCGGTGTGACCTGGTCTGCTGATGCCAGTGATCATACAATCGCACTAATTAGTCGTCCGTGCCAAACGTGATGTTTATCTTTTGGCTTGCTGTGTTTGGGTTATTTTTTTGGCTGCTTTTGGTTTTGTTCAAACGGAGCAGGTTTTGTGTGTATCAGTCCATGCCAGGATCAAGTACAAAAGATCACATAGCCAGCGTGCTAACAGTCGGAAGTTGTGGCCGATTGCGGCGAACATTGCGTTTAAACAATCGCCCTTTGGACCACGATAATAGCACCGTTCCATACGATGATCCTGTTTGGCATGGCCGATGATGGGCTCGATGGCCTGTCGTCGTTTTAACTCCCGGGCAATTTGCGGTGTAACATCCCGTTTGGCCCCCGATAGAAAGACCTCAACATCATCCACCTTGATGCCGTGTCCCTTATACCCTTTGTCGGCCACGGCGCGCTTAACCTTGGAGTTGGTCAACCGCTCCACCTGTTCAATCTGCCCCTTGAGTGTGTGCCCATCATAGGGTGCCCCTTCCAGCGATTGCCACCCAATGATGAACTGCCCCGCAGCAGAGCGTTTGGTGGGAGTGGCCAGCGAGACCTTGTTGCCAAACTCATAGCGCTTGTGAGCCTTGCCTTTTGAGAATACCTGGACATGGGGTTCGTGCAGAGAATAGATTTTTGGTTTGTGCCGACTATCTTTCACCTGCGCGGCGATCTGATCGCACTGCTCGTGTAGCGTTGCAAAAGCAAGTTGCAAGGCAGCGTTGTGAGCCAGTTTACGAGCCACATCCCGCTTCAACCGCCCCATCTTGGTAGAGAGATTGCGGATGTGCCGTTTTGCGGCCCTGAACCTGCGGCCTTGAACCTGCGGCCATGAAAAGCCCGCATGGCCAAAACCAGATCGCGCTTGCCAACACGCACATAGGATTGGCGCAACTTGATGGCATGTATTTTGGCAAACCGGTTCAGCGCAATGATACACTTGTACAGCAGCTTGCCATCGGTGGGATAAGTGATGGCTTTGGGTTGAACTGTCGTATCGACAACGATGCGGGTCAGATGACGCTTTTGCATGGCCCCTGACGTCACCGCCACATTCAGGCTTTCGGCCAGCACAGCTTCCAATTCCTCGCACCCCATTCGTTTACGGAACTTGGTCATGGTGGGGCGGTCGACCGGGAGTTTGTGCTGGAAGAATTGTTCGCCTGTGAAGACTTGAAAATACGGGTTCTCCAACCATGCCTCCAGCACGGCTTCATCAGAAAGCCCACGCATGTGTTTGAGAATGTGCAGTCCCAGCATCAATCGAGTATTGGCACCGGGACGGCCTTTATTGGCGTAACGGGTGCCGATGCGCTCTTCCAGTAAGGACCAGTTGATCGCCGAGCCCAGACGGATCAATTCGTGTTTCTCATCGATCATATCGGCGAGTTCGCGCTTGAACAGATCACGTTCACTACAGACACGGGCTTTGGGCTTCACGACACCCTCCCTGAAGAACAAATCGGCTGGGGTGAAGGAACCATAACTATGCGCGAGCCGCAATATCGTCGATCAAAACGAAGGGAAAAGTACCAGAAAAACCGCCAATGAGCACCAGAACATGGCAATTATGAATACTGGTAAGAGATAAAAAATAACGCAAAATCAAAGCAGTAAGAACTTGGCACGGACGACTAAATAGTCGTGTCGCAACCAACGAAACCGTTACGGTGAGGGTAACAGCGAGGCGTACATCAAAGCGAGGGCAACCGACCAAGATTCTTGTGCGCGATAATCCACTTGCCGAATTTGGTGGCAACGCAAGGGTCATCGACAGGGAGTTGACACAGTTCAAAGCCAGCAATCCGGACCGCCCCGACGCGGCTGCGGCCAACTACGTCGTTTGGCGGGAAACCGGACGCGCGCTCGCTGAGGCACAGGGGAACCAGCGTTTCCTGTTAGCGATGGAAGGCATGTCTGAAGGGCAATCAAGAATGATGCCCGGTGCTTTTGCGTATAATCATAGTCAGCCGGTTCCAGGCGGAGTTTTTACCAGAAGGCTTCAGCTTGAGGGTATTGAATCGTCGCGGATAAACGGAGTAAATGGCCTCAGCCTAAATGAGGTGCGCGCAGCAACCGGCGCCGGGTGGACAGCAGAGGTCAAGATCAAAGGAAACGGCCAGTTTCCCAGATGTGTCTATATCGAAAGTATTGAAAACGGCCCGTATGGATTAACCCGACAGGTTCGGTTCTTTGATCCCACACGGAGACAAATCATAGATCTGGACAGTCAGACATTCCACAAATTGACACGGGTTGATCAGGACAATCACATAACCTGTATCGCGCGCGTCGTCCAAAAACCGACCGTGCTGCAATCGAACGGGCAAAGCTTGAATTCGAAAAAATTACCAACGCGGCGGAGTTTGATGGCACGCCTCGTGCCAATGCCTATTACCAGTTCAACGATGGGGACGCCACTTTGAACGTCCATCTGGGTGAGAAACTTGTACTGGGAGTATTCAATGCCGTTTTCGAAGCACCGGACCAAACCGGGCAAAGTTTACCGGATCACCCGACCCAACGTAACTAACGCGGGAAATTTGGGTACGGTTATCAACGACCCTTACGGCCGCCGCGTCTTAAGTGACCCCTCCCTGGTCTCTAATGTGTTGGAACCCCTGAAAGTCCATCATACCAAAATTATTGCTTTCGACGGAGAGTCAATGCAGGTGATTGAACTCGTAGACCGATTTAAGGGAACCCCGGGAAAAGACCTTTTAAGCGCACAAGGCGGGAAATATACAAGGGGGCAGCAGCTGGCTTATGTAGTAGACGTGCGCGAGTTGAATAAACGGGGTGTTGTGGCGATGGATCTACACAGCGAAAATGTCAACTTTGTGCAACTATCGCGTCAAGACCGCTGGCGCATGCAAATTGTGGATCCGGGCGGTATGTATCCGGCAAAGGGTGCCACAGCGATTGAACGTATGGCAACAGCTACAAGAATGCAAAACGATGCCTTTAAACCATATGCTCAGGTAAAAATGGACTTTGCCGAATAACTAAACGCGGATTTTGCAGGTAAGCGAAATAAGCAACAAATCCAATATCGAAATTTCTTTTTAGACAACCTGGGTAATTTCGACTTCCAGCGTATGCGTGCTTTAGACCCCAAAGTTTCAGCTATGAGCGCAAACCCGGCAAAACCTACAAGTTTCTGGGCACCATTTCGTGAAAAAGGCATTCGTGATTTTATGCAAATGGATGCGGATCAGCTCAAGAGATAGCAGATTAACGGTCGCCAGCCCTAATCGACAATCAATTTCGTATGCTCATGGAATGGAGCTTAAGTTCCTCTATGACTGTGCGAAATTGCCGACATGAACCGTCATTCAAATTTGACAAACGCGACATTTACTAGCGTAAAACAGTCCAAATTGGATTGAAGTTTATCCATCGTGCGTAATATCAATGAACTTCAACCTCCTAACTTTTATGTGTGCTTCGATATCGAGGGTTTTCTGCAACCTGTTCGAGCTGTTTCCATGCTCCTCAGCCGTAAGTTGAGCTTTGCAGGTTTTCCCTTGTTATGACTTCAACCGGAATGAGGCTTGGCTGCTGTGGCTTGCCGTTTAGGTGGGCAATCAGGGTATCGACGGTGTCAAGTGCTGCGGCCCGCATATTCTGGTGGATGATTATGTCCATTGATCCGCTTAGCAAATAGGAATGTGTTTTCGGTGTGAGGTTATGGCTGACCAACATTATGTCTTCGCCTATGTCAGATTCTCTCAACGCCCGGACAATTCCTTCGTTGCCGCCTCCCACATTATAAACACCAAGCAAGTCAGGGACCTGCTCAAGAAGCTTTTTCAGTTCTTGATAGTTTCCTTCAATATCATCATTCCCTGAATGGGTACTGATGACTTCCAACTGCGGGAAATCCCGACGAAGGACGGTACGGCATCCAATCTCACGGTCTTCATGGCTGTGGTAGAGCTGCCCCCCTGTAATAATCGCAATTTTTCCGGGTGGTCTCGTCATTCTGCCCATCAGGAATGCAGCGGTGCGTCCTGCGGCCCGGTTATCAACCCCTACGAATCCTATAACGGGCGCGTTGCCCAACCCGGACAGCAGGGTTAGCGACGGTATGTTACAAGATGCCAGTTCAACCACCGCGTCACGTACCCGCGGATCGTCCAATGCCTGAAAGGCGACCGCGTCGATACCCTGACTGACACAAGCCCTCAATCTACGGGCGAGAACCGCCGGGTCCATTTTTTTGGTGAATATGCATTCAATCGTAGCATTTCCGACGGCCCCAATATCCTGGAAACAAGACGCGAGATACTCTGTTGAGGGGCCCGCACCCTCTGGCAACAATACTTTTATCCTCCAGGGTTGTTGTCGAACAACGTCATTCCCCCTGGTCTCAATGGCAGACTTGGCTTGCAGAACTCTTTGCCGAGTCGCATCGCCAACATTTTTCCGCTCGTTCAGAACCCTGTCGACTGTTGCAGTGCTTACTCCGGCGATTTTTGCAATCTCGTGGATTCTGGCCGCGCGCTTGATCTCTGTCATTTTGCATCAATTCACATCAAGTTTGTTAAACTTCGAATGTAAAAATACATCAAAACATATCAATTGCAATAAACTGATGGATTTTGGTTGCAAAACTGATGGCGCTGGGGAAAGTGGCCGCGACGGGAGGTCGCAGGTTTCCCGGAAAATCTAAATGGACTGAGCGATGGACTCGTTTCGGCTGTGGCTTCACGGGCACGGCAACGGCGAAGCTGTGTTCCCATTGTCCTTACAGGAGATTTCGTTGAGCAAATTGGATTTCAGTATTGTGATCGAACGATGGGCAGATTTACTGCACGGCGTTTTGTTTACTCTGGCTCTGTCTGCAACCGGGATATTCTTTGCGCTCGTGATCGGTGTTGTCGGTGTCGCAATGCGCCGGTCTGGAAGCCGCTTAGTTCAGGTTCCTGTCATCATGTTTGTGGAACTCATTCGCAATACGCCTTTTCTTGTTCAAATATTTTTCCTTTTCTTCGCCCTTCCGTTGATCGGGATCAGATTAGGCCCAACGGTAACCGCAATTATTGCATTGGCGATAAACGGTGGGGCCTATTCCATCGAGATCATTCGTGGCGGGGTTGATTCAATTCCCCGTGGACAGGTTGAGGCAGGCGCAGCGCTTGGCATGTCGAGACGACAAATATTCAGCGACATAATTCTCATTCCGGCACTACGGTCAATTTATCCCGCATTAACGTCGCAGTTCATTTTGTTGACTCTCACCTCGTCCGTTTGTTCGTCAATTTCGGCCAGTGAGCTGACGCATTTTGCCCAGCGCATTGAATCCGAAACCTTCAGAAGTTTCGAAGTCTATTTCACCATTACCGGGCTTTACCTGTTGATTTCGTGGCTCATCATGGCTGCGCTTTCCGCACTCGGTAATCGCCATTTCAGCTATCCAAATCAGTGAGGTGGTGTGATGGATAAGTTTGGATCTCCTGAGTTTCTGTTTCTGCTTCAAGGTTTGAAGTGGACAGTCTTGCTGACGATAATCAGTTTTATTGGTGGTGGCATTATCGGCCTCGCGATTGCCCTGGCGCGTGTCAGTCCCGTCAAGATAGTTCAGCGAATTGCGGCGGCTTACATTGCCCTGTTTCAGGGTACGCCGCTGCTGATGCAGCTATTCGTCATCTATTACGGTCTCGCATTGATGAGCTTTAATATCGACGCCTGGGTCGCCGTTTCGATTGCATATACAGCCCATGCAAGTGCGTTCTTGGGGGATATCTGGCGCGGCACAATCCAGTCGCTGCCGAAAGGCCAGATCGAAGCCTCAAATGCGCTTGCCCTTGGTTACGTCTCACGCATGCGTGACATCGTTCTTCCGCAAGCGTTGAAAATATCACTACCGGCGACAATCGGCTTTGCGGTGCAGCTCACAAAGGGGACATCGCTTGCAGCGATTGTGGGGTTTGTAGAACTCGCACGGGCCGGACAGATCGTATCAAACCTCATTTTTCAACCGCTCCTGGTCTTTGGGATTGTTGGAATAATCTACTTTTTCCTGTGCTGGCCGATGTCAATCTTGGGCTCGCATCTGGAACGCAAATTGTCGCTTGGAAATTAGAAACATGACCCAGGAAACAACTGCATCGGAATTCTGTTTGAATTGTTCAAGCAGATCAATGGCAGCGACAGCCGCCACATTAATCTAGGAGGAATACAAAATGAAATTAGGTAAGTTCACACGCCGTACAATTATGAGTGCCGCCGCCGGGATGGCAATTGCAGGCGCTATCGGAGTTGGTTCCGCATCCGCTGATACACTTGATAACATCAAGGCGCGCGGGAAAGTCGTTATCGGCATTCAAGGCGATAACCCACCGTTCGGGTTTCTTGATACCAGCGGGAAAAACGACGGTTATGATGCCGAACTGTCAGCATTATACGCAAAACACCTCGGTGTTGATCTTGAATTGGTAATCGTAACCAACCAGAACCGGATCGCCGGATTACAGGCCGGGAAGGTCGATGCGCTTTTTGCCACTTTGGGTATCAGTGCCAAACGCGCTGAATCACTCCAGTACAGCATTCCCTATGCAGAAGACAGCATGCCATTGATCGCCGCTAATGGTACCGATGTTGCTTCACAGGCGGACATGAACAAATTGACCATTGGTGTGCCAAAAGGCAGCGCGCAAGAAAACCTCATCCCCACACTTGCGCCAAATGCAACAATGCTCAGTTTTGACGATGATTCTGCCAACATCCAGGCGTTGTTGTCCGGTCAGGTTGACGCGATTGCCGCAAACCAGTTCGCCATAGCGCGTATCGAAGAAAACGCACCCGGCAAATATGCAGAAAAACTGATCCTCGCAACAAATTACAAAGGCGTCGGAACAGTTCTGGAAGACAAGGCGATCAATGAATCCGTGAACGCCTTTCTCGAGGGCGTCAAGGCTGATGGCACAATGGATAAGCTCTATAAGAAGTGGTTCAAAATTGGCCAGCCCAAGTTTGAGGCTCCTGTTGAAGGTGTTTCATTCACGGTGAAATAAACCGTCAGCCTCAACTCAATAATGAAAGCCGCCAATATGCCAAGTGAAAAGCAATTGTCCGTTTCAGACAATGAAGTTCTCATTGAACTTAAGAACATAAACAAATGGTATGGCGGCTTTCACGCCCTCAAAGACGTGGACTTAACGGTGCGCAAGGGGGAGAGGATTGTTCTGTGCGGTCCGTCCGGATCAGGAAAATCGACATTGATCCGGTGCATCAATCACCTCGAAGAAATCAAGGATGGCTCAATCAGGGTTGCCGGCAAGGAAATTGACAAGGCGGCGAAATCTATTGAGGCTGTACGACGTGAAGTCGGCATGGTGTTTCAGAGTTTCAATCTGTTTCCGCACCTCAAAGTGATTGATAATTGCACACTGGCACTGCGCCGGGTTAAGGGAATTGAACGTCCCGAAGCGGAAGAAATTGCCAGAAAATACCTCGACCGCGTTCATATTCTTGAACAGGCCGACAAGCATCCAGCTCAATTATCCGGGGGACAACAGCAACGGGTGGCAATCGCACGTGCCCTTTGCATGGAGCCGAAGGTGATGTTGTTCGACGAGCCAACCTCTGCGCTTGACCCCGAAATGGTAAAAGAAGTTCTCGATACCATGATCGGCCTGGCTGAGGACGGCATGACCATGATTTGCGTTACCCATGAAATGGGCTTTGCGCGACAGGTCGGCCACCGGGTTCTTTTTATGGCTGACGGCGAAATTCTTGAGGAAACAACACCAAGCGAGTTTTTCAAGAACCCGCAGCATGAACGTGCCAAGGCATTTTTGGGCGAGATTTTGGCGCACCACTAAATCCAGATTGGATCAGGTCTCTCTGATTTCAACTGAGTATCGGGCGTTGGAGTATCTCAGGGATCGCCCGGTGCAGGTATGCATCGAAACTCTGCCAATGGGTGTTGTTTGCGAACAGGTAAGCCACATCCAAATTTAACATCACGCGGCGAAACCGTCAGGAGAAACTATATGAAACGAACGGGTGTAATAGGTCTTGGAGATATGGGCAGCGGGCTGGCCAAGAACCTTATCAAAAACGGATTTGATGTCACAGGCCTTGATCTTTCTGAAGAAAGAATGAGTGCATTTATCGAAATGGGGGGCAAACCGGCGAAAGATATTGCCGGGGTTGGTGCAAATGCTGATGCCGTATTCGTCATGGTGATGAATGGTAATCAGGCTAAATCGGTTATTCTTGGCGAATGCGGTTTGATTGGTCATATACCCAAGGGCGGTGTTGTGGTTTTGACTGCCACCATCAAACCATCTGAAGCCCGTGACATAGCTGAAGCGATGGCTGGTTCAGGTGTTCATCTCATTGACAGCCCGGTCTCCGGCGGTTTCCCCGGGGCACAGGGGGAACCCTGACAATGATGGCGGCAGCTGCCGCACCCGTTCTTGATGAGTATCAACCGGTCATGGAGGCAGTGTCAAAGACGATCCACCGCGTCGGCGAACGTGCGGGTGACGGCCAAGTCATGAAGTCCTGCCTGCAAACGCTGATAGGTTCCATTTTCGGGGCAACTTTTGAGGCTGCATCGCTAGCTGCCAAAGCAGGTGTTTCCGGACATGCATTATATGATGTTTTTTCCACATCAGGCGCCAGTTGTGGTGTCGCCAATGGCGCCTTGGAAAACATCATCGACCGCAGGTTTGAAGGAACCGGCAGCGGCATCGGGACGATGCACAAGGATCTGACGATCTCCCTTAATATGGCCGAAGAACTTGGGGTTCCGATGTTCATGGCGTCGAGTGCGGTGCAGATATTCCACCAGGGGAAGGCCAATTATCCCGACGGCGATAACTGGATTTGTACACGGGTAATGGAAGAAGTGGTCGCGGCTGAACTGCACCGCTGAACAGGAGACAAAATAGATGAAACTTGGTGTAATTTGTGACGGCATTAGCCGTGATTTGGAACATGCCATCAATGTGATGGATGAATTTGATCTCGAATATGCTGAACTGCAATTCGTTGGTGAGAAAGAAGTGGGTGATCACACCGCCCAGGAAATCAAGGAAATTGACACCTTGCTACGTGATCGTGGCAAGCCGGTATCCTGCCTGTCACGCCACGTCTTCGCTGGCATGACAACCGCCAACGAACCCGGTGATGCGTTGCACACCCAACATATGGATGCGCTTAAACGCGTCATGGAGATGGCCCACATCGTCGGCTCACCCCTGGTGCGGATCATGACCAATAAAAAGGAACAAATCCTGTGGGGCGAAGGTGGTGCTGAAAAATGGAACGTCGCCCATGGTGCGTGGGATAAAACTGTTCCCCTTTATGCTCCTGCCGTTGAACTGGCCAAAGCCGAGGGACTGACGCTGGTTGTCGAAACGGGCAACGGCACGATGGTCAATTCCAACTATACCGCGCGCAAGTTGATTGATGATCTTGACGCCAAGGATACGCTGAAAGTGTTGTGGGATTCAGCCAACAATTGCTGGTGCCACGAGCTTGCTTATCCCGACGGATACAACGAGGTGCGTGATGGCTATCTGGGCCATGTTCACATCAAGGATGTGCAAGTTGATACGCCGCGCGCGACTCTGACGGTGAAGAAAATGGGCGAAGGCCAATTGGCTGATCTGTTTGAGCCAATTGCAGACGCTTTGCGCGAAGATAACTACGATGGCGTGATCTCGTTTGAGAGCGTTTACCATCCAGGAGATGACGATTTTGAAGCCGGATTCCGCCAGTGTATCGGACGCTTCAAAGAGTTGTTTTCCTAGCCTCCCAAGAGGAAGACATTGGTGCTGTTTGAAACCAATACATTCAAACAGCACCACTTTTATCAAGAATTTGAGTGATTATGACCAAGACCCTTGACCTCATTACGACTAGCCGCAGTTCGGTAGACCTTTACGGGTCTCAGATTGGTGGCCGGTTGGAAGATATGGGATCGTTTCAGAAATACCTCGGCGGATCTTCCACAAATATCGCTGCAGGAACTGCTCGGCTGGGCTTGAAGTCGGCGCTTGTCACACGGGTCGGTGATGAGCACATGGGGCGTTTTTTTCGTGAACAGTTAGTGGCGGAGGGTGTCGACGTCACTGGGGTGAAAACGGATTAGGAACGGCTGACGGCGCTTGTCCTGTTGGGTAACCGAGGTGTTTACCAAATCCGGGCGTTGGTCATCTTACCCATCGCACCGCCACAATGAGGATGATTACCCAAACATGACCCATCTGGAAGAGACCTATTACCACGGGCTAAATCCTGCCCAGGGCTATGGTAATCAGCAGGATTGGACAGAAGACGGGACGTTGGATGAGGCCATGTCAATGTCCAATCATGATGTCGTTCTCGTTCCGCGAGGACATCACCCGTGTGGCGCCCCGTGTGGATATGAGATGTATTACCTTAACGTAATGGCCGGGCCACTCCGAAAATGGCGTTTCAATAATCACCCGGATCACGCATGAATTTTCAAGCGAGACCAGAAGTGCTCCGTTTGTCATCGGGTTACAGGCGTCGTTCAATGCGGCTTCCGTTGGGATTGCTCTGTTTAGGTAAAAGGGGTGGTTCAATTGGGGATTGAGACAAGCTCAATCTAAAGCAAGCCTCCAAAAAATGGGCATGGGTATTCTCCCCTAAAATCACCATCCAGCCACCCACCGTCATCCATAGCTGACAACGGGTGATTCAACTTACCGAGAAATCAAAAACCCAAACTGGCAATCGGTCAATATCAAGGAATCATTATGAATACCGTAGGTCATTTTCTACCGAACAAAACCTAGTCCGGCTCATCATCGCGGGCGCCTGATATCGTTAATCCTGCTACAGGCGAAGTCTGCGGCAAAGTAACACTGGCATCAAAGGCCGATGTCGATACCGTGGTGGAAGCGGCTGCTGAGGCTTTGCCGAGATGGGCGGCGGCACCGCCTGCCAAACGTGCAGCCGTGATGTTCAACTTCCGTGACCTGCTCAAACGCCACATTAGCGAACTTGCTCAGCTTCTCTCCGCTGAACACGGTAAAACACTACCTGATGCAGAGGGAGAAATTGCGCGCGGTATTGAAGTCGTTGAGTTTGCCTCTGGTATTCCGCAGGTTCTGAAAGGCGACTATTCTGAACAGGTCGGCTCTAACGTCGACAGCTTTTCCGTCCGCCAGCCCGTTGGCGTGGTAGCTGGAATTACTCCCTTCAACTTCCCAGCAATGATGCCCTTGTGGATGTATCCGGTTGCCATTGCTTGCGGAAACGCATTCGTTCTTAAACCTTCAGAGAAGGACCCGACTGTCGTATTGCGTATTGCTGAACTGTTGGCCGAAGCAGGGCTGCCCGAAGGGGTTTTCAATGTTGTGAACGGTGACACGGAAGCCGTGGATGCACTGCTCGACCACCCCAGGGTAGAAGCCGTAAGCTTCGTCGGCTCCACGGCAATCGGCGAGTATATTTACAAACGCCGTACCGATAGCGGTAAACGCGTTCAGACCCTTTGTGGTGCAAAAAACCACATGATTATCATGCCCGACGCCGATATGGAGCAGGTCACCGATGCTTTGATCGGTTCCGCATATGGCTCTGCCGGGGAACGGTGCATGGCTGTTTCAGTTGCGGTTCCAATTGGTGAAGGTACAGCTGACAAGCTCGTTGAGTCGCTGGCTCCACGCATACGCGCACTGAAAGTCGCTCCCTACACCGATGCCACGTCGGTGCTCGGCCCGGTTATTTCCAAACAAAGCTATGACAGGATCCACGACTACATTGATCAGGGCCTGGACAAGGGTGCCAACCTGGTGGTCGATGGCCGTGGTTTGAAGCTTCATGGTTACGAAGGCGGATATTTTATCGGCGGTTGTCTGTTCGACTATGTCACCACTGATATGTCGATCTACAAAGAAGAGATATTCGGACCGGTATTATCGGTCGTTCGTGGGAAGTCCTATGATGAGGCTGTATCGATGATCAATGACCATGAATATGGCAATGGCACAGCGATCTTTACGCGAGATGGCGATGCTGCTCGAGATTTCTGGTCGCGCGCGCGTTGGCATGATTGGTATCAATGTGCCTATTCCAGTTCCGATCGCGTATCACAGTTTCGGCGGCTGGAAGCGGTCATTGTTCGGTGACCACCTCCTCCACGGGAAGGAAGGTGTACGTTTCTACACCCGGCTGAAAACAATGACTACCCGCTGGCCATCAGGCATACGCACCGGAGCCGAGTTCAGCTTTACTTCAGGAAAAGACGCTTAACGGGATCGTACTCTTGGATCGAGAGCAATCGCAAAATATTTGCCCAATTATTGGGGAACAGCATTGGCATTTCCAATCATAACTTGCGAAGCGCCAAGCCGCATCGAAAAGTGCCATTCTCTGTGCGGTTCCGATCCGATCAGATCGTTATTTGTATAACATACAGACGATATCGAAACGTATACTCGATGTAATTTGATCATAGCATATCAATATCCGCAGTTGGCAGGTTTTGACGCTAAGCGGTATGTCGCAGGATGACGGCGCCCGCTAGTTTACAAGTCACAAGGTCCCCTGAGCCGACGTTGGCCATATTAGATCAACAATTGATCGGAGGTCCCCATCAAGCCCTCCCACGTCATTCACTTCTTGTCGTAATCAGGGTTATCGAAACCGATTACTCACAGTAAAATGGTACCGCAGCAGCCACTGGCTCGATTGTTTCGAAAGCTATAGTTCGACAAAAATGATTGAAACCATATTAATGGGACACTCTGATTGCGACACAGATTGATAGGTCACTGTCCAGGCCAAATACGACTACTTGTCATAAACAGCAGGCGCGTAACCACCTAGCTTAGACGTTTTATGGCCAAGACGCACCAAGCTTTCGGCAAGGTTTATCGCACAGGCTACGCCATCAAGTACAGGCAGGCCGTGTTGCAGTGACAGGGTTGCTGCTAGATCAGTCATACCAGCGCAACCTAAAACGATGGCTTCGGCATTATCATTTTCGATAGCACTTGTAATCTCGGCGCTGATTTTCGCTCTTGCGTTACCGTTGCCGGACTCCAGGTCCAGAACTGCAACTTCCGATGCCCTTACTTTTGCGCACCGTGTTGCCAGTCCATATCGAACCAGGTTGTGTTCTATCGCAGACACCGACCTTGAAAGCGTCGTGACCACACTGAATTTATTCGATAGCATGCTGGCCATGTGGAATGCCGCTTCACCGATGCCGAGAACCGGCGCATCTGTCATACAGCGTACTGCGTCCAAACCGGTATCGTCAAAGCATGCAAGTATGATGGCATCATAGTCTTCGCGTTCACGAACCACCTCAATCAGGCCTGTCAGGCTTAATGCCTCATCGAAATACCCTTCAATACTTGCCGGTCCCTTATTGGGATTTACAGCGACGATTGTCGTCCCCGCGGATGCGGCATTCTCCGACGCCTCGCCAATCTTTTTCGTCATTGAAACGGTCGTATTGGGATTGATAACCAGAATACGCATCAGACCGTTCCTCCCAGATAGGCAGCTTTGATACGATCATCGTTTTTCAATTCGGCGGATGGTCCACTCAGAACCACATTACCGGTGGCCATTGCGTAGGTACGATGAGAGATACTCAACGCCATCTTGGAGTTTTGCTCCACTAACAGCACCGTGACGTTTTCGTCCTTGTTGATTGCCACAATTGAACGGGCAATGTCTTGAACAAGCTTGGGGGCAATGCCCAAAGAAGGTTCATCTAGCAGTAACAGCCTTGGTTTCGCCATTAATGCGCGCCCGATCACCATCATCTGCTGTTCACCACCACTCAACGTTCCCGCGGTTTGTGAATAGCGCTCCTTAAGGCGCGGAAACCTCTCGAGCACGCTGTCGAGTGTTTGCTGGATGCCTGCTTTGTCAGAGCGCGTGAAGGCTCCCATCAACAGATTGTCTTTAACGGTCATAAACGGGAAGACGCGTCGTCCCTCCGGCACCATCGCGATGCCACGTTTCACAATCTCGGAAGCCCCAAGTCCGTCAAGCCGCTCCCCTTCAAAATGAATCTCGCCGGTGGAGATTTTTGCAAGGCCGGTAATGGCTCGCAAGATGGAAGACTTACCCGCACCATTAGCCCCAATAAGAGCGACCGTTTCGCCCTCGACCAGGTCCAAAGACACGCCTTTGAGTGCGTATACGTGGTCATATGAGAGCTCGACATTATCAAAATTTAACATGGTATTCACGGCTCAAATTCCAATCGCGTCGTCTTCGCTGCCCAAATAGGCCTCGATAACTTTATCATCTTCCTGGATTTCAAACGGCGTACCCTCCGCAATCTTCTCACCAAAATTGAGCACCACAATCCGATCGGAAATATTCATAACCGCAGGCATGTCGTGTTCGACCAGAAGGACAGTTACTCCGCGATCACGAACACCGCGGACAAGCTCAACAGTACGCATGGTTTCGTCGTGGTTCATGCCCGCGAAGGGTTCATCCAGAAGTAATATCTTAGGATTTGTTGCCAGACCAATTGCGATGCCCAGCGCCCGCAAATGGCCTTGAGGCAGATTACTGGCCAGCTCATGACGAATTTCTCCAAGTCCCAGAAAGTCAACGATATCATCTGCTGAACGGCCAAACTCGTGCTCATCAGATTTGGCAGTTTTCGTCCCGAGAAAATAACCAAACAGATTGGCTTTAGACCGAAGGTGATGAGACACAATAACGTTGTCCCGCACGGTCATGCTCTTGAATATCGTGGTTTCCTGAAATGTTCTGACAATGCCTTTTTGAGCAACAACATGGGGTGATAGGTTGGAGACTCGCTCGTCGTTAAACAGCACTTCTCCGTTTGTTGTTGGCATGAACGACGCAATCATTTTAAACAATGTGGACTTACCCGCACCGTTTGGGCCGATGACAGATAGTATCTCCCCTTCGTTCACATCGAAGGATATGTTGTTGTTCGCGGTCAACCCACCGAACTTCTTGGTGACGCCTTTTACCTGCAGGATAGGGCTCATTTCGATGCGCCCTTCTTACCTGGGAGCCGCAGGCTTAAAATTCCATTGGGCAGGAACAGCATCAGCAAAATGAGAACGCTGGAATATATCAGCAATTGATATTTGCCGGTTGTAAACAAAACATCCCAACCAAAATAGATGACCAACGTTCCAAGCATTGGGCCAAACACGTATCCCAAACCGCCAAGGAAGCAATTGAGCATAAAATCAATGGAGTCTTTTACCGGGAAACTGGCCGGATAAATTGACCGGGAGATCGCAACAAAAATCGCTCCAGATATTCCCCCCATGAAAGACGAAATCGCGTAGGCAATCACACGCAGATAGGCAGTGTTAACTCCAATGGATGAGGCGAGTTCCTCATTTTGTTGCAATGAACGGCACAGATGGCCAATTCTTGAATTCACAATTCGATAGAGTGCTGCAAAGCTCACAACCATCAACACCGCAGCCAGATAATAGAATGCGAGCTTCACGTTTTCGATGGTCGAAAAATCGGGAATGATGGTCAGGCCAAAGATCGATAGTTCTCCCGGCAAGGGGATTGAGGAAATACCCCGCGCACCGTTTGTAATCGGTAGTGCCAGCGCAGTCAGCCGGGCAACTTCCGTCAAAACCAGAGTGATCATCGCAAAATAAACGCCCTTTAGGCGCAGAATGGGGAAGCCGATCAGCACAGCTGCAAAAGCGCAAAACAATCCAGCAAGTGGGATCGTCAGCCAGAAAGAGACGCCGTATTTGACGACCAGAATTGCCGACACATAACCACCGGCGAGTGCGAATGCCCCTTGACCGATATTGATACGCCCGATGTAGAAGGTAAGCCATACACCGCCACTTGCGATTGAGAGCAATGCTACAGACGTCAAGGTGTAGTAGAAATCCCACCGGCCGCTAACATGGATAAGCCAGGGGATGAGAACGAAAATGACGAACAGAAATACACCAACGCCCAGGATTTGTTTGTTTTTATACAACATATGATCAGCCCCAGGGCTTTCCCATTAGCCCTTGTGGGCGAATGGCGAGGAACACCATCAAAGAGACGAAAATCGCGAGATATGTGATGTCGCCATAGGCGGCGAGCACGGACAGGCCGACGGCTTCCATCATGCCGAGAATAAAGCCCCCGGCAATTGCGCCGGAAATGACACCCGCACCGCCGATCATTACCATCATGAACGCTTTGATCGATGTTGGGCCACCCATGCCGAGGTTGATGCCGGTGACTGTGACGAGCAACCCGCCCACAACGCCCGCGAGCATCGCGCCCAAAGCAAAGCCAATCATGGAATATTTGTCGACATCGACGCCCATCAATTGGGCTGCAACTTTATCCTGGGCCAAAGCCCGCATCGCCCGACCCGTTTTTGAATATTGCATGTAAAGAATAAAGATAACGATGGACGCAATTGCCAGAAATCCAACAAGGATTTTGTCGTACGGCATGACCATCGTGTAGTCATTGTAATTGAATATGCCGTTGATGATTTTGGGGACACCGCGTTGCTTCTCGCCGAAAACGAGTAGGATTATGGCATCCAGAAAAAACGCAATCCCCGCCGCCAGCAACATGGTACTTTCTTCGCGAACCGATTTCTTGATTACCGGTCGGAACAGAAATTTCTCAATCAATGCGCCAACAATTGCCAGTGTTACCGCTGAGGCCGCTAAACCCACCACAAACGGTAACCCAAGTTGCGCATAAACTGTGTAGGTAACAAAACCGCCGATGACGTACATTTGTCCGTGGGCAAAATTGAGTACGTTCATAAGCGCGAATATCAGCGTTAACCCAAGAGCAATCAGCGCGTACTGAGCACCCAGATACGCGCCATTGGCGAGTACTTGTTCCATGTCGAAGTTCCAGAGGTGAGAGGGCTCGGCATGTAACCGAACCCTCAGTATCAAGGTAAGGTGATAAGGCTAGTCAACTTGGGCAATGAACAGTGTTTTGAACTTGCCATCCTTGAACTCATTAACGACCATTGGAACAGAAATCTGACGCTTCTGCCCAAATGAGGTGGAGCCAACATAAGAGAGTTTGGCATCACCCTTCATGTAGATATTAGGCGCGGCCAGTGTTTCCATGGTCTTTTTGAATTCACCGACATTTTCTTTAGAAGCCGGGTTGGCCTTCATTGTTTCCAGAATATACTCAAGCGCATAAACCTTGGTATTGGACTCATCATTATATTCGCCAAACATCTTGGTATAACGATCAACGAATTCCTTCATCGCGTCTGTCGCGATTTCCGGAGTTGATGCACCGCCAACTGAGATAAAGCCGTTAGCTAATTCACCGGCACCTTCTTGTAACACCGAAGCATCTTGCGCAGTTTCGGTTGAAATCAGGCCTTGATAACCCAGTTCACGAGCCGCACGGATAAGCTGCGGCGCATTGGCCGGGGCCACACCAGACAGAACCAGAAGATCAGGTTTGCTGCGCATCACCGGGGTGAGAACCGGTGTGAAGTCCGTTGTGTCAACCTGGTAGGTTACATTATCAGAAACCACTTCCAGTCCCAACGCCTTGGCCGCTGCAACACCACCTTCACGTTGGCTAAGCGGATCAGATTCGTTGGCAGCCACGAAGGCCACATTCTTCACGCCTTTTTTCTCCATCAGATATTTATAGATGGCAGGGCCGGACTGATAGTTGGCCACCATGCCCAACACCGCGTTCGAAGCAGGTGCTGTATAAAGCGCTTTCGGGAATGCATAGGGGAAATAAATAATGTCGTTTTCCTCAGCGACGGGGCGAACCGCGGCAGCACCATCATCAACGTTGGGGCCAACGACATAGTGGATGCCTTCCTGCGCCATCTTTTCAAACCCGGCAATCGCCCGTTTAGGGTCTTTCTGATCGTCGAAAGTTACGATCTCCACATCATAGGTAACATCGCCAATCTTCACGCCACCCGTTTCGTTGATCCATGCAGCACGTGCCTGCATTGAACGGGCGTTGGAGATACCCCATGCGGCAGCGGGGCCGCTGGTTACGCCAACGAAGCCGATTTTGAGGGTTTCGTTTGCAGCAAATGCACCGCTCAGGCCGGCAGCCAGCATTGAAGTTGATGTCATGGCAACAATCGCCATCGACTTTATGATTTCGCGTCTCTTGAACATATTTCTTCTCCCTTGGGTCCTCTTGGCTTTGGCCACCACGGTAGCCAGCACCAACAGAGGATGATTTGTTAACAAGATTGTCAACAATTAATTATTCAACTGTGGACGAATTCACATCCGATTGTTAATTGTACGTGGCATGCCCACAATTTTTGACATGCTTCATTGACTAGCAATTACCGAAATGTGAATGGATGCGAATGTCGAATGTAGCCGAAAAATCAACCGTTCAATCTACCAATTTCGGTGAAAACGAGATCGTAGAGCAGATTTATGATGCCGTTATTGAACAACAATTGCGACCCGGTACGAAGCTCTCGGAATCATCCCTTTGTGAAGCTTTTGGCGTTGGACGGATGCGTATCCGCAGCGCATTACTTCTTTTGGCCAGCCGCAATATCGTCGACCTTCAATCAAACCGGGGGGCCTATATTTCGACGCCTACGTTGGAACAGGCCCGTCAGGTTTTCGAGGCCCGACGGGCCATTGAACCAAACATTTGTCGCCTGGCTGTTGAACGCGCAACGGAAAAACACATCGCGTGCCTTGAAGATCATCTTGAAAACGAACGCAACGCGCAGGAAAAAGGTGACAGGCGGCAAGCAATTCGATTGTCAGGACGATTCCACGTGATGCTTGCGGAAATTGCGGTCAATCATGTAATGAAACGCATGGTAAAAGAGCTCGTCACTCGAACCTCTTTGATCATTGGAATGTTTGGTGCGCCAGGGACAGCGAATTGCCACGAGGATGAGCACTCACTTCTATTGCAAGCGTTTAAAGAAAGGCGGCAAGATGAAGCTGCCGAATTAATGATCACTCATCTCAATCATATTGAAATGCAAATTGATCTGACATCAGACCGCCGAGAAGGTGTCGATCTCGTTAAGCTGTTCAAAAACTAACAAAGAGCAAAACGCGCTAGTCTCGTCTGCTCTTGCTCTCAAATGAACGTTTGCGAATTCAGCGCAGATTGTCTCCGCCATTCCGATAACAGCAACTTAAACCACTACCGACTGGCTTCGGTAGATTTGTCAGAGTGCTGCTCCAGGTGCCGAAGTACGATATCTTCTGTGATGGCACCATTGGTGGTTGAAAAATACCCTCTTGGCGTGTGAAGACCAGCCGTTGTCCAAAGGAGTTCGCGAAAGATAAAAAGCATGGAACGGAAAAATACGCCCCCAGAGTCTGACGGCCCTTTCGGTCATCATAGACCTTGCCGCTAATGAGACCAAGGTGCGTGCGTAACCCCAACAAGGCCACGACCCGCGAGTCGATCAACAGGCCGGATACATATGAGCGACTTCCGAGAACATGCAAAAAATCATTTGCGAACAGCAGCCGGTACATACAAAGGGCCGCTCGCGACGAGATTCATCGACGAAACTCAACAAATGTCACTTCCGAAAAGAACCCAAATCTACTGATGCTGTGCTGTGTTTAGAGATTTGCTTTTGAAACGCCCAACATACAGTTGGGCCGTTGTAATCCACTACAACCCAAAGACGTTCTTCGCCGTTTTTCCAGATCTTAGCCCATCTATCCACTGCCGTTCTAAGGCGATCTTTGCTTGTGCACCTGCGAGTTGTGCTTGAATTTTCAGTGGCGGCATTGAAATCAGGCCGCCGCGATCACCGATGATCAGGTCACCCGGAGAGACAGTGCGACTACCAATCGTCACCGCGCAATTCACAACACCTTCGGACGCACCGATGGGACCTCGTGGATTCACACCGCGAGCGTAAACGGGAAAGTCGTCAAAACCACCCAAGACCTCTATGTCGCGCACAACGCCGTCAACTATGAGGCCCGCACATCCAAGATTGCGTAGATGTCCGCCAAGGATTTCTCCAACCACGGCGGTGTCCAAATTGCCTTCGGCTGCGACGACTAACACGTCACCTGTCTGAATGTGATCAAGCGCGTGCACTACGGCACCAAAGTCAGGCGGAGTGCAGCTTACTGTCATCGCAGGACCTAAAAAGTGCAACGACATTGCCGCATTGGTCAAAGGACGTATCGCATTGTCCAGCTGGCAATCCGGTTCCAGATCTACCGCGATGCTTACGGGAATATCTTTCCAGCCAACGATCTCGTCTGGCGCCAAATTAATTGCGGGGCGCGGGTTGATTGTTACGGTCATATCACTCAGTTTCCTCTATCAGGCGCTTTGTGGCGCGGGCAAGCCGTTGGACGGCCACAGTCAGTTTTTCTTCGCTATTGAACGTAAAGTTCATGCGGATTGCAGAACGGTGCTGGCCTAAAGCATCAAACACAGAACTTGGTGAAATGCAGACTTTTTCCTCCATCGCGAGTGTCAATAACCGGTCGGTGTCAAGGCGTTTGTCCCGCGCTTTGGCCCATACAAACATACCGCCTTCGGGCGTGTCCCAGTCGAACCAATCTGATAAATGCTCCGTCATAGCGGCACAAAGTGAATCGCGGCGTTTGCGGTATAGATCGACGATGTTGGGTTGCAGATCCTCGATTAAACCGGAATTCATCGCCTCCAGGGTGATCAACTGAGTGATTCCGCTGGTGCACATGTCAGAACCTTGCTTGGCCAGCGTGAGTGCTTTGATCATTTCTTTGGACGCTATAGCCCAGCCCACCCGCAGTCCGGGCGCAATTTGCTTAGACATCGTACCGAGATAAACACACGTGCCGTCATATGCCCTGGAAGGCAATTGCGCGGCAGAAAGCGCGAGTACCGACGACGGCAATGATCCGTCATAGTTCAAGGTGCCATACGGATCGTCCTCAACCAACCACGTGCCTGTTTCAGCTGCAGCCAAAGCAAGCTCTTGGCGACGTTGAGCCCCGACAAGTTGTCCCGTGGGGTTTGAGAAATTCGGTACGGTGTAGGCGAATTTTGCTCCCTGTATTTCATGTGTCGCGTCAAAGTCCAGCGCGTGCACATCCATATTCCTATAGCGCGGTTGGCGGGGGCGCCAAGCATCCAGCGCACCTAGATAGGTTGGAAATTGTCCGGCGATTAAATCGCCAGGGTCAATAAGAGCCTTGCCGATCAACTCAAGCCCCTGCATGCCGCTTGTGGTAATCAAAATATTCTCGGCTGTAAGTTTCAGCGTGGTTGTGCTGTAGCGCGCTGCGATAGCGCCGCGTAGTGCGGGAAGACCCTCAATAGCACAGTAGCCCATGGTTTCGTTAGGGTGATCACGGATAACACGGGCAGAAATCTCAGATATCTTTTGTACCGGAAACGTCGAGGGATCGGGAAGACCGCCAGCAATGTTGATGAGGTCAGGGATCTGACTGGCCGCAAGAAAAACGCGCGTGACATCGTTTGTATCCAACATCCAGTTGGCAAAGGGCGCGGGAGCCGCGCTGGTCATGCACTGTTTTTTATCGAGCATAGGCTGCAATCTAAATTTGAAAGAGTTGGTCAACGGACGCTGAGAGTGAGACGCCCTGCCCGAAATCAGCTCCAATATCTATATACGGAAGATTAAATCCTCAGATCAACACACAATTGAGTTGTTCACGGCGAGACACACATCCAGTGTGTTACCTTGAAAGCTGCCACAACCTTATGCCGAATGAAAGGTCACTTTGCCCGCATCTCAATCATCCAGTACAACAGGATGAAAACAGTGATGAATGGCGGCTTTGGTGAATTCGGCTGGGAATTCTGGATTATACTCCAAGGGCGGCAATGCGCCGGTTCTCACCAACGAAATTGAATATGATCGGCTGTCGCAGACTGCACCCCGCAATAATAGCTTATAGGACGGGCATGCGAGCTTCCGCCATCTCGGCAAACCAGCTACACCCCGCTGGTATAGCTTCGTCATTGAAATCATATGCTGGATTATGCAATTCAGCACTATCGCCATTGCCAATAAACAAAAAAGCGCCGGGACGCTCAGCCAACATATCCGCAAAATCTTCGCCCGGCATTACAGGGTCTTGATCGCGAATGACCTCACCGGATACCGCATGAGCAACATCTGCAGCGCGTTGAGCCGCCTCAGGGGTATTGATCGTTGGTGGTACACACGGCGTGTAGATCACATCTGCCGCGGCACCGAAGGCTTTGGCCGTATTCTCCGCCAGTGAAGTCAGTCTGCTGATAATCTGCTCTTGAACCATAGGATTAAGGTATCGGACAGTTCCCCGCAACGTTATCAGATCGGGGATTACATTGAAGGTGTCGCTGTCACTGCGCATCCCACAGATTGAAACAACGGCAGTTTTTAAAGGATCTATATTGCGTGAGGCAATCGACTGTACGGCAACAACCACATGTGAGGCTGCTAGTGTGGTGTCCACTGTCTGATGCGGCATCGCAGCATGACCACCCCTGCCTTGCACCTTGATTTCGAAGAAGTCAGCCGTTGCCATTTGCGGACCCTCGCGCACCGCAAACTGACCAACCGCAATGCCCGGCCAGTTGTGCATCCCATAAACCTCCTGAATGTTCCAACGATCCATCATGCCGTCTTCGATCATGGCACGTGCACCACCACCACCTTCTTCTGCGGGTTGGAATATCAACACTACAGTGCCGTCGAAATTTCGGGTCTCACAAAGATATTTGGCTGCACCCAGAAGCATTGCTGTATGGCCATCATGGCCGCATGCGTGCATCTGTCCTGGATGGGCCGAGGCGTGAGGAAGGCCAGTCAGTTCCTGCAAGGGCAGTGCGTCCATATCTGCGCGAAAGCCGATCACTTTGCCCACCGTGTCTTGCCGCCCGTGGATCACACCGACAACACCGGTTTGACCAACTTTTGAAACTACCTCGTCACATCCAAAACCTTGCAACCTGTCTTCGACCAATGCGGCTGTACGGTGCTCTTTGAACCTGAGTTCGGGGTGCGCGTGGATGTCTCGTCGCCAACCAACGATCTCATCATGCAGGTCTGATAGGCGGTTCTTGATCGGCATTTGAGAATACCCTTTTTATCCCCGTAGAGGCGTCAACAATGTCAGGTTATCGAAGGTAATTTTTTTATGCCACCTCCATTGCTCTGAAATTAAAAAATGCCGCCTAATTCTTAATCCAATGTACAACTTCACGTAGACAAGGCAACAGGAAGTAAAGGAAAGAAAATTGTACGACAGGTTCGATCGCAATTTGCTGTTCATTTTCAGAACCGTCTAACTCCAACGCTTCATCAGGAAGGATCGCGTGCGGCTGTTGACGAAATCCGGTAGCTCTCCAAAAACCTGATAGCCCTGTCGTTTGTAAAGACGCAACGCCTGCGGGTTGAATGTATCTATATGTGCGCCGCAACAGCCGCGCGCCTTGGCCTCGGTTTCGGCAAGCTCCAGCAACTCGCTGGCTAAGCCACGCCCCCTGAACGTATGATCAACCCAGAGCCATTGGATATAAACCCAGCCCCAGGCTGTGTAACCTGACAAGCCCGCGATCAGGTTTTTCGCGTCGTCATAGGCAATAACAGCCAAGTCCTTTTTGTTCGCTGGCCCTACGTCGTTGGCGTTGAATTCGAACAGGGCTTCACCCAATGCCTTGATGTCTGTTTCGGCGTGGTCTGCAAGGCGAAAATCAATCTTCATTCAGGTGCCCTGCCAGGCAACAGGCTGTGTGCAACCGTACCACCACGAGAAGGTGTCGGCACACCCGTAGTGGTAGGAAAGCTCAGTGGTAGCCCGCGAAGGGACCGAACCGCCAGGAAAGCAAAACACTCCGCTTCAATTGCATCCCCACGCCAACCGACTGAATCCGCTGACACCACCTCAACATGCGCACGCAGGTTTAATTCCGACATCAGGGCGGGATTCTTGCGCCCGCCCCCACACACAACAAGGCGTGTGGGGCGTGTTGGCAGAATATCAAGTGCCTTTCCCACCGCCGCTGCCGAAAACGCGGTCAACGTTGCTGCACCGTCCTCGGTCGAAAGGTGGTTAGCCCAGTCGTATCCAAACTCGAACCGGTCAAGCGACTTGGGGAAACTCGCGGACAAATATGGGTGTCCAAGATGTTGCGTCAACAGGGCTTCGTCCACCTTTCCTTGTGAGGCGAACACACCGTCCCGGTCCATATCCCCTACCCCGCGCGAACTGACGAAATCGTTGATTGGCGCGTTAGCCGGGCCGGTGTCAAAACCGACAATTTTTCCGTCATTGCCGCGCCGGGTCACGTTACTGACCCCGCCGAGGTTCAAGACAGCAGTATCTTGATCGACATCTAGACCGGAAAGTAAGGCCGCATGATATACTGGTGATAGGGGAGCGCCCTGGCCGCCCGCAGCCATATCGGAACTGCGAAAATCATAAACCACGTCAACACCAACCGTTCGTGCCATAAGGTCGCCGTCGCCAAGCTGACACGTCTTGCCGGCACGCCCGGAGACAGGCGCCCGGTGCAGAACGGTCTGCCCATGAAAGCCGACAACGCCCACTTGCTGCATGCTCAACCCCGCGCCTTCTACAACTTTACGAACGGCCTGCGACTGCGCCTCGGTAATGAGCTGCTCGACCTTTGCAAAGATTGCTGGTTCCGGGCCCACAAATCCCCATTCCAGCGCTTGCGCCAGTGTATCCGCCAATGTTGCGTTTATGTTTTCGGGATAAGGTACCAGCTCGAACGCACCGAATTCGAAGACCCGCTCACCGTCCGTCTTGATCAGGGCGACATCAATATTGCCGTCCAGAACCGTACCGGTCATCAAGCCAACTGCCCAGATTGGTTTCATCGGATTAATCCCTTTCGCATATTGCCGTGCCTACCGCACGACGAAGTTCTGCAATGCCGCTTTCGGTGTGGCGGCTGGGATGCACACAATTTGTCAACAATGTCCACGAACAGCCACGTTCGAAATCCACCCATAGTCCGGTACCTGTATATCCGGTGTGCCCTAACGTATCGGGCGAGCAAGAATCGCCACCTGACCAATCCTTATAAGGGCGTTCCCAACCATGCGCCCGTGTTGCAGAAAGGGGCATCCTTAGAAGACTTGTGCGCGCATCACCATTAATATTCCTTGTCAGCAGCGTTTTAGCAAAGTCCAAAACTGCATCGGCTGTGCCAAAAAGCCCGGCATGGCCAGAGCCTTGCAACGCGAAACAGTTTTCATCATGCACCTCACCCTGCAAAACCCGGCCCCGCCATGGGCAGAGTTCCGTAGCCGCTATGCTTTTTCCAGTTGGGGAAAAACTGAGGCCAAACCCCGGTTTCATCTCACGAATTCGACAACCCTCGATCCGCTCCAATGCTATTCCCAACAGGATGAAATTAATGTCTGAATAGACCGGTGCGCCAAAATTCCATTCCCGTTGCAATACAAACGCACGCAATCGTTCAGGGTCTTCCCCATAGGTATAAATGGGTTCGACTGCCGGAAACGGGGTCTGATGGCCCAGGCACTGCCGGAAAGTCACCTTACGTTCCCAGGCTGTAAAATCATATTGTCGAAGGTCAGGCAGCACCGAGACAAGCGGCTCATCAAGATCGATCGCGCCCTGAGCCGCGTGCCGAAGTATACGCTCTGTGGTAAAGATGACTTTGGTCAGTGATGCCAGATCGAACCATGTTTCCGGAAGCATTTTTTGAGGACCAGGTTCAATCTGGGCCATACCGGCGGCGTGCAATTCACGCGAGCCGTCCGTTAAGGTCATTGCCAGCACGCCTCCGGGGATGCTTCCGTTTTGAATGTCGCGGTTCAGATGAGCAATTGCAGTTTTGAATCCCATTCTTTTGCTTCCTCAGGATTCTTGTTGGTACATGTGATCATCACCGACGGTAACCCAAGGCGTTGTATGCGGCTCCCAACCCGTTGATCGCACCAATGATGGCACAGCGCAGGTATCCACGGTGAACTCTCGCTTACGGCGATGGATGCTTGGAACGGCTTGAATAAGCTGACGCGTATAGTTGTGTTGCGGCGTTGAAAGAACTTTTGATGCTGTTCCGATCTCAACAATTCTGCCTGCGTAAATCACCGCAATCCGATGTGCAATTCGCTCCACAACGGCCATATCGTGGGTAACAAAAAGATAAGACAGGCCAAATTCCGTCTGAAGATCGATAAGGAGATCCAGCACGCGTGCCTGCACCGACACATCAAGCGCTGATACAGCCTCGTCCAGAACCAGAACTGAGGGATTGAGCATTAAGGCACGTGCGATACAAAGTCGTTGGCGTTGACCACCGGAAAACTCGAATGGATAACGATCAAGACTGTCGGTCGGCAGCCCTACACGTTCGACAAGTTCTGACATGCGTGCGCGCGCAGTGCCATCGATCTTGCGGCGGGAGGCAATTAAAGGTTCGGTCAAAAGCTCTGTTACGGTCAGTCTTGGGTTGAGCGATGCATTAGGGTTCTGAAACACCATTTGTACTGGCTTGATCGTCCCGTCCTTCACCGCCCGATCAGCTTGAATGGAGCCGCGCGTCACTTTTACCAAGTCAAGGATCGCCCTTGCCGTGGTGGATTTCCCAGACCCGCTTTCACCGACAATTCCGAGCGTTTCACCACGCACAAGATCAAAAGAAACACCTTCAACTGCATGTACATTTCCCGTTTGGCGGCGCAACAATCCTGAACGGACTGGAAAGCGAATTGTTAACCCGTCAACGGTCAATGCACGACCGGCTGTTGCCACATCACACCGTTGCAATTCCTGTCGCGTCGATTTTCCATCACTAAAATGTGGCACCGCTTTAAGCAGGTGGCGGGTATAAGGGTGTTGTGGCGTATCCAGAACATCCCCCAGTGCGCCTTGCTCGACAACCTTTCCGGCTTGCATCACTATAACCCTGTCGGCGAAGCCTGCGACCAGCCCGATATCATGCGTGATGAAAATCAGTCCTGTGCCTGTCTCGCGTTGCATCTGTGTCATCAGGCCCAGAATTTGAGCTTGTATCGTAACATCCAGCGCCGTTGTCGGTTCGTCAGCGATCAAAAGCCTTGGGTTGGTGGCGAGCGCAATGGCGATCATCACGCGCTGCAACATTCCACCCGACAGTTGGTGCGGCGCATATGTTAAACGGCGTTCAGCATCTGGAATCTGAACGCGTTCCAACGCTGCACAGGCCGCGATTTTAGCTTCCGCCCGAGACATACCATGCTGTAAGCGAAAAACTTCTTCGATCTGAGTGCCGATGGACAGCACCGGGTTTAGGGAAGTCATCGGCTCCTGAAAGATCATACCGATCTTGCGACCCCGGAATTGTTCCAGTTCGGCCTCTTCCGCCCGCGCAAGGTCAGATACTTTGCCATCGTCGTCGGTAAACGCGATCTTACCGCCGAGTATCTTTCCGCCACCGAAGTCGACCAGACGATTGATGGCCATGGCGGTCACAGATTTTCCCGAACCACTTTCCCCGACAATGGCTAGAGTTTCGCCGGGTTCCAGATCAAAACTGATTTTATGAACGACTTCGTTTTCTACAGGGTTTGCACCAAACCCAACACGGAGGTCGCGAACCGACAACAGGGCGCTCATGCTAAAGCCCGTCTGGTTTTAGGATCCAGAATATCGCGCAAGGCGTCACCAAGAAGATTGAAACCCAAGACCGCAAACATCAATCCGATGGCCGGGATCCACAATAGCCACGGGGCCAGTTCCATCAGATTGCGCGCGTCTGCCAGCATCAGGCCCAAAGAAGCATATGGCGGCTGGGTTCCAAGGCCGAGAAAACTCAAACCGGCCTCCGTCACTAGCGCCCAGGCAAGGGCCAGCGTAATCTGTACAGTCAGCGGAGCGACAAGGTTAAGCGCTAAATGTTGTGTCATAATGTAACGTCGACTGCTTCCAAATGTCCGCGCTGCATCAACAAATTCCCGTTGTTTCAATGAAAGCGCCGGGCCGCGTACGACACGCGTAAATATCGGTGTATAGACAATCGCGATGGCCAAAATACTGGTCAAGCCGCTGGGTCCGACAATCGCGATAATCAGTAACGCCAACAGGATCGCCGGAAAGGCCAGAAGCACATCCATCAACCGCATAATGGCGCCGTCCCAAAAACCGCCAAACCAAGCCGAAGCCAGACCAAGCACGGTGCCAACCAGACTTGCCGCGCCGACCGCAAGGAACGACACGGTGAAGGATTGGGAAATTCCGAGCATCAAACGGCTCAGCACGTCGCGTCCGAAAAGATCTGTGCCGAACAGGTGGGCAACACTTGGTGCCTGAAGACGCGCGATGCGGTCCTGACCCAGTGGATCATAGGGGGTGAGACCAAACTCGGCCAAAACGGCGGCGAGCGTGAATGCCGCCACCAGAGCGAGACCGAAGAGTGTCGCGCAACATCTCTCAGCAAAGGGGTCATTTCGATTCAAACCGGATGCGTGGGTCAAGTGCTGCGTAGGCAAGATCGACCAGCAGGTTAACGACCATAAAGTTGAACGCGATAAAAAGCACCGAACCCTGCACGAGGGCGTAGTCGCGTTGGAGGATCGCGTCGAGCACGACGCGCCCCAATCCGGGTAAAGCAAAAATCTGTTCGATGAGAACGGCACCACCAAGGAGATACCCAAATTCGACACCAGACAGGGTGACGACAGGGATCAAAGCATTTGGCAGTGCATGCCGCCACACAACCCGCCCGCGGGGCATGCCTTTGGACCGGGCGGTGCGCACGTAGTCTTCACGCAGGATATCCAGCATCGCCGAGCGGGATATCCGGATAACGGCTGCTGCAAAAGCAGTGCCCAGCGTCAATGCAGGCAGGATCATCTGCCCGAGATTGCGAAGTGGATCTTCGCTGAATGGGACAAAGGTTCCCATTTGGGGTAAGATACCGAACCCAACTGAAAGCACAAAGATCAATAACAGACCAACCACAAACCCCGGTGTCGACTGCCCTATCATGGCGACAACCCGGATCGCGAGGTCTGCGAAGCTGTCTTGTCGGGTGGCTGCGTAAATACCGGCTGGCAATCCAATGGCCAGCGCCACCAGCATCGACAGAACCGCAAGCTCTAACGTTAGTGGAAAATGCTGCAGGATAACCGACAGCACGGGCTTGCCAAAAGTGGTGGAAATGCCGAGATCGCCTTGCATAACACCCGTAAGCCAGCGCCAAAACTGAACGGCCCAGCTCTGATCCAGACCGAAATATACCGTCAGCGCCTCACGTTGCACTGGTGTTAATAATCCCGATTCGGTGCCGAGCATTGCTGTAATCGCATCGCCCGGTACCAATCTGATGGCAACGAAGACAAAGACCGACACACCGAACATCACCAATGGAAACACCAAAAGGCGTCGTATTGGATAAGACATTGGTGTTGGGCTCCAGCCTTTACCGCTACCGGTTACTTCGACACGGTCACGGCGCTCAAACCGAATAACGAACCGGTGGGCGTCGCCTCAAATCCCTGAACGGAGTCCTGAACAGCGGCATAGGTAAAGCCGGTATATAACCAGACCCAGGGCGACATTTCGGCAAGGTGTTTGTCAAACTTCGCAAAGATCACTTTTCGCTTGGCGGGGTCAGTTTCTTCACGACCCTGAATCATCAGACTGTCCAATGTGTCATCGATATAGTTTGAGACTTTTTGCAGGTTACCGGCCTTAGTCCAATAGCGGTTATACATCGTGAATGGGTCAGGCCGTCCACCATTGAGCGCAACTGCCATGTCGAAATCTGCGGCGAGCCAAGCATCAATATAGACGTTCAATTCCTTGATCTCGATCTCAAGCTTGATCCCAACTTCGGCGAGTTGCGACTGAAGCACCTGCGCTTCGGCAGCGGCAGTTGGTGGCTCGCCTGAGGCTGCCATGATTTTAGCCGAGAATCCGTCGGGATATCCGGCTTTAGCCAAAAGCGACTTCGCTTTTTCGACATCTCGCTCATAACAGAACAACTCTGAGACGTCGCTTTTGTAAGCATCCATGGTTAGCGGCCCTGTCACGGATCCTTCGCCAAGAAGAGCGGTGTCCAGGATATCCTGACGATCAACGGCGCAAGAGATTGCCTGGCGCACACCCAGTTTCTGCAGCGCACCCCGTGACGGATTGAGTTGCAGAACGTGATAGGAAAGGACTGGCTTTTTGATCAACTGCACTCCCTTAACGTCGGGGATCAGCGTGGCGACGAACGGGTCATTGATCAGCGCAAAATCGATCTGCTTTGTGCGAAGAGCAGCGAGTATGGCTGTTTCGTCTGGAAGGACATTGATCTCAAGTCCGTCGATTGCAACATTGCCACCGGCCCAATCCGGGTTGGCCTTCAAACTGGAACTCGAATTCGGATTCCATGATCCAAACACAAATGGACCTGAGCCAACAACTTCGGTGCCGACTGTACCAGCCTTAATGGCCGAGGCCGGCAGAATAGCCGAGTTGATCGATGCCATTGCGGTGAGGATGGGGACGTTGGGCTCAGACAGTTTGAAGATGACCGTGCCGTCATCCGGCGTTTCAATTGATGTGATCGATGTGAAGTTGGCGCGCGAAGCTGCGCTGGTTTCTTCATTCAGGATGCGTTCGTATGAAGCTTTTACATCAGCCGCCGTCACCGCAGCGCCGTTGTGGAACTTGGCGTTCGGGTTGATGGTTATCGTCAGTTCGGTAGCCGCATCATTAAACGACCATGCGGACGCGACCGCAGGAACGATTTCCGCTTCAGTGTCTAACCGCACTAAAGGCTCGTACATCAGTTCAAGAAATCGGATCGATGAGAACGCCGTTTGTTTATGAGGGTCAAGACCAGTTGCGTCCTGAGACCAGGCCATTTTGATCGTATCTGCAGCAGCGGGTGCAGCAAGCATGCTGGTTCCAAGCATCAAGGCAAAGCCGACGGATACCAAGGGGTTCATAAAGGTGATTTTCTGCATAACTATCTCCCAATTCTATACTAAGGTAAATTTGGCTGACCATTTTGGCCGCTCAAGTTTGCGCAGATTGATTCTGCGTCATTTGTATGGCCAGCCGGAGATTTCCACCGGCTGCCTCCAGACAAGCACGCGATTCATTTTGATGTGCGCCTGTGAAACTCATAAAGATGGCTAGCTTAACGTTGTTTCCACTTTTGGAAAGCAGTCTTTCAGCTTTTTCCTGATTGACACCGGTGACTTCGCAAAGAATGCCCACAGCACGTGTCTTCAGCTTCTGATTTGAAACTGACAAATCGACCATCAGATTCTCATAAGCCTTGCCCAATCGGATCATCGCGGCGGTGCTAAGCATATTCAGAACCATCTTCTGCGCAGTACCGGATTTCAATCGTGAGGATCCGCTGAGAACCTCCGGGCCCACGATCGGTGCGATTTCGATGTCTGCACGTTGTGCTAATTCAGTGTTAGGGTTGCATGTCAGGGCCACGGTTCCGGCACCAATGTCGCGCGCATAGTTCAGCGCGCCGATAACGTATGGCGTCCTTCCACTGACCGTGAGTCCGACAACCAAATCCTTGTCGTTAAGGCCAATCGCGCGAAGATCATTAGCACCCTGATCCCGACTGTCTTCAGCACCTTCAACGGAATTGCGCAACGCAGCGTCACCGCCCGCAATTAAGCCCGCAACCATCCCGGGCGGTACCGAGAAGGTAGGCGGACATTCCGAAGCATCCAGAACACCGAGACGCCCACTTGTTCCCACCCCGATATAAACCAGCCGCCCTCCGGCTCGAAACGCGGCTTCAATCCGTCCAACAGCCAAGGCAATTGCAGGAAGCTCTTTCTCGACGGCCTCTGCGACAACTTTGTCTTCACCATTCATGCGTGCGACAAGTTCAGGGATTGGTAAGATATCGATATCCATGGTGCGCGGATTACGCGTTTCCGACACAAGGCCGAACAAATCAGCTACGGATAGATCGTCCATCATTACGTGGATTTCCCGGGCTAGCTTAGCGTCAAAACTGGAATAAATTATTGCTACAGTCAATAAATGCCAGCATAAAAATTCGAATATCAAGCGTCATGTACGAGATAATTGGATCAAATCAAAACAGAACCTTGTCCGCAGTGCCGACCTTGGAACATGGTCGAGGCCTCCACCATTCCAAGGTTCACTTCCTTCGCAATTGGTAGATCGAACGCGAAACGGAATGAGCGAAAAAAAGAGCTGATTTATCCTATCTATCGGTAACTTAGGTATGGCAACAAGCCTGCAGTTCCTATCTGGGATACGGTTGACCTTGTGAATGTGCCGCTTGTTTTATATTCTCTAAGGAAGGAATCTAAACAGGAGGACTTCAAATGCGCATCACCCTGACAATACTTCTGACCCTCATCAGTTTTTCTGCATTTGCAGCAAACGAAGAAACAGTAACCTTCACGTCGAGTGGGCAAAAGGTCATTGGCACATTGGCTCTTCCAGATGGCGATCCTGCACCAGTCGTATTGATGCTGCACGGCTTTACGGGTGCCAGGGATGAGTTGAAAACCGACCATGTGAAAGCGGGTGTATTTGCAAGAACCGCCCGGCGGTTGAGTGAACAGGGTTATGCCAGCTTGAGAATAGATTTTCGCGGATCCGGTGAAAGTGTGGATGACATCACTTTCGCTGAGACCACATTTGAAGGCCAAGTCGCCGATGCATTGGCAGCCGTCGGTTATCTGAAGGCTTCCAATCAAATTCAAAGTGACGAGATTTATTTGATTGGTTGGAGTCAGGGAGGGCTTGTAGCGTCAGCGGTTGCAGGACGTGACGACGGATTGGATGCGGTAGCGCTATGGGCTGCGGTAGCAGATGCGGAACAAACTTTTGCAGGAATTCTTGGAGCTGAGACCTTGGAAAAAGGTAAAGCTGCAGCACCCGAGGAAACTATCGCTACAAAATTACCCTGGGGTGCGGAAGTAAAGTTGAATGGTGCCTTTTTCGATGGCATCGAGACCTTCGATACCGCCTCGGAAATCGCAGCTTACAAGGGCCCACTATTTGTGGCTCAAGGTGAAAAGGACACGACGGTCCTGCCAGCTTCCGCAGACAAATTGATCGAAGCACATGAGGGACCAGAAGAGTTATGGAAGGCAGATATGGATCACGTCTTCAATACATTTGGTACTGCAGAAACATTAGATCAAATGGTGGATGCGACCATTTCATTCTTCAAGGCCCACAATTATTAAAGACTTTGGGATTAGAGTCTTTGATCGAGGCTCATAGCTGGAAGTTAAATTTTACACAAAGTGAAACCTGCTCTCTACATTTCAGAGGTGTGGCAGATTCGTGATAGGACAGACCGAAAAGCCTAGGTGAATTTGTGGCCACATTATCCCCATTTTTTGTGTAACTGCTTAAAAGCTCTGACAGCGGTGCTATCGGGCAAACAGTCTCTCAGCAGCAATCTGCAGCACCTGCTTGAATGCGGTAAAATCGGTCAGCAGTTGATCCGGTGCGGCGTTTCCAGTGACAACCACTCCGCCCCTGTTTTCCACGCCGCCAGGCTGAGAACACCGGTTGCATAGTGCACCACTTGAGCGGTCAGATTTTCTGACTGCTGGCGGGATAGGTTTCCTGTCCTGCTAAGCTTTTCGTTTTGACGGAGAGCGGGGTTGAAGCGAGTGGAATTATACGGTCGAGTTCGTCATGCTGTTTTGAATGGTGGCATGAGTCGCGGAGAAGCGGCACGTTTGTTTGGGGTCAACCGTCGAACGGTTGATAAGCTGTTGAAGTTCTCGATCCCGCCCGGTTACAGGCGTGATCATCCAGTTAAGCGTCCGAAGTTGGATCCCTATGTTGGCATCATTGATGCTATTCTTGAAGCCGATAAAACCGTTCCCAAGAAGCAGAAGCATACGTCGAAGCGTATTTTTGAGCGGTTACGTGACGAGTATGGATTTGAAGGTGGCATTACGATTGTCAGTGATTACATTTATGCTGCCAAGCAACGACAACGGGAGATGTTCATACCGTTGTTCCATCCACCGGGCCATGCCCAGGCTGACTTTGGCGAAGCTCTTGCGGTGATTAGTGGGATAGAACGCAAGATCCATTTTCTGGTTATGGAGATGCCGCATTCGGATGCGTGTTTCCTGAAGGCGTATCCGGCGGAAACGACAGAAGCGTTCTGCGATGCCCATGTGGCGGCGTTTGATTTTTTTGGCGGTGTGCCGGTTTCTATTCTGTACGATAGTGAGACGGACAAGCAATCGATCCAGTGAATCGAATGCCCGTCGAACAAGATCGCGGTTGCCCGTATTCTGGGGGATGGCAAGCGCAAGCGTACCCGTGTGTTCTCAGAACTGGTCTCCCATTATTTGTTTACCGATCGCTTTGGTCAGGCCGGAGGTGGCTTGTTTACAAGACTGCTTGGTGGTGGTGGCTCACAGGCAACGGCCCAAGCGGCAGCGGCTGCCATCTGGGCACTCATGTAGGCCTTCAGGTGGAGCGTAAACTCATGTTGCATGTGGTGGCAGACGATTGTTCAAAAATACAGGACTATGGATCCGGCACATGGGCGTCCCGTTTTGTAGCAGCCTATCACTACCGGCCAACTGGGCGGCAGGTGTAGATGAACGATCTCGTCCCCCACGAACCGGGTATTCCCGCCGTTCTGGATCCGCTGTTCGATCCCGGTTGCGGTCGTATCACGATGACCATGCCGCAAGGATTGAGCGTTAACGAGATCATCGGCCTGCTTGCGCCGCATTATAGCGAAGAACGGTTGGAAAATCTTCGTGTGACACTGGTAACCGATCAATCCGCATGGGTGGTAGAACGGCAGCACTGGCACAGCATACGGCCAAAACAGGGTGTTACGCTTCTGGTTCGGATCATACCGGGGTTTAGCGGATTTACCGCGCTGGTAACTCTTGCCGTTCAGTTCGCCTCCTCCACTCTGGCGACCACGCTTGGCACCAAATTGGGGCTCGGGCAGATCGGCACGGCTATCTTGTCCGCTGGCCTGTCTTTCCTTGGCGCCTTGCAGATTGATTCACTGATTGGCAAGGACAAAAGCGACGAACAATCCGAGCGGCCCTCCTACAGTATCGCCGGGTTTCAGAATGAATTGCGTGTAGCTTCAAGGGTCTCAAATACGACCGCATTCACGACTTTGACCAGCCGTTACTGGAAACGCTTGCCGAAATCGCATCAGCAGGTAGAGCGTCGCCACGCCATGACGGTGTCAAATGGACGGTGGTGATAGACCGACCACAGGACCGGGTTGTTGATCATATTGACAGTCGCAACTCTCATTCGTTTGAGCCAACCTTTACTTTCCCAGATCCCCCGGACGCGTATCGTGTCTCGTTTCTGGATCAAACCAACGATTATGAAACTGCCGAACGGCTTGTTCCATGGCCCGGCCACGTGGGTCCGGTCAATTTGACGGAAGAGCTTCGGTTGCCGGGCAAGACTGACCCTGACGAAATCTGGCGTGAGACCCGCAGACGTCAGTATGAACTCGATCATAGAACAGAATTCGTCAACGTCGTTCAGGAAGGTATTACCCGGTCGGCCACGCGCGGTGATCTGGTGATGGGTAGCTTCAACATTCTTCAAAACACTGATGCTGTGTATGAAGTGCTGGCGGTGAACGACCAAAGCATCTCCCTTGGTGGAACCGTCGTACTCGATGAAAGTATCCAATATGGGGTCCGGTTCTTCAGAATAGGCGATGGTGACGCGACGACTGATGCAAGCATTATTCGTCTCGTTGGTAATCCAGCGGGCGAAACTGAAATACTGAGCCTTTCCGGGGATGGTGTGATGCCAGATGTCGGTTCGTCCATCCATCTTGGACCTTCCGGGAATGAAAGCCAGAAACTCTACATTCACAAGATTGAGCAAGGTGAAGCCGGTTCACAGGTCATTTCCATGATCGAAGCCGCACCGGAAATCGACGAATTGACCGATCTGGAGATCCCGCCACCATGGGACGGTCGCGTCGGCGAAATCGTCGTTTTGCCTAACACACCACCGGCGGCCCCTATCATCAGTCTGTTGCGGGTTGTTGGGGATCCGGTGACACTGGAACCAATCGTCGAAGTTTCATTTACCGCCGGAAGCGGCTCAACGGTCGCGCCGGCGACTTATACCCTCTACCACCGGTTGACCGGTGAGACAGATTTTGTGGACCAGACTGTCGCGGCAGGTTCCGGTTCGTTTGAGATCACCGGTTATTCCGTCGGTGATAACATTGAGCTTGAGGGGCGGGCGACCGCGTTGGGCGGATTGCAAAGCGATCCTTTCGCCACGATTGACTATACAATTGAAGCGCCGCTGTTACCGCCCTCAGCACCGCCGTCAGGTTCTGTCGAGGGTGGATTGGGATTTGCAACCTTTAATTTTGCAACGCCACCAGAAGAATTCCAGACATTAAAAATCTATCGCTCATCCACAGAGTTCGAGGCGGATGCAGAGCCGATTGCCGAACTTGGTGGTCTTTTATCCAATACATCGGTCACACATATCTATGGGGATGCGACCGTGACCCAATTGGTTGATGAGCCTGACTTTAACGCGGTGGCTACATGGAGCCCTGGAACCGACTGGAGCATTGATGCTGGCAAGGCGGTTAAAACACCGGGTAGTGCGACCGAACTTGAACAGCTAATCGCCGGTTTGGTCGCCGGTGAACTCTATCGCGGTGAGGTTACGGTTACTCGAAATGCAGGCTCCCTCACCGTGCGTTTGCAAGGTGCTTCAAACGCCTCTGAAAGCCCCTTCATTACTACCGGCCACAAATTGATCTCGATCACCGCGCCGGATGTTCCAACGACCCTGTCGATGCTGTGTGACAGCAGCTTTGATGGTGATGTGACCGGTGTACGGCTCTACCGTCCAACATCCGGTTCCAGGCCACAGGGCGAATTCCATTTCTTCATATCAGCGGTCAGTGATGAGGGGGTTGAAAGCCCTCTTCTTGCTCTTGGACCGGCCACCATCGTTTAACAGCAAAGGCACGATCATATGACCGGTGTAAAGGTATCAAATCTGGGAATTTCAGCAAACGTTCACGAGTTGATCGGGATCGATAAAACACTGCCCGGTGGTTCAACCGTTCGAATGACTACGAACAATCTGGCCAAGCATATATTGTCATCGCCCACGGCGCAGGCATTGGCCTCGTCTTCGAGTATCGTAAAAGCTCTCGCATCCCAATTACAATTATTACTCGATCACGAAGAAGGAACAGGTGCCGTCGTGCTCGCGGACACCAATGAGAATAATGGTTACTGGACCAAAATCGGCGTGGCTGGGGCTGGTGCATGGGAACATGTTGGACCGCTTGCTCCACCAACATTGATAAATCTAACAATTACAGGCGGCGACGAAAATGACCTGGTTACCAGTTCAGATCACGAACTGCCTGATACAACGCTGGGTGCCATCCTTTCCGTTTATCTGGAGACTTCAAACTCAGGTGCCATGACCCTTACCAACGACGGTGGTGCAACCAAGCCAATCAGGACGGGTGACGGGGATGACATCATAGCGGGAAATTTGCCTCGTGGGGCGCAATTGTTTCTTGATATCGGGTCCCATTATGAGATCGTTTCTTATGGCGGTGGGCTTGGCAATACAGTCGCACAGGAAATCAAAGACCGCAGCGCACTCATTACCGGCGATGACGCTCAAGACAACGATGTCATTGTAGAAAATGAAGATGGATATCAGGTTGTCCGGTTCGGATCAGACACCAGTATGTTCAGTGGTTTGACCTTAAAATACCTGGAAGATGGTGACGATAATGTACTACGAATTCAAAATGAAGATGGCTATGTTCTTCCACAGTTAGATGGATCGTTGAGCGGGTCAAGCGCCGGTACCAGCGTGGACCCTGCTCCTCAACTTTATGCTGGTCAGTTTCTGTATGGCGTTCCTGGAGAACTGACATCCATTTTCTTGCCTAACATTTTGGCAAATCCTGAAGAAGCGGGGAGATATCGGGCAACGCTATTCCCCGAACAGGGTTCTGATGAACTTCCCCGTATGTTTGACGAACAGGTTGTCATCGATCTTGGGAACGTAGGTTCATCCGTGTCGTTGGTTGTCAGGCCAGTTATCTGGGATGGTTCATTATCGTCGAAACTACCGATGACTGTCTACGCTTCTGCCGCGCCGTTAGTCACCGAAGCATTCAATGTTCTGACTTTGGGTGATTCAAACGCCATGTACCAACTCCCATACCTGATGGATGGATATCTTCGAGGCTGGAACTATGATCCAACATTCGTTGGTACATTAGGCACCTCCGGTGGAACAGTAGCAACGCTACCTCATTACGTCACAGACAATACATTCAAGGGCGAGTGTAAGCCTGGTCACGAAATTCAGGATTTTACAAATGCTGCCACCAGCACAGTGTCACCCCTCGATATTGCAGATGAAGCCGATTACAATTCAACGTCCGGGGCATATGCAACAACAGCGGCACGGCGTTTGAAGAACACGCTTTTGAGGGCTTCAACCGGCGAAGATGATGTTGACGATATTCGCAATGGCTATGTCATTGATTTTGAATTCTACAGGGCCAGACATGGTTTGGCTCCATTCGAAGCATTGGTTCTGGCTTTTGGTACAAATGACATAACCGCTCTCGACGCTAATCAACTGAGGGATAATTTTCGGACTGAATTGGGACTGATTATCAGGCGTTTTCGCATTTATAATGCAACCGCACCAATCGTCATGTCACTCGCTGGTACGGCACGTGGTGCAATCAGAGATGAGGTGCGAGAATTAAAGTATACACAAGCGTGGCTTGGTATGATGGAGCTGCAAGCAAGCTTGGAAGATCCCAATCTACACAACGCTATGCCTCATATTTACACCCCCCTCGACGGCAGTATTAATTTTGACCCAGCGACCGGTGTTCCCGACCCAATAACGGGCGTCATCAAACGGTCAATCGAAGATCACCTTCACGCAACCGGTGTCGTTCGTGACGGATATTGCAAAGCTAATGCCGTCACCCTCCACAATGCACTACAACTAGCACCATAAAGGATCCAAGATGACTACGATAATTACAACCGGGGGCAGAGGCCCAACAAGTACGTTCTTGTATGGAGGTGATTTAACCTCACGGGGTCTCGCTGGTCTGCATATTATGACAGACAGCGTAGATTATGCCCGTCGAAATTGGGCACCTCAAAGTTCTTTTGGTGACAGTACCATAATCGGAGCACCGATTATGAACGGCGACAATTCGGCAATCTTGCTGGATGCTCGAGATAATTACATACAGTCTCAAATAAGAGAGACAGCCGACGCAACGTTTTATTGGGTGGGTCGCACGGTAGACACGCTGGCAGATACGTCCACAATGCCAGAGTATTTCAGCAGTTTTGGGCTATCGGGCGTAACGGGTGAGACCGGTAACGGACACGGAACACGCTTTTATGTCTCATCAGTCGGGGCAGATCGGCTGACCGTTGGATATGGAACAAGCACCGTTGGACAAAGTTCTAAGACTGTTGCAACCTTAGTTCCTAACAGCACGTTCCGCCTGATGGTTATGAAGATAGACAGCAGTAGTGGATCGAAGAAAATTAGCATTCGTGACGTGACTAGCGGGACAGCAACCGTCGAAACCGCAGATGATGGTGCGGTGCCGCGTTTTCCAACCCGTCAACCATTTGCAATCGGGTCTGGCGCTGCCGGGACTGGCAATAACCACGGCACTTCAGAACAGTCCTTTTGGGCTGCATATAACGTCGTCACGACGGACGCGGAAGACGAGAATAATATCGCGGATATCTCTCGGTTATTGACGGGACGCTTTCCAGGCCTGGGTGTCTTGAACCCGAATTAAGCCAGCGCAAGGTGGATGATACAATCAACTGCGTCGTGAAATCCGTGCTCCGAAGATGCGATGGTAACTCGCTCAAATGCGCGGTTAATTCAGGTTTATTTTTCTTATCAAGACGCAGAAAAAGTAGAAGAAAATGAAACTTCATAATGAGGGAGTTAGACGTTAACCGCTACAAAAACCGAGCCTGCTGCAAATAAGCGGGTGCCCGGAGCTTGCGCTCCGATGGCGGCCAAACTTGACCGGTCAACCGCCAGACAGCGTCTCAAAACAACCATCGCACCCCCTGTTCCCACCACATCCTGAGAGAATCAGTTGGTAGAGGACATCCGGAGCGTGTGTGAAATATTGAAGAGATGCAATGAAGTCCGATGTCCGTTGTTCACGTTGTTTTGCCCTGTTGTTCAAACTACTTGCACCTAATGCCGAACCTACGATAAGTGAAGGCATGGAGATCAAGTGTCGCAGGTGTGGTGCGATCACCATATTCAGGCCTTCAGAGCCCTTTTGAGCGCCATTCGAGCGCACTTTGAAAGGACGCTCATGTGGCTCTATATTCCAAACCTATCGCCCATTCCAAACCTCTCAACGCCATCGCATTGTGCGCAGGCGTTGGCGGATTGGAAGCAGGCTTACACATTGCAGAACCCGGATTTCGCACTGTTTGTTACGTCGAGCGGGAAGTCTTTCCAGCGGCCACCCTCGTGGCAAGGATGGAAGACAAGGCCATGGATCACGCGCCTATCTGGAGTGATGTTAAAACCTTCGACGGCAAACCGTGGCGTGGCCGCGTTCATATCATCACTGGCGGTTATCCCTGTCAGCCGTTCTCATTTGCCGGCAAAAGGAAGGGCGCAGCAGACCCACGCCACCTCTGGCCGGACATCAAGCGCATTGTCGCCGAAGTCGAGCCAGAATGGTGTTTGTTTGAAAACGTCGAAGGACATCTCACTTTGGGAGCCGAACAAGTCTTCAATGACCTTCGCAGCTTGGGCTACACGGTCAAAGCGGGCATGTTTTCAGCGCGCGAAACAGGGGCCAGCCAAATCAGGCGACGGCTGTTCATTGTGGCCCACGCCAACAAAAGCCCTCTATTGTTGCAAAGCAGAGATCGAGTTGAGCCCGAAAGGAGTGCTATTTCGAAACGATCCAAGTCAAGTTGGAACACAATATGGCCTTGGGCAAATCGCAAGGACATGGACGCTGATGTGGATCATGTGTCAGGCGATGGGTGCAACACCAAGTCGGGCGTTCAACTTCCAATATTCTCGCCACCTCCATCTGACTTTCAGGCCTGGGCAGAGATACTCACCCGGAGACCTGACCTTCAACCCGAACTTTTCGGATTGGCTCATGGGATGGCCAATCGGATGGACCGATCCGATGCAGCCGGTAACGGGGTGGTCAGCCTGGCTGCTGCGTATGCGTGGCGAACTCTCAAAGCTGCCCATATGATGGTTGCTGAAGAGAATTAAATCTGATTATCCGGGCCACGACCCATTAGTCCAACAGCCTGCATTGGCAGGTTCGAGCCCAGATTGACGAAAGCAAGTATGCCAAAATTAGGATGGTAATCCACCTCCAACGCCGTAAGGACGGCCCGCTGCGGCCTTTGGAGCAGGGGCAGAATTTTCTCTCGGTTTCCCCGAAACGGCCATTCATCTTGGAAGATTGGATGATGGCAACGCGGACGTTTTGCTATTTGCCTGATGAGCAGATAGCTGGCAATAACCAATAAGAGAATTGAAGATAGGAATCTGTAAAGGGCTACTGTGTCACAAAAAATGCACACTGTTAACAACCCATCTTTACCGAAGATTTTTGGTGACATTGGGAGGTGTATTTACTGCGATAATTCTGAATACGATAATGAATTGACGAACGAACATATCGTTCCCAAAGGAATTGGTGGCAAATTCATTTTGCCAAAATCCAGTTGCAAAAACTGCGCAAAAATAACATCCCAAATAGAACAAATTACCTTGAGAGGAATATTTTATGATCTACGAAAACAACAGGGCTTAATATCAAATAAAAGGAAGAATCAACATGTAGATTATATTGAATCTACAGACTTCGATAATTACAAAAAAGAGCGAATAGATATACAGAACTATCCCGCCGTGCTTATCAGTTATGTTTTCGACACTGAACCAGGCATGCTTTTGAAAACAAATGGCGACGGTCCGTTAGAAGCACGATTTGTATTCTGTGGCCCTATCAATCAGCGTGCGGAAGAGCTTCTGAAAAAGCGCGGCTCAAAATGGTTGGGATCGACCATTAAGGCAGAGTATGGGCAATTCGCACTCATGTTAATGAAGATCGCACATTCCTATGCCGTGGCAGTGAAGGGGACGTCGGCGTTCGATAGTTTTTTACCAAAATTGATTTTGAGAAAAGATACCAACATTTCAAAATATGTAGGAAAAGGTGTTGGTTTAACGGGGAAATCAACCGAAATGCATAGGTTGAGCATTCGCATAGAAAACCAATTACTCGTCGTTGGTATACGACTTTTCGCGAAGTTTGGAGCGCCGGATTATAGTGTTGTTGTGGGGCGTTGCGTCTAGAATGGTGCTGATCTGCCCATAGAGGCCCACAGATCGTCATCAATAAATGGCTCAGGCAGCTAATCATATCCGACCACCTCTATGAACTGCCAGCGGCTCTCATTTAATAAATCGTATACCTTTGCTGACGTTGAAACACCAATGTCAGCTTTGTACAATTCAGACGCAACTTTTCCACATGTGCTAACGTCAGCATTCCCCCAAGATTTTAGAACTGGGTTGGTGGTGCACAGGAGATATGCCTTCAGATCGAAAACGGTGGTTTGTCCGCACACCGGTCACTCAAGATCGTAATGTTTTGCACACAAGACGAACTGATTTGCAGGGCAAAGAAGAGGGCTACTGAAGAGATTTAAATCAGATCGCTAGTTGAACAACCATGGCGCGTTAAGTGAGAGCCAATCAACGGGAGTTCAAACACTTGTTAAGGGATGTTCAAAACCGATAAGCAGCGCCATTACAGAAGAGCCTGCTGCAATTATACGTGTCAAAAACGGCGTTTTACGTGTCTGGCTACAACAATGAAGTCCGAAATGGTGGGCCCGGAGGGACTCGAACCCCCGACCAGACCGTTATGAGCGGTCGGCTCTAACCAACTGAGCTACAGGCCCGCACCTGAAAGGCGCAGGTGTTTTGCTAACTTAATTTGGTACGATCAACAAGTCATTTTGCGCCTCTGTTCTGGTAATAATGCCATAATTGGCACAAGGTTGGCCGCTATTTGCCTGATCATCAATTTTGAAGTGTCCAATTAATTGCGGAGCATCCCATGAGAGCCAATATTCGCTCATATTCCATCCTTTCAACCGCACTAATGGCAGCGATTTTGTTAGCGAGCTCAATGTCATTTGGTTTGGCAGAAGAGCCAAAACCGGGGTCAATAACTGTATCTGCCACTGGCAGCGCAACTGTCGCACCCGATATGGCGATCCTTAATCTGACCGTGCAGCGGGAGGGTAAAACCGCACGCGATGCCCTTGATGCGAATAATAGTGCAATGGCCGGTGTGTTGGCTTCCATGAAGGAGGCTGGTATCGAAGATCGTGATTTACAGACCTCTAATTTCAACATCCAGCCTCGTTATTTTTACCCCAAACGCCGGAAAGACGGACAACAAAAGCCACCGCAAATCACCGGGTACATTGTCTATTACAGCCTCACCGTTCGCATTCGTAAACTGGCAGACGTGGGCGCCATTCTTGACAAATCCGTCTCGCTTGGCGTCAACAGCGGCGGACATATCTCTTTCACAACGGACAAACCCGGTCCAATTATCGAAATGGCCCGCAAGAACGCCATGTCTAAGGCAATTGCCAAGGCCAATACGCTCACCGAGTCTGCCGGCGTTAGATTGGGGCGAATTATGGAGATCAGCGAACAGAATTTTAGACAGCCACGCTCACAGCCTCTTGCCCGTGCCAAAGCATCGTTTGCAGAAGATGCTGCAGTCCCAATAGCCAGTGGTGAGAATACCTATTCTGTTACTGTCAATGTTCGATGGGAACTTGCGCAATAACACAAGTGAAGAGCGCCAGTTTCGCTGGCGCTCATTATTCATTACATTGGTGTTATAGCTTAGCGGGCACGCACAAAACGTACCGGGCAAGACCGGTGGCGGCCAAATCCGATGACAACCCGGTCACCCCATTTACGACCAGCGACAATCACACCGCGATATCCAACACGAACGATGTGGGCACGGCGCAAACCTCTGTTACGGGCTTTACGGAGCGCTTTGCGCGGTTTGCAGGTACGGTGACGAAAACGAGGGCGGTCCCAACGATCCCCGCGGTCCCAACGGCGGTCTCGGTAGTGGCGGTCACCGAAACCAACACTGATGCCTGGCCCTTCAAAGTAAATACCTCCGTGAGACCCAGCCTGGGCAGAAGAGCTGGCCGCGACGAGTGTACCAAGTGCGACTGTGCCCGCGATGAAGATGGATTTGATAGATGAACTGAACATTGTGGGCCTCCTTTGGGCTCAACACGCTGCTCCGGGGTTGGAAAATAATGGGCAGGTGATGAAGCCAACATAGAAAGTGCGTACTGAACGGATTTGGAACGGTCCGTTCATACAGCGTTCATCTGTTTGGAATGAGCAGTTCAGGTTAACGCCACTGTAACTTTAGCTGTCAGATTGCCGACTCTGGCTGCTTCAAAACTTACCGAACAGGTGCCATTTTCCCAATTCCAGTGATAATTAGGCGCCGCGCCTGAATCTTAGACATCGGATGACAAGCCATCACCCCAGAACAGGGTCGAATGCCCTTCACCTGACTGTTGTTCTCAAAAGGGCCGCAAACGGCAACACACACACCGCTTTGATAAACACTTACAGCTGATCAATTGGCGCGTCCGCATACACAACCTGCCCACCGTCAAACTGCTCACCTTAGCCGTCTCCCGACCCTGCCAAGCGGCCCGGTCTTATCCCCCAGCTCGTAATGTGTGTCTTCTTTTGCTGCGCGTTGAAAATGTTGCAACTGATGTGCCTTTTTAAACCATTGATAGGCTCTGTTGGGCCGGTCTTCAAATAGGGTCTGCCATTGCCATCCTACCTTTGTTTTACAGTCAGGCGCGGCGGATCCTCTTCAAATTCCACCGCAAGGTCTTTTCCTTTAAAACCTGCCGGTTCAGTGTGGACACCAGGTAGCACGAGCCCTCATTGGACAGCCGGTCCCGCCCCTCTCATGGTACATCATAATGCGGGGCAATCATCCAGGATCGATCAACGGCGAATCCTTCATCTGGCATAAGCAAAATACGCAGTAGCCAGTTTTCCAGCAAATCAACTTGAAGGCGAAAGCCACCTGATGAGGCCGAACTAAGGTCGGTCTCAGTAAACTGAAGCGGTGATACTGTATGTAAAATTCCGATGGTCTAAATGAAGCAGACCAACACCGATTCTAAAGGCGTGTCGAATTGGATGTCATCCGAACAATCCACAGATGTGGGGGCTAAATTCACAAACATGCCGAGTACCCTTTACGTTGAACCGAAAAAGGCCGTTACTGATAAGCATACATGTAAATTGGCTATCGGGCATAACCGAGCTACTCAACGAGGAGTAACATTATGACTTCAAGATTATCGATTAAACGCCGGGAATTTCTCGCAGGTGTCGCTGCAAGTTCTGCAATTATCGCGCTCCATCCGTATTCGGTTCAGGCCGCCGCCAATCAGGCCCATTTACGTTTAATGGAAACAACCGATTTGCACGTCCACGTCTTCCCTTACGATTATTACGGCGATCGCCCGTCAGATTCCGTTGGTCTTGCCCGCACGGCATCGATTATCAAGGAAATCCGCGCGGAATCGGTGAACTCCATGCTTGTTGATAACGGCGATTTCCTGCAGGGCAATCCGATGGGGGATTACATCGCCTATGAGCGCGGCATGAAGGAAGGGGACAAACACCCGGTCATCACCGCTATGAACACGCTGGGTTATGAAGCGTCTACCCTTGGTAATCACGAATTCAACTACGGGTTGGATTTCCTTATGAAATCTGTCGCCGGTGCAGATTTCCCGGTCGTCAGCGCCAATATAGCCACCGAGCAAGGCGGTTCCCCGCTTAAGGATAAAACGCTGCTAAAACCCTATGTTATTTTAGAGAAAACGGTGAAGGACGGGTCGGGCGCCGACCATAAAGTCAAGATCGGCCTGATTGGATTTGTTCCACCACAGGTCATGAATTGGGACCGTCGCCACCTCGAAGGCAACGTGAAAGCCCGTGACATTGTCGAAACTGCGCAGGCCTATGTACCTGAAATGAAAGAGGCTGGAGCGGACATAATCATCGCCCTGTCCCACTCGGGTATCGGGTCGGCTGACCGCACAGACGGCATGGAAAACGCTTCCGTTCCACTGGCGCAGGTAGACGGCATTGACGCCCTGATGACCGGCCACAGCCATCTGGTTTTTCCAAGTGCGAAATATGAAGGTTTTGCCGCCGTCGACCATGAAAAAGGCACGCTCCACGGCAAACCGGCCGCCATGGGCGGGTTCTGGGGGTCACATCTGGGCATCATCGACCTGATGTTGGAGAAATCCGGCAACAAATGGCAGGTCGTGAATTTCGCAACGGAAGCCCGTGCGATTTCCAAACGCGGCGCTGATCGCAAGACCGTGCCGCTGGTCGAAAGCCAGCAGGCTGTGCTTGACAGCGTTCAGGCCGATCACGACGCAACGCTTGCTTATGTGCGCCGTTCGGTTGGTCAGACCGACGCACCGCTGCATTCCTATTTCGCGCTCGTGGCGGATGACCCATCGGTGCAGATCGTATCCCAGGCTCAGCTTTGGTACATCAACGAGATGATGAAAGGGACCAAATGGGAAGGCCTCCCGATCCTTTCCGCCGCCGCCCCGTTTAAGGCCGGTGGCCGTGGCGGGCCGGAATATTTCACCGATGTTCCCAAAGGCGATGTGGCGATCAAGAATGTTTCCGATCTTTACCTCTATCCTAACACCGTGCGGGCGGTCGAAGTGACGGGCGCGCAGGTGAAAGACTGGCTGGAACGGTCTGCCGGCATGTTCAATCAGGTTGAAGTCGGGAAGGCCGATCAGGTTCTCCTCAACCCGTCCTTCCCGTCGTTTAACTTCGATGTGATCGACGGAGTGACTTATCAGATCGATCTGTCGCAGCCTTCGAAATTTGATCCAAAAGGCGAATTGATCAACGCGGGTGCCAACCGCATTATCGATCTTAATTTCGATGGTAAGCCAATTGATCCGGCGGCGAAATTCATCATCGCGACCAACAATTATCGCGCCAGCGGCGGCGGTAAATTCCCCGGCGCTTTGGGTGACACCATCATCTTTGAAGGGCCGGATACAAACCGAGATGTGATCGTGCGCTATATCGTCGACAAGGGCACCATCAGCCCAACGGCAGATGCAAACTGGAACTTCGCGCCCCTGCCCGGCACGTCTGTCCTGTTCGACACAGGTCCAAAAGGCAAAGACCATCTCAAGGACGTAAAAGGCGTGAAGATCGAAGAAGCCGGAGACGGCCCCGACGGTTTCGCCCGTTACCGGATTGCGCTTTAAATCAACAATTCGGATGCGCTTTTCTTGACCGAAAAGCGCATTCGGAAGTTCTAGTCTTCGAAACGTGGCGGGTTATCCGGATCATCGGCCAACTCAGGGTCGTCTTTCTTGATAACCCTCGCCGTGCCTTTAACAACGGCTTTTGTGCCCTTATAAGCAAGCTTCCCGGCACCAACAGTGCCTTTGACCGCAACTTTCGTGACGGTGGCAGCAGTGCCAACAACCGCCCCGGTAACTGCGATAGTGGCGCAGCCGGAGAGCCCGGCCACCACGGTTGCGATAGCCAGAAGGTTGCGAACGAGTTGGAACATAGATCTATTCATTTCACCTTGATAAGCTGAAATTATGAAGATGGGTTTATCAATTGACCCATACTAAAATAAAAACATCGCGAGATTATTTCCAATCATCGCCACCATTGCGAATAGCGTGAGGATAATACCCGCCGGGCGTAGTTTCGGGCTGTGAAGCGTGAAGGATAAGGCATAACCGTGCGCAAGACGCCCGACAAAGAACACCGCCGCTGCAAGCCCGACTACCGTGTGATGAGCGCCTTGTAATTCCGCCAGAACCACGAGGAAAATCATGAAGGGCGCGTACTCGACAAAATTGTTCAACGCGCTGCGCCGCCGCTGCAAAACATCATCGTCCCCATCCCCCAGCGACACTTTGGCTGCACCCCGCTGGCGCATTACATTAACCACCAAAACAAGCATCCACGCCGCAAGACCGCTGACGAACAGGGTGGAAACAGGTAGCGTGATCATGGGAATTCTTTCAAGGGGGCGTGGATTACCGGTGATGTAAGGTTCGCAACGCCCTGCGACAAGGCGGGGACTTCGGTTACCGCAGCAACGGCATCCACGATTGTCATCCCCGCGTAGCCCGCACACTCTCAATTGTCATCCCCGCGCAGGCGGGGACCCAAGTTGATATTGGAGAGAAAAGTGTTAATCGCAAGGAACCAACCTAAAACTCAACAATGCATCTATTGTCATCGAAGCCGATAAATGGTTCCCCGCCTGCGCGGGGATGACAAAGAAGGGTTCAGTACTAAACCCAATTCAAACGAATTTCGAACCACTCACCTCCAAAACCCCAACAATTGTCACACCCGCCGACAGTGGGAATCCAGTGCAGCAGGCTCCGAACAAGTGGTTCTGGATTGTCGTTGAAACGACAATGACAAGGGGAAAACAATTGAACCCACTGCCCGGATGAAAGCGTCAATATCCTAATCTTCAGGTGGCTTTTCCACAGCGTCCGGCTCAACAGGCTTATCTTCGCTATCAACCGCTTTACGGACTTCTTCGACTTTATTTCCCAACGGAGTAAAGCTCGCAACCAAAACGGCCAAACCGGCGAATGGACCTGCAAATGTGGCGACCAGCATTGCAAGGCCACCGATCACCACACCGGTAACCGCTTTTTCAGTACCTTTTTCGATAGCCGTTAAAGTGCCCTTTCGAGCATTCGAACCCGAGTCTTTCAAGAACCTGATAGATTCGCTTTGAAGTGGCTTCAATATCGAAGCTGTAAAATTACGCACATCCAGCAACTTCTGCGAAACAAGCTTTGCTCTTTGTTTTATGGCGTCGGCTACAACTACATCATTAGTTGAAGTCTCAATGATTTCATTAACTTCGCCTATATCCGGGTCTGTCATTCGCAATGCAGTTAACGATGATTGATCAACCAGAACAGAATATTCTGCAGCATCGACAATGGCATTGGTTTCGGTGAGCGCACGCTTCACATTGCCATCTGCCAATTGCAACGCTAATCGGGCTGCTTCGATTTCGGCAATATCGGGAATGGCCCCTTTCAAATCGCCGACACTCTCCATCAGATCACGTAACATGGATAATGCGTCTGGCGCCATCTCAGCTCTGGCTTCGTCGGTATCATATTGTGCAACATCGGCCTCAAGAGATCGGGTTCTGCTCAACAATATACCTGACCGCACGTCGCTGATGTGTTTCCCAAGCGCATCCTGCAATCGCTCTACAGTTTTCAAAACCCGGTCTGGAGCCTGTGTCCGTTTCAACCTGTCGATCAAGTCTCGCGCTTTTTGTTCAACTTCGCCGCGAAGTTCCTCGGCTATGTCCGGTGAACTAAGATTTACATTCAGTGGAGTTGCGCGGATTTTCCCTTCCGTGAACTCAAAACTATGAGCCGAGGGACGTTGCTCAAGAACATTATGGTCGTCCGCAACTTCGTCAGAAGCCTCATCAAAAGGCCAACCCACAATCTGCGCCAGATCATCCATCACCACCCGGGCATCGCGGTTCCAGAACTCCTCTGGCTTCAAGGCTATTTCGAGGTCAATTTTTTCGCCAAACCGGCTGTGGGCCGGATCTTGCAACAGGCCCTCATACCAGGCCAGCCAAAGGCCCCAGGGGAGTTTGCGATGTTCGGTGGTGTTTCTGAACGACGATAACTGGTCTGTGACATACGAAGGGACGTAACTTTCATAGACCGCGCGGCTGTTCCCTTCGCGAATCCACAAAGGGGCGGAAATGAGGTCGTCAACCGAACCATTCTCCAGAATTTTACACTCGTACCGAATGGTACGCCATATATCTTCCTCGGCGGCACGGGCGGCGGCGGCATCGGCGGCGGCATGGGCGGCACCGGTGGCGGCATGGGCGGCACCGGTGGCGGCACCGGTGGCATAGGCGGCGGCACGGGCGGCATAGGCGGCGGCACGGGCGGCACTGTTGGCATAAACGACGGCACCGGTGGCGACACCGGTGGTGGCATCGGCGGCGGCGGCATAGGCGGCATCGGCGGCGGCATGGGCGGCACCGGTGGCGGCATGGGCGGCGGTGCTCATATCATGGGTCGGATAATTGCGAGCGACCCATGATATGAAGCTCACGCGGAATAAATGACATATCAAATTACGCTTGATCCTGCCCGTCAGCGTCTCGTGATCAACCGACTGGATTGAGAACACAATCGGAAGGCTCCGCAACGCAATCCTCGCAGCAAGAATCTGTGCAACTTCATTGGGCTGCCCTTCCAGCCACCCTGCAAAACTCTCCCCATCAACAATTTCATCAATTTCAACAGTCATAGAATCCCCTCATGTCCCACCAAGTGGGTTCATCCAAATGTGAGTTGAAACCGCAGCGAAAACAAGCCCCATTGCCTATGCCAGATACAGCACGACCTCCCGCCTGTGCGGCCGGGTGCGGTGCTCAAACAGATAAATCCCCTGCCATGTGCCCAGCGCCAATTGCCCATCCGTCACCGGAATACCCAGACTCACCTGCGTTAGCGCAGCCTTGATGTGGGCGGGCATATCGTCCGGCCCTTCGTTGCGGTGGATGATCCAATCCATTTCCGGCGCGTTGCTTGGGGGTACGAGGCGGTGGAAGAAATTTTGCAGGTCGGTCTGAACGTCCGGGTCCGCGTTTTCCTGAATGAGAAGCGAGCAGGATGTGTGCCGCACAAACACGGTGAGCAAGCCGGTAGCAACATCGCAACCGCGCACAAACCGCGCAGCCTGATCAGTAAATTCCGTCAACCCCGGCCCGTGGGTCTGGATTGTCAGGCGCTTTTGATGAGGCATAGGTTATCTCCCGGGTTAATCTGCCACCCAACACACCGTTGTCATCCCCGCGCAGGCGGGGACCCATCTGTCATTGGAAATGAAAGCAATTTGAGCGCCGGAATATCAGGCATACACCGTTCCATACTGCGTCTTTCATTCTGTTGTAGATATGGGTTCCCGCCTGCGCGGGAATGACAACGGTCAATAAGGCGAGCAACCGAACTAAAATTGTGCTCGGACTAAATCACCCGAACATCCGGTCACCCTGCTCTTTAATCACCTGTTTGGCCTTGCGCAGGGTGGCGTCGCTGCATTCATCGGCCGAGGTGAACACATCGGCACGGATGAGTTGGTGGCTTTTCACCTCGCCATCCACTTCTTTGGATATCGTGGCGCACACCCGGAATTGCCCGCCATCCTTCATCGGCGTAGGCGTAATCGAATACCCCTCATGCTCAACCGGCTCAGCGGTAACTTTCGGCGAACTGTCGCCGTCATTTCCGCCACCAAAGAGTTTTTTCAAGAAGGACATGGGAACCACCGTATTTTCGCTAAACCGTCTTCTTCATATCATTGATGGGGCGGTTGGGAACCCTTTACGGTTTCCCTCACAACCCTTGAAATGGTTTCGATCTTGCCGCAGGCTCAAAGTGGGGCAGAGGATTATTGTATGGCACACGCTGTAAAAACACCTTGGCACCTATGGGTGGTCGCGATTTTTGCGCTGCTTTGGAACAGTATGGGTGCTCTGGATTACGTTATGACCCAGAGTAACAATGAGGCTTACCTGGCACAATTCACCGACGCCGAACGCGCATTTTTCACCGGCATACCAACGTGGGCCGTGGTTTTTTGGGCCTTGTCAATCTGGAGCGCCGTCCTTGCATCCCTGCTGCTGTTTTTCCGCAGCCGCTTTGCGGTCACACTTTACTGGGTCTCGCTCGTCAGTTTTATAATTGTTGCCGTGCAAAATTATCTGCTCGCAACTCCTAGCATGTTCCAGGTTGTCGGGACATTCGCTGCAATTTTTTCATGCATCATATTTGCGATTGTTCTGTTTCTGGTGTGGTACGCAACACGCCAGCTTGATGGCGGCGTGTTGCACTAATTAGCACCAAAATCGGATCAGCTATCCAGGAAGCTCCGCAGTTTGCGGGAGCGACTTGGGTGTTTCAACTTGCGTAGCGCTTTCGCTTCGATCTGACGGATACGTTCGCGGGTTACCGAGAACTGCTGGCCGACTTCTTCGAGCGTGTGGTCGGTGTTCATACCGATACCAAAACGCATGCGCAGCACCCGTTCTTCGCGCGGCGTGAGCGAAGCCAACACGCGGGTTGTTGTTTCCCGCAGGTTCGACTGGATTGCCGCATCAATTGGCAGGATCGCGTTTTTATCCTCAATGAAATCGCCGAGATGTGAATCTTCTTCATCACCGATTGGCGTCTCAAGGGAGATCGGCTCTTTTGCAATTTTCAGAACCTTGCGGACTTTTTCAAGCGGCATGGCCAGCTTTTCAGAAAGCTCTTCCGGGGTCGGTTCGCGACCGATCTCGTGCAGCATCTGACGGCTGGTGCGCACGATTTTGTTGATCGTTTCGATCATATGCACGGGAATACGGATCGTCCGTGCCTGATCGGCAATCGAACGGGTGATTGCCTGTCGGATCCACCAAGTCGCATAAGTCGAGAATTTGTAACCCCGGCGGTATTCAAATTTATCAACCGCCTTCATCAGGCCGATATTACCCTCCTGAATGAGATCGAGAAATTGCAGGCCACGGTTGGTGTATTTTTTCGCAATCGAAATCACCAGGCGCAGGTTGGCTTCCACCATTTCCTTCTTGGCAATTCGGCTTTCGCGCTCACCTTTTTGCACCTGATGTACGATGCGGCGGAATTCAGCGGTCTCGAGCCCGGTTTCATGGCTCAGCATTTGAATATCAGCGCGCAACTCTTTAATTTCAGGCTTTTCAGCCTGAACGAATTCTTTCCAGCCCTTGGCGCCAAGGTTGGCGATACGGCGCACCCAATTGGGATCAAGTTCAGCACCACGATATTCTTCCAAAAAGTTTTCGCGCAGAACACCGTATTTTTCAGCCAGGCGCATCAAACGACCTTCTGAAGAAACCAGACGTTTGTTGATATCGTAAAGCTGTTCAACCAGCGCCTCGATACGATTATTGTTCAGCATCAAAGACTTAACGCTTTCAACAATCTCTTCCTTGAGTTGTTTAAGGCGGCGGTCCTGGCTCGGTGAGAGCTTGTCGTTGAGCATGCGCTTTTCAACGTATTGATCCTGAAGCCGGCGCAATTTTTTGTAATTACCGGCAATCGCGTCGAAGATTTCCAGCACCTTCGGTTTCAGTTCCGCTTCCATCGCAGCCAATGATAAAGCGGCTTCATCGTCTTCGTCATCGTCATCATCGTCGTCTGTATTTTCAGTGGCTTCACCGGATTCTTCACCTGGAAGTGGGGTTTTCAACGCCTCGGCAGCTTCATCAGGATCGCGGCCCTCGGCGATTGCCTTTTTGCGGGCCAAAGCTTCAGGGGAATGTTCACCGCCAGAACCCTGGCGAACGGCTTCGGCAACCGAAGCGGGCGCGTTCGGGTTGACCGGTACGTTCTGCTTGGCATCCGGCCCGGCGTATGTCGCTTCAAGGTCGATGATGTCGCGCAGAAGAATGTTTTCTTCCAGTAGTTCATCGCGCCAGATAATAATCGCCTGGAAGGTGAGCGGGCTTTCACAAAGACCGGCAATCATGGTTTCGCGGCCGGCCTCAATGCGTTTGGCAATCGCGATTTCGCCTTCACGAGAAAGCAGTTCCACGGAACCCATTTCGCGCAGATACATGCGAACCGGGTCGTCGGTCCGGTCGGTTGGTTCTTTCTTGGCAACGGTGGCAACGGCTTTTTTACCAGCTTCGACGAGGGCAGATGACGCCTCTTCTGCCGCTTCCTCGGCCTCTTCTTCTTCCACAACGTTGATGCCCATTTCCGACAGGCTCGACATTGTATCTTCGATCTGGTCCGGGCTCACCTCTTCTGAAGGCATCACGGCATTTAGCTCATCAACCGTCACATAACCGCGTTTCTTGGCGGCTTTAATCATTTTCTTGACCGCGTCATTGTTCATGTCGAGGAGCGGGCGGTCAGGTGTTTGTTCGTTCGTGTCAGCAGTTGGTTTTGCAGCGGTAGCGGCTTTAGCCATGTAAATTCTCTCTCAAAACTGTCCAACGGTAGGTTCCGCAGGCGCTTGACGGGCCGAGCAGCAAGAAAAATGAAAAAACATTCTTCGCATCGCTGATTCGGCCAACACATTTGTCGCGCGGATGATTACCCACACGTTATTAATCGCTGATTAACCCTGTCTGACTTCTTCAGTCGTATCGCGGCTCTTTGGCCCGATCAGGTGACAGGAATTAATTGGCTTATGACTCGAAACAGAGCATTCCGCAAGGCTACAATCTTGTCAGCACTGCGTAAATAAGCCTAAAAACGGTGATTTCCAGTGTAATTTCATGTAAAAATCGTCAAATTTACGGAAATTCGATCACAAATTCCGGAAAATTCTACCGATATTAGAAACTGCTGGCAGGGCGGCCCGACGAAAGGCCGAAACCCTCGATAATGGCCTCTGTACCCTCTTCGCGAGATAATTCATCCTGCACATGGGTCATTCGGTAAAAACTGGCCTCGTCACCAATTTCATCGAACGCCCGCGCAGCGGCTTTCAACTCCGCTTTCAAACTGCGCGCCCTGTTGTGAAGCAGGAGCGCCTGCAACCAGCCGTCGCGTGCGTCTTCAAAAGCGGCATCGGCCATCGCCTGCCAGATGCGATTATTGCGTATCTGGGTTTCCAGCATGTTCATTTCAGCACCGAACCCCTGTGCGTCAATATTTTGGCGTAGCATTTCCAGGGTCAAATGCTCATCCCGCTCCCCCGCCCCGGCAAAGGCATTGAGCAGGGCGATATGCACCTTGCGGAGCATATCATGCTCAATTTCCAGCGAGGCAAGTTCATCGAAATGACCGATGCCGATAGCCGGATGATTAAGAACCGTGGCAAGCAACGCGGTCTCCCGCAATGGTGGCGCAGATGGTCCGCTTTTCACCAACGATGAGTTGATAAGACTGTCGGAAACAGCAAAGCGTTTTTGGGCACCGCCTCCGCGCGGAGTGCGCTGGCCGAATTTTCCACTCCCCGACTTCTTCCCGTCGTCTGTTCCAAAGAAGCTCGAGAGTCTGTCCCGCAGGTCCTGTTGATAATGCCGTTTGACGTTTTCATCACCAATTTGGCTGACGACACCGAAAAGTGTACGCTCCAGTTCGGCACGTTTTTCCGGCGTATCAAATATGCGACCCTCGGTCTCACGGTTCCACAACATATCTGCCAGCGGGCGGGCGCTGTCGAGAACCTGACGGAAGGCCTCTGCACCGGCGCGGTTTATCAAATCGTCCGGGTCTTCACCCGATGGCAACATGGCAAAACGCAGAGACCGCCCAGGTTTCAACCCGCCCAATGCGGTATCTACGCTTCTAAACGCCGCACGCAATCCGGCGCCGTCGCCATCAAAACAAAGTGTCGGCTCACCACCCACGCGCCAAGTGAGTTCAACCTGTTGCTCGGTCAATGCCGTACCAAGCGGCGCCACGGCATTTTCAAACCCCGCCGCGGATATTGCGATAACATCCATGTACCCTTCACAGACGATAAGGCTTCCTTCGCGGCCAACTGCCTTGCGCGCCTTGGCGTAGTTATAAAGAACATTGGATTTCGAAAAGAGATCGGTTTCCGGGGAGTTCAGATATTTCGCCGGAACATCAGCAGAAAGCGCCCTGCCCCCAAAAGCGATGGGGCGTGATTTTGCGTCCAATATAGGAAACATGATCCTGTCGCGAAAACGGTCATAGGAAACCGCAATTTCGGGGCCGTAGACAACAAGGCCACAGGCCTCGATTTTTTCCTTTTCAATTCCCTTTGAACCCAGAAACTCCTTCAACGCACTACGGCTGGAAGGAGCGTATCCGAGGCCGAATTCATTTTGCACGGCGGGAGAAAGCCCCCGGTCTCTCAAATAGGCCCTAGCTTTAGCGCCATCGGCCGTTTGCAATTGCTCGCGAAAAAACTGCACCGCCAGTTCCATAACATCATAAAGCGAGGCTTTTTTCTTTTCCCGCTCCATCGCCTGCGGGTCGACCGCTGGCATGGCCACACCGGCTTCATCCGCAAGACGTTCAACAGCTTCAGGGAAACTAAGCCCGTCCAGTTCGGTTAGAAACCGAAAATGATCACCGGAAACACCGCAACCAAAACAATGGTAACGGCCTTTGGCATTTTCACAGTGAAAAGAAGGGGATTTTTCCCCATGGAAAGGGCAACAGGCCCAGAAATCCCCTTTAGAAGGATTGGATTTTTTCCGGTCAAACGTAACCCGCCGCCCCACGATATCCGCGATGGGCAGGCGGTCACGAATTTCTTCCAGAAATGACGGCGTAAAACGCATTAAAACAGGGCTCCGGTGTTAAACCAGATATAGAACCGACTAATGCCCGTTACGAGTCTGTTTATGCCTCATGCCCGTTGTTCACAGCATGTGGCCTATTTAGTGCTTAGAAAAACGTCTCCACAACATACCAGGCACCCATGAGAATGGCCAGCGAAGCGAGTAGAACGGTAAGCACCCGGTGTCCGCGTGATTCTACTCCGCCGCGAGCTTTGTCAGAATTGATTATAACCATATTTCTGTTCCTTCCTCTCATCGAAGATAAGACTAAGGTGGTATGGACACGCGTCCTTTGCCAGTAATCCATGTTCACATAATTGAGAGAACCTCAGGAAGCCTTTGATTTAGCAAGTCTTTCCCGGTGAAGTGTGTAAATCCCGGTTGCCAGAATGATGCCGGAACCGAGCCAGGTCCACCCGTCCGGCAATTCATTGAATACCAGCCATCCGTAAAATGTTGCCCAGATCAAAAGGCTATAATGAACCGGAGCCAATACAACCGCCTGCGCCAGTTCCAGTGACTTAATCACCATGCATTCGGCAATCGCTGCTAAAACGGCCATGCTCAACAGTAGCCCGACTTCCAAGCCCCATTGGGGTGTTTGCCACACGAAAGGTACCGGAAGGGTCAGGACCACACTTGCAGCAATAGCCGTATAAGCAATTGTGGTCGCAGTTCGCTCTGTATCCCCCAGTCGGCGGGACAGGATTTGGCGCAGAGCAAACATAGTCGCCGCAACCAGGACCAGTGCGATGGCGGGGTGAATGACACCCAGCCCCGGACGGATGACCAGCAAGGTGCCCAAAAACCCGATTCCAATTGCCGTCCACCGCCGAACACCCACCGCTTCACCCAGAATCAGCGCACCCATGATTGTCACTAAAAATGGCGCTACAAAACTCACCGCCGCTGCATCGGCGATCGGGACATATTTTATTGCAGTAATAAACAGTCCAGCCGAACCGGCTGCCAATACCCCACGGCTGATTTGCAGGCCGGGATGTTTTGTGCGCAACACGCCAAAGCCTTTGATGCAAATATAAATAAGCACACCGGCCAGCAGGCCCAATTGCCGCGACCAAGCAATTTGAAGGGGGTGCAGACTATCTGTCAGAAACTTCGCCTGCGTATCGACGGCTGAAAACAGGAACATCCCTCCGGCCATATAGGCAATGCCAGCCAGACTTCGGAATTTGACTGGATTAGCTGGCGGTTTTTGATCGACTGCCTGGGTGATTTTTGGAATTCCGGATTGATTGCCTGCAAAGGACTGACCAGCAACGTTAACGGGGCATCTTGAAACGGTCTACAACGAAATGCCCACCACCAATAAAACGCGAAAACGGGGGTGAAACTTTTACTTTGAACATCGCGACACCAACCCCATATTAAAAGCCATGTCGGGAGAATCACAATCAGCCTCAAACGAATACGCCATTCAGGTCGACAGGCTTGATGGCGAAGTTCGTGCATTCCGCAATGGTGAGCCCATCGCGGCAAGCAGGAATGCCAAAGTCATGTATGAGACCCGCCTGCCACCGGCAGTCTATTTTCCCGTCGAAGATGTCATCATCAACCTCAGCGAAACAGAAAACCTGAAGAGCTTTTGCCCGTTCAAGGGCACGGCAAGCTATTACGACCTTAATCCCGACAACGAGCAGCTAGTCAGTGCAGCCTGGGCATATAACAACGGCCAGTTGGAAGGTCGTGAGGTCAAGGGCCACATTTCCTTTGATCCTAATATAATTTCTGACTACGATCTGGGTGATAACATTCTCGACCGATCCAACGGTGGGAATATCACCGGCCCGACGGTTGACTGGATATTACGGGAAGCCTGGCTGTGCAGTTCTCCGCAAGAGCTCACCGGACAAATTGCCAGAAAACTCCTGGAAAACGGGATCGCCATTTCGCGTCTAAGCATCATGATCTGGTCATTGCACCCGCTGATTGCCGGCAGAAATTACGTCTGGACCAAGAAAAGCGATACGGTTGAAACCTATAATCCAACTTACGACATTCACTCCCACCCGGCCTATGTGAACAGCCCAATCCGCTACGTTAGCCAAAACCTGGGTGGCGTGCGCCAGCGGTTGGATGTTGATGAGGCGGAGTTCAGCTTCCCGATCATGCAGGAATTGAAATCAGAGGGGGCGACTGATTACGTCGCCATGCCATTGCCGTTTGCAAGCGGGCAAACCAATGTACTGGCGCTCACCTGCGACCACCCAGATGGTTTCACCACCGCTAACCTTGGCCTTCTGTTTGAATGTTCTTCCGTTATCAGCCGATACTTTGAAGTTTTTGCGTTGCAGGAAAATGCTCAATCCCTGCTCGAGACTTATCTGGGCAAACGGACTGGCAAGCGAGTTCTGGGAGGCGAAATCCGCCGTGGTGACGGAGACGAGATTGACGCTGCCATCCTGTTTTGCGACCTGCGGGGCTCAACGCTCATGGAAACCACCATGGGGCGGGATGCTTATATCGAACTCCTGAACAGGTTTTTTGAGGAAACAACGGATATCATCAACAGCCATGGTGGCGAAGTGCTGAAATTTATCGGAGATGCGGTTCTTGCAATCTTCCCGGCTGAAGGCGACCAGGCTCGCGCCTGTGAGCAGGCGATGAATTCGGCAAAAGAAATCGTTGAAAAAGTATGCGCTGTTGATAATGACAACGCCACATCAGTCATCGATTGCGCCATTGGCATAGCCTTCGGCCCGGTCACCTACGGCAACATCGGGTCGCGCGAACGGTTGGATTTCACAGTCATCGGATCAGCAGCCAATATAGCCGCGCGTCTGGGGGACTATAGCAAAACAACCGGCCACCGAATCATTGCAACCAATGAAATCGCCCTCACCACTCCTTCCGTTGTTTCGTTAGGTTCAATCGAACTTCACAATGTATCCGAGCCAGTTGAAGCATATGCGTTAACGACGCAATAAGTACCTGTAAATTTTCATTTATCGTGATCGACCTGTAATGCGAAGGGTCGAGCGGCACATTATGTCGCAGGTAAACTTGTCGGATTGCTCCGTTTCTGCAATCTTCACACTTAATTTACTTTTTTCCTGAGGAGGGGAATATGGCTATCAACAAACCGTTTACCGATTTGGTAATCGACAAACAACCGTCGGGCTTCTACGAGGGGTACAGCCTGCCAATCGCCCTGATTAGTAAGCTAACTATGGTCTTGCTGGTCTTGTGGGCACTCGTATTCCCGGGAAACGCGAACAGTGTTTTGGGAAGCGTCAACGGCACTTTATTGAAAAGCTTCAACGGCTTTTATATCGTCATCGTCGGCTTCTTCGCATTTTTCCTTCTTGTACTGGCGGTCCTGCCGCAGACAGGAAAAAGGCTTATGGGCAACGAAGGCGAAAAACCGGAATTCTCGAATTTCTCCTGGTTTTCCATGATGTTCGGCGCCGGTCTTGGTGTCGGGCTCATGGTCTTTGCCACAGCAGAACCTTTAGGTCTTTGGGGCTCTAACCCGTTAACGGTCTCCGGTGAAGTCGCACCGAATTCCCCCGAAGCCCTAACCAGTGCCTACCGCTACACATTTCTTCACTACGGTTTTCATGCGTGGGCGATCTATGTCGTAACCGGCCTGTCGTTGGCCTATTACGCATATACGCGCAATATGCCGCTCACCATTCGTACTGCCCTGACTCCACTTTTCGGCAAGGCGATGAATGGTGCTGCGGGCCACGTCGTTGATGTACTTGGCGTTGTTGCAACGATTCTCGGCGTGTCCGTCACCATCGGATTTGGTGTCAGCCAGTTCATCGACGGTGTCTACGCCGTAACTGGCATGGACTGGATGATGGATCTGGCGGGAGATGCGCCAAAACCCGGCACTGTTGGGCTGGTGGCCGGGCTGCTCATGATCATGGCATTATCGATCATCTCAGCTGTATCGGGGGTCGGCCGCGGCGTTAAATACCTCTCCAACCTAAATCTCGTACTCTCGCTGATTCTGTTGATCGTTTTCGTTATCTTCGGCTCATTCATCTTCGCAATGTCAACTTACGTATCTGCATTTGTTGATTACATAGTCAACTTCGTATCCCTGTCGTTCGGGGCTTATGGACCACAGTCGCAGGCAGAATTTGCAGCAGCCCTTCCTGCAGCATCTCAAGGCGTAGCTGGAGATATTTACGGTGGCGCAACCAACGCCTGGGGTTCTCTGGAAGGTTTCCAGAAAGGCCTGGAAGGTGCCGCCGCTGAATTGCCGGCGGACGCACAGGCAGCCGCCTATGCAGCAGGTGAACATGGTCGTCAATTCGGCTGGCAGGCCGGTTGGACAACCTTCTACTGGGCCTGGTGGATTGCATTCTCACCCTTTGTCGGTCTGTTTCTTGCCCGCATTTCGCGGGGCCGCACGGTACGCGAATTCATCATCGGTTGCGTCTTCCTGCCAGCACTTGTGTGTTTTGCATGGATGACAATCCTTGGAGCAACAGCCATTGATCTGGAACTCACCGGTGGCGCTGACGGCGCGATCATTGGCGCCTCAAATACCGCCAAACTGTTCGTCACACTGGGTCAAATGATTTCCGGGCCGTTCCTGGCAACCATTACCATCATGTGCGTGGTCTTGATCATGACGTTCCTGGTCACATCGGCTGACTCCGGTATTCTGGTCATGAACACCATCATGTCCGGCGGCGAACAGGAAACCGGCGTCAAGCACCGCATCGTTTGGGGCATCATCCTCACGCTGGTTATCGGAACCTTGCTGGTGGCCGGCAAAACCCAAGGTGGAGCTGATCCGATGGAAGCACTGAAAAGCGCCATGATTATCGGCGCCCTGCCGTTCACCATGGTGATGGGCCTGATGTGCATAGCGCTCACCAAAGCCCTTTACCGGGACGGCCAACGCGACAGCGCTGCGGTAGCACCCGCAGCGGCGGCTGCGGAATAGATTGAACAAAAAAAGCCGCGACACTCTGCGTTCAAGAGTGCCGCGGCTCAATTTTCAGATTGGAATATTTACAGCGGACGTAAAACTAACCCAGCAGTTCTTTCACAATTTTACTCGCCTGACCGACGTCCAACTTACCCGGATAGCGTTCTTTTAGTGCGTTCATGCATTTACCCATGTCGCGGAGGCTTTCGCCACCGACTTCGGCCACAACTTCCGTGCAAGCGATGCGCACTTCATCTTCATCCATCTGTTTTGGCAGATATTCACGGATGATTTCCATTTCTTCACGTTCCTGCGCGGCCAGTTCAAGGCGATTGCCCTCTTCGTAAACTCGCGCTGATTCTTCACGCTGTTTAATCATTTTCGCGAGGATACCCAGAATATCCTCGTCGGAAACGCGCTCTTTACCCGAGCCACGGGCATTAATATCCCGGTCTTTGATTGCCGCATTTATGAGCCGCAAGGTGGAAAGCTTACGCTTTTCACCGGATTTCATTGCCGCTTTCATGCCATCTGTCAGACGTGCGCGCATTTTCGATCTCCCACGATCATTATTCGAATGGGTCGCCAGAACTCAAAACTCGACCGTCTCAGATCGAGCACAATAACAATGCATCTTTCAACATGCAATTTGTGTTTGGGGTCTTGGTTCCACGAAAATGGGTGCTATACAGCCGCAGATCAAGCGCGGCTAGGCCCCTAAGACGCAAATGGCACGCAATGCTGCCATGCAGAATACGTGAACCACGATGGGCACACGCTGCGCGCGATTACCGAAAAATACATTCTAATCCGTGGAACCTTCCATCATGAGCACCCAAAACCCTGCCCCCTGGACCAGCAAAATCGTGACCGCTGTTCTGGTGCTCGCGGATGGAACGGTGATTGAAGGAACCGGTGCGGGTGCAACGGGCATTGCAGAAGCCGAAGTCTGCTTCAACACATCGATCACCGGTTATCAGGAAATTCTGACGGACCCCTCCTATGCTGGGCAGATCGTCACTTTTACATTTCCACACATCGGCAATGTGGGTGCCAATGCCGACGATATGGAAACGCTGGCTGACAGTGAAACCGGCGGCGTGACCGGGGCAATTTTCAAGATGCCCATCACCCCGCCGTCCAATTACCGTTCTGCCGTGGATTTCGATACCTGGTTGAAAAAGCGTGGCATTATTGCGCTTTGCGAAATCGATACGCGGGCGCTTACCGCCCACATTCGCGAATCAGGATTGGCCAATGCGGTTATTGCCCACGATCCCAACGGAAATTTCGATCTGGACGCCTTAAAAAAACGTGCGGCGGAATGGAGCGGCCTTGAGGGTCTTGACCTTGCGCCGACAGTCACCATCTCCGCGCCAAACGAATGGACACAAAAACCATGGGTCTGGGATGAAGGCTACGCGGATGGCACGAGCCCAAAATACCACGTGGTCGCCATGGACTTCGGTGTTAAGCGCAACATCTTGCGCCTGTTCTCCGGCCTTGATAGCAAAGTCACCGTAGTGCCAGCAAACACCAGCGCCGACGATATTCTGGCGTTGAAACCTGATGGCATATTCCTGTCCAATGGACCGGGGGACCCGGCCGCCACGGGTGAATATTCCGTACCTGAAATCAAAAAACTGAGTGAGAGCGGATTGCCTCTGTTCGGCATATGCCTCGGCCATCAGATGCTGGCACTGGCGCTTGGCGCCAGAACTACAAAAATGCATCAGGGCCACCACGGCGCAAACCACCCGGTAAAAGACCACACGACCGGCAAAGTGGAAATCGTCTCGATGAACCACGGGTTTGCAGTCGACGGTGAAAGCCTCCCTCTGGACGTTGAGGAAACCCACGTCAGCCTGTTTGATGGGACAAATTGCGGGTTACGCCTGACCGGAAAACCGGTCTTCAGCGTCCAGCACCACCCGGAAGCCAGCCCCGGCCCCCAAGACAGTCACTACCTCTTCCGCCGCTTCTTGAACTTGATCAAGGAAACGAAGGGAGAGGCGCTAGTGGACGAGCGAGCTTAGGACTTAAGCCAAATTAATTCGGCCATACAGCCCGATCACATTACTGTTCCTACCAATGCCAACTTTTCGGCGTATAGTAATACTAGCCTTCGACAGATTGGCTGCGATGTTGAAGTTGCTAAACGCCGCAGTCGTTTGCATTTGGAGGAACTCATATGCCCAGACTTTTTGCCACACTCATCGCCTGCACATTGCTAGCGACCGGTGCATTTGCGCAAGATGTGAAACGATCAATCACCAAAATTGCCGGTGATGTTTATCGATTTCAGAATAATTTTCACTACAGCATCTTTGTTGTCACCCCCGAAGGTGTCGTCGTCACCGATCCGATTAACAGGGGAGCGGCGGAATGGTTGAAAGCAGAGATCGGCAAGATCACCGATCAGCCGATCAAATATCTGATCTATAGCCATAGCCACGGCGACCACGCTTCCGGCGGTGCAGTATTTGCCGATACAGCGGAAGTTATCGCCCACAGGAATGCCCCCGACACTATCGACGGGGTAGCGCCAAACACACGATTCGATGACAAGCATTCCGTTAAAATTGGCGGTAAAACCGTCGAACTGACCTATCTGGGCAAGGGCCACGGCGAAGATTTAATTGCCATGGTAGTGCGCCCTGAAAACGTTGCATTTGCCGTCGATGCGGTATCCGTAAACCGTGTTCCGTTCCGGGATTTTCCGGGGTCTGATATAGCGGGCACCATCAATCAGATTAAGACCATCGAAAGCCTCGACTTCGAAATCCTTTCACCGGGTCACGGCGGCATGGGCGTCAAGGCCGATGCCACAGCCCACCGTGAATATGTCGAAAAACTTATGGCGGCGGTGACGGAAGGTTTAAAGGCCGGTAAAACTACCGACCAACTCGTCGCTGAACTGACACTTGACGAATATGCCAATTGGGGCTCGTACAAGAACTGGCGTGAACCAAACATCCGCGGCATGGCCCGTTGGTTGATGGAAAACGGCAAGATATAAAACCCCAACAACGCGCCTGCGCCCAGCTAAGTTTTGGCTGGCGGTAAAGGCCGGGCCGTGAACCTGACCGCAATATTAGGAACATTCTAATATTGCGGTTTTTGCATTCGCAAAATTCAGAACCCAATTTTCTTTGCTATCGCTCACAACGCGTTCCTTGAGGTGTTTAAGCCGCTATCAGCACGAACGTTTGCTCCCGCATAATTTATCCAACATATTGGTTCGCATCGGAAATCTGGAGCCAATAAAGATGCCACTTCGCACGTTCATTAGCGCATTTCTTGTTGTTGGAGTGTCCATATCTTGCGTAGGTGCAGAAGAGCGCACCATCGTGGTGCGGGAACAGACGATCTCTGAACCCCTGAGCGGGCAATTCACCTTTAAAGTCGTCAGAATAGAGGGCTATTCAATCACCATCAGGGTTTCTGGAAAAAATCGAGTGTTAAAAGTCGGCGAAGCTTTTTCAACACCGTCAGCAGATTGCACTGTTGTTTTCGAAGAGATCGCCGTTGAAACGCGTGTCGCGCGATTCAAAACAACTTGCCCATGAGTTTGGCAAAAACAATGTCCGACCTTACAAGTCAAAGCTGCATTTCGTATCGGACTATTGGTTCCTGTCTAATACCCTTCAAACACCCTCGTATTGCACTGGCTCAACTTGCTGCTTTCGTAGCCTCGGTAAAACCATGTTTTACGTTGCTCCGATGTGCCGTGGTTGAAACTTTCTGGCACCACATAACCTTGCGTCCGTTTCTGGATCGCGTCATCCCCAATCTGCGTTGCGGCGTTCAGCGCCTCTTCAAGGTCGCCGCGCTCCAATAAACCTTTCTGGTCGGTATAATGGGCCCAGATGCCAGCAAAACAATCCGCTTGCAGTTCCACACGAACGGACATTTGATTGGCTTCCGCTTTGCCCAATGAACGGCGCAGCTTGTTGAACTTCGGCAGCACGCCAATGACGTTTTGCACATGGTGCCCAACCTCATGGGCAATGACATAGGCATTGGCGAAATCGCCTGACGCATCAAACTGGCGGGCCAGCGTGTCAAAAAAATCTGTATCGAGATAAATCTTGCTGTCACCTGGGCAGTAAAATGGCCCGGTTGCCGAACTGGCCTGACCACAGGCTGAACGAATTTGACTCGTGAACATCACAAGCCGGGGTTCAGGGTATTGGCGGCCTTCCTGTTTGAAAATACCGTGCCAAACGTTCTCCGTTTCCGCCAAAACAACACCAACGAATTGTTTCATTTCGTCATTGGCGGGCGCACGCTCTCGCACCCGTGTACCGATATTCGTGCGGGAGAACTGGTCGCTCTGGTTGGAAACCAACCCACCGCCACCGCCCGCTAGCATTTCAAGTGGATTAAGCCCGCAGGCGCGCAGAACGAAAAACGCGATGACGAGCATTATTATCGTGCCGAAACCGCCGCCGGATCGACCACGCAATCGCCGACCGCCGCCACCCGTGCGGCCTCGTCCCAAGCCGCCGGGTATGCGAAATCCACCGCCATTTCCACCACCGCCGCTATTGCTGCCGCCACCGCGCACATCTTCAATGTTGGAACTCTCCCGACGACCTCGCCAGCGCATGGCATTTCCTCTCTGCTTTCGCCGGACCGCAATTGCCCTAACGTTAACGTGAGATTAGGCGCTGGCGTGGATCGGTGCAAGAAATGGATTATTCAACCACCCATTTCCCGCACCTTATCCACCGGCGCTCAAGAACTACTCTTGCGTTGGTAGCCGATGAAACCGGCGCTGATGAATATGAACGCGAATATACTGAAAATAAATCCGTAGACACCACCCGGCCATTCCATCGGCGAAGGTATAGAGCTGCCAACGCCACCGGCGAAAAATATCTTATGCATGAGCAGACCACGCGACAGGGTCAACAGGCCTGCAAACACCAACCCGCCGGCAAATAGCCCAATCATCGTTTGTTTATGAGCCCGTATATTACCTCTGCGCACACTCCACAGCGCCCAAACCAAAGAGCCCAGGGTGAAAACGGATATCAGATGGATGGGGCTAAACAGCCCCCATGTTTTCAACCCGTGAATAAAGAAAGAACTCGCTGCAACCACAAACATCAACCCGACCCAGGCCTTGCCGAAAGCCTTGTGAACCGACGTTCCCTTGCGACGCAGAAACACATAACAGCCAATACCCAGCGCCAATAATGCGCAAACCACATGAATTTGTACTGCCAGTTCGGCTTCCCAGAAAGGTTGTAGATTAAACGTCATATTTTTCTCCTGTCTTGACAATATGCCTGTGAATGATCAACTCGACACAAGTTGAAACGACAGATCAGGAAATACGAATTGCCTTTCGTAAAACAACGCGATCTCTTCGTGAATAGCCCGTAATGTCATCCGCGCTTCGCGAAATTCGGACCTATTTACAAGGCGCTTTAACCAACCCGCGCTTTTGGACAATCTTCGTTTCGATGGTCGTGATGTTCGCGGTAGTTGGCCCGTTCAACACGTTTGAACGCCTTCCGTTCCCGACCCGGCTGGCCTATTGGGCAACAACCATGATCGGGTCATGGTTCATAGCGATGATGTCCATTGCACTGGTTCATGCCGCGATGTGGCAAGTAGATTGGCCTGCATTCGCCAAGTTGCTCATCGGCAGCGCCCTGTCCGCATTTCCAATCGCCGTATTTCTCAACTGGATTATCGAATGGTTTTTCAATGTTCCGGAACCACTCGAATACTGGACACAAGTCGCCTACGCCCTGCCAATCTGCATTACGTTCGGCATCATGGTTCATTTCGCCCTGTCGGGATCACAGGGCGATAATGCCGAACCGGATACGGACGACAGCCCCAATCTGTTGATGGAGCGCCTGCCCCACGCTAAACGCGGGCCGGTCTTGCACATGACCATGCAAGACCATTATGTCAGCGTCACCACCAACAAAGGCACAGAACTCGTTCTCATGCGCATGGCAGATGCAGTTGCTGCACTGGCAAAAGAAGACGGCCTCCAAATCCACCGCTCCCACTGGATCTCAAAATCCGCCATCAGCGACGTAAAACGCGAAAACGGACAGCCGGTTGTGGTGATGAACGACGGCAAAGAATTCCCGGTTAGCCGGACATTCGTGAAAGCGGCAAAAGACGCCGGGGTGGTTTGAGAGGGCTTGGGCTGATATCAATTACCTCATATTTTCTCATCAACCTTCCCCCTCCCCCTTTGTCATCCCCGCGCAGGCGGGGACCCAAGCTTGCACCGGAAGGAAAGTCGTTGGTTGGCGAGAATCCAGCCCACACCCTGCCTCATAACACCGTTCATTCCTGCTGACATTTGGGTCCCCGCCTGCGCGGGGATGACAATTGAGGAAACTTTTCAACCCGGTTCGTCGATCCACCACCCTTGCCGCTTGTCTCAAGCTGATGCAATCTGTTGACAGGGACAGTGATGAGGGACGAGATGAGATACAACAATCTTACTTGGGTGTTTCAGTCTAATAATATCAATGAAAAGGACCGGTCTTCCTTAAAGCAGGCGGCGATTCACCTTGGTTGTGAAACCAAAGAGATGGGAATCATTCCATTTTCCCACGAGGCGATTGGGCCACTTCCTGACATCGAAGGAACTTGTGTTGTCTATGGTTCCGGAGGTCTATTAAAACTGGCAAATCGAAATGGATGGAAACCTGGAGGTTGGGACGGAGATAAGTTCGACACGTCAGAAGTGTTGAGTAAATTTGGCTCCCTTGCGTTAAATGGTGGCGGCCAAGAAGTTTTGTTAAGTGAAATTGCGAACCAAGCTGCCGCCAATAACTGGAAACGAGTATTTGTGCGACCAGTTGCTGAAAGTAAGGAGTTTCCCGGCACCGTTTATTCCTTACACGATCTCCAACAATGGATGGACAGGCTCCAGGCTGCAAACTACTTCGCTGATCAAAACAACCTAATGTTAATCGCTCCCTTTAAAACCCTTGGACGCGAGTGGAGAGCATTTGTGGTCGACCAAAGTGTGGTGACAATTTCACAGTACGCATCTGCTGGCATACTCGATACATCACCAAATGTCCCGGACATCGCAGTTGAATTCATTTTAAAAGCAATCGATATATACATTCCTGCGCCGTGCTTCGTGATAGACGTCGCGGAACAATACATAGATGGGAAAGCGCATCTTCGTGTTGTAGAATTCAATTCGATAAATTCATCTGGCTTGTACGATTGTGAGGCTTCAAAAATCGTCGATGCTGTCAGTGATTATGTATTGGCCTAATCAGTCAAGCGGCATGTTATAATTTGACTCGCCGAATTTAAGTGCGCGATTGCCAATCTACCCCGCAACCCCTTCCATCCCCAAAAACCCGCCGCCATGGGGTTCACGGCTTCATTCTCTTCCCCTATAGAGACGCCTTAGCCATAACATTTTTTGTGCGTTTTGCCCTGCCCATTCGGATCAGAGCCTATTTGCACACGCGAACCAAGCTAAGGCCTACCGGATGCCCAAGAGAGACGATATTGACGCCATATTGATTATTGGCGCGGGGCCGATTGTGATCGGTCAGGCCTGTGAGTTTGATTACTCCGGTACGCAGGCCTGTAAGGCCCTACGTGCAGAGGGCTACCGCATCGTTTTGGTCAATTCGAATCCGGCAACGATCATGACTGACCCGGAACTGGCCGACGCCACCTACATCGAACCGATCACGCCAGACGTTGTTGCCCGCATCATCGCCAAGGAACGCGCCGACCATCCGGATGAAAATCTGGTTCTCCTGCCCACCATGGGCGGGCAGACTGCGCTGAACACGGCGCTTAGTCTGGAAAAAATGGGCGTGCTTGAAGAGCATGGTGTCGAGATGATCGGCGCGGATGCCGCAGCCATCGACAAGGCCGAAGACCGTGATCTTTTCAGAACCGCGATGGATAAGATCGGGCTGGCAACGCCTGCCTCCGCGTTCGTCAATACGAGCGAACTCAAGAAAGAATTTGCCGAGGAAGAGAAAGTCCATTTCGCGACGGGCGGCAATCGCGACACCTTGCAAAAAAGCTGGGATGATGGCGAACAGTTCCGCCGCGAAAAGCATCGCCTCACCGCGCAAATGCAAGCGCTGACGGCCTATCAAACAACCGGACTTCCGGCGATCATTCGCCCGTCTTTCACCATGGGCGGGCAGGGCGGCGGCATCGCCTATACGCTGGATGAGCTTTACGAAATCGTCATGTCCGGCGTTGAAGCTTCCCCCACCAATGAAGTGCTGGTGGAAGAATCGGTGCTCGGTTGGAAAGAATACGAGATGGAAGTTGTACGCGACCGCGCCGACAATTGCATCATCGTCTGCTCCATCGAAAACGTCGACCCCATGGGTGTGCACACGGGGGATTCAATCACCGTCGCCCCTGCCCTGACGCTGACCGATAAAGAATATCAGATCATGCGGAACGCCAGCATCGCGGTGCTGCGCGAAATCGGCGTCGAGACCGGCGGCTCGAACGTGCAATTCGCGGTCAACCCGGCGGACGGTCGCTTAGTGGTGATCGAGATGAACCCGCGCGTTTCCCGCTCCTCCGCGCTGGCATCAAAAGCCACCGGCTTCCCGATTGCCAAAGTCGCGGCGCGTCTCGCAGTCGGCTATACGCTGGACGAGTTGGAGAACGACATCACCGGCGGCGCGACGCCTGCATCGTTTGAACCGAGCATCGATTATGTCGTCACCAAAATTCCACGCTTTGCGTTTGAAAAATTCGGAGCGGCTTCCGACACGCTGACAACATCGATGAAATCCGTCGGCGAGGTCATGGCGATTGGCCGGTCGTTTGGCGAAAGTTTCCAGAAGGCCCTGCGCGGGTTGGAAACAGGATTGGACGGCCTCGATGAAATCTGGATTGATGGTTTCGACACGGACGCGGAAGACACAGAAAAAGGCGCGCGGGAAAACCGCAATGCCATCCGCGCCGCGCTTGGCACACCGAAGCCCGACCGCCTGTTGAAAGTGGCGCAGGCCATGCGGGTCGGCACGAGCCTTGAAGAAATTCACACTTATTGTCGCATCGACCCGTGGTTCCTGGAGCAGATGCAGGACATCATCGACATGGAAGCGCGGGTTACCGCTTACGGGATACCTGACGATGCTGAAAACCTGCGCGCGCTGAAAGCCATGGGCTTTTCCGATGCCCGTTTGGCGAAATTGACCGATGCAAAAGAACTGGACGTAGCCGCCGCCCGCGCCAAACATAATGTGCACCCCGTGTTCAAACGGATCGACACATGTGCGGCCGAATTCGCCTCCCCCACGGCCTATATGTATTCGACATACGAAACGCCATTCGCGGGCAGTCTGCGCAATGAGGCTGGCATTTCCGATGCTAAAAAAGTCATGATCCTTGGCGGCGGGCCAAACCGTATCGGACAAGGCATCGAGTTTGATTATTGCTGTTGCCACGCTGCTTTCGCGCTGGCGGATGCCGGTTATGAAAGCATCATGGTCAACTGCAATCCGGAAACCGTCTCAACCGATTACGACACCTCCGACCGGCTGTATTTCGAACCGTTGACTGCTGAAGACGTGTTGGAAATTATCCGCGCAGAACAGGCCAAAGGCACGTTCAAAGGTGTGATCGTGCAATTCGGCGGGCAGACACCTTTGGGCCTCGCCAACCGTCTGGAAGAAGCGGGGGTACCGATACTGGGAACGTCGCCAGACAAGATTGACCTTGCCGAAGATCGCGACCGGTTCCAGAAATTCCTGAACGATCTCGACCTCAAACAGCCTATCAACGGCATTGCCCGTTCCGTCGTACAATCCCGCGAAATCGTCAAGGAAGTTGGTTATCCGGTCGTCATCCGCCCGTCTTATGTGCTGGGTGGTCGCGCCATGGAAATTGTCCGTGATGACGCGCAATTTGAACGCTATATCAAGGAAGCCGTAGTTGTCTCCGGTGATACACCTGTGCTGATCGACAGTTATCTGACCAACGCAATTGAAGTCGATGTTGATTGCCTGAGCGACGGCGAGGACACATTCGTTTGTGGCATTATGGAGCACATCGAAGAAGCTGGCATTCACTCCGGTGATTCCGCCTGTTCCCTGCCCACTCATTCGCTCGACGATGCAATGCTGGACGAGCTGGAACGCCAGACATCCGCCATGGCGCTGGAGCTAGGTGTGGTCGGCTTGATGAATGTTCAATACGCCATCAAGGACGGCACGATTTACGTGCTCGAAGTAAACCCACGCGCCTCGCGCACTGTGCCATTTGTCGCCAAGACCATCGGGGTTGCAATTGCAAGAATTGCCGCGCGCATAATGGCCGGTGAGAAACTGGATGCCCTGCTGCCGACCCGCCCCGACAGTAGGAAACTGGACCATATCGCCGTTAAGGAAGCAGTCTTTCCATTTGCCCGTTTCCCCGGCGTCGACACACTGCTTGGCCCGGAAATGCGGTCTACCGGCGAAGTCATGGGGCTGGACTGGGATTACGCTATGGCTTTCGCCAAGGCACAGCTCGGCGCGTCAAATGACCTGCCAAGAGAAGGCGTGGCTTTCATCTCGGTGAAAGGTGACGATAAAGAGCGTATTTTACCAGCTGCCCTAAAGCTTGAAGCACTGGGCTTTACCATTCTGGCGACCGGTGGCACCCAGCGTTATCTGGCTGAGCACGGCGTGACTTGCGAACGTATAAACAAGGTACTTGAAGGTCGCCCGCACATTGAAGATGCCATCCGCAACCGGCAGGTGGACCTGATTTTCAACACGACTGAAGGCCAAAAGGCGCGCAGTGACTCGCGCTCCTTAAGACAAGCCGCACTGATGAATAAAGTTCCCTATTACACCACCATTGCAGGCAGTATTGCTGCCGCCGACGCAATCGAAGCGATGAAAAATAGGGACATCAATGTGCGCCCGTTGCAGGATTATTTCGAAACGGCGGCGTAAACCACTACCGTTCCAATCAGCTATTTCCAGTAATTATTAGCGGCGGCCACCGTTTGAAAATTGGTGGCGACAACCTGTGAGGATGCGATCAGACTATCGGCATCCTTTTCATAGACTGCGCGCAATTCTGCGCGTACATCGTCATCGGGCTGGGTCTTCTTAACACCCATGCGCGATAATTTCAGTGCGAGGTCAAACCCTTCTTCAGGGGTATCTGTTTTCAAACTTGGCAACCAGGGCATATTATCTCCCACTTAATTCCGATATTTCATGATTCCCAAGTTAGAGGTGAACCAGTTGCGCCACAATGGGAGACGAGCCTTCAAATCACCTCCTCGCAACACAATCTACCATCAAACGGTAGATTATAGTTGAAGTCCTCAATACCTCCTGCAAGATGGTGCAATACCCGGTTATCAATGCCCACACCGTATATTTGGAATATCCATGTTCACTGCCCCTTCACTTGCCGAAATTCGTTCAGCGTCCGAGCGCCTGAAAGGGCAGATTGTTGTTACACCGACGATAACCCTGAACTCTGACCGGATTACACCCCATTGGCCGGATGGGGCGACCGTTCATATGAAGATGGAAGCGTTTCAACAGGCGGGTTCTTTCAAATCGCGGGGTGTTTTGTTGGCCATTGATGCCCTTGATGAACAACAGCGCAATGCCGGTGTTACGGCCGTTTCTGCAGGCAATCATGCGCTCGCAACTTCATGGGGTGCGAAAAAAGCCGGGCTATCTGCAAAGGTCGTCATGCCAAAGTCCGCCGACAATATTCGTGTTGCAGGGTGTCAAGCATTAGGAGCTGAAGTTGTATTAGTTGACGATGTAGGTGCGGCCTTCGCCGAAGTCGAAAGGTTGGTTCGTGAAGAAGGTCGAACCATGTTGCACCCATTTGAAAGCCAGCATATGACCCTGGGCGCTGCGACCTGTGGTCTGGAGCTTATGGAGGCAGCACCTGACCTTGATGTCGTTGTTATCCCCATTGGCGGCGGAGGGTTGATTTCCGGCATGTCGACCGCCGTAAAAGCGGTCAACCCGGATTGTGAAATCATCGGGGTAGAACCTTTTGGTGCCGACAGCATGTGGCGCAGTTTTAACGAGGGGGAAGCGGTGCATCTGGACAAAGTTGATACGATCGCCGATTCACTCGGCGCACCAATGGCTCTTCCCGGTTCATTCGCCATCACAAAATCCAACGTGAGCGAAATCGCACGGCTACACGATGATGAAATGCGGAACGCCATGCGGTTGCTTTACGGCACAATGAAGTTGGTCGCGGAACCGGCCTGCTCAGCAACAACGGCTGCCGTTATTGGGCCACTTAAAAATCAGCTTGTGGGTAAAAGTGTTGGAATCATTGCCTGCGGTTCAAATATTTCACTGGAAAAATTCAATCGACTGACCGGGCAATAGCCTATAAACCCTGGATATTGGCGCTTGACGCTATGAATCCACGACACATATACTATAGACAGAAGTAGGCGGGGTCTGCGTAGTAAATACACCGCCCACCCAACCGAACATTGTAAACCTAGATATGTGGCAAAAGCCGCATATGACAAATATTGTTAAATGAAGGAGGAGCCATAATGGAAAAGGTTCCCATGACCCAGGGGGGCTTTACCGCTCTGGAAGAAGAATTAAAACGCCGCACGTCAGAGGATCGCCACCGGATCGTGAGCGCCATCTCGGAAGCGCGCGAACATGGCGACCTGTCGGAAAATGCGGAATATCATGCCGCTAAAGAGCAGCAAAGTCACAACGAAGGCCGGATCATGGAACTGGAAGATGTAATCGCCCGTGCCGAAGTTATCGATATTTCAAAAATGTCTGGCGACACCATCAAGTTCGGCGCCACCGTGCGCCTTGCCGATGAAGAAACCGATGAAGAAAAGCATTATCAGATCGTCGGCGATCAGGAAGCTGATGTGTCTGCCGGTAAAATCTCCATCTCTTCCCCCATTTCACGGGCCCTGATCGGCAAGGAAGAGGGCGATAGTGTAGAAGTCGCAGCGCCGGGCGGCGCACGCGCCTATGAAATATTGAAAGTTCAATATATTTAGGGCCGAAGCCTTCGGGTCTTAACCTGGAGTCTAATATCAATGGAAACTGGGCGATGATTGATCTTTATACATTTGGCACCCCCAATGGTCGCAAAGTGTCTATTGCGCTTGAAGAAATGGGAATTGATTACAAAATCCATCCCATCAACATTCAAAAAGGCGAGCAATACAGCGCCGACTTTTTGAAAATTTCGCCCAATAATAAGATTCCTGCCATTGTTGATCAGGAAACCGGAGTTTCTTTGATGGAATCCGGCACTATTCTCTATTATCTGGCAACAAAATGCGGGAAATTCCTACCGCAAGACCCGCACCTCCATTGGCAGACCCTTGAATGGTTGAATTGGCAAATGGGCGGTTTCGGCCCGATGTTGGGGCAAGCGCACCACTTTCTCCATTTTAACCCCGGTAAATCTGAATATGCCGAAGAACGCTATGCCACCGAAGTTGCCCGCCTCTACGGTGTACTGGAAAGACAGCTGGATGGACGTGATTTTATCGCAGACGAATATTCCATCGTCGACATGGCCGTTTGGCCCTGGGCGTCGCGGTTTGAATTCCAAAAGGTCGATTTGAACGAATTCGTCAACGTAAAGCGCTGGTACAACACGGTCGCCGAGCGCCCAGCAGTTATTCGCGGGTATGGCGTTCCTGCGGCTGCCGATATTCCAAAGATCTAATACCGGTGACGCTCAAAATTCTCATCCTGACCGATGGAAAGATGGGTGATCTTATTCAGTGCCGCGGCGTTGCATATGCACTGACCGATGAAGACAACATTCAAGAATACATAGTTCAACCCGGTAAATTGGGTGGCTTGCCATTCAAAAACATGCCTTTGCCAAATCAGGAATTACAGACCGTGCTAACGCGTACGGAGCAGGTCGATTTAGTCATCGCGTCCGGTCGCCGCACGGTGCCTTATTTCCAAGCCCTCCGCCGTCGGGCGACCAATCCGCCCTTTTTGGTCTTTCTAAAAGACCCCCGTTACAATTACGGCCATATCGACTTTATATGGGCACCGACCCATGACCAATTGTCGGGAGACAATGTGTATTCTACGCAAACCTCGCCTCACAACATTTCGCCTGAACGGTTAGGCGCCGCGGCACATTCCGGGTCCGAGCGATTTTGTGATTTTAGCGGCCCAATTGCGGGGCTTATACTTGGTGGCAATTCCGCTTCGGTCACCTGGGATGAACGATTGATTGACGAATTTTGCGGGTATTTAGCTGCGATCCCATCAGGCATAAGCGTGTTGATTACCGCGTCAAGAAGAACGCCACAAAAGCTCCGCGAAGCTGTTTTGATGAGCCTGAAACATCGACGGCATTGGATTTACGACGAGAAGGACCTTAACCCCTATGTGGAAATTCTGGCTTGTAGCGACAGGTTCATTATCACCGGGGATAGTCACAATATGGTATCGGAAGCACTGGCAGCGGGCAAACCTGTTCATGTTTATCGACCCACAGGACTGCACGAGAAATTACGAGGGTTTCTGGATAAATTAGAAGACCAAGGGCTGATAGAAGATATATCAAAGGGCTTCGCCCGTACCGAAGCGAAACCGTTCGACGCCACCCCGCAGATTGCTGCAGAAATCCTCAAACGATATCGAACATCCCAAGATGGGTGAATGGCTCACACAACATTGTTCTCAAATTCGGGGATGAACGTTGCGAATCCCCCGCTACCCCCTTGTGACACAGGGGTGGTCGCACCTAAATAATACAAAATTCGTTACAAGGCATTCCACATGGCAAATCATCACACGAAAGTTCTGATCATCGGTTCCGGCCCCGCCGGCTATACCGCCGCCATTTATGCTGCACGCGGCATGATGGAGCCTATATTGGTGGCGGGGATGCAACAGGGCGGCCAACTCACGATCACCACAGAAGTGGAAAATTATCCAGGTTACGCAGAGGCGGTTCAGGGTCCATGGATGATGGAACAAATGCTGGAACAGGCCAAGAATGTGGGCACCACGGTCATCAATGATTCAATTACCAAAGCAGAGCTCAGCGCACGGCCTTTCCGCTTTGAAGCGGAATCCGGTGATACATTCACCGCCGACAGTGTTATTATTTGCACGGGCGCGCAGGCTAAATGGCTCGGCCTTGAATCAGAACAGACGTTCATGGGGTTCGGCGTATCCGCCTGCGCCACCTGCGACGGGTTTTTCTACCGCAACAAACACGTCATCGTCGTTGGCGGCGGCAATACGGCTGTTGAGGAAGCGCTTTACCTGTCAGGCTTGGCCTCCAAAGTCACCGTCATCCACCGCCGCGATGAATTCCGCTCCGAACGTATTCTGCAGGATCGTTTGTTCAAGAAGGAAAACGTTGAGATTCTTTGGGACAGTGAACTGGTTGAGATCAAGGGCAACACCGAAGGCATGATGCCTTCAGCAGAAAGCGCAATGATCAAAAACCGCAATACGGGCGAAGTGTCAGAAATGGCGGTAGACGGCATATTCATCGCCATCGGCCACGCACCAGCAACCGAATTGTTCAAGGAACAACTCAAGCTGAAACCATCCGGTTATTTGTGGACAGCGCCCGATTCAACTGCCACCGAAATTCCCGGCGTTTACGCGGCAGGCGACGTGACAGACGACATCTACCGCCAGGCGGTAACAGCCGCTGGCATGGGATGCATGGCGGCACTGGAAGCCGAAAAACACATCGCGGAAATGGAAAGCGCCGCTGAAGCCGCAGAGTAAAATACCTCGCAACAAAGCTTGAACTTTGGTGTTTTCAAACCGATTGGACAATTTCCTAGTTTATAGTTCTGACATCTCGTTAGAGGCTCGAACCAGGAGAAATGCAATGTCGTTCAATAAAACCATCGGAGCAGCACTAATTTCAGGACTAATGGCGCTATCCGTCGTGCCTGCAACCGCCGCAAGCACAGTTAAAAGTGGAACGTTTAAGGGTAGCGGATCAGTCAACACCGCTGGCAGCGTGAGTGTCGTAAAATCTGGCAGCACTCAAACAATCGTCCTGTCTAAAAACTTCACAACAAAACGCGGCCCAAGCCTTTGGGTCTACATTGGAAATGGCAAGCCATCCAAACGCATCGGAAAATTGCAAGCTGTAAAAGGCACGCAATCCTATAAGTTGCCCGCCGGGTTAAATATCAAAGACTATGCAAATGTCTACATTTACTGCCGTCCTTTTCGAAAAGTCTTTGGCAGTGCCAAACTTCGCTAGCTAGAGCCCTTTCCGTTCTGATGGAATCATCAGAGCGACAAGAAAGTGCGTTAAAACAAACGGATAGAGTAATTAACGCGAACGCATGTGAGTGGATGTTGCTCTAGGCCAGCGGTAAATAAACCGTTTGAAGTGTCATCTGTTTAGACCTCAACACCTTGCCACTGCGATACGAAGGCCCCAAAGTCTGCGAAATTCGAATCCCGACAGACTTTGGAACTTCCTATGCCTATGGACTGGGACAAACTGCGCATATTCTACAAAGTCGCCAATGCCGGTAGTTTTACCCATGCCTCGGAAACTTTGAACCTCAGCCAATCTGCTATTAGCCGCCAGATCTCAGCGCTCGAATTGGAGGTCGGCGTTCCCCTTTTTCACCGCCATGCGCGCGGACTTATCCTGACCGAACAGGGGGAAATCCTGTTCAGCGCGACCGAAGAGGTGACCGGTAAACTGGAGGCCGTCGCTGGCCAGTTGAGCGATTTTCGCGGAACGCCCAAAGGCACTTTGCGCGTTACAACGACTGTTGGGCTGGGTTCCGCTTGGCTCGCCATCCGGATGCATGAATTCATCGACCTTTATCCAGACATCCAGGTTGAGCTGATGCTCGACAACCATGAGCTTGATCTGGGCATGCGACAAGCCGATTGCGCCATTCGCCTTCGGCAGCCACAACAGCCGGATTTGATTCAGAGGCGATTGTTTACTGTGCATTTTCATGTGTTTGCGAACGAAGATTACATAAAACGGTTTGGCGCACCCAAAACCGTTGACGATCTGAACGACCACAGGTTGATCGTTTGGGGAGAAGGAACGCCGAGTTATTTATCAGACGTCAACTGGATGCTGACCGCAGGCATGCCCCCCGGGAGAAGCCGTAAACCGGTGTTAAAAATCAATTCCATTCTGGCGATGAAACGCGCAGTTCAGCGCGGAGCCGGTATTGCCCTATTGCCAGATTATTCAGTTGATGAAGACACTGGACTTGTACCTGTTATGACCGAAACCGATGTACCGAGTTTTGATACCTATTTCGCCTATTCCGCCGAATTGCGAAATTCGGCCCGATTAGGAGCCTTTAGGGATTTCCTGCTTGAACAGGCGAAAAACTGGAAATTCTGACATCCGGCACCAAATTGCGAGCTATGCAAACCGTGCATAGCTCCTATGCGCACCACCCCATTGAAAATCCCCGTTGAGGAGACCATATGGGTTGGGACAGATGATCTGGTCTCCCTCCTCCCAACCAGCATCTATCCATAGACGCCAACCTCCTCCTCCCGGGAATGGCGTCCAATCTTTAGCCGGACCTTTGTGTCCGGCTTTTTTTTGACAGGCTTAGTAATTTGTTTGCGATATCCGAAATTTTTTGAATTTTCCTCTTTATTTTTTTCTTAAGCGGGTTTAGAGATTCTTACGAACGAAACTGCAACAATTTGATTTCGATGCACTCGCAATTGAGTTCAAATTAGGCTATTAATTTCAAGGCAGGTTGCTTTCAGTTCGGTTTGCGTTTGGGGCCCTATGACGTAAAAGAATTTGTTGTGAATGCTCTGAATTTCAAGAGCATTGACCGGGTCATATTATGATTCGGAAAAAAAGTTTGGGGTGTGCTTCTGTCGCAGGCAGCCGCCCCCGGAGGTCGAACTTCCCTCAGGTTCGGCCTCCACCCTTTTTTCTCACTTCGGTAATGGGAACGTAATCGTCTTCATGATTCTGTCGGTTTCAGTCAGGATTTTGATGATTTTCTGGTAATGGCGGATATCGTCAAAAGACAATTCACGCCCTTTGCGATCCTTCAGCCATTTTTGCGCGGGCTGGTAACCGCCAATGAAAAAACTCCATGCAGTTTCTGGAACATTGGCAAAATACTGCCCTTTGTTGATGTTCACATTGCCGTCAGCGAACTGCGGTTTAACAACGATGTTATCTTCCCCATCAACCACCTCCCCTTCAAACGGATAGGGCGTTTCGCCGATGGCATCCTCTTCCATCAGATGCAATTTGCGCAACGACGTGCCTTTCGCGCATACGTCCCAAAATACATCCGGTGACGGTGGATAGGGAATGCGCGGAAAATCGATCTTGAGAAATTCTGTATAGGTTTCCCGATATTCCGGGCAATGCAGCACACCATAGATGTAATCGAAAATCGCCACTTCATTGGGACGGCCATCGGCATCACGCGAGGGTTCAGGAATGGCGTCACCTCCCCCTTGAGGGGAGGTCGAAACAGGCCCGCCTGTTTCGGGTGGGGGTGAAGGCGTACCAGCGGGAACAACAGCTTCGCGCTTATTGCCATTACCCCCACCAGGATCAGCTTCGCTTCTCCCGCCTCCCCTCAAGGGGGAGGCAACACCCATAGCCGCCACCTCAATCCGCCGCCGGATTTCCGGGTCCATATTGACGGTGCGCTCCGTAGGCGCGAGGGCGTCTGATTGTTCGGCAGAGGTGTCGGGGTAGAGGTAGAGAGGGAAAACATATCCGGTTTCTTTTGTTTGTGATGACAACGAACAAATATCGGACAATTTATCTGTGACAAGCACATGTTGAAATCTGAAAGTACTTTGTTGCCTACAGCTCAGTAGAGCCAAATTTCTGTGTGTCATTTGAGCCATCCGCTTACCTCCCGGCGTACCGGAAAACCCTCGGCTCTTTCCAGAATAATAAGTATGACGACTATCAAATGGGCGATATAAAACTTCTGTAAATTCCCCGTCAGAGTTACTTACGTCAGCAGTAGCCCCAGCTATCGTCCAGTCTCTGCTATCTTTTTGTAGTGAATAAGATGCCCGAATGGACTCTTCAGGTAATGTTCTGAAATCAGTAACAATACTCTCGATTTCCGCTCTAGTGTGCTGGATGCAAATCTTATCCCTCTCATTTTTGATCCCCGAACCAGATATTGAAAAGAACTGATTGACTGAAAATCCGTTTTCATATTCCTCGATACCATGAAAGCTTTTCTCACAAAAAAAGTAATATGGAGCTCTAAGAGTGAGTTTTTCAAATTTTCCATCGTTTAGCTTACCATCCCATAAAGAGCGGTTTTTTGCATTCCTTGTTCCAAACTCGTGTCTACTTCTAACGATGGGTTCGCTTGCTTGATCACCCAATTTAACAAGTACAACTATCGCAACCCCCACAGTGATATCAAATATGTTGTAATCTGCATCGCCATCCGGTGTAACTTCTTTCTTTTTTGAGCTACCGTGAAGATCAAGAACGTAAATTTTGTCAAAACATGACAAAATGCTGCTTCGCAACGCTCTATGTGTAATGCCATCAATGTAAGAGTGATTTGTGACAAAACCAACTACACCAGACCCGTTTTTTTCCACGAAATATTGAGCAAGACGGATAAATTTTATATAGTCATCATCAATATTGATTTTCTTTTCGTTTAAACCTTTTTTGTAATCTTCCAATAAATTCAGTATCCAAGGCGATTTATTCAGACTACTCACAGAATAAGGCGGATTGCCGATCACGCACATGATGGGCGTGTTGTTTTTCACTTCATTGGCCTTTTGCGCCTCGTCTGAAAGCCAGCGGGCCATGAACAGGTCTTTGGGTTCGCGCTCCCCTTCTTCCAGTGAGTTGGTGAGGTAAACGTTGAGGCGCGGGGCGTCTTTTGTCGGCTTGTAATCCATCTCCGACAGCATCATGTCGAGCTTCATGTGGCACATGGCATAGCTCGCCATCAGCAATTCAAACCCGTGCAGGCGGGGGATTGGCTCGTTTTCCACATACCGGTTCCAGACCGAACCGCCCACCTGTTTGATACGCGGCGCAATCTGCTTGATGACTTCCGCCAAAAATGTGCCGGTGCCCGCTGCGGGGTCTAAAATTTGCACCCGGTGGACCTGACGTTTTTCAATGACGGGTTTTCCGTTCTTCTCAAATCCGGTATCCCAGTCCACGGACACCTTTGACGTATCCGCTAATCCGTCCTTCAGGCCAAACTCATCCTTCAATACGTCATCGACCGCACGGACGATGAAATTGACCACCGGTTCCGGCGTATACCAGACGCCCCGTGCTTTGCGTTTTTTCGGGTTATATTCCGCCAGAAACGTCTCGTAAAAATGGATGAACGGATCGTTACGCTGGGTGAACGATCCGAAATTTTCAAACAATTTCGCCAGATCAGTATGGCGGAAAATCTCCGCCAGTTCATCAATCGTGCGGCGGATACTTTCTTCCAGATTGGGCCCCGCCACAAAACTGAACAGGTTGCGCAAAAACGGGTTGGATTTCGGCAACAGGTTCAACGCTTCCTCGCGCGAAAATGTTGGCAGGTTCTGATCATGCAAGCGGGCGGCAAACATGCCATAGGCCACGGTCTCCGCATAAATATCCGAGAACTCATCAATCTCAAGATCATGAATCAACTGGTCTTTGAAAGCCTGATATTGCCCCGCCAGTTCGCTTTCCAGATTTTCGTCCTGTTGCAGCGCGTTGAACAGGACATCCTTTGTGATGGCCGCCTTACCCGCCATCATTTCCGCCAGCTTCTGTGCTGACGTGATGGTTTGTAACTGCTCGGCCGCAAAATCCTTAAGCTGGTTCCACAAAGCCTCATAATTTTCCGGCAAGGGCTGAATGCCCATGACAAAATCCGCGATTTTTATTTCGCGTATCAATTCACCATTCTTGTAAAAAGCCCAATCCGTGCAATTGGTGTAAATCAGGTTGGGCAGGCCTTTTCGATACCGTTCCAACTGGTTTTTGTTGGCGTCTTTCAGGCCGCGCTTTGTAATATCGAGGCCGATATCCTTGGCCTCACAATGACCAACAGTCACCTGCTCGCCACCGATGAGATTGCGCAGGAACACGAAATCGGGCCGACCGCTACGCCCCTGCGTCGGCTCATTGAGGCTCACGACATTGCCGCGATCGACGCTATCGAAAAGCTCGCCCAGCGCAGCACGGTAGGAATGTTCGGTTGCTTGTCCGGTGGCGAAGATGCGCTGCACCTCCGCCATGAAATGTTCAAGTGACATGTGTTTCCCAAACTCCCAAATCATGGGCCCTCAATGGATTGGGGAACACTAGCGAATTGCCGCTGAATTGGTAGCCCTACGTCAAGCTTCCACAGAACCGCTGGATACGCTCGCAGGCTGATTTTAGCGATTCCGTATCCGTGGCATAGGAGATGCGGAAGTTGGGGCCGAGGCCGAAGGCTGAGCCGTGGACGACGGCAACGCCTTCCTGTTCCAGCAGGGCGGTGACAAAATCTTCATCGGTTTCCAGAACCTTGCCGCTCTCTGTTGTCTTGCCCATCAGGTCTTTACACGAGGGGAAAACGTAGAACGCGCCATCGGGCTTGGGGCAATGGATGCCATTGGCCTGATTGAGCATGGAAACGACAAGGTCGCGACGTTCTTCAAAAACCTTGCGGCGCTCTTCCAGGAATTCCTGCGGCCCGTTCAGCGCTTCCACCGCCGCCCATTGGGTGACCGAACAGGTGCCGGAAGTTTGTTGCCCCTGGATCATGTCAATCGCCTTGATCAGTTCCAGCGGACCACCGGCATAACCCAGCCGCCAGCCAGTCATGGAATAGGCTTTCGAGACGCCGTTCATGGTGAGCGTGCGGTCATAAAGGCCGGGCTCCACCTGCGCCGGTGTGGTGAATTCAAATTCACCATAGACAAGATGCTCGTACATATCGTCGGTCAACACCCACACGTGGGGGTGGCGCATGAGCACATCGGTCAACGCCTTGATCTCATCACGGGAATAGGCAGCACCGGACGGGTTGGACGGGGAGTTGAACAGAAACCATTTGGTTTTCGGCGTGATCGCCGCTTCCAATGCTTCCGCCGTAACCTTGAATTCGCTTTCGGTTGTCGTGTCGACGTAGACACTTCCACCGCCGCACAGCGCCACCATTTCAGGATAGCTCACCCAATAGGGGCGCGGGATAATCACTTCGTCGCCGGGGTTCAAAGTTGCCATAAAAGCATTGAACAGGATCTGCTTGCCGCCGGTTCCGGCGATAATCTGATTTGGCTCATATTTCAGGCCGTTTTCGCGCTCGAACTTGCGGCAGATTGCTTCGCGCAGTTCCACGATTCCGGCAACCGCCGTATATTTCGTCTCGCCACGGTCAATCGCATCTTTTGCCGCCTGTTTGATATTATCCGGCGTATCGAAATCCGGCTCCCCTGCCCCAAGGCCGATCACGTCCATACCCTGTGCTTTCAGTTCCCGCGATTTCTGCGCAACGGCAATCGTTGCAGAGGGCTGAACACGCGAAAGGATGTCGGCAAGGAATGCCATGGGACTATTCTCCATAAGGGTTTTGGGCGGAATTTGGTCATCCGCGAACGCGCGGGAAACTAGGCGTGTGAGGGTAAAAGTGCAAGGGTTGATTGAGGTTTTACAGGTGCAAGGCCAGCGTTTCGCAATAATGTCATCCCCGCGCAGGCGGGGACCCATTTTTCATCGTGAAAGAGAGAGACAAGTTTGGCAGATATTCCCACTTATCTCCTCCCAAACAGCGCTGTTCATTCCAAAGCATCCTTGGGTCCCCGCCTGCGCGGGGATGACAACGGTGTGGGTGTGGTACCCAACCCTAATGATTGCGCCAGGCGTCGAACGCCAACAGCAAGTATAGCACGGCGGTGAGAGCCCCGACCCAGGTTTTATCGAGGCCAATACAGGTGCCTGCATAGCTGGCGGAGAGACTCGCGTAGATGAGTGCGTGGGATATATTGATCATTTTGGTGATCCACTTCTTGAGTTTGAGTTGATCACCGGCCGGTGGGTGTTGATATTCGCGAGCTTGCTGGCCTAAATTAGTTGAAGAGGGATATTGTCCGCCAATCGCTTGTTACGGCTTCGGGTCCGGATCTGTCCGCCACTGTTACGGAAAGTGTACGGATTTGAATTTTGGAACTTGCGTAGGCGCTCTAATTAAGTCATATCGAACCGCACAGGGCCTCAATGCCAAGGATTTGGCTGTTGAGGTGTTTCAGGATGAGACCAAACGTGTACGGATTTCGGAGTTGGAAAATGGCAAAGTCGCCAACCCGAGAGCGTCTACCATTGATCCGATCATTGATAATTTGAATATTCCGTGGGAAGAAATCGACGCCTGCCGCAAACCGCCTTCTGAGCCAAAACCCGACGCCCCACCGGATACCGGCCTGCCAAATGACCTTCTGGAAAATCTGGCACAGCGTTTCGGCATTGAAAACCCGGATCAGCCGCCTGCTGCCCGTACGGCCTTTTTGAAAGAAAAGGCGAAGGATTATAAAAAACTCAAATCAGACATGGCGGAACTGCCAAGCGGTAATGAGCGAACCACCAATGTCCGGGCGGCGGCGGAAGAGGCGATTGGGCGGGGTGATTTTGAAGAAGCCCGTGCCCGGCTGGATGATGCCATTGAAATAGAAGTCCGCGACCATGCGCTCGTCAGCGCCATAAAGGCCGCAGACCTGCTTGACCTGAAAGGCAAGAGCCATCTGCTGGAAGGGGACGCGGAATTGGCTGCGGAACAGTTTCAGCGTGGTGCGGAGATGGTGAAGCCTTTTGACATCGATGAATTCGCCAAAAGGCGACATAACACTGGCATTGAATTTTATGATCATGGCCTGCGCTACGGTGGCAAAAGCCTTGCCTTCGCAATTTCCGCCTATGAAGCCGCACTTGAGGTTCGCACACGCGCCGACCATCCGGTTGACTGGGCCATGACGCAGAACAACCTCGCGGTTGCGCTTTATAGTCAGGGGAAACGTCTTGGGGGTGAAGAGGGTGTTGCGCTTCTTGGCCGTTCGGTTTCCGCCTATGAAGCCGCGCTTGAGGTTCGCACACGCGCCGACCATCCGGTTCAATGGGCTATGACGCAGAACAACCTCGCGGTTGCGCTTCGTAGTCAGGGGGAGCATCTTGGGGGTGAAGAAGGTGTTGCGCTTCTTGGCCGTTCTGTTTCTGCCTATGAATCCGCACTTGAGGTTCGCACACGCGCCGACCATCCGGTTGACTGGGCCATGACGCAGAACAACCTCGCGGTTGCGCTTTATAGTCAGGGGAAACGTCTTGGGGGTGAAGAGGGTGTTGCGCTTCTTGGCCGTTCGGTTTCCGCCTATGAAGCCGCGCTTGAGGTTCGTACACGCGCCGACCATCCTGTTGACTGGGCTGCGACGCAGAACAACCTCGCGGTTGCGCTTCGTAGTCTGGGGGAGCATCTTGGGGGTGAAGAGGGTGTTGCGCTTCTTGGCCGTTCTGTTTCTGCCTATGAATCCGCACTTGAGGTTCGCACACGCGCCGACCATCCTGTTGACTGGGCTATGACGCAGGAGAATATTGCAATTGCTTATGAGAGTATGGCTGAATTGGATTTGGACAATGTAAGCGGCCATTTGCAGCAAGCTCTGGTGCATGTGGAACTTTGTTTGGAAATATTTGACCCGACCCATATGGCTTTTAATTTTGAGAAAGCTTCAAGTTTGCAAAAATGGATTGAAGCAAAACTGGTTGCGCTGGAATAGTCGCACACACGTTGTCATCCCCGCGCCAGGCGGGGATCCAAACATCAGCAGGAAGGAACGGTAATATTTAGACGAAGTTTGGTCTGAATTCCCACACAACCAGCGACTTTTCTTCCAAAACGGATTTGGGTCCTCGCCTTCGCGGGGATGACAAACGAAGGCGGGGTGGAGAATATATCCTCCTACGAAGGATTCACCTCTTTGTCGTAATCTTCAACCATCAGTTTGCTGATGTTGCCAGGTGTGAAATTATAGGGGCCGATTTCTGATACGGGGGTTACTTCGGCGGCGGACCCGGTGATGAAGCATTCTTCGAAATCCGCCATTTCTTCCGGCATGATGGCGCGCTCGATTACCTCAAACTGGCGTTTTTTAGCCAGTTTGATGACCGTCTGGCGGGTAATGCCGTCAAGGAAACAATCGGGTGTCGGGGTGTGGATGATATTGTCTTTGGTGTAAAAGACGTTGGCGCCGGTGCATTCGGCGATGCGCCCGCGATAATCGAACATCAGCGCGTCGGCATAACCTTTGGCTTCGGCTGCGTGTTTGGACAGGGTGCAGATCATATACAGACCGGCGGCTTTGGCTTTGCAGGGAATTGTCGCCGGGTCCGGGCGTTTCCACTCGGCAATATCAAGGCGGATGCCTTTCATCTTTTCTGCCGGGTCGAAATAGGAAGGCCAGTCCCAACAGGCAATCGCGAGGTTGATTTTGTTTTGTTGAGCTGAAACCCCCATCATCTCACTGCCGCGCCAGGCAACCGGGCGGATATAGGCGTTTGTCAGGCCCTGACGTTCCAGTGTTTCGCGGCAGGCCTGATCGATCTGCTCAACAGTCCAGGGAATTTCAAAACCCAAAAGGTCGGCGGACAGATGAAGGCGTTCGGTGTGTTCCGTGAGCTTGAAAATCTCGCCGCCATAGGCGCGTTCCCCTTCGAACACCGAACTGGCGTAGTGCAGGCCGTGGGTCAGCACATGCACCTGCGCATCGCCCCATTTAACGAATTCACCATTATACCAGATGTCCCCATCCAGTTGATCAAATGGGACGCCAGCCATGACACACCTCTTTTTGCGGTTGTAACCGGACGTATCCGGTTCTATCAAAATACCATTCGATTATGGATGGTCAGAAAAATATGTCAACCGTCCTGACCTAAATTTGAGTATTGGATTGAATACTGCGCCATGTCTGGCACCATTTTACATACGAATAACACGTCTGAGCCTGTAATGGACCCACCTGAATCCGATGAGGGGTTGGATTTTCCGCTGGTGGAGCTGTTTTTCTTTGCCTATCGCGATTTTATCGCCGATGCGGACGACGCGCTGGAACAATACGGATTTGGCCGCGCCCACCACCGGGTTCTGCATTTTGTCAACCGGCGCCCCGGCATGGTTGTAGCCGAATTGCTGGAAATTTTACGCATCACAAAGCAGAGTCTGGGCCCGGTATTGCGTCAACTGATAGACAGCGGACATCTGGTGCAGATCGCCGGACCTGAGGACAGACGTCAAAGACTTCTCTATCCAACGCAAAAAGGCCGCAATCTTTCCATTGAATTGACCCATATGCAGACGCGGCGCATTAAGGGAGCCATTGAGCTTCTTAAAAACAAAGACCGTGAAAGCATCGCCGATTTCCTGTTCGGGATGATTGAACCGGAAGAACGAGACCTTGTAAAAGGTCTTATGGATAAGCAACGCTAAGCCTGAGGTCTCAAACAGGTGGCGTGAGAGAGGGAGAATTGCCCAATGATTCCCACACAAGCTGCAAATACACACTATACTGAACCTCAACCCGTGACCGATTTAATGGATCATCAATCGGGGCTGGAGGATGATGCGCCGCATATTCTTGTTATTGATGATGACAGCCGGATCAGGGACCTCCTGTCCCGCTATCTCAGCGAGCAAGGTTTCCGGGTATCCACCGCACAGGATGCACTTGAAGCGCGGCGAAGGCTTAACGGCCTGACGTTTGACCTGCTTGTTGTGGACGTGATGATGCCCGGAGAAAACGGTACGGATTTCACCCGGGATATTCGTGAACAGATGGATGTCCCGGTTCTTATGCTGACCGCGCTCGGCGAAACCGAAGCCCGTATCAAAGGGCTGGAAGCGGGAGCGGATGACTATCTTCCAAAGCCCTTTGACCCACGCGAGCTGGTCTTGCGTATTAACAGCATTCTCAAACGGGTGCGTGTGGAAGAGGTCCCCATGGTTGAGCAGGTGTTGTTTGGCCCTTACACATTCTCCGTTATCGCCCGTGAACTGAGAAAAGATGGTGAAACAGTGAAACTCACTGACCGTGAGCGCGAAATTATGGTGCTATTCTCGCAAAATGCAGGTGATGTTGTTCCTCGTATTGCCTTAATCGGCGAGGACGCTACGGCGAATGAACGCACAGTTGATGTTCAGATTAACCGATTGCGCAGAAAAATCGAGATCGATCCTGCATCACCAACTTGGCTACAGACTGTGCGCGGCATAGGTTATAAGCTACATATCGAATAGGCGATATGTAGGAGAACTCAATCGGGCTGTGAGCGACCAAACTGAACAATTTACGTCGGGAATAACGGATGGAGCGGATGCTCCACGCAATCGCGCTCGGCGGTACAGCACTGCCCGGCGCACCTGGCGCCAGATTGCCCGCTTCGTGGCCCGGCGCATGCCGACTGGGCTGTTTGGGCGCTCGCTGATTATCATCATCGCACCCATGCTGCTTTTGCAGGCCGTGATTGCCTTTGTTTTCATGGAACGGCATTGGCAGTCAGTCACCACGCGTCTATCCGCCGCCGTGGTGCGCGATATCGCCGGCCTGGTTGATGTGATCGGAACCTATCCACAGGATACCGAGTATGAAACAATCACGCGTATCGCCCGCGAACGCTTTGCATTGGGTGTGAAGATCCTGCCACAGGAGGATTTTCCACCCCCAAGACCAAAACCGTTTTTCTCCATACTCGACACCGCTTTGAGCCAACAATTGGCGATTAGGCTTGATAAGCCGTTCTGGATCGACACGGTGGGGGAGTCATCGTTTCTCGAGATTCGCATCAGACTGGCAGACAGTGTTCTGCGCGTGTTCGTCCCACGCAAACAGGCCTATGCGTCGAACACTCATATATTTTTGCTTTGGATGGTTGGCGCGTCGGTTGTGTTGCTGACAATCGCGATCCTGTTTCTGCGCAATCAAATACGCCCGATCCAGCGGTTGGCGGAAGCGGCGGAACGGTTTGGTAAAGGGCAGGATGTACCGGCAGATTTCAAACCGCGTGGTGCAAGTGAAATTCGTCAGGCCACGGTTTCGTTTTTAGAAATGCGCTACCGTATCGAACGGGCGCTGGAGCAACGTACAGCCATGCTGGCGGGGGTGAGCCATGACTTGCGCACAGTGTTGACTCGTTTTCGATTGCAACTGGCGCTGGTGCCCGGTTCGGCGGAAGTCGAAGCCCTGTCGGGTGATGTGGACGACATGCAGGGTATGTTGCAGGGATACCTTGATTTCGCACGGGGTGATACGGGTGAATCCGTAAGTGTTATTGATGTGAAACAGACGCTGGATCCTTTTCACGTACAGGCTGAAGAGATGGGTAAGAGTTTCTCGGTTTCATTTAAAGGAGAGCCCATCGCCCATTTACGTCCCACTGCGTTCTCTCGCCTGATGTCAAATCTAATACTCAATGCTTTGCGCCATGCCGATACCGTTGAAGTGCGGGGCACGCACAATGGTCGCGGCCTGAAACTTGAAGTTCACGACAATGGTCCCGGCATTTCGTTAGATGACCGTGACGAAGTGTTTAAACCATTTGTGCGGCTGGATGATGCGCGCAACCAGGACGAAACCGGTACCGGCCTTGGTCTCGCGATTGCACAGGATATTGTACACACGCATGGTGGCGAGATTGGACTGGGGGAAAGCGACCTCGGCGGCCTGCTGGTTACACTCCAATTGCCTGCATGAATAACGAGCTGTCTACGATTAGGAGTCGTGATCAGCAGTTGTGGCAATTTCATACCGTTTTAGTTGCCCAAGCCAGCGGTCTACCCGCCGCAGGTTCACTCCAAAATCGCTTCTACCGATTTGACTTTGACTGTATAACGCCAAGGTGGACCGACCATTACCCAATGGAAATATTTGAATGCGGATTGTGTCGGGAAAACGGAACATCCGGCTACGCGCGACATAACGCAGTGCCATTGGTTCGGCCCCATTGTCGGCCCGCTCTACCCCCGCTTCTTCATTGACGACTTTGAGGACCACTTTCAATAATTCATCAGCGCTGATGGCATAGACCGGACTCTTTCGATCGCGTTCCTTATCCTTGCAGAGTCCATCAGGGCAAATCAGGGCCTGATTGGGGTTTGGCGTTTTGCCCAAATTCTCAAAGGTAACCGCCCCCATATCTGCAGGCCCCGCCGCCTGTTCCCAGACATTTTCCCAGCCGTATGCGAAGACAATTAAAAAGAGAAGGCCCGCTATGCCGCCAAAAGCCAGAATCAGATTGAACATAGGTCGTAGGATTTTCATCGACTTCTGGTATGTTCAGCCGCTGCGGTGGTCAACCCGTATTTTCCGGGAATCTTACGCGAAACAGTAGTCGGTTAGACGGTCATTCCCGCTAAACCAACGGCAAGGGTCGCGCACACAGCCACGGCAACAACGAGCGTTGATTGATAGGTATCTCGCATGCGGTTTGCCCTCATTATCCTGTTAGCCACCACCTGTTTGTTTGCTGTTTTGCCCATGATATTGCCCTTTGTCACCGAATTTCGGCCGCCCGTTATGTCACTCTTACAAGATGCTGTTTACTGATTATGCTTTTATTCCCCACGATGATGGTAGCGGTGTGGAGGAAATGTGGCGTCGGCGTGATTTATGGTTAACAAAAGGTTAACAAACTCATTCAAGTTTTATGTTGTCCCCGCTAATATTTGTGATTCAAAACGTGGGTTGGGGCAACCAGTCGAGCGTCACATGGCCCGGCTCTTCACGCACACGATTAATCCATTGAACGATGCCCTTGCGACTGGAGATGTCGAACCCGCCGTTCTCTGCAGAATGGGTGTACCCATAAAGACAGATATCGGCGAGGGATAAGCTGCCTCCAGCCAAATAAGGACCATTGCTGAGTTGAGCTTCCATGATGTCGAGTGCTTTATGCCCAGCATCCAATAGAGCCGCAAGACGTTCAGGCGACCGATCCATTTCCCGCTGCGGGTAGACATAAACGGCTGAACGCACCGCGACTGTGCTTTCATGGAAGTTCTGTTCAAAGAACATCCACTGATACATTCGTGCACGGGTCAGCCTGTCCTGCGGTACGAACCGCGTACCTTCGCCAAAATAATGCAGAATAGCATTGGACTCAGAAAGGCATTCGCCGTTGTCGAATTCCACGGTTGGGACCTTGCCGGCTGGATTTTTTGTCAAAAAATCATCTGTACGGGTAAGTGTGCTATCACCGTCATATTCCACTGCCACATGATTGTAAGGGACATTCAAATGGGCCAGTAACAGCCGAACTTTATACGAGTTCCCTGAAGAGGGCATGGAATAAAGCGTAATCATGCTAACGTCTCCTTATCCTATTAATCTACGCAGATCTCTTGAAGCAATTATAGCTTCAACGTCATATATTTCTCACGATAGGAATTGAGATCGCGGGAAACAATGACATCATGTTTACTTCTATCAGGCGCGTGCTGGTCGCGCTGACATTGGTGGTAACCGGGCGGTTTAGCGTTCTTATGGGCGTCGGGCATTATTTTGATAACGCGCCGGCCCATATCATGCGGTTTCCGCCGAATGATTTTATCAGAAATCTTCCACCAACAACCTCTATAGCCGCCTTCGGTGATCGGTGTGTCATGCACATTTTTAATAATCTCAGTTTCCAACCCGGACCAATGTTGACCTAACGTAAAGAAATTGGGGAGATCACGAATCCGTGATTGACTTCGGCGATACCTGTAGGGTTAATCCCATCACGGTCCACACAGCGTGGGCTCCATCTGCGAAGGGAAAACAAAATGATGGATCTTCTTATTCAATATGGAGTGCCGATTATTACCGGCATGATCGGTGGTGGCGCTGCCAGCAGTGCCATGAAAAATGTAGCAATGACCATGCTGCCGAAATTGCTTTCCGGTGGCCTCGGCGGCCTCGGTGGTGCAGCGGCACTTGCAGGCCCGTTGGCCGGCATGCTCGGTGGCGCGGCAACCGGTGACGCTGCCGGTGGCATGGATATTGGCGGCCTTCTCGGCGGCGCAGTTGGTGGCGGTGCAGGTGGTGCCATCCTGACAGCGGTCGTTGGCATGGTTATGAGCAAGATGAAGGGTTAGGGTCTAGACCCTACTCCTTTCCCGGTTAAAACCGGTCGTCAGCGCAAGACCACAAATTTTGGTGTAAACTACACCTGTAGACTGGCGCATCGACAGGATTACCGTGCTAATAAATGGGCGTTCCATATTTCGGGGCGCCTTTTTTTGTTTGGCCAATCACAACGGCCACAGTCGAGGACACACCATTGGCCAACTTGCAAATCGCAATCGTACAAGTCACCGCATTTCAGCAAAACTGTACACTCATGTGGGACGAGGACACCAAAGAAGGTGTCGTCGTCGACCCGGGCGGCGATATTGACCAAATTCAGGCGGCGATTCTTGAAACCGGTATGAAGGTCACGGCCATCTGGCTGACCCACGGGCACATCGACCATGCAGCCGGGGCGATGGACCTCAAGGAAGCATTGGACGTGGAGATCATCGGACCGCACAAAGATGACGTCCCTCTACTCAGCGGCCTTGAAGAACAGGCGCGAATGTTCGGCCTTGAAGGTGCCGTTCGCAATTGTGAGCCGGACCGTTGGTTGAATGAAGGAGAGACCGTCTCCTTCGCGGGTCATGAGTTTGCGGTGTTCCACTGCCCCGGCCACGCACCGGGCCATGTGGTGTTTTACAACCAAGCCACCAAATTCGCCCATGTGGGGGATGTCCTGTTTGCCGGATCAATCGGGCGCACAGATCTGCCCGGCGGCAACCACGACGCCCTCATTCAGTCAATCAAAACCAAACTGATGAAATGGCCTGACGATATTCAATTCATTTGCGGCCACGGCCCTGCAAGCTCCATCGGCAAAGAACGGGCGAGCAACCCGTTTTTGACGTAACTTCCGCTCCGCTACACCAGATCAGCATCCGTCATAATTTCAACAAGCGCCGGGCCGTCGACGTCTAGCGCTTTGCGAATGGCTGCTTCGATATCTTCCGCTTTGGTGACCCGCTCTCCATGCCCGCCGCACAGACGAGCGAAGGCGGAGAAGGATGGGTTGACCAGCGAAGTTTCCCATACTGGCCATTCTCCAGAACGCTGTTCTTTGGAAATCTTGCCCAATTCACCGTTGTGTAAAAGGATGTGAGTGATATCCATGCCGTATTTCACGGCGGTGGTGAACTCCATTGGATATTGGCCGAAACCGCCATCGCCTGAGATCGCGATCACCTTGCGACCTTTAAATTCTTCCAGATCCTGCGTTGCGGCCCACGCTCCCATGGCAGCGGGAAAGCCAAAACCGATGGATCCGAGATAGCCGGACATTAACACCCGTTGATGGCCCTTGGTTTCAAGATACCGACCAAAGGAATAGGTGTTATTCCCCACATCGACGGCAAAGATGGCGTCATCCGGCACGAGACGGCTGAGCACTTCGAAGATGGCGAAGGAGTGGATACCGGTGCCTTTATCTTCAGCAAGTCGGCGCTGTTTTTCGTCCCGCCACATGGTCCAGCGTTTCGCCATTTCGCTGACCTGGTCATCGGCTTCCCCGTTGTGGGAGACCAGATTGTTGGCCGCTTTGCAGAATTCACCAATTTCCGACCAGACCGGCACTTTTACTTTGCCGAATTTACCTAGCTGCATCCGGTCATAATCGACCTGGATCATATTGCGTTTAGGGGAGATACCTGTGTGGTTTGAAAAACTCGCACCGAATACAATCATCGCGTCGGCAAGCGTCATGAACCAACTGGCGATGGGCGTGCCTGACCGACCCAAAACGCCACCGGCGTTAGGATGATCATCCGGCACCAGCCCTTTGGCCTTAAAAGTCGTCAAAATCGGTGCACCCAGTTTTTCGGCCAGTTCGATAATCTGGTCGCGCGCATCATGCGCCCCATGACCGACAACGATAACCGGTCGTTTTGCCCCATTGAGAATTTCGACAGCTGCGGCGACATCTTCATCTGCTGGCTTGATTTTATGGCCCGCAACTCGTCCGGCGGGTGTTCCCGCTTTTTTGCTGGACGGAATTGTCTGCACATCATCGGGAAACACCAGATGGGCGACATCCTGTTCGATGATTGCATTTTTACAAGCGAGCGACATAAGTTCGGCATGTTTGGAACTCGTCAGCACCGGCTGCGAAAATTTTGTGACCGCCTGAAAAGCCGATGCCAAATCAATATCCTGAAACGCCCCCGGCCCGAAGACTTGTGTTTGAACCTGCCCTGTCAAGGCAAGCACCGGGGCACGATCAACTTTCGCGTCCCAAAGGCCCGTCAACAGGTTTGTAGCGCCCGGCCCCGCAATCGTGAGACAAGCGGCTGGCTTATTCGTCAGCTTACCATAGGCGGAGGCAGCAAATGCGGCGGCCCCTTCGTGGCGGATACCATAATATTTAAGCTCGTTACGTCCCACAGCGCGGCGTATGGCATCGGCCAGCCCAAGGTTGGAATGACCCACCATGCCGAACACGCTTTGCACACCCCAATTCACCATGGTCTCCGTCATCACGTCGGTGACAGTGCGCTCATGGGGCGCTTCTTCTTCAATACCAACAAATATCTCGCCATCGCGAATGTCGACGGGGAACATTTTTTGGCCGTGGTCTTTGACCCCACCGCCGGGAGGCTTGCCCGTGAGTGGGTCAAAATCCCACCCGTGCCAGGGGCAGCGAATCCAGCATTGGTCTTCGACGCCTTTTTCAATCGACCCTTCACCGAGCGGGCCGCGCTGGTGGGGACAATGATTGTCCATCGCCGCCCATTGCCCGTCAAAATGCACGAGACAGATTGACGTGGTGCGTGCGGTAACCGTTTTCACCCGCCCTTCCGGCAAATCATCAACATGTCCAACACCTATCCATTCAAGTGCTTGTTCGTGATCTGGTTCAGACATGTGGGCTCCGCGGGCAAAAGGGTTTTACATTGTTAAAGAGTTTAACTGGCGTCCCTACACCGGCTCTACTGGTGACAATATGGGAGCCGATCAGATTCGTTATTGACCTATAAGAACATTATTTGCGAAGCGGGGAAAGTTGTTCCGTTCGCAACCGTGAAACAGGTTGATGGCATTGGGTTTGAAAGCTCGACCCCATGATTCTTGCCGGGCATTTGGTCACAAGGATGGAACTCTGGAGAGGTATCAGTCGTGTCAGGCGTGACTGATACCTCGAAGTCAGATTATTTTGGGGTAATAAAATCGAATGGTTTGTCAGTGTACATGAAGAACTCACAAGGTGTGGCCGACACACAAGCAGTTGTGTGAGAGTGACCGCCTTCAACAGACCAGAACGAGCCAGGCTTCATCACCGGCGCATCCTTTTGTCCGTCAAACGGGTTGGTCATTTCACCTTTTAGAACAATGGCCCGATAACCGTAAGTATGGGTGTGGACCGGCGTTTCGAAGTTTCCGGGAAACTTGCCGAACGTACCCTGCGGGCCGACAGCTCGGTCACCGTAAGCATCTGCGAACTCAACCGGTCCGAAAGCCTTGACGAATTTTTTGTTCTCTTCGGTCAATATTTTGGAAGTCGCTTTGTCTTCCGCCTGGGCGGCCACTGCCGTTGTCAATGCGAGTGCCGCTGAGATGATCAATGTTTTCAAGCGCATATTCTGCTCCCTGTTTTATGTTTAACTTGAAGTTGCAAAATCCAAGGTACATCCATCAATAGGGTGTTAAAGTCTTCCACGTCCAAATTTATCAACCGATCGTCTGTTTCCGTGGACTGGACGATAGAAAAGTTGAGGGGTATTGCTGAGCCATGTCCGATGTTCTGAGCGAAGTTCTCGACCTCATTGGCGTTCAAAGTTCTGTCTATTTTCAGGAGGACTTTTGCGCCCCCTGGGGTATGTGCGTAGAGAATACCGGATTTGCGCAATTCCATATTATCGTCTCCGGTGAAGCCGTTGTCACTTACAATGGCGAACCAGAACGGCTTTCAACCGGCGATATAATTCTGTTTCCAACAGGCGGTGGACACGTCATTGGAGACAGTCCGGAAACGCAGGGGATTCCGGGCCCGGATTTGATTGTCGCCGTCGAGGGCGGCAAAAATCCATTTTCCGGCAACGGGCGCAGAACCCGCATGGTTTGTGGCCATTTTCAGTACGATCTCGATCACAAACACCCCCTTATTCAAGAGCTGCCACCGATGTTACTGCTGCGCGGCGCGGATATACCGGACGTTGATGTCCTGATGTCGTTAATCAGGCTTTTGGTGCGCGAATCATTGGTTCTGACCCATGGAGGCTCAGTTATCGTTCGCCATTTATCGGCTGCGCTATTAGTGGCAATTCTGCGCACCTATTTTCGGACAAACGGTGGTCAAATCGGTTTCCATGCCGGGTTGATGGATGCAAAAATTGCCCGCGCCTTATTGGCTATTCACAATGAACCACCCCAGGGACTTCGACTGGACAACCTGGCTCAGGTTGCGGGAATGTCGCGGTCATCATTCGCCGCACGTTTCAAGACAATTGTTGGTCAAACTCCAGGTGACTACATTACGCGTTGGAATCTCCTCAAAGCGGTACGGTCATTGGCAAATCTTGAACTCAGTATTGAGCAGATTGCATTGGACGCCGGGTACCAGTCCTCGACAGCTTTTTCGCGTGCATTCCAACGCCTGTTCGATGAAACACCAAGTAGCCACAGACGCAGATTGTTCTAAAACCTGCTCCCCTTAAAAAGTTCCGTTTAAGGGGTAAGAGCTCGCTATCCGGTATTTCATTTTATCGGGTTGAGTCTGGTTGCTGGTGGGTAGCGGTACAGATCTACTCGCGAAAAACCGTCCAAACCGCTGCAATCAACACTGCTGTATCATCAGCGCTCGACGAGAGCCCTGGTCACGTCATCCCTGTCAATTCGTCCAACAATTTTCCCGTCTTTTTCCACGTAAACCACGCTATTGGTGGCTAACTGAGCCCGCATGATTTCATTCAGGGGAGTTTCCGGCAGAGCGATAGGGGTTTGACCGGGTTCACGGGCTTCTTCGATGGGAACAGTTTTAACCGGTTGATTGTCTTTGCACTGAACCATAATTTCCGCTGCGCGCAGCACCGAGAGCGGATTCATGTGCGCTACAAATTCAGCCACGTAATCACTGGCCGGATTCATGATAATCTCCTGTGCCGTACCGAACTGGATGATGCGACCGCCTTCCATAATTGCAATACGGTTGCCGAGCTTCAACGCTTCGTCGAGGTCGTGCGATACGAAGATGATTGTGCGTTTGAGGCGAGATTGTAATTCAAGCAAATCCCCTTGAAGCTTATCGCGAATAAGCGGATCCAGGGCGGAGAACGGTTCATCCATCAATAGGATTGGCGCTTCCGTGGCAAATGCGCGGGCAAGCCCCACGCGCTGTTGCATGCCACCGGAAAGTTCCTGAACTTGGCGGTCTGCCCAATCTGACAGGCCAACCAGTTCCAATTGCCTGGCTATTGCCTGTTCCCTCTGAGGCTTAGGCATGCCTGAAATTTCCAACCCGAAGCCAACGTTTTCACGCACAGTGCGCCATGGCAGCAAGCCGAATTGCTGGAACACCATGGCTACACGTTTTTGGCGCAGCTCGCGCAGGGTACTGCGAGTGCATGTCTCCGGATTGGTAAAACTCTCGCCTTCGTCGTCCATAGCGACGAGGCACTCACCACCAATCACCTTGTTAAGCCCGTTGACGGCGCGCAGAAGTGTGGATTTGCCAGAACCGGACAGTCCCATTAGGACCACGATCTCACCGGCATATACATCCAACGAACAATCATGCACACCCAATACTTGGCCCGTGGCTTCCTGAATTTCGGCGCGGGATTGGCCCTTGTACATTAGAGGCAAGGCCAACTTGGGGTTGTCGCCAAAAACGATATCCACGCCCTGGAATTTTACCATGGGGGTGCGTAAAATATCAGCGTTGCCGGTCAATTGCTTTCTCCTACCCGAAGTAACCGATCAAGCAAGATGGCGACGACAACGATCACAAACCCTGCTTCAAAACCCAAGGCCGTATTGACTGTATTCAGTGCTCGCACGATGGGGACACCAAGGCCGTCGGCACCCACCAACGCGGCAATGACGACCATGGACAGGGAGAGCATAATGGTCTGCGTCAAACCGGCCATGATCTGGGGCAATGCAGACGGCAGTTCCACCTTCCACAATAATTGCTGAGAAGAAGCACCAAACGCCTTGCCAGCTTCCACCATGGCAGTAGGGGTGGAGGAGATGCCCAATTGGGTGAGGCGAATAGGGGCGGGAATGACGAAGATTACGGTGGCAACCAGGCCGGGTACCATGCCGAGTCCAAAAAAGATAATGGCGGGGATCAGATAAACGAACGTCGGCAGGGTTTGCATGAGGTCCAGGACGGGTCGCGCAAATGAATATGCTTTGGGGTGATGGGCGAGAAAAATTCCAATGGGCACGCCAATTGCCATACACACAATGGCGGCGGCAAGCACCAGAGTAAGGGTCTCCGTGGTTTCTTCCCAATATCCCTGATTAACGATGAACAGCAGGCCCACAGCCGTTGCCGCAGCTAACCAGATGGAGCGTTTGGCATACCAGGCCAGCAAACAGATAAGTGCAATAACCACGAAGGCTGGTGGGGTTTGGAAGATAAACAGGATCGCTGCAATAACCTGTTCCAGAACGATTTCAACGGCGGTGAAAACGAACTGGGCGTTGTCGGTTAGCCAGTCCACAACAGCTTTGGACCATTTGCCCACCGGCAGTTTGTTTTCTTCAAGCCACTCCATGGCGCATGCCCGCTCGTATTCTAAATTAGAAAATCATATTTTGTGTAATGCTGTATCGTCGAAACAAATAGCCTCGGCGGTGTCCGCCCACCGAGGCTACAATTCCGATGTAGTGCTTATTTGCCGAGCAGAGTATTCACAGCCGCTGCGGCGTCGCCACCGTCTGCGGTTGTTACACCGGCAACCCATGACATGACAGCGTCCGGATTAGCCTTCATCCAGGCAGTGGCTGCTTTGGCGGGCTCGGTGCCATCGTTGAGGATTGCACCCATAATTTCATTCTCCATTGCGAGAGAGAATTTGAGGTTTTTCAGCAATGCACCAACATTGTCGCATTTTTCGGTGAAACCTTTGGAGACATTGGTGTAGACAGTCGCGCCGCCGAGATTAGGGCCGAAAAAGTCATCACCACCGGTCAGATAGGTGAGCTCGAAGTTGGCGTTCATCGGGTGAGGTGCCCAACCGAGAAAGACGATCGGCTCGCCCTTTTTCTTTGACCGCGCAACCTGCGCCAGCATCCCGGCTTCGGAGGATTCGACGACTTCAAATTCTTTAAGATCAAACGAGTTCTTGTCGATCATACTCTGAATAATACGATTGCCATCATTGCCGGGTTCGATGCCATAAATTTTGCCATCAAGCTTATCCTTGGCCTTCGCAATATCGGCAAATGTCTTAATGCCCATATCAGCTGCCGTCTTGTTGACGGCCAGCGTGTATTTCGCCCCCTCAAGATTTTCGCGGACCGTTTCTACAGATCCGTCTTCGCGGTATTTTTTGATGTCGCCTTCCATGGTCGGCATCCAGTTCCCCAGGAATACGTCGACGTCGCCCTTAGCCAGTGATACGTAAGTCACCGGAACGGACAGCAATTTGATATCAGTTTCGTAACCCAGCGCTTTCAGCACTTCGGTGGTGGCTGCTGTGGTGGCGGTGATGTCTGTCCAACCGACATCAGAAAAACGAACCTGCTTGCAGGTCGCGTCCTCTGCAAAAGCTGCGGATGTCGCGAGTGCAAATACCGTTGCGCCCAAAAGAGCGGACTTGATTGTATTCTTCATGGAATATCTCCGATTTTGATCAAATGCTTATGGATTCAATGTGGCAGGGAGAAGCATAGTAGGCAACAAACATCATGTGTTGTTTGGATTGCGACACGCAATTGTCGACAACAAAGAATCGACTTTGCTGAAATAAGCTTGGTTGAATTTGTTGTCGAGCCCCGATTCTCGTTGCGAATAAAATTTACTGCCTCTAACCCTTAAAACCACTATTATGAATACCGTTTCAGAAACCTGCCAATAGCACTAACATGCCCTGCTAATCTGCAAGCTATTAGATTGCGGCACACCCGAACCACTTATGAGTCAAGTGGATCTGTCAAAAAAGGACAAAAACAAATAACTGGAAATGCCGAAATTACGACGGCTGCCACCGCCGACGGTTTTGCAAAAATTTTTTCAATGAAGATAGTTCAAGGTCATTGAAATTACCCCCGGCTTAATGGAGGCATCATTGAAAGAAGGTATTGCATTGTGATCTGTTACGCCTGATGTGGCATAGCCTTCGAGCGGGGTTGCACCATTGTAGTCGAAGTCTTGATTGTTGTTCTCATCGTGAAAGATCGAAACCACATACGGTCCGGCTTTCAAATTGGGAAATATGACAGTTAGGAACGCCTTAGCGGTCATTTCCTGGTATCCAACAGTCTTTGCTACATCGTGATTTTGGTAGGCTATATCGTCGTCAAACACCATCACCACGATCTTACCTTTGGCGTTCCTAACGCCTCCAACATTGACAATAAGATTACCATCTGCTGCCGGTTCAATCACGTTGAAGGTAGCTGAAGCATTGGATGACAACTGGCTGGCTAACCACGCACCACCGACAGTTATTCCGATTGAGGCAAGTGTCCCAACTATTCGTTGTTTGTTGTTTGGCATCTTTTGGCCCTACTTTGACTTTGTGGGATAATTAGATTTCTTGGAAGGTTTCCAACCCGGTGGGCCAAAAGCCACGCCCAGTTTGTTTTTAAACCCATTCATTTTCCAAACGCTTTTCCCAAGCCGGTAGAAGCCGTGTAAAAATGCGATAATCGGATTTATGGAGTTGATTGGCGTCACAAGTCCGTAGACAACCTCCTCCTTTTCCTCTGCGAATGTACCGAACATCCGATCCCAGATAATAAATATACCTGCGTAGTTCTTATCCAAATATTTGAAATTGGAACCGTGATGAACACGGTGGTGCGACGGCGTATTCATTATGGCCTCGATAGGGCGCGGCAATTTACTGACGGCCTCAGTGTGCAATACAGTTTGGTACACCTGAACGATTACTTCGGCGAATAGGACCACAATTGGGTTGAACCCCAATATCACCAACGGCAGGTGGAAAAAGACTGGCCAGAAGGAATCCAAGGGCCCGAAACGATAAGCCACAGAGATATTGAAAAACGGCGATGAGTGGTGAACCGTGTGGGTCGCCCATGCAAAATTCACACGATGCATAAACCGGTGTTCCCAGTAATAGGCGAGATCGGCCAGAACCACACAGATGAGAATGGTTATCCAGTTTATTTCTATATCGAAAATTGCAAACTGAAACGCATAGTAGATAGTAGAAAGTACTGACATAAAAGGCCCCGAGAAACAGGATTGTCAGACCAATGAAGAATGTCAATGTAATGTAATTGGTAATGGTATCGCCAACCATCGCCCAACTAAGCTTCTTGTAAATCGCGTAGCGTACGAACTCGAACGCCAAAAAGGCTAGCGCAAAGACGAAAAACCAATCGTCGATGAACTTCTCCAACCATTCCAGATAAACAGCGCTGATAGGTACAAAGAAGGCTTCCATGTGCATCACCTAAATAATCACTCTTGATAATCAATTGGTACTCAGTATATTGATTGTCAAGAGTGATAATCTAAAAATGGACCAGCATTTGGCCAGACCGGACCTCAAAACCCAACGTCGACAACAGATACTCGACGCATTCGAAATCTGTGTGGCCCGCTATGGAGTTGAAGGGGCAACACTTGCAAAGACGGCTGAACAAGCGGGGTTGGCTCGGGCTCTCATTCGTCACAATTTGGGAAACCGACGGGATCTTGTTGCCGCTCTGACGGATCAGTTTGTGGCCAAAAGTCGCGTGAGTATGCAACATATGATGACGTCGCTTCCTGCAACCAATCGAAGCCGCGCCTTGATCGGCATATTGTTTGAGCCATCCTATTCCGACCCTCAATTGGTCAGAGTGGCAAACGCTTTGATCGCTGCTTCTCCAGAAGACGCAACGCTCGCTGCTCAAATGCGGGAATGGTCGGATGGTTTCATTGGGTCAGTGACACAGGTCGTCGCTAACGAGCATCCTAGGGCGCATACGGATGCAATTTCGGCTGTAGCAGCAGGTATCACCGGTATCTATTTCAACGTTGAGGCGCTCTACCCCCTTGGTGACATATCGGCCCTGTCGAAGTCCTCGAAAGAAGCCGCGCTGCTGTTGATTGCAACATTGGAGGATAACACATGAACACTGATAATCGTCCGGCAAGAGAAGCCTACACAACAGCATCATGGCTGGACCGTGAGCGCGCATCAATCTTTCAGGACGCATGGACGTTTGTCGGCACAACACATGACTTCGATGAATCGGGAGATTACAGACGGGTCCAGTGTGGCTCATCATCCATAGTGGCCGTCAAAGACAAACAGGGAGAGCTTCGAGCCTTTCACAATCTGTGTCGTCATCGCGGAGTTGAGTTGCTGGATGATGACAGCGGCAACACGGGTGGGAGTTTGGTTTGCCCTTACCACCGGTGGACTTACGGACTTGATGGTCGTCTTCGCGGTCTTCCCAACAAGGCGACTTGTTTCCCTGATTTAGACCGTGGGTCTCTGAGCCTAAAACCCGCTGCCATTGGCCAGTTCAAAGACCTTGTATTCGTAAACCCCAATCCGGACGCCAATTTTGACGATTGGATCACTCCGTTGGCTGGCAAGGAATGGCCACATGATCTCTTCGCATCAGACGTAAGGGAGGCCGTACCACTTATCTATGACCTCAAATGCGATTGGAAAGTTTACGTTGAAAACGCAATTGACGGCTACCATCTCGCCTATCTTCACGAGAACACGCTCGGCGGACCGACGCCGGACCAAAACATCTGGGAACGCGCTGGGGAGCATCTGATCTGGTATGCGACCGAAGATGGCATTCGTCACCGTTTGCCAAAAAAGATCCGCGATGAGGCAGGCTCGGTGGGCACAATAGAGAGTGCCAAAACACCAGGCTATGGTGGCGTCTATCACCTGTTTCCTTCAACCCTGATCGTTCCAACACCTTACGGCCTGTCGGTCTCAACCCTTCATCCCGCTTCACCCGGAAAATGCCGAATGAACGTGCGCCACTGGGTCGGTCCATGGCAATCCAAAGAAGAACGAATATACATTCAAGGCTTTGATGAGAAATCTGGCATCATATCATCAGACAATTGGACCAAACATCCACTCGATACAGGTGATTTTCAGACAGAGGATGTTTGGATATGCGAGAAAGTCCAGCGCGGATTGGAATCACCCGCCTATCAACATGGACCGTTGTCAAAGGGAGCAGGCGCAGAGGATCCGATCAGGTGGTTCCACGAAGTGTTGCTCTCGAAGATGGGACCATGACCATTTAATTTGCTGACTTTCTTCAAATTTCGTTCAACACGCGACAAGTACATTTTTGTAACAACGGACTATATGTCTGCGTTCAGTATCAAAATTCCCGAACATAGGGTTACGCCCCGTTCCGCAACAGTCTTCCAAGTGACAATAACGACACCGTCAGTCGAATAATCCTAGGTAGATTATCGTTGACCAAGGTTAGTATTGATCGACAATCGGGAGCCACCACCATGATTTATCGAGACTTTATTGACCTGGATCGCTTTCCAATTGATCGTCCCGGCCCTGTTTTAGACGCCAGAATTCATGATGCGCGCGACGCGCTAGCCAACGACGGGTGTGCGGTGCTTCGCGGTTTTCTTACCGAGGCCGGAATCAAGGCTTTAACGGCAGAGGCGAATGCGGTCGCATTCCGTGCCCACGCGTCTTTCAATCGGACCAACCCTTATTTCACTCAAGACGATCCTGATCTTGGCCCAACGCATCCCAAACGCCGTTTCTTTGACCGCTCGAACGCATTTGTTCCAGCCGATAATTTTTCAGAAACCGGGGCTTTGAGACTGATACACAACGCGGTGGGGTTTGACGGTTGTGAATCCCGGAGACAAAATGACCACAGAAATGGTTGGGTAATCTGACCGTCGCGGAGTAAAATTCCGCACTCTGACACCTTGTGCTTGTGAGTATTAGGTGGGGAAGATGTATTCTGTGGATTTGTATAGTCGGGTGCGTCGAGCGTGCCATGTGGATGGGAAGAACAATAGCGAGGTGGCCCGTTTGTTCGGGATTGATCGCAAAACCGTGGCGAAGATCCTGAAGCACTCGGTTCCGCCCGGTTATCAAAGAACGACCGCGCCTGTTCGCCCGAAGTTGGATCCGTTTGTTGGGATAATTGATCAGATCCTGAAAGACGACAAAAAGGTCATCAAAAAGCAACGGCACACAGCCAAGCGTATTCATGCGCGGTTACGGGATGAGCACGGGTTCACTGGCGGGATCACCATTGTCACTGATTATGTGCGTGAGAAGCAAAGACGAACCCAGGAGGTGTTTGTTCCTCTGGTTCACGCGCCCGGCCATGCTCAGGTCGATTTTGGTGAGACGTTCGGCGTGATCGACGGTGTCGAACGCAAGCTGCATTACATCGCTATATCGTTGCCGCATTCGGATGCGTTCTTCATGAAGGCGTATCCGGCGGAAACAACAGAAGCCTTCTGTGACGGTCACAATGCTGCGTTTGCTTTCTTCGGCGGTGTGCCGTTGTCGATGCTCTACGACAACACCGTGATTGCAGTTGCAAAGATCCTGGGCGGTGGCAAACGGATACGCACGAGAACTTTCTCAGAGCTACAATCGCACTATCTGTTTGAGGATAAGTTTGGTCGCCCTGGCAAAGGCAATGATAAAGGGAATGTCGAAGGCGTCATTGGTTACGGTCGCAGGAACTTTCTCATCCCAGCCCCACGGTTCGACAGCTTTGATGCCTTGAACGCCTGGTTGGAAGAATGCTGCCTGAAGCGTCAGGATGATGTTGTTCGCGGACATGGTGAGAGTATTGGTGAACGATTGCTGAGAGACCTGGACGCGCTGATGGCATTGCCCCCAACGCCATACGACGCGTGTGAAAAGTTTAGCACGCGGGCAACGTCAATCTCGATGATCCGCTACCGCAATAATGATTACTCCGTTCCTGTCGCCTTTGCCCATCATGAGGTTCAGGTTCGCGGTTACATCCATGAGGTTGTGATTGGCAGTGGAACCGAGATTATTGCCCGCCATCGTCGGTCTTATGAGAAGGCAGACATGATCTTCGACCCGCTTCACTATCTGCCCTTGCTGGAACAAAAGGTAGGTGCTCTCGATCAGGCGGCACCATTGCAAGGCTGGGGTTTACCCGATGCATTTGCGATCCTTCATCGTTTATTAGAAGCCCGCATGGGTAAGGCGGGAAAACGCGAGTATGTTCAGATCCTGCGTCTGCTGGAAACTTTTGAGCTGGAGCACGTTCACGCCGCAATCCAACAAGCTTTGGATCTGGGTGCCATTGGCTATGATGCGATCAAGCACCTTATTCTGTGCCGGATCGAGCGGCGACCGCCCAGGCTTGATCTCGACATCTACCCCTATTTGCCCAAAGCGGTGGTCGAGACGACAAAACCTGCCAGCTATGCCGTGCTGTTGTCGGAGGCGGCAGCATGAACGACACTGTTACCGATACACCGCAAGTTCTACTCAAACATCATCTGACCAAACTTCGGCTGCCAACCTTCCAGAGTGAATATACCAAACAGGCCCAACAATGTGCCGCTGAGAATAAGGATCATGTCCAATATCTCCTGCGGTTATGTGAGTTGGAGCTGATTGAACGTGAGCGCCGAATGGTGGAGCGACGCATCAAAGCTGCGAAGTTCCCGGCAACCAAGAGCCTCGACAGCTTTGACTTCAAAACGATCCCGTCAGTGAACAAGGTGCTCGTGATGGAACTGGCCCGTTGCGAGTACGCTGCGAAACGCCAAAACATCATCGCGTTAGGACCAAGTGGAACCGGCAAAACCCATGTTGCCCTCGGCCTTGGACTGGCTGCCTGCCAAAAGGGGATGAAAGTCCGCTTCACCACGGCTGCTGCACTGGTTCATGAGATGATCGAGGCCGTTGATGAACGTCGCTTGCAACGGCATCAAAAACAACTGGCAGCTCAAGACCTGCTGATCATTGACGAACTGGGCTTCGTCCCTCTCTCCAAAACCGGGGCGGAGTTGCTGTTCGAAGTAATCAGCCAACGGTATGAACGCGGTTCCATCATCATCACATCCAATCTACCATTCGACGAATGGACAGAGGTCTTCGGATCAGAACGCCTAACGGGCGCAATACTCGACCGGCTGACACACCACGTCCACATCCTGGAGATGAATGGTGAAAGCTACAGGTTGCACCAGAGCCGAAAACAAAAATCTGTTCAAATCAACTGACACTAAACCAGATCAAAAACACAAACGTCCCAAAATCTGGCCAATTTTACTCCGGGATCAAGACCCATTTTAGGCTGGGATTGACAGACGGTTTCATCCGCGAATGCCTCCAGAAGAAACACTTCTATCGCTATGCTGACCCGTTGGCAGACGTGATAGTGAACGTTACCAATGAAGGTTCAGGATTTCCCTGGCATTTTGACACCAACAATTTTACCGTCACGCTGGCAATTCAAAACGCGGAGCAAGGTGGTGAATTCGAATACGCCTCCAATATTCGAAAACACAGCGAAAACTTTGATGAGGTAACGAAAGTTCTTGATGGAACCAGCGATCTCGTGACGTCGCTCAACCTCGAACCGGGCGATTTGCAATTATTTAAGGGGCGGTACAGCCTCCACCGGGTTGCGCCGTTGAGCGGAAACCGCCCGCGGTATGTGGCAATTATTTCTTATGTTGAGGAACCCAACATGGTCGCCACACCGGAGCGGGCGATCCAGCTGTACGGGAAAGCACTGCCCATCCATTATCAGCGGGCTGGAATGAGGGCTGACGCATTTATCGACTAGAGACCGCAATTCTCATCCGCGCGTTAAAAACCACCATCTCGCTTCATAAAAAAGCCGCCCCAATTTGGAAGGCGGCTTTTGTTGGTTTTGGCGAAAAGCTGTTAACGGCCTAAATGGGCTTTGATTTGCTCATCAAGCAGCGCGTACTCGCGGCAATCGACACCGCAGCGTTTTTCAATTTCCGCCAATTGTTCGCGAGCCTTGTTCACCTGTCCAAGCTGCAGGAAGGCTTCGCCCATATATTCCATCACCAGCGTATAATCGGGATCAGCTTTCAGCGCGGCGCGATAGAAGGTCAGTCCTTTTTCGACGCGTCCCAGTTTACGGTTTGAATAACCCAGGTAGTTCAGGATGCGCGGGTCGTTTTGATTTTCAGCGAGATTGAGAACATTAATCGCCTCATCGTAACGCTTGTGATAGGCAAGGTCGCGAGCAACTTCATAAATATTGTCATCGTCCAGCGCGCTGGATTTTTTGACCCGAACACATCTTTTCTTGCGTTTGTCCCAGACCTTATTCCTCTTACACGTTGGTGTTTTTACGGTCGCCCCTCCGCCGCCGTTTGCGTAGGAAGGGATCGAATATCCAGTTGTGCTCGCAAAAAGCACAAGCGTTGCAACTGCAATTGATTTATTTAGCGACATATCTGATCTCCAAAAATTGGATTTAAGCGCGGTATTCAGTGTTACATCTTATATAGGGTACTTCTTGCAATACCAGCTTCACGATTTGTGAAATTAACCGTGAAAGGCCCGAATTTGCGGGAATTTCGGGTACTATTCCCTCATAAACGGCAATTTTTTACCAAAATATCTCTTCAAAAACACAGATTACACACCAAATACGAGAATATTTTCCGTACGGGCGCCGTATTTACAGGAAAAAAAGATCGAGCGTGGTCGAAATTGGCGATATTTTTCCGTGCATTATCGCCATTTTTAACACAACACTGGCAAGAAAAAGGTTGATGCACACCCTATCGTCACGCATAAGACATGCATTCGGGTACCATTTCGCCCGGAGACTGGAAACGAACTGTAAGGCAATTACCGCCACAAGAAGCGATAAAGCTCAACAAGCCGTTTTGGGAAGACTTTTGATCGCGGAAATGCGGGTCAAATGCGTGATGCCCTCCTTCCCGGCGGCATACATAACCTATGTGCATCACTTCCTTTCCCCGACGCTGACCCCCGAATTAAATTTGCTCCGGTTTGGAGCAGGCGTCACATTTCGGGAAGAAGGAACTCCCTATGCAAGGCACAGTCAAGTTTTTCAACGCGGCCAAAGGCTATGGCTTCATTACGCCAGACGACGGAGAGAAGGATATTTTTGTTCACATATCCGCCGTCGAGCAATCCGGCATGACCAGTTTGAATGAGGGACAAAAAATATCATTCGAGGTCGAGCCTGACCGCAAGGGCAAGGGCCCGAAAGCAATTGAATTGCAAATACTGGAGGGTTAAAGCTGACGGATGAGGGCCGCTACACATCACCCTCCCACCGCGGTCCAAATTAATTCAGGTTGCGAAAGCCGAAATTGCCACTTTCGCAATGTCTTCCCCCCATTCCTGCACGAAATGTCCCGCCTGTTCGATCATCATCGGTTCCGGACAGTCTTTGATCAGGGCATGCATTGATTTCATGACATCGACGCCCAGAACCGGGTCAGCGGCCCCGACTGCCATGAAACTTTGGCCTTGCCATTCTTCGCGCCAAAAATGTGCTGCCCTCTTGCTCGTTTCAACCCCTTCCATATGAGGTTCCACCATCACCATTTCCGGGAAACGGCGCACACCCGCTTTATAATCGATATTGGGAAATGGCGCGCCATAGGCAGCAGCCTCTTCGTCCGTGAGGTGTGGAGTGGTACGTTTCATCAGCGCGCCAACATTCATATCCGGCTGGCTTGCCGCATAGGCCTTCCAAGCGAGGAATCCCTCCCCCGGGGTTTTGCCCACTGCAAGAGCCGTATTCATGATGAGAAGCCGTTGAAACCTGTCCGGCATATCCTGCGGCAAGGTCATACCAATCACTCCGCCCCAGTCCTGCACCACCAGCGTGATATTCTTAAGGTCAAGCTTTTCGATGAACCGCAACATCATGTTGCGGTGAAAATGAAACGTATAATCCGCGTCGTTTACGGGCTTGTCCGATCTCCCAAAGCCCAGCCAGTCCGGGGCGATAATCCGCGCACCACTCTTCGCAAATACCGGGACCATCCGCCGATAAAGATAAGACCAACTCGGTTGCCCGTGCAGGCAAAGGTAGGTGTTGTCGGCATCCTTTGGGCCTTCATCTACATAATGAACCCGCAGCCCTTCATAGCCCGGCAGATCATCACAATAGCGCGGGGCATAAGGCCAATTGGGCAGACCGGCAAAACGCTCGTCTGGTGTTCTCAAGGCTTTAATCTGACTCATTATATTTTCCAGTTATCGTTAGTCGGTCGGTTTCCGAGCATTCGAAGATTTGAGGTGCAAAAACTTATCCGACAGGCTTTGTGCCAGAAAGTCATAAACGAAACGCACCCGGCTATTAGTTTTCAATGCACTGTGGGAAGTCAACCACAGGGGTAGTTTTGGCATTTCAATCTTTGGTAATATTCGTTTCACCCGCTCATCTTCTTCTGCCACCGGTTGGGCGGTGAAGCCTATTCCGAGTCCCGCCAGAACCATTTGCCAGTGGACAATCTGATCATCACACCGGTAGGCGAAGAAATCCCGGTCGACATTGAAACCAACGGTATTTGCGCCATCAATGATCAAGCTGGACCGGTCATATCCGACAACCGAATGCGAAGCGAATTCTTCGATTGTTTTGGGTGCAGATCGATCAGCAAGATAATCAAAGCTCGCATACATGCCCATATACATATCGCCCACATGGCGAGCAATCAGATCCTGTTGTGTTGGGCGCACCATGCGTACTGCGATGTCCGCCTCCCGAAACAACAGGTTTTCAACCTGATCGGTCGCAACGAGTTCAATCTGGATACGCGGTTCCAATCTTCGCAACTGAACTAAAAGCGGCGGCAGAATGTAGGTTGAAACGATCTGGCTGGCAGTAATGCGCACCACTCCGTTGAGGTCGTCCTTCTTCCCGCTGGCCGCGAGCGACAGGCTGGCAGCCGCTTGTTGCATTACGCGGGCATGTTCAAGGAGCTCCTGCCCCTGTGTCGTCAATTCAAACCCGCGCGCATGGCGGGTGAAGAGCGGCACCCCAAGATCATTCTCCAGCGCAACAACAGCACGGCCAACGGTTGGCTGACTGACATGGCTTGCCCGCGCAGCACCTGACAAAGACCCGGTGTCGGCCACAGCGACAAACAGGTTAATCGAACTCCAGTCAAAATGCGGTCGATAATCCATTCAATAATGAATATCATATGGTCAATTTATCGCAATATCCATTCAGTGATGATCTACATACTCTCCCGCTCATCACAGGAGAGCAGATTGACCGATACACCGAAAAACGTACTCATTCTCGGCGCAAATGGCCGATTTGGAAGCCATGCAACCATCGCGTTTGCGCAGGCAGGGTGGAAAACACACGCCCAAACACGGGCGAAAAGCAAGCTTATTGTCACATTAAGGGACTTTAGTGCGTTGCAACATCACCAGGTCGATATCGGTGACCTAAATGGCCTCAGCAAAATCGCCCGCCGTTGCGATGTGATCGTCAACGCCCTTAACCCACCTTACGGCAAATGGGAGATCGAAGTCCCGAATATCACGGAAACAGTCCTGCGCCTTGCCGACGCCAGCGGCGCAACAATAATGGTTCCCGGCAATGTCTATAATTTTGGCGCAGACATGCCACGCCTTTTAACGCAAGACACGCCCCACCGACCAACTTGCATCCTCGGCAAAGTCCGTGCCGAAATGGAAGCGCGTTATCGCGATGCGAGCACGAACGGAATAAAAGTCATTCTGCTACGTGGGGGTGACTTTTTACAAGCCGACAATGGTGGCAATTGGTTCGACAGCCATTTGAGCAGCGGGCTGCCCAAAGGCAGGTTCACCTATCCTGGGCACACTGATATCCCTCATGCATGGTGTTATCTACCGGACTTCTGTCGCGCCCTCGTCGATATTGCTGAGCGGCGGTGCACGCTGCCGTTATACAGTGACATTCCCTACGAAGGAACCACTTTAACTGGCCAAGAGATGGTTGAACACATCGAAAAAGCGATGAATCGCACCATTAAGATAACCAAATTTCCATGGCCGATAATCTGGCTACTCGCATTGTTAAACAAAGACATGAAAGGAGTTCTACAAATGCGTTATCTGTGGAACACACCCCACAAAATTGATGACACATATTTCAAGCAACTGCTGCCCGATTTTAAGCCGGAAACGACACGTGAAATAATTGCAAATTGTGTAAAGCGTTATATTTAATCGCAAATAGACGCAAAGCTTCACATCAATTTTTCACCATTAGGCACTGGCTTATCGACTGCAGCGAGGACAATTGCACCGTTGTCGTCGGCAAAGCCCAAGGTCAGGACTTCTGACATAAAGGGGCCAATTTGGCGGGGCGGGAAATTCGTGACCGCCATCACCTGACGTCCGGTCAATTCGTCCGGTTGATAATGCACGGTGATTTGCGCCGACGATTTCTTTAGTCCGATTTCCTCACCAAAATCGATAACCAGTTTAATCGCGGGCTTTCGCGCCTCCGGGAATGGTTCAGCCTTCACAATTGTACCCGCGCGGATATCCACTTTTATAAAATCGCCAAACGTAATCTCGTCAGCCATCGCTTTTATCTCTAGTTTTTAGCCAGTTCGCGGGATCGATCAGTCGCCGCTGCCACTGCCTTTTCCAGCAATTGCGGAAAGCCTCCTTCCCCCATCAAAACTTCCAGCGCTGCCTGCGTTGTGCCGTTGGGGGAGGTAACATTTTGACGAAGAACAGCCGGTGTAAGATCGGATTGGCGCATGAGTTCACCGGCCCCGCTCACCGTGGCTTGCGCAAGCTTTGCAGCCAGGTCCGCAGATAAGCCCGCTTTTTCACCCGCCAGAGCAAGAGCTTCTGCCAAGTGAAAAACATAGGCCGGGCCACTGCCGGATACGCCGGTCACCGCGTCAATTAACACCTCATCATCCACCCATTCAACTTTTCCTACGGCTTGCAGCAAAGTTGATATCTGGTCTTTTTGCACGCCGCTGACCCGTTCATTTCCAACACAAACGGTGATACCCCGTTGAACCATAGCGGGCGTGTTTGGCATAGCACGGACAACCCTTGGCGATACTGAATCAAATGGGCTGGAAAGGGTCGCAATCGTCGTGCCCGCCGCAACCGACAGCACAACATTGTCCCCGGTTACCAGATCAACAAGGCCGGGCAGAACATTCTCCATCATCTGTGGCTTAACCGCGACGATGATAAATTCAGCCTGTTCAGCATCAGCAGCACTTGTGACATGTTGGACACCATTGTCCGCAATCAGCTTCAACATCGGCTCAGGCGGTTTGGGATCGATGACCGTAATCGCAGCTGCGTCATGCCCGGCAGCAAGCCAACCGGCCAGCATCGCACCGCCCATATTACCTGCACCAACCAAACAAAGGGTCGGCGAGACGGGTGAGTGGGAGGAATTCACCCTAGGCCTCGCCAACCGTGTCGAACAGCACACTGTCCAACGCCTCCGTCGCGGACTTTCCAGCCCAGACGACGAATTGAAATGCCTGATAATACCGTTCACTCGACGTCAGCGCAGATTTCAATAAACATTCAATCTGCGCGTCATTTGCTTCTGCACCACCGGACAGGGGTATGGCGTGTCGGAACAGGACTGATCCGTCCTGCAGCCAGACTTCAAAATGACCAAACAGCATTTGCTCATTCACGAGCGAAAGAAGCCGCATGGTTTCCACGAGACGTTTTTCGGGAACGCGCATATCAAAACCGCAGGCAATGTGCAGCGCTTCAAAATCTTCCATCCATGAAAACGACACGCTGTAATCGGTCCAGATACCCTGAACAAGGATCGCAATTTCATCTTCAGCTGAACGTTCAAAGGACCATTCATTGATATCTGCCACCTGCTCAATGGCATCCACGGGATGGCTTCCCCGTTCAAATTCGACCGCACTTATCGCCATACCGCTTACTTCTCTTTCACCCATGCGAAACCTGTTCACGCAGTTGAAAAACGCGTGTTAGATTTCAAATACATCCGACGGGAGGAACAGTGATACGCGATACCGTCCCGAATCATTCAATAGATTCACCATAGTACGAGGAAGGCGCGTGCAAAGCCCCGAACATGGTTTGATCAACAGAATCGATACTGGTTTATTGAATCAACATTATGAAAACACCGCCCAAACGATTCAAACGACTTAGAAATTCGAACTTTTTCCACTACAAAAGAATTTGTGGGTAAACTTCAACATCGTTGATCATTATTTCGCAGCTGGCTTCTTGACGGCGGTTTTTTTGGCCGCAGGTTTCGAGGGCAAACTCTCCACAAGTTCTCTCAGCGCAGCAATTTCAGCGCGCAACTCATCATTCTCAAGCCGTGCCTTTGAAGCCATTTCCTTGACAGCTTCGAATTCATCGCGCTGGACAAGGTCCATCTGCCCCATGAATTTTTCAGCCTGGCCCTTAAACACCGTTTCAACCTCACGCCTTGCACCTTGCGCCACACCGGCAGCATCAGTCATCAATTTGGCGAATTCATCAAAAACTCGCGATGGGCCTTGATTATTCTGGGTCATTATATCGGCTTTGGGTTATCGAGAATTATGCTCTTCAACTAGGATGTTAAACAACAGATATCAACCGGCACCAACGCCGCAGCGTGCAGCTAACCTAAACTGAGTTTTTGTTAACAAACTGCGGACATTTCATCTTATTTTGAGAAGTCCACATTAACTGACTGAAACGATAGTGTTTTAATTTAACACATATGAAGATCAATCACGCCAACATACGAAAACGTGATCTATATGGCGGTATTGAAAAATGCGTATTCGAACAATTCTCATTCTATCCTTCTTGATAGCAACATTGGTTCCTTCAACCATGTTTGGATATCTGTCATATAAACAAAGTCTGAAACGTGAATTGTCGGAAGTAAGTGATCGCCATTTACTCCTTGCACACAACCTGGGCATGTCTCTCAAGCGGTATCGAGACGACCTGACCAGGACTTTGGATGCGGCATCGTCAGCAATCATAGACATGAAATCGACCGACAATCTATACGAACACATATCGATGCTCAACATAGAAAACATTCTGATTGTTGATGAAAACACCGGGAAAGTATCTGACCACGCCGGGAACTGGAAAACGGAAAATAACAGATATCTCACAACTCAGTTGATCGACAACGTAAAAACGATCGCAAAAATTGACTCTGTTTCGTTTTCGTCTGTCATGGATAGTGGCTATGCCGGAAATGTCATTCTCGGGGTTCGCAAATACCGAAACAAACTAGCGATAGCAGTCATCAAAACGGATTATTTCGTTGAATTGGGTCGATCCATTTCATTTGGAAAAAAAGGCCACGCGGCGATCGTCGATGCCGAGGGGAACGTACTGTCCCACCCGTTGTCTAATTGGGTCGCTCAACGCAAAAACATATCGAAAGTATCCGCCGTTCAACGCATGATGAAAGGTGAGACGGGGATAGAACAATTCTATTCACCGGCGCTAAAAGGAGACATGATTGCAGGCCTGACATCTGTAAGCGGCCCCAACTGGGGAGTCATGATTCCCCAACCAATTGAAGAGTTTTACGCTAAGGTAAATCAAAGTTACAAAACCAAACTCGCCGTGTTGGTATTCTCTTTATTGCTGACGACTCTGCTGGTCGTAATATTATTGAATTCGCTGGCTTCTCCGATTGAGCGGATACTCCGAACTACCAGAACCAATGCAGTAGAGAACGAACTCAACAAAACCTGCACATCACAGGGGGTTGTACCCATCACTGAAATCTCCGATTTCATGGAAAATTACAATTACATGATTGACCGAGTAACCTTTGCTAACGCAAAAACTCTCGCATTGGCATATCGCGACGGATTAACGGGATTGCCCAATAGAGAAAAATTTAGGGAAACTGCACAGGCAATTCTCGACGAGCCAAATTCAATTGGTGGTTCACTCGTATTCATTGACCTGGATAATTTCAAACAGATCAACGATCTGCACGGCCACGCAATTGGCGATAAATTCCTGATAGAATGCGCATCAAAACTAACTTACGTTGTCCATTCATACCGGGAACTTCGACCCCGCGCCGCCACAGATTGTGAAGAACCCATGGTTGCACGGGTCGGCGGCGACGAGTTTGCGATAATTTATCCCGGCCTGGTAAACGAGGGTGAAGTGCTACATCTCCTTCAAAAGATACAGAAAGAGATGTCTATTCCGTGTCAGGACCTCAACTTCATTACCAAACGAAGTGTGAGCATAGGATGTTCCCGCTTTCCAAAGGACTCAAACCAGCTCGATGAACTCAAAAAGCTTGCTGATTTGGCGATGTATCACGCAAAAAGGGCCGGAAAAAATAACTATCAATTATACAGTGAAGAAATTGGAACACTGAGTGCATCGGAAATTGTTGCGCATGTGGAACATGCAATTGATAACGACGAACTCACGCTTGAATACCAGCCTAAAGTTCAAACTCATGACTGGAAAGTACGTGGTGTTGAAGCATTGGTAAGATGGGATCATCCCACGAATGGCAGAATTCAACCAGATGTCTGGATTCCCGCTATAAGCAAATCGCCTGTGATGAAAAAACTTGGTGAATGGGTTGTGGCCCGGGCTATGGATGATCACGAGCAATGGGTTAGATCTGGTCTTGATGAAGTGACGGTTGCGGTCAACATCGGGTCCCAGCACTTCTCTGCTTCAGATTTCGTCGAAAACCTGTCAAAAATTGCCAGGTCAAAAAACTTCAATCCGCGCAATATGGAAATTGAAATAACGGAGGATGCACTATTTGTTTCCGAGCGGGGCGCAAAGAAAACAATTGAAAAATTACGGCAGGGCGGATTTTACGTCGCAATCGACGACTTTGGTAAAGGGTATTCGAACATCGCACGTTTCTGCGAACTCCCTGTTGACTACCTGAAAATAGACAGGTCGATCGTGGCAAGTGCTGCCAACGACGCCCGAGTAGCTTCCATGCTTGGTTGTGTAATTGCAATGGCCCAGCAACTTGATTGTAAAACAATTGCAGAAGGAATTGAAACTAACGAAGATCAGGACAGAATCGTTGCTGGCGGTGTCGATGTGTTACAAGGGTTCCATTTCTCTGGTAGCCTTACGCCTCGAGAGCTCATTCGTTGGGTGAAGCAGCATAATTCAAATGACGACAACGGCGTGCTTGAATACCTGCAGAGCGACGCAGCTTAAGAAAATTTCACAACTGCCCATATAAAATGGCGGTTGTCGGTTAATTCAACACTGATCCAGCTTAAATATCTGAGCGATAAACAAGACGTTCAGATACTGCAACGTTGCCATTGTTTACGCAGGATTACATCTGAATTAAGAGACGATCTTGCTCTACTTTCAAATAACGGGCAAACAGCGAACAATCGTTTTCCCCGGCTGATATCATGCATCCGCTAGCTCCACACATATCCGCGCTCTCGTTTCCAACCATCGATCCAGTCATTTTCAGCGTCGGCCCAATTGCCGTGCATTGGTACGGTGTGGCTTACATCTGCGGTATTTTACTCGGCTGGTTTTTCGCCAAAAAACTCGCAACCACTGCGCGCCTTTGGCTGGCAAATGGCGCCCCAATGCTGGCGGAAGATCTTGATGATTTTGTCACATGGGCTGTTGTCGGCATAATTGCTGGCGGAAGGCTGGGCTACGTATTGTTCTATAATGCTTCTTATTATTTCGCGAACCCGCTTTCCATTCCTGCGGTTTGGGACGGTGGCATGAGCTTCCACGGTGGCGCAATCGGTTCTATTGTCGCGATGATCCTATTCGCAAAATCACGAAAATTTTCACCCTTTTCCATGCTGGATGTGATCGCGGTCTCATCCTGTTTTGGAATTTTCTTCGGTCGATTGGCCAATTTTATCAATTCGGAACTTTGGGGCCGCACGACCGATGTGCCCTGGGCTTTTGTCTTTCCAAATGGCGGTCCCGACCCCAGGCACCCAAGCCAGCTCTATGAAGGTATTCTGGAAGGGGCACTATTGTTTTCCATCCTGGCAATTTTGATTTTTCGTTTCGGTAAACTTAAAACACCCGGCTTCATCGGCGGCGCCTGGGTATTTGGATATGGTATCTCTCGAATTATTGTCGAGTTTTTCCGCCAACCGGATGCCCACATTGGATATCTTGCGGGAAATTGGATGACCATGGGAATGGTGCTTTCCCTTCCCATGCTGGCAATCGGCGCGTGGGGAATGGCAAGCGCACCCGGTCGAACACCCTGGCACAGCAGAACATCTGAAGACGACGCACGACGCAACTCATATGAACCCAATTGAAAAAGAGATACGGTCTCGTATTCCGCACAACGGACCACTTTCAATCGCCGAATTCGTATCCCTGTGTCTCAATCACCCCAAACATGGATATTACACAAGTAGGTCACCTATAGGCGGTTCCCGTTCCACGTCCAATCTGGCCGGAGATTTCATCACCGCCCCGGAAGTCAGTCAAATGTTTGGCGAGATGATTGGCGTATGGTGCATGGAGATGTGGCAACGCCTTGGGTCACCACCACAGCTTAATCTAGTGGAGATTGGGCCCGGACGCGGCACACTCATGCGTGATCTGTTGAACATATCAAGCGCAATTCCTGATTTTGCCAGATCAGTAAATGTTTATCTCATTGAGATCAGTGACACGTTGAGCAAGCAGCAAAAACAACTTCTCTTGGAAACATCGACTGTACAATGGGTTCAAGATCTCGATGATCTTCCCACAGCACCTACAATTATCGTTGCCAATGAATTTTTGGATGCTCTTCCCTTTCGCCAATGGGTCAAACACGATGAAGGGTGGTTTGAGCGGGCCGTCGGACTGGTGGACGAAGAACTGACTTTCGTTCTGCGTCCTAACAGACTTCCTGAAAGCGACCTCCCGGTGGGACACGTCAATGAAAATTCAGGTGCTGTTCTGGAAACCGCGCCTGCAAGGGAAGCTTTCATCGCGAGAACGGCTGATTGGCTCACTGAGAATAAAGGAGCTGCTTTGTTTATTGACTACGGCCATTTACAAAGTGGATTTGGCGACACGTTTCAGGCAATGAGCAACCATGCCTACACAAACCCGCTCACCAATCTTGGAGAAAGTGACCTGACAAACCACGTGGATTTTGACCCGCTGATTAAGGCTGCCCGGCAGGCTGGCTGTTCAGCACCACAACCAACCACACAAGGCCAGTTCCTCACATCGCTTGGGCTTCTTGTAAGAGCGGGAAGCCTTGGCCACAACAAGAATGCAACGGCGCAGGATCAATTGCGATCTGATGTCGAGCGCCTCGCATCGGACACGCAAATGGGGCGTCTTTTCAAAGTAATGGCGTTTGGTGCACAGGTCGATCTTTCACATGGATGGCCCGGGTTTTAGAAAGTAATACGTCATTTCGCTTGCGCGAAAACGCGCTTACGATAGGCTTTGAAAAGTTGATGCGGAAATTACAGTATGACAACATCTCCCTACCCGATTGAAGCGCCGCAACTGAATACGCTTACCAATATCAAACACGGGTTCTTCACTCGCGTCGGCGGCGTGTCCACTGGTATCTACGCAGGCTTAAATGCCGGCCTTGGATCGGACGACAATCGCAATGCTGTGGTTGAAAACCGGCAACGCATGGCGACCTGGCTTGGGGTACCCAGTGATCAACTGGCCTCCCCTTATCAGGTTCATTCTGCAGATGCCGTTATTACAGATGTAGCATGGAGCAATGAACGCCCTAAAGTTGATGGCCTTGTAACCAACACGCCGGGCCTTGCCTTGGGCATAGTCACCGCCGACTGCGGCCCTGTGCTATTCGCAAACGAAAATGCCGGAGTTATTGGCGCCTGTCATGCAGGTTGGAAAGGTGCGCTCCATGGAGTGCTTGAAAACACAATAGAAAAAATGGAGGCACTTGGCGCAAAACGGTCCAGCACTATCGCCATTCTCGGGCCCACGATATCGAAACTTAATTACGAAGTCGGTCCAGGTTTCCCGGAACCATTTTTGGCGCGATCAAGTGATTGCAAAGCGTTTTTCTCCCCGTCAAACAAGTCGGAACACCATATGTTTGATCTGACCGGTTACATCGTTGATCGGCTCAACTCAGCCGGGGTTCATGCAGGCGCTGTAGAGCGGTGTACTTATGCAGAAGAAGAAAACTTCTTCTCCTATCGTCGAACCACCCACCGCAATGAGCCAGACTACGGTCGTCAGCTTTCCGCAATTGCACTTAAAAACGGGGGTACATGAACATGTTACATTTTTCGTCACAAGAATATGAAAATAGAAAATCCCAACTGCTTAATGCAATGAGCGAGGCAGGCCTGGATGCCATTCTCCTGTTCGCCCAGGAAAGCATGTATTGGCTGACTGGTTACGACACATTCGGTTTTGTCTTTTTCCAGTGCCTCGTAGTCAGGTCTGACGGAGAAATGGCATTACTTACCCGTTCAGCAGATTTAAGACAGGCACAACATACGTCCAACATCGAAAACATCATCATTTGGACCGACAGCGCCACGGCCAATCCAGCCAATAACTTGCGTGACCTGTTGTCAGATATGGATCTGTTGGGCGCAAATGTCGGTATGGAATATGACACTCATGGATTAACTGCAGCCAACGGCCGCAAGGTCGACGAGGCGTTAAAAACATTTGCTACACTGTGCGACGCATCCGGACTGGTGCACGGCCTGCGATTGATCAAAAGCGATGAAGAAATCGAACAGGTCTATAAAGCCGCCGAATATGCAGACCTTGCGTTCGATGAAGCATTGAAGCTCACCAAATCCGGGGCGGATGAAGGCAAAATACTCGCAGCCATGCAGGGTGCAATATTAGAAGCAGGAGGAGATTACGCGGGCAATGGGTTCATCATCGGCTCTGGTGCAGACGCTCTCTTGTGCCGTTATAAATCCGGCAGGCGAAAACTATCCAAAGATGACCAACTAACGCTGGAGTGGGCCGGCGTCTCCGCACAATATCATGTCGCCATGATGCGAACCCTGATTGTCGGTAAGCCGAACCCTGAACATGAGCAAATGTTCAACGCATCACGCGATGCAATGCTTGCCGTGGAGACTGCCATGGTTCCCGGCAACACTTTTGGTGATCTGTTTGACGCTCATACGCGAACCATGGATGAGGCCGGATTATCCCGTCATAGACTAAACGCCTGTGGTTATTCCATTGGGGCAAAATATGCCCCGTGCTGGATGGATGGCCCCATGCTCTATTCAGGTAATCAAACCAGGGTCGCACCCAATATGACACTGTTCGCCCATATGATCCTCATGGATAGCGACAGCGGTAGCGCCATGTGCCTGGGCCACACATATTTGACCACGGAAACGGCCCCAAAGCCTCTTTCCAGACACGGTTTAAATTTTGTAACGGTTTAAATTTGACATGGCAGGGGATAAATTGACGAAAGCGTTTTACGAAATGGCTTTCGTATTGCTATGACACGGCCACAAATTCAGCATGCATAGTCGCAGGCCCGTATGAAGCTCTTTTCAGGAAATGCCAGCAGGAGCTTGAGCGAGGAAATCGCCCGATATCTTGACACTACTCTGGGCGAGTGCGTTGTAAAACGCTTTGCCGATCAGGAAATATTTGTCGAAATTCAGGAAAACGTTCGCGGCGAGGATGTCTTCATCATCCAATCAACTTCCTATCCTGCTAATGATCATCTTATGGAATTATTGATCATGATAGATGCTGCACGGCGCGCATCAGCAAGGCGCATCACGGCCGTGATACCCTATTTCGGATACGCGCGTCAGGATCGTAAGGCTGGTGGGCGCACGCCAATCTCAGCCAAATTGGTCGCTAATATGATTACTGGAGCGGGAGCCGACCGTGTTCTGACGATGGATCTGCATGCCGGGCAAATCCAAGGCTTCTTTGATATACCAACAGATAATCTGTTTGCTGTTCCGGTCATGGGTCGGGATCTGAAAGCAAATTACAATGTCGACAACCTCATGGTGGTCTCACCGGACGTTGGTGGTGTTGTGCGGGCGCGTGCACTGGCCCGTCGTTTAAACGCTCCGCTTGCGATTGTTGATAAGCGGCGTGATAAACCTGGTGAATCCGAAGTCATGAATGTGATCGGTGACGTATCGGGCAAAGACTGCATATTGATTGATGACATCATCGATTCTGGCGGCACATTGTGCAACGCGGCGGAAGCGCTACTGGCTAATGGTGCCCTTAGTGTGACAGCTTATATATCACACGGAGTATTATCTGGCGGTGCCGTTGCGCGCATCACATCGTCAAAACTCAAGGAGCTGGTTATCACAAGCTCAATCGAACCGACTTCTGCGGTTCAACACGCCCACAATATTCGGGTGATTTCGATAGCTGATTTATTGGGTGAAGCGATAAACAGGACTGCTCTGGAACAATCCGTGTCAAGTCTGTTCGATTAACACACCAATTGTGAATTGGTCGGTAGTGCAAACTTCCAAACATAAAAATTGCCGATGATCTCTCGCTAGGCCGCTTCACTATTAATACGAACTAATTTTGCACCTTTACTGCAGCGCACCTCGAACCCGAATTCTTCGATTGGAGCTGCAGACCCGTACAGGCACCCTTGAAATTTGGTACAGCCTGCGTCTCTTAAACGATTCTGTTGCCTATTTGTCTCGACACAATCAGCGACCGTTTCAAAGCCCAGTGTTTTAGCCATAAAGATTATGGCGCTCACAATTACCTGATCATTGGGGTTATCAGAAAGGTCAGAAACGAGCTTTCTGTCAATCTTTAGCTCACTGAACGGCAGATCACGTAAATGCACCAAAGAGGAATAACCCGCGCCAATTTCGCAGAGTGAGAACCCGACACCAAGTTCGCGCAGCTTGCTCATTGTACTGCCCACGAGAGACGTATCTTGTTTGAAGATATCTTCAGCCATGGCAAAGATAAGATTCGATGGATCCACGCCATGAAGTTCAGCCAAATGCTCCAGATTGGAAGTAAAATTCGTGTCATGTAACTGGAACGCGCAAACTCTCACCGAGAGTTTTACTTTATTCAAACAGTCATCATCCTTCCAACACGCGAGCGTTTTGAAAGCTTCCTGCAGCACCCACTCATTCAGTGAGGCAATGTTACCACTTTGTTCGGCAAGTGTGATAAGTTGATCTACCGCAATCGAGCCATTGTTGGAGTGATGCCAATATGGCAATGCTTCGGCACCGATCAGATTCCCGTTTTTATCAACCTGCTTTTGAAAATGCAGTACTAATTCACCTTTCGAAATCGCTTGTCCTAAACGCATCGCCAGGTTAGCCGAATAATCAAGCGCCTCCAGCATTGTTGAATCATACAAGGTTACGCAATTTTTTCCGTTTTCCTTAGACGCATACATTGCCATATCGGCACATCTTAAAACTTCGCTGGCAAGTAGATCGCTATCGTTAAACAACATCATTCCAATGCTACCAGTCGTTTGGAAATCACCGCCCTCAAGATGACAAGGCTTATCCACCACTTCCATGACGGAGTTGGCAATAAACTCAGCCTGTTTTTTTGCCTCAACTTCGGTTCTTGCAATATTTTCAAGTAAAATTACAAATTCATCGCCACCAAACCGCGCAACAATTCCCTTATCACCGATACACGCCACTAAACGTTTGGATATTTTTTGAAGTAATATATCGCCCAACCAATGCCCGCGAGTATCATTTAAGGTTTTGAAATTATCCAAATCAATGAACATTACTGCGCTAATTTGATCACCAGCGCAGCAATTTTCCAAGGTAGATTCCAAATTTTTCAGGAACTGACGGCGATTTGGAAGTTCAGTCAACGAGTCATAAAATGCCAAATTGTGGATGTGTTCTTCGGATGTTTTTCGGTGTGTAATATCCATTAAAAACCCATGCCAAACGCACGAACCATCCGGTTCCATTTCCGGCATGGCGTTGAGACCGAGCCAGGTTATTTTACCGTTGGGTAGAATAATCCGGTATTCATGTATCCACGGCTTCATTTCCGTGACGGATTCTTCCGCCGACGCCTGATACGCCCGGTAATCATCCGGGTGAATGATTTTAAACAACGCACTGGAATCCTGGGCAAGGGAATCATCGTAAACATCGCCTAATAATTTTCGAATTGTATTCGATGTATATGGTAGAGAGAATTTTCCATCTGATGACCATCGCGCCTGGAATAGGACCCCAGGCACGCTCTCGGTAAATTTTCTGTACGTTTCCTCAAGTTCCAGCCGACGCATTGTGTCTGTGACTTCTCGAATTGTACCTTCAAAATGGCACGGTCGACCAGAAGGGTCGAATACCAGCCTTGCGCTCTCAGATATCCAGATCTTTTCGCGAGTCTTATGTCGATAAATTTCAGAAGTAAAACGTTCAACCTGGCCGTTTTCATTCAATTCCTTGATGAACTCATCCCGACGGCCAGGTTCCACGTACCATTCAGATGCGATGTCATTGACAGCTGAAAGCATCTCTTCTTTGGTATCGTAACCATTTAACCGTACAAGAGCAGGATTAGCTGTGATCTGTTTACCGTCCAGTGTCGAACGGTAATATCCATCAGTCATCTGCTCAATAAATGATGAATAATCATCATTAGTCTTTGCTGATGCCCTACTTTTGATAAACTGAAAAATTCCAAAAATGGCCGCAATTCCTCCCCCTCCAAGGAAACCTCCCACTGCCATTGATAAAATATCGTACATTTCGCAAAACCCGAAGTTGTCAAAATACCTCATGGCAATGTTGTCATCGACGGGCAAAACAAACGTTAAATGTTGAAGAGCACCCTGGCATAAATAATGGCAGGGTTAACTAAACCTGCACATTCCCGCGCTGGGTTGGCTCTTCTTGGGCTTGCGTAAACTGATAAGCGGAGCTATAGCAGCGCCACCGTGTCGACACCCCTGGAGGGAACGCGGGTCAATCTTATTTGCTGGCGCAGTTACCGCATCACTTTGATGGATTGAGTTGTCATGGAAACCAATTTCCTGGCAACAACCTCTGACAACGCTTTAGGAGCATATTATGAGCAACGAAAACCAGCTCACGGCCCAGGCGCGTGAACGTGTAGGCAAGGGGGCCGCACGGGAATTGCGCAGGAATTCAATGGTGCCAGCCGTTATTTACGGTGACAAAAAACCCCCACTCGGCATTGCGGTTCCCCACAAGGAAATCACAATGAAAGTCCACGCTGGTGGTTTCATGACCACTATCCTGACAATCGATGTTGACGGTAAATCCCATCAGGTGCTGCCAAAAGACTTTCAGGTGCATCCGGTGTCCGATCAGATCATCCACGTGGACCTTTTGCGCGTTTCCGGCAAGACTGTCGTTACCGTTGAAATCCCCGTTCACTTCCTCAACGAAGAAACCTGCCCTGGCCTCAAGGCTGGCGGTGTTCTTAACGTGGTTCGCCACACAGTTGAAGTTAACTGCCCGGCAACATCAATTCCCGAAAGCTTCGAAATTGATCTTGAACCGTTCGAGGTTGGTGATTCAATCAATATTTCTTCCGTGAACCTGCCGGAAGATGTGGAACCCACCATCACCGACCGCGACTTCACAATTGCTACCATCGCAACCCCGGCTGCTCTTCGCTCCGACGGTGCGGAAGGTGAAGAGGAAGAAGAAGTCGAAGCGATCGAAACTGAAGTTACTGGTCAAAAATCAGAAACTGAAGAAGAAGAATAAGCGATCGTGCAACAATTTAGATGAAGGCGGGAACACCCCATGCTTCTCATCTCCGGACTGGGCAACCCTGGTCCCAAATACGCAAAACAACGTCACAACGTTGGCTTCATGGCGGTGGACGAAATCCATCGCCATGGGGATTTTTCACCCTGGAAGCCCCGCTTCCAGGCCATGTGTGCCGAGGGCAAGCTCGGTGGCGTAAAAACACTTTTGTTAAAACCCAATACATTCATGAATGAATCCGGCAGGGCTCTTGGCGAAGCTGTACGGTTTTACAAAATAGATCTGAGTAACGTCATTGTATTATACGATGAATTAGATCTAGCTCCCGCCAAAGTGCGCATCAAAATCGGCGGTGGCGCCGGGGGGCACAACGGTATCCGCTCGATTGACGCCCATATTGGTAAAGAATACAAACGCGTCCGAATCGGCATCGGCCATCCCGGTCATAAGGACCGGGTGACGGGCCATGTGCTTGGGGATTTTGCCAAATCCGACCATGTCTGGCTGGAGCCATTGCTTGATGAATTCGGCAGAAATGCAGAGGTTCTCGCGTCGGGTGATGACGCCGGTTTTATGAATAAATTGGCACTGCGCACGCAATCAAACGAACCGTCCGGTGCAAAAGGCCAAGGGGCGCCGAAAAAAAACGCCAAAAACAAAAGTCACATCCGGCAGGCCCGTCCCAAAGGCCCCAAGCCAAATGTACCAACATCCGGCCCGATGGGCGATATGTTGAAGCGATTATTTGGTGGCAAAGACGACACTTCCGGTTAAAAGAACTCAACAAATTCAGGATTTAGAGAACCACCATGGGTTTCAAATGCGGTATCGTTGGGCTGCCAAACGTTGGCAAGTCCACCCTTTTTAATGCGCTCACACGCACGGCCTCTGCACAGGCGGCCAATTATCCCTTCTGTACGATAGAGCCCAACACCGGTGAAGTGGCTGTTCCCGATGAGCGGCTCGGCAAAATCGCCGGCATAGCCAGTTCAAAGGAAATCATCCCAACCCGCATCTCATTTGTTGATATTGCAGGTCTCGTGCGCGGTGCATCCAAAGGTGAAGGCCTGGGCAACCAGTTTCTCGCCAATATTCGCGAAGTCGACGCCACCGTGCACGTGTTGCGGTGTTTTATCGACGATGACATCACCCACGTTGAAGGCGCGATTGACCCCATCGCCGATGCGGAAACAATTGAAACGGAACTCATGCTGGCCGACCTCGACAGTCTTGAACGCCGTGTTGACCAAATTCGCAAACGGGCAGTAGGCAAGGATAAGGAAGCTGCCCTCATATTACCCATGATGGAAGCCGCCCTCGAATTGCTGCAAAACGGCCAACCGGTGCGTAAACTGTTGGACGGTATTGCCGCCGAAGATTTCACCATTCTCAACGGGTTGCAACTGTTGACATCAAAACCCGTTTTATACGTTTGCAATGTGGGCGAAGACGACGCTGCAACCGGCAATGACCTTTCGGCCGCCGTTGCCGAAATGGCAGCGCAACAGGGCGCCGGCACCGTCGTTATCTCCGCCGCAATTGAAGAAGAAATCGCCCAGCTTCCCGACGAAGAACAGGCTGAGTTTCTGGAAATGAACGGGCTAAGTGAAAGCGGGTTGTCACGGCTCATCCGCGAAGGATACGACCTGCTCTCCCTCATCACCTATTTTACCGCCGGCCCGAAGGAAACACGGGCATGGACCGTGGAACTGGGCACCAAGGCACCGGGAGCTGCAGGTGTTATTCATACAGACTTTGAGCGCGGCTTCATCCGCGCGCAAACCATCGCCTATGACGATTATGTTACCCTTGGCGGAGAAGTTCCCGCCAAAGAAGCGGGTAAAGCACGCGATGAAGGAAAAGAATATATTGTTCAGGATGGCGACGTGATGCTGTTCAAATTCCACACGTAATGTGATTGCATATATGCCACGTGCCGCAATCTACAGCTTCTTCATGCTGTTTTCTCGCTTTAAAAACTGGCTATTCCCGTTCCCATCGTGATAATTATCACTGCGTATATCATTGTTCTACGGTACTTTATCTATCGGTTCGGAGGTACATAAAGTGCTGACATATGAAGATTTTCCCGTCGGAAGAGTTTTCGATTTACCGCCACAAACCATTACCAAGTCCCAAATCATTGAATTCGCAAATGAGTTTGATCCTCAGCCATTTCACATGGATGAAGATTCAGCTGAAACCCATGGTGTGGGAGGGCTCATGGCATCTGGATGGCACATGTGCAGCGTGCTGATGAAGATGTTGTGCGATGCATATTTGCTCGATAGTGCATCTCAAGGTTCACCTGGACTAAATGAAATACTTTGGAAGAAACCGGTCCGTGGCGGAGATGTTGTCTGTGGCACCGCTGAGGTCGTCGAGAGACGTAAATCCAAATCAAATCCGTCGTTGGGGCTGGTAAACTTTGCCTATACCCTCAAAAACCAACACTCGGAGACTGTTATGATTGTGCGCGGTCTCGGCATGATAAGCGCACCTCAAGGCTCTTCTAAATGACAAAAACGAGTTTTTTCAATCTAATTGATCCGGGTATGACGATGCAGCTTGGCCAATACACGTTTGAAAAAGAGGAAATCATTCGCTTCGCTGATAAATTTGACCCACAAAAATTCCACCTCAGCGAAGACGGAGCGAAGACTAGCATATTTGGAAATCTTTGCGCGTCAGGCTGGCATACAGCATCCATCTGGATGCGCCAAAATGTAATACATGGCCGTGACGAATTAATCAGGCTGACCAAATACACAGGACCTGAACCCGAGTTTGGCCCTTCACCCGGCGTCAGAAACCTGCGGTGGGTGAGCCCGGTGTTTGTCGGAGATACAATTACGTACCAATCGACCATCATCGGAAAACGGGAACTGCCAAAACATCCCGGTTGGGGCTTGGTGACGAGTCACTCCCAAGGTATCAATCAAAATGAGAAACCGGTGCTCGCCCTGAATGGTGCCGTATTTGTCAAATTGGATTGAGATAAAGTCATGGTAGCCAATCAATCATCTGTCGAAGGGGGCTGCGCCTGCAAAGCCATTCGATATCGAATATCTGGTGAACCTGGTTTCTCGTTTCATTGCCAATGCAGAGATTGCCAATACCTTTCGGGGACGGGGCATACATCAGCGATCATTTACGACAGGGACGGCATTCATATTGATGGCGAATTAAACTGGTATGAAAGAGAAGCGCCTTCGGGCAATAGAGTGAGATCCGGGTTTTGCAGCAATTGCGGGACCCATGTGATCAATCACAACTCGGGATATCCGAAAAACGCATTCATTACGGTTGGGACACTCGATGACCCTTCCCGGTTCAAGCCCACCAAAATCCTCTATCGCGAAGAAGGGCATGATTGGGACTTTGTTGACCCTGAATTAGACAACTCTTAATCCCCATCAAATTCAATCAGTGTACGCACGGGCACGCCTAGAGCTTCAATCTTTGATCGGCCACCAAGGTCCGGCAAATCGATGACGAAACATGCAGCAATAACATCGGCACCCATTTCCTTGAGCAATTTCACTGCCGCTTCCGCTGTACCACCCGTCGCAATCAAATCATCCACGAGCAAAACCTTGTCACCAGGTCGAACCGCGTCGCGATGCATCTCCATTTCATCGACGCCATATTCAAGACTGTAGGCAATCGAGACTTTTTCGCCAGGCAATTTGCCCTTCTTACGGATCGGCACGAATCCGGATGTTAATTGGTGGGCAATTGCGCCGCCCAGAATAAACCCCCGCGCTTCAATGCCAGCAATCTGATCCAGACCAATACCGATATATGGATGCACCAGAGCGTCGACAGAGCGACGAAACGCCCGGGCGTCTTGCAGGAGTGTGCTGATGTCACGAAACACAATCCCGGGCTTGGGATAGTCTTTAATCGCCCGAATGGCCTTATTCAATTCCTGTGTCAGCGATTCATGCATTGCTCATGTCCGTCTTGTCGTTGGTCGAAAAAAAGGCTCCGGAATTCGCACTCCGAAGCCTTGAAATTTGTATCAGTCAAACTGCTCAATAGGCAACCCACGTAGTGGGTAATCCCATCTAGTGGGTAATCCCATCTAGTGGGTAATCCTACTTAGTGGGTAATCCTACTTAGTGGGCAACATCCGACCAGATCTTTTTCTTAGTGAAATAGAGTAATCCGGCAAAAATCAAAAGGAACAGAATTACGATAAATCCCCGCTCTTTACGTTGGTCGAGTTTTGGATCAGCTGCCCATGCAAGAAACGCTGAGATATCTTTCGCCTGTTGATCAATAGTACCTGGGGTTCCATCATCATATTCAAATTCATCATCAATGAGCGGGGGCGACATCGCCAAAGCATTACCGGATACAAAATAAGGGTTGTAGTGCAGGCCGTCCTGAACAACTACACTGTCAGGCGCATCCTGATAACCAGTTAGCAGCGTATAAATATAATCCGGTCCATTCTCTGTATACATGGTGAATATGTCGAAGATAAATGTCGGGAAACCGCGTTCTGGCGCGCGCGCTTTTGCCAACAAAGACATATCCGGAGGCAACGCACCGTTATTAGATGCCTTCGCTTCCTCATCATTAGCAAATGGACCGACAAAACGATCGGTCGACTTGGCTGGCCGATCAAACATTTCACCATCTTCATTAGGGCCGTCAGTTACTTCTTTTTCCGCGGCATAGTTTTTGATTTGTTGCTCATTGTAGCCAAGCGCTGACAGATTACGATATGACAGCAAGTTTAGGGAATGGCAGCTGGAGCAATTGTCAGTATAAACCTTCAAACCGCGTTGCAATTGAGCCTTATCAAAATGCCCAAATGGTCCTGAGAAGCTCCATTTCTGCTCAAGGGGCTTTTTCAACGGGTAATGCGGTGTGCCGCCATCTTCGGCTGCTCTTGCCCCCACCGACGAACTGGCTATCGCCAGAGTGGATGCAATAACGACAGCTGAAATCTTCGCTGCGAATTTGGTGAAAACCATCTTCATTTTTCGTTCTTTCTTTGCAGTCACATCGCGTGACCTAAATCAATTTCAACGCCGCAATAATATTTTTTTGCGGTGCCCATCCAATTCAGTTTATCCCTTCGCCTGCGGCTCAGCTGCGGTACCTTCAATTTGCGCGATACTGGCACCACCATTTTTGGCCAATACCGCATCAGTGATGCTGGCTGGACGAGGTAACGGTTTTTCAAACCACCCGAGTAACGGCATGATGACGATGAAGTGGAAGAAGTACCACAGCGTGCTGGCTTTCATTAGCGGGATCCAGATGCCTTCTGCTGGACGAGAACCAAGATAACCAAGGAACACAGCATTAATGGCAAATATCCAGAAGAAGATTTTATACATCGGACGATAGTTCGCAGAGCGCACGTCAGATGTATCGAGCCAAGGCACGAAGAACAGCACTGCAATCGCCCCAAACATCGCCAGAACACCACCCAGCTTCGAATCGATCAACACGATGTCAGTGAACGGAATACCAATATTAAAATCGATAGCTCGCAGCACCGCATAGAAAGGCAGGAAGTACCATTCAGGAACAATATGAGCCGGTGTTACGTTTGAGTTTGCGGGAATATAATTGTCCGCATGGCCAAGATAATCCGGCATATAGAAGACGAAATAGCACATGATAATCATGAACACGACCATGGCGAACGCATCCTTGATGGTCGCATAGGGGGTGAACGGGATAACATCCTGTTTGGATTTCACTTCAACGCCCGTCGGATTCGTTTGCCCGGTCACGTGTAATGTCCAAACATGCAGAATAACGACGCCTGTAATCATGAACGGCAACAGATAGTGTAGTGAGAAGAAGCGGTTCAACGTAGCATTGCCAACGGCATAACCACCCAACAGGAACTCACGTACGGTATCGCCAACCAAAGGAATGGCGGAGAAGAAGTTCGTGATAACCTGCGCACCCCAATAGGACATCTGTCCCCATGGCAGAACGTATCCCATGAAGGCCGTTGCCATCATCAACAAATAGATAACGACGCCCAGAATCCAAAGGATTTCCCGAGGTGCCTTATATGATCCGTAATAGAGGCTGCGGAAAATATGGATATATACCGCGATAAAGAACATAGATGCACCAACCGCATGCCAACTTTGCAGCGTATGACCATACTCAACGTCTCTGCGCAGCAGATGGACACTATCAAACGCCATGGACGCGTCTGGTGTGAAATGCATGGCGATTACCACTCCGGTGATGATCTGGGAAACCAGCATCACCATCAATATACCGCCAAACGTGTAGAAATTATTCAAGTTCCGGGGCACCGGAAATGATACAAAACTATCGTGAACCAGACGCGCGATGGGCAACCGGTCGTCCATAAATTTACCAAAACCACTGGTTGGGTGATATGTAGAATGTCCACTCATAATTATGCTCCCACTTTATCGGTGCCGATAATCAGCTTTTCAGCAGAAGCAAAAACCATCGGAGGCTGTGGTAAATTTACCGGTGCCGGACCTTTGGTCACACGCCCGGTAACATCGAATTTTGAGCCGTGGCAAGGGCAATTCCAGGTATCGCCACCGCCTTTGACTTCAGTTGGAATACATCCAAGGTGAGTACAATTTGCGGCATAAATGGACCAGACCGCCTCTCCGCCCTCCGGACCGGATATGCGTGAATCAGCTGCGACGAAATCTCGGAAATGCGATTGCTCCTGTTTTTCGGCAGCAGCTTTTTCTTCTTCGGTCAGATGATAGACGAAATACTTACTGCCTCGCCATGTCACGGTGATGACCTGACCCGCTTCAATCGCGGAAATATCGATCTCGATGGGGGCACCACCGGCAACTTCCCGGGCGTTTGGTGCCAATTGGCTTACCAGCGGCCAGGCAATCCCGCCAACGGCAACAACGCCCGCGGCGCCAGTTGCCAAGTAAAGAAAATCGCGGCGGTTAACATCGCCCGCGTGTGCATCACTCATGGAGTAATCCTCTCCGGTATTTCATCTATTCGGTAACAAATCGCCTCTAAGCTTTGTGGCAATTGGACAAGCGCACGCTAAAGCACACCGACGACGGGCTACCCTGCGCTTCTCTAATCTTGATAGAGGCGTTTTGTCCAGTTGTTACAAGGCTGAATGTCAACTTGTCGCAAGATTTTTTGCCTTACACCCCATAAGTGGTCAATGAGCCGCAGTTTATCGGGGGAATACCGGGGTGTTTTTGATAATTTAACGCCCCCTACAATGTCATCGATACATGCAGGTATTTATTAGCCGAGAACTGTATCAGCCGCTTTTTTCACGTTTCAGGCGGTCCGCCACCCCATTACGCTTGAAACTCAATTCTGGATTGTTGATTTCCATATCTACAGAAACAGCAAAATAGCCCGCATCGATCTCGCGAGCAAAATAGGTGCACAAACAGTCATAAATCGCCTTATTGCTCCTCTTTTGGGTTTCAACATCCCGCCCCGCGCCAATTCGGGTAATTACAGCAACAAACGCATTGTCTGGATGTCCATCAGCCATCGCAAAGATATCCACAGGGTGCATGCGTACACGTATCCCGGCGAGTGGAAATACGCCGGTTTCTATTGCTGCGGCACTCAGTTTTTGCACCAGATCACCCATATTATGGGACTTATTCAGGTTGGCAGAATGTTCAACGATTATATGCGGCATTAATTCTCTCAAATGTGCTTAATCTTAGCCTTGCGAGCACCATGCAAAATAGGAAATAATCAAGCAAGGAATATCCGCGCTGGTGCGGACATCCGTTCAATTTAATGTTCAAAGGTTCGATACCATGGATAAAAGCCAAACGGTTGATTTCACACAAATGAAAGACGGTACTGCTGAGGATTACGCGCTTTTACATGAGTTGGAAAAGCCGTTTCTAGCTTTAACTGCTGACCGGGTATTACAGGAACTGGAACGCCAGGGGGATGCAACTCTTGAAGGGTATAAAATTACCCGTTTGGAACACGCCTTGCAATCTGCAACAAGAGCACATCTAGAAGGCGCGGATGTAGATTGGATAGTAGGTGCATTGTTACACGATATTGGCGATGGCTTGGCCCCACAAAACCACGACCGCATGTCTGCCGAGGTCATCCGCCCGTTTGTACGTGAAGAAGTGTCCTGGGTAGTAGAGCACCACGGAATATTCCAGATGATCTATTACGCCCACCATTACAATTGGGATCAAAACGCCCGCGACAGGTTCAAGGGTCATCCCAGCTTTGACGCATGCGCACAATTTTGCGAGCGGTGGGATCAATCCTCTTTCGATCCCAACTACGACTATGAAGCCCTGGCGTTCTTCGAACCCATGGTGCGTGAAGTATTCTCACGTAAGGCCTATGATGAAACCGTTCTAAAGCCCGGCGAGGCCGATGGCATACCGGCACTAACCTGAGGCGCCCATCATGGAAATAAAAATTGACGACCTATCGGGGCCAGAAATCGCAGAACTCTTGCAAGCACATCTGCTATTGATGCGATCACAGTCGCCTGCCTGCAGCGTCCACGCTCTTGACCTCGACGGTTTGCGCGTCCCCGACATTACCTTCTGGTCAGCATGGGTAGACGATGAACTTGTCGGTTGCGTTGCTCTTAAAGAACATGACGATAAGCTCGGTGAAATAAAATCCATGCACACCCGCAAGGAACTGCGGGGCAAAGGTGCTGCTGCTAAATTATTGAACCACTTGGAAAACCAAGCCAGAGATAAAGGTCTGAAAAGGCTAAGCCTTGAAACCGGCAGCCAGGACGAATTCGGGCCTGCACGTTCTCTCTACGCAAAGCACGGTTATTCTCAGTGCGACCCATTTGCCGACTATTGGGACGACCCAAACAGCTATTACATGACGAAGGTTTTGTAGCTATTGAGAGTTCGAATGGGAGAAATAATCCCTCATGCCAACTCAACCCAACTTTTGTCATTGTCGCATCAGCGACAATCTAGGGCTGCACATTCCGAACCTACCGCACTGGATTCCCGCTGCAGAGGGAACGACAAGTTGGAGTGACGACGACAAATCAATCGTCGCACCACTATTCAAAATCGACCCCATTCAATCCCTTTTCGCTAAATGCGCGACAACATTTTCTATCATTCTCATCCCCGCATCCTGGCCTAGGCTCATGATGCTTTCAGGGTGGAATTGCACGGCTGCGATTGGTTCACTTTCGTGCTCGATACCCATGATAATTCCGTCAGCGGTTTCCGCAGTAATCCGAAACTCGCTCGGTAGCTCCATCTTATTCGCATATAAAGAGTGATATCGCCCGATTGTCGTCTCTTGCGAAAGGCCGGAAAACACCAGCGAGTTTTCCTGTAGTTTTATCCGTGATGGTTTGCCATGCATGGGCACTGTCAGCTGTTCAAGTGTTCCACCATAACTCTCGGTCAAAGCCTGCAAGCCCAGACAGACACCGAAAATCGGCAGGTCAAGAGAACGGGCCGTTTTGATGGTGGTATCACAATCAAAGTCTTTTGGATTGCCGGGCCCTGGTGACAGGACAACAAGGTTTGGTTTCACTTTCTCAAACACACTTTGTGAAACAGGAGAGCGGATGGTGGTAACCGCCGCACCCGTCTGGCGGAAATAATTCGCCAGCGTATGTACAAAACTATCTTCGTGATCAACCAACAGGATTTTTACCCCCTGCCCCACAGTGGCCGTTTCGCGACCGGTCCCAGTCACGTTGCCCAGCGACGTATCGCGAATGGCGCTTAGCATTGCTGAAGCTTTGAGCTCAGTTTCCGCCTCTTCTTCCTGCGGGTCGCTATCATACAGCAATGTTGCGCCGGCCCGCACTTCAGCAATTCCATTTTTAATACGCACGGTACGCAAAGTGAGCCCGGTATTCATGTCACCATTAAAACCGACCATGCCAATCGCGCCGCCGTACCAGGCCCGAGCGCTCTTTTCATTTTCTTCAATAAAACGCATGGCCCACAGCTTCGGCGCACCGGTAACCGTAACTGCCCATGCGTGAGAAAGGAACCCGTCGAACGCATCCATATCCTCGCGCAAGCGCCCCTCAATATGATCAACCGTATGTATAAGCCGGGAGTACATTTCTATCTGGCGCCGACCGATAACTTTGACAGAACCAGGCTCACACACGCGGCTTTTATCGTTGCGATCAACATCGGAACACATAGTAAGTTCGGATTCATCTTTCTTGGAATTCAGCAGTTTAAGGATTTGTTCACTGTCCTCAATCGGGTCCTTTCCGCGCCTGATTGTGCCGGAGATCGGGCAGGTCTCGATGCGCCGCCCCTGTACCCGCACAAACATCTCAGGGCTGGCACCCACCAGATATTCTGCCTCGCCGAGGTTGATGAAGAAGGAATAGGGGGAAGGGTTGATCTGCTTCAACTTCTTAGAAATCGCAGAGGGCGGGTTTACACAACGTTCGGTGAACACCTGTCCGGGCACAACTTCAAAAAGATCGCCGCATTTGAATTTCTCTTTGGCATTTTCTACCAGTTTTGCATATTCGCCTGGAACATGATCTCCCCTACCCGGTTCATGGGAAGCGGGGACAAAGGGCACATCAACACCCGTTCGTTCCAACCCCTTGGTTGTTTTACCATCCAGCGTAAACTCATAACGCTCGTGCCAGGCTTCCGCAGCATGGTGATCGACGACCAATATCTCATCGGGTAAAAACATCACCATATCCCGTTGATCATCAGATCGTTTCTGCGCGAGTTTTATCGGATCAAACTGGAAGCAAAGATCATATCCAAAGGCACCATAAAGCGCGAGGCTAGGGTCCGCATCGCTTCGAAACAAGTCAACAATGGACCGCAACACGGAAAAAACAGTGGGTGATCGCGAACGCAGTTCCTCCGGCACCCCCTCTGTTGGCACCTTCACTTCTAACTTGATACTATCATCCAGTAGCTCGATGGAATCCACATGGTCATTATGTTTTAGTGCTTTAAACACACCTTCAAGCAACACTTGGCCGCGTTGGTTATAAGCTTCAATATTGACAGACCGACGCTTTGAAACAATGCCCAAAGGTGGATCAATCATCGCGGTATCCCAACGCGTGTAACGACCTGGGTATTCATAATTTGACGAAAATACAGCTCCTCGACGGGTATCAAGCTTGTCCACATATGTGGCGATCGCATTTTCATATGATGTCGGGAAACGCCCTCGCGAAATATGCACGCCCCCTTGGGTAATAAATTCAAATATGCCCTGATCGTTTTCCATCGCTGTGCTCATCGTTGCGCCGTTAATTCTGGGCATAAAAAAACCGCCCGATAATCAGGCGGTTTGGGTTAAATTATGCAAATAGCTCCCGTGACCGCCTTTAGCGAGTCCACCACCAGGAGTTTTTGCAAATCATGTTCATGGGATACGTCTAACCGTCAATTCCCCCAGAAGCAAGCGGGCGATTGGTGACAGCGATGCCCGCTTGCTGGTGGGTTAACGAGGGTTTAATGTAGGGTGAGAGCTCAGTCCGGGCGGATTGGACTGAGCTCTCGAAGCGCCCGTTTTCGCGGGCATGACACCACCTCTGAGGAAAAGCAGGGGGATCAAAAGCGGTGTAACTTTCATGGTTCGAATCATTTGATTCTCTCCATGGTTGTTAAATACAAATATAGGTTGTAAATGTGAACAAATTACTACTTAACCTAGATTAAATTTTCTAATATACACGTTTAAGTTGCAATCAAAGCGCGAACTGCTTTCAAGTTTCATCAGATTGTGCCGAGACTGAACTTCCAGCGCGTCGCGCCCATCCGTCCTCACGCATGAACGATGCAGGCTCGTACAAAATTAGAGCTCAAGCGCGTTTCGATAAATCACACTAACGAAACGCGCTTTAGGTAATAAAACTACCACAGCTTATAAACCGCTCTTGCGCTAACGTTTCAAGATACCAGCTTACTCTGGTCACTGATAGTCACACCAACCTTGTCGCGGACGAAATCAGTCTCGTTGAATAAATCTCGGGCTACAGGCGGAACAGCGGCAACTTTCTTTTGTAGAATTCGCCACGGGAAACCTGGATCAATCCAGCTGAATAGATTTAGCGATCAAGGACGTCTCGTAACTCAACAAGATTGGAACGCACTCGTAAAAGATCGAATCCAATCGTTTCCAAATGCGACTTAATAATACTGGACGGTGATCCGTTCACAACCATAAACGGATTGACGTTCAATGCATTGGAAAGTTGCTTGTCGATTCTCACCCAAAGCGCATCAAGATTACGCTGTTGGAAGACCTTACGAAAATCGTTGCGCGCAGCAGTCAATATACCGTGGTACGCATAGAGCTGACCATAGGTGAACCAGAAGCGATCATCGGCCCTGCGGTCAAAGCCAGTAAAGTTACTCAGCTCCATACGGCTTTGAAGAATATCAGAGGTACCACCGATATCACTCGTCACCCGGTCTAAAAACTGCAGCAAATTATCGGCACGCGCGTCAAAATCAGCTGAACATGTGGCGAGTTCAACATTAAAATCCCGAAAGTGTTTCCTCGCTTCATTGAGGCGACTGGACGTAGAAGGCTGAATGAAGGGCCATGCGAATGTAATCACCCAGGCATCTTCGCGATAATTGGCCGATTCACGTGCTTTTTGAAGGTTAGCGTTTACCGACGAGGTGCCTCGCACCCTTCCCAACCGGTCAACCAGTTCAATAGCTGTTCGCCGTGTGGCCTGATTGATGCCCAATTGAAACGCGGCCTTGTTATCCATGAACGGTGTATATTTCCAATCCAGACCAAAAAACCCGGATTTATATAATGGCAGGGATGGGACCCAACGGTTCTGGTTTATATTGAAATCAATCAATGCACCGGTCACCTGTACCATGGCGGATGGAGCGCATGTGCTTGAGCCCTCTCCGCCCAGTTTTTCACCCGCAGATACTGAATTCTCGTCTAAACTCAGACCTGCAACATAATCAGGATTCCAACCTGTCCACCTCTGAGTGGTCCATGTCAGATGGCTGTATCCAATTATCAGCAACAGCAAAACAACAATGACAGGTATCTTGATAAACCAGCCACGGCCTCGCACCCATTTGGTGAATGCCACAAATGGCCAAAGAAGCCCTGCAATTACCCAGCCTATTCCACGCCCGGCGTAATTGAACATTCGCACGAAAAAATTCACGATCGGATCCAGCATCAATGCCCTTCCAGCTTAATAAACTATGCGTTGTCAGCGTAAAATCATCGCAACGCTTTTGAATTCAGATACCGTGCGGGCATTCCAACAAATCCAGGAATTGAGCAAGCACGATATGTATCAATATTATTGGTGCATACCAAACATATCCGATCGGTAGCGCGATTTATTTGATAAATAGGTATCTCTAACCTGTTCGACAACGGCTTCTTTTAACGGCTCACCCCAAGTTTGATAATCAGCGTAAAACGACGGTTTATTGAACACATACCGCGACAGATAATCAAAGGGAACGTAATCGGATATCAACCTGTTCACCAACCACTGATCTTCGTGCCCGGGTTTTGCTCTGGTTAGAATAAATCGGCCCCGATCATCAATTTCATCCAAGTCCACATTATTCCAATTTTCATATTCTCGTTTTGCCCATAAAAGAAACGGCAAAGTCCCCTCTTCTTCCACCATTCGGGAATTCGAGTTCATCCAGGACTTCATCCAACGCTGGCTGGTAATATCATGTTTTTCTTTTGGATCGGCATGGTGAGCAAGCATCGCCACCAAAGTGCGAATGCGTTGATCGATATAACCGGACGGTTCGATCCACGATCCTCGGGGAATATCTACCCGTTCCGTCTCCACAAGAAACCGGTACACAAGCTCCTTGTCTTTACGATCAATATAACTCACCTGCCAAGGGCGCGAACGGCGGAACCCGGGCGCTGATGGATCACCAATTACAGTCGTTTCACGTTCGTCAATAAAAACATAAACCCCGCCAAAATGGCTTGACCAGAACGTGTTGTGGCGAAAAACAAGCTCCGTGGGGACAAGATCATTTGTGCGGATATCACCTGTTTTCTGCGCAAGATCGACCATACGTTGAAGCATGGCGTCATCCCGCCAAGCATTGGGTTCCTTACGCAACCTGTCCATAAGAAGCCGAAGATCGAGCGCCTTTTGCGCCAGATTCTGTCCGGTAAAAACCTTAAACTCCACCTGTTCTATCGATAATAGGTCTTCGATATCCCGTGCTTCCAATATAGGATCATCAATCTCCCCATAAATTACATCCTTGATCGTCAGCGCATTGATTGCTTTCGCATTACCGTCAAAAAACTGATGCATCAGTTTCCCGGTATTCGAAAACTCCGTGTGTACCACCGGCAGTTCCAACTGTTGCGGTGACAGAATAATAAATCGACGGTTTACTCCGCGCGGATCAAGATACTGATTGTCATCCAACTCCACCGCTACTTCCGGCGAGAATCCGGTCATATCAATACGGAAAGTTTTCAGTTTTGTCGGCTTCAGCCCAAACCCCTTAAGCGCCTGATTATAACGCTCGATTAGATGCGGTTCAGAAACCCGCATCATTCGACCAAAAATCAACTCGGACTGTTCAAGGCGTTTCATAGAATATGCGTCTCAAAAATGCATGACAAAAACACGAATAGGTTGCGAGGAATTGCATTTAAAAACCCAAACCTCATCACCAGCGCCCGTCTTTTTTCATCGATTCCATCTCACCAATCGCTTTTTCGCGTTGGCGTTCGCGGCGGATGATGTCTTCGACGGCGGCGTTGTCCGATTTATCGGTGTAGCGGAATTCGGAATCGGCATATCGGTTGATCTCCTGCATCACCATATTCATCGTGAAGGGTGAGCGCAGTTCGGCTATCATATCTCTTTTGATATCGTAGTCATGATGCAGGAAGACTTCTGGAGCTTCGAACCATTCATCAGGCAATTCGATATCCATCGCCCGCATTTTGATGGCATCAGTAATATTCTTAATCGCGCGGCCGGTGAACCGGGGTTCGGCGGTCTTGATCATGTGCAGATAAGTACCGACGTCAGCCAATGATTTCGGGTCGCCCACATCATTCATGAAGCGGTCATACACCGTCTTTAATCCGTCTTCCTGCGGTTTGGACAATTCCTGATAAGCCTCGCCAACAGCTTTTTGAATCACCTGCGCATCGAACAGCTCATGATCACCCAGCGGAATGTCGTGGTTCTTACCGGCAAGCAGGGCAAAGATGTCGATATAGTCGTCCCGGGTCTGCGGCCCATCGACCAGCCAACGGGCTCCTGCCCTTTGGCGCAGCGCATCGTCAACGTTCTCTGGATAGTTTGAGAACATGCCGAATGAGCAATTGCCCCGCACGACCGTATTGGCCCCGGCAAAGCTCTCCATCAAAACGGCCGTAACTTCCTGTTGACCGGCGGACGCGCGATCATCGGACCGTTTGGCGGCGATCTGATCGATATCGTCGACCGTGCCAAAACCGATTGTCTTGGTGTTCAGAACGTTGGAGACAAATTGTTTGCAGTTCTGCCCGGACTTACCCTGGTAGGACGAAATCTCATCTACACCAAAATTCTGATAGGTAAATCCGTAGCCAGCGACCTCACAATAGTCATTGATCATACCCGCAATCATTTGAATAAGGATCGTTTTCCCCGTTCCCGGCGAGCCATCGCCGATGAATGTAAACAGGAAACCACCCAGTTCCACGAACGGATTCGTCTGACGTTCAAAATCATAGGCCATCAGCATTTTCGATAGTTTTATTGCCTGATATTTTGCAATGTGATTGCCGATAATTTCGTTAGGTTTTTTAAACTGCATCACCAGTTTGGAGCGTTTTGCGCCGGGCGCGACATCAAAGCCGTTCAGTTCGAACCCATCACTTTCAAGCCGCAAATGTGTCTGTTCAAAAGAGCCAAGTGCCGTGAAACGGGAACGACGTTGAAGGAGTTCATCCATCGCCAGACGCGCAGCTTCCCGTGCCCGCGAAGTCATAACCTTATCGTCCGGTGCGTCTTCTATTGCCGTATCCAACCCTGCGACCAGCCCCTTCAAAACATCCTGCGGTGTATCAAACAGGAAGTCTGGCTCTTCCACATCACTTGCGGGCTCTCCTTCTTCAGCCAGCATTTGCAACAAATACGCGGAAGCAGAAAAAGCCGCGATGTAGGATGATGATTCTACCAGTGCGCGAAATCGATCAGTCTCAACGGCAGAAAGGTCTCCACTCACATTCTTTTTTGTAAGGGCATCAAGGCCAGTTTGTTCAGCAAACAGATCACTCACTGCCAAAGCAACGGCAAGTGCACGACGGGTTTTATAGACAAGACCGTGTTGCGCCAAAGATAACATGGCGTCACCGGCATTAATCGTTTCGACCGTCTTGAGAAACTCGACCTTGTTGGTTGCCTTGGTGCCAGCCGTTGAAACCGTCGACACAAACCGTCGGCGCGTCCCCGCCAATTCCGTTTTGCTTTGCGTATTGCCGGTAACCAGTTGAACAAAGTTCGTCACCAATGACTGGGCAACTGGGAGATGCTCTTCAATGTCAGATTCTTTTAGAGTCGTGAGTGCTGCATCCATATTCAAAAATCCCTCAATACCTGACCACCGGATACGACGTGGGTTTTATATCCGGCAAAGATTTCATCCGGTTTTCCGCTGGCATAAATTGCCTGATAGGCTTCGTGTGGAATCAGGGCATGCCTTTCATAGGCGCTAACGCCCTGACGGACGGCTTCCAGATCGTTGGTTTCAATGTGATAAGCCTGTTTAGCGGGTGCTGATCCAAATAGTCCCCATTTTGCGGGCGTTTCGGAAATCGAAAACAATTCCTGTACAGTCCAGGATAGCATCCAGGCGCTTTCTGCTCGGCTGACATTCTCCAAAATATTTTCGACCACCCGCCCATGACTGGTAACACCCGCGGAATAAAACGGCCCCATAACGATACGACGAATCTGGGTTGGGTGCAGGGAATCAAAATCCCTATCCATATTATCGGCTATTGTCGCCAGGGTCAGGCTGTAGCTTGAGTTTTTCTCACAAAAATCATCGAACTGGTGCGCCAATTCTGGATTGAGCAAGCCGCCGATCGGGAATGGAATATCAAGGTCTTTTTTGATCTCGATTCCATCCATCAAAAGCTTCTTCATATTCGGCGATGAGTCTTCGATCACTGCCATATAAACCAGTGGTAAATTGGCGGTGCCATCAAACGCGCCCCAGTGAACCACATAAAACGGTCGGCCCGTTTTCGGGTTCACTGATACCTTTACCGACTTCGGCAGGGTTAGCGGTTGAAAGACGTCACCTTTCTGCACTTCATCAAGGTAAAGCCGCTTCGCCATGGATTTCTGCATGGGCTCCGGAAACTTTTTCTTAAGCAAAATATAGTCGATCATCTCCTGACGAAGTTCATCAGATGACGGCATTTTCGCCAGTTGAGCACCGGCTGTACGCGCATCAGTATCAAGGTCCAAGACATTTTGGAAAAGCGGGTACCCACTTTCCGCCTGATTGATACGGAAACGTTTTGCAAAGCTCACGCGGTTTCGCCAAGCGTCGAATGAATGTTGCAACCGCCCGATATATTCGGTCAACACCTTGCCAGTTAGTTGATGGTGATAAAGCGGGGAGTCATCTTCGCGTAAATAGACATCCAAGCCATCAAGTGCAGATTCAATCGCATCAAAGTAGCGACGTGAAGCATCAGCGCTCGAATGGTTTAAAGTAGACTCAGCCGTATCAGTATCATCTTGTACAGGCATATTGTGGCTCCAGAGACCGCTTATGCCTGACCCACATAGTCCGCTTTACTGTGTTTATCCATAACATCCTGAAACCGGCGTGCAAAAGCATCATCGGCCAATTGTTTGCGCCGTTGAATATCTTTAGTTGAAACCATGTTTTTTTCATGCATTTCGAGCAGGTCGCCAATATGGCTTTGGGCTGCAGCACCAATGCCGGCCATCGTACTTTCCGCAGCTGTGTCGACCTGATTACCCAGCGTGTTGATCTTATGGGCAACATCCTGTTGTGCCGCGGTCTTCAAGGAATCTTCTAAAGCCTTGTAAAGAACAATACGTTGTTCGGTATCAATCGTCAGCTTGTTGATCAATGTCGCCTGCGCCGCTTTTTGATTGTTCAATGAATCTACGAAGGTCTGGAACATAGACGTATACCGTTCAAGCGTTTGGCTCTCCGCCAATAGTTCCTGCTCTTTTGCCTGCATGGCGTTATATTCGGTCGCCATTTTTGACCGTTCGCCTTCGAGGTCAGCTCTTTTTTGCTGATCACTGGTAACAGAAATCTGGTTTTCAAGGTCAAGCAACATTGGGTTGAGTTCTTCGATCCGACCCTGAGTTTCCTCCAAGTTCGCAATCGTTCCTTTACGGCGTTCAATTACCTCACGAAGGCTCGCTTCCGATGTCTGATAACGTTCTGTCAACACCGCTTCCTGATCCTGCAAGATGCCGGTAATCGTATCCGACTTGGTCAGCAATTCTTGAAGATTTCCTGCAAGTGACATGTTACGCACCCGGTCAGTGCGCATACGTTGGGCTTTCTGTTTGGAAAATATTCCCACGAAACTTTCCCAAGATGTATAGCTTTTCATCGATTCAAATTCGGCACCAAAAACATTGGTGGCGTCTTCCAGCCCGATAATAAGGTCGGCAATATTACCTTCCATCGTTTTTTGCTGACGCAGTACATCCTCAATCCGTGCGTCCTCAATATCGAAATCGGCATCACCAACGGTTTTTGCCTTGGCAACTTCCTCAAGCAAAACGCCGCTCTGCTTAATTTTTTCGCGCATCTCCGAAACCGTGCTCTTGGTTTTCTCGATCTCACGATCAAATTTGCTCATACTGGCCATGAAGTCCTCTCCCGAAATTGACGGATCATCGTTCGTTTATTCGACGACTTATCCCCCCTTTATATAGGGGGATGGGCGCAAATTTCCAGCACAGGCCGTTAGATTACGAGGAAACTTATCTATAAAACGGGGATTTATACACCCATTTCACGAACCAACACTTTTAACACCTGACGCTTTGCACGCGAGAAAAAGCTCTGCGGTTCACCCTGGATAATGGCGACACCGCGGACCACTTTTTGTGGCACGACAATTGTTTCATTTTCATTTGGTTGAAGGGCTACAGAATATGCCGCCTCGATTGGGCGTAGTTTGTCTTTGTCGGCTTCTTCAATTGCAATTGAACCACCAAATGGCAGAGCCAGGTATGGCTCATCTAACTGTTCGTTGCTTGCCTCCGCCACTTCAGTCACACGCACATCAACAATCGGCAATTCGAGGTTTTCGGGAACAAATTTTGCCTCGGTTCCAGCAGCGAACCTAAAGACATTTTGTTCGCCGACATAACCCTTAATTCTTGGAGCATTACCAGCTTGTAGCACTGCCATAGGTGCATTCGGGTTTACCCAAAGGCCCGGGTGAAGCTCAGAATCCATATCCGCAATCTTACCGTTAAACGGCGCACGAACCATCAGTTTTGATTTAATCCGCTGCAACCCTTGCAGTTCTTCGCGCACTTCTTTGAGTTCATTTTCCAACACGATCAACGACGCACGATCTTCGTCATCGGAACCAGTTCGATCAATTCGACTTTCAATCAATGCCTGACGTTCATTCGCCAAAACAATGCTGTTTTCCAGCTGGGGCGCCGCAAGTTGAAACAGTAATTGGCCCTGTTTCACATTCGAACCATTCTTGATGTCAAACGACGTTATTTGGGCCGGGAATGGAGCAAATATCGATTGCTCCTTTTCCGCGGTCATCATCGAGGGAATAGAAATCTGTGTAGACCACGGAATAATTGCCAATGTCGCTAAGCCACCCGCAACAAGCGAGGAAACCCAAAAACGTTTTGAAGACATAATCTTTCCTTTAATCGACCACCAATGTTTTATTTCCCGCCATATCGGCATCAAAATGAACCAGAGAATCTCCACCACAAACAGCAGGATGCCGACGATTTTGATGAAGAATGCGTAAACAAGAATCGCAATGCCGAGGAACAGGAAAAAGCGGTAAATCCAGGTTGCCCAAGCATGGAGAATAATAATACGCCGCAAGTTGGGCGGAAGTGGTTCCGGCGCAGGTTCCCCCAATCCGAACAATATCTCACGCATACGCCAGCGTGCCATTTCAAAACCACGGCTCTGCATGTTTTGAAAGCCAAGAGTGTCGGAAAGAATATAATATCCGTCAAACCGCATGAGCGGGTTCAGGTTTACCGCCAGCGAGGTAATCCAGGACGTGGTTGCAATCGCAAATACACAAAGCCTAAGGCCACCATCCGGCAGGAACGCCCATAACAGTGTTGCCAGAGCTGCTAACCCGAGTTCAGTGAATATCCCCGCACCATCAATCATCAGTCGTTTTCGGCGTGAGGTAAGCCGCCAAGCGCCGCTTGTGTCGGTGTATAAAACCGGCATCAACACCATGAAGGCAACACCAATGGTTGGCACACGCAGTTTATAGCGCACGCTCATATAGGCGTGACCCAACTCATGAATAGATTTCACAAAAACCAAGCTCAAACCATAAAGAGCGGCACCCTGCCACGACAGCATAAACTGAAAAGTACCGGTAAAGTGTTCCCATTGGCGGGAGACCAGATACACCCCAAAGACACCGCATAACACAATGATCCACACCGCAGCTCGGGTGAATAACGGACTGACCAGCCACCACGTGGCGTGCAAAAACTTATCGGGTCGAAATAATGGAATTCTAAAAAACAGATAGGAATGCATTACTGTCGATAGGATCGACCTCTTGTCGGATTCCACCTTGGCCGCCATGGCCTTAAAATCATTGTTAGGGATATCGCGCACCAACGCGTTCGAAATCAGGAAATGCGTTGCCTGCCCGATTTCTTCCTCGGTAATCTCACGACCGAATTCCGCACGAACGCGGCGAACGAGTTTATCAACAGTGCCCACCCGCCAGAGCATAAGCATATCAAGCAGTTCACGACCAATTTCGAAATATCGATTGGAGACTGAATCATAGATTACCCAAGCCGGTGCTCCACATGATTGAGCAGCGGTCGGGACAATTTCAAGATCGTCCCTGAGAATTGGAAGGGGTAAGTCTTCCTTTTCCTGTTCTTTTAATAACCCGTCCATTGCCGGATCGCCGAAAGAGGTTTGCGCATCAAGTAGTATCCAAGTGAAACATCATCACCATAGACCTTCGCAGTGCCACGAAGACCAATACGTGGGTTTTGATCTTCCATATCTGCGGGGAATGCGGCGCGCACCCGGTAACTCAGAACACCCTCGCCATCGGGCTGCGCATGGAAACTGGCGCTGACCACATTTGCCTCAATTGCCTTCAACGGGTCGCTGTCCAGATAGAGCTCCACTAACGCATCTTCCTTCAAAATTATTGAATCAGACACGGGCAGGTTGATCGTGACCTCCACTTTGGATGGATCAGCAATCCGCATAATACGCTCTCCAGTCGACACAGGTCGGCCTGTCCATGTGTCTTTATCCGGAAAGATAACAAGTCCGGATGCACTCGCTGTCACCCGTGTGTGGCTGAGCAGTTCTTTCGCGTAGTCGTACTCGCCCGCCTTCAGTTGAAGTTCGGATTGAGCAATCGACAGTTCACGCTTTGCTTTTGAGTCCGAGAACGACGTGCGAAGGCTTTGCTGATAGCGTGCTTCCGCTACACTCACCGCTTGGCCAGCCAGTTTAAGTCGGTTGCGCAAATCGGTGTCATTATACGTAAATAATGGCGTACCATTTTTTACTGTTGTATTCGGCTCCACCAAAATTGTTTCAATGGTTCCATCGATTGGAGAAGCAACTACAAATGGGTCGGAAGGTGTCACTTCCGCTGGTGCCAAGACAGATAACGGTAAGGGAATGAATCCAGCCACCCCAATTGCCGTAAATGTAAGGAGCCATAGTACAGACCTTGTCTGCATTTTTCGTTTGGCACGCTTGGGCCCTGTCAGAGCCTCCCAAGCATGGGAATAGGTTTCGCACAAACGCGACCCCGCAGCCAAACCGCGCTCATCCCAACTGCTCTCACGCGTAAATATCACGTGGGCAAATACCGTACCGTCCCTGAGTTGAAGCGGAAATATTGCAATTTGAGAAAAGGGATAAGTGCTGGCATCCAGATCTTTATCAGTCGCAGTTTCGCGCACATCAAAAGAAATTACTTTTGCCATATTCTCGCCGGCGAGTTTTTCTTTCGCCAGGCTTTCTATCCAACGAATAAATGTTGAATTACGATCAATTGCAGACAAAGATGAAACCGCAACGGTGCGGTGTTTTTTCGGCCCGGACCGCATGAGCAGAAGCGCTTGACGGTACTGCACCGCCACGCGAGAGCCGTTGACAATAAGATACCCGAGTTCCGCTTCACTTTCCGCTTTTCGCGTTTCCCGCTCAAGGTTGAGAAGTGAATTCGCCAAGTCTGATTCACGCGACGGTTTCGGCTTTGGTGGATTGGCCTTTGCCTCACGACCTGTCTGTATCTTTACACCAGGTGATGCTTGTAGAGTAGCAGGATTGACAACATTCCCGGTCTGGGCGTTCCGTCTTGAGTGGTCTTGCGGTATTGCCTGAGCAGCCCTGTTTTGGGTCATCATGTTCCGGTTCACAAGTTGGATTGCTGCTTGAAAAAACATACAGCAATACGATCAATATTCAGTGTCGAACCCCACCAAAAAAGATGCGGTTCAATTGGATGGTGGCGCAAACGTTGCAGTTCCGCTCATGCCCGCCAGAACATTATTAGGGCGAATGGAAAAGACGCCAGTAATTTTGATTGTTTGACTGACGGCATCAACCTTTGCACCCAATCGATCGACGCGCGCTTTAAAAGTCCGGCCCAGTTCATCGACTGCGAACTCAAAGTTTGTTCCCTTTTGAACCCAACGCAGCCATGTGGATGGCACAATCAGGTCCAACTCCAGTGCACTGTCATCAACCACAGTCATAATGGGTGCATTGGCGGCAGGAATTTCATGGGTCTCCGCATGACGTTCAACAATACGTCCGTTGAATGGCGCGTTAATTTTGCACAGGTTTAATACTTCTTCTAAACCATCAACCGTGGCGCGCGCGGTGGCGACATCCGCAGCAGCTTCACGAACCTCTTGCGAACCCGCGGCACCGCGAGATTGAAGACGTTTCTTAACATCGTAAAACGATACCGTTTTGCCAAGGCTTGCCTTGGAACCACGTAAATCTGCCTCTTGTCGTGCGCAGTCGAATACAACCAGAGACTCACCTTTTTTGAAAGACTGACCGGCTTTAAACGGCATCGTCTTAATCTTCGCCGCAAGGCCAGCGCCCAATGTGATTTCTGCATTCGGCATCACAACGCCTCTGGCGTCGAATTCGCTGGAAGATTTAATAGATGCAGTTGGCATTCTATCAATTTGGGATTCTATCTTTTCAGCATATTTAGCCATTTTCTTAACCGCGTCAGAGGCGGAGCCAGCGAAAGTTGGTGTGGTCGTAAATACCATTCCAACTGATAGAGCCAGTGAAGAAAGTGTCATCAAGCGTGTCATCATTCAGTCCTTTTTAAGTACGCGTGTGCATCCGTCCGCGTAATAAGTGTCGTTTAAAAATCGTGACATCCCGGTTAACGATCACTTGGTTTTTTAATCAATTTTTGCCCGGTCTCGCCGCCCCGTAGTAATGAGGACAGGAAGTCGGTTTGCTTTTTGTTTTGAACATGAACAATTTGGGTATTGTACTGCTGTTTCTTTTCTTGGTCTTCTTTCAAACCTTTCCATCCAATCGTTTCTGTCACGAATGGGTCGGTAGCCAGCTTTTTTGCAGGTTTCTTGATGGACCCCGTTACGACGTGATCTACCGCAGAGCTTTTTGCGCGTACTGTACCCGAGCGATCACCTCGTTCGATCCAGACTTGTTGAAGCGTGTGCGCCAAACCATCAATATTATCAGATGCTTTCAGGTCATTCGCATACGGATCGATACCCATAGATGCGAAAATATTGGCATATGCGTTTTGAAGATCAGCATATGCAATATCCGACGACACTTGGCTCGCCAGAGTATTCATCTCTTCGCGGATTAGTGTCTGCTCACTTGCCTTGTTCGTAGTCAGGGTATTTGAGACTGGACTTGTCACGGTTTAGTTCCGTGTCCTTGAATTGGATTAATCCCATCAAGGAGAACTATTATGGCACGAGGCCACACAGACGAATTCAAGCGTGAAGCGGTGCGTATTGCGCTGACCAGCGGACTTACCCGGAAACAAGTGGCATCAGATTTGGGGGTCGGCTTTTCGACGTTATCGAAATGGATACAACAATCCCGGCCTGATGACCTTCCACCATCGGTTGATATTGATCTGGCCAAAGAGAATGAGCGGCTTCGCAGAGAGGTTCGTCTCCTCACGGAGGAGAGGGAGATATTAAAGAAGGCAACAGTGTTCTTCGCGGGTCAAAGCAAGTGAGATTTGCGTTTGTCGAAGAACACAGGAAACACGTTCCGGTGGATCGGCTTTGCCATATTCTGAATGTTACATCGCGTGGTTATCGTGCCTGGCACAACCGCCCTGTTAGTCAACGGCAGCGCGATGACATGGTGGTTCTGGCGCACATCCGTGAACAGCATCACTTGAGCCTTGGCAGTTATGGTCGCCCGAGAATGACGCAGGAGTTGAAGGAAGCCGGCCTTGCTATTGGTCACCGCCGTGTTGGCCGCCTGATGCGCGACAACGGCATTCGAGTGGTCAGAACACGCAAATACAAAGCTACGACCGATAGCAATCACCGCTTCAACATTGCGCCTAACTTGCTGGGGCGGAACTTCCAAGCGGATAAACCCAACCAGAAATGGGCAGGTGACATCAGCTACATCTGGACCCGTGAGGGCTGGCTGTATCTGGCAGTGATGATCGATCTACATTCACGCCGTGTGGTGGGTTGGGCTGTCAGCAATGGACTTGTCACGGTTTGGTTCCGTGTCCTTGAATTGGATTAATCCCATCAAGGAGAACTATTATGGCACGAGGCCACACAGACGAATTCAAGCGTGAAGCGGTGCGTATTGCGCTGACCAGCGGACTTACCCGGAAACAAGTGGCATCAGATTTGGGGGTCGGCTTTTCGACGTTATCGAAATGGATACAACAATCCCGGCCTGATGACCTTCCACCATCGGTTGATATTGATCTGGCCAAAGAGAATGAGCGGCTTCGCAGAGAGGTTCGTCTCCTCACGGAGGAGAGGGAGATATTAAAGAAGGCAACAGTGTTCTTCGCGGGTCAAAGCAAGTGAGATTTGCGTTTGTCGAAGAACACAGGAAACACGTTCCGGTGGATCGGCTTTGCCATATTCTGAATGTTACATCGCGTGGTTATCGTGCCTGGCACAACCGCCCTGTTAGTCAACGGCAGCGCGATGACATGGTGGTTCTGGCGCACATCCGTGAACAGCATCACTTGAGCCTTGGCAGTTATGGTCGCCCGAGAATGACGCAGGAGTTGAAGGAAGCCGGCCTTGCTATTGGTCACCGCCGTGTTGGCCGCCTGATGCGCGACAACGGCATTCGAGTGGTCAGAACACGCAAATACAAAGCTACGACCGATAGCAATCACCGCTTCAACATTGCGCCTAACTTGCTGGGGCGGAACTTCCAAGCGGATAAACCCAACCAGAAATGGGCAGGTGACATCAGCTACATCTGGACCCGTGAGGGCTGGCTGTATCTGGCAGTGATGATCGATCTACATTCACGCCGTGTGGTGGGTTGGGCTGTCAGCAACCGGTTGAAGAAAGACTTGGCATTGCAGGCTCTCAACCGGGCTTTGGCCCTTCGAAACCCACCGCCGGGCTGCATTCATCATACGGACCGTGGCAGTCAATACTGCTCTCATGATTATCAAAAACGAATGCGTGAACTGAAGTTTAAAGTGTCCATGAGCCGAAAAGGCAATTGCTGGGACAACGCCGTGGTCGAGACGTTCTTCAAAACACTCAAAGCCGAACTCATCTGGCGCGGCACATGGCAAACACGACAGCAAGCAACCGACGCCCTGTTCCAATACATCAACGGCTTTTACAACAGCCGCAGAAGACACTCAGCAATAGGAGGAATGTCGCCCATCAAATTTGAACGAAAAACGAGTTAAACGAGAACAGGATGCGGAATTAATACGGGACAAGTCCAGACAGATGGTGGTCTGATTTAAGAGAGACTCTAGCTCATCTGTTGTTTGTATTATGCGGCTTGTTTGCGGTGTTGCAAGCGCCGCGTTTCGATGGTTTTTTGTTTGATCCTTTCTCTTCGCTTCAATATCTCATTTTTGCGCCCGAAGTAGACGTCCGCAGGCGTGAGATTACTCAGGCTCTCGTGGTATCTGTGATGATTATAATGTTCGATGAAAGCTTCGATCTGCCGGTTTAAGTCACTTGGTATGAAGTAGTGTTCCAGCAAGATGCGGTTCTTCAGGGTTTGATGCCAGCGTTCAATCTTGCCTTGGGTTTGCGGGTGATAAGGCGCACCGCGAACATGACCCATGCCTTTGCCATCCAACCACTCTGCCAGATCACTGGATATGTAGCAGGGGCCATTATCAGATAGTAGCCGGGGTTTATGCGCAACGTTGGCCCTGTCGCAGCCTGAGGCCTGAAGCGCCATTTCCAATGTATCGGTCACATCCGATGTGTTCATGGTGGTACACAGCTTCCAGGCAATGATGTATCGCGAATAATCATCAAGGATCGTACTGAGATAGAACCAACCCCAGCCAATGACCTTCAGATAGGTGAAGTCTGTTTGCCACAGCTGGTTGATGGCTGTGGTCTTGTCGCGGAACTCACTGGCAGCTTTCATGACGATAAATGCCGGGCTGGTGATCAGGTCCAGGGCCTTGAGCAGTCGGTACACTGAGCTTTCCGATACAAAATAGGCCTTCGTGTCTGTGAATGTCACAGCCAGTTCACGAGGAGACAGTTCCGGTTGATCAAGGGCCAGATCAATGATCTGTGCCCGTATATTTTCTGGCACGCGGTTCCAGGCTCTGTTGGGACCAGAACGTTTGTCTTCCAATCCTGTCTCACCCAATCGCTGATACAAATCATACCAGCGATAAAAAGTTGGCCGTGAGACGCCAAGCTTATCAAGTGTCACCTTGGCTGGCAGATGTGATTGTTCAACAATTCGGATGATTTCCAGTTTCTCAGATGCTGGGTATCTCATTCGATATCCTCCCCATCCGCGATCATGCTTTTTTTAAGAAGACGGTTTTCCAGCGTGAGATCTGCCACGCATTCCTTCAGATCACGGGCTTCACGGCGCAGACCTTTGACCTCATCGGTGGAAGCCTCACGCACTATATCGCCTGACAGACGCTTTTTACCGGCCTCCATAAACTCCTTCGACCATTTGTAGTACATGCTTTCAGCAAGACCTTCACGGCGGCACAGTTCAGCTATGCTGTCTTCACCGCGCAAGCCATCAAGCACAATGCGGATCTTTTCCTCCGCACTATACTGACGGCGGGTCTTGCGTTTGATGGTTCGGATCAATTTCTCTGAACCTGATCCTTGGGTTCCTGATTTATGTCTCATCTTCGCTCCATAAGGGCTACGATGAACCAAAATCATCTCTTAAGAAAAATCAAACCTCTGTCTCATGAATGCTGACGGGGAACAGATTAAGCGGCGTTCCTGTTGGCGAGATATCAATGAAACCAGGCCCAACCGGTTCATATTCGGACGTGTAGTTTAAAGACGGTGCTGAGTACGTTAGTGTTGTGCCGTTAAATGAGAAGTCGTCCTGGCCGAACCGGGCAATGCTGGTATTGATCGCATCGGTTAATGATTGATAATCGCCAGCATCAGTCGTTCCATCCTGAAGCGTCAGGTCAGCACTGATAGTATCACCCTGATTTACACCACCTTCAATTGTCAGAGTAAACCGTGCATCGGTTCCTTCGACTGCGGCGGTGTCACTGGAAAGCGTCCAGCGGGGTAAAATCTGAACCGTGACTGTCCCCGTATCAACACTCAAATCTACGTCCTGAACCGTGTATTCGAATTCCACTTCACCGGCAAACGTAGTCGATGCTTGAAAAATCAAAAACCCGAAAGGGCTCAAAGAAACAGTACCCTGTCCACCTGGAAGGATAACCGGCAATCCAACGTCAATGGGTAGGCCATTGATCTCAGTAACAAGTGGTGTTCCGTCCGGAATAAAGTCGTTTTCCAAAACATTGATATTTACAGACTCGCCAGCGAATGTGGATACTTGGTCATCAACCGCAACGACGGGATCATTTTCATCATTGAGTTCAATCAGAAGTCCAACATTCGCACGTTCAGCAGTCGCGATTGTGACGCCATTTTCCGGCGACACTTCCGTTGTCATCGCTGAAACATTCAAATTATAAATCGCATCCGTTCCCGTCTGCGGGGGGCGAAACACGAGGCTTGGAATGTCCAGAGGGCCAAAAACAGCTTCACCGCCGACTATCGGAATTGGAACACTATTCACCAGTATCTGGGCACCATCTGGTATATCCGATAATTTAACCTCGGTAATTTCTTCGGAACCGTCGATATCAAACAGCTGCACTGATATTGTATTGGCAAGCAGTACGTCCTCATCGATTTCGCCGAACGCCTGCTGTACGATCAGCAAAGGCACATCGGCCACCGCATCAACCTCAAACGTCACGCTTTGGCTATCCACACTGACAGAGCCATCAACTTCAAAGTTCGTTGTCAGGAATGCAATGGTGACATCTTGATCTGAGTTTTGTACCGGAAGGATTCTGATAGCCGACCGTGTCCACGCCGTTATATCCACCTCTGTCTCATCAGCGTTGGCTTCAAAACTGAAGGTTCCATCGGTGATAATGACACCAGGTGGGATATCGAATGCGAGCACGGACTGGTTTTCCAAATCGTCTTCTGAAAATGCCGACACGTCAATAATCTCGGTTGCCGTATCCTCATCCGAAGTAGGGTCGGGCTGGGTGATCACGAGTGTTACATCATCCACAACTGGTTGAATATCAAACGTAGCGAAGCTTGAAGTTGCAGCCGTACTGTCACTAACTGTATAGGTAATTGTTTCATTACCGGAGTAGTTTGGTGCTGGAATATAGGTGAAACTACCATCAGCATTAATGGTTAATGCTGCGCCAACCGGCGTTACGTGGGTCATCCCGATAGGAATTGCCGTTCCAGAAGAATCCCGGGCACCAATCACGGTCAGTGCACCACCCTGCGGATCAGCATCATCCGAAATTAATCCGTTTGCAATTGAAGCAACAATTGTAGTGTCTTCATCTTCTACATAAACATTTGAACCAGCAACTGGACTGGTTCCAGCGGCTGCAAACGATATCGTTGTTGTCACCCCAGCGGTCGAAATCACGCCGTCTGAAATTTCAAAATTGAATGTGCGGTCATCAACGCGGTTGAAAAACGCATCTGGATTATCGTTTGAATAGCTAAGTGACCGTAACGCGGTCTCATAGTTGGAAATCAGCGCAAAACCATCAAGTTCAAGGGATATCTCGGATCCAGTATCCTCATATGTAGCAAAAATACCCAATTGGTCTAACATCACCGTATCAAAATTAATTTGATCACCGGGGTGAGGGTTTGATAGCGTAACCTTTGCAGAGCTCAAGAAATCACTGTCAAAATCCTCAATCTGCATATCGACATCGACAATCGACACAGGAACATCGCTATTTGTTCCCACTTTTGCACCATTGACGTAAATTGCATTGTAATCATCACCGGCATCAGTCCCGTTCAAGTCCAGGCTTTGAGTTGGTGATGTAATGGGAGTTGGAAACGAAGCCACTCCGGTGTCTCCGTCCATGTCAAAATTCGTAAGCAATGTATGCGACGTATAAGTAACGATAAACTGGTTGGTACTGGCCCAGGCCAACCCGATTTGTGAACCGATCGCGCCCGTTCCCGGCTGTGTGCCAACCGCTGTTAACCCATTATCGCCGGAACTGACCTCAAGGTCAGTGCTGGCATTTACAGTATAGGAAACAACTTCGTCACTGATTACCGCAACACTCTCGCGTGTGTCCGGCAAACCAGCCAGTCCTTCGATGTCCTTGAAAACGAGATTGACCATATTGGGTGGCGCCAATGTATCGGTGCCCGATACAAATATACCCCAACTGACAGACACTGAGCCTGGTGCCAGCACATCTTGCCCATCCTCATTGCCAATCACTTCGCCAATGTTGGTCACAACAACCCGAAAGTCATCCATAGACCCATCACCGGATGCGACGGTCTCAAAAGTAGCTGAAACATCGTCGGTAAGACCAACCAACGTCGCCCTTAAATCAAATGTTTGGACCGGGTTTCCATCTTCAGGGTCGAATTGAACAGCGCCTGACCATGTTGCAGTTGTGTTAGCTGTGCCAACAACTCCGTCATCAAGGTGCCCGATAATCGGCTGCCCTGTGGGCTGAAGTTCAAATCCTTCAAGAATTCCCTGCCAGTCTGGAAGAGTGAACGAGGCGGATTGAATTTCTCCCGATTGCACTTCGAGGTTCCAGTCTCCGGAAAGGGGTTCCGACCCGGTGATATCATCCGAAGCAGCGATATCCGCACCGGTAGCCTGAGCAAGCAGATTTGCCGCGCGCTGCCCCACAATCCCTTCACCAAAGTTACACCCATAAATAAGGATGTCCCCTTCTTCACTCAAAGCTGAACCAATTTGCTTCAATGCTTCCGCGTGCTGACCACGGATAGATCCTGCATCCAAAACTGAATTTCCCAACTGAAGCGCGCCTGCTGCCCCATGTGAAAAAATGTGAACGGCGTCATAATCATCCGATTGGGATAATATGTCTGCTATTTGCAGGATTCCGTCGGAATCACCTTCCAACATATGAATGGTCACGCCTGGTTCAAGTGACGCAATTAACGTATCCAGCCCCTCAATTCCTGCATCGATAAAAACGATTTCGCGGTCTGTACGCCGCTCCGGCGGTCCGTCGATCCCATCTACATCACTGTCAGTCTCTAAACTTGGAGTTTCAGTTTCCAAAGCAGGTGCGTCCTCGATCATTTGGCGACCGGGCGATCCGTCACTTTGAATATCGGACTGGTTCTGTTCAAGATATTCGTCCGCGAACTGGGCGTGAGCGGATTGGCCTGCAGTATCCATCGCGGTCTCCAGCGCCGCTGCGTCCAATAGGAAGCGAGGCTCAAGAGCCCGCATCAAATAATCGCTGTTTTCTGGTGGAAGCAGGCTAGGCGATCTGCCTTTCTTGAAAATAGAATTGAAATTTCCCGGCATACTCAAACGCACCTATAAATCGCCACACTCAACCATCGCCCAAGCGCGCCCGCGGGAGCACGCATTTGAGGTGTTAAGCAACCAAAATGGATGAATTATAGTTAGGATGGCGTTAACACCTCGCCTTTTCTGGCAGTTTTCATGCAAGAGGATAACGTGGTGTAAATCTGATGGTGAAATTATTCGTTCAATTCCCGTCCATCTCGGGCGAGTTTATCTTTCATATCTTCGGCATCTGGATGCCCGCTTTCAAGTGCAAACACATATGCATGGGTGAGCAGAAAACCAGCCGCATTCAGGTTCCCCTGATGCTCTTCCAATGCGCTGGCCCGGCGGTATAGTTGCGCTAACTGGTAGCTATCCGCCTTCGAATGCGCATCAAGAATACATTTATCTAGTTCATCACGTGTCAACGGGATTGATCATATCCTAGCAGTTGTGACGCAACCCAGTGGTGAAAGACCCACGTTGGTTCATCCATGACCGGTGAGAATTTTCCACCGTCAAAATACCTCCCGTGGCGCCCGGATTGCATGCCCTCTACAACGAAGATATCTTCTTCGAACACCTCTTTCCAAAGAGCTGTATTCATTTTTCGTAGGTCTGCAAATTCATCACCGGTCATTCCTTCTTCGGCATAATAGATTGCCACCCGTTCAGTCGTCTCTTCGTAGGAATCCGGAACGAGGATAATTGCAAACCGGTGATCCCGGTGTACACCGAGCAACACATTTGGAAACAACGCTATATATTCTGCCTGCTTTTCCCAAATATCTGACAAGCCGCCATAATCGCAAAATGACTGGTTTTCAGACAGATTAGGGTTATAGACCCGCGTTCCCTGGCCGGCAAAATGCCCTTTGTCGATGATGTGATAATGATCTTCGAGTTTAGAGTAGGAATTCAATCCTGGGTGAACCCAGGGTAGATGATAGCTTTCGCAATAATTTTCGACGGCCAGTTTCCAATTTGATTTCACCGTCAGGTCAAAACAGGAATCGGCGCCGCCAAAATACGCAGGTTTTTCAAATTCTTTCCAGCGCTCGCGAACGGACGCTGCATAGGTTTCAAATGGGTCTGCATCTCCAGACATATTAACAAAGATTATACCCTGCCAGACGTGGCTTCTAATCTCGATCAACCCGAGGTTATCCCGCTCAATGTCATCGTGAATATTTTGACCGGGTCCACCCACGTGCGGCGTAGTTTTTAATTTTCCTGCAAGATCATAGCACCAGGAATGATAAGGACAGCGGATTACTCCGCGCAACTTTTTAGATTCATCAACGAGGATCATGCCCCTGTGGCGACAGGTGTTCTGGAATACCCGAACCTGATGGTCTCGGCCATGTACCAGCAGCAACGGCATGCCTAAAAACGTCAGCGGTTTAGCGTCAGCCTCCTCGGGTACATCCTTAGTGAATCCAACGGCAGCCCAGTTTTTGAAAAATACCGCCTCACGCTCAATATTGAAAGTATCCTCATCAATATAATGTTCATTTGGCAGACCCTTCGCTTTTGAAACCGGTCGAATGACGCCATTTAGTCCTTCAACATCAATACCCATGGTCTACACCTCCATTGTGCTCTACAGGTTATTGTACAGTTCGATTTCTCAATTCCTCTATAATGGAATACGTCATCAATTGAGTTTCTGTGTCGCGTTTGCGACTGCTCAATTATAAAGGCCTATCAGTTACAGGAACATTTTTAGTTGATTTGACGGCCCTAAATCACGGTCCTCCCAATGGCGTCTGCAAAGGGAAACATAACTTTCCTCTCCGCCTATCGCCACTTGATTCCCTTCATTGATTACCGCTCCGTTAGCATCTCTACGAACAACCATTGTAGCCTTTCGACCACACCAGCAAATTGTGCGAATTTCTCTCAGTGAATCGGCCAGTGCCAGAAGTGCAGCACTGCCGGGAAATGTCTTTCCCTGAAAATCGGTCCGTAATCCATAACACATCACTGGAACACCGAGGCGGTCAGCGACCCGGCACAATTGCCAAACCTGTTGTTCGTTTAGAAATTGAGCCTCATCCACCAAGACACAATTGAGGCCGTTATTTTCCTGACGGGATTCAACGCGCGCGAATAGATCATCACCATCGGAAAAAGTTTCTGCTTCCGCATCCAGACCAATTCGAGAACTGATAATGCCAAGCCCTGCGCGGTTATCAAGCGCAGCGGTCAGCAATAACGTATTCATTCCGCGCTCGCGATAGTTGTGAGACGCTTGAAGCAAGACTGTCGACTTGCCCGCATTCATTGCGGAGTAGTTGAAATAGATTTTTGCCAAAAAAAGGTCACCACAGTCGCTATTTTCGCCTCTGGTGTACCGGTGCCGGCCAAGTGAGCCAAGAAGTTAGATTACACAATCCACAAGCAGGGTATCAGCGATCTGTTTATATATTATTCAACTTATAGTTGTATTTTCAAAATTCACCCATTTATAGGATTGCACCATGCAACTCAAGTTATTTCCGCAAATCCGGCGTAATCGAGAATCTTCGTGGTTGAGAAAATCAAAAGTCGACCTGCTGAAGACGTTTGAACGCGCCTATGAAAGCGTTAATACACCAATCTGCCTCTGCAACGGGTTGGAAGTTGTTGCTTGCAATGCAAGTTTTACCGAGCTCCTGGCGTTGGCTTCGGACAAAATTAACGGCAGTTTAATCAATACCTATTTCGCCAATCCCATCGAGACTGAACAAGCGTTTCAGGCTGATGCAGATGGCATCGAGCTCAATATCGTCCGAAATGATAGTTCCGTTAGTGTCCCCGTACATATGAGGTTCTCCATATGGCGTGAACACCCACATTACAAACTCCTGCAATGGCAGGAACTTAGCGCTGTTAAATCCCTACAATCTGAGCTTCAATTGGCTAAAGAAACGGATGCTCCAACCGGTGCGTTGCTACCAGGAGGATTTACACGGTTCCTTTCCCAAAAACTATCCGTTCTAAAAGAAAAACACCGATCCGGTGTGCTCGTATGGATCGATCTACAGCAGAACTCAGGGGATGCGGAGACTGAAAATGACATCGTAACGACAATTGCACACTCGATTTTTACAGAACTGGGGAACAAAACACTCGTATGTCGTTGTCAGTCCACGGGACTTAAAGTTTTTACGGAAACGTCCGCCGATGAAAGGGAGGCACAATATGTACTGCGACAAATCTCCCGACTATGCCGAAAACTTAATCTGGAACCAAAAATATGCGGCAGCATCTTTCCCTCCCATGGCGACAGTCAAGCAACGTTAGAAGCAGGCCTGGAGCTTACCCGAAAAGCCATGAGTGATGATCAGGAACCACGGCTGTTCGAAAGCAAATACCGTGATGATGAAAATCGACGATCAGGCCTCGCTCACGATATGGCCACCGCAATTCAACAAAACGAAATCACGCCATTTTACCAACCCGTGATTCATTCACGAACCGGAAAAATTAAAGGGTTTGAAGCGCTTATTCGCTGGATTCACCCGGAATTTGGTTATGTTATCCCACCCGAAATCATCGCCATTGCGATGGAAACCGGACAATTGGATACGCTTACCAAACACGTAATCCAGCAAACGCTGCATCAAATCAAAGATTGGCCCGATGACATTCAATTCGCAGTCAATGTCACACCGTCTCAACTCACCAGTGACCTTGTCGACCTTGTTCGCCAATCCGTTCGCGATGCGGACATTGACCCTTCCAGATTGGAAATCGAAGTTACCGAAGATGCGTTGATCAGCGACTTTACAGCATCATCCAATATACTTGCCCGTCTTCGCGCAATTGGCGTTGCGGTTGCCATGGACGACTTTGGTGCGGGCTACACGTCAGTGGGTAACCTACGAAAGTTGGAGTTCACAAAATTCAAAATCGATAAAGTGATCTCTGATGGTCTTCCCCATGACAAAAGATCCGTCGCAATCGTAAAATCATTGATGTTCATGGCAAAAGAACTCGAAGTTGAAATTACCGTTGAAGGAATTGAGGAGCAGGAACAACTGGACCTTTTGCGGCAATATGATTGCGGCATCCAGGGTTATGTATTCAGCCCGCCTGTACCGGCTAGCGCTCTCAGCGATATGAAAAAGTTCCGTGCGTCCTCATCCATCTCCCACAATTCTTCAGGAGATTCGCTCAAAAAGATGACAGCAAAAGCACAGGCACATTAATACTCGTTAACCGTGTGTTAATTATAATATTGCAACTTTAAGGATTATTTGAGACAATAACAACCAAACGCAATCCCCTAAAGGAGATCAGCATTGGTTGATACCACTTCTGTCAGAAACCCAAGTTCAGTATCGCTTACCCCCAACACTTCCGTAAAAGCCCGAAGCGATGGCGGGACAATATTTCTTCATTGGACAACTGCCATATCCATGGTGGCGAGCCTTCTTACCGGCTTGCGCATTTCGGCGGATGGAATCCACACATCCTGGGCACAGGCAATATCTCCAATTCTACCATCAGGTGAAATGTGGACATGGCACATACTTGCCGGATTGTTGCTGTTCTTCTGCACGATCGCTTATTTCGTATATCTCAACCGCGCTGCTCTTGGGGGTAGAAACAGCAGCACGAGATTACGAACTATTAGACCACCGACCACATCAAAACTGCGGTGGCGTGCGATCAACGTTGCATTGCACTGGTTCGCCTATGCAGCAATCACAATCCTGACAGTTACCGGTGTCGCCCTATATCTGGGCTTCAGCGATCTGTTCGTTACAGTCCATCGTGCACTCGCATGGGCGATGTTGTTCTACATTGTTGTCCACACAATTACTCATTTTTTATATGGTGGTCTCGAGCAATTACTGCGCGTATTTCGACCTCAAGCGCTTCAGGCATATAGTAGCAGCGGTTCCTGGCCCGTCGCAATAGCTGTGTCTTGCGGCTTGGTATTTGCAGTTGCCGCATACGCATTGGATGAAACGACTAAACCCATTCTTTCCATTAGCAAAGTCCAGACCGATCCGACACTTGACGGAATTCTTGATGAGGCCATTTGGCAAGGCACAAAAAGCATCACAATCAACACACATCAAGGTGCGAACCTTGGTGAAACCGGTTCATCACAAGTAACCGTACGGGCTGTGAGAACTGAGCAAGACATTCATTTTGCGTTCCGCTGGTGGGATCCAACCCTGTCTCTTATGCGTTCACCAACCATAAAACGTGGAGATGGTTGGTACGTAATGTCGACGAACGCCGCAATCGCAGATGTTAACGATTTCTACGAAGACAAATTTTCGGTTCTGTTTTCCCACAATGATGCGCTGGGAGGCGGAGGCTCCACTTTTTTGGGGGATAAACCCCTGTCTGCATTCCCGAAATCGCCCCACGGCCGCGGGCTGCATTACACAGACGACGGTAGAATTCTTGATCTATGGCAATGGAAGTCTTCACGCGGCGGCATGTTGGGGCACGTCGATGACATGCATTTTGGGCCACCAAAAATTCCAAGTGCAAAAGAAGCCTCCGGGAAAAAAAGATATGCCGCCGGTTATGCGTCCGACCCTGGTAAGGCCATCTATGAGTATAATTATATAGCAGATGGAAAAAATGGCTACAACAGCCCGGTAACGCTCAAACGATTGCCAAAAAACCTAGCGTCAACCGTCACGGAACTGGGTAATATTCCGGATTCTGCCGATGGAAGTAATGACCCTGAAAGTATCTGGTGGATGGCGCCAGAAACCTCGGTCCCCTACTCCGAAGACCTCGACCGCAGGATCCCTAACGGCACCATTTTACCGTCAACATTGAATATCCATAGCTACAAGGGTGACCGTGCTGATCTTAGGGGCGGCGCCAAATGGAAAGACGGGTACTGGACACTCGAAGTTTCTCGGAAACTGACCACCGGCAGTCCATATGATTTGGACTTCCATCCGGGGACTCAAATCTTCCTGTGGGCATCGGTATTCGATCACAATCAGACCCGCCATACCCGCCACCAGCGCCCAATCATTCTCAACATTCAGTAATCGTCGACTGACTCAAAATTCAGGTATTTCTCAATGCAACATACTCTCAACATCAATGGTAAAACTGTGTCTGCTACCAGCCAGGAAACTTTGGTAGACGCGGCACTAACTGCGGGGATACTCATTCCCCACGATTGTGCTACGGGCCAATGCGAAACGTGTAGAGTGCGTATTCCCTGGGGTAACGTTGATGACGCAGGTACAGCCTATGGCGACACAGTTCTTGCCTGTCAGGCAAAGGTTGCCGGGGATGCAACCTTAACATTTGAAACAGCCCCGATCGTTGGTAAAACCAACGGATTTGTCGAAGAATTAAATGAACTTTCCAACGACGTTCTGGAGCTTGTTATTCGCGTAAAGGAGCCGATGAGATACCGCCCGGGCCAATATGCAAAACTGACATTGGATGGATATCCGGCACGGGAGTATTCCTATTCAGCGCGCATGGATGGTACGGAGGCACCTGATCAACTTGTGTTCCAGATTAAGCGCCTAAAGTCTGGAGAAATATCATCGGCACTTGGGAATTCTATTCGGATTGGCCATAAAGCACAGATCTCCGGCCCGTTTGGCAGCGCATTTCTAAGGGTGCAGGAAACCGGGCCCCTTGTTCTCACCTGTTCCGGCACCGGCTTTGCCCCGATATGGTCGTTGGCAAGGGCCGTCACCCTGGCAAACGATAATAGACCGCTGACAATTATCGCAGGCATTCGAACTCCACAGGACCTGTATATGGAAAACGCTTTAGGCTGGCTCAAAGATCACAAGCGGGATCAATTCACCATCGTGTCGAGAGCAAATCCAGACGGCCTGTTCAAACATGGAACTCCGGACATGCACCTGCCCGATCTCAACGATGACACATCGGTTCATGTGGCCGGTGGTCCCGAATTAGTAGAGCGTGTCCGGGAAAAGGCGTTGCTGGCTCAGGCTCGCTGCTACAGCGACCCGTTTACACCCAGCGCTAATGTTTTGGGTTGGTCAGGCAGAGTTAAACGGTTGTTCTCGCCTAAACGCATGCCCAAACGTGTGCCAGCTTAGCCATTATAACCGAAAGCGGGCATCTTTATTTGCGCTACCGAAAATTGGCACAGAGCTCTAACCATCCACTTTGGCAGGATCGGATATCTGTTTGTCCGCCAGTGAAATTCGGTCGGCAAATTCTTTGATTACCCTATCGAGCAACCCTATTTCTGGCCCAAGCTTGTTGACGGTTTCATTCAACTCGATCGTCTCTGAATTGATGATGGATATCGTTTCCGCCAATCGGTCAATCGATCCGATTGCATCACTTCCAAGCTCGTTCTCAGCATCATCAGATTGTTTCAAGCTCACGTTTTTCAACGCACGCAGGACGACCAACCTGGCCTCATCGGTTTCGCCTTCAGCAAGTCCCACATTACTCGACAACCGTTTGCTCTCTTCCATGATCCCGTCGCCAAATTCAGAGATTGAAAACACCTGCTTACGAAGTGCATGGGCACAATTCACAGTTGCTTCCTCCAGCCGCTGCCGCTCACCGCGGACATCATCGATATCTGCGACGTCTGCCTTCAGCCTTTCCCTTTCTTTCATGGAACGCTGGAGAACAACCACAGCACGGGCAATCTCGCCAACTTCATCCTTACGCCGTTGTCCAGACACATGGGCAAGCCAGTTGCCACGCGCCACAGACCGTACCGCATCTCGAATTTGGTACAGCGGCGCAATTACCCGTTTTGTCGCCATAAAAGCTATGAGCAATGCCAGCAACGATGAGATACCTGTAAAAACCACCAGCCAAGACAAAAGCGAAGTTTTTTCATCACGGATGAACTGAACCAGTTTGGATGTCAGTCCTTCCAGTTCCTCTGCCGGCTGATAAACACACATCCGCCAACCCTGACGAAACACATTACACTGCAATAAGTGACTTCCACTGTCAGTTTTCGTCATCTTCAATAATGGTGAAGACATTGAACGTGTATCACTACCGATATCGGACCCCGAGCTAAACAGAATCTCGTCGTGATCTATGACACGAACCCCCATATGCTCCTGTTCCACCAATGTTTGAATACTGGTGTTGTCAGGCCTGATTTGCCGGTGGGCGACCAAAAGGCCAATCGGGTCACCGAAATCATCCAAGACTGCAGTGAGACTTGCCAGGGTGAGTTTGGAGTTTTCAATATTAGAAAACCCAAGTGCGGCGCTATACGAAGGGTCCACAGCGGAAAACTCAATGAGAGATTCATCAGACTCTGGATCTGCAGATGCGAAAAACTCCTTTGCTTTTTTCGAAATTGACGATCGGCTGAACGCAATATTTGCGGCCAGAACCGGCAAGCCCGGTTTATGAGAACCTATGGAGCGCAGATCACCATCCATCGCAATCAAACTACTTAAACCGCTCATTGATGCTGCTTTTTTCAACGCCTGATCGATCGCCACAATATTACCGGTGCCAATGGCGTTAATTACTTCACTAGATGCTGCAATTCCAGCAAGGTCGCGCTTCATCTCTGTTTGAATTCTAAGGAATTCTGAGGAGATAAGGCGCGATTGCAGACGCAGCTGCTCACTGAGCCTCTCATGGGCCAGCTGGGCAACAGCAGTTTCCTGCGCGATGACCCCTTTGTTGAGTCTATGAAAGGTCAACGCAGAAAAGCTAAACAGCGACAGGCCTGTAACGAGCACAACCAACAGAACCAGTCGCCATAATAGAGTTAAATGGAATGTCATGCTTTATTCTTGGATGTTTTTAGCAGGCACGGCACCCAAAGACATGAGCAGGTCATAGGCTTTTTTTGAACCGGCAAAATCTACAAAAGCTTGCACATCATCCGCAATATCCCCCTTGCGCCACACATAGGCCACAGTCACTGCTGTTGGGTATTGGCCGTCAGTTGGATAACTCCCGTCGATAGACAACACTTTTGTACTGGCCTCCAATTTTCTGGAAAATGGGCCAAATCCGATGGCACCAACAACAGACTTTACTGTTTCCACTGCATCCTGCGTTGTGACGGCTGTTTTTGATCGGCTGGTAATCTCAATATCATTCCAGCCGGGCATGGATTTTCGCAACACACCGAGTGAAGAATCTGTATCTTCTCGGCGAACCACGCGCACACGAATATCCGGTCCACCCACTTCACTCCAGTTTCGAGTTTTACCTTCATATATTGCTTTGAGCTGTTGATGTGTGAGGCTATTAACCGGCAGACCTGCATTGACATAGATTGCGGTTGGCAGGCGAAACACCGGTTGTTCAACCAGGCCGGAATCCACTTCAGATGGCTTCAATGCCCGCGCGACCCTGGCAATATCTGCTTTTCCCGAACCAACTGCTGCAATTCCACCACCTGATCCAATACTTGGTGGAACATGAATTACACTATCTGGGTTTTGCGCTGTAAACGCTGAGCCAACAGCATTTACAAGTTCCATACCGTCACCGGTACCGACAACTTTGATTTGACGGGCATCTGCGACTGATACTCCTGTAGATAAGAGCAATGCAGCAATGTAACGGATCATAATTCTCTCCTGGTTGAATCGATATTAGATGCAACCCATAATTGAATTACTAACCTTCTCTAAACGCACTGGTTGAATTGCAACTTTATCGCGTCAAACCGGCTTCACTGAGTTTATTGAGATAATTGTACATCAACTCATCTGCGTTCTCACCCAGACGAAGCAATGTGTCCCAGGAGTATATGCCCGTATCGTGCATATCATCGAATACCAGCCTGACGGCATAATTGCCCACAGGTTCAATATTCACGATCTCGATGTTTGACTTTTCTGGCACCAATTTCTTCTGGCTGGGATCATGTCCCTGTACCTCAGCGGAAGGAGATTCTACCCTTAACAACTCTGCAGTAAGTTCAAACCTGCGACCATCATTGAACATCACGGTCAGGAGTTTCTTGTCTTTTGACAGGAGAATTTCAGTTGGTGTCGACATGGGGCACATTTCAAATGGGTGGACTTGTGCTTAAATGATACCAGATATCCCCTGTGGCAAGCCAGAAAGTGTATTGCGCTGCAATGTCCACCGAACCGTCAAAAATCCGCCAAGAACTAAACGACCTGTTTACTGCGGCCGTAGCATCCGCCGATCCAATGAATTGTCTTGCTACTCACCTTCCCCAGCCACCGAAGGGTCGAACTTTAGTCGTTGCAGCAGGCAAAGCAGCAGCATCCATGGCGCGAGCGGTGGAATTGGCCTGGCCAACCAACGAGCCTTTATCCGGAGTGGCACTGACACGTTATGGCCATGGGCAGCATTGTGAGATTGTTGAAGTGATCGAAGCCGCGCACCCTGTCCCTGACAATCGAGGGTATGAAGTCGCCCAACGCCTTCTTGTAGATGTATCCAACCTCACAAACGATGACTTGTTGCTTTGCCTGATATCGGGAGGCGGGTCCGCACTTTTGGCACTTCCGGCGGATGGAATTTCGCTTGCCGAAAAAAGGGAAATAAACAAGGCTTTGCTGATGAGCGGCGCTCCCATCGGCGAAATGAACACCGTACGCAAACACCTGTCCGCAATTAAAGGTGGGAGGCTAGCTCAAGCTGCCCATCCCGCTAAAGTAGTCACTCTAGCAATTTCCGACGTTCCATTCGACGCCCCCAGCACGATAGCATCCGGCCCCACGGTGCCAGACCCGACAACGACCCGAGATGCGGTTGATCTTCTCAATCGATATTCCATTAAGGCACCTGCGTCAGTCCAAGCACATCTTTCATCGGCAACCGCGGAAACACCAAAATCTGAAAACAAAGTTTTTGACGGTTTTGATTTTCGTATGATCACCAAACCGTCCGATATGATTAATACAATGGTCGCCAATTGCCGCAATCGCGGATACGCGGTCAATTCGCTTGGTGCAGACATTGAAGGCGAATCCCGCGTCGTCGCTGCTGAACACGCTGAGCTGGCTCTAAATTCCGCACCAGGCCTCATACTCTCAGGTGGAGAAACGACTGTTACCGTCAGTGCGGAAACAGCAACCGGCAAAGGCGGACGTAATTGCGAATACCTATTGGCACTTGCAATCGCCTTGAACAGCGCGCCAAACATCTACGCTCTTGCCGCCGATACAGATGGTATAGACGGTAGCGAAGATAATGCCGGTGCCATCATAACACCGGATACCTTAGCCCGCGCAAAATCCAGAGGTATAAACCCGAAGGAAATGCTGGATAATCATGACGCCTATACTTTTTTCAATATACTAGGTGACCTCATCATAACCGGTCCAACTCGAACAAACGTGAACGATTTTCGCGTTATCTGGGTAAAGTGAGCTAGCGATAAACAATTTCAAACCGCGAGAATCTCACGAAATGTAATATTCCTTCGGCTGGTTTCCAACTGCCCTGAGCTTCAAATTCGCAATCCTGTTCAGATTTGCGCGCTTTGATGCGAAACTTCCATTTGCTAATGTGCTGCTGCGCATCTGAGAGGAATTAAGCCATGTATTTCACCATAATATATGACTGTGAGTTTGTCGTCACACAGGGGGCACAGCAACGATTTTGGTGTGGACCATTCGATCCTGACCCGGTGATTGCACAAATCGGCGCTGTTAAAATCGGGCTAGATAACGATTTTCCGATCCTCGACACTTTAAAACTATATGTCATACCAAAGACCCGCGAGGGATCGGTTTACAATATCGAACCTTTTTTTACCCAGCTCACCGGCATCACTGCTCAAACTCTTACAGAAGAGGGGATAGAGCTGACGGACGCTATTTCTCGCATGGCAAATTTCTCCGAGAACGAAACTCTTTGGTCTTGGGGTAAGGATGAACTGAACATGATGGCCATTAGCTGTTACGTGGAAGGTGTCAAACCCGAGATTCCGGCAAAAAGATTTGGAAATGCATGCAAACTATTGCTTGAAGCGGGGATGCCCCTGGAAGATTTGAAGGTTACACGCAGCACTGGATTGGTTGATTATTTTGGTATTGAGCATCCGCCGTTGAGGGGGCACGACGCGTTGGATGATGCCCTATCCATTTCATATACTATTCAGCATCTACTTCAGACCGGAAAACTATTTCCAAAGCACTTTAAATCCGATGACGGTGCATCGTAAGTTAATCTCGCATTACAACAACATAAATAATATCACTGCTTCGAGGGCAGGAAATATTTAATCCGCAATTTATCAATCCTAGCGCCCGTAGTAGAACAGGTTTTGTCTGCTACATTCTACCATCAGAAGTTTTCAGGATTACCAAATTCAAGTTTGCGGCAATTTTGGTCGCATATCATCCTCGTTTTCCGGTTCAGCCCGGCACACGATCATATTGACTTCAACTCACTGTAAGCGGCTTGAGAATGAGCGTAATTCGTGGCGCCGCCACAGATAAAACCGGTCAGGGAATTACGATAATTCTGGCTTCGGTTATCACCATGGCATTTGCCGATGCCGTGGTGAAACTGTTCAGTTCTGATCTTACGGTATGGCAGATTTTCGCGACCCGCTCGTTGATCGCCATCCCTTTATTGCTGGTAATTTTAATACTGGTCGGAACGCCGCTTCGCGTTATTTCACTCCAATGGGTTATCATCCGAAGCACACTTCTGGTGGCAACCTGGTTGATTTATTACGGATCTTTCCCCTTTATCAGCCTGTCTGTTGCAGCGGTGGCCGTCTATACCAACCCGATCATGACGACCCTGTTGTCGGCGGTGATGCTTGGCGAGAAAGTCACCACCAAACAATGGCTGGGAGTATTTACTGGGTTTCTTGGGGTTGTTGCCATCCTCAAACCGGGTAGCGATGCATTTTCTTGGGCTGTCGCATTGCCACTGGTTGCAGCGTTTTTATATTCGACATCCATGCTGCTCACCCGCGCCAAATGTCAAAACGAGGAACCTCTGATATTGGGGCTTTCGTTGCATGTTGTTTTTGTCATCATTGGCGGTATCGCCATCACGATATTATCTACAACGCTGGTTCACTCAGACACACAGAACCTTTTCCCATTTCTATTGAAAGGTTGGGCGCCCATGGATATACAAGCATGGATAGTAATGGCAGTTTTAGGAATACTGTCTGCTGCATATTTCGTTGGCGTTGCTCGAGCCTACCAAATTGCCGCACCATCTATTATTGCGACATTCGATTACATGTATCTTGTCTCGGCGGCGGTCTGGGGTTTTGTGTTTTTCGCAGAATCCCCGGACACCTATACCGTCTTGGGTATGGTATTAATAACAACTGCTGGATTACTGGTCTCGATTAGACGGTCTTGACCTTGCAAGACCGCCAATGGGATATCAGGTAAATGCCTGAATACCGGTCTGTGCGCGACCCAGAATCAAGGCATGGATATCATGCGTGCCTTCATAGGTGTTGACGGCTTCAAGGTTCATGACGTGGCGGATAACACCATATTCATCAGACACCCCGTTACCACCGTGCATGTCACGGGACACACGGGCGATATCGAGCGCCTTGCCGCAATTGTTCCGTTTCATCAGCGAGATCAGTTCAGCCGGTGAATTGTGCTCATCCATCATCCGCCCCAGCCGCAAAGAACCCTGGAGGCCAAGGGAAATCTCGGTTTGCATATCCGCCAGCTTTTTCTGGATTAACTGGTTGGCCGCAAGCGGTTTTCCAAACTGTTTGCGGTCCAGCGTATATTGCCGCGCCGCGTGCCAGCAGAATTCAGCCGCCCCCATGGCACCCCAGGAAATGCCGTAGCGGGCTTTGTTCAAACACCCGAACGGTCCCGCAAGACCGGAAACATGGGGCAGAAGGTTTTCTTCCGGCACGAATACATCATCCATCTGGATCATGCCGGTCACGGAAGCGCGCAGTGAGAACTTGCCCTCAATCTTGGGCGTTTCCAGCCCTTTCATGCCCCGTTCAAGAATAAAGCCTCTGATCTTTCCATCATGGGCATCAGACTTTGCCCAGACCACAAGAACATCCGCGACGGGCGAATTTGTAATCCAGTTTTTGGAACCTGACAGGGAATAACCGCCCTCAACTTTCTTGGCCCGTGTCAGCATCGCGCCGGCATCTGACCCGTGATCTGGTTCGGTGAGGCCAAAACAACCAATTGTCTTGCCGCTTGCAAGACCGGGCAGGTATTTGTTGCGCTGATCTTCCGACCCGTAGGCGAAGATCGGATGCATCACCAGTGAGGACTGGACAGACATGGCTGACCGATAACCGGAATCAACCCGCTCAACTTCGCGGGCCACAAGCCCGTAGGACACATAATTCACCCCGGCCCCACCGTAGGCTTCGGGAATGGTTGCGCCCAACAGACCAAGGGCACCCATTTCTTCCATGATGGCCGGGTCAAATTTTTCATGTCGGTTGGCTTCGGTTACCCGTGTGGCAAGGCTTTCATCGGCGTATGAGCGGGCGGTATCGCGGATAAGGCGTTCATCGCCGCTCAATTGATCATCAAGCAAAAACGGGTCTTCCCACGTCAGGGCAACAGGCTTTGCCCGTGCAATTTCAGGGGTGTATGGATGATTTTCGTTTAAATCCCCGCCATCTGTTTTTGTAAGCATTTTTCGTTCTCCTTGCCCGTCTTTTTGTGGTTCTACCACCGCTTTGGCAACTTGTGAAACTGTGTTCGAATAATTCAACCATCAAATTAATGCGTGTCGCACTTATTCGTCCTCGCAAATGAGCGAAGAAGACCCGCACAAAATTAGGGCTCAGGTGCATTACAATGAACCAAATGAAGCGAAATGCACTTTAGTGTTCGAATTCGACATTAAACGCTTGTGATCGGGATAAAACTTTTTAATATTGCAACCGGTTGCAAAATGGAACGCCCCCTCATGGCAAATATCGATCAACTCAAAAAGCTCACCAGCCAACAGTTACAAAGGAGCGATGTTCCATTGGCTTTCGCGGTCGACAAAAATGTCGCTCAATATGACTGCGCTTCCTTAACCACAGCGCTGGAGCAAGGGGACGCGCGTGATGCGCTAAAGGCCGAACTTGCATCTATTCTGTTGTCGGGCGGCGGCGCATTTGTGCTCAAAGGCGCATTTTCCGACACATCAGTCGTTGATGAGGCAACCGGTGTTTTTAAATCCATCATCGCCGAAGAAAAGCTTGTTGCAAACGGTGGTGCAGACCATTTTGCCGCGTCGGGGGCGAATGACCGTATTTGGAACAGCCTGGAGAAACTGGCCATGGCCGACGCTAACGCCTTCGTGCGCTACCACGCCAACCCGTGGATTGCGCTGGCGAGTGACGCCTGGCTTGGCCCGGCCTATCAAGTCACCGCACAGGTAAACCTCGTACGCCCCGGCGGCAAGGCACAGGAAGCCCATTGCGATTACCATCTTGGTTTTATGAGGCAGGATCAGTTGGAGACTTATCCGCCCCACGTTCACGCCATGTCCCACCAACTCACCTTGCAAGGGGCGGTTGCCCATTGTGATATGCCGATTGAATCGGGCACCACCAAACTGCTCCCCTTTTCGCAGAACTGGTCGCAAAATTACACAATGTTCCGTGACCCGGATGTGCGGGCATGGTTTGACGAAAACCACGTGCAATTGCCGTTGGAAAAAGGCGACCTTCTATTCTTCTCCCCCGGCCTGTTGCACGGGGCGGGAGACAACACCACGTCGGACGTAGAGCGTATGGCAAACCTGCTTCAGGTATCTTCTGCGTTTGGTATCGCGCTTGAAACCATTGGCCGAACGAATATAAGCAAGCAGATATTCCAGTCCCTCAAGTCGCTGCCTCTATCGGACATAGAGCGCCGTTCGGCAATCGCAAGCGCGGGCCACGGCTACCCCTTCCCAACCAACCTTGACACCGACCCACCCGTCGGCGGCCTCGCCCCACCAAGCCAGCAAGACCTGCTAACCCAGGCCGTCGCCGAAGACTGGTCGCAGGAAAAATTCGACGCCGAACTGGATGCACGGGAAGCGAAAAGGCCAAGTTAAATAATACTTAATTTCAATGAATACCTTTAGCTGGAATGACGGCTTCGAGCCCATACCTCGTCATTGATATGCTGTCGCAAACGGAACCGCACGACTTCCAAGGTGTCGTCAAAGATGAACTGAAACAGTCCTTGACCAACGTTCGCCACTACCAACAACGCGAATAATGTTACTTTACGATGGGAATCTCATTCGGATTGGTCAATCCAGATGCCGCTTTCAAATCCTCTAAGGTTGTTGCAGACAATGAAAGAAATTCGATCACCATCGCGGCAGTCCAGGTGAATTCCAGACCGCCACAGGGTTCACCTGTTATCGGGTCATAGTATTCGGCAAACCCGCTGTCTTCAATAAGTGATATACTGCTGTTGACGATACTTTCCGCGACATCCGTCTGATTTTGACGGGCAAGTCCATCCGCAATCATATAATTCACGATCAACCAGACCGGCCCGCGCCAATATCGCGCGCCATCGAATCTCGGGTCAGCGGGGTCGTGGCTGGGGACGGCGTAACGGGATGTTTGCGCCAGTTTTCGGATCCTGCTTGCCAACCCTTGCATCCGTTCTTCTGGAATTGGCGCAAATGCAGCCAGTAGACCAGCCACCGAAGCGCTTTTTATCTGCTCGCCCGCCACGCGGTCGTAACAGACATATTGACCCAGATCGTCATTCCATAGCGCTTCCAGAGCCGACGCGCCGGCTGCAACCCGCTGTCTGGATTGTTGTGCAATCTTTATCTCCCCCAGTTCTTCAGCAAGAGCCGCGATATCAGAACACGACCGCAGGAGTATTGCGTTAAAGCCCGGGTCAACGACCCTGAAAGGTGAATGATCGTGCAGAACAGTATTGTCCCAATTCAGATTTCGAAACGCCTGAACCAACCAGATATATCGCTCATATTGGTCCTGCGTTGGTCGATGGTCCGGATTGGCGTGTTGAGTGTCGCGGCGGATGAAAGGCACTACACCATCGGTTGGTACCTTGGAGAACGCATCGTCCCAATCAATGGAATTGTCCCGCCCTGTCTCCCATGGGTGAATAACGGCAACGACGCCGGTTTTCTGCGGGTCCCGGCAGCGGTAAAACCATTCGTGCCACGCATGAATTTTTGGCAAAAGGGCGCGCACTTTACGGTCGGCAAGGTCGCGGTCGCGCGCCCGTTCAAATAATCTGCGCACGGTAAAACCGGCCACCGGGGGTTGTGTGATGCCGGATGTGGGAACCGGCCGCTTGGTGTTCCAAACATCGGGGCCTGGGAAATAGCCCTCATCTTCCTTGTGGAAAACGATGTGCGGCACCATCCCGTCTTCCCACTGGTGTTCAAACAGCGTCTCAATTTCGGTCCAGGCGCGCGCTTCATCAAAATGGGCCTGCCCAAGCGCGGTGAGACAACTGTCCCAATTCCACTGGAATGGATACAGACCATGGGTGGGTACCGTATAGGTGCCCAGGTCATTGGCCTTCAAAATATCACGGGCCCGGGAGAGCAATGGGTTTGGCATAGTGTCCTCCAAATCACACAACCGCTTTGGTGCTTTGCCGGTTGAACCAACGGATACGGTCCGGTTGCGGGGCAAGGGTAATCGTCTCGCCTGGATTTATTTTTAGATCGCTGTCGAGCACCGCGCGAAACAATGCCCCCGCAATGTCGCAGGTCACCAGCAAATGCGGCCCCAAAGGTTCGATGACCTTTACGGTTACGGTCAACCCTATTTTGGCAGGCGCAATATCTTCGGGGCGGATCGCGAATTCCAGCGATTTAATATCCGTATTTGGCCCGTCGAACATCTGTCCGGCGACCTTCCATTTACCGTTACCCTGGGCGGCGGCGGGAATGAAGTTCATCGGCGGATTGCCAATGAAACTTGCAACAAAGCGTTCAGCGGGATTGCGGTAAACTTCAACCGGGGTCGTCGCCTGAACAATCCGGCCCTCGTGCATAACACTAATCCGGTCCGCCATACTCATCGCTTCGACCTGATCGTGGGTAACATAAATGGTGGTGGTTTTGCTCTGCGCCAAAACACCCTTGAGCTCCGCCCGCATTTCCATGCGCAGCAATGCATCAAGGTTAGAAAGCGGTTCATCCATCAAGATCACATCAGGTTCCATCGCCAGGGCGCGAGCAACCGCAACACGCTGACGCTGACCACCCGACAGTTCACCTGAATAACGTTTCAATAATTGTTCGATATGCATCAGCTCGGCGGTGCGTTCAACGCGCCGGGTCACGACCTCATTGGCAAGCTTTTGCATCCGCAGGCCAAAACCAATGTTTTCAAACACGGTCAGATGCGGAAATACGGCGTAGTTCTGAAACACCATAGCGATGCCGCGATCCTTGGGGGAAAGGTGGTCAATGCGGCGACCACCAATCCATACTTCACCTTCATCTGCGGTCTCCAGCCCCGCTATTATGCGCAGAAGAGTGGATTTCCCGCACCCTGAGGCACCCAACAAAACCATGAATTCCTGATCATCTATGGTCAGGTTGATGTTGTTCAACGCCTGATAATCTCCAAAATGCTTGGCGATGTTTTTGATCTGAATCTCGGCTATGACATTGGCTCCTTTGATTGCACCGCGACCTAACGGTTGGCGATGCCCCACATCGCAAATAGATATTTGCGAACGGCGAAAATGAAGATGAGGGCTGGAACGACCAGAATGAAACCCCCGGCGAACTTCAAGTGTAGCGGTGAGGTGTCGAGGTTTTGTAATAGGAAGGCGGTCAACGTGCGGTTTTCAATGGTCAATACGGCGGCTGCGAAAACCTCATTCCATGAAATCACGAAAGCAAAGATTGCCGACGCGGTAATGCCGGGAAGAACGAGGGGCAGGATCACCTTTTGAAACGCCGTTAGCCGGTTGCAGCCCAGGGTCCACGCGGCTTCTTCAAGTTCAATCGGGATGCCGGAGAACAGTGAAAAGGTGATGAGCACCGCAAAGGGGATTGCCAGTGTCGTGTGAACCAAGGCCAGCCCGAAAATAGAGTCATCAAGTCCCGTGCGAATGAACATAACTGCCAATGGCAGTGCCAGTAACGGTAAAGGGAAAGCTCTCGTTAACAGGATCAGGAATCGAAATAACCCTTTGCCGGGGAAATCAAACCTCGACAGGGCATAGCCTGCCGGTGCGCCAATGGTGATTGACATTATCATCGTCAGGCCCGCCACAAGAATTGAATTCTTGAGCGCTGACAACATGCCGGCAAAATTTGCAAAGAAAGTCAGACTGCCGAGGTCAAAATCCGGAACGAATGACTTTGGAAAACTGTTCACCGCTTCGGGTGATGAAAGCGTGTTGATGAGCAGAAAATACAACGGAACGATCACCCAGGCGCAGAGCAGGATAACCGAAGCAATATAAACGTAGCGGCCCGATTTGCGCGTATCTGCGGACACCTCCGGGGAGGCAATGGTCATATCGTTGCTCCTTTGGGGACGCGCAACAGGCGCATGATGAGAAGTGTGAAGGCTATGGATATGCCGAGAATGATCAATGCAATCGCGGCAGCACCACCACCATTGAGAAGTTCAAACTGGTATTTATAGGTCTCACCCATAAGAACCGGGAAGAGGGTTCCGCCAAGGGCCTGAACAACTGCAAATATTTCAAATGCGAGGATCACCCGAAGCACGAGTGCTGTAGATAGGGACGGGCGAAGCAAGGGCAGCGTAATGCGCAGGAACCGTTTCCACGGAGACGCGCCAAATACTTCCGCCGCTTCGTAATATTCCTTGGGGATAAGCCCGATACCCGCCACGAGGATGACCAGCATTATCGCGGTCGCACGCCAAATTTCGGCCAGCGCAATGGCCAGAAATATAAGGCCCGGGTTTTGATAATTCATCAGATTGGCGGGCCGGTCTATAACACCCAGACCGCTCATCATCGAGTTTAAAAACCCCGATTGCTCAAAGATCGCCAGCCAGATGATACCGGCGGCAAGGTCTGAAATGCCAAGCGGAATGGTCCATATATAAAGGACAAGATCGCGACCCTTGCCCATTCCATTGACCATCGTCGCCATCAATAGGGCGAGAGCTAATTGCACGGGAACCACGGCTGCAGCTAGGTAGAGTGTGTTCTTCAAGGAGATCGGGAACTTCCAGTGGCCCGTGACATCGTGGAAGTTTTCCAATGTAAAGCCAGCGCCCGTCGTAAAAGCCTGCTGTGCCACAAGGACAAATGGATAGAGAAAGAACAGGCACAAAAACAACGTGACCGGGAAAATGAGAATGTAGGGAAGGTACCGTGCGCTCATGTGACCGCTCCGCCATGTCGTCGGGCTGAAATTGTTGAATAAAGTGTCCGGGCCCTTATGGCCCGGACTGACGTTTCAAACCAGTGGTCTTATTCGACCGGGCAAGGACCGTTTGACGGTGCGTCCGGTGCCCAGCATGGGGCGCCGCTTTCATTCATGATGGCCTGAAGGCGTATTTTATGCTCGTCCAGTACCGTGCGAATGTCCTGACCGGCAAGAACGATCCGTTCAAATGTCTCGGTATAGAGCTGGCTGAATTCGCCACCCTTAGCACCAAGACCGGCTGGTAAAAGCCCAGGGTTAGCGTCAGCAGAACCGGACATTTTGGCAACTGCATTGCCCGCAGCCTGCACAGCTGGCGGCAGATCGCTTGGAAGCTCCACATCAACAACCGGGAAGAAGTTGGTTGCACGAAGGGTTGCAATCTGCGTTTCGGGTTTCAACATGTGCTGGACCAAAGCTTTCGCCGCATCCATATCTGGCGCTGTGCGCGGGATCGCGACCCCGGCCAGTACGGGCATGAAACCACGACCGGTTGGACCAGCGGGCGCAGGAAATGCGATAAAGTCATCAGGCCGGTCGTTAAAGGCCTGTGCAACACGGCTTGTGTGGTCAAACACGACCCAGGCGTCGCCGTTCAGCAACTGCTCCTGAAGAAAGCTGAAGTTCGTTGAAGCAGGGTTTGTAACGGCCCAAAGCTCACGCATTTTTTCCCAGGCTGTCACCGCATCGTCCGAGGCAAATGTGCGCACAACACCATTGGTGTAGGATGGGTATAGATAGCCCTGAAAGAAACGGTGTTTCAGACCCTTGGGTCCCGCCGGGAAACCGAATTTCGCTTCGCCTGTGGCTTCCATCATGTTTTTGCCCCATGCGATCAGTTGATCATAGGTCAGGGCGTCGATGTTCGCGCCCTTGGGCAGATGTGGGAGCGCCTTTTTGTTCGCCGCCATAATGTAGGATGCCTGCATCCACGGTATATATTGCATTTTACCGGTGCCGAGTTTGGCAAGGCTGTTGAATGTGCCGGATGCCGACAGGCCAAGGCCGTCCAGATCAACAAGATCATCCGGGTCCATGGCGGAATAGTCACCGTGCAGGGCGCCGAGCACACCAATCGAACCAGAACCGGCTTGCAGTTCCGCTTTCAAACGCGTCAGCCATGGGCCACCGTCATTTGGCTGATAATCGACATTACCCGCACCTGACAAAACCTGTTCGCGCATCGCCTGTGCTTCTTCGACCGGCTTGGCCTGGGTCGACCAGAACAGAACTTCTGCCTGCGCCGTCACGGCCGATAATAGGACGGCTGCTCCTGAAATAGCGCCCATCAATTTAAGGTTTACTGACATTGGTTCCTCCACAATCTGATACTTGCCGGTTTTACCGGCCCATGAATTTAGGTTGGCGTCCGATTTGAAATCGGTGCGCCCTACTGCCACGTACAAAGTTAACGCGCTCCAAGACGGTACCTTGATCGTGTCGGGTGTACTTTGGTATATCGTTATACCAAGAGTCAACACCCGTTACCCACGTTTGTTCCGCTGTTTGTATAGGGTGATTAAGGTCAAGAGCGCCATAAGGGTTGAAATTTAAGGAAGGTTCTTGAATACTGGTATAACGAAATACCCAAAAGAAACTGTATGAACAGCAAACCAAAACTCGAAACCGTTGCGAAGGCGGCAGGTGTTTCCACCGCGACAGCCAGTCAGGTGATGCGCGGCGTCGGCCGGATTTCAGAGGCGACACGCAAGAAAGTTGTCGCTGCAGCAAAACGGCTGCACTACGTCCGTGACGGGCGCGCGGCATCGATGCGGTCCGGCGAAAATCGTGAAATTGGCTTTGTTATTCATCAGATTGCAAACCCGTTTAATGCGGAAGTCATCAGCGGGGTAACGGACCAGCTGGAGTCTGACGGATATCTTGTATCAATCCTCGACAGCAGAGACGACCCTGAACGGCAGCGCAAAAACCTCGAAGCGTTTATTCAAAGTTCGCGGGGCGGTTTAATTTGGGTTCCGGCGCAAAATACCAGTGATGAGACATTTGACCTGTTGGCCGCTAACGGCATGCCAACTGTCACCTTTCTGCGCCGGTCGGGCAAAGGCCGGTTTGACCATGTTGGCATCCAAAATGCCGAGGCCTGCGGGATAGCCACCCGATATCTGGCATCCCTTGGCCACAGGCGCATTGCCTACCTGGGCGGCGAAGCAAATTATGGGGTCAGGACGGAACGGATTGCGGGCTACAAGGACGCATTGAAACAATTAGGCCTGAACGGCCCATTGGTATGTGAATCCCCTGACGATAAAATTTCCGGCATGCGGGCCATGGTCGAATTGCACAAAACATCACCGGACGTCACGGCGGTGGTTTGCAATGGTGATATGGTCGCAATTGGTGCCTGTTCGGCAATCAATCAAATGGACATGACGCCGGGCTGCGAAATCTCTGTGACCGGATTTGACGACATTCAGGATGCCGCTATCGCCTCGCCGCCCCTGTCAACCATGGCCGTCTCTCCCTATCAGCTTGGCCGAAAACTGGCGCGCGTTGTCCTGGATCGAATTCAGGAGCCACAAATGCCAACTGCCGTCTCTCTGGTTCCAGCAGAATTGGTCGTGCGGGATACAACAGGTGCGCCGCAAATTCATGAATGGATCGGGGATAGTGATAGCGGCATTTGTAATATCTGACCCACGAATGTGCTTTGAGGTGAGTTCTTTTATGGTCACAATTGGCACATTTTACCGATCCTTGCGCTGTCGCATACTGAACACAGGGTCTTGATATACCAAGTCGGTTTGTCCCCTCACCTGACATACACCAAAGGAGCCACCAATGGCTGCAACGATGCAGGTTTCTCGGACGCCACGCTCGAATTTTGAGTCGCGGGTAGTGATTGTCTGGCGTCGGAGAAGCGCTCAAGCACGGAATCGCATGAGGTTTAGCTGAGATGGTTCAGCGGGTTCTATGGGGATTTGGGCGGCATTGTGGGGTTTGGATTGTCTGACAGGGTAGAGTTACCACCGAACTGATGCCGGTTTTGGAGGCCATTTGGGCACGATTTCGCCTCGGTTTCTTCCGTTTAGGCAGATCGGGGCATAGCGTTTTGGTTCTGCCGTTTGTTTTGCACATATCGGCAGTGTCGTCTGCCATTCGGCGGACGGTTAGGCAGGTCTGCTGATATGTGCGCGCCGTGTTCTGGGCCATGATTTGGATTGTCATGCGGCGGTCTTCTTTGATTTTGGTGGTGCTCTTGGTTGCTGTTTAGGCGCGAAAGCCTTGCCGATGATCAATCGTCCGCCGCAGCATGGGCAGGGCAATGCAAGAACACGGGGTTGTTCATCGGCACCTTCGACGGGATCGCCATTATCATGATCCGTGTCTGGCGCTTTGGCTTTGAGCAGGTTCCTGATCAGGGTGATATTGTTGGCTCGATTGCCGTTTCCCAAGAAGCCGTAATGGCGGATGCGATGCTGGCCTTTTGGCAGGACATGGATCAGGAACCGCCGAATGAACTCATCGGTCTTGAGGGTCATGGTTTTGTGTCTGCACCTTGCGTTCGGGGGACCATCGACGCGGTAATCCTTGACGCGGAAAGTGACATGATTTGCGTCGAAACGGATCAGGCGACTATTTGAGATCGCAACCCGGTGGGTATAGCGCGACAGATATGCCAGCACCGCTTTAGGTCCGGCAAATGGCTCCTTGGCATAAACGACCCATTCGATTTTGCGCAAAGGTTTGAGGAAAGCATCAAAGGCGGGCTTATTGACAAGGTGGGCGTGATCGCCAAAGAAACGCATCTTCCCGGCGTTGTGCAACCTGACCAGTTCTTCCAAAATGAGACGCCGGTACAAGCGAGACAGAACACGCACGGACAGGAAGAAGTTCTTCCGGCTCGCTATCCATGCGCTCCGATCCGGTGATAGTCCGCCGCCCGGTACGATCATGTGGACGTGCGGGTGGTGCGTCATCGCCGATCCCCATGTGTGCAGTACCGAGGTGATGCCAACTTGCGCACCGAGATGTTTTGGATCGGAGGCGATTTTGATCACCGTGTCTGCACTGATCCGCATCAGCAGATTGTAGATCTCCGGTTTGTTTTGGCGCGCGATGTCAGCGATTGGCTTTGGCAACGTGAAGACGAGATGGAAATACCTCACAGGCAACAGTTCGGCCTCTCGTGCGACCAGCCATGCCTTTGCAGCACTCGCCTGGCATTTTGGACAGTGTCTGTTCCGGCATGAGTTGTAGGCGATGTGCTCGTGGGTGCAGTCTTCGCAACGCGTAACATGACCGCCGAGCGCGGCCGTGCGGCAGCGTTCAATCGCTGACATCACTTTCAATTGGTTCAGGCTGATGCGCCCGGCATTAGCCGCGCGCCACGCAGCACCATGGTCGCGGAAGATATCCGCAACCTCCAGACAAGAGGCGTTGGACGAGCCCCGGCGATGATGAATGCGAGGACCGCGACCAAAAGATGGACGGGGCAAGGCAGATTATGAGGACTTGCGTTTGGTCCTTTTGCGTTTGACCCCATTCAGATTATCCAATGGGCTTTCCACAGCTGCAATCATTCCAGTGGCAACGCTTGCATAACGCGCCGTTGTTGTGAGCTTGGTATGACCCAGCAGTGCCTGAATGACCCGGATGTCCACACCACTCTCCAGCAAATGCGTTGCAAACGAATGCCGCAACGTGTGCAATGTAACGGGCTTGGTGATCCCGGCGGCCCGCGCTGCTTGCTTGAACAATCGCGAGATCTGGCGGGAAGAAAGGTGCTTTCCGTTATATCCTGGAAATATCAAACGGTCTTCACGTGCGATACTCTTATCCTGACCGGTTGGGCGTTCTTTCCACCAGTCGCGCAGCAGGCCCAGAATATCGGAAGGCAACATAACGTTGCGATCCTTGCGCCCCTTAGCCTGCACAATGCGGATGATGTTTTGGGCGCTGTCTATATCGCCGACTTTAAGTCGAACAACTTCGCCTGCACGTAGCCCGCAACCGTAAGCCAGTGATAACATCACCTTCGCCTTCAGGCTCGGTGCCATGGCCAGAATACGCTTCACTTCCTCCTTACTGAGAACCAGCGGCACCTTTACTGGCTCCTTGAGGCTGAATATCTCCGCCACCAAATCGTGTCGCCGCAGCGTCACCCGGAACAGAAACTTTACGCCGGTCATGGTCTGGTTGCGCGTGCAAATGCTCGCGCCACTCTCGATCAGATATTCCTGAAAGTGCTTCACATCATCGGGTGTTGCCGTGTCGGGAGAACGATTGAGCCAGGCTGCAAAACGCTTGCAGGCGCGCAGGTGACTGGTCTGCGATGCCTTACCCAGATTGCGCCCTTTCATATCCGAAATCATGCGGGCACGAAGCGGCGTTGTGGAAGTCGGCGTCCGGGGCAATGTCTGAATGGTCATGGGAAAAATCCTCCGTCAATCGAGGCAAAAGCACCTCGAGACAAAGGAACCGCGATCAACTCCCCAACAGCAAATCTGACATAGTCAATACAAAACCAAACAACGCGCCCCAACTATCGCGAAGCGATTTAGTGCACGAGCCCATTGCAGACTCGAAGAATGCGTCGCAAATTGTATTGTCCAAGAACAAGATGATCGTCATATTCCGATATTCACCTGTGACAAAGGTGTCCGGGCCCCACGCGTCAAAGCAGACATTTCCAAGTTCAATCTCGTCTTGGTCACAGCACGATCAAACGAGATCAACTTGGAATAAGTTTAGTTAATGCGTTCTCCGTTTCGCGAGCTTTTTGAATTATTTCATGCATCAATTCTGTTGCGAGCCGGGACAACGGCCAATGCTCCGGGGTCATGATGCATATTTCCATGTTCGTGCGTGGGAGAAAGGGCCTGAAGACCAATGTATCGCCCAAACTGTCTCGTGCCGTTAATAGATCCACCAGGGCAATACCTGCGCCTTGTTGAACCAACTCGCATGCAACGTTTGCTGCAAATGTTTCGATGGTTCGTCTTTCTCCAGATTTGAAGTCTCTTGCCAGTGTTTCGAAGATCAGCGGTTGACCTTCAAAACTGTGCAACGAAATCAGACCATGGCCCCGTATTGAGTGGAGTTGAACAGCTTTGTGTTCAGCCAACGGATGGGTTTTTGGCATTACGCAAACAAAGGGAAGTTTCATCAGAGAAGTAATTTTGACCCCGAAACTGGTCTCACTGGGTTTTAGCCCTATTCCGAAATGAACTCTACGAGCAGCAACAGCTGGTGCAATCCAATCGGTACTGCGGACCGGGAGTGAAAACGAAACTTTGCGTTGCATCGCAATGAATTCGGCAATGCAGCGAGGAAGCCATTTTTGTGCAATGAGAGGCATGGCAGCAATCGAAAGCTCGCCATGCTGATTATTTCGCAGGTCATCTGCAAAGCTATTCAGGAAACTGAGTCCTGTATAAACCCGTCCTACCTGGTCGAACAGGGCATGCCCTTCAAGCGTTGCGATCAGCTTGTTGCCGCTGCGTTCAAACAAGGCAAAGCCAAGGGTGTGCTCCAACAGCTTTAGATGTTTGGAAACCGACGGTTGCGAGATGTTCAGGTTGCTCGCGGCCTGGGTTACGGTGCCGTTTTCCATAACAGCTTTAAAAATTTCGATCTGACGAATGTTCATGCGTATTCCTTTTTTTGCCTCTAGGCGAAAGAATATGTATTTTTTTCTATACCATGTATCGATGCATAGTCGCGGGAAGACCGCACTTTCAGGCAGTGGCTGCGCATGTTGGAACTGACAGACAGTCAATTGAAAATTCTAAGCACCAGCCGAGAAATCTGGTCGGGCGAACTGGCGTTTTCTGAAGCCGCCTACTCGCGGCGACTTGAATTCATCCAAACCGAAATACAGGCGCGCGGACTGACCGGGGCGGTATTGTTCGATCCTGAAAATTTGTTCTGGCTAACTGGTTATCAAACGATTGGGTATTTTACGTTTCAGGCAATGTATGTGCCAGCATCTGGCAAGCCAATCATTGTGACGCGGGTCGTTAACAGAGACATGGCGTTGGCCTTGCCGACAATTGCCGACGTGATTTCTGTCTTTGACACACAAGACCACATCGACGTCTTGGAGCACTTTCTTCTGGGTCAGTCATCTCAGAGGCAATTTGGCATTGAAACAACCAGCCGATACCTAAACGTGCGTGACTACACCAGGCTCGCGGAACGGACGGGCAGCAGTTTCACTCCGTTTGTTGGGGTGATTGAAGCCAGTCGAATGGTGAAATCAACTGAAGAACTCGACAGGATGCGTGCCGCCGCGCTCGCCGTGGAAGCCGGCATTGATGCTGCATTGAACACCATCGCTCCGGGCAAAACAGACAACGATCTCGCGGCGGCACTATATCAGGGATCGATTGCTGCCGGGAGTGAATACATTGGTCATCCACCAATGGTCGTCGCCGGTCCGCGCAGTGAGCTTTGTTTCGCATTGTGGAAACGCAACACCATCAAAAAGGGCGATGTTGTTCTATTGGAAGGTGCAGGTTGTGTTGATCGATATCACGCTATGATGTCGAGATCAGCAGTGGTTGGAAAAGCAACGGATGAACATAAAGCCACAGCAGACGCCTTGATTGAAATTCTGGAAACGGCGGTAGAAACCATCCGTCCTGGGGTGACGTCAGGCGAAGTGGATTTCGCCTGCCGTAGCAAGGTGGAGAAGCGTGGCCTTGGGCACTATTTCAAGAGTAGAACAGCCTATGGCATTGGCATTGGCTTTCCGCCCAATTGGGCAGAAGGGCATATATATTCGTTGCGTGCCGACGATCCGATGGTACTGCAGCCGAATATGACCTTCCACGTCATCCCGACCATGTTCCGAAAGGGGTATGGGATGGCCATTAGCGACAGTGTTCGTGTCACCGAAGATGGTTGTGAAGTGCTGACCAATTATCCTCGCCAACTCGTAGAAGCCGACGTCTGAGTCACATCTTTTAACAAAGTTTGAAAAGGGAGAATATCATGAAGAAAATAACCGCCACGAGACGCCAGGTGCTGGCCACCGGAATTCTGGGAGCAACATCTGCAATGCTCCCGAACGTTTCTTTCGCTGCAACCTCTTGGGATATGCCGAGCGCATACGGCGCGGGAAACTTCATTTCAAAGGCTTACGCTACCTTCGCCGAAGATGTGAAAAACAGGACAAATGGACAGATTGCGATTACTCTTCATCCTGGTGGTTCGCTCTATAAAGGTTCAGACATTCTTCGCGCGGTGCGTGAAGGGCAAGTGCCATTGGGTGGCAGATTTCTCGGGGCTCATTCCAAGCAGGTTCCAATGCTTGGCCTTGATACAATTCCGTTCCTTGCGACCAATCGAGAGCAATCCAGAAAACTGTACGATGTTTCCAAGGCAGCAGTTGATGCCGCGCTGTCAGAGATTGATCTCAAACTATTGTTTGCACCTGTTTGGCCACCACAGGGTTTGTTTTCGAAGAAGCCGGTCAACACAGTTGAGGACATGAAGGGCGTAAAATTTCGCGCCTACGATTCATCAACCACAAGGCTTGCAAATCTCATGGGGGCGATTCCAACCAAAACAGAAGCCAGCGAAATTGCACAAGCATTTTCAACGGGTGTGGCTGAATCGATGATAGCATCCGGTGCGATTGGTCTTTGGCAGAAGATCTGGGACTATGCCGATCACTATTATGAGGTGAACGCATGGTTGCCAAAATCGGGTGTGGTCGTGAATGCCGATGCCTGGAAAGATCTCGATGTCGCTATCCAAAAAGCTATGACGGAAGCGGCGGCTGCGGCCGAAGCCTCGGTTTGGGATGAAATGGAAAACCAGAATGCTGGTTATATCAAAACAATGAAAGAAAACGGTATGAAAGTTGAGGCACCGTCTGCCGAACTGCTGGCGGAGCTGACTAAAATTGGCGAACAAATGACTGGCGAATGGGTCGAGGCAGCCGGCGCCGCTGGCGCCAAAGTCATAGCCGCTTATCGCGGCGCATAGGTCAAACTCAGTTGAAACAGACCGCAATCGCAATCGATGGCGCATTGAACCGGCTGTATGCTGTGTGTGGTGCAATCGCTGCGATTGCGATCCTTCTCATTACTGTATGTGTTGCTACGAGCATCATCTCCCGTCTCATCAGCGTCTATATTGGTGGCCTTACAGAAGGTGCGGGTTACGCCATGGCGGCGGCAGGCAGCTTTGGATTGGCCTACACTTTTCAGGCCGGAGGTCACATTCGGGTCGATCTGGCTTTGCAGGCTATGACTGAAAAAGTCCGTGGTGTTTCTGAGTTCATTGCCTTGTTTCTGACAACGGCAGCGATGCTGTATCTCGCGTGGTTCATGCTTCGCATGGTCCAAATATCGTGGAAATTTGGAGATTTAAGCGACGGGTCGGACGGCCTTCCCATCTGGCTGCCGCAATTTCCTGCCGCTTTGGGTTTTAGCATATTTGCTGTGGCCCTCGTTCATAACTTGATCAAATATTGTCTGCCTGGCGAAACGCCATGGGCAACTTCTGATACCGCTCTGCTTTCTGACGAAGAGGATCTGTAGCGATGGATCCCGCAAGTATGGCAATCCTCTTTGTCGTCATTCTTTTGATTTGCCTTGGATGCGGCGTTTACATCGGTGCGGCCTTGTTGATTGCCGGTGTGTTTGCGATGGAATTCTTTACATCGCGCCCCGTCGGACCAGCGATGGCAACGACGGTTTGGTCACACATCTCCCTATGGGGTCTCGCATCATTGCCTCTGTTCATCTGGATGGGGGAAATCTTGTGCAGAACACGACTGTCTGAGAACCTGTTCAACGGTCTTTCACCACTGCTACGACGCCTTCCCGGCGGTCTCCTACACGTCAATGTTGTTGGCTGTACTGCCTTTTCAGCGATCTCCGGTTCTTCTGCCGCGACGCTTTTGACAGTGGGAAAAATGACGATGCCAGAACTCAAGCGACGTGGATATCCAGACGGCATGGTTGCAGGCACGCTCGCTGGAGCGGGAACGCTGGGATTGCTTATTCCACCGTCGATTACGATGATCGTCTACGGCATCATGGTGGAAGAATCGATTGCCCGCCTATTCATGGCAGGGCTGTTGCCAGGTCTGATGCTGGCTGGACTTTTCATACTATACAACATTGGCTGGGGCGTCGTAACACAGGATGGCCGGGCGATACGTGAAGAGGCGTCCAGTATCTCAGAAAAGCTCAAAGGCCTTTTGGAACTGTTTCCCATTTCTGCGCTTATCCTAGGCGTTATCGGATCAATCTACACTGGCATCGCAGCACCTACTGAAGCGGCAGTTATGGGAGTAGCGGGAGCATTGACCCTCGCAGCGTTTCAGGGGTCGCTAACGTTCGTCACGATCTCAGAGACATTGATGGGCACTGTGAAAACGACGTCAATGATCATCCTGCTTTTGGCTGGCTCGGCATTCCTGACCCTCGCCATGGGCTTTACCGGATTACCCCGGGCGCTTGCCGAATGGATTGGTCAAATGAACCTTTCCGCAACAACGCTCATCGTCGCGCTGATGATTATGTATATGATCCTTGGTTGTTTCCTGGATGGAATCTCAATGATCGTTCTGACAATTGCTGTCGTTGAACCACTTATTCGAGCAGCGGGTATTGACCTGATCTGGTTCGGTGTTTTCGTGGTTCTGGTTGGTGAAATGGCTTTGATAACACCGCCCATCGGCTTCAACTTATTTCTGGTACAGGGACTTACCGGGCGAGATATCGGGTTCATTGCCCGGGCCGCGGCACCAATGTTCGCAATTATGTTGATGGCCGTCCTTTTACTGATCATTTTTCCAGAGATTGCGCTATGGCTTCCTGAAATTATGACCCGCAAGAACTGAGAAAACCGGCATGAACAAAATCGCTGTTTTGGGTCTCGGTAAGGTCGGCAGCTTGGCAGCAATATTGCTCAATCAAGCAGGGTTTACCGTGACCGGTTTTGATCAGAAAACCGACCCGGACAAATTTCCGTTCGATGTGAAATCGTTGGATTTGAGCTCTGAAGTCGGATTAGAGGCCGCCATTGGTGAGTTCGATGCGGTATTGTCATGCCTGCCATACAGTTTGAATATTCCAATCGCTCGAGCGGCCCATGCCGTTGGAATACACTATTTCGATCTCACGGAAGATGTTTCGACAACCAAGGCGATCATCGAACTGGCCAACACTTCCAGGGGAGTTATGGCTCCCCAATGCGGGCTCGCGCCTGGATTTGTTGGAATTGTTGGCGCGAACCTGATCTCGCAATTTGATGAATGTCGGTCCTGCCGAATGCGTGTTGGTGCACTGCCACAAAACCCGACTGGCTTAATGGGTTATTCCTTCAACTGGTCGCCTGAAGGAGTAGTGAACGAATATCTCAACGATTGTGAAGTTCTGGAGAATGGTGAAATCAAATGGGTATCACCGATGGAATGGAAGGAACGCCTATACATTGATGGGGTGGAACTGGAAGCTTTCACGACCTCTGGCGGTTTGGGGACGATGTGTGAAACATATTTGGAAACAGTGCCAAATATAGATTATAAAACAATGCGTTACCCCGGCCATATGGATCAGATGAACTTCTTCTTTCATGAGTTGCTGATGCGAGATCGGCGCAAAGCTGCGGGAGAAATACTGGTGAATGCAAAACCACCCGTCGATGATGACATCGTCTATGTTCACGTATCTGCGGAGGGCGTAATTGACACCCAGCTACGACGCAAGGAGTTTGTTAAAGGTTACAAGCCCATCATGCTCGCCAATAAAATGCGGACAGCAATTGCCTGGACAACATCTTCGTCGGTGGTAGCCGTTATAGAAATGGTGCGCGACGGATCGCTTTCCTCGTCAGGTTTCCTCAAGCAGGAAGATATACCACTGACGGCATTCCTGAAGACCAAAACAGGTCAGAACTACACGATATAAGACATCGGGCCTGTCTCATCGGATCCGCAGGTTGTGGGATAATGTCGATCGCCGACTGCGCTATTGTGTTCGCGAATGCCCGATTCAGGGAGAATGGCAGAGAACGAGCTAAGTTGTCGTGTGGCCAATCTCCAGTTATTTTTTTCAATCCGAACCACGTCGCGTTATGAACATCGCTCCTTGGTTGTCTAATTCTGCATCCTCGGTCAAGGTCCTTCGGCCATTTTCCTTTCGGGTGGCACGGTTGTCTTCGAACTCTTTGGGGCGTGTGCCCCTCGCTTCATCATAGTGCCCCTCTGCTTTCAGCGTCTCACTGTATACCGCGCAGTTGCAGGTATCTTTGAACCTGCTCTGCAACCAAGGGCGCGAGATCGCTTTGGCGTCGTCTCCCGATCGGAAACTTTGTTGCCTCTTCCCGTTTTTCTAGCCAGTTTTGCTGGCTGGGGTATTTCCTGTTTCCTTTCTTAAGCCTCCGCAGCGACCACTTGTGGCGGTTTTGGGTTGTGCTCTTGTGGCCAACGGAAGGCCTCACCTGTCACAAGCATACGGTGCAAAATGACCGCCATACGTCGGGCCAAAGCCACACAGGCTTTCTTATGGCACGAGCGTTTCTTGATGCCGCGTGCCCAATCTTTCACAGGATGAGCCTTGCGCACCACACACAGCATCGAGTTGGCAACCTCATAGAGCAGACCCCGCAACATTGCATTGCCGAACTTCGAGATCCGGCCCGACCGGTCTACCTCGCCAGACTGATGACGCCGAACCGTCAGACCCAGATATGCTCCTACATTAGATGAATGTTTGAAGCGTTTGGGGTCACCAATCGTCGAGACAAAGGCCAGCGCCGTGACTGGCCCAACGCCCGGTGCACTCATCAGCAGACGGCACAAGCTATCTTGCCGCACGGCCTTCTTTACAGCCTTGTCCAGCTTGGCAACCGCATTCTCCAAAGCCTCAATCACCTCAAGCAAGGGTACGATGATCAACATCAGACCTTCATCGCCAGCATTCGCTTGACGAGACGCCCCTTGCCTTTTTCAAAGCGCAATCCCACCGCATTCAGCAACCCGCGCACCGTGTTATGGAGCGCCACACGCTGCAGCACCAGATGCACTCGTGCCTGTAACAACATACGTTGCCGGGAGGCCGTCTCGCAGCCCACATCGACTGTACGGCCAAGATTGCAGCGGCTGACATCGGCCAACAAATCAGCGTCACTGGCATCACTTTTGTTGCGTTGCAGTTTCAACAAACCATGAGCCTCGCGCGCATCAATAACCTCAATAGGCAGGCCCAATGACGACAGACCTCGCGCCAGCCAGGCTGATAAACTCCCTGTCTCCATCCCAATACGCTGCGGGCAAAGCGTGTGCTCCTTTAACGCATCAAAAAGAGTTTGAGGGTCCGTGGCGGCATACCCTTGCGCCAAAACTTCTCCACCAACATCCTTCACACAAAAATGCGTCTCTTGTTTCGACACGTCCAATCCAACATACTCGACCATGGTCGTTCTCCTTCAAAATGGCCCTCTGGGGCACCAATAAGTGACCCCGTATTGTAGGCCGAAGGAGGATGACCAACAGAATTACGCTATGTATACCACAACACTTTGTCCCCATACCCGACTTCCCCACAAAGCTCGTCCCCCTAAACCGGCAGCGCCGTCGTGTCCTTAATATCTTCCATCACAAAACTGGCGGAGATATCGGAAAGTTTTAACCTGTGGGTGAGCGATTGGTAGAAGGCGTCGTAGGCTTTTACGTCCCGCACCCGCACGTGCAACAGATAATCCAGATCGCCGCTCATGCGGTATGCGCCGGTGATTTCCGGCGTGCCGTGAATGACCTTGCGAAATTTCTCGGCCCATTCCTGCGAATGTTCGCTGGTTCTGAGCAAAACCATGACGGTTAGCCCCAGATCGACGGCATCCGGGTCCACGAGAACCACCCGCGATCGGATGACGCCTGCATCCTCCAGATTCTTCACCCGCCGCCAGCAAGCATTACGCGACAGGGCAACCTTATCCGCAAGCACTTCTATGGAAACAGAGGCGTCGATTTGCAGATGCCTCAGGATCGATCTATCAAATTCATCCATATTTTCACCAATTATTGGGATATTTTCCCGTTATTCAGGCGTTATATTTAAATTTTGGGAGAATTTCCAGCCCGTTAGGCCCCATATTGGTAGGTGAGCAACAGCGAATGGAGACAGACCCATGCGTACCATGATGAACAGAATTTTCCTGCAACACCCGGCAACTGTTGAAGAAACCTATTTTGAACATATGCGATTTGCCGGATGGTTTTCTTTCACCCTGTTTCGCGCCACGCTTGCCGCGCTCATTCACGCCCTCATCCCCTGCCTTTTCGAAAAAACCGCCGGCAATCTGATCAAGCAGATGCATTCCCGCATTGAAAACAGACATTGAACATGTGCCGGCTGATTGCCTATTGCGGCCCGTCTATTCCGCTGGAAAACGTGATTGTTCGGCCCCGGCACTCGCTTGTCATTCAAAGCCAATTGGCCGAGGAAGCAAAACTCGCTGTTAACGGGGATGGTTTCGGCCTGGCCTGGTACGATACCAAAGCGGAAAACACCTCAGCCCAGACGTCCTGCCCCGCCCTTTACAAAGAAGTTATGCCCGCATGGGCCAACCCCAATCTTTTGCACCTGTGCCGGTCGATTCAGGCGGAAAACTTTTTGGCACATGTGCGCGCATCAACGTTTGGTGAAGCGTCCTATCAAAACTGCCATCCATTTGCCCATGGCGCATGGTCATTCGCCCATAACGGGCAGATCGGCGGTTTTGGCCAATTACGGCGCCCGCTCGAAAACAGATTGCCCGATCATCTGTTTCAACAAAGGTTGGGCATTACCGATTCCGAACTCCTCTTCCTGCTCATCGTTTCCCACGGGTTAGAACAGTCTCCCCAGCGAGCCTGCCGCGACGCTATTGCCGAGATCACCAGGCTGCACGTTTCACTGGGCATAAAACCAGCCATTAAACTGACCTTCGTCTTGTCGAACGGCAATTCCCTGATCGGTTGTCGATACTCAAGCAACAGTGCCGCACCAACCCTTTACCTCTCCAAGTCAACAGTTCACGGCGGTACAGTATTAGCGTCCGAACCACTGGACGGCGACCGGGACAACTGGACCATGATTGCCCCAAATTCCCTGATCGAAGTTGACCGTGACAGGCATCGAAATTTCAAGGTAGATGATACGCAAACCCTGGCGGCATAGCCAGCCGCATATTTTCCACTTGTCAAAACACCATTCTTGATGTTTGGTCTCACCACCTAACCGGGCAGCGGGGTGTCTTCCGGACCCGCCCGACGTCTCTTATCGACGCGTGAAATCCCCGCGAAAACCGATGTCTTACGACATTATTTTCGAATTGCCGGCCAGCCTATTTGAGCCGGAAAAACACGGGAGGTTTCATGGAAACCCTAAGAACAGGCGTCGTCGGCCTCGGCGACATGGGCAGTGGTCTGGCTAAAAACCTGATCGCTAACGGATTTACGACTTACGGGCTGGATCTGGACCCCGATCGCATGTCCGCATTCAAACAAATGGGTGGCATTGCCGCCGATAACCTTAAGGGAATGGCCGCAAACGCCGATGCCATCTTCGTCATGGTGATGAACGGGGATCAGGCAAAATCCGTTATCCTCGGGCCAGATGGTCTAGCGCAGAACATGAAAAACGGGAGCGCGGTGCTTCTCACCGCCACAATCAAACCCAAAGAGGCAAAAGAAATTGGTGAGGCCATTTCCGGTAGCTGCATACAACTGATTGATTCGCCAGTCTCCGGCGGCTTCCCAGGCGCACAAGGCGGGACATTGACGATGATGGCAGCTGCACCAGATGCCGTCATGGCGAAATTCTCACCCGTTATGGAAGCGGTATCCGGAACAATCCATCATGTGGGCACGAATCCTGGTGACGGGCAGATGATGAAAGCCTGTCTGCAAAGCCTCATCGGCTCCGTCTTTTCCGCAACGTTTGAAGCCGCCGCCCTGGCGGCCAAGGCGGGCATATCCGGCGAGAACCTCTACAAGGTCTTTTCAACATCCGGTGCCGGTTCCGGCGTGTCCAATACGGCGCTTGAAAACATCATCGACCGGAAATTTGAAGGCACCGGTAGCCACATCAACACGATGCACAAGGACCTGACAATTTCGCTGGATATGGCGGAAGAACTCGGCGTTCCCATGCACACCGCATCAACAGCCATGCAGATTTTCCACGCGGGAAAATCGAAATACCCCAATGGCGACAACTGGGTGTGTACCCGTGTTATCGAAGAAATCATCGGCGCAGAGCTTCATCGCTAAACATAAGGAATAAGAACATGAAATTGGGTGTAATTTGCGACGGCATCAGCCGCGATCTCAAACATGCCGTCGATGTGATGGATGAATACAACCTCGAATATGCCGAGCTGCAATTTGTAGGCGACACGGAGGTTGGTGATCATTCAAAGGCAGAAATTGGTGAAATCGACAATCTTTTGCGAGACAGGGGAAAGCCTGTCTCCTGCCTTTCCCGCCACGTCTTTGCCGGGACAACAGCACAAAACCGCCCGGGGGATGAGATTCACACCAAACATATGGACGCACTCAAACGGGTCATGGAAATGGCCCATGTGGTCGGCTCACCGCTGGTGCGCATTATGACCCAGAAGAAAGAGCAAATTCTCTGGGGAAAAAATGGTGCTGAAAAATGGAACGTTGCTCATGGTGCATGGGACACGATGGCCCCAATGATTGCACCCGCCGTGGAACTCGCCAAATCAGAAGGTCTGACACTTGTTGTGGAGACCGGCAATGGCACGATGGTCAATTCCAACTACACCGCGCGTAAACTCATCGACGAGCTGGACGCAAAAGACACGTTAAAAGTCTTGTGGGACTCGGCAAACAATTGCTGGTGCCACGAATTGGCCTATCCCGATGGCTATGAAGAAGTGCGCGACGGTTATCTCGGCCATGTCCACATCAAGGATGTGCTGGTGGATACGCCACGCGCCACCCTTGAGGTGCGCAAAATGGGCGAAGGACAATTGGGGCCCCTCTTCCAACCCATTGCCGACGCCCTGCGGGCCGATGACTACGATGGCGTCATATCATTCGAAAGCGTCTACCATCCCGGCAACGGCGATTTCGAAGCTGGGTTCCGCGAATGCATCGGGACATTCAAGGAAATATTTAGCTAAGGTGCTGGTTTTACCAAGCCCGCAACAAATGTGCGGAGCAAAAATTCCAATTGTTCCGGCACAGCATCCATGGAAATGCCAGATGCACGGCCTTCCATGGAAAGGCTGACTATACCATGTACTGAAGCAAACAGGCTTCGCGCGACATATTTGACGGGTACATCTTCATTGCCCGTCAAATAGGTGCCCAGAGGTTTTTCGATGTGTTGAAAAAGCGCGTTTTGCCGGTAAGTGACCTGTTTGCCTATTCCGTCTGACAAGGCTGATTCGTCCGGCATTGTGTGATCAAACAGTGCGCGCCACAGATTATAGTTGTCCTGCACAAGCTCGAAATAAGTCCACGCCAGACACACCATACAGGTCACAGGCTCGCCGTCCCGGTGCTCCGCCCCGGTTTTTTCCATCGCATCATCAATACGCTGTAATGTTCGAAAACTGACGTGAAGGATGATCGCGTCAATATCAGCAAACACATTATATATGGCACCAACCGAGCATTTGACATCGGCCGCCAGATCACGCGCCCGCAATTTACCCACCCCATGGGCGGCGATCCGCTCTTCTGCAGCCTGTATCAGGGCCCCATGGAGCGCTTCCTTACGGTCAGAAGCTTTTGACATATATTTTCCTTTATCAACCGTTGCACGGGTTTCCAATAATACGGGTCTGCAACTCTCATCTGATGATTGAGCGAGCTGTTCCCGTTCAGGTAGAGTCAGTTGAACGAAAGGAACAGCGACACGCTCTAACGTGGCAGACGGCGGTATAGCGCAATCCCATACTCCTTCACCCAACCCTTAATTGAAGAATTAACCATTAGCCAGACAAAAATGAACATTGTTCATGAATTTACTTGAACAATGTTCAAGAATGAGTATATTAGCTTCATGAACAACGTTCACAACCAAATGGAAACTGAAATGCTCAAGACAATGATGACATTATTTAAAGGTCGCACAGCGGATGCCGTAGAGGAATTTACCGATGCAAACGCCTTGCCAATCCTGCGCCAGCAGATCCGCGAAGCCGGGCTTGGAGTAAAAGCCTCCCGCCAGTCGGTCGCCATCGCAATGGCCGGTCAGGAGCAGGAAGTTTCCCGATATAAACGTATCAAGGCTCAAATTGCTGATCTTGAGAGCCGTGCACTCGCGGCCCTAGAGGTGGGTAAAAACGAACTGGCAGCGGAAGCCGCCGATGCAATCGCTGGGTTGGAAAATGAAAAAGCCTCATCTGAAAAAGCGCAGGAACGTTATGCCAATGAAATTGGCCGCCTGAAATCAGATATTCGCGCAGCGCAGCTTAAAATGCGCGATCTGGAACGCGGTCAACGGTTGGCCACCGCAACCAGCCACACTCAAAAACTGGCGGTCGACTCCCCCCGGTCCACCACCAACTCCCTCAGTGATGCAGAAGAAACCCTGCGCAGGCTCGAAAAACGCCAGCAAACCGTAGACCTGACCCGCAAGGCGGAAGCTGAATTGGAACAATCCACCGCCCCGGCTGATATCTCCAAACGCATGGCGGAACAGGGCCTCGGCAAACCACTGAAAAGCTCCGCTGATCAGGTACTTGAGCGGTTGAAAGCCAAACAGGCCGGTTCAACCGGAAAATCCAAATAGGCCAAGCCAACAAAACTAAGTTCGACAACCAATCTCAAGTGAAGGAAAATACCATGACAACCGCAGCTCAACCGATCCAATCCACCAATGCCTGGAACATGTTCACCGTGGGATCATTCATTCTCGCTGCTGGCATGATGGCCGGAGGCATTTATTTTCTAGAAGCCAGTTTCGCCGCCAAGGGCTTTTACGCCATGAGCGCCATCATGTTGGTACACACGTCAATTTCAGTGACCAAAACCCTGCGCGATAATGAAGAAGCGACCCGTCTCCACAACCGTCTTGAAGAGGCGAAAACCGAAAAACTGTTGCTCGATACAAGTGATAGTGACCTGCTCTAAAACCATCAGACATACCACTCGAAACCTCCGCAAGGTCGGGGCCATTTGGTCCCGGCCTTTTTTTACGCTTCCATCATCAATCCCCGTCTAATCCCAAAGCCATAATTGCGCTCCTGTCTCGCGCCCTTTAAGTTCGTTCAACAACTTACAGGCGGAGGCTCCCATGACTGATATTCTTGAACAACTTGAAACCCGCCGCAATGAGGCCCGCATGGGCGGTGGCGAGCGGCGCATTGCCGCCCAGCATTCCAAAGGCAAATTGACAGCACGTGAGCGGCTTGATGTTTTGCTGGATGAGGGCAGTTTTGAAGAATACGACATGTTCGTCACCCACCGTTGCACCGATTTTGGCATGGAAAAGACCAAAATTCCGGGCGACGGGGTTGTGGCCGGATGGGGCACGATCAACGGTCGCCTTGTCTATGTCTATGCGCAGGATTTCACTGTTCTGGGTGGATCACTTTCAGAGACCCACGCCGCGAAAATCTGCAAGATCATGGATATGGCGATGAAAAACGGCGCGCCCGTTATCGGGCTGAATGATTCCGGCGGCGCACGCATTCAGGAAGGGGTCGCGTCGCTCGGCGGTTATGCCGACGTGTTCCAGAAAAACGTATTGGCCTCCGGCGTCGTACCGCAGATTTCCGTCATCATGGGACCGTGCGCCGGCGGTGCCGTTTACTCCCCCGCCATGACCGATTTCATCTTTATGGTGCGCGATACGTCCTACATGTTCGTCACCGGGCCGGACGTGGTGAAGACCGTCACCAATGAAATCGTCACCGCGGAAGAATTGGGGGGCGCGAAAACCCACACGTCAAAATCCTCCGTCGCCGACGGGGCATTTGACAACGATGTGGACACGCTCCGACAAATGCGCCGTTTCTACGATTTCCTGCCGCTCAACAACCGGGAAAAACCACCCGTGCGCCCTTTCTTTGACGACCCGAACCGAGAGGAAACCAGCCTCAATACTTTGATCCCTGATAATCCCAACCAGCCCTATGACATGCATGAACTGGTGCACAAACTGGCGGATGAAGGGGATTTCTTTGAAATTCAGGCGGATTACGCCAAGAACATCCTAACCGGCTTTATTCGCATGGAAGGGCAGACCGTTGGCGTGGTCGCCAACCAGCCGCTGGTTCTGGCCGGTGTTCTCGACATTAATTCCAGCCGCAAGGCCGCCCGTTTTGTGCGCTTCTGCGATGCGTTTTCAATTCCCATTTTAACCTTGGTAGACGTGCCCGGTTTCCTTCCCGGCACAAGTCAGGAATATGGCGGCGTTATCAAACACGGGGCAAAGTTGCTTTACGCCTATGGCGAGGCGACCGTCCCGAAAGTCACCCTGATCACCCGCAAAGCCTATGGCGGGGCTTATGACGTGATGGCCTCAAAACACCTGCGCGGTGACGTGAACTACGCATGGCCCACCGCGGAAATCGCCGTCATGGGCGCAAAAGGCGCGGTGGAAATCCTTTACCGCTCCGACCTCGGCGACGCGGAAAAAATCGCCGCCCACACCAAAGAATACGAAACCCGCTTCGCCAACCCCTTCGTCGCCGCCGAAAAAGGCTTCATAGACGACGTAGTCCACCCCAGCCAAACCAGAAAACGCCTGTGCCGGGCATTTGCAATGTTGAGAGGAAAAGTGCTGGAGAACCCGTGGAAGAAACACGATAATTTGCCGTTGTGAGGGAGGGAACATTAGACGAGACTGAAATTGACACTCAGATTTGGCGAAACGATTGATTACTTAGCGATAGGGCCAATCGTGGAGTTTCATTCTATTTAAGAATTGCCGAAACGAATGCCCAAACGCCAAATCAGTTCGATCGTGTGGAAACCAATCTACAAAACCATCTTGATACAATTCCGATTCTAACCGTTTAGCATCTTCCAGCTTCCCGTCTTTTTTTAGTTGTCGGATATCGCGAATTTTACTTTCAAATTTCCGGCGATCAAACTCCAAACTATGATGCAATATTGTGTCTTTTGAACCGAAGACCAGGTTCATTTTGTCAGGCTCACCAAGATAATTTACTGCGCTAATATCAGCTGCAGCTACCGAAATACCTTTTATCTTTGCCATAGTTAGAGAATCGCTCATCGCGCCTGCATGCAATTTAGGTTTATTAATTATTGCATGGTCAAAAAGCGTGCCTCTCAGCTCAGCGTCGTGAAAATCTGAGTGATTTAGGAGTGCACCAAAAAACTGCGTTGCACTTAGATTCGCCCCATCAAACATTGCAGCTTCTAATCGACATCTGTGGAACATCGCAGCACTAAAGTCACCATTTCTGAAATTAGCACCGGAAAGTTCAGTACCCTTCAAGTCTAATCGAAACTGCCTTGCCCACTCTACCGCCACCTGTTCTTTTGATCTTCTACCCAAAACAGTGACGACGGTTTGAATATCAGTTCGAGGAACTGATCGGGTAGTTAAAGTGACACTAGGAATCAAATCACTGACGGAAGCATTCTCGCGAACATAGGCGCAAAGTATTTCCATTATTTGGATGTGATCACGCCCGCTATCTTGAGCATCCTTTCCAACGCGTAAATTGCACCAATTCTAACTTCCAAATTTGGTGAAGTTTTTTCAACCACTTCCCTATCGATTAATGGCTTGCCATCTGGTCGTAGTGCAGGCACCGGGTCATCATTCTCGTCTCTTTTCCAATTTCCATCGGCTCTTTGGTATCGCGGCGTTTCAATTACTTCACGCACCAACTTCACGCTACCCAGCCCTTCAACTACCTTGTTTATTCGATCTGTAATTTGGCTTTGTTCGGCTACATTTACTTGTTTTTGCGCGACAATTGACCGCCACACTAAAAATGGAGCACCAAACGTCGCGATCAAAACGAGCCCCAAGTTACGAATGGCAGTTGCGCTGACATCGCCGGAATACGGTCCAACACCGACTACCGCACCGAGAAGAACGAATACCCCGACTATGCTAAATGCTACGATAGCTAAAAGTATCAATAATGCGATTGAACTAACAAAAGCCCCTAGAGATTGAAATCTCGAGAAATCCAGCTCCTTCTTTATATGGAGCCAGTCCAACAGGTCAGGTTTTTTACTTTTCAAAAAATATTCCTAACGTTCATTCGCATTGAGAATTCTAGAAAAGCTCAATAAACATAAATTGTATCATAACTTCGTTCCTTTTATTATTTATACACTGTAACAATATCTCTATTCACGTGCGGTCAGGAATTACATCAATATGTCTCACGAGAATTATGCTCCAGAACTCACCGACGCCTACGCCCTTCAAACACCGCAGGATAACGTCGATCTCTATTCCCGTTGGTCGTCTACTTACGACAGTGGATTTGCGCAGGAGATGGATTATCAATTACCAGCTAATGTGGCGGCGATATTTCTGGAAATGAGCGAAGGTGCAGCGCCGATTCTGGACGTCGGGGCCGGAACAGGCTTGCTTGTTGAACGCATGGATCGGGCATTTGCGGGTGATATTGATGCGCTCGATATTTCCGCTGAAATGCTGGCGGTAGCGGCGGAAAAATCACTTTATCGCAAAACGATTGTGGGTGATCTGACCCGAACCCTGCCGATTGAGAACAACACCTATAAGGCGGCCATCAGTTCTGGCACATTTACCCACGGCCATGTGGGGCCTGACGGGTTGGACGAATTGATGCGCATTGCCGCCCCCGGTGCTTTGTTCGTGCTGTCCGTCAACGCCAAGCATTACAAAGAAAGGGGCTTTGAAGAAAAGTTCAGATCACTTGCTCCTCAAATCGAGAATTTCACCATCCGCCCCGTGCGCAATTATGGCGACAGGGCGGATGGTGAACATCGCCTCGACATGGGCAATGTTGTAACGTTCAAAAAACGTTAGCGCTTTCATCTTTCCGCTGGTTCCGCCAACCACCCCCGTGATAGATATCCGCCATGCATAAGCACCGTGGTTTTCCCTCCCGCCTGCCGGGTACAGATTTTCAGTTCACCATTCGTCGTGACAATAAAAAGGGTGCGACGAAGATTGTGGCGCGAGAGCGTTACGCGGACCGCAACCCGAAGGACAAAACGGCCGACCTTAACTTTATGGCCTGCCTCGTGAAGCACTTTGGCGACGAGCCCTTTGTGCGGGGCAATCTTGATGCCGGGCGTCTGGGCTGGTTGTTCGGCAAAGAGGTTATTGCGGCGCAAGAGCCTTTTGATCCGGCAGATTATGAAGCCATGCTGGTGATCAACCGCCCGGTTGCAGAAAAGAGTTTTCCCGAAGCCTTCGACCCGACAAACTGGATGGATAGCGACTACTAAAGGACTGAAGCCATGATTGTTACCACGACACAGACCGTTCCTAACCAACCGACCCGGGAGATTCTTGGGGTTGTTGCCGGCGAAGCGGTTTTTGGCGCCAATGTCTTCCGCGACATATTCGCCAGCGTTCGTGATATAGTTGGAGGACGCTCCGACGGTTATCAAAAAGTATTCCGTGACGGACGCGAGGCCGCCATCGAAGATATGGTAGAGGAAGCAAGGGTTTTGGGCGCAGATGCTGTCGTGGCAGTCGACATTGATTATGAAACGGTGGGCAAGTCCATGTTGATGGTTTCCGCCAATGGGACCGCAGTAAAACTCGGCTAACAGGCCTTTAACTCGCCCAGTCTCGATCCCATATTTAGGGGGAAGGAGATGAAACATGCTGAGTATTTACCTCAAAGAACCAAATATGATTGGCATTACGGTTGACGGGAAAATCGACGCTGACGCAATGGAAACGGGGCTCGACGATTATCTGGAATTAACCCGGGACATGGAAGACGGAACCTCTTTTTACCGCATTTCCAATTTTGAAATGCCGAGCCTTTCAGCCCTTGGTGTCAAGCTCAATAAATTACCCAGGCTTTTCAAATCACTGGGTAAATTGAAAAAATGTGCTGTTTTGACAGAGCACGGCTGGATCGCCAAAGCATCCGAAATCGAGGGGGCACTAATGCCGGGGCTTTCAATCAAGGCATTTGCGCCGGATGAAGAAGATGCCGCCCTTTCCTGGCTCAAATCAGCTTAGAATTTCGGTTTTAAGTGAATATAGAAACTGCAAACTAAAGAGGTACTTGGCGAAACGTATGCGTTTGCATAATGATGGATATCACACCGGGAGTTGATGTTCATGTTTAAAAAGATTCTGATTGCGAACCGTGGCGAAATCGCCTGCCGGGTGATCAAGACGGCGCGTAGGATGGGCATTAAAACGGTTGCGGTCTATTCCGACGCGGACCGTAATGCGCTTCATGTGTCGATGGCAGACGAGGCAGTCCATATCGGCCCGCCACCTGCAGCAGAATCCTACATCGTAATCGACAAAATACTCGACGCCATCAAACAGACAGGCGCAGAGGCCGTGCACCCCGGTTATGGATTCCTGTCGGAAAACCCAAAGTTTGCCGAAGCTTTGAAGAATGCCAAAATCGCCTTTATCGGCCCGCCGGTTGGCGCGATTGAAGCCATGGGTGATAAAATCACCTCCAAAAAACTGGCGCAGGAAGCCAATGTTTCCACCGTGCCCGGCCATATGGGCCTGATTGAAGACGCGGATGAAGCGGTCAAAATTTCAAACGAAATCGGCTACCCGGTGATGATCAAGGCATCCGCCGGTGGCGGAGGCAAAGGCATGCGTATCGCTTGGAACGATGACGACGCGCGCGAAGGTTTCCAGTCCTCCAAAAACGAGGCTGCAAACTCTTTCGGCGACGACCGTATTTTCATTGAGAAATTCGTCACCCAACCGCGCCACATTGAAATTCAGGTACTGGGTGACAGTCACGGCAATTGCATCTATCTGGGGGAACGTGAATGTTCTATCCAGCGGCGCAATCAAAAAGTCATCGAAGAAGCCCCCTCCCCGTTTCTCGATGAAGAAACCCGCAAGGCCATGGGAGAGCAGTCGGTCGCGCTCGCCAAAGCGGTGGACTATGCTAGCGCCGGAACGGTGGAATTCATCGTTGACGGGGATCGCAATTTCTACTTTCTTGAGATGAACACCCGCCTGCAGGTGGAGCATCCGGTAACGGAATTGATCACCGGCATTGATCTCGTCGAACAGATGATCCGCGTGGCCTATGGGGAAAAACTCACGATTGCTCAACCCGATATCAAGCTCAACGGCTGGGCGATGGGAAGCCGCCTTTACGCGGAAGACCCTTACCGGAATTTCCTCCCGTCAATTGGCCGCCTCACCCGTTATCGCCCCCCGGCAGAAGGCCGCAGGGGCAGCACGATCGTGCGTAATGACACCGGTGTTTACGAAGGTGGCGAAATATCCATGTTCTATGACCCGATGATCGCAAAGCTTTGCACATGGGGCGAAGACCGAGCTGCGGCCATTGAAGCCATGCGCCATGCGCTTGATAATTTCGAGGTTGACGGTATCGGCCACAACCTGCCGTTCCTTTCCGCAGTCATGGACCACGACCGCTTCGTCAGCGGCAATATTACAACTGCCTTTATCGAAGAGGAATATCCCGAAGGTTTCGAAGGTGTTCAGTCGAGTGTCGACACCAAGCGCAAGCTTGCCGCTTGTGCCGCCGTCATGAATATGATCGCTCAATTGCGCAGGACTCGCATTTCCGGTGCCATGACCAACCATAAACGGCGTGTCGGCAAAGATTGGGTTGTCATACTAAAAGACATTGGTGGCTGGACTTCTCACTCTCTCTCTATGAAAGCCAAAGACGCGGGCGCCAAGATCAAATTTGCCGACGGATCAAAAGTCAAAGTCCTGACGAATTGGCGGCCAGGAAGCCACCTGTTCTGCGGCACAATAGACGGAGAAGCAGTCGCGATCAAAGTCACGGCAACCGCTGCAGGATATGATCTTCGATATCGGGGCGCTGACCTTTGCGCGCAAATCTTGGCCCCACGTGTTGCTGATCTAAATGGCCACATGATCGAAAAGGTCGCGCCCGATACATCCAAACAACTACTATGCCCCATGCCGGGCCTTATTGTTTCGATTGCCGTATTGGAGGGAGATGAGGTTCAGGAAGGTCAGGCCCTCGCCACAGTAGAAGCCATGAAGATGGAAAACATTCTGCGCGCGGAGAAGAAGTCCAAGGTGATAAAAATCAATGCCACGGCCGGCGACAGTCTCGCAGTAGACGAGATTATTATGGAGTTTGAATAGTCAGTTTTGACGCAATAAGCTGGCTCCCAACAACACCGATCATAATGATGGCACCGCCGATTGCAGTGGTCAGGGCGGGTAGTTCCACAAGGATTATCCACGCCAGAACGATAGCAAATGGTGCTTCCAATGTGCTGAGCAATGCAGCCTCACCACCGGGGACACGTTTTACACCTTCCAGCAGAGTCACGGATGCCAGGGCAAAAACCAACCCGAATACCGCCATGAGGACGATGTCGTGCATCTCGTTTGCGAATGGGTCACCCAGGAAAAACGCTGGTGGTAATAGCAGTACCGATGAAAAAACCGCGGGACCCGCCGCCGGTGTTTTTGGAAAACGCCTGTAGACAACCATCATCAGGGACATGGCCACAGTCATCCAAAGCGCCAGCAGGTCACCTTTCAGGTTGATGGTTCCCAGTGAACCACCAACGATAATCAACACGCCACTAAAGGCCAGAGCGCACCCTATAACGACCATTCGCTGCATCCGTTCACGTAACCACAGCCAGGCCAGCAAGCCCGTCAGGAGCGGGGCAATGGCGTATATAAGGGAGACATTCGCAACTGTCGAAAGTTTAAAGGCTGGAATAAACGCTGCTGAACCCGATGCACCAAGCGCCGCTGCGAGCCAACCCGACCAACCCATTTGGGCGAATTCACTATGTATTTTCCCCTGCGCTACGATAAAAGTAGTCGTCAACATTGCTGCAAAAACACCCCGCCAGAAAATGATGTCCCAGGCATCGGCCTTGATACCTTTGGCAAATAATCCAGCAGAACTGAAAACGAGTGCTGAAAATACCACAAGTGCGACGCCCTGAAATCTGGTCGAATCTGACATGGCCTTGGCCCAGGTTTTTGATCGAGCCCGAACACTACCACACCCAGCCGTCAATTCGTGTCAGCATCCGTTGGAATCCCACCGCAACACACGATAATTTCACCAATTTTTCACTTGGTGAAGCACCGTTCCTCCCGTAATCAGCAGACATGCTGGGTTTTCTAAAAAACGTCCTGAACTCAATGCCTTTGACCTGGCTCGTGCTGGCATGGCCATCATGGCCGTTGGTCAAGGAAGTGTTCCTCAACGAGCGGTACTACGCTGAAATCATGTATGATAGCGGGCTGTTGGCAGTTCAGTTTACGGTGCTGGCACTGGTGATAACGCCATTTATGAATCTTGTGCGCAGTTGGCCAACCGGCGTCCAAATCATGCGATGGATTTTTCGCCGACGCCGGGCCATCGGAATTGCCGCTTTTGGATATGGTGCGCTCCACACTTTTTACTATGTCCGTTATACCGGCTCACTTGAGTTAATCATACTCAATCTCGTCGAATGGGACCTGTTGACCGGATGGATCGCCTTCCTGATCTTTCTTGTTCTTGCGGTCATATCCAACAAAAAAAGCGTCAGGTTTCTCGGCAGAAACTGGAAACCATTACAACGGGCGGCTTATTTTGCAGCCGGTTTTACAGCGCTCCACTGGTATTTGATCGGGCAGTTCGAGACACTATTGATGCAATGGTTCTTACCGGTGCTTCTACTGCAATTGTTACGGTTGATACCATCAAAACGAACACAGAATAGCGCCTGACAACAGCGCTTTTACCAGCTTTCCTCCACTAACGGGAATTGTCGCAGATAAGTTGGGTCATCCGAACAGGCGATGTAAAGCATCCCGGGAACGGCGCTCGCGCCACCGCGAGAAATACCCTTGCATTCCCCACTATTCAGCAGACCAAGTGCATAATGCCGAAGCGCGATAACAACTTCTTTTTTAACCCTACTTTTGCGACCGGGTAGTTTCTTAAGACGCTTATCAAGAAGAGCTTTTGTCAGTTTCTTGGGCCTTGTACCAAATACAATTGGATCGGCTTCTGCTGAACTATACGTTGGTTCGGGGCCAGGAGGTTTTTTGGGTTTAACCACCGCCACTTGCTCTTCCTTGGCCTTAGGCGGCGTGTATTCGACAACCCCTTTCTTTTTGGGTTCTGCAACATCTTTTGCAGCTTGGTTGGCTTTTTCCGCTTTAGCGGCAACCTTCTTAGCCTTCGCAGCCTCAGCGTCAGCCTTCTTGGCTTTCTCCGCCTTCGCAGCATCAGCAGCAACCTTCTTGGCTTTCTCCGCCTTCGCAGCATCAGCAGCAATCTTCTTGGCCTTCTCCGCCTTCGCAGCATCAGCGGCAGCCTTCTTGGCTTTCTCTGCCTTCGCAGCATCAGCGGCAGCCTTCTTGGCTTTCTCCGCCTTCGCAGCATCAGCGGCAGCCTTCTTGGCTTTCTCAGCCTTCGCAGCATCAGCGGCAGCCTTCTTGGCCTTCTCCGCCTTCGCAGCATCAACGGCAGTCTTCTTGGTGGCCTTTTCCTGCTGGCGTGCCTTTGCTTCACGTCTGCGTTTTTCCTCAGCAATCCGTGACTTATCTAGCGCTTTTTCATCAACCTGGGTTCTGCTGGTTGAGTTTTTTTCCTGTTCTGCCAGCTTCGCTTGCAATTCTTCCCAGGTTAAAACACGTCGGGTTCCGTCCTCTTGAGGAGTTTCAGCAGCAGGTTGAGATTCCACAACTTCAACCTGATTATCGTCGTTTTCAACTATTTGGGTCGCGGATTCCTCTTCACGTAGCGGATCGCTGGTCTCCGTTGCCGTTTCACTTGTTTGAACAGGGGCTTCCTCTTCCGTCGTAGTCGCTTTAGCCTGTATGATTGTTCCAGGACGAAATGTGGGGAGAGGAACCTTGCTCAATCGCGCACCTCTGTTGGCAGTCGACGCTTTTTTGCGGGCCGGCTCTTTTGGGGTATTCTCAGTCTTTTTTACACTTCCCTCCAACTGCGCAACCGGGACCCAAAGCGCCGGTTTTCGAGTGATGGTTTTTCCAAAGCTTTTTATTAGATCCGCACGTTTAAGATAGGCGGAAACCCGAGCCCAGCCATCCTTGGTTTCAAACACAGTAATTGCTGCACCAGCTTTGAACCCATGACCATTCACCGCAACACAAGTTGTTGGACAGAGACGGACGATAGGTACCTTATCACCAAATTTTCGCGCTGTTTGTGCATAAGTCACCCCAGCAATCCAAACGCTCAACAACAACAGCGCAATCGCCGTGTTGAACAATCCTGTTACAAATCGCATCACATTCATTTTTCGTCCCCGACCATCAAGCTTTATTTTTTGATGGGCCCAGTATTGGTTCCCGCAGACTACAGTTAATCATTGGTTAATGAAAATGAAAAGCAATTGCTTAAAACTTCGTTAACACATCAGTCCATTGCAACGTTACGACCGATTCTACGAGTATTTATCGCAAAGAATTACGACGAAAGTGCGTGAATTGATTCCGTCAGAAAGCTTGGCGGGATGATCATCAGCCTGTATCCAATATGTACACTATCCATCGCCTCGAGCACAATCATGACCACTAGCGATTCTTCTGCAAATACGGGCCTCCCAATTTCAAGGGATTGGCTTGACTTAGCATCCAAAGAGATGAAAGGGGGCGATCCCCATTCGCTGGTTTGGAATACCCCAGAAGGTATTGCAGTAAAACCGGTTTACGGCCCTGAAGACATCAAGTGCCTAGAGCACCTTGAAGTCAAGAATCTGCCCGGACATGTGCCCTTTACCCGGGGCCCAAAGGCCACAATGTACGCAGGTCGGCCATGGACTATTCGGCAATATGCGGGGTTTTCTACCGCAGAAGAATCAAACAAATTTTACCGCGCTAACCTGGCGGCGGGGCAAAAAGGCCTGTCGGTCGCCTTCGATCTGGCAACCCACCGGGGGTATGATTCCGACCATCCGCGCGTCGTTGGCGATGTTGGCAAGGCCGGTGTTGCAATTGATTCCGTTGAAGATATGAAAATTCTGTTTGATGGCATCCCCCTTGGTCAAATGTCCGTGTCGATGACTATGAACGGCGCAGTCATTCCCGTTTTGGCGTCATTTATTGTTGCAGGCGAAGAACAGGGTGTCGATCGCAAGCTCCTGTCAGGCACAATCCAGAACGATATCCTCAAGGAATTTATGGTGCGCAACACCTATATATTCCCACCTGAACCATCGATGCGCATCGTCGCGGACATCATCGAATATACGGCCGCCGAAATGCCAAAATATAATTCAATCTCGATTTCCGGTTACCACATTCAGGAAGCCGGTTCGACACTGGTTCAGGAACTGGCATTTACCCTGGCAGACGGACGCGAATATGTACGCGCGGCCATCGCCAAAGGCATGGATGTTGATGCATTCGCCGGTCGCCTGTCTTTCTTCTTCAACATGGGCATGAATTTCTTCATGGAAGCTGCAAAGCTTCGCGCGGCGCGATACCTGTGGTCCAAGATCATGAAGGAATTTGGTGCCTCTGAACGCAGCCAGATGTTGCGCACCCATTGTCAGACCTCCGGTGTTTCCCTGCAAGAGCAAGACCCGTACAATAATATTGTCCGCACCGCTTATGAAGCCATGAGCGCGGCTCTTGGAGGAACCCAAAGCCTACACACAAATTCATTCGATGAAGCGATTGCCCTACCCACTGATTTCTCCGCTCGTATCGCGAGGAATACACAACTCATCCTGCAACACGAAACCGGCATCACCAAGGTCGTTGATCCTTTGGCAGGGTCTTACTACGTTGAGAATCTAACCGGGGAGTTGATCGACGAAGCTTGGAGGTTAATGGAAGAAATCGAGGGTTTGGGAGGTATGACGCAGGCAATCAATGAAGGCATGCCCAAAGCCCGCATCGAGGAGGCGGCCGCGCAAAAACAGGCACGTATCGACAAGGGTGAAGAGGTCATCGTCGGGGTGAATAAGTTCAAACCCACGCAGGAGACCACTGTTGAAGTCCGTGACATCGATAACGCCGCTGTGCGTGATGCTCAAATCTCTCGTCTGATGCGCATTCGCAAGACCCGCGACGCAGACGCGCATACCGCAGCACTCAGCGAGCTTGAAAATGTTTGTACTTCAGGCGACGGCAATATACTGGCCGCTGCGGTAGAAGCTGCTCGCGCTCGCGCCACGGTGGGCGAAATCTCATGGGCCATGGAAAACGCTTTTGGCCGCCATTCCGCTGATATTGTTACCATAGAAGGGGTCTACGAAGACGCTTATGGAGACAACCCGGTATTCCACCAAACCAAAGATGCCATCACCGGTTTCACTGGAAAACTTGGACGCAAGCCCAGAGTTCTCGTCGTAAAGATGGGACAGGACGGCCATGACCGCGGTGCAAAAGTAATCGCCACCGCCTTCACAGACCTGGGTTTTGATGTATCTGTCGGTCCCCTGTTCATGACCCCGGCTGAAGCCGCTGACATGGCGGTGAAACAGGACGTCGATATCATCGGCGTTTCAAGCCACGCCGCCGGTCATAAGACGCTAAGCCCCATGCTCCTGAAAGAGCTGGCCGATCGCGACGCCGCCGATAAAATTGTCATATGCGGTGGTGTCATCCCCAGTCAGGATTATGATTTTCTAACCAACGCAGGCGTTAAAGCCATCTTCGGTCCCGGAACAAACATACCAGATGCCGCGATGAGCCTAATCGCCCTGCTGGAGGAACAATTGCGGGGGAGGAACAGATAAATGATGCCCAATTCATTCGCTGAAATTGCTTTCACACCATCGGTTCTTGAGGTTCAGAAGAAAAATGGTTCTGCGGATAATTATGCAGGATTGTTGACCGAGCAAGCGGCTCCCGGCAACCGTATTGGTCCCGCCGAAGAAGCCTTTATCAAAGCGCGAGACGGGTTTTATCAGGCGACAGTGTCACAGGAAGGCTGGCCATATGTGCAATTTCGTGGGGGCCCGATTGGTTTTTTGCGGGTGCTTGATGATCGCACTATCGCTTACGCCGACTATCGTGGAAACCAGCAATACATCAGCACTGGCAATTTGAATGATGATGATCGGGTGTCGATGTTACTAATGGACTACCCCAACAGGGCGCGGCTAAAAATTTGGGGGCGTGCAAAACTCATTGGCGCGAAAGATGATGCCAAACTTGTGAGCAAATTGCGCGACCCGGATTATCGCGGACTACCCGAAAGAGCTGTCGTGATTTCGATCAACGCACTTGATTGGAATTGCCCGCAACACATTTCTCAACGGTTGACTGTTGAGGAACTTCAACCCCACCTTAAACCAATGCAGGACGAAATAATTGCCTTGCGACTTGATAACGAGAGACTCAAAAAAAGCCTCAATCAGACCGGAGACAAATAGTCTGGTTTAACAATTACCCAACGGGTTTTCTTTGGCCATAACGAATTGTAGCAGCACCCAATATTCCAAGCAGAATAGCATTAAAAATATGCCAGAAGAAATGGGTTCCAGTTGGAAACACGTTGCAAACATCGTGATCAATTGCTCGAAAAGTGAGTGATATTAAAAATATAAAGCCCGAAATTATGAGCGATCTACCAACCGGTTTTGCCTGTAGCGACAACACAATACCGAACCCAAATAATATGAAAAACGCGGGAAAATAATATAAGGAACCATTGGTTGCTTCGAACCAAGAGACCGGCAATTTCGTCAGGAAGTAGGGTAACGACAAAAATATCGCCGCAAACCACACAATTGCTGCTCCAAGAGCCAACTCAGCAAATCGCACGAGCGAGAAAAACGTATACCCGAGAATAAATAATTGGATCGGAATGGCGTCAATTTGTTCCGCCCATCTATTAGCAAAAGTGTGAAAAACAAAGGAGCAAAAACCGATTGCAACTGGCCAAAAACATATAATCTGAATTGCCTTGTCAGAAGTTTCCGCACGACTCCGCCGCCACACCCAAATTCCAACAGCAATGAAAGCCAAATTGGAAAGCGCATTCAACGGTTCAGCCCAGAACCCCGGGCCCATACGCTCACAATAAAGATCAAGAGAATTGGACCAGCCCATCTCAAATCCTCAGCCCCAAGAATTCATCCTTACGTAAAGGAAACTGACAAAAGTCTCAACCGGCATTTCTATCGAATTAGAAAATTCAGAAAATCATGCGCCAAAGTGCTCGTGAAATTGGTCAACAGACCTTATGGTTGCAGATAAAATTACTCGAAAGGATATTTATCATGCTCCGCTGGGGAATATTATCTACGGCACGTATCGGGATCGAACACATGATCCCCGCGTTATTACAGGCAGAAAACGGCGTCATTAGCGCGATCGCGAGCCGGGATATCGACCGCGCGCAAGCGGTCGCAACCAGATTTAACATTCCAAATGCACTTGGCAGTTATGAAGCCTTGCTGGAAAGTGATCTTGTCGATGCCGTCTATATCCCGCTTCTCACATCTCAACACGTTGAATGGTCCATCAAGGCGGCTGATGCAGGAAAGCATGTGCTTTGCGAAAAACCCATTGCCCTGCACAGCGATGAGATCGCCGTGGTAATCGAGGCTCGAGACCGCAACAAAGTGCAGGTCGCGGAAGCCTATATGGTTACCTATCACCCCCAATGGCACAAGGCTCGCGAACTGGTATCACAAGGGGCGATTGGTACGTTACAACATGTGCAGGCCGCATTTACTTATCACAACACCGATAAAGACAATATGCGCAATATACTCGCCCACGGAGGCGGCGCGCTGCCGGATATCGGCGTTTATCCAACCGTTGCCACACGATTTGTCGCTGGTTCGGAACCACAATCGGTATCAGCTCGTGTTGTCAGAGATAAGGTAACTGGGACCGACATTTATGCCAGTTGGCGCGCAGATTTCGGGACGTTTGAAATGACGGCCTATGTCGCAACTCAAATGGCGCTTCGACAGGAAATCTCATTTCATGGGGACAAAGGCTGGGTCGAATTATCAGCCCCGTTTAACGCCGGATTATACGACGCTGACACAGTGACATTGCACAATCAGGATCACGGAGAGAAGCAGGAATTCAGATTTGCCGGAGTCAATCAATATCAACTGCAGGCAGAAGAATTCGCCCGTGCGACCAAGGGCACAGGCGAAGTATTCTCACTGGAAGATTCGGTTAAAAATCAGAAACTAATCGACGCGATTTACCGCGCCGGGAAATCAGGTCAGTGGGAGAACATCTGACCCGATTAAGTTGTTTATTTAACCTTGGCAGTGCCAAACAACTTGTTATAGCGCTTGCAGTGAACATGCACTGTCGAAATTTTACCTACAAGGTTCGCGGGGATCGAATATGACTGGGAGCCTTTGGTTTTCTTAAGCTTTGCAACCAGTGTGCTCGGTGATCCGTTACCAACGTAGATGTAAAGGTCGGGGCCAGGCGTCGTGCTAAAACCGGAAATATTAATCTTGCCACCGCTGGATACTTTTACGGAACCGCTAACTTTGTAGCGCCCCTTAGAGGTAAAGGAGCCTGATTTATCAGCGGCAAACGAAGATGAGGTAAATACTAGAGCAAGGCCTGCTGCGGCGAGGAGAGAGTTTTTGATGAGTTTCATGGGGCAATATCCTGTAGATTTTTGATCGTCCGACAATACGAACAAATTTGCAGGATACAATTCACATGGGTTCACCCTTGTTTGAACACCTATCTCCTTCAATTTGATGTTAGAAACTTCTTTCGTTTTTCAATCATACCGCTAAGTTACAAACATGAGCACTTTGACACCGACTTCGAACACAATTATTCCGTCAACGTCGATGATCGACCCATTTGGTCGAACCGTCGATTATTTACGGGTGTCTGTCACCGACCGTTGCGATTTCCGTTGCGTCTATTGCATGTCGGAAGACATGACATTTCTGCCCAAGCGCGACCTGCTGACACTTGAGGAATTGGACCGTCTTTGCAGCGGTTTCATCGAAAAAGGTGTGAAAAAACTGCGCCTTACCGGCGGTGAGCCCCTCGTGCGCAAAAATATCATGCAATTATTCCGCGGCCTGTCCCGGCACCTCGCCTCCGGTGCACTCGAAGAACTGACGCTCACGACGAATGGTTCTCAATTGGCAAAATATGCCGACGAACTGGTCGATTGCGGTGTGAAACGGGTGAATGTCTCCATCGACACACTGGACCGGGATAAATTTGCCAAAATTACCCGCTGGGGCCAATTGGGCAAAGTTATGGAAGGTTTGGAGGCCGCGCGAAAAGCCGGACTAGCTATCAAGATCAATGCTGTTGCTCTCAAGGAGGTCAATGAGTTCGAGATCGAGGACATGATGTCCTGGGCCCATGGGGAAGGTTTTGATCTGACGCTCATCGAAACCATGCCGCTTGGCGAAATAGAAGAGGACCGCACGGACCAATACCTGCCCCTTTCGCTGGTGCGCCGCCGCCTTGAAGAAAAATACACGCTCACTGAAATTGCCTATAAAACGGGTGGTCCTGCCCGCTATCTTGAAGTGAAAGAAACCGGCGGGCGGTTGGGGCTGATCACCCCCCTCACCCATAATTTTTGCGAAAGCTGCAACCGTGTGCGTGTCACCTGCACTGGTACTCTATTTATGTGCCTTGGACAGGACGATGCAGCCGACCTGCGGGACCCGCTTCGGGCGTCCGAGGGGAACGAACTCCTATATGCCGCCATCGACGAAGCTATCGGCCGCAAACCCAAGGGCCATGATTTCGTGATCGAACGGAAAGGGGATGCCCCCGCCGTTAGCCGTCACATGTCGATGACCGGCGGGTGAACAACACCACTGCTGAAGGCGCAGGTCGTGGAAGACGCCTCATAGGCTGGCTTCTGTTCATTCTGATTATGAGTGAACTCGCCTCAATATATCTAAACGTAGAACCTGCGCGTTATATCACGATTGCCTGTGTCTTAATTCTGCCGATACTGGGCTGGCGGCAGCTTAAAATCCGCGAGTTCTACCTCATTTCCATATGTTTTCTGCTGGCTGGCGCGGCGCTCGTGTGGTTTCCATCAGCAACGGATTGGATGCTGGAAGGGCTTACCCGCTCCGCCTATCTGGCGAGTTTCATCCTGCTCATGGCACTACTGCGCGAAGGGGCATTGACGTCCCCTTCTATCGTGGCGCTTGGTGAATATCTGACCCAACAACCGCCGGCCCGGCGTTTTGTGGCCGTCTTTTCCGGCGGGCATTTTCTGTCCGTCATGATCAATCTGGGCTCACTCTCGCTGTTTGCTCCGATCATTCAGCGCGGTGTACGGGCAAGACTGGCACCCGGAGAAGAAGTTGACGAAATCGGCCTTATCCGGGAACGCAGGCAAATCTCAGCAGCGATTCGCGGTTTTTCATGGTTTCTCGTTTGGGCACCGACCGCTGTTACGCAGGCTGTCATGCCTACGTTGATGAGCGGAATTGATGCCCTTTATCTCATCAGCCTGGGGCTTTGCCTCGTACTTGTCATGCTAATTGTCAGTTGGGTGGAAGACACAATTCGCTGGTGGTCGTTCAGCAGATCGCGACGTGAAAGCGGGATCGCCCTCATGCGTCAAGAGCTTCCCTTTCCGCTGGTAGCTTTTCGAAACTTCGCGACAATTAGCTTCCTTCTTTTTGGATCATCCGTCCTATCTTCGAAATGGGCCGATGTCACAATCGTTTCCGGCGTCATGCTCGCGTCTCCAATTATTGTCGTTTTGTGGATAGCGGCACAATATGAAGCTGGTGCGCAGACCAGTTCGCGCAGCAAAGCCAGCGTCAATCGCCTGAATGAGATTACATTCACCGCCATGCCCGGCTATTTTCGCGAGGCCGTGTTTATTTCCTGCGCCGGATTTATCGGCACGATGGGTGCTCATCTGGTCCCCGTTGAACAACTCGCACAGGTGCTCGACATAGCTGCCGCGCCGGGATGGCTGGTGTTATGGTGCCTGACGATCTCTGTTTGGTTGTTCGGGCAGTTAGGCCTCAGCCCGATAACCATGGCGGTTTTTCTGGGCAGTATCGTTGCCAAAATTCCCGTTCTGCCGGTGGACATCACCCATGCGGCTCTAGCGATAGCGGCGGGCACTGCGGTGTGTTCAACCGGCGCTCCATTTTCAGCAGGTGCCATCATGTTGTCGCGGGCAACAGGATATTCCGCATTCACTCTCACATGGCGATGGAACGGCACCTACACAATCGCGGCGATTGCCGTTCTGGCGCTTGTGTATCTGGGGTTGGAGGGAGTTTAGCGCACGAAGAAAGTTGCGGTTTCTGGTACGAATGTGACGATCATCAAGACCCCGAATATCAAGGCAATAAACGGTAGAACTGCAAGACAAATTTCATAAAAGCTTTCTTTGAATGCTGTCATTGCAACAATGATATTCAGCCCCAGTGGTGGTGTCAGGAAGCCGATTTCAAGATTGATCACCATGATAATTCCAAAATGGATTGGATCGACCCCATAGGCCACCGCCGGTACCAGCAGGATTGGTGCCAAGATCAATATGGCTGAGATCACGTCGAACAGGCAGCCAACAATAAGCAGTAAAATATTGACCGCCAGCAGGAAAGCGAACTTATTATCGGTAAGCGATGTGATCCACAGAGCCAATTGGTCCGGCACTTCTTCAATGGTCAATATGGTTTTTAAACTGAGCGCCACGGCAACAATGGGAAACAACATGCCCAAAAGTTTTGCCGTATCCACCGCCGTATAATAAAAATCGATCAGCTTAAGTTCGCGATGGATGACAATCTCAACAAGCAACGCATAAACCAGCGCGACGGCAGCGGCTTCGGTCGGTGAGAAATATCCCGAATAGATGCCACCAAGTAGAATGACGGGCAGCAATGCAGACCAACCGCCACGTATCAGGGCGCGGGTAAATTCAGACATGCTGAAAGGTTCTGAGGGAATATCCCGATTAATCCAGAACGAATAGCCAGCAAGCACAACGGCGATCATGATACCCGGAACAACCCCCGCAACGAAAAGGTCTGCAATCGAATTCTCCGTCACAATCCCGTAAAGAATGAGTGGAATGGAAGGTGGTATGATAATGCCCAACGTCCCGCCGGATGTCAGCGCGCCAAGGGCAAAGCGTTTTGGATAGCCATGTTCGAGAAGCGCCGGATAAAGGATGGTTCCCACCGCAAGCAATGTGACCGGCGAAGAGCCGGAGATCGCCGCAAACACGGCGCAGGACAGGATTGTCGCAACGGCCAGACCACCGGGGATTGGTTTGGTAACACTGATCGCAAGATCGATAAGTCGTTGGGCAATCGACCCGCGCGTCATCAGGTTCCCGGCCAGAAGGAACATGGGGATTGCCAGCAACAGCGCATTATCAAGGCTGATCCATATGTCCTCAGCCAAATATTCCAGTTTCCCGTCGCCCCACACCAGATGCACATAGGCGGCGGAGCCGAGCAAGATGACGATGATATTCTGCCGCAGCGCCAGCGCAGCAAGAACCAGAATGAGCAGTAAAACAGCCATCATCAGCCTGGCCGCTCCGGCTGTTTATCGATTTTTAACTGCGGTTGAATACCAAAGGCGAGATGTTTCACCCCAGCAGAAATAAAGGCGTAAGGGATCACCAGTTGTAACGGCCACACGAAGAAATAGAGAACGGGTGCCCGGTCGCCACTCCCCATGGAGATGCCGACAAAGTTCGCAGCAACAAGCGCGCTGGCGAAAAAGAAAACCGCGGAAACGAAGTCGCCGATCCGTTTCACCAACACTTCATTTTTCGCGAAAACGAAATCCATAAATCCCGGGCGCAGGTGCGCGTTATCCGATGTGGCTAATGTGAGGCCAAGAAAACCGGCAATAATCGCGCCATAAACGGCTACCTGTTGGGCACCCAAAAAAGATGTGGCGAACAATTCACGCCCGACTACATCGACAATCAAAAGCGTCGCGACAGCAGCATAGGCTATTGTCGCGACGATTGATTCAACCAGCTTCAACCCTTTGACAATTGCTGAAAGCATTGTGCGAACTTATGAACAGGCGGCTTTCGCCTTTTGAATGGCATCCCATTTGGCTTTTGCAGCACCACCCATATCATCCAATATTGTTTTCTGGGCCTTGGGCACCAAAGCTTTCCATTCGGCCAGTTCAGCATCCGTTAACTCAATGATCGTGGCCCCTTCCCCTTTTGCCTTTTTAAGCAAGGCACCTTCGGCGCCACGCAATGCACCACGGAGACCAAGGAAGATGGGAGCCGCTTCATTTATCCACCCCTGCTCTTTTTCAGAAAGTCCTTCCCAGGTCTTTTTTGAGATAACCACACCGCCGACTTGGTGTTGGTGACGGGTCAACGTGATATGCGGGGCGACTTTTGGATAACCAACAACAATGCCGAATACTGACAATTGCGTACTTGCAGCAACCTGGCCGGTTTTCAACGCAGGAATTGTATCTTTCGGGCTCAGCGGAACGGCCGTTCCTCCTGCTGTTTGAATATATTTTGTATCGGTGGCGGAAGGCGCGGTTCTGATTTTCACACCGGCAAGGTCTTTAGGAACACGGACACCATCCTTACTGAAAATCACCTGATACCCCACTTCCATCCACGAAAGCGTACGAATGCCTGCGTCATCAAACTCTTTTCCAAATGTGGTCAACAGATGTTTGTCGGCAACACAGTCAAACTGCTCCGCGCTGTCAAAGGCATAAGGCGACGCCAGAAGGCCAAACTCAGGTACAAGCAATGATACAGCTGTGTTTGACATGACACCCATATCGACGCGACCCCGCGCAATCTGCTTGATGACATCCTGCTCGCCACCGAGTTTAGAGCCCATGAACGCCTTAACGGTGAGTTCACCACCCGACAGTTCTGCAACCTTATCGACAAACTTCTGCGCCACCGAACCCCACGGTGAATTGGGTGGTGGGGCCATCGAAAGGCGCAATTCGCCAGCGCCTGCGGATACCACACCTATAGCAAGTGCCGTTGCCGCTAATGCTGCTTTAGAACCGGATTTCACAAATCTATTGTTGAACATGATCTTCTCCCTAATGCCCCATCACGACGGGCGCTAATAATTCGAATGTCCCATGCATCCGATCCTCCGACTGAAAGGCTAGGGGCGACATTGGCGTGAGTCAACAATAAGAACATGAATTCATATTCATGTACTTTGACAATACGTGCTGTTGACCGTTAGCCTGAGATAATAAAGATTCATCAGGCCCCGAAACAACCGCCCATGAACGACGTTGCGATTGATAGATCTGCTGACATTTCAGAAAAGACACCGGGCGTATTTCAGGCCCGGCAAAAACGCAGCGTACGCATTCGCGATGAATTCATACTGGCCGGTGTTGAAGCCTTAAATGAAATGCGGTTTTCCGAATTAACGGTCTCTCAACTGGCCACATTTAGTGGCAATTCGGTTGGCAGTTTTTACACACGATTTAAAGACAAGGATGCCTATTTTGGCGCTTTGCGCGCCCATGCAATCGAAACGCTGGATACTGAAATAGATACGCGATTCACCGCACAAATCCTGCGGAATATGGAGCCTGACGACGCCTTATCCCTCCTTGTTGACCTTTTGGGCGATATATTCACAAGCCGCTTTCGAGGCGTACTTCGAGAATCCTTGTTACAGATTTTGGAGCCCGGTGACCCTTGGGGACTTATGCGGCAATCGGCACAGGGCATAATCGTCAGTCTCCATACGGGATTGAGCAACGCCTTTCCGCATTACAACCAAAAAGAAACCAGGACCCGGTTGAGTTTTTGCTTTCAGATGATTGTTGGGGTTCTACAAAATGACCTCGTCAACGATTATCATGTATTTTCAACGCGCGACCAATCCATCCGCCAAGGTCTAAAAGAGGCGGTATCCAGCTACATGAGATTTGATCCACGAAAGTAAATTGATGACTAAAAAACCCAATATTGTTTTGATTTTTACAGACAATCAACAGGCGTCGACCTTGGGCTGTTATGGGAATTCTGAAATCCATACGCCCAATCTTGATCACCTTTCAGCAAGTGGCCTGACCTTTGATAATGCCTTTTGTCCCAATGCATTTTGTTCCCCCTGTCGTGCGTCCCTTTTGACTGGGCAACTGCCGTCGCAACACGGGGTTCACAGCTGGATTGATGACCGCAATATGGCGGAATGGCCCCGCGGCTGGCATGCGTTGAACGGTATGCAGACCCTGCCCGTCCTCATGAAGGAAAACGGATATTCAACCGCACTGGTGGGCAAATATCATTTGGGTGAGCCGACTTCTGCTGCAGAAGGTTTTGATAATTGGGTAACCCTTGAAGACGGCCATGTGCGCAGTTTTTATAGAAACAAGATTTTCGATAACGGTAAGATCTACGAACAACCGGGCCATTCAGTAGATTTCTTTACGGACAAAGCCACCGAGTTCATGCACGAGCAGGTGGCACAGGAGCAGCCGTTTTTCCTATATCTCCCTTATCCTGCACCCTATGGCCATTGGCCCGCAACAAAAGAAGCGGAGACCTGCCGTCATACGGAGCGCTATAAGGATTGTCCGATAAATTCCGTTCCAAGGCAGGCGTTAAGCAAAAAGGCTGTCGATGGTTTTCTGCTTTCTGAATCCGGTTCCACCAAGGACCTTGATTTCTCAATGCTCATGCGCGCGCCGAATGATCTGGATACTTTGCGGAATTATTACGCTCAAATTTCCATGGTTGATGATGGCGTCGGGCTGGTAATGAAAACCCTGGAAGAGCTGGGCATTGACGAAGACACATTGCTCATTTTCACAACTGATCACGGGCTTTCGGTTGGACAGCACGGGTTTTGGGGGCATGGTGGCGCTTGTTTCCCGTCAAACCTCCACCGTGCCGCCCATTCCATCCCGATGATTGTGCGGCAGGCCGGTACAACACCAGTTGGCGGACGATCAAAACTCATGGTATCCAATATGGACCTGTTTGCAACGGTGCTGGAGCATGCGGGAATCGGCGCACCTGAGACGGATGAAGTCGTTCCGAGCCGCTCCTTGCTTCCCATATTCAAAAATGAAGATCTCGCAGATTGGGGGGCCGATGCAGTGTATTCCGAACAGGAGGAAACCCGCGTCATCCGTACACCCAAATGGGCCTATTTCAAACGTTTCCAAAAACAAGACGGACCTGTCCTCGAAAACGAACTCTACGATGTGGAACTGGATCCACATGAAACGACCAATCTTTCCGGCGACCCGAAATATGCAACCGAAGAAAGCAAGCTTGACACCATGTTAGCCGCATTTTTTGCCGAGCACGTAAGCCCGCGCGCTGACCTTTGGTCAGGAGGTGTTCCGGTGCAAAACACATTACGGCCCGCCTTCTGGCGCGAAGCCTGGGGGGATGGCTGGGCACCGGTCTACCGATATGAAACGGACTGAAGAAGCAGGAACGGAGGCAGATTGCTGTGTTCCCAAAATAACAATCAATGAAGCCAGCCCTTCTGCGACCGCTGGAACAAAAAACTTAGCAGAAATCCATCATGATTTTCAGCCGATAACTGGTGGTTGGTTCTCTATGGGTGCTGATGACGGGCCGTACCCCCAAGATGGTGAGGGACCCATACGGGAGGTTTTTGTCGATCCGTTTTCCATATCAAACACATCGGTTACCAATCGGCAGTTCGCTCGCTTTGTCGGTGAAACCAAATACAAAACCGTAGCGGAAGATCTCGGTTGGTCTTTCGTATTTCACATGAATGCGCCCACCGGCAATGCTTTGCAAAGGGTGCAGCATACCCCATGGTGGTGCCGGGTAGACGGTGCCCGTTGGTCGTCACCTCATGGACCAGACTCAACACATGAAGAACGTGATGACCACCCCGTGGTTCATATAACATTACAGGATGCTCTGGCCTATTGTGCATGGGCACACTGCCGTCTCCCCACCGAAGCGGAATGGGAATATGCCGCGCGCGGTGGCCTTGATGGCCAACCGTATCCATGGGGCAGTGAATTAAAACCCAACGATATTGAAATGTCGAACACATGGAACGGCATCTTTCCAAACCAAAATGATAATGCTGACGGTTTGATCGGCACCAGACCTGTAACGCACTACACGCCTAACAGCTTTGGCCTTTTCAATATGAACGGCAATGTCTGGGAATGGACAAATGACCGTTTCACCCATCTTCATTCCCCTCGTCCCACAAAGAACCCGACAGGCCCGTTAAACGGCGCTCAATATGTAGCGAAAGGCGGCTCATACCTTTGTCATGAATCCTATTGCGTGCGATATCGCACTTCATCACGACAGGCGCTTGAGCCATTGACAGTCGCTGACAACATCGGCTTCCGGGTTGTTCGTGTTAAGTGAGACGGAACGGCTATCAAAACAACGTTTGACAATTCATAATTTCACGCCTATCTCGCCTGTAGGTTATGGCACCTGCCGCTCGCAGACTTCGGTCACGGTGAAGCCATGAAATATTCTGCCAACATCAGCGTCTAACGGACCGGATGGCAACGCGGGCACCTTCTATATTCCCATAGACGAAACCTGATTGAGGCTTTGATATGAACGAATATCTTCCCCTTCCCTCGCTCGACCAGTTGAAACTACAGGCCAAACGCCTGCGGTCACAAATGGTCGGAGACACAACCCCTCTAACTCACAGCCAATCACTTGAACTGTTGGCCCATCAATATGGCTATAAAAACTGGAATATTTTACACGCCGCAGTTGGCAATCAACCGCCCCCAGCTCCTGTATCACTAGGTGCACGTGTATCCGGTTATTATCTCGGCCTACGGTTCGAAGGTGAGATTATCGCTGTTCGAGCGATGGAACACACCAGCCGGTTCGACATTACCATCAACTTTGACCAGCCGATGGATGTGGTGAAATTCGACGGAATGACGAATTTTCGTCGACGCGTATCCAGTGCAATTGGCCTTGACGGGAAGTCCGTTGAAAAGACATCGGACAATATCCCCGTCATGCAGTTGGATATTTAAAACCGCGAGAGCTGGGGCTACCCCTCCAGCTCTTCGCGCATGAGTTCAAGCTCCATCCAGCGCTCTTCTTTTGCTGAGAGTTCAGCCTGGGTTTTTTCCAACAACCGCACCAGCTGGTTGAATCGCTTTGCGTCTTTTTCAAAAAGCCCCGGCTCCGCCAGCGCTTTGTTGACTTTGGCGATATCCGCTTCAAATTTTTCCATTTCACCCGGTAGGGTCGCCAGCGCATGTTTGTCGATGAAACTCATTTTGTTGGACACAGGCTTTGATTTTACAGGTCGCAGTTCCTCCTTTGGCGAACTCTCCCCGGGCAATTTTGCTGCATTTTTAGTAAAAGCAGCACTGCCACGTTGTGACACCATATCGCTGTAGCCACCTGCATATTCACGCCAATGACCGTCACCTTCCGGAACAATGACGGACGTACAAACGCGGTCGATAAAATCCCTGTCATGGCTCACCACGATGACAGTTCCTTCATAATCCGCAATCATTTCCTGCAACAGGTCGAGTGTCTCGAGATCAAGGTCGTTGGTCGGTTCATCAAGTACCAACAGGTTGGATGGGTGGCGCAGATTCATCGCCATCATCAGGCGGCCCCGTTCCCCGCCGGACAACCTCGACACTGCCGTCCTTGCCTGTTCGGGGAGAAAAAGAAAGTCCTTCATATAGGCCATAACGTGCTTACGGCTATCACCCACCGAGACAACGTCAGTTCCACCGCCAGTCAGCGTATCTTTTACGGTGGCAGCAGGGTCGAGCTTGGTACGCTTCTGGTCAATGACCAGCATTTCAATATTGGCACCAAGTTTTACCGTGCCTGAATCCGGTTCCAGGCTGCCGGTCAACAGGTTTACCAGCGTGGTTTTTCCAACCCCATTTGGCCCAACCAATCCAAGCCGGTCTCCACGCGCGATGCGATTGGAAAAATCACGAACCAATGTCCGCTCACCAAAAGTCTTCGATACTTTCTCGACCTTGGCCACCAGTTTGCCGGAAGTCTCCCCTTCCGCCACAGTAATCGCAACATCACCCGTTGGTTTAAGCCTGTTAGCGCGCTGTTCACGTAATTTTCCAAGTTCACCAAGCCGCTTCATATTGCGCTTGCGCCGCCCGGAAACACCATGCGTTACCCAATGTTCTTCGCGCACGATTTTGCGGTCCAGTTTGTGCGCGTCGAGTTCTTCCTGTTCCAGAACTGTATCGCGCCAGTTTTCAAAATGAGCGAAAGATTTCTCCAACAACCGGGTTTTTCCACGCTTCACCCACAGTGTTGAACGGGACAGATTTTCAAGAAAGCGCCGGTCGTGGCTGATGAGAACAACCGCAGACCGGAGCGAAGAAATTTCACGTTCCAGCCATTCAATTGCCGGCAAATCCAGGTGGTTGGTGGGCTCATCCAGCAACAGAATATCCGGCTCCGGGGCCAGAACCCGTGCAAGTGCTGCCCGACGGGCTTCACCCCCAGAGAGGTTTTCAGTCTTCTCATCACCGGTCAGTCCCAGCGCTTCCATGCACATTTGCGCGCGATACGGGTCGTCCGCCTCTTCAAGGCCCGCATGCACATAATCAGCGACATTTTCATAGTTTGAAAAGTCGGGTTCCTGCGGCAGGTATCGAACGGTGGTTCCCGGTTGGAAAAACCGTTTGCCGGAATCCTGCTCCACCTGCCCTGCAGCAATCTTCAAAAGGGTGGATTTACCAGAGCCGTTTCGCCCAACCAGACACAATCGCTCCCGTGCGTGAACAGCAATATCTGCACCCGTCAACAGCGGTGTAGAACCAAAGGTTAGATGAATATCAGTAAGCGCAAGGAGCGGCGGAGCCATAAATTTATTTCAACGAAGTAAGATGCTCGCCGCATATAGGCAAGGCCGCTTGTTGCGTCCACGGAAAACCTGTTTTCAAAAACACTCCGCTGATCTGCTGCATCTACGAATTCTCAATTAGGGCCCAAATGCCACTCTTAAATATAACGAAACCATCAGCGTGGGCAACCGACATTCATTGATGATTGCAAGTTGGAAACCTTGAGCGAAACGTAATACCGCGACAATCAAATAAATTCTCGGTCGTATTAGGATCAAACAAAAAATATTTCAGTAAAATACTTTGATTTACTGAATGAAATACTCTGAAATACGTATTTACCAAAAGTACATTCATATCACTATTTGGGCCCATTTTCGGCGGGATCGAGCCTCAATCGATTGGGACAGTGGATGCGCGAAAGGCACAAAGTCTTCGCCTTTTCGTTCAACGAATTGAAAAGACTAACTGATCTGCAGGGTATCTCCAGCCTGCAAACTGGAAAAGGACAAAGACCATGAAAAAACTTATAGCAGCACTTTCATTTGCAATCGTATCCACATTTGCTTGGGCAGAAGCTCCCGCATTTACACAAGCTGACACGAATGCGGATGGGATCGTCTCCATGGAAGAGGCAAAAACTGCCCTTCCCGATATGGAGGAGGCCAAAATCGTTGCAGCTGACGCCAACAATGACGGCGGCTTGTCCGAAGATGAATACACAGCACTAACTGCAGCTTAATACCCAACTCCCTTCGGCAGGCGCGTTTGTCCCCCTCAATACGCATGCCTGTCAGGGGCAGAATCTGCTTTCCGGACGAAGCGGGTTCAGGATCATCCGATTGCGAGCCAACAAGCGGTCGGATGATCCATATTATTTTGTTTCACGGAATGCTTTACCAAATGAATCTGTGATTGGTTGCAAGGCGTAGCTCATAAATACCCTCGGGTCGGCGAGGGCAAATACCTGTGTCGCCATGCCCGCCTGAATGAGTTTAATCCCGGAGTTTTTATTGGCATCCGGCGTGAGTTGCGCCCGGGCCGTAAAAAACGTCTCACCCGTTGTCTGGTCAATTTCTGAATCTGCGGAAACATAACTTATCAGCCCATCAATGGGATCATATGTGCGGCTATTCAACGCCGTCACCATGATACGTGCTTTCTGACCCGCCTTAACACTCCCAATATCCGCTAATGCAACCCGAAATTCGGTTTCCAGGCTTGCGTCTCGTGGAACAATTTCTGCGATAATTGCACCGCGATCAATAACCCCGCCATTCGTATGGGCATCAAGTTTTACGATCGTACCTGATTGTGGGGCTCGAATTTCTGTTGATTCGACCGTCGTTCTTGCCGCTTCCAGCTGGTCGCTGATTTCCGCAAGCTCTGAAATCACATTGGTGAGTTCTTTTGCTCGGTTTTCGCGATCCCCCTCACTAAGCCGCGCAACATTGGCCTCACCTTCTTTGATTTGTTGGGTAAGCGAATCGATCTCCGCCTCAAGGTTTCCACCTGCAGTTATCTGTTCCAGGCGGCGTTTATCCAGGTCCCAAAGGCGGCTTTTTGCAACAAATCCTTGTTCGGCCAATGGACGGATCTTCCTGATTTCCATCTTTGTATAAGACAGCTGCTGTTTACCACCTGTAAGTTGGGTTTCAAGCCCTGCCTTTCGGTCTTTCAAGGCTTCAATCTGATATAACGCGGCATCCAGCTCAGCATTTAGGCGTTTACGGCCCGCATCCAATTCATTGCGTTGCTCCACCATAACACTGTTATTTTCATCGTCCGCCACGAAGTTGGGCTCCGTTTGAGCGCCACGTAATTGAAATCCAGCGATGGATATTGTTTCAGATCGGGTTAAGAGCGACCGCTCAGTTTGGTATCTCTTTTTCAGGGCATTCAGAGTATTCTGCCGCGCCAGCAAACGGGTGAGTTCCGCCTGTCCGCTGGATGCATCCAGCACAAGAAGCACTTGCCCTTTTTCAACAAAATCACCATCCGCAACCAGAATTTCTTTCACAACTCCACCGGCTCCATGTTGAACCAACTTGTTCTTCCCCGACGATATTATTTTTCCTTCCGCAACAACCGCAGAGGAAATTGGAAACAATACTGACCATGCGAAGAATATTCCCAAAAACCCGAACACAAATACAGCGCCTCGTTTTACGATGCTGCTGCTGTCAGTCGGAACCTTTGATACCCAACCTGCTTGGTTAACAGAGGGCACTGGCTTTACATCCGTCGGTTGAAAAAATGATTTTAAGTTCATGCCACTTCTCCAGCCGGTTGTGCTGATACAGGCTTTGCCACCTGCTTTTCTGAAGGCGCCAATGCGGGCGCATCGACTTTCATCCGTTTAGCTGATGTATGTTTGCTTTCCTTCGCATTTACAAAACTCTCAACACGACCGTCGCGGATCGTGAGAACATGATCTGAAATCTGCAGAACCGAACGGCGCTGGGTGACGATAATGACTGTCCTCCCGGCATCTCGGGCCCGGATCATCGCTTCCATTAGTCGGCTCTCCCCATCTGAATCCAGATGAGCATTTGGTTCATCAAGAATGAGAACTCGTGGGTTTGAATAGAGCGCACGGGCAAGTGCGACCCTTTGTTTCTGTCCCCCGGATAACATCACCTTGCCTGGGCCAATCTCAGTCATGTAACCATCGGGCAAAGCTGTAATCATGTCATGAATTCCAGCGGCCTGAGCCGCGGCAATCACTTTGTCTGGATTAGGGTTGACTTCAAGTCGCGCGATGTTTTCTGACAACGTTCCCGGGAACAGGGTGATTTCCTGACTAACATAACCCACCGCCTCGCCCCATTGATCTTCGGGCCATTGCGAACGCGGCGCACCATCAAGTTGCACTGACCCAGCGTCCGGAGTTAACGCTCCCACCAAAGCTTTCGCCAAGGTCGATTTCCCGGCTCCAGATGGGCCGATAATCGCCATAATGTGGCCTGCCTCTAAAGAAAAGCTTACTTCATCGAGCAATGGTTTTGCGTTGACGCTTTGCGAAGGACTGTAACAAAGCCCCTCTGCGCTGATATGCCCAACAGGATCAGGTAATCGTACGGGCTCACCAATTTGATTGCTCTCATCGAGAAACGCCGTCAAATCCTCATGTGCTTTCCTGGCATGGGCAATGCGGTCCCAACCACCAATTACTTGTTCAAATGGCGCTAGTGCACGGCCGGAAATCATTGAGGCTGCAAAAATTACACCGCCCGATATTTCGCCACCGATGACCAAATATGCACCCCATGCCATAATCAATATTTGCAAAATTTTCCGCACTGATTTGGAAAGCCCATAATACATATTGGATTGACCGGCAGCATCATCACCCTTTTGCAGGGACGACCCCATGCGGTCTCCCCATCGCTCCATGATGTTGGGCAACAGTCCCATCGCGCGAATGTCCTCGGAGCGGACGAATACTGCCTGGGCGAACGAGAATGCTTCCATATCCGCTTTTTTAGCATCTTGCGAGTTTTGAGCGGTTCGAACCTTGTTCAACACCGCAACGAGAACCAATACCCCCAAGCCCACCAAAGTGATCAATCCAAGTGTCCAATGAAGAAGAAACATCAGTAGTATAAACACCGGTGCGAACGGCAAGTCGTAGAGACCAACCAGCGTACGGCTTGATATGAAAGTGCGAATTGTATTGAAATCGCGCAAGGTTTGTGCGGATTTTTGAGATCCACCATTCGCTTTAGAAAGCCGTTCAAACAACAGATCTGATGTATCGACTGTAAATTGGGCGGCGGCACGTTGCGCCAACCGGCCGCGAATTGACTCTGCAACTCCGTAAAGAGCAATTCCTGCAGCAGCTATGAGTGTAATATACAGTAGCGTTTCCAACGAGTTGGATGCCAGGACACGGTCATAGACCTGCAGCATATGCAATGGAGGGATGATCATTAATATGTTGGTCGCAATCGAAAAAATCGCAATCCACTTAAAAGACAAGTTGCCCACGGCAATGCCCTCACTACGCAATACTGATACAAATACTTGATTAAAATGCCATCAAATTCCTAACAAATTCTGCAACCAATCGAATAATACGCATTCCCTGCCCGGCTCGCAGATCAGAAAAATTTGCACCTGATCCCTGATCGCCGTAAGATTTCCGAATGTCATAGCCGGAACCAGGGTAAAGGTCCTGGCTCCTCAAAACGGAGACCGCCATGAATATCCCAAAACACATAGCCACATCCATCCTTTTTCTATCTGTAACGGCTTCCCCTGCCGCAATCGCGCAGCAAACCGCAGACAGTATTTCACCGGAGGCTGCAGTTGCTCTTGAAGCAAAAAAGCGAGGAGAAACGGTCAAATCGAACAAATGGATGGTCGCCGTGGCCAATCCGTTGGCTGCAAAAACCGCTGCTGACGTATTAAGAAACGGCGGTACCGCCGCCGATGCAGCAGTTGCAGCGCAGGCGATGTTGGGACTTGTGGAGCCACAGAGTTCCGGCCTGGGCGGCGGCGCCTTTCTCGTTTATCGAAATGGGAATACTGGAGAATTGACGACCTTGGATGGGCGCGAGACGGCACCCGCCGCCGCCACACCAAAACTGTTTCAGGATGAAAAGGGCGAACCTTTAAAATTCTTCACAGCCGTCATTGGTGGTCGTTCAGTTGGGGTGCCCGGCACTCCAGCTCTCATGGAAGATATGCACAAGCGGTGGGGTAAAACCCCCTGGAAAAACTTGCTTCAACCGGCAATCGATACCGCTACAAACGGATTTAAAGTTTCACCACGGCTTGCTGGACTAATTGCGTCAGGGGCTGAGCGACTTTCACAACATAATCCAACGAAAGACTACTTCCTCCCTGCTGGAAAACCTCTTCAAGCCGGTACAACCCTGAAAAATGAGCAATATGCACAAACATTGAGCGATATCGCGAAAAACGGAGCCAGCGCATTCTACACCGGCGCGATTGCCAACGCTGTGGTCAACACCGTTCAGGGGTTCACTGCAAATCCGGGTGTTATGTCGCTGGATGATTTGGCTGGATACAAAGTGATCGAGCGCAAAGCGGTGTGCGGAGATTACCGTCAGTATCAGGTTTGCGGCATGGGCCCGCCATCATCCGGAGCATTGACTGTTGGGCAAATTCTTGGACTTCTGCAACCCTATGACCTGGCTAAACTCGGCCCTAAAAGCCCCGAAGCATGGCGATTAATAGGGGACGCTTCACGTCTCGCCTTCGCAGACAGGGGTCGCTATATGGCCGATTCCGATTTCGTAAAAATGCCAACGAAAGGACTGTTGAAACCGGGGTATCTAAAATCCCGATCCGCACTCCTCAATTCCAGCGCGGCCTTGGAAGAAGTATCGGCTGGCGAGCCGGAATGGGATGATGCGGAATTATGGGCGGATGATGAATCCATCGAACTGCCCTCAACTTCTCATTTTTCAATCGTCGATGGTCAGGGCAATATGGTTTCCATGACCACAACCATTGAGAATGGATTTGGGTCCCGTTTGATGACCAATGGCTTCCTGCTCAACAATGAATTGACCGACTTTTCCTTCCGGGATCAAAAAGACGGCAATCCGATTGCCAACCGCGTGGAGCCGGGTAAACGTCCACGATCTTCCATGTCTCCAACCATTGTAACGAAGGATGGAGAACCAGTACTCGTCATCGGGTCACCGGGAGGTAGCCGGATTATTGGTTACGTCGCCAAAACGATCATCGCTCATCTTGATTGGGGAATGGATATTCAGCAAGCCATCTCAAGCCCGCATCTCGTCAACCGGTTTGGAAAATATGACCTCGAGGAAAACACATCTGCCGTCGAGCTAAAACCTGCGTTGGAAGCGTTGGGGTACGAAACTGAGATCCGGGGGTTAACCTCGGGCCTGCACGGAATCGCAATCTCAGCCAGCGGGTTGGAAGGTGGCGCAGATCACCGCCGCGAAGGAATTGTGTTAGGTGAATAGAGCCTGGAAGTACACTAAAGCGCGTTTCGTTTAATAGGAATTATTGAAACGCGTTTGTACTCTTATTTTATGCGGGTCTGTACCGCTGATTCGTGAGGACGAATAAGCGCGACACGCATCATGCCGCCGAGAGACCGAGAATTTCCCGTGCCTGCGCTGGCGTTGCAACGGGCCGTTTATATTTATCACAAATATCGACAGCCCGTTTTACCAGCGCTCCATTGGACGGTGCCAATGCGTCTTTATTCAGTCGAACATTGTCTTCAAGACCGGTTCTCGCATGACCACCTCTCGAGATGGACCATTCATTGACGACAATCTGATTACGGCCAATACCGGCAGCACACCACTGGGAATCCGGCAAAAGCCGTTTCATGGTCTTCACATAATAATCAAAAACGTCCTCGTCCGCCGGCATTGCATTTTTCACCCCCATGACAAATTGCACGTAGGGTTCACCTGCCAAACGCCCATCGGCTTTCATCAATGCCGTTTGATGGATGTGGGATAGATCAAATGCCTCGATTTCCGGTTTGATTAAATTGTCAATCATCTCCGACGCCAACCAATTCACCAGGTCAGGGGAATTTTCGTAAACACGCGTTGGGAAATTATTCGACCCAACGGTGAGCGACGCCATGTCCGGTTTGAGAGATAACATTCCGCCCCGTTCGCGGCCGCGGCCTGATCGACCGCCAGTTGAAAACTGCATGATCATACCCGGGCAGTTTTTGGCAATGCCTTCCTGCAAAAGAGCAAATCTCTCCGGGTCACTCGTTGGAGTTTGATCATCATTGCGCACATGGGCGTGGCAAATGCTTGCACCCGCTTCAAATGCCTCATGACTTGATTCAATCTGCTCACTAATTGAGATTGGAACCGCCGGATTGTCAGCCTTGGTGGGTACAGAACCCGTAATGGCTACACATATGATACAAGGTTCCCTGGTCTCAATTGGTTCTGTTGTCATCATTCTACGCCGGGTTTGAATTAAGCCATGCCAAGTGCTGATTTATACAAATCTAACATGGCTTCCTCTTCTTCCCGCTCCGCTTCTTCTTTTTTCCTGAGACGAATGATAGCGCGAAGAGCTTTGACATCAAAGCCTCGGGATTTGGCTTCGCCAAATAATTCTCTAATATCATCGGCGATTGCCTTTTTTTCCTCTTCCAGGCGTTCTGCGCGTTCTACAAACTGGCGCAGTTCATCTGCGGCAACGCTACTGCTTGGTGTTGATTCTTCAGACATTTGTGTCCCTTCAAGAGAATTAGTTAGTTAAATGACCATCAATTAGTTAAATGACCATCAAGGAGTGATGGTCAGAATTAAGTTTCAATCGCGGAAATCACCACGACTTGCATTTTCGGGCAAGCTGATAATCCATATTCCAACAGGCAAATTATTTATGGCTATCTTCGAAAGCTGCTTTTTGTGCTTCCGTTGCTTCGGTTTGATATTTTTCGCGCCATTCATCAAATGGCATTCCATAAATAATTTCGCGCGCATTACTTTTATCCAACTCGTATCCCCTCTCGTTGGCAGCTTCTTGATACCAGCGTGACAGGCAGTTTCGGCAAAATCCTGAGAGGTTCATCATATCAATATTTTGAACATCTGTACGCTTTCGCAGGTGCTCGACCAGTGTGCGAAATGCCGCCGCCTCAAGTTCGGTCTGTGTTTGCTTGTCCATATCACTCATTTCCACTTTCCTTTGTCCACTGTCCATGGCGATAGGTACCATCGGTTCTTGAACCATAATATCGTATTTCGTTCATGTCAGAACGGTTCATCGCCTTGTCGAGCAGCGGGGCCAAACGATTGACCCAGTCCCGAACCCCGACGTCATCTGCAATCAGGTCCTGTCGTACTTCCAATAATGCCTGCGCCAGTCCGCGTTGCGTGGCATGTTTATACATAGTGTCATTCTTCAAAGCTCCGTCATAGGGCTCATTGTCGCCGATGCTCAACGTCCTGTCTTCACGTAATCGATCAATTAAAAACTGAGGAAGCCGGGGATCTGCATCCCACAGTATTGCTGCTTCCCATTGGCGCGGTATATCTTTCCAAACCGGAGTAAACGAATGGACAGAAAAGATAATCGGTGGTCGACCGGCATCAAGGCACTGGTCGATCATATTTACAACTGCATTGTGATACGGCGTGTAAAATAGCTCTATTCGGCTAATGATTTCGTCACGTGAGATCGGGTGATTTCCCGGAATAATTGTACCGTCAGAAAGCCTCATCACCAACGTTGGGTCATCCATCCCCCTGTTGGGGTCAATCAACAGTCTGGAAAAGCACGAGTAAACTGCGGGAATATTCAACTGATTTGCCAATCCCAATGTGAGCGCTTCAGCGCCGATATCATAGGCAATGTGGCGTTGGAATTCAGCCCCATTCAGGCCCAATGTCCCATACTGCTCCGGTAATGTAGCGCGCGCGTGATCACAAAGCAGCACCATCCCTCGCGAGACATCGCCGTTTATGATTTCAAAGGGAGAAAATTCCGCAGTCATATCGGCTTATTGTCACAAGGGTCGACTTGCTTCAATGGTTTAAGTCCAATTCAAAAGGAATATGACCGGCTCCCATTAAATGACCAGAACGACACAATCATCATTACCATTTATCTGGGCTTTTTCCGCTTTGATATTGGGGGCTATTGCAATGGCAATTTCGACCGTATTCGTACGGTTCGCCGAAGTTGGGCCGCTCGTAAGTGCTTTTTGGCGCGCATTTATTGCGTTACCATTATTATTCCTTTGGGCATGGTACGAAAACCGCGGCAACACCTCACCATTGTCTGAAGTGTTAAAATTGGACAGGCCGGTCATCCTCGCCGGTGTATTTTTTGCCGGTGATTTGATTTTTTGGCACCTGTCAATTGTCAAAACCACAATCGCAAATGCAACTCTTCTGGCTTGTTTGGCTCCCGTATGGGTTCTCTTGCTATCGGGCGTGTTGATTGGAGAAAAAGTGGGCCGTAATGCCTATGTGGGCTTAACTCTTTGCCTCGTCGGTACGGTTTTCCTGATTGGATCAAGTCTGGCAATCGCGCCCGAAAGATTATTGGGTGATGTTTTTGGCCTGATAACCTCCCTGTTTTTCGGCCTTTATTTCCTTGCCGTGCGGGTCGCTCGCAGAATCCACGGTGCGGGGGCGTTGATCTTTATGAGCACACTTGTCACTTCTGCGGTTTTATTGATTGTTGCGCTCGTATCAGGGCAGCCATTCTGGCCCCAAACCATAATTGGTGTTAGCGCATTGTTGGCCCTGGGGCTATTCAGCCAAAGTGTTGGTCAAGGGCTCCTGGCGGTCGCGCTAGGTTCACTCTCTGCTGCTTTTTCTTCTTTGGTCATCTTCATTGAAGCGGTCGCCGCCGCCTTCTTTGGTTGGCTTGTCTTTGCCGAAATATTATCCATCCCTCAATTTATGGGTGCGCTTCTCATTTTGTATGGAATTTGGATCGCCAGACCTAGGCAGAAAACTAACACATAATTGACGTCTCTATCAGCGAATAAACGGGCGATTTCGTTGACACTTGTATCGGAACAAGGCAACAAACATTCATCCTAAAATTCCATCCTGCAAAAAAATTGAAACGATTTAAATTTTACAATTTTGCACTCCTGTTCGCCATTTGCGCCCCCGCATATCTCAGCGGAATTGCGTCCGCAAAGGCTGATTTGCGCGTTTGTAACAAAACCAAAACATTGGTTGGTGTTTCAGTTGGTTATCGGCTCAACAACAGCTGGATAACAGAAGGCTGGTGGCGAATTCCTGCGAATATTTGCACATCAGTGATCGAAGGCGATTTGGGATCGCGTTATTTTTATCTAAACGCGGAAGATGCAAATACCGGCGGGCGTTGGCAAGGTCCGGTGTTCATGTGTACTTCCAATAAGGAGTTCAAAATCACCGGGTTGGAAGATTGTTTCGCCCGTGGGTTTGAACGAACCGGATTTTTCGAGATCGATACAGGCGACCAAAAAAGCTGGCAGATCCAGCTAACGGAAAACAATCAAACAAAGAAAGACAAAAAGTCTCAATGAACAGAACCCGCCGCGTAAAAATTGTAGCCACGCTTGGACCAGCTTCAAACACTAAGCAAGTGATCCTTGAACTGACGCGTGCCGGTGCGGACGTGTTCCGTATCAATATGAGTCATGCGAGCCATGACCTTATGCGGGAAACAGTCAAGCACATTCGCGATGTCGAAAAAGAACTGAATTTTCCCATCGGTATAATGGTTGACCTTCAAGGTCCCAAACATCGGCTGGGAGTCTTTGAAAAGGGTGAAATTGACGTTAAACCCGGGGATTTCATAACCCTGGATAATGATCCAACTCCGGGTACATCCGAGCGTGTGCAACTGCCTCACAAGGAAATTCTCGATGCCATGGACCCGGGCCATCGGCTGCTGGTCAACGACGGTAAAGTGAACCTTAAAGTTATTGAAACCGGTTCAGGCTGGGCCAAAACAGAAGTGATTTCCGGAACTTGGCTTGCCGACAAAAAAGGCGTCAATGTACCCGATTCAGAACTCACATCAGGTGTATTAACCGACAAGGACAGGAAGGATTTGGCCGCCGCGATTGAAGAAGAAATCGACTGGATCGCCCTATCATTTATTCAAAGGCCGGAAGATCTCGCTGAACCGCGCAAATTATGCCAGGGACGGGTTGGTCTATTGGCGAAAATCGAAAAACCACAGGCAGTAGAACGCCTTGATGATATTATTGATCTCGCCGATGCCATTATGGTGGCCCGCGGTGACCTTGGCGTGGAAATGCCATTAGAACTGGTGCCCAGTATCCAGAAAAAGATGATACGGAAATGCCGCAAGGCGGGAACTCCTGTGGTCGTTGCCACTCAAATGTTGGAATCGATGATTTCATCCCCGGTACCCACAAGGGCAGAAGTCTCCGACGTGGCAAACGCGGTGTATGAAGGTGCGGATGCTATCATGTTGTCAGCGGAATCCGCGGCCGGTGACTATCCCCACGAAGCCGTCAGTACGATGAATTCGATCGCGAATTCGATCGAAACAGATAAGGGATATCTCAGCACGATTTTGGGACAGCGTCCGGATCCTGACCCCACAGGGGCGGACGCCATATCCTATGCCGCCGCTGAAATTGCCGACACGCTCGATTTGGCGGCAATTGTCTGTTTCACAGCGTCCGGCTCCACTGGTCTTCGTGCAGCACGAGCCCGCCCCGCCAAGAAAATTCTGGCTCTCTCACCAGTTCCGAAAACAGCTCGTCGCCTCGCTCTAACCTGGGGCACACAATGTGTAATCACCCCGGACGCGAAAGATCTGGACGACATGGTCGACAAGGCCTGTCGGATTGCATTTAGAGAAAATATCGCAAAACCTGGTGAACGCATTATCGTTACTGCGGGCGTGCCATTACGCAAATCCGGATCGACCAATATGTTGCGTATTGCCTACATTGGTAGCGACGGGCAAGGAAGCGTGTATCAATCAACGTCCTGAGCATTTACTTCTCAAACGCTGGCAGAATCCGACACAGAACCCGTATATTCCCCTCCGGTAAATCCTAATCAGGGGGTAATTTACCGGCTCCGGAATCAGCTTGAGACTTTCTCAATTGCCACGACAACCTGATCTGTTGCCGTGTAGTCAGGTTTATGTCCCATCCTGGGTATTACAATCAGTACCGCGCCTTCAATGTCCCGTTCGAGACCAACGGAATGGATGGAAGGGGAAACGACATCATCAACATCTCCGGTAATCACCACTGCAGGCGCCGTAATTTCACTGTATCGTAGTGAAAATTTCTCAACAAAGGCGCTTAAACCCGCAACATCTCTCGCATTATTTCGGAATGTGTCAGGTCGCAGCACGAGCGGTATCGCAGCTCTGGAAACATAATTCTCTGGCACATTCTGCGGTTCAAATACATGTTTCGAGCCTGCGTCCAGCGAAGTCAGCCCGAATGGTAATGTTAAGGTCTGGGTAAACAGATAATCTATCACCGGCAGCGAAGCGACATCGTAGTACCAGGTCACGCCTGTACTCCAGGGATGTGTTGCCGGAGCCAGAAAAACCAAACCCTTGGTAATCTGCGGGTAGAGAACACCAAAAGCTGCAACAGATGCCGCACCTAGGGAATGCCCGACGAAAACTGCCTTTTCAATTCCCAGCCCGTCCAACAGAAACTTATAGCGTTCAGCCTGTTGAGCAGGTGTTTCCGCCCCCGCCCTGTCGGAATATCCATGGCCGGGTCGATCCAGAAAAATCAGCCGACGTTTACCCTTTAGTACCGGTGCAAATGCCGCCATCTGATCATTGAGATTGCCACTTGCACCATGGACAAACACAATTGGTGGCAACTGCGAACCATCATCCGCCGGCATATCGACATAATGAAGTTTGCTGCCAAGCTGCCCATAAAACTGACCAACCGGTGGATAATCCAGTTCGATACGGTCAGACTGAACACCGGTCCACACATATAGCGCGCCGAAGCCCAGCATCAAAAGCGAAAGAAAAATAAGTATAATCTTCAAAAGTCACCCTTTAACAACGTGGCATGTGTGAATCTAATACGTTGCTTGAAAGCAATTGGTTCCACACCGAACGGTAATTTTCATCCATGAAGTTTGTTAAGCAGTCCGGGGCGATACGGATTGCTCAAATACCACTGCCTGCCAGTTCTTCTTCGAGCCGTACTACAGCGTTCTGGGCACTTTTCATAGCCGGATAAACACCTAGAGCCCTGTACCAGGTCTCCAATGCTTTTTCTTTCTCATCTATTCGTTCAAAAATTGATGCCAGCCCCGCCAGCGCGCCATAGTGGCGCGGTTCCAAAGCCAATGTACGCTCTATATCAACAATCGATTTTCCATAGTTTTCCATCATATAATGCAGGGTTGCCCGTTGATTATATCCTTCCGCATAGTCGGGCCGCAACACTACAACCTGATCGAGTAAATCAAGGGCGATATGGTATTTTTTTCCACTGCTGGCTTTCCGGGCCCAGGTCGTTAGCAAGTCGACCGATTTACTGTCAGACGCTTGCCAAAGCTCCCAAATACGTCCGGAAATCCTGTTGGCGACCTTGGGTTTTCCGGTTTTCTTGAGTTGTGCAAACAGACCATCAAGGTCCTTGGCGAGCTCAAACGGCTTTTTTTTCGGTATCAATGGTACGGATGGTTCTTTATCCAATTCCCGATCAGAATCAATGCTTGGGGCTTTCGGAAGGGGAACCTGGTTTGATTGCGCGTGCGCACCTGGAAATTGGGCTAAAAATAGCCCGGTTATGAGAATCGATAAAACTGCACGTGTCATCATGACGAGCAGAATACCCGCTCATCCATTGGCGTCAAATGCAAATCAACGTGATGATCTTGCGAGGCAGAGTAACGCTTCAGTTGCTCCAATGAGATGCGCAAAGGCGTGGCAGCGGAAATTAGCCCTGACGTGCTTTAAAGCGTGGGTTTACTTTGTTGATAATGTAAACACGGCCTTTACGGCGTACCAGACGGTTAGCCCGGTGACGGCCTTTCAGAGACTTAAGTGAATTTTTAACTTTCATCGGATCGATCCATCAACCTCGGCTTTGCCTTCATCTAAGCAGGTAAAGCCCATAAAAACAGCGTGTCGCTTACGACACGCCTAAAATCTTAGGCTGGTTTAAGCCCAATCGAAAATATGTCAACCCACCAACTCTGTTGTGAATTGAATTGCCTGAGTTATAAAGAAAAACGTCCTGGATACCGCTGACGACGACCTCATTTGTTGTAGGATTACGAATTGTTCACCCTTGGTCCGTCTTGACAGTGCCAATTCAATTACGAGACATCAACAACTTGATCAACTGCGTGGCTCAACTTGCTGACAAGCTCTTCAATTTCGGCATCGTCAATAATATACGGCGGTGACAAAAGAACATGATCTCCACAAACCCCGTCGACGGTGCCCCCCATCGGGTAACAAATCAGGCCAGCTTCAAATGCAGCCTGTTTTATTCGTTTATTCAGATTAAGACTGTGATCAAATGGCGATTTAGTATTTCTGTCTGAAACCAATTCAATCGCGCGAAACAATCCTCGTCCTCGAATATCGCCAACAAATGGATGCTGCCCAAACGTCTGCATCAGAGCAGTCTGGAGTTTCTCCCCCTTTTCCTGCACACGTTTCACGAGATCGCGGTTAAGAATAGACTGAACCACCGCTAATCCCGCGGCGCATGCGGTTGGGTGCGCAAGATAAGTGTGGCCGTGCTGGAAGAAGCCTGACCCCTGTTCAATTGCATCATAGATTGCACTTGTGCACAGCATCGCGCCAATTGGCTGGTAACCACCACCCAATCCCTTAGCGATACAAATTATATCAGGGCGGACATTGTCCTGCTCACACGCAAACAAAGTTCCGGTTCGCCCCATACCGCACATAACTTCATCCAAGATCAACAATATACCAAATTGATCGCAAATCTGGCGGATACGTTCAAAATACCCCTCAACGGCGGGTACGGCACCGATGGTTGCACCAACAACTGGCTCCGCAATAAATGCCATCACGGTTTCTGGGCCCAACCTCAGAATTTCAGTTTCAACTTCATTAGCCACCCGTTGACCATATTCTTGAGCGGTTTCTGAATTGCCTCTTCCCCGGTATTCAAAACACGGCGCGACCTGGCTGGTTTCGATCATCAAAGGTGAGAACGGTTTGCGCCGCCATTCGTTACCACCGGCTGCGAGTGCCCCAAGGGTATTACCGTGATAACTTTGCCGCCTTGAGATTACGCGATGACGACCGGATTCACCCTTCTCAATGAAATATTGGCGTGCCAGTTTAAGTGCTGCTTCTACCGCCTCGGAGCCACCGGAAACAAAATAAACCCTGTCGATACCTTCCGGTGCATGAGCCACAAGAACATCCGCCAGTTGCTCTGCCGGTTCTGAAGTAAGAAATCCCGTATGCGCAAAAGCGACTTTGTCCAATTGTGATTTAATCGCTTGCGTAACAACCGGATCACCATGACCAAGACATGAAACGGCAGCGCCACCTGAACCATCAAGATATCGCTTGCCATCGGTGTCGAATAAATAACAGCCAACACCACCCGCAACTGTTGGTAGTTTTGTCTTTGTATGCCGGCCGAAGACGTGAGACATCGAATTAGACAGCTTGGGAAGAACGTCGACGCCGCTGCATTACAAAGACGAAGCCTAGAAGAATGAGCGCGGGGATATAAAACACCTCCTTTGGCATGCGCGAGGCTTTTGACTTGATTGTGGAAACAACAACCGGCTCATCACCGTAGAAATCAAACAGCTTACCGATCTTCTCGAAATACGGGGTTTGTGGTACTGGCTCTTCGATTTTCGCCAGGCCGTCTTTCAGGTTAACTTCCAACCCCGCGTCAACAAGTCGGGCTATGGCTTCTGCGCGCCGCCCCAGAGGCACAAGAATAGTGGTGGATGTCATCTCTCCGGTGTCGAAATCGGGGCCGCTGACAACAAATGTCAGTACACCATTGTCGGGTACATTTCCGACAACCTCAAAAACTTTTGCCGGCGGTGCTTCATCATACGGCGGAGCCACACGGTCGAGCCAATAACCCGGCCTGAACAACGTAAACGCCACCAGCAGCAATACTGCTGATTCCCAAAGTTTGTTGCGAACAAGCCACCAGCCCTGCGTTGCCGATGCAAATAACAACATGGCAATCACTGCCACCACGAAGACGAATATTGCCTTTACCCAACCAACATCGATCAACAAGAGTTCGGTGTTGAAGATAAACAGGAATGGCAACAGGGCTGTACGAATATCATAAGCAAAACCCTGAATACCTGTCTTGATGGGGTCGCCACCTGAAATGGCTGCCGCTGCGAATGCTGCCAGCCCCACAGGAGGCGTATCATCGGCCAATATCCCGAAATAGAATACGAATAGGTGAACCGCAATGAGGGGGATGATAAGTCCACTTTTGGCAGCGAGGGCTAGAATGACTGGTGCCATGAGAGAAGAAACCACAATATAATTTGCTGTTGTCGGCAATCCCATTCCCAAGATTAGGCTCATGATCGCTACCAAAAGCAGCATGATCATGAGGTTGCCGCCGGAAAGGAATTCCACCAACTCCCCAACCACTTGGTGAGCACCTGTGAGGGAGACTGTACCAACAATAATACCAGCAGCACCGGTTGCCACCGAAATGCCAATCATATTGCGTGATCCGGCGATCATCCCATCCAGCCACTCACCAAACCCTCGCTTAAATGCTGCGGGAAGATCTCCTGCCCCCCGCATCATCGCTTTTATTGGATGTTGAGTAAGCGCGACGGTGATCATTGCAATCGTCGCCCAAAAAGCCGCTAGCCCTGGCGACAACCGCTCGATAATAATACACCAGATCAAAATGACGATCGGTAATATATAGTAGAGACCTGTGATTGCGGTGGCACCTGCTCGAGGAAGCTCAACAATTGGCGCATCTGGTGGATCAACCACCAGATCATCGTAACGTGACGCCAGCCAGAGCAGCACAAGATAGGCAGCGATGCAAAGTAAAAGCACGATGGGAAAAGCCAGATCCGGAAGCGCGACCTTAATCCAACCCAATCCGTAATAAACGGTAATTCCCAGCAAGGCGATGCCAATAAATCCTCCCAGAAACGACAGGATTTTTGTGGCAAACGTCATCGTAGATGAAAGTTTGGGCAGGCCTTTCAGGTCCATTTTCATGGCTTCAAGATGCACAATATAGACAAGAGCAATATAGGAAACGAGAGCAGGAACAAGCGCATGGCGAATGATCTCGGTATAGCTGACCCCGGTGAACTCGGCGATCAAAAATGCGGCAGCGCCCATGACTGGCGGAGTTAACTGACCGTTGGTTGATGAAGCGACTTCAACCGCACCCGCTTTTTCAGCGGAGAAGCCGGTGCGCTTCATCAGGGGAATCGTAAATGTTCCCGTCGTCACTGTATTTGCGATGGAAGAGCCAGAATAAAGACCACTCATTGCAGATGCAACAACAGCCGCTTTGGCCGGGCCACCGCGGAAATGTCCGAGAAGCGCAAAGGAGATTTTAATGAAATAATTTCCCGCGCCAGCTTTTTCGAGCACCGATCCAAATAGGACAAACAGGAAAATCAAGGAGGCAGAGACACCAAGAGCGACACCGAATACACCCTCACCCTGCATCCAGAAATGCCACATGGCCTTCCCGTAAGATGCGCCTTTCCACTGTACAACATCCGGCAACCACCGTGCATCGCCGAAGAAGACATACATCACAAAAACGCCAGCAATAATCGCAAGCGGCAAGCCAAGAACGCGGTAGACGGTAATAAACAGGATGACCATGCCAATTGTTGACATAGTCAGATCGCCAGTGGTCGGCAGCCCAGCCCGCAGCGCAATCTCATTTCTAAAAAAGATGATGTAAATACAACTGGCGATACCCAGCAAGGCAAGGCCCCAGTCATACCACGGCACCTTGTCTTTTGAACTATTCTTGAACAATGGAAATGCCAGCGAAGCTAACAATAAACCAAAGGACAAATGAAACAGGCGTGCATTTGAATTTGTAACGACACCTATGCCAATCCATTCCTGAACCAGGAACGGGAGATTTGAGGCGATATAGAGTTGGAACAGCGCCCATATAAGAGCCACCCAAAAGATCAGTCGCGCTTCCCATCCTGTCGGATTTCGACCACCCGTATCTGTCGAGGTAAATTCTTCAAGATCAGCTTCTTGTGTGCTCACAATCCAAGTCTCCCCACAGAAACGACCCGGTTAAAATCTGGAGCAAAATCGGGTCAACATAATTCCGGGAGCGTCCTTAGGCGCTCCCGGTTTTGTTTATTCGACGGCCTTACATCCAGCCTTTTTCTTTGTAGTATTTCACTGCACCATCATGAAGCGGCGCGGAAAGAGAATCTTTAATCATCTCTTCCGGTTTCAGGTTTGCAAAAGCGGGGTGCAGTTTCTTGAACTGATCAAAGTTCTCAAATACCGCTTTCACGACCACATAAACCGTTTCAGCTGGAACATCAGCGCTGGACACAAAAGTCGCACCAACACCGAAGGTTTTGATGTCTTCCTTGTTGTTGTACATGCCTGCAGGGATGGTCGCTGCGCGGTAGAACGGATTGTCCGCAACAAGCTTATCGATTGCCGGGCCTTCGACATCCACCAGATGAGCCGCGCAACTGGCCAGGGATTCCTGTGTCAACGCTGATGGGTGACCAACAAGCCAAAAATAGGCATCAATCTTACCGTCGCAAACTGCGGCACCCGTTTCGGCAGATTTCATTTCAGCTGCAAGTTTCAAATCATTGCGCTTCCAGCCTAATGCTTCTTCGATGACTTCCCAGGTGCCGCGTGTACCGGAGCCGGGGTTGCCGATGTTCATACGCTTGCCTTTAACGTCGGCCAGCGTATTTACACCTGAGGCATCGCTGGCGATTACTGTTACCGGCTCTGGGTGGACCGAAAATACAGCCCGTAGTTTTTCAAACTTGCCAGCGTCGGCAAACTTCGAAGTGCCGTTATAGGCGTGATACTGCCAGTCCGATTGTGCAACACCGAATTCCAGCTCTCCAGCACGTACAGTATTGATGTTGTAGATCGAGCCGCCTGTCGATTCTGCTGAACAGCGCAAACCATGCTCTTTCCGGTTCTTGTTCACCAACCGGCAGATGGCACCGCCTGTTGGGTAATAAACACCGGTTACACCGCCTGTACCAATTGAAATGAATTTTTGATCCGCTGCATTAACACCGCCATAAGCAAGCGATACTACAGCAGTTGCTGCGAGTGTTTTGAGTATTTTTTTCAAGATATCCTCCTGTCCAAAGATTGAACTGCGAAAGTTCGTTTATGATTTTGGGGAGATATGGTGAACGAGCGAAAAAAATTAACTCCAATTCCACCATTCCTCCAGTGGAGTATGTGCCTCAATTTCCAGCTTTTCCAATGCAATTTATGCATCAAATTTGCCACTGTTATAAAGTAATTGCGAAATATTCGAATTAATACATGATGTGCAATGTGTTTTTTGCATGAAATGGACGGCAGCTTGAATATAAATTGGTTGAAAGATTATTTAGCATTGGTTGAAATGCGGCATTTCACCAGAGCGGCGGCAAGACGCAGCATTTCACAAGCCGCTTTTAGCCGACGCATAAAATCCCTTGAAAATTGGTTGGGGACGCCCTTAATAGTTCGTGGTGGACGCGGGGTGCAGCTAACCCGGGAAGGCCGATTATTCGAACAGGAAGCCAGACACCTGCTTTCTCTAATTCATACGAGCAGGAACAATCTGCATGATGCATCGATTGCGTTGCGCGGACACCTGACAATATCCATGTCACAAACGATTGCCACAACCAGCTTTTCCACGTGGTGGGATAATTGGCGCGGCGGACTACCCGTTGATATCACAACCAGAATTGGCAACATCAGTGAAGCTGTATCCGACTTCATCACGGGCCATTCCGACCTCTTGATTTGTCATAGTTCACAGAAATTACCGGTGATGTTGGATCCTCACAACTTTCATTCCCATATCGTTGAAAAGGATGAACTGGTACCAGTCGTAGCCGCCAATACTGCATTGGCAAAAAAAGTAGAATGGGCGCAACGCTGGGAGGATGTACCTCTGGTTCATTACGCTCCAAACAGATATTTTGCGCGACTGGTTAGCTCGCTCATAGAACAAGCTCCATTTCTCATTTCAGGCCCCGCCGTGGTTCAGACAGAAATGTCCGATGTCGTTTTAAACTGTGTTGCGCGGGGAATGGGAATTGGCTGGATGCCCAGATCGGTCATTGCAGGGGCAAGCGAAATAACCATTATTGATGAGCCTTCGCTTACGATGGATTTGGAGGCAGTTGCATTTATTGGCAAACACAGCACAAGCCAGTCCGCCCTTGATATATGGCAGGCCATTTGCAGTGACACTCTTTAGGCGCTGATGTTTACTCGATCTTGTCCTCGATTATACAGGTGGCAATATATCTTTGCCGTAGGCAAATATTCCCGGCGTCCCACCAGTGTGTACAAACAGGACTTTTTCACCCTGTTTAATAATACCGCGTTCAACCAGATCAACCAATCCAGCCATTCCACGACCGCTGTATACCGGGTCCAGGATTATTGCTTCAAGTCGGCCAGCTTTTTCGATTGCTGATCGAACCTTATCATTGAGATGGCCATATCCCGGCGCGAATACATCATCGTAAACCAAGACGTCATCGTCATTTTCCGCCGTTTTGCTTTCCAGCATTTTGCCTAATTCCGCAGCTCTTTTCTTGATACGTGCATGTTGTAAATCGACCGAGCGCCGGACACAGATGCCATGCACACGGGTCTTCCATCCAAGCGCGCGTACGCCACTTAAAAATCCGCTATGCGTTAGCCCGCTACCGGACGGTATAATCACGTGATCCGGTTCCACGTTTATATCGTCGAATTGTAGTTTAGTTTCCGCTGCCCCCAGCGCATAGCCGAGCCCCCCAAGGGGTGGATGATCTATCCCTAAATGGATAACATAGGGATTCCGCCCCTTTTGTTTGTGTAACTCAGCCAAACGATCGAGATTTGCGTCAGCAGCAGCTTCATTCTCACCTTCAGGAAAAGTGTGAATTTCGGCTCCAAATATATGATCAAGAAGGACATTTCCCGAGTTGTTATAAAGCGCGTCGTCCTTGGGAACCCGATCTTCCAGCTGGACAACAGGATACCAGCCCAGTTTTCGGGTGGCAGCGGCGCAAAGCCTGACAAAGTTTGACTGGACTGCACCCGTGATCAGCACGGTATCGGCATTTTGTTGTTGGGCTGGCCCGAGGTAGAATTCCAATTGTCGGACTTTATTCCCGCCCATCGCCAACGGTTGAGCATCATCGCGCTTGATAAACAGTTCAATACCCAGATCATCGCCGAGTCTGACAAGCCGCTCTAGTGGCGTTCTGATTGGGCCGAGGTCCACTCGGGCATGCTGAGCGAGACCCGGCAAGAGTTTGTATTCTTCGACGTGATCAATTGCATCGCATGCCATGGGCTGCTCCAAATATGAATTCCATATACTCGCACACAGCAATAACAACGTGGGCGAGCCACAAGCAACCTGGAAATGGTTTAGAAGTTTGCAACAGACTAGGCGACCATCCTGACGCCCACGTATATCAATATCCTAACCGCGCCGCCGGGTGTCGCGTAGTGTCGCAAGCACAAATTTGCTTGGCTTTATCTCACTTGTTACACAATAGGTGTCGGGGTTATGAACGCTGCAATCCATTCCGTGATGGAAATATCCCGGAAATTGGCCCCAGAGGAGTTAATAGAAAAGTTCCATGCGAAATTTTAACGCTCTCAATCTCGCGCGCGAAGCGCTTCGCGGCCATAAAGGTTGGGGCCAGCAATGGCGTAATCCAGAACCTAAAAAACAATATGATATCATTATCGTTGGTGCCGGTGGCCATGGGCTCGGCACGGCTTATTATCTGGCCAAGGAACATGGGTTAAAAAACATCGCGGTTCTGGAAAAAGGCTGGCTTGGGGGCGGGAACACAGGGCGCAACACCACCATCATCCGCTCTAATTATCTCTATGATGAATCAGCGGGCCTTTACGATCATGCGGTGAAACTATGGGAAGGCCTGACGCACGAGTTGAACTACAACGTCATGTTCTCCCAACGCGGCGTGATGATGTTGGCCCACAGCGTATCGGACGTCCAACTGGCCCAACGGCACATCCATGCCAACCGGTTAAACGGCGTCGATAATGAATGGCTGACACCGCAGCAGGCAAAAGATTTTTGCCCGCCAATCAATATTTCAAAAGACAGCCGTTATCCGGTTTTGGGTGCGGCTCTGCAACGACGGGGCGGCGTTGCCCGCCATGATGCGGTTGCCTGGGGTTATGCCCGTCAGGCCAGCGCCATGGGCGTCGATATTATCCAGAACTGCGAAGTAACGGGCATAAACCGCGCCCCTTCCGGCGAAGTAACCGGTGTTGAGACGACCAAAGGCACCATTGGTGCAAAACAGGTAGGGGTTGTCGCTGCAGGCCACACGTCCGTTTTGATGGAAATGGCGGGTATACAAATGCCGCTTGAAAGTTTTCCTTTGCAGGCGCTGGTCTCGGAACCTGTCAAGCCCGTCTTCCCCTGTGTTGTCATGTCAAATGCGGTTCACGCCTATATTTCCCAGTCGGACAAGGGAGAACTCGTTATCGGTGGTGGCACCGATTCCTACGTCTCCTATTCTCAGACGGGTTCCATGCACATGTTGCAGGAAACGCTGGATTCCATCATCGAACTTTACCCCATGTTCAACCGCATGAAGATGTTGCGCACATGGGGTGGGGTTGTGGATGTGACCCCGGACCGCTCCCCGATCATCGGCATGACACCGGTGAAAGGCCTGTACGTAAACTGCGGCTGGGGTACCGGTGGGTTCAAGGCCACCCCGGGATCCGCCAATGTATTCGCCCACACAATCGCCAAAGACGAACCCCACAAAATCAACGCAGGCTTCACGCTCGACCGTTTCAGAAATGGCCGCCTGATCGACGAAGCAGCAGCAGCGGCCGTGGCGCATTAAGGGAATTCAAAATGCTCCTTATCAATTGCCCTTATTGCGAAGATGATCGCCCGGAACTTGAGTTTGCCAATGCGGGGGAGGCTCATATTCATCGCCCGAAAGATATGGCGGATATGTCAGACGAGGCGTTTGAGGCTATGTTTTTTATTCGGGACAATCCCAAAGGTGTCATCCTTGAACGGTGGCGTCATGCCCACGGGTGCGGGCGTTTTTTCAATGCGGTGCGCCACACGGTTTCCGATAAATTTTTGAAAACCTATATGGCCGGTGAACCACGCCCAAGCGACGATGAGATTACGGAGTTGATGAAATGAATTCGACCTCGCAACAGGCATTCCGCGTCAAAGCCCGTGGTTCACGCATCGGTGCGCGCAGTGTATCCTTCACATTTGACGGCAAGACGTTCGAAGGTCTGGAGGGCGATACCCTCGCATCTGCCCTGCTCGCCAATGGCGTTCACCTGATGGGACGTTCGTTTAAATATCACCGCCCGCGTGGTGTTCTGGCCGCAGGTGTAGAAGAGCCCAATGCGCTGATGCAGATCAGCCGCGACAACTCAAAAACCACACCCAACGTCCGCGCTTCGGTGCAGGAAATCTACGATGGCATGAAGGCGCAAAGTCAGAACCGATATCCTTCGCTGAACTTTGATATTGGTGCGGTCAACAATCTATTGTCACCTGTTTTCGTCGCCGGTTTTTATTATAAAACATTCAAATGGCCCGCTGTCGCCTGGGACAAGCTCTACGAACCGTTCATCCGGCGCGCGGCCGGCCTCGGGGAAGCCCCCACAGAGCAAGACCCGGACCGCTATGCCAACCGATTTGCCCATTGCGATGTGCTCGTGGCTGGTGGCGGTGCGGCCGGATTAATCGCCGCAAAAGCGGCAGCTGACAAAGGCAAAAGCGTTATTCTCTGCGATGAAAACCCTGAATTCGGTGGCTGGTTGTTATCCGATACGGACATTCGCATTGACGGTCAGACCGGTGAAGAATGGTCAGCCGAAATGGTGCGCCAACTACTCGCGATGGACAACGTGCGCCTGTTAGCCCGCACCACGTGCGTCGGTTATTTCCAGCAAAACATGGTGGTATTGAACGAGCGGGTGACGGAACATCTTTCGCGCCCCAATGTTGAACTTCCTCGTGAACGCATGTGGCAGGTGCGCGCCGGGAAGGTCGTCATTGCGCAGGGCGCGATTGAGCGCCACATGGTGTTTCCTGATAATGATCGCCCCGGCATCATGCTCGCAGGAGCAGCACAGACTTATCTCAACAAATATGGCGTCGCCGTTGGCGCAAACGTCGGTGTCTACACCGCCTGTGACTCAGCCTATGCCGCCGCTTTTGATCTCGCAGAAGAAGGTGTGACTATCCCGGTTGTCATCGATCACCGGGATCAGGTGTCCGACGACATCCGCGCGCAGGCTAAGGAATTTGGCATCAAAGTCATCACTGGAGCCCATGTTTATTGCACGACCGGCAAACTACGCGTTAATTCCATGAGCATCAGACACCACAAGGCGTCTTCGGGCAGTGAGGATTTCGAAATTGACGCGCTGATCACCTGTTCAGGATGGACCCCGTCCCTGCACCTTTATTCACAGTCGCGCGGCAAACCCCAATGGGACGAAGCGACAAGGCGTTTCCTGCCCGGCGAAAGCCCACAGGAATGTGTGAGCATTGGTAGTTGCAACGGCACTGACGAACTGGCCGATATTTTTGTCGAAGCCGCGGAAGCGGTTGGCGGGAAGGCACAAAAACCCAAAATCGAGGACGATGTGCCAACATCCAGCGGGATGGTCGGTGCCACGGGAACATCAGCGGATAAAGGCAAGGCTTTTGTCGATTTTCAAAACGATGTGACAGCAAAAGACATTGCCCTCGCTGTGCGCGAAGGCATGCATTCCATCGAGCACGTCAAACGCTACACCACCAACGGCATGGCGACCGATCAGGGCAAATTATCCAATATGCACGGACTGGCAATCGCCGCCAAACTGCTGGATAAACCAATCCCGCAAGTCGGGCTCACCACCTTCCGTGCACCTTATACACCAACAACATTTGGATCGTTCGTCGGTCACGCAAGGGGCGCTTTATTCGATCCGACTCGCAAGACACCAATCCACGAGTGGGCAGTGGAACAAGGAGCGGAATTCGAACCTGTAAGCCTGTGGAACCGGGCGCGCTATTTCCCCAAGGCTGGCGAGACAATGGATGACGCAGTTGATCGCGAGTGTCAAACAGTTCGTAAAACTGCCGGAGTTTTCGACGCATCGACATTGGGCAAGATCGAAGTCGTTGGTCCCGACGCCGCAGCCTTCATGAACATTATGTACACAAATGGCTGGGACAAACTGCGTCCCGGTCGCGCAAAATACGGCATCATGTGCCGCGATGACGGTTTCATCTATGACGACGGTGTTGTGGGTAAATTGTCCAGCACCCGTTTTCACGTAACCACCACGACCGGTGGGGCAGCCCGTGTGTTGAACATGATGGAGGATTTCACCCAGACCGAATTCCCCGAAATGAAAGTCTGGCTAACGTCAACGACCGAGCAATGGGCGACCATCGCGGTGCAGGGGCCAAAAGCCCGCGAAATCGTCGAACCGCTCGTTAGCGGCGTTAATATTGCTAATGAAAAATTCCCCCACATGAGCGTGGCCGAATGTCAGGTCTGCGGCGTCCCTGCCCGCCTGTTCCGCATATCCTTCACGGGAGAACTCGGCTTTGAAATCAATGTACCTGCTGATTATGGTCGCGCGGTTTGGGAGGCGGTTTGGGCGCGTGCCGAACCATTGGGCGCATGTGCCTATGGTACAGAAGCCATGCACGTCATGCGTGCTGAAAAAGGTTTTATCATCGTTGGACAAGACACCGACGGCACGGTCACTCCCCACGACGCGGGCCTTTCATGGGCGGTCGCCAAATCAAAACCGGATTTTGTCGGCAAACGCGGCTTGCAACGCCCCGACCTCATCGCCAAAGGCCGTCGCCAGCTCATCGGTCTGAAAACCAAAGACCCAAAAAAGGTGCTGCAAGAGGGCGCACAAATCGTTGCCGACCCTGAGCAGTCCATCCCGATGAAAATGGTCGGTTTCGTCACCTCATCCTATTGGTCTGGCACTCTGGACCAATCCATCGCGATGGCCATGCTGGAAGATGGTAACGCCCGCATGGGCGAAACTCTTTATGTACCAATGCCCGATGAAACCATCGAAGTGGAAGTAACTGGCACTGTGTTTTATGACCCTAAAGGGGAACGTCTCCATGGCTAAACCTGCAATCGCTCTTCGCCATACTCCAACCGAAGGTCATAATTTTGCTAATGGTGTGGTTTCCGTCAGTACGGCTGCACCAGCATCCCGTATCAGCCTCCGAGCCACTCCCCTTGGTGCAAACAGTTTTGGGAAATCACTGGGTTTGGACTTACCTAAAAAACCGTCAGGTTCGGCCGCCAAAGGAGGTAAATTTGCTCTTTGGCTTGGGCCCGATGAATGGCTGATTATCGACGAGAAAAATCAAGACATTTCTCTAGTGCCCAAAACTGCTAGCACGCAATTATCTGCAGTCGACATTTCTCATCGCAATGCCGCCTATTTTATCAGTGGAAATGGCGCAGAAAACACGCTAAACGCTGCTTGCCCTCGCAATCTCTCGCTGTCGGAATTTCCTGTTGGAAGCGCCACGCGGACAATATTTGGAAAAGCGGAGGTCGTTCTGTATAGAACGCAAAACAATACATTCCGCATGGAATTCTGGCGTTCATTCACCCCATATGTTTGGGGCCTTTTGCTTGACGCTGCCAGGGATTCCAATAACTAGGGTTGTCCAGAAACCATAGAACAAGAACAGACTTTTCATATTGGTTAACCGAAGTGAGAGTAGGAATACCTTGTGTATTCCTTGAACTATTCGTGGCCAGCAATCCATGAACAATAACAAACGTCAACGGTGATCATACTTGTCTGCCAGTCAAAACTCTTTGGTTGAAAACCGAGCGGTCTTCTTCATCGGTGGGTATGATTCCAAGTCGGCTGCCACGTTCTTTGACCGACAAGCCCGAGAAATTGAAAGGTTTGACTCACTATGGGAAGTGCAAACCTGCGAAATATCCCGGCAGCAAATAAATGATGATACGACCGCTGTGCGTTATTCATCTACTGACGAGTCCAAACATTGGCGTTCCGAAACAGATTTTCATTTTATGACATTGGATGACATTGTACTGCAGAGGTTTGCTGATCCGCTTCCAATACGACTTTCGCGGTATTTCAGCACATTTTTCGACTATGTATTCAGCGGTACAGCGCAAAAATTCATACACCATGCGTGGCGGTTCTCTCTTTATTTTTTCTATCCGGCCTTCATGATTTTGTTAACGGTCGCGATGAGCCTTTTCATTGCCATGCTGATTGGCGCGTCCAACATGCCCTATTCCTGGGGGGTGGCAATAGTTGCCTTCTTTGCCACTCTCGCCACCCTTATCAAGTTGGGTAGCAAACGATATTTTGTGCTGCATTTGATGGACTTGTGGAGCTTCTCACGAGATTTTATCCATGAGAATCAACATGATATGAATCAAAAGCTGGACGCGTTGGCGTCGCAAATTGTATCTGCAGCACTGACAGAGAAATATGATGAGATAATTTTGATAGGGCACAGCACAGGGGGGGCATTAATATTGGATGCTGCAGGTCGGGCGTTCGAAAAAAACACTTCATTTGGCGAAGGGCATACCAAAGTTCACGTGCTGACTGTTGGATCGACTGCCCTCAAAATCGGGCTCCACCCCGCTGCAGGCTGGTTTCGAGACCGGCTTGCCAACGTGTTTTCTTCATCTTCTGTTCGATGGGCTGAATATCAGTGCGTTTCCGATATCATCAATTTTTACAGATCCAAACCAGCGGATCTTATGGGCTTTGGCGACAAATGCCGCAATCATCCGTTCATAGATCGCGTGCGTTTAAGCAGGATGATCGCTGAACCGGCATATTCGCGAATGAAATGGTATCATTTTTTCCGAATTCATTATCAGTTCGTGTTTGGGAACACCCTCAAATACCAGTATGATTACCCGGCAATTATCCTTGGCCCATCCAGTTTAGCAGATAGAACCCAGCGCCCGTTGGACTTCAATCTATCAATTACCGGGATTACCAACACGAAAAAGGAAACGGAGTGACAACCAGCGCTGCCGCATTGATTTGGTGTTTTGGAATTGTCATTTGGACAATAATTCGTTTACCACATCGACGTCGGGCAAAACGCACGGCTGTCGTATCAGACAAAAAATCATTAGGCGAACAGCTCGCTCTATCTGCGTGTATTGCCGGATTGGTGGTAATTCCGGCAGTTCATCTCGTTTTCAAGACATTTGAGTTTGCCGAATTTACCTTTTATCCGGTCCAGGGCTGGATTGGAGCCTTGGCTATGGTCACGTTCTTGTCGATGTTCCATCTGTCCCATAAACACCTTGCGAAAAACTGGTCAGTAACCCTGGAAATCCGGGAAGGCCATAAGTTGGTAGACACCGGTGTTTACAGCAGAATCCGCCACCCCATGTACACTTCGTTCTGGCTTTGGGGATTGGCACAAGCCCTGTTGATTCCAAACTGGATTGCAGGACTTGCGGGTGTAGCAAGCGTTGCCTGGCTGTATTTTAGCCGCATCGAAAACGAAGAATCACTCATGCGCGAGCAATTTGGAGCGGATTATGATGCATATTGCTCGCGCACGTTCCGTTTGGTGCCAAAAATTTTCTGACTTAATGTCAAACATTTGAAACAAGTCCTCTTGTATGCTTCTCTGGATTTGGTATTCGCATGTGACGGTTTGCAGCAGATGCACAAATTTTTTCCTTATTCCAATCGAAAACAAAAAAGAACATTGGGAAAAAAATTTGGCAGGAATGGATAATGTTTTTTTTCGTTAAACGATTTTTTTTACTGATCCTGTTGTCACTTGCATTCGGTTCGGCAGCGCAGTTTGGTTCCGTCCAACAGGTACGGGCATCCGATGCTGTAAAACTGGCCAAATCTGCCCGCTTTCCAGGCGATGTTGTACTCATTAAGGGTGGATTTGACGTTTTTTCGGATGGGTTTGACGAAATAGCGGCAAAACTCGCAAAAAAAGGCATCGACGCGCGGGTCAGTCGTCACACCAGAGTCCAGCAAATCGCAAACAGAATAATCGCGAATCAAAAGAAATACGGTCGAAAACCAGTAGTCCTGATTGGACACTCTTGGGGTGCCAATGCCGTGATTGAAATCGCTGAAATTCTTAAGCGAAAACGAATTAGAATTAATTATGCCGTTACATTTGCGCCAACGAACCCCAAACGGATTCCGTCCAATATTCAAAAACTCACCAATTACTATTTCAAATCAGGTGGTTGGGGAAAGCCAGTACGAGCCGCAAAAGGCTTTCGTGGCCGATTGAAGAACATTGATGTATCACCCAACAGTGATATCGGCCATTTCAATATCGATGAAAATCCCAAACTTCAAAATCAGGTCATTCGCAACATTCAGCGTTTTGTGAAGAGGCGGCGCATCGGCTGAAAGCTTCGAATTAGCTATCAAACCTCCGCTCGAATATTGATAAGTGCGCGCGTCAACGGGACTTGATCCGTCAACGCGCCTTTTTTATCAAACCGCAAATTTAGGCTCTCCGGATTGATCTTCAGTGCCAATTTCATCGTTAGAACTCGGAAGAAACGCGATGTCCTGCAGTAAAGAATCACGATGGTGGGCCTGACGGTAGGCTTCATCCCTCTCCATCAAAAAACGGTGCGCTGCTCCTTGATTCCACCACGGAACTGTGGGGTGAAGATGGTGTAAGGCGTGCCAGGCGTCACCGGCAGGGTGCAATAGCAAATGATCCAACAGCCCCAAATTATTGAAAGTGGTCTCTCGAACCGTATTTCCCAATTCATAATCATGTTCCGAGAACTCAGCGATGCTGCGCAGGAACGGAAGTATTCCAAACATAGCGACAATCCACGCGCCGACACAAAACGCAGCCAAAGACCATGAAATTACAAAGCCCATTGAGAAAATGACAACCGAGTGCCAGATAAGGAAAATTGCTGCCTGTTGGTTACTCGATTTGACCTCATTGTAAAATTCACGGACGTAAGCAGGCATCCATAGCAGGATAGCATAGATAAGCTGCCAATTGTTGTTGATTTCAATTGGACCAGCACCAATTCGCTGCAACCGTTCCTTGCAGGGATCATCATGGGACCCGTAATCGCCATGGTGAGTCGCATGGAACTTTCGATACTGTCGGACATCTTGCAACATCGGCCATGCAGCGAGAGCATTGGTCATCAAGTCATTTCTGGATTGCCGACTAAAAAAGTTATTGTGGCTGCCAAAATGGACAATATTCTCCAAAGCTCTCATTTGTCGGGTAATAAATATCAGTGTAACCATCATCAGGATAACGCTGACTATCCAATTTATTTCCCCGTTAATCACATAAAAGCACGCCCATAAGGCAAAATAGATGGAGGCGGCGGTAAAAAATGTTAATGAAATACCTTTCCACGCCGACTTCTGGCAAAACTCAGTTCTAAATCGCCTTTTTTCTAATTTTGTTAATGCAGATCGATATCCCTGTTCGTAATTCCGATTTTCCATAGTATTTTCAGTCCCTTGATGTATAGTGCCGGGCCTGTGGATCTTTTGTTTCTGAGTAAAGAGCGCAACATTTTTTTCAGCCCAAGCTATTTTCCGATCACTTCTAATGTTACTTTAGGAAAATTACGGCGTAGGGCGTTCAACGAAAAATGTTTACTGCTAATGCCGCATAAGGAGATTTTTCATGTTGGACTACGCTCACCTCGAAGCGCTCTTGTCTGTGGAGCGTGAAAAAAGCTTCGAAGGTGCGGCAAGATCCTTGGGAATTACATCTTCAGCAATATCCCAACGCATAAAAACCCTTGAAGAACGCATTGGTGCAATTGTCCTCAACAGACAAACTCCTGTGACGACAACCGAGATTGGGTCCGTTCTGTGTCGCCACGCAGAAACGGTTCTTTTGCTTGAAGAAGAAGTCATGCTTCAAAACCAGCAACACATGCAGTCAAGCAAAACAGCCACGCGAAAAATTAAGATCGCTGTTAACGACGACAGTCTTTCCAACTGGTTTATGGAAGTCTTGAGAGAAAACTCTAAAGAGGAGACCCCGTATCTCTTCGATGTTTCCATCGCTGACCAGGACTATTCCATCAACCAGATGAAATCTGGATCGGCTCTCGCCGCGATTTCGACCGAAAAAACTCCGGTGCAGGGGTACCAGAGCACATTTCTGGGTATCCACGTTTACCGTGCAAGCACCAGCCCGGCATTTGTAGAGCGGTACTTTCCTGATGGTGTCACTATTGAAGCGCTGAAGAAGGCTCCCGCACTGCGCTACAGCTCAGAAGATGATTTACAGCAACAATGGATTTCCCAGGTTTTTGGTGTCGACCTTCAGCCCACAAGCCACACAATCCCTTCTACCCACGGGTTTGTGAACGCCTGTTTGGCCGATATCGCTTGGGGGATGAATCCAGCATTGTTGGTTGACGACCATATCAAGAACGGTGAACTCGTGGAACTGGTCCCCGGTGCTGCATTAAACAAGCCTCTGTATTGGCATTGCAGTCGGGTTATCGCGAAACCATTTAAAAAATTTCACAAAAAAAGTCATGGACGCCGCAAACATTTATCTGGACCAGAGCACTCGATAAATCGAGATTCGTAAATGCGGTCAGCCCGATTGTGAAACTACCTATTGGGACTTCATCATATTTGCCGCCTGAGTATATCCACCTGATGCTCCATCGACGAAATGGATATGATTATCTTCGGTTACTGACGGCACGATACATGTCATCATCGCTTCCCGTTGATCGAATAAACCGTATTTCAACACACCATTTTTAAGGGCTTTTTCAAGTATATTGCTCAGCTTCTCGCGGGTTTTGCGATCCACATCGAGGGTCATTTTCAGCCCGTCTTCAAACTTGCGATAATCCGCATTTTTCCCCATCTGCTGAGCGTAATGTTGAGTGTCAAACTCACCAGTTTTAAGCTGAAAGGTCAGTTTTAGCTTGAAAATGCACCAGCCGATCAAGGTAATTAATCCCAGTTGCAGTTTTCGCAACATCAGTGATCTCCGGCCCCGGGAGGCGTGAGCTTCTAACGAAAGGCCGGCGGGTGGCCAGGAGATACCGGGCACTTCATCCCCAACGGGATGCCCCCCTTGTTCGACTGCATCAACAAGTGAAACAACTTCGTGCATCACGTTCCTGTATTCCTGTTCATCTGCACCATCGATCGGTTGAACAACCACACTCAATATTGTCCCATTGCGCGTTGACATTGTGTCCCATCGACAGGAGAGCCCCGTCAGGTCCGGCAGGGGGACATTTTCTGGAACGGGAATCTTGAACTTCCCTGCCTTCATTTGATTTTCAGCCCAGGCAGCGCCGCCGCCGCTGAACATCGCATAATCCACACCATTGGAGGCCTGAAACCGGGCTACCTGAACGTCTCTTCCTGACTTCCTGATTTCAGCAACTGATACGATGGCGATCCGCACCTCCATCGAAAATTCGGTAAGGGCCCACTTTTGAACTGCGAGCAATGCAGTTTCAGCTGCCTCGCGATGGTTTGCCCAAAAAGCAAATACTGCACCATCGCCACCGAATACAAATGGAAATGCGCGGCCATTTGCCCCATTAATTTGCGCTGAAATAACCGAAGCGCCCACCGTATTGACGGTTTTATAAAGTCCGGCAGCCACAGCTTTCGTTGAACCGACAATGTCGGCAACCCCAACCAACCAATCATCGGGCAAACTCTCATAACAGCTATCCTCTGCAAGAAGATCAAAATCCGTTTGGAGTGTGAGAGCATCGAAAAAATCTGATGTGTCCACAGTACTGCCCCTATAATGCCTGTCTTAATGTGCCCGATTAGTTACGGGCAGACAAACACTCTGGTTTCATGGCAGTAATCGAGAGGACTGCTGATTGGACCACCTTAATTTCGATTGGCCCAACCAACCCGTTATCTGTACCCGGAGACCTCTCAGGAAAAGGATTTTTCAGTTCCGGCGCGCCATTTATTACTTGGGGTAAATCCGGTACTCTCAGCCTCACGCGGATATTTTACCCACAACTGGCGGTCAGGGTGGATACCTGCGCCGAAGATGGCGGAGACTGCGGATTGTCTCATACGGTTCAGCAGGCGTGTATCCACTTCGCCACATGACGGGTGAATACCGCCGTTAGCATCAACAACCTTCTGCCATTCCGCTCGACGGACAGCTTCGACAGAAGCATCCTGCAGTGCAGTGCAATTGATCTCATTGGTGTTCAAGTCAACGACGATCTCATCGCCATTCTCAACCAACGCAATAGGGCCACCGAGCGCCGCTTCCGGCCCAACGTGCCCGATTACAAGGCCAACTGATCCACCGGAGAAACGCGCATCGGTCATCAGGCCAATGACGATTTCCCTTTCCCGGCAAAGTGTTGTGATACGCGAGGTGGAATCAAGCATTTCCGGCATGCCCGGTGCACCGCTTGGCCCTTCATAACGCACCATGACCATATCATGGTTCTGGAAACTGTCTGGTTCGGAATCAAGCGCATTTAACAGCCCTTGTTCGGATTCAAACACCCGTGCCGTACCTTTGAAGACATTATTTTCAAGGCCACCTTCAACACCGGCAAGCTTGAGGATCGCGCTGAATTCGGGAGAGAGATTTCCACCAAGAACACGCAAGCCACCTGTTGGTTTGTACGGTGTCTCAACGCGATAAACTACCCGACCATCCGGCGCGGGCGGGGCAAGACGAGCGACCTGTTCGGCCAGCGTTTCGCCGGTACATGTGGGCATATCGCCGTTCAAAAGTCCTGCTTCCAACAGCTCACGAACGATAACTTGAATACCGCCAACCTCATCAATATCCACCATGGAATAACGACCATAAGGCCGTGCGTCGGTGAGAACGGGGATGACATATTGGGACAGGTGATTAAATTCCTGTGGTGTCATCACGTCACGCCAGAAGTTTTCAAAACCTGCGGCGCGGGCAATTTCCGGGGCGTGAAGCACAACATTGGTGGAACCACCAATCGCCATGGCAACGATCACAGCGTTACGTAGGGAATCTCGCTGAACAATGTCGCGGGGGCAGGAACCCCCATCAACCAGTGCCTTGAGATAATCGGCCAGTTGGGCGGGGAATTCTTCCAGCCGACGCGGATCATCGGAGGGTGGAGACACCATGTGGAGCGGTTCCATTCCCAAAACGGCAATGAATGTCTGCATGGTGTTATAGGTGAAAATACCACCGCAACTGCCGAAGCCCGGACAGGCGGCGCAAGAGATATGTTTCTTGTGCTCTTCGTCGTCCGAGCCGGCAATCTGGAATGCGCTAATAATATCCAATGGTTCATTAGAACTCGGGTCATGTGCGGGACGAATGGGCCCATCTGACAGGATGATCGACGGACGGTTATGTTCCAGCAGAGCAGCTAGCGTACCAACAGGAGGTTTATCGCAGGCAACAACCGCGATTGCCCCTTCGATATTACTGGCGCTTAAATGCTCGCAAACACTGTCATGGGTGACTTCACGGCCAATCAGTGAATAGCGCATTTCTCGCGTGCCGTTGCGCATGCCGTCGGACGTGGCAATTGTATATTCGGGCTGAACCAGACGCATGGCCATCTGGCCTTCTTCACGACCTAAACGTTGGCGAAGACATTCGTGAATGGCTTCCACTTTTGTCTGCACACCAAGATAGCATTGGCTGTCGCCCTTGTTACCAATCACACCGAGGGCAGGTTCATGGATAAGGTCCATATCCGTACCGAGCGCGCGGGCAATACCATAGGTTTGAGTATTGCGACCCGGATGATTATCCATAACAACAGGTTCGTATTTAGCCACTTTTAGATTCTCCTGGACAACTTATTGAGGTGCGGCGAAAGGCTTCCCGCCAGCGCGCGTCTTTCCTAACCCACACCTAAGCAAGAGTCACAACATTTCCAAACGTCAAAAAGGATTAATTTGAAATTGCGTGATCCAGATCAAACTGGATCGCTGTTTATGGCAATGTCGAGCAAAACCTGCCGTTTTTCTTCGCTGGCAACCTTTATCGCCCGTTTCAATGCGTCTAGCAGGCCTTGCCCGTTTTCCACCCGTTCAACATAGGCCCGGCTGGCCTCTGCAACTTTCGTAAAGTCTGGGGAAGGTTGAAGCCCGGTGAGCGGCATTTTGTTGGTTTTAGCAGCATAACCGTCCGGATACATACCTTTGACAGAATGGCGCACAGCGCCCCATTCTCCGTTGTTCAAAACGCATGTGATCACCGGTAATTCCAGCGCTTCACAAACCTGATGACAGGCTGTGGGATTGGCGAACATATATGACCCGTCCCCAACAGTTGCAAAAACCAGCGTTTCAGGCTCCGCCAGTTGAATACCCATGGCAGCAGGCAGGCCATATCCCAACCCGCCGGAATGAGGCTCCTGCCGAAATCCGTTAAAATGGTCGATATCCATCGGCCCCAATGGGCAGCCAAGTTCGGAGGTCACACTCGCTTTGCGCCCGGAATCCCTGATTGCCTGCGACAGACACTGGGAAACCCAACTCTTGCTCACGGGCGGACCGTTACCCTTTGAAGCCTTATCGCTTTGCTGCATTGCAAACGTCGAGCTTGCACGCGTAATCCGTTTTCTTCGGGCATCAATCTTGCCGCGATTAGACGTCATATGCCCCGACAAAGCCTTGCTCAAAACTGCAATTGTCTCGTCCACTTCTCCGGGCAGGGTCAGATGCGAATGGAAATTCCGAACCGGCGTTCTGGAATAAAGCGGGTCCGGCGCGATATTCACAATTCTTGCGTCTGAACGAGGCTTATGAATGTCAGGCATCCAAGGCGCTAATGCATCGAGCACAATGATTAAATCGCTCTCCTCCACCCATGGGCTCGGATCCGATCCGATATGCATGGGATGGCGCGTTGGTATAGCCGCAGATTGCGCCCAATATGTATTAACCGGCAACGCCCATTCATCCACAAGCGCGGTTAGCGCTTCAAACCCCTTTTGTGTTCCCGTGCCACGCTGGGAAAAGATCACCGGATTTTCCGCATCAATAATCCATCGGGCGAGAGTCTCAATGTCTTGAGACCGGGCAACGGATTTTGCGGCCACCATGCAAGGAGCCGAGGTGGAGCTTTCTTCATTAATCGTCTCGGAAAGCACTTCGCGCGGAAGGCTGAGATAGACGGGTCCGGTCGGCGTGCTGGAAGCAATAGCCCCTGCCCTATCCAAAAGTTCGACAATCTGGTCGCCAAATTTGAGTTCATAATCCCATTTGCAGGCTTCTCGCACGAGTGCCGTTTGATCCCGCATCTCCTGTCCCCAGCCGATGGGAACCGTGCGCGAGCCAAAATGCCCTTGTTCGGTAACCGGCGTGCGCCCGGACATAATAATCACAGGCACCCGGTCATGGGCCGCGTTTATCGCCCCAATCGCACCATTGGCGAGGCCAACATTGGTGTGCAACATGACGGCCTGCAACCTGCCACTGGCCTGCCAATACCCATGGGCCATGCCCATTGCGACATGTTCGTGGGGTACGACGATAGCCTCAGGAAGACTAACATCTTTGGCATCCGCCTCCGCTAACCCTTCAATGATCGGTGGAAAATCGGTACCGGAATTACAAAAAACGTAATCGACACCGAGCTTTTTCAATCGACCGAATATGGCACCACCGGCTGTCACCGTTTTCCTGTTCATCGCTCATCCAACCCCAATTCGTATAATTACATTTATCAGACGTGTAGATTTGGACCAACATCGTCCAATCCAAATCTTCAAACAAGATTTGGAATCACAAATATCAAGAAGTTGTATGAACATTCCGAGATGACTCCCATCGACATTCCATACATTCTACGTGCATAAACTCCTATCTGTTCGCAACTACGCGTCCTTTCATCCTGCGGAATTAAAATGACAAATGACCTGTTCGACCTGAGCCAAAAAACTGTTTTGATCACCGGGTCGTCCCAGGGAATTGGGTTTGCCCTTGCAAAAGGAATGGCGCAGGCGGGCGCATCCATTATTCTCAACGGGCGCGATGTGGCAAAACTTGCAAGTGCTGCAAAAGAGCTTGAAGCCGGTGGTGCAACAGTATTCCAGCTCCCGTTTGACGCAATTGATCACGCTACTGTTAAGGCGGCGGTTGACGGACATGAAGCGGACAATGGCTCCATCGACATACTGGTTAATAATGCGGGTATGCAGTTCAGAACCGCGTTGGAAGATTATCCGGCAGACATGTTCGCCAAACTGCTTGAAACTAATATCACCACAGTATTCAACGTCGGCCAGGCAGTTGCAAAACACATGATCGCGCGGGGCGAAGGTAAGATCATCAACATTGCATCGGTGCAAACTGCCCTCGCCCGCCCGGGCATCGCGCCGTATACGGCAACGAAAGGCGCGGTAAGCAATCTGACCAAGGGCATGGCAACAGATTGGGCCCAACACGGGTTGCAATGTAATGCGATTGCGCCGGGCTATTTCGATACGCCTCTTAATGCGGCTCTAGTCGCGGACCCTGAATTTTCCGCATGGCTTGAAAAACGCACCCCTGCCGGTCGCTGGGGCAACGTTGATGAATTGGTCGGTGCCTGTGTGTTCCTGGGTTCAAAGGCTTCCAGTTTCGTCAACGGGCACACGCTTTATGTCGACGGCGGCATCACCGCCAGCCTGTAGGCTGATCTGGTGCCTAGAACTCCTCATCGATTACATGTTATCATGGGCGTTGCCGGGTGCGGCAAATCCACAATCGGCAATGCAATCGCAGCAAAACTGGACGGCACATATCTGGAAGGTGATCAATTTCACCCTTCGACGAATATCGAGAAAATGAGCGCCGGTGTTCCCCTGACTGATGGGGATCGATGGCCATGGCTTAAGATTGTGTCGCAAGAAATGGCGGGAACTGATGGTATCGTCTTTACCGGCTGCTCCGCCCTCAAACGGGCCTATCGCGATTATATCACAGAGCAGGCAAATGAACCCGTGCTCTTCATTCATCTCAACGGGTCAAAAGAACTGATTACTTCTCGCATGGGCAAACGGGAAGGGCATTTCATGCCGGATAGTCTGATAGAGAGTCAGTTTGAAGCGCTGGAACCACCGGGCACCGATGAGATCTCTTTGACGGTGGATATCTCCGGTACCGAAGAAGACATCGTCCAGTCCATATTAAACGACCTCAACAGATTGGGCTAAAGCCCATACCCACCCTTTAGGAAGCACAATGCGCGCCATCGTCATTCACAAAGCCAAAGACCTCCGAATTGAGGAAGTTAAAAGCGAGACCCCCAAGCCCGGAGAGGTTCAAATTCGGCTCGCGACCGGTGGTATTTGCGGGTCCGATCTGCATTATTATAACCACGGTGGTTTTGGTCCCATACGCCTCAAACAGCCGATGATGCTCGGCCATGAAGTTTCTGGCTATGTTGAAGCACTGGGCGAAGGCGTGTCCAACCTTCAAATAGGCGGCCTCGTGGCGGTGTCTCCTTCCCGCCCTTGCGGAGGTTGCAAATATTGCGAGGAAGGCCTGTTCAACCATTGTGAAAACATGCGTTTCTACGGTTCAGCCATGCCCTTCCCCCACGTTCAGGGCGCCTTCAGCGAATATCTCGTTGCAGACGCAAGCCAATGCGTGAAAGCCGATGGATTGACCGCAGGTGAAGCCGCCATGGCAGAACCCTTGTCCGTCACGCTACACGCAGCACGGCGCGCCGGTAACCTGTCCGGCAAACGGGTTTTAATCACCGGGTCCGGCCCCATCGGAACACTGTGCGTTCTGGCGGCGAGATCAGCCGGTGCAGCTGAAATAATCGTCACGGACCTTGTGGACCCAGCACTTGAATTCGCCCGAAAAATTGGGGCCGATAAAACCATCAACATCGCCGATAACCCAGTTGCACTCGAACCCTACCAGACAGGCAAGGGAGAAATCGACGTTCTGTTTGAGTGTTCCGGTGCGGCCCCCGCATTGGCATCGGGCATCACTGCCATGCGCCCCCGTGGCATCGTCATGCAATTAGGCCTGGGTGGCGATATGTCCATTCCCATGCAAGCATTGACCGCTAAAGAACTAGATTTGCGCGGTTCATTCCGCTTTCACGAAGAATTCTCTGAAGCCGTTGGCCTCATGCAACGGGGGGTGATAGACGTAAAACCACTCATTTCCCACACCGTAACTCTGGATGACACGATCAACGGGTTTGAACTCGCCAATGACCGAAATCAGGCAATGAAGACGCAGATCAAGTTTTCCTGAGGCTCGCAAGGCACGCCCGATGTGTTGTTGCCAATGAAAGCCTGGCGTGCATATTTCTTGGTTGTCAAATGAATTTGAGTTTCGAACATGAACTGGCCGTCCAACACACCATCCGCACTCTCCTCTGACCAGATCGTTGGTCTCAACAGGGAATTCGCGGAACTGGATGAAAAACTCGGTTTCGAAGTGTCGAACAATTTCACCCAGTTCGACCAGATGAACGACATGTTCACCCGCGCTTTTTGGGATGAAACAATCCGCTCGAATGACACGGATGGTTTCTTCAATTCATACAGAATGGAATTCGCTCCCCGTCGCGGCGACGGGTTTACCCAGAAAGATTTTGCCTTGCGTAATGCCGCCTGGTCCATTTCTGACATCATATCAAACCGAGGCAACGACGTTGGAAAACGTGAAGGGTTTCAGTCGCCAATTGAATATGACACGCCTGTGGCGCCGGAAAAACATGACATTGAAAATCCAGCGGTCGAAACTGCAGAGATAAAGAAAATAGCAAAACTATTTGGCGCCGATCTAGTCGGCATCTGCGAAATTGACCCACGCTGGCATTATTCAAACCGGGTCGACACGCGGGATTTCACACCTGCACCAAACGAATTGCCGGAAGGCATGACCCACGTCATTGTCATGGGGCACGCGATGGATAAAGACCTGGTGGATACATATCCCTGTGCTTTAGCCGGCGCCTCCACCGGGTTGGAGTATTCCCACGAAGCAGCGATCTGCATCCAGCTTTCAACCTATATCCGCAACTTGGGTTATGAAGCCGTAGCGTCCATGAACGACACTGCTTTGGTCATCCCCTACGCCATCAAGGCGGGACTGGGAGAATATGGTCGAAACCAGATGGTTTTAACCCCAGAATTTGGCCCGCGGGTGCGTTTTTCCAAAATCTTCACCAACATACCGCTGATCGCGAACGAACCCAAGCCATTGGGCATCAGGCAATATTGCGAAATCTGCACAAAATGCGCCACCGCCTGCCCGCCAAAAGCCCTGCCGTTTGGTGAGCCAACCGTTGAAGCGGAAAATCAATCCACAATCGGCAACGTGAAAAAATGGTCAGCCAATTGCGAAAAATGTTTCGGCTATTGGGCCAAGCTAAAAACCGACTGTGCCATCTGCATGCGAGTGTGCCCGTTCAACCGGGGCGATAGCTGGAAGGAGCAGGTCTGGTACAGATTGGCCACAACCCCCAAATGGCGAAAACTCGCCCACTGGATAGACCAAAAAATGGGCATTCCTGCCCGGCTAAAACCGAAGGAATGGTGGGCTATCTGGTGATAACCTAGAACCGTCTACAACTGCAAAATTGCTTCAAGAACTAGAGGAGTGGTCCGATCATCTCCAATCGAACCCGGAAGTTATTCAGAAGCTTCGTGCACTTGAAGCAGACGTAACAAGCAGTGATACGCCCACGATTTCTCGTCCTCGGTCTCCAAGGCCGTCACGATGAAACAGGAATTCCGGACAGCAATTGGAAAATCAGCAGATAAGCCACGCGCGCAATCCGATGTAGATGGAATTTCTAAGGGCAAGAAAAGTGGTCGTTCGCTATCCCCTGTCACCTTGACGCTACGCGCGGCCATCGACGAGGTGATGAACTCAAAGGAGTTGGTGCAACTTACTAAACCCGGTACACCGGATTACACCACCCGTTCCTACAAGCGCTCAGAAGGTACCCTGCTTGTTGCTGCTTCTGCTATGCAGAAGTGCGTCGGTTTTGGTGTGAGTTCAAGGCATATCAATTGGGCGGTTCGTAAACAGAACACCGTCATGCAAAAAGCCTTTGGAGGTGAATTGAGTGAAGAACAAAAAACTGCGCTCCATTCTGCCCTTGGTAACAGCCAGTTTGCAAACATAGTCGGCGTCGCGGGAGCTGGTAAAAGCACCGTGCTCAATGCGGCGCGTATGGCTTGGGAGAATCAAGGCACAACCGTTCATGGCGCTGCACTTGCGGGAATTGCGGTAGATGGATTGCAAGCGTCTTCGGGTATTGAAAGCCGGACATTGGCCTCTCTGGAAATCAGTTGGGAGAATGGTAATCAACCGATTAAGAAGGGCGATGTATTGGTGATTGATGAAGCTGGCATGATTGGCACACGACAATTATCCCGTATCGTCACCAAAATAAATGAAATCGGTGCGAAGCTTGTTTTGGTTGGTGATCCTGATCAATTGCAGCCGATTGATGCGGGGCAACCCTTTCGTCATCTCATTGACCGGTTCGGTGCGACGCGCCTGAATCAAATTCATCGTCAGAAATCAGACTGGCAAAAACAAGCATCGTGCGATTTATCTCAAGGCCAAATTGAAAAGGCCGTGTCTGCCTATCAGGAAAATGGTTCTGTTCATGTGGACAGAAATAAAGACGGCGTTTTGTCGGCACTTGTTGAATCCTATCTGGCAGACATGGAAAACGCGTCCGATGCTTCCCGCCTTGCTTTCGCCCACCGCCGTAAGGATGTCTACGATATCAATCAGGCGATACGGGCTGCACTACGCCGTTCGATGGCTGCACCCAATGAGGAATATCTAATCAAGACAGATACCGGGCCACGCGTCTTTGCTGTCGGTGACCGGATTGTTCTAACCCGCAACAACAAAGCACTTGGCGTTAAAAACGGAATGCTTGGCACGATCACAGAAATGGATCACGGCAAAGTTCAGCTTGTACTGGATGGGAACAAACAAACCCGCGTAACGTTTAACCCAAACCATTATCGCACTTTTGACCATGGCTATGCCGTCACCATTCACAAGTCCCAAGGTGCAACCGTTGACCGCGGCTTTGTCTTTGCCAGCAAAAGACTTGATCCATCGCTGACCTATGTCGCCATGACACGTCACCGCGAAAAGCTAAATGTCTTTGTCAACAATAAGGATAAACCCGAGATCTGGGGCTTTGATCTCAAACACAGCACCATCAAACCGGAACCAGTAAAACGTCAGATCCTGCTGTATGATTTCGAACATTGGCCCAAGCCAGAATATTCGCGGTAGGATTGATAAAAGCAGATGATGGACGTAAATGGCCTGGCTCTAAAATTGTCAAAAGCGGCCACCAATCCGAGTCTCCAATCGGAAAGGCGAATGACCGAGATGGGGACACAGCGTCGTTTCTCGGGACTGGCACGAATGACGGCTTGTCAGTCAACGCCGATTTATTGCGCCGCCTGAGCACAAAAGCATGATGCACCGAAGGTACTATCGGCTCGCGCCTCGGCGAGCGCGAGGCTTTGCGCAATCAACTTGCCTTCTTGGGTCTGCCCTTTGCCATTTGCAATTAGGCAATCGTTCAAGCCACGCAAGCTCCAGACATTATTGGGATGTATTTGCGCGCGGCTCAACTTGCCATCAAGACCTAAGTCCTCCCGGTAAACCGCTTCTGCTTTGTCAATGTGGCCTTGCTCAAGAAGTAGCGCGCCGAGTGCGTGTCTTGTCGGTTGCATCCAACCCCAAGGTTCATCGTATGGTAGATTGTCTTCCAATGCGACTGCTTCACGCAATCTTTGGTAGGCGAGATCATGGTTGCCTTTCCGGTACTCAATTTCCCCTTCCAGCATTGCCTCGGCGACAGCCAATTGGTCTAAGCACAGCACGTTGTGAAGCCGACGATCTTCCGGCATCGCATCACGAGCGGCAAGAAACTTAGCCTTCTCGATTTCGGCATGGTGCACTTCATCAAGTGCTGCGTGGGCCACGCCCTTCGCATAATACAGCGTTGCGGTCAGATTCGCCCAGAGCACCTGATCCTTCGGCATCGGTTCTTCGATGATCTCTCGCCATTTCCCAAATCGAATCATCACGTGAATCTTGAGTGCAAAGTAGCTTTCGAAAAACGTCGCAAATGGCGGTGACTCAACTCGCAACAACTCTTCCGGAGTCACATCTGCTAACTCCTGCGCCATTTTCATGGCAGGCTCATATTGACCAAGAAACATCGCTCCATAAACTGCGAAATGGTAATTATGGATGCGGTATCCGGTGTAGAGTGTGTAAACACCCATACATTCCAAAGCCTTACGATCAACCTGTGTGGCTTTCCAATTCCAGTAAAATACGTCTCGGTAGTGCCCACACTGCACGTCTAGATGGGTTGGCATGTGAATGAGATGACCAGCGTCAGGAACAAGGTCGCGGAGCACATCTCCAGCCTTTATGGCCTTTTCCGGAGTTGGGGACATCTCCATAAGATGTACATAAAGGTGAAGTAGCCCCGGATGAGCCCAAGCGTCGAAGTGCTGGTCGAACATCGTTTCCAAAACACTTTGCGCTTCTAATGTTCCGGCTCCCTCAGCAACATCACCGGTCTTTTGGTCCCACATGTTCCAAGGGGTTTGATTCATGATGGCTTCGACAAAAATACAAGCCACATCAAGATCATCGTTATGTTCTACGAAAACATCGCGCATAGCATTGGCGAAATCGTCGTTCCAACCACGCATTGTGTCAAAATCCGCCGGCGTTTCCTGCGGAAAGCGGGATTGAAGCGCTTCGATCATTGCGCGTTCGAATGGTGAAACGCCATCGGTTCTGGCAAGCGCTTCTTGGGACGCAGAATAGCAGGTCTGTGCAGTTGTTTCACGCATCGTTGCATCGCGCCGTTCCCAGGGCATGTTGTAGTTGGGGCCCGATGCATATGCGACGCCCCAATGCGCCATTGCACAGTCCGCGTCAGCTTCGAGTGCGCGCTGAAAGCAAGCCACAGCTTCATCGTGAAAATATGCGTTTGTCCACACTAGCCCGCGATTGAACCAAATCTGAGCATCAGGCGATGACGTTGTGACTTTCCGTCCGTAGACGTCGATGTTGTAGTAGTCCATTTGGCCTCTCCCTACGCCCCGCACTGTATACTAATTCCACTCAATCACAAAAGCCGACATTCGAGAGTCGTGCAGCACTGGGTAAATTCGGGCTCGAGCACTAAATCGCTTCGCGATAGTTGGGGCGCGTTGTTTGGTTTTGTATTGACTATGTCAGATTTGCTGTTGGGGAGTTGATCGCGGTTCCTTTGTCTCGAGGTGCTTTTGCCTCGATTGACGGAGGATTTTTCCCATGACCATTCAGACATTGCCCCGGACGCCGACTTCCACAACGCCGCTTCGTGCCCGCATGATTTCGGATATGAAAGGGCGCAATCTGGGTAAGGCATCGCAGACCAGTCACCTGCGCGCCTGCAAGCGTTTTGCAGCCTGGCTCAATCGTTCTCCCGACACGGCAACACCCGATGATGTGAAGCACTTTCAGGAATATCTGATCGAGAGTGGCGCGAGCATTTGCACGCGCAACCAGACCATGACCGGCGTAAAGTTTCTGTTCCGGGTGACGCTGCGGCGACACGATTTGGTGGCGGAGATATTCAGCCTCAAGGAGCCAGTAAAGGTGCCGCTGGTTCTCAGTAAGGAGGAAGTGAAGCGTATTCTGGCCATGGCACCGAGCCTGAAGGCGAAGGTGATGTTATCACTGGCTTACGGTTGCGGGCTACGTGCAGGCGAAGTTGTTCGACTTAAAGTCGGCGATATAGACAGCGCCCAAAACATCATCCGCATTGTGCAGGCTAAGGGGCGCAAGGATCGCAACGTTATGTTGCCTTCCGATATTCTGGGCCTGCTGCGCGACTGGTGGAAAGAACGCCCAACCGGTCAGGATAAGAGTATCGCACGTGAAGACCGTTTGATATTTCCAGGATATAACGGAAAGCACCTTTCTTCCCGCCAGATCTCGCGATTGTTCAAGCAAGCAGCGCGGGCCGCCGGGATCACCAAGCCCGTTACATTGCACACGTTGCGGCATTCGTTTGCAACGCATTTGCTGGAGAGTGGTGTGGACATCCGGGTCATTCAGGCACTGCTGGGTCATACCAAGCTCACAACAACGGCGCGTTATGCAAGCGTTGCCACTGGAATGATTGCAGCTGTGGAAAGCCCATTGGATAATCTGAATGGGGTCAAACGCAAAAGGACCAAACGCAAGTCCTCATAATCTGCCTTGCCCCGTCCATCTTTTGGTCGCGGTCCTCGCATTCATCATCGCCGGGGCTCGTCCAACGCCTCTTGTCTGGAGGTTGCGGATATCTTCCGCGACCATGGTGCTGCGTGGCGCGCGGCTAATGCCGGGCGCATCAGCCTGAACCAATTGAAAGTGATGTCAGCGATTGAACGCTGCCGCACGGCCGCGCTCGGCGGTCATGTTACGCGTTGCGAAGACTGCACCCACGAGCACATCGCCTACAACTCATGCCGGAACAGACACTGTCCAAAATGCCAGGCGAGTGCTGCAAAGGCATGGCTGGTCGCACGAGAGGCCGAACTGTTGCCTGTGAGGTATTTCCATCTCGTCTTCACGTTGCCAAAGCCAATCGCTGACATCGCGCGCCAAAACAAACCGGAGATCTACAATCTGCTGATGCGGATCAGTGCAGACACGGTGATCAAAATCGCCTCCGATCCAAAACATCTCGGTGCGCAAGTTGGCATCACCTCGGTACTGCACACATGGGGATCGGCGATGACGCACCACCCGCACGTCCACATGATCGTACCGGGCGGCGGACTATCACCGGATCGGAGCGCATGGATAGCGAGCCGGAAGAACTTCTTCCTGTCCGTGCGTGTTCTGTCTCGCTTGTACCGGCGTCTCATTTTGGAAGAACTGGTCAGGTTGCACAACGCCGGGAAGATGCGTTTCTTTGGCGATCACGCCCACCTTGTCAATAAGCCCGCCTTTGATGCTTTCCTCAAACCTTTGCGCAAAATCGAATGGGTCGTTTATGCCAAGGAGCCATTTGCCGGACCTAAAGCGGTGCTGGCATATCTGTCGCGCTATACCCACCGGGTTGCGATCTCAAATAGTCGCCTGATCCGTTTCGACGCAAATCATGTCACTTTCCGCGTCAAGGATTACCGCGTCGATGGTCCCCCGAACGCAAGGTGCAGACACAAAACCATGACCCTCAAGACCGATGAGTTCATTCGGCGGTTCCTGATCCATGTCCTGCCAAAAGGCCAGCATCGCATCCGCCATTACGGCTTCTTGGGAAACGGCAATCGAGCCAACAATATCACCCTGATCAGGAACCTGCTCAAAGCCAAAGCGCCAGACACGGATCATGATAATGGCGATCCCGTCGAAGGTGCCGATGAACAACCCCGTGTTCTTGCATTGCCCTGCCCATGCTGCGGCGGACGATTGATCATCGGCAAGGCTTTCGCGCCTAAACAGCAACCAAGAGCACCACCAAAATCAAAGAAGACCGCCGCATGACAATCCAAATCATGGCCCAGAACACGGCGCGCACATATCAGCAGACCTGCCTAACCGTCCGCCGAATGGCAGACGACACTGCCGATATGTGCAAAACAAACGGCAGAACCAAAACGCTATGCCCCGATCTGCCTAAACGGAAGAAACCGAGGCGAAATCGTGCCCAAATGGCCTCCAAAACCGGCATCAGTTCGGTGGTAACTCTACCCTGTCAGACAATCCAAACCCCACAATGCCGCCCAAATCCCCATAGAACCCGCTGAACCATCTCAGCTAAACCTCATGCGATTCCGTGCTTGAGCGCTTCTCCGACGCCAGACAATCACTACCCGCGACTCAAAATTCGAGCGTGGCGTCCGAGAAACCTGCATCGCAACTGCCGTCCAGAGTTTTCAGCTGGAAGAAATTTCCATGTCTGCTTCCGGTCTACATTTCCCAATTATGGCGACACTGGCCCTGATCTTTCGGGACGGCTTAATGTTTGACTTCGCGCTAGCCAATGCGATTGTTCTCATTCCCCGGTTTTAGGACTCAGGCGCGGGCGCTACATCTAATGTAGTGCTCATTTTTGCCTCGACAACCGCCCCGCAGCCCGGTTGATCATCGCGGGAAGCAGGGCATCGATGCCATTCGCGCCCATCATGCAAACTCCGGTGCAGCGACCACATTTTTAGCAGCATTCACCACTGTCGATCTGCGTTTACCCCGTGGTACGATGATCACATTGGGGTTGGCGACAAGCCTTATTGTGCTTGGTTTTTTTCCTCCGCCGACAACCAGCGTTTCGCGATAAAGGTTCTGGTAACCCGTCATGACTTTGATCAGATAATGGGCATCAACACCCTCACCCAGATCATCGAAATCGGCATAGGCAAACACGGTACGCCCAAGCGCGTTTTGCTCTTTGATAAATTTCCAGACTCTCCACCGGCCAGAACCTTCCGAAAGAGTTTTTCCCGGCCAGTCAGCCATCTCCAAAAGCTGCTGATCAAGGTCAAAGACGGCCTCATATTCGCTGCCCGCATAGGGAACCAGCCCGCCAGCTGATGGTGTTTTCATAATTTCCGGTATGGAAAGCCCGCTGGCCAGTTCTGACCTGTCTTTGTGCGAAAACCTGTCGAGAAAGGTGGTGATTTTTCCAAAATGCTGGTTGAGCGCGGCTTGAAAAACCTGCTGCACCAATTGGCCTTCACTGCATCCGGCTTTTTTTGCCCTGCGCTCAACATTCTGCATTTGGCTTTTGGTCAGATGGGCGCGAAAGGGAAACAGCTTTGCCGGTTTCCCATCAATGTACCGGTCTTCCGGCGATCATATTTGTGCGTCGGCGGGTACGAGTTTTAGATTTTTCATCAGGCATAGTCCTCTACTGCTTGGGGGAACCAGTCGCCACGGGTAAAACATTGAGCCCCCGGTCGGGCAGCAAGCCGCCCTTCAACAATCCGTTGTGCGATGTCGTTTTGAATTTCAGGCGGAATAAATTCCGACGCGATACGCGGGAAGTTCGGGCTAGGCGTCGATGAGCGCCAATTCTTGTTGCAGTTGTTTGCGCCGCTCATCGCGCACCGCCTGTTCTGCCCATGGGGCGTCGAAGCATTGGGCGATAAAAGCCGGTCCAAATGCACTGATGCAGGCGGTAATCACGTCGGCGGAAGGTTTGACCTCGCCGGAAAGTTGGCGTTCTGCGGCGCGCACTGTCTGGTTGCTGATGGCAGCCAGATGTGCCGCCGGGGCCACTGGAAATGTAGTGCGGATAAACTGGGTAAAACGGCTTGCGACAAACTTGTCGCATTTTCCGAAAGACATGTCGGAGGACTCCTGTGATGGTTGAACCATCACGGGGGATAGACCCTGTTTCGGAATGATCTCGGCGTCTGCAAACGCCTCTAAAGAACGGTAAAACATAAGGATGAATTCCATATACAAAACAAATTGGAACAAAGTACCGGATTGGTCGCAGGCCAGCCGGAGAGTAAACAAAAGGCGTAGAGGGCGAGCCGCCCGACAGGGAATAAACAAGCTGACTGCGCACCGCGCGACAGGGCGGCGCAACACGATGCGCAGTCATTCCACCCGTGAGGGCGGGCGGAATAGGGCGAGCCACGCCGGTCATTCGGCTGGCTCGGCTTGGTATGGGCTATCGCTACTCGCGCCAGCGGGTATCACCATGCGCGGCCACATGTCCTGTGGTGTACCCGAATAGGAATGGGTCGCTTGCCATTGCTGAACATGTTTCCAGTCATCCAGACACAGGGGCCGTCGTGAATTCTCCGGCCAGTTCGCATCAAACCAACCCATCACGGCATCGTATTTCCGCAGGGTGATGGTTTTGTTTTCTTCCGCAGCAAGATTGCTGAAAAAACGCCAATCCCCCGCCGCCTTTTTACCAAGCGTAGCTACAGCCGTACCGGCCAAAGAAGCGTAGCCTTGAGAGCATCGGGTCAAGATGGTGGCGATAAGATTTTCCATGGGGAGAGGTACTAGGCGGATATATTCGCCTATGTCAAGGGAATATTTCCGCCTATCACAGAAAGCGGAAATTTCCGACAATGCAGAATGAATGAAATTCTTACCCAACGCATAAAAGAGCGAATAGAATCCCTCGGTACGTCGGCACAAAAAGTATCGACTGCGGCTGGTGCTGACCGCACATATCTTGCCAGCCTGTTCAAGGGAAAACTGAAGTCGCCGACAACCGAAAAGTTGGCAGCAATTGCTAAACAGCTAAAAACCACGCCACAATACTTGTTAGGGGAAGAAACCAATTCAACTACTCTACCTCGCACATTGCCGGTCATGGGTCGCGCTGCAGCCAGCATTGTTGGTGCTGAAAACATCATTGAAGATGCAATAGAATTCACCACAGTGCCACCAGGCCTGGACGGGGTTAAAGATGCCTATTGCCTGTGGGTTGAGGGCGATAGTATGAAACCAATGTATGGGCCCCGCGATCCCATATTTGTGCATCCGCGCCAGCCTATCGCGCGGGGTGACATTGTGGTGGTGCAGGAGGAACGAGATGGCGCCGTTTATGCCAGCGTCAAAGAGTTCGTACGCCGCACGGATTCCCACATGATCACACGGCAATACAATCCCGCCAATGAAATTAAATTCAATCTCAAATACATCATCGCCACCCACAGAGTGTTGCCTCTGCGAGAGGTTCTGAATCTTTAGACAACACAAAATGAGGGAACAAATTGAATTACGTTGTACTGGATGTTGAGACAGCAAATTCCGACTATTCGTCCATCTGCCAGATAGGCCTAGTCGTCATTCGCGATTCCAAAATCGCTGCAGAAAAAAGCATTCTGGTCGATCCGGAAATGCATTTTGATGCAATGAACACAAACATACACGGCATTTCTTCTCGCCATGTCGTTGGAAAAGATACGTTCCCGGCTGCATTTTACAGCCTCGCTGAGAAACTGAAGCCTTTTCCCATTCTACACCATTCCCACTTTGATCACACCGCAATCAACAGAGCTTACGATAGGTACAATGCTACAGCACCCGCTTTGCGTTGGCTTGATTCAACCAAGATTGTGCGGCGCGCATGGCCGCAATTCGCCCAAAAAGGCTACGGGTTAAGCAACATGTGCAAACACCTTGATATAAAAATCAAACACCACGATGCTCTTGAAGATGCCCGTGCAACTCACCTGGTACTGGCCAACGCTTTCGACCGCACAGAAACCACCGTTGAGGACTGGTTTGAAAGATCAAAAACCAACCTGACAACAAACGCGCCCGCAAGAGCAACACAAGTTCAATTATCAGAAAAAATAGGCGGCATCGTCTTTACGGGAACACTTTCCAAACCACGCGGCGAACTGCAGAATTGTGCCCTAGAGGAAGGCTATACCACCCCGAAAACAGTGACACAGGCCACCGTCTATCTGGTTGTTGGTCAAGACCAGGCTGGCGAAGAACTTCCCATAACATCCAAGGTAAAACGAGCTTTGGAGCTGCAAGAAAACGGCTCTGACATTCAGATTATTTCGGAAGGCGAGTTCTGGGTTCTCATGAATCAGAATTCCAATATCGGTTAAGTACATCTAAAAAATAGGCGGATATATTCTCCTATCTATTGACATGGCGGATATATTCGCCTTACAACCGCTCCCATCAACCCGATGGAGAGTGCCATGATACGTTTTACAACCAAGCCTCTTCCGACCGCACCGCTCACTGACATCATTGCGGCTGGCCTGCACCATGCGTTCACCTTGCACCCGTCCACCATCGCCCGCGCCCAGCCACCGATGCATCGGGAAACCAAAGAGCTTGCCCATCGCCGTGAAAGCCGGGAGCGGTGTGATACGAACGCCGATATCACCGCTTTGCTGACAGACCGTATTGGCGAAGCCCAACACTGCGGCCACAGCCTGACTGATGAACAGCTCATGCGCGAAGACTTCACCCCCGCCAACCTCGACGAATGCTGGACCGCCGCCATGGCCAGTTTCAAACAACGTCAGGCCGAACGCAGCAAAGCACGGGCAGCACAGTAATGCGTAACGCTGCCCCCCACTCGCGCAGAGACTTAGGAGGCTTAGGCCTTTCTCCCTCCCTACTGGCCTGCGCACCCGCCGGAAACCAAGCGCCGCATCTTACCGGTCCGGTTTCCGGCGACGTCATTCAAAAGGCTATGTGATGACAGAGTTCTACGCATTCGCAACCGCACAACCGTTTTTAACATGGTGTCTGGCGTTGGGCATTTGGGTCATCCCATGGGTCATCGCTATTCCTTTCAGTTTCTTTATCAAAGCGTATAACCGTCACCTGCGCTCCAGAAACATCAAAATAAACGGTTGGCCAGACCACCCCTTAATGGATGCTGATGGCGACATTGTTCACCCTCCGCGCGGAGATGAAAATGATTAAGCGCCCGCCTTTTCAGCTCACCACGCCGCAAAACGTGCCCGCGCCACCAAAACGCCAGCCACCGGAAAAAACCGGCCTTGCCGCCCGTTATCCCAAGCTCGACGATTATGAAATCATGATCCTTGAATCTCTTGCCAGCCAGGCACTACGCAATGAAGGGGATTACTATTTTGCATGGAAGGAACTCGATCAGGTCGAATTCACCCCCATGCAAAAGGCCGAGTTTTTAAGCGAACTCAACTGCCTTCCGGAGCCAGCCAAAAAGGCGATGAGCGCATGATCATAGAAAAACCCCGCGCCCCGGAAATTGCCGCCATCGTCGCGTGTATGAACACAAAACTACGCCTTGGCGAAAAGGCACTGGATGCTGCTGAGCAGGAAACCTCGGACCTGTATATCGAACTCCATAAAAGCATGGAGCCCACGCGATGAACAAGACCCGTCGCGCCCGCGAATTTGCCGCGATCAAAGACCGCCACGAGGCGGCCAGCCCGTCGTGGAATTTTGAGCCCGTTGCCGGGCGCATGGAGCTACAATCTGCGAGAAGCGCTAAATCGGAACTCATGCCTCTTTGCCTGTTTGAAACCGATCACAATGCGGCCGATTTTAACATGCTGGCCTGCGCCCACGGTGATATCGCTTTCCTGCTCGACCTGTTGAACCAGACATTTGGCGAAGTCCGCCGCCTGCAAATTGCCCTTGGCGCAGTGGATGCCCCGGTTGTCGACAAGGTGAAGGATTACACCACCCACGCCTCCATCGCCTGCAACAGCGCCAGTTTTCGAAAATTCCTGACGCATATCCATGGTTTCCAACCACCCGAAGACGTCAAGGCCATCAAAACAGCCGCAGCCGAGCATTTATGCGCGACCCTGGAAATAGACACGCGAAAAGACCTCAACGCCCACCACCGCTGGCTAAAGCTCAACGGCGAATTCAAGGTTTGGGAAAGAGATGGAGCATTGTAATGCCCAGAAATATATCATTCATGTTGACGACTAAGCAGCTTCTCGATGGAAGCAAAACTGTCACCCGCCGAATTGGGTGGAAGTTTTTGAAGGCTGGCGACCAACTTATGGCGTGTGAAAAATGCCAAGGGCTGGGCAAGGGTGGAAAGCTAAACCGCTATGGTTTGATACAGGTTAAATCTGTAGTTCGTGAGCCGCTCAACCATATCCAGCAAGACGATTGCATCAAAGAGGGTTTCCCGGAAATGGAACCCGGCGAATTCGTAGAATTTTTCTGCCACACCCACCGAGGCTGCAAGCCAAAAACTCACATAACCAGAATTGAATTCGAGAAGCTTTTTTAAAGGGTCCCTCAATTACGTCTGTTTGCAGACAAGAGAGATCAGTATCACACTATTTGCCATCCGAAGAATTACCCGCCTTTCGCAATCAGAAAATCAAACGAGGAGGTAACTTAGCCGATGCCCAGCGTCCACACCCCAGCATCACTCGCGCTTGAGTGGGAATGCAGCGAACGCCATATTCGCAACCTTATCAACAGCGGTCAGTTGCAAGCCTTCAAGCTTGGCGGCAAATTACTCCGAGTAACCAAAGAAGCGGCGGAACAGTACCAGTGTCAGAATATCGTCTCACCCGATACAGGGGAAAATACGCAGGACTCCGCTACGTCAATGGAAAGCGCGAACGACCTTCGCTTGGAACGACTGATAAATTAGAGGCTCAACGCCTCATCGATCGCCTGAATCAGCAAATTGAAAAGCGTCAGGGCCACACGGTAAAGGAACTGTGGCAAGCGTATTGTGAGGAAAACAAGCACAAACGCATCGTTGAGCAAATGCAATATACATTCAAAGCCCTGCAGGAAACATTTGCAGACCTCGATCCCCAATCCATCCACCTCAGTAAGTCCAGAAATTACATCACCATGCGCCGCGACATGGGACGGATGGACAATACAATCTGGACTGAACTAAGTCACTTGAGGACGGTCCTGTCATGGGCCGTTAAGCGGGGACGGATAGACAGAGCCTTTTACATTGAACGGCCGGCAAAACCAGCAGCTAAAGACCGCTGGCTCACCCGCGAGGAGGTCACGCGCTTAAAGAACTGTGCAATCAACCCGCACACCCGCCTGTTCATATTGCTGGCGATAGCGACCGGCGGACGCAAGGAAGCTCTTCTCGAATTGACTTGGGACAGGGTAGATTTTGAACAGAATACCATTCACCTAGCCACCAGCGGTTCTACAGGGCGCAAAGGTCGCGCAAGCGTTCCCATGAATCAGACAATAAAGGCCAGCCTGGTTGAATCTAAAAGAGGTGCGTTGACCGATCATGTCATTGAGTGGTCAGGAAAACCACTGTCGAGCGTAAAGCGATCCCTTGCGACAACGGCAAAGCGCGCAGGCATCAAAGGGGTAACCGCCCACGTTTTCCGTCACAGCGCCGCCGTGTGGATGGCAAGCGAAGGGATCAGCATGGCGATGATTGCCCAGTATCTGGGTCACAGCAACAGCAGGATAACGGAACAGGTCTATGCGAGGTTCGCACCAAGCCATATGCAGGCCGCTGCAGACGTTCTAAACCTCGATACTGGTTCAATTGAACCAGTGCCAAATATTTTAATTAAGAAAAATCACCGTTAAGTCTTTGTTTTTAATGGTGGGCGATGGCAGGATTGAACTGCCGACCCCTACAATGTCAATGTAGTGCTCTCCCGCTGAGCTAATCGCCCGTCTTATGAACGGTTCCACCCGGAGGCGGCGTTCGGGATGAAAAGGAATACTCCCTTTTCACTGGCGGATACACCACAAAATGATGGTTGCCGTCAACCGCCGAATTTTCCGAATTAAACCTGGATAAAGCACGCCACCATTCCATTATGCAGCGGGCGGTATTTCCAATGCAAAGACACCATAAAGTTCTCGAAAAATCGATTACAGAAAACGAAGAAGCAAGATGCGAACTTACTGTCAACAATTGAAGTCGATCAATAAAATCTGCTAATCAATTGGAATATACTGTGAACCGATGCCTTGCTGATCCCCGGAAAGAGCGGGATCACCGAGCAACCTACCTCGGTGTAAATCGAGCCTAATCACTTGAACTTACCGCTTATATAGTACTAACTGGTCAGGCAGCCAGCATTTTTTCAACTTCGTTGACCAGGTCGCGCAAGTGGAAAGGTTTGGACAAGACTTTAGCATCCTTCGGTGCTTCTGATTCCGGGTTAAGCGCGACTGCAGCAAAACCCGTGATGAACATGACTTTGAGATCTGGGTCAAGTTCTGTCGCCCGACGCGCAAGCTCAATACCGTCCATTTCCGGCATCACAATATCGGTGAGCAACAGTGTAAACGGTTCTTCCCGCAACCGCTCGTAGGCGCTGGCGCCATTGTCGTAGGAGATGACCTCATAACCGGCATTTGCAAGTGCCTTGGCGAGGAACCGCCGCATATCATTGTCGTCTTCTGCCAAAAGGATCTTATTCATACTTGTCCCATTCCTACTCGTATCGCCCCAACATCGACCTTGCCTAGCCAGGCCGAAATCTCGCCAACTTGATGTGTTGTTGGCCCATTCACACAACAACAACGTAAATATCGCCTAAACATCTTGCAGATTAGTTTGAAATTAAGCTGATTTAACGATATGGACACACCCCACTTGAAATGACAGGATGACTCAGTCTGGAATAATGGGCATAAAACCGTGACTCCCTTGGAATTTAAAGAGGAAAACAATCCGCCATTTCGTCTGTTTGCACCTGCCGAACAGCGGATTCCCTATGTTTTTAGTTCCCCCCATAGCGGTTGTATTTATCCAAATTCGCTGATGGACGCATCAGCCCTTTCGCACCATGATATCAGACGGTCTGAAGACGTGTTGGTCGACCGTTTGTTTAGCAGCGCTGTGGAAATTGGTGCCCCCTTGCTGGCCGCACAATTTCCCCGGGCCTGGCTGGATGTTAACCGCGAACCTTATGAACTCGACCCCAAACTGTTCGGGGAGCGCCTGCCGGGTCACGCCAACACCCAGTCAATGCGGGTTACCGGTGGACTGGGAACAATCCCACGCCTGGTTGCAGAGAACCTGCCGATTTACGCCCGCAAACCGTCATTAAACGAAGCGCTTAATCGGATCGAGACCATTTATCGCCCTTACCACGAAGCATTACGCCGGTTGATGGCACAATCGGCTGTAAAATTTGGCCACGCGGTTCTGGTGGATTGTCATTCCATGCCATCATCCGGTTTCAAAGGTCAGGGGCGTTCCCGGCCCGACATTATTGTTGGTGACCGATACGGCACATCCTGTGCCGGTGAAATTAGCCGGGAGATTGTCCGAAGGTTTTCTGACCTGGGCTACAGCGTTACCCGCAACAAACCCTATGCCGGTGGGTTTATTACCGAACATTATGGTCGCCCTCTGCGTGGGCTTCACGCGGTGCAGATTGAGATCAACAGGGGGCTTTACCTCAATGAGCAAACCTATGAACCATCCGCCGGATTCCATCGACTTGCGGAAGATATTCGGAGTGTGATTGCCTACCTGGTGAGCCTACCCGATACTAGGTTTTCTGCAATTTCTGACGCCGCCGAATAGAAACCCATTCTCCCATGACCAATATTTCTCCCGAAAACCAGACCGTTTTCTTTCATCATCTGTGCGAAGTGGCTGCACGCGAAACGCTGCCCCGGTTTCGCGCTGACATTAGCGTCGTCAATAAACTGGAACAGGATTTTGACCCGGTAACCGAGGCGGACAAAGAAGCTGAACGGGCCATTCGCGCGCAAATCAACAGCGAATTCCCAACCCACGGCGTGATTGGTGAAGAATATGACAACACACTACCAGATGCGCCTTATCAATGGATAATTGACCCTATTGATGGAACACGGGCATTCATTTCAGGTGTGCCGGTCTGGGGAACACTCGTCGGTCTGTACCACGATGGAAAACCCATAGCTGGCGTCATGGACCAACCGTTCACCGGAGAACGATATCTCGCGGTAAATGGTGAATGTCAGTTATTTCGCGGAGGCAATGGCGCCTCCCCGCTGAAAACCCGCAACACCGCCTGCCTTGAACAAGCAACATTGATGACCACATCGCCGCAACTGTTACATAACAGTGTGGACGAACGGTATTTTGATGTCGAGAAACAGGTCAAGTTGGCTCGATATGGTTGTGACTGTTATGCCTATTGCCTGCTGGCTGCCGGACACATTGATCTCGTGATTGAAACCGGGCTCAATATCTATGATATCGCCGCCCTAATCCCCATCATCGAAAATGCCGGCGGACTGGTGACCAACTGGCAAGGCGGCGATGCGTCCAAAGGCGGACAAATCCTGGCCGCTGGAAATGCGGAATTACACGCACGGGCGATGGCGGTGCTAAATAGCGATGACGCGTAGTTGAATATTTGGAACCCTCGCCATTTAACACTATTGGTAATTCCGTTAAATGGCCGCATTGAGCCGATTTTGATGAAAAAGGCTTTGTTTTAGTCGGCTTTGGAGTTTGATCGAGCGTCTCCCGATCCGGTTTCACACCGGTTGCGGGATCAACTTGGCTAGTTTTCTGAAGTTTTGTGCTGTTGCTGCGAGAAGGAATTCATCTTTGGCTCCGTTTGGTCCCCGCAGGCGCAGTCGGTCGAGTTTCATGATGCGTTTGAGGTGGGCAAACAGCATTTCGACCTTTTTTCGCCGTCGTTGTGAATCGACATAAGCGTCGGTCAGCGAGAGCTCGCGGGCCAAATCACGAGCACCTTCATAAATGTGGCGGCCGACATTGCGGACGGGTTGGTTGGGGCAGCAATATTTCTTCAGCAGGCATTCCTGGCAATCATATTTGCTGGCGCGGTAACGGATCGTATTGTCCGCCGCTACAGGAGATTTTCGATTCCGGTAAGCCCGTTGGGTTGGACGCAGCGGTAATCCGATCGGACAAATATAAGCGTCCTTTTCGTGGTCGTAGACAAACTCGCTTTTCTCAAAAGTGCCGTCCTTGCGTCGCGACTTATCGATGATTGGAATATGCGGCAGGATACCTTCTTTGTTGACCAACCAGTTGAGGTTTTCTGCGGAACCATAAGCTGTGTCGGCGACCAGTATCTCGGGGTAGAGGTCAAACGTTTCCCGCGTTCGTACGATCATGGTGCGTGTAGAACCAACCTCGGCCTGTCTAATTGAACGGCTGGCTTCCACATCCACGATAATCGCGTGATCTGTGTCGATCAGGTAATTGTCTGAGTAAGCGAAGAAAGCTGGGCCCTTGAGCGCACCGGTCCATTGGGAAGCAGGGTCAGAACGTGAAGTGAACTTAGGTTCGACCTCACTGGCGGCACCGAATGCTGCGTCATCCAGCACCTCTAGATATTCCTTCACAGCCCGAGGCACAGTTGCTGGATCGAGTGATGATGCGTCCCATTCCTCCTTTGGTGTCGATTTCTGCTTGTTGGCATCTGCCCGAATAATGCTGGCATCAGTCGCAAACACCTCTCCACCAACTAAACCTTCAGCAATGCAACGAGTAACAACGCTCTCAAACAATTGCCGGAACAGATCGCTCTCTCGAAACCGGCCATGGCGGTTCTTGGAAAAGGTCGATTGATCAGGCACGGGGTCGCCTAGATCAAGACGGCAGAACCATCTGTAGGCAAGATTCACATGGACCTCATCGCACAACCGTCGCTCAGATCGGATGCCCATGATGTATCCGACCAGCAACATGCGGATCATCAGTTCAGGATCAACCGAAGGGCGGCCAATGTCGCTGTAAAATGGGCGCAGGTGCGACCGCATATCGCCAAGATCAACAAACCGGTCAATTGACCGCAATAGATGATCATCAGGCACGTGGTCTTCGAGATTGAACTCGTAAAACAAAGCCGATTGAAATTCCTGGCGTGGTCCCAGCATCGCATCAATCTCCCAAATCAATGGGTAAACTGAATCAGCCAATGGTGATTACTTTAAGGCCGACTTTTTCATCAAAATCAGCCCAAAGGAGATCTTTGTTATTGGTCTTATAATCTCGATTGATTTTCAGTTCGAGTTACGAATCCTAATTGGCTTCGCGAGGTAAATTTGGCCAGCATCGAAATCAGTTCGCGGGTACAGTTGATCGAGCCGAGTACAAAACGTGGGTTTTAACGGCCCCTTGGGGGAATGAATTTCAGATAGGCAGCAATTGCCTTGCGGTCGGAATCAGTCAATTTCGATGTGTTCTCGACAACATCGGCCATCGTAGAACCGAATGAATCGAATTCCGGGGTAAAACCGGTTTCCAACGCATAGGCGATATCAGAAGTACTCCATCCACCAATTCCGTTAGCATGGGGCGAAATGTTTGGAATCTTTTCATTCCCTTGTGGAGCAACCCCACCTGCCAACCATTTGGTTACATCCGCACCACCGATTGCATTGCGCGGTGTATGGCACTCGCCGCAATGCCCAAGCGCCTCTGCGAGATATCGCCCCTTTTGCAGAACAGCATTATCCTTCGGCACGTCGACCACGAAATCTTCATTTAGATACAAGAGCTTCCAAATGCCTAGTCCACGCCGAATATTGAACGGAAATGAGACTTCATGTGGGATAGTTGGCTTGTCAACCGACGGAAGCGTTTTCATGTAAGCCCATAAATCCGAGATATCTCCATCCGTCATTTTAACATAGGACGTGTACGGAAATGCAGGATAATAATGGGATCCATCGGGGCTAACACCTCGCCTTACAGCATTTGTGAAGTCACCAAGTGACCAAGCGCCCAGGCCATATTCCCGATGAGTTGAGATATTGGGTGCTATAAATGTTCCAAAAGTCGTCTTGAATTTTTTGCCACCACCAAGGTTTTTCTTCGCCTCACCTTGCGCTTTTTCGCCCGCATGACAGGAATCACATCCGCTGGCATAAAATACCTGTTCGCCGCGTCCAGTGTCTCCCTCTGGCATTGCGGCAAGTGTCTCTTGTTGTGTAGTTTGTGGCGCACTCAGAACCCAACCAGCAGCACCCGCCAATGTGCCGCTGGCCAGTAACAGGAGGAATAAGCTTCGAAACAAGTTTTTGGCTATTCCTTTTTCACGCGATAAGCCTTGTGACAAGCGCCGCAGTTTGCAGTCGCCGTGCCGAAGGCGACTTTGAACGCTGCGAGATCAGCTGGCTTTGACGCAATGCCTGCTGCAGTGTCCGTTTGAAACTTCGCCATTGCCTTATCGAACCCGGCACGATCTTCCCAAAGCTTCGGTGACGCTGTGGTCTTGCCACCCGTTTCGCTGCCCTTTGGAAACAGTTCGCCGACACCAAGTGATGCCGCATTCATGACACGCAAGGCTAACTCAGCAGTAACTGCGTTGAACTCAGCCTCACCTTTAACCATCGCCCCGCCCGCTTTTGCAGCTGCACCGACGTTTTTCATAATGGCTTTACGGGTCGCAATCGGATCTTCAGCTGCAAACACAGGTATAGTGGAAAATGCTGCCACCAAGACACTATATATAAGAATTCTTTTCATAATCTCTCCTTCAACCGAAATTGTCATTGTATAAGTTGATCATCCCTAATCAGCCAAGTAAGAGGGTACGTCCTGCGTTTTTGCTCGACAACATCGAAGTTTGCAGTCATCCTATGCAATTATGCAGAGCATGGATTGGGATATTTTTAGATATGCTATCGCAGTCGCGGACTCCGGTTCTGCGGTGGCGGCTGCCAAGAGGCTGGGTGTTAACGGTAGTACGGTGTTACGACGAATTTCCAAATTTGAGAAGGATCGCGGTATTCGATTATTCGACAGGCTTCCAACCGGATACACACCTACGCTTGAATGTGAAGCAATCCTCAAGACAGCGCGAGAGATGCAGGAGAGTATCTCAATCGTTGACTTGGGTATTGCGGGGCAAGACCTGCGGCTTGAGGGGCAGCTATCCGTGACAACAACCGATACATTTCTTGAATCTGTTCTGTCGGATATCATCGTCAATTTTAGCGAAGAGAACCCCAAGATCGATATCAGTATAACAGTCACGAACGAACGGCTGAGCCTAACCCGACGTGATGTGGACGTGGCTATTCGGGCATCCACCAGCCCTCCCGAGCACCTGATCGGGCAACGGGTCTCAGCGGTATCCTTCGCAATCTTTGGCGCCAACTCAACCATTCGAAACCTCTCCCCGCACCCAACAATTGATGATCTTAAATTTCTCCCCTGGGTTGGAACCGGTGGGTCAAACTCCGGGTCACCGGTAACCAAATGGCTGGATCACAATATCCCTGCAAAATCGATCAAGATCACCGCCGACACTTTTCCGGGGATGCGATCTTGTATTCAAATGGGGGGCATTGGGGTGCTACCCTGCTGTATTGGTGACCAAAGCAAAAACCTTCAAAGGGTGCTCCCAGCCATCAAAGAGATGGAGACGTCCTTGTGGGTTTTAGTGCATCCGGATGTTCGAAGGTCTGCAAAGATTTCTACGTTTTCAAAGTTTGTAGCAAAAAGACTACGCGAAAAAACCACTTTACTAGCGTGTGGTTGAGTTCCAACACCAATTAAAAAATACACCAAGCTTCGATTTCGCACTTTTCTGGCTGCAACACATTTACAGGTGGGCATTTAGATAGACCAATCCATCAAGATCAACTCCGTGAATTTCCGCTTGTGACACTTCGCGCCGCCCAGCGGTTTGTCGCTCGTTGAATACTAGTCGACACCAAAATTGGTGAAAGGTCCGCTCAGCCGACATTGGCGACGGGCTGATTTAACACTATTCCCTAGACTGTAAATTCGCCGGTACGAGTTAGCTGGCCACTGATCGATTTTTCCAACCGGTACAAGCTCCAAATTTTACACTATCCTAGGGAAGTGTAAAACGCAGCTGTGGTGCATAACCCGTAACGTTTGCACCAACGGCCAGAAACCTACAAAATCAATGCTTTAGGCTGGTTCGCATTTACGGTGCGAATTTTGTTAGTTCGCCCACGCAAATAAAGGGTAGAATTGATCTAATTCAGCTCAAAAATACCTGATACCAACTATTTCACTCACCCTTCCGCCCCTGGCACGAAGGCATCGAACGCCGCCAGCAGCTGTTCACGGATTTCATCACGTTCCTGCAGAATTTCGTGGCGTGCGCCGTTTATTGTCAGAAATGATCCTGCGCGCATTCGTTTGCCAAAATTCTCCGTCACAGATGGTGAAACAATACTGTCGCCCCCGGCGGCAATGAGTAAGGTCGGCACCGAGATTTCATTGGCATAGCCGGATGAACGAACTTTTTGCATTGCACGACAGGCTGCAAAAACCCAGCCAATGGTCGGCCCACCAACATCAATATGTGGATGTTTATCCACCAGATTTCTACTACGCTCAAATCGAACCCGGTCGCTGGTCAATTTATTGCTCGCAAATTTTTTGCGAGGCTTTGTGTTGCGTCCGCGCAGGTAAAATCGCCCCAATCCAAAAAAAGTCAACACACCAAGAAGGCGTTGCAGCGTCGACTGTTTGAGCGGGATTTTATTCAACCCCAACAGCGGTGAGCACAGAACCATACGGTGGATACGATTGGTCAATGCGGGCGCCCCAAGCAAGGCAACGAGCCCTCCCGTGGAATGAGCCAGAATAAAATGAGGCGGCTTGCAATCCGGCAGCGCAACTTCCGTCAAAATTGTATCCAAGTCAACGAGATATTGGTCAAAATTCTCCACATGTCCTTTCATCGGGTCCCTCAACTGCCGGTCAGAGCCCCCCTGCCCGCGCCAGTCAAAGGTCAAGACGTCGAACCCGCGATCGCGAAGGTCCGTAATGATTTCAAAATATTTTTCGATGTTCTCACTGCGCCCGTGAAGCACGATAATTGTGCCTTTGGACGGCGAATTGGTTGTTTTCCATCGTGCAAACCGAAGCTTAACCCCATCTGGTGTATTAACCTGACCAACAACACTGTCAGGCGGAGCAGGATTATCCTTTATTGAAAAAAGGCGTTGTTGGGGGGTTGTTTGCGGCTGTTCCATCGCTTGGTGCTACTGTCTTGAGACGTAACCCTCAAGGTTAAAGCGCACACTCATGCCAAAAACCTTGAACAAAGTCCCGCAATGCCCATATCCAAACAGCGGAGACGCAAGTTCCGCAACCAACAGATCACCCGCCATTGGGGGTGCTCATCAAGTTAAAAACCACAATCGCTCAAATGAGGATCGTAATATGAGACATGTAGACTTTAGCCCGCTTTACCGTTCAACAGTCGGTTTTGACAGACTTTTCAACCTGTTGGATTCAATGGGTCAGCCCGAACAATCCCCTCCATCCTATCCGCCGTACAATATTGAACGTACCGGCGAGAACACCTACCGAATTTCAATGGCAATCGCCGGGTTTTCTGAAAGTGACCTGGATATTGAGGCCAAGGAAAACACCCTTCTCGTGAAGGGGAATCAGAAAACAGATGAAGAAAACGGTGGCGAAATGCTGTTCCGTGGCATTGCTTCACGCAATTTCGAGCGCCGTTTTCAACTCGCCGACCATGTGGAAGTGCGAACCGCCCATCTGGAAAACGGCCTGTTGCACATTGACCTGGTGCGGGAAATTCCCGAAGCCATGAAGGCTCGTAAGATCAATATCATCAAAAAAACGGCCAAACCAAAGCAGATCGAAGGTAAAAAGAAAGGGTAACATTCCCGGATTTTACCACGATAGACGATTCAACCGGCGCAGGGGCTAATCCCTTGTGCCGGTTTTCTTTTGCGACGGTCCAAATCAAACGGTTTTAACACCCATAACGATAGGACAGTGTCGCTTACCTACTTGTCAATTAAACTGTTCTCGTCTAGGAATTTTCCCATTGAGCGGGTAGGTTACCCAGACAATGCCAGCGAAATCAGGCAAAGCAGGCAACGCACGCCGAATTCGCAGTCGCACAATCACTCCAGATGATGTGCCGGTCCGCTTGTGCCATTTCAACCCGGCCAAAGTGTCGGAAATGCAAATAGCCACCGGTGATAACAGCCGTATAGCGAAGAGAAGAAATGTGTTCATCGTGTCTCAGATGAGCGCAGACAGGAGAATGAAGATGAAAAACACGCATAATCTGTTTGATGGGTTACCCTCATCCGCAGCAGAACAGACGCTGACATCTTCAAAACAGGGCAAAACCGACCGCAGCTCGGCAGGTGGCCTGTATGATCCCCGTAACGAGCACGACGCCTGTGGCCTCGGCTTTATCGCCAATATGAAGGGTCAAAAATCCCATAAAATCATCCAGGACGGCATCCGTATTCTCGAAAACCTAGAGCATCGCGGTGCAACCGGTGCCGACCCGCTGATGGGTGATGGCGCTGGCATGCTGGTGCAGATTCCCCACAAGTTTTTTGCCGAAGAAATATCGGGTTTTGAACTGCCCGGAGAAGGCCAATACGGCCTTGGATTCTTCTTCATGCCTCACGATGAAGCGTTACAGGGGAAACTGAAGAAAATAATCGAAGACGCAACGTATGCAGAAGGCCACACGTTTCTCGGCTGGCGCGAAGTCCCGGTGGACAACGCCAGGCTTTCGCAAGACCCGGAAATTATGGCGGCGGAACCCGCCCACTGGCAGGGTTTCCTCGCCCGCCCGGACGGTCTGAGCGACGACGAATACGAGCGTAAACTTTATATATTACGCCGGGTGATCTCCAACACCGCGGCAGCTGAATCCATCGATTCTTCCGATTTTTATGCCGTGTCCATGTCGTCACGCACCGTCATCTACAAAGGCATGTTTCTCGCAGACCAGCTCGGACCATATTACGCCGACTTGCGTGATGAGCGGTTTGAATCGGCCCTTGCCATGGTTCATCAACGCTTCTCGACGAATACTTTTCCATCGTGGAAGCTGGCTCACCCTTACCGCATGGTTGCCCACAACGGTGAGATCAACACGGTACGCGGCAACAACAATTGGATGGCGGCCAGGCAGGAAACTTTGGCGTCACCTGAATTTGGCGAAGACATTCAAAAACTCTGGCCAATCTCCGCTGAAGGCCAATCGGACACGGCTTGTTTTGATAATGCTTTGGAGCTTCTTTATCAGGGGGGCTACTCCTTGCCTCACGCCATGATGATGCTCATCCCGGAAGCCTGGGCCGGTAATCCACTGATGGATGAAGAACGCCGCTCTTTTTACGCATATCATGCGGCGATGATGGAACCCTGGGACGGCCCCGCCGCTGTGGCCTTTACCGACGGACGCCAGATTGGTGCGACACTGGACAGAAACGGCCTGCGCCCCGCCCGTTATTTCGTTCTTGACGACGACACTGTGGTATTGGCTTCCGAGGCTGGCACATTGCCTTTTGACGAAAGCAAGGTTGTTACCAAATGGCGGTTACAACCTGGCAAAATGTTGCTGATTGACCTGGAAAAAGGGGCGATCATTTCCGACGAGGAAATCAAGAAACAGCTTTCCACCGCCAACCCTTATGACAAATGGCTTGATGATACGCAGATCGTTCTCGAAGAACTGAAAGGCAATAAATCGTCCCCGCGCAAATATACGGGTCAGGACCTGCTCGATGGGCAACAGGCGTTTGGTTATACGCAGGAAGATAAGAAAATCCTGCTGACTCCGATGGCGACAACCGGGCAGGAAGCGCTTGGTTCCATGGGAACCGATACACCAATCTCGGCCATGTCGAACAAGACAAAACTGCTCTACACCTATTTCAAACAGAATTTTGCGCAAGTGACCAATCCGCCGATTGATCCGATCCGCGAAGAATCGGTCATGAGCCTGATTTCCTTCATTGGCCCGCGCCCCAACCTGTTCGACCATGAACATCAGTCTACGGAAAAACGCCTTGAAGTCCGCCAGCCGATTTTGCGCAATTCCGACCTGCAGAAAATTCGCGACATCAGCGATATAGGCGACAATCAATTTGTCTCCCGTGTGCTCGATACGACATATAATGTGGACCACGGTCCTCAAGGTCTGAAAGCCTGTCTCGACCGTCTTTGCGAACGGGCTGAGAAGGCGGTGAAAGGTGGTGATAATATCATCATCCTGTCAGACCGCCAGTTCAGCGCGTCCCGCGTTGCCGCCCCGGCCTTGCTGGCGACAGCGGCAGTGCACCACCATCTCATTCGCAAAGGCCTGCGCACATCGGTTGGTCTGGTGGTTGAATCGGCAGAACCTCGTGAAGTGCATCATTTTGCGGTTCTGGCCGGGTATGGCGCGGAAGCTATCAACCCTTATCTGGCTTTCGAAACCTTGGCTGAAATGCATGCCAATCATTATTTCCCCAAGGAAGTGGACGAACGCGAAGTTATCCAGCGCTTCATAAAGTCCATCAATAAGGGTTTGTTGAAAGTCATGTCGAAAATGGGAATTTCGACCTATCAATCCTATTGCGGCGCGCAGATTTTTGATGCGGTTGGCCTGTCGACACCCTTTATCGAGGAATATTTCCGCGGCACCGCCACGACAATTGAAGGCATCGGACTTGCCGAAGTCGCCAAGGAAACTTTCGAACGTCATCGCGCTGCCTATGGCGATGTGCCGGTTCTGCGCCATGCCCTTGATGTCGGCGGAGATTATGCATTGCGCCAGCGTGGTGAGAACCATGCATGGACGTCAGACGAAGTCACCAATCTGCAACATGCGGTCCGCGGCAACAGTCAGGACAGTTATCGCGCTTTTGCAAAATCTATCAATGACAATCAGGAACGCCTGCTGACCATTCGCGGTCTTTTTCGCCTGCGCCCGGCAGATGAGACCGGACGTAAACCGATTGATCTCGACAAGGTTGAGCCCGCTGCTGACATCGTCAAGCGGTTCTCCACCGGGGCCATGTCCTACGGATCGATTTCCGCCGAGGCCCATGAGAATCTCGCCATCGCCATGAACCGTATTGGCGGGCGTTCGAATACTGGTGAAGGTGGTGAAGAAATCGAACGCTTTACGCCGATGAAAAATGGCGACAGCAAACGCTCGGCCATCAAGCAGGTGGCGTCTGGTCGCTTTGGTGTCACAACGGAATATCTGGTCAATGCCGATATGATTCAGATCAAAATGGCGCAGGGCGCAAAGCCCGGCGAGGGCGGTCAATTACCAGGTCACAAGGTTGACGCGGTAATCGCTAAAGTGCGCCATTCGACGCAAGGGGTTGGGCTTATTTCCCCGCCACCGCACCATGATATTTACTCCATTGAAGATCTGGCACAGCTGATTTACGATTTGAAAAACGTCAATTCCGCCGCCGATATTTCTGTGAAACTCGTCTCGGAAGTGGGTGTTGGAACGGTGGCGGCAGGCGTCGCAAAAGCCCGTGCGGACCACGTAACAATTTCCGGCATGGAAGGCGGAACCGGGGCCAGTCCGCTAACGTCGATCAAACACGCGGGCTCGCCCTGGGAAATGGGCCTCGCTGAAACTCATCAGACCTTACTGAAAAACAAACTGCGGTCCCGCATTGCTGTTCAGGTTGATGGTGGATTGCGCACCGGACGCGACGTTGTAGTAGGCGCACTTTTGGGTGCAGATGAATTCGGTTTTGCCACGGCGCCACTGATCGCATCCGGCTGTATCATGATGCGCAAATGCCATCTCAACACATGCCCCGTTGGTGTTGCTACCCAGGACCCTGTACTCCGCAAACGTTTCACAGGGCAACCTGAGCATGTGATCAATTACTTCTTCTTCGTTGCCGAAGAAGTTCGCGAACTGATGGCGGAACTTGGTTTTGCAACGGTCGATGAAATGGTCGGACAACTGGACGTTCTTGACCGAGATCGCGCAGTCGACCACTGGAAAGCCAATGGTCTTGATTTCTCAAAGCTCTTTTACGACCCACAAATGGGTGATGACGTGCCGATTTTCCATTGCGAGACGCAGGTGCATCACATTGATGATATTCTGGATCGCAAATTCATCGAGCTGGCAAAACCGGCCTTGGAAAACCGTGAAGCTGTCAAAGTTGAACTCGACATTAATAATGTCAACCGTTCCGCTGGGGCTATGTTGTCAGGAGAAGTTGCAAAACGCTTTGGCCATGCGGGCCTGCCAGACGACACAATTCATTTCAAACTGAATGGCACGACCGGACAAGCATTCGGCGCATGGGTCACCCGTGGCGTTACGCTGGAAGTGGAAGGAGAAGCCAATGATTACGTAGGCAAGGGTCTTTCAGGCGGCAAGCTGATCGTCTATCCGCCCAAAGAAGCCAAACAGATTGAAGCGGCAAGCTCCATAATTGCAGGCAACACTGTGCTCTATGGCGCCATTGAAGGGGAATGTTATTTCAGTGGTGTGGCAGGCGAACGGTTTGCGGTTCGAAATTCCGGTGCCATCGCAGTGGTTGAAGGTGTTGGCGACCACGGTTGCGAATATATGACCGGCGGTGTGGTCGCTGTACTCGGTCATACCGGGCGCAATTTTGCAGCAGGCATGTCCGGCGGCATCGCCTATGTGCTCGACGAAGACAGCACATTTGCTAAACGCTGTAACCTCGCGATGGTGGAACTGGAACCTGTTCCCGAAGAGGATGACCTGATGGAATCAGAACACCATCACGGTGGTGATATTGAACACCACGGACGTGTTGATGTGTCTTCGGACATGACACGCCATGATGACGAACGTTTGCGCCAACTGATTGAAAACCACCAACAATACACGGGATCAGTTAGAGCGGCAGAGATCCTCGACAATTGGGAAAATTACCGCCCCAAATTCGTAAAGGTCATGCCAACAGAATACCGCCGCGCATTGGCCGAAATCGAAGCCGCCCAAATGGCGGCGGGTGTTGCAGCAGAATAAATCGAACCATCGGGTTCAGGAATAGACAGGAGCGGCAAAGAACCGTTCGAGGAGAGAGTTATGGGAAAAGTAACGGGATTTATGGAGATCGACCGTCAGGACCGAAAATATCGGCCTGCGTCTGATCGCACTCGCAACTACAGGGAATTTGTAATTCCACTACCGGAACAAACGGTGCGCGACCAGGCCAGCCGTTGCATGGATTGCGGCATTCCTTTTTGTCACGACGTCAAAGGCCTGAAAGGTTGCCCGGTTAATAATCAAATTCCTGATTGGAACGATCTGGTTTACCGTGATGAATGGGAAGAAGCGTCCCGCAATCTCCATTCAACCAATAATTTTCCCGAATTTACGGGCCGTATCTGCCCCGCGCCATGCGAAGCATCGTGCACGCTGAACATCACCGACAGTCCGGTGACGATTAAATCCATCGAATGCGCCATCGTTGATAAAGCCTGGGAAAACGGCTGGATCACACCACAAGTGCCAACCCGCAATACCGGAAAGAAAGTGGCCGTGATTGGATCAGGCCCAGCAGGCATGGCCGCATCGCAACAATTGGCGCGGGCCGGCCATGATGTTCACCTTTATGAGAAACACCAGAAAGTCGGTGGCTTGATGCGCTACGGCATCCCGGACTTTAAATTGGAAAAAACCCACATAGATCGCCGGGTCGAACAGATGGAAGCCGAAGGGGTAACCGTTCACGCAGGTATCAATGTCGGTGTTGACACGCCGATACAGGAAATCGTCGATGGCCATGATGCTGTCATCCTCTCAGGCGGTGCGGAAAAACCCCGCGACCTGCCAATTGAAGGGCGCGAACTAAAAGGCGTTCATTTTGCCATGGATTTTCTTCCTCAGCAAAACCGCCGGGTCGGTCACGAAGATAATGCCAACGCCGAACCCATTCTGGCCAGTGGCAAACATGTCGTTGTCATCGGCGGTGGCGATACAGGTTCCGACTGCATCGGAACCTCAATACGGCAGGGTGCATTGAGTGTAACTCAGCTTGAAATCATGCCCACACCACCGGACAAAGAAGATAAAATGCTGACGTGGCCAAACTGGCCGATGAAAATGCGCACCTCTTCTTCGCAAGAAGAGGGCGCAGAGCGGCAATTTTCCGTTATGACCCAACGTTTTGAAGGGGTGGATGGTCAACTGACAGAACTCCATTGCATTGGGGTCGATGAAAAATTCCAACCCGTTGAAGGCACGGAGTTTGTTCTGAAAGCCGACCTGGCACTATTGGCCATGGGTTTTGTCTCACCGATCACCGATGGCATGCTGGATGACCTTGGTGTTGAGCGGGATGGCCGCGACAATGTACAGGCCGATGTAATTTCGTACAAAACCACCCATGAGAAAGTCTGGACCGCGGGGGATATGCGTCGCGGTCAATCTCTGGTGGTCTGGGCCATTCGCGAGGGCCGCCAATGCGCCCATGCCGTAGACAAGGCCCTTATGGGCGAAACGGTCTTACCCCGTTAGGAATTGGCCGACCGGGGCTGTTTGCTATAGATGCAACAGGCGATGTTGTCGCCTCGGGCAGCCCATTCGAGTTTGGTGGCCAGATATAATTATCTATCCGCCCTTCACGTCGTACCGGACGGGAAGCTATATTTAGCACCGGCACTACGGGTGGTTTAACAGTACTGATAGACGCATTAATCGTGGCACCTGCAAGAACCTGATCACCATCTGCAGACGGGTCATCCAGCCGGATAACTACTGTTTTACCCGTTTTTACTGGATCGTACTCCACCGGTTTGGGTAGCTCCGGCTCTGAAAATTCGATATCTGCCCCTGCAAGGGCCGGTCCAGCGCGACCACCTAAAGCCCTCAAAATGGGGGCTTCAACATAATAAGCCAAACGTTCCTTACCGGCTTTCGTCAAATTAATTCCACCCTTGGGCCGCAACAGCACAATCTGGCCGTTAACATCCGGTCCCGAACGGGAATAATTACCATCCGCGTCGGCAAATCCGTCCCAGACATCGATAAAACTTCCGCTTTCAGCTTCCGCCGCTTTTGCGTATGTCTCATTAAAGTATAGAAAATCCTTGTTCATCGATTTAAATCGAACAGGGGGAAGGCCAACCCAGGAAAACGGCAGCCCGCTCTCTTTCAATACATTACCCAACGCAGTTACCCGCTTGGCATATTCAACATCCCATTCGGGAAGTCGTTTGTTATATCTTTTGCCACCAATTCTAATTTGCTGGCGGTCGTTTGTGCCCAACATGGCGACAACATAAGAAGGCTTATGCTCTTCAATCAACGGCTTGAGCCGTGCTGGCCAGTCAATTACATCACTGCGAACAAACCCTGACAGGCCCCGTGATTTATCGACAACTACGATACTCCCCACATCGGCAAGTCTTTTTTCCAACCCGTCCGCTAAACCCCCAGCCAAAAAATCTCCTATAACAAGAACTTTTTTTGCATTTTCCTGCTTAACAACGACAGTAGATGCAGCCACTTTGCGCCCGTTTGACACCCTGCGGTTGCGGTTGCGGTTCGCCGTACGGCGATTCCGGCTTGCCGCACGTCGTTTGGCTTGCCGTGTCCTGCTGCGCCGGTTACCGCGACGCTTATTGCGTCGTTTGGTGACGGCTTTTCGCTTCGCTTTCTTTCGACCAAATAGAATCTTGAAAAGACCCCGTCGCTTTTTCTTTTTGGCTTGCTGTGCGTAAGCGGGGCTAATCCCCAGCACCTCAACAAAACTGCCGGTGGATGTCTGCGTTGGATTAAACGCTGACAGACCAACGCAGAGCGCTAACAGAACTAAAACGATGCGTAATTTGCGCAAAACTCTACTCTTTCAAACCCTGTTCATGCCGCCCTGTATTATGACTACCTACTAGACAAACGGTGCGCAATACAACGTACTATTGAGTGATTACCACCCACACCTGCCCAAAAGAACGCTCAAAAACATGCGTAAGGGAATTTGAACTAGCTGCGTTTACGCAACAAAGACAAAAATTTGGGCGATCCGTACCCAGTTGGGTTAACACCAAATTTCTTTTGAGCGCGCCTGATCGCAGCACGCGTTCCGCCGCCGATCTTCCCATCGATATCAAACTTATACAAACCCAATTTCGCCAATCGAGATTGTAGTTCGATACGCTCTTCCTGTGTTAATCGGCGAAACGGTCTTGGAATTGGTTGAACAAATTCTCCAGAACCACTGATCTGATCGGCAAGGTGACCAACTGCAGGGGCATATTTGTCGGAGTTATTATAGCGTTTTATGACAAAGAAATTCTTCAGCATCAGAAAAGCTGGGCCATTTTTACCTGCCGGAAACTTCAACACACCTTTTTCGTCGCTACGGGGAAATTTACGGCCCTTCACGCGCCGAACACCCAGTTTAGCCCACGCTGCCATGGTTCTTGATTTTCCGGCCTGGTTAGCAGCACGGCGAGAAACTTTTACTTCATAACCCCATGTTCGTCCTGTTCGCCAACCGTTGCGTTTTAAAAGATTGGCCGCGGTCGCCAATGCATCGGGAATTGACCTCCAAATGTCCTTTTTCCCGTTCCCGTCTATATCCTGTCCATACGCGAGATAGCTGGTTGGTATAAACTGGGTGTGCCCCATCGCCCCCGCCCAGGAACCGCGCAGTTCATTTGTTGTGATACGTCCTGATTGCAATATTTTCAGGGCTCCAACCAGTTGCCCATTGGCGAACTTACGGCGTTTTCGATCTGCATACGAAAGCGTGGCCAGGGAACGCACAACACTGCGCAGTGATTTCGGCTTCTTCATCGCTTCGCCATAGCCGGATTCCATCGACCAGATAGCCAGCAATACGTTTGCGCTCACGCCATATTTCCGCTCGATTCGGGTGAGCCACCTGGACCAGTTCTTCTTTTCCTCCAAGCCCCGCTCAATGGTTTGTTCGTTGACGCGGCTGTCAAAATACATCCATAGCTTTTGACGAAATTCCGGTTGATAGCGCGCCAATTCCAATACTTCGGGGTCGGCGGAATTAACACCTTTAAATGCCTTTTGTATCGTAGAGTTCCGGATACCATTGCGTTTTGCATAGGTGGAAAAACCGGATTTCCATTTTCGAAACCCTGCATCGGCTGATGCGGATTCTACACTCACGCTAAAAGCTGTTCCGGCGGCAATTATCCCGGACAGAAAATACCTTGTTAGATTCTTACGATACGACATGGCCCTATTCCATTTATTCAAATACTGGTAATTGAAGATATACGCACACTCAAACTGATACTTGTTAAGACTTCGTTTACCATAATTAGGGGCAGAAGACTTTCTAAATCTCATTTAGTAACCAAAACATGGCAAACATGATGAAATTTAGATCGATTATCCCGGTATTGACGGGTGGTGGAGAAATACATGGTATCGAGTTGCCCAAAGCGTCCGGTTCGAAAAGCGGTTTTTCCCGTTGCTGGCCTTGGAACACGCTTTCTTCCCGCTTCTAAAGCGGTTCCCAAAGAAATGTTAACCGTTGTAGATATGCCGGTCATTCAATATGCCGTGAACGAGGCCCGCGAAGCGGGAATTGAACATTTCGTTTTTGTCACAGGCCGTAATAAAGGGGTAATTGAGGATCATTTCGATCTGCAACCCGAACTGGTCGGCATGCTCGCCAGCCGCAACAAATCCGATATGCTTGAAGTATTGTCCAAAAACCAACCAGAAGCGGGACGCACAAGTTTTACCAGGCAACAGGAGCCATTGGGGCTGGGGCATGCAGTGTGGTGTGCCCGTGATATCGTTGGCGATGAACCGTTTGCTCTTCTTTTACCAGATATGGTGATGAAGGCCAAAAACGAGGGATGCTTGTCGTCTCTAATGGAAGTTTATAACAACACCGGCGGAAATATTATTGCGGTTGAAGAATGCGATCCAAAAGATGTTTCAAGCTACGGTGTCGTTGTGCTAGGAGAAGAGCAAGGCGGAGGCTTCGCCATCAACGGCATGGTTGAAAAACCGGCGGTCGAAGACGCACCTTCAAACCTCATGATTAACGGGCGTTACATTCTTCAACCGGAAATTTTCAAACTTCTCGAAAATCAGGAAACTGGCGCCGGTGGGGAAATTCAAATCACCGATGCAATGTTACGCTTGGCCAAAATGCAGGAGTTTTTTGGCTATACATTTACTGGCAGCACATATGATTGCGGATCGAAGGAAGGATTCATCGCTGCAAATGTATCGTTTGCACTTGATCGAGATGACACCGGCCCTGTTGTTCGAAAGCTGGTTGCTGAATTACTTGGAATCTAGGGCAATAAAAGAAATATTATCTCTGCAAACGGACGCCAAGACTACCTGTGAAGGCATCATAGGAGGAGCCGGCGTCCGTTGAATCAACGTTCTCATAACCCAGATCAGCCAGTATACTGATACTACGATTGAGCCGCCATTCCGCGCCAGCTGCAAACTGCACTCGTTTATCATTTCTGCCAGATGTATCAAAATCCTGATAAGACGCCAATACGCTGGCGTTCAACGATAAATTAGGTCGCAAGTCGTGGGTAATACCAAGCGTTGTGGCATAGGTGACTGACCCGGCCTCGTTCACATTTGTCGACCCGGTAAAGGCTGTTTGGGTGTTTAGATTAACGACGGTAAACGTCTGGGGTGACCAGTTAATATCCGCCTCAACAATTAGTCCGTTTAGGTCGTCAATTGCGTCGTCATCATATTTCTCGCTTGAATATCCCAGCGCGATCTGGCCGTTGAATTTATCACCACGGTTGAAGGCCAGCCCACCACGAATTGTAAACAGGTCGCTATCCCGGCGGTTGCCATTTCGGTCCACCTCAAGCGAATAATTTCGAAAACCATATGTTCCTTCAACAAACGGTTGGAATATCGGGCTAGCTTCGTAACCCAGCCTGCCTCTGATCTCGTATAGTGTATTCGTCCGGTCATCCTGTAGAAGCGTGCTTCCGTCGCTTAGACTTGCATCTTCATAATCTGTGCGGGCAATAGTTCCACGGATGGTGGTATTGATACGTCTGGCATTATTGTTGACTTCCGCAAATCCGCCGTATCGATTGACGTCAGGGCGTTCCTGGACAAACAGCGGGGCTGGCACAGTTAAATTATCGCTGATCGCGCTTTCAGTAGTCAAATTATAACTGACACCATATCTGCTCGTTAATGCGCGCGTATGATCCAGCCGCAACTCCGTAGTTGCGGTGAAGTTGGGCAGGTCATCGCTCGTATTATTGAAAAATTTTTGGTAATTCGCATCGAGCTGTATCTGGAGTTGATGGAGGTCCCAATCGCTGGTGGCCGTAAGCTGAGCGTCGGTTTGTGAAAATGCCGAACTGGCCCCGCCATCGGCGAAATCTGCGTTTGAAGTAGCGCCAAGTCGTTGAGTTATTACCGGCAAAAGTGTGAAAGTTCCGACTCGAATACCCAGCGGCGCGAAGGGTGCAGCATCGGGATTACCGTCACTGCCCTGAACTCGAGTTGCTGGAACGTTAGCTAGTGGTATGACAGAACCGTCCGGTTGGATGGTTCCTACCTGTTGAGCCCTGCGCGCTCGGATATTGCCATCACCGGTATTCCCATCAACTGATGTACCGTTATTAACATCGAAGTTGGCTCCCCTGCGAAGCTGACGTCTTGCGCCATCAGAAAGGCCACCATCGTTTCTCCCCCCACGCCGGGAATCTCGACGGTCGCCATCAAGGCCATCGAACCTGTCCTGACCGTCTCCATCGCGGCTATCATCATCGCGATCATTGTCAGTATTACCCCCATCAAATATGACGATTGGGGGTCCAGCATCAGTGGTCTGTTCTGAATCATCAATCCCGTCCAGATTTGCATCAGTTTCCGGGACAGCCCCGTCAGCGGGCAACCTGATATCTGCAGGCGCATTTTGCGCGATAGCTGGCGAGAAACCCATAACAGCGCTGAGCATTACCACCGAAGCCAGCAGCTCTATTTTTCGCAGATGCAGCATAATCGACGTGGAACTTTCAGGCTTATCAATACAAACAACAGATCGCTCAGCGCAGGCGCGAAGGCTTACTGAAATGTAAACAACCGTGGTTAACGCTTCCTTTCATTTTCCGGTGCGTGGGTTCGATTTACCGTTCCCGTTTCCCATCAATTGAGATACGACACGCAAATGACAAAAAACATCGACTTTTCGGCAGTTATAAACTCGGCCCAACGAACGCTGGAAACCGAAGCTGCCGGTATGAATTCCCTGACAGCGGCTTTTAATGCAGAGCTGCGGGAACCGTTTTCCAAGGCAATCGAGATATTCAGAAAGATTGAAGGGCGGGTAATTGTAACCGGCATCGGGAAAAGCGGACATATCGCCGCAAAGATTGCGGCGACATTAGCTTCAACAGGAACACCTGCATTTTATGTCCATTCCACTGAAGCCAATCACGGGGATCTGGGCATGATTGCCCGGGATGATGCCATATTGGCCCTTTCATGGTCTGGGGAAACTTCAGAGCTTTTGGGCACTCTCGATTATTCCAAACGCTTCTCAATCCCCCTTGTTGCCCTGACCGCAGATGCAGATTCCACGCTTGCTCAACATGCAGAAGTTGTTCTCGCACTGCCGAGAGAAAAGGAATCCTGCCCGCACAACCTCGCCCCAACCACATCATCTCTCCTGATGCTGGCAATGGGGGACGCGATTGCGGTTTCTCTGTTGGAAAGCCGGAATTTCACCGCTGACCAATTCAGTGTCTTTCATCCCGGCGGGCAACTCGGCGCTAAACTGATGCGTGTGAAAGACATCATGCATTCTGGTGACGAACTACCTTTGGTCCACAACAATACGCTGATGACCGAAGCGATTATCCAGATTTCACAAAAAGGATTCGGCTGCGTTGGTGTTGTGGACGACGAACGGCTTATCGGCATCATTACCGATGGTGATTTAAGACGTCATCTTTCAACTTCGCTATTGGGTGAGACAGTTGATGATATTATGACCGCTTCTCCAAAGACCGTGGAGCCCAGTTTACTAGCTGCTGAAGCTTTGGAATTGCTCAACAGCCGGCAGATTACAACGGTGTTTGTGACGGATGACGACAGGCCCGTTGGGATTATACACCTCCATGACCTGTTGCGTGTTGGTGTTGCCTGATGAGAGCAATGGGTCGAGGCTCAGGACGCTTCCACGGTTAATGTACCGTCCTCGACACCGATTACTCGCACCTTAGCCCCTTGTGGCAGGTCGCCTCCTCGTACACGCCACGTGGTATCTCCCAGTTTGATCCGTCCTTCGCCATTTTCAATTGCCCCTAAGAGCGCCCCTTCCCGCCCGACCATCCGGCCAAGCGGGTCGTTTATTGTCGAAGCCGCGTCATTTCCAGCATCTGAGGGAAAAAGCCTTCGACCGACAAGGACGAAGATCAGCGAAAGTACACCAAATGCAACGACCTGCGCCTGCCACGGCCACCATGCGACGTCGGTAAATGTTGCCAGTGTCAGTGTGCCGATCAGTAAGGCAGAGAGGCCAAACCAGATCAAAAATACACCCGGGATAAGGATTTCACCGGTTAGTAAAAGCAGTCCGATGATGAACCAGGACCAGGGCCCCAGCTCTGAGAGGATTTGTGCAATCATTTCGATATCCTTTCCTGAATTCCGTGCTAGCCAGTTCGTGCTTTAATTCGTTCTGGTCACACGCTTTTTCGGCACAGATTTACCACCTTGGCTGTCGCCTCCAAACACATCCTTGGCAATTTCACCAATACCGCCAAGCGAGCCGATCAGAGACGTTGCTTCCATCGGTATCATAACAACTTTCTGGTTGGGTGCGGAACCAATGGTCTGCAAGGCTTCGGTATACTTCTGGGCAACGAAGTAGTTAATCGCCTGCGAGTTACCGGAGCCAATTGCTTCCGATACCACGCGGGTCGCTTCCGCTTCCGCTTGCGCTTCCCGTTCGCGGGCTTCAGATTCCCTGAACGCCGCTTCACGCAGACCTTCGGCCTCAAGAATTTGGGACTGTTTTGCCCCTTCTGCACGCAGTATCGCCGCTTGGCGTTCCCCTTCCGCTTCCAGTACCTGCGCCCGCTTTTCACGTTCGGCCTTCATCTGACGGCCCATTGCATCAACCAAATCCTGCGGCGGATTGATGTCCTTGATCTCGATACGGGTCATCTTGATGCCCCATGGGGCCACCGCATCGTCCACCACATGCAGGATACGCGTGTTGATTTCATCACGTTTTGACAAGAGTTCATCAAGGTCCATGGAGCCCATCACGGTACGCAGGTTGGTCATGGTGATGTTCAAAATAGCATTTTGAAGGCCGCTTACTTCGTAGGCAGCTTTTGGCGCGTCAAGCACCTGAAAGAAGGTCACCCCGTCAACGCTACACGTCGCATTATCCTTGGTGATGATCTCCTGCGTTGGAACATCCAGCACCTGTTCCATCATGTTCATTTTATAGCCAACGCGCTCAACAAATGGCCAGATGAGGTTCAACCCCGGCATTAATGTTCGGTCAAAACGACCAAACCTTTCAACCGTATAGTTGAAGCCCTGCGGCACCATTTTGATCATCGACAGGATGACGATAACCAATAGTGCCCCCAAGCCTAATATAGCGAAATCTGAAATAGAAACTGTCATGAAATTCTCCCTTTCCTGACGCTTATATGGTGATTCGGGAGTATCTCTTCAACTTTAATCAGGTTGTTAAGGTATAGATATGGTTACGGGTTAGGCTTGGAATCCCAATAGGCAAACAATCCGATACAATCCAGGTAATCTACGGCTTATCACTTTCATCGCTGCCATCATCTGATTGCACTAAGGTCCGGAGTGCGGACAAAGCACCGTTTTCAAGGTGGGTAAATGCCATGACAGCGACATATCCTTCAGTATCGCGATTTGGACAATTCAATACTCACCAAGTGCAACATTTCGCACTGGCTATTTCGGCGTTCATGGATGTTGCCGAATAAACACTGCAGCAAATTTTCCTAGGTCAGGATATTGGTGTATTGTATTGTCCGGCAGATTTGACCGATATTCAGCAAGCTAATTGGTCGTGTCTTTGACCAAAATGAAATCGAACGGCGACCGCCATTTTGCATCACCATCTGGTGAGTGTTCATAATTCGCAACCAAAGATGCTTTCACGCCGAAAACCACATCAGATTTCAGCCATTGATCATCGTCAACAAATGAATGGGTGACCAATGTTCTATACTCTGGTGCTGAAACGATGTAGTGCATGTGTGCCGGTCGGTTTGGATGGCGCCCAAGTTTTTCTAACAGCTGACCAACCGGTCCGTCGTGTGGGATGGGATAGCTGACGGGCTTTGCACCCATAAATCTGTAAGTGCCGTCTTGACCGGTTTTGAAGATGCCACGATTGTTCCACTTGGGTTGGATGTCTGGTTGCTGGACATCATAGTAACCATCCACATTGTCACACCAGACGTCGAGTCGCGCGCCTTCGATAGCGTTTCCCTCCTGATCAAAGACATATCCTTCGAAAATGCAGCTCTCACCCTTTCCGTCTAATGATATATTGGCACCCATCGGTAGTTCTGGAGCCCCTTTGACATGGAAAGGCCCCATCACAGTGCTTTCGGTCGCGCTGGCTAATTCGCGATTGTTAATTGCGTCTGTCAACATGGACAGCCCCAATACATCACTGAGCAGTATGAACTCTTGCCGGTTTTCATCGCACATCTGGCCGGTGCGGGTAAGAAAATCGATCCCGGCCTCCCATTCACCCTGCTTCAGGTCTACTTCCTTGGCAAATGCATGAAGGTGTTTGACCAACATTGCCCAAACAGTGGCAAGACGTTCATCAGCTTCATTCCCTGTCCTGGATGTTACTGCTTCAACGGAGCCACTCTCAGTAAAATAATCGATGGTTGAGAGATCAATTTGCATATTCTGGTCTATCCTTTCTGCATTTAAATTTCGTGCAGACAGGGATAGGCCTTCTGATATTATTGGGCAATCAGATTGATTTGTTTTTGGTGGTCGAATTTTTCAATCAACTAATTAGAAGGTCTCCATGGTCATTGCTCCAGAAATCCTTGCTTTAGACTTTGCCGCTCTGAGAACTCTCAAACTGGTTTATCAACTGAGATCATTTACCGCCGCAGCCTCCGAGTTGGGCATGAACACATCCTCGATCAGCTACACAATTGAGCGGGTTAGAAAAGCAACCGGTGATCCACTTTTTGTCAGACAAGGTGGCGAAATAGTCGCGACAGATCATTGCCACCAGTTGATCCAAAGTGTGGATCGAATTCTCGGAGAATCTGAAAATTTTCGAGATGATATGGACTTTGAGCCTCGGCATGCTGTTGGCACCATCTCAATCAATCTAAGTAGTTACGAGAGGGTTCTGGTTCTTCCATCGATTGTGAAAAGGCTGCGAAACGAAGCGCCAGGCATTCGATTAATTTTAAAAGAAAGTTACGGCTCTGCTAAGGAGATGCTCTTGGATGGTTCAACTGATATTTATTTGGGTCCTCAAAAAATTTCTGAAAGCGGCATTTATGGAAAAGAGGCCATCGTTCGTGATCACCATTTCTGCATGATGGACCCAACGCACCCGCTCGCCAAAAAGTCCAAACTGACGCTGGATGATATCAAAGAGGCTAATCACGCACATTTTGAACCGCGTCCAGGCTGGCAGCAGGCACCACTTCGATATGCGTACTCGAAGGGTGTTGAGTTGCATAAAGCAGTGGTTAGCGGTGACGCGCCTTCGTTTGGCGAAATAATAGTTGGCACTGACTTGTTGGCGGCACTGCCTTCACGCATGGCAATTCGATTTATTGGCTGTCTTACAGTTCTGCCTTTCGATTTCGATACCAGCATGGCTCAACATATGTATTGGACGGCTTCTACGCACCGGTCCAAACTGAACCGGTGGGTGCGGTCAGTGATGGAACAAGAAGCCGTCAGGCACCTACAACCAACGAATGCAGAATAGCTGAGCGTTATTCGTTTCGTCGACGCTGAGAAAATGAATATCGACCACTTTGGCCACATTGTCGGCGAGCAATCCGCCACATCATTCCATTGGCGATATCCCAATTTTGGTCACTCTGGGCTGATTTTGATGAAAAAGGCTTTGTTTTAGTCGGCTTTGGAGTTTGATCGAGCGTCTCCCGATCCGGTTTCACACCGGTTGCGGGATCAACTTGGCTAGTTTTCTGAGGTTTTGTGCTGTTGCTGCGAGAAGGAATTCATCTTTGGCTCCGTTTGGTCCCCGCAGGCGCAGTCGGTCGAGTTTCATGATGCGTTTGAGGTGGGCAAACAGCATTTCGACCTTTTTTCGCCGTCGTTGTGAATCGACATAAGCGTCGGTCAGCGAGAGCTCGCGGGCCAAATCACGAGCACCTTCATAAATGTGGCGGCCGACATTGCGGACGGGTTGGTTGGGGCAGCAATATTTCTTCAGCAGGCATTCCTGGCAATCATATTTGCTGGCGCGGTAACGGATCGTATTGTCCGCCGCTACAGGAGATTTTCGATTCCGGTAAGCCCGTTGGGTTGGACGCAGCGGTAATCCGATCGGACAAATATAAGCGTCCTTTTCGTGGTCGTAGACAAACTCGCTTTTCTCAAAAGTGCCGTCCTTGCGTCGCGACTTATCGATGATTGGAATATGCGGCAGGATACCTTCTTTGTTGACCAACCAGTTGAGGTTTTCTGCGGAACCATAAGCTGTGTCGGCGACCAGTATCTCGGGGTAGAGGTCAAACGTTTCCCGCGTTCGTACGATCATGGTGCGTGTAGAACCAACCTCGGCCTGTCTAATTGAACGGCTGGCTTCCACATCCACGATAATCGCGTGATCTGTGTCGATCAGGTAATTGTCTGAGTAAGCGAAGAAAGCTGGGCCCTTGAGCGCACCGGTCCATTGGGAAGCAGGGTCAGAACGTGAAGTGAACTTAGGTTCGACCTCACTGGCGGCACCGAATGCTGCGTCATCCAGCACCTCTAGATATTCCTTCACAGCCCGAGGCACAGTTGCTGGATCGAGTGATGATGCGTCCCATTCCTCCTTTGGTGTCGATTTCTGCTTGTTGGCATCTGCCCGAATAATGCTGGCATCAGTCGCAAACACCTCTCCACCAACTAAACCTTCAGCAATGCAACGAGTAACAACGCTCTCAAACAATTGCCGGAACAGATCGCTCTCTCGAAACCGGCCATGGCGGTTCTTGGAAAAGGTCGATTGATCAGGCACGGGGTCGCCTAGATCAAGACGGCAGAACCATCTGTAGGCAAGATTCACATGGACCTCATCGCACAACCGTCGCTCAGATCGGATGCCCATGATGTATCCGACCAGCAACATGCGGATCATCAGTTCAGGATCAACCGAAGGGCGGCCAATGTCGCTGTAAAATGGGCGCAGGTGCGACCGCATATCGCCAAGATCAACAAACCGGTCAATTGACCGCAATAGATGATCATCAGGCACGTGGTCTTCGAGATTGAACTCGTAAAACAAAGCCGATTGAAATTCCTGGCGTGGTCCCAGCATCGCATCAATCTCCCAAATCAATGGGTAAACTGAATCAGCCAATGGTGATTACTTTAAGGCCGACTTTTTCATCAAAATCGGCTCGGAGCGGAAATCAAACCCATCCTGCGCTCTTCTCTAAATCCAGCCCTGCAATTCGCGCATTACAATCGTCTCGATCAAGTCCATTCCTTCAGCACTGTCGTTGAGGCAAGGAATATGACTGAATTGTTCGCCGCCGTTATCTGTGAATTCTTCGCGCACCTCCCCGTTAATCTCTTCCAGCGTCTCAAGACAATCGGAGGCAAATCCGGGGTTGAAGAAGGCTATGCGCTTTATTCCCTCGTGGGCGAGTTTTTCGACCGTTTTGTCCGTGTAGGGTTGCAACCATTCCTCGGGTCCGAAACGCGACTGGAATGTGGTGAGGAGAAATCCGTCCTCCCAACCCATGCGTTCTACCAACAGGCGGGACGTTTTTTGGCAGTGACAATAATAAGGGTCACCCTTGTCAAAATAGCTTTGGGGGATGCCGTGATAGGAGGCGATCAGATGTTCCGGCTCAAAATCCAACCCGTCAAGGTGTCTTTGTATTGATATCGCAAGCGCCTCAATATAAGCAGGATCATCGTGATAGGCGGGAACTGTGCGGGACGCTGGCTGCCAGCGCATTTTCATCAGGGCTTCAAATGCCTTGTCATTTACTGTTGCGGTCGTGGCAGCGGCATATTGCGGATAAAGCGGGAAAATCAATATCCGCTCACAGCCTTTTTCCTGTAAAGCCAACAGTCGACTTTCAATCGACGGATTACCATAGCGCATGCCCCAGTCAATTTCCAAATGATCATAAGCGGCAAGGCGTTTACTCAACTGGTCTGATTGTGACCGGGTAAATGTGCGCAATGGGGATTCATCCAGCTCATTATTCCAGATGGACGCATATAAAGCGCCGGATTTTTTGGGGCGGGTGTTTAAGATTATCCCGTTAAGCAGTGGCCACCAGATGATTCTTGGGGTTTCGATAACGCGGCGGTCAGACAAAAACTCTTTTAGATATTTCCGCATGTTCTTTTTATCGTGACCATCTGGTGTTCCCAGATTGACCAGCAATACACCAACACGGCCAAATTTTACCGCCGGATGTTCGGCGGAAATTGCCTTTCGCGAGAGGTCACGTTCAAAAGCGGATGATTTAACCGGTGCGTTCATATTGGCCCTGGAAGTAGCAATGTGCAGACCCTGAAAGCCATAGCCTAACGATGCGGATACATTCAACCGGCCCCATAATCACCATCGCGTTGGACCAGCCCTTTGTTTCATTATGCAAAATGTTTCACGATGCAAAAATTCATCCACAGGTCGAATTTCTGCCCGTTTGACGCGTGACCCCGCCCGGCAATGGTGCCATGTTATCGTCAGACAGGTTCAGTTGAACGAACCTGAAGCAATTACTGGAGAGTATAATGATCAAAACCATATCTAAAACCCTGCTCGCGGCGTCGCTAGCCGCTGGCCTCAGCCTGACGGCCATGGCGGTCGCATTGGCAGAAACTGTTAATGTCAGCTTCATTGTTGCCAGCGACATGGACACAATGTCAGGTAAAAAGCGGGGTGGCGTTGCCCGCCTCGCAGCGGTTGTGAACGCCGAACGAGCCAAGGGTGGCAATAGCGTTTTCGTCTATCCTGGCGACTTGCTCTCCCCATCCATCCTGGCAGGCTTTGATAAAGGCGCTCATATGATCGAACTTCTCAATATGGCGCCGCCGGACATCTTGGTTCCGGGCAACCACGAATACGATTTCGGCCCGGAGGAATTCATTAAACGCATGAATGAAGGCAAATTCGCAAAGCTTGCCACCAACACGCGTTATGAGGACGGGTCAAAAATTCCCGGCTTTGAAGACACAATAATGAAGCAGTTTGGCGATGTGAAAATCGGCTTTATGGGGTTGACCACCGAAGATACACCGGACATTTCCTCCCCCGGAAATATTGTTTTCGCCAGCAATCTGGATACCGCCAGTAAAACTGGCGCGGCGCTGCGTGAGCAGGGGGCTGACATGGTTGTCGCCATCGTCCACACCGCGCAACGTATGGATTTCGATTTGCTCTATAAATCAGGCGTTGACGTTGTGCTTTCCGGGCACGACCACAATCTGCACGTCTTTTATGATGGCCGTAAAGCTCTGGTAGAATCAAAGGAAGAAGCCGAATACGTCACCATCATGGATGTCGAATTTGATGTGGGCGAAAGTCGCGGCAAACGCCGTGTACGCTGGTGGCCAAACTTCCGTATCATTGATACCGCCACGGTGACGCCAGACCCTGCGGTTGCAGAAAAGGTCGCAGGCTACGAAGCGACGCTGTCAAAAGAACTCGACGTCGCTTTGGGTACATCTGAAGTTGAACTGGACACGAGAAGAATAAGTGTTCGCACGGGTGAAACTGCGTTCGGAAATTTGACTGCCGACTCCATGAGAACCGCAGTTGATGCTGATGTAGCGTTTACTAACGGTGGTGGTATTCGCGGCAATACACAATATGATGCGGGTCATGTGCTCACCCGTCGCGACGTATTAACTGAACTTCCGTTCGGCAATGGCACGGTGAAACTCGAAGTTTCCGGAGCGGTTATTCTTGAAGCCCTAGAACACGGATATCGTGGAGTCCCGGAAGCCGAAGGCGGGTTTTTACACGTATCCGGCATCTCACTTACAATTGATACATCAAAGCCTGCCGGCAGCCGGGTTTCCGATGTGATTGTTGGCGGAGCACCACTTGATCCGGCGAAATCCTACACACTGGCAACTAATGATTTTGTCGGCCGTGGCGGCGATGGTTATAAGATGTTGCGCAATGGCAAAAGCCTGATCGACGCGTCATCCGCCAAACTGATGGCTGGCGATGTGATGGATTATGTTCGTGAAATCGGTTCGGTTAAAACCGGCATCGATGGTCGCCTGAACATCAAATAAAGCTACATTAGTCAAAGAAGGCCGGTCACTCAGCAGTGGGACCGGCCTTTTTATCAACTGTCGTAATCGCGCTCGTCGGAAATCACCTTGCCATCATTCGGCAGGCTTTCGACGATCTCGACAACACCACTTAGTTTGGTCAATTCACGCAGGGATGCCGAGACAGAATCCATATCTATTCCGTCGCCAACCACTTGCAACCGCATCGCGTCACTGTCCCCGTCCCTTTCGACGATCAGGCGGGCGGATGAAACTTCCTCATGGCGCTTTACGACCTCACCAACCTGTTTTGGGTCGACAAACATACCTTTGACTTTGGTGCGTTGATCGGCCCGGCCCATCCATCCCTTGATCCGCATATTGGTCCGTCCACAGGGGGCAGTTCCCGGTAAAACGGCGGACAGATCACCCGTCCCGAACCGGGCCAGCGGATAGGTGAGCGAGAAGTTTGTGACTACCAGTTCCCCGACTTCCCCTTCCTCTACCGGATCATTCGTTCCCGGCCGCACAATCTCGACGATCAGGTCTTCATTGACGACCATGCCTTCGCCAACGGCACCTTCGTGGATGCTCTCATATGCAATGACGCCAAGATCGGCGGTCGCATAGCATTGCAACACCTGTACACCACGCGCTGCATAATCATCGCGCATCGATGGAAATAGCGCGCCACCGGAAACCATAGCCCGTTTGATGCACGACAGGTCTTTGCCCATCTCATCCGCCTTATCGAGAATAACCTTGAGATAATCGGGGGTGCCGGTGTAGGCGACTGGTTGCAGGGCCGCGGCAGCATCAACTTGCATTTCCGTATTGCCAATTCCGGCTGGAAACACGGTGCACCCAACGGCACGCAAAGCCTCGTCGAGAATAAAGCCACCCGGCGTCATATGATATGCCAGCGCGTTATGAACAATATCGCCCTTTCGAAACCCGGCTGCAAATAATGCCCGTGCACCCATCCACGGGTCAACACCCGCACCTTGGGGTTCCCAGATAGGCCCCGGAGATAGGAATACACGATTTCCGGCAAGCGCCTGTTCATTGGCAAACCCGCCAAACGGCGGGTACTTAGATTGTGCTGCCATCAGTTCAGGCTTCCTCAGCACGGGCAGTTGGGCGAGTGCAACCCGGCTATCAATTGACGCAAGATCGCACCCCTTAAGGTGAGCGGCTAATCCATCAGAAACACCAACTGCTTCGTTAAGATGGGTCGCCAGCCGTTTGAAAAGTCCGTTTTCCCTTTCATCTGCCGGTTGGGTATCGCGGGCGTCAAAATAATCCGTCATAAAAATTCCTATCGTAAAATTCGTATCCATCGGGCGAGATTAACAAGGCTCATAATAGCGCCTGCCACATAAGTCAGCGCCGCTGCTTTTAAGACCGAGCGAGCCGCAGGCAGTTCATCTGCTGAAAGATAACCGCCCTCTTCCAGAATCGGCAATGCACGGCGAAAACTTGCGTCAAATTCCACTGGCAATGTCACAAGATGCACAACAATACGTACCGCTAAAAGCGCAACGCCCAATGCAACAAACCCGAAGAAGGCCGCGGGCGTTCGTGCCAACACGCCCAATACAGAGGCAGCAAAGAAAAATACGGATGCAAACTTATCCGTCATCTGGGTTATGCTCACAAGCTTGTGCCGCAGCCCAAGTCCTCCATCTCGCCGTCCATTCAACCCGTCGTGGTGTTGCATCGCATGACCAACCTCATGGGCTGCGACCGCGATCGCAGTGAGACTGGTTCCGTGATAGTTTTCCGCAGACAAGCGTACCGTTTTGCTCATGGGATCATAATGATCTCCCACAGCACTATTTTGCGGGCCGACTTGCTCAACCCCCACACCATTTATACCAAAGTGCTCGACCAGATGTTCGGCCAACTCCCCCCCGGTTCCTGGAGAATACGCACGGTCGCCACCATGTCTTTTCATTTCGCGCTTGATCCAATACTGGGGCCAGACGATGAGCCCAATCAATGCCACCACGCCTAACAGGCCCAAAATTGCCATCAGGTCTGTTCCAGCGAAATCTGTTTATAGGCGGAAAGTGCCTGAAGAATCTGGTCGACCGGCGCATCAAGTGGCGACAGATCGATATCGAATGCCGGACCAGCGCCACTGGAAGTACGATCCGGCCATAGATAAACACTCAAATTAAAGTCATTCTCCGCACGACCCAACCGTAAATCCTTGATGTCATCCCAAGGCACCGCTTGTGAAGAATAGCGCGCATCAAACAGACCGTCGGGCCGAACCGCCATAACGATTTCCCGCAGCGCATATCTGCGTATCATCGCTGCGGAACAAAAACTGAAAAAGATAAGCCCAGACACGATTGTTATCGTATTGGCGTAATAAAGGCCCAAGAGTCGCGCAAAAAGCCACACGAGAAATGAGACGATAAGCGTCAACCCGACCGCTGTTACGAGAGAGCGCTGAAAATTTGTTTTGGAATATCGATACTGGCTGGCCATGGCTGGAATATAAGGCGGTGCCCAACAAGATGGTAGAGATAATTTACAATCAAACTTGCCGCCCACGATTTGAATTTATATAAGCGGCAAACACATTAGGCAGACGGCAGATTCCGGGAATAATTCATGGCAGGCCACAGTAAATTTAAAAACATCATGCACCGTAAAGGGCGTCAGGATGCTGTGCGTTCAAAGATGTTTGCCAAATTATCGAAAGAAATAACCGTTGCCTCCAAAATGGGGGGGCCTGACCCAGACGGTAACCCACGCCTGCGGTTGGCGATTGCCAACGCAAAAGGGCAATCCATGCCCAAGGACAATATCCAGCGCGCCGTCGATAAAGGTGTTCACGGAGAAGGTGATGATTTCTTTGAAATTCGATATGAAGGTTACGGCCCAGGCGGCGTGGCCGTCATCGTTGAAGCTTTATCCGACAATAAAAACCGTTCCGCCGGTAACATACGTTCCTGTTTCACGAAGAACGGTGGTCAAATGGGTGAAACCGGCTCCGTTGGTTTCATGTTCGACCGTGTGGGCGAAATAAAATATCCAGCTTCTGCCGGTGATGAAGACGTTGTCATGGAAGCCGCGATTGAAGCCGGTGCCGAAGACGTCACCAGTGATTTAGCGGAAGAAGGCGAAGGTCACATTATCTATTGCGCATTTGAAGACCTTAACGAGGTCGCCACCGCGCTTGAAGGCGCATTGGGTGAACCGGAAAGTGTTAACCCGACATGGAAGCCCCAAAACCTGGTCCCCGTTGGCGAAGACAAGGCCGGAACATTGATGAAACTGATGGACGCATTGGAAGACGATGACGATGTCCAGAAAGTCTATTCAAACTTCGAAATCGACGACGCAGTCATGGCAAAACTCAGCGCCTGATATCATTTACCAATATACAGTTGCTGTAAGCCCTTGCCTTAACCTCCACATGGGGTAGCATTCCAGAAGCAATAACCTTCTGGAGTAAAGAACATGTGTCATCATTGCGTCATCGATTCTGTCAAAGAAAGAATGCTCAGCCGTCGCGATCTCTTTAAAGTGGGCGCATCAGGCGCTGCTGCTGTAGCTGCAACTGCAGCCGGTATAAGCACAACCCCTGCCGTCGCGGGTGGCCATGGCGCGAAAACCGCCATTGGTGAAATCATCGACATGTCCCACACGACATCTCCGGAATTTCCGACCTATTTCGGTGTGCCGGGTATTAGCATGGACCAGAAGTTCAACTTCAAGGAGCACGGGTTCAACCTGTTTGAACTGACCCTGAACGAGCACACCGGCACCCACATTGACGCGCCTCTGCATTTCTCCGCCGACGGCAAATCAGTTGATGAAATTGAAGCCAACGACCTTGTTGTACCCCTGGCCGTTATCGATATTCAGGAAAAGGCCGATAAAAACGCCGATGCGCAGGTTACACCAGACGATTTGAAGGCCTGGATTTCGAAAAATGGCCCACTGCCGGAGCGCTGCTGCGTTGCCATGAACTCCGGTTGGGGCGGAAAAACGGGAGACGAAGCCGCCTATACCGGCCGCGACGCGGAGAAGAAACTGCATTTCCCCGGGTTCCATGTGGAAGCCACAAAAATGCTGCTCGAAGAATCATCAGCCGCCGCCATGGCGGTTGATACCCTGTCGCTCGACCACGGACCCTCTGCAGATTTCGCCACCCATTACGCCTGGCTTCCCGCAGGCCGTTACGGCATTGAAAACCTTGCCGGTCTGGATCAGGTACCAGCATCGGGCGCAACAATCATCGTTGGTGCGCCCAAAACCAAAGGTGGAACCGGCGGACCAGCGCGGATTTTTGTGGCAATCTAATCAGCCCAACAGTTTAGAGCGAGGCGTCGACCGCCTCGCTCATTTTCGGGTCATTATGCCAATCCCAATAGGTACCATTAAGCCGCTTTGTGATTTCGCCCGGCGCACCGTTTGAAAATACTCTGTCATTGATCTTTGAAATCGCAACCGGCCCGCCACCCGTCGTCGTGGCAAATACTTCGTCGGCTTCAAGAAACTCCGCCAAGGTAATATCCACCTGTTCGCAAGCCAGCCCGTGGTGAGCACAGATTTCCATCGCCACCTTGCGTGTAATCCCTTCGAGCACTCCCGCACGGGGTGTTTTAACCCGTCCATTCTTGATCATAAAGACATTAAACCCCGGGCCTTCGGTCACATGCCCATTGGCATCAACCAGCATGGTGCTGTCAAAACCAGCTTCCTTGGCATCGAACAACCCTTGGGTGAAATCACCCCAATGATAATTCTTCGCGGTCGGGTCCACTGATTCTGTAGCGATACGTTCAATATCGTTGGGCACATAAAGATGCGCACCCCGTTCCAGAACGTCTTCGGGAAACACCCAAACAAATGGCACGCACCATGCATAGAAATGATTGACACAATCGCGCGGGTCCCTGCTCCGCACATCGACTGGCTTTCCCCGACTCGCAACAACTGACACGTAGGAACTCTGCAATCCCGAACGGGCGACCATGCGATGTAGAATGGATTTCATTTCGTCACGGGTTTGCGGCACCGACAGGCGGCACTTTTCCATACTGCGTTCGAACCGGTCAAGATAATCATCCGCCCGAAAGAACCGGCCATCCCACACATGAACCACATCATAGGTGATGTCAGAATGGGTAAGCCCCCAATCGGTTACGGGAATCGCCGCCTGCGAAATCGGAATAATCTCCCCCTTCATCCAGGCGGCACCCGCACTCCAGTCTATCTCATTCATGTCCCTATAGTCTCCCTGCAAATTTGGCGTATTTTATCACAGCAATATAATTGGCCAATCAAAGTTACGAATTAATACCTACGCAATGTGCAAACTGGTAGAGCGGCTCAGTCGCGAAGGGAGAGTTTGGGACGAATTGACTGGAATTAACACCTATAGTTCGACATTTATCGAACCATATATATGCACAGTATGCTAAAACGGTGCATATCTAGAAAAGAGGCTCGCCATGACGGAATTTGCCACCTATTTGCCCGGGTTCATCGCAGCCTATTCCATTTTGCTTATTGCTTCGCTGTCACCTGGGCCTTCCGTTGCAATGCTGATTGGAATTGCAACAAGCACCGGTCGAACTCCCGCCTTGATTACAACACTGGGGATTGCGTGCGGCAGTGTCACAATTAACATTTTTACCATTCTTGGGGTTGGGCTAATCCTGTCCCAGGTGGCGTGGGGAATGACTGCACTAAAGGCAATTGGAGCCGTATATCTACTGTGGCTGGCGTATGGAGCGTTCAAGAAAAGCCTGCATCCAACCCAATTCCAATTGGTAGCAACACCGCAACAGGCCGCTTTCAGGCATTTTATGGCTGGATATCTGCTGCAGGTCACAAACCCCAAGGCAATTGCATTCTGGTTGGCCATCGCGTCGGTCGGCGCGACAAATGGGGCTCATATTGGGGTAATTGTGCTGTTTGTCGCCGGTGGATTTCTGATTTCATTTGGATGCCACGGGGCGTGGGCGGTCGCTTTATCGGCCAATTCAATTCGAACTGCGTATGCCAAAGCTCGCCGTTGGATAGAAGCAACACTAGGTGCGTTTTTCACCTTTGCGGCTTATAGGTTAGCCACATCGGAAAGTTAGATTTCGCTGTCCCAGGCGGGAGACACCTTCAACATTTCATCCAATTCAAATTCGCTAATACCGCGACATCCACAATATTTATCCGATCATTTTACCTAAATGCCTCAAACTCTCCTAACGTGCATCAATCTTTGCCTTATGTTAATGAGTACATTACAAGAACATAAGGCAATTAATATCGTGAGTCGGATGGTTTGAAGGTGGTGCATATTGAGTGAAATTATCCGAATAATCGGCATCGATCCCGGTCTGCGCAATATGGGTTGGGGAGTTGTGGAAAGTCAGGGGACCAGCCTGCGATTTATTGCGGCAGGCACAGTGCGTTCCAATGCCAAAACCGATTTAGCCTCCCGCCTGTGCCAGTTACATGACGGGTTAAGCGATGTCCTTCACGCCCATGTTCCCCATGAAGCGGCGGTTGAAAACACATTCGTTAACAAGGACGCGGGTGCAACACTCAAACTCGGCCAGGCCCGTGGCATCGCCATGTTGGCGCCCGCAAAGGCTGGGCTACCGGTCTCAGAATATGCGCCGAATGCCGTAAAAAAAGCCGTGATTGGTGTCGGCCATGGGGATAAATCACAAATCAAACTGATGGTCGGCATGTTACTGCCTAAAGCGACCTACGATTCAGATGATGCCGCCGATGCTCTGGCGCTCGCCATCTGTCACGCCCATCACCGCGGTGGGGCAAGTGCACGCATTGCCGCCGCAGCAGCCGCAGGCTAGGAAGTTCCCATGATTGGTAAACTCAAAGGCCTGGTCGATTCTTTCGGCGATGACTGGATCATTCTTGATGTCCAGGGGGTCGGATATCAGGTGCATTGTTCAACGCGCACCCTTTCCGCACTCCCCTTCCCCGGCGAAGCGGCAACCCTGTCGATTGAAACCCATGTGCGGGAAACAGAGATTAAACTATTCGGATTTCAAGCGGACTTTGAACGGGACTGGTTCCGCCTGTTGCAAAACGTGCAGGGCGTCGGCGCGAAGGTAGCGCTTGCCATTCTCGGCACATTGACCCCTGGAGAGCTGGCATCCGCAATTGCGCTTCAGGATAAAGCCATGGTTGCGCGCGCGCCGGGCGTTGGCCCAAAGGTCGCTCAACGTCTTGTGGCTGAGTTAAAAGACAAGGCCCCTGCCCTTTCCGGCGATATGAGCGGCACAATCGGCTTGCAACAGGAAATCGGCGCGGGCGTTGCCGGTGGCGCTGTACAGGACGCAGTTAGCGCCTTGACCAATCTCGGTTATTCCAGCCAACAGGCCAGCGCTGCAGTCGGAACCGCCCTGAAGGAAGCCGGAGAAGACGCACCAAGCACAACGCTCATACGCCTTGGGCTGCGGGAGTTGAGTAGTTGAACGACTCCCGCATAATCGACGGTGAGAAAAAATCTGAAGATCTCGACACCGCCATCCGTCCGGAACGCCTGTCGGATTTCACCGGCCAGGAACAGGCTCGTGCTAATCTTTCTGTCTTTATCGAAGCGGCCAAACAGCGCGGCGAGGCGCTTGATCACGTGCTTTTTGTCGGACCTCCGGGCCTCGGCAAAACGACATTGGCCCAAATTATGGCAAAAGAGCTTGGCGTGAATTTTCGTTCAACCTCCGGCCCCGTTATCGCAAAGGCCGGTGATCTTGCCGCCCTGCTCACCAATCTCGATGACCGCGATGTTTTGTTTATTGACGAAATCCACCGCCTCAACCCGGCAGTTGAAGAAATTCTCTATCCGGCGATGGAAGATTACCAGCTTGATCTGATTATCGGCGAAGGCCCGGCTGCGCGCTCTGTAAAAATCGACCTCGCAAAATTCACGCTTGTGGCCGCCACCACCCGCATCGGCCTACTCACAACACCACTGCGTGATCGTTTCGGCATTCCCATCCGGCTGCAATTTTATACCGTTCCCGAACTGGAAAAAATTGTCGTTCGGGGTGCCCGTATTATGGGCATTGGCATCGATGAAAAGGGTGCGCTTGAAATTGCCCGCCGTGCCCGTGGCACACCCCGGATTGCCGGGCGCCTGCTGCGCCGTGTCCGTGACTTTGCCATCGTTGCTGGAAGCGACAAGATTACTCGCGAAATCGCCGACAAAGCGCTTAATCAGCTCGGGGTCGATCCCATAGGCCTCGACGAACTCGACCGGCGCTACCTCGCGGTTATCGGCGAAAACTTCGGCGGTGGTCCTGTTGGTATTGAAACTATTGCCGCATCATTATCAGAACCCCGCGATGCAATTGAAGACATAATTGAGCCTTACCTTATTCAACAGGGTTTCATACAACGCACCCCAAGGGGACGCATGATGACACCCCGCGCCTTCGACCATATGGGGCTGGCGACACGGGGAAACCTGCTGAACAATCAGGCGAGCCTGTTTGAAGAAGAGGAAGCGGAATGAGTGACGGGAACCAAGGACTTCTACCCAGCCAGCGACATCTATTCGATATGCCGCGTGATGTCTGTTTTTTCACCGCCGCATCCTGGTGCCCGATTCCTAAAAGCACGGTTGAAATCGGCAAGGCTGCCGTTGAACGAAAATCCCGCCCCTGGGAGTTAGCAGGTGGGTTGCAGCAAGACCAATGCGAACGTGCACGAAGTGCAGCAGCCGCTTTGATCAATGCAACACCGGAAGATGTAGCGATTATATCTTCCATTGGATATGGCGTCGCTACAGCCGCCAAGGCGCTAAATCTACCCGCTGGCAGCAATGTCATCGTACTCGCTGACGACCACACTTCGCCGGTGCTTGAGTGGTCAGCACTGCCAAAAGACCGGACGGTAAACATCCACACGGTTCACCCCGGCGCGGACCGCGACTGGACCGCTGCGGTTCTGGAAATGATCGAGACCACAGCCAAAGACGGTTTAGCGCTGGTGTCAATCTCCAATGTTCATTGGTCCGATGGCGGATTGGTGGACATCGACGCGGTCGCCACTGCCGTGCACCGTCATGGTGCCAAACTGCTGATCGATGCCACCCATGCGGTAGGGGTAATCGATATGGATGTTGCGCGCCTCGACCCGGATTTTCTGATCTTCCCAACATATAAGTGGCTGCTTGGACCCTATGGGCGCGCATTCATGTATGTGGCGAAACGTCACCACAATGCCGTTCCTCTTGAGCAAACCATGGGTGGCCGCAAACATGTGCGGGCAGAAGATCTCGTCTATTTCACCGATCTGGATTATGTGCCCGATGCCCGTCGTTTTGACATGGGCGAGTGCGATTTCTTCATCTCGCTCGATATGGCTCGTGAGGGGATGGAACTGGTGCACTCCTTTGGTCGCGAACGTGTGGAGGCTCGGTTAGCGCATTTGACCGGCTATCTAGCCACTGGTCTCAAGGATGCCGATCTGCCGGTTACCATGTTATCAAAAAATTTAAGGGCACCGAATATTCTATCGCTTGGGTTTCCAGGGGGCATGCCTGAAGGTCTCGCGGCATCTCTGGCCGCACGTCAGGTTTACACCGCCCCCCGACTTGGCCGCCTGCGGGTGGCGCCTCATATTTACAATGATGAAGTTGATTGCGACAAATTCATCAAAGTGTTGGGGGAGATATTGAACGAGGAATGCCTGTGAGCGCTGAACCCCACACTGGCACTCTCCGTGATAACTCTCACACCCGTTTGGAGCGGGTGTATTTTGAACACACCGACTTTTCCGGCGTCGTATATCACAGCCGTTATCTCGACTTTCTCGAACATGGCCGTTCCGATTATGTGCGCATGTTGGGGGTGCATCATCGGGAAATGGCCGATGGAGTTTATGGTGAAGGTCTGGCATTTGCTGTTCACCGTATGGAGATCGATTTCAAGCAGGCCGCCCGCATTGATGATGTGCTGACCGTCGAAACCCACCGGGGAGTGTTAAAGGGGTTACGCCTCACATTCAGACAACAAATCAGGCGAAATGAGACGATATTGCTCAATGCCCTTGTAACTGTGGTCTTGATTACGTCCGATGGTAAACCATCCCGGTTTCCGCAAGAGCTACAAAGACGCCTTGGTATCGCCTGAATTGAGCCGCTAAAGCAGCAAAAACCTAACGCTTCCTTAACCATAATTCCGGCAAGGTAGCCCCAATCAAATTGAATCTGAATCGGTGTGGTAACGCCATGCTTTCACCCCAATTTTCCGCAATGCAAGTCAGCGCTCCCAGAAAATTACCAAGCGTTCGCCCGCCGCATACACCAATCCCACCTGATCGGATACTCCGAAAATGAAATTCATGGACAAGCACCATCTCCTGTTTGCCGGAACAACCGTGACAACTGCTGCGACAGCAACAAGCTCAGCATTTGCGCAGGCAGTCAGCCGCGAAAGCCTGCCATCAGCTACTGTTGATACGTCTTTGCTAAACCTGTTCCTTGAAGCCTCAATTGTGGTGCAGGTCGTCATGGTTGGTCTGTTAATTGCATCAGTCTGGTGCTGGGCGATCATCATCGACAAGACTCTGTTGTTTGGCAGAACAAAGCGCCAGATCAACCAGTTTGAATCTATTTTCTGGTCAGGACAGAGCCTCGAAGAATTATACCGCACGCTCTCAGAACGCACCAATATCGGCATGGCATCACTGTTTGTCGCGGCAATGGGGGAGTGGAAACGGTCCTTTGAACGCAATGCCCGTTCGCAAATCGGCCTGCAGACACGTATCGACAAAATCCTGGACGTGTCGATGGCGCGGGAGATGGAACGGCTGGAAAAACGCCTGTTGTTTCTCGCCACGCTTGGGTCGGCTGCGCCGTTCATCGGTCTGTTCGGTACTGTGGTTGGTATCATGACATCATTCCAGGCCATCGCCGGATCGAAATCAACTAACCTCGCCGTGGTGGCACCGGGTATCGCGGAAGCGCTTCTGGCAACAGCTCTTGGTCTGTTAGCGGCTATCCCCGCTGTGATCGCTTATAACAAATTATCAGCCGACGCCGGTAAAATTGCGACTCGACTCGAAGGTTTCGCCGATGAGTTCTCAGCCATACTTTCGCGGCAAATTGATGAAAAAACAGCAGTTGAATAAGCCTTTGTTTATTCAAACGGGAATCTAATTCATGGGAATGTCAGTAGGCGGTAGCGGAATTTCAGGCGGACGCAGGCGTCGCAACAAACGCCATGCGCCGATGAGCGAAATCAACGTCACGCCGTTTGTTGACGTGATGCTCGTATTGCTGATCATTTTCATGGTGGCCGCCCCCCTGTTGACTGTCGGCGTTCCCATTGATCTGCCGGAAACCCGAGCCAAACAGTTGAATTCAGAGACCCAGCCAATCACAATTTCGGTACGTGAGGGCGGGCAAGTTTTCCTGCAGGAAACCGAAATCCTGGCCGATGAACTCATTCCCAAGCTCAAGGCGATCGCCAAAAACGGTTATGACGAACGCCTCTATGTGCGTGGAGACAAAACGACCGATTACGGCACTGTCATGCGCCTCATGGGTGCGCTCAATCAGGCAGGATATAAGAAAATTGGCCTTGTTACTTTACAGGAGCAGGATGGGTAGATGAAAGCTGGTGTTGCCACATCATTTCTTGCCCATGCCGCCGTTCTCACCTGGGGAATGGTGTCACTCGCCGCTCCCACACCACTTGAAGTGCAGGACGTTGAGGCTTTACCCATCGATATTGTGCCCTTTGAGGAACTGACAAAGTCCATTCAGGGGGAGAAAAAGGCCGATCCGGCACCTAAACCGGCGCCCAAACAAACAGTAAAACCACCGACCCAGCGCCCTGCGGTTAACGCGGGCGATACAGATAATGATCAAAAGGCCGAAGCTCCGAAGGTTGCAAAGGCTCCGCCTGTGGAGAAGACGGAAGCTCCAACACCGGAGCCTTCTCCAAAGGAGGCTGAAAAGCCGAAACCTGTCCCCACTCCGAAACTGGCCCCGGAACCCAAGCCGAAAACAGATATTGCCCTGCTAACAAAACAAAGCGTTGAACCCCGGCCCGACACGCCGGTTGAAGAAACGTTTGAAAAACTGCCAGAAAAGGTAGCGGCTCCCAAAAGCCGCCCGGAAAAGCCAAAACCGGAAGCCGCTGAGACCAACAAGCGTAAAGAAGAAAAAGAAGTGGCCAAGGCCACGCCGAAGAAAGCTGAAACCAAGAAAAAAACGGAAACGACCAAAAAGGCCACGGTCAACAAATCAAAAGCCAATGCTGGTGGTGCAAAACGCAGCAAGGACAAGACAGCGCTCGGAACAAAGAAATCAAACAACGCCACCAAACTGGCCCAAAGTGAGATTGATGCATTGCGCGGTCGTTTGGAAGGCTGCTGGAGCGTAGGCGACCTGACTGGCCATCCAGACGCTGATAAAATGCGCGCCAAGGTAACCTTCAATTTAACACGCGCCGGTGATATCGATGGCCGAGTGAAAGTCAAGGTTAGCGGGACAGATCGCTCCACCCGATCCGTGCTCGCCGTTCGCGTGCGTGCGGCAGTCTCAGACTGCGCCCCTTACAAATTACCGCTAGAAAAATATGAAACTTGGTCAGAAGTCGTTGTGAACTTTTCACTGCAGGACATGCTCTGACCACAACTAAAATTAGAACACGGGTATCTCGATAAAACGGGAATGGAAAAATGACAGTTACGCCTCTTCAAACTTCAATCAACCGCATCTGCGCCATGGTGACCATGATCATGGTTGCCACCTTCATGCAAACAACTTTGGCGCTGGCGAAAGTAGAAATTGATGTCACAAAAGGCAACGTGGAGCCACTTCCCATCGCTATTCCCCTGTTTCTGGGCGAAAGCCAACTCGGGCGCGATATTGCCGGAGTTGTGGAAGCCGACCTGCGTCGCTCCGGACTTTTTGCCCCGATAGACCGCGCCGCCTTTATCGAGAATATCTCCGATTCCAATGCCCAGCCAAACTTTCCCAGTTGGACCGCAATCAAGGCGCAAGCCCTGGTAACTGGCCGCGTTGTCAGCGAAGGCGGTGGTCGTTTCCGTACCGAGTTTCGCCTGTGGGATACCTATGGCTCGGAAGAAATGGAAGCCCAGCAATACTCGACTGATCCTAACAACTGGCGGCGCGTGGCCCACATCATTGCCGACTCGATATACAAAGCACTTACCGGTGAATCCGGTTATTTTGATACACGCATTGTCTACGTCGCTGAAACTGGCCCCAAAAACAAACGCATCAAACGTTTGGCAATCATGGATCAGGACGGGTTCAACAACCGTTTCCTGACGGACGGTCGTGACCTCGTTCTCACGCCGCGCTTTTCACCTTCCCGGCAGGAAGTTACCTATATGTCTTTCGCTGGAGACCGCCCCCGTGTTTATCTGCTGCAGATTGAAACCGGCCAGCGTGAGGTTGTCGGTAATTTCCCGAATATGACATTCTCGCCCCGCTTTTCACCGGACGGTCAACGGGTCATCATGAGCCTGCAACAAGACGGTAACGCCAACATCTACACTATGGACCTGCGATCCAGAAACACAACGCGCCTGACCGGCACAACAGCCATCGACACCTCCCCCTCCTATTCTCCTGATGGTCGGAGGATTGTATTTGAATCCGACCGTGGAGGCCGCCAGCAACTTTACGTTATGGGTGCTGATGGGGGCAATCAGCAGCGCATTTCATTTGGTACTGGCAGTTATTCTACACCCGTGTGGTCCCCCCGTGGAGACCTGATTGCTTTTACCAAACGGTCTGGCGGTCAATTTCTAATCGGTGTCATGCGCCCAGATGGCAAACAAGAACGTATATTGACCGAAGGATATCATAACGAAGGCCCGACATGGGCGCCCAACGGGCGTACTTTGATGTTCTTCCGCGAAACACCAGGTGGAAATGGCGGGCCTAAGCTTTACAGCATTGATTTAACGGGGCGCAATGAGCAGCCGATTTCAACCAAAGCGTTTGCATCAGACCCGGCGTGGTCGCCTCTGCTGGATTAATCACAACATCGGATGGTTAATATTGGGGCTGAATTGCCTACGGCGTTCGACCCGATATTCTAATTCATCCATCCCAATATCGCGCAGCATATGGTCATCAAGATCGAGAAGCCTTCGATGGGTCGAACGCTTCTCTATCCATAGAAGTATTTTTCGATACAGAAATTTCGCCGGGTTATTTGGCCACGATATTTCAAGATTAAACCGACCAGATTGTAACCGTGCTGACAAACCTATCGCATGCATTTTATGACCTATAGAGCGAGTGAATTGACACGAATCTGAGGTAAATCTGGCTAATTTTCAAACATGAATTCTTGACAGAACCTGTGCAAAAAAAGCACATATTATGCTGACAGAATTTGGCTATACCTCATGCGATAGCGAGTAGTACCAAATTCCCAGACCCGTATTACAAAGCAATAAACCGAAGCCGGATTCCTTTGGAATAGTCATGCAAAGACACTTGCCACCTCTTAATGCTCTTCGCGCTTTTGAAGCGGCAGGCAGGCTGGCAAGCTTCAGTAAGGCCGGCGAAGAATTGCACGTCAGCCATTCCTCTATCAGCCGCCATATCCGGGGCCTCGAAGCGCGCCTTGGGGTGCAGCTTTTCACCAACCAGTCGCGCGGTGTGGCGTTGACTGATGCCGGTTTTGAATATCTTACCAGCATCTCAAAAGCGCTCGACCAGATTTCTGATGCAACCGATGAATTATCCCCGCTAAACCTGAATTTACTTCAAATGAGCTGCGAACCGACGTTTGCGTTGAAATGGCTTATGCCCGCAATGGGAGACTTCAATGACACCCACCCTGATACAGAGGTCAGGATCGACATTGGCCATGACATAGTCGACCTAAACAAACGCCAGTTTGATTTTGCCATACGGTTTTCAAGAAAACCTATCGTTGGCCTGGAATTCGACGTTATAAGCGCTGCCCCAGTCCGTCCGGTCGGCGCACCAAAACTGATGAATGATGCGGTCAACCTTGGTGATCCAAACACCCTGCTTTCCCTGCCCATGCTCGCCGAAAACCATCATGACCTTTGGACAGACTGGTTCAAAAAGTCCGGGCTGCCCGTATCAAGGTTGAACAAGAAAGGTGGTGGTTTGCGAACCATGCTGGCGATTGAAGCGGCAGCAGCCGGTCAGGGCCTGGCACTCGTGTCGAGTGAACTGGTTCACAATGACATCAAGGCCGGTCGATTAACGTGGTTTTCCGACATCGGGCTGGATTACGGCGCCTATTATCTGGTGTTTACAAAAGATGCACTGCGCAAGAAATCCTTTATAAAGTTCCGGCATTGGCTTTTGGAAACCAGTCGTGAACTCAGGCCGTAATCAGCCTTCCAGTGCTACCATCAACCGCTCCATATCGGTTGGTGGTTCTGCGCTAAAGGACATGGTCTCACCGGTTTTGGGGTGTCTGAACCCCAATGTCCGTGCGTGCAGGCCCTGACGCTTGAAGGATTGAAATTCCAACTGCCCCTTCTGTGAGAGCTTCACACCGCGATTAGCAAATTGTTTCCCATACTCCTGATCGCCCAGTAGCGGACATCCGATATGGGTCATGTGGACCCGAATCTGATGAGTGCGGCCAGTTTCCAACCGACATTCAACAAGAGAAACGAGCGGCTCTCCGCCGCTTTTTACATCATCAAACCGTTTGAGAACCGTATAATGGGTAATCGCGCGTTTAGCGTCCGCTGCTCCTTCGCTTACCACCGCCCTTTGCAACCGTTTGGTTGGATGACGCCCCATGAAAGTACCAATTGATCCTTTCATGCGCGGCGGTACACTCCATACAAGTGCCCAATAGGAACGCTCCAATGGGCCCGTTCTGCCGTGGTCTGCAAATTGTTCCTGCAGGTCGACATGCGCCCGGTAGCTTTTTGCAGCGACCATGACGCCGGACGTGTCCTTATCCAAACGATGCACAATGCCCGGGCGTTTCACCCCACCAATGCCGGATAGCTGCCCTTCACAATGGTGCAGCAACGCGTTGACCAGCGTGCCTGACCAATTACCGGGAGCAGGATGCACAACCATGCCCGACGGTTTGTTGATGACGATTAGGTCGTCATCTTCATAAATTATATCAAGCGGAATATCCTCCGGCTGAGGAATGGCATCTTCCGGTGCCGGCATGGCGAAACGCACAACATCGCCTGCAGAAATCTTGGTGCTTGTTCCCTTCGGCACCTCACCATTTATCGTCACATGGCCTTTGCGTACAAGCGCCTGCACCCGCGCCCGCGAAATATCATCAGACGAATTGGCAGAGATAAATTTATCGACACGCTTCCCGTCGTTGGAGTGAGAAACGATCAGAACTTCCATATCCACAGCCTCACCCGCCGCCTGGGAGCCGGGGGCTGGTGTTGACGCGCCACTATCGTTATCACCCTCAGCCATACGCAATATCCAGTTGAATCACCGCCATGAAAGACGACATCGAAGAAGAACCGCTCGACCCCGCAGTAGAAGCGATCCGGCAGAAAATGGTGCGGTTATTAATGGTGTCGGGTGGCATCATGATGCTGGGGCTTATGGCTGTGTTGGCTGCGATTGTCTACAAGATCAACACCTCGGAAATTGGAAACAGCCCGCCGCAACGTGTTGCCAGTGAAGAACAATTGACCATTCCAAAGGGGGCTGAGGTTATCCGTATCTCACCGCGCGAAAACGGTCTGTTGTTGCGGTTAAAGTTAAGCGACGGATCAACCCGCATCCAGCTCCACGATGGCAATGGGCAATTGGTTACCGGATACTCCATTAAAGAAGAATAAACAGAACCTACGTATAAAGACCGGGCTTGCAATGGAGCACGGTCATTTGTGCCGTGGCGGATAATATGTTCAATAGTGGTGATGACCGCGTTCGGTTACCGGTAAAAATGACCCTCGCCGATGGGCGTATCCTGATTGGCAATCTTCTTGCCAATATGGGCGGTACCCTGGAACGTACGCTCAACAATGAGGCGCTATTTATCTCATTTGAGGACCAGGAATCCGAGCGCATGATCGCAAAGAACACCATTGTGGAAGTCCTCGCCCGCCCAAAAGGTGAGGTCGTTGAGGAAAAAACACCTCTAGCCGTCAACATCGATGAACCGGCTCACATTACGCTTGGGGTGACCGAAGGCGCTTCCGGTGAAGAGATCACCCATGCGTTTGTATCAAAAGCGGAACATTATCGTCCGGACCGGTTCGAGAACGTTAATCTGCCACCGGAAGTGGCAGAATATATCGATTCAAGTTACCGCAAACTTTATGCAGCCCATAACACGATGATGGAGGGGAAAACCCATGCCATCGGTCAAGTTGCCTGACTGCTAAAATTATCCGGCGGGCATCGCCGTTTCGATAATTTTCGCCCAATAGCTTGATCCAACAGGAATGGCTTCATCGTTGAAGTCATATTCCTCGTGGTGAAGCCCCGCCGTATCGCCATTGCCCATAAAGATAAAGGCGCCGGGTCTGGCTTCCAGCATATAAGAAAAATCTTCTCCGCCCATTACCGGCAGTTTATCGGTGACCACCCGGCCTTCTCCGACAATATCCTTGGCGACTGAAGCGGCAAAATCCGTTTGAGCATCATGGTTGACGGTGACCGGATATCCTTCCTTGATGGCGATATCGACCTCGGCACCATAGGCACTGGCGATCCCGTTAACGACTTCATGCATGCGTTCCATCACTTGTGCCCGTACTTCCCGGTCAAGCGTTCTGATTGTACCGTAAAACTGTGCTTCCTGAGGAATAACATTATAGGCTTTACCCGCATGAATGGCCGTCACGGTGACGACCGCTGAACTCAACGGATCAATGTTGCGCGAGACGATTGTTTGCAGTGCCTGAACCATCTGCGTAGCGATAATGATCGGGTCATTACCATTGTGCGGCATGGCGGCATGGGCGCCCAACCCGTTGACAGTAATCGTAAACTCATCAGTTCCAGCCATCAGCGCCCCTGAACGGATGGCAAAATCCCCAAGCGGCACACCCGGCATATTGTGCAATCCGTAGACCTCTTGGATGCCAAATCTGTCCATCATACCGTCATCGACCATGGCCTTACCACCAGCACCACCCTCTTCTGCGGGTTGGAATATAACGACGGCTGTCCCGTCAAAATTCCGGGTCTCTGCGAGATATTTCGCAGCACCAAGCAGCATGGCGGTATGACCATCATGGCCACAGGCGTGCATTTTTCCCTCGTATTTCGATTTATACGGGGAATCGTTTTTTTCGACTATGGGAAGCGCGTCCATATCAGCGCGCATGCCAATTACTTTGCCGGAATCAGATTTCCGTCCTTTGATAACGGCGACAACACCCGTGCGTCCAATATTCTCGACCACCTCATCAACACCAAACGATTTGAGTTTTTCGCTCACCAATGCAGCAGTTTCTTCAACATCATAAAGAAGTCCTGGATGTTGGTGAATGGTTTGGCGCCATTCGGCAATTTCGTCGTGAAAATCGGCAATTCTGTTATTAACTGGCATGGAGGGACCCTTGAAATGTGTGAGGCTTATAATTGCGACCGATCAAACAAATGTGCAAGTATCATATTGGGACCGTGAACAATTGTGACAGTTTTTCGCCGAATTCCAGATGCACATGTAGAGGTAGGCTAAGTCGTCCACTAATGGGGTTATCTGCGTCGAACTAAAAAACTGGCATGATAATTCTGTAATATTACAAGGATTTAATAAAAAATCGAACAATCATCGCAAAAATACGATGAAATCCCAAATTCAGTACCTATATAGGGTCTAAGCAAAGGTTCGATCGCAGGACGAACCGCCCCAAATACCGTATCTGCGGTATTTGAATGTTAAGCCCGGAATATGATATTAAATCCGGTAAAAGGTGAGGATAAGCAATATGGCCAACACACTCCCAACAATTTCCGCAAGCGGCAATGGATTGCAGCGCTACATGGAAGAAATCCGCAAGTTCCCCATGCTGGAACCACAGCAGGAATATATGCTCGGCAAACGTTTTGCTGAACATGATGACACGAACGCTGCCCATAAACTGGTCACCAGCCATCTGCGTTTAGTTGCAAAAATAGCCATGGGTTATCGCGGCTACGGCCTGCCCATCGGTGAAGTTATTTCCGAAGGAAATGTCGGCCTGATGCAGGCGGTCAAAAAATTCGACCCGGAAAAAGGTTTCCGTCTGGCAACCTACGCCATGTGGTGGATCAAGGCGTCCATTCAGGAATATGTATTGCGTTCTTGGAGCCTCGTTAAAATGGGCACCACCGCCAACCAAAAGCGTCTGTTTTTCAATCTGCGCAAACTCAAGGGCAAATTGAAAGCCCTGGAAGACGGAGAGCTAAAACAGGAGAACGTTGAAAAAATCGCGTCTACACTTGGCGTATCCGAGGACGAAGTGCGGTCCATGAACCAGCGCCTCTCCGGTGACGCATCCCTCAACGCGCCAATCAAGGCGGCGGAAGGTGAATCCGGCCAGTGGCAGGATTGGCTGGTCGATGAATCAGAAAGTCAGGAAGCAACCCTGATTAAACAGGATGAGTTGGACGTACGCCGGGAAATGTTGTCCGATGCAATGGAAATTCTAAACGAGCGCGAACAGCGCATCTTCCAGGCCCGTCGTCTGTCGGAAGACTCATTAACGCTGGAGCAATTATCTGAAGAGTTCGACATCAGCCGTGAACGCGTACGCCAAATTGAAGTGCGCGCATTTGAGAAAGTACAAAAAGCGATGGTGAGCGCCGCCAAGGAACTCGCCAAACCAGTTGCTCAACTCGAAGCGCACTAAACTCGAATCATATCTACCAAAAAGGCCGGATATCTCCGGCCTTTTTCTATTTCTCAAATATCTATGGAGACAAATCTTGTATCAACCAACAGCCCTGACACCCTCAAAACCCACACCGCAATTATCGCTTTCACAGTCAATTGGTGACAACTGGAACCTTTCCGATAATCACGGCGATAATTTCACACTTGTCGTTTTTTACCGCGGATACCATTGCCCCAAGTGCAAAGAACAACTTTTGGAAATCCAGGAAAACCTTGATGCATTTGCCAACGTCGGCACAAAAGTCGTCGCCATTTCCATGGACCCGGACGACCGTCTACAAAAAACAAAAGACGAATGGGGGCTCGACAAACTCAAACTTGTAAACGGCCTCACAATCGACGTTGCAAAACAATGGGGGCTGCATTTCTCCACCAGCAAAGGGATGACTTCAACAGGTGTTGAAGAACTCGCACAATTCAACGAACCGGGCACATTCCTTGTTCGCGCCGACGGCACACTGTTCGCCTCATGGGTGCAAACAGTTCCGGCAGGTCGCCCAAAAGCACCTGAATTGGCCGGGTTTATCGGCTTCGTGCTGGATAAAGATTACCCACCACGCGGAATTCTGACCGCAGTTTAAATAGATACAAAGTGATGCGTCCATTTCGTCGTTCAAACGAGATGGACGCATCATTTAAAACGCTCTCGGCATATCCGATTGCGATTTGGCAACGATCTGATTCTCGTCGCGCCAAAAAATTTGACCGGGACTATAGGTACGGATTTCCCGTACCGGCTTTCCGGCCTCTGTCATCAACCAGGCCACGTAACGGGCACGGGCGATGTGTTCCTGGGCTTCCGGCAGAAACCAGCACAGGCCATGAACAGTTCTGCGGCGCTTGAATTCGAGAACAATACGCTCCGGCGCATCAGGATTGTCCCCGAACCAGCGCGATTGCTGTTTCAGTTCTTTTCTCAACCATTTTGGAACGCGTTCTTTGTCTCGTTTCAACTCGTAGGCTTCGTGGAAGAAACCCGCTTCGCCGCCATATTTGCGCACAAAGTGCGGCAGTACAAGACGAATGTACATTTGAAAAACAGGCTTTACCTATCCGGCAAAGCTCCCAATGAATGATACAATTATGCGATCACCGCCAAAGGCGGCCCGGAATTCCGGTAATCTAGCTAAATGTAAATTTCATTGGTCTGCCCTCCATCGGCATGGAGGGCAGCAGGTACTCAATTCAAACTATATCGTCAAGTTGAACATCAATTTGAAGGTTAATTAGTCCAGTTCAACCGCATAGCTTTCCAGCGGTGCGATTTCCTTGATTAGCCCGCTGTCTTTCATGAATTTTGCAAAACGGTTGTAGCGGTTGCTGTCGAGAGCCGCAGGACGCTTAGCAAAGCGCGGCAATGTGTCGACCCAAGCGCGGCGGTTCAACTCGTTATCGAGATCGGGATAGGCTTTGATGAATTGCTCAAGAGCATCCTGCGGGTGGTTCGTCAGGTAAAGCGTTGCCTTTTCAACAGCATCCATGAACGGGCGAAAGCGGGGGTCGTTCACCCGGTCATTCTTCGCAATATAAATAAGCTCATCATAAACAGGCACACCGTTTTCTTCCGGATAGAACGCAAGGCCCGGGCGTTTTTCGATATCCAACTGGTTAAGCTCGAAGTTGCGGAAGGCGCCAATAACCGCATCAACCGCGCCGGTAATCAGGGACGGTGAAAGGGAAAAATTGATGTTGATCAGTTCCACATCGCTAAGGCTCAACCCTTCCTGTTTCAGCATTGCTGCCAGCAAGGCATCTTCAAAACCACCAACGGAAAACCCGACCTTTTTACCTTTCAAGTCCGCGATAGATTTGATCGGACCGTCCTTTAAGACGACAAGCGCGTTCAGCGGCGTTTCGGCAATGGTTCCGATGCGGGTTAGCGGCAAGCCTTCCGCTACCTGAACATGCAATTGCGGTTGATAGGAGATCGCGATATCCCCCTGCCCTGCAGCAATCAGGCGTGGCGGCGCGCTCGGGTCCGATGGAGCGATCAATTCTACTTCAAGGCCATTTTCCTTGAAATACCCCTGTGTTTGCGCAATCACCAGTGGCGCGTGATCCGGGTTCACAAACCAGTCGAGGTAGACCGTTAGTTTTTCAGCTGAATTTGCCGAGGATAGGCCGATGAATATTGCCGCGTATGTAGCGATGAATAGTCTGATTACACGCATGGAAAACTCCTGTCAGGCGTATGTGAAATTGGTTCTGGGGGACCAGAAAACCAATTTGTCGAGAATTAGATCGATGACGAACCGCAATAAAACGACCATCAAAACGAGCAGGATCAACCCGGCAAATACGGTGTCCGTCTGCATCCGTGCGTTAGCCTGGTTGATGACATATCCAAGACCGCCGGATGCGCCGACCCATTCGCCGACTACGGCGCCGATTGGTGCGACAGTCGCCGCGACACGGATGCCGGATGCCAGCGACGGCATGGCTGCAGGCATCCGGAATTTAGACAATATTTGCCAGGGTGAAGCGCCGTACATGCGGGCGATATCGATAAAATTTCGGTCTGCACGGGCCAGACCATCGTTCAATGCGGAAGCAACCGGGAAGTAAATGATAAGCGTCGCCATGGCAACTTTCGACCCCAGCCCAAGGCCGAACCACAAGACGAGCAAAGGCGCAATTGCGAATACCGGCAGCGCCTGACTGGCAACGATAATGGGCATTATATAGCGTTTCGCGAGGGGAAAGGCGTTCACCGAGATTGCGGTTAGCACGCCAAAGATGATGCCTAGAAACAGGCCCAAAATGATTTCGACAAGGGTAATTCCCGCATGGTGCAACAGTGAAGACGCCTGCCCCCAAAGTGCGACCACGACCCTGTCCGGGCCGGGCAATATAAAGGGCGCAGGTTTAAATAGGAGAACGGTAATCCACCAGAAAGCGAGCAAAACGAAGGTTGTCACCAACCCACGAGCAACAGCCAACATACCACTATGTGACATTTCGTCAGATTTGTGACCGTCAAAATGCATGTGGCATCCCGTTTAAAATCGGGGCCTAAACCGATGCATGCAATTGAAAGAAACATCGGCAAAAACCGCTTTTCGCGTTGCCAAATTCGTCCTGTCCCTTCGCCGGCATGACCCGGATCAGGTTCCCGATCGATTAATCGATCAAGGGTCCGGTACAAAACCATCTCAGCCGCAAAAAGCGACACCCCTTGGAACTGCTAAGCTTGTGACTCAAGTTTTGGATTGTGGCAAGTGCCACTCGAAGATAATCAACTTTCCAAAAGGATCAGCAGAATCGCACTCACGATCAACAAAACACCAATAACTTCAGTTTTCACCACTTTTTCGCGAAAGATAAAAACACTGGCGAGGAATGTGAACAGAAGTTCCACCTGTCCCAACGCGCGTACATAGGCGGCGTTTTGCAGCGTAAACGCGGTAAACCAACCCACAGAACAGGCCATGCCAACCAGACCAACGGGCGCGGCGCGCCGCCATTCCCGTACGACTTTAAAAAGTTCTGGGCGATCGAAAAAAATAAACCAGGCGCCCATCATCAGTGTCTGCATGACCAGTGCAACCGCAAGGGCGTAGGCTGCGGCAATAACAAAATCCGGGCCATCCAGGGCCAGTGCCGCTCCGCGGAAAAACACAACGGAAGCGCCTAACAATGCGGCACACAAGAGGCCGATAAGTGTCACCTTATCCGCCATTCCGCGCAACAATCCGTTCAACGTCATCTTAGTTTCGGTCAGCGACAGGATGATTGTACCAACCGCACCAATGGCGATTGCCAACATGGCAATTGGCCCCACCGTGTCCCCCAGCAAAGCGGCCCCCATAATGGCTATCAGGATAACTTCCAATTTGGAAAACGTTGTTCCCACAGCAAAACTGCGAAACGAGAACATCCACAACAGTGCGACTGTGAACAGGATTTGAGCCAATCCACCCAAGGCACAATAGATGAAAAAGGCCCTATTCGGTTCGGGTAAATCATAGCCGCCGATGGCAGAAAGCGCCCACAGATATAATACGGCAAGGGGCCATGCGTAGAAAAAGCGCGCGTAGGCCGCACCGGTAGTGGAAAGCCTGCCTTTGATCGCCTTTTGCAATACCGAACGCAGGTTTTGCAAAAATGCGGCCGCAATTGTGATGGGTACCCAAAGGGCAAACACAATCAAACGCCCTTTGTATTGATATTATTTATGACAACCAAGACCGCGCCTGTTCGAACGAACTTATAATTTGTTCCACGCCTCAAAAACTTCCTTAAAGACTTTTTCTCCTGGAAGGCCTTTTTCGATAGTCATCAACGCACGTCGTCCGGTCCGATATTGCAATGGAATATCGATCCAAGCCCTCGACTGTAGCAAAGTTTCATTTTTCTTGCGCGCTTCTTCAAGGTTGTTCAATGCAATCAGGAAAATTCCATCTGCAATCCGGGCGGGCACGCCAACAAGGCCTTCGCCACGCCCCTGTTCGCTTTCCTTGAGAACAAAACGGCTGACTTGGCCAATGGCACCACCTGAAAAATCATCGGGCACCGCAAATACCAATTCGATCAAGTGACTGGCGGGCAGAGCTTTATCCGTATTTCGCTTGATAGTCATGATCAGTACAACGTTGCGTGACGGTACTTCTATACGCCCTCGAATCGCCGGCTCCGCTGCTGAATTATCATCCGGTTTTTCCTGTACAACACTCCAGACAACACGCCCGGTATCAACCGAACTCTCGCTCGCGGTCGCACCCTCTTCATAAAGAATTGCGTTCTGAGAAACCGCCGGGATTCCGTTTGTCGGGGTAACTGGGGTTTCACTGGGTTCTGTAGCTGTAATCTCTACACCGGTTTCCGTTGGAGCAGCAGGTTTCGGCTTGTCTGGGATAATTTCCTCACCATTTGCACCCAAACGAGCTTCATTCTTGGGCTTGTCAGCCGTTTTTTCAGGTTCTTCCGGCGCCGGTTCTGGTTTGAGCGTAATGGTTTTAACGGGTTTAGGTTTGAATGAATCGTCGTCCGCCCCTCCAAAAAGATCACTCAATCCAGCGGTCTCAAGCAATGTCTCTCGGTTCTGCCAACCGTAAAATCCAGTGGCGCTCAGCGCGCCCAGCAAAATCAACAGGAACAGCCATTTAGCAACACTCCGTCCTTTTCTCCGTCTTTTCTCATTTTCCCCCGGTCCGGCAGCCGGCGGAATCATAAGGGCTTCGGTGCTTCCCTCTGCAGGTGCAGGTCCGGGTGCCTGACGGTTAGCCGCATCATGTTCTTCGGGTATATCTGCAGCTGGATCTGACAAGGGGTCGAGTGCTGGTGCATCAACCGGCGTAAGTTCTGCATAAAGCTCCGTTTGTGGAAGATCAGAGGCGGGTGGAAGTGTTGGCTCAGCTTCCACTGCAATCTCTGTTTGATCTTCAACGACCTCAGGTTCGGTGGGCAATTCTTCGTATTCTTCACCAACAGGAGCCTCAATCGGCGCAGGTACTTCTTCTTTTCTTGGAGATTCCTCGGCAACAGAAGTCTCATATTGAGGCTCTTCTAGCGTTCCGTCATCTTCAGGGGCCGCTTCTTCATCAATAATTTGTTGCAACGCATCGTCAAATTCGAGGTCCATTGGACCGTCCACCGGGTCGGGGTATGATGGATCATACTCCTGTTCGATGGTTGCAATCGCCTGCTCCAATTTGAACAATTCGTTCTGTAATGCTTCATCGTCAATTACAGGTTGCCGATTTGTCAGTTGCCGTTCAATCGTCGCACGCGCACGCTCGTAAAGTTTCGTCCTGAGTTGCGGTTTCGGATCAGTGAAACCTGAAAGTGTGCGCTGAAGTACAGCGTAGTAGTCAGCCATCAAATTACCAATCTGTGTGCCACTTGCAGTAAACGATTGATTTTACTCTATCCTAGTTAAATTAGTCGTTAAATGGGTCTTCAACAAGTATTGTATCATCACGCTCTGGGCTGGTGGACAACATAGTTACGCGCGCACCGATTAATTCTTCAACATGCCGCACATATTTTATCGCCTGTGCCGGTAATTCATTCCAGGTTCTTGCGCCGACAGTCGGTTCTTTCCACCCTTCAAGCGTCTCATAAACCGGCACAACACGGGCCTGTTGCCCCTGGCTGGCAGGCAGGTGATCTATCTCCTCCCCGTCAATCGTGTAGCCTGTGCAAATCTTGATTTCATCGAGGCCATCGAGAACATCAAGCTTGGTTAAAGCGATCCCGGTAATACCATTTGTTGCCACTGTTTGTCGGACCAATGCCGCATCAAACCAGCCACACCGCCGTTCGCGCCCCGTTACGGTGCCGAATTCATGGCCTTTTTCACCCAAAAACCGCCCTATTTCATTCACCTGTTCAGTGGGGAAAGGACCTTCACCCACGCGCGTTGTGTAGGCTTTAGTTATTCCCAAAACAAAATCCAGCGAGCCCGGGCCGAGTCCAGAACCGGCAGCGGCCTGTCCCGCCACCGTGTTTGACGATGTGACAAATGGGTATGTACCATGATCGATATCAAGCAATGTACCCTGAGCGCCTTCAAATAGTATCCTCTTGCCGTTACGTTTTGCCTCGCCCAACAATTTCCATACCGTTTCGCGGTATTGGAGAATATCGCTGGCGACGCCCATCAATTCATCATAAATCGTATCCTCAGCGATTTCTGTCTCGCCCAATCCACGCCGAAGCGCATTGTGGTGCGTCAACAACCGATCGATTTTACCCCGCAGCGATTCCGGGTTGGCCAGGTCCATAACCCGAATGGCACGCCGCCCGACTTTATCTTCATAGGCTGGACCGATACCGCGACGTGTCGTGCCAATTTTTGTACCGGATTTCGCCGCATCTTCGCGTAAACCATCCAATTCCCGATGCAATGAAAGAATAAGCGTGGCGTTATCCGCAATTCGAAGGTTATCAGCGGTTATTGCCACGCCCTGTCCTTCAAGGCGCTTGATCTCATCAAGCAACGCATGAGGGTCGACAACAACGCCATTCCCAATCACGCCCATTTTCCCGGGGCGCACCACACCGGATGGCAACAGGCTCAATTTATAGGTGACACCGTCGATAACCAGTGTGTGTCCAGCGTTATGTCCGCCCTGAAAACGAACAACCATGTCCGCGCGTTCGGACAGCCAGTCAACAATTTTACCTTTACCCTCGTCACCCCATTGGGAGCCGACGACCACCACATTAGCCATGGATTGCAAACCTTTTCATCATTGCAATTGCTTACGACCTCGTTTCCGTCACATCAGCCATAACGTCAAGTGCCGAAGCGGCTTACCCACTTGTGAGTGAGCACCAATGTGGTAATCCTCGGGGCTTGATCAATTACCGGTACGCCTTAACGTGTCCACTCTTCGTAATCCCCATCTGCTGTTGATTATTACAACATTAATTTGGGGTGGTAATGCAGTCGCCGGAAAATTCGCGGTGGGGCATGTTTCACCGATGATGTTAACATGCCTGCGCTGGGGAATAGCGCTGGTCATCATAAGCTGGATTGCGCGTGAACAATTACAAAAGGATTTGCCAGTCATAAAGCAGAACTGGCTTTATCTCGCGTTGATGGGCGGCTTCGGTTACACCGCATTCAATTATACTCTTTATTCGGCCGTCCAGTATACTTCAGCAATCAATGTGGCGCTTGAACAATCCGCCATGCCGGTGATCATTTTTGTACTCAGCTATGTAATCTATCGAACCGGGATTACATGGTTACAGATATTTGGCTTCCTGCTGACAATGGTTGGTGTTGCTGTCATCGTTTCCAGTGGAGCGCCCTTGTCTTTGCTCAACGGCGACACATCCACCTTCAACCGCGGTGATTTATTCATGGCATTCGCGGCACTCTTTTATGGCGGCTATTCGGTTGGATTGCGCTCAAAGCCACAAATGCATTGGCAGAGCCTGTTAGCCACGCTGATTGCCGCAGCTTTTGTATTTGCGCTTATTGGGGTATCCGTCGAGTTCTGGGCAGGCAATACCATCCTGCCCACGACAACGCAGGGTTATCTTGTCGTCCTTTTTACCGGAATTTTCCCGTCACTGGTGAGTCAGGGCTTTTTCATCAAGGGTGTCGAAGCTCTCGGTGCGAACATTGCCGGTCTTTATATCAACCTCGTGCCCGTATTCGGCGCGCTTCTTGCGGTCTTGTTATTGGGGGAATCCCTTTATCTGTTCCATGCGCTCGCCTTTGTTTTAGTCGCCAGCGGGATCATGATTGCGCAGCACAAGACCGCCTAGTTTTTAGAACTATGAGGGGCAACAGGCTTTGGCCCCCCTCAGAATAGCGCAAATGCTGACTACATTTAGATCGCAAATTCAAGCGGTTTGACAGATTCGATCTCCGGCAATGCCCGAAGCTTTTCAAGGAAACCCGCAGATACAGGTTTGTCCAACTGCACCAATGCAATGGCATCCCCTCCCTCGTGGTCACGTCCCAGATAGAAATTAGCTATATTTATGCCATCTGCACCAAATGTACTTCCCAGTTTACCGATAATGCCGGGTACGTCCTTATTGGTCGTATAAAGCATATATTCGCCGGCTTCCGCCTCCATATTGATCCCCTTGATCTGGATAAAGCGCGGCTTTCCATCAGAAAACACGGTTCCGGCCACTGACCGCGTGGTTTTCGTGGTCGTCACATTGATCTGGATATAACCGTCGAAAACACCGGATTTCTCCCGCGTCATTTCCAGCAGTTTTATCCCCCGTTCACTCGCCATGACTGGGGCGGAGACCATGTTCACATCGGACATCTGAGGGCGAAGCAGGCCGGCAAGAACTGCACTCGTCAGCGCTTTTGTATTCATCTGTGCAACGTGGCCGTCATACAGAATTTCAACCTGTTTGACCGGTGAATCCGTCACCTGCCCCACAAAGCTGCCCAGCGTATCCGCCAGCTTAACAAAGGGCGTCAGGCGGGGTGCTTCCTCGGCTGAAATCGATGGCATGTTGAGCGCGTTCGTCACTGCGCCACGCGTTAAATACGCCGACATCTGTTCGGCAACCTGCAGTGCAACATTTTCCTGAGCTTCCGTCGTCGCTGCGCCCAGATGGGGTGTGCAAACAACATTGGGCAGGCCGAACAACACGCTGTCTGTTGCCGGTTCAACTTCAAACACGTCGATCCCCGCACCGGCAACCCTGCCGGACTTCAGTGCTTCTGCAAGGTCGGCTTCAACAATAAGGCCGCCGCGCGCGCAATTGACAATCCGCACTCCATCTTTCATCTGCGCCAGGGCTGCAGCATCAATGATGTTACGCGTTTTGTCGGTAAGTGGCGTGTGAAGCGTGATAAAATCAGCGCGCGGAAAAAGGGCGTCTAGCTCCACTTTTTCAATACCAAGCTTTTCAGCCCGTTCAGGAGAAAGGAACGGATCAAATGCAATCACCCGCATTTTCATACCGATGGCGCGGTCCGCAACAATCGACCCGATATTACCACAGCCAATCAGACCAAGCGTTTTACCTGTAAGTTCAACACCCATGAACTTCGATTTCTCCCACTTTCCCCCTTGCGTGGAATTATCAGCAGCAGGAATTTGGCGGGCAACCGCCATCATGAGCGAAATGGCGTGTTCTGCCGTTGTGATCGAATTCCCGAACGGCGTGTTCATCACGATGATACCGCGGCGGGAAGCGGCTTTTAGATCGACATTGTCGACACCAATACCGGCCCTGCCGATGACCTTGAGATTATCGGCCGCTTCAATCAGCTTTTCCGTTGCTTTTGTGGCGGAACGGATGGCGAGGCCATCGTAATTACCAATCTTGGCCAGCATGGTATCCTTGTCCTTGCCAAGCGTTGGTTCGAAATCAACTTCACAACCGTTGTCCTTGAAGATTTGAACTGCTGTCGGTGAAAGAGCGTCCGATACCAGTACGCGTGGTTTTTGAGTTGTCATAATATTCCCATTTCCCGCCTCGTCTCTCCGTTATCTATCCAACGGTTGTAAGGCGTATATTCATATATTCAGTGAGAGTTTAGCTGGATCGCGCCGTTTCAAACGCCCAGTCAAGCCAGGGCATGAGCGCTTCAAGGTCAGACGTTTCAATGGTAGCACCTGTCCAGATGCGCAGCCCCGGCGGGGCATCACGGTAACCGCCGATATCAAAGGCAACACCTTCATCGTCCAATAACTTGGTCAGGCGTTTTACGAAGGCGTTTTGAGAATCATCGTCCAATTTCGAAATCGTATCATCAACGATCTTCAAACAGACGGATGTGTTCGAGCGTGTCTCCGGCTCCTCTGCCAGAAAATCAATCCAGTCGGTTTTTTGCACCCAACGTTCGATCACAGCGGCATTGGCGTCTGCGCGATTGTGCAGTGCATCAAGCCCGCCGATAGACTGCGCCCATGAAAGCGCATCGATGTAATCCTCAACGCATAGCATGGACGGTGTGTTAATCGTCGCACCTGAGAAAATACCTTCAATCAATTTTCCACCCTTTGTCAGGCGAAAAATCTTCGGCAGCGGCCACTGCGGCGTGTAGCTTTCCAGCCGCTCAACCGCGCGGGGTGAAAGGATAAGAACGCCATGGGCGCCTTCGCCACCCAGCACTTTTTGCCATGAGAATGTCACCACATCGAGCTTATCGAAAGGCAATTCCTGTGCAAATGCAGCCGAAGTCGCGTCGCATAATGTTAACCCTGAACGGTCAGCGGGGATAAAATCACCGTTGGGAACACGCACACCGGATGTTGTCCCATTCCAGGTAAAACAAACATCGGTATCAAAATCCACCGCATCAAGATCGGGCAGTTTTCCGTAGTCTGCGGTGACAGATGTGGCGTTTTCAAGCTTCAATTGTTTGGCAACATCGCTCACCCAACCGGACCCAAAACTCTCCCACGCTAACATTGTCACAGCGCGCGCACCGAGCATGGACCACATGGCCATTTCAAATGCGCCGGTGTCAGACGCGGGCACAATGCCAATACGATAATCATCAGGAACACGTAGAACGTCCCGCGTCATATCGATTGCTTGTTTGAGTTTTGATTTGCCAATTGCAGCCCGGTGAGACCGGCCAAGAGAGGCATCTTTGAGAGCGTCCAACGCCCATCCGGGGCGTTTTGAGCAGGGGCCCGAAGAAAAACGGGGGTTTTGCGGGCGCACCTGTGGCGCCGCAAGAGATAGTCTTGCTGTCATCTTCTATCCTTCCAGATAGCAAGCCTCTCGTTGGGGAGAGGTGTCCCACTTTTGGGAGTATTGGAAGGAAACTGTCACGTCAACCTGAAAGCGGCGTAATTGGGCACAAATGCGTCGCAACTCATTTGCTCCTGCGAATACACTTGATCCGCAGAGCATTGAAAATTACCAGATTTCCAGGCGAACACCAAGTTTCAATGCGTGAAGATCCTGCGGTGCACCAGTGTTATTCAGGCTGGTGGAGTCGCCGGAAAATGGTGACTCGATGATATGGGTGTAACGGTATGACGCGTCTACATAGAAATTTTCGCTCACTTCAAAAGCGAGGCCAGCGGTCACCGATGGCGCAAAATGATATGAAATGCCGTTGTCGCGTGAACCAATCTGAGTGTAGGCCTCACCGAATTGAGCAGTACCACCGTCTGTGGGGTTACACCTAAATTCACCCGGAGCGGTACAGGTTATCGTACCCGTTTCGGAGGTGAAGTTGTTACGAACGACATTCAAGCCGACACCGACAAACGGGCGAGCGCCTAAAAACCTTGAATCAAAATCGTAAAACAGATTGGCACCCGCCGCATTCATATCAAATGACGCGGATGCTGACTCAACACAGTTTGTAATAACGATGCCGCCACCTGGTCCACCAATTGTGGTGGTTATCGTATTGCCGTTAGCATCAACTTGAGTGACTAGAGCGAACGCATCAGTACATGGCACGACCGGTGTAATTGTCGTTGTTTGGGTTGATGAGTCCCCTCTGCCGATTCTCTCTGCGCTAATATCAAATCGTAAATTGTTATTGAGCCGGAAACCGACCGCGGCACTTGCGCCAAACAGCGTCTCTTCTTCATTTGAATTGATCAGCTGGCTCATTGTGCCAGGAACGGGCTGTGATGTGTCGGAACCAAACAGCTCGTCCGTAAAGGATACTGAAATATCACCGCGCAGATACCATCCGGTGCCAAATTCAACGTCAGTCTGGTCGACAATTTCGTCCCCCAACAAATCAGCCGCCTGAGCAGAATTAGATATAGCTGCGCCGCAGGCCAATTGGCTGGCTAAGGCAAACACACCTGCAAATTTTGTCAATTTAAGGCCGGACGGATACATCACAGCTACTCCCCTGCGACTCTGCACTATCAGGGATCATGCACGCTGAATGCTGATCCTTGGGGTTACAATTTTTGAAAGTTTGACCGGGCGGCATGTACCGCCCCAATCAATATTAAACCGAGCCAGCTTGTGGTCGGGTATGCCTCAGCTTACCAGAAGCTGTTGCGAACACCTGCATGGATGACGTGGCTATCGATGCCTTTATCGTATCCCTGAACCCCGGAACCATCGAGGAAGTTAAAGAATTCGCCGTCTTCAATTTTGCTATAGGAATAGCCCAAATCCAGCTTGACGTTGTGGGAGATGTCGTAGGAGAAACCCAGATGAGCTGCCCACGCAAATCGCCATTGGCTGGCACCAGCATGCTGATCGACCGGGATACCGCCAACCGGGCAGGTCACCCCTGCCACAGCGGTACATGTCGCCGCATTAGACAGGCCGTCCCAATCAACATATGCACCACCGATACCGGCACCGACATAAGGTGTGAAACCATTATAGTTGCCGAGGTCGAAATAGGCGTTCGCAAGAAGCTTGAAGGCGGTGTATGAAGATGTATCTACAGAAGTACAATTGATCAAAGTTGTATTTTGCGTACCGGCCACAGTCCCTGCAAGGGTGCCGTCAAATGTACCGCAAGAACCTGTCGTAGTACCATCAAAATCCGTCTCAAAGATGTAATCGCCGGTTAGATCGACACGGAAGTTTTCGGTGATTTGATAACCGATACCAATTCCCAGGTCGAACGCGTCATCGACGGACGCGGTGGTGAAGGTGTTCACTGTCTGGTTGGTGGCAAACATTGGCTCGTCGGTATCTTGAAAGTCATATGTGATATCACCACGAAGGTACCAACCGCCTGCAGCTTTGGTGATCACTTCCGGTGCTTCAATAACTGGTGGATCAATCAGCAGATCCGCCGCTGATGCCATTCCTGGCGCAGCGATTGTGGCTGCAACCATTGCAGCTGGTACAATCGAGGTCAGTTTGTAAGTGCTGCCCATTGCAACATCCTTCCTTTACATACCCTGCAATGCACAGGGACTCATGAAACTCAGGAAGATGATGGAGAAAAGAAGTTAAAGGTGGATTAACCGTAATTTTTAAGGCTAATTTTTAACATTAAAAAACAGTTACTTATAGATTAACAGACTGTTAAGGCCGGGATGGAAAGCGCTTAAAAACAACAACTTCCGCAATTGCCACAGCACCATAAAATTCGATATTAACAGCGCAAATTGATCAGAAAATCATGGCGATCAGGCGTATTCGGTGCACCAAATTCGCAAAATGAGCATCAAGAAGCCGTTAAAACGATGTCTTCGCCGTCAGCTGTGGCGCCAAGTGTCAGACCGCTCTCTTTTGCCAACATGATGGTGTAATAGGGTTGAATGCCATGGGCACTCACCTCGCCCTCCACGGTTCCGTTCAGCATATCGACAAAATCTGCCGGTACGCGCGCCTTTGGGCCAACGCACCGCAATGTAAATGTTGCGGTATCACCTTCGCCGTGAATTTGAACACCAACGTTTCCACCGCGAGGAACAGCACCCAGCGAAATAAGGACGAGATTTAGCAACAGCTTCACACGGTTTTTAGGCACAAGCGAACGGCTGCCCTCCCATGTAAAGTCGGCTTTTTCGCCGGCCATATAAAGAGCAACAACATCATGGGCTTCACCGGTATCGATTGAAGCACCGGCTGATCCAGATGCTCCAAACGCAAGCCTTGAGAATTTTAGTTTTGCGGAGGCAGACTTGGCACTTTTTGTAATTAGGTCCATTGCAAATTCGCGCATTTCTTCGCCCTGGTCCTCCTCAAGAACCTCAAGCCCGTTGGCAAGGGCCCCGACAGGAGAAATAATGTCGTGACAAACGCGACTGGCTAAAAGGGCAGCCATATCAAGAGCCGACAATGTAGGAAGGTTTGGCATGGAACCCCTCGAAAAATGGGAAGTCTGAAAAACGAATCAGTAATGAAGTTTATTTGTCGATCGATACACAAGTGCAAGAATCGTGAAAACCCTGTTTCCTCAATATCGGGCTACAGATTTTCCATTCACAACAGTTTAGCAACTTTTTGTTTACTCTATTGCAAGGCTTTTAATTCAAATTGATTGAAATTCCCCGAAACGGTCTCAATTCCGTTTCACACCAGTTGAAACCGCCCATCATACCAATTCGATGGCATTTCAATTCTGTATCTAAGTCTTCCGGCGAAGGATTATTCAAAATGTCAAACCCAGCATTACCAAGAAAAAAGTACACATTCCGATCGTTTGCAATTGCTGCTGCGCTCGGGGTTGCCGCCACTATCGCTGCCCCCTTATCGGGTCAGGCCCTCGTCACAACGGCGCATGCGCAACAGAACCAGCAATATTCCAGCAATGAGCTCCTTAATGCCGGACACGGGTTTTTTGGCGCAGCATCCTCAGGCCTTGCAACCGTAATTGAAAAAGCTGTTGAAAGACACGGCCTGCCAAACGGCTATATTCTCGGTGAAGAAGGTTCAGGTGCGCTTGTTGCCGGATTACGGTATGGCGAAGGCCAACTCCACACAAAAAACGCCGGGGACCATAAGATCTATTGGCAAGGGCCTTCCCTGGGGTGGGATTTTGGTGGCGATGGCAACCGGACCATGATGCTGGTGTACAATCTGACCAATACAAGCAAAATTTACCGCCGGTTTTTGGGCGTTTCAGGCTCCGCCTATCTTGTCGGTGGGTTGGGTATGACTGTCATGAAACACGGCGACACGGTGCTGGTTCCCGTTAGAACAGGCGTTGGGGCACGCCTGGGCGTAAACGTCGGTTATCTGAAAATGCGTAATCGCCCCACCTGGAATCCATTTTGATGCATGTTGCGCTTATTCATTTTGATGAATGAACGATATTAGTTCCTGTTACTGGCCAGCACAAAACAAGAGCTCAAGCGCGTTTCAATGAATCAAATTAAACGAAACGCGCTTTAGGGGATTTTTGCCCCGGGGAACCCAGTTCAATCCGGATTCACCTTGTTCAAACTAATTTTCTATGAAAAGCCTGCCACATGTGGCAGGCTTTTTTTGTATTTTGGTAGAAAGCCTTATTATTCAGCCCACTGAATGGGCATAGGCATAGTTCAACGGGCACTTGTAACGTGTTAGAAAATGGTTTGTTTTTAGCGCTGGGATTTTTGGGAGCAACCTTGATTGCGCTCATGATCGCCCCTGCCATATGGCGACGGGCCGTTAAATTGACGAGCAAACGCATTGAAGAAAACGTACCACTTACGCTCAATGAAATTCGTGCTGAAAAAGATCATTTAAGGGCAGATTTCGCCATGGGTTCCCGGCGCCTGGAAGTTAATAACGAGAAACTTAAGGAAACAGCCGCCGAGCGGCTAATCGAAATTAACCGAAAAAAAGCCGAGCTGTTGGTGCTCAAAGACAGTTTTGACGAGCAGAAAATGCAGATTGCCGACCTGGGTCTACGCAACAAAGAGCTTCAATTACAGGTTGAACAACGCGAAGAGGAACTCGACACAGCGTCTGCCAAACTCGCCGCCACGGAAATCTCCCTGGAGGAAAAAACAGCGTCATTGGAAGATATTGAATATCGATATGGCAGCGCCGTTGATGAATTCGATGGGCAAAAAATTGAAATGGTCGCGCGGGAAACACGTATCAACACGATCAAGGATCAATTCGACGAGATCAAAAAGTCAAAAAAGAACGAGGAGGCGGAAAACTCCCGTTTAACCAGCGAGCTGAAGGCGGCGAATACCAGCTTGGATAAACAGAAAAAACGCCTCGAAAAACTCGAGAAAAAATATACAAAACTCCAGTCGGATTACGCCGATGTGGAAGACCGGTTGGAGCGGCGCGAAACAGACCTGACCCGCCTTCGCAATAACACCAATAACAACTCCGCCAGTTCGGCTCCAGATAATTTCGATCTGGAAGACGAAGTTGCAGAATTGAAATCCGAAAAGAGAAAACTCCTCGAAGACCTCCAGCGCGCGGAAGCCGACCGCGAGGCCCATAAAATCGAACTCAGCACTCTCAGCCTTACCGGTGGAATCGAAGTTCACAATCAAAGCGATGAAAATGCCCTTATGCGAGAGCGCATCAGCGAGCTGGCGGCATTGGTCACCAATGCAACGGCCAACGATGAAGGCGAAGATTCACCGATTTACGATGCCCTTGATAAAGAACCCGACATTAACGAAAATTCATCACCCAAAAAACCGAATAAGAAGAATGACCAAACGGAATCCGCAGAAGCTCCCATGAGCCTTGCCCAGCGCATTCGCGCCCTACAGTCCTCTTCGGAAGACGCCTGATGGCGCATAAAAAGCCCGAAATTCCTGAAAAGGACTGCGCCACCTGCGGGCGTCCGTTTTCCTGGCGCAAAAAATGGGAAAAGAATTGGGACGAGGTTAAATATTGTTCCAAAAAATGCGCCAGCCAGCGCAATGCCGTTGCCGCGCGGCATAACAATTAATACCAATTTCCCCCTTGAATACACCACAATCTCCGTGCATTTAAATTGTTCAATATTCGGGATACTATTGTGTCGGTTAGCAAGTTCATAAGTTCGACCCATGCGGGTGTTTTGGCGGGCGTCCTGGCGGTTCTGCTTATCGTCAGCTTTGTAACACTTGCGCCCGCCGTCAACGTTGACCGCACATCCGTCGCCGGAAAAGACCTGAGCGCATACATCCTGCCGGATGGTAGTCTGCCGGTCATCTGTTTTGGTGATGGAACACCAACCCAAGACCAGGCCAAACACTGTGACGACTGTATAAACGGGTTTGGCAATTCCTCCCTCGCGCCAAAACAAGCCAATTTTACGATCCCCGTCAAACCGGTAAAATCACCCCCAATTTCCACGCCTGAGACGTTCAGCAGCGCATCAACCGCCCTGCCCCGAAACCGCGCTCCCCCAAAACTTCCTGATGACAAACACAATCATTAAAGTATGAACCCCAAGCCGAGTGCGAGCAGGGGGGTTAACTAAATCAGGAATAATCATGTTTAAAAATACATTCGCAGCCGCGATTCTTTTCGCAACAACATCCACAGGGTTTGCTCACGAATATAAAGTGGGCGACCTCGTCATCGACCATCCGGTAGCGCGCGAAACCGCGTCCGGCGCCAATGTTGGCGGTGGTTATGTCACCATTAAAAACACCGGTTCAACAGCCGACCGTTTGATTGGTGGAAGTGCTAATTTTGCTGGTAAAATTGAAATTCATGAGATGAAAATGGTCGACCAGGTCATGAAGATGAACCCCATCGAAGGTGGTCTTGAAATTCCGGCCGGTGCAACTGTAAAACTTGCCCCCGGCGGGAACCACATCATGTTCATGAAGCTTTCATCGCAGTTGAAAGAAGGCGAGAAACACAAGGCAACGCTAAAGTTTGAAAAAGCCGGCGGGGTCGAAATTACTTTCAGTGTGCTTTCAATTGCTGAAACGCTAAAAATGAAACAAAAGCACCACTCAATGGCGTCAGACAACTAGAGCCAGACGGATAGGCGAGAGGCATTCAATGCCTCCCGTTTTCTAACCGACGTGCGTAGCCCAGCTTTCTTTAATCTCATCAAGAATGGCGGGATCATCAATTGTGGCGGGCATTTTGAATGCTTCACCGTCGATCATCTTCTGCATTGTGGCGCGAAGAATTTTACCTGATCGGGTTTTTGGCAGGCGTTTAACCGGAACAGCGATTTTAAACGCGGCAACCGGGCCGATTTTCTCACGAACAAGTTTCACAACTTCGCCTTGAATATCGGAAATCTCGCGGTCGACACCGGCGCTCAAGATCATAAACCCTGCCGGAAGTTGACCTTTCAACTTATCCGCAATACCGATCACCGCACATTCAGCAACGTCCGGGTGCTCCGCAATAACCTCTTCCATACCGCCGGTCGACAGGCGGTGGCCCGCGACATTGATGATGTCATCGGTGCGCGCCATGATGAAGAGATAGCCGTCTTCATCCATGATACCCGCGTCAGCGGTTTTGTAATATCCGGGGAATTCCTCAAGATAGGCTTCTTTGAAACGCGCTTCCGCATTCCACAGGCTTGGGAAACAGCCAGGGGGCAGCGGTAGTTTTACAACCACATTTCCCAACTCACCCCGGGGTATTTCTTCCCCTTCATCGTTCAAGACCTGAATATCATATCCTGGCATGGCGACCGTCGGGGAACCATATTTAATCGGCATTAATTCGATGCCCACCGGGTTACCGGCAATTGTCCACCCGGTTTCCGTCTGCCACCAGTGGTCGATAACCGGCACACCCAAAACCCGCTCCGCCCAGTGGATCGTATCCGGGTCGGCCCGTTCACCGGCCAGATACAACATGCGGAAATGGCTTGTATCGTAATTCGCAATCAAAGCCCCGTCCGGGTCCTCTTTCTTGATTGCACGAAATGCCGTTGGTGCGGTGAAGAGGACCGAGACCTTATGGTCAGCAATCACCCGCCAGAAGGTCCCCGCATCGGGGGTTCCAACGGGCTTTCCTTCAAACAGGATACTGGTGTTTCCGTGGATCAGCGGTGCATAAACGATGTAAGAATGGCCAACGACCCAGCCAACGTCGGAGGCAGCCCAATAGACTTCACCAGGGTCAACACCATAGATATTTTTCATCGACCAGTTGAGGGCAACCAAATGCCCGCCATTATCTCGAACAACGCCCTTCGGCTGGCCGGTGGTTCCTGAGGTGTAGAGAATATAGAGCGGGTCGGTTGCCTTCACATCGACGCAGGCGACGTCTGTTCCCGCTTCCTTGTGCTTCGCGACTTCATCCGCATAGTCGAAATCTCGCCCGTCAATAAGATCGCAAGTAGTCTGTTCCCGTTGCAGGATTATCGTTGAATCCGGTTTGTTGGACGCCAGTTCAATCGCCCCGTCGAGCAGGGGTTTATAGGCGATCACCCTGCCCGGTTCGATGCCACATGAGGCGGAGATGATGCATTTTGGAGAACAATCATCAATCCGGGTCGCCAGTTCTGCGGCGGCGAAACCACCGAATACGACGGAATGAGCGGCCCCCAGACGGGCGCAGGCCAACATCGCAAATGCGGCCTCCGGCACCATCGGCATATAGATGATTACCCTGTCCCCTTTGCCAACGCCCCGGTCGCACAGCACCGCGGCAAGCGCCACCACTTCCGTCTTCACATCGGCGTAAGTGTATGTCCGTCCGGACCCCGTGATGGGGCTATCGTAGATTAAGGCTGCCTGATCTGCCCTGTCACCATCCGCATGCCGATCAACAGCATTATAACAGGTATTGCAAATGCCGTCGGCAAACCAGCGCCCGTAAACGCCATCATCGGGGAAAAAAGCTTTTGAAGGCGCTCTTACCCAGTCAATTTGTGAGGCGGCATCCATCCAGAACCTCTCCGGATCATTTTTCCAGCCGTTGTACACATCCCCATAGGCACCCATGGCCATAAACTCCCAAATTCAGTTGGAGCGATTTAACAGGCTAGCGGGAGCTGAGTCTATCGGGCTTTGGTGGTAATCAAACCAAATCACGAACCGCCGGACTGGTGTGCGGATCATAATCCCAATGGGCCAGCAAATGATCGGCCCAGGCATCATAGCCCAACTCACTGGCGTGAAACCCGTCTTCGCAAAAACCTCTCGGGTCCACCACCGGCAAAGGTGGCACGCACACAACACCACGCTCAAGACACAATTGAGCGCCCTTACGGTTAAACAATCCGACCCGCAGATTCATGATACTGCCAAGCGGTTCCGGCAAGGCTGGACATTTGGAAACATCGATCCCCTGATGCCAATACATTTTTGCTTCCGGGAAGCGGGCCCGAAGTGCGTACAACAATGAACCAAAATCTTTCTTAAAACGCGGAACGGTGTGCCAGTTTTTCATGTCATTGATACCGGCCATGATGACAATATGCGTGTATTCAACCGGCTCAAGATTGGAAACAACATGATCCCTGACCTCGGCGGAAACCGCGCTGTTGTGGCCCGAAATATGCCAGGAAACAGTCTCGCCGGTCTGCGCATTAATCTTTGCGGCAAGTTGCGGGCCAACCGCCCCACTGGTTTTCGATATGCCAACGGCGGCGGCTGACGAATCGCCGATGGTTAGTAATACGGTTTTAGGTTCACCGGCGCCAACGACACCGGACCGTGGCCCGGAGGCGGGCGACAGGCGCATGGATTTTTTACGAACATAAATCCCCTGCACCACGTAAAGTGGAAAACAGAGCCAAGACATGAGCGACTTTAACAGCATAATTCCAAAGGTAATTTCCAACCAGAATATAGTCGAGTTAAACCCGATTTAAAAGGAAAGGCGAGAGAGGGTTTCCACAATATTGGTTATTCAACTTATCATGAGCAGCCTCGCTGCCTATCGACAAATCGCATTTAACAACGCAGCATGGGCCATGGGAAAGATTGCGGCCAGATTCCTGCTCTGCCTTGGGGTTTTCACCTTCTCTTGCATGCCGTCGGCTTTTGCTGAAACGGAAGTCGATGTGGAATTGTTTCTCGCGGTCGATGTTTCCCGTTCCATGTCTCCACGTGAGCTTGAAATCCAACGGCGCGGCTATGCGGAAGCCCTTGTCAGCGACGATGTTATCGAGGCAATCGAAGACGGTCTCATCGGACGTATCGCGCTGAGCTACGTTGAATGGGCAGGCTTTGCCTCACAGCGGATCATTGTTGACTGGACGGTGATCAGCAACCGTGCCGACGCAGAAGCTTTCGCTGCCAAAATCATTGCCAATTTTAACCCGGCCCTGCGCCGAACATCCATATCCAGCGCAATGGATTACGCGGCTGGCAGTTTCAACAATAACGGTTTTACAGCCCTGCGCCGTGTTATCGATATATCCGGCGACGGACCTAACAATGTTGGCGAGCCAGTTCTGGAAGCACGTCGGAGAACGCTCGACAAAGGCATCATCATCAATGGTCTGCCGATCATGACAAATGATGGTATCTACAGCCGCTTTGACCTCAAGGACCTGGACGAATATTACCGCCATTGCGTCGTCGGCGGCCCGGCGTCCTTTGTTATTCCCGTTCTGGAATGGAAGCAGTTTTCAGCAGCGGTGCGTCAAAAACTGGTGCTCGAACTGGCGGGAAATCCACTTCCAACCGTCATCCCCGCTGCGTTCCATGAAAAAACCGTTTCCGGTTATGATTGCCTGGTCGGCGAAAAAATGTGGGAACAGCGCATGTTAAATTGGGGCGATGATCTTTAAACCAATACTGCCCTACTACGCCGTTTCCAGCTCTTCTTTCCATTCACCTTTGGCTGCCAGACTGTTCATTTTCGCCCGTTGGGTGAAGGCCGCTTGTGCCGCGCCCACGTTACCGGCGGCACCGCCCCAGGCTGACAATGCAGACGCTTGCAGCGCACGACCGTATGAGAACGTCAAAGGCCAAGGCAGGTTTTTACCAGAATTCATCGCGTTCAGATTGGCCGTGGCTTCCAATTCGGATTGACCACCGGACAGGAACGCAATGCCCGCAACAGCGGCAGGAACGGCCCGCCGCAGAACCGATAATGTATGATGCGCGACAACTTCCGGCGGGCATTGGGTCACACATTTGCTGCCCGGCACCACCATATTTGGTTTCAACACCATCCCCTCCAGCTTGACGTTCTGCTGATGCAATTCGTTGAACACCGTGTGGAGCACGGCGTCCGTTACCTCATGGCACCGTTCAATTGTGTGGGTCGCCGGATCAGCATCCATCTGCACTTCCGGTTCCACAATCGGCACAATCCCGGCTTCCTGACAAAGGGCTGCATATCGAGCCAAGGCGTGGGCATTAGCTTTGATGCCGCCGACCGTCGGGCGCACATCATCAATAGCAATCACCGCGCGCCATTTGGCAAACCGGGCACCGGCCTCATAATATTTTGCCAATCGTTCACGTAATCCGTCGAGCCCTTCCGTCACCGTTTCACCGGCCAGCAAAGGCATCGATTTAGCACCCATATCAACCTTGATCCCAGGCACAGCGCCGGCCTTCCTGATCAGGTCCACAAATGGCGTACCGTCGGCTGCTTTTTGAAAAAGGGTTTCTTCAAACAGAATCACACCACCGATAGAATTATTCATCGCGTCCGCAGTGCGAAACAAAAGCTCACGATAGGCCTGCCGGTTTTCCTCTGTATTATCCACGCCAATTGAATCAAACCGCTTTTTAACAGTACCGGTTGATTCGTCAGCCGCGAGTATTCCCTGTCCATTCTGGACCATGGCCTCGGCAATATCTTCGACACGTTCACTCATGGTTTTGACCTTTCAACCGGGTTAATCTTGATATTCACGTCGATAAGGCAGCCACGCCGGGCAGTACCTTACCTTCCATCCATTCTAAAAATGCCCCACCAGCAGTGGACACATATGTAAATCTATCCGCAGCGCCCGCATGATTAAGCGCGGCGACCGTATCACCGCCGCCTGCGACTGAAACAAAGTCGCCAGCTTGCGTCAGCTCTGCCGCAATTTTTGCTGCAGCAACAGTCGCCGCATCAAACGGCTCTATTTCAAAGGCTCCCAATGGACCATTCCATACCAGCGTCTTGCTCGTTCTAAACCGTTCACCGATGAGCGAAACAGTTTCAGGGCCAGCATCAAGTATCATTAGCTCTTCCGGTACTGCGTCCGCTGCCACCACTTGATTGGGACTGTTGGCTGCAAATGCTTCTGCAACAACGACATCAACGGGGAGAATAATCTCACAATCGCCATCCGCAGCTTTTTTCAAAATCGCGTTGGCGGTTTCCGCCAGATCGTGTTCGCAAAGAGACTTTCCAACTGCCACGCCTTGTGCCGCCAGAAACGTGTTGGCCATGCCACCCCCGATCACCAGGTGATCTACCTTTTCTACGAGATTGCCGATCAAATCGAGTTTAGTCGAAATCTTCGCCCCGCCAACAATTGCCATAACCGGATGCTCCGGCGCACCTAGGCCTTTTTCCAACGCTCCCAGCTCCGTCTGCATCGTGCGCCCGGCATAGGCGGGAAGATGTTCGGCGATACCAACTGTAGAGGCATGTGCCCGGTGAGCCGCGCTAAAGGCATCGTTCACGTAGATATCACCGAGGTCAGCAAGCTCTTTGCCGAAGGGCGGATTATTCTTTTCTTCGCACGGATGAAACCGTGTGTTTTCCAGCAACAGGATATCGCCATCATCCATGTTTGCGATGGCAGTGATTGCCGGTTTCCCGCAGCAGTCGGATGCAAACGCGACATCAATACCAAATACATCTGACAAAGCGTGGACGACAGGCCCCAGGGACATCGCAGGCACAACCTCACCTTTGGGCCTGCCAAAATGTGCGAGCAGAATAACCTTCGCGCCTTTGCCGCTCAGCTCCAAAACCGTTGGCTTAATCCGTTCTATCCGCGTCAAGTCGGTAACCCGTTCACCATCCATCGGCACATTGATGTCAACACGAACAAGCACCCGTTGTCCGGTAACATTCTGCAAATCATCTAAAGTTCTAAAGGCCATCAATTATCTCAAGTACGGGGAATCACCGGAACGGTTCTATGCCCTTTTTGTGCGTCTCTCACTGCATAAACAAGGGCGTGGACAAGGTTAAATCTTCCGTCCCATAAAGGCTGCGAGGTCGGCCATGCGACAGGAAAAGCCCCATTCATTATCGTACCAGGCCATGATCTGAACCATCGTGCCGCTCATCACCCGGGTTTGGGCCGGGGCAAAACAGGACGAATGGGGGTCATGGCTGAAATCGACAGAAACTTTGGGAGCCGGGTCATAAGACACGATGCCCTTGAACTTTTTCTTCGCGGCCATTTGTACAGCTTCGTTAATTTCTTCCGTAGACGTTTCCCGCGTGGCGACAAATTTCAAATCGATCAGCGAAACATTTGGTGTCGGCACACGCACCGCTGATCCGTCAATTTTCCCAGCCAGTTTCGGTAAGACAAGGCCAACAGCTTTCGCGGCACCTGTCGATGTCGGTATCATCGACATGGCGGCAGAGCGGGCTCGGTAAACATCCTTGTGGTTCCGGTCCAGCGTCGGTTGATCGCCGGTATAGGAATGCACGGTGGTCATGAACCCGTGCTCGATACCCACGGCGTCGTCGAGAATGGCGCAAATCGGGGCCAAGCAATTCGTCGTACAGGAGGCGGCAGAAACCACCTTGTCTTTTTTTGTGATGGATTTCTCATTCACACCAAAAACTATGGTTTTATCGGCGGGCTTTCCCGGGCCCGAAAGCAACACCCGTTTTGCGCCCGCATCAATATGCGGCATGGATTTTTCGGTGCTGTTGAATGCTCCGGTACATTCCAGAACAATATCAACATCCAGCGATTTCCATGGCAGGCCTGCCGGGTTGCGGTCCGCTAAAAATGGGATAACACCATTGCCAATATTAATACCCTTTTTAGTGGTCTTTACCTTTCCCGGAAACGGCCCGTGGACGCTGTCATATCGTAACAGATGGGCGTGGGTTTCAATCTCACCGGAATTATTGATGGCAACCACTTCTAGGTCGGTACGATTCAATTCATGAATGGCGCGTAAAGTGTGGCGACCAATACGGCCAAACCCATTAATTGCAACCCGTAGTGCCATGAAATATCACCCTGAATTCGCACCCCTCAACAGGGCATTGCGGGCGCTATAGGGTGTGCGCGATTCAGCGTCCACCCCACCGGACGACCTAAACGATTTAGGTCGCCAAGAGAACGGTGGATTGGTGAATAAAGCAGGTTAACCGTCAGTTTTTCGGACTAATCGGCCGTCTCATTCAAACGAGCAATAGCCGCTGCGACAACGGCTTCCGTCGTGATTCCGAAATGATTGTATAGCTCCTTATAGGGAGCTGATGCGCCAAAACCATCCATTCCAATAAAGATGCCGTTCGATCCAATTATAGAATCCCACCCCTGTCGAATTGCTGCTTCAATACCAATGTTAACCGAAGCGCTGCCCATTATCGAAGACCGGTAGCTTTCCGGTTTTGCCTGGAAGAGTTCAAAACATGGAACTGATACAACGCGTGTTGGATGGCCTGCTGCATCAAGCTCTGCTTTTGCCTGCATGGCAATTTCAACCTCTGAACCGCTTGCAAAAATGGATACAGCCGCCTCATCTTCACCAGTCGAAGCTGCTTCATAGGCACCACATGCGCACAGGTTTTTACTATCGTAAGTTGTACGCAGCGGCTCCATATCCTGACGGGTCAGGGCAATTGCGCTCGGACCAGTCGAATTTTCAAAGGCCAACTGCCAGCATTCAGCCGTCTCTGTCATATCCGCGGGTCGGAACACTTTTAAATTGGGTATAGCGCGCAAGGCCGCCAGGTGTTCAACCGGTTGGTGGGTTGGACCGTCTTCGCCCAGACCGATAGAATCATGGGTCAAAACGTGAATCGCACGGATACCCATGAGGGCCGCCAGGCGAATGGACGGACGACAATAATCAGAAAAGATCAAAAACCCGCCAGAATAGGGAATAAGCCCACCATGAAGGGCAATACCGTTCATCGCCGCTGCCATCGCGTGTTCACGAATGCCCCAATGGACAAAGCGACCGGAAAAATCATCAGGGGTGATCGGCGCAGTCTGACTTGTATTTGTGTTGTTTGATCCTGTCAGGTCTGCAGAACCGGCGATGGTTTCGCTCAAAACGCCATTGATAACCTCAAGAACAGCTTGCGACGCCTTACGGGTCGCCTTCTTTTGAGGCTCTTCGGCAAGCTCCTTCTTCAGCGTCTGCATGGTATCGTCAAATGTACCGGGCAAATCACCGCGAGCTCGGCGTTCAAACTCACCGCGTAAATTGGCATCAGCAGCCTTTAAACGCTGGTCCCACTCCTTACAGGCGTGGGTGGAACGCAGGCCGGCAATACGCCAGGCGTCCATAACATCTTCAGGTACTTCAAACTCTCCCGCTTCCCAATCGAGCGCCTTGCGCGCTCCGGCAATCTCTTCTGCGCCGAGCGGTGCCCCGTGAGAACCGGATGTTCCCGCCTTTGTGGGCGCGCCAAAACCGATTGTAGTCTTACAAGCGATCATCGTTGGTTTGTCAGACTTTTGCGCGGTTTCAATCGCATCGGCAATCGCATCATGGTCATGACCATCAATGCTGATCGTATTCCAGTTTGACGCTTCAAAACGAGCGATCTGATCGGTGGAATCAGAAATTGATACCGGGCCGTCGATAGAAATGCGGTTGTCATCCCAGAACAGGATCAATTTATTCAGCTTCAGGTGCCCGGCAAGAGTAATCGCTTCCTGGCTGATACCTTCCATCAGGCATCCGTCGCCAGCCAGACAATAGGTATGGTGATCGACGATTTCGCCGCCGAATTCATCAGCCAGTTTGCGTTCCGCCATCGCCATACCAACAGCATTGGCAATTCCCTGACCTAGCGGACCTGTAGTGGTCTCAATTCCCGCTGCGTGGCCGTATTCCGGGTGGCCAGCGGTATTTGAGCCCAACTGACGGAAGTTTTTAATCTGATTGAGATCAATGTCCTTATATCCAAGCAGATAAAGCGAAGAATACAGCAACATTGACCCGTGCCCTGCAGACAGGACAAAGCGGTCACGGTCCGGCCAATTGGGCTTTTTGGGGTCGAATTTCATAAATCGCGTGAACAATACTGTCGCAATATCTGCCGCCCCCATAGGCAGGCCAGGGTGACCGGAATTCGCCTTTTGCACGGCGTCTGCGGATAGGAAACGGATGGCGTGGGCCATGCGCATGTTTTTATCTTTTGTCATATAATCTTTGCGGTCGCGCCGCTCGCCTTTTGTTACCGCCTTATTGCACCGATTTACGGTTGATAAGGGCCCGGCCGGAAATGCGCGGCACTCATAGCACCCACTTTCGATGAATCAAAGCGATCAAGTCGATTCTTGCCAGAAGAATTGTTAATGTGATCAAATTCTTTTCGTAGTCGACTCAAAAGAAGTGGGTCAACACATTCAGGTGATTGACGTTTTCTGATTTTTTCGTTTGTGTACTGCCAACTGCACATAAATCCAACTGATTTGCCATTAACCCTGTGCATACCTGCGCAACCACCACGAGCGTGTCATCGGACACAAAGAATATTAATGAAAGAAACTGGATCACCCCTTTCTGAGGCATTTGAGCGACTGAATCTGGCATTGGATTCACTCGACAAGGCCGTTGACACGATTGTTGAATCTAAAAATGAAGTTCGAAGCGCGGATGAAGAGGTCCAGCGGATGGCAGATGACCGCGCGCGCCTTGCCCGCGATCTTGATGGGGCGGAGGCCAGAGCCAATGTCTTGTCGAATACGAACAAAGAAGTCTCGAAACGCCTTGTTGGTGCCATGGAAACCGTTAGAAGTGTTCTGGACGGGCAGTCCTAGCCTCGCATTCATTCAGGAGAATTAATCCATGCCCCAGGTGGCGGTACAAATTAACGGCAAAACTTACCGCATGGCATGTGACGAGGGGCAGGAAGCCCACCTGCTTGATCTGGCACAACGTTTCGACAGGACCATCACACAGCTAAAAGGCTCGTTTGGAGAAATCGGCGATCAACGGTTGACGGTAATGGCAGGTGTTATGGTCACCGACGAGCTTGTCGCCCTGCAACATAAGATTACCGGGCTGGAATCAGAACTCGCCAAACTTCGTTCCGGTGATGATGATGCCAGAGACATTCACTTGGCTGAAGCGCTTGATAAAACAAGCAGCAAAGTTGAAGCAATCAGCAAGAAACTGGTTGATGCAGTTTAACGATTTACCCGAATATCTAGTGATATTTGGTTAAGGTTAAATCCGGACATTCGTTGAAAAAAACGCTCTTTTACCCCAAAAAAGAAGCAAGTTTATTCAATTTGAGTCCGGTTTTATGCGTAAAAACTTCAATATCGCCGTCGATTTCTCCGAAATTGCCCGTAAAAATCCGGAAAAATTGGCAATAAAAGCAGGAAAATTTGAAATTTCCTTCGGCGATCTGGCGGTTCTCGCCCGCAAAATTGCCTCAGCCCTGCAACCCAATCTGAACACAAAACGGGTCGGGATTCTCGGTTCCCGAAGCATCCCGGCCTATGCCGGAATTTTGGGTGCAGCATGGGCGGGAGCAACTTACGTTCCCCTCAACATGAAATGGCCTGCTGAACGGCTGATCACATTATTGAACGATTTGGAGCTCGATGCGCTGATCGTCGACGCAAGCGGCGCGAAGCTTCTCACACCGGAAGTTTTGGAACACGCACCGGAATTGATCCTGCGCAGTGATGATGCAGCTGAAGTTCCCGGCTCCATCGCCTTTAGCGAAATTCCTGGCGTTGCACCTGAAACACCCGCCGTCCTAACCGAAGATGAATTGGGCTATATCGTTTTCACATCCGGCTCCACCGGCATGCCGAAAGGGGTGATGGTTTCCTGTGGTTCGTTGAAACGCTATCTTGATGAAACTGAAAAATGGATGGGACTGACGCAGGCAGACCGTATTGCCGAAGCCCATGACATCACCTTTGATCTGAGCATTCATAATATGTTTTTGGCCTGGCGCGAAGGCTCATCGCTCCATCTCATGACAGCGCTCGACATGATGGCTCCACAGGCTTTCATCCGAAAGCACGACATCACCGTTTGGATGTCTGTACCGACCATCGTCAACAATATGCGCCGTGCCAATAAATTGAGCGGCGGTCTGTTGCCGACTTTGCGCCTGTCAATTTTCTGCGGCGAGCCTTTGGCCATGCCAACCGTGGACGCTTGGGCGTCGGCTGCGCCTAATTCAACTATTGAAAACATCTACGGCCCGACCGAATGCACGGTCGTATGCACACGGCAACGGTTGACGAATCCACCACTTATCACCCCCAAGCGGGGGATATTGGCAATCGGGCAAGCCTACGAGAATTTCGAGATCGCCATTTGTGGCGAAGACGGCGCGCCCTTACCCGACGGGGAGACGGGCGAGATTGCGCTTGCCAGCCCGCAGCTTTCCAATGGCTATTTCAAGGCGCCGGAACAAACCGACAAGGCGTTTCGCATGATTGATGGAAAACGCTGGTATTACACCGGCGATCTTGGTTACCGCGATGAAAACGGCATCCTCCATCACATGGGTCGCACTGACAATCAGGTAAAAATGAAGGGCAACCGCATTGAGCTTGAAGAGGTGGAAACGCACCTTCGCCGGGTCTGCAACACCGAACTCGCAACTGTTGTCGCATGGCCTTTCATCGATGGTACGCCGCAGGGTCTGGTCGGATTTACCACGGCAAAGGACAAGGATGAGGCCACCATCCGTAAGGAAATGATGGCCACATTGCCGGAATATATGGTGCCCTCGCGCATTCTCCTGCGCGATGAGATGCCCCGAAACATCAACGATAAAATCGACCGCAAAGCCTTACTCGCCGAGTTGAACGCACCGACGATGGAAACCCCATCTGCAGAACCTGAAAAGGTTTTAGTATGAGTAGCGTTGATCTGTCACCACCGGCACCGGGTTCCTGGTCACCTCTGGCCTTACGTCAGGCATGGTTGAATATTGACCAAAACAGTGCCGCTGTGGCTTTTGTGCGCTCCACAATTGGCAAGTTTGCACTACACTTTGCCTTCATCGCGGCCCTCGCGTTAAGCCAACAGCTTTCAACCGCAGCACTGGGTTTGATCTCCGTCACCCTGTTCGCGGTTGCGGCGATGCCTGCGCAACGCATGGCCATCATCTGTTTCTCATCTTTGTTCTTTCTGGCCATGCGCCCGTTTAGAATTGATGGCTGGACCGCCCTGCTTAATTCGAAAGCAGCAGCCCTTCCCACAGGAATTCCCGCACTTGGGTTACAACTCTCTGCCGTTGTCGTGTTTTTGGCGATAGCTGCTGGTTATCTGCGCTGGCAATACAGCCATAAAGATCACATTGCCGCAAAACGCCCTGTCGTTGCTTTGATGACAAGTTGGGGAATTCTCACGTGCCTGGCATGGTCCCTGCCCTCTCAGTCGATCATGAGCGCGGTTTTATGGACAATCAGCGGCGTCTGGATTTCCAGTTTTTGGTATCTCGCCTATGCGGCGGCTGACCAGAAGACCAAAGATCAAACACCAACGCTCGCCCGTGCAAGCCTGATGCGCCCGTTTTGGGGGGGCAGCGCAACACCGATCGGTAAAAGCTTTGGCTATCTCAACAAGTTTGACGCCAAAGACGATGACGAACTAGCTGCAACCCGCCTGAAAGCTCTAAAGCTTGCAGTATGGGGCTGTATTCTGGTGGCCATCATGCAGGGTATGAGATGGCTGGTGTACGGACAATTTGGAATCCCCGAACTCGAACCCGCCATTCTGGCATTTGCACAGGGAGAGGCATTCTCCACCGGTGCCAATTGGGTAAGCGTCATTATTAATTACTTCATGGACCTTCTGGTCATCGCGGTCTGGGGTCATTTCATTGTCGCCACCGTGCGCATGCTCGGATACCGGATTCCCAGAAACACCCGTAACCCGCTTGCATCGCGCACATTGGCGGAATTCTGGAACCGATATTTCTTTTATTTCAAGGAATTGCTGGTCGATTTCTTCTTTTACCCAACCTTCGTTCGCTACTTTAAAAAGAACACGAAGGTCCGCGTTGCATTCGCAACATTCTGCGCCGCGACCTTAGGTAATTTCCTCTACCATTTCGCCCGTGAAACCTATGTATTTGCGTCCCTTCCCGTCTCGGAAGCGTTACAGATTTTCCACTCGGCCATTTTCTACAGCTTTGCTCTTGGTGCCGGGCTTGTAATTTCACAATGGCGCGGTGTGAAGCTGAAACCTGAAGACGGCTTCATTCGTTACGATGTTTTACCGCGCATTAATGTGTTTGCGTTCTTCTGTTTCCTGAAGATCTTCGACGATATTTCCGGTCAGGGTTCGCTCAGTGACCGGGCCCAATTCACCCTTTCCCTGTTTAACCTGTAGGAACGATAATATGAGCACGAAACCCATCAACGAAGTGGTGATTTCCATGTTAGCAGACAGGGGCAAACCGGCAGAAATTGACTCAAATGAGGCGATTTTTACCAGCGGACTTCTCGATTCCCTTGCCGCAACAGAACTGATGATGGCGCTGGAAAGCGAATATGGTGTTGATCTTGCAGACGCCGATTTTGACATCTCGCAACTGGACACAATTGCGGAGCTGGAAACGCTCGTATCTGCGGCTGCATAAACAACCTATTTTTATTGACGCTTCTCTCGGGCTTTCGACGAACGAATGCCCGATAGATGGGCAAAATTTAATAATCTTATCCCTCGCAATTAGCTGGATCTGCACCTATAGGTAAGTGGCGCGGGCTGCGCGGTTAGTGTGATCATCATCCTCGGGCCTTACCGATTCTAAAGGGAGCTGTCCCTGTTCTTGCCCGTGGGCTTGGACACACGGCGCCCACCTACACTGTAGGTTCCAGGATCGATAAAAACTCGCACGGCTTGTGCGGCTCGCCGCCTCTTTTTGATCAAGATTTGCGATGCCATCAATCACCGACCAAAAATCCGCATTGCGCAGAGAAATTTTGCAAAAACGCGATGCCATGGATGAGGCTTCACGGATTGAGAAATCCCTTACAGCATGTGACAACGCAGATACGGTATCACAGCTAACTCCTGAAAACTTTGTGCCGGGAACAATTGTAGCCGGATTTAATCCTATCCGCTCAGAAATTGACCCTCGCCCTTTAATGGCGAACCTCGCCACAATGGGAGCCAGGCTTTGCCTTCCCGTGGTCGTTGACAAAACCACCATAGAATTTCGCGAACTGGTGCGCGGTGCACCAATGGTCAGCACTGGATTTGGAACATTCGGCCCCGATGAAACTGCGCAGGTGTTGGAGCCATCAATAATCCTGACGCCTTTAAGTGTTTTTGACAGAAAAGGTGGGCGCATCGGATATGGTGGCGGTTATTATGACCGAGTAGTCGAGTATTTAATAACGAAAGGTAAACCACCCATACTCATTGGTCTGGCTTTTTTTATTCAAGAGATACATATTGTACCAATGGAAGCGCATGATCGTTTTCTTGATGGGATACTTACAGAAGAAGAATTCATCAAAATTAATAAATAACAATCTACGACTCTTAACTATTAAACGACCTGAATTTTAGGCCTATAGGTTACCATATTATGCGTATATTATTTTTAGGGGATATGGTCGGGAAAACCGGCCGCACAGCAGTATACAATAAGCTAAGCGATATTCGGTCACGCTTAAAAACAGATTTTGTTATTGTAAATGGTGAGAACTCCGCGCAAGGGTTTGGTATAACCCGCAAAATTCTCCACGAAACCCTTGAAGCAGGTGCCGATGTTGTCACCAGCGGCAACCACGCATTTGACCAGAAAGAAACCCTCTCCTGGGCCGGCGAAGAAGAGCGTTTTATCCGCCCCGCAAATTTTCCCAAAGGCACAGCCGGGCGTGGGAGCAATCTTGTTGAAGCCAGTAATGGTGCACGTGTTCTCGTTGCCAACATTATGGGCCGCGTCTTCATGCACCCCGAGTTGGACGATCCATTCAAGGCAGTTGAAGATGAGCTAGCCGCATGCCCCCTGGGCGAAGCGGCAGACGCAATCGTGCTCGATTTCCATGCGGAAGCGACCAGTGAAAGCCAGTGTTTTGGCCATTTCGTTGACGGCCGTGTCAGTTTGGTTGTTGGCACCCACACCCATATTCCCACTGCTGATCACCAGATATTATCCGGCGGAACAGCCTATATGAGCGATGCGGGAATGTGTGGCGATTACGATTCATCCCTTGGTATGGACAAGGAAGAACCGCTCAATCGCTTCATCACCAAAGTAAATAAAACCCGCATGGAGCCGGCCACGGGGCCAGCCACCGTTTGTGGCGTTTTGGTGGTAACCGATGATAAAACCGGGTTAGCCTCGGGTGTAGGACCCCTGCGAACCGGCGGAAAATTGAGCGAAATCTGGCCAAAGATCTGACACCGGTTTTCGGCTATCAGCGGCTATGGAATTGTTCTTTCCACAAACCACCATGCGCCCATGGCGGCAATGGCAAGCGACGCTGGCGCAACTATTCGGGCGTGATACCAGCTTTTCTTCATAGCCAATCCAACAGCCAAAAAAGCCAAAGCTATAATTGCCAATTGGCCGAATTCCACACCGATATTAAACGCGACAAGCCCAAGAACAAAATCCGAGCGCGGCAGCCCGATTTCGATTAAAATTCCAGCAAAACCCAATCCGTGTAGCAGACCAAACGCAAATACAATGATCGGCCGCCAGACCTGTAGCTTACGAGTCATCAGATTTTCAACCGCGACATAGACGATCGACAGGGCTATCAAAGGTTCCACGATCGAGGGCGAAACTTTCACGACTCCATAAAGCCCAAGCGCCAAGGTTACCGAATGGGCAAGCGTGAACGCGGTAACCTGCACCAGCAGCGGTTTCCACCGGGTGCTCAGCAGGAACAATCCCAACACAAACAATATGTGATCTAGCCCTTTGGGGAGAATATGTGTGAAGCCCACCACAACATAAGTACCGACCTTTACAAAAAAGCTTTGGCGCTGTGCCAATCCAATTTCACGCGGTTCGCCCACAAGACCCGCATAGAAGAACTGCGCATCAAGTTCCTGACCGGGGCGCTCCACACGCAGGACACTGGCCCCGTATCTTTGCGGGTAAGCCCAGGAATACGAGTTAGTGCCAGTCGGTATGCTGCCGGAAAGGTGAACTTTGGATTCACGGGCAAGGCTAATATCCCCGACTTCCGGAATATCAACATTAGTGACTTCGGCAGCCGCATGTTGCCCTTCGAAGAACAAGCCAAATTCAGCAGTGAATTCTTCGGAGAATCCACCAAACTGTTTTTTCAACTCTTTAGGTGGCAAGCTCCGCAATTCATTATAAAGTTGAGCCGTTGGCGCATCGTCGGTGTCTTCATGTTGCGGCCCTATCTTTGCGATCAAGGCCTCAAGGTTCACCTCAAACACAATCTCGAAACTTTGTTCTTGCGTAAATGTAAGCGTCGTGATGGCAGGAACGTTCTCGTGCGCTTTGACGGGTTGCCATATAAACAACAACATAAGGATACTTAGGAGTAAGCGCAGTTTATGCATCAATTCGGGTTCAATAAGCGGCCTAGATTAGCCATATTAACATGGCAAAGCCTACACGGTTGACGTGTCATTCCAACCGTAAATCAAGGAAATATAATGCTGCGATTTCTTATCATGCTCCAGGTTATCGCGGCGGCGGCCTTCACACCTTCATTTGCCCATGAGTATTATCTGCTGCCCGACACTTTCAGCGTAAACCCGGGCACGAAGTTCAACGTCCGCCATAGGGTGGGTGAGAACTTCAAGGGCGCTGAAATGCCCTATATCAGCGCCTGGAACGTCCGCTCGGAAATCTGGGAAGGTGGTGAAAAGCGTAAGATAAAGGGGCGAGACGGGGACCGCCCGGCCTTGCAAATTGAATCGTCAACGGCAGGCCTGGCAACAATCGTGCATCAAAGCAACGTCGATTTCTTGACGTTCAAGACGTGGGAGAAATTCGAAAAATATACCAAATCCGAAGGAATTTCCCATGCATTGGCCCCGAGTGTCGAAGGCACCAAACCGAAAGTCGGATTAAGGGAGGCCTATACACGATATGCCAAAACGCTGGTGAATTTCGGTGGAACCACAAATGGGGCCGATACAGCGACCGGATTGAAAATTGAGTTGATTGCCCTTTCACACCCCGGTGCTCTGACGGTTGACGAAAAAATGCCTGTCCAACTCCTTTACAATGGTAAAGCTATGTCGGGCGCGCTTGTCAAAATATTCATAGGCGTCGATACCGAGCCCGTCCACCGGATTAAAACCGATCAGGAGGGGAAGGTTTATGTCCCTTATAGAGGGAAAGGACCTTACCTTCTCAACGCGGTCCATATGACAGAACCTCAAAGTAAAGAAGCGATCGACGGCAACGCCCATTGGGAAAGTTTCTGGGCCTCATTGACTTTCAAACGTACACAATAGAAACGGCTAAAATGCGCGTTGTCACTGCCCTCTTACTGTTACTTTCTGCCCTGTCCTTTGGCCTGGGAATAACCCTGCCGATTGTTCATTTTCAAAAGCTCTATTTCTTCAATGAAACACCGTCTTTGATCGGACTATTCTTCGGCCTGTGGGATGAAGGAAGCTGGATCATTGCGGTAGCGGTATTATTATTCTCAATCCTGTTCCCGCTGACAAAATTATCAACCGTATTCGTCAGTACAATTGCGCCGGATAACAGATTGTCGCGGTCATCCCTGTCCCGCTGGACTGGTATTTTGTCCAAATGGTCAATGATGGACGTGCTGCTGGTCGCACTTGTAATATTTGCAGCAAAAACATCTGGAGTGGCCGACGCCTTCACTCAACCGGGGCTGTGGTTCTATAGCATCAGTGCGATATCAGGGGCAGCGGCTGCCGGTATACTGAAACGCAACGCCGGTTAGCGCGACACGCACTATGACGGCAGGCGGCGACCCGGTTCAAAACCCTCAAGGGTAATCATATGCGCGTCTTCTTCCGAGCGTGTGCGACGGCCGGACTTCGGCGGAATATCTTTTGCCGCATCATACTGGATCATCTTGTTGCGCAAGGTCCGCACAGAAATACCCAGAATATCAGCTGCCCAGGTTCTGTTTCCGCCACAACGGGACAACGTACACATAATCAAGTCGCGCTCAACATCACCCAGTTTACGACCAACATGTGGTTCAATATCAAGCTGAGTGTTTATGCGTTTATCATGATTCATAGATTATTAGTCCCTGGATTTCCTGCCTTAAAACTAAAATCTCGAAGAAGAGATCAGCTCTACAAATGACAATGACGATCTATGGTAAACTGTAGGTTAAGAGACGAATATAAAACGCAAAAAACCGCTTCGTCGGCGAATACGAACGCGGACGATGCGGTTTTGGCTTGCCAGCACTGCATGACATTCAGTTACGAATGCCATTGGCTCAGATTAATGGCGATATTGCTGGATACGTGTCGTTCTAAGGCCTGCAAGACCGTGGTCGTCAATTGACGCCTGCCATGAAAGGAACTCTTCCACAGTCAACGTATATCGCTGGCACGCTTCTTCAAGGCTCAACAGTCCACCGCGAACAGCGGCAACCACTTCTGCCTTGCGGCGGATAACCCAGCGACGGGTTGATGTTGGCGGAAGATCCGCAATTGTCAGCGGACTTCCATCCGGGCCGATAACGTATTTCACCCTTGGGCGCATTTGCTCGGTCATATTACTCTCTACTCAATACTAAACTTGTCAGACCAGACTGTCCCCAAATTACGCCACATGACTTAAAATTTGCTGAAGGCCGGGTTAGGGGTTTGGTAGGGTTTTACCCATGATTTCAAGGACGCATGCCGTTCTACGTCACCAAATCCAATTCCAGAACCTCATCTGTAAACTCGATTTGCTCCATATCCCACATCAGATCGACTGAGCTATCAGTCCAGACTACATAGCCTGAACCATGGATAGTCTTGGCGACAGAGAAGTCAGACCGCGCGCCTTCAAAGCGGATTGTGTCATCGCCGTGCCCGCCAATATTATATTGTGTGCCAGCGCCATCAATGAACAGATCGTCCCCCGCGCTACCGACAACCCTATCTTGATTTCCGCCGGTATATTCCGGTTTCACCGCACCAAATTCAAACTGTATTTCCGCTTGATCATCAACACCCGCCAGCCACAACGAGCTATCGGCACCATCCGCGACCAATGTACCGGACGCGAAGCTTTGAACTGTAAGGTCTGTTTTCGCACTGACACCTGCAAAACTTGAAAAATCGAGAACGTGTTGAACAACATCAAAGCCTTCGACAACATCGCGACCTTTTGAGAAGAGAATTCTGTCGGCTCCATCTCCGGCAACCATGTAATCATCACCTTCTCCACCGTCAAAAACGTCTGACCCCGCGTTGCCGATCAGGAAATCATTTCCCTTATCGCCAGACAGGTAATCGTCTCCGGTGCAACCATGCAGTTGATCATTGCCGTCTCCACCATTCATTCGGTCGGAACTGTGTTTGCTGTACAGACTGTCCGCCCCCGCACCCCCGTGCATTTCGCTGCTGACTGTCCCGCCGATCAAGACGTCGTCGCCTTCCATCCCTAAAAGCATTGACGCCTTATCACCGGCAAAAAGAACATCATTGTCTATCGATCCAGCTACACGCGTAAATGATGTGAAAACATCATCCTGCATGGTCTCGATATCACTATTGCGTTCGATAATATCGGAAAGCGTCGTGCTGTTGATCGCCGCCAGTTCATCAGCAGTCAGACGACCTTCATACCAAAAGGCGTCCCCGTCCCGGATGCGGGTGAATTGATCAACCAGTACGGTCTGAAACAATTCGCCCAACATCGAGCCTTCGACAGCATCCTCGGCCAGTCCACCGACAAAAACATCAATATCATCCACCGAACCAAAAACGGCTTCCAATCTCGTTTGAATAGTAAGATCGGACGTAATCTCGGCAAAACTCGTAACCCGCTCCAATCCATAGGCTTCGCGCGCGGTATTGTAATCGCTGAGACCATGGTCGCGCCCGCGCTGAATATTCAACGCCGCAAGGTCAAATCCGCCAGCGCCCGGAGGGCCAAACAGAAAGTTGCGCACGTCACCAATAATCTGCGTATCGACTTCCTCAGCAGTGCCAAAGCCTGCACCTCGAAGCACATCTTCAACGCCGCCTTCGCTTGCCAGCCTGTCAGGGCGGAAGAATGCGTTGAGCAGTTCCAGATTGCCGTGCACGCTTTCGCTTCCATCCTCGTTCAACCGGTGGACTTTGGAGGAAAGCATCGTATGGCCGAGACGAAATGCAGCTGTTGAAAATACATTGGCAATTTCCGGAGAAACATCCGAGCGATAACCGGAATAATCTTCAATAGCATCTTCGCCCAAGAGTTTTGGCAGGAATTCATTATAGGTGATCGCCTGCACTTCCGCTTCAACAATACGCTTGGCCTGTTGGTAGAGCTCTTCGCCAGTCCAACCCGGGTTGGTGACCTTAAGTTCGTCCACCAGACGGTTATGTTCACGCACAAACACGGTGTGCATGGATGTCAGGGCCACATTTTCGTTGGCCCGTTCATCACCCGCCAGAAACAAACGTGCAGAAGTGGACGGCGCATTGGGAAGACCCGCCGTATTAAACGGCAGGAAATCACCGGCACTTGTTAACATTTTCCCATCATCTCCGCGGATGGCAGCCGCGCGAATGGTGTCGGAACCGTAGATATTCGACGCGTCGACATAAGGCGTGATCACATTAACCTGCTGGCGCGGGTTTCCCGCATCTGTCCCGGTGGTTGGATCAAATGTCGAGCGGGTAAAATCCATGGTACTGCTGCCGGTGCCAAACGGATCAAACATCGGGTCCAGCATGGGGATCGGCATAGGTGCTTTATCGACAGGGTTAGCGCCACCAGGTGTCAGGGTAATATCATGGTCCAGAAACTGGCCCCAGACCCACATAAAGTCACTGAATCCTTTTGAGTTTGGTGTGGAATCCACCTGCTCGAATATCTGATTGGAAACCTCACGGGCCATGAGCCTCGTTGACCCTGCCAGCGATGAGACACCGTCACCGTAGTCAACCGGGGTCTTGCGCAGTAATTGAGCGTGTGTCTGACCCAAATCGGGATCAAGCGGGTTATTATTGCTGCCATCAATTGAACGAAATGCATTGGTCATCTGAAATCCGTCTTTCGCTGTGCCAATTTGAAACAACTGGCAAAATAAAAAATCCCCCTACCCTTGGAAAAGCAAGACGTGTGCCAGAATTCAGTATTTGGGAACATTGTGATGGGATTTGACGAGAATTGAAGGGATTCCACCGTCCAACCTGCTATTCTCGCCGCGTCTTTGAAGGAACAGGCAGAATCACTATGGATATTCAGCTCAATGCGACGACCGTTAAAACCAGCTTCCCCGGCCATTCCGGCGACACACTAGCCGCGCGGTTTGACATTCCCGCTGGCCCCATCAGGGCGACCGCGATATTCGCCCACTGCTTCACCTGTACAAAAGATATTCTCGCAGCAAAACGCATTTCCACAGAATTGGCCCGCGTTGGCATCGCCGTCTTGCGGTTTGATTTTACCGGTCTGGGTTCATCGAAAGGCGAATTTGCTCACACCAATTTTTCGTCCAATATGAAAGACCTTGTTATTGCCGCTGATTATCTGCGACAAAACTATGCTGCCCCAAGCCTGCTCATCGGCCATTCCCTTGGCGGTGCCGCGGTACTAGCAGCGGCAGGCGAAGTTCCCCAAGTCAAAGGCGTCGTCACAATTGGTGCACCGTCTGATGCGGAACATGTCATCCATAATTTTGGCACCAGCCTTGAAGACATCGAACGAGACGGCAAAGCTGAGGTGAGCCTGGCCGGCCGACCGTTCACAATTGAGAAGCAATTTATCGACGATGTGCGCAGCAGCAAACTGACCGATCAGATTGCGGCCCTTAAACGCCCCCTGCTCGTTCTCCATTCACCCATCGACCAGACCGTCGGTATCGAAAATGCCGGCGAAATATTTATGGCTGCAAAACACCCAAAAAGTTTTGTGTCACTCGATACAGCCGACCACCTTCTCACCCGCGGCGAAGATGCAGCCTATGCCGCCTCCATCATTGCCGGATGGGCAGACCGTTACCTGCCAGCCGAAGCACCAAGAACCGACGAGCCGGTTGAAAGCGTCCGGGTTACAGAAACACGGGAAGGAAAATTTCAGCAAACCGTCTTGGCCGGCAAACACCGGATGTTTGCCGATGAACCTGAATCCTATGGCGGCATGGATTCCGGCCCCTCACCATACGACTTTCTGGCGACCGCACTCGGCGCCTGCACAGGCATGACGCTGCGCATTTATGCAGAACATAAAGGTATCGAACTGGGGCGCGTCAGTGTGGATGTGTCCCATGATAAAATTCATGCCCAGGACTGCATGGAATGCGATGATGCCCGTCGTGAATCCAAGACCCGTATTGATCGTTTTACCCGCAATATAACAATCGAAGGTGGCGCACCGGAAGGACTGGAGGCGAAGCTGCTCGAAATTGCTGACAAATGCCCGGTTCACAAAACCCTTGAAGCATCGTCAGTCGTGGCCACGCATATTGTTGACTGATCAGTCGTGACCTTCCTGACCCGTCACCTTGTCCCAGATGACCTGAGCGACGCCCAGTAGGACGCAGACAAACAGGAAATAAATCATCGGCGCAAATTCTGACGCGCTTGAGCGAAGGAAGCGTGAACCACGCAACAGGCGAAGGGCCATATCCATCCCATCCTCCCAAACCCAATATAAAGCGGCTGTCAGAACAATAAACAAAACAAGTCCAAACGCGTGACGCATTATTTCACCTTCACCGTATCCACGTCGACCTTGAACACCATCAGGTCGCCACGCTTTTCGATCTCACCTTCAGCCTCCACAAGAATAGCGGTGAGATCATATAGCTTTTTATCCAGCGGCTTGCCGTCTTTATCGCCAATCAGAAAAAACGAGTTACCCTCAACATCACCTGCCGAGACGAATACCGGTGGAATTCCTCCAACGAGGCAAAGGTTGGCGCATGCCTTGTGGGAAAGCCCATTGCCGGGGCGCATTGCACCCGCATAACATTTACCGTCGCAAATCTCGCCATTAAGCCGCCATTTTTCAAGGGATTTGGTGGCAACCGCAGGAACCGCCTGCCCTTCCTCTTCTTTAATACGCCTCCCGGGAACCTGTATCATATCAAGGTCTCCCCGTTTGAGCAGCGCACCGGTGAGTTTCACCAATTTACCGTCAAGTTTTAGAGCCGCATCAATCACCCCCCGTTTACCGGGGCCGGACAGCATGATGGAACGACCATCGGGGTATTTTTCGCTGGGCGACACATGCACAACAGGATATGGCTCCGCCTCCATCACACCGACGACCGTTAGCCGTCCCTGAAATCCACCAACACCCGGATCCTTTGCAGAGTTACAAACGAATAGGCTGTACCAGCAAATGCTCCAACGAGGAACAGGTAGAAAACAATCAGAAAGCTGCGAAGTCCTTTCGGCAGTTTCTTTGACCAGCCGATAAAAAAGCCGTCATAGTTTTTACCACTCATTGCTTTTCTCCTTCCGCCAGAACCAGTGGTTCAACATAGGTTCCCGCAGCATTTGCGACCGGATCGATCATCAACACATCATTTTCAATCGCGATATTATAGGTCGGTACTTTTTCGGTAAACGGGGGCGGTGAGCGCCCGTCTGCCGGCCTGTACTGATATCCATGCCAGGGGCAGGTGACACAGCCGTATAACATGCGCCCTTCACCAAGAGGTCCATTCTGGTGTGCGCACAGGTTGGAAAGCGCAGATATCTTGCCGCCATAGAGAAAAATAGCCGCCCGTTCGCCATCTGGCAGAACAAACACTTTACCGCGCTTGTCCTGCAAATCACCGACGGGACAAACTGGTACCCACGCACCACGCCCCGTAGCCGTGCTGTCCTGCCTGTTTTCCAACATTCCGGACCACAGGTGTAGGCCAACGACGGTCAGCGCCCCCCCAAAAAAGATGAATACGATAAAGCCACTGGTCGCATTTTGGAAATATCCGAGCGCCACATGGGCGACCAGGGACGCCTATGCAAAATAGATACCCATATGGAGCGTTTTCCAAACGCGAGGCGTTAGAAAACTCAACCAGAAATCATGGCTGGTAACCGCCAGAATAACCAAGATCAGAAGCGTGAACATTCCGAATACTTCAAACGGAAACCCCAGAGCCTGACCAAAACTGACATTACTGGTCAAAAGCGCCACATCGGTATCAACAAGCGTGAACACGTAATACCAGTTTATCACATAATTCAGGTGAATCCCGGCAACGATGCACGTCAACACCCCGAAGTGGCGCCGGTTATAAAGTAAAGGGGCAAACCGGCGATCAATACGGGCCAGCGGTCCAATGCATAATATGAAGGTCAGCATTAAATAAGCGCATGAACCAAAGGCCCTCATGCGCAAGATCGAAACCTCAACAGTCCTCGTCACATCGTGAAATTGCGGCGAGAATTTCAAAAACATCAAAATATAGATGACAACAACGCAAATAAGCACCGCATCGTAGATATATTTTACACGGTTCCACAGGACCGGACGATAGGCATCACTCATAACGCCACCCACGCCAGTTCGAAGGAATTATCGGAAAGTTTCATGGGGGGGTCCAATTGGGACGGGGATTGCCGGATATAAAATGCAAGCAAGATGGTAGCGACAATAAACACCGCCAAAACCTTCCAGATAAGTCCATGGGCTTTACGCAAACTACGTCTCATGAACTTACATCCCCGGTATCCGAAGTATCCGAAGTGTCTTTGCGGGCCGGGCAGCCGTGCTTGTTAAACTGTTCCAGCGTCCACCAGCGCCAAAGCACCAGAGGCCAGATTACGACAATTCCAGGAATGAGCAGCGGACGGAATGCATAGGAGCCCTTGGCAGCAGGGTCTACCCGGTCGATACCGAACAGTAAAAACGCTACCGCAGAAACACCCCCGATCACCACCCAGGTCTGAACGATAAGAATGATGATTTCTGCCAATGCAGTATCCGGAGCTAACAGTAGCGTGCCCGGGGTCAATTTAGTCCACCAAAGCGAACACCTGATAAATCAGCCATATCTCTCTTCCAAGTCGTAAGGTCGTCTTTATTAAATTTTGACACGTGGTCATGGCCACAGGCTCTTGCCATTACCTTCATGAGTTCACCAGATGCTTCAAAGAAATTCTTCAATTGCTCCGCCGATTTTTCAACCACCAGCCTGCTCACCAAATGTGGCTTTTGGCTGGCGATACCAACCGGGCAGTTATTCGTGTGGCAGGCCCGCATCGCAATACATCCAATCGCCTGCATGGCAGAATTGGACAGGGCAATTGCATCTGCCCCCAAGGCCATGGCTTTGATAAAATCTGCAGGCTTTCGTAACCCACCGGTAATCACCAGCGTAACCGACTTTTTATCCGATTGATCAAGATGCCGTCGCGCCCTTGCCAACGCGGGTATGGTTGGCACAGAGATATTATCGCGGAACAGGATGGGCGCAGCCCCCGTGCCGCCACCACGGCCATCAAGAATGATATAATCAATACCGACTTCGAGCGCTGCGTCGATGTCTTTTTCGATATGTTGGGCGGAGAGCTTGTACCCGATGGGAATGCCGCCAGTGCGATCCCGAACCTCATCGGCGAAATCCCTGATCTGCGAAACTTCCGTCCAGTCAGGGAAACGGGCCGGTGATATCGCCGCCTGTCCGGGCTCCAGACCACGCACTTCAGCGATCTTTCCCTTGACTTTTGCACCGGGCAAATGACCACCCGTACCCGTCTTCGCCCCTTGACCGCCTTTAAAATGAAACGCCTGAACCTTATCCATCAAACCCCAGTCAAAGCCGAAACGGGCAGAGGCCAGTTCATAGAAATAGCGGGAATTCTCCGCCTGTTCCTCCGGCAACATGCCACCTTCCCCGGAACAAATACCCGTCCCAGCAAGTTCCGCACCCCGCGCCAATGCGATTTTTGCGGGCTCCGATAGAGCCCCAAAACTCATATCGGCGACAAACAGAGGAATATCGAGCTTCAAGGGTTTTTGCGCATTGGGCCCGATCAGGACATCCGTGCCCACCGCATCATCGTCCAACAGGGGTGGTTTATGCAGTTGAGCTGTCAGCAATTGAATATCATCCCAAAGCGGCAATTCATCGCGGGGAACGCCCATGGACTCCATTTTTCCGTGGTGCCCGGTCCTTTTCAGCCCGCTTTTGGCATATTGCTGAATAAGGCCATTGTGGGGCTCTTCCTCGGTCCCGTGGCCAGTATCCGCATATATTCCCAGATAGGCATCCCGGTTAAACGGCTGCGGGTTTTCCAGACCCCATTGGAGAATCTCATCCTCGTCCACAAGAACGTCACCACCCTCAACCCAGGAATTGAACTTCGGTAGGACTTCATTGTTGGCATATTCCGAAACACCGGAATCGAGGCGATAATCCCAATAATGCACGCCGCAAATCAGATTTTTACCCCGAACAAACCCATCTGACATGAGCGCACCGCGGTGCAGACAGCGCCCGTAAAACACGCAGACTTCATCGTCTATACGCACCAGCACAAGATCAACCTCGCCCACAAGCGCATGTTGCGGTTTTCGGTCCTTTAATTCGTCAAACTTCCTGATCGAAATTTTCTTCATATAAAGACGAACTCATTGTTGCTTAGTCGAAGCAGGATGATCATTGTTACAATGTAAAAGATGCCATAAGAATGTCGACACCTATCGGCATGCACTCACAATTGATTTACAATCCCGAAACCCGCTAAATCCTTCCACCTTATTGGCAATTTGACATGAATGACATTTGGCAAGGGGTTATTCAGGCTTTTTGGCTGCTCGCCGGGTTCGACCGGGAATTGATTGACATTGTTCTTCGGTCCCTTCGGGTACGCTTACCGCCGTCGTCATCGCATCAATAATCGGCTTGCCATTGGGCGCTTGGCTTGCGCTGAATCGATTCCGGTTTCGGCGCGCAACCATTGCCCTCCTCAACGCACTCATGGGTCTCCCACCCGTGGTTGTCGGGTTAATTGTTTACATCCTGTTTTCGCGGTCCGGGCCTTTTGGGGTGTTTGGCCTGCTGTTTTCGCCAACGGCGATGATCATCGCGCAGGTGATCATCATTGCACCGCTGATCGCCTCCATTGCCCATCAGGCGCTCCGTGACCTGTGGGCGGAATATCACGACCTTCTCATTTCTTTGAACACGACAAAACGCCAGCGCATGAAGACCCTTTTGTGGGACGCAAGACGGTCGCTCATCACCGCCTCTTTGGCCGGTTTTGGGCGCGCCATTGGCGAAGTCGGCGCGATTATGATCGTTGGTGGTAACATCGACCACGTGACCCGCGTGCTGACAACTGCCATAGCCCTTGAAACCGGCAAAGGGGATTTTGCAATGGCGCTTGGTCTGGGTTTCATCCTCATAGCGCTGGCGATCATTGTTAATCTGTCGATCCACACCCTCTCGCAAACGGAGAGGACCGGGAGATGGTAGACGAAATCCGACAATCCATCTTCCCGCTCATCCTCAAAGAAACAAGCGTTAGAAAACGCGGCAATCTAATTCTGGATCAGATCAATCTGAACTTAGACGGCACAGGTGCGACCATCATTATTGGCCCCAACGGGTCGGGAAAGACCACACTGCTCCGCCTTGTAAACGGGTTGGAAAATCCACGCGCAGGAGACATCGAATGGGCTTTGGACAAAACGCAGGCACAGAAACAACAGGCATTCGTTTTTCAAACTCCCGTACTAATGAGACGGTCCGTTATTGAAAATATCGCTTATCCGCTGATAGTTGCAGGGCACCAAAAAGCGGAAGCGATAAGTCGCGCAAATGTCTGGTGCGAAAAGATCAACCTACAGAACACGGCCAAAAGAGAAGCCCATTTCCTTTCCGGTGGCGAGCGCCAAAAACTGTCAATTGCCCGTGCCCTCATCACCTCACCGCAACTTCTATTGCTCGACGAGCCAACCACAAATTTGGACGGGCGCTCCACCCGCGAGATCGAGACCATGTTACAGGAGGCCGGCCAGTCCGGAACCAAAATCCTCATGGCAACTCACGACATGGGCCAGGCAAAGCGGTTGGCGGATGACGTGATTTTTCTGCACAAGGGCAAAGTCGTCGAGCACACCAAAGCCAGTAATTTCTTTATCCGCCCCGAAAGCGCACAAGCAGCTGCATATCTAAGGGGAGATATCGTTGAATGACGTTTAGCCGGGTTCTCTTAGCACTCGTATTCCTGTTTCTAAGCGTCACCGCGGGAAACGCTGAGACCCTGCGCCTGGCCGTCACCACGTCGTTTCACAACTCCAGCCTTTCCGATGTTCTGTTGCCGCAGATCGAAGATGACATCAATCTGGATATACAACTCATTGTGGTTGGCACCGGACAGGCTTTGAAACTCGGACGCGCGGGCGATGTTGATGCCATTCTGGTCCATTCAAAATCAGCGGAAGAAGAGTTCGTTGAACAGGGCTACGCCACCCATCGCCGCGAGATCATGTATAATGATTTCGTCTTCATTGGCCCGACAATTGACAAGGCTGATATCTCAAACGCCCGTTCTGCCATAGACGCCCTTAATCGGATTGCGTCTCGAAAAGCGACCTTCGTCAGCCGTGGTGATGACAGCGGCACTCACCGCCGTGAGCAAAACCTGTGGTCAAGCGCCGGGTCCAACATCGAGCTATTTGATGCGACGTGGTACCGTGAAGTCGGTGCCGGAATGGGCGCTGCACTCAATGCGGCGAGCGCAATGAACGCTTACATTATTTCCGACCGGGCAAGCTGGCTTAATTTTCAAAACAAGGGCGAATTAAAGCTGCTCTATTCAGGTGATCCCGCCCTGTACAACCAATATGCGTTCCTGCCCGTCAATCCGGCGAGGCACCCTCACGTCAAAGCGGAACTAGCGGTTCAACTTGAGGATTGGCTGGCCGGGGAAAATGGGCAAAAATTAATTGCGGAATATTCGATTGAAGGTGAACACCTGTTCACCCCAAATGCAAAGCCGAAATAGATTATTTGTCGGCCCGTTTAACGTAAGTATGTTCTTCCGTATCCACTACAATTTCATCACCCACATTGATAAACTGAGGCACCATGGTGCGCAGGCCATTCGATAGAATAGCCGGTTTGAACGATGAACTGACTGTTTGTCCTTTCAACGCGGGTTCGGTTTCTGAAATTTCGAGGGTAACTTGCGCCGGAAGGTTGATATTTAACGCATCTTCCTCATGGAAATCGATCCCGACCTCCATTCCATCTTCCAGGAACACCGCGTCATCGCCGACGATATCAAGCGATATTTCGGTTTGTTCAAAGGATACCGGGTCCATCATGACGACATTCATATCGTCAGAATAGAGATAGGTCATTTTCCGTTCTTCCACCCGCGCCCGGTCCAGCGTTTCAGATGCGCGGAAACGGGTGTTCTTTTTCGTCCCGGTTCGAATATTCTTCATCTCGACCTGATTATAAGCGCCGCTTTTGCCGGTCTTCGTCGCCTCGGATTTCATCACACGCCAAAGGCCGTCTTCGATTAAAAGAAGCGTGCCCTTACGAACCTGATTGCCGTTTATTTTCACAGTGTGACTCCATCGGTTTGCGCAGATGAAAAACGGCACCGGGCCGCAATCATCAAAATAATTATTCCGTGCCTACCCTGTTTCAATCATCGTGCCTATAGTCAAGCGTCAACGCACACTATAGAGCGTTTAGCGAAGGGCTTTGGCCTGCGGATTTTCAACAATGAGTGCCGTGTATGGCGAAGAAATCATTATCGAGGCGTGGCAGTTCAAAAACGGCAATTGGCAAGCCCCATCGTGGCAAATCCCGTTCGCAATCGAGTAAGCAGCCGGGTAAAGATCAGCACCCGGACATCCGAGCCAAGCAACCATCACAGCCAAGACAAAAACCTAATCTGCCACCAATCCCGCAAGGCGTTGAACTTCTCTACGGGAAACATTCTGTCAAAGCGGTGCTGCTCAAACGACCGAATGATGTGCAACGCCTCTTGCTGGCGGGTAAAGAGAGTTACCACGAAGAGCTGGTCAACCTCGCCCGCAAAACGCGGACAGAGACGTTTTTGTTGGGTTGGCCTGAATTTAACGAATTCGGGCGGTCTCTGGATGATGACAATCACCAAGGCGTCATGGCCTACGTCAAACCGCGCGACATATTCGACGAGAGTGATTTTGACCGGTTGGAAAAGGCCCGTTGCGTTTTGGTACTCGATCAAGTGTCGAACCCGCAAAATCTTGCGACCATCATTCGAAGCGCCGCGTTTTTTCACGCGGACGCAATCTGCATCATGAAAAACCGTGCTGCGTCCGCCACACCAGAAGTGGTGCGCCTCGCCGTGGGCGGTGCAGAGATGATTGATCTTTACCAGATTACCAATGTATCGAGCGCCATCGAAGCACTCAAGGAACTGGGTTTCAATGTATTGGGCCTTGATGAGCGTGGGCGACGTACACTCGCAGAACACGATCTTAGCGGAAAAACGGCATTCGTCATCGGGGCTGAAGGCGAAGGTCTACGGCAAAAAACAAAATCCTATTGTTCCGACCTTGTGCGGATTCCTGGTGGCATGGCAGGCGTTGAATCTCTCAACGCAGCGGTTGCAACCACAGTCGCTTTATATGAGTTCGCCAGACTTATGGATTCCGATTAATAATAGACCCGGAAGATCAATTTTATGAAACCAATTCCTCAACACGCCGGGCCAGCTGACGCGGAAGACCGAAAATCTGTTAAACCGGAGGTCTGCTACCCGATCACGACCCTTCCGGCATACGACCCCAAACCGATAGACGAAGCCAGGAGAGACCTTCAACTCATCAACACGACAATGATCGCCCCAAGAGACGCGCAGACATTTACAGTACCTGCTGGCCACTTCTTTCGGGTCATTTGTCCTGAAGGTCCTCAGGTTGGCGATCTGAATCTGTGGAACCTTAATGATCTGAACGAACGCTTTTTCAGCGGAAAAACGCGTGCCCTTCATGGCACTCATGTCAGCACCGGTGACCGCTTGTGGAGCAGCCTGCCCCATTTCCGGCCCATGGCAACAGTGACAGACGACACATTGGATTGGTATGGATGGGATGAATATGGCGGCAGCGTCCATGATGTTATCGGCACACGGTGTGACCCTTACACCAATGTTCTGTTGAGTGAATCAGAATACCACTATTGCTGTCATTCCAACCTGTCGCGGGCATTAGCACGGCATTCCGGATTGGACGTTAAAGAAGCCGAGTTGCTGGTACATGACGTTTTGAATGTCTTCATGTGCACCGGTTTCACGCAGGATACCCATCAATATTTCATGAAAGCCAGCCCGGTGCGAAAAGGCGACTATATCGAGTTTTTTGCTGAGATTGATCTTCTTGGCGGTCTTTCGGCCTGCCCGGGTGGGGATTGCAGTGCGAGCCATTCAAGCGATATCGCACAATGTTACCCGCTACAGGTTGATGTACTCAAACCCGTCAATGGACCACCGATTGGCTGGGAACCAAGCCCGCCATCACCCTACTCCCGCAACCACGGAGTTTAGGGGAGCTTCGCATTAACGAAGAATGCCTGTTTTTAAACCGAGGCGTTCCTGCGGTCGTTTGCTGATGGAATGGGTTGTGTAATAAACACGTATTGCCGTTTCTTGTGAGTTCCAATATCGCAGTTCTGAGTGTCAATTTTCTCACTGAACATCTCACGTGTCGCCAAAATAATATTCAAGCTCCAGTGTGATAGGAATGGCAGAATTTATCGACGGAGATTGAAGTTACGCCCGATTGTCAAATGCAGTCCGTCAACACCGATTTACAGGTGACATTACCCTGTGTTCCTGTCACGTTTTTCCAAATTGACAGAATCACAAGGAACAAAACCATGCCGATTGAGCGGTTCAATACCAATGACAGAATGAGCCAGATCGTAAAGCATAATGGCACCGTCTATCTTGCAGGCCAGGTTGGAACGCTGGATGAAAGCGTTGCTGACCAAACAGCTGAGTGCTTGCGCCAAGTTGATGAACTTCTGGCAACTGCGGGTTCATCAAAAGAGCAAATTCTTCAAGCCGTGATCTGGTTGTCAGATATGGCTTATTTCGCCGAGATGAATGGAGTTTGGGACGCGTGGGTTCCAAAAGGGCATGCCCCGGCCCGCGCCTGTGGCGAGGCAAAACTTGCCCGCCCTGGGTTTCATGTTGAGGTCATCGTGACCGCGGCTTGCTAAGCGTGACTGAAATGAACTGCTCCAATTATTTCGCGGGCAATACATGATGTTCGACACCTCCACTCCATCTGGAAAAGTCATCGGGATATTCACGGGTAAGCCCAGGCCACGTTGGCCTGGCAAGCCTGAATCCGCGATTGATAAACACTCGGCTATTGGACCATCGATCGTTACGCGGGATGGCTTTAGTGAAGATATCCAGGCTGACTTGACAGTTCACGGGGGGCCGGAAAAAGCCCTCCATCATTATGCGACCGATCATATGAAATATTGGCAGGAGACGTTTCCCAGCCATGCTAAATATTTCAAGCCCGGATGTTTTGGTGAAAATATCGCAACCACGGGATTGGCGGAAGAAAACCTATGTCTCGGCGATATCCTGTCATTGGGCTCAGCAAAAGTGCAGGCCTGTCAGGGGAGGCAACCCTGCTGGAAACTCAACGCCCATATGGAAATTGAGGAATTGGCATTCCATTTCCAAAAAACCGCCCGGACTGGTTGGTATTATCGCATCATTGAAGACGGTAGCGTGACCGTTGGAGACACGATGGAGGTACTGGAACGTTTTCATCCCCATTGGTCATTACAACGCCTGATTCTGGCGCGATTTAACAAAAGCCTTGATGAAGAAACCGCAAAAGAACTCTCAAACATGGAAGTTTTGTCGGAGCATTGGCGCGCATCTTTTGCAAAGAAGTCAATCCAAGGCTTTACCGAAAATACCGATCGTCGTTTGAAAGGTGTCTAAATTATAAAGCACCGATTGCTTTCAGTGTGGTGGAGTTTATCACCGCACACCAACAATTTTCGCAGGTAGGTAAATAATCGCAGATGCAAGGTCACTCACAGCGCCAATTCCATCCCCGATAGGTTTGAGAGGCTTAGCTTTCGTCCTTCCCAACAATGCATCGCGCCCCAACGTGCCACTTCTAGCCAGATCCATAACCGTTTTGGAAGTGGCGAAGGTTGTGTGGTTGATCCCATCGCCTCCGTCTTCAACATTTGTCAGGTCAACAACAGCAATCCCTTTTTCACGAAACTTCTCGATATTGGCCCCTTCTCCCAATCGGTTTTGGCCACCCCGAAGTTGTTGCGAGGCTTGCAATGCACGGTCTTTTTTGGAAACAAAAAGTATAAACGGTTGCGGCAATGGATCGATCGCCGCCAATTGTTGATCAAACACTCTCTCGTCAATATCCGGTGATGCGAGGATGAGCGTGTCAATTTTCTTCAACGTCTTACGGTTTTTGCGTAGTCCAATATCCCGAAGCGCTTCCATAGTAACCAACCCGCCCATGGAATGACCCAGCAGCATAATCCCATTGTCATTTGTTCTTGCAAGAATCTCCAGGGTTTGGCGCAGGCCTTCCCGCGCTAACTGAGCAGAATCCCTGTCATATAAATAAAGCGGCGTCCTGCCCGCTGACGCCCACGAAAAGCTGACAGCAATGCCTGAAACTCTGAAATCATGGGCCATTTGAGCCTGGCGAAATATACCGGACGCAAAATTTGTATTATATCCATGTACGAACAGGAAAATAGTGCGGTCGCTTGGAGGTATTGCAGCCAATTGTTTGTTGAGCGAGGCAATAAACGCGGCTTCATCCATGCCGGTTTTATAGCCCACTGTTGCAAACTGCTTGCTCAACTCTGGTGTTTTTCTTGGGTACTCAATTGTTCCCGGCGCTCTGTTTTTTGGAATGGAAACCGAAATTTCGGCAAAGCCAAGCGTATCAGAACGATCACCAGAATAGACAGCCAAAGGGTCTGCGGACGGTTTACGTATGGTGGCGACATTTATCGTGCGCAAACTCGCAACACGAGAATCGCTTACGGCCAAAGGCAAAATAATTTCGTTATTTGCGCAGCCCGCAAAAATAAGATTGACGCAAACCCAAATAAAATTACGTAATGAACTGATCATAACGCGTCTCGTTTCACTTCCATTGTCAGTCAGGTTCGGTGAATTAACGCGACATTCGCATGTTAGTAGACCGTTGGCGAGTCAACTTCATCGGAATTTGGGAAGTTCAGTTTATATGCGCACTAGGGTCAGAACCCTCGGGTTTGGCAAAAATAAGTTTAACTGAGTCTACGCTTTGCTCCAGTAATTCAATGGGTACGCGCGATCGCGCTAATATTCGAAGCCCGGTATATTGCGTGACCAAATGGTTCGCCAGTTGTTGTTGTACTTGCTTGTCAGCAGAACGGAACTTGACTGATTGCCCGATTGAAACTTCAAATCCACGCTGCATATCGGATATTAACTCGTGCACCTTGTCTGCAATTTCCTGGTCGACGGACGCTGCACCCGCAGCTGTTGTGCATAAAAGACAGCCACGATAGTCGCCGTTTCTTACCGTTTCCAAAACACTATCGAACAATTGTTCAATGCGCTTTGTGCCATAAGGGATAGCCGGGTCTGTGAGCAATTCAACAACGGGCGCAACCATCGCTTTTTCATACTTTTCCATCACCATCAAAAAGAGATTCTTTTTGTCTGCAAAAGCTTTATAAAGACTGCCTCGTGTTAGCTGCATGCCTTCAAGGAGGGCGGGTAAAGACGAGTTTTCAAACCCATGCGTCCAGAACACATCCATTGCGCCATCTAATGCGTCATTCTCATCGAATTCTCTCGGCCTGGCCAATTTCTGCTCCCAATCACTGGGTGTTAGATTATTCGGAACTGATTGATACACAATTCAACAAAATGTGATTTGTACCAATCAGTTTCTAATTCTATTGTCCCTTATCGCAACTCACCGATGAGTTGTAAAACTGGAAAACGACACCCAAGGAATTTACGATATGAACAAATTTATTATTGAAACCGTGGCTGCAATTGGAATGGCACTCACAGTAGCTGCACCGGGCGTCGCAGGCGCAAATGAGTTCAAGGCCAGTGGCACATTTAAAGGCGCAAGCGATCACATCACCACGGGCAATACAACAATTGTGAAAACCTCAAACGGTGGAGCAGTGCTTATTCTCGACAGTAATTTCTCTCTCGACGGAGCCCCCGACCCACGCGTTGGCCTTGGCAAGGATGGTAAATACGATGCCTCTACAGATCTTGGCGTATTAGCCAACAACACTGGACTGCAGGTTTACGTTATACCAGCAAGCGTCAACATCGATGATCTCAACGAAGTCTATATCTGGTGCAAGAAGTTCGCTGTACCGCTCGGTGTGGCTTCCATCAAATAAATTCGGCCTAGGGGCGTTTAGGCTGGTACTTGAGCCATCGCGAATGGCGGCACAAGGTGAAGGACGCAATGTTGGGGCAAACATTGCGTCCTTTTTAATTTTAAGCCACCTGTACCCTGTTTCCATCACCGTCAAATTTGAAAACACTATCTGCTGCCATCGTAGCAAACGCTTTTGCATCAATCGCATAATCATGGTCGCCAAACAGGCGAACACTGAGCAGTCCAATATCCCCACAATTCAGATAAACATTTGTGTCCCCACCCAGTTTTTCGATGTGAGAAACGATCCCTTCAATCTCGCCTTTTTTCAGATCGAGTGAAATATGTTCCGGGCGAATGCCGATGGTTTTGCAATCTGTCTTACCGAGGTTAGCCGCATCGATGAAATTCATCTGAGGTGAGCCGATGAATCCAGCAACAAACCTGTTGGTCGGGTTGTGGTAAAGTTCCATCGGGCTACCTACCTGCTCAACCTTACCGTCATTCAAAATGACAATTTTATCTGCAAGGGTCATCGCTTCAGTCTGGTCATGGGTAACGTAAACCATCGTCGCCCCAAGCTCCCTATGCAGGCGGGCAATTTCCAAACGGGTGTTTACACGCAGCGCAGCATCAAGATTGGACAGGGGTTCGTCGAACAGGAAGAGCTCGGGCTTGCGCACAATTGCACGGCCAATCGCGACCCTCTGGCGTTGCCCTCCAGAAAGTTCCGCAGGTCGTCGTTCGAGCAACGGATCCAGCGACAACATCTTGGAGGCAACATCTACCCGCTTCGCGATTTCGGTTTTAGCGTGTTTCGCCTGTTTTAGCCCAAGCCCCATATTATCCTTGACTGTGAGATGCGGATAAAGCGCGTAGGTCTGAAACACCATGGCAATGCCACGATCAGACGGCGGCGTCTGGTTGACCACTTCCCCATCAATATTCACCGTACCGTTTGTAGCATCCTCAAGGCCAGCAATGACCCGCAGCAAAGTTGATTTTCCGCAGCCGGAAGGGCCGACAAAAATGACAAACTCCCCGTCACTAACCTCAAGGTCAATCCCTTTTAACACGTCCACCGCGCCGAAGGATTTGTGAACATCACTGAGTACCAAAGATCCCATGGGAGCTTCCCTAACTAAAGAGTAATCGGCTGACCAGTTCGGACACTTTCGTCCGCCGCCAGGCAAATATGTAGAGACCGGACCGCATCATTCATGTGCCGATCCAGGTCAAGATTTTCGCAAATTGCTTTCAGGACAAACGCCTGTTCCCTGTCGCACAGGCCCTGATGGTCCGGCTCATCGGCCATCGATAGGTCCGTATCACCCCGGTTAAACTGACCGTCTTCACCAGTCTCGGCATGGTGGATACGGATAGTCGACGTGCGCGTATGGGCGTCAATATCATCTGAACGGGTGCCGTCTGATACGACAATGGAGACGCTGCCGTTTGGGGAGATAACGTCTTTTACAAAAAACGCCTGTTCCGACATCATCGGACCCCATCCCGCTTCATACCAGCCTACAGAACCGTCCTCAAACAGCACCTGAAAATGACCATAATTATACATGTCATCGGCAATTTCTTTTGATAGTCGCAGGCCCATTCCCCGCACACTCACCGGCTTTGAATCGGTGATCTGGCACATGACGTCCACATAATGGACACCACAATCAACAATCGGCGATGTGGTTTTCATCAGGCTTTTATGGGTCTCCCAAGTTGGACCAGAGGATTGCTGGTTGAGGTTTAACCGAAAAACGTAGGGGCCGCCGAGGTCGCGGGCCTGTTGAATAAGCGTCTGCCACGAAGGGTGATGACGCAGGATATAACCGACCACCAGTTTGCGGCCCGTTTCACGGGCTTTGGCGACAACCCGCTTCGCATCTTCGACGGTTGTTGCAAGCGGTTTTTCGACAAATACATGGGCGCCAGCATCCATGGCGGCGACGGCATAATCAGCATGGCTCTCCGAATAAGTATTGATAGAAACGAGGTCGGGGCTCAACTCGGCGAGTGCCGATTGATAGTCCTGGGATTGAGGATAGCCTGACAATTCACAGGGCAGATCAACGAGAGATCGGTTAACCAGCCCCACAATCTCAAAACCTGGATTATGGTGATATGCGAGCGCGTGGCTGCGGCCCATGTTGCCGAGTCCTGCGACCAGGGCGCGTACTTTGTTGGTCACAGCAGTCATTTTACGGCACCCGCTGTGATGCCGCGTATCAACTGACGCGAGAAGATGAGATAGAGAATGAGCGCAGGCAGGATAGCCAGCGATAGCGAAGCCAATACCGCATTCCAGTTCGTAACGAACTGCCCAATAAATACCTGACTACCAAGGGTCAGTGTTTTCGTCTCTTCTGCGGGCGCAAGAATAAGCGGAAACCACAGGTCATTCCAAATCGGGATCAGCGTAAAAACCGCGACCGTCGCCATGGCAGGGCGTACCAGTGGCAAGACAAGACGGAAGAAAATTCGGTATTCACTCAAACCATCAATACGACCGGCGTTCTTGAGATCATCTGACACTTGCCGCATGAATTCTGATAGAATGAAAACCGCAAGCGGCAGACCCTGTGCAGTGTAGACAAGGACCAAGGCCGTGCGGGTATTGACCAGGCCCGAGGCCACCATCAATTGCAAAATTGCGACAGTACCCAGGCGGATGGGAATCATAATCCCGAGCGCCAGATAAAGCCCCATTAGTGTGTTACCCTTAAATCGGTATTCCGCGAGAGCAAATGCCGCCATTGCCCCGAACAGCAACACGCAAAACAGCGAAGCCAAGGTCACAATCAGGCTGTTTTGAAAATAAAGAAAAAAGTCGCCCTGGGTCAGGACCGTCTGGTAACCTTCAAGGCTGAAACTTTCAGAATGGGGCAAAGACAATGGTTCTCGGAAAATCGCCTTCCGCGTCTTGAACGAATTCATGATGATCACGATCACCGGAAACAGGGCGATAATCGTATAGGTGATCAGGATGGCGTGGGCAGCTATCGAACGGCCAACAGATGAGCGAGCGCTTTGCATAATCGACCTTCCTTAAAACTGATAACGGCGCAGGCGCGTTTGAATGAGGAAGAGGTAGACCGAAACACCGGCTAGAATGATGAAGAACATGGCGGACGCAATCGTCGACCCCATATTCGGATCACCCAGTTGAAGCTGAAAACCGAAGAATGTCCGGTAAAGGAAGGTGCCCAAAATATCGGTGGAATAATTCGGCCCGGCCAACGCGCCTTGCGCGGAGTAGATCAAATCAAACGCATTGAAATTAGCAACAAACGTCAGGATCGAAATGATGCCAATGGACGGCAGGATGAGCGGCAGTTTGATTTTCCAGAACTGGCTCATGCCGGTGATACCGTCGCATTCCGCAGCTTCCAGAACCTCGTCAGGTATCGACAAAAGTGCCGCGTAGATCAACATCATCGGAATGCCGACATATTGCCAAACCGAAATCAGGCTAAGCGTGGTCAAGGCATAGGCCTCTTTACCGAGCCACGGGGCAAACAGACTTTTGAGGCCGACAGCATCCAGCATGCTTGGAGCGATTCCCCAAATCGGGCTGAGAATCAATTTCCATCCAAACCCGACAATGACGAATGAGAGAATAGTCGGGATGAATATTGTAGTGCGGTAAAAGGCACTCATGCGCAAACGCGGATGGCTCAACAAAGCGGCGAGCAAAATCCCGATCGGGTTTTGAACCACCATATGGATGAAGAAAAACCAGGCATTATTACCAAGGGCGTTCCAAAAACTATCTGACCAGCGGGGGTCGCCAAACAGGGTCCGAAAGTTATCCAGTCCGACGAAGTGCTGGGTGTTATCGATGGTCGTATAAAGGGAAAACTGCAGCGTACCAAACAGCGGGATGATCATGACCGCCGTGTAAACGAGAACAGCAGGGGCGAGGAAAACAATGATATGCCAACGAAATTTTGGTCGGTTTTCTGCCGTCGTCGCCATGATCTGCTCCTCTCCTTTTAGAAACTCCTTATCAGTTAAGTCCCGGGCCGCAGGAGGAAAACGGCCCGGGATAACAACAACTTACTGTTGCGGCTTATACCAGCTAGCCAAACCATCCTGTAGGCGCTTACCAGCGTCTTCCGGAGATTCAGTACCCTTGATCGCGTTCACAGAAGCGTTCCAGGTCTCGTTCTCAAGGTTTGGTGTGCCCCGCGACAGGATCTGGTAGGTCGAGCGAATGCTGGACTTACACTTACCGCGCCACGAAACGAAATCCTGAGCCAGCGCATCTTCCATCTTCACGTCGTGGTTAGACAGGGAGAAAAAGCCCGGTAGTGAATTTGCGTAGATCGATGCAAAGTCGGATGAGCCAACCCAGTTAAGGAAGGTTTTAGCGGCCTCAGCGTTTTTGGTCTTTGCATTCATGCCAAGTGCGATATCCGTGTGGTCAGAAATATAGCATTCATCACCAGCTTTTTGGACAGGTGGATAGAATGCACCCATTTTGAAATCAGCTTGTTTGTTGAACCCTGAGATTTCCCACGAACCGGCTGGGTAAATCGCAGCACGACCCAGGGTGAACAGGTTTTGGCTGTCCGGATAGGTCTGCGCTTCAAAACCGTCACCGAGATAGTCTTTCCATTTCGCCAATTGACGATAAGGAGCAACCCAGGCTTCATCAGTCAGTTTTTGATCGCCTTTGATCAACGCCAACCGGCCTTCTTCACCTTTCCAGTAGTTCGGGCCGATGTTGTTGTAACCCATCGTTGCGGCTTCCCACTGATCGTTCGTTCCCATCGCCATTGGGATATAGTTTCCGTCAGCCTTGATCTTATCGAGCGCTGCAAAGAACTCAGCTTCGGTTGTTGGTACTTCAACACCGACTTCTTTGAACGCATCCTTATTGTAGATAAAACCATGGATCACAGACGCCATCGGCATGCAGAATGTTGCAGATGCATCATCTGTGCTCCAACCAGACCGTGCAACAGGGCTGAAATTTTTCATGCCGTCCAGGTCTTTAAGGTCAGCAAGATGGCCTTTGTCGTACAAGCTAAGTGACGCATCGAACGGGCGGCAGGTGATCAAATCACCAGCGGAACCCGCATCGAGTTTGGAGTTAAGCACGGCGTTATATTCAGCCGGTGCGGAAGGCGTGAATTTCACCTTGATGCCAGGATTATCTGCTTCAAACGCGGGAATGATTTTTTCCTGCCATATCGACAGATCATCATTACGCCAGCTTTCAATCGTCAGCGTCACGTCTTCTGCAAATGCTGAACCTGCACTCACAAGAATTGTGGATGCCAAAAGCATGCCTTTGAGGATTTGGTTTTTCATTTCAGTCTCCCAGTTATGTCGCCGGAGTGGCGCTCTCAAGTTTTGAAGCAGAACCACCATGGCTTCAACTTCGATTAATCTCATCAAGAACGGGACGAAGGTGACCTTCGGACCCGATGAGGAACTCTTTTGCCTTGCTCAGCGTCGTCACACCCGCCGCGAGCAAAACTGCACATTTTACGGAACCGTCCGCTTCCGTCAGTGCTCGGTCTGCCGATTGTGCGTTACAATCGCTGATCACCATTACAATACGACGTGCCCGTTGCTTCAACTTCGCATTATCAACACGCACATTCACCATCATGCCATCATGGATATGCCCAAGCTTCAATCCCGCCTGCGTAGAAATTAGGTTTAATGCAGCTTTTTGTGCTGTCGCAGCCCCCATTCTGGTCGAACCGGCAACGATTTCGGAGGGTGTCGCAAGAAAAACAGCAATATCACTTGCCAAAAGCAGTGGCGCATTTTCATTGTTCGCGATCGCGATACAGGTAGCTCCGGCAGTTTTTGCTACGGAAACAATTCCCATTGCGTAAGGTGTTGACCCGCTTGCGGATATTGCGATCACGCAATCATCTGATTTAAGCGCCAGCGCCTGACAGTCAGCTTCCCCCTGCTCATGGTTATCTTCGGTCGCCGCATCAAAGTCACCGACTGATCGCAGCCCTTCCGACAGAAGAATGTGTATATCCGATTTGGGGACACCGAATGTACCGGGAAGTTCAAGCCCATCGGCCATCGCCATTAATCCGGAACTTCCAGAGCCTGCGTAAACAAGCTTACCACCAGTTTTCAACGTGCGGGCAACTTGTGTAGCTGCGGCGTCAATCGCAGGAAGTGTGTCAGCAACACTCGCGATACTTTTTCGCTGAACATCCATCATTAACGACAGCGCATCAAGCGACGCAAGCTCGTCAATTCCGGCTGACCCGGTGCTGACTGTTTCTGTCGTAACGTTTAATGACACTTCAAATTCCTCCTCCCATATTTAATACCAAAACAATACCAATTGTCCACCCCTGTTGATAAATTCAATTTTCCCCACACGCGTAATCAATTCAAAATATTGTTATCATTATATTTTTCACCACAAAAAAATTTTTAATGACATTCAATCCATAATGGTATTATATTGGTATTAGCATATAGGAGGCACATGAACTATTTAATTGGAATCGACGGTGGCGGCACGTCCTGCAGAGCAATCCTTGCAAGGCAGGATGGCACGCGCCTCGGTGAAGGTCGTACCGGTTCCGCAAATATTGTGACAGATATGGCCAGTGCGCTGGAAAACATTATCGATGCGTCTCTAATGGCAGTGCAGGAAGCGGGCCTCTCCCGCGATATTATTCCCCAGAGCAGCGCGGTTTTAGGTCTGGCCGGGGCCAATATCTCAAACAGGAATGACCTGTTAAAGCCATTATTGCCTTTTCACGCCTGTACAATTGAAACGGACGCCAGGATAGCGCTTCAAGGTGCATTGGGCGATAATGATGGTGCGGTGGCGATAGTGGGCACCGGCTCCAATTTCATCGCCCGTCAAAATGGTATCATTCGTTCTATTGGAGGTTGGGGTTTTGCTGTCGGTGATTTTTGCAGCGGGGCAAGACTGGGCCGAAAGCTCCTGCAGCAAGTACTTTTGGCTTACGACAGAGTGCAGGAAGGTTCGGAACTGACAACCGCGGTCATGCGCAGTTTCGGCGACAGTCCGCACACGCTGGTGGAATACGCACAAACAGCCAAACCCGGAGATTTTGGCACATTTGCCCCACTGCTGTTTTCATTCGCCGATGATAATGACCCTACAGCCTGTGCGATAGTTGATGATGCTGTTCACGACCTTGAGGAGAATCTCACAACCCTTATTGGCACCGGTGACCTGCCCTATTGTCTTTTGGGAGGGCTGGCCCAAAGCTATTCCAAACGTCTGACCGGTCCATTTGCGGCAAGGCAACTAACACCCAGAAAGAATGCCCTTGAAGGGGCAATGGCAATGGCGGTCGCTCGATACGGCACTGCGCCCATTGCGGGGGAGCCTGTTCATGTCTGATGCTTCATTCCAATCAACTTCGAGAGAATGGTCTCTTTCTGGTAGTGGTCCGCTTTATATCCAGTTACGCCAATTACTGGAGAATAAAATCGAGTGCGGGGATTTCCGCCCCGGCGACCCGTTTCCCGCTGAGCGTGAAATCGCAGACCTTTGCAGCGTTTCTCGCGTGACTGTCCGAAAAGCGGTGCAAGCTCTCGTTGCGGATGGTTATGTGGTTCAACGTCACGGATCAGGCAATGTTGTTGCCGAATCAGTCGAGCGGGTGGAACAATCCCTTTCCCGCTTGACCTCGTTTTCAGAAGACATGCAGCGACGCGGGCGAACGGTACGTACGTCCTGGCTGGAACAGGGAATATACCCGGCATCTCCCGAGGAGATGATCGCCCTTGGCATTCGTTCAGATACTATGGTTTCACGCATTGCACGCCTGAGGATCGCAGATGATACACCGCTGGCAATTGAGCGAGCCTCATTATCAACGAACCACCTTCCAAACCCTGAAAAAGTAAAAAACTCACTCTATGCATTGCTAGAAGAATACGGGTGCAAGCCGGTTCGGGCGGTGCAACGGATTTCGGCAATTAATCTAAATGCCGAAGACGCGCGGTTGCTGGAAGTTCCACTCGCCAGCGCCGGACTTCGTATCGAACGCATATCCTATTCCAGCCACGGACAGGTGATAGAGCTAACCCGGTCAGTCTACCGTGGCGATGCTTATGACTTTGTAGCAGAACTTCAGATCGGAGATGCAGCCAAATGACCAATCTCACCCATATGGCACGTGAGACCCGCTCAATTCCTGAACTCACAGCCCGTTTGATTGATCAACAAGCTGACTTAGCGATCCAAATCGGGAAGTCTCTACGTGAGCTCAACCCTCAAGTCGTGACCACGATCGCCAGGGGTTCCTCCGATCATGCAGCAGCTTATCTGAAATATGCGATAGAATTGATGTGCAGCATCCCGGTTTCTTCAACTGGGCCGTCAATAGGTTCCGTCTATGACACGGATATGCATCTGGAAAATGCGGCTACACTGGCCATAAGCCAATCTGGGAAAAGCCCGGATATCGTGGCAATGGCCAAAAAGGCAAAAAGCGGCGGATCCCTGCTCGTATCCCTCACTAATAATTCATCTTCACCACTTGCAGAAATCAGCGCGAGAAACTTTGATATTTCGGCGGGTCCGGAATTGAGTGTCGCGGCGACAAAAACATTTGTCCTGTCCATCATCTCAGGCCTGATGATACTGGCGGAATGGCGATGTGATGACAGGCTAAAAACCGCAATCCAGAATTTACCACAAGCATTTCAGTACGCGCTGGAATGTGAATGGACGCCCTTGGAACAACACATCGTGCGACAATCTGGAAACCGTAGTTCATTTCTCATTCTAGGGCGCGGCCCCGCATTTGCGATTGCCAAGGAATGTGCGCTGAAATTCAAGGAAACCTGCCAGATACATGCGGAATCCTACAGTACCGCTGAAGTTATGCATGGGCCCATTGCCATCATTCGCGAGCAATCGCCAGTTCTCATCTTGTCTTCGCCCGATGCAACTCGCGAGGGAGTAACCGCAGTGGCCGACCAGCTGCGCGAACGCCAGATTGAAGTGTTTATTACGGACAAAGACAACCAATCAACGTCCCTGCCATACTGCGATGTTGGCCACCCGCTTCTGGACCCGCTAACGCGCGTTGTTTCTTTCTATGCCTTCATTGAGCGTCTTTCCCGTCGGTTGGGATTGGACCCAGATCAACCGCCCCATCTTAACAAGGTTACGGAAACGGTATGACCGATAAAAAGGCCTATCTGGGTTGTGACATATTTGATGGCCATACAATGCATCACGACGCTGCGTTGTTGATTGAAGAAAACGCTATTGCACAAATAACACCAGAGAAATCAATCACCTCAGACTACGAGCTCTTCGTCATGGATGGGGGTTTGATTGCGCCAGGTTTGATTGATCTGCAGGTCAATGGGGGTGGCGGAATTCTGCTGAACGATGAACCTACATTATCTGGCATCAAAAAAATCTGCGACGCCCATCTAAAGCTTGGCACCACATCTATTCTTCCCACGTTAATTACCGATACGCCGGAAATAACAAAAAGAGCAATTGAGGCAGGCACGGAAGCAACGGAAAAGTCAATCGATGGTTTTCTCGGATTACATCTTGAGGGACCCCATCTGGCTGGGGCAAAAAAAGGCGCACATAGCGAAAATCACATTCGTCCCATGACCGATTTGGACGTGCAGATGCTTTGTGAAGCTCGAATCAATTTACCAAGCCTGATGGTAACTCTGGCCCCCGAGACGGTAAGCGATGCGTATATCAAGGCGCTGGATAACGCAGGTGTCATTGTTAGCCTTGGTCACACACAGACCAGTGCCGTCCGGGCAAAAGAGGCATTCGCAGCCGGAGCAAAATGCGCGACACATCTGTTCAATGCCATGAGTGGGTTAACCCATCGCGAGCCCGGGCTCGTTGGTGCCGTATTAACGACACCCGACATTTATGCGGGTTTGATAGCGGACGGGCTTCATGTGGAAGCCGACGTAATAAATATCGCGCTGCGCGCTAAGCCGGAAACAACAAACCTGTTTTTGGTGTCGGATGCCATGTCACCGGCGGGGACAGACATAACAGAATTCCAACTCAATCAGCGCAGGGTGTTGCGCCAATCCAACAAACTCACATTGGAAGACGGCACTCTGGCTGGGGCCGATCTGGATCTGGTTTCCGCGATCCGGTTTATCGTCGAAAACACAGACCTGACGCTGGAGAGTGCAATAAAAATGGCCACAGCCTACCCTGCACAATGCCTTGGCCTTGAACAGGAACTTGGTTTGTTGCGCCCCGGAGTTTCAGCAAATTTTATTCACCTGGATACGGGTAATCAATTAACCGGCGTCTGGAGATCTGGCACCAAATTATAACGAAGATGCAATGAGAGGAAAGGAGGATAAAATGAAGGCGACAAACATACCAAAACGAGAGATTGGGCGTGCGTTGCGGGACATTTTAGCTTCTCCAAATTTTGTTAATTCACCAAAACTGTCTTCATTACTTCGATATCTTGTTGAACAACCACAGTCAGCAGATCCCAATAAATTTAAGGCCTACACTATCGCTGTTGAAGCATTGGGTAAAAGCGAAGACTTCGACCCACAGCTGGATCCTGTTGTTCGCGTACTCGTGGGCCGGTTGCGAAAGGCATTGGATTCTTATTATTTAAAATTTGGCGCCCACGCGTCCGTCACCATTTACATCCCGGTGGGCAGCTACAAACCACTGATGACGAAACGGACGATTGACAAGCCTCCAAGCCTAAAAACCATTTATGGCACAACATTATTCTTCAGCTCAATTTTACGAAAAGCAAAATCCTGGATAACGCTTGTTGTGCCTGGCGCAAGCAGGAATACCCATGATGGATCGAATGGTGATAACAACGGTCACAATCAGACTGAACCTGCGACATCTATAAATACGCGGCTTCTTGTCCGCCCAATAAGAGCGCCAAACCAGCCACCCAAAAGAGCCAGAATTGCCACTAATCTCGACAACGTGTTGCTTGCAAAGTTATCTTACCATCCAACGATCAAAACAATTGTGATTCCGCAGAGTATGAGAGAATTTCAAAAACTTGCGATTGTTGACTGCCCGAAATCGTCGCCAACTCATGTGTTTTTCGGAGAGGTGTCTGAAGACAAAAACGGGCCAATTCTGAACACTCGTTTGGTAGAATTCCCAAGCATGATTCTGTTGTCCAATAACCAGGAAGCACTCCAGAGTACCACAGACGATATGGAGCTTGTTGAAAAAATCATTCATCATTTGGACGCCCATCTCGCCTGACCGGCTGTGCCCGTAATGGCAGGTAAGATAACCGCGGAGAATATTGTCTTATTGAGAAGCGCCACGCTCCTGAACGGAACCAGAACCACCACTGGAAAGCTGAGGTCATCAAAAAGCGGTATATGTTAGTTCAACTTGACGGTTCATGCCCTATCATGGCTGGCTGGATGCCGATGGGTAAGTTTTGTGGACTATCTACAATTGGGCGCAAAATTGGTCCGACCTGCTCGCTTAAGAGGCTCTCAAATCCGCATTGGTTCTTTCTTTATTCTCATAATAAGACCGTAACTCAACGGCATGTGACCGCGCTAACTTAATGGCGCTCTCCGGCGTTATTGCCATGAACCGTATTGGGTTACGTGGGCGTTTTTGAACAAACGCATCGATATCTATCGATATCAGGGTTGCAATGTGAATCCCGGAGACAAAATGACCACAGAAATGGTTGGGTAATCTGACCGTCGCGGAGTAAAATTCCGCACTCTGACACCTTGTGCTTGTGAGTATTAGGTGGGGAAGATGTATTCTGTGGATTTGTATAGTCGGGTGCGTCGAGCGTGCCATGTGGATGGGAAGAACAATAGCGAGGTGGCCCGTTTGTTCGGGATTGATCGCAAAACCGTGGCGAAGATCCTGAAGCACTCGGTTCCGCCCGGTTATCAAAGAACGACCGCGCCTGTTCGCCCGAAGTTGGATCCGTTTGTTGGGATAATTGATCAGATCCTGAAAGACGACAAAAAGGTCATCAAAAAGCAACGGCACACAGCCAAGCGTATTCATGCGCGGTTACGGGATGAGCACGGGTTCACTGGCGGGATCACCATTGTCACTGATTATGTGCGTGAGAAGCAAAGACGAACCCAGGAGGTGTTTGTTCCTCTGGTTCACGCGCCCGGCCATGCTCAGGTCGATTTTGGTGAGACGTTCGGCGTGATCGACGGTGTCGAACGCAAGCTGCATTACATCGCTATATCGTTGCCGCATTCGGATGCGTTCTTCATGAAGGCGTATCCGGCGGAAACAACAGAAGCCTTCTGTGACGGTCACAATGCTGCGTTTGCTTTCTTCGGCGGTGTGCCGTTGTCGATGCTCTACGACAACACCGTGATTGCAGTTGCAAAGATCCTGGGCGGTGGCAAACGGATACGCACGAGAACTTTCTCAGAGCTACAATCGCACTATCTGTTTGAGGATAAGTTTGGTCGCCCTGGCAAAGGCAATGATAAAGGGAATGTCGAAGGCGTCATTGGTTACGGTCGCAGGAACTTTCTCATCCCAGCCCCACGGTTCGACAGCTTTGATGCCTTGAACGCCTGGTTGGAAGAATGCTGCCTGAAGCGTCAGGATGATGTTGTTCGCGGACATGGTGAGAGTATTGGTGAACGATTGCTGAGAGACCTGGACGCGCTGATGGCATTGCCCCCAACGCCATACGACGCGTGTGAAAAGTTTAGCACGCGGGCAACGTCAATCTCGATGATCCGCTACCGCAATAATGATTACTCCGTTCCTGTCGCCTTTGCCCATCATGAGGTTCAGGTTCGCGGTTACATCCATGAGGTTGTGATTGGCAGTGGAACCGAGATTATTGCCCGCCATCGTCGGTCTTATGAGAAGGCAGACATGATCTTCGACCCGCTTCACTATCTGCCCTTGCTGGAACAAAAGGTAGGTGCTCTCGATCAGGCGGCACCATTGCAAGGCTGGGGTTTACCCGATGCATTTGCGATCCTTCATCGTTTATTAGAAGCCCGCATGGGTAAGGCGGGAAAACGCGAGTATGTTCAGATCCTGCGTCTGCTGGAAACTTTTGAGCTGGAGCACGTTCACGCCGCAATCCAACAAGCTTTGGATCTGGGTGCCATTGGCTATGATGCGATCAAGCACCTTATTCTGTGCCGGATCGAGCGGCGACCGCCCAGGCTTGATCTCGACATCTACCCCTATTTGCCCAAAGCGGTGGTCGAGACGACAAAACCTGCCAGCTATGCCGTGCTGTTGTCGGAGGCGGCAGCATGAACGACACTGTTACCGATACACCGCAAGTTCTACTCAAACATCATCTGACCAAACTTCGGCTGCCAACCTTCCAGAGTGAATATACCAAACAGGCCCAACAATGTGCCGCTGAGAATAAGGATCATGTCCAATATCTCCTGCGGTTATGTGAGTTGGAGCTGATTGAACGTGAGCGCCGAATGGTGGAGCGACGCATCAAAGCTGCGAAGTTCCCGGCAACCAAGAGCCTCGACAGCTTTGACTTCAAAACGATCCCGTCAGTGAACAAGGTGCTCGTGATGGAACTGGCCCGTTGCGAGTACGCTGCGAAACGCCAAAACATCATCGCGTTAGGACCAAGTGGAACCGGCAAAACCCATGTTGCCCTCGGCCTTGGACTGGCTGCCTGCCAAAAGGGGATGAAAGTCCGCTTCACCACGGCTGCTGCACTGGTTCATGAGATGATCGAGGCCGTTGATGAACGTCGCTTGCAACGGCATCAAAAACAACTGGCAGCTCAAGACCTGCTGATCATTGACGAACTGGGCTTCGTCCCTCTCTCCAAAACCGGGGCGGAGTTGCTGTTCGAAGTAATCAGCCAACGGTATGAACGCGGTTCCATCATCATCACATCCAATCTACCATTCGACGAATGGACAGAGGTCTTCGGATCAGAACGCCTAACGGGCGCAATACTCGACCGGCTGACACACCACGTCCACATCCTGGAGATGAATGGTGAAAGCTACAGGTTGCACCAGAGCCGAAAACAAAAATCTGTTCAAATCAACTGACACTAAACCAGATCAAAAACACAAACGTCCCAAAATCTGGCCAATTTTACTCCGGGATCAAGACCCATTTTAGGCTGGGATTGACACACGCAACACCTCATCGGCGTCCGCATGTTTTCCCGACGGGAAACTGCCCTGTTACAAGGCACGCCCGTTGAACGGAATTTGGGCAACGGCACCTTACCTTCACAACGGGTCGGTCAGGACCATGCGGGATTTATTGCTTCCTGCAACAATGCGTAAAAAAGTATTCAAAGTTGGTTCCAGGGAATTTGATGAAAAAGACATAGGTTTTAAAGACGAAGGAGCTTTTGAATTCGATACGTCCAAGCCGGGTAATTCAAACTCAGGCCATGATGGCCCACGGTACGGATCTGAAGTACTAGCCAATGATCCAACAAAAATGGACGCTCTGCTCGAGTATCTCAAATCCCTTTAAGCATTAATCTATTTTAAAACTGACCGGAGGGTGAAGGAAATGAACACACCACTGATTATTGGAATTCATGGTTTAGCGAACAAGCCGCCGAAGGATCAACTATCCAAATGGTGGCAGACGTCCATTGAAGAGGGGTTGGAGAAGAACGAGAGCGTCTCAAACTCAAAATTTGATTTCGAAATGATCTATTGGGCTGACCAGCTTTACAAAAACCCGCTGCATCAGGATGACAATTTTCACTTTGATGCACTGTATAACACAGAACCCTATGTCGAGGCCGAAACCGGAGCTCTGAAGTCGAAAAAAGATGGATTCCTAGACGCATTGGCTGCCAAGTCAATTGATCTCGCCGGGGAAACATTAGATTCGCTAAAAGAAAGATTCGGGTTCAATTCATTTGCAGATGCATTCCTGGGAAAACTGCTGCGTGATCTGGACCTCTACTATCAAAATGCAGACACGCGATCTTCCCTGCGCAACACCCTCACCCAATCCTTGAAGGCCAATGAGGGGCGAAAAATTATGCTGATCGCCCATTCGATGGGAAGTATCATCGCATATGACGCAATAACCCTGCTTGGGAAAGAGAAGCCTGATTTCAGGGTTGACCATTTTGTTACGATTGGATCGCCGCTCGGTCTTCCCCATGTTAAAGGCAAAATTATCGAGGAGTTTGTTCACCGGGGGTCGGAAAACGAACGTGTGAGAACGCCCACAGTGGTTCGTAGCAATTGGACGAATTTTGCTGACCGTAAAGACCCTGTCGCCTTAGATGTTCATCTCTCAGACGACTACGGTGTCAACAAGGGTGGCATCATTTGCGACGATGATCTAGTCCACAATGATTATCGAATAAAAAAGTCAGGTGGGAACGAAGCTGATAAAAACCCACATAAATCATACGGCTATCTCAGGACCCCGGAGTTCTCGAAATTGATGAAAAGGTTTCTGGAATAGTTTTCAGATAGCTCCTTGTTGAGCATTATTGAGGGCCTTTGATAACCCACAGCCGCAAATCGGACGCCAGCTTTGCAGTTATCAGAACGACAAGAACGCAAAGCAATACTTTCGTCACTGTTTCCATTGTGCCCTCAATCAGCAACGCATGGACTACGCTACCCACAACAGTGACAACCGCAAACGTCATGTGGATCAGTCGCCAGCTACGCAGTCGCAGGCGCAATTTGCGCCTCGAAAATGCGATAAGTGCCGCTGCGAAAACTGCCCACATTGCAACTACACCCCAGGCCGAAAATGCTGTCGGTGATCTGAATAATAACGTATCTATTACATCAGGAGGGCTGGTAAACCAAAGACCAACAACATGCACGACAACCGCGACTAACAAAACACTCCCAACGATCCGATGTATCTGACGCCTGCGATATCCAGACATGCCTGGAAGATATCCACCCGCCAGCATGGGTTGGACGAGCAAGAACACCATTGACAATATCCCTGCAAAACCTGCCAGAATATAGGCTGGTCGTCGCCAGGCTAATTGCGGACTCATTGCCGCTGCCACGACGGGAATAGCAATGACACATGCAAACACACCCCAGGTAAGGAATTTGTGGGTTCGGTTTGTCATTTTATCGTAATGGCAATCAGGCAGGTTTGAGAACGAAATCGACGTGAAGCGTTGTGTCTTTCGAACTCGACATTACTGGTCGCAAGAAAACACTCTCAAAATCTCCGCTGTCGTAAGCCAAATGCCCATGTGCCTGGCCGAAGGCCGGCACAATTTGTGGCATATCCAGCTGGAACTTTCCGTTTGCATCGCTCAGTGTGGCACCATGGCTTTCAGGATCACTCTCATATCCTTCAGTTGTGTGGGCCCAAATCTGAATACGTTGGCCTGCAAGTGGTGCCCCGTCGCCTGCACGACGTACCGTTCCAGTCATGAGGAAACCACCATCCCCTATCCTCTTCACGATTGGCGCGCCGCGTAAATAATTATTGGCTCCACCTCGCATGGTGGGGGTTGGCGCAAGTCCATTTGCAGCGGCAGGTAATATAAGGCTGGAAGCAAGTGTAGCCCCCATCGTGCTGCTGGCCACAAGAACGTCGCGACGCGTATACTTTAATCTGGTCATTTTATCAGCTCCTGTCATCAATCCTGATTATCAATTCCACCCAACAGCATCAGCTGGGCCATTTCATGGAAGATACAGTATTGCGGCCCATTCCTAACCGGTAATCCTTACCACACACCGTAAACCCTACGCAAAACTGCGTGATGGAACCCGTGATACGCCAGTTCTGGAATGATCGACGGTGTTCACTGACATATGGACAAGGTTCATATCGTTGATTGCGTCAACGATCCAACCGACCCAGAATTTCGATCCAGGGGTCATCCGTTCCGGCTAACCCGACACTCTTACCAGAAGTTTCTTCAATCACTCGAAAACCTGCAGCCTGGAGGTATTTATGCGCCTCCGCGGGTGTGTAGAATGTATAACGCCGTCCGAGATTGTCCCGTTTTTCTCCTGCGCCGGTTTTCAACCCAAGGTGAAATACACCCCCAGGCTTCAACGCTGTGGCTATTCGTGAAAGGATTTCGGGAAAACTGCCGCGAAGAGCGTGAAGGAGGCTGAAATTAGCCCAAATTCCATCGTACATTCCCCGCTCATTCAAGTCATTAAATTCCGCTTGACGCACTTCGATACCCTCATGACGCCGGGCTTCCTTCACCATAGCGCTCGATGCATCTGTCGCTGTAACGTTTAATCCATATTTATGCATGGCAGCAGCATGGGTACCTGGGCCACAACCCAGGTCCAAAACCGAAGCACCTTTTGTAACTAGATTGATGAATCTCAAAAGTGCCGGGTCATTTGCTGCAGCTGAAAACGCGTTGGTGTATTCTCCTACCTTCGCATCGTAGACGGCGATTGTTTGTTCATCAGTGGTCATTTTATTTACCAGGGCGAATTCAAACAGATTGTTTCCGCAAAAACGCTAACGAACCTGCATGCCAAAGTACAGGAAGAACATCAACGCTCCCGGTCGCATATTCCAATGGAACATACTAAAGACAACGCCGCGATGATTGTCCGATCTATCGGTCAATAACAAAGTGAAGACCCAACTTACATGAGGCAGTTTCATGAGTTAGAGTACATTCTCCCTCATAACGGTTGGAAACAAATATCTGGGGCACTACAAATCCGGCTCTCTAAGACTGGCGTCGAACCAACTCCAATCTATCCCCGGTCATTGAGGAATAATGGATATAGTGAACGCTTCAACGGGATGACACGCAATGAAGTCTTGAGCACTCTATGGTTCCACCTCAACAAACTAACTCAATGAATGGTGCAGAATTTGGGGCTGGACACTATCCGGTTGACTGGATACGCATTGGACACCTCCAAGCGAACTTGGGGCAGGACTGACTGCATCGGCGAAACTTACAAGTTTCCATCGTGGCCGACAAACGGCACAACAACGATCAACAGATTGAAGAAGAATGACAAAGCCAACAATTTTGACTTTCGAATCCTACGATGACTGGGACGTTGAACCGCTGGAAGCGGCATATAAGGTTTATAATTTGCCATATGAAGGAAAGGTCAGCGATCTACCCGCAGATGCAATAACAGAAGTCGAAGCATTTGCATTTCGTGGCCACGGTGTACTGGGCGCTGATATCATTAATGCCTTTCCCAAGCTCGGCATGATCGCCAATTATGGTGTCGGCTACGATACGATTGATGTGGACCATGCCTCTTCCAGGGGCGTTAGAGTAACCAACACACCGGATGTTCTGACTGATGATGTGGCAGACCTTGTTATCGGGATGATCATCGCTCAGTCACGTGGAATAGTTGGCGCGTCAAACTGGGTTCACTCCGGCAACTGGGCCCGGAACGGTGCTTTTCCTTTGCAATCCAAAGTCTCTGGCAAACGCTTCGGTATTGTCGGGCTTGGGCGCATTGGCCGCGCGGTTGCTGAACGTCTTCAACCGTTCGGAGGTGACGTCTATTATTATTCCCGTACAAAAAAAGACGCTCCGCAATGGACCCATTGTACTGATATCGTTTCAATGGCTGAGAAGGTTGATGTTCTGGTTATTACTGTGTCAGGTGGCCCGGAAACTGCTGGCCTGATTGGCGCTGAGACATTAACTGCACTTGGACCTCAGGGGCTTTTGGTCAACGCGTCGCGTGGCACCACAGTTGATGAAGCGGCACTTCTGGATGCACTGGAAACGGGTACTATCCGGTCCGCAGCGCTGGACGTGTATGACAATGAACCTCATATCGACCCGCGTTTTCTGACGTTGGACAATGTCCTGCTGCAACCCCACCAGTCTTCCGGTACGGTCGAGACAAGAAAAATCATGGGTCAGTTGCAACGCGATAATCTGGCAGCCTATTTTGCGGGCAAACCCTTATTGACACCAGTCAACTAAAGCGAGCTCCTGGGTCAATCCGCGCTGTAGACAATCGATGTTAAATAATAAAAATCTGGATTATCCGGCAAGAAACCATAGCAGCATATAAAGGCGACCTTCATGTCATTTTTTGAAAGTAACAGTTCAGAATTCTCAACCTATGTGCTTGGTAATGCCCCGGTAAAACAATTGGCATCCGGATTCGATTGGGTGGAAGGCCCCGTCTGGTTTGGTGACGCGAATTGTCTGTTGTTTTCCGATATTCCCAACAATCGGATCATGCGATGGACTCCGGGTGAAGGCATATCCACCTATCGTGAACCGTCAAACTATTCCAACGGTCACACCCGTGACCGCCAGGGCCGGTTGATTTCCTGCGAACACGGCACACGTCGTGTAACGCGCACGGAATATGACGGTTCCATCACGGTTATTGCAGATCAATTTGATGGGAAACCACTTAATTCCCCCAATGATGTTGTCGTGAAATCGGATAATTCAATCTGGTTCACCGACCCCCATTACGGCATCATGAGCAATTATGAGGGTTTCAAGTCCGAACAGGAGTTACCCTGTAATGTCTATCGGGTTGATCCTGAAAGCGGTTCACTCTCGGCAGTCGTGACCGATATGGAGTGTCCCAACGGTCTCGCGTTCTCACCTCCGGAAAGCTTGCTCTATGTGGCTGATACAGGCGCTATGTTTGACCCGGATGCCAAACGCCATATTCGCGTTTACGATGTATCGGGTGATGTGGTTTCCAATGGTCGGCATTTTCACACAATCGATCCAGGTATATCTGATGGTTTTCGCCTTGATACGGATGGCAATATCTGGTCGTCAGCCGGGGATGGCGTTCATTGCATTAGTCCGGCAGGCGATCTACTTGGCAAAATATTGGTACCGGAACTTGTTTCCAATGTGTGTTTCGGAGGCCGTGCAAAACATCAATTATTTATCACCGCAACAACCGGTATTTATTCTGTACGTTTGAACCGTGAGGGTGTTTAGAAACAAGGTCGCAAGACCCAGCATTAGATTGTATTTCCGGGGACCAAACGTGTTGTTGCAACTGTAACATCTTGAACCGGTTCATTGCGAACGCGGGCAACCAAAGCCTCCGCTGCAGCCTTACCCAACGCCCGTGTTGTGACGATTGTGGTCGTCAACCGTTCCGGCAGGACTGAAGCAATCTCCATGCCGCCCCAACCTGCAATCCCGATATCGTCGGCGACATTCAGGCCTTTCGACTTGCAATAAAACAATCCACCAACTGCCATCGTGTCATCCTGATAATAAATTGCGTCCACGTCGTTGGTGCGGTTCAAAACATTCTCGGTTCCGTAATATCCGGCATAAAAACTCGGCCGATCAGTCAATATTTCTTTAGTTAGAAATTCGCGCTTGGCATTCTGCAATGCTTTTTCAAAGCCCTGCCGACGGACTTTGCCCATGCCTTCAGCATTTGTTTCCGCTCCGACATAGGCAATGTTCTCATAGCCCTTGCTCAACACGAAACTTCCCATTTCGTGCCCGCAATCATAATGATTAAATCCGACTGACACGTCCAATGGACTTGTGTTCAGATTCCACACTTCAACAACGGGGATTGATTGGGCGCGCAGAATTTCGATGGTACCGCGTGTATGGGTTCGGCCACTTAAAATAACCCCGGCAGGCCGCCACGCTAGAATAGCTCTCAACCAGGTTTCTTCCACTTCCGGTGACTGCTCATGGGTACCAATCATGGTTTGATAGCCAAACTTGGAAAGCGTGTGGTCTATGGAATCAAGGACAGATCCAAATAGGTCACTCGTTAGTCGAGGGACACAAACACCGACTAATGTGGATGTTTGATCCGAACCAAAGGCGGCTGCGATCCGATTGGGAACATAGCCCAAACGTTGAACTTCCAGCATTACTTTATCGCGGGTTTGGTTCGAAAACCCGGGCGCGTTTCGCAATACACGTGACGCCGTCATCTTTGAAACACCGGCAGCAGCAGCGACTTCAGCCAATGTGGCGCCGCCACGTTTGCTTTTTTCAATGGCCATCTGTTTCCATTCGATTACCTCAAGCGCGTTTTGTACGGATCTGATTCACGCCTTCATAAGGACGAATAAGCGCGACACGTATTTGCGTTACCGGTAACATTTATCCTTGACTCAATAAGTAAATGCAACCCAATGTATCAATTAGGTTACCGGTAACGTAACTTTCGCGTGATTTTGGAGAGCTTGTAATGCCAATTGTGGCGCAAAACGGATTATTCTTTGACGAAGTGTCAAAGTCGTTTGGCGGTACCCAGGCATTGAATAGTGTTTCGCTCCATGTGGATCGTGGGGAAATCGTTGCTCTGTTGGGAGAGAATGGCGCAGGCAAATCCACATTAATAAAAGTGCTGGGAGGAATTCATCACCCCGAACAGGGTCGGGTACTGGTCGATGGTTCTCCCTATCACCATGCACCATCGCGTGTGAGTGAACGTCAGGCGGTCGCGTTTATCCATCAGGACCTTGGACTTGTTGATTGGATGACTATTGCCGAGAATATGGCACTGGCTCAGGGTTTTGTCCGCAAACGTGGTCTTATCGATTGGAAAAACGCGGAGCAAGCAGCGGTTAAAGCGCTCTCTCGTGTCGATTGCGACTTCGACCCAACGACTCGAATCTCCAACCTGACAAGAACGGAAAAATCTCTTGTTGCTATAGCTCGCGCGCTTGCGGTCGAGTGCGACTTCCTGGTGTTGGATGAACCAACTGCCAGTCTCCCTGCGGACGAAGTGGAGCGCCTTTTCGCTGCACTTCGTCCGTTAAGAGACAAAGGCGTCGGCATGATATATGTGTCGCACCGTCTGGATGAAGTCTTCAGGATTGCTGACCGGGTGGCCGTTTTGCGCGATGGTGTAATGGTTGGTCTGCGCGATACCAATCACACCAGTCCGGAAGAGCTCGTAAACTTAATTGTCGGCCGCCGAACCAGAGAAATTGACCAACCAGAAGTCACGCTGGGCACTCCCATCTTAAATGTATCAAATCTGGAAACTGCAACGGTTGATCGAGTATCATTTGACGTCAATCAGGGTGAACTGGTTGGGTTCGTGGGCCTGCGTGGTGCGGGTCAAGAGGAGGTGGGCCGCAGCCTGTACGGCAGTTGTGATCATTCAGGCGATGTTTTGCTGGATGGAAAACCGCCAGACTTGTCGTCGCCTCGCGCGGCTATGCGATCCGGTATTGGTCTTGTTGCACGCGACCGTGTTGTTGAATCCATTGCGCCGGCGTTGTCCATCCGTGAGAATACTTACATCAACCCGGAAGCAACGGGGCGTTCGCTATTTTCTTTTATGGGTGCGCAAAAAGAAGCCGACCTATCGGCAAAACTGGGGACGGCTTTGGGGTTGAGTCCAAATGATCCCGGCCTCGCAATTGAAGCTTTATCCGGCGGCAATCAACAAAAAGTCGTTGTTGGACGTTGGCTGGAAACTAATCGACGATTGCTGATTGCAGAGGACCCAACCGCTGGCGTCGATGTTGGCGCAAAAGCGGAAATCTATGCGTTGCTATTCGAAGCGCTCTCGACTGGAATGGGCGTTGTCGTCGTATCCACCGACTTTGAAGAGGTGGCTGCAATTTGCCACCGCGCAATCGTATTTAGCCGTGGTCAGGTTGTAAAAGAACTTACCGGCGTTGCCCTCTCGACGGAATCGCTAATCCAGGCAGCATCGGCTCACGACATCATCGATACATCAAAGCATGAACCTATACACGGGGACTATTCCAGTGCAGTCAATTGAATCAGATGCACTGGAGCCCACCAGAGCGGAACTGAAAGGGTTGTCCACCCTCGAAAAAACGCTGCGTCTTGCGCCGGTTTATGGGCTTCTCCTGCTGACTATCGGTCTGATTATCATGTTCAGCATTCTGCTTCCAGATACATTTCCGACCATGCTGAATCTGCGTGCGATTGTTTCAGACAAGGCCATTATCGCCATACTCAGTCTGGCCGCCATGATCCCCATGGCAGCAGGCCGTATTGATCTGACCGTCGGGTATGGCATCGTCTTGTGGCATATTCTCGCGATCTCCCTGCAAACCCTGTACGGTATTCCGTGGCCGGTCGCAGTTCTCATTGTTCTGGCCCTGGGCGCTTTTGTCGGGTTTCTCAATGGTGTTCTGGTTGAAGTTGCGAAGATTGACGCTTTTATCGCCACGCTTGGTACTGGCACCGTACTCTATGCTCTGGCGCTTTGGCATACCGGCGGGCGTCAGATCGTTGGCCTTTTGCCTGACGGATTTTATGCGATCAACGGCACATTCATCGGGGGGCTCCCGATCACCGGTTTTTACGTGCTCGCCATCACTATCGCCATGTGGTTGGTTCTCGAATACACACCCGTTGGTCGTTATCTTTATGCCATTGGTGCTAATCCCAAAGCTGCGGAACTGAACGGAATTCCAAACCGGAAATTCGTTGTTGGTGCATTTGTGTCTTCGGGCATATTAACCGCGCTTGCGGGTGTCATTCTCGCCTCGAAGCTGCGCATTGGACAGGCCAGCGTTGGCCTTGAATATCTGCTTCCCGCGCTGGTGGGGGCGTTCCTTGGATCGACCACAATCAAGCCCGGTCGTGTGAATGTGTGGGGAACTATCATAGGTGTCGCCATTCTCGCGGTTGGCATTTCCGGAATACAGCAATTCGGCGGCTCGTTTTGGGTCGAACCGATGTTCAACGGCGTAACGCTGCTTATTGCCATAGGCATTGCAGGGTACGCCCAGCGCCGCAAAGGCGTTTCGAAAAAATAGGCAAATCAGCAACTAGGGAGGATTACCAATGCTGAGACGAACATTTACGAATACCCTGCTCGCAGGTTCAATCATGATGGGCATGGGCCTTTCGATTTCTCATGCAGAAACCGCCTGGGACGGCCCGACAACCGGCCCCAAGGCTGCAGCCGGAAAGACGATTGTTGTGCTTGCCGCAGATTTAAAGAATGGCGGTATTCTGGGGGTGACAAATGGTGTTGAAGAAGCCGCTGCAAAAATCGGATGGACCGTGCGTGTCCTTGACGGTGCCGGTTCCATTCAGGGGCGCACCGCTGCATTTGGACAAGCAATGGCCCTCAAGCCGCACGGTATTATCATCAATGGATTTGATGCGGTAGAACAACAGGCTGCTCTGGACGGGGTTGCTGCTGCAAAAATACCGATGGTTTCCTGGCATTCCGGCCCGAAAATCGGTTGTGACGCGCCGGGCGGTATCTTTGCCAACGTCTCCACAGACGCGATGACGGTATCTGAAACGGCCGCAATATGGGCCATCGAAGATGCCGGAGGTAAGCCCGGTGCGGTTATTTTCACAGATTCGACTTACCAGATTGCCATCGACAAAGCCGATCGCATTAAGGAAACCATCGAAAAAATGGGCGGTACGGTTCTCGAGTACGTCGACACACCAATTGCCGATACTTCTACACGGATGGGCCCGCTAACTACATCGCTTCTTCAAAAATACGGTGCGAAATGGACCCATGCTCTGGCGATCAATGACCTTTATTTTGACTTCATGGGTCCGGCTCTCGCTGCAGCAGGCATCAAAGGAGATGGCGCGCCCAAAGCGGGTTCTGCTGGGGACGGTTCGGAAGCTGCTTTCCAGCGCATCCGCACGGGGCAGTATCAGGCCATCACTGTTGCCGAACCTCTCAACCTTCAGGGTTGGCAACTTGTCGACGAGTTAAACCGCGCTGTCTCCGGTGAGGCGTGTTCGGGCTATATAACGTCTCCGGCACTTGTGACCACAGAAGGATTGAAAGCACTGGGAGATAGCAACCAGTTCGATCCAGACACACCATACCGTGACGCCTATGCCAAAATCTGGGGTAAGTAGGCTCTGGCTTTAAGAGGAGAGCCCAGTGGGCTCTCCTTATCCCTGGAACAACGCAGTCGAAATAGGTCCCCAACAAGGGTCATCACTGAAAGGAAAAAGTCGTGAATCCAGAGCGCCCAATCATAACAATGCGAAACATCACCAAACGATTTGGGGGTGTAACCGCACTGGATGATGTCGATCTCGACGCTCGTTCCGGTGAGGTCCTTGCCATTGTCGGCGACAATGGTGCAGGTAAATCGACATTGATTAAAATCCTAACCGGCGTGTACCAGCCGACTTCAGGCGCGATACATCTGGATGGCGAAGCGCTGATTATGAACAGCCATGCTGACGCCATCACGATGGGTATCGATGCCGTTTATCAAACTCTCGCATTGGCAGACCATCTTGATCCGGCAGCCAATTTATTTCTTGGATCTGAGCTGACCCGGAAGATTTTTGGCATTACGCTTCTCGACAACAAAAAAATGCGCTCTGAAGCTCAACGGGTTCTTGCAGAACGCTTGGGTGTAGAGCTGCGAAGCATGGACGTGGAAACATCCAGCCTGTCGGGCGGCCAGCGACAGGCCATCGCGATCGCCCGCGCAGTGTACAACTCCAATCTACGGTTACTCGTCATGGACGAACCGACAGCCGCTCTGGGACCACAAGAAACCGCCAGAACATTAAAGCTCATAGAGACCCTTCGCGACCAGGGGCTGGCCGTCATTCTCATATCCCATTCTCTCGATGACGTCTTTGCGGTGTCCGACCGGATACAGGTCATGCGGCGCGGAAAGCGGGCGGGTGTCGTCGAAACCGCGAAATCCAACAACGAAGAAGTGCTCGGCATGATTGTCGGCGCTTCCCGAGAAGCCGCTTAAGGAGGTTGCTAGTTCTATCATGACGTCAAACAAACCTGCCCTTACAACGCCTTCATTTAACGAGCGTATCGAACCTTATCTGGGGTTCATTGGCCCGCTGGCGATGATCGCCGCGTTGTTGCTGTTCATGGGTGTGATGGAACCGGCACGATATTTCCGGGCGAGTAATCTGGAAATTATCCTCCTTGATGCGGCACTTTACATGCCGATGGCGATGGCCATGACCTTTGTCATCACCCAGCGGGGCATTGATCTTTCGATTGGTTCCATCGCAGCCCTTTCAGCAATCATCGTGGCGTTCATGATCAAGGTTTATGGCTTCCCGGCTTGGGTCGGCGTATTACTGGGCATCGCATTTGGGGCAACACTTGGGCTCATCAACGGATTGGTCATCACCCGCATGCGAGTGCCGGACCTCATTGGAACGCTTGCGATGGACCTTGTCTATCGGGGTTTTGCGCTGGTGTTGGCAAAAGGGCTGGTGCTTTCGCGGTTTCCCGACCTTATCACCGAGATTGGTCGGGGCCGGATTCCGGGTTTCCTGCCCATCCCGGTTCTGTTGGGAATAGCCACGATGGTGGGCGGATATTATGTCCTGCGAAACACCCATTTTGGCCGCTACACAATTTCCATCGGCTCGAGCCCGGAAGCCGCAGAAATGACGGGCATTTCTGTCGATCGCCACCGGGTCTATGCCTATATCCTCATGGGTGCCGCCGCCGGCCTTGCAGGGGTCATGCTCATGGGCAAACTCAATGCGATTCAAGCAACATCTGCACCCTATTTCAACCTGCACGTGATTGCAGCCGTTGTCGTTGGCGGAACATCGTTATTTGGCGGGCGCGGCTCCATGCTGGGTTCGTTTGCAGGCGTCCTGTTACTGGCGATGATGATTAACGCGCTGGTGACATTACGCATCGAGTTCTTCTGGCAGTCGGTTGCGTCTGGAGTAGTCATCGTTTCATCTGTGGCACTCTACACATGGTTACAGAAAAAAGACCGCGACAGCACAACCGGCCTTCTGGCCAGTCTGACATCACCCGACAACCTGCGCTCGCTCAAATTGGTCGCCACCATTTTGAGCGTATTGGCTGTGTTGATGGGGCTAGGATTCCTGCTTGCAGGAGAAACTGCACCAAGTGGCTAGGTAGCTGCTTGTGTGAAACGGGTACTTTCAACAAGGGAGGAAACCATGAAAAGTACAACATTGAAGATCATCCTGACGACAGCAAGCCTTGCTCTGGCGAGCAGCGCGATGGCACAGTCTTTGCCACTGAAGACACTGCCCGACGATGCAGACCGCGATCATTGGCTGCCGCAACAGGTGAATGCGGATGGTAAACTTGAGAAACTTCAGGAAATTACCGGTGCGCCAGCAGTCAAATTCAGTGGAACCCAGGAAAAGCCAATTGAGATAGCGCTTATTTACCCATCTGCCGATGTGTCCGATTTTTGGGCCCGTAACTATCTGGCTTTGACCAAGCGTCTCGATCAGTTGGGTATCAAATACAACACACGCGAATTCGCATCACGCCAGGTTGAGCATTCACTTCAATCGACCTATGCAAGTCAGGTTGACCAGGACGGAGACCTTTATGACTATGTGATATTCGGGCCATCCGAACTTGCTACCCAAGCTGACAATATCGACAAGTTGGCGCAAAACGACAATCTCGTTACTTATGTGTGGGCCTTCCACACGCCGCTCAAATACCTCAAAAAACAACCGGCGGCCTGGTTCGATTTCTCCTCGGCGTATGGTGCGATCAAGATTTGTGACTACATGGTGGAGCGCCTCGGCAAGGACCGAACCTATGCCATGAATCGCGGTATTCCCGGTATCACTGACAATCAACGTTCTGGGGATTTCAAAAATTGCGTCGCAGAAAAAGGTAACTGGAAAGTCGCCTACGAACATTATGGCGAATATCAAAGGGAAGGCGGTTTTGCAGGCACCAACCTGATCCTGCAGGCCTATCCGGAAGCCGACATAATCCACAATGCCAATACCGCCATGTCCATGGGGTCAGTCGAAGCGCAGGTCGCGGCTGAGAAGCACAAGGATATCTTCTCCACCGGATGGGGCGGTACGGGCCTGGAACTCGACGCCATCCGCCGCGGCGAACTAGACGCAACGCCCATGCGCATGGGTGATGATGTTGGTGCTGCCACAGCGGAAGCCATCAGGGCTGATTTGGAAGGACGACAAAAAGACCTGCCACTGGTCTTTCTCGGTCGTATCACTGTTGCCCATGACAAAATGAGCAAGGAAGAGATCGATAATCTCGAAAAAGAAGCCTTCCGTTTCTCCGGTGTTGGCGCGTTAAAGCGCTAGAACCCATATCCCAAACCGCAGCCCGTTGAAAACGCAAATTCAACGGGCTGTGTTTTATTGAGGTTTTGGCCTGACTTTAATATTGAATTGAAGTGCCAGTATCAAAATACTTTCCCAAGACTTATATTAACAAAAACCCGCGCCGGAAATTTTAGATCGAATGGTACTTTAAATGCCTGATCAGAGACAACCAATCAAGATTGCAGTAGGCGGCTTCGGCGCAATCGGCAAAGCTGTGGCCAAGGCGCTTGATGATGGCATAGATGGCCTCGAACTGGCTGCGGTCTCAGCAAATAACATCGCAAAAGCGCAAGGGTATATCTCAGACAAATTTAATTCGAATTACAATGTTTTACCTCTTGGGGAGCTCGCCAATGTCGCAGACGTCGTGGTTGAATGTTGCCCGGCAAAATACCTCGCCGACATTGCCACCCCGGCGCTTATACAGGGTAAATCCGTGGTGGTGATCAGCGTTGGTGCCCTCCTTTCCAACCCTCAGTTAGAAACCCTTGCCCGCGAACATGGCGGCCGTATTCTAGTTCCATCCGGCGCCCTGTTAGGTCTTGATGCCGTGCAATCCGCCAATCAGGGTACGATTTATGAAATCAACATGATCACACAAAAACCGCCATTGGGATTGAAAGGTGCGCCCGCTTTGGAGAAAGCGGGAATCGACATGGATAGAGTGAAAGTGCCGACAAAAGTTTATGACGGGACAGCGAATGACGCGATTGAAGGATTTCCGGCAAATCTGAATGTTGCCGTCGCTCTCGGCATGGCCGGCACTGGGCCGGACAAGACACACCTAGAAATCTGGGCGGACCCAACGGTCGTGCGCAATACGCACACGATTAAGGTGAGGTCAGACAGCGCCGACCTGACGCTCAAGATTGAGAATATACCGACCGAAGAAAACCCGAAAACAGGAAAAATTACCCCACTCAGCGTAATCTCAACGCTCCGTCGCTTGACCGCGCCCATTGTGATTGGAGCGTGATTCAGAACGGTTTCAATATTTGCGCACCGGTGAGACGAAGTAATTGATTGTTGATATACCCGCTGAACATTCATCATATTTTACGTTATCGTCTGACGATCTTAGAAGTCGATCTCAATAGTCAGACTATCGCGATTGAATTCCTCCAGGAAGCTGAGCGTCTTATACGTGGACCATCAGTGAGTTGAGCGGTCTTGCAGTTCATCGATTAAACATGATTTGACCTACCCCAAACCGTTGGGCATCGCGCTACTCATGTATCGACGTTTGCTAGGATTAGTACGCACTTTGAGTTCAAACGCGCGGCAGGTGCGATATTTAAAACATTAAAAGGCTTCATCATCGACCATTGAACTGAACAATAGAACTCGCAAATCGTCTAGCGAATTCAAGGGATCAAATGACTTCATCCGTACGATCGTCAGTTTCGCCATATCGCTTTAGAGTCGCAGGCTTGGTGCCCTCATAGACGCGATCAATATTTTCAGCGATTTTGGCGTTTTCGCGTTCGAAAAGGCAATTCCCATTTAGATCTGAGGCGACAATGAACGGTCCCATTTTGTTGCACTTGATAACCCACATGGCTTGGGCAATGCCAAGTTCTTCATTCCAGTGGACTGCTTCCACTTTCTCAACGCCGCGGCCCAATAGCGCACCCGTGCCATAACCAACAGTGGACAGGTAAATTGCGCCATTTGGCACAAAATATTCTTTATAATCCTTCGATGTCATACCACCTTTGCCGACAATTAGCTTAGCACCGGTTTTTGCCATCCATTCGGGTAACCATTTGGCAAAACGGAAGGACGCGGTTGCGGTCACCGCCCCCATGTCAAACGTACCATCATCATTGATCCGCGCGGCGGGAGAGCAATGGAAATTGGCTGCTGACTGAGACGGTAATTCCATTGGAATATTAGCTTGGCCTTCAAGCGCACGCATGTAAACGCCCTCGCGTGCCGTGTACATAAGACCATCAAGATAGACCACGTCGCCGATACGGAGTTCGGCAATCGCTTCCGGTGTTGGGGTGGTGGAGAGACGTATTTCGCGCGGTTTGCTCATTCCGCCGCCTCCAGCATGGGTTCCCAATCCACTGTTTCGCGACGCTGATAGGGAGTAAACCAATCGGGGTCGGTACGGTGTTCCACGCGACCGTCCGGATAGATACGGGCAACGGCACGGCGGGATGATAGGCAAAATGCATGGACAGACATGGGCATGCCGCCAGTGTGACAATAGCCCACTTCGATATTGCAATCGATCACCATGTTCTTTCCTACAAACCCCATTGCTCCCATGCCGATGGAATTGCCAAGCTCTTTAAAATCATCTTCCATTTTAGCAATTTTGTGGTCGGAATTTCGGCTACCCACAATACGCAAAGTTGAAGCCCGCTTGCCAAGCGACATGCATACATCTTTGGAACCGCCCAATCCAATACCAATGATAGCAGGCTGGCAGGCAAGGCCGCGTTTTCCGAAAGCAATCAAACTATCCAGATAGAAGCGTTTGACACCCTGAACGCCGTCAGAAGGAAACAACATGCGATAGTCCGTTCCAAACAGACCTCCCTTATGCACCGTGATCAGATCAATCCAGTTGGCTTTCTCACCCTGAGCGGCTGGTTCAAATCCATATTCGATTTCCGGAGCACCAATCCCGACATTGTTGTCATGGTCCGTGCGCCAAAGGGGGTGCACGCGATTAGGGCGTAGAGGAACGCCGTTAGTAGCATTGGCTGTAGCGCGACGAAGTGCGGTTTCTAGCGCGATCATCCCGCCCTCAACTAAGGCGTCATTACCCATTTTTACAAACCAGCGCGGTACCCCCGTATCACCACACATGGCACGACGATCGTCTTTCGCGGCTTCATAGTTTTCCAGCATGGCCTGCAATACAAAAGACGACAGATCGCCATCTTCAGTCTTCGCCGCTTCTTGCAATCCATCAAGATAATCCTGCGGAATTTCAATTGCCGCTTTGTCCATCAGAGTTTCTGCAGTTTGTTGGATGAGGTTAATCGGGATCATTGTGCTGCCACCAGTGTTTCGGGTTCACCTTCAGGGAGAATTGTCTCTCCCGGGCGAACGATTGTAAACTGAACCGGCTCTCGGATAACTTCCATTTTTCCGTTATTTGATCGAACGACGGTAAAATCGCTATCTTCCATGGCACCAGTGTCGGGGAAGTCTTCTCTATAGTGCGCACCGCGTGAATTTTCGCGAGCAATGCCCGCTACTGCAATCACCTCGGATATATCACAAAGCGAACGCAGATTGAGCCAATCGTGCCATGTTAGATTAAACGCCAGATTGTCGCTCGCAACACCGGTATCCATCAGTGCATCCGACACATCAGCGATGCCTTGTAGACCGCGCCTCATGCCCGTAGCTGTCCGCATCACTCCGACATCTTCCCACATCAATTCTTGCAATCTTTTGCGCAAGGGCAAGACCAAATCGGGCTTTTTCGTCAATGGATAAATAGCGCGTTCCAGTTCCGCCGAAAGGGCTTCATCATCCGGTTCACGCAATTCGGGCATGGAGCGGATATCCGCCCCCATCGTATCGCCAGCTATGCCTCCATAAACTGTGGAATTGGCAACACCATTGCCGCCCAGCCGGTTGGATCCATGGGCGCCGCCTGCATCTTCGCCTGCAACATAGAGGCCTTCCATCGCTGTTCGTGTATCCACATCCACCACAACACCACCCATGAAGTAGTGGGCCGTTGGCACGACTTCCACTTTGCCTGCCGCCAAATCAAATCCACTATCTTCGCAACGTTTGACCATACCTTTGAATTTCTCGCGCACGTTATCTGGACCCAAATGGGCCATGGAAATGAAAACGCCTTCTTGCTCCGAGTTATTGTTTTTACGCATTTCCGCATAAATGCCCCGGCTCACAACATCGCGAGTGGCGCGTTCACCCTTGTCATCATAGTCAAACATAAAGCGTTGGCCGGAGTGGCTGACTAGTTGCCCGCCCGCGCCACGCAAGCCTTCCTCTAATACGGTACCTGTCATGCGCGTGTGATCACCAGCCAACAGGCCGGTTGGATGAAACTGCACCATCTCCATATCGCGCAGACTCAGACCCGCACGCAACGCCATGGCGAGGCCATCCATGGTCTTATCGCCCGAAGGGGTGTGATACTTGTACATAGTTGGCCCGCCACCAGTGCCCATTAAAACTGTTTTGGCCCGTACCAGTTTGAATTTACCGGTGCGCATATCGATCATCAGAACACCTGCGAGAGCGGAACCGTCTTTGGAAGGGATCAGCCCGGCAGCACGATGTTCCTGCAATTTCTCAACACCGCTCGCCAGCACCTTTTCCATCAACCGGTTGATGATTTCGATGCCGGTCAAGTCACCCTTATGTACGGTACGGTCGGCGGTTTGTCCTGCAAATGCTTTTTGGTGCAGCGACCCGTCGACGTTACGGTCAAAAAAACAGCCAACTTCATTTTCCAGTTCACGAATTCGCACCACAGCCTGTTCACAAAGGCGCCAAGCCATGTCCTGATTGGGCAACCATTTACCGCCCTGGATCGTATCCATAAAGTGGCGCTCAACTGTATCGCCACCACCAAGAGCAACATTGTAACCACCTTGCACCATTCGGGTGCATCCGCATTTACCAATCAGGCCCTTAACCGCAATTGTGATTTTTGTACCTTCAGGAGCCGATTGTTGGGCATGAAGTGCTGCAAACATGCCGGCGCCGCCGGTGCCCAAAATCAGGATATCCGTATCGTATCTTTCAATATCCGAAATACGCATGTCAAATGGCCTTCATCAAAAAGAGAGCGGCGATGAAGAATGATATTGCGGTTGCCAATGCTGCCCATGTCTTTTGCCGCCCGGACCAGGGCAACCATTCCATCGCCATTAGCCGCAAGCCTCCAAACATATGAACCGCAAGTCCAAAAACCAGTCCAAACTCAGCAAGCTTGAATTGAGTTCCCTGCGTCATGGATAGAAACCCATCAAGACTGGCTGGCTCTGTTATTGCCAGAGACAGCACCCAAAAATGAACCGGAAGAAACAACGCGAGAAAAAGCCCCGACAGGCGATGTATAATATAGGCGAGCCACAAGGGGTGAGCTCGTGATTTGATGTCTCTTAGATTGCTCACGCGCCTATCCCCTGCGCATAAGTCACCGTCCAAACCGCGCGCGCGCCCAAGGCAAACAGACCAAGACCGGCAATCCACATGAAAGCTTCGAGCACAATTCCTTTTAGACCTCCCCATTCAAAGGCAATGGAACGCAGACCAATCGCTCCATGAATCGAAACGGCCACAACAAATGTGCCGTAGAACAAGAACCACAACAGTGAACCTTGCGTCCTGCCGAGAATTTCGGCGGTATCAAGCCCGCCCTGAATGGCATAAATCATCACCGCCAGATGCCCCAAAACGAACGGTGCCATCAAAAGAGCCGTTATCCTTTGAAACATATAGAGGCGCAGGCTCAACATCACCGCCCCCTTTTGAAGAAGGATTTAGCTGTTTCGCGTTTAAGCCCGGCGATGGCTGACATGGGGTCGAGTTCATTGGGGCAATATGCAGTACAGGACCCCATCGAGTGGCAATTATGGCAACCACCGGATCCGGAGACAATTTCCAAAATTGCAGCGTATCCTTCATCTTTGCTATCGTTCAGCAAGGTCCAGGCCCGTTGCAAAGCGGCGGGTCCCAAATAATTCGAATTACCAGCCACCGTATCGCACGCCGCATAACAAACAGAACAATTGATGCATTCAATACCGGCATTAGCTTCTTCTCTTTCAGAGCTTGTTTCATCAATCGCAGCAATTGGATCATCGCGGGTCAAACCGCCATGATGCACGCCTTCGGCCGCGACCCATTTGTCAAAGAACGGGTCCATATCAACGGCGAGGTCTTTGATTATGGGCAAATTGCGCAATGGACCGATTGTGACTTTGTTACCATCCAGCACTTTTGAAATATGAGTACGACATGTCCACCGCGGTACCCCGTTCACCATCATCGCGCAGGAGCCACACATCCCAACCCGGCAGGCGAATCTGTAGCTGAGCGTTGGGTCAGCGTTTTGCTGGACCCATGAAACAACGTCGAGAACGGTTTGATTGTCATAAGCAGGTACGTCGAAGACCTGCATCCTATGATCGACCGGGCCCCGTTCAATTGTTACCGCTAATGAACTTTTCGTCATGTCCCGTAGGTCTGCCGCTAAATTAAGTTTCTCGTCACGATATAACCGATTACTGGACTCTACAAACGCGATAAGTCCTTTATTTTTCATTTAAAAAGAACAACGCGACATAGTACACACTAGGACAGCCATTTTCGCTCCCACAATTATCAAAAGCAGACGCGTCAGTTGACGTTTAAAATTTCAATGAGCCGCAAAGGTAACTGCTGGGAATGAGCGATTTGAGCCATCAATTCGAGAAATGCATAGCGCATGCGGTTGTCGAAAGGTTCTTCAAAACACTGAAAGTCGAACTCATCTGGCGGCACAAATGGCAAACGCGTCAACAGTAGTGTCAATCCCTAGCTCAGCACTCCACTGGCTTCTAGAGCACACGTTGGAGACACCCAGCAATAGAAAGAAAGGCTGTTAACAACCCCGAACAAATAGGTGATTTAAATAGGACTGGGATTAAACTTAGACAAGTCCAGGTCCACTCGCAAAAATGTTGGCCAGCCAGGTCATTGAGTTACCGAATTCTTGTTTATTTTAGCGTTCTCACAAAAGCACGGACGTCCTGTATGAGCAGTTCTGGTTCTTCCATGGCGGCGAAATGGCCGCCGCGGGGCATTTCTGTCCAGTGGGTTATGTTGTAGACGCGTTCCACATAGCTACGCGGTGGCCAGCGCAGCATTTCTTTTGGGAACAATGCGCAGCTCGTCGGTACTTCGACACGTCGGCCCTCTGGCGACAGGGTTCGCCCGCCCTCTTCACGCCGACCGTAATAAATCCAGCTTGCGGAATTGAAACTCCCTGTCACCAGGTAAATCATGATGTTGGTCAGCAGCTCATCTTTTGTGTGCGCACTTTCGACATGGTCACCCTCGATATCTGACCAGTCGTGAAATTTCTCGAGGATCCAAGCCGCGACCCCAACGGGGTTGTCGTTCATGGCGTAACTTAAAGTTTGCGGGCGGGTCGCCTGGATTGTGCGATAGCCATCCAGCATGATCTGATCTTCATCAAATTGCGCAGCCCAGGCTTCTTCGGCGGCGCCCATAGGACCGTCGGGATGGCGCACTGACATGACGTTGAGGTGGATTGCCTTGCAGGCGGGTGCATGATCATGACCGAGCGAGCTTGTAATGGTTCCCCCCCAATCTCCTCCCTGTGCGATATAGCTGTCGTACCCGAGAACATCCGTCATTAATGTGGCAAAGACACCGGCCATTGCTCGTGGACCCATGGGTCGTGATGGCCGAGAAGAGAAACCAAAACCCGGAAGTGACGGAGCTATAACATCGAAGGCGTCAGCTATATCGCCCCCAAACCGTTCAGGGTGGGCCAGCGGTTCAATGATGTGCTGGAATTCCGCAATCGAGCCGGGCCAACCGTGGCTGATCAGAAGCGGCGTTGGTGACGGTCCGCTTCCTTTCTCGCGAATAAAATGTACATCAATTTCCCCGGCCTGCGCTTTGTAATGGGAGAAGCGGTTGAGTTTTTTCTCCTGTGCTCGCCAATCAAAACCATCAAGCCAATAGGCACATAATTCCTTTAGATAAGACATATTAGTGCCGTAAGCCCAGCCACCATCGTCAGGCATATAGTGCCAGGGATAATCCACGATCTGGTTTTTTATCCGCAGAAGTTGTTCGTCGGGAACGTTGATACTAAATGGGACAATATTGGCGTCATCACCCATCGCCCAACTCTCCCGCATGGGCATCATTGGTCCTTTTCTCACCCAAAACCTTAAGGTTTTGGAGGTCATAGGCAGGCCCGGATAGTACTTTCGCTGAGCACCGTTGACCCAATATCTCGACCACCAATTCCGTTCCCGCTTTGGCAAATTCTGCTTCGATATAAGCGAATGCCAGGCTTTGTTTTACGGTGTGCCCATAAGCGCCACTCGTCGTCAGGCCAATGGCGCGACCGGCTGCAAATACCTGTTCGACACCAAAACAATCCGCGTCGTTAGCGTCAACGCTCAGATAGACAAGACGTTTCTCCGGGCCGCTTTTCGTCTGGTTCAAAAGAGCATCTTTGCCGATGAAATGACTGTCCGTGTTGGTCAAGTGCTCGAGCCCGGCTTCAACCGGTGTCTGCGGCGCGATATAGTCATGACCCACCATTTTATGGGCTTTTTCAATACGCAGGGAATCAGCGGCATAAAGGCCAAAATCGGCGATCTGATAGGTCGAACCAGCGGCAGTCAGTGCATCATAAAGCTCTGCAAGCCTGCCCATTTTCAGGTGGAACTCCCAACCCAATTCACCCAGCCCGGAAGTTCTAAGAGCCAGAACGGGGATACTGGCAATGGTAATCTCCCGCGCACTGGCCACGGGGAAGGTCTCGTTGCAAAGACCCTCCTTCGTTAGTCTGGCCAAAACATCACGTGCGCACGGGCCTGCCAACGCCAACGCACCATTTTCATCCGTCATGTCTTTCACAACGGCATCGTCGAACTCTACAACACATCTATTCATCCAATCGAGGCTTCGCAGTTGGGATGTTGCGGGAGCGGTAAGATAATACCGGTTTTCGCTCAAGCAGGTGATGGTGAACTCGCACTCAATTCCACCCAATTCATTCACGGCTTGAGCGGTGGTTATTGCCCCGTATTTTTGCGGCAAACGATTGATCAGCATCCGTTCAAGGAAGCGGGACGCTTCTTTGCCGGAAACTTCAAACTTCACCAAAGACGTTCTGTCGGTGATGCCGACACGCTCGCGTACGGCCCGACATTCTTCGGCAACGGTGTCAAACCAATTGGTGCGACGGTAGCTGTATTTCTCTTCAGTACCATCTAGCGAGAACCAGGTCGGGACCTCCCAACCATGCCTGTCGACGAATACGGCGCCACGCGCTTTCAGTTTTTCATGCAAGGGGGCAGCCCTTGCCGGTCGACCGGCCGCGCATTGTTTGCTGGGGAGATGCACCTGGAACATATCGTGATAGCCTTCCAACGATTGTTCGACACTGTAAGACCCAACAGCCCAATCGCCGTAACGTCTGGCATCCATATCGCTGACATCAATTTCGGCCTGCCCATGAACCATCCATTGTGCCAGATATTTCCCAGCGCCTGGGCCCTGGGTTACTCCAACACTCGACCCGCAACACAGCCAGAAATTTCGGAACCCGGTTGCTGGCCCAATCAGAATTCCCAAGTCAGGAACATGGGTAATGGGGCCACAAACCGTGCGTTTAATCCCGGCGTTTGCAAATGAAGGAAGGCGTTTTGAAGCGGCTTCAAGGCAGGGAATAAGGATATCCAGGTTGGGTGGCAATAATTCGGTATCGAATGACCAGTCGATGCCATCAAGCCCCCATACTTCCGCACCTTCCATCTCGTAAGGGCCGATGATCAGGCCGTTTTGTTCCTGACGGTAATAGCACGAGGCCCACGGGTCCCGCACCGTTGGAGGTTCCTTTTCAAGGGCAATAACCTCGTCGAGGTTCTCGGTGACCAGATAGTGATGGGGAATGCTGACAACAGGCACTTTTGCGCCAACCATGGCGCCAATCTGGGGAGCAAAACTGCCCGCAGCATTGACGACATGCTCCGTATTAATGTTGCCTTTTTCAGTGACCACATCCCAGGTGTTATCGGCGCACTGATTGATTTCGAGCACGCGGTTGCGAAGCGAAATCTCGGCACCTCTCGCCCGTGCCCCAATGGCGAGCGCATTAGTGCTGCCCGCCGGGTCCGTGTGACCATCACCCGGCGTATAAATCCCGAATTTTACACCTTCCAAATCCATCAACGGGTGAAGTTTGCTGATCTCATCCGGGCCGATGATATGGCATTCGGTACCTTGCGAACGCAGCATGGCTTGAACGCGAAGATACCAGTCATGCTCGTCCTGGGTTGAGCCAAGCCGGATTGTTCCACAGTCGTGAAATCCCGTTGCCTGCCCGGTTTCGGCCTCTAACTCCTTATACATTTTTGTGGCGTAGCGGTGAATCCTGGCCATGCCGGGGTTGCCGATAAAATGTGGGATAAAGGCGGCGGCGTGCCATGTCGAGCCGGATGTAAGCTCGCCCTTCTCGACGAGCATAACATCTGACCAACCTTCTTTTGCAAGGTGATAGAGAAGGCCTGCGCCCATTATGCCTCCGCCGATAACAACAGCGCGTGCGTGAGATCTCATGATAAATCCATTCCTGTAGGTTCGTTATTAACTTGTCTGGTTTTGGCTCTGAACAATTGCAAATCGGGGCTTGTCTGCGCCTGCAACGTCAGGCGCTCAGATCCAGCCAAATGGTTTTGGTTTCGGTGTATTGGTCGTGTGCCTGCAAAGAATTGTCGCGTCCACCAAAACCGGAAAGCTTATAACCGCCAAAGGGTGTGGTTATATCGCCCTCGCTGTAACAGTTGACGGAAACAGTCCCGGCCTGAATTTCACGCGCAAACTGGTGTGCTGATTTGACATTTGAGGTGTAAAGTGAGGCGTGCAACCCGTAAGGCGTGTCATTAGCCATAGCGATGGCCTCTTCGTCGCTATTGGCGGTCAGGACGCTGAGAACAGGCCCGAATATTTCTTCGGAAGCGATGTTCATTTTCACTTCGACATCATCGAAAATTGTTGGCGCGATATAAATACCGCCCCCTTCCTCGATCTGGTTGCCGCCGCACAGGACGCTTGCGCCATCGGCCTTACCGCTTTGGATAAAACCCATGACCCGCTCAAAATGCTCTGGCGAAATCATCGCTCCAAGGGCGTTTTCCGGATCAAGTGGGTTGCCCGTGCTCCACGAACCGACCTGTTCCTGTATCTTAGACATCAGAGCTTCCTTGACGTCCCGATGGACAATCAACCGGCAGTTTGCGGTGCAGTTCTGCCCCATGCTCCAAAATGCTGATCCGACCACATGTTCAGCAATGGAATCCAGATCTGTTACGTCTGAAAGGACGATGCTTGGGGCTTTGCCACCGCATTCAAGCACCACACGTTTAAGGTTTGACTGGGCGGAATATTCAAGAAACATCCGCCCGACTTCGGTGGAGCCGGTAAAGGAAACCGCGTCGATATCCGGGTGTCTTCCGATCGCCTCACCTGCAGTTTCTCCAAACCCAGGAATGACGTTGATTACACCGTCGGGGACACCAGCCAGTTTCGCCAGTTCGGCAACCCGCAGGGTTGTCATACTGGTTTGTTCTGCGGGCTTGACCAGCATGCTGTTTCCCGCAGCCAATGCTGGGCCAAGCTTGAAGGCCAACATCATTAGCGGGAAATTCCACGGTAATACGCAGGAAACAACACCCAGGGGCTCCCGTACAATTAGGCCGAGAGCTTCACTTCCCGACGGTGAAACCTGATCGTAAATCTTGTCGATTGCTTCGGCATGCCAACGGATGCAATTTGCCGTTTCGGGCAGGTCGATGGTTACGCAATCACTAATCGGCTTACCGCTCTCGATGCTTTCAAGAACCGCGAGTTCAAGCTGATTTTTCTCGATTAGATCGGCAAGCTTTATCAGTATTTTCTTGCGGTCAGCCGGGTGCTTTTTTGACCACACACCGCTTTCAAACGCCTTGCGCGCAAAGTCGGTGGCTGTATCCACATCCGCCTGATCGCAGGAAGCAATTTTTGTGATCACTTTTCCCGTTGCGGGGTTTAAGGTCTCAAGGGTCGCGCCGGATTGCGCTGTCGTGAACGCCCCATTGATAAATGCGTTAGTGGGAAGCGACAGCTTGGCAGCGATGTTTTCATATTCGGCGGTAGTCAGCATGTCAGACATGGGTTTGGTCACTTTCGAATGTTTGTCGGCGTTACAGTTGAATCAGCGGGAGCTCTAAGACCCATAATTCAACTAATTTGCTGCCATTCGTTATTGTCGCCCGGTCGGTGAATTTTGAGACAGAAAATCGGTTGCCGCGATACGCGGAGTTTTCCACGGCGGCTGAATTCAGATCGGGTAATTGCAATTGTATGTGCGTTAAAAATTGGCCCATCCGCCAGGGGCATTGTGTTCCCCTGGCGAAGGAACGGTAGGGGCTAAATCGTCATTTGATCCATTTGTCGACGGTTTCCTTATTATTGGCCACCCACTCTTCTGCGACGTCCCTTGGGTCCATTTTGTCCCGTCCGATTTTCAAGATCCAGCCATTGACCACAGCGGGGTCGAGCGAAATCTGGCTCAGGAATTTTGCCGCAGCCGGGTTACGCTTTTCCAGAGACTTGGAATAGGTGACGTAGATCTGCGCTTCCTTACTGACACAGGCGAAGGACGACACTTCGAGCCAGTCCTCTTCGTCATAGGCCACTTTCTCGCAACCGTCTGTCCGCGCTGGCTCTTTAACCGGCGTGATATCATAGGCGGCATGCACCCATTCGGGGGTCCAATAGTAGAACAGGATTGGCTTTTCGCGCGCAATCGCTGTTTTCAATTGCCCTTTAAACGCCGCATCGGGGAGCACTTCCGCTTCCCAAAGATCATCCAGACCGTAGGACTTGAACTTGACCTGCCACATGCGGGTCGACTTCCAGCCGGCATCACCGGGCCAATATTCACCCTTGCCGTTACCATCCTTGTCAAACATCGCCGCAACCTCTGGGTTTTTGAGGTCTTCGATCGATGATACCCGGTCTTTCATATAGGTGGGCACATAGATATTCTGTGTTCCCGGATAAGGGATATTGTGCCCCACGGTGTTGGCGCCATCTACATATTTGTCCCAGATGGATTTCCGGTTTGGCATCCACAGGTCCGCAAATACATCGGCTGACCCGTCGCCCTTGTCCATTCCCGCGGAAATGATGGAGCCGTCGGATAGGCCCTCAACAACGACAGCCTCCGACCCAAGAGGCCCGTCGATAACGGCTTCAATGATGTGGCTGATCGCCTTACCGCCCGTCCAGGTCAGATCCGAGATCGCAACCGTTGCGTCGTCCGCCGCTGACGCTGGTATCGCGAAGCCAAGTGACATTACGGAGCTTAATGCTAATATCTTGAAGTTATTCATCTTTCTCCCTTTCATTTTGAAGCAATTGCTTCGGTTTCGTAGTAACTTATCGGCGAACTACGTTCGCCCGTTGCACCACCCTGTCGATCATCATCGCCAACAGGGCAATTCCTATTCCGGCGAGCAAACCCCGTCCGGTTTCCGTATTTTCAAGAGCTTCTGTCACGATGTAGCCCATGCCCCCTGCCCCGATCAGTGCCGCGACAACGACCATGGAGAGGCTCATCATAATAACCTGGTTGATCCCTGCCATTATCGACGGGAGAGCCAGCGGCAGCTCGACTTTTGTCAAAAGTTGCTTCGGATTAGCTCCAAAGGCCAAAGCGGCTTCCTTGGTATTTTTCGGCACCTGCCGAATACCCAAGGCGGTCAAACGAACCATCGGCGGCATCGCAAATATCACCGTTGCGAGGATTCCCGGCGGCTTGCCAATTGAGAAAAACGCAATGGCCGGCAGGAGATAAACAAAGGAAGGAATGGTTTGCATCACATCCAGAACGGGTGTGATGATCGCCTGACCCCGTTTTGATTTTCCAACCCAAATACCAAGGGGGAGGCCGAAGACAACGCAGATCAATGAGGCAGCAACCACAAGTGACATGGTATCCATGGCCGACTGCCAAAACCCGAACAGGGCGAGATAGACGAGCGAGGCGCCGACAAATAGTGCCGTTCGGCGTCCGGCCATTTTATGGGCAACAAACAGCAGTACACCAATCGTGATCGGCCATGGCGTGCCCACGAAGACCGACGCGATAGCGGAAAGCATGCCGCGCAATATTCCGGTAATGCCATCAAACAGGAACCCGTAAAATACGGTGACGTAACCGATTGAATCGTCAATGCGTTGCGACACATATATATTGAGGTTGACCGGCGGCGCATTCGCCCGCGGTGGCGTGCGTTTCACAATACGGTTGCCCAGATCATCACGCGGATAGGTGATTTCATCCGGTCTGCTAATCCAGAAAAGCGTTGGAAACTCGCCGATAATAAAACAGTCAAACCGTTCCTTGAATGTTACAACTTCCCCTTTAGCTATTGCGCGTGTTTGTTTGATGCAGGTGCGATTGTCCGGGGCAAATTGTGTTGTACGATAAATCAGCAACGGGACAATCAGCGCAAAAATAAGACCAGCGATGAGGAGTCGTGACAGGACAACACCACTGCGGACGGTATGATCCACCCGCCATTTGTTATATTGCGCGACATAGAACCTGTCGGCCATCCAGCCAAACAGGATGCGGCCGATCACAAATACCAATACGGCTACAATCGTATGGCTATCTGTCCAGTTTTCATACCGTTCGACAAGAAATGCCTTTTCGGCATTATCAATGGCCGCGTTGGAATATTTATAGACGAGGGCAACGTTAACAGCCGCGATCAGGTCCACCACAAAGGCGAAGGTGAACAACAGCCAGTTTCCGCGCAACGCAGCCCAGATGAAACTGCCCACCATCGCGGTGAAGTTGAAATGGAAGCGCGCTAACTTGGCTTTTTGTATCTTGAGAAACACATCGGCATAATAATCGCCGTTGCGGTCTGCGAACTCGATAAAGGGGAGCGGACGTTTTGGATATCAGACACCGATCAGGACCCTCCCTGGACACCGAGCAACAGCGCGTCCTTGGTGACCACACCGACGGGATTGTCGTCACTCATGATTATCGTGGGATTATTCTGATCTATTGCGAGCCCGATCAGCGTATCGAGGTCATCATCGGGATGCGCCACAGCACAGTCTTTTATGGGGGGTAATTTACCCTTCCCCGCTTTATACTTTTCGATGGGCTCCATCACCGTATGCGCATAGACAAGTTTCAGTTTTGAAATCCCGGCAACAAAATCCGATACGTAATCATCAGCCGGTTGCGTTACGATTTCTTCCGGTGTTCCGGTTTGCACAATCGCCCCGTCTTTCATGATGGCAATTCGGGTTCCCATTCGAATTGCTTCATCGAGATCGTGGGTGATGAATAAAGTGGTTTTCTTCATCGTCTTTGAGAGTTCGAGAAACTCGTCCTGCAAACCGCGACGAATAAGCGGATCAAGTGCCGAAAACGGCTCGTCCATCAACAATATATCGGGGTCCGCAGCCATGGCCCGGGCCAGCCCGACCCGTTGCTGCATGCCGCCTGAGAGTTCGGAAGGATAACGGTCGCCATATCCCTGCAGGCTGACCAAAGATGTGACCCGGTCGGCGACTTCCGCCCGCGTAAACGCATCGACATTGCGGAGTTCAAGAGCAAAGGCGATATTGTCCCGCACGGTGCGGTGTGGCAGCAGCGCCATATTCTGAAAGACCATGCCGATCTTGTCAGCGCGCAAGATGCGCAGCTCTTCTGCATTGAGATCGCCGACATTAATGCCATTGATAAAAATCTCTCCGCCGGTCGGTTCGATCAGCCGGTTGATATGGCGTACCAGAGTGGATTTTCCGGAGCCTGACAGGCCCATGATGCAGAAAATTTCGCCTTCACCCACGGAGATCGATACATCACGAACACCAACGACAGCCTGATATTGTTCCAGCACTTCGGCCTTGGAGAGTTGGTCGCGTTCTATCGCCTGCAAGGCTTCTTCAGACCGGCTCCCAAAGATTTTCCAGACGTTGTGCGTCTCAATTGTATGGATTTTGGCGCTATCGCTCACAAGTCCAAATGCTCCCCGCGCGCGCTAATTGTGGGAGAATAAATGACCCCATTCGAGATTTGAGTAGCTTGATACCGAGACGATAATTTCTTCATGCCTACACCCCGAAATGGCCAGAATTTGATCTGACCTTAAAAAACTGAGAGCCCTGTTATTCAAATTGTAACCGGTTACATTTATGAACTTGATTATTGCCAACGTCAAGGGGTAAAAAGATTCTCACACGATGGAGGACCATGTGAGCGGGAAAGTAGGAAGCATTCGGGACGTCGCAAAAGAGACGGGCCTGTCCATCGCCACCGTGTCCCGCGTCGTCAATGGCGCGAAAAATGTCACACCCAAGACGCGGGACCGCGTCATGGATGCATGCAAAAAACTGGACTATTTACCGAACCCGGCGGCAAAGGCTCTTTCAACACGAAAAACCAAGACTGTTGCTGCGATTATCCCCACTATTGAACATTCGGTATTCGCCAAATTCATCTCCGCGCTGGAGCAATCCCTTGAGGATGGTGGTTACTCGCTGGTCCTGGCAATTTCCCATGCGGATGAAGAAGACGAGTTGAAAGCCGCGCGAAAGCTCCTGGGCATGGGCGCGGAAGCTTTCATCCTGAGTGGTGACGCGCACAGCCCGGAATTGCTTGACCTGTTTAAACGGCGCAATGTCCCATTTATTGTTACGTCAGTTTGGAATCCAACACGGGACTACCCGTCAATTGGATACAATAATTTTATGCTGGCGGCTAATGCAGTTAAGTTTATTGCCAGTAAAGGTCACCGGGATATCGCAGTTCTTCATGGGCCGCTGCTGATGAACGACAGAACAAGAATGCGCCGGGAGGGTGCATTGTCCCTCCAGTCAGATCGTCTGGAACTGACATTTGTCGAATCAAGCCTCGATGTCGCCGGCGGCAAAAAAGCGATACGAGAAGTACTCGAACACAACGGCAAAATCACAGCGGCATTATGCTTTTCAGATGTTCTGGCTCTGGGCGTCTATATGGGGCTGAAAGGAACGGGGCGAAAAATTCCAAAGGACCTTTCCGTGATGGGTTTCGACAATATCGATTGGGCAGAGGCCGTTGAACCACCCTTGACCACCATTGAATTGCCGGATCGAAAAATCGCAGCCGAAGTCGCCAGCCAGATAATTGCATTACTCGAATACGGCAGACCGATCGGATCAGTGGAGCTATTTGGCAAAATCATTGAGAGAAATTCAGTGTCGGACGTCACTGTCTGACCTCAGTGATATTTCCTTTGGCCTTATCACTCTTTATTTCCGCACCCGTATGCCGTTCGGGCGTATGTCTCATTTCTACTCCTGGAAAGTGAAGATGAGCCCAAAAACTCTCTCTTAAGCAATCAGACTATATCTGTTCAATCAAAGCTGACGGGAAAAAAGATGCACTTTTGCCCGCCCCTAGAAAGTTTTCATGGGCGCCTGCGCCATGGTCGAACACCAGCATTTCGTCACCAAATTCGACAAGGTATCCTGAGCTTGCTCTGTTCAACATCGGTACCGGTGATCCGGTGCCCCGGAGAGTAACTTTCATGGATGGAGTACTTTAATTTACCGCAAAAAAGATTAGAAACTAGCGGGTCAAAGGCGATGGCTGGATCATGAGTCGTCTTTTTCCAGCCAATCGATAATTTCTGCAGTGTGCTCACCCAATCCAGGTGCTGGAGAACCGGGCACATAAGCTGAAGCACCGCCCAGTCGGAATGGCAATGTCGGTACGCCTGTGCCGTCATTTAACGTTTGGACGAAGCCCCGCTCTTTTACCTGATCCGAATTCAACGCCTCTGGAAGGCTGCGCAACCGGGCGCAGGGCACACCGGCAGACTGTAAAATGGCCTCCCAGCCCTGCGCGGATTTTTTCTTCAACTCAGTTTCAAGTTCAGCTACGAGGTCTTGCGCATGGATCTTTCGTTCAACCCGTTCTACGAAACGGGGATCGTTGAGCCAGTCCTCGCGTCCCAGTGCGACAGCCAGACTATGAAAATGAGATTCTTCGTTCACTCCCAAAGACATGACGCCGTCTTTACATTCAAAACTTCCCGCACCCGGTGACCTGCTGTTCGCCAGATTGCCCCTGCGTTGTGGCGCAATGCCGGTTTTCAGATAGTCGGTGACGGACGAACTCATCAGGCTCAACCCGGTTTCCAGCATGGACACATCGATGAAGTTACCACGGCCGGTATTACCCTTTGAAAAGAGCGCTGCTGAAACGGCGAAACTCGCCGCCATTGCAGTTGCATAATCCAGCACCGGTGCGCCCGTTCGCATCGGCCCGCTTTCCCGTGTGCCTGTCGCCTCCATCAGGCCGCATGCCGCCTGAATATTGACATCATATGCGGCGGTATTTTCCTGCGGTCCGCCGCGACCGTACCCTGTCATGGCGCAATGAATTAAGTGTGGGTGACGCCTGGCTATACTGGTCTCATCAAGACCCAGCTCAAGCATCGTTTTGGGCACATGATTTTCAACCAGAACGTCCGCACGCTCCAATAGTTGATGGAAGGTTTCAAGGCCTTCCGGTGAGTCCAGATCAAGCGCGATGGATTGTTTGCCCGCCCCTTGTGTCAAATATGAAGTGCTCATGCCAGCTTTTGCGGCATCTGCATCGGTGCCGCCACGGTGGCGAATAGCGTCACCCTTAGTCACCGACTCCACTTTGATCACATCAGCCCCCAACAGACCAAGATAATAAGAACACGCCGGGCCTGCCAAAACATGTGTAAAATCAATGACCAGAAGATCCTCAAACGGGTGTGTATTTGACATCAGTTCTCCTTCTACCATGCGTCGCCGAGTGAAGATGATTTGGTTTTGCAAAGCAAGCGCGGAGTTCTGTGGTTTCTAAAAACTACGCTTGTTTCCGTCGACATATTGTTGTTAGCTGTATCATTCAATTCTGGGAGGAAACTATGAAATTGACCAAAAAAGCAGCTGCATGCTTTGCAGCAACCGCGATGATGTCCGGAGCGGCAATCGCTGCAGATTATCCAAGTAAGCCCGTAAAAATTGTTGTTGGCTTCTCCGCCGGTGGCGGAACCGATACGACAGCGCGCGGATTTGCATCCTATATGCATGAAGCGCCAAGCATGGGCGGCCAGCCGGCCTATATCGTTAATCTACCGGGCGCGTCCGGCCAAAAGGCCGCTAAAATGGTTCTGGGCGAAGATACAGACGGTCACACGCTTTACATGATCAACATCGGTACATTTATCGCCGGTGAACTGGCTAAGGGTGCCGACCGCCCTTACCATATTCCAGACGCGTTTGTGAATCTTGGCTGTGCGTCACAATTGGTGACATCGCTTCAGGTGCATACTTCTAACTCAGCAAAAACGATGAAAGAGTTTATCGACAACTCAAAAGCGTCAGGCAAAGAAGTTATTTGGGGCACTTCCGGTGCGGCAACCATGCACGCAACAATCGGCCACCTGTTTTTTGATTCCCATGGTATCAAGCACAAAAAAGTGCCGTTTAAAGGCGGCTCCAAGGCACGCGCCGCTCTTGTTTCTCAGTCTGTTGAAGCTGTATTTGGCGGCGTGAATACAGTTGTTGGCTTCGAGAAGGATATCCTTGCACTTGCGTCTGCTGGCGCAGCACGCGACCCAATGGCGCCGGACTTGGCCACATTTGGTGAGCAAGGTGCAGATGGTATCGGATTTACGGGTCTGATGTGCCTGTTTGGCCCCAAGGGTGTTTCTGACGAAGTCAAGACGGATGTAGGCGCAGCAATCGAGCACATAGCAGGCTTGAAAGGCTACAAGCGCTACATGGGTAAGAACGATCTCGCTTCGTTCTATACTGATAGCGCGACAGCGACCGCAGCGCAGGACACCATGTTCAAAGTCATGGGCCCTGTTGTGGAGAAAATCCTCGCAAGCCAGTAAGTTTGTGAACTGATCAGGGGCAAGTCGGTTTGGGCTTGCCCCTTTTTTGCGTCCGGATACCGACGCATTATCCCGGAGGGGTGTATGGGCAGCCAGGACTATAAAATTAAAGTGGAATATGGTGTTAGCGCCTTTGTTCTTCTTGTCGGCGTATTCTTTATTTTTCTCGCGTTCACGATTGACACTTCCAGAGAAGCGGTTGGCCCGCGCACTATGCCGATGTTTCTGGCGGTCTCTTTGGTCATAGGCGGTATATGGCTCGCCCTACGGGCCTATTTCGGCAAAGCGGGTGATCTGAAAGAGGGTTACGGATTTCTCGAAAGCGATGTGCAGCGTATCTTTATGATCGTGGGTTGTGGTGTTCTTTTTGTCTTTATATTCTGGGCTTTCGGTTATTTCGTAGCGATCGTCTGCACTTATATCGCCATGCTTTATTCGTTCGGCGTCAGAAGCTGGACGTGGATGGCCGGCGGTGCAATTGTGTTGGCTCTGATCTTTCAATGGCTCTTTATGGGGGTAATGGTCCTGAATGACCCAGCAGGCGCGGTCGTTGATCTGCGGCCTTATACTGACTGGATCAAGGGTGCGTAATTTATCATGATTTTTGATGATATCATCGGTGGTTTTGCCACTCTTTTTAGCGACCAATATGCACTATGGTTTGTATTTTTAGCCGCATTTGTGGGCATTATTTTTGGCGCGCTCCCTGGCCTGACTGCGGCTGCAGCAATTGCGATGATGCTGCCAATTCTGATTGCTTATAATGATGAAATCGGCGGGCTCGCGGGGCTCGCCTTTCTCTATGTGATTGGCAAATCCGGGAGGTATGGCGGGTCCATTGCTGCCATCCTGTTCAACACGCCTGGCACCGCCGCCTCAGCTGCAACGATGCAGGACGGCTATCCCATGACGCAAAAAGGGCAAGCCGGGAAGGCACTGAAAACGGCAACGATCGCTTCGGCCTATGGGGACTATTTTGGCGAAATCGTTTTAATCTTCGGCGCGGTTTCCATTGCCGCCTTCACCCGCCAGTTTGGCCCACCTGAAAATTTTGCAATTTACCTGATGGCGTTTGTCGTGATCGGATCGGTTGTGAATGACAGCATCATCAAGGGCATTATCTCTACCCTGTTTGGCGCGGTGGTCGCGCTGATAGGCGAGGATGTCATCACTGGTCAGTTCAAAATGACCATGGGTATTGATGAACTTGAATCCGGCATGGCGCTGGTTCCACTGCTAATTGGCGTATTCGTGATTTCGGAAGTGATTATTCAGGCGGAAAAAGCGGCCAAGGTAAAAATAGTCAAACACGCGGTTGTGGAAGTTGATGATCCCACCGCACATTATTTTACTTGGGCCGAATTCAAGCGCTGCATTCCACTCATGTTTCGGTCTTCAATCTACGGGTCGCTGATTGGCATGATGCCCGGTCTTGGTTCTTCCGTCGCGTGCTTTGTTGCTTATGGTGAGGAAAAGCGAAAAGCCAAAAATAAAGACGAATGGGGTACCGGCGTGGTGGAAGGAATCGCTGCACCGGAATCTGCAAATAATGCGGTTTCCGGCCCGTCTATGATCCCGCTTCTGACACTTGGAATTCCCGGATCAACCATCGCTGCGGTGCTGATTGGCATGTTCCTGGTCAACGGATTGCAGCCCGGCCCATCCATTTTTGCCGATGAACCGCCATTGTTCATGGGTGGACAGCTGATTAGCCCCCGGGAATTTATCTTTGGCATGTTCGCCGCCGGACTGATCGGGATCGCCTGTTATGCAGTGATTGGTTATTTTGCTGCACCGTTCATTGGCAAGATGATCGCGATTTTACCAACGCAATATCTTTATCCCTTCATTTTCATGACAGCGCTGGCGGCAAGTTATTCTTCACGCGCTTCCATATGGGATGTTGGTTTCGCCTTGCTCTTTGGGGTGATCGGTTATGCAATGCGGCGAACGAACTTCTCCGCAGCAGCCTTCATCATCGCGTTTGTTTTGACATCCAGCATGGAAGAGGCGTTTCGTCAGTCGATGATTATTTCGGACAGCGGACTGTTGATTTTTGGTAGTTTTGAATATCAGGGCAAGTTCTCCTATGCACCCATCTTCCTAATCATCGGTGCAGCAGTGGTGATTTTACGCAGTTGGTCGGGCTATCGTATGAAATCGAAAGAAGGCCAATAGAAACGTCGGCAAAGTCATGGATTTTCGCTTACTGCTGTATTTCCCGTTTGGGTTGATTGGAGGCATTTTTGCGTTTTTGATAGGTGCTCCCATGCCGTTTCTGTTGGGAGGTGTTTTTGGTGCAGCCTGTTTTGTGCTTTATTATGAACGCAATGGAAACCAACTGCCAAAACTCTCCCGCTGGGTGCGACTGGTTTTTATGTCTATTATTGGTGCCCTGATAGGGTCGCGGTTTTCGCCGGAATTCCTGTCTTTGTTGCCGCAGTTCTGGATATCCGGCCTCGCCATTGTCCCCTTCATCCTACTTGCACACGGGGGCAGCTACGCGATTTTGCGAGGGCTGGGAAAATATGAAAAGCTGGATGCATACTTTGCTTCATTGCCCGGGGGCATTGTGGATTCCACGGCGCTGGCGGAGGAGGCGGGCGCGGATTTACGTGTCGTCACGGCCCAGCATTTCATCCGTATAATTCTGGTTGTCGTTTCCGTACCCCTGTTGTTTTTGTTCCTTCATGGCGATGTGGTTGGCTCATTTGCTGGCGAAAGCTTGGCGACATCGGGTTACGCGTTTAAGGATGTTGCACTGATCTTTACCATCGCCCTGACCGGTCTGTTGGCTGGCCGGTTCATCAAATTGCCGGTTTCTCATATGATGGGTCCGCTTCTGTTCGCGCTGATCTTATCGGTCACGGGCGTAGTGCAGATAGATGTTCCCGTGTGGATGACACATCTGGCGCAATTGATGATCGGCACCGCGCTCGGCGCACAGTTTTCTGGCATGTCGCGCAGATTGCTGGTTAAAGGACTCGGCATGGGCCTGTTGGCGGGCAGTTATATGTTATTCCTTGGAGCCGGCTTTGCAGCGGTGCTGACGCAATTTGTACCGGCTGATTTTGAAGTTTTATTTGTCAGTTTTGCAGCGGGTGGGCTGGCCGAGATGAGCCTGATTGCACTTTCGCTCAACTTCAACCCGGTGGTTGTCGCGCTGCACCACCTGTTTCGAATTTTCATGACAATCTGGATCGGCATGTCCCTGTTCAAATATTTCTTTAAACTGGTGCCGAAGTCATGAAGGCATGCAAAACTTTTGCTGACAAGGCTCAGCACCTGAAAGGAGGTTAAATGCCCCACCAACCCGCCTCAACCGCATTATCCCATATTCGTGTGCTTGATCTCACACGTGTCCGTTCCGGGCCAACAGCTGTACGCCAGCTTGCGGACTGGGGTGCGGATGTCATTAAAATTGAGCAACCTGCATCGCTTGAGGCCGACGGTTCGCTGGGAGCGGGGCGCAACACCGCAGATTGGCAGAACCTGCAACGCAACCGGCGCAGCCTGACGCTGAACCTTAAAGACCCAAAAGGGAAAGAACTCTTTTCAAAGCTAGTGGCGACAGCTGATGTTGTGGTTGAAAACTTTCGTCCTGATGTAAAGGACCGGCTTGGCATTGATTACGAGAGCCTCAAAGCCCTGAATCCCAAAATCATCCTCGCCAGCATTTCCGGGTTTGGCCAAACAGGCCCTTACGCAAAACGTCCGGGGTTCGACCAAATCGCGCAGGGCATGGGCGGATTGATGTCCATAACCGGTGACCCCGATGGTGGTCCAATGCGCGTGGGCATCCCGATTGCCGATCTCACTTCCGGGTTATTTTGTGCACTTGGTATTCTGACAGCGGTGATCGAGCGCGAGAAATCTGGCGTGGGTCAATGGCTGCATACTTCACTGCTGCAATCGCAAATCTTCATGCTCGATTTTCAGGCCGCTCGTTATCTGATGCGGGATGAGGTTGCGGGGCAGGTTGGAAACGAACACCCCACCAGCGTACCGACCAACCGTTATTTGACCAAAGACGGGTCGATCAATATTGCCGTTGCTGGTGATGAGACGTGGCAACGATTGTGCAGGGCGCTTGACCGGCAGGATTGGGCTGACGATGAAAATCTGTCGAACAACGCTAAACGGGTGGCGCGACGTGATGAACTGAATGCGGATATTGCCAAGGTATTGGCCGAAAAATCCAGCGCAGAATGGGTTGAAATTCTGACTGTTGCGGGCGTTCCCTGTGGGCCAATCTATCGTATCGATGAAATGTTCGACGACCCGCAGGTACAACATTTAGGTGTCGCGCAACCCATGAAGACGGAGCCATTTGGGGAGACTCAGGCGCTGGCCCAACCGTTTGAACTAACACGCACACCAAGCAGTTTTAGCGCATCGCCTCCCACACGGGGGCAGCACACTAATGAACTGTTGGAAGAGTTGGGAGTAAGCGCCGAAGAATGCGCTGAATTGGAAAAGAAATCCGTCATCTGACGGGATTTAGAGAAAGTAATTAAATGAAAACTGGTACCCAGCTGAAAGTGTCGACAGACAAGATCCGCGCCCATATCACGGGCGCGACCGGACATGTTGTTTTCAATAATCCGGAGCGTCATAACGCTGTTTCGCTTGAAATGTGGGATGCGGTTGAGGGCGCGCTTTCCGCTTTTGCAACAGATGACCGGGTCCGCGTCCTGGTTCTTTCAGGTGCGGGTGGCAAGGCCTTTGTGTCGGGTGCAGACATCTCGAAGTTTGAAAAAGAGCGCGGTTCGAAAGATGCGACGGTGCATTACAACGCCAGGCTCAAGGTGGTCTACGACATCATCGAGAATTACCCGATACCCACTCTTGCGATGATTGACGGACATTGCATTGGCGGCGGACTTAACCTGGCGGCCTGTACGGATATACGCATTGCTTCGACCAAGTCGCATTTTGCGATGCCTGCTGCAAAACTTGCGCTGGGTTACCCTTTCGACGCAATTCGGCGGTTGATTAATGCGGTTGGTGCGGGAGCCGCAAAGCAATTGATGTTCACAGCAAAAAGCATCGACGCCGAGGCGGCGCTGAGATTGGGCCTTGTGCAAGAGGTTGTCACGGAGGAAGGCCTGTCGGCCCGTATTGATGAGCTGTCTGAAACAATTGCTCAAAATGCGCCAATGACTGTTGGTGCGATGAAATACATCGCGACACAGGTGATGCATCCTGACCCATCCGCCCGTAATCTTGAGCGTTGCGATGAAATGGTCGCAGCATGTTTTAGCTCTGAGGATTATGCGGAAGGCCGTAAAGCCTTTATGGAAAAGCGCAAACCCGATTTTAAAGGCAAATAAGCGGGCCAATGTGGTTGATCACACAGGGAAGAAAGACCGTTGAAAATATCCATCCTTGACGATTATTTCGATACCCTTCGTACGCTTCCGTGCTTCGGTAAACTGGACGGACATGACGTGACCGTCTGGAACGATCATGAGCAGGACGCTGATCTCCTCGCAGAAAGGTTGAAGGATACAGAAGCACTAGTACTCATCAGGGAACGAACCAAAATTCAAGCCGAACTTCTGGACCAATTGCCCAATCTGAAACTGATCAGCCAGCGCAGTGTCTATCCCCATATCGATGTTGAGGCATGTAGTCGTAACGGTGTGTTGTTATGTTCTAACCAGCACAAAGGCTCACCATCCTTTGCAGCCGCTGAGCTAACATTCGGACTGATCCTCTCGGCCATGCGTCAAATTCCGCAACAGATGGCGGCGCTGAAAGGCGGTAAATGGCAAATCGGGGTTGGACACACTGTTCGCGATAAGGTCTTGGGAATCTGGTCTTACGGACGCATTGGTGAGGCTGTTGCAAAATATGGCGCTGCATTCGGCATGCGGGTTCTGGTGTTTGGCGGTGCGGCGTCTTGTGCAAAGGCGGCAGCTGACGGTTTTGAAATTGCAGAAAGCAGAACCGCGTTTTTCTCAAATTCTGATGTGATTTCACTGCACATCCGCCTTTATCCGGAAACAAAAGGGCTTATTACAAAAGATGACCTCACACAGATGAAGTCAAGCGCTCTCTTGGTGAACACCAGCCGTGCCGGGCTGATTGCAGAAGGCGCGCTTATATCCGCGCTGAACTTCGGCAGGCCCGGAATGGTCGCGGTGGATGTTTTTGAAAACGAACCCCTATTGAACTCAGACCATCCTTTGCTCAAAATGCCGAATGTCGTGTGCACCCCCCATATCGGTTATGTTTCCCACGAGGAATATGAAACGCAATTCAGCGATATATTCGACCAGATCGTTGCATTCGATGAAGGTGCCCCCATTCATATGATCAATCCGGAAGTTTGGAATAATAATGGCTGATGTGATTGTCGTTGGTTCCGGTAATGCTGCCCTGTGTGCTGCCATTGCCGCGCGTGAAGCCGGTGCTGAGGTTCTGGTAATTGAAAAAGCCAAAGAGGACCTTGCAGGCGGCAACAGCAAATATACCGCCGGTGCCATGCGCTTTGCCTACAACAGCAACGAAGAATTAATGCCCCTGTTGAGCGATCCTGAAGACCCAAGATTACCAGACACCGAATTCGGTTCATATACTGTTGAAAAATTTGCCACGGACCTTTTGGGCTTTAACGACGGACGACCATTGTCAAGCGAGCAAAACGCGCTGATCAATAAATCTTATGAAACAATGTTATGGCTCGCCGGACATGGTGTGACGTTTGAACCAATCTATGAGCGGCAATCTTTTGAAAAGGACGGCAAACATGTTTTTTGGGGCGGATTGGCCCTTGCCGCAGACGGTGAAGGCGTCGGCCTGGTGGAAGCCGAACTTGACGCACTTTTAAACATGGGTGGCACCATTCGGTATGATTGTGCAATGAAGCGACTTGTTGTCGTAGATGGCGTTGTAACGGGGGTTGAAGTTGAAGACGCCGAGGACAATTCGGAAGTGCTGACCGCCAAAGCAGTAGTATTAGGGTGCGGCGGTTTTGAATCCAGTGCCGAACTTCGCAAAAAATATATCGGCGAAAACTGGGATAAAGCAAAAGTACGGGGAACGCCCAACAATACCGGAGATGGGATTGAGCAGGCCTTTGCTGTTGGTGCGAAACCCCACGGGTTTTATGGAGGGTGTCACGCGACACCCATGGACCTTCACATGAAGGATTTCGGCAATCTTGATATCCCTCATTTTGAGCGAAAAAATTACCGTAAAATCTGCTATTTCCTGGGCATTATGGTCAATGCCAAAGGCGAGCGGTTTGTCGATGAGGGTAGAGATTTCCGAAACTACACCTATGCGCAATTTGGCCGGGCAGTTTTGGAACAACCTGACCATTTTGCCTGGCAGATTTTCGACAGTAAGGTCGACCATCTCCTCTACGGTGAATACCGGTTCCACGACGCTCATTTTGTGAAAGCGGATACATTGGATGACCTGATCGATAAACTTGACGGCATTGATGATAAGGCGGCTGCTAAACAAACCATCACTGATTACAATCAGGCTGTTGATCAGAGTGTTGAGTTTGACCCGACAATTAAAGACGGCTTGGGAACCATTGGCCTGCCATTACCAAAATCCAATTGGGCGCAAAAAATTGATGCTGGTCCGTTTAAAGCCTATCCGGTTACAGGCGGCATAACCTTTACCTATGGTGGCGTTGAAGTGGACGAGACTGGTGCAGTATTACGCGACGATGGTAGCGCAGTACCCGGACTATATGCTTGCGGCGAAATGATTGGTGGTGTTTTCTTTAATGGCTATCCCGGTGGCTCAGGCCTCACATCGGGTGCGGTTTTTGGAAAACGGGCCGGTGAAGGTGCGGCGGGTAACCGGTTGAATGACTAAGGAAACTCTGGTGATGAAACAACAGGATATTCCCTGCATTTTGATGCGAGGTGGCACGTCAAAAGGACCGTATTTCAACGCTGTAGACCTTCCAACTGATCGTGGTGAGCTTGCGAAATCGCTGATCCGGGCTGTTGGTGCAGGACACTTCCTAAATATTGACGGTGTGGGTGGTGGTAATGCGGTAACAACCAAAGTTGCGATACTCTCACAATCTGATCATGAATGGGCGGATGTTGATTATTTATTTGCTCAGGTAGCGGTAGAAAAGGAACTTGTTGATTTCTCCCCCACCTGTGGAAATATTCTGTCCGGTGTTGGTTCTGCAGCACTGGAAATGGACCTGCTGCCAACAAGCGTAGGTGAGACGCCGGTTAAAATCCGTAGCGTAAACACGGGTGCCTTGGTTGAAGCTATTATTCAAACACCTGATGGCACTGTGAACTATGCGGGAGATGCCTCCATTAACGGTGTGCCGGGAACTGCAGCGCCCGTACTCTTGAACTTCATGAATGTAGTTGGATCGAAGACCGGGTCATTGTTCCCAACCGGCGAAGCCAAACAGATTATCGATGGCGTTGAGGTTACCTGCATTGATGTCGCCATGCCCATGGTTATTGCCCGGGCATCCGATTTTGGCATCACCGGTTATGAAAGTCGCGAAGAACTGGATGAAAACAAAGCTCTGTTCGAACGGATTGAAGCAGTCCGCCTGAAGGCTGGAGAACTGATGAGGTTTGGCGATGTCGCGGACTCGGTAGTGCCGAAGTTTGGTCTTCTGGCGCCGCCACAAGAGGGCGGTGCAGTCGCCGCACGCTATTTTATGCCGCGGACCACACATCCGTCCTACGCCGTCACTGGCTCAATCTGCACCGGCGCGTGCCTGCTCGTACCGGGTACGGTCGCAGGGGGGTTAGCGAACCTCCCGCAGGAATCACCAGCACCGATCAAGATTGAACACCCCACCGGCGCTATTGACGTCGTGTTTGACTATTCGGTGACGGATGGAGAGTTCAATTTGAAAACAGCGGGTCTTTTGCGCACCGCCCGCAAACTGTTTTCGGGGAATATTCACGTTCCAAGAATTTATGCCATCTAAGCGCGGCCCGCAGTAGATTACCGTATCGCCAGCCAAAAGAAATTTAGCGCACCGAATACGGTTAGAATATCGACCAGAACGGAGTGATTTTCATTGGTCATACGTCGAAGCATTGTGCGGCCAATCCAATTACCTGGAATCGTCATCAAACCGCATAACACACCGATGATAATATATTCACTGCTCAGCAGATTGGATGCCCCAAAAACACTCACCCGAGTTATGTTTGTCAGAAGTGCAATAACCGCAAGCGTGGCAACGAACTGCTCCTTCTTAAGGCCATGACCGAGCATGAATGGTACGAGCAGCATGCCAGGGCCGATTGAAACTCCGGAAAGTGCCCCATATATTGCGCCGACACCGGATAGGGTTCTGCGGCTTGCATTAATTTCGCGTGATTTCGCCCATCGACGGATGGGGATCGACACCAATATTACGCCCCCCAGAATAATGGCGATCAGGTGCGATGATAGTCGTCCGTAGATCAGAGCCATCGCTATCACACACGGAATCGCGGGTATCGAAATTGCCAGAAATGCTGATTTGTCGAAGTCCTTGAAATTCAGAACCGCCCGCGAACCGTGGCTGATTAATAGCGACACACTCACAACAGGCACGATGGGCGCTACGCCGATAACAACAGCGAGTGCAGCCGACAGTAAAAAACCCCCAGCAACACCAGTGGCGCCATGCACGATGGACGTAAGCAAAGCCATAACCGCCACAGCGATGACGGTCGCGGTGCTCAAGTCTTCAAAAATAAAATTCACCTGAACCAATCAGCAAATGGATGCGAAGGATTGTGATATACTACTTCGAATAAGTCGCTTTAAACAATGATATTACCAGCAAAATTGAGCGAAACTGAGCATCCATCACAGGTATGAAGCTTGGAATACAAAGTGTTGAAAAAGGAACTGAGTTTGAGCTTTCTAACGGGGTTTTATCCGCGCACGGATCCTCCAAAATCTCCAAACTATGCTGAAATGAATGCCGCTCTGGCGAAATCAGCAGAAATTTAGGCCATCGTTCCAATTGGCCGCAAGGCGCCATAAACGATGTCAGGGACGATAAGCTACCGACGCCTGAATAAAAGTTCAAACGTTATGAAGATATCAGGATTGTCCCCGGACCGTAGTATCATATGGTAAGGTGTAACCCAATTGGCTTAAAAGGAACAACTGGATGCGGGCAGTGATAATCGGTGCAGGAATAGGCGGATTAATGACGGCATTGGCGTTGAGACGGTCCGGAGTATTCTCTTCAGTCGATATCTATGAACAGACGATAGAGCCCAGCACCGCAGGCGCCGGGTTAAATATCCCACCCAACGGCGCGCGGCTATGCCGTTGGCTGGGCGTTGACCTCGATGGCGGGAACCCTAAAGGCCCCGACGGCGTAGTCGATGGTGGTCGGGCGGCAATTCTAGAATCGACGCGGCAATTCAACACCGATGGGAGCGTGACTGAGAGACCATTTGATCACGATACCGCCGTGGGCGACGGCGCTGGCTTTCATCATATGCACAGGATGGACCTGCTGATGTGTCTCTATAAACGGGTATTTGAGTTCGGGGCCAATAGTGACGAACCTTGCCCGATTACCGTGCACATGGACAGCAGGTTGACGCAATTGCGGCAGACCGATGACGAGGTGACGGCGACGTTTTCGAATGGGAGGGTAGTAACGGGAGATATTCTCGTAGGTGCCGATGGGATTAATTCAGCCACGCTGCAGTTGGCTTGGCCGAGCTCACGTCCCAGGCGTTGGACCGGGGTGACCTGTTTTCGCGGGCTCATTCCACGGGAGACTGTCGTTTCGCTTCGCAAGGCCGATGGCAGTCCGCTCGACAACAATCCCATTCACTCCTTCAGTATGGACCGCCATAAGACTGATACGAGCGGGGCGACTACATATTGGGTGCGTGGTGGGGAGATGTTGAACGTATGGATCGCCTGTTACGAACCCAATTCATCCGAGTTCGAGCAGGAGGAAAACGATTGGTTCTCCGTAAGCCAGGAAGAAATCGTTCACGACGTCAGTGAGGCATTCGTGGAAAGCCCCAATCGAGACGATCTGCTCGCATTGGCAGGCGCAGTCGTTCGTCCCACAAAATGGGGTCTTTACGATCGTGATGCACTTGAAACCTGGGTGCAGGGACGCATCTGCTTGCTCGGCGACGCAGCGCACCCCATGCTCCCCACATTTGGTCAGGGTGCTGCGCAAGCGTTCGAAGACGCCGCCGCGCTTGCCAGCGCCTTCACCTTGCATGGCGACGATGTGGCAACGGCGACGTTACACTACGAACGTGTACGGCATTACCGTGCCACGCGCTTCCAATTGAGTTCTAAATTCGCGTTCGAACATCTACGCGCCAAGGATACGGCAGCGCAGAAGGCGCTCCTCGAAGGACTTGACGAACGGGTCAGTCCAGCGTTCGCCCACGACAAACGTGGCGGTGAGGATGATGCCTGGATTTACGCCTATGACGCCCGCGATATCGGCACCGAATTACCTCCAAAGAGATGGGGGCCGTGGAACTTCCGCCAGACTGCCAAGGCTGACCATTCTGCCAATGCGTTAAAACTCTGGATGCCAGCTACACCTGCCAGCGGGGCACGCCGCGTCATGCGAGAAGAAGTCACCAAGCACAATACAAAGGACGATTGCTGGATCATCATCTCCGGAAAAGTTTACGATATTACCGATTGGGCCCCACATCACCCGGGCGGTGCTGGGGTTGCTCGAATGTACGCCGGCAAGGACGCTACAGCTGAATTCGGCGACTATCATAGTGCAGAAGCTGTTACCCACATGGTTCATTTCTATATCGGCGATCTGGCCGAGGCCCCGTAAATATCTGTTTCCTCCGCTGCGTCCGGCACCGCCTCAACCTGCCGACCTAAGTTTGAAAATGAAAAAAAATTGAACCGATTCAGCGGCTTGGTAATCCTCCCATTTTTAATGTGCAGTGTTAGTAGAATTTATGCTGCTTGTTTGAGTTTCTGCATCGGAGTTATACCACCGATGCCCATGTTGGGTCGTTCATTGTTATATGCCCATAACCATCGCGTGGCGTGGTCCTGTACCTCTTGGATAGTTTCAAAGATATAGCGTCCTAGCCATTCCTGGCGGACAGCTCTGTTGTGACGTTCGATATAAGCATTCTGTTGCGGCTTGCCGGGCTGAATATGTATGATGGTGATGTGGCGTTTCTCGGCCCATGTCAGCAGCGTACCACTGATGTATTCCGGGCCGTTGTCAACGCGAATTGCATCGGGCTTTCCACGCCATTCGATGATCTGATTGAGTGATCGAACGACACCCTCGGCTGGTAGTGAGAAACCAACTTCAATGCCAAGCCCTTCGCGGTTAAAATTATCAATGACGTTGAGTGTGCGGAACGAACACCCATCCGCCAACTGATCGGCCATGAAGTCCATTGATCATGTCCGGTTAGAATGTTCCGGTACAGCCAATGGCTTCAGTTCATCGGGGCTCAATTCGACAGCGGTATAGACAATGCTATATAGTGACAGGCTATTGCGGGTGTTATAGCCTATAGGCTTTTTTGGCCAGACCATAGGCCAGATCATGGGCAACCTCGAAAGCTTCCTTATCTTGTAATCTTCCCGAGCCAACAAGGTTGGCCAAGTAAGCGCAATCGACCCGCCGCGCCATGTCATGTCGGGACGGGATGGAGCAGAAGGCCCGCGTGTCATCGTTGAAACCGACGGTGTTGTAGAATCCGGCGGTCTCAGTGGTCAGTTCACGGAACCGCATCATTCCGTCCGGACTATCGAAGAACCACCATGGCGGCCCGAGTTTCAATGCAGGGTAGACCCCGGCCAACGGAGCAAGTTCCCGCGACAACGTTGTTTCGTCCAACATAAAAACAATGACGGTCAGGCGCGGATCGGTCCCGACTTCCTCCAGCAAGGGGCGAAGTGCCTCGACGAAATCCGTTCGCATTGGAATATCGAAGCCGATGTCACGACCAAAACGCTTCATCATGGAACGCGAATGATTGCGGAGCGATCCTGGATGAATCTGTAGAACCAGCCCGTCGTCCAGACTCATCCGGGCCATTTCGGTCAGCATGTGTCCCCGAAAGGTATCGGCCTCTTGAGCAGAACAGGTTCCTTTCAACGCTTTTGAAAAAAGTGCGGCAGCTTCATCTTGCCGGAGGCATTCCGTGCGAGCAGAGGGGTGGCCATGATCCGATGATGTTGCCCCATAGGTTTTGAAGAATGCGCGTCGATTACGATGCGCGGACAGATACCCTTGCCACGTTGACGTGTCTTCACTTGTCAATTCGCCTAATATGGCGACATTTCGGGAAAAACCTTCAAACTCCGGATCGACCACGCTGTCCGGTCGATAGGCGGTGATGACACGCCCGTTCCAGTCTGACTCTTTCATGAACTTGTGCCAGATCAATGGGTCAATGGCACTTTCCGTGGTACTCAGCACTTCGATCCCCATCCGGTCAAACAACTGGCGAGGCCGGAACTCATCCTGTTCAAGGCACCCTGCGATGTGGTCGTAAAAGGCGTCTGCCGTATCTGCCGACAAAGTGCCATCCAAGCCGAACACGTGCTCGAAACTATGGTCAACCCACATTTTGGACGGGGTCGCGCGAAACAGGTGATAGTTCTTTGCAAAAAGCCGCCAGATCTTGCGCCCGTCGCTTTCCGCAGGCTTACCATCCACTCGACCTACACCGAGGCTTTCAAGCGGAATGCCCTGGGAGTGGAGCATCCGCAACACGTAGTGATCCGGTGTGACGAACAGTCGTGCCGGATCGGGGAAACACATGTTTTCAGCAAACCAACGGGGGTCCGTATGCCCATGCGGACTGATAATCGGCAGATCGGATACCGTTTTATACAGTTCCCGCGCAAGTTGTCTTGCCCCCGGGTGAATTGGGAATAGCCGGTCCGGATCAAGCGCCACCGCGCACCTCCAATTTGATTTCTCGGGCTCACAGACGCAGTCACGATTTCCGTGATTTCCACAAATCGATAACGCGATTGACGTCTGCCGACGGCTAGTGTACCAGTATACTAGTATATATCATTGTGTCAATATCGGAGAACTGCGCGTTTTGAGGCAGACTTGGCGATGGTTTGGACCGGGCGACCGCGTAAGCCTGTTGAGCGCACGACAGGCAGGAGCCAGTGGTATTGTGACAGCACTTCACCATGTTCCACCGGGAATAGCCTGGACAATTGAAGAGATCAGGAAGCGTCAGGAAGAAATCAGAACGAAGTCCTGTGGGGCATTGGAATGGAGCGTTGTGGAAAGCCTTCCAGTCTCTGAGGCGATCAAGACCAAAGGCAAGGACCACCATGCTCATATTGAAGCTTATAAAGCTTCATTGATGGCCTTGGCTAAGGCCGGTATCTCAACAATCTGCTATAACTTCATGCCGGTTCTGGATTGGACACGGACAAACCTGCGGTGGTCGCTGTCCAACGGCGGCACCGCAATGCGATTTGATTTAGTCGAGTTCGCCGCTTTCGATTGTTTCATCCTAGAACGGGACAGCGCGACCAAAGACTATGATGACGCAACGCTGGAGCACGCAAAGCAACGCTTTTCCATTATGGGTGCTGACGAGAAATCCACCTTGTCCAACGCGGTCGTCGCGGGACTTCCAGGGGCGACTGAATCCTGGACATTGACGGAACTACGCGACGCGATTGCAAGTTACTCCAATATCGACCACGACCAACTGAGACAGAACCATATCGACTTTCTCTCGGATATCGTGCCCACCGTGGAAACGCTGGGGTTGCGAATGTGCTGCCATCCGGATGACCCTCCGTTTCCATTACTTGGGCTACCTCGGGTCATGTCGAGCGAAGAAGACTACAGCTACGTGCTGGATTCGGTTGACAATCGTTGCATTGGGATGACGCTATGTACCGGGTCATTGGGCGCAAGCCCATACAATGATTGTGCGACCATCGCGCGCCGGTTTGCATCAAAGATTCATTTTTTGCACCTGCGCAATGTAACGCGTGATAGCGACCAAAAACCGTGCTCTTTCTTTGAAGACGAACACCTTTCCGGCCAAGTAGATATGGTTGCGGTGATCGATGTAATTCTGGCCGAGGAAGCGAGGCGACGACGTGAAAACCGGGTGGATGCCGAGATCCCCATGCGCCCGGACCATGGGCAGGAAATTCTCTCGGATATTAATGCCGGTCTTCACCCGGGCTATCCGGCCGTGGGTCGCCTCAAAGGGCTCGCCGAAATTCGCGGAGTGGTGGCGGGCCTTAATCGCGGGGTAGTCCAGTGACCACCGCAGCGCTACTTTCCCCTCAAATGATCGATTATTCTTTGCCGATCGCGCCGCAGGTCTACAACTACTTACGCGGACGCATTGTTGACAATCGTCTACCTCCCGGTGCCAAGATCAGCGAAGCATCGCTTGCCCACACGTTGAATATTAGCCGTACGCCACTTCGTGCTGCGCTACAGAAATTGGCGTCAGAGGGATTGGTCAACACCCGCCCTCACGTCGGCTCAACCGTGGCTGAGTTGGATATTGTACAACTTCAGGAGGCCGTGTTCATAAGAGCTGCATTGGAAACCGCGGTTGTGCGAAGGTTGGCTGAGACCAGGGCTGACCTTAGCTCTCTTGATGCAGTAATGGATATACAGGAGCGCACTGCAAAGCGCGACGATTATGCGGCATTCTTTTTGCAGGACGAAGCCTTTCATGCCGAGTTGTCCCGAATTGCTGGCGTACCACGCGCCTGGACACTTGCCCTTTCGATCAAGGGCCACGTCGATCGCCAACGCTTTATGTTAATGGCGAGCATCACTAAACGATCACAGCGCGCATATGAAGAACATATTGATATAATTAACCAAATTCGATCTGGTAGTGCCGATGGTGCCGCAAGAGCGATGCACGGCCATGTAAACTCGGTTCTGGAACTCGACGAACATGGACACACGAAAGGTCCGCCCGAATGTTCGGGGCCGGATCACAAAAGACAAAACCAATCCCAGGGAGGATCTCTATGACTTTCGATTTTGGAAAACTTCTGGCAACGACCGCAGTCGCGGCGTCGCTGATGGTCAGTTCGGCCTTTGCAGAAACCGAACTACGAATGACGTGGTACAATGACGGTAATGAAGGTGAAGTGATGCAATCGCTTCTCGACCGATTTGAGGCTGCCAACCCAGATATTTCAGTCACGCTTGATGTGGTACCTTATAAGTCGATCATCGAATCGTTGCCGATTCAATTGGCCGCTGGCGAAGGCCCCGACCTGGCTCGCGTCACCGACCTTGGCGGTCTGAACAAATACTACCTCGACCTCGCACCGCACCTGTCGGACACCGCCTATTGGGAAAAAAGCTTTGGCCCCTTCCTAAACTGGCTGGCGCCTGACTCCGACCAGATTTCGGGTTTCATGACCCAGCTGACGGTGACCGGCCCTTACGTCAACAAAACTTTGTTTGAGCAGGCTGAAGTTGCCATGCCGGGTGACGGTGCGACATGGGACGATTGGGCCACTGCGGTGAATAAGGTTGCCAAAAAGTTGGATATCCCGATCCCGATGGCTTGGGACCGTTCCGGCCACCGTGTGTCCGGTCCGGCGATCGCCATGGGTGCTAAGATGTTCAATGCCGAAGGCAAGCCTGCGCTAGTTGATGGCGGCCTGAAGGAAATGGCCCAACTGCTTTATGACTGGCACCAGGACGGTACCATGTCGAAAGAATTGTGGGGCTCGGTTTCCGGCTCAACATATCTTGGTGCGAATGAAGACTTCGCCAACGCCAAGGTTGTGATGTACATGTCAGGCTCCTGGCAAATTCCGCAATTCGCAGACAAGATCGGCGATGCATTTGACTGGTGGGCTGTGCCTGCACCTTGTGGTGCTGCAGCGTGTACCGGCATGCCGGGCGGTGCTGCTTTGGTTGCGATGAAAGATACCAAGCATCCCGCAGAAGTCGGCAAATTAATGGACTTCCTCGCTCAAGAGGAAAACCTGGCTGAATTCTATGGCAAGACACTATTCATTCCGGGTCACCTGAAACTGGCGAAAGGTGGCGTTAAGTTTGCGACCGACGATCCACGCGCCAAACATGCGCTTGAAACATTTTCAGGAGCCGTTCCAACCATCTCACCTGTTGCGTTCGATTTGCAAGGCTACAAGAACAACCGTGTGATGTTCAACGCGCTGATCTCGCGCTTGAACGAGGCGATTGTCGGGGAAATGACACTGGATCAGGCCTACGAGCGGATGGAAGACGACGTCGCCAAACAACTGGCTGAAAAAGAACGTAACTAGACGCAATCAAGCAAGGCCAATCCGATTGGGTTGGCCTTGCTCTGGCCGGCAGGAAGGCAGACTGATGAGCGATAGCTCAACAAACGGAGACGGATTTGGTGACCGGGCGAAAGCCGCAGCAGGCTGGCCCGTTATGGTGTCCTTTCAGGCGCTTAACTACCCTTTGTCTGCAATCCAGAGAATTGTTGGTATTCAGGGCATGCCCTGGATTTTCCTGCTGCCAAATTTGGCATTTTTCGGAATCTTCGTTGTCATTCCGCTGTTCATCAATTTCGCATTTTCATTAACCGGCGGCACCGAGCTGTTCCTGGGTAACCGCGTCTATACCGGCACGGAACAATACGGGTTTCTTCTGGAATGCGAGACCTTCGGCGATCCGATCACATGCCGCGAAGACCGCTTCTGGAAGGGTCTATACAATACCGCGATATTCATCATTTTTCAGGTCACATTCCTTGTCCTGTTTTCGTTAATCACCGCCTTGATTTTGAACCAAAAGATACGAGCCCGGGGCTTTTTCCGGGCAGTTTTCTTTTTCCCGGTCCTGCTGTCCCCAGTTGTTGTGGCACTGATCTGGAAGTGGATCCTGCTGCGCGACGGCATCCTGAACGCGTTTCTCGTGTCTGTTGGGATGGACAAGATACTGTTTTTTGTCAGCCCCGAGTGGTCGATGTTCTGGGCGGTGTTCGTGTCGATCTGGGCACATATGGGATTTTACACATTGATCCTACTCGCCGGGCTTCAGGCCATTCAACCGGACCTCTATGAGGCCGCCGAGATGGACGGGACTTCAAAGGAGCGGGTTTTCTGGCGGATCACCATGCCGCTCCTGTGGCCTAATCTTCTGGTGGTGCTGGTGTTGGCCCTGATCAAGGGTGTGCAGATATTTGACGAGGTCTTCGTGCTGACCGGCGGGGGGCCGGGCACGGCAACGCAATTCATCGTCCAGTATATTTATAACACCGGCTTCACCGAGCAGGTACAGAATTTCGGTCTGGCCTCCGCCGCATCAGTGGTTTTAGGCGTGGTGCTGTTTGTACTGACAATAACGCAGTTGGCTGTGACAAGGGCGCGCGATAATGGCTGAAACCTCCCCTCAAACTCGTTCGTTAGCAACTCTGATCACGACCCGGCGCGGGGGTGACAGGCTGCATTGGAGCGATGTTTTTACCTATACCTACCTCTTTTTCGGCGTACTATTGATGTTCGGCCCGGTGGTCTGGCTCGTCTTGTCCTCGTTCAAGACCCCGGCGGGGCTGATCGAGTTTCCGCCAACTTTTCTACCGCTCGGTCAGATTGAAGTTAAAGTCGAAGGCTATGACAAACCACTGCCCTTGTTTGAGGTCGATATGGAGGACGGCACAACAAAACAGCTGGCGCAGGTGCGTCGGATTGGAATTGTCAGCCAGATGGTTGATCCCAAGAACCCCGGCGAAAAGATCAAAGTGCCGATAAATCAGCGCACAAAAGTGCGCGAGTTTCGCATGGCATTGGAAAACTACACCGACCCGCTTGAACGTTTCAACTTCGTTCAATTCCTGCAGAATTCCGTTATCGTGACAGTAGTCGCGACGCTGGTGACATTGCTGATCAATTCTATGGCGGCTTACGGCTTGAGTATCTATGAATTTCGGGGCCGCAACGCCATCATGTTGTTCGTCATTTGCACCTTGATGATTCCGATCACCGTGATCCTCGTGCCAGTCTATCTGGTTGTGACACAAATGGGCATGATCAACTCGCTATGGGCGGTGATCCTGCCCGGCGCCGCAACGCCGACCGGTGTGTTCTTGTTGCGCCAGTACATGTTGACCATTCCAAAGGACCTGATCGAAGCGGCGCGGATGGATAATGCGTCAGAATGGACAATCTACGCAAAGATCGTTTTACCACTGGCGATGCCCGCCATTGCGGTTCTGGCAATATTTTCGATCATGTGGCGCTGGAACGAATTCCTCTGGCCCCTGATCGTCCTTAACCGATCTGAAGTTTACACATTGCAGGTTGGATTGAATGCTTTCCAGGGTGAGCTGGATGTACAGTGGCACTACATTTTGGCGATGACCGTGATTACGCTCATCCCTGTCGTGGTGGTGTTCACATTCCTGCAAAAATTTATCACAACCGGAATTGCAAGTTCAGGAATGAAATGACACGACCTTTGATCTTTATGGACCCTTTCCCGCGCAATGAAGCGATGGTTTATACCCCGGACTGCGCGGCAGAACTGGCTAAATTGGGCAAAGTGATCACCCATTGGGGATCGCGTGCATCCGACGATCTCGTCGAGACCCACCTGGCCGATATGACGGTCCTGATCGGCCAGACCGCGATGCCAAAAGAGCGGCTGGACCGTGCCCTTAACCTGCGGGCAATCATAAATGTCAAAGCCAATTGGGAGCCGAATATCGACTATGGTGAGTGCCATGCCCGTGGCATCCACGTGCTGTCCGCAGCGCCGGCCATGGCACCGGCTGTGGCCGAATTCTGTATCGCTCAGGCAATTACGTTGTTGCGAGGACTGCACCGCGCTGATCCGCTGTTCCGCTCCGGAAACGAAGCTTACGGAATTGCAGGAAATTTACAGGCAAAAAGCCTTTATGGTGCTGAAGTTGCCATGATCGGCTATGGCAATCTGGGCCGCGCGCTTGCACCACTTTTGCGCCCTTTCGGCACTCGGCTAATGGTTCATGACCCGTGGTTGTCGGATGGTTTTTTGCGTACCGAGGGACTGGAACCTGTATCGCTTGAAGACGCGCTTGGGAGGGCGGATGTATTGTTTCTGCTTGCCGGAGTGACCTCGGAAAATGAGGGATTTCTTGACCGAAAATTTCTGGAGACCATTCGCCAGGACACAACAGTAGTATTGGCATCACGTGCAGAAATTGTGGATTTTGATGATTTTCTCGACTTGGCTGGATCTGGCGCTTTTCGTGCTGCGGTTGACATATACCCGCAAGAACCGGTGCCCACCGACAGTGACATCAGAACCACACCAAATGTTTTATTCTCTGCCCATCTCGCCGGTGGTCTCAATGCCTCGTACGCCAGAATACGCGATACCATGCTGGATGATATCGGCCAGATACTGAAAGGACTTCCACCATTGCGCATGCAAAAGGCGGATCCAAAACTTGCCTCGATGATGCGCAGCCGATGACCAGGAAATTCCGTCCATGACTGAAATCAAGTTAAAACAAGTTCGCAAATCCTTTGGGGATGTGGAGATAATTCACGGTATCGACCTGACAGTGGAGTCGGGCGAATTCTGTGTGTTTGTCGGCCCCTCCGGGTGCGGCAAGTCCACGCTCTTAAGGATCATAGCCGGTTTGGACAATGTTACATCCGGAGCGATTGAAATCGACGGTGAGACCGTCAACAATGTCAGCGCGTCCGCACGCGGTCTGGCGATGGTGTTCCAGTCCTATGCGCTCTACCCGCATATGAACGTCTACAAAAATATGGCTTTCGGGCTCGAAAACTCGAAAATGCCGAAGCCCGAGATTGACCGCAGGGTCCGTGAGGCGGCTGATATGCTGAAGATCACGGATTACCTGCATCGCAAACCAAAGGCGTTGTCAGGTGGGCAACGTCAGCGGGTCGCCATTGGCCGGGCCATCGTGCGTGAGCCCAAGGCATTTCTTCTGGACGAGCCGTTGTCCAACCTTGATGCTGAACTGCGGGTTACGATGCGCAAGGAACTGGCCGCACTGCACGCCAATATTGGCGACACCATGATTTACGTAACCCATGACCAGACCGAAGCGATGACACTGGCCGATAAGATTGTGGTTCTGCAAGACGGGCTTATTGAACAGGTCGGGCCACCTCTGGATCTTTACAACAATCCGCAAAATGTGTTCGTAGCAGGTTTTATCGGTTCGCCCCGAATGAACCTGATTGAGGCGACCGCAGGACAAAACGCGGAAGGTTGGTCCCTGAATGACACAAATCTCTCAGTCTCGATTCCCGGGGTCGATGGCTTGACTGACGGCGCCCGTTGCACGCTTGGCATCCGACCCGAACATGTCAGCATCAGCACCGATGGCGCGGGGCACACAACCGCACGGGTCGCGTTTGCCGAGCAGCTTGGTGGCGAAACCTATCTCTATTGCGATGTGGAGGGATTGCCACAGATCACGGTTCATCAGCCCGGCCAACTGCCCGTCGTCAAGGGCGAGACGCTGGCTTTGAACTTCGAGCTCGAAAACATGCATCTGTTCGATGCCAATGACCAAGTGATCGTCAATAAGGTAAAGGGATGAGCGAGCGGATCGGACTGGCCGTGATTGGGTTGGGCATGGCGGCAACACCCCATGCGCTTGCACTGAAAGACCTGGAAGACAAGATCGAAGTCCGGGGCTGCTATGCCCGGTCCCACGATACGCGGAAGGCATTTTGCGAGACCCACGGATTTCTGGAGGCAAAGGACGTGCAGGCGCTGGCGCAAGATCCGTCGGTCGATGCCGTGCTGCTGATCACGCCACCCAATGCACGGCTTGACCTGATTAGATTGTTTGCGGGTCACAAAAAACACATCCTGACCGAAAAGCCGCTGGAACGCACCACGCCGGCAGCCGAAGAGATTGTCAATCTTTGCGCTGCTTCCGGTGTTTCATTGGGGGTTGTCTTTCAACACCGGTTTCGGGCCGCATCCGAAACGCTGGCTGAATTGCTGGCCAACGGTACTTTAGGTACGATCCGGATGGTACGCGCCGAAGTGCCTTGGTGGCGGGACCAAAGCTACTACGACGAGCCTGGTCGCGGAAGCTATGCCCGCGACGGTGGTGGTGTCCTGATCAGTCAAGCCATCCACACATTAGACTTAATGCTGTCCATGACCGGACCTGTGGCCAGTGTTCAGGCGCAGTGCGCGACAACCTCTTTTCACCAGATGGAAGCTGAGGATTTTGCTTGCGGGGGTATCGAGTTTGAGAGCGGCGCAGTGGGGTCTATTTTCGCAAGCACCGCCAGCTTTCCCGGCGACACGGAAAGTCTGACAATCGAATGTGACAACTGTGCCGTGCTGCTCAAGGCAGGTGTATTGACCATCAATTGGCGCGATGGTCGGGTGGAAAAAATCGGCGAGGAGGCTACCACCGGTGGCGGGGCCGATCCGATGGCGTTTCCCTATGACTGGCACAGGTCGCTGATCGCGGATTTTGCGCAATCCATAACAGATGACCGTCCGCCTCGGACCACCGGTCGAGAGGCGCTGAAAGTGCACCGCCTGATCACTGCGATTGAAACTTCCTCACGTGAAGGCCGAAAAATCAATGTCACCAAAGGGTAAGAACATGAAACCGCTCAAACTTGGCGTGATCGGCATCGATCATCGACACATATTTGGCCAACTCCAAAAAATGCAAGCCCTTGGATGCACCTGTAAGGGATGGTGGACCGAAGGGTCGCCGGAACCGCTGGAGGGGTTCGAAAAACGGTTTCCGGACTTGCATCGTGTAACCGATAGACGCACGTTGCTGGATGATCCCGAAATCGACATGATACTGATCGCGGATATCCCGGTGCGGCGTTCAGAACGTGCCATCGAGGCGATGCGCGCGGGTAAGGACGTAATGACGGACAAACCAGGGTGCACCACTCTTAACCAACTTGCTGCCATCAAGGCTTGTGTCGCTGAAACCGGCCGGATCTGGTCGATTGATTTTTCCGAACGTTTTGAAGTACCTGCGGTGACCCGTGCTGCGGAATTGGTCGCGGAAGGTTGCATTGGGCAGGTGGTACAAACCGTCGGATTGGGTCCCCATCGGCTAAATCGGCCAACACGGCCAGACTGGTTCTTTGACGAAGCCTCTTACGGTGGTATTCTGGCCGATATCGCCTCACATCAAATAGATCAGTTCCTGTTCTTCACCGGATCAACCGATGCCGAGATTATCGCTTCAAGCGTTGGGAATTTTGCCAATCCAGATGACCCGGGACTACAGGATTTTGGTGATCTCACGCTGAGGTCCGACAAAGGTCAGGGATATATCCGCGTAGATTGGTATACGCCCGACGGCCTGCCGACATGGGGTGACGGAAGACTGACAATCCTTGGGACGAAGGGTTATATTGAATTGCGAAAATATGTCGATATCTCCGGGCGCGCGGGCACCAATCACGTCTTTCTCGTCAACGGCGACTGCTGCGAACATATCGACGCATCAGACGCACCACTTCCGTATTTTGAACGGCTGATCCACGACGTGACCCATCGCACGGAAACTGCAATGCCTCAGGAACATTGCTTCAAGGTAATGGAACTTGCCTTGACTGCGCAGGCGCAGGCCGCGCGGTTGGGCACATTACGGTGACGCGAACGGTCGCGATATTGGGTGCTGGCATCGGCGAAAAACATCTGGCCGCCTATGCGCAATTGCACGACCGTTTCACTGTTACTCATATCTGCGATTTGAATACAGAACTGGCACAGAGGCTTGCATCGCAGGTTGGTGCGCAAACCAGTGCTTCATTGGACGATGTCATCGCCGACCCCACAGCGGAAGTCGTCGATATTTGCCTCCCGCCGCCCCTGCACGTGCCGGTCGCTCTTAAGGCGCTTGCTCACGGCAAACACGTGATCGTTGAGAAACCGATTGCCGGATCTCTGCGTGATGCGGATCGGTTGGTAGAGGCTCAGGAAAAATCAGGCGGACGGGTATTTCCAGTCTTCCAATATCGATATGGCCGTGCCTTTAGAGCCCTTACCCAATTGCAACGCGCAGGTTTCATGTCGCGCCCTTTGGCGGCCACACTTGAAACCCACTGGAACCGTGACCGGAAATACTATGATAATCCGTGGCGCGGCACATGGGCTCATGAGTTCGGAGGGGCCATATTGAGCCATGCTATTCATGCTCACGACCTGTTGAGTTTGGCGTTCGGCCCCATAGCCGAGGTCTCAGCGGTTCTTGCTACCAATGCAAACCCCATTGAGACAGAAGATTGCGCTGCCATTGCATTTCGCATGAAAAATGGCGCCGCCGCGACCTCGTCGATTACACTTGGTGCTGCGGATGACACCAGTCGGCTTCGGCTGATCTATCACGACATGACAGTTGAAAGCGCCAGATTACCTTACACTCCGGGCGAGGCGGATTGGTCCTTTCATGCGCGCCAATCCGACAGACAGGATGAAGTAGACGCAATCGTCGCATCGGCCGATTGCAAGTTTGAAGGTTTCGCCGGATTTTGCGCGGCGGTTGCCGATGCATTGGATGGTCAGACCGGTGCTGAAGTCACGCTACCCGACGCAATCGCATCAATCGAGCTTGCGGCGGCAATCTACCAATCTGATCGCAGTGGTCAGCGGATTTCTCTCCCCCTTGATCGCAGCCTGCCGATCTGCGGTGGCTTCAGGCCGTGAAACCGCCCGAACTGTATATTCAGCTCTGCGAGATATTCGAGATCGGCCACCATACTTTGTTGCCACGTCCCGAGAAGGGCCAGCTGTTGCCCGATACCGGATTTCAGCAACTATCATTCTGCACAAGCTCGGGTGAGGAAGTGCGGGCCTTCTATGCGCCTGCCAAGGGTTCGTCACCTGCACCGGCAATTCTCTATATTCACGCTCATGGCAACCGTTATGATATCGGTGCGCGTGAAGTACTGGGTGGCAGACCTGCACTGCAGGATCCTATTGGCCAGGTACTTCAACAGATGGGGTATGCAGTCTTGTGCATAGACCTACCTGGATTCGGCGACCGGGCGGGTAGATCGGAAGGCGCTTTAGCGAAAGCCGCGCTTTGGTATGGTAATTCGCTTGCGGGCCAAATGATTGGGGAACTTTATTCGGTATTTGAATGGCTGTCGGCACAGGAGGGAGTTGATCCTGATCGTGTGGGGGTATTCGGAATCTCTATGGGAGCGACCCTGGGTTACTGGCTAGCCGCAGCCGAACCACGGATCGCCGCCGTTGCACATCTTTGTTGTTTTGCAGATTTCGCTCAGCTCATTCAGTGCGGTGCGCATGATCTGCATGGCATATATCTGACCGTCCCGGGCCTGTTGGCTATGGCTTCCAACGGAGAAATCGCTGGCCAAATCGCACCACGACCGCAATTTGTGGGCATCGGCGACCAGGACCCGCTGACGCCCGCCCGGGCGGTTGATCCGGCACTTGTTCAACTCCGACAGGCCTATGCAGATTGCCCGGATCAACTGGTAGTTTGCCGGAGCAGTTCGACCGGACACCAGGAGACACCGGAAATGCGTCACGCCGTTTTAAAGTTCTTCAAATCAGCGTTCCGCTAAAGCGCGTTTCGTTTAACAGAGTTTACTGAAACGCGTTTGAACTCTCATTTTGTGCGAGTCTTTATCGCTCATTCGTGAGGACGAATAAGCGCGACACGCATCAAAATGTGCCGCCAATAATCCAGTCGGGTTCCTATTCCGGGTCGCGGAAATGTTGCTGATAAGCGCGCGTTAGCGCCGCAAACCCCAGTTTTCGTGTGGTTTTGTCCGCAGCAACTACACCCTTCAGATTCCACCCCCGTTGATGCCGGGTCTGGCGTCTGTCAGTGCGAAAATCGTAAAGCAGCCAGATGAACGTGCCAACGACATATTTGGTTCGTGCTGCAATCTCGACCTGCCGGGTCAGAATCCGGGCCTGATATTCTTCGGTGAACAGCCGCGTGTCTGGCCCGTTCAAACCGGCCACCGCGTCGGCGCCAGTTTCAGAAATCACCACAGGCCGGTCAGGGTTAGAATTTGCCAGCAACCGTTCCAGCCCTTCGAAGCCCGGCTCATACCAGCCGAAATACTGGTTCAGACCAATTACATCCAGATGTGCAGCCAACCGATCCTCAATGCGAAAGGTCTCACGGTTGATGAGGCAGGCCGCCGTGACCAGACGGGACGGGTCCTCCGTGCGCGCGGTTTCCACCAGTCCACGCATGAAGGACAACCGCGCGTCGGTGTCGGCGTTTTCATTGCCGACGCCCCATAAAATCACGCTGGCACGATTTGCGTCACGACGGATCAGTTCGATGAGTTGGTTGCGAGCGTTATCAAAAGTAGGTGGATTGTCGAATGCTATAGCCCAATAGACCGGAATTTCCTCCCACAACAGAATACCCATTTCATCGGCAATACGCGCAACGAGCTCGTGATGCGGGTAGTGTGCTGCTCGGGCGATATTAGCGCCGAGGTCTTTTAGATGTGCAAAGCGGCGTCGGATATCGGCTTCGTCACTGCATTTACCGACATCGCGGTCTTCCTCGTGAACGCCGATACCGCGCAAGCTTAACGGGTTGCCGTTCAGTAATATTTTTCGGCCCTTCCGTTCGATGGTTCGAAACCCCACCTTGTCAGTAACCATATCTGCGTCAAAGCTGGCGGTAACGTTATAAAGCTTGGGATTATCCGGTGACCAGAGTTCAGGGGTGCAATCCAGGACCGTCGATCCTGTGCCCGCGTGTACTGTAATCCGAGCCTTAACCAGCCCTTCAATTGCGATAATTGCCGTGCCATCTTCACCCGAAGATAACGTCAGATCCACCGCCACACCATTTTCAGCCAATCGCACAAACAGATGGGAAATGTGAACAGCGGGTACCGTGAACAACTCTACATCTCGATAAAGGCCACCGTGGTTGAACCAGTCAGTATGTTGCATCGGCACCGCTTCAGAACGCCGGGTACTGTCAACCTCGATCATCACGAGGTTGTTTCCTGTTTGGATTTGCGATGTGGCATCGATGAAAAATGGCGTCGACCCACCGATGTGCAGCCCACAAAACGCCCCGTTTACGAATACCCGTGCACGCTCGTTTGCGGCCCCAATCCTGAGAAAAACGCGATCTCCACCTGTCGGTGCATCGGCCTCGAATTCACGCGAATACCAGGCAGCACCTTCATAGCGCAACCATTCGCCGCGCTGCATGGTCCAACAACCTGGCACAGGTATCGTTTGCCACCCTCCGTCGTCGTAGTCGCGCGGAACGATCCACTCATCAATCGAATGGTTATCATGTTCAAACCAGCGTTGGCGCAGACCTTCGCGCATCGGGTCGATCACAAAGCGCCAATTTCCGTTTAATGAGACGGCGTTGCGTCCACCCATAAATACTGACCCTTTTGAAGTCAGATGCGGCGTCATGAATGGGGCCTCGAAATCCTCGTCATGGAGATGCCAGAATGGATCTCCAGCACCTTGCGCGCGCGTGGCTTCGTTCATCAACTTTTCACTTTCGAACATAATTCCAGCCCCCGTGAACGTACCATATCCGACGACTGGAACAGAGTAAAATCTGGATTGAGGCGGTTTTCGCAACTGTCACGTTCATTCAGAATTTTGGGTTGCCCTTCTGGGATCCGCTGTAACATTGGTGTCAATCTGGTGGCCACAAGTGACGGTTAGTTGGAGCAAAAAAGACTTTTCATGGTGCGAAAAAATGGAAATTCTTGTGAGGGTGCTGCGCAATGGCATTTTCATTTTTTTCGATAGGCTTGTTCCTCCGCTGCAACACAACGGTCCCACATGCAGACGAATCCAACTGGAATCAGAACCATCGGCTAACGTAATTTGACAATACGTGAGCCTCCGGCGTTTGCAGGCATTGTTCAGCTTGAAGTGAATAGAGCACCGTCGAACCACTGTTCACTATGCCCGATGAAGGCCGCTGCTCTGCAGTGCAAGAAGAACGCGGTCACAGGACAATTAAAAAAGTCAAGAGCTTCCTAGGTCAATACGCAATCCATTGAGCAACGACAACTTGTATAAATCTATATCATTGGTCGCCGGAGAGCACATTTTCCATCACACAAAGAAAGCCCAGTTTGTTTCGACCATTTGCTGTTTGACAATCTTTTTGCAAGGGAGTTGGTTTGATTGGTAAATTGTGGAGGTAACAACCGTCCCGGATATTTGGCGGCATAATTGCGAGAATGCTGCGCGGCCACGAAGAGGATATGCATGAACCCTAGCCATAGCCGCACAAGTCCAAGTTGGTAGGATAACTAACCTGCAGTGAACCAAGCCAACGTCCCTTTGGCCATCAATGCCGGAAGTGTCCGTATCGCGAGACCCAATTTGTGACAAGGGTCGAATGACGAGGTAGGGCTTATTCCGTTGAAAAACTCATTGTTTTATCGGACTTGATTGCGGCTTGAACTGCGGACGCCTTTATCCTTGTTGCTGATCAGACCACCGGCTTCGGTTCGGGAATGAGTTTTGCTAGTTTCTGAGGTTTTGGGCGGTTGCTGCGAGGTGGAATTCGTCTTTGACACCGCCTGGCCCTCGTAGTCGGAGCCGATTGAGTTTTAGAATGCGCTTGAGATGGGCGAATAACATCTCGACCTTTTTGCATAGCTTACACTATATGGCGTAGTCGATTGTCTTGGCGATGTTTCGAGCGATATCACGGGAGGGTTCATGGATGGTCTGTGTCACCTTGCGTTGCAGCCCATTTGGGCAACACTGCTGCTTCAACGAACAACTGTCGCAATCGGCTTTTTGGCGCGATAGCGGATGATCCCATATTTATCAGCCTTCGGAATGCGCGGATTAGTGTAAGCACGACGGAAGGTTTTGAGTTCCTTGCCACCAGGGCAGATATAGGTGTCAATGTTGTCATCATAGATGAAGTCGGCGCGCTCGAAAGTCCCATCTGTTCGACCGGACTTATCGACCACAGGGATATGGGGAGCAATGCCGTGTTCCTCAACTAGCCATTCAAGCAGCGCGCCTGTGCCATAGGCTGTGTCGGCAATCATCCGTTCCGGATTGATGTCAAACGTGTCTTCGGTTCTGTCGACCATGGTTTGCATGACGCAAAGCTCAACTTGCCGAACTGAACGACTGGCCTCCACATCTGGGATTACTGCATTGTCCGTATCAGTCATTGTAGTTGGCAGAATGCGCAAAATCGGCTCGGCCTGAACGCGTTGCAGTCCATTGCATTGGGATGCTGGATCAGAATGGGATGTAAACTTGGGTTACACCGCAGTGGCAGCGCCAAATGCCATCAATGAGGCGGGTTTTCAACGGAATAAGCTCGATCTCGTCATTAGTGTAATTTAATCAACCAGATCGTAGACAGGTAAGAGCGGCCCTTTGCTTCCGCTCGAGTTAATTCGAAATATTCGATCGCTATCATCAAAGCGATGAGTCATCTCTTTTCTAAGTTTAGATTTTTCTACCCACTCCTTCCCAGTAAGGTTTGCGGAGTCTGGGTTTGAAAATCTTGCCGCTGTCTTCACGCGGTAAGGCGTCATGAAAATCGATGATACGCGGATATTTGAATCGAGCCAGCTTGCCATCGAGGAAATCAATCACGGCATCCGCATTTGGAACCCAACCCTGCGACGGCTCGATCGCCGCGACGATCTGCTCGCCAAACTCTGGGTCTGGTGCACCAAAAACGGCGACATCCCGTACAAAAGGCGCCCGCATCAAAACGGCTTCAATTTCAGCAGGAAATATATTCGCACCGCCAGAAATGATCATATCTTTTTTGCGATCCGTAATGAACAGAAAGCCATCCTCATCCAGCCAGCCCAAATCACCGACCGAGAAGTGGCTGTGTTTTTCGCCAGCCGTCCTGCTCTCGGGGTCATTGGAATAATCAAATTCACCAAATGCCTCCATCCGTGCGTAAATTTCGCCCGGCTCTCCTGGAGGCAGCTTGCTCCCATCAGCGTCGAGTATTAAAATGGTGCATCCCATATGCATGGGGCCTGCCGTCCCGGGCTTGGCAAGCGCATCTTGCGAAGAAGCCATGGTCATGAATCCAATTTCGGTGGCCCCATAACTTTCCCAGAATACCGGACCCCACCAGTTGATCATCGCCACTTTTAGATCATGCGGCCAGGGTGAACCTGTGGAGACGCAATATTCGATGGAAGACAGGTTGTAACGCGCTTTTACATCGTCAGGCAGTTTCAATAAGCGACTCATCATCGTGGGTACGAGATAGATATGAGTGATCTGCTGTGCCTCTATGGTGGCCAGAAACGCTACCGGTTCAAACTTCGCAGCAACCACGGTTGAAACCCCATCCGTCGCCAAAGCTGCACTGGTTAGCGTCGAAGGTGCAGAATGATATATCGGCGCCGCCGTAAAAAAACGCGATCCCGGCTTAAGACGCAACATTTCGGCACCAACTCGGCGCAAGACTTCATCAAAATCTTTTCGGGGGCCAGAACTCGTTCGCCGAACACCTTTGGGAGCCCCGGTAGAGCCAGAAGTATAACGCATTAACGGGCGCGTCATCTCGCGCTCTGCCAAAGGTTTATGCGCGTCGATAAGACTGCTCCACTCCACGCTGTCCGGGTCTGCCGTCGCTTGCGCCTTGTCGATCCCATAAGCAGCACACAGTGCCGGGCCTGGCGTAACCGCAATTACTGTTCGGCCTCTTGTTGCAGACCGCAATGCGTCAATCAGGTCACGGTGAACAATAATGAAACGCGCACCGCTATCGTCGCAGATTGCTGTAACTTCATCTGCGGCGGCGTGCCAGTTCAACGCTACAATCACAGTTCCGGCTTGTGCGGCTGCGCGCATAACCTCAAGGTGTTGCAAATCGTTGCGCATGATCACAGCCACAGGAACATCAACGCCTGCTCCCATTGCAACAAGCGCACTTGCAGCTCTTGCCGCGCGGGATTCAAGCATCGATCGCGCTTGGCGTTGATCAAAGTCTGCTACAAATGCTTCGGGCATCGCGTCACTCTCGCTCTTATTGGTTAGTTTGCACCTATAGCAATAAAAAATGAAGTCACCAAAACGGGGAAGCTCCATTCGTGGCGCCAACATTGAGGTTCAACAATTAGTACTAGCGGATCTATCGGGTTCGACCCATTACCGACCTTAGAGCAGAATTTCAAATTTTCGATCAAATTCACCAAAGCTGCCATTTATCATCACCCGCTACCAAGATGCTGGATGACCGAGATGTGGACAAACCAGCCTAGTATACCAACAAACGGTGTTCGAGGAACGACGTGGGATGAACTGACTAATTCGAACATAAGCAGACGTCCATATTTGATGATACGCTTTCGAGTTACGTCAACGAGAGTATCCATATTTGACAACAGGTAAGGGGCTTGCGAACCAAAATCTGACTTTTTTGGATCACATCACATCAATCTGAAATTCGAGATTGGTTGGAATGGAACTGGCGCCGTTAACCGGCGTCATGTCCTGCGGACAGGCAGACATTACTGCCGTACAATTTTCACGCGCTTTTAGAACGATGTAGTCACCGGGTTCCGAAACGGGAGGTTTCCATTCGTATTCGCCGGACGTGGACACCGGTATGTTCATCCAAATATTAAATGGACTGGGTACGTGCACAATCTGCTCGCCGATGGCCATAAGGCTCATTTTATAATTGTCGGCGCAATTGTCATGGTAGCCATCTGCCCCAAGCTGCTGATATCTTGGCAGGTCGCAACAGGCGATGAGAATGTCATGAATACCGGGCGATGTATCCTCGACGATCTCGATTAACGGGCGGCGGCGGTTTGTGACCAGTATGTCACCAGAGCTTACATAAATGCGCCACAGAGCGGTTCTACAATGTTCCATCGACAAAAATTCAAAAGGCGTATTATCGACGATTGCAAAGAAGTCGCACACTTGATTGCCATGGGGGTTGAATATCGTCAGTAAGTCACCCTGATTCAACCGAACCGCGTGTCCTTGCCTTGCGGGTATCATATAACGTTTACCGGACTCGCTTCGGCCATTTGGAGCGACGGCTTCGTTAGCGGTCCCATTGGTATCGTCCGAGGTGGCTACATTATAAGGTTGTGGACTTGTCCCGTATTAATTCCGCATCCTGTTCTCGTTTAACTCGTTTTTCGTTCAAATTTGATGGGCGACATTCCTCCTATTGCTGAGTGTCTTCTGCGGCTGTTGTAAAAGCCGTTGATGTATTGGAACAGGGCGTCGGTTGCTTGCTGTCGTGTTTGCCATGTGCCGCGCCAGATGAGTTCGGCTTTGAGTGTTTTGAAGAACGTCTCGACCACGGCGTTGTCCCAGCAATTGCCTTTTCGGCTCATGGACACTTTAAACTTCAGTTCACGCATTCGTTTTTGATAATCATGAGAGCAGTATTGACTGCCACGGTCCGTATGATGAATGCAGCCCGGCGGTGGGTTTCGAAGGGCCAAAGCCCGGTTGAGAGCCTGCAATGCCAAGTCTTTCTTCAACCGGTTGCTGACAGCCCAACCCACCACACGGCGTGAATGTAGATCGATCATCACTGCCAGATACAGCCAGCCCTCACGGGTCCAGATGTAGCTGATGTCACCTGCCCATTTCTGGTTGGGTTTATCCGCTTGGAAGTTCCGCCCCAGCAAGTTAGGCGCAATGTTGAAGCGGTGATTGCTATCGGTCGTAGCTTTGTATTTGCGTGTTCTGACCACTCGAATGCCGTTGTCGCGCATCAAACGGCCAACACGGCGGTGACCAATAGCAAGGCCGGCTTCCTTCAACTCCTGCGTCATTCTCGGGCGACCATAACTGCCAAGGCTCAAGTGATGCTGTTCACGGATGTGCGCCAGAACCACCATGTCATCGCGCTGCCGTTGACTAACAGGGCGGTTGTGCCAGGCACGATAACCACGCGATGTAACATTCAGAATATGGCAAAGCCGATCCACCGGAACGTGTTTCCTGTGTTCTTCGACAAACGCAAATCTCACTTGCTTTGACCCGCGAAGAACACTGTTGCCTTCTTTAATATCTCCCTCTCCTCCGTGAGGAGACGAACCTCTCTGCGAAGCCGCTCATTCTCTTTGGCCAGATCAATATCAACCGATGGTGGAAGGTCATCAGGCCGGGATTGTTGTATCCATTTCGATAACGTCGAAAAGCCGACCCCCAAATCTGATGCCACTTGTTTCCGGGTAAGTCCGCTGGTCAGCGCAATACGCACCGCTTCACGCTTGAATTCGTCTGTGTGGCCTCGTGCCATAATAGTTCTCCTTGATGGGATTAATCCAATTCAAGGACACGGAACTAAACCGTGACAAGTCCAGTTGCTGATTCAAACTGTACTCCTTGAAAACGATTGAATATGTTAACGAAGCAAGTGCTTCAAGCTAGTCCTCAGCAATATCCTCGGCCCATAGTTTGGGTTTTTCTTCAATGAACCGCTTCATGAGTGCGATGCAATCGGCGTCGTTTGCTACGATGACCTCAATATCCCGTTCCCGTAAAAACTCTTCGTTGCCGCCGAAATTAACATTCTCGCCAACGACGACCCGCTGAATGCCGACTGAACAATCGTGCCGGAGCACATCATGCAGGGTGACAACGATGTATAGAGTGTCATGCCTCGGTAGGATTTTTGCCGACCTGCCTTGCGCAAGCAATCCATTTCGCCGTGGGCAATTGGGTCACCCCCTTGCACGCGTTGATTTCTTCCCTGCGCGATAAGTTCACTGCCATTCGCCAGTGCGCTGCCAATCGGCCCCCCTTCATCGAAGCCCGCTTTAGCCTCCTGTTAGGCGATGTCGAGAAATTTGCGATCTGTCTCGTTTAGCATGGGTATTCCTTCACCAACTTATTTCTGTAGGCTGTCATAATAAGGAAGCTGCTCTGTCCTTATTTTTACGTCGCCAGCCTTTTCAACCGATTTCACATGAGCACAGATTTCTTCAAGTGGAGCAAACCAGACATCGTGGTTATCGAGAACATTCTCCAGCCATTGTTCAACTTGGCGCCAGCGGGCCAATCGCCCAGTCAGGAAGGGATGCAAAATGAGCATGAAAAACCCGCCCACCTCATACTGCGCTTCGAATTCTTCCCAAAACCCGGCGAGTCCGGCGCTTGGTGAGCGGACAGGCATCATGTAGCCGATCTCGTCATAATGCGCGAAGGGTGGCCAATCGTCCGTGCCCCAATGCACCGGCATTTCGTAGAGTTCTCCGGCATCCGTTTCCATTCGATAGGGAATATCATCAGCCATTAATGAACTATCGTAATCGAAATCATATTCGATCAGCAGATCGACGACCTCCGGAGTGATATTATAGACGGGAGCGCGATAGCCTTTTGGTTGCCTGCCACAAATTTTCTCGTGAGAACGCAGAGCCTTCTCGAACGGCACCCGTTGGTCGCCCATGGTGGCAATCGGGTCTTCATGAATCCATCCGTGATGGCCAATCTCGTGACCGTCTTTCAAAATGGCTTCGATAACATCCGGATAGGTTTCAAGGCACCATCCGGGAATGAAGAAAGATTGTTTCAATCCAAGCCGACGATAGGTTTCCAGAATGCGCGGTATTGCGACTGTTGGTCCGTAACGGCCCATAGAAATTGGGTAGAGCCGCTGATGACTGTCTCGTGGTTTGGCAATGTGAATGAGACTGTCTGCATCCATATCGAATGTGATGGCACAAGCGCACTTTGCACCGTTCGGCCATGGAATTCGATTGAGGATCATATCGATTTCTCGCTCGGTAACAGATGTGCGCTTTCTGCCTGCCAACTGAGATAAAACTTCCCGCCGCTGTTGTGGTCGAGTTTCGCCAATTCTCTCTCCTGAAGTTGTACCTTGAACTCGGTGCCGTCGGCCGTTTCCAAAAACAAAGTGACCATAGATCCAATAAACTCTTCGGAGATTAAGGTACATTCAACCACATTGTCGGCTTTCGGTTTTGTACGGGTGACCTCCACAAGATCAGCTGCGATCACGAAAGTAACCGCTTTCCCAACTGTTGGAACGGCAGGCCGGTTGGCATTGAATTTAAAAATACCAATTTGTGAATTGATCTCGATTTTCTTACCTTTAGCTTTGGCGACATCACCGCTGATAATGTTGTTTCGACCAACGAACTCAGCAACGAAACGATTGGCAGGTTCACGATAGATGTCACGAGGAATTCCAGTTTGAGCGATTTCACCGTTCGACATAATGATCACCCGATCCGCCATCGCGAATGCTTCTGACTGGGAATGGGTGACGTAGACGAAGGTGATGCCCAATTCCCGTTGCAGTTTTGTCAGCACCGATTGCATTCTAATAACCAAATGGGCGTCGAGTGCGGAAAGCGGCTCATCGAGCAACAAGAGCTGCGGTTCAGTCACCAGTGAGCGGGCGAGAGCCACACGTTGCCGTTGTCCACCTGACAAGGTTTCCACATTGCGCTCTGCAAACTCTGAAACACCAAGACGGTCCAACCACTCGAGCGCCTTCTTGCGCCGAACTTCTGCTTGTTGATTTCGCATCTTCAAACCGAACTCAACATTTTCGCGGGCGTTGAGAAAGGGAAAGAGGGCTAGTGATTGCCACACCATTGGCGTGTCACGTTCATGAGGACGTACATCGTTCATCAACTTACCAGCGATTCGAATGGTTCCTGCGGTTGGTTGTTCCAGACCTGCCAGCATTCTTAAGGTCGTCGTCTTGCCGCAACCAGACGTTCCCATGATGGCGACGAATTCGCCCTTGTCGATTGTCAAATTCAGACCTTTGACGGCAACGAATTTTCCAAAGTGTTTGTCAACACCTTCCATTGTAACCAACGGAGAGACAGGTGGGGTACTCATGTGCTGCCCTTGCTTTGACGAAGTGAGAAAAATACCTGCGCGGCGACAACGAGGGTAATTGAGACCAAAAAGACGAATGTGCCGATTGCATTCACCTGCGGGTCGATATTGCCCTGTACGATTTCCAGAATAAGGACGGGGATCGTTTTGTTCAAACCAGAAACGAACCACGCGATTGCGAATTCGTCGAAGGAAACCGCAGCTGTCAGGAAGGCTGCGGAAATGATCGCTGGTTTACAAAATGGAATGATAACCTCCCGCATGGCGCGCCATTCACTGGCACCTAGATTCCATGCTGCCGATTCCAAGTCTTTGTCCATCTGGTTCAGCCGCAAACGGGTGATGGCCATCGCGAAAGGCGCGGCCAGCACCGTGTGGGCGATAATGATCGACCAGAGTTCGCCTGATGCGCCGATTTTGGAAAACCAAGCAAGCATTGCCAAGGCCATAATGATCAACGGAATAGTTGGTGGTAACAGTACCAAAGCGAGATAGGCACTCTTGAACCGAAAATTATAACGGTAGTCGGTGTAAGCTGTCGCAAACCCCAGCGCAGTCGCTAATACAGACGTGCAAAGCGAGACTATCACACTGTTACGTAATGCTTCCCACACATCCGGATCAGCCCAGATTGTCTCGTACCAATGCAGGGTAAAGGATTCCAGAGGGATAGTCGGAAAACGTGCCGAGTTAAACGAAAAGATCACGCTGAACGCAATCGGTGCGAAAACGAATACAAACAGCAACAATGTGTATCCGCGAAGTACTCCAGTGAGCAGGCTTGACTGTCTCATCGGCTTGTCCGCTTGCGGTAGGCCAGTGTAATCGCGGCAAATGCAATTGTGATCAGGGTCGCCATCATGACCACAGCGATTACCGCAGCTCGTGGCCATTGCTGACCCGACTTTGTGGTATCGATGATCAATATTGGCAGCGTTGGCGGCTTCGAACCACCAAGATAGTATGGGCTAACAAAATCGCCAAATGACAGTATGAAACAAAAAAGCGCCGCAACGATTAAACCGGTTTTCGCCAGAGGAACAATGACCGTGTAGACTGTACGCCACGGCGAGCAGCCAAGATTATGCGCCGCCTGAACCAGATTGCGGTCAATATTGGCCAGCGAGAATGTCTGAAGAACAACCACCAGCGGCAAAGTGAGGGTCATATAGCCGACAACAGTGCCGAACTTGGTGTTAAGCATCGTGTAGGGGCCGAGACCGATGGTTGACAGCATACCGTTGATAACACCTGACTCCGCCAGAATGACATACCAGGAGAAAATCCGTACAAGATAACTGGTGAAAAACGGGATGATGAGCAGAAACAATGCCCAGCGCCGTGTGGAGTCAGAGACCTTGAAGGCCAGGGCGAATGAGGCGGGAAATGCCAGAAGCGAAGCGGAAATTGTCGAAAGTGTTGCGAGGAAAAGCGTGTAGAAATAACTGTCGCGGAAATAACCCCGGCTGAACATTTTCGACCAATTGTCGAAAACGAATGTCTCTTGCATGACGTAATTCTTCACCAGAAAGAACGACATCGCAACCATGAACAGCAACGGCCCGACAAAAAACAGAACCTGCCAAACGATGATCGGCATACGCCATGTTAGAGCAAATAGGTCCATGCGACGGGCAGTTGGCGCATTATTCTGGGCGTGATCGATCTGCACCAAGTGCTCTCCCAAATCGGCTCTTGAATACTAGACGTGCAGGAGACCCGCCCAGTAGCGCAGGCCTCTCGGTAGGACATCCAATCAACTAGGCGTTTTTGTATTCCGACCAGAAGTCGTTCCAATCTTCAAGCGACTGTTGCTTTGGAATATCACGATAGTGAATGCGGCCCTCGTTGATCAAGGCAATTGGGTCGTTTGGATTCCCATCGACCTGCCCGGAACGTTCAGCTTCTTTTCCATCAACTTCGAGCAGTTTTGCGCGGCCAGCTTTGGTCACACAGAAGCCCGGGTAGGCTTTCATTTGTGCAGATTTTACCTGTCCGTCGGGCGACATCATGTATTGGATAAACTTTTTCACAATATCAGCTTTTTCCGAACCCTTACCGATGGAGTAGCTTTCGGTGAACTGAATGCCGCCTTCTTTCGGTATGACGGACGCTACAGGTGCGCCATCTCTTTCGAGAACGCCGGTGATCCAGTCGCCGATGCCGCACATCGCTTGCATCTCACCATTTTTAAGAGAGTTAAATGTACCACCGTAGTCAAAGAAACCACCAACCTGCGGACGCAAACTTAAAGTTGTTTCCATAACCTTGGCCCACGCAGCATCACCTGTGTCGAAGAGCGACGCACCATTACCGTTGTACAGGCTCATCATTCCAAGGCTTGGAAGATGCCAGTCAAAATGCCCGACCTTGCCTTTGAGTTCGGGTTTCCAGAAACACTTATAGCTGGCAGCCTCTTCTGCTGCGACAGAGTTCTTATTGTAAGACACGCCCAAATGGCCGCCGCGCAGGATCATGGAGTATAGTTTGTCGTCCTTCCAATGTCCGGGAAACTTCTGGAAATCAGCATGCAACATGTCATCAAACGGATAGTCAGCCGCGTTCATTTCATCGATGTAGCCAGCCGCATTGAGCTGTTGAACGAATTCACCATCAGAAAGAATAAGGTCATACGTGCCTGGAGGAGATTGCGCGATTAACGCCAGCATGTTGTCACCTCCAGCATAATATTTAGGTTTGAACTTTACGTTGTTTGCCGCTTCGAATTCGGCAACCATGTCAGGTTCGCCATGCCCGTACCAAGCCAACATGTTAATCTCGGTAACTTGTGCCCAAGCGCGGCTTACAAATGGCATGCTTAATGCCGCGGCGCCCGCAACTTTCAAAATTTCGCGCCGTGTAGGTTTCAAAATAGTCTTTGTGCCAAAAGTCATGGTCTCTTCCCTTTGCTCCCGTTACAATTTTTTAATTGATATCGCACGTAAGCGTCGTTCTTTTACAAGCGCTCACTCGCCAACAACAGTTTTAAAAGTCTATCGCTTGTTTGTAGTATTATTAAAATTTATCATTTTGATATAGTCATAAGAGATATTTATGAGTGCTTTTGTTGTGGATGGGCGGATCGCTTGAAATGTCCGTCTGTTGCCCGGTCAATATTGCCGATCAACAGGTTGGCGAGCTCCCTTCCTGCTTCCGGCATCCTTGGTAATTTGTAGAACAATCCAATTCTAAGTTTTTCCAGTTCGGGAAAACCGTCAGTTTCGTCCAAAACGCGCATGTTGTTGGTTAGTGTTGCTCGGGTCAGTGCGGTTAAACCCAACCCCATTTCAACAGCATCCTGAACGCCCGAGATGTCCGGACTCGTGTAAGCATGACGCCATTGCTTATCGTGGTTCTTCAAGGCGGCGGTCATACGTTTTCGGTATTCACAGTTTTCAAAATGGCTAACGAGCGGTACCATAACTTCCTTGTCGACATTCGAGTTCTTCCCAACCGCCCAAACCGGACGCTCTTCCCAGACACGAACCAGATATTGCCTTTTATCTTCGGCAACCAAAGCGACGGCCAGATCAATCTGGTTACCGTGAAGGCCGTTCAATAAATTGGCTGAGATATCGCAATATATCTCAAGTTTCGCATCCGGATGCTCCAGCGCGAATTTTGCTACAACCTCTTGAAGATAAGCAACTGCATAGTCCGTAGGTAGGCCTATTTTGATGGTGCCAGAAACATCAATCGGTCGAAAATGTGCGATGGCACCGTCGTTGAGATGTAATATCTGGCGGGCGTAGGCCGACAATATCTCACCCGCTTCGGTCAGATTCAGTTGGCGCCCATTATGGGTTATAAGTTGGGCATCGACCAGTTCTTCAAGCCGTCTCATTTGTAGGCTGACGGCCGGTTGGCTGCGGTTGAGAACCTCGCCGGCACGGGTGTAACCTCCCAAGTCAGCCACCGTGATAAAGCTGCGCAGTAAGTCTGTTGGCAAGTTCATTGCTATGGATTACCTCCATCAATATTTATAGAAGAATTAGAACTATAAATTTCCCAAATGCAATGTGCATGGCTTAACTTTGCCGAAACCGGAGGAATATCATGTGAATCGAAAACAGTTCCAAGCAGTGTTTTCAAATCAGGGTCTGGCCGTTCTGCCGGTCATTCACGTGCTTGATAATGTCCAGGCCGAGAAGAACGCCAGATTGGCATTTGAAGCCGGATGTCCTGGTATTTTCTTGATCAACCATGATTTTTCGTACCCAGAATTTCTGCCCATTATCCGCCACGTAAGGCAGCAGTTTCGTGATCTATGGATTGGGGTCAATTTTCTTGCTGCGACAGGAAAAATCGCATTTCCCATTTTAGCTGACCTTCAAAATGAAGGTGTCCGTGTCGACGCCTATTGGGCAGATGACGCCCGTATTGATGAACGACAAGATATTGATAATCAGAACGAGGCCACAGAGATACAGGCCATCAGGCGCCAATGTGGCTGGGGTGGCCTATATTTCGGCGGAACAGCGTTCAAAAAGCAACGAGAAGTCGATCCATCAGGCTACTCAAAGAGTGCTACACTCGCATGTGATTTGATGGATGTCGTAACAACTTCAGGCATTGCGACGGGCCACTCGGCAGACATTTGCAAGATTCAAACCTTCCGGAATGCCTGTGGCGACACACCTCTCGCCCTAGCGTCCGGGATAACACCCGAAAACGTCAGCGAGTACTTGCCATATGTTGACGGTGTTCTGGTGTCGACCGGCATCAATATCAAAGGCGATTTCTACAACATTGATCCGTCTCGGTTGGCCAAATTGATGAGAGTAGCCAGAACGGGAGAAAACACATGACCGATACTAAAGGCCCAAGAGATGATCGTTGGTATCTTCCGCTTATGGCTCCCAACACGAAGGGTGACAAATTCGCCTGGCTCGACCCCACGTCAATTTACATAAACGGTCGCGCATTCCATGACCTTCTTGACGACCTTTGCGCGGAACTTGACCCTGATACAATTGATGTTGTCGCTGGTCTGGATGCCATGGGGTTTGTTCTTGGCGCTGGCATTGCAACCCGGATCGGGAAAGGCTTCCTTCCCATTCGCAAGGCGGGTAAATTATGTGTGGAAACCGATAGCGCAACCTTCAAAAACTATTCCGGCCGCACCCAGGACATGGAGATGCGCAAGCCTGCGTTTGCCCCTAAAACCCGTGTATTACTGGTCGACCAATGGGTTGAAACAGGTGGCTCCATGCACGGCGCAGTTCAACTGGTTGAGCAACAAGAAGGGCAAGTCGCCGGAATGGTCGCCATAGTGATGGAAGACAATGACAACACAAAAGTCTATCGCGAGAAATACCATTGTGTGACGGCGGTGGTACCCGGTAGCGCATGGCAAAAACAGGCCAATTCCCAATACCTGAAAAGCTTTGAAACCTACAAACCGGAAATAGCGTTCCCAATTTAATATTGGTCAAACCTTAACCTCCCGATCAGCGCACTTTGATATGGAGCAGTGCAAGGCGGGATATTGTACCACCATTTATGGTGTAGTCAGTCGCTGATGCCGGATCAGTCGCATGGGTGACCAATATCTGCGTTGTCTTTTGGTCAACGGCATGGCCAGTCGTGCTCGCTCCGCCAAAATCAAACCGGACAAAGCTGATCCATGGTTGCTTAGCTTACTAGAGCACAAGCCTGCAAAGCTTGCCGCTGTCGCCCGTCTGATTTGGGAGGCCAATAAGACAGCCCGTATCGCATGGGTCGTTCTGACCAATGGAAACCCTACAGGAAGTGCACGCAACCCCATAGAAATACACCAGTTTGCAAGAACGTATGGTGTGATGAGAATCCGGGCCGGCCGGAGAAACAGAAAACACCGGGAATGGCTGAGGACATTAATAGCCCGCTAAGCGGTTTAGAACCTGTTTCACGGAAACAATTAGGGCCGGCAGTTCAATCCTGCATCAACAGGCCGGACACAGGACTGTATCTGACTTTGGAAATACTTCACAACAAAACACTTGCAATTCAGGAGCTACCTACACAGGGAGTTCCGTTTTAGTTTGCAGCTAATGGGATCACCACAAATCGATTTAGAGTTCTATACATCAATCGAATCAACTGCTTTTATGTACCTGGATCGATTCTAGCTCGTTAAGTCGGATAAATATTGGCCACTTTGTATTCACATTTCAAACTGCGCGATATCACTTTCAAAAATCGCGTTGCATTATCCCCGATGAGCCAGTATCGGGCAGTCGACGGCCACGCCAATGATTGGCATCTGGTGCATCTGGGACGCTTTGCCATAGGAGGGGTGGGTCTGGTCTATGCGGAGGCCACAGCTGTTGAAGCGGACGGTAGGAGAACGCATGGTGATCTTGGGCTTTGGAACGACGCTCTGATCGAATCGTTAAGACCGATTACACAATTCATCTCGCGTGAAGGAGCTGTGCCGGGCATCCAACTCGGTCATGCCGGCAGAAAAGCTTCTGAACGACGGCCCTGGCACGGAGAAACACCCGTTGACGAAGAAGATGTTAATATCAGAAATGAAGTGCCATGGGGGGCTAGTGCGCCTTCCCCAGTTCCCTATGCTGAAGGTTGGCCAGTGCCTGCGGAAATGTCGGAAACCGACATTCAGCGTGTTATAGGATCGTTTGGAACGGCGGCACGTCGTTCACTGGACGCCGGGTTCAAAATCATTGAAGTATATGCCGCGCACGGTTTTCTGGTCCATCAGTTCCTGTCGCCCATATCCAACCAGCGTCAGGATAATTGGGGCGGTAGCGCCGCCAACCGCCAACGTTTTGCCATAGAGGTTGCCCGATCAATAAGGGCCAACTGGCCGGAAGAATTGCCGCTCGCCTTTCGCCTGTCCACCACGGACTGGCTTGATGGTGGCATTGAAGTTGAAGACACGGTTGAGACGGTGAAGGCCCTCAAAGCAGAAGGGGTGGACATTATCGATTGTTCATCCGGTGGCATCGGTGGAAAGGAGCGGCCCCGGCGGATGGTTATTGAGGAAGGTTTTCAAACTAAATTTGCCAAGCAAATTCGAAATGATGCAGAAATTGCCACAATGGCGGTCGGTTTCCTGTGGAACGCGAAAGTTTGTGAAGAGATTGTTACATCGGGCAAGGCAGACATGATCGCAATTGCAAGAGAGCTGCTTGACGACCCCAATTGGACTGTTCGTAATGCTGCTAAACTTGGCACAGACAAAGACTACGCTATGTGGCCCCAAGAAGCAGGTTGGTGGCTGATGAAACGCGATCGTCTTCTCAAGAAACTTGGGCTCCGATAATCGCAATCGACCCATACTGGAGAGCTCGGGCCGATATCAAATCTCCACACCAAATTCATCACAGTGTTCTCCGTCGGCGCCCGTGGGATTAATTAGGCCGATTGCATAAACGAGAGTTTTGGCCCAGCTTCACCATCTGGAAGTAAAGAATGTCACCTACACGCGAACGCCATACCGATGCTGCAGATCGTACGGTGAAGGACATCCGCCGTAAGAAACGCAAACGGTATTCATCTGAAGATTGAGCGCCAGCGCGTCATCGGTTCGAGCGCAAGGCTGCCGTTTGGAAAAAGCTGGGCCTAGAGCGTGTCACAGACAATCGAATTCATACCCACATGCTTTGAAGAAGTTTCTGCACTCATGTGGATTGAACAAGTCGCAGATTTGTCCGATTGATTTCCAGACCTCATCATATGTTCTGGCACATGCCTTTCGCAGGAGGGCTTTGAGTTTTGAAAAAGCCATCTCGATTGGGTTCAGATCCGGCGAATAGGGCGGCACGAACAAGAACCATGCACCAACATCCTTAAGGGCCTGGGCTGCCTTGGAACTTTTGTGGAATGCGACATTGTCGAGGATGACAATATCGCCCCTCCTTAAAGTTGGTGCGAGCTGGGTCTCAATATAACAATCAAACGTTTCCCGGTTCATGGGTCCGTCCAACACCCAGGGTGCTGTCAAGCCGTGGCATCTCAAACCCGCAATGAAGGTCTGGGTTTGCCAATGGCCAAATGGAGCATGATCCAAAAGGCGCTGCCCAACCGGTGCCCATCCCGTTTGTTTGGTGAGTTTGGTATTGGTGGAGGTTTCATCAATGAACACGAGCCTTTCATAGGCTCTGTTCAGGAAAGCAAGACGTTTGCTCATCCACACATGTCGAGCCTGTTTTACATCCGCGCGCTGCTGTTCTTTGGCATAAAGGGTCTTTTTTTATGCGACAGGTTTACCTTGTGAAGTAACCGGCACACCGACCAGCGATGTACATCAACGTCATGCTCCTCTTTCAACCGGCGGGCTAATTGATCCAGAGTGACATCACCTTGCTGATCAATTTGGGCCAAAAGCCAATCTTTATAGGGTTCTAGCTTGCCATGCCCCGGTTCGCGACCCTGTGGTTTGGGATCAAGGCTTCCGGTTTCCTTGTGTAACTTCACAATGTCATTGACGAATTTAGCCGACACCCGAAAATGGGCAGCCGTAGCCGTTTGAAGCCCGTCGCACAGTGCTTCCAGCGCAACAATCAGTGAGGGCTGATTTTGATGAAAAAGGCTTTGTTTTAGTCGGCTTTGGAGTTTGATCGAGCGTCTCCCGATCCGGTTTCACACCGGTTGCGGGATCAACTTGGCTAGTTTTCTGAGGTTTTGTGCTGTTGCTGCGAGAAGGAATTCATCTTTGGCTCCGTTTGGTCCCCGCAGGCGCAGTCGGTCGAGTTTCATGATGCGTTTGAGGTGGGCAAACAGCATTTCGACCTTTTTTCGCCGTCGTTGTGAATCGACATAAGCGTCGGTCAGCGAGAGCTCGCGGGCCAAATCACGAGCACCTTCATAAATGTGGCGGCCGACATTGCGGACGGGTTGGTTGGGGCAGCAATATTTCTTCAGCAGGCATTCCTGGCAATCATATTTGCTGGCGCGGTAACGGATCGTATTGTCCGCCGCTACAGGAGATTTTCGATTCCGGTAAGCCCGTTGGGTTGGACGCAGCGGTAATCCGATCGGACAAATATAAGCGTCCTTTTCGTGGTCGTAGACAAACTCGCTTTTCTCAAAAGTGCCGTCCTTGCGTCGCGACTTATCGATGATTGGAATATGCGGCAGGATACCTTCTTTGTTGACCAACCAGTTGAGGTTTTCTGCGGAACCATAAGCTGTGTCGGCGACCAGTATCTCGGGGTAGAGGTCAAACGTTTCCCGCGTTCGTACGATCATGGTGCGTGTAGAACCAACCTCGGCCTGTCTAATTGAACGGCTGGCTTCCACATCCACGATAATCGCGTGATCTGTGTCGATCAGGTAATTGTCTGAGTAAGCGAAGAAAGCTGGGCCCTTGAGCGCACCGGTCCATTGGGAAGCAGGGTCAGAACGTGAAGTGAACTTAGGTTCGACCTCACTGGCGGCACCGAATGCTGCGTCATCCAGCACCTCTAGATATTCCTTCACAGCCCGAGGCACAGTTGCTGGATCGAGTGATGATGCGTCCCATTCCTCCTTTGGTGTCGATTTCTGCTTGTTGGCATCTGCCCGAATAATGCTGGCATCAGTCGCAAACACCTCTCCACCAACTAAACCTTCAGCAATGCAACGAGTAACAACGCTCTCAAACAATTGCCGGAACAGATCGCTCTCTCGAAACCGGCCATGGCGGTTCTTGGAAAAGGTCGATTGATCAGGCACGGGGTCGCCTAGATCAAGACGGCAGAACCATCTGTAGGCAAGATTCACATGGACCTCATCGCACAACCGTCGCTCAGATCGGATGCCCATGATGTATCCGACCAGCAACATGCGGATCATCAGTTCAGGATCAACCGAAGGGCGGCCAATGTCGCTGTAAAATGGGCGCAGGTGCGACCGCATATCGCCAAGATCAACAAACCGGTCAATTGACCGCAATAGATGATCATCAGGCACGTGGTCTTCGAGATTGAACTCGTAAAACAAAGCCGATTGAAATTCCTGGCGTGGTCCCAGCATCGCATCAATCTCCCAAATCAATGGGCAAACTGAATCAGCCAATGGTGATTACTTTAAGGCCGACTTTTTCATCAAAATCGGCTCGCAGTGGCCGCAAATATAGGCCAGCTCGGCCTACCGCAAATCAGGGTTGATCGGAACGATCGAAGCACCAATTCGGTTGATCGCCAAAAACCACACAAAAAAAACTGGTCGGTTCTCAAGAAGCACCATGATACGATGCCCTGTTCCAAAGCCAGCATCTTGTAAAGCATTTGCCAGATTTTCCGCTTCCACAAATACCTGTTGATACGTCAGATAACCAGCCTGGATATTATAGATACCGGCTGTTTCCAGCAGTGTATGAAGCAACGGACGGTCAGGGAAAGCCATAACGCATTTAGAAAATTTTTCCCAAACGGTCTGTGCGGTTAATTCACTCATAACAGCGCCAGATGCCGTCCTGCCCAACCACTTCAAGTTCAAGATTGACGGCCTTGTGTTGCTTCTGAACTTGAAATACTGGCGATGGTTTTCAATCCGCCTTCCAAACCTGAGCCATCTTCATCTTTCAATGCCAATTCACGCAAGCGGCGAATCCAATCAGCCGCATCAACACGCGCTTCCAACATAGGTAAAGCGCTTAGAACTTTTTCAAATTTGGATAGCCCACGGGTATGAGTATCTGAATAGCCTTTGATCAAACGCTGACACGAAAATATCTCTATCGTCAAAGCATAGTCATTTGGCAGGGCTTGTTCCACAGCCTGTTCTAGCCTTTCAAGATGAGCCCTCTCATTTTCGTGTCGTAGAAGTTTACGACGCCTCGACTTCATAAAACACAAGGCCCGCAACATCATAAACCCGGTTATTCGGTCAGTCCTGACCCGTCTCCCCTTATTGAAAAGCCAGTCTACAATTCTCAAAGCCCATGGGGTTTTCGCAAACCACTTCCCTATGCGAACAGGCATAATGCTACAAAACTCTTCGGCGCGGGGGTGAAAATACTCCGTCACGTGCACGATGGCCTCCGTGTCGGCTTGCTGCTCGTCTCGCAACCGTCTTTCGCGGCTTGGTCGCGTTTTCAAGTCAGCCACCCGAATAATGTCATCATAACACATGGCATTGGCGATATATTTGGCAGCGGTTCTCGTCAATTGAAAGTCACGGGCTTCATCATCAGCTGACAGCCAGGTTTGCAAGTGATCCAGATATTCCTGACCATAATCGGTGTCTTGAAAGTCAACGACCTTTTGCAAACCAGATTCCACCATCGAACGACAGCTCGGCGGAAAAGCAGCCGCTTTTGAAGCCAGCGAGTTCCATTCGACCATCAGATGTTCTGGGCCTGCAATTACGATTTCAGGCTTTTCCTTGGAAGGCAAAGTGGCCTGCTCATCATACACCAGCGTTGCGCGAAAGGCTTTAAGGCTCTGCTCAACGCCGCGCCCCGATGCTTCAATAACGTCTTCATAAAGTGATGTTTCAAACGGCAGGGCACCACTGCGCGCCAAACCGCCAAACAGGCTGGCTGATATGACCGTGCCCGCATCTACAGCGATACTTTCCATGTCAAAGCAAACGGATTTTAGAGCAGCTTTGGCAAGTTCCGCCTCGACCAGTTTACCATCGGCAAGCCCGTCCCCCGGCATCTGCTTTTCACTCACTGCCATGATGCGATGAGTAGATGCAATAAGTGTTGTGCGGTCTGGTGTGATGAATCCGCGCATGACCGCGCGTCCTGCTTCCATCAGCTCTGATGCGATCAGCACGTCCAGATCACCCACTGAGGGGCTTTGCGCGAAGACAGGTTTTAGACCCGACTTCGGTGCCATTTCGACATAATAAATTGTCGCACCCGTGCGCTGTGCAACGCCGGCAACGGAGGTGGTTTGAACATCATAATTGCCCTTTTTTGCCAATTCGGCAATCCAGTTGGAGAGCACACCGCCGCCTTGCCCACCCACTGCAAGAACCGCCAGCTTAATCACCGTATCAAGGCCCGCTAATTCAGGTTCACCCTCATAAGCAGCCATATTAGATTTGATATTCACCGCTTGATCTCTTGGAAAACAAGGCGATTTGCATCGCGCCGGTTTTGTACTTTGGAGATTAACCCTCTGCGTAATTTATTCACGAAGCGGTCAAGTCGAGACGGATTATTGATGATGTCTGCTTGATAAAATGATGGGCATAGAACGGCGGCGTCTGCCACCTCGCCGCAATTGCCGCAACCAACGCAATTCTGATCAATACTCGCCACCGGGTCATCGCGCAGCGGATCGTCCAGATGTTTGACTGACAATGAGGGGCAACCCGAAAGGCGAATGCAGGCGTGATCACCAGTGCAAACATCTTCATCCACACCAAATCGGGTGCGTTTGATGCGCTTACCATCAACGATTGCCTTACTCTTGAGGGGCTTCTCTCGCCTTTCCCGATTCAACATACACTCGGAGGAAGCGATGATGACCTTCGGTCCTTTTACTTTCGTTGTCAGCGCTTCTTCGAGCGTGTCCTTCATTGTGCCTACATCATAGGTGTGGTCGATTTGACGAACCCATTTCACGCCCACCCCCTCAACTGCTTTTTTGATGGGATGCTTGGTGGATTTCGACTTGTTGTCAGCGCGCGACGACAGAATATCCTGTCCGCCAGTGGCCGCTGCATAATAGTTGTCTACAATCACGATTACGCCGTCGTTTTCGTTGAAAACGGCGTTACCCACCGACGATGTTAATCCGTTGTGCCAAAAACCCCCATCACCAACAAATGAAATGGAGCGGCGATTGGCGTCCTTACTGTTGAATGCGGAAGCCGATGCCGGGCCGAGCCCATATCCCATGGTAGTAGCACCAAGATCAAACGGCGCATTAATAGAAAAAAGATGGCAACCGATATCGCTTGCTATGTGGTGTTTGCCAAGTTTTTTCTCTACCAATTTGGTCGCAGCAAATATCGGGCGTTCCGGGCAGCCAATACAAAATGATGGTGGGCGGCTTGGCACAGTTTTGGCCAGGTCAGGGTTTATGTCAACACCCGGCTTATTGGGTGAACGTCCCTTGGCGGGTAAAGCATCAGGTGCAGTTTTTTTCAAGAACGCAGTAACACCGTCCAGCATAACGCCCCCAGTCATTTCTCCCGCTTGGGGAAACGGGTCCTTGCCATAAAGCGTCGTTAAAGAACCGCTCTTGTGCAACATGGCTCGCAGTTCCTGTTCGATGTAATCAGGATGACCTTCTTCAATCACGAGAATGCTATCTTTATCGGCAGCAAAGGCGAGGAATTCTTCATCGACCAACGGATAGGTCACGTTCAACACATAAAGAGGGACATCTGTTTCCCCATAGAGGTCACTGAGCCCTAACCGCTGCAAGGCGCGGATAACGGTGTTGTACAAGCCGCCCTGACATACCAAGCCAATCTTGTGTTTAGAACTCGCAGGGCCAAAAAATTCATTCAGTTGGTTTTCACGAATATAGTCGACGGCGGCAGGTCGACGTTTGGTGACTTTTTCTTGTTCATGTAAAAACGACGCAGGCGGGAGCACTATACGGTCAATGTCGCGTCTGGGTGATTCCAATGCATCTTTCACCGTGGTTGCCGGGGCGATGTTATCCTTGGCAGTAAACTCGCCTAGCATATGACAGGACTTGATACGCATTTGCATCATGACGGGGCTGTTGGATGCTTCTGACAGCGCAAATCCATCCCCGACAGATTTAACAATGGATGATAAATTCGGTCGCGGATCAAGCAACCATATCTGGCTTTTCATTGCAAAAGCATGGCTTCTCTCCTGCATAATGGAGGAACCCTCGCCATAGTCTTCCCCGACGATGACGAGTGCCCCACCGGTTACTCCACCAGACGAAAGATTAGCCAGCGCATCGGAAGCCACATTGGTACCAACAGTCGATTTAAATGTCACAGCACCCCGTATGGGATAGTGAACAGATGCCGCGAGCATGGCGGCGGCGGTAGCCTCCGAAGCGCTTGCTTCAAAGTGAACGCCGAGCTCGCACAATATATCCTGAGCATCAGCAAGCACATCCATCAAATGGCTTATCGGTGACCCCTGATAACCGCCTACATACCCAACACCGTTTTCAAGAAGAGCCTTTGTAATAGCCAAAATGCCTTCGCCGTGAAAGGTTTCGCCCACACCCAGTCGTAGTTTCTCAACCTCTTTTATAAATGATCGTTCGGCCACAAAACACTCCACATTTTATATGTAAATGCATATATATTGCACAAGATTGTGTCAACGTTGACACTTGCTTGGCGCCCGTCGCCACGAGCGTTGTGAGAATATGCATCTTAGGAATTCTCGGACCAATGTTGGTCACGGTATCATGAAGATTATGATTGTGGCGATACATTATCCTATTCATCAAACAGGCAGTAAATCAGAATAGACCTTCGCCATTATGCGGTGCTTTGTTTTGCGTCGCCTCTGGCAGGCCAGCCATTTCCTTCATGCGGTAATTCAACTACTTAACGTGCCCATGCCCAGGGGGCGGTGCTTTTTCGAGCAGACCGATAAGACTCAATCTCATCACTATATTTCACCGTCAGATCGATATCATCCCAACCATTGCGGAGCTTTGTGCGCCATGTGTCATCCAGCTCAAAGGAGAAGGTATGAAGTCCACATTTTAATTCGTTCGATGCTAATGAGATTTCAATCCTCCCGTCAGCACTCTGTAACGCTTGACAAAGAAGCACGATGTCATCGGTCGATAAACAGGCGGGCAGCAACCCGTTGTTTACCGCATTACCCGCAAAGATATCGGCGAAACTTGGGGCGATCACGGTGCAAATGCCCGCGTCAACCAGAGCATATACCGCGGCTTCGCGCGACGACCCTGTTCCGAAGTTGCGGCCACTGACCAAAACCGTCGCGGATGGTGACTGATTAAGCGGAAAATCAGAACGAAGCGCACCGGTTTTATCCCGGCGCATGTCGTGAAGGAGGTATTCGCCATACCCGTCACTGCGCGGAACGGACATGAAGCGCGCCGGAATCAATTGGTCCGTGTCGATATTGTCAATATCCAGAATCAAGGCGTGCCCGCTATGTTGTGTCCAACCCGCCATCAGATGTCACGTCCTTCCAGCAATGGTCGCACATCGGTGATCGTCCCGGTAACCGCCGCAGCCGCTACCATGGCTGGAGACATCAAATGGGTGCGGGCATCGCGCCCCTGCCGTCCGCGAAAATTTCGATTTGTCGATGACGCGCAACGCTGCCTCGGTTGAACCAAATCCCCGTTCATACCTACACACATCGAACAACCGGACTCTACCCAGGTCAAGCCGGCATCCGTGAATATTTTCGCCAATCCTTCTTGCTCGCATTGCGCTTTGATCTGAGTTGATCCCGGTGAGACAAGACCGGGTATCTTTGCCTTGCGGCCCGATAGAACGGCGGCGGCGGCACGCAAATCTTCGATACGGCCATTTGTGCAGGACCCGATAAACACCCGATCCACCCGCGTTCCCTCCAGAGGAACACCGGCTTTCAACCCCATATAAGATAATGAGTCTGCTGTCGCCGCAGCCGCATCTTGAAGCATATGAGCGGGATCAGGAACAGCGCTGTTCACGGGAATCGCCTGTTCCGGGCTTGTACCCCAAGTGACAGTTGGCGCAATTTCTTCTGCTGCAATTCGAATATCTTTGGAAAAGACGGCCTCTTGATCCGAGACCAGTCGAGCCCAATCTTCAAGGGCCCGGTCCCATGCATCTCCCCTTGGGGCAAACGGGCGTCCTTGGACATAATCAAACGTTGTCTGATCCGGCGCGATCATGCCAAACCGTCCACCCCCTTCTATGGTCATGTTACACAGTGTCATACGGCCTTCCATAGTCAGCGCACGCACGGTGCTTCCCGCATATTCAACCGCGTGACCCTGTGCCCCTCCGGATCCAAGCCTTGCAATCCAGTTAAGGGCAATGTCCTTTGCACTTACCCCAAGACCCAGATCACCATCTATCGAAATTCTCATGGCTTCGGGCTTGCGCTGCCAGATCGTCTGACTGGCCAATACGTGGAACACTTCGGTAGCGCCAATTCCAAAAGCCAAAGCGCCGAATGCGCCATGGGTTGACGTGTGACTATCTCCACAATTAACCAGCAGGCCCGGCAGGGTCAGCCCCTGTTCCGGTCCGATCACATGCACGATTCCCTGATCTTTGTCGTTTAGATCAAACAGGCGCAAATTATTGGCATTTGCATTGTCACGCAAAGTCTGGATCATACGCGCGATGCTTGGGTCTTCGTTCTTGCCGATGCTCAAGCTGCCGCGACGCGTCGGCGCGTAATGGTCAACCACTCCAAACGTTAGATTCGGCTCTGACACCGGAGCACCCCGTACCTTGAGTTTAGCAAACGCGTGGTGTGAACCTTCGTGGACCAGATGTCGATCCACCCAAAGCAGCGATGCGCCATCTTCGCTGCGGTATATTTCATGGGCATTCCATAGCTTATCCAGCAATGTGAGTGCTTTACCGTCCCCTGCCAACCGCAATCTCCTTTACTTACGTCAATAAGATAGTAGCCTAAGCAAGCAGCCATGCAAGCTGGCTGATCAATCAATACGGGCAACTCAACATTTCGTTGAGATAGAATAAATTTGGGGAATAATTGATATGCCGGTCCTGGAGCTTCACCTCATTGAAGGCTACACGGGTGATGACAAGCGCCGACTGGGCGAAGCGCTGACAGATGCCGTGCGATTCATCGTGCCTGCGCAGCCCGATGGCATTGTCGTTATGATCCACGAGATGAAGCCTGACGCATATTACCGCGGGCGTGGCCCCAAAACGCCAGCCCCATCGTTGCCTGACCCCGCCAAACTTGTGACACGCTTTTTGACAGCAATGGAAGCGCGCGAGCTTGATCAGGCGCAGGACTTGCTCAGCGATGATTTCACAATGCAGTTTCCAGGCTCTGCCCCGATGACAAAACTGTCTGAATTAGTCGAGTGGGCTGCCCCGCGCTACCAGTTCGTCAAGAAGACATACGAAGGCATTGAGGCGATGCAAAGTGAAGGTGCCGCTGCCGTAGTCTACGCCCGTGGCACCCTGTCAGGAAAATGGCCGGACGGAACAGACTTTGAAAACATTCGCTTTATTGATCGCTTTGAAGTGGTTGGTGGAAAATTAACACGCCAAGATGTCTGGAACGACATCGCTGAAACGAAAGCGAATACATGAGCACTATTGATTCGATTACCCTGTCCGTCCTCGCCGGTCGGATGGAACAGATTGCCGATGAAATGGACGCTACACTGTTTCGTGCCGCCTTTAACCCGATAATTGCAGAGGCGCATGACGCGAGCCACGGCCTCTATCACGCCCAATCCGGTGGGACACTGGTGCAGGGTAAATCCGGCCTGCCGATATTTGTTGGGGTCATGTCGTTTGCGGTGCAGGCGGTTATCGAAAAAGCGGCCAAAGACGGCGATCTGGCCGACGGCGATATCTTTATTTTCAACGACGCCCATATCGGCGGCACCCACCTGAGCGACATGCGTTTGGTGCGACCTTATTTTCGGAACGGAAAGCTGTTTTGTTATTTAGCATCGGTGGGCCATTGGCATGATGTGGGTGGTGCGGTTCCCGGCAATTACAACCCCGCCGCAACGGACGTCTTTCAGGAAGCCTTTGTTTTACCCCCGGTACGGCTGGCACGCGCCGGGGTGGTCAATCAGGACATCATCGACATTTTATTGCGCAACACCCGCCTGCCCCAGTCGGCGATGGGTGATCTCAATGGTCAACTCGGTGCGCTTGATCTCGGCCAGCGGCGTATGGATGAGTTACTGGATGAATACGGGGACGGCACGATTTCAGCGGCTCTCGACGCGCTCGGGGATCGCGCCGAAACCCTGATGCGTTCCGAGCTCAGCTCTTTGCCCGACGGGACATGGGAGGCCCGGGATTTTCTCGATAATGACGGCATTGTCGATGAGCCTTTGGCGATCAACGTCAAACTGTCGATCAAGGGCGACCGGATGGTGCTGGATTTCACCGGCTCAGCGCCGCAATGTGCAGGCCCGGTCAATATCGCGCTACCGACAACGGTGGCCACGGCCTATGTCGCCGTCAAACACATTTTCCCGTTGCTGCCCGCCAACGCCGGTGTGATGCGGCCGATTGAAGTGATTGTGCCGGAAGATTCGGTTTTATCTGCGGAGTTTCCGGCCCCCACGGGCGGCTATACAGAAACAATCCTGCGCATGATCGATGTAATTTTTTCGACCTTCGCACAAGCCGTTCCGGACCGGATCGTCGCCAATGCCTATGGCACGATCAACGCCCTTTCCATTGCGGGCAAACGCAGCAACGGGCAGCCTTGGGTGATGTTCAGCTTTTATGGCGGCGGGCATGGGGCCTCCATTGAAAGCGACGGGTTGAACCACGGCAACGCGCCGATCTCAACCGCGACAATCCCCCCGATGGAAATCCTGGAAGCCGCCTATCCCGTCATGTTCCGCACTTGGGCGCTCCGCCCCGACAGCGCCGGGCCGGGCCGGCGCCGTGGCGGCTTGGGCGCGGTCTATGAAATTGAAGTGCTGGAGGAAAATGGCGCAGAAGCCTTCCTGTTTGGAGAACGTGGCCGTTTTGCGCCCAAAGGCATCGCGGAAGGACAAGAGGCCGCAATGAACGTATTTTCCTATGAAAACGATGGTGCCTGGTCACATCCACCCCTCAGTTCCAAGATGCGGGGCATCCTGTTGAAACAGGGGGAAGCCGTGCGACTGGAGACACCCGGTGGCGGCGGTTATGGCCCGGTTGAAGCGCGCGATACATCGGCCATCGCCCTCGATGTTGCCCGTGATCTGATCAGTGCTGAACAGGCTGACATGACCTATGGCTCGGGCTGGCGTGGGGTCGCCTTATGAGTAAATATATGGTTGGTGTCGATGTTGGCGGTACGTTCACCGACATCTTTGTTTTGAATGAAACGGACGGCACGGCGCATGTTGGCAAAGTGCCCACATCGCGGCCCGATCAATCCTCAGGTTTCCTTGCCAGTATTACGGGTCTTGTACCCGATATGGGCGACATTGCGGTTGTCGTTCATGGCACAACCGCTGGAACAAACGCTCTGCTGGAACGCAAAGGCGCGCGCATCGGCGTGATCTGTACGCAGGGCCTGCGCGACGTACTTGAAATGCGGCGCAGGGACAGGCCACGAACATGGGGGCTGCGCGGCGAATTCGAACCAATTGTCGACCGGCGTGACCGCCTGGAAGTACCGGAACGGACATTGGCGGACGGCTCAATACGCACGGCTGTAGATTTGGATGCGGTGCGCAAGGCGGCGGAACAACTGCGTGAAGAAGGTTGCGCTGCGGTTGCGATCCTTTTTGCAAATGCCTACGCCAACACCGAAAACGAAGACCTTGCCGTCAAGGCCGTGCGCGACATCTGGCCTGATGAACACGTTTCCTGCTCGTCGGAAATTCTACCGGAAATCCGTGAATTTGAACGGTTCTCCACCACCGCGTTAAATGCCTATCTCCAGCCCGAAATCTCAGGTTATCTGGGCCGCCTGGAAGATGCACTTACCAAAGGTGGGTTTGATGGCGAGTTCATGGTCGTTCAATCCAATGGCGGCGTCATGGACGCACAAACCGCCTGTCACCTGCCCGTGCGCACGGCCCTGTCCGGCCCCGCCGCTGGCGTGATCGCCGCGGCCTATATTGCGGGTTCTGCCGGTTACGACAATGTCATCACGGGGGACATGGGCGGCACCAGTTTTGATGTTTCATTGATCGCCGAAGGCAAATCGATGCTTGCACCGCAAACGTCGATTGATTTCGGCATGGTGGTGCGAACACCGATGATTGAAATTACTACTATTGGCGCCGGTGGCGGGTCCATCGCATGGGTGGATAAAGGCGGTTTGCTCAACATCGGCCCGCAAAGTGCCGGGTCTGATCCCGGCCCCGTGGCCTACGGGTTTGGCAATGATCGCCCAACCGTGACGGATGCAAATATCGTGCTGGGACGCATTGACCCGGAAAACCCGATTGGCGGCAAACTGGAGCGTCTTGACGTTGAAGCGGCGGGGCGGGCGATAGAGGCCCATGTGGGTACGCCCCTTGGTTTGAGCCGTATAGAGGCAGCTGAAGCCATCCTTCGGGTGGCCAATTCGCGCATGGCAGGGGCATTGCGTCTTGTCAGCGTCGAGCGCGGGTTTGACCCGAAACGGTTCGCATTCATGCCGTTTGGTGGCGGTGGTGCGCTACACGCCGGTGCCATGCTCGCCGAAGTCGGGATCGCGCGCGCCGTCATCCCCCGCTACCCCGGTGTCACATCGGCTTTGGGCAGCGTTATCGCGGACATGCGGCAGGATTTTGTACGCACCGTCAACGTCCTGCTCAGCGCGCTTGATGCCGATCATCTTTGCGACATCATGCAAGGTCACATCGACGATGGTCTGGCCATGCTGGACGCGGCAAAGACAAAATTCGATGCCCGCGAGACCACCTTTGAACTTGATATGGCGTATATTGGGCAAACCCATACATTGTCTGTACCAATCCCGGTGGCTGTGAAGGACGGACGCGCCCGACCTCCAACTCGAGATCAGATCGCCGAGGCATTTGACGAGGTTTATGCGCAGACGTTTGGAAGACTTCTGCCCAATGGCATCCGCCGCATCCTGAATTTACGAAGCGCCATTACGGGAAAGCGCCCGAAGTTTGACCTAACGACGTTAGCGCCCAAAAATACCAATCCAGCTAAACCCAAACACACGCGCAAAGTTCATTTTGGTGATGCCTGGTTTGACACGGCCATATATGACCGTCTGGAGCTGCCTGTCGATACGATCATCAAAGGCCCTGCCATTCTGGAACAACCTGATACGACAGTCTTGATCGAACCCGGCCTTCAAGGGCGCGTGGATCACCTTGGGAATACTATCGTTGAGAAAACAAAGGGGGGTTCATGAGCAAACCATCCAACTGGCAACCATCAAAAACGGCACTTTTAACGATTGATCTGCAAAATGATTTTATCCACCCCAAGGGCGCTTACGGGCGTGCGGGACAGGGCGCGGCATCGATTGCCGCCCTGCCGGTTCGGATAGCGCCGATTGTAACCGCCCTGCGTGCCAAAGGCGGCCTGTATATCTCGGCCCAATTCACGCTGGTACCGGGCCCGGATGGTGAACCGCTGATTGCATCCCATCTCAAACAGTTGCGCCCGTTTTTGGCAAAGGGCGATTTTGAACCGGGCAGCTTTGGCCATACTTTGGTCGAAACCTTGCACCCCGCCGATTTTGTGATCGAAAAAGTGGCCTATTCGGCCTTCTACCAGACCCGGCTTGAATATATTCTGCGCGCTAGGGACATCGAGACACTCATTGTCGGTGGCATCGTGACCAACGGTGGTGTGGCTTCCACATTGCGCGACGCCCATTTGCGCAACATTGATACGATCATGTTGACCGACGGTTGTGCCGCTTTTCGTGACGATGTTCACGATGCAACACTTCTGTCGCTGGCAACCGTCACACACCAGATGAGCTGTAGTGAAACCCAATCATGGCTGGAGGTAGCGGTATGACCCTCAAAGCCCGGCTGTCCGACCCCCGTATTCTTCTTGCACCTGGAATTTATGACGGATTAACGGCTCTCCTGGCCCAAGATGCGGGGTTTGAAGCCCTGTATCTCAGCGGTGCGGCGGTCGCTTATACGAAACTCGGTCGGCCTGACATCGGATTAAGTTCGGTCAGTGAGATGGCTGACACCATGACCCTGATCGCCGACCGAATTGATCTGCCGGTGATCATTGATGCCGATACCGGGTTTGGAAATGCTTTGAACGCCCAACGCACCATGCGCCTTTACGAACGCGCAGGCGCTTCTGCACTGCAGGTTGAAGATCAGACCTATCCCAAACGTTGCGGACACCTGTCCAATAAATCGCTGATTTCCAAGGCCGAAATGTCAGGCAAGATTGCCGCGATGGCTGACGCACGGCGCTCCGACGACACTCTTATCATCGCCCGCACCGACGCCATCGCCGTAGACGGATTGGAAGCGGCGCTTGACCGTGCCGGGGCCTATCTGGACGCCGGGGCCGACGTATTGTTCATCGAAGCGCCAAAGTCTGAAGCTGATATGGCGGCGATCACCACGCGGTTTGCGGGCCGTATCCCATTGCTTGCAAACATGGTTGAAGGTGGCAAAACCCCTGTCAGCAGCGCGCAGGAGCTTGAGGACAAAGGGTTTTCAATTGCGATTTTTCCAGGCGGAATCGTACGGGCTTTGGCCCACGCCGGGCGGGATTATTATCAAAGCCTTGTCGAACATGGGACAACCGCGCCCTTTCGCGACCGAATGTTCGACTTTGGCGGGTTGAACAACGTGATTGGCACACCGCAGATGTTGGAACTGGGGGGCCGTTATGACCCAAACTCTGCCGATTGATGTCAGGCCTCCGCCGGATCATTATGACCTGAGTGTTGAGACGCTCATCATCGGCGCGGGGGCGTGCGGTCTGGTCGCCGCTCTTTCTGCACAAGAGGCCGGACAGCAGGTCCTCGTCATTGAAGCGGACCCAACGCCTAGCGGATCAACGGCCCTTTCAGCCGGGCTCATACCGGCGGCAGGCACGTCATTCCAGCGAAAAGCCGGCATTGAAGATACAGCAGAGCTGTTTACGAAAGACATCCAGTCAAAAGCCAAGGGTGAAAACGAACAGGCGTTGGTAGACGTACTAACCGGGAATGCAGCAGATGTTATCGATTGGCTGGTGGCTAAACATGGTTTGCCATTGTCCGTTGTGACCAATTTCGACTATCCCGGCCATTCACGGCGCAGAATGCACGGCCTCCCCACACGTTCCGGTGGCGAGTTGATTGATGCACTGCGCGGGGCGTGCGAGGCCGCGAGTATTGATATTATCTGCAACCGTCGGGCCCAAATTCTATACCGCGATAATGACCGAGTTTGCGGCGCGGCAGTGACGACACCGGATACTTACTTTGAGCATATCGGGTGCCATAAGCTCATTTTGGCCTGCAACGGATTTGGCGGTAACCGTGATCTGGTTGAAGAACTGACACCGGAAATCAAGGATGCCGTCTGGTTTGGCCACGATGGCAATCGCGGCGAGGCTATCCATTGGGGACGAGCTTTGGAAGCGGACCTGCGCCACCTTGAAGCCTATCAGGGCCATGGCAATGTTGCGCACCCCCACGGCATTCTCATCACATGGGCCACAATGACGGAGGGTGGGTTTCAGGTGAACAACGGGGGCGAACGGTTCTGGAACGAAGCGCAAGGATATTCAGAAGCCGCCCGCGCGGTGCTGTCACAACCTCAGGGCATTGCCTACGCAATATTCGATTCCCGCATTGCTGCAATTGCACGACAGTTTGAAGATTTCAAAAACGCCGAAGCCGCAGGGGCCATTCATAAAGGTGACACAATCGAAGGCCTTGCCCGAAGTCTCAGCTTGCCTGAATCAGAACTCGCAACGACCCTTGCAGACATTCCCAGAGGTCAGCCTGACGTGTTTGGGCGGACATTTCCGTCAACACCTCTTTCCGCGCCCTTCTTTGGAGTGCGGGTCACCGGAGCCCTTTTTCACACTCAAGGGGGGCTGCGTACAGATGACAACGCCAGAGTATTGGACACAGGTGGAACAGCAATCCCCGGCCTGTTTGCAGGTGGCGGTGCTGCCTGTGGGGTATCCGGCACCGGAGATTCTGGCTACCTGTCGGGCAATGGGTTGTTAAGCGCGGTCGTACTCGGGCGTCTTGCCGGACTGGCCCAATAACAAGCAGTCGGTGGAGTAACTTTCGTTATCCTTTCACCGGCACTTTATCCAAATGCCGCAACATCTCAGCGAAAGCACCGATCCGCTGTTTCTGGTAGGCGGGCACATCCATCCCCTCGTAGATCATAAAACCTTCACCGTCACGCAAACCGTTACGCCCACCTGCCATATTTTCTTTAATAATGTCGGGCGCTTCGAAACGATCCTGCCCCGTCGAATTGGCCATATACTGGCTCGCATAATACAGGATATCGCCGCCGCCCCAATCAATGAACTCCAGCAAGCCAAGAACAGCAAAACGGAATCCAAATCCGTATTTTGTCGCCTTGTCGATATCCTCCGCACTGGCGACACCTTCCTCAACCAGCCGCGCCGCCTCATTCATCGCCAACGCCTGAATGCGGGGCACAATATAACCGGGGCTGGCGGCGCAGATCACCGGCACCTTGCCAATGCGTTCAAGCAACCCCTTAAGTTTTTCGGTTACCTGTGGATCGGTTTGACCGCCGGGTGACAATTCAACCAAGGGAACGAGATAGGCAGGGTTGAGCCAGTGGGCGTTTAAATAACGTTCCGGGTTGGAAACAAAACCTTGCAGGTCATTCGACAGGATCGTCGACGTGGTCGATGCGACGATGGCATCTGAACCGGCATATATTGAAACCAGTTCAAAAGCAGATCGCTTTGCCTCCAGCGTTTCGGGAACGCCTTCAAAGATGACTGGAACAGAGGTGAGTGCATTGCCCATGTCATCAAGCGGAAAATACCTCACGCGGGCTGCCACGGTTTCGACTTCGCTGTTATCGAGTAATCCAAAACCCGCCAGCAGCGACAGGGCAGATTGGATTTCCGATGACGCGGCTGTTCTGAGTGCTTCAAACTCAACCGCCGTTCGGGGCTTTGCATCAATCAATCTGACTTCATGGCCGGAAAAGGCAAACGCAATCGCAATGCCTCTGCCCATACGTCCCGCACCGACGGCGGCAACAATCTCTTTGCAACCCATCCTAGACACCTTCCCCTAGCCCGGCCCTTAGCCTGGCTTGAAATTGCGAGGCACCCAAACCTGCGACACCAAGGTTTTCCAGCGTGCGGCCTGATTGACGAAAGTCATCATCACAGATCGCGGAGCCTAGCGCGAGCAATCCCGTTGCGGTTGGCGTCGGAACCCCGGCCCAGTCCGCGATTGACACCAAAAGCGCCAACCCCACGGCGATGTCTTCACGCATGTAGCGATGTTCTGTCAGAACAAGATTTTCGCGCCAGTCACCACTGTCCGTCAGTTTTTCATGGGCGGCATTCCCGTACATCCATTCATCGGCGTCGTTATCGTAATGGTCTGCCAGAGGAAAATGAGGCGCGCCATATCCAAGTGCCTCACGCACGGCGATCCTCTCTCCATCAAGCCGTGTTGTAACACGTCGGATTGAAGGTTGTGTACCTTCGTTATGAATATCCCAATGGTCAAAATGTTCGATTGGACCGGCATTCATCGTGATAAGCGGGGGGTGAATAATGGGGCCCGCGTTCATCAGGGCACCCGATAAGGCATCCCCCGCAGGCTCAACGGATGGATAGGCTTGGGCTAATATATTGTGGGCGTAATCCGCATTTCTAAGTGGGTAAACACCGCTGGGCAGCCGGGTTGCCCGTGTGGTTATGGCAATTGTGTCGGCACCATGGAGCCGAGTCAGATACGGCAATGTACCCGCTTCTACCCAGGAAACATTGGCCAGGTTTCCAATTTTGCGCACGATATCACCCATCACCCAACCGCCGAAGCTGCCCGGTGGCAAAAACACGACCTGTCCGCCGGATAAATGCGGCGCCATTGCCCGCGCGATATCCTCCTGCGCTGTTGCAGGCGTTGGGCACACGATCAGCTGGGCACCCTCTAACGCCTCCTTTATATCAGCAGTGACCACGTCTATTTGTATCGGGCGGGTGCCGGCAAAATCTCTTAAATAAATTGTATTGTCTTTGTTTTGCAGCGCAGCTTGCGCCGCACTGTTCCGTCGCCAAAAACGAATATTATGCCCCTGTTCGGTCAAATCAACAGCCGCTGCCGTTGAGCCATTGCCGCCGCCCAGCACCGCAATTTCCATGGGCTTCACCTCCAAAAACCGGATATTGCCTGACATTAATCGTAAGCACCCGTTTGTTTTTAATCTTTTGGTTGCAAATAACCGCCCGTCAAGGTCTAATATATGCAAACGCATGTAATAGACCTGCGCAAGCTATTTCATTTGGGGGAATGGGAAGCGTGTGACGGCGCAAGCGTTTAATGGATTAACAAGGGAGAAATTAAATGACACTTTTTAAACGGCTTATGAAAAAAGCCACATACACACTTGCGGTAGCGGGCATTGCAATTGCCATGGCACCTTCATTTGCGCCCTCATCCGCTCAGGCCGAAGATCGCGTCAGCGCCGTTCACGCATTCCCCCCCTTCCTGGTTTATACCAAAACCTTCCTGGCGATGGTGGATGATATCAACGCACGCGGCAAAGGCATTGTTCAAATTGAAGTGCGTGGCGGCCCGGAAGCCATCGGAATGTTCCAGCAACCCGCTGCGGTTCGCGACGGAGTTGTCGACATGGTTCACACACCCGGTAGTTTTTACGGTAAAAACGTTCCTGAAATCGACGCCATGGTGGCATCGCGTGTTTCACCCATGGAAGCCCGCGCAAATGGTGGCGCAGCCCTCATGGATAAAGCACACCAGGATCGTTTTGGCGTACGCCACCTGGGTTGGATAGATGGTGGTGTTCAATTCCATATCTATATGAATTCCGAACCAAAATTCGACGCCAACGGCATTCTCGATCTGACCGGCGTAAAGCTGCGCGACAATCCGATCTATCATGCTTTCTTTGAGGCATTAAACGCCACAACATCATCCATGCCGGCAACAGAGGTCTATTCGGCTTTGGAAAAAGGCGTTGTTGACGCCGCCGCCTGGACGCAAATTGGTATCCCGCAATTGAAATGGAACGAATTCCTGAAGTACCGGGTGGATCCAAAATTCTACAATACCGACCTCGGTGTGATCTTTAATGCTGAAGCCTGGGATGCATTGTCTGCAGAATCAAGAAAGCTCATCTCCGATGTCATTATCGAATGGGAAGCAAAATCCTATAAGGACCGTCAGGCCGATGTCGGCGTCGACGAAAAAGTATTGGCTGACGGTGGCATGAAATTTGTGAGCCTGTCTGATGAGGCTGGCAAAACCTACGTGAAAATGGCCGATGATGCCGCTTGGGCGCGCATGTTTGAGCGCATTGACGGCGGTGGCAAAGGCGCAGAAACCTACAAGGCACTGCGCAAACACTACGCAGGCGAATAGTCAAAATATCGACCCCACCGTGCACTGGCACGGTGGGGTTTTTTATAAGGTTAATCAGCATGATGAGGCTCGTTGATCGGGTTTGTGATTTTCTGGCAATTATTGCCGGGGTCTATCTCGTGGCAATCATGGTTGGAATAGTTGTCAGCGCCCTTGCCCGTACGTTTAACGTGTCAGGCGCATGGTCGAGCCATATCTTCACCTTCGCGGAGTTCGGACTGCTTTACATCGTCATGGCTGCATCACCCTGGCTTGTTCGTCACCGTGGCCACGTTTTTATTGAGCTTGTCACCGCTGCCCTACCACGCAGCTTACAACGCAAGTTCAGCCGCGCGGTGTCAGCCCTTTGCGTCATCATCTGCCTGGTGTTCGTGTGGTACACGTTTAAATCCACTTTCCGGGCTTGGGAGTTTGGCGATGCGGAGATGCGCAGCCTGGACATGCCCAAATATTTGCTGCTTGGCGCAATGCCAATCGGGTTTGGACTTATGGCCGCACAGTTTGCGCGCTTTGTTTTTGGTCAGGAAACGCTGCACACCGGTGAGGCCGGTGTGCACGAATGACATCCTCCCCCATCGAAATGAATATTCAACCTCAGAAAGAATTGCCCGATGGAATGGTATGAGGCGCTGCTTTTTCTGCTTGGCATGATCCTGTTTTTCATGTCGATCGGCGTGCCGGTGGCATTGGCCTTTTTGGCCGCCAATGTCATTGGCGCCACGTATTTCATGGGCGGTCGCGGGGATATTTATGCCCAGATGTCGCGGGGTATCGGGCAGCTCTCCAACAATGCCATACCAACGATAACCAGTTTCAATTTAATGCCGGTTCCCATGTTCCTGCTGATGGGAGAGATTTTCTTCTTCACCGGATTGGCCACACGCATGTTCAGTGCCGTCGACAGCCTGATGGGTAAGCTGCCCGCCCGCCTGTCGTTTGTCACCGTCGCGGGCGGTACGGCTTTTGCAACCCTGTCGGGTTCGTCCATGGGCTCCACCGCGCTGCTCGGCTCGCTCATGGTGCCGGATATGGAAAAACGTGGTTACAAGAAGCATATGGCCATTGGCCCGATCCTAGGAACGGGTGGTTTGGCGATGCTCATCCCGCCATCGGCCCTGGCTGTACTGCTCGCAACATTGGCCGAACTTGACATTGGCGACCTGCTGATTGCCGGCATTGTGCCGGGCGTCCTGCTCGCGATATTCTACGCGATCCTGATCCTTTGTATGGCAATTTACGACCCATCTGCGGCTCCAGGTTATGAACTGGAGCCGACAAGCAGGATGCGTAAATTAAAGCTGCTGTTTGTCGACATCCTGCCAATGGTATCAGTCGTGATCGGTGTGATCCTGGTGATTATGTTTGGCATCGCCACCCCTTCAGAAAGCGCGGCCTTTGGATGCCTGGGGGTCATCCTTTTGGCGGCACTGTACCGTTCATTGTCTTGGGATGGTCTTGTCAAATCGGTCAAAGGCGCGCTGAAGGTGACCACGATGGCGCTTTTGATTATCTTTGGTTCCGCCACTTTTTCTGCTCTGCTCGCTTTCTCCGGCGCATCGTCGGGCCTGATCAACTGGGCGACCGGTTTCGACCTTGATCCGATTACAATGCTGTTGATTATGTTCGCCATCCTGCTCGTGTTGGGGATGTTTATGGATCAACTGTCGATGATGCTGTTAACCGTGCCCATTTTTTTCCCCTTGGCCCAGACGCTTGGCTTCGACTTGATCTGGTTTGCCGTGATCGTTTTGCTGGCGCTTGAAATCAGCTTCACCACCCCACCATTTGGCCTGCTCCTGTTTGTGATGAAAGGCGTCTCGGCGCCCGGGACAACAATGCGTGATATCTATATTTCCGCAATTCCGTTCATCGGGTGCTCCATGCTATTGGTGGCCCTGTTGATCATATTCCCAAGCATTGCCCTGTGGCTTCCAAGCGTTGGAAACTAGTGTGAGTTTCTCCTGGTTCATCACTTTTCAAGATGTAGGCAATCCAACTTACCAGATGCCGGAGGCAGAAGAAGCTCATCTATCCAGCATCATCTCAACAACACCAGGCTTGACAAAAGGCCTGATCTACACGCCTTGGGCCGTTGACGGATTGCATTACAACGACGGCCCATCACCCCACCTACAACTTCAGCTCTATTTCGACGATATCGAAACCCTTGAATCTGTGGTTGGTGCAACGGGCCATTTACAACAGTTGGCTGAACCCACTGCTTTCCCGTCATTGGCCGGGGCAAGAGTAACGGAACAGGCGATGATCGCCCGTAATTATCCGGTGAAAAAAGCGCCATCAACAGAGCATTCATTCTGCACATACCTTGTACATTACCCCGGCCCTGCGGATGACCTTAACCAGTGGCTTCGTCATTACATCGATGGGCACACGCCGATAATGCGGCGGTTTCCCGGGATTAGAGGCGTAGAAGTGTGTTCCCGAATAGACTGGTGCAGTTCGCTTCCGTGGGTGCGGGTTGATTACATGCAGCGCAATAAAGTCGTTTTTGATGATGCAGACGCACTCAAGGCCGCGCTGAATTCCCCCGTAATGCAGGAAATGCGAGCAGATTCGGCGAAATCTCCACCGTTTTCTGGTGGAAATGCCCATTTCCCCATGCGTACTGTCCAAATTAGTGGTGACGTAGGCTAACCAAAGCCCTTTGCGGTGAGTTGAATTAGGAAGGAATGAGATTATGCGAATTTACTGGCAAGGTTTTGTCGACAGGCACATTGCGGGCGATTATCTCAATGCTCTGCAAGCCTATCTAAACAACATCGCAGCACCTGGAACAGAAGTCGAGGTTTTCGGCACAACTCCAACCGACCGCGACTTTGGCCGGTTAAGTGAATTGCGCTGTGGTATTCAGGCGGTTGATGCTGCAATTGGCGCGGAAGAAGCCGGATATGACTGCTTTGTCATGGGTCATTTTCAGGACCCCTGTCTTTATGATATCCGCGCGACACTATCCATTCCCGTCATTGGTGCAGGCGAAGCAACACTGCTTGCAGCAACACAACTTGGCCGCCAGATCGGTCTGGTAACACTGGACCCGGCCTTTGAGACTATGCACCGCGAACAGGCCGATTTATACGGTATCGGAAGCCGTATTTCGCACGTTACCGGTCTAGGTCTGACTCCCGGTGATTTCAACGACGTCTTTGCCGGAGACGACAGCAAACGCGCCACTCTTCTGGAAGGCTTTGCGCAATGTGCAATGCCGATGGTGGAGGCTGGGGCCGATGTGATCGTACCAGCGGGCGTTTTGCCCGGCCTGCTGATTGGCGGTGAACCGGGTTATAAAGTCGGCCACGCCCCGGTTGTTAATTGCGCTGCCGCTGCCCTCAAATCCGCAGAAATGTGGGTGCAAATGCACAAGCTCAGCGATCTGGAACCCAACCGAGGCGCCAGCTTCACCAAGTCCAACGAACGCGCCAAACGGGATTTCCGAACTCTGATCAACCAAGGACAATCTGCTATTCGATCAACATAAATGAGAAAAATGGGCGGACTAATCGACTTTGAGCAAAAGTTCAACCAACCTGTCGGTCGCTTCCACACTGGTTATGAAACCCGGCGACATCCTCAATATGGGGCCGCGGCAGTCCGCGTGAAGGTTTGATGTCCGCATCATCTCAAGGAAGGTTTGTGCGTCGGCATCAGACGTAAACCTCACCATAACACTTCCACCTCGATCCTGTTCTTCATACGGTGAAACAAGATCGACGTTACAACCTTCAATCGCATCGATGATCCTTTGCGATAGCAGCCGGTTGTGGGCAAGTAATTTATCCTTATCCAGATTTGCGTGCCACCTCAGTGCTGGAACCGTCGATGCAGCTGAAACAATACCCGGCGTGCCGTTATCGAACCGTCGAATATCATCTGCAAATTCGAATGTATCCAAACTCCAATTAAAGGGGTTGTCCTGACTGAACCATCCACACACCTCGGGTTTGCAATCCTTGATCAATTCAGGGCGAACATAGAGAATTCCAGCGCCCGGCGTGCCACACATCCATTTCAAACTGGTTGAAATCACGAAGTCGACCGCCGGGTTTTTTACCGAAAATGGAAGCAGGCCTGCCGCCTGTGTGATATCAACTCCGACAAGGCTCCCCATCTGTCGACCGTGTTGAATAAGGCGGTCCAAATTAACCCTATGCGACGTAGTTGAACTAACCCATGTGACCAGGGCGAGTGCCACATCCTTATCCCACTGGGCAATAAAATCATCGTCAGCAACCCAGGAAGCGCCCTGACGCATGGAGACGGTTTCAAGTTCAAATCCGAGTTTTTCCTGTAGACCAGTCAGCAGAAAGTGATTTGAGGGAAAACAATCTTCTGCAATCAGGACTTTGCGCCCCCTCAATAAATTGGTCGGAAGCGATGCAATAAACATATGCAGGGCTTGCGTGACATTTTCACTGGTTGTTACAGACTTGGCATCTGCATCAATAAGATCGCTCCACAGGCGAATGAATTCCGCGCGCTCCCCCAGCAGATAACCCCATTGTTGGTCATTTACCGCACTCCAAACTTGCGCAAATTTTGAGCTGGCCTCTTCGAGGTCTTTGCGTTTTTGAGGATATTGTCCAATAGAGTGATATAGAAAATACCCGTCTTCTTTCTGCAGGTTTTTCTGGTCGTTACGATCTTCCATCTTGGGTGCGTACAGCCTTGCCATGTTGCGATTATCCAGTGGAGAGTTCCAACAGATTCTGAGATTTATTGCTCGTCAGTATTTGACATTGATGGCTGAAACTATCACGCTTTAGCTTAGAAAAAACAAGCCACTGTATCCGCAACAGGGTACAGTTGAAAACATGCGTCACAGGGGGCGCAAGTAATGAATGAAGTCAGGGCGGAAGTCCGATTACCGACTGAACATCTCAGCAACGATTTGCCATTCTACACGGACACGCTGGGGATGCGGTTGGATATGATCTACCCGGCGGACGACCCACAGGTTGCGGTGCTGTCAGGTCACGGATTGCGCATCCGGATCGAGAAGGGGGCATCTGAACCCCCCGGCACATTGAGAATACTCTGCGATCAACCTGACATTTTTGCGAAGGGTGCCCGGGAATTGATGGCCCCGAACGGCACAAAAATTGAGATTGATGAACTAAATCCGCCAATGGTTACGCCCAAGACCGAACATTCGTTTATCGTTCGGCGATTGGCGGATCAGGCACCCTGGGTCATTGGCCGCGCGGGGATGTCATACCGTGACCTTATACCGTCGAGACTCGGAGGGGCCATGATCGCGTCCCATATCCGGGTGCCGGACGGTCCTGTTCCCGATATGGTGCATTTTCACAAGGTGGGGTTTCAGCTCATTTTTTGCATCAGTGGCTGGGTCGATGTTTTATACGAAGATCAGGGGGATGTGAGGCGCCTTCATGCAGGTGATTGTTTTATCCAACCACCGACAATTCGACACCGGGTCCTGCATGCAGCGGACGGCATCGAAGTGATTGAGATCGGAGTACCGGCAGATCATGTTACTGAAGTTGACCATGAGATGACATTGCCAACACCTAACTTGCGACTGGACCGGGAATGGGACGGACAACGGTTTGTACACAGTCTGGCCAAGGACGGGAGGTTTATTCCTTTCAGGGTGCCGGGCTTTGAGGCACGCGATACGACCATCAACGAAAACACCAAAGGTGTTGCCTGCGTAAAAGTCGCGCGTCCTACGGGTGAAAAAACCGTTTGGACCAAACACAACGGCGACATACTCTTCAACTTCGTAATGTCGGGTGAATTGACATTGGAAGGTAAAAACAAAGAACCGCACCGTCTGTCACCGGGCGATGCCTTTGTGATCCCGCCCGATATGGCAACCCGGTACAGTGGCCCAACAGATGACCTTCAATTGCTGGAAGTCAATCTGCCAGGAAATTTTGAAACAGAGCTACTTTAATGCAAGTAAGTGAAGTTTATCTTCGACGGGCACAAGACGTTATTCGGGAAACAGAAATTTAACAGGAGAACTAAGAATGAGAAAATTAACAACAATGATTGCAACCGCGGCGCTGCTAGCCAGCACGGCATTGGTATCAGCAGCGGATACGAAAGTTGGGATCCTGATGGATATCACAGGTCCAATTGCAAACTTCATCCCCCCAATACAAAATGCTGCAAATTTAGCCGTGAAACAGGTTAATGCTCAGGGTGGGTTGCTCGATGGTAGCGCAATTGCTGTTTATGGCGACACAACCGGCACTTCACAGGGCGCGGTCGATGCGGCACAAAAACTGGTCAATATCGAAAACGTACCCTTTGTGATGGGCGCCTTAATGTCCGGCACAACAATTGCGGCAGCAGAAGCCGTATTTATTCCAGCAGGCGTAGTACAACTTTCGCCAACGGCAACGTCACCGGCAATGACCGATTTGAAGGACAATGATCTGGTTTATCGCATTGTCCCATCAGATAATTATCAGGGTGAAATCCTTGCCAAAATGGTTTTGGCTGAGGGCATCAAAAAGGTCGCTGTAACCTTTGTGAACAATGACTATGGTGTGGGCATCGGCAACACATTTATCGACGCCTATAAAGCAGCTGGCGGCGAAGTTGTGGCCCAGGCCAAACATGAAGAGAAAAAAGATTCCTACCGTTCTGAACTCGCCAGCCTGACAAAGGGCGGCGCTGAGGCTCTCGTTGTTGTTGCTTATGCCGGGGATTCTGGTGGCAAGATCGTGAAACAGGCTGCTGAGGGCGGATTGTTCTCACGGTTTATCGGAACAGATGGTCTTCGCGATGATCTGCTGATCAAGAATGTCGGTGCGGAAATATTGAAAACCTCATTCTTCTCGTCCCCGACATCACCGGGCGACAACCCTGCGCAGGGCATCCTGCACAAGGCGTTTAATGCTGAATATGGTGGTGGTGCTGATAAAGCGTTTGTCGATCAAACTTATGATGCAACCTTCCTCACCATGCTTGCAATCGAAAAGGTTGGCTCTGCTGACCGGAGCAAAATGGCAATAGCGTTGCGCGATGTTGCAACTGCCCCCGGCATCAAGGTGGGCCCCGGTGAATGGAAAAAGGCCAAAGCTCTTTTGAGTGAAGGTAAAGACATCGATTATGATGGAGCAGGTGGCGCCTACGAATTTGACGCCAACGGCGACGTCAGCGGGTTTATTGGAAAGTTCGTCGTGGATGGCGATTCTTACAAACAAACTGAGATCGTTGAATAATAGATCATTAGGCTAGATTTGTGATCCGGCTCGAGAACATATGCGTTGATTTTGGTGGCGTACGTGCAATCGACAATGTGAGTTTTGAAGTGGATGCAGGCCGTATTACCGGGCTTATCGGCCCCAATGGTGCGGGTAAAACCACTGCTTTCAATGTCATTGCAGGAGCCTTAAAACCAACAACGGGCCGGGTCATGCTTGATGGCCAGGATATTACGCACCTAAAACCGCACCAGCGCGCCAACCGCGGGTTGGCGCGAACTTTTCAAATTCCCCACGAATTTTCAAGATTAACAGTGCTCGAAAACCTCATGGCGGCCGCATCAGCGCCCGTTGGGGAAAACGTGTTCAATGTTCTCTTTCGCCGCAACCTATTCGTGGCAGAGGAACGGGAAATTTATAAAACAGCACGGGATACCGTCAGGTTACTGGAGCTCGATCATGTGCGCGACGAAAAAGCGGGTAATCTTTCCGGGGGGCAAAAGAAACTTGTTGAACTTGGCCGGGCACTTATGCGCGACCCCAAATTGATCTTGCTTGATGAAATTGGTGCGGGAATTAACCGCACGCTGCTGGGCAAACTGGCGGACAAAATCAAACTGCTTAACATTGAACGAGACCTGACATTCTGTCTGATAGAACATGATCTGGATTATGTATCGAGGTTGTGTGACCACGTGTTTGTGATGGCGCAAGGCCAATTGCTCACGCAAGGTTCTGTCGAAGATGTTCGCCGCGATGAACGGGTGATCGAAGCCTATTTCGGTGGTGGCAAATATGAGGCCCATTCATGAGCGTGCTTTTGGAGGTAAAAGACCTCACCGCAGGCTACGGCGGACCCGCGGTCATTGAAGGCATATCCTTCGACGTGTTCACAAATGAAATTGCGGTAATTCTCGGCCCCAATGGTGCGGGAAAATCCACGGTAATAAAAACGATATTCTCGCTCACAAATGTACTTGGCGGCAGCGTACAACTGGATGGCAAAACCATTACCGATCAGAAAACCTCCAAGCTTGTCACAATGGGTGTATCCGCCGTTCCCCAGAGCCACAACGTATTTCCCAATCTAACTGTTGATGAGAATCTGGATATTGGCACCTATGCAGCACCACCGGTCGACAAGATGGCGACCAGGGAAATAATATTGGGCCTGTTTCCCGATTTACGCGACAAACTCAAACAACCATCAGGTGAACTGTCAGGGGGCCAGCGCCAAATGGTAGCGATTGGCCGAGCGCTCATGTGCGAACCAACATTGCTGTTACTGGACGAGCCGACGGCCGGACTTTCCCCCGCCTATTTAGAACGAATTTTTGATCTGTTGCTGGATGTGCGCAAGACCGGGGTGACAATATTGATGGTTGAGCAGAACGCACGCCAGGCCTTGCAGATTGCCGATCACGGCCACGTCTTTGTAAACGGAAAAAACTTTATCTCCGGAACGGGGCAGGAACTTCTTGCAGATGAGAATGTAAGAAATTCATTCCTGGGCGGCGCAGCATCATGATTGAGTTTATTAACTTTTACCTCGTCCCTGGTTTCGCCATAGGCAGTGTTTACGCGCTTGGTGCGGTTGGCATCTCCATGATTTTCGGCATCTTGCGGTTCGCGCATTTTGCTCATGGCGATCTTATGACGGTTGGTGTCTACGGCGTGTTTGCGGCAACCGTGGTGTTTCCGGTCAACCCCTTTTTGCTGGTTCCTGTGGGGATGGCTTTAGCCATATTTGCCGCCCTATTTGTAGACAAGGTCTTTTATCAACCGCTGCGTAAATTACCGACTATCTATACTGTAATATCGTCGTTTGGCGTGGCGTTGATTTTTCGCTCGCTAATCCAGATTATCGGCGGATCCGAGAACAGGGTTTTCGGCTCAGGAATTCGCCCACCCCTTATCCTGTTTGATACTTTTCGACTTTCGAGCCTGCACGTGCAGGCGGTAACAACAACGGCGGTCATTGCTGTCGTGCTCCATATTTTCCTGTCAAAATCAATGACGGGCCGCTCCATGCGCGCGGTGGCTGACGATCCTGAACTGGCCCAGATATCGGGCCTGGATACGGAAAAGGTGGTACGCTGGACGTGGATTATCGGGGCCGCACTGGCAGCGATTGCAGGGGTATTTGCAGGACTTGATACGAGCGCCCATCCAAACCTTGGCTGGAACCTTTTATTGCCGATGTTCGCCGCGGCAATTTTGGGCGGTATTGGCAAACCGATGGGGGCAATGGCTGGTGGGTTTATAATCGGTCTGGCGGAAGAGCTGTCATCTTACCACTGGATAGGCGAAAGCGCGCTGATCTCGCCTTCCTATAAAACCGCAGTAGCCTTTGTGATCATGATTGCCCTCCTGATTTTCAAACCCCAAGGGCTCTTTAAAGGGAGGCTGCTCTGATGGAACTGACAGGGCTATTCTTCTATCTCGTGAGCATTCTTATCGCTGGCGGTATCTATTCCCTGCTTTGCCTTGGATTGAACATCCAATGGGGCATGGGTGGTGTATTTAATGCTGGTATTGCCGGCTTTTTTGCAACCGGTGCATATGCATCAGCAATCTTAACCACCAGCACGTCGGCAAAACATATAGGCGGTTTTGACCTTCCTGTCCTGGCAGGCTTGCTCGGGGCGGGAATTATTTCGGGGTGTGTTGGCTGGGCCGTTGCCAAAATCTGTATTCGCCTCAAGAGTGACTATTTGGCAATGGCATCAATCGGCATCGCGGAAATTCTTCGCCTGGTGATCGTCAACGAAAGCTGGCTGACAAACGGTAGCCTCGGGCTTTCCGGTGTTCCACGGCCATTTGCAGGGCTGGCCTCCGGTCGCACTGCGGATATCGTGTTCCTCGTCTTCATCTGGGTCATTGTGATTGCAGTATTTTTCTTCTCCCAAAGACTTTACGACAGCCCGTGGGGCCGCAGCCTGCGCGCCATTCGTGACAATGAACAGTCGGCCTCCGCCGCCGGTAAGGACGTCGAGAAGTTTCGCATTCAAACATTTGCAATTGGCTGCGCCATAATGGGCATCGCGGGTGGACTTTCAGCACATTATTTCAGGTTCCTGTCCCCTTCGGCAACCGACCCTCTGCTCGTCACATTTCTTGTCTGGGTTATGCTAATTGCAGGTGGCTCAGGCAATAATCGGGGTGCAATTGTTGGCGCGCTGTCGATTTGGTTTCTGTGGTCCGTCACCGAAATTTTCACCAACAGGCTTCCGCCCGAGTGGATCACCCGCAGTTCCTTTGTTCGAATGCTGTTGGTTGGTCTACTTTTACAATATGTTCTGCAGCGATTTCGGGCAGGAATTATTCCTGAAAAAGCACCCAAACTGCGCTATTCCGAGGAGGAATAAGGTATCCCACATGAACAGCTGAATTCCGCCACAATGATTACGCTTCCGTCTGTAACATAGACATTAGTTTTTCCTTCACATCGGCTCTCCATGGGACCGAAGTGTGCTTGTCCAGATCACTGGCAGCCAAGATCTGTGTGCTTTTCCAACGTTCTTCCTCACCACAACTCACCCGGTGTTTCAACGTGACGGAGGATCGGCCAACTTTTGCTACAGCCACTTCAAACGTAAGCTCTTCCCCAAAGAGAGAAGGAATTGAAAAATCGCACGACAGGTGAACAGTTGGTGTGCCCCAACGTTCCTTCCATATGATCTCGTGCCACGGATAGCCCAGCGTCGACCAGAATTCCTCATTCACACCATTCAGGATATCAAGATATGCGGGGAAATAGGCAGTTCCCGAGATATCACAATCTCCGAAACGCAGTTCTCTGGTCGTTACAAATGTTTTGTCCATGATAAATCGGCTCCGATATTGATAAGAGCCTCATATTGCGGGAGTCGGTCTGGTTCAAGTGAAATCGCTTGAAGGAAAAGAACCACGGGAATGAAGATTGCAGGTGCGCGGCCAAGGGGCCAAGCCTAATTGAACGGTTGATCAGGGTCTGGTAATGGAATCGCTGCCAGAAGTTCTTTTGTGTAATCATCCTGTGGGGATGTAAACAGGGTTGCGGTGGGCGCATTTTCCACTATCAAACCCTCACGCATGACAATCACCTGATCGCACAGTCGGCGGACAACGGACAGGTCGTGGCTGACAAAGGCAAGTGTCAGGTCAAGTTCCCGCACCAGGTCCTCCAACAGGATTAAAACCTGAGCCTGTGAAGAGACATCCAGCCCCGAGACGATTTCGTCAGCTAAGATGAATTCCGGTTGCAGTGCGATAGCGCGCGCGATGCCTACCCGTTGGCGCTGCCCCCCTGACAGTTCATGGGGGTAGCGTTTCGCAAAACTTTCAGGAAGCCCGACCATCACCAAGGCCTCGATGGCCCGTTGTGCAACATTGTCCCAGCCATGCAATTCCAAAGGGGCAGCGATAATCCTGCCAATACGCTGGCGAGGGTTAAGGGATGACATGGGGTCTTGAAAGATCATCTGAAAACGGCGGCGCAACGGACGCAGTTTTTCTTCCCCCATATGGCTGACGTCCTGTCCGTCAAACTTGATATGGCCGGCCGATGGTTCCAACAGGCGCACCATAGTGCGACCCAGTGTTGATTTGCCTGACCCTGAGCCGCCAACGATTCCCAATACTGACTTTTTCGGCAGATCAAAGCTGATGCCCTTCAATATGTCGATTTTGGGGGCTGGACCTAACAGCGGTTTTCGAACCATGTCCGGCAATGATAATTGTAAATCCCGAACTTCGTACATCATGTTCGCGAACCTTTATCGAACGCTGTAATCTCACCATCCAACTGGTCAATCACGGCTTGCGGGACGGGTACCAGTCCGCCGGACAGGTCGTCATATTTTGGCGACGCGGCTAAAAGTGCCCTCGAATAGGGATGGGAGGGTGCCGCAAAAAAGCTTCGCATCTGCGATTTCTCGACGATCATGCCAGCATATAAAACGGAAAGGTGATCGCAGACTTTAGAGACCACACCAAGGTCATGGGTAACAAATAGCAGAGCAGTTCTGTGGCGCGCCTGCATCTCACCGACCAGCCGCAGAATTTGTTTTTGGACAGTCACATCCAGCGCGGTCGTCGGTTCATCGGCGATGATCAATTTTGGCTCTGCGGCAAATGCGGAGGCTATGAGAACCCGTTGCCGCATGCCACCGGACAATTCGTGTGGATAGCTTCTCATCACATGCTCGGGGTTTTCTATATGAACCTCCTTGAGCAGCTCCAGCGCGCGGGCTTGCGCCGCACTTTTCGACCATCCTAAAATACCCACCAACCGCCGTGTAATCTGCGGACCAATCCGGCGCGATGGATTAAGAGCGGTTAATGGATCCTGGGGGATGAGTGCCGCCAAAGCGCCAATCCTGCGCCGTCTTTGCGCAACCGATAAAGACAACAGATTAACACCGTCCAGCCAGATTTCACCTGAGGTAATGCCCATCGCTCTGGGCAGGATACCGAGGACAGACTTACCGATGATTGATTTGCCCGCTCCGCTCTCGCCAACCAACCCGTGAACCTCCCCCGCATCAACATCCAGCGAGATGGACCGCAGTATTTCCGGCCCGTTACTCAAACTCACGCTGAGATTACGAATGGACAGATAGGCGATCATCTGAGCACCGGGTCGAACCGGTCCTTGAGACCTTCGCCAAACTGGGAAAAGCTCAACACGGTCAAAAACAATGCGATCAGCGGGAAGACCAGCACCCACCACGCCTGATGGATGGATATGCGGCCTTCGGCAATCATGCCACCCCAGGTGGGGCTATCCGTGGAGATTGACAGATTTACGAAACTCAGGATCGCTTCAACAATCACAGCGATGCCCATTTCAAGGGACAATAAGACTACTATCGTAGGCAACAGGTTGGGTAAAATCTCGCTCACCATGGTGCTGAATTTACCGCGCCCCGCAACCTGTGCGGAAGCAATATAATCCATGACGGACTGGCTCATCGTTTCTGCCCGCACAACGCGGGTAAACCGTGTCCAGTCAATGATGATAATTGCGATAATGATACTGGTCATCCCGGTTCCGATTACCGCAATTAATAGGATGGCAAACAGCACCGGTGGAAACGCCATCCAGATATCGATAAACCTCGAGATAACCCGGTCTGCCCAACCCTGGTAATAGCCGGCGAAAATACCCAACGTGGAACCTATCAAACAGGTCAGTGTACCGGCAATAAACGCGACAATCAGCGCCAGTCGAGCCCCGTGAAGCATTCTTGATAATACGTCACGGCCCAGAGAATCAGTTCCAAGCCAAAAGCCCGGCTCCGAACCTGCAACCCAAAATGGCGGCAGGCGCGCAGCAAATAAATCCTGTGCAAGCGGGTCCTGGGGTGAAATCCAGGGGGCGAACAACGCTCCCAGAACAAGGCAAAATAACCAGCCACCGCATAGCCATAATCGGATACCGAGTTTAGGTCGAATTTCGCTACGGGTATCACGCATGGCGTAGCTTTGGATTGAGCACAACATACATCATATCCACGACCAGATTGATCACTGTAAACAGCGCTGCAAACAGAATAACAATGCCCTGAATCAACGGTAGGTCACGATTGATCACCGCATCAATGGCCATATTTCCCAGCCCTTCATAACTGAAGAGCCGTTCGATAATCACGGTCCCGCCGATCAAAAATGTAAACTGCACGCCCACCAGTGTCAGCGTCGGTAGGACCGCATTGGGCAGCGCCTCCTTGATGATCACCTGGTACTCGGAATAACCTTTCGTGCGGGCAAGTGTGACATAATCCAGATTCATCGATTCCTTGAGAGATTGTTTGAGAAGCTGGGCGATAATCGCCGCCAGTGGTATAGCCAGAGCCAGAGCTGGCATAAACATATGCCCAATCAGGTCCATAAAGATGTCGAACCGCAATCTCAAAAGGGATTCGACCAAATAAAAATTGGTGCTGAAATCGAGATTGAGGCTTGGAGAAATCCGCCCCGAAATATGAAAGATCGGCAGGAGTACTCCGAACATCAATATGAAAAACAGCCCCCAGAGGAAATCGGGGATTGAGAGAGCCATGCCATTGGTCACATCAATCGCGGCTTCGGTTGCAGTGCCGCGTGATCTGGTGCCAATCAGAGCTAAACCCCCGCCAATTAACACCGCCATCAACAGGGCAAAAATCGAAAGTTCCAGCGTGGCGGGAAGGCGTCCAAGCACCAGGCTTGATACCGGCTGTCTTAAGGAAATCGAATTTCCAAAATCGCCCTGAAGAACGTTTGCAAGCCACACTATGAATTGTTCCAGGATGGATTTATCAAACCCGTAGAACGCTTTCAGTCTTTCGATATCCGCATCTGTTGCGCCCGGCGGCAACATCATTGCGATCGGGTTGCCCGGCACAACCCGGATGATAACAAACACGATTACCGCAACTCCCATCAGCGTGACGGCTGTGCTCAGCAGACGTGTAAAGAGTATGCGTGACAGCATTTTGCGGGAAATCTCTATTCGTAGGGCGATCCGGGCTCACAGGTCATCTGGGCCCGGATCGTCGTTTGCGTCAGTTGCGTTTCATCAAATGAGGCAATAACGCACCGGAGGCGTGTGGTGTTACGGTTACACCCCTGGCGTGCAGAATGGGTTGCACGTATTGCAGGAGCGGGATGACTTCGGCATTTTCCGCGATTCTTTTGTCCACCGCTTTCCAGCCCGCAATACGTTTCGCCTCGTCCTTCTCCCCCCACAGGGGCAGGATAGCATCGAACGTTTCTTTCCCATCCCACACTGAGTGAGGTGAAGGGCCAAACATCGCGAACCCTGTTGATGTTGTGGGGTCGCCGACCGAGTTGCCCCAATTGTAGAACGCAGCCGGCGCCAATTTATCTGCAGCCCGAAGTTCGAAGTGTTTTGCGATCTCGTATACTTCAATTTCGGCTTCGATCCCGACTTTGCGCCACAGGCCAACAATAGCCTGAATGACTTCATAGTCTTTAGGCTTGAAACCTTTGGTCGTCTGGATGCTGAATTTAACAGGGTTATCCGTGCTGAAGCCGGACGCAGCCAGGAGTTCCTTGGCTTTTTCAGGGTTGTATTCAACCTTGATCGAACTGTCGTAAGCCGCATAATCCGGCGTTTGCAGCGTATCAATTGGCACACCGTATCCCGATAACAGCCGGTCCACGATCAGCTTCTTGTCAATCGCGTGTGCAGCGGCTTTTCGCACGTTCGGGTCTGTCATCGCCTCAATGTCGTTGAGAAAAATCATGCCGATATCGGAGATGGGTGCCGCCGTACCAGACAGGCTGGAGCTTCCTTTCAACCGGTCGAACTCCTCGTATGGAACTTCCAGCGTTACATGGGAGTTACCCGATTCCACCTCAGCAACGCGGCTTGCAGCGTCGGTTACAAACTTGATGGTCACGGTTTTGAATTCCGGTGCACCACCCCAATAGTTTTCGTTGGCTTTGAGGCGAACAAAGGCGTTGCGCTCAAATTTCTCGACCATATAAGGTCCGGTTCCAATTGGTGCGGCCTCAAAGCCGTCGGCGCCAACTTTTTCATAATAGGCCTTTGGCATTACATAGCCGGTCAAAAACGACATCCATTTGAAGATCGTCGGCTCGTATTCTTTAACATCGGCAGTAACCCGATTTCCCTCGGCTTTGATGTTTTCGATCTTGCCCCAGATAAACTGGATCGGATTTCCCGTGTCCGGATTCCCTGCCCGTTGTAGGGACCATGCAACGTCTTCCGCAGTAAAGGGCGATCCATCGTGCCAGGTGACCCCTTCACGAACATCCATCCAAATCTGCGATTGATCGTCGTTCCAGCCCGATTTGGTGACCAGCCCAGAGCCGAATGACAGGTCCGGGTTCTGGGGGATGAACAGGTCAAACACCGATTGGTATATGCCCTGAATTGTCGGGTTAACGGCTGAGAGGCCGACGGTCGGATCCCAGCTTGGCAGGTTGACGTTATAGGCAATTACCAGTTCATCAATTGCCTGGGCGAAACTTGGCAGTGTGAAACCGCCAAGCGCTGCGCTGGCGACACCAACCTGCAGCATTTTTCTTCGTGATAGTAGCATTGTTACTTCTCCCTAGATTATCATTTACATCATTATTTGCCGGCGAGCTGTTGTGCGAGCAGGTTGCCGGACCCTGCTCCTGTTCCGGCACCGGGCCATACGGCCGCGCCAGTGTGATAGAGACCTGTGATGGGTGTTTTGCCGTCTGCATAGCCCAGGGCCGGTCGATACATGAAATGTTGCGCCAGATGATGGCTGCCGCAGATTTGATCCCCGCCGACCAGATTTGGATTGTCAGCTTCCAGCTCCACAGGCGTGACGATGTGTTGGCCGAGAATTTTACTGCGGGTTCCAGGCGCATATTCTTCCAGAATATCAAGTGCGCGATTTGCAAATGGCGTCGCGGCTTCCGCCCAATCCCTTACGGTAATCTCACCCTTCGCGTCGCTTTCAATGGTACCGGGTGCCAAGCGAACCTGAATCCAGAGCACATGCTTGCCCTCCGGCGCCCGGCTTGGGTCCACGACTGTTGGCTGACCAACGACCAGTACCGGTTCATCGGGCAGCAGACCAGCTTTGGCCTGGGCGTAGGTCCGGGCCATCTGATCCAGCGAGGGGGCGAGGTGTACATAGGCAAATTGTTTCAGCTCCAGCGCGGCACGCCAGTCCGGCAGGCCGTCCATTGCCAGATGGATCATCATCGTGCCAGGGGCGTGCGAAAACTTCTGCATGGCGGTGTCATATTTCAAATCACCACTACCACCGGTCAGCTTGTACATTGCACCAGGCGCAACATTGGCAATTACGGCTTTTTTAGCGGCGATCTCCTGCCCGTCTGCAAGGGTTATTCCGGTCGCCTGATTACTCGCATGATTGATTGACGTAACGTTTGCATTGCAGGTTACCGAGCCGCCCCTTGCTTCAATCATGGCGACCATGGCTTTGGTCATCGTATCCGCACCGCCGCTTCCAAGCACCATGCCGAACGCCTGTCCAGCCATCGCCTCCAGATAAGGAAACACGGCACCGCCAGCGACGTCAGGGGCGAAATCCAGATGCATTCCCCACGCCCCGAGCGTTGCCTTTACATGGGGTGATGTGAAAGTTTCATCAAGCCATTGGCGAGGGCTCGACATCAAAAACCGCGCTAATGCAAGCGCGCCTGATACGCCTTTTCGCCGCCAGGTGCTCCACAATAAATATGAATACGCACGTAAATTGGGGGAGCAACCAAGAACCGCCAAAATGGATTCCGCTTCGGCGGGAAACGCGTCCGTCAACTCTTGCCAGGCTTTCGAATCCGCTTCGGAAAAGTCTTTTACACGCGCCATGTTTAATTCAGAATCACTCGAGATACCCAGCCATTTGTCATCGCGGAATACCGATGCAAACGGGTTTTGAGTTGGTACAAATGCGAGGCCAAATCTCGCCAGCTCCTCGCCATATTCCTTATGGAATGCCGAGCCTGCGAACAGTGACAGGTTCATGGCCGCCCAGTCGTGGCGAAATCCCGGCAATGTATATTCGCCGGACTTGACGGCTCCCCCCGGCTCAGATGCCTGCTCATATACTGCAACCCGCCAACCCTTTGCAGCTAAATTACAAGCGCAGGCCAGGCTGTTGTGCCCTGCTCCAATCAGAATTGCATCCGGTTGAGATTCCACTTTATCCTCGCTCCCTTGACCAAAATTATTGCATATGCATATAAAATGTCTAGTTTAAAAAATGCGGAGACGTCATAATATCGACGTGTAGATCAAGGGAGAAGATTATGAGCGCAACAGAATTTTTGGGTCAGTTCGGTGCGATGCTGGCTTCCGGCAGCGTTGAAGTGGTCGATTGCACGGGCGTTTTGGGGCCTGACACACCGATATTGCAGCTACCACCGGATTTCGCGAAAAACACACCCAAGGTCGAGATACACAAGATTTCTGAATACGATGATGACGGCCCGTTTTTCGCGTGGAACTGGATGGTGCTCGGTGAACACTCGGGAACGCATTTTGATGCGCCGCACCATTGGATCACAGGCAAGGACTACGAAGACGGTTTCACCGATACATTGGATGTCCAGCGTTTGGTCGCCCCGGTAAACGTCATTGATTGTTCAAAGGAATGTGCAGATAACGCTGACTTTCTGTTAACCGAGGACGCGGTGAAAGCTTGGGAAGCTGAACATGGTGAGATCAACGCCGGTGAATGGGTTGTGCTGCGCAGTGACTGGGACAAACGTGCCGATGACGAAGCTGCGTTTTTGAATGCCGACGAAAATGGCCCGCATTCTCCCGGTCCAACCCCCGAATGTGTTGAATATCTTCTCGGAAAAAAAATTGTCGGTTGGGGAAATCAATGTATCGGCACGGACGCCGGACAAGCCGGTGGCATGACGCCGCCATACCCTGCCCATAATATGCTGCACAGGGATAATTGTTTCGGCCTAGCCAGCCTTGCTAATCTGGATAAGCTCCCTGCAAAAGGCGCTATATTGATTGCAGCACCGCTTAAAATTCAGCGCGGAACCGGCAGCCCAATTCGAGCATTGGCGCTGGTTCCCAAAGGCTAGGCATTTGGCTAATATCGATCACCTGATTATCGGCTCAGGTATCAACGCGCTTGTTGCGGCGGCGATGCTGTCGCTCAAGGGCGACAGGGTGCTGGTGATCGAACGCGAAGACAGGCCCGGTGGCTGCATGATGACCGATGAGGTGACGCTGCCCGGCTATCATCACGACATTATGGCCGCGACCTTCGTATTGTTCATCACCTCACCTGCGTTTGAGGCTCTCGGTGGAGAACTCGCGAAGCAGGGATTTGAGCTGTGCCATACGGATCAACCAACCGCAGTATTGCGTCCCAATGGGTCGGCGGTAATCTTATCGACTGACCGAATGGCCAATGTTGCAGCATTTAATGCACATAGCCCCGGTGATGGCGATCAACATGCAAGGGATGTAGGAAAGATTGAGGCGGATGCTCCATTTCTCTTTGCGCTTCTTGGTGGTTCCTTGTGGTCCTGGTCCACCGCGAGATTAGTGGTGAAGCAGGCATGGAAGCTTGGCATCAATGGGCTGAAAGCGTGGACCGGAGAGGCCTTGGAGCCGGCACGCGGTTGGCTGGAATCGCAATATACAAGCCCTAACATTCAAGCACTTTGGGCGCCGTGGGTATTGCATACGGGGTTGACTCCGGAAGCCAGCTATTCAGGACAAATGGGGCGTGTCATTGCATTTGCACTGGAAGCCGCTGGTGCTCCAATTGTTAAAGGCGGAGCCGGAAACGCCACAGCCGCATTTGTTCAATTGATCGAGAAAAACGGTGGCGAAGTTCGAACCGGTACGGAAGCCGAAAGAATCATTTTGGAAGACGGATCGGCCGTAGGGGTTCTGACGGCGGGTGGGGAAGAAATTCGCGCATCAAACATCATAGCTTCGGTTGCTCCCGGACAGCTAAATCAACGCCTGCTGGCCAATACCCCGGCAAACGAAGGCTCAAAGACCTTTCGCCACGGGCGGGGCAATTTTCAGTTGCATTACGCATTGGATGGACAAATTGAATGGAATGCAGAAGGGTTAGAGGATGTTGCACTGATCCATTTGGCTGACGGAATAGATTCAGTATCAAAATCGAGCAATGAAGCCGAAAGGGGCATGTTGCCGGAAGTGCCGACAATATGTGTCGGCCAACCGCACCGGCTAGACCCGACCCGATGCCCGGTAGGCAAAGCGATATTATGGTGCCAGATACCCGATGCACCAAGGATGATTAAAGGCGATGCGGCAGGACAAATTAACACCGCTGGCGAATGGAACGATGAAACCCGGGAACAATTTGCCGATCGCGTGGAAAGCATTCTGCGCCGGCATATTCGCAATTTTGATGAGATCGTTTTGAAGCGCAGGGCATATTCACCTGCAGATTTGGCCACGCTCAACATCAATCTGGTGGGCGGTGACCCATACGGCGGTTCCTGTACGCTGGATCAGTTTTTTGTCTGGCGGCCCCATTCCACATCGCGCAATAACGCCACGGACATTAAAAATCTCCATCACGTCGGGGCATCGACCCACCCCGGCCCCGGACTGGGTGGCGGTTCCGGCTTCAATCTGGCAAAGGGACTGGGGGCATGACACCGTTGGAAAAACACCAAAAACCAACATTTCCGAGGCTGGGGGAAATTGGCCTGGAAAACTTCGCCCCCTATTTGATGAACCGCATTATGGGCCGGTATAATGCATCTTTACAGGCGGAAATGGCTGCATTAAATCTCACAACCCCGCAGATGCGTTCCCTTGCCGTTTTGTCTGTTATCGATGGTTTACTTATCAGTGAATTGGCGGTCTATGCGGTCGTGCAACAAAGCACGTTAAGCAGGGCGCTTGATATTCTTGAAAGAGACGGGCTTATTCGTCGTCAAACGGATGAGCGCGACAGCCGAGCCACAAGAATATTCGTGAGTGACGAGGGGCGGAAAGCTTACGACCGTCTTTGGCCCCATATGTCGACGTTTTATGAGCAAATGTTTTCAGGGATTAGTCGCGAACAGCGGCAGAGTTTCGTGGCAACTTTGCAAACAATGCTGGCCAACATTCGCACCCATAATTTTTAGAGGAATAATGCTACCATCAATCAGACAATTAGGAGTAAGTTATTCCCCAATCGTTGGGCAATTGAAGGCCAGATGAAAGCTACTCTTTGCTTCTGCTGATCGGGTTGCGGTTTTTCAGTTTTTAGCCAGTGTACCCCAGCTGTCGGTATGGACTTGTCACGGTTTAGTTCCGTGTCCTTGAATTGGATTAATCCCATCAAGGAGAACTATTATGGCACGAGGCCACACAGACGAATTCAAGCGTGAAGCGGTGCGTATTGCGCTGACCAGCGGACTTACCCGGAAACAAGTGGCATCAGATTTGGGGGTCGGCTTTTCGACGTTATCGAAATGGATACAACAATCCCGGCCTGATGACCTTCCACCATCGGTTGATATTGATCTGGCCAAAGAGAATGAGCGGCTTCGCAGAGAGGTTCGTCTCCTCACGGAGGAGAGGGAGATATTAAAGAAGGCAACAGTGTTCTTCGCGGGTCAAAGCAAGTGAGATTTGCGTTTGTCGAAGAACACAGGAAACACGTTCCGGTGGATCGGCTTTGCCATATTCTGAATGTTACATCGCGTGGTTATCGTGCCTGGCACAACCGCCCTGTTAGTCAACGGCAGCGCGATGACATGGTGGTTCTGGCGCACATCCGTGAACAGCATCACTTGAGCCTTGGCAGTTATGGTCGCCCGAGAATGACGCAGGAGTTGAAGGAAGCCGGCCTTGCTATTGGTCACCGCCGTGTTGGCCGTTTGATGCGCGACAACGGCATTCGAGTGGTCAGAACACGCAAATACAAAGCTACGACCGATAGCAATCACCGCTTCAACATTGCGCCTAACTTGCTGGGGCGGAACTTCCAAGCGGATAAACCCAACCAGAAATGGGCAGGTGACATCAGCTACATCTGGACCCGTGAGGGCTGGCTGTATCTGGCAGTGATGATCGATCTACATTCACGCCGTGTGGTGGGTTGGGCTGTCAGCAACCGGTTGAAGAAAGACTTGGCATTGCAGGCTCTCAACCGGGCTTTGGCCCTTCGAAACCCACCGCCGGGCTGCATTCATCATACGGACCGTGGCAGTCAATACTGCTCTCATGATTATCAAAAACGAATGCGTGAACTGAAGTTTAAAGTGTCCATGAGCCGAAAAGGCAATTGCTGGGACAACGCCGTGGTCGAGACGTTCTTCAAAACACTCAAAGCCGAACTCATCTGGCGCGGCACATGGCAAACACGACAGCAAGCAACCGACGCCCTGTTCCAATACATCAACGGCTTTTACAACAGCCGCAGAAGACACTCAGCAATAGGAGGAATGTCGCCCATCAAATTTGAACGAAAAACGAGTTAAACGAGAACAGGATGCGGAATTAATACGGGACAAGTCCAAGGATAGTGCGATTTTCCGGCCCGCTATGGTCCCACGCGTCGGAACATGAAGCTTTTGCAGCGCGTGTTGGACGTCATACGCTTCTGAGGTCTCATTGAGCGCAAAATCGCCCACCAAGGTTTCGTAGGGCTTCTTGGAGTTCCAATTCTCAAAAAGCCTGCGGGCGATTTTCTCGATACGATTCAAACTATTGGTCCTTCCGGGTGTTCAGGGGTGGATTAGTGGAGCATGTTCGTAGTCAGGGTATTTGAGACAGATGGTGGTCTGATTTAAGAGAGACTCTAGCTCATCTGTTGTTTGTATTATGCGGCTTGTTTGCGGTGTTGCAAGCGCCGCGTTTCGATGGTTTTTTGTTTGATCCTTTCTCTTCGCTTCAATATCTCATTTTTGCGCCCGAAGTAGACGTCCGCAGGCGTGAGATTACTCAGGCTCTCGTGGTATCTGTGATGATTATAATGTTCGATGAAAGCTTCGATCTGCCGGTTTAAGTCACTTGGTATGAAGTAGTGTTCCAGCAAGATGCGGTTCTTCAGGGTTTGATGCCAGCGTTCAATCTTGCCTTGGGTTTGCGGGTGATAAGGCGCACCGCGAACATGACCCATGCCTTTGCCATCCAACCACTCTGCCAGATCACTGGATATGTAGCAGGGGCCATTATCAGATAGTAGCCGGGGTTTATGCGCAACGTTGGCCCTGTCGCAGCCTGAGGCCTGAAGCGCCATTTCCAATGTATCGGTCACATCCGATGTGTTCATGGTGGTACACAGCTTCCAGGCAATGATGTATCGCGAATAATCATCAAGGATCGTACTGAGATAGAACCAACCCCAGCCAATGACCTTCAGATAGGTGAAGTCTGTTTGCCACAGCTGGTTGATGGCTGTGGTCTTGTCGCGGAACTCACTGGCAGCTTTCATGACGATAAATGCCGGGCTGGTGATCAGGTCCAGGGCCTTGAGCAGTCGGTACACTGAGCTTTCCGATACAAAATAGGCCTTCGTGTCTGTGAATGTCACAGCCAGTTCACGAGGAGACAGTTCCGGTTGATCAAGGGCCAGATCAATGATCTGTGCCCGTATATTTTCTGGCACGCGGTTCCAGGCTCTGTTGGGACCAGAACGTTTGTCTTCCAATCCTGTCTCACCCAATCGCTGATACAAATCATACCAGCGATAAAAAGTTGGCCGTGAGACGCCAAGCTTATCAAGTGTCACCTTGGCTGGCAGATGTGATTGTTCAACAATTCGGATGATTTCCAGTTTCTCAGATGCTGGGTATCTCATTCGATATCCTCCCCATCCGCGATCATGCTTTTTTTAAGAAGACGGTTTTCCAGCGTGAGATCTGCCACGCATTCCTTCAGATCACGGGCTTCACGGCGCAGACCTTTGACCTCATCGGTGGAAGCCTCACGCACTATATCGCCTGACAGACGCTTTTTACCGGCCTCCATAAACTCCTTCGACCATTTGTAGTACATGCTTTCAGCAAGACCTTCACGGCGGCACAGTTCAGCTATGCTGTCTTCACCGCGCAAGCCATCAAGCACAATGCGGATCTTTTCCTCCGCACTATACTGACGGCGGGTCTTGCGTTTGATGGTTCGGATCAATTTCTCTGAACCTGATCCTTGGGTTCCTGATTTATGTCTCATCTTCGCTCCATAAGGGCTACGATGAACCAAAATCATCTCTTAAGAAAAATCAAACCTCTGTCTCATGAATGCTGACGGGGAACAGGCTGTTCAAATTGACCACGTTCTAATCCGTCGTTCTTAGCTCTTGACCATACAAACACCATCGTACATCCGGTGGTGTTTTATTATCAAAGACAATCACAGTTTTCCAAAACGTTCCCTGCGCCCTTGAAACCGGCCAGATCAACCTGTCACCTCAGGCCGCAACAAAGTGGAGGACAGCGTAGCTGTTGATAGGATGAGCTGGGTGGTTAACCTGAACTCGGTTTTGGATTGTACGGAATGAAGTGGTGGGGGGAACCAGCCGTTGGGGCATTGAATCTTGACCCAGCAGCGTATCGCAAAGCGGTCATTTGATCACTTGGTCAAAATTTCGAATAAAGTCCGTTGCTAAGCACACTTAATTGGGCTGGCCGTATTGGCAGCCAGCCCGTTCGACTAGACTTCAACGCCTTCAGAGATTGAAAGCGCGTCCTCTAAATCGACACCTAAATATCTCACAGTGCTATGCATTTTGGTGTGACCGAGTAGCAATTGGACTGCTCGGAGATTGCCGGTCTTTTTGTATATCTGGGCGACTTTTGTTCGGCGCAACGAATGAGTTCCAAACGCGCTTGGTTCAAGGCCGATACTGGCCACCAGTTCTTTCACAAGTCTCGCGTATTGGCGTGTCGAGATATGATCAGGACTGTGAAAGCGGCTTGGCCATAGGAAACTTGAGCCAATCATTGCGGGATCATTTAGCCACGCACTGAGCGATTTTCGTGTTCCTTCGGTAATTTCGAATTGAACCGGTTGCTTCGTTTTGGACTGGATGATCGACGTTCGTTCTTTGATGCGTCCTGCAACAAATACATCCTTCACCTCAAGTCTCACTAGATCGCAGCCACGCAGCTTGCTGTCCACCGCCATATTGAACAACGCAAGGTCACGCAATCTTTCGGCAAGTTCCAACCGAACCCGGATGGCCCAAACATGTTTAGGCTGGAGTGGACGTTTCTGTCCAATAATTCTGCCCTTGTTCCAAGCGCGTCGCGGCGGGATGATGGCAGGTAGATTTGGAGTAGTCATGACAGTTCTCCGACCGACCCTCCACTCCGCACCGTCTGCGTTTTGCTGACAGTATTACAGCTACCATAATGCAATGATCCCTGATTGCTCCAAGTTCACCGGATACTGCAAATTTGCCAGCGAGCTACTAATCAATTTACAATCTCGTCCCCGCCCAATCAAAAGCTCTTATCAACGGGCATTTAGATCGCTCAATATTCTCAAGAATTTCGAGGTAATTGGATTGAGAGGTATGCCGGTAAGCTGGATGGCGCTCAACGGTCTTGAAAGTTGCGGGTGTTCAAATGGTAAAAACACCAATTGGTCTTCCAGATAAGGCCTGGTTGTTTCGACCGGCATTGTTGTAATCAGATCAGTACCCGCAACGATTTCCAGTGCGGACCGTATGGAATCCGTTTCACAGACAATTTGAATTTGTCGAACACCCGAGGCAAACATCGCGGCTTCCGTTTGTTGTCGAAGGAGGCTGCCACGGGAATGAGCAAGCCAGGATTCCGCTTCAAGATCGCGGATGGTAATTTTCTTTTTGCCAGCCAATTGATGACCGACGCGACACAACACGCCCACCCTGTCATCCGTGAGTGGATGAGACGTTAATCCTTCCGACTGCTCTGCAAGACTGTGCGGTGCGATGATCAGGTCGATTTTCCCCCGTTCCAGCAGAGTGTGTAACTCCGGTACGAGACCAGATTTCAATTCAATCGTGCATCCCGGATTTTCATTGATAAATTTTGACAAAACATCCGACAAATATCTGCCCGCAACAATCGGTGGAGCACCCAATCGCAATTCGCCCATCTGACCGGAAGCAATGTCTTCCACGTGGCCTGATGCCTGCACTTCCGCCATGCGGATGGCGAGGCCGTTTTTTGCAGGTCTCAGCGCAACGCCATTTGGTTCGGACCGCCGGCCATCGCGCTGAAACAGCGGGGTTCCCAATCGCTGCTCCAAAGATTTCATATTTCGGCTCAGGGCCGATTGGGTAAGTCCAAGCCATTCAGAAGCCAGTTGAAAAGAACCTGCCTCAACAATTGCAGACAGTTGAGCGAGATGACGTGGATCAAGTTTCATAGCAATTTGCGATTAGTTGGGTCAAAAATGTTATTATACGCAACGAAACCAGCAATGCTATGTTTAGCGAAATCATAGGGAGGAATTCATGTATCATTCAAAAAAGATTATCGCTGCCGTAACCGCTTGTGCACTGGGGGCAGTTATGTCCGCATCGGCATCAGCCCAAATCCATAAAGGTGAAACTGCCGGAGTTGGTGGTCCGGTTCACACCATGTTTGTTGCCTTCGCCAATCAGGCCGGAAAGGCCGGTGTGGAAATTCAGGTTAATGCCGGACAAACACTGACCAAGTCCATGCTGAAAGGTGCAAAGGGCAATATTGCTTTCTTTTCTTCGGTACCTGCGCTCGCCAAACTGATGGCTGGCAAAAAGGCCATGTACAAAAAGATCGACGAAGCTCCTGAACTGGCAAAGAACCTTCGCGCGATATTGGGGTTCAAAGCGGGCGCCTATCATCCTGTGACTTTGGCCGGGTCAGGCATTGAGAAGTGGGAAGACCTTAAGGGCAAGACTGTTTTCACCGGTCCGCCTTCAGGATCGGCATCGCGCACCTCAGAAGCAGTGATTAAGATCATCACTGGCTACGAAGCAGGCAAGGACTACAAGGCCGTTCGTCTCTCCTGGGGCGAAGGTTACTCCGCCTTGGCGGATGGCAAAATTGACATGATGGTGCGTCCCGCTGAGGTGGGTTCGGCCAAGATTGAGCAATTTGGTCTATCTGGCGAGTTCCGTGTGCTCTCCATCCCTGATGCGGCACGCGACGGAGAAGCCATGCAAAAGCTTTTTGGCAACCCAGGACGTGGCATGATGGTTTTTGACGGAGATGTCTATAAGGGCCAACAGACAAAGGGCAGCATCACGGCATTGGGTTTCTTTCAATTTGTCGGAACCCACAAGGATATGGACGAAGAAGTTGTCTACAAGGCCACCAAATCGTTCTGGGAAAATCTTTCGGAAGTTCAGGCAACCGCTTTCTTCCTGAAGGAAGTCACCAAAGAATCTGCCTTCACGTCGATCAATGTGCCGCTGCACGCTGGTGCTATTCGGTATTATGAAGAAGCCGGATTTAAAATTCCGGATGGCCTTCGCTGATCAGGGTCAGTTTGATGGTGGCGCGGCCCCGGTTGCCGCGCTACCAATATTTTTCCAAGCCAAAATGAAACGGTTGTGTAATGGCTGAAGGCACAAAACCTCAAAGCCAAATGATGCTTGTGATTGCCTGGGCGTCCACGCTTGCTTGTATCATTTTGGGAGCCATTGCTCTTTACAGTTCCGGCATTGGTTTGTTGGACCCCAAAATGCACCGTTCTGCGGGTTTTGCATTGGCACTGATCGTTGGCATCGCGGTTTCCCAGAAAAAGCGTGTGGAAGCGACCGGTTCTCCGGGCGGGTTCGGCGCGGTGCAGTATCTGATTGATTTTGCCATGCTGGTTGCCGGTCTTTGGGCAATCTGGTCCTTCCATTTTGTTCAAACGGAGATGGAAGAAGCTCTCTACGATGTAACCCCAGCCGACGCCTGGCCTGCCATTGCCGGTGTTGCTGTTTTCCTGGAACTCTGTCGCCGTCTTTGGGGCTGGGGTTTATTTTCCGTCGGCGCACTCGCGGTGCTTTACCTCCTGTTTGGGGCAAACATGCCCGGCATCATGGCTCATACTGGTTTTAGCGTAACCGAAGTTTCCGAAGCGCTCTGGTATAACACGAACAAAGGCGTGTTCGGTTCGATTACCAACATCGTCTTGTCGACAGTGTTTATCTTCATCATTTTTGGCGTATTGCTGGAGGGAACCGGGGCCGGTGACACACTCCTGAAATTCGCAATTCTAGCAACTGGCAGAACCCGTGGCGGTCCGGCTCATGCGGCTATTTTGGCATCATCCATGTTCGGCACCATGTCGGGCAGCACTGTGGCGAACATCGTCGGTACCGGAACTTTTACGATTCCGATGATCAAGAAGCGCGGGTTCTCGCCAACCTTTGCGGCAGGCATTGAGGCCACCGCCTCTTCCGGTGGCCAGATCATGCCACCGATCATGGGAGCGGCGGCTCTGGTAATGGCGGACCTCACGGGGGCGGGTTATCTAACCGTTATCGTTGCGGCCCTTTTGCCTGCACTATTTTATTACTTCAGCCTGTTCAGTGCGGTCACCGTTGAAGCGCGGCGGCAGGGCATTGAGGTCAAACCGGTCCAGATTGAGGACAAAATCACCAACGTGGACAAGATCAACTCGATCCTTTTCATAGGACCCATCGCGACGGTCATCGGTGCACTTGTTCTGGGTTTTTCCACTTCAGCCGCGGGCTTTTACGCGGTCATTGTTTTGACCGTTCTCTCAGTCATCAATCCTGATGTGCGCAAAGATCCCATGCGGTTGGTTAGATCCTTCATTAAGGGCAGCCAATCCGGTGCAACCCTGCTCATCGCGATTGCTTCCATCGGCATATTGGTCGGCTCTCTCGACTCCACGGGCCTCGGTTTGAAACTGGCCAATGTGATTGCCACCATCCGGGGGGAAAGCCTGTTTTCGGCACTCGCGGTCGCGATGATCGGCGCATTGGTGCTTGGCATGGGCATGCCGACATTGCCCGCTTATCTGATCATCATTTTGGTCATGGGACCGGCTATTCAGGCTTTGGGCCTCAGCATGCTCACCGCACACATGTTTGTTTTCTACTATGGCGTTGCTTCGTCTCTCACGCCACCGGTCGCAATAGCCGCCTATGCCGCGGCACCGATTGCCGGGTCAAACCCGTTGATGACAGCACTCATGTCGTTCCGGTTGGGCATGGCTAAATTCATCATACCTTTCATTTTCGCTTTCTACCCAACCATCCTGATTGTGGAAGAATTTCACTTCGTCACATTCGTATGGATTGTAGCCCGAACGCTGTTTTGCATATGGCTCTTCTCGTCGGCACTAAGCGCCTATGACAGAAACAAACTAACCGTTGTCGAGGTGGTTTTGAGGTTTGCAACGGCGTTCGCGCTGTTGGTGATCAGCCCTTTGATTCACGTTCCTGCTCTCGTTGTGGGGGCACTTTTGATCCTTTGGGATATCCGCAGAAATAATCCGCACCTTGCGACGGGAGATAAAAACACATGAGAAAGCGCCCCAATTTTCTCTTTATCATTACAGACCAGCACCGCGCGGATCATCTGGGATGCTATGGTAATAATATTGTTCGCACCCCGAACATTGATGGCCTTGCATCTAAGGGAACACGGTTCGATCGGTTCTATGTGGCCAATCCAATTTGCATGCCCAACCGGGCATCCATCATGACCGGACGCATGTGTTCTGTTCATGGTGCACGCCACAATGGCATTCCGCTTTCCCGCGATCACACGACATTTGTTGAATTGCTCCGTGATGCTGGATACAGAACAGGACTGATCGGGAAATCTCATTTGCAGAGTTTCACCGGTCTGCCAGCCAGCAATCAGTTCAAACCTGCTGAAGGCAAACACGTACCCTCAAAACACTTGCGCGACGCCTACAAAGAAAATCGGCAATCTGCCTATTATGACAACGAATTGATTTCCAAATGGGTCCGCCCTTTATCAGAACGCATCGATGGTGATTTTTACGGGTTTGAACATGTCGAGGTGGCAGCTGATCATGCAGATCGCGCATCGGGTGATTATCTGCTTTGGGCAAAACAGCAGGATCCGAACTTTGCGAGTCTTGTTGGGCCTGAAAACGCGCTACTCGACAATCGCATCAATGCGCCCCAGGCCTGGCGGACCGCCGTACCGGAAGAACTATATTCCACCAGCTGGATCGCCAATCAATCCGAGCAATGGTTGAGTGAACGCGCAAAAGATGATGCGCCATTTTTTCTGCAAATGTCATTTCCCGATCCTCACCATCCATTCACGCCTCCGGGCAAATATTGGGACATGTATGATCCCGCAGATATGAAACTGCCCGCCTCGTTCAGTAAGGGAAAATTGCCGCCGGTTCTGGCCATGCAGGAGGCCCTGAAAACCGGAACAGACGCACGTGACAATCAAAACCCGTTTGCGGTGACTGAAGATGAAGCCCGTGAAATCATCGCATTAACGTTCGGCATGATCACAATGATCGATGATGCTATCGGCCGCGTGATGAAACAATTGGATGCGCTGGGTCTGGCAGAAGACACTGTGGTTATCTTTACCTCTGATCACGGTGACTACATGGGCGACCACGGATTGATGCTGAAACTGCTTCTGCATTACCTGAGCATCATTCGTGTGCCGTTTGTCTGGCATGACCCTACTGGGATGGTGGCACAACAGACAAACGCGTCGCTCGCGTCATCCATTGATATTTCGGCCACCATTTTGGAGCGAGCAGGCATTCAACCCTTCAATGGCCTTCAGGGGCGGGACCTGTTCAGCACCGAACCGCCGGAAGCAATCATTGTCGAAGAAGACAGCCAGCGCACAATGACCGGTTTCGACCGACCTCAGCGTGTTCGAACAATGGTCACCGACCGATACCGTATGTCCCTGCGCGAAGGTGAAGATTGGTCAGAGCTTTATGATCTTGAAAATGATCCGTTGGAAATGGAAAATTTATTTGATCAATCCGGCCACGATGCTACACGCAAATCTTTGACAGAGCTCATGCTGCGGAGAACCATTGCCTTGCAAGACCGGGCACCATTGCCAGCCTATAGAGCTTGAATATCATCCTGGGTAAAAACCGATTTCCAAGGGTCTATATTTGGATGGGGCAATACAAAAAGCTTCCTCAGTTCGTGTTAACAATTGCATCCACACGTCACCCGAAGTGAGATCAATCACATTCGCAAAGTTGATAGCTCGGAGAGATTTATCCCTCATTCCAACAACATATAAAACAACATGCCACTTATGGAGGCGAGCGCACTGTGATCGATCAAAACATCAAGATCAAAGACCGCTTCGGTGAATCTTTTCTAGCGTTAAAGACACTGCGCCAACGGCTGGTAAGGGCCGCCTTTGACAATACCAACACACAATCAATGAATCGATGGGAGGTCTGCAGCGATGCAGGTTTCTCGGACGCCACGCTCGAATTTTGAGTCGCGGGTAGTGATTGTCTGGCGTCGGAGAAGCGCTCAAGCACGGAATCGCATGAGGTTTAGCTGAGATGGTTCAGCGGGTTCTATGGGGATTTGGGCGGCATTGTGGGGTTTGGATTGTCTGACAGGGTAGAGTTACCACCGAACTGATGCCGGTTTTGGAGGCCATTTGGGCACGATTTCGCCTCGGTTTCTTCCGTTTAGGCAGATCGGGGCATAGCGTTTTGGTTCTGCCGTTTGTTTTGCACATATCGGCAGTGTCGTCTGCCATTCGGCGGACGGTTAGGCAGGTCTGCTGATATGTGCGCGCCGTGTTCTGGGCCATGATTTGGATTGTCATGCGGCGGTCTTCTTTGATTTTGGTGGTGCTCTTGGTTGCTGTTTAGGCGCGAAAGCCTTGCCGATGATCAATCGTCCGCCGCAGCATGGGCAGGGCAATGCAAGAACACGGGGTTGTTCATCGGCACCTTCGACGGGATCGCCATTATCATGATCCGTGTCTGGCGCTTTGGCTTTGAGCAGGTTCCTGATCAGGGTGATATTGTTGGCTCGATTGCCGTTTCCCAAGAAGCCGTAATGGCGGATGCGATGCTGGCCTTTTGGCAGGACATGGATCAGGAACCGCCGAATGAACTCATCGGTCTTGAGGGTCATGGTTTTGTGTCTGCACCTTGCGTTCGGGGGACCATCGACGCGGTAATCCTTGACGCGGAAAGTGACATGATTTGCGTCGAAACGGATCAGGCGACTATTTGAGATCGCAACCCGGTGGGTATAGCGCGACAGATATGCCAGCACCGCTTTAGGTCCGGCAAATGGCTCCTTGGCATAAACGACCCATTCGATTTTGCGCAAAGGTTTGAGGAAAGCATCAAAGGCGGGCTTATTGACAAGGTGGGCGTGATCGCCAAAGAAACGCATCTTCCCGGCGTTGTGCAACCTGACCAGTTCTTCCAAAATGAGACGCCGGTACAAGCGAGACAGAACACGCACGGACAGGAAGAAGTTCTTCCGGCTCGCTATCCATGCGCTCCGATCCGGTGATAGTCCGCCGCCCGGTACGATCATGTGGACGTGCGGGTGGTGCGTCATCGCCGATCCCCATGTGTGCAGTACCGAGGTGATGCCAACTTGCGCACCGAGATGTTTTGGATCGGAGGCGATTTTGATCACCGTGTCTGCACTGATCCGCATCAGCAGATTGTAGATCTCCGGTTTGTTTTGGCGCGCGATGTCAGCGATTGGCTTTGGCAACGTGAAGACGAGATGGAAATACCTCACAGGCAACAGTTCGGCCTCTCGTGCGACCAGCCATGCCTTTGCAGCACTCGCCTGGCATTTTGGACAGTGTCTGTTCCGGCATGAGTTGTAGGCGATGTGCTCGTGGGCGCAGTCTTCGCAACGCGTAACATGACCGCCGAGCGCGGCCGTGCGGCAGCGTTCAATCGCTGACATCACTTTCAATTGGTTCAGGCTGATGCGCCCGGCATTAGCCGCGCGCCACGCAGCACCATGGTCGCGGAAGATATCCGCAACCTCCAGACAAGAGGCGTTGGACGAGCCCCGGCGATGATGAATGCGAGGACCGCGACCAAAAGATGGACGGGGCAAGGCAGATTATGAGGACTTGCGTTTGGTCCTTTTGCGTTTGACCCCATTCAGATTATCCAATGGGCTTTCCACAGCTGCAATCATTCCAGTGGCAACGCTTGCATAACGCGCCGTTGTTGTGAGCTTGGTATGACCCAGCAGTGCCTGAATGACCCGGATGTCCACACCACTCTCCAGCAAATGCGTTGCAAACGAATGCCGCAACGTGTGCAATGTAACGGGCTTGGTGATCCCGGCGGCCCGCGCTGCTTGCTTGAACAATCGCGAGATCTGGCGGGAAGAAAGGTGCTTTCCGTTATATCCTGGAAATATCAAACGGTCTTCACGTGCGATACTCTTATCCTGACCGGTTGGGCGTTCTTTCCACCAGTCGCGCAGCAGGCCCAGAATATCGGAAGGCAACATAACGTTGCGATCCTTGCGCCCCTTAGCCTGCACAATGCGGATGATGTTTTGGGCGCTGTCTATATCGCCGACTTTAAGTCGAACAACTTCGCCTGCACGTAGCCCGCAACCGTAAGCCAGTGATAACATCACCTTCGCCTTCAGGCTCGGTGCCATGGCCAGAATACGCTTCACTTCCTCCTTACTGAGAACCAGCGGCACCTTTACTGGCTCCTTGAGGCTGAATATCTCCGCCACCAAATCGTGTCGCCGCAGCGTCACCCGGAACAGAAACTTTACGCCGGTCATGGTCTGGTTGCGCGTGCAAATGCTCGCGCCACTCTCGATCAGATATTCCTGAAAGTGCTTCACATCATCGGGTGTTGCCGTGTCGGGAGAACGATTGAGCCAGGCTGCAAAACGCTTGCAGGCGCGCAGGTGACTGGTCTGCGATGCCTTACCCAGATTGCGCCCTTTCATATCCGAAATCATGCGGGCACGAAGCGGCGTTGTGGAAGTCGGCGTCCGGGGCAATGTCTGAATGGTCATGGGAAAAATCCTCCGTCAATCGAGGCAAAAGCACCTCGAGACAAAGGAACCGCGATCAACTCCCCAACAGCAAATCTGACATAGTCAATACAAAACCAAACAACGCGCCCCAACTATCGCGAAGCGATTTAGTGCTGGAGCCCCATTTTTACCGATGCTGCAATGCGAACAAATGGCCGCTTGCCTGCTTTGCTAGGTTGCGGAGAGAATTTTCCAGCCATTCCAGCAACCAACATCACGGCTGTGGAAACCGGAAAGCGAATTGAGTTTAGAAACTATGTGACAGCGACGAAGCGTTGCGGCAGGATGATCCCAAGTTTCTGGAGGAGAACGGTACATTGAAGATCGACGGGATGTGTCATTGTGGCGAAATTACTTACGAAGCGGAACTCGATCTAGCCAAAGTCGGGATATGTCATTGCGATGATTGTCAGGCCCTCTCGGCCTCTGCCTTTCGCACAATTGCTTTTGCACCCGAAGAGGGTTTCAAGATATTGACAGGCACGCCCAAGCACTACGTGAAGGTAGGCGACAGTGGCAATCCTCGCATTCAGGCGTTCTGCGCCGACTGTGGTTCGGGGCTCTATTCTTGTAGCACCGAGGAACGCCCCGCGGCTTACAACATCCGCGTCGGAACCATCCGGCAGCGCGGCCAAATTTCTCCGAAATTTGAGTGTTGGACGCAATCACGTCTCGGATGGATGCCGGAAATAGACGGCACAGCAAAGTTTGATCAAAATCCAAATGCTTAAGTTTGACACCGAAACAACCCGTACCTTGGAGCGCGCGTATCTGGGTGCCGATCTCTCTTACAGAAGAAGGGCATCCTTTGATGCGCTCAAACCAAGCCCTGGCGACACCATTTTGGACATTGGCTGTGGTAACGGAATGCTTACGGCCGAACTCGCAAGAGCGGTCGGTCCTGCGGGAAAGATATTTGGAATTGACCCGAGTCCAGACATGCTTGCGGCCGGAAGAGAGCGTTGCCGCAACTATGGTTGCGTCGAGTTTATCGAGGGCGCAGCCATCAATCTGCCAATCAAGGACGGCTTCGCGGACAAGGCCGTTTCGATACAAGTCTTCGAATACATCGAGGATGTCGACGGCGCTCTGGATGACACACTGCGATGCCTGAAAACTGGCGGTCGCCTAGTCATCGGTGACATGCATTTTGGCAGTTTCATTTGGTTCAGCGATGATCCCGACCGCATGTCCGAAATGACGGCATCCTGGGATCAACATTTTGTGAACGGCAATCTACCATCAAGCCTTCCCGGTATCCTTAGAGGCAAGGGCCATATGATTGAAGAGGTCGTGCCTGTGACCTTCACAGATCATGAACTCAAACCCGATGGCCTTGCGATGATGTTGATGCACTTGATGAAACAATACGCCGTCGCCAACGAACATCTTACAGACGCGGTTGCGCAGGCTTGGTTTGACGAACAAGAAAAACTGGCGGAGGAAGGGCGGTTCTTCTTTTCTATTACCCAATTCGTAGTAGTGGCCCGTAAGTCATCCTGATCCTGCAACCGATTGCACCATTGCAATGCAAAAACCCGACATTCGTCTCACAGGGCTAAAAGGTAGCTTAGTCCGCAGTGCTGACCTCCAGCTCGCCAATCTCGGTCCAGAGTTGAATGGCGGCTTTGGCGAAATCGATCAAAATTTGGGGACGTAGCACCAAGGTCAGGCTTGGGCCTTGATCACGAAGTTGGTTGGCTTGTGCCTAATTTTGCAGGCAATCCGCCCACGTCAGAAATAGCTCGCCAAAGGCGACGCAAGAGCTACTGTTTGTGATACAATGAGCGTCTATGCAACCAGATAATGGTTACCTCAAAGAACTCGATATCCGCTTCAAAGAAAGTGAATACAAAAATCTCCTGCGAGAGCAAATCCGTGAACCCCGGCAAGTGTATGAAGCGGTTAAATCCCTGGAAGATGCCACTCAGGAAAAGGTACTTGGCATCTTCGTGTCCGACCAACTCGATGAGCCTGTATTTCAACACCTAGCTTTGGGTGCAGCCGATTCTGCCATCGTTGATCTGAAGTATTTGATGCGGCAGGCTCTCCTTACACTCGCCAGCGGATTTGTACTGGTTCACAATCACCCATCTGGTGAAGCGTTTCCGTCTGATGCAGACCGCAGCGTAATTGATAAGGTTCGAGTGTTGGCTCAGTTTCACGACATTCAGATGATTGATTTCATGGTGGTTGGGCAGAATTGTTACTGGAGTCTTTTCGAGGAGGAAGGGAAATTGTATCAACTTGGTCGATTATCGAGGCGAGAAACGCCACCAACTGTCGATGATCTGGAAAAAATCATGATCAATAAGGATTGGGAACGGTAATGCCTAAATACCAACGTCGTCCTAATGTTGTGTAAAATCTAATGTCGTTAAGTTTGCGTGACTATATTTCGCGGCTTGGGGGCATATGCTTCAGCTCGGAGCATATGTTGTTTTATCTCGGTTTCCGTACATTGATTGCCGCTGCATCCAAACTATTCTTGAGGTGAGCCGCATAGTGCTTCTCAATCATCTCGACACTGGTACGGCAGTTCTTGGCGATCTGATAGATATCAGCACCTTCAAGTAGCCTAAATGAAATATAGCTATGCCTAAGGCTGTACAACGTTCTCCGATTGCCCTCACGGTCAATTTTTAAACCTTGTTCTGACAAAATCCGATTAAACTGTTTTTTGTGATCTACCGGAAAGAGACGGTCGGTCGGTGTCGGTTGATTGCGCTCTTTCATTCTTTCAAATGGTCGAACAGCACCGGTTGTGCTTTTGCAATATCCCACTCCACGTTTACCGCGCACTTCAATTTCGAGGATCGTTTCGCCGGTGGCGTTATCTTCAACGATCTCGACGTCCCGGTATTCAAGCCAGTTGGCTTCATCAGGACGAATACCGGTGTTGGCCATAAACAAAATCTTGTCGTGCAGCTGTTCTGCCATGCGAACATGATAGCTGCTATTAGCCGTCTTAATATTTTTTCGCGTAGCTTCGTAAAGTTGTTTGTATTCAGCAGGTGAAAACCACGCCCGATGAACCACTTTTCCGGAAGCTCGATAGGGTGTTGAGAGATCGGGTAAACTTTCTACCCAGCCATGCCGCAAAGCGGTTTTTAAGACTTGGCGGAGTGTCACCAATTCATGTTGCATTGTGCTGCGGGCCGGTGGTTTAAATCCGTCACCGCCATTCATCCGCATCATGCGGTAATCTTGAACTTTACCGGCAGTAATTTCTGATAACCCAAGATTGCCGAAATACGGCAGAAGATGATTGCGCAATCGAGCCTGATGATCTGCGGTATATTTTGCGTTCCGCTCACCTTCGGTCATTACCTCATATTCAACCACAAACCTATTTGCTGCTTGTTTGAAGGTTTTTTCGTTTTTTAACTCGCCACCAACCTGCTTGCCGCGCAATTCAAGGTACCAATTTTCGGCAAAAGCCTCAGCTCGAATGAGGTTTTCTTCCTTGGTACTTTTGCGCCGTTCTTTCCCTGCCAGATAGGTTGAGCATTGCCAGAGTGGACTACCAGCTCGCTTATACAGATTCACCTTTCCATCCAATATCGACTGCCAATCGCTCATGAATCCATACCTCGCTCACATTGTGTGATTTGTGTGACTATTGTGCGAGAGTATAATATCGAAATTAGAAATACAAATTTCCACATAACAAATTGTATTTATGAGGTTTTTTGGTAGCGGGAGAGGGACTTGAACCCCCGACACGCGGATTATGATTCCGCTGCTCTAACCAGCTGAGCTACCCCGCCACGGGGTGTCGTAATTATGTTCGGCTGATGGGCCGAAAACGGCTCTTACAAATTGAGCCCGACGGGCGGGATATAGGGTTGTCTTAGGCTTTCTGTCAACCGGTATCATTAGCTCTTCAGCCAAGAAAATTAAGCGACATAAAAAACGTGGATTTGGCTTCACCCCGCTACGGTGTGGGAGCTAAAATTTCACGCCGATAGTGTTGCTCGCCCAGCATTCTCTGCGCCCAGCGCTAACGGGTTGTCACGCTCGGTTCGGTTGATCCAGCCACCACCCAACACGCGGGTCTGATCATTTCCATCTGCGTAAAAAACGCAAGCCTGCCCTGGTGACACACCGTCCTCACCTTGTGCCAATGTAATGAACACCGCACCGTCTTCTAAAGTTAATTGTGCCGGTTGAGGCGGTCTTGTTGAACGCACGCGCACATAGATGTCGTGCGGGTCACCGACTAGTTCAGAAACCGATTGACCCCCCAGCCAGTTTACATCACGAAGTTCTATACGTCGTGTGGCGAGCGCCTCACGAGGACCAACAGTCACCGTCGCCGTTGCTGCATCTATACCGATAACATAGATCGGTTCGCCAATCGCCACTCCGATACCTCGACGCTGTCCAACTGTAAAATGAATGATACCATCGTGCTTTCCCAGCACCCGCCCATCAAGATGGACGATCTCTCCAGGGTTATGGGCTTCCGGTCTGAGTTTGGAAATAATATCCGCATATTTGCCGTTCGGCACGAAGCAAATATCCTGACTGTCACTTTTTGTAGCAACCACCAGTCCCATATCTTCAGCCATTTTGCGGGTCTGTGATTTAGGGATATTACCAAGCGGGAACCGCAGGAAATTCAACTGCTCCTGTGTTGTTGCAAACAGGAAATAACTCTGGTCTTTATCCGCATCCGCGGGGCGATACAATTGGCGATCATTGTGCTCCCCTTCCCGCGAAATAATATAATGACCCGTTGCAAGGCAATCGGCCCCCAACTCCTTTGCTGTTGCCAACAGATCCGAAAACTTCACGGTCTGATTGCATGAGACACAGGGAATTGGTGTTTCACCACGCAGATAGGCGTCAGCAAACGGGTCGATCACCTGTTCTTTAAAATTCTGCTCGTAATCAAGAACATAATGGGGAAAATCCATCTGCTCGGAAACCCGCCGTGCGTCGTGAATATCCTGTCCCGCACAACATGCACCTTTACGGTGGACTGCGGCGCCGTGGTCGTAAAGCTGCAGCGTCATGCCGACAACTTCATACCCTTCCTGCTTTAATAGACAGGCCACCACAGACGAATCCACTCCGCCCGACATGGCAATCACCACGCGGGTATCAGCAGGTGATTTATCAAATCCCAGACTATTGAGCGGCATATCAAACGACTTTCTATTGGTGCAGCACGGTTTGCCATATGGAGAGGTTCACTGCAAGAACAAGTCCCGATTCACCGCTCAGCATAATATTCGCCACATTGCCAAGTTTGCGAAATTGACCCTAACATGCCGAAAATCCTCAAAACGCCATCGGTGCGGGATCAGACGGAACCATAATATGATTGCTGATCGACCACTATTTGGTGTTGTGCTGATGCTTGGCTTTTGCATGCTCGCTCCGGCTGGCGATGCCGTTGCGAAGCTTCTGGGGACCACAATTCCGCTATTGCAATTGCTTTATGTGCGTTTCGCCGTCCAGATGCTTCTTCTGCTTCCATTGGCAGGCGTTTTGAAAATCTCCCTGCTGGCAACACCCAGAGTTCTTCAATTGACCTTATTGCGCACTTTGCTCCACATCACCGGGGTTGGGGCAATGTTTTTATCCCTGCGATACATTCCACTAGCTGATGCAGTGGCAATAGCCTTCGTCATGCCATTCATCATGCTTTTGCTGGGCAAATTCGTACTCAACGAAGAAGTTGGAACACATAGAATGGCCGCCTGCATCGTTGGATTCATAGGGACATTGCTGGTCATACAACCGAGTTTTTCCGAAGTCGGGGCTCCTGCATTACTCCCGCTTTTTGTCGCAGTTAATTTCGCATTTTTCATGTTGGTGACACGAAAGGTTGCAAAGGACATTGATCCAATAGCTTTGCAAACCCTAAGTGGCATGATGGCGACATTGGGTTTTACGATTCTCTACACTGGAATTGCTGCAATGGGCAAAATTGATGCAGTATTCGTGTGGCCGGACCGGTTTGAATCAACCCTTCTCCTTCTCGTTGGGATTATTGGAACTTTGGCGCATCTTCTGATGACCTGGTCATTGCGCTTTGCGCCTTCCGCAACGCTTGCCCCAATGCAATATCTGGAAATTCCAATCGCAACATTAATCGGGTTTGTCATTTTTTCAGATCTGCCAAACGGATTGGCCGCGCTTGGCATCACCATCACCATCGTATCCGGCCTTTACATCATCTATCGAGAACACGCGAATGCGAGAGCCATAGGTGCAAGCTGAGACCTTCCAACCTGCATCCTAGTTCAAGCGAAGGGACAATGGATGGCGGATTATCTAGGCTCTATTTGCGTCGATTGGATTCAATGTCTCATAGTTGTCATTGTCGTTTCAACGACAATCTAGAGCGGCTTGTTCGGTGCCTGTGGCGCTGGATTCCCGCTGCAGCGGGAATGGCAAAGAAGTGGTGTGGTCTGTGCCGGATATAACGTATGGATGTGATCGATAGTTATGGAGATCCTTGGCACAAGGCCAAGGACGAAGACCGTGGATCGTTTGGTGCACACAATTCCATCTCTACTGTTTAAAAAATTTACCAATTGATAAATTTTTTAAAGCAAGTATCCTGAACTTGCTCAAACATTTTATCCGGAACCAGATATGACAGACTCAGTTCAGGCGCGAAGACTTCAGGACGGCGTTGTTGCAGAGCGGATTGACGCAGAAACTGCAAAGGACAACTTCACTGACCTGCATCCACCTCTGAATCACCACGAGTCGCTGGTCGCATCCGACAGATGCTATTTTTGCTATGATGCTCCTTGTGTCACCGCCTGCCCCACTGGAATTGATATTCCCCTGTTCATCCGCGAGATTTCCACCGGCAACACATTGGGCGCGGCGAAAACCATTTTCGAACAAAACATAATGGGGGGCATGTGTGCTCGGGTCTGCCCGACAGAAACACTGTGCGAACAAGCTTGTGTACGTGAGGCAGCAGAGGGAAAACCGGTACAGATTGGCCTGTTGCAAAGGTTCGCAACGGACCTCGCCATGAAACAGGAGAAACAGTTCTTTGACCGCTCACCAGCGACCGGCAAGACCATCGCGGTGGTCGGTGCCGGTCCGTCCGGACTGGCCTGTGCCCATCGCTTGGCCATACATGGGCACGATGTAACTGTCTTTGAATCCCGTAAAAAACCGGGCGGGCTGAATGAATTCGGCATCGCCGCCTACAAGGCGGTTGATCAATTTGCCAGCCATGAGGTCGATTACATAACCGCCATCGGCGGCATCGACATCGAATACGACCAAGCGCTGGGCGAGGACATAACGTTAGACCAGTTGAAATCCTCCTACGATGCGGTCTTCCTCGGCATGGGCCTTTCAGGGGTTAATGCCCTGGGACTGAACGATGATGGTGCAAAAGGGGCGGTTGACGCTGTCGATTTCATCGCGACATTACGGCAGACCAGTGAGATGAACAGTATTCCCATCGGGCGGCGCATCGTGGTTATTGGCGGCGGCATGACCGCCATCGATGCCGCAGTTCAAGCCAAACTATTGGGCGCAGAAGAGGTAGCCATCTGCTACCGGCGTGGTCAGGAACACATGAATGCATCCCCATTTGAGCAGGAACTGGCAACATCAAAAGGCGTGACCATCCGCCATTGGGTACAGCCCACAAAATTGATGGCAAATGACGGCGACGTTGATGCAGTTGAACTGGAATACACCGAACTTCGCGATGGCAAATTGGTCGGAACGGGGACGAACCTTACCTTACAGGCGGATCAGGTTTTCAGCGCCATTGGACAGACATTCGAAGATGCGACCAATTCGAAAGTTGAACTCAACAAAGGGCGCATTAAAACCGACAAAAATGGCTCAACGTCAATTGCTGGCATCTGGGCAGGAGGAGACTGTACGGATACCGGCGACGACCTCACTGTAACGGCGGTGGCCCAGGGACGGGATGCAGCCGAAGCCATTAACAAAGCACTTGCGGGTTAGGAAAAAACATATGGCAGATATTTCAAACAACTTTGTCGGCATTAAATCCCCCAACCCGTTCTGGCTGGCATCAGCACCGCCAACGGACAAAGCCTATAATGTCGAACGGGCATTTGAAGCGGGATGGGGCGGTGTTGTCTGGAAGACGCTCGGCGAAGAAGGCCCGCCCATCGTCAACGTAAACGGTCCACGCTATGGGGCGATCTGGGGCGCTGACCGCCGCCTTCTTGGCCTCAATAATATCGAGCTCATCACCGACCGCGATCTTTATCAGAACCTGCGTGAAATCAAGGAAGTGAAGATGAAATGGCCCGACCGGGCCGTGGTTGTTTCCATCATGGTGCCCTGCGAGGAAGGTGCCTGGAAGGCAATTCTTCCCCTCGTGGAAGAAACCGGGGCAGACGGTATCGAGCTGAACTTCGGCTGCCCCCATGGCATGAGCGAGCGGGGTATGGGAGCCGCTGTTGGCCAGGTTCCGGAATATATTGAGATGGTGACCCGATGGTGCAAACAGACAACCCGCATGCCTGTCATCGTAAAACTCACACCCAATATTTCAGACATTCGATACCCCGCCCGCGCCGCCAAAGCGGGAGGAGCGGATGCTGTGTCTTTAATCAACACGGTCTCCTCGATCATATCGGTGGATTTGGATTCGTTTGCTCCGCAACCCACAATCGACGGCAAGGGCAGCCATGGAGGCTATTGCGGCCCGGCGGTAAAACCGATTGCTCTCAACATGGTGGCAGATATTGCCCGCGACCCGGAAACCACTGGCCTGCCGATTTCCGGCATTGGAGGCATTACAAACTGGCGCGATGCGGCAGAATTTTTAGCACTCGGTGCGGGCAATGTGCAAATATGCACTGCGGCGATGACATATGGGTTTAAGATCGTAGAGGAAATGATCACCGGTTTAGAAAACTGGATGGACGAGAAAGGACACGCAACCCTTGATGACGTGATTGGCCGGGCGACCCCCAATGTCACGGACTGGCAATATCTGAACCTGAATTATATAACCAAGGCCAAGATTGATCAGGACTCTTGTATAAAATGTGGTCGATGCCATATTGCGTGTGAAGATACGTCTCACCAGGCAATCACATCGATGGTCGATGGTGAACGGCGTTTTGAAGTGATTGACGCAGAATGTGTAGGCTGTAATCTATGCGTAAATGTCTGCCCGGTCGAAAACTGCATAACGATGGAACCGTTACCGGCAGGAAGTTTAGACGAACGCACGGGTGAAAAAGTAGTCAAGGAATACGGCAACTGGACGGAGCATCCCAACAATCCGTCCGCAGTTGCAGCGGAATAACCTTGGGGATGGCTTTTAGATTTTTGTTTTGGGTTTTTGTGCCCCCAAGACACCGAAATGAAGGTCGAGAAGCAAATTACTTATCTAAGGTTAGGCGGGGTTCGTGAAAACGGACCCCGTTCCTTTTGAGGGTTCCGGCAAATTAAATCCTGTAGCACCTAACCCGATAGAGCGTATCACACGTCAAGGTTTTAAACCACCAATATACAACTGACTTAAAAAGCGTCCGGCATCTTCAAACCGATCCTTTGTTTTTTTCGCATCGCCAAGAACAACTGTTACTTGTGCATCAAAATCTGCGTAATGTTGTGTGGTCGACCAAATCGAGAATATCAAATGGTGCGGGTCGCATTTTGCAAGTTTCCCCTGCCTGATCCAGTTGAGTATTATTTGTGCTTTTTCCTCAACTAAATCTCGCAATTCAACCAATTCTTCCTGAATACGTGGCGCTCCCTGAAGAATTTCATTAGCAAAAAGGCGGCTTTCGCGGGGAAAATCCCGGGCAAGCTCCAATTTTCGACCAATATAGGATTGAATTTCGGAGATCGGGTCTCCCTGTGCGTCGATTTCATGAAGGGGGCGCAACCAGCTTTCAAGCAATTGATCCAGCAGTTGACGATGCATCGCTTCCTTTGTACGAAAATAATAAAGCAGATTCGGCTTCGACAGGCCCGCGTGGTCTGCAATCTGATCAATCGTAGCGCCACGAAACCCATGTGTGGAAAATACGTCCAGCGCAGCCTCAAGAATTATTTCTTCTTTTTCCCGCTGGATACGCGTTCGTTTACGCGTTCCCGCAGCTCTCGAAGCCGATTTTGGCTGGGCCAATCCACCTCTCCTGTTTAAACAGCCATTTTCATCACTTTTACACCTTGAGCGATGCGATGAAACCTGTAATCTTTGACCAGTTGGTAAATTTTTGAAAAACTTACAAAACGCACGGGAATGAACTGCATGGCTGATACGATTGCAAATCCGGGAGAAAATCTCCGCATCAACGGCGATCGCCTTTGGAGCTCAATCCACGCCATGGCCGAGATCGGCCCGGGCATTGCCGGCGGCAGTAACCGGCAAACTGTCACAGATGATGATGCCGAAGGGCGCAAACTATTTCAAACATGGTGTGAAGAGGCAGGTCTATCTATGGGGGTGGATCAGATGGGCACGATGTTCATGCGCCGTGAGGGAACCGATATGGACGCTCTCCCCGTCTACGTCGGTTCCCACTTAGATACACAACCAACAGGCGGTCGATATGACGGCGTACTCGGTGTACTAGCTGGGCTGGAAATCATCCGCACTCTCAACGACCTCAACATCCAGACCAAACATCCAATTATCGTAACCAATTGGACCAATGAAGAAGGCACAAGGTTCGCCCCAGCGATGATGGCGTCTGGCGTATTTGCCAAACAATTTACCCAGGAATGGGCGTATGAGAAAGTCGACGCTGACGGCAAAAGCTTTGGCGATGAGTTGGAGCGTATCGGCTGGAAAGGTGACGAAGAAGTGGGAGCCCGTGACATGCACGCCTTCCTTGAACTCCACATCGAGCAAGGCCCTATTCTGGAAGCCGAAGGCAAAGACATTGGCGTTGTCACGCACGGTCAGGGTTTGCGTTGGATTGAATGTACGGTGACCGGCAAGGAAAGCCATACCGGTTCCACCCCAATGCCCATGCGTAAGAACGCCGGTCGCGGTCTGGCTCAGATTACCGAGCTTGTTCACACCATCGCCATGGATAATGCGCCCAATGCCGTTGGTGCCATCGGCCATGTCGACGTCTATCCCAACAGCCGCAATATTATTCCTGGCAAAGCCGTATTCACAATCGATTTTCGCTCCCACGAAATCGATACGCTCAATGGTATGGTTGATCGCTTAATGGAGGAAGCTCCAAAACTCTGCAAAGGCCTCGAAGTCGGATTTTCCGCTGAGATCGTTGGTCAATTTGATCCGCCGGAGTTTGATAAAACCCTCGTCAACTCAATCCGCGAAGCCTCTGAACGACTCGGTTATTCCCACATGGATATTATCTCCGGTGCCGGCCACGACGCTTGCTGGATCAACCGCGTTGCGCCGACAGCCATGATCATGTGCCCCTGTGTCGACGGACTGTCTCACAACGAAGCGGAGGACATCTCAAAAGAATGGAGCACGGCGGGGGCGGAAGTTCTGTTCCATGCAGTAGTCGAAGCCGCGGAAATCACCGGGTGAGGCAAAAGTTGATCAAACCACTGGTAATAATGCAACTCGTATCAATTGACCCTACAATTATTGGCAGATACCCATGATTCGTGAAAAGAGGGGACGCCGCAGCGGCGCTCGCAAAAGGGTTGAGAGAAAAATCATGCATCATTCAAAAATTATCATGCTGGCCGCACTTGTTGCATTGGCCGGTTGTCAAACGGCAAAACGCGGGTCTACAGAAGTAGTTAAAATATTTGCAACGCCAAAAGCAGCCAAGATCACCACATCACTCGGGCACACTTGCAAAAGCCCCTGCGAATTGAAGATCAAAAGACGCGAAAAATTTACAGTAACCGCGTCACTCGCTGGCTATAAAACCCAGACTGTTGATGTCGGGTTGAAGCGCAACAAGAGCTCGTCCCGCAAGACCGCTGCAAGCATCGTCGTGCCCGGCGGCTCCGCACTCGTCGGCATTGATCTGCTCAACAAGGCAAATTTCGACCATGATCCAAACCCGGTTCGGATCACATTGAGGCGATGATGGAGTAATATCATGACCACCACAATCAAAAACGGAACCATTGTCACCGCTGATCTAACGTATAAAGCGGACGTTCAAATTGAGGGCGGCGTGATTTCCGCCATCGGGCCAAATCTCTCGGGCGGTACGGAACTGGACGCGACGGGTTGTTATGTCATGCCCGGCGGTATTGACCCCCACACCCATCTGGAAATGCCCTTTATGGGCACCTATTCCACCGATGATTTCGAATCCGGCACGCGCGCTGCCCTTTCCGGCGGCACGACTATGGTGGTGGATTTTGCCCTCCCCGCCCCCGGTCAATCCCTGTTGGAAGCGATCCAGATGTGGGATAATAAATCGACCCGCGCGAACTGCGATTATTCTTTCCACATGGCAATTACCTGGTGGGGGGAACAGGTTTTCAACGAGATGGAAACCGTCGTCAAAGACAAGGGCATCAACACGTTCAAACACTTCCTCGCCTATAAAGGCGCGTTGATGGTGAATGACGACGAACTCTATTCATCCTTCCAGCGGTGCGCGGCATTGGGCGCAACACCGATGGTCCATGCGGAGAATGGCGATGTTGTCGCCGAACTTTCTGCCAAACTATTGGCCGAGGGAAACAACGGGCCGGAAGCCCACGCCTATTCCCGCCCGCCGCAAGTGGAAGGGGAAGCGACCAACCGCGCGATCATGATTGCCGATATGGCAGGCGCGCCGCTTTATGTGGTGCACACATCCTGTGAAGACAGCCATGAAGCCATCCGCCGCGCCCGCGCGCAAGGCAAACGGGTATGGGGAGAGCCGCTCATTCAGCACCTGACGCTGGATGAGAGTGAATATTTCAACAAGGATTGGGACCACGCCGCCCGCCGGGTGATGTCGCCCCCGTTCCGCAACAAACAACATCAGGACAGCCTTTGGGCTGGCCTTCAATCGGGTTCATTATCCGTCGTCGCCACCGACCATTGTGCCTTCACCACTGAACAAAAACGCAATGGCGTGGGCGATTTCACCAAAATTCCAAACGGCACCGGCGGACTTGAAGACCGCATGCCCATGCTCTGGACCTATGGAGTAGCAACAGGCCGCATTACAATGAATGAATTCGTCGCCGTTACTTCCACCAATATCGCAAAGATACTAAACTGCTACCCCAAAAAAGGCGCCGTTCTCGTGGGCGCTGACGCGGACATTGTGGTGTGGGACCCGAACAAGGAAAAAACCATCGAAGCCTCATCGCAACAATCGGCGATCGACTACAATGTCTTCGAAGGCAAACACGTAAAAGGCCTGCCAAGGTACACGCTCTCACGCGGACATGTTTCGGTCATGGACGGCGAAATCAAAACACAGGAAGGCCATGGCGAATTCGTAAAGCGTGAACCAAATGGCACCGTAAATTCAGCCCTGAGCACATGGAAAGAATTGACTAACCCGACACCGGTGAAACGGACTGGAATTCCGGCAAGTGGGGTTTAATTGCTAAAGAGTATGAATTGCTATCAGCAAGGAGCCGTATCCAATGATTCACGCCTACCTCGGCGCTGTCTTTTCAGCCGCAATTGTGACATCTGCGGAACTGCTAATATATTTTACTTACCTAACTATGACGTCACCTGATGGCACTGCCGCAAACAACCTCGGAAGCTTCTTTTTGGTTGGAGGAATACTATTTCCGTTTGCATGCACATTATTCATCATCGTGTTTGCAACCCCATTTTTGGTATTCGTGAATTTGGCAAACGAACAGATATCCCGTTCTCCAACATGGTTAATAATTGCGGGAATACTAAACGGTGCAGTCGTGTGTATATGGACAATGTCACAGCTGTGGATACCCAAAACAATAGATTTTCAATTCAAAATTTACATGTTGGGACTTCTATTTGGAGGACTGCAAGGGGGATGCGCAGGTTATACTTACTTCAGGCTTGTCAAAGGCGTTAATTCTGCAAGTGAGCGAGGGTAATATAATGAACACTGTCGTCTCCGCCTCCTCCCTCACCCTCACCTTCGAAACAAATGACGGCCCTGTCCACGCCCTGTCCGACGTTAATCTTGACGTTAATCAAGGTGACTTCGTCTCGTTTATCGGCCCATCGGGGTGTGGCAAGACGACCTTTCTGCGCGCCATCGCCGACCTTGAAAAACCCACCGGCGGTACAATTTCCGTCAACGGCATGACGCCGGAAGAAGCGCGGATGAAACGGGCTTATGGTTATGTTTTTCAGGCGGCTTCTCTGCTCCCCTGGCGCACGATTGAAAAGAATATCGCCGTTCCATTGGAGATCATGGGATATTCGGCAGCGGATCAAAAAACGCGAATTGACCGTGTTCTACAACTCGTTGACCTCACCAATTTCGGCAAAAAATACCCGTGGCAATTGTCCGGCGGCATGCAGCAGCGGGCATCCATTGCCCGCGCTCTGGCGTTTGACGCCGACCTCCTCTTGATGGATGAACCGTTCGGGGCGCTGGACGAAATTGTTCGCGACCACCTCAACGAACAATTGCTCAGCCTGTGGGACACGACCAATAAGACCATCTGTTTCGTCACCCACTCCATCCCGGAAGCGGTTTACCTGTCGACCAAAATCGTCGTCATGTCCCCCCGCCCCGGCCGGGTGAGCGACGTGATTGAATCAACCCTGCCAAAAGAACGCCCCCTCGACATTCGCGAAACGCCGGAGTTTCTGCAGATCGCCGCAAGGGTTCGCGACGGCTTACGCGCGGGACATTCTTATGATGAGTGAGGTCGCGGTAAGGCCGGGAACGCCGGATGATCTACAAGAATGTGCCCGAATCATTAATGATTGGATTGACACCACGGCATGGATGCCACGAGTGGCACCGCGGGAAGAAATAGCCGCAAGTTTTAATTCTTCTTTGCTTGATCTCCGACACTTTTTGGTTGCTCATAGCAGCGGCGCGACTGCGGGTTACCTGTCGCTTGACGCGGAAAAATGCTACATCCACGGACTCTATGTTGATAAAAAATTTCGCAACATCGGGACTGGTACAGCGCTGTTAAACAGCGCCAAAACCGATTTTCCAAATGGTTTGAGCCTTTCAACATTTCAGGCCAATGCGGGCGCGCGTAAATTCTACGAACGGGAAGGGTTTGCAGAAATTCAGCGCCGCGACGGTGACAATGCAGAAAAACTTCCCGACATCCTTTATCGCTGGCAAGGTGAGGTGTGCGATAGATGACCTCAACCGGCAAAACCATCCCTGTCCTCACAATCATCACGATCATCGTTGCAATCTGGTACGCCTCCGTGGTCTGGATGAACGCACCGTTTGAATATGACCAGGCAGAGCGCGCCAAGGTTGAGCAGCCCGCGTTCTCCGAGCTTATCTCAAAAACCATGGCACAGGAACGCCCTGTCCTCCCGGCACCCCATCAGGTGGCGCAGGAACTCTGGAAAACAACCGGCGCTATGATCCAGAAAGGCCGACCGTTTTCCAAACGATCGCTAATCTATCATTCATGGATTACACTTTCTGCAACTTTGCTGGGTTTTCTGATCGGGACAGCGCTCGGTATCACACTGGCAGTTGGGATCGTGCACAACAGGGCGATGGATAAATCCGTCATGCCCTGGGTCATCACGTCGCAAACCATCCCGATCCTTGCCATTGCCCCGATGATTATCGTCGTCTTGAATGCGATGGGAATTTCTGGCCTGCTGCCAAAAGCGCTGATCTCCACCTATCTGTCATTCTTCCCGGTCGTCGTCGGCATGGTAAAAGGCCTGCGTTCGCCGGACGCTGCGCAATTGGATCTGATGCACACCTATAGCGCATCGCGCAGCCAGGCATTCTGGAAACTGCGCTGGCCTTCATCTATGCCTTACCTGTTCACATCACTTAAAATTGCCGTGGCAATTTCGCTGGTCGGCGCCATTGTCGGCGAGTTACCCACTGGGGCCGTTGCCGGCCTCGGCGCGCGCATGTTGGCGGGCTCCTATTACGGGCAGACTATCCAGATATGGTCCGCACTGCTGATGGCATCGGCGCTTGCAGCGATACTCGTGATGATCGTCAGCCTCGCTCACACGATGGTGTTACGCCGGATGGGGCAAGCGACATGATATTGATAATCGCTGCCTTCGCATTCTGGATAGCCGCATGGTGGGTGAACCAGCGGTTGGTGGCCATCGACACCGGCCTCAACACTAAGCAGCAGCGCGTGATCGACCTTGCCGTACCACTGATTTTTGGCATTACCATATTTGTCGTCTGGGAATTGCTGGTGCGGGGCCTGAACGTCCCCACCGTCCTGCTGCCACCGCCGTCGATGATCTGGGCGCGCATCATAACGTCCACGGCGACCCTTTGGGCGGACTTCCAGCAAACATTTCTCAAGGCAGTTATCGCTGGTTATGTGCTCGGCTGCGGGTCGGGCTTTATCGTCGCACTACTGATTGATCGCTCGCCGTTCCTGCAACGGGGCCTGCTGCCGCTCGGAAACTTTGTCTCCGCCTTACCCATTATCGGTGTTGCACCGATCATGGTCATGTGGTTCGGCTTTGACTGGCAGTCAAAAGCCGCCGTCGTTGTTATCATGACATTCTTCCCCATGCTGGTGAACACCGTGCAGGGGCTGGCAGCATCGGGCAACATGGAACGGGACCTGATGAATACCTATGCCAGTTCCTGGTGGCAGACAATGACACGGTTGCGGCTTCCCACCGCCGCGCCGTTCATATTTAATGCATTGAAAATTAATTCCACTCTTGCTCTTATCGGGGCAATTGTGGCCGAATTCTTTGGCACACCCATCGTCGGCATGGGCTTTCGAATCTCAACGGAAGTCGGTCGCATGAACGTGGATATGGTGTGGGCCGAGATCGCGGTGGCCGCTCTGGCGGGCTCCGCATTTTATGGGGGGGTGGCGCTCATCGAAAGGGCAGTCACGTTCTGGCATCCATCAATCCGGGCACAAAAATCATAAGCCTAAATCCAACAGGGAGACTACAAAATGAAAAAATTAGCACTCTTACTCGCAGCCGGTGCAATCGCTGTATCCAGCGCCCAAGCCTGGGCGGCGGACAAGGTTACGCTTCAGTTGAAGTGGGTAACCCAGGCTCAATTTGCAGGCTATTATGTGGCGCAGGACAAGGGCTTCTATAAGGAAGAAGACATCGACATCGAGATCAAACCGGGTGGCCCTGACATCGCCCCTGCACAGGTTCTCGCCGGTGGCGGAGCCGACGTTGTTCTTGACTGGATGCCGTCTGCACTCGCAACCCGCGAAAAAGGTGTTGCCCTCGTCAACATCGCGCAACCGTTTAAATCATCCGGCATGATGCTGACCTGCCGCAAGGACTCCGGCATCAAATCAGCGGCTGACTTTAAAGACAAAACACTGGGTGTATGGTTCTTCGGTAACGAATATCCGTTCCTGTCGTGGATGAGCAAACTCGGCCTCAAGACCGACGGATCGGCCGGCGGTGTCACTGTCCTGAAACAGGGCTTTAACGTCGACCCAATTTTGCAAAAGCAAGCAGATTGTGTTTCTACGATGACTTACAATGAATATTGGCAGATCATTGACGCGGGTCTCACCGCTGACGATCTCATCACCTTCAAATATGAAGATGAAGGCGTTGCCACACTGGAAGATGGTATATATGTGCTGGAGGACAATCTTAAAGATGCAGCTTTCGAAGATAAGATGGTCCGTTTCGTTCGCGCATCCATGAAGGGCTGGAAATACGCGGAAGCCAATCCGGATGAAGCCGCTGAAATCGTGCTCGAAAACGATGCTTCCGGTGCTCAAACCGAAAAACACCAAAAACGCATGATGGGCGAAATCGCCAAACTGACCGCCGGATCAAATGGCGCGCTCAGTGAAGCCGATTACAAGCGCACAGTTGCAACCCTCCTGTCCGCTGGTTCTGATCCGGTGATCACAAAAGAACCATCAGGTGCTTGGACCTCGGCCATTACGGATAAAGCACTGAAATAAGGCGAGAGCTTTAATCGACAAATCAAGCGGCCCTTTGCTTTGCAAAGGGCCGCTTTTTATTTCTCAATTTGCGTTCGACCAATCCAGTCAACCAATCCATCGGCAACAACGCCCTGCGCTTTGCGGCTGACAAATACACCGACATGACCACCGGGAAATCCGATTTCTTCGTAACGATCTTCGGCCACAAATTCCGACAGTGCTTTGGAACAACTGATCGGAATAATATGGTCTTGCATGGCGAATATATTGATCACGGGGCATGCGATACTTCTCAGATCAACCTTCCGTCCTGAAACAACAAATTCCCCACTGGTCAGCGCATTGTCCCGGTAAAGCTGTTTCAACCATTGGCGCGCAGCCTCGCCGGGGTGGTCCGGACGGTCGGCAATCCATTTCTCCATGCGAAGAAAGTTGAGAATAGCTGCCTCATCGCCATCCAGCGCTTTAAGGCCAAGATTGTATTTCGTCATGCTGGTAACCGGTGTGAGGCTTGAAAACACAGCCCCGGTCATCCCCCCGGGCAACATCCCGTCAACGTCAATGATCCGGTCAATATCGTCATCGTTAAGGTTTCTGATCCAACGGTTGAGAAACCCTTCACCACGCCAGAACTCTTCCGGCTTCCCGTGAAAATCAATTGGAGCAATGGCCAGCGCCAATCCCGCAAACAGTTCCGGCCGCAGCGCTGCTAGTGCAGCGGCAAAGGTGCCCCCTTCACAAATACCAAATATCGTAACGGGCTTACCGTCATTTGCAGCAACCACATGCTCAACACATGAACCCAGATAATCATCGATGTAGTCATCCATATTGAGAAACTGGTCCACCCGTGTCGGCGTCCCCCAATCGACAACATAAACATCGATCCCCGCCTTAAGGAGATTGCGAACCAAAGACCGGTCTTCCTGAAGATCAATCATCGTTTGGCGGCCGAACAACCCGTAACATATCAGGACGGGAGGAACATCGGCTCGAACTTTCGCCAACGGCCGGTAACGTGACACACAGACTTTATCGATCTGAAAAACAATGTCCGACGGTGTTTCAGCAATTTCGACCGCACATTGCGAAACACCACTCAGGATTTCACCGGTTCGGACTGCTTTAACACCGGCATCCATGACATCCGAAAGGACATATTTCCAGGCCTCAAGCGCGACGTCACCCTCATCCATGGGCGTACCATCAGTGTTACGGGCAATCGGCAACATTGAGATTTATGCCTTCTTTCCGGCAATCTCTTTCTTGAGTTTGCGCACTTCCCGCTTTAACTCCTGGACAGTTTTCGCCAAATCATCGACCTCCGTGCGGGTCGGCAGTTGGTAGATGTTGCACCAGTCTTCCGCAGCCTTCTGTTGTCGCGCTTTAACGGCCAGCCCGGCACGCAGCAATTGTTTCTGGGCATCCATAAATGCTTGCGACCCCTGGGTTTCCAGCAACTCATCATTGGCTATTTTAAGCCATGCCTCAAGGTTCTCGTTGCCATCATTCACCTTCAAATAATCAAGCGAATATTGTTTTGAAAACGTCTGATACGCCCGCCCCCAGGCGGCCTGCATTACCGTGGAAAATTCCGCCGCTGCCTTTTGGTAGTCCAATACTTCGCGCCAGGCCTCCGCAGCGTCACGGTGGGGGGTCGCCATATCTGCAAACCGTGGTCCTTGCGCAATATTGCCCAGAATCAACCTCAATTGTTCCGGCGTATACTGCTGCCAGTTCTGTAGGTTCCAGTTTTCTGGATCAAAGGGCGTAAATGGCTTTTCCTGATCTGATTTCGAGCCCCAGGGAGCCGCCCATGCCTTGATCAAACCATCCCAATCGGTAAATGACATATCAAAATCAAACGCACCTATCCAATCGCGTAGGGAGGATTGTTCGGGATTATTCAAAGAGGCGGAAAACATCTCGTTCATCCTGGAAACCGCCTTCTTCTGGGCTTCAAAGAATGCCTCCTGCCCTTCCTTCCAAATATCGAACATCTTCTCAAAACCCTGGTCAGCATCAGCCATGGGAACCCTCCTGTTTAAACCTGAATAACATCAAAACTATAATGCGGCTGTGTAAATCTCCAGCGCCGCTTCATAGGTCATCTCGCGCGGATTGTTGACCAAAAGGCGGGTCTGTTTCATGGCGTCTTCAGCAAGCATGGGCAGGTGATTATGGTTCACACCAACCTCCGCAAGCTTGCTGTACATGCCAAGCTCAGGCCCAAGCTGTATGAACCCCTCTACAAGCCCCTCACCGATGGCGGCGGCTGATTTACCGGCCAGTTCCGGGAAAATTAACGGGCCCAGTTCGACGTAAAGACCAGTTGCGGCACTCATATTGAACTCAAGCACATGGGGCAGAACCAGTGCATTCGACAGGCCGTGAGGAACGTGAAAATGCCCCCCAAGCGGGTAGGCCAGCGCATGAACTGCAGCAACCGGGGAATTGGCAAATGCCATGCCCGCCAGCATTGAACCGAGTAACATGTTGGAGCGGGCATCACGGTCTTGCCCGTTCTTACAGGCGGTGTGAATATTAGCACCCAATAACGTCAGCGCCTGCCGGGCAAGCGTATCGGAGACAATATTCTTCTTATGTTTGGATGTGAAAGCTTCAATCGCGTGAACCATCGCATCAATACCGGTTGCAGCCGTCACATGGGCCGGTAGGCCAACGGTTAATTCAGCATCCAATATCGCCCAATCCGGCAAAAGTTGATGAGAAACAATGCCTTTTTTCTCGTTACTGTCGGTCGTCACGATGGAAATTGGCGTAACTTCCGAACCCGTACCAGCGGTGGTTGGTGCCAAAACGAGCGGCAGGCGATCGTCTTTGACGAGGCCAACACCGTACATCTGGTCAAGAGGTTGATCCGACCCCACCAACACCGCAATCAGCTTGGCCGTATCCAAGGATGAGCCGCCGCCAACTGATACAACACCGTCAACGCCTTCCGCCTTCGCCTCTTCAACGGCTTTGAGAACCATCGATACGGGCGGGTCTGCAACGACATCATCAATGACATATACACCAACACTGGCATTCTTGATGCTTTCCAGCGCCACATCCGCCAATCCAAGCTTCAAAATGACCTTATCGGTAACCAATGCAACTTTCTTACATCCCATCTGCGCCATGAGGTCACCAATCCTGGCCGTTGCCCCCACTTCACAAAGAATGGATTTCGTCGTTTGAAATTGAAACGCGTGCATGAATTTTCCTTGAATCTAGTTTCAATAATTATGATTGGCGGTACAATTTTGTGCAATGCACAATTACCTATATTGCAGTGCAATAATTATCTTTTATACAATTGGTATCCCAGTTACGGTTCTCGCAACAATGCGCAGAAAAGTTTTGAGCCATACGCAATCGAGAATTCCGTGAAAAAATCCGAAAAAAAGTCGAAATTTGATAAGGAAAAGGATGAAAACTTCCCAATTCTAATCAAAAAGTACCCAAATAGACGGCTTTATAACACCGCAACCTCGTCATACATCACCCTTGATGATGTGGTGGAACTTGTGCGCCGCGACACCGAGTTCATTGTTGAAGATACCAAAACCGGTGAAGACATCACGCGGTATATTCTCAATCAGATAATCTATGAACGGGAAATCAAACCCGACAATTTCCATTTCCCTCTGGCGTTCCAAAAACAGCTCATAAACATGTACGGAGACACATTTGGTCAGCTCATCCCCGATTACCTGACAGAATCTCTAAATCTGCTAGATAAGGAACGCAGCAAATTAAGCCAGTCTCTAGAAAACATTCTAGATTGCAACACTCGTGCGATGCTGGATTACAGCCATAATCTCGCCAGGCGAAATATGGAGATGTTTCGCAAGTCGTGGGAAATGTTCTCCATGGTAAGCAGCTCAAAACAATCGGGTGAAGAGGACAATCAACGCGATGAAGCCACAGAAATTCAGCGCAAGATCGATCAATTACAAAAACGCCTCGAAGAACTGAGAACGTAAACATCCCATGTCTCATCAATCCAAACAATCGGCACAAGCCTGCACCAAACAAACTCATCTTGGACTTGGCTTCCATGGATTCCACCGGATCAATTATCTGGAATGGGGAAACGCAAAACATTTTCATCGGCAAGAAACTTTATTCTGCGTCCACGGGTTGACCAGAAACGCCCGGGATTTTGATTATCTGGCCAGTAAATTATGTGGCGACTATCGCGTGGTCTGCCCGGACGTTGTGGGACGTGGAGACAGCGATCACATCCCGGAAGACGGTTATAATTACCTGCAATATAATGCCGACATGAACGCCCTAATCGCCCGTTTGCGCGTATCGGAACTAAACTGGATCGGCAGTTCCATGGGGGGTATCATTGGTATGGTACTGGCATCCATCCCGCAAACGCCGATAAAGCGGCTCATCATCAACGACATAGGCCCAGAAGTCCCGCGCGAAGCACTTGTTGCGATCAGCAAATACATCGGCAGGTCCGGTGATTTTCCCAATGTAGAGGCAATTGAAGCTTACCAGCGTGAAATCTATCACGAATTTGCACCCATGAGCGATCAAGACTGGCGGCAAATGGCGGAACAATCGAGCCGTAGAACCAAACAAGGTACCTACCGCCTGAAAGTCGACTGCCATGTAGGCGAAGCATTTCGAGATTCGATTTCCTATTTCAACGTCGATATGTGGGAAACCTGGAAACAAATTACCTGCCCGGTTCTGGTGTTGCGCGGCAAGCAATCGAGCTTTTTGACACAAGAAATTGCTGAACGCATGTTGAGCGTTGGACCGAAAATGACGCTGGTTGAATTTGACGATACCGGGCACACACCCACGTTACGTAACGATGAACAGGTTGACGTCATTACAGAATGGATGAATGAACATTAAAACTATTACCGGACACAGCGGGTGTACGCCCAAGGAGCGAAATACCAAATGACTGAATTTCACAAAGAGCAATGTTTCATCAACGGCGAATGGTTGGGCAAAGGGCAAACTCCGATAACCAATCCGGCGAATGATGTTCAAATCGCGCTAGTGCCAAACATGGGCGCTGATGAAACAAAAAAAGCAATTGCAGCAGCGAAAGCAGCCTTTGGCCCATGGTCAAAACTTCTTGCAAAGGAACGCTCTGCGATTCTACGCAAATGGTATGAACTCATTGTCGCAAATGCTGATGAACTCGGTGCATTATTAACAAAAGAACAAGGCAAACCACTGGCCGAAGCCAAAGGCGAAATCATGTACGCGGCGTCGTTTGTGGAATTTTACGCAGAAGAAGCAAAGCGCATTTATGGTGAAACCATTCCAAGCCCTTATCCCGATGGTCGCATAGTTGTCATCCGCCAGCCCATTGGCGTGATTGCGGCGATCACCCCTTGGAATTTCCCGGCAGCCATGATTACCCGCAAGGTCGCACCTGCATTCGCTGCTGGTTGCACAGCGGTTGTAAAGCCGGCACCAGATACACCGCTTACGGCCTTTGCGCTGGCAGCCCTTGCTCAGGAAGCTGGGTTACCCGATGGCGTATTGAACGTTATTTCCGGCGATGCACAGGCCATTGGCGGCGCCATGTGTGAAAGTCCGGATGTGAGGGCCATGACATTCACCGGCTCCACCGCGGTCGGTAAAATCCTGATCAAACAATGCGCCGATACTGTAAAACAAATGGGCTTGGAACTCGGCGGTAATGCACCGTTCATCGTGTTTGATGATGCTGATGTGGACGCGGCTGTTCAGGGCGCCATGGTTTCAAAATTCCGCAATGCCGGTCAAACTTGTGTCTGCGCCAACCGTATATTCGTTCAAAGTGGTGTTTACGAGGAATTCTCCAAAAAGCTCACTATTGAAGTTGAAAAGATGAAGGTTGGTTTCGGCGACGAAGACGGCGTTACCCAAGGACCATTGATCAACGATGCAGCGGTCGCAAAAGTGGAGCGTCTTGTTGGCGATGCTGTTGGCAAGGGGGCTTCTGTCACCACCGGCGGTAAATTGCATGAATTAGGCGGGCGTTTCTACGAACCGACTGTCTTGACCAACGTTACAAAGAACATGGACATGACGACCAATGAGATATTTGGTCCGGTCGCGCCGCTATACAAATTCGAGACGGAAGACGAGGTCGTTGAACTCGCAAACGCCACGGAATTCGGCCTCGCGTCCTATTTCTACGCCAGAGACCTTGGTCGTGTGTGGCGCGTCGCTGAAGCGCTGGATTATGGCATGGTCTGTATCAACTCCGGCATTCTTTCCACGGAAGTCGCGCCATTTGGTGGCGTGAAAGAATCCGGGATTGGCCGTGAAGGTTCACGCCACGGGATCGAGGAATTCACTGAAACCAAATATATGCTGATGAGTGGTATCTAATCCACCGCGAAAACCTAAGCCTGCTAAGCGGCTGCTCAACTTCCGTTCATCTTTGAACACGAAAAGTTGGGCGGCTGTTTCTGCTTTCTCCATTGCGTTTCACGCCACCCATCGGCTAATCTTTTTACCAGCTACACCAATTCAAAAGAGGTGACCTCATGTCTGCTCCATCAATCCTGCGTAGCCTGTTTGCAGCAACTTTTGTTGCAGCAACAACGCTAAGTTCCACCGCCATCGCTGTCACAGAAGCCAAAGTCGTCGAAGTTAAAGGCGAAATGATCGACACCTGGTGCTATTTCTCAGGGGTAATGGGTGATACCGACGCCACGCGCGGCACATCTCACCACACCTGCGCTTTATGGTGTGCGGCCGGTGGCATCCCGGTTGGCCTTCGCACCGACGATGGCGAGGTCTACATGGTCTTGAAATTCGAGGGTGAGGATGCCTTGGAAGAAACCGACACCATGATGGAAATTCAAAGCGATATTATCACCGCACGCGGCAAACATTATCTGCGGGACGGGGTTAATTACATCGTTGTCGAGAAAGTCGTGGCCAATGATGGCATCACCTATATGAGCCACGAAGACTATGATTTCGTTCCACCATTTGCCAAACCCAAGAAAAAGAAGTGAGGTCAGACATGTTGTTTAGAACTCTAATCGCAAGTACATTCCTGATTACAGCCAGTGCCACCGCAGCTGACTTTTCTAAAGACAGCAAGGCCAAAAGCTGGAGGCTTTACGGAGAAGAAAAAGCCAAATTCAGCGGTAAAGTTGTCGACCTTTTATGCGAACTTGCCGGCGATTGTGCAGACAATTGCGGTAATGGGCATCGGAACCTGGGCATTGTACGCGCCGCCGATAATAAACTCATCACTGTACTAAAAAACAGACAAAGCTCTTTCAATGGTGGTACCGAAGACTTGCTTCCCTATTGCAACAAAAACGTTGATGTAGACGGATTGATGATTGGCGATGATGACGTCGTCAAAGCCAAGTTTTATCAGGTTCAACTCATCCGGGTCACCGGTGAGGAAAAATGGAACAAAACCACCCGCTGGACAAAGCGCTGGAAAGCTAAAAATCCGGAAGCCAAAGGTAAAGGTGCCTGGTTCCGCCGTGATCCGCGAGTGAAAAAGCAAATCGCTGCAACCGGCTATTTTGGCCTGGGGCATGATTTCGACAAGAAATATGCGGCAGAAAACGAGTGAGCTTGATCGGTAAATTACCCGGTTTCCTAACGGGAAAGGTCGGCATCGCTGCCGCCCTTGTTCTTGGAATATCTGCCGGGGGGCTGGGCGCAGCCTTGTCTGTAAAAACGGAGCTACCGGCTAACGCCACGCCAGACCCGGCGAAGTTCTCGGTCGACCCGTCGAATACCCCGGGATTTCCCAAAGTAAAAGGTGGTGATTTCGACCTCGTCGATCATAACGGCAACCGGCGCACGTCGAAAAATCCCGAGGGTAAGTTCCAACTGCTGTTCTTTGGTTATTCCAACTGTAAAGCCATCTGCTCAATGGCGCTTCCTGCAATTGCCGAGGCCGTTGATCTTATGGAAGAGATGAACGCGCCGATCACGCCAATCCTGATTACGGTGGATCCAAAACGGGATACCGTTGAAGGGCTGCGCAAGTCCGTCGGCGATATTCACGCGAAAATGGTTGGCCTCACAGGGACCGAAGAAAACCTTGGGGTGGCCTATAAAGCTTTCAATCTCGAAAAGAAATTCCTGTTTGAACACGTTGAAGAAGGCGCGGTCTATTCCCACGGCTCGTTCATCTATCTGCTCGACGCGGAAGGAAACTTCAAAACACTGTTCGCTCCGGTTATCAGCCCGGTTCGGATTGCAGAGATTTCCGCCGGATATATTGCCGAAGGCGCAAAATCAGCCACGAATTAATCTGCCGCTCGGTTCCAAACTCGAACCGATGGTGAATAAATTGTGGCCAGCGACGGGCAAAATATTGGTCTGGTACGTTCGCGCGTGTAACGTCATCGAAATGTGACCGATTTATTAAGAGACACCTCTTCCTGTGCAACAAGCCAGAGATTTCCGTGAAGAATGCGCTGTTTTGGAGCAGCTTATTGACGAATGCCCGGTTGAGGTTTTCAATCTGAAAACCCAGTTTAAAGGTTGGGCCATCGGCGACGTGATTGGGCACCTTCACATGTTCAACGTCGCCGCCCGAATTACACTTGAAGACGACAATGCCTTCGCCCCATTTTTCAAGCCCGTCGCAAAATATTTGGCGCAGGGTAAAACAATGCTGGAAGCCCAATACATTTGGCTCGACGGGCTGTCAGGCCCTGCCCTGTTTGATGTGTGGCGGTTGGAATGCGAGGTGACCGCAGCGCTTTACGATAATGCCGATCCAAAACACAGGGTGAAATGGGCTGGGCCGGACATGAGCGCACGATCTTCCATCACCGCACGGCGGATGGAAACATGGGCCCACGGGCAGGAAATCTTCGACCGGCTTGGCAAAATACGCACGGAAACTGATCGCATTAAAAACATAGCCTACCTTGGGGTGAACACTTATGGATGGACATTCGTGAACAGAAAAATAGAGGTGCCCGAACCGGCACCATACGTAAAGCTTTCCGCACCTTCCGGTGCGGTTTGGGAATTCAACGCCCCCCAGACTGAAAATTGCGTTCACGGGTCAGCCGTTGAATTCTGTCAAGTCGTGGCACAAACGCGCAATGTTGCGGATACAAATCTTAAGACAATGGGTGACACTGCCATACGCTGGATGGCCTTGGCACAATGTTTTGCAGGACAACCCAACAACCCACCGGCTCCTGGCAGCCGCCACAAGATAGAGGCCAGTTAGGCCCGTTTCAAAGGTGCAAAAACGATTGTCCGTTGGAGTTAAACAGATGCATTTTTGACGGGTCAGGCTTCAGGTTCACCCTGTCTCCCCGTTTCATATCAACAATACCCGCAATCTTCACCACCACCGGTTCATCAACGCCTTCAACATCGAGGTAAAGATTTGTAACCTCGCCTAGAGATTCTGCGAGTGTAATTTTTCCTTCAATGAGCCCATCCCGGTCCGATGCCACTTCAACATCTTCCGGTCTAAAACCCAGATAAGCTTTCTCACCCTGAGCGCCCACTGGCGTTTCAACCGGCACCAAGAAGGCCTTCCCATCCGACAATTTAACTTGAGTTAGTTTTCCGGGGTTCTCAATCAAAACATCGACAATGTTCATCGCCGGCGATCCAATAAATTTCGCCACAAACAGATTGGCCGGACGCTGATAAAGCTCGATTGGCGGGCCCACCTGTTCCAAGTATCCGTCAGACAGAACCACAATACGGTCAGCCAGTGTCATCGCCTCAACCTGATCGTGGGTCACATAGATCATCGTGGTTTCAGGCATGCTCTCCTTGAGCTTCGCGATCTCAATACGCGTTGCAACGCGCAAAGCCGCGTCAAGGTTTGAAAGCGGTTCGTCGAATAGGAATACCTTTGGGTCGCGGCAAATCGCCCGACCGATTGCCACCCTTTGCCTCTGGCCACCGGACAAGGCCTTGGGAAGTCGCTTGAGGTAAGGGCCTAATTGCAAAATCTCAGCGGCATTTTGAACCCGCCGTTCGATCTCGGCTTTTGGCGCTTTGGCAATGCGCATGCCGAACGCCATATTTTCATAAACCGACATATGAGGATAAAGCGCGTAGGACTGGAACACCATCGCTATACCCCTTTGAGATGGCGAAACTTCATTCACCCGACTACCATCTATCTGAAGTTCACCGTCTGATATAGATTCCAATCCGGCAATCATCCGCAGCAATGTTGATTTCCCGCACCCCGATGGGCCAACGAAAACGATAAACTCCCCTTCTTCAATTTCCAGGTCGACGCCGTGCATGACTTCGGTTGTGCCGTATGATTTCTTGATGCCGGTCAGTTTGAGCGCCGTCATACCGTTTCTCCACCATTGGCCAATTGAGGCGAGCGGGCAAAATAAGTTCCAAATGGTTCAAGCTTTAACTGGTTACCGCTTTCCACGCCGGTCTTTCCCGGTGCAGCCAGTCTCGTGAAATCCGGCGCCGGGGCATCAATCGTAACATCACTTTCACTCATATTGATCGCACAGAAGATACGCATTCCATTATGAGACCTTTCAAAAGTTAGAACATTCTCGTCTTCACCAAAGAACCGAATGTCGCCCTTTGCAAACTCAATTTGCCCGGCACGGAACTGCAGACTTTGCCGATAATGATTGAGAAGGGATTCAGAATCACCGTCCTGGGCATTAGCGGCAAGATCACTGTGTTCAGATGCAAGCGGCAACCACGGTTTACTGATAGAAAACCCTCCGTGTTCAGCGTTGTGCGACCAGGCCATGGGGGTGCGGCAGCCGTCACGGCCTTTGAATTCTGGCCAGAACTCAATGCCATAAGGGTCCTGCAGATCTTCAAATGCAAGTTGCGCTTCCGTCAGCCCCAGTTCCTCACCCTGATACAGGCATACCGAGCCGCGCAAAGACAAAATCAACGTCACGGCCATTTTCAAAAACCCAGTCTGGTCTGAAAAATGACCGGACCAGCGCGACGCGTGGCGCGTTACATCATGGTTCGAAAATGCCCAACAGGACCAGCCATCCGGCGCAGCCTTTTCAAAGCCGCCAACAATTTCCCGAATTCTTCGAGGCGTAATCAGGTCCGTCGACAGCATGTCGAAGGAGTAGCACATGTGAACCTTGTTACCACCGCTGGTATAATCGGCAACAAGTTCCAACCCTTTTTGTCCGTCACCCACTTCGCCGACCGCGGTCGCTGCCGGATATTCATCCAGCAAAGCCCTGAATCGTTTCAAAAATTCCAGATTCTCCGGCTGGTTCTTATCGTACAAATGGTTCTGGTGATTATAGGGGTTCACCTCAGGTGCAATGGAATTATTGCGCTCCTGCGGCGGTAAGGGCGGGTTATCCTCCAGCCCCCGCGAATGAATATAAAAGTTGATCGTGTCCAGCCGGAAACCATCGACCCCCCGGTCCAGCCAGAACCGAACGCTATCCAACAGCGCCCGTTGAACATCCATATTGTGGAAGTTCAGATCGGGTTGGCTGGTCAAAAAATTATGCAGATAATATTGGCAGCGCCCGGTATCCCATTGCCATGCGGACCCGCCAAAAATTGAAAGCCAATTGTTTGGTGGTGTACCGTCTGATTTCGCGTCAGCCCAGACGTACCAGTCAGCCCTGTCGTTATCGCGGCTGGCCCGGCTTTCCTTAAACCACGCATGTTGATCGGACGAATGAGAGATCACCTGATCGATCATCACCTTAAGACCAAGGTCATGGGCACGCTCAATCATCGCGTCGAAATTTTCCATGGTACCGAACATCGGGTCGACGGCGGTATAATCGGAAACGTCGTAACCAAAATCGAGCATGGGGGATTTGAAGAACGGCGAAATCCAGATCGCGTCAACGCCAAGCTCTGCAATATAGGGCAACCGTTGCGTTATTCCGTTGAGGTCGCCAATCCCGTCGCCGTTACTGTCCTGAAAAGAACGCGGATAAATCTGGTAGATGACCGCCCCACGCCACCAGTCCGGGTCCGTGGTCATCTTCATGCTGGTATCGGCAGCGCCGGTGATTTTCGACATTTCATTCATAATATTATCCGCCTTTAACCGAGCCGGCTAAAAGACCGCGCACGAAATAACGTTGCAGAGAGAGGAAGACGGTCAGCGGAACGATTATCGTGATGAACGCTGATGTCGCAAGAATTTCCCAGTCACCACCGCGCGTACCGAGAAGGTCTTTCAACGCAGATGTGAGAACCGTCTTGGTTTCCCCGTCCCCCAAAAACACTTTAGCGACCAACAGATCATTCCAGACCCAGAGGAACTGGAAAATCGCAAATGACGCCAGCGCCGGTAATGATAAGGGAAGGACAATTTTGTAAAATATCTGGAAATGGGTTGCGCCATCAATACGCGCTGATTCCATGATTTCTCCGGGTAGGCCCGCCATATAATTGCGCAGAAGATAGATGGCGAGGGGCAATCCAAACCCCGTATGAGCCATCCAAATACCCCAATAGGACTTCGCATCAATACCAAAAATACTGCCAACATCGTTGTAGAGTGATAAGAGAGGAATGAGGGAAAGCTGGAGGGGGACCACCAGAAGTCCGACAATTGTCGCTGCGATCAAAGCCCGTCCTGGATACCGCATCCAGGCCAATGCATAGGCTGCAAATGCGGCAATCAGGATGGGAATAAATGTGGCGGGTATCGTCACTACCGCCGAATTGAGAAACGCCTGACCAATACCATCTCGCGTGAACACCCGTTTGTAATTGTCCAGTGTGAATATCGGAGGCTCGTTAGCGCGATATACAAAGCGCGCGTTTCGGGCTCGCGTGATTTCATTTTCGCTCGTTATGGTATATTGGCCGTCAGCCTGAACGGTCACACTGATACCCCTGCGCAGCTTTGCTGTCTCACCGACCGATAAACTGTCTTCACCGTCGAGAATTTTCCCGGTGGCAGCAAAAGCCTCGATCACCGATTCCGACCCTTCCGGGAATATACGCCCGTCAACGGTCCATTCTCCATCCACCAACCTTTGTCCCGACAGGTCTTGCGGAATATGGCGGGCGTTTTGTGTTGAACGGAAAGGAGCCGTCCACCAGCCCGACGATGAAATTTGAGATTTATCCCTGAACGATGAGACAAAAATCCCGACGGTCGGCAGCGACCAGATAACGACAAGCAACAAAACGGTCAGATGAACGACGATGCGGCCAAGTCTGGAACTACCCATTATCCCGTCCCAACATCTTTAGAGGCCTGTCTGATATTCCAAATCATAATTGGCAATACTGCGATCATGATGGTCAGGGCGACGACGGAGGAATAGCCATCGTGATCCCCCCGCACGAGCCAGAAGAACATGTAATTGGCCAGAACCTGCGTGTCCCACTGACCGTCAGTCATGGTGAACACAATGTCGAAAACCTTGAGTACCAGAATGGTTATGGTGGTCCACACCACCATCACAGTGCCCATGATTTGGGGAACCATTATTTTCCAGAGGATCTGAAAACCGTTAGCGCCGTCCAATATGGCGGCTTCAATAGTTTCTTCAGGTATACCCCGTAGCGCGGCTGAAAGGATCACCATGGCGAAGCCGGTTTGAATCCAGATCAAGATTATCATCAGGAAGAAATTGTTCCAAAACGCCATATCGATAAATGACGTGGGGTCACCGCCAAAGAATTGGATAACCGCGTTCAACAGGCCGATTTGGGTGTCGCCAGACTGGAATTCATAAACGAATTTCCAGATTACCGACGCACCGACAAATGAAATCGCCATGGGAAGGAAAATCAACGTTTTGGCAAATGTCCCCCACCAGATACGGTCTGCCATTACCGCGATAATGAGGCCCAGGAACGTGCAGGCGGCGGGGACCACGATGATCCACATCAGATTATTGCGCACCGCCTCCCAAAACGCTTCCTGTGAAAAGACAAATGTCCAATTATCCACGCCCACAAAACTCTGCGAGTTCTTGTCCATGAACGAATTGATGATCGTCATTACCAGCGGGTAGAACAGGAACAGGCCCAGAAATAACAGAGCGGGAAACAAAAAGAGCCAAGGGCGAATGGCCGAACGCCTGTGTTCATTTCGAGCGTTCAACTGACCGCCGGTCACATCGCTTGGCAGCGCTTTGTCCAGCAGAACGTTGGTGCCCCAAAAAAAGCCGATACACACAACAATACCGGCAATGACGGAAACGGCAGCAAACCCTATTTGCCCCCACGCAGCTTGTGATATTCCAAAAAGCTCCATGATTATTTCCCGGGTTTGCACGCGATTGCTCGGTTCCGAAATTCAGGACGTCAACTATGCGCAGGTGACGACGATTACGCTAAACCGTGTGGAAGCAGCCGACGTGTGAATGCCGGCTGCCTTTGAAGTGTTTACTTGAGATCATCCCAGGATTTTTGAACACCATCAGCTACTTCCTGCGCCGATTTTCCCGAAACGAAATCAACCATGCCGGACCAGAATGTGCCTGCTCCAATTGCTCCGGGCATCAGGTCTGACCCATCAAAACGGAATGTTGTTGCGTTCAACAGAATATCACCCTGCGCTTTCATGGTCGCGCTTGGATAGATATCCGTATTCACACCCTTATGGGGTGTCAGGAACCCGTTTTGCGCCATGTAGAGTTCATGGGATAGGGAAGATTCCAGGAACTTGATGAAGGCCCGTGTACCTTTTGACTCTTTGGTCATTGCGAACAATGTACCGGCGCCTAAAACTGGATTACCGAGTTCTTTCTTGGCAGCAAAGGGTGGCATGTAGAAGAAATCCGCATCTTCGCCAAGTTTCGTGCCGTCTGGGAAGAACGCCGGAATAAACGAAGCCTGACGGTGCAGGTAGCATTTTGGCGGCGTGTTAAACATGCCTTTTGGGCTGTCACGGAAATCTGTTGTTCCAACCGCGCTGGCGCCGCCGTCAACGTATTTGTCGTTCTTGGCGAATGTTCCAAATGTCTCAATTGCAGCAACGACTTTTGGATCATTGAATTTCAATTCGTTCGACACCCATTTATCATAATCTGCCGGTGTTTGGGTCCGCAGCATAATGTCCTCAACCCAGTCAGTTGCAGGCCAACCCGTTGCGGCACCTGACCCTAAACCGATGCACCACGGCGTGCCGCCGTCAGCGACGATTTTATCGGATAGCGCGATGAGTTCTTCCATTGTCTTTGGGATTTCATACCCGGCGTCTTCAAATGCGTCCGGCACATACCAGACCAAAGATTTGACGTTCACATTGTAGAACAGGCCGTAGAATTGGTCTTTCCCGTCCTTATCGGCATATGTTCCAAGATCAACCCATGACTGACCCGCAGCATAATTATCAAGCACCGCCTGTTTGGCTTCATCACCAAGGGGTACTAGGCCACCTTTCGCAGCAACATTGGCCGCGAGGCCCGGCTGTGGGAACACGGCCAGATTTGGCGGAGAGCCCGCTTCCACGTCGATGTTGATTTGCTGTTCGAAGGAATCTGAACCGGTATATTCAACGTCGGCACCGGTGAGATCTTCAAATATTTTTACGACCCGCTCAAAATTTGCTTTTTCATTTCCGGTCCACGGGCCAAACACCGTGATCTTTTCCCCTTTTACGTCCATGGACTTAAACTGCTCAGCTTCCGCCCAATTATAGGGGCCGGCACCGATTGTGATGTCTTTAGCACCTTGAGCGAATACGCCGCAGGTGGATAATGCCAAAGCCGTGAGGCTGGCGGTGAATATTTTCTTCATGAATTCCTCCAAACTGCGCCCGATTGTTCGCTGCCGACAATCTGCACACTTATTCGTTGCCAGTTTTCTAAGTCGAAACGTAGGTGACCGACTTGTCTCTCTGAATGGTTCAATTTGCGCTTGCCGAGAGGCAGTCTTCCAAAGCGCTTTGAATATCTTAACACATCATTCAATTTGCCCTAAGTCAAGCCCATGCTGAGGCCTTCAGGGTGAATTCGATTTTGGCCAGTGCCTAACGTATACAGCACTAACCTTGATCTATGCTGCGAAAACAGGTCTAATCAAAGCGCTTTGAAAAAGGTGTTACTGAGAACGTGCCCAAGTCCACCATCAATCTAAAACAACTGTCACAGCACCTTGGCTTGTCGCAAACGACGGTTAGTCGTGCGCTCAATGGCTTCCCCGAAGTCAATGAAAACACGCGCCAAAAAGTATTGGCAGCAGCGGCCCAGTTTAATTACCGGCCAAGCCCCAGCGCATCATCACTTGCGACCGGTAAAACCAGAATAATCGGCCATGTTGTTCCAATTTCCGAGCACAAGATGATCAACCCGCATTTTGCCGACTTTCTGGCCGGTGCAAGCGAAGCCTATTCTGCGGCGGGCTACGATCTTCTGTTGCGAACAGCGACTCCCAAACAGGAAGAAGAAATATACCGCGAATTCGCCAGTAGAAACCGTGTCGACGGTGTGGTGGTCCACGGCCCATTGATCGACGAGCCCCGTATTGAAGTTTTAAAATCCATCAGGCTCCCGTTCATTGTCCACGGTCGCACCACAATGAACGGCGACGATTATTCCTGGCTGGATGTCGATAACGCCACATCATTTCGAAGACTAACACAGCATCTCATCGATCTGGGACACAAGCGCATCGCACTCGTGAACGGGCTGGAAACAATGAACTTTGCTCACCGCCGTCTTCAGGGTTATCGAGAGGCTATGGAAACCAATCAGCTGGAGATGATTCCAAAGCTAATCTCCAGTGCCGATATGAATGAACCTTACGGGTACAACGCCACCTTAAGGATGCTGGATTGTGACACGCCCCCCTCAGCGATCCTGTATTCCAGTATTTTGTCTGCTATGGGCGGTATGCGAGCTACTGGTGAACGGGGCTTGAGGGTACCGCAGGACATATCATTGGCAACATTTGACGATGAATTATCCTTCCTGCAAACGGGTGATGGTCAGCCACGCGAGCCGTTTTTCACTGGAATGCATTCCTCCATACAGGAAGCCGGAAAAAAACTCGGGCAGATGTTGATCAATCAAATCTCCAACCCCGCCTCAAACGCTGAAACATGTCTTTGGGAATCAAAGCTTATCGTGGGAAAAACCACCGGGCCAAGGCCAAGAGAAAATTCCTGATTAACCGGAATGTTAAGCCCAACAGCACAAATATTACTTATACTCCTGATATTGGTGGTCATTCCTGGTGGAATAGTCTTTCTAAGAAAACGCTAAGAGCGCAAAGCGATCTGCATAACTGTCAAAGTCATAGAGGTCAGCCACATTCAAATTGATGATGGCGATCAGTTTTACCCCAAATTTGAAGTCACAGACGGGCCGCACAAAGGAAAAACCTATGAGTCCATGTGGGATTGTAATCCAGATGACTATGAGGTCGGAGAAATAGTTCAGGCTAATTTAATCGCTGACGCTGGTGAGATCTACGGAGATCGGCGAACCTATTCCAATTACACAACTTTATTCGTTCCTCTCGTCATTCTCATCTGCTTTTTGGCTTTTATTTGGATAAAATCCAAAAAACGGGGGTTGATTATCCGATTGCGCAGTTCTGACATCGTTTAATGCTTTTTAAATCGGCAATAAATAACGAATAAGATGCGCGCGTCGCTGGCGCACTTGTTATAGAATTTAATGACAACAGCAGCTTCAGCAATTGGGGTTTGAGGAAAACACAGTGCGAATAACATTATCACTCCTGATTACTATTTTCATGTATTCTGCAGGCGCATCTCAAGATTGGAATTGTGCCGACCCCGGTAATCTCCCACAGCAGGGCATGAATCACTGCGCATTTCTGGACTTTGAGAAAGCGGACCAACGGCTCAACGCCACATGGAAGAACGTATTTCCCAAGATAAGGGCCCACGACAGGGGTGTGGACAAACAATGGCAGGGTTGGCCTGCGGCAACCCGAAAAGCGCAGCGGGCATGGATCACCTATCGTGACGCCCATTGTACGTCCCAACGTTTTAAATATAGAGGTGGCACAATCGAGCCACTCATCTATCAGACTTGCCGTACAAAACTCACGAATGAGCGGATCAAACAGTTACAAAGACTTCTGGAGGACGGGTAGTCCATGAGATCGATTATCTTTCAAACTCTTTATTGGTCCACGTCCGTCTTTGTGGCGCTTGTCGCCCTACCTTTGCTGCTTTTGCCTGGTCGGAAATACCTGATGATCTGGGTGCAGCGTTACTCCCAGATGATGGTGTACTGGATGGAGAAAATCCAAGGTATCGAAGTGGACTATCGCGGTGTCGATAACATTCCCGATGGCCCGTGTATTATTGCGTCCAAACACCAAAGCTGGGGAGACGGTTATGCTGTTTTTGCCAAAATAAATGACCTTGCAATCGTCACAGGCGACCACTTGGAGAAGCTTCCTCTTGTCGGTACGATATTACGTAAAATGGACGCAGTTGTTGTCGATTCCTGTGGTGGTGCGCACGCTCGCGACCGGCTGGTCAATGAGGAGATTGAGCGCGCCAAAAGCAAACGCCGCAAAATCCTTATTTTCCCAGAAGGTCATCTCGCGCCCGTGGGATATCATTATCGATACCGCAAGGGTATTTTCCATATGTACAAGGCCTACAGCTGCCCGGTTGTTCCGGTGGCCACAAATCTTGGTCTGTTCTGGCCGATGGAAGACTGGACGATGAAGCCAGGCTTGGCGGTTATCGAATTTCTCGAACCCATCCCACCAGGTCTCGACAAAGACAGATTTATGGTTGAACTCGAAAATCGGATTGAAGATGCGTCACTGGCACTCCTGCCGGATGATTTCGAACTGCCTAAATACAGGGAGTTGGAATACGACAAAGCCACCGATAGCGGAATTCCTATTATTCCTGAAACGGCAACCGAAGACGCCTGAGTAATCTCTCCTCATTAGGACTTTCTGGACACCAACCGTCCGCCTGCTTACAAAATTGCCCAAGTATGGCGCAGCCCAGCTTTCTGATTTAATCTTCTGCTTCAATCGAAGAAGGGAAAGACGGATGATAACTGCAATCGACTATGTAAAAAGTGCCCGCAAGGAGCTGCAGGCCGCCCGCAGCCGTCTGATTGACGAAATATCCAACTACCCAACCCCAATCGCCGGATGCGACGAGCAGTTCAACCACCTGTTATCAGAACGGAACAAGGTGGTCGCCGCACTACGGGCGCTGGAAGTCGAAACATTCGTGGCAACACCACGGCGGTTGGTTGCTTGAAACCAAAGAGAAAATAGACTTGCTTCGCATTTTAATCGCCTCACTCATTTACGGGGTCAGCTGCGTCTCCAGCGCCGCGAGTTCGGTCGAAGAGGTCAGCCTCTCAGGGTTCTTTTCAAAATACCACGCAACAGGCACGCTGGTGCTAGAACAACTGAGTACCGAAAAACGTTGGATTCATAACCCGGCTCGAGCTATTAAACCATTTATTCCAGCCTCTACTTTCAAAATACCACACACACTGATCGCTCTTGAGTTGGGCATTATCGCAAACGTCGATGAGATTATCCCGTGGGATGGAACGGTTCGAAGAATTCGTTCTTGGAACAGGTCACAGAGTTTGCGCGAAGCGATCAAAAACTCCGCTGTGCCAATATATCAAACAATTGCGCGAAAAATTGGTGTGCGGCGGATGTCTCATGAGATCGCTGCACTCGGCTATGGTAACACAAAGGTTTCCGGTTCAGTTGATCAGTACTGGTTGGATGGACCATTACGCATATCGGCAATCCAACAGATTAATTTTCTCAAACAGCTATACCGTAGAAAGCTGCCGTTTCGCAAAGACGTGCAGGAGGATACAATCAGTGTCATAAAACGCAGCGAGGGTGAAAACTATGTACACCGTGGAAAGACGGGTTGGGAAATCGCAAGCAATCCGGCTATTGGCTGGTATATCGGATGGCATGAGTTTGAACACGATGTTGTGTTTTTCGCATTGAATATGGACATGACAATGAAGGGGCACCAAAAAGCCCGGACGTCAATCGTACTCGATGCACTCAAATCTATTGTACCATTAGATAATTAGAAACCAACCATGCCCCTGTCCCAAACACGCCTCAACGTCGCTCTTTTCATCATGCGCCTTTCCATCGGCGCGTTTCTTTTTGTCTGGGCCAGTCTTAAGTTCCTGCGGCCTGAGTGGATGGTCAATGTTTTCAAAGGCTCTTATAAACAGGCTTGGGTGACGCAGGATCACGCTTATATTGTTGGCGCGTTACAGATGCTGGTGGTTATTATATTTCTGCTGGGCCTATGGCGGACGGTGACATATCTGTTCATAACGCTTATGCACGGCACAGGCGTGATCAGCACCTTGCTGGGCGGGAATCTTCTGTTTAAAGGCGGCCTGATCAAATCGATAATTTCCTGGGAATTTGCGATAGGATACAGCAGGTTCCCATCCAACTTACTTTGGACATCCGTCGCAACATTGGGGGCACTGGTTGCGCTGTTCATCCTGCGGCACCATGATGGCTGGACAATCGATGGATTTAGAAAGCGCAACACCCGATGATCTACCTTATCGCCACCTTGAAAATTAAACCTGGGTCATTGCCGGAGTTCATTGACGCTGCAAAAACATGCATCGACGCCACGCGGCAGGAACCGGGTTGTATTTCCTATGACCTGACGCAAAGCCAGACTGATCCAGATACGCTCTATTTCGTGGAAAACTGGGAAAATCAGGCCGCAGTTGATGCTCACTTTAATGCTCCACATTTTAAAGTGTGGCGGGAGGCTGGCAGCCCTTATTTCCTAGATCGAAAAATTGAAATCATCGAAATTGATGCTGATAATGTGAAAGTGCTTTAGAGCGCAGTCCTTGCCGGCTGGATCAGAAACAGGTCTTCCACTGATCATAAGCGGTAATAACGCAATCGCCTTCAACCACACCCGCATCGGGCGTCACAATCAAAGTCAACAATTGGTCAAACGGCTTAAACGTATCGGCAATAAAGCCGTTTATTTTACCTCGTTCCAAATCGTCGATCCGCTTGGTTAAAGTCGAAAGCTGGTTCATCGGTGCACCATTCAATCTGCCTTCCATTAACAGGAAGGTAGCATCTTGCGGTTTAGCCAATGAACTCTCAATCCGTTGACGGTAAAAACGGCGGGCAAATGGAAACTCGATCAATCCGATACCACCCGTACGAAATTCCTCATAGGTCTCCTGAACTGCATTCAGCGCATCTTGAAGTTTCGCCGTTTCGACTTCCCCTGACATATGAAAAATACGCTGCTTTCGGGTGTAGTCATAATAACCAGCACCAAAGCCATAGGATGCACGCAAACCGGTACGCACCGCTTTGAACAGTCGAGATTGTTGCCCATAGCCCAAAACTCCAAGCGCTGTGTTTGTCTCAAGCTCCTTGTTTCTGTTTGCCGCGGGCAGTTTCGCGAATGACAGGATCATCGATTTCGTGGCTTTCGGCGCGTGATAAATGATTGTTTTTCCAGGAATAGTCAGTTCTAAAGCCTCACTCCCGTTGGGAGGCTCTGCACCTTCAGAAGGTAAGCCCTCAAGCGCTTTATCGATAGCGGCACCAATCGCGTCAAAATTGCCGGAGCCGGTTGCAACGACTGCGACGTTCTTTCGGTCAAATGATCGTGCGTGCCAGTCTTTAATAAGACTAAGGGAGGCGGAATCAACATTAGCCGCAGGCTTGATAGACCAGAAGTTCCTGTAAGGATGATCCCCCATCAGGATTTCACGACTGAGGTTCCAGCCAATACCAAGCACGACCTTGTCACGGCCTCTACTCTGCCCTGCCAGTTTGTTTTGCTCTCGCTCAAACCAGTTCTGTGAAAGATTGGGACGTAGCAATACACTATTGGCAATAGCCGCTGCATTCGCCAGCTCGTTGTCGGGCGTCACAATAAACCCACGAATTTCTTCAGGTTGAACAAACAGGCGAGACCCGGCATCGAGGTCTTCGAAGTCAGCAATGATCTCCTCAGGAGGCTTCCCGTCCGCGCCACCGTTGAGCATGACATCAATACCAATACGAGATACCATTTCCATACCAGCAGGAAGAGTAGCAATCCCGTTTGGCCAGGCAATTGCAACCGCAGTGCGCTTCGCATTCTCAACCGGATAATGCCAATATTTTTGACCACCAGGCGACACCTGTTCCGTCACCTCCGTTGCGTGAGCCGACCCGCAAATCAGAAAAACCGATCCGTATTTCACTGCTATGGCTAGTTTGTTGAGTGGCATGTCCTCAGTTCCAATTTATTGGCTCTTAATTGGTTTAAGATGGACCGCCATCCACCTGTGCGCGCCGTTCAATGAACGGATGAGTCCGTTCACTTGGTCGACCGTTACCGAATTAATTTTTTCAACGTGTTGCGAAACAGGTAGCGGATCTATTCCAAAGCTCAAATCATTTGTCGCCAGATTGATGGTAAATCGCGCTTCATCAGATCGGCGTTCAAAGACCTTAACTTCCCGTTTTCGAACACGCTCAAGTGACTTTTTTGGTATACCGGCAGCCGCCAATTCATCGATTGCCAGACTTAATGCAATTTGTGCTGACGAGTGGTCATTCGACTCGTCCAACCGGCCAGAAAAGTAAAACTGCACTTGGCCCTGTCCATATTGGAAAAAGTCTGCGCCGAACTGTGAAAAGACGAACTTTTCTAATCGCAAGGGTTTTGCCAGGCCACCGTCCAAGGCTGAAACTAACAATCTATTGGTCAGGCGCATGACCGCCAAATCGAGAGAGCGGTCGCCGGTTCCTTTCCAATTCGCAATCACTCCCATCGCCAAAGCAGGAAACGCCACATACCGATTTTGCAGAACCTCAGTTCTAGCGAATTCTTTCAAAACCCCGTCGGTTCGCCAAGATTGCACAAGAGTCTGTCCCGCCGGATATTTGAAAAACCACCGTTCCACGTGTTGCAAAACTTCGGTTTCATCCAAATCCCCGGTTATCAACAAAACCATATTGGATGGATTGTAGTGCTTTCTATGAAATGAACGGGCATGCACCAGATTCAAAGACATAATCGAGTCCGGTGTGCCGATGACACTGCGTGAATAGGGATTCCCAGCCGCCAAAGTTCTCCAGATATGGTCCCAAGCTTGAGAATCCGGATTTTCCGATACGCGGAAATCATACTCGCGTACAACAACGCGTCTTTCATCCAACATGAATTTTTCATCCAATGTTGGAGGCGTTAGCAGTCGTTGTGCAAATGCAAACATACCATCCAGTTCACCCCGCGTACCAACATTGAAATAACTGGTAATGACGCCATTGACCCAAGCGTTACCACTGCGGGCGTGGTAGGGTTTGTCGTTCACTTTATCAGCATGCCAATACATGATGTGCTCGAGATAATGGGACAGACCTTCGGGGCCATCAAAGTCGGCTTCCCCCGCGACAATAACAGGGTGCACAATGATACGATCAGTGTTTGGCGTTTTGAGAAGATAAACACCCTTCAAGTTTGTTTTGTTTTGGACACGAAGAAGTTCCGCCTTTGCCGGAAGCGACACTGCGAAAAACAAACCAATTACAATAAATAAACTGAAGATTCTCATATCATTATCGTCGCACATGGTATTAAGCAGTCAAGAACGTTTAACAATATTAGCAGGGTTGTGAATCGCACTTGAACCGATTCATTGACAATGCGATAATCAATTTTCTTATGTGAGATTAGGAGATTAGTGTGGGGCGGCACAATTTGAATGAATTTGAATTCGATCTGACCAGCTATGGGTGACGGTCAACAAGCTGCCACCTCCGCTATACGGGTCGATAATCTTCACAAGAACTTTGGTGATCTAGAGGTTCTCAAAGGGGTGGATCTTGACGCCCACGATGGGGACGTCATTTCAATTATTGGAGCATCCGGCTCCGGCAAGTCGACTTTCTTGCGGTGTATAAACCTTCTCGAATTGCCCTCTTCCGGGTCCATTTCAATTGCCGGTGAACCCATTCTGTTCAACCCCGCCAAAAAAGGAGAAATGCACCCGGCTGACCGCAAACAGATACAACGCCTGCGCACAAATCTTGGCATGGTATTCCAGAGCTTTAATTTATGGGGTCACATGACCGTTCTTCAAAACGTCATGGAAGCGCCAGTCCATGTGTTGGGACAGAGCAAAGCAGAAGCACGGGAAAAATCCGAGGCCATGCTTCACCGGGTTGGACTTTACGAAAAAAAGGATCAATACCCAGCCTTCCTATCCGGCGGCCAGCAGCAACGCGCAGCCATTGCACGCGCACTCGCGCTCGAACCCCAAGCCATGTTATTTGACGAACCGACATCTGCTTTGGATCCGGAGCTTGTGGGAGAGGTTCTTAAAGTGATACGTGGAATTGCGGATGAAGGACGAACATTGATCCTGGTGACCCATGAAATGGCATTTGCCAAAGATGTATCCAGCAAAGTAGTTTTTCTACATCAAGGTCTTGTAGAGGAAGAAGGAACGCCGGATCAGGTGTTCAATCAGACTAAAAGCGAGCGCTGCAAGGCATTCGTAAAATCAGTTCATTAGTACAATAACACTTTGGGAGAAGTAACAATGAAATCACTTAAAACAATTCTGGCTACTGCCGTGATAGCGGCTGGCCTGAGCGCGACGGCAGCAACGGCTGAAATCAAGCTTGGCCTCGATTCAGCCCCTTATCCACCATTCGCCGATGTTGATGCATCAGGTGCCCGCAAGGGCTTTGAAATTGAGCTGGGCAATGCGATCTGCAAGGCGATGAACGAGACATGCGTTTGGACACCAATCGCATGGGACGGTATTATTCCGGCGCTGAACTCCAAGAAAATCGATGCCATTTTTGCGTCCATGTCGATTACGGAAAAACGTCTGAAGGTAATTGACTTCTCAAACAAATATTACAACACACCCGCCGCGATGGTTGCGCCAAAAGACATGGCAATCGATGGTTCACCGGAAAGCGTCAAGGGCAAGATCGTCGGTGTACAGGGTTCAACCACCCATGCCGATTATGCAAAGAAACATCTTGGTGGCACAGCTGCGGAAGTGAAATCCTACCAGGGCTTTGACGAACATAACGCCGATTTGGCCGCCGGTCGCGTTGACGCCGTTGTTGGCGATTCACTCGCCTTCCAGGCGTTCCTAGACAGCGATGCCGGCAGTAAATTTGAAATCAAAGGCATTTTGAACGACGAAGCCGTATTCGGTAAAGGCGTTGGTGTAGGCCTGCGCAAAGGCGACGCGCTGAAAGAAAAGTTTAACGCCGCCATCGCCAAAATCAGGGATGACGGCACCTATGATGCAATCGCAAAGAAGTATTTCTCTTTCGATATTTACGGCAAATAATCCGTATTAATTCACCCGGCTCAACAAACTGAGCCGGGTGATTCTATTTTGGGGAATACAATTTGTTTGAGAGCCTGCAACTGCTCTGGATCGAAACACCCGGACGGGGCCTTTCGCTGTTAGCAGGACTGGTCAGCACGATTCAAATTGCCGTTGGGGCGTATGCACTTGGACTGATTATCGGCCTATTTGGCGCTTTGGGGAAAATTAATGGGCCCGCTCCGCTTAAGTGGCTGCTCGAAATATACACCACACTTATCCGGGCTGTGCCCGAGCTGGTTCTCATTCTTTTACTTTATTACGCAGGCACGGCTGCATTGAATAACATGTTGGAAAGCTTTGGCTACGAAACCGCCAATATCAGCGGGCTTGTAGCGGGAATTCTGGTACTTGGTTTCGTTCAAGGTGCCTATTCAACAGAAGTTATTCGCGCTGCAATGCTGGCTGTGCCAAAAGGGCAGGTTGAAGCCGCACAAGCGTTCGGCATGTCACGCAGGCAATCCGTATTGCGTATTCTCATACCCGCAATGATACCTTTTGCTCTCCCCGGCCTTTCTAATCTTTGGTTGATTGTGACGAAAGATACCGCCTTATTGGCGGTTGTCGGATTCTTTGAACTCGCCACAACGGTACGGGAATCCGCGGCAAGTACGCAAAAGTACCTCCTGTTCTATCTCGCGGCAGCTGCGATCTATCTTACATTGACTCTGGTATCCAACGTCATCTTCCGCCGTATCGAAAATCGATACAGGCGCGGACAGGCAGCAGTTTAGGAGGCGGCGTTGGATTGGTCCTGGATACCAGAATATTCTGACCGCCTGATTTCCGGGTTTTGGCTCACACTGCAGTTGTTGCTGATGTCGGCCACCATGGGTTTTATGCTGGCGATCCCGATCGGCCTTGTTCAAAATACAGGTCCAAAATGGTTGTCGATGATCGCCCGAGGTTTTTGCACAACAATTCGCGGCACACCGCTGCTCATTCAACTCTGGCTCATTTATTACGGCGTCGGCTCCTTATTCCCCGACATTGACGGCATTCGAGAATCGTTCCTTTGGCCATATTTACGCGCCGCATTCCCCTATGCGGTGACCGCCTTCACCCTGTCGGTCGCCGGTTACACCGGTGAAATCATGCGCGGAGCATTTGCGGGCGTCCCAAAAGGCGAGTTGGAAGCGGCACGAGCTATGGGCATGAGTCCTTTCAAGGTGTTGGTCCGCATATGGCTGCCACGCGCTGTGCAAAATGTATTTCCGACGCTCGCTGGTGAATTTGTCCTGACCCTCAAGGCAACGCCTTTGGCCGCGACAATTACTATCTATGAGCTCTTCGGCAGGAGCACGGAAATACGTCAGGACACTTTTAGGGTTTATGAACCGTTGTTATTGGTCGCCGGTATTTACATTTTGATGACAGCTGTGATTGTTGTGATCTTCCGCTGGTTTGAAAACCGCATTCCCAAACCGAGTATTGCATGAGTGCTTCTGTCCTTGTCGCCGGCGTTGCTGTTCTTGATTTCGTATTTCACATGCAGGAATTCCCCCGGTCAGCAGAAAAATATCGCGCCGACGGAGCCGTAATAAGCGGCGGCGGCAATGCGGCAAATGCCGCAGTTGCCATCGCTCGTCTAGGAGGAGAGGCTCATCTGGCTTCAAGGCTCGGTCATGACGAGATCGCCGATCTGATCATTGCCGGACTGGACAGGGAAAATGTCATTACCGACCTGACAAAGCGTTTTGAGGGGCATCGCTCTTCTTTTTCGTCGATCTATATCGATAGTGCCGGTGAGCGGCAGATTATGAATTATCGCGACACAAGCCTGTCGATGGACGCTGAATGGGTCACGCAATCCGTTCCGGGCAATATCAAAGCCTGTCTCGCAGACACACGCTGGCCGCGGGGTGCACACGCCGTTATGCGGGAAGCACAAATGCAAGGCATTCCCGGCGTCATGGACGCCGAGGCCCCTGTCTTGGAAGCGCGTGAGGCGGTATATGCGGCGAGCCACGTTGCATTCTCGGCGCAGGGCGCTGCCGATTTTACCGGTGAACAAAATGTGGAAAAGGCGGCATTAAAAGCAGATCGGGAATTGCCCGGGACCGCTATAATCACCGATGGAGAAAACGGTGTCGTCATGGCAAAAGACGGGAATATCCGTCATTTTCCAGCGTTCAATATCAAAGCAATAGACACTCTTGGCGCAGGTGACGTATGGCACGGGGCATTTGCTTTGGCGCTTGCCGAGGGCCAGATTGAAGACGCGGCCATTGTCTTTGCAAATGGCGCAGCGGCACTGAAATGCACCCGGTTGGGCGGCCGTGATGGCGCACCAACAAAAAGTGAAACGCTAGAATTTCTGGAGAACCAAACGTGAGCGTAAATAAAAATGACCTGGAAATCTTTGGCACCGTTCAGGAAGGCGCTGACAAAGGTCAGTCAGTCTACCGTATGCAGCTCACGGGCGGTGGTCTTACCGCAAATATCCTGACATGGGGCGCGATATTACAGGATTTACGCCTTGATTGTCACGAACACTCATTGGTTTTAGGGTATCCCGAGTTTGAGTCCTACGCGGCGCATTCCCCCTATTTTGGCGCAACTGTGGGACGTTTCGCCAACCGGATTGGCAATGCGTCATTTGTGATTGATAGCCAGACATATAAAACCGATCCAAATTTTTTGAACAAACACACATTGCACGGCGGCTCGGTAAGCATGGGAAAACGCAATTGGCAAATTGCCGATCTTGGCACATCCCATGTCTATCTAACGTTGGATGACCCGGACGGATTTATGGGGTTTCCCGGTGAATGCCGCGTGACCTGCGACATCACTTTAAAAGAGCATGGTGTTCTGCACATCGCCTATTCCGCCAGAAGCACAAAACCGACGCCCGCGGGTCTTGCCCACCATTCCTATTTCACCCTCGACGGTGAAGGGGATTGCCGCAATCATGAGATGGAAATTATGGCGGAACACTATTTGCCGGTTGACGATGAGATGATTCCGACCGGCGAAATTAAATCTGTTGCCGACACCATATTCGACTTCCGCTCACCAAAAACTCTTGGGCAGGACCTAGCGGGATCGGACATCTATGACCACAATTACTGCTTGAGTGATTCACGCCGCGGCTTACGCGAAGTCTGCAATGTGCGGTCCCCCGCATCTGGCATATCGCTTAGTGTTGCAACGACTGAACCCGGCTTGCAATTTTATGCCGGGCATAAGGTCAACACGCCAGTCCCCGGTCTGATGGGAAACCCATATGAGGCCTACGCCGGTTTTTGCCTCGAGACCCAGAACTGGCCCGATGCACCCAATCAACCGAAATTTCCGAACGCAATTCTGCGCCCTGACGATGAGCTTCGTCAGGTCACAGAATATCGTTTTAGTAAGACCTGATGTTATCCAGCAAAAGATAACATCAAAGCCGGTTGCTATTCGGAAGCCGGTTCAGCCTGCGAGTCGCCCAACGCACCGAAGTTCTTAAACACGCTATCCGCGTCAATATTTTCCGCTTCCTGCGGGTCGATAGTCGGCTCGACAATCTGCGTTTCAGAAGCCGGAAGCAACCCGTCTTCCGCCGCACCTTCTTCAACTTTGGGAAGATATTTAGCGGCTTTCGCGACCTCAAAATCGAGATCGATCTGGCTACAGATACCAAGCGTAACCGGGTCAAGCGGCTGCAGGTTAGCCGAATTCCAGTGCGTACGATCACGAATAGCGGCAATTGTTGTCTTGGTGGTTCCCACTAGACGGATGATCTGTGCATCGCGCAATTCCGGATGACTGCGAACCAGCCATAAAATCGCGTTTGGGCGATCCTGACGGCGTGACACCGGCGTGTAACGAGGCCCTTTTTTCTTCAACTCCGGCACTTTCACCTTGGGCTCCAGCAAGGTGAGACGTTTGTCGGGGTCAGCCTCTGCCTCGGAGATCTGATCTCTATTCAATTGTCCGGTTGAAATCGGGTCAAGGCCTTTAATACCCTGGGCGGAGTCGCCATCTGCAATGGATTTAACCTCTAGAGTATGAAGGCTGCACAAGGCGCCAATTTGTTCGAATGTCAGCGCTGTGTTGTCCACCAACCAAACCGAGGTGGCCTTGGGCATAAGAAGTGTCGTTGCCATATATTTATCCTTTGCTGGACAATTCCCTGACATCGCAGGGACCGAGTTCAATACAAGCCTCTCTCATGTGCTCACCCCGTTTTTCGGAGGAGCCGTGGAAAGGCCACGTTTTTTGGAAGTGATGGCGATATACGCTGACGTTCGGTAAAAAGCAAACCGGCAGTTGGAGATTATTGTGCATCGGACTTTAGAGCGTATATGTTTCACCAACGGCCTTATTGTAAGGACCAACTAAATCAGTGGAATTTTCAGATGATTGATGAAAACGAGCCAACCAAGAAACCGCACAATGAAATTACACTTGGGTGTGATCTTTCAACATTTTCTCTCGACGATATTGATGAGCGGGTAAATGTTTTACAGGAAGAAATTGAACGATTGAAAGCTGAACGCACGCAAAAATCTTCTTCTCTTACCGCCGCTGAAGCTTTCTTCAAGACCTGATATTATTTTACCTATTTTTAACCATTTTAACCATTTGTTAAGCTTTATACGCGTTAATAAACACGATTCATATGCTTGTTCTCCAGTCGTTTTTCGGCAGTTATTTCAAGGTGAGAATCCCTGTAAACTTTCAAGAGCCGTACGCGGCTCTTTTTTTTGTCTAAAATACAACAGGTCAGGTGCTTTACCATTCACTTCATGCTGCATATTGTAGGTGGAGAACCTGGGAGGCGAAATGTCCGGCATCGATAAAAACTCAATCAGTGAACAAAACAACGAACCTGTTCGACTGGCAGAACATTTCGCTGGATCCGAGAAATTTCGTGATCTTTTTTCATATGGAATGGACCTTGTTGAAGAGACAGCCTCATTTCTGGACGGTGAGGGTCGACTTGCTGCAAAAGGCCTTTCTCCATCTGCGTCCGCAGTCTATGGCGCGGAATCGATGCGACTAACTACGCGCTTGATGCAGTTGGCCTCCTGGCTTCTATTGCAGCGCGCTGTTGCCGAAGGTGAAATGACCGTTGATCAGGTGATGAGTGAAAAGAAAAACGTAAAGCTCAACCAGCTTGCATCACGGGTCGGTGGCGCAGGGTGGTCTGAATTACCCGAAACTTTCCTGAACCTTATCAATCGTTCTGTCGCGCTCCAACGGCGCATTCAAACGCTTGACAACGAAATTTATCACAGCGACGTCGAAGTGTCTGCGGTGGAAAATACCAGTCCTGTTGCGTCTCAACAAGCCTTGTTGGAAACAGCATTCGACCGCCGTTTTAAATCCTGATCTCAAGTACATAAAATGCCTGTTCCATTTGACGGAACTCTCGATCGTTTTGTGGTTTTCCGATGGCAGAGTGATCACATACGGCCCGCTCGCGCGAATAGACGATCACAACGGGTAGTAACGTCAGCGGTTAAAGATTACCTACGTAAGCAAACGCGACTTGAGTGAGTGACCGTCCACTAAACCGATCAGATCTAAGGCGCGAGCGCTCAAATGCAAACCCCACCGAATAGACAGAGTTTGGTACGGCACGTTTTGTGCCCTGCTTATAATTCGGCGCAACGAGAGCTGCCACAGGCCCCACACGTGTGGAAGTTGCTACCGCCCACTTTTTAACCGAGCGCCCTTCAAGATCGCCCAATTTCAAAGAATTAGTTGTGGGCTTGTGTGCCTCTGTGTAAATAACTGGCTCTGGTTTCGTCAATCCAACTTCATTTGGAAGCGGCACACTTAGTGAAGGTTTTTCAACCTGTACAACCGTGGGCTCGGACTCATCATTCACCGCAGTTCGCCATTGAGGAGTTGTTGCAGCAACAATCTGTTTTGCCCTGTCTATCGGGGCCGCAGCTAACGCCGCTTGAAGTAATTGAGAGCGGGCCTTGGGAGACTTTGGAACCGGAACAGATTTTAGAGCATCTGCCAGTCGCGCATTTGACTCTTCATGTTCATCAGACTGCGGTACCAGCTCAATACGCTTGCGCACGAGCGCCGATTCAACACGCGCCCTAAGTTTCGAAATATCATATGCTGCAACAGCAGTTTCAACAACGTTCGTAGACCGTTTGGTTAATACTGCTGTATCTGGCACAGGCACGAATACGGGGATTGGCGCCGGTAATGATGCGAGTCTTGGTGTAAGTTCTGGGTTAGGTGCACTTGCAACAACGGGTGCAGACCTAGGTGTAATCGTCGCTGCGGGTGTTGATTCGACCTGTGGAATATCCAGCGGTGGACGGGGTACCCGACCCGCATCTACAGATGATACAAGTGCCAGTTCGGTCGCCCTGACGGGTTCCGGGGTTGCTTCCTCAACTGGCACTAACGCTGCAATTTGTGTTTCCACTGGTATATCTATACCCGGTCGGCTTCTGGGAACTGGAACGCGGTCCTGTGGGAGAGAAGCGACTTGCACTTCTTCTGCAGCTGTATTTTCCAGGCTGAACGGGTCAGGCCCTTTTTGTTTTTGTAGTACCGGGGTTTGTGCAGGTTTTTGAGCAGCAGCAACAGCAACAGGTTTTTCCGGTGCAGGTTTTTTCTGCACAGGCTTCTTGGCGGGTTTTTTCACCACTTTTTTCGCCACCACCCTTTTTGCTAAACCTGAATTTTCACCCTCATCCCCACTGCGACCATTTGATCTTCCCGATAAAATACCGGCCAGCAATGTACGTCTTACTTTCGTAGAGCGTCTGCTACCATCAGCATTTCGGCCTTTTTTAAGATTGGCCATTGCGGTTTTGTACCCTTTGAGTGGGCGGCCATTTGAGGGAACATGGATTGTTTTGCCGCGCGGGAAGACTCGGGCCAATTGCTTTTTATTCATTCGAGGCCAATGGCGTACCCGACCGGTATCCATGTGGACAAATGAGCCGCGATAATATCCTACACCGCCCCGGTGAGCCTTCAATCCCAATGCCCGTAGTTTTACCACACTTACGTCCGGCATGAAAAAGTCCAGCGCCTTGCCCAAGGTATGCTGGCTTATACGCGCGACCCCCCGCCCGCGACGGCGTAACATTTTGTTAGTACGCGGTGAACGGTAGCCGGAAATAACGTGAATCGGCTTTCGAGAGCCACTTTTTTGGTAAACTTCCCAAACAAGGTCCAGTAGAGCCGGATCCATTCGGGTTGGTTCCTTACGACGCCAGTCCCTAAGAAAACGATTGGCCTTTCTCAGCCCACTCTTTACATATTTCCCATTTTTTTTGAATGTGATCTTTGCGCGCTCTTTAGTATGCGTGAAATACATATTCAAAGTTCGCGTCTCGGCGTATGCCCGGCTGGAAAATGCCGACGAAAATGCGACAGAAAATAAAATTACCGCAAGCGCACATAACATCGGTACTTTCGTACCTATGCAGAAAAGCCGGGCATCTGTTGATGAAATCGCCAGTTTCATTTTGGTTTCAAACTTACCTTTACACTCTTCAAAACACCAACACACGGTAATTCAATAGAGAATATTGACACCCAGCATAGCACAACACTTAATCACAGTTAATTGCGATTATTTAGTGGCGTGGCTAAATAGTGCTCATATCTTGGTTAATATAGCGTTTCAGGTCTGAATTTGGAAGTTTTCAGTCGGTCAATTAACGTGAATCACGCAGCTTCGCCGGTTTCACTGGCCTTTATGCCATTTGGATCAATGTTATGTTCTTTCAACTTGCGATAAAGAGTCGACCGACCAATCCCCAAACTGCGGGCGACATTTGTCATTCTTCCCTTGTGGTGGTCAATCGCAAAACGGATCATCTCCCCCTCAACATCTTCCAGAGACCGCAGGATACCCTGTTCATTAAGCAGAGGGGACAGGGCGTATAAATCGTCATTTCCGTGGTCCGTCACCGCCGTGGCGCCGGGTTCTGAAAAAGGCACAACGGCAGAAGGCATCGCTGGCACGGTGCCATCATGCCCCATAGCGACCGCAATTTGAGGCAGATCATCGATCGTCAATTCATCACCTTCGCATAGGATAACCGCCCGAAAAATCGTATTTTCAAGCTGGCGAATATTACCTGGCCATTCGTAAGTTTCCAGAAGTGAAAGTGCGTCTTGGCGAATACCGGCTATGTTACGTCGGCCTTCTTCAAGGCAGATGCGTGCCATGAAATGTCGCACCAGCGCAGCAATATCCGTCTTACGGGACCGAAGTGGGGGAAGATTAATCGGAAATACGTTGAGTCGATAATAAAGATCTTCGCGAAATTGACCGGCCTTGACGAGCTCAATCATATCCCGGTTTGTCGCTGAAATTAGGCGAATATCCACCTTCACGGGGCGTTTGGACCCAACCGGGTCGATTTCGCCCTCCTGTATCGCACGCAAAAGTTTTACCTGGATATCAAGCGACAGTTCACCGACTTCATCGAGAAACAGTGTACCCCCATCGGCCTCCTTAAACTTACCGACATGATTTCCGGTTGCACCGGTAAATGACCCTTTTTCATGGCCAAAAAGAATGCTTTCGACCAGATTTTCAGGCAACGCCCCGCAGTTCACGGTTACAAACGGTTTTCCTTTTCGGTTGCTCGACCCCTGAATGGCCTTTGCAATCACTTCCTTACCGACGCCGGATTCACCCTCGATCAATATCGGTATCGATGATGAAGCAGCCCGCTGACCAAGGCGCGTAACCTTTTCCATAGCGGGGCTGTTTGCGATCATATCATCGAACGTAAAAGTGCCGTTCGTACTTTTACGGATTTTGGAGACCGCATCCTCCATTGCCCCGAGTTTCAAAGCATTTTGAATTGAAACTTTCAGCCGTTCAAACGAAACCGGCTTCGCACAAAAATCGCTGGCTCCAGCACGAACAGCACTTACAACTGTATCAATTCCACCCTGCGCGGTTTGAACAATTACAGGTTTGTCCATGCCAATTTCGCACAACTTGCCCAATACCCCCATACCATCGAGACCAGGCATAACAAGATCAAGGACAATAAGATCAATTGACTGACCGGCAGGACTTTGCAGGTAATCGATTGCCTTTTCACCATCATCGCACAGAACAGCCCGGTGCCCCATCTTATTGACGGAATTTTCAAGCAACCGCCGTTGTACCGGTTCATCGTCAACGATAAGGATAGTTGTAGTCATGGCGCCGCCGGACTCTGGGTAAATATGATTCGGATTCTCAATATGGCACATGCCAATAAAAGGTCATTTAACCGACTGAATGAACAATTCGTTAACGCGGAGCGAAGCAACTTGAATTAAGCGCCTATAATCAAATTAGAAATTGCGCCCCTCACCTTCGATCAAGGAAAAACTAAATGTATAAAGATCTTGCATCACCACCACATCAACACGCAGCAACTGCTGGCGCGTTGGCGGGCGTTAATTCAGAATTTGGAAAACTTCCCCTGTGGAACCTCAACGATTTATTTCCCGGCATGGAGTCAAAGGAGTTCAAAGCTCAGTTTAAGGCAGCTCCCGAGAAATCTGCAGATTTTGAAGCCAGATACAAAGGTAAACTTGTCGACCTGTTGGCCAAGGGTGGTGATGAATTTGCCGTCTCAATCGTTGATTATGAAATTCTGGAAGAAGAGCTTGGGCGTATTATTTCCTATGCAGGTCTGATTTATGCGGGGGATTCCACCAATCCCACCAACGCAAAATTCTACGGAGATGTTCAGGAAATGTTGACGCGTGCGGGCGGGCATTTGCTGTTTTTTACCCTTGAACTTAATCAGCTCGATGATAATGCAATTAAACAGGCAGCTGCAAAAAGCACTAAACTCAATCATTACATGCCGTGGTTGACCGACCTCCGACTAGACAAACCATACCAGTTGGACGACAGGGTTGAACAATTGTTCCTGGTGAAGTCTGCCACCGGTGCGTCGGCGTTTAACAGACTGTTCGATGAAACCATGTCTGGCCTGCGGTTCATCGTTGATGAAGAAGAACAGGCAATCGAACCAACCCTCAACCTGCTACAGCACAAAAACAGCGATATGCGAAAAAAGGCATCCGATGCACTGGCTGTGACCTTTAAGGAAAATCTGCGCCTTTTCACGCTCATTACCAACACATTGGCAAAAGACAAGCAGATCAGTGACAACTGGCGTGGCTTTGACGATGTTGCAGACAGCCGACACCTCGCCAATCGGGTCGAGAGATCAGTTGTGGATGCGCTAGTAAATTCCGTGGAAGACAAATTTCCCAACATTTCCCACCGCTACTATAAAATGAAAGCGAAGTGGATGGGCGTTGACACGCTCAATCATTGGGACCGAAATGCACCGCTCCCTGAGGGGCCTCAACGGACGATTGATTGGGACGAGGCGCGCAACACAGTGTTGACCGCTTATTCAGGCTTTGCTCCGGAGATGGCGGATATCGCCCGCAACTTCTTTGATAAGAACTGGATCGACGCCCCTGTCCGACCTGGAAAATCTCCCGGTGCCTTTGCCCACCCAACAGTGCCATCAGCACATCCCTACATCCTGCTCAATTATCAGGGCAAACCACGTGATGTCATGACTCTTGCCCACGAACTTGGCCACGGCGTCCATCAGGTACTGGCGGGAAAACAGGGGGCATTGATGGCTTCAACACCGCTGACACTGGCCGAAACCGCAAGTGTTTTTGGTGAAATGCTCACGTTCCGTTCACTGCTCGATCAAACTCAAACCGTACAAGAGCGTAAAACCATGCTCGCTTCAAAAGTGGAGGACATGATCAACACTGTCGTTCGTCAGGTTGCCTTTTATCTTTTCGAACGCAAAGTGCATGAGGAGCGACGCAATGGCGAACTCACGTCAGAACAACTTTGTGATTTGTGGATGTCTGTCCAGGAATCAAGCCTCGGTCCGGCAATTAAACTTGGCGAAGGATATGAGACCTTCTGGACGTACATACCCCACTTTATTCATTCACCTTTTTACGTATACGCCTACGCATTTGGCGACTGTCTTGTTAACTCACTTTATTCCATCTATCAAAACTCCGATGCCGGATTTCAGGAAAAATATTTCGATATGTTGAAAGCCGGCGGTTCCAGACACCATTCCGAACTACTCGCACCATTCGGGCTCGCCGCAAATGATCCTACGTTCTGGAATCAGGGGCTTGCAGTTATAGAAGGGTTAATTGACGAGCTGGAAGCCCTTGATTCCAAGTAAACTTCATTGAATTATTCAGATAATTATTACCCTCTCGTCATATTACTGGCAAAGTGGTTTAATAGGGCAAGCCAAAATCGGGTTCGGAGAAGATTAATGCGAATACACTTTCACGGAACAGCCGCGGTCATAACGTTCAGCCTGCTGGCAGGTTGTCAAACGGGTGGCTTTACCCGCCCAGGGGCTTCCTTGGCTCCCAAACCAGCAGCCTCGACTTCAACAGCGGCCATTTCAATTGATGGTAAGTGGCAACCAACTGATCCTGCAAACAAAAAAATCTATTATAACGAATTCAAAAGTGGAAAATTCGCAGCCTACACCGTTGACGGCAAAGCAACATTGGCATTGGGAACCTATTCCCGCACCGAGGGCGGCGTAAAATTTAAATATTTCAGCCAAAGTCGTAAGAAGGAAGTCAACGCCGACTGCAAGTTATTCGGCTCAGACAAAATGCAATGCGCTGTTGAAGGGTCAATTGTCGATCTTGAGCGGGCCTAAGATTGGCCCCATGATCAGCGATACAGATAAAATTGAGGCGAGTTGAGTAATCGAAATTGCGTTTTGCCTGCGACAAAACTGGTTTCAACGAAAATTTCCTCAAATTTGAGCACGAAATTACCCCAGGTCTCTTGCAGCAATCACCTCGGCTGGTTTATCTGTGTTTCAGAAAAATTGCGGATACCCGCGCACAATATGAGCTTGTCCAATGGCTGATCAATCCTATGAACTGAATGAAGAAGGCGCTCCTATGGATTATCCGGAGCATGAACAGACATATTCCATGTTCCTGTTTTTGACCAAATGGGGCATTTTGTTTAATGTTGCCCTGCTGCTGGCGATGGCTGTTGGCTTTTTTATGGGCGGCGGTTTCTTGGGCGGTGTCTTTACGTTCATTATATTGATGATTATCGCCAAAATTCTGGCGTGACGCCATTTGGCGTCCCGCTAACCTTCAAAGCCCCTATCCTAAAATTACCCCATCAACTCGTATCGGGCTGTTGCAGGTTTGAGCAACCATTTGCGCGCCCGCAATCATTGGGCATTTGCGGAACAACATCCCCTTATGTTCATCCGCCACGGGTTCTCGCCATACCATCGCGTGCCGGTTGATAGTTCGAGTTTAAAGCTGCCGAGCGAGCATAACTTTTAAACGCTCGTTTAGTTTGACCACGTTGCTCGTATACGAGTGCTTGATTGGTCCAGGCTTCGGCATATTTGCCATCAATTTTAAGCGCAGTGTTAAAATCATCAAGCGCGTTTTGCAGCGCCCCTGTTGCCAGATAACTCAACCCGCGCCCGTTATAGGGTTCGGCTCTTCGATCCGCTAACGATATTGCCCTGGAAAAATCTTCGATCGCACCTACATGATCGCGCGCTTTTTGTTTGAGCAGGCCTCTTCTATGGTACACACGCGGGTCCGTTGTACCCAAATCAATGGCACGGTCGTAATCCCTCAAAGCCGATTGGTCACGATTAGCCCGGCTGTAGACTTCCCCTCGCCCGATATAGGCCTTTGCATATTGAGGGTTGATCTTCAAAGCGGTGTTGTAATCACGCGCGGCGTTGTTAAATTCACCGATCGTCTTGTACATCAACGCTCTATTTGAATAGGCTTGGTAAAAGCGGTTGTTCAGCGAAATAGCTTTATTGAAATCCTGTAAGGCAGCGGAATACTGTCCAGCCCGACCGTAGGCTGATCCGCGCACATTATACGCCTCCGGATCACGTGGATTACGATTGACCACCTGTGTCAGCGAGTTAATGTTTTCGCTGCTTCCCTGCTCTTTTTCAATCGTAAGACCGGAAATGGCATTTGTCGCCGTGCAACCGCCCAAGGCGACCAAACTGGTCAACATGGTAATTGTGATTGGAATTCCGGACCGGTGCATCTTTAAACGTTACTCACAGTGGTATGCAGCAAAAGCTTGTTTCGTTTGACTGGATTCATCTCAACACGCTCTAACTCATTTTTACACGGTGTTTTACTTATTTGTGAGGACGAATAAGAGCGATACACGATTGGGTAAAGCTTTGATACCACAGATTTCCCATCAGTAACAAAGGCGTTCACCTAATTTTGTTTGTCAAACATGCAAAAAGGGCGCCCGAACAAAACCGGCCACCCTTTAGAGTGTACAATACCCAAAAACCAGTGAAATTCCGGTAATATTACCGGAACGACAGTTAGCGGGAAGGCTTTCCTGGAATAAGGCCTTCGCGTTGCGCGTGTTTACGAGCAAGTTTGCGAGCCCGCCGAACAGCCTCAGCCTTTTCACGAGCACGTTTTTCAGAAGGCTTTTCGTAGAAATTACGAAGCTTCATTTCGCGAAAAACACCTTCACGCTGAAGTTTTTTCTTCAATGCACGAAGAGCTTGATCAACATTATTATCACGTACGACAACTTGCACGGGCTATTCCCATTCTGGCGATTAAAATTTCATGAGGTCCGGTTTGCTTCTTTTCCAACGCCGCAATCGGCAGAATTCGGGACGCAAACAAGGCTCTCGGAGTCTCACACAAGACCCGATTACAAGTGATCTAACTAATACAACTGGCTTTGTCTAGAAAAAACCGTACTTTTTTGGATGTACAGAACTGTAACTTCTACCAAACGATATCTGACATTATGATTGTTTAAGACGCGTCACATGCCCCATCTTTCGACCTTCACGCGCCTCAGTCTTACCATATAGAGTCACAAAACTGTTGGGATCGGATAGGTATGCAGAAATATCCTGGGCCTCGGAACCAAGCAGATTTTGCATTTCACAATCATGGTGACGGCTGACATCCCCCAATTTGTTGCCGGTTATGGCCCTAACATGCTGCTCGAATTGAGAGGTTCTACAGGCTTCTCTTGTCCAGTGACCGGAGTTGTGGACGCGGGGAGCGAACTCATTCACGAGTAATCCGTCTTCCGCCTCAAAAAACTCGACACCGATTACTCCAACGTAATCAAGTGCATGTAAAAGCGTCTCCGTTATTTCAACTCCTTCGCTCGTCGTTTCCGCATCAAGACGAGCTGGCGTCGTTGAAAGGCGTAAGATTCCGTTTTCATGTAGATTAGTTGATGGGTCATAAGCGCGAACTTCGCCATAGATACTTCGTGCTGCGATGACGGAAAATTCGCTGGCAAATGCTATCTTCTTTTCCAAAACAAAGGGACCATTACCCATGTTATCGAGGAATTCCCTGGCATTCGGTACCTCTGCGGTGTCGAAAACATGTTGGCCTTTTCCGTCATACCCAAAACGTCTGGTTTTCAGGATTCCGCCACCGAATTCATCGAGAGCTGCGGTCAAATCATCAGCGTTTTCAACGCTTCGATAGGGTGCAACGTGAATGCCGACTGAGTTCAGGAATTTCTTTTCCTGCAATCGATCTTGAGTTACCGACAATGCATTGGAAGGCGGATAAAGTGGTATTTGAGATTCAATTATCGATGCAGCCCGCATCGGTACGTTCTCAAATTCATAGGTTACGACATTGCAACTCTGGACCAATTCGCCCAGCGCCTCAGCGTCATCATAATCAGCAACAATTTGTTGGTTACAAACCTGAGAAGCAGGGCAATCCCTTCCCGGCTCAAGCACAATTGTCGAATATCCCAGCCTGGCTGCAGCTACGCCAATCATGCGTCCAAGTTGGCCACCCCCGATAATGCCGATGACAGCGTTTGGTGGCAGTGGGTGTGAAATTTTTTTCAATTCATTCAATTGGTTTTTCACCCACCGCTTGTGACTGGTTTGCGCGCCATTTGTCTAACCTTTCCGCCAGATCATCGTCCCGCAGAGCCAACACCGCAGCTGCCAGTAAAGCGGCATTTACCGCCCCCGCTTTGCCGATCGCCAGCGTTCCAACGGGAACACCCGCAGGCATTTGGACAATCGAGAGTAAGCTGTCCTGGCCCGAGAGTGCTTTTGATTGAACCGGAACCCCAAATACCGGCAATGGGGTCATGCTAGCGACCATGCCCGGCAAATGAGCCGCGCCACCAGCACCGGCAATAATCACCTTAAATCCGGATTTCTTGGCATTTTTCGCGAAATCCACCAGTCTAATCGGCGTTCTGTGCGCAGAAACAATGCGCGCATCATAGTTTATTCCCAGGTTTTTCAGAATTTCGGTGGCATGTTTCATGGTTTCCCAGTCCGACTGGCTTCCCATGATAACAGCAACGGATTCGGTATCGTCGTTCATGCAATAATGTCCGGAATTAGAGTGGATTCCACTTTCTTGATGCGATCCTTGAGATCAAGCTTCTTCTTTTTCATCCGTTGCACTGCAAGTGGGTCGCATTTTTGTGCGATCATGGCATCGATCGCGCTATGATAATCATCGTGCTCTAGCTTGAGTTGGGCGAGCTTCATGCGCGCCTGTGCCTGGTCTTGATCATCACTCATTGCATTCACCGCATAGTCAAATTGGCTGGTGTTCAGCCAGCCTGTATCGTTTTTTACAGACAATCAGCAAGACGCCCATTGGAATGGCCGTTCTAACGGTTCAGTCGCCGCAGGCCAAGTAAGAACTTGCGAAACCGAGCTGTGTTCCTATTTAAAATTAGAGCGCCAGTTTTACCAACTTTTTCACTTTTTGTGGCTGAGGTTGCATCAGGTTGCTCGACAGGCTCACCGAATTGTGAAAGATTCGGACTGTGGGAGCTTAAACACAAACAGGAGGACCTCCATGTCAGTAGAAGCGCATATCCAACAACTTGAGCAACGTCATCAATTGTTAGAATCCCAACTAGCTGATCTCATCAGCACCCCTTCAGCCAACGATACGGAATTAATCTCGGTAAAACGAAAGAAACTAAAACTAAAAGACGAGATTTACCGCTTAAAATCAGCAGCTTAAATTAAATTAACACAAAGAGTATCTCACATAATTCGCCCGTAGAGTATTGATCCGGGCAGAGCTTCAAGCGTGTGAGACCTTGTGATCGAAGTCATGGCCGGTTATGGGCCGGTTATGACTTCTACAAATACAATCGATCCAACAACACGATGTAGACTGGTCCTGATCCTTCAGGAACATGAGATCGTGTCCTTATCTAATTCTGAACTTCAACGAATCATCACCGCCGGTGACGTTGCGAGCGTCCTGTTTTCTGCTCCCAATATGGAAGAGAGCATTTTCCAAAACGCTGTTGAGCCATTGGTTGAGGTCACACAATCCAGCGAAATTGCCGCAATTGTCGAATTTCACACGCGCGCCGCTGGCCGAGTTGGCGCTGATGGTCTGCAATTAGGTCAGGACCCCGATGCGTTAGAGGACGCAATCGATAATTATTCGCCCAAACTAATGGTGGGTGCAGGCAACGTTAAAACACGACACAATGCTCTTGTGATCGGTGAGTTGCAGCCGGACTACCTCATGTTTGGCAAACCCGGTGGTGATATTCGACCCGAGCCGCACCCTAAAAACATTGACCTTGGCGGATGGTGGTCATCCATGGTCGAGATTCCATGCATTGTTCTGGGGGGCAATGACCACAAGTCCGTGGTTGATGTTGCGAATACCGGGGCTGAATTCGTAGCCCTGGCCGCTGCCATTTTTGCGCCAGACAAAGGTGCCATAGATGTCGAGGCCGCTGCAGCGCAAATAAAAGAAGTAAATCGATTGCTGAATGACCATGCCCCACGATTCGAAACCTCGGATGAATAAGCACCTAACCATTTGTTTTGCAACGACTATTGCGTGTGCCGCTTTGACCGGAACGGTTGAGATGGCATACAGCAAGGATGGCAATAAAAAGTCCTACAAGTCCCCCATCAATGGCCCTGAACTTTCCGGCCCGATTGTAAAGCCAGGCGAAATTGTCAGTGAAACCTTACTTCCGACCGGGAAAAACAGCGCTCCTGATCTTGCATATGGAGCGTTCCAGCGGGGTTATTATCTGACCGCACTTAAACTCGCCCTCCCCCGGGCTGAATCCGGTGATCCAGCCGCACAAACCCTCATAGCTGAGCTTTATTGGAACGGTCTTGGCATTGCCCGCGATTTAAACAAGGCAATCGACTGGTATCGATTTGCCGCAGAAGCGGACAACAGAGAGGCGCAATTTGCCTACGCTGTAATCCTGTTGCGCGGTAAAGAACTCCCTCTTGATAAGGAGTTGGGGGAAGCTTTTATGCGTAAAGCCGCCGACGCCGGGCATCATCGGGCTCAATTCAACCTTGCACAGATCATCACCGCAAAACGGCCCACATGGGCCGGGTTCAAAAAGGCATTACCTTACTATAACGCGGCTGCCAAAGCGGGTGTCGTTGATGCTCAATACGCGATGGCAAACATCCACGCCCAGGCAAAGGGTGTACCCTACAATGACGATGTCGAGGCGTTGAAATGGCTGACGAAGGCGGCTGTAGGAGGATTGGATACGGCTCAGGTCGAATATGCAGTTTGGCTGGCGAACGGCCGCGGTGGGAAGAAAGACCTAAGGGCAGCGCGATATTGGTTCACCAAAGCAGCCGGGCGCGGAAATGTCATAGCCCAGAACCGACTTGCCAATATCTATGCATTTGGAGCTGGAGTAAAGATCGACGCGATTAAGGCCGGTGCCTGGCATATCCTCGCTCGAAGGGCCGGTTTCAGCGATTCTGGCATGGATCATTTTTTTCAGTCGCTCTCTGATATCGATAAAAAAAGAGCAATCGAAGCAGCCAATCAATTAACGCGACTTGGACCATCCTGATTTCGCAACTGGTTATGGACTCCAATATACACAACGCTGTTGTACGCTTGAACCAATTGATAAAGTGTGGTCAATCGAACGCACACCCAAAAGCGCAGACTACGGCTTAAGTGTCGCAGCCTCACAGGCTTACCAAAAATAAAACAGGAAATAATATGGCCCGCTCAGCGCTGCTAAACGTCATGGTCAACGCCGTTTCAAAGGCCGGGCGTTCATTAACCCGCGATTTTGGTGAGATTGAAAATCTACAGATTTCACTCAAGGGGCCGGGAGATTTCGTATCGCAAGCCGACCTTAAGGCAGAAAAAACCCTGCGGGACAGTCTTAATAAAGACCGCCCGGGATATAGTTTTCTCATGGAAGAAGGCGGCATAATTGATACCGGATCTGATCACAGGTGGATTATCGACCCATTGGATGGAACAACCAATTTCCTGCACGGAAATCCGTTTTTCGCAGTCTCGCTGGCCTTGGAATCGGCTGGGCAACTCGTTGCCGGGGTTATCTACAACCCGATTACCGAGGAGCTGTTTACCGCCGAAAAAGGCCGGGGTGCTTTCGTCAATGACCGGCGTATGAGGGTCGCCAACAGATCGGCTATGGACGAATGCCTGATATCTACAGGTGTTCCAGCTCTCAACAAACGAGGTCATGGTGTTGCCCTGTTTCAACAACGTAACATCATGGTTCAAACCGCTGGTGTCAGAGCAACCGGTGCAGCTGCACTTAATCTTGCTTATGTCGCGGCAGGCCGTTTTGACGGGTATTGGGAAGACGGTCTGTCCCCATGGGACGTTGCAGCCGGCATGTTGATGGTGCGCGAGGCCGGCGGATTTGTTTCAGAACCCGATCCGGATGCCTCGATCTACGAAACCGGCAGAATTGTTGCTGGCAATGAAGTGATTCATGGAAAACTGCGCGGCATATTAAACAAACCACTCCCAGATGGGTTCAAACGGGCTTGATCCGTTGTACGCAACTTATCTGCGAACTTATGTCCTGATATGAATGTCCCCGACACGGTCAAAAACTAATTGTTATCAAGTGTATTTTCGCCCCTAATTACACTCAATTCTATTTTCAGCTAAACACCTGTTTTCATCTGCATTGCGATTTGCGATACAGGGTAAATTCAAGTGATTTGTTTCGCTGCTGGAGAAGACCTAATGGCGCGTGAATACGACCCCCATAAATTATCCTCGCCACAGGTATATCTCCTATCCATGCTGATATTCATTGCTCTTGTGGCCTTCCTCGGCATGATCCTTTACCGACAAATATTCGAAGCGTTCTCCACAAATCCAGGCCTTAATGGCTTGATACTTGGTGTGCTTTTAGTCGGAATTCTCTTGGCAGTTCTCCAAGTATTGCGCCTTATGCCGGAAGTTGCATGGGTAAATTCCTTTCGAAGAGGCCAGGCGGAGGAACGAAAACGCAAACCGGTGCTGCTTGCCCCCATGGAAGCCATGCTTGGCAGTAACTCAAATGTGGCACTTTCAACTGGTTCAACCCAGTCAATTCTGGATTCGATTGGTAACAGGCTTGATGAACGGCGCGAAATTTCCAGATACCTGATCAGCCTGTTGGTATTTCTCGGCCTCCTTGGCACATTCTGGGGCCTTCTTGTCACCATCGGTTCTATTGGTGACACAATTGGTTCGCTTGATCCTAAGTCCGGCGACACCAATGACGTGCTGGATTCCTTGAAATCCGGATTGAAAGCCCCGCTTGACGGCATGGGCACGGCATTTTCTTCCTCTTTATTTGGTCTTTCCGGTTCTTTGGTTCTTGGATTCCTCGACTTGCAATCAGGGCAAGCGCAAAACCGTTTCTATCTGGAGTTGGAAAACTGGCTCTCGTCCGTAACAGATCTAAACAGCAATTTTGAAAGCAGCCCAGGCGCAGGTAGCCAGGATGTTACGGATGCCATGGAGCGCATCGCCGCGCAGGTGCGTGAAGGGGGTGGAACCCGCACCACAGCAGCTATGGCAAGCCTTGCGGAAGGCATTCAGGGCCTTGTCAAACACATGCGTAGCGAACAGCAATTGATACGCGATTGGGTCGAGAACCAAAGCAAGTCACAACAGGACATAAAAAAGCTGCTCCAACAGCTTAACAAAACAATGGATAAACCTTCCTCACGGACCAGAACGCCCAAGGACGATCTCTGATAGATGCCATCTGCTCGCACAAGACGGCGCGGACATGACAGGGTCGATTATTGGCCGGGGTTTGTTGATGCTTTATCAACGCTTCTTCTGGCGATCATGTTCCTTCTGTCTGTATTTGTCCTTGCACAGTTTCTGCTCAGCCAGGAGATTTCAGGAAAAGATACCGTGCTCAACCGGCTAAACAGCCAGTTGAATGAGCTGACTGCCCTATTGGCTTTAGAAAAATCCGCTAAACAGGATCTGGAAGACCAAATCAACACCCTGAGCGCCAGCCTTGGGCAAAGTCGCGCAGAACAATCTCGCCTACAGGCCTTGCTCAACAGTGGGTCTGGTGCAGCAGAAATCGCTGAAGAGCGCGCGGGAACGCTCTCCCAGACTTTGGACGAAGAACGCAAGGTCAGCCGACGCGCACTCAATCAGGTACAGCTACTCAACCAGCAAATTACAGCACTGCGGAAACAGATCGCAGCACTGGAAGATGCGCTGGATGTATCAGAAGCAAAGGATCGTGAAAGCTCAACCAAAATCGCGGATTTGGGCCGGCGTTTGAATGTTGCCCTGGCTCAACGGGTTCAGGAATTAAATCGCTATCGGTCTGATTTCTTTGGTCGATTACGGGAGATTCTCGGCAATCGCAAAGACATTCGTGTGGTTGGCGACCGTTTTGTTTTCCAGTCAGAAGTTCTGTTCCCTTCCGGTGGCGCGCAACTTAACCCGGCAGGTCTTGGCGAAATGGAAAAACTCGCCAAAGCACTGATTGAGCTGGGCTCTGAGATACCTGACGAGATCGAATGGGTTTTACGTGTCGACGGTCACACCGATAATATCCCGCTAAGCGGCAACGGCCGTTACCGCGACAATTGGGAACTTTCCTCCGGCCGAGCCACTTCGGTTGTCAAATATCTTGTCCGTCAGGGTGTACCGGCAAAACGCCTTGTCGCCGCCGGTTTCGGCGAGTTCCAGCCACTGGACATTGAAGCAACCCAGGAAGCGCGGGACAGAAACCGCCGTATTGAGCTAAAACTCACCGAAAAATAAGACCTATGGAACTGTCACAGGGATCAACACATGGACAATAAATTTGCGCATTACCCAAGTTTGAAAAGTAAGACTGTATTTATCACCGGAGGCGCATCCGGTATCGGGGCTGATATGGTTCGCGCATTTGCCCAACAGGGCGCAAAAGTCGGGTTTGTTGATCTGGATGTTGCAGCTTCCAATGCTCTTATCGAAGATACCGAAGGAACGGTAGCATTTGAGCAATGTGATCTTCGCGATATAGAACAGCTCAAAACAGCGCTCACAGCCCTTTCCGACAAACTTGGTTTCGCCACCGTTTTGGTCAATAACGCGGCGCGGGATGACCGGCACGATTGGCAGAAGGTGACTCCGGAATATTGGGACGAGCGACAGGCCACAAACCTGCGCCACCAGTTCTTCACCATTCAAGCCGTCGCACCGGGCATGATTGAGGCTGGGGGCGGTTCCATCATCAATATGGGGTCAAACTCCTGGTGGGAAGCGGGCGGTAATATGCCTTCTTACACAACCGCCAAGGCCGCTGTTCACGGCTTAACCCGCACGATGGCCCGCGATCTTGGCGACCACCGCATTCGTGTTAACACTGTTGTGCCCGGGTGGATTATGACCGAGCGCCAAAAACAGCTTTGGGTGACTGATGAATCAATCGAAAATCATCGCGCCCGCCAATGCCTGCCGGACCTGATTGACCCGATCTACGTCGCCCGCATGGTGCTCTTCCTCGCATCCGACGATTCAGCCATGTGCACCGCTAACAATTATATGGTCGAAGCGGGGTCGATTTAGGCGACGCCTGCAAATTCGGTTTCAAATTGCAGTTTCGCCAGTTTCGCGTAAATACCACCTTTGGCGACCAACTCGTCGTGGGTACCTTCTTCAACGAATTTTCCGCCCTCCATAACCATAATCCGCTCTGCCTTTAGAACAGTGGCGAGACGGTGGGCGATGACGATGGTTGTGCGACCGACCATCAGGCCATCAAGCGCTTTTTGAACCAGCTTTTCGCTCTCGGCGTCCAGGGCACTAGTCGCTTCATCGAGCAGTAATAGTGGCGCATCCTTGAGAATGGCCCGGGCGATGGCAATCCGCTGACGCTGACCACCGGACAGGGTAATGCCGCGCTCGCCAACGGTTGTTTCATAACCGTCTTGAAGATCGCTGATAAAATCATCGGCCAGCGCCAGTTTCGCCGCTTTCTTGACATCTTCCACGGTGGCATCGGGGTGGCCAAAGCGGATATTATCCATCACCGACATGGCGAAAATGGTTGTATCCTGTGGCACAAGGGCAATCTGTTGGCGCAGATCAACCGGGGCAAGGCTTGTAATATCCAGCCCATCCAGCTCAACCGCGCCCGCCGTCGGGTCGTAATAGCGCAAGGCCAGGTTAAACAATGTGCTTTTGCCTGAACCGGAGGCCCCCACCAGCGCAACGGTCTCGCCGGGGTTAACCTTAATATCAAGCCCTTCAACGATGTTTTGCTCAAGGCGCGTTGGGTATGCAAAAGACACACCCTTGAATTCCAGTGCGCCCTTACTTGGCAAAGGCAATTTCAACGGCTTCTGGGGAGCTTCCACCGCTGGCTTGGTGGCCAACAGTTCGCTCAAACGCTCCGCCGCACCCGCAGCTTGGGAAAGCTCACCCCAAACTTCCGACAAGGCACCAAGCGAACCGGCAGCCACGGCGGAATAGATGAGGAATTGACCCAATAGTCCGGGGCTCATCGTCCCTTCCAACACCGCCCCTGCCCCGATCCACAGGACACCAACGACACTGGAAAAAATCATCAGGATGGCGAACGCCGTCAGGGTAGCGCGTGCAGCAATAGAAGACCGCACAGCTTCAAAACTCACTTCAACCGCTTCGGAAAAACGATTTGAAACCAGTTTTTCATTGGTAAACGCCTGCAGGGTTTTTACCGACGAAATGCTTTCGGACGCATAGGCAGTGGCATCCGCCAATTTATCCTGGGCAAAACGGGACTTCTTACGCACCCGCCGACCGAACGCGAAAATTGGCAATACGATAATTGGGATAGCCACCAGAACGATCAGCGAAAGGCTCGGGCTGGTTGAAATCATCATGAAAATGGACCCGATGATCAACACGATATTGCGCAGGGCCATGGAAGCTGTTGCCCCCGCCGCGCTTTTGATCTGCGTCGTATCCGCAGTCAGCCGTGAAATCAGCTCCCCGGTTTTTGCCGTGTCGAAAAAATTGGCAGAAAGCGTCGTAATGTGGGTAAAAACATCCCGTCGCAGGTCTGCAACCACACGCTCCCCCAACCAGATGACGAAATAATAACGCATCGAACTGGAAACCGCGAGCAGGGCCGCAATGGCAAACAGGGCATAAAAATAGCTGTTAACCAGTGTACTATCGGACTTGGTAAATCCATTATCCACCATGGAACGTACAGCCAGTGGCAAAGACAAAGTCGTAGCGGCGGCCAGGATGAGAAATACAAATGCACCGATCAAATGGCCTTTATAATTCAACAGGTAAGGGAACAGCTTCGCTAGCGGTCGCAGGCCTGAACGATCAGGTTTTTCAACATTATTTTGTTCGGTCTCTTGCTCAGTCACGTGGAAAGAACCTGCCTTCTTGTCTTGTTAGAAACCTTGATGTATATGCTGCGCGAAGAAATTCAAAGATGGCGTAGTGAATATTCACCATTAGGTGACCAAACTGCCCATCTTTATCCCAAAACAGTCCGGCACACATGCTTTCCCTTTTGGAGATCATGGTCCGGCTTTGAAAACAGGACGAACACTATGAAGGCCGAAATCCATCCCGACTACCACACAATCAAAGTGGTCATGACAGACGGCACAGAATATGAAACACGCTCCACCTGGGGCAAAGAAGGCGACGTTATGAATCTTGACGTTGACCCCACATCCCACCCGGCATGGACCGGTGGTGGCGGCGCAATGCTCGACCGTGATGGCCGTGTTTCCAAATTTAACAAGAAATTCGGCGGCCTGGGTATTTAATCCAACCCAACAATTTATTTCCAAAAAACCCGCTGCAGGAAACTGTGGCGGTTTTTTTTGTACCTCACGTTTGCAATGAAGTTGAATATCCAAGCCAATCTCCCAGCGCATCGTTCACCGCCAACGGATTTTCAAGTGTCGTGATATGCCCCGCATCGGGTACAATCACCAGATGGCTGGTCGGCAGTAATGTGTGAATTTCCCGGTGTCGACTTACGGGGCACGGTTGATCATGTTCCCCACATAATACAAGTGTGTGTCCGTCGTAGCCGCTCAACACGACCGTTGCATCCTGCCGCGCCATCAGAGCCGTCGCCTGCGCCTCGAAAACCCGGGGGCCTAAGGTCTCAGCCATCTCCATAAATACCGCGTTTAGTTCCGGATCACCCATATGTTGCGGCGCTACGTAAAATGGTTTCAACTCTTCCATCATCATGGACGATAGCTCCCCATTACGCGCGCGGCCAATCTGCCTGACCCGCATTTCCAGCCTATCATCAGCATCCGGCAGATGGTTGGTGTCCATCAGAGCCAAACGCTCAACACGGCCCGACGCCTGACGCAGCATCTCCATGGCGATAATGCCACCCATGGAAAGCCCGCAAAGCGCAAACCGGTTGAAGTTGGTGCCGTTTAGAATGCGCGTTGCCATTTGTTCGATTGAATCGTCAAAAACAGGCTCCGCAACTTCAATCGGGAATCTGTCCCCAAATTCAGCAATTTGCGGTGCAAACAAAAGGTGATTGCACATCAGCCCCGGCACCAAAATCAAACCGTCAAATGGCATTGTTGGATATTAAACCCGGGCTGAAGCTAAAGCCGCCCCTTCGCTCATCGCCTTGAGTTTGGCATATGCAATTTCAGGGTCTACGGAGCCGTAACCTGCGAAAGTGCCAAACCCGCAATCGGACCCGGCAATAACTCGATCAGCGCCAACAATTTGCGCAAACCGCTCGACGCGTTGTGCGACAACTTCCCGGTGTTCGATGAAATTCGTCGTCGTATCAACCACACCGGGCATCAAAATCCTGTCGTCAGGAATTTCATTTTTACGGTCACGAAACACGGTCCATTCATGGGCATGACGCGGGTTCGAGGTTTCAAACAAAAGCGTTCGCGCTTTCGCCTTCATCAGGGTTGGGAACATCGTATCCATATCAATATCGCAACAGTGGGGGCCTTCGTAGTTACCCCAACATATGTGAATTCGCACCCTGTCTTGTGGAATGTTTTCCAGCGCATGGTTCAGCACTTCAACATGCATGTCAGCAATTTTCACAAATTCAACATCGCTTAAATCTTCAAACAACATGTGGCGGGAAAGCGCAAGATCAGGACAATCCAACTGCAACTCAAGTCCGGCAGAGACGATTGTCTCATATTCTTCACGCATGGCACCGACCAGCGCCTCAAGGTATTTCTCACGGCTTGAATAATGAACATTTTGCAAAAACAGCGAGATAACACCCGGTGAAGCTGCATTCATAAAGCCCCGTTCGGCACCGTGTTTCGCCATGGCCGATTTAAGATTGGCGATATCCTTATTCAATTCGTCCTGACCTTTAGACGTTACATCGCTTGTGCACTGTGGCCGAGCATAGGTCGGGGTGCCGCCACTTTCCGCAATACGTTTCAAAAATGTTGGAAACATTTTTAAATCGGCGGGTGCATTACGGTCACTGTCACCGGAAAACCCCGTGTAACGGTCTTTTACATAGGTGGCGTAGGAAATCTTCGATGTCTCCCCGTCCGAGACCACACCGACACCGGCTTCCACCTGACGACGGACGGTCTCGTCGACCGCTTCCGTCATCGCCGCATCGAACTCACCTTGATCATATGGTTGCTCTTTTTCGCGGGCAAAAATAAAATCCACCACTTTTTGCGTACGTGGCAGCGAGCCCGCATGGGATGTGAGTATTTTTGTCATTCTGTCTCTCCTGATGCCTGTCGTTTTCGCGACAAGACAATCCCCTAATTCAAATCCGTCGCCGTTGGTCCTGCGGGGTCATCCGTGTTGATCACACGGAACAAGCTGCAGGCCCCTGTCATACTCGGTTCCAGCGTATAGTTCGTACCCGGCGGCACCGCACTTGTGTCGCCGGGAGCAAGAGTTTTAACATTGCCGCTCCAGCCAAGGGTCCAATGGCCCTGATGAACTAAAAGGATATGATGGCGGCCGTCGCCACCCTGTTCACCGGTCAAAGAACCGCGTGTCAAAAATTCAGTTTCAAATCCTGGGCGGTCCCGCAGCATGCCGTCTTCGGCAATTACTTTCGCGGGCGCATCCGACGCCAACGCCATCATGTCCCAGTAACGGGCAACATAATAAGGCACGACTTCCGAAGAACTTGGCGAAGGATAACGGCTAGCTTCATCGTCGCTCATGATCGGCATCGGCGATACACCATCAGGTAAGGCTTCACCTTTCTTGGTGTCATAAAGCTTGCCCGATTCCGCCAATACAAGGCCGTGATCCTGTGCATCCTGAATAACCTGCGGTGCCCAGATCACTCCTCCACCGGCATCATCACCGCCAAGAATAGCCATGATTATCCCATAGTCCGTACCGATATTCTCAAACCCGCGAAATATGCCTGTGGGAATATTGATGATATCCCCTTCTTCCAGGGTAACTTCGCCGGACGTGCCGTAACGCCCCCAGAAAAACCGCCAGCGCCCTTTGTGGACATAAAACACTTCCGCTGTACGGTGACTGTGAAGTGAATTGCGGCATCTCGGTGGCTGCCCCGCAGCGCCAATATTAAATCCCGGTGTTTCCTGAATATGGACATGCTGGTCGGCTGATTCAGATACACCACCGCCAATAATCGTAAAGTTTTCTTTTTGGTCGCTGCCCGGTGTATGAGCGTCAATAAACGCAGTTTTGCACGGCATAAGATCGCCATAACGAACAATACGGGCTTCCATTTGTTCCGGTGTCATGGTCATGGTCAGTCCTCTGCCTTTGATGCGATTATCCGCAGTTCAACCAATGTGCCCGGTGTGACGAATCCCGTCACCTCAATTGCCGTCCAGGCTGGATACGGTTCAACCACAAATTCACTTCGAATTTTACGGAACACATCGATGTGGTCCTGTATCGCTACGTGATAGGATGTCATTTCCAGAATGCTTGAAAAATCAAGGCCAGCTTCATTCAAGACTGATCGCACTCGTTCAAAGGCCAATCTGATTTGCCGAGCAGGATCGGGGTCAACGATGCCTCCTGGACCTGCTCCGGTCATACCAGTCAGAAATATAAAATTTCCATGTTCCAAGCCGGGTGACATGTTCCAATCACTCACATAACCTTCCATCCCGGACGGGACAATTGCAGATTTCTGATTCACATTATGCTCCCGTCTGCATCAAAATCTGTTTCCAGATCGCTACTTCATCATAAAGCGCGCATTCGCGGCGGATGGTTGCGTCCCCCTCTTGGCCGTTGGTGACAAAGGGCCCGTATTCCGCGTGGCACATGCCCATGACGTGTACATGAGCCCCGGTCGGTTTGCCGAAGGCGCCAACTCCTTCGTGCGCCCCGTCAAGCGACCACCTGATGGCGGCGCGCGGTGGCAACATATCACCGTCCAACCCAATCTGGTGATGAATTTTAAACGTTGCGTTCGGAAATGCTGAACGCAGAGCAAGCCAGAATTCTTCAACCGGTCGCCAGGAAAGGCCGCTTTTTGCGCCTGTATATTCGCTCACAACCGCCCGGTCATAATCATCACGGATAATGTTAAAATCCTTATCCATCAAGCGCTGCAAAGTTCGAGCGTATCGGGCACCCCATTCATTATCATTGCCAGTGCCGTGGTAACCACCATCGACGTCCTGATCAGGCGTAAAGGGCTTTGCGGCCCTATCCGCTCCCCCTTCACTTTTGATCAGCCTTTTGGCAAATTTCCTTGGGTCCATACCCAACTGTCTGACAATACCGCCGTGATCCCGAATCAGCCATTCATCAAAAATCGTGCCATCTTTTGCAGCGCAATCGGCGATCACACGAACGGTAAAGCGTTTGCCGGTTGCCTTTCCAAACAATCCATCACGCTCGTGAACACCCGTCGTGATGATGCGGTGGGATGACAGCAATCCGGTTTCGTGTTCACTCCATATCACATCTTCCCCGAACATCTCGCGGCTGGGAATCTCATAGATCGTTCCCATGGTGGCGGAAATTACCTCTTGGTTTCCCCGCTGAATGCCCATGGGCGAGCGCACCGGTATGTCATCCGAATAATAATGATTCAGCGTTCCAACCCCGCGATCTTCCCAAATCTCCTTGGTGATCGCGATGATGTAGTCCGGGAAATCTTTCCACTGCTGCGAGAAACCCTTGATAGTCAAAATGTTATTCCTTTAATCGGCGGTCCAGCCGCCATCGATTATAATACTTGTTCCGGTAATCAGCGCACTGGCATCGCTTGCCAAAAACACGACCGCACCCATGATGTCTTCCACTTCGCCGACCCGCCCCAGCTTGATTTTCTCTTCAAGCCAAGCGACTCGCTCGGGGTCGTCGAATGTGCTCTGGGTCATTGGCGTGCGAATAAATGTGGGGCAGATCGTGTTGACTCGAATTTTGTGCGCTGCCAGTTCAATCGCAGAGGCTTTGGTCACCCCTTCGATGCCGAATTTCGACCCGCAATAGACCGCACGGTCGATGCCGCCCACATGGGCCATCTGGCTTGAAGTGTGGATGATTGAACCCTGTTTACCGGCTCCAATCATACCTTTGGCAACTTCCTGCGCGACGAAAAACGCGGCCTTGAGATTGAGGTCCGTAATCATCTCAAAATTCTCAGGCGTCACATCCACGTAGGGCGTCGGCACATTCGTACCCGCATTGTTGAACAGAATATCAAACGGCCCATATTGGCGAATTTTGGAAACCATTGTGGGATAGTCACCCACGTCCAAAGAAACACTTTCTGCAGAATAACCCGCATCACGCACGGCTTGCGCAGCAGCGCCAATCTCTTCGGCATTGCGCGCAGCCATCACAACATGGGCACCGTGCTCAGCCAATGCCATTGCACCACCGAGACCGATGCCCCGTGACGCTCCGGTAACGAGCGCGCGTTTGCCATTGAGTTGAAAAGTCGGAGTGCGGGGAAGTGTGGTCATATAATTTGCGCCTATCGTCGGGTTAGATACTGTTGATGATCTTATTCAGCCGCATCTGTAACAGGCTCTGCCGCCGCACCATAGGGGATGTTACGACCACCGTAACGGCGTACGCGGATGTTGCATTGCTCCGCATGGCCAACAAACCCTTCAAGCATGCAAAGACGCGAACCGACCTCGCCAATGTCCGCAGCGGCTTCATCAGTGAGCACCTTTTGATAGGAATGGGTCTTCAGGAACTTACCGACCCAAAGGCCACCCGTGTAACGCCCGGCTTTTTTAGTGGGCAGCGTGTGGTTGGTGCCGATGACCTTATCCCCATTGGAAACATTGGTGCGTGCGCCGAGGAACAGGGCTCCGTAACAGGTCATGTTTTCCAGGAACCAGTCATCCCGGTCGGTCATCACTTGCACGTGTTCCGAGGCAATATCGTCGGCTACCTGCAACATCTCTTCATAGGTATCGCAAACGATCACCTCGCCATAATCCTCCCAGCTTTTAGACGCTGTATCAGCGGTTGGTAGAATTTTGAGGATCCGCTCAATCTCAGACATCGTATCTCGGGCGAGTTTTTCCGAGTTGGTCAACAGGACAGCCGGGGAGTTGCAGCCATGTTCCGCCTGACCCAGGAGGTCTGTTGCGCACAATTCCGCATCCACTGTTTCATCGGCGATCACCATAGTTTCCGTCGGCCCGGCAAACAGGTCTATGCCCACACGGCCAAACAACTGCCGCTTAGCTTCCGCGACAAAGGCATTGCCGGGGCCAACAATCATGTGGCACGGGTCAATTGTCTGTGTGCCAAGCGCCATCGACCCAACCGCCTGAATGCCCCCCATAACATAAATTTCGTGAGCACCACCGAGCTTCATCGCCGTAACAATCGCCGGGTGCGGTTCACCGTTTTGAGGTGGAGCCGACGCAACAATGCGTGGCACACCCGCGACAGATGCCGTCAAGACGGACATATGGGCGGAAGCCACCATGGGAAATTTGCCGCCGGGTACATAACACCCAACAGATTGAACGGGGATATTCTTGTGGCCCAGCACCACACCGGGTAGCGTCTCGACCTCAATATCCGTCATCGACGCCCGTTGCGCCTGCGCAAAATTTCGGATCTGGGACTGGGCAAATTTAATATCATCCATATCCCGCGATGAAACTTTGCTCATTGCAGTTTCAATTTCTGAATCGCTCAATCGGAAACGCTCTGGCGCGTAATTATCGAATTTTTGCGACAATTCGCGAACCGCCGCATCGCCACGTGTTTCAATATCCTTGAGAATCGCCTCAACAGTTGACCTAACCTTGGCATCATCTTCGGCGCGCGCCTCGTCGCTACGGGCGGTTTTCAGGTGACGGATCATTGTTTAACTCCGAATTCTAACAGGCATTATGTCAAAGAGTACGAGGCTTTGCATACGTATGCAAACCCCTTGTTATAGATTTATGGCGCGACGTTTCAGCTCAGCGTCTCCACGGAAGTTGATCGGGGCGGAAATCCCGTTTTGGGTTCTCGGTGAAATTCTCCCAACCGTGTCCCGAAAACACGTCCACGCCCAATTGCCTCATGATATCGGGGAAATCGACCATCACCCAATTATCAATGATCTTCCCATCCACCACTTTCCAAAAATCCATATATCGGATCACAACTTTTTTCCCGGACGACTCGATTCCCATAAACGGGCCTGAATGAACCGCCTCCTGTCGTCCAAACGCAGCCGCCCATTCCCCGTCAAACAACCGCGCTTCATCGATGCACACTTTTTCGGAAAATGCCGCCTGGAATGGTTTTTGCCATGCCTCCTGAAATTCACGCAGGCCTGCCTTGAAGCCGCAACCGGCATTTCCCATCCAGCGAAAATCTTCAGCAAAAAACTCACCGATATCCGAAATTCGATGATCGTTTAATCCGTCAACCATCCCTACGATGACCCGTTGCGTGTCTTCCGTTTTAGACCGGTCATTATCCGATGAGAGATAGGCCTGTTCGGGTCTTGCTCCGCTCATATTGGTTCCCCACTTTTGTTATTTTTGAATATTATTGACGATCATTTTCCCGGCCCGAAGCCCGATCATCATGCTGGGCGCATTTGTATTGGCTGTGGTAATTTTCGGCATGATGGAAGCATCCGCCACCCAAAGGTTACCCACTTCTCGCACCGCCAATCGCGCACTAACCGGCGCACCCTTATCCTGCCCCATGCGTAATGTTCCGACCGGGTGGTAAGCCGTCGCGCATCGATCACGGACAAATTGCTCAATATCCTCGTCCGATTGCACTTCATCGCCGGGGTAAACTTCAACAGCTCGACGCGTTTCAAAAGGAGCCTTTTTCAAGACGTCACGTAAACGCTTTACACCGTAAATCAATGTATCCACATCCCGCCGGTCCCGAAGCAGCGCGAGATCGATATTGGGTTGCTCGTGCGGGTCAGCGGAACGCAATGTCAAGCTTCCGCGCGAATGGGGCCGGCAAATATTCACATCCGCGCTGTACCCTGCACCCCATGTTATGAAATACCCCTTATGTCCCACCATGAAGGGGATGAAATGGGACTGGCAATCGGGCCTGTCATCCCCATCCGTTCCAATTGGATTGGCGCGAAAGAAAGCTCCCGCTTCAACGATATTTGACGTCAGCCGCCCTTTGCGGCGCAACAACCAGTTAAACGGTGACACAGCCCAATGGGGAAACTGATTGATCGCAAGACCGTACCCCGAATTAGCCCCTGCATGGTGCAAGCCGACTGCCGGATGGTCATGAAGGTTTTCTCCAACCTGTTGAGCGTCAACCTGCACCGAAATTCCAAGTGCCAATAACTGTTCACCGGACCCAATGCCGGAACGCATAAGAATGGTCGGGGAGCCAATTGATCCTGCGCTCAGGACTACGCCGCGCCGCGCGGACAACTGACGTCCATCCGTCAAAATAACCCGCCTTGCCGTGCCTTCTTCAAACTCCACACGGTCGACATTAGCCTGCGTCAAAACCTCAACGCGCCCGGTATTTTTGGCAGGTGTTAAAAATGCGTCAGCTGCCGACCTACGGGCACCACTGTGCAGGTTCACATGAAAGACCCCTGCACTCTCCCGTTCAGGCGTTGGCGGTGCGTGGCCGTTATCCCCCAGCGCCAATCCATATGCTTCCGATACCGGGTGCGGATCGACAAACCGTGTGGGCTTTAAAAGCGATTCAACCTCTTCAAAGGCCCCTTCAACATCGTGCCAAGCCCAACCATCAACGTCCCAATTATCGAAATCATCCCGCCGCCCGCGAAACCAGACCATCGAATTAATCGAACTCGACCCGCCGAGCATTTTGCCGCGGGTGACATCAATTGAACGTCCTCCCAATTCAGTCGTCGGCTGCGACTTGAATTTCCAGTCCCGTTTGCTGCCCCGGGTCCATGCAAGGCCAAAAGGAATTTTTACCTGAGGAACACGATTGGTGTATCCCGCTTCCAGCACCGCAATGGTCCCAACGTTCGCCTTCGCCAACTCATTGGTCGCAGCGCATCCGGCTGAACCGGCTCCAATGACAATAAAATCAAATTCCATTGACCCGCTCATCAATCAGGTGGGTTGGTGCATTTGTACCCTAACCCGTCAAACAGGTCGTATCCCATCTGCAAAAGCACATGGGGAATGTCAACGAATACCCAATTCTCGATGAGCAAGTCAGCTTCGCGCCGCCACCAGTCACAGACCCGCATATACAGCACTTTATCAGTGGAAGGCTGGCTCAAAAACGGTTTGATCTGATGAGCATTCAACGATGGCCACCCGCCGCTGCATACGTAATCTCCATCACCGTGACGCGTAAAATGGCGCGTTTCACTGCCCGGTTTTGATCCGCCAATCCAGTGGGAAAACTTGCCCTCAAAAGGCACTTGAAACGAGTGGAACCGCTCAATCCCGATAAAGCTGCCGAATGCAGCGGGGCCGTACCACATCATATTGTCATGCCAGAACGGCCGCCAACTCTCGTCTTTCGTTGCCAACTGCAACAGCATGTCGGTGACGATCTGGCATGATTTTGCGCTGTGCGCGGGGTCATTTTCCCACATCTGTAAGCCATCACATGTGGCAGGGCCGGGCAACATGCCGGTATAGCCCGGGGTTACCGCCGGGCTTTCTATATCGGGCCATTGATCGGTGGCAATCATCAGTTCGGGTATATCGAGAAAGATATAGCTCTCCACCGCCTTACCGTCTTCCAAGCGGTGAAACTCACCAACGCGAAGGTATTGCAGGCGATCACTGGCTCGAATACCAAGCCATTCATTTTTAAAATGGCCGACAAAATAACCCGTCGAAGAAACCCATTGCCCGCCTTCAAATTCACCGCCCAATAGAATGTAATCGCGCCGGTGCAGACCATCAAATGACGCCATCAGCAGCGTCAGAAAATCGCTCAAAAACCCTTCGCCACCGACCACCTTATTGATGGGATGAACAACATTGATCTCCGCATCATCCGCAAAAAAACCATGTATTGCATCTTCAAATGCTACGTTATCCGGATGCCGGAATGCGTCCAGATAGGTTTTATAAGTCTGCTTATTAGCCAAAGTCATTTTGATAGGTTTCCGTCTCAGGTCGCGTTAGTCGATCCGTTCACCGCTATTGGCGTCGAAAAGGTGGCAGATGCTGGCGGGAATTTTTGTGTGAACTTCATCGCCAATTTTCGCGCGGTATTCTTTGCCTGCCTTGACTGAAACCAGGACACCGCCAACCCGAAAACTCACCATTGTTGCTTCACCGAGCAATTCCATGGAATAAACGGTTGCTTTCATCGCGCCTTTTGACGGTACGATCTCAGAATCCTCGGCACGGAACCCAAGCGTCACCGGGCCAGAATGAGATTTTGGCAGGCCGGTTACTTTCACGCCTTCCGCTGTGAAAGTACCATTATCCAAACTGCCTTCAATCAGGTTCATCGCTGGAGAACCGATGAAGGCAGCTACAAATGTATTTGCCGGACGATCGTAGATCTCGACAGGCGTGCCCACCTGTTGAACGATACCCGCATTCATCACGACAACACGATCAGCCAATGTCATCGCTTCAATCTGATCGTGGGTCACATAGATCGTCGTGGTTGCCAGCGTATCCTGCAGGTTTTTAATCTGCGCCCGCGTTGAGACTCGTAATTTGGCGTCCAGGTTGGAAAGCGGTTCGTCCATCAAGAAGACGGTCGGTTCCCGCACAATCGCGCGGGCCAGAGCCACACGCTGACGCTGACCGCCGGATAATTCGGACGGACGGCGGTGGGTAAACTCGTTCAGTTCCACCATATCAACGGCCCGTTGCACCCGTTCTTGGTGCGTCGCAGGATCGACCTTGCGAACTTTTAATGGAAAACGAATATTTTCCCAAACGGTCATATTCGGGTAAAGGCCGTAGGACTGGAACACCATCGCAATATCGCGATCTTTCGGCTCAAGATTATTAACGACACGGTCGCCGATCAATATGTCGCCGGTCGTTGCTTCTTCAAGCCCGGCAATCATGCGCATGGTTGTCGTCTTGCCACAGCCGGACGGGCCGAGCAGGACAAGAAATTCCTTATCGGCAATCTCAAGATTGAACTCCTGAACACCGACAAAATCACCCCAGCGTTTCGTCACATTATTCAATGTAATGCCGGCCATTATAAATTACCCCTTCACTGCACCCGCTGTGAGACCACTCACAATCTGACGTTGAAAAAACATGACAAGAACAAACAGCGGCGCGGTCGCCGAGACAACGGAAGCAACGGCAAACATGACATTGCCCTCCGTTTGTGTCGTTCCAAGAAAGCTCGCTATTTTCGGAACCATGGTCTGGTTCTCTTTCGCCAACAGCATCGTGGTCACCGCAAAATCATTATAGGCGAGCAGAAAAGAAAACAGCCCGGTTGTAATAACCCCCGGCCACATGACCGGAATGATGACATGGCGAAATGCCTGAAAACGGGTGCAGCCATCCACCATGGCGCTTTCATCCAGATCTTTTGGAATTTTCTGGAAGAAGGAATGCAGCATCCAGAGCGTGAACGGTTGGTTGATCGCTACAAGCACGATGATTGTCGTGGGCAATATTCCCCAGACATTCCATTCAAAGAACGGCAACAAATAACCGGATACCAGCGTAATCGGTGGTAAAGCGCGAAACATCAACGCGATAATGAGCAGCCAGAATGTATAACGAAAGCCCGAACGTGACAGGGCATAACCGCCGAGCGTTCCGATTGTCAGCGACGTACAGACTACGAAAAAACACACGATTGCGGTGTTGAGTACCGCTTTCCAGAACTCTTCCTTTACCCACGCCCCTTCATATCCGGTGCCCGTAAAAGGCGAACCGTAGACAACTTCGGTCCGGGCACCGGTCAGCGCGTTGGTCCAGTCGGCGATGGAGAAAAAATCCAACTCAACCTTGAACGAACCCCAAAGGGTCCACACGAATGGGAATGCAGCGAGTATCAACCAGAAAATCACAAAGGTGCTGGAAAAGACGCGCAGGCCAATAGACTTTTGTTCAGCAGCGGCAGCCATTTCTTACACCTTCACCTTAAAGTCACGCCATGTGCGAACCAGCACTGGAGACAACAGAATTCCCACACCGATGACGGTCAAAACCGATGTTGCGGCAGCCGAAGATAACAAGCGGGTTTCACCCCCCAGATCATTAAAAATAATCCAGGAAAGGGACGTCGCATGGGCTTCCGCACTGAACCCGACAATCGGCTCGAACACTCGGAAATTATCCATCAACTGGATCAGTGCAACGAATGTGACCAGCGGCATAATGTGAGGGATAATCACATAACGAATACGTTGCCAACGCGTCGCCCCGTCTATCATCGCCGATTCCAGCGTGTCCTGCGGAAGGGTTTGCAGGCCGGCATAGAAGACAACAAAAGCAAAAGGCGCCGCGTGCCAGATCCCGTAAACCATCAGCATAATCCAGGTCAGGCCGGTTGAGGCTTTTAGCGACAGGTTGGGATCATCGAATATCCATTGCAACCCGTTACCAAGTATTCCCCGTGAATCGATCATCCAGAACAGGATAAGCGACCCAATCAGCGGTGTAACAATCATCGGTAACAGGGAAAAGAAAATCACGAATCCTTTGAGCTTTTGATTAAGCGCATTAACAGCAACCGCAATCATGAAACCCAAAATAATCGTCATCGGCGTTACAACCACGACAAAAGTGAGTGTAAACGACATCGCCCGATAGAATGGCAGGTTTGTAATCGCAGAAAAGAAACCGCTTAGGCTATCGCGCGTCTTCCAAGACTCGGCAACCTCCTGAAAGGCTAGATGCCCGCGGTCAAGATATACCGACAGGCCTGCCCATTTGCCCAAGGGCTGATCTTCTCGAATTTTACGCGTTGCTTCCTGGTCAACGGTTACTTCCTTTTCACAACCAAACGGACCGCAATTCTCAACTTCGACAATCACCTGGTCGTGGGCGGTGTGAAGGGATTGCGTCACGACGGATACGATTGGGAAAGCGATAAACAAAAGCATCGCCAATCCAGTCGGCAAGAAAAACCAGAAAAATGTGCTGTGCTTCATGGCAGGACCAACGGCTGGGGCGGATTATTTGAATAGTCGATGCGCCGTTACATCTGGTGTATTCACGTTTGAAAGGCATCGAGGCGGGAATTCAACCGAAGACTTTCAAACGGGAAATAATGGGCGGGTGCACAGGCACCCACCCATTAAAAACGGCCCTTATTTCAGGAAGCCTTTTTCCTTTGCAGCTGCGATGTAGGCAGCTTCAACGTCTGCCAGAGTTTTAGCAGCGTCTTCTTTACCCTGCATATAGTCTGGAAGTTCTGCACCCAGCGCAGTGTGCAACAGGCCCTGGAACGGACGCATTGGGTAAGGCTTGGTGCCCATTTCAGCTGCGGCAAACACACCCTTAGCAGCATCTGTTGGCTTATAACCATCGATCAACCAAACAGCCTGTTTGGCAATTTCATCATCACCAAGAATACTCGGATTGATAGCGTTCATCATTGCCTTGAAGGTTGCTTCCGCATCCTCATCTGATGTGTTCTTTGAAACAGTCCAGCCATCCCACCAAAGTGTGGTCGCGGGAATTGATCCGCCCCCAACGGTCATTGGGGCAGCGATGTCAGTGTTATCAACCACTTCTTGCGAAGAACCTTCGGTGTCTTTCAGCGGGCCAACACGTGAACCCCACATGTTCATAATGGCGACATTGCCGGCTTTCCATTCGGCAGACGTTGCGTTTGAATCATGCGTCAGGAAGTCCGGGTTCATGTAGCCAGACAGGTCTTTCATCATTTTAAGGGCAGCAGCGCCCTGTTCATTGTTGATGGAGACTTCGGCAGTACCAGGTTTGAAGAATTCGCCACCGTAACCGATGTACATATTGTTGAATTCTTGTGCGAGGTTCCAACCGGCAGCATAAGCACCGCCAACAGGGTTCTGCATCAGGCCCTTGTCACGGATGATTTTGGCAGCAGCCAGCATATCTTCGTATGTTTTTGGTGGCTCAACACCGGCCTTTGCCAGAATGTCCTTACGGTAAACCAGGTGCTGTGCATTCGCCATAAAGGCGACAGCCATCACTTTACCGTCGATTGAAATCAGCTGATTCTTTTTCAGATCCTTTCCGTATTTAGCAATGAAATCGTCCAATGGACGGATCAGATCTTCATTCATCAACGCGACAATCGAAGAATTGGCAACGATAGCAGATGTATATTCGGCCGGGTTGCTGGACATGCCCGCAACGTTAATTTTCTGGTGGTCTGCTGTGAGGTTTGTTTTAACTTCAACGCCATCACCGGCACAGGCTTGCGCCCCTTTACCGATCGTCTGAATTGCGGGGAATTCGTTCCCAACCACATTGACCCGGCCTTTGCTGATATCACAAGCAGCATATGCAGCCGTACTTGCTGCCGACGCCATCAATGCAAGTGAAGCGGCCATAAGAGTTTTTTTAATCATATTTAGTCTCCCAGTTGTTTAAGGCACATGTGCCCTTAATTTTTAGGTCGACATTCCTGCGACCAAGATATTAAGCCAGACCTCATGGTGCTATGTAACAATCCACGATCAAGCCTTTTCTCTTTCCCAAGGAAACCATTTATTGCATACGTATGCAACGGTAAATTTTATCGATGCGCGCTAAGCTACCCGTCTGCACCATTAACAGGTTGTTATTATGAATAAAAACGGTTCCATAACCATCCCTCAGGATGTCAATTTAACCAACAAATTACGGATTCGCGACGCGATGGCAAAAATTGTCGATGCGGACAATCGCACCGTCGAAAATGTGCTGGAAAATATCTACGACAATAACGCAGTTTGGCGCGGTTCCCATCCACTTAATGAGACGACCGGGCCTGCCGAGATTGCTGACACCGTTTGGAAGCCCCTAAAAGTGAGTTTTCCCGATCTTGAACGACGTGACGAGATTTTAGTTGGCGGGCGCTATACCAATAAACACGGACAAACCCGGGATATGGTTGCCGCCATCGGCCATTACTGCGGCACGTTCAAAAAAGACTGGCTGGATATTCCCGCAACCGGCCAGCCGGTGTTCCTGCGTTATGGCGAGGTCCATGAATTGCAGGATGGCAAGATCATCCGTTCGTCTTGCCTTTGGGATGTTCTTGATCTGATACGTCAGGCCGGCTTCTGGCCTCTCGCCCCAAGCTGGGGGACGGAAGGCCGCTGGATGGGCCCCATAACAGCAGATGGCATTGTGCTGAGCGAACAGGATATGGATGAAGGCCTCGGCTCAATTGCTCAAACACTCGCCATGCACAAAAGCCTCTCCGAATATAATGACGGAGCGATGGCGGGGCGCGATGGTCTCATTAACATGCCTCAAAAAGAGTACTGGCATGAAAAAATGATGTGGTACGGCCCGTCCGGCATCGGAACCACCCGGGGGCTGGAAGGGTTTGTAGACTTTCACCAACTCCCTTTCCGCCTTACATGGCCCGGAAGAAAAGGCGGCCAGGTCCTCACGAATGTCGAAGATACATCCGACGCCGGTCATTACATTCAGATTGGCGACGGAAAATATTCCGTCACCGGTGGGTGGCCCAGCGTCATGGCGGTGAACAACGGCACCGGCGACGTTTTTGGGTGTGGCCCAACGGGAAAACCGGTTGGCATGCGGGTTATGGATTTTTATCTCCACCACGAAGGTAAAATTCGCGAAAACTGGGTACCCATTGATGTGATTCATATCCTGTTGCAACAGGGCGTCGATGTCATGGGCCGTGTGCGCGACCAATTTGGGCGCAACCGGCTGGGCCTTCGGAATTAGCCACTATTTCGGAAGTTTAGACGATCCGCGAACGATTAACCGAGCGGGCAAAACCGCAGCGCGGCGTTTTGCTGATGTCCCATCGATCTGATCAATCAGGATTTCCACGGTCGCATCAATCATCGCTTCGCCCGGTTGTTCGACGGTTGTGAGATCATAAGCACCCCATGAAGCCTGAGGTACGTCATCATATCCAACGACGGAAACATCGCCAGGAATGTTCAAATGAAGTTCGTTTCGAATTACATCCATCACCGCAAAAGCCATATGGTCATTAGCAACAAAAATCGCATCGGGTTTTTCAGGTGCAGCAAATAACACGCGCGCCGCAGCCGCAGCCGCTTCCTGTGTATACGCGCCAACAGACCGCGAATGGCAGACCGCACCGCGCTCCGCTAATCCCTTATAAAACCCCGCCTCTCGATCCCGGTTGGTTGATGAATCTTCATAACCGGCAATGAAAGATATACGCTCATGACCACCGTCGACGAGGAAATTGCCGATCAGACGTCCCCCTTCGACATTGTCGGATGTAACAGAATTGGATGGTGACGAGATGACGTAACGGTTGAACAATACTACCGGAATACCATTATCCATGCACCTTTGCGCAAGGTGTGAAGAAAGATGAGCCGACGCCATCACCACACCTTCCACCTGATATTGCAACATGTCCTGAACGACTGCGTCCTGATCCCCCGGATCACTCATAAACAGCAGAACCCGATAGCCTTTTGACTGAAGCGATCGGGAGAGTTTTTCGATCACGACAGGGTAAAACTGATTATCGAGGTAGGCGACGAGAACGCCGATGATCCCGGATTTCCCGCTGATCAGGGAACGCGCCAGCGCATTGGGCCGATAGCCCAGCTCATCAGCCGCTTTGGTAACCCGAAGCCGCGTTTCCTGTGATACCGACGCACCAGCGGTAAAGGTACGGCTCACCGCGGATTGAGAAACCCGGGCAAGACGCGCGACATCGGCTGAGGTAACAGTTGGTTTCGCCATCGCGCATTTGTGTCACGACACAGATTGACCTGCAATCAACAATTAGACGTGCCGCACATCATGTTGAGCGAAAAAAGCTTGCAACAGTAGGGACTCAGTCTAAAAAGCCTCCGAAGTGGTCCAATTGATGGATGCTGCAATTCAACAATATGGACATCAAATGACAAAGCCCCAAACCGCAGAATTGACCGGTGCCCAGATTATCGCCTCCAAGCTGAAGCAAGCAGGCTGCACCCGCGCCTTCGGTATTCCGGGCGGCGAAGTGCTGGCCATTATGGGCGCCCTTGATGATACGGGAATCGAGTTTCATCTGGCAAAACATGAAAACGCCGCCGGGTTTATGGCGGAAGGGGCATGGCATGCGGAACCCGTCGGTTCCCGCGCGCCCGGCATCCTGCTGGCCACCATCGGCCCGGGCGTCGCCAATGCGGTCAACGTCATCGCCAATGCGATGCAGGACCGTGTGCCGCTGATCTTCCTGACGGGTTGTGTGGAAACTGCAGAAGCGGAAACCTATACCCATCAGGTTTTCGACCATCAGGCGATGTTGCGCCCGATAGTCAAGGCAAGCTTTCGCGCATCATCCGGCACGGTCGGCGTAATGATGGAAAAAGCTCTCGCCATCGCGTTTGAAGGTCAACCCGGCCCTGTCCACATAGACGTGCCAATTGGTGTCGCGGAAGAAGTCAGCGAAGAGCTTTTGCGCGACCTGCCTGCTCTATCCGGTCCAACCATGGTGGCCCCTACCCCTTTGCTTGGGGAAGCTATTGAGGCTCTAAACAACGCTCAACGCCCATTGGTTATTGCCGGTGTGGATGCTGTTCAGGAAGGGGCCGGGCCGGCGCTCGCGGATTTCTGCGAAAAACACAGCATTCCGCTTTTGACCACCTATAAGGGCAAAGGCCTGATGCCGGAAAACCACGCGCTTTGCCTGGGCGGTCACGGGCTATCTCCCAAAGCCGACAAAATCCTCATGCCGTTGATCCAACTGGCGGATTGTATTCTGCTTGCCGGTTACGACCCCATCGAAATGCGCACCGGCTGGCGCAACCCGTGGGGTGACGACGCCAAAATCATCGAGATCACCCCAGGCCTGCGCACCCACGGCATGCACCGTGTTGACATCACGTTACAGGCGTCCATCGAACCAACATTGGCCCAAATCAATCATGGTATGGATTCAACGCAGCGCTGGCCCGATGACGAAGCAACTTCTGCGAAAAATGCGTTGGAGGACTGTTTTACCGCGCCGGGCGACTGGGGCCCCGGACAGGTTTTCGAAACCCTCAACAAGACATTGCCACACGATACGGTGATCACGGCGGACTCCGGTGCCCACCGCATCCTGCTCTCCCAAACTTGGCAAAGCACGCGTCCCCACGCATTCCTTCAATCCACCGCACTCTGCACCATGGGCTGCGCGGTTCCCCTCGCCGCCGGTTATAAAATGGCAAGCCCCAACACACCCGTCTGCGCCTTTGTCGGCGATGCCGGACTGGAAATGGGGCTGGGAGAACTGGCTACCGTCCGCGAAATGAAACAACCGCTGATCATCTGCGTACTCGTCGATGAATCGCTTGCACTGATCGAGCTAAAACAGCGTGGCAGCCAGCGCAAGAATGTCGGCGTGGACTTTCCCGGCACAGATTTCGTCGGCTTAGCCAACGCCATGGGTGGCCACGGCGTCTGGGTCGACGACGTCGAAACCCTGAAGGAACAGGCAAAGGCCGCACAATCCCGTAACACCTACACCCTTCTAGCCTGCCGCATCAGCCGCCGCGCCTATGATGGGGCTTTTTGATACGATCAGGTGCATGACTTGACCTGAAGACCAACACCTAACATTGACTGTCCACCGGTATCAGGCGACGCTACTTGTTGAACGCGGCAGGTGTGCGAATGGTTTGGGGGTGGGTATGTTGGGTGAGAAATGGCGAAGCGAGGTACTGTCGAGCATCACATTTTTCCGGGCTAAATGTTGGCCAGAGAATTGGGTGATTTGTTTACTATGTAGACCGGTAAACTTATTCATAATTGTTCTATTTTGTTTATTTTGCTCAGAATCATTTCCCAACGATAATCGCGACACTCTGAGACTTCAAAACGAGCAAGAATACAATCAACTTTTAGAAAGCTCAAAATATTTAACTTTATGTATAATGAAGCCAGATGTAACATGTAAAAAATACAGAGAAAATTCCAATATTTCTATTTTTATGGATTTTTTGTATCTATTTATAAGTTCAAAGACAGAAAAAAAGAATTTTTCTACAGTATTTTGAGTAATTTCCTTACATCTTCATACCTCGGATTTGGAATTGAGAAGGAAATTTTTGGTAAAATTATGGATGAAGATAGCTTTTCTTATAAATTTAAAGGGACTGATTTCAAAAAATTCTCTTATTGCTTTGTTCGAATTGATGAATTCGGCCGAGAATTAATAGAGACTATTTTGTCTGAAAAAATGGAAGTTTGTGTGAGGGAATTCGATGTCAATTAACTTTTGAGGTGATGATTCTTCAGAAGATCCAGATGCTGTTGAACATATGCAGCTCGCGGCACGCTATGTTATCATACGTGATCATGTTGTCTCCGTGAAGTTCGACGGATGTTATAGTGACACCATTTAACCAACCAACGGAGCGGCATGGTCGTACTAAGCCGGTAAGGCCAACTGTGAGGTGAATACTATACCAACACACAACTAACATTATACCAACGGCATTAATTTTCGACCGTTCTGACATGGGCCCAATCTCTCATTCCGATTGACGTTATGATTTTCGGTGTGTCGATGAGCGCGTTCCATGCGTCGCAGGCGGCATCAAGGATGGCGGTGTAGTCTTTGAAAACGCGGTTTGAGAGATAGTTTGACCTCAGATATTGCCAGATGTTCTCGACCGGGTTCAGTTCAGGTGACTTCGAAGGTAGCAGAATGATGGTGATATTCTTTGGTACGACCAGTTTGCCGGTGCTGTGCCAACTTGCGCGATCCATCAGGATCACGGCATGGGCCTTGCGGGTCACGTATTTGCTGATCTCATCGAGATGCAATTGCATTGCTTGTGTGTTGGCTTTGGGCAGTACCAAGGCCGCGCCCGTGCCACGCTTTGGGCAGATCGCACCGAACAGATAGGCATTGTCGTAGCGCTGGTCGGCGGGCAGCCGGGGACGGGTTCCTTTCCTCGCCCAGAGGCGAACCTGACCGTTCTTTTGCCCGATGCGCGCTTCGTCCTGGAACCAGATCTCCACCGGCGTTCTCTGCGGCAGATCAGCTATGTGGGCTGCGAGCGTGTCGGGGAAGTTTTTTTGAACGCTTCGATCACACGTCCATCCTGCTCAGGGTGTTGTGGACGACCGGAGATGTTGGAGAAGCCCAGTTGTGCCAGATAATCCGACATCACCCGCTCGGAGCATTTGATACCGAACTGTTCCTCAATAACGCGTACCAGATCAATGCGTCGCCAACGAACCACGCCATCCACTTCCCGGTCCGGCCCGGTTTCGACAATCAGCGACAGTTCCTGCATCTGCTTATCACTCAGCAGGCGCGGTCGCCCTGCACCCTTGGCATTGGTCAGACCGTCCGGACCCAGTTCATTGAAACGATGGACCCAGTCACGCAACGTTTGACGATCCATCCCGCCAATCCGAGCCGCCTCCGTGCGGTTCATGCCGTCATAGACTGCGGCAAGCGCAAGCAGCCGGCGTATCTGTCGGTTGTCACTGCATTCCTTGGTCGTCCGGCGCAGGCTGGCGGCATCAAAGTCCGTCCGAAGTGGCACTGATGATCCCATAGCAAATCTCCTTTGCCACAAGGAATCAGATCAAACTCGATTTGGGAATCCCTACAGAGTCAGAAAATAATGCCGTTGGTATTATTAGCCTGCCGCATCAGCCGCCGCGCTTGTGACGGCAAATTCTGATACGGCAGAATACATTACCCGTTCAGTTTTCAGCCGTTGCCCGTTCCGCAATTGCTGCAAAAATCGTGTCCAACTCCCTGGCCACTTCTTTTAGTTCAGGCTCTGCCTTTTCCATATAAGGCTCGAAAACGGCGCTTGGGGTTTTATAGGTTAGCTTGGCGCTGCCGTCGCGTCGCTCCGTGATATAAAACCGGATGGGCGCTTCAATACCGGCATCAATACTGGCTTCCAGCATGCGGCGGGCGAAATCATTACGGTAAACGCCGACCACCATATTACCTTTGATAGTAATGCCTTGACGCCGCGCACCAATCGTGGCGCTTGCCCGTGTCACCAGCCCCATTTTTTCCGCCTTTACGGCGGCGTTCAGCCGCTTGATCATATCCTTGTAGGCAATTTGCGTATTGATCTCGACGCGGCCTTTATTAGCAGCAGATTTAGGCGCACCCATCTGTGCATGTGCTGGAATGGCGACCATCGTGGTCAGGGCCAAGGCGGCAATTGCGCCGCGAATTGCGAGGTTCATTGTTTTTCCTTTCGAACTCCTAAATAGAATATCTAACTTTGATTTTTGACATGATGCTGCTTCCGGCAAAGGCGAAAATCGCCCACAACCAGCCGTGCATACTGCCCGATACAATGCCGCCCAGATAAGCGCCGATATTACAGCCATAAGCCAAGCGCGCGCCATATCCCATCAGCAGACCGCCAACCACAGCGGTGGCGACATCTTTGAAACTGAGCCGCAAAAGCGGCGCGAATTTACCGGCAAGCGAAGCCGCCGCCATGGCGCCGAAGATCAGGCCGAAATTCATGATTGATGTTGAATTGGCAAAAACACTGCGATCAAGAGAACGCGCCCGACCGCCGCTCCAATAGGGCCAGGAAACTACATCCATGCCCGCAAATGTCGCGATCTTCGCGCCCCAAAGGGCGAATGCCGATGTGATTCCCCATGGTCTGCCGAGGGTCAAAATGGTCGCGACACTCACGAACACCAGCGCCAATATGCCCAATGTGTGGGACCACGGACCACCCAGAAAGGAGCCTGTTTCCCGCCGGTTTTCCAGCGAGCCGTGGGCTGATAATTCAATACGCTTGCTCAACCAATAGACCGTGCCGGTGATAGCGAATATTACACCAAGCGCCCCGAACGCGCCAAATTCCCTGATAAACGAAAAACTACCGAACCGGGGCAGCCCCGCCCATGCGGGCAAGTTCCACGTACCAATGAGAGAGCCCACAATAAATGCTGCCAGCGTAATCAACATGCGGCTGCTTCCGCCGCCGACGGTGAACAGGGTGCCTGATCCACAGCCGCCGCCCAATTGCATTCCCATGCCGAAGATGAAACTGCCAACCATAGCAGTCACCCCGAAAGGTAAAACCCAGGCGCCACTTCGAAGGCCCCATTCGGCAAATGGTGCACCCCAGGCAATAATAGGAAAAGTTAGTAAACAGGCACCAGCCAGAAGCATCATTTGGGCGCGTAACCCCTGTCCACGACGCTCCGTGACAATGCGTCGCCACGCGGCGGTGAACCCAAATGCCGCGTGATAAAGGCCAAATCCACCGATTAATCCGATAAAAGTGGCAAATACATACCGGAAACCGCCAAATTGCGAGGCCAATCCAGCAACAATGACAAAGCCGATCAGAGATATCGCCAATGGCATTTGGGGTGGTAAAGTCAGTTTACCATCATGTGCCCAGGTCGCCGTTCTAGCCATTCTTCATCACCATAAATAACTGGTCCGTGAGATGGTAACTTTTGCCATATTTATGACACTTGTGAAGTCAAATGAATCACCCTTGGCATCACACAAATGTCACGAGGGTTTATTTGCTGCTAGCCTTATGAAATGCTGACTACTTTTTCAGATTGTCCCGAATGAGAAATAACTTGATGAATACACGCGATGACCTATTCGGCTGTCCAGTTACGCTTAGTGCCGAAGGCGATTTAGAAGCCTGGAATAACACCCAGTTAGGGTTCCTGGCCCACGCAGCTGTAACCCCCCAACATTTGGGAACCACAATTGAAAGCGACCCCGGTTTCGCTCTGCCAATCATCTGTAAGGGTTTGTTTTCGCTACTTCTTGGCCGCCGCGAGCTTGCTATGGTCGCCTTGGAAGCGGAACAGCAGGCCAGTGGGCTGGTTGCCCAACGGCCCGTATCCCATCGTGAAATGGAATTTCTCGGTGCCCTGCACGATTGGAATTCCGGTTACCCGAGCAAGGCGGGCGACCGTTTAGATCGCCTTATGGCCGTCAATCCGAAAGATGCGTTGGCCATGAAGCTGGTCCAGGCCATCCGGTTTACGCTTGGCGATGCGCAGGGCATGCGCTCATCCATCGAAAGCGTTATTCCGCACCTGAACCAGGATAATCACGCATACGGTTATGCGCTTGGCTGCCACGCCTTCACGCTGGAGGAGACCGGCGAATATGCCTTGGCCGAAAGGATTGGCCGAGAAGGTGTTTTACACAGTTCGGATGACGCGTGGGGCCTCCACGCTGTCGCCCATGTCTACGATATGACGAATGACACGGATAAAGGCATAGACTGGTTGCAAAACCGCACCAGCGCCTGGGCCCACTGCAACAACTTCAGCTACCATGTGTGGTGGCATCTGGCACTGATGCACCTCGACCGCGGAGAAATCGATGCTGTTATGGCGCTCTATGACGATAAAATTCGTCACGAGAAGACCGACGATTATCGTGACATTTCAAATGGCGCATCACTGCTGTCCCGCCTGGAGTTAGAAGGGCACGACGTTGGTGATCGCTGGGAAGAACTGGCTGACCTGTCTGAAAACCGCACCGATGACGGATGCCTGGCCTTTGCCGATCTCCATTACATGCTCTCACTTATTGGTGGGGATCGAAAAGGCGCCGTTAGTTCCCTTTTGGGCCGAATGCGCAAGGATGCAGCAACAGAAGCGGGTGAGATGGACATTATCATGAAGCACCCCGGCCTCAGCGCTGCGGAAGGTCTGGAAGCATTTGGAGAGGGCAATTTTACAACAGCATTCCGCCATCTGGCAGGTGCCCGTGACGGCATGCAAAATATCGGTGGCAGCCACGCTCAAAGGGATGTATTTGAAAGACTAACAATTGAAGCCGCTCTTCGCGGTGGATATTTCGACGCGGCCGAACGGTTCCTGCAAAACCGCACGCAAAGACGCGCCGGTAATATCGATAGATTTGCAAGCCTGCGCATGGATGAACTGGCTAAACAGAGAAATAACGCCTGCGGTGTCCATTCGGTACCTGCAGAGTAATTTTAGTTTTATATCTCCGGAATTTGCCGGTAATACATAATTCGTGGAACCGGGGCAGGCTCCTGAAATTATTTCAATTTGCGAGAACGGATAATGTCGAATACGGCGATTAAGAAAACGGTACGCGACCCGCGACTGGACTTCTTTCGCGGTATCGCCATGTTCGTTATTTTCATCGCCCACACCCCCCGCGACTTTTGGGCGCTTTGGATACCGGCCCGTTTCGGGTTTTCAGACGCCACAGAGACCTTTGTCTTTTGCTCCGGCATGGCGTCAGCCATTGCTTTTGGAGCGGTGTTTCAAAAACGCGGCTGGTTGATGGGCACTGCACGAATCGTCTTCAGGGTCTGGCAGGTCTATTGGGCCCATATTGCCCTGTTTTTCACAGTTTTATTGCTGCTTACGGCATTAGATCAAGCGGGTGTATTTACGAGTGACAACTGGAACAAATCCTATGTTGGTGCACTCAATCTAAAGCATTTTTACACGAAGACGCCGGATCTGGTGATCGGCATGTTTACACTGACTTATGTGCCGAATTATTTTGATATTCTGCCCATGTACCTGGTCATCCTGGCGCTGGTTCCCATCGTGATGGGCCTTGAACGTATTTCACTTTGGGCAGTTGCAACATTTGTAATCGGTACTTGGGTGATCGCCAATTTACCACTTTTCGGCGGCCCACTGTTAAACTTCCCCGCAGAACCTTGGTCGCAACGCCGCTGGTTCTTCAATCCACTTGGCTGGCAATTGGTCTTCTTCACCGGGTTCGCTTTCATGCGTGGGTGGATCAAGCCTCCCCCTGTCCGCAAAGATTTAATCTGGCTGGCGATTGCGATTGTGGTGATCTCCCTGCCCTTTGCATATTTTAGAATATACAACGCCAAGCCCGGTTACGTGCTCTATACGGAATTGTCACCCTGGTTTAAAGAACAACGGGCCGACATCGCGTTATTGAGGGGGAAATCGCAATTCGGAATTTTCCGCTATGTACATTTCTTGGCGACGGCTTATCTTGCGTGGATTGCAGTCGGCCCACTTGGCTCACGAATTAAAGATTGGGGCAAAGCTCAGTTCGTCGTCGACATAATCCGCAAGGTTGGTCAGCAATCGCTCGCTGTGTTTGTTGCTTCACTCGTTGTTGCGCAATCAGTTGGCATTATCTTCAAAATGTTTGGAACCCATTGGGCCATCGTTGCATTTGGCAATCTTTTGGGTTTTGCAGCACTTATCGCAGTGGCATACAGTGTGGCCTGGTTCAAATCTCAACCATGGCGGCAACAAAAGGTGATCGAACCCTCCAGCCCCCCGTCACATTCCGGTGCTTCTACATTCCCAAGCGGCGTACCGGCTGGAAAGATTGACTGAACCGATGATTGATAGACGTACATTCATCTCTTCACTTGCAGCTCTTGGGGGATTAAGTGCGGCATCTCCCATGTCACCCGCATTTGCCGGCAAACTCAAGGAACCACCTGCGGCCAAGATGAAACTGGGAGAGGCTTCGCCATTTACAAGTCAAACGGTAATTGACAAGGCAAAACAACTTTCTCAATCGGATTACCAAGCACCGGTGAAAATCCCCAAAGAGTGGATTAATCTCACCTATGACCAATACAAGGGTATAAACTTCAACCACAAGTCAGCCCTATGGGGTGATACCAACAAACCCTATTGGTTAGAGTTCTTCGCACCTGGTCTCTATTTCCCGTCGCCAATTGCTATCTCAGTTTTTCAAGGGGATGAAGCTCGGCCTGTTCTTTTCTCCAAAGACGTATTTCGCCTCGCCCACCTCGTGCCTGACCTTCCCGTCGACGAAACGCTTGGATATTCAGGATTTCGGGTTCGAACAACCATTAACGACCCTGAACGCCGGGATGAGTTTGTGGTATTTCAGGGTGCCAGCTATTTCCGCGCGGTCGGTCGTGGACACATTTACGGCCTGTCCGCCCGTGGTCTCGCGCTGAACACTGCAGACCCCGCCGGGGAAGAATTTCCAGACTTTCGTGAATTCTGGGTTGAAGAAAATAACTCCGGATCACACAGCATCACGATCCACGCACTCATGGATTCCCCAAGTGTTACAGGCGCCTATCGTTTCACGATAACACCGGGCACCCATACCGAAATGGACGTGGAAGCAGTCCTGTTTCCACGCATTGATCTCAAACATGTAGGAATCGGTGCTGAAACCAGCATGTTCCTTTTTGATGAAACCAACCGAAATCGTTTCGACGACTTCCGCCCGGCGGTCCATGATACCGATGGCTTGCTCATCGAAAATGGCGCGGGTGAAACGCTATGGCGGCAATTGGCCAATCCATTAAGGCTTCAGGTTTCAAGTTTTGTTGACGACAATCCAAAAGGCTTTGGCCTGCTACAACGTCCTCGCAAATTCGCCGATTATGCGGACCTTGAAGCCCGGTACCATAAACGGCCTGGCCTTTGGGTTGTGCCCGGAGAAAACTGGGGCAGAGGTTCGGTAACCCTTGTTGAAATTCCCGCAGACCGTGAAATTTACGACAATATAGTCGCCTATTGGCGGCCTCGCGAATCTTTACTGGCCGGTAAGGAACACCGTTTCTCGTACCGCCTTTACTGGTGCGACGAACCACCGGTACTTTCCAAAATGCCTAAAGTGATAAACACTCGAATGGGGAAACGTTTCTCCGGCGGGCGCCTGGTTACGATCGATTTTACCCGCACGGATATGTTGCCTAAGGACATTGAAAAAATTGGCAACCACGTTGGATCCAATGGTGCACGTGTTACCGAGGGAATATTACAAGAAAACCCGGAAACAGGCGGCATCAGATTGGCTTTCACCTTCTACCCCAAAAACCGAAGGGCCGTCGAACTTCGCGCACAATTGAGATATAAGGATAGAATGGCGTCAGAAGTCTGGTTATATCGGTGGACCGCCTAATGAGCCAAAAGTCCAAAACGCCGATAGCCATGCCAGATATGTCCCCGATGGTAATGCTTGATCAGGACCTAACCAGGCCATTCCATGACCCGGATTCAAAAGCCCCGTCACCGTTGGCTTGCACCGTTCTATTTCGCTGGCTAACATTTTTACCGGCAATCGGCACGACATTGGCTCTGGTTCTGGTGTTTTCCGATTGGTTCAGAAAAGACGGATTTCTGACAACAGAAATTATCATGCTGATACTGGTTGGGTTTTCCGCATTCTGGATTGCCCTATCAGTGGCTGCCGCAACAATTGGGTTGCTAGCTCCGCGCAAGGATCCCCGTGCCCGGCAATCCACAGTGTCCGAATCCCTAAATATCGCTTTGACAGTACCCATATATAATGAAGACCCTGACGCTGTGATCTCTCGCATACGTGCGATGCGCGATGACCTTAGTAACACAAAGACCAATCACAGGTTTGCTATTTTCATCCTCAGCGACACCCGCGACGAAGAAATATCCGAACGCGAATGGGAGTTATTCGAACCGGTAACACGTTCCACCGACACAAGTGGGCCGGAAGTGTATTATCGCAGAAGACAAAATAATACAGAACGTAAGACTGGGAATCTGCGCGACTGGATTGAAAACTGGGGTGGTGACTGGGATTGTTTCATCACATTAGACGCCGACAGTCTGATGTCTGCCCGTACAATCACCAGACTAGCCGATGAGATAAGCGACAGGTCGGAGGTTGCCCTATTACAATCGATACCCCGTTTGATGGGCGCACAAACCATATTCTCCAGAGTTCAACAATTTGCCAATAATATTTATGGCCACGTGCTAGCCGACGGATTGGAACGCTGGTCTGGTCATGATGGTAATTATTGGGGCCACAATGCGATTATCCGTACCAAGGCATTTGCAACATGCGCAGGCCTACCGCGCCTGCAAGGAACTGGTGCATTAGGTGGCACCATTAAAAGTCATGACTTCGTTGAAGCGGCACTCCTGCGTCGCGCCGGCTGGTCTGTGCGACTGCTTCCTGACCTGCAGGAAAGTTACGAAGAAACTCCGCAGACACTGGTCGATTATGTTCTGCGTGATCGACGCTGGTGCCAGGGGAACCTCCAACACCTTCGTTTGATTTCCATGCCTGGGCTGAAAGCTGCCTCACGCTTCCACATGCTCCAAGGCGCAATGGCCTACATAGCGTCGGTCGTCTGGTTCCTGCTGCTGATTGTTTGGGCGCTAATGGGACGAAGTGAAAACGATAACGTATTCAGGTACTTTACAGACACCAATCCTTTATTCCCAAATTGGCCGGAAATGGATATCGTGAGCCGCGCTGTCATATTGGGCTTCATGTTGGGAATGCTCCTAATTCCCAAATTATTCGGAATATTACGCACAATTTTGCGGGACCCCACTCTCTCAAGCAAAGGCGGGCGTTTGCATTTTGCCTTTTCAGCGTTTTCAGAAATTATTCTCTCGTTCATGCTCGCCCCCATATTGATGGTTCAACACATGTCTGCAGTCTTTCGGACCATCATGGGGCTGGATGCAGGTTGGTCGCCACAAAACCGGTCATCCGGCTATCACCGGATAACAACGTTATTGAGGTTTCATGCCATCGAATCCTTCGTCGGCCTGTTGCTGACTATCGGGATAGCATTGGGTGTAATTTCCCTTTGGCTGGTGCCAATCGCATTAAGCTTGATAATGGCGGTACCAATTTCCTGGGTATTTGGGCAAAAGTTGACCAAACGCAAAAACCTATCCGCTTGGCTTGAAACGGAAGAAGCGATGTCGCCTTCTCCCATCATTGTGTCGGTCCGATCAAAAGCGTTGGCTTGACGTCAAGCTGATTGATTTAATGCTCTGACTTGCAGTATGCGAAGCCGGTTAAATCACCTGGTAACAAGCCCATTGAACATGAAATAAATTGGGGCAGATAGCGATACGCTGATCATCCCGGCAATACCTCTCGCCATTAACGTAACCATTTGATCACCAGCAACAGCTGAAATCGGCAAAGCCAGACTGACCGAAATTGCAATCATAGCAAAAAGTGCAATCACCACCCGATCTTCCAATTCACCAGCAATCGAATTCACAAACGTTTTGGTTTTCATGATATGGGTTACCTTGTTTACCCGGGGATTGTCGCAGCTGGTTGATTTCGACAGTCTTAACGAATGGAAATCCTCGCAATCACACTTAATAATACCAACGGCATTATTTTCTGACTCTGTAGGGATTCCCAAATCGAGTTTGATCTGATTCCTTGTGGCAAAGGAGATTTGCTATGGGATCATCAGTGCCACTTCGGACGGACTTTGATGCCGCCAGCCTGCGCCGGACGACCAAGGAATGCAGTGACAACCGACAGATACGCCGGCTGCTTGCGCTTGCCGCAGTCTATGACGGCATGAACCGCACGGAGGCGGCTCGGATTGGCGGGATGGATCGTCAAACGTTGCGTGACTGGGTCCATCGTTTCAATGAACTGGGTCCGGACGGTCTGACCAATGCCAAGGGTGCAGGGCGACCGCGCCTGCTGAGTGATAAGCAGATGCAGGAACTGTCGCTGATTGTCGAAACCGGGCCGGACCGGGAAGTGGATGGCGTGGTTCGTTGGCGACGCATTGATCTGGTACGCGTTATTGAGGAACAGTTCGGTATCAAATGCTCCGAGCGGGTGATGTCGGATTATCTGGCACAACTGGGCTTCTCCAACATCTCCGGTCGTCCACAACACCCTGAGCAGGATGGACGTGTGATCGAAGCGTTCAAAAAAACTTCCCCGACACGCTCGCAGCCCACATAGCTGATCTGCCGCAGAGAACGCCGGTGGAGATCTGGTTCCAGGACGAAGCGCGCATCGGGCAAAAGAACGGTCAGGTTCGCCTCTGGGCGAGGAAAGGAACCCGTCCCCGGCTGCCCGCCGACCAGCGCTACGACAATGCCTATCTGTTCGGTGCGATCTGCCCAAAGCGTGGCACGGGCGCGGCCTTGGTACTGCCCAAAGCCAACACACAAGCAATGCAATTGCATCTCGATGAGATCAGCAAATACGTGACCCGCAAGGCCCATGCCGTGATCCTGATGGATCGCGCAAGTTGGCACAGCACCGGCAAACTGGTCGTACCAAAGAATATCACCATCATTCTGCTACCTTCGAAGTCACCTGAACTGAACCCGGTCGAGAACATCTGGCAATATCTGAGGTCAAACTATCTCTCAAACCGCGTTTTCAAAGACTACACCGCCATCCTTGATGCCGCCTGCGACGCATGGAACGCGCTCATCGACACACCGAAAATCATAACGTCAATCGGAATGAGAGATTGGGCCCATGTCAGAACGGTCGAAAATTAATGCCGTTGGTATAATGTTTAAATTTCAGTCCATCAGCCGTTCAGATTTGCGCTTTACCAATCTGCCGTTCCCGACCCCAAATGATCAGCCCCGCAACAACGATAATTGAGCCACCCAATATCGTCCAACGGTCGGGCAAGTGATCAAACAGAAAATAACTCCAGATCGTTAGAAACAATATGAACGAATATGAGAATGGGCTGAGCGTACTGGCGGGCGCAAACCGGTGGGCGTTGGTCAGCAATTGATGCCCGGACCAGCCCCAAAACCCCAGTGTAAACAGGATGATCCAGTCAAGGCCCGTCTCCGGGCTCTTCCAGTTATAAACCGCAAACGGAGCGAGGACGGTAAACCCGACCGCACCGGCATAAAACTGCAATGTATCCGTGGAAACCTTGCCCGCCAGTTTTCGGGTTAATATCAGATAAAGTGCAAAACTGGTCGCTGAGCACATGGATAAAATTGCGGCCGGGTGAAAGCTGTCATCAAACGGCCTGATTGCGATAACCACGCCGATAAACCCGATCATAATGGCAAACCACCGCCATGGCCCAACCCGTTCGCCCAGCAGCGGCCAGGAAAGGGCACAAACAATCAGCGGAGCCGAGAACAGGATTGTCGATGTTAATGTCAACGGCAAATAACGCAATGCGATGAAGTTCAATACCGTGGAAAACATAATCAACGAACCACGGATGATTACCAATAGTAAATGATCGGCGGAAAACCGCTCTTTGGAAAACCCGCCGCGTCCGATGATGTAAAGAGATATGAAAAAATGCATCGCATAACGCATGAACGCCAGTTGCAATGCATGAAGTCCGGCCAGAGCGAGCCATTTGACACTGGAATCGATAAAGGAAAACGTCAAATAGGCGATGAGCATCAGCCCGATGCCAAACATCGCCTTGTCTTCATTGGCCTTGATAACAAGGCCAGTCACTATTGATTATCCATCAACGCTTTTTGCTGCCAAACAGTTCGGCAAAAAAGTCGACCATCTGGGACACCATTTGTTCGCCTTTGCCTTGCGCCAGCGCCAGGCCAAGCGCCTGTTTTGGACCGCCAGACATCAGGCTCGTCACACCGGCGTCATCCGCCATCGTCGCGTAATACCCAACGTCCTTACGGGCATTTTTAATCGCAAAGGCCAGCTGGTTGGGGTCACCATCCACGGCAAATCCTTTGACGAAATCCATCATGCCTGACCGCAGTGGTCCGGCAGCCATGACATCGTAAAGCATTTCCCGTTCAACGCCGGCCAGATCGGCCATGGCAAATGCTTCCGACATGGATGTCGCGACTGTCATCCCAAAGAAGTTATTGATCAGTTTGACCGTATGCCCCGCCCCAAGCGGGCCAAGGTGAAAGACGTTTTCGCCGAGATCTTCCAGCACCGGTTTTACACGGTCGAAAACATCCTTGTCTCCCGCACCCATGATGTTCAGCGCACCATCCAGCGCGTGAGCAGGCGTGCGGCCCAATGGAGCGTCCATATAGTCCGCCCCTTTTTCCGCAGTTTTTTCACCCAGCATGCGGGTGGATGCGGGTAGCGATGTACCAAAATCGATCACAGTTTTGCCCGCGCTTAGCCCGGCAAGAATTCCGTCATCCCCCATCATGCGCCCTTCGACGGACACGGATGTATCCATGCACAACATAATAATGTCACTTGCCTGCGCAAGTTCCTTGCCACTTGCCATTTCTATTGCTCCGCGGTCAATGGCGGCGTCAACATTCACGCGGCTGCGGTTGGCAAGCACGTTCATGGCATAGCCCTTACCTTGCAGACATTGCACCATCGCGTCGCCCATCAACCCGAGGCCGATAAATCCGATAATTGGTTTGCTCATTGAATTTTTCTTTCTTCTTCATAGGACGTATAACCGGATTTTCCGCTTTGCGCCTGGATTTCATAAATCGATCCGGCCATAGCCGGTTGGGGTTGGGGTACTCGGATGGGAATATTCGTTAGGCGCGGTTCCTTCGTCGTTTCACCGCATAGCATCAGGGAATCATATTGTTCGATGGACTCAAACTTTGTCATCGCCCCCATCACCGGGAATGCGTCTGCCGCCATCATTTCATAAAACAACATTTGCCGGTCACGTGGGGACGTGTTGAGCGCCGAGCCATGCAACGTTCGCGCGTGATGGATGGTGATTGTACCGGCAGGACCGGTTAACGGTACAGCGTCATTGAGGTCCAGTCCGGCGCCTTCCAGATCAACAGCGCCAACAAATACCCCATCATAATGATGGTCTAAAATCGACCCGTTGTGGGAACCGGAAAACACCTGCAATGGCCCGTTCTCCAGGCCAATATCATCGAACACAACACCGATTGCCAGGACATCATCATTGGTGTGCGGGTAAAATGCAAAATCCTGATGCCATTGCACCGGCGCGCCAAACTCTGCCTTCTTCATATTCAGCTTGGTCGTATGCATGCGCAGATTTGGGCCAATCAGGTCCCGCGCCGGACCAAGAATATAATCGCTGCGCATAAGATTGTTGAAAAAGTCACTCTGCAGATCGGGACGTTTGATACGCCGGATACGCGGATCTTCGGGCGTGTGGCTGTCTTCCACATCGATGAGATCATCACTTTGGGTCAGCGTTGCTGCATGTTTGGATAGATGCGCAATTTCCGCTTGGGCGTCGTCGATAATCGATTGCGGCAGATGGGCTTCCAGAACAAGATAACCATGTTCCCGGTAAAAAGCTCGCTGGTTTTCATTCAGAAATTCCATCAGTTCTCTCCCTTATCCTGCCAGCCGTTTTTCACCAGCCAGACCTTCGTTCAGGCCATCCGCATCGCACATCCGAATTACCCGACCTTCCTGCGCCGACGCCAATATTGCTTCCGTAACCCGTATATTACGCAATCCGTCCTGCGAGGAAACCATTGGTTTTTCCGCTCCACGGATCACTCGACAAAAATGTTCGATCTGTTGGGTCAACGCAATCTCGCCACCCATTCCACCGTCGGTTTTACGGGACGCTTCCAGTTTAATGTTGTGTATCGGATCGCCCCAGTTCCCGGTTTCATCGTCATCATGCTGCCAAAGGGTCAAGGACGGAAAGCCCAATGCGCCACGGGTTCCCACAATTCGCATCTCGTCGTGGCCGGTCGCCGCGATATTTGGGTTTTCCCCCGATGCCCCTTCAAAGTGCCACGGTGATGGCGCGGTATCGGAAATCGGGACGTTGACCAACGCACCATTTTCAGAACGCAACACAAGTGCTGCGGTGTCTTCAATCTCGGCACCGCGGGTGGCGTTTGATGTCATTGCAGTGACTTCCAAAACCTCCCCGTAAAAATATCGCAACAGATCAATCTCGCTAATAAGGTTGATCCAGACCGGGCCGCCACCAGCGGTTTTCCGCCACGCGCCGTGTTCGAAATAATCATCCGGTTTGCGCAAACACCATGTCACTTGCCCACCAACCAGTTGGCCTAATCTACCTGACTGCAACAACTCTCGGGTATCCTGGCTGGCTGCATGATAATGGCGGTGATGACCAACTAACACCGGAACAGCCGAAGCTTTTGATGCATCAGCAATCCGTGCCGCCTCGGTTGAATCCACAGCAAGTGGTTTTTCAACGAGCAGAGGAATTCCCCGTTCAATGCAGGCGAGTGAAAGTTCAAGATGGGTATTATTGGGAGTGGCAACAATTACACCATCCACCGGAACGCCGCTATCGAACAGTGCTTCAAGGTTACCGAAGACAGGGCAGGACAAATCCTCCCCAAGCGTCGTGGCTTGCGGGCTCGGATCAACCAGCGCAGTCAGATTAACCTCGGCGAGCGCCGTTACAATTAGGGCATGGCGTTGACCAATAAGCCCCGCGCCAAGGACAGCAATGTTCGTGTGGCCACCGGGGCGTTCGGCCATCACATGGTCGCCCCGATTTGCCACGGTACGAATTCAAAATCACCCAGGCCTTGCAATTCAGATTTCGTCTTTTCACCCGACGCGATGCGCAGCCACATTTCGTAGATTTCACGGCCCGCCTCTTCCAGCGTTTTGCCATCACTCAACATGACGCCCGCATTGAAATCCATATCATCGGTCATGCGGTCAAACATTTGAGTATTGGTCGCGACCTTCATGCAAGGCGCTGGTTTTGAACCGAACGCGGAACCGCGACCGGTGGTAAATGTCACGAGATTACAACCGCTGGCAATCTGGCCGGTTACAGAGGCGGGGTCGTAACCGGGCGAATCCATGAAGGTAAAACCTTTCACATCAACCGGCTCACCATATTTGAACACACCGGTAAGAGGAGATGTCCCCCCCTTTGAAGCTGCACCGAGTGATTTTTCCAAAATAGTCGTCAGGCCACCCTTTTTGTTACCCGGAGACGGATTATTATCCATCGAACCCCGGTTGCGATGGGTATAATCTTCCCACCAGCGAATAAGGCCCACTAATTTCTTGCCAATTTTCTCGCTCGCGGCCCTGCGCGTCAGCAGATGCTCCGCACCATAAATTTCCGGTGTTTCCGCCAGTACTCCCGTTCCACCCTGGGCGACCAGCAGGTCGCAGGCATACCCAAGCGCCGGATTGGCGGTGATGCCCGACCAGGCATCAGAGCCGCCGCATTGCAGGGCGACAGTCAATTCAGAAGCGGGACACGGTTCCCGTTGCGCTTCATTGGCATGGGGCAGCATCGAGCGCACTTTTTCGATGCCCAGTTCAATCGTTTTTTGCAGGCCCGCAACATCTTGGATGTTCATGGCGTGAAACAGTGGCCCCTGTTCAATGCCATAAGCCTCGAGCAACCAGTCGATCTGGTTCATTTCGCAGCCGAGGCCCACCATTAACACACCTGCATGATTGGCATGTCGGGCATAGCCCCACATCACCCGCTGCAACGCGTCGAAACCTTCACCACTCCCGGCCATGCCGCAGCCGGTGCCGTGGACAAAGGCAACGACACCGTCAACATTTGGGTATTGGGCCAGTTCCTCACCATATTTGCCGAAGGGGCCAAACGCATCCGCGATCTTGCGAGCAGCTGTGGCTGAACAATTTACAGAAGTTAAAACGGCTATGTAATTGCGCGTCCCGACTTTACCGTTTGCACGTTTGAATCCCATAAAAGTATCCGGTTCAACGGCCGGTTCAACGGGCCGCAAATCGGTACCGAATTCGTAATCGGCATCCGTGTTCCGAAACTCAACATTATGGGTGTGAACATGGGAACCAGCGGCAATATCTTCGCGCGCATAACCGATAATCTGCGCATATTTGCGGATCGCTTCACCTTGGGGAATATCAACAGTTGCAATTTTGTGTCCACGCGGAATTAGCGCCCTGGTCGACGTATCTTCAATACTCTCCCCAACGGCCAGTGAAGCAATCGCGGTAACCACATTGTCTACCGCATCAAGACGAACTGCATTATTCATCATCACTCACAAATGTTACGCACAATAGGGAGCGTCATTGCCCCAGCGGTGCTGTGGAATATGGGCAGCGTTTGCGGACTGGGTGCGGGCCATTTCCCACATCTGTTTCCAGACTTTCCAGTCGTGAAGCTCTAACCCTGGGTTCGACTTCGAACGGGCAATGAACTCGGGGAAATGACTGCGCCCGGTCGGTTGCCCGGTCACATTATAGCGCAGATCAAACGACCAGCGGTAATCGTCACTTTTGTTTTCAAGCGATGCGTGGGGCGTCAGCGGGTGAAATATCACCGCACCACCGGCTTTTACCGGTGTCGGCAGGGCACGGTCGGTCGGCAAATAGGCGTCCGCAATTCCCGTTTGTATTTTGGTACAATGGGGAAGCAACTCATTAGTACACCCCGATGCCACCTGCAGACACCCGTTCTCAATCGTCGCATCCGTAATCGCCAGCCAGACGGTGACAAATTCCGTATTATCCGCTTCTTCTAGCGTTACACCCTGGTCCTGATGCCAATCGGTCGCGACAATATGAGCTCGAATCTCTTCTTCAGGAACGGCTCTTTGGGGTGGTTTGATGCGAATGTGCTGGATCGGGTTCGACGTGATTTCGGGCCCGATCAACTGCTCAACTGTATCGAGAATATGCTGGTTTCTTGCCAGCCCGAACACAGCAGGGCCAAAATGCATCGGCGTATCTTCCGTGATATCGTCGCCCGGCAGGCTGATATCCATCGGCTGATACCAGTCAAATTTTCCCTGATAATGCTGATAGCACTGGTCGAGCTTGTCCCAAAAAGACAAGCCTTCCGGCGCTTTCGGCACAAACCCCTGCTTGTGCCAACCGGCATACAACCCGTCCATAAGGTCTGAATATTCCCGACGAACCGCGTTTAGGGTCGACTCATCAACCAAATTTTCTACAACCAGATATCCGTCACTTTTGAAACGTTCCAATTGTTCGCTCGACAACATTACCTCAACCTCCGGTTAGAGCAGCAGTGTGACAATTGATGGCCAGATCAGCATGACAGTCAGGGCCAACAACTGAATTCCGATAAACGGCAGGAAGCCTCTGAAAATATCCGTCAGAGAAATATGCGTCGGGGCAACAGATTTTAGATAAAACGCCGCTGGCCCGAATGGCGGGGACAAGAAACTCACCTGCATATTCATACAGAACAGAACGCCGAACCAGATGGCCACGTGTTGCGGTGAGAGCTGCCCGATAAAGCCAATTTCTTCAATTGGCAAAGCACGGACGATGGGCAGGAAGACGGGAATGATAAGCAATACGATCCCCACCCAGTCCATGAACGCACCCATGAACAACAGGATCAGCATCATGATCAGGATAACCGCCATGGTCGGCATTTCTGCACCTACGATCAGTTGCGCGATATAAGCAGGCCCACCGGCGAGCGTATAGGCACCAGCAAGCGCTGCCGCCCCAACAGTCACCCAAATGATAGTACCGGTTGAGCGAAGGGTTCGCATCATGCTGACCCAAACGAGATCAACAGACGCTTCACCGCGCAAAAGTGCGATGCCAAAGACTGCCAACGCACCCATGCCAGCGGCTTCTGTGATTCCTGTTATGCCACCGTAGATTGAGCCCAGCACAATTCCGATAACGACGAGCGGCGGGACAAGGCCTTTACCGTGCTCCCAACCGGTTTTCGTCCGCTCTTTCCCAAATACGAAAAAGATCAGCGCCAGCGCGATAACCGCTGCGCCAATCAGGTACGGTGCATGATAGGCCATGCCCAATGATGGCGCTTCGAAACTATCATCGATCGGCACGTTACGTCCCAGAACTGTCAAAAACGCAACACGAGCCAACAACACAAGCGACATGCCGGTGACGATAATCGACATGAAACCACCGAACATAGCCGCTTTTTCAAGGCCTTGAGGATCACCCGGTTCCGGGTCCTTCAAAGGAGCTTGCGACGGGTCTAACCGTGTGCGGATAAGGATATACAGGATAATAAAAGTCGCCAGCATGAACCCCGGCACGAATGCGCCGGTAAACAAAGCCTTGATTGAAGTTTCAGTAATGAGACCGAAGATAATCAAAACAATGGAGGGCGGGATCATTGTGCCAAGTGAACCACTGGCACAGATCGTACCAATTGCCAGATTTTGATTATATCCCAAGCGCAACATTTGAGGCAGCGCGATAAGACCGAGCAGAACGACTTCACCGCCGATAATACCGGACATTGCCGCCATCAACACAGCCATAAGAGATGTCACAATAGCAATTCCGCCGCGCGTTCTGCTGAGCCAGAAATCCAGCGAATCATACATCTGTTTTGCAACGCCTGAACGTTCCAACAAGGCGGCCATGAAGATAAACAGAGGCACCGATATCAGCACATATTCCGTCATCAGGTCGAAGACCTTCTGGGTGAGAATATAAAGCGCACCCGTCCCCGGGTTGCTGGTCAACATGCCCGTACCGAAACTCAAAGGGTCCGATAGAAGCGTTGGTTCAAACTTCATAACCATCACAAGAGCCGCCAAAACGGCTGATGCAAACCCGAGCGGCATGCCTATGCCAAGAAGGAATATGAGCCCTAAAACCAGGACGATTGATATTGTTCCGACGTCCATTAGCTTGCCCCTACGCTTTTCTTAATTGCGGCCAGTTCTTCTTCATCAATATCATCCGCCGCTGAATGACTCTCCGGCTCTACGTTCCAGTCAGCAATCAAATTGATCATCGCCTGAATTGAGATCAGGCAAATTGTGATCAGGATCATAGGTTGAATAGTCGCCGGTATCGGCGGATCAAAGGCTGTACCAAACATTTCCCAGCGATAGAATTTAACAATGAAGACTTGCTTGTAGCTGCCAAAAACTAGGAAGAATGCAAACGCCCACAGGAGTAATACCCAAACAGTATCACAAAGCTTTTTTGCAAATCGAGGCATAATATCGTAAAGAATGAAAATCCGAATATGACTGCGTTGCTGCATCGCATAGATGCCGGAGAGCATGAAGACAAAGCCGGCAATCCAAAGGGTCAACTCGTTTGCCCAGAGTGTCGGCGCTTCAATCGCATAACGCAGAAACACCTCATACAACATAATCAGGGTCATTGAGATGATAAGGATCATGGTGATCCGCCCGATAAACAGGGCGAATTTGTCGACCGCTCGCACGGGCACAAACTCCATCGCGGCGGGAACAATGCTGCGCATTCCCATAATGAAAGTCACCGGCACAAGAAGTAGAGCTATCCAGTCGATAGGGTCTGCCAGCCCACCGAACAGTCCCGGCAATCCAGGTGTAACGTCCTTAACCTGATGCAAGGCTGTCATTTGAGCCAGCTTGCTCTCATCGCTGTGAGGAATGAAATCCAGGATATAGGCCGGGCCATGCCAAATCACCCACCCGGCGCATAAAACAAAGGCGAAAGGAATTACCCATTCTTTTAGTCCACCTGATTCATCTTTCATGATTCACTCCCCGTCTAACCCACTTCGTAATGCTGTATGAATTCGCGGTCAGGTTCAACTCCTATTCCAACTCCAGTTGGAATAGAGACCCGCCCGCCGTTCTCTTTTACCTGTTTTTGGATATTCAGCGGTTCAACCAGCAACTCGTCTCTAAATCTGTTGTCAATCGTGTCGAACTCGAGCATCGGTTCCCACGGAAATAAACCACCGGGCAAAGGCGGCATCGCTGCCAGCAGATGCATATTTGTAGCGACAGCAATTGCCGACCCCCAAACGTGATTGATTACCGGCGTAAAATGCGCATGGCATAATGCAAGTACGCGTAAATATTCCGAGATTCCGCCAAGTGCACATACTTCGGGCTGCGCAATACTCAGCCCACGGCTTTCCAACAGTTGGCGCCATCCCCAACGATTGAATTCGGCCTCGCCACCTGAAATATTAATCTTTAATCCAGCTCGTAGTTCCCGGTATCCGTCATAATCTTCCGGCGCAATCGGTTCTTCAAACCAATAGGCATCCAACTCCTCCAGCGCCCGCCCCACATAAAACGCATCGCTGGTCGTGTAACAATGATTGGCATCAACCATGAACCTATTGTCTTCGCCCACGCCTTCACGCACAGCCTGTGCAAGCAGCACATCGTCTTTCGGCCCCAGGCCAACTTTCATTTTAGCTGCAACAAATCCCATGTCCCGTATCGCAGCCGCTTCGTCTTTAAAACGGCTCACCAGATCGCTCGCCGATTCCGGGCGCAACATCATCCCATATCCGTAGACCGGAATGTCATTTCGGTGCGCACCGCCGATAAGCTTGTATAGCGGAAGGCCTGCCACCTTCCCGGCAATATCCCACAAAGCAATATCCACACCGGACAGGCTCTGCATCGGCATGCCTTTTTGCCCGTGGTCTCGCAGGAGGTTATAGACTTTATGCCAAATCACATCGCGATCCATCGGATCATCGCCGAGAATCATGGGTTGAATGACCCGTTCGACGATTGTCTTGTTGGCTATGGCCACATTCCCAGGACCGAAACACTCGCCCCAACCCGTCACACCTTCGTCGGTTTCAACTTCGACAAGGTGAGCGGTTCGATTCGAATAATATTGCTGAGAATAGCCAAGCTGTTCCGGCAGGTCATACTGCAAAACATGGCTGGTGATCTTTGTGATCTTCATGGAAACATCGACAGCTCAGTCTGACTCCGGGCCTGTATCTTGAGTCTTGGCCCAAAAAAAACGGCGGGACCAGTGATGGCCCCGCCGTCCAATTTCAGCGAGTTTGCCTCGCCTTATTTCATTGCGCCAATGCCGCGCAGGAAGTTCAGGTGACTGTTCAACAGTTCCTTGGCTTCCGGTGTAGTCGCATAGTCCGTCCAGGCAGACTGCACCGCTGTACGATACTTGGCGGATTCCTCAGGAGCCCACTCATACATCTTCACACCTTTTTCCGCCATTTTAACGGAGTTCTCGGCGTTTTTGACTTCGTTGATGCTGGTGTTTTTCAAGGCCAGAGCCTGCATGCCAACTTTCAGGATCGCCTTATGGTGAGCCGGCATAGCATCGTAGATGTCTTTACGGCACGCCAGATGGTCAGCTGGCATGGAGTGGAAACCGGGATAGTTTGTGTGCTTGGCGATATCATAAAGACCAAGACCAATATTGTTGGTCAGGTTGGCAGCGTCAGCGCCATCAATGATGCCGGTTTCCAATGCTGTAAAGATTTCGTTGAAATCCATAACGATTGGTGATGCACCAAGGTTTTTGAAGATGTTGGTGATCATGCCTGGAGGCGAACGGAACTTCCAGTTTTTGAAATCATCCACGCCACGGATAGGCTTCGTTGACACAAGGGATTCAGGTCCTGGAATCCACCAGCCAACAAACTCCATGTTGTGTTTGTTGTAGAGCTTGTTCAACTGAGTATATCCATCAGCGTGGAGCAACCAGGCCATCTGCTGGTAAGGGTTAGCGTAACCGCCGTTCAGGTCACCAGCAAACTGGAATGCAGGGTTCTTACCGGTCTGGTAAGCGCCACCTGTCATGTCGCAATCGAGAATTCCGGTCGCGGCAGCATCAAATGTTTCAGCCGCTTTAACCACGGAACCTGAATAGAACATTTCAATTTTGATTTCACCATTCGACATCGCTGTGACGTCTTTGATAAATTCAGCGGCCATCTGACCGGATAGTGTTTCAGGTGAAAAGTGCGTTTGAATACGCAGCTTTGTTTCAGCAGCAACCGCACCGGCAACAACACCGGCAGCCAGTGCTGTACCCAATAGAGCAGTCGAGAATTTCTTTAGAATTTTCATATGATCCTCCCAGATCAAGTTGGTGACATGCGGGACGTTAGCCGGATTGTAATGATCCCCAGCCCGGCCCCGTCAGTGGCAAGCCACATTTGTGTAGCTCAATCAGTTTTCAAGCTAGCAAGGGAAATTGCAACATACAATATAAATTTCGAAATTGTTTCTATTTTCGAAATTTATTGCAAATCCCGTTTCAATGCCCCTAGACTACGTCAGTCACTAACCCAGAAGCATCATGTCAAAACACACTAATTTCTCCGGTGCGACAACCCACACATCCGCCGGTGTGGCGTATGAACGGCTGCGTGATGGATTGATCTGGGGCCGCTGGAAAGCTGGGGAAAAGCTGAAACCCCAGCACCTTAAGGATCTCTTTTCAACAACATCAGGGGTTTTGCGGGAAGCATTAATCCGATTGGCAGGAGAAAGTTTTGTTATATTCGAGGAACAACGGGGTTTCAGCACGTTGAACCCAACACGGGAATCATTTCTGGAACTACGGTCCTTGCGTATATTGCTCGAAAAAGAAGGTCTGACGCTATCGATACAACAGGGAAATCTCGACTGGGAAAGCAATCTGGTCGCGGCCCATGGTCAGTTGCAACTCATTGAGAGAAAAATGCTGAATGCGACTGACCTGTCGGATTTTATCCGGACCTGGTCCCGTTATGACGCGCAATTCCACGCCGCCCTTATCGCAAATTGCCGGTCAGACCTTCTGAAAAAAGAACACCGCAGGATTTATGATCTGTATCGCATTCACGCCATCGCCGAACTGGGCACATTTGGTTTTCGCGGCAAAACGACGATGGATGAACACCAAGCTATCGTGGACTCAGCGCTGGAGCGGGATACAGACGCCTGTATCAAAGCTGTGGACCAGCACGTCACGATCTACCGGGATCAGGATAATGTGAAACCACCCACCTCTCAAAGTGGATAGCGCCTCGGCACCAGCCCGTTTTGAAACCACCGTACAAATGTCTGGATTGAAAATACGGGCAACCCTGTAGCTCGTGCAATTTGCGCTGAATAAGGCTCCATATTGGTACACTCAAGCACGATGGCACCAAGATCATTGTGCTGTGCTTTCAGTGCAAGCGCCGCTTCAACATTATCTTTTTCAGCCAAAGTGACATCAAGTTCCAACTCATTGTCGAGAATGGCGCGGGTAAACTCGATACCATTTTCGGTCGAGCCAATCGGAGTATCGAGCGGAACGGAAGCGGCAGTCAGGTGACTTTCAGTCAGTGTTGATCCGCTGATTGTTAAAATGCCAGCACGTTTTCCAGCAGGCAGAATTCTATTGACCATTCCAACTTGCATCAGGGACGATGTAACCACGGGGACAGGAACAGCATTTGCAAGGTCGTTTTGAAACAGGGAGAGAAACCCGCAATTCGTCGTAATTCCATCGACCCCGTCAGCGACCAGTTCCTTTGCCGCGTCAACAAAAGTATCCAACAGGCCTTCCGCGTTGTTGCGGACCACCCGGTCGGGTGACGCACGGCGCACAACCTTATAGTGGACGGGAAACTCCCAGGTCTGCGCATTACCCATATCGCCGGGAATACGTGGGAACTGCGCCTCAAGCATCAATATGCCAACAGCAGCACCAAAAACCGCTTTTCCACCTTTTTGTTTCATCTAATAAATGCCTTTTGGGTCATCAGTTTGATTTCGATTTCATTGGTTTTATTCGTTCAAGCAAAGTTCAGTCGGCCGGAACGTACAATTGTGAATAGGCGATACGTACAGCCTCCGTCGCTTCTTCGCGTCGCCGTTCAATATGGCTACGCATCGTATCCACAGCTTCGCGGGTTTCACCTTTTTCGAGCGCCTGCAGGATAATACGATGAGCTGAAAGTTGGGCAACGTCGTTGGTAGAAATGGGATTTTTATCGCGCAGGCCTTTTAGGTCAATAAGGCGAATATACCGAACACGGTCGTTTATGTTTTTTAATAACCGGACCAGTTCGTTGTTTTGAGCCATTGCAGCAATGCGTAGGTGGTAGGCTTCATCCATCTCCAAAAGCCGCAGCGGGTCTTGTTCGAGATTATAAGTTGGTTCTGTTTGATCGAGGTAAGATTTTAGCTTCGAAATATCGTCATCACCTGCCCGCTCACATGCGAGACGTACAATTTCGGTCTCAATGGCCACGCGCGCTTCATACAGGTCGAGAATTTTTTTCGGACTGAGTGCCCTACAGAAAAACCCTTGGCCATTTTTAAAATTCAACAATCCTTCTGCAACCAGCCGGTTTAACGCCTCCCGTAGAGGTGTCCGGCTGGCTCCCAATTTTTGGGACAATTGACTTTCGTTGATCCGCGCATCCGGCATAAATTCGAAATTTGCCGCCATTGCGTGCAACGTTTTATAAACGCGGTCGACACTGCTATCGGAATTTTTAGCGACCTCGCCCATTAAATTTCTATCCAGATGAACTATACAGGTTAGCCTATCTCACATCTTGGTATTGTATACAATTAGATTGACTCTTAATTATACAGGACTGTATACAATTTTGAACTTACATAATCTCGAGTATGAAAATGAGAAACGAAATGACCGGCGCGGATGCGATGGTTCGCATGTTACAGGCTCATGGGGTCACGCACATGTTCGGGCTTTGCGGTGATACAACCCTGCCTTTCTATGACAGTCTTTCAAAACTCGACCACGGCATTAGCCATATTCTGACACGCGATGAACGCCACGCTGCCTATATGGCGGATGGTTATGCGCGGGTTACCGGTAAGCCCGGCGTATGCGAAGGCCCTTCCGGCGGTGGCGCAACTTACATTCTTCCAGGCGTTGTAGAGGCCAATGAAAGTTCGGTGCCGATTCTCGCCATCACAACAGACATCGCCACAACATCACGCGGGAAATACCCGCTGACCGAACTCGATCAACAGGCCCTGTTTGCCCCGCTAACCAAATGGAATACGTCGCTTGACAATGCAGCACGCCTGCCCGCAGCGGTTCGCGAAGCATTTCGCGCGATGACAACGGGCACACCGGGTGCAGCTCATTTGGCGTTACCATTCGATACGCAAAAAGCACCGGTCGATGATACGGAAATCTGGGCCGACGACGCCCACCAGCATTTTCCGGCCCATCGAACAACCCCCGAAGCCAAAGCAATCGCTGCGGCTGCCGATGTGTTGAACACCGCCAAACGAGCGGTGGCCATCTGCGGCGGCGGCCCCGTTATCTCCGGTGCATTTCAAGAATTATCCGGTGTTGCTCAACTCCTCAACATGCCTGTCGCCACCACCGTATCCGGCCAGGGTGCAATTGCGGAAACGGATGAACTGGCGCTTGGCGTTGTCGGGTCAAACGGCGGCAACCCGGCCACCAGAGCCGTTGTTGATGAGGCCGATGTCATTCTGTTCATCGGTTGCCGCGCGGGTTCTGTAACAACGGAAAGATGGCGGTCTCCCCCCAAAAACGCCCGTATCATCCACATCGATTCCGATCCGAAAGTTATCGGTGCAAATTATGATACGGAAGTCTCGCTGGTGGGCGACGCTAAGCTGATACTGGGCGCGTTGCTGGATGAATTAAGCAGCCGCAACACAGGTTCGGGCTTCGATGGTGTCAATCGTGCTGCTAAAGCATGGCAGAGCAAACTTGCGGAATTCCAACCGCTAGCGGAAAGCACTGAGACACCCATACGCCCGGAACGGGTGGTGACAACCTTGCAGCGCCTGCTCGACGACGACGCGATCATCGTTGCGGACCCAGGCACCCCCTGCCCCTATTTTTCCGCCCATTACCGCTGGCCAAAAGAAGGCCGTCATTTCATCACCAACCGCGCCCATGGTGCATTGGGTTACGCGCTGGCCGCATCAATGGGTGCCCATGTGGGAAGACCACAATCCAAAATCGTTGCCGTCATGGGCGACGGATCATTCGGTTTTTGTTGTGGCGAGTTCGAAACCATCACCCGCCACAACATGCCGATCACATCAATTGTCTTTTCAAATGCGACATTCGGGTGGATCAAAGCCGGGCAGGATTCAGGCTTTGGCAAACGCTATTACAATGTCGATTTCAACCGAACCGACCACGCGGCAGTTGCGAGCGCATTCGGGGTAAAATCATGGCGGGTGGAGAACCCCGATGATCTGGAGAAAGTATTGAAAGAGGCATTAGCCCATGATGGCCCAACCCTGGTTGATGTCATTTCACAGCCACTCCACGAAGCCGCAGCCCCCGTTAGTGAATGGGTCGCCTGATGAATTCTGCGCTTCTTGATCTCGACGAGAAAATAATCGCGCTCGATGTCTGGCATCTCGCGGTGCCGGTGGTTTCACGCAGGGATCATGGCATTGGTACGGTAGCTGACTCAATTGAAGTTGTTATTCTTCGTCTTACTTCTGAAAGCGGGAAGGTCGGATACGGTGAAGCGTCGCCCTGGTCTGTTTTCACCGGAACGCCGGAAGGCAACTTCGCTGCTCTTGACCGTTATCTTCGTCCCAATGTGGTGGGCAAAAAACTCAGTGAGTTTGAAGACACCATGGCCTTGGCCCAGCGGGCAGTTGTTCATGCAACAGAAGCAAAGGCTGCACTTGAAGCGGCTTGGCTGGATCTTGCAGGCAAAATACTCTCCAGGCCTGTCTGGCAATTGCTGGGGGAGAAATGCCGCAGCACAATTCCTCTATCCTGCTCTTTGGCAAACCCGGATTTCGAACAGGATATCGCCCTGGCCGAACGGCTGGTCGATGACGAGGTCGGCTACATCAAACTGAAAACCGGGTTCAAGGACCACGCGTTTGACATGATGCGCCTTGAGCACATGAAGACACATTTTCCTTCACTTACCCCGCGCATTGATTACAATCAGGGCTTAAGCGTGGATGATGCGTTAAAATACGTGCCGGAAATCGACAGGCTCGATCCGTCGTTCATCGAACAGCCTGTCGCTTACCACGAATATGAGGCAATGACCGAACTGCGTAAGCTCACTAAAAATCCGCTTGTGGCAGATGAGAGTATTTTTGGACCGGAAGATATGAAATGGGCGCTAGCCGAAAACATTTCCGATGGCGTGTCGATCAAAATCATGAAATCCGGTGGTATGAAACGCGGGATGCAGGTGGCTGAGATGGCGGCTGGTGCAGGCCTGCCTGCCTATGGCGGCGATATGTTTGAAACAGGGCTCGCCCATCTTGCTGGCGTCCACATGATTGCGGTTGCACCCAATATAACACTTGGGTGTGAATTCTATCAGGCAACTTATTATCTGGAAGAAGATTTGCTCGTGGATCCATTTCCGATTGAAAATGGAGAAGTTATCGTGCCTGATGCACCCGGCCTTGGTATGGAACTGGACGAGAAAAAACTTGAAAAATATTGCGTTAAAGCGTCATAACGTGAGCGTCTTGGGAGGGGCACGATAAATTATGGACAGTGAAACGGCCAAACATGTAGCGATTATTGGCGCAGGCATTGTCGGAGTATCCACGGCAATCTGGCTTCAGCGCGCCGGGCACCGAGTGACGCTCATCGACCGCGAAGGCCCTGCAGCAGGCACGTCATATGGCAATGGCGGTGTTCTTGCTGCCATTGGGGTTGTTCCAATCCCCGTTCCCGGCCTTTGGAAAAAAGCGCCTTCCATGCTATTTGATCGCAACCAACCCCTGTTCATGCGCTGGTCTTACCTGCCAAAATTTCTGCCTTTCCTCATGAAATTCATGGGCAATGCGGGGGAAGCCAAGGTCAATCAGATCGCATCGGCACAAACAGCACTTCTGCATGACACGACAGACCAGCATATCGCTCTTGCAAAGGGTACGGGTGCAGAAAAATTTGTCGAACCCGGTGATTATGTCTTCGCGTACAAAGACCGTGCCGCATATGACGCAGATAAATTCGGTTGGGATATTCGCCGCGCCAACGGCCATGAATTTCATGAAATGGAAGCGGCGGAATTTGCAGAATATGATCCAACACTCGCCGGAAAGTTCTCCTTTGGCATACGTTGCCCAAACCACGGCAAGATCACCGATCCGGGTGCTTATGTGAACGCCCTGGCTGAGCATGTCGTGGAACGGGGCGGTGAGCTGGTCATCGCCGATGTTGAAAATATCGAAATGTCCGGTGAGACCGCCAAAGGCGTGAAAACGTCGACAGGGTTTATCGAAGCCGACGAAATCATCATCGCCACTGGCATCTGGTCAGGCCCTTTGGCTGAAAAGCTTGGTATTTCTGTGCCAATGGAAGCCGAGCGCGGCTATCATATAGAATTCGTCAACCCTTCCATCACACCCGAAAATCCGATCATGGTCACCACCGGTAAATTCGTCATGACCCCGATGGTCGGTCGGCTGCGGTGTGCCGGTGTGGTGGAATTCGGCGGTCTTTCGCAAGAGAAAACCAAAGCGGCTCTGGACCTGCTCAAACAACAGGCAATCGCTGTATTGCCGGATATGACATATGATCGAATCGACGAATGGCTAGGCTTTCGCCCTTCCACCTCGGATTCACTTCCCCTCATCGGCGCGACCTCGCGCTGCCCAAATGTCTGGACGGGCTTCGGCCACCAGCATGTTGGCCTGACTGCCGGTCCCAAAACCGGTCGCTGGCTGGCACAATTGATCGACGGGCAAAAACCCAATGTTGATCTTGCGGCCTATTCGCCGCTACGTTTCACATCATGAGCGCATGAAGCACTCACCAACGGGAGATAAAAGAGATATGAAATTATTGAAAACCCTATTGGCCGCAACGGCCTTGACCGCAGTCGCCGCATCCGCTGCGCAAGCGGAAAAATGGGATATGCCGATGGCCTATTCCGCAACCAACTTCCATTCTGAAAATGGTGCTAAATTTGCTGAATGTGTCACGAAAGGCACTGGCGGTGCTTACGAATTGACCACGCACCCATCCGGTTCCCTGTTCAAGGGCGGAGAGATCAAGCGCGCCATTCAAACTGGTCAGGTTCCAATCGGCGAACGTTTGTTGTCAGGTCACCAGAACGAAAATGCCCTTTTCGGATTTGACTCCATTCCGTTCCTCGCCACATCTTTTGATGATTCCGTAAAGCTCTACAAAGCTGCAAAGCCCGCAATGGACAAGCTGCTGGCGTCACAGGGCATGACAATCCTTTATGCTGTGCCGTGGCCTCCACAAGGCCTGTACTTCAAAAAGGAAGTTACCAAGGTTGCCGATATGAAAGGCATCAAGTTCCGTTCTTACAACACGGCAACCGCACGTCTGGCCGAACTGACAGGCATGCTACCGGTGCAAATCGAAGCTGCTGAAATTTCTCAAGCTTTTGCAACAGGTGTTGCAGAATCAATGATTTCATCGGGCGCTACCGGTTATGACCGTAAAGTCTGGGAAAGCCTGACGCACTTCTACGAAGTGGATGCGTGGTTGCCTTATAACTACGTTCTCGTGAACAACGACGCGTGGTCAAAAGTCAGCGCTGACAACCAGAAAGTCTTCAAGGATTGCGCTGCAACTGCAGAAGCAGCTGGTCTCAAGGCATCTAAAGCCTACACCCAGTTCACTCTGGACGGTCTGAAAGAAGGCGGCATGACTGTTGGTCGCGCAGGCGACGGACTTGTTGGCGAACTCAAGGAAATCGGTAAAACGATGACCACAGAGTGGCTCGGCAACGCCGGTGACGAAGGCAAGGCCCTCGTCGACGCATTCAACGCCAACTAAATAGCGTGATTTAGACCCCGGCTTTCCAGGCCGGGGTCTTTCTTTATCTTTATCAATTTAGGCTGTGGGGCCCAGATGGCATTATTTTCTCTTATCCGACGGTTCCTCGACGGACTTTATAAAGCTGGCGGCGTATTGGCCGCCCTTTTCCTTGTCGCCATCATCAGCCTGATTGTTATTCAGATGGTCGCCCGGTGGACCGGTGAAGTGTTTTCAGGAGCGCCCGATTACGCTGGCTATTGCATGGCCGCCGCTTCATTTTTCGCTTTCGCCTATGCCCTTAACCACGGCGCCCACATCCGGGTCAGCATCGTGTTGAACGCCATGGGGTCAAAACGCTGGTGGGGGGAAGTGTGGTGCTTTGGGATAGGCTCTGTCGTTGCCTGTTATTTCGCCTATTACGCAATTAAGACAAATTACTGGTCCAACAAGTTAAACGATATTTCCCAAGGGCAGGACGCGACGCCAATCTGGATCCCCCAATTGGCCATGTCCATCGGCTCAGTCCTTCTGGCAATCTGTTTTATCGACAATCTGTGTCGACTGATTTTCACAGGTAATCACGCGATCCAAAGCAATGCGATCGAAGAAGATCACGGAGCTTGATGACATGGAACAGCTGGCACCGATTGCGATTTTTCTTTTTGTCCTATTCTTCCTGCTCGGTTCCGGTGTCTGGGTAGGCCTCGCCCTGTTGGGCGTTGCCTATGTCGGCATGGAATTATTTACCACCCGCCCCCCCGGCGATGCGATGATCACCACCATCTGGACCGCTTCCTCTTCATGGACCCTGACGGCACTGCCACTGTTCATCTGGATGGGCGAGATATTATTTCGAACGCGATTGTCGGAAGATATGTTTCGCGGCCTCTCCCCATGGATGGCGCGTCTTCCCGGTGGTTTGATCCACACCAATATCGTCGGCTGTACGGTGTTTGCCGCTGTCTCCGGTTCATCAGCTGCGACGCTGACTACCGTCGGCAAAATGTCGATCCCGGAACTGCGCAGGCGTGACTACCCCGAATCTATGGTGATTGGAACGCTGGCCGGTGCCGCGACGTTGGGGCTGATGATACCCCCTTCTTTGACCCTTATTGTTTATGGCGTCACAATCAATGAATCGATCACCAAACTCTTTATGGCGGGCATTTTCCCCGGCCTCGTTCTGGCTTTGATGTTCATGAGCTATGTGGCGATCATGTCGAAGGTATCGCCCAACTTTAACCCAACAGAAGAACCCAAGATGACCCTGGGTGAAAAGATCGCAAACTCGCGCTTTTTAATTCCCGTCATCCTGCTCATCACTTTGGTGATTGGCTCCATGTATTTTGGTTTTGCCACAGCAACAGAAGCCGCCGCATTCGGTGTGTTGGGTTCCCTGACATTGGCCGCTTTTCAAAGGTCTTTGAACTGGTCGACATTTACAGAAAGCCTGATGGGAGCGACTCGCACTTCGGCAATGATCGCCCTTATTCTGGCCGGTGCTGCATTCCTGTCCCTCTCAATGGGTTTCACCGGTCTGCCTCGGGGGTTGGCTGATCTCATCGCGTCGCTGGACCTGTCACGCTTTGAACTGTTGATGGCCTTGCTCGTATTTTACATTGTGCTCGGTTGTTTTCTCGACGGAATTTCATCAGTCGTTTTGACCATGGCCATCGTTGAACCGATGATCCGTCAAGCCGGTATCGACGTCATTTGGTTCGGGATATTTGTGGTCGTCGTCATCGAGATGGCTCAGATCACACCGCCTATCGGATTCAACCTGTTTGTGCTGCAAGGCATGACCAACCATGAGATGAATTATATCGCGAAAGCAGCGATACCAATGTTTCTAATCATGGTGCTCATGGTATTCGTTCTCATCGCATTCCCCGACCTTGCAACCTGGCTGCCGGAAAACATTCGCAATACCCCTAATGGGTAAGCAGATGGAGAGGTAAACAGGTAAGTGGGCCAGATGATAACCGATTGCCTCGGCTTTTTTGCGCGTCACGGCAGGCTCGTACTTGTTGCAGGACTGATCGCCGGGATATTATTGCCCGGCGTTGCCGCAATCCTGAAACCCTACCTTCCACAAATCGTCGCCATGACCCTGTTTCTGGCAGCGTTACGCATTGGCCCGAAAGAGGCAATCGGCAAACTGCAAGACCTGCACGGGATCATTCCGTTACTATTGATCTATCAAATTGCAGTTCCACTGGTTTTCATATTTGCGCTCCCCTTCACAGGCCTGTCGCCGGTTTTGATCACGGCACTAACCCTGATGGCCGCAGCCCCGTCAATCTCCGGTTCCCCCAACTTGACAATTATGCTCGGACGTAATCCGGCTCCTGCGCTGCGCATGTTGGTATCGGGAACCGCCATCGTGCCGCTCACTGCATTTGTAGTGTTTTTGTTTGTCCCGGCATTTGGGTCCGCCGCCAGCGTCGCTTATGCAGCAATTAAACTGCTGCTGCTGATCGGAGCCGCCGCAAGCGCGGCTTTTCTGTTACGCATATTTCTTTTCAAAGAGGCGACACCGCGTTTTACGTCCAGCGTAGACGGATTATCTGCAATCACCATGGCCGGAATTGTCGTCTGCCTCATGACCGCTATGGGCCCCGCCATTCGCGACCAACCCTGGGAGGTGCTCTACACCCTGTTGATTGCCAGCCTAGCCTGCCTCGGCATGCAGATCATCGCGTATCTGGTAATGGGCTCAAAGACGCAAAAAGATGCCCGCGTCGGGCAGGCCGTTATCTCCGGCTGTCGCAACAATGCCCTGTTCATTGCGGCTTTACCGGTGGCAGTCACCGACCCCTTGTTGTTATACATCGGCTGCTATCAAATACCCATGTACCTGACCCCGCTGCTGCTCAAACGGTTTTACCGCTAGGAAGCGCATATATATCGAAAGCCAAGTTTTGAATTACGACCCAAAATCACTAATAAGATTCGCCTGCACCAGTTTAAGAGCATTTGGTTGTTCGCAGGAAGAGGCCGACATCGTTGCCAACCATCTGGTGGAGGCCAATCTGACCGGCCATGATTCCCACGGGGTTGGCATGTTGCCCATGTATGGGGCGCAGGTAAAAGATGGAAATCTGGTCCCCAACCAAACCCCGGATTTCATGCCCGCAAATGGCGCAATATCAGTAGTGGACGCGAAACGTGGTTTCGGTCACCGCATGGCGATATTAGCGCTCGACCACGCCATGAAGACGGTTGCAGATCAAAAAGTTGCCATTCTCGGGTTGCGCAACTCCGGTCACATCTCACGCGTGGGCACCTATTCGGAATATTGTGCAGCACGTGGCTACGTCTCGATCCATTTTGTAAATGTTGTGGGTCACGACCCAATCGTCGCCCCGTTCGGTGCCCGCGAAGGCGGGTTTTCCACAAACCCCATATCCATGGCCATGCCGATGGACGGTGAGGCAAGCCCGCTTCTGGACATGGCAACCAGCACCGTTGCGTTCGGGAAGGTCCGTGTTGCCACAAACAAGGGCGAAAAAGTGCCGGAAGGTTGGCTCGTGGACGGCGAAGGGCTTGGGACCACCGATCCAGTACCGATGACAAATGAGAAGATCGGTGCACTTACCGCATTCGGAACTTACAAAGGGTCCGGCCTTGGCATATTCGCCGAATTAATGGCCGGCGCACTGGCCGGCACCACAACGGTTGAAGAAGCTGAGATATTTCCCAACGGTGTCCTCAACAACATGCTGTCGATCATTATTGACCCGTCAGGGTTTGACGACCCGGCTGCCGTTCAAAACCGAATCGCCGGGTTTACTGAATTTATCGGCGGTCGCAGCCCGGCAAAGGGTGTGGATAAAGTCCTGCTCCCCGGCGATCTTGAAAACACCCGCAGAATTGACCGATCACGGGACGGAATCGCGGTAGACCACGAAACAATCAGGCAAATTTCGGAAATGGTAGAAGCCTTTGGCACACCAAAAGACGAACTTTTGAAGGCACTTATTGCGCGATAAAAATCGGAAGAATTCCCCAGTTTTTCGGTAGCGGGGTTAACTTTATCCCTATTCCCCATTAGGATTTCGACACCAATGGGAGCAAAAACGAAAATTGGAACCGGAATAGCGATAATCTGTCGCAAATGGACACGGCAAACTGTTCCGTGAACGTAAAAATTAAGAAATAAACTACAATGGGAGCAAATTATGAAGTTTTTTAAACGCAACGGGCAGCCAATGCCCAAACATGTTGTCGAAATGGCCGATACGGTCAAAGGCAAAACCGATGGCACAACCCGCCGTGAATTCCTCGCCATGGCGAGCGTCTTCGGTGCAACCGCCGCAACCGCCTATGCCATGATTGGTCTGCCAACACCGGCCCTTGCCGCAGGCAACCCAAAACAGGGCGGTACCGTTCGCTATCAGCAGGAGGTTCGCGCACTCAAAGACCCGCGCACCTATGACTGGTCACAGATCGCAAACTTTGCACGCGGCTGGCAGGAATATCTCGTTCAGTACAACAACGACGCCACATTCCAGGGCATGTTGCTGGAAAGCTGGGAAGTTTCAGAAGATGCTAAAACCTACACACTAAACGTTCGTAAAGGCGTCAAGTGGAACAATGGTGACGATTTCACATCAGAAGATGTGGCTCGCACTATTATTGGCTGGTGTGACAAAACCGTTGAGGGCAACTCAATGGCCGGTCGTTTTGCAACTCTGATTAACGCGAAATCCGATAAAAACCCAAGTGGCACGGATAAAGTCATCGAAGGCGCTGTAGAAATTGTTGACAGTCACACTGTTAAACTGAACCTTCCTTCACCGGATATTTCCCTGATCCCGGGCATGGCAGACTATCCAGCTGCTGTTGTCAACAAATCATTCACCGCTGAGACTGCCCTGTCCAACCCAATCGGTACCGGCCCTTATAAGCCTGAATCCATGGAAGTTGGTGTTAAAGCCGTTCTCGTGCGCAACGATGACCACACATGGTGGAACGCAGGAAAAGGTGCATGGCTGGACCGTATCGAATATATCGACTTCGGCACCGAGCCCGCAGCTTGGGTTGCAGCGGCTGAATCCGATGAAATCGACTCAACCTACTCACTTGAAGGTGAATTCATCGAGTTGTTTGAATCAATCGACGGATGGCGTCGCGATGACATCGTAACCGCTGCCACGATTGTTATTCGTCCAAACCAGCAGGCTGAAGTTAATGGCAAGAAGCCATACGCTGATGTTCGTGTACGCCGCGCCATCCAGATGGCTGTCGATAACAAGATCTGCCTTGAACTGGGTATGAACAATCTCGGTATTCCCGCTCAAAACCACCACGTTGGCCCAATGCACCCCGACTACAAAGACATTGGTGATGTAAAATTCGACCCGGCTGGCGCCAAAGCGCTTATGGAAGAAGCCGGAATGGCCGACTATGAGCACGAGTTGATTTCCATCGACGCAGGTTATCGTAAAGACACAACCGACGCTGTAGCTGACCAAATGCGTAAAGCAGGTCTCAAGGTGAAACGGACAGTATTGCCCGGATCAACTTTCTGGAACGACTGGGCGAAATACCCGTTCTCATCCACAAACTGGAACCACCGCCCGCTCGGTGTTCAGGTTCTGGCCCTGGCTTACCGTTCCGGTGAAGCATGGAACGAAGCCGGCTTTGCCAATAAGGAATTTGACGACACTTTGACAGCATCGCTTGCTATCGCTGACGTCGACAAACGCCGCGAATTGGTCGCCAAGGCTGAGAAAATCATGCAGGACGAAGGTGTGACGATTCAGCCATACTGGCGCACGCTGACCAACTTCTCGAAGTCAAATCTGAAGGGCAATCCCCACCACATTTCCTTCGAGTTTCACCCGGCCGAAGTTTACTGGGAAGCTTGATCCGCATTAGAATAGAAATTGGGGCCACTTTTGTGGCCCCTTTTTTCATTCTTTTTGGGAACAGCTTGCAAGGCAATTTTCTACATACTCTTGCTAAACACACTGTTCCTTGAAAGACTGAATTTAAAGGTGGGAATTCAATAATCCCGCCCAAGTCCAAAAAGGACTGCCGAAAATCGGCAAACGGGGAGTAGCATGGGTAGTTTTTTGCTGAGGCGGAGTGGCGTAATGTTACTCACAGCCCTCTGCCTGACATTCATCGTATTTTTTCTAACCAATCTTGATCCAAACCTTGAGAAACTCACCAAGAGTGAGGGCAATATCCGGATGACGGATGTTCAGGTGGAGAGCTGGCTTGAAAAGAACGGCTACCGTCAGTCAATTTTCAAGCGCTATGGAGAGTGGCTCGGCGTAGCGCCGGGATGGACTCGAACTGATTCTGAGACTGGTGCAATCACCGGTCGATGCATCAAGGGTGACGTTACAGCGGAAGATGCGCCTACACTCTGCGGATTGGTCCAGGGTTACTGGGGACAGTCAACAGTCTTCAAGGAAGCTGTTGGCGGCGTTATTCTTAAAAAACTGGGCCTTACCGGTTGGCTCATGCTGTGGGTCATGATTACGATGGTGCCAACCGCGCTGATTATTGGCATTGTAGCCGGTATGCGCGAAGGTTCGAAAACTGACCGTTCGCTTTCCACCTTTTCAATCATTTCGACTTCCACACCTGAATACGTGTCGGGTGTTATCTTTATCGTAATCTTTGCGTCGCGCTTAGGCGGATTACGCTGGTTTAAAGGCACATCCCAATCGGCGATGGATGAGATCACCTTTCAAAATTTTACCCTGCCAGTGGCAGCTCTTGCGCTATACGGAGTTGGATATATTGCTCGTATGACACGCGCTTCCATGGCGGAGGTGATGACCGAACAATTCATCCGCACAGCGAGGTTAAAAGGCCTGTCATTTGGAACGGTTGTTTTGAAACACGCTCTTCGTAATGCTCTAATTGCACCGTTTACGGTAATCATACTCCAGATTCCATGGTTGCTAACCGGTGTGGCGATCATTGAAACCCTGTTCAACTACAAGGGTTTTGGCTGGACGCTCGTAATTGCCGTTGGCAATAACGACATTGAACTTCTGATGGCAGTATCAATCGTTGCCGTATTTGTCGTCCTCGTCACGCAGTTGATATCCGATATTGGCTACGTATTCCTCAATCCGCGCATTAGCGTATCCTGAGGAGAGCACCATGGAACGTCTTTCAGCATTCGAAATCTTCAGCCAGATCATGATCCAGTTCACGCCGGTTTGGATCGCGCTCGTTGTCATTTTGGTTCTCTCCGTCAAATTTCGCAGCCATCTGGGCCTTTACGGCAAACTGTTTGACAGTCCCGTCGGCATTGTTGGTCTGGTTTTAATGCTGTTCTGGTTGTTAACAGCCATTTTTGCCGACCAGATCGCCACTTTCGACGCGATTGATCAAATATCGGGCATGAAAAACAAAAAGCCCGGTTGGCCCGTCCGTGGGCTTGAGGGTCAGCATTATTTGCTCGGCGGTGACAACCTCGCCCGTGATGTATTCAGCAGGCTCGTTCAGGGCAGCCGAATTGTGATGATTATTGCACCGTGCGCGACCATTTTCGCGTTCATGGTGGGCATTACATTAGGCCTGCCAGCCGGATATTACGGTGGCCGGATGGACACAATCCTGTCTTTCCTTGCCAACCTTGTGCTGGCTTTTCCTGTTATCCTGCTCTTCTTCTTACTGGTTACACCAGAAATTCGTCAGGAAGGGGCACAATTTGAATTCTGGGAAGGGCACATCTGGATAGCATCGGTGCCCAATATCATTGCGCTGGTATTGTTTGCGTTTCCCATCGTGTTTTTTATGGCACTCTGGATATCCAAATATTCCACCAGACCACAAACACTCTACGTTCTATCGGGCGTCACGCTGGTTATCGGGCTGTGGGCCTATCTTGGACTGGTCTTCCGCGCTGATCCATTGGGGATTATCAACAATATTCTGAGTCCGAATATATTGAATATCTTCGTATCAGTCGTGTTTGTGAATTCACCAACGGTTTTCAGGATCATCCGTGGCCTGACCATTGACATTCAAACCCGCGATTACGTGGCCGCGGCCCAAACCCGTGGTGAACGCCCGTGGTACATTATGCTTTGGGAAATACTGCCCAATGCGCGTGGGCCGCTGATCGTAGATTTCTGTCTGCGCATTGGCTACACGACCATTCTGTTGGGAACACTTGGTTTCTTCGGCCTTGGGTTTTCTCCCGAAAGTCCGGATTGGGGCACGACCATCAATGATGGTCGTAAACTGCTTTCGCTTTATCCTCATTTGGCCTTACCGCCCGCCCTGGCGCTAATGTCTATGGTGCTTGGATTAAACCTGCTGGCTGATGGCCTGCGCGAAGAATCCCTAAAAGATTAAGTAGGATTAGGAGAACGACATGGTTGATTCCAAGAACTCAGATGTCACACCAATCCTCGAGATTGAAGATCTGAACATCTCATTTTTCGTGCGTGCCGGTGAAATCCCGGCCGTCATGGATTTCTCGTGCAAAGTCATGCCGGGAGAGACCATGGGGCTCGTGGGTGAATCCGGCTGCGGCAAGTCCACCGTCGCTCTCGGCATTATGCGCGATATGGGCAACCGCGGCCAAATTGTCGGAGGTTCCATAAAGTTCAAGGGCCGCGACATGGGTGACATGTCGCACGAAGAACTGCGCGATATTCGCGGTTCCAAAATTGCGATGATCTACCAGGAGCCCATGGCCAGCCTTAATCCCGCCATGAAGATTGGCCGGCAGCTCATGGAAGTTCCGCTCATCCATGAAAAAGTTTCTGAAAAAGAAGCCTATGACCGTTCGGTAGAAATGCTGGAATCGGTCAAATTGCCAGACCCCAAAAGGGTTATGGACGCCTATCCCCACCAGATTTCCGGTGGCCAGCAACAGCGCATTGTCATCGCCATGGCGCTTTTGTCAAAACCGGACTTGCTGCTGCTGGATGAGCCAACAACTGCCCTCGATGTGACAGTGGAAGCGGGGATTGTTCAACTGATCAAAGAACTGGGCCGCAAAACCGGCACATCCATGCTCTTCATCTCCCATAACCTTGGCCTGATATTGGAAACCTGCGACCGCATTACCGTCATGTATTCCGGTGAGGCGGTTGAGACAGGAACCGTCCACGAGGTCTTTGACCGCATGCGGCACCCTTATACCCAGGGGCTGTTTAATTCCATCCCCCTGCCTGGCGCAGACAAAAATTCACGACCGCTGATCTCCATCCCCGGCCAGTTACCACTGCCGATGGAGCGCCCGCACGGTTGTAACTTTGGACCCCGATGTTCCCATTACGACGCGGAAAAATGTAACGCTGCAGCTGTTCGCATGAATCCCGTGAAAGGTGAAGCCGAGCACATGTCACGGTGTAATCGTATTTCCGAGATCGACTGGGATGCCGAGCCCGAGCGGCGGTTGGTCGAGGACCCTGCCAAACCTGGCGATATCGTACTCGATATTCGTGATTTGAAAAAATACTATGATGTTGCCGCCAATAAGATCTTCGGTGGTGGGGATACCCGTACGGTCAAGGCCAACGAATCGATAACATTTCAGGCACGCGAAGCCGAAACCGTCGCCATCGTTGGTGAATCCGGCTGTGGAAAGTCCACGCTTGCAAAAGTATTGCTGGGATTGGAAACAGCCACCAGCGGCAATATCCAACTCGGTAAGACTTCCATTGGGGATGTTGAGGTTAATGACCGGAAACCGAAGACAGTTGCCTCAGTTCAAATGGTGTTCCAAAATCCGTTTGATACGCTAAACCCCAGCCACACGGTCGGTTCACAGATCATTCGAACGCTTGAGAAATTCCAGATCGGCAACAGCGAAAACGACCGTCAAAACCGTATGCTCGAATTGCTCGATCTGGTAAAACTGCCCCGCGCCTTTGCTGAGCGTATGCCGCGTCAACTTTCTGGCGGTCAAAAACAACGCATCGGCGTTGCCCGCGCATTCGCCGGACAACCGGCGGTTGTCGTGGCGGATGAACCGGTATCGGCGCTCGACGTTTCCGTTCAAGCAGCAGTCACCGAACTGCTCATGGACATCCAGCGCAAAGCAAAAACCACCATGCTGTTTATCAGCCATGACCTGTCAGTGGTGCGCTATATCGCCGACCGCGTTGTCGTGATGTACCTTGGCCACATTGTGGAACAGGGAACAACGGACGATATATTCTCACCCCCGTATCACCCGTATACAGAGGCACTGCTGTCGGCGATTCCAATTGCGGATACCAGTGTTGAGAAAAAACACATTGTACTGGATGGTGACATTCCATCCGCCCTCAACCCACCATCAGGCTGCCCGTTCCAGACCCGCTGCCCGCGCAAACATCAGGTTCCTGGAACCCTTTGCGAAACAGAAGTTCCACCCATGCGGGACGTCGGCAACGGCCATCAGATGAAATGTCATCTCTCTGAGGACGTCCTGAAAAGCATGGAACCGGTTATCGTACTTGGAAAAAAGAAATCAGTATCTGAAAGTAAAGCGGGCAAACAGGCCGCGACTTCAGGTGCTGTTGGATTGTTGTCCGCTGAAGCCACAGTCGAGTCTTCTACAACAACCAAAAGCAAAAAGTCTCAAACCAAGCCGGCCCCCCAATCTAAAGTGGAAATGGCAGTACCGCTTTCTGCGGCACGTAGTCGGGCGAAAGTCGCTCCCAATGCAAAGTCGAAAACTGCTTCGATGAGCAAACCATCGAACGCCAAACAGGCCAAAGCCGACAACGCACCGCCCAAGATGCGTAAGCCAAAAAAACCTGATGATCTGAAAATGATCTCCGGCGTCGGCCCCAAGATCGAAGGTATTTTGAACGGATTGGGCGTATATCAGTTCGAACAGGTCGCAAAATGGAAAAAAGCCGAACGCACTTGGGTAGACGATCAGCTTCGATTTAAAGGACGCATTGAGCGCGAAGACTGGGTCCGTCAGGCCAAAGCTCTCGCGAAAGGCGGTGCGGAAGAATATATCCGGGTCTTTGGTAAAAAGCCCCGTTAACCAACGAGGCATTACCATGAGCTTTTCCCCTGAAATTCTGGATGCGGATGTTCAGGCGGTAAACGCGTGGATGGCTCATCGCCCTAACACAACGTCTGTCGCCAAATTCACACCCGGCCCCGGCATTCAAAAGCTTGCCCTCACGTTCGACATCGTAAAACTGCGGCAAGCCCTCGAAACATGCCTTGAGCGTGAGAGCTATCAAGGCGGCATGCAGGACGCAGGATTTGCCGCCCTGCCCCTCACCCAACGTCCCGGCCAAACCGAATGGACGGAGAACGACTTATCCGGTCGTTACTGGCTGCGGGCGGACGAACGCTATGTTGAAGAGCCCCGCGAAGATCTGGTTGATGAAGCGCAGTTTAGTGAATTCAATCCGAAGTTCAACGGAACCTATTTTGAAGAGGTCCACCATGAACTCTCAAAACGTTTCCCCATCGGGCGAACCCGCATCCTTTCCAAAGGCCTCTATAATTGTAATTCATGGCACCGGGACCCGGAACCACGGCTCCATATTCCGGTCATCACCAACCCCGGCTCACTGTTTGTGGTCAACCACCATGTCACCCATTTACCAGCTGACGGCTCAGTTTATTTTACCGACACCCGTGGTTACCACACCGCGTTAAATGGCGGAGATCATCATCGTGTCCATGTCGTCGCGGCGCTGGCCTATGATCAGATAACCGAATGAGGCCGACGAAGACCGGTCAAAACTTCAATATGGTAATCCAACATAATTCTGCGCCATGGCCTTCTGGGCTGCTTCGTTGGAATGCAAAAACTCCAATTCAGCAATCTGCATCTTATGGTCAAATTCACTTTGGTCGGGAAACCGATGCATCAGTGATGAGAACCACCAGCTAAAACGTTGAACTTTCCACACTCGCGCCATCGCATTTTGCGCGTAGCGATTTATCCCTTCGCTATCGTTGTTCTCATAGAACTGGCGCAGACCGTTATAAAGATAATACACGTCAGACGCCGCTGTATTGAGCCCTTTTGCTCCCGTTGGCGGCACAATATGGGCAGCATCTCCACACAAAAAGAGATTACCCCAACGCATCGGCTCTGTGATGAACGACCGCAGTGGTGCAATCGACTTTTCAATGGAGGAGCCTGTGATGAGTTTTTGAGCAGTTTCACGGGGAATACGCTTTTTAAGTTCATCCCAAAAATCGGTATCCGACCAGTTCTCAACCTTATCTAGCGTGCTGCACTGAATGTAATAGCGGCTTAAATTTTCGTTGCGCATAGAACATAAAGCAAACCCGCGTTCCGAGTTCGCGTAGATCAATTCATGGTCCACCGGCGGTGTTTCCGACAAAATTCCAAGCCAACCAAAAGGATAGACTTTTTCATACTCCTTACGTATGTTATCGGGAATGGTTTTGCGAGACACTCCGTGGAAGCCATCACAACCAGCGACAAAATCACACTGAATTTCCTGATGCTCGCCTTTCACGAGATAGGTTACGCGCGGCCTGTCCATTTGCGCGTCCACGATGGTGACATTTTCAACGTTAAATTCAAGCGCCCCACCAACCTGCTCACGAGCATCATAAAGGTCACGGGTAACCTCCGTTTGTCCGTAGACCATAACCGGATTTCCCGCATGTTTATCAAAATCAATACGGAATTTTTCATCTCCATAGGAAATCGAAACACCATTGTGGGGCAGGCCTTGCTCGCGCATACGTTGACCAACACCGGCCTCTTCCATCAGGCTTAGAAACCCTTGTTCAAGAACACCGGCACGAATGCGCGACAAAACGTAATCCCGTGTCGTACGTTCAAGAACGATGCTCTCAATACCGCGCGTATGGAGCAATTGCGACAGCAGCAGACCGGACGGCCCGCCACCGATGATACAGACCTGTGTGCGAGTTTTTTTGGTCACGCGTCAAACCCGTTCAAGTGCGACAGCGATGCCTTGACCAACGCCGATACACATGGTTGCCAGCGCCAACTTGCCACCAGTTTCATGAAGTTGCAGTGCTGCAGTGCCCGTAATGCGCGCACCGGACATACCAAGGGGATGGCCAAGCGCAATGGCACCGCCGTTCGGATTGATATGAGGTGCCGCTTCATCGAGACCCAGTTCCTGCAACACAGCAATACCTTGTGAGGCAAACGCTTCGTTCAACTCCAGGACATCGAAATCATCGGGCTTGATTCCAAGCCGGTCGCAAAGCTTTTGCGTTGCGGGTGCCGGGCCAATTCCCATGATACGAGGCTCAACCCCAGCTGTGGCACCTCCTATAATGCGGGCGATTGGAGTAAGCCCATGTTTCTTGGCTCCCGCTTCAGAAGCAATAATCAACGCAGCAGCACCATCGTTAATCCCAGACGCATTTCCCGCAGTTACTGTGCCATTTTCACGAAATGGCGTGGGTAGCGCACCCAATTTTTCCATCGAGGTTTGGCGAGGATGTTCATCCCGGTCAAAGGTAATGGGATCACCCTTTCGCTGCTTGATAGAGACTGGTGTGATCTCTTTTGCCAACCGACCGCTAGCTTGTGCGGACGCTGCCTTTTCCTGCGATCTCAGTGCAAATGCATCTTGATCTTTACGGGATACGCCAAATTGTTCGGCAACATTCTCCCCGGTTTCCGGCATGGAATCGACACCATATTGTTTCTTCAAAACCGGGTTCACAAACCGCCAACCCATCGTAGTGTCGTAAAGTTCTACATTGCGAGAAAATGCACTCGTTGCTTTTGGCATCACGAAGGGCGATCGAGACATGCTTTCAACACCGCCAGCAATCACGACCTCGGCTTCGTCACACTTAACGGCCCGTGCCGCATCGATAACTGCATTCAGGCCTGATCCGCACAACCTGTTGATGGTTATCGCGGGAATGGATTGGGGCAGGCCTGCAAGCAAAAGTGACATTCGGCCAACGTTACGGTTGTCTTCACCTGCCTGATTGGCGCATCCATAGATCAGATCATCCACCGCCTCCCAGTCGACGCCGCCATTGCGCTCCATCAAGGCTTTGAGCGGAAGTGCACCAAGATCATCTGCACGAACGCGTGAAAGTGAGCCGCCAAAACGACCGATGGGGGTCCGAATATAATCGCAGATAAAGGCGTCAGTCATTGTGGTGTACTTTCAAAAGCAGGGCGGCATATGTTTGCCGCATCTGGCATCGTTTTCCCGCAACGATCAAGATACATTCCCTAAAAAGACTGGTTTTCGGCGTTGCGGGAATGCCAATCAGGTTATAGTAGTGGGCAAGTTCAAGTTGCTTTAGATCACATTGCAACAACGCTAATCTACGCATCACATAACACCGCCACCTCACCGTGAGTGATCGGGGTGCAGTTATAGCCTGATGCCCATACGCGCCGTGAAGGAATGCCCGTTATGACTGTGAGAACCCGCGTAGCGCCATCGCCCACCGGCGACCCTCACGTAGGCACCGCTTATGTGGCGTTGATGAACTATATGTTCGCCAAGAAACATGGCGGCGAGTTTATCCTGCGTATTGAAGATACAGACCGCGCGCGCAGCACATCCGCATCAGAAACAGTCATCTTTGAATCGCTGAAATGGCTCGGCCTGACCTGGGACGAAGGGCCTGATATTGGCGGAGATTGCGGCCCCTACCGTCAAAGTGAACGGTCGGATATATACGCCGAACATTGCGACAAGCTCATCAAGGACGGCAACGCTTTTCGATGTTTCTGTACCACCGAGCGGCTCGACGCCATGCGCGCCGGACAGCGAGCAGCCGGACAAATCACCCGTTATGACGGATATTGCGTTCATTTGACCGAAGAACAGATACAGCAAAACCTCGATGATGGGCTCTCTTATGTTGTCCGCATGAGCGTACCGGATTCCGGCACCTGCACGATCACAGATATGGCCAGGGGCGAGATCGAGTTTCCCTGGCAGAGCATTGATATGCAGATTCTGATGAAGTCGGACGGCATGCCAACCTATCATATGGCCAATGTGGTCGATGACCACCTCATGGGCATTACCCATATTATGCGAGGTGAAGAATGGATACCTTCTGCACCCAAACACCAATTGCTCTATAAATATTTCGGTTGGGAAATGCCGCAGATTTTCCATCTTCCGCTGTTGCGCAATCCCGACAAGAGCAAATTATCGAAGCGCAAAAACCCAACCGGCGTCCTATTCTATCAACGCATGGGTTTCCTGCCAACGGCTCTCCTCAATTTCCTCGGTCTCAGCGCGACCTCCACGCCCGACGGGGACGTGCTCTACGACCTTGAAGGCCTGACCGAGCAATTCGATATCTCAAATATCCCCTTAACCGGACCGGTGTTTGATAAGGTTAAGCTGGACTGGATTAACGGCAAATATATTCGCGAGAACATGTCTTCATCACAATTCGCGCAGTCGGTTCAGCAATGGGCGTTAAACGAAACTTATCTCAAATCTGTGGCTGATCTTGCTCAATCGAGAATATCCAAACTGAGCGATCTCGGCGGCCTGACAAGCTTCCTGTTCTCCGGCACACTGGGATTGACCGAAGAACAATTATTGAATGGCAAACTTTCGCAGGAACAGGTTATCTACGCCCTGTTCCTCGCTTCTGCCGGCCTGGATGAATTGCAGGATTGGTCCGACTCATCGATTGAAAGCGCACTGCGGCAAGTGGCAGTTGTCGCCGACGTGAAATTGAAAGACATGTTGCGCCATTTCTTTATCACGATTTCCGGGTCAGAACGCTCGCTCCCCCTCTTCCAGTCCATGGATTTGTTGGGGCGAGATATTTGCCGCGAACGATTACGCGAAGCACTGACAACATTAGGCGGTGTAACCAACAAAAAGCGCGATCAGTGGACAAAGGACTGGCAAAAGGCAAAATCGACCGGGTGATGCAAGGTGTTCGCACGACTAGTGTAATCCTTAATTATCAACATCGTTCATACTACGATTAGTCGAGACTGCTTCTTCATGACGCGTCAAAGAAAGGCGACCCAATTACCTACCAATTTTAGTCCAATCACAACCTTTTCTATTGATCTTGGTTCCAGAAGGGCATTAAACTAGCGGACGAATTTTGAATTGAGAAGAATGCGATGACTCAATTTGCCGGGCTTATTAACGCGCCGCCATCCCCATCGATAATCCTGAGACCTGGAATACCGTCATTACCGCCCGGAACAGAGCGGTATGTCGTTGAGGGTGGAGGGTCCGTGACCCTTGACGTGGAAACCGGCGACTGTATTGAAGTGGTTGATATTGAAGGCTGTCAGCCCTGCGAACTCATCGGTATCGGTGCAAACGGTAAATTCAACGACGCCATTATAAACCGGCGCGCTGACAGCGACGCGGCTGGGTTAAAAGCCATCTTGTCCGGAGGCGATGACAGCGCCAAACGCGCCCGCACCAGCCTTGAAAGGCGCAATGTTGATCTGTCCAAAATAAAGTCCGTCAGACTGTTCGGATCAGCCTCACCCGCAGGTGACCGGGCGGAGCTTGATACAGAAAACGACGGGATATTGATCATCGCCGCCCCGGGCGGTGCCATGGATTTCGAAATTCAGAATTCCCCAACCTCAATTGAAGTGCTGATCCACCGCACAACGATCCACAAACCGCATAAGATGCGCCTGCCAGAGCCCCTGGCTGACCCCGTTCAGGAAATCCATATCGATAAGGCCACCGCAAAAAGTTTTACAGTCAATGCCGGTGAATACATTCAGATTATCGATGTCGACGGGCGCCAATGTTCCGATTTTCAAGCCTTCGCACGGCGTAAGCTTGATGCCGGTAATGAATTAGCCCTCGATCCCACAATTACCCGATCTCTGCTCGGCCTGATCAATCCCATTCCCGGCATTCCCGCCAAAGCGTTTGACGGGGAAATGGAACCGTTGGTCGAAGTCATTCAGGACACCTGCGGGCGACACGACGTGTTCATGACCGCTTGTAATTCCAAATACTACGATGAAATGGGTTATCCCGGCCACGTCAATTGTACGGATAATTTCAATCTCGTGCTGGATGAATTCGATATTCGCAAACGGCGCGGCTGGGAAGCGCTGAACTATTTTTACAACACAAATATTGACGCCGCCAATCAGATCTATTTTGACGAACCATGGTCCCGCCCCGGCGATTACGTCATGATGCGCGCGCTGACCGATCTGATCTGCGTCGCCTCCGCCTGCCCTTGCGACATTGATGCCGCAAACGGCTGGAACCCCACTGACATTCACGTACGCGTCTACGGCGCAAACGAAACCTTCAAACGAGCAACGGCCTTTCGCATGACCCCAGAAGCCGACGCGGTTCTCACCAAAGAAACCGCCTTCCATTCATCCTTTGCAAAACACACCCGCGATTTTACCGAATACAACGGCTATTGGTTACCAAACCGGTTTAACAACGACGGTCCCACCGAAGAGTATTGGGCGGCGCGGGAAGCCGCGGTGGTGATGGATCTCTCCCCCTTGCGCAAATTTGAGGTCACCGGTCCGGACGCGGAAGCCCTGTTGAATTATTGCGTCACCCGCAATATCCGCAAGCTTTCAGATGGCCATGTGGTCTATACCGCCATGTGTTACGAACACGGCGGCATGGTGGACGACGGCACAGTCTACCGCCTTGGGCCAGAGAACTTCCGCTGGATTGGCGGGTCGGATGTTTCCGGCATTTGGATGCGGGAACAGGCCGAGAAGCTTGGACTGAAAGCCTGGGTGCGCTCGTCCACCGATCAGATGCACAATATTGCCGTGCAAGGGCCGAAAAGCCGCGATTTTCTCAAAGACATCATCTGGACACCGCCGGATCGCGTTGAAGTTGGAGAGATTGACTGGTTCCGGTTTACAGTTGGCCGTATCGGTGATTATCAGGGGGCACCGGTTGTTGTTTCCCGGACCGGATATTCGGGCGAATTGGGTTATGAAGTATTCTGCCATCCAAAAGATGCCGAAACGGTATTCGATGCGGTTTGGGACGCGGGCCAGCCCCACGGTTTAAAACCGCTTGGGCTTGAAGCACTCGACTGGTTGCGGATTGAGGCCGGGCTAATCTTCAAAGACAATGAATTCGATGATACCACCGACCCATATGAAGCGGGTATCGGCTTCACCGTTCCGCTCAAGACAAAAGAAGATGATTTTATCGGCAAGGCCGCATTGATTGAGCGTAAAGCCCACCCGCAGAAAAAACTTGTGGGGCTTGAGATGGATGGTCAGGAACTGGCCGGCAATGGCGACTGCATTCACATTGGTAGAGCTCAAATCGGCGAAGTCACAAGCGGGATGAAATCACCGGTTCTCAAAAAGAACATCGCGCTCGCGCGGGTCAATATCGTCCATGCGGAACCGGGCACAAAAGTTGAGGTCGGCAAACTGGACGGCCACATGAAACGGCTGCCCGCAACCGTGGTCTCATTCCCCCATTACGATCCGAAAAAGGAACGTCCGCGGAGTTAACCGGAGGCTATTGCCCGCATGAAACCCGCGTAGAGCTGCAGTGAGACCCTTGAGAATTCATCCATGGCTTTTGCTGCATCAGTGTTCATACGCTGCAATGCCCCTCGCCCAGCGCGTTTTCCAGCGCTTGCGCATAAGCTGGCACAACACCCCAATTAGATATTGTATCGTGCTCCAATTCAACGTGATACGGTGCCGACCACGCGTTTGTTCCAACACGCATGGCTTGAACCAAACACGCGTTAGATGACACCAGTACACTTGCGCCTTCGGGAAGCTGCGTAACTTCTACAGAATGCCACTGGAGGCATTTTTGACGTATTGGAAGCCCTCCAAATACCCGGTCCTGCTGCCCTTCCCGCGTCAACTCAATTTCTAATATGCCAATTTCGGGTGGCCTTGCAGGCCCACAGGATCCACCAAGCGCATCTGCCAGCAGTTGATGACCAAGGCACAACCCAAGATACGGACGTTCGAGATTGCGGACCCATTTACGGATAGCGTGCTTCTCATCGATCAACCATGGATACTCTTCCACGTCCCAGACATCCATAGGGCCGCCCATGACCCAAAGAGCATCATAGGGCTCTAATTCAGGTATCGGTTCGCCCGCATCAAGCTGAACTGCATCCCACTCGATACCATCTTCCTTCAAATATGTACGAAGTGAGCCAGGATGCTCGCATTCAATATGCTGGAATCCAAAGATTCGCATGCAAGATTCTCCGCCTGATGACTCATTTCAAAAATACTCGCTGATGAATTATAATCTATGCATCAGCGCGCGCAGTCAAAACCGATAAATCACTTCATTGGTTCGATCAGAATACTCTAAATAAGTTGTGATTTGAAACCACGTTACCAACATAAATAAATATGTATTCATAAACTAAACATACTGATTAGAAATCACAGTAGGCGTTATTTCAATATATGAAGATCGAGTGATTGATTTAATACTGTGTATGACCGGTGTTTATTGCCAACTTACATATTTCCTGCTCAATTGTATGGAGGGCATCTGGGAGGTTGTTATGGGTACAAACGTCAGACCACGCTGGAACGATTTGTCACCTGATTTTCAAAAGAGGTTTGGCAATGGTGTTGGTCCGTCGTGGTTTCCAGCATTTTTACGCGCCTTTATTACAAAGCAATCATCTTGGTTCTTTAAGGATGCTTCATGGAAGCACCACGACTTCGGATATTGGGTCGGGCACACAAAAGCCCATCGTAAAACCTATGATGATAAGTTCCTGGCTGCAATGAAACATGACCTTAAAGATCGAGGACTCCTTACAAAAATTGGCGGATTTATAATATCACGAAGCTTTTTCGCCGCTGTTCGCCTTGGTGGAGGTGGCTCATTTTACTATCATCACGAGTATCGTAGCATTGCGGAACTGAAGGCCGCTCTCGACGAGGCCGGACAATGATCAGCAAGGCATATGATCCCTGCCAGTATGTTTTATTTTAAAGGTTGATATTGCGGATCGCTGCGACTGATATTCTGCGAATAGGTTCTCTAAATTTGTCCAGTTTTACACCCCAATTCCATTCCCAAATTTTTGTCTGCTCTTGAATGGTAAATTTCAGGACCAATCAGCCAAGCCCCAGCGCCGCACGGCGATCTTTTGCCCAGGTTTGAATAATATGATCAACGGCCAGCCCGATGAAGGCGACGCAAAGGCCGAGCATCAATCCATTACCGATACCGTTTTGATCCGACAGGGATTTCAGAATCAATTGACCCAGATCATCCGTTGCGATCAATGCGCCGATCATCACCATGAACAGAGCGAAAATAACTGTCTGGTTTATGCCCAACATCATATGCGGTATGGCAAGCGGTATCTCAATATTCAACAACCGTTGTGTCCGATTGACCCCGGACATGGAACCTGCATCTTGCAAGGCTTGCGGTACATTGATTAACCCTTCGACTGTGTATCGCAAAGCAGGAATCGTTGCATAGATAATAACGGCAATCAGGACAGCAGAATCATTGACGCCAAAAAGCATCATCACCGGAATTAGATAGATAAATGACGGGAATGTTTGAAGCGTATCGCAGATGCGAAGCGCGACATTCGTTGCCCGTTCATTTTGCGCGCATAACACACCCATGCTCGTGCCAATGATCACCGAGATAACGACGCCGACCGTCGCCATATAAAGCGTTATCAACGCCCTGTCCCACCATTCGGTGAGTGCGAGAAACAGGGTGAATGCACCTACGGTCAGCGCAGAGCGTATTCCACCAACGATGTATCCTATACCCATGAACAGGACGAACGTCGCCAGCACCGGCATGGCCAGATAAGCGTTCTTCATCGGGGTCAGGAAATTGACGAACAGCCAGGCGGTAAAAAGCTTGATTGGTGGCTGCCAGGTGTCCACCATCCAGTCCACACCCGCTTGCCAGAACCATTCCGTGGTGATGCCTTTGTTGTGAGGAATGAGGTAAAAATAATTGATCTTATCGCCGAAGATAAATGTTCCCAAATAAGCAAGGACAATGCCCACGCCCAAAAAACCGAGCACGATCAAACTGTATTTATGACGTTCAACGAACCCGTGATCCGCAAAATAATCAATCTGCTTGTTCGCCCAGCTAAGCGACAGTTTGTCCAATGTAATCGCGATCAAGACAATGCAAATTCCAAGCTCCAACGCCTGACCAACACGAAGCTGGTTTAGTGCCAAAAGGAGATTAAAACCCAGACCTTTCGCGCCAATCAGTGAGGCGATCACAGCCATGGCGAGACATTGCATAATCACCTGGTTGACGCCGACAAGAATATTTTGTCGCGCACTTGGAAGCATGACCTTGAACAGGAGCTGGAACTTGTTGCAACCGTTCATGACACCAGCCTCCTGAACTTCAGGGGAAACGCCCTTTAATCCAAGCAAGGTCAAACGAACCATCGGCGGTGTAGCAAAAATAATTGTGGCGATTGCGCCCGCATGATCACCCAGACCGAAGAAAACAGTCACCGGCACAAGGTAGGAAAAATGCGGCATCGTTTGCGCGACATTCAAAAGAGGCATTAAGACCGCTTCAGTCGTTTTGCTTTTATAAGCCCAAATGCCAAAGGCTACACCGAGCAGGACGGAGACGGGTGCCGCAATCAGCACGAAGGACAATGTCTCCATCGCAGGCACCCATTGGCCAAATATACCAATGTAAGCCAGCGCTGCCCCAACGAAGATCGCGAGACCTTTACCATTCAATGCGTATCCCAAAACCATTGAACCGGCGACAACGACAGTCCACGGCAAGGCGGGCCATACCGCCCATTCGTTTTCACTTACAAAGTCCCAGCTGGTAAACGCAACAATGGTTTTAACGCCCCCCAGGAGTAATTCACGGATGAATTGAATTCCGAACAGGATGAAACCAGAAAATGATCGCGTGATTTCCTTAAGGAAGGCTGATTCTTCGTAATCTTCAATGTCAGGATTATAGGTTTCAATCGGAAACCACTCAAACATCATATATTCAACAGAGCCGTTTAAAGCCGCAGGCCAACCGGCAATCAATGACGGAAGACGCCAAAGATAATTCCCATCGGACGCGGGAATGGTGAAGCACAGGACGAGAAAAATTCCAACGAGAAGCGCGAACTGCAGCGGTCTCGACAGTTTCGACAACTCAACCATATCGCGCCTCCTTTCTTATTTGTTCAAGCCGATTCATCTTTGCCAAACAGGGTGTGGATGATTGATTTATGGTTGAGCACTCCAACCATTTTGTCATTTTCATCGACAACCGGCACCGGTTTTGTCTCATTCAAAATGGCCTCAGCGACCGTTTCAATAATCGCATCTTTGGAAACCCGCACGGAGCTGACTTTTACGCCCTTACCCGCTTTTTCCATCAGGTTTACACAACTCAGCACTTTTTCACGGGGAACGTCATTGGTGAATTTGGCCACATATTCCGTTGCCGGATTCAATACAATATTCGCGGGAGTGTCTATTTGCTCAATGACCCCATCCTTCATAATCGCGATCCGATCGGCCAATCTCAGTGCTTCGTCGAAATCGTGAGTGACAAAGAGAATTGTTTTTTGCAGCATGGCCTGCAGGCGCAGGAATTCATCCTGCATCTCCCGCCGGATCAATGGGTCGAGTGCGGAAAACGGTTCATCGAGAAACCAGATATCCGGTTCTACCGCGAGAGAACGGGCAATTCCGACGCGCTGTTGTTGGCCGCCAGACAATTGCCTTGGATAATAATTTTCGCGGCCGGAGAGATCAACAAGATCAATCATGGCGGCTGCCCGCTCGACACTTTCTTTTGTGCTTTGCCCTTTGACTTGCAGAGGAAACGCAATGTTTTCCAGAACGGTCTTATGCGGCAAAAGCGCGAAACTCTGGAACACCATGCCCATTTTGTTACGGCGTAATTCGATGAGTTCTTTTGGCTTCATGGCGAGCAGATCTTCGCCATCGATAAATATCTTGCCCGCAGTGGTATCCGTCAATTTCGAAATGCAACGCAGCAGCGTTGATTTACCGGACCCGGACAATCCCATGACAACCAGCATCTCGCCTTTATGAACCTCAAAGGACGCGCTGTTGACCCCAAAAATACAGCCCTCGGCTTTAAATTTTTCAACGTCTATTGCGCCATTTGATTCCTGTAACAGTTTTGCGGTGGCCTCACCGAAAATCTTGTAAACGGATTCGCACTTAATAACCGGCGACTGATCGTTCATTCTTTATGTCCCTGCACCAAAGTTAACTGGTGGTGTTTTATGTGGTGTATTCATAAAAAACCTCCCCCCAGACATTTTGTCGAGGGGGAGGTCCAATTTCAAGCAAATTTAATTTGGCGGTGATGTCGCCCTCGCATCACCTCAAATTTGCTTATTCTACGAAAGCTTTCCAGACAGCTTCATTGTCCGCCAACCATTTTTTGGCAGCATCCTGGTGGCTCAATTTGTCAACATCAACGAGAGCCGCCATTTGGCCAATCTGTTTTGTTGAGAAAGACAATTTGCTGAACGCAGTATATGCAGCCGGGTGTGTTTTCGGGAACTGGTAGTTCGCCGCTTTTTTCAACCAACCTTTTGGCGATCCGCAAGATCCGTCACCACCGTCAGCCTTACGGCAACCGGGCTTGAATTCTGGGAATTCAAGGAAGACGAAACCGTCCGCATCGGTAAAGTTCGGTGACCAGTTAAAGGTGATGATACCGCGGTTTTCTTTCTTGGCAGAAGCGAGTTCAGCCCAGATAGCATCCGCAGAACCGGCAAATTTAACGGTGTATTTGTCGCCAAGGCCGAGGGCCTCAAGACGTACAGGCATCAAGTCACCGTGCCAGCTTTGCGGGCCTTCGAGCCAACGGCCCTTGCCGCCAGAGTCAGGTGTGGCGAAAACTTCCGGACAGTTTTTCAATGCTTCCCAGTTTGGCAGGCCTGGGCAGAGGTTGTTCTCGATGACGTATCCAGGAACGCCCATTTCTTCGAGTGTGGCAGCTTCATGTGTACCAGCGTCGATAACGCCGCCTTTGGCCATTGCATTATAAAATGAAGCGCCGAATGTGGACTGCCAAACTTCGTGTGATAATGTCACATCTCCATTACGGATGGCTTCATATACCGCCTGTGAGTCTGAGGACACGTATTCCACGTTGTTGCCCATGCTCTCAAAAATCCCGCCGATGACATAAGCCATCACAACCTGGCTGGACCAGTTATGGGTTGGAATTTTGATTGGTTTACTTGAATCTTTTGCAAATACTGGCGCCGTAAAGGCGATCGATGCTGCAAGTGCAACACCCAATTTCAATGACTTCTTGACCATGATAACTCCCTATTCGGCTCAATTGAACCGTTGTTTGTTGACGCAATCAGTGGCGGGTTCAGTCCCGCCGATCCTCCCGATTACGCGTACAGCCAAGTATTGGCTAACTGCCGGTCAAAAGCAATCCAAAAACATACCGATTTGAACCTTTTGTGAACCAATTTCGACGTTCTATTGGTTTAACCCACAGGCAGCACCAAGATTAAGGGCAAATCTAAATCTATAGCCGTAGCGAATTGACTCTATATCCAAATTGCTCGGCCGTATGGGTAATCCAGTGCCAGAAGGAACGGGCAAAACCACTATAGACATACAGGTCATAAACGGCGGCGTCATCGACCTGATGTAACAGAACACCAACTTGGGCTGTCGGTGTTTGAGCGCAAAAACCTTTTCCAGCCTTACTTTTATGAAGGTCCAGGCGGCAGCCACGGCTCATTAGTTCACGTGCCTGCGGCCCTGAAACTCGAACACAGATACGGCTATCGCTCTGCTCGGACACATGACCCAAACCATTCGATTTTTTTGCGAGCATGGAAACGAATGCACCGTCTTGTTTCTTGGAAAACACCATCCATTGCCCCGGAGATACCGGCAGCGCCGTCATCGTTCGGGAATCTGTTGCAACACCCGGTGTAGTGCCGAGCTTCAATTTATTTGCAAGTGCTGATTCTTTTCCGCTAACAGCGAAAACTTGCGCGGATTGAAACCCGTGAACAACGGTCAGGGATATGCCTTCACCTCCATCGCCCTGTAATTGATCAAGATCACCCAACGGGTGGATTGCCGCAAAGTCAGCCATTCAACCGTTCTCCTTTGGGATCGAAGAAATGTGCAGAGCACACTTCAACCGCAGGCGCTTCATCGTAAAGCGGGTTTACCGCATAAAGGGTCTGGCCTTCGAATTTTCCAAGCCCGCCCTTGAGATAGGCAAGGCCAATCCAGCATCCAACGGCCGGGCTGTAGCAAACCGACGTTACCCACCCAAGGCTGGTTTCCGCATTGGCGTTGTCCTTATCGACCACCAGATGAGCACCACCACGCAACCGGCCTTCGGTCTCTTTTAATTTCAAGCCAACGAGTGTCGCGCGACCGGCATCAACCATGCCTTCACGAGCGGCCATCTTTTGCCCGATGAACGGTTTCTTGTAAGACATCATCTTTCCAAGGCCCATGTCAGCAGCGGTGGTACGCCCGTCCAACTCGTTCCCGGCAACGTGGCCTTTCTCAATGCGCAAGACGGAGAGAGCTTCCGTACCATAGGGAATCAACCCATGGTCTTGCCCCGCTTCCCAGATTGCATTCCACATGCCCTCGCCCATGGACCATGGGACATTAACTTCAAAGGCCAGTTCGCCCGAAAAGCTTATGCGGAATATGCGGGCCGTAGTTCCGCCCCAGGTGAACGTCCGAACACCCATGAAAGGCAATGCTTCATCCGACATATCCAAATCATCATAAAAGGCCGCCTGCAGAATTTTCCGCGCATTGGGACCGGCAACGGCAACACCGCACCATTGTTCAGTTGCGGAGCAGAACTGAACATCAAGATCCGGCCATAACACCTGCGATGCATGCTCCATATGAGCCAGCACGCGAGCAGCGTTCGCGGTTGTTGTCGTCATAAAATAATGATCGTCTGCCAACCTTGACGTGGTGCCATCGTCAAATACATAACCGTCCTCGCGCAACATCAACCCGTAACGGGCCTTGCCCGGAGCCAGCATTTTCCAGCCGTTTATGTAGAGGCGGTTTAAAAATTCTCCCGCGTCCTCGCCAAAAATTTCTATTTTACCCAGCGTTGAAACATCGCAAATACCTGCGGTCTCACGCACCTGTTTGGATTCGCGATAAATCGCTTCCATAACCCCTTCGCCGGGTTTGGGGTAATATTGAGGGCGCAGCCATTGACCCGTCTCAACAAACACTGCCCCAAGTTTCTCGCCACATTCATGTATGGCAGTGCGGCGGACAGGTTGGAATTCCATACCCCGTTCATGGCCGGCAAAAGCACCAATCGCGACGGGAGAATAAGGCGGACGGAAACGGGTTGTTCCGACATCTGGTATCGCTTCCCCACGGGCTGTTGCGAGAAGCGCAATGCCGGTAACATTGGATGTTTTACCCTGATCGGTCGCCATGCCCAGCGTCGTATAGCGTTTGGCATGTTCGACAGATTTAAAGCCTTCCTGATGGGCAAGGTGAATGTCTTTTGCCGTGACATCATTCTGGAAATCTACAAATGCCTTGCCGTTACCCGGGCAACGCCAGACGGCGAGTGGTGGCGTCATTTCAACGCGACTCGCCTTTGGCGCTGCCGATGCTTTCCCGCTTTTCAAGCCCGCAGCTTTTACCGCATCAAGGCCGGCGTCATGGCCATCGGTAAGACAGGCGGATAGATTAAACGACCCTTTCCCGGCACCGGCAGAGCGCTCACGGCGCTTTGGTATGTCAGGTACAAAACCGAGAAGTTCATCATCCCACAAAGGCGCAACGCCAGTTTGGGAGACAAGATGTACGTCCGGCGAATATCCGCCGGATACGGCAATACAATCGCAATCGATCTTTTCAACAAAGGAACCGTCAGCCCGTTGGAGAGACAGGGCGGAGGTCGTGTGAGCCCCGTGGGCCTTTTGTGGCAGCATCCCTGTTTCGACCCGAATTCCTTTGGCGCGAACCTCATTGGCAGCGGGGATGGAACCAATACGGGCGTCTGCAACCAGCGCGACATCCACACCCGCCATATTCAGGGCAAGAGCGGTTTTGTAACCGTCATCATTATTGGTACAAATAACGACCCGCTTACCGGGAGTGACGCCAAATCGTTCGACAAATGCACGAACAGCACATGACAACATAACGCCTGGCATGTCGTTGTTATCAAAAGTCAGCGCCCGTTCGTGGGAACCACAGGCGAGCACAACTTCTTTGGCCCGTATCGTCCACATGCGTTGACGCGGTTGGTTTTCTTGCGGCGTGCTGACGTGATCATTAACCCGTTCGAGCGCCGCCAAAACGTTATGATCGTAATAACCAAAAACGGTTGTCCGGGTCATAATGGTTACATTCGACATAGCGGCGAGTTCTGCCATGGCAGAATCGACCCATTCGCTCGCGGGCATGCCATCAATTTCGTCGAGCAAGGTTGAGACCATGCCACCGGCGGCGGCCTGTTCTTCCATCAACATCACCCGCGCGCCCGTGTGCGCAGCACTCAATGCGGCGGCCAATCCGGCGGGTCCGGCACCGACGACCAAAACGTCACAATGGGCGTGGGAATGTTCATATGTGTCCGGGTCGGCTTCAACAGCCGCGCGACCGAGGCCCGCTGATCTACGGATAATCTTCTCGTAAATCGGCTCCCAGAATTTTGCCGGCCACATGAATGTCTTGTAGTAAAACCCCGCCGTCAGCCACGGCGAAAGCAATTGGTTCACCGATTGCACATCAAACTTCAGCGAAGGCCAGCGGTTTTGGGATGATGCTTCCAGCCCGTCGTATAATTCAGCAATCGTTGCCCGCGTATTGGGTTCCCGCCGTACGCCAATACGCAGTTCGACGATCGCATTGGGCTCTTCCGAACCAGCGGTTAAGCACCCGCGGGGACGGTGGTATTTAAAAGACCGCCCCATCAAAGTCACACCATGCGCCAGCAATGCGGAAGCAAGTGTATCCCCCTCAAATCCGGAATAGGATTTCCCATCAAAGGTGAAGTTAATCTGTTTTGAGCGATTAATACGGGTGCCGCCCATCGACAGCCGGTTGATGCCGGTCATAAGCCACCCTCCGCTTTACGCCTAGGCAGAGGCAATTTCGATTGAGGGCCGCCGGTCTTGTGAACCTCGTGCGTCAGCGTGTTGCGCACAACTTTTACCCATTGGCGACATCCACCAACATGGTGCCACCACTCCGTATGCCAACCTTTTGGATTGTCCCTTTGATAGGTATAATCGAAAAACGCGTCTTCGCTGGCGTCCGGTTTCGGGCGCACTTTTGTAGCATCGCCCTGATACTGAAATTCAACTTCATCGCGTTCGCCACACCAGGGGCAGTCAATTCTGTGCATCGCCGCCTCCTATTGTATCCAAGGGTTAGGGCCAACGCCCTTTTCGTCAATCATGCGTCCTTCGCGGAACCGCTCAATGGTGAAGTCCTTGTTGAGCGGATGCGGTTCATCCTTTGCAATCGTATGAGCATAACACCAGCCCGATGCGGGCGTGGCCTTGAACCCGCCGTAGCACCAGCCGCCATTGAGATAGAGCTTGTCGACACCGGTTTTGCAGATAAACGGTGAGCCGTCGAAACTCATATCCATGATCCCGCCCCAGTGGCGCAGCAGGCGCACGCGGCCAATCGCCGGCATAATCGCCATGCCGCCGGCCATAACGTGTTCCATCATCGGCAGGTTTCCCCGCTGGGCATAGGAATTATACCCGTCGAGATCACCGCCAAATACAAGCCCACCTTTATCCGACTGGCTGATGTAAAAATGCCCCGCGCCAAATGTCACAACCGTATCGATGAGGGGCTTGATCCCTTCCGACACAAAAGCCTGCAGCACATGACTTTCAATCGGGAGTTTGATCCCCGCCATCGCGGCAATTTGTGACGTGTGACCGGCGACCGCCATGGCAACTTTCTTGCCACGAATTTTACCCCGGCTGGTTTCAACAGCAACGGCGGCACCACCTTCAATGACGATGTCTTTAACTTCGCAATTTTGAATAATATCAACGCCGCGGCTGTCCGCCCCCCGCGCAAAACCCCAAGCAACCGCATCGTGACGGATTGTTCCGCCGCGCCGTTGCATCAACCCGCCCTGAATGGGGAAACGGGCGTTTTTGAAATCGAGGATTGGCACCATTTCTTTCAACTGGTCCGGTGATAAAAACTCCGCATCAACACCGGCCAACCGCATTGCATTACCACGCCGGGCAAAAGCATCCCGTTGCGGGTCGGAGTGGAACAGATTGATCACGCCCCGTTGGGACACCATGGCGTTGAAGTTGAAATCCTGTTCCAGCCCCTCCCAGAGTTTCATCCCTTTTTCGTAGAAATGAGTGTTCGCGGGGAACATATAGTTCGATCGAAAAATTGTGGTGTTTCGGCCAACGTTACCGCCGCCAATCCAACCTTTTTCAATCACCGCGACATTGGTAATTCCGTGCTCTTTTGCAAGATAATAGGCGGTCGCCAACCCGTGCCCGCCGCCGCCGATGATGATCACATCATATTCAGCCTTCGGTTCCGGATCGCGCCACATGGGCTTCCAGCCTTTGTGACCGGACAATCCCTGTTTGAGAATTTGAAAGGCGTTATAGCGCATGGTTCAGCCTGTCGGTGATGATCACCTTCATGTTCCGCAACACTCTAACTCCACGGATAAGGGCTGTTGGATACTGGATGCAGATTTCCTTTTTCAAAACGGTCAAAACGGAACGGTTCAAGTAGTTCCTGTTTGTTTCCAAGTACTTCATCGGCAATCAGATGACCCACACCGAGCATTTTCCAGCCATGATTTGAATCGGCGATGATCGTGACGTTTTCATTAAATTGGTCGAAGACCGGGAAACTGTCCGGCGTGAAACAGCCAATGCCGCCCGAAGCTTCCTTGTGATATTTCGGCATCATGCCTTCATACCGTTTTTGGCAATGGGCAAGGGCTGATACCCACATGTGGGCAAATTCATGGGAGGACACGAATTCCGGGCTCGATGGCCCGTAAGGGTCGATCTGCACATCATCCACCGGAGTTTCAACTTTATAAGGGCTCGCGCCACCCTGAATACCGCCGAAATGCCAGTCTGGTTTGTAGTAAATTCCCCACATTTCATCCGTAATTTTTGACCCGTCTTCGGTGGAATATAAAGGGGCATCCGTATCAACATGGATGACAGGCGGCAGGTTGCCGTTATTGTCCTTACCCATCTCAGGGTCGACCTGCAGCACACCCTCTTCCAGCTGCCAGTAGCGCCACATATCGACGCCATTATGGACATCACCGTTCAGGTCTTTCACCGTAATTTGCTTGGGCAGGTCCAGCATATTCCAGAAATCACGCACCCATGGCCCGGCACCAATGACAACTTGGTCACAGGCGATATCGCCTTTGTTTGTTTCCACTGCCGATACAGCCCCTGAGCCGTTTTCCGTTTTCAGCCCTTTGACTTCAACACCGGAAATTATCCGCACACCGAGAGCTTCAATTTTGTCGGCAAGCGCATACATCGTCTTTGTCTGGTTGGAGAAACCACCGCGTTTTTCATGCAGGACCGAAGTGATACCTTTTGCCTGCCAATCGTCAAATATGCCGCGCATATAATGGGTTGATTGTTGCTCACCTTCGATGAACACGCTCTCGTAGTCAATTTCCTGCTGCTGTTCGTAAATCGAACGCACATCACCGCGCATGCTTTCAGATGAAATCTGCATGTAACCAACAGGATGATAGGAAAGGCCTGCCGGGTCGCTTTCCCACACATCGACAGAGTGAGCCATAAGCTTGCGCATGGCCGGTTGGAAATAATTATTACGAACGACGCCACAGGCGATACCGCTTGCCCCCGACGCGATACCGGACTTCTCCAGAATAACGATATCCTCACCGCTGCCTTTTCCGGTTTCCTTCAGCCGTTCCGCAAGCTTCCAGGCGGTTGAAATGCCGTGAATACCGGCACCAATGATCACGTATTTACATTGAGTTGGAAAAGCCATGTTCGTTATCTCCGCTAAACGCGACGCGCATTAAGGTTGCCGCAGCTTGCGCCTAACTCAGTTTTTTAAAAACAATATTTCAGACATAAAACAATATATATTGGACACATCTCATCTTCTATCTATGGTGAGATATGAGCCAGAAAGAGCGCCATTTTGCCCTGTTTTTGATACCAGGTTTCTCCATGGTGGCGCTATCCTGCGTCATCGATACATTGCGCGCCGCAAACGACGAGATTGACCAACATTACTATCGTTGGACATTGATTGGAGATCAAACCACATCTGTTGCTTCGTCAAGTGATATCACCCTGCAAACCATTCCCAATGATCAGCTTGAAGAATTCGATACACTTATCATTTGTGGCGGTGACGGGTCTCATTTGTTTAACAATAGGTCCGCTTTAAACTGGCTGGCGGGTGCTGGTCGAACAGGAAGAAAAATTGGTTCAATTTCGGATGGCGCCTATGTTGCTGCGGCTGCCGGACTGTTCGACCGTTGCCGTTCCACGATCCACTGGAAATGCCAAAACGCATACCGTGAACGGTTCCCTCAAATTGATGTGCGCATGTCAATTCTTGAAGTTGAGGGCAATCGGTTTTCCTGCGCCGGGGGAACTGCCAGTCTGGATCTGATGCTGAAGTTTGTTTCAGATGATCTTGGTAAAGGAGTAGCTGGGCGTATCGCAGACAATTATTTTCACGACGTCATTCGAGGCGATGACTGTGTACAGCACATGACCAGCGCGTTCCGGTTTGCGATCAAGGATAAACGCCTATCGGACGCGCTTCTTTGCATGGAAGCAAACCTAGAGGAACCGATACCTATAACGGAAGTGGCCTCGATTGTCGGGATATCACACCGGCAAATACACCGGATTTTTGAGCGCCACCTGAAAGTCTCACCGGCGCAACATTATCGCGCCATGCGGCTCGTTCGGGCGGAAGGCCTGTTGAAACAATCCAGCCTCAGCATCAGTGAAATTGCAAATGGATGTGGATTTCAGTCTTCTTCCCATCTGTCTAAATTTTTCAAGGCTCAATACGAATTAACACCGGCGCGCTATCGAAGCAGTCGATGACAAAAAAGGGCGACAAAATTATCGCCGCCCCTTATTTCAGTTCGATATCAGAGTGTTAATATCGGTCAATAGCGCCGGAAGCACCCTCGTCGTCTGCGTTGTGAGAGCTGTCTTCCCATTGAGCATTCTCGGCTCGCATCTGGTAGACGTGAAAACCAAGCCATAAAACGACCAGGATGATTACCATCAGCACTTCGCTGCCCTGAAAAGGGTATACGGCGGCGACGTCTTTTAGATCTACAGCCCAGCTGTCCAATCCCATAGTAGACATATCAAGTTCCTTTCATGTTCCTAGTTTAGTGCAGCTTTTTCGGCTGCCTGAACATCCGCAACTGCGGCGTTGTAAGCAGCCTCATCGTGATAATCGAGGCCCTGCAGTTCTGCACGAGCGGGCACACGCAGAATTCCCGCGCTATCCATAATCTTGGATATGATCCACGCAGGCAGGAAGCCAAGAACTCCAAACATGATTACGGCACCGACAAACTGACCAAGCGGGTTAATTGTGGCATAACCCGGCATTGGAGATGCTGGCGCACCCCAGAGCACGAAGCCGCAGATCACAACACCGACAAATCCGGCATAACCGTGGACTGCAACCGCACCCACTGCATCATCGATCTTAAATTTCTTCTCGACCCAGAAATGCATTTTATAGGCAATCGTAACGCCGATACCGCCGATTATGAATGCCTGTATCGGATGATAGAGATCGTTACCAGCGGACGCCGTAATGATACCAGCCAGACCTCCAGAGAATGTCCAGAACGGATCGCCCTTGGAGATGAGATAAGCCATCATAAGACCGCCGGACAGGGACATCAGGAAGTTGAACGTAATGCCACCAAGCGTGGTTGGTGTCAGGTAGATCGTCGTTGCAGTAAAGGTTTCACCCGTAATTTCCGGCGCGGCACCCATCAAGCCTTCAATACCCGCGGCATTGATGATTGGAACGTTGCAGGCGGCATAAAAACCCCAGAAGCCGGTGTAGATCATAAACAATCCCAACACGACCATCCACGGATTATGCGGTGGAATATCCCGCGGTGTACCATCGGCGGCGAATTTACCGAGCCGCGGCCCGAGCACAACCAGAACACCCAGCGCATAACCACCGGCAATCGCGTGAATCACGCCGGACGCATAAGCATCGTGATATCCAAGAAGCTGAACCATCCAACCGCTGGCGCTCCAGCCCCAGGCCGCATCGATGACCCAGAAAACCGAACCAATCAGAACCGCATGTATCCAGAATGCACCGGAACGGATGCGTTCAATCACCGATCCAGAAACAATTGAAGCCGCTGTCCAGGAGAACAACAGGAATGCCGCCCAGAACACACCTGTAATATGATCCTGCAGGTTTACACCCATGATATCAGCAAATGGTGCGGCGAATCCTGCATCGGCAAGGCCGCCATTGATTCCCGGTCCGTTGATAAAGGCAAAATAAATCCACCAACCAAACAGGAACCATGTCACAGTGACGAGTGGTATCAGCATCGCGTTTTTCATCAGCGTGTGCATGTGATTTCGCCGACGGCTGGCTCCGACCTCGTACATGAGAAAGCCAGCGTGAATTAAGAACATAAAGACAACCGTCACCCAATAATAAAATTCGGTGAATATGGTGGTCATTGCATCAAGATTATTTCCCATTTTCTCCCCTCCCTGGGTTGGGGCGGCTCGAGCCGGGTGCCTCTGCCCTGCGCCAAATTCGTCAAACCGCATTATTTGTCCGGTAACGGAACTGCCCATCACCTGTTTTAACAGTTTGAATGCGCCTAACCTTCTGTTGGGTTCGTACGATTCGACCGTTCTCCAACACGGATGTGCCAAAGTGACGCAAGATTGCAAAATTTTTCAACCAATGGCAATCATTTTAATCCAATTGTATACCAATTTCATACCCCTTGCCTGCCTCGCCTTTTACCCCTAGGCAAAGCAGATCAATACTAAGCGTATCTTATTGCTGGAGAACGTCTTGCTCGCTCACGAACTTTGTAATCATTTTATGACCTGGCAATGCCGAATTCGGCAAATCGCAATGCGCGAAGATGGGGGACGCCCAAGCCAGGGAATGCGTCCGCGAGTGTTGAATTCGGCTGGTGAAGAAATTTCTGTCTGTATTATTGTTTTGCTAATCCGCGAAAATCCTATGGAAAGCACAGAATTTCTCAAATTTCAGGTAAAAAAACACAATACACCCGAAGATATATACAAGAAATCTCTGACTTACCTGCAATCCACCCATTACCATCGCGCAATTGAATTCTCGGACGAGATGACAGCACTTTTTGCAAAAGGGTCTCAATTTTCCGAAAGCCTTCTGGCCAACGGTAATTGTGTGTTGGAATTTTCTCAATTCAACCAGACGTATAAAATCCCCTGCAATATCAGGGAATTGAATTCAGTAGAGCCAGCTTACCAGGCAACCTTGTGGCATAATCGGGTCTTCAACCCATCGCTCAGTGACGAGGTCAGCATTCTTGGGTTTCAACCAGATTGGGACGAGGCGAAATTATCCACAAGCTAACAATGATCAGCTAATTATTCGCCATTCCCGTCCAAGGTTGTCAGCGCTCCGTACAACTCCGGACGGCGGTCGCGGAATACGCACCAATAGTCACGATCCTTCGCGACCTCGTCGAGGTCAAACGTATGCGTCAGAATTGTCTGGCCGCTACGGTCGGCCTCTTCGACCTTTTCGCCAAATTGGTCTGCTACAAATGATGAACCGTAGAAGGTGATCTCACTGCCGTTTTGCCCCGGTTCCAGCCCAATCCGGTTCGAAGCAATAAGCGGCACCAGGCTTGCTGCCGCGTGGCCTTGCTGAATGCGCTGCCAATGGGGTGCGGAATCATATTCATCGTTGCCGACTTCCGATCCGATTGCGGTCGAGTAGAACAGATTTCCCCCCCATCAACACCATGGAACAGGCACATTCCGGGAACCATTGGTCCCAGCAAATACCAACGCCAATACGGCCAAACTTGGTGCCCCAGATATTGAACCCACTGTCTCCAGGAGAGAAATAGAACTTCTCCTGATAACCAGTATCCTGGGGAATGTGGGACTTGCGATTGGCCCCAACATTCTTACCATCTGCATCAAGTATCGCAATCGAATTAAATCGCGATTGTCCGGCAAGTTCATAAATCGAAATGGGCAGCACAACGCTCAATTCAGCAGCCAGCACTTGAAAAAACTCTATAACCGGATGGTTTTCGGTCGGACGAGCGCGTGCAAGATTTTCAGCAAGTACATCCTGGCAAAAATAGGGTCCGCTGAATAATTCCTGCAAGAGAATGATATTCGCACCCTGCCCGACGGCATCCCGAACTAGTTTTTCTGCGATAGCAAGACAATCGTTCTCACTGTCGGTACAGGCCATCTGTATCGCAGCAACGGTAACGTTTCTCATGTATTGTCCTCGAAACTAGGTTGGGTATTACACCCAGCCTTGCTCAAATTGCCGCTGACGGGCCATCAAGGCATTTCTCATCAATATTGCAACTGTCACCGGGCCGACGCCTCCGGGCACAGGAGTGATCCAGCTGGCAACTTCTTTTACGGCATCTGTATCCACATCGCCAACAATCCGCGTTCCACTTGCCCCATCATCAATCTGGTTGATACCGATATCGATCACCGCTGCACCGGGCCGCACCATTTCTGGCCCAATCAGATGCGCTTTGCCGACAGCCACCACGATCACATCAGCCCGCCGCGAATGCATGGCAACCGAACGGGTCATATGATGACAAACGGTTACGGTGGCCCCCTCCGCCATCAACATCATGGCAACAGGTTTACCGACAATCTCGGAATGGCCGATCATGACGACCTCAAGGCCTTCCATTTTCAGGCCCGTTTCACGAATGAGTTCCACTGCCGCCGCCGCGGTACAGGGGGCGAGCGCCACATCATTATAGATGATATTACCGATAGAGGCCGGGTTCATCCCCTCAACATCCTTGAGCGGATGAATGGCTCCCTGAAGGCTGCGCAGGTTGATATGATCCGGCACCGGCCTTTGCAATATCACCCCCAATACATCCGGATCGTCATTCATGGCGGTCAACGCGGCCTTGGCATCGGCCTGACTCATATCCGCTGACCAGTTAACTTCACGAAACGGAATGCCAGCCTTTACCGCTGCACGCGCCTGATTTCGAATATAAACTGCGACTTCCGGCACGTTGCCGATACTGATTGAAACAAGCTGGCCAAGGCTGCTATCAGCCTGAAGTTTTTTCGCACCCGCTGGCACTTCACCAAGAATACGCGTGGCGACTGCACGGCCATCAATCAGGCGGTTATCCATCAGCGTTTCATTCACCGCCAAAACCTTCGCCCGGTTTTAAATATTCCTCGCGGGCGGGCGCAAATATATCGAGAACCTTTATTCCGTCAGGCCCGCCTTTCATCGTATGTTTTGCGTGAGGCGGTGTACGATAAAAATCGCCTTTTTGAATGTCGAATTCGACATCATCCTGATATCGAGTAGCTGACCCTTCGAGAACCAACCCCCATTGTTCCTCCGGGTGCGCATGCATCACGCCCATTGCACCCGGCTCGACAGTCACAACGGACAGCATCGCCTTTTCGCCGGGAAATATTCGGGTCGACAGACCATCCGCCAATTGTCGGAAGATACCGCCACTCAGATCATCCAGATTATAAAGTTCGATATCATCAGCAGCCATTTTCGGCCTCAATCAAAAAACGAAGCCCGCCAGTTGTAACACTGACAGGCTCCAAAATAACAATATTCAGTTTCAGAATTTGCGGTAGGCATTGTTCAGCGTAACCATGGGATGGTCCGGTGACATCTGAAACTTGATCAGCAGCTCACGGGCAATCATGTCACGGTCTTGCTGGTTGTCCGGCAGGTCGTAACTATCGGGAATAGCGACCCAACCGTTGATATTGCGGTCGAACACGGCGGGCTTACCGTCGTCATATCCCATGTGCACATCTTCAAGCCAGTTGAGGTCTTCCCAACCCATGAAATCGATATAACCCTGCAAAAATTCTGTTATCCGGTCATAGTCCGGCAACAGGTTCACATCATAGCGATAGCCGATGTGCTGACCGATTGTCTGTTCGCGCTCGGAGTCGATACCGCCACCTTTGAGGAAGTGGTCGACGTCACCGATTTCAGCGCCTTTATAGCTTGTTCCAGCCATTGCAGTCTCCCTTAAATGTGGTGGTAGTCGTCAACGCCGACAGTATATTCGGTACCCGCCAATGGAACCTGCGCGATGGCAGACGCTTCCATTGTCAATGCGGCCAAATCTTCCGGCTCAAGACTGTGAATATTGGTTTTACCGCATGCGCGAGCCATCATCTGTGCTTCCATCGTCAATGTGTGAAGGAAGTTGTAGACGCGTTCGGCAGCTTCATCCGGGTCAAGACGTTTGCGCAATTCCGGGTCCTGCGTCGCAACGCCGACCGGGCAACGGCCCGTGTGGCAGTGGTAACAATCACCGGCTTCAACACCCATTTCCGACGGATAATCGGCTTCGGGAATATCCTTGTTGCAGTTCAACGCCATCATGGCTGAGTGGCCGATCGCAATGGCATCAGCGCCAAGCGCCAGAGCCTTGGCAACATCACCACCGTTACGGATACCACCGGCATAGACCAGTGAAATCTCGCCGCGTTTTCCGATATCATCGATGGCGCGGCGCGCCTGACGAATAGCGGCCATGCCGGGCACTCCGGTTTCTTCCGTCGCAAGGTGCGGACCAGCGCCTGTGCCCCCTTCCATACCATCGATATAGATGGAATCAGGGTCGCATTTTGCTGCCATGCGCACGTCATCATAAACCCGTGCCGCACCAAGTTTGAGCTGAATTGGTATCTGCCAATCGGTCGCCTCACGAATTTCCTGAATTTTCAGCGCCAGGTCATCCGGTCCGAGCCAGTCCGGGTGACGGGCGGGGGAACGCTGGTCAATACCGGCGGGCAATGAGCGCATTTCAGCAACCTGATCGGTTACTTTTTGACCCATTAGGTGGCCGCCGAGGCCAACCTTACACCCTTGTCCGATAAAAAACTCGCAACCGTCCGCAAGTTGCAGGTGGTGCGGGTTAAACCCGTAACGGGACTGGATGCACTGGTAGAACCATTTCGATGAATACCTCCGCTCGTCGGGGATCATGCCCCCTTCACCGGAGCATGTTGCCGTACCCGCCATTGTGGCACCGCGGGCCAGAGCGACTTTCGATTCAAACGACAGAGCACCGAAGCTCATGCCGGTAATATAGATTGGAATATCAAGTTCAATCGGGCGTTTGGCGCGGGGGCCGATAACCGTTTTGGTCAGGCATTTTTCGCGGTATCCTTCAATCACGAAACGCGTCAGCGTGCCGGGCATGAACGTCAGATCATCCCAATGGGGGATTTTCTTGAACAGCGAGAACCCGCGCATCCGGTAGCGACCGAGTTCTGACTTGATATGGATGTCATTTACAACTTCCGGCGGGAAGATGAATGATTTGCCGAGGCTGTATTTTTTCTCGACTTCTAGTTTGGAATGGCCGGTATCCTGTTTGGCTTTGTCCAACATTGATTTCACTTTCTGTCTTTGAGGTTGGAGAGATTGGCGGTCTAAAGGACCAGCTTTTTCTCCGACGGCTCAAGGTTGTCATAGCTCCACAACTGCTTGCCGGCGACAATCTTGGTGAAATGATCGACGCCTTTTTCAGGCATCATTTCATATTGTGTGAGCTTGCGGGTGAGCCATGCTTTGTCGAGATCAGTGAGATCTGCGGGAACCGCATCAACACCCAGATCCTTGATTTCGCCACCGATATAGATGGTACCATCATACATGGAATCCCCAAGGTTCTTACCGGCATTGCCGCAAACAACCATACGTCCACGTTGCATCATGAAGCCGGAAAACGCACCTGTGTCGCCCCCGACCAGAATGGTGCCGCCTTTCTGATCGATACCGGTGCGTGAACCAACAGAGCCCTTGCAAACAAGGTCACCCCCCCTGATTGCAGCACCGAAGGTAGAACCGGCATTCTTTTCAACAACGCAAACACCGGCCATCATGTTTTCACCAAATGACCAGCCGACACGACCGGAAATACGGACCATTGGTCCGTCCAGCAGGCCGCATCCGAAATAACCCAGTGAACCGTTCACGATGAAGTTCGCCCGATGCAGAATTCCAACGATGATCGAATGTTTGGCCCCTGGATTTTCCAAAACGATGGAACCGTGGCCCGACTTAATCAATTCGCGAATTTCGCCGTTGATTTCGGTGGCTTCTTTGCCCTCGCAATCAACAGAACCGCGTTTGTTAAAGTCCACGTCTGGAGCGAACACATAGGCATAACCGCCCTCGTTTTCCAACGAGAACATGGTTTTGATATCGCGTCCTTTTAGAGGCTCAACATGGAGCCCCATATCATGAGAAGAGCTTACGCCTGCCATACTCTTACCTCCTCGTCATAGGGGTCCCAGGTGTCAATTTCGTGTGGAATAATCGCGCGAATGGCGACTTCTTCGGAAGCCAGTGCCACCATATCGTCGCTCTCATAGAGAACCATAGGCTTGGCGGCCATGGAATCTTTCGCCATGCCCAACTGGTCTTTTGTCGTGACCAGATAGGTGAACACACCATCGATCTCTTCGATCGATTTTTTCAATGTGTCTTCAAGTGTCATGCCTTTTTCCAGGCTGGTCGCAACGTAAACTGCAAGCAATTCTGAATCGCAGTTGGAAACAAATCGTTGACCTTCACGTTCTAGCTGACGCCGCATCAACCAGTAATTGGTAATCTGCCCGTTATGGACAACTGCGATGTCACTGTATGGGTAGGCCCAGTAAGGGTGAGCAGAACGAATATCGACATCAGACTCGGTCGCCATACGCGTATGACCAATACCGTGCGTACCAGTAAAATCGTCCAACCCATAAGCTTTAGATACAACCGAAGCGTCCCCAAGGTCTTTGATCAATTCGAGCGACGCACCAATGGAGAGGATTTCCGCCCCCTGAATATCTTCGATATGATCGGCCAGCTTTTGCATATCGCCATCATATTGAATTTCGTAGCGGAATGCGTATTCGGTGGCATCCTCAAGTTCGGAAACTGTTACTCCCAAATCCTTGAGCGTTTCATCCACTCGATCTTTGCGGCGCTTGATTTCGTCACTCATCTTGAGCGATTTATCGAGGTCTTCCTGTTCGGCAACCTTGAAGCGCAAGACGTAGGTATTTTTCTCCGGCTCACCGTAAATCGCGTAGCCGGTTGAATCCGGTCCACGATGTTTAAGAGCCTGTAACATGTTGGTCATTTCCTGACCCACATTGCTTGTACCCTTCCGGTGTATCAGCCCTGCAATTCCGCACATGGGCATAGTCTCCTGTAATCGAGAGGTTAATCGACAGGCAAACCCACCGAATATTATTTTGGTTCGAAAGCCCAAACTTACGGCAGGCATTCCATATAAGTGTCGTTGTCCCAATCGGTGACTGTCGACATGAAGCGCGCGTATTCGTCGTGCTTGTATTCGTGGAAGAGACGGTACATTTCGCCCGGCATTCCGCGACGCACAACATCGCTGTTTTCAAGATGAACAAGCGCTTCACCCAGAGACATGGGAAGTTTTTTAACTTCCTTACCCTCTTTGATCGCGTCGTAAATATTACGCTCTTCCGGCGCTCCAGGATCCAACTTGTTGTCGATCCCGTCATCCATGGCGGCTAGCAACGTGGTGCCCATCAGATACGGGTTCACCATGGAATCCACCGATCGGTACTCGAAACGACCGGGTGCTGAGACCCGCAAACCGGTTGTGCGGTTCTGGAAACCCCAGTCGGCGAAGACCGGCGCCCAAAAGCCCGTATCCCACAACCGGCGATAGGAGTTCACAGTCGAGCAGCCTACAGCTGTTAGAGCCTGCAGATGGTGAACAACGCCACCGATGGCTTCAAGGCCTTCTTTACCCGGCATTTGTGGATCATCATCATCCGGCATAAAAGTATTCTCGCCACCTTTGACATACATATAGTTGTCAGCCATGCCCGGCAGATTGTCGGGATCATTACCAGTGCGAACAAACTCATCCTCGCCACCGCGCCACAGGGACATATTGTGGTGACACCCCGAAGCGGAAACGCCCATGAACGGTTTTGTCATGAAGCAGGCGAAAATGCCGTTCTCGCGGGCGACCTGAGCACAAATCTGACGATAGGTAGTCAAGCGGTCTGCATTGCGCAGCACATCGTCGAACATCCAGTTCAATTCCAGCTGGCCCGGTGCATCCTCATGGTCACCCTGAATCATATCAAGACCCATTTTCCGCGCATAGCGGATCACCTGCATTGAGACAGGGCGCAGGCTTTCAAACTGGTCGATGTGATAGCAATAGGGTTTGGAATAGCCATCCTTCGGCTTGCCATTCTCATCGAATTTCAGCCACATCATTTCCGGCTCGGTACCAATGCGCAGGCTGCGACCGTGTTTCTTATTAAATTCTTCGTGCATCCGACGCAGGTTACCACGCGAATCTGCGGTCAGATAGCCGCCCGGGTTTTCCTTTTCCTCGCGGTTGCGAAACAGAGTGCAATAGAAGCGCCCGATCTCCGGTGCCCAAGGCAATTGCATGAATGTTTCAGGCTCGGGAATTCCAACCAGTTCGGCGGCCTCCGGGCCGTAACCCATGTAATTGCCCGCGCGGTCGGTAAACAGGTTCATCGTCGCGCCGTAAACCAGCTGGAAGCCCTTCTGAGCGATTTGCTCCCAATGGTCGGACGGAATGCCCTTACCCATGATCTTGCCGGTAACGGAAACGAACTGCAGATACAGGTATTCAATTCCCAGTTCGTCAATCTTGGCGCGAACCTGTTTGACCTTTTCGGCCCGTCCCTCTTGCTCGACGAACTTTTCTAAATCCATAGCCACTGAGCCACTCCTGATGCATCAATCCATGTTGAACCATTAGCCTACCAATGACGGACCAATTTTGACAAGCGGGAAATTTGGTTTACCTGCATTTTTTCCGCCAATCAGGTAATTTGGCGCAAAACCTGGCGCAAAATAATGTGTGACATCCCGTTATCGCGCGGCACACCATTGCAAACAAACGGGGTAGCGACTAACTCAGGGACGAGCAATTCATGTGAACCAACCAAAGCGTCTACAATCAATAGACTTTGATGCTTGAGTCATTTCAACAGGGTAATCCAATTTCCCACGGGGGAATAATTCAACATATGTCTCCATTGGAAAACAGAGCCAGTAAGGGTGCGCGGGCGATTACGGCCGAATTGAAACGGGCTATTAGGTCTGGTGCGCTATCCCATGGTGATCAATTGCCACCGGAGCGGGAACTTTCAGAATCCTATTCAGCATCCCGAAGCACGATTCGAAAAGCCCTTAATTTACTGGAATCGGAAGGATTGGTACATCGGAAAATTGGAAGCGGAACATTCGTCGACTATTCCGGCCCAGGTGAAATCGATGTGGGGAGCGTTATTGATCAGATCAGCCCATTGCAACTTGTTGACGCCCGTATCGGATTTGAACGTCAGATGGCAAGACTGGCCGTTGTCCATGCCACCGCCCGCGATATTGAGCGAATGGAAGCGGTTCTGGTGCAGCTGGACACCTGCGAAAACGACAAGGGACGTTTTACCCAATTGGACAGCGAATTCCACATGCAATTGGCCAAAGCTTCGGGAAACCCGTTGATCGTCCAGCTTTACGATCAGATAAACGAAGTGCGCACCCACTCCCAATGGCAGGTCGCCCGCGAGCTGGTTTTGAATTCAAACAAAATTCGCGAGTACAACCGCCATCACCATAGCATTCTGCAAGGGGTGAAAAACCGCGACACTGCCGCAACAATCGATGCATTGAACGATCATATGGCACTGGCTCAGACTGATCTCATCGGCACGCCATCTGACGATTAGACAGTTTCCAAACTTAACGCGCTAAAAAGTTTCAACCTACTCAACTTCATTAAGCCAAGGCGGATTGGCACCATCTCTTGAAGCTGTAATCGCCGCCGACTTATTGGCAAATGTGAGCGCAGCCGCGATAGCATCGTCATCCAGACCGGAGATTGTCGATTTGCTGAGGCCCACCTGTTTACTCAAGGACGCCAGGAAACCCGCGCTAAATGTATCTCCCGCCCCTACGGTATCAGCCACTTCGATCTCAATTGCTGCCGCGCTGACTACACCGTCTTTTGTATAGGCCTGCGATCCTTCGCCACCACGGCTGAGCAGAACTATTGACGTCCCGTCGTCCAGCCAAGCCTGTATTGCGTCTTCGGGGTCTACACCTGGTTCAATCCATTCCAGATCATCGGTCGAAACTTTAACAACATCGCTGAGCTTTCTCATGCGCCGAATACGAGCCCGATGTTTGTCCTGTTCATCAATAAAATTGGGTCGGATGTTTGGGTCAAGATAAACTAGATGATTCTTCGCGTTTTGCGCCATGAGAGCCTCATACGCGCCGCCACAAGGTTCCGGAATCAAACATATGCCTCCAAACATCAATGTGGACACGCTATCAGGGATTACCAGTATGTCATCCGTTTCGATAAGACGTCCGGCGGAACCTTCGTCGTAAAATGTATAGGTCGCTTCTCCATCGCTAAGGTCGACCACTGCCAGCGTTGTCGGACGGCCGGATCGGACACACAGGCTATGGTCGACAGACGCGTCTTCCAGGTCTTTAATCAAACTGCGCCCAAATCCGTCAGTGGAAATACCGCACAGAAATCCGGTATTTTCCTTCAGACGTCCAAGCGCGATTGCAGTGTTAAACACGGAACCGCCTGTGACCGGTCTTAAGACGGGCTCTTCATCAACATTCGCGTCAGGTAACATGTCGATTAGCGCTTCACCGCAACATAAGATCATGGCTGATTGTTCTCCAGATTTTCGCCCACGGGCTCATTGATTCAAAGCGGAATGGAGCCGCCGAAGAAGCGTTCCTATGCCCGAAGATTGCCGGGTTTTCAATACACCGGAGCGTCTGAAGCAATGCAGGCAACCAGCACCCTCTATTCTGAATCGGAGCCACTTTAGACTAGGATAGAGACGCGGCCTCAGGACGCATGGGGCGCAATGTCCAACACCTTTGAGGTAGAACGTAAGGATGACTGGCTAACGTGCCAAAATTTGGATACGCTCCGCAATTCGGGTGCCGATGGAAAATTGAACTAAATCCAAGGCCATCCTGAATTTTCCGGATGTTATATTGGAGTCGTAAAAAACGGTAATTGTGTTGAATAACCTCAACCAATAGGCAGTTCAAACTTGTTGTAGACCGCTCTCCAATACAGGTTGGTGAAGAGCAGCGTACTCGTGGGACGTGATTTTATGGAGACTATCATTCGAAAAGATATTCATAATTCAGGCATTCCTGCAGTGTGCCAGTCATGCGAAGCGCGACATAAGGGTGTTTGCGGGGCCCTTTCACCTGAGCAACTACAACGCTTGAGCAAACACACGTCAAAGAGTGTGCATGAGCCAAATACCGACCTTTCTACTGAAGCTGCTACCGCGGGGCGGTATGCCAATATATTGAGCGGTGTGGTTAAGCTCACAAAGATGTCGCGAGACGGGCGTCAGCAGATTGTTGGCCTGCAGTTTGCTCCAGATTTCATGGGCCGCCCTTTTGCCCAGAACACCGATGTTGAAGCTGTTGCATCAACTAACGTGAGGCTTTGTTCTTTTCCGGTTTCAGTTTTAGAAGAACTGCTGGAGGAAACGCCTGCCATGGAACGACGGATCAACCAACAGACCATGGCTGAGTTGGATGAAGCCCGTGACTGGCTGTTTGCACTTGGTCGCAAGTCGGCGCAGGAGAAAGTTGCCAGCTTCATTTTGCTTATCGCAACGCATGCTGACCCGGAAAGGGTGGTGGATCAGGCATTAGTCATTGAACTGCCGTTGAAACGGGCTGACATCGCTGATTTTCTCGGCCTTACTATTGAAACAGTAAGCCGTCAGATCACCAATCTTCGCAAGGCCGAGGTCTTGGAAGTCATTGACCGATATCGTATGCGTATCCCAAATTTGATCGTGTTGCGTAAAGCCGCGTCCGCTGGGAATGGTTGAGGTTCATTCAAGTGTTGGCTAGTTTTGAGCTGATCAAAGAGTTTACAATCGGCAACAGATGCTCGGCCTCAAACGCCATATGACGGCGCAAACCGTCGAAAAACCCGCGCAGCATCCAACAGATTTTCTCAGCGTCCAAAACCGGTTCACCACGTCCAATTCGGCTTAAGGTGTCGCTGATTTCTTCAGCATAAGCTTCATCTTCCCAATGTTCAAAACGTAGCCTTTCAAGGCCTTCCAGAAGGGGCTTGCTACTGTCGTGTCGTTTTATAAAGGGGAACAATTCACGCTCTTCAAATCCATGAGCCTCTTTGATCAAGGGGTAAATATCACGCGCAAGAACCAGACATTCCTGTCGATCTACTCGACCCGGTAATCCATCGGCAATCGCCTCCAAACGGGCACACAAGAAATGTTGTCGACGGTGATGAGAAAGGGTTTGTTTAAGAATTCTGCTCCTGGACATGGGTTCTGGCTCCTCCTCTCAAACTGTCCTGCGATGGATATGATCACTGGTACGTGATATGATTGTCCCGTCCGCCAAACAAATTCCTTGATCTAGATCAAGGAAACCTCGCGTGATTTTGCCAATAACTGCCGAGTTACGTCTCTGTAGTTGGACGATGTGAGAAGGAAGTACCGGATGAAGAACGGAACAGAGGCCATCATATTGGCTGCAGCAACATTTCTTGCATTTCTGGCTGCGGCAGGTGCATCGGATGATTTATTCAAGGCCCATGCATGGGTATTATTTTTTATCCTCGCCGCGACAACTGTTGTTCTTTTCAGGAGGGTTGAATTTGCACCCGCAGGTGAAACTTTCCCACCCAAAGACACATCCGGTTACATGGATGATGTAATCCGCTATGGTGCGATCGCGACAATGCTCTGGGGCATTGTCGGTTTCCTTGTTGGTGTCGTCATAGCGGCACAACTCGCCTGGCCATGGCTGAACATTGAACCATGGTTCAATTTCGGCAGGCTGCGCCCGGTACACACATCAGGCGTGATTTTCGCATTCGGTGGCAACGCTCTTATTTGCACGTCGCTTTACGTGGTCCAAAGAACCTGCAGGGCACGCCTGTTCGGCGGTAACCTGGCATGGTTTGTATTCTGGGGCTACCAACTCTTCATCGTGATGGCCGCCACTGGCTACCTTTTGGGGTCAACACAATCGAGAGAATATGCCGAACCGGAATGGTATGTCGATCTGTGGCTGACGATTGTTTGGGTCGCCTATCTAATTGTTTTTGTGGGCACAATTGTGAAGCGCAAGGAACCGCATATCTATGTTGCGAACTGGTTCTATCTGAGTTTCATAATCACAGTGGCAATGTTGCATCTCGTCAACAACGCCGCAGTACCCGTGTCACTGACCAGCGGTAAAAGTTACTCCGCTTTCGCGGGCGTTCAAGATGCCCTGACGCAGTGGTGGTACGGCCATAATGCGGTTGGGTTTTTCCTCACCGCCGGGTTTCTCGGTATGATGTATTATTTCGTACCTAAACAAGCCAACCGTCCGGTCTTTTCATATCGGTTATCGATCATCCACTTCTGGGCACTGATATTTCTCTATATCTGGGCAGGCCCACACCACCTTCATTATACTGCCCTGCCCGATTGGGCGCAGACACTTGGCATGGTATTTTCAATCATGCTGTGGATGCCTTCCTGGGGCGGCATGATCAACGGGTTGATGACACTTCAAGGGGCCTGGGACAAACTGCGCACCGACCCGGTCTTGCGCATGTTCGTTATCTCACTGGCATTCTACGGCATGTCTACCTTTGAAGGCCCTATGATGTCGATCAAGTCGATTAATTCCCTGTCTCATTACACCGACTGGACCATTGGGCATGTTCATTCGGGGGCCCTTGGCTGGAATGGGATGGTAACATTCGGGGCGCTTTATTATCTGGTTCCAAAACTATGGAATCGCGAGCGGCTTTATTCATTGCGGCTGGTCAATTGGCACCTTTGGCTGGCGGCCATCGGTATCGTCATCTACGCCGCTGTCATGTGGGTCGCCGGTATTACGCAAGGCTTGATGTGGCGCGAGTACGATGATCAGGGTTTCCTCGTGAACTCCTTCATCGAAACCGTGTCGGCGATCCATCCCGAATACGTCATGCGCATGATTGGTGGGTTGATCTACCTCTCCGGTGCGCTGGTCATGGGCTACAATATCTGGCGCACAATCCGCGGTGATCTACGCGAGGAAGTGCCCATGGGCAGCGTTGCTTCCGTAACCCGTATTGTTCCTGCAGAATAGAGGAGAGAAGTCATGGCATTTCTCGATCAACACAAGAAGCTGGAACGCAATGTATCACTCTTATTTGTGTTTTCACTCATCGCTGTTTTAATTGGTGGGATCATTGAGATCGTTCCGCTTTTCTATGTCAAGAACACGATCGAAAAAGTGGAGGGTATGCGCCCATATACACCACTCGAATTGGCGGGTCGCAATATTTATGTCCGGGAAGGCTGTTATCTGTGCCACAGTCAGATGATCCGACCCTTCCGCGATGAAGTTGAGCGGTACGGACATTACTCGCTAGCGGCGGAGAGCATGTACGATCATCCGTTCCAGTGGGGGTCGAAGCGTACGGGTCCAGACCTGGCGCGGGTGGGAGGGCGTTATAGCGATGAGTGGCATGTTCAACATCTGGCCCATCCACAATCCGTGGTGCCGGAATCGATCATGCCAAGCTACTCATTTCTCAAAAACGCTGTTGTCGATACAAAGCACTTCGCAGACCACCTGAAAGCAAACCGTGCAGTTGGCGTGCCCTATAGCGACGCAATGATTGAAAATGCATCAGCCGATATCAATGCGCAGGCCAATCCTGACGTCGATGCAGGCGGCCTGGAAGAGCGTTACGCAAAAATATCGGTGCGGGATTTTGACGGAAATCCCGAGCAAGTTACGGAAATGGACGCGCTTGTCGCCTATCTCCAGATGCTGGGAACATTGGTCGACCTTGAAGCCTACAAACAAAATGAAAATTTAAGATGAGGAACATTTGATGGATTACTCACTGCTGAGACAATTCGCTGACTCATGGGGGCTTCTCTACATGTTTGTCCTGTTCGTCGGCATAATATTTTTCACCTTCCGTCCGGGTTCGAAGGAAAAAGCCGAGAAAATCGCGCAAATCCCGCTTAACGAGGATCGCAACAATGGCGGAAAATGAAGTTGACGAAACAACTGGAGTTGAAACGACCGGTCACGAATGGGACGGCATCAAAGAATTAGACAATCCCATGCCCCGCTGGTGGCTTTGGACCTTCTACGCGACCATTGTTTTCTCAATTGGATATGTGATCTGGTACCCGGCAATCCCTCTTTGGAATGGATCAACTATGGGCATATCCGGACAAACCAATCGCCTGCAGTTGAAGCAGAATATGCTTAGTGTAGAGGCGGTAAGGCGCGACAAAATAGCCACACTGGCGGCAACTGATATCAAAGCCATCCGAGAGGATAATGACCTGCTGCGGTTTGCTACCGCAGGCGGAGAGTCGCTGTTCAAGAGCTATTGCTCACAATGTCACGGTTCCGGTGCGCAAGGGGGGCCGGGATATCCCAACCTGAACGACGATGACTGGTTATGGGGCGGCGACCTTGAAACCATATACACAACCATTGCCCACGGTGTGCGCAACGACGATAATGAAGATGCCCGTGATTCACAAATGCCAGCTTTCGGCGCGGATAACATACTTGATCGCGAGCAGATTGTGAATCCCGGAGACAAAATGACCACAGAAATGGTTGGGTAATCTGACCGTCGCGGAGTAAAATTCCGCACTCTGACACCTTGTGCTTGTGAGTATTAGGTGGGGAAGATGTATTCTGTGGATTTGTATAGTCGGGTGCGTCGAGCGTGCCATGTGGATGGGAAGAACAATAGCGAGGTGGCCCGTTTGTTCGGGATTGATCGCAAAACCGTGGCGAAGATCCTGAAGCACTCGGTTCCGCCCGGTTATCAAAGAACGACCGCGCCTGTTCGCCCGAAGTTGGATCCGTTTGTTGGGATAATTGATCAGATCCTGAAAGACGACAAAAAGGTCATCAAAAAGCAACGGCACACAGCCAAGCGTATTCATGCGCGGTTACGGGATGAGCACGGGTTCACTGGCGGGATCACCATTGTCACTGATTATGTGCGTGAGAAGCAAAGACGAACCCAGGAGGTGTTTGTTCCTCTGGTTCACGCGCCCGGCCATGCTCAGGTCGATTTTGGTGAGACGTTCGGCGTGATCGACGGTGTCGAACGCAAGCTGCATTACATCGCTATATCGTTGCCGCATTCGGATGCGTTCTTCATGAAGGCGTATCCGGCGGAAACAACAGAAGCCTTCTGTGACGGTCACAATGCTGCGTTTGCTTTCTTCGGCGGTGTGCCGTTGTCGATGCTCTACGACAACACCGTGATTGCAGTTGCAAAGATCCTGGGCGGTGGCAAACGGATACGCACGAGAACTTTCTCAGAGCTACAATCGCACTATCTGTTTGAGGATAAGTTTGGTCGCCCTGGCAAAGGCAATGATAAAGGGAATGTCGAAGGCGTCATTGGTTACGGTCGCAGGAACTTTCTCATCCCAGCCCCACGGTTCGACAGCTTTGATGCCTTGAACGCCTGGTTGGAAGAATGCTGCCTGAAGCGTCAGGATGATGTTGTTCGCGGACATGGTGAGAGTATTGGTGAACGATTGCTGAGAGACCTGGACGCGCTGATGGCATTGCCCCCAACGCCATACGACGCGTGTGAAAAGTTTAGCACGCGGGCAACGTCAATCTCGATGATCCGCTACCGCAATAATGATTACTCCGTTCCTGTCGCCTTTGCCCATCATGAGGTTCAGGTTCGCGGTTACATCCATGAGGTTGTGATTGGCAGTGGAACCGAGATTATTGCCCGCCATCGTCGGTCTTATGAGAAGGCAGACATGATCTTCGACCCGCTTCACTATCTGCCCTTGCTGGAACAAAAGGTAGGTGCTCTCGATCAGGCGGCACCATTGCAAGGCTGGGGTTTACCCGATGCATTTGCGATCCTTCATCGTTTATTAGAAGCCCGCATGGGTAAGGCGGGAAAACGCGAGTATGTTCAGATCCTGCGTCTGCTGGAAACTTTTGAGCTGGAGCACGTTCACGCCGCAATCCAACAAGCTTTGGATCTGGGTGCCATTGGCTATGATGCGATCAAGCACCTTATTCTGTGCCGGATCGAGCGGCGACCGCCCAGGCTTGATCTCGACATCTACCCCTATTTGCCCAAAGCGGTGGTCGAGACGACAAAACCTGCCAGCTATGCCGTGCTGTTGTCGGAGGCGGCAGCATGAACGACACTGTTACCGATACACCGCAAGTTCTACTCAAACATCATCTGACCAAACTTCGGCTGCCAACCTTCCAGAGTGAATATACCAAACAGGCCCAACAATGTGCCGCTGAGAATAAGGATCATGTCCAATATCTCCTGCGGTTATGTGAGTTGGAGCTGATTGAACGTGAGCGCCGAATGGTGGAGCGACGCATCAAAGCTGCGAAGTTCCCGGCAACCAAGAGCCTCGACAGCTTTGACTTCAAAACGATCCCGTCAGTGAACAAGGTGCTCGTGATGGAACTGGCCCGTTGCGAGTACGCTGCGAAACGCCAAAACATCATCGCGTTAGGACCAAGTGGAACCGGCAAAACCCATGTTGCCCTCGGCCTTGGACTGGCTGCCTGCCAAAAGGGGATGAAAGTCCGCTTCACCACGGCTGCTGCACTGGTTCATGAGATGATCGAGGCCGTTGATGAACGTCGCTTGCAACGGCATCAAAAACAACTGGCAGCTCAAGACCTGCTGATCATTGACGAACTGGGCTTCGTCCCTCTCTCCAAAACCGGGGCGGAGTTGCTGTTCGAAGTAATCAGCCAACGGTATGAACGCGGTTCCATCATCATCACATCCAATCTACCATTCGACGAATGGACAGAGGTCTTCGGATCAGAACGCCTAACGGGCGCAATACTCGACCGGCTGACACACCACGTCCACATCCTGGAGATGAATGGTGAAAGCTACAGGTTGCACCAGAGCCGAAAACAAAAATCTGTTCAAATCAACTGACACTAAACCAGATCAAAAACACAAACGTCCCAAAATCTGGCCAATTTTACTCCGGGATCAAGACCCATTTTAGGCTGGGATTGACAACTGATTGCATAACAGGGTAATTTCATTTCATCTTCACCATCTTGGGCCGAAGATGAAGCATTTCAAACACAAGAGAACTAATGGGGAATAGTCAGGATACAAAATGAATAGGGTCGCACTTAATTGCGCTTGCTTTCATTTCCAAGGCTGCGGCGTTACAACAAGCGTCATCATCCGTCTTATGATTTTCCAATGACTCTGCCGATCTCCGTTTTTATCATTACACGCAATGAGCAAGCCCGCATCGGCAAGACTATTGAAGCCGTGCGCGGATGGGTAACCGAAGTGATTGTCGTTGATTCAGGATCAATCGACGACACTGTCTCGATTGCCAAGGCGTTGGGAGCTAAAACATTTCACCACGATTGGGCAGGGTATGGCGCACAAAAACGTTTTGCTGAAGACCAGTGTTCGTGTAACTGGTGGTTTAATGTTGATGCGGATGAAGTTGTCACTGCGCAATTGCGCAGTGAGTTGGAAAGCTTATTTCGCGATGGAGATCCAGCGCCATGCGCGTTTAAAATCCGCATTCCCTATGTTTATCCAGGTGAAGAAACACCCCGCCGTTGGTTTCAGGACTACAATGTCGAACGGCTATATCATCGGTCGGTTGGGCGCTATAGGGACCATCCTGTCTATGACAGGGTTGTGCTGGAAGAAGGGGTGCGGGTGCGGCAATTGACGGCACCACTCGCCCATTTTGCCGTGCTTGATTGGTCTTCCATGATGGCCAAAGCCAATGCCAATTCAGGTAGCAATATTGAGAAGCTCGCGCTGAAACCGATCTGGCAGCTGAAACTCAGGCTGTTATTCGGGTTTCCGCTCAATTTCATTCGAAATTACGTATTTCGCGCGCATATACTGGGGGGCAGCAAAGGGTTTATTTTTGCGCTCAACACTGCCTACACACGTACAATGCGCATTGCCAAGGCACTGGAATTGAAACAGAACCGTGATGCGCGGTGAAGATGCCTAGCGTTTATTAGCTGGGAAAATCGACATAAAAATAATTGTCAAAAATTTGGTATTTTTTGTCCGCGATGGGGTTACATATAATATCATTCCGCTCTATATCCACCAAGTCGTCTGGTAGCAGGATTATCCGCTCCACCGACAGTGTCGCGGGGTGGAGCAGCCCGGTAGCTCGTCAGGCTCATAACCTGAAGGTCGTAGGTTCAAATCCTACCCCCGCAACCAAAAATTCAATAAAATCAATAAATTAGAAATTGATTTGATTTTACGATTCTCTCGATATAGCCTTACCCAACCCTTACCCAAATTACCCAAGAGGCTCTGGAGGTGTTGGAATGAGAGAAAAACACACAATTCTGGGTGGTAAAGTGTATCTTTATCATCGGGAAACTGGTGATTCGTGGTATTGCTCAACTTATCTTGAGGGAAAAAATCGGCGAGCGACCACCAAAGAAACAAGTCTCAGCAAAGCCAAGGATTTTGCTGAGGACTGGTATCTGGGTTTGCGTGGCAAGCTAGTGGCGGGTGAAATCACCAACGAAAAAACATTCAAACAGGCTGCTGCAAAATTTGAGGTAGAATACGAAGTCATAACCGAAGGAGAGCGCAGTACCAAATGGGTACAGGGTCACAAGGATCGCATACGACTGCACCTCAATCCATTTTTTGGCAGCAAGGGCTTGTCAGAAATAACCGCCGGGCTAGTGCAAGAGTATCGCGCCCATCGAATTTCGAATGGAAGGAATGGTAAGGCCCCAGCTCGTAGCACAATCCACGATGAAATCGTTACACTTCGGCAGGTTTTAAAGACTGCCCTGAGACACCAATGGCTAGCAGGTCTGCCAGACCTTTCCACACCATACCGCGCTTCAGGTAAAGTATCTCATCGGGCATGGTTTTCACCGAAAGAATACAAACAACTGTACGAGGCGACTCGTCAAAATGTCCGTGATGCAAAAGGGAGTGCTCACGAAAAGGTTGCCGCGCAGCTGCACGACAAAATATTGTTCATGGCAAACACAGGTATTCGTCCTGACGAAGCCAACTGGCTTGAATACCGGGACGTCGAGATCGTTGAAGATAACGCCACCGGCGAAACGATCCTCGAAATTGAAGTGCGCGGTAAACGTGGAGTGGGATATTGCAAAAGCACAACCGGTGCTGTTCGACCATTTGAAAGAATGAAAGAGCGCAATCAACCGACACCGACCGACCGTCTCTTTCCGGTAGATCACAAAAAACAGTTTAATCGGATTTTGTCAGAACAAGGTTTAAAAATTGACCGTGAGGGCAATCGGAGAACGTTGTACAGCCTTAGGCATAGCTATATTTCATTTAGGCTACTTGAAGGTGCTGATATCTATCAGATCGCCAAGAACTGCCGTACCAGTGTCGAGATGATTGAGAAGCACTATGCGGCTCACCTCAAGAATAGTTTGGATGCAGCGGCAATCAATGTACGGAAACCGAGATAAAACAACATATGCTCCGAGCTGAAGCATATGCCCCCAAGCCGCGAAATATAGTCACGCAAACTTAACGACATTAGATTTTACACAACATTAGGACGACGTTGGTATTTAGGCATTACCGTTCCCAATCCTTATTGATCATGATTTTTTCCAGATCATCGACAGTTGGTGGCGTTTCTCGCCTCGATAATCGACCAAGTTGATACAATTTCCCTTCCTCCTCGAAAAGACTCCAGTAACAATTCTGCCCAACCACCATGAAATCAATCATCTGAATGTCGTGAAACTGAGCCAACACTCGAACCTTATCAATTACGCTGCGGTCTGCATCAGACGGAAACGCTTCACCAGATGGGTGATTGTGAACCAGTACAAATCCGCTGGCGAGTGTAAGGAGAGCCTGCCGCATCAAATACTTCAGATCAACGATGGCAGAATCGGCTGCACCCAAAGCTAGGTGTTGAAATACAGGCTCATCGAGTTGGTCGGACACGAAGATGCCAAGTACCTTTTCCTGAGTGGCATCTTCCAGGGATTTAACCGCTTCATACACTTGCCGGGGTTCACGGATTTGCTCTCGCAGGAGATTTTTGTATTCACTTTCTTTGAAGCGGATATCGAGTTCTTTGAGGTAACCATTATCTGGTTGCATAGACGCTCATTGTATCACAAACAGTAGCTCTTGCGTCGCCTTTGGCGAGCTATTTCTGACGTGGGCGGATTGCCTGCAAAATTAGGCACAAGCCAACCAACTTCGTGATCAAGGCCCAAGCCTGACCTTGGTGCTACGTCCCCAAATTTTGATCGATTTCGCCAAAGCCGCCATTCAACTCTGGACCGAGATTGGCGAGCTGGAGGTCAGCACTGGAGACCTTTCGACATTTCCTTGTTTGGCACATGGTCTTTCTGCGACACATTAGATGACATCGCGATATATCAAAATCGAGTACTCGATGATTATTGCGATCACCGAATCTAGCGCATTCGGGTCGTTCATTTATCGTTGTAATTCAGACGGTTCAAGCGCGTCGCGCAATGCGAATGTCGATATGCGGAACTCCGACGCGATTGTGTATGGACAAAGTTCGGACTTGGACAGCCCTGTAACTCACCCATCGGTTTCGGATTTCACCACAACTGGAATTTTGTTTTTGTCACCCATTGGAACCCCAGCCATTGCAGCGTATTTCATCAGCCGCACGATGTTGGGGTTGATCGGGAAATTAATATCGCCGGCGAGCGTATAATCTGGAAAATTCTTACGCAGAGTTTCCGCCGCAGCGCGCGCTTTCTTCTCGTTGCCGAGAATCATATGAGTTGCAGCCAAATAGTTGAATTTCTTATGGTGCGGAGGCGCGTTTTCCAAAGCCACAATTGTCGCCATGTAATCGCCCGCCCCAAATGCGGCAGTCGCCAGGCCAAGTTTATGCCAGGGCGGCCCTTTGGGGTTGAGATCAATCGCTTTTTTTCCCCAGGCTACTGGCTGTTTGCCGGTTATCCCAACAGCCATGCTTTGCCATGCAGCCATAGCGAGGATATCCGGATTGTTTGGGGAGTACTCCACGGCTGTAAAAACTGATCTACGGGCCGCTTCAACCCGCCCTTCCGTCAGATGGACAGATGACATCATAAATACGATGAAGGCATCGTGCGGTTCAAGTAGATAGGCTTTGCGGACGGCTATTCGGCTCTCGTTGTTCAGCCTAGCTTGAACCTCATCTTTGCTGACATCAGCAATCCAGATTTTCATCGCACCGATCATTCCCCAGGCACGGGCATAACTCGGATCTATTTCTACGGCATTGTAGAAATGTTGAAGAGCCTTGCCATAGTCCGCCTTGGACCACATAATTGAGCTTACTCCAAGGAGGTATTGTTCATAGGCCGTCAGGCTCGGCCCAGGTTTCCCCCTTGCATTTTCGGCGATTGCGCGGTTAAGGCCACCAAACCAGAAATGAGCAACTAGGCTGGCATTAGCCCGGGTGACGATATCGTCCTGTATGATCAGATAATCTTCAGACTTACGATGCCATTTTTCAGACCAAACTACATTTCCGTCTTCCACATCCAGAAGACGAGCAGAAATGCGCAAATGGTCGTGATCAGCTTCAACTTCGCCTTTCAAAACAAAAGTTGCGTTGAGCTTTTTCCCTGCTTCAAACGCTTCAAGTTTAGAGACGTCATAGGTCGTTTCAGCACCGATAACCCCGAATTCCTGATTTTTCGCAAGTTCATTGGCAATGTCGATAGAAAGCCCTCGCCCAAGCCTCTTCCACCGGTCGCTACCAGTTAGGTTATCAAACGGCAACACGGCAATTGTTGGCTGGTGCGAGTTTTTGATGATGCCTGAGAATACACCCCACGCACCGACAAGAAATGCCAGTAGCAGAACCACTACGGCAATAAACGGTCGTGGCAAAATCGACAACATTCGAGCACTGGGACTATTAGGTGTGGCTAATGCCAGCTTATACCCCTTCTTCGGTACTGTTTGAACAATACGGTGATCCTTGTCTCCAACTGTACGCCGAATATCTGCAATACACTGAAACAAGCTATCGTCGGTCACATTCAGGTCGGCCCACACGGTTTCAACCAAATGATCCCGCCCCACAACCTGGCCCCGTTGTTTGACAAGTTGCTGCAACACCTGAAGGGACTGGGGGCGTAGGGAAATACTCTCTCCATTCTCACTCAACAACCGGCAATCTGCAGAATCAAATCGAATGGATCCAATTTTAATGTTGGCCTCTATTTGTTCCATATTTTGAATGCCCTTTATGGATGCTTGGGTAATCAGCAGAGTATTCTCTCGAGAGAAGCATGTAAACTTATCCAATTTTCAAGTAATTTCAGGAAATTTCAGGTGAAATATCAAGACAATCAGATGTTCTTGTGAATACGATTAACTCCAATTTCAAACCACTTGAGCGCAGAATATTGAACCAGGAGGGAGGAGAAAAAAGCGCTTTAGTCTGACTGCCTTTGAATAATCCCACAACTGTGAATTGGAGACATAGTCATGAATATTGAAGTACCAGCCTCCCCGTTTGTGAGCAGTTACCAAGGTGTGGACGACGTTGTCCTGTCCTTAACTGGTGTTGCTCCACCAGCGAACATCAGATTGACTTCACAAATACCGAAAACGCCAGAATATCAAACCGGCGGCGGTCGAACGACGAAAACCACATTACAGATAATGCTGGAGTTAGGGTTCTCCAGCTTCATCGAGATTGCGGCGAAAACAAATCTGGAAGCATATTTTTTTCTATCAGACACCGGTGCTTATTTCGAGCTTGAAAACCCAGACAAGGACAGCATCATTACCTCGGCCAAATATGGTGTTGCTGTCCGAGTTGGAATTGCCGCGTTCAATCTGGACGCAAGTGTAAGTGTAAGCGCTCCCTCGGTAGCCGCGGCTGCGACACTTAAACTGGCCAGCACAACCTATGAGGTAATGACCTTGGGTATAGGGCTTGACGCCCTGCACGCAACAACCCCACTCATCAACAACACCACCGGACCCTATGACCTTAGCACGTTGGATACGATTGCGCTGGTTCAATCTGCAATCGATGACATCATATTCGAACAGACGAACAGCCTGGTTCCGATTCTTATGAGCGTCAATGTGGACACAAATCGTTTGGCAAGGGTCCTGTCAAACGATGCGACTTCAGATTATTCCGAATTTGTCCGGTCACAAATCTACGGAGTTAAACAAGCTTGGTATTACAACAGTTTGGAGGATGCCATCGCCGATATTAAGCCGGATATTAATCCAGAAGTACTTCGCACGATTTATTCCGACGTTTTGAATCTGGCTCCAGGTGTCAAACCAGAGCCAGGTTCCGAAGCATTCAGAAAAGCTGAAGAATTGGTCTTCGCAGGCCGCTAAAAATCAATCGACACAGTTAAGGAGAAGAAAATGGCTTTAAAATGGGAAATGGTTGATCCGGATTTGTACAGACCCACAAAGGAGAGTGCTAAGTATTTAACAAGAGTCCCGCTCAAAGTTGGCGATGAAAATATTCCATACTCTTCGGCAACAATCAGCGGATTTGTATTTTCCGCAGAAGCAATGATTTCGTTGGGGTTTGGAACATTTGTCCAATCAAATCTGGAAGTCGGTGTACTGTTCCACGTTCTTGAGGTTGCCGCCTACAAAAATGTCGTCAAGGTCGTGGATCAAAACAAGTCGGAGATCAGGCTTGAGCAAACTGGCGTTGGTTTCCGGGTGGCCCTCGCCGTTTCAAACATTGACTTTGATCTTGCTGTCAATGTGGGACAAGTGGCGGCGGCGGCCGAAATCAAGAATGCCAATGTAAATATTGACGTCAAAGTATATGGCGCTGCACTTGAGCAATTGGGCTTCCTGAAGAAACTGACTCAGCTGCAAAAGTTTGACTCCAATTATCTTCAGTTGGTCAGCACCTCAGCGGCTAATTTGACAAAATACTTGGCAAAAAACGGCGATAATATTAGTCCGGATACGATGAAAATTTCACCGCTGGCGGTCCCTAACCAGTCTCCTTTTAATTCCTCGTATTCCATCGACGAAGGAATTAACAGTATTTGGTACGGTCGATCACTCGAAGAAGCGCTGAAATGGGCATCAACCGAACCCCGTCGTTGGGAAAAAGTCGACGCACTGACGGTAGAGGCTACTTACAGATCATTCGGGATACTGAGTGACATTCAAAAACCGAGCGAACGCCAAAGAGACGATGCATATCAGGCGCTTGTCGCCGGGGACTTCTACTGAATAAATGCAGGCCGTGGGTTCGCCGCGATTTATTTATGTCGTGCTGAAGAGATTATGTTTCACTAACCTTGCTTTTTTTCATCAGCCATCTGCTGAAGACCAACCGGGCATGCGATTAATTTTTGTCATTACGACAGACATCTCATGTCCGGGAGATATGCACATATATTGTTTCTGTGTTTTACGAATTGATCTGCCGCGGCACTTCGCAGTACTGACAACTGTGTTGTTCTTTCCTGTTCACTTTGCGACCGGATAAGTTTCACACTGTTGAGCGATTGCTGACGTTCGAATCCTATCGTTTTGACTGGCTCAAAGTCGCAAGTAGAGAGTCCAATCTCGTTCTCAATGGGGGCGGCAAAGGACACCACGACGACCGCGCCGTTGCGCTTGCGCTCGGTTATTTGTCGACAACCCACCTGCAACAGCAATCAATTCGGGTCAGCAAACTTGAAGGCTGGTACTGATCAACGACGATCCGCACGCTCCTCAACGAGAGACGTCGTTATTCCTCAAACACCCGACCGCCAGAGAGCGTCATAGCGAGGCATTTTTGTTTGCGGGCATGATTGGTCATCGAACCTGCTGACCCGCACAGCACGGCGATCTGGCTGAGAGCGGGCGGCATTGCGACACTGAAGGCTGCTCAGAACGCCGAACACAAAAAGGACCTCGACGAAGCGAAGCCCTCTCGTTGTTTAAACGTCGCGCATGATCATTTGCGAGTGTCGAGCACGACACCCCCATTTTCCCACGCTCCTTCGGCACGTATCGGGAACGCGACATAGTCAGAACGTACCATCGCCCCGAACGAGTTTTGCGAGTCCAAATATCCCGAAACCGTGTAAACGCATTTTTGGGTTTTGTCGTTGAATTTTGCGCTGACTATCGGCCGATCCCAGAACGGGAAATCAGCCGAGGACGGTGACTTCAATTGCATTTTGATTATCAATTCAGCTTTCGATTGAGCATAAGCTTTTTCATTGTCCGACCCACAAGCGAGTTTGCGAGGATTTGAAGGCGTCGCGACGACGGGCGCTACCACAGGTTTGGGATTAAGCTTTTCAGTCGCCGCGCGTTCCGCAAGCTCGACCTTTCGTTTTTCGCGCGTCGCGGCTCGTTCTGCCTCGGCTCGTTCGATTGCAGCCTGACGACCAGCCGCCGCACGTTTGGCCTCCTCGAGCTCCTTTTGAAGCACAAGCGATCGGGCGGCGACGCGAGCAGCTGACTCCTCTTCCTCGGCACGTTTAAGCACAGCCAATTTGCGACGGTGTTCGATGGCTGCATTGTGTGCTTCCGCGGTTTCAATTTGCGTCGGCGTCATATCGGTCGTGATCACAGTCGGAATGTCGCGATTTGGGTCGTTGCTGTACATTGCAAAGCCGACACCGAATGAAACAAAACAGCCAGAGACGATGGCACTCCATTTTACGAGTTTCCAAATTTTCAGGATTAGAGTTTTCATAATGGTGCTTTCCTTCTAAAGGATTGTTGCGGCGATCAAAGTGCCCAACACAAAAGCGAGGGTGATCAGCAAAATGATTTTGACCGTGTCGACCAATAATCGACACGCAAGTTCCACAGATAAGCGTCACGGGACGCGGTTCAAAAAATTAAAACGTTGTCATTGTCCTGCATGGAAGTTTCCATTTGGTTTATGGCAGCGGACGATGTGTTTGCGGGCACATAGGGTCGTCGAACCCGCTGACCCGCACAGCGCATCAATTTGACTGTGAGCTGGCACGTTGCTCATGCCGAACACTGACGTATCCGAACCTGCTGAACGAAATCGCATCATTCGAATTGAAAGCGACGTCTGCTGGCAACCTTGTGCTTGATGGCGGCGGTATCCGATGAGTATTCACGCTGGAAGCTTGGACCAATCATTTAGGGCGGCATTGGGCACTTGCCATCGGCGAATATCTCCATTGCTTGGATTCCGCTTATTCCAGTCGGATGCATCCCATAAGTTGCGGATTTCATGTGAAGTAAGCACATACATCTCCACTTGGTGAGGATCCGGAAGCCCGGTTGGCTCTCTCGGTGCTGAGATTAGAACCCAAATTGCGCTAATCTCTGTATCTGGTCGGGTACGAACGAACCAAGTTGGTCTTTTTTGACGGTCGGCTTTTACTTCCACACCAAAGGAAGTGCCGTTTGGACTGTGGGCTATCAGATCGCATTGACGACTGTTGTTGTTTGTTGGCTCAACCTGATAACCAAGTTCACCAAGCCTGTCGGCCACAAGTACTTCACCGATAGCGCCGGTCGACTTGGCCAAAATTTTTTCCAACAGCTTTGGGTGTTGCCGCGCAATTTGTTGAATATCCAAAGGCTACATCCCTATACTCAGCACCCGATTTTAACGTTGGGCGGTTTCAGAAATTTATCACAACTAATCACGCAGTTGATTCAACAAGTACTGTATTTCCCACATCGCAAAATCAATCCGGGTGCTACTTTCCACGTTTTGATTGGCTCGGGAAATATTGCCTCGACGGGCAGGCCAGCGATCTCATCTTCGCATCGACTGAGCGAGTCGATCCCAATCACGGTCAACCCGTCCGGCAACCCTATTTCTATTGTTAGTTCCAAGTACGCCCGGGTGAGCAACGCAGTGGATCATAGTGTTTGTAAACTTAAATGAGGAGGCGATAGCATCATCCATTTTTGGTGAACCTCTCAATCCCACTGCGCGCATTAAGGCTTTGAATGTTTGAAGTCCGAGACAAACCGCAATTTTTGGACACACAATCTCGATCTCCTTGAGTGTGAAACGTTTTGCACAATCGACCATATCGTTCATCTGAATATTAGCAGACGCGTTGCCGGATTTCACGTATGGGAACAGGTTTGTTAGGTAACATTCTGATCGAGTCACTCCCAAATGTCGCTCCAGCAATTGGTTAAGATTCTGATTGGTCGGCAGGTTCGGATTGAATCCCAAATGAGCCGTAGTTTGATCGGGAGGGTTTTGGCTCAGGTGGTCACAGCTCGACCAGTCCTGCCCGATAATCATAATGTCTGTATCTATGTTACAGCCTGACTTGGTCCAAGGACTAATGTGGTCGCATTCATATAAACCATTGTGAAAGTCGCCAATGCAGGCATAACCTTCAATTCTGGTGTACCGACGCTGCAGGGCGAGCGCTTTCAAGGATTCCTGTTTCATGCCCATCTCCTACACATTGGGGGTAGATAGAACCTTAACGAGCGTTCAGATGTGTTTGTTCGACACTCTGACAAATCACAGTTTTGGCACTTGGCAGCTATTCATCGAACGACATACTTATGGGCGACGTAGAGTGCCAATACGGGCAGTTCAGTTATGGTCGGATTGTCAATCCCAGCCTAAAATGGGTCTTGATCCCGGAGTAAAATTGGCCAGATTTTGGGACGTTTGTGTTTTTGATCTGGTTTAGTGTCAGTTGATTTGAACAGATTTTTGTTTTCGGCTCTGGTGCAACCTGTAGCTTTCACCATTCATCTCCAGGATGTGGACGTGGTGTGTCAGCCGGTCGAGTATTGCGCCCGTTAGGCGTTCTGATCCGAAGACCTCTGTCCATTCGTCGAATGGTAGATTGGATGTGATGATGATGGAACCGCGTTCATACCGTTGGCTGATTACTTCGAACAGCAACTCCGCCCCGGTTTTGGAGAGAGGGACGAAGCCCAGTTCGTCAATGATCAGCAGGTCTTGAGCTGCCAGTTGTTTTTGATGCCGTTGCAAGCGACGTTCATCAACGGCCTCGATCATCTCATGAACCAGTGCAGCAGCCGTGGTGAAGCGGACTTTCATCCCCTTTTGGCAGGCAGCCAGTCCAAGGCCGAGGGCAACATGGGTTTTGCCGGTTCCACTTGGTCCTAACGCGATGATGTTTTGGCGTTTCGCAGCGTACTCGCAACGGGCCAGTTCCATCACGAGCACCTTGTTCACTGACGGGATCGTTTTGAAGTCAAAGCTGTCGAGGCTCTTGGTTGCCGGGAACTTCGCAGCTTTGATGCGTCGCTCCACCATTCGGCGCTCACGTTCAATCAGCTCCAACTCACATAACCGCAGGAGATATTGGACATGATCCTTATTCTCAGCGGCACATTGTTGGGCCTGTTTGGTATATTCACTCTGGAAGGTTGGCAGCCGAAGTTTGGTCAGATGATGTTTGAGTAGAACTTGCGGTGTATCGGTAACAGTGTCGTTCATGCTGCCGCCTCCGACAACAGCACGGCATAGCTGGCAGGTTTTGTCGTCTCGACCACCGCTTTGGGCAAATAGGGGTAGATGTCGAGATCAAGCCTGGGCGGTCGCCGCTCGATCCGGCACAGAATAAGGTGCTTGATCGCATCATAGCCAATGGCACCCAGATCCAAAGCTTGTTGGATTGCGGCGTGAACGTGCTCCAGCTCAAAAGTTTCCAGCAGACGCAGGATCTGAACATACTCGCGTTTTCCCGCCTTACCCATGCGGGCTTCTAATAAACGATGAAGGATCGCAAATGCATCGGGTAAACCCCAGCCTTGCAATGGTGCCGCCTGATCGAGAGCACCTACCTTTTGTTCCAGCAAGGGCAGATAGTGAAGCGGGTCGAAGATCATGTCTGCCTTCTCATAAGACCGACGATGGCGGGCAATAATCTCGGTTCCACTGCCAATCACAACCTCATGGATGTAACCGCGAACCTGAACCTCATGATGGGCAAAGGCGACAGGAACGGAGTAATCATTATTGCGGTAGCGGATCATCGAGATTGACGTTGCCCGCGTGCTAAACTTTTCACACGCGTCGTATGGCGTTGGGGGCAATGCCATCAGCGCGTCCAGGTCTCTCAGCAATCGTTCACCAATACTCTCACCATGTCCGCGAACAACATCATCCTGACGCTTCAGGCAGCATTCTTCCAACCAGGCGTTCAAGGCATCAAAGCTGTCGAACCGTGGGGCTGGGATGAGAAAGTTCCTGCGACCGTAACCAATGACGCCTTCGACATTCCCTTTATCATTGCCTTTGCCAGGGCGACCAAACTTATCCTCAAACAGATAGTGCGATTGTAGCTCTGAGAAAGTTCTCGTGCGTATCCGTTTGCCACCGCCCAGGATCTTTGCAACTGCAATCACGGTGTTGTCGTAGAGCATCGACAACGGCACACCGCCGAAGAAAGCAAACGCAGCATTGTGACCGTCACAGAAGGCTTCTGTTGTTTCCGCCGGATACGCCTTCATGAAGAACGCATCCGAATGCGGCAACGATATAGCGATGTAATGCAGCTTGCGTTCGACACCGTCGATCACGCCGAACGTCTCACCAAAATCGACCTGAGCATGGCCGGGCGCGTGAACCAGAGGAACAAACACCTCCTGGGTTCGTCTTTGCTTCTCACGCACATAATCAGTGACAATGGTGATCCCGCCAGTGAACCCGTGCTCATCCCGTAACCGCGCATGAATACGCTTGGCTGTGTGCCGTTGCTTTTTGATGACCTTTTTGTCGTCTTTCAGGATCTGATCAATTATCCCAACAAACGGATCCAACTTCGGGCGAACAGGCGCGGTCGTTCTTTGATAACCGGGCGGAACCGAGTGCTTCAGGATCTTCGCCACGGTTTTGCGATCAATCCCGAACAAACGGGCCACCTCGCTATTGTTCTTCCCATCCACATGGCACGCTCGACGCACCCGACTATACAAATCCACAGAATACATCTTCCCCACCTAATACTCACAAGCACAAGGTGTCAGAGTGCGGAATTTTACTCCGCGACGGTCAGATTACCCAACCATTTCTGTGGTCATTTTGTCTCCGGGATTCACACCAGGGCCTTGAGCAGTCGGTACACTGAGCTTTCCGATACAAAATAGGCCTTCGTGTCTGTGAATGTCACAGCCAGTTCACGAGGAGACAGTTCCGGTTGATCAAGGGCCAGATCAATGATCTGTGCCCGTATATTTTCTGGCACGCGGTTCCAGGCTCTGTTGGGACCAGAACGTTTGTCTTCCAATCCTGTCTCACCCAATCGCTGATACAAATCATACCAGCGATAAAAAGTTGGCCGTGAGACGCCAAGCTTATCAAGTGTCACCTTGGCTGGCAGATGTGATTGTTCAACAATTCGGATGATTTCCAGTTTCTCAGATGCTGGGTATCTCATTCGATATCCTCCCCATCCGCGATCATGCTTTTTTTAAGAAGACGGTTTTCCAGCGTGAGATCTGCCACGCATTCCTTCAGATCACGGGCTTCACGGCGCAGACCTTTGACCTCATCGGTGGAAGCCTCACGCACTATATCGCCTGACAGACGCTTTTTACCGGCCTCCATAAACTCCTTCGACCATTTGTAGTACATGCTTTCAGCAAGACCTTCACGGCGGCACAGTTCAGCTATGCTGTCTTCACCGCGCAAGCCATCAAGCACAATGCGGATCTTTTCCTCCGCACTATACTGACGGCGGGTCTTGCGTTTGATGGTTCGGATCAATTTCTCTGAACCTGATCCTTGGGTTCCTGATTTATGTCTCATCTTCGCTCCATAAGGGCTACGATGAACCAAAATCATCTCTTAAGAAAAATCAAACCTCTGTCTCATGAATGCTGACGGGGAACACCCTTGCCACGCAATAATGAATGGCCGCAATTGAGAAATCCTCCGAGTACCGATCCATTTGGCGAACGGCCGCTTCTCTAATTGAGTGTTCAGGTCAAGCTCTTTTCCTTCGTTTTTCTTTAGGGTCTTGTACTCATCCGGGTCACGCTTCTCTTCGCAGTCTTTTTGATGCGCTTATGGCACCGCTGCACGCATGTGTCGGATTGGTAGTGGAGAGCCCCGCTTACCCACGCGCTTCAAGTTGCGCAGCAGCCATATTCGGCTTCATCCACGAACCTCGTCCGGTGAGGACGACCCCGTTCAGAACTGTGTTGGTCGTTTAAATCATGCATTGACCTCCACTTTGTCTGAACGGAATTCTGTTCCATCTGCCCACATACGGTGCAGCAGAACGGCTAACTTATCACATGAGGGACGTCGCCCTCTATGTAAGCCTCTTTGCCATCGGCCATTCCATTACCATTCTCTTGGGCGTTTGGTACGGCTGGGGCATCAACGCCTATATTATTGACGCGATCATCGGGCTTTCGGTGGTATACAAAGCGCTTGATAACCTCGGCGCATTTCAAAAATGGTTCGGGTTCCAGCCCAACACCAAAGCTGCGACGCTGATCTTCGGCCTGTTCCATGGCACAGGTTTGGCGTCCAAAATCCTTGAATACAAGATCGCCGACGACGGCCTGATGACCAACCTTCTAGCCTTCAACGTTGGCGTCGAATTTGGACAACTTCTCGCGCTTTTCGTGATCTTGATAGTCATGGGGTATTGGCGTCGAAGCCCTAACTTTATGCGTCAAGCCAACTACGCAAACATCATCATGGTCTTTCTTGGCCTCTTGCTGACATACCAACAAATCACCGGCTATCTTGGCCTACATGCTCACGCCTAAAGGATTGGAAAAAACAATGAACAACGCACCAAAGCCCAATATCGAAGACTTACCTTCCAAGGCACAATTAGGCCGTTCAACAATCATCGCGGGCATCGGAGCCGTAGCCATTGGCGTCATGGTTTACCTGCCGGCCGAATACGGAAAGGACCCCACAGGCGTAGGTAGTGTGCTTGGTCTAACGCAGATGGGTGTAATCAAACAACAGCTTGCAGCGGAAGACGAGATACAGCATGGCTCGGACAAATCTTCATCGCTGATTGACAGTGTCCTTGGCATTTTTACCTCTGCTGCTCATGCGCAGGAAGCATGGAAGGACGAGACTACCTTCACTCTTGAACCGGGTGCCTCCTTCGAAATCAAAGCCACCATGGAAAAGGGGGCCACGCTCAACTACGTATGGGTGGCAACGGGAGGTCGCATCAACTTCGATCTCCATGCCCATTCTGGCAGTGAAAAGGTGACCTACGAAAAGGGGCGCGGAAAGACATCTGGTAAAGGAAGTTTTGAAACACCTTTCGCCGGAGATCACGGCTGGTTCTGGCGCAATCGAGATAATGTTGACGTGACTGTTAAACTGCAACTGCTCGGCGACTACAGCGAGATTGTTCGAAGCAAGTGACAGTATTATTTGGCCACCCGTGCATAAAGTTGCGGGCGGCCAAATGAGCAACCGGCTGAGTCTAAAGCTGACATTCGTGGACAACAGAAAGTCGGTTGTTACGAGCTCTGGGCCGACTTCGTCCATTGGCTAACTAAGTTTCGCCTTATCAGCCAAACCCTTCAAATTTGCATCGATGATTTTGCCCATCATCATTTTCATCAAAGTTTTCCCCATCAGCCATCCAAGGGGGCCGTATTTGACACGGCAGTCAACGGTCCATGTGACCAACGAGCCTCTCGCTTTGGTCGCATGGTGCGAGAAGAAAGAGGACTATCGGCACTTCAAGACTGAAAGGGTTCAGGAGTTGAAAGTGCTAGGGAAAAAATATCCAGGTCGACGGGCTGCGTTGCTAAAAGGATGGGACGAGGCCACAACGCGGAGTGATCGAAGCTGACATTGGTTTAGCAGCACCGCCATATCAGAAGGGCTGATTCCCGACCTGAGAAACTCGTAGGGCAAATTCCAGTAGAGGTTGGCATGGCGGACATACTTACTTTGCAGGCAAATTCAACTGTCCTCGTTGCGACGAGTTAAGTTGCCATGTTCAATGCATCGGATTGCCGGATGCAATTGCCAAATGATGAGCCTGATGGTGAGCTCCAGTAGCCATTAATCCAAAAAAGCCGAGTCCTAGAATTTTGCTCCCTGCACGATCATCAACGGGTAAAATAGTGAGCTCTGCTCCATCGTTCAGCACACGACCACTCGCAGACCATTGAGCCATCTTGTTTAGCTCGCGAGCATGTGCGGGCACCATACTTTGTAGCGCACGAACGGTTTCGCCCATGCCGGTTGCTACAAATCGGATGCTTTGTTCCACCTGCATCACTTTAACTTTCGCTGAAAGCGTCAGTGCATTCATGTCCACGAGATGATTGCGAAGGGCTTTGATGTTTACCTTCGACCAATCGGTGTTGGGGTCGGCTTCGAGCAGACGTACGATCTCAGCAATTGCAGCGAAGGCTGCCTGACCGTTTTCTACAGGCATTGAACCAGACGAGTGCGACCCATGAACTTTCCCTGCTGAATGGTTCCCGGATTGGGCGAAAACAGTGCCGACGATGAATCCCACTGAAAGCAGGATCAATGAGACCAAGATGTTTCGAAAATTCATGATGAAGTATCCTCCTGACGATCTCATAGGACAAGTGCGGTTGTTTAAATATGATTTCAATCATATAAATTGCACATGTTACCCTCTCCATTTTCAAAGCTACCTGACAACGCAATCTCACAACTGGAAATCAGTTCAGGAGACGTATTATTCCGAGTTGGTGAAACGCCAACTGGGTTCTATTTTTTGTCGAGTGGCGAGATGCACCTGCTTCGCTACACGGAGATCGGAGATGCAATTCCAATTCATCGCGCATTTTCAGGTCAATGCTTCGCCGAGGCGTCATTGTTCTCAAAGGCATACCATTGTGATGCAGTGGCCCAGCGCGATTGTGAGCTGGCCAGAATGGATCGTATTCAAACGTTGAAGTTTATGGAGGCTGACTCTCTTTTTGCACGTAATGTCTCAGCTTATCTCGCCCAGCAGGTGCAGGACTATCGAAGAATTTTGGAGTTACGCTCTATCCGCTCAGCTCAAGAAAGGGTTCTTGCTGCAATCGCGGAGGGTTGGATGAAGGGCAACATCATGTCATTTGCAGGACAAATTGGACTGACGCATGAAGCTGCCTATCGAGCGCTTTCAGCATTGGTGAAAACCGGTAAACTGGTGAAACCAAGAAGAGGGCAATATCAATTATCAAAACCTTGAGCAGCCAGTGGCTTACTAAAACGAGTTTGAATTGCGAGTTATCAAACAAACCATCATGTTATTGAAAATGGAGGCATTACCAATGTTCGAAACTATCCGAAGATCATTGTTTATGGTCTTGTGGTTAGGGTTGATGACCATCGGCGCGCATGCAGGCAGCGGATCTTTCGTGGGAGTGGAAGGCGAAAGTGTCCGCGGAATAGCGACGGTGACATCAAGTTCCGTGAAACTCTCTTCGAATTTCAAATCGAGCAGCGGTCCGGACCTGTATGTTTATCTCGGCAACAAGCGACCATCAAAAATCATCGCTCGACTTCGAAGGCTTTCCGGCAGTCAAACTTATGCACTTCCCAAGGGCGTCGATATTTCAAAATACTCAGCCGTTTATATTCACTGCAAACGCTATAACCACACCTATGGGAGAGCCCGGCTACGCTGAGTTATCGGAGCGTCCAAATTATCCAGATTCCGACCCCCGCAAGAATGTCGTAGGCTGCGCAAAATGGAATATACCAATTTGGCATCTTCAGTTTGAACGGATGACGAGCGACAAAGTTTACGCCTGACTCAGCGTTCTGACCTGAAGCATCAGTCATTTTAGGAGCATCCAAACAGCCATAGCGAGCATCATCAGGTTTTCTGTGAGCGACACAAAACCGAGAGGCACATTTGAATTTCCCCCAACACAAGCACAGCGAAGTTCGCGTTTGTCGATATAAACGGCTTTGAACACCGATACCGCGCCAATTCCCCCGATAAACAGGGCTACTGGAATTGAGATAATGCCAAGGGCTCCGGCGATCATCAAAATACCGGCACCACCTTCGGCAAAAGGATATACTTTTGCGTAGGGCAGCCAGCGCATGGCTAGTAGATCATAGGTAATAAACTGATCGGCAAACGCCTCCATATCACGAAGTTTTTGCAAGGCCAGCGCGCACATGGAAAATGCGATGAACCATTCTGCGGCCAATATTGTGAAAGCTGACCCAAGCGATGCGTAACTTGCGGCCATTGCCATCAATGCTGTTATTGCAAACAAGGCAATGACCGGTTGATAGGTGGTTGCATTTTTGTCAGCGACGGATTCCCCAAGATGGGTTTGAAGATCGGTAAACCCGCCAATGCGTTTGCCATCAAGCCAAATCTGCGGTGTGGTTTCAACACCGTGCTCAGCCTTGAAAACATCTACCTGTTGCCTATCAGTGAACTTGTGATCATTGAAAGAAATACCGTGCTTTTCAAGGAGTGCTTTTGCCTTGAGCCCGGAAGGGCAAATATGTTCGGACATTTCCATTCGGTAGAGTTGAGCATTCTGCGAAGTCATAATCATTGTCCCAAAAGTGTCGTTGAAATACACAATAGGGCTTCCAGTGGCCGGAAGCTCAAGCATTAAAATCAGAATATGATTTCCACTTGACCTTCCAGTTGGTGGAACCTCTATAGTCTGTTCAACTACGAAGCGTGGTCACAAACCAGCAAAATCATGGAGCCCCGATATGCGGATTGACGATGGATACGGATCAATGATGACAATGCCTTTCAGTCATATGGGATCGTGGATGTTGCTTGCAATCGCCGTCTTATTGGCAATTGGTTTCGGTGTTGGTTATGCGGTAGGGCGCACTCGATGAATATCGGAGAGGCGGCCAAACAAAGCGAACTCCCGCCGAAGACAATTCGGTTTTATGAAGAAATCGATTTGGTGAAGCCCTCTCGGTTAGGAAACGGTTATCGCGATTATTCTCCAAGCGATGTGCATACATTACGTTTTCTGCAGCGGTCTCGGAGCCTTGGTTTCACCATTGAAGAATGCCGGTTGCTCTTGTCGCTTTACGCAGATGATAGACGGGCAAGTGCTGACGTGAAGGCCCTTGCAAACCAGAAAGTCGCGGAAATAGATCGTAAAATCAAAGAACTGCGCTCACTTAGAAAAACTCTTTCGACGTTGGCTGAAAACTGCCATGGAAACGACAAACCCGATTGCCCAATTATCGATGATTTAGCGGGAGAACACCGTCAATGAGCCGACTTAAGGTTATCATATTAGCAGCTTGTCTTGTGCTAGTTGCAGGTTACTTTTGGTTCAAGTTCGATAAATCAAATGGCACTGAGGGCCTTGCGATGGTAAAGGTAGCGATCCCAGCGCTCACAGGCGCTGTGCTAAAGGGTGAAGCCGCGTTTAATGAAAACTGCTCTTCGTGCCATGGCAAGAATGCTGCTGGAAAAAGCGGTGTAGCTCCGCCCCTGATCCATAAGATCTACGAACCAAATCATCATGGAGATATGGCGTTCGTACTTGCTGCAAAGCAGGGTGTTCGCGCTCATCATTGGCAGTTTGGCAATATGCCACCCGTTCCCGATGTTTCGGATCAACAAATTACAGACATCATCACCTACGTGCGCACGCTTCAACGTGCCAACAATATCCATTGAGGAATTGAAGATGAAGAAGACCATAATCGCTTTTGCACTGACAATATTGCTGCCGTTTTCTGCGATGGCGCATTCTCCGCTAAAATCCACCTCACCGGCTGACAAGGCGGAATTGAAATCAATTCCCCCGGGCATAACAATGATATTTGGCAAGGCTGCACGTATCACCAAGGTTACACTCACCCACGCTTCCGGCGACAATAGCCATACTGACAAACTGGATCTGCCTTCAAAGAAGTTCGAGGAGAAGTTCGAACTCATGCCACAGTTTCGCGGGAATGGCAGCTATAAGGTCGACTGGCGGGCTCTGAGCAAAGACGGACATCCGTTGAAGGGCTCATTTTCGTTTTCCGTTACAGAGTAACTGACTTTGTTTACCGAGCTTACAGCCTGGGACGTTTGGGCACTTCTCAGTAAACTGATCGCCTATTTGGGTTGTTTCATAGCCATCGGATCCACGTTGTACACGATTGCTACACCTGAACTTCAAAATGAATATCGGCAACGCATGCGCCGGATCATTCTTGCGATGGTTGTGTTCGGTGCAGTGGGCTCTCTCGCGCAGATTGTTGTGCAGGCCGGGCGACTGCTGGACGAAGGCATCGCCGGAATGTTGGACACCGATATGCTCATGCTGGTGGGAGAAGCGCCGCTTGGAAACTCTGTTTTCATCCGTCTGCTTGGCCTGACAGTCCTTGCTGCCTTTGCGCTGCAAATTCCCGTTGCAAGTCTATTCGGAATTCTTGGAGCAGCTCTGACAGCGTCATCATTTTCGCTTGTTGGTCATGGTACCGGCGAACCAGGAATCATCTTGGAAACCCTGGTAACGCTGCATTTACTCGGTATCAGTTTTTGGATCGGAGCACTGTGGCCTTTGCGTAAAGCGGCGTTGAAAGTAACCGATCTGGATACTGTCGCAAGTCTTGCTCACAGATTTGGAACACAGGCAACCTGGATCGTTGGGGGATTGATATTGGCTGGCGTTGTTCTCGCAATCTTAATCACAGGATCGCCATTTGCGATTTTCACCACCCAATACGGGTTGACCTTGATCGCGAAAATAACGGTCGTCGGCGCACTTCTCACCCTGGCTGCAGTTAACAAACTTCGCCTTGTTCCGGCGATTCAACGGGGCGAACTATCTGCAGCGATCCACCTTCGTCGGTCGATTGCATGGGAAATGCTGACAGTCTTAGTAATCCTCACTATCACAGCCGTTCTTACGACAATAACGCCGCTCCCTGAACCAATGGACCCGAACCGATGGGAATGACAAATGGCTAAACTTCACCCATTCAATCGACGTGATTTTCTTAAGGTCGCAGGTGCCGGACTTAGTGTTTTCACCCTCCCAGCTCTTGTTGCTGCGAAGACTGCGGATGGTTTCATTGACCTGCGGGCAACCAAAACGCCGCAACGGCTCGCGGGAGAGAATTACGCCGCATCAAATCTTTGGCTCTACAACGACCAATCTCCCGGTCCGGAACTTCGTGTGAAACAAGGCGGTATCGTCCGTGTGCGATTTACGAATGAACTGGATGAGCCAACATCTATCCATTGGCATGGTATTCGCATTGTCAATTCAATGGACGGTGTTTCTGGCTTGACCCAAGAACCTGTTAAGCCCGGAGAGGCTTTCGACTATGTCTTCGAGGTCCACGACGCGGGAACGTTTTGGTATCACGCTCACAACAAAAGCTGGGAGCAGGTGGCTCGTGGGCTCTATGGGTCCCTGATTGTCGAGGAGCCACAACCCCTTGTTGATCGTGAACACGACATAACTCTGGTCATTGATGATTGGCGGCTTGGCGATGACGGCACAATCGATCTGGCAAGTTTGGGAAATCTTGGAGATTGGAGTCATGCGGGACGGTTGGGCAATTGGCTGACAGTCAATGGTAAATCTCAACCCACGTTCAAATTGGTGAAAGGCGAGACCTATCGCCTCCGTCTGATCAACGCTGCAAACGCTCGAATACTCCAGATTGATCCCAGCGCCTTTGGAGCGAAGGTTATCGGATATGACGGATTTTTGTTTGCCGAACCAAGAGAAACGCAGGGAGAAGTGCTCGCCGTAACGTCGGCACAGCGCGTCGATCTACTTTTAACCCCGGATGATGCATCTGTGAAAATGCTCAACGACGTCGGAGACTTTGCTTTGCAAGAAATCTCAAGTCGAGAGGCTTTGAGTATTGCCTTGTTTGAAGTTAAGGAACGCAAATCTACAGCTGCACCGTCATTAAAGCTGACTTTGCATCAAAATGAGATTGCCGAACCAGATATGGGTTCAGCCAAGGCAGTCTCTCTCAACATGGCGGGCGGTGCGATGGGCCGTATGGGGCAAATGATGTATCGCGGCAAGAAAATGAAACGGGGCGACTTTGAACGTACCGGACAGATGTGGTCGTTCAACGGAATTGCAAACCTGGGAGAAGAACCGTTATTTCGGGCAAACAAGGGCGAAACTATTGTTCTCACGACAGACAATCAAACAGGTTGGCCCCACGGCATTCATCTCCACGGCCATCATTTTCAAGTACTAGAGCTCAACGGGAAACCTCTAAAGCACAGGGATTGGCGCGATACCTTTACAATTGACCGAGACGAGACTGTGAAGATTGCATTTGTTGCAGATAATCCAGGAAAGTGGCTTCTCCATTGCCACATGCTGGAACACGCAGCGGCAGGTATGAACACATGGTTTGAAGTAAGTTAAATGATCCGCTCAAGACGTTTTTCACTTCATTTGGCTGCTTGCATGATAATGCTGATCGCAGCGCAAGACCGGACGCTGGCGAAAGAATTGTTTTCTCCTGATGATAAGGCAATCGTTGCCGAAGGTCGTGTCCTCTATCAGCAGAATTGTGCATCATGTCACGGTAACAGATTGGAGGGCGAGCCAAATTGGCGAAGCCCAAAGGCTGATTTAACTATGCTGGCCCCACCGCATGACGATACAGGCCACACTTGGCATCATACTGACGCAGTCTTGTTCAAACTCACGAAGTTTGGCCTCGCAAAATATCTCAATCAACCAGATTACAAATCAAATATGCCTGCCTATGAGAACGTGCTGACGGACGAAGAGATCAAAGCCGTGTTGTCGTTCATCAAAAGCAATTGGTCTACAGAAATGCGTAAGCATCAAGGCAGCTTGAACTCTCAATCATCGGACCTGAACTGAAATTTCTTAACACTGTTTAAGTGATCAATTTGCGACAACCCAATAAACGTCAAAGAGGGCTGATTTTGATGAAAAAGTCGGCCTTAAAGTAATCACCATTGGCTGATTCAGTTTACCCATTGATTTGGGAGATTGATGCGATGCTGGGACCACGCCAGGAATTTCAATCGGCTTTGTTTTACGAGTTCAATCTCGAAGACCACGTGCCTGATGATCATCTATTGCGGTCAATTGACCGGTTTGTTGATCTTGGCGATATGCGGTCGCACCTGCGCCCATTTTACAGCGACATTGGCCGCCCTTCGGTTGATCCTGAACTGATGATCCGCATGTTGCTGGTCGGATACATCATGGGCAACGTCGGTTCCACATCCACGATAATCGCGTGATCTGTGTCGATCAGGTAATTGTCTGAGTAAGCGAAGAAAGCTGGGCCCTTGAGCGCACCGGTCCATTGGGAAGCAGGGTCAGAACGTGAAGTGAACTTAGGTTCGACCTCACTGGCGGCACCGAATGCTGCGTCATCCAGCACCTCTAGATATTCCTTCACAGCCCGAGGCACAGTTGCTGGATCGAGTGATGATGCGTCCCATTCCTCCTTTGGTGTCGATTTCTGCTTGTTGGCATCTGCCCGAATAATGCTGGCATCAGTCGCAAACACCTCTCCACCAACTAAACCTTCAGCAATGCAACGAGTAACAACGCTCTCAAACAATTGCCGGAACAGATCGCTCTCTCGAAACCGGCCATGGCGGTTCTTGGAAAAGGTCGATTGATCAGGCACGGGGTCGCCTAGATCAAGACGGCAGAACCATCTGTAGGCAAGATTCACATGGACCTCATCGCACAACCGTCGCTCAGATCGGATGCCCATGATGTATCCGACCAGCAACATGCGGATCATCAGTTCAGGATCAACCGAAGGGCGGCCAATGTCGCTGTAAAATGGGCGCAGGTGCGACCGCATATCGCCAAGATCAACAAACCGGTCAATTGACCGCAATAGATGATCATCAGGCACGTGGTCTTCGAGATTGAACTCGTAAAACAAAGCCGATTGAAATTCCTGGCGTGGTCCCAGCATCGCATCAATCTCCCAAATCAATGGGTAAACTGAATCAGCCAATGGTGATTACTTTAAGGCCGACTTTTTCATCAAAATCAGCCCTCTTTTACAAATTTGACATTGTCGCTATTGAAGCAGTTATGAAAGGCCTCACTCGTGGTTCGAGGCCCCAAGTAGAGTTTCGGCTGAATTCCGCAAAAGGCAACAGTGCGGACTAGTTTGCTTTGCCACGGACAATTGAGCATTCCGACTACGACTTCGCACAATTGGCCGCTATTCATCCATCTCATAAGAAGGAAGTGATCTGAAAGCGATTCGCAATGCATCTCCCCAACCGCTGGAAATGGATTGATAGTATTCATTGTCGGCATCAATTCGCGTTTCGCTTCCAATGTCGAACGCATCTGTTTTGTAAGTTTGTACATCCAGTGGCATTCCCACAGATAGATTTGCCTTAATGGTTGAATCGAACGACACCATCAGAAGTTTGACGGCGTCAGCGAAACTCATCTCTGACTCATACGCTCTGACCAGTATCGGCTTTCCATATTTGGATTCACCAATCTGAAAGAATGGTGTTTCCTCTGTCACTTCAACAAAATTGCCTTCCGGGTAAATCATGAAGAGCGTTGGATCGCTGCCCTTTATCTGGCCGCCCAATATGACCGACGCACGGAACTTTGAACTACCTTCTTGGCCACCAGACGAGCTGTTTTCGATTACTTCCTTCAAGGTTGCGCCAACCAAACGTGCAACCTGGAACATGGAAGGTTCATGTAAAATCGTCGGACTGCGTTCAGCCACGGCCTTTGACCGCTCATCGATGAGGCTGACCAGAGACTGGGTTGTGGCCAGATTTCCTGCCGTCATCAACGTGATGACACGCTCTCCCTTAACGTACCAAGTGAACATTTTCCGGGTTTTTGAAAAATTATCGACGCCTGCATTCGTGCGGGTGTCAGACATGAATACGAGGCCTTTGTTCAGGCGAAGGCCGACGCAATAGGTCATTGGAGTGTCCAGGATGAGAAACGGAGGTATAAATTATAAGTCGGGTTTACTGTTGTATTTGAAGGGACACAATCATCGATTCATTGGATGAGCCCAATCTCATACCAGTAATAGGTGCCGCATCGCGGGAATCAAGTCCCGTGGCTATTTTGACATATCGTTCATCAGGCGAGATTCCATTGGAGACGTCAAAGCCGACCCAGCCGAGGTCATCGAGATGGGCCTCGACCCAGGCGTGACTGGCTTCCTGATCAATTCGATCATCCATCATTAAATAACCACTGACGTATCGTGCTGGAACGCCCGCGTGTCGGGCGGCTGATACAAATATCTGAGCGTGGTCCTGACACACACCACCCCCCGTCTTCAACGCTTCCTCCGCTGTCGTGCCATAAAATGTTTGGTCTGTTTGATAGGGAACCATATCCAAAATACTTTTTGACAACGCGTGTAGGCCGCCAAGTATGCTTTCATTTTTACCAATCGTTTTGGAGAGCAGGCGAACGTTTTTTCCGGCTTCTGTTCGAGGTGACGATTGTTTGAAATGCCACAACGGCGCAATACCATACACTTTACCGAGAATTCCAGACGTATCGTGAGTATCCACTTCACCGGTGGAGATGAAGCGCAATTCTGTTTGACCGGCGTCGGCCAACACCAGAATCGTTTGATTGTTGTATTGATCGCGAAATGATAATTCCTGGGAGCCGCCTTCAATATCGACAGACCAATTGCGGACGGTTTGTTGCGGATTATCGGTTGGTGTCAAACGCACCTGCTGCAATGCATAACGAACCGGCTGGTCATAAGAATAGTGCGTCGTGTGGGTGATTTTGAGTTTCATACCTAGCCGTTAAACCTGTAGTCCCGCTCAATTTGCACCCCAATAGCATTATTGCTCTGGATAAAATCACTGATAAATTGGTGCAGACCCAATTCAAAAATGGATTGGATGTCCCGCTTCTTGAGGCTTTCCAAAAGGTCATCAGCCATATCATGACACTGCGTTCGAGAGCCATAATCTTTCGCAAGAAAATCAAGGTTCGCGACAAGGTTCTTTCCGGAATATGCCAGAGAACGGGGGAATCGCGCATCCAATATTAGAAAGTCTGCAATGGTGGCAGATGTCATTTCGCTATCGTTCATCCAGCGGAATGAACGGTGCGCCGATACCGACCTCAGTATCGTTTCCCACTGGACATTGTCCAATCTGGAACCAACAAAGCTGGCCGATGGCAAAAGCGTATAATATTTCACATCTATAATGCGGGCAGTATTATCAGAGCGTTCCAGCGCTGTTCCAATTTGTGCAAAGTCATAAATATCATTGCGCATCATAGTCCCGTGCAAAGCACCTCTAACCAACGCACTTTGTCGTCGAATAATTCCCAGTACAGCCGGGAGGTCTGTTTCCTTAATCGGGCGCTTTAGCGAATTTTTTAACGTCATCCAGGTCTCATTGACCGCTTCCCAAACTTCAGTCGTAAGGGCTGTGCGAACCATACGTGCATTTGTGCGTGCGTTCTCGATGACAGAGATAACGCTGGAAGGGTTGGTGGGATCGCGCAAAAGGAAATCGACAACATTAGCACCGTTAAAGACATCGTATTTTGCTTTAAATTGCCGTTTAACCCCCGCGGTTGTCACAACAGACTTCCACTCAGATTCACTATCGGTTGAGCGGGTCAACGCAATCCGAAATCCCGCTTCAATCAACCGTGCGGTATTTTCGCTGCGTTCCAGAAAACGGAACATCCAATATAAGCCACCTGCGGTTTTTCCGAGCACCCGTCTAGTCCTCCAAAACCCAAGTATCTTTTGTGCCACCCCCTTGGCTGGAATTCACAACCAAAGAACCCGCCTTTAGGGCAACCCGCGTCAACCCGCCGGGCGTGATATCAATGCCTTTGGGTGAAACCAGCACAAATGGTCGTAAATCAACATGGCGGGGAGCTAGTTCCTTCTTTGTGAAAATCGGTACGGTTGAAAGAGATAAAGTTGGTTGCGCGATGTAATTGCTCGGATTGGTTTTCAATTTTGCTGCAAAAGCTGATAAATCTTTTCTGCTTGCAGCGGGGCCAACAAGCATGCCGTAGCCTCCAGAACCGTGAACTTCTTTCACAACGAGCTCGGCCAAATGTTCTTGAACGTATTTAAGAGAGTCGGGTTCTGAACAACGCCATGTTTCAACGTTTTTCAAAATTGCTTTCTCACCGGTATAAAACTCTATGATATCAGGCATGTAAGAGTAAATTGCTTTGTCATCGGCAATTCCTGTGCCCGGCGCATTGGCGATTGTGATATTGCCCGCCCGGTAAACATCCATAATGCCTGGAACACCGAGCATTGACTCCGGCTTGAAGTTTAACGGATCAAGATATTCATCATCGACGCGCCGGTACAACACATCGATAGCTTGATAGCCTTGTGTGGTCCGCATTGCGATATGGCCATCGATAACCCGTAAATCGTGGCCCTCAACAAGTTCCACCCCCATTTGATCAGCCAAAAAGGAATGCTCAAAATAGGCTGAATTGTGAATTCCGGGTGTTAGGATGGCGACGGTTGGTTTTTCCCCGCTGGATATTGGAGCACAAGCAGCCAAAGATTTACGGAGATTTTTGGGATAATCGCTGACCCGCTGAACCCTGTTCTGGCTGAAAAGCTCTGGAAACATTTGCAGCATCGTTTCCCGATTCTCCAACATGTAGGACACGCCTGAGGGAGTTCGCGCGTTGTCTTCGAGGACAAAGAAATCATCTTCGCCGGTGCGCACGATGTCTGTACCAACAATATGGGTGTAGACATTTCCAGGCGGTGTCATACCCATCATCTGAGGCAAAAATGCTTCGTTCTTAGCGATCAGTTCTACAGGAACACGTTTTGCACGGAGAATTTCCTGACGGTTATAAATATCGTGCAGAAAAGCGTTTATGGCTCGCACACGCTGCTCAATGCCTTTGGAAAGCCTGCCCCACTCGCGGTTTGAAACAATACGGGGCACAAGGTCAAACGGGACCAGACGTTCTTGTGCTGCCGCTTGGCCATAAACATTGAACGTAATTCCCGTACGACGAAAAAAGGCCTCTGCTTCCTTAGACTTTTTAGTCAATCTGGTGGGGTCTTGGTTACTGAACCAACTGTCATAGTTGGTATATGGGGAACGAACGTCGCCATCGTTGAGCATTTCGTCGAAGTGTTTTATATCCATCCCCATCACTTAACTGTAGTCGATTCAATGCCTTCCACAAGAGGGATGTGACTTTCTCTGAATTTTATTGGCGGGTTACCTGCACCGACTGCGTTTTTAGGTCCAGCCAACCGTAAGATGTCATGAACGCAACATCTGCTGCATCCCGCCCAACACCAACGCGAACGATCTCTTCAGGCTTGGCCATTCCGGTTGGATCAACAAGATGCCAGCGGCCATCTAGATAAACTTCTACTACTGCATGAAAATCCTGAGGTGCAACGTCCGGTCCATAGGCACTGACGATACGTGCAGGAATGGCAACTGAGCGCGCCAATGAAATCATGACATGCGCGTAATCTCTGCACACACCCTTGCGAGTTCTAAAACTATCGTATGACGTCGTATGACCATCGCTTGCATCATTGGCATAGGTGAAATTGGATTTAATCCAGTCACTTGCAGCCACGACAAATGCTCCGCCTTCAAGACCATCAAATTGTTGAGCAACAAATTCTTGAAAATGATCAAGATAGCAATATCGGGAAGCCATGAGATATTTAACCACATCACCGGGAAGAGTGGTCTGGACTTGTCCCGTATTAATTCCGCATCCTGTTCTCGTTTAACTCGTTTTTCGTTCAAATTTGATGGGCGACATTCCTCCTATTGCTGAGTGTCTTCTGCGGCTGTTGTAAAAGCCGTTGATGTATTGGAACAGGGCGTCGGTTGCTTGCTGTCGTGTTTGCCATGTGCCGCGCCAGATGAGTTCGGCTTTGAGTGTTTTGAAGAACGTCTCGACCACGGCGTTGTCCCAGCAATTGCCTTTTCGGCTCATGGACACTTTAAACTTCAGTTCACGCATTCGTTTTTGATAATCATGAGAGCAGTATTGACTGCCACGGTCCGTATGATGAATGCAGCCCGGCGGTGGGTTTCGAAGGGCCAAAGCCCGGTTGAGAGCCTGCAATGCCAAGTCTTTCTTCAACCGGTTGCTGACAGCCCAACCCACCACACGGCGTGAATGTAGATCGATCATCACTGCCAGATACAGCCAGCCCTCACGGGTCCAGATGTAGCTGATGTCACCTGCCCATTTCTGGTTGGGTTTATCCGCTTGGAAGTTCCGCCCCAGCAAGTTAGGCGCAATGTTGAAGCGGTGATTGCTATCGGTCGTAGCTTTGTATTTGCGTGTTCTGACCACTCGAATGCCGTTGTCGCGCATCAGGCGGCCAACACGGCGGTGACCAATAGCAAGGCCGGCTTCCTTCAACTCCTGCGTCATTCTCGGGCGACCATAACTGCCAAGGCTCAAGTGATGCTGTTCACGGATGTGCGCCAGAACCACCATGTCATCGCGCTGCCGTTGACTAACAGGGCGGTTGTGCCAGGCACGATAACCACGCGATGTAACATTCAGAATATGGCAAAGCCGATCCACCGGAACGTGTTTCCTGTGTTCTTCGACAAACGCAAATCTCACTTGCTTTGACCCGCGAAGAACACTGTTGCCTTCTTTAATATCTCCCTCTCCTCCGTGAGGAGACGAACCTCTCTGCGAAGCCGCTCATTCTCTTTGGCCAGATCAATATCAACCGATGGTGGAAGGTCATCAGGCCGGGATTGTTGTATCCATTTCGATAACGTCGAAAAGCCGACCCCCAAATCTGATGCCACTTGTTTCCGGGTAAGTCCGCTGGTCAGCGCAATACGCACCGCTTCACGCTTGAATTCGTCTGTGTGGCCTCGTGCCATAATAGTTCTCCTTGATGGGATTAATCCAATTCAAGGACACGGAACTAAACCGTGACAAGTCCAGTCAGAGGAGATTGTGGTAGTTTTCCGACATCCGCAATTTTGCGGTTTACCGCGACCTTCGTGGTGTAAGCACATTCGATTTCGGAACTCACCGACAACCAGAGCCGCTCACCAATTCCCTCTTCAGCGGCAATATGAACGGGAATTGCTTCTGGGCCGAAGGTCAGCTTTCGGGACATTATCCGTTGATCAACGGTTGGTGCCGCTTCAATTTGCAGGAGCAGCGCGCAAGGCTGCAATACCTGATAGTGAAGTCGAACTGAAATTTCGAATTCTAACTGATTTTCCAAAGCGATGCATCTAGCCTGTTTGATTGAGTGATACGGTGATTCAGTGCCGAAAACATCACCAACATGTGCAATAGACTCTTATGATTTTGTACTTGAACTTCTAATAATGCGTTTCGGGCTTTCGATAAACGATAGGTTTGAAAAAACGGTCTTACGCAAACCACGCAAATGTTGGGGCAATACCAGAGATAACTGCTGCAACCTGTTTCAGGCTTTCCTCATCCATGGTTTTGGCGAGGATGGCGTTGTTCGTAGTCAGGGTATTTGAGACAGATGGTGGTCTGATTTAAGAGAGACTCTAGCTCATCTGTTGTTTGTATTATGCGGCTTGTTTGCGGTGTTGCAAGCGCCGCGTTTCGATGGTTTTTTGTTTGATCCTTTCTCTTCGCTTCAATATCTCATTTTTGCGCCCGAAGTAGACGTCCGCAGGCGTGAGATTACTCAGGCTCTCGTGGTATCTGTGATGATTATAATGTTCGATGAAAGCTTCGATCTGCCGGTTTAAGTCACTTGGTATGAAGTAGTGTTCCAGCAAGATGCGGTTCTTCAGGGTTTGATGCCAGCGTTCAATCTTGCCTTGGGTTTGCGGGTGATAAGGCGCACCGCGAACATGACCCATGCCTTTGCCATCCAACCACTCTGCCAGATCACTGGATATGTAGCAGGGGCCATTATCAGATAGTAGCCGGGGTTTATGCGCAACGTTGGCCCTGTCGCAGCCTGAGGCCTGAAGCGCCATTTCCAATGTATCGGTCACATCCGATGTGTTCATGGTGGTACACAGCTTCCAGGCAATGATGTATCGCGAATAATCATCAAGGATCGTACTGAGATAGAACCAACCCCAGCCAATGACCTTCAGATAGGTGAAGTCTGTTTGCCACAGCTGGTTGATGGCTGTGGTCTTGTCGCGGAACTCACTGGCAGCTTTCATGACGATAAATGCCGGGCTGGTGATCAGGTCCAGGGCCTTGAGCAGTCGGTACACTGAGCTTTCCGATACAAAATAGGCCTTCGTGTCTGTGAATGTCACAGCCAGTTCACGAGGAGACAGTTCCGGTTGATCAAGGGCCAGATCAATGATCTGTGCCCGTATATTTTCTGGCACGCGGTTCCAGGCTCTGTTGGGACCAGAACGTTTGTCTTCCAATCCTGTCTCACCCAATCGCTGATACAAATCATACCAGCGATAAAAAGTTGGCCGTGAGACGCCAAGCTTATCAAGTGTCACCTTGGCTGGCAGATGTGATTGTTCAACAATTCGGATGATTTCCAGTTTCTCAGATGCTGGGTATCTCATTCGATATCCTCCCCATCCGCGATCATGCTTTTTTTAAGAAGACGGTTTTCCAGCGTGAGATCTGCCACGCATTCCTTCAGATCACGGGCTTCACGGCGCAGACCTTTGACCTCATCGGTGGAAGCCTCACGCACTATATCGCCTGACAGACGCTTTTTACCGGCCTCCATAAACTCCTTCGACCATTTGTAGTACATGCTTTCAGCAAGACCTTCACGGCGGCACAGTTCAGCTATGCTGTCTTCACCGCGCAAGCCATCAAGCACAATGCGGATCTTTTCCTCCGCACTATACTGACGGTGGGTCTTGCGTTTGATGGTTCGGATCAATTTCTCTGAACCTGATCCTTGGGTTCCTGATTTATGTCTCATCTTCGCTCCATAAGGGCTACGATGAACCAAAATCATCTCTTAAGAAAAATCAAACCTCTGTCTCATGAATGCTGACGGGGAACAAACAAACCCGAGGGCTTTGCCGCCTATGTTGCAGTCACTGCGGCTTACTGGGCTTTCATGCTTACGGATGGCGCACTGCGCATGCTGGTGCTTTTGCATTTCAACACACTCGGTTTCTCACCGATCCAACTGGCCTATCTTTTTGTGCTCTACGAGGTCGCCGGCGTGGTCACCAACCTTTCCGCCGGTTGGATCGCGGCCCGCTTTGGCCTGACAAGCACTCTGTACGGTGGTCTTGCTCTCCAAGTGATAGCCCTTGTGGCGCTGTCACAACTCGATCCGTCTTGGACACTCGTGATGTCGGTGACATTCGTGATGCTCGTTCAGGGATTGTCCGGCGTGGCCAAGGATCTTGCCAAGATGAGCTCCAAAAGTGCTGTCAAATTGCTCACGCCGGACAAGGATGGAGCCTTGTTTCGATGGGTCGCAGTTCTTACCGGTTCGAAAAATGCTGTGAAGGGCATCGGCTTTTTTCTGGGTGCCGGTGCATTGGGCCTCTTCGGCTTTGTGCCGTCGGTGTTGGGTATGGCGGCGGTTTTGGCCATCATATTGCTTGCCGTGTACTTCCAGATGCCCGCAGGTCTGCCGACCGGGCGGAAGGATGCAAAGTTCCGGGAAGTATTTTCAAACAACCGCAATATCAATTGGCTGAGCCTCGCGCGCTTGTTCCTGTTTGGTGCAGGTGATGTCTGGTTTGTGGTCGGTATACCGATCTATTTTTACTCGGTCCTCTCGGATGGAAGCGCGGACTCCAATCGCAGCGCATTTTTTCTGATCGGTGTTTTCATGGCAGGCTGGATCATCCTTTATGGGGTCGTCCAGGCTAACGCTCCGCGGTTGTTGCGGGCAAAGGACCGGCCTGTATCGGACATTGCAGGCATAGCTCGCTTTTGGGTGGGCACTCTGTTTTTTGTGCCTGCGGCACTCGCGATCGCAGTTTATTTGACTGCCGAACCCACCACTTGGCTGACATCGCTTGTGGTTGTGGGCCTGCTGATATTTGGTGCCTTGTTCGCCATCAACTCGTCGCTTCATTCATATCTCATTCTTGCGTTCACCAATCCGGATCGAGTGACAATGGATGTCGGATTCTACTATATGGCAAATGCAGCCGGGCGGCTTGTCGGAACGATCATGTCCGGATTGAGCTTCCAAATTGGCGGTTTGCCGCTCTGCCTGAGTTACGCAGCAATTATGATCGCGGTCAGCTGGATCAGTATCTCCAACCTCAGTGCTCAAGATAATCCCGGTCACCAACCAACGTGACAATGGGTGACTTACTCTGCCAGCGGTCAATTTGGTCCCATTGCCGCCCGTGTTTCGCGTGGTTGGGTTTCCGCAAGTTCGCTCCATCGGTAGCACCGAACTGAGGTGTCGTTATGGACCTCCTCTCGAGTCGGTGGATAAAGGACCGCGTAATCGGTGGTTGCTGGGTTGGCCGTATGAAAAACTGATGGGTGTGCGAGTTTGATCCTGGACGGACACTGCGGCTCCTCAAAGAAATTCGAATGCCACTCTTTCGTCTTTTAGTATGTCCAACACTCAAAGTTTCCATGTCAATTCTATGACAGTTTTCACCCCATAGGAGGCCTTTCGCCGCTGGCGATGCGTTCCGCGATGGTGTCCAGAATGGATGGCAGATCGGCGACCGTATCGATGACATAGTCACTGCCTGCATCAAGCAGTTTGCTGCGGGACCGTTTGTTAGCCTGGTTCAACGCCTCAGTATCTGCACTTTCCATTTCGTCAAACGACAGGCCCACTTCGTTACCGCTCAACGAAATGCCAACGGTCCATGTACCGGCTGCTTTAGCCTCATAGATGCCCGGTGTCGTGTCATCCACTTTGACAACGCGCCACGGTTCATGAACTCCTAGATCAACGAAACATTTATACATCATCATCGCAGTCGGTCGACCGACAGGAACATCATCCGCACAAACGAGATTGTCCGGGCTATATCCCTGCGCTGCAGCAACCGGCAGGATACGCTCCATAATTGAACGTACATAACCCGTATTGGAGCCGACTGCGATATCGTGCTGGCGGAGGAGTTTCACCAGATCCGCAACGCCGGGAATAAGATCGGCATGGCGCGCCGCAACATCTTCATTGAGCGGCACGAAAACATCATAGAGTGCATCGACATCTTGCTCCGTTGGCGCATTGCCCCGAGCCAGTTTCCATCTTGCTGCAATGTCCGCATCATCCAACATTGCGCGAATATGATCCCGCTTTGACAAGCCCATGGGTTTTCGAGCGTCCTCAACTGAGACACTCACCTGAAACCGGCCAAACGCGTCGACAAATGCCTCCATCGGTGCGCGGGAGCCAAAGTCGACCATTGTACCCGCCCAGTCAAAAATCACCGCACGAAGTTCGTTCAGACTTGTATTTTGCGTCATTCCATCAATCTCCAGTGTCATGTTGCTGTAGCAAACATGGTGTTGGGTTTCCTCAAGCTTGATCTCTCAATGGCCTTAAAATCATGTCTTTCAAAAAGATATCCGTCTGGGAAAATCTACCCAAACTCTTCCCCCTGCGCTTCTCGTCAAAATGGTGGCGTCGCGAAAAGAGACGCGATGGCGATCAGGAATTTTGGGAAAGCCTCATTGATCTTCCATGAACCGCTGTTCTCTGTGCATAATGCTACAGTGATGTGACGTTTGTTGCCGAAATCGACAGCTGCCCACTTGGATTTGTCAAAGCACCCACAAAATAATCGGCACCTGTCACAGCAATGTCATACACAGATGGTCTGGCAAGACTCGATCTTGTGAGGTTGAAATCTAGAAATCTATATGTCCAAGCAGCTAATTCCTTCTCCAGCAGAACAGCAACGCGTGATCGGTATTCTTTCGCACGCAAAGGCAGAAGAGCTGGAAAAACACTACGCCGATTTGACCAATGTTCCCGATTGGCAATTTGTGCGCAAGCCTGAAACCGGCCTTTTGATGGTGCGGGGCCGCATTGCCGCAGAAGGCGCTCCCTTCAACTTTGGGGAAACGACGGTTACCCGGGCGGTTGTGTCTCTTCAGACCGGTGAGACTGGTTTTTCCTATGCCCTCGGTCGCAACCACAAAAAGGCTGAAACCTCGGCGATAATTCATGCTCTTTGGAAAAATGACACACGGCGAGCTGTGGTCGAAGACAAAGTTCTTAAGCCATTAGAAGAGGCCGCAAAAGCCGATGACGACAAAACACGCGGTGAGGTCGCATCAACGAAGGTCGACTTCTTTACGATGGTAAGGGGCGACGATTGATGGAGCAGAGTGTCGATGCAGGTGGGGCAACACCCGGCGCAATAACACCCGGCTTCAATGATGCGGTACACGACGCGCAACGCATGTTTTCCGGCATCATGCACGCGATGGCGCGCCCGGGCAGAGCTTATGTGCCGACAAATCTGCCCTCCACCCCTGCGCCATTGTATGACACAGTCGGCGCGGTTTTGTTGACGCTGGCAGACTACGACACATCGTTGTTTTACGACCAAGTATTTCAGCGCGACTACGAAGAAGCCGATCTGAGTGCCGGAGAGTGGGTTGCTTTTCATACCGGAGCTCCGGTGTCAAAAACCCAGTCCAAAGCGGATTTGGTTATTACGTCTAACGCCAACCCGGGGTTTGATTTTGAAGAATTGGCATTGGGATCAATGGAATTTCCCGACCGCTCAGCCACACTCATATGGCAAGTGGAGTCAATTTCCGGTGAGCCGCAGTGGGTGCTACGCGGTCCCGGTATTGAGCACGAACATAACCTCAATGTTGAAGGCTTGCCGGAAGATTTTCTCGTGCAATGGACAAACAACAGTCTTCAATTTCCTTGCGGAATTGACATCATACTGTGCTCTCCCGATCAGATTGTTTGTTTGCCCCGTACCGTCTCAATTGAGGAAGTTGTCTGATGTATGTTGCCGTCAAAGGTGGCGAGCGGGCCATTGAAAATGCGCACAGACTATTTGCGGACCGCAGGCGGGGTGACCGATCTGTTCCATCACTTACGCTGGAAAAAATCGCACAGCAGTTGGCGTTTTCCGTAGACCGCGTAATGAGTGAAGGCTCGTTGTACGACCGGGAACTTGCAGCTCTTGCCGTCAAACAATCAGCTGGCGATTTAATCGAGGCCATATTCCTCATCCGGGCTTATCGCACAACGCTGCCGCGTTTTGGAGCATCGCGACCCATCGAAACGGGCAGCATGCTTGTGGAGCGACGTATATCAGCAACTTACAAGGATATGCCCGGTGGTCAGGTACTTGGACCGACATTCGACTATTCTCACCGGCTCTTGGATTTTATGTTGGCGGCTGAAGGTGAAGTGCCTGAGCCATCACGTTTGGAGAACATTCCTGACCAACCTACGCCTGGGGTTGCCACAATCCTGGATCGCGAGGGCCTGATCGAACCGCATGCGGAGTTTGATGAGCACGCGCCGGTGGAAGACCTCACCCGAGAACCGCTCGACTTCCCCGCCAGCCGCGCGCTTCGTCTGCAGAACCTTGCACGAGGAGACGAGGGTTTTTTGCTGGGTATGGGCTACTCCTCACAGCGCGGTTACGCGCGTGGTCACGCCTTTGCTGGTGAAATTCGGATGGGTGAAGTTGAAGTGGAATTTTTTGCGGAGGAACTCGGCTTCGATATTCCTCTCGGCCGTATCAAAGTGACTGAATGCCAAATGGTAACGCAGTTCAAAGGCTCAGCTAAAGTTCCACCGCAATTCACGCGGGGGTATGGCCTCACCTTTGGACAAAACGAACGCAAGGCCATGTCAATGGCGCTGGTTGACCGGGCCCTTCGTTGGGAAGAATTGGGCGAAGAGTTTATGGCTCCAGCACAAGATGAAGAGTTCATCATGTCCCATTCCGACAACATTCAGGCAACTGGGTTTGTCGAGCATCTCAAATTGCCGCACTACGTTGATTTTCAGGCAGAACTGGATTTGGTGCGTCGCATGCGTGCCGAGGCTGCGGCTCATCAAAACCAAGATGCATCATATAATGAGGCTGCAGAATGAACGTGGTCTTCGATCTTGGAAACGTGGTGATTTCTGCAGAACACGGTGTCTTGAAACCTGAGCCAGAGATTTTCGAGATCCTGTGCATGCGCAACCAGTTAGAGCCACAGGACTGCGTTTTCATCGATGACAGTGCATCCAATGTCGAGGGGGCAACGGCTTTTGGAATGGATGCAATACGCTTTTCCACGCCAGAAAGGCTTTCTTTGCGGGGGTTATTATGAGCGGCCACTACAACTTCGCCTACCTCGATGAGCAAACAAAACGGATGATACGCCGCGCTATCCTGAAGGCGATTGCTATTCCCGGCTATCAAGTACCGTTCGCCAGTCGTGAAATGCCCATGCCTTATGGATGGGGAACGGGAGGCGTGCAGGTCACAGCTGCGATTTTGGGTGCCAATGATGTGCTCAAAATGATCGATCAAGGGTCGGATGATACAACAAACGCAGTCGCTTTGCGCGGCTTCTTTGAAAAAACGGCAGGCGTTGCAACGACAACCAGAACGGAAGACGCCACCGTTATTCAAACGCGCCACCGCATTCCAGAAATGACGCTCCAAGAGCATCAGGTACTGGTTTATCAAGTACCCATTCCTGAGCCCTTGCGCTTTCTCGAACCGCGCGAAACCGAAACACGCAAAATGCATGCCATGGAAGAATATGGTCTTATGCATGTGAAACTCTATGAGGATATTGCAACCCATGGGCATATCGCCACTACATATGCCTACCCCGTAAAAGTGATGGGGCGTTACGTGATGGACCCGTCTCCAACGCCCAAATTTGACAATCCGAAGATGGACCGCATGGCGGCGCTGCAATTGTATGGTGCCGGCCGTGAAAAGCGCATATATGCGATCCCGCCTTTTACCGACGTGGTGAGTCTCGACTTTGAGGACCACCCCTTTGATGTGCAGGAATGGCCGGATACTGCGTGCGCCCTTTGCGGAGCCGAAGGTGTTTATTTCGATGAGGTTATCACCGATGATCACGGGGGGCGAATGTTCTGTTGTTCAGACAGCGACTATTGTGAAATGCGAAGGGCCGCCGGTCATATCGGGGATCAGACCCGGTTCACCGAGGCAGCGGAATGACTATCGTACAAACGCTGACAATACGGCTAGCGCGTGAGGATGATCTTGCAAGCGTTCTTGGGCTTTACGCGCAGGACGATTTCAACGGTGATGCCATTGGCTTGGCGCAAGCTCAAGCGCTCTATCGACGTAACTTTCAAACACCAGGCTACCAAATGTGGTTGGTCGAGGGGGATGGCAAAATCATTGGTACCGCATGTTTAATGATCGTGGAAAATATTGCTGCGATGGGAAGACACTCAGCCTTCATAGAAAGTGTTGTGATCGACCAGAGTGCGCGAAGTCTGGGTATTGGGCAAGCTTTGATGAAACGGTTGTGCGAAGAAGCCGCAGGCGTTGGCGCATACAAGATTTGTCTCTTCACCAGCTCGACGTCAAACTACGTGCATAAGTTCTATGAAGATCTGGGTTTCGAACGTCACGGTATCAGCTATCAACTTGTCGCCAAATTGCCGGAGGCAGCCTGATGGACGACCAACCACTATTAAGTGTCACCGGCGTCTCGAAATTTTACGGCGGTCAAATTGGGTGCAATGACGTTTCTTTCGACCTTTACCCTGGAGAAGTGCTGGCGATTGTTGGTGAGAGTGGGTCGGGCAAAACCACCTTGCTGAATTGTATTTCGACTCGTCTGGAACCCACTGCTGGAACCGTAGAATATGCGATGCGGGATGGTAGAATGTCCGATCTTTATCAGATGGGCGAGGCCGAGCGCCGTTTTCTCATGCGAACCGACTGGGGTTTTGTTCACCAAAACCCCGCCGATGGTTTACGGATGGGCGTATCCGCAGGGGCAAATGTTGGCGAACGTTTGATGGCAATCGGCCAACGCCACTATGGCAACATACGTTCTGAAGCGGCAGACTGGATGGAGCGCGTCGAAATCGCTGTCGGACGTATCGATGATCGCCCTTCGCAATTTTCCGGTGGAATGCGCCAACGCCTTCAGATTGCCCGTAATCTCGTCACCGCGCCAAGGCTTGTTTTTATGGACGAACCAACGGGCGGTTTGGATGTTTCCGTTCAGGCACGTCTGCTTGATCTGGTTCGTGGTCTCGTGGCGGACCTTGGTTTGTCGATCATCGTTGTAACCCACGATCTGGCGGTAGCGCGACTGTTGTCTCATCGCATGATGGTCATGAAATCTGGGCACGTGATTGAATCCGGGTTGACCGATCAGGTTTTGGATGACCCCCGTGAGCCCTACACCCAGCTTCTCGTTTCTTCCATTTTACAGGTATAGCGGAAAGGTTCTCTTATGCATGAAAGCGCCATGCTATCCTTAAAGGACGTCACCAAGACATTTACCATGCATCTGCGCGGTGGCGTTGATCTGCCCGTCTTTGCTGATGTTTCTTTCGATGTCGCCATGGGCGAGTGTGCCGTTCTTGCCGGCCCCTCTGGCATCGGCAAAAGCTCAATTTTGAAAATGATCTACGCAAATTACCGCACAGAAGGGGGGGCAATCTTCGTGCGGGACAATTTGGACGGGGCCGAATCGGTAGTGGAAATCGCGAAGGCCAGTCCGCGCCATATCATTGGCATTCGACACCGCACGATTGGTTACATCAGTCAGTTCTTGCGGGTTATTCCGCGTGTAAGCGCCCTGGATGTCGTCGCCGAGGCTGCTACCGCACAAGGGCGTCCGGTTGAAATGGCACAGGCGGACGCGGGCGAACTTCTGACGCGCCTCAATGTTCCGGAAAAACTCTGGGATCTGCCGCCAGCCACGTTTTCTGGCGGGGAACAGCAACGTGTCAACATTGCACGTGGGTTCATCGCAGATTATCCGATTTTATTGCTGGATGAACCCACAGCGTCTCTCGATACCGCCAACGCGGGTGTGGTTGCGGATTTGATTGAGGTCAAAAAAGCGGCCGGTGTTGCAATGTTAGGCATTTTTCATGACGCCGACATTCGCGAACGGGTGGCCGATCGCCTTATTGATGTGTCGGAATTTTCTGCCGTTACCAAATCGGAAACCGCGGCATGACAAAACTTGGTCTCGAGCCAATGATCCATCCGACCGCCAAAGTCGTGGAAACCGAGGTTGGCATCTACACAGAAATCGCCGAGCACTGCCAAGTAAGAGAAAGTACGGTGGGCGACTACTCCTATATGATGGAGCACTGTGATATCTACAACGCGCAGATCGGCAAGTTTGCCAATATTGCTTCTTATGCGCGGCTCAATGCGACCAACCATCCGGTTGAGCGAGCGACGCTCCATCACTTTACTTATCGTTCCGCTGACTACTGGCCGGATGCCGAACTTGACACCGCCTTTTTTCAACGCCGCAAAGATCGTGTGGTCGCCATCGGCCATGATACATGGATTGGACATGGCGCGACAATTTTGCCCGGCGTAAAAGTTGGCAACGGTGCTGTTGTTGGTGCCGGCGCCGTCGTCACAAAAGATGTGGAACCCTTCACAATAGTAGGCGGCATAGCGGCACAAGTCATCCGTCGTCGGTTCCAGGTAGCCATAACAGAACGCCTGGAAGCATTGGCCTGGTGGGAATGGAATCATGCTCGCCTAGGCCAGGCGCTGCCTGATTTTCGCAACCTTGAAATAGAAGCCTTTCTGGAAAAATACGAAGTATAAATTTCCTTCTAAGAATCGAAGCTGTCCACAGTCATAAATCTGCAGCAAAACTGACACGAAACTTTCGTTAGGTGCTTCTACACCCGCGTTAACGAAAGGTTTATTCATGCTACAGTTCAAAGGCGTCACGCGCCGGTTCGGTTCCAACACGGCCGTTGATTCAGTCGACCTGTCCATTCCTTCAGGACAGATGGTGGGCATCATCGGCTCATCCGGTGCGGGCAAGTCAACTCTGTTGCGAATGATCAACCGTTTGATTGGCACAAGCGAAGGGCAGATTTTTCATGATGGTGTAGAAGTCTCTGCTCTGAAGGGATCCGAATTGCGCCGCTGGCACCGCGATTGTGCGATGATTTTCCAACAATTCAATTTGGTGCCGCGCATTGACGTTTTAACCAACGTCCTGCTTGGACGTCTCAACCATCGGTCGAGCATCAAAAGCCTATTGAACATCTATTCCGATGAAGAGCGTGCCATGGCGCTCGCCGCACTTGAGCGTCTTGATATTGTTCAAACCGCATTGCAGCAGGCCGGCACTTTGTCAGGCGGACAACAGCAACGTGTTGCGATTGCACGGGCCCTGATGCAGAGCCCCAAAATGATTTTGGCAGATGAGCCAATAGCATCACTGGATCCGCGAAACGCGCAAGTAGTGATGGAGAGCCTGCGGGATATCAATCGCCGTGAGAATATCACGGTCATTACCAACCTCCACACACTGGATACAGCCCGTGCGTTTTGTGAGCGCATCATCGGTATGTCAAAAGGTAGGGTTGTCTTTGATGGCACGCCAGACGAACTAACGATGGATGCAGCTCGTGCAATCTATGGCGTTGAGGGAATGAAAGATGCCTTCTCCGAGGCTGTGACTTCCACCACTATCGCCGCCGCAATTATGCCGGAAGAGGCAGCGCTGGCGAAGCCCAAGCGCAAAAACAAAACCAAAATTCAGCCTGTTGTAACGGCTCCTGACGGAGCGGCTCCACAAGCGGCGGCGCTCAACTAATCAACAACTCAAACAACCCTCAAAGGACAAGACAATGTTGAAAAGACTCCTCCTGACCACAGTTGCGGCCGTTGCGCTGACAACTTCTGCAATTGCCCAAGACGTTTTCCGCGTAGGCATTCTGGGCGGCGAAAACGAAGCTGACCGCTTGCGCAACAACCAATGCCTTATCGACCTGTTGCCAGATGCAATCGGCGTTAAGGAAGTCAAGCTTTTCCCGGCCGCGGATTATGATGGTGTTGTCCAAGGCCTCCTGGGCGGAACACTCGATTATGCCGAGCTTGGCGCATCTGCCTATGCAAAAGTTTATCTAACAGACCCAAAGGCAACCGATCCCGTACTGACAACGCAGCAAACCGATGGTGCCACTGGCTACTATTCGATCATGCTGGCCAAGAAAGACAGCGGCATCAAGACAATCGAAGATATGAAGGGCAAGAAACTTGGTTTCGCTGATCCGGATTCCACGTCTGGTTACCTCGTTCCTTCTGTTGCACTTCCAGCGCAACTGGGTATGCCACTCGATCAATATTTCTCCGGCACAGGCTTCGGCGGTGGTCATGAGAATGGTGTTCTTGAAATGCTTAAAGGCAACTTTGACGGACAGGTCACATGGTCTTCCGGCGTTGGCAAATATGACGACGGATACACATCCGGCAACATCCGCAAGATGGTCGACAAAGGTCTGCTGGACATGGCTGACGTGAACGAAGTATGGCGTTCGCCCCTCATTCCAAACGGACCAATTGTTGTTTCCAACAAACTTGACAAGAAAGTCCGCGCGAAGTTCATCACTTTCATGAAGGCGTTGCCAGCGTCCAACCCGAAGTGTTTCTCGGCTATCCAGGGCGGAACATACAAGGGTTTCGTGGATGTTGATCATTCGTTTTATGATACAATTGTGGCTGCCCGCAAAGCTAAGATTGGCTCTTAAACCTAAGATCTGATCTTTTAAACGCCGCTCTGCCCCGCCCCAAGCAGAGCGGCGCCCCTAGTTTTGGTCAACTGGCTTTCGCCTCTCATGAGCTTGTCAGCTTGCCCGTGTTATTGCCTAAATCTGTGCCTAAATCTGTGCCTAAATCTGTGCCTAATTCTTTGTCTCAATCTTGATTGTGTTTTTCCGTGTCTGTCACCCACTCGTCTCCACCCCCAGTAGGATTTTCAGCGTCGAAAGGCGATGAAGTGGTAGTCGCGTCCTCTGAGATGGCCACAGTTGAGGCTCATTTCCGTGAGTTGCGCAGCCGCAAGCGCCTGTACACATGGGGCAGTGTTTTCGGCTTGGCCGTCGCGCTTATCGCATCTTTGTGGTTTGCCAACGAGACGAATTCCGGAAAGTTCATTGACCGCCTTCCACATATTTTTGATTTTTTCGGTGACATGGTTCCCCGTGATTGGGTCGAGCCGTTTCGCGCTTTGCTGGATCTTCCGTCTCCCTACGACGACGGCAGTCTGAAGTTCAACTATCCCGATGGACGTGTCTATTTCACGGAATCTATTTACGTGCCTGAGTATTTTTACAAGATGCTAGAGACGCTCAATATTGCCATCCTTGCCACTCTCATCGGTTTCACATTTGGTATTGCGCTTTGCTTTTTAGCCGCGAAGAACGTGACAACAAGCCGTTGGCTCCGCTTTTGTGTGCGCCGCTTTATGGAGTTCCTCCGCGCGTTTCCTGAAATCGTTATTGCGGGCTTCTTCCTGGCGATCTTTTCGCTCGGGCCCATCGCGGCCATTATCGCCGTCTCAATCCATACGATTGGCGCTCTCGGAAAAATGTATTTCGAAGTTGTTGAAAACGCCGATATGAAACCCGATGAGGGCTTACGCGCATCGGGTGCGAATTGGTTTGAACGTGTGCGATTTGGCATCGTGCCGCAGGTCATGCCGAACTTTATCAGCTACGGGCTTCTGCGCTTTGAAATCAACGTCCGCGCATCCACGATCATCGGCGCCGTCGGTGGTGGCGGGATCGGCGAAGTCCTTCGTCTTTCCATTTCGCGCGGTCATGAAGCCAAGACGATCGCCATCATTGCCCTCTTGTTCTGCACCATTGTTACTGTTGACCAATTCTCAGCCTGGTTGCGCGCAAAACTTGTGGGTCAGCAAGCTTTTGATTTCGGGAGGGGCTAATGGCCGACCTGCTCACCACATCCCCGGCGCCATCGAGCTCAATCGCTTTGTCTTCCGTCGATGTTGAAAGTTTTAAGCAACGGCATCGTGAGGTATTCCAACCACCGCTTTTAAAGCGATACGGTTTATTAATTACGTTCATCCTATGCGTCGTTTACTCGCTCTATTGCTGGTGGTTTTTCGCAATCGGGAAAACCCTGGAACAAGCGAACTGGCATATAGCAGGAAGCTATCTCGCAGACTGGGTTTCCTATGAGGCCCGTCCGGATGTTGAATTTGAAGGTGGGTACTTTGAAATTACATACCCCCGATTTTCACCGCTCGGAGATAACCCAAAACCCGAATGGATCAAAACCCGGGTCTCGACAGTCACCATCAAAGACGAACAATCCAAAACAGCGACAAGTGTCGCTGAGCCCCAGGCCGGCATCAGTTTCATGGCGCCTAAAAAGCCTGCTCAAAAACCCACGACTGAACCCGTGTTAAATTTCATGGCTCCGGCTTCGTCCGCAACACAAGACAGTGGTTCTGACAATAGTGCGGAAACAATCCGGCCGCCGGTCGCTCGACAGGAAGAGAAAATCACCGAAGTGGTTTTAACCGTTGGCGATGCCACGATTAAAGTTGAAGGTGATCGCGTGGAAGTTGCCTATCAGGGCGATTCGCTAGTCGCAAATATTCAACGAGAGCAAGCCGTCATTCCAGCGACATCTCTACCAGCATGGGCTGTTCAAAAGCGACCTGGAGAAAAAATTAAAATGAGTTTCGGATGGGCTGGTCGCGCAGAAATTCAAAACGATGAGGTAAAAATCAACAAACGGTTTTTTGGCTGGGAGAACTTTTGGTTCGATACTAACTCAAAGCTCTGGCCTCTGTCTGGAGGTGACCGCATAGCGGCCATTTTTGGTGGTGAACGTTTGGAACCGACACGATCAAATCTCTCGCTGGCTTGGGAGGATTTTCTCTACAACCCCTCCTGGCAGCATTACGATGTATGGCTGAAACTGCTGCAAACAATCGTGATGGCGTTTGTTGGTACACTTTTCGCCACTTTTGTCGCATTCCCCTTGGCGTTTTTCGCGGCTCGAAACATCACACCAAATCGCTTCCTCAATCATACGCTCAAACGCTTGTTTGATTATTTTCGTTCGGTAGACATGTTGATTTGGGCCTTGTTTTTCACACGCGGCTTCGGTCCGGGGCCACTGGCCGGTATTTCAGCTATATTTCTCACCGATACAGGTACACTCGGCAAACTGTATTCCGAGGCTTTAGAAAACATCGATGACAGGCAGCGTGAAGGCGTAAAGTCGGTGGGAGCGAATACAACATTGATTCAACGCTATGGGGTCGTTCCTCAAGTGTTGCCGGTGTTTCTTTCGCAATCTCTTTATTTCTGGGAGTCGAACACACGGTCTGCAACAATCATCGGTGCTGTCGGAGCGGGTGGCATCGGCTTGAAACTGTGGGAGGCCATGCGCACCAACCAAGATTGGGAAAATGTGGCTGTGAATCCCGGAGACAAAATGACCACAGAAATGGTTGGGTAATCTGACCGTCGCGGAGTAAAATTCCGCACTCTGACACCTTGTGCTTGTGAGTATTAGGTGGGGAAGATGTATTCTGTGGATTTGTATAGTCGGGTGCGTCGAGCGTGCCATGTGGATGGGAAGAACAATAGCGAGGTGGCCCGTTTGTTCGGGATTGATCGCAAAACCGTGGCGAAGATCCTGAAGCACTCGGTTCCGCCCGGTTATCAAAGAACGACCGCGCCTGTTCGCCCGAAGTTGGATCCGTTTGTTGGGATAATTGATCAGATCCTGAAAGACGACAAAAAGGTCATCAAAAAGCAACGGCACACAGCCAAGCGTATTCATGCGCGGTTACGGGATGAGCACGGGTTCACTGGCGGGATCACCATTGTCACTGATTATGTGCGTGAGAAGCAAAGACGAACCCAGGAGGTGTTTGTTCCTCTGGTTCACGCGCCCGGCCATGCTCAGGTCGATTTTGGTGAGACGTTCGGCGTGATCGACGGTGTCGAACGCAAGCTGCATTACATCGCTATATCGTTGCCGCATTCGGATGCGTTCTTCATGAAGGCGTATCCGGCGGAAACAACAGAAGCCTTCTGTGACGGTCACAATGCTGCGTTTGCTTTCTTCGGCGGTGTGCCGTTGTCGATGCTCTACGACAACACCGTGATTGCAGTTGCAAAGATCCTGGGCGGTGGCAAACGGATACGCACGAGAACTTTCTCAGAGCTACAATCGCACTATCTGTTTGAGGATAAGTTTGGTCGCCCTGGCAAAGGCAATGATAAAGGGAATGTCGAAGGCGTCATTGGTTACGGTCGCAGGAACTTTCTCATCCCAGCCCCACGGTTCGACAGCTTTGATGCCTTGAACGCCTGGTTGGAAGAATGCTGCCTGAAGCGTCAGGATGATGTTGTTCGCGGACATGGTGAGAGTATTGGTGAACGATTGCTGAGAGACCTGGACGCGCTGATGGCATTGCCCCCAACGCCATACGACGCGTGTGAAAAGTTTAGCACGCGGGCAACGTCAATCTCGATGATCCGCTACCGCAATAATGATTACTCCGTTCCTGTCGCCTTTGCCCATCATGAGGTTCAGGTTCGCGGTTACATCCATGAGGTTGTGATTGGCAGTGGAACCGAGATTATTGCCCGCCATCGTCGGTCTTATGAGAAGGCAGACATGATCTTCGACCCGCTTCACTATCTGCCCTTGCTGGAACAAAAGGTAGGTGCTCTCGATCAGGCGGCACCATTGCAAGGCTGGGGTTTACCCGATGCATTTGCGATCCTTCATCGTTTATTAGAAGCCCGCATGGGTAAGGCGGGAAAACGCGAGTATGTTCAGATCCTGCGTCTGCTGGAAACTTTTGAGCTGGAGCACGTTCACGCCGCAATCCAACAAGCTTTGGATCTGGGTGCCATTGGCTATGATGCGATCAAGCACCTTATTCTGTGCCGGATCGAGCGGCGACCGCCCAGGCTTGATCTCGACATCTACCCCTATTTGCCCAAAGCGGTGGTCGAGACGACAAAACCTGCCAGCTATGCCGTGCTGTTGTCGGAGGCGGCAGCATGAACGACACTGTTACCGATACACCGCAAGTTCTACTCAAACATCATCTGACCAAACTTCGGCTGCCAACCTTCCAGAGTGAATATACCAAACAGGCCCAACAATGTGCCGCTGAGAATAAGGATCATGTCCAATATCTCCTGCGGTTATGTGAGTTGGAGCTGATTGAACGTGAGCGCCGAATGGTGGAGCGACGCATCAAAGCTGCGAAGTTCCCGGCAACCAAGAGCCTCGACAGCTTTGACTTCAAAACGATCCCGTCAGTGAACAAGGTGCTCGTGATGGAACTGGCCCGTTGCGAGTACGCTGCGAAACGCCAAAACATCATCGCGTTAGGACCAAGTGGAACCGGCAAAACCCATGTTGCCCTCGGCCTTGGACTGGCTGCCTGCCAAAAGGGGATGAAAGTCCGCTTCACCACGGCTGCTGCACTGGTTCATGAGATGATCGAGGCCGTTGATGAACGTCGCTTGCAACGGCATCAAAAACAACTGGCAGCTCAAGACCTGCTGATCATTGACGAACTGGGCTTCGTCCCTCTCTCCAAAACCGGGGCGGAGTTGCTGTTCGAAGTAATCAGCCAACGGTATGAACGCGGTTCCATCATCATCACATCCAATCTACCATTCGACGAATGGACAGAGGTCTTCGGATCAGAACGCCTAACGGGCGCAATACTCGACCGGCTGACACACCACGTCCACATCCTGGAGATGAATGGTGAAAGCTACAGGTTGCACCAGAGCCGAAAACAAAAATCTGTTCAAATCAACTGACACTAAACCAGATCAAAAACACAAACGTCCCAAAATCTGGCCAATTTTACTCCGGGATCAAGACCCATTTTAGGCTGGGATTGACAAACGCCGTGGTCGAGACGTTCTTCAAAACACTCAAAGCCGAACTCATCTGGCGCGGCACATGGCAAACACGACAGCAAGCAACCGACGCCCTGTTCCAATACATCAACGGCTTTTACAACAGCCGCAGAAGACACTCAGCAATAGGAGGAATGTCGCCCATCAAATTTGAACGAAAAACGAGTTAAACGAGAACAGGATGCGGAATTAATACGGGACAAGTCCATAATGCCTTGCCGATATGGACCAGCGAAGCTGTTGATATCGATTGTCCTGACTTAACACATCAATTGCGCAAACGATTGTTACATTATCGAGGCATCAATGTTGCCGAAGACGAAATACTGGTAACCGTTGGTGCCCAACATGCATTGTGCATCATCAGCACTTTGTTCGCGGACGACGAACGTCCCATCGCGTTTGAAGATCCGGGTTATCAGGAAGCCCGACATCTGTTTCATCTTTATCGCAATCGGATCGCGCCTGTACCCGTTGATGGTTCGGGAATTGATACAAGGCAACTACCCGTTGAATACAAACTTGTTTACACAACTCCGGGGTGTCAGTTCCCCTCAATGGTGAACTTATCTGAAGACCGCCGCGATGAATTACTGCGTGCTGCGGAACGGGCTGATGCTTTTGTGATTGAGGACGATTATGAAGTAGGACTTCTGGGACATGAAAAGCCCATTTCGGCGTTAAAGGCGCGCGATCAAAATGACCGCGTGATCTATATCGGAAGTCTTTCCAAAACGCTGTCACCCAGCATCCGAATGGGATTCATTGTCGCCCATCGCGACATTATTAAAGCGGCCAAGATCGTGCGAAGTCTGACTGTCAGACACCCACCCAGCATCGTTCAGGAAACAACAGCTTTATTTTTGGCCCATGGCTATCACGATGTTCACCTTAACAAGCTGCGGGAAACTTATTCGCAGCGGTGGCACATTATGCGTACGGGCATAGAAAGACATCTACCCATGTTCTCACGCGGACAGGCAACGGGTGGAACATCTTTCTGGATAGCCGGGCCCGATCACTTTGACGCCAGGAAATTCGCCCAACAGCTTCAAAAGCGCGGTGTGTTAATCGAACCGGGGCACATCTTCTTTCACGAGGGAACACCAAAGAACACGTTCAGGATTGGGTTTCCATCAGTAGCAACGGCAAAAATTGATGACGGACTTCAAATCATTGGTGAAGAGGCTCAAATGAATCTGATATAGCGCAGTCCTGGAATCATCAGAGGCCCGCTTTGGTTAATCTTACCAACAGAATTCAATATCGCCAATGGCATGTGTCTCCCAAATCCACGGTTGAACGAGAGTCACGGGATAGACATACATTATTCAGAATAGAGGCCTGTTCTCCCTGCCGTCATTTATATTTTGCCGCTTGAAGGTTTGGGTTTCCGATCTATTCTCATTGGTGCCTGCGGGGAATACCATTACTCCTACTCCCAAGTCTTCGGCAATCCGCGTAATCTGCGCAATCGTGCGGACGCCTGTTTCAATCAATCTCCTGCGTGCAGAACAACCTCCCGTAGCTGGAAAACTATCAGAAAATCCATCCACTTTCTAAGGGCAGGTCCATCAAAAGATTGAGCGTCTGAATGCCATTGGTTCGAGAGAAGGGCGCGAACACGAGGATTGTGCTGGTTCGTTTAGCGCAGTGGGGACTCGATCGCAAACAGGTTGTTTTTGAAGTCAAGGCCCTCGCGCTTCAGGAACCGCCACACCGTGTCATGCGAGACATGCACACCCCGTTTCAGCCAGTCGTGGTTGGCCGCTTCACATCATTTGTGTCACCATCCGTGAAGCAGGGGTTTCCCCCAAACAATGGCAACAACAATTATCCTAAAAAAACGCAAAAAGCCCCCGATCATCACTGATCGGGGGCTTTTTGGTCGTTTGTAGAGAAGGATTTTAAAAGCAAATGCGTTTAGCAGACCTGGCAGCGACCTACTCTCCCGTGCCTTAAGACAAAGTACCATCGGCGCTGAGGCGTTTCACTTCCGAGTTCGGGATGGGATCGGGTGCAGCCACCTCGCAATAACCACCAGGTCGGCAAAACGCATTTAGCTAGCTCTAATTAAAGAGCGTGATCATGAAACTGGACAATTTTGTTTGCGCTCACGCAGCTCAGCTGTACTGAACGCTCGCGAGGGCGAGGCATAAGCCTCGAACGGCTCTTCGCCGCTTTATAAATCAAGTAATGTTTGCCATCCAGGCTGCAAAGAGCAGCTCGGAGTTAGCGCCGCACCCGCGTAGTGCTTGGCGAGCCAAGCTACGTGAGCGCAAGCAGAACATTTGGAAAGCAAAGCTTTCGAAATGGTCACAAGTAATGAGAACGATCAAGCCAATCGAGCTATTAGTACTGGTAAGCTTCATACCTTACGGCACTTCCACACCCAGCCTATCAACGTCGTAGTCTTCGACGACTCTCAGGGAATACTCGTTTTCAGGTTAGTTTCCCGCTTAGATGCCTTCAGCGGTTATCTATTCCGTATATAGCTACCCTGCAATGCGGCTGGCGCCACAACAGGTCCACCAGTGATACGTCCATCCCGGTCCTCTCGTACTAGGGACAGATCCTGTCAATATTCCTACACCCACGGCAGATAGGGACCGAACTGTCTCACGACGTTCTGAACCCAGCTCACGTACCGCTTTAATTGGCGAACAGCCAAACCCTTGGGACCTGCTCCAGCCCCAGGATGCGATGAGCCGACATCGAGGTGCCAAACAACCCCGTCGATATGGACTCTTGGGGGTCATCAGCCTGTTATCCCCGGCGTACCTTTTATCCGTTGAGCGATGGCCCTTCCACGCGGGACCACCGGATCACTATGACCGACTTTCGTCTCTGCTCGACTTGTCAGTCTCGCAGTCAGGCTGGCTTATGCCATTGCACTCAACGTCCGATTTCCGACCGGACTGAGCCAACCATCGCGCGCCTCCGTTACTCTTTGGGAGGCGACCGCCCCAGTCAAACTACCCGCCACACAATGTCCCGGACCCAGATAATGGGCCGCGGTTAGATATCAATAATAATAAGGGTGGTATTTCAAGGATGGCTCCACGCTATCTGGCGACAACGCTTCAAAGCCTACCACCTATCCTACACATATTATCACTAATACCAGTGTGAAGCTGTAGTAAAGGTGCACGGGGTCTTTCCGTCTAACCGCAGGAACCCCGCATCTTCACGGGGAATTCAATTTCACTGAGTCTATGCTGGAGACAGCGGGGAAGTCGTTACGCCATTCGTGCAGGTCGGAACTTACCCGACAAGGAATTTCGCTACCTTAGGACCGTTATAGTTACGGCCGCCGTTTACTCGGGCTTCAGTTCAAGGCTTGCACCTCTCCCTTTAACCTTCGAGCACCGGGCAGGCGTCAGACCCTATACGTCGTCTTGCGACTTCGCAGAGCCCTGTGTTTTTGATAAACAGTCGCCACCCCCTCTTTTGTGTCACCACATCAGACTTGCGTCCGATGAGGTCATGCTTATCCCGAAGTTACGCATGCAATTTGCCGAGTTCCTTCAGCATAGTTCTCTCAAGCGCCTTAGTATTCTCTACCTGTCCACCTGTGTCGGTTTGGGGTACGGTCTTAACGGTGGAGCTATTTCCTGGAACCGCTTCGCTGCCCACTCAATCCAATAAGAGTGAACCACTTACGCGATCCGTCACTACCACCAGGTACGGGAATATTAACCCGTTTCCCATCGACTACGCATTTCTGCCTCGCCTTAGGGGCCGACTAACCCTGCTCAGATTAACTTTAAGCAGGAAACCTTGGACTTTCGGCGAGAGAGTCTCTCACTCTCTTTATCGTTACTCATGTCAACATTCGCACTTGTGATATCTCCAGGATTCCTCACGGATATCCCTTCACAGACTTACACAACGCTCCGCTACCGCGCATATATGCGCCCGCAATTTCGGTGTATGGCTTTAGACCCGATACATTTTCGGCGCAAAGTTCCTTATTTAGACCAGTGAGCTGTTACGCTTTCTTTAAATGATGGCTGCTTCTAAGCCAACATCCTGGTTGTTTTGGGAACTTCACTTCCTTTCCCACTTAGCCATAACTTGGGGACCTTAATTGGCGGTCAGGGTTGTTTCCCTCTCCACTACGGACGTTAGCACCCGTAGTGTGTCTGCCGACTAGTACTCCTCGGTATTCAGAGTTTGGTTAGGATCAGTAAGGCGGTAAGCCCCCATAGCCCATCCAGTGCTTTACCCCCGAGGGTATTCGGTCGACGCTCTACCTAAATAGATTTCGCGGAGAACCAGCTATTTCCGAGTTTGATTGGCCTTTCACCCCTATCCACAGGTCATCCCCGCATATTGCAACATGCGTGGGTTCGGTCCTCCAGTGCATGTTACTGCACCTTCAACCTGCCCATGGATAGATCACTCGGTTTCGGGTCTAATCCAACAAACTAAACGCGCTATTCACACTCGCTTTCGCTGCGCCTACACCTATCGGCTTAAGCTTGCTTGTTAGACTAAGTCGTTGACCCATTATACAAAAGGTACGCAGTCACCCATTTGGGCTCCTACTGTTTGTAGGCATTCGGTTTCAGGGACTATTTCACTCCCCTTGTCGGGGTGCTTTTCACCTTTCCCTCACGGTACTTGTTCACTATCGGTCATGCACGAGTATTTAGGCTTGGAGGGTGGTCCCCCCATGTTCAGACAGAATTTCACGTGTTCCGCCCTACTCAAGGATAAAAAGAAGAATTACACATACGGGGCTATCACCCACTATGGCCAAACTTTCCAGAATGTTTTGCTTGTCTTCAAATTACCACTGGCCTGGTCCGCGTTCGCTCGCCGCTACTAACAGAATCTCGGTTGATGTTTTTTCCTACGGGTACTTAGATGTTTCAGTTCCCCGCGTTCGCTTCTTACACCCTATGTATTCAGATGTAGATACTCTTTACTGAAACTAGTAGTCGAACCACCATAAAGATGGGCCGAGCTTCAGATTTAACCTAAAGATCAACCACCATAAAATGATGTTTGATTACTAGTTTCTAGAGTGGGTTTCCCCATTCGGAAATCGCCGGATCAAAGCTTATTCGCAGCTCCCCGACGCTTATCGCAGCGTATCACGTCCTTCATCGCCTGTGCATACCAAGGCATCCACCAAACGCCCTTAAGACACTTGATCGTTCTCATTACCAATGACCATCTTCCCGCCTTTTGAAATCGGGAAATGCTGTACATTGGCAAACAATCTACTTGATTATTGATCAACACATTAAAGGATCGTGTGCACTCACCTTTAAAGCCTCACCCATACCAAACAGTGCGCTTGATACAGAATTGGAAATGTTGATTGCCAGCATGGTTTGGGTTGCCGTGACTGTGACACGACCCATACTGGCGAACGACCAGTTTCATGAGATTTGAAAGGCAGCAAGGCGGATAGCTTTGCTTTTTCGTAAGATAAAGCCGCCGGCTAAATATAGCAGCTAAATCGGCCGATCAAATCTTCTCTCTACAATGTTCTGGAACAGGCAATTGATGCACCGGCAAGCCGGACAACGATTGCAAAACCGTTTCTTTTTTCTCGCTGTATTTCCTGATCAAGAAGAATGGTGGAGCCAGACGGGATCGAACCGACGACCTGAAGCTTGCAAAGCTACCGCTCTCCCAACTGAGCTATAGCCCCAATCTAAATGAGGCTACCACAATAAGAATTGGTGGGCCTTGGTAGATTTGAACTACCGACCTCACCCTTATCAGGGGTGCGCTCTAACCAACTGAGCTAAAGGCCCAATTCCTACCAACTAACTGTATTGTCAGCCGAATAATGTGCCAATAGCACCTGCAACCGAACGCTAACGCGCCAATCACAAGAGTGGAATACATACGAGAAGAAAGAGAAACGAAGGCGGCGGTGTGCCGCTATGTGTAGTTAGCGATCGATCAATGACTTTGACCAATCTTATGTTCTTAAGAGGTCCAATATTTCCACACATCCGAAGATGAGCTTCCATGAAGGACTATCCTTAGAAAGGAGGTGATCCAGCCCCAGGTTCCCCTAGGGCTACCTTGTTACGACTTCACCCCAGTCGCTGACCCTACCGTGGTCGCCTGCCTCCTTGCGGTTAGCGCAGCGCCTTCGGGTAGAACCAACTCCCATGGTGTGACGGGCGGTGTGTACAAGGCCCGGGAACGTATTCACCGTGGCATGCTGATCCACGATTACTAGCGATTCCAACTTCATGCTCTCGAGTTGCAGAGAACAATCCGAACTGAGATGGTTTTTGGAGATTAGCTCGACGTTGCCGTCTCGCTGCCCACTGTCACCACCATTGTAGCACGTGTGTAGCCCAGCCCGTAAGGGCCATGAGGACTTGACGTCATCCCCACCTTCCTCCGGCTTATCACCGGCAGTCCCTCTAGAGTGCCCAACTTAATGCTGGCAACTAAAGGCGAGGGTTGCGCTCGTTGCGGGACTTAACCCAACATCTCACGACACGAGCTGACGACAGCCATGCAGCACCTGTATCCGATCCAGCCTAACTGAAGGAATCCGTCTCCGGAAACCGCGATCGGTATGTCAAGGGCTGGTAAGGTTCTGCGCGTTGCTTCGAATTAAACCACATGCTCCACCGCTTGTGCGGGCCCCCGTCAATTCCTTTGAGTTTTAATCTTGCGACCGTACTCCCCAGGCGGGAAGCTTAATGCGTTAGCTGCGCCACCAAAATGTATACATTCTGACAGCTAGCTTCCATCGTTTACGGTGTGGACTACCAGGGTATCTAATCCTGTTTGCTCCCCACACTTTCGCACCTCAGCGTCAGTATCAAGCCAGTGAGCCGCCTTCGCCACTGGTGTTCCTCCGAATATCTACGAATTTCACCTCTACACTCGGAATTCCACTCACCTCTCTTGACCTCTAGACTGATAGTTTTAAAGGCAGTTCCTGGGTTGAGCCCAGGGATTTCACCTCTAACTTTCCAATCCGCCTACGTGCGCTTTACGCCCAGTTATTCCGAACAACGCTAGCCCCCTTCGTATTACCGCGGCTGCTGGCACGAAGTTAGCCGGGGCTTCTTCTACGGTTACCGTCATTATCTTCACCGTTGAAAGTGCTTTACAACCCTAGGGCCTTCATCACACACGCGGCATGGCTGGATCAGGCTTGCGCCCATTGTCCAATATTCCCCACTGCTGCCTCCCGTAGGAGTCTGGGCCGTGTCTCAGTCCCAGTGTGGCTGATCATCCTCTCAGACCAGCTATTGATCGTCGCCTTGGTGAGCCATTACCTCACCAACTAGCTAATCAAACGCGGGCTCATCTATCTCCGATAAATCTTTCCCCCGAAGGGCGTATACGGTATTAGCACACATTTCTATGTGTTGTTCCGTAGAGATAGGTAGATTCCCACGTGTTACTCACCCGTCTGCCACTCCCTCCGAAGAGGGCGTTCGACTTGCATGTGTTAAGCCTGCCGCCAGCGTTCGTTCTGAGCCAGGATCAAACTCTCAGGTTTGATCTGAGATTTGTTCCGGCTGTTGTCGACTGATCCGAACTCGTTAGAGCACTCAATGGACCAGCCTGGTCACGCTTCCGATCTATAAATAGACCGGAATTTGCGATCTCCCATTCCTAATAAAAGGGCCAAGGAGACCACGAATTGACGAGAACATTATTTTAAACACACCTAGAAAACTGAATAAATTCAATCTCCTGGTATTTGTAACATTCTCGAAAAACGTGTCCGCCGAAGTCTCGTATCGGATGCATCTGGTAAAAGGAAATACCAAACCATCCAGCAGAACTCCGCCGCCCACGTTTCTCTTTCTTCATATTCAATTATCAAAGAACAGAAACACATAGAGCGTTTCTTCGAACCAGTTACGAAACGCCAAAGCTATCCGCTTACCAATTCAAGGTAGGTTTTCGCTCTCGCGACGCCTTTCCGGGGTGACCGTTCCAGCAGCTTGTTGGCGCTAAAAGCGCTCACTGCGTCGTCGGTGGGCGGATTATAGTCTCGGATTTTTAAATCGTCAACATGAATTCCGAACTTTTTTGAACTTTTTTCAAATAAATTGCAGGTCGCCCATCATGGCCGCATCAACTGCCCGAAAATCTGCATCCCCGTCCAATCGACAGCCTTATTATGAACCATTTTGGAACAGATTCAAGGGCAAGTTCATAGTAAGTGGTTGTGCCCTTCAACAGGTATTGCAAATTACCCAGCTTGTGCGGTTAATAGGGTCAACAAATCACTCGATAATTTCTGTTTTTCGGAGAATGTAGGAAATGAAGGGGACACAGGTTCATATTGCTTCAGATTCCGGCCTATTTGTTCGAGATGGAAGATATGATGATTCTCTAGCGTCGAATTTTGGGAATGATGCGCCTTTAATAAGTGGTAATGGAAGAAGAGCGCCGGATAAAAGGCGAGTAAGTGCACGATGGTTGTCAGGATCGGTTCTTACCGGGCTAACTTCAATGTTACTTATGGGCGGTTCACTTTATGCAGCTCTTGATGGCCGCCAGCAATTAGCTCAACCAGCGAGCATCTTGAACGAGCTTACCGCTCAAAATGCCAATGAATCCGGAAAACGCGCGCAAAAAGGTGACAGGCCAGTTACTATTGTCGCCCTGAAGCCTGTAAATGAAAAAGTCCTTCAGGTCCCCACTATGACGCGGGTGGGGGATGACACGGTCATTCGAAAACGGCCTTTCGCCTATGCATCAGCACCTTTGGCAATTGCATTACAGAAACCGGCTGATTATCCGTCGTTCAATCCACTTACTGTATTCCGCTCCTCAAACGCCGATGTGGCAGTTGCATCAAGTGATGTCATTTACGGCGCCGATATCGAAAACGAAGTAAGGGTACAACAGATCCCCTTCCCTATCGATACTGGAGAGTTTGACAATTCGATCCAGATTTCTGCCAAGGAAGCGGAGACCAATGTTCGGGAGGCCAGAACCTCATTGGCGGATGGGCGAGTTCAAGTTGCTGCACTCTCTTATATAGATACGACCAGATTTGCTCTTAAAGAAGAAGAGATTGGTCCAACCACTGCGTTGGATATCAAGATTATTGCCGAGAATGTTTCTGACATTCCCAAAAGTCTGACAGATGCTGAAACCGTATCACGTTTCTTTTCCGAAGAAGTCGTTTCTGTTCCCGAAGGTCAGCCCCTGTCAAAAGCCATCAGCGGGTTAAATCTTGATGCTAATTCAATGGTGGACATGGTATCTGCATTGACTGGTGAATTTGGCGTCAAGGCTTTGCCGGATGGCACAAAGCTGCGCGTAGCTTGGGAGCAGGCTACAACGGCGCTGGGCCCCAAAAGAAAAGCCCGCCGTATAAGCGTATACAGATCTGGCAAACATATTAAGTCGATTGCTTATAATGATGATGGGGCTGCAGTTTGGGCCAACGAACCGGCGCCAATTCCAGCGGTTGCAAGCGAGGAGGAGAAGGAAGAAGACCTGATCAAAACGGTTTCCCGATCAAATCTCCCTGACACATATAATGGCGTATATCGCGCAGCGCTATCGCAAGGGCTTAATACAAGCCAAGCCCGGCGAATCGTGCGTACAATCGCGTTCGATGTCGACTTTCGAAAACAGATTACGGGCAATGATTCTCTCGAGGTTTTCTACTCCATCGAAGACGGGCTGGAAGAAGCCACGGACAAATCGGAAATTCTTTACATCGGGTTGGATTTGGGTGGCGTAAAAAGATCTTATTACCGGTTTAAGGCAAGCGACGACGGTTCTGTCGATTATTATGACGAAACAGGTAAAAGCGCGAAGAAATTTCTCCTGCGTAAACCGGTTCCAAACGGTAAGTTCCGCAGTTCCTTTGGTCCCCGCAGACACCCAATCTCCCGAGTAGTCAAAATGCACCAGGGCGTAGATTTCTCAGCGCCCCGCGGAACCCGTATTGTGGCCGCCGGCAATGGTGTCGTGGAAAAAGCCGGATGGGCGGGCGGCTATGGTCGCCAGACCATCATTCGACACGCCAACGGATATAAATCTTCCTACAACCACCAACATAGAATTGCCAAAGGCGTACGACCTGGAGCCAGGGTCCGACAGGGGCAGATCATCGGGCAAGTCGGGTCCACCGGATATTCCACTGGCCCCCATCTTCATTATGAGGTCATCGTCAACGGTCGCAAAGTGAATCCGATGAAAATCAGACTTCCCAACGGAAAGACATTACAGGGCGAGCAGTTGGCAGCGTTTGAGAGGGAGCGTGATCGAATCAATTCACTTATTGAAAAAGGCCGGGGCAACGAACAAACCGTCGCCGCCCTCAATTAACCTCAATCAACTCTTCATTATCCACGGACGTACCGGACAACAGACCAACTAGAGTTGATGAAAACGCGATTCCCGCAAGGACTAGACATAGTATTATCATTGCATGATCCATGGCTTTCGCCTGTAGTTCGACGGTCGAAATTTGATAAAGCGCCCCTTTCAGCCGTTCGCCAAACCCGGCCTCGATCATAAGGTTCTGCACATCAACATGCAGACCACTCGCCTGAATCGTATCTCTGTACAAGAAACTGACGAAGGCGCCCAATCCGGCCACCGCAAACAAAAAAGAGAGCCGTGCCACCATATTGTTGATACCGGAAGCCGCGCCGGTTTTATCTTCTGGCACAGCATTGATAACTGCAGCAGAGATCGTTGATCCCATCATCCCGATCCCTAGGCCGAGAATAGCGAAGCCAGGTAGCAGCCCGAACCAATACTCTCGGTGAAATATCGCCAGCGCAAATGCCAAACAGCCCAGGGTATAGGTTAGGGACCCCATGGTCAGTAAACGGCGGGTCCCGAAACGGTCGACCAATCGCCCGACAAATGGTGAAAAAAGGGTTATTAGGATCGAGAACGGCAAAAACATCGACCCGGCATAAGTTGGCGGTAGGTTCCATGAGATTATCACCATCATGGGCAAAAAGAACGTCACACCTCCCATGCAGATCCACACGAGAAATGTCATAACGTTGACGCCGGAAAATTCGGCCGATTTGAACAATCGCATATCGATCATCGCGTTTGGTACACGCAATTCCCAAAAAATGGCCACGCTTGCCACCACCACACCACCGCCCAACAGGGCAGGTGCTAATGCTGCGAATTCATGGGAATCCAGAAACGTCAATCCGGTTGCGAGCAGACCCATGGAGAGCGTGAGGAGAAATCCGCCTGTCCAGTCCAGATCAGCGATACCGCCCGTACTTTTTGGGGTGTCGGTCGGCACTTTCAACCATAAAATCCAGATCGCCAGCAGGCCAATGGGAAGGTTTATGGCAAATATCCACCGCCATGCATCCGCCCCACCGTAGGTGAGCAGGAACCCTCCAAACAATGGCCCCATGGCTGTTGTTATCGAAGACGAAGCAATCCACAAACCCATCGCGCGGCCCCGTTCCGCACGAGGAAAGTTGCGGGCAATTAGCGCCATGCTGCCCGGCAACATGATGGCAGCGCCAAAGCCCTGCAAGGCACGAAATACAATCAGGCTGAACGAATCCCAGGCAAAGGCGCAGGCAAGCGAAGTTCCAACAAATATCCACACGCCCCAATTGAAGACCCGTTTAACGCCCAACCGGTCCGCCACCCCCCCTGCCAGCAAAATAAAGGCCGACAGGGTCAATATATAAGCATTGGATACCCATTGGGCTTCAACAAAAGTCGCATCTAGCGCCGCACGAATTTGCGGCAAGGCAATCGCAACAACGCTACCATCGATAAACCCCATAGCACTCGCCAAAAACGCCACGATGATGACGAACTTACGGTTTTCTGGGGGGCAATGGTGGGAAGCCAAGTTCATTAAGCCCGTTAGTAAAAGAGGGACAACCTACCCCCCTTATTAGGTGTTGGCTCCATCGCCAACACCTAATGTGGCCGACTGATGATATGATGGTGGCTTAATTTGAATGGCTTCACTAAAGGTCTTCATTACCGGCATCACCTGAGGCAGCGAATGTAGGCATTGCATTGCATTGGTATCAAACGACGGTTCGAACTCAATTATTAGGAATGGGCACCACAGGAATCGGTCACTCGCTTCTCACGATCTCGCTGTAATCACCGCGTAGTTTCAGGGTTACAGTTACATCCGTTTTATCTCTATTGCGCCAGAACCAGCCGTGATCTCCAGCAAATGGGGTCTCAAAGCTGCCTTCACCGGATGTTTTACCCCGGCCTTTTTCATAGCTTTTGTCTTTGCCGCCAGCATGGGCGTGGAGGTCAAAGTTGATGCGCCCACCGGTGGCAACCCATGAGTAGGAGAGCTTTTCGCCTTTTTTCATTCTGGCTTTGATTTCAGTTGGTTCGCCAGGATTTAGAGTGAATGTTATTTCATCCTTCCAGACTTCCTGTGCATGAGCGGTTGAAATTAGCAGATCGAGTATGCCATTCGTCAGCGATGAGGACTTATCGTTGCCATGCAGTTTTTCGTCGGCCGCCGCCTCTTCAGCAAGCTGTTGCTTGATCTCCCCCATCTCCGTCAGGCCAAGTAAACTGCCAACACCTGTTGGGTCTGTGCCGTGTTCGGCTGGCAGATAGACCATGGTACCAATGGCTATTGCGCCGACACCGGCAATGATGGCGGAACGGCGTAACCGGGCGTATGTGGGGAGGTCTTCAATCTTAGGTTTCGGCGCATTATGCATTGTTATTCCAATCTTTAAGCATGCGTGTGGCCAAGGTATCCAGCAATTTGCTGATAAGTTAGCAACATGCCCAGAAAGACCATAATGATATTTACGACAACAGCCTGACGCATGAAATTTGCGCTTCTGCGCCAGTACCCCATGACGATAAGAATAACGAACAGGGCCAGAAGTTGACCGACTTCGACACCCACATTGAAGGCCAGAAGATTGGCCAAAAGCCCTTCTTCGGCAATCTGATATTCCAGAATTTTGGACGCCAGACCGGTGCCGTGGAAAAGGCCAAAGATCAGCGTTGCAGCCTTGGTATTGGGCTGGAATCCGAACCAGTTTTGGAAAGCGCCTAGATTATCGAGCGCCTTATAGACAACGGACAGTCCGATAATAGCGTCAATAATATAGGCATTGATGCCCCAGCCATACCAGACGCCCAACAGCATGGTGACCGAGTGACCCACAGCAAATAGGCTGACGTAAATCGCCACATCCTTCATGTGGTAGAGAAAGAAGATTACGCCGAGAAGAAACAGGATGTGGTCGTACCCTGTCATCATGTGCTTTGCGCCCAGATAGATAAACGGGACGAAATGCACCCCGAAAATCTCCTGAATGTAACCCGCATCACCCGGCGTGACATCATGGGCATGGGCCGCAGCGACAAATGCAAATAGCATGAGAACGGTAGAGGTATGAAAGATCAGTGGCTGTCGCATATTGTGAGACAATACTCCCAATCGATCGAGTTTCATATCGGGTTTTCCGTTTATAGAAGATATCGAATATATGCGCCCTTGAGGCGCGGGCTTCACACAAGGGACCGTCTAATCGAAGTCACGCTGCCCGGCAACATGACGTTTGCACCAAACACCTAGAGCCGTTCCTGCTCGTTTGGAATAACTTGAACGAAAGGAACCGCGTTACCCTCTAGTCGCATTCGAATTGAGATAGAATCTTTACTCTAGCCGTGGCTCAATTTTCCGGGCATGCCTGCGCATATGGATCAGGAACAGGTGGGAAAATTCCTTCGTATTGGAGGAGCAGCGGCGACAGTAGGAGTGGCATCCAGCGTACATGCGGCGTCAGAATTGATGCCTTTGGGACAAATCATGGCCTTCCGGGCATTGATTTCGGGCCTGCTCATTTTGCTATATGGGTTGACCTTTAAACCCCGCGCCGACCTCCTTCCCAAACGCTGGCGTCCACATCTCATGCGAGGGGCCTTAGCCTGTTGCGCTATGACGTTGAGCTATATCGCATTTGCCCGTTTACCCGTCACTCAGGCCCAGACGCTCAGCTATCTTGCACCACTAATTGTCCTGCCACTTGCCATGCTTCGCCTCGACGAAAAATTGACCGTGCGGCTACTGCTTGGCCTGATCTTTGGTTTTGTAGGCGTTCTCATGATCCTTGGTGTATCCGTTGAAGCGGGACCCTACGCCATGTGGGGCGCGGTTGCCGGGATCGGAGGAGCTGCATTCGTCGCTATTATTCAAGTCAACGTTCGCGCGATGACCGCGACGGAGACAGCTATATCAATTGCACTGTCTTTCACCATGATTGTTGCGGTGGTGACAGGGCTTAGCGTTTTTATGGGTGACTGGATTTGGCCCACCGGGGCGGCACTTTGGATTCTACTTGCCGCAGGAATATTTGGCGCCCTCAATCTTGTGCTCTTTGCTGAAAGTCTCGCACGTGCGCCTGCATCTGTGGTGGCGCCACTCGACTACACCGGACTTCTTTGGGCTGTGCTGGTCGATTGGTTAATTTTCACACAATTCCCAGGTCCATTGGGCATCCTCGGCAGCGTTCTCATCACCATAGCCGCGTTGATTGTTGTTCACAAACCACGCAAGGTAGCTATACATTAGCCAAGCTCAATCAGCAGCAATTTATTATGAGATCGATTGGAATTAGTGGAAACCCTCAGCCCCGCAATCCATCCAAATCCACTCCCAATCATCCACTATTCCTTGAACTCCACCGTGACGCCCTTGCGTACCAGTTTGGCAAGTTCTTGCGCATCCCAGTTCGTCAATCGAATACATCCATGGGAGTTAGTTTTACCGATGGTGGATGGGTTTGGCGTTCCGTGAATGCCATAGGTCGGTTTTGACAGGGCTATCCAGACGGAGCCTACCGGCCCATTTGGACCGGGAGGGATACGCAGAATTTTTGTATTATTCCCCTGCTGGAAATTAATCTTCGGATTATAGGTGTATTCCGGATTGATCGCGATACGGGCTACAGTGTGGGTCCCGCTCGGTGACGGTGTCGCTGCTGATCCGATGGTCGCTGGATATGTAGCCACCAAACTACCATTACGGTCCAAAGCCCGCACCTGATTTTGCGATTTATCTGCGATAAGATAATGAACTTTGCGCGTCACCGGCGCGCCGGGTGCGACAACGGTGATTACGGTCCCTACACGGTTGAAATTCTTACCTTTGTTCAACCGTTCAAGATGAGCCCGGCTCATGTGAAAACGTTCAGCCAACATCTCTTTCACCGATGTATAGGATAGGGCGTTGAGTTGTGCTTTTCGCGCATAATCAACAGGAACGCTGCTCACAAAAGGACCAGCCAGGTCTGCGTTCGTGATCCTATAGGATGTGGTTGCAGGCGCACCGGTCCGTGCCAGCAAGGATTCAACTGCAATGGCACTTCCCAGGTTTACATTGCTTCCCTTTGCCTGTTTCCAATTCACTGCCGCCCGCGCTACGTTCGAGCCCCAGCGCCCGTCAATAACACCCGGTGAAAATCCTTCACGATCCAGAAATACCTGAAGTTTTGTCAAATGTTCCGCCCCATATTTTGGTTTTACCATGCCCAGCGTTGATCTGGCGGTTCTAACCGGTTCATTCTGTGGGGGAAGGCTGGCGACTTCATTATTGAGGTTACGGCGTGATTGACGTGACCGGCGGTTTTCACGGGGCTCAAACTCCCTGTCGTCCAATCGTTCATCAAACTCACGGTCTCTCCGGCGGCGTTCTGAAAACCCTCGATCGCGGCGGCGATTTAGCCTGCGTTCCTGACGGTCGAAGCGCGAACCAAATTCCCGTTCGACGCGGGCACGGCGCGTTGTTCTACGATAGGCACGTTCAGCACGATATTTATCGCGGCGTGAAAACCGTGCATTACGATTTGCACGACCCAATACTTCTCCTGTGTACGGATCCACGATAAAACGGCGTCCACGTCCATCGACAAAAATCTCAACTCCATCTCGCGCAGATTCATGACGCAGCAATTGCTGAGCTGAAACTGGAGCGGCGATGCTCATCATTGTGGCAATGGCTACACAAAGTGCAAATATCGCGGTAAAAGTTCTCATACGATCAAGTCCCATCCGACCTCATGCGTGGCCATTTTATCCGGCCCGCCCAATATCAATATGATCTAAGGTAAATCCTCAAACATGAACGGGACATGAAGAAGGCCCGCAGATGACGTTTGATTGACAAATTCGTCATCCCCGGGCTTGGTTTAGTGATGAAAATCAGGCCGCATCCTGATTGTCTTTCGTTTCCTGCACTTCAAATGTGCCATCAACTGGGCGGGGTTTTGAGCCTCTAACACGGAATTGCAGCCGGTTAGTACCCGATGTAATTCCAACGGTCGAACCATCGGAAATCTCACCTGCCAACAACATTTCAGCCAACGGGTCCTGCACCGCGCTTTGAATAACCCGTTTTAACGGGCGCGCGCCATAGGCCGGATCGTAGCCCTTATCGGCCAACCAGCCCAAAGCGTCACCGTCTAGATCAAGCGTTATTTTGCGCTCCTCAAGCAATTGCTCAAGCCGCTGTAGCTGGATTTTGACAATCGCTGCCATATTGGATTTTTGCAGCCGGTGGAATAGGATCGTCTCATCCACGCGGTTCAAAAATTCCGGGCGGAACGAGGCTTTCACCACATCCATGACGATGTCACGAACCCCGTCGACATCTTCACCGTCTTTCAGGTTGACGAGGAATTCCGAACCAAGGTTCGACGTCATGATGATCAGCGTATTGCGAAAATCGACAGTACGCCCCTGACCGTCGGTCAGCCGACCATCATCCAACACCTGAAGCAATACGTTGAATACATCGGGATGGGCTTTTTCAATCTCATCGAAAAGTACGACCTGATAAGGGCGGCGGCGAACAGCTTCTGTCAGCACGCCCCCCTCGTCATAACCGACATAACCGGGAGGTGCGCCAATCAACCGGGCAACCGAATGTTTTTCCATGAATTCAGACATATCCATACGCACCATCGCACTGTCGTCGTCAAACAGATAATCCGCCAGTGCTTTAGTCAGTTCCGTTTTACCAACTCCGGTTGGCCCAAGGAATATAAATGAACCCATGGGCCTGTTCGGATCCTGCAATCCTGCACGGGAACGGCGAACCGCTTTGGAGACAGCGGCGACAGCTTCCCCTTGCCCCACGACCCGTTGGGCTAACACATCTTCCATTGCCAGGAGCTTTTCCCGCTCTCCCTCAAGCATTTTATCAACGGGAATGCCGGTCCAACGCGACACCACATGGGCTATGTGAGGTGGCGTTACAGCCTCATCCACCATCACGTCGTCTTCTGCACCTTCTGCATCGATAATTTGTTTTTCGAGATCCGGAATTACCCCGTAGGAAAGCTCCCCCGCCCGGCCAAGGTCGCTGTTGCGTTGAGCGATCTCCAGTTCTGAACGGGCCTGATCGAGTTTTTCCTTAAGCTCGCGAGTACCGGAAAGCTTGTCCTTCTCCGCCAACCAACGGGCGGAAAGGGTCTGCGCTTTTTCTTCCAGTTCTGAAAGGTCCGCTTCCAGCTTTTCCAAACGGTCAATCGATGCTTTGTCAGTCTCTTTCTTCAAGGCTTCCCGTTCTATCTTGAGCTGGATGATGCGCCGGTCCAGCTCGTCGAGCTCTTCGGGTTTGGAATCCACTTGCATGCGCAGCCGCGATCCGGCTTCATCCATCAGGTCGATAGCCTTATCCGGTAAAAAGCGATCCGTGATATAACGGTTGGAAAGTGTCGCTGCAGATACAAGCGCGGAATCCGCGATACGAACCCCGTGGTGAAGTTCGTATTTTTCTTTGATACCGCGCAGGATGGAGATCGTGTCCTCAACCGTCGGTTCATTAATAAACACCGGCTGGAACCGACGGGCAAGGGCTGCGTCTTTTTCAACGTGTTTGCGGTATTCATCGAGGGTCGTTGCCCCCACACAGTGGAGTTCACCACGGGCTAATGCAGGCTTTAACAGGTTCGATGCATCCATTGAACCTTCGCTTTTACCGGCGCCGACGAGCGTGTGCATCTCGTCAATAAACAGTACGATGCCACCTTCAGCGGCAGTCACTTCGGATAGCACGGCTTTCAAACGTTCTTCGAATTCACCACGATATTTCGCACCGGCAATCAACGCGCCCATATCAAGCGATAATAATTGTTTGTCACGCAGACTTTCCGGCACATCGCCATTGACGATCCGCAGGGCGAGGCCTTCGGCGATTGCGGTTTTACCGACACCCGGTTCCCCGATCAAAACCGGGTTGTTCTTGGTGCGGCGGGACAGGACCTGAACGGCCCGGCGAATTTCGTCATCACGGCCTATAACCGGGTCCAGCTTGCCTTCACGTGCATCTTCGGTGAGGTCACGGGCATATTTTTTCAGGGCGTCGTACCCGTCTTCGGCAGATGCGGAATCTGCGGTACGCCCTTTGCGCACGGATTCAATCGCCTGATTGAGGGAATTTGGCGTAACACCTGCATTTTTAAGAATAGCAGCGGTTGCCGCCGCCTTTTCCATCGCCAAAGCCAGCAAGAACCGCTCGACTGTCACATAGGAATCACCAGCTTTTTTGGCGACTTTGTCCGCCTGCTCAAACACTTTTGCCAGTGGTTGTGAAAGATAAACCCCGCCATTACCGCCCGAGACTTTCGGGAATTTCGCCAGTGCCGCTTCCGTTGCCAGCAACGCATCCTTCGCCCGCCCACCAGCGCGGTCAATCAACGATGCGGCCAACCCTTGCTCGTCGTCGAGCAGTACTTTCAATATATGTTCGGGTGAAAATTGCTGATGTCCGTCGGACAGGGCTTTTGATTGGGCGGACTGGATAAATCCACGCATACGTTCAGTGTAGTTTTCAACGTTCATTGTCATCATCCTTTAGACACGCCTGAAACCCGAAGCGAAACAGACAGATAAAGAAAAGGGTTCCCATCAGGCAAACCCGTTATGACATTTATGTAGGAAACCAATTTGCGGTTTGTAGATGCCGCCTATCTATTTTTTACCACCGTTAAATAGCCGTTCACTCACTCAGCGGCGCTGAGACACCAAATACAAAACACACCAACTATTCGTGATGAAAAGATGATGTGCTTAAATTGGGTGACCCAATAACTCTATCTACTCGGCGCCGGTAACAAATGCCGGAAGACCTGGTGAATCTTCTTCTGCCGCGGCAGGCTCAACCTTTGGTTTGCGCGGACGGCGTACTTTTTTGGGTTTTGGTGCAGCCTCCTCTGGCGCATCAGCAGTTACTTCAGAAGGCACTTCTTCCGGAGATTCCTTCAACACAACTTCTGCAGGCATATCCTCAACAATCGGTTGTGGACCATCGCCGTTTACAGGATCCGTAGCTTCCGCCTTGAGTTGCTCTTCATCATTGCCACGATTACGGCCGCGGCCATTACGGCCCCTCCCTTCCTGGCGTCCCTCCTGCCGGTTTTCATCACCAACGTCTTCTGTTTCGCCACGAGCTTCGCGGGCAGCTTGCTGTTCTTCACGAGCCTGCTGTTGTGCCGCCTGAGCAGCGGCGACAAGACGGTTATAATGCTCAGCAAATTGCCAGTAGCTTTGCGCACCAACCGTATCACCGGCGGTTTGGGCGTCATTGGCAAGCTGCACATATTTTTCTGCAATGTGAGCTGCTGTGCCCCGAATACGCACTTCAGGACCATTCGATTCCATCGAACGGTTTAGCTGATTGCGGTTGCTATTGTTGTTACGATTGTTGTTATTGCCGCGGCCGCGTGAACGCTGCCTGTTTTGCGGTTGACCTTGTCTCATTCAACACTTCTTCTTTGTAAACTAGCCACCATCACGGGTAGACCCAAGAAAATAGCTGGTTTGAATTGCCCTGTCGGGCTCGCTATAGGGGCTCCGCCCCCGGTTAACGGCGGTTTCCCGCCAACTTCTTCCCTTGTGGCTCAATCAATGTTTTAAGCACACGATTTGTCGGTTTTCTCGCGAACCACACGGATTACCCCGGGTATCAGCGAAATTCACCAGAAAATTGGATTGATGCGATCACTCCCTGATTGAACCGCGATCAAAATCCCTATTCTCAAATTACATCTACCGTTAGGCAGTTGAAAAATTCGAATTTTAAAGGGAACGTATAAGCGCCAAGCGCTTTTCTTGTTCCAGTGGTAAGGGATGTGTGAAAAATTGCAAGCCCTTTTTTTATCACACCACATTTGTCTTACATTATAGTGGCCCGATTGCGCGGCAAAATTATGTCACCCGTAGTGTGTTACCTCGAAAATGCCACCGCTCGGTCATTTTGATTTAAGTCCTGTTGTTCACCAATTAACCGCCATCTAAATTCGTCGCTCAGTTCGATCACAGATTTCTTTTGATCAAACCCAATCTCCAAGGCCAAAAACCCGCCCGGTTTTAAGTGCTCAGATGCAGAGCTGAAGATTTCACGATAGGCCGTCAACCCATCATCTCCACCATTTAGGGCAATGCGCGGATCAAACTGCACAACTTCAGGCTCCAGTTCGTCCACAACCAAAGATGCAATATAGGGTGGGTTCGATACTATGAAATCAAACTCACCTTTCAGAGGTTCCAGCCAGGAACCGTGGGCTATTGCAAAACGGTCGATCAAACCATTAGATCGAGCATTCTGTCGAGCGACGTCCAATGCAGCGTTCGAAATATCGCTAGCTACACAATTTGCCCTTGGCAATTCACTGAGCAATGCAAGCGCAATCGCACCAGTTCCCGTTCCGAGGTCTGCAAACTGGAAATTAGTTGCGGTTATGCCCTCTCCTCCATTATTGACATTCAATATGGATTGTCCCGAACACCGGTAATCTGGTTTCCGTCGCATTAATACGTCGAGCGTCAGTTGTACGAGAGCCTCAGTATCATCGCGAGGCTCCAACGTATCTTCACCAAGAGATAATCGAAGACCATGAAACTCTCGTTCACCAATAATACGAAACACCGGCTCTCGAATTATTCGACGATCAATCATTGTATCGAACTGTTCAATTGTTCCGGTCGGGCAAGCATCCCCTTCCCGTGATATAAGCTGCGCATGGTTTAATTCAGCAGCTGCACGAAATAGAAGTTCAACATCATGACGGGCGGAATTAATGCCATTCTCAAGCAACTTGGAAACAGCATTTGCCTGCACCTGGGCGTAAGTGAGCCCTACATTATTCAGCTTCATCACCCAACGCGGCCAGCAAATTTGCCTGGTGGTCCGTTATCAGCGCGTCAAACATTTCATCCAACCCCTCACCTTGAATCATCTTATCAAGCTTATAGAGCGTCAGGTTAATTCGGTGGTCAGACACCCGTCCCTGTGGAAAATTATACGTCCGAATGCGTTCTGATCGATCACCAGACCCAACCTGTCCTTTGCGGGAATCAGCCCGTTCCTGATCGATCTTTTGCCGTTCCATATCGTATAGCCGGGTGCGTAGTTCTTTCATCGCATTTGCCCGGTTCTGGTGTTGTGATTTTTCAGAAGACATAACCACAACACCAGTGGGAATATGAGTGATCCGGACGGCGGAATCTGTCGTGTTCACGTGCTGTCCACCTGCCCCTGATGACCTCATGGTATCAATTCGGATATCTTCGTTGCGGATTTCTACATCCACGTCTTCTGCTTCCGGGAGCACAGCGACGGTTGCAGCCGATGTGTGGACACGGCCACCCGATTCCGTTTCCGGGACACGCTGGACCCGATGCACTCCCGATTCAAATTTTAGCCGGGCAAACACTCCCTTACCTGCAATAGAGGCAACTATTTCCTTGTAACCGCCAACTTCACCGGCGCTTTCAGAAAGCACTTCCACTTTCCACTTGTGAGATTCAGCGTGTCGCAGATACATGCGGAACAGGTCACCGGCAAAAAGTGCGGCCTCTGAACCACCCGTACCGGCGCGCACTTCAAGGATCGCGTTTTTATCATCCGCAGCATCTTTAGGCAGCAGCAAAAACTGCAATTCCTGTTCCAGCAGCTCAATGCCTTCTTTTAACGGCGGCATTTCATCCTCCGCCATCGCTTTCATCTCAGCGTCTGTCTCTTTATCGGCTACCAATTCGGCCAAATCAGCAAATTCATTTTTCGCCGCTTCCAGTTCCTTAATCTTATCAATCACCGGTCCAAGATCTGAAAACTCCTTCGCCAATTGTACAAATATCTCTTGGGCCGGGTTCTGGCTCATAAGAGTTTCAACTTCCCCGTGCCGCGCCAGTAGTTGATCGATTTTTTCTTGTGGCAGCATGGTCAGTTTCTCGGCTTTCTACTTTTATTTTTCATTATACTGGCCATCCGCTTGAGGCGGTTTGTCAGGACAATATTACGCCATTTGTTTCAACAAAATCGCGTAATGTTTCACGAAGCGTTTCTGCTCCGGTTGTATTATCAATCGCATCATTTACAGCCGTGGCAACCTGCCCCATATCCAAAGATCGGATCATTTCCTTGATTGGACCAATCGAGGCTGGTGGCATGGAAATTGCGCGGTACCCAACCCCAACCAACGCCAGTGCTGAAAGCGGGTTTCCTGCTAATTCTCCGCACAATTGTAATGGCGTATTGTGTTTTTCTGCGGCCAATACGATCTGCCTTAACGCTCTCAAAAACGGGCGTGAAAGTGGATCAAAGCGGTTGGATAGATAGGAGTTAGTTCTGTCACTTGCCGCCATGAACTGGAACAGGTCATTCGATCCTACCGAAATAAAATCAACCTTTCCCATCAACTCATCAAGCTGATACAAAAGGCTTGGAACCTCAACCATTGAGCCGAGCAGAATTTCGCTTGGCATTTCGTGGCCAAATTTTTTGCGTGCGGTTATTTCCCGATACAAAATTCCTCGTACCTGATCAATCTCACTAACCGTAGTGATCATTGGAAGCTTAATCTTTAGCTGGCGACCCGCTGCCGCTTTTAGAAGCGCCCGCATCTGCATGCGTAGTAAGGCTGGCCGGTCAATCGCCAGTCTAATGGCCCGCCACCCCAGCGCTGGATTATCTTCTTTAATTGTACGTAGATAGGGCAGCACTTTATCACCGCCGATATCGAGAGTTCTGAATGTTACAGGCTTGTCGCCTGCTGCATCCAAAACGGATTTATAAAACCGCGTCTGCTCGTCCAATCGTGGGAGGCTGCTTGCGATCATGAATTGAAGTTCTGTCCTGAACAGTCCAATTCCGATAGCTCCTGAAGTCTCGAGCTGATCAAGATCCATCGTAAGGCCAGCGTTGAGCAGAAGGTCAACTGAGACCCCATCAAGGCTAACAGCGGGCTTATCACGCAATTCGTCATAGCGCGCTTCCCGTTTTACCCGGAACTGAATACGTTCCAGATAGCTGTCATAAAGATCATCGGCAGGGCGCAGGTGAACACTGCCTTCATCACCGTCAATGATGACAATATCATCATTTTCCGCCCGCGCAGCAAACCCGTCCACCTTACTCACAACCGCAATACCGAGTGCACGGGCTACGATGACAACATGGCTGGTCGCCGTTGCCTCTTCTATTATGAGGCCTCGCAAGTACTTACGGTCGTAGTCGAGCAATTCGGCAGCGCCCATGGCGCGCGCAACAACCACAAAGCGCTGTCTGTTTTTGTCCGGGGTTGGCGCATTACCCATCAACTGTTTAAGCAGCCGCCGGGAAAGGTCGTCGAGATCGTTCAACCGTTCGCGGATATAAGGGTCTGGTGACCGTAACAGGCGCGAGCGGTTTTCTTGGGACACTTTTTCAGTTGCTGCTTCCGCAGTCAGCCCTTGACGGATAGCCTCTTCAATGCGCCGCGCCCAACCGCGGTCATGAGCAAACATGCGATAGCTTTCCAAAACCTCAATATGGTCGTTGCTATCACCATTTGTGGGTTGGTCTCGATTTCTGTCGAGCAGTTCATCAACCGACGCACGAACACTTTTCACCGCCTCTCTGAGCCGGTTCAATTCATGTTGTTCATCATCACCGAACAGGTTTTCAACAACAACGCGGGGTTCATGCAAAACCACTTTGCCGACACCGATCCCCGGCGAAAAAGATTCGCCGGAAAGGCTGATCGGCCTCGATTGATCGAGCTCAGCCCCTTTTTGTGCAAGGCCTTTCAGTTCACCTGATGCCACCAGGTCGGAGAGAACCATTGCAGCTGTCTCCAGCGCTTCCACGTCCTCATCGCCGTAGACTTTCGTATCGGTCGTCTGGACTACCAATACCCCAAGTGGCCTCCCTGCCCGCTGCATCGGCACGCCCAGAAAACTCTTGTAAAGTTCTTCACCGGTCTCCGGCAGATAGGTAAACGAAGGGTGTTGTTCAGCTTCAGCCAGATTGAGCGGTCTGCCGGTCGCAGCGATGGTACCGACCAGGCCTTGTCCAACACGCAATTGCGATTGGTGAACAGCTTCTGCTTTTAGACCATAGGTACCAAACAGCTCTAACACATCATCTGCACGGCGGACATAGACTGAACACACCTGAGCTGCCATTGCAGCAGCAATCTGCTCCACAATTCTATTGAGCCGCTCCTGGGGCCCTAGGGGTTCCGCCATCGCTTCGCGAAGATTTTTCAGCAGAACCCGCGGACCAGTCGTCTGGTCAAGCATGGCGGATTCCTTCTTCCGTCGAATTTTACAGGGTCAATGACCCTTATTGAGTCGCTAATCTTTATCGAGCCCGTAGACCGAATGCAAAGTTCGCACAGCCAACTCAGTATAATCCTGATCAATCAAAATTGATATTTTGATTTCAGATGTGGTGATCGCGCGAATATTTATGCCTTTATTTGCCAATGCTTTAAACGCAGTTGACGCAACACCTGCATGGCTACGCATGCCGATACCAACAACCGATACCTTCACCATTCCGGGGTCGGATTGCACGACTTCATAACCGATTTCATTCTGCGATTTTTCAAGCGTACCCACGGCACGATCAAGATCACTTGCGGGCACTGTAAACGTCATATCCGTCACGCTTCCGTCTTCAGAGACATTTTGGACGATCATATCAACATTCACATGGGCATCGGCCAGAGGCCCAAAAACCGCAGCAGCAATTCCCGGTTTATCGGCAACACGGCGCAGGGAAATCTGCGCTTCATCCTTGGCATAGGCAATGCCGGTCACGGTCTGTTGTTCCACAATCTCATCCTCGTCACAAATCAGCGTTCCGGGCGGGTTCGCCCCTTCGCTGGAATCTATTGAATCCGGGTCATCAAAGCTCGACCGTACAAATGTCCGCACCCCGTGTACCATGGCCAGCTCCACCGACCGCACTTGTAGCACTTTGGCCCCAAGCGACGCTAATTCAAGCATTTCTTCAAATGTAATCCTGTCGAGCCTTCGAGCAGACGGCGAAATGCGTGGATCTGTCGTGTAAACTCCATCGACATCGGTATAGATGTCACAACGGTCGGCTTTTACACCGGCTGCCAGCGCCACGGCACTTGTATCGGATCCGCCACGGCCAAGCGTGGCAATACGATTATCCGGGGAAACCCCCTGAAAACCGGCAACAACCGCCACCTGACCATTACCCATACGCTCGATAATATCGGATCCGTCAATGTCCTCGATACGAGCTGCACCATGGGCGTTATTGGTCTTGATCGGTATTTGCCAGCCAAGCCACGAACGGGCATCCACCCCCATAGATTGCAACGCGATGGCCAGCAGGCCACTAGTCACCTGCTCACCGGATGCAACGATGGAATCATACTCACGGGCGTCATAAAAAGATTCATTGGCACCGGTTACTCTGGGCATATTGTTGACCCAGTCGACCAGCTCGTTGGTTTTCCCGGACATGGCGGAAACCACAACAGCCACCTGGTGACCGGCATCATGTTCACGCTTCACGTGACGGGCAACATTATAGATACGCTCAAGGTCGGCGACCGACGTGCCACCAAATTTCATCACCAGACGGGCCATGAAGAAGCCTTACCCCATTCACAAACAAAAGCGCTCCTGAAAAGGAGCGCGGCTTTCACCGGGGTTTAGACGATGCAACCCAACGGGGCAAGACGCGCCACTACATTGTTATCAATTGGATTGATTGGCGATGCTACTTGGATTCAGTCAAATTCTTAGCGAATGTATTTCTGTCCAGCCCACAAGACGATATCACCGCCGCATTTGTTTTCATAACACAAGCGTTGAACGTATTATCGATCCGACCGCGGCCTCAATATTCATGAAATTAGAGCCAGCGACAACTTAGATTCGTCTGAATTTCGGGTCAAAGGGAGATCGAGCGGCCATAGACGCGATGGAAACGTGGAGAGCATTTGGCGTTAGCGGGCCGACAGGATATTTGGCACTCATCCAATAGACTATCATGCCACTCCAATTAGAAATCCACCACCTTCACGCGGCCGCTCGCATGAAATATCAGACCGGAGCGCCCACAAATTTTGAGCACCCCCATCCGACAAGGGAGGCAACCGTTGTCTAGTGAACTTTAATGACGGCGTATTTACCGCCATTCACTTCCTGTTCCTTATACGCCTCGTTTGTTTCGCCAACATCTGTGAATTCAATATCTGTGCCAACAGAACAATCGACCTCGCCACCGGCAGCTGGAATTTCAAGCGCTTTACCGATCTGGCCGGGCGAGATCTTCTCGCCCCGCGCGTTCGCGACCGACATCAACTTGTTTTTGATTGCTGCACGATCATCAGACCCGGCAGCCTGAACAACTAATGTGATCGGCGCCGCTGAATCATAGGAATCGGCACGCTACTACTAGCGTAAAGATTTTCCATATTTGAAATTTTCTTTCATAAATGGCAGAGTCCATCTCTAACGGAGAGCCGTGAAATTTAGACATATCGGAATGATACCAAAATCAAATCCGGATACTGAACCTTTACCCATTGGCCTCTTCATCAAAAAGTTAAGGAACCTCGTGGACCTAACAATTCATGATCTTGCAACAGTCACCGGAGTTTCTGAAGCGACGTTATCGAGAGTAGAAAACGGGCGTACTGATATCGGCGCATCGAACCTTTGCAGGTTTGCGAGAGCACTCCGTGTTGATGTTTCCGCGTTTTTTGGCGGCGAAGGTTTGCAGATCGCCCAAGGTACCCGCAGCATTTTGCAAATTGGTACCGTATCTGTTTTTCAAACCGGTCATTTTACCACCAAGATTCTCGGTGTCGACCTGTTCTAAAAAAGATGCATCTCTTCGCCAACACGGTTTCAGTCAACCTCTTGAAGAGACGGGTATCTGCGACGGCACCAAAGGCATCGCTGGAATTCAGGTAGCCCGGTACAAGGATGGCACCCCACCGAAAACGAGTCATGACGCGGACGTTCATTTCACCTTCGTCGTCGAAGGCTCCAATACGCGGATCGCTGACGGCCTAGAATCCCGAGGCTTGGAGGCGGGAGACGCCTTCGAAATACCGCCCGGCGTTGCCACGCAGTTCACCAATCGTTCGAGCGGTCTGGGGTTACTGGAAGCCACTCTAAGGGGCGACAGCCATACAAATGTGCACAAATAAACCGCACCCTAAGCCGTATATATTTCTGTTTCACCGAACAACGGAAGGATGGCGTTCGCCATCTCACGAAATTAGCGCCCAGTACACCGCGCCAATCTGGTGGCCATAATTGTGAAAGTCGGTATTTTAAACATAAAATATTTTTACTTGAATTACTTTTAAAGCCGTTCTAACCTCTAGGGCGACAATCAATCAGGGGATTGAGGATTCGGAGGAAGCCTATGCGCATTGCATGTCTGGGTGGTGGCCCTGGTGGCCTTTATTTCGCAATCTCCGCGAAGCTTCGCCAACCCGATTGGGATATTGTTGTCTTCGAACGCAATCGTGCCGATGATACATTCGGCTGGGGTGTCGTATTGTCCGATGAGTCGCTCGACAATCTGCACGACAACGACCCCATCAGCGCTGCCACAATAAAACAACACTTTGCCTATTGGGACGACATCGCCCTCCACCATTGCGGGGAAAAAATGTTGTCAACCGGCCATGGGTTTTGCGGCATCGGACGGCAACGATTGTTGCTTATTCTCCAGGAACGCGCCCGAGAATTGGGGGTAGATTTACGGTTTGAAACGGAAGTTGGCTCAGCATCAATTTACGCGGATGAATTCGACGTTGTCATCGCCAGCGATGGATTGAACTCAACGACACGCAACGAATTCGCTGAAATATTCAAGCCCGACATCGATCAACGCCTGTGCCAATTCGTCTGGTTGGGCACCCATCAAAAATTCGACGACGCGTTCACATTCATTTTCGAAGAAACTGAGCACGGCTGGATTTGGGCGCACGCCTACCAGTTTGATAATGATACCGCGACATTCATCGTTGAATGCTCACAGGCAACTTTCGATGCATTCGGGTTCGGTGAGTTGAACCAAGAAGAAAGCATCGCAATTTGCGAAAATATTTTCAAAGACCATCTTGGTGGACACGCGTTGATGACCAATGCCAATCACATACGTGGGTCCGCCTGGATCAGGTTTCCACGGGTGCTTTGCGAACGGTGGTATCACAAGAATATTGTTCTACTGGGGGATGCATCAGCAACTGCCCATTTCTCAATCGGCTCCGGCACAAAGCTGGCGCTGGAAAGTGCCGCCGAACTTGCAAATAGTCTATTCGAAGAAGACGGTATCGAAAGTGCATTCCAGCGCTACGAAGAACGTCGCAAGCTTGAGGTATTGAGGCTCCAATCTGCCGCTCGAAATTCGATGGAATGGTTCGAGAGCGTAGAGCGTTATCTTCATCTGGACCCAGTCCAGTTGAACTATTCATTACTCACTAGGTCGCAACGTATCAGCCACGAAAACCTGCGCCTACGGGACGCAAATTGGCTGAACTCCGCTGAAAAATGGTTTCAGGAACAGGCGGGTGTTGGTAGTAATGAGCCCGTGCGCCCTCCCATGTTTTCTCCTTATCAGTTGCGTGAGATGCATTTGAAAAACCGCATCGTCGTCTCTCCAATGGCGCAATATAAGGCCGTCGATGGTTGCCCCACAGATTGGCACCTCATCCACTATGGAGAACGGGCAAAAGGTGGGGCAGGACTGCTGTATGCTGAAATGACCTGTATCTCCCCCGCAGGCCGCATCACCCCAGGATGTCCAGGTCTCTACGCTCCAGAACATGAAATGGCATGGCGTCGATTAACGGATTTTGTGCACACGGAAACCGATGCTAAAATCTGCTGCCAAATAGGCCACTCAGGCCGGAAAGGTTCAACACAAGTCGGTTGGGAAGAGATGGACATGCCGCTGGCAAACGGTAATTGGGAGTTGATTTCAGCATCACCCATTCCATGGTCACCTGAAAATGCCACACCGCGCGAAATGACCAGAGCTGATATGGATGTGATTCGGGATGAATTCGCCAACGCCGCAAAAATGGCAGAACGTGCGGGCTTTGATATGATCGAACTTCATGCCGCACACGGCTATCTGATCTCATCCTTTATCTCTCCCCTTTCCAACAATCGGTATGACGAATACGGCGGTTCATTGGAAAACCGTATGCGTTATCCCTTGGAAGTCTTTGAGGCCATGCGCACAGTTTGGCCAACCGAAAAACCGATGTCCGTTCGCATCTCCGCCAGCGACTGGGCAGGAGACGACGGGGTAACACCGGATGAAGCGGTTAAAATCGCGCACATTTTTAGGAATGTCGGAGCCGATATAATCGACGTATCTGCGGGACAAACCTCAACTGAAGCTGAACCCGTTTACGGGCGGATGTTCCAGACGCCATTTTCAGATCGCATTCGAAATGACGCCAAGGTCGCGACCATGGCAGTGGGCAATATTTATGAACCGGATCATGTCAACTCGATTTTGATGGCGGGTCGGGCCGATCTGGTTTGCCTCGCCCGCCCACATCTTGCAGACCCATACTGGACTTTCCATGCTGCGACTCAATTGGGCGACAGGCATGAAAACTGGCCCCTCCCCTATGAAGCTGGTCGTGATCAGACTTGGCGACTATCCGATCGCGAGTTGGAAATGGCGGATGGTTCCTGATGCAGTTTGGAAACAAACATGTTGTTGTAACCGGTGGCGGCACAGGTGTTGGCGCCGCCGTTGCAACGGCATTCAGCCAGGCTGGCGCGAAAGTCACCATATTTGGCAGACATGAAGAACCGTTAATTGATACCGCAAATAAAATTAACGCGACGCCCATCGCCTGTGATGTAACAGATCGTGACGGTTTGGATACAGCCCTGACCCGGGCTACCGCTGCCAATGGGCCTGTATCCATTTCAATCGCCAATGCGGGAGCAGCGCTCAGTGCACCATTTTCCACAATGTCGTCGAGCGACTTGTCCGCCATGATTGATGTCAATCTGGTCGGCGTTTTCAATCTGTGGCAGGCATGTCTACCCCAATTAATGGAGCAAGGTTGGGGCCGCCTGATTGCTGTGGCGTCAACAGCAGGCTTGAAAGGGTATCAATATGTCAGCGGCTATTGTGCCGCAAAACATGGCGTCATCGGTCTCACACGTTCTGTAGCGCTTGAATTGGCCAGAACTAATATTACGGTCAATGCAATCTGCCCCGGATTTGTTGATACACCTCTTCTTGATCGTTCGGTCGAAAATATCATCCAGAAGACAGGGATATCTCACCGTGACGCGCGCCAAAGCCTGATGGCGAACAACCCTCAAAACCGATTTATCGAAGCCGACGAGGTCGCATCAACGGCACTTTGGCTGGCTGGTGAAGGTGCGCGCGGTGTGAACGGTCAGGCGATTTCCATATGTGGAGGCGAAACATGACAATCTCTACTCAATCGTCTGAAACGGAACCAATAGCAAAGATGCGTCTTCGGTTGTGGCTCAAGCTTTTAAAATCCACAAATCACGTGGAAGGACAGGTACGCGAAAAACTACGTGCCACATTTGATACCACGCTACCACGTTTTGACGTGATGTCCGCCCTCAGCCGTTACGAAAAAGGCTTGAAAATGAGCGAACTGTCGAGTGTCCTCAAAGTCTCCAACGGCAATGTGACGGGTATTATCGACCGTCTGGTTGAAGATGGTTTCGTGGTGCGCAGTCCAGTGCCGGGCGACCGCCGTGCATGGCTTGTACGGTTGACCAAACGCGGGCTTGAAGAGTTTGAAAAACAGGCATCAGCACATGAGATCTGGGTTGATCAGCTGCTTAGCAACCTGCCCACAGAAACCATCGAAAACATGCTGGGTGATCTCGATACCATAACAGCGAATTCATCAAACGGGGAAACATCATGACCACCTGCCGCACAGATGTTGAACACTTCCAATGCAAAGTCGAAAATCGCATTGCGACTGTGCGCCTCAATCGCCCTGATCGAAAGAACCCGCTGACGTTCGACAGCTATGCCGAGTTGCGAGACTGGTTTCGCGATCTTCATTATTGTGAGGATGTGGATGCGGTCGTTTTCGGTTCCAACGGTGGCAATTTTTCATCGGGCGGAGACGTCCATGAGATCATCGGTCCGCTCACCAAAATGTCAATGAAGGAATTGCTACGCTTCACACGGATGACCGGTGATTTGGTGAAAGCAATCGTAAATTGCGGCAAACCTGTCATCGCCGCCGTTGATGGCATCTGCGTCGGCGCGGGTGCCATAATTGCGATGGTGTCGGATTTACGGATCGGAACTCCCCAGGCCAAAACTGCGTTTCTCTTTGCGAGGGTCGGCCTCGCCGGGTGCGACATGGGCGCATGTGCGATTTTACCCCGTCTCATCGGACAAGGTCGCGCTGCAGAACTTTTTTTCACCGGCCGCTCCATGACGGCACAAGAGGGTGAGCGTTGGGGGTTCTTCAACAAATTGGTAGAAGCTGATGCCCTTGAAAGCGAAGCACTGACGCTGGCGACCGCCATAGCGGCGGGCCCAAATTTCGCTCACATGATGACCAAAACCATGTTGCAACAGGAATGGTCCATGTCGATTGAACAGGCCATCGAGGCTGAAGCGCAAACACAGGCACTGTGCATGCAGACTGGAGATTTCAAACGCGCGTTCGATGCCTTTGCAAAGAAGGAAAAACCTGTGTTCGAAGGTAATTAGATGCCCGACAAATCATTTCTCAACTGGCCATTTCTGGACGACAGGCACCGCGCATTATCGCCACAACTGGAAGCCTGGGCTGGGCAGCACTTGAACGACATCGACCATAGTGATGTGGACGCAGCGTGTCGCAACCTTGTAACCCAGCTCGGCAAAGGCGGTTTCCTGCAGCATTCTGCCATTGAACCAGGCCACCAAAATTCATCGCTGGATGTTCGAAGCCTCTGTCTGATCAGAGAAACGCTGGCAAGGCATGACGGGTTGGCGGACTTCGCTTTTGCCATGCAGGGTCTGGGAACCGGCGCCATTTCATTGTTTGGTACTGATCATCAGAAGTCGGAGTGGCTCCCCCTCACCAGATCAGGTATCGCAATTTCCGCCTTCGCCCTCACCGAGCCGCAATCGGGCTCGGACGTCGCCAACTCAACGATGACTGCGACAAAGGATGGTCAAGATTATATTCTAGATGGTGAGAAGACCTGGATATCCAACGGCGGAATTGCAGATGTCTACACGGTGTTTGCAAGAACCGGGGATGGTCCTGGAGCAAAAGGCTTGTCCGCATTTATTGTTCCCGCAAATACCGACGGTCTGGTGATTGCAGAACGTTTGGACACCATCGCCCCGCACCCTCTAGCCAAATTGCGATTTGAGAATTGCCGGGTTCCGGCAACATCGCTGTTAGGAAATGCTGGGGACGGTTTCAAGATCGCCATGTCGGTGCTCGATGTATTTCGATCCACGGTTGCTGCAGCCGCATTGGGGTTTGCTCGCCGGGCCTTGGACGAAGCACTTAATCGCGCCACCAGCCGCACCATCCAGAACGCTCCGCTATTCGACCTGCAAATGGTTCAGGGACATATTGCAGATATGGCGGTCGACATCGATGCCAGCGCATTGCTGATCTACCGAGCCGCGTGGACAAAGGACAACGGCGCACCGCGCATCAGTCGCGAGGCAGCCATGGCGAAACTGTTCTCAACCGAACAGGCGCAAAAGATCATCGACCAATCATTGCAAATCCACGGCGGTGAGGGTGTACGGTCGGGCGCTACGGTTGAAAAATTGTACCGGGAGATACGAGCCCTGCGAATCTATGAAGGAGCGTCAGATGTTCAAAAAATCATCATCGCGCGACAAACGCTGACCGCCTTTCAGAATTCGAAATGAGGAATGAACCAATGCTTGGACCATCAGCGCATGTCGATACGTTCTCAAGGGACAACCTGCCGCCCGCCAATCAATGGCCGGAATTCAAACTTGACGAATACTCTTATCCGGATCGATTGAACATTGGGGCTGAGCTCACCGATACGATGGTTGAGAATGGATTTGGTGATAATACAGCCTTGATCGGTAACGGGCGTCAACGCACCTATAAGGAACTCACCGACTGGACAAATCGCCTCGCCCACGTGTTGGTTGAAGATCTCGGCATTCAGCCGGGTAACCGGGTTTTGATCCGCTCCGCAAATAACCCAGCGATGGTGGCCTGCTGGCTTGCAGCGACCAAGGTCGGCGCGGTAGTCGTGAATACAATGCCCATGCTTCGGTCGGGTGAGCTTACCCAGATTGTTGATCAGGCCGAAATCAGCCACGCCCTGTGCGACAGTCGACTATTGGATGAAATCAATACGGTTGAGAAAGACAACCGGTTTTTGAAGACGGTCATCGCCTTCGATGGAACCTCCAACCACGATGCCGAACTCGACCGGCTGGCTTTGGAAAAATCAGTAAAGTTTAACCCTGTACCAACAGGGCGCGATGACGTCGCCCTGCTCGGCTTCACATCGGGAACGACCGGTAAGCCCAAAGCAACGATACATTTTCATCGAGACCTGATGATCATCGCGGACGGTTATGCCAAGGAGGTTCTTGGGGTTGTACCCGACGATATCTTTGTCGGATCACCGCCACTGGCCTTTACATTTGGCCTGGGGGGCTTAGCCGTATTTCCTTTACGGTTTGGTGCAACGGCTACTCTGCTGGAAGATGCAAGCCCACCGAACATGATTGAGATCATTCAAAAATATAAGGCGACCGTCTGCTTCACTGCGCCAACCGCCTATCGAGTCATGCTGGCGGCCATGGAAGAAGGGGCGGATCTATCCAGCCTTCGTGCAGCTGTATCTGCTGGCGAAACACTACCAGCACCCGTCTATCACGACTGGATTGCGAAAACGGGCAAACCGATGCTGGATGGTATCGGCGCCACCGAACTCCTGCACATCTTTATTTCCAACCGGTTCGACGATCACGCACCCGCATGCACCGGTCGTCCGGTCAAAGGCTATGAAGTTCGAATAATCGACGATGAGGGCAAAGAAGTCGAACCGGGGACCGTCGGCAGACTTGCGGTCCGGGGCCCCACGGGCTGCCGTTATTTCGCCGATGACCGGCAGGCCCAATATGTTCTTGATGGCTGGAATATCACCGGCGACAGTTTTTCAATGGATGAAGATGGTTACCTCCATTTCGCCGCGCGCAGCGATGATATGATTATCTCCAGCGGCTATAATATTGCCGGGCCGGAAGTTGAAGCCGCTCTGCTGTCACACGAAGCTGTTCTGGAATGCGGGGTCATTAGCGTACCGGACGATGACCGAGGCGCCATTGTGCAAGCCCATGTTGTATTAAACGAGGGTGTTGAGCCGTCAGATGATTTGACCAAAGCGTTACAGGATCATGTCAAAGCGACTATCGCACCATTCAAATACCCCCGTTCCATAATATTCCGCGATTCCCTGCCAAAGACACAAACCGGAAAGATTCAGCGTTTTCAACTCCGTGACGAAACTAACTAGAGAAACAAAAATAATCACTTAGGAAACCATGGAGCAACATCATGCCACATGAAATAATACAGCCCGATAGTTGGGTAGATGCCAAAGGCTATGCCAATGGAATTCGGGCAACGAATGGATCACTGTACATTGGTGGTCAGATTGGCTGGAACAGCCAACAGGAATTCGAAAGCGATGACTTTGTTCAACAAATGGAACAGACGTTAAAAAACATAGTTGCCATTGTTGAACAAGCCGGAGGGACAGTCTCCGATATCGTTCGCCTGACATGGTACGTCACCGACAAACGGGAATATCTTGCACGTCAAAAAGAAGTTGGAACCGCCTATCGTCGTGTCCTTGGCAGGCATTTCCCCGCCATGGCAATGCTCGTTATCTCGGACCTAATCGAAGATCGTGCGTTGGTTGAAATTGAAGCAACGGCGGTGATTGGATCGTAAGCTGAAATATCGAAATTCGCAGGATTCGCACTATTCTAGAATTCAACGTGCGCCTTATTACCGATATTTAACTTTGATGATTTTTGACAACAGTCCACTGTCAGGTGGGTTTGGGCGCTCAACTGAATAGGCAGCAGCTTATGAAGAGTTTTCGGTTTTCCACTGTTGTATTTTGGATTGTGTTGGCATTTCCTGCAATTCCGATGCTTATAGGTCTCTCCACGGGCGCGGCAAGCGCTGAGCGTCTGCTGCATCCCACGGGGGAGTTTGCAGCCCGTTTCATGATTCTTGCACTCATGATAACGCCCCTTCGCATGGTCTTCCCAAAAACCCGCTGGCTGGTGTGGATTGCAAAACGCCGCCGCTGGCTCGGTGTTGCGGCTTTTGGCTACGCATTACTCCATACCTTACTGTACATAGTCGACATGGGAGCATTGCGCCCCATACTTGCAGAATTTTGGGCGCTTGGAATCTGGACTGGCTGGGCCGCTTTCGCAATTTTCGTTCCACTCGCCATCACGAGTAATGATGCGTCCCAGCGCAAACTTCTTAAACGTTGGAAACAACTTCAACGCTTTGTCTATCCAGCAGCTGTTCTTACCTTGCTCCACTGGGTTTTCGTTCACAACAACATTGGTCCGGCTCTGGCTCATTTCATCCCACTGGCAGCTCTTGAGAGTTACCGGGGATGGCAGATGATTGGACGGCAATCTGCCAAAACCGAGCCTCAAGCCTATTAAACAGTAAAGGAAAGAATGTGCGGAAACTGACATTACTCACTACATTAATTGCGCCAATATTTTTCTCCCACACAGCTTTTGCAACTGGGCTGTATAGTTGCGATTCCGGCGACCGCTCAAGCTGGAAATCAAAGGAGTCATTGATTGAGAAAGTAAAAGCGGAAGGTTGGAAAATACGCCGCGTCAAAGAAGACGGGGGTTGTTACGAACTCTATGGAACAACGCCCGAGGGACAACGGGTGGAGGCCTATTTCCATCCAGTTACCCTTGAGAAACACCTTGTCGCGCGCAGGGGTAAAATCCTGTTTCGTAAAGTAGATTAGAACTGACCCGGTAACAAACTCACCGGATATTCGTAAGCAACTACAGACAGAACGTTTGGAATAGGTCTAGCCCTTCCAAACCCTCACCACAAATTCATCAGTCGTACCTTTTGCCGCATGATCATGGGCTTGCCTTTTTCTTGATGAAATCCGACACAGAGTGGGAAACCCGGAGTAAATCATGCCTGTCAGCACGAGCCGCACACCAATTGCAGATAACAGCACAATTGATCAGTCCGAAATCGACCATTTTTCCTCTCTTGCGAAAGAATGGTGGGATCCTTCGGGCAAATTCAAACCGCTGCATAAATTCAATCCGGTACGACTGACCTATATTCGCGAAAAGCTGTGCGAACATTTCGAACGTGACTTTCGAAACCCACAAGCCCTGAAGGGATTACGAATTCTGGATATCGGCTGCGGCGGCGGTTTGTTGAGCGAGCCCGTTGCGAAAATGGGGGCGGATGTTGTTGGAGCGGACGCAGGCGAAACAAATATTGAAGTCGCAAAACTCCATGCGGCCCAGTCTGGAATTAACGTCGATTATCGCGCGACAACTGCGGAAGCATTGGCACATGACCGGGAACAGTTTGATGTAGTTCTCAACATGGAAGTGGTGGAACATGTCGCTGATGTTGATCTTTTCATGAGCGCTTGCGCCTCAATGGTGAAGCCCGGTGGTCTCATGTTGGTCGCGACTATCAATAGAACCCGAAAGGCTCAGGCCCTTGCGATTTTTATGGCTGAACAGGTTCTGCGGTGGTTACCCCGTGGGACGCACCAATATGAAAAACTGGTCCGGCCCGAAGAGATCGAGACACCCTGCATCACATCCGGCATGACACCGGTTGAACGTATCGGTGTGTTTTACAATCCGATATCCGATACGTGGAACCGTTCACGCGACACGGATGTCAACTACATGACGTTATTAATACGTCCTTCGCAAACCTAATTAGCATCATCCGGCAGGACAGGCAGTGGTGCAATGGCAATGCCTTCATCCAGAAGTCCTTCAACTTCGTCGCGGTTGGCTTCGCCGATAATACCCCGTTCTTCCGCTTCCCCATAGTGAATTTTGCGAGCTTCTTCGGGAAAGCGCCGACCAACATTTTCCGAGTTCTCGGTAATCTTATCACGCAATTTGCGCATTTCGGTCAGAACTTCCAGTTTGGCGGCATCTGCCGTGGCAACCTCCATCTTGTCTTTGCGCCTGCCGGTAGAAACGGACGGCGCCATCAGAGATTTTGATATCTTGGGTGAATTGCACGACGGGCATGTTACCAACCCGCGCTTCAACTGCATCTCAAAGTCATCAGATGATGAGAACCATCCGTCAAAATCGTGATCATTATCGCATATCAGACTGAACCGGATCACGCGATATTCTCCGCCTTTACATCCGCTTGCGTCAAAACAAAACTTCGATTGTTTACAAGGTTGGGAATCTTGGAACGCGCGGCAGTGACTTCATTAACGTCAATTACTGCGGTGGCCACTCCCGGTTCTTCACTGTCAACTTCTGCAATAATCTCACCCCATGGGTTTACGATAAGCGAATGGCCAAATGTTTCCCGGCCATCTTCCAGGTCACCGCCCTGGGCGGCTGCGATCATGAACGCGCCATTTTCGATGGCCCGGGATTGCAACAGGGCATGCCAATGCGCTTTTCCCGTCTGGCGGGTAAAACAGGACGGGCCGGTCAAAACTTCGACACCGGAACGGGCATAAGCCGTGTGCAGTTCTGGAAACCGGCAATCGTAGCAAATTGCCAGACCGAATTGTATGCCATCGATAGAAGTCGAAACAGCTTTCGTTCCCGGTTGATAGACGGCAGATTCACGCCAGCTTTCGCCGTTGTCCAAATCCACATCAAACATGTGGATTTTATCATAACGCGCCTGCAAATCTCCATTAGGGGCAAAAACATACGCACGGTTTGCAGCCATACGCTCCCCAAGCCTGATTGGTGTTGACCCTACATGAACAGTAACGCCCAGTTCTGCTGCTAACGCTGATGCTCGCGGCGCAACCGGGTCGCTGACTTCGTCTTTGGCTTCGCCAAAAAATGCCTCACGGTCCTGCTGAACAAGGCCAGTCATTTCCGGCGTTTGTATATAGGTTGCCCCAAGCCCGGCCGCTTCACGTATTCCGGCCTCCATCGCGGCAATATTCTTATCCATATGGATGCCGGAGCGCATCTGCACGACCGCTGCAACAAAGGGTGACATAATAACCTCTTAAGCTTTCAAGAGAGCATCCAGATTACCGGAGCGCTCCATTGCCATCAGATCATCGCACCCGCCAATATGAACATCACCGATAAATATCTGTGGGAATGTCCTTGCTCCATCTGCTTTTTGTATCATTTCCTTCTTTAATTCCGGCTTGAAAGTCGCATCAAGTTCCTTGAACTGTGCGCCTTTGCCGGAAAGAAGGTTTTTTGCGGCGCTGCAATAGCCACACATTTGACGGGTATAAATTGTAACGTTGGCCATTGTTCAGCCCCTTTGGTTAGTCCCTATAAATGATATAGGGATCAAAGGTCAGTGACCGCAACCCCATTTGCAACCCGGGCAAAGGTCAGGCAACTGATTTGCGATGCGCCGGCTCGCCTGAGTGCCCGCGCACATGCCTCCAGTGTTGCACCGGTTGTATATACATCATCAACCAAAATAATGGATTTTCCTTTGATGTGGATACCCATCCCAGCAGGTACCCGAAACGCCCCGTTCACATTCTTTTGACGTTCCTTAACTCCCAACCCAACCTGTTGGCGTGTTGCGCGGAAACGAATCAGAAGCTCCGGCGCGTAAGTCATTCCGCAGATAGCGGCGATGTTTCTGGCAAGTTCGGCAGACTGGTTATACCGCCGTACGAACAATCTGCGCTTGTGAAGAGGAACGGGCAGAACAACCGAATTCTCCATATCCAGATCGTCGGCAGCGCGTATCATCCAGCGCGCCATCCAGGGTGCAAGTTCCGTTCTGTCGGCAAATTTTAACCCCTGCACCAATTGACGGGCTCGATCGTCGTATAAAACCGACGATCGAGCCCTGTCGAATGCGGGAGGATAGGCAATGGCCTGCGCACTTAACGCGCCCTCCCCCAGCTCGTAAGTAAATGGCGAACCTAAAACCGGGCAATAAGGCTTGTCAATAAACCGTATTTCCTTCCAGCAGCGCGCGCATACACTACCCTGCTCCTTGACTGCAGCATCACACGACAAGCATGTTGGTGGTAATATCGCATCTCTAAACGACACACCTATACGCCCAAGAATTTCTCCCAGTTCGGTCATACGATGTCCCTCAATTGCACAAAGTGTGGCGCTTTTTTACCAGCAAGTATAGAAGCCTTTTGGATGTCGCGCCTATCCGCCCTCGCAATAGAGCGTGACAGACCCGCAAAAAAATTTGAACTTGAGCCTGTAAAAATGGATCCAACAAAGCAAAACGTACTTTCTGCAAATTCTTCGACACACCCATTGAAACGTGACTAAACTTGTTTGACCAACACCAAAATAACCTGCGTCAGGCGCGCGCTAAAAACATCTTCCAGGATGGTAATGACTTCCTCATGCGCGAAGCTGTGGATGATATTGCAGAACGCCTCGGCGCCGTTAATCGCAATTTTGAAAATGCGGCAGTGCTGTTCGGCGGATCAGCTTATGCGGCTGATACTATTAACAATTCCCCCAACGTAGAGAATGTTGTCAGGGTGGAACGAAGTCAATTTCTTGGGAAGGCAGACAAGGTCACGAGCCCACAGGTACTGTCTCTGGGGCCTGATTCATTTGATCTGATCATCGCCCCAATCTGCCTGCATTGGTCAAACGACCTGCCGGGCACATTGATCCAGATAAAACAAAGTCTGAAGCCGGACGGGTTGTTTTTGGGGTGCTTACCCGGCCCGGATACTTTAATGGAATTGCGCCAAGCCATGCTAACCGCTGAAAGTGAAGTCAGCCACGGCGCAGCCAATAGAATAGACCCGTTTACCGACATTCGTGATGCAGGTGCGCTGTTGCAGCGGGCGGGGTTTGCATTACCAGTGGTAGACCAAGAAGCTGTGACGGTTCGATACGATACAGTATTTCACCTAGTTCGGGATTTAAGAGCATTTGGCGCAACATCGCACCTTGCTGCGAGCCCCAGCCCACGCTTAAAACGCACATTCCTGCCGAAGCTCGCAGACACCTACGCTGACCTATTCAGTGATGAAGACGGTCGGATCCGCGCCACATTTAGCTTAATATCTCTTTCAGGATGGTCACCCCACGAAAGTCAGCAAAAACCGCTAAAACCGGGTTCGGCAAAATCCCGGCTGGCAGAAGCGCTAAACGTTGATGAATTTACCCTGAAGAACTGATCGCAAATTCGGTTTGAGAATTCTCAGCAATTGCCTTCGCGGGTACCGTCTTCATAGATATAACAAGGGAGCTCAGGGTTGGGGTTAGTGATGCTGCGACGGATAATATAGCGCTTAGGCTCACTTGACTTCTCAACCGAGCCCGTGACTGTGCGGTCAATGTCGCCAGGTAAGTCAATTTGGTTCCGGGCAATCTGGTTTGAATTCTGGTCAAGAATTGGTGTAAAAAATACTGCCGCAAACAGTGCCAGAACACTCATCCCCAAAGCAATTTGAGTCATGGATAGACCGAGCAGGCTCTCAACCTGTCTTTGTTCGAGCTCAACCTCTCCCAACTCCCTTTTGCCAAATCTCGCCATGCTGATCGTCCATCCGTAAACCCGTGTTCCCTTCCACTTTACAAAGTAGCTCTAAAGAGATGGTTACCAGAATCTAAATCAATTCCTGCAAGGCTGGAATAAGGGGCAGATCAGCCTTTGGCATGGGATAATCCCGCAGATTTTCGGGCCTGACCCATTTTAGCGCCTGCCCTTCATTTGAAACAGCTGTGCCCCACCAGCGCCGGCACACATACAGGGGCATCAGGAGGTGAAAATCATCATACTCATGGCTTGCAAAGGTCAGCGGTGCAAGACAGGCCACTTTTGTTTCAACACACAGTTCTTCTTTCAATTCACGGATTAACGCCTGTTCTGGTATTTCACCGGATTCGACCTTGCCACCGGGAAATTCCCATAACCCGGCCATGCTTTTGCCTTCAGGCCGTTGGGCCAGCAATATTCGATCATCGGGATCAATTAGCGCGCAGGCGACCACCAGAACCAGTTTCTTACTCATGTTATTCTGCAAACTGCCCTTATGCTGTTTCAGCCCTGGAAACCATCAGGTGCCTGCCTATAGGCATAACGATAGATTTCTTCAAATCCCTCATACTCATACAGGTTATTTGCAGCTGTATTTTCGGCAACAACCTGCAGCCAGGCCTGCCGCGCGCCATGTTCGCGGGCCCATAATAATGCGTTTTTTAACACCCGGCGACCAAAACCCAGCCCCCGAAGATCAGGATTTGAAACAATCTCAAACAAGCCAACCAAATCACCAAACCGTACAGCCATAGCAGCGGAAAGTGGGTTTCCGTTACCATCTTCAAGAAGAAATAAGCCGACATCCCCCTGAACCTGACCGATCAATTCCGACAGGCCCGGCTTAACGGATGCTGAAAAACTATCCATAGCAGCGCTTTGGTCGATCCAACGCCCAACGTCCTGCAAAGGCAGTTGATCGACCGCCCCGGCCAAATTTGCATTTTCAAGATCAAGCGTCATTACACGGGTTTCATCAAATCTGCGCCAGCCGCGCGCATCAAGAATATTCTCCAGTTCCGGCGGTGCCAATGGCGATTGGCGAAACACCAGCGGGCGCCCAAATCCTTGAAATTTTCGGGCTGCGCGTGCGATGCGTATTTCCAGGTCACTGTGATCTGCCCTGTCGAGTGGATTAACTGAATTTACCCGTTTGGAGGGATGGCCGGCAGTCAGCCGGATAGCCCACGTGCCGTCATAACTCGTCGTGGCGGCGGGCCAGGAGCGAAAGCTCACAGCCTCAAGACGCCGGACGCCGGATAGCCCTGAAACGACGGTTTCTGGAACCATATCAGAATTCTTTCAACTTAATCATCCACCATTCCACTACAGAACAGTCGGTCAGATCAACTACGGTAGTCCCCATTGATGGCAACATATTCCTTAGTAAGGTCGCAGGTCCAGATTTTCGCACTTCCGTTTCCAAGACCAATATCCACACCGATTGTGATTTCATCTTCACGCATAACGGCACTGGCCGCATCCTCACTATAATCCGGATCACGCTCGCCGGATACGGCAACGCGCACATCACCGAATGAAATCGCCAGTAAATCGCGGTCTGCGGGTTCACCGGCTTTGCCAACAGCCATGACAACCCGACCCCAATTAGCATCCTCTCCCGCCACGGCGGTTTTTACCAGAGGTGAATTGGCAATCGATTGGGCGATACGTCGAGCCGACATGTCATCCACCGCCCCGGTAACATGAACCTCAACCTGTTTGGTGGCCCCTTCCCCGTCGCGCACAATCTGCATGGCAAGATCGTGCAGAACCGCCTGCAATGCCGATTTGAAAGCGCCAATGCGCGGGTCATCTGGTGAAGTGATTTCATCGGCATTTACCGATCCCGTTGCAAAAAGCATCAGCGTATCGCTGGTGGACGTATCACTATCCACCGTCACTGCGTTGAACGTGCCAACCACCAGTTCCGATAAAAGCGCCTGCAGTACAGGTGACGCCACCGGCGCATCGGTGACCACAAATGAAAGCATGGTGGCCATGTCGGGGGCGATCATACCGGAGCCTTTGGCAATCCCGTTGATCGTGCAGGCCTTGCCATCCAGTTCAAATCCGGCTTTCGCCAGTTTGGGATAAGTGTCCGTGGTCATGATGGCTTCTGCAGCATCTTGCCAGCCGTCACCAATACAATTTGAGTGCAGGTTTTTAAGGTGACCTTCAAAAGACGACGCGTCGAGCGGCTCTCCGATAACGCCGGTAGAGGCAAGATAGATTTCCTCAGGTGCGCTTCCGCATGCGAGCGCTGCAGCTTGCGCCGTCATCTCCACGGCTTGCGCACCTTTAAGCCCGGTAAAAGCATTGGCATTGCCCGCATTCACAACGAGTGCTTTGGCGCGCACGCCACCGCTGAGCGTTTGGCGGCACCAGTCCACCGGCGCCGATGAGCATTTTGACGTTGTAAAAACACCGGCAACCGAGCAGGGCTCATCAAAAACCATCAGCAACAGGTCTTTTCGACCGGCATATTTGATCCCGGCCTCAACCGTGGCCATCTGCACACCAGCCAATGGCGCTAGCTTAACTGGGTTTTTTGGCGCCAGCGGCGCGATTTTTCCCGACATTAAACGCGATCCAACTAGTTGTTTTCAGGAACTTTCAGGCTTTCATCCAAAATCTGAACGCCAATCTCTTCACGTGTTTTCTTGATGGTTTCTGCATAGGCTTCGGTCATAAGCAATTGCTGAATTTGATCTTTTGTCGCTTCAAAGGTAGGTGCCGGCTGACTGCGCTTATCTTCCACTTTAATGATATGATAGCCGAATTGGGTTTTAACCGGTTCCTTGGTGTATTGACCTTTTTCCATGGCAAACGCCGCCTGTTCGAAAGCAGGAACCATGCGACCAGCCCCAAAATATCCAAGATCACCGCCATTGGCACCGCTCGGACCGGTTGATTTGGCTTTTGCCAATTCCACAAAATCCGCGCCACCATCCAGTTCGTTGATAATCTCTTTGGCCTCTTCTTCTGTTTTCACGAGAATGTGACGGGCACTGACTTCCTGCGGTGTCTCAGCGCCAGCCACTTCTTTTTCGTAACGCGCTTTTATCGCTTCATCCTTGATTGTCGGGCGAATTTTATTTTGGAAATAATTATTGTGCAGAGCCCTGGCACGCAGCAGTGCAAGCTGTCTTTTAACTACCGGGTCTTTGTCCAATCCTTCAGCTGTAGCCTTTTGCGCCAATGAATACACATCAACCAACGTGTCCAGAGCGCGGGCACGACGCTGCGCTTCAGGTACATTTTGCAACTGTTGCGCCAGGTCAGTCACGGCCTGATCCAGGTCACCCAAGGTAATTTCAATCGCCCCTACCTTGGCAACAACCTTGTTTTCCTGTGCAACGACCGGGTTAGAAAAGCCGATTATCGCAAGCCCGGCCAACCCAAACAACGCAGCTTTGGAAGTAGAAAATGTGGTTCGAGAGAGATCAGAGTTCAAAAGCATATCGGGTTCCAGAATAAGAGAAAATACGTCCAGTTTGGCTATCACCTATACGAAAGCGGTTGTCGGATAGATTTCAAGCCACATTTGTGTGTGTTTCATACGGCGCGCCTGCGTTGACAAGCCCTGTGCCCCCTCTTATCTGTCCCAGACGGCAGCGTCTATACAAGGGTGGTTTTCAGCCGCAATTTGACGCCATAAAATAAGCAAATCTTCTCTTTGCACCAATTTCGAACGGGTATTCCTGGACACGGATGGGGCGAAGAACGGTAAGGAAGAAGTTCATGATCAGTTTTGGCGGCATCGCGCGCAAGTTTTTTGGGTCGGAAAATGACCGGCTTATAAAAAAATACCAGCCAAACGTAGATGCTATCAACGCCCTTGAGCCAGAAATGGAAGCGCTTAGCGATGAGCAACTGGTTGCTAAAACCGACGAATTTAAGGAACAATTCGAGCAGGGTGCATCTCTAAATGACCTCCTTGTACCAGCCTTTGCCGTTGCCCGGGAGGGTTCGAAACGTTCGCTGGGCATGCGCCCGTTCGATGTCCAGCTCATCGGCGGCATGATCCTGCATGAGGGCAAGATTTCCGAAATGCGCACCGGTGAGGGTAAAACCCTTGTCGCGACATTGGCCGTTTACCTCAACGCCCTTTCCGGCGAAGGGGTCCATGTGGTCACGACAAACGATTATCTTGCCGCCCGTGATGCGGAATGGATGGGCCGCCTTTACAGTTTTCTTGGCATGACTACGGGTGTGATCATCCACGACCTCGAAGATGATCAGCGCCAGGAAGCCTATAATTGCGATATTACGTACGGCACCAACAACGAATTCGGCTTTGATTATCTTCGCGACAACATGAAGATGGACATCGAGGATATGGTCCAGCGCGGCCATAATTATGCGATCGTCGACGAGGTTGATTCAATCCTGATTGATGAAGCCCGCACGCCGCTGATTATCTCGGGACCCGTAGACGATAAATCGGACCTTTATTCATCGGTCGATACCATTATCCCAATGATCGAAGACGGTGATTATGAGCTGGATGAAAAAACCCGTTCTGTTTCCTTCACCGAAGAAGGAACCGAAAAACTCGAAAATCTGCTGAAAGAAAAAGAGATATTGCAGTCTGGATCACTTTACGACGTAGAAAATGTCAGCGTCGTACACCACGTCAATAACGCCTTGAAAGCGCACAAGATTTTCACGAAAGACAAAGATTATATGGTCCGTAACGGTGAAGTGGTTATAATAGATGAATTCACCGGCCGTGCTATGTCAGGCCGCCGCTTCTCCGAAGGTCAGCACCAAGCGTTGGAAGCAAAGGAAAACGTCGAGATACAACCCGAAAACCAAACCTTGGCCTCCGTCACCTTCCAGAACTATTTCCGCATGTACGATAAACTCGCTGGCATGACCGGCACGGCGATGACCGAAGCCTCCGAATTTGGCGACATTTACAAACTTGATGTGGTAGACGTCCCCACCAATATGCCGGTACTGCGCCTTGACGAAGATGACGAAGTGTACCGCACCGTAGAAGAAAAATACATCGCCGTAGTGATCGACATCGTTATGGCGCAAAGCGACGGCCAGCCTGTACTTGTTGGTACAACTTCCATTGAAAAATCTGAAATCCTGTCGGCCATGCTGTCTGACGTTAACAATCTCAAGACCATCCAGGCGTCCATAAAATCCCGCCTTGAAACCATAAAGCCCGGTAAAGAACCGGAATTGACCGCTTATCTTGAAAAGGCGGTTTCAAACCTCGACGATGTGATCAAGTCAAAAGGTGTCAAACACGAAGTACTGAACGCCCGCTACCACGAGCAGGAAGCCTATATCGTTTCACAGGCCGGTGTGCCGGGTGCCATAACAATTGCAACCAATATGGCCGGTCGCGGAACCGACATTCAACTTGGCGGCAATCTCGACATGCGCCTTGAAAGAGAACTAGAGGGTAAATCTGAAAAAGAATCCGAAAAACTGACCGCTTCCATCACCGCAGAAGTTGAAAAACTGAAAGCCGAGGCACTGGAGGCCGGTGGTCTATACGTTCTGGCGACCGAGCGCCATGAAAGTCGCCGTATTGATAACCAGTTGCGCGGCCGCTCAGGCCGTCAGGGGGACCCGGGTCGCTCGAAATTCTTCCTGTCTTTGCAGGATGATCTCATGCGCATTTTCGGCTCTGACCGCATGGATGGCATGTTGCAAAAACTTGGTCTTCAGGAAGGCGAAGCCATCGTTCACCCGTGGATCAACAAGGCGCTCGAAAAAGCGCAACAGAAAGTTGAGGCCCGCAACTTTGATGCCCGTAAAAACGTTCTGAAATTCGACGACGTCATGAACGACCAACGCAAAGTGATCTTCGAACAGCGCATCGAAATGATGGAAGACGAGGATATGTCTGAAATCATCGACGAAATGCGCGAAGAAGTTGTCGACAACCTCGTCGGGACCGCAATGCCGGAAAAAGCCTATCCGGATGAATGGAAGACGGATGAGTTAAAACAAGGCGTGCTTGAATATCTCAATCTTGACCTTCCCGTTGATGAATGGGCGGAAGAAGAGGGCATCGATGATCAAGGCGTGCGTGAGCGCATTCTGGAAAAAGCCAATGAGACCGCCAAGGAACGCGCCGAGCGCTTCGGGCCGGAGGTGACGACACAAGTCCAAAAGATGATCCTGCTGCAAACACTGGATCACCTGTGGCGTGAGCACCTTGAAAACCTTGAGCATCTACGCTCCGTCATCGGCTTCCGTGGTTACGGTCAGCGTGATCCCCTGTCCGAATATAAATCCGAGAGTTTTGAACTGTTCAACAGCCTGCTCGGCAATCTGCGCCAGGCAGTGACCGCGCAAATGATGCGAGTTGAACTGGTTCAACAGGCCGCCGAAGAAGATTACGACGCCCCCCAAATGTTTGCCAATCATGGTGATGAATTCGACGGTGAGGGAGAATTTGATGAACAGGGAAGCGCTGACTATGGCAAGGCCATTGTCACCCCGTCACGCGCACAGGCCGCCGAAGGCCGCGACCCGGAAAACCCCGATACATGGGGCCGCGTCGGCAGAAACGAACCCTGCCCCTGCGGAACGGGCCTCAAATACAAACACTGCCACGGCAAGATCGGGGCATAAAACACGTTTCGTTTAATCGGATTTATTTAAAGCGTGTCGCGCTTATTCGTCCTCAAGAATGAGCGATGAAGACCCGCACAAAATAAGAACTAAAGCGCGTTTCAATGAATCAGATCAAACGAAACGCGCTTTAAGGGGCTTGAGTCTTAATTATGCGTGGGCAATTAACAGAAATTGGCACCTCTCATTCGTGAGAACGAATAGGCGAAACGCGCGGTAATGCCTGCCCTCCTCAATTGGTTCCATTTGAAGATTAAATCAGGTTCAAAAACCAAATAATATGCCAAAAGAAGGAAGCCCACGAGACTGGGGTCCGTCGCGCGGGCACTCTCAGCGCATCAGCGCAGTGCCTTCGATCTCTACCAAAAATTCAGGCATGACCAGCGATTGAACGCCGATCCAGGTGTTGGCGGCTGGCATCGCATCTCCATAGAACACCATTAACTCACCGGCAACCGGGCCAATCTTGTCAGGTGTGTGATCCACGACATAAGTACGGATGCGAACCAGGTCGGCAGGTCCCAGACCCTGCTTGGCAAGAACGGCCTTGAGGTTGAGCAACGCTTGCCGGGTTTGCGCGGCAAGATCGGTACCGCCAACGATGTTCTGCTCCTTGTCCCATGCCACCTGTCCAGAAAGATGCAACAGGTTTGCTTCACGACTGACTGTGGCGTGCGAAAAGCCATAGGAGACTGAATCGTACAGGTCATTTGGATTGATGTGCTCGACGGCCATTTGAGTTTCTCCAGTTACAATGGAATGAAGCTACCATGTCTGCATGTCAAAAAATGGTTGCAACAACTGTTTCTATTTTACACGTCTCTTTCCTGCACCAGAGATTTGTAGAGCCATGGCAACAATGTTTGTATCTTAATAACACGTTTGAAACTGCCGCAATACAGTTGGTTCGGAAATGTGGCAAATCCACCGTCGATTCACACTATGCCAAGGTGAGTTGTCCACCATCCGCTGAAAAATGTGGCAAGGCATCTTTTTGTAAAACGACATCATTACCACCGCAGTTTCGCATTGGTGGTTCCTTCCGTTCAAGCGGTAACTCTTTTGGACGGGAACAACCCTACGCTGAAAGACGCGTGAGCATTTCTTCTGCTGACAATTTGCCGAGGCCACCGCGTTTGTGGAAATACTGCAAAACCTCGAATTCGCTATCCTTGCTCGGGTCGCCTTTCAGATATTCGATGAATTCAGCAGCGCCGCGTTTGTGGATGAAGTTCCATGTCAGTGATATTGAATCCGACATGCAGATTACATCGTGCAGCCAGCCGTGGGGAATGTAGATCATCTGGCCCGGCTCCAATTGGCCGAAATAATCCGGCTCAACGCTCAGTTCCGTTACATTGTCAGCGCGCACGTCGGTGAAACCACCAAACGAATTATCGTCCTTTTTCTGGGTCAGTTCAGCCGTGCGGTCCGGGTGATACAGTGCGGCTTCTTTGGTGCCGTAGAACTGGGCAACGATCGCATCGCTGAAGAATGGGTCGCGGTGCATGCGGGTCCGTGCACCACGTGCGGCAACCAGAATACCACGATAGGGAAAATTATCATTGACCGGATCAGCGGTCATTTCACCGCCCGTTATCGGTAAAACCAAGTCGTTTGTGGGAATACAATCCGGTTTTGTCCAGATCGACGAAAGCTCTTTGAACGCCTTGTCGCCTTTAATAAAGTGAAGGTCTTTGAGCTGGTTATACCAGCGCACATAAGGAACAGCGGCCCGCATTGGCCCGTCCTGCCCGAAATTCTCATCCATATATTCGTTGAGCGAGGACGTTTTATCCAAGTCGAACAATGTGTCGTAAACCTGAGTGGTCATCCCACCGATGGAGCCCCTTAGCGCATCCGGTTGCCATTTGGCCGCATCAAACGGAATACCGGCGACAACGACAGGTTTGTTCGCCGCGACATATTCTGAAACGAATTCTTCTTCGGTAAGATTCTCTCTGACTTCAAGCGGTTTCATGACATAATCCTTTCCTGTTCAACCCGAATGCTCTGATTGTCATTCGGCAACAACCTCGAAACTCTGGCTCCGCGCCCTCGGTTTGCTGATCTGCTTTCCATTAGCATCAAATGGTAAAGAAATTTCAGAATGAGCAGGGTGGCGGCACAGCAAGACTGGATAAATTCCGATTGCCTGGGGCAAACGTTCATTTAACAATCGAACTGACGCGGCACGGTCAAAATATATGGGCTGTCAACTAAGTCGACCTCGGATTATATCGCAAGCTGTTGTTGGTAAGTAGGTTAATAGTTCCAGTGGAACAGCAACTCCCGACGCTTCAATGTTTCACGCTGAAATGTTGACCGGATACGCTCGGTTGCTGCTTCGCGGATTATCCGTAATCCGTCCCGCTCAATGCGTGTTGCGCATTGATAGAATCACTCGCCAATCAAGCGACATACCGATCTATCCAGCTGGTTTTAGAACCGATTCCAATGCTGGCTTGGTCTTTATTTGCCCGGTTATTGTTGGTTCAGTCGGCTGCTTTATCGACGTCGGCTCAACCGTTGGCGCGGTTGCCGGTTCAACTTTTGGTGCCGGCTGTGGACGGTCTACTGTCACACCTGGCAAGGCCACGTCGAACGTCAGCGGAGCAAGTGCTGTAACCTCACGATCCTCTGCTTTTGCCAATAACTTCTCAAACTCGTCGTTAAACTTGCTTTGCTGTTTCACGAAAGAACTCGCCAGCGTCAGCGGCATTTCGCGCGCCGGACAGGAACCACTTGAGGGATAACGGGCGGAGGATTCGGTATTAAACTCATACCTTTTCTCACAAACATTGACCTTCGGTGGCACCTTGGTGATCTCGAAATGGTCATGCCCTTTCTTGAGCATTTTCCAGAATTTGAAATGCTTGTGATCGCGGTTCTTAAACAGGTTTTCGGTCGTCATGCGGAACGGATAGGCTTGAATCTGGAAGGCTTTCTGCCCCCCTTTGAACGAATCACGGGCCATGGAATATATCTCTTCAACCTTTTCATCGGTCATCGAGTAACAACCCGCCGACGAGCAAGCACCGTGGATCATAAGATGCGATCCGGTACGCCCGTGGGAACGATCATAGGCATTGGGGAAGCCCATGTTGAAGGACAGATGATATTGAGAATTCGGGTTCATCTGGTGTTTGTTTACCCGATAAAAGCCTTCAGGCGCCTGCCGGTCACCCTCTTTATATTTCGGGCCAAGTTTGCCCGACCACTTGCAGATTTCATAAGAGGTCAAAAGCGCGTAGCGCCCCGTATCTTTCTTTTTCCAGACCTCTAGCGTGTTTTCCTGCTTGAATATGCGCAGCATGATGGGTGAGGTCAGGGACATACCCTGCGCCTTCATTTTAAAAACCAGCTTCTTGGGCACCGGCACTTTGGCTTTTTCTTCCAACCCTTCAAACGGGCCTTGACAAGCCGAGAGCCCCAGCGCTCCAAGGCCCAGTACTGCAACGGTATGCATTGATTTAAATGATGACATAAAACTCACGAAAACACGCAGATGAGAACTCACGAACCATCGTATACACCGCGAGCATTGACATTGTCTTGACACGACCGGGTATCCTCACAGCATTGTCATATTTTTTGGTTCACGAAATATAACAATGCTGATGGGGATATACCTAAAAATAACGTGACGTCTCCCTGACTGATTAGCGAGGCCATTTCCATTTTTGGGTGAAACAACATGCTTAGAAAGCCGCCAAATACCTCGTTTGTAAGGCTCCTGTTGGCAATTTTATCAAGCAAATGGTGTTAAGCGTCAGCATTACATATTTCGTACTCTCAATTTCCAGACACTGTGCTAGTGTTGGCCGGGGGCCCAAATGTGTAACGATTAGTTGCTTGCAGCATAGGAGTTCCCAGTGGGTAAAAACCCCTCCAATGACTTTGAGCTTTTCCTGAGCGGGCACAATCTTGAACGCTACACCGATGTGTTCCGCCAAAACAAAATCGACCTGGACATCTTTCACCAACTTAACAACGACGACTTAAGGGAGTTGGAAATTCCGCTGGGGGACCGAAAGCGCATTCTCGGAATTATTGCCGATATGCAGAAAGGGGTATTGGATACTGGTACGCCAGTCACACAAAGTACCGCTGAGGAACCTGAAACTCCAAGCCAGGGTAATGCCCCGGAAATTCGCCAGGTTTCCGCCCTGTTTGCCGACCTGGTCGGGTCAACCCCTCTGGCGGAACGCCTCGATGTTGAAGATTATCACAATACGCTCTCGTCATTTCTCGACCTTTGCGCCCAATCTGTTAAAAATAATGGTGGGACCCCGGCCAACTTTGCAGGTGATGGAATACTTGCTTGTTTTGGATATCCAAAAGCCAACGAAGATGACGGCGAGCACGCTGCCCTAACCGGCCTTGAAATCGTTGAAGGTGTCCCCGACCTGAAAACCCCGGCGGCGGCAGGTCTTCAGGCACGGGTCGGCATTGCAACAGGGATGGCAATTACGGGTGAATTACTGGGGGTAGGAGCAGATTCATACGGACCCGCAACCGGATCGATACTCAATCTTGCATCGCGAATACAGGCTCTGGCTGAACCCGGGGCAGTATTGGTTGATGAAGCTACCCAAAGCCTGTTGCAAAATGGACTTACCTGCATCGACCTGGGTGAGATCAAAATGAAAGGGTTCGCGGAACCCAAATCCGTATGGCGCGTTCAAAGGGCATCAACGCGTGACGAAGCCGAAGTTTCTACAGCCAACCAGTTTTTGACACCGCTTATCGGCCGTACAGAAGAGATTCACCAACTCGCCACCCGATGGAAACACGGGAGGGAAGAAGGCTGTCTTGTTCTTGTAGAGGGTGAATCCGGAATCGGTAAATCACGCCTTGTCGACGAATTCATCGTCAGAGAACAACTGAAGCCGTCTCAAGTCATTCGTATGCAGTGTTCGGAAAACGAAGCACTGCGCCCTCTTCACCCCATCATCAAAAGCTTCGAGACTGCGGCAGGAACAGCCCGCCTGAAAGGCAGGAGCGCGCGGCTGGAACGCCTGAATAAATGGATAAAATCGGAACTGAAACTATCCGCTGATGCATTGAAGGTCATTGAACGGTTGATTTTACCGACATTCGATGTGGACACGCCAGCAACAGATTCTAATCCAGTAGCAATGAAGTCAAATCTATTTGCTGTCTTTTTGGAACTCATGCAGCATCACGGGGAGGCACTCCCACGCCTGTATCTATTGGAGGATCTTCATTGGGCGGATCCAACGACAATGGAATTTCTGGAATACATCGCAGCTAACATTTCTTCATTCCGTGGGATGATTGTGTGCACCTGCCGTCCGATTCCCAGGCCAGGTTTTATTGGCGACCCCCATATTTCGCTCATTAGCCTGTCACGCCTGGCTGCAGGCGAAGCGAACGGCATTGTCGAAAGCCTCCTTGGCAATGAAGAATTGCCCCCGGAGGTCATAAAGGAGATTATTTCACGAACCGATGGGGTACCCTTGTTTCTTGAGGAACTCACGAAATCTGTGTTGGAGTCCAGATCAACTCCGGCAGGTGATCCATTGGAACGTGCGCATAATGTCCTACCGACAACCCTCTTGGGTTCATTGCTGGCACGGCTTGACCGGGTACCTTCAGCTCAAAAAATTGCACCAGTCGGGGCAGCAATTGGTCGAACTTTTTCCCACTATTTATTGGCGCGGATTTCAGGCCTAGATGACAGAAAAATCAAACTGATAAGTGCCGCTCTGGTTTCATCTGGCCTTTTGATCGTCAGCGAAAGCCGCGGCGAACTCCAATATACATTTAAGCATGCGCTTGTTCAGGAAGCTGCGTACCATACGATGCCCAAAAGCCGCAGATCCGATGTGCATCTTCGGATCGCCGAGGCTTTGGAAACATCAGATGAGTCAGCACCGGCTACAGCCCCTGAAACTCTGGCACATCATTTTTTTCTGGCTGGTAAATACATCGAAGCCTGCAAATATTGGCGCCGCGCGGCAAGGGCCGCACAACAGGCTGCTGCTAGTGTTGAGGCAGTGGAATATGTGCACCGGGCGTTGAATGCAAACGAACGCACCGAGGTTGGGTCCGGTCGTCGATCTCGTGAAATTGAGCTCCGGGAGATGCTTTATGTACCGCTGCAGGTCATGAACTGGGGCGCCGGTGAAATCGTACAAAACATGGAACGGCTTCGTGAACTCCGCAGCAAACAGGGGAACAGCAAAGAGTTGCTCGATATTCTGCATGCACTGTCCGGTTACAATATAATTCAGGGGAATGTCTCGGCTGCCCGCGCGCTTGCCCGCGAAATTATTACCCAATATGGCGAGACCGATAACTTGGCCCGCGTTTTGGGGCTTCGGTGTACCGCACTTTCAAGCTTTCTAGCGGGTGAATTCGATAGTGCAATTTCCGAGCTAAGAGAAATCATCGAGCTTTACAAGGATGTTGATCAGGAGAGAATAAAGCAATTTTATCAGGCAGATACAGAACTTATCGCCAGAAGTGTGATTGCCTGGGGGCACGCGCTTGAGGATGCTCCGGACAAGATGATGGTCGAAATTCCCATCATTACTGACATGCTGGCGAAAAACGATGACGACTGGACGCGAACCTATGTGCTGACGGTTCTTTCTACGGCCCACCAAATTGCGGGCAACCTAGAGATGTGCGGAAAATTCGCCGATGAAGCTCTGGATATTGCCGAAGAAATCCAGTCCGAATACTGGATAGGGTGGGCAACCTTCCTGAAGGGCTGGACCCATTGCAAAGAAGGACAGCACATTCACGGCATAGAAATGATCAGGGAAGGCATATCCCGATATGAGGCTACGGGGTCAGCTCAAACCCTTCCCTATGCGAATCTTCTGTTAGCTGACGGACACTTCATTGCGGGAAACGATGAAGACGCACGCGAAATCGTTCAATCTTTACAATATGATCGTTTCCCACCGGAAGTCCGATATGTCGATAGACTAGTTGCGGAATTGGCCGCCCGGCTGAACGATCCATCATTAGCTTAAATACGTCCCACACTGATCTGCGCCGACCATAGCAAAGTTGTTGAAACTGGCTCAATCTTCACAGATAGACTTACAAGTCACAAAACGAACCCTTCTATTTACATCAGTATTATTAACCGTGGTGGACTTGTCCCGTATTAATTCCGCATCCTGTTCTCGTTTAACTCGTTTTTCGTTCAAATTTGATGGGCGACATTCCTCCTATTGCTGAGTGTCTTCTGCGGCTGTTGTAAAAGCCGTTGATGTATTGGAACAGGGCGTCGGTTGCTTGCTGTCGTGTTTGCCATGTGCCGCGCCAGATGAGTTCGGCTTTGAGTGTTTTGAAGAACGTCTCGACCACGGCGTTGTCCCAGCAATTGCCTTTTCGGCTCATGGACACTTTAAACTTCAGTTCACGCATTCGTTTTTGATAATCATGAGAGCAGTATTGACTGCCACGGTCCGTATGATGAATGCAGCCCGGCGGTGGGTTTCGAAGGGCCAAAGCCCGGTTGAGAGCCTGCAATGCCAAGTCTTTCTTCAACCGGTTGCTGACAGCCCAACCCACCACACGGCGTGAATGTAGATCGATCATCACTGCCAGATACAGCCAGCCCTCACGGGTCCAGATGTAGCTGATGTCACCTGCCCATTTCTGGTTGGGTTTATCCGCTTGGAAGTTCCGCCCCAGCAAGTTAGGCGCAATGTTGAAGCGGTGATTGCTATCGGTCGTAGCTTTGTATTTGCGTGTTCTGACCACTCGAATGCCGTTGTCGCGCATCAGGCGGCCAACACGGCGGTGACCAATAGCAAGGCCGGCTTCCTTCAACTCCTGCGTCATTCTCGGGCGACCATAACTGCCAAGGCTCAAGTGATGCTGTTCACGGATGTGCGCCAGAACCACCATGTCATCGCGCTGCCGTTGACTAACAGGGCGGTTGTGCCAGGCACGATAACCACGCGATGTAACATTCAGAATATGGCAAAGCCGATCCACCGGAACGTGTTTCCTGTGTTCTTCGACAAACGCAAATCTCACTTGCTTTGACCCGCGAAGAACACTGTTGCCTTCTTTAATATCTCCCTCTCCTCCGTGAGGAGACGAACCTCTCTGCGAAGCCGCTCATTCTCTTTGGCCAGATCAATATCAACCGATGGTGGAAGGTCATCAGGCCGGGATTGTTGTATCCATTTCGATAACGTCGAAAAGCCGACCCCCAAATCTGATGCCACTTGTTTCCGGGTAAGTCCGCTGGTCAGCGCAATACGCACCGCTTCACGCTTGAATTCGTCTGTGTGGCCTCGTGCCATAATAGTTCTCCTTGATGGGATTAATCCAATTCAAGGACACGGAACTAAACCGTGACAAGTCCATGGCTCTTAAGGGTAAATTCGTTTGAATATTCCATCATTCACCCATGAGACGGTTTTATACATGGTGGAAAAACGGAGGATATAAGAAGCTCCAATGGTTTGTCGGGCTACCTGTTTTCATTGGGCTGATTATATTGGCCGACTGGTACACCAACAATTACACGATGAAAGAAGCCGTAATCGAGGTCAGGGCCATAGAATCCCTGAACAGTTGCAAGCACTTTGTCAAAAAGCGAATTCGTGGCAAAATGCGGCGGGTACCCTGTGCGCTGGTGACAACATCAAGCAATCTGTTGCAATTGAAGAAAACTCACTCGGGCAAGACATATGGCCACGAGGATGCATACAAGCTCTTATTCAAACTCAAAATCGGTTGCCGATACGCGGTTAGTATTATCGGAACCGGGCCAATTCCTCAGACATTCGATCGAGATACGAAACATCAGATCGTCAAAGCACACTTACTCACCGAAAACCAAATCGAGAATTGCAACGCGGTGGCAAGCAGGTGAGCTTCTACAAATAGCGCACATCGGGCTTATTCGTACCCACGAATAAGCAACAATAATACCCGGAAATTGCTAACAAAACAAAAGAACTAAAGCGCGTTTCAATTGGTCCAACTAACCGAAACGCGCTTTAAAAGTGCTTATGCCTCGTGTCGTCGCTTTACATCGTCCCGTCCACATCGCCAGGCCTGCACCCTGAGGCACAGAATTCAAGGTGATTTGGAGTCGATGGCCCAATGAGCTGCCCATTATGTGGCTTCACAGCGAACCTGATATGCAGGCATGAAGTGTTGGAAGGAATATAGTAATGTCCCATTTCCTTATCTGACGGCAGAACCAACACAGGCGTCACAGCCGGGTTTGAAGGCCAGGGCTGGATGATTTCATAATACCCCATCAGCCTGATCTGTTTGCCCAGAGCAGAAATTTTGTACTTAAATGCCTGTTGAGGGAATTCCTCGTGATAGAGACCTCGAAGAATGCTGATGACCCAACGTCGTTTGATCGAATATTCCACAGCTGGATGGTTGGGTTTTTTGCACTTGAAGGTTTTTTCCGACCTTAATCGAATATAACCATTTTGCAGAGTTTCGTTTGTGAACACCCGCAATTTGCTCTTGATCAACCTCAAATCTTCATTGACAGCTGCCCAACCCGCTTCACCAGTGTTTACATTGTTCAACCCTTCGCAATATCGAACCGGCACCGTGACATCACGGATCAATGTACCAGCGACACTACCCAATAACCCACCGGAACGATAAGCATCGTAAAAACCGGCAAGCCCATTTTCGGAAAAAACACTTTCAAAAGTCTGGTCCAATTCAATGAATTTTTGTGAATCCGTGCCTGACTTTCGCAAATTAGCCAGGTAATTTTCGTAAGCTTGCCGGGCAATACCAAAAGCGCCGAACTTACCATCATATTTGTCATTTGGTGGAATTATTACATCCGATAATGTGAGCCTGGTTCCGGTATTTGTCGGATCCAGATAAAATCCATATTTGAATCCTCTGGCCTCCCCTTCGTCATTCACCATCTCGGTGTCGATTTCTATGTCGGTAGCCCGGGCCTGATTAAAGGAAAAATGACCAAATAGCAGTCCCAGAATTGCGACCCAGATTATATGGCGATTATCACACATGACTTTATCTCCTGTCATTGAGTGGGATGATCAACGATCATCCAATATTCGCCCCCTTTATTCGCCCCTTGTGTATTTTTATACTCAAAGCGTAATTATGTGTGTGAAGTCCATCACTCCTCACATGAGCACTTTTTCTGTGCAGGTCAGTCTTGCTCATTTGCGAAGAATCCGAGACAGCACATAGTAATGGAAGGATGTCGTAATAGTATTGTTCCTCCAAAACTGAGTGGACGTCTTTCGATCTCGACTGTCAAGAGTATTAATAGAAGTCACAATGAATGGCGTATCAATGACGCGACCATTATTACAAGGTCAAGTCAGAAAATGTCGGGGTCAATTTAACCGGTTTGCAAGGATTGGAGTCTAAAGAGAACCCGGTCGAAACGCTCTAGAGGCTCCGGCCAATTGCCAGAAATTTCTCACGGCGTTCCTTACGAATATCGTCACCGGATTTATCGTCAAATTCCGCCAACGCTTCCAACAACATTGTACGCGTCGCTTCAAATGCACTTTTAGGGTCGCGATGGGCGCCACCGACAGGTTCTGTAATTACCCCGTCAATGATGCCGAGGCGTTCAAGGTCTTCCGCGGTGATTTTCATACTCGTTGCCGCTTCCTGTGCTCGGGTTGAATCCCGCCACAGAATTGACGCTGCCCCTTCCGGAGAAATCACGCTGTAGATCGAATGCTCAAGCATGTAGACGCGGTTGGCGGCTGCAATAGCAATCGCCCCGCCAGAACCACCTTCGCCGATGATGATGGAAATCATCGGGACTTTTAGATTGAGACAAGCCTCCGTTGATCGGGCAATGGCCTCCGCCTGACCTCTTTCTTCGGCACCGATGCCGGGGTAGGCACCAGCGGTATCAACAAGCGAGAGAACCGGAATATTAAACCGTTCAGCCAGCTCCATAATCCGAACCGCCTTGCGGTACCCCTCCGGCCGCGCCATGCCAAAATTATGCTTCAACCGGGTTTCCGTATCATTGCCCTTTTCATGGCCGATCACAGCGATCGGGCGCCCTTGAAAACGACCAATACCTGTCTGAATCGCATGGTCATCTGCAAATCCGCGGTCCCCCGCCAGCGATTGGAAATCACTTATCAGGGCTTCCACGTAATCTTTAAAATGCGGACGGTCCGGGTGCCGGGCAACCTGCGTCTTTTGCCAGGGGTTGAGTTTCTTATAGAGATCAACAAGCGCCTGCTGGCTCTTTGTCTTTAGCCGGCTAATGTCATCGTCGAGATTGACCGCCTCCCCATCCGAGCCCATGGTTTGCAACTCGCGTATCTTGCCTTCCAAATCGGCGATCTGCTTTTCAAATTCCAAATAGGCTTGCATCGAAAGGGCCTCGGCCAAATATTTATGTGTATCTAGTAACGCTGCGCAAGCTTTGCACCACCTGCGCGAAATTCCGAACAAAAAACCCGGCAATTATCGCCGGGTTTTCAGTATTATTTTGCAGAACGCTTATGCAGCGGCTTCTTCACCGTTTTCACCGGCAGTCTCTTCCGCCGCTTCTTCTTCCGGCTTCGGTCCACGGCGTGGGCCTTTCGCAAGATTTTCCTCTATCAGCAGAACAGCCTCGGTCTCCGTAATCTTGTTCACCACAGAGACTTCGCGCGCCATTCGCTCCAATGCAGCCTCATAAAGCTGGCGTTCAGAATAGGATTGTTCAGGTTGGTTTTCTGAACGGAAAAGATCCCGCACAACTTCAGCGATCTGTTTCAAATCACCAGAATTAATCTTCGCATCATATTCCTGAGCACGGCGGCTCCACATGGTACGTTTGATTCGTGCCCGTCCTTGAACAGTTTTTAGTGCTTTTTCCACATCACCGGTTTCAGAAAGTTTACGCATACCAACCGATTCAACTTTCGGCACAGGGACGCGCAATTTCATTTTGTCTTTCGCAAAGTCAATTACAAAAAGCTCAAGCTCAAACCCGGCAACTTCCTGCTGCTCGATATCAACAATCTGCCCAACGCCATGGGCGGGGTAGACAACAAATTCACCTGTTTTATAGCCTTGTCTTTGCATTGTTTTTTTGGCTGCCATTCCTGTGTTGCTCCTAATTACCCTGCCACCGGTCACGGGGCGGGTTTACTGACGTGCAGCACATGCCGCGCGCATCGCTTTGTTATTGAAACGCTCTACACAAGGTCAAACAATCTTGCCGCTAAAATGCGCTGCAAGATTGACAATGTTCATGTGAACGGGTTGGGAAGCTCAGACGGTCGCAGGAAATATCAGCCCTATGTCATGCTTCCTTGGATCAATACTAAACGGTTGGCCCTATACTACACTAAAATATGGCAATTTTCAACTTTGCGGCAAGAACTGCGACCTAAAACCACATATTACCGCTGGATTTGGTTAAATTAGCGGGCGCCACTTGTCGCTAATTCGGTCTAACTGCCTTCACCCGGTTCTTTTGAAAAGAATTTATCGAATTTACCCTCAACACCATCAAATTTTTCTCCGTCTTCGGGTGGCGAACCTTTTTCGATAATATTTGGCCAGATTTCCGCATATTCCGTGTTGACCTTCAGCCATTTATCGAGTCCCGGCTCTGTATCCGGCTTAATGGCTTCGGCGGGGCATTCCGGCTCACAAACACCGCAGTCAATGCATTCATCCGGGTGGATAACAAGCATGTTCTCACCCTCGTAAAAGCAATCGACGGGGCAGACTTCGACACAGTCCATATATTTGCATTTGATACAGTTATCGATGACGAGATAGGTCATATTCCGCTAAAACTCTCCAAAAGATCGTCCGGTCTGATTATAGGCTCATTAGCGCAAAAACAAGAGATTGCATTGCTTCAATTCCGGCGATCCTTAAACAATTTTGGCGTTATCGAGACGGTGATCAAATCAATCGCCATCATCCTGCAACTATCGGAAAGTACTCAAACGCGAACAATGCGTGTTTGGAAACAATTATTCCTCGATGATCGCACGTCTACAAACGTCACATCGCGGTTTTCCAAAAGGCTGGACGCGTAGTCCGCAACATTTTGTTTGAGCACTATTTTGCCGGTGCCATAAAGAATACGCTGGTCGGCTGTATAGCCTTTTAGAAGATAATCCGAACTGGATGTCAGTATCGGCGGCACCCCTTCGCCAGACCACGCTTCACACCCATCGGCACAAAGGAAAATCGGGCCGGTTTCGGCATAGGGCTGCAACCCGTCGAATGGCCGGTGCGCCACGACCAGCATATCCGCACCCTTGGGGACAAAATCCAGGCAATGACGGCAGGGATTCCCCTGTCCATCAGATTTCACAACTTCCGGGCCGCACCCGTAAGCATCCACGCCCCCACCTCTCAGTTTTTCAACCTGTTCGCTTGATAGCGGCAAAAATTTAACGTCATTCATTGTCGTTCATCCAAAGTTCCGATTTCAACATGTGTCTAGATCGCAATAAATCGAACCGAAAAACCACCCGTTTCCTGCGGAACGATTGAGTTCTACCGGTGCAGGACAACTTCGGGATGAAATTTCAAAGTAGAATTGGTAAGAAATCGAGTTCTCGATTATGTTACCGTAATCGACTGGACGCTCACAAAGTGCTTGCTTAACCTCCCACAATCAAAATTCATAAGGGAGTATCTCAATGTCTATTTCACTAAAGCACACGGCATTCGTCGCAGCTTTTGCGCTGTCAATCTGCGGTGGCGTCGCTGCGGGCAACGCACAATCTGCAAATGAGAATATGTCATTTTTCATCACAAGTGACGGCAATGGCGATGGTGCCAATTTTGGCGGATTGGAAGGTGCCGACACCCATTGCACAACACTTGCCAAAGCCGCCGGTTCATCAAAGACCTGGGCCGCCTATTTGAGCACGAGCATGGTAATTGACCGCAGCAATGGCGGACGTAAAGTCACCAACGGTATCAGCGCGCGCGACAGGATTGGCGCCGGTCCATGGTACAATGCCAAGGGTGTTATGATTGCCAAAGATGTGGATGATCTGCACAGTGCCAACGCGAAGATCAACCTGGAAACCGGGCTGGACGAGGGCGGGAACCCAATCAATGGACGTGGAGCAAAGCCGAACGAACATGATATCCTGACGGGAACAGACTCAAACGGATATTTTTCAACCGCTGGCGGCGACACGACCTGCGGAAACTGGACCAGTAATGGTAAAGGTTCTGCAATCGTCGGCCACCATGACCGCGTCGGCCTCAATAAATCCCGTAACATGATCTCGTGGAATTCTTCCCACGGAACAGCAGGTTGCGGCGAAGCGGACCTGCCCAAAACTGGCGGCGCAGGCCTGCTGTACTGCTTCGCAACAGACTAATCGACAAAGTTCTGCGCTTGAGCCAAGCGGCTCAAGCGCAGTTATTATCCTATTACTACTTCTTCGACATCACCCGCACTTTTTTAAAAGAAACGACACAAAACCTGCATAAACGACCCTGATTTTCTACGAAAAAGCGGATGACTTGCCCAATTGGGCGATTTACGTCACTCTTGCGACTCACATTGTAAACCGCAAAGCGGATTTCGATTATTTCCTTCGCTTCGGTTTCCGAAATGAGAGGACGTGTGATGTCAAATTCAGTTCTAGTCGCAGTTGATGGAAGCGAAGGCGGGGAAAGAGCGCTTCGCTACGCAAGTGAGCGTGCCAAGCTAGGTGGTGCAAAACTCGTCGTGACCTATGTGATCGAATGGTCCCCCTATTCGTTCAATACCCCCGAAGAAAATGCTGAACGGCATATGCGACGCGAGCAGGAAATCGAACGCGCCACGTCCGGCGTCGTTGAACCAGCGGCTGCAATTCTCGCCAAAGAAGGCATTGAGCATGAAACCGTCGTGCGTCACGGACAGCCCGCTGCAACCCTGATCGAACTTGCAGAAAAACACGGTGTCCAACAAATCGTCATCGGACGCCGGGGTCAGTCTGGAATCAAAAATCTGCTTTTCGGCTCAGTAGCCGGGAACCTTGTTCAAACTTCACCCGTTCCGGTCGTGGTCGTTCCGTAGAGACACCAGAAAACGCGCCAAGGGCTCCAACCAGATTTGATATTGGGAACAGGACATGACCAGAATATTTGCAACACTAGCCGCTTTTTTCCTATTCACACTTCCCGCATTTGCAGGGTTTGACGAGACGATAAACCAGCTAACTGCACCAATTGCATCTGCGGTTGGCAGTTTTGTATTTTTCAAAATTCCGGTTTTCGGGGCACAACTGCCACTTGTTGTGCTTTGGCTCGTTATCGGCGCCTTATTCTTCACCTTCTATATGGGGTTTGTGAACATCAGCGGGTTCAAACACGCCATACAATTGGTGCGTGGTGATTATGCCGACCCTAACAGTCCCGGTGAAGTATCGCACTTTCAAGCCCTGGCAACAGCCGTTTCAGGAACCGTTGGTATTGGTAATATCGGTGGCGTTGCGGTGGCAGTAACCATCGGCGGTGCCGGGGCGACGTTCTGGCTAATTGTCGCGGGCTTTTTGGGCATGTCGACAAAGTTTGTTGAATGTACACTCGGGGTAAAATACCGCAGCGAAAACCCTGACGGGTCGGTTTCCGGTGGCCCCATGTATTACATGAGAAAAGGTTTTGAAGAGCGTGGCATGGGCGGCTTTGGCAAGTTCATGGGAACGTTCTATGCCATTGGCATTTTCATTGGTGCGCTTGGCATCGGTAATATGTTTCAGTCCAATCAGGCCTATGTCCAGTTAAACACCGTTGCCGGTGGGGCGCTCGATGGGCTTGGTTGGCTCGTTGGGTTGATTTTAGCGGCAGTTGTTTTTGCCGTTATTGTTGGCGGCATCAAGTCCATCGCCCGCGTGACGGAAAAGATCGTCCCCTTCATGGCGATCTTCTACTGTGTATTCGCAATCATCGTTATCCTGATGAACTTCACATCAATCCCCGCCGCAATAGGCAACATCTTTGCCGGTGCTTTCACCGGAGCTGGCGTTCAGGGTGGCGCTATCGGCGCATTGATTATCGGCTTTCAAAGAGCGGTGTTTTCAAACGAAGCCGGTATTGGTTCAGCTTCCATCGCCCACGCCGCTGTGCGTACACCTGAGCCGGTGACAGAAGGCTATGTATCGTTGCTAGAGCCGTTTATCGATACAATCGTGATCTGTACGATTACGGCTTTGGTCATCGGCACAAGTCAGGTCGCAGACCCTAACTTTGCCGGAGACGCAACCGGCGTTGCCATGACATCGGCAGCATTTGAACGGCAGATAAGCTGGTTCCCGCTACCGCTGGCATTCGGTGCATTGCTCTTTGCGTTCTCGACCATGATCTCATGGTCTTATTATGGGCTCAAAGGCTGGACGTATCTGTTTGGAGAAGGGCAGATGGGCCAGACAATCTACAAGCTCATTTTCTGCGCGTTTGTCGCCATTGGATGTATGGTGCAGCTCGGCCCAATTTTGGATATTTCAGATGCTCTTGTGTTCCTGATTTGCGTACCGAATATCCTTGGTCTGTATTTCCTCGCTCCGATCGTGAAACGCGAAATGCTAAATTACAAAGCGAAATTGGCAAGCGGCGAAATCAAACGCTACGATCATTGATTGGGGGTGGCTCGTTCGTCGTCACGAATGAGCGAAGCAGGCCAACACAGCAAAAGAGCTCATGCGCGTTTCGATGAATCTTATCAAACAGAGCACGCCGCAGCGGAATACCCTCGGTGAATAGCCTAGGGTTCTAAAATTCCTCACCGGCCTGAGACCGAAAGCGGCTGAGTTCCCTGCGTTCTTTCTTTGTCGGTCTGCCCGCCCCCTCTTCACGCGCGGCTTGTTTTGCCGGGCGCAGGGTGGAATCTGCCTTGGGAACGGGCGGACTCAAATCTTCGTAGAGTTTTTGCGCCTCAGGCGCCGGGCCGCGGCGGGTGCCGCATTCAACGATTTTCAGCACTTTGATCTGCCGGTCCAGGGTGACGGTGAGGACGTCACCCGGCCCCACTGCGCGGCTGGGAGAGGAGATGCGTTCGGCGTTCACTCTCACTTTGCCGGATTTTACTTTGGAAGCGGCAAGGGTTCGGGACTTGACCACACGGGCGTACCAGAGCCATTTGTCGACCCTGAGGCGAGAAACGGCATCCGGCTCAACCATGAGGCATCGCTATTTTTTATCCTTCATTCCATCTTTCAACGCCATCAGCGCTGCAAACGGATTATCTGGATCGATTGGCTTATCGGTCTGCCGTTTGGCATGGTCGCGTTTTCCCTGGCCTTTTTTGAAGCCCTTGTTTCCGGGCTTACCGCGTCCACCGGCATCTCCTGCTTTTTTGCCGGCAAAACGGTTTGGCCCTTTTGGACCTTTATCTGCCCGCGCTTTGCCCCGTGCCGCTGGTCGTCCCTCACGGTTTTGCCGCCAAATATCGACACGTTTTTCTTCTTCGACCGTGTCCTTTTCATTTACCTCTTTGGTGTCCGCATCAATACTCGCTTCCGCATCATCCTTTAGATCAGCTTCACCAACTGGCTTCGCCTCTTCATCGGTCGGTTTTGAATCATCTGTCGATGTATCTGATTTGGCCTCAGTTGGTTTTTCTTCCCCTGGGGCCGTTTCAACGGGGTTAAGGGACCCGTCCCACTGGTTCAGCTTCGCTTCAACGTCGCTGGCCAACATACTGTCATTTTTATATCCAAGGCCGCGCAATATGGCGGCCATATCATCGTGGGTTGCCCCTAATATCGACAACATGGCGGGTGTTACCATGAAACCTGCACCATCCCAGGCCCCCTCCGGGCGCTTTTCGCCCCCTTGCGCTTTAAAGCGCCAGCCAACTGCGGGGCGGATGAAATCTGCAAGCCGCTCGAGAATATCGACCCGAACTGCCTTTTGCCCCAAAACGCGAAACCCAGCGAGCCGGTAAACGATCTCATCAAAATCTTCGACAATCGGCATTGAGGTGCGACCTGCTGAAAGACCGGCAAGAACTTCACCGCGACCGGCAACATCTTCACGCCCTTCTTTCAATGCCCACAACATGGTCACCAGACCGGCTGGAGCCGGTTTCAGCAGCGTTGGCACAAATATATGATAAGCGCCGAAACGCACGCCTTTGCGGCGAAGAGTTGCCCGCTGATCCTGCGAAAGGCCCCGCACATCTTCGGCGATTTCGCGGCGGTCGACGGTACCCAGGTTTTCCACAAGTCGAAATGCAACGCCCCGCGCCATACCGTCCAGATCATCAGTCTGGGATAATTCCTGTAGCGGTTTCAACAGTGTTTCCATATGGAAACCCAGCCAGCGCTCCAGCCGCGCGGCAACCTTATCACGCGCTGGGCCGGTTAATTGTTCATCCGCCAGCAGGATTATGCGTGGCTTGAGAACATCTTCACTCGCAGACAATCGTGAAACAGGCGCCCCCACCCAACGCATTGTCCCATCACCGTCAACCACGATATCGCCATTAGGCGCAGCGCCGAGGCGGTCTGAACGCGCTTCAATTTCGCTTGCCAGCGCTTTTTGAGCAGCGGCTGTCGCTGCCTTTGCATCCGGACCATCAGCAGCAGGGTCAGCCGTAAATCTGAAACCCGACAACTCTCCAACATGGTGTCCTTCAACCGTGACCGCGCCGCTCGGCGCAATTTCGGCTTCCAACATAGTATTTTCCCGTAGGCGCTTCATCAAAACCGATGTCCTGCGGTCAACGAAACGTTTCGTCAAGCGTTCATGCAGTGCATCAGACAATCTATCTTCGATGGCGCGCGTTTCTTCTTGCCAATATTGGGCGTCTTTTAACCAGCTTTTGCGGTGAGAGACAAATGTCCATGTGCGAATATGCGAGATACGCGTCGATAGCGCGTCAATTTCACCTGCGGTCACATCACATTGTTTGACCTGATTGGAAAACCACTCCTCATTGACGTGACCGTCATCTCGAAGGTCGCGGTACATGGTGGCCAGCATGTCAGAATGATTGGCCGGTGCAATTTTGCGGTAATCAGGTACCTGCGCCACTTCCCATAATTGCTCAACGTCCTGGGCGCTAGTTGTGCGCTCACGAATATCAACCTGCGAAACCATGGCTGCAAAGGCGCGTTGATCAGTCGCCAGAGGAGCCTTGACCAGCACCGGGTGGCGGCTGGGTTCTTCAAGGCTCTCTATCAGCGTTTCAATTGTATCAAACTGCAGGTCACGGTTTCGCCATTGCATGAGTTTTTCCGGCGGGAAATCATGGCCTTCCAACCGCTCGACCAATTCATCTTCAAGTGGGTTCACATTACCCGTCACTCCGAACGTACCATCACGAACATGGCGCCCGGCCCGCCCGGCAATTTGCGCAAATTCCGCCGGCTTCAAACGCCGGTGGGCGTAACCGTCGAACTTTTGATCCTGGGCAAATGCGACATGATCGACATCGAGGTTGAGCCCCATGCCAATGGCGTCGGTGGCGATGAGAAAATCCACATCGCCGGATTGATACAACTCCACCTGAGCATTACGGGTACGTGGCGAAAGTGAACCCAACACAACGGCCGCCGCCCCGCGCTGACGGCGGATCAATTCGGCAATCGCGTAAACTTCGTCTGCAGAAAACGCGACGATGGCCGAACGCGTGGGAAGCCGCGTAATCTTCTTTTGCCCGGCATAATGAAGTTGGCTCATACGCGGTCGCGTCACCACATTGATACCCGGTAACAGCGCCTCCAGCGCAGGCCGTAACGTGGCAGCCCCGAGCAACATGGTCTCATGGGTGCCGCGCAGGTTCATAATCCTGTCGGTAAAAACATGTCCGCGATCCAGATTAATCGCCAATTGAACTTCATCAATCGCCAGAAAATGCACATCCGCTTGGGGCGGCATTGATTCAACGGTACAGATTTGAAAACGCGCGCCCTTGGGCAGAATTTTCTCTTCACCGGTAATTAGTGCCACCTGATCAACGCCGACCCGGTCAACCACCCGCTGATAAACCTCACGGGCCAGCAGACGCAAAGGGAGGCCAATCATGCCCGATGGCTGCGCCAGCATGCGCTCAATTGCCAAATGGGTTTTGCCGGTATTTGTTGGGCCCAATACCGCCGTCACCCCGCGCCCTGATCTGGCATTGGCCGGTAAACGTTTCTGATCGAGTTCGGGGTGTGAATGAAGATTCATCGTCAGACTTTCATTTCGTCTAAGGCGCAGGTTGGTCCTATTCGCAGAACCGTTAACAGCACTGTAATAATCCTTAGCACGACGTTAACGCACAGGCCGTCAAAAACCACAATTCCACCGAATTATTTAATTCAAAGAACAGTCACGGAACAGACCATGTCCGAATCACTGTTTCCAACCCGGTTCGGTTTTGTTCACCCCAACATGTGGTGTTTTTCGCCTTGAGATTCCCCTATCAGGTAAAATCAAAAGCAGGGGTTCCTCCCAACGAACAACCACTTGTTAAGTTCTCAGTTGCGGTGATGGCGATTTCGTACCAAAACGACACAACGATCCGTTCCTTCTATTTGTCTATGTAAACAAAAGCTTAACAGTGGTGCTGCTTAAATTATTCAACTGGAGAAAAGCGAAACGGAAGCAGAACAGAGCGTGTCCGAATCACTGGTTCTGCCGGGTATCCGATTTGTTCTCACCAGATGATGTGTCGTTATACAAGCCTTGCCACCATATGACGGGCACCTTTCAAAAACACAATGCACGAGCGCGTACAATCTGAATTCATGTTTACAAATATGTGCCAAAACGAGACTGTCACTCTTGATCTGTAGAGTATGAACGAAACCTAAACTCGGCGTGGTAGAAGACGACAATTTCATCAACGTGTTGAACGAAAAAAGAACAGACAGTGTCCGAATCACTGATGTTGCTCGATACTCACTTTGTTCTCACCAGATGATGTAACGAAGCTACCCCATGACCACTATATGTCCGTCAGACCTCAACGGTATCGGCCTGTAGACACCCAAACGACTCTGAGAGATTAAGAATTCTGTGCCAGTTCAGGACAACGGCTCAATATTGGGCAAAGTGGTAGGCTTTTCCCGAAGCCATTCCCCTGTTCGTACGCACCCTGAATCCAAACAGGGCATAGACATTGGATTCACCCACACGGGCCAGCGAAATTTCCATATCCCTGTTGGCCTTCATGAATTTGATGTGTTTCTTGAAGGGTCGTATGCCGGAAACCGGTTGGTAACGCACGGCGCAGGTAAATGCCTCTCCGCGGAACCCTTTGGCTTTTACCAAGCGCTTGGACTTATACCTCAGGACAAGATTCATCCGCGCTTTTCCATCAAACACCGGGACCACCCGATTGCAGATTTTGTTACCTTTACCAATATCCTTGGGCATTACGGGAAAAAGCAAGGAACTCACGGGGTCCAGCACATTCATTTTATGTGCAGCCACAACGGGAATTGCCCCGGGTTTATATCTGACCTTCGGTGCGGAAGACACGGCAACAATATTGCCGTCAGCATATTTGAACTTCACGCCGCCCTTTTTCTTGTTCGACCGATAATCCAGTTTATGGTTTGCGGGCACCAGACGCGTGCCGGAAATGCGCCCCTTGCTTTCGAAATATGCCTTGGTATCAGCCACCAGCGACACCACCGCGTTCGTCCGCACCCCGCCGGATATCGTATAGGCCTTGTCTGAAAGAACGTAACTGTTGGCCATTTTTCCAACGTTCAAACCCAGAAAGGAGATGGAATATTTTGTGAGAAGTTTCGTATCCTGCGCAAAGGCGGAGCCGGGCACATAAGCCAAGGATGCAAGTATAAGCATCATTACATAGCGACAGAATAATAGCATGGACAGGGGTCCTCCTATTTTCACTTGATTACGTCTCACGTTAAGCCACACTCACAGATGAGCGAAACAGACCCCCGTTGTGCATCCATCCTCTGTAACATGTTTAATGCGGCAAAAGTAGGGACGCGGGTTGGGAATCGAGCACATCGATGCACAGCTCAACACCCTTGTAGTTTCAATAATATACCCTTGTTAATCGAACCCCAGCGCCGAGCGTCCATCCAGTGCCATGCCGTATTATTGAGCAACATTGAGCAAAATACTTGTTTCACTGTTTAAAATGCCTGGAATCTCTCTTGTTCTCCGCAATAGGGCGTCGAATTCTGGCAGGCTGGAAGTTTCGATCTGGGCTACAAGATCCCATGCGCCATTTGTGCTGTGAAGGCTGATGATCTGCGGCATGCTTTTGAGTGTTTTCACAATTGATGATGTCAGGTTTCCCTGAACCTCAATTGTCATCACAGCACGCACGAGTTCCCCGCTATTAGAAGCGTCAACATCAACGGTGAAACGCTGAATCGTACCAGAGTTGGTCAAACGCTCCATGCTTGTCTGAACGGTTGCACGGGAAACCCCAATCTGATGCGCAAGCGTGGTAACGGACGCCCGCCCGTTCCTTTTAAGTGCCGCCAGCAATTTTCGGTCGTTCGACGTTAACTCACTCATCCCAATACCCGCTCATATTGTAAACTTTGATCAGCAATATGTATGAAATACATAACAAATTATACAATTTTCCCACTATTTGATCAATTAGAAACGCTTGATGATCATCGCAACACCAATATTAGTGGCGATTTATCTTCATGGCGCCTTCAATATCAAATTGCATATTAATCGGAGCGCCGGTTGACAGTGGTGCTAGTCAGGCGGGCTGTTTGATGGGTCCTGACAGCTTTCGAACAGCTGGATTGAAATCAACCCTCGAAGACATGGGTATTAACGTCAATGACTGGGGTAACATCGAACCAAAGTGTACTGAAATAAAACGTCACCCCAATAAATCTATTCGCCATCTGAGCGAAACAAGCGGCTGGGCAAGCGCACTTGAGGAAGCAGCATTTCGCGCTGCAAAAACTACACACATGCCGATCTTCCTGGGTGGAGATCACAGCCTTTCAATTGGCACAGTTCCAGGTGTGACCCGCTACGCGGTTGAAACTGGGCGGGAACAATTTGTTCTTTGGCTGGATGCACACCCGGACATTCACACGTTGCAGACAACAACAAGCGGCAATCTACACGGGACACCTGTGGCCTATTTTACGGGGCAACCGGGCTTCGAGAATGCCTATCCGGGGCTCAAGCACCCGATTAAGCCGGCAAACATCTGCATGATGGGAATTCGATCTGTTGATCCATCGGAAAATACACATTTGCTGGAAAGCCAAATTGAGGTCCATGACATGCGCGCCATTGACGAGCGTGGCGTTGTTGCCCCGCTTCAAGGCTTTCTCGATCGCGTAATCAAAGCCAACGGCGTATTACATGTCAGTCTTGATGTGGATTTTCTGGAACCCGATATCGCACCTGCCGTAGGCACAACGGTTCCCGGCGGGGCAACATTTCGCGAAGCCCATCTAATTATGGAAATTCTGTGCGACAGCGGCCTGGTAACCTCCCTTGATATCGTTGAGCTCAATCCATTCCTCGACGACCGCGGCCGTACTGCCAAATTGATGGTGGACCTGTGCGCAAGCCTTTTGGGCCGCAAAGTGCTCGACAGACCAACATCAAGTCACTGAACCAAAAGCATCACAAACGAGACCGACAAAGGAAGGCACCATGTTTCATTCAACCAACCCCAACCCTTCAAAACTGGCGCTGGTTCCCTTTGTCAGCGTCGATAATATGATGAAAATCGTCAACACAATTGGCGCTTCAAAAGTTATTGCAGAAATCGCGGAATATATTGAGGCCGATTTTTTGCGATGGGACATGTTCGACAAAACCCCACGCGTAGCTGCGCATTCTAAAGAAGGCGTCATCGAACTCATGCCCACCAGCGATGGCGAAACCTATGGTTTTAAATATGTAAACGGCCATCCGGCCAATATGGCCCGTGGTTTTCAAACGGTGAATGCATTCGGTGTGCTGGCGCGGGTGGACAATGGTTATCCGGTATTGGTTTCTGAAATGACCATCCTTACAGCGCTACGAACTGCTGCTACATCTGCGGTTGCCGCTAAACACCTGGCCCCAAAGAACGCAAGGATAATGGGCATGATTGGTAACGGCGCACAATGTGAATTTCAGGCGCTCGCGTTCCAACAGATTGTTGGTATCGACACGGTGAAATTGTTCGATATTGACTCGAAAGCCACACAAAAGGCGGCGCGAAACCTCTCTGATAGTGGGTTAACCGTCATCTCGTGTAAAACGGCCGAGGAAGCGGTAGCGGGTACCCAAATCATCACAACCTGCACGGCCGACAAGCAAAACGCCACGGTTCTCACCGACAACATGATCGGCTCAGGCATTCACATTAACGCAATCGGCGGGGATTGCCCCGGCAAAACAGAACTCCACAGAGATATCTTGCTGCGCTCAGACATTTTTGTTGAATACCCGCCCCAAACCCGCGTCGAGGGCGAGATTCAGCAATTGGATGATGACCATCCAGTCACTGAACTCTGGCAGGTTATGACAGGTCAAACGCAAGGGCGGACGTCTGATAATCAAATCACGCTGTTCGATAGTGTTGGCTTTGCAACAGAGGATTTCTCAGCCTTGCGATATATCCACGATCAGTTGCAACCAACAGGGCACTTTGTTGAACTCGACCTCCTCGCAGACCCGGATGATCCGCGTGATTTGTTTGGCATGGTGCAACGCGCAAAAACGAACTCCTCCTCAAACTAGACCAATCGAGTGATAACCGACCAGTTTTGGGGTCTGTTTTATCTGTCATTGTCCCAAGAATGGGCTATTTCCCTTAGTCATTTTGCCTAAGTTTGGTAGCGTGGTTCTTCGGGCACTTAAACCGCCATTTGAGTGCACGAGATACCTTGACGAAACAGGTTTATGGCCCTATGACATCGCGACTTTCCCGGATCGTGAGAAAACGTCCTGCCCGCTCCAATACGGGGGCGAAGCGGAAAGGCTGTTGCAAACGGCCCAATTGATCCAAGATTATTTAAGGTGAGACCCATGTCCCGCAAATGTGAACTAACCGGCAAAGGCGTCATGACAGGTAACAATGTCAGCCACGCCAACAATAAAACCCGCCGCCGTTTCCTGCCAAATCTGGTCAATGTAACGCTGATGAGCGAATCACTGAACCAGGGCATCCGTCTTCGTGTTTCCGCCTCTGCCCTGCGCACCGTTGAGCATCGCGGTGGCCTTGATGCTTTCTTGATGAAGGAAAAAGAAGGCAATATGTCGCCAAAAGCTGCGCTGATGCGCCGTCAGGTTGCCAAAAAACTGGCTGAAAACGCCGCTGCTTGAGCCTAAAGCGCTCCATTTTATGGAGAATTAGCGCAAAACACCCAAAAAGGCGGCAAATTTGCTGCCTTTTTTGTTGGACTGCACTCATCGTCACCTGCCCGCAATTGACGATGCCTAACCGACCCCCAACATGCATTGTGATCCCGTCATGAATGACGCAACGACTCTTTCGACCAAAAATCTTTCCCTGTTTATCATCGCCATGGCCGTCGTAGTGGTCCTGTCGAATGTGCTTGTGCAGTTCCCGGTACAGGCCACGATTGGCACATATAATCTTGCTGACCTGCTGACATGGGGAGCGTTCACCTATCCGGTCGCATTTCTGGTAAATGATCTGACCAACCGCCGGTTCGGTCCGTCAAAGGCACGGATTGTGGTCACATGCGGTTTTGTTCTGGCGGTCATCTGCTCGGCAACAATCCCGCCATTACTCTTCAAGATGGGGCTTTTCCCATTTGAAATGTCTCCCGACCGCCTGTTGCGCATAGCTCTGGCGTCAGGCACCGCATTCCTTGTTGCTCAAATGCTGGATGTCGGGATATTCAACAGATTGCGCAATTCGGGTTGGTGGAAAGCACCGCTGTTCTCGACTCTGATCGGTTCAGTGATCGATACCAGCCTGTTTTTCTCGATAGCATTTGCCGCCGGATTTGGTTTTCTGGGCGAAGGGGATGGATTTGCTTCCGAGACCGCCCCATTCCTTGGCCTGTTCGCTTCAGAACTCCCCCGCTGGGTATCATGGACCGTTGGTGATTTTGGTGTAAAAGTTCTCGTGGGACTAACCATGTTGATCCCCTACGGCATCATCGCCCGACGCCCGGCAGTCATTCAGCCAGTTTGAACTCCAGATAGAGTGTTCGCTGCATAAGCCAGTGATTGTTGTCCGACATCAGTGCAATCCGCGTCGACCCATCCGGCGCGGTAAAAACGCTGAGCGCTTCCATATTATCGATGGCATGGCGCTCAGAGGCTTCCAAAAGCGTATCTCCATCCAGCAGCGCGCCCGGCACAATTCCGGAACCTTTGATCCGGCGCAGACGCATGCCCGCTCCTCGCGCCAGAGAATACCGACGTTCCAGAACCAGCATGTCACCGGATGGCAGAAAATCAGCATCTGTGATAAAAAAGCCGTCCTTTTGGCGCATGGCCAGTTTTTGCAACTTCCCACCTATTAGAATAAAAGCCGGCGCACGACCCCGCCTTTCCCGATCAATCTCCGTCAAAACGATTAATCCTGGATAATACGCATGGTCTTTCGGGAGTGTAGCGATGGCCTCAAACGAAAAGCTATTACGGAAATCATCTACATTGAATGGTTCGGTCAAACGAATTGACGGGGTCTTAGGCAATTCATCACTGCGCCCGAAACGCAGCACCCGCATATCCATCTCGGCACTGACAAAGGCTATCCCGTTTGAAAACGTTAGTCCTTCGATATCCGAATCCCATTTGTGTTCGAACGGCTTTCCATTTGTGCCAAGAACGGGTGCCATAGTTCCGCTATCAATTCCGATTGGCACCCCGTCCGCTGCGCGTTTGATTTTCCCCTGCAGCCAAAATCCCGTGTCCGTGACAGCAGTGAGCTTGCTGTGCCCTTCAATACGCATTCCAGAAACCGCGCCAAAATGCTGGTTATCCGAACGAAGAACCATGCCGCCGATAAACTCGAAGGCTCCAAATCGCGTCTTGCTCGGATCTGAATGTTCAAAGTGTTGAATAAGTTGGGCGTTTACCGGCGCTTCTTGCACTTGGGCGCGGGCAAAACCGGTTAGAAAATGGAATGATAGTACAACCAGCGCCAGACGCTTGAACATCATCCTATCATGCCGGAAGCACGGCGACGTTTGCTACGCCGTTTGCGTGTCGGCGTTTCTTCGTCGAAGAGAGACGCCAATTGGTCTGTCATGGCACCGGCAAGTTCTTCTGCATCAACAATTGTAACAGCACGTTTGTAATAGCGTGTTACATCGTGGCCGATACCAATCGCCAGCAGTTCAACCGGTGATCTGTTTTCAATCTCGTCAATAATATGGCGCAAATGCCGTTCCAGATAATTGCCTGGATTGACGGAGAGGGTTGAATCATCAACCGGCGCACCATCAGAAATCATCATCATGATTTTGCGCTGTTCAGGTCGCGCGAGAAGACGCTCATGCGCCCATTCCAGCGCTTCTCCATCGATGTTTTCTTTCAACAGGCCTTCGCGCATCATCAGGCCAAGGTTCTTGCGAGACCGGCGCCAAGGAGCGTCTGCCGCCTTATAGATGATATGACGGAGGTCATTGAGGCGTCCGGGGTTGGCAGGCTTACCGGCTTTCAACCAGGCTTCGCGGGCCTGTCCGCCTTTCCAGGCTTTTGTGGTGAACCCCAGAATTTCAACCTTCACACCGCAACGTTCCAACGTGCGTGCCAAAATGTCAGCACAAGTTGCCGCTACGGTAATTGGCCGTCCACGCATAGAACCGGAATTATCGAGTAAGAGCGTTACAACCGTGTCACGGAAATCTGTGTCCCGTTCCATCTTAAAGGAAAGCGGAGCGGTGCTGTCCGTCACAATCCGGGTCAATCGCGCGCTATCGAGATAACCTTCTTCCAGATCAAAATCCCAACCCCGGTCCTGCTGCGCCATTAACCGGCGTTGCAGCCGGTTGGCAAGGCGACCAACAACCCCCTGAAGATGGGCAAGCTGTTTGTCGAGAAAAGCGCGCAGCCGCTCAAGTTCTGCATCATCGCAGAGCTCCTCAGCCCGAATTTCCTCATCATCTATGGTTTGAAATGCTTTGTAGTCGGATGTCGGAGGCAGATTTGAAAGGGGCATATCCGGACGCTGGGCTTCACCCGGTGTCTCGGTCTGGTCATCATCATCGTCGAACATTTCGTCGCCCGATGATTCACTGGCCTCCATTTCACCGGTTTCCTGTTCGTCACCGGATGCGTCTTGATCGTCAGGAGACGCTTCTTCGGAGCCTGTGGCTTCCTCAGTTTCTCGCTCCATATCCTCCTGTTGTTCCTGGTTCTGCTCTTCGTCCTGATTATCGTCGCTTTGGTCGTCGTTGGGGTCCTGCCCCAACTCATCCGCCATTTCCAACTGAGCAATCAGATCTCGGGTGACCTGGGCAAACGCCTCCTGATTATCCAGGCATTTATCAAGATTTTCGAGCGAATTCCCGGCCCGTTCCTCAATCCAGTCCCTCCAGAAATCGACAACCGTTTCTGCAGATTTCGGCGGGCGACGACCGGTAATCTTTTCCCGAACAAGCATCGCAACAGCGTCTTCCAGGGGTGCTTCCTCACGACTGGCAATATCACGGTGACCCGCACGGTGAAACTTATCCTCCAGCATACAGTCCAGATTATGAGCCATGCCCTCCATGGCTTTCGATCCGATGGCTTCAACCCGGGCCTGTTCGACAGCGTTAAACACCGCACGCGCATTATCTCCAACCGGCTGCAACTGCGCGTGGACACCGCTGTCGTGCTTGGCAAGGCGCAGTGCCATGGAATCGGAAAGGCCCCGGGTTATGGCAACCTCGGTCTCAGACGGTTTTTTCGATGGTTCCGGCAGCCGTACGCGCTGTCCTGCAATGCCAGGCTTGTCCTTACCAAAAGTAATTTCCAGCTCCGCATCTTGGGCAATAGCCCGCATGCAGGAGGATACGGAGGTTTTCAGCGGTTCAACATCTGCAATAGACGCTGTATTTCCTGAGTTATCGCCGATACGGGACATGGCCTCAGGCTCCCTTTATGCCGGACAATACGGATGCACCAATTTTGGCGGGCGAACCCAGCTTTTTGCTCGCCAGAGTTTCCTCCATCCGTACAATATTCTTGTGAATGAATTTGGACTTCTTTGCGACACTTGCACCATTTTGATTGTGCGCTTCAATTACTTTCAACACATCCGCGGCGTTGACCCCGTTGAGCGCTGTTTGTACATCTGCAACAGAACCTGCTTTTTCGAAGAAAACCCCGGTACTGTCCGCACTGCGCTGTGCAGATCTATCACATTCTTTCAACCCGACAAGACCACCTGCCGCTCGCAAGGTCCAGGGACTGAAGTTAAATATGTGTCCGTAATGGAACATATTCCCTTTTGATTTCAGCTTCGTATAGCTGAATATGTTGGGCACTTCGACATATATAACGCCATCGTCCTTTAGCCAAGAAGACAGGAGCGTCAAATAGCGAACCGGGTCATTCAAATGTTCCATGACATGGCTCAAATTTATGAAATCAAACGACTTTTCATCGAACTCAGCTTTGAGGGTTTCCAGCGTAGCCACATCAACATTCAGGTCTGAACGACAATAGGCGGCATACTCCTTATTCGGCTCAATGCCCTTTGCATCTTTTCCCATCTGACCCATGGCGAAGACAAACTCACCGCTACCGGCTCCCACGTCCAATACGGTTTGCGCATTCTCAAACATATCGGAGAATCGGGTCAGGTGTTCACGGGCGCGGCGAAAATTTCGGATAATCTGGCGACCGCGGGGGCGGAAACTGCCCTTATATTGCTTGCGATAATCTTCAGAATAAAAGCGCGCCAACTCAATGTCGTTTGGAATAGGCCTGTTGAAAACGAGCCCGCAACCGCCGCAAACACAGGTTTCCAATGCGTTGCCATGACGATCCCGCACAGAGACCGTTTTTGCCGTTTCAGTTTTGCAAAGCAGACAAGCCATCACGCCTTGGGGCGACAAGCACCGGCCTATGCCAGCGCCAGATTTGCCGCGCTCTCCTTGAGTTCTTCACCAAACGCCCGCTGGTAGAATTCCGCCACCAGTGAGCGTTCAAGCTCATCACATTTGTTCAGGAATGTCAGGCGGAATGCAAAGGACACGTCGCCAAATATCTCAGCGTTTTCCGCCCATGTGAGAACGGTACGTGGGCTCATGACCGTTGACAGATCACCATTTATAAACGCAGCACGGGTCATATCCGCAACGCGCACCATTTTGGAAACGGTATCTTTGCCCTCGGCTGTTTTGCCAAGCTCTGTCTTCGCGGTGATAATACCGGCTTCCTGATCATGCGGTAGATAGTTCAGCGTGGTAACGATTGACCAGCGGTCCATCTGACCCTGGTTGATCTGTTGTGTACCGTGATAAAGGCCTGATGTATCCCCCAGACCAACGGTATTGGTTGTGGCAAACAGGCGGAAGGCCGGATGAGGTTCGATCACGCGGTTTTGGTCAAGCAGGGTCAAACGACCCGCAACTTCCAGAACCCGCTGGATGACGAACATCACATCGGGGCGTCCGGCATCATATTCATCAAACACAAGCGCAACATTATTCTGTAACGCCCAGGGCAAGATACCGTCTTTAAACTCGGTGACCTGTTGGCCATCCTTGAGCACAATCGCGTCCTTACCAAGAAGATCGATACGCGAGATATGGCTATCGAGGTTCACCCGAACTGTTGGCCAGTTCAACCGTGCACCAACCTGCTCAATATGGGTAGACTTACCCGTGCCGTGATAACCGGTGACCATAACACGTCGGTTGTGGGCATAGCCCGCCAGAATAGCCAACGTCGTGTTCTTGTCGAATAGGTAATCCTCATCGATCGGAGGAACGTGCTCTGTTGGCTCAGAATAGGCAGGTACAGTCAGATCACTATCGATCCCAAAAACTTCCCTGACCGAGACCTCACGGTCCGGCAGATTATCTTGTTCGCTCATGGAAAAAGCTCTTGCAGGTTCGGATGGCCGGGCCATCCGTCAGGTTTCAATTAATTCGTTCCGGCAGGGTCTAGCAGAACCCGCCAGACACTCAAAGAGGGGCGGGTAAATTTTGTGCGTGAATTTATATTATCCGCACCTAGCAAAGACCCGCGGATTTTAAATGCTTATAAGCTTGGATAATCTGTCGCAGGCGATCTTCCGAAGAACGGTCGCCTCCATTGGCATCCGGGTGGTTCTGCTTCACTAGCGACTTGTATTTCTTGGTGATATGCTCGCTTGATGCGGTCGAAGGAAGCCCAAGATCGTGCAGCGCTTTTTCTTCCAGCCGTTTCAGCTTGCGTGGGCCACCCCCCGTTGAAATTCGTTTCCCGTCGGGCGTGTAACGCGTCTTTACCTTGGAATGCCAGGTTGGCGTTGCCCGCAACGTGCTGGGATCCACAGCCTCCCCGGGTTTACGACCAGACGCTTTCCAGGTGGGCCGGTGCCCGGTAATATTTTCCTTTTGATACTTCGCAATCTCATCGTCATTGAGACCGGAGAAGTAATTGAAATTCTTGTTATATTGGCGAACGTGATCAAGACAAAAGCTCAGGTATTGGCCTTCACGATTACGGCCCATGGGTGCCTTGTGGGCACCGGGATTTTCGCACCCTTCCCAGGCGCATTTATTGGCAGCACGCGCTTCGGCTTCCTTTTTTTTCGCCCCGCGGGGCTTGATGCGAATTTTATCGAATATGTCAGAATTAGAAGCCATGAAACCTTCGAGTTTTCAAGTCGTGACAAATGCGCAGCTAAACCCGATAAGGAAACAAAGCTGCCATTTGTTCGGAAAGGATGAGGTCAATGTTCTTAGACCAGATGCGGACAAAAAGCCAGCCACAACACACAAGATAGGAATGAACCCATGAATGAAAAAGGTCCTTTGGTTACTCAATTGGAAGCCAAGCTGAACAAAGCCTTCAACCCCCAATCGCTGGAGGTGATCAACGAGAGCCACCTACACGCCGGTCATCAGCCCGGTTTCGACGGCCAGGGAGAAAGTCACATCCGAATCCGCATGGTAGCAAGCCACTTCAACGGTATGGGTCGGGTGGATATCCACCGGGCAGTCAATGCACTATGTGCAGATGAAATAGCAGCTGGACTGCATGCTTTAGCTATTGATGTGAAGGGAGTGGGGTGAGGGATATTGAGAGAGAGAGCTAATCCCCAATTATATTTGTGACATAAACGAAATGTTTTAAATCCGGCCCATTTGTATGTACCGGCCGCTGTTCGCATTGTTTCCGAATTTCCAACTCTATTTAATCAAATCAGCCACTCAGTGTTAAAGGCAAATATACGGTGCCAGCGACCGTTATGCTGACGAGGACGGAGCCGCTCTCGCGGTAAGGTTATTTGCTGCATTTTCTGCGTGTGGTTTGATCTATTGATTTTGTGGATGGTGATACCCGTTTGAAGATTGAGATTTTCGCAATTGGATGACAGGAGATTTTCATGTCCAATCACTGTATCCCAGATTTATACCGCCATTTCGTTGAAGATATACGGATTAAAGGCCTGCAACTCAAAGTGTTGCCGGTAATAGAAAATTGTCGCACTGCTGCGCTCGGAGGTCATGTGTCTGCTTGTACAAATTGCTTACAACTCTTGTCGCAATCGCCATTGCACAAGATGTGAAGGTGCAGCAGCACGTAGCTGGATGGAAGCACGTATCGAAGATCTGTTGGCGGTGGAATACTTCCACGTGGTTTTTACCCTGCCGTAGCAGATTATCGATGCTGCTTATTACAACAAGGCGGCGGTCTATGGTCCGTTGTTCAAAGCATCATCCCTGACACTCTTGACCATCAACGTTGATCCAAAATATCTGGGTTCAAATATCGGCATGACCTCCGTACTACACACATGGGGGCGGCGATAATGCATCATCCTCATGTGCACATTATCTTACCGGGCGGCGGATTGGATAAAGATGGCGAGTGGATATCTTGTTGCCCGAGGTTCTTTCTTCTGGCGAAAGCCCTGTCGAAGTTATTCCACCGATTGTTCCTCGAAGGGCTGGCTAAATTGCACAAGACAAACAAACCTACATTCTTTGGTAATTTGTCAAGTTTAACTGGCTCCAACACCTTTGCTACCACTCTCGCACCATTGCGTAAAATCAACCGGATGGTCTGTGCCAAACCGCCGTTCGGCGACCCCAAAGCAATACTCGCTTATCTCAGCCGTTACACGCGCCGCATCGCCATATCAAACCACCGTTTGGTGAGCGCCGATGCTGATGCGGTTACCTCTTGCTGGAAAGGCTATCGCATCAAACGTGATGACCGTATGAATGCCAGCTGTCTAACAGCAGCAGGTGTTCTTGGCGCGGCTGGGTTTGAATGAGTGCGAAAACTGCGGGTTATCCTATTGATTGATTTCCACACTATCTCTTGGAACTGGACATTCATCGACTTTTGACACGAAGGATATTCTTTGCAATCTCTTATCTAACGTTGAGATTTCTATTGATGGCAAATCTTGCGCTTACATCGTATCTTGCACACCAGAATTCTGACTAAACGGGCTGCTTATTTCCTCGGCGCAATTTTGGAAGCATCCGCAATCGCGAACGATTATGAAAAGCAGGACTTCAATCTTTGTGCGTTGGCTCGTTCCACTTTTTGGAAGTGGTATTGCTTTGATCGCCATCGCCATCCTCTATCGCGGCCTGGATTTTAGTCTACTCGCTGTAGAACTGGGGAAAGCGAACTGGTTGTGGATTGCAGTTTTGGCAGCCGCAATTCTGCTGGAACAATTGGTGCAGGGGTGGAAATGGCGGCAATTACTGTTTGATATCAAGACCGTCTCGACCTTAAGACTGACCTGCGCATTTTTAGCAGGTTACGGCGCCAATGTTGTCGTGCCCCTTGGCATCAGCCCGCTGGTCCGCTCATGGCTGGTTGCCAGACTTGAAGGCCTGCGCATGGCGAGTGTGCTCGTCACTACCGCGATCTCCAGGTTTATTGATGGGATCGTCTTTGCGGTAATCGTTGGATTTGTCGCCACTTTTGGCCAGATACCGCAGATTGAAGGTGATTTGCGCACGGGGCTGGCTGTTGCAGGTGTACTCAATCTGATTGTCTTTTCGGCAATTTTATTCCTTCTATTTAAATCGCGTGAGCAGGTTCTGTCTTCCGGTTCATTGGTTCGTCGATTGGCAAATGTCATCAATGTTAGAAGCAAAGGTCGGTTTGAAGGCCTGTTAGAGGGGTTCGCTGCCGGGATAATCTGGCCTCGCGGAAGGGCGCGGCAATTCAATATCATCTGTGCCAGTTTTGCCATGAAGGTGATATCGACCACCCATTTCCTATGGGCTGGGCTGGCGGTCGGGGTTTTTCTCGGGTTCTGGGATTACCTTTTTCTGATGGTTTTTGCCGGATTTACTCTCGTGCTTGCTCGCTTCATTCGTGTTCCTGGTGGATTTTTGATTGGTTCGGGGCTCGCCTTGAAACTCCTCGGTATTGGCGGTGAGACTGCCCTTGCAATGATCCTAATCAATCATGGTGTAGCCATTATTCTGGTCGTCGGCATCGGCCTGACCGTGCTTTGGCAAAGTGGTATTGATATCCGTAATTTACGCCACAGTGAACGGGACGCCGATCGGCTGATTGATCAGGAGGTCACGGGTGCTGATTGATCAAGCAACCTGCCTTGGTCAACAAATACGCGGCAATTGTTCACCATCGGGCATTTCCACCAGCCGCTGACCACCCAAAAGGGCGTTCATCACGAGAATACCGGGGGGGTCGGACCGTACAGTGCCAATGATTGCCGCGCTCTCGCCCCCAGGGATTTTTCGTAAATCAGCAACAACCGCATCGGCCTGGGCTGGATCGATGACGGCAACGAACAGGCCCTCATTGGCCAGATAAAGCGGATCAAGGCCAAGCAGTTCCGACACGCCGCGCACTTCCGGTTTCAAGGGCAGGCTAGCTTCATCGATGAAAAACGCTTTACTCGACGCAACTGCAAATTCATTCAGCACAGCCGCCACGCCGCCTCGCGTTGCGTCACGCATGGCCCGCAGGCCCGGATAGTTTTTTGTCAGATACCCGCATAAATTGCCTAACGGGCGACAGTCACTGATCAGGTCTGTCTCCAGGCCAAGGTCGCCGCGGGCCACCATAATTGCAGCGCCATGTTCACCCATGCCATTGGAGACCACAATCGCATCGCCCGCCTGAATGTTTGTCGGACCGAGACCAAGCCCATCAGAGAATAGGCCGATACCCGCGGTATTGATGAAAATCCCGTCGGCATCACCCCGGCTCACCACCTTGGTATCGCCGGTTACGATCTTAATTCCCGCGAGGTCAGCTGCTACTCGGGCGCTGACGGCGATTTGACGCAAGTCGGATACCAAAAAACCTTCTTCGATGATGACGGAAAAGGAAAGGGCCAGCGGTTGCGCTCCGGAAACCGCCAGATCGTTGACGGTGCCGCATACGGCCAGTTTGCCGATATCACCGCCCGGGAAAAAGATCGGATCAATCACAAAACTGTCGGAGGTGAAAGCGATACTGCCGCCGCCTGTCTCAACTCTGGCGCTGTCGCTCAATGACGAAAGACTGTCATTGCCAAAGGCGGACAGGAACACATCGTCAATCAGGTCCTGCATGGATTGGCCCCCGGCCCCATGTGCCATGGTCACCCGGTCACCCTGCAATTTTGTTTCGCGTGGCTTGATGGTGTCGGCGCCCTTGCTCAACTGACGATCTTTTCGCGCGGATCGTTCAATCCGGTCGCGCCATACTGGTAATAGGCTGAACAGGCCCCTTCGGACGAAACCATTAGCGCACCCAGCGGAGATTTGGGTGTGCACATCGTGCCATATGCCGCACAATCCGTCGGTTTGATGATACCGCGCACCACGTCTCCGCATTGGCAGATATCCGGATCAGGAACATGAGCCTGTTGCAGGTTGAATTTCAGCTCTGCGTCATAGGCCCTGTAAGCTGAACGGAGTTTAACACCGGAAGCGTCGATGATTCCAAGACCACGCCATTCGGTGGTTTTGCGATCTTCATAGACCTCGGCCATGGCCCGCCTTGCTTCTCCATTACCTTCCTCTGGTACAATGCGGGCATATTGGTTTTCAACCGTGGCGCGACCTTCGGCCATTTGGGTGAGAACCATCAACACCGATTGCAGCATGTCGAGGGGTTCAAAGCCGGATACGACGAACGGCTTGCCATGGTCGCGGGGGATAAAATCGTAACCCCTGTTGCCAATCACCATGCTGACATGGCCCGGCCCGACAAACCCGTCGATCATGGCATCGGGATCATCCAGCAAGGCTTTCAATGTTGGAATAATGGTAATGTGCTGGCAGATGATCGAAAAGTTGGTCACCCTACGCCGCTTTGCTTCCAAAATTGTTATGGCCGTTGACGGCATGGTGGTTTCAAAACCGAGCGCGAAGAACACCACTTCGCGGTCTGGTAATTTCTCGGCCAGAGCGAGCGCATCAAGGGGGGAATACACCAGACGGACATCGGCCCCCTCGCTTTTAGCCTGTAGCAAACTGCCTTTCGAACCAGGCACCCGCATAGCGTCGCCGAAGGTGGTAAAAATAACTCCTTCGATTTTGGCTATGGTGATGCAGTCATCCACGCGGCCCATAGGCAGGACACAGACGGGGCATCCCGGGCCGTGAACAAATTCGATTTCTCTGGGCACCATTTTTTGCAGGCCGTAACGGAAAATCGAATGGGTATGTCCGCCACACACTTCCATAATGTGCAAGGGTCTGCCCTCAGGCATTGGCACACGTTTCAAAGCGTCCTCGATATTTGCAATCAAAACGCTGGCTTTTTGAGGATCGCGGAATTCATCGGCAAATTTCATCAGACCGGCCTAAGCTTGTGCGCTGTTGCGCATGGCCATCAGCTCCTCTTGTACTTCACCCATTTGCTCCAGCACTTCGAGGGTCTTTTGCGCCTCCGCTTCGTCCACAATGCTCATGGCAAAGCCCACATGCACCAGAACCCATTTACCGATCAGGTCATCCAGCGCTTCAGGTGCAGCCACACAGGCAACATTGATTTTGCGCCGCACGCCGGAGACATCGACGGCCGCCAAAAATGCCTCCCGGTCGGTGATTTCCAGTACAACACCAGGTATTCCCAAACACATTACACAGTTCCCATATTGTTTTGGTGGGCGGACATTCCAACCACCAATTGCCCCAGCGCTATGCCACCATCATTGGGCGGAATTGACCCATAAGTGAGCACATTAAATCCGGCTGATTTGAGGTTATCGCTCAACAGGCGCACAAGCAATCGATTTTGAAAAACCCCGCCGGTCAAGGCGACGGTTTTGCCGCCATTTTGTGACTTTACGACCTGTGCCCAGGCTTCCGCCCAACCGACGTGGAAACGGGCGGCAGCCAGTCCCGAACCGCCATGGTTGAGGTCCGCCCCCAATGCATCCCAGATCGGATCGGGATTAACAATGGCGGGGTCACCCGAAATAACCGTCAAAACATAGGGCTCCGGCAAGCCGTGTTCGTTGATCCAGCTTTGTGCCAATTCTTGCAAGTGCATCGCCGCCTCGCCTTCAAAGGATTGGCTTTCCGTCATAATTCCCAATGTGGCAGCAATTGCGTCAAATAATCTGCCGGCACTGGAGGCCAGGGGCGAATTGATGTCCGATTCGATGGCTGCACAGATTGTCGAAACGGGGAACCGGGCAAGCATCCTTTGATAATTCTGCGGCCAATTCTCCGTTGACCCGTATCTGGCATGCAAGCGGGCCACCAAATTACGCCAGGGCTGCGTTGCTGCGGCATCTCCGCCTGGCATTGCAGCCGGGCTTAATGTGGCAATTCGCGTGGCGCTGCCATACGAGACTTGCAAGGCTTCGGCACCCCAGATGTCGCCATTGTGCCCCATGCCGAGCCCATCTTGAACCAATGCAAGAATATGTGCTTCGGCCCCCAGATTATTTTCCGCCATCTGCGAGGCTGCGTGGGCGTGGTGGTGCTGCACAGAGATCAGCGGCAGATTATTGTCCACCGCATATTGTTTTGCCAAACGGGTGGAATGGTACCCCGGGTGCATGTCGCAGACCACCAGTTCAGGTCGCACGTCAAACAGGTTTTCCAACAGGGTGATATTGCGGGTCAGGTCCTGCGCCGTTTTGAAATCGCTCAAATCACCGATGTGCTGCGAGACTATCGCCTGCTCGCCTTTTGCCAGCGCAAAGGCATTTTTCAAATCTGCCCCAAATGCGATGGCGTCCGGGTGACCTTGGAAACCACCAGGTAATGGAATGGGTGCGGGTGCAAGACCACGGGCACGCCTTAACACTTGCAGGCCTAAACTAGTTGATTGGACGAGGCTATCATCAACGCGGTTTTCAATTTCACGATTATGCAGAAGAAATGCATCGGCGATCCCCGCCAATTCAGCTAGTGCCTCATCATTGCCGGTCACCTGTGGCGCGCTGCCCCTGTTGCCGCTGGTCATGACAAGCGGTCGATCAAAGTGCGCTAGCAAAAGGCGGTGAAGCGGGGAATAGGCAAGCATGATGCCGATAGTGTTTAATCCACAAAGTAGGGAGGGAGCTAATTCGGCTGAGGGTGCAACGGTTGCAAGGACGATTGGGGCCGCTGCTGACAACAGTAATTGTTCTTCTTTCGATGAGAGGCCAGCAAATTTGCGGGCCATCTCAATGTCGCGAACCATCACGGCAAAGGGTTTTGACGGGCGGTTTTTCCTTTGTCTTAGTGTCGTAACTGCGCTTTCATCACTTGCCAAACAGGACAGATGAAACCCGCCAACGCCACGCAAGGCAAGGATTTTGCCTTGCTTGATCAGATCAACTGCCCGCGATACGGGCTTATCACGATATTCACCTGTATCATCCTTGAACCACAATTGAGGGCCGCAGCTTGGGCAAGCGGTGGGTTGGGCGTGATATCTTCTGTCGTCAATAGAGCTGAATTCGGCAGCGCAGGTATCGCACACGGCGAATTTTGACATGGTGGTGTTGGCGCGATCATAAGGGACGGCCTGAATAATCGAAAACCGTGGCCCGCAATTTGTGCAATTCAAAAATGCATATCCATGTCGGCGATCAAGGGCATCACCCAGTTCACCGGCGCATTCATCACAAAGTGCAGCATCGGGCGCGACGCCAGTTTGGGCATCTCCCCCGCCACTTTCCCTAATTTCAAAAGGAAAGGGCAAAACCCCTTTGAATGATTCAACCCTGATTTGATGAATTTTCGCAAGCTTTGGCGCGCGTTCCAGCAGTTGCTGCTTTAATGCCTCAGCATTCTTAGCAGGTACTGCAATGTGGACCCCGTCGACGGTGTTTTGAACCCAACCGGGCAATGCCATTTCATTTATCAACCCATGTACAAATGGCCGGAAGCCCACCCCTTGCACAATCCCTGATACGATGATCAGCGCAGAACTCATGTTTCCAGGCTGCTTAAAACTTCAAATGCCATATCAATGGCGCGGGGAACGGCAACTTCAACATCTTTGTGCATTTTTGTATCAAACGCGTCGGGATCAGATGGTTGGCAACCAATGATACGAACCAGCGTTGGCAACACACCGACAGCACTTGCGAGCGTCATGGCACGGACCGGTGTTGCATAATGAACATCAGCAAAGAAGTTGCGCTTTTCTTCATCCGAAAAACTGTCCACATCGGGTAATTCGGGCTCCAGCAGCCAGAGTTGGCCGACTTTGCCACCGCGGTCAAACGCATCAAAAAGGATGAGCGCATCGTACCCCCGCATCAGTTCCTGAACCAGATGTATTCCACCGATACCGGTTTCCTGAACAACCACGGTTTCGCTCAATCGCGGGTCTAGCTTCATTTGTGCGGCCGCTTTTACGCCAAAAGCATCATCACCCTTTAGCTCGTTTCCAACTCCCGCAACCAATACAGGCATTGATCAAAACGACGGCATGATTGGCTCAAATGGCATGCCAAACCCGATCAGCAAACGTCCCTTGACATCGGTCTTGGTTGGAAAACATTCTAGCCCGTTGCCGCCGCCCAATCTTGCCCCGTTGCGCATATCGTAGCTACATCCGGGGCCGTGTGGGCAGAGCCAGGACACGCCGTCGAGCCTGCCGGTGGTCATGACGTCATTATGGGTTGGGCAATTGGCTTCCAGCGCCAGGTGCTGGCCATCAACGCGCGAAACTAGCACAGACCCTTCCTCCATCTGACAGATGAAAGCTTCCCCTTCTTCTGGTAGATTATCCAAAGGTGCCGGTGACCAATGGGCCGGGTCCTGCCCGAAAAGTTCTGTCGGTTCGGCATCCGCATCCGGTGGGATGAAATCCCAGACTTTTTGACACGCGGGTTCGTCTGGCGGCAACAGGTCGTACATGCCCATCAGCGTATTGATGGCAGGGTCTGTGATAACCTGTTCCAGCACCCCTTCCTTGAACAGCCGCACCAGCCGGTGCAGGGCTTCACGGTGCAGGGCATCGACCCCGTCCATGGCGCCAAATACACGCGCTTTGACGTCCTCGTCTTCGATCTCATCCAGTGAGGTCAGCATGGAGCCTGCTTGTGCGACCAGGTCCTGCCATTCTTCATTGGTACGGTAACCGACCAGACCCTGCCGCCCGCTCTCATCGGAAATCGTCATTGATAATCCCTAATGATGGTGGTGTTCGTGATCGCAAATCTCGTCACCTTCGCAGCAACCGGCATTGCATTCCCCGTGAGTGCCTTGTTGAAACTCGGTAAAGCTTTCGTAGAACATGGCACCGGCCTTGCGTTTGCCCGTATCACTAAAACGATAGGCGTTGCCGTCTTTGCTCAGCGTTCCGTCTTCGGCAAGTTCAGCCATAACTTCCACCACAATATCCGCCTCATTCTTGAGAAAAGGCATCATGGATTGCGGTGTGAACGTATCGCCAAATCCTTCGCCCTGATACCAATAGCAAATTTGCAGCACGTCCTCGCGCACGATCATCCGGTCAAGGGCTGTGGTTTGGCCGGTAATCTGGCTGTCAGTCTGGCTCATATGCTTGCTCCTGAACGTTTCACAGCGTGATTTTCTATGAAAGGCTTGACCGGCGTCAAGGTGTCGGGGGATTTTTCCTGTAGTTGGACACCTGTACGGTGGCCATTTCTGGCGATATCGGCAGCCATAGCGATAATACGCTGTCGCTGTTCCAACGGTGAAAATCCAAGATGCTGGGTTAAAGCCAGTTCATCCTGGCCCCAGCCCTCGCTGTCAGCAATCACAAGCCGCCCGAATGTGTCAGCGGGCATGTCGGCCTCAACCGTAAAACATTCATCGGGCCAAGCCTTGAAATATTCGCCGATCATCAATGTGTTCTCCAAATCAACAATCCCTGTCACCGCCTCGTATACACGTTCCTGCACCGCCAGCTCATCGGCGGGACCACCATGCCATGAACACGCATGAACATCCCCCGGCTGTCTGGAGACCGCGTTTAATCCGATCATGACAATCCGATCAGGACGGGGCATTTCATTGCTTTGAAATTTTTGCACGATGTGCACCGGGCTCCAGGTGAAATTTTCAACCGTGATGTGCGGCGCATCGGAAAACTCTGTTTCAAGACTGCTCATCAGCGGTGGGCCCAGCGGGAAACTGTCGAGGATTGCTGTATATCCGACAATCCCCACCAATGTTGACAGGCCACCCATAATTTTAGTCGATACCGCAAGCGCAGGTTGTTACCTCGCGCGTCACCACCCGATCGGACCCTTCAACCATCACATGGGTGGTACATGGCATGCAGGGGTCGAACGAGCGCAGGGCGCGCAGAATATCGATGCCCTGAAAATCATGCTCGTCCTTATAGGCGGTTTCTACAATCGGCGTATTGCGAACCGCCTGCTCATAAGGGCCGGGTTCGCCCCAGGGTGTCGCCGGACAGGCGTTGATCGTTGACGGGGTGACAATCTGGTAATTGGCCAATAACCCGTCCTTGATCTCGCAATGATGCGACAAGAACCCGCGTCCGGCACCCCAAAAACCAGCACCGATGGCATGGCCTTTTTTGGGAATCTCAAAAGGCGTAGCCACCTTCTTTTCACCCTGTTTTTGCAGGTCGAAAGCCCGGACAAGATTTTCCATCGTCACCATCAGGTTGAACCCGATGGCATAGGCGCGGGCACGGTTACGTTCAAACGCATTCCAAACGTCAGGAATATGCCATTCCAGATTGGCTGCGGGCAGTTTTTCGCCTTTGGGAATGTTCAGCTTCAGGCTGTGGCCGGTGGATTCGAAATATTCACTGTCAGGGATTTTTTGCGCCAGCGCAGAAATATAGACCCGCGCATAGGCGCCCGCTTCAAAGGTTTTACGGTCCCAAGTGGGGGTAGTTGACCAGCTATAACGCTCTTTCCAGTTTTGCGCACCGGGGCGCGGAATGGTGGTTTTATTCCATGGATGGTTGGGCGAAAGCGGGTTACCCAGCGGGTCTGTCTTGAAGGGGTAATCATCCCAGTTTTCGTAATAGGAGTGTTCAACGAATTCTTCCAGACCCACGTTGATGTCCGTCAGCCTTGTGGTGACCAGTTTACCGTCAACCACAACGCCGGGAGTAGACCAGCGCTTTTCACCCCATTCATTGCAGTTTTCGTAGGTCGCATCGTAATAGTCTTCGTGGTCCCACTGGCCCAGATCAACCATGGTTGCGGGCATGCGGCCACATTCTTTGTATTTGGGGTTCACCTTGTAGAAAAAGTCGAAAACATCATCCCAAATCGCGATGCATTTTTTGGAATAATCAAAGAACTGCTGAATGCGCAGGTAGAATTCATTGAACGTTGAGGTGGTGATAGTCGTGGTTACGCCGCCTGGAATAATCGTCTCAGGGTGCGGATACTTACCACCCAATAGCACATAGGCCTCACGGGCAACCCGCGTCATTTGCAGGGCCTCAAGGTAGAGTTTTCCGGTCAGCGGATTAAGGTCCGTCATGATCTCGGCAATGGTATCGTAACCGTGGATGTCCTTGCCGGGGGCCGCTTCTTTAACAGCAGCGTCCCACACCTCGGGGTTTGTTGCCTTGACCAGGCTTTCGGAAAAATCCGGGCCAGAAAGCACAAACAGATGCAACGGGTTATCGTAAAGATATTCGCAGCTTAAAAGCAGGTTACGCACGACAATGCCGAGCGGTGGTGGCTTGATGCCGAGTGCCATTTCAACCGAAAGGGCAGATGCCGTCGAGTGCACACCACCGCAAACGCCACAAGCACGTGACGATATGAACGCCGCATCACGCGGATCACGCCCGCGCAGAATGACTTCGTAGCCTCGAAACAGGGTGGCCATGGCGTTGGTGTCGATTACTGTGCCTGCTTCCAGATCAACAGTGGAATGAAACGCAAGCGCGCCCGCAACCCGGGTGACCGGATCGAAATCGATGTCAGCCAATTGACCATTTTTCACTGCCAGCTCGCGCAATTTATCCTGACGTTCCTCCAACGTGCGCGTTTGATATTCGTAAGGATTTTTCATCCCCTCGATGAGATGAGCCACACCGTGCTCGTCAAACTCAATCGGCAGATTTTCAAAACACATAGAGGGTCACTTTCATGGTCATAATCATATTATTCATTTGCTGTTGGCCACCTTGACGATCGCCGCAAGATTGCCATTTGCAGCAAGCAGTGGTGGCAACAGGGCTGCCAAGCCGGTATTGATATCGTCGATTTTGCCGTTCAACGGCACGGTGTTGTCACGTATTGCGACCAGTCCACCTGCCAGTTTTTCGAGGTGATCACCGCCCTTTTTCAAAGCCAGATATATCCCGATCAGGTGATAGGCGACCACAACCACGATGACCAGAACCAGAACGAGTGAGATAATTGCAAGCGTCGTAATCATGTCAGCTGGCCTCCGCCCGTTTTGATAAAATGCCGGCCACAACACCGGTTTTTTCGTCGATTGCCTCAGCCACAGGGATCATGGCACCTGCGGTTGCATAGGTGTCGTCAAGAGCGGGTACGGCCTCGGTGTGGCCAGCAATCTTTACCCCCGCCTCCAACATATCGTTTAAATAGCCTTCAATATTGCGAGCTGCTGTCAGCGCGCGAGACAATAAAGATACAGCCAGCGGCACAATAACGACCACCACGACTATCAGCGTCACGATCCAAATGGTGAGGGCAAAGGTGCTCATTTCTTTTTCTCCTGCGCCAGCAGTGCGGTATGGACACCGTCTAAAGTCGCGTCCACCGCCATTAATCCTCCGGCGATGGCGCCGAGCTTTTCGTTCAACGGGGGTGCTGCTGCCGGTAAATGTGAAGTTTCGCGTTCGATGGCTCGAAGGCCAAGGCGAAGTTTCGCCAGATAGCTGTCGCCCTTGCCACCAATGCTCTCAAGAGCTGCAACGATGCGGATGAGCGCGATAGCGACAATACCTAGAAACACCAATGCGGCCAGGCAGGTGATGAAGGTTAAAAGCGTAATCATTTGCCACCCCCGCGATGCCAGATGCATGTCGGGCAGCTTGGGCAACCTTCTGCGTGGTCCTTGATAGCCTCGGCGCTTGCTGCAATGCGGCCAGCGCGGGCCAAAATCCCCTCAACATGTTCGTAGGTTTTATAGATCGCGGCGATGTGGATCGTGTTATTCGCCACTCTTTGCCCATTCGCCCAAACGGTCGCAACTTCATCGTCAATGGCACCGGCGGTTTTGACAATACGCATCAAAAGCACAGCGACAACCACAGTTACAACGGCGACCACAACAACCGCCAGCCACCAACTTGCAATCGGGTCCGTTCCTGAAATTAGTCCCATTCCAACTCCCCTTATGCTGCGGTTTCGGTTTGCGTTTCGTGTGATACTGCGGCAACGACAGCACTGGCATTATCGTCAATGGCCCGCGCTCCATCCAAAATCTGAGAGGCAACGGTATTGGTATCGCGCAAAGCCCAGACTGAACGGGTATTGATGTCAATGTCGGCCACTACGCCGCTTGCGGTCTTCGCTAGCGACAAAATGCGCATGGCCTGTTGAAGAATGCCGATCAGCAATGCAGCCACGACCAGCACCACGATAAGTCCCACCAAAAATCCAGCTGTCCACAATGTCATATCCCTCTCCTATTCAGCCGCTATGGGCATATCATCGGATTTGTTTGCGGCTTCGTCCAGATAGCGTGATGCTGATTTCTGCAAGGCTTTTTGGCGGGCGGAGCCCGGTGTAAACTCGGTTCCTTGCGCCTTGATTTTTTCGTAAAAGAAACTGACCGCGCCCTCTAACGAGCCTTTCTTACCGTCAACATTTGCCCATCCGGAAGGCACATTACCATCCTTGTTCCAGCGCTCGGTCATATTTCGGCTGCTTTGGGTAAACCGCCTTAGATAGGAAATAAAGGAGCCCGTGCCCCGCGAAATGTTGGAAGACACCATGGTGCCCGGTGGTTTCTTGTAAAACGGTGCGAAGGCGTCCGGAAAGCCGGGCATGGTGCAACCGATACAAATACCTCCGGTGTTCATGCAGCCGCCATTATGGCCGATGGCGCCGCGCGTTACCATGTTGCATTGAACCACCGGGCCCCAGCAGCCCAGTTCGACCAGACATTCTGCCTGTCCGTATTCGTCGGCAAATTTGCCCTCTTCATAATTACCGGCACGCACACAGCCCCGGTGTACGGTGGATTTGAACATCCAGGCTGGGCGGCCTAATTCATCAAATTCTGGTAGCGGCCCAACCCCCGCTAAAAACATCAGGACGGAAGCCACTGTTTCTGTGATGTTATCACCCAAAGGAGCACAACCCGGGATATTGACCGGCGGCAGGCCAAGGGTCGAAAGATAATCCTTGCCCAGATAATCCATCACCGACATGGCATTGGTCACATTGCCGGTTGCTGCTGGAATACCGCCCCAGGTGGCGCAGGTCCCAACGGCGATGACAGCTGCCGCACCCGGCGCCAGATCTCGCAACCAATGGGCGGTGGGAATGGGTGTAGATACGCCATTTTCATCTTCTTCGGCACCCATGGCAGACCAATAACCGCCAAATTTCCCTGCAATATCCTCGTCCGCAACCGAGCCTTCCTGAATAACAACGTAAGGCGCACCCAGTTTGCCTTCCTTGGCGAGGTGGTGAGCCTTCAAAAACTCCTTACCAGCGGTCACAGAGAGCACCGGATGGTGAAGAATAACCTTTGGCAGGCCGGGGATTGACCCGGTAATCAATTGCTCGACCCTTGGGTTTTGCGCACCGACAGCGGCAATGGAACACCCGTCGCAACTCATGCCCGCCAACCAGAAAGCGTGAACCTCGGTTACCGGGCCATCATCAAGACCAAAGCGAGGGAGATAGCCGTCAGACTTTGGAACGTTGGCTTTTGCACGAGTTTCAGAATCAGACCCAGAATCAAACATGGCAACCTCCCGATGCGTCGCGCGAGAGAATACAGGATTGCCCTAGGGATAAGGTCAAGCAGAAACTTGCTTATATTTCAAGTGAGTTACCCCTTTTCACCATCGCACGAGCATGATTCCTGCAACAGGCCACAGATACATTTGCCGGATTTTGATGCGGGGGTTTGTATCAGGCTCAGAAAACGGGCTTCCAGATCTTCCTGCCGCCCCTGCATGACGGCGATTTCCAGCGACATTTCCTGACGCCGTTCATCCATAATGCTCAACAACCGCTCGCGCATCGTGTCTTCAGGTTCCGCCTGCAGCAAATCCCTGATGGTATCGAGCGACAGATTCAATTGCCTCAGCGCTATGATCTTTTGGGCCAATTTGACCACTTCTTCGGGATAGTACCGATATCCGTTTTCTGCGCGTAAAGGTTTCGGTAACAGGCCAATACGTTCGTAATGGCGCAGCGTCTTGGTGGAGACTTGAAGAATAGCCGCTAACTCACCAATGCGCATTTGCGAGAACCTTGCTCTAGTTCAGCAAATCAATGTTTGCCGCGATTTCGCGTATGGCTTCGACACCGGCAGACTGACTTGCATGGTCGTAAGGTGATTTCTCATCGCGCTCTGCCGCCACCATTTCTTCATCGTAAGGCACAACCCCGATAAGAGACATGTCGTGCTGGTCGCAAAACGTCTTGATGGCTTCCAGATCATCATCATTGCGCACTTTATTGGCGACAACCTTGATGTGTTTTATGCCTAGTTCCTCAGCCAATGCAGCCGTCCGCATGCCCGCTTCAAGGGAGCGGTAATAGGGCTCGGCCACAACCAGCATCATATCCACATGGCGCGCTGTGCCGCGTTTGAGATGTTCAAGCCCCGCTTCCATGTCGGTCAATGTATGTTCGCCATAGGTGGTCAGTTCCGAGACCAAGCCCCGCACCGCCCGGTGGGAAGCGCACATGCAGCCTGAACCCGCAGTTCCGTGGGCCGGTTGACCCATGACGATCAGGTCGACGCCCGGAGCAGCTTCTGTAGCAAACTGGTCCATGATCTCGTCTTTGGAGATTGCGGGCACCATCATCATCACCCCGTCAACCTCTTCACCGCGCTTCATCACTGACGATGGAATATAGATGATCGCATCCGCCTGATCGCGGCTCAAGCCAAGGGTCAGGGCAAGGTTGGGGTTGGGGTCACCATCAATCGCCAGCATCTTGCGGCCATTTTCTGCGAAAACCCGCGCAAGTGTTCCTGCGATTGTGGTTTTACCGGAACCACCTTTTCCTACGGTTGCGATTTTCATGCGTTTTTCCCAAATAGACGGATAATCTGATTTACCTTTTTAAAAGGTTCTGCATAATCACTCCCCAGAGATCAAGCCTAGAGATCAAGTCCGGGGAACCGAACACCGCATGTCTGACCGGTTCAAACTGACCATTCTCACCGGGTTTTTGGGCGCTGGGAAAACCACATTGCTAAATGCGTGGCTTCAGCTGCCTGCTGCTGCTGGCACGGCAGTTTTGGTCAACGAATTCGGTGCGGTCGATGTCGACGGCCCAATATTGGACACCACGCTCAGCGACGACCCTCAGTCTGACAATCGCGTGATGAGCCTGCCGAACGGCTGCATTTGCTGCGAAGTACAGGAGGATCTCGCAGAGGCCCTCGTTGCTTTGGCGGACAGCGCACAGGCAACACACGGGATTTTGGAAACAACTGGTCTGGCTGACCCCGGTGCCATCCTGCGCGGTGTCGCCCACGACCCCCGGTTAAAGACGCGCATTGAGATTTCAGCCACCGTCTGCGTTGCCGGTGCCACCGACATTATCAGCCAACGTTCGAAATTTGTGGAAGCGCGGGCGCAACTGGCTTTGGCGGACCGGATTATCATTTCAAAAGGCGACCTCCTTGATGAAAAAGCACTTGAAGAGGTGACAGGCGAATGTGCAGGTCTCAATCCTCTGGCAGAGCTGCATGTGCGAAGCGACGATAACGATTTGACCCAATTGTTCGCACCGGCAAATGCCGGGCATGAATTGCCCGCCCACGTCCATCATCACTCGCACGGAATTGATACTTTTTCCGTCACGCTATCGGGCCCATTGGACGGTGATCTGTTTCGCGACATCCTGTCGTTCTGGATCATGCGCCACGCAGAAAAACTGCTGCGCATGAAGGGTATTGTGAAGTTAGCTGGTGATCCACAACCCCGCCTTTTAAATGGCGTGCATGATGTTTTTACGTCTAACCCCGCCCCAACAGCCAAAGTAGATTCCGGCGGTGGTACATTGGTATTTATAGGTACGGATTTACCGCAGGATAGTTTGCGGGCAGATTTGGAACGTTGTGTATCAATACCTTAGTACCAGCCGGACAACTAACTCTTGCAACAGCATCAATCCCGTGGCCAAATCTGCGACATGAAATTTGGCGATAAAGAACGTTGAAATTGACAAAACTTGCCATAGCAGATGTCGACGGAACCATTGAGTTGGAGTTCGAAGACTTAAAGAAGTTCCACGGCACCCGCAGCATCTGCGGCTTGACTGTTGGATTCACCGTGCTTCACGCTGCATGGCAGGTGCTTTCGCCCGATAAGCCGGTGAAACGTGAATGTGTGGATATCCAGTCTGCTTTTCCGGGCCCTGGAGCCCGTGACGCGTTCGAGATGGTAACCCGCGCCGTCAGCCGGGAAAAATACACGATTGCAACTGACGTTACTCCCGGCCCAATGATCGCTGAGGCTGCCAAAGGTGCCTATTGGTTCAAGGTCACAATGGATGGTGGCAGCGTAGAACTTGGCTTGAAACCTGACGTTGTGCCCAGGGACTTTTTGAAATTACGCCGTCTTCTCCTATCAGACGATGCGAGCGATGAGGAAGCAAAGACCTTCCGCTCTATCCAACACGGGTTTTCAAAAAGCCTGCTGGGTATGGAGCCATTGGACGCGGTCAATGTGTTGTCGAAAGACAGTGTGCAATGAATACACCGGTCCCTCGTCTTGTTGGCCGCTTTTTGTCGCCCTATGTGCGGCGGGTTGCGGTGACGATGAACATTTACGGCATGCAGTTTGAACGGTTGATTCTGTCGGCCATTGGGGACGAGAAAGAACGCGAAAAAACCAATCCGGTCGGTCGGGTTCCCGCTCTTATTTTGAACGAAGATGAAACACTGATCGACAGTGCCGCCATTCTTGACCATCTTGATGAACTTGCAGGCCCAAAATCTGCGCTTATCCCCAAAAGTGGGCCGCGGCGCCGCAAGACTCTTTACCAGCTTGCCATAGCAACCGGCGCCATCGACCGTGCCATGGCTGCAAACGCCGAACGGCGCAGAGATAATGTTGACGAGGAAAGACTGGAAAGACTACTGCGTCAATCGGCAAACGGCTTTGCTGCACTCGAAATGGAACTGGCGAACAATGACTACTTCGGCGAACCGAAACCGGGGCAGGCAGATGTAACAATCGTCATCGGGAAATCGTTTCTGGAGCATATATTTCCGGGCACTTTGCTACCTGACAAATTGCCTAATATATTTGGCCTATCCGACCGTTTGGAATTACTGGAAGCGTTTTCAAACGCCGGTATTGATTGACACCGAACCTGGCCAGAGTGAAAAATAGGGCGGCACATACTAGGCGCGAAAAGCGCAGGACGAAATGGAATATGTATCCGGGAGAACTTTGAATGTTGAATAGAATTGGCGTTTTTTTAATCACGTGGTGTATGGCCTCATCCGCCTACGCTGAACCGATTACCATCACCGACCAGCGCGACCGAAAGATTACGCTGGATGGCCAGCCGGAACGGGTTGTCACCATACCGATACCTGCGGCGTCAATGTTCATTGCGGTTGATGGGGGCACCAAACGGTTGGCGGGCATGCATCAATTGTCCAAAACAGCGATCAAAGGGCGGATTTTACAAAAATTCTATCCGGATGCCATGGCCATTCCGTCCAACATCACGGGCAAAGGCTTTAGTTTTGTCCCCAATGTGGAATCACTGTTGGCGCTCAATCCTGATCTGGTTTTCCAATGGGGGCACCTGAATGATGATATTATCGACCCGTTGGTGAATGCCGGTCTCAAGGTTGCGTTGATCAAAATCGGCAAGGAATCCTTCACCCGCCGCTGGTTGCAGATCATGGGGAAGGTGTTGGGTAAAGAGGAAAAAGCGGCCCAGATGATCGCCTGGCGTGATGAGGTCAAGGATCAGCTAAAAGCCAAGACCGACGCGATTTCACCCGAAGAACGCCCTCGTGTCTTGTATTTTATGAATTATCTTTCGAGACTCCGGGTCGCTGGCGGCAAGTCCTACAATAATTTCTACATTGACCTTGCAGGCGGAAAAAACGCGGCCTCGGAACTCGGCCTATTTGCCGAAGTCGGCCCCGAACAGGTCATTGCTTGGGACCCGGAGGTCATCCTGCTCAACGGGTTCGAGGCCAAATTATCCCCGGAAGATGTCTACAAGAATCCACTGTTTGCCGACCTTTCAGCGGTTAAAAACCGCCGCGTTTATAAAATGCCACTCGGGGGTTACCGTTGGGACCCGCCCAATCAGGAATCACCCCTGACATGGCTCTGGCTCAGCAAGGTTCTGCACCCGGAAAAATTTGACTGGGACATGGCCAAACGTATCGATAAAAACTACCGCAATATCTACGGTCAGGGTGTCGATGCGGCAGATGTGAAAAACATCCTGCGGTTTGACATGAACGCCAGTGCTGCCAACTACAATATCTTCGCACCTGATGGGAATTAACACTGCTCCCGCCGGACCTGTGTAATGGAAAACATCGCCACTGCGCAGGTGGAAAAAACCCGGTTCCGACCGGGTCTTTTTTCGCTGCTTGCGAGCATTCTCGTTATCAGCGGGCTGGCGTCGCTTGCGATTGGCCGGTTCGATGTGCCGTTGACCCATGTAGCGGGAATTTTGGCGTCGAACATACTGCCGATGGACCCGTGGTGGAGTTCGGTTGAAGCCCGTGTCGTCGACCTTATCCGCCTGCCGCGCATTCTGTTGGCTGGCATCGCCGGGGCGGGCCTTGCTGTGGCCGGGGCAGCGCTCCAGGGCATATTCCGCAACCCGCTTGTTGGCCCGCAGATCATCGGTGTTTCTTCCGGGGCCGCTTTTGGTGGTGCATTTGCAATCTTGATCTCGGAAAGCCGCCTGTTGCTCATCGGAGCGGCATTCGGTTTCGGGATGCTGGCCATCGTGATCGTTTACACCATCTCCCGCCAGCAGGGCCGCGCATCGATATTGATGCTGGTGCTATCCGGCATCGTCACCAGCGCATTTTTTTCAGCGTTAGTTTCCGTCACAAAATTCGTGGCCGACCCTGACGATAAACTTCCAGCCATCGTTTTCTGGCTGATGGGGAGTTTCGCGTCTGCAAGTTATGACAAGGTCTTCCTAATCGCCATACCGGTCGTTGCGGGGTCAACGGTCATTTATATGATGCGGTTTCAGATCAACGTCCTGTCACTTGGGGACGAAGAAGCTCAAGCGCTGGGGCTCAAGGTGGAGAGAACCCGTTGGATTGCTCTCACAGCGATCGCGCTCATCAGTTCAGCTGTCGTGGCGGCCGCAGGGGTTATCGGATGGGTCGGACTTGTCATCCCCCATTTTGCCCGCATGCTTATCGGGCCGGACCACAGGGTAATAATCCCCATATCGGCATTAATTGGTGCAACATATCTCATCCATGTCGATAATGTCGCGCGAACTGCGATTGCTGCTGAAATCCCCGTGGGGATCATCACCGCTCTCGTCGGTGCGCCGGTGTTTGGTTACCTTCTGCGACGCTCTGCCAACAAAGGGTGGACGACAGAGTGATCGAAGTCGATGGATTGAGCTTTCGCTATGGCGACGAATGGATATTCCGGAATGTTTGTTTTAGCGTCGAAGCTGGTCAGACAACCGCGATTCTCGGGCCAAATGGCCGCGGGAAAACAACATTGCTCAAAGCTATTGTAGGGCTGATTAAGGCTGAAACCGGCACAGTTCAGTTGAACGGTCGCATTGGCTACGTTGCCCAGCGGGCAGAGATCGCTTTCGCCTATGATGTGATCGATATCGTTGTGATGGGCCGCGCCGCACAGGTCGGGCTGTTCCGAACCCCCGGCAAGACCGACTACGAACATGCACGCCAAGCGCTGGCACAACTTAATCTCGAACAATACGCCGACCGTCCGTTCGACAGGCTGAGCGGCGGCGAGCGCCAATTGGTCATGATCGCCCGGGCGCTGGCCTCACAATGCCAGATACTGGTGCTGGATGAACCCGCATCCGCGCTCGATTTCGGCAATCAGGACTTGGTTCTGTCCACCCTGCGTCGGGTAGCTGAAGACGAAGATCTCGCCGTCCTTTTCACAACCCATTTCCCGCAACACGCAGCCCACATCGCGGACCAAGCCTTACTATTGCATGACAGGGACCGGCAGGAGTGGGGACCGTCATCGCAAATGCTAGCCGAAGACAAGCTGGAAGAGCTTTACGGCCTGCCCATTCAGGCCCTTGAATACAAGAGAGATGGTCAAAGCGGCGTTACATTTGCTCCACTATATTCCTGAATTTGCGCGAACAACCTATTTCTCCAGATCACCTAGCTTGAGAAGCGCGTTGCATTGCTCCGGACAATTCCGGGCGTTGGGCCAATTACAGCATCTGCAATTGTCGCGACAGTTGGGAGTGGCAGATGGTTCAACAATGGTCGCGAGCTTGCCGCTTGGCTCGGTTTAACGCCTCTCAACAAATCAAACGGTGGAAAGGAAAAACTGGGCGTCTCTCAAAGATGAGTGATCAGTACATTCGCCGTTTGCTTGTCTTAGGTATGGTGTCTCGAATACGGCAGATTATCAAAACATCAGAAGCCTTCGTCCCGTGGTTTGCAGATATTCTGGCAGACAAACCAAGGAAGTTAGCAGCGGTTGCTCCTCTGTATTGAGAGGCTAAGAAAACTGCGCGGATAATCCGGACAGTGCTGACCCGCAACGAACCTTACAAAGTGAGAACCATTTGACCCAACCCAAATAGGAACGAGTTTACAAGACCAATGAAGTGATGGAAAGATTGTCAGCCCTAAAATCAAAACTTCCCAGGAAATGTCCTGACCGCTTGCTGTTCGAAGTGCGGAATGGGGCCAAGTTGGTAGAAACCACCATGACCAGCGGCCATGTGTGTTACGTCTACAGTCCGAATACAAGACTGTTTCCGGCAAACATTAAGCGCAATATAGGACTTGTAAAAACGGAGACATCCACACAGGACGAGTTACCATATAACAAATGTCGGTTCGCCCTCATTGCGACAACCTGGGATCCAGAGCAGGCACGGTAGTTAGAGACTACGGTGTGACTTTTTAAAGCAACCAGAGAAAGAATGTCGTTTCTGCAGCGTAATTTGACAACTACTCAGTTCTCGTTTTTCAAAATTGTTCGGGCGGAACTTCGTATTAGTTACTACTGCTGCTTCTCTAATGACTACTGAATCGATCGGGCGGGGAGGCTAAGCGCTGTCAAGTGGCAAGTGTCCGGTCTTCGTCAGACAGCTCGTCTGGCAGGTCATCGAAGCTGGCATAGTTGAGCTGGTAGAGTTGCGCATAGAGGCCACCATGCTCAATCAGTTTCGCGTGGTCCCCCTGTTCAACCAGGCGCCCCTGTTGCAGCACGATGATCCGGTCAGCATTGCGGATGGTGGCAAGGCGATGCGCGATGACCAATCCGGTGCGCCCCTCCAGCAGCCGCTGCAGTGCCTTTTGAATCTGCATTTCGGTATAGCTGTCAATATTGGCGGTGGCCTCGTCCAGCACCAGGATTTTTGCATCAGCTACCAGCGCCCGGGCAAAACTGAGCAACTGACGTTGGCCAAGGCTGAGATTGCTTCCACGTTCCGCCAGCATCGTGTCATATCCCTGCGGCAGGGCTTCGATAAATTCATGGGCACCGACGGCGATGGCGGCTTCAACCACGGCCTCATCATCAGCCCAATCGGACGCATAACGGATGTTGTCCCGCACGCTTCCTGTAAACAGATAAGGTTCCTGCAGCACCATCGCGATATGCCGTCCGAGGCTATCTTGCGTGACGTTACGTACATCGTGCCCACCAACCAGAACCGCACCGTCCTGTACGTCGTAGAATCGGTGGATTAACGCCATTGAGCTTGATTTTCCCGAACCAGTTGGGCCGATCAGTGCCACTGTCTCGCCGGAATTAACCCGGAAATTAACGTCCTTGAGTACCGGGTTTTCGCGATTATAGCCGAAGGTCACATTGCGGAATTCGACCGAGCCATCATCGTCTTCTCCAAGCGAATGTGCATCGGGAGCGTCTTCGACTCCGACCTCAACATCCAGAACCTCTGTCAGCCGGTGGCCGGACGCCATGGCCCGCTGCATCACCGAATATTGCATTGTCAGCGACCGAATTGGGTCGAAGAACCGCTGAATGTAAAACAGGAAGGCCACCATAACACCGACTTCAATGCGCTGCGACGCCACCATAAGGCCCCCCGCCACAGCGACCACTCCCATCGCGCTGCCGGTCAGAGCGTCAACAATTGGAATCATGATCTGGGCCAGTTTCGAGGCGCGCAACTGGGCATTGAGCGTATTATCAACAAGTTCCCCATACAATTCGGCATTTAAGCTTGCGCGGTCCATGGCTTGAACCGCCCGCACCCCGTGTATCGCTTCCGCCAGCGCACCATTAGTGATCGAGTTGGCCTCATGCGCGGCCATAAATGCAGCACGAGCTCGGGTCAGCCACAGGATGCGGACGACCAACAGGATCGGGATGACCGTCAGCACCATCAACGCCAGTTGCCAGTCGAGCCACAGCATGGCCGCAACGATTCCGAACAACAGCAGTATGTCGCCGATGGCCAGCACCGATGTTTCAAGAAACTCCTGCATTGAGTTGACATCGCCCTGCAGGCGCGACATCAGTCGGCCGACCTCCGTCTTGTCCATGAAGGAGAGCGACACGCGCTGCAGATGGCCGAACATGGCACGCCGAATATCAAACAGAACATTTTCGGCCATGCGCCCGGTCACGCTCTCCTGCACGAGCGAAGCGACGAAATTAGTCGCCACCACTAAGGCAAACAGTGCGACGATTTTCAGTAATATGCCAGGTGGTGCATCTGGCGTCATTCCATTGTCAATCGCATAGCGGATCAACAGCGGGATGGACAGTTGCGAGCATGTAAATGCAACGACGGTGACAACTGAGATCGCCACTTGGCGTTTGTACGGACGGACAAATTGCCAGATTCTCCGGGTAACTTTGCCGTCGAATACCCGACCGAAAATCTCTTCCTCAATACGGTCTGATCCGACCACAGCACGCATTCGCGTGCGTCCGTCCTCATGTGGGTCGCGCGACTCGCTAGTTCTGGTTTGATTCATCTGCCATCTTCCTTACGAACTAGCATTTCGGCACTGGGGTGCATCTGCAGCTCGTGCAGGTCGTTATAACGTCCGCCCAGCCTCAGCAATTCGTCATGGCTCCCCTGTTCCACAATCCGTCCGTGTTCAATAAACAAAATTCGATCAGCGTGCATTAGGCTGGCCAGTCGATGGGCCACGATCAATGTCACCCGATCCTTAGCGTATGCCTTAAGCGCAGTTCTGATTCGGCTTTCTGTCCCGGCATCGATGGCAGCGGTTGAATCATCGAAGATCAGCACCGCTGGTTTCATCATCAACGTGCGTGCAATTGACAGTCGCTGACGTTGACCGCCCGACAGTGATACACCACGCTCACCGACGATGGTGCCGTATTTTCCAGGCAGACCAAGCACGGAGTCATGTAACTGCGCCGATTCTGCAACGTCGCGGATCTGATGCGATCTGGTGAAAGGGTCGGCGTATGCGATGTTGTTTTCGATAGAGGTTGTGAACAAGAAGCTGTCCTGTTGGACAACAGCCACAGCCTGGCGAACGGACGACAGGGTTGCACCACGGATATCCTGACCGTCAATACAGATCGATCCAGCGGCGGGATCGTAAAACCGGGGGATCAGGTGCATCAAAGTGGTTTTTCCTGAACCTGGCGGGCCGACAATGCCAACTGTCTCCCCCTTGCGCGCCTCGAAACTGATGCCCGACACTGCCTGTCGGTCGCTATTGCCGTTATAAGCAAAGCTGACATTTTCAAGCCTTAAAGTACCTTCGGAGATCTTCAGGTCTCGCGCATCGGGGGCGTTTTCAACTTTAGATTCATGATCAATCAGCGCAAACAGGCGCGCCCCGCAGGTCGAAGCACGTGCATAGCCATTCACCATCATGCCCATTTGGCGTACCGGCATCTGCAGGATGCTCATGAAGGTCAGGAAAGTTGCCAGTGTGCCGAGCGAAATTTCCCCGGACGTCACCTGTCGTCCGCCAAAATACAGCACCAGCCCCATGGCAGCGAAGAATGCCAGTGTCATTGCAGAAGTGTTATTGACCCGGGTTTCAATCCTTTCATGGCTGAGTTGCAGCGCCGATTTCGATGCGGCCTCAAATTTTGTTATTTCATGCTCTGACGCGGCAAACGCCCGAACAACGCGAATCCCGGCAAGGTTTTCCTCCATCACTTGACTGAGAACCCCTAACCGTTCCTGTAACACCAGCCAGGTTCGACGCAGAGCCAGTCGCATTACCGTGCTGCGCCATCCTGCGAAAGGCACGAAAGACAACGCCAGCAGACCCAGTGTCAGATTGGTAGACAATAATAGCGTCGCACCGAGCCCGATCAACAGGCCGAGCAGAACCGTGCGCACCAGTGCGGTCGAAAAATACATCCGGACACCCTCAAGGTCTAACATCCCGACCGTGATAAGATCCCCCGAATGGGTGCGGTCGTGGAATGAGAATGGAAGGTTCTGGATTTTTCCGTAAACAGCATTGCGAATATCGCGCGCCATCAAATGCCCCACAGATTCAGCGGAGTAATTCTGAATCAGCGTGAATATCCCCCGCGCAACGCTTGCCAAAAACAAGAGTAATGCAATCCGGTAGAGGGTTTCTGGTTCGGCTTTCGCCTCGGCTACAGCTTGGGCTCGATCTACAGCGCGCCCCAATATAACAGGGATCGACAATTGCATCAAAACTGCGGCCACCGTTGCGGCCAATGCCAGCCCCGCGCGCAACGGGTAGCGAAATGCCATTCGCGTGATACGGGCAATCGCGCCCAGTCCGACATGGGGATCAACGGAAGATGTCCGGCGAAATAAGCGGTCCGCACCAGCCTCGCGGCCAGAATGAGCAGTGTTTGTCATTTTTGTTATCGCCTGCGGATTTAAAGTCGCGGCCTCCATATGGATCGAATTAATAGCCCAGGGTCTGGGAGACTGGCAATGAGTGATCTCCCCGTAAATTTCAGGTGCCCCAGCGACACTAACAGTTTGTTAAAAACGTGCTCAGCAGAGACGTTCAACCATTACCAGCTTAAGACCTCTTCGATGTTATTTGCAGCCTAATGCCGTCGTTCGTACGAGAACTGAAGTTGCCTGCAGGACCATCGAAGCGGCCGTTCGTCGCCGAGCAGGAATTGAAATATTGGATGAGCTGGGGGTGGCAAGGTGCCATTCCCATCACGATGATTGTCAAAGTTGCGGCGGATCTGCAAGTAACAAAGATGGGTAGCAGACCTTGAAATATTGTCGATTGACTTTCTGTAAGATTGATACGTTCAATGTAAATGTACTATCGGTTAAACGTACATCCAACTGAATGATCTCGGTAATCCGTGCATAAAAACCACAGGGATGGTATATTGATCGATTGCCACTTCGAGCGATTTCGACATGGTATGTCTGCGTATTCTGATAATATAAAAACCTGCCAATCAGCTTCTACGCGAATTCGTTACAGATTTGAATCCGTTGCGGCCCTCAAGGGCGGATCAATACCTGTTTCTGTGCTCTCGTTCTTTATTCTTCGGTTCGCTTTGTAATGGATCAATAACCAGCCGAGAGCAGCGACGATTGCAATACCGTGGATGGCGGGGTTTCCGATCATGATCAGCGCCGCCAAAACCAATCGCAATACGACCTCCCAGAGCGCCAACCGACTTCGGTCAAACTGAGCCAAGGCACTGGCAATGAGATAGAGCGCGAGGCCTAGTCGAGCCAGTAACCAGAGCATCGCTCCCCAATAGACCTGCCCGTCGTAACCGGGCAAATATTCAATAGCCGTACCTTGTGATTTCGGATCAATTACCGCGGCATCAATGAGCAGCAATTCCGGATAGAGCGCAAAAACAAATGGAATGATGAACATTACGATGCCGGAACGCACGGCGGAGAATCCCGTCGACATGGGTTCGGCTTTGGTGATCGAAGCAGCAGCGAATGCAGCCAGTGCCACCGGCGGCGTAATGGCCGATGCAACGGCGAAATAGAAAATGAACATATTGGCCGCAAAGATAGATATGCCCAGCCCCGCCAGAACCGGCCCCATCAACAGGGCCACATTGATGTATGCGGGAACAGCGGGCATGCCCATGCCCAACAATATGGCCAGCAGCATCGTTACAAATAATGCGATGAATTGAAATACTTCCGAGCCGCCTGCACCGAGATTGAGGCTTTGGAGCCACTGCAAAACATCAAGTGAAATGAAGAACGGAACGCCTGTAAACTTCAAGCAGAAGTCAATGATCGATACCGCCAGAAACATCAGATAGAGGGTTGAGATCATCTGCCCGGCATTGGCGAAGGAATCCAGAAGCTTCGATGGCCGAGTCCTCAGTTCCGGATCGAGAAAGAGGGCAAAACACAGAGCCACAACCGCCCACCAGCCCGCGCTACCTGCGTCCCCGGCCGCATTTCGAACCAGTTGCAAAAGCCACGGCAGGCTTTGTACCTGACAGGCACCACTTTCAGTGAATATCCGTTCGGCGCCAAACAACCAGCCAAATACCCCGCATCCGACGTTCTCTTTGCTGGTCAATAACAAAAACAGGATGATCAGGATCGGCAGGAAAATCATCACAAGATTGTAGATATCCTGGCGCCCCATATGCATGTCTTCGGTCAATTCCCCAATGGCCGTGATCCCCTGTTTGCGCGCTTGAAACACGACCGACAGGAACAGGCACGCAAAATACGCCACGGCTGGTAATACGGCGGCGATGATGACCTCGCTGTAGGGCACGCCAGTAAGTGCAGCTAGAATGAAGGCGGCAACACCCATGACCGGCGGCATGATGGAGCCACCCGAAGAGGCGGCGGCTTCCATGCCACCGGCAAAAACTTTCGAGAAGCCCCGTTTGATCATCATGGGTATCGTCAACACACCGGTGGATAAAACATTGACGATTGGCCCACCGGATATTGTTCCAAACATGGCAGACGAAACAATCGCCGCATGGGCCGGGCCGCCACGCAAATGCCTTGTCCAGCGAAATGCGACTTTGATCAAGGATCGCCCACCAGCCGACGCACCAAACATTGCCCCCAAAATCAGATAGGGGAAAATTTCGTTGAGGATGATGTCCATGAAACGGCCCAGGAGACCCGACGCATTGTTAGTCAGTATGTCATGCACTCGCGGCCTGCCGTCAGATAGCAGTCGCGGTTCACCTCCAATCTTCGTAACCAGATATTTGTTAATGTCTTCGACACCGTAAAAATACCATACAAGGACCGTGATGAGCGTGTAGGCAGCCACCAGAATGGCGACCAGAACAAGCGGCAGGCCCCAGACCTTGACGTTGTAGGCAAGGAACACAGCAATGGCGACGCCAACGATCAGCACCAGCCAGCCGCCGGTTGAATTGAGGCATTGCGGATCGTCCACGGATGTGGGTTCCGGCAGCCCGAACAGGATAGCATTTTCCTTCTCGATCTCCAGGCTTTCGGCAATCAGGCGTGCCCGCTCCCCGGTGATCTGATCGATAATGCATACGGATTCTATTTCGGCGAGATAGGTGATCGATATGGTTACCGCCATGCCGATCAGGGCGAGGTCCATAAAGAGCCCAAATGCACGCCGCAATTTGGAGCGGTCTCTCCACTCCCGCCAGATTGAGTGTTGCAGAGTGACGATAAGCATCATCAAGGCAAAGGCGAAGGGATAGTAATATTCGAACGGGAATTTCCGAATGCTGAAATAGGGATCGCCGCTCACGTCTTTGATCCATTGGTCAAAACCGGGAATGCCCGGCATGGCGTTGACCATGCCGATAATGACCAGCGCAACCGCGAGCCAATAGACCGCGCGGGTGGCAAATCCCGTCGCTTCTACAGGCGCTTCCTGCGCTTTTGACATCTCGGTACCCCGCTTGAATTCACGAAAGGAACCATGGGTCAGCCATGGCCCCTGAAGTTACACGTTGTGTGAATTTATGGCTTGGCGCAGTCGGGAATGGTCATTCCGGCCTCTTCGTATGCCGCTACTGCTCCGGGATGATATTTAACCGGTACAGCACCGCACATTCCAAAGGCGATGGACCCCACATTCGTTGTTTTCATGTAAGGGGCTTTGGTGAGGAAGGTATCGACGTTCGCAATCACTGCCGCTGTTAAGGCCTTTGCTGTTTCGAAGTCCATGCTTTTATTAACAATTTCAGCACCGACAGTCGTTGGGCTGCGCCATACACCGTCTTCGCTGACGATCTTCAAGCCCTTTTGAGGGGGCAGGTCTTTGAGGTCGAATACAAGGCCGGCAGTGCCCGGGCCTTTGATGTATTTCTGCATTCCAGGCGATTCCCATTTATCTATTGGAACAGACCACAGCGTAATATCGCCAGCGGCCAGCGCGCGCGTAATGCGGACATCCGGGAAAGTGACCGGCAGCATCATGCCATCAGCGGAACCATCAGAAATGGTTTTCGGCATCTGACCCCAGTTGACCTGAATTCCCTTGTACTCCTTGCCTTCATTGGCACCGGATACGAGGGTCAGAATTCCGCGACCGTTGGTCAGCGCACCGCCGCGCGGTGGTCCATTAAGAATGGTTTTTCCGTTAACGGTATCCCAGCCTTTGACGTTCGAACTGTTATAAGAGTAGAGCCCGAAGCCGCCGTAGTTATAGGTGTGCAACACGCGCAGGTTGCTTGCGAGTTCGGCACCTTTTTCCTTGCCGAGTTTTGCGTATGGACCCGCACCCCTCGACAGCAGGAACGTCAGGATCAAGGGGGCTACCGAAATATCGGATTTACCTTCCGCCACGTTCTGAATGGCATTGGTTGCGGTCTGGCTATCGGCAACCTGAAAGTTCGCGATTTTTTCCGCTGCTGCAATTTCTGCAAGCACTGTCATGGCAGTATAAGGCACGGTTCCTGGAGGGCCGGTTTCCGCCGAAATTACACTCTGTGCGTTTACGTTGGTTACCAGCATGCTTGCGCTGACGGCCAGCGCGGATGCAATCTGTTTTAATGACATTTTCTTCTCCCTTTTAACCGCTGCCGAAATGGCAGCATCGTCGTTCGGTGGCAGCGCGCCACCACAGTTCATTCATGAAGTCTCAGGCCATTGCGGTGCACGGGCCGGTTCTTTCACATCCTCCTCGTCCCAATATCCAATCAGGACGCCAAATTTGTCTTCGATACCCACCATGTGGTTTGCGCGGTCTTCGGTTACCGTTTCCCGTTGTCGGTAATGCAGTGACCAGTCAGCCAGCGCGTTATGCATGGATGCCCGTTCATCCGCGTGATCGGGTGAACGCCCCAGATCAATGTATTCGTTTGGGTCATTTTTCAGATCGAACAGCATCGGGGGAAAGCCGGGTGCAAAAATGTACTTCCATTCATCGCTGGCAACCATATAGCTGCGACAATCGAGTGGCTTGCGCCCAGTTGTCGGTGACCACGCCTGCTGGAAATAATCGTATTCACTAATGGCGTAATTGCGCCATTCCACCTTCTCACCCCTAAGGAGAGGCATGAGCGAGCGGCCATCAAGAATATGCTCTGCCGGAGACCCACCGCTGCGTTCAACGAATGTGGGGAGCAGGTCAATTGCCTCCACCAGCGCGTCACTTTGCGTACCGCGCGTTTGGTCACAGGCCGGGTCAGGATCGGCGATTATCAACGGGACCTTGACGGCAGGGTCGTGGAAGAAATCCTTGTCCCCCATCCAGTGATCGCCAAGATAATCACCATGATCCGCGGTGAAGACGATCATGGTGTCGTCCATCAGGCCTTTATCTTCCATATAGGAAAACAGCACGCCAAGTTGATCGTCGATCTGTTTGATTAGCCCCATGTAGGTCGGGATGACTGTTTCTCGTGCATCGTCCTTGGAGAAGGTTTTACCGCCCACACGGTCCATAAACAGTTTCGCTAGCGGGTTAGGGTCTTCCCGTTCAATATCTGACCGAATCGCGTCTTGTACATCTTCAACTCCATACATCGTGTTATAAGGAGCGGGCGCGATATAGGGCCAATGTGGTTTGATGTAGGAAAGGTGAAGCAGCCAGGGAATCTCACCGTCATCTTCTTCAAGAAACTCGATCGCCCGCCGTGTCATATAGGGTGTTTCGGAATCCTCTTCTGCCACCCGCGCGGGCTTGTCCGCGATGTCATTGAAGAAGCCGGTACGAACGCCATCGTCCGTGTCCACTGAATTAGCGCTCCAGTGCCAGGGGTTGTGTGTGTCTGCGTAGCCCTTGTCTTTCAGATATTTATTATACGCTAAATCCGGTTTAACCATGGCTTCGGGATGGACGCCATCGTCACGTTCATAGGGTTCAAACCCGGCTTCGCGATGGTGCACACCAATCTGGCTTTCCGGGTCAACACCAAGCCGCGCCATGCCTTCATTATCGGCAACCATGTGAGTTTTTCCGACCAGCACCGGGCGAACGCCTAACGGCTTGAGATGGTCACCGATGTTGCGTTCGCCGATACGCAAGGGAACGAAATTAGCCGTCGCGCCATGGGACGAAACGTACCGCCCGGTATAAAAACTCATGCGGCTTGGGCCGCAAATGGGTGACTGGCAATAGGTATTGGAGAACAACACACCCCGTTTCGCCAGGGTGTCAATGTTTGGGGTTTCAAGCGTATTGTGTCCCGCGCAGGACAGATAGTCCCAACGCAGCTGGTCGCACATGATAAACAGGATATTATTGCGGGCGGCCATGTTCTCAGCGTATCCTAGAGGTTGATTTTGCCACCATCGACGTTGATGGTTTGACCCGTGACAAAATCACTGTCGGGCGTGATGAGGTACATCAACGACCCAAGCAGGTCTTCTGGCAACATATCGCGTTTGATGGAACGGGAAGCGACGGTTGGTGCGCGCGCTGGGTCAAACCCGGTGTGTCCCTGCATACCCTCGCTTTCGGTTAACCCGGGTGCGATGGCGTTGACTTGAATGTTTTTGTCACCCAACTCGCGACCATGGCAGCGGGTCAGCGCGATGACAGCGCCTTTGGATGCCGTGTAGTGAGAAAGACCCGGAGGGCCATAGTAAAACGTGCCGGAAGCGATGTTGACTATTTTACCGCCGCCCGCCCGGACCATCGCGGGAAGAACCGCTTTGGTGGCCTGATGCACGCTACGGCAATTAACCGTCATGATCTTGTCGAATTCGTCGTTGTCGATCTGAAAAAACGGCTTTGGTTGAAGCGCTGTGAAGATCGATGCGTTATTCACGAGAATGTTAAGCGCACCGAACTCTTTTTCCGTTGCTGCAACCATTCCTGCTAGTTCATCGTCTGACGTCACGTTGACAGACATGCCCATCGCCGTGCCGCCATTTTCCTTGATCGCGGAAACGCATGCATCGGTGTCCAAAATGTCGGTAACGACAACGTTGGCACCTTCTTCGGCCATGCGTTTTGCCATGATAGCACCAATACCCTGTGCAGCACCGGTGATCGCCACCGTTTTTCCATCCAATCGGCCCATAATTTACTCCTTCATTTAAATCTTAATTTCAAGAATTTTTGCAACTTCGGGCCAGGTTTTGGCGCCGTTATCGCGTAGATCATTTGTTAAATGGTCAGGCACCCATTCGATCAGGCACTTTTGAAAGTTCGGCATCGCTTCGATACGAGCGAACCAGTTTTCAACGTTTGGCAAGCGACCATTTTCCCACATGCCGCGCATGGACATCATGGCCAGGCGATTCACATAAGGAGCCAGAGAAATGTCGGCGACTGAAAACCTGTTGCCAACAAGCCAGTCGTTCTCTTCAAGGGCCTTGTCCATTTTTTTCAGGTAATTATCGTAAAGCTTTACTTTTTCCGGTGCTTCCGGCGCTTCAAATCCATAGCGCACGAACATATCCTTCTTCGTGTTCCAGTCTGCTGTGACCGAAAACTCCGGCGTTGAGGCGAGAAATTTCTCCGCCCCCTCCGGCCCCAAATTACGCAGCACAGTATGTCGATGAGAACATACGAACGTAACGGCACCGCAGGCCGGATGCAGATCTTCATCGACAGCTTTCGTCCAGTAACGAACCTGCGCCCGTTCCCACGGGTCGGTTGGATGAATATTCGTTTCCGGTGAAATCTGATCGAGATATTCGATGATCACCGTACTGTCAGGGATCACCAGATCGTCGTGGACGAGTGTCGGGACCACACCCTTGGGGTTGAGTTTGAGATAATCAGGCTCAAACTGTTCGCCCTTTAGAATATCGATATAGACCCCGTCCCATTCCATTCCCTTTTCGGCCATAGCAAAGCGCACTTTGGCGGCACAAACCGATGAACCGTGATGATAAAGTGTGAACGTCATAGCTGAATTGTTACCCATTTAAGTTCGGTCATCGCTTCCATGTCGGCGTCTGTACCTTCACGACCAACGCCCGATTCGCCATTGCCGCCAAAGGGTACGTGCGCCTCATCATGTACGGTAGGACCGTTGACGTGGCACATGCCAGCATTGATATTTTTGGCAAAATGCAAGGCTCGGTCGAGGTTTTTAGTGAAAATTGCAGAGGAAAGGCCAAACTCTGAATCATTGGCTCTCTCAAGCGCCTCCTCGTAGCTATCAACCGGATAGATTGCGGTGACGGGCCCAAAGGTCTCGGTTTTACAAACCGTCATATCTTCGGTCACATCCGTCAAAATGGTTGGGCGACATCGATTGCCGTCCCATTCGCCACCTGCTGCGATGGTGGCACCCTTGGCGACCGCATTTTCAAGGTGATCTTTCACCCGATTTCTTTGACGTTCTGAAATGATTGGAGCCCCAACCGTGCTGGGGTCGCGAAGGTCGCCCATTGGTGCCTTGGATGCGATCATCGAGAAGCGTTTGACGAATTCATCGTAAATCGGGCGCTCCACATAAAAACGGCTTGAACCGATGCAGAGCTGACCGCCGAACATGAAGATTGATCTGGCAACGAGTGGCATTGCCGCATCAAGGTCAGCATCGGCCAATACGACCGTTGCGCTCTTGCCGCCCAGTTCCAGCGTATTCGGTGTTTTGTTTTTTGCGCATATTTCATTGATGTGTTGGCCAATGACAGTTGACCCGGTGAAGGAGACGAAGTTGACATCTTTGCTGCCGGTCAAATCATCGCCAATCTCCGCCCCGATTCCGGTCACAACGTTGTAAGCACCGGGAGGGAACCCGGCTTCCGAGAATATTTCTGCGCAAAGAAGCGTCAAATTTGGCGTTAATTCCGACGGCAAATGAACGACAGTGTTTCCAACAGCAAGCGCGTTGGCGACAAGCCGCGTGTTCTTGATCAAAGGCACATTGAACGGTGTGATAATGGCAACCACACCTAAGGGCTCCCGGATTGTCATGGAAAATTTGCCCGGTGCGTCGGAGGGGATGGTTTCACCACGCACGTTACGGCACAGGCCCGCGGCCGCCCGCACCATGGCCAGGCCCTTGGTGAATTCGAACATGGCTTTACTGATGGGTGATCCGATTTCATCAATCAGGCAATTCACCAGTTCATCTTTCCGTTCCTCCATAATTTCAGCAACGCGCAATAACCAGCGTTCGCGTTGAGTGGGCGTTGTTTCCTTATATTCCGGGAACGCACCTTTCGCCGCCGCGATTGCCTTACGCATATCATTGCCGGTGCCTTTTGCGGCATAGGCGTAAACGCTGTCATCCATCGGGTTCAGCACCTCAAAAGTGCCACCGCCTTCCGCATCAACCCATTCGCCACCGATAAAGTGCTGTAGCGTTTTGATCTGTGTTTTAGTGTCCATAAGGCTTCTCCTTTTGCAGTGCGCTGTTAGCCAACAAACGTTTGCGGCAGATAAAGCGCAAGTTGCGGGAATAGAATAAGCAGGCCGATCATCGCAGCCATGGCGAACCAGAACGGCCAGATACCGCGAAAGATCTGGCTCATGGGTACGTCGGGTGCGATGGATTTGACGATGAATACATTGATCCCGACCGGCGGGCTGATCATGCCCATTTCAAGCACGATAACGACGATAATACCGAACCAGATGAGGTCCCAGTTCAGGCCCATCGCGATCGGGATAACAACGGGAATGGTCAGGACCAGCATGGCCATGGATTCCAGGAACATGCCAAGAAACATATAGGCCGCAATAATGATGAGCAGGATTCCCGTATCTCCGATGGGCAGGGACGTGAGGAGCGTTACCATGTTGGCGGGAAGTTCCGTCAGCGACATAAACGGAATAAATACAAATGCGCCAATGATGATAAGAAAGACCGTCGCCGTTGCATTCATTGTCTGGAGTATGACCGTGCCCATTGTCTGTAGTGATAATGACCGCCGCCAAGCGGCCACCAAAAATGTTAAAAACGCGCCAACAGCCGACGCTTCAACGGGTGTAAAGAACCCGGTGTACATGCCGCCGATGGTGACAAGCACAACGCCTACAATTGGTGCGGCGCGAGCAAGTGATGCCATTCGTTCAGCAAAGCTTGAGCGATCACCCGGCGGACCAGCTTCCGGCGTTCGAGTCACTACCAGATATATTGCGCCGATGAAAAGAAACGTGAGAATGATACCGGGGATTACCCCCGCCATGAACAACCGCCCAATCGACTGTTCGGTCAGCACCGCATAGATGATCATCCCGGCCGACGGCGGGATCAGAAAACCAAGCGTCCCACCCGCAGCCACCGACCCCGTAGAAAGACTGTCAGCATAATTATAACGCTTCATCTCAGGAAGGGCGACACGCCCCATGGTCACGGCCGACGCCAACGATGAGCCGGAAAGGGCTGCAAAACCAGCACATGCCGCAATCGTCGCGGAAGCGAGGCCGCCCCGCAAATGACCCATCCAGCGATAGGCCGCTGTAAATAGATCATTGGACATGCCCGATACACCCGCAAGGTTTCCCATGAGAACGAACATGGGGATAACGAGCAGGTTGAAGTTTGAAGATGCCTCGAATGTTTCACCCGCAAGGTTGGAATAGGCAATTTTCCAGCCCCGCGCCCATGCCTGGTCGGAGGCCATGCCAACGGTCATGAATTTATTGGCGTTGGCGATGATTGTCCCAACGAAACCGACCCCCAGCATCGACAGTGCTACCGGCATCCGCAAAGCTAGAAGGATAAAAAGCGTCAAAAGCCCCAGCAAACCAAGAAGCGTCATGCTCATCATAGGGGTTCACCACTAATCTTGAGGGGAACCACTTTGTGCGACCGCACCATCTGCCAAATGTCGAGCGTCAGGACGATGGAATAAAACGCCATGGAAACCGCGAGCAGGTAGTAGAACGGTTCAAACGAAATCAGCAGTTGCTGGGTTGATTCACCAAACCGCGCCGCACTTTGCGCCGCATGCCAAAGTCGCCATGCCATAAAAACGAGGAGCACGGTGCCGAGCGCTTTGACGAAGATCATCGACCATTTGGCGAATGCCGCCGACATGCTCGATTCCAAAACTTCAATTTCGATGTGAGCACCCGTTCGTGCGCCCAGTGGAACCGATAGCGCCACAATCACCACAAGGGATAAAATCAACAGGTCTTCCGCACCCGTAATTGGCGAATTCAACGCTTTGCGCATGACCAGAACGTTCCAGACGGAAAACGCCGTCATGAAAACTAACGTTGCGCCACCGCAGATCAAAGAAACCCGCACCAAGGCCTTATCCAGCAGGGCAATCAGTTTAGGAAAGGTTTGCTCGTTTGACACAGGTGCGGCTCTTTTAAATTCAGACTTTGGAGAAATCCGGGCACCATTTAAGCACGCCCTCTTGATAGCTTTTTTTGCCTTCAAAGGCCGCCGCCCACCGGGTGATATTCGGAAATTTATCGAAGGGATAACCGCAACCAAGGAGCACGAAATACAGCGGAATCCACGAAATATCAGCAAGCGTGAATTGATCGCCCATAATCCATTTTCGTCCGTCCAAGGTCATTTCCAGTTTTGCGAAACAGGCGCCGAGGATCGCCTTTGCCTTGTCCAGGTCGCTGGTGCTGAACTCTTTGTTACCCGCGTGTTTGGAGTGGAAGTTCTTCAACTCCTCGTTCTTTTGAAGCTCGTCGTATTTTTGCTGTTCCGCGGCAGTTTTTTTGAGTTTTGGTGCAATCTTATAGGCATAGACGTATGGCTTACAGGCAGGGACATGGATTGCAGCGGCCAGATGCAACCATTCCATCATTTCCGCTTCATTGTCAGACGCCCGCAGGGAAGGTTCAGGGTATGATTCATCAATATAATCAATAATGTCGTTAGACTCGATGTGAACAACACCGCCGTCAACCAAGGTCGGCACCAGGCCGTTTGGATTGATGCCAAAATATTCGTCGGAGATGTTCTCCTTTTTCTTCAAATCAATGTGGTGGCTCGTCCAGGGCAGGCCTTTTTCGATGAGCGTCATGCGCACGCGCATGGAACAATTCGAGATACCGCCGTGGTACAAGTGAAGCCCTTCAAGGGATTCGACTGATTTGTTGGTTGGGGTAATCACCGCCATTGGGAAGCTCGCATTCTAGGTCTGGAATTAGTTCATTGCCACGCGCGCCCGTCTTGTGAGCGCAAGGAGTCCATCAAGTTTTACCGATTGAGTGCCTTATAAATTTCCTGGGCATCTTCGACGCCACGGCTTTTGTAATCTGCAAAAATGGTTTCCAATCCCATGGATACGGCGGCGTCCATTTTGGCGCGCTCCTCGTCGGAGACCACGATCCATTCGTATTTTTTATCCGCGCCCGCGAGCATTTTTTTGGACCGTTCGTCGGCACCATCAAATGATTCTGCCAGTTTTAACGACATCGGCAGGCCTGCCACTTCGTCAATGATTTTCCTATGCTCCGCAGAAAGACCTTCGTAGCGTTCTTTATTCATGATCGCATAGGTGACGGCGAAACTGACCGGAACGTTTTCAACCACATGGCTGGCAACGTCCCAAAAATTCCACGGTGGGGTGAGGTTGTTATAGGAAGCGGTTGTCGCGTCGATCGTGCCTGTGCTCAATCCGGTGTACATTTCAGTTACCGGCATTTGTACCGGAACAGCGCCAAGGGCTTCTACAATCGGTGTTGTCATGGCGGCAAATGGCACTAGCTTGGCACCTTTCAAACCTTCCATGGTGGAAACATCGCGGGTTGCAGCCAGCAGGCTGCCTGCGACGGTTCCAACAGCAAGAACTTTCACGTTGGAAAACTCGTCAGCAAAATGCTTGTCGAAACTCGCCCAGATGTTTCTGGTGGATTCATCCGCCGTGGACGCCTTTCCGGGCAAAATCGCCAGCATGGTTTTCGGGAAAATCTTCGGCGTATAAGCGGCAACGCCAAAAGTGATGTCACCAACACCTTCGACCGCCCGCTTGTATTGCTGCACCGGACCGGCACCCAGCTGACCAGCAGGGTAGAGCTTCATGGTAAGGCTGCCGCCCGACCGCTTTGCAATTTCCTCACCAAACCATTTGAACATGATCGTATTGCTGTGGTGTTGGGGTGGAACGAAAGTCGCGACAGATAACTCTTCAGCAGAAGCCTGTAGATTTGCACCCAAAGACACAACGCCAAGGGTCAGTGCAAAGGTAAGGTGTTTCAGTGATTTCATAACTTCCTCCCGAGTTAATATTGTGTCCTGGATGGATATTTGGGATCCCAAATATTCTAATGTTAATACCAGCACACTCATGTTCGTATACAGGAAACCATAATCAGGATCCCATATCAAGAAAAATTTCACGTGATCTGTGCAAAAATGGAAAAATGGCCAAATTCTGGATCCCAAATTGTTGACTTTGGGATCCCGTTTTCTAGAATGGGTGCTACTTTGGAGGTAAAATGAGCTCGATCGACATCGAATTGGCGAATACCATTCGCCAGGACATTATCGAAGGTACGTTGGAACATGGCGCCCGCATCACGGAGGCCAAACTGTGCGATTGGCACAATGTTTCACGCACACCGGTTCGGCTGGCTCTACGCCGACTGGAACAGGAAGGCATGATCCGCAAAGGTGACGGTCGCGGTTATGTCATTGAAGGGATTTCCGTCGATGACATAAGGCAAGCGGTTCAGGTCCGCGGCCATCTGGAAAGCCTCGCAGCAAGATTAATGGCTCAACGGGACAATCAGAAGGACAGCCTTGATAAAATGAACCAAGCGGTCCTGCAAATGGACAGCTTGACCAATATGGGACGTCTGGACGACGCGATTATCCGCGAAATGCATGCATCCAACGTTGAATTTCATTCCGCTATTCTGGACGGCTGTGGAAATGACTACGTCAAGTTTACGTGCGGTCAGATCAGCCATCTTCCGATGCTGGCGGCCGGTTCCATGGTCTTTGATCGCGATTCAATTAGCGGCAACAAGGACATCGAAAAATCGATCCTGCGGCTGAAAATCGGGAATTCCCAACATCGCATCATCTACGAAGCGATTGTGCAGGGCGACGCGGTACGCGCTGAAGGCATGATGCGGGAACACTCCAATACGATGATTGAATATATCGAGACTTTTGAGACCCGCAATACCAAGCTGACCGTAAGCGATCTTGTCAGCTATACGGTCCAAAGTTCCCAAGAAATGAATAGTGAAACAGTAGAACAGGTTAAACAATGAGCGCTCATCCCGAACTGCTTGCCCAAGACGCACAATTTCCCAAACATGTCGTCGAGCTCGCACCAAATGTCCATGGCGCCGTCGGTTTTGCTGCCTCTAATGTTTACATGCTGATCGGTGATGATGGTTTGGTTATCATTGATACGACAGAGACAACTAAAGCGGCTGAAAATATATTGGCCGAATTCCGCAAGATCACCGACAAGCCGATAAAGACTATTATATTCACCCATTCACACCGGGACCACATCAGTGGCGCGACAGTCTTTGCAGACGGTGGTTCCCCGGAAATCATCGCCCATGACGAATTCGCCACCGATATGGTGGGCGTGGACCAGTCGCGACCGACCCCGATAAAAGCCATGATGGCGCGTACCAAACGCCAATTTGGCTTCGGCCTGTCCTATCCCGAGGAACGGGTGAGTCTTGGAGTCGGTCCCGGCAAACGCCCCCTTGAAGGCATGGGGGCGGGTTTTATTCCCCCCACGGTTTTCATGAGTGAAGAGCGTACAAAAATTAAACGCTATGGACTGGAACTGGAGTTGGTAAAAGCGCCGGGTGAGACGCCGGACCATATCGTTGTCTGGTTCGCCGACCACAAAATTCTCTTTTGTGGTGATAATTTCTATTCGTCATTCCCAAATCTCTATGCGCTGCGTGGCACGCCTTACCGCGAATATGATGCGTGGGCAGATACAATGGATTTGCTGCTGTCATTTAACGCGGCCATTTTAGCACCTGGCCACACGCTGCCGATAACCAATGCCACAAAAATACAAGAAGTCCTGACAGATTATCGCGAGGCCATTCGTTATTTAGTTTCGCAAACTGCCGCGGGCATGAATAAGCAACTCAACCCGGACGAGCTTGCTCATTCCGTTCGCTTGCCGGACGAATTGGCAGGTAAACCGCACCTGAAAGAGTTCTACGGGAAAGTCTCATGGTCGGTACGATCCTACTTCGCGGGCACACTTGGCTGGTTTGACGGCAACCCGACGAACCTTGCCCGGATGACCCCCGCACAATCGGCGCAACGGATGATGGCACTTGTAGGCGGTGCGGACAAATTACTCGAAGCCGCCCAAAACGCACAGACAAGCGGTGACCACCAATGGGCACTCGAATTGGTGGACCATCTCATCGCCGCTGAGGAACATGCGAAAACTGCGATATCAATGAAAGCCAGATCCCTGCGCGCCATGGCTGATCTGGAAATCAACGCAGCCGGTCGAAACTATTATCTCGTCTCGGCACAGGAACTTGAAGAAACGCTGTAAAGCACACCCCCCAATTCCCGGGGCCAAAAGATGGTCTCATAGTCTAAAGATTAAAGGATATTCCCATGGCTGCGCTTGGTGAAAACATTATTGGTGCCAGCGATGTCGCCCCCTTCTTTCAACTGGCGAATGCAGACGAGGTCACGATCGACGCTCCTGAAAACCGTAAAGGTGACGCATTGCGCACCTGGGTACGGTCGCTCAGCGGATTCCAGAAAGAGGCACTTGTTCGGTCCGCACTGACGGGGCGAACCTGGCGATTGGTTTCTGACGAGGGCCCATATCTGAACGGACATGACGCGGCGCCTTGTCCATTAGCCTTCTTGTCCTGCGGAATGGCGGCGAGCTTCATGAATGAAATCCTGGCGCTGGCACAAACCGAGGGTGTCGATATCCGCAAGTTGAAGCTTATTCAGGACAATTATTACACCATGAAAGGGTCGATGCCGAAACGGACCATGGTGGGTGGGGCCGAAAACATCGATCTTCAGGTTGAGATCGACTGTGATCTTGGCGATGCGGAATTAAATGAGTTTCTTATCCGCGCAACCTACGCCTCTCCCCTGAACGGGCTGATGCGCGGTCAGCTTGAGAGTCTTTTCAAGCTCGGCAAAAACGGAAATGAACTTACAACGGCAAAGGTTGCTGAATTAGATTCAACCCTGTTCCCGGACCCGGGCGACCAATTTACCAAATCAATGGCTGAACTCAGCAATGTCACCCTGATGGAACCCGTGGGCCCAACACCTAAAAAAGACGTTGTATTGGGAACCGCGACAAACGCGGGAAGTCTGGCTGATGAGCAGGACCGCCGTTTGAATATTGGCGCTGTCGCCACACTTCGCGAAGACGGGATCAAAGATATCCAGCAGATGCAATATTCCCCCTACGGGACGTCATTTCGATTGCTGAGCTCTGAAGACGGTCGAGCGCCCGATGCAAACACACTTATCAGCGCCGGTATCGCATTTTGCTTCATGACCCAGTTTGGGCGCTTTGTGTCAATGTTAAAACTCGACCTGCCCGATTACCGCATTGTACAAGACACGCATTTTAGCCTGGGCGGCGCGTCTGGCGGCACCGGCAAGGCCGGAGAAGCAGACCCCATTGAGACCCACGTTTATCTGGAAACTTCTGAGTCTGATGAAGTTGCCCGCGAAATGCTCGATATTTCCGAGCAAACCTGCTTCCTACACGCGTTTTGTCGTACAGACTTGAAAACCAAACTGAAAATCCGCCGAATTTAAAGCATCTCTTAAGCACGAAACGGGATTCATGAGCCCAAGAGGAATTATTCAATGAAGGCCATGAAATAGGCATTGAACTGCCCGTGGTTTTTCTGGGCCACTCCGGCACTGCCTGCTATTCCCTTGATGCTGGTTTTGACATCGGGAGGTGCAACGACAGCCCACAGGTTGTTTCATCCAACAGGGAAGTTTGCCGTACGTTTCATGATTATCGCGATGATGGTTACGCCGTTAGCCATGCTTTTTAGAAATCACTAGTGGCCACGATGACTTATGAAATGGCACTGCCATATCGGCGTCGCCGCTATGGTGTGGGGAGCTGCAGTGCTGACACTCATACACTGGGTGGCTCATCACGATTGGGGTGACATCGGCCCTGCCATCTTCCATTTCCTGCCACACACAGTTCTCGAGGTTTACAGAACTTGGCATAACATTCAGCGCAGTACTCGGTCAGGAATTCAGGAAAATGCCCCGCCATGGTGAACAAGCCATTCCTGCACAAATATTTCCGCGCCTACACAATAGTTTTCATAGGCCAGTGCACCTGTTTGCGACAATCCCAAATCTGAAACGTAAAGAGTCGAGCACCTATTCGAAATCTTCAACTACTCAAATTTAAATGGCCGCTTACTCAAATCTCTTCTTGTATCAGAAAACTACTGAATAGCTCGCTTCCTCCATTATCAGCAATACCGATGTTACGTTACAATAACTGCACCACCATAACCCCCTCACCCATTCACATTCCGTATCCGCAACTGCGTAATCCGGTTTTTCTCGCGCCCCAGCACAACAAACCGCTTTCCATGAAACGTGAATGTTTGTTTTTCTTCCGGGATCATCTGTGCCTCGTGGATAACGAGGCCAGCGACTGTGGTTGCCTCTTCGTCGGGTAGTTCCCAGTCCAGCGCCCGGTTCAGGTCGCGGATTGGCAGCGTACCGTCAACAATCACGGATCCGTCCACCTGGGCGGCTAGGCCTGAGATTTCTTCGTCGTGTTCGTCGGCAATTTCACCGACGATTTCTTCAAGAATGTCTTCCAGCGTCACCAGACCTTCCACCTCACCATATTCATCAACCACGAGCGCGATATGGGCCTGACGGCGCAGGAAGGCGTTGAGTTGATCCTGTAAGGTGGTAGATTCCGGCACGAACCATGGCTCCACCATGGTTTTGCGAACATCGAATTTTTTAACGTCATAGTTCTTGGCAGCCAGCGCCCGCAGCATGTCTTTGGCGTGAATAACGCCAATTATATTGTCAGTCTCATCCTGCCACACGGGAAGGCGTGTGTGGGGGCTTGCCAGAATTTGCGCCACAAGCTCGTCCGACGGGTCGTTCACATCAATACTTTCCATGACGGTGCGGTGCACCATGACGTCTTCGATCTCCAACTCGTGCAAGTCGAGAACCCCGCCGACCCGGTCCCGGTCGTCCTTCGCCACAGCCCCGTCCCGGTTGAGCACATCTACGGTGCCCCGTAGTTCATCATGACCGGAGAGCGGCGAGGAATCCTCGTCAAGGTTGATCCCAAATACACTTAAAACCCGCCGCACCAGGAAGGTTACAATATTGGTGAGTGGTCCGAAAACCTTAACGATAACATTGACGAAAGGAGCGACCGTCAGGGCGAACCTTTCAGTGTTGGAAATCGCCCAGCTTTTGGGCAGGACTTCGGCAAAAATAACAACCAGAACGGTCATCGCCAGCGTGGCATAAACCACGCCTAGCTCACCGAACAGGGATATAAAAACGCTGGTCGCCAGTGCCGATGCCAGAATATTCACCAGATTGTTTGACAACAATAGGGAACCGATCAGCTTTTCCTGCATGCCGATGAGGTGAGACACCAATGCGGCACGTCTGCTCCCGGCTTTTTCCATCGCGTGGATACGGGCCCGCGATACGGCGGTCAGGGCCGTTTCGGAACCCGAAAAGAAGGCGGAAAGCGCCAGCAAAAACACGATGGCGATGATCAACAGCCAGATAGATGTAAACATTTGAATATCCAAATAGAAGGCAAGCCCTGAGACGATAGCTTAAATGGTGTTACTCTGAATTCAAAACGGGATTTGCCCATAAGCAGGTCGGTATTGAGCGCAGGTTATGACCCTAATGCGTCAGCTTTAGTTCGAGAAATTCCCGCACGGCGCTATCGGGTACATCCTTGGCCACAAAACTCTCACCGATGCCCCGGGTGAGAATAAAAGTCAGAGCACCGCGCTCGACTTTTTTATCCTGCGCAATGGCGGTCATAAGCTGTTTAACCGTGAAATCCTGCCCCGGAATATCCTGAATGCGGGTCGGCAGGCCGACTTTTTCAAGGTGGGCCACAAGACGCTCGGCAGCTTCCGGACCGCAATGGTTCATTCTTGCAGAAAATTCATGGGCCAGCACCATGCCAATCGCGACACCTTCCCCGTGCACGAGGCGTTGACTGTCGTAAGACACCGCCGCTTCAAGCGAATGGCCAAATGTATGCCCCAGATTGAGTAACGCTCTGCTGCCCTGTTCCAATTCATCGGCCTTAACAACATTCGCTTTCGCCTGACAGCTGGTTGCAACTGCCTGAGCTCTCGCAGAGCCACCTGCCAAAACCGCTTCAAAGTTATCTTCCAGCCAGGTAAAAAACTCTGGGCGGTCAATCAGGCCGTATTTCGCAACTTCGGCGTATCCAGCCCGCATTTCCCGATCAGTTAATGTGTCCAACACAGACGTATCAGCCAAAACGAGTTGCGGTTGATTAAAAAGCCCAACAAGGTTCTTACCCTGCGCTGTGTTGATACCGGTTTTGCCACCAACGGAAGAATCAACCTGCGCCAAAAGGGAAGTTGGAACCTGTATGAATTTGATGCCGCGACGAATAATACCGGCAGCAAAGCCGGCCAGGTCGCCGATCACACCACCACCAAGGGCCAGCAGTACATCGCCCCTTTCCATGCCGGCGTCCAGCACCTGCGTCACAACATCTTCCAGGGTGGAAAAGCTCTTGGAGGGCTCGCCTGCCGCCACGCAAACCGTTGCGTGTTCAATACCGCTTCCTTCAAGCGACGCGCGAACCCGGTTGCCATATAAGGCACCCACGTTATCATCTGTCACGATAACTGCACGGCTGTGGGGGAATAGCTCCGCTACCCGTTGACCGATCGTATCCAGAACACCATCACCAATTTCAATATCATAGCTGCGATCACCAAGATCGACCTGAATTGTTGGCCAGTCGGCAGAACCGTCCAAAGCTCGGGGCGCCATTAACTCCAGCCCCGCTCCTCGGCGATTGACGGCAGGCGTTGTGCCAGGACATCCACAACTTCCACGGCGATAACATCGCGGGACACGGTGCGTGATTCAATGTGAATATCGGACAAAGCGTAGATAGGGTTACGTTCGTCCAGAAGCGCTTGCATTGTGGCCTCGGGATCTTCGGTTTTCAACAAAGGCCTGTTTGCGCGCCTTTGAACACGTTTCATCAGGATTTCCAGATCAGCATTCAACCAAACGGACACGCCACCGTGGGAGACATCAGAACGAATATCCTCGTTCATAAATGCACCACCCCCCGTGGCCAATATCTTCTGGCCTTCTGCCATCAGTCGTTTGATAACTTTTTTCTCACCCGAACGGAAAGCTTCTTCACCGAATTGGTCGAAAATATCTTCGATTGACATGCCAGCGGCTTTTTCAATCTCCTTGTCGGCGTCGACAAATGGAATATCAAGATATTGCGAAAGACGCTTACCAATGGTTGATTTTCCAACGCCCATAATGCCGACCAATACAATTGAACGCCCCCCAAGGGCACGTCTGATGGTGCTGGAACGGTCTGCAATGACGGCGCGATTGACTTCTTGAGTTGATGCTGTGCTCACGGTTTTTTTCGTTTTCTGACTTCTTCACGGGTTTCGGTTTTGGGTGTGTGTGCCAAACACCTCAAAAACAACCAAGCGTCAAGTCCAGGTGAGGGACGAACGCGAATTTGATTGAAATTTTGGCTATTCTCATGCCGATAACTTGCTATTGCGCCGCTGTTTTTCCATATAGAAGCTTGGGTGTTGGCTGGGGCAGGCCAAATACACAGTAACGTTTGCCGTTGGGAACAATTTCGTGCCAAGTTTGATCAGATTTATTGTGATCTGCGGTGTTCTCGCTGGCCTCGCCTATGCTGGCATGTTCGCACTTGCCACCCTGGTGGAGCCGCAGGAGCGCGAAATGCGCGTTAAAATCCCCTCAAAAAAGCTAAACAAATAACAACAGACCGGCGGAAGGTGTTAAACTTCCTCGCGGCACAGTGCTTGTGCAAGACAATGCACACCGCCGCCGCCGAGTGTGAACATTGACATGTCGGGATCGTAGACTTCAAACCCAATCGCGCGCATCTTGTTGTTCAAATCCGTTGCACCTTGCATGGAAAGCACCTTGTCATTGCCCAGCGCCACGAGATTAACACCGAGGTTTTTGGCTTCACGGTAGCTCACATCAACGAAATCAAAACCCCAGTCGCGCAATTGTTGCACCACCCAGGGTTCAAGCGCGTCGAGACAGGAAACGAGCAGTTTTTCAGCCAAAGGCACCACAAGACCGTCCATATGAACGAATTCACGGCTGATCGGGGCAACAACAGCTTCCCAACCTTCGTTTCGTACAAATTCAGCGACTTGCTCTGATCCCGCCTGTTCAGAGCGCTCTCCACAATAACCGATCAGTACCTTGCCAGGCTCAAGAATGACAAAATCTCCGCCTTCGAAGTGTCCGGCGGTGGCATATTGCCAGATCGGAATATCGTTTTCCTGATAGAATTTGATGGCGGTCACATAGTCTGCCCGCCGCACCTTCAACTGCATGTGGCAGATCAAGGCGCCCCAGGGGGACATGGCGGAAGAATCGCGGGCAAAGAAGTTACGGTGCAACACCGGATCGGCATCAAGATAATGGCATTTAACGCCATTATCTTCGTAGATCGATACCATCTCCGCATGTTGCGCCATCGCCGTTTGAAGATCGAACTTTGCGCCGGTCATATGAGCATTCGCAAGGGTACGGCCAATCAGCGGCCCGGCCTCGACCCATTGGAAATACTCCGGTTTTCCAAGAAGAACATCTTTTAGCGGAGCATAATCATTATTGATGCCCCATTTTCCGGTTCCTGTTTCGAGATGTACCATATCAAACTCCCTCCCAAGCGCCTCTTTGCTTTAATCGGTGTAGCGCTCCCGGTCCATGACGTAATGCCATAAATTCATCTTATCAAAATACCTGTCGTATAGCTCTGGCAAAATGTCCTTGGCTTCATGCCTTGCTGGAGAATTCACCCCTTTTTCCATCGCGGCATGGTCAGCATAGGTAATCGCCAGTATGAGCGGGATATTGGGGCCATCTGCATCCTGCTCAACGCCAAACAACACCCGCACTTCCTCAGCACAGGCAAATTTTCGCCACAGCGGTGTCAGCTTTTCATTCACAAAGGATCGCATTTCAGCGTCCAATCCAGGCTTCACCGAGCCGGAAAAAATTGCGTAGCGGGTTATCATATTTACCCTCCCCGGTGTTTGAAACTATCGCGGCGGAAAGAATAAAGAGCAGCCGGGTCGACCGCGATATCAACGACAGCAGGTGCGTTGCATTCGAGCGCTGCCTTAATCGCCTCACCAGCTTCTGCGTTTGTCTCTGCACGGAAACCTCTGGCACCGTAAAGTTCGGCTAGCTTATCAAATCGCGGGCTCGAAACATCCGCTCCTATGTAACGCTTACCGAAAAAGTCCCGTTGATAGGCTTTTTCCGCGCCCCAGCATTTGTTATTCATCACAACGGTTACCGTCGATACATTATGATCAACTGCAGTGGATATCTCTGAGACAGTCATGCCAAATCCGCCATCACCCATGAAAGAAACCACAGGCCGTTCCGGCATCGCCAGCTTTACGCCCAACCCACAGGCGTAGGAGAAACCAACCAGCCCGAAATCCAGCGGTGTGAACAGACTTTTCGGTTGCCAATAGTTCATCGCATCGGTTGCCTGAAGGCAAAGCGTACCAGCATCCATCGTGATAGCCGCATCCTGCGGGAGAACATCACGCAGGGTTTTAAACAGGCCTGACGGTTGGATCGGATTACCCGTCACGTCTGCATCCGCATCACGCTTTTCCAGAAAGGCCGATCGCTCCGACTGAAATCCAGCGACCCAGTCATCGGCAGTTTTGCGGTTTTCTGTTCTCTGAAGCGTCGCTGTCAGCTGCTTGGCCGCTGTGGGCGCATCTGCCCAGATGCCCATCTCAACCGGGAAGTACCGCCCGATAGCCGTTGGCTCCAGTTCCACATGGATAATCGCGGCATCACGGTTGATATTGTCATAAGTATAAAAGGTTGAGTTGAAACCAAGCCGTGTACCCAGCGCCAGTATAACATCGGCTTCCTTGGCGAGGCGTGACGCAACCGGGTTACCTCGCGGGCCCATTTGTCCCGCATTCAATGGGTGGCCGAAGGGAATGGCATCTCCATGGCCCGGAGATGTCACAATGGGGCAATTAAGCGCGGCAGCGAGCGCGAGCGCCTGCTCATGACCTTCGGTGTTTTTTATGCCTCCACCGGCAATAATTACCGGTTGCCTGGCGCTTGCCAATAATTTGGCAGCTTGTGTAATCTGATCGTCGTTTGCAGCTGGCATGGATTGCGAACGATAGGTTGAAGGAACTTGCATATCCTCAAATTCGGCGGTCGCGGATAGCACATCACGCGGCAGGTTCAACTGCACCGGCCCGCGACGCGGTGTCATGGCAACACGAAAGGCCTCGCGAAACATTTCCGGCACCCGGTCAGCACCAGTTGCCGTCCACGTCTTTTTAGTGATCGGGGTAAACAATGCCTGTTGATCGACTTCCTGAAAAGCGTCGCGATAGACATGGGAAGAAGACAATGAACCTGCAATCGAGACCACAGGCGAGAAAGCCGCTTTTGCCTGGCTCAACCCGGTTGCAAGATTGGTTGCTCCCGGCCCGTTTTGGCCAGCGACAATAACACCCGGCAAGCCTGATGCGCGGGCGTAGCCGTCCGCCATATGGGTACCGGTTCGTTCATCATGCACACCGATAAAACCGATGTCTTTTGCGTCATATAACGCATCAAACATCTCCATGGTCGCCGAACCGATAAGCCCGAAAACATATTTGGTATCTTCCGCCTTCAACGCTTCAACAGCGGCTTGCCCACCGGACATTTTTTTCATGGAATTGACTTTCTTCGGTCGTGATCAGGAATTGTGTTGATCGAGAAATTCGAGAATTGGTGCGGTAAAAAGATCTGGCCGTTCAACCAGCCCCATATGTTGGAGCGTTGGAACGATAATCGCCTTGGCGCCGGTAATCTCGGCGGCAATATCCCGGCTCATTTTGGGAGTGGAACCGCTATCGTTTTCGCACGTCATCACCAGTGTCGGGTGGATGATCGGCGGGTCGGGCTGGATAATCTCTTTAACGCCGTGGGCCAGCACCATGCGACATTGCGCATAGATAGCCGGATCATTTGCCAAAACCCAGCCACGAATTTGATCGATGATATCTGCGTTATTTATGCGGAATTCTTCGGTGAACCAGCGTTCAATCGTCGCATCAAGTGTTGCGCCTGGACCTCCCGCGCTTGTGTCCGCTGCGCGTTGTTCAACTAGTTTCTGAGCCTCTTCACCCCGGTCATGGGGAGAGTTCAAGACAACAAGCGATGATACCCGGTCAGGGTAATCCATGGCGAAACGTCGGTTGATCATGCCGCCTAGCGAAAAGCCAATAATGGCGACGCGATCAATGTTCAGTTCGTCCAACAGATCGCGCAACTGTTGCGCAAACATGGTGACAGATGGTTTCTCGGGCAGGGCTGCGCTTTCGCCATGACCAAACAGATCATAATTTAACACGCGATAGTTTTGTTTTAGAGCCGGCAGATGCCCGGCCCAGGTCTCTCGTGTCAGCCCAAGCCCGTGGACTAGCGCAACAACGGGCCGACCCTCCGGCCCATGCAGCTCATAAACTGTACCATTTGCACTCGTTTGGCGCATGGTTCAAACACCTGCCGGATTATCGACGTCGTGACCCATTTCTTTAAGGTCCGTATAACGATCACCAATGCGGTGCAGGGGATGACCGCCAATGGAGGCGCCAAGTGCCACGACGATTTCATCATCTGCCGGAGCATCAGGAATATTCATATGGATCGTCTGGTAATGGGACCGCCGCCCGGCATCGTGCTTGTCCATCAACGGAATAACGATCGGCGCTCCCATGGATCCCCGCAGGTTGGCAAACGCGAGATATGTCTTGGCCTGCACCGCATCGCGATATTGATTACCGAACCACAGGGTGTGGGTCAGGGCTTGCGCATGTTCCAGCTCGCCGCCCGTCCCCACGACAGACGCTTTTCCGTACCCCTCAATCGCATCGCCGGTGACATCCAGAATCATTTTGACAAGCAGCTTTCCAAGCTCCGGCCCGATTTCGCGAACTTCAGGCGACAGGTCCTCAACAAAGCCACGACCGGACCACGGGTTTTTGATAATTGCTGCGGCGGCGACGAGCTTGGTGGGTTCGGGAACCTTGCGCCCGCCTTCCACAAACGTGTCTTGAACTTGCAGTAATGTGCGTCTGATTTCAGTTGGCATGAATGCTCTTTCTTTGCGTGAATAGTTTATTCGGAAAATGTCGGCATGACCTTTTCGATAAAAAGCCGCAACGAGCGCTTCTGCTGCCCCATATCCATGCCCATGGAGGCGTAGTAGATGAAGGAATCAACGCCAATCCCGTCATATAACTTCAGTTTTTCGATGACCGTTTCAGGGCTGCCAAACATGAGATTTTCCTCAAGTGTCACGGGATCATACCGTAAACTGCCCTCCAGTTTTTCCAAAGAAACCTTCTCCGGAAACCCATTGATAACGTCGCCGGTCTTGGTCATCAGATTACCGAATTGACCCAGAACTCCACGCAAAGACGACATTGCTGCTTCGCGATCTGCGTCGTTTTCATATACCGCTGTATGGCGCATCAACGCCCAAGTTCCATCATATTTTCCATCATTGGCGGCAATGGAGCTGTCCAACCGTTCACGATAGGCCTGTGCCTCACCAAACGGCATGGTGAGCGGCCAGGACATAATGTTGCAATTGTTTTGAACCGCATAGTCAAAGGTGATGGGAGCGCGCGCCGCCACCCAGACAGGCACGTCTTTTTGTACGGGTTTCGGGCAGGACGTCGAAGTCGGAAATTGCCAGTAATCCCCTTCGTGGGCGTAGTCGCCCTGCCAAAGCTTTTGTACTGCAGGCAGCATTTCCTGCATATATTTCCAGCTGTCTTTCTGGTCGAGACCGGGGAACATGCGGTCGAATTCCCGTTGATAAGCGCCGGAACCGATGCCGAATTCAAGCCGCCCATCGCTGATAAGGTCAAGCATCGCGGCTTCCCCCGCCAGATTTATCGGATGCCAATAGGCAGCATTTACAACACCAACGCCGAGGCGAATATTCTTCGCGTGCTCCCCCCACCAGGTAAGAATTTGAAACGGGTTTGGCGCGATGGTCATTTCCAGAGCGTGGTGTTCTGCCGCCCAGGCAATTTCAAAACCGGCTTCATCAGCCATCTTCACCATATCAAGCGTGTGGTCGCGCACTGCCATCATGTCAGTGTCAGCGCTCATGCGCTCGAGGTTGATTGCGAGGTGAAACTTCATAATCTTTGTCCTGCTGTTATCGGCTGACGAACTGGCTCGCGAGCGGTTCGCTGGATGTGTTCATCCACACCGCTTTTGGCCGGGTGTAATCCATGACCGCCTGGAATCCACTTTCGCGACCGTAGCCGGAATTCTTCATTCCGCCGAATTCGGCAACCGGTGAAATAACGCGATAGGTGTTAACCCACACGATACCGGCCTTAACCGCATCGGCCATGCGCAAAGACCGGGCGCTGTCGCGGGTAAAGATGCCGGCAGCCAACCCGTGTTCAGTGTCGTTGGCCAGCGCAATTGCTTCTTCTTCCGTCCTAAACCGCATCGCCGCCACGACGGGGCCGAATAGTTCCGTATCAACGATTTGCAGGCTGTTGTTGGGGCAGTCGATAATCGTCGGTTCGTAGAATAACCCGTTCAATTCTTCCGGCCGCTTACCACCGCACAAGACCGTAGCGCCTTCGACCTGTGCCAGCGCAACCTGCTTTTCGATGTTTTCCAACTGACCGACAGTGCAGAGCGGGCCCATTTCGGTCTCTTCCAACATCGGATCACCGATCAAAACTTCATCCGCCACGGCCTTCATCCGTGCCAGGAAATCGTCAGCGATATCTTCATGGAGCAGAAGCCGTGAACCGGCGACACAGCTTTGTCCGGAGGCGGCAAAAATACCGCCGACAGCGCCATTAACGGCGCTTTCAATATCGGCATCGTCAAAAACAATGAAAGGCGATTTACCACCTAATTCCAGTGATACTTCAGCAAAATTCTCAGCAGAGTTATGAATAACGTGGCGTGCTGCAACAGGCCCACCGGTGAAGGAGATACGCGCAACTTTGGGATGGCTGGTGAGCACCTTGCCGCACACATCGCCGTGGCCGGTAACGATATTAACGACACCATCGGGAATCCCTGCTTCAGCAATCAGCTTACCGAACTCCAGCATCGCGGCAGATGCATGCTCGGAGGCTTTTAGCACAATCGTGTTGCCTGCCGCTAAGGCCGGACCAATCTTTACCGCGCTCAAAAAGAGCTGCGAATTCCACGGCACTATTGCTGCAATCACCCCCAGAGGCTCACGTTTTGTGAAGACGAACAGGTCGGGCTTGTCGATAGGCAGGGTGTCGCCATGAATTTTATCGGCACAGCCGGCGTAGAAATGGAAGAATTCTGAAATATATTGCGCCTGCCAGCGCGTTTCCTTGAACATTTTACCCGTATCGCGAGTTTCAATCCGACCAAGGTCTTCTGACTTATCGGCTAGAAGATCGCCCAACTGTCGCAGGCATCTGCCACGTTGTGTCGGGGTCATTTCTTTCCACGGGCCGTTTTCTCCGGCTCTTTGGGCAGCTTCAACAGCGCGATTTACATCGTCAGTGGTTGCTTCGGGAATACGGCTCCACACCTTGGTCGTAGAAGGGTCAAAACTGTCAAAGGTTTTACCGTCAGAGGCATCACACCATTGACCGTCAATCAGCATTTTGAAGGATTCAATATCGCTCATGGGAATCTCCGATACTTAGACGAGCCAGGGGCGGTATTGACCGTCCAAATAGGTGAGTGGCCGCTCTATACGGCCATCAATATGCTCCACCCTGCCGATCATTACCCGATGGCTGCCTGACGCATGATTTGTCTTAAGTTGGCAGTGGAAGGCGACAGCCCCCACGATAAAAGGACTGGCAGGATGATTATCCCCGTTATCATTGGTGTGATCAACATCGTCAAACCTGTCGATAAGGGTATCATCCTGACGCCCGGCAAAACGATCCGCAACCGCACTCATTTCTTGCGGCAGGACATTTATGCAAAAGCATTTGTTGATTTTTACGCATTCCGCGATGCGGCTGCTGTCATGAAGACAAATCAACATGGAAGGAGGGTCGGCAGAAACTGAACAAAATGAACTCACGGTGGCACCATGTTTCCCAGCAGGACCATTGGTGGTGACAACTGCCACAGTCGTCGCGATCTGCCGCATTGCCGCGACAAACTCGTCACCCTTGAGGGATAGGTCATTTTCAACACGACATTGCATTGTATCACCCCACAGATTTGACGGCCTTTTAGTTAACCTGAAGGAATTTGCATGAATCACTAAATGTTGTAAAACGAATAATATTGTAGATTAAATGCAAATTCTTCTAATCAACAGAGGAAACCATGAGCCTCGTTCTCATCAAGACGTTCCTGTCTATCGTCGAAACCGGTTCACTGGTGAAAGCTTCGCGCACGCTCAACATCACCCAATCCACAGTGACATCCCGTTTGAAATCACTCGAAATCGATGTTGGTCAAACGCTGATCTATCGCCAAAAGTCCGGCATTGTGCTCACATCAGCCGGCATCAAGTTTCACCGTTACGCCGAAGCGATGAACAATATGTGGCAGCAGGCCATGTTGGAAACATCCTTGCCTAAAGGCATGGAAGCGGTTTGCAATTTGGGCTGCGACCCTGACCTTTGGCCGCGGTTCGGCAGACAATTGGCGCGCAAAGCCCACAGCGAGCATGCCACAACGGCGCTCACCGTCCATCACGCCGCCTCCGTCCAGTTGTGCGAATGGCTCACCACCGGCGTGATCGATGCAGCCCTCACATACCGTCAAACTACCCTGCCCAATATGACGACCCTGGAACTCGAAGCTGAGGAACTGGTGCTTCATGCAACTCACCCTGACACCCCAGTGCGCGGAGACCCAAATTATGTTTATTTCGATGCCGGGCCCGAATTTGGTAGCCAGCATGCGTCAGAATATGCGGATGCCGGCATCGCCAATCACACCTTTGGCAGCGCCATCTGGGTCATGGATTACTTGAAGGATTGCGGCGGATCCGCCTATTTGCCGACCCATCTGGCGGCCTCTCATGTACGCGAAGGCAACCTGTTCATATTGGAAGAGGCCCCCACATTCACCCGTAAGGTATATCTTGTGACCAATGATACAGCACTTGAAAGCTGGCCGTGGCTTCCAGCAATTCTGAAATCGCCCAATTTTCACTAATTCGACAAATTCGAATTTAATATTGGGTATGATTTGATTTTCTTCACTCAATTGCCGTGGCATGTTCACTTCGGGTAATTGCTTCATTTGGTCGGCCCACTGGACTGTTCATATATCACAATCTGGACTCGCAGTCGGCCACGCTACATGTTGAAATAAAGCCTGCCGCAGGACGCTAACTGCGCGATGGCACGGCCCTTTACCCGTGTTGAAAACCATCCGCCAATTCGTTTGGCAAACAAAACAAGCCAAAAGGCTTCGGGAGAAAATCATGATGAAATTAACAAAATTTGCAGCCGCTGCTGCGATGACCACAGCGCTTACGCTGCCAGCAATTGCCGCAGATGTGGTCATTGGTGTTCCAAACTGGCCGTCTGTTCGTGTGACAGCCCATGTTCTTAAAACCGTGATGGAAGACAATCTCGGTGTCGATGTCGAATTGCAAAACGGCACCAACCCGGTGGTTTTTGAAGCCATGGACACAGGCGCGATGCATGTGCATCCGGAAGTTTGGTTACCCAACCAGGCGAACCTTGAAGCCAAATATGTGAAAGACAAAGGTTCTGTACGTCAGAATCCAAACGGCGTGAACGGTGACCAAGCCATGTGCGTCACCAAAGGCACCGCCGAGCGCACCGGCATCAAGGACCTTTCCGAACTGTCCAACCCGGATATGGCCAAGAACTTTGACACCGATGGTGATGGCAAAGGCGAAATCTGGATCGGTGCTGCCGGTTGGGCATCAACGAACGTGGAGAAAATCCGCGCCAAATCCTACGGTTATGCGGAGACAATGAACCTCAAGGAAATCGACGAAACTCTGGCTCTTGCCGAAGTCGATAACGCTGTTGCCCAGAAAAAAGACATCGTCTTTTTCTGCTACACGCCGCACCACATGTTTGCATTGCATGATCTGGTAATTCTCAAAGAGCCTGCATATGACGAAGCAAAATGGGTCGTGAAGCAACCAACCGATGATCCACAATGGCTTGAAAATTCCAGCGCTCCGGTTGCCTGGAACACCGCGAAGTTGAAAATCCACTACGCTTCAAGCCTTGAGAAGGATAATCCAGCGGTTGCAAAGCTGCTGTCTCAGGTCAAACTGGATACCGACATCGTATCTAAAATGACATTTGCTCTTGTTGTTGAAAAACAGGACCCGGCGGAATTCGCCAAGAAATGGGTCGCCGAAAACGGCGCTACAGTCGACGCCTGGTTGAAGTAATCAAGCCAATTGAGCAGGCGGTGCGATTTATTGCGCCGCCTGTTTCACCTCTACGAATACGCTAAATTGTATCGGGGAACATTGTGTCGCAAGACGTGATTGCGCTGGAAGGCGTTTGGAAGATATTCGGCTCGCGAGCAGATGAAGCCATGAAGGCCGTTAAGGAACGCGGATTAACCAAGCCGGAAGTTCTGCAGGAATTTGGTTGCGTCGTCGGTATTGCCGATTGCTCGTTTTCAATCCCCCGCGGTGAAATCTTCTGCGTTATGGGCCTCTCCGGTTCGGGCAAGTCCACCATGGTGCGCCACCTCAACCGGTTGATAGAACCAACTGCCGGTTCCATCTCGATGCTGGGCAAAGATGTTCTTTCCCTGAACGATAAAGAACTGCGCGAAATGCGCGCACGCCATATCGGCATGGTTTTTCAACACATGGCGTTACTCCCGCATCGCACGGTTCGCGACAATGTGGGCTTTCCCCTACAGGTTCGAGGCGAACCGAAATCCACCCGTTGGGAAGTCTCCCAGCGCTGCCTCTCAATGGTAAATCTCGACGGCTATGAAGACCGTTTCCCCCGTGAGCTTTCCGGTGGCATGCAACAAAGGGTTGGCCTCGCCCGCGCACTGGCATCCGACCCCGAAATTCTTCTCATGGATGAACCGTTCTCCGCCCTTGACCCGTTGATCCGACGGCAGCTGCAAGACCAGTTCATGGGGCTCTCCGCAGAACTCAATAAGACAACGGTATTCATCACGCACGACCTCGACGAGGCAATTCGCATCGGCGACCGTATTGCCATCATGAAGGACGGCTTGATCGTACAGATTGGGACGCCCGAAGAAATCGTCACCAATCCTGCGGACGATTATGTCCGGGATTTCGTTGAGGGTATATCCAAACTCAAACTGGTGTTCGCCCGTTCCATTATGGTCCCGATCAAGAAATACAAAAAGGCACAAGGGGATGACCTCAAAGTAAGTCCCCGCACCCATGAAGGAACGGACCTCGATCAGTTAATCGATATCGCGACAACAACCGATCAGCCGATCGTCATTCAAAACGATGAAGGCAAGGACGTGGGTGTGGTCAGCAAATCAGTCCTGCTAAAAGGTATTCAGGGAGGTAAGGCATGACCGATACAGGATTGGAATCGGGACCTTCGGAACTTCATCACAGTGTTGGTGATTTTGCAGGTGAAAACGAAACCTTCTATTCCGACCAGTTTGCCAGAATACAAGGGAGCAACAATTGGGTTTGGTCCTGGAACCCGGCGGCTGCGCTGCTCGGTCCATTGTGGGGCGCACTGCGTGGTGCTTGGGGTTTCTTTTGGATATTCGTTGTTCTGGAGCTCTTTGCACTGGTGCAGGTTGGCCGCGGGCTATGGGGAGAACTTGGCGCAGACCAATTAGCAAAGTTCGATCGCCTGAGTGCCAATATCGCCAAACGTGAACAACAGGCAAAGGATTTTGTAGCTGCTGGCGATACAGAAGCTGCTGAGGGACAATTAAAGATTGCAGATAATCTCAAACGTGTTGCGGCCCAAGCAAAAGAGCAGGCTGACCTCGCGGCAACTGAAGCGGTAAGTATCTTGCTCGTCGGGCTGGGCCTGTTAATTGCCGTAAAGCTGCTGGAAGGCTTTTTTGCCAACCAGTCCTATGAAAAACAATATTTGCGCTGGCGGGCGGATGAGGCAACACCGTCCGGTGTCAACCGTACACGTTTGTGGTTTGGCGCGTTTCTTATGGTCGCGATCTGGCCGCTGACGTTGTTTCGGTTCACGGTGGCGGACCCCGACGCCAAACTCGCTGCACTTTCCGACGGTTTTTTGGGCAAGACGATACCGATCACAAAATTCCCGGTCGGGAAGGAATATTTTGGATCTCTTGCGAAATCCGGAGACGCCGGTTTTGACTGGCTCGCCAACAATTTCAGCCAGTTTTTCGAGGGCATCACCTACGCCATCAGAAGCGTATTGGACGGCCTCGAAATCATACTCATCGAAACACCATGGCCCGTCGTCATGGTGGTCATCATCGTCATGGCGTTCCGTTTGGCAGGGATTCGGGTAGCCATTTTCACTGCGGCTTCCCTGCTTTATCTTGCCTTCATGGGGCTTTGGGAAATCTCAATGATCACCGTTGCGCTGATCGGTGCCGGCGCTTTCCTGTGTGTCCTATTCGGCATTCCGCTGGGCATCTGGTTTGGTAAATCTAAACGCGCCTACACTTTTGCGGAACCCGTACTGGACTTCATGCAGACCATGCCGGCTTTTGTTTATCTCATCCCGATCATCGCTTTTTTCGGCACCGGTAAACCGCCTGGTGTTCTGGCTACCATCATATTCGCTATGCCGCCGGTCATCCGATTGACGGCGCTGGGCATGCGCGGCGTTCCAGAAGCAACGCGGGAAGCTGCAGTCGCGTTTGGCTGCTCGAAATGGCAACTCCTGACAAACGTCGAAATTCCACTGGCGATGCCATCGATTATGACCGGCATCAACCAGACGATTCTGATGTCCCTCTCCATGGTGGTTATCGCGTCGCTCATCGGTGCGGAAGGCTTGGGGGCGCTCATTCTCGAAGCACTGCAATACGCCGCCAAAGGTCAGGGCCTGCTTGGAGGCATCGCCATTCTGCTGTGTGCAATGGTCATCGACCGTATCGCGCAAGGAATGTATCGCCGCCGCACAGGTGCCTAAACCTGTTATGGTGTGAGACCGTATAAAGAAGGGATCCAACGTGGCTCAGGAACACGACAAGTCCATGATGGAAAACCTCTATTGGTGGGGAATTCCAACATTCTTCCGGTGCGAGAATACCGGGCCTGCTGGAAAAGACATTGCGCTGGTGGGCGTGCCCCACTCAACCGGTAATGGGACAACCGAACGGGACCAACACCTTGGCCCCCGCGCCGTGCGTAACGTTTCTGCGGTTGCCCGGCGTGCCCATATGGAATTCGGCATTGTTCCGTGGGAAAAAGCCAGTGTAATCGACGTCGGCGACGTGCCGTTTCCCCGCGCTAACGACAATGAGCACTGTATTGAACAGATAACAGAGTTTTATAACGGCATTGATGAGTCTGGCGCGCGACCCGTGTCAGTCGGCGGCGACCACTCGATCACCGGCGGCATCGTTCAGGCGCTGGGGTGTGGAAGGATAGCAGGAGGCGAGCCCGTCTGCTTTCTACATCTCGATGCACATACTGATGTTTTTACAAAAGTCGACCATTTTCTCGGTGCTGAAAAATCCGCAGCCCATTGGGGCGCATATTTAGCGGACCAAGGCAAGGTTGATCCGACTCACTCCATGCAGATTGGATTGCGCGGCCACCCCCGCACTCTGGACTGGCTACAGCCTTCCTATGATTACGGCTACAATGTCGTAACGATGAAAGAGTTTCGCCAGCGCGGCCTTGACGATGTGATCTCGCAAATCAAAACCGTTTTAAACGGGAAACCGGTCTACATCACCTTCGATCTTGACTGCCTCGATCCGACAATCGCTCCAGCGGTCTCGAATCTTGAGGCTGGAGAAAAGGGCTTTGACATAGATGAAGCCGTCGGCCTGCTCCGTGCCGTGCGGGGCATGAACATTATCGGTGGCGATATCGTTTGCATGATGCCAACCAAGGACAGCCCAAACCAAATCACAGCCCTGACGGCTTCCGCTATCATGTTTGAAATGATCTCGATGATCGCGGAATACGTGGGCACAGACGGCTAGGAAAATACAGATGGCGAAACCCGATAATAATGAATTCTTTCACCCGGTTTCGGGTATGGACCTGCCCCGTTTTGCCGGTGTGCCCACCTTCATGCGCCTGCCCTATTTGCGCGAGGATGACGCTGAATATGCGCAGGTTGAGATGGGTATCGTCGGTGTTCCGTGGGACGTAGGCACCACCAATAGACCCGGCACGCGCCACGGCCCCCGGCAATTACGCGATTCCTCAACCATGATACGCGCAGTTAATGGCGCGACCAATGTTGCTCCATTTTACGCTACCAATTGCGCCGACCTTGGGGACGTGTCGATAAACCCGGTTGATGTGATGGACGGCATGGACCGCATCACTAAATTTTATACTGGCATAAAATCCCGTGGCATTACCCCGATGACCGCCGGAGGCGACCACCTCCTGTCCCTGCCCGTACTGCGCGCATTGGCAGCGGACGAGCCTGTGGGGTTGATACAATTTGATTCCCACACTGATCTTTTTAACAGTTATTTCGATGGCAATAAATTTACACACGGCACCCCATTCCGCCGCGCTATCGAGGAAGGGTTGGTTGATCCCAAGCGCTTTGTGCAAGTTGGAATTCGCGGCACCGCCTATAATTTTGACGACATCGCATGGGGTGAAGCGCAGGGCGTGCGCATTATCCGCATCGACGAATTTTTCGACCGGGGCATTGATGACGTGATGCAGGAAGTTCGCAGCATCGTCGGCGACAGAGCAACCTACTGCACCTATGATATTGATTTCATCGACCCGACATTTGCGCCAGGAACAGGAACACCGGAAGTCGGTGGCCCCAATTCCTACGAGGCCCTAAAGGTCGTTCGCGAATTGGCGGGCCTCAATCTGATCGGCGCCGACATGGTAGAAGTCTCCCCGCCATTTGACCTGCAAGGTGGTACGTCATGGCTTGGCGTATCCGTCATGTTCGAACTCATGTGCATCCTGTCCCAGGCCATTGAGAGTCGACGTGGTTAGAACATCGAACGAGTGATCATCGATGCGGGAGTGCAGTGGCAGAGACACTGCGAGTCTTGTCCACCTAGTTCAGATTGCTGCACGCATCGTATTGAAAGTTGAAACATCAGGCCTTGTCCTTCTACTCTGGTCCACGCATCTGGAGGCCAGCGCCATTATCAATGCAACAAACAAAGCTTTAGGCCGATAGCAGTAAGGAAGTTATTCGATGACGAACACCAGGTCTCCTTTCAGCCATGCAGAATATGACCGCCGGTTAGCAAAAACCCGAACCGCCATGGCCAAAGCTGGTGTTGATGTGTTGTTCGTGACAGACCCGTCAAATCAGGCGTGGCTAACCGGTTACGACGGGTGGTCTTTTTATGTTCATCAAGGCGTCATTGTCACAATGGAAGAGCAACCGGTCTGGTGGGGCAGACACATGGACAAGATCGGGGGGCATCGCACTTGCTGGATGGACCATAAAAATGTTGTTGGTTACGCAGATCATTTCGTCCAGTCCACTGAAATTCACCCGATGCAGGACTTGGCGACACACCTAAAGGCACGTGGTTTCGAAAATGCGCGCATCGGCGTTGAAATGGAAAATTATTATTATTCGGCCAAAGCACATTCCGTGATGGGAGAAGAACTCCCCAATGCCGTATTGATGGATGCAACCGCGCTTGTAAATTGGCAACGGTTGATAAAATCTACCGATGAAATCGCGTTCATTCGCAAAGCTGCGCGTATCTCTGATAGGGTGGTGAGAACGGCCATCGAACGGGCTTCACCCGGTGTTCGAAAAAATGATCTTGTGGCCGATATCCTGCATGCCGGTATCACCGGCGTTGATGAAGACTGGGGGGATTACCCAGCAATCCTGCCGCTGACCCCGTCCGGGCTGGACGCCACGGCTGCACATTTGACCTGGAATGGTGAGCCCATGCGGGAGGGTGAAGCAACTTTTTTCGAACTATCTGGTTGCTACCGCCGCTATCACGCGCCTCTATGCCGCACGGTTTTTCTTGGCACACCCACTGACGCGATGCGCCGCACAGAAGCTGCACAGATGGAAGGTATAGAAGCTGGGCTGGAGGCCGCTCGGGCCGGAAATCGCACTTGCGACATTGCTAACGCCCTCATGCGGGTCCTGGCAAAATACGGGATCGAGCGCAGTGGACGTATGGGATACGCTGTCGGCCTGAGCTACCCGCCAGATTGGGGGGAACGCACTGCGTCGATCCGCACCGAGGATAAAACAGAGTTGGAACCGGGAATGACATTCCATTTTATGCCAGCTTTGTGGATGGACACATGGGGGCTGGAAACAACTGAAACCATACTAATTCAGGAGAGCGGGCCTGCCGAAACCGTCTGTAATATCGAGCGCAAATTGTTTGTAAAGAATTGAACCGTGCTCGAGGAAACCAAACATATTCTGTCGCAGTTGGTTGCATTTCCAACCGTATCCGCCGACAGCAATCTCGACATGATCCATTATCTGGCCAACAGGTTGGACGATTGTGGCGCACGGCTGGATATCTCCCACGATGAGAGCGGAAAGAAGGCCAATCTCTTCGCTACACTTGGCCCCGACCGCGACGGCGGCATTGTGCTATCGGGCCATAGTGATGTTGTTCCGCTCACCGACCAGACGTGGTCCAGCGACCCCTTTGTTATCGACGAGCGTGACGAACGTCTCTACGGGCGCGGCACATGCGATATGAAAGGTTTCATCGCCGCAACCATCGCCATGGCCCCTCAATTCGCCAGGAAAGTGCGGGGCAGGCCGCTTCACTTTGCCTTCACTTATGACGAAGAAGTTGGCTGTATCGGCGCACAACACCTGAAAGAAACTCTCATCCAAAATGAAGTCATACCGCGGCTGGCAATTATCGGTGAACCGACCAATATGCGCATAATTGACGGTCATAAGGGGTGTTGCGAATACACAACCCGGTTCGAAGGACTTGAAGGCCACGGCTCCACACCGGACCTGGGTGTCAATGCGGTTGAATATGCCGCGCTGTTCGTATCTCGATTGCTGGAATTGAGAGATGAGCTGCAGACGATGGTGCCGAAAACAAGTCGCTTTAATCCACCATGGTCAACGTTAAATGTTGGAGCAATTCACGGTGGCGACGTGCACAATGTGATTGCACCCAAAGCCCATGTAAATTGGGAAATGCGGCCCGTTCAGGATTCCGATATGTCCTTCGTAAAAAAGGCGATGGAAACTTATTGCAGCAAAACGCTGTTGCCCGCCATGCAGACGGTTCACCCGGATGCCAGGATCGAAACCGACATCATCGGGGAAGTCACGGGATTAATACCAACCGACGTCAATGAAGCACGAACTTTGTTATCGAAGCTTACGGGGGCAAATGCCACCGATCTCGTATCATTTGGCACCGAAGCAGGAATATTCCAGTCGTTGGGAATGGACGTCGTTGTTTGCGGCCCCGGCAGCATCGAGCAGGCACATAAAGCTGACGAATATCTCGCGGTTGATCAATTGACGCAATGTTTGAGCATGTTGGAAAAACTGAGCGATACCCTGTGATTTGCTGCCGGTTCCGTCGTCACTATGGTGCATTCAAACAGGCAGACTAATTCGGATGCTTGAATTGACCCAAACAGCCCCTACCCTGACGCGTTACTAGTAACCCAGACAAAACACTGATGCGGAATAGAAAACCCCATTTTCGAGCAATGATCAATTGTTACTTCCGACCATATGGTGGACGCGGTCGAGCAGGTTGATACCGAACTGATCAAAGAGATCTATCATATCAACGAAAACCCAGTTTTCAGTAAACTGCCCGTTTTCGAACCGCCAAAAGTCGATACCATTGACACCCGCCCGCGCCTGCGTAGCCGAATGCCCTAGATAGGGGCCGGTATGGGAGAGCCAGACGCCTGGAAGGCTGGAAGCGCCGACAAACGCGCCTTCCGCGATAAGATTATCCAGATCACCAACCTTGCGGTCGGGAAACGCGACCAACCAAGGTTTCTGATGCAATTCTTCAAATTCCTTCAAGGACAGGCAAGCCCCGATGCCACCCGGCCCATACCACTTCAGATTGGGATGAAAATAATCGGCCATCTTCATGGATTTAAGATTCGACTGGTCAAAAGCGTTTAAGCCGCCAAAAATGAACTGACGCGCGAACGCCAGCATTTGAGAGGGATCACCCTGATCTTCCCAGAGCTCACCCAGCGTGCCAGTCGGTGCCGGGTATACAAAGGGTGCGCCGCGTGAAGGCGGAAGCGGGGAAAGGTTCAATTGTTCCAACCAGTCAATTACATCAATGATTATCTGTATGCGGACAATTCTCCCCTCTGCATCAAACTCAAGAAATTCGCCCCACCGAAGGCGCAATTTCTGATTGCGGCCGGGAACACCCCACAGGTCAGCAGTTTGTGTGCCGCACAGGTAACCGGTACCCCCAACCCAATACGCACCATCGCAACCACCGTCAGCTTTACCTTCGGACTTCCCTCCAATTACAATATGAGCCTGGCGGGTCAGGTCGTGGAACGCTTCTCGAAGGGGGCGCAGATATTGATCGACGATAGCCGGCGCACCGGTGCAATCTGTCAACGGCATGAAACTCTGCCAGCGAATATCTTCGCTGAGAATTTGGGACACCGCATCCGTCAAACCTGATACAGGTTCAGAATCTGATATTTGCCACCATGACCGGGCAATTTTTTTGTTGCGCTGGTTGATCTCACTCATATCCCTGTCCCTCAGTCTTTGGGGTCTTATCACTCTGCACTTTTTGGTACATTCCAGAAAGTCCGATTGGAACCGTTGAAATAAATCTGTTGTTTTTCGATCTGCTTTCGCGCCAAATTGATCTTCATGAGGGTCATACTTACTTGTATCTTTATCTGCACGATATTGGTTAGCCATGTTTTAGCGAACGGGCAGACCGGGGACGCAAATATCGATCATAATTGTGCCGAGAGGCCGATTGCGCACGGTGTAGTTTCCGCACTTCATTCCGCCTTGGGATTCACATTGAAATCAAGCAATCAGGTCTACTTTCTTGATGGACTCCGTCTCCAGACTGGAAAACCGTATTTATCAATCGGCCAAAAACTGGAGCTTTTTTCTTCACCAAACCATACCGACCGTTACGGACGAATTCCGGTTTTTGCGTTTTCGGGCCAAAAATTGATTCAAGTAAAATTGCTTGAATTCGGAGAAGCTGTGATATTTGGTACAGAATTGACAAATAAGTGTCTTAACATATTACGGCAGGCGGAAAAGCAGGCTGAAACAGGGAAAAGGGGCTATTGGAAAACCAAAAACGGGGTAATTTTAGCGAAAAACTTGCCACTTTTGTCGAAAATTTCGGGCAAATTCGCAATAATTCAAGGAAAGATCGCAAGTGTTGGTGATAGAAGCCGACGTCTTTACCTCAATTTTGGCCAAAATTGGTCGCAAGATTTCACAGTGTCGGTTGTCAAATCCGGTTCCGGCGCGTTTAAGGGAAACGTGGCGCGTTTGGGTGGCCTGGGAAACAGGACTGTTCGGGTACGTGGGAATGTTGAGCAACGACAGGGACCGTTAATCCGGTTATTCGATGAATCACAGATCGAGATTTTGGATTAATTTTTGCGCCTGCCTTGCCGGCGCCACGCTATCGGCATGCAATCTGTTTCCAGATGTCGATGAGCTAACCGATATTGCACCGCAGGAAAACGGCAAATCCAAAGTAACCGTTGACGCCATCCGGGCTAAAGACCCGCAGGCGAAAATCGGAGCGCAGAGCCACCCCAAAGTCTTTAAAGCAAATGGAGGGGCTTACCAAAATGAGCAGCTGGAAAATCTGCTCACCCTGGTTACCGGTCGGCTTGTCGCGGAGACCAGCAATCCGAACAGGGCCTTCGATATTACAGTTTTAAACACCCCAAGTGTTAACGCATTCGCCCTGCCTGGTGGCTATCTTTATGTAACGCGCGGCCTGTTGGCGCTTGCAAATGACGCGTCAGAAATTGCAGCGGTATTGGCTCACGAAATGGCCCATATTTCGTCCAACCACGGGGTACAGCGCAGTCGCCAGGCGCAGGCAATCAGCATCGCAGACCGTGTAGCCGATCAGGTTGTTACCAACCCTGTCGTTGCGCAGGTTGTAAAGGCGACCGGCGAAGATAAGCTCTCCGCCTTTTCACAAAAGCAGGAGCTGCAAGCCGATGCGATTGGTATAAAAATGTTGGGCGGAGCCGGATATGACGCATTCGCTGCGTCCCGCTTTTTACGTTCGATGGATCGTTATTCCGCCTGGAGAACAGCATCCAACAATGCCAATGATGTGGACATGTCGAGTTCTCACCCGTCCACCCCCCGGCGCATTGAATTGGCGAAAAGACACGCCCGTATCATTGGCGCTCCGGGAACCGGCGATCGTGGCCGAAAACGTTACCTTGAGGGCGTCGACGGAATTATGTTTGGCGACACCCGGAAAAACGGGTTTGTGCGGGAGAGCAGGTTTTCCCATCCAAAATTACGCATCACCTTCCAGGTCCCTGAGGCATTCGAACTGTCGAATCGTGAAGAAGCAGTCATTGCGTCCGGCCCCAATCAAATGGCCCTGCGGTTTGACGCAGTTAGCCAAAAAGGATTTGAGAGAAAACCGGTCAAATATCTAAAGTCCGGGTGGTTGAACGGATTGGATGTGGCGACCGTTCGTCGGATTAAATCCAATGGGTTGTCAGGCGCACGCGGGTTTGCATCAACCGGTGATTGGCATTTCGTGGTTTCAGTGTTCGATACAGGCAACCGTTTTTATCGGTTTATCACCGCAGCGCCGCGCGACACCGCGCAACTGGACACGATCGCAGATCAGATTTCTAACAGTTTCCGGAAAATGTCGGCAAAAGAAGTCACAGACATTAAAACGTTGCATGTGCGGGTGGTGACGGTGAAGGACACTGACACACTGGCTAAACTGGCCAGTCGGATGCAGGGTGTTTCACGCAAACTGGAGCTGTTTCGAGCTTTGAACGGACTGGAATCCGGTCAGCGCCCAAAAGAAGGTTCGCAGGTCAAGATCGTAAGCGAATAGCACCAAACAACCACCCAAATAGAACGGAGTTCAGGCTGAATTTAGAAGCGCAAGGGGGTGGGCTTTTTCAACCAGTTCGCGCAAACGTTCTTCCAGCACATGGGTATAAATCTGGGTGGTCGAAATATCCGTATGCCCCAGAAGCTGTTGGACGGCTCGAAGATCGGCCCCATTTTGCAGCAAGTGGCTGGCGAATGCGTGGCGCAACACGTGGGGGGAAATTTTACCTGCTTGCAGCCCGGCGGCAGCAGCCAGTGTTTTCAGATCCCGAGCAAAGTGCTGTCGGGTCAGATGGCCCATTTCACCAGACGAAGGGAATAACCACTTCTGGTCAAGTAATATCGCTTTGTTTGAGGACCCCATTAATTCCAAATATGCGGAAATTGCCTGTTTGGCTTTTTTCCCAAGCGGCACCAAACGCTCTTTGTTACCCTTACCATTTACCAGCAAAAAACGCGTATCTTTTTTAGTCGCAGCAATCGGAAGGCTCACGAGTTCAGAGACACGAAGGCCTGTAGCATAGAGCAATTCCAACAATGCGTGCATTCGGGCGGCACGCAGCTTTTCATCGGGTGCGGCGGTATTTTCAACCTTTTCCTGCGCGACCATAAGCAGGTGATCAACCTGATCTTCGCTCATAATCTTTGGGAGAGGACGACCGGCTTTTGGACTGTCAATTGCACCGGTAGGGTCATCTTCACGCAGACCATCAGCATACATAAAACGGTAGATTTGGCGTAATGCTGATAGCTTTCGCGCCTGTGTCGATGGTGCAATTCCCAGGCTCACCAGATTACCCAGATAATCACGAATATTGTCTGATCGGGCGGCACTGATAGTTATATTCTTTGTGCTGAGGAATTCAGAATAATCCGACAAGTCACGTTCATAAGCGTCAAGCGTATTGGCTGCTGCGCCTCGCTCCGCACTCATCATTTCCAAAAAGGAATCAATCAAAAGTCCATCATTCATATTCCCGGATTAAGGGAACATGGTTTCATAAGCGTGAAGAGGCGTAACATACGGTAGAACGATGCAGATAAACGGCGCGCTGCTCTAGTGATCTTCAACAATGTGCAGTTCGCTGGAGAACCCCCACTGGGGGTCAAATCTATGCACGTGATAAACCGGAGCCGTTGCCATTAGCGGCGGGTAATCTCCGCGACGCAATGGTGTTGCGATACTTGGCATAACGAGGACCGGAATATCCCCGACAAGACCGGCCACCCCACGATGCACATGGCCACAAAATATATTTATGATTGAGGAAAATTGTTGCAGCACACCGCAAAACGCTTCCATGATCTCATATGACTTAAAGTGTAAAGGATCTGGCCCTTCCTGGACGAGAAAAGGGGGATGATGGGCAAACACCGCTGTCGGCCTGTTGGTATCCGATTTAAGTGTTTCAATCAGACTGGCTGTTCTTTCCTTACAAAAATTCCCTTTGTTGCTGCCCGGGTCCAACGTATCCAGCACAACCAGCCTGACGGGGAAATCTTCAACCGAATAACAATAAATTCTGAATTGGACCCCAAATATTCCGCAGAGGAAAATACCGTTCGCAGGTTGGTACGGTCATCCTTATTGCCGACCATCACGTAGACCGGCGCCTCGGCGTTTTCCAGGATAACGGCAGCACATTGGTACTCATCCAACCTGCCGTTTTGTACAATATCACCCGTATGGATAATAATATCCGGTTGCGGATCGAGCGCATTTATGTCCGCGATCGTTCTTTCAAAGTCCACGATCCGTTGATCAGAATCGGGTGTATCAAGCGCAATATGCGTGTCGGAAACCTGCGCTATTATCATAGTCCCAGGCCTGACCCTAGGACTTTAAACCGGCGTAGTATTTCTTGAGTATCGTCACCACTTCAGGTCGGCCAAACTCCAAAGGGATATCCGCATCATTTTCCAACATTTGGCGCTGCTCGGTTCCCGACACCGATATATGGTGCTCCCTGTCATGGGGGCAGGTTTTTCCAGTCGCCATTCCATAGCACTTACGGCAGAAAAAGGTGATGTCTATTTTGAGTGGTTCCGTCTGTAACGCGCCGTCCCATAATTCGTCGAAAATATTATGTGCATCGAATGGGCCATAATAATCACCAACGCCCGCATGATCGCGCCCGACAATAAGATGCGAGCAGCCGAAGTTCTGACGGATAAGCGCGTGAAATAAAGCTTCTCTTGGGCCTGCATACCGCATTTCAATGGGGTAACCGGCCTGAACCACGGTGTCCTTTACGAAGTAATTATCGATCATCGCCTGAATGGCTTCCGTGCGCACTTCAGCGGGTATATCGCCAGGTTTAAGAGCACCCAGAACCTGATGAATAAAGACGCCATCGGTCACTTCAACAGCAATTTTTACGAGATGTTCGTGACTGCGATGCATCGGGTTTCTGGTCTGGAACGCCGCGACCCGTGACCAGCCTTTTTCTTCAAACAGTGCCCGGGATTCTAAGGGCCTTAAATACAGCTCCGGGTATTTAGCCGGATATTCGCCTTCTGAAATAACTCGAACCGCTCCGCCAAGATTAACGGCTTCCTGCGCCAGAACCTTTTGTACACCCGGATGAGCTTGATCGGTTGTGCGGTATACTTTTTCGCACTCAAATTCCTTATCGATTTCGTACTTTTCAGCGACAGACATGATTGCCAGCACTTCACCGCTTTCGCCATCGCACAGAGCGACCTCATCACCAATTGCAATCGCATCCGCAGTGTCGCTATTTGCCGACAGGGTGACCGGAATTGGCCAGAAAACACCATTGTCCAGTTTCATATCTGCACAAACGCCGTGCCAGCTTTCTTTGCCCATAAACCCTGTCAGGGGAGTGTAAGCACCCATGCCGAACATGAAAACATCGGAAGCTTCACGGGTGGTCAGCGGTATCTGCGTCAGCGATTTTGCATGCTCAATCAACTGTGCCCGCTCGGCTTCCGGTACCAACAATGGCTGGACGGTAGCCGACCCGTGAGGGGGTACAAGTTTTGACATGACAATTCTCCTGAACGCGCAAAATTTGCGAATTTATTTCTAAAACTCTGTGACTTAAGAATCGAGCCACGGCAACCTGTTTCTCTCAAACCAGTAATTTTCCCGCACAAAATCGGGCCCATATATAATTTGAAGTTATTGGACCTTCGGCGGAATTTTGACCTAAAAAGCCTTTTCTCCGATCGCATAAACCTGTATTGCCTAGTGAAGAAATTCAAACCGTTTCCCGGTTGACCTGCATAAGCGCAAGTTAGGCCGGAACCAGCCCATGTTGGGATAGAATATGGCCAATACCAAACCCGTCGAAAATGTTCCTGAGGGGCAAGCACGGTTTTTCAAAACCCGCCAGATGGAAGCAAATGAAAAAGGCTTTGTTGGATTTGAAACGGTCTGGGAACCTTTTCAAAAAGAGGTCGAATACGAGACTCCGAAAAAGCCCTAACGGACTTAATCTGGAGCCGATTTCGAGGCACCTTTTTAGTCATGCCCAAATCCAACTCACTCGCGAGTGTTTGTTTAAAATGAATTCCGCTTAATGGGATTCATTTTGAATTGCTTTAGCCTATATATTCTACAGGCCAGCAATGCGTGTTGATATCGCTTATTCATGAACAAGCATTAATGTGACACGCATTAAACTTTGAAACGCTCTTACGCTGTTCAACAGACGGACGAAAATTATCCTAAGTCGCCCGATGGAATAGTGATCAGCCCATAGGCGATATTCACACTGGAACTTTACTAGCACCTTCAACAGCAATGTTGGGCTGAACTGTGCCACCTGCTGCGAACTCTTCTTCTGTTGGCTCACGGACCGTCAGCACCTCAAGGGTAAAAATCACTTCCCTACCGCAGAGCGGGTTGTTGCCATCTACTGTTAGTGTCTCGTCATCAATTTTTGTGACGATGAAGTTTTTGGTTTTCCCCGAGGCGCTTTCCATAGTGATCGTCGTGCCGAGTTCACGGTACTCTTGCGGCACATTTTCAATGCGATCGGTAAAAACAAGTTTTTCATCCCGCGGGCCATAAATCTCGTTACAATCGATCGGCACCTCCAAAATATCCCCAACTGACCTTCCCTCGAGTTCCTTGAGAACCGGCGGAGCAAGGGTATCGTTTTGGCCGTGGACATATCCGAGCGGGAACTCAACTGTGCTGAGCACTTCTCCAGATTTTTTGTCGGTCACTTTATAGGTGAGCTCAACAAACATGCCGTCCTGGATCGTATCGTTCATATCAATATCAAACCAATATTCTAGAAAATTGACGCGCCGAATATTTTGATGCTGTCTTCTTCGTACCCAAGCACGAGCCTTCCCAACCATTCGCCTGGTTTAGTCGTACTTCTTTGCCGGTAAAGCACGGTTACATGAGCACCGCGTCGGATCAGGCCAAGACAATCAACTTCATAGGAGAGGCTCTGTGTCAATTCACTGCCTGCAAACTGTCTGCCGACTTCAATCTCATTCAGCGCAAGAGCGAGGGATTTTGAAAAATTGGACGAGAATTCCTGATACCGTCCTTCATTGGAGAACTTAATAAGGTCAAGCCACATCGGATCAGCTACCGCTAATATCTCGTCGTCAGGTTGATCAATTATATTCATCGGTGCTTTTTCACTATTACTGCAGGACTGGCAATATTATTCGCCGGAAATAAAAAGGCCGCCATTCTGGACAGCGGCCTTGTTCAATATCTCAAGTGCAGTTGTATTATTCTGCAGCTTCGAGTTGCTCATCGCTCTCATCGGTCAGATGATACAGCGGTGCTTTTTCCATCGTGTATTCCCCGGTTTCCGGGTCACGGCGGGAAACTGTCAGCACATGCCAGTTTTCATCGTCCAGCTTCATCGCGTCGCCACGATAATAATAGCCGGGCCAACGTGTTTCCTTACGGAACAACGTATGCTGGGTAACACATTCTGAAGTACGATGACGGTGCTTGAGTTCCCATGCGCGCAGCAACTCATGAAGATCTTTAGCCGCAAGTTTCTCAAGGTCTTCTTCCATGATCTTGAGCTTCTTCAGGCAAATATTCAAAAGCTTTTCGTTGGTCATGTAACCAACCGTCACACCACCACAATATTCATCCATGAGCTTTTGCAACCGGTCCAGCCCCTGTTTGGGGTTATGGTAACTTGGGCTAACCGTACCGGCGACGATTTCATTGCTGTAGATCTTATAACGTTCAAGCGGCGCAAAAATTTCTTTCTTGCGACCTTCGATCTGCTTATCGGAAACCTTAATGCCTTCCGCCTTTCCGTCGTCGATATATTTACACGCCGCTTTAGCAGCCAAACGACCTTCGGTAAACGAACCCGACGAGAAAGCGTGAGGTGTTCCGCCAACGGCATCACCCGCACCGAACAATCCCTCGATTGTCATCATACGGTTGTAACCCCAGAAATATTCCGGTGGAGAAATATCTTCAGGACCACTTGCCCAGCCGCCACAGCCTGTCGCGTGAGAGCCCATGACGTAAGGTTCTGATGTGGTCAATTCCGGGTTTTCGTTTTTGGGGTCAACGTCTGTTGCCGCCCACAATACCGCTTGCCCAATGGTCATGCCAAGGAAGTTTTCCCAACCCACTTCTTCAAGATGCGGGTCCTGGAAAGCTTTCATGGTGACCATGTGAATGGGGCCACGCCCGGCGTTCACTTCGCTGATCATCGCATGATTGCGAAGGCAGGTCGGGATTGGCCGGTGTGTGCGGTGCGATACTTCGGGGTCCAGATATTCCTTGCCGACCAGTTTTTGAAGGCTTGGGAACCATTTGGATTCGTACTCTTCGCCCATGCCGTTTTGTGTGTAGGTCTTGAGGTGGAGGAAATAAGCTCCAACAGGTCCATAACCGTCCTTGAAACGGGCCAGAACAATACGGTTTTCCATCTGCGTCATCTTGGCGCCAGCGTTGATCATCAGACCATATGCAGACCCTGACGACCATGGTGCGTACCAAACGCGGCCAGCACCTTCACCGACAGAACGTGGTTTGAAGATATTGGACGCACCACCGGCACCACAAATTACTGTTTTGGATTTGAAGACGTGATAATCGCCGGTGCGCACGTTGAATCCAACAGCGCCCGCAATGCGGTTGTCTTTGGCATCGTCCATCAACAGATGGGTTACGCAAATGCGGTTGTATACTTTGTCAGCTGACTTTTTGGCGGCTTCCGCAACGATTGGCTTGTAGGATTCGCCGTGGATCATGATCTGCCAGCGGCCTTCACGAAGATATTGCCCGGTATTCGGATCCTTCATGATCGGTAGGCCCCAGTCTTCAAACTGGTGAACTGTTGAATCAACGTGCCTTGCCATATCGAACAGCAAGTCTTCACGGACCATGCCCATCAGGTCGATTCGCGCATAACGCACGTGATCTTCGGGATTATTCTCACCCCAACGTGTGCCCATGTAGCAGTTAATTGCATAGAGCCCCTGCGCAACGGCGCCGGAACGGTCGATATTTGCCTTCTCGGCAATTACGATCTTCTTATCCTGTCCCCAGAAGCGGGCTTCCCAGGCAGCACCCGTACCACCTAGGCCGGCACCGACAACAAGAACGTCAATGTTATCTTCAACAACGGTTTTGTGAGCCATTAGTAATAAACTCCCTTTTTCATCTTCAGACCGTTGGATTCGAGTGTATGAACCTCGCCCTCGTCCATGCGGATATATTTAGGCTCGCTGTACAAGTGCTGGCTTTCGCGTTGCTCGCTCGTAGGCGCAGGCACGTCTTTCAACTGAGGCGTACCTGTTCCCCAGGGGATGGTCGTAATCGGTGAAAGAAAGTTCTTTTCGGTGCCATCGCGAAATTTGATCCGCCAGGAAATAGTACCTTTTTCCTCTTCCCTGCGCACACGAACGCTGTGCCCAAGTGGCGCAAAATCTGCATACCCACGGGCGTCAATCGCGTTTTGGGGGCAGGCTTTCACACAGGAATAGCATTCCCAGCACATGTCAGGCTCAATGTTGTAGGCACGGCGGTGGGTCGGGTCGATGTGCATAATGTCCGATGGACAGATATCAACACAGTGGCCACAGCCATCGCAGCTCGTCATATATACAAAGGTTGGCATAATTGCTCCCTAACTCATTCTTTAATTATCTGTTGCTCGCCAATCAGTAATGACGTGGTTTTTCCCGTTTGATGCCAAGCCCCATATTCAGCGGAGCATCTTTCAACAGTTCCATAGAATGTCGGTCCCGGTCGGCGGCGTTTGTTCGATCTGCCGGTTGCGGCAGGTTGGCCATTGTACCATTCGCCACGCCAACCTTTTTCTGAAAGGCCGCAGCCGGCTTAAAGAACATGTGGGCGAATTTTGACCACGGAACCCCGGCGAACAGCACCACAGTTGAGATGAGATAGAGGCCAAGGAAAATATTTGACCAAACACCAATGCCACCCAATTGCAGAAGAGCCCATAACAGACCGAAAGTTGAGCTGGCCAGAAGCGAAAGAATGAACAGATCGGCTCTTACCAGCCGCCAGGGAGAACTTCCCTCAGCAGCAACATCAACACGAATAAAAAACCAGAACCAATAACCACCCACGCAGACCATCAGTGCGCCCAAGTACCAAAGGAATGGCCAAATCCCAGGCGTCTCAGCACCGGTGCTGGCGTAACCGAAAACCATTGCAATTGTTGCAATCAAATAGAAAACAAAGCCGTACATCCCAAGCAGGTGAGCAATGCGCCGATGCGGATTACAAAATTCCGACGAGGTTAGAACATCGGAAGCAAGAGTCTTGACTGCCAATCCGGCTTTTTCTCCACCTGAGACTTCGCGCGCGCCTTCTTCCTCCGCCTTTCGAGCAGCATTGAAAAAATATTCGGCACTCCTTTTGTGCAGGATATCGAAAAGCGTCCCCCCGACGACCAATAAAATCATGATGACAACGAATGCCTGCATGAGAGATGGTGCGACAAAAACCGAAATTTCGGCAAATGGATTGCTGGTAAACATGTAGATTTTTCTCCCCGGACCTTAGGGTCATTTTTGGATGACCTAAACCATTTAGGCAGGAGGAGCAATGAGTTCTCAACCAATTGGTGTGGGATTAAAAGCTGGTCTTAGTTGATTGAGATATCTGGCCCCAACATCAGCATGCAGATGAAGTCAGAAGCTCCAAGAGTTGATCGAGAATTGGATTTCAGCAACAACAGACCAACCCCCAAAATGGCAGCGGTATCGATTCCATTGAGCAATTTACAATCGCCATTCAAATGTGCCGGAACTTTCTGATGACTGATGCAGACCACGAAATTGACCTGTCTACCCCAATTGGCGACGAGGTTCATCAAACGACATGCTACATGTGTGCATGCAGATGCGGTATAAATGTTCACATGAAAAAGGGGGCGGATGGCGTACCAAAAGTCCGCTATATTGAAGGCAATCGTGATCACCCCATCAACAAGGGTGTGCTATGTGCCAAGGGCTCCGCTGGCATCATGCAGCATTATTCACCAGCACGGCTTGAACAACCTTTATTGCGAACCGGCCCGAGAGGGTCTGGTGAATTTAAGAAAATTTCATGGGAAGAGGCTCTCACTATTGCATCAGACTGGCTCCAGCCGCTGCGCAAAGATCCTAAAAAGCTGGCGTTCTTTACAGGCCGTGACCAATCTCAGTCACTTACTAATTTTTGGGCACAGCAATTTGGCACCCCGAATTATGCAGCCCATGGCGGTTTCTGCTCCGTTAATATGGCGGCTGCCGGAATATACACAATCGGAGGGGCATTTTGGGAGTTCGGATCACCCGACTGGGAACGCACCAAACTGTTTCTCATGTTCGGCGTTGCTGAAGACCATGATTCAAACCCGCTCAAAATCGGCATCGGCAAACTGAAAAAGAATGGCGGGCGTTTCGTCTCCGTAAATCCCGTCCGTACCGGCTATTCCGCGGTTGCAGACAATTGGCTTGGCATCACCCCTGGAACTGACGGGCTTCTCGTGCTTGCGCTGCTTCACGAGTTATTTCGTACACGCAAGGTCGATTTGGACTTTCTTATTCGATACACTAATGCGCCGTGGTTGGTGATCCATAACCCCGGAGCTGCCGACCACGGATTGTTCGCGCGAGATTCCGACGGGGTTGAATTAATTTGGGACAGCAAGAAAAACAAGGCTGTCGCTCATACCGGTACTGGTGTCGTCCCAAATCTGACACAGGAAGTGACACTCCCCAACGGCCAGAAGGTTAAGCCGGTTCTGCGGCTGATGGCCGATATGTACTGTGATGACGCATACTCCCCTGAGGCGGTGGCAGCGCAAACTGGAATTGCTGCCGAAACGATAACAGGGCTCGCCGCCGAAGTTGCCCGGGTAGCTTTCGAGGAAGAAATTATAATCGAGCAACCCTGGACCGATATGAAAGGCGAACGCCATGACCATTTTATCGGGCGTCCGGTTTCAATGCACGCCATGCGTGGAATCTCAGCACACTCTAATGGGTTCCAGACCTGCCGTGCTATACATGTCTTGCAGGTATTGATTGGTTCGATCGATTGCCCCGGCGGGTTCCGTTCCAAACCGCCTTATCCCAAACCTGTCAAAGCGCACCCCAAGCCCCATGCCCGACGTCCTAGTGGTGATCCAACCGCCCCTTTGAATGGCCCGCACCTTGGCTATCCTTTGGGGCCGGAAGACCTGTTGATGGAGGAAGACGGCCAACCATTGCGTATCGACAAGGCATTTTCCTGGGACGCGCCACTTGCAGCACATGGCATGATGCACATGGTCATCGCAAACGCACATGCGGGCGACCCTTACCGGATTGATACGTTGTTCATGTATATGGCCAACATGGCTTGGAACTCTTCAATGAACACCAAGGGTGTCATTGAGATGCTAACAGACAAAGATACCAAGACCGGGGAATATGTTATCCCCCGCATTATCTATTCAGACGCCTATGCGAGCGAAACCGTCGCTTATGCGGACCTTGTATTACCCGATACAACCTATCTTGAACGGCACGATTGTATCTCACTCCTTGATCGACCAATCTCCGAACCGGATGCGGTGAATGACGCCATCCGCTGGCCCGTCGTTGAACCGGACAGGGAGGTCCGCGGATTCCAGTCGGTGCTGATTGATTTGGGAAGCCGCCTCAATCTGAACGGCTTTGTAAACGACGACGGCAAGGCGCGTTATAAAGATTATGCCGATTATATTGTTAATCACGAACGCAGGCCTAACATCGGCCCCCTAGCGGGATTTCGTGGCAAGGGTGGCACTGAAGAAGGCCGGGGCACTCCCAATTCTGACCAGCTCGAGCGTTACAAGTCTAACGGGTCATTTTGGTCTAAACACATACCGATGGAAGCACAGTTTTTTAAGCACGCGAACGCAGCTTATCAGAAGCTAGCAGTTTCGCTGGGCTTTTTCGATACACCTCAACCGGTGACCTTCCAGCTTTATTGTGAAGAACTGCAGAAGTTTAGATTGGCGGCACAAGGGCACGGCGAGCACCAACCTCCTGAGCACCTTCGAAAGAACATAGACGCCAGTTTTGATCCGTTGCCCATATGGTATGAACCCTTTGAAACCGCAGATCTTGGTGGACGGACAGTCGATGAATTCCCCTATCATGCGCTAACCCAACGACCCATGGCGATGTATCATTCCTGGGGATCGCAGAACGCCTGGCTACGGCAAATTCACACGGCCAACAGGCTTTTTGTCCCCAGCGGTATCTGTGATAAAAAAGGGCTCCAGGACCATGACTGGGCGTGGGTTACTTCCTGGCATGGACGGATAAAAGTACAGGTATTACGGATGGAGGCCGTTAACGGTCAAACCATGTGGACCTGGAACGCTATTGGCAAAAAAGGCGGTGCATGGGCGCTCGATCCAAATGCTCCGGAAGTTAAAAACGGTTTCCTCCTGAACCATCTGATCAGCGAGTTGTTACCGCCAAAAGGTGACGGGCATCGGTGGTCAAACTCAGACCCAATTACGGGGCAGGCTGCCTGGTATGATTTACGGGTAAATATTGAAAAAGCCGAGGATGGAGAAGCGGTAAGCGAGCCGACATTTGAAGACCAGTCACCCGTGGGTGTGGGCGCCACAAAAGGGGAACTGCGCTACGGAGAAGAATGGAACAAATAACCGATAAACCGCAGCAGAATGCCTATATCGAACGTTACAATCGAAAAAAATTACTTTTTAAGCTTCCAATGCCGATATTGGTTCGTCTCGTAACAATGATATATTTACTCGAAATAAAGACACCGACTTTAACAACTGATTGAAAATGTGCAGTGATTAACTGTATTATGGTAAATGTTGAAATGCGATTTTAGCTTGGGGTGAAAACCATGGCAGTATCAGTAGAGGACGATGTATCGACGGTCTCGCACCTCGATTTTAATCAACTTTCTGCACATGCATTTTCCTTTGGCTCCAAAATTGACTCACTTTGGCAACGCGTCGTCTATATCCACATCGGTATGGTTGCGGCGGTGATTTTTCTCGCGAGTGCAGATCAGCCCTATTATGCTGCAAGGGCAATTGTCCTTGGTTTTTACACATTCAATATCGTCATCACTTATCTAAATATGCGCGATTGCTATAGTGGGCTGCAAAAAGTGATCCTCGATATAGATCGGTTTCCCGAATGCCCGAATGGTGGCGTATTCGAGAACTGGCTAAAAGAACGAAACTACAGCAGGAACACTCAGGTGCGGGCTGCGGTATTGATTATGTTTTGGTGCTTGATTGCCTATCTACTTGTGATCCCGGTATTCAATGTTACGGGCCTGGATGTGATCGCCCCGCTCAACAACGCCATTGTTAATGGAGCGCAACCGATTAAATAATGGCGACTATCTGCTGTCACCAACCAGGCTAAACGGGGCCCAATAGGCCGGGTGTAATTCACGCGGGGTTGAGTTCGGATTGTCGAGAACCTCGAAAATTGCGAGGCGCTGAGCTTCCCCTTTATCAAGGTCAGGATTGTTACGGCGTTGCGCAAACAGGCCGGTGGTCAAACGCGTCGCAGCGTCCGAGTACACAGGCCAATGTGACACGAGAATGCTGCGAGCACCGGCATGAAAGAATGCGCTGGCAAGTCCCGAAAGACCTTCCTGACCCGCCTGATCCGGTGCTGCCGTATTACAGGCGGACAACAGCACGAAGTCCGCATTTAACCGTAAGGTGCTGATTTCAGCAGAAGAGAGTAACCCGTCGTCTTCTTCGCTGGCTGTTGGTGGGGGCGTAAAAACCAACCCGGCATGGTTTTGACCCAACTCCCCGGCAATCAAACCGTGTGTCGCAAATGACAGAATATCAAAATCTGCCAGACGGCCATCCTCGCTCAAACTCTTGATCGCAGTTTCTGTCGCATCCCCGTGTAGCAAGAGCAGGTTTTCGCCTCCTGCGGCTTCGGCACCGGCCTGCAATTCGCACCGTGTGTCCGGCAATTCCTGCAAATCCAGAAGGGCGTTGCTGTTTGCAGTTCCCGATCGTGTATCAACTGCGGAACTGGCAAGGTTTTGTGCAATTAGAAGCGGTTTTTGTTGGGGAAGTGAACAATCGTGCGGTAGCGCGCCATTCCGCTGTTTGCCGATCAACGGATCACCCACCCCAAAGAAACTGCGCTTCGTTATCTTTTTGCTTTTTTTTCGCTGACGGAAGGCGTGAAACCCAGCCACGCTGGGTACGATGGTAATTGATTTAGATCGTATCAGCCATGGAGCGTTTTCAAGAGTGGTGTTTTCATCTGGTGGGCTGGTGATCATCAGATGAAACGGCATGGAAACAAGTGACTTGTCAGGAACAATAATGAGGCGCTTGCGGTCGCTCAATTCTTTTTCATAAGGCTTCATCAGCAGCTGATATGCCTCATAAGCTAATTCGAAGTCGAAAGACTTTTGTGATGCGCCTTGTTCGGGTTGGTCCTCGTCTAACGACATTACGCCACGCGTGGCTAAACTTGCGGAGCCACATGCGGGATCTGTGAGAGCTGCCTGACACCGCAGCCTGCGGGCGATGTTCTCCAGCTCGGCACGGTTTCGTGTGCTTGTATATGATTGATTGCGTGTACCGTCCGCATCGCGCGAGAGTGTGAATATCAAGCTGGGGTTGATAAACTCTGGACTTGTCCCGTATTAATTCCGCATCCTGTTCTCGTTTAACTCGTTTTTCGTTCAAATTTGATGGGCGACATTCCTCCTATTGCTGAGTGTCTTCTGCGGCTGTTGTAAAAGCCGTTGATGTATTGGAACAGGGCGTCGGTTGCTTGCTGTCGTGTTTGCCATGTGCCGCGCCAGATGAGTTCGGCTTTGAGTGTTTTGAAGAACGTCTCGACCACGGCGTTGTCCCAGCAATTGCCTTTTCGGCTCATGGACACTTTAAACTTCAGTTCACGCATTCGTTTTTGATAATCATGAGAGCAGTATTGACTGCCACGGTCCGTATGATGAATGCAGCCCGGCGGTGGGTTTCGAAGGGCCAAAGCCCGGTTGAGAGCCTGCAATGCCAAGTCTTTCTTCAACCGGTTGCTGACAGCCCAACCCACCACACGGCGTGAATGTAGATCGATCATCACTGCCAGATACAGCCAGCCCTCACGGGTCCAGATGTAGCTGATGTCACCTGCCCATTTCTGGTTGGGTTTATCCGCTTGGAAGTTCCGCCCCAGCAAGTTAGGCGCAATGTTGAAGCGGTGATTGCTATCGGTCGTAGCTTTGTATTTGCGTGTTCTGACCACTCGAATGCCGTTGTCGCGCATCAGGCGGCCAACACGGCGGTGACCAATAGCAAGGCCGGCTTCCTTCAACTCCTGCGTCATTCTCGGGCGACCATAACTGCCAAGGCTCAAGTGATGCTGTTCACGGATGTGCGCCAGAACCACCATGTCATCGCGCTGCCGTTGACTAACAGGGCGGTTGTGCCAGGCACGATAACCACGCGATGTAACATTCAGAATATGGCAAAGCCGATCCACCGGAACGTGTTTCCTGTGTTCTTCGACAAACGCAAATCTCACTTGCTTTGACCCGCGAAGAACACTGTTGCCTTCTTTAATATCTCCCTCTCCTCCGTGAGGAGACGAACCTCTCTGCGAAGCCGCTCATTCTCTTTGGCCAGATCAATATCAACCGATGGTGGAAGGTCATCAGGCCGGGATTGTTGTATCCATTTCGATAACGTCGAAAAGCCGACCCCCAAATCTGATGCCACTTGTTTCCGGGTAAGTCCGCTGGTCAGCGCAATACGCACCGCTTCACGCTTGAATTCGTCTGTGTGGCCTCGTGCCATAATAGTTCTCCTTGATGGGATTAATCCAATTCAAGGACACGGAACTAAACCGTGACAAGTCCACTCTGTAGCAAACTGAGGAACGGTTATCATGACAATGAGAGCTTCATCAGCCTCCAAATGATTGATAGCAGTCGTCATGCTCACTGGTTGTTGATGCGTGAAGCTGTCGGGCGACTGAGGTGTGGTACGATGCAATTCGCGTAACTGTGTTTGGAGACTTCGAACTTTACGTTGAGCGGTGGTAACGTCAATTTTGTTAGCAAGACCATTCAATAATTCTTCGCGCGCCCGTTGAAGCGCTAATTCTGCGTCCTGAACAGCGCGCGTCCCGGCAGCGGAGTTGGAGGATGTCACATTTCGGTTCTGAGCACGCGATAGTGCTTTACTGACCGAAAGTGAGGTGGTGTTTTGGGCTACTTCGAAGGCCTCATCTACAAGCGAGTTTTGCTGGTTGCCGGGAAGTGTTGCCGCAACTCGAATTGCTGATAACGCGTGGGAAGCAAATAAGGTGGACGTTTCACCGGTTTCCGTCGAAATTCCAGGCGAAAGTGCGGTCTTGCTGGCCTTGCGGAAATGGGTCAACGCCGTCGAAAAATCGTTTTCCAGCAGGCCGATTTGAGCCGCGAATATTTCTAAAATGATATTAATTCTACCATTTTTTGGTACAAGTTGCTTCAGATTTGCCAGTTCAATTTTTGCCAGTTCTGGTTTTTGGGTTCGAATTGCGTCAGCCAACTTGGCCGACGTCTTGGCAAAGCGGACCATGAACCGATCACTATTGTTTTCACCGCGAGCACTACTCCGTTCTTGGGTAGTTTCGGTTTCGTCTGATTTAGCTATCGACCTTTGCGAATTGGTGTCACGGTTGACATCCCGTAAAATTTTTGTGGCTTCAAGTTCAGCAAATACAGGGTCATCAGGAGGTAAGATGCGCTTTGCTAATTGCATCGCGCGATTTAACGCCTCGTCCTCGCCGACATCGTCACCAGTCTGGCCTGCGATATCGGAAAGGCGGTTAAAATATGTGATGGATGCGCGCGTGGGACCATCCGGTTTTTCCTTATCGGTATCCAAGAGTCGCTCATAAAGCAGTTTCGCTTGATCAAACTTACCTGTGTTAGTGAGAGTATCCGCCCATGCATTAAGAATATTTTCGACAATCTGGCTGCCTCGCTCACCTGTCGCATCGGGCGTTAACAATGCCCGGGAAAATAACTTCTCCGCGAGTTCATACTGTCCAATGAGTGTTGTCTCCAGCCCCAGTTGCAGCAGTAGATTTCCAGCACCATTTTCGTTGTCGTTAATAAGCGCTAGAGCATGTTGACGCATAATTTCTGCATTCAGAGTATCACCGGAGCGGTTCATAATGGCTGCAAGATTAATTGCTGCGAGACCAACATTATAGCCTACACCATCGTGTTGCAGTTTGAGCAATGTGTAAGCTCGCTCGCTGTAGTTTCTTGCTGCCCCGGATACGTCATGATTGGAGGTATTAAGTTCTAATTGATATTGTGACCAGGAGGCGTAAACGCCTCCTGGATGGATTGGCATAATGGCAAAAAACAACGGTAACTCTCGGTCAAGCTTACCAAGCCAGACCCCAGCTTGCTGGACATCTTGTTTGAAATAGGCCCCCCAGGCTGCATAAGAGGCGATGTCAGCCATGAACGGAAGTTCAGGAGACATAAGTTCATAGATAGCTTTTGCTGCATCAATAACCTTAGTCGCCTCATCCGGGTTGCTTGCCATGAAAGCGGAAAATTGGCGAATGTTGCCGTAAGCAGCCAAAACCGGAGCAATCGCTTCTCGGAATTTATCCTGTTGTCGCCTTGCCTCGGCGAGTTTTTCGCGAAACATTGACGACTCCTGATCCATTCCATTGAGCAGACTGATCTTCAGACGTTCCCATCGAGCGAACAGTTGGCGATCATTACCCCGTAGGTTGAGCTCGCTTTGAAAAATTGGAAGAGCAGGTTGAAGTGCTTCTTCCACGCTGCCAAGCCGAACCAGTGCTTCCGCTTCCAGCAAGGCCGTTCGAAATTGATAGTCGGTTAAGGGTGCATTTAGATAAAACCCGTGCCCTATGCGCATGCGCTTGCCGAGCCGCGCAGCCAATTTTACATCGTGTTCCAACAATAGATCTAATACATCATTTATCCGCGTTGAGATGCTCACAATGCTTGCATTTGGATTGGCGCGTTCTTTGGCAAGCGCTCTTAATACGGGTGCCAGATGTTCGACCGATTTTCCATAAAGCCCATTGTAAAACGGGGCGTCCTCATCGTGAAGTTTCTGGGCTAATACTGTCGTTGAATATAAAAGAACCACCGTCACAAAAAACGTAACCAGCGCTTTGCGCCCGGCGTAGATGGCTGCCCAAACCGACTTCATATTACTCTTCCCATTAGTTCGATAACATCCGTCCCATGGCAGAGCCCACATTGGGGTATTTTTCCTGATCGAGTTTCAACTCGCCGAAGAGGTCTTCCAGTTCTTTACGTGTGTTGAGGCTGCGGGATCGAATATGGGCCATTAGCGGTAAAAAAACATCAGTATCGCAGGTGTCTGGTTTATAAATCCAAAAGTCACCAATGTTCTCACCTTTGCTATCCGCTGTCGTCCTTTCCAAACCGCAGCGATTTTCGGGGGCCGCGTTTTGCCAAAACAGCGAGGCCAAATCGAGCAAAGCTGACGTTTCTTTGGCGAAATAACCGTGGGCCAACATGTCCCCTCCGAGGCTGGACATGTCGATACTATCCATCGCCCCACTCACAACGGTTCCAATGCCGCCCTGTCCGGCGCGTTTAGAATCCCCATGAATCTTCTGGGAGACTTTCAAGGCCCAGTCATTGTTGGAAGCGTAAAGCGTGAGGCGTCGTGCCAACGGGCTTATTGTTTTGACCATCTCAACGAACAGATCAGCATCCACATCGGGTGCCGCAAAAATTACCTGGTCAAGCGGCGGTTGTTGCAGGTTGGATAATGACCTGCGGGCTGCAATGAGTTCCAAAGCATCTGTCATCGCACGGTTACCCATTGAATGGGCCACGAGATGAATGGTCTTTGCACCCGATTTTTGAACAACGTCTTCGAGAAACCCGGCGAGCCTTCTGCCACTGAGGCGTACAACTGCCGTGTCCGCCACGTATTCCAATACAGAATGTCTCGAAGGCCAAGAGTAGGCTATTGGCAGACCGTCAAATTGCATGTCGTGGGCGAGTTGCGCGGCGCGCTTGACAGCCTTTTCGAAACTGACATTAAAGCCATGGATGAAAACAAAGGCTTCTTTGCTGACCTTGGTTTTAAGATCAGACCGCATTTGCGCAAAATAGTCATTTTCCCCTTCGGGAGTGACTGATGTTAAAATCACATGTTTATTACTGGATTCGGAGAATTCCAATCTCCAGATTGACGGGGATTCTACAGCGCCGGACTTGTGGTTCTCTGGAATTGTGACGACGGCTGTTCCCAGCTCAAGTTTGCCGCGCCTGCTGCCATAAATTTCCGAAGGCTTTGATGAATTCTCTCTTGCCCTGTCTGTAGCGTAGTAGATTTTTACGGATTTGTAGCCATCTTCATTACCGCGCGTTGCAGAATTGCTGCCGGAAGGTTCTTGCAGAAGGAGGTTAAGAGAATCCAGGTATCTCCCTTGCGCAGCCACATTGTTACGTTTTCTCGCAATCTCCAAAAGCGCTTGAACCAATTCGATACGCCGTGATTTGGCGAGATTATTTTCCGTTGCAAGTTTTAGTGCGGTTTCAAGTGTGCGTTGTGCCTCCCGCAGATTGCCAGCGGTCTGATAGGCGGCAGATGCTTCTTGCAATAACGGAATGGGATCTGTTGAAAGTTCATCGCGATTGGACTGCGCAAATGATGCCATATCAACCAGGATACGCGCCTGTAATTCGTGTTGAGATGTGCGTTTTGCCAATTCCTTTTGGAAGTCCAGCAAGGAATAGATACTTTGAATGTCGCGCGGATTTTCGCCTGCAAGTTCCTTCACCTTGTGACCGGCAAGCGCGATGGCCTCCACCGGGTTGGTTTCAGCTCTGGCTTTAATTGTGCTGGCAAAAGACGGGTCAACCCCTTCTGCAGCAGCTGGAAGAGCCCAAGGTAGAAACAGGATTATTATTGTTAAGAGAGAGCGTAACAAAGTATCTCACCAAAGGTTGATCATCGTATTCCTATACCAAGAGGAACACTTTCCAATACAATTGCCAATCAAAACAGAATGTTCAATAGTCTTTTTAGGGTTTGTTTAGGGATGGATTGTTTGGGAACAACTCAGCTGTACTTGTTTTTCTATATCAGGCCGATTGCACGTATCGCTACGGTTTGCGTCATATTTTTGGGCGTTGTCACATCTGCTATGGCGGAAACACGGGCATTGTTAGTTGGTGTTTCAGACTATGATAATACAATCGGATTGGCTGACTTGCGTGGCCCTGCAAACGATGTCCGGCTCTTGCGAAAAGTATTAAATGCACGCGGTGTAAAAGACATACGTGTGTTGGCTGACGGGGTAGACGGTGCAAACAGACCGACCCGCGATGCTATCATGAAGGCGCTCAAAAAGCTGACTTTGGATTCAGATGAAGGTGATTTATCGATCATCCATTTCAGTGGACATGGCACACGACAACTTGATGGCAGCGGCGATGAACAGGACGGGTTTGACGAGGTATTTCTGCCCTCCGATGTGGCCAGGGCGCCCGCTGATACGGGGCTTATTCCCAATGCTATTTTAGATGAGGAAATCGGTGCGGCGGTTCGTGAACTGCGTTCCAATGGAGTAGATGTTTGGACCATAATGGATTTTTGTCATGCGGGGACTGGCCTGCGCAGTGGCGGCACAAACAGCGCTTCACGTTACGTGGACCCAGCCGTACTGGTGGACGAAATTAAGCCAGCCAGTGCTTCTGGAAATAAGCAACGATGGTTTTCAAATATTGTTTCCGATGACCAGCTGAAGGGTGGCCTTGTGGCCTTCTACGCAGCGCAGGCGCACGAGGTTGCTCGCGAAGTAAATTTCACCACAGGTGATGAAAACCAAGGTGAAAACGAAAACGGCTGGTACGGGTTGTTTACATCGAAAATTGCTAACCGGTTGCATGCATCACCCGGAATTACCTATCGACAGTTATTTCAGTCCGTCCTGGCGGATATGAATGACACGTCTGTCCCGGGTGGCGCGAGGCTACAGACACCATCTCGAGAGGGTAACCTGTTTGAGGCAACTGTCCTGGGCGGTGCCAGAACGGCAGGTGTTCGACAGTACCCCGTCAGTTTTGATGAATTGCAAGCGGGCAAGGTTCATGGCCTCACAAAGGGGACGGTGGTAGAACTCTTTAGCGATGCTGCTGCTGGGCAAGAGGATGGTTTGGGGTTCGCGCAGGTGGAAGAGGCCCGCACATTACTCTCCTTTTTACGTCCGGTAGATGACAGCTGCCGCATAGATGGGGATGCGTTATGCGCTTCCTCTGGCGAGATAGCCCAGGACACGCGGTTTGCCCGGATTGTTCTTCGCCCAAATAGTTTTGGCCTATCATTATCAGCGGTAATTAACCTGAAAACCGGCGCAAAGGCAGATGAACAAGAACCAGCCGTTGCTGCTTTGACCAGAACAATTGGTAAATTAAAGGTTGAAAACGGGCTGGATATTCAATTGAGTGAAGATGCCTATACGGTAGAGGTGGCCGTCGCTGACGGCAAGCTTTGGTTTGGCCACAACGTTATTCAGGGTGGCGTACCGGTGGGGCTTGCCTGGGATTCATCCGAGCCAGAAGCGGATGCGCAACTTGCATCACTTTTGCTTCGAATGCTGGATGCCGAACGCATTGCGGCCACTATGGATACGATTGCCGAAAGTGGGTCTCCGCTTTCACCGAGCCCGGTTGATGTTACTGTGGAGACAAAGTCCAGCGATGCAGCATTGCTTGAAAAGGTTTCAGGTAGACTTTCCCCAGTACGGGAATGCCGCCGAATTCAACGCCGGGAAGCTTATAGTGCTGCCTCACCATTGGCGAAGCAAAGCCTGTTGAAACAGTGCGATGTGGTTCAACCGACCGCACAGGCCAGCGAACAAGGTCAGTTCGACATCAACACCATTCATATCGACTCCCAATTCTGCGCCCGTGCAATCCATACACGCATAGACGGGGCAAATGCAGCTACGTTACTGGGCTCCCCAATGATCATCTGTTCTGATTGTCCAGGTGGTCTCTCCACCGGGAATGAGCGGTTATATGTGCTTAAAACCAAAGCGGTTGAAAATGCGGATCAAGTCAACCTTTCGCAGGTATTGAGCACGTGCGATACAGGGTCGCGCACGCGAAGCGCACAGGGTAACGCTTTGCAGCAGCTTATTCGAACAGTTGGACGAAAGCATGGAACGCGTGGCGCATTCGGTGGCATGGCACCGGGAGATGTTTGGGTCACCCGGTTTGAGTGGAATGTTTTACCACGCGACCAGGGTTTGAGGTTGGCAGTCGGTCAATAGGGATAAGGGAGCGAAAAATCAGAATGAAGTATCGAGAACGGATAATTATGATGAAAAAACTGGGATTAGCATTTCTGCTGAGTAATCTTGCCGCCGCGACAATACCTGCTTATGCGCAGGATCTGAAAGATATTGTTGTTACATCGCCAGCCGGCAGCCGTGACTATATGGAGCGTGTTGTTGAATGGCGTAAAGACGCCGAGATCGTGGATTTCGATGAAGTGGGTGATACGCGCATTTACGGCGGGCGCCCGGCACAGGAAGGCGCCTGGCCCGCACAAGTGAGTCTGATGATGGTGGCGGCACTCAACCAAGACCCCAAAAGCCGCATACGGGCCCACTTCTGCGGTGGCTCCATCATATCGCGAAGCTGGATTCTAACCGCAGCACATTGCGTTGTGGATAAGAACAACCGGCCAAAGCCAGTTGAAGCTATCGCTGTTCATAGCGGGTCTGTGGCATTGGAACGCGGTGACCTCAGAGCGATCGAGAAAATCATCGTTCACGAAAATTATATGCCGTTCGACAATGATATTGCCCTGCTAAAACTCCAACGCCCAATCTCCGATTCGTCTGGACCGGTTGGTGCCATGTCAGTAATTGCTCAAGGTGCTGCGATTCCGCAAGGTGGCGCTGTCGTCATCGGGTGGGGCATGACCCGTCGTGCATCGGTGGCGGAAAGCCTGTTGGAAACCAACATCGATATTCAGCAGAACGCCACGTGCAATAAGGGTATGACAAATGCTGCGCGCCGTGATCTTGGTTCCGTTTTACAGCGGATCGGCTGGGCGTCAAAAATTCCACAAAATAAGCTTGAAGATGCCTATAAATATCTCACCGAAGCCATGGGGGATCCCCTCACCAACAACATGATCTGCGCTGGTACGCCGACCGGCGAACGCGATTCCTGTCACGGCGACAGTGGCGGGCCTTTAATGGTGAAACAGACCAACGGAAAATGGTTGCAGATCGGACTTGTTTCCTGGGGTGCCAAACCGCTGACAGGTGAAGTGCAAACGCCTTGTGGTAAAAAGAACCTTTATGCAGTTTATACAAGGCTTTCAAACTATTTTGATTGGATTGGCAAACAACTTAAGGAAAATTAAGATGCCCTTTTTCAAAAAGAGATTGATCATTTTATTTGCAACAATGGGGTTGGCGATTTCCCCAACTGCCTTTGCCAAGGACAATTTTTCTGACGGTAGTTTTGGAGATGATAACGCCGGCGGGAAACCGACTAAGCCTTCAAGTGATGTGGTAGATAATCTGGATGGCAGTTTTGATGAAAAAGAACCCGGCCAGATTCCAGCACAAAACCCGACAGAAACAACCAAACCTGACGATGGTTTTATCGAAGGTGGCTCTTTTGTTGAAAATGAAGATACGCCGATAGTCGTTAAACCGAAGCCGATAAAAAAAGTTGAACCAGAACCTGTTAAGCCTGTTAAGCCCGCCAAACCTCACGACCCGATCTTGGCCTATGAGATGCGTGATTTTGGTGTTCGTCCAGTTAAGGTATTACGACGACAACAAATGCATGCTCCCACACCAACAGCGATTCCCTCTGGACGTTTGATCAGCACCGCACAATTGTTTCAGGCCTATAAGTCTAATCAGCAGATGGTTGTAATTGATGTGTTAGGCGGTAGTTACACCTTGCCGGGATCCCATGTGGAGCAAAGGGTCGCTTATGGCGGCAACTACAATGACCGCATTCAGCAACAAACGGCTGCATGGCTGCACCAACTTTCCGACGGCAATAGAAGTGTGGCGATCGTCATGTTCTGCAGCGACCCAATGTGCTGGCTGAGTTATAATGCTTCGCTGCGTGCCATCAATGCTGGGTTTAAAAATGTGTTTTGGTATCGTGGCGGTAAGACAGCCTGGCAAATGGCGGGCCATCAAATGGTGCCAACTGGATTCTAACATTCCGGTATACAGGAGCGTTCACAATTGCGCCGCCCGAAGTGCGGCATCAAATGTCAGATGATACCAATTAGCCCGAGGCTGTTTTTGCTCCTCGATCCATCTCTATGAATGAAACGTCATGCCGCGCAGTTGGAGATCTTCACATCTAACGCAGCAAACAAGTCTCTGATTCTGCGGAAGTCAACGGGCTAGCGTAACTGCCATCCGTATTCAGTGGCCCTGACCTCGGCTCTTCAAGGGAATCTGCTGTGTCCACCTAATTCACTGAGCTAATCAAGTAGGGTGAATTTGATCATTCACCCCAATCATCCCGTCAGACACAATCTGCGCGTAAATTCCCATGTCGAAATGGCCATAGGTTTTGCGTAATAGAGCTGGCAGTTGAAGGTCACGCTTAGCGGTTTCGGGATTAACCTGTGTTGCTGCACATCTCTTTGTTCGGGCCAGAATTTTCAGGGAAACTTCGCCTGCTCTTATCATCTCTCCAACAAGATCAAACTCATGAAATGCCGGCCAGTTGTCGAAGATGATGTTCGCTCGAAAGCGCGCTGGATCAACCGGTTGACCTATTTGGTTCTCAAAGTCCCGGACCGAGGCGAGGTTTATCAGCGAAACAGCATTCATCAGCGTTTCGGACACGACCGACACGTCGGTAAATCGATGCGGCTGGGCTTCAACAAAGTGCGGTCTTTCTTCCTCACTCAGGCCTAGAAAATCAAAGAAATACCTTGATGCCTCCGCCTTTCCTTCTTTGGTTTTTAGATCGACACGTAAAATCTCACGACCCGCCTTTGTGACCAGAAAATCCCTGGTGTTTTCATCAAGGAACGTATGTAGTTCTGCCAGCTTTTCCTGCTGCGCAAGTACAAGGAAACGGTCCTTGGGAAGAGGTTTGGGGTTGGCCACATCAAACCCGCTATTTGCCTTGGCAAATCCGAACAGCCGATCTCCGGGAAAGCCGCCATCGACTTCCAATACCACACTATCCACCGGCACGGGGCTTAGCCCCTTTATGGGATAATAGTTTAGCGCACAAATTGTACCGCTTTCGTCGGCGTCGGGCATTCGATGTCCTCAGTGATTGTGACCCGGCTCATGATATCACCCGGCAGCGATTCCCTCAAACAACAGCGCGACAGCCTCAGCGCCCGGGTCGTTATGCCCCTTGAGGTTTTGTGCCGATATGTAGGCCGCACGTCCAGCTTTGGCCTTTGTTATGGTTGCTGTGTGATCTGCGCCCTGTCTTGCCGCCTTGGCTGCATCAGCGATTCCAGACGCCAGCGCTTTGAGAGCGGGATCAAGCGCGTCGATCACTGTTCGGTCCCCAAGGCTCGCACCACCGACTTGCTGGATTCTCTCAAGTCCGGCAACAAGCGATGCAATGGTGTCCTTGCAATTAGCAGATGCATCACCGGCCGCGCCAAAGAAAATAGCGAGCAAAACGCCGGACGATCCGCCCATCGTCTGGCTCAACTCATTGCCGATTGCGCGATAGAGCTGAGTCATATCCGCAAGCGGCATCCGGTCGAGCGCATCTATCAAGGCACGCGATGCAGTGGCAAGTGTAGACCCAGTGTCACCGTCACCGGACTTCGCATCCAGCGCATTCAGCGCCACCTCCGCACCAATCAGAATATCACAACAACGCACGATAAAGGCGCGATGATCAGGATGGGTGGACGCCATTGGTTGGATAGGGGTGAGGCCGTCGGGAATCGGTTGCACCACCGGATCAGAAACTTCGACCATCGGTCGCCAATCGGCACAGTCAACAGGCGCATGCAGCAGGGCCTGAAATTCAGCATCCGTTGGCAAGAGCGAAACGGAAAAACCGCGCATGTCCAGCGACGTCATTAAATGCGCGGGGCCAATCAGGTATTTGACCTTTTCAGCAATTGCCGACTGGCATAACTCTTCTGCAAGAACTGACATTTCCAGTGGCGTAGTGCCGCCAAGATTGTTGAGCAAGGCAGTATGCGAGCCATCGCCGATATTGACGGCAAGCTTGTCAATTACCATCGACATGGCCTGTCTTGCGCTCTCATAGTCGACCTGTTCCACACCGGGTTCCCCATGGATGCCGAGCCCTAGCTCGGCCTTTCCCGCCGCAATACGATCTTCCTTGGGAGAACCGGGCACCGTGCAGGTATCAAGTGACATGCCGATGGAGACGACATTGGCGCATACTTTTTCTGCAGCAGCAGCGACTGATTCAAGATCCACTCCCTGCTCCGCCAGTGCTCCGGCAATCTTGTGAACAAACAACGTACCTGCAACGCCCCGCGGTTGGGGCAGGTCGGGCAAGGCGATGTCATCATCTACCACCACCATCGATACCTTTAAGCCAAAGGCGCGGGCGCGCTCGGCGGCAAGGCCGAAATTCAAACGATCGCCGGTATAATTCTTGACGATGAGCAGGCAGCCGACTTTTCCGGTGACGGCAAGAATTCCGGCCAGAACCGCATCCACAGATGGTGAGGCAAACACGTCACCGCAGACGGCCGCCGTCAGCAGGCCTTTTCCGACAAACCCGGCATGGGCCGGTTCATGACCTGATCCACCGCCGGACACCAGCGCGACTTTTGACTTGTCCCAGTCGCTGCGCACCACGACTTTGATATGAGGAAACCCGTCAAGCCGTTCCCGCTTGCCCCTGGAGCTTCTTAAAAGCCCGTCAATCGCCTCCGTGACGACATCTTCCTTTGCATTGATAAATTGGCTCATGGCGCAACTCCTCCCGAAATGCGGTTTCCATCGGTATCAAAATAAAGTGGGTTTCGCGGTCTGATATGCAGCGTATCGCCTGTCGCGAGCGCAGTATGGGCGTTAGTCAACGTGGTCACCGCATGTCCGCAACAATCAAGATGCAACCGCGTTTGGTCACCCAGATGTTCTACCCGCTTTACTGTTGTTTCAGTGGTGCCAGTTTGGACCTCTGCCTTATTCCCAGGGGACATTTGATCAATGTTCTCGGGACGCAGGCCGACGGTTTTAGCATTAGCGGGAGGAGTTCCAAGCAGATCAGCAGGTAATATGTTGATGCGTGGCAGGCCCAATCGCGTGGCTACATATTCACTGACCGGATTCTCATAGATTTCACGTGGCGACCCAAACTGAACCAGATGTCCTTTATCCAGAACACCAACATGCGTCGCCATGGTCATCGCTTCTATCTGATCGTGAGTGACATAGAGTAGCGTTGCACCAAGGTCGGCCTGTATGCGTTTCAATTCCACCCGCAGGTCTGCCCGCAGTTTGGCGTCCAGTGAACTCAATGGCTCGTCCATCAGGTAGATTTCGGGGTCCCGCACCAATGCGCGACCGATGGAGACGCGCTGCATCTCGCCGCCGGAAAGTTCTGTCGATTTACTGTCGAGCTTGTGGGTGATCTGGAGGACAGTGGCAACTTCGTCAACCTTGCGCCGAATGTCAGCCGGGCTGGTTTTCAGGATTGGTGACTTGAGCGGGAATTCGAGATTTTGGCGAACGGTCAGATGCGGATAAAGCGAGTATTGCTGGAAGACCATTGCAACATTACGCTGCGCAGGCGTGTCGCCTACCACATTGCGCCCATCGATGAAGATATCGCCCATATCCGGTGCTTCCAGCCCGGAGATCAGACGCAGCGTTGTCGTCTTCCCCGCACCAGTTGGCCCCAGCAAGGCAACAAAGGCCCCATCTGGGATAGTCAAACACATATCCCGAATGGCGATGTCGGCCCCAAACGCCTTTGTTATGCCATTGAGCACAATCTCAGCCATTGCCAAAACTCCCCTCATTCAGAGTGGATTTAAGAGCTTTGCCGGAACTCCCGTTGAACAACGTCAGCGTGCGGGAGTTGAAATCGAGTCCCACTGTTTCTCCAACTTTCGCGGCCTGCGCCGAACTCGTGCGCGCCTTCACCGGCCCGTGGCCGGTCTCCAGAGTGATAATCTGTGTGGTCCCAAGATATTCTGTTGCAAGTACTTCGCCACGATATTTTGCGCTATCCGACAGAGTGACATGTTCTGGTCGCACACCAAGGACAAGCTTTCCGCTTGCCGCCTCATGCTGTTGGGGAACCGCAAATGTCTGACCGTCCAGCTTGGCGGTAGTCGCCCCCGGTTTTACTTCACCGTCAAAGGGCAGGAAATTCATCGGCGGGGAGCCGATGAACTCAGCCACAAACATCGTGTGGGGTTTGTCGTAAATTTCCTGTGGCGTACCAAATTGCTCCACGAGGCCATGATTCATCACAACGATCTTGTCACCCATCTGCATGGCTTCAAGCTGGTCATGCGTGACATAGACCGTCGTCGCATTCATGCGATCATGCAGGGCCCGCAATTCTTCCGCCATATGTTCGCGGAACTCTGCGTCGAGAGCTCCCAGTGGCTCGTCCATCATGAAGGCCTTTGGATCCCTCACAATGGCGCGGCCCAGCGCCACCCGCTGACGGTCGCCGCCGGAAAGACCCCCCACTGATCGATCAAGAATATCCTCAATTCCAAGGATACCTGCCACTTCCGCAACTTTGGCGCGCACATCTGCCCGGCTCATGCCCTGACTAACCAGCGGGTAGGAAATGTTCTTGCGCACATTCATATGCGGGTAGAGTGCGAACATCTGGAACACGAAAGCGATGTCCCGCTCGCTGGCCGGCTTCATCCCAACTTCTTCGCCATCGAGATAAATTTCTCCTGAGGTCGGCAGTTCCAGACCGGCGATCATCCGCAGTGTCGTTGTCTTGCCGCAGCCGGACGGGCCAAGCAACATGAAGAATTCGCCATCCTCAATGGTGAATGAAGAAGACTGCACGGCTGTGAAGTCACCGAACTTTTTCTGCAGATTTTTGATGACGATCTCAGCCATTGTTCACTCGCGAAAATGGCTGACGATAATGAACATCACCGTGCCAATGAGTGTGGTGATGAAGGAATAGGTATACGCCCACAGCACAAAGGGTTGCAGCAGCATGAACACGCCAAGTGCGATGATAATGGTGGCGAGCAATTCCCATGATCCACGGCGCAACTGTATCAATCCGGAGGTAAACTTGGTCATTCCCGCTCCTTCATTTTCGCACCGCCCCGAATGTGATCCCTCGCAACAGGTGTTTGCGCAAAAGGATAGTAAAGATCATCACGGGCAGCAGGAAGATCGATGCAGCGGCAGCCACCGCCGGCCAGTCGAGACCACCCACTCCGATTATAGTTGGAATGAAGGGGGGCGCCGTTTGCGCAGTTCCTGAGGTAAGCAAGACTGCAAATGCATATTCGTTCCACGAGAAAATCAGACAGAAGATCGCAGTTGATGCGATGCCGGTGGCGGCTTGCGGCAGCACCACTTTCATGAAGGCCTGAAACCGTGTGTAGCCATCAATCAACGCCGCCTCTTCATATTCTCGCGGTATCTCGTCGATGAAACCCTTGAGCAGCCAGACCGCGAGCGAGATATTCACAGCTGTATAAAGCAGGATCATGCCCAAATGTGTGTCGCTGAGACCAAGCTGTCGGTACATCAAAAAAATCGGAATGGCGACGGCGACGGGTGGCATCATTCGGGTGGAGAGGATGAAAAACAACAGATCGTCTTTCAACGGAACTTTGAACCGCGAAAACCCATAGGCAGCCAATGTTCCAAGAAATATGGACAGGAATGTCGAGCCAAATCCGATAATGACAGAGTTAACGAACCGCTCGCCAAAGCGCGATGGCCCGGCAATCACCATGTTGCGGTTGCGTACAATCGCCTCATACCATGTCCGCGGCGGTGGCAGGGCATCCAGGTCTTCCTGCGCCAGTCGTGTACGGGTAGTAAAAAGGTTCACATAGCCTTCCAGAGATGGCTGAAAGATCACCTTTGGCGGGTAGGAAATACTGTCTGGAGGCGTCTTAAAGCCAGTCGCGAATATCCACAATATGGGAACAATCGTCACGAGCGCATACGTAATGACGAGGATTCCGGCGATCCATTTTACCCGCTTCGACGGCTCAGTGATAGAATAAGCGCTCATCGTTCTTTCACCTTGTTCAGTGCCTTCACGTAGATGCTGGCGAGGCCGAATACTGTGACGAACAGGATGATGGCGAATGCGGAGGAATAGCCGGTACGCCACTTCTCAAAGGCTTCCCGCTTTAGATTGATCGAGGCGAGTTCTGTCGTTGAACCCGGACCGCCGCCGGTCAGTTGCACGACCAGGTCGAACATTTTAAAATTTTCAATACCGCGAAACAGGATGGCCAGCATCAGGAAAGGAAGTACCATCGGCAAAGTGATGGTCCAAAATTGCCGCCATTTGGACGCTCGATCAATCACTGCTGCCTCGTAGATATAATCGGGGATACTTCGTAGCCCCGCCAGGCAAATCAACATCACAAACGGCGTCCACATCCATGTGTCAACAATCACAATGGACCACGGCGCAAGATTAACCGAGCCGAGCATCTCGAAGCTCGAAGATTCGGCCCCTGTAAACCAGGTCACAACGTAATTAAAAAAGCCAATTTGCGGCTGGTAGAGAAATTTCCAGAAATTTCCGACAACCGCTGGGGACAACATCATCGGCAGCACGATGATAGTAGTCCACAAATCATTACCTTTGAATTTCTTGTTGATCAGCCAGGCCAATGTGAATCCGATAAGGACTTGAAAAAAGATCGTCCAGAACAGGAAATGTGCCGTCGCCTGCATGGCGATCCAGGTGTCGGTGTCTGTCAAAAGGCGCTCGTAGTTGCGCAGGCCTACGTATTTGATGTCGCGATTCGGTCGGTTGGCCTTGAAGTTGGTAAAGGACAGATAGATAGTCCAGATCAGCGGAAAAATATTGACTGCCAACAGCAGAATAATGGTCGGACCAACAAACCACCAGGCAATCGCACGGTCAGACAGGCCACGAATTCTGCGGGCCATCGCCACCGGCGTTTTGTGCGCCGCCTTGTCGATTGTGGTTTCGGTCATCGTAACCTGCGCCGGGTCAAGCATAGCCCTATCCTGCCGCCATCTGTGTCAGGCAGACAAGTCGGGATCGAATGAAAATTCATGGAGAAAGATATCCCGGTGATTGCCGGGATATCGAAATTTGCTTCGGATTACAGCTTGCCTTCGTCTTCGAAGACTTCCGTCCAATCCTTGATCAGCGCATCCAGTGCTTCCTTCGCAGTGCCCTTGTCGGCCACCACATAGTCATGCACGCGCTTCTGCATGGCGATCAGAAGTTCTGCGTATGCGGGTTCCTGCCAGAAGTCCTGCACACCTTCCATGGCGACTAGGAAGTCGCCTGCAAAAGGCTGTGAGGCTTTGAACCCTGGGTCCTGCAGCACCGAGTTATGCGCAGAATAACCGCCAAGCTTCCACCATTGGGCCTGGATCTTGGGATCAGCGAACCACTTAATGTATTCAAGTGCGGCGTCCTTTTTATCGGAATAACTGACAACTGAAATACCCTGACCGCCCAGTGTTGACCCGGCCACGTTCTGTGGCGGGTTGACGAAGAAGTCGATCTTGTCTCCGCCTGTGTTCGGGTCGGCATAAAGACCGGGGAAGAAGGCAAACCAGTTCATCGCCATAGCCACCTGGCCGGACTTAAACGCATCAAGGCTCTCACCCATATAGGAGTTAGTATAGCCCGGGGGTGTCGCTGTTTTGTAGAACTCCTTGTAGAATTCCAGCGCTTCGACGGCGGCAGCTGAGTTCACCGCACCTTCCATGTCATATTTTCCAGGAGTGTTTTCATATTTGAAACCCCAAGGATAGAGCGCCGACGTCACACCCATGGTGATGCCTTCAGAACCGCGCTCGGTGAAGATGGCAGCACCGTAGACTTTTTTGCCATCAATCTCACGGCCCTGGAAGAACTGCGCAATTTCCAGCATTTCCTTTTGTGTTTTTGGTTCGCCTAGCTCCCGTCCGGTCTTTTCCTTAAACGCGCTACGAATGTCCTCGCGGGCAAACCAGTCCTTACGATAAAACCAACCATTGGCATCGCCCATAGCAGGCAGAGCGTAGTAATTCGGCGTCCCCTTGGGCCATGTGGAATATGCATAAACCGTCGCAGGTGCGAAATCGTCCATGCTGATTTTTTCCTTGTCGAAAAAATCATTCAGTTTGACGTAGTGGCCGTTTTCAGCGCCACCGCCGATCCACTGGCTGTCCCCAATGAGGAGATCGCAAAGCTTGCCACCGGAATTCAATTCATTGAGCATCCGGTCCGCAAAATTTGGCCACGGTACGAATTCAAATTCCATTGTATGGCCGCTCTTACCCTCAAAATCCTTACTCAATTCAACAAGAGCGTTGGCTGGATCCCAGGCTGCCCAACAAAGGGTCAATTCTTCTGATTGCGCTGCACTGGATGAAAACAGTGCAACAACAGACATGGTTGACGCGGCTAGAAATGATTTCAGTTTCATGAATTTTCCTCCCAAGTTTGGTGTGAATTAGCTGAAATTGAGCCATTCACTGTTATGATGCTAAATGAAGTACGTACCTCATGTCGAGTCGGATTCACCTTTTTGAAGTTTTTGTTTTGCGATTGGGTGTTCAACAAACCCCGACACCGTCATCAAACGCAGACCGTACGCCGGCATTGACGCCGTTATCTCTTGGATATCGGGGGGTAAGTTGCTCTAGTATGTGATTTTCGATGCCTTTGCTTCAGTGCCTTGATATCAGTTCAAGTTTTCCTTCAAGACTACCTCAATTCGTATTTTTTCTTGCGAGGCTATCAAGTCGCGCCCATCGCTGTTTGCCCGCATCATGCGGATGGCGCTGCGTACGATGTGACCAACATCCTGCTTAATGACGGCATCGAAAACACCGTTTTCCAGGGCCGCACGTGACGTGTCCGTAAGTTCGTGCGCAACCACGAATCTGCGTACGGGGCACCGCTTGGTCAAAGCTTTCACAAGTCCCGAATTACCACTGGCAATCGAATAGACAGCTCCGATTTCGGGTCGTGCAGCGAGAGCACGACCGACAAGCTCTTCCATTAAGTGGCTATCGTCCCATGCTTCCACTGTCGGCAAGACATTAATATGCGGGAATTGCTCGGTCATGATCGCATCAAAGCCCTGCCGACGTTCCACATGGTCACGCGCCTGCATAGACCCCGCAATCACCAATATGTCCACCGGCTGTGGCCCCAGAAACATCCCAAGAAGTAGTCCGGCCGTGCGACCGGCGGCAATGTTGTTGATGCCTACAAATTGGTCGACATCGGAGTTCGGTAAATCAGAGATTATGCCAATCACAGAAACACCCTGATCCTTTAAACGTTTGATCGCGTCTCGGATTTGCGGAGTTTCCGGCGCCATGATGGCAATGCCGTTTAATGACTTGGAATCGAGTTTCTCCAATTCAGCAACTAAGGCGTGCGGGTCATTGGCGGGTACCCTGACGATGGAAATATCTGTCCGATCCACCAGCGAGCGCGTTATCGCCTCAGATATAACCCCGTTGAGTTGTGTAAAAAACGCGCTAGTAAGATCAGGAATGACAAAGACGAATTGATAATTGCGCTGTCGGGCCAGATTAGCCGCCGCAACGTCACGAATATAGCCAATCTCGTGAATGACTTCGCGGACACGCTCAACGGTAGCGGGTCTGACACCTGGGCGCCGGTTTAAAACCCGGTCCACAGTTGCCAGACTCACACCCGCATTTTTTGCAATATCATGCACAGTAGGTCGCGGCAAAGTCGCTCCGAAGTCGTAATTTCTGGAGGTTAGTATGAGGCACTTACTTCTTTCGCGTCAATCTCCCGACCCTTTGCTGAACTCAAGAATTTGTCTGAATCTACCGTTTCCGCAAAGTATCCAGTTTCCACATTACTAGATACAATATCACGATCATTGCGTGGGGCACAAATACGATCACTCGATTCAAAACTGCGTTTACCTTGGGCAGTGGCGAAGATTCGACCCTCACCCAATTGATGCCGTTCATTGCGGAATTCTCAGATTCTATCGTTTGCCACTTTCACATCAGCATGTCGATGATTGTCCGACTCGGAGCTCCGGCCTTCACGCGCTGTAATTGCTCAGCATCCACCACCAGAATGAATTGTGTCATCGTCCTCGGGCTCGCTGATAAGACAGCCAAGCTCCACCAGTCACGGCTGCTGCCCCTCCACTCCAATTCAAAGTTTTTTGAGTTGGCGGCCGTAGGGCAAATCTACTATTCATTTCACAAGTCAATATTCCACCAATGGCAGGACGAAATTGGGATATGACAATTAATGTGGTTAGCAGAAAAAGACACGCATTGATGCTGTTAAAGCTAATCAATCGGCTTGATAATTTTCGTAGCCAGGAAGTGCCTATTACCTAGTTTATTGCAGGCGATGTTTACCGATATTAGATAAGTGTTTTCTTATATGTCGTCACGAGTGCGCGAACTGCTTTTGAAGTTTCAACGTGACCATTACTGGCAAACGTTTCCTGGTTTGCTTCTACCTGATCCAGATCGTAGAGGTAATTCACCATTACGCCCTTCGATTGCTGTTCCCCGTTTGGAGAGATGTCAGCTTTGGCATGGATTGCATGTACCTGCGCACCATTTGCCAGATGAAACCGTGCAACAGGGTCAACAGGCCGCCCGCGGTCATCTTTTTGTTCCACCAGATAATGTGCCGCCTGATTGATAATCGCCTCGGGCTCGGCCTCGAGCTGATCGTCCTGTTCAAGCCATTTGCCGAAACCGGGCAGCGGCGACAGTGTAACAAACACTTTCAGGTTCGGCAGTTCGCGCCCAAGGTCCGCCACAACCTGCTTGATCAACAGATTGCCAAATGAGACACCATGCAGGCCTTTTTGGCAGTTGGAGATTGAGTAGAATACGGCGGTATCCGCCTCTTCGGCAGATTGTTCCTCGCGTTCTTCGTCCAGTACGTCCTGGACTGATTTTGGCACACCTCGTACCAAAGCGAGCTCGGTAAACACGAGTGGTTCACCGGGCATGGCCGGGTGGAAGAAAGCATAGCAGCGTCGGTCCGACGGCTGAATGCGAGAACGAAGATCGCTCCAACCGTTGATCTCATGAACTGCTTCATAAGCAATGATCTTGGCCAGGACAGAGGCGGAACTGTCCCAGGAAATACGCTGCAATTCTAAGAACCCACGATTGAACCAAGACGCAAAGAGATGGGCAAAGTCGAGATCAACCCGTTTCAGGTCCGGCTCTTCACGTGCAAAGCGCAGGAGATCTTCGCGCATCGTTACGATGTCATTTGTGACGCCCGGTACCGCGTTGATACGGCGCAACAGTTCCTGGCGTTGAGGTTCACCGGCAGCTTGCAACAACTTCAAATTCGTGGGTGAACGCTCTTCATCATAAGCATCCGCCAAGTCAGCAAGATTTTGTGGGTCAATATCCAGGCTGTCCGCCAGAAAGCGAAAAAATATGACTTTCTCGTCATCGCTCAGCGCTGCATATCGAGCCAGAATGGATTTCGCGACCCGTTTACCGGCATCCGCCCCAAGGCGCAGGAGGTCAGCGCAGTCATCTTCGATGGAACCCGTGTTGGGCACATTTCCCCGATGGCGAACACGCACAATCGTATCGAGTACCGCATCCAGCATAGATCGTTGTTGGTTCATGAGACTTCCTGTTTGAGAGACTTATTTGTCAGGTTAACCGCGAGGCGGAATGCCTTTGCCCTGACCATTCGATGTTACACCGTCGATAAGAATAAACATCATGGTGCAAGGCTCTGTGCCGCGATTGGCCCACGCATGATTTGTACCGCGCTGAACAACGACGTCGCCAGCCTTCAACAGAACATCGTCTTCTTCATTGTCCATCAGCATCCAGATTTCACCATTCATAACGATCCCGTAATCAACTGAATCGGTTCGGTGCATCCATGGATGCCTTCCGCCCTGGACCACATTTGCCCCTGCACCCATTTCTGCAAAAGCTGTGGCCCCGTCTTCACTGGAAAGTCGTGCCATAACCTCCGGGTCCTCCGGCATGAACTCCACACATCTGAAGACCGAACCATCTGTTGGAGGATGCAGGATAAATGGACCTGTGCATGTTTCCGTCGGGCCATCGTATTCTGCGGGTGTTTGGTCGGTCAGCCAGAAGTTTGTCAATCTGACCCCCGGACGGTTTGGCCGTTCAAGAATTTGTGTCGCTATCTGGTCGCTTTCGACAATGGCCACACCATTTTCATCGTGACCGGTGACAACACGTCGATATTCTTTATGCATAATGGCTCCGTTATTGACTATTTTTAGACAGATATTTCGGGCCTTTGAGCAAGACCATTGCGACCAACAGGCCAATTCCTGAAATATTCGTGATAAGTGACTGGTACAACAACAGGAGACCTGCAACCGCCATTATTATCCGCTCGATAGTTCCCAATGGTTGCAAAAAGTAGCCAACGACGGCGGTCGCGATGCAATAGACGCTGATCAACCCGACAACGCAGGCCAGCAGAATTTCAACAACCGTCCCATCCAGCAAAAGCGCAGGGCCAAAGAAGAACATGAACGGCAGGATGTAGCTGGTTATTCCGTAAGCAAATGCGGTCCAACTGGTCCTGTTGATGTTACTACCCGCTATGCCCGCGGCGACGTAAGATGCGAGCGCAACAGGCGGTGTGATTGTCGAGATACAGCCAAAAAAGAAGACGAACATGTGAGCTGTTAGAATTGGCACGCCCATTTCCACCAGCGGCGGAGCAACAACGGTCGCGAGGATCAAATAGGCAGCCGTCGTCGGCAGGCCCATGCCCAACACGATCGCCATCAAGGCGGTCAGACCCAGAGCGATAAGGGGCTGACCAGCCGAAATGCCGACAATTACGCCGGATATTTTTGAACCCAGTCCGGTCATGGACAATACACCAGCGACAATTCCGGCAGCGGCGCAGGCGGCTGTGATGGACAGGACGGCAAGTGCCCCCTGTTCCAGCGATTTCAACACGCGGCTCACATAGGTTTTTGGATCACGCCACTCAAAAAATAGGCATCCGATCAACAACGCAATTAATGCAACGAATGATGCGCGGAAGGGTGAATATCCAACGACCATCATGCCTACGAGAAGCAAGAATGGTACGACAAAACGCAGCCCCGGAAGAAAGACGGTCGATAGCGGTTCTGCCGGGCCAGTGTCTACGCTGATAGCCATTCCTGATTTCACTGCGCGGAGATGAACAATGAACAAAATCGACGTGAAGAACAGCAAGGCGGGGATCAGGGCAGCGAGCATCACATCGCGGTAAGGGCGTCCAATTATTTCGGCCATGATAAAAGCCGCAGCACCCATAATCGGCGGCATGATTTGTCCGCCGGTCGAGACAACAGCTTCGATGGCGGCTGCCTGATCAGGCTTGTAACCTTCCCGTTTCATCATCGGGATTGTCATTGTGCCCGTCACCGCAACGTTACCTGCGGCTGAACCGGAAATCATGCCAAGCAGTGTGCTGAATATGACTGCAGTTTTGGCTGAAGCCGCCCGCGTTCCCCGCGTCACAGCACTTGCTATACGAAAGAAAAACTCGCCCGCACCAAAATTGTTCAGGAACGCCCCGAAGATCGTGAAGATGATGATATATGAGGCTGACACGCCAAGAGGGATGCCAAAGATGCCCTCAGTACCCGTCGCCATGAAGATTGCAATCCGCTCCACGCCATACCCACGATCAGCGAAAACACCGGGCAGATAGGGCGCGACCAATGGATAGACCAGAAAAATTGTGGCAATCAGGCTGAGCAAAAAACCGATACGCCTGATCACGGCGAGAAGCACAAGGACGATGACGACCATGCCGACGCATGCATCCAGATCATCGGTCACGCCGCCGCTGAAGGCTATAGGTTTCCACCGCAGATAAGTGTAAAGGCCTGCGCCAAGCGACATCAAAGCCAGCACCATCCGAAGGCCGATATCCATTAACTCTCGCGACGATGCTGCCGGGGTGCTGGCGGCCTCATCCGACAATATTGGTGTTTTTACCGCAAGAAAAACAAGGACCAACATCACCGTCAGGTGGATACTGCGAATATCCATCGTGGAATAGCTTCCAAAACCAGCAACAATCGAGAGGTGCCAAAGGCTAAGGCCGATAGCGACCACTGAGACTATCCTGTTGAGAACCTGGTGGATGGTCGTCATCCCGTCACCCCTGAGCCAGGAAACAAAAAGGGCGGCACGCTAGCTGGTGCCGCCCTCATTATTTGGTTTGCGATCACTTGAGAGCTTCGAAATACGCCTTGGCTGCCGGATGCAACGGGATTGGGAGCCCCAAAGACGCTTTGGGCACGATCTGTTTGGCAAGTGCGTTTTCGGCAATCAGATCGTCCAGATTTCCATAGATGGCCTTAAGCAGAACCGTCGCTCTTTCATCATCCATTTCACCATTAGCGATCAGCATGTTGGCTGATCCGATCACCACAACATCACCCTCCGTTTTATAGACGTCGGAAGGCAGCGTAACGTTGGAATAGTAAGGGAACGTATCCGTCAGTTCCTTCATCTTTGCGTCGCCAAGCTCGATGAACTGCAACTTGGTGGTCGCACTGGTTTGCAAGACCGCCGATGTTGGAAATCCGGCAAGGGCGAATGCGGCATCGACGTTTCCATCAGAAAGCTGGCTGAAACCGTCAGCATAGGACAAAAAGCTCGGAATAATGTCCTCTACTTTCATGTCGTACAGTTTGAACAGATTGCGGGTCATGCTGATCGTGCCGCCGCCCGCAGGACCAATGGCAACACGTTTGCCCTTAAGATCAGCAATGGTTTTGATGCCAGATCCCGGCAAAGTGACCATGTGCAATACGCTGGAGTGCAGCTGGCCCATGGCCTTGATGTTCAGCGGCCCGCTTTTATAAGGGCCTTTACCTTTCACCGCCAGAAAGCTCAGGCTTGCGGGCGCGATACCCAGGTCAACTTCACCAGAATCTACCAGGCGTGGATTTTCAGCACCCCCACCGGTTACAATCGGCACCATTTCATAGCCCTCGGCATGCTTGATCACCATATTGCTAAGGGCTTGTCCCATTGGATAATAGGCACCACCAAGGCTTGCCGTGCCAATGCGTAATTTTTCCTGCGCCGAAACCGCGCCCGACACAAGCACCATTGCTGCAACCGCTGCTAATTTCATTACTAAATTCATGAAAACCTCCCATTTTTTGCTGAAAGCGGATTGCATTCGATACCCGCTATCAACTTCGATAATATCGGTATAATAACCCATAACTCAATTTTGTCGATTTTTTTGTCGACTTACATTAAAGCTGGGTTGTGATTTCGTTAACGACGTTCTGTAAGGACAATCCGGTATCGCAATCCGACATAGCGACGATCATACAAAATAGACAAACCCAATTCACGCCGACAAACTAACCACATCAACTGATTATCACAGGGCACAATCAATGCTCAAACTGTATCATGCAAACCATTCCACCTGCAGCCAGAAAGTTCGGCTTTGCCTTGCTGAAAAAAGCCTGGATTGGGAAGGCCAATTGGTCAATCTTGCGACCAACGAACACCTGACTTCCGAATATCTGAAACTCAATCCCAACGGAGTTGTCCCAACCCTGATCCATGATGGCGAAGTCATCACCGACTCCGGGGTAATTTGTGAGTATCTGGAAGAGGTTTTTCCAGAAACACCAATGTTGCCAACAGACCCGGTGGAACGCGCTGAGGTCAGAGCGTGGGTGCGTTATCTTGATGAAGTACCAACCGCGGCGATTCGTGTTCCATCATTCAATATGGCGTTTTTACCCCGCTACGATAATCTCGATGATCTGTCGTTCCAGAAACAACAGGCGGATGTCCGTCCCATACGAAAACATTTTTATGAACGCATGGGGCGCAAGGGGTTCGATAATGTTGAGGTTGATGCGGCGCTAGCACAGATTCGGTCAACTTTAGAGCGGATGGAAAAAAGACTTGCCAATAATACATGGCTGTCGGGCACCATCTTCGGTTTAGCCGACATCATTGCCTTGCCATTGATAGATCGTATGGATGATTTGGGTTTCGCCCAAATGTGGCAGGATGGCCAACCAAAAGTGACGGACTGGTTCAAACGGGCGAAGGCACGGGGCTCGTTTGACACAACGTTTTACCCCAAATCTCGCTTATCTGAATTTTTGAGGCTATCTCCTTTGCAACCGCAAGACAAAGCACAAATTCCGACTCGTTAGATTCGAAAATTCGATAAATACGCCGGGCATTAGGTGTGGTCCGTGTTAAGTTTCAACCCAATGTTTCTACGAGTAGCCGTATCGCTAACACCGTAAGAATGACGAGGATTATGCGGTCGAATGATTGCCGCGAGACATGTCTGGAAAGAAATACGCCGATAGGCATGAAAATCAGCATTAATACTGTCGCTGCACAACTGAGCCAAAACCTTTCCCATGATAGGAACCCGTAGCCATAAAGCATCGGTATCTGGACGAGAACAGTGGCCAGGAAAAAAGTCGAAATAGTGGGTATGAATGTTAAGCGGTCAAGGCGCATTGAATTGAGAAATGATATTGAGATCGGTGCGGATAGGCCTGAAGCACCTTGCAGAACTCCGGCAATTCCTCCCACCGGTACTGCCATCCTCACTGCTTTTTTATAACCTAGCATCCAGTCCGGCCTTAACAGTCGAAAGAAGATGTACAGCATTACGGCCACCGCGACGATTGCTTTCAGACTGTCGCTCGAGAATGATCCGAGTATCACCGTTCCGACTACAGTTCCAATTGCTCCTGCACCGGCAAACCTAACCGGGAACTCTAACGCCAGGTGATGGGCCCGGCAGGTCCACATTTGCCAGCCGTTAAGCACGACGTTCGGCATAATGAAAACTGCAATGGCGAATGGCACATCATAGTATATTGCGATGAGCGGGACGGCGATTATCGGCGCACCCGCACCGGTCGCACCCTTGAGAATACCACCCAGTGCAAAGCCGATTGCGATGTAAATGATGCCAGCTTCCAATGTCACACTTCACCGCTAGCCGGTTTTAATATTTTATACAAAGGTTATCCTGACGGGCAAAATTTATCGACACAAGGGGTACACTAGCGAAGCATGTCCAGTGCATTCGCTAGTTCTTCGCTGAGAACGTTGTAGAACGCCTGGCCCGCTTCGTTTAACGGTGCCGCCATTGGTTCGATGCGCAAATATTCAACGTTCAGCTCAGGTCCCGTGATCGGGATAATCTGGCGCCGGTCACTTTGCTGATCGGGCAGGCACAAGATTCCGGGCAAAATTGTCGCCCAGTTGGAACGGGCAACCAGGTCGAGTGTTGTAAACATGGAATCAAGCTCCATGAGGTTCCCCAGCTCGATTTCATTTATGGAGAGATACTGATCAATTTTCCGTCTGCGGGCATTTTCTCGGCTGGGCATAATCAGGTCCAGCGGAGGAAGGTCCGCAAGCTTGATGGGTTTTCCCGTCGTAATGCTGCTGTTCGAAGACACAACAAGATATTCCTGATCAGTGCCCATCAGGCTCGCTCGAAGTCGGGGGTCGGGGTCGAAGGCTGGAACAATGGCGAAATCCAGTTCGCCGCCAAGAATCTGGCGGGAAAGCTCGCCCGAATATGCTTCGCGAACAGTGATTTTCACACCCGGGAAATCTTCGGCAAATCGAATGAGTGTTGGCCCCAGAACTGCTCTGGTGAAGGTTGGCATCAGTCCGACCGTCACCTCTCCGGCCACCGCGCCCGAAAGTGTTCGGAGGCTGGCTTCCGCCTCCTTAACGGCATGCATGACACGCACTGCATCACGGTAAAACCGTTTACCTGCCTCTGTTGGCGTGACGCCAGCAGAGCTCCGGTTTAACAATTGTACCTGATACCTGTCTTCCAACTGCCGAACTTGCATCGACAAGCCGGACTGGGTCGCGTTTTCGCGCTGCGCACCGGCCGAGAATGACCCTTCTTCAAACACAGCGACAAAATACTTAAGATGTTGAAATTTCATTCTGGTCCTTCGGTATCAGAAAACCAGATGGAGATTATCATCAATTATCACTTTTTCAACAACCTAAAGCGGCTATCTTTAGATTTGCATTGGAGGTGCGATGTCCGTACACAGCGCTTTTTCGACGCAGTTTGACCGCGGCGAATTTCGAGATACGCTTGAACGTGTCGCCAGAGAAGATCTGCCGGTGTTCAACCACGGTCAATTTGCAACTTTGGGGGCAACAGTTTAATTATGTCATCGCAGGACCATTCTCTTCGCATCGCCATTGCCGGTTTCGGCTGGTGGGGTCGGCATATTGCAAAACGGCTGGAAGGTCATTCAAGCATCACTGTTGATGCTATTATCGAACCAGTGGTCGCCGTGCACGCCGATATTCGTGAACAGGGGTTAGAACCGCTGGCTGATCTCGATACGGCACTGGCGCGCAGTGACATTGATGCGGTTGTGCTCACGACCCCCAATCCCGTCCATGAGGAACAGGTGATCGCCTGTGCCAATGCCGGAAAACACGTGTTCTGCGAAAAGCCGTTCGGTCTGACTGCGGCGAGTGCGCGCCGTTCTGTGGCGGCGGTGGAAAAGGCTGGTGTGCAACTCGGCATCGGCCACGAGCGCCGCTTTGAACCTGCCGTGGTGGCACTGAAATCTGCAATCGATGCGGGGGAACTCGGCACCATCATGCACGCCGAAGCAGCTTTTTCCCACGACAAACTGATCGGTGTGCCCAAAGATGATTGGCGCACGTCCAAAGCCGTATCACCCGCTGCGGGGATGACAGCCATGGGTATTCATCTCTCCGACATGATGATCTCATTCTTCGGGCGGGTTAAGACTGTTCAGGCGATGACCGCGAGCCGCTCACTGGGATGGGAGACCGGCGATGTTGTCACCGCCCAACTGGGTTTCGAGGCTGGCATGACAGCAACCTTATCTGCCGTCCTGCACACCCCGCACTTCATCCGGATGCATGTTTTTGGATCGAAGCAATGGATTGAGGCCCTGAACCAAAGCCATCCTGATACGCCCGGCGGCAAGGTGAATTATCTGGTTGCTGAAACAGGACAGGACATGGTGCGCAAGGAATTCGAATGGGAGGATGCCGTTGTCCACAATCTCGACGCCTTTGCCGCCGCAATCACCGGTGGTGCGGAATATCCGTTCACCACGGAACAGATTGTTCACAATATTGAGGTCCTTGAGGCAATTACCCGTTCAGCCGAGGACAATCGCACCGTTGAGATTGCTGAATTGGTGTGAATCCATTGTACCGTATGAGGTTTCAGCATTTAATCCCACGTCGTATATCCCGATGGGTCAAACCTTGTCGCCCTGCGACAGATGAGGGACCGTCTTGCCCGTATCGGTAAAGGTCCGCGTAACTTCAGCCGCGGCATAGATCCACAGGATCTTCAACGGTCCGTCTCCAATGTTCACGAAACGATGGGGAACGTCAGCTGGAACAAAGCTCGTATCCATTGGACCCAGTTCGCTGCGCGCCCCCGCAACCTCAGCCATCGCCTGACCTTCGAGGACCGTCACTTGCTCATCACAATTGTGGCTGTGCATGGGCGCCGCCGCGTCCTTGGGAAATATAGTCGTCCCGGTGGTAAAGGGTGGATCATCGACCCGTCCGCGACCTATCATCAGGCGGGTTTCGACACCATCGCCCCTGGCAAATGGTGATATTGAATCATAAGGAACAACAGCTTCTACGGTCATGAGGCCCTCCAACCGGAGTACATAAGGGTAAGTAAGATGAAAGAGAACACAATGCGCACGGTTACGCCAGCCCGGCTTCGCGACTTTATCGATTCCTCATTTCGTGCCTGCGATATGCCACCGGAAAACGCTGGCCGGATGGCCGAGTTGATGGCTGGGGCCGATATCGGTGGGCAGGACGGCCACGGCGTGTTTCGACTACCGCAATACATCGAGCGCATCCGTGCGGGTGGCATGTCGGTTGATCCGGGTATCTCGGTAATTTCCGAACGACCGGCAACGGCGCTTCTCGATGGAGGCAACGGACCGGGGCACCTCGTCATGTCCCGCGCTGCCGAGATGGCCATGGAGAAAGCAAAGACCTGCGGCGTCGCGTGGGTTGGTGCTCGTTATTCAAACCATGCCGGGCCAGCGTTCCTCTACGCGCGTATGCCGCTGAAAGAAAATATGATCGGGCTCTATGTTGCGGTCGGCAGCGCCAACCATATGCCGCCCTGGGGCGGGACGGATATGTTGCTCAGCACGAACCCGATCGCGGTTGCTGTTCCATCCAACACACGCCCGGCCATCGTTTTGGACATGGCCACCACTGTCGCTGCCTATGGCAAGGTCAAGACTGCCGCCGACAGGGGTGAAACCATGCCGCAAGGATGGATGATCGACAAGCAGGGGCAGCCGCTGATGGATCCAACCCGCGCCGGCGAAGGATTGCTGCTCCCCATAGGTGGGCCGAAAGGGTATGGGCTCTCCCTGATCTTCGGCCTTTTGGCGGGAACGTTAAATGGCGCAGCCTTCGGTGCGGATGTCGTGGACTTCAACGCCGACCGTCAAACGACAACAAACACGGGTCATTTCGTCATCGCTCTCGACATTGCAGCTTTCGCCGATGTTGACCGGTTCAAAACCCAGATCGATGGCATCTGGGATGAGATGAAGTCGTCCGATCGCCTGCCCGGTGTCGAAGAGATCAGATTACCAGGTGAGCGGTTGGCTGCAACGACAGCAGAACGTATGGCAAACGGCGTGCCGATCCCCCACACTTTGGGCAAGCGGCTTGATACGCTTGCCGATACGCTGAGTATAGATCGGCTCTAGATTCTTAGGCGGCCGCTTCCGGCCAAACGGCACCGTTGATCGTCCAGTTCTCGATCACTTCACTGCCGGACTGACGCATCATCTTCGAGACGGCACAATGTTCGCACAGTTTGGTCACGATCTCATTGATGTTCTCGGGATGGCCGGTCATCGTCGCAGTGATGTTGATGATGACCTTGGGGAACGGTATATCAATCGGCTTGATTAAACGCGTGCCGTGACTGTCCATCGTGGTGACGATATCAATTTCCATATCCTCAATAACAACGTCATTGGCCATCGCAAGTTTGTTGGAAATTACATGGGTGCAGCCAGCCAGTCCGGCAAAAACCATCTCGACAGGCATTGGGCCTTCATTGGTTCCACCACGTTCGATGGGCTCGTCAATGACCATATCGACGTCCCTGGACCGGGAATAGGATTTTGTCTTGGTTTCCTGCTTGGCGGTCGTGTGAAAAGTCCAGATTGGTTTTTCTTTGATCTTCATCCGTGGCTCCTTGTCAGTCAGGTTCTTCAGGTCAGTCGGGTTCTCTGGGTCAGGCGAATTCTTCAGGCAATTCCAGACGGGTGATCCGGCCACCGCGATTAAGGGCGTCGGTCACCCCGATCTTACGAAGTGCATACCAATAGGTCACGGCATTCACGGAGATCACAGGTCGGCCAAGTTTTTCTTCCAAGCCGTCGAGGTAATCAACAATGCCGAGCGCACCGCCGACGTGTAAAAAACAATCGACGTCAGGGCCGTCCAGACCATCAAATGCCTCGTGAACCTTTTCGACTGGCAGGTTTATTATGTCTTCGGGCAGAGGCACTTTCAGGAAATCATGGCGGACGATCTCAAACCCCATCGCGTCGTAATAATCACGGGCACTTTCCGCGAACAGTTCGATCATCGGGGTTAGCATCGCGATTTTCTTCGCACCTATGGTGCGCAGCCCGGCAACAGTTGCATCGGTCGCGGTAATTACGGGAACATCCGGGACGGCAGCCTTGTGCTGCTGCCGGTACCAAGCCTGTCGCTCCACTGACCAATAGCGCATTTCCATGGAGTTACCACACACCACAATGTCAGGATGGCAGCCCATGGCGCCCGGCAGCGAGTCGACAACCGCTTCGTGCACCTTATCCGGTTGAACAAGGGTGAACCGGTAACACTGATTACTCACGCCCTCAGGCCGCATGGATTCATATTCGGGCTGCATATTTGAATTCTGCAGCGGGATCATCAGCCCAAGAACGCCGCGTGGACCAAAACGATCAGGCATGGGAATATCCTCTGAGTGGCCGGGGCGTCGCACGTCCCGGCCAGGTAGATGTCATTTCGTGATGGAATCGACCAGAGTCTTATAGGCACCACTTTGATCATCGCGAAGTTTTTGATACCCGTCCCCAAGCAGGAGATCGGTATTTTCCCCCATACGCTTCATTAAACGATTGAAACTCTTATCTTCCTGCAGTGCAGAGAATGCTGATTCCAATTTGTTGAGCACGTCCTTTGGTGTTCCGGAAGGTGCCAGAACCACCCGGTGCATGAAACCGATATCACCCTTGATGCCTGCTTCGTTGAATGTTGGGACATCGTCGTAAATGCGATCAGGACCGGCCGTAGCCAAAACCCGGACCTTTCCTGATTGCACAAGTGGGCCCAGAACCGATGGAAAGCCCATCGTGACCTCAGCATCGCCGGACAACAGCGCCTGCATAGCCGGTCCACCACCCTTGTACGGGACAAGGTTAAACTGGGCACCGGTTTCTTTCATGACCTGCGCTGCGGGCACAAAAAGCGCACCCCAGTTACCCGAATGCGCCATTGCGACACCACCGGGGTTCGCCTTGGCACCGTCAATCAGGTCGCCAAAGGTTTTGTATTTACTGTCGCCTCGAACAACCACAGCGATCGGAGCGTAGTTTACCCGCGCAACCGGTACAAACGCCTTGGCGGGATCGTACGGAAGGTTCTCAACATGCTGTTGAAGCATATCAACGTAGTTGTGCGAAAACAGCAATGTATATCCGTCAGCAGCAGAATTTGCGACTTCCTGTGTACCTTTTTGTCCACTGGCACCGGGGCTGAGACGCACGATCATGGCCTGCCCCAGGTGTGAGGGAATAGTCGACGTGATGATACGCGCATTCAAGTCATGCGAACCACCCGCACCAAACGGGATAACCAGCGTGATCGGTTTTTCGGGATATTCCGCAAACGCGGATGAACCAAGGAAGAGCGTTGCGACAAGCGCAGCTCCAGCGGCTTTTTTGAGTGTGTTCCAGATCATGTATTCCTCCTGTGAGTGATCAATTATTATTCCCGCCAGTCTATGGTGCGGCGGTTTTCATGCGACGCCAAAGCAGATAGCCGACAATCGGCGTCGCAATTAGCAGGGCAAGCATGCCCAGTCGTTCAGTGAACAAGAAGCTTAGTGGGGATGGTCCGGCCATGGCAACGGTCTGACCGAAAGAGTATTCGAGCGCACTTCCCAAAATAAAGCCCATGACCATGGGCATGACATCAAATTTAGCGGCCCGCGCCAGCAGTCCGAAGACACCGAATACCACCAGTATCAGGATATCTGTTGTATCTGAGCGGAACACGTACGCACCGGCAAAAGCGAACATGATCACGATGGGAACCAGCAGACCGGTCTTGATCGTTACAATACGTGAAAACAAAGGGATCGACAGGTAGCCGATGACCACGAACATCAGGTTCGCTATCACCATGGCGATCAAAATACCGAACACGACGGTCCCCTGCTCCTCAAAAAGCTGCGGCCCCGGTCTCAGCCCCTGTGCCACAAAAGCGCCGAGCAGAATGGCTGTCACATTGTCACCGGGAATACCAAGCGTCAGCAAAGGAACAAGTGTTGGCCCATTAACAGCGTTATTTGCAGCTTCCGCAGCGGCCACCCCTTCGATCTCCCCCTCGCCAAAAGTCTCGGGATGCGTTGACGCATTCTTGGCCGCTGAATAACCCATCATTGCCGCTACGACCTGACCAAGCCCGGGCACGATCCCGATGGCTGTCCCGATCAGTGTTGAGCGACGAATGGTCGGTATACACCGCTTGAATTCCGCTTTGCTCAGCCGCTCGCCCACAAGTTTGGCAAACCCGCCAACTTTTTCATTGCGCATGACCGCATAGAACAATTCAGGCAGTGCGAAGACCCCGATCAACATCGGTAAAAGCGGAATGCCGGATTTCAATTCAAACAGGCCAAACGTGAACCGCTCCACACCCCCGATCGGGTCGGTACCGACCTGCGACAGCCAGAGACCAAAGAGCATCATCACCAGCCCTTTTAAAGGGTTGCTCCTCGATGTTGCCACAATGATTACCAGACTCATCAAAAGCACCGCAAACAGTTCCGGCGGACCAAACTGCATCACCAGAAACGCGATGGGAAAGATCATCAATATGGTGAAAATATCGCTGAACGTGTCGCCGATAACAGACGAGAAAAGTGCCACATCGAGCGCCTTGCGGGACTCACCTTTTTGGGTGAGTTTGTAACCGTCAATCGAGGTAGCGACCGCCGCCCCCGTTCCCGGCATGGAGACCAGAATGGCCGGGATAGAACCGCCAAAAATCCCGCCCTTATAGACACCCAGAAGAAATGGAATACCAACCAGCGGGTCCAGAAAAAAGGACAGCGGCAGCAGGATCGCCATCGCCATCAACGTCGTAAAGCCCGGCAAAGCGCCGACAAGCATCCCGGAGAACAGGCCAATCACAATCATCAGGATCGTGTCCAGACGAAACGCCAGCAAAGCCCCTTCGGCTAATTGCTCGAACATTACGAGCCCTCCTGCGAAACGGCTGGCCCGGTGTTTGACACGTTGTTTATGATATCAAAAACCCAAGCATACAGGAATTCGATTGAGCTCAGTTCAGGCAGGGACACGGCCAGCCCGCGCGTTGAAATAATGTAGAGTGCGATCGGGCTGATGATTGAGACGAGACAAATCTGAACGATCGAGCGATTGCCCGCGATCCAGGCCACCGCGACCATTGATAGGGCCGACGAAATAAAAAACCCAAATGGCGCCATGGTCACCGCGTAGAACACCATGACCGCCAGTAACATCACGACACGCAAAACCGCGCCTTCTTCAAAATCTTTTGCTTCCTTTGCCAGCATTGACCCGCGCAGGGAGTAAAGCAGCGCGATAGCCAAGACAGCCATTGCACCAAGGACGAGCGCTGGAAATAAGGAAGGCGCAATGGCGGATAGAGATCGTCCAAACAAAAGCTTGGGTGCCGCCACAAGTTGCGACATGAATGCAAATCCGAGAATTCCAAGAACCGCAAGACCACCGGTCAACCAGGCTTCCGCAGTGATGTATTTGATGGTTTTCACGTTGACATGGCCTGTAATTCAATTCCCTATTGCAACATCGCCAGATAACAATCTGCGCCACATGGAACGCAGTTTAAATAATTCCAATCACTCTTCAGCGGCGATATAAATTCGCTTAAGAGCCTTGAATTACGGAAACTCTACTCCCCAGCTTCGCCACCATTTCAAAAGGATAGTGCAGCCCTTAGTCGCTAGGAAACAACGAATCCTTATGGGCACTAGTTGAATATTTGATGGGGCCAGGGTGCCTCGGCGTTTGACCTAACGACCGTAGGAGACAACAACTAAAATGTAGGGAAGCGAACGGAGCCTGGGCGGATGTCAATCGAAATCCTGAACATCATCGCCCCGGTATTTGTGGTTGCAGGGATTGGCTTTTTTCTCGAATTTCGCGGGGCTGGCTTCCACTCCCAATCGCTAAGTCGACTTGCCATGTTGATTGGAACACCATCACTGGTGTTTTCCTCCCTGACCAGCACGACCCTGCAGGACGAATCTCTTGTTCGCATTGTGACAATTTCTCTGGCTGCGGTTCTGGTGGGCGGCGTTTTGTCTACCGCGGTACTTTTCATTTTACGCATGTCGCTGAGATCGTTTCTTTCATCCCTGTCATTGCCCAATGCAGGAAATGCCGGGCTCCCGCTTGTATTTTTCGCCTTCGGTGATCCCGGCCTGACGATCGGTGTGGCGTTCTTCTTTATGATCGCACTGGTTCAATACACAGTCGTTCCGGCCATTGTAACGGGTGACCCGGGCCTTCGGAAACTGTTGCGTGAACCATTGGTCTGGTCGGTCATGGCAGTGCTACTTTTCAAGTTTACAGAATTTCCGGTCCCGGTTTTCATCGCCAATACGACCGCGCTTACGGGCGGGATCATGATCCCGATAATGCTCATCCTGCTGGGAAGCGCACTCGCGCGGCTGAAGGTTCGTGACATCGGGACGTCGGCATTGCTCGGTGGTGTCAGGTTGATGATCGGCATCGCAACCGGCCTGACAACGGTTATGATCTTTGACCTAGAAGGCGTAGAAGCCGGTGCGATTTTTCTTCTTTGCGCAATGCCCTCAGCAATGATCACTTACGTCATCGCCGAGCATTATGGGCGCAGCCCGGAGCGTGTGGCCGGACTTGTGGTCAGTTCAACCCTGCTGACTTTCCTCTGCTTACCATTGCTGGTCAAAGCGGCGATCCATCTGGCCGGACCATAAAAATATCTTGTCGGTGAAGTTCCAGCGATCCCTTACGTGCTGAGGTGAAGTCCTGCGCTCATTCGTGAGAACAAATAAGCGCGACACGCGGTGGGAAACCTTCTGGTGTCTGCGCTATTTGAACTCGCCAACAACACGAAGTGGACCTATCGCCTTAGGCTTTTTACAAATTCTGCAACTGCTTGTCCAACGTCATCCGGTACGTCTTCTTGCAGATAATGGCGTCCCTGCAAGGTGATTTCGGTCTGGTTTTTAAACGTTCGGGCATGTTCACGAGCGGCACCGACCAAACCATGTCCCTGATCCGCGTTGATGAAAAGTTTAGGGGTTTCAGACGTGTCCAGCCAATCGGCATAAGATTTGATAAGCTTATAGTTTTCAGCCGGGTCCCCATCGAATGGGATGTCATTTGGCATCACAATACTGGGCACTCTGGTTCCGCCGGGACGGGTAGACGAATAGCGGTACACATCTTTTTCTGTCTCGGATAAATCGCGAATGATACCTTTTTCAAAGAGCATCTGTTCGACAAAAAAGTTGCTCTCCAGCGCCGATTTTTCACCTTCCGGTGTCCGAAATCGCTTAAAGGCTTCAACGCGTTCCGGTGGTATGTCAGTCCATTTGCGTGGCCTTATCATCGCCTCCATATAGGCAATTCCCTGAACTTGCCCGGAAAACCGTGCCGCTCGGTGAAAGCCGACCGCCGCGCCCCAGTCATGGATTACGAATATGACATTCTTCGTCAGGTCCAGGGTCTCAAAAAAGGCATCAAAATATTCTATATTATCTTTGAAATGGTAAGCGTTGCGCGGCGAGTCTGATGACCAGCCGTGAGCAATGAAGTCCGGCACAATGATCCGGCCCAATCCCTGAACATGCGGAACAACATTACGCCATAAGAAAGACGACGTTGGGTTGCCGTGCAAAAAGACAATTGGATCCCCCTCTCCGATATCTATGTAGGCCATTTCCGCATCCCCGACCTTTACGGCTTTACGTAGATCAGGATTGGCTGTCGAAAACGACTTGGAAGGGTCTTTGGTTGGAAGCTCGGTTACATGAGTCATTCGCTTATCCTTTCCTATTTAATAATTGCAATATGCATCAGTCTTTCGCCATCCGCGCCACCGCCAGGAACACGGCAGAATTATCGAGATCGCTGTCGCCCGCTTGTTCAGCGTTCTCCATCACTTCGAGGTAGCGGTTGACCATCGGCATGTTTCCATGCCCGTTGCGGGCGGCCATTTCGCGGATCAGTTTAAAATCTTTTTGAGATTGCGCTATCCGGCCGAGCGGCGTGAAATTGCGCTCGACCATCATTGGTCCTTTTGCGGCCATCACGTTGGATCGTGCGGCAGACCCCAACGCCGTTTGCAGGTAAGTCTCTGGATCAAGGCCCAGCGCCTCAGCAAACACGAGCCCTTCGGCAACGGCGGCCCGGTTCAACCCAAGAACACAATTGATCGCAAGTTTTGTCTTGTTTCCATTTCCGATAGCACCGACACGCTCACGATTTGGTGAAATTGCGTCGGCAATCTCTTCAAAAGCATCAAGCCCCACTGGATCACCAGCGAGCAGAAGGAGTGCGGTGCCTTGTTGCACCTGCAAGCTTGTTCCTGAGATTGGCGCTTCAACGAGCGCAATCGAGCGCTCACGGGCGGTCTGTTCCAACTCAATAATCTGGTCCGGGTCGCACGTGCTCATCGTGACAAGAACCTTGCCGGTATTATCGCGGGACGCTGCAATCACATCCGCCAATTGTTCGGTGCTGAATACGGCGGAGAGAATGATATCGCTTTGCCACACCGCATCGGGTTCCGCCGGTGTCCCGCCCGCATCCTGCAAGATTGTTGCGCGCGAATTATCGACATCATAGCCGACCACATAGTGACCTGCCGCCAACAGGCGTTCCGCCAGCGCTGTGCCTATCAATCCCAATCCGAAAATGCCGATAGTTTTTGCCATGGAAATCTACCTTGCCGCTTTCAGGTCGGCCAATTTCGAAATCGAATAGTTCGACAAGGGAAGCGAGATCGGCTCACCACAATCTGCTGAAAGGTCGGCGGCTGAATAGGCTTCCATCACCTGACGGGCATGAGCCGGTTCAACCATCACAGGTCCGTCCTTCAATACCGCCTCAAGAAAATGGATTGTCTCCGGGCCCATCTGGCCCGCAAACACGTGGTCAACATGTTCACCGGGCATGGTCGACATCGGGTATTGAGTGCCGCCAGATACGGTGTTCAACCAGTGGTCGCGTGCGGTGTCGTCCAGAATCAAGGCCCCTTCGGTGCCGGTGATCTCTATCCAGGTTCCGCAATAATTCGGGTAGCTTGGCGGCAGGTTCCAGCCGCCACCAACGACGACCAGTGTGCCGTCATCCATCGTCACCGTCGACCACATGCAATCGTAGGACCCGTTCAACTCCTTCATATAGCCATAGGCCCCCTGGGAGTAGACCTTTACTGGCTTGGCCGGTTCCAGAAGCCAGAAGACAAAATCGAGATCATGGGTGGATTCCATTGCAGCAGGCGAGAGCTTCACGCGGTTTGCGATCTTTTTACCGAGGTTTCTCGAAAGGTGGCGGCTGACCATGACATTGACCACATTGCCCAACTTGCCCTCGGCGATGGATTTTTTGGCATAGGCGATTTTGGGATTGAACCGCTGCGAATAACCAATTGTGAACTTCACCCTGTTGGACTTCGCCAGTGCAATCAGTTCATCGGCCTCCCAGAACTCCAGTGCAATGGGCTTTTCAAGAAGCACGTGTTTACCCGCTTTCAGGCAATCCCGGGCGATGGGGTAATGGGTCTGCTCCGGCGTTGTGGAGATATAGACCACGGAGATGGCGGGATTGGCAACGATGTCCTGGTAGTCGAGCGTTGCCGTTGCAGGATTGGTCAACGCACGAACTTCCTCCAACCGCTCGGGGAGAATTTCACATATATGCAACTTGTCGACTAATGCAGATTTGGCCAAAGTTTCTGCCCGAATTCCGCCGCACCAGCCGGTCCCGATCACCGCCACTTCTGTTGTCACCATGCCATAATTCCCGTTTAGTCAGTCAACCAATGATCCCGATCAGTTAACGTATCCAGAAGTTGTCAGCCAACAATTATTACTTATGCCCGTCATCACGGCAGGAAGATTGTGGAACCTGTCGTCACCCCGGCCTCCAGATCAGTGTGAGCCGCTACAATTTCGCTCAACGGTCGGCGCTGATCGATATTTATTGTAACATGGCCATCATGGATCATCTCGAAAACCCGGCTCGCCGAATGCTCCAGATCAGGCCGTGGCCCGACATAATTTGCAAGCGTCGGGCGAGTAAAATAAAGCGACCCGGCCTTTTGCAGAAGGCCCGGTTCCACTGGCGGTGCGTTGCCTGTTGTTGATCCAAAGGAAACGAACACTCCGTAGGTAGCGAGGCAGGCAATCGAGGTTTCAAAAGTTGCCTTGCCGATACTGTCATAGACAACAGGAACGCCCGCGCCGCCGGTGATCTCTTTGACACGTGCGGCGATGTCTTCGGACTTGCGATCAATCGCATGGGCGTAACCCAGATCCAATGCCCGTTGACAATTATCGGCTCCTGAAGTCACGCCGATCATTTCCGCCCGAAGACGCTTGCCCCATTGGCCCGCAATCTGACCGACGCCACCGGACGCGGCAAAAAACAGAACCTTGTCCCCCGGCTGCACCTTGTAAGTCCGCTCCAGCAGATATTCAGCCGTCATGCCTTTCAACATTGCAGCCGCCGCAATATCGTTCGAAATCCCGTCGGGAATTTTAACAAGGCGTGCCGCTGGTGCATTGCGATGGGACGCATAAGCCCCCAACACACCACCGTAAACAACCCGGTCGCCGACAGATAAACCTGTGACCCCATTCCCGACCTCGACGATTTCACCTGCAGCCTCAAGCCCTAACGGGCTTGGCGTTTCCAGCGGATAATGACCGGAGCGCTGGTACACATCCATATAGTTCAACCCGATGGCGGTTTGACGGATTTGCACCTCGCCCTCTCCAGGCGGCGGCAGGTCAACGGTCTTTAATTCCATGACATCAGCCGCACCGTGTTGGGCGATAATTACCTGTTCGATTTCCATTCCGGTTCTCTCTATTTTGTTGCGTCGCCGCTTTCCACAACGACAGTCTGGACTTCGCCTGCGCCATTGGCCCGGCGAAATGCTGCCGCAGCCTCATATTCGTCCGACTTAAAGCACGTCGTGCCAGCCTCCAATGTTGGAAACTCGATAACTACAAAGCGCTCAAAGTGTTCGGGGCCTTCCATGATCTCGTAATTGCCGCCCCGCGCCAGCACCTTGCCGCCGTGTTTCTTGATAATGGCGGGGACGAGGTCTGTGTAACGTTTGTACTCAACAGGGTCGTTGATTTTAGAACGTGCGATCCAATAGGCTGGCATGGGGTTAATCCTTGTTATGTTTGATTATCATTACGTCATTGCTTCGTGCAGTGGATCGCTAAAATAATCGGTTTGGGAGATAGGTGGCAATTTCCTGGAAATTGATGATCAGGATCATGCATATCAGCATGATTATCCAATAAGGTGTCGAGCTTTTGAATATGGGGACGACACTCATGTCCGGTTCGATTTCATGGATCGATGACTTCACGGTATAGACCAATAATCCGAAGGGCGGCGTCAACAGCCCCGCTTCGATAGCGATAATGCCGATGATGGCAAAGGCAATTGGATCATAACCAATTTGGACGGCGATGGGCGCAAAAATCGCGGCGGTCAAAAGCATGATGGAAATTGAATCAACAACCATTCCCAATGCAAACCAGATCAGAACCATAACGCTGATAATCATCCAGGGTTCCATGCCGGAATTTAGAAAGACACCTTCAATGGCATTGGCCAGACCGGTCATGGCAAGCGTCCGGGAATAGAGCGACGCGGCGATGAGCAGCAAGAGGATCGGTGCAGAAGTTCGCCCAACCAGCAATATGGAATCGATTATGTCTCGAAACCGCATACCCTTGATAATACCCATGACCAAGCCGATAAGCGCGCCCGCGGCGGCGCCCTCTGTCGGCGTAAATATGCCAAACCAAATACCGCCCAGGACAGCGACAATGACAACGATAATGCCGGTCAAGCTGATCAAAAACTGGATGTTTGTGACCTCATCTTCATCCGCTACGTTTGGTTTATTTATGGAAGGCGTTTCCTCAGCACTTGTTCCAATGCCCACCGTGGCCGGCCGCAGTATCGCCATGCCCACTACGTAAAGCACAAACAGGCTTGCCAATAACAGGCCGGGGAAGATGCCGGCAGCAAAAATCCGACCGATGGATTGTTCGGTTAAGATGCCCCAAACGATCATCAGCACGGAGGGTGGGATCAGCATACCCAGGCAACTTGACCCCGCTACTGTGCCCAAGGCAAAACCTTTGTGATAACCAAAGCGTTTCATTTCCGGATAGGCGATGCGCGAAAATGCGGCAGCCGAAGCGATGCTAACGCCGGTTACAAATGAGAACAGCGCATTGCCCGCAATCGTGGCAATTGCTAACCGCCCGGGCAATCGGCGCAGTAACCTGTTGAGGCCACGATAAACATCTGTGACAATACCGGACTTGCCGATAAATTCGCCCATCAGCATAAAAAGCGGAATAACCGCAAATACATAAGCGCGGATAGCCTCATAGGCAGTCGCGGCCAACATGCGTTGGACGGTACTGAAGGCGTAGCTGTCGGCCCCGGTCACCAGAAATATTCCAAGTGCGCTGGTCATGCCGAGTGCGATGGCGATATGGACACCGATTGCCACCAGGCCCACCAGACTAACAATCAGCAAAACGGCAGTGTTGACTTCGAACAAAGGGCTATTCTCTCTTGTTGCCAATATCAGCAAGTGGTGGTGCGTATTGACCTTTTAATCGGAGTCCAGGCTATTCGGCTTAAAGACGTCAATATAGGCCAAAACCAGGTAATTGATCATGGCCAGGCCGCTGCCAATCAATACGGTCCAGCGCGCCGGCCACGAAGGCACACGCAATGCGCCTTCGCCCTCAAATTCGCCTTCGACGTAAGACAACACACTCTCCTCCCATCCGCCGGTAATAATCATCAGGAAGAACGCAGCTCCCAAAAGATAACCAATAGCGAGAAATATCCGCTGGACGACCTCCGGCAAATGAACCACTAGAAAATCAGCTTTGAGCATGGAGCGGCTACGAATGGCGTAGCCTGCCTGTAGGAAAACAATTATTACAATAGAGGCGGCGACGATTTCTGCAGTCCCGTAAATTGGCGACTCGAAAACTGACCGGCCTATGATGTTCCCCATCACTAATATTGACAGACCAAAGGCCCACGTGGCGGCGGCGACCATCAAGAACTTCGATAAACGATCACTAAAGGTAATGAGTGACATTTTGTCTCTTTTGGGTGGTCAATTGAAATCGTATTTTGAGTGTTCCCGGCTGAAGTCCAAACGTATTGATTTCAGCCGGGTGCAATTACGAGAATCGCATCATATTTTCAGCGAATTCTATTCGATTACGTAACGAACCGGCCACTTGTACCCAGCCTTTTCAGCTTCATCCAGGGTTGCGTTGAGGATAGCCTTGGCAGGATAGCCTTTGGCTTCAAGTTCGTTGGCATATTGCTGTGGCCAATCTTTGAGCCTCTTTGCCCAATCAAGACGGACAGAAGCCGGCAGATCGGTCACCGTAATATTTTTACGCAGCCATTCCATATCCTTTTCGTAACCAATTTTATTGAAGACGCCGGTTTGGACTGAATATCGATCCGCGACTTCCTGAATAATTGGCTTAACCTCGGGCGGAAGGCGATCCCAGAAGCGGTTGTTGACGTTCAAGGCGTGCCAGGTAATGGAGCCGAAGCCTATTGTCGTATAGAACTCTCCGACTTCATGAAGTTTGAAAACAGGACCCCAGGCACTGGGAAACATGATGCCGCCTTCTGCGAGCCCGGTTTTTATTTTCTGGTACCAACCGGGCAATCCGTCGCTCACCGGAATGATGCCAATATTGGCTTTTTCCATCCAGTTAAGGTTGAGGCCGGCGCCGAGAATTTTATGCCCTTTGAGATCGGATAATTCTTTCCATGCAAAGTTGGTGCCGAGATTGTAGCCACCATCACCAATCCGGGCGAGCATGGTCTGATCATATTTCTGGAAGGCTTCCTCGAGACTCGGGAACCGTTTGTAAACTTTATTGGCAATAGCAACGCTTTGTTCCGGATCCATAGTGCCAAAAGGAAGCATAATCTGGAATGCGTGCATCGGCAGCTTGGACGCTTCAAAGCAGAAGCAAAAACCACCAATATCAAGGACACCGTTTTGAATGCCTTCAAATGTATCAAAGACCTTTGTAATGGAACCACTGTATCCCTCGATGAATTTTACGGTGTGATCGGTCTGGGACTCAATCGCCTTTTTCAGTTCAGGCTGAAAGTAATTTTTCATAAGGCCCGCATAAACAACGGTCGGCGGATGGCCAGAACCGATACGTATGACAATTTCTTTCGCCGATGAGGTAGAGGCAAAACCCAGTGTTCCAGCCAATACCATAGCTGTCCCAACAGCCAAAGATCCTAAGCTTTTCATTCCAGACATGATATTTCTCCCAAATTAATTGCTATTTTTGATCAACTGTATTCCTTGATTTTCCAGTCCGGGTTTTTTGGCATTGCCGAACCGGACATTCTGTTTACTACCTTAACCTCCAGAGTGTGATTTAACCGTTTGCTTTCATCTTTGTATTGTCAAGTGCCTCAACATCCGCCTTGAGGCTGGCCTGTTGCTCGGCACTTAGTGGCTTTAAGGGTGGTGCCATACGCGTCCAACTGTCGTCGCCGGTGCGCCAGGCCTCCATCTGTTTCATGGCCGCCATCAGCGGGTACTTTGATGCCATCGCACGGGCCGCTTTCACCATTGCAAAGATATCGCTGTCGGCCCCATCCGGTGATGCCATTGCGTCGCGCGAATAAGCGCCGAACGCGTTTGTGGACCCGGAAATAATACCGGCACAACCGCCCGCCAGCCCGTCAAACAGGAACGACTCGCTCGACGGATAAATGTCGAAGTCAGCGTCAACCCCGCCCGTCGCGTCAGCAAAGGCGAGTGATTGTGACAGATCACCGCTTGAATCTTTCAGACCCGCTATCACCGGCCCAAAGGCCTGTTTCAAGCGAACAACAACATCGACAGGAATGGGCGTCATCGACATCTGCGGGAAGTGATAAATATAGACCCGGAGCCGGTCATCCCCCACCGTTTCCACAAGCTGGGAAAAATAAGCATAAAGCCCTTCATCGCTGGCGTTTTTATAATAAAAAGGCGGCAGAACCAGCACATTGTTATATCCTGCAGAGAGCGCCGCGGACGTGAGATCGACAGCATCCTGCGTTGCGCAGGAACCGGTTCCAAAGATTGCGCGGTTCGGATCAAATCCTGCCTCGGCAAAAGCTCCGGGCAGCGCAATCCGATCCCGATAAGAGATCGAATTGCCTTCCCCAGTCGTTCCGGTTGGGGCCACACCATCGCAGCCACCGTCGGTGATAAGATGATTGCAATAGGCGATGTGCTTTTGGGTATCGAGCGAACCGTCTTCCCGGAAGGGAGAAACAGCAGCTGCGTAGATTCCCCGTTTGGCCTTTGACATATTTCTTCGTCCTATTCTGCTGCAACCGCAGCTTTATTGCTGTCACTGTCACGCATCGAAACGACCACCTTGATGGCATCGTCAATCCGTTCGCGCGCATAGCGTAATGCGTCCGATAAATCCTGCATTGGAAAAGTGTGGGTGTGAATCTTCGTTGCATCGAAACGTTTGTCGGCCATAAACGCCATCGCCCGATGGGTTGCCGATTTGCCTTCGCCCCGGATACCGTAAAGGTAGATATTATTGACCGCGAGATAACCGAGATCGAACTGGACAGGCTTTTTGGGAAAAGCCGCGAGGCAGATTTTGCCACCCCGGTTGGTCATATGCACGGCCTGATTAACCGTTGTCTCGTTGCCCGCACAATCGACCACGTAATCGGCACCTTTGCCACCTGTGAGTTCTTTTACGCGGGCAAGCGCATCTTCCGACCGCGCATCAATGGCGATATCCGCACCCAGTTCCTGCCCAATTTTGTTGCGGTTTTCCCGTGTACCGACAAGGACAACCGGATCGGCACCCAGCGATTTTGCGACGGCCACCGCCAAAAGCCCAATGGGTCCAGGCCCAATCACAACGACGCTTTCACCGGCGACTAACCCGCCGAGTTCGGTCAGCCCGTACATTGAAGTACCGGCGGTCACCACCAACGTGGCTTCCGCATCCGACATTTCATCGGGGACCTTGATCATCGTGTTGATGTTATTGACAGCATATTCGGCGAAACCGCCATTTGTCGTGAACCCGTTGGCCCGGTGCCCCTTGTCGCGGTCACCATAGTTCAGGCCGTAATTGTGGCAGGATGTATACATGCCCGCCCGGCAACGTTTGCACTGCCCGCAACCGGCGTGAATCTCGACCGTCACCCGGTCGCCGATCTCGAACTCGTCAACCCCAGGCCCCAGTGCCGCGATTGTTCCCATATATTCATGGCCCGGTGTAAAATTCTTGTTGAAGGGCGGCCCGCCCTCAACCATTGCAGGCGTACCGTAGCTGATAATTTCAAGGTCGGTTGCGCAGATCGCGACGGCGTCTATCCGCACCAGAGCTTCTGCACGCCCAGGGACGGGAACATCCTTATCAATCAGCTTTAACTCGTCAGGATCACCAAGCACCCAGGCTTTCATCCGTTCCGGAACGGGCATCGAGTCAGTGTATCTAACACCCTCTGCACTACGCTTTTCCAAGCCAGACTCCCTTAACAAAGGTTACAATCTCCAACAAAATTGGTTAACCAATCAAGATGGAGCTATACCGTATTCAATTTCATTAAGGTTTTATTAACCTGTTGTCTACACCAGAAAACCTCAATTTATCGGTTGACTTCGTCGGCAGGCGGTCCATTCTTAAGGCGAGTAGAAGAAGTCAATTGGTTAACCAATGAGCCTTTCAAGTGCCATAACTGCACCCCGAGATGCCGTGACAGGCTGGCTTGCCAGTTCTGGTGCTGTTCCCGGTGACCGACTGCCGCCGGAGCGCAATCTCTCCGAGCGCCTTGGAATTTCCCGTGGTGAATTGCGCAAGGCGCTCACAACACTGGAGACGGAAGGCATCGTCGAGCGGCAAGTTGGCCGGGGGACTTTCCTGCGCGCGCCCTCCACTGCCGCCATGAGTGATGAATCACTGGTCAAACATCTTTCAGAAATCACCAGCCCCCATGCCGCCATGATGGCACGCCTGTCGCTGGAGCCGGAACTTGCCGGACATGCTGCGATCCATGCCGCACCGCGTCATTTGACGGAGGCCCGGCAACTTGCCAACGGCATGCGGGTTGCTGCGAACTGGGCGGAATATGAACAACTTGATGCCAGACTGCACGAATTGATTGCAGTGGCGTCAGGTAACCCCCTTTTGGCCGAGTTACACCGGATCGTTAACGCGGTTCGTGTCTCGGTCGTGTGGTCCAAGCTTGAGCTCCCGCAAGACGGACCACCGACCGGGTACCATTCCTTCTCCGAGCACGATGCGATCATCGAGGCGCTTGAACGCCGTGATCGCAAAGCTGCTCATTCTGCAATGCGCGACCATTTGAAATCTGTTCGCGCGACACTTTTAAAGGACGACTGATATAATGATTGACCTCTACACCTGGACCACACCGAACGGACGTAAAGTTTCGATCATGCTGGAAGAGCTTGGCATAGACTACAATGTACACGCCATCGATATTTCCAAGGATGAGCAATTCGATCCCGAATTTCTGAAGATCGCGCCAAACAATCGCATTCCCGCCATCGTCGATCATGACACCGGCATCCAGATGATGGAAACCGGGGCAATCATGCTTTATCTAGCCGAAAAACATGACCGGTTCCTGCCCAAGGGTGACGAACGTTGGCCGGCGATTGAATGGCTGATGTGGCAGATGGGAGGCATTGGCCCCATGCTCGGGCAGGTCCATCATTTTGTGAAATACAACGCCGGTAAATCCGCCTATGCAGAGGAACGGTATTCAAACGAGGCCAAACGCCTGTACGGTGTTTTGGACAGGCGACTAGAAGGGCGCGACTTCGTGGCTGGTGCAGGACGCGGCGAATATTCGATCACTGATATGTCGATCTGGCCGTGGGTCTCGCGCTTCGACTGGCAGCAAATCGACCTGAGCGAATTTCCCAATGTTCGCGACTGGTATGTGCGCATCGCCGAACGTCCTGCTGTACAACGCGGTTACCAAGTGCCGAAATATGTAACCGATGTCCCAATGCCCTAAGCCCCTTAGCGGTCGAAGTTGTGGTGCTTCAGGAAAGACGATAGCGCCCGTCAGCATTGCTGATTTGTTCCGGCTTGGGACCGGTGCTAGGCTCATGACTTACTCTGGGAGGAGTGTAAATGCCCCATATCCCACCGGTTGACCTGGAAGCCTCGGAAGAGGCGAAGGCGGAAATTGAATGGCTCGCTTCGGCCACCGGGTTTGTTGCAAACTCGATGTTGACACTGTCGCATCGCCCGGAAATCGCCAAGGCGGTGCTGGAGCTTATTCGTGCGGTTGTGCGTAATCCCAACGGCACGGTTGACCAGCCCCTGAGGTGGATGGTCGCCCACGTCACGAGCCTGTCAAACGGGTGCCAATATTGCTCGGCCCACACGTTCAAGAATGGTGCAGACAATGGTGTCCCACAAAACAAGCTTGAAGCTTTATGGGAATTTGAAACAAACTCGGTCTTTTCGGATGCCGAACGCGCCGCCTTGCGCGTGGCGATGACGGGTGGACAATGCCCGTCTTTCGCTACGCAGGAAGATATGGCTGAACTGCGGCAGCATTTCTCGCAGGAACAGGTCGTTGAGATCGGCGCTGTGATTGCACTTTTCGGCTTCAACAACCGATGGAATGCACTAATGGAAACCGACATCGAAGACAGCGTAACATCATTTACCAATGCCAATAATTATAAAGGACCCAAGGACGTAAACCTGGGCAAAATCTGATCTCATCGAGATCGCTACAAAGGGAGGAATATATGTCAGACAATAAGACAACAGGGCCCAATCGCAGGTCCTTTATCGGAGGAGCAGCAGCCGGTTTTGCTGTGCTCCAGATCGTAGTGCCAACGGCAGCGTTGGCTCAATCATTTCCCCAACGCCCAATCAACATTGTGGTCATGTATTCTGCCGGCGGCGGCACGGACACGATTATGCGCAAACTGGCCGAAGAGATGGCCGCCGCGAAGGGCTGGACCATCAATGTTCTGAATAAACCCGGTGCAGTGGGAGGCGTCGCGACGCAATTTGTCGGTGCGGCACCATCGGATGGCTACACCGTGCTGGGCGGCGCGAACTATAACCGGTTTGTCCGCGTTATGGGCCATGCCGACTTTACACCGTGGAAAGACTGGTTGCCGTTCAAGGCGGGCGCTGCTTCGGCCTCCTGGTCTGTGCGCAAGGACAGTCCGTTCAAGACCATCGATGATGTCATCGCCGCTGCTAAGGCCAAGCCCGGATCAGTCTCAATCTCCACGTCCGGTACCGGTGGCGTGTGGCACGAACTGGCCCTGATCATCGCCAATGCTGCTGGGGTTGAACTGAAATATGTGCCTTATAAAGGCGGTAAACCCGCAACGCTTGCGGGCCTGCAAGGTGAAACTGATATTGCCGGTGGTGGTCTGCACGAGCACATCGATCTGATCCGCTCCGGCGAGTTGCGCAACCTGTTGCAAACCTCCGGTAACGATATCAAACTCGATGATGGCACCGTTCTGCAAACGCTTGGTAACGCCATCCCCGCCGCAAAAGGCCTGCCGGTTGGTGCAACCTATAACTTCATGGTCAAACGTGATCTGCCACCGGAAGTGCTGCAGGAAATTGCCGACGCTTTTGTCGCAGCCGCCAAGTCCGATGGTTTCCAGAAACTTCTAGCGTCCAAATTCTTCATTCCCGACGTGAAAATTGGTGAGGAAGCGGACCGCGAAGGCGCGTTGATGGAGGCGATCACGACGGAAATCTTCAACAAATTCCAGGACCAGATTGGTGCCAAGGTGAAGACCGCTGCCGAATTGGGCCTGCCAGCACCTGCTGATTTCGACAAATGGTGGCCACCTGAAGGCTATGTCGCACCGCCGATCAAGTCTGGCTCGTGATGCTAAAGTCAGCATGAGGCAGGCTGCGATGCGGTTGCGGTCCGAATATGGCTGATCAAGGTCAGCCTGCAGTCAAGTTTGAGGGAGAGGAAGCCGGTACTGATCTGGCCTCTCCCAAACTTGACCTGATCGCGTCGGCGGCTTTAATCGCGATTGCAATTTCAATGATGGCCGCGTCTTTCGCACTGCCTATGCCCGGGGCGTTCCAAACCGCCCCTGGGCTGTTACCGTTTATCGTGGCGGCTTCGTTATTTGTAATGGCTTTGGGGCTTGGGGCATCCGCCCTCGCCAGACGTGGCGCGGGAAACCATATGCCCGCTTTCGCAGGTCGCGACCTGTCCACCGACCTGCGCTCACTCCTGTTGGCCGTTGCCGTCGCAATCTACATTGCAGCACTTCAGGTGCTGGCGTTTCAGCAGAATTTTTCAATCTTCGGCACCTCGTTGCGCCTGTCGGCCTTTGAACCGGCAACAATCGTTACACTCGCCGTTATTGTGCACATGAGCTGGCGCGGTCCGCTCTGGATTACTGCCACCGTCTCCATCGTCTGGACAACCATTCTTTCGCTGGTGTTTCAACTGGTGTTCCGGGTTCCTCTTCCGGGGACTTTCTGATGCCGGGGTCGTTCTGATGATTGACGGCCTTCTCCTGGCGCTTACCCCGTCCCTGTTGCTCGTCACCCTGGCGGGGGTCTGCCTTGGCATCATCTGGGGCGCATTGCCAGGCCTCTCGACCACGATGGCGATGGGGCTTTTGATCGGGCTTTCGGCGGGTATGCCGCAATATGTGGCGATCTCATTTATGCTGGGGGTCTATACGGGCAGCGTGTTCGGTGGCGCGATTTCGGCTGTTCTCATCAATATCCCCGGCACACCGGATGCGGTGCCAACCATGATTGAAGGGCATCAACTGGCACAAAAAGGTGAAGGGGGGCAGGCGCTCGGCATGTCCATCGCCGCGTCTTTCATCGGCGGCAGTATCGGGATCATTCTGCTGGTACTTTTCATCCCCTTGATCCTCACCTTTGCGCTGAATTTTAGATCATGGGAAATGTTCTGGCTGGCGGTGATCGGGATCATGGTCGCGGGCACAATGGCCGCCGGGTCAATGCCGTTGAAAGGCTGGATAGCCGGGTGGCTCGGCATGTTGGTGGCCTTCGTCGGGCTCGATTCCATCCATGCGGTGCCGCGTTTTACCTTTGGCACCTTTGCCTTGTTCGACGGGATTTCCTACGTCGCAGTTCTGATCGGTCTATTTGGGCTGGCGGAAATATTGCGCACTTTACCGGCCAAAGACAAGCCGACCATTCCCTCGAAAGTTGGCCGCATCTTCCCGCCGTTTCGCCTCCTCGCGCGGTATTCGCCCGCGGCAGCGCGCTCAGGGATTCTAGGCACCTTCATCGGAGCCATCCCCGGCGCGGGCGCGAATGTCGCTTCATTCCTTGCCTATGATATCGGGCGGCGGCGCGCCAAACCGGAGGAGCGCGCAAGATGGGGCAAGGGCAGCTATCAAGCGCTTGTGTGCGCGGAGACTGCGAACAACGCGAATATCGGCGGGTCGATGTTGCCCACCCTTGCACTTGGTATTCCGGGCAATGCAGCGGCGGCGGCTTTGTTGGCAGCGCTGACACTGAAAAATGTAGTCGTTGGACCAACAATCGAAATAGATCATCCGGGCCTGATCTATTTCATTTACTCGGCGCTCATTGTTGCAAACATCCTGATGTATGTTGCGGCCTTTGCGTTAATCGGACCATGCGTGAAACTCTTCAGCCTGCCCCGTGGCATCCTGATGCCGTTAATCCTGCCGGTCTGCATCATCGGCGCCTATACGGTGAAACTGTCGATGTTCGATGTCTGGATCATGTTTGCAGCTGGCGTCGTCGGCTGGCTGTTTTCGGTCTTCAAATTTCCGGTCGCGCCGGTGGTTCTGGGCGTTATCCTCGCCCCGCTGGCTGATGAGAACATCCGCAGGTCACTCTTAATATTCGAGGATAAGACGCTGGGCTTTGTGCTGTCGCAATGGATCGGAACATTCCTGATGGTTGCGGTCCTGTTCGTCCTGATTGAGGGCGCACTGCGCGGATTTCGAAACGCCAAAGCCAGCCGCGAGGCGGGTTCGAAACTGGCACAACAAAAAAATGAAACAGGGGAATGAAAATGCAAGATCGTAAGGGAATCGGCCTGGCCATAATCGGTTGCGGGACCATTGGGCGTATACGCGCCGTATTGGCCCGCGCCTATCCGGGCATCGGGTGGATTGGCCTTTGCGACTTGAAGTCGGATATTGGCCAGCGTCTGGCTGATGATGTTCAGGCTGATTTTTTCACGACCGACTATCGCGAGTTGTTGCGCCGCCCGGAAGTGACGGCGACTATCATCGCAACGGACGAGAATTTTCATTTCGACCCGACCATGCTCGCCGTCGAAATGGGGCACAAGCTGTTCATCGAAAAACCTCTGGCGACCGATGCCCGGCAGTCTGCCCAAATCGATGCTGCGATAACCGGGGGAGGCATTGATGCGGTCGTTGGCTATACCAACCGTTTCCGCCGTCGGTTTCTGGCGGTAAAAGAACGGCTGATTACCGGTCAGATTGGCGATGTGCACACCGTTGTCACCCGCGCCTTTATGAACAAGATGGTACCGATTGCGACCGTTCAACGCACCCAGGACCGGGCGACACTAACGCCCATGGTTGTCTCCGGCACCCATAGTCTGGACATGTCGCTATGGCTGATGGAGGGGAAAAACCCGGTCAGCGTTTATGCGCAATCCACCGACAAGGTTTTGGGCGAATGGGGCACAAAGGATTCAACGCTTGGCATCTTCACCATGGATGACGGCACGGTGTTTTCGATGAATATTTCCTGGGGCCTGCCGGAGGTTTGGCCGGGGGCGGTATATGGGATTGAGATCGGGATTGTCGGCAGCGAGGGCGTGATCGATATCGAAGACACCCACCGCGATCTGGTGATGGCAACCAATGTGGCGCAAGGGGCGGGCTATGCGCCGGAGGGATATACCGCCCCTGCCCGGCACGTGGAATTCCTGACCAGTTATCCACCGGGCGACCTGCACGACGGTCAGCTTTGGGGCCCGATGCGCGAAGAGACAAACTCATGGTACCAGCGCATTTACACCGGAGCCAGCACGCCCCACGCCACGGCGGCGGATGGCCACCGAAACCTGTTGATGACGATGGCGATGGACCTGTCGGCCCAGCGCAACGCCCCCGTTTCCCTGCCGCCTGACCCGGGTGAACTGATGGATGAATTAACATGATTGAACTCAAATTTGGCGGCTATCAGGGGGATAGATCCGTCCACACCAGAGGCGGACGTGTCCTCGCCGAAGCGATAGGGGAAGAAACAGGCGGCGCTGTTTCATTGGCGTTTGACGAGAACATCGTCGAGCGCGGGCACAAGGCGGCGGATCTTCTGTCAATGACAGAATCCGGCGAATTGGACGGCTGCTATTTCTCGTCAAGCTATCTTGCAAAACGTGTTCCGGGGCTTGGATTGTTCGACCAGCATTTCGTGGTGCCCGACCGCCGCCACGCCTACGCCCTCTTGGACGGGGCACTCGGAGATCGGTTGCGCCAAGAGGTAGCCGCCGCGACCGGTTATGAAGTGCTTGGTTATTGGGACAACGGGTTGCGCCATATCTCAAGCGCAACGCCGATTAGAAACGTTTCGGATTGTGCCGGATTGAAAATCCGAACCCTCGCCAACGAGGATCATCAACGCGTTTTCCGGGCGCTCGGATTTGATCCACAAGCTATTGATGTGCGCGATCTGCCCGGCGCCGTGAAAAGTGGAAAGGTCGATGCACAGGAAAATCCACTGACCAATATTTTCAACTTTCGCCTGCACGAAACCCACCGGCATATTCTGATGACCCGGCACCTTTTAGGTGTGGCTGTGGTGTTGTTCAATGCGCAGCGTATGGCGGGTCTTACCCCAGAACATCGTGCTGGAGTTCAGCGCGCCGTTGACCGTTCGGCGCAAGCTCAGCGCCAATTTGCCGAAGAAGACGATGCGATATGCCACGCGGGGCTCAAAGCGGAAGGGGTCGAAATACTGGAGCTAGACGAAGCCATGCGCGAGGCCTTTGCTGCGGCTACGCGCGCGGAAGTGGACGTCACACGCAATCAGTTTGCACCCGACTTGCGAGAATTATTTGACAGGGAACTTCGCGCGGCCTGACGCGCAACATTAAGAGAGACATCATGACACAAAGCGATTTACCCACCCCCGATTATTCCAAAAATATGAAACTCATCGGCTATTCAGATCAAGGCGGTCGACCGGACGGTGTGCAACTCATGGTCAACAAAGGCCACGCGTTTATCGGGCATATGTTCTCCGACGGGTTCAGCGTCATTGATTGTAACGATCCACGCGACCCCAAGCCCGTGGCCTATATCCCGGCTGAGCCCAACACCTGGAACATCCACCTGCAGAGCCATGAAGACCTGCTTTTGGTCATCAACGCCAAAAACATGTTCGCCTCGGCAGAGTTTCAGAACGAGGAGGAATATTATAAGGGTAAGCTTGGCAAAAAGGTCGGCACGGCTGATGCGGCTTCAACGGATCGAAACTGGACGGCGGGGATGGCGGTCTACGATATCTCCAACCCGGCTAAACCCCGCAAGATCGGTTTCATGGGAGTAGAAGGCGGCGGTATCCATCGTATCTGGTATGTCGGTGGACGGTGGGCTTATGCATCGGCGCTGATCGACGGTTTTACTGACTATATTTTCATCACCATCGACATGGCCGACCCGACCAACCCGAAAGAGGCCGGGCGCTATTGGCTGCCCGGCATGAATGCGGCGGCGGGCGAGGAACTGGGTGACGATCAGGCGCGCGCGGGCCTGCACCACGCCATCATCCATGGTGATACAGCTTATGGCGCATGGCGTGATGGCGGTCTGGTCATCATGGACGTGAAGGACCGGTCGAACCCTGAATTGATCACCCATCATAACTGGTCGCCACCCTTTGGCGGCGGCACCCATAACGCCTTACCCCTGCCCGATCGCAACCTGCTGGTCGTTGCCGACGAGGCGGTGCTCGATAATTGTGCCGACGGCATCAAGCATATCTGGCTGTTCGACATTCGAGAACCATCAAACCCGATCAGTATCTCAACCGTGCCTATCCCGAATGAAGAAGATTACGCAGCAAAAGGCGCGCATTTCGGACCGCATAATATCCATGAGAACCGGCCCGACAGTTTTGTGAGCGACCAGTTGATCTTCGCCACCCAGCAAAATGCCGGAGTACGCGTGTACGATATCGCAAACGAATACCAGCCCAAAGAAGTGGCCGCCTTCGTTCCCCCTAAGCCTGCAAAACTGATCGACCGTCGTCCGAACCGAGTAAACGTAATCCAGTCCTGCGACATCTGGGTGTCAAAAGAAGGTCTAGCTTACATGTCGGACTACAATGCCGGGCTCTATATTCTGGAATATGCGGGGTAATAGGTTTGGTCGGCAATGCGGGGAGGCTGTGTGAAAACAGCCTTCACTTTCTGAACGTGCTATAGTTCTTCGAGATTGGATCGGGGATTTGTTATGTCGCGATTTATTGAAGGTGTGGCTCGTGATCAGGTCGGTTTTCTGCGTGAAATTCTGGACGATTACGTTGCTGACGATAATCCAGTTCGGGTAGTTGATGCATTCATTGATATGCTGGACTTGGGTGAACTGAGATTTGGCGTTGAGCCAGAGGTAACGGGCCGTCCCGGTTATCATCCGGGCGTGATGTTGCGGATTTATCTTTATGGCTATCTCAATCAGGTGCAGTCATCGCGGCAAGCTGAAACAGAAGCTCGGCGAGATAGACAAGGCCATTGAGCGATACCTGATGGAACTGGCCATTGTTTGTCATTTGGGCTGATGAAGCGTTGGCGAAGACCGTTCAACTGTTCCCACATCGCAGGTTGTTCGTGCGAGCAGAAAGCTTGCCCACCTTTAGAAGGAAGCGAAACGCTATCGATCCGTTGAAGAACGCATGGATACAACAGGGGAAACGCAGGTCCCATTGAGCGATCCCGATGCAAAATCCATGACGACAACACCTCGAATGCCGAAGGTTGTCGGTTATAACGTACAAACAGCGGTCGAGGCCAAACATCATCTCATCGTGGCCCATGAGGTGACAACATTTGGATATGACCGGGATGCACTATCGACAATGGCTATTGCCGCCCGCGATGCGATGGGAGCGGATAAGATCGAGGCCATCGCTGATAAAGGCTACTTCAAAAGCGAGGAGATATTCGCCTGCGAAACGGCAGGCATTACCGCCACAGTCTCCAAGCCCTTGACTTCGGGTGCAGCGGCACGGGGCCGTTTTGATCGGGCGGACTTTGTCTATGTGACCAACAAGGATGTGTATGTTTGCCCTGCTGGCGAGCATTTAACCTATCGTTCGACCTCTGAGTTGGATGGAAAAGTACAGCGTCTGTATTACAGCAGTTTCTGCGCAGGCTGTATGATCAAGGACAAATGCACTCCGTCGAAAGAGCGCCGCCTTCGTCGCTGGGAGCATGAAGATGTTCTGGAGCGCATGCAGCGTCGCATCGACGATGACCCATCAAAATTGGCATTGCGTTCGATGACTGTTGAGCACCCCTACGGCACCATCAAAGCTTGGATGGGCAACACGCACTTTAAGATGAGGCGATTGAAAAATCTTGCAACAGAAATGGCGCTGCACGTTCTCGCCTACAACATAACCAGAGTGATGAACATCATCGGCGTCCCCACACTGATCCAGGCGATGAGGGCGTATCTGGGCTCATGTCAACTTCACACGGGGCCAAATCATCACCACCGGCTGACAGGCCGCCAAATTCGGCCAAACGCAGGCCCAAAACGGTCAAAGCCCACAACTTCAAGAAAATCGATACGCAAACCACAAACGCCCGCAGCGAATGACTCTCCACACAGCATCCGGACTTTTGAGACCTTCACCTCATGTCGTATTCAAGATGACCGAGCGGTTTGTTTGGAATTTTTCTTGTTAGATATCTAGTGGAATTTTGTGGTACACTTATGAGTTGAGTCGAACAGAACAAACATTGGATTCGTCTCGACAATTCTAGAAGTTTGACCCTTGCAAATTTGTGATCGCAGGTGAAATCAGCAAAATTCTGATCAATATTCACGGATGATGAATTTGAATTCCGGCTTCACCCAACATTTTTTTTGACACCTGAAAACTATGATCCAATGCTCCGTCTGCTTCAGGAATCGGCGGGCAAACTACACAAATTATGCCGGACTGAATAATTCCTCGCCCACAATCAGCGCATGGGAACCGGTTCACATAGAGTGTGCAACCCGATAGATCGGCCCCTGACCTCGACGCATTGTAAATCGCATTGCGCTCTGCATGTTCTATCCAAAAGAATTTTTCACCACTTTTGCGGTCAAAGCGCTCATCGTCATCTGATTTCACACCACGCGGTAATCCATTGTATCCGGTTGCACGTACCTCTTGGCCCGGACCAACAATAACGCAACCTACCTGGAAATCCCGATCCTCGGACCAGCTCGAGACGTGGTCACATAGACCCAAAAACCGATTTACCCACTTTTTTTGTGTGTCATTCATGGCTGCTACCCTGCAAATACATAGGAAGTTTTGACGATTGTATAGAATTCTGAGGCATACCGACCCTGCTCACGCGGTCCGAATGATGAACCCTTACGACCGCCAAATGGCACGTGGTAATCAACGCCTGCAGTCGGCAAATTCACCATCAGCATACCCGCTTCCGCTCGCCGCCGAAACTCGCGAGCCGATTTCAAACTGCCGGTGCAAATGCCAGATGACAAACCAAACTCGGTATCATTGGCAACGGAAATGGCCTCATCAAGATCGCTGATCTTGATCACTGATGCACAGGGGCCGAAAATCTCCTCGCGATTGATACGCATATCGTTGTTGGTTCCAAGAAACAGGGCAGGAGACTGAAAGAACCCCGGAGTTCCAAGTTCCAGTCTCTCACCACCGACAACTTCCTCCGCTTCACTTTTTGCAATCTCCACATAATCCAGGTTTGACAATAGTTGTTTTTCATCAACAACGGGACCGATCTGTGTTGCTGGATCGAGCGGGTCGCCGACTTGCAAAGACGTCATGGCTTTACTCAATGCATCTACAAATTCATCGTGAATTCCTGACTGAACAATAAGACGGGAGGACGCGGTACAACGCTGTCCGGTTGAGAAAAACGCACCGTTGAGGCACGCATTCACCGCAAGTGAAACATCCGCATCGTCCATCACGACCATCGGGTTTTTACCACCCATTTCCAATTGCACTTTTTTACGCAAACGACCGCATGTTTCGGCAATTCGGTTTCCAACCGATACCGAACCGGTGAATGAAATCGCTCCGACTTCGCAGTGGTTTACAAGAGCATCGCCGACGGTGGATCCCCTACCCAGAACAAGATTGAATACGCCGGGAGGACAGCCGCAATCATACAGGATCTCGGCCAACACATGGGCACAACCGGGTGTCAAATCCGCAGCTTTCAAAACAACACAATTGCCAAATGCGAGCGCTGGGGCTGATTTCCAGGCTGGAATGGCGATGGGAAAATTCCATGGCGTGATCAGTCCGACGATGCCAACGGGTTCCCGGGTTATCTCAACATCAATGTCCGGACGAACGGAGGGGAGTAGCTCGCCGCTAAGACGAAGTGCTTCTCCGGCAAAGAACTTAAACACCTGCGAAGCCCTCATGGTCTCGCCTTTGGCTTCAGCGAGCGTTTTTCCTTCCTCGCGCGCTAGCAGGTTGCCAATTTCGTCAACCCGCTCAGCCAGTTTGGCGCCGACCGCCGCCAGAAGATCGTGACGGTCTTGGGGCGTCGAGGCAGCCCAACCTGCTTTTGCGGCTTTCGCGGTGGCAACAGCCTGGTCGACGGCTTCAGCATCCCCGTAAGAAAATTCGCCAATGATATCGGTGGTGTTTGCTGGATTGACGTCCTGATTGTAGTTGCCAAAATCGACCCATTTGCCGCCGATCAGTGATGTGTGTTTTGCCATTCTTAATTTCTTTCGGTTGGATTAATTCAATAAACTGGCTGCCAGGGTTTTTCCGGCGGCGATGTCCAGAGATACAAAGGGCGGCATGACCTTTCGCCAATCGGCATCCTCGGTACGATTGGAAACCAGGTACTTGATTGCGGGAATAAGACCGGCCGCAGCGATTGCATCGTGTTGCTGAGAAATTGTCGTCATTAGGTTAGCGGATGGACTGGCTCGGGTTTTCCAGGCCTCTGCGCATAAACTTACGGTAAAGTTCACAGTGGCGGATAGGCACCCGGCGAACCGAGACGCGTGTGCCTGATCAATAGATGTTTCAGAACTTGGGAAAACGATCATTTCCAGACAGGCCGCAACCACTTCGCGGCAATAGTCGAGGTTTCCGGAGGAATCCTTGATACCCGTGAACCGCTTGGGATGTTGCCTGAACAATTCTGCAATCACTTCAATCGGTATGTTGATGCCGGTCATATGCGGGTAGTTGTAGAAATAAATCAGAATTGTACGGTCGGCAATAACTTCATCGATTGCATTGTACCGGGCCAACAGTCCTGCATCGCTTACCGGATTGTAGTAGTAGGAGGGCAGGACGAGTGCTACGGGATAATCCAGTTCACCTGCATAATGGATGAGATCAATTGTCTCGTTTAAAGATGGTGTGCGGGTCCCAACCATTAATTTGGATTTATCCAATCCATCCTCTTCCCAGGTCATAGTTTCTTTGCGACCAGCCTTTGAAATTGAATTGGCCTCTCCTGTCGAGCCCAAAATGTTCAGGCCATCGCAACCGGTATCAAGCAACCATTGACAGTGTTCAAGGTAAGCCGCCTTTTTGGGTATACCCTTGTTGTCAAATGCGGTTGGCACCGCTGAGATTATGCCTTGCATGGCAATACAATATTCCTCAACTAGCGTGATTTGTTGGTTAGAACTGTCAGCGCAGATGGATCGGCCAAGGGCAAATGTCCCTTTTTCCATCCACCAGGATAGATCAGAGTTCCGTTTTCATCCTTGAATGCGTCTTCGTTTAATTTGATAAATGGAGCTTCATCATCCGGCACTTCATCGGCGTAGCGAATAGCGTCTACCGGACATATGGACTCACACATGCCACATTCGATGCATTCTGTTGGGTGGATGTAGTACATCCGATCGCCTTCATAGATGCAATCAACCGGACAGGAAGTTGTGCAAATACCGTCTTTAATGTCGACGCACGCACTGATTATCACGAGGGTCATAGCTCATCGACCCTTCCATTCGGGAGTGCGCTTCTCCCTGAATGCGGTAACACCCTCATTTGAATCTTCGGATTCCAGCGCCGCTATGAGTTCAGGTGTTTTGCGGGCATGGGCATCGGAGATTGGCAGATGCGCGGTTTGGCGCACCGTTGCCTTGATTGCCTTCTGGCTCAGTGGTGCGCAAGCCAGAACGTCGGCCACCCATCGGTCTGTTTCGTCATCAAGTTCATCAGCAGGAACCACGGAGTTAACCAGTCCAAAGTGAGCCATCTCATTGGCCGACAACATGCGCCCCGTCATCATCATGCCGACCGCAATATTTCGCGGGATCAATCGAGGAAGCAGGTTCATTCCGCCATCAAGTGGCAGTCGCCCGACCTTGGCTTCTGGAAGCCCGAACTTTGTGGTTTCAGCCGCGATGACGATATCGCATCCCAGCACCAGTTCCATACCACCACCAAGCGCTAATCCATTGACTTTCGCGATGACAGGTTTGGCACCGCCAAATTCAATCCTGTTGAAAGAAGCCCAGTATTCCAGTCCGCTAAGCCCGGTATCCTCTTTTAAATCAGCACCGACACAAAATGCACGATCTCCAGTGCCCGTCAGAACCGTGCAACGAATGTCGTCTCTCGATGAGACTTCCTGCCAAACTTCTACCAGTTTGGCGTGGGCGGCACTGTCAAGCGCATTCATTCGCTCAGGACGGTCTATTGTTACTCGGGCAACATGGCCCTCAACATCAAAACGGATGCTCATCCGACCATCCTGGTTTCGCTGGCTTTTGCAATTTCTGCCAACACTTCCTCAGTGTGTTCGCCCAGCTTGGGTGGGACGCGACGAACGGTCATCGGCGCTGCACTGAGATGTACCGGAGAACCAATAACGTCAATTTCACCCAGGATTGGGTGGTTGATGGTCTGAAGCATTCCATTGATTTCAGTTTGTGGGTCAGCGAGCGCTTCCCCCAGAGATCGCACTGGAGCGCACAGCAGGTCCTGGGCTTCGAGACGTTCCAACCAATAAGCCGTAGAATTCTTGCTGATTTGAGCGCGGAAAGTTTCCTGCAAATAAGGTTTGTTTGCACGCTGACTTGCCAGGTCGGGATATGTTGGAGACAGGTCTGCAATTTCCAGCGCCGCACAAATATCGCACAGAGGGTTTTCTTTGAACGCACCAACGATAACCAACGCACCGTCCGTTGTATCAAACACTCCGGTAAGTGGCATCGCTGCCCAGTTGAGCACATCCCGGTGTTTCGACCACTGGGCGGCCTCCTGCATCTGCATGGCGATCATGCTGTCGTACAATGAGACATTCACCTGCTGACCGGTTCCCGTTTTCTCTCTCATCAGCAGGGCGGCCATGATTCCCTGAACCATGTGCATTCCAGCCGAATAATCGCACAGCGTGGTAGGATAGATGGACTTGGGAATGGAAGGATCCTGGGTCTTTTCCATGACACCACTCATGGCCTGCGCCAAAACATCCTGACCACCCTTGTGGGCATAGGGACCAGTCGGCCCATAACCGGTGCCAGAGGCACAAATGATACGAGGGTTGAGACTGGACAAGTCCGCATATCCCAGTCCGAGTCGATCCATCACGCCGGCGCGAAAATTATCCACCACCACGTCAGCCGTTTTTATCAGCTCCAAAACGGTCTTGCGGCCCTCGTCTGATTTTGTGTCAATTTCAACAGACCGTTTATTGCGGTTGAGCGAAACAAACACGGCATTGTTCATCGCTTCCTCGCTTGGCTCGCCGAAGAAGTTTCGCGACAGGTCCCCAGCATCGGGTCGCTCGATTTTGATGACATCTGCACCAAAGTCACCCAGCATTTGGGTGGCACAAGGCCCCATCATAACCTGGGTAAAATCGATGACCCTCACTCCGCTGAGCGGCATGATTGCTTCGGACATTATTGGTTCCTATTCTGCGGCAACTGGTGATTCAATGAGAGCATTTGGTGATGGGGCGTCACCAGGATCAGCCCCCTGCGCACGCATCTGTTTTTGAATGGCCTTGTGGTCAACATCCCGAAGAGCGATGTCACCCTGAAGAGCCAGCGACACAGCCACTCCAGCGGCTTCGCCCTGGGACATGCAGGGCGGTATTTCGCGCGACATTTTCTGGGCATCGCTGTCCACAGAGTAATGTCTTCCTGCAACGATCAAATTATCAATGCCCTTCGGCAGCAGTGAACGGTAAGGAGTGTAATAATCACGTCCACGACAAACCGTATCTTCGAAGTAACGGCGCGAGGTCACATCGTTTTTGGAAACCACATACTCGCCCTGCAACAATCGCGTTTGCCGGATCCCCATTTGTTCAGCAGCTCCGAGCATTCTTGCGTTTTCAAATCCAGGAATGTTCTCTCTCGCGAAAGCCAGCAAATTCATCATCCGCTCACGCCCCTCAAATTCAGCTGTCACCATGTCTTCGACGGACAAGCCGTCATAGCCAGGCATATGAGGACAGTTACACCAGACTATTCCGGGCAACGGTGTTTTTAGCCACCACATACCCCAAGCTCCTCCAATGGCCCGCCGCGCCTGGCGATCCAGTTTTTTGTATTCTTCAGGATTGGAATATTCGAACGCTTCGGCCTTATCGGTATCAACGTCACAAAGGCGAAACACGGTCGTTACAATAAACTGCCCGTCCGTGTAATCGGCCCCGGCAGCAACACCAACATCCAGATCGCCCGTGCCATCAATTACCATCTTGGCTCTGATTGCCTGACGGCCCAATTTGGTTTGAGAAATCACTCCGGTTATTTTGCCACCTTCCATCAGGACATCCGAGAACCACGAATGAGTTCGCAAGTTCACACCGGCATCCTTGACCATATCCAGACTGACCCGTTTCCAGGCATCCGGATCAAAGGCCACCGCATGAATTATTGGCTGTGGCATCATGGCTTTGTGAAAATCGATGCAGCCCCAACGGGACCATTTTTGCCACATCTCCCAATTGGTCTGGCAATCCTCACGCGGCGGATATACCGCTGCATCCAGCTTTTCCAATCGTTCAACAAACTCATCCACCACACCGGTGGTGACAATTTCGTTGCCCTCATTGACCATATCATCAAGCACAAGCACCATTCCACCAGAAGCCATGCCGCCAAGGTGGTGATAACGTTCCAGCAATGTGACCGAACATCCGTTGCGCGCGGCTGATACCGCGGCGCTGTGACCGGCCGGTCCAGCGCCAACAACAACAACATCACAATCAGCCACAACAGGAATTTTCTCGCTGTTCGACTGAACAAAATCTAGTTGGCGATCTGACATTTCGTCCTCCTTAGAATACGGGCACCTGCCCTTTTTATAGGATGCTGCGAAGTTACCAACGCACCACAAGCTTTTCGGCAATGCTCACCGCTGCAAACAGCAGAACCGACAGCCCTGACGACATGAAAACGGTCGAATACAGTAGCGATGAGCGATAATTAAAGGTGCTGTCGATGATCAACGCACCAAGACCGAGATCTGCGCCAATCCACTCTCCGACGATGGCACCTATCACACAGGTGGTTGCGGCAATCTTTAGCGCGGAAAACAGAAACGGCAGCGACGATGGAAGTCGTATTTTCCAAAATACTTCTGATTTCGACGCCGACAGAATTCGCGATAACTCCAACGCTTGCGGACTAACAGCCTGCAACCCCCGGACCATGTTCACTAGGGTGGGAAAGAAACAAATCAACGCAGCGATTATGACCTTCGCGGTCATTCCGGCCCCAAATATCAAAACCAGAATTGGGGCAATTGCGAGTATTGGGATCGTGTTAATAAAGACCGCGATCGGGAAGAATGCCCGTTCAACGGTTCTGCTGTGAACGAAGGCGACCGCAATCAATATTGCCGTAAGATTGCCTACGAAGAAGCCTGTCACACTTTCATAAAATGTTGGCCAGAAATTTCGCAGCAACAACGGAAATTCTTTAACAAACTCGGCAGCAACGTCGGACGGGGCAGGTGCAATATATTCAGGCACGCCAAATATCCGAACTCCGAACTGCCATACCAGAACAAGACCAATAGCCGTTCCTATTGGGATCAATATATCTGCCAATTTACCACTTACAGCGCTGGGCTCTGTGGTATCGGTCTCGGCGTCGGTATTGGAACCTTGTTCCAGAGCTGCTCCAATGTCGGACATCAGCATTCCTCCAGAAGTTCACGCAGCTCACCGCAATATTTGTTGAATTTCGGAGTTTCCCGAACCCGGATTTCTCGCGGCTCGGGCAGATCAATATCGATTATTTTTTTGACCCGGCCAGGATGGGCTTGCAGCATAAGAATTTTCTGACCCAGAAAAACGGCTTCGGTAATTGAGTGTGTAACAAACAAAATTGTTGTTCCGGTTTCACGCCAGATATCCAAAATCTGCAGGTTTAGCCGATCACGTGTCATTTCATCAAGAGCGCCAAACGGCTCATCCATCAGGAGTAATTTAGGCTGGCAAACCAGCGCACGGGCAATTGCAACTCTTTGACGCATTCCTCCGGATAACTCGTGGGGAAGCGCATTCTCTCGCCCCTTGAGCCCTACCATTTCAAGCAGTTCCATTGGCGTTTTATCACCAACCGGTATTTTGACGCCGCGCTTTCGGCCAATTTCCAGTGGCAGTTCCACATTACTCAATGCGGAACGCCAAGGAAGCAATGTTGCATCTTGGAATACGAACGCGAACTCCCTTGCAAGCCGAGCTTCTTCGGTTGATTTGCCAAATATTTTCAATGTACCTGAGGCCGCAGGTACCAGATCAGAAACCAAACGGAGCAGGGTGGATTTTCCGCAGCCCGAAGGCCCGAGAATTGTCCAGAATCCGCCGACATCAATATCCAGAGAAATATTAGAAATTGCCGTGAAGTTTCCAAACTTTACAGAAGCACCCACCAGAGAGGCAGCGGCGGAATGGGTATCCACCGCTGTAATTTGAGCGTCGTACATCAGATTATCCGTGCTTCGGACGGACATCGGCAGTTGCGTTCAGTATATCCAGCGTCATGATATCTTCAAGCTTCGGCGCGCCATTTTTGAACTGGCCAAGATTGTCATATGTGCTGATCTGCGCCTGCCAGTTGTCGGCAGTCATCACACCCCAACCCTCCGCTTTGGTTTTCTCATTAAAGGAATACCCAAGCACAAGGCCGACGGCCTTCATCTCGTTTTCTTTTTTGAGATTTGGATAACGTTCCACCAGCGCATCTACGGCACCTTCCGGATTTTCCTGAGACCAACCCCAACCCCGGGAAATTGCCCGAATGGCTGCAGTCACTTTGTCACCGTGATCGGCCAACATGCTATCAGTGACATAATACGGGTTTGCATACAGTTGAATGCCGCTATCCCACAAAGTCATATCGACTCGCTTGTCGCCGAGCACAGACAGCGCTCCGACATTTGTTTTCCAACCGGTTGCAACGTCAACCTGGCCGGTCATCAGAGGAGACATGTCGCCGCCCATAACTGATACTTCAACCTGATCTTCAGATATGCCGTTTTTCGCTAACATTGCTCGCAGCAATATACGTGCCGTTCCTTGTGTTGCGACCTTCTTGCCAATGAGATCTTTGGGAGTGCGTACGTTGCCTTTGTCACCCAGTGAGAAATAGGTGAATGGATGCTGCTGATATCCGGCGGCAACACACTTAATTGGTATGCCAGCTCCTCGCGCAAGCATCAGTGATGGACTGGATGAGATAGAACCGAAGTTATTGCCGCCAGATGCAACAGAACCAATTCCGTCAACATTGGGTCCACCTGGAACAATCTCGAGATTCAAACCCTCTTCTTTGAAATATCCCAACTTGTCTGCAGCAACTTCACCCAAAATTCCGTTAGACGCCAACCAACCGAGTTGCATCCGAATTGTGAACGGATCCGCGCCCTGAGCTGGAATAATCGACATCAAAGTGCCCGCGCCAGCTATCCCCGCCGCCGCTCCAACACCTTTCAGCAGGTCTCTGCGGTTTGGATTAATCAAAAAATCCTTGTTCATTTATTTCACTCCCTAATTGCAAGTTTCAATCATATGACCCCGTGAGGCTACAATTCAGGTTGCGATACACATAGTGTCAATTTATGCTAACAGTGGTGCAATATTTGCACCACCAAAACCAACGCGTAGTCAATCAAATCAATGCACAATAGTTTTCTCAAATACTTCGATGAAGTAGCCAAGCAAGGTTCAATTCGCAAAGCTGCAAAGATACTCAATATTTCGTCCACGTCGGTAAACAGGAGTATTTTGGGCACGGAAAAACAATTGGGCGTCAAGCTGTTTCATCGAAACTCAGAAGGCGTAAAGCTCACCAGCGCGGGAAAAATTGTATTGGAACATTGTCGCAAAACCCTTTTTGATTATGAACGGGTGAATCTTCTGGTTGAAGACATTCGCGATATGCGGACAGGGCATGTGGAGATAATGACCCTGGATTCCATCTCACTTGGTATCCTGCCAAAAATTTTGGTCGAGTTCACCGAAACCTATCTGCAAATTACTTTTTCGGTAACGACAGCCCAACCTGACGAGATAGTAAAATCAGTGGCGGAGGGAAGCACCGACATCGGAATATCGTTCGTGGACGACTCCCATCCGGGCGTCAGAAGTCTGACTGAAAAGTCAGCGCCGATTGGTGTGGTAATGCTACCAAACCACCCGTTGGCAGAACGAAACAGTTTAAGTGTTGAAGACCTGGCCGGTTTTCCAATGATCCGATCCATCGATGCTCGTGGTGGTCATTCGATAATTGATCAGGCTGTATCTGATATTGCGCCGATGCTATCGACCGCGATGTTTACCAATTCCCAACCGATGGCCAGGGAAATGATCTTGCGCGGTCGGGGGCTGGGCTTATATACAAAACTTGGGTTTTTGAATGAAATTGAGGCAAACCAGCTGCGCTATGTGCCACTGGAAGTATCTCACCTCAAGGCTCTTAAACTGGGAGTTATTGTTTCCAACCAGATAAATATGGCGCAAATTAAACACCTGCTTTGTGATGAAATTGCAAAAGCGTTCAGTCTCATAAGATTGGATTCATAAATGCGATACAACGAGTGTCGCAAAATCGACACGCGCACTTATCGGCGTAAGTTAAAGCGGGCTCAAACCGGACCTCTCCCTGGTCGGCTACTTTAAAACCCGTCGCACGTTCTGTGCCGCCACCTCGGCAATGCGACGGTTTGAATCTTTTGTAACACCGGCCACATGCGGTGTCAGGATCAGATTATCGATCCCCTGAAACAGTGTGCCGACTTCGGGCGTGATTGGCTCCACGTCCAGTGTGTCCAGTGCCGCCCCGGCGATTTTCCCTGACCGTAAGGCGTCCGCGCAGGCCACCTCGTTGACAATACCGCCCCGCGCCGAATTTATCAGCACCGCATCGGGTTTCATCCGCCCAAACTGCCGCTCGTCGATCAAATCAATCGTATCCGGCAGTTTGGGGCAATGAAGTGAAATCACATCGGCTTGCGCCACCAGATCATCGAGGTCCACCCGATGCGCGTTGGACCAGGCGGGATGATCTTCCGGCATCATCGCGTCAAAAGCGATTACGTCCATGCCCATGCCGCTTGCCCGTCCTCCCACGACCTGACCAATCGAACCAAAGCCGATAATACCCATTGTCCGACCGGCAATCTCACTCGAACCAGCAAATTTCGGCCGGTCCCATGCGCCATCTGCAACATCGCCTGTCGCGTAGTAAGTCTGACCACGCAGCAAAATCATGGCCGTTGTGATGACATATTCCGCAACCGATACCGCATTGGCACCAATAGCCGGGCAGACCTCGATACCGCGCGCCTTGCACGCATTGACATCGATGTTATCGAGCCCAACACCCATGCGCGCCACCACTTTCAAGTTTGGCGCGACCTCAAGAAGTTCTTCATCCACCTGCGTCGCATTACGCACCACAATCGCCCGGGCATTTGCGACTTGCGCCAGCAATTCATCGCGCTTGCCCCACAGGTCCGGATCCCAATGGGCGTCAAATTCTGCAATGAGGCCCTGGGCCACATCATTGTCCATAAATTCACTGATCAGTACATCCGCCATAGTCCGGCTCTCCTTTAACCCCATAATTCAAATCTGCTACAGCAGTTCGCGTTCCTTATTATACGGGTGTTCCTTCCCGTAACCGTGGACAGCGCGATAGCCATCGTAGCTACGCTCCAAAAACTCCATGACCACCCAGAAGGCGAGAAATGCAAACGGCAAGATGAAGACAACAATCGCCAGCGCCGGGAAAGGGTATTGCATCAGGCCTGAGCCAATCGCGCCCACGGCACAAAACAGGGTGAAATATCCCGCTGTCTTGTGATAGGCTTCAAAAATCCGCCGTCTTGTAGTGCGGCTGTAGTGGTCGCCTTGCCAGGTTTCCGGGTCGTCCGGATCGGCCTTGTTGTAATATTTCCCACCGTGCGTTCCGCGCAGCATTCCCGCGACGATCTGGATAACGGCCAGCACCACAGTCAGTATTCCAAGTGTGGCGTGAACCGTCCCGCTGTAACCACCACTGACCACAACGGCAACCACCGCCGCACAAAAAGTAATAAATACCGCCAGTGAAAGCCCGTATTTGTGGCTGCTGAACCACCACCATTCAATGTGCTTCACATGCACCTGGCGTTGCAATCCACGCATAGTTGGACGCGGCTTGCCAAAGCGGATGATGGTGATGAAGAGCGGGACCAGAATTAGCCAGATGCCCACCATAACAAGCGCATGATAATCCCAGTGAACGTCAATCGACCGGCCAAGAAAATCAAGGTACACCTCGTCTTTGATATGGGACATTTTTTCGGACATTAGGGACTCCGTATCTGTCGTCTATGCGTGCTTATACTCGTGACCACTCACGGTTCTGGATTCAACGACAACTTGTCGTTAAACTATTGATATTTGGAAAGCCCTGCAACAGGAAGGAGCCACAAAGAGCTCTATTTTCAAGCCGGGAAACAGCATTTGTGGACCTGTTAATTAGGCTGCTTGGGGAACTCTAAATCCTGTACCGTTCCTCTCATCATTTTTAGGTCGCAACAAACGGATATCACAACAAAAGGAATCTTCAATGACCAAAACCGTCGGCATCATTGGTCTGGGCAATATGGGTCGTGGCATTGCTAAAAACATTGCCAAAACGGGCCACAATCTTTTGGTTTGGGATGTGGCCGAACCAGCACGCGCACCCTTTGCCCGGACCGCAACTGTCGCGCCTCCAGCCGAGATGGCAGCCAAAGCGGATGTCGTGATCTTCGTCGTCCCCGGCTCCGAGCAGATAGACGAAACCCTCGACGAGATATTGGAAAACGCATCGGAGAACCTCATCATTTGGGATTTCACCACCTCCGACCCGGTCTACACCAAACGGCTTGCCGCCCGCGCCGCTGCCGCCGGTGTCCCCTACATGGACGCGGGCATGACCGGCGGCGGGGCAAAGGGTGCGGACGAGGGCACGATGACGTTGATGATCGGTGGCGATGTTGACGCCTTGGAGCGCTCGCGGTCAGTCCTTGATGCCTGTGCCGGGAAGCTCATCCATCTCGGCCCCTCCGGTGCTGGTCACACGATGAAAGTTGTCCACAACCTGATCACCCATACGAACTTTCTGGCCTGTTCCGAAGCAGGTCGCCTCGCCGAAGCCGCCGGGATTGACCTCGCCGACATGATTAAAGTGTTCAACGCAGGTAACGCCCGCAGCTTCATCTCGGAACGCCGTTTTCCAGATCACATACTTTCTGAAACCTGGGACGGCCGCTCACGAATTTTCAACCTCCGTAAAGATGTCGGTATGGCGGTAGCGCTATCGGAAGAGCTTGGTAGCCCCATGCGAATAGGTCATCAGACGCTAGCCTGGATCGAAGCTGCAATCGATGCGGGAATGGAAGACGAAGACTTCACCCGCCTGTATCCGTCATTGGACAAGCTTGTTACCGAGCACCAATAATATGATTTGATCTTCTCGGCCCGATTACGCACAGACATTGACCCAACCACCGTCGATCCTATCGGTGACTTCTGTGCTGTAATTAAGGTTGGCTGGTTTTTTTGAAGTTTCTATCTAAGCATTAAGCAGGTGTATATCTACCCAAAGCTCCATGCGGGCTGTGACAGCTATAGCAGATTTCCCGTTCCTTCAATTTCATATTAATGTTCATGGCATCTGTATAATCGAATAGCTGCTAAAATTCTATTGCATCGGTCTTATGAGGTTGCTCCACTTTTCCGATAAGATATAGCGATCTTGGCCTGATATATGCGTTTCGATTACACCGGTATTCGTAACGCAAGCGGAGCCGGGTTTGGAGCTCATTACCTTTGTCTGTTTGAATTGTGTGAATACGAAACGGGAATTTTTTACCAACTCGAACACGGTGGTCAGGAAACTGCTTCTTCTTGCATTTGAGCGATCTTGTGAAACGCCGGGCTTTTAGCGCTTTTGAGCTTTCTCAATGCGCAGTTGGAAAATTCCTATGTTGTTATCTTTGACCGATTAGAAGGATTTATCACCTGCGGATCATGCGAAAAGCCTCTGACGGCCTGCTGGTCGAAAGGGCGCAATACAAAATACCCTTACTATCTTTGTACAATCAGGGATGTGCCAACTACCTCAAATCCATAGCTCGGAACACCTTGAAGGCGAGTTTGAAACACTTCTCAAGGAGCTCAAGCCCTCAGCTGGGCTATTGGAAATGGTATCTCAAATGTTCGGTGATTGGTGGACGCTCAAAGAAGCATCCGCAGACAAAGACATAATCCAACAACATCTCACTCAGATTGACCGGAAATCTCAACAGCTTGTTGACCGCGTTATTGACGCAGACAGTGAAACACTAATCACAACATACGAAACACGGCTGAGGGAAATGGAAGATCAAAAGACAGAATTGAGCGAAATTTGGTCAAAACTGGTCAAAACAGGTTAACCAATCGCTCCCTTCAAACAAGCTGTTCGAACCGCTTTTGATTTTCTTTCAAACCCTTGTAATCTATGGGCTTCTGAGCGATTGGAGGACAAACGAGCAGTGCTAAAACTGGTCTTTGCTGACCATATTGCCTACTGCCGAAAATTGGGACTTCGAACTGCCAAAACGACCTTACCTTTCAAGGCTTTACAGGCATTTACAACTTCGGAAAAAGATATGGTGATCCCGAGTGGATTCGAACCACCGACCTATTGATTAGGAATCAATTGCTCTATCCTACTGAGCTACGGGACCATTTGTATTCAGATAGCTGAAAATCCATGATTGAGGAATGGTGAAATTACATAGATTTTCACCCAATTGTTTGTTCGTGTGGTTGTTCTATCCAGTCAGATATCGACGCCGTGAATTCGGCTGGACCCAGGTCCTGCATCACCCCGTGCCACCATTCACAGAAGGTGACGGCAGATTCACTTATCTGACCAGGTGGAAGGTCGTAACTGAGGGTCAAGAGAGCTGACGATTGAAATATCAAAAGCAGACCCATGACCACCAGAAATAGTAAGGACGCCCTCATGGCCAAACCTTCTTCATGGTTTTGTGCATCCTCACCTTGCATAACGCTAGCTTCTCTAAAACTGGAAATATATGAATGGAGCTGTACCCGACGGCGCCAGCCACAGAATTATCAGCAACCCAACTGAAAACAGCAACCCACCAAAAACCAGATTATGTCCCGCAATAATATCACTCAACCGGTCTGTAAGATCATGACGGGTAAACTGAAACACCATGGGAATGAAAATCAGACCCAATGTGAACCAGGTTAGCTCATCGACACCCATCGTAAATTCGGCCAAGGTCGAAAACAGTGCAATTGCTGTTAATAGATCGCTTGCCCGGAAAAATATCCAGGCCGCACAAACCACATGGAATGTGGCCGCCCAACCCAATAACACCTTAATTTTACCCGGGGTTTGAAGCCCAACCCGAAACCACCTTTCCAAGGCTAGCCAAGCACCGTGCAAACAACCCCAAATTACAAAATTCCAGGCAGCACCATGCCATAGGCCGCCCAAAAACATCGTTATCAATAGGTTTCGATAGGTCTTCCACCGGCCAAAGCGCGATCCACCAAGGGGAATATACAGATAATCACGCAACCATTGAGAAAGCGACATGTGCCAGCGTCGCCAGAAATCCTGCAGATTTGTCGCGCGGTAAGGCTGATTGAAGTTTATCTTGAACTGGAAGCCGAGCAAGGCAGCAGTCCCAATTGCAATGTCGCTGTACCCGGAAAAATCACAATAAATCTGCACAGCATATCCGTAGGTCGCCAGAAGAACGAACAGGCTGGAATAGCTCCCCGGGTCGACAATATCCGCGGCAAGATAGTTGGCGACAACCATCTTTTTCATCAGGCCGAACCAGCAAAGCACTAGCCCACCAACAACCGCGTGGCGGGTAAGTATTGCCTGCCTTTCCAGCTGCGGCAGAAAATCTGCTGCCCGCACGATCGGCCCAGCAACCAATTGCGGAAACAGCGATATATAGAGCAACACATCGAGCGGGTTTTCACGATGGGCAACCTGCCTGCGATAGACATCTACCACATAGGAAATCGCCTGAAAGGTAAAAAACGAAATCCCTACCGGTAGGATAACCTGCAAAAATGGCAGGTCTCTCTGCCACCCCACCGCAAAAAGAATGTCCTGCAAGGATGTCAGAAAAAAGCCGTAATATTTGAAGAACCCAAGGATTAGAAGCAGCGTCGCAATTGAAATAACCAGCGTAGTTTTGCGGAACCTCTGGTCGCTGCATCGGCCAATCAAACGGCCGGCAAGCCATGCGGTAAGGGCTGCTCCCAGAAGCAAAAAACAAAACCGCCAGTCCCACCATCCGTAAAAAACAAGGCTTGCAGTCAACAGCATTAATTTTCGCGCCTCGTTGCGCGTGCGCAATAGCCACGCAGCGACAAAAACGATGATAAAAAATACAGCAAAAGTTACAGTTGGGAACAGCAAGGGCGAGGGCCCATCAAAGCGGGTACTTCAACCCTGTTTATCAGCCATCATGCTGCACGTCATCTATCGGTCCGCCAAAAACGCGCCGTAAAACAGCAAAGCTTACAAACATTCGCCGAAAATATTTAGATATTGAAAGAGGTACATATCGCAAGAGCGCTCAGTTGAAAATCTCACGACCTGCCCTCAGTTAGCCAGCCCTCAGTTCAAAGCAACTCGTACATTGCTTTGAGCCGGTTTTAACAACCAATTTGTGAACGCGTTGGCGCTGCGACGATAGCCTTTTGATGTCAGGTGTATGCGGTCTTTCGCGGCCAACCCCTGCCCTGCCCAGCGGTTGATCCCGCAGGCTCCGCCCATGGCAGCAGACCAGTCCCAATATCCTGCCCCTTCTTTCGCAGCGATCTTTTTCACCTGTTTACGCAACCCTGCCAGTTTTGGTGGTGTTGACCACTTACCACAGGCACGGTTACCTTTTCGGCGTAAACCTGATGCCGCGCCCAGATAAACAACATCAGCATTTGGCGCATTTTTACGCAGTGAATTAACGTAGTTGGATGCCCGTTTGGCATAGGACGCCAAATTGAGACGGTCGTTAAAGCCTTCATTGGTACCATATCCATAGATAATGAGGTCAGGATCAAGACGACGCACGTCATTGGCCACCAGCTGTGGGTTAAAGCGCTTGGTAATATCAACCGTCGCGCCGATCAGCCCGAAATTCACATATCGTATGCCAGGTCGATCTTTACCACTGGCCCAGCTAAGTACCGTTGTTTGTGCGCCTCCGCCAGGCCTTAATACCACAGAAGTACCACTCGCTGTAATGCGGAATGTCTGCGATCCGCGCGTCTTGGAAAAAGCTTCAAAACGTTTCTTGGTCTTACCAACTTGCAGGGTAAACGCGCCTTTAGAAGGGCCTGTTTCAACGGTCACTTCGGCCCAGTCGAAAGGACCGGTCTGGCTCGTCATTTTCATGGAAGACCGTGAGGAGCGCGAAGATACCGCAACGCCGGACAGGCCGTATCGGGCTTTCTTGCTTCTTAATGCTGTTACACTGCGCCAATTACCGGTAGCGCTAAATTTCACCTGATTGGCAACGCCATATTTATAAGCACGAGCTGGAATCACCATCCCCCGGCCAGCGTCACCATAGCGGGATTGGAGGGCAGTTCTAATTCCGCGGGAAAAACTGTCCGAAGCAATATGGCTGTCACCTATATGCAGTATTGTGATGGGTTGTTTACGTTTGCCGGTGCGCAGTGCCGCAAGCTTGGCGTGAAAGCGCCCAAGCGGACCAAATACATCACCCACCGGGGTCACTCGGGGAATACTGGCAACTGTTTCACTAACCGCCACATTTCCCTCAGGGATGGGCACCGTTGCAGGTTGCAGGTTTGAGGGCTCTACAAGAGTGGCAGGCGCCAATAGCGCCGTTTTCACCGAAGGTTTAAGCCGTTTATTCCGGTCATCCACCGAAGTGGTGTCTTTTTTAGTCAGCCGCGGAGCCATATCCTTTTTTTGCTCATTCAGCTTGGTCGTCAATTGACGCAATGCCGATTTTCTGGCCTCTGGCGATGCTTTGGGCACCTGGGGGGGTTGCAGCGCAGCCAACTCGCGGTTTGGGCCACCGGTATTGGTGCACGACACCAAAGCGGTACACGCTGTAACAGATGTAATCAGGATCGATGTAGACAAAAAAGAAAAACGCATGGATTTCATTCTACGCATTACATTGGGCCCCGCCGAACGCCAGCGCTCACAATTTACCCATAGCAGATAAATTCGCGCGTTAATTAAATCTAACCAAACAGCGTTAACGAACTGTCAATGCGATGACACCGTGCCGGTCATTTACCGGGATATAGCTGTCCCTGCGGCGACAGCGAGATCCTGTTGTAGAGCATCGTTCACAATTCCGGCGAAAATCTGATATCCAAAAGGTGTAAAATGCACCCCATCCCTTGCGCGAATTTCCAATTGCTTGCCTTGCTCATCTTTCCAATAGGCAGAATAATTCCCTTCGGGGTCCGCCAAAGCGCTCCAGGTATCAATAAAACGCACACCGGTTTTCGCCGCGGCCTGTTTATAGAACCCATTGAGATACTCGTATTCTTTTTGATAGCGCGTGGTAATCGGGATGCTGGTCCAATAGACCGCGATTCCAGCATCACGCAGGTCACGCATCATACGCTCTGTTCGGTCTTTATAACGTTCAACCCACCCATCCGTCTGGAAATGATGCGCCTTGCCCTTTTCACGGATGGATTGGAGATCATTTAGGCCAAGCAAAACAACAGCAACCTGGTATTTCCCGGTCCGTGCGATTTTTTTAGCGCCTTTGTTCCAGTCATAACGATCAACCCTCACAAGTCCTGTATTGACTTTAGATTTTCGCGCTGTTTTGAGGCCGGGGTTGTCCTTGTTCAGCTGGGTTAATCCCTGATGCAACCCGTTTGCAAGGGAATCCCCCATGACAACAATATCGTAAACACCGTTCCGGGGTTTAAGTCCGATGTAGGAGGCTGGTTTTGGGGAGCCTGCATTCTCCAGATTAACATCAGAGGCAGCTTTATTTTCCGCATGGACCGCACCAACACCAATCCAAACAAAAATAAGAGGTAAAAAAAGTCTCAACATCATACTCAATACCCAAAAACGTCTGTGCCCGTCGCACATCAGACTGGCCAGACTTGACCTGTATTCAAATTAGGAGGGAAACGGGAAAAAATAAATCGGTATTTGAGAATTTTTATAGTGAATGTTGATTAGCAACCTGCGCAACTTCTTCCACTACGATTTTTGCGACCATTTCACAATCGGAAACATCAAACGTAAGGGGTACCCGCATATCGCAGGTTCGGCCAAGTACTGCCAGTGTTTTTGGCAATGGCGCCTGTTCACCAAGATAACGCCAGCTGTCGTATCTGCTTGTAAAGGCTTTGGGTTCATCACCGCCAAACCATTTAACATCGACACCGCGGGCGGCGCAGCGGTCGACCAATACGTCGAAACCTGCTTTTTCAAGCCGTGGCTTAAACTGGATTGAGGATCCTACATATTCTTCGTGCTGAGCCCTTTCACTCACTTCGATTAATGACGATGATCGCAGGGTTCTCTCCAGCATCTGGTAACGTCCGTTCCAGCGGCGCACATTTTCATCAAGCCCGAGCAACTGACCTCTCAATATCGCTGCCCGCATATTGTCCATACGGCCGGAATAGTTCGGAGTTTCCAGCATTACCTTTGCAAAAACAGATTCATCCGGCGCTGCACCGTGATTTTCATAAAGCATGTACGATCCGGACATTATGATCGCGCGGGCCGCAATCTCTTCATCGTCTGTGGTAAGCAGTCCGCCTTCTCCGGAGTTAATGTGTTTGTAGGTCTGTGCAGAAAATGCGGCAACACGACCAAAATTACCCGACCGTGTACCCTTCCACCGCGCACCCATCGTGTGCGCACAATCTTCAACCACGCAGATATCATATCGTTCACAGATTTCCATGATCGCGTCCATATCCGCGATGTGACCACGCATATGGGATAGCATGAGATGGCGGGCACCGCTTGACGCCGCTTTTTGTGCCAAATCGTCAACATCAATGTGCCAATTGTCGTCAACCTCAACAAACACAGGCACACCGCCAGTGTTGTGGATGGCACCGGGCACAGGTGCAAGCGTATAGGCATTCGCGAGAACTTTATCTCCCGGCTTTACCCCACTAGCCCGCAAGGCCACTGCAAGGGCATATCCCCCCGATGAACAGGCAAGGCAGTATTTTACCCCTTGATAGGCTGCGTATTCAGCTTCCAGCAGCGCAGCTTCGGAGGATTCACCGGGATTGGTATTATAGCGATGCAAGCGCCCGCCCCGAAGAATATCCGTAACCCGGGCAATTGTATCTTCATCAATTGCTTCCTGCTGTGTGAAGGATTTAGAAAAAACGTCAGCCATCTATAACTCGAATAATTCACCATATTTGGCTTCCAGATAGTCCAGAAGCGGTTCTGAAGATACGGGCTCCCCAACAACTTTTTCAATCAGTTGTTGTGGCCCGTAAAGACTACCCTGTTGGTGAATACCGTCGCGCAGCCAATTTAGAATATCACCGGTCTTACCCTGTTCCAGTTTACCGTCGAGATCAGCCTGATTTGCGCGCAGTAGCGCGTGCAACTGTCCCGCATAGATATTACCCAGAGAATATGTTGGAAAATAACCAAACAGGCCAACCGACCAGTGGACGTCTTGCAATACTCCGCTGGCCGCGTCAGGTACCGCAACACCGAAATCCCGTCCAAAGCGCCGGTTCCATTCGCTTTCCAGATCCACAACATCAAGGTCGCCGACAATCAATTCCCGCTCCAGTTCGAAACGAAGCAACACATGAAGATTATAATGCACCTCATCGGATTCAGTGCGTATAAAGCCGGTCTCAACCCGATTAACCGCACGGTATAGATCATCAGCATTATCAACTCCGCAATCACCGAATGCAGCTTTGAAATGGGGAAAAAACCATGCGCAAAACGGTCGGCTTCGGGCTATTTGATTTTCCCACAACCGGGACTGGCTTTCATGAACGCCCATGGAGACGTGCTGACCGACCGGAGTAAATGCGTGGGCTGACGGCATGCCCTGCTCATAAAGCGCATGACCAAGCTCATGAATTGTCGAATAAAGACAGCCCAAAGGTTCAGTGTCATCCACACGTGTTGTAATGCGCGAATCTCCCGCAGTTCCCGACGAGAACGGATGGACGGACAAATCCAGTCGACCAGCCTGCCAATTATAACCCACGACATCGGCCAGCTTGCGCGCGAGTTCCATTTGATTACCCGTGTCAAACGGACCCTGCAAATGTGGTTGTGTAACTTTACTAACGGCAATCTTTTCGCGTAACGCGGAAAGTCGAGGGCGCATATCTTCCAAAAGCGGCTGCAATACAGCCACCGTCATGCCCGGTTCAAAGCCTTCCAGAAGTGCGTCATAACCACTAACACCATCATGGGCGAGACAGGTCGCTTCCTCGCGCTTCAATTCGATAATACGCGTTAATTCCGGCGCGAAATCTTCAAACCGGTTGGCGGCTCTTGCTTTTGCCCAGATGCCTTGCGCTCTTGCGGTAACCCGGGCCAGTTCTTCTGCAAGTTTACCAGGAATTCGGGAAGAGCGTTCATAGGTACGCCTGATCAGTTTTATATTGGCCGATTGAGCAGCATTCAATTCCACTTGCTCAAGCGCTGACAGCCAATCACCAATACGCGGATCAGTGCGACGCTCGTGGGACACGGCTTCCAGCGCAGCGGCCTGTTCGGCGCGGGCCGGTGCACCGTCTGCCGGCATCATCACCTCCTGATCCCACTCCAACAGGCCAGCAATTTGCGACAGTGCCTGTGTCTGTTTCACATGATCCATCAATTCGGCATAGATTTTGGTCGCCATCGGCCAATTTCCCGGTTAATTCCAATATTGTGTTGGTTCTGTAGACAAACCTTCCCCACTCAACAAGAAGCGGAGCGCAACCATTGGCACATACTCCAAAAACAATTGTCAGCCTGGGTATGTCCTGCCAGACAACGCACCAGATTGCACGTTTTGCAATAGAAAACCCTGAGCGAGCAACCCATATAAAAGGCCCGTTTGACTGGCTCATCTGCCCAGCAAATGCGCTGGTTTCCTGGCTTGAGGATGATCTTCAGGACTTTCGGGAACAGGAGATAACTGTCGAACGAGACCACGCCTATTGGCCTCGACATGGCCTGTGGCTTTGGCATTGGTTTTACACCCATAAAGACGATGATAGAATTCTTGATATCGACCGGAATTTCAGCCGCGAAATTAGCAAACTTGAAAACGTGCGAGAGAGATTTTCAAATTGCGACCCGGCAAATACCGTTTTCTTTTTCAGCAATTCACAAAACAATCTATCCGATGAAGTTTTTCTTAAATCGGAAACTTCGCTCTATCACCTCACGCCTCCAATCATGACCACATTGGAAACCCGGCTATCTGATTTCTTTGATGAAGCCGTAAATGTTCAATGGATTAGCAGGACCGACCGCCTCGACCCGATATGTGCTGACGGTAAAAACGTTCATTTATTGCCAAACGAGCCTTCGCAGTGGAAAGGGTGCAACGCAGATTGGGACGAAATTCTTCACTCAATATTATAGTTACTGTTTCCTTAACGTTTTTCCATGACAATAGGCCGACTCAGTAATTCAAGGGTGGACACATGCGCGATTCTTTATGCGCTCCTTCACTGGCACCACAAGGCGCTCAGTCCGGAGGCAACCAAATGCCGATGGAACGTCGTCATATTGCCAATCATGTTCTCAATTCAGTTGGGGAATGTGCTTATGAATGGGATATTGAAAGCGACAGCTTTCAATGGAGCGAAGGCACAGAAACCTTGCTTTGCCTCACGTCGGTAGATCAAGTTGCCACCAGTCGACAGTTTAACAGTCTGTTACTGCCAACCACTGAATCCACCCGCAATGACGCAGTCATGTCATCCAAAGAAATAGACGATGGACGGGGTGTCGCCTACCGTCTCCAATATGCCCTGTCTGCCAAAACCCTTGGCACATCGAGCGATATCTGGGTTGAGGATGTTGGTCGCTGGTACGCCGGACGCGACGGGATACCCAATCGCGCCCATGGTATCGTCAGACTGATCAATGAACGGCGGGCCGCGGACGAAAAACGTGATCGCTTGGCCCGCTATGATCCCCTCACCGGAATCTTCAACCGGGCTCATTTGAACTTATCTTTGGAAGACACGTTTAGCGAAATCAAAATAACAGGTGAGCCCGCATCATTCATGGTTGTCGGGCTTGAACACTTCGATCTGATTAATTCAGTCTACGGCTATGAAACCGGTGATGCGGTCATTGCAGAAGTTGCAAAGCGCATTCAGGAGAATCTTCGGGATCGGGATATTATCGGCCGGTTTTCCGGAGCCAAGATAGGCATCATCCTGCCGGAATGCGGTGATCGTGATTTGTTGGTGGCTGGTTATCGCATTCTCAATTTATTGCGCGAAAACGTTGTGACCACTGAAAGTGGGCCGATTGCCGTCAGCGTGTCAATTGGTGGCGTTTTGATGCCGCAAAACGCCCGTGATTCCCAACAGGTGTTCATGGCCGCCCACCAGGCGTTGGCTGAAAGTCGCCGTGCCCGCGATGCTTCAATTGTTGTGTTTCAACCGGACCCGGAAAAAGATGCCGAAAAACTTCGTGCTGCCCACATGGCGGAAAAAGTCGTATCAGCGCTTAAGGAGCGTCGCATCCATCTCGCATGGCAACCAGTCGTTGATGCAAAAACCTCAAAGGTAGAATTCCATGAGGCGTTGATCAGACTGGAGTCAACGGACGGTGATTCACTGGTTGCCGGTGATTTTGTCAGCATAGCGCAACGCCTCGGCCTGATCAGATTGGTGGACCACCATGCGCTTGATCTTGCTTTAGAAACTTTGATAAAGGCACCAACCGCCAAATTCTCTCTCAATGTATCATTCGAAACCGCCTGCGATCCGGAATGGCTGTCAAAACTTGCCCACACTATCGCCAACCGTCGCGATGTGGCTGAAAGACTGATCATAGAAATTACGGAATCATATGCCGCCGATTCCTTACCGGAGGCTCTTCAATTTATTCAATCGGTGAAGGATCTGGGTTGTAAGGTCGCCCTTGACGATTTTGGTGCGGGATTCACATCCTTCCGAAACCTCAAAAGCCTGCCGTTTGATATCATCAAAGTCGATGGACAGTTTGTAGACAATCTGGAATCCAGCAACGAAAATCAGAAATTTATCAAGGCGCTTGTCGATCTTGCGTCACTGTTCGACGCCAAAACAGTTGTTGAGTGGGTCGAAGACGACGCAACAACCGGCCTTCTGCGCGATTGGGGCGTCGACTACCTGCAGGGCTTTAAATTCGGCAAACCACTGCGAGAACTGCCTTGGCCGGTTGAGGACTAATTTATCAGGCCGCTTATTAGTTCCCTCACCCTGCTCAGGAACCTGGTTGCCAATCTGCTGGTGCCATTTCGAAATTATCAAAAGTAAAACCGGGAGCGACGGTACAGCCAACAAGTGTCCAGGCGCCCTGGCTTTCTGCCGATTGCCACCAACCCGGCGGAACCACGACCTGAGGTTTTTCTCCATCAGAAATATTCGGTCCCAATTGGCGGGTTTCTAAACTGTGCCCATGCTCGGACAGGGTCAGCATAAGCGGGTCACCGGAATAATAATGCCAAACTTCGCTGCTGCCATGAACCCGGTGCCAATGTGACCGGTCACCCGCTTCAAGCAGGTAATAAATTGCTGTGCTTGCATTAGAGTCATCACGAAAAGTCTCGACGTAATAACCACCCTCCGGATGAGGTTTCAGTTTGAGTTGATCGATGATCTGTTGTGCCGAAACCGCGTCCATTAAAAACGGTCTTTACGGGCGCGGATTTCCGTAAACACTGCAAGGTCGCTGGCGCTTTCCATCCCTAAATGTTGACGAATTGCTGGATCACCGGCGCGTAAAAACGGATTAGTCTGTTTTTCTACCTCAAGCGTCGTGGGCAGCGTGGGTTTACCGTCGTCTCGCAAATGCTCGATTTCTCTTGCCCGCGTTACCAGTACTTCATTGTTCGGGTCCACGGAAAGCGCAAATTTAGCATTCGCCAATGTATATTCATGACCTGCATAAATTTTCGTATCGTCCGGCAGTGACGCAAGACGGTTAAGGGCCGTAAACATCATCTCCGCATCCCCCTCAAATATCCGCCCGCAACCCAATGCGAACAAGGCATCAGCGCAAAACGCCATGCACTGATCCGGGAAATGATAGGCTATTTGACCCAATGTATGGCCCGGTGTGCCGATAACCTCCACACGGTGGCCTTCCAGTTCAAAACTATCCCCGTGTCCAACCGCCTTATCGATACCGGGAATGCGTGATTGCTCTTCCACCGGGCCAATAATCTGGCAATCATGTTGGGCTTTCAGGCCCGCGTTTCCTTCCACGTGATCACCGTGGTGGTGGGTGGTCAGAATATGGGTCAACCGGTAATTCTTGCTTTCAAGCACATCGGCGATGGCCTCCTGTTCCGGTGCATCGATGCTGATGGTGAGCCCGGACTGGGGGTCATGCAAAATGACCCCATAATTGTCGTCACGGCAGGGAAACTGAAAGGCCTTCAACCTGTTAACACTCATTTGAAATTCTCCTTCACACCGTCATTTCCGGCTATAAAACCCGTTTCGGGTCGACCATAAGTTTGATAGTCTTTTATCATGCACATGGACATAGTCGACCTCCGTCAGTTTTATGCGACCCAATTGGGGGTATTCGCCCAAAAGTCGATTGGACAGGCGCTGGCCGCGGTCTGGCGTCCACTCAGTGACGAACGGTTGGTTGGTCTGGGTTTTACCACACCTTATCTCGACCAGTTCAGGCCCGACAGCGAACGGACCCTTGCGCTCATGCCCGCACGGCAAGGGGCGGTCCATTGGCCGTTTGGAGAACCCTGCGCCACGGCATTGGTGTTTGATGAAGACCTGCCATTACCGGATTCAAGTGTGGACCGCATGTTGCTGGTCCATGCATTGGAACATTGTGAAAACGCCAGCGAAACACTGACAGAAATCTGGCGGGTACTCGCTCCCGGTGGACGGTTGGTCATCGTCGTACCGAACCGTCGCGGCGTGTGGGCACGGGTTGAACAGACCCCATTTGGGTCCGGCAGACCTTACACCGGCGGTCAATTGGCGCGCCTGTTGCGTGAACACATGTTCACCCCGACTGCGTGGTCGGACGCTTTGCATAATCCACCCTCACAAAACAAGTTTTTGCTCCGCGCCGCACCAGCGCTGGAACGGTTAGGCCGACGGTTTGCCCCCGCTTTTGCCGGGGTCGTGGTCGTCGAGGCCACCAAACAGTTATATCAGGGGCTGCCAGTACGCCAGCGGCAAAGCCGCCGGATTTTTATTCCAGCCCTTGCTCCACAAACCGCATCCCGAAACATCAAAAAGCTCCGCAAACCGGATTGATTTTCGTAAAACGCTTTTCTTGTTGCCAAGCTTTATCTAAACCAGTTCCAAATTCGAAATTCCATTAGGTTTAGACATGGCCGGCTCAGACAAAAATGCAGAACCCAATTCCGGCATTATGGATATTGCGACTTATGTGCCCGGCAAATCAGGGGTGCCCGATGGGGTTCGTCTGTTTAAGCTTTCCGCCAATGAAACGCCGCTTGGCCCAAGCCCGTTGGCCAAACAGGCCTTTGCTGATCTTGCCAACCATCTCGAAGATTATCCTGACGGTAGTGCCAGTTCGCTGAAACAGGCCCTGGCCAAAGCCCACGGCATTAACGTCGACAATATCCTGTGCGGTAACGGTTCAGACGAACTGTTGAGCCTGCTCGCCCAATGTTATTTGCGTCCGGGCGATGAGGCCATTTACACCGAGCATGGCTTCCTCGTTTATCGCATTGGCATTCTCGCTGCCGGGGCAACGCCCGTGGTGGCGCCTGAGACCAACTGCACCGCCGATGTCGACGCCATATTGGAGCGCGTAACCGGTAATACAAAGCTGATATTTTTGGCGAATCCAAATAATCCGACAGGCACCTATTTGCCGATGAGCGAAGTGCGACGCCTGCATGAAGGTTTGCCTGAAAATGTCCTGCTTATTCTCGATGCGGCTTACGCGGAATATGTGCGCAAAAACGATTATGAGGCCGGGATGGAACTGGTATCCGGCTCGAACAATGTGATTATGACGCGTACGTTCTCCAAGATATACGGCCTTGCGGCCCTTCGCGTAGGTTGGATGTACGCCCCGCACCACGTGGTGGATGCAATTGACCGTGTACGCGGTCCGTTTAACGTCAATGCGGCAGCGTTGGCCGCCGCAGAAGCCGCCATCGGTGATCGCTCTACGGTGGATAATGCCATCATCCACAACGATGAATGGCTGACATGGACGACCCAGGAGATTGAAAAGCTCGGGCTGAAAGTCACACCAAGCGTGGGCAATTTTATTCTCATTCATTTTGACGGAGCCAATGATAAGACTGCCGCAGGTGCTGACAGTTACCTCACATCCAAAGGTTATGTACTGCGGCTGGTTGGTGGTTATGGATTGCCTAACGCAATACGTATGACCATTGGTACACAAGAAGCCTGCGAGGGTGTTGTCTCTTCGCTAGCTGAATTCCTCAATTCCTGATCGTAGAAACCATCATGAACAAGCCCCCTATCTTCAAACGCCTGTGCCTCATTGGCATCGGCCTCATTGGCTCTTCCATCGCTTTGCGGGCAAAACGCGACGGATTGGCGGAAACAATAGTTGTGTCCACCCGCCGAAAAGAAACGATGGACCGTGCCCGGGAACTTAATCTGGGCGACGTCTACACCGATAAAGTCAGCGAAGCGGTCAAGAACTGTGATTGCATTATCCTGTGTATTCCCGTTGGGGCCTATGCCGCAATTGGTGAGCGGATGGCCGAGCACCTATCGCCCGGCTGCATCATCAGCGACGTTGGCTCGGTCAAACGTTCAGTGATTGAGCAATTAAAGCCGCACTTGCCGGAAAATGTGCATCTAATTCCCGGCCATCCAATAGCAGGTACGGAGTACTCTGGACCAGATGCCGGATTTTCCACGCTGTTTGACGAACGTTGGTGCCTACTGACACCTGCTGAAAATTCCGACCCAAAAGCAATCGACAGGATCTCGAGTTTCTGGAAAGCGCTTGGTTCTAAAGTTGACGTGATGGGTGCAGACCACCATGACAGAGTGCTTGCCGTGACGTCCCACATCCCGCACCTGATTGCCTACAATATTGTCGGTACGGCCTCCGACCTTGAAGAAATTACGGAATCAGAAGTGATCAAGTTCTCCGCTTCCGGTTTTAGGGATTTTACGCGTATTGCTGCATCCGACCCGGTGATGTGGCGCGACGTGTTCCTCCATAACAAAGACGCCGTTCTGGAAATGCTGGGGCGATTTTCAGAAGACCTGTCACGCCTGCAACGGGCTGTGCGTTGGGGGGATGGCGACCTTTTGTTCGAGCATTTCACCAAGACGCGCGACATCAGACGCGGTATCATCGATGCGGGGCAGGAGATCGATAAACCGAACTTCGGGCGTGATGTGACTGAAGATTAGTTCTGAAATAGTGGCGGGATTCTTGCAAGTTGGATGAAACCTAGCCGCAACACACCCTGATCCAATGTAACAACAATTGTCCGCATTTCCTGACCATCAATCGTGTCAGCCTTGCCCATTCCCGCAACCGCCTGGCCGATGCCGGAAACAGCCTGTTGCAGTCGTTGATCCACCTTTTTCGCCCAGGCACCGATCGCCTTCGGATCTGCAATACCAATTTTTACATTACCGCTCACCAAGCCATTTTCGTCGATAGTCAACGGACCAGAAAAAGCGAGGCGGCCACCTTCAGGCAGGCTCAACAATAGCGTGCTGAGGTTTATTTCGGCTCCATCGCGCAGAATAGTATCCAGCTTTTGGCCTCTGGAAATCAGATCGGTATAGCCATCCACCAATGTGGCATCGATCTTTAATGAGGCGGGTGGAATCTCCAACTTCGGGTTGCTTAGCGCGAAGTTGTCAAAAGTTACGTATCCATCCAGTGAAACCGGATCCGGCTTTTCCGCTCCCTCAGCAACGGGTGTGGGGCGAAAATGAACCGCACCGTTTTCAATATCAATGTCAGAACCGCCCGCCTCCCCGGCAAAAGCGCCAAAATTCAAGGATGCAAGTTCAAAACCGCCAGTAAGATTTGCATCGAGAAACAGGCGCATCTGGTTCCAGCGCGCGGTAATTTCCCGGGTACCCTGCCAAGTTTTAAATGGGCCATCCAGTTCGGCAATCACGGTACCGGGAGAATAAAGCTGCGCCGCCGTGCGTAACTCACCCAGCTCAAACCGAAAGACATCGCGGTTATGACTAATGTTGAGATCGTCACAAAACACGCCAATGCGAAATGGAAAGCCACGTATTGCGCGGTTTTGACAGTCAATGTTGACGCCCTGTTCCGAAACGGCAGTGATCTGCTCACCGATCTTACCGTCAGCATAACGGGCAAATGCGAACCACCCGCCAAACCAGAGGGCGAACAGAAATCCCATAAACAGACCCCATTTTGCCATGGGATGGGAAAAGAACGAACGGCTCATGGCAGTATTACCTTCGGGTCAGGGCCCGTCCAAATGATAAGAAGGGTTTGCTTCAAGAGTGACGCCTTGATACGGGACACCTGAAAGAAATTACACCTCTATTTTGCGGCAATTGTACGAATTCAATGGATAAATCAAACAGCGACATTTGGGTATTTGGCTATGGGTCACTGATGTGGAACCCCGGCTTCGATTTTACGGAAGTTAAAATGGCGCGCATGGTCGGGGTTCACCGGGCCCCTTGCATTTACTCATGGGTACATCGCGGCACTCGTGAACGGCCGGGCATAGTATTGGGACTTGCGCGGGGTGGTGCCTGCAGTGGCAAAGCATTTCGCATTCAGGCGGAAAACCGTCAGGAAGTTCTCGAATACCTGCGCGCCAGGGAACTGGTCACCAATGTCTACCTTGAGCGTATTCGACCAGGAACTCTGGAGACCGGTGAGAAAGTTAAAATGGTAACCTATATTGCCGACACCAAACATGAACAATATGCCGGTCGTCTCACCCGAGATCAGTTAATCAATCAGATAAAAGGGGCCGTCGGTAAATCCGGCCCAAATGAAGCTTATATTATTGATACCGCAGAACACTTGTTGGAATTGGGCATCAAGGACGGTTTAATGGAACACATCAATCAGGCGTTGAAAGCAGGCTAATTTGCGTTGAGCGTTATGCTCCCAAATCGTTCAGAGCACGCTCTGCGTCGCAAGTTTCATTGTCCAGGAGATGCACATACAGCGTTGAAAAACGCTGGGACAAGCCGTCCAGACCAGCAGACACCTGCACCTCGTCAGAACCGGGAGTTGATGAGGCAAACAGGGCGTGATCATAAAGCGCGACCTGCTCCCGGCGGATCGATGAAAACACATATCTACGCCCGGACTTCCCCTGCAAATATACAAACCTGCCAAGGCCCGCTTCATCAACCACCGAACGCACCAGTCTCGGTGCGGGTGTGGCCACATAGTCCGTTGAATCAGATTCCCCAAAACCACTGCGATGAGACGATATTACACGTGAGGAAATACGCGCTACCCGGGCACTGGATAACCCGGACGTGAATGCAGGAACAGGTTGTTCTAAACGGGCTGGGGCTGCGTACATAATGTTCTCCTTTTTACGAGAACATAAATAGAACAAGTTAACAGGACATTACAAGAACAAATTTATCATTATGCGCTAATATTTCTGTCAGACACTCGGCTCTTGGCCAGTTCAACCCTCTCAAGAACCGTTTGTGACATGGGAGGTTTCACATCGTCTTTCGATGCCATGAGATATAATTCATCGCAAGCTTCCTCAATTCGCCGTTCCAGTTCAGCCGTAAATTCCGGGCCAGTAAGACCAGGCATAATTGGCTCAAGAAACTTTGTGCGAATCGTACCGGGATAGCGGATGAATTTTCGGCGTGGCCAATACAACCCCGAATTGAGGGCCACCGGTACCACCGGGCAATTCAGGTCAAGATACATACGCGTTACGCCATACCGGTAATTTGGTTCAGCACCCGGTGACCGGCGTGTCCCTTCGGGAAAGATCAGTATTTGCCGTCCCTCTTTAATTCGTTCTTTCGCGTCAACAATCATGCGACGCATGGCGGCGCCCCTATCTCCTCGTTTGATGGGAATATGTTTCAGCTTGCCGACGTACCAACCGAAAAAAGGAACCTTCATCAGCTCCGATTTCAGTATGAAGGCGCCATCACGCAACATCGCATTGACGGCATAAAAGTCCCACAGGGACTGGTGTTTGCAGGCAACGATACAACCATCTGTCAGCAGGTTTTCCTCACCGATAATCTCAATATTTGTCCCCACAATAATCTTATGGAGCCAGTGGGTGCTATTCGCCCAGCGCTTGGGTACTTTGTTTGCTTCCTGATGGCTGAGGAAAAAATACCAGGGCGTCTGAACCAACATTTGCAAAGGAAGGTTGATATACCACAAGATATTAAAAATGAGGGATCGTAAGAAAATCATGGAAATCAAATTGCGCGAAAGATAGTTCGGTTTCTTTAGAACCATTCCGGTTCGCATGGAACCACCTAGGCAATCATCAGGCTTCTTTTCTCGTCATAAAACCGGAAAGCAATACGTCAAAGTTCTGTCTTGAGACATAATATCTCGTATTGGACCCTAGATATTTAACGTATTCACTCAACATGAACCGCAACGTGTCAACGTTTTGCCACCACCCCTCCTCGTTGATACTCTCCAGCGGAATGGCGTAAGGGGTCAGCTTGATTCCTTGCAATTGATTTCTCAGCTCCACAAGGCTGCGCGGCATATGATAGGCGCTTGTAACAACAATTGCGCTTTTATAGTTCAACTTCGCCATCCATTTGGATGTTTCCAACGCATTGCCTATCGTGTCTTTTGCCACCCGTTCCATATCAACACAGCAATCAAAGAGTGCGGCGTAACCAAGATGGATGGATTTTAGGTCTTCCGCATTTGTGTTCTCGTTGACACCGGAAATCAGCAGCCGCTTCCCTTTGTTCATAGCCAGAAGTTCAAGAGCTTTGGCAATCCGTGTTGAGCCGCCAGTCAGGGCTACGATTGCATCCGCGGGCTGTATATTCTCAGTAAGTTCATAGGACGCAACCTTATTGGTGAATTGCAGGAACCCGCCCACGAACATACCAATTGCAACGAACAGTCCGATTAAAACCAACTTCATTCCCACGCGAAATACCCACGAGAAACCACGCCCCGTGCCCACGGCAGAACGGCGCAATAAAGAAGCAGAATTACCTTTCGATCTATTCATGCACAGTTCTATTAGTTCTGCATCTTGCCAAGATGCTGTCCCCTGGTTGCATATGGCCTTCACCAACTTGCGTGCCTTACTATTGTAGTGTGGCGGAGAAAGGGCAAGCAAAAATACTTTATATCGGCACTTGTTCGCTTATCCGTCCTCAAGATTAAACATGGGCATTTGTGTCACAGTTCAGCTGTGCTGCTATCGAGCGAACCCACATGCCGAAACACCGTAAAGCGTGACGTGACAGCAGTCAGCACTGCAATCACAAATATTAAAATCAATGTTCCAATATACCCACTAGCACCAACGGTGAATGTCCCAAACAATGCAGTCATCTGATCACTTGCCGGGTCGGCGAAACCACTGCTTGTCCACCAGCCCGCAATCAAAAAGCAAAACAACGCCAACACTCCACCTGACAAGGCGCCCTTTAGACCCAGGAGCAAAAAGTGTTTTTGAAATTCACTGGCAATATAGCTTTGTTCAGCGCCTACAAAATGCAACACTTCAATAACATGCTGATTTCCAGACATCGCTCCACGGGTCGCAAACACCACCGTCAAAACGGTAGCCGCCATCATCAGCATAAATAAAACAACTCCCCCGACGATTGTCGCTTGAGCCATGGATGTCAGCCGATCCAGCCAGGCCCGATGATCGTCAAGGCTTGCACCAGGAACTGATTCCACAATTTTGGCGCGCAGGGCGGAGAGGTCGGGAGGATCGTTCCCATCAATGCTCAGGGTAATTAAGCGGGGAACCGGTAATTCGTTCAAATTTATGCCGCTCCCAAGCCAGGGTTCGAGCAACCGGCCCATCGCGTCCGCATTAATGACTGTGACGTTGGTAATTCCCGAAAACTCACCGGCAATCTGCCGGGCGGAAACGACCGCGGCCTCAAGATCCACGCCTTCTATTGGCCGCACCTGAAGAGTAATTTCTCTGGCAATGTCGCTTTGCCAGCTTTTAGCTGAATCATTGACCATGGATACCGCACCAAGTGTAAGGCTCGCCAAAAATGTCATAATGGCAATCACCGCCGTTAGTGCAGTTCCAGCAACAGATGAGCGTGGCACAATCGAATGTAATTCCCGATCGCGCATCAATGTGGCATCATCTGTTTCCGAAGCCTCACCGGTGATATCTGTATCAGACGTTTCAGTCATAAACCTGCAACCGCCCGTCATTCAGCACCATGCGTCGTGCTTCAAATTGATCCATCAAATTCAAATCATGTGTGGCGATGACAACGGACGTTCCCGTCCGGTTAAGTTCAATGAACAAACGCAACAATCTACGCGCTAATTTCGGATCCAGATTTCCCGTGGGCTCATCGGCCAGCAACAGCTCTGGCTGGTCAATCAGCGCACGCGCAACTGCTGCGCGTTGTTGTTCACCCCCTGAAAGTACAGTTGGAAAAGCATCAATGCGTTCACTGAGACCAACCCATTTCAACAGGTCAATGACGTCACGACGGTAACTGCGTTCCTCATTGCCCCGAACCCGAAGGGGAAGTGCCACATTTTCATAAAGGGTGAGATGATCGAGCAGCCGGAAATCCTGAAATACGATCCCAATCCGCCGCCGAACGCTTGGCAAGTCGGCATGAGTCAGAGATGAGGCATCATGCCCAAAAACCTTTATGAGTCCTCGGGTTGGTTGCAGGGAAAGGAACAATAAACGCAACAGGCTTGTTTTACCCGCACCCGACGGGCCGGTAAGATATTGGAATGACCCTGGTTCAATTGCGAACGAAAGGTCCTTGAGAACCTCATCACCCATGCCGTAACGCACCCCAACATTATCAAATTGGATCATACTTCTCTCAATACGGACTTCCAAAGACCCGACACAGGCAGATTTCACGCGTTACTCAGGTGTTGGGTATTTATGGTTAACACAGTGTTAATATTGAGCCAATCATCCGTTCACAAAATGGCATTAACGCGTCCTTGACCCAACATTTCTAAACGGTGAATTAACCATTTCGCGGGTAAATTTAGAAACTCTTTGTAAACCATGGCGACAATTTGCCCAAATCAGCCAAATTGGCTGGTTGTTGTTTCGCACACAGGAATTTCCATGACCGTTATATGCCCTTCATGTGATGCTCGTTTTCGTGACCCGCCTGCCGACCTGCCGAAAACCAATCCATTGCAATGTAGCAAATGTGAGCACGAGTGGGTGCCCGCGGATAGCGAAGCTCCTAAAATCAAAATGGATGCACCATCCATTGCTCCTGATATGAAAGACCTCGTGGGCGATGGAAATCAGATTCGCACCACGCTTCCCGTTGTCATACCCATGCCTGTGGAAAAACCAAAACGGGAGCCGGTCTATATCGACCGCCTGCCTCCGCAACCTCAAAAAACCACAGGGGTAAAAGCCTGGCATGGTGCAGCGTTATCGTGTCTTTGCCTGTTTGTCGCCAGCGTGGTTTTCAAAAACACCGTCATCGAGACTTTACCACAAACTGAACAGATCTATCGAACAGTCGGTCTGACGCCAACAAACCCGAACCTGCAAATCGAAAACGTCACCACCACACGATCATCAAAAGACGGGATTCGCCGTTTGATCGTGCGCGGTGAAATTCAAAACGTTGCCGACGCTACGATTCCCGTACCACCCATTAGGCTGATCATGCGTGGCGAAAGTCAGTCAAACCTTTACGCATGGACAGTTAGTTCTTCGAAAGAAGAACTAAAATCTGGTGAAAAAGGCCGGTTTACCGCCGTTGCACACGGATTTCCCGACAAAGCGGTGGACGTAGAAGTTGAATTTGCCCCCATCAAAGCCCGTTCCGCTTCGATAAAGGAATAATCTGTTCCGCAGACATCATTTTAGCTGCGGTTTAGCTTTATAAAACCGGGCAGATTAATGATTGAAGTACGCGGTAAACGCATCTCCACCCTATTTTCCGCTGAGCAGATTGCCGAACGAAATCTGGCAATGGCGGCACAGATGCGAGGGAAAGTACATAAAGACCTGCTCGTAATCGCCATCCTCAAGGGATCTTTCATTTTCGCCGCAGACCTCATTCGAGCCATGCATGAACAGGGGATCGCGCCCGAGGTCGAATTCATCACCCTTTCCAGTTATGGTTCAGGCACAGAATCAGCCGGCGTAACAATATTGCGCGACATCGACAGTGTAGTTGAGGGTCGCGACGTCCTGTTGATCGACGATATTCTGGAATCCGGCAACACGCTCAAATTTGCGCAGGATCTGATGATCGAACGCAAAGCGCGGAATGTGGAAGTCGCCGTACTCTTGGACAAACACTCCAAACGCAAGGCCCAGGTCAAAGCCGATTACACCGGATTTGAATGCCCGGATCACTTCGTGGTTGGCTACGGAATGGACGTCGGCTACGCGTTTAGAGAACTGCCGTTCGTCGGTGTTGTTGAAGGCGACGCTCAAATTATTTGACCGATTAGTTCGAAAAAATTAACGGGATTCGTTCAGCCTGCACAAAACTGCTAGTGAATGATTCTTGGGGACATATGGCAAAAATTCTGGTCACTGAAGATGACCCGCACGTTCGGGCATTTGTATCACGCGCCCTGGAAATGAATGGCCATACGGTTGTTCAGGCAGATGATGGTGAAGAAGGGTTCGACTGTCTAAGTGAACATGAAGGCGCATTCGACCTGTTATTGTCTGACATTAAAATGCCATTCATGGACGGAATAGAGCTCGCTCAACTGGCAGCGCAGAGCTGGCCGGAGCTCAAGATCCTGATGATGACCGGCTTTGCCGATCAACGCGAACGCTCCAACGGGTTAAGTGAAATCGTGATTGATGTGGTCGCTAAACCCTTCACCCTCGACACAATCCGCAACGCGGTTGAAAATGCTCTGACGGGTGAATGCACGGATGCACCCGAAAGATTGTCAATTTCGGCTTAGTCCCGAACCATCAGGCGGTTTTCCTGGGTTTTAAACACTTCACGATAACCCCGGTCAGCAAGCATCTCCATCAGGTCTCTTTCCCACAAATGTTGATGCGCAATTTCTATCAAAATTACAGTCGGATATAAATCAACCGCGCATTTATCAAAAAATGGAGCCAATGCGCGGTCTTCAAACCCTTCGATATCGATCTTCAGAAGGTCAATTTTACGGATATTCCGCTCTTTGAGGACATCGATCAAAGGGAGCACATCCACTTGATGTGATATTTTGGGGTTAGCCGTACCCGCTTTCAACATGGAAGTGTGGCCGATATTACTGCCCCCGTCTGACCATAAGTCCAGCACGGTTTTTTTTGGCCCGACGCCCGCATTGATGACATTGTCCATCGGCAAGTCATTTGCTTCCAGATTATAACATAATTTCTTGATGGTGCGCGGATGCGGCTCAAACGCCAAAAGGGTAAGGTCACCCACCGCCCGTGTCCCGACAAACGTCGAATACGATCCTACATTGGCACCGATATCAACAAATACCACGCCGCTTTTAATATATGGCAAAAGGGCATGGTGCTCGGCTTCCTCCGGCAATTCATTACGACCAAACAACACCCGGTCGCAGTAATTTTCCGCCGGGTAGAGACGAAACTTCATACCGCGGTGAATTATGTCGAACGGCCCTGTCACCCGACGGGCGAACCGTTTGCGCAGGCGCCGCCGCCAGTCTTGCGGCAGGCGGCGCCAATCACTCATTTTCCAAATCAACCGCTCAAAAACCTTGGCATTACGGCTCCCAAACGGGGATGTCGTGTCGAGTTCAGCCTTATCGGTCACTACCACTCGCTTTACCGCCAGCCGCTGCCATCGCTTCTTCCTCAGCATCAATAATGCTGCGCGCAGCCGATGATACGGCCTGTTTTTCCTCTACTGACAAATCATCTACCTGCGCATCGGCAAGACGTACAGTGACCTCTTTGTGAGCAAAATGTACTCCCTCACGGGCAAACAAGTCCTGAATACTCTCGTAAACCACCTTGCGGGTGACGAATTGTTCCCCGGGTTTGGTCATGAACTTCACGCGAATGATCATCGCGCTGTCTTCCATCTTATAAACACCTTGCGATTTGAGAGGCTGCATGAAGGTGTGACCAACCGCCGGATGTTCCAGCAGCTGTTGGCCGAGCTTCTTAACCAGCTTGCGCACCTTTTCCACATCGGTGTCATAGGTAACCCGAAGGGGTAATTTCATCATCACCCAGTCGCGGGAATAATTGGTCAATTGTTTGATTTCACCAAAGGGTAGCGTGTGTAATGCGCCCAGGTGGTGGCGCAGTTGGAATGAACGGATTGAGATCTTTTCAACGACCCCTTTCACCCCTTCAATTTCAACGTATTCCCCTTTGCGGAACGCATCGTCCATCAGGAAGAACGCGCCGGAAAATATATCACGAATGAGCGTTTGTGCGCCGAAACCAACTGCGATACCAACAACCCCGGCACCAGCGAATATTGGTGCAACATCAATTCCCATCCGCGACAGGATGACCATGATCGCGATGGCGAATATGACGGTGATCAGGGCATAGCGAAAAATCGGCAAAAGCGTTGCCATACGGGTGGCACCAGCTCCACCCCCTTCGCCTTCCCCCATCAACTCGGAATCATCTGGGGCTCCCCCCTCTTCCAACATCTTGCGGTCAACAAATATGCGCACCGCACTGTAAGCTATCCAGCACAACACCGCCGACAAAATGATGTCCAAAGCCGCGGCCCACGGATTACCGTCATCCCCAATCGGCACGCCCCAAACGCGTGCCAACTCACCCAGAGCAAAAATACATACAATGGCAAGCGCGGCATTTTCAAAAAACACCCGGAACATCGGCTGATATTCAAATATGGAGGCGGAAACTGAACTCAGCCCAACCTCCATTTCTTCACCTGCCTCTATATTGACAGCAGTTTCTTCTTCTTCACGCCGTTCCCGTTCAGCGGCGGCAAGCGCTTCAAATTTATGGATCCGGCGATTGTAGAACATCTGAATACCGATCAACACCAAACCGTAGACAATGATGGCCAGATAGAAGATTCCAAATGGTGCTGCGATAATCACACCCGGTGATGGCTGATCCAACGCAAGGCGAATGACAAAACTCCACAACGCAGCAATTGCATAAACGAGTGTGATCACCGGCAAGAGGCGCGCCAGACTCGTTCGAAGCTTGAATAGGCCTGTCGAGGGGTCGGTCGGTGCAACGATATGTTGCCACGCCTTCCAATCCCAAACTGTGAGAAACGCCAGTGCACCGGTAAAGAGTATTGCTGAACAGATCTGTAGAAATTTAATATTTTCGACAGTCACTCCACCGCTAATTCCAGCTGCAATCTGATCTTCCCCGGTAAAACCCACTGCCCGCGCAAATGCGGCAAATGCTACACAAATCGCAACACCTATATGGAAGTGGCGGTGCAATCTTACAGCTTCGTCGTCAGATAGGTTGACCAAACGGTATTTTGGCATCGCACCGGAGAATAGGTTCCAGGATATACCGTGGCGCATGAACCGGTAAACGCAATACCAGGCGGCGATCTCGAATATGACCCGGCGCGACGGCTCGTGGCCGGAATCGAGAATAACCGCTGTAACCATCGTAACTGCGAAATAAATCAATACGTAAATTGCAGCAAAGAGCGCCCGGGCCAGAAGATAAGAAATCTTATCAGCGGTCGTTTCCGGATTTCCCTCACCACTGAAAAACCCGCTTTTTTGAGTTCTGGTGATTATCGGTCTCGTCGCAAAATATCCCACAACCAACCCAAAAAGGGCCGTCAGCACCGCCCTGAACAGCCAGAACGAAGAGCCATCGGGGCTGGCGGCTGAGACTGTACCCATAATATTGGTCCACAACGTGGGAACTGAACCAAAAATCACCCTCAGGCGTTCACGCGCTTTAAGAAACATCGCTGCCCTGTTGGCACCAGCTTCATCATCCGTTACGGACGTATTACTGTTGGGCTGTACGACGATAACGGTAGAGCCATCCTTTTTTGCCTCTTCCAGCAATAGCTCCAATGCCTTGGGCGTTTTTTCGCCATTTGAGGCACCCAACATGAATTGTGCGTGCGCTGTGATGGGTAAAGAAGGCGCCAGCACCACAATCGAGAGCATGAGAAGTATGACAATTGAGTACAGCTTTTTCATATCTCTACATTCTGCAATAAGGTGTGAGTTCGAAACGTAGGGAGCATCGTTACTGATAGATCACCAAATTGTCATCCCCACCTTCCCAAACTTTACATTTTGGAAATAATTCTTTGATCCAGCACCCACTCATATTTGTACGCCACGGTGCCACCCGTTGGAACACGGAAGGGCGGTACCAGGGTGCGACAGATGTAGAGTTGTCACCAAACGGGGAGACACAGGCAAAGGCCAATGCGGAGTTAATCGGAAACCTGGTGGAACAGAAAACTCTTGATGCAACCGCACTATCGATCGTTTCTTCACCACTCAAACGGGCAAAAGACACCGCGCATATTGTTAATCAGACCTTTGAAAAACCTGCAATAATTCGTATCAACCGCGCATTTCGAGAATTATCTCTTGGCCGTTGGGAGGGCCTGACCAGCGCGGAAGTAAAATCCCGTTACTACGAAGAACGGAAAAACCGCAAATCCGACCGTTGGAACTTCAAACCTCTAAACGGAGAAGCGATGGCGGACCGATCGGTGGAGATCGAATCAGCATTGCAATCTATCCCTGCCCACTCGATTATTGTGACCCATACAGTCATCCTGCGCATTATTTTCCACCTGCTTGGCGGCTATTCTCAAGAGCAAGCCGCCCTAGAACACCCAAAACATGTGGGGATATTGGTTTGGGATGGTGCATTATTACACAGACAGGAGGGAAATTGAGTATCTGCGCTTAACGTGCCCCCTCAAGTGTGCCAAAGTGCACATAAGGAGCCCGGTATACGGGCCGGGAGAAAGTAAGGGTCACAGTTTTGGCGCAAAGGGGCGCAGTCGCTAAAAATTCTCAAAAGGAGTGCACGCAATCCGTGAAGATCGGGGAATACACCCACGATATTATACGGATTGATGATCTTCATTTGGTGATTGATTTAAAGGGCGCGGATCTGGAAGTGATCCGCGGCGCTTCATTTCGTATTCCTGCAGGTAGAACCGTCGCATTGGTTGGAGAATCCGGCTCAGGGAAATCGATCATTTCCCAAGCGATACTGGGTATATTACCCAATGTCGCTCGCATTACCGGTGGAAGCATCTGGTATAAGGAAACTCCCACCGACATTCCTCTGGATTTAGCGACATTTGCCGACGATTCAGCTGAGCGCATTGATCTGCGTGGCGGCAAGATTTCGATCATCTTTCAGGAGCCCATGACGTCGCTGTCGCCGCTTCACACGATTGGCAATCAGATCGGTGAGGCATTGACCTTGCATCGAGATGTTAGTTCAGGTGATGTTCAGCAAACAGTAGTGGATATGCTCGAACTGGTTGGGTTTCCAAACCCGCCCGCTGCCTGGTCTATGTATCCGATGGAGCTTTCTGGTGGATTACGACAAAGAGCCATGATTGCCATGGCACTTGTCTGCCATCCTGCTCTATTGATCGCTGATGAACCGACAACCGCACTAGATGTTTCGATGCAGGCCAAGATTCTTTCTTTGCTGAAAGAATTGCAGGAAAAGCTTGGCATGGCTGTGTTGTTGATTACCCACGACCTGGGGGTCGTGGCAAATATGGCTGACGAAGTTGTAGTAATGTATCACGGCCAGATTATGGAAGCCGGCCCCCGCGAAGCCATTTTCCGCAATCCCCAGCACCCTTATCTAAAAGCATTGCTCAATGCCGTTCCAGACCTGTCGATGGGATATGATGAGAAACTGGAAAGCCTTCGTGACATCGAGCATGAAATTCCTGCTTCCATGAGCAAGGGTATTGAAGAACGCAAAACGCATGCCCACGAAACGCTCCTTCAAATTCGCCATCTGAAAAAAGAATTTACGACCAAAAAGAGCAAGGGATGGTTCGGAAATGACAAAACCGTTGTTAAGGCGGTTGACGATATCAGTTTTGACGTCCGTCGCGGCGAATGTTTTGGTTTGGTTGGCGAATCCGGGTGCGGAAAAACGACCACACTAAAAATGATCGTCCGTGCTCTGTCAGCCACTGATGGGACTGTGGAATGGATGGAGGGCGATGGCGATCAGCAAACGGTGACCGACCTGTTGCAGCTCAACAATCAGGGCATCAAGGAATTTCGCCGAAAAATCCAAATGGTGTTTCAGGACCCGTTTTCGTCCCTTTCACCGCGTTCTACAGTTTTGAATATTCTTAAAGAGCCCATGGAAGTTCATGGCATGGGTAATAAGAAGCAACAGGCTGAATATGCCGCTGAACTGATGCGTCTTGTGGGCCTCCAGCCCACATTCCTGGGCCGCTATCCCCATTCATTTTCGGGCGGTCAGCGCCAGCGGATCGGTATCGCGCGTGCTCTTGCGCTGCGGCCTGAGCTGCTGGTCTGTGACGAACCGGTTTCCGCCCTTGATGTATCGGTACAGGCGCAGGTTTTGAACCTGCTCAAACAATTGCAGGAAGAGCTGGGCCTGACCTATATTTTCATCTCCCATAATCTGGCGGTTATTCGATATATCGCCGACAGAATTGGCGTCATGTTCAAAGGCCAGCTCGTTGAAACCGCAACGCGGGAGGAATTGTTTGAAAATCCGATTCATCCCTACACAAGAGCTCTGCTCGACGTTGTTCCCCATGCGGATCTAGACCATCCTTTGGATTTCGACCGCATTAACCGTGACATGGCCTCGGAAGGCCGCAATTGGACAGGGCCATTTTCGAATGAAGGTCATGAATCTGAAATGGACATGATCGCCATTACCGACAATCATCAGGTACGGGCCCAGAGGGGGACGGACCTACAAACAATACTTGCACACAAGCCAACATGAATTGAGAACACCATGCACATAATTTTAAAATCACTTGTCACAGCCGGTGGATTGGCGCTCTTGTCCTCAACAGCACATGCAGGCACACCCGATGAGCCAAGAGTAGTGGACTTTAAAAGCCTCGAACGGTCTATCGGTAAAAGAGGTGGCTCCATCGACATGTTGATGGCAAAACCCAAAGACGTTCGCTGGATGACCGTCTATTCCGGTGCCCGTCTCGTTACTTATGATGAGTCTTTTCAACTGGCGCCCGACATTCTCAAGAAGGTCGAAAACGACGGCAATAAGTCCTTCACATTTCATTTGCGCAAAGGTCACCTGTGGTCAGATGGCCAACCGTTTACCACGGAAGATTTTCGGTACTGGTGGGAAGACGTCGCACAAAACGCTGACCTGTTCCAGGGCGGACCGCCGCGCGAAATGCTGGTCAACGGTAAAATGCCCAAGGTTGAGATCATTGATCCTCTCACCATCCGCTATACGTGGGAAAGTGTAAACCCACTGTTTCTGACCGCACTTGCTGGTGCTCGCCCACTGTATATCTATATGCCTGCCCATTACCTTAAACAGTTTCACGGGAAATATGGCGATCCCGACAAAATTGCTGCCCTGGTCGAGTCAGAACAGGTTCAGAACTGGTCGTCGCTTCACAAGCGTTTCGGTCGTCAGTACCGTCAGGAAAACCCGTCCATGCCATCCCTTCAGGCCTGGACTAACTCCACGGATCTGCCATCTGAACGGATCATCTTCAAACGCAACCCCAATTACCATCGCGTTGACCCAGAGGGCACACAGCTGCCTTATCTCGATCAGGTCATTCTCAATCTCGCATCATCCTCCATTATTGCCGCCAAGGCAGGTACAGGCGAAAGCGATCTCCAGGCGCGCTACATCCGATTTGACAATTATGCATTCCTGAAAAAAGGCGCTGAAGAAGGCGGATATAACGTGCGGTTGTGGCCATCCGGTCGTGGATCAGAAATGACTTTGCTTCCCAATCTCAATACGAAGGATGAAGGCTTCCGCAATGCCTTCCAGGATGTACGCGTTCGCCGCGCCCTATCGATGGGTATGGATCGTTCCGAGATCAACGAAGCCATCTTTTTTGGGCTTGGTCGTGAAGCGTCAAACTCAGTTCTCCCTTCCAGCCCGTTGTACGAAGATTCCTATGCAAACGCATGGGTTGAATATAACGTGGATAAAGCCAACGCCCTTTTGGATGACGCCGGTTTCGACAAGAAAGACGAAGATGGTGTGCGGTTAATGCCGGATGGCCGTCCATTCGAAATTATCGTCGAAACAGCCGGAGAGCAGAGCCAGGAAACCGATATCCTGCAACTTATCACGGATCACTGGAAAGACATCGGCGTAAAACTCTTCGTCAAACCTTCCCAACGCGACATATTGCGCGGACGCGTTTCTAACGGCGAAACAGTGATGTCGACCTGGCAAGGGTTGAACCGAGGTCTTGCAACACCAGAAATGAACCCCGAAGAGCTGGCTCCGGTTTCGCCTATTCAGGCGCAATGGCCGATGTGGGGAAACTTTTGGGAAACCAAAGGGGCGTCTGGTGAAGAGCCAAGCCTTCCTGAGGTGGCTCAATTGAGCAAATTATACGCGCAATGGCGTAATGCATCCGATTACAACACCCAGCATAAAATCTGGAAGGATATGTTGTCGATCTTCACGGATCAGGTTTACACAATCGGTATTGTTTCCGGAGGATTACAACCGGTTGTCGTGAGTAATAAACTGAAGAATGTTCCTGAAGAAGGCATCTGGTCTTTCGAACCCACATCCTACTTCGGGTATTACCTTCCAGATACGTTCTGGCTCGACGAATAGGCAGATATAAACACGATGCTGCGATACATAATCACTCGAATTGGGACGATGGTCCCGACGCTGCTGCTGGCCAGCATCGTGATTTTCACGATCATCCAGCTGCCGCCGGGTGATTATGTGGAAACTTATATTGGTGAGTTGATTCAAAACGGCGAAAGTGTTGATCTTGAACGTGCTCAGTATCTGCGCGAAGAGTATGGGCTCGATAAACCCATGATTCAGCGTTATCTTTTATGGATAGGGAATTTCGTTACGGGGGATTTTGGCTATTCTTTCGAACATCAGAAACCCGTTTCAGAGGTGGTCGGCAACAGCCTGTTTTTCACCATTCTCCTGTCATTCTTCACCATCATCCTGACGTGGGTTATCGCCTTCCCGATTGGCATATACTCAGCAACCCATCAATATTCCTGGGGCGACTACGGCCTGACTTTTGTCGGGTTGCTGGGCATGGCAACCCCCAACTTCCTGCTGGCTCTGATCCTGTTGTACGTGGCCAAGGTCAATTTTGGCACATCAATTGGTGGTTTGATGGATAAGGAGTTCATTGGTGAACCGATGTCCTGGCCCAAACTCCTGTCAATTGGTGAGCATCTCATCATCCCGACAATTGTTATCGGCACCTCGGGCACCGCGGCCATGATACGCCGTATCCGGGCTAACCTGCTTGACGAGCTGCAAAAACAATATGTGGTCACCGCGCGCGCAAAAGGTGTGCCGCCTTTTAAAGCGCTGATCAAATACCCGTTGAGAATGTCACTGAACTTTTTTGTTGCCGACATCGGCTCATTACTTCCCGCCATTATATCAGGCGCTGAAATCGTATCCATCGTTCTGTCATTGCCAACCACAGGGCCCCTCCTGATCAGCGCGTTGCAAAGTCAGGACATGTATCTGGCAGGGTCCTTCCTGATGTTTGTCGCGACCTTGACTGTTATCGGCGTACTTATTTCCGACATCGCGCTTGGGTTCCTTGACCCAAGGATCAGACTTTCAGGTGGTGTGGACAGATGACCATTCAATCCAACTCCAGTCTGCCTGCCGAAAACACAGCCGAACTACCGCACTACGTGTCGGATGCAGAATTTGACCTGCGGTCTGTTGAAAAGCTCACCGCCGAGCAGGAGAAGATCTACTTCGCATCTCAACTTACCCTCATGTGGTGGAAGTTTCGGCAGCACCGGGTGGCCGTGTGGTCCGGTATTTTCCTGCTGATCCTCTATTTCAGCATATTAGTGAGTGAATTTATTTCGCCATGGAATTATCAAACGCGGCATACAAAACACATTTATGTACCACCAATGGGGGTTCACCTATTCCACGAAGGGGAGTTTATTGGGCCATTTGTCTATGGATTAAAACGCAAACTCAACCTTGAAACCATGCAACGGGAATATAGGGTCGATGCAAAAAAGACCTATAAGCTTTCATTCTTCTGTAGTGGTGAGAAATACAATTGGATGGGATTAATTGCTGGTGATAACCATCTTGTCTGCGCTCCCAAAGATGCACCGTTTTATCTCCTTGGCACAGACAGACTAGGTCGAGATATGCTCTCGCGCATTATTCAAGGCGCTCGCATCTCGCTTACCATTGGTCTTATAGGCATCGCGATATCCTTCACGCTCGGCATTATTCTGGGCGGAATGGCGGGATATTTCGGCGGCTGGGTGGATATGATTGTCCAGCGCATGATCGAGGTTCTGCAGTCCATTCCAACCCTGCCTCTTTGGCTAACACTCTCTGCAATCATGCCGGTGTCGTGGAGCCCGATACTGGTTTACTTCGGCATTACCGTGATATTGGGACTGCTCGACTGGACGGGACTTGCCCGCGCGGTACGGTCAAAACTTCTATCCCTACGTGAAGAAGACTATGTTCTCGCCGCCAGATTGATAGGCGCCAAACCTGCCCGGATCATAGGAAGGCACCTTGTCCCCGGTTTTATGAGTCATCTCATAGCGTCGGCAACAATCACCATTCCTACTATGATCTTGGGGGAAACAGCCCTGTCTTTCCTGGGCTTGGGCCTGCGTGAACCCATCACCTCGTGGGGCGTACTGCTGAATGAAGCCCAATCCATCAATGTCGTGGCAATTTTCCCGTGGTTGATGTTACCAGTTGTGCCTGTAATCCTGGTCATCATCGCCTTTAACTTTCTGGGCGATGGACTTCGAGACGCAGCCGATCCGTATAAATAGGCGTTCGTGCTGTTGTTAAGGCCAATCCATGGAAAACGCGGGGCCCAACGTTTTAACATCCACTAATTAATCGAGGCAAACGCGTTTGAGCTCTGTTATTTGTGCAGCTCTGTTTCACCCATTCGTGCAAACGAATAAGCGAGGCGCATTAAGCTGCCTTTTTTCGGTGTTCCACGATGGCCGGCATGGCTTCGACCGCGCCGAACAATTGACGCATTTCCAGGAATGAAGCTTTCCAGAACGGAAATCTCTTAAAGACGCTGTCGCGAACCTGATGAACCTTTGACGTCATCAGCACCCAATCAAAGTTCAACGGCTCACACCAGGCTGGACCGGCCAGAATCTCAGCATTAAATACTCTTCGATAAAATGTGTGGTGTTCTTTCCTAATCAATGAAAAACACTCATCAGCATCAAAGTATTGACACGCCATCACCGGAACTTTCATCAAAAGATAGGGCAGTTCCGGGAATTCCAAGGTAGCTTTTTGATCTGCAACAAACCGGCCGGGATCGATAAACATTTTGCCAAGGGCCAGCTCCCGATTTACCTCATCGGGGAAGGCTTTCCCACTTTGGGACTCCGGATACTCTGCAGTTGCAACGGTCACCTTAAATGAACCGACTAATTTTTTGTCAATGAATAACCCAATAGTCGCCGAATTGGGTTCGTATGCATCGTCAACTTTTTCAGCTGCCCATTCTTTGGCAACACCCATGCGATTTGCATAGGCTTCTCGCCGCAAATGGAATACAGCTTCCCTATCGGGAAAATCGATCATGCGTCGATACTCAACCCGATGCTTCATGTCTTCGATGCGTTTTTGTAGCGAATACTTGGCTGGACGTAAATTCGCGCGAGATTTTACAACGCGGCTTTCCGAATCCTCAAACTGTTCGCCCTGCTTTTCGCCATTCTGGCCAGATAATTGTTGGTTCATTCGCCCTTCGCCCTCAATTGCCGTACTCATGACAATTGAGAGGAAGCTTAATGAATTACTAACGTATGTAAAGCGTGCTACTACGCATAAATCAGATGTGGTTAAGTTTTACAGGCAGAAGACGCTCATCATTTGGGAGCAGACTCATTTGGCGCGCAATACGCGAACCATTCTTCTGCGAAAATGAATGACAACACGCCCCAACGATTTGGTTCAGCCACCGGTACGCATATCCAGCCAACAACAGATATTCAATTGGTGCTAACTATCAATAGGCTTCCGCTAAGCTGCCATATTCTTCACATCAGACAATTTTGACAACATCGAAATATTGGAAATTTGTGAAGGATCCAGAAGCACCGATATCTGACCCGTATCAACCGGCTTGCTGAACAGATAACCTTGGATCTCGTCGACTGGGGCATTTCGCATGAGCATCTCAAATTGCTCGGTTGTCTCTATTCCTTCAACCACCACGGTTAAATCAAGCTTTTGTCCCAGTGCAGTAACAGCTTGTACGAGCGTGACCGACTTTTGATTTTTATGTAGATCCAAGACAAATGAACGATCAATCTTCACCTTGTCGAGTGGCAACTCATTGAGGTAGTTCAGACTTGAGAAACCAGTTCCAAAATCATCAAGAGAAATTCTGACGCCCATCCCTTTGAATTGATGCAACAGGGTCACAGTCTCTCCAATATCTTCCATCATGAGCGTTTCGGTAATTTCTAACTCAAGCCGGTCGGGAGAAAGGTCGCTTTCTGACAGGGCATTGCGAACAGTTTCCAACAGTTTTCCACTACGAAATTGTATAGCAGAAAGATTAACCGCAACGCGCACATCTTCTGGCCAGGAGGCGCAAGTTTTACACGCTTCATTCAACATCCATCCACCGATCTCATTAATCAAACCCAGTTCTTCGGCGATAGGTATGAATAAGCCCGGTGATATATATCCTTTTGTTGGATGGTTCCAACGGATCAGGGCTTCACATACTGAGACACAACCCTTTTTAACAGAAACGATCGGCTGGTAATGCGCTTCCAGTTCACCATTTGTGAGTGCACAACGCAGATCATTCTCCAGCTTGCTTTGAACCTGCATGTCCCGACTCATCTCGGCATTATACATGCGCCAGTTGCCGCGCCCGTTCTGCTTGGCACTCAATAAAGCCAAATCGGCGTTTTTCAAAAGACCTTCGGCAGTTTGAGACTGACCAACACTGGCTGCAATCCCGATGCTGCATCCAAGCATCACACGCCGCGGGCCATATGAAAACGGTTGGGCGAATGATTCGCAGATTGTATCTGCAAGATTAGTAGCCAGGTCCAATCCATCTTCCTCGCGAACGGCTATCGCGAACTCGTCTCCGCCATAACGGGCACAAACACCGACCCCTTCGCTTACATTTAATAAGCGTTCAGCAACGGACTGCAGTATTTTATCCCCTTTGGAATGTCCCAGTGAATCATTAACCTGCTTAAACCGGTCAATGTTGATCAGTAACACCAGGCATCTGTGCTTTTCTCTCATTTCGGCAAGTTGTACACCCAGATATACTGGCAACTGGTTTCGGTTCATCAGGCCTGTTAACCGGTCAAACCGTTCCATATGGTCAATGCGTGTTGCAGCTTCAATTTCCTGGCTAATATCCTCAAAAGTAGCGATAATACCGCCACTTTCAGTTCTTGAGGCCAAAAACTTAAACGTGGTTATCTCTGGTGATTTCAGCTCAAACTGCATAGCAATTTGAGATTGATCTTGCGCGAGCGCCCAAGCCCGCATTTGCGTGGCAAATTTTTCCTCTAAACCATGATTGGTCGTTAAAAAATCAATGAAGCGGAGCAGAGGAACTCCCCTTACAGATTTCGAGGATTTCCCAAATAACTTGCTGATATGTTTGTTAGCGACTTCCAGTTTCCCCGCGGAATTAAACATGCAAATACCCTGGGGCACGCTTTCCAAAGCATTGTTGAACTGCGAAGCAAGTTTCTCAGCTTTTCGTCGGTTCACAACGTTATTGACGAGGTTTTCCCTCTGGCGATCAGTTATATTTCGAATTCCGATTAAATACGGTGCCAGCATCAAACTCAGGAATATGTAAACTCCTCCCTGAAATGCCAGTCCAGCAACAAGTGGAATTCCGATAACCAATAGCTGTCGATTTACCAACCTGGACAAGGGGAATCCGCGCCCGCAAACCCCGATCAGGTTGGCAAAAGTCACCACCATGCTGGTAAATTCGGCTGTAGCATTTCCCGAATTTGCGCCAAAAAAGCACCAAACTCCAAACGATGACGCGTGGAACACAGCACAAGTCGTGTAACGGCGCTCCCAATTCCTGTAGTCACTCAGCGTGAATTCACTTTTTTTGCGTGCAGCATGAAAGCTTGAAATTATAACGCAACGAAACACTCCCAAAGCGAGCATGGCCGCTGCGATGCAATAAAACACCGGTGATCCAGACGTGTAACCCGTTAGCAATACAGCCATTACGGAAGTCGGAATTCCCAAAAGTAGAAACTTATTGTCAGAGAAAATTGAAAGGACAAACGACCGGTATATAGGACCAGCTAATTCGCTTTCAGAATCGTTGTTTGATGTCATATTACTCGCCCGCCCCCGGATTTACGCAGTGCAAAATTATTGCTGCTACCCGATCAAAATATCGTCAAAATCTAAACTTTTAGATAAAAAACTTCCAAATGATTAACTCCGTGGCTAAACCGGTGCTGATTAGCTGCAAAAATCATCTGCAGCGATAGATTAATGCGCTGGAGTAATGATGAAGATTGCCATGATTGGAACCGGTTATGTGGGCCTCGTTACCGGTGCATGTCTTGCCCATATCGGGCATGAAATCATTTGTGTTGATCATGATCAGTCAAAGATTTCTGCGCTCAAGAATGGAGAGATTCCCATATATGAGCCCGGCCTCGACAAAGTGGTCGCGGATTCAATTGCATCTGGAAACCTTACTTTCACGACTGAACTGACAGAAGCTGTGGAAGCTGTTGGTACCATATTCATTGCCGTTGGCACCCCGCCTGCCGCTGATGGGCGCTCCGATCTGACGCAGGTTGAAGCTGCTGCCAAACAAATCGCGAAAGCGGCCAATGGATCAAAAATAGTCGTGATAAAGTCAACTGTTCCGGTTGGCACCTGCCGCCGCGTTGGCCGTATTTTAGGTAAACATGGGGAAGACCACGAATTTCATGTGGCGTCCAACCCTGAATTCCTGCGCGAAGGAAATGCAGTTGATGACTTCATGAACCCGGATAGAATTGTTGTGGGAACCGACTCTGACAAGTCAGAGGCGGCAATGCGCGATATTTATCAGCGTTTCGAAGCACAGGACGTGCCATTTGTATCCACAAATCTTGAAACATCGGAGCTTATTAAATATTCAGCCAATGCATTTTTGGCAGCAAAAGTCGCGTTTATTAACGAGATGTCCAATCTTTGTGACGCGACCGGGGCAAATGTTGAAGACTTGTCTTTGGGAATTGGACTGGACGAACGTATCGGCAAGGCCTTTTTAAAACCCGGCCCTGGATATGGCGGCTCATGCTTTCCCAAGGACACACTCGCCCTGACAATCCTTGCGCAGGAAGCGGATGCACCCTCACGAATTATCGAATCCGTTGTTGATTCAAACTCAAACCACATCCGTCGCCTTGGTCGAAAAATTGCCGAATTTTGCGCTGATTCCTGGGGCCTGGACTATCAACACCCACTGATTGACAAGCGCATTGCGGTTCTTGGTCTTGCATTCAAAGCGAATACTGACGACATCCGTTCCGCAGCCAGCACCGTTATTGCTCCACTCCTGATAAAGCAGGGAGCGAGCGTAATTGGTTATGATCCAGAGGCATCTGAAGCCGCTTTGGACGCCATAGACCACATTGAAACAACAACTGACATGGACGAGGCCCTTGAAGGCGCTGATGCCGTCGTCATTCTCACCGAATGGGAAAACATCAAATCCATCGATTGGTCGAAAAAGAAAAAGCTTCTCAAGTCACCGGTCATAATTGACCTTCGAAACCTGTTTGATCCGGATCAAATGGCAGAATTGAACATTCAATATTCATCACTTGGGCGCCCACTGACCGGAAATCGCCGCTAATTTGTGATCAATCATCTGTTTGAGTCCGTTGCACAGAACCCATCAAACGCATAGAATAGTGCCGCAGTAGAGTTTTGGGGCCCAATTCCGAATATGAAACGTCTCAATGACGCTCGCATCCTCATGTATAGCCACGATACGTTTGGCCTTGGGCACCTGCGCAGGTGCCGAACGATTGCCCATGCCCTGGTGGATCGCTTCAAGGGTCTGACTGTCCTTATTATTTCCGGTTCGCAGATCGCCGGAGCTTTTGACTTTAAAGCCCGGGTGGATTTTGTGAAAATCCCCAGCGTAATCAAGCTTTATTCCGGCGATTATACTTCAATCAGCGAGCATATCGACATTCACGACACGCTTGCAATGCGCGAAGCACTGATCAAGGAGACTGCTGAGCTTTTTGAGCCAGACATCTTTATCGTTGATAAAGAACCGATGGGTCTGCGCGGGGAGGTTGAAAAAACCCTTATCGCCCTGCAGGCGCGCGGGTGTACAACCGTATTGGGCTTGCGCGACGTGATGGATTCACCCGAACTTCTTCAGGAAGAGTGGGAAAAAAAGGGGGTGATGAACAAGCTTCCTGACCTTTATGATGATTTATGGATCTACGGGCCCAAAAAATTCTGGAACCCCCTACTGGGAATGGACGTACCGGATGCGGTTCGCGAAAAGGTTCGCCACACCGGGTATTTACAGCGCGACACCCCAACATCAGATAGCAACCCGCAAATTCATATGCTGCCCGAAGACTATATACTTGTAACCGCAGGTGGCGGTGGAGACGGGGCCGACATCATGTCGATGGTATTGGCCGCACGGGAACACGATCGAAATCTGGTCTATCCGCTTGTTCTGGTTCCTGGCCCGTTTATGAGGCATGAACTGCGTGAAGACATTCATAGAAGGGCGGCAAATCTTCGAAGCGTGACAGTAATCGATTTCGATAATGAGTTTGAAACCCTCATGAACGGCGCGTCCGCTGTGGTGGGCATGTGTGGCTACAATACATTTTGCGAAGTCCTGTCGTTCGACAAGCCAACCCTGTTTATTCCAAGAACCAAACCCCGCGAAGAACAGCTCATCCGGGCAACACGTGCCAGCGAATTGGGATTAACTCAGGTACTCGATTCCGATCAGGCGGCTGACCCTGAAAAAATGGCCGACGCACTTCACCAACTGCCCCATTCACCTCCACCGTCGAAATCGGAAAGCAATATAAAGCTCGACGGACTGCAAATCATTTGTAAACGGGTCGAAGAACTTCTGGCGATGTCTCCAAGCTCAAATCAGGTCGACGGTTCTAACCTCATGCATAAAGCCACATCTGCGGCAACCGTTGAGTCAAATCCGGGATGACGGATAAGCGAATAGCCATATTTTTAAAGGGCTATCCGCGCCTTTCGGAAACCTTTATCGCGCAGGAGATCTTAAATCTCCAAAAAGCCGACCTACCTCTACAGTTGGTTTCCCTGCGCCATCCAACTGACACCAAACGCCATCCGGTGCACCACGAAATTACCGCTCCGCTTTTATACCTGCCCGAATATGTACACCACGAATGGGCGCGTTGCATACAGGGTTGGCTGAAAGCCAGGCGTTTACCGGGTTATAAAGAGGCCCGCAGGGTCTGGCTCAAGGACTTAATACGGGACAAAACCCGCAATCGGGTCCGCCGTTTTGTTCAGGCTATGGTCGCCGCTTCCGAACTGGGGGACGATATTGGGTGGCTCTACGGCCATTTTATTCACACACCGGGTTCCGTCACCCGTTATGCAGCAATCATGCGGGGCTTGCCTTATTCCATCAGCGCCCACGCAAAAGACATCTGGACCTCACCCAATTGGGAACTATCGGAAAAGCTGGACGGAGCTGAGTGGACGGTTACGTGCACGAAAGGCGGGGCTGATCACCTCGCATCGCTGGCGCAATCCAGCGATGCCGTGAAACTGGTTTACCACGGGCTTGACCTTGAACGTTTCCCCAAACCGGATCAATTCACATTTACCCGTGACGGAAGTGACCCTGACAACCCTGTCCAAATCGTCAGTGTGGGGCGGGCGGTGGAGAAAAAGGGGCTCGACACCCTGTTACGCGCACTTGCACAATTACCCGATACACTCCACTGGCACTGGACACATATTGCGGGTGGCCCGTTGCTAGCCGACCTGAAACAACTTGGCAAAGAGTTGGGCATTGATGATAGGTTGACGTTCCTCGGCAGTCAGGCACAATCGCGTGTCTTGCAGGCCTATCGGGAGTCCGATCTCTTCGTTCTACCCTGTCGGATTGCTACGGATGGCGACCGCGATGGTCTTCCCAATGTCATCGTGGAAGCTCAAAGTCAGGGACTGCCCGTCATCTCGTCACCGATTTCAGGCATTCCGGAGCTGATTGAAGATGGGATCAACGGCCTGCTCGTTGCGCCGGATCAGCCGGCGGAACTGGCTAAAGCAATGGAGAGCCTTGCCGGTGACCCCGGCACCCGTTGTTCAATGGGAGAAGCCGGTGCAAATCGCGTACACGAGAGTTTCAACGCGACCAATGAGATAGAGCTCCTGTTAAAACTCTTTAACTCGGATGAAATGGCTCAAACAGCGGAAACATAATGGCTGAATCCCCCCGCATATTGTTTTATTTTTTGCATCTGCTTGGGGTTGGCCACGTTTTTCGCGCAAAGCGCCTCATTGAGGGATTCCACAACGCCGGAATGAAAACTGATGTCATCTATGGGGGCGCTCCCGTTCCCGGCGTATCGTTTCAGGCTGATAGCGTTCATTACCTCCCCCCAATTAGGGCAGCAGATAGCGCCTACTCCAACTATCTGGATGCCAATGATGAACCGCTCGAAAAACCTTTTCTCGAGCGCAGAAAACAATCCCTGTTGGAGGTTTTCGAGACCCTATCCCCTGATCTGATATTGATAGAAGCATTTCCGTTTGGAAGACGAATAGTGCGTCACGAACTTGGAGCATTATTCGATCAGGCCGCTACCCGCGAAAAAAAACCGCTTATTGTTACGTCCGTGCGCGACATACTGCAGGAGCGTAAGAAGCCGGGTCGTAACGAAGAGACGCGCGACTGGATTACCAATGCATTCGATCATGTTCTCGTTCACTCAGACCCTGACATAATCCGCCTTGATGACACTTTCCCCTTTGCCCGTGAGATCGACAACAAATTGTCCTACACGGGCTTTGTGCTACCCAATAAAGAACCAGACCAAAACGAGGTTGAGACCTTTGATGTCATTGTATCTGCGGGTGGTGGTGCTTTTGGTGGAGAGTTAATGCAGACCGCCCTCGCGGTTGCCAATGAGCGGGTGGATATGAGCTGGTGTCTGACAACCGGCCCAAATTTACCGGACAACGAACGTGAACTTCTGGCTTCTTGTGCCGTAAAACACATCGCCGTTCGAACGTCGCTGAAAAACCTGTCGGGCCACATGGGCAAGGCGCGGCTTTCAATCTCCCAATGCGGTTATAACACGGCGATGGACGTATTGGCCGCCCATCGCGACAGCCGGTGCCGCGCAATATTTGTACCCTATGACACGACCGGTCAGACGGAGCAGTTGAAACGCAGCGAACTTTTAGAAAAGGCGGGGTATTCAATCAACCTCCCTCAATCGACCCTCACAACGGAAAACCTTAACAGCGCCATTGATAAGGCACTGGCCTTGCCGAGAAGTTCGCATGAGGTGGACTTTGATGGTGTTGAAAATTCGGCAAAATTGATCCGCTCTTGGTTGGATAAAACATGAACCGGATTGCTTTTTATGCAACGATCAAACCGCCTGACCACCCCATCGCCTCTGGTGACAGGTTAATTGCCCGAAATCTGATGGCGGCACTGGAGCTTGCCGGTTATTCGGTCGAACTGGCCTCGAAATTCATCGCCTATTCAAAGCGAGAGGCGGATGATATTCTGGAAACCCGTAAGCGCGTAGCCCTCATTGAGGCTGACAAGTTCATTGCTTCGATGAAGGATAACCCGCCCGATTTGTGGCTCACCTATCATCCCTATTGTAAAGCGCCGGACTGGATTGGGCCCACCGTATCATCTGCGCTCAATATACCTTACGTCACGGTTGAAGCCGCCAAAACCGGACAGGGGTTTGAAGATGGTGGAGACCGGTGGGCGAAGTGGCGGTTGGAAGCGCAGACCGGAATAAAACGCGCGGACTTACACATTGCCTTAAAACCGCAAGACCGTGACTATCTGGCCTCTTTGAACGGTACTGATTCAAACATCAAAATGCTGGCGCCTTTCATTAACGATGAAGTGCCAGTTAGCCTGCCAAAGATCAACCACCCAAGCCATTGGCGTGCCGGTTCTCCGGTATTGCTCTCTGTTGGCATGCTGCGGCCCGGTAAGAAGGTGGAGAACTACCGCCGCATTGCGCAGGCGCTTGAACCACTTCAAGCGTTGCACTGGAACTGGATAGCCATCGGTGACGGGCCTGAACGTGATAATATTGAAGGTTTTTTCAAACCTTTCGACCCAGGCCGCATCCATTTCACGGGCGCCCTTTCCCACGAAGAGGTCTTGGCTCATATGGAGCAGGCGGACTTATTTTTATGGCCGGGGTGGAAAGAGCCAATTGGAATGGTTTATCTCGAAGCTCAGATGATGGGACTGCCAGTCGCGGCACTCAACTCAATGGGTGTGCCTCTCTCCGTTCACCACGGCACCACCGGCTTATTGGCCCTGGAAGATGATCCACAAGCGTTTAACGAAAATCTCTCGACATTGATTTCACACCCCAGTCTGCGCGATGATCTTGGTAAAAACGCAAAGCGCAGCATCCGTGAAAACCACTCATTAGGTTCAGCAGCGAACAGGTTCGAAGAGGTTTTAACACCATTGCTGCAGCCGTAGAAATTTAGCCCGATATGCCATTCACCCGTTGTACGTGCTGAATACTTTGCTAGATAGATATAAACATCTCATTTGCATAACAATTCGATGAAAAACCGCCTACGCCTTATCGTGGTATATCTCAGCTTTCTGTTGACCCATTCCGCCGTGGCGGTGCCTCACATTGTGATTGATTTTGAGACTGGAAACGTCCTGTCCCATCAACAGCCTTTCGACCCGTGGCACCCCGCATCCCTGACGAAACTCATGACGGCCTATTCGGTGTTCAAGGCCATACAGGCGGGCGAATTAACCGGCGACAGCCCCGTTCGAGTGTCCAAAAATGCCCGCAGACAGCCCCCGAGCCGAATGGGTTATCGAGTCGGCACATTATTGAGCATGGAAAATGCCCTAAAATTACTCATCGTAAAAAGCGCCAATGACATCGCCGTTGCGATTGCCGAAACCACATCTGGTTCGGTCGAGGGCTTTGCCCAGCGCATGAACAGGGACGCCGTTGCCCTTGGGATGAATAATTCAAAATTCATCAACCCTCACGGCCTCCACGACCGGCGACAGGTAACCACTGCGCGAGATATGGCTCTTTTGGTTCGTGCAATCCACCGGGAGTTCCCTCAATACAAAAGCTGGTTCGAAACCCCTTCGGTATTAGCCCCCAGCCGCACCAAAAACGGCAAGACGATCGAGCGCATCTACTATTCTTATAATCTGTTGCTCGAACGTTATCGCGGGGCTGACGGGTTCAAGACCGGATTTGTCTGCGCATCGGGTTACAATTTCATCGGCGCTGCCACCCGTTCCGGCAGGCGCATCGCTGCGGTTATTCTAGGACGGGGTTCGCAAACCAGCCGGGCCGTTGACGCGGCAAAGCTAATGACCGAAGGGTTTGGCCTGCCAAATGCAGCTGGTGTTCCCATCGCTTCGTTTAAACCCGCCGGACCAGTACCAAGTGGGCCGCGCAACATGCGCAATATCCTTTGTACGCAGGAGGCAAGGGCCGCACGATACGAGCCCGGTGCGGGACAAGCCGTTATTAAATCACCCTGGTTGCAGCAACGACAAATCAGCCGGTCGCCGGTCAAAGTATCTTTACTGTCGGGCACAGCCGCGCAGTTGGCTGGCGCTCGAATTCCGCTTCCCAAATTCAGGGGAAACACGTCGATTAAGGCTCTTGAACCGATAGGGCCAGCTAAAGCCACACCACCTGCATTGGAAAGCGCGGGAGACGCAACTTCCCAGCCTAAAAAGAGTGTAGCGCTACCCAATTTCAGACCGGTGACACAATGAAAACGCCGATCCCAGTGTCCCTTATTACCGGGTTCCTGGGGTCAGGCAAAACCACCCTTCTCAATGACCTGTTAAACAGTGGCGAACTCAAAGATACCGCTCTAATCATCAATGAATTCGGGGATGTGAGCATCGACCACCTTTTAGTGGAAACTGCTGATGAAGGAATTGTCGAACTCTCTGACGGGTGCCTGTGCTGCACAATACGCGGCGACCTCATCGATACGTTAACCCGTCTGATCAACCGCCAGCCCCGACCTGCCCGCATCGTCATTGAAACGACAGGTCTCGCGGACCCAGCCCCCATTCTCCATGCCATCATGGGCCATCCTGTGATGAGTGATCTTTTACGACTAGACGGGGTGATCACGCTGGTGGATGCGGTAAACGGTAACCGGACGCTGGATGACCACGAAGAAGCGATAAAACAGGTCGCGGTTGCAGACAGGCTTGTGATCACTAAATCCGATATTCAGGAACTGTCATCTCAACTGACTTCTCGACTGGAACGTCTAAATCCCTCGGCCAGGATTATTGGTATCGGCGACAAGCCAGATTTCTCCAACTTGTTTGATTGTGGACTGTATAACCCCGACACCAAAACGGCCGACGTGAACCGTTGGCTCAATGATGAAGCGCAAAAACACCCCCATCATCACCATCATGAAGACGTGAACCGCCACGACGCCAGAATTCGGGCTTTCACATTGATCTCGGAAAATTCCGTTGGTGCGGCAACATTAGCCAGTTTTACTGATCTATTACGCTCCGCCCATGGTCCAAACCTACTGCGGGTCAAGGGCATTATCCGGATCAAGGAAGACCCGGAACGCCCCGTAGTTATTCACGGGGTTCAGCAGATATTTCATCCACCAGCAACACTACCCCTTTGGCCCGATGACGACCGGCGCACTCGTCTGGTGATGATCACCAAAGACCTGTCGCAGGAACTGGTGGAAAAACTGTTTGACGCTTTTGTCGGTAATTCACGTGTGGATACACCAGACCGACAAGCTCTTGACGAAAACCCCTTGGCGGTGCCCGGGGTGAAATTTAGATAGACCATTGCCGGCGCTACAGTTTCTCACCCCGCCTCTCGATGAGGAACCGATGACTATCTCCTTCGCCTTCCCCCTGTTCAAGTAACGCTTGACCGCGTTCATTACAGAAATTTGGAATATCAATCACCGCAAGCGGATCGTCGGTAAGAACCCATAGACGCGAACCCACCTGAATCTTACGAAGAGCATTTTGAGCCTTCAATACAGGTAAGGGACATTGATAGCCGCGTAAATCAAGCACAGTGATATTGTCTTCCTCGATTTCCATACGCAGGCTTCCTTGTCACAAGCTTTATAGATCATCTTCCAATCGAGTAGCAGATTCCGTACAAAACGGAATACACTTACGCGCCAGTTACAAGGAGTTACGCCCGTGCCACAAGATATTCTCAACTTTTGGATTGATGCCGGCCCCGAAAAATGGTGGCGAAAAGACGCGAAATTTGATGCGGAAATCAATTCGCGGTTTGGTGCACTCTATGAGCAGGCATGCGCCGGGAAATTGGACAACTGGGCATCCGAGCCCGAGAGCGCTCTTGCCCTCATCATTCTACTCGACCAGTTTTCAAGAAACCTGCACCGTAACAGTCCAAGAGCATTCGCTCAGGACGCAAAATGCGCCGCACTCGTTCATCAGTTAATCGATGCCGGTATGGACAGGCAGATGCCGGAAAAAATTGCCGAGTTCTGCTACATGCCCTTGATGCACTCCGAACAGCTCCAAGATCAGGAAACCTGCCTGCACGAGATGAAGCGCACGGGAAAACAGGGCAACATAAAGGCCGCAAAGGAACATCTTGAAATCATTGAAAAGTTCGGCCGTTTCCCCCATCGTAATCCGGTGCTTGGGCGCGACACAACACCTGAAGAAAAAGCGTTTCTGGATGGCGGCGGATTTTCTGGTTAACAAGCCGTTAATCGCATCACGCTTCTATTCAGTCATATTCCAATAAAATCTTAGCGAATTTAGTTCAGTTTATCCCAAAGCGCCGAAATTGCGTAGTGGAAGTCTGTAAGTTTAATGTTCGCTGATATGATCCCGTCTCGATTGCTGGGCCCGTTTATTCCTGGGTTTGCCCGCACACGTTGGGCTGGTCCAATCGAAAAAAGCCTGGGGCTTGCAGACGCGGTTTTCGCCGGTGAGGATGAAAAGGCTCAAAGCCTCCGCACTGCTCTCGTGGCCTTCTCAATTCGCATTGTCAGCGCCTTCATCGCTTATATCAGTCAGGTTCTAATCGCCCGCTGGTTAGGCGCCCATGAATACGGCATATTTGTATGGGTGTGGGTCGCAGCGGTAATTTGTGGCGGTCTAGCCTGCCTTGGGTTTCCATCTGCTGTCGTCCGGTTTATCCCCCAGTATCGTGTTTCAAAAGAAACAGGTCTATTGCGGGGCATCGCATTTGGCTCACGAGTATACTCAGTACTGGCAGCATCCCTGATCGCCGCTTTCGGGATAACGATTACCTATCTATTTCAGGAGACCATCACGTCGGTCTACGTGCTTCCTCTGTTTTTAGGTGCAATTTGCCTGCCGATGTTGGCACTGGCCGAAGTTCAGGACGGTGTTGCCCGGGCATTCAGCTGGGTAGACATTGCGCTTTCGCCAACCTATCTGCTGCGCCCTGTCCTCATTCTGGTTGCTATGGCTGGGGCATTAATCGCCGGTATGGAAGCAACGGCTGCAACCGCGCTCATCGCCTCAATTGCGGCAACTTGGTTCACATCTATCGTGCAAATGTTGATCATGAACCGACGGCTGGCAAAAGCGGTTCCAACGGGTCCCCGAACTCTGACACCAAAAATCTGGATAACGGTGGCGCTCCCCATCTTCCTGGTCGAAGGCTTCTTCACCCTGTTAACTAACGTCGACATTATTATCGCAGGCGCGTACCTCCCACCTAATGAAGTTGCGGTTTATTTTGCCGCAGTAAAAACACTGGCCCTAGTTCATTTCGTATATTTCGCCGTTAAAGCCGGCGCGGCGCATCGTTATGCGCAGTATTTTACTGCGGGTGACAAACCGCAGTTTGAAGGGTTTGTCCGCGATACGGTGAAATGGACATTCTGGCCATCACTTGGCATGGCTTTGTTGATCCTGTTGACAGGTAAACTGCTGCTTTCACTCTTTGGCGCAGACTTTGCAGATGGTTACCCGCTTCTGTTTATTCTGGTCATCGGTATCGTAACACGCGCCGCCATCGGGCCTGCTGAAAGCGTGTTAAACATGTCAGGCCACCAAAATGTGTGTGCAGCTATTTACGGGGTGACGCTTCTCGTCAATGTAACATTAAACCTTACCTTGATTCCCAAGTTCGGCCTTTACGGCGCCGCGTGGGCAACGACCATCGCGATGATATTTGAGGCAGCGGCGCTCTATTCGCTGACGCTGCGACGCCTTGGTATCCATATGTTCGTATTTTCCACACACCCCCCTGCTTCACACGCATCTACATCCCAGGATTCCGTGACTCAGACTCCTGGGGAGCATGTGTAATACGATGGATGTGTTCGAACAGGTCATTTCTCAAGCGAGCCGCAAGCCCAATACCCTTGGGCGTGTTGTTGAGCGACGTCGCCACAAACGCGTTCCAACATTGCGTAGCTCCAGGTCGAGCATCACCTCCCACCTTTGGGAACTTGAGCTGGTTCCAGCTTTTGCCCTCACCCGATTAACGCCCGAAATTGACGAACTTGCAAAACGCAGCGTCGATAGAAATATCTTTTTTGGCAGCCAGATCCTTCTGTCCGCTTGGCCTCGGCTGACATCCTTGATGGCACCAAATGGCGTGTGGATGTTGTGTCTGTGGGAAACAACAGGAGAACAGCGCGAATTGAGGTTGTTCATGCCAGTTCGGCGTCAGATCACCGGCCTGCCACGTAGAGAAAGTCTACAAGCCCTCTCCCACCATGTAATGCCGTTGGGAACGCCGCTCATTTGTAAGGACTGTGCGGAGGAAGCAGCGGAAACCTTGCTGCGCCTGCTGGGTGACCCCGCATTAGGACTTCCGCCTGTGCTTGAGTTTCCACACCTACGCCAATCGGAAAGCTCAATTCAACTCATCAAATCTGCTGCAGATCGGTTGGGTTTAAAACACCTCGAAAACTCCGAGCACAAACGCGCTGCGCTAGTTGCCCCTTCTGTGGACAAAGCAGGTTCGGGAAATGGTACAGCGTTGCGAAAGAAACGCTTGCGCGAGCTGGCCCGTCAAAAAAGAAAGCTGCAGGAAATCGGCCCTATTGTTTTCGAAGTTGCAGAAGATCAAGAAGCGGTTCTGGACGCATTTGAAAACTTCCTGACTCTTGAACTTAAAGGCTGGAAGGGGCGCTACGGCACCGCGCTATACAACCAGAAGAAGATGACTTCCTTTTCCCGACAAACTGTCGCGAACCTTGTGACGATTGACGGTTGTCAAATTTACTCGATGAAACAGGGGGGTAAAACAATCGCCTCCTTGATCATGCTTGGGCATGACGATGATCTCTTCCCCTGGAAGATGGCGTTTGATGAGAAACTGTCAACCTATTCTCCGGGTATGCAGTTAATGCATCATACAACAAATACCGTTTTGGGTCGCAGCACGTTCAAACAGGCCGATAGTTTGGCTGTTGCAGACCATTGGATGATGAACCGCGTCTGGCCTGATCGTATTTCCATTTCTGATTTGGCAATTGCTCTATCATCAAATGCAGAACCAGCACTGGAACGGTACATCGATTCAAAACTGCGTTACGTTAAAATCAGGGCATTTATAAAAAATCTGATCACCAGGTTAATACCCAATTGGCAAAAATAGCGACCCGGGCACACGCGCGTGTCCCGCTTATCAACCCAAAGCCCGGTTAACGTGCCGGCTTTCTACGGCTTCGTTTGGTGGAGTTTTTTTGCCCCCCAGCCTTGAAGGGCTTGCTCTTTCCAGTAGCTTTACCACCCCCGCCCTTTGCAGCAGGTGCGTTATTTGGCCTTTGGCCCGGATTACGCGAACTTTCAGCACCTGCGGTGTTTTTCCGCGCTCGGTGAGGCTTGCGTTTTGACCTGGGGCTGGAACCTTCACGGCTGTCATTAAATCCGTCACCCTCCGTTGGCGGTGCCGCGGCGCGCCTCGGGTGTTTTTTATGAGGCTGTTTCGCAACACCTTTACTGGCTTCATTTTGCTTACGGACGCTTTTTTTCTTCGGCGTACCGTCAGCCTTTCGATTTCCCCGATGCCCACGCTTAGCAGGTGCATCAAAATTAACTTCAGATTGACTGCCATCGTCACCGGCAACCTCAATCTCTATACCCATTGTACGTTCGATCTGCTTCAACAGTTTCCGTTCATCGGGTGCGCAAAATGCGACCGCCAGCCCGTCGCGACCAGCTCTTGCGGTACGGCCAATGCGGTGCACGTAATTTTCAGGCACTTCCGGCAGGTTGAAATTGTAAACATGACTGACGCCGGGAATATCAATACCCCGGGCAGCAACATCAGTTGCAACAAGTATGCGCACTTCTCCGGTTTTAAATGCCTTAAGCGCGCGGTCCCGCTGTCCTTGGCTTTTATTACCGTGAATAGATGCAGCCGCAAACCCATTAATCACAAGGTGCTTCATCAGTTTTTCCGCACCATGTTTGGTGCGAGCAAAAACCAGCGACAGATCGTTTTCCCGCTCGGCCAACAGCCTCTTGAGCAGGTCTGCTTTGCCCTTTGCATGAACGAAATAAACGCTTTGACTAACCTTATCCGCAGCCTTACCCGGCGGCGATACTTCCACCCTGACCGGGTCGTTTAGATAAGCCTTTGAGAGATTTGCCACTTCCGGTGGCATGGTCGCGGAAAACAACAGGGTCTGGCGCGGTGATCCCAGCAGTTTCGCAATTTTTCGAAGCGCATGGATAAACCCAAGATCAAGCATCTGATCGGCTTCGTCCAACACGAGATAACTGGCGGTGTCCAGCTTAACGGCTCCGCGATCAACCAGATCAAGCAGACGTCCAGGCGTCGCCACCAGAATATCCGTACCCCGTGCAAGGTGTTTTATCTGCGCGTTGATAGACTGACCGCCTACCACTGAACTCACCCAAATGGGCGTTTTACGCACATAATTACGCAAATTATCGGCAATTTGGTTCACCAGTTCCCGGGTCGGTGCCAGAATTAGAGCCCGCGCAGACTTCGGCTCCGGGCGCGTACTATCAGCTAATAATCGATCCACCAGCGGCAACCCAAACGCTGCCGTTTTTCCAGTACCGGTTTGTGCCAGCCCCATAACATCATGGCCAGCCAACACCAGCGGGATGGCTTGTTCTTGGATTGGGGTGGGTTCAGATATGCCAAGTACGGCCAGCGGTCGGACCACTTTTGTGGTTAGTCCAAGGCCAACAAATGCGTTATCGGCAGCAATACTGGTGTCGCGCTGATTTGAATTCTGAGTCTGTGATTGATCGGCCAATTGCGGTGCCCTGTTGCAATCGGTGCAAAAATTGGCAGCCCGATTGAATTGGCCGACCTATCGACTTCACCCGTTAGAAAGTCAAGCGGTACACCCGCTTTAAATCAAATCAAACGTCCCGTGCCCGTTGACGGGCCACATGTTCCTTGGCCATGGCCTTGTCCAATGCCGCGTCACGCCCGTACATGTCGCCGTAAAACTTTATATTGCCATCACTATCCGGCCAGGCGGTGAAATAGGCGACGTAGACGGGAATTTTACGGGATAAACGTTGTTGTTTGTTCTCCCCATCCGCAAGCTGGCCACTGATCGACGTTATGTCTGACCCCAGAACCGCCGCAGCCATTGCCCTTGGGTCCGCAAGCCGAACACATCCGTGGCTGAATGCCCGTTGTTGTTGTTTGAACAGGCTCTTCGCTGGCGTATCGTGCATATAAATTGAATGCTTGTTCGGGAACATGATTTTCAATTCACCCAGCGCATTTTTGGGTCCAGGACGCTGACGAACGTTATAAGGAAAGTCTTCCCCCACCCCATACCAATTCACGTTAGCCGAACTGATTGGTGTTCCCCGCACATTGGTGATCTCATAATCACGCTGGTCAAAATAGCTGGCATTACCACGCAGTTTGGGCAGATACTCATTGACCAGGATAGACCGTGGAATGCCCCAATAGGGATTATATTCCACATATTCGATCTCATCGTGGAAGAAGTTCGTCTAGTTCGATGGTTTACCAACCACGGCTCGCATGGAAAGCTGAGGTTTTCCTCCAGTCATATAAGTCGCACGGTAAGCCGGTTGATTGATGAACACATGGGTATTGCCAAATCGGTCGGGATGCCAGCGCAAGCGTTCGATCGCGTACAACACTTTATTCATTTTGACTTTAGGGTCATCGCCGGACATACGTGCAATAGATTTGCGTCCAATAATGCCATCAGGTTTGAGTTTCATCGCCTTTTGGAAATCACGAACCATGGCCTCAACATCTTCGGAATAGACCCCTTCCTCATGGGACATCGCGAAGACATCAAAATGATCAATCATCAGTTCACGGTTATCAAGACGACGAATGCTCTCCACAATGTTCTCAAGTTGGTCGTTGGTTTGACCCGGCCGGATAAAAGTCCCTGTTTTAATCGTCACCGATTCATAACCAGCTGCTTCCTCGCGCAGACCTGCCAATTGGCTCCGCAGGTGTTCAAACGCAGGCTCCTTTGGATGCGCCGCCAACAAATCTGCCGCTGCATCGTCTGAATCGCTGATTTTGGCCAGATTAGCTTTATAATCGGAACTCAACCCCGAGAAATCATGATACCCACTAATGCCATTTGGATTCACTACACCATTTTTAGCATCCGCCATGTAGCGGAGCATTGCCGTAGTAATAGAAAATTCCAACTGCATGGCAGCGCGCAGAATATCCTGGTTACTGGCATCATCAGCGAAAGACAAAATCGGCAGGGTGTAATCATCCGCATTGAGGCCGTAAGCATCCGCATCTGCAAGAATCTGCAATACCGAACGGGCATTGTCGTTCAACTTGCCTTCACCGTCTAGCCAGATGAATTCGGGGCTTTTCTTATAATGCGCAACAACAGCTTTACCCAGATTCCGGCGGGCCGAGATTTTAATCGAGCTCAAAAGTTCTGCTCCCGCTGAGAGCCGTATTGCAGCCAGCGTTGGAATGGGCTTTTCTGGTAATGCTACTTCAACAACCGGCTCGACAATTTCCGTTGTCTGGGATGCCAGAGTTACCGTCGCTTCCACTGATTCTGTTGTCAGGTTTTGCGTATCTTCAAGAACAGGCAGTTCCGTTTGAGATTCAAGAGCTACAGGCTCCGACCGAGGCTGTGGTTCCTGTTTGGGCCGTGTACGCGCAAGCGCATCTGCAGCCAGTAGCTTTTGATCATGTGCAGAAAACGAATTTGCAAGCGAGGCAAGTGCAACCGTGCGCAATACAGTCGGTGTGTAATTCTTAAAAGTCGGGCTTTTGACCTTTTGCACGACCTTTGGTGCCCTTTGCCTTGCGACAAGACGGGCGCGATTAATTTCCAACTCCCTGCGTCTTCTGATTTGGCGTTGGCGCCGTTCACTACGCCGTTTTGTGGCTCTTGGAAAAAGTTTTTCAAACAGATTTGCAGCTTCAACGGGAGAACTGACCACCGCCACAGGGGCAGCAGTCAAAAAGGTTGAAGCCAGGGCAACTGCCAGAATTTTACGCATCACAGAATTTTCCAACTTGTAAGAATGTCATCAATACCGAATCCCACCGAATGCGGTTAATATCATTAAATATCAGGATTTTCTTCCCATGCAATTAAGGCAAAGCACCAGCAAGATCACAATATTGCCATCCCCAAATGATCGAATTTAACGCAAGTGTTGCCAGATTGCATCGCTGCAGCCATTACAGATTCCCGTGCCAGTCCTTTAGATTGATAATATTAAGTTGGCGTTATGAATACGGTACTACAACCCGCGATTGGCCTCAAACTGACCATGTTTACGAAATCGCACCAGATAATCCGGCAAAACTGACCCCATTGATGTTGCCGTAATTCCCATATCCACCAATGTGTTACCCTGCGTTTTCGCGGTTTCACCAACAACATTGTCGGATTTTAACATTTCAACCTGCCCGGGCGTAATGGGCGAACCGGGTAAAAATTGTGCAAACCCGCCCGCCATCTTTGCCAGCGAAAACGGCAAAGACACTAACCCGCGTTTACGGCCAATAATATCCAGCATTTTTTCCAAACAGGCCCGAAAACTAAGGACCTGAGGTCCGCCAAGTTCCCAAACCGAACCAGCTTCCAACTCCCCGTCCACTGCTTTGACAACCGCCTGCGCAACATCACCAACATAGACCGGTTGAAACAGTGTTCTCCCGCCGCCAATCAGGGGCAATGCAGGTGCCATTGTCGCCATCGCCGCAAAACGGTTAAAGAATTGATCTTCGGGGCCAAAAATAATCGAGGGGCGCAGGATTATGGCATCGGGAGATTCCGCCAATACCGCCTGCTCGCCTTCGGCCTTTGTTCGGGCATAATCGGCGTTGGATGCTTCATTGGCACCAATCGCTGATACTTGCACCATTCTGGCACCGTCCGCGCACGCCGCCTGTGAAACCCAACCGGCACCTCGCGCCTGAAGACTGTTAAATTTCTGCTTGCCGCTTTCAGCTAAAATGCCCACGAGATTTACAACGGCATCTGCCCCATCGACTGCACGGTCGATCGACCAACGGTATCTTAAATTAGCTTGAACCAGTTGAATCTGACCAACATTTCCCAATGGTTGAAGATGCCCGGCAAGATCTGGCCTGCGGCAGGCAACCCGCACACGGTAGCCCTTTGCAGCAAGCGCACGCACGACATAGCGTCCCAGAAAGCCAGATCCGCCAAATACGGTTACAAGAGGAAGGGTCGAATGCATAAAGCGGCTCCTGACAAATGCCACACGGGATAATTGTCGACTTTACTAGCGCCAAAGGCCAAAGCGCGAAAGTGCGCATAGACCAAAATAAAGCAATTTACCTCGGAGAAGCTAGATAGATCCGAAACGCGGTTAGATTTCCCTACACAAATTGGTTTATGCAGAGACATTATGACTGTTACATTCGAAGTTCAATTTTCATTTGACAGAAATCCCAACCCGCCCTAAACCGCCCTCAAGCTCCTGATGCCCAGGTGGCGGAACTGGTAGACGCGCTAGCTTCAGGTGCTAGTTTCTGTATGGAAGTGGAGGTTCGAGTCCTCTTCTGGGCACCACAAAGGACTCGGTCCTTTGAAACACCCCCTAACACCTTGAATGGTAAGGCTAATTGTGGGGTTCTAGGTCCTGTATTTCGATCATATTGAATGCGGTCTGTGAAGGCCAGTTTGAGGATGGTTTGACGTACTGCGGTGTGACCACTTTCCCATAGTTTCCAAGGGTTTGCGAGGAATTGAAGGACTGGTTCTAGTTTTTCTTGCGATGTTCCTTTTGGCTCGGCTTGCTTGTGGAGTTTTTCGGTCAGCAGAAGCTTTTGGTGTTCGAGCTGGCTGATCTTGTCTTCATAGGTGCCAATGACGGTCATATTGGTTGTTTGCATGATACGGGCGAGGAGAGATTCGATCTGCTTTTCGATGGTCTCAATCTGCCGTTTGCCGGTGGTGATGATGTCTTTTGCTTGTTCGCGCCGTTGGTTCCATGCATGAGCAAACATTGCTGTGGCGAGCGTTATCAAGCCTTGTGTGGGCTGTAGCTCTTTGATGAGCGCACCAACTTCACTTTCAACCTTGTCGCGGGCAATGGACTTGCCATAGGCATCGCAGGTTTTGGTTTGGCAGAGATAATAGGGATAATCGCCGCCATTGCCCTTTGTGATGGAAGAACGCAGAGGAACGCTGCAACAGCCACAGGCCACCATGCCGCGCAGGGCGAAGGCATCACCGATATCTTTGCGTTTAGGTGCCTTGGCAACGCCCTTACGTCTCGTTTGCACCTTGTCGAAGGTTTCCAGCGATATGAGACCTTCATGCTGTCCTTCCAGCCAGTTAAGGCCGTAGTTCTCACTGCAGATAAAGCCGGTGTAGATGGTATGGGTTAGAATGTCTGTGACACGCTGCTGCCTGACCTCACCGTATTTGTTGCGCGGGAAGTCAGGGAAGGTTTCGAAAAAACGTTTAACCTCGACCTGAGATTGAAAGCGGCCTGAGGCATAGCCTTCAAATCCTTCACGGATAATGGCGTCGAAGGGCGGATTGGGAACCAGCATTTTACCACGGCCTTTGATGGTCTCGTATTTATAGCCAATGGAGGCATTGTGTATCCAATAGCCCGATTGCATCCGTGCTTTCATCTTCTGAGCAACCTGTCGCCCATTCTGTTGACGTTCCAGATGTCCCTGAGCCGCCATAATGGCTTCAATGAACTCGCCTTCTGGCGTATCTTCAAACTTGAAGTTCAGGCATTCAACTTGCGCATGTCTGATCTGGAAGGCTTTACGCAAATGCAGAATGGAAATCCCGATCACGGGCAAAGCGCTTGAGATCATCAAAGATGACGACAAAACGTTCGTCAGGCTGGGCGTCCAGAAAGGATAACAGTGCCACCATGCCGGGACGCTTCATAAAATCACCACCGCCGGTAATGGTGTCAGGGAATGTCGCGACGACCTCATATCCCTTAGCAGATGCATATTGCCGACAACGGGTCTCCTGGCTTTCAAGACCGTGGCCATCTTCTTGCTGACCTTTGGATGACACACGGCAATAAATAATGGCTTTCTTTGTTTGGGCCATTTGGGATTTAGTTTTCTGATCTGTCATACGTCCTCCTTTGGGTTTTGTTGTGTAATCCTGGTTTGTTCGGTGACCTTTGATTGTACCACAGCGGCCATCAAAACGGCAGAAAGGTCAAAATTCTGCCCACAGAGTTGGGAACTCAAGGGTGGCGAGCCACTGTGGTGTGAGTCTGCCGGTTGAGAACTCGAAAGTTGTAAATCCCCGGCCATCGGATCAGAACCCAACTGCCATTTTAGGTCAACAAACCCCTGAATGATGACCCAAAGCGTTTCAATGAACTCTTTTTTCTGGGCCTCAGTTCCTTCAAACTCATCCAGATAGGGCAGCCATTCCTCCCAATCGAACAGTCGCTGACTGTGGACGTTCGGCTGTTTGGCCGGGAGTTGTGAGGCCAATGAAGGCGGTTTGTGCTTTTGTTTTGTGGGGGGCATTGCTGCTCCTTTCGTCTGTTGTTTATCTCATCTGTTGTTTTGTTCTCCTTTTCATATCTTTAGAACAAAAAGAGAACATATTACTGTATATCACTGGATCGATGCAAGCTTTATGATGCAGCGTTACTGTTATGGACGTCAGGCCATGCTTCTGTTCTTGGTGTAATTTTGAGGGCGGGCCTCAAGCTTCTCGGCCTTGCGGGAGGCGATTTCCGCCTCACGCACCGGCTTGTGGTAGGCGTCTTCCAATTCCTTGCCCGCTTCGTATAAGTCGCGGCCATGGGTAGTTTTGAAGGCTTCTTTCATCTGAGCTTTGGCTCCAGACTGGGTAATCTTCATCTCATCGGCGAGTTTGACGGCTGCGGCGTCATAGGCTTGATAGAAGGGTTGAGTTTGACCTTCCCGGATCAAGCTTCCCACCATTTCTGCGGAGTGCAGTGCATGCGCCTGTATGTCAGCGGGGAGGTTATTCTCCCGTTCCACCAGTCCTTCACGGGTTTGGTTCATGCTCTGGCCGAAACGGCCTGTATAGATATCCCGCAGGATTGTTTCGCCACGTAGCGCATCGAATTTCTCGGAACGGGCATAGGCATGAGCGTAATCTGTGAGTTTTTCGCGGAATGAACCGGATTTATGGATTTCGCGATTGATAACGCCGCTGATGGCCCAGGCCTCACTGAACTGGCCCTTTGTCAGGGTTCTGCCGGAGAAGCTTTCACGGGCTGCTGTGATGGACTGCTGGCGGTCGGTTTCTGCATTTGTCATGGGGTAATCTCCTTTTTCATGACGGTTGGTGATCTGCGATGCATGTTTAGGAACGGCTGGGCCCGGGTCGGACCTGCTTGGGAACCTGTTTGTTGGTGTGATTAAACTCTTCGGTCGCTTGACCTCTCAGCCTGTTGCGCCCGCGCACGGTGTTTTGAAGCTCTTGATACTGGTCGAGCTCGTCCTGTTTGATGACCGCCAATCGGTGTTCATGGTCCAGTCGGATGCGTTGATCAGCCTTGACGTCCAGAGCCTGGAGATTGGGAATGTTCTCAATCCCTGCAGGTTTAGGCGGTTCCAATATATTGCCGTGGACTTCACGCAGGATGATCTGCCGGGCTTCCGCAAGGCGCGTATGATAGCTTTGCTGCCAATCGGTCATTTCCTGCTCGGTCCGTTGCTGCGCCATTTCTTCAATCTTGTGGAAGCGCATCCAATCCACATTGTGGTGCAAGTGCTTCACCAGATGTTCGCGGGTCGCTGTGATGCAATAACACCCGCCATACTAAAGGCGTTGTGCAGAAACGACACTTGAGCCTTCCGCTCCCACTTTAAAAAATCTGCTGTAGTCGTGCCTGCGTATGCAGATGGTGCGAACATACCCCCAATCAACATTGAAAACACGATCACGCGCAGTGCCTTTGTGAGGGTGGTTTTACGCCTGATTTGGGATGCGTTTGGAGCTTTACAAAATGGGCTAAACTGTAAAACATCTTGATTTAACTGTGTAAATAACTACCATGTTGGAACTGAGGCGAGCGCAAGAATATCGCCCAAACCCAAGCAATCGGCCAAAATCTACAGGTGTGTGACCCGTGTTACTGACTAGCCCAGTCTGTAAAGCACGGATCGTAACACATTGGGAGGAAAGCCGATGCAGACGAGGCATTGCGACAGCGTTTCAACAAGCCTGTTTTCCGATTACGGAGAACGCAAATATCTCAATGAGCGTGAACGCAAGCGGTATTACAACGCCCTGCCGATCTTGACAAAACCCTCAGACCGCACCTTTTGCGAAACCATCTTCTGGACGGGATGCAGGCCGAGCGAAGCAATGCAACTGGATTTCATGCGTGTTGATATCGAGGATGGGTTTCTTGTATTTCGCACACTCAAGAAGCGCGGTAAGAACAAGGGCAAGCATTATCGCATCGTGCCGATCCCCAAGAGCTTCGCGCGGCGATTGAACCATGTGCATGGCGTTCGCAAGCTACAAAAACAACTGGATGCAGACCTGTCGTGCCGTCTGTGGCCGTTCAGCAGACAAACGGGTTGGCTTCGGATCAAGCTCGTCATGAACGAAGGGGAGCTGCGATTGGGTTTTCTCGCCAACAATATTGTGACATCCTGTCTGCACCTCACAGTCTTGGATACCAGACCATTCCGCGTAACGATTTCCATAACTCGATTACCCTGCGCCATCTGCGGATCATTGCCGCGTTGGCCGATCTGAAGTTGGTTGCGCGCGTATCAGAATCGCTAAATGTCACCCAACCGGCAGTATCGAAGCAGATTGCGGAGCTGGAGAAAATTGTTGGCGTTCCCGTTGTCACTAGGGATCGAAACAGGCTTTATCTGACCCCGATAGGAAATCGTTTGGCGGATCACGCCAAACAGGTCCTCAGTCAGATAGACAGGGCATCGTTCGACATTGACGCTATGGCCAGTGGGGTTACGGGGTCTGTGTCGATTGGTGCGGTCAGTTCAGTTGCCCCAACACTTTTGCCCAAGACAATTGAACTTTTCAAACGTGGTGCGCCACATGCAAGCGTTTCAGTCACCGAAGGGCATTTCGTCGAGCTACTGCCCATGCTCAAGAGCGGCGCTTTGGATCTTTTGATCGCACGGATATGGCAACCGCAAGAGTTAGAAGGCGTCGATCAGATGACCTTATTTTCAGAGCCCGTTATCGTTGTAGCGGGACGAGATCATCCGCTCACGATGCAGGAGAACTTGTCTTGGTCTGACACAATTCAGTTTCCATGGATTTTTCCACAAGCAAATTCAGTTGCGCGGCGCGCCGTCGATGCGCTTTTTGCTGCGAATGGTTTGGCGCCGCCCAGCAATACGATTGCTTCGGTTTCGCTGGCATTGAACCTGGAACTGTTTCGCGCAATGCCAACTTTGGGGTTCATGCCGCAACGTCTTGCGCAAGCTCACAGCATCCGGGGCGACGTTTCAGTGTTGCCACTGGATACACGCGGTATGCTGTCCGAAGCTCATTGCTTCTGGCGCGACGACAATATGGCGCAGAATGGTACGCCATCTCTTTTTCTCAAATGCCTTCAGCAAACCATAGAGGAATTGAAAACCATTCCTTTTGGTTAAGATTCGCTGCCCATACTTCATTATTGAAGGCAAGTTTATTCCATTATCATAACAAGATGCAAAGCTTGGGAGGGCTGACGTGTCTATAGCGACGATTATCGCCCTAATGGGCTCACAATGAGCGGACCAACGGTGCTTTCCCTATCTGCTTGTGAGGTGCTGGCGTCCTTTAAAGACCGAGGTTTGACGCCTTCCAAGTATTTGACGACCTGTCTGGATCACATCTCCCTGATCAATCCGAAGATAAATGCCTTGACCGCGATCGATTCCGAACGTGCGATTGTCGAGGCATCACAATCAGATTTACGCTGGAAAGCTGGAACCCCCAAGGGACCGCTCGACGGCTTGCCTGTTGGCATCAAGGACCTGCAAGATACACAAGGCTTATTGACCACGCATGGAAGCATTCGCGCACGGAGCAACGTGCCTGACCGTGACCTGCCAATGGTGGCACGTCTGCGCACTGCTGGCGCGATCATTCTTGCAAAAACGAACGTTCCTGAATTAGGCGCAGGTGGTAATAGCCGCAATCCGGTATGGGGTGCGACCGGCAACCCCTTCGATCCGAATTTGATCGCAGGCGGTTCTTCAGGCGGATCGGCAGCAGCTTTAGCCGCAAATCTTCTCCCCTTGTGTACAGGGTCGGACACTGGTGGATCGCTCCGACTGCCAGCCGCGCTTTGCGGCGTCGTTGGTTATCGTCCATCTGTCGATGTCATCGCTCATCCTACACGTCCACTGGGTTGGTCCTGTATTTCGGTACTCGGCCCCATGGCTCGAACGGTAGATGACATTATTCTGATGCTAAATGTTTGTCAGGGAGATGACCCCGACGATCCTTTGTCTGCACCATCTGAAGCAGGTCGGTTCTCATCCCTAGGTGAAGTCGACCTCAGCTCTCTTCGGGTGGGGTACAGCGAAGATTTCGGCGGCGTGCCGGTTGATCAGGATATTCGCAAGACCTTTCAATCTCGAATTGATTATCTAAGACCCCACTGCAATGAGTGTCGCCCGGTTGATCTCAATTTAGGTGGCATGGACCGCGTTTTCGATGTCTTGCGGGCTGAAAGCTTCACTGCCGCCTTCGCAGAAGCACTCGATTCATCGCCAACAGATTTCGGTCCACACATTGCGGACAATGTTGCGATAGGCCGCAACATGACGCTTGCGGATAGAGCGTGGGCGCATGCCGAGCAGACACGAATCTTGCGTAAATTCAATGAGGTGATGCGCGACGTTGACGTCATCTTGCTGCCAACCTCTCCAGTGCCACCCTTTCCATGGACGCAATCGCACCCGACCAACATCGATGGACAATCTATGGATGTCTACTATCGCTGGTTGGCATTGGCTTACCGCGGCTCACTTACCGGAGGCCCGGCCATAACGCTGCCATGCGGGCTTGACCCTCACGGAATGCCGTTCGGGATACAAATGATCGGGCCGGTAAGGGGCGATGAAGGCTTGCTTGCAGCAGCAAAGGCGATGGAAACGCTTTTTGTGAAGTCGACTAATACGAGCCGTCCTGTGCCTGATTTCGCAACTCTTTTGTCTTCAGAAGTGAATTTGCAGTCAATCGTGACCCACCCCCCGATTTTCGAAGACGTTGAGCGGTTTGAACCGTCTTCCATGCGAACGGCGGTGTAGCACAATGTGGGCAATTCCGATCATTTTCATCATTCTGCTGATTAGCGGTACTGCGTTTGCCTACCTTATGGGAGCGGTATCCGTTTTGACCTTTGTTGCTGTCGGTAAGACACAATTCTTGTCAGTCTTGCCTCAACGCATTTTCGCTCAGCTTGACGTTTTTGCGTTCATGGCAATGCCGCTTTTCATTTTGACGGCGGAGATCATGAGCCGCGCCGGGGTCACGCGCAGCTTGATAGATTTTGCGATGGCCATGGTCGGCCGGTTTCGTGGTGGGTTGGGCCACGTCAACATTCTCACAAGCGTGTTTTTCGCCGGCATTTCCGGTTCAGCCATTGCCGACAGCGCCGCCCTCTCACGCACCTTCGTGCCCGAGATGAAGGCGCGTGGATACGATCCCTATTATGCGGGCGCAATCACAGCGGCCTCATCCATGATCGGCCCTATCATTCCGCCATCAATCATCATGATTATCTATGGCGGCTTAACGGGGGCATCGGTTGCTGCTCTTTTCGTGGCCGGCGTAATTCCCGGATTGCTGCTAGCAGCAGGATTGATGCTGGTGAACGCATTCATTGCGAAAGCTAAAAACCACCCCGGTGGTGCCTCCGATGATCTGCCACGTTTTTTGCCGAGTCTCATAAACGCTGGGCCCGCGCTTTGTCTGCCGGTCGTGATTTTGGGCTCGCTTGTGCTGGGACTGGCAACACCAACCGAAGGCTCGGCCATTGCCGTTCTTTTCGCGCTGCTGGCAGGTCAATTCTACAACGGCCTCAACCGAAAAATGCTGATGGACGCCCTTGAGGCGACCGCCCGCATGACGGGTACGATCTTTATCATTCTAGCTGCCATTTCCGTCTTGGGTTATCTCGCTGGACAACTGGGATGGTCCCAGGCACTGGCTAGTTGGGTTGAATCCTTCGGACTGACCGGCACGCGCTACCTGTTCTTCCTTGTCGTCATCTTTCTGATCGCGGGAATGTTCATGGACACCCCCGTCGCGCTGACACTTCTCATCCCACTTTTCGCCCCGCAGGCGCTCGATCAGGGGATCAGCCCGATCCAACTGGGTATCGTGCTTTGCTTTAATCTATGCGTGGGGTTGATAACCCCACCTTTGGGGAAATGTCTCGTTGTCGTGGCGGCGCTTACATCTCTCAACTATTGGCGACTGGCTTATGCCGTTTTGCCATTCATCATCGTTCAAGTGTTGTTGTTGCTGGCTTTGGTCTACTGGCCCGAGATCAGCCTGACATTGCCGCGCCTGTTCGGATTTTCAGTCACCTAAACCAAACCATGGAGGAATATCATGAAACTCAAATCACTCGCACTGGCAGCCCTGCTGGCGTTCACAACTTCCGCGTCTGCAGAAGTTAAGATTGCGCTGGACGGTAAGCCGGACCTCAAACAATCAGGCTCCTATGTCTGGGCCTACACATTTGGCAATGCACTCAAGGCTGCCGGCATGGAGGTGCGGGAGATGCCTCGCGGTTCCGTGGGCAACGAGTCAGAAAAATTCGACCAAGTGTCGACCGGGCTTCTGGAAGTCTCGCTTTCAGATGTTCGCGCCATCGCGCAAGTTGATCCGTTCATCTACGGCGTTCGTTTGCCCTACATTTTTGATGATGCAGCGCACATGGACCGCAGTATTGAAGCGGGCAAAGTCTTCGACAAAGTGAACGCCAATCTTGCCAAGCAGGACGCGTTGGCTGTCGCCCTGGTTCCGATTGGACCATCGTCGGGAATCATCACAACGAAAGCAGCGGTTCGTAAGCCTGCCGATATGGCAAAACTGAGGATGCGCGCGCTGGATGATGCCCAGATTGCCATGTACAAAGCGTGGGGGTCTTCTGGCACGATTGTACCGTGGGGCGAAGTTCCAGCCGGTCTACAAACCGGCGTGATCGATGGTTACCTCAACTCTCCGTTTGTGCCGGTTCTGTTTGGCCAAACAGATTTCGTGCGAAACTTCTCTGATGCTGGAGTCATCATTCCAATGCGTGCGGTCATCGTATCGAAAGCTTGGTATGATGGTCTGTCCGACGCTGAACGCAAATCAGTGGACGCGGCGGTTAAGGCTGCTGATGCTGCCAACCGCGAGTGGTTGAGCAAAGCATCTGTGTCAGGGCTGAAAGCCCTTGAGGAGAAAGGTGTTACGGTACAACGCTTGACCAATGAAGAGCGAGCCGCCTTCCGCGAGGCTTCCAAACCAGTCTACGATTCTGGGTTGATGCCATCTGAAGACGTCAAGGCGTGGACCGATCTTTCTGACGGCAACCGCTGATGAAAAGGAGGCGGACCAGTGTGGTCCGCCTCCCCAATTCCATGAGGATCGCACCATGCGCGCTATGATTATCAAGACCAGCAATTGGATCCACAGGGTCGTTCGGAATGTTGCAATTCTGACCGTATCTCTGATGTTCATGACCGTCATGATTCAGATCATTGCGCGCTATGTGTTTTCATCGCCCCCAGTATGGACGGAAGACGTTGCTCGTTACGCGATGGTGTGGACTGGCCTGTTAGGCGCGACTCTGTCCTTTAAAACCCGTTCAGATGCCGTTCTAATGGAAAGTGTTTGGCCACAGCGCCCGAACATTTTGGGTTTCGTTGCTGAAGCCATCCAGACGCTAGCGGTGCTCATCTTTGTTTTGCCTGTTGTTTACTTTTGTTTCGTTGGCTTGAAAGGTGGATTCGCCAAGGGATATCTCGCCCGCCAATCCGGCCTCACCGCTGACACGCTTGGCATTCCAATGGTCTGGATATCAGTCGTCGTTCCCGTGGCGATGATCATCATTCTCATCCACCTTGCGGCAAGACTCGCAAGTGATACGCCCTTAGAGGTTCCTGATACCCAGTTGGACTGAATTTGTGCGGTCAAACTCACGCGGTCTAGCCTGTTAACCTGACGCTTCCATACTGCCGAAAAAAGTGGCCGTCCGAGTACGCAGTTTCTAGGTCCGCTTTTGGAATGCAGCTAGTTAAACCCAATGTCCAATTGGGGGCGCATAGCGATAACAACAAGCTTGTCGCAGTCAGCACAATTTAGCATGATCGGCATAGTAACTTTGTCCCCAACTCGGCCATTTGTGTTGCAAAATACCACGCCAAATTGAATGTCGGCTTTGAATTCACTCCGCTCTAATTTGACAATCAACGATGATTGAAGTTCACACGCCCACCACGTAAGGTGGCTAAGCTTTATGGCCATCCTATTGAAGACATCGACTTGTTTGTGGTCGGACATTTTGTCGAACCGCGAGAATTCGATGTTGAGTACAAGTTCTATCCACGCGAAGGCGAGCCTTTTGTTCCACGCCGGGCTTCGGTCAGGAGTTTTGCGCTGGTGATTGAAGCGAAGTCCCATGATGCAACGGGAGTCCGGTTTGATGCAGGTTTCTCGGACGCCACGCTCGAATTTTGAGTCGCGGGTAGTGATTGTCTGGCGTCGGAGAAGCGCTCAAGCACGGAATCGCATGAGGTTTAGCTGAGATGGTTCAGCGGGTTCTATGGGGATTTGGGCGGCATTGTGGGGTTTGGATTGTCTGACAGGGTAGAGTTACCACCGAACTGATGCCGGTTTTGGAGGCCATTTGGGCACGATTTCGCCTCGGTTTCTTCCGTTTAGGCAGATCGGGGCATAGCGTTTTGGTTCTGCCGTTTGTTTTGCACATATCGGCAGTGTCGTCTGCCATTCGGCGGACGGTTAGGCAGGTCTGCTGATATGCGCGCGCCGTGTTCTGGGCCATGATTTGGATTGTCATGCGGCGGTCTTCTTTGATTTTGGTGGTGCTCTTGGTTGCTGTTTAGGCGCGAAAGCCTTGCCGATGATCAATCGTCCGCCGCAGCATGGGCAGGGCAATGCAAGAACACGGGGTTGTTCATCGGCACCTTCGACGGGATCGCCATTATCATGATCCGTGTCTGGCGCTTTGGCTTTGAGCAGGTTCCTGATCAGGGTGATATTGTTGGCTCGATTGCCGTTTCCCAAGAAGCCGTAATGGCGGATGCGATGCTGGCCTTTTGGCAGGACATGGATCAGGAACCGCCGAATGAACTCATCGGTCTTGAGGGTCATGGTTTTGTGTCTGCACCTTGCGTTCGGGGGACCATCGACGCGGTAATCCTTGACGCGGAAAGTGACATGATTTGCGTCGAAACGGATCAGGCGACTATTTGAGATCGCAACCCGGTGGGTATAGCGCGACAGATATGCCAGCACCGCTTTAGGTCCGGCAAATGGCTCCTTGGCATAAACGACCCATTCGATTTTGCGCAAAGGTTTGAGGAAAGCATCAAAGGCGGGCTTATTGACAAGGTGGGCGTGATCGCCAAAGAAACGCATCTTCCCGGCGTTGTGCAACCTGACCAGTTCTTCCAAAATGAGACGCCGGTACAAGCGAGACAGAACACGCACGGACAGGAAGAAGTTCTTCCGGCTCGCTATCCATGCGCTCCGATCCGGTGATAGTCCGCCGCCCGGTACGATCATGTGGACGTGCGGGTGGTGCGTCATCGCCGATCCCCATGTGTGCAGTACCGAGGTGATGCCAACTTGCGCACCGAGATGTTTTGGATCGGAGGCGATTTTGATCACCGTGTCTGCACTGATCCGCATCAGCAGATTGTAGATCTCCGGTTTGTTTTGGCGCGCGATGTCAGCGATTGGCTTTGGCAACGTGAAGACGAGATGGAAATACCTCACAGGCAACAGTTCGGCCTCTCGTGCGACCAGCCATGCCTTTGCAGCACTCGCCTGGCATTTTGGACAGTGTCTGTTCCGGCATGAGTTGTAGGCGATGTGCTCGTGGGTGCAGTCTTCGCAACGCGTAACATGACCGCCGAGCGCGGCCGTGCGGCAGCGTTCAATCGCTGACATCACTTTCAATTGGTTCAGGCTGATGCGCCCGGCATTAGCCGCGCGCCACGCAGCACCATGGTCGCGGAAGATATCCGCAACCTCCAGACAAGAGGCGTTGGACGAGCCCCGGCGATGATGAATGCGAGGACCGCGACCAAAAGATGGACGGGGCAAGGCAGATTATGAGGACTTGCGTTTGGTCCTTTTGCGTTTGACCCCATTCAGATTATCCAATGGGCTTTCCACAGCTGCAATCATTCCAGTGGCAACGCTTGCATAACGCGCCGTTGTTGTGAGCTTGGTATGACCCAGCAGTGCCTGAATGACCCGGATGTCCACACCACTCTCCAGCAAATGCGTTGCAAACGAATGCCGCAACGTGTGCAATGTAACGGGCTTGGTGATCCCGGCGGCCCGCGCTGCTTGCTTGAACAATCGCGAGATCTGGCGGGAAGAAAGGTGCTTTCCGTTATATCCTGGAAATATCAAACGGTCTTCACGTGCGATACTCTTATCCTGACCGGTTGGGCGTTCTTTCCACCAGTCGCGCAGCAGGCCCAGAATATCGGAAGGCAACATAACGTTGCGATCCTTGCGCCCCTTAGCCTGCACAATGCGGATGATGTTTTGGGCGCTGTCTATATCGCCGACTTTAAGTCGAACAACTTCGCCTGCACGTAGCCCGCAACCGTAAGCCAGTGATAACATCACCTTCGCCTTCAGGCTCGGTGCCATGGCCAGAATACGCTTCACTTCCTCCTTACTGAGAACCAGCGGCACCTTTACTGGCTCCTTGAGGCTGAATATCTCCGCCACCAAATCGTGTCGCCGCAGCGTCACCCGGAACAGAAACTTTACGCCGGTCATGGTCTGGTTGCGCGTGCAAATGCTCGCGCCACTCTCGATCAGATATTCCTGAAAGTGCTTCACATCATCGGGTGTTGCCGTGTCGGGAGAACGATTGAGCCAGGCTGCAAAACGCTTGCAGGCGCGCAGGTGACTGGTCTGCGATGCCTTACCCAGATTGCGCCCTTTCATATCCGAAATCATGCGGGCACGAAGCGGCGTTGTGGAAGTCGGCGTCCGGGGCAATGTCTGAATGGTCATGGGAAAAATCCTCCGTCAATCGAGGCAAAAGCACCTCGAGACAAAGGAACCGCGATCAACTCCCCAACAGCAAATCTGACATAGTCAATACAAAACCAAACAACGCGCCCCAACTATCGCGAAGCGATTTAGTGCTCGATGACAAAATCGCTTTGGTTAGGTACCCGCGCGGTTGGGAGTGCGTCACCGAGAAAAATCGTAACCAGATGTTTGAAATGAAGAAGTATCTGGCCGGCAACGGCGTTCCAAAACTCTACATCCAGGATGTAATCTTCTTATCCGGACTTTCTGAAGCCGACCTGCCTAAACGGCCCCACAATTGCTTCGGCGCCGACGCGAGTTTCGAGCGTGTCCTTAATATTCTCGGTCAGATTTCGTCTCCGGCAAACAATGATCGCCGCGTGACCCTCAACTTTGGTTCCGACGAGGTTTTTAGGTCTATTCTTTCGCCAGATTCGCCGTTGCTCCAGACATTAGAACCTACGCCCCTTGACCGTAGACGTATGGACCGTATCGCCAAAGCAGCGTTACCGGAAGCGTGGCTCGATGACCTAACGAAAAAACAAATAGTCGTTCGCGGACGGGGAGGGGTCGGAAAGACGGTCATTCTTCTACAGATGGCATATCGCGCCTATGACAATAAGCAAATGCGCTCGCTCATGCTGACCTATAACAAGGCTCTTGTGGCAGACATGAGGCGGACGATGGCGCTGCTCGGTGTACCACGGCAAATCGAAAAGGGTGGTATCAGCATCGACACCGTCCATGCGTTTATCGGACGGTTGATGCACGAACTCGGTGTCATCCAAACTTATGATGGCTTTCTGGAGAACTACGAGAAGCACAAAGACACATTGCTCGACTACATTCGTAGCGGGGCCGTTTCACAGGACGACCTCGACGGCGCGGTTGAAAACAACGCGAACGACTTTCTATGGGATGTAATCTTTGTTGATGAAGGACAGGACTGGCCTTCAAATGAGATCGACATACTGCGTGCCGTATATCAGCCGGACCGCATCGTCGTGGCTGACGGTGTCGACCAATATGTGCGCGCTTCTGTCGCCGACTGGTCTTCAGGACTCGCGCCAGAAAAATTACGTCCCCGCCGACTACGCCGTTGCTTGCGGATGAAAGCAAATCTTGCACATTTCGTTGCCGATTGTGCCGAAGCTTTGGGTCTTCAAAATTGGGATCTCGAACCAAACCCCGACGCCAATGGCGGCCGCGTCATCATCGTTGAAGGTGATATGGCCGGACATACTGCGCTTGTAGACCAAATATGCGCCGAAGCGGCAGAACTGGGTAACTACCCAGTTGACCTACTAGCTTGCGTACCACCGTCGCTTGTTATTCACGATGAACAGGAGACATATTCTGTGCCAGGTCGTGCAATCCAGCAAGGCGGCGGTATTGTCTGGGACGCATCCTCATCTGATGTCCGTGATTACTATCCCACCGACAGAGATGCCCTGCGCATCGTCCAGTACGATTCTTGCCGTGGCCTTGAAGGCTGGAGCGTTATCAACTACGCGTTTGATGACCTTTTTGAGTATAAATACCAGAGCTGGCTAGCTTCACCGCAAGACCTTGGCGGATTGTTTGATACGAAGGAAGAACTTGCGGCCGCGTTTGCAGCCCAATGGGTGATGATCCCTCTAACGCGGGCGATGGACACTCTCGTTATTAATGTTTCCGGACGGCCATCAGTGGTTAAAGATGCGCTCACGAAGGTCTACGAGCGGCGGTCTGATTTCATGGAATGGGTAAAGATTTAGATTGAGCAATTCGCTTAGACGGCTCTAGTAACCGTCAAGCACGCGGCTTCTCTGAGTCCGAAATATGCTGCAAACTTCGGACTCGCATTTGTCCGAAAAATGTGACATATTTCGGACATGATGAGTATAAACATACAAAAATCCCTGCCCGAACGCGTTCTGGAACGCGTCTCAAACACGCCAGGAAAAGTGTGGACGCCTGGCGACTTCGCTGACATCGGCGGTCGTGATGCGGTGGACAAAGCACTTCAGCGCATGGTCAAGATCAGTCAATTGCGCCGCATCGAACGCGGACTCTACGATAAACCATCTTTAAATAGCCTGACCGGAAAACCAACTGTGCCAGACTACCGCGCCGTGATCGACGCGGTAGCACGCCGAGACAAGGTCCGATGCCTCATAGACGGAATGACAGCAGCCAATGAATTGGGTCTCACAAACGCAGTCCCTGCAAAGATCGAAATCCTTGTCGATGCGCGCCTCAAACCCATAACCTTGGGCAATCAGAAGATCGTCTTTAAGAATGCTGCACCTAGTCGGCTTTATTGGGCCGGACGGCCTGGTATGTATCTCGTCCAGGCTCTCCACTGGCTGCATGACGTGATGGCAAGCGATGTGGAAAAATTGAAGATAGACGAGACCGTCCAGAAGCTTCTGCGTGACAAGAAAAATGGCATGAAACTGGCCGACGATCTAAAAACCGGCCTATCCGCTATGCCGATTTGGATGCAGGAAATTCTTCGCAAACCTCTTGCTCTCTATGATCGGGTTGCCTGAACATGAGCAATGAAGGATTTCTGGAAATCATTAGCGCTCGTGCTTCGGATCGAGCTGACCTCTTTCTGACAACTGCACAGCGCCTTGGCGCACCACTTATCAATATAGAAAAAGACTTCTGGGTCTGCTGGACGCTCAACACGCTCTATCATCGACTCCCCAAAAGCGGTCCACGGCTTCTCTTCAAAGGCGGTACATCCCTTTCGAAAGCTTATGGTCTAATCAATCGATTTTCGGAAGACATCGACGTCACCGTGTTCCGAGACGATCTGGGACACCCAGCATTGCCTGCCGAGTTGGCGGCTTTGTCGAACAAGAAGCGCAAAGCTGCTCTTGATGCAATTGCCGAAGACTGTCGTGTCTACATTACGACAGACATGTTGGCATCAGTTTCAGAACTCCTGCTTGAAGACACCAAAGGCGAAGGGCGCGTAGAGGTTGATGAAACAGACCCAAGCGGACAAACCCTACTTGTCTGGTATCCGCGGGTCGATGCGTCGGACACAGGTTATGTTCAGGCTGCCATCAAAATCGAGTCTGGAACTGGACTTGTCACGGTTTGGTTCCGTGTCCTTGAATTGGATTAATCCCATCAAGGAGAACTATTATGGCACGAGGCCACACAGACGAATTCAAGCGTGAAGCGGTGCGTATTGCGCTGACCAGCGGACTTACCCGGAAACAAGTGGCATCAGATTTGGGGGTCGGCTTTTCGACGTTATCGAAATGGATACAACAATCCCGGCCTGATGACCTTCCACCATCGGTTGATATTGATCTGGCCAAAGAGAATGAGCGGCTTCGCAGAGAGGTTCGTCTCCTCACGGAGGAGAGGGAGATATTAAAGAAGGCAACAGTGTTCTTCGCGGGTCAAAGCAAGTGAGATTTGCGTTTGTCGAAGAACACAGGAAACACGTTCCGGTGGATCGGCTTTGCCATATTCTGAATGTTACATCGCGTGGTTATCGTGCCTGGCACAACCGCCCTGTTAGTCAACGGCAGCGCGATGACATGGTGGTTCTGGCGCACATCCGTGAACAGCATCACTTGAGCCTTGGCAGTTATGGTCGCCCGAGAATGACGCAGGAGTTGAAGGAAGCCGGCCTTGCTATTGGTCACCGCCGTGTTGGCCGCCTGATGCGCGACAACGGCATTCGAGTGGTCAGAACACGCAAATACAAAGCTACGACCGATAGCAATCACCGCTTCAACATTGCGCCTAACTTGCTGGGGCGGAACTTCCAAGCGGATAAACCCAACCAGAAATGGGCAGGTGACATCAGCTACATCTGGACCCGTGAGGGCTGGCTGTATCTGGCAGTGATGATCGATCTACATTCACGCCGTGTGGTGGGTTGGGCTGTCAGCAACCGGTTGAAGAAAGACTTGGCATTGCAGGCTCTCAACCGGGCTTTGGCCCTTCGAAACCCACCGCCGGGCTGCATTCATCATACGGACCGTGGCAGTCAATACTGCTCTCATGATTATCAAAAACGAATGCGTGAACTGAAGTTTAAAGTGTCCATGAGCCGAAAAGGCAATTGCTGGGACAACGCCGTGGTCGAGACGTTCTTCAAAACACTCAAAGCCGAACTCATCTGGCGCGGCACATGGCAAACACGACAGCAAGCAACCGACGCCCTGTTCCAATACATCAACGGCTTTTACAACAGCCGCAGAAGACACTCAGCAATAGGAGGAATGTCGCCCATCAAATTTGAACGAAAAACGAGTTAAACGAGAACAGGATGCGGAATTAATACGGGACAAGTCCAGATCGCTCTCTAGGAGGCGACCATGGCGGTTCTTGGAGAAGGTTGATTGATCAGGAACAGGATCGCCCAGATCAAGACGGCAAAACCACCGATAAGCAAGGTTCACATGAACCTCATCGCACAATCTTCGCTCAGACCAGATGCCCATGATGTATCCCACCAACAGCATGCGGATCATCAACTCAGGATCAACCGAAGGGCGGCCAATATGACTGTAAATTGGGCGCAAGTGCGAACGCATATCATCAAGATCAACAAACCGGACGATTGACCGCAATAGATGATCATCAGGCACATGGTCTTCGAGATTGAATTCGTAAAACAAAGCCGCTTGAAATTCCCGACGTGGTCCCAGCATCGCATCAATCTCCCAAATCAATGGGAAAACTGAATCAGCTAATGATGATTACCACAAGACCGCCTTTTTCATCAAAATCAACCAATAGCAGTCGTTTATTGCTTTGCATCAGCGGATCTACCGAGCTTTTTTCGGCCGATTAAATGATGTCGCTATTTGGTCATCCTATTATATTAATTGTCCAAGCGAGACAACCGAACCGACTGTGGGTAAATGCAGGGCTATTCCGTAGTAAAGAGCGTCGACAGACTGACCCGATTATTGACGCCGGTTTTTTCGTAGATGGATTGGGTTTGATTGCGTACCGTTGAGGGGGCTACGCCCAATATCCGAGCAGTTTCCTTGTGGCTTTTGCCGTCTGACAACAATCTTGCAACTTCCGTTTCCCTGTTCGTAAGCAGGTCCAGCGGTGTCAATTTCCGGATCGTCAAGCGCCGTAAATTCATATCTTGATAGCTTGGCGCAATTTCACACAATATGACCAAGCTCTCGTCCGGGAGATAATGCGTTCCCGGCGATTGCACCACTGACCTTAGTGTGTTGGGCAATAAATCCCCGTTCCAGTTCGGCCAGACTTCGCCCAATTGTTCGCGAAGGTCTCTAAGGCCCAATATGCCCACCCCGGCCTCATTGACCAAAATCGATATGACGCCGTTTTTCGTGTTACGGTTGGTTTCGAGTGAATGGAGTTTCATCGCCCGGCCAATTTGATCCACCGCACATTGGAGAAATTCCTGCTCGCTGTCTGAGAATTGACGCGCCAGCCTGCCAACCCGGTAGCTCGACAGGTAGAAGGACGCCAGCCTTCCATCACGGTTGTTCATGACGGTTGCCATTTTTCGCAACCCGTATTTATCAGACAGGCTTGTCATCCCATCGTTTTGCCTGCCGGAATTCCGGTCATAGGTCGCGACAACATCCGGTTCCTCCAGAAGCCGCGCAGCGAGAAGGTCATCTTCCGCCATTGTCTGCCAATAATCGTAATAATTGTCGGGCAGATCCAAGGACGCATTTGCATGGATATCGACGCCATTTTCATGTATCTGCGCCCAGCCGTACCAAGCACATTCAAAGCCAAGTGTTTGCGATAACTCACCAACCGCCCACCGGGCAAGACCCTCCACGTCCGTCTCAAGAGCTCGGGCATGGGTCTCAGCTACAAAGCCGGAGAATGTCTTCAGGTCCGGTGTCATTTCTTATCCGCCACCAGATTATCGCCAGAGTTTTTCATCTCCAGTGTACTGAGAACCTGGCAGCGCTCCGTTGCTTGTGAATGCGTCCAGAACATTGTGCATCACGGTTCCAACGTTATTCTCGCCGCCTTTACATGGCAAGGCTTGCGACCAGGCGATTGAGCCTGCCGCAAATACTGCCCCGTTATTAGCTGTGCTGAAATAAATCATATCACCGCGAACCTGAGGGTCCTGACTGCCACCGCGACCGGGAAAGGCGTAAGTGACCTCTTCTGAGACCAGCGGGTAATTATCCGTATGATTGATGGAGGCTGCCAACAACAATGTGTGGGGTGGTGTGCCGAGCGCGAGGTCGTAACGGTCCAGTTCAACACCGGCGGCACCGCCAAGGGCCAGGCCAAAATCGCCGATGAGTTCTTCATCGCCAACGCCTTTGAAAATCCAGGCTACCCGTTTATGGAAACTGTCCGGCATGCGCTCGAAGGGTTCTGCGCGGTCCATCCCTTCAGTGGTAAAACCCAACCCAACGAGTTTTTGCGGGGGCCGCCCCCTTGAACGCCAAAGACCGGAACGTTCCCCGGATGAGGCGAGATAACCTTCTCCAGCTTCTGCCTGCCAAGCCCGCGAGCCCGCATCCAGTTTACGCACTTCAATGCATGCCGGGTCGTCAGGACAGGTTGCGGTGACCCAGTAATAGCCATTGCCACCCAGATACATCACGCGGCCACCTTGGGTAAGATATTCTTCCGTGGCGTCCAGCATGGTTTCGGAATAATATTCAGGATGGGTGACGTTTATGATGGTTTTATAAGGCGATAATGCTGCCGTGCCTTCCCGGTCCAGATCATGATCGGTGATCAGATCATAGTCATAGCCAGCATGTTCCAGCCACCAGAGCAGAGATAAATCGGCGGGCAAGGCCCAGGGAAAATTCATCCCGGCCATCCGGTAGCCGGGGCGGATATTGACAATGGGTCGCTTCCAACTGGAAAAACAGACGCCCGCACCATCGGAATGGTGATCGTAGGTCGAGAGGCCGAATTCCTGCAGCTTATTGTATTCCAGATCATCGCCGGAGATCACCGGCGTATGCGCGACAATTGCCTGGGCGATTTGGGCATCGAAACTTAAATGCTCGTTGGCATATGCAAGATACGTAAATGTTGACATTTGAACCGCAACTTTTGCGCGCGGCTTATCGGGTCTGATGATGACGGGAATCCGGTCAACTGCATCCCCTGAGGTGATCTTCAACGCGTAGACACCGGATCTTAAATTCGCGGGTGGTGTCCAACTGATGTTCGGTTCCCAGGCACAATCAGTCAACGCATCGTCGTGAAATGCAACACCGCCGTATTGAGAAGGGTTGAGGCGAAAACTGTCGTCACGACCTTTCCAGTTCCAACCGGTCATCGCACGCACGGGCCGGTTTACACCATGGGCATTCAACCCATACGGTCCGGTGTCTTCGAAAGTTGATCCGATACCGGTATCGCTGAACCCGGCTGTTGTATCCCAAAAAGCAATTGGGTCATCCGGTTGGTTGCCACTACTAATGGCGTCAATTTCTTCACCATCTAAAGCACGCCCAACAATTCCGGGCCGGTCAATCTTGCCATTGTACAACATGGATACGAAACGGCCCCGTTCGGGGTTTTCTTCATGCGAACCGGCGATGATAAAATCTGCATCGCTGTGTTTGGGAACAGGGCGCAGTTTTTCGCTCACATGGGAATTGTGATCATAGGGTGACACGGGCCCGATATGGGAATTCCAAGAATTCTGTACATCGATCTGGCGTAAATGCGCTTTGCCTGATTTTGGGTCGTACGTTGCGCAGGCCAATACCCACACTTTGGGTATGAGCGGAGCGTCAGCCGTAACTTGATCGACTGTCTTTCCGTCCCCAATCCAAAACTCAAGCTTACCTTCCGGGTTGATACCCAACGCGTAGCCCATTGATTTATCAACCGACCATCGCCCCATAATCGTCTGCCGTACCCCTTGCGGCATGGACGGCCAGATGAATGCATAGATCGTAAGCGGGCTGGCGAGGGCCAGAAGATTTTGTGCGTCGTCGACCCGCGCAAATGACCCGTTTTGCGTGTATTGACGCTTAACGGGCAGCTTTGCTGGAACATCGCTTACGATGCTTTCTTCAATGAAGCCTGGACCATCAGGGTTGAAGTCGCCATGAACAAGACGCACAATTTCAGCACTCACCTCGCTGGTGCCTTCAGCTGAAATCATGAAATTTATCGGTTTACCGGCCTGCGCAGAAAAGGGGTCACAATAACCGAATAGGCGAATATCTGTCATGATCAGCTTTCCAAAAGATCGTTCACACGGAGCAGGAAGACCGCATGATAGGCTTCCCTGATTTCTGTATACTCCCGGTCATCCACAACGCGGGGCGGCATGCCCCGTTGGCCGGATACGGCCATCACCCGGAACCGTTCTTCTGAAGGAACCATGCGATGTATCACATATTTATCTGCCATTTCCGCACGTCGAAAATGATTGAGAACCCGGGCAAGTGCGTCTGAATGATGGCCAAGCGGGTCGAGCCGATGTTCCTCGATTAACTCCGGAGATATCAGCTTCTTGAGCCGGTCGCGCAGGCGTTTGTTGAAGCGTCGATAATAAAGTTCCTGTTTGTCGTGTATTTCGGTGGCTTCTTCGGGCATAGCTTCGCCTCCCTTCTCGGTACGGAGGGCACGGCGCTCTCCTGACTTGCGTTTTCTAAAATCTCGAAATTGCTCACGGATGCCGGTTAGTCCCTCGCGCGCAAAGATTGTGACAACGATCATGATGACCGCAACCAGAATGATACGGGGTGGGCCCAGTTCGATCAGGCCCTTGTCAATCAAGGTGACAACAGCCGCCCCAAGCACCGCTCCTTCCGCCCGACCCAAACCGCCAATCACCATCATCGCGAACAACAATAGCAGTTGATCGAGCGAGAATATTTGCGGCGAGATTGAACGGAAATACATGGCGTAGAATGCACCAACCACACCGAGTGCCGCTGACGAAATCACAAACACCATCAGTCTGGCGCGACGAAAGTCGATCCCGATAGCTTCGGCAAATGCTTCGTCTTCGCGGGATGTTTTTGCGACACGCAACAACATGCCAAGACGCTCGGAATTCACCAGTCGCCAGACAAGAAGCGCGCCAAGCAGCAATAAGAATGCGCCAGCAAACCCCAACAAAAGGCCGGGGCGTTGTAAAAACCAGTCTTTCGGGATGAAACTATCGACGTTCGTTATTGCCCCGCCGGACTGCGTCAATGCACGAAGCTGCGTGACAAAAACCCTGCAGATTTCCGCAACTCCCATCGTTAGAAGCGCATAGTATAATCCGTCCAATCGGGTGGAAGGTGCCGCGAGAATCGCCCCAAATATGAGGCCCGCTAAGGGCCCTATTAACAACATGAACGGCCAGGGAACTCCGAGATATACATTGGCCGCTGCCGCCACATAACCGGCGGCACCTACAATTGCCAAAGTTGCCAGCGAGAATATTCCAGCAGTTCCAACAATAAGCGTCCACAGCACATTGATGGCGGCATAAATGCAAAAGATCGATACGACGGAAATCATCGAGTTTGGAAGGAACGGTGTCACAGCAACAAGGGCCGACAATCCTAATGTCCACCACAGCGGCTTCTTGTCGACAAGGATCCGTTCCCGTTTCAGCGTTTTTGGGTTGTGCACATCGCGCCATTTGAGCCAGTGGCGTTTCGATCCGGGCAGGCGAGCCCGGTTCCGCTCTTCGACGCCGGTGGGTTTGAGACGCCATTCCCAGGACCTGCGCCCGACTTTATGGTAGCGGATCTGCGTCATTCTCGCGTGTCATCCAATAAGCCGCCAATGCCACGCGGACGGATAATCAATACGGCGATGATGAACAGGAAAGTGGCAAACAGGACATAGCGTTGCCCCAGATAAGGTATCGCGCCGACAATCGCCTCCAAAAACCCGACCAGTAAAGCACCGATAAGGGCACCGGGAACGGATCCAAGCCCTCCCAATAGCGCAATGGTCAGGCCTTTAACCAGCGGGATAACACCGGCGGTCGGACTGACAAAAATGGTTTGGCTGAGCAAAGCTGCCGCCATGCCCGCCAGCGCGCCCGTCAACATAAGCACCGGCAAGGCGGTGACCTGACGCGATATCCCGGAATAGGCCGCCCCTTCCGCGTTTTGCATCATGGCCCGAACCTCAAGGCCGCGTCGTGAATAGCGAAGCCAAGCAAGGGTAAGCCCCATGATGACCGCCGCACCAACAATAGTCCCTGCCTGATCAAAACGGATTTTTGTCCCCCATACCTCCCAGCGCCCGAACCCGAATATCTTAGGAAGTCCTCGGTTCCGGGGGCCGAACATCCAGAGCAACCCCTGAACTGACGCAATATTAAGACCGAGGGTGATGATCAATGCACGAACCTGAAAATTCGGTTTGTCGTGGATCGGCAAAAAAGCCAGCAGGTAAATAATCACGCCGCATAGCGCACCGGTAATCAATGCGGAGGCAACCAATGTCCCCGCCATCAGCGTGCTTGCCAATACGGTTTTGCCAAATGTCGCAGCGACCAACGGTTTTACCGCGCCCGTGACCAACCAAGCTGCATAACCAGACACCGCAAAAGTAGCGCCGTGAGACATATTGATAATGCCGACCGAAGACCACAGAATTGATATTCCTACAGCCATTAACGCATAGATCGCTCCCAAATTAAGCGCGTAGACGATGAGCCCCAAATCCATCAGGCCAACTCCACATGGCCGACGTCGCCGCGCAATCGTCCCGCATGCAGGCCGATCATTCGGTCAGTCCGCCCGGTGAGCAGGCTAACGTTTTGTTCGGCAATTATCATGGCCCCCGTGACGGGGAGAGCCCAAAGCGCTTCCATCACACTGGCGGAAATCTTGGGTGCGAGACCAAGCGACGGCTCATCAATCAGATATAGTTTGGCTTCCGTCATCAGCATTCTGCCAATGGAAACCATGCGACGTTCGCCACCGGAGAGCTTTCCCACCAATGCATGTTCGAGCGGCCTTAAAGGTGGGAAGATATCGAAAACCCCGTCGATCCGATCACGGCGTTCGCGCCAAGCGGACCTGGTATACGCGCCACATTCGAGATGTTTGCGCACTGACAGTCCGGGAAAAATTGCATCACCTTGGGGTGCTACACCAATACCCCGTTTTACGAGTGCAGGTGTTCGTCGACCAGCGCCCAAGGATCGCGACCCGCCAATCTCGTCCCCTTCGAATTTGATCGACCCTTGTTGCCAACCCGTCATATGTGTCAGCGCGCGAATGAGCGTGGTTTTCCCGTGACCGTTCAGCCCAACAAGGCCAAGCCGTTCACCGGCACGTACGGTGAGGTCAATTTCATGCAGAACCCGTAGCGGACCATAGCCCGCTGAAAGTTTACTGATTTCAAGTAATTCAGACACTGGCACCCTCGAAGTATGCGGCATTTACCCGTGGGTCATCAAAAACATGGGCGGGCGTTCCATGCGCAATCACTTCGCCCAGATCAAGAACAACACAGGCGTCCGCGACAGCCGACAGGAGTTCCAACCTGTGCTCGATCAAAACAACACCAATCGCATATTCGTCGACTAATTCGCGCAGAATTATATCCAATTCGTCGATTTCCGAATTAATCAACCCGGAGGCAGGTTCGTCCATCAGGAGAACCTTTGGCTCGCGCATCATTAGACAGGCCAGCAATAATTTTCGTCGATCAAAGGCACCTAAAGCAGCGGCAGGTGTCTCTGGATGGATATTCAGGTTCACCATTCGCGCTGCCCACTCGGCATCGTGGCGGCTTAGAAACGGTAGGTGAGATTTGCGTGCTGCGCGAAAGGTTTCCTCCACAGTCAAAGACGCCGGAACCACAGGGCTTTGATAGGTCCTTCCCAACCCCATTTGCGCACGACGGTGAAAGGGGGTCCGCGTAATGTCCTCATCTTTCAGAATTACTTGCCCCTCATCCGGAGCATAGCGACCACAAAGAACTTCAAATAAAGAAGTCTTACCCGCGCCATTGGGGCCAACCAAGCCCATAATTTCGCCCCGCTTTGCCATCAGTTCGACATTCGAGAGGATAAGCCTGCCGCCAAGCGACAGGCTTACACTTTTGCACCCAAAAAACATTGGCGGTAGGTTCCGTCCTACCACCAGGGTGGAGATTGAAACTCAACCTCGGCAAAAGGTTTTGGCGCAATGATGCGGTGTTCGCCATCCTGCACCTGGAAGAAAAGATGTGCTTGCCCACCTTCCGGATCATCGGTCATATTTGGGTAGGAGATACCTGAGTTGGTTTCAGGATTGAACTTATAGAAGCCATTAACACCGCGATATTCCATTTTACGAACTGCATTGCCAACGGCCTCAAAATCATCCGAACTTCCGACTTCTTTCCAGGCTTTAGCAAGCATCATAACTGCATCATACCCGCCGCCGGTATAGACCATACCCATAATTCCAGGGTATTTTGCACGGTATTTCTTGCGGAAAGCGGCCCCTTTTTCATCGGCATAAACACCGTAAACTGTGCCCCAAACCATGCCCTCGCCAGCGCCCTGGGCAAGGTCAAGGAATTCCGGTTGCGAAGGCCCGTATTGAAGGTAAACAAGTGCACCTTCGACAGGGTCAGCGGCGTATTGTTGGGCAAATGCTGCAAGCTCCGCTGCAACCCAATGGTCAATCATGATCGCCGCGGCATCCGTTTCCTGGAGCGCGCGGATAATCGGCGCCCAATCCTGGACCGGGAACTGAATGTCGGTGATAGCGCCGACCTCCCATTCGCCATTTGTCCCGGCGATGGCTTCCTGAGTGGCCTTGCTGATCAATTGGGTGTAGCTGATCTGGCCCTGAACGATGTGGATTTTATTATTTTTGGGTTTCCAATCACCGGATGCGACCTTGTCTTGCAGGAATTTTACGAAACCTGAGCCGTACCAGACTTCAGGCACATCGAGCTGGAATACATTCCTGTATTTCTTCTTATCCTTTTTGAACAGGTCAACATTGAGCGAGGACGTATTGCCGTGGAGATAGGGAATACCGGACGGCGCTGCTGTATCCATTGCGGGTGGTGGAATAATAGTGAACGCCGAGGCGATGGCATGGCTGCCGCCCTCAATCAGAGTTTGGATTGCAGCGACATTTCCTTCTGGGGTGAGCATATCAAGGTCGATGATTTTGGCTTCAAGCTTTCGCCCAAGGACACCGCCGGCAGCATTCACTTCTTCGATCGCCAGATTGACACCATTGGTCCAGTCCTGGTGGTCAGCAACGCCAACGGGGCCGGATTGTGCAGCTGGAACACCAATAATGATGTTTTGAGCACTTGCGCCCGATAATCCAAATGAAATCGTGCCCATAAAGGCGGCAACGGAAAACGCAAAAACGCGCCTGGTAGTTCGAAACATAATTCTCTCCTCCAAAATCTTTGAAGGGAGAAGCTTATTACGCACCTAGACCCAGTACATAGTGCAAATGCACTAAATACCGGGGTGTAGATGCCGACGCACGGTTGAAACATCCATCGCGGATATCCCACGTTGACAAATCTTAACAGCTATACGTAGTTTCTAGGGAGTTAAATCGATTGGATGCATCTGCAGACAATGATATGCGCGGAAATGGGTGTAAGGGGAACATGAAATGACTCTGCTGGTCTCGACCATTATTGCCATTATCGTTGTCATTTTGGCGATTTTGTTTCTCAACCGATATTACCGCAAGGCCACCCGTGAGATTGCCTTGATCAGAACAGGGGCCGGAGGGCAAAATATTGTGCTTGATGGTGGGTGTTTGGCGCTGCCGTTTCTCCACAAAGCGTCAGAGATCAACATGCGCACTTCCAAACTGGAGATTGAACGAAGCGGTTCCAATTCAATTATTACCTCTGATCGTTTGCGCGTCGATGTGGCAGCGGAGTTCTATGTTCGTGTCGAGGGCAACGAAGAAAGTGTTGCCAAGGCCGCGCAAACATTGGCCGGAAAAACATTCCGTGCATCGGAACTTGCCGAGGTGTTGGAAGGTAAGTTGGTTGACGCCATGTTGTCGGTAGCAGCCGCATATACGATGGACGGTCTGCAAGATAATCGCGGCAAATTTAGTTCAGAGGTTGCAGAAGCCCTGGCCGATAATCTTGCCCAAAACGGTTTGGCGCTTGAGTCTGTCTCGATAATGCGGCTCGATCAAACACCGTTTTCTGCTCTTGATGAGAACAACGCGTTCAACGCATTGGGTATGCGCCGTTTGTCTGAAATAATTTCGACCAACAAGAAGGAACGGGCGGCCATTGAAGCCAACGCGGAAGTAGCAGTCCGGCAAGCCCAGGTCGATGCGACGAAACGTAAACTCGTTATCGGCCAGGAAGAGGAAGAAGCGACCATCAACCAGCAGCGCGAGATCGAAACAATGCGCGCCAAAAGCATGGCAGATGTTGCAGAGGAACAATCAACTTCGGAAAAGCGACGGGAGGCGGCGCGTATTACGAGGGAGCAGGAAGTTCGAATGGGCGAAATCGCCCGTGACCGGACATTACGCCGCGAAGAACTGGAGTCGGAACTTAAGATCGGTACAGCGCGCGCTGACAACACTGTAGCACTGGCGAAAAAGCAGGTTGAAGAAGCCGAGGCCGAAGCCACCTTGAAGGCAGCTATGGCAAAACAGGCGACAGCTGAAGAAGAAATTCAAACAGCCCGTGATGTGGCAACAGCAGACCGGGAAAAACAACTTGCCTTGATCAGGGCGCAAGAACAGGCCGAAGTGGACGATACACGCGTCAAGAGCGAGACGGGAACGGTCGTCTCCATGGCCAGCGCAGAAGCTGAGGCGCAGCTTAAGCGCTCGGCAGCCAAGAAAGATGAACTCCTCGCGCGCGCTGAAGGCACCGCCGCTCTTGTCAAAGCAGAAAACACACAAAGTGCTGAATTGATGGCATTGAAGCTGGACGAAAAACGATTGGCAGCTTTGCCCAATGTCGTTGAAAAACTCATGAAACCAACGGAGAAAATAGATTCAATCAGGGTCAATCACATTACCGGATTGACGTCGGGTTCGGGCGCCGATGCGACTGGCGATGGCACGGGTGGAACACGCGAAGGCGGCGGAAACGGGGTGAACGATGTAGTCGACGGCGTTCTGGGTCTCGCACTGCAACTGCCCGCCGTTCAGAAACTGGGAGAAGAGGTCGGCATGAATATTTCAAAAGGCGTCAAGGGTGTTACCGAGCCGCTCAATAAACGGGCGTCCAAAAAGGGTAAAAAGAAAAGCTAACCACAGATACCTGCGCGCTTGAAGGTCAAGCAGTGCTGGAAATAATGGATGCAGACTTTCGGAAACTTTAAAAAGTATAAGTAAACAGGGAGAACTACAATGACATTGAACAGAAGACATTTCGTGGCCTCAGCCACCGCTGCACTTGCAATGCCCGCCTTTCTCAAAAACGCATATGCCGCCGATGATATTAAGTTTGTTTCCATTCTGGACCAGTCCGGTGGTCTTGATATTTATGGCAAGCCGATGGTCGACACGACGAGGATGGCAATCGATGAGATAAATAAGGCGGGCGGATTGCTCGGCAGAAAAGTCGATCTGAAGGTTTACGATCCGCAGTCTACAATTCAATTCTACACCCAATTTGCCACACAGGCTGCAGCGGGTGACAAGGCGGACGTCGTCCATGCCGGCATCACATCTGCAAGCCGTGAAGCAATCCGGCCAACGCTTTCGCGATTCAAAACTTTATATTTTTACAACACCCTTTACGAAGGCGGCGTGTGTGACATCAACAATTTCTGTACCGGTTCAACACCAGCCCAGACCGTCGAAAAACTCGTCCCCCATACAATGAACAAATGGGGCAAGAAGGTTTACATCGTTGCAGCCGATTACAATTACGGTCAAATCACCGCTCAATGGGTGCAGAAATACGTTAAAGACAATGGTGGTGAAGCCGTCGCGGTAGAATTCTTCCCGCTTGACGTTACCAATTTTGGCTCAACCATTAAGAAGATTCAGGCCGCTAAACCTGACATGGTCATGTCCGCCCTTGTTGGCGGTGCCCATGCTTCGTTCTATCGTCAATATGCTGCAGCAGGCATGAATAAATCTGTGCCGATTGCATCAACCACTTTTGGTGTTGGTAACGAGCATAAGCTGATTTCTGCGGTAGAAGGTGATGGCATGATCTGTGCCTATTCCTACTTCGAAGAAATCGATTCACCCGCCAATGGGGATTTCGTGAAACGCTTCAAAGCTTTCGCAGGTGATGGCGCTCCAGCACTAAATGAACTTGCCGCCCGTTCATATGAAGCGGCCTATCTTTGGGCCGAAGCTGTAAAGCAGGCCGGATCGACCGACCGTGACAAGGTCACCGAAGCCTTGCGGGCCGGTCTTGGTATCGATGGTCCGTCCGGTAAAGTTCAAATTGAGCCGAAGACCAATCACGCGGTTCAAAATGTTTATCTGGCCGAATTGAAAGATCAATCGTTCAACATAATCGAAAAACACGAGAATCAACCGCCAACTGACACGCTTCTTGTGTGCGATCTGGTTGCCGATCCTACGCAGTCAACGTTCAAGTTCGAAAACGGGTTGAAAGCGGCCGGTATCGATATCTGATCAAGCCGAACAGTCGCCTTTTTGGCGGCTGTCCTTTCACACAATGCTGGGAGTTCTGTTTTGGATCTGTTGGTCTCGATCATTCTGCAGATCGTATATGTTATCGCTAATCTCGCGCTGATCAGCCTTGGTCTGGCGATCATTTTCGGCATGATGCGCGTTATCAACCTCGCCCACGGTGAGTTTTTGATGCTCGGCGGATATACGGTGGTGGTCGCCACCAATAATGGCGTCAATATATGGGTTGCGATCCTGATTCTGTCGCCACTCGTCGTCGGTGCCATCGGTGTGATCGTTGAAAGACTATTGATCCGTTTCCTCTATGGCCGCATGGTCGATACCTTGCTGGCTACCTGGGGGCTTTCGCTCCTTTTCATTGGACTAATCACCTCGATTTTTGGCGCTTCAACTGCCACGACCATTTCCCCACCGCTCGGCGTCGTCACAATCGGCGAATACACATCGTCAGGATATGAACTGTTTCTCATTGGCATCACGATATTACTGTTTGTCGCTGTTTATCTGGTTCTCAAGCTCACCACGCTGGGGCTGGTGGCACGCGGTACAATGCAGAACGCCGAAATGGCGTCCGCGCTTGGGGTATCCACCTCACGAATATACATGCTGACCTTCGGCCTCGGGGCCGCGGTATCCGGCTTTGCGGGTGGGTTATTGGCACCCATAACAGGTGTCCTGCCGACAATCGGCACCGTTTATATCGCAAAAGCTTTCATCACAGTGATTTCCGGTGGCGCGGCTATTCTCGCTGGCACGACGTCCGCCTCAATCCTGCTCGGCGGTTTGAATGGCATTATCTCGTTTGTCACCGGCCCTACGCTCGGAGAAGTGGCCTTGCTGCTGGCCGCCATAATCCTTCTACGCATAATGCCCCGTGGTATTACGGGCTCGATTTTCCGAAAGAGCATTTGATGCGCGAATTACGGGAAATGAAGGCAACGTGGATTATCGCAGCGCTCGGAGTGCTGTTTACATTTGCAGCCCCGTCAATTTTGGAACTGTTTACGATCATTACGCTTGCGCAGGTGATCGGTCTGGCAATTCTTGCCCTCAGCTTGGCGTTGGTGTGGGGTTTCGGCGGCATTTTGTGCTTTGGCCAGACGGCGTTTTTTGGGGTCGGTGCCTATGCCTATGTCATAGCAGCCGTTAATTTTGGCGGTTCGACTTGGGCGGTTCTCATTGCGGTGCTGGTTGCGGCGGCATTCGCCGCTATCCTTGGTTATTTCGTATTTTACGGCCGGGTTTCCGACGTTTATCTCGCCGTTATAACGCTGACCGTAACCTTGATCCTGTTTTCATTGATACGCCGAACATCCGGCCCTGAATATAAGGTTGGAAACGCGCTGCTTGGCGGCTTCAATGGGGCGTCTGCGCCACCGCTCAATTATCCCTGGGATGTGTCCGCCTTCATGTTTCCCGAGCAGGTGTTCTATGTCGCAATGATCGCGTTGATCCTTGTGTATATTTTTTGCAGTTGGCTTGTGCGGACCCATTTCGGAAGGGTCTGCGTTGCGATTAGAGAGAACGAAGACAGGGCTGAATTGCTCGCTTACGATACGAGGCTTTATAAGCTTGGAATCTTCACAATTGGCGCGGCAATTGCTGGACTTGGAGGTATCTTTTTCTGCATCGGTGTCAGCAGGGTTACACCGGATGTATTCAGCCTTTCACAATCGGCGCTCACCATTATCTGGGTAATCGTGGGGGGCAGGGGTACGTTGATCGGGCCAATTCTTGCAACTTTTGCACTCTATTATTTGACGTCGACGCTGGGCTCTCAATCCGTTTTGAATACAAACCTCGTCCTCGGCACTATTTTGATTATCTTCGTGCTCGGAGTTCCAAAAGGTGTTGTTCCTGCGGTTTCCGACTGGATACAAAGCAGGCGCGGGCGCAAAGCCCTGCGTGCCCGTGAAAGACGCCTGCAACGTCGCCGTCCTTCCGGCGGCCAAAATGTCGGTTCAACCGAGGGTGCGGAATGAAGCATAAGGCGCACACAGTTTTGGAAACCCGTGGCCTGTCGATGCACTTTGGGGGAGTGCACGCGGTGGACAGGGTTGATTTCTCGCTACGTGAGAACGAATTGCGCTGCCTCATAGGCCCGAATGGTGCGGGTAAATCAACATTTTTCAAATGCCTTACCGGTCAACTAAATCCGACTGCTGGAGACGTGGTTATTCGCGACATCCATGTGACAGGTCGTGAACCGCACGAAGTCGCCGGATTGGGCGTTGGCATCAAAACCCAAGTGCCGAATGTTTTTGATGGGTTGACTGCTGAAGAAAACATTTGGACGGCGGCCCGACGCTGGCACAAGGCACCACGTGCACAAACATTAACGTCCCAAATAATCGAAAGATTGAGACTTGGTGACATCCGCTCAACGCTCGTTGGCAATATGGCCCATGGGCAAAGACAATGGGTTGAGCTCGGCATGGTGATCGTTGCAGAACCCTGGCTTGTCTTATTGGACGAACCGACCGCCGGCATGACCCACGAAGAAACGGCGCGAACATCTGAATTGATAAAAGAGATCAACCAGTCAGCAACAATCATTGTTGTGGAACACGATATGCAATTCGTGAGATCCATCAGTCAGCACGTAACCCTGTTTCATGAAGGTGCCATCATGATGGAGGGGACGATGGACGAAATTTCGTCCGATCCCCGTGCACGCGAAATCTACCTGGGGAGCCAGGCATGAGTGCGCTTCTGGAAGTCAAAGGCCTGCGCTCAGGCTACGGAAAAGTGCCCGCATTGCACGGCATAGACCTAACCGTTAACGACGGCGAAATCGTCGGCGTGCTGGGCCACAATGGAATGGGCAAGAGCACGTTGATGAAAACGCTGATGGGTATTGTCCCTGCCAAAAGCGGTTCCATCATCTATGCTGGTCTTGATCTTACGGTTGAAACCGTCGCTGAACGTTCCCGGCTTGGCCTTGGATATGTGCCGCAAGGGCGTGGAATTTTCCCGAACCTCTCCGTCTATGATAATATCCGCATGGGCTTTGCTGCCCATGGTCTCGATGAAGAAGCGGCAATTCGCCAGACAATTACAGAGTTCCCCCGACTTGAACGGCTGATGGACCGGGACGGTGGGGCGTTATCCGGTGGTGAACAGCAACTTTTAGCGTTAGCCCGTTGTCTGGTATCCGAACCCGAACTTATTTTGCTCGATGAACCGACGGAAGGTATCCAGCCATCAATTATTGATGAAATCGTTGAGCTGCTGCGGGACCTTAACAAAAAGCGCGGCGTTGCTATTGTTCTGGTGGAACAGAGTCTGGATTTTATCACCGAACTGTCCGACCGGGTGCTGCTGTTGCAAAAGGGTGTGATAACCGGTGAAATTGCCGGGTCTGATGCTGCAAACCCCGCGTTGATTGAAGAATTTACGGGGTTCGGTTCCGGGCGTTCAGCAGCCCCCGCCTCAACACATGTGACCATTGCCGAACCGGCAAATCGCCCGGCGTCGAACGGGGCAAAACCCTCGATTACCACCCCTTCCAATCCATATTATTCGGTTCTCACGGAAAGAATATCCAGCATGACCGCACAAAGACCAACACACTCACAACTCAAAACAATCGTCGAAGAGCTTGGCATGCACATGTCTGACCAGCGTATTCAGGAATTCCTGGATGTGATGCAGGGTACGCTTGATGCTTATGACGTCGTCGATGCGCTTCCAGATTATCTACCACCGGTCGTTTATCCAAGAACCTCGGGCTCGCGCCCAAGTGAAGAGGAAAATCCGCGCAACGCCTGGTATGTCAAAACCGAAGTCCGTGGAGCTCCTCGCGGTCCACTGCAGGGCAGAACTGTTGCGCTAAAAGACAATGTTTGTCTGGCGGGTGTACCCATGATGAACGGCGCATCGACCCTGAAGGGTTATACGCCTGACGTGGACGCCACAATTGTCACACGGCTGTTGGATGCGGGCGCAACCATCGTCGGCAAGGCCCATTGTGAGTATTTCTGCCTGTCGGGCGGCTCCCATACCAATGCCACCGGTTACGTCCACAATCCCCATAAGATGGGGTATTCGGCTGGCGGTTCCTCGTCCGGCTCAGGCTCGCTCGTTGGCGGTGGCGATGTGGACATGGCAATTGGGGGAGATCAGGGCGGATCAATTCGTATGCCGGCGTCATTTTGCGGTTGCTATGGCATGAAGGGTACCCACGGACTTGTCCCTTATACCGGCGTAATGCCCATTGAGGCGACCATCGATCACACCGGGCCGATGACACAAAATGTCATGGATAATGCCCTCATGCTGGAAGTTCTGGCCGGAGCAGATGGCCTCGATCCGCGCCAATATGACGTTCAGACTGACCGTTATACCGCTGCAGTCGGGCGCGGTGTCTCGGGCCTCAAAATTGGCGTCGTAAAGGAGGGTTTTGGCCATGAGGTTTCGGAAAATGATGTTGATCAAAAAGTCCGCGCGGCTGCCGAATCATTCAGGAAGCTTGGCGCTTCCGTTGATGAAATTTCCGTTCCCTGGCACCTGAAAGGTACGGCAATCTGGACACCTATCGCCCTTGAAGGCCTGATGAACCAGATGATGGCAGGCAATGGTATGGGGACCGGTTGGGAGGGCATGTACACGACCTCGTTGCTGGATTTTCACGCGAATTGGCGACAGCGCGCGGACGAGCTTTCTGATACGCTTAAAATTTCCATGTTCATCGGCCAGTTTTATTTGAAACACCATCGCGGGCACTATTATGCAAAGTCCCAGAACCTGGCACGACAGCTGCGCGAAGAATATAATAAGGCGCTCGCCTCCTACGATTTGCTGCTGATGCCGACAACGCCGATGAAAGCCACTCCGCTCCCACCGGCTGATGCTGACTTAGCGTTGTGGTGCCAAAGAGGGTTTGAAATGCTTCCAAATACCGCGCCATTTGATGTTTCCGGCCACCCGGCAATGTCGATACCCTGCGGAATGTCAGATGGTCTGCCGGTGGGTATGATGCTGGTTGGACGTCGCTACGAGGAAAGCACAATTTACCGGGCAGCCGGAGCCTTTGAAGCGGCCGGCGATTGGCGGAAAATGTGAGCAACCTAGAAACAGTCACCCCCGTCAACGGGCTATCCCACGTTCGCGGTATCACCGACCGCCCCCTGGTTGACGCTACTCTGCCGGGTTTCCTGACAGAAGCCGTTCGACGGCATGGGGATCGTTTGGCCGCAGTTTTTTGCCAGACCGGCGAGCGGTGGACCTACGATCAGTTTTCACGTCGCGTTGACCGAATGGCCGCTGGCCTGTTGTCAATTGGGCTCTACAAAGGCGACCGCATCGGTATTTGGTCGCCAAACCGGCCAGAATGGCTGATTGCCCAGTTTGCGACAGCCCGAATTGGGCTCATTCTTGTCAACATAAACCCGGCCTATAAAACATCCGAGCTGGATTATGCACTCAATAAAGTTGAAGTGAAGGCGCTCATTCTTGCTCCCAGGTTCAAGTCATCGGACTATTTTGGCACGCTCCTTGGGCTGGCACCTGAACTGCAGAGCTGCGCTCCAGGCCGGTTAAACGCAAAGCGTTTGCCAACACTTCGAAGCGTTATCTATCTGGGCTCTGACCCTCTTCCCGGCGCATTCTCGTTTGATGAGGTCATGGATCGCGGCAATCACGCTGCGCAATCGCGACTTGATGCAATTTCTTCGTCACTATCTCCGCACGATCCAATCAACATACAATTCACCTCCGGCACAACCGGGGCGCCTAAAGGGGCAACATTGTCGCATTTCAATGTCGTGAATAACGCGATCAGTTGCGCCCGTTCGATGAAACTGTCGCCCACCGATGCCCTGTGTATCCCGGTTCCCCTTTACCATTGTTTCGGCATGGTTCTTGGCAACCTTGCAGCAATTGCCTATGGCGCCACAATGGTGTTCCCTTCGGAAGGCTTTGACCCGCTGGAGACACTTACGGCTCTGGAAAGTGAGAATTGCACAGCCTGTCATGGTGTACCAACCATGTTTTCAGCAATGCTGGACCACCCCGAATTTGGCCGTTTTGATCTGGCTGCCATGCGCACGGGAATTATGGCAGGCTCCCCTTGTCCGGAACCTTTGATGCGGCGGGTTATGCGGGACATGGGTTGCAGCGAGATCACCATTGCTTACGGTATGACGGAAACCAGCCCTGTTTCATTCCAGACCGCCGTTGATGACCCAGCCCATCGCAAAGTTGGCACGGTGGGGCGTATTCAGCCCCATTGCGAAGTGAGGGTCGTCGACGATGAAGGACAGACAGTTCCCACCGGCGTGTCCGGAGAGTTGCTGACTAAAGGTTATCTGGTAATGACCGGATATTGGAACGATCCGGAATTGACCAAAGATGCAATCATCGATGGATGGATGCATACGGGAGACTTGGCAACGCTCGATGAAGAGGGGTATTGCCGCATCGTCGGGCGGATAAAGGATATGCTTATCAGGGGTGGTGAGAATATTTACCCGGCGGAAATCGAGGAGTTTCTGCTCACCCACCCCGATGTTTCTGAGGTTCAGGTATTTGGAGTGCCTGACCCCAAATACGGGGAAGAGGTAGCAACCTGGATCGTCGCCCGCGACGCGTCGCTGAACGAGCAGTCGATAAAAGACTACTGCAAAGGGCAAATTGCCCATTATAAAATCCCGCGCTATGTGAAATTCGTAGACGAGATGCCCGTGACAGCAACCGGAAAACCACAAAAGTTTATCATGCAAAAAGCAATGGTTGAGGAACTGGGTCTTTCAGCAAAGTGAACATTCAGCAATTTTATCAACGATTGATGGCACAGCCATCAACCCCAATATAATCGGACCAGCGGGACTTTTTGATGACAAAGCTACGCCTGAATACCGAAACTGACGCTCTTCTGGTGATTGACGTGCAAAACGATTTCTGTCCCGGAGGGACACTGGCTGTTCCCAATGGAGATCGTGTGGTCGAACCTGCCAATCGTATGATCGACGCCTTTCAAACGGTCGTCCTGAGGCAGGATTGGCATCCTGCGGGGCACCTGTCATTTGCTTCATCGCACGACGGCAAAAACCCCTTCGAGTTGACGAAGATGTCATATGGAGATCAGGTTTTGTGGCCTGATCATTGTGTTCAAGGTTTCCACGGGGCCGAATTTCATCCTGACCTGAATACAAATGCCGCCAGCCTGATTCTCAGAAAAGGCTGCAAGCCGGAAATAGATTCCTATTCAGCATTTTTTGAGAACGACCGCGAGACGACAACAGGGCTGACAGGCTATCTTAAGCAAAAATCTGTCAAACGCATATTTCTTTTAGGCTTGGCTTCTGAATATTGCGTTGCGTACTCTGCGTTAGACGGTGTGAGCGAAGGTTTCGAGACCTATATTTTCAAAGATGCCATCAGCGCCCTGGGCGGTGAACAATATGAGATAATGCTTAAGAAACAACGGAATGCAGGAGTTCAGTTTATAACAACCAGCAACATAATGGATTAGCAATTCACCTCGGGTATGAGGTTGCTATATGCTGAAGCGTTATTCGAGTGATGCCAACAACGGCTTAAATTCCACGACACTGAATACCCGTTTATCAAATGTCGTGAATTGAATATCATATATGGAACACGGGCGTCATTGTGAGCCGAGCGTGCGTCTTTAGCAAAAACGACCAACGGCAGCAGCGGGCCATCTTAGTTTGAGTACAACCTGAAAATGCCCCAAAATGATGAGGTCGAAACGGTCATCCGTATTTTCGTGATCGAGCTCTCACTATAGTTACAGATTTATCCAATTCCTTTTCCGTACATGTTCAAGTACAAGTGAGTTCTAACCCCGGTCCTTTCGCCAACAACCTCATCAATCGCGGCGTTTACATATGACTGGAGATTATAGAACATCCCGCGTGTCTAGCCCCAATGTCTGGGCCACTTTATGATACGGTTTCTCGCTCGGGCGAACGCAGGTTTAGAGAGCGATGGGGCCGGATGTGATTGTACTGCCTGATTCATTTATTGATGACGATCTGGGCCTGCTTGGTGATGTAGAACCATTCGGCGTATGGTGTGACAGAGGCAACTTTGGTTGACGTTTGAGTTTAACTGATTTCCGGTTGTTTTCGAAGCTTTTCCCGCAATTCCTCAAACGGTGCTTTTCCACCGAGGCTGGAGTGAGGTCGATGGCAATTATAGCTTTTTCCCATTCTTTCAATTTAGCATTGATGTCGATGTCATCTACCTTATCGACCAACTGCCAAAAATCCTGCTTATCAGTCCGGTGGGATCGTTCAACTTTGCCGTTGAGATAGGGTTATGCTGGTTTGATATAAACGTGGCGAATACCAATATCTTCGCAATGTCAATGAAATTTGGTTTAAAATTCCTGACCATTGTTGGCCTGGATTGTATGAATACGTGAGGGAAATATATTTCGTATGCGATCAATGAAATTTTGCCGTTAGCTTGCATGTGACGCTCATATATTTTCAACGCCTGGGCACGAGTGACATCATCTATAGCAGTGTATTGGAAACACCTGATTTTCTTACTGTCTTTGTAGAAAGTCAAAAACTTCACGTCGACCTGCACACGATGACCGGGAACTTTCTTTTCGTATCGTTTGAAGTCCTTCACAGAACACTTGCGAACACCACCAGGGAGTTTGTTCGAACCGTTGCGTAACAGCACATTATAGCCCACGGCTGTTGATACTTTCATCCCGAAATAGCGTTCAAGTGACCATACAATCTGGGCTGGGTCGAAGTGATAGTTTTTGCGAAGATAGAGTATTTTGCCCCCGATCTTTTTGGACAGCCTCAGCTTTGGATTCTGGGAGCAAGATTTGGAATTTACTACCCGGCATGCTTTAGCAATATTACCAATCTCTTCCACATAGATAAAAACACGCTTCTTGCGCGAAATGTCACACAGGGCTTTACGATCCATCTGAGATACTCCTTTGGCTGACAGACACAGTAAAATGTGCCAGCCAAAGTCGCTACTTTTATAGATTACCAGATCAAGTCTGAGCTTCTACAAATTAGCTCAAAACGGCGGTTTTACATTTCGCCTTCATCGCCTTCGTTACCTTCATTCCCCTCGTTACCTTCATCTCCATCGTTGTCTTCATCGCCCTCATCGTTTTCATTACCTTCATCAAACTCGTTACCTTCATCTCCTTCGTCATCTTCGTTGCCTTCATTACCATCATCACCACCAGCTCCGACCTGAAATCCTTCATCACCCTCATCGCCTTCATCACCTTCATTGTTCTCGTCGTGTTCGTCATTCTCGTTGTCTTCGTCGAACTCGTCTCCCTCGTTCAACTCGTTGTCTTCATTGCCTTCGTCACCTTCTACCCCGGCGTCTCCAGGGCCTGAGTCGGCCAATGATTCGTCACCTTCATTACCCTCGTCAAATTCGTCATTTTCGTTATCTTCGTCGAACTCGTCGCCTTCGTTCAACTCGTTGTCTTCGTTACCTTCATCGCCTTCCACTCCGGCGTCTCCAGGGCCGGAGTCCGCCAATGATTCGTCGCCTTCATTACCTTCGTCAAATTCGTCATTTTCGTTATCTTCGTCGAACTCGTTGCCTTCACCTGCAATTTCGTCGCCTTCGTTGTCCTCGTCACCCTCATTCGACTCATCGTCTTCGTTATTTTCGTTGTCTTCGTCGCCTTCGTTCAGCTCATCGTCTTCGTTATTTTCGTTGTCTTCATCGCCCTCATCGCCTTCGTCATCCTCGTTATTTTCGTTGTCTTCGTCACTTTCGTTACCTTCGTCACCTTCATTTCCCTGATTCAACGACGGCCCGCTCTCGTTACCCTCATCGTTTTCGTCATTTTCGTTGTCTTCATCGAACTCGTCACCCTCGTTCAACTCATTGTCTTCATTACCCTCGTCACCTTCCACTCCATCATCTCCGATGCTGGAATCGTCCAACAATTCGTCGCCTTCATTGTTCTCATCGTGTTCGTCATTCTCATTGTCTTCATCAAACTCATCGCCTTCGTTCAATTCGTTGTCTTCGTTGCCTTCATCACCTTCCACTCCGGCGTCTCCAGGGCCGGAGTCGGCCAATGATTCATCACCTTCATTACCCTCGTCAAATTCGTCATTTTCGTTATCTTCGTCGAACTCATCGCCTTCGTTCAACTCGTTGTCTTCATTTCCATCATCGTCCTCATTTCCTTCATCATTCTCGTCACCTTCGTCTGCTTCGTTGTTCTCATTCCCCTCATTCCCCTCATTTCCCTCATTTCCTTCATTCCCCTCATTTCCTTCATCACCTTCGGCAAAACTGACGGGAGCAAACAAATCACTCAAATCATAAACATGATTCAGATCGAGAAACCGAAGTGCGCCATCAGTTTCAACAACTGCACCTTGATGTATCGTATTCAGTTGTGAGTTAGTTGTTGTGAAATCAGTCATGGTGTCTCCAAGTGGCTATCGCAGTCGGCACTTCCGCCGGCCAAGCAAGTAAAAAATGTTATGAGGTGGCGAACAAATTTAGATTAAGCGTTAGGAAAGCAAAATAGTTAATGAAAATCAAGAGTTACGGATGCCCGGTGGTAAATATGCCGATACGACATGGTTCCAAGAATTGGAGAATAGCAGCAAAACATAGGTATCCAACTTGGCGGCATTGAATCACAACTTTATGTGTTGAGGCCGATTTCGTCATAGTTTTAACTACAACGATATGAAATATTGGGTTGTTCGCTGCGATATATCTGACTTAGACACACGCCAACACCGCGTTCCAGTATTTCTCTGCACCTATAGAGAATTATCTGAAAACGCAGCTTTACAACTGGGCTTTTGTCCGGCCTGGTAAACCAGGGGCTTGCCCTGGGGTAATAGGCGATTAATGTACGCAATCCGATTGGGAACGGCGTCAACTGCATCCTTCGTATCAACCGGTGGAAACCGTGCTGGATAATGAAGGATTGCGAATGCGAATAATGCGGTTTCTGCCAAATCCTCGCGCTTTGGGGACCGTCTTCCGTAAGCTGTGAGAAAACGTCCATCAGCCTCTTGGGCCTTCACCCAGAGCGGAGCCAACCGATGCTCAGCATCCCACGAGGCATGGACAGCTTCATGAAAGATTGATTCTTCCAGATGATCATAGCTCAGCCGATTTTCGGCGGTCTTAGAATACATGATAATATGCCCGGTTCCCGCATGAAAACCTTTCCTGCCTTTGTGAATGCTGAACCTTTTAATCCCATTTCTTAGGCTTGTTGGTAGTTGACCAATTGAATTTGCATATTTCAAGGCCTCCTTCCGGGCATTTATCTCTGTTCCAAACTCAGGGTTGAGAGCAAATTCGATTATCGGTCCGTCCCCATACTTAGACAGAAACAAAAACGCGTTAACCACAGGTTCACCGTTCATCCGCTTGTCCCAGATTCGGCGTTCACCCCGGCCAATATACTCCAAACACATGAATGTGCTGGGATCATTCCGGGTGATAATGTCAAAGACGGTTCCCGCGGTGCTGTCATAGATTGGCTTCAGGATTTGTGCAGCTGACACCGTACCCCAAACGATAGAAGTGAGAAGAAAATTTGAAAATACAAGAGTGGAAAACCCAAATCGCTTAAACATCATTGACTGTTTTCAAGTTTGTTAAAGATTCAATTCGAATTGAAAAATGGATGTCGCAACAGTGTCGACTTTTAATTGCGGGCAAGTTTATCAATCAATTGTCTCAAACTGGTTTCACCTCGAAACAATCCCCACAACAGGTCTTCTGGCAAGTGTTCATTTGCTTCCTTTGCCAACACGCGCGCAAGTGGATAATTCCAATTATAGTCATACGGTGTCTGCGGTTCCTCAAGTGCCTCAAGCAGAATTCTGTCGAATTTTTCGTGGGTACGAGCAGAATTACGTTTCCAGGCTGCGTGCGTTACTGAAGACCACTGCGAGTTGGTTTGGTTCAAATATTTTAGTAATGAATGCTCGCCAAGATAAGCACAGGTCTCGCGAAGAACTGGTGCAACAAACCTGCCTTGGCTGGCAACAATCTGAACTGCGTGTGAGAACTCATGTTGTGCTGTGATCAGATCCTCGATGTTGCCACGATGGCAGCACTGAATGTAAGGATAGCCGTTTCCGCCTTCATTTACAGTGAACGACCTGTTTTTTTCGATTTTACCGTCAAAAAAATGAACTTTACAATTTTCCTCGACACTTAAGATAACTTCGTGGCCGATGGTGTAGGATGCCAAAAACACCTTCGATGCCAGTTGCCAAATCTCGTCGGTACTGAGTTCCAGCTTCCCAGGTTTCTTCAGGTCAACATATTCAAAATCTGCATCACCCAGCAATAGGATCTGTTGGCACTCCGATTTGCTGACCTCATGGAGATTCAACCAATCCTCCATTGTGTGCCGGAAAACAACCCTTCCATTTGCCAAGACATTCCCCATTAACTCTGTTCATACACCAAGTGAATTTATCCAAATTTACATTAGGACTAGCTATCGAAATCCAATAAACCTAATATAATCAACACCAAAGATGTGAAGTTTGCGAAGACAACTAAACTATTAGCAAAGTTCGCTTGCGTTTGTAAAAATACTTTTCACGAAGGAATTCCATGTCAGACTCCAAAGGCAGTTTTTCAAGTCAGAACTATTTTCCAACGACGATTTTTAAAATGGAACTTGAGAGTGCTGACGATCTCAACAGGCACCTTCTGGAAGCCACATACAAGGAGCGTGAGGCTGATCAAAAAGGGATCGCTCGTTCCAATTTTACCAAGCTGGGTGGCTGGCATAGTCATGTTAATTTGCACAAAATGCCAGAATATGCGGAACTGGTTGGCCATATTGACAATACTACCGACCGAATTTCGGAAGAACTCGGATATGCGAGAAGCCATGATCTGGCAATCGGCTCAATGTGGTCGATCATTAATCCTCCAGGAAGCTCTAATCGGGCGCATGTCCATCCCGGAGCGCTTTGGAGTGGCGTGTATTATATTCAAGCCCCGGAAGGTGCCGGAAATATTGAGTTCATCGAGCCACGCACGATGAATTTGATGAACCAGCCAAAGTATTTGCCAAATACACGGAGGAAAAGAAGCTGTTGGTCAAAAGTCAGTTATAAACCGGTGCCAGGTAAAATGATTATTTTTCCAAGTTGGCTATATCACGCTGTGAATCCAAATCTGTCCGAAGAAGACGGCGATGCCAGTAACAGAATTATTATCAGCTTCAATCTGAACCAGAAAAAGGTGAGGTAATTGTTAGTCACCCCGGACAAAATTACACTAGGGTCAGGACCTAATCCAGCATAGTAATAGCTTGGAATAGTCAGGGAGATTCCGATGGCTCAAAAAAATGGTGATTTCACGTTGAGGCAAGCTTTGCGATTGAGCAGCTGGCTTTTCATCACCGCGTTTTTCATGAGTTTTGTATTCAACGTTCTGCGACTTACCGGTCCGCTGTTCATGATCTTGATATATGACCGCGTATTGGCGTCGCGCTCGGTCGAAACATTAGTGGCCCTGTTCGCTCTGCTCGCAGCATTCATGCTGTTAATGGGGCTACTCGACTATTCAAGGCGACGGCTTATGGCACGGTTTGCCGCCCAGCTTCAAGAGCGCCTCGAATTACAAATTTTTGATACCGCTTCTAAGGACAAGATCTTTGTTGCAGGCAAGAAAAAACCTGCAACCGGCCTCAACGATTTGGACGGGTTGCGTGGGTTTTTCCATTCTCAAGCGATAATCGCTATTTTTGATTTTGCATGGGCACCAATGTTTCTTGTTGCCGTTTTTGCATTGCACTGGTTGCTCGGCTGGGTCGCAGTAGCTGGTCTTGCTCTGCTGACGATCTTGTCTTTGGCGAAATACAGTTCGTCAAAAGGTAGATTGGAACGTTCCAATGCGGCCAGCGCCGAGATCTCGGGGCTAAAAGATATTATCCATAGCTCTAATGACACTGTACGCGATCAACAGATGATCGCTTCTTTGAAAGATCGATGGTTATCAGCTCGCAGAACATCGCGGGACAGGTCATTGGAACTCAATGACCTCACCGCATGGTTCTCGATATTTTCACGGCAGATAAGAATGCTTACGCAATATAGCGTATTAGCGGTCGGTGCTTATCTTACGCTTCAGGGTCAGCTTTCAATTGGTGCAATGGTTGCAGCCATGTTCCTGGTCGTCCGGGTTCTATTGCCAGTCGAACAATTTCTCAATCAGCTGCCAGCAATGGCGCGCGCTGTACAAAACTACCGAAGCCTTGACAAGATTCTCAAATCTCGACCCCGCCCTAAATACGATGAGAATATTGTCAGGCTAAGAGCTAACCTTGCCTTGAACAATGTCTTCGTTCGGTCGCAAGTTACTAAGACGCAAATTTTGAAAGGTGTGACATTAAATCTGTCTCCCGGCCAGTTGATTGAAATTGAAGGCAAACCGGGTTCCGGCAAAACGGTATTGGCGAACACAATTTTAGGCAGCTGTCCAATAAATACAGGGAGTATTTTATGCAGCGGAGCCAATGTAGAGCATTTGGGTTCGGAACGACTGTCGTCCTTCTTTGGTTATGTCCCAGAAACTGTCGAATTTATTAACGGTACAATCGGCGAAAACATCACGAAGCTAGAAGTCGCACCCAACCACAAGAAAATGTTTGAAGCCACGCGAAAGGCCGGGATGTTTAACGCCGTTAAATCTCTACCGGAAGGATTCGAAACAGATATGAGTTTGAGTGGCAATCAATTTTCAAAACGGGAAAAAAATCAAATTGCGCTTGCAAGGGCTCTTTATGGTTCACCGAAAGTGCTCATCTTGGATGAACCAGACAGCCTTCTACGTGGGTTGCTTTCCAAAGATTCCTCAAACGTCTTTAGCGAATTCAGGCAAAAAGGGGGGGCAATCATTGTCCTCACCAGGAGGCCCATATCAAAATTGCATGATTGTGTGCGCTTCCTATTAGACGACTGCAAACTCAAACCAAAAAATCTAGGCCAAAACGTTACCAGCCTGGAAGAAAAGAAAGCGAAATTTAATGCGGCCAATCTCACGAAAGGGGGAAAGGTATGAGACGTAAAACTGAGAGCAGGCGTACATGGTCCAACAAAATGCCTCTTGTGGTTGGCATTGGATCTGTCATCTTTCTGGCGATTACGGTTGGTGGCTGGAGTATGAATGTCAACATTACCGGCGCAGTTTTAGGAAAGGGAATAATTCAATCCGCGGCCAGCAAGCAGGCAATACAACATCCCGTGGGAGGAGTTGTGTCAGAAGTTCGTGTCGATAATGGCGATCTTATAATTGCCGGAGACATCGTTGTTCGTCTGGATGATACTCAACTGCGCACAGAGCTGAAGATTATCGAAGGTGAACTTTACGAACTTCTTTCTAAAGAAGCGCGCTTGCTGGCAGAAATTGATGACACGCCAGAACTGGAATTGCACCCTCTCCTTTCGTCAGCGATCTCCCTGGATCCGGAGGTGCGCAAGTTGGTGGATAGACAGCGTAAGCACTTGTTTTCACGCATTGGCTCGCTTCACACCGAAACGGAGTTGCTTAGGGCACAGATCAAGCAGGTTGAAAAACAGATCGCAGGAATCACCGCCGAGCGTAGCTCAAAATCTCGACAGAAAAATCTTTTTGATCAAGAACTTACTGACGTTCGAAAACTGGTGAAAAGGCGGCTGATGAAAAAGTCCGACTTGTACAAACTGGAAAAGGACAGGCTCGCCGTTGAGGGCGAACTTGGCAAACTTGCAGCCAAATCAGCTGAGTTGGAGGGCAAAGTTTCAGAACTTGAACTCAAATTATTCTCTCTTGGACCAAAACAACGCGAAGAATCCATCGTAGAGTTGGAGAAAATGCGCCCGCTCAAAACCAAATCAATGGAAAAGCGGATTGGAATTCTTGACCGGCTTTCTAAATTGGAAATTCGGTCACCCATCAGCGGAAAAATTCACGATACCCAGATTGAGGGCCTGCGTTCCGTGGTCGTCGCTGCCAAGCCGCTAATGTTCGTTGTGCCGAGAGGGAAGCCATTAGTAGTTGTGGTCAAAGTTGATGCTACAGACATCGAGCAATTATTTCGCGGCCAAAGCGCGTCTGTACGTTTCACCGCCTTTAACCGCCGCAGTACGCCGACCATCCAGGGCGATGTAACCAAAATTTCTGCTGATGCTTTTTTAGATCCGACAAAGAAGAACCTGTATTATGAAGTTGAGATTGCACTTAAGGATGAAGAAGTAAAAAAACTGGGAAGCAAGCCATTAATACCAGGAATGCCCGTTGATGCCTTCATTACGACTCGCAGCCGCTCACCATTTAGCTATGTGACAAGACCGCTGGTAGACTATTTCGACCGTGCATTCAGGGATGGTTAGCGAACAGATACCGGATCACGCTCGTCGGCAAATCCAAAATCAATTAATGTGATAAAACCATTCAAAACTGATACCAAAACTCTGAATTTACACAGAGTCAAAGATTATATATTTTACAAGATAAAAGCGCTTGAAGAAGAGCATGGCTGTGTTGAGGTAGTATCAGGAAACGGGTGTCGAATGGCATTACATCGCCCCTGGCAAACCGATGCAGAACGCTTCGTTGAGAGCTCCAATGGCAGCCTCAGAGAAGAGTGTTTGGACGAAACGCATTCCCATCACTAACTCGAGCACGACAACAGATCACAAAATGGAAGGAGGACTCCACTCATCACTGGGCAATATTACGCCCATCGAATTCGCCCAAAACGCCAGGGAGAAAATGACAGAGTAAAAACAGGCCACATAAGGCCAAAACAAATCCGCGAATTCTCCAAATGATAGGAGGAGAATTGGGCCTCATGTCAGGGTTTCATGAGCTTAACTCAAACAAGGGTAAGGTCATCTTGGAGGCCACATTCGATGGATGGGAACGCTTTTTCACTACGGCACGCCACACAATGCCCTAAGGAGAAAACACCCAAAGAAGCGCTCAAAAGAGAAGCTATAATTGCCCTACACAATATCCCACGGGAACATGCAGATTACATACTCTCAACACACCGGGACATTTCCCGGCATTTATCAGGTCAATGAGTTACCCACGCCCCTTCCAAGGCACCAGTTTGTTTTCAGCTATGCGCATGAGTACATCGATGCCGAAACCGATCACACCGATAATGATGATACCGATCAACACTATATCGGTAAGCTGAAATTTAGACGCAGCAATGATCATTTTACCGGCACCTTTTTCAGCAGCCACCAATTCGGCAGCCACCACTGTTCCCCAACAAACACCCATGGCCACACGGGCCGCCGTGAATATTTCAGGCAGGGAGTTTGGTAGGATCACCTTGCGCAACAATTGACGCTTGCTTGCACCAAGTGAATAGGCAGCGTGGACCTTCGATATATTCACACCGGAAACTCCAGCGCGCGCGCCAATAATCATTATCCAAAGCGCGGCCAGGAACAGAAGGCTGATTTTGCCCTGTTCGCCGATTCCGAACCAGATGATGATCAAGGGGATAAGCGCCAGTGGCGGTACTGGACGCATAAACTCGACGATCGGATCGAACCAGCCGCGCAACCATGAGTTCAGGCCCATCGCGAATCCAAGCGGAATTCCAAAAAGGCAACCGAGGAAGAAGCCAATGACAACGCGCACAAGCGACCACATAACGTTTTCCCAAAGACCTACATTTTGGTAACCGGCAGCAACGAGCGAAATATTTTCGCCCGCTTCATTCGTCTTCGTGAACATGCGGTCAAACACCTGTTCAGGCGAAGGCAAATAGAGCGACTCCATTGTCAGCCCTTCTTCAGGGCGCACCTGAAGACTACCCGACGCCAACATGCTGACTTCTCCACCTTCAAATGGCACTGAAGCGCCCGGTGAGATCGGCTGGCCGTTAATCTCCGTAATCTTATAGCCGTCTTCTTTACTGCCCTCGTCGTTTCTTTGGACACGCACGATCTTACGGCGCCGTTCTGGCAAGGCAACGGAATCGTTTGCAACGAAACCTGTGGCCCCCCCTGATGGAACTTCCGGAGCCGCTGTGTCTTCGGAACCGAATTCAAAGACTTTGACTGCAACTTGTCCTTTGCCGGTCTCGCCTGCGGTATTGACGGCGGTATATTCAAACTGCGCGATACCCGTGAAAGGTTTAGGCAGACTGAACGGTAAGAGCGCTGACCCTGTAGCGATTCCCCAAATCAGGAACACTGTAATCACACCTGCGACAGATGCCGCCCTGTTGGCGGTGACGGAACTTTCATCTCCAAACGTAACCGTTTTGAGACTGCCATAGCCTCGCATCTGGTCTTTCTTTGAATTGATAAAATTCCAACCGAGATACACTATGCCACTGATTGCGAGAAAAATTGCGAAGATCCCGGCGATACCGAGGATCATCCAGAATGTTGTGATAAGAGCGTCAAATAATTCCTGAGCCATGTTTACGCTCCCTAAGCTGTTTCAGTGCGGCCCATGATTTCCTCTTCCATGTCCCAGATCATGTTGAGGATTTCATCGCGGGTTTTACCGAAGTCTTCGTGTTGTTTCACTTCACGCAAATCAGCACCAACGCCAATTTCTGCAAAGGGAAGACGATATTCTTTGTGAATTCGACCGGGGCGTGGGGCCATCACGATCAAGCGCTCACCCAGCAGCAATGCTTCTTCAACCGAGTGGGTGATAAGAATAATTGTCTTGCCGGTTTTTTTCCAAATGTCGAGAACGAGGCTCTGCATCTTTTCACGGGTCAGGGCATCAAGTGCGCCCAGGGGTTCGTCCATCAGGACAACGTCAGGTTCATTAGCCAGACAACGGGCCAGCGCCACACGCTGCTGCATGCCCCCCGATAATTCATAAATCATTTTCTGGCCAAAATCCTGCAGTCCCACAATGCCCAGAAGCTCATCAACCTTGGCATCAATTTCGCTTTGTGGTGTGCCCTTCATCTTGGGGCCAAAACCGATGTTCTTGGAAACATTCATCCATTCAAACAGGGCCCCTTGCTGAAACACCATTCCCCGTTCGGGACTGGGACCCATTACCGCATTCTCGTTCAATGTGATCTGACCGCCGGTGGGTGCCAAAAACCCCGCAAGTATGTTCAACAGCGTGGTTTTACCACAACCGGACGGTCCCAATACGGAGATCAACTCACCTTCTTTAATATCTATGCTGACGTTTTTCAGCGCCTCAACGTTGCCACCTGCGGGCAGTTCAAAGGTCATTGAAATGTCATCGACTATGAGACCGGACATCAAACTTCTTTCTTATCATATAGAAAAAAGGCGCGACGGAAATTCCTTCCGCCGCGCCCCAATGAAACAAATAGCGCGTTATGATCACCACCTTAAAAGCCAGCTTCCCATTAACGCGCTACACAGATTACATTTTTGAAGCGGCTTCAAGGTAGGACGTGTTCACCAGAGCATCATAATCAGCCAATGCCTTGATTTTTCCATCCTTTTCAAGGCTCGCTGCATTTTCAGCCATGTTTTTGGCAACGAAACCGCCCATCCATTTATCGGAAAGCTGATCTGCGACAGTTGGGAATACGAAAGTTCCAATCACTGCTTTTGTGCCGTCAAGATCCATACCGGCTGACTTTTGAATGTCGCCGATCATGCTAGCAGAATCCGCTGCGTATTTCGCATTCATATCAGCAGTAACCTTGAGAAACTTAGCGAGAAGTTTCGGATTTTCTTCACCGAATGCAGTTGGAACAGACGTTACATCGTATACTTGACCAACAACAGATTCTTTTTCCGCACCCTCGATGATCGGGTTGCCGTGCTCTTTCATTTTGCGCAGTGAACCGCCCCAACCACAAGCCATAGCAAGATCAGTGTTCGGCTGTGCGATCGCAGCAGCAGAGTCTGATGGAGACATGTCAACGATTGTCAGGTCGGATTCGGCAATGTTCAGATATTTAATCTGTTTCAGGAAGCCAGAATGAGCAGCTGTTCCCAAAGGTACAGCAACCTTTTTACCCTTAAGCTTTGCAGCGGCGTTTTCTTTGTTCACTTCGAGTTCTGAACGAACAACGCAATTGTCGTTGTCTGAATAAGACACGGCAACATCAACCACCTGAAGGTCTTGACCAGCTGCTGTGGCAACGAGGAAAGGTGTTACACCTTGTGAAAAAGAAATATGCACGTCGCCTGAAGCCATTGCAGCAGACATTGCAGTACCGGCATCGAAAGATACCCACTTAACTTTTACGCCAAGCTCTTTTTCATAAATTTTATTGGTTTGTGCAAACTGGTTTGGCGTTGGCCATTCCAGGAAGTATGCAACGGTTAATTCTTTTAGATCGCCTTCAGCGAATGCTACATTCGATGAAACCAGCGCAGTCGCGCCGATTAAGGTCGCGGCCAGAGTTTTAATAATTTTCATTTCGTTCTCCCTTGGTAGTCAATTGCGACAGCGCAGCAAAATACTGTTTTGTCCAAATTATACTTTAACCGCCTCATAACAAAGCGATGTGCTAAATGCGCCACTTGCGGGGTGATTCAACGCCGTTGGTCACCTCGCAGTGGATTTAACTTGGGTACCTTCTCCATTCGCGATAAATAGTCAATATTGGACGAATAATGTTTTTAGTTCTGGCCTCATAAAAACTTGTGGTAAACTCCTAACCCTTCCAAAAAATCATCATCAAATCCAGTCGGATAAAACTCGTTCACACCATGAAGAATAATCAAAGTCACCGTCGATGTAGAGATATTTTCAACATCGAGACATTGGCGCCTATTCCATATGCATCCGTGCAAGATGCGCCATAATGGTCACCTGATTGGCGCTTGCTTTGCGGTTAATTCAAAGGCATTGAGCATGGCGATCTGTCAAGAAATGAGGAAAGACAAGTCGGGTGCAGCGGGAATACAAGGCTCGATGATGCTTTGGCGCGTTTTTAACCATACACTCAACCATCACTCCGGGACTCAGGCACACAAATCCATAACAAACAGTATTCCCACACGCGGCTCTAGATTTCGAATTTCATTATGAGGATTGAAATGATGTTGGCGGACCATGTCTGCACAAATTAAGCCCCGCGTTGCCGTTGAATAAGCATTTTGAGAATAATACCCTCAACTTAAGCCACTATCCAGATCCAAACCATAACGTTGCAGAGCATCGTCAAAATCTGTTGCAAACTGTTTTTTCCACTCCACCCTCACATCCTCATCAATCCAAGCACCATCCAATCCATTAAGTGTAAACTTGCGTAGGTCTGATAGGCTGTAACCAAACTCTTGATACATCATTTTCCAAACGAGGGCAGGTGTAACATTGTGAAATGTCGGGTCGTCCGTATTTGGGTGAATCTTCAATCCGAGCCGCCCCATTTTTCTTATGGGGTGCTTGTCTGACCACTCGTTTCGCTGGAGTGTTCGCATATAGTAAGAGTTTGTTGGCACGACCGTGACCACCAGGTTTCGTACGATACACTCCTGAACAAGTTCTGCATTGTCCAACATTGTATAACAGTGATCGAGGCGATCCACATTAAGCAGTTTGATTGCAGTCTCGACATTACGCCAATGGCACCCAAACTCTCCAGCGTGGGCGGTCGTCTTGAAACCGGTTTCTCGCGCCATTTGATAGGCTTTCCAAAAACCTTCTGGGGGATGGCCCGTTTCCAGATAGTCTATGCCAATACCAATGACCAACGCATCTCGGTTTTGCTGCATCCGTTGAACCATGACCACAGCTTCTTCTGGGCTTGCCTGCCGATCAATGGCGTGAATGAGGCTGGACTCAATCCCCAGGGCCGCGCGCGCATCGAGCATGGCATCTGTAATTGCTGTTTGAGCCTCCACAAATGAAAGATCGGAGTGATGATTAAGGGTTCCCGTGGAGTTCCAGAAAATTTCTGCATACCGAACAGATTCCGAAGATAGGTCTTCAAGACATTCATAAGCCACACGATACAGCCGGTCCGTACTCCCAAAAATATGTTCTTCCATAAACCGGAAGGCATGAAGCACCCCCTTAGGCTTTTCTCCTCGAACATAGTAATCAGCAATTTCTGCTTCCGAAATCGGCGCATCTGCCTGACGTGCAAATTCTTGCAGGGTTTCTTCGCGGATAGTTCCGTATAAATGGCAGTGAATATCGACTTTCGGGATTTCCTTGAAGAAAATATCCGGTATTTCCAGATTTATGTGAGACATTTGCGCCTTCCAGCCTTTCCGCGTTCAAATATATTCAAAGACCGCTCGCCCACCAATCAAACAGTCGAAGCCGACGAATGGGCCAGCGGGGAACCCGTTAGCCCAAACTGTTAAATTGTCTGGCCTGGATGCAATATCTTTCACGCAATCAGCGCTGCCTATCAGCATCAATCTGGATAATCTTTTGTCTAAACCGGTCAGCCATCTGCCTCGTATCGCTCAAGACTTTATCATTTTCCAGTGTCAGTGAGCACCTGTTCCGAACGACCCATTTCCCGTCAATCATCACATCGGTTACGTCACTGGTGTTGGCAGAAAAAACTAACATTGCGTATATATCATAAATTGGGTGAAGACGAAGCGCATCAAGCGATATCCGAATGATGTCTGCTTTTTTCCCAATTTCAATTGAGCCTATGTCATCTTCCAAACCTATCACCCGGGCGCCCTCTATCGTGGCCATTTTCACGACGTCTCGAGCTGGTAGGCATTTCCGACTTTGCCCTAGAAGTTTTGCAAACATCGACGCTGGAGCAAATTGCGAGAACAGGTCCAACGTATTACCGCTCATCGGGCCGTCGCTGGCCAGACCCACGGGAACATTACTATTGCGCATCGCAACCACCGGCGCAATTCCCCGGCCAGCCTTGGCGTTTGAGCGCGCATTGTGAGCGACGGAGATCCGGCGTTCAGCCAATAACTCGATTTCGTTTTGATTCAATTCAAGGCAATGCGCCATGATCGCACCCGCTCGCAAGATGCCAGATTTATCGGCCAGTTCTACAGGGCGCATTTTGTAGTTTGTCTCGCACCACTCCATCTCAGATTTCATCTCGGCCAGATGCATTTGGATCTTCACATCAGGATAGTCCGCTGCGTAACTGGCAACCCGCTCCATGATTTTCGGACCAGTTGAATAGGGGGCATGGGGGGCGATTGACGTGGTTATGCGATCATTGCCTTTGAACGTTTCACGCAATTCATCAACAAGAGCAAAACCTTCATCGAAGGAATTCTGGTCCGGCGGATCAAAATCAGCAAGGGATTGCCCAACGATACCCCGCATCCCGGACGCGTCAACGACATAACCGACTTCCCGCTCAAACCAGTACATATCAGCAACTGCAGTAACGCCACCCAGCATCATTTCGAGGGCGGCATGGTTTGAGCCAACACGGACAACTTCGGGTGTGATCGCCTCTCTTTCCAATGGTAGGATGTATCGAAACAAGCGATCATCAACGTCTTCGCCCAACCCCCGAAACAAAGTCATGGGCATATGGCAATGGGTGTTGACCATACCCGGCATGATGAGATCACCGTCGACATCGGTAACCTCGTTCGCCGTTAGATGAACTGCAGGTGCATCCCCTTCGCCCAAGGCCACAATGAGTTGATCTTCAACCACAATCCAACCTTTGGCATATTCTTCAAATGTCGCATTCATCGAAAGAATACGTGCGTTGTGAAGGAGAGTTCGCATTAGCAAGACCAGTTCTGGAATCGTTACTCGGGAGAGTGTGGATGGGCAGTTACAATACTTGACAAATTTCTCCAGCCAGTCACCTTCGAAATATCGCTTTTGCACAATGGCGGATTAGGGGCGGTTTGGGGGTTTAAAATCACTTCAACCGTTCGGATCCAATTTTAACCCAGGAGATCACCATGAAATACCTTCTTGCCCTTTCCACCGCACTTTGTCTGATGGCGGGTGCCGCCCAGGCAGCTGACAAAAAACTGACGATATCGGTTTACTCTTTTGCACAGGATGCTTTCAAAAAAGCACTTTATGATCCTTTTGAAAAAATCTGCGGTTGTGAGATTGTCGTGGAAACCGGAAACAGCGTTGAGCGGATGGCCAAGATTGAAGCCAATGCCGCAAACCCTGTCGTCGACATGGCGGTAATGTCTTCGCACGATGCATTGGCACTTGCCCGCAAAGGCTTGCTCCAGTCATTGGATGTATCAAAGATCCCGAGCCACGCAGACCTTTATAAATCTGCACAGGATCCAATTGGCAATCTTATGGCTGTTGGATACGGCTTTTACGCAACGTCCATCGTTTACCGTTCTGACCTGGTTACAATTGATAGTTGGGCAGACCTTCTCTCCGATAAGGTCAAAGGCCGTGTCGCGCTGCCGAATATCACCGGCACACAAGGGCCGCTGACCCTCCACATGCTCAGCAAGGCTCTCGGCAATGAAGGTATCGACTTTACCAAAACCATTGATGCCATCGGTGAGAAAAAAGATGATATCGTCACGTTCTACGGCCGTTCATCGCAGTTGGCGCAACTGATGTTGCAGGAAGAAGTCATTGCGGCCCCCGTGGGTCGTTTTGCATGGAGCCGTTTTTCGGGCGCTAAATTCCCATTCAAATGGGCAGAGCCCAAAGAAGGCCAGACCGGCGGCATGAACGTCATGTTGATGACCAAAGGCAATGGCAACGAAGAGCTGGCCTATCAGTTCATGGAATACTGGTTGTCGAACGAAACCCAAACCCGCATCGCGGAACTCAAACTGGATAGCCCGGCAAACTCAAAAGTTATCGTGAGCGATGAGATTGCCGAAAGCCTGACCTATGGAGGCGAACTCATCAACTCACTGAACATGCTCGATTCCGGCGCGATCATCGATAATCGGGACGGGTGGGTGGACCGTTGGAACGAAAAGGTCGTGAACTGAATTCATTGCTCCGGCGCCGTCTAGCGCCGGAGCGTTTGAAACCGGGATTAATCAATGTTCCAAAATCAAAGGGAAGGGTTGGCGCTCGCGCTGCCGGCAGCCATTTTTACAGCTGCCCTGTTCCTTCTTCCCGTTGGTATATTACTTTCCGAAGCGTTCAAGGTCGATGGCAGTTGGTCTTTGCAGGGCTACATCGACTTTGCTTCAAAGCCGCTTAATCAGGTTGTATTTCTACGCACCCTGAAACTTGGGTTTCTTGTTGCTTTAGTCAGCGCAGTTATCGGCTATGCTTGCGCGTTTTGTATCGTCAACCTTGATGGCAAACACAGGGGCCGCGTCTTCGGGCTGATTGTCCTCCCCCTGATGATTTCGCCGGTTGCCCGCACATACGCGTGGATAGTTATTTTGGGCCGCACCGGCATCGTCAACGATGCGATAGTAGGCCTTGGGTTGAGTGAAACACCCATTCGTCTGCTGTTCACCGAAACAGCTGTCTTTCTGGGCCTGCTCCAACTGTTCATGCCTTTGATGATTATTTCCCTGGTGAGCGCTATGGAAAACCTGCCAAAAGACGCGGTGCCAGCCGCCCGTGTGCTGGGCGCAAAATGGCTTCAGGTGTTTACAAGGGTTATTCTCCCCCTGACCAAGGACGGGTTGGTTTTAGGGGGTACGCTCGTTTTCACTGGTTCCCTAACAGCCTATATCACGCCTGCGATTTTGGGCGGGTCAAAAGTGCTAATGCTGGAAACACTGCTTTATCAGCGGGTGAATGTCGCAAATGATTTTGTGTCCGCCGGCATCATCGCAACCATTCTCATTGTGATGAGTTTTGGGGCCAATATTCTGCTCAAACGCATATCTTCGGCGAGGTCCTGAAATGACCAGCACCTGGACATCGCGTATCATCATCGGTCTGACGCTGACGTTTTTGATCGGGCCGTTTTTTATCATCATCGCCGCTGGCCTGTCAGCGGGAGATTTTCTCGCCTTTCCACCGGAAGGCCTGACACTCAAGTGGTATATCAAGGTCTTCGAGGTCGAGAGTTTTCGTGACAGTTTTGCCCTGTCAATGTTTTTGGCCGTCTTTGGCACTATCGCAGCTCTTATGCTAGGTGTCCCCGCAGCCTATGCCCTGAGCCGGTACAAAATTCCCTATGGAGAAACAATCAAAACAGTCGTCGCGGCACCAATCATCGTTCCCGGTATAATCGTTGGCCTCGCCCTGTTGCGCTATCTTGTCGTGCCGCTCAGTTTCACAATCACGCTCGCCCTGTTTCTTGCGCACACCGCGCTAGTGCTGCCCTATGCGGTTCGGGTGGTATCTTCCAGTTTGAACAACCTACGCAGCGATATGGAAGAAGCAGCAGTTTTGCTTGGTTGCAGCCGCATCGGGGCATTTTTCCGGGTGGTACTGCCCAATATCCAAAGTGGCGTGCTGGCCGCGTTCATTTTGGGTTTCGTCACCAGTTTTAATCAGGTTCCGGTATCGCTCTTTTTGTCCGGGCCGGGGGTGCGGACGCTGCCAATCGATATGCTTTCCTATATGGAAATCACCTACGATCCGTCGGTCGCGGCCCTATCGGCCCTGCTGGCGTTCATGTCTGTGGTCATCGTCTTTGTCGCCGAAAAGTTCTTGGGGTTTTCTAGATATGTCTGACGCGTTCGTCTCTTTGCAAAACCTCTCACTCGCCTACGGGAAGACCGTGGTCGTTCCGGATCTTAATCTCGATATTCGCAAGGGTGAATTGATTGCCCTGCTAGGCCCGTCGGGTTGTGGAAAGACCACTACCATGCGCGCCATTGCAGGCCTGATGTCTTTACACGGTGGTAGTATCTCCATTGATGGTATCGACATGAGTCGCACCCCGGCAAATAAGCGGGGCATCGGCCTGGTGTTTCAGTCCTATGCGTTGTTCCCGCATCTCAATGCGTTCGAAAATGTTGCATTTGGGCTGCGTCTTAAAAAACTCCCAAAATCGGAAATAGCCTCAGGTGTTGAAGCTGGTTTGAATACAGTTGGCCTGTCTCACCTTGCAGACCGCAAACCTGCGGAAATGTCCGGTGGGCAACAACAGCGCCTGTCATTGGCACGCTCACTTGTCATGCAACCAAAAGTTCTTTTGCTCGATGAACCCTTGTCCAATCTTGATGCGCGACTTCGCCTTGAAATGCGCACAGAGCTCCAGCGGGTGCAGCGGGACACCGGCATCACGATGGTGTTCGTCACACACGATCAGTCGGAAGCGCTGGCCTTGGCAGACCGTATTGTGTTGATGAAGGACGGATTGATCGAACAACTTGGAACACCGGATGATCTTTATAACCGTCCGGAAACCGCTTTTGCAGCCGACTTCTTTGGCTTTGAAAATATCTTTAACGTGTCAGGGTCAATTATCACAGGGCCGCAGGGCAGTGCCCCCATCAACTTCAAGGCGGTAGACGGACATTTGGCCTGGCGACCCGGCGCCATAAAAATCGGAAACGGATCGCATCAAGGTACCGTCAGGGGTGTTGCCTTTGCGGGAGAACAACGCGAATACGTAATTGACTGCCAGCTTGGGCAAATCAAAGCGTCGGTTTCAGCCGATGAACCCGCCCATGAAATTGGAACAAGCATTGCCTTTGATCTCCCAAAAGCAGGTGCGCTTTCAATTCTCGTTACCTGATGAACCGCTATCAGCACTTTACGCGCATTTAATTTTCAGATTGCAGTCGTTGCTAACGAAACTACAACGGGAATTTGGCATCACTTTCCTTTACGCTACCCACGCTCAGTCAGAAGCATTTACTTGGGCTATGTTCACATTGTTTTGGAAACCAAAGACGGCACTAAATTCAAAGTTCAACCGCAGGAAAGGGAGCTGATAAAACTAGACCATAACAGTGATGATGTCTCATATCTAAGCTGGGAACGGAAAAACGCACATTAGTTACTAACAGATGAGGCATTGACATGATTCTCAATCCAATCCCTTGGCCAAACGGCAAATGACTGGTTACCTCTCGCACATTATGACGAAATCGTATATATGATGCCTCTGCGTTCGCCAAGCGTCGAGTTTGCCAGGTTTTGAGAAGAATTTGATCGCAATATGATGCAGGTGGGTTTTTATGATTATCGTACACCTGTTTTGACCGGTAGATTGGCAGGTTGGCGGCAAGCCGAAAAATGGTTGGAAGACATTCTCAACACTCACCATGTTTGGTTCGCCCCATTTGAGGAGATCTGTAGAAAAGGAGGGGGTTACCAAAAATTCGAACAAAACATCTTCCCTATTACGACCACTCCTTGAGGGTGATACATTTGAGGCTAATCCATGTTAAATGATGCAGATAGAAAATTTCTTGATATAGCCTATGCGGAAGCAAAAGCGGGTTTTGAAGAGGGCGGCTGCCCGATTGGCAGCGTACTTGCCAAAGGTAGCGACCTGATCGCACAGGGTAGAAACCAACGTGTACAGGGTGGAGATCCAATCGCACATGGCGAAATGGACTGCTTGCGCAAGGCAGGCCGTCAAAAGTCCTACCGCGGCATGACACTCTATACGTCTTTGTCTCCTTGCATGATGTGCTCTGGCACAATCGTGCAGTTCGGCATTCAAAGGGTGGTTGTTGGCGAGAATATCAACTTCGGTGGCAATGAAAAATTTCTGCAGGAGCGAGGGGTCGAGGTTATTCTGGTCAATGATGCCGACTGCATCGCACTGATGAAGCGTTTTATCGACGAAAAGCCGGATTTGTGGGCTGAGGATATCGCCGAAGAATAGTCTGGATCGAAGACAGCATGGACAAATTCGCCTATACCCCTGCACTTCCCGATGGCCTTAATGCTAGCGCCACCGATGCCATATCTCCCGACGGTTCCCCTGAGTTGGGAAAACAATATGTAATACCCGCACGGCAGGGGCGAGCGATCCGCTTAAAAAAGGGCCAGTTGCTGACGATCTTAAATCCCCATGGTAATCAAGTGTGCGACTTTTTTGCGATTGTTGAGGGTGTACCTGGTGAGTTTCTATCGATGGAGCATTGCCGGACGGCGCTTGGGCGCATCTATGTGGGTTTGGGCGATATTCTGGTTACTAATCGGCGGCGTTCGCTGATTGAGATCGTTGAAGACACATCACCTGGGGTTCACGATATCCTCATAGCCTGTTGCGATTTGCCTAGATATCAGCAATTGGGCGCGTCAGAATACCACGACAATTGCGCTGATAATTTCAAAATGAGCCTATTAGCCATCGACGAACAGATTATTCATGTACCCAGCCCATTTAATATCTGGATGAACATACCCGTGGCAGCGTCGGGAGAGTTTGAGTGGAAACCACCAGTATCTTCTCCTGGGGATCAGATTGTTCTTAAAGCGCACGAAGATTGTATCGTAGTAATGTCGGCCTGTCCGCAGGATATGACTCCGGTGAATGGTCTTAATTCATTACCGCGAGAACTCGAATTTCAGATCGATGAAACTTAATTTTCTCAAAAATTCTCGGAATCTCTATTTATAAGTGCATTCGCTCTTCAGGGTTCATATACAATAATTTTTCCAAGTACCCGATGTTATTGTTCAATTCACTCGGTGAAGAGGCTGTTGCGGCTACGTAGAAATCCGGACGAATTATGACGTAAGTGGCATCTATGCTTTTCATCCACTTTTGATAGGTCCCATCGACATCGAATATTGCACCTCTTGATTTTTGACTGTCAATTTTGACAGCCTGGCCGCTTAAGCGCTGAAGTATTTTCCGCGAGTCTCCCGTCCCCCCCCAAAAAACTATGCCATTGTTAGTTTAGTTTTAGAGTTCCCGATTGTGTCGAGGAAGCGTTATTCGGATGAGGACGTTCTGCGTCTTCTGCGTGAGATTGAATTGAATTTGACATCGGGGCACGGTGTTGCGTCGGCATGTCGTAGCGCCGGTGTGAGCGATGCGACGTATTACAACTGGCGTATCGAAGCAGCGTCGCGCCACCGGTTTGAGCAAGCTGTGAAGCGTTTGGTGGGCCGGGGAAGTCTCAACTTTCAAAGATGAAGGCCCTTGAGACTGGAGCAGGATAAGCAATTGATTGAGTATCAATTGTCCTGCGGAACGACTGAAGAAGATTGTGGCTACACTTGAGTTGGACAAGATGATCCTGGAGGAGAGCCTGGACTATTTAAAGCCCAATTGAATTAAAGGGGACCTGACGACAGATCAGCTTCGTCAGGCTGTTATTCATAGGCATCAGAAGGTTGGCACATCCCAGTGACGCACCTGTCGCACGATGGGCGTTACCCAAGCTCTTCAAGCGCCCCGTTACACAGCCAGTATAGACCTAAGTGCAGCTTCCAGTTTGAATGATGGTTCACCAGCCAGTTTCCCGTATGACTCAGAAATGGGCTTAAGACAATCAATGACATCTGACAGTAATTAGTGGGATTGGTCGGCGAATCCTTGATTTCTCCATTTGACATTTAGAAGAATAAGACTTTGCGCAATCCATCCAAAAGTCGCCATACCGGTCACAATGAATAACGAATTATACCGGTAAATACTCTCATCAAAGATGCCCAATGTGGTTTGAAAGTCGGCCGTGATCAAACAGGAACATTAGGCCTTCCAGATTCTCGAACTAGAATTTCCTGACGCCCACTTTTTTTCTAAATAGAAAGACTTTGTTATCCATATCTTTGTAAAACGGCTTTGACAAAAAGTGAGTTGCGTATGTCAAATTACCGTAGAGCCATGGCTTTTCAATCCCAATTGCAATCGTTCGCGAACAACACCGTTTTCTATCAAAACGGTGTTCCGGGCCAAAATTCAGCAACCTCACAACAACTAAGTTGTTCGAGGTAGTACGATGAACATCTCTCATGAAGAAGAGTTCCCCTGGCAAGACCTTGTTGATGAGGCGAGTGCCAAAGTCAGTAAACTGAGCATTTGGCTGTTTTCAGCAATAATTACTGCCATGCTGCTTTGGGCATCGCTCACCCCTGTCCCATCGGAAATCGAAGCAGAAGCTATTGTACCGACTCAACCCGCACAAAACACCGTTCAGAATGGTCAATCCAATCAGCACGGATTGAAAGAAATCGCATTCCTCAGGCCGGCCAGGCCATTGAAAAACGAGGTACCGGTGAGTCTCGATAATAAAACAACAGCGACAATCAGCCACGAAAACCAACTCAATCTCAAGAGTTTGGGATTAGAGCTTCGGGGTTTTCATCAACCACGGGGTCTGTCCATGCATGTTGAGCATACGTCATCTGCCGCGCAACTGGATGCCGAAATTTGGCAGCCGCTCCTGAGATTACAAAGCGAACATAACCAAAAGAAAGAGCAGCTCAATAAACTATCTAGGGTAATTGAAATCGAAAAAGGCCGTTCAAGCACTCTCCTGAAGAAATTTTCCGAGCTTAAAAGCTATGCGAAAAACGGTTATATCGCTCGAAACCGAATTAATGAACGAAAATCAGCTTTGCTGCAACAACAGAGCAACGTTCGAACATTGGTGCACGAGAAGCAGGCTTTGAACGATGACATTAAGACGATAAATCAACTCATTGTAAATATTGAAAACAACAAACTGACTGGGTTGCCAAACCCAATTGCGCTTTCCACGCGGCGTGAACCGCCACCGAGCAGAAATATAGATACATTTGTTACTGGTACGGTATCAACCCTTTCAACGGCTGCAAAACAGGCATTGAAAACACAAGCAAAAGAAGCTGATGCAGTTGTTATTAATGCATATGTTTCCAAGGGTCTTTTAGAATATATCAAACCAAGACAAATAGTGCAGGTGGTTTTTCATCCCAGCAGTACAACAGAAGAAAGTCCCGGTGAAACATTCGTAGGGCAAGTCATTACCGACATTGAGAAGTTGGAAATTAACGAGAACAACTCCAACAAACACATTTTGATTAAAGTAAGAGTTTTTGATACCGGACGCGATACGCCCAACACTGTATCAATACCATTTAAACAGCACCTCGCCGGGAAGGCTGGAATAGTTCGATTTAACCGGAAAGACGAAACTTATTTAATGCGGCTCATAAAACCGGTCCTTGATTACTTCACAAGAAGAAGTCAGGGAAATAGCACAGCTATCGGGTGAGGTGAAAAGACGAGAACAACGACGGGATAGAGAAGCTTCTTATCAACCTACGTATAAACAGGCCTTGAGTTCCAAGGCTGAGTAATGAGTAATTGTATTGCGTACTAAACTTAAAAACCCGATGGGTAATGCCCATTACCCGCGAATACGCCTGAAAAGCACTGGCCGGTATCTGGTTTGGGGCTCCATCGGTGCTGTGGCTCTATCTTTTGGTGAACGCACACAAGCATCAGAAACACTTGGCCTTCGGGGTAGCCAACCCAGTATTGCCCAAGTTCACAGTGAATCAGTGCTTCGAGGTTCCAAGTCCGAATTTACAACTGGATCCGTTCCACAGGACGTTTCGGGCAATCAATATGATGATACTGACGTGAGGCCTGATAGTCACTCCGAAGAAAGAACTTCGTCAGGAATTACCGGGTCACTACGTAATCTGATAAAAAATTCCCCACCCTCTGTATTCTTTCGAGGAACACAGCGCGCCGTATCGGAACGGGATGTTTCAATTCCGCTACCAAAACGACACGCCTTGCGTAACTCAATTTTACCGGATGATACCCCAAGCTATGATCCACCGGACCTTCTAACCGATACCGGGAATTCGACCGCAGCTATTGGTGAAACAATGGCCGCAGCACTCAGGGGAAGTTACTCTGCGCGCGCACAACTGGAACGCGCAAATGCTGATCGGGCACGATTGGATGGCGCAGTCGCAGCGTTTCTGCCACGTGTCAACGCGAATGCAAATATCGTTGGTGGCACAACTGATTCAAATCGAAACTCATCAAATTCAAGAAACCGTTCGTCAGCTGGCGTGGAGATCACCATGCCGTTGTTTACCAGCGGCGTTAATCTCAACACATACCGTCAAAGTAAGCATGTAAGCATCGCGTCTGACCTGAGCTACGTTGCCGAAGAGCGTAGAGTTGCACTTGAGGCTGTCGCGGCACATGTAAATCTGCGCCTCAACCGCAAAGTGGAACGCACGTTAGAGAAAAACGTCGCAGCAATGAAGCGGATTTCCCATATAGCATCGCGTCTGTTCAAGGCAGGTGATGCGAGCAGAACGGACATTGAAACTGCACGGGCCAACGTCGAGAGAGCCCGAGCCGAACTGGATATCGCACGCCGTTCCCGGGAAGATACAAAAACTGATTATGAAAGTCTGACGAATCTGCAAGCACCGGCCCAATTGGCTTCTGGCCGTGTTGAGCACTTAATCCCGTCCAGTGTCGATGAAGCAATTGATTACGCCTATCGACATAATCCGGTATTGGAATCTTCACTACATTCAGCGGTGGCCAGTCAATATGCGGTGAAAGCGGAACGTGGTCGTTTTGGGCCACAGATAAGCGCATTTGGTCGATATGACCGGGAATTCAACAATTCTTCAAATAACAATTCTTCACGGGAATTAAACGTCGGAATACAACTGCAGTTACCTCTGTTTGATGCATCAATTGCAAGCAGTGTTGGCGCAGCACGTCACGATGCGTTGGAAGCGGAATACAGATCACTGGACCAGGCACGGTTGGTTGAGAGTCAAATCAGACGGCAATGGAGTGCATATCAATCCGCGACCAGAAGAGTTGGAATTATCCGCCGGGAAGCAAAGGCACTTGCCTCAAGTGTGGAAGGCGCAAGGCGCGAATATGAAGCTGGTTTTCGGTCGATAACTGATGTTCTTGACGCTCAGGTACGTTTGGCACGCGCGCAGATTACGCTTGAAAATGCAGTTCATGAACGCATTTTGGCTGCATACGAGCTGGCGTTCACGACTTCAAATCCAGCTGTGGTGAAATTGGCAATTTTGAAATAGACCTGTCGGTTCAATCAACATCCCATATAATTCTCAGGACCGATGCTGACAGTGGGCATCCACCATACGCTGTACCAACGGTGCGAAATGCCAGTAGCCCGGTGTCTGCATGGCGGGATTTTTGCCTGCATCATCCAAGTAGCGCACCGCAATAATCTTCTGGAGGTTTGGGTTCTTTGCAAACTCCACTACCTCATCCTCGTTCATTGGGCCGCCCTGCAAATTCAACGAATGCACGGAAGCCTGCGACAGGCGCTTGAAATAATCAGGCCGAGTTGCGCAAAGATAGCGTTTTGCTGCCACGTGGTACCGCACACAGTCTATGATTACAGTTGGAAAAAATCGCTCCAACACTTCTGCACCCGCATCTTCGTGGTACCGGTCTTTGTCATCATCCATGGTAAACATGCCAAATTCACTGGTAAAATGACCAATGTCGTGGAGAAGTGCCCCAACAATAATCTCCTCCGGTTGGTCATTCTGTTCGGCCATGGTCGCGCCCTGAAGCATGTGTTCACCCATGCTTACCGGTTCCCCCAAATATTCTTCATTGCCCCGTCGATCAAAGATCGAGCCGAGAAATTCAACGATATTGTCTGGTGTGAGAGTATCGATATCCTGTGTCATCGCAATGTCACCCAAGGTCAGCGCCATTCCCGTTTTTGGCTCGGGACATGGCGTCATACGTAGATCGCAAACCGTCTTTGTCTGCGTAGCATCCCTGTAACCACCGGGTGCCTTCTCCGGAGTAGCCCTTTCGCGCATGAAGAACTCTCGTGTTGTCGAGAACGAAGGCATCACCTGGATTCAGCCGGAAGGCAACCTCCATGGATTCATCATCGATAATTTCTCCCAATCGCCTGTAGGCAGCATAATATGTCGCCATTTTATCGAATGGAACGTCGGTTATTGCAGCGAGGGAACGGTTGTTGAAACGGATTGCAACCAGCTCACCGTCCGGTGTGACTTCAATCATCGGGCGACGCGAGGTTAAGCACACGCCAGCTTCACCCGCATATTCAAACCGGGCGCAATAATTGGCGAGCGTATCAAAATATTCTTCGTTTTCTTCGCGCAATCGAAGGGCGGCGGCAAACCCGTCGACAACCATGTTTTCACCACCGGCTGCTGAACTTTCCAGACAATAGAGCAGCTGAATTGTGGGGGACGGGTCACGATAGGGGTTGTCAGTATGGGCCTGGAGACCAAGCCCGGTGAATGCCAGATTGGTTGGATTAACTTCGGTGCGAACCTCAAAGAGCCTTCCGTAATTGGTCTCGCGGACATAGCCGAACAGATCAATTATCTTGAACAGGGCACCTTCTTCGATTGGGCCACCCTCAATTTTCCCAAACCCGTAGCGATTCACCAGTCCAAGCCAATTATATAAAGCATCGCTATTTGAAGTTAACGCTGAATATTTACCCGTCGGAACCGCTGACATGAGGCCACAATCCCAAGTTTCAATGCCATTAGCTGTCCAACCGGATACATTATTACGATTGGTGTCATACGCATTATCTTCCAGCCAACCGAGATCATAAGACACAGTTTTTTCTTCGGGCCTGAAGGTGATGTCGATTGAGGTAGCTTTCGACTCCGCTTGAGCTATTCGCGTCGGCGCCGGTATATCTTTTAATGTAATCAACCGTTGTCGGCTTCCCGCCTCCCGGGTTTCCGGGTCGCTTGCGTTATCGCGCAACCAGATGGCGTGAAATCGATAAGCGCCTTTGGAGGAATGGAGCGTCAGAAATTCACCCGACGATTCAACAGTGACACGTGTCATTGCGCATAGTTCCGGTGTTGATTTGGCGATTCATACTCAGTCAATTCAACGAAAATTTCAACTCAAGATTGATCAAGCTGATATTTGAATTTTACTACGCAAACTCAACTTCGTTGGAAAGCGGCATGGTGCGAATGCGCATACCGTTTAACGCGTGAATGGCATTTGCCAATGCGGCAATCGACGGTGGCGTGCCCGGTTCTCCAGCACCCCCTCGATGATCTGCGTTTTCCATCACGTCAATCATCATATTGGGGCACTGCGCCATGCGCATGGCATCAAAGGTGTCAAAATTAGTCTGTTCCACCATACCATCTTCAAACGTGATTTCCTGTCCAAGGGCGGAAGACAGGCCATAGATAATCCCCGATTGTATTTGAGATTCAACAATCCCCGGGTCTAACGCCTCCCCAATATCGGCAGCGCACCAGACGTTTTCAATTTTTAATCCGTCATCAGTCTCAGCAACCTCAATAACCTGCGCCACCCAGCAACCGAATGAGAGCGTGAAGGCAATGCCTTTCGCCCGACCCGTCTGCTTGGGAGCAGACCACTTGGACATTTGCGCCACGCGAGAAACAACACCGTGCGCAGTTGGAAAATCTTTCATAAGTTTTAATCTGAGCTCAACCGGATCCATTCCGGTTTTGACCGCAATTTCATCCATGAAGCTCTCATGGTAAAAACCATTGTAGGAATTGCCGACGGATCGCCAAAATCCAACAGGTATATCAACGGGTGCTTTGATACCGGACACCCGGTAGTTTTCTACCGAATAGGGTTGATCAAAAGCCCCATGGGTAATTGTATTATCGGGCCCGGACGCTGGAAGAGATGGATACGTACGTCCCATCACGCTTGCAATCACCGAGGGTGTTGCAATCTGCCCGTCTATTGCAACGGGCAACCCATCATCACCCAAACGCGCCCGCCATTTACTGATCGAAGCGGGGCGATATGTATCGTGGGTCATATCCTCTTCCCGTGTCCAGATAACTTGAACGGGCTTGCCGCCCGTTGATTTGGCAATTCGGGTTGCGAAACGCGGAAAATCCACCTCCCCGCGGCGGCCAAAGCCGCCTCCCAGATAGGTAGAGTGAACAAATGTATTTTGCTCATCAACCTGGGCTTCATAAGCACAATCTGAACGCACGATTGTGGGGGCCTGCGTTCCAGTCCAGATATCGAGACGACCATCCTTCAATTGAGCGGTGGCATTCATCGGCTCCATCGTTGCATGGGCCAGATAAGGCACCTGATAGGTGGCTTCAACGACATTGTCCCTTGGGGCGTCGGCAAACGCCAGATCGACATCACCTTCATTACGCAATTCATCACCGCCTGCACCGTCCAATGCGGTTTTGATGGTCGACATAATTGCGTCAGTCGTTGCCGGATAGGGCGCTTCACCCCATTCCACGTCAACAGCATCAGCTCCTTTAAAAGCCGCCCATGTATTGGTTGCTATAACCGCAAACCCGCCGCCGAATTTCTCATTTTCCGGACCTGTTATCTCGATGACATCCAACACGCCTTTCACCTGCTTGGCTTTTGCTCCGTTGAAGCTTTTCATCGGGCCGCCCAATCGCGGGTTCATTCGTACGGTGGCGTAAACCATATCCGGCAGTTCAACATCGATACCGTAGATTGGCGCGCCGGTGGACTTTAATCGGGCGTCGGTGCGCGGGGTGGCTTTGCCAAGAATTCTCCAGTCGGAAGAATCCCGCATTTCAACGTCGGACGGCGGATCCATGGTTGCGGCCAATTCCGCCAGCTCACCATAGGTAAGTTCTTTACCATCAGGCAGGGTAATTTTTCCGGATGCCGTTTTCAAACCCTCAACCGCAACACCGGTCTGTTTGCTGGCAGCCAATTTAAGTGTTTCACGCGCTGTGCATCCAGCCTGACGTAATTTGTCATAGGCGTCCGCGACGGAAGAAGAGCCACCAGTCACTTGAAGGCCCAGAATTTTCCCGAGGCCGAACATTGCAGAGCGCGTGGCGTTAGCTGTAGCGGTGCGGTTAAAATGTGCAAGCGGGGCACCATCCGCCATCATCGCGGAATTATAATAGGCATACGAAGCTGGGGCAATCTCGACGTTGATCTGGTCCATATCCACATCCAGCTCTTCAGCCACCAATGCAACCAAAGTTGTGGAAACTCCCTGTCCCATTTCTGCGCGGGGAACCAGAATGGTAATGTCATTATTCTTGGTTATCTTGAGGTAAGGATTGAATGTGGATTCACCTTCCGCTGTTTGCCCCTCTAACGGGTTGGGGTAGGTCTGGTTGAATTTATAAGCGCCAAATGCGACCCCACCGGTAATCGCAGCAGCACCGATCAAAAACGTACGTCGAAGTATCTTACCCATAATTAAACCCCTTGATTTGCAGCACGTTTAATTGCCGCGCGAATTTGTGGGTAAGTGCCGCAACGGCACAGGTTGGTCATTGCTTCATCGATGTCATCATCACTTGGATTGGGCGTTTTTTCCAGAAGTGCCACTGCCGCCATAATTTGCCCGGACTGGCAATACCCGCATTGGGGAACGTTCTCGGCAATCCATGCATCCTGAACCCTGTGAAGCTTCTCCCCTTGGGGGAGTCCTTCAATCGTGACAATCGAGCCTTCCACACTTTCAATCGGAATAGAACATGACCGTTGCGGTTCGCCGTCTATCAACACAGTACAAGCGCCACAGGCCGCAATGCCACATCCAAACTTGGGGCCTTTGAGACCAACAAGGTCGCGCAATGCCCATAGCAAGGGCATATCGGATTCCGCATCAATAGTGATGTCATTTCCATTAACATTGAGTATCATGACTGGCTCGGGAAATTAGATCTAAGTTTCTTGACAAAATAACATATAATGTCAGACTGTCAATTCGATGAATGATTACGTACCACTTACCAAAGACGAAGAACGACGCAGGATAATACTCACATCCGCCTTTGAAATTTTCGCCACCTATGGCTTCAAACGTACTTCAATGGACGATATCGCAAAGACCGCTGGCATGTCGCGCCCGGCACTTTATCAAAGCTTCGCCAATAAAAATGACATTTTCAGAGCTTTAGCCCGCGACAGTCTTGAAAAAATGGCTGAGGCACTGCGGCTGGAACTGGAAAAGAAACTTCCGATTGAAAACCTTTTGGACAATCTGTTTGAAATCTCTGTTCTGGCTCCCCACAAAATGATGGAAGCCATGCCTCACGGTGAAGAAATATTTGGATTAAAGGAATCCGTCGCCCCTGATATCTTTTTGGAATGGATGGAACGCAGCCGAGAAGCTTATGAAAAAGCGCTGTTGCAGAAGCCAGGAATTGATCCGGGTTTGGCCGAAGCTCTGGCGAAAATGATATCTGATGCAATAACCGGAATGAAATCACGCCATGAAGGTGCCATCAAACTTGAACTGGGTTTTTCGGCAATAAAACGTGTAGTAGAGGCGTCTTGGAATTAATACGCGGTACATCAATTTTCCACAAATGAACATGCATATCGCAACGCACCAATACCCTATGAAATATTATACCGCTGATCTTACCTCACATAATTCATCCATAATTCGCGCGAATGTGGTGGCCTCGTCAGCAGGTTTACCAAGCAAATAACCTTGACCAACTTGAACTCCAATTCGCTTGATCTTATTGAGCTGTTCCAGCGTCTCAACCCCTTCAACAACCACACGCAAACCCAAACTATGGGCAATATTAGCCATCCCTTCCATGATACAATGGCTGGCATTTCTGGTATCCAGTTCTCGCATAAACGATCTGTCTATTTTGAGCTCGGTTACCTCCAAATTACGCAAATACGCCAAGCTTGAATAACCGGTACCGAAATCATCCAATGATGTCTCAACACCCAAGGTTTTGAATCCTGACAGCAATTGCCTGGCCATATTAAAATCCTCTAGAAGGCCGGTCTCGGTCAATTCCAATGTCAGCAACTCAGGCCGCAATTCACTTGCTTCCAGGGCATTGCCCACATGCTCGATGATATCTAATGAATCAAAGTGCTTGGCAGATAAGTTCACACTAACGGATAAATCATCGTCTATGTATTCATTCCACTTTGATACAGTCTTTGTTGCTGTTCGTAACACCCATAAATCGATATCAGCGATCAGACCATGATCCTCCGCGATTTTAATAAACTGATCGGGGCCTAAAAGCTTTCCGTCTTTTCGCCAACGTACCAGCGCTTCCAGGCCACATAAGTTCCCACTTGCCAAATCAACTTGTGGTTGAAAAAACACCTCGAACTCTCCGTTCGAAAGGGCACGGGGAATGGAACTGGCAATTTCGCGGGTTCTCCATTCATTCAACGCCATCGCCGCGTCAAATACTGAAAGCGAGTTACGGCCATCTGATTTTGATTTATAAAGGGCTGTATCAGCAGCTTTGGTCAATCCACCCAGTGATTTTTCATCCAGATAATCCAACTGCGCAACACCGAGGCTTGCGTGGGCTGTCAACGCTATTCCGTCGGCCATTAGTTCTAATCTAAGGTTTTCAATTAGATCTTGTCCAAATTGTTCCTTGCTAATTCCATCTTGAAACTCAGGAATTATCACCGCAAATTCATCACCGCCCAAGCGAGCCACCAAACCTTCGTGGAGCTCTGCCTGTTTTGCAATGCGAACAGCAACTTCAATCAGAAGTTCATCTCCAACAGAATGTCCATGTTGATCGTTGACTCGCTTGAAATTATCAAGATCAATCAAATACAGGACCGCATGCGGGTTGTTCGACAATATGCTTGCGCCAACTGTGTTGTAGGTTTCCCGGTTAGCCATGCCAGTCAAAGGGTCGAAATAGGCAAGTCGGTTGGCCCGTTCCGAAATAGATTTCTTTTCTTCTAGACTTCTTTTCAGTTGGATAAGCGCCGTTCGCATATCCTTTATTTCATCGTTCTTCCGAGTGATATTCTAAGCCGGTGATTCACCCGCAAGCTCCCGCAAACTACGGGAAACATAAGATATTGATGTGGAGATGTTCCGTGCCGCTTTTAACGCATAGATGGTTGACGCAATAATCAACAAAAACATGAATGCAGCCACCCAGATAACAGTACCAAATGCGTTTCGTGTAGCGGTATTGGATACGATCTGCGCATCCTTATGAGCGCTCCGCTCAATCTTCGCAAAAAGCTGGTATAATTGCTTTGCTTTACCGTTTAAATAATCCTGGGTTGGAACAGAGGTTTGTGGTCCAGAGCTCACCACAAGCTTTGCATCTTTCGTCCAGTCTGCCACTAAATCAGCCAATTCTTGAACGAATTCCTTCAGATAGGTGGATTGCACGCACACAGTCAGGAGGTGAATGCTGCGGTTAACCCGTCTAATACTCCCGTTAAATGATGCCAGATCAGCATCATAACCATCCAACGCCTCCATACTGGCTATCCTGCGAACGCTGGCTTGGCTTTCATCAATCGCCTTTCTAACCTGCTGAACACGCGCCAGAACTTCGAGCGATAAGCCGATTTTCGAAATCACTTTTTCTTCGGAATAAATAAGAAATCCCACCGTCGCAAGCGCCGCGAAAAGCCCGGCAAATGTGATGGTTAGCATCGGTGTAAGGATACGCTTTTTTATTGACATAATCTGCTACTCCACCGGTAGGCGAGGAACAGAAACCTCATTCAGATCTTCTGTCAGGCTGTTCAGAAAAGCGACCAAATCCGAAACTTCTAGTTCCGTAATGCTGAACGGAACAAGCTCATTTGACTCACGCGGTTTTCCTCCATTCGCATAGAACTTTATAAGGTCCCCCAAGTGGGCATAGCTGCCGTTGTGCGTATAGGGAGCTCTCAAAGATATATTGCGTAAGGTCGATGTTTTAAATTTATAAGCCGTGGCCGGGTTTTCGGGAAACAATTCACCGAGCCCCTTGTCTGTGGAGGCTCTACCAGGATCATGGAGTGCTCCATCGGTAAAGTTCCAACCACTGTGGCAGCCGCTGCAACCGGCCCTTCCACTAAATAATTCAAACCCTCTTTTTACATCGGCAGAAACTGCTGCATCATCACCGTTAACCCAGCGGTCAAATGACGAAGTTCCCGAAACTATCGTTCGTTGAAATGTAACAATTGCCCGTACTATTGAAGTCTGTGCAACACCTTCTTCCGGGAACAGTCGGTTAAACCAGCTTCGATAGCCTTCAATCTTTGATAACCGGCTGATTAGCATTTCAAATGTGGTGTCCATCTCCTGTTTGCTCGTCAAAGGACGTATCGTTTGCTCTTCCAGCGTATTATATCCACCATCCCATCCAAACGGCTTGGACCAAGCAAGGTTGACGAGAGTTGGGGCATGCCGGTTTAAAACCAAACCTCTCACACCTATGGCTGTCTTACCTTGCATCTCCCATCCAAACGACGGGTTATGGCAACTTGAGCAGCTCATATTTTGTGAATGGGAAAGCCGAGGATCAAAAAACAACATCTTTCCAAGTGTTGCGATTCTTTGATCGTAATGGGAAGACTCTGGAAATGGTATCGTTGTTGGTCGTTTGAACGAAGCATCAGGTCGTTCAATATGTTGCTCCAGTCCAATAGCTGAAGCTCCATACAGAAAAAAGAATACAATACAACTTACTAATCTACGCATAAGACCGCCCCCGGAATAGTTACGCGGCACAAAAGCAAGTGAAAATTAATTCGTTGTGTACCCGGCGTGGGCAATCCAATACGTGCTTAATATACGGTTAAAAGTCGAAATTAACCTTTTTACGTAGGTGGGAGTTGACCAACCAATTGTAGGTTTTGGAATAGGGTACCAATTTCACGTTCCAACCGTTCGGCCACATCGAGGACAAACCAGTCGTCGTGCATGGGGCCTGCTAACTGCACACCTACTGGAATACCCGCATCCAGACCTGTTGGAACCGCAACAGCGGGCACGCCAAGGATATTGATCAGATGCAAGGGCTTTTGCGCATCGACAATCCCCGGCACTTCAGCAGGTTTTTTGAAATCCAGGTCATTCTCAAATGGGGGAATCAAAGATACAGGCATGAGATAGAGATCAACCTCATCAAACATCTCACTTGCCTTGCGTTGAAGTATCAACCGCTCTCCCATCCCTTTGAAAAGCGCATCAAGATTGAGCGCGCCATAATAATCCTGATAATTATCGTAGAGCGTATTCATGCCGGCACTACCGTGCTCGCGGATGACCGCTTCCATCATGGATTGTGTCTCGGTAAACAGCAGTTCACCCCAAAGTTGCGCAGCGCGGTCGGCACCGGTAAACGGCATTTCAACCAGTTCGCAACCCGCATCTTTAAGACCTTGAACCGCCGTATCCATTGCCCCATCGATGGCCGGGTGCGGGCCCGATACGGCAAATGGGTTTTTCGAATAGCCAATGCGAGGCTTGCTATCTCTTTCCCTGCCGCTGTTGGACGCATTGTTCCAAAGCGGATCATGAGACGAACGGGCACACATGGCGTTCAACCCGAGCCGCAGGTCTGCAACGGTTTTGGCAATCGGCCCTTGGACCGACATTGTCTGGGTAATCGGCGGGCGCTCGGCAACCGCATTTGGATTGTGGGCGGGTATCCGCCCCATCGACGGTTTTATTGACGCAACCCCGCAACAATAGGCCGGGTAACGCAGCGAGCCGCCAAGGTCATTGCCGTGGCCGATGGCACCGACGCCGCAGGCCACCATGGCAGCCGATCCGCCACTGGAGCCACCAGGAGTGATGGTTTCATCCCATGGGTTTTTCGTCACCCCGTGCAATGGATTGGACGTGCACCAGCGCATGGAGAATTCAGGCGTGTTGGACCGCCCGATGATGACACTGCCCGCGTCCTTGAGGTTTTTAACAACGGCGGAATCATCCGTTGCCATGTTATCTTTAAAGACTGGCAATCCGTTGGAATTGATGAAACCTTTTTGGTCAATGTTACATTTTGTGGTGACGGGCACACCCCACAGGAGCGGCGCATCGTCTCCGGGATAGCTATCATCCATAGCGCTCGCACGTTTGACAGCATCATGATCAATATCGGTCAGTGCGTTCAGACTGCCGTTGAGGCGATCGGCAAGATCAAGATGATCAACCACCACTTCCCGCACACTCACTTTTTTCGTTTGAATTGCCTCTGCGGTTTTCACCGCTGACCATTGTGTAATATCACCCATGGGTCTGCCCTTCCCTAAGTATGAGACTATTTTACAATTGGATCAATCGGCCCCAAAGGGCCTCCCATTGTGAGTTCAACAAATCGCGCCACCTGTAGCAACCCAGCTTCATCTCTTGGCTTGCCGATCATCTGAAGTCCGACTGGCAATCCACGGGGACCAATCCCAACTGGAACAGAAATGGCCGGAAGGCTGGTGACAGTTGCAAGGAAGGCAAAACGCAACCAGTCCATATATCCATCCAGTTTCTGTCCGCCAATTTCGCGCACCCACTCTTCTTCCTGTGGGTGGGGCATGCAACCGACAACAGGCAGCACCAGGACGTCAAAATCTTTGAAAAACGCCACCATATTGGCATGAATGCGGGACCGACCTATTAGCGCATCGCCAATATCAGACATGGTGAGCGCGTCGCCAAATTTTGTATTTTCGACAAGCGTTTGCTTGAAATGTTCCCGAACCCCATCCGGATGGGTTTTATTACCAGCCGCCCACATCATGCCCCGTAATGTGTGATAAGTCGTTTCCAGGTTACTGATATCAGGGGTGGCTTCTTCAATGGTGGCACCATTTTTTTCAAGCGCACCGAGCACATTTTGCAGATGGTCCGCCACTTCCTTATCGACTGCGCCGAATCCGTTGAGATCCTTTGAAAATGCGATTCTCGGTTTATCGTTGGGTCTCTTGACGGACAGCGAATAGGATGTTTCGGGTGCTGGATAAGAAACAGGAAGTCGCTGGTCAAAACCGACCATATTATCGAGAAACAGGGCACAATCGGTGACCGATCGGGCCATAGGACCTTGCACACCCTCCGTCATAAACGAAAGGTCAGCGGAAGAACCACCAGCCCTGCCGGGGCTTGGGCGCAAGCCGACGATGCCACAAAACGCTGCCGGTGTTCGTAGCGACCCACCATGGTCGGACCCGTGGCTGAGCCAAGTCTCTCCCGTGGCAAGGGAAGCGGCTGCGCCACCGGATGAACCGCCGGCGTTAAGATGCGTATCCCATGGATTAAGAGTCGGGCCAAAAACGTCGTTGAATGTGTTGCCGCCAGCGCCATATTCCGGCGTGTTGGTTTTACCGACAACCAGCCCGCCGCGGGATTCCATGCGCTCAACCAATGGGTCGCTGGCTTTCGGCACAAAATTGGCGTGGCCTTTTGTACCCCATGTGGTGCGAACCCCTTTGACGGAATTCAAATCCTTGACGCCCAGAGGCAGTCCGGCCAGCCAGCCGGGATTACCGGCCTCATCCGTATTTAGGTTTTCAGCGGCTTCCGCCGCGCGCTCCCAGCACACTGTCGGCATGGCGTTGATGTGTGGCTCTACCGCCTCAATCCGTTTGCGGGAGGCTTCCAGCAATTCACCGGGTGACACCTCGCCCTTTTTCAACAGACCCACGACCTCATGGGCTTGAAGTTTACAAAGGTGTGGCCCGGTAAATTCAGGAGTGCTGCTGTCAACCATTTCAAATTCCTTGATATAAAGTCGGGATGTTAATGCCCAAAATAGGCCGCCGCGAGCCGTTCGTCACTCGATAATTCATCTGAAGTTCCCGACGCAACCAGATGCCCACTTTCCAGAACCATAATCTGTTCAGCAAGGCTCAGTGCAAAATTTGCGTTTTGCTCGGTAATTAGCACCGTAAGTGAAAACTCATCCCGCAGCCGTTTTAACACGTCGGCGATTTCGAGACATACTTTCGGTGCCAGCCCGATCGTCGGCTCATCGACGAGCAGTAATCTTGGACTGGACATCAGCGCTCGTCCTAAAGAAACCATCTGCCGTTCCCCCCCGGACTGGCTGACGGTCTCCTGATTTTCCCGTTCTTCAAGGCGCGGAAACAACTTGTGGATCATGTCGAGATTGGTCTCGATATCTTCCCGTGCCGTATAGGCACCGACCAGCAGATTGTCGCGCACGGTCATATAGGGAAACAGATTAAACCGCTCCGGCGCATAGCCCACACCCTTCACGACAATGTCCTGAGGCTTGGCGGCGGTGATGGGCGTACCGTCCAAACGAATGTCGCCCTTGGTTTGCGTCAACCCCATGATACTGTCGAGCAATGTGGATTTCCCGGCACCATTCGCGCCCACCATGGCGATAATGCTGCCCTCTTCAACGTTGAAAGTAAGGTCGTGCAAGGCCTGCGCTTTGCCGTAGAATGCGGACAGATTTTCTATTTCGAGCAGCGCCATTATTCCGCCCCCAGATAAGAGGCCCGCACGGCTTTATCGGCCATGACATCTGAATAGCTGCCTTCGGCAATCAATTGACCCTGATTGATGGCAATTGCCTCGTCCACCAATGGTTCCAAGGCTTTCAAATCATGGCTGACGATCAGGAACGTCATGCCATCATCGCGCATGGACTGGACCAGTTTGGAGATCACGGCAATCTCATTGACCGTCAGCCCTGCGAAGACTTCATCGAGCAACATCATGCGCGGGGCAGTGGCGAGGGTGCGTGCCATCTCAAGCTTGCGCAGATCGCCCATGGAAAGTTCGCTCGGCAATCGCGCCAATTGCTCCTCTGCCAAACCAACAGATTCGGCAAGCTCAAGCTCCCGGTCCGGGTTGGGACCTCGCGTAATCATCTGCCAAATGGAATCCGGCGTTAGCCCGACACGGATATTTTCCGCCACCGACATATCTGAGAACGGTCGGGGAACCTGATAGGTGCGGCTGACCCCGGCCAAAATACGCTGCGGAGTGCTCAGTCTGGAAATTTCGTTTTCATCGATCAGAATATCACCGGAAGATTGTTGATGTTCCCCCATAATCTGGCTGAAAATTGTCGTCTTCCCCGCTCCATTGGGCCCAATCAATCCGATGGATTGTCCCGGTTCCACCGTGAAGCTCACATCATTGGTCGCGACCAATCCACCAAAGCGTTTGACGAGATTCCTGATTTCAAGTTTGGCGCTCATTCGCGCCTCCCAAGTCTGTCAAACTTGGCAATCCCCTGGAAGAACAGCTCCCACATGCCTTTTGGCTGAGCCATGTAGAGAATAAGCGCCAAGCCGCTGTAGACCATATAGCGTTCTGCTCCGGGCAGGTACGGTCGAAGATATTCGAGCAAGAAGGTCAAAAAGAAGGCCCCCGCAATCGGTCCAACCGTCGTTCCCGCCCCGCCGATCAATGCGGCGACAATAATCGTAAAAACAAAATTAATGTCGAACAGGGCGCGCGGTGCAATCGACCCCAGATAATGAATGTAGACCGCACCACCAAGGCCCGCGATAAAGGCGCTGAACAGGAATGCAGCCATTTTTAGTTTCGTTACCGAAAGCCCGGAACCGGAAACCGCTTCTTCATTCATGCCAATCGCACTGAGTGCTGTTCCAAGACGCGTGCGCATGACCAGCCATGTGGTGAGCGCTATCGCCAACATCAAAGACACCGACATATAATAGCCATTCACCGCACCACGGGTGAGTGTCGGCAAGCCGGACATGCCGCGCGTACCACCGGTCAGGTCCGGTCGGATCACCTGCACCAACTGATAGATCAGTTCCATCATTGCCAATGTCACAAGGGCAAAATAACTGCCTTTAATCCGTAGCGCCGGTAACAGGACAATCAAGCCGCCAACCATCGTTGCGATCACCGCGATGGGTATCGATATTTCCATCGCCACGTCAAAACGTTTGGTCAAGATAGCCGTTGTGTAAGCACCAATGCCGATCAAAAACGGGTGGCCGAAACTGATGTAACCGGTGCGCCCGGAAAGCGTGTCCCAACTGATCGCGAATATCGCCAGAAAATTTGCAAAGATCAGCGTGCGCAATGTGCCGCGCGAAACAAATTCCGGCAGCACAAACAGGGTGACCGCGAACAGGCCCCAGAGCGCAAAATGATGCCAGCGCAAACCCATCGTTATAACTCCTCACGGCCAAACAGGCCGCTGGGTCGCCAAACCAGAATAACGATGATCAGCAGCATGGTAAAAACGCCGCGCAGTTCCGGCGCGATATAAGCCGACGTCAGAATTTCAAGAAAACCGACAATATGGGCGACAATCAGCGTGCCGATTATCGAGCCGATACCGCCAACGATGACCACGGCAACAGCGATGATCAGTGGCGCGACCCACATGCCGGGATAAAGCTGAGTATAGCTGGCGAAAAATACGCCAGCAATCGCACCCAACGTACCGGACAATGCCCAGGTGAACATATTGATCTTCGTCGCGTCGACACCGGAGATTGCGGCCCCTTTGGCGTCCATGGAAACCGCCTGCATGGCACGACCCATGTGGGTGCTGCGCACAAACAGCCAAAGCGAAATCAGGATGACCCAACTGGCAATCGCCGCAAACAAATTGGAGAACGGAATGGCCGCCCCCGCCACCCGTTCGACGCCAGGGATAATAGGCAGCAGGATTTTGGAACTGTCACCAAAGACGAATATCACCACCGATTGCAGGAATACCGCCAGAATGAGGGTTGAGATTTCAATCGCAACATGGTTGCCCTTGAGGGGTCGCACAATCAGTTGAAACTTTAATATGCCCAGCGCACAGCCGATAATACCCGCCAGTGCAACACCGGCAAATTTGGGCAGGCCCAATTGCTGGGAGAAATAAAAATACGTGTACCCACCGATTAGCAGATAGGCACCATAGGCGAGGTTTAACACCCGACCGACACTGAAAATCAGCGTAAAACCAACCGCAATAAGAGCGTAAAGTCCGCTCAGGAGAAGACCCTGAATGAGTACCTGTAACATGGGTTGGCTGGTTCGTTCTTAAGAAGAAAAATCCGTGCCGGTTAAATTAACAACCGGCACGGGAAATTTGGATTATTTCTTGATCCAGCTCGGAATTTCAAACTTGGTCGTGGCGTATTCGAAAGGATAAACCACACCGACAGACCCGTCTTCTTTCCATTGGACCACAACCATCGAAGGCTGCGCGTCGTCGTATGGTGCGGAAAGGTCAAAGCGCGCATTGTGAGGATAGGTACGTTTGGTAACTTCCTCCACTTCGTCCTTGCCCCAGAAGCCGTAACGGAGCCACAGCTTACCGTCGAGTTCCAGTTTCAGGTCCTGCTTTTCCATGGCCGCTGACCATTTTTTCGCGTCTTTGAAACCACCGGCTTCTTCTGCCGCAGCCATAGCCTGGGTCAAACCATAATAGGCGTTGAAACCGTTGAAGTGTGGAATGACCGGGCGGGACTTATATTTAGCCTGATAGCGCTCGACGAACGCCTGGCTGGTCGGGTCCAGCTTGAAACCAACAGACGGCAAGGGTGAAAGTGTGGAAATACCACCACCGGCACCACCCGTGTCTTCCCAATATTCCATGCCGAGCGCGGAAACATTCACGCCGGTCATCGGCATTGGAACCTGTAATTTCACATATTGCGAGGAGATCACCTGACTGTTCACCGAACTCACCTGATAGATGAAATCAGCACCGGTCGCCTGTGCTTTTGCAAAGATCGGCGCGAAATCAACGGTGCCCACATCATAGATAATCGTCTCTTTCACTTCGATACCAGCAACCGGTGAAATAGCTTCCGTGACAAGGCCGGTAATCGCCTGACCGAACCCTGTGTCTTCCGCCAGAATAACAACGGAATTCCAACCCATCTGTTTTTTCAAAACGTCAGCACCGAAATTGATGTAGAGCGTTGCCAGCGCTTCATCGGACGCGATATTCATGAAGTAAGGCGCCATGACTTCCGGGTCCTGCACCACCATATCGATGATGCTGATCGAACTTGTCCATGTGTCCAGCGTTGGTATCTGGAATTCCTGCATACGCGGTATCCACCCAAGGCTCACATCATCAATGGAACCCGAAATGATGAAATCCACCTCTTCGGTTTCCGCCAGATATTCATAGGCCTTGATGCCTTCGGTGACATCTTCCTGGGTATCGGCCGTTACCAGCTTGATCTTCTCTCCCAGCACGCCGCCCTTGGCGTTGAGTTCCTCAATCGCCATCTCGGCCCCGCGCAAGGTGGACAGGCCGGTGTCCGACGACAGCGAACCGATAAATCCGACTTTGATTTCCGCATAAGCTGCGGTTGCGAAACTTGCAGCGCTGATGACGCCGGCGGCGGTCACTGCTTTTAAAATCTTACCAAACTTCATGTATATTCCTCCACGATACCACAAAGGCCGTTGGAGCATCCTCCCGACACTTCAGCTCTTTGTATACAGTATACAATTGACGACAGACGGGCTTAGGTCAATTGCTTTTTGAAGAAAGTCCTGAGCAGCTTAATAGGCGATGGTACCGTTTTCGTCATGGATAATCGCGTCCACGTCGATTTCCACCATCATACCCGGTTGTGTCAGCTCCGCCTGAACACCGGTCAGAACCGGCTCAATGCCTTTGAAAACTTCCCCATGGGCTTTTACAAATCCACCCGCTTTGGACAAATCTGTCAGATAAGCGCGGGTGCGCATGACGTGGCTGAGGTTCGCACCAACTTCGCGAAGTGCATCTTCGATGCGTTTTAGAATGTAGATCGACTGGGCATAGGTATCCCCCGGTGCGTGGAGTTTACCGCTCGGCTCAATCGCCGTTGTTCCCGCCACATATACAAAGGGTCCAACCCGTTTGGCGCGGGAATAGCTGCCCACTTCTTCAAACCGGCCACCACCTTTGTGTTTGATAATCATGAATTCATTCCAAGGCGTTTGCGGATTGCATCAGCGGCTGTGTTGAGCGCCTGTTGTTCGTCATCCGTCAGGCGCAATTCTTCCACGGAAATCATGCCAGATCGGCCAAGATGGGCGGGCACACCCAGAACTACGTCAGAAATTCCGTATTCCCCTTCGAGCATTACCGAGACCGGTATTGGGCCGCTGCGCGCACCGCGAATATGATCTATCAATTCAATCGTTGAATGGGCTGGCGCAATTGTGGCGGAGCCCGATTTTTTCAACGCGACCACCTGTCCGCCGCCGGTCACAGCATCTTTGACACAGGCATCAATCTGTTCTTGCGAAAGAAACTTATCGAGCCCGCGGCCTTTGATCTTTGCCAGTGAGGTAATCGGGGCCATTTCTTCACCGTGACTTCCAAGGGTGATGGCCTGAACATCGGCAGGTGTTACTCCTGCTGCCATGGCAAGGGCGTTTCTGAACCGGCTGGAATCCAAGGTGCCCGCCATGCCGAGCACCCGCTCGCGGGGGAAACCGGTCGCCCGCAACATTTCCACCGTCATTTCATCCAGCGGATTGGTGACGACGATAACGATGGCTTCCGGTGCGCCTGTTCGAATAGCTTCGGCAGCAGAGCGAATAACACGGGCATTTGTTTCTATAAGATCAGCCCGGGTCATCCCCGGCGAACGGGCACGTCCCGCCGTAACGACAATCACATCGGCACCCGACACCATCGCCAGATTTTCTCCACCGATGCAACGTGCTTTCGTTCCGGTAATGCCGCCTGTGTGATTGAGATCAAGGGCGGTTGCGGCGGCAAGGCCCGGTGCTATATCGATTAAAGCTATCTCATCGGCCATGTCGGCCATCGCTGCAAGGTGAGCGATATTACCCCCCACGCCGCCAGCCCCAATAAGCGCGATTTTTGAAAACCGACGCGCTTTCGCTTTTACGTTACGTGCCGGTGCCACCCATTTCGCACTACGACGGTAAAGACCGCGGCGCATGAATGTATTGCCGTCACTACCGACGGGTGCCGCTTTTTCCAACGGGCCATCGACCAGACGGATACCAATTCGCGCCGCCGTTTCCCGCGCCACATCGGTCACGATATCACCGGGCAGAATTTCAAAGACGATGCGGCCGCGCTGTCGGGCGTCTTCGATCAGTTCTGAACCGACAACCCGACCGGACATTATTCAGACTTCCCGTCAACCGCCTCAATCGCACTGATCGCGGCATCAACGGCGGTCTTCACGGAATTTTCGGAACCGGAAACAAACAGGCGACCAAAACGACCAACGGCCCGGATTTCAACCATATCGATTTCAGCCGATTTTTCCGCTTCATTGGCGGCAATCGAGATATAGGCGGCGGGCGCGCATTCGACAATGCCGAGCGTTTGGCCCGGCACAAGTAAGGAGCCTTTGCGCCATTTGTTCAGCAATTGCGCCTGATAGGGTTCGACCGACGTAATAATCTGCGTCGACGTAATTGATGGTTTGATGCGGTCGCCCATGCTCTGGCCAAGTTCGGACAGAATCGCCTCACGCGCCATGGTCACTTCCGCATTGGATTGGGACCTTAGAATAAAAAAACCGAATTCCCGTTCCACCAATTGGGACGTCGCTTCAACTGCGGACGCCTTCAACGCCCGGTCTATCAGGCCGAATACGCCATTACCCGGTGCCAATTCACCGATCAAAACCGTGTCGCCTGAAAGCGGCACGGAACCTTGTACAGTTGCGCCATTATAGGCGGCAAATTTTGGTTGCAGATTATCGATCTGCATCAGGGCGCGGATGGTGATGTCGCTCATGCGCCATACTCCTCGTAAATGTCGCGCCAGGGTCGGTTACCGTAGGCAACGCGTTTGATATTAATGAGATGAAGCGCGGTTACATTGTCGGACGTGATTGACCCGGACCATGTGCCCGTGCCCAACATGAAGGAGGGTTCAAGGTCGGTCGCATAACCCGCACCGCCATGAATGGCTGGAACGTTGACGAGGACACGGCCAGTTGGAATCGAGGCAAATTGCGCGATAATTTCGGGGTCATTTGAATGGACAACCGACGAATGCCCCCACCCTTCAAACTTCGCGATAGTGTGGGCGAGTTCAATTCCGTGGTCGGAGTTACGCGCTTCAAAAAATGCCAGAACCGGGTTGAGCTTCTCCGCCGTTAATGGTCGATGCCAACCGATTTGCGATTCCTCACTGACCAGACATTTGGTGCGCGGCGGCAATGAAAATCCGGCAAGCTCCGCCAGCCGTTCCGGCGACTGCCCGACACGCGCCGGGTTCATTGCCTGCTTACCCGTAAAGATGACATCGGCAAGACGGTCAGCTTCCTGGGTCGAGCAAAAATAAGCGCCCTGAAGTTTTAATTCATGGCGCAGGTCACGGGCAATTTCCGGGTCGGCAATAACCGACTGTTCGGAGACGCAGGCTGTTCCATAATCAAACGCTTTGGAAGCAACAATTTGCGCGGCAACTTCATCCAGTTCCCCCGCCATTGATTTATGGACGTAACAGGGGACATTACCGGCCCCCACCGCCAGCGTCGGTTTGCCGCTTGAATAGGCCGCCTTCACCATGGCTGGGCCACCGGTTGCCATGACGACAGACGTGCGGCGATGGCTCATGAGTTCGGCTGTACCCTGTATCGTCACCTGTTCAAGACATTGAATGAGCCCTTTGGGCGCACCCATTTGCTCGGCAACCGATGACATAATACGCACCGCTTCCATCCCGACTTTCAGGCCTCGCGGGTGGGGTGCGCATACAATCGCATTGCCCGCTTTAACCGCAGACAGGACTTTGAAGATAACCGTTGATGTTGGATTGGTGACGGGTATCAGCGCCGCAACCACGCCCATGGGTTCGCCAAAGGCTGCAATCTTGGTGGCATCATCACGCCAGAGCGTGCCGAGCGTGGTGACATCCCGCAACCAGTCGGCAGTGCCCCGGGCATTCATCAGGTTTTTTACGCGCTTGTTTTCCGCGTTACCGTAGCCGGTCTCTTCGACCGCCATACGGCCAAGTCTCGCAGCCTCCGGTTCAATCGCATCGGCCATTGCTTGCACGATAGCATCCACATGCGCCGGATCGGTGTCCAGGAAATTCTGATAGGCGGTGAAAGCACTTTCAGCGCAGCGACGGGCGGCGGCGATCGATTGTAAATCAGCGTCCATTATCTCGCCCCCGTCGCGATGGCATCCATCGTTGCCCGTGCGCCATCGATATCCATTTCACGCACACCAATCGTATCGAGCCTGCGCCCGGCGGATGCCACATCTGCCCCCAAAATGGTTGACGCCAACGTCACCATAGAACGGGTTACGGGAACGTCGACCTCTGCCAGCTCAGCGCCAGAAATAAGCGGCACCAAAGAACCAACAACTCCATCACGCAAAAGAGCCTTGGCGTCATCAGCGCCTGGAATTGGTCGGCGGCCTTCCCCTTTAAGCGCGCCCGCGTGGGCTTCTATCCATTGATCAGCGGATGGAAGGTCGCGCACCCCGAACTTTCGGGCAACTGCGTGTCGTTCCGATGCGAGGCTCTCGATCAGGGTTTTCTGCTCCGGCCCAATCAGGCTGGCGAACGACTGATTTTCAGGCAATGGCTCGCCTCCCATGGGGATAGCAATTGCGCCGGAACCAAGGGCGGCGCCACCCATAAGCAATGCCGGAAATTCAACAAGCGCTGACCCGTCCGCAAAGCCGGACGCAAGCACACTGTCCCGCACGATCAGATTGGGCAGAAACCGTTTGATACCTTCAATAACATCAGTGCGCCCGCGTGGCAGCGTGGCGGCGGGGGATGACGACCCGTCAGTCAAATGTAAGACCGCGCCTTCCGCTTCAAACCAATAGGGTGCAAGCTGCGCCTCAACAATCGTCACTTCAGCGGTACAACCGCCAATACGCAACGCCCATGCCGTTTCCAGCGCCCCTAAAGATCGACCGGGGCACAACACCAGAACCTGACCGTCTTTAAGATGGTCCGCCAAAACCATTGCGTAGGTTCGCTGTTTATGAACCGGGCCCGTCAGAAAAATAACTTCGGCATCACCGACGGCTGAATCCAGTTCAGCGGTAAGTTGAACCGACGGCGCGTCGCTCCTGTCCACCTGATAAGAACCGACCGGCCCGGCCCCACGCAACACAATTCCTGATGCGCTACGAAGTGCTTCCAACTCGCGACCGTAGGCGGAGAACAAGGTCACATCAGCCCCTTGCGCCAGACACAAAGCCGCGAACAGTCGCGCATCATCGCCACCACCCAAGACGGCGACGCGCTCATATTGCTTCTTCGACACGCCTGCGCCCCGGGTGGTTTTTCCCGCGGCAGCTTGCGCAAATTCAGCGAAGTTAGAACTCATCTTCTTGGCCTCAATTGCCGCTTACACTTAACCGGCGACGCCTTCGATAATCGCTTCAAGCTCATCGTGTGGGCGGGCAATCACGTGGACGGACACCACATCGCCAACCTTGTTGGCAGCCGTTGCACCCGCATCGGTCGCCGCTTTCACGGCCCCAACTTCACCGCGCACAAGCGTCGCGACCAGGCCGCCGCCTGCCTGATGTTGACCAACAAGTGTTACACTTGCCGCCTTTAACATCGCGTCCGCTGCTTCAATTGAAGCGACAAGTCCACGGGTTTCAATCATGCCGAGGGCGGTTTGCCCCGCTGCTGGTTTTGCCATTTTAATTCTCCTAAACGGGTTATAATTTAACGGGTTTCAATTTGATCAACGATTGCCGTAATGGCCGCATCAACCGGGGCACCAGACGTCGTGCCGGGCAGGCGTGCCGCTGATCCAAAGACCAACAGCACTTTTTCTCCAGTACCGGCACCCACGGTATCAACCGCAACCACAGCAGGTTCCAGCACCTTGTCAGCGCCATCAATAATGTCGCAGATGAGGAGTTTATACCCCGACAATTGCGCATCCTTAGCGGTTGCTGTGACGGTTCCGATGACCTTTGCGAGTTTCATCAGAAGTTGCTCAGATATCTGTCGCGCTCAAGCGAGGTGATTTGTGAATTGATGTGCTCGTTGTAGAACTCCAGTTCCCGCTCGCACATTTGCAAATACAACTCCCATTGGGTTTCCCCCATGACATCTTTTAGCCAGTCAGACCCGCGGGCCAGTTCAATGGCTGTGCCGAGGTCCATGGGTATCGGGGCGGCATCGGCATCCTCATAGGCATTGCCTTCGCACATGGCGGAAGGTTCAATGCCCTGTTCAATACCATCCAGTCCCGCCGCAATATCGGACGCCAGCAACAGATACGGGTTGCAGTCAGCACCTGCATCGCGCTTTTCAACACGTACCGCACTATCGTTGCCTTCAAGAACGCGAAGACCAACCGTGCGGTTATCGATGCCCCATGCCGTGTTGATCGGGCAGAACGTATAAGGCTGACGACGGCGATAACCGTTGACGGTTGCCGAACCGCACACCGCAGCTTCCGCCATACGGCCCTGCATGCCGCCGAGGAACTGACGGCCCAGATCACTCAATTTCCCGCCATTGGAAAAGACATTCTTGCCATCTTTCCAAAGGGAATAATGGGTGTGGAAACCATTGCCGGATTGTTCAAAGAACGGCTTGGCCATGAAGGTCGCTTTATACCCGTGGGCACCGGCAAGCTGTTTGACCAGCGTGCGGAACATGACCACACGGTCCGCCGCCAGCATGGCTTCGGCGTAACGAATGTTCACCTCAACCTGACCGGGCGCATATTCCGGGTTGGATTGTTCGATGGGGATACCGCATTCATTAATCTGGCTGCGGATGGGTCCAAGCACGTGTTCCAACTCGGCGGCTCGCTCAAGGCCGTATACCTGAATGCCTTGATCTTTTGGCTCCATGGTTTCCGGGTCAAGCAGATAGAATTCCAACTCCGTCCCGACCTGCACTTCATAGCGCATTTTTTCCGCACGTTCGATCTGGCGCAGCAAGACATTGCGCGGGTCGACGGGGAGCGGCTTGTGGTCTTTCCCTTCGGCACGGCCAAAGGCCATCGCCACACCCGGCTCCCAAGGCAGGGCCACCGGTTTTGTTGTCGGAAACAGGTGCATGTCCGGGTAGCCATTGTCGAAATTGACATAGGGCGTGTCCCAAACGTCGCATGTCATATCGATGGCGAATAGCGCAATCGAAAGGGCATTGCCCTCATTACATATCGTATCCCAATGGCTTTCTGGTATGCGTTTACCCCGCATGATCCCGTTTACATCGCCCAGCCCCAGAACAACCGTATGGGTTCCTTCAGGTAGTGAAAAATCTTCTTTCGGCACGTCAATCCTCCCGATTACAGTTCTTGCCGTTTCACTGCATTCTGTATACAGTATCCAAAAATACAGTATTCGACAAGGGCAATCTTACACATGATGCGCGCAAAAGTCTTCGTTGTTGGTGGTGGAATTGCGGGGACAATGACCGCCCTGCACCTGCAACGTCGTGGCGCGCAGGTGACCCTGATTGACCGTTGGGAATCGGGCCACGCCCGCGCGGCATCCTCCGATTACAACCGGGTTATCCGCGCTATTTCAGGCCGCGATGAATTCTATACGAGATGGGCAAGGGAAAGCCGTTCACGCTGGCTCGAACTGCAGGCGGAAACCGGCCAACACCTGATGTATGAATGCGGTGCACTCATTCTCGCCACCGATGGCCATTGCGATTGGGAAGACGCAACGTCCGGTACCTTCGATAAAGTCGGCGTTCCTTATTACCGGTTTACCTCTGATGAAATCCGCACCCGCTTTCCACAATTCAAGGTGGATGAAATCAAATACGCCCTGTTTGAACCGGAAGCCGGTCTACTCATGGCCCACCGCTGCGTGATCACGGCACTCGATCTTTTCAAAAAAGAAGGCGGCATCGTCAAGCGCGGCATGGTGACAACCAACGCCAGCGAACGCCCCATGCTCGACGGCAAGGTTCTAGAAGCCGATGTCATCGTCATGTCAACAGGCGCGTGGATGGCGGAAATGTTCCCGAGAACAATCGCGCCGATTTCCGCTATTATGGGCATCAATGTTCTTTACACATCAACACCGGATGGTTCCGACCAGTTCGACATGGAAAACATGCCCTGCTGGATCGACCACGGACAGGGATCATTCGGTATTCCGTCGTCGGAAGGGTCCGGCGTAAAGGCCGCCGTTGTCATTCCCAACACCCCCATCGACATCAACAATGATGAACGGTTGATCGAGAAACAATCGCTGAACAAAACCCGCCAATACATCCGCCACCGCCTGCCCGGTCTGATCGGCGAACGGGTGGTGGATTCAAAATTCAATCAGGTTATCCTGACCCCCGACACCCATTTCATCGTCGACTGGCACCCGGAACATAAAAACGTCCTCTTCGCAGGCGGCTGCTCCGGCCACCTGTTCAAACACGGCCCCATGTTCGGCGATTTCGCAGCCGGCGTGGCGATGAAAGATTATGGCACCGCGGACAGATTTAAGATCGCGGGAAGACGCAAGCTAAGCCCGAAGGAAAGCCCGAGTGGGCGGTAGGGGTGGGACGTCTTCAATGACGGCAAAGAGCTGATTTTGATGAAAAAGTCGGCCTTAAAGTAATCACCATTGGCTGATTCAGTTTGCCCATTGATTTGGGAGATTGATGCGATGCTGGGACCACGCCAGGAATTTCAATCGGCTTTGTTTTACGAGTTCAATCTCGAAGACCACGTGCCTGATGATCATCTATTGCGGTCAATTGACCGGTTTGTTGATCTTGGCGATATGCGGTCGCACCTGCGCCCATTTTACAGCGACATTGGCCGCCCTTCGGTTGATCCTGAACTGATGATCCGCATGTTGCTGGTCGGATACATCATGGGCATCCGATCTGAGCGACGGTTGTGCGATGAGGTCCATGTGAATCTTGCCTACAGATGGTTCTGCCGTCTTGATCTAGGCGACCCCGTGCCTGATCAATCGACCTTTTCCAAGAACCGCCATGGCCGGTTTCGAGAGAGCGATCTGTTCCGGCAATTGTTTGAGAGCGTTGTTACTCGTTGCATTGCTGAAGGTTTAGTTGGTGGAGAGGTGTTTGCGACTGATGCCAGCATTATTCGGGCAGATGCCAACAAGCAGAAATCGACACCAAAGGAGGAATGGGACGCATCATCACTCGATCCAGCAACTGTGCCTCGGGCTGTGAAGGAATATCTAGAGGTGCTGGATGACGCAGCATTCGGTGCCGCCAGTGAGGTCGAACCTAAGTTCACTTCACGTTCTGACCCTGCTTCCCAATGGACCGGTGCGCTCAAGGGCCCAGCTTTCTTCGCTTACTCAGACAATTACCTGATCGACACAGATCACGCGATTATCGTGGATGTGGAAGCCAGCCGTTCAATTAGACAGGCCGAGGTTGGTTCTACACGCACCATGATCGTACGAACGCGGGAAACGTTTGACCTCTACCCCGAGATACTGGTCGCCGACACAGCTTATGGTTCCGCAGAAAACCTCAACTGGTTGGTCAACAAAGAAGGTATCCTGCCGCATATTCCAATCATCGATAAGTCGCGACGCAAGGACGGCACTTTTGAGAAAAGCGAGTTTGTCTACGACCACGAAAAGGACGCTTATATTTGTCCGATCGGATTACCGCTGCGTCCAACCCAACGGGCTTACCGGAATCGAAAATCTCCTGTAGCGGCGGACAATACGATCCGTTACCGCGCCAGCAAATATGATTGCCAGGAATGCCTGCTGAAGAAATATTGCTGCCCCAACCAACCCGTCCGCAATGTCGGCCGCCACATTTATGAAGGTGCTCGTGATTTGGCCCGCGAGCTCTCGCTGACCGACGCTTATGTCGATTCACAACGACGGCGAAAAAAGGTCGAAATGCTGTTTGCCCACCTCAAACGCATCATGAAACTCGACCGACTGCGCCTGCGGGGACCAAACGGAGCCAAAGATGAATTCCTTCTCGCAGCAACAGCACAAAACCTCAGAAAACTAGCCAAGTTGATCCCGCAACCGGTGTGAAACCGGATCGGGAGACGCTCGATCAAACTCCAAAGCCGACTAAAACAAAGCCTTTTTCATCAAAATCAGCCCTACCTCGTCATTCGCCTCTTGTCGCAAATAGGAGCACGAAACACGGACCACCCGGAAAAGATTGGCCCAAATCGGTCATTCCAACATTGATTGGGCCCTCTTTCCGATACCCGGTAATCTTCCTCAAAGCTGTCATATATTTTGTATCTTGAAAAGCCGTGCAGATTGTTAAAGTTGACGACATCAAACTCAAAGGTCAGTTCTGACCGGATAACTGTTAACGCTGTTCAATTAGTGCCTCCTCGACACGATCAATTTCTAGTTGGAAGCCGAACTGCTTCACCATGTCTAGAGAAGCTCGCAATAACCTTCGACCCGTTTCATCCTGCTTACGCTGAAACATAGCCTTACCGTAAAGCGTGATGGCGGTTGCAAGACGCAAATTCATCTGATTTCGCTTAGATTTTGCGATGACATCTTTCAATAGCTTTCCGGCAAGGCCGGTCTCTCCTTGATCTAACAGTAATGCAGCTCGAACATGGAGTGCTTCGCACAACAATGTCGGCATATCCATAACCTCGGCATATCGCTCAATTTGGTGAAGATCACCGGTGAAACCACGCGCTACCACATCAGCATTCTTGATCTGGGCTCGAATACGGGCAAGACGCGCTTTGTGGTATAGGTCTTCATGACCGCCACGTTCAGCAGCGGCAAGCGCTTCTGCGTGATATAATGTTGCTTTCTCGGATTCAGCGGTATGTCTGAATAAATCACCCAAATGACGTGAAAAAATCGAAATACCTCTGCTGTCCTCCAGAGAGTGAAGGCGTTTGAGCGCGCGGTTGTATTGTTTTTCAGCTCGGCGAAATTGACCACGGAGGTGACTGACCAGTCCGCGATATCCATAGGCCAATGCTCTAACTGCACCGCCATCCTCACTGTTGACGATAATGCTATCAAGCCGAGATGCTGCACTCTCCAACTTCCCGCGTTCAATTTGAACAACGGCAAGATTAATCCCTATGCGACAATGCTGGTCACCTCCGTCACCTCGGCCTTCTATATCACGGTTGAGATGCATAGCCTGCCGCAAGAAATTGTGAGCGTCCGTTAAATTGCCCTGTACCAAACAAACAACTCCGCATTCGTTATAGAGCCAAATTATTTCGTCGATGTAGAAAGGTTTTATGTGCCTTGGAGGTTCTTCCGGGCCCCGATTGTTGTCCTGTTCCTTATCAAGTGAGAATGCTTTTCTGAGTAACCAACGCAATTGGATACGATGTTCTTCAAAGCACCCAGCATGTTGAATACCTGCAATTCCATCAACTTTGTATTCTTCGAAACGTGAAACTACGGCAACTGAGAACGTTGACCTTAGTATGCCGAGTGCAGCACGTAACGCCTGAATCCGAGTCGGCATCTCTGCTGTTCCAAAATGCCACGGCTCACCATTAGTCGATAAAGCATGCCGGTCAGCGTATTCACTCAAATCAGCAACGAGTTCGCGCATAAAACGATAAGCTTCAGTACTGGGGCGTGGCAAGTCTCTCGGCATTGAACCATATAAAGTAGCCGCGTAATCATTTGCGTGAATGAATTCCGTTAAGGATCCGCCCATTTTTCGCATAACGTGGCGTTGAACGAGCCTATGTAATGCATAACGATGTTGATTTTTTGGGTCATCCTGCAAGACTTCGCGATGATCCCCATCTTTTATTTCGTCTCCTTTCTGATACAATTTCTTTATCCGGGGGTGGGGAGATAATTTAAAAACCAGACCACATCGTTCCAAATAGTTCATCACCTGCCGCAATTCCAATGTCCTGCGATCGAGGCTTTTATCGGAGGCAAGGTCATGTGTGCGTATTGCAGAATGCCGGTCAAACCAGCGCCTAATTTCTGGTACACGGATCAACACATCGCAACTGGTCGGTTGTCCGATAACTGCGAGATGACGAATAACTGCCAAATGAAGATTAATATCTCGCATTGCGATACCTGAACGATGAAATCGTTCGTAAAGATCTAGCACGTTGGAAACTATGATCTCTTCTCGTCGCTCATCGCTGGCTGCATTAACTTGATCGATCACCGAATTCATAAATCGGTCAGCTTCACGTTTTGCATCGTCTACATCCACACAAAAGCGAGTGAGGAATTCTGTTGCTGCCAGCAGAATAGTAAAACTGAATCGATTGTACTGCAGCGCGCTTCTTAACCGAACCCAATCATTATGGGCATCCTTGTCTTTTTTTAATTTGACTTCGAAGGTGCTTTTATTTTTCCCATAATGCTGCAGGATCAGCTTTTGAAACGCTTTGTTATAAATCCCAGAAGTTTTAGCTTCATCAAAAGCAGAGTTGGGTCCCGAGATTCTCGGAATAAATTTTTCGCCAAAGGAATCTACAATTTGCTGCTTATGATGGTCAATGTCGCAACTGCGAGAAAACTCTTCTGAATTCGGATTGAAATTATCTACTCTTTCACCTTTCATGAATTTGTGCGAACTAACTAAGGCCTTTCTCGCCTGATTCTTACTTAACGTATTCTGCTCTTGTGCAACCAACAAATGGCTTGCAAGTACGGGGAAATTGTCAGCCATGAATTGTTCTTGCTGCATGATTCTACAAATGTGAAGATACAAGCCCGGCGTAGGTTCGATTTTTGCGTTTTCTCCAATTAGCTTGCCGCCGCTTCGATAAGTGCTTCTTGCCATCAGCTTGGTATCTTTAAGTCGGCGAACCATTTGAGCAAGTCCAAATGCTTCAATTCCTGGACGCAACAGGAATTCAAAGACGGGTGCTCTTTCTCCTTTCCGTAAGAAGTCTGGGAGATTATTCTCCTCACACACCATGATAAAATCTATGGGTAATCCGGCAAATTGAGATGAGTTAATAAGGTCGAAAGTTCGGCGGATTTGGTCGTTTTTTGATTGTCCACCATTTCCGAGCAAAGCATCAACAGGTGACAGGCAAACTAATATTCTTTTCTTATTTTTCCTGCCGTATTTCTTCCAATATTCAAGTAATTCTTTTAGGGTTTGCAACCTGGAAAGGTTTTTTACTTGTTTGCCGATTTCCGTAATTTGGGCGTCAAACTTCTCGCCCACCTCTTCCCCGCTTTCGATGCGAGCAATAGTCTCTATTATTGCTTGATTGACCATGTCCCAGGTTGATGAGGTCTCGGTTGAAAAGCTGTAATTGATAAATATAGCCGAAACATAATGGGGTTTTTGAGCCGGATACCAAGACTTTTCGATGAAGGTGTGTAGTCCGGCACGGCTCTGCATGGCAGACATAAAGACCCCCTTACCCAGCCCACGATGAGCTGCAATAAAGAAAGTCCGACGGCCCTTATGAGCTTTGAGTGGCTTTCCAACTAGCGTAGAATCCAATGAAGCAAGAAAGGTGTCGACTGCGCGAACTCCTGTATAGGCAGCTTCTTCATTTTTGTCATGAGCTTTTTGTTCGAGCTCGAGAATCGATTTCTGGTCCGGCACCTTATTTGATAGAATCGTATATAGATTTTCGATGTGGTGCCGGACGTACCGGAAAGGTTCAATGCCGTATGTTTCTTCATTTTTTTGGTCATCCCTAAGAATATCGAAAGCCGGCACACGTTCCTTAGGTTTTTCCTGCCAATCGTTCCACCAGCGCCTCCAGCGGGCGTCAAGATGACGAAGATTGGCTGAAAGAAAAATGGAATATATGGATTGTTTGATGCCATCCAAACCAGCTTGAACGGCTATGCAGTCCCGAATTAGGGCTTCAATCTGCGATTTTCTCTTATCGGGCGAAAAAAGATTTTTATAGTTCGTCTTCATGTCTTTAATAAATTGAGTAGGGTTTTCATCCTTTGGAATAAACGGTTTAGCGGTAGACGTTTTTAAGTTCATAGCCGACCCACGATTTCGAATGATAGTCTCAAAGTTCTTCAGCAGGGCAAGTTCGAACTCTACATTTAGTTTCTCATCAGGCGTTGCTTTTCCAGTTTGCTGCTCAAACCGCAAAACCGGATCACCGTAACTCTTGAAAAATATTTCCACGATACCGCGTTCACCAAAAAACTTCTGACCAGTTCCAAATGGCTTCAGTTGTTTATCATTAAGTCCTGCCAGAGAATTTAGAGATTGTTCAGCCACCCAGTCGTTCAATAGGGATGCCCTCATTTTTGGGGATATTCTTGTGAAACAAGTCTGCTTGAGCAGACTCCATTCACAATACATCGAACAGGCTTCGCGAAGAGCTTTCGTTGCGGAGTACTTTTTATCTTTTTCATTTCGGCGATTCATCTCAGGCTCAATCCGTCGAAGCGCTTTTAATTGCGCATTGTTTACTTCAGCCAATGTTGAAACGATATTTGAAAATAGGTGCAGCCATGAAATTTTGGTGCCGGTTGCCACTGCTTCTAACGATGCTGGTCCCTCACCAGCATTTGATTTTTCCAATTCGCAGTACGCATCTCCATAATATATAGGGAGAACCCCGAAGCGGGTGAATAAAGTGGACGCTTCGGCGCGCATTTGATCTTCGCTCTTGCTGCCGGGCAACAATGCTATAGCAACCCTGTCCTTTCGCTTTTCCTGATCACTTACAAACTGCCTTAAAGGACGCATAACATCATCTTCAGTCATTCCGATGCCGAGAAATAGTACTGGGTTGGCTGAAAACGCCAGATCGATTGCTTCGTTGACCATATCACGTCGATCATCAGACTTCAGATAGAGGTTCATATAGTCACGCTCGGTCAGCACAATATCAGAATCTGCAGTTGCTAGACCGTGCAAATGAAATACCGAGCCGTCATTTCCTTCCAAATTCAACGTAAAGGACAGAAGATCGGCGGTGTGATCCCTTTGAAAGGTTGTATCGGTGACCCGCCCTCCAAGGGCATCTATGCGAGGTTGTTGATCGCCAACTTCCTGGGGCGAAACACTGTGCCGGCTGATTTCATAACCACGATCATCAAGCATTCGCTCGATTTCCAGATCGTAATTGGTTGTAAGAAACTTATTAATCCCGAGATGCAAAGAAAGTTGAGACAATGGGTCCATTTTCTCGTGAATAATTGAATGACGACTGATGAAATCAATCTTTCTGATTTCATGGCGGAAATATTGCAAACTATTGGAGGCGCTTCCTTTCTTCGCGCGAATGTTTTTGAATGTGTTATTGTCCAACAAACACATAGGGTCGCTCAATTTCGATAATAACATACCCACGATAAAACGCCTCGTAGGTGTCCAGACAGATCGAAGTCCGCCTCGTTTTTTTTCCTCATTTAGGTTACGAATGACCTTATAAGTTCCGGTCCATTGATCGTGTGCTACGTCCGTCTCAATGAGCTCACACCAATTCAGAAGGTCAGTGACGCTTTCTTTCTTGAAGAATCCGAGTACCTGATACCGCGATGGTGTATCAGGTATCCCAGGAACGTTTCGGGTGAGACTATCCGGATCAAGACTAGGGAAAGTTTCTTTGATTTGACCCCAGTTGTCCCGTCGGGTTGTAGATTGGCGTGTAGGTTTAGATCTCAGCTTTGGGATGCCTAAAGGTTTTAAAGAATCTGGATTGGTCAACGACTTACGCGGCCATTTGATCTCTATGATTGAACCTGGTCGACCTCCATCTGCAGCTGTTTTCCAGTCCTCACGCCCATTCTCAGGCAAATATCGCATTGCCGTCGTGATAATATGCTCAGCGTGGGAGCATTCGTTGTGAATCCCGGAGACAAAATGACCACAGAAATGGTTGGGTAATCTGACCGTCGCGGAGTAAAATTCCGCACTCTGACACCTTGTGCTTGTGAGTATTAGGTGGGGAAGATGTATTCTGTGGATTTGTATAGTCGGGTGCGTCGAGCGTGCCATGTGGATGGGAAGAACAATAGCGAGGTGGCCCGTTTGTTCGGGATTGATCGCAAAACCGTGGCGAAGATCCTGAAGCACTCGGTTCCGCCCGGTTATCAAAGAACGACCGCGCCTGTTCGCCCGAAGTTGGATCCGTTTGTTGGGATAATTGATCAGATCCTGAAAGACGACAAAAAGGTCATCAAAAAGCAACGGCACACAGCCAAGCGTATTCATGCGCGGTTACGGGATGAGCACGGGTTCACTGGCGGGATCACCATTGTCACTGATTATGTGCGTGAGAAGCAAAGACGAACCCAGGAGGTGTTTGTTCCTCTGGTTCACGCGCCCGGCCATGCTCAGGTCGATTTTGGTGAGACGTTCGGCGTGATCGACGGTGTCGAACGCAAGCTGCATTACATCGCTATATCGTTGCCGCATTCGGATGCGTTCTTCATGAAGGCGTATCCGGCGGAAACAACAGAAGCCTTCTGTGACGGTCACAATGCTGCGTTTGCTTTCTTCGGCGGTGTGCCGTTGTCGATGCTCTACGACAACACCGTGATTGCAGTTGCAAAGATCCTGGGCGGTGGCAAACGGATACGCACGAGAACTTTCTCAGAGCTACAATCGCACTATCTGTTTGAGGATAAGTTTGGTCGCCCTGGCAAAGGCAATGATAAAGGGAATGTCGAAGGCGTCATTGGTTACGGTCGCAGGAACTTTCTCATCCCAGCCCCACGGTTCGACAGCTTTGATGCCTTGAACGCCTGGTTGGAAGAATGCTGCCTGAAGCGTCAGGATGATGTTGTTCGCGGACATGGTGAGAGTATTGGTGAACGATTGCTGAGAGACCTGGACGCGCTGATGGCATTGCCCCCAACGCCATACGACGCGTGTGAAAAGTTTAGCACGCGGGCAACGTCAATCTCGATGATCCGCTACCGCAATAATGATTACTCCGTTCCTGTCGCCTTTGCCCATCATGAGGTTCAGGTTCGCGGTTACATCCATGAGGTTGTGATTGGCAGTGGAACCGAGATTATTGCCCGCCATCGTCGGTCTTATGAGAAGGCAGACATGATCTTCGACCCGCTTCACTATCTGCCCTTGCTGGAACAAAAGGTAGGTGCTCTCGATCAGGCGGCACCATTGCAAGGCTGGGGTTTACCCGATGCATTTGCGATCCTTCATCGTTTATTAGAAGCCCGCATGGGTAAGGCGGGAAAACGCGAGTATGTTCAGATCCTGCGTCTGCTGGAAACTTTTGAGCTGGAGCACGTTCACGCCGCAATCCAACAAGCTTTGGATCTGGGTGCCATTGGCTATGATGCGATCAAGCACCTTATTCTGTGCCGGATCGAGCGGCGACCGCCCAGGCTTGATCTCGACATCTACCCCTATTTGCCCAAAGCGGTGGTCGAGACGACAAAACCTGCCAGCTATGCCGTGCTGTTGTCGGAGGCGGCAGCATGAACGACACTGTTACCGATACACCGCAAGTTCTACTCAAACATCATCTGACCAAACTTCGGCTGCCAACCTTCCAGAGTGAATATACCAAACAGGCCCAACAATGTGCCGCTGAGAATAAGGATCATGTCCAATATCTCCTGCGGTTATGTGAGTTGGAGCTGATTGAACGTGAGCGCCGAATGGTGGAGCGACGCATCAAAGCTGCGAAGTTCCCGGCAACCAAGAGCCTCGACAGCTTTGACTTCAAAACGATCCCGTCAGTGAACAAGGTGCTCGTGATGGAACTGGCCCGTTGCGAGTACGCTGCGAAACGCCAAAACATCATCGCGTTAGGACCAAGTGGAACCGGCAAAACCCATGTTGCCCTCGGCCTTGGACTGGCTGCCTGCCAAAAGGGGATGAAAGTCCGCTTCACCACGGCTGCTGCACTGGTTCATGAGATGATCGAGGCCGTTGATGAACGTCGCTTGCAACGGCATCAAAAACAACTGGCAGCTCAAGACCTGCTGATCATTGACGAACTGGGCTTCGTCCCTCTCTCCAAAACCGGGGCGGAGTTGCTGTTCGAAGTAATCAGCCAACGGTATGAACGCGGTTCCATCATCATCACATCCAATCTACCATTCGACGAATGGACAGAGGTCTTCGGATCAGAACGCCTAACGGGCGCAATACTCGACCGGCTGACACACCACGTCCACATCCTGGAGATGAATGGTGAAAGCTACAGGTTGCACCAGAGCCGAAAACAAAAATCTGTTCAAATCAACTGACACTAAACCAGATCAAAAACACAAACGTCCCAAAATCTGGCCAATTTTACTCCGGGATCAAGACCCATTTTAGGCTGGGATTGACAATTCGTCATATACAAGATGCTTTGAGTAGTCTTTGAACTTCAGATTACTACCACGTCGACGTAGCACGTCGTGGTAGATTTCGAAGGCTTCTTTAAACTTATCCTTTAAAGGCCCGCTATCCGCTTCATTAAAAGATTTATCGAATTCGTCCCACAACATATATTGGCCATCAGGTTCTCCATCAGCCAGATAGCCAAGCTCGCATCTTTCAAAATCACTGCGCCAATCGTATCCTAACGGACCGCCGCGAAATTTACCCTTAATCTTAGGCCGATTGATATAAAGCGCCTCGGATTCTTGCAATGCGTCCTGAAGACGTTTAGCAATCTGAAATTGGATAGGATAAGTTTCACTTCCCAATACACCTTTGGATTTTTTTAAAGATTGGAAGTTTTTGTGCAGGTGTTCAATTTCTGCCAGTCGATAAACGATTTCGTCTTTTTTGATGCGCAAATGGTTCATTAATGTGCGATTTGGCACTGCACCGTCTTCCTGCACCAGTATCGGATCTGGTGGGCTATCAAGATGATCAATGACTTTATTGAGATAATTCTTCGACGCATTGGCTACCGAAATGAAAGCATTAGATACATCTTCCACGTCACCCAATTGTTTTTCGACAAGTTGTTGCCAACTCATCCTGCCATAGGCCGCTGATACGCCCGTACCTACAAAAGCTACCAGACTTTGTGTATTGAGTGCTCGAAAGAGAAGTTCATGGGCTCTTCCCTGTAAAAGGTCGAGATCAAGAGTTTCCTCTATTGCGTTCAGCGCATAAGGCCATTCTTTCAGTGCGGCGTGATTCTGTTCAAATAGTTCCTTTGTGTCTTTAGAAGATTCGTCGACCATTGTTCCCCCAGATCGGCAATAGTAAATGGAAAGAAGATCACTTCAGTGAGGAACTGTAAAGTCCAGCACAATACATTTTGAAACAAAACAGTTTCAGCCTTTGGCAATGTAATTTCGTTCTAGATTTGTAAAGCGGCGCTTTCTTCCCTAACGCACAGGTGAAGGGGCTTGAACTTGATGCCCATAAACGTCCGGTTCCAAAAGATCAAATAACCCTACCTGCGCCCCTCAAACATGCGTTCAAAAAACCCGTAGCCTGTTTTAAGAATAATTCCACCTCTACCGGGCTTTTCCCAGTTGGGCCACAACGTCGTCGGCGACTTCTTCGCTCAATACATTGCCGCGGCTTCGGGTCATGAATGTTGTTAGATATTTCGGGCGGTATTCCGGGTGGAACTGGACTGACAGAGCCGGGAAATCATAGGCGAGGCCTGCGACCAGACAATAGTCGGCACTGGCGATGAAAGATTACAATAAAATCACCCAATTCCAGATTGTCGGGCGAAATCAATTCTCAATCAGTGGATATTTTGCCTCCCAAGACCAATTGCGGTACGGGTAATAGGCGATGGTAACCAGCTCAAAGCAATCACATGCATTGAAACGAAATTTGTTAGCGGTGCTTGCCGCCGACATTGTTGGATACACGCGCCTCATGGGCGCGGATGCGGAAAATACCATTTCCAACCTCCATCGGGTGAGAGGTGAAATCTTTACTCCTATTGTTGCGGCAAAACGAGGCCGTCTGATAAAATCGATGGGTGATGGTTGGATTGTGACGTTTACCTCGGTGGCAGAAGCCGTTGAGTGCGCAATGCAAATTCAAGATCAAATAAAAACTGACGGTATCATTCAGCTGCGAATGGGTATCCATCTGGGCGACGTGTCAGAGGCCAACGAGGATGTCTTTGGTGATGGCGTTAACGTGGCTTCCAGACTACAGGCATTAGCTGAACCTGGAGCGCTGGTGATATCTGACGCCGCCAGAATATTGCTGGACGGTACGTTGCGCCTGTCATTCGATGATGCGGGCAATCAGGTGCTGAAGAATGTCGAAGAACCTGTTCGGGTCTGGACGCGTGGCGGTGAAATTGCAGGCGCTGAAGCTTCACTAAAGCCCATGGGCTTTCCTACGCTGTCAATTAGGCCGGTCGAAGCTGGAAACCAACAGACAGAGATTCAGGAACTCGCTTCGGCGTTAACCGGCGGTTTGGCTTCCATACTAAACGCGCCTCGTTACATCCACGCTCGCATCAGCAACCAGAAGCAAACAGGTGGCTACGTGTTGACCAGTAAACTGCGCACTAGCGGTGATCGGTTCAGATTGGAAGCCAGTCTGACAAATAGCGCCAACCAGATCATCTTTCATGAAAAATACGACGGTGATTTCGACAATGTTTTTGACTGGCAGGACGATGTGAATGTTGCACTGGCGAATTCGGTTGTTCGTAACCTGATAGTTGCAGAAAGCGAGAGTTGCCGGAAAATTCCGGAGGCCTCCAGAACAGCCGAACAATGGCTTGTTATCAGTCACTCGATTGACGGATTGTCACTCTCGACGGCCCGCGAAATTTTGAATTGCTCGATGTGCGCGATCGAGGCAAACTCAAATTTCGGCTATGCTTACGCCCATGGCTTGGCCATGGTCGCCCTAATTTCCGCAGTATGGGGGCCTCAGCATTACAGCGATTTGGATATTCCGCTCGAGAAATGGATGGAGGCAGCCGATCGCCTTGAACCATCACACTCTCCCAGCAGATTACAAATGGCATTCTTCCAATTGACGCGAACCGGGGATGCAGAAAAAGTGAAAGCTGCTCTCAATACATCGCTACGGGTTATCCCGTTTAACCCAGAAGCACTGCAATACGCAGGCTGGCTAAACATATACCTTGGAAATGCGGAGCGAGCACTGGACTGCTTCCATTCGATCCAAAAGGAGGTAACCAACTTCGGTTTTGAAGCAGGGACACCAGCCGGTATCGGACGGGCGCATTTACAACTCGGCAGTTTTGAGGAGGCAATAACCTACTTTGATGACGCTCTAGATCTCGCTCCCGAGTTTTTAACTCCGCTCAGAGGAAAAATTTCAGCACTTGCCCATTTAAAACACCACGCAGAAGCGAAAAAAATGTTAGAAAAGCTGCCTTTGGATGAGACATTGACTAAACTCAAGTCGCAAAACAGCTATGTGGAATCGGAAGAAATCAGTTTGTATTTAGAAGGCTTGCGCATTGGAGGCATGCCTGAATAACGGCAAATTTGTCAAAGGACTGCTTTCCAATAATTATACCTTTTCGAACTGCTTTGCACGATCAGCTTCGGTCTTCAGTTTGGCTGGTAGTCGCAATATCCACAACACGGACCCTGAATTTTCAAACGGAAAGATCGAAAGCCAATTCTACACCTCAAACACCCGCGCGGAAAAATTTGGCCGCCTGTTTTACGAATAATTCCAATTCCACCGGGCTTTTTTCCAGTTGGGCCACGACGCCGTCGGTGACTTCTTCGCCCAATACTTTCTGGCGGTTTCGAGTCATGAACGTTGTCAAATATTCGGGGCGGTATTTCGGGTGGAACTGAACTGACAGGGCAGGGAAATCATAGGCAAAACCTGCGACTGGGTAGTAATCAGAACTGGCGATGAAAGATTATAGTACAATCGCCCAATTTTAAGGTTGCAGGGTGGCGCGGGTTCAGCCCAAATGAAAACTCAAACGGGCGGTAGGCACGAGACATCCAAGACAATTGTACGTAACTAAGATGCCAATCAGCTGGCTTGCCGCTGACTGCATCGAACTACACTAAATTGACAAGCGTGTTGTTTTAGATTGATAATTCGGCAAAAAACCGTCGCTACACAAACCACTCCAAATTCCATCATTTCGGCCATCAAGAAAGCGTACGCCATGTTCAACGTTATTAAGTCAATCGTCGCTGCAATCCTACTTGCCATCACAAGCGCGACTGCTGCTGCCGACACCGTATCGATTAATGGCGGAGAGATTTACTTTGAAAGTGTTGGTGACGGCCCTCCCATTTTGCTCATGCATGGTGGTCTGGGTCTCAGCCATGATTATCTACGCCCCTATTTTGATCAGTTAGCCGAAACGCACACCGTTGTTTACTATGACCATCATGGTAACGGGCGCTCCGAACGACCCGATGACTACACCAAAATGAACTTCGATCGGTTGATTTCGGACGCTGCCGGTTTAATGGACCATCTTGGACATAAGAAATTTACACTGGTTGGACATTCCTATGGCGGTTTTATTGCGCAGGAGTTTGCGGCACAAAAGTCGTCGCAATTGGATAAATTGATCCTGATCGATACGGTCCCGGCTTTCGATTACAAACCAACTGTATCGGGTAGTGATGAACAGATGCAGGCCTTTGGCAAGTTGTTCGGTGGGCCCATGGCCGATAATGCCGATTGGAAAGCGACATGGAATCCGGTGGTCCAAATGTATTTCCACAAATGGGACGCGAAGGTTGGCGCCGATCTGGATAAGCGGACTGTATATGAACACCGCGCTTGGAACTCAGCGGGTGCGTTGCTTGCAACGTTCAACATGATAGAAAAACTACCAAAGATCGAAACACCAACACTTGTCATTGCAGGCAGACACGATGGAATCACGCCACCAAAACCAGGGGCAGAGAGAATCGCATCATTGATGCCCAATGCAACTCTGATGGTCTTTGAAAATTCCGGCCACTACCCATTCATCGAGGAGCAAGCTTCATTCTTTGGGAAAGTGAAGAATTGGCTTAAGAAATAGGCGGTGGCGGATCAGGTACCACTCCAATCACCATGTTCGGTTTAGAGTTTTATTTCACTGCACACAGATCGAAAACCGCTATCTTCACCAGTCGTAAGCTCGATCGATACCAGCCATTTTGACGCCGGTGAAGGCGGAGGCTTCGAAGCTTAGCGCTCGCAGGTCTTCGACTTCAAGGTTGTGGACGGATGACTTGCCGCAGGCTTTCGCGAGCGCCGTCATCTCCATGGTCATTGCCGTGAGATAGCGCGCCACCCGTTCGGCCCCCGCTTTCGGGTTCATGCGCTTTTCCAGTTCCGGGTCCTGTGTCGCGACACCCACAGGGCACATGCCCGTGTGGCAATGGTGGCAGGCACCCGGCGATGTGCCCAGCTTTTGATAATCTTCAAGATAGCGCGGTGAGTTACATCCCATGGCGATCATCGCGGAGTTACCGATCATCACCGCGTCCGCACCGAGCGCGATGCATTTCGCCGCGTCCACACCGGAACGGATGCCACCGGCGGCAACAAGACTTACTTTGCCGGACATGCTACACTCATCGAGACTTTCCCGCGCCGCGCGAATGGCACTCATGGTGGGAATGCCCGTGTGATTCAACAACATTTCGGGCGACGCACCGGTGCCACCCTCGGCGCCATCAACCACGACAATATCGGCACCGGCTTTCGCCGCAATCGCGACATCGTAACGGGGGCGGGTTGCGCCCATTTTGATGGAGATTGGAACCTTGTAGTTCGTCGCGATGCGCAGCTCTTCGATTTTTACCGCAAGATCATCGGCACCGAGAAAATCCGGGTGACGAATGGTGGATCGCTGGTCAACGCCTTCCGGCAACGTCCGCATTCTGGAAACCCGTTCGCTGACTTTCATACCGAGTAGAAGGCCGCCGGTGCCGGGCTTCGCCCCTTGGCCAACAACGATTTCCAGCCCGTCGGCACGGCGCAGGTGATCGAGATCAATCCCGTAACGGGCGGGAGACATTTGATAGACAAGCCGTTGCGACGCTTCGCGCTCTTCCTCAAGCATGCCCCCTTCACCGGTGCACGTCATTGTGCCGACTTTCGACGCGCCAAAGCCGAGCGAGGCTTTAGCAGAGGCCGAAAGCGCTCCGAAAGACATGGAGGCAATGTAGATCGGGATTTTCAGTTCGAGCGGATTGGCAACAACATCGCGACCGCGACCGCCGCCTAAGATAGTGGTTGTGTCGCAGCTCTCGCGATAGCCTTCAAGCGGCAGGCGGGTCATTGTCGCCGGCACAAATGTCAGATCGTCAAACGTCGGCATTTGCTTGTTGAATGTATTATAGCCGCGCACCTGATAACGGCCCAATTGTGCCAGCGCGTGGACCTCGGAAATCGCCTCCGGCGTCCAGCGGGTGGAGCCGCCTTCATCATAGGAAGACGGAACACCAGCAGGGCGACCGCCGATTGCGCCAGCGTCATTGAAGCGTATTTCATCTTCCCCCGGCAATTCAAATGGATATTCGTACATGTCGTTCAGATCATCAGCCATGCGCTTGCATCCCTTGATTCAAAATACCAAAGCCGTTGGCCGGAAACCATTTTTCGCCAGTTACGGCTACTGTCAACCAGACCAAGCGGGTCTAAAATCGCGTCAACCTCCGCCACTTCCTCGGCGGTGGGTTCGCTCACATTGACGTCGACACCGAGGCTGTCCACGTCACCTGCAACCCAGACCTCGCCTTCCCAAAGCGCATCTGCACAGCTTTCGCCAGCGCCGCCAAGGGCGATGATCTTACCTGAATGGGCCATGAAGCCGGATTGATATCCGATCTTGCCTTCAACGACGATATTACCGCCCTTCATGGCAACACCACAGCGTGGCCCAGCATCGCCTTTGACGTGAATTGTGCCGCCGATCATCGCCGCACCGCAGGACATGCCCGCCCTGCCGCCAACGGTGATATGGCCTTTCGACATGCCTTCACCCAGCGCCCAGCCACAGTTGCGCTCAATATCGATTACCGCGCCAACATTCAGCCCGCCGCAATAATAGCCAACGGAACCTTCGAAGCTGATATCCGTTCCATCCGGTAGGCCGACGCCGAGGTTATGGCGCGAAAGCGTATTCACCACGCGGATGGATTTTCCAGCCGCCGCCGCCTCCTGCATTTCCTCGTTCACCTCTTTGATATGGCGTTTGCCCACATCGACGACATGCTCATTCATGCAGCCAGCCTCCGGTTGCCCACACCCCACAGGCCGGTTAGTGACGGGCCGTCATAGTTTATGACTTCTGCTTCTTCGGTCACGATGCGGCGGACCGCTTGTTCCTCTGTGGCCATACAAATGTCGCCGCCGCGCTCAATCGAGACGATTGGCTTCATGGCAAACCGGTCTTTCGCAAATCCGATGCCGCCGGTATTTGCAATCATATAAGTAAAGACACCATCAATTGAATTAATCGATTTTTTCAACGCCTGTTCCAGCGTCAGGCCGGATTTAATCTGGTCGGAGACCCACACGGCGATGAGTTCAGAATCATTACCGGTGAGGAAGCGGTATCCTCGGCGTTCAAGCTTGTCACGCCAAGTGAAATAATCGGTAATCTGCCCGTTATGAACGATGGCAACATCGGAGAAGGGCCGCGCCCAGAACGGGTGCGATGCATTCGGCAGGACGGAACTTTCGGTGGCCAGCCGTGCGTGGCCAAGGCCGTGGGTCCCTTCCATATCGCGGACGCCGTGTTTATCGGCAACCACCTGTGACCCGCCTACATCCTTGATGATTTCAAGGCTTTTACCACAGCTTTGTATCTCGATGCGATCTGACAATTCATCGGCATCGCTCACCCATGCGCTCAGATCTTTCGGCTCGGAAATCTCCATGCGGAAACAATAGTGCTGATTGCTGTCCACCAGAATTTCAGGCTCGCTCAGGTGATCAGCCCCGTGGTCCCTCAGCACATTTTTAAAATCATCGAGGTTTGCATCAAGCTGCGCCTTGTCGAAGCCCATGCCACGCAATACATAACCCTCATCCCGCACCGGGCCGTAGATCGCAAACCCGGTACTATCAGCCCCGCGATGCTCCTGCGCATCCATAAGTTCCACCAGGTCATTTCCAACCCGTCCGGGGCTGTTTAATATCCGTCCGGCAATTCCACACATGATCGATACCTCCATATTTCTGCATACTGTATACAGTATACAATTTCCCGCAAGGGAAAACTAATCCGGACGCTTGCCACCGTATCTCTGTATCCTGTATACAAAAATACAACCGTCAACGAGCCCTTATCGATGAAATTTCGCAGCATTCAACCGCAAAGAAAACGTCTGGCCGACGAAGTCTATACCCAGCTCATCGCCGCCATTATGCGCCGTGAGATTGGCCCGGACGACCGGTTGGTACAGGAAAAACTGGCGGCTGACATGCAGATCAGCCGCACGCCGGTGCGCGAAGCCCTGATGCGCATGGAGCAGGAAGGGGTGCTGGAAGTCTCCACCCGTGGCAGTTTCAAACTTTACAATATGGATGCGCAGGAGGTGCGCGAACTTTATCAATCCCGCGCGGCGGTCGAAGGGCAATGCGCACGCATTCTGGCCGTCAATCATTCGGACGACGACATCGCCTATTTACGCTCAACCGTTGAAAAAGAAGAGACGATCAAAGAGGAGACAGCACAGGCCTATTTCGAGGCAAACCGAAATATCCACCGGGCATTTGTAGAAGTTGCGGGCAACCGGTTTCTGCTCGAAATGTTTGATATGATCTGGGGCAAGGCCATGGCCTTTTGCCTGTTTGCGACAATCGAAAATGTCGATCTCGATAAATCGCTTGGCGCTCATATGGGCCTGGTGGACGTCATAGCATCAGGCGATAAAACCGCCGCCCTTGAACAATTTATGGCGCACATACAGGACGGTTTTGAACTCCAGATGGAAGGGCTGGACAGCGTCAAGTAGCGGTACCTATCTATGTAGATTCCAGTTTAACGGGGTCATCAAAAGAACAGTGAACCGGGAATTGGACGAATATAGCGCACAAAACGGTTAAATTTGAAGTACCGCTAATTGTTGACGCCGCCAGGTTGCCGCCCGACAACAAATGTCCCAATGGCTGTTTTATTGTCGTTACCCAACCCAAATTCACCAATTGCGCCTTCGGCGATGTTTCCGTTACCGTTGACGAAAGCACCGGATGCAATACCCGATACCGAGTTATCATCTTTGCCAATTGCAGCCAAGGAACCTGCAAATAGAGCCTGCATTGAGTTATCAGAAGATTTCACAATGCCCTGCGCGCTCAATCCATCCAAGTCAGTAATAGACAATGTCCCGGACCGCGTACCGAAGTTGAAATCCAGATCCACATTCCCCTTGGCAATATAGATTGCCTGCTGAGGTGGTTCCGCTCTACCTTCTTGCGGAATTATCTGGACAACATTGGCCAGCGCAGTTCCCTCAAACGTCGCATTACCGGTACTTGGAAGGTCACTCGCCTGAGTAATATCACCAGCAACCCACGTTCCAAGGTGAACGAAGTCGCGTCGACGTTCTGCCGGGGAGTTCGTAATGATAGTTTCCTCATCCCCAACAAACGTCGCTCTTGTGCCCCACCATCCCCAATCAACGAACGAGCAGGTTGTACAATGTTGGAATCCAGTTACAGGGTTTGAACGGCCAGAGACGATATACGAGCCCGCAGAAAACTGATCCTGGTGCGGCAGATTAACACCGTCATCCGTAATCAGTCGGGTCTGGCTTGAATCACTGCGACGTACGGCTGCAAATCTATTATCATCAACGAACGTATTTCCCCCATTACTCGATGCATCAGCACCGAATGCAAATATGTACTCTGCTACAAACGGGTTCAAATCACCGACGTCGGCCGCGTTTAATACCGCGCCCAATCCATTATTCTCAGCGTTTATCGACAATTGGAAGTTTGGTTGTGCTGCAATTAAGGATGATGATGTACCTGTCGATTCCGAATTCTCCTCATCATATGTTTCCATAATTCGAGCACCAACTAGAAAGATAGGCTCTTCTCCTGAACCCAGCCGCTCCGGTTCCGCAATTCCAACTCCGAATCCCTGAACCTGCCGGGAGGTTCTGGAAAATTCTGATTGCGGTTGGTCACTGGTCAAGTCAGCCACATGAAAACTGCCAAAGTGGCCGGTGTTTGAGTATTCACCATTGAAATCGAAATCTATACCAAACTCAGCAGGGTCAACTGCGCCGTCAAAATAAGTTTCATTTAACTCTCCGTTGTTCTTATTACCGACAACAAAGTTCTGGGCATTGGATCCAAAAATTTGCACTCCATTTGGACCTTCAACAGTTCCAACACCTCCTCTCAAATTAAAACTTCCCAACAAAGCGTTTGGACGCATGCTCCCGCGTCGATTTGCTCTCAAACCCACTTGGTCATTGTCGTTAACCGAAAAATTAGATGCGTGGACGACAGCGGCGCTACGCTGCTGGACTCCTTCCCCTGATATGTCGAGGAACGTATAGTATGACTCGACCTCACCTTCCGATTCCGAAGGCTCCACAACTATGAACTTTGAAGCATTGAAATTTGCCGGCTGGCCATAAAAATCAGTTGCAAAGAATGCCGCGGGCGAAGGCCTAACTGGGTCCTGAGTCAGGCTATATTCGCGAATACCGCCACCCACATCGGTATTGAAAAGCAGCCCAACATCTGTCGGAGTGCCAGTAATAATGTATATTGGGTCTAACGGGTTATCATTCTGCCTTAACGTGTAGGCAACGAAGTCATCCGCGCCTGCAAAGGCAGTTCCAGGGGTCGGAACTCCCCTGACTGTTGCGTCGTCAACAACAAACGTTTCGAGGCCATTGTCGCCTTCTGCTCCTGTGTGATCGGGTAAATTAAATTCCGAACCGGCAGTTGTGCTGATAATTCTTCCGCCGGCTATATCCGCGGTTTCGGTGAAGTCGGTATCCGGCGGTGTTGAGCCAACAAGGCCGCGAGACCCGGCATTGCCAATTGGTGGGTCAAATGAACTGGCATAGGCGTCAGGTGTTGTTCGCACTCTGACATCAGGTCTGAAAGTGGGCGTAACAGGATCAACCGGATCGATCGGGTCAACGGGGTCAATCGGATCGACTGGATCCACAGGATCCACGGGGTCAATCGGATCAACTGGGTCCACAGGATCGACCGGGTTCGTCAGTTCCACAACTTCTACAGCCTCGTCCCGCACAATATCCTGAGCAGCCTGATCAAGTTGTGCGACTTCCCGCTCGACATCTTCAATTTCAGAAGATTGCACAGGGTTGGGTCGTGGTGTCGGCGTCGTCACACCTATCGGCGCATTAGAATTTACCTGACTAAATCCACTTTGCGACACAACATCGTTGGTAGGCTGCCTGGAAGCACCGCCCCGTTTTCCCCTGGCACCTGCCAGCGCGGTTTGAAAGGTTTTAGCGTCCGAGGCGGTGCGACGACGAACATTGGTGTCTCCACCACCCGTATCACCGCCGATTTCCAATGTGTAACCGGATTCATAAAGGCGAACGCGTTTCCCGCCATTACTCTCGTAGACAACTTCCTTACCGAAGATCATCGACACAATGGAATTTCCACCCGGTCCACCGTCGGCCACCTCAACCATGGCACCGCGTATGCCAATAGTACCCGAGGCCATACGAACTGTTGCACCGCCTTTTTTCTTACTGGCTAAGCCGCCAACAAACCGAAACGCACCTTTCGCCAGCGTGGTGGCGACTTCAGCAGTACCTTTATCAGGATTGTAAACAAATTTATCGATCACCAGTTGCGAGTTTGGTCCAACGGTGAATGTGGTGCCATCCAATAATAACACCTGCACAAGACCCGCTGCGTCCGTTTTAATTACCTCGTTGGAAACAACTGTTTTACCGATAGATATGACGCGTAGTTGCGCGCGGGGAGCAGCGCTTTGTGCTGCAGGGTTGACGGCAGACACTACCCCAACTTTCGCTGAGACCGGCGTGGCAAGAAACCCAACCATTGCAGGCACGACGAGAGCGCCCATGGTCAAAGCTCGCTTCAGGTTAACTGGAGACATGAAATTACTCCGCTCAGACTTTGCCAGTCTGGATGGCGTTATGTTGAGTTTTCCCGTTTCGGTCATAGTATCAAAACCGCTTAATGACGGAAAATGCTGCTGAAAGATTATCGTGTTCGCGGGTATCATAATTGGAACTCACATCCCGATATTCCGCTTCAGCCAGAAATGACCAATCATATTTTAAAGGCACCTCAAGCGCGATTTTACCGAACAATTCATTATCCGACTGGTTAGCGGCTGCATTGATAACCGGATCGGGCGCATCATATTCGCGAAATGTACCGCCAAAGGTGAGCGTGGCGGCCCAAACTCCCTGTTTTTCAGAAATTGGTGAGTCAAATAACACAGTTGGGCCAAACCATACGTCCCCCTGTTCATATGCTAGGAAGTTTTGATCAGCAGATGTTATGATTCCCTGCACACCACCATTCATCTTGAGACGGGGGTTTACTACATACCCACCGTAAACCGCTGCTCGATAATCGTTCCCGTCGCGACCAGATGCATTCGGTGCGCTTGGCGAATTTTCGAAATTTCTACGCCTGTATTCACCTTTTACGAGGACGGAGGTTTGAGGGTTCAATTGAGCCGCAATACGTGTGCCCACGCCGAAGGAATAGTTGTAAAAATCATCACCCAGGAACACCCCAGAACCGATGGCGTATATACCTATATTAGCATCATCTATATTAATGCGCCCCAAATCGAACGAGGGGCCAAATGTAATTTCGCCCTGCACCAGATCCAATTCATCGCGCGAGAATTGTTTTGCGCCGTAACCAATCAGGTCTACTTCAAACTTGTCACCTTGAGACTCAAGATCTTTTGCAAAATGGGCCTTACCGGCCAGGTAAACATTGAAATCTTCTTCCCCAGTCGCATTATTAGCCAATAGAAAGCCAACACCGTTCAACGTTATATTTCGTTGTTCAGGGGAGCGATTTGCATTGGTTTGAAATCGGATACCAGTTCTGATTTCCGCGCTAAACTGATCATGATTCTCAGCAGTCGAGATCGCCGCCAACAATGTTTCAACACGCAGCCGCACTGGCTCTGGAACATTATCTCCAGAAATTGCGGACTGAAGATAAGTCTGCGCGGTGGAATAGGCTCGAACCCTATAATAGAGCAGACCAAGCTCCAGTTGAAGACGTGGAAGTCCCGGTGCAAAAATCAGCATCCGCTCCAAAGTGCTTACTGCTGCTTCCAAATCCCCGGCGCGTACGGACAGTTCTGCATATTTAAAAGCCGCATCAAGATCATCAGGTTGCTGCAACATGCGTTAAAACAAAATATCTCTTTGCGCCTGAATATCCTGCAGGGACTGCCCGCCCGTTTGTCCAACGACCGTTTGTTTCCTGCCGGTATCACCAGCTCCCTGAGCCAGTGCATATTCTCCCTGCGCAAGAAAAAGCGAAGCAAGGAATAACAGACCGCGAGAGAATAATCTTGATGGCATAACAGTTCAATACTTTGGGCCGGCTTGCCCAGGCACGGCGCATTCCAGATTTAAGAATTTATTAACCTATTCATAAATGCAGGATAGAGCAATGGAAAGTTTATTTATAAACCGAAATTACTGGGATTCAAATACATGTCGGAAGAAGCAAGTAAGACCTAGTTATACAACAGTAATTTCGCAAAATCATCTGAAGGTGGGGACATACGTCATTTACCATCATTTTAAATCATGGTTAATTTCACTTTGTACAAATCAATCGCTTTCCGAATTGCAGGAAATGAACATGGATAACAACTTACCAAAGGTAACTGCATTGCAGATGGCAAAGGCTATCGAGAAAAAGGAACTATCGGCGGTTGAACTGCTGGAAGCGCATTTCAAACAGGTCGATGAGATAAACCCACAAATTAACGCAATTATCTGGCAGGATCGGCAAGCCGCAGTTGAGGAAGCTCGCAAATGCGATACTGAAACCGCAAAAGGCCATTCGCGCGGGCATTTGCACGGTGTTCCAGTTACCGTGAAAGAGAGTTTTGACCTCAAGGGCAGCCCGACAACCTGGGGCTATCTGCCGTGGAAAGACAATATCATCGACACGGATTCCGACGCGGTGGCGCGTTACAGAAACGCCGGTGCAATCGTCTACGGTAAAACCAATGTGCCTTTGAAACTGGTGGAATGGCAGAGTTTTAACGAAATCTACGGCACCACGTCCAACCCCTGGGATACAAGCCGCACCCCGGGCGGCTCATCCGGCGGGTCAGCAGCGGCAATGGCAAGTGGCATGAGCGCACTTGATGTGGGTAGCGATATTGGGTCATCAATCAGAAACCCGGCCCACTATTGCGGCGTCTTCGGGTTAAAACCCACATGGAACGTTGTCTCCATGCAAGGCCACCTGCCAACGGGCTGGTATGGAGACATCGACATTGGAGCGGGTGGTCCACTGGCGAGAAGTGCCGAAGATTTGGCACTGGCATTTGACACACTTGTCGGCCCATCCCGGTTCGATGCATCCTGCTGGCGGCTCGGGCTCGAAAAAGATACACGCAACAAATTGGCGGACTTTAAAGTGGCCGTCATGATGGGCGACCCGGCAAGCCCGGTCGATAGCGCCTACTTATCAGCACTCGAAAAATTCGCCGCCAAAATTGAAAAAGCGGGTGCGATTGTTGTTTGGGATCAATTACCCGAAATCGACAGTGAAGACCATTTCACCACCTATTTGAAACTTCTCGGTGCTGCCTTGTCTTTAGGGGCAACCGACGAAGAGGTGGCCGATATCATAAAATCACTGGAAGGCCTTGCACCTGAAATCCAGCGCGTTGCGGGAAATCGATACGCAGGCATGGATATCAATCACCGGGAATGGTTAGCCCTCGACAATAAACGCCGGATTGCACGATTGGCATTTGACCGTTTCTTTGAAGAGTTCGACGTTATTCTCGCCCCCGTGTGCGCCTCAGCTGCCTTCATAAAAGATGAAGTCGGACCCCGTTACACCCGTTACATAGAGGTAAATGGCGCACCCCAGCTGGAAGTTATGCAACTGTTCTGGTCTGGTTATTCAGGTGTTGTCGGCCTGCCCAGCGTGGTGGGGCCGATGGATAAGATTGGCCACCTGCCGGTCGGTTATCAGGCGATCACCGGCCACGGAAAAGATTATACAGCTCTGACCTTTGCACAATGTGTTGAGCGGGAAATCGTTGGATTCACCCCGCCACCAGTGTGAGAGCATTGCCTAAAAAGCACCAATTAGAGTAATTGTTTCGACAAGTTCTTCTTTCGATTGGTCCAGACTGCGATTACTCGTATCAACCATCCTGTCAGCACGGGAATAAAGCTCCTCGCGGCTTGTTAAGATAGAGCGCAATTCATCCATGGCTTTTGGGTTACCCGCCATGGGCCTGTTGTCCCCCTGTTGTCGAACACGTTCCATATGTTCTTCCGGTGATGCTTTGAGCCAGATCGTGTGGAACGTTCGCAACAACTGGCTATAAGTTTCCGGCTCCGAAACAATGCCACCGCCAACTGCGAGCACAAGATTATCCCGTTCCTCAAAGATCGTATCGAGAGCCTGACGCTCCAGCCGTCGATACCCTTCCTGACCGTATAGCGCCATGACTTCTCCAACCGGCATGCCGCAGTGTTCTTCAATCACCCGGTTCAGTTCCAGAAAATCAATCTTTTTCTCCGCCGCTAGAAATCTGCCAAGGGTTGATTTTCCCGCACCCCGCAATCCTATCAAACAAACTCTGCGCCCTTTATTTGCAGAACCAACTCTAGGCTGTAGTTCTTCCAGCGCGCGCTTTTTTTGCGCGTCATCTGCCCGCCGAAACAAGTGTGTAAATTGATGAATGTCGGAGTCCCACGGGTCATCTTCCCCCAGGAACCAGTCCGGCGTGTGCCCCAATGCGGTCGCAACGCGAAATAAAAGCGCGACAGAAATGTTGCCACTGCCGCTTTCCAATTGTGCCAGATAACGTTGTGACACACCCGATTGCTCAGACAACACGCGGCGGGAAATCGCCTTTTGTCGCCTTGCGTGCCGGACACGCTCTCCGACTTTGGCAACAAAAGCCAAGGCTCGATCATCGTCCCCCGTGTTGATCTGGTCGAGGCTCAATCAATAGGTCTCCACGTGGTAGCGGCCATCTTCGCGCATCACATCTCGAACGGCATGCCATTGCTCACCGAAACTTTCAGCAATGCTTGTCATGGCAGCCTCGACCCCTTCTTCCATGGCGCGGAGACCGCAGATATAGATGTAGCCGTTTGGGTCATGAAGAAGCTCCGCCACCTCATCTTCCATTTCGCGCAACTCGTCTTGTACATAGCGTTTCGGCTCGCCTTCAAGGCGGCTGAACACCATGTGTTTTGAAAGCTGCTCATCGGGAATTTTGTTCAAAGGCCCAAAATAAGGAAGTGATTGAGGCGTCCGCGCCCCGAATACCAGCGTCATTGCGTTTTTAGCATCCGGGTCGGAACGCTGCCGTCGCATCGTGAAAGCGCGAAAAGGGGCGGACCCGGTTCCTGTGCAAATCATCAGGAGTTTGGCGTCCGAATCATTCGGCATCAGGAAAGTGGAACCAAACGGTCCGGTCACCTGAACTTTATCCCCTTTTGCAAGGCCGCAGACATAATTGGAGCAGATGCCCTTGTCTTCCCGTTTAACGGTCAGCGACAGGTTGTTGAAGTTGGGGCGCTCCCCATCCCGCGGGCTGGAGATTGAATAAAGTCTCGGTAAATGGGGCTTTCCCGCATCATCGGTCCCTGGCGCGATAATGCCGATGCTCTGCCCTTCAAGAACGGGGAATGGCAGGCTCCCGGCATCCAGTATAATGTGGCGCACATCATGGGTCGGGTCGTCCGTCAGCCGATAATTTCCCTGCACGACCATTTCGGCCGGTTTTCCCAAGTTATAAAGGCCAATGCTGGCTTTGCTGGCGGAAGCAGGTGCCTTCGCTTTACCCCCTGCACCCGCATGGGCCTCTGCCAACAGCTTTGACATCTCATCGTCCAGCGCTTCCAACCCAACGGATTCTTCGCTGGCCCCCGCAGCAAATTCCTCTTGCTCTGGAAGTTCTTCAAATCCGAACTGATCATCCAGACTATAGGGCGTCTTCACCACCCGCCATTCGTCAATCGAGCCGGTTGGGCACACGGGAATGCAATCCATGCAGTAGTTACACTTATCGAAATCCACCACGACATTGTCGTCGTTATGGGTGATCGCCTCTATGGGACAAGTGTTTTCGCACGTGTAACAACGGATGCAGATTTCCGGGTCGATGAGATGTTGTTTTGCCGGAGCCGTCATGATGTTGGTTCCCACAGTTCAATTGGATTACCTTCAGGATCATGAACGCGGGCAAAACGTCCAACCTCAGAATCCCACTCCGCGCGCGTCTCAACTTTGATATCGGCGGCTTTCAGTTGTGCAATCATCGCGTCGAGGTCCTTAACGCGAAAATTTATCATCCATGCTTGGGTTAAAGGGCCAAAATAATCTGTATCGGCTTTGAACGGCGCATGGACGGTTGGCCCTTCTTCCTGAATCCACGGAACACCATCACGAAAGCCAACGCCTAGATGTTCGAGATACCATTTCGCCAGACCTTCCGGGTCTTCTGCACGAAAGAAGAATCCACCAATTCCGTTCACTTTTTCCATCGTTCCCATCACGCCATATGGAGTTTTACATATTCAAATTCACCCGGTTTGTTATCGATGCCCACTTTTGGCGGTGCGATCCATCCAGCATATTCCCCTGGCGTTGTGACGGGAACCATCAGGGACTGGATGAAATCGCCATCAGCCGTATCCGGCAACCAATCGAATTTCTTCTCATTGTAATCCGTTTCGCCAAGCAAATTACCGTCCGGATTAAACGGTTTTTTGGCAAAGACACCAATCTCACGATTAAAAGCTTCATGGGGGAGCTTCATCTCAAACTCGATTCCCATTTTCGCAATCAGTTTGTTCCAGCGCCCAACGCCACCGGCGGCGTCACGGCGGTAATCATCCCGCAGGCGCATGTTAACCGCGGTCAGTGCGGGCATGTCCTTCAAGACAATCTGCCCGTCTTCAAACTGGGTAACGGGATAAGTCGCGTCGTTTAATTTATGGTCATCATCGAGCCGGTGTTCCATGAACCGCCCTTTGATACCGGAGTTGAACGCGTTAGCCGCATTGGTCGATACCTCCTGGCCAAACAGATCAAGCGACAGCGTGTAATGCATGTTGAGCTTCTTCTGGATCGTTGGAAGGTCTATAACGCCAAGGCCGCGAATTTTGGCGATGTCATAAGGGTTATCAATGCCGTTTTCTTTCATCACCTGACAGGTGCGCTCAATCACCCGGCTGACACCTGTTTCACCGACAAACATGTGGTGAGCTTCTTCCGTCAGCATAAACCGGCAGGTGCGGGACATGGGGTCAAAGCCGGATTGTGCAAGCGACTCCAACTGCATTTTCCCGTCCCGGTCGGTAAAATAGGTGAACATGAAGAACGACAACCAATCCGGCGTCTCTTCATTGAACGCACCCAACATGCGCGGCGCTTCGTCAGAACCGGAAGACCGGCGAAGCAGATCATCCGCTTCCTCGCGACCGTTGCGACCAAAGTATTTTTGCAGCAGATAGACCATTGCCCAAAGATGACGGCCTTCTTCGACGTTCACCTGAAACAGGTTGCGCATGTCGTAAAGTGACGGTGCGGTTTTGCCGAGAAAGCGCTGCTGTTCCACGGAGCCCGGTTCCGTATCCCCCTGAATGACGATCAGCCGTTGCAGCATAGAGCGGTATTCGCCGGGCACTTCCTGCCAGGCCGGTTCACCCATATGTTCACCACAGGGAATTTTCCGGTCTTCGACTTCCGGCGCCAGTAGAATACCCCAGCGATATTCCGGCATTTTGACGTAATCAAATTTTGCCCAGCCTTTTGGGTCAACACTTACGGCGGTTCGCAGATACACGAGACTGTTTTGAAACTCCTGCGGGATAAGATCATTCCACCAGTTGATATAACCGGGATGCCATTTCTCCAGCGCCTTTTGAACGCGCTTGTCTTTCGACAGTTTCACATTGTTGGGGATCAATGTGTCATATTCAACATTCACAAGATCAAGCATCGGTCTTTCCTTCAAAAAGCCGCACGATGGTGCGCGCTACACTCTGTTTTTATCGTATTCGCCACGTTTACCGGTACCGTACCGTTGCAGGGCACCGTTTTCACCCACCGCGTTGGGGCGCTGGAACACCCAGTTTTGCCAGGCGGTTAGTCTTCCGAAAATGCGGGTTTCCATTGTTTCCGGCCCGGCAAATCGCAGGTTCGCTTCCATCGCGGTCAATGCATCTGGAGAGAAGCTCGCGCGTTCTTCCAAAAAAATGCGCACCTCATCTTCCCAGTCGAGATCATCATAAGCAAAGGTCACGAGCCCAAGACGTTCCGCATCATACGCTTCCAGTTCCCCGCCAATTTCCTGTTGGGCTTCATCGACCTTTTCCGGCGTGCCCAAAAATCGCGTGGTAAGACGGGTCAGATCATTCGACATGAGGAAAGGGCCAAAATTCGCATGGGTCAATTTGATCGACGCCACGGGTCTGTTGTCTTCCTCAAAGTCACCTTCCATCATGTAAGACCGATCCACACTGAACAGCAGTTCAGCAAGTATGCCGGTAAAACAGGACCCGTTTTCCACCAGCGCCACGAGAGAGCGGGACGTCATATCGATACGTTTCAACACCCGTTTCCAATAGAGACAGATTTCATTGCTGAACCAGTCATCCGCGCGACTGTTCAACATCAGCGCTTCATGGGCAGCGACCCGTTTTGGGTCGCCTTGGGTTTTAAAAACCAGCACACCTATTTCAAGTTCATTAAACCGCAGGTGTAAAATTACGTCGTCGAGCTCGCGGGCGAGCCGTAAAATCCACGCCTGATCGCTGAGTTCTCGCTGCACTTCAACCGACGCTGGCGCTTCCTCATCCGGCCCGTTTAACGTGATTGTCGCAACACCATTGCCTCGGTCAATATCCACCTCAACGGCGGAATAGGAGATGGAACCATCATCGTGAAACCGCCGGTAAATTGGATTCAATTTAATCCCCGCAACGTCTTTACGCGTCTTTGCCTCATCGGCAATGGATTGCGCCCGTTCGCTGACAAAATCATCAAACTTTGAGTTGGCGATAACTTCGTCCACCAATTGCCAATCCTTGGCGCGGTTACCTTTTATGCCTTCTTCGACCGAGCAGAATACATCGGCCAGATCACGCCGCACTTTGCGTTTGTCCGTCACCCGCGTGAGGCCACCTGTTCCCGGCAGAACCGCGAGCAACGGCACTTCAGGCAGGGCCACCGATGTGGTCCCGTCATCGGTCATGTAGATTTCATCGCACGCCAGTGCCAGTTCATAGCCCCCCCCGGCACATGCGCCTTTAACGGCTGCTAAATAATGCTGGCCCGATTCCGCGCCAGCGGCTTCAAATGTATTGCGGGTTTCATTCGTGAATTTACAGAAATTCACCTTGTGCGCGTGCGCCGCGCCCCCAAGCATCTTGATATTCGCCCCGGCACAAAACACTTTTTCCTTGCCGGACTGCATGACAATCGCGCCAACTTCGGGGTGTTCAAAACGCATCCGTTGGACGATATCTGCCAGTTCAATATCAACACCAAGATCATATGAATTGAGCTTCAATTCATACCCATCAAACAGGCCGCCGTTTTCGTCGACATCCATGATGAGTCGGGCAACCGCCCCATCATACTCAACACGCCAGTGCCTGTATTTTGTCGGGTCGACCTGAAAATTGATTGCCTTTGTCATCTAAACATCTCTGATTTAGTATTATGTATTATAATGCATATATCGTCTCATTTAATGCACAATACCACACAATAACGAATTTCGCAATTCTTTACGGAATATGGATTTCCGGGAAGGCTTCGCATGACCGTGCCGCGACAACGCGGTCCAATTCAGATTTACGCAGCAACATGAGAGGGCCATCTGCCCACCCGGTATAGGCCTCTTTGAAACAAACCTCCGCCAATTGAAAAAGACGTTCCGCAGCGCCCTTACGCTCCATCACATCTTTCAAACCGGCATTCGTAAGGTGAATCACACCCTGAACCAATTGCCGTTCACGGCCATTGGGTTTTGCCCGCAACCAGACGGTTTCCAGAACCTCGTGGGCTTCCCAAAAATACCCGGCTCTGATGAGCCGAAGCCCGTACAACCAACCGGCATTCTTGCTCGCGGTTTGGTCTTGCGTCACATCTGGGGTGACCTGTTTGACGTGGTCGAGAAACCCCTCGTCATGCCGGAGTGTAAGACCCGGAATGTAGATATGTTCGGGAAATGGGAATTGTTCATCGGTCAAGATCAACAGGTCCTAAAGACATTATTCGACCGCAGTCCGTGCCGTCTCAACTTTCTCAGATTCGATACGTTGCAACCGCGTTACAAACTCAACGATTGCGGCGCGTGTTTCCACTGGCTTTTCCGTCTGGGGCGCATGGCCACAATCATCAAAAATCTCCACATCAACCGGGGCGTAACTGCGGGATTCGATCTCTTCAATCTGCGCAAGAGTTCCATATGGATCATCACCGCCTTGAATCGCCAGAACGGGAACACGCAGATAATCAATCGTCTCCGCCACGTTCCAGTCCTTCATCGCGGGACTAAGCCAGGCATTATTCCAACCGTAAAACGCACAATCCACATCAGCGTGATATTTCTCAAGTCTTGCACGCAGGTCACCGGTTTCAAAATCATTCTTAGCGACCAAAATCGCCTCCAGCCCCGTCTCTTCTCCGAAGAAATGCGGTGCCATGAGCACAGCACCCCGCACCCTTCGATCTCCACTCATACCCGCATGAATAGCTGCAATCGTCGCCCCGTCACTATGGCCAAACAATATGCCCTCACGAAATCCAATGGCATCAAGAACAGAGGGCAGGACATCCATTGCTTCACGGGTCATATAGTCCGGTGGTCGCGGTAATTCACACGGTAAAGATTGACCGTATCCGGCGCGCGAATAGACAAAGACACCATGCCCGGTTTCTTTTGAAAGTATTTGCGGCAGATCACGCCAAAGCGCCACACATCCCAGTCCTTCGTGAAGCATGACAATCGTTGGTGCATCCTGGGGGCGTGGCCCAAAACACATGGCCTCCAACTTCACATCGTCAAGTTCAACAAAACCCGCCACACCGGTTTTCCATTCATAGGGTACCATGGGCTTTAACTGTCTCTCAATTTGAAGCGTTGAATTTTTCCGGTTGCTGTTTTCGGCAGGTCATCGACGACCTCCACCCAGCGCGGGTATTTCCATTTCCCAATACGTTGCTGCACATGTTCTTTCAATTCCTGCCCGATATCCGCCGCATCCGCCCCTTCTTTCAGCACAACAAAAGCCTTTGGCTTTTCAAGTTCATCGTCATCACGCATGGGAACAACCGCGGCTTCGAGAACCGATTTATGGGCAGATAAAGCCTGTTCCACCTCAAACGGCGAAACCCAGATGCCGCTGACTTTGAACATATCATCGGTGCGCCCGCAGTAGACCAGCCGACCATCCTCGCGCTTTTCGTATTTATCACCGGTGCGCGTCCAAAGACCTTCGAACGTTTCCCGGCTCTTTGTTCTTTGGTTCCAGTAATCGGTCGCCGAGGAGTTACCATTGACCAGCAATTCACCGATTTCCCCGACGTCAACATCCTGCCCCGATTCGTCAACAAGACGAATATCATAACCGGGAACCGCCGTTCCCGACGTCCCGTAAACAACATCCCCGGGCTGGTTCGACAGAAAAATATGCAGCATTTCGGTGGACCCGACACCGTCGAGAATTTCAGCGCCACAAATCGCCTGCCAGTTTTTTCCGACCTCCTCGGGAAGCGCCTCACCTGCGGAAATACATTTTGTAAGCTTTGTATCAAGAACCCCATTGCCGGTTTCCACATGAGCAACCATAGCCGCATAGAGCGTTGGTACGCCGCAAAATATGTTCGGCTTATGAGTGTTGAGAATATCGAAAACGACGTCCGGCGTGGGCCGCCCGCTAAGAAGAATGACCGTCGCACCAACCGACATGGGGAATGTCAGGGCATTGCCCAAACCATAGGCGAAAAAGAATTTGGCTGCGGAATAGACAACATCATCGGCCTCAATACCCAATACCTGCGCGCCATAGGTGTCGGCCGTAAATTTCAGACTGCCGTGGACGTGGCGTACCCCTTTGGGCTGACCGGTGGAGCCTGACGAATAAAGCCAAAACGCACTTTCATCCGCTGACACTTCGATACCGGGACGCGTCTCGCAAGTCTTGAGCTCATCAGCAAAATTCAAATGATCTTCGGACTCTCCAATCACAAAAACAGATTTCAGATCGGGCAAGTCGGACAGGATCGATTCCACAACGGGCAGCAAAGCTTGCGATACGAACAGCACCTGCGCGCGACTGTCCCTCAAAATAGTTTTATACACATCCGTCGCTAAAAGCGTGTTGAGCGCGATGGGAACGACGCCGCATTTCAAACTGCCCCAAAAGATAATCGGAAATTCAATCTGATCAAGAACCAGCACGGCGGCACGGCCTTCGCGGGGCATTCCGTGTTTTTCATAAAGCGCCGCAATGCGCCCGGATTGTTCGGCCAAATCACCATAGGTCAAGGTGCGCTGCTCACCATCCCCTTCGATGAAGGCCGGTTTTTGGGAGATCGGGCCATCGGCATGACGGTCGACAAAATAGGCAGCCGCATTTTCGTTCAATTTTTCCTGCGCCATTATCTTTTAAAACTCCCTGTTCAGTGGAACCACCGTAGCAGCCACAATGTAATCCCTGGAAATGCCACAAGGATGCCCGTTCGGATAATATCAGATGCGACGAAGGGCAGCACAGCCTTATAGGTATCAATAATTCTTGTACTGCGGTCCATCGCATTGATGACAAACAGGTTCATCCCGACCGGCGGGGTTATCAACCCGACTTCCACAACGATGAGGACCAGAATTCCAAACCAGATCGCCGTTTCCTCACTGGTCAAGCCAAAATCAAGCGCGGAAATAATCGGGAAGAAAATCGGAATGGTCAGCAGGATCATTGACAGACTGTCCATGACACAACCGAACACCAGATAAAGCGCCAATATGATGAGCAGAATTACCCACGGACTGAACCCTTGCGAAGTAACGAAAGAGGAAACCTCCTGCGGCACCTGGGTCAGCGCCAGAAAGGCGTTAAAGAACCCGGCCCCCAGCACGATGATAAAGATCATGGCCGTATTGCTGGCGGTCGACAGGATGGAACTGGTAAACGTTTCCCGCGTGAGGCCTTTGTTGGCAAAGGCGATAATGCCCGTCCCGGCAGCGCCAATTGCAGCAGCCTCAGTTGGTGTAAACCAGCCCAGATAAATGCCGCCTACCACAAGGAAAAACACCAAAAGAACCGGCCAAACATCAAGCAGGGCGATAAACCGTTCTCCATAGGGCACACGTTCGCGCACTTGCGCATTACCGGGGCTGAGCCGCATGTAAATCGAGATTGTGATCATATATCCAATGGCCGCAAGGAAGCCGGGAATAAAGGCGGCCAGAAACAGTTTAGCGATATTCTGTTCCGTCAGGATCGCATAAATTACCAATACGACAGATGGTGGAATCAAGATGCCCAGGGTTCCACCAGCGGCCAATGTTGCTGTCGAAAGGCCACCGGAATAGCCGTAGCGTTTCAATTCCGGCATCGCCACCTGTCCCATGGTGGCAGCTGTTGCCAAAGACGAGCCGCAGATGGAACCAAACCCGGCGCAGGCTCCAATCGCTGCCATCGCAACACCGCCCTTGCGGTGTCCAAGCCAGCTTTCCGCCGCTTTGAAAAGGGATGTCGACATGCCGCCAAGGGTCGCGAACTGCCCCATCAATAAAAACAGAGGCACGATCGAAAGGGAGTAACTTGAGAAAGTTGTAAACGTCTCGGATTTCAGCTTTGCGAGAACAACCAGCGACCCGCCGGTGACCCAGGCCGTGCCCCCCAGTCCAACCGCCAGCATAGCCAGACCAATGGGCATCCTCAAAAAGATCAGGATCAAAAGAATGGGTAGGGAAATGATCCCAAACTGCAGGTCGCTCAAGGCTCCACCTCACCCTTAATCTGGGTTATTGGTGCACTCGCCATCGCGTCGCGGGCGTGAAGCCAGACGGAATAAAGCGCGATGATTGAGGCAAATACGGCAGCGATCGAACACACCGCATAAGCCCACCAGACAGGCATTTGCAGCAGGAAAGTCGTTTCCTCATAACGCATTTTATCGCTCATTCCAACAGACAGACGCCAGGTAATGAGGATGATAACAAAGGCGAAAAGAGCTTCCCAAAATAGTGCCAAAAATCGATTCATACCTTGAGGAAAATAAGACGTGAACAGTTCCACCGTCGCATGACCGCGATTAAGCTGGCACCAGGGAAGAAACAAAAAAATAGCGAGTGCGATACCGGCTTCCACCAATTCATAGTCACCATTAATTGGGCCAAAAGCGCGAAAAAACCCGCCGGCAAACGCAAGGTAATTTGCGATAAAATCCGAATGGCCAATCGAATTGGCAATACGGCCCAACACGCTCAAACAAGTGATCGCGATAAGGGTGATCAACACAAGACCACCCAGTATAGCAAGCAGTCTTGCCAATCCGGTCATGACACGATTCAAAGTCGCCCCTCCCAAATACGTCAGAAAACTCATCAAAAGACGTGGGAAAAATCAGGAAAAACCCCGCAAAATTCGGAAAAAATCCGAAAAAAGCGGGGTAAATTCTATTATTTCGAGTATTTTTTGATCAATCCCTGCGCTTCTGAGATCAATGCAGCACCATCAATTCCCCGGCCTTTCATGTCCTCAACCCATTCTTGATAGATGGGCTGGGAAGCTTCACGCCACTTGGCGACCTCTTCATCGCTAAGGGTAATAATATTGTTTCCTGAAGCAACCGCCTTTTCACGGGCGGGTCCGTCTGCACCCGCCATGGTTGTTCCCGCAAATACTGAAAACTCTTCCCCGGAATTTTCATCAACCGCTTTTTTAAGATCATCCGGGAGGCTGTCATATTTTGCTTTGTTCATCGCCAGAACAAACGTCAGCGTATAAAGCGCTTTATTCGAAAACTCCGTATGGTTCTTAACAAGTTCCGGTACTTTTAGAGCGGTTGTTACTTCCCACGGAATGGTTGTTGCAGAAATCACGCCTTTGGACAGACCTTCAGGAACGGCAGGAACCGGCATTCCAACGGGAGTAGCCCCAAGCTTGGTCAAAAGCTTGTTCACCATGCGCGAACCGCCGCGAATTTTCACACCAGCAAGATCGGCCATGGACGCAACCGGCTCTTGCGAATGCACGAGACCGGGACCGTGAACCCAGGTTCCAAGTATTTTCAGGTCTTTGAATTCCGTATCTTTCATGTGCTTATTGAACATCTGCCAATAGGCACGGGAGACCGCACCGGCATCCGTCATCATGAAGGGAAGCTCAAAAACTTCCGTACGAGGAAAGCGGCCCGGCGTGTAACCAACAACCGTCCAGATGACATCGGCAACCCCATCAATAGCCTGATCCATCAATTCCGGAGGCTTACCGCCCAATTGCATGGAAGGAAAATGGTTGACCTTGATGCGACCGCTGGAAGACTTCTCAACCTTGTCCGCCCAAACATCGAGAATCAGTTTTGGAACATTTGCCTGTGGTGGCAGGAATTGATGCATTTTCAACGTTACTTCTTGCGCAAACGCTCCAAAAGCAACAGTTGATGAGATAAGTGTTGCGGCCCCCAGGCCCAAAATTCTTCTCGTGAGTCTCATGGATAATTCCTTTAGTTTGAGATTCTTATGTCCAGATTGTCTTCATTCTATATAGGCGTAGCCGCAGGTTGAAGCCGACGCCAGTTTTTCTGACCCCATTTGTCGCGCTTCCACCATCACTGTGGCCATGCGCCGACCGTTTGACAATATGCTGGCGTCAATTTGCAATCCACCCCCAAACAAAGGGCGCATGAAGTGGGTGGTCATATCAATTGTTGTCATGAATCTTTGTGGGGAATTGTGGGCAAACAGGGTCAGAACTCCAACGGTATCAGCAATACTGGCAAGCGCCTGACCACAAACGATATCACCGCTTCGCATCATGAACCGGTTTTCAGGCACGATAAATTGAACACCATTATCAACAATGGATTGGGGTTGAATATCAAGCGATTAAATCATCGGGGCGAATACCTCCTTCAGCAACGCGTTCAACCCGTCAATATCCGATCCTTTGTTCGTCATCACCGATCCCATTCACCCATTGTCTTTTGCCTTACCTTAGGGTTTCAATTGCCTCAAGCCAAACGGTCTTTGTCATGAATAATCGGAAAATCCCATAAATGCCGCTTCCCCAATCAGTTTGCGATTTCGATCTAAATGAATTGGACAGCGCGTTCCTGGAAGACCCCTATCCGTCACTGAAGCTGCTCCTAGAAAATGACCCGATTCATTGGAACAAGGATGGCACCGTCTATCTCACACGATATGACGACGTTAAGAAGGTCTATCAGGATCGTTCCATGGCATCGGATAAATCCGAGGCCTTCTCGGAGAAATTCGGCGACGGGCCGCTTTATACCCACCACACAACGAGTCTCGTCTTTAACGACCCGCCTTACCACACGACTGTTCGCAAGCTTCTTGCGAGCGCCTTCACCCCTCGCAAACTAGCGGAACTCGAGCCGTTGATTGGCAAGACGGTGGATCATCTGCTGGATAATCTTGAAGGGGTTGGGGACGTGGATTTCGTATCGGCTTTTGCCATGCGCCTGCCGACCGAAGTTATCTCCTTCATGCTCGGTATTCCCGATGAATACCGGTCAAAACTACGGGGGTTCTCGCTCGCCATTTTGGGCGCGCTGGACCCGGCCATATCGAATGAACGTCGTGAGTCAGGTAATGCGGCGGTTACCGAGTTCGGTGCCCTGCTCAATGATCTGATCAACCACAGGCGGGAGAACCCGGAAGGGGCGGGTCAGGGCGAAGTCCTTGAAGCGCTGATCTTTGGTGAGTTCGAAGGGCGCAGACTGACACAGGAAGAACTCATTCAAAACTGTATTTTCCTGCTCAACGCCGGGCATGAAACGACAACAAGCCTGATGGCCAATGGGGTCGGGATGTTATTGGACGCGCCAGACCAGTTCCGGCTTCTGGTAGAAAACCCCGATTTGATTCCAAACGCCGTTGAAGAGATTTTGCGTTACGAAAGCCCGTTGCAGATCGGCAACCGGCTGGCGACGAAAGATATCGAATTAAGCACCGGCACAATTCCCGCTGGCACTTATATTCACACGTCCATTGCCGGGGCCAATCGCGACCCAACGATTTTTGAGAACCCGCAACAAGTCGATATAACCCGCTCTCCCAACCCCCATATCGCATTCATTACCGGAACCCACGTGTGTCTGGGGGCGACCCTGTCCCGTTATGAAGGCCGTATTGCATTTGGCCGACTGGTCAAACGGTTTCCAAACATGCAACCTGCCGGTGCGCCCGAACGCATGCCCCTGGCACGGTTTCGCGGCTATAACCGCCTTCCCGTGCGCCTTTAAACAAGAAAGAAATTTATGACCAAAATTGAACATATCGTCTTTGATGTCGGCCAGGTGCTGCTGCATTGGGATGCTGATCTGATTTACACAGACCTGATACCGGATACGGTTGAACGGTCCGATTTTCTAACCAATGTGTGCAGCAGCGCGTGGAATGTGGAACAGGATCGTGGGCGCGACTGGACGGTTGCGGAAGATGAACTTATCGCAGAGTTTCCCGATAAAGCTGAACTCATTAGAGCATTCCGCCCAAACTGGCACCGCAGCGTGCCTTATGCCCACACGGAAGTCGCCGCGATCATGGATGGCCTGATCGAGAGCGGCTATGATGTCACAATTCTTTCCAACTTCAATCAACACACATATGTAGAAGCGATGGGGAAATATCCCTTTCTTGATCACCCAAGAGGGGCAACGGTCTCCGGTGATATAGGGTTGATCAAACCCGATCAGGCGATCTACAGTCATCACACTCGCGAATTCGACCTTGCCCCGGAAAAAACCCTGTTTCTGGATGATTCAGCTGCCAATATTGAAGGGGCCCGTGCCTTTGGCTGGCATGCAGTTCAGTTTTTTGGAAAAGACGGCCGGTCGAGATTATCACAAATATTGTCGGAAGCGGGAATAACGTTGGACAATTGACAAATTTAGGGTTTGATATTCTCCCTGTAGGGAAAATTAATATCGACCGCGAGTTTTAAATCAGGACGAAAATTGTATGAAATATCACAGCCCCAAAAGTTTTGAGGACGCCGCTGCAATTGCGCAAAATGCGGATGGAATTACCCGCTATTTAGCCGGCGGGACAGACGTTCTGGTACAGTTACGCGCCGATGTTGTCACCCCTGACGACCTTATCGACATCAAGAAGATTGACGGTGTTCACGATATTACCGAGACCGGCGACGGCTGGACAATTGGTGTCGCTGTATCAGGTGCTGAAATGTCTGAACATCCAGCCCTTGGTATGGAATGGCCCGGCATTGTTGAAGCAATGGATCTCATAGGCTCTCAGCAAATTCAGGGTCGCGCGACCCTGGTGGGTAACCTGTGCAACGGCTCCCCGGCGGCGGACAGTGTACCGGCGCTGGTTGCCGCTGGCGCAAGCGTAACACTCACGAGAACAGGTGGCACGCGAACAGTCGCGGTCGAAGATGTTCCAACAGGCCCCGGACGTACCAGCCTTGAAAAAGACGAGGTGGTGAGCGCGGTCAATATTCCAAAACAGGTGGAAAATGGCGGTGACGCCTATCTGCGGTTTATCCCACGCACTGAAATGGATATCGCTGTGGTGGGCTGCGGTGTAAATCTACGGCTGGATGGAGATACAATAACCGAAGCACGGGTTTCGCTCGGTGCGGTTGCACCCACGGTTCTGCTTGTTGAAGAAGCGGCAAAGGCGATCATCGGAACAACATTGGACGGTGGTGCCCTTGAAGCACTGGCAAGTGCTGCGTCTACCGCCTGCAACCCGATTGATGACAAACGGGGCACGATAAAATTCCGCACCCATGTTGCCGGTGTACTGGCAAAACGCGCGGCAAAAATAGCCTATGACCGAGCAAAGGGCGTAAAATGAGCAAGATACATGTAACAACAACCGTCAACGGGGACGAAACAGAGTTTCTGTGTGACCCGCGCGAAACACTGCTGGACGTCCTGCGGGACCGTCTCTCACTCACCGGGGCAAAAGAGGGCTGCGGCACCGGCGACTGTGGTGCATGCTCTGTCACTTTGGACGGTCGTCTCGTCTGTTCCTGTCTGGTTCTGGGGGCGGAAGCCGAGGGAAAATCCATCGGCACCGTTGAGGGTATCGCGCAAGGGGAGGAGCTTGATCCTCTCCAGGAAAAATTCATTGAATATGCGGCCTTGCAATGTGGGATTTGTACGCCGGGAATTCTGGTGGCGACAAAATCACTGCTCGAAAAAAATCCGGACCCGAGCGAAACGGAAATCCGTTACTGGCTGGCGGGCAACCTTTGCCGCTGCACCGGTTATGACAAGATCATCCGTGCTGTCATGGATACAGCCGCCGATTTGAGAAAGGCCTCCTGATGTCTGAAAACGATGTGAAAACAAACGGATTTAAAGTTGTCGGAACACGGCCAAACCGTCCCGATGGGACCGACAAAGTTACGGGCCGCGCAAAGTTTGGGGCCGATATGGCAGCCCCCGGCATGCTCCACGCTGCCATCGTCCGCTCACCACACGCCCATGCCAAAATAATCAAAATCGATACGTCAAAAGCCGAAGCGCTCGCCGATGTGAAAGCCGTTATGACGCGCGCGGATTTCGCCGACGGATTGACCGGTGGCGATTGGGATGTGCTTGAAAATATTATGGCCGGGGAAAAAACCCTTTATGATGGCCATGCCGTTGCAGCGGTTGCGGCAACATCACCCTTAGCTGCGCGTGATGCCGCCAAACTCATCGACGTGACCTATGAAGTTCTCCCCCACGTCACCGACGTCGATAAGGCGATGGTAACAGACGCACCCATTATCCGCGCCGGTACGGCTGACGCATCCGTTCCAGAAGGGCTTCATCCAAATGTCGTGCGCTATCACGAAAGCGGCCACGGGGATGTTGAACAGGGCTTTGCGGACGCAGATCTGATTATCGAGGATAGTTTTAAAACCGAGGCGACCCATCAGGGTTACATCGAGCCTCACGCCTGTCTTGCCCAAATGGGAAATGATGGCCGTGCTGAACTCTGGTGCTGCACACAAGGGCATTTCAATGTTCAGAAAATCTGCGCCAAGGTAACCGGGACGGACGCCAGCCAGATTCGCGTCACAGCGTCCGAAATCGGCGGCGGTTTTGGCGGTAAAACAGCCGTCTTTATCGAACCGGTCGCTCTTATTTTGTCGCGCAAATCCAACCGCCCGGTCAAACTGGTGATGAGCCGTGCGGAAGTATTCCGCGCCACCGGCCCTACAGCATCGACATCGATGGACATCAAAATCGGCATGACCAAGACCGGTAAAATTACCGCCGGTCAAGGCGTATTCCGCCTGCAAGGGGGTGCATTTCCCGGCGCGCCGTCTGACCTGACCGCCATGTGCGCCTTTGCGCCCTATGCTCTCGAAAACGTTCATCAGGTTGGATATGACGTCATGTCGAACCGACCAAAACAAGCGGCCTATCGTGCGCCGGGTTCCCCCATGGCGGCATTTGCGGTTGAATCCGTTATCGATGAACTGTGCAATAAATTAGGCCTCGACCCGATCGAAGTGCGGCTGATGAATGCATCAAAGCAAGGCACCAAAGCTTCCTTTGGACCGAAGTTTGACCGCATCGGCCTGGTCGAAACTCTGGAAGCCGCTAAATCCCACGCCCATTACGCAGCACCTCTTGGGGAAGGCGAAGGGCGGGGCATTTCCTGCGGCTTCTGGTTTAATCACGGGGGCGAAACGGCCGTTTCCCTTGCTTTGTCGGAAGACGGTACAGCCGCCCTTTCCGTTGGTACGCCGGACATCGGCGGTAGCCGCGCATCCATGTGCCAAATGGCAGCCGAAGAACTTGGAATCCCTTACGATAAAATCCGCACCACCATCGCCGATACGGCAACACTGGGTTACAATGAAGTCAGCCACGGCTCTCGCGTAACCTACGCCAGCGGACTCGCGACCATCAAGGCTGCCCGTGATGCGGTCGATAAATTATGTGGCCGTGCTGCCGCCAAATGGGGCATCGACCGGGACGCCGTTTTCTGGGAAGACGGTTGTGCCAAACCATCCGGCCCCAATGCCGGTGATTTTGACCCTATTCCGCTGGCGCAACTGACCGCCAGAATGGGAGCCACCGGCGGGCCGATTGTCGGCCATTTTGAAGCCACTCCGGAGGGGGCCGGCGTCAGTTTCGCCACTCATATTGTTGACGCAAAAGTCGATAAGGAAACCGGCCAAACTAGTGTTGTGCGCTATACGGTTGTGCAGGACGCGGGCAAGGCCATCCACCCGTCCTATGTGGAAGGGCAGTTCCAGGGCGGGGCCGCGCAAGGTATCGGCTGGGCCCTGAATGAAGAATATATCTACGGGGAAGACGGACGTCTGCAGAATTCAAACTTCCTGGATTACCGCATCCCGGTCGCGTCGGACCTGCCGATGATCGATACCGTCATCGTGGAAGTTCCCAATCCCGGCCATCCTTATGGTGTGCGCGGGGTTGGCGAAACGTCGATCTGCCCACCGCTCGCGGCAATCGCCAATGCTGTATCGGGCGCAGCCGGTGTTCGCCTCACGCAACTGCCCATGTCACCGCCGCGCATTCTCGAAGCGCTGGATCAGCAGGCAAGTGGGTAACATAAGTGGTTGAGGTCAATCTCTGGCTGGGCCTGCGCACATTCACGGGCGGTAAGGACAAGGTTGAGATCGATGCTAAAAACATCGGCGAGCTTTTAAAAGGCCTCGCCGATGCCTACCCTGCCTTAAGTCCCATTATTGAGGCGGGCGTATCCGTCGCGGTAGACGGCAGGCTGATCTTCAATGATCTGACCGAACCGATCTATCCAGAGAGTGAAATATACCTGTTGCAACAGCTTAAGGGCGGTTAGTTATCCGCTCAATCGCGTCCGATACGATTGGCCAAAGGTGTCGCCGAGAACCCGTGCAGCAGAATTGACAGAAACACCGTCATGGAGACGCAGGCCAGGAGTTCCGCCTCCCCCGGCAAGTCGAATTCATCAACGACAATCAATGTAAACAGGATGGACGCGAGGCCTCTTGGGCCGAACCAACCCAAAAAAAGTTTTTCTTTGAGCTTCAATCCGGTTCCCGCCAGCGACAGATAGATCGGTACAATCCGAATCACTGTAAGAAACGCAACCGCGACCAGAACAGGGATAAACGAAACATGTTCCAGCCCGGCTGGCAGCAGCAGGGCACCAAACATGAAGAACGCAGCCATCGTTAAAAGCTGGCCGTTTCCTTCCATAAATTCACTGATAAAATGAAGGTCGTGTTTATAGCTGTTGCCGAAAACCGCGCCGGCAACAAACGCCGCAATAAAGCCATTCCCCCCGATAATCTCCGCCCCCAGAAAAGCGGCAAACGCGGTGGTGAGAAAGACAACGCCCTGAGCGCTTTCCAAAATCCAGTCACGATCCTGCACCAGGTCCAGCGCTTTTGCGATACTCCAGCCGATGGTGATACCAACTAACGGCCCAAGAACAATCTGCAGAACCGCTTTCATCGGCAGGCCCATAATTCCCTGATCATCGATGGCCTGTGTGGATAATATCGCGCCGAGCAAAACAAACGGGAGAACAAGACCATCGTTCAACCCGCTTTCAACATTGATGGTTTGGGAAAGTTTTGCCGGGACATTGGGGCTGGAAACCACCGTCTGCCCGAGCGCCGCATCCGTTGGCGTCAGCAATGCCGTTGTCAGCAATGGCATGGCAAAACCAATTGAAGAATTCAGCCAGTAAACGACAAATGTTCCAAAGGCGATCGAAAGGGGCATGCCGATGATCAGCATGCGCAGCGGCAGTTGAAAATTCTGCCTAAGGCGCGAAAACCGCACGTGGCTTGCATCTGCAAACAGAATTATAATCAGCGTGATTTCAGCAATTAAACGGCTTGACCCGCTTAATAGTTCTGCTGGAGCAAGCGTCCGCAAGGGTTCTGACGCGGCAAACCCAAGCCCGGTAAAAATAATTGGCAATGTCAAGATGGTCCGACCAACCGCTTTGGTCAGCAGCGAATAGACGATGACGCAGGCAATCAGGCCAAACAGGATAACTTCAAAATATAGGGCGTGATCTTCCAAACGTTCTTCCCGTCCCTTTATCCATGCTCATGGTGCCAGAAACTTCAATCTCACGAACCAGAATACCGGGCTGATGTATCTGAACCGGTAAACTGTTACACATCATCGCACAGGGGGCGGTAAACTGGTATGAATAAAACGGGAGGGCGTTCAAAATGGCGATAGAGTTTAAATCACCAGCGCAAAAAACATATGATGTCATCATCGTCGGTGGCGCAATGTATGGCTCATCCGTTGCGTGGTTTACGGCCAATAACCCGGATTTCGACGGCTCAATTCTGGTAGTCGAGCGCGACCCCACTTATGAGTTCACATCCACCGCCCACACAAATTCCTGCATGCGGCAGCAGTTTTCCCGCGAGCTCAACGTCAGGATTTCCCAGTTTGCTGCCGACTTTGTAAAAAATTTCCGCGAGTATTTCGGCGGTGACGATCGCGTGCCGAATATTCCCATTCAAAGCTATGGTTATATGTATCTGGCGGACAATAAAGGTTTCGACGAGGTTCTGATTGAAAGCCAAAAACTTCAAGCTGAATGCGGTGCGGGCACCAAACATATGACGGTGGAAGAAATCGCCCGCGATTACCCGTTTTATAATCTCGACGACATTGTAGGCGCTAACCACAATCTTATCGACGAAGGATATTTCGACGGCGGAACGGTGTTTGACTGGTGGAAAAGGAGCGCCCGCGAAAAGGGCGTGGAATATTGCACCAATGAAGTTGTCGCGATGACGAAAAACACAGCGGGTAGTCGCGTTGAAAGTGTCACGCTGAAAACCGGTGATGTGATAAATTGTGGCACGGTGATCAACACATCCGGCCCGCGCGCGGTGGAAACGTCGCGCATGGCGGGTATTGAAATCCCGGTGGAGCCACGCAAACGCTATACGTTTATTTTCGACGCGGCCAAGCCACTTGATCGTGACTTACCACTCACGATTGACCCATCCGGCGTTCACATGCGCACGGACGGCACTTATTATCTGGCCGGCGGACCGCCCACCATTGGCGGTGGTGACGACCCCGCCGTCGCTTATGATGATTTCGAGCAGGACCATTCCCTTTGGGAAAATCATTTCTGGCCGATTATCGCAACAAGGATACCCCAGTTTGAATCAATCAAACTTGTCAACTCCTGGGCAGGCCATTACGCGTTTAATACATTTGACCAGAATGCGATTTTAGGCCCCGACACAAAGGTTGAGAATTTCATCTTCGTGAACGGATTCTCCGGCCATGGATTCCAGCAATCCCCCGCCATGGGACGCGGCACATCCGAACTCATCACCTACGGTGAATACAGATCCCTCGATCTGTCGCCTTTCAACTATGAGCGCATCGAAAAAGGCGAGCCTTTTGTCGAAAAAGCGGTCATTTAAGGGTAAAAACCGTATAAAATCACAAAAACAGGGCATTTTCGCGAAAACCATAAGGCAAATTAGATGAAAAAACTGGTATTAACGGGCGCTGCAGGACGTTTGGGTTCGCATCTGCGCGAACCTCTAACCAAATTAAGTGATGAGCTGGTCTCAACCGATATTGCCGACAATGTCGGCAAGCTCTACGAAGGTGAAGCATTTGTAAAAGCTGACCTAGCGAAGCTTGATGAAATGGTGGACGTCCTAAAAGGCGCAGATATGGTGGTCCATTTCGGCGCTATCGGAGACGAAGCGCCGTGGGATGATATTCTCCAGTCCAACATCATCGGCGCTTATAATGTCTGGGAAGCGGCGCGGATAAACGGCTTGCGCCGTGTGGTCTATGCAAGCTCGATTCACGCGGTGGGCATGCATCCCCGTAATGTTGCGATTGACACGGATGTCGCGCACAGGCCGGATACATTTTATGGACTGGCCAAATGTTTTGCAGAAGATCTTGGCTCGCTCTATTGGGATAAATTCACCCTGGAAAGCGTTCACTTGCGCATCCTATCAGCAGCGCAGGTGACGAACGCCCGCGCGCTCGGCTCATGGCTTTCCTATGATGATCTCATTCAACTCGTGACCCGTTCCATCGACACGCCGACAGTTGCCCACACAATTATCTACGGCGTATCCAATAACGACCGTTCCCCAGTTAATAACGAAAACGCTGCGTTTCTCGGCTATCGCCCTAAAGACAATGCAGAACAATTTGCCACGCAAATTCTGGCGGAAGAAGCACCACAGGATTTGAACGATCCGACCTATCTCTATCACGGTGGCCCGTTCGCTGCCGTTGTGCCGGGTAATAGCGGCCTCGCGACGATGAATATCGTCGACGATAAGAAGATTACCTGACGGTATCGCGTTCAATCGCGGTGAACTTTTCCAGACAATAGAACGGGTTTTCTCGCCGGATTTTGGTTACTGTGATCTGCTTTCCGGCAGCATGCCTTGTGGTCGGAAACGCAGCACAAGCAATAAAATAACACCCATCATGATCAATCGAATGTGGGACGCACTTTCAACGAGTTGTGCCTTGATTGCGCTCCCGTCCGCCATATTGGATGTAATCAGGTTCATGACCTGTTGACCAATCGGTTCAGCTTCAATCCAGATAAACCAGACGACAAAGCCGCCAAGAATTGAGCCAAGATTATTTCCTGAACCGCCAACAATCACCATAATCCAAATCAGAAATGTAAAGCGCAGTGGTTGATAGGACCCCGGCGTAAACTGGCCGTCAAGTGTGGTGAGCATAGCTCCAGCAATACCGATAACCGCCGAACCCAACACAAATACCTGCAGATGCCGGGCGGTGATATTTTTACCCATCGCACTTGATGAGACTTCATTATCGCGAATAGCCCGCATCATGCGGCCCCAGGGCGAGCGCACAGCACGTTCCGCCAGGAGAAAAACGATCACAAGCACAATGAGAAACAGACAAGTATAGCTCAGTTTCACAATAATGGAGGATAGATCCACAATCGGTATGCCAATGGATGTTGCAATATCGCGATAAAATTCCGACTCTTGGATATCAATTTCATAAGGAACAGGCCGCGGAAGACCGTTTACGTTTTTAACGCCACGTGTCAGCCAGTCTTCGTTTTTGAGAACAGAGACGATAATCTCGGAAATACCAAGAGTTGCGATCGCCAGATAATCAGACCGAAGGCCGAGAGCAATTTTACCGATTATCCAGGCAACTCCGGCGGCTACAAATGCCGCCACCCCCCAGGACAAGACTATCGGCAATCCAAAACCGCCCAGGAAACCGGTCTTTGCCGGTTCAACCGCCTCGATTGCTTCAACAGCCGGGTCTAGGACCATTCTGTATATGATAAACGCAAACAGAAGGAAGGCAGTCGTGATGAGCAATCTTGAACGGGACTGATCGTGAAAATACCGCTGCACCATAATGACACCGGCAACCGCTGCCAGCACTACAAAAAATGCGCCCACAATTCCAAATCCACCCGCGCTCCATGCCGCTCCAACTGGAGAAACGGAAAGGATAACCGCTGTCACGCCGCCTAGCGCGGCAAATCCCATAATCCCCGCATTAAAGAGGCCGGCAAATCCCCATTGGATATTCACCCCCAGCGACATGACGGCGGAGATGATGCACAGGTTGAGAATCGTTAAGGAGAGCGACCAGCTTTGAATAACACCGACGGCAACAAGCAACAGCGCCATGATACCGAACGCCAAAACGGAACGCATCGAATCGCTCATAACGTTCTCCCTTTGAAAATTCCGGTCGGCATGATGATGAGAACAATCACAAGAATGGCAAAGGAAACCGCAAACTTATAATCGGTTGATAAAAGTTGCACCAAACCCTCCGGTGCAAAATCATCGGGAACAAGCCGGGTGAAAAACCCTTTAAAGGCAAATGTGATCAGGATTTCTGAAAACGCCACGATAAAACCGCCTACAATAGCGCCAAGCGGGCTGCCTATCCCGCCGATAATTGCGGAAGCGAATATCGGCAACAGCAATTGGAGGAAGGTGAACGGCTTATAGCTCTTGTCGAGGCCATAAAGCGTGCCTGCAACGGTTGCCAGAACGGCAACCAATAGCCAGGTGATCCTGACAACTTTTTCAGGGTCAATACCAGACAAAAGCGCCAGGTTCTCGTTATCCGCATAGGCCCGCATTGATTTCCCGGTCTTAGTTTTTTCCAAAAACCAAAACAAGGCCACGACAAGAACAACCGCAGTGATAACGGTGATCACCTGCGACGTTTTAATCGCGATACCTACATCAAGCCCGGTCCAGTTCTTGAATTCTCGTGCCTTCATAACAAATCGAGCGCCATCGCCGATACTTCTGTCATCCGGACCGATTACAAACCGAATTAGCCCGTTGGTAACAAACATGATTCCGGTGGAAACGACGACAAGAATTGTCGGAACGGCTTTTTGTATGCGGTAAAATCGGTAAACAACCCGGTCGGTTATCAAAATATACACCGCCGCACAGATGATAGCTGGAACGAGTGCAAGGAGCACTGTTGGCAAGGGCGCAATCGATACGCCCATGCTTTTAAACAGCCACAGGAAGAGAATAGCAAACATTGCGCCCATAGACATGGTTTCACCGTGGGCGAAATTTGAAAAGCGCAATACGCCGTAAACCAGCGTGACGCCCAATGCGCCAAGGGCGAGCTGGCTGCCGTATGCAAGGCCTGGAACAATCACATAATTGGCGAGGATCGCCATCGCATTTAGAAATTCCATATCAGCCTCCCAAAAACGCCTTGCGAACATCGGGGTTCGCCATCAGCGCCTCCCCCGTGTCCGTATAGCGATTGGCGCCCTGCACCAGAACAAATCCTTTGTCGGCTATGTTCAGTGCCTGTTTGGCGTTTTGCTCAACCATCAGAATTGCAATCCCAGAGCGGGCAATCTCGATGATCCGGTCAAACAATTCATCCATCACGATGGGGGAAACACCAGCTGTTGGTTCATCCAGCATGAGTAGAGTGGGGTTAGTCATCAGCGCGCGCCCGACGGCAACCTGCTGGCGTTGGCCACCGGATAATTCACCGGCCGGTTGTTTTTGCTTTTCCGCAAGAATGGGAAACAGTTCGAACACTTTTTCAAGTGTTTGGGAATAGTCGTCATCACGAACAAACGCACCCATTATAAGATTATCGAGAACGCTCATCGACGTGAACACATTTTCCGTTTGTGGCACAAACGCCATGCCTTCGCGTACGCGGGCGGGTGGTGACAACTTAGTGATATCTTTTCCATCGATTGATACGGAACCTTCACGCAAGTTCAGCATGCCGAATATCGCCTTCATGGCGGTGGATTTACCCGCACCATTTGGGCCGACAACAACAGCTATTTCACCAAGGTCGACTTCAATTGAGCAATCTTTGATAATGTCTGAACCGGTGGTATATCCCCCGGTCATATTTGCCCCAGTCAAATAGGTCATGCCTGACCCCCTGCGACAGCTACCGGTTTCGGGGTATCTTTGTTTTTCAACCCTGTTCCCAAATAGGCCTCGATAACCTCTTCGTTGGCCTTCACCTCGTCGGCTGTCCCTTCAGCCAACACACTACCCTCCGCCATCACGATGACCGGGTCGCACATGCGGGAGATGAACTCCATATCGTGTTCGATAAGACAGAACGTGTAGCCACGTTCTTTGTTCAGTTTGATGATCGAATCGCCGATGGTCTTGAGAAGCGTTCTGTTCACCCCGGCGCCGACTTCATCGAGAAAGACGACCTTTGCGTCGACCATCATGGTGCGACCAAGTTCCAGAAGCTTTTTCTGTCCCCCGGACAAATTACCGGCCAACTCGTCTGCAACGTGGGATATTTCTAAAAATTCTATAACTTCGTCGGCTTTTTTTCGAACGTCCATCTCAGCGTTGCGAACCGCTTCCGGTTTCAGCCACACGTTAATCAGGCTCTCTCCCGGTTGATCGGCGGGAACCATCATCAGGTTTTCGCGAACGGTCAGCGTGGAAAATTCATGGGCAATCTGGAATGTTCTCAACAGGCCTTTTGCGAATAATTCGTGCGGTGGCAGGCCGGTAATGTCTTCTCCATCGAGATAAACGCTCCCACTGGTGGGCGCGTGCGCACCGGCGATAACGTTAAACAGCGTAGTTTTACCGGCGCCATTAGGTCCAATCAGCCCGGTAATGGACCCTGTTTCAATTTTAAGAGAAGCCCCCGCAACAGCATGGATACCTCCAAAGCTTTTATGGAGGTTTTCTACGACGATCATATCAGATCCAACATTCGGCTCGAAATCTAAAAGAAGGCCCGAGCGAACAAACGCCCGGGCCTTCCCGTTGGGATTTAGCTTTGACTAGCGGTATTTAACCGTTGTCACCGCTTTGTCTTTGATTTCGATTTCGCGGTAGTTACCTGCACTTTCGCCAGCACCAATCAGTTCAACCGCAGATGCGCCAACATAGTCGATCTCACCACCGTCTTTAAGAATTTTAAGCGCTTTTGCCAATTCGCCCGGGAAGATTTTTTCACCAGGTGCATTGGCTACGTCGAATACTTTATCCTTGAGCTTTGCACTGTCGGAAGAACCGGCAGCCTGCATGGCAAGAAGAATAAGGGCAGCGGAATCATAAGCTTCACCGGCAAATGGACCAGCTTTAAAGCCATTGGCTTTTGCCATATCAGCAAAAGTCGCTGCACCCGCGCTATCCGTACCCGGGTGAGCACCATAAGAACCGTTCAGATCTTCACCAATCGCCAATGGCAGCGGGTCACCAACCATACCATCAGGCAGGTAGAAGGTTTCAAACGCACCGGCGTCCAGTGAACCCTGAATAACAGCTTTACCGCCCTGGTCGATATAACCGGCGACAACCAGAACATCACCACCAGCAGATGCAAGTGCACCAACTTCAGCGCTGTAGTCACCTTTGCCATCTTCGTGTGCAGCAACAATTGTCACCTTGCCACCAGCGGCTTCATAGTTGGTCTTGATGCTGTCTGACAGGCCCTTGCCGTAATCATTGTTTGTGTAAGTCAGGGCGATGGATTTCACGCCTCTTTCCATCAAAATGTCGGTAACGATCTTACCCTGACGAGCATCGGATGGTGCTGTTCTAAAAAACAGGCCGTTATCTTCAACCGTAGAAAGCGCAGGCGATGTTGCAGATGGTGAAACCATAACAATGCCGTTTGGCACAGCAACGTTTTGCAACGCAGCGGTTGTCACACCGGAACAGTCACCACCAACAATAGCGTTGACATTGTCAGATGTAATCAAACGTTCAGCAGCAGCAACGGCAACGGCAGCATCTGTACAGGTTGTATCACCACGGACGCCAACAACAGTTGAACCGTCGAGGAACGCACCGCTTTCACTAACTTCTTTAATGGCGAGTTCAGCCGCGGGGCCCATATCGGCTACGATAGATTCAATCGCGCCGGTAAACCCGAGAAATACGCCCAGTTTGACTTCTTCAGCAAATGATGTGGACGCGACTGATGTCAGCAGCGTTGTCGCCATGGCCATTTTAATAATTGATTTCATGATTTTCTCCCAGTTTTAGCTTAAATTTCGAGTAGACTAGTTCTGGTGCCCCGCAACCTGCAAAGGCGCCAATTGAAAAATGTTATGACGTAAAGGTAAAGGCTTGGCGAGTCTAATTTTAACATGCGGGATTGAAGTATTCCGAGTGGAATGAGGGCAATCAGAAATCGTCATAAACTAGGTTCCAGGTCCAAGAGGCCGAAGGTGGTCGCATCCGTACACAGACCAATCAGATCGCCCGTTGAATTAACGCCACCAGCAGCATATCCGTCTGGCCTGATGAGGGCTGCATTAAAGCCGATCTCATCAAGCTTATCCCAATGACCTTTGATAACGGGAAGGGTTGATGCCGAGCGATAGTTTTCCGGATCTTTTGCCAGCAAATAAAACCGGTTTTCAGCGTAGTCATCGGCCAATTGACCATCGGGTGTTCTCACTTGCGGAGCAAGCTCGCCGCCGACACCATCGCGCCTGCCAAAGCCATCCCCAAGGGAGGGCCAGATTGATTTCATCGTTCCTGTGGGCGCATTCCCGGCTGCTGTTTGATTGATGAGCTTTCCAAGTCGAACCGTTAGTTCAATAAATTGACGGACATTTTTTTCGCGCTCTTCCCCATAAGTATCAAGCAGTTGCCTATCGTTTCCCTTCAACACAGCATCCAGTTTCCAGGCAAGATTGGCAACGTCTCTAATGCCCGCGCACATGCCCTGCCCCATGAACGGTGGCATCTGGTGAGCCGCGTCCCCGGCGATAAGGCATCTACCCTTGCGCCAATCCTGGGCGACACAGGATCGAAACGTATAGACCGCGCTGCGCTCCAGATCAGCTTCATGCGGTTCGATCCAACGGCTGAGTTTTTCCCAAACCACTTCATCAGATACAACATCCGGCTCGGAGGGTTTTAACCTCATTTCCCAGCGGCGGCGGTCCCCAATACCCCGAACGTAAGTGGCGGGATTTTCCTCGTCACAAAACTGAATGGAATAATCGCCAAGATCTTCACGAGGAGCCTTGAGCATAAGATCAACAACGAGCCAGCGCTCTTTATACCCAAGATCATCAACTCCGACACCCATCGCATCGCGCAACATGGATGTCGCACCATCACAACCAACTATATATTCGCAGGTATGCGTTTCACCGCCTTCCAGTTGTAGTGTGACCTTATCTTGGTCTTGCGACATTCCGGTTACAGCGTTCCCACGCTTCAGTTGGACATCGTCAAACCGCGACAGTCCATCAACAAGCGCCTTTTCTAGTCCCGGCTGATGGACACGGTAGCTCTCATACCAGCCCATGGGGCCGATACTCTGTTCCCGCGACCAGTCGATGAGAACGTTGTCAGCGCTATCTTTAAACAACATGCCCCGCCCAACCATGGTCGAAGGCAGAACCTGCTCAGCCAGACCGGCAGCCTGAAACACCCGCATGGCCTCACCGTCAAAGTGAATTGCGCGTGGAAGGCCAAATGGCTTCGGCTGTTTTTCTACAACGATTGTCGAAATTCCCCGTCGCCCTAACAGATTTCCCAACAGTGCACCGATGGGCCCGCACCCAATTATTCCAACCTGCGCATCCATAATTACAATTCTTCCGTTTTGGTACCTTCCATACGCACCCCTTCAAAATTGACATGGGTACCATCGGTATCGATGGTCGACAGATTGCAAAATATTTCGATCCTGTGGTTATCCGGGTCGAGAAGATAAAACGCTTCATTTTCCCCCCAGGAGCCATCTCCACGCGGGTCAACAAAACTGTGCAACACTGGTCCGCGTACGATCTCCACCTTCTTTTCTTCAACTTTTTCAAGCACCGTTTCCCAATCCTCCTTGCTGTCGCATTCAAACGCGAAGTGATGGAAGGCCGGGATTCCTTCCAGATCATCTTCGGGACGTTTTGGCCGGGGCACATAAGTCTTTTTCGGATTATTCACGAGTACGAGTTCATGGTGCTTGTTACCCAAGCGCATGAACGTCAGTTCGACCGGAATATTGGGATTTTCATTTGCGGGATGGCGTTCGGTCAATTTAAAGCCCAGTACATCACGATAAAATGCGATGGACCGGTCGGTGTCTGACACTTCAACCGCCATATGTTGCATCCGCGCCAACTTACCTTTTTCCATTACACGTCCCTTGGGTTTTCCAATCTAGTTCTCGACGAAATCAAGCCGATTTTTCAACAGGACGCAATTCACCAGGAACATAAATACCGTCGTCTTCAACATCCATTGAAGGTGGCGCGCAAATTTGGGATAAACCAGTTTGACCTAAACCGGACAAACTGACGTGCACGACATTGAAACTATTATCGTTGGTGCCGGAGCTGTTGGGCTGGCAATTGCCCGTTCATTGTCTTTGGCCGGTCATGAAGTCATTGTTCTGGAGCGACATGGAATAATCGGAAGCGAAACCAGCGCCCGCAACAGTGAAGTCATTCACGCCGGCATCTATTATCCAAAAGGCAGTTTAAAAGCCAGTACCTGTATTGAAGGAAAAAAGCTGCTTTATGATTTTTGCCACACCCATGGAGTACCCCACAAAAAAATCGGCAAGATCATTGTTGCAACAAACGAAAACCAGATGAAGGCGCTTAACGACATTCATGACCACGCAAGACGAAATGGTGTTTCCGACCTTCAACCCCTAGATGAGACTGGCCTTGCTGCACTGGAACCGAACCTTAATGGCATGGCTGGCTTGTTGTCCCCTTCAACGGGCATCATTGATAGCCATGCTTATATGCTCGCCCTACAAGGTGATGCTGAAAGCCTCGGGTGTCAGTTTGCGTTCAACACTTCATTAGAAAGCTGGAGGAAACTGACTTCAGGCGGGTTTGAACTCACAACCGGCGAGGGAACGATAATTACTGCACGAAACCTCATTATCAGTTCGGGGCTACAGGCTTCCAGCACCATCAACTCCAATACGGTAGACTCATGGGCCGATACACCACATCTTAAATACGCAAAGGGGAATTATTTCCGTCTTGTGGGTAAAGCGCCGTTCTCGAAACTGATTTATCCCGTGCCAGAACCCGGAGGTCTTGGTGTTCACCTCACATTAGATATGGGCGGACAGGCACGATTTGGACCGGACGTCGAATGGGTTGAACAACTGGATTATGAGGTTGATCCAACTCGCGGAGATAATTTCTACGCCGCTATTCGTGATTATTGGCCTGATCTTGCCTACGGCGCCCTTGAGGCAGATTATTGCGGCATCCGTCCCAAATTATCTGGTGCTGGAGAACCCAATGTAGACTTTAAAATTTGGGGGCCAAAAGATCATGGTCGAGCGGGCTTTGTCGCTTTACTAGGCATCGAGTCCCCTGGACTTACCGCAAGCCTGGCGCTCGCAGAACATGTTAAACGAACCCTGTCGCCACAGTCCTCTGGGTAAATATCAATGTTTATCTCGTGCCGGTAATATCTCGCCGGAACATTCCCCAAATCCAATGCGATACCCTGCTCCTTGGCAATGCCCACGTAAAGTCAGGCGATCTCCATCTTCGATGAAAGTGCGGGATATTCCTTCACCCAGGTCAATCGAATTTTCGCCACCCCAGCACATCTCAAGCATCGATCCATAACTGTCAGGGCTTGCCCCAGAGATTGTTCCGGATCCTAAAAGGTCCCCGACATTCATCGCGCAACCCGAGCTTGAATGATGAGCCAATTGCTGGGCGGACGAATAATACATTTCACAGTAATTGGTACGACTGATCACAGTCTCTTTCGTCTCACCATCGGGGGTTAGCGCAACCTCAAGATCAATATCGTATAACATCGGCCCCGCATCCCGCAGGTGTGGCAGCAGATCAATCTCCCGTTCGGGCGTGGAGATTCTGAACGGCTCCAACGCTGCTTTGGTAACGACCCATGGGCTGATGGATGTCGCAAAAGCTTTCGCCTGAAATGGGCCTAATGGCTGATATTCCCAGGCCTGAATATCCCGCGCCGACCAGTCATTGAGCAACACATAACCAAAGATCATGCTGTCTGCCTGCTCTACGGTTACCGGCGATCCCATCTTCGAACCGGTTCCAACGACCGCTCCCATCTCAAGCTCAATGTCCAATCGTTTACACGGGCCGAATTCCGGTGAGCGGTCATCAGGCTTTTTTAACTGCCCGTTCGGGCGGTGAATATCGGTCCCACTTACAACGACAGTTGATGCCCTTCCGTTGTAACCGATGGGTATATGCAACCAGTTCGGAGGTAGGGCATTTTCCTTACCCCTAAACATCGTACCGACATTTGTTGCATGATTCCGTCCGGCATAAAAATCCGTAAATTCAGCTACTCTAAACGGCATATGCATGGAAACATCTGCCTGCTGGAGCACCGCTCTTTTCATCAAACTGTCATTAGTGCGAAGCCAGTCATTTCCCCCTTCCTTGAGAAGGTCAGTAAGTTGAGCGCGCACTTGCGCCCAAACATCCGTGCCCAGAGCCATGAAATCATTAAGCGCGTCTAAAGCGAAAGTACCAGACGAATTGAGCAGCTCCGCTTCTTCCAGTGTGGCAAGGTCGATAATACGGTCACCGATGGCAACACAACATTTTTTGACGCCGTCATCTGCCGAAAACACACCGTATGGCAGATTGTTGAGCGGAAAATTGCAATCATCAGCATTGGCGCTATCAATCCAGCTGCGTATCAGACCATCTGTCATTATTGGAATTCCTTACCCGTGAACTATGTGGTTCGTCTTCTATTATGTTTTGCTCTATTTCTCGCCCGGCGTGCCATCGAACTTTCGCTCTAAACCCTGCCAGCACTCCACGTAGCCATCCTGTAAGCCTTCAAGATTTGCCGCATAGGGTGACACCATCTGGGGAAAACGGGTTTCAAACATAAATGCCATGGTGCCATCGAGTTTTTGTGGAGACAGATCGCTGTTACTGGCCTTATCGAAACCTGATGCATCTGGCCCATGGGGTAACATGAGATTGTGCAAGCTCATACCACCCGGCACGAAACCCTCCTCTTTTGCATCATACTGCCCGTGAATTAAGCCCATGAATTCACTCATGATATTACGATGATACCACGGCGGGCGAAACGTATGTTCGGCCACCAACCATCGAGGTGGAAAAATAACAAAATCAATATTCGCGGTCCCCTCTTCGCCCGATGGTGCGGTTAATACGGTGAATATTGATGGATCAGGATGATCAAACAGAATAGCACCGACAGGGGAATAGGTCCGCAAATCATATTTATATGGTGCATAATTACCGTGCCACGCAATCACATCCAACGGTGAATGGCCGATCTGTGTCCGGTGAAATCCACCGCACCATTTCACGGTCAACTGGCAGGGTGTCTCCTTATCTTCATAGGCTGCAACGGGCGTTTTAAAATCCCTGGAGTTAGCCAGACAATTCGCACCAATCGGGCCCCGATCCGGCAAGGTGAGTTTAGCTCCGTAATTCTCACAAATATAACCTCGCGCTTCCCCATCCAGACACAGAGCCTTGAACATCATGCCGCGCGGAATAACGCAGATTTCGAGCGGATCCACATCCATTATGCCCATTTCGGTAAAGAAACGCATACGGCCGATTTGTGGTACAACCAGCAATTCCGCATCGGCGTTGAAGAAATAATCATCCTGCATATCAGCGTTGCAGATATAGACATGGCTCGCCATTCCCGATTGACCGAGCGCATCGCCTGCTGTTGTGATGGTTCGTACTCCAGCGATGAAATCGGTTCGCTCGCTCGGTATGGGAATAGGGTCCCAGCGGTATTGACCCAAGGCCAAGTTTTCATCCTGTTCCTGTGGTGCCGTCAGCCAAAGGGGAAAATTGCACCGCGCAAAACGTGTCGCGTGTTTAACGCTCGGTCGCATCCGATAAAGCCAGGAACGTTCATTCGTTCCACGCGGCGCTGTAAACGGTGAGCCAGACAATTGTTCGGCATAAAGCCCGTAGTTACATTTTTGCGGGCTGTTTTGCCCTTGCGGGAGGGCACCCGGCAGGGATTCTGTTTCAAAATCATTGCCAAAACCCGGCATATACGAAGGCGTATTTCTACTCACAAAATGGCTCCACATCGCTCACAATTCACGGTCAAGAGTGGCCTGCTGCGCAGTTTCAATCAAGGCATGTCAGAACGTCTGGAGCGTTTAACCGGATTAATCCTGATCCAATTTCTCATATCCATTCGGGTTTTCGGACTGCCAGCGCCAACAATCAGCACACATCATCTCGAGATCACGTTTTGCTTCCCAGTCCAGGAGTGTTTTTGCGTGAACCGGTACGGTCCAACTTTCCGCAATATCTCCCTTACGGCGGGCAATAATTGTATAGGGAATTTTGCGACCCGATACCTTTTCAAATGCGTTGATCAGTTCAAGAACCGAGACTTTTTTACCTGTCCCAAGATTAATCGCTTCGCAGCCAGAACTATTGGTCAAAGCCAATGCTGCTTGATGGCCTGCCGCTAAATCGCACACATGAATGTAGTCACGAACGCCTGTTCCGTCAGGCGTATTGTAATCACCCCCATAGATGTTCAGCTTTTCAATCCGACCGATTGCAACCTGGCTAACGATCGCCATCAAATTAGTCGGGTCACCTGTTGGGTCCTCTCCAATTTTGCCGGACGGGTGGGCACCAACCGCATTAAAATAGCGCAAGATAGTGATAGCCCAGCGGGGGTCGACAGAATGAAGGTTACGCAATTTTTCTTCTATAATTACTTTGGTCTCGCCATAAGTGTTCGTCGCCTGCAAAGGATAATCCTCGCTGACCGGCAAAATGTCAGGATTACCGTATACAGCTGCGGTGGATGAAAAGATCAACTTGCGTATATCACAGTGATCCATTGCATCCAGTAAGGTCTGCGTTCCGGTCACATTGATATCGAAATACTTTGCCGGGTTTTTTACACTTTCATCGACGGCCTTCGCACCGGCAAAGTGAATAACCGCTTCCGGTTGATGCTTCTTGAAAGCGGCAATCATTGCTTGCCTGTCACGAATATCCGCAACTTCATAGATAACCTGAGACTGAACCAGCTTCTCCAAACGGGAAATCACATTCCTGTTGGCGTTAGCAAAATTGTCCAGAATTACTGGCTCATGCCCCGCTTCTTTAAGCGCAACGAAAGTATGGGAGCCGATATAACCAGCGCCACCTGTTAACAGGGCTTTCATAGACGTCTCCAGAAATTGATCACCGTACAGTTGACCAACCATTCTCTCGCCAGGGCAACCTGTCGAATTATGGATTTGGAAGAGGAATTACTCCAGAAATGATTCCGACATTTGTCATTGCAAATATGCAGATAGCTTTGAGTAAATTTTATAACAATCTAACCATGCCAACTCACACATACCATGCCCATCAACAACGTTTTTATGATTCAATCAGCCTGGCTTAATAAATTATGTCGTGAAATCTTCCAGCCGGGACTTAAATGCAACTTGAGCCTCGGTTTATAATAAAAAGATTTAATCAAATGATAGGCTGATCTAATTCTGCGGTTCTCTCTGAAGTTTATCGCGGCAATTTCTAAATTCAAATAAGCGCAAAGCGCACACCAGACAGTTGAATTGCTTCGTGCCAGGTCATTGTATTTTGTCAGCATATACTGTGCACTTCGCACGACCTCGACAGAATCTGTCATATTTCCGCGCTCAATTTTTGCGCCCGCCATATCAAACACAATTAAACTACCACCACTCAGGCCAAAGCGAATTCCCAAATCCAAATCTTCCAACCGTCTCAGATCTTCATCGAACGGATGATGCATGAACAAATCACGGCGCCCAATAATGCAGGAACCGGGACAATACCAACAACCGCTTGCAAATTCCTCTGGCATTGATGCATCAAGTGGAGTTCGCGTAACGTAGCCGTCTTGGTCTGCCACTAATTGCAGCCATCCACTCCCGTAAAGGGTTAACTCGAAGTCCCCGCTTTCAAAGTGTTTTTTCGCCAACCCAAAACGATCGTCCAAGGAGTTTTCGACCAGTACATCATCGGAATCCAGAAAGCTGATCCAGTCAGACTTCGCCGCAAAAATACCAGTATTTCTCGCAGCTGATGCACCCCGGTTTTTGTCATGTCTCAAAAGCGTCACATTGGCCAATTCAGCCAAATTATGAGGAAGTTGCAAAGCGGGTACGGAGCCGTCATCCACCACAATTATTTCCAATTCCAACTTATTGCATAATACGCTTTCGACCGCCTTGATGGCACCGTTCCGCATATTGTAACTTGGAATTATAACCGTTAGTTCACTCATCTCGCCGAGCGTCAATTGGTATTGAAAGCCGCACATTAGTCCCGGCAGAAGAGAAGCACAATGCGAATACTATTTGTGATCAATGATCTTGCTTATTTTCGGGCTCACCGGGAGCGCCTTGCCATTGACGCAAGTGCCGATGGTCATGAAGTGATCATTGCGGCCGGCGAGTGTAACAACCAGTCAAAGCAGAATTGGAATCAGGCTTTAAAACTGATCGAACTCAAGCTCAAGAGGCACCGTACTCATCCGCTTAGCGACGCTATACTAGTAATGACATTGTTGAAGGTAATCCGAAAAACCAAACCCGATATCGTACATTGCTTCACAATTAAGCCAATACTGTTTGGCGGTATCGCAACGATGTTTGCCAGGATGGCCGGATATTCCAGTAAACTTGTTTGGACATTTGCGGGCTTGGGAAAGGTCTACGAAAGCAATCAAAGCATTAGGGGTAAGATACGGCAACAGTTTGTGACACATGTGCTTCGTCTGGTTTCCAAAACTGCAACGGCATACGCAACTTTTGAGAATTCAGCCGACCAACAATTCCTAATTTCAAAAAAGCTGGTGCCCATCAACCGGTCGACAACAGTTATGGGGACGGGAATTGACCTCAGCATTTTTACCGCGGAAAATAGACATGAAACTAACTGCAATGCACCGCTGAGATTCCTGTTGGCCTCAAGGCTCATCAAGGGAAAGGGTATTTTGGACTACTTGAATGCCGCTCAGGAAATGAAACAAAAAGGGTATGAAGCAAATTTTCTGCTGGCAGGGACGATAGACGAGACAAATCCAGATACTGTTGACCCAAACGACATCGAGCTCGCCCACGACGCGCAGATTGTTCAATTTTTGGGCGCAATTACCCAAGAGGACATGCCCGATCTTCTACAGAACACGGATGTAATATGCCTTCCTACAAAACTAAGAGAAGGCCTTCCACGTTCACTTCTGGAAGCAGCAGCCTGTGGTGCGGCTATGATCGCAAGCAACCAACCCGCGATGAAGAAAATAGTTGTTCCGCAGGAAACAGGATGGCTTTTAAATCCAGCCGACGACCACAGCCTGAAACAAGCAATGGAAGAAGCCATAAGCAATCCTCAAACAACCCTGGAATACGGAAAAAACGCCCGGCAGAACCTGGAAAAATTACCTGTCAGTTCCGATGATATCTGGGCGGAATTCAAGCACATATATTCAAGTTAAACGGGTCGAGACAACATGCCATTCTAATGTTGCGGAGGTTTCAATAAAGGAAACCACACTTTATTGTGTTTAACGATCGAAACAAAAATACCACGCTTTAAACAGCCCCAAAGAGTAAACGGCATGAGAATACAATCCATAGTCGATCATACGCGAGGAACTTCTGCCGTATTTGCTTTGATGATCGTACCGTTAGTACAAATATTTTCGATACGCTATTCTCCTGTGATATTGGGCGTTGCCATTATCGTCAGTGTTACCGCATCGTTTACCAGCTATTATTACAAACTTGAGGCTGCATCCTTCCCGCGGGTCGACAAAACACTGTTGGCAGTAATTCTTTGTGTCCTGATTTGGGCAATATTATCCCTGTCATGGGGATTAGATCCCGGCCGTGGGATTCTCAAAATTTTTGCCGCCGTAGTCTGCAGTATCGGTGGGTGGTATTTAGGTTATCAATTTTCAAAAATCCCTTTCGAGCGCCTGCCAATTGTGTATCTTTTGGGAATTGTTTCCACAATTTTCGCAATAAATGCGGGACTGAATTATACAGTAGATATTGCCACACTGACAGGCGCAGAATTCCACAAATACGATTACAATAGAATTGCTGTGGGCTTAAGTTTACTGGTTTGGCCCCTGGCATTAATTTTATCTCGAAATATTACCTATTTGGCATTATCCATGTTACTGTTTGCAGGTGCAGTAGTGACTATTTTTGTCAGTGAAAGCGAAACTGCCAAATTCAGCTTAATCTGTGGACTTTGTGCTGCGACGGTGGGCTGTGTGGTGCCAGTACTACGCAAGCCTATATACTGGGTGATGGGGGTATTTGTTTTAACAATGCCAATTCTCCCCCCTGTTATTGAAAGGACATTGGGGTTTTTACCCGCTTCGTTTACAAGCGCAGCACATTCAAATCATCGACTACAAATCTGGAAAGGGGCTTCCGATATTATCATTGAAAATTGGTTATTTGGTTGGGGAATGATGTCCGACAGGGTATTGGGCAACTCCGGAGCAATGGGAAAATACGCCCAAAATTCAGGCTTTAGCGCCATCATACTTTCACCCCACAATTTGGCTTTGGAGCTTTGGATCAATATCGGGCTGGTTGGAATGCTACCAATATCAGCAATTTTCATATTCTTGAGCTTCCGAAAAGTTAGATCAAACTATCATTCATTTGCATCTCTTGGTCTGCTGGTCACCGCAGTAACTGCACTGCTGGTAGGTGCCGGCTCATCGGGCTTTCAAGGTTGGTTATTAGCCATTTTAACGATCTCGGCTGCAACCTATACATCATTAGCCACGAAAACCGAACATCTGCATCAAGGTGATCAATAGAATCGTGCCTGATAATATGAACCTAACGTTTTTAACGTCTGACGCGATATATCTACCGATCATCCTTGGTACATGGGCGATATTTTGTATCTATAAGTTTTCAAATATCCCGACGATTAAGCTTTGGGAAGTCAACGTACTGACACTTGTGGCCAGTTTCCCATTTTACTTTCTTCCCTATGTTTACCGTCGAGATGTATTGTGGGTGATCGTTGTTATCGGAATCATTGTCGTTTCAAAGATAATGCAACGCAATTCAGCCAACATTGCGGGAACCGTTGGAAGAGCGGGCTACTTACGACTTGTCCATTTCACGAGAACGACAACAAAGGTTGTGCGCAACAAGAATGACCTTAAAAATGTTGATGTTCTTATCCTGTCCAAACATCAACTCGAGCAATTATCAAAGCGGAGTTCTAAACAACACAACTATCTTGTTGAATTGGTCAATCAAGCGATACAGCAAAACATTTCCGTACTGTCATTACTGGATTTTTTGGAACAAAAATATGGTTACATCGATATCCATGAAGAAACCATGATTAACCCTTCCGACCTAAGGAGTTCAAAAACATATCGATTTGCCAAACGCATTACCGATTCGGTTTTGGCAATAATTTTGGCAATCTTGTCATTACCGATCACTCTAGTCACAGCTATAGCAATCCTGACGGTTGACCACTGGCCAATTTTCTACACGCAGGAACGTATCGGGAAAAGCAAGCGGCATTTTGATGTCATCAAATTTCGAACGATGATCTCGCATCCCAATAACACAGTTACTTCTACTTCTTTGGGAAAAGTGCTGAGGATCTTGCACATTGATGAATTGCCGCAACTGATCAATGTATTACGGGGAGAAATGGCGCTGGTGGGGCCACGACCGGAATGGGTCCTGTTGACGTCTGAGAAAAGTGCCCCAAAAAACTACTGGTTGAGGCAGGCCGTACGTCCAGGCTTAACGGGATGGGCGCAGGTTAATTATCACCCCTCAAGAAACAAGACCATGCGCCGTCGAAAACTCGGATATGATCTGTTCTACATAAAGAACAGGTCATTTTTTATCGATTCATTGATATATCTGCGTACGGTTAGAAAATTGTCGACGTTCTGGAAAACACCACTCGAATAACCAAACACCGTCTCATAGCTCTGGCATCAAAAACGGATTTATCAATTCGCGGACGGAGTCCCTGATTGAGATTTACGCCGCACGACGGTTTCGCCAGATCTTACCCGGTAATCCATGTGTTCCAGCCCGTTGTTCATTAGATCGATTATTAACACCTGAAGCGGTTGGCCTAGAAAACTGCACGTCCTGCCATTTGGCCGACAGTTTTCTTGCATATTTACGCTCGAAACCGCCGACTATCAAACGGGTTTGCAACTTTGTAAAAACTGTTCCAATCACATTACCACCGTTCATGTGAAGCTGGGAAATAGCGGAACGCACTTTAGACCGTTCAGTCTGGTCACTCGCCACCACAAACAAAGTTGCATCGCATTCGCGGCTCACCGCCAAAACATCGGCAAATCCGTTTACACACGAAGAATCCATAATAACGAGATCGTAATTACGGGTGAAAAAGGCAAGAAGTTTGGGCATCAATGCGCATGCAAGCAGGTCTGATGGATTCGAAGTTACATTCCCGGCAGGCAATACCGTCAAGTTTTTTAAGTGTGTTTGTTTAAAGCACCCCGATAATCTTTCAGCTTCAACCGTATTGTTCAGCATGTTGGCAAAGCCAAAATCGTTCGTCGCATCAAACACGGTGTGTAAGTCCGGTTGACGGAAGTTCGCATCGATCAACAGAACATTCGTTCCCAACCTTGCATAATTTTGCGCTAATTGACGGGCTGTCAGAGATTTTCCTTCTCCACCATGCGCGCTGGTCACCAACATCGTTCGGTTCCGGCCACCTGTATGTTGAACTGTTGCCCGCAAAATACGGTAAGCCTCTTCAACCGTGGCATCATCCAGCTCCTTACCATTACCCAATTCCTCAACTTCGGTGGCATGCGGAATTATTCCCAGTACGGGTAGGCCAACCTGGTCGGTCAATTGTTCAGGGGCGGTGTAACTGTCGTTCAACATCTCGCGCGCATAGATGAAAAAGGCTCCCAGGAAGGAAAACAACATCATGCTCGCCAGTAGGTTAACCAGCAATCTGGGGGAAGCAGGGTATTGCGGGAAATCGGCTGCATCAACAATTGATGCGGTTGCTGTTTTTAACGAAGCGCCAACGCCAACCTCACTTAGTTTTTTAATCAGACTTTGATAATGGGCCCGATTGGATTCCGTTTCTCTGCGTAAAATCGCGTATTGAATATTCTTTCTCTCATAAGCACGCTTTTGCTCTTCCAGTTTGCGAAGCTCCAGGCGTAAAGAATCTTCTTTACTACGGGCCTGGTCGAGTTGAATTTTGATACCTGATCCGATGTCTTTTATTTCGCGATTCAAGCTTCGTTCGACATTTCTGATTTGTGAACTGAGCTTACGCATCGAGGGAAACCCGGGTTTTAACGTAGCCAATCCCTGTTGATACTGTGCCTTTAAATCGATCAATTTATCTTTGGCAGCTTGAACAGTGTTACTTTCATACGACTGCGGCAAAGACGCGGCACCATTTTGCTTCAGTTGAAGATAATAGCGTTCCGCAAGCAATCTTTCGTTTACAGAATGGGCAATTAATCTATTGATTTCATTGATATTACCTGCAAGCAGGTCTGAGTTATCTCCCACAACGGTTAGATCCTGGTCCTCAGCGTAGGTAACCAGCATCTGTTCAGATTTTTCCAGTTTGGTTTTTGCAAACGCGGACTGTTGCTCGAGAACGGTGCGTGCCTGATTTGAAACCTCAAGCTTTTTATCCACGCTCAGGTCAATATAGGCTGACGCAACTGCGTTAGCGACTGCACGGGAATATGCCGGAGATGGATGATGATAGGTCACCGCAATAATGCTTGTATTACGCAACAGTCTCGCGGAAAGGTTTTTGCGGACAAGCGCTACGGCGTTTTCCCTGCGCACCTCGGCATCAATACCGGAGATATCTGTCCGACTGGCACCATCCAAAGGGCTATTGAATATATGCGCTAATGAAAATTTGGGAACGTTCGCTAAAAAGGTTGGGTCGTAAGCAAGATTCAGCTTTTCTACTACTCGTTCTGCAACATCCCGTGACAGAATTTTCTGCCTGGCTGTTTCAAAAACAACCAGGCCAAATCCCTGCGATGAAATTTCGAGTTCGCGCAATACCCGAGCAGATGATGTTATAATCTCAACCTTGGAGGTACTTTGGTACATCATACGCTGAGTTTTTGTGTACAATAAGCCGCCGATCACACCGAGGATAAGGCAGGTGACTATAACCCAACGATAACTCAACACCAGCTGTATCAATCGACGTGGGTCAAAATTTGTGGTGACAGTTGGCATCAACTGCGGGCTCGATTTCGATATATTCGATTTCGACATAAATTCCTGTTCAAGAGCAGCAAACTGATCTTGCAATGCCATGGAACTAGGGTTCTGGCTTCTTTGTGCGTCTTGGTAAGAATGTGCCATTTTCACCTCCAACCCATCAAAGAGGAGCCACAGCACGTGCGGTAGTCGATGCAACACCGAGTGCAGACTTGAGGTTCTGGAAAGCTATTTTTGATTTCGACGGGAAAGCTACAACAACATCACGGGGGTATAATTGTGGATCGGCCTCCCGGCCATTTCGAATCTCGGCAAGCGAATATTGCGCAACCCGTGTCCCGTTTTCGTAGCGACGAAAAATGAACAGTTTTTCCTCGTCCGCTATGCTGTTTAATCCTTCAGCTCTTGCAACCATGAGCATCAGGCTTGACTGCGCATTGGCGCGAAATACGCCTGGATGGCGAAACGCCCCGTCCAAGGTAATCATACGTTCAGTGGAATCTTTTACGAAGACCGAGATTTGCGGATTTTGCAGATAATCTGCACCGTAAAGGCGTTTTAATTTTGCCTCCAACTCCGGAATTGAACGGCCTTCTGCTTTTACGTAGCCGATCAAGGGCAATTGTATTCGACCATCACCATCCACACGTACTTCTTTATCGAGTTCGTTGACTTCGAAAAAGTCGACCGTTAGCAGGTCGTTCTTGAATATGGCATTTGGTTTGCCATGACGTGCATGTTCTGGCGGTGTCAGGCGCTGGACAACGGTTAAGCCGTCAGACGATGCGCCGATCAAGCTACTTGATGGTGTCGCTTTGGGAGCGAGCCCATAATTTACAGCACCAGGTGTACAGGCTGAAAACAGGAGTGTGCTCGCGAGCATCAGCGCAATAGACGCGCCGATTCTTGACCTGCTTACTCTGCCCATATTGTCCACCTGAATTGCTTTTCCTCGCGATCATAAATATCCGCACATGGATGACCGCAATGTCATTGGTAGTTGGCAGTCGTTTGTTAAACTTTAATAATCATTTATTCCTGTTTCTTTGGTTAATCGATTACTAAGGCTCTCTCGCATGAAATCTTACTCCAAATGGACAGATGATACTTTAACGGTACTGTAAGAACTTATTCCTTATTTAAGGAACCCGTGCCGTGACATCAAAATTTGAGTGAAATGATCATGCGAGAGAATCTGCTGCGCACGACCATATTGGCCTGCGCCCTGGGATTTACGATATATTTCGCATTATTCGCGCGATTTCTTCCAACAGATGTTCCCGAATACATTCGCGGCAATGGCGATCACAACTTACATATTCTGGCATTTTTTTGCCTGACTATCCTTCTACTACTCGGGTTTCGGTCGACCAAACATCTCGTTCAACTCGTTCTTTTTGCTGCTCTTGTTGCAGTCGCACTTGAAACCATACAAATATGGCTGCCTGACCGAGGCGCCAATCTCGACGATCTAGTCGCAAGCCTTACCGGCGTAGGGTTGGGATTTATTACCGCAATAGCAGTTCACACAATCAAACTATGGTTGCGCCGAACAAAACGGTAAACGCCGAATTAACTATTTGAAGCGAAGTTAATTTGTAATCGAATCGAGCTGATATCCACCCCCTCAGCTCAACATCTGGGCAGACATCAAGGCAAATTATGAAGTATCTCGTAACAGGAAGCGCTGGCTTCATTGGGTTCACGGTTGTTCGAAAATTATTACAACGTGGTGACAGCGTTGTGGGGATTGATACCGTCAATGATTATTACGACCCAAAGATAAAAGAAGCGCGTCTTGCCGTACTCAATGAAACGGCCCGCAGCAGTAATTCAGGTTATGCATTCGTGCGCAGCAATTTGGCTGACCGGGAATCGGTCAACCAGACCTTTGAAGATCATAAGCCAAAGCGGGTTATTAATCTGGCTGCACAGGCTGGTGTTCGCTATAGTCTGGAAAACCCCCATGCCTATGTTGAATCCAACATCGTAGGATTCACCAACATCCTTGAAGCCTGCCGCTACAACGGTGTTGAACACCTCGCGTATGCATCCACTTCGAGTGTTTATGGCGCGAATACAAATATGCCATTTTCCGAACATAATGGCGTGGATCACCCGCTCCAGTTTTACGCAGCCACAAAAAAAGCAAATGAATTAATGGCTCACTCCTACAGCCATTTATATCGATTACCGACAACCGGGTTGCGATTTTTCACCGTCTACGGGCCCTGGGGTCGACCGGACATGGCATTGTTTTTGTTCACCAAAAATATTCTGGAAGGGAAGCCCATCCCGGTCTTTAATAACGGTAATCACACCCGCGATTTCACCTATGTTGATGACATCGCGGAAGGGGTTGTACGGGTGATCGACCAAGCTGCAGCACCTAATCCCGAATGGGACCCATCCAATCCCGACCCCGCATCATCAAATGCTCCATTTCGGATTTATAACATCGGGAACAATTCTCCCGTTAAGCTCATGGACTACATCAGCGCCATCGAAAAGGCGCTTGGGAAAAAAGCAGAGCTCGATCTTCTCCCCCTTCAACCCGGGGATGTTCCTGATACGTATGCAAATGTCGAAAACCTGATGAGCGCGGTGGATTATAAACCGGCGATGCCGGTCGAAGAAGGTGTGGCAAATTTTGTGGCTTGGTATCGCGAGTATTATCAGGTCTGATACAAGCAGGTGAGGTGACACATTGTGGCACTAGCGAACGGCAAAAAGGCGCTTTTTCTATTCCCCACTGACAAAATGGGTGGTGCTGAAAATGTTACTCGGCTGGCGGCAAAAGCAGCCTTGGAAAGTAACTCATTTGAATCGATCAGATGTTTCATTTTGTGCAAGCCATCAACCGGCACACTAGACGACCTGGGAGAAGACAAGCGGGTTCATCTGGTCTATTCGAACGCGAAAAGTGAAAAAGGAGGATTACTCGCGCTTGCCAGAATTTTGATGGCTGATCGCTATGATCTGGTGTTTTCCAGCCACACCTGTGAATCCCGGAGACAAAATGACCACAGAAATGGTTGGGTAATCTGACCGTCGCGGAGTAAAATTCCGCACTCTGACACCTTGTGCTTGTGAGTATTAGGTGGGGAAGATGTATTCTGTGGATTTGTATAGTCGGGTGCGTCGAGCGTGCCATGTGGATGGGAAGAACAATAGCGAGGTGGCCCGTTTGTTCGGGATTGATCGCAAAACCGTGGCGAAGATCCTGAAGCACTCGGTTCCGCCCGGTTATCAAAGAACGACCGCGCCTGTTCGCCCGAAGTTGGATCCGTTTGTTGGGATAATTGATCAGATCCTGAAAGACGACAAAAAGGTCATCAAAAAGCAACGGCACACAGCCAAGCGTATTCATGCGCGGTTACGGGATGAGCACGGGTTCACTGGCGGGATCACCATTGTCACTGATTATGTGCGTGAGAAGCAAAGACGAACCCAGGAGGTGTTTGTTCCTCTGGTTCACGCGCCCGGCCATGCTCAGGTCGATTTTGGTGAGACGTTCGGCGTGATCGACGGTGTCGAACGCAAGCTGCATTACATCGCTATATCGTTGCCGCATTCGGATGCGTTCTTCATGAAGGCGTATCCGGCGGAAACAACAGAAGCCTTCTGTGACGGTCACAATGCTGCGTTTGCTTTCTTCGGCGGTGTGCCGTTGTCGATGCTCTACGACAACACCGTGATTGCAGTTGCAAAGATCCTGGGCGGTGGCAAACGGATACGCACGAGAACTTTCTCAGAGCTACAATCGCACTATCTGTTTGAGGATAAGTTTGGTCGCCCTGGCAAAGGCAATGATAAAGGGAATGTCGAAGGCGTCATTGGTTACGGTCGCAGGAACTTTCTCATCCCAGCCCCACGGTTCGACAGCTTTGATGCCTTGAACGCCTGGTTGGAAGAATGCTGCCTGAAGCGTCAGGATGATGTTGTTCGCGGACATGGTGAGAGTATTGGTGAACGATTGCTGAGAGACCTGGACGCGCTGATGGCATTGCCCCCAACGCCATACGACGCGTGTGAAAAGTTTAGCACGCGGGCAACGTCAATCTCGATGATCCGCTACCGCAATAATGATTACTCCGTTCCTGTCGCCTTTGCCCATCATGAGGTTCAGGTTCGCGGTTACATCCATGAGGTTGTGATTGGCAGTGGAACCGAGATTATTGCCCGCCATCGTCGGTCTTATGAGAAGGCAGACATGATCTTCGACCCGCTTCACTATCTGCCCTTGCTGGAACAAAAGGTAGGTGCTCTCGATCAGGCGGCACCATTGCAAGGCTGGGGTTTACCCGATGCATTTGCGATCCTTCATCGTTTATTAGAAGCCCGCATGGGTAAGGCGGGAAAACGCGAGTATGTTCAGATCCTGCGTCTGCTGGAAACTTTTGAGCTGGAGCACGTTCACGCCGCAATCCAACAAGCTTTGGATCTGGGTGCCATTGGCTATGATGCGATCAAGCACCTTATTCTGTGCCGGATCGAGCGGCGACCGCCCAGGCTTGATCTCGACATCTACCCCTATTTGCCCAAAGCGGTGGTCGAGACGACAAAACCTGCCAGCTATGCCGTGCTGTTGTCGGAGGCGGCAGCATGAACGACACTGTTACCGATACACCGCAAGTTCTACTCAAACATCATCTGACCAAACTTCGGCTGCCAACCTTCCAGAGTGAATATACCAAACAGGCCCAACAATGTGCCGCTGAGAATAAGGATCATGTCCAATATCTCCTGCGGTTATGTGAGTTGGAGCTGATTGAACGTGAGCGCCGAATGGTGGAGCGACGCATCAAAGCTGCGAAGTTCCCGGCAACCAAGAGCCTCGACAGCTTTGACTTCAAAACGATCCCGTCAGTGAACAAGGTGCTCGTGATGGAACTGGCCCGTTGCGAGTACGCTGCGAAACGCCAAAACATCATCGCGTTAGGACCAAGTGGAACCGGCAAAACCCATGTTGCCCTCGGCCTTGGACTGGCTGCCTGCCAAAAGGGGATGAAAGTCCGCTTCACCACGGCTGCTGCACTGGTTCATGAGATGATCGAGGCCGTTGATGAACGTCGCTTGCAACGGCATCAAAAACAACTGGCAGCTCAAGACCTGCTGATCATTGACGAACTGGGCTTCGTCCCTCTCTCCAAAACCGGGGCGGAGTTGCTGTTCGAAGTAATCAGCCAACGGTATGAACGCGGTTCCATCATCATCACATCCAATCTACCATTCGACGAATGGACAGAGGTCTTCGGATCAGAACGCCTAACGGGCGCAATACTCGACCGGCTGACACACCACGTCCACATCCTGGAGATGAATGGTGAAAGCTACAGGTTGCACCAGAGCCGAAAACAAAAATCTGTTCAAATCAACTGACACTAAACCAGATCAAAAACACAAACGTCCCAAAATCTGGCCAATTTTACTCCGGGATCAAGACCCATTTTAGGCTGGGATTGACACACACCCATATGAATGCATCAGCGAGCTTATTCAGAAAACTGGGGCTACTAAATACCAGCCGGTTGGTTGCACGGGAATCGACAATGATATTCGAGCGAGATTTGGGATTTCGCGGAATAATTGCCCGCAAACTCTACACCTTCTACGGCGCCCAGGATCTCATCATCTGCCAGACAGAGCGGATGCTTAATTCGCTCAACAAAAATACAAAAAACCGCTTGGCTTCTTTAGTGGCGCACATCCCGAATCCGATTGATAAGACCGCGATTTCAAAGGCAATGAACTGCAAGGCGGAAGCCCTGCCGTCCCTATCTAACGGCGCCAGATTGATTGGTTGGTGTGGCAGGCTAGACCCTGTAAAATCACCCCTCAAGGCAATCGATACACTTGACAAACTGGCCAACAAAAGCGGCAATCAGGTTCACCTCGTGATGATAGGCGAAGGCCAAATGCGTCAGGATATTTTATCTTATGCGAAGAAACTGGGATTATCTTCCCAACTCACGCTAACTGGCCGAGTGGCTGAACCGGCGACAATCCTGCGGCATTGCAATGCTGGCTTAATGACATCGAACGTCGAAGGCTTTCCAAATGTAATCCTGGAAATGTTGGCCGCGGGCATTCCCCGCGTCGTAACCACCAATTGTGCAGGAGACCTTGGCAATATTCCCGGTGTAATCATATCCAAGGATATGACCGCCGATAGCTTATCTTCCAACTTGATTGAAGCATTGGAACAAATTAGGCCGCACGATAAGATCGATCGATTTCTTCAAGAACGTAACCCGGGTTCGTTCTTTCAGAAAATATTGGCTGTCTAATGAACGCGTATTTCGCACAGACAAACAACTCCATTTCTAAAGTGCGAAATGGTCCGTCTGTCCGTGAGGGCATTCTATCCGGCCGATGGATATTCAGCTTATTGTTCGCCGCCGTGATTATCCTGGGGCCATGGGAAGCTATCCGTGGCGATGACTTTGCTGATTTGGTCAACTATCGAACGAGAATTTACGAGCTGCAAGATTACGGCATGCGGTACTTCGTTTGGGAAAATTCTGTTGTTGGCTGGTTGCGCTATGAATTTCTCTGGTTCTATACGCTGGCGCTTGTCGCCTACAATAATATCCATCCGGACATTTTTATTGCTACCATCGCCGGGGTTTCAGCGTTCCTGACACACTCCTTCCTGAGCAGATATCTGGGTGTACTTCTCGCGACAATCGTCCTGCTGAATCCAATTACGATTGACCTGCTGTCATCGCAAATTCGCAGCGCGGTGGCCTTCGCCCTTTTTCTGGGGTTGATACATTGGCGGTTCCCCGGTCGCCTGGATTGGCTCCGCATTATTTTATTCCTACCGCTTTTATTCATCCACACCGGATTGTTTTTAATTCTGGGATTCTTTGCAGGATCCATTGCCATAGCACGCACACAATTAATTTCCCCCCAGCAAAAAGTACTGGCCACGGCTGCGGCGGCCGTTATCTTGACGTTATCCATTGCGTATTTATTACCCTCCATCGTTGAAGTTACCGAGGACCGGCGAAGCCTCTCGCAATACGGACTGAAGTCTCCGGCGTATTTAATGTACTGGTTTATTTGCGCGGGTGCATTGATCGTCTCGATCAACCAAGACCTTTCAACTCGCTGGGAGTACTTCTTTGCTTTGGTCATCTGTTTGACTGCACCACTTCTGGAAATCGCCGGACTTCCTGGGTTTCGGTTCATAGCATTAGCAATACCTGTAATCTTTGCAGCATTTGCCGGGCTGCGGGGGATTATTATGCATGGTCTCTTATTTGCAACCCTGGCATACCAGTTCCTCCTCATCATATATTGGGTTCGATGATACCCCGCGGCTTCACAACACTTCTGCTGGGTAGCGGCCTGGCGCAGGTAATTTCCATCGCCGCCCTGCCAATATTGGGACGGCTTTACGACCCGACAAGTTTTGGTCAGCTCGGCGCGGTTATGGCTTTAGTTTCGCTCAGCGCTTCAGTTGTCCACGGTCGGTATCAACTGGCTATTCCAGTCACAAAAAACGATGATGAGGCCCGTGCGCTGTTATGGTTGACCAGCGGCTTAACGCTTCTGTTTTCCCTGCCATTCATTCTGCTTCTTGCATCATTTGTAGGTGAGCGCCCGGATGGCTTGTCCACAATGGCATTTTTAGCAGTGGCCACACTGATGACGTTCCTGACAGCGCAGATTGACGTATTTTCCTATTGGCGCAGCCGGGGCGGGCGATTTCGTGTCTCCGCCCGCAATGCCCTCACCCGCAATCTGGTAAGTGTCGTCCTTCAAATTGGGTTGGCCACTATCAATGGTTTTGGTCTTATGATTGGAATCCTTATTGGCACCGCAAGTGCAGCCTGTCTTGGGTGGTATGATGCCCTAAAGCGGGACGATCGCCCAATCGGTTGGGTGCCATTGCGTGACGTCATCGGAGTTGCCCGAAAATACAGCCATTTTGCATTATTCGGTGTACCGCAAGGTTGGTTGGCGGCACTTTCATGGAACGCAATGCCGCTGTTACTGCTTCGATTTGATACTACGTCGACAGCTGGACAATACTGGGTGGCGTACAGGTTGTTGCTGGCCCCTATCACCGTGTTTGGCGCAGCCTATCGACAGGCGATGCTCCCGCTTTTCCCTAAACTTGAGCCGCCAAATGCCCAGGCGCAAGCCCGGCAACATGCCCTTCTCTTGGCACTTGCCGGTATCATTCCAATGTTATTGCTTCTCATCTACGGAAAACCAATATTTGAGACAGTTATTGGCCCCAAATGGGGTGAAGCGGGCATATTAGCAGGAATTCTGTCGATCGGCATTCTGGCTGATGCGTTTAAAGTTCCAACCATCTGCCTGCTTCAGTTTCAAGGAAAACAACGGGTGCTTCTAATTTGGGAAGCCTTTATCGTGACCAGTCGATATGCGATTGCGGTGCCTTTACTCATGGTAGGCGAAACCACAACGGCCGTCACTGTATTTGCAATAGCGGGAGCCATTGGATGGTCCCTATTTTCTCTTGTTCAGTTATGGCCAAGAAACCTACATCTGGCTGACGCATGAAACGCCGGATTCTTCTTTTGGGCTCCTATGCTCCATCTTTGATCAATTTTCGTGGACCGCTGATTAAAGATTTGATTGCCACCGGTCATTTTGTTGTCGCTGGCGCACCAGAGATGGATTCGGAGATATCGCACTCGCTCTCGAAGATCGGAGCCCTGCCCGTTCAAACCCCATTGCAGCGCACAGGGTTAAATATCGTCAAAGACATAAATTACCGTAATCAAATTAGGAATCTGACCAAAGAACACCAAATTGATTTTGTCATAACGTATACGATCAAACCTAATATCTGGGGAGCATTTGCGGCTGCTCATTATCAAATCGATTCTGTGGCTATGGTTACCGGTTTAGGGTTCGCATTTACAAATCAGGCCAAAGCAAAAAGTCATTTTGCCGGACTTCGCCGGAACATTATTTCCGGCCTTGCAAAATGGCTTTATCGACAAGCTACCGCGCGTAATCGCAATATTATTTTTCAAAACCCAGATGACCAGCGGGATTTTATCGAGGCCGGTTGTTTAGCAGATCCTTCAAAATGCCTGATGACAGCCGGGTCCGGTGTCGACACGGCGCATTATGATAAACAAGCGCTACCCAAAGAGCCTATATTTTTGATGGTGAGCCGCCTGTTGGGCAACAAAGGCGTGCGGGAATACGCGCGCGCAGCGTTACTTCTAAAAAGCGAATATCCACAATCACGCTTCCTGCTTGTCGGTTATCATGATGAAGGTTCAGACGGCATTAAACCTTCTGAGGTAGAAGACTGGATTGATGAGGGTTTAGAATATCTTGGGCCGCTTGATGATGTGCGCCCGGCATTGGGAGTTTCAAGCGTCTACGTACTGCCGTCCTACCGCGAAGGTACGCCAAGATCTGTATTGGAAGCTATGTCAGCAGGACGTGCGATTATTACAAGCGACGCCCCAGGGTGCCGGGAAACAGTGGTTGAGGGTCAAAATGGGTACCTTGTACCGATTCAAAACGTCGAAGTACTTGCCGAGAAGATGAAATTTCTGATCGAAAACCCAACGTTAAGGGATTCTATGGGATCAAGGAGCCGGGAGATTGCTGTCGAGAAATATGATTGCAGCAAGGTGAACAACAGGTTGATGCAGGATTTAGGTCTACAGATATGAAACGTTGCTTCGATATTCTCGTATCTGCGATACTGCTCGTTGCACTAACGCCAGTATTCTTGCTGACTGCACTAGTGATTCGATTGAGTTTAGGCGGGCCGGTATTATTCAAGCAAACCCGTCCGGGTTTGAACGGAGAGCCCTTCGAAATTTTAAAATTCCGCACCATGTTTGAGGCAATGGATTCCTCCGGCCTTCCGTTACCGGATGCGCAACGGCTAAGCCGCGTCGGTCGATTTCTGCGCGCGACTTCAATCGACGAATTACCCGAATTATGGAATATATTGAAGGGCGATATGAGCCTTGTCGGTCCGCGGCCGCTACTGATGGAGTATCTTCCGCTTTATTCAGCTGAGCAGGCACGCCGACATGCAGTACGCCCCGGCCTCACCGGCTGGGCACAGATAAACGGTCGAAATGCATTGAGTTGGGAAGAGAAATTCGAGCTCGATGTTTGGTATGTGAACAACAGCTCAATGTTACTCGATATCAAAATATTGGTCAGCACGGCTCTTAAGGTTGTCGCCCGTGAAGGAATTTCAGCTGTTGGTGAAGCAACCATGCCGAAATTTAAAGGAATTCAAACCAGGAAGATACAATGAGCACATTACTGCTTGTTGGGGCCGGGGGACACGGGCGTGTTGTCGCCAGCATTGCTGAAGATAGCGGGTATTCCGATATCGCCTTTACCGATGCGCGTTATCCGGAACTGAAGAACTCGGGCATTTGGCCTGTAATTTCACAGAATTCAGACCAACAGAATTATGGAGAACAATTCATATCCATCGGCTCCAATGAAATGCGCGCCGACACAGACCGTCACCTTGGGTTTCCAGAGATGCCCATTTTAGCCCATCCCAATAGTGTAATCTCGCGGCACGCCACTGTTACCGCGGGTACCGTTATTGTGGCCGGGGCGGTAGTCAGCGGGTTTTCCCAAGTTGGTCGGTCCTGCATTCTCAATACCAATTGTTCTGTCGACCACGACTGTATATTGGAAAACTACGTTCACATTTCACCCGGCGCACATTTAGCTGGTAGTGTGACGGTCGGAAACAATACATGGGTCGGTATTGGTGCTGTTGTCCGGGAAGGCATAACAATTGGCTCAAATGTAAAGATTGGCGCAGGTGCTGTTGTCATCAATGATGTCCCTGATGGCGTAACGGTTGTAGGTAACCCCGCCAAGCCACTGGAGCGTACGTCATGTTGAACGGCCCCTTCCCGCCCTGGCCAAATTTTACGCAAGAAGAAGCTGATGCCGTTAGCCGAGTCCTCCTGTCCAACCGGGTTAACGTGTGGACCGGCAATGAAACACGCCAATTCGAAGAAGAGTTCGCACGTTTTGCCGGGACAAATCGTGCCATCGCATTGGCAAACGGCACGCTCGCACTCGATCTTGCATTACACGGTCTGAAGATTGGGGCTCGCAACGGCGGTTCAAATGCAGACGAAGTTATTGTTACACCCCGCAGTTTCATCGCCTCTGCATCATGTGTGATAAACGCAGGCGCAGTACCGGTCTTTGCTGATGTCGATAGAGATAGCCAAAACATCACCCCAAAAACCGTGGAGCCGCACCTTACCAAGAACACGCGGGCAATCATATGCGTTCATCTTGCCGGTTGGCCCTGCGACATGGACGGTTTCGCATCTCTTTCCAAACAGCATGATATTCGTTTGATAGAAGATTGCGCGCAGGCCCATGGTGCCATGTATAAGGGAAAACCAGTTGGTGGTTTCGGCGATGTGGCGGCCTGGTCATTTTGTCAGGACAAAATTATGTCCACCGGCGGCGAAGGCGGGATGATCACCTGTAATGACGAACAACTTTGGCGTCGGATGTGGTCATTCAAGGACCATGGAAAAAGCTATTCCGCTGTTTTTGAAAAACAACACCCTCCCGGGTTCCGTTGGTTACATGAAAGCATCGGTACAAATTGGCGCATGACGGAAATGCAGGCCACAATTGGGCGTATACAGCTTAAACGTATGCCCGAATGGCACACCAAACGAGCAGCGAATGCAGCAGATCTGAATGCCACGCTGGCACCTTATACGGGAAAAGATGAAATATTGCGCATCCCCAAGATAACTCAAATTCAAGGTACAGATTCACACCACGCCTATTATAAATTTTATGCGTTCACCCAACCGGAAAACCTTCCTGATGGATGGGACCGTGATACAATAATCAGAAAGCTTAATGCGCAGGGCCTCCCTTGCATGCAGGGTTCATGCTCAGAGGTTTACCGTGAGTTGGCGTTCAATAACATGCCCAGCCGTCCGGATCGTCCTCTTCCCATGGCAAAAGAACTTGGTGAGACAAGTTTAATGTTCTTAGTGCATCCTGGGGTTACCAAGGTCGACATCGATCTGGGTTAAAATTCAGGGCTGGATAATAATGCACGAATATCTCACCAATTTATCACGCGTGACCAAGGGCGCAATTCTGCTGTACGCTGATATGGGACTGATTGTTCTATCACTGATAACGGCGATTCAATTAGCACTGAATGATCCGTGGCCAACACATACGTTTTTTGAAAGCATTCCCGTAATCGGTGTGTTGCTGTTGTCAGCGGTCGTGCTAACCAGGCTATTCCGCCTGCACCTTACAAAACTCGGCGGTTACGAAACAAAGGCCATTTTAAAGGTCTCTATCTGGGTTGTCCTACTCGCCTTTATCGCCAGTCTCTCCAACATTATATTCTCGGTATCAGTTCCAGGTACAACACCAGTCCTCTTTGGTATGATACTTGGCCTGTCAATTTTTGTTGTTCGATTGTCGGCAATCGCATTCCTCATCTGGTTGGAAGACCATTCGTTAAAAAGGGTCCCGGTTGCCGTTTTTGGAGCGGGCGCTGGTGGGTTACAACTCATTGCAGCTCTAAAAAGCTCACGCCTATACCGTCCGGTTCTGTTCGTGGACGACAACATAAAACTTCAAAACCTCGAAATCGCAGGACTGAAAGTCCATTCTCCTTCCACGTTGGCGGAGCATCTTTCGGATGGCCGCATAGAGAAGATTTTTCTCGCAATACCATCAATTTCACCAGCCAAAAGGCGACAGATGGTTGGTTCATTGCAAAGCCTTGATTGCGAGGTTCTTGAACTGCCATCCTACATAGAAATGATCCAATCCGGTGGCATGCTCCGCAGTCTGAGACCGGTCGACCCTGAGGACCTTTTAGGACGCGCGGGTGTTGATCTGGGAATTCCTGAAGTCGCTGAAACCTACTCCGGTAAAAACATATTTGTGAGCGGAGCAGGTGGTTCAATCGGCTCTGAACTTTGCCGCATGTTGGTTGAAACCGGGCCACGTAAACTCGTGCTCTTCGAGATATCTGAATATTCCTTATATGCAATCGAGCAGGAATTGCGGTCGCTTGCGCAGGAACAGAGTATCGAATTAGTCCCGGTACTTGGTAGCATCAATAATCAACAACAATTGGAAAATCTGTTCAAAGAGCAATCAATAGACGTTATCGTGCACGCTGCGGCCTACAAGCATGTGCCTCTTTGGACTTGTCCCGTATTAATTCCGCATCCTGTTCTCGTTTAACTCGTTTTTCGTTCAAATTTGATGGGCGACATTCCTCCTATTGCTGAGTGTCTTCTGCGGCTGTTGTAAAAGCCGTTGATGTATTGGAACAGGGCGTCGGTTGCTTGCTGTCGTGTTTGCCATGTGCCGCGCCAGATGAGTTCGGCTTTGAGTGTTTTGAAGAACGTCTCGACCACGGCGTTGTCCCAGCAATTGCCTTTTCGGCTCATGGACACTTTAAACTTCAGTTCACGCATTCGTTTTTGATAATCATGAGAGCAGTATTGACTGCCACGGTCCGTATGATGAATGCAGCCCGGCGGTGGGTTTCGAAGGGCCAAAGCCCGGTTGAGAGCCTGCAATGCCAAGTCTTTCTTCAACCGGTTGCTGACAGCCCAACCCACCACACGGCGTGAATGTAGATCGATCATCACTGCCAGATACAGCCAGCCCTCACGGGTCCAGATGTAGCTGATGTCACCTGCCCATTTCTGGTTGGGTTTATCCGCTTGGAAGTTCCGCCCCAGCAAGTTAGGCGCAATGTTGAAGCGGTGATTGCTATCGGTCGTAGCTTTGTATTTGCGTGTTCTGACCACTCGAATGCCGTTGTCGCGCATCAGGCGGCCAACACGGCGGTGACCAATAGCAAGGCCGGCTTCCTTCAACTCCTGCGTCATTCTCGGGCGACCATAACTGCCAAGGCTCAAGTGATGCTGTTCACGGATGTGCGCCAGAACCACCATGTCATCGCGCTGCCGTTGACTAACAGGGCGGTTGTGCCAGGCACGATAACCACGCGATGTAACATTCAGAATATGGCAAAGCCGATCCACCGGAACGTGTTTCCTGTGTTCTTCGACAAACGCAAATCTCACTTGCTTTGACCCGCGAAGAACACTGTTGCCTTCTTTAATATCTCCCTCTCCTCCGTGAGGAGACGAACCTCTCTGCGAAGCCGCTCATTCTCTTTGGCCAGATCAATATCAACCGATGGTGGAAGGTCATCAGGCCGGGATTGTTGTATCCATTTCGATAACGTCGAAAAGCCGACCCCCAAATCTGATGCCACTTGTTTCCGGGTAAGTCCGCTGGTCAGCGCAATACGCACCGCTTCACGCTTGAATTCGTCTGTGTGGCCTCGTGCCATAATAGTTCTCCTTGATGGGATTAATCCAATTCAAGGACACGGAACTAAACCGTGACAAGTCCAGGGATGGAGTAAGAACATGCGGCTGAAACTATCAGGAAGCGCATATTCTAAATGAGATCTCAAACCGGCCCATAATCGTGCTGCCTTTGACGTTGCATAACTGGATTGGCGGTGCGAGTGTATCCGGATGAGCGATGTTGGGACAGGATCAGTATCTGATGTTTGAACCGTCAGTAGGCTCTAATGTGCATGAACACTTTGATGTGCTCGTTGTTGGAGCCGGAATTTCTGGAATAAATGCAGCCTATCACCTGTCAAAACAATGCCCAGACACCAGTTATGTTGTGCTGGAGGCATTTGAATCTTTTGGTGGTACTTGGTTATCGCATAAGTATCCCGGAATTCGGTCGGATAGCGATCTCTACACTTTCGGATATAGTTTTAAACCCTGGGTCGGGCCGCCGATCGCGACCGCAGAGGAAATTCTGACCTATTTGGGTGAGGTAATTGACGAGAACGGCCTTGAGAACCAAATCCGGTATCACCATCAAATCCTCACTGCGACCTGGTCAAGTAAGGATAATCTGTGGACCGTCACCGTAAACCGACAGGATGTAGATCAGCAAGTCCGGTTTACTGCGAATTTTCTGTACATGGGGCAGGGCTACTACCGGCACGGGGAAGGTTATTGGCCCGAGTGGCCGGAGATGGATAAATTTGAAGGGCAGCTTGTTCATTCCGAGGAGTGGCCTGAAGACATTGATTATGCGGATCAAAATGTTGTCGTAATTGGCTCTGGCGCAAGTGCTGCCACGATTGTTCCAAACATGTGCGATAAGGCGGCTCACGTTACAATGTTGCAACGCTCGCCAACATATTTCCGAACCGGTCGAAATGCGATTGAGATTGCGGACGCATTGAGGAAAATTGATATCGACGAAACGTGGATCCATGAGATTACCCGGCAGCAAATCCTTTATGAGCAATCCGCTTTTACTGAGCAGACTTTTAAAGACCCTGACCAGGTCAGAGATGATCTGATTGGTGAAATTCGCCGCCTTTTGGGCGCTAAGTACGATGTTGAAACACACTTCACACCGAATTACCGCCCTTGGCGTCAGCGGATTGCGTTCGTTCCCGACGCAGACCTCTTCAAATGTATTTCATCCGGCCGAGCGTCAGTTGTGACTGACGAAGTCGAACGCTTCATCGCCACTGGATTGGTTTTAAAGTCCGGTCAAGAACTGGAAGCGGACCTGATTGTCGCCGCAACCGGTTTTAATATGAATGCGTTTGGAGATATTGTTTTTGAAGTTGATGGAAACACCATCGATTTCAATGAAACGCTAACTTACCGGGGAATGATGTGCACCGGGGTGCCAAATATGGTCAATGTGTTTGGTTATTTCCGGGCTAGTTGGACACTGCGTGCTGACCTGGTGGCTAATTTTACCTGTCGTTTGTTGGGTCATATGGAGAAATTGGGAGCGAGATCCGTTATTGTCGCGCCGACACCTGATGATGCGAGGATGCAGACCGGTGACTGGATTTCCGATGAGAATTTTAATCCAAACTACGTGAAACGCGCCCTGCATCTGCTACCAAAGACTGGTGATAAACCAAAGTGGCAACACACTCAGGATTATTGGCGGGATAAGGATGAATTTCCTGCTATCGATCCAAACAGTCCGGAATTCGTTTATAAAACTCAATAATAGCCACTAAACATATTGAACACGGACTAATCTCTTTGTCCCTGAACCACCCGGTTTAAAATCATCGCGCAGAACAAGATTGCGAAGCCGGCCAGAATGCCTTGTCCAACGGATGAGTATTGAAGTGCTTCCAGCACGTCTTCTCCCAAACCCTTGGCACCAATTAACGAGGCCACAACAACCATTGCGAGGCTCAGCATTATAGTTTGGTTCACACCGGCCAATATCGAGGGTGCTGCTAATGGAAGGTCTACTTTGGTGAGCAGATACCATTTTGATGCACCATAGGCGATGGCAGCTTCACGGATGGATTCGGGGACGCCTCGCATTCCCAATACGGTTAAACGTACAACCGGTGTTCCACCAAAGATCATTGTTGTGATCACGGCTGCCGGTTTGCCGACGCTGAAAAATGCGATCACCGGTATCATGAAAACAAAGGACGGCATTGTTTGCATGAAATCCATTATCGGACGAATAATTGCGTAAAACCGTGGGCGACGAGCGCAGAAAAGGCCAAGCGGTATGCCAAGGGCGATTGAGATAAGCGCTGCAGTGCCAAGCAATGCGAGGGTTGTCATCGCTTTGTCCCAGAAACCGAACAGGCCCATGTAAGCCAGGAAACATGCGCTTGCAAAGGAAGCCCACAGACCCGCTGAAAGCCACGTCAGCAAAATGATAAAGCTGGCAATAACCGGCCACGGAGTGGCCACGAAGAGAACTTCAAGACCGTCTAGTAATACGCGGATGCCATAGCTGATAGAATAAAATATACCACGTCCGCCGGTTTTGATGAACTCGAACAGCGCTTCGACCCAGGAAATGGCGGTCAGTCGAATTGCTTTATCCGTCGGGAAATCCGCTAACCAGCTCACTGCACCTGGAAAAGCAAAATGTACTATGCTCACACCAAAAATCAGCAGCACGAACCCAACTGTAATGCCAATCCGGACGGGAGAAAGCCCGATGTTCAACGAACGGTCTGAGAGCCATTCACTAAAGCGGTTTTCCAGGGCCGGATTGGCCATAATACCTTCGGCTATTTTTACGACTGCTAGAAACGCAAAACCAAAAAGCGCAATCCAGATTGCATTGGCTTCAGCAAGGGTTGCCTCTGCCTGAATATCCCCAATTGCATTTTCCAGAGATTTAATGGTGCGGCGAAAAACATCTACATTATCGGCTTCTTTCTTGATCGCCGCCTCAAGTTGTTGGTGGCGAAAATCAAGTGTGCCTTGAATCTGTGCAATTCGTTCGCGCGCATCCGCACCAAGATCGCCGAACAACCCTCTCGCTATCTGGATAAAGCCAAACGTTTCCAGAATCACGAACGGCAGGCCCCATTTCCAAAGGCTGCGCATGCCATACCAAATGGGGCCAAGGAACGCGGCCATCAAATTGAATGTCCAGGCGAAGCGGGCTGTTGAGCCAATTTTGGCAAATTGGTGTTTATAATATTCGGGATTGGATTCGACAAATTCGCGCAGGAGTTCATCACGGCTTTCGGCCCGGTTTTCCGCAAGCTCTGAAATACTTTCAGTTGCGATTACTGCGTCGTGAGTGCTCATGATGTTTCTGTGCCTTCAATGACGGTGCGCAGTAAATCGGCCCGTGTGATAACCCCAAGGCGCTTGCCCTTATCGTTGACGATCGCCACAGGAACTTCATCTGATATTGCGTGGTCAATAAGAGTGCTGAGGTCTGCGTCTTCCGGAAATTCTTTAGCGTCGGCCGCAAGTTTCCCGTTGGCGCTTTCAAAGGTCTTAAGCTGCTGCATTACGGCGTGGCCACGTACAACTTTCAGCCGTGATATACCCGCTACGAAATCTGCAACATAGTCGTCCGCCGGGTTCATAACGATATCTTCTGGCGTACCGGTTTGTACAACACGCCCATCACGCATAATCGCAATCCGGTCGCCGATGCGAACTGCCTCATCAAGGTCATGGGTGATAAATACAGTTGTTTTATTCATCTGCTGTGCAAGACGCATGAATTCGTTTTGCAACTGGCGGCGTATTAACGGGTCGAGCGCACTAAATGGTTCATCCATTAACAGGATTTCAGGGTCGGCTGCGAGCGCCCGCGCAAGGCCAACCCGTTGCTGCATACCGCCGGAAAGTTCATGGGCGAACTTGTTACCCCATCCGGTCAGCTCCACCATATCAATGGTGCGTTCGGCAGCTTCCAATCGGTCATTCTTGTTTATACCGCGTATTTCAAGCGGCATGGCCACATTGTCCAGTACCGAACGGTGAGGCATGAGCGCGAAATTCTGGAAAACCATCGCAATATGTTCGTTGCGGTATTTGCGTAACACGTCTGGCGGCATCGCCATGATATCTTCGCCATTGACCATGATCTGGCCTGCGGTTGGTTCCAGCAGACGGTTGATGTGGCGCACCAATGTGGATTTTCCAGAGCCGGAGAGACCCATCACACAAAATACTTCGCCTGGAAGAATGTTCATATTGGCGTCCGCTACACCAACGACACTTCCATGTTTCTCAAGAACAGCCTTTTTTGACAGGCCGTTGGAATGTATATCCGCTAAGGCCGCGTCGGCATTTTGGCCAAAGATTTTCCATACGCCGGATATCTCAATTGCGTGCTCTGAGTTCATGATACTGGCGTTCACCGCATGCCCCATGGAGAAGTCACAAAATCAACGCCCGCGGGGTAGCGGGCGTTGATCATTTATCTATTTGGAGACTAAAGGCCGAGCCATTTGTCGACACGGGCTGAATTTTTTGCAACCCAGTCTTTGGCGACAGCTGCAGCGTCCTTGCCACCTTCGATCTCAAACGCGAAGTTTGAAACATCTTCACCGTTCAAGCTGATATTTTTAACAAGATCAGCAATCGCAGGGGAGCGCGCTTCAAGCGATTTGGAATAGGCGATTTGGACCTGTTTCAACGCGTCTTCGGTCTCAACCTTTGAGTTCTCAAACCAGTTTGGGTCGTCGCTTGGCTGAAGTGCTTTATATTTAGCAGCGTCAAACGCAGGTTCTCCCAGACGAACGATGTCGTGCTGGAACCAGATCGCGTGGGGCGAATAGCAATAGAAGGCGTAGCCAATTCCTTTTTGAATGGAATCACCCACTGTAGCGGTCATGACGGATTGGTCGGCTCGGATAGGCTCCATGAAAGGCATCAGACCATAATCACGAACTTTAACCTGGTTCACATTAGCTGATGCCCAGCCCGGTGCACCAATCCAGATTTCACCTTTGCCGTTGCCGTCGCTGTCCATCAGTTTCGCGATTTCGGGGCGGGCGAGATCAAAAATTGATGTAACACCGTTCTTTTCGGAGAATTGTTTGGATACGCAGAAGCTCTGCTTGCCTTCATAAGCGTTGGAAGACAGGGCAACTTTGCCGGTGCCTTTCACATATTTATCCGTAAAGCTCTGCTGGTTCGGCAACCAGACATCCGGGTGAATATCAATATCACCATTACCCGCATCCATTGCGGCAAAAATTGCCGCATTATTGCCCGGCACCAATGTTGCCTCACCGCCAATCCGGCTTGTGACGATCTCCTGAATGAGGTGGGCAATTGCCTGTGCACCTGTCCAGGACGGGGCGCCAATGTTGACTTTCTCGGCACCAAAGGCTGTTGACGATACGGATACCGCCAGGGCGCACAATGCACCCATAATCGTTTTTTTCATGATAGTTCTCCCATTTTCCATGTATTCCGAGCTGTTTATTCAGCTCGTGAATTCGTTTTTTGCGCGACTTGTTACCGCTTTACAAAATCCTCCACAACCGCATTGAATAGATACGGTTTCTCCAAGTGAACATTGTGCGCACATCCTGGTATAACTGCAAGCTCACATTCGGAAATTCCTTTCCACAAAGCTTCCGGTTGACCCCAGTTATAGGAGCGGTCCTGGTCGCCCCAGATAACCAATGACCTGCTGGTGATCTTGGCCAAATCATTACGACCGTCCCAACCCTCCCAGGCTGTGAGACAAGCCAAGGCTGTTTCCAGCGATACGGCAGCACCAAGCCGCTGGCAAAGGTCAAATCCGGGGCCATCTTCACCGTTGAGATACCATGTGGCGGCGATGCGTTTTGCGGTAGCCGGCACGCCGTCTTCTCTTAATCTTGTTCGGGACTCGTCAATCGTCTCAAAACGACCTGGCATCACACCAACCGGGCCTGTCCCGTAACAAATGAGACTGGTAACGCGGTCTGGCGCGAGCGCTGCCATTTTCTGAACGATCATCCCGCCCATTGAATGACCCATTAAAATGAATTGTTCAATATTCATCGACGTCAAGAATGACAGGATATGTTCGGCGATTGCAGAGATTGAGTCCTGAGCTTTGATTTCTGTACTGCGACCAAAGCCCGGTAAATCTATCGCAATTACATCAAACCATTGCTTGAAATGGTCAATCTGCGCGCGCCAGATATCGGCACCTGCCAAATACCCGTGCACCATCACAAATGGCGGCCCGCTACCTTCACGAATATGGGTGAGTTCATTCATGTAATATCGGCGGTTTAGCAAATCTGTTGATGGAACTTACACCAACTTTCAAGCCAATTTAAATACCCGTGCAACATATTCGGGCCTGTTGATCAGAACGGCCCGCCAGATCAGCCATTGTTGAACCGGTCAATCATGCAGTCCCACTTGGGGACGTAATCCAGGAGCCCGTCCCAGAAAGACTGATCCCTTCTGCGGTCGAAATCCTCAAGACTTGTTCCTTGTTGTTCGACCCACGTGTAATAGGCAAGGTTGAAAATACGCTCTCGGTCAAAACGGCCGAGTTCCTGCATATGATCGATACCGGCACCCAGAACGTTTTTGCCAAAGGTCTCAGCTGCCTGCACTTCACCGAAGGTATCTGTAAAGTACTTCTCTTCGGCGGTGGCCATTTCGGTATGATACATGTCCGCGCCATCAGTCGCGACGGTTAGCACAACGTCGTCACTGCCCAGATCCATATATTTGGCGTATTTGATTGCGCCCAGAATGTTGGCAATGGAGGACAGGCCAAGATTGGCCAATGCGGTAATCTGCTCCTGGTCCAACCCCCGGTGGTTTGAAAGATAGGACCGGCCAGCAGTGGTGTTAAAGGTCAGGTTCAATCCGTCGCAGGCGGCGTCTGAAACACCGATCACAAAATCGGAATTCATGACGTTGTGGATCAAGGGCACATGTTTGTCGCCGATGCCCTGGATATTGTGCTCTCCATAACCGTTATAAAGCAGGGTAGGACATTCGAGAGCCTCAATTGCACCTATCTGTGCGCCTAACGCCTGTTTCAAATGATCACCTGCTGCGATGGTGCCAGCGGAGCCGGTGGCAGAGACAAATGCACGCGCTTTCAGTCCACCTTCGGTGTTTACGTGTTCAAATATACGCTGCATTGCTGGCCCGGTAACCGACCGATGGATGATATAATTGCCGTATTCGGCAAACTGATTAAGAATCAGATTTTCCGAATTTTTTGCAAGGTCGTGACAAGCGTCGTAAATTTCTTTGACGTTGCTTTCCGTCCCCGGTGTTTTGTAGATGTCGTTGGGATCAGCCAGCCAATCGTTTAACCAGTTGAACCGTTCCTTGCTCATCCCTTCGGGCAAAACCGCGACAGACCGACAGCCCAACAGAGTTGCAATCGCAACACCACCGCGACAATAATTGCCGGTTGATGGCCATACAGCCCTATGGCGTGTGGCATCAAACGCGCCGGACATCAGCCGTGGAATGAGACAACCGTAAGCTGCCAATACCTTGTGGGTGTTGATCATCGGGAAGCGGTTTCCCAAGGCAACTACGATCTTTGCTTTGACGCCCGTTAGAGCTTCTGGAAGTACGATATGCTGCGGTACATCAACAAGGCTGCGACGATCCGTTCCGTTGTGCCAATGCACACGAAATAGATTGCGAGGATCGGGGGTATCCGGATCGGCATCAGCAATCTCGGCCATTTTACCGGCCAAGCGGAAAGGGGGGTCGGCTAAGTCAGAAATACGGGGCAACACAAGGCCCACACTCTGTAAACGCTCGACATTGTGATCGTAGGCGCTTTGGTCGACGATCGCTGTTTCAAGTCCAGGTACCATTGCCATCTTCTCTTTTACTGTCATTAAAATTATCTCTTATAATAAGTGAAACCGGTGATGTTAGACTGCAAGTTTCTTCCAAAATACGATGAAATTAATCGTAATCAGGATTGTCTGTGATCTTATCTGTCAGATTTTACGTGTATCGGCTTTGGGGTCATTAACGGAGGAAGGTCGATCAGGTATTTGATTTTCTCCGTGTGCCAAATATGTGTGTCCCGGAATCTGTTGATGATAGCGGTAGCGATTTCGGTCGGCCTGACCGCGGGTTAGACAAACAGAGTGGCAGTTGAATTACCCATTATTGGGGTGCCAGGGAGACGGTCTCATTTAAGTGGTCAATGAATTGTGATTGTGATCTGCAATAAACCGCCAGCGCTCGCGACGATTGTCGGTAATGATCGATGGAGATACCAACCACAGATAAAGGTATAAAGGATGAAGTTCCCATTTGCGCGCCACGCTCTTGTTTTGGGTGTTTTCGCGATATTTATTACAAGCTCAGCGAGATCACAACTGTGCGGTCAAGCTTCTGACCCATGCTCGATCCCACAGGGAACTTACCATGTATTAGCTCCTGAAATTGGCACGATTAGAGGTGCAGTCGTCCTGTTGCATGGCGGCGGTGGAACGGGAAAAGGCCTGCTCAAAACAAAGCTTGCCCGGAAATCAGTGGAGCGCGGGTTTGTATTCGTTGCACCAAATGGATTTCATCCAACTGCCCGGTTCAAAAACAACTGGGCGGTGCGGGCGAAGAATTTCGGCCATAAACTGGACGACGTGAAGTTTATAAACGCCGTTATGGATGATGCCTCGGTGAAATTTGGCGTGGAGCGATCAAAATTTCTACTGACAGGTTTTTCGCGTGGAGGGTCGATGGCGTGGGATATAGCTTGTCACGCCCCGGAATCTGCACGGGCTTACGCACCTTCTGCAGGGGCGTTTTGGGATGATCTTCCGGAAAAATGTCTTGGCCCCGTTGATTTATTCCATACCCACGGTTGGAATGATCGAACTGTTCCATTAGAGGGACGGCCGATTTTTGGCGGTAAGGTCGCACAGGGGGACGTGTGGCAGTCGTTGAAAATATTGCGTGACGCTAACGGCTGCACAAACCGCCAACCATCCAAATCATATGTAAAGAATAACCAGTGGTGGCGCCATTGGGAAAAATGTCAGGCGGGGGGCCGCCTCGACTTGATGCTGCACGAAGGTGGCCACGGCGCACCAGGCAATTGGGCAGATACAGTACTGCAATGGTTTGAGGATCGTCTTGAAGACCAGTGAGCGACCAATTCAACACCCGGCGAACCACAATACAAAACTCAAGTGCAATTCGATCTTAATGACAGGATTAGTTCGGACGGCAGTACTGGGATCGCGGGAACTAGTTAAAATTTATGGGATCGCGCTATAAAAGCTTGTTGCGTTTTCCATAATTGATCTAAATCAGAGTATGGACGACAAAGACCTCGAAATTCTCCAATTGATGCAATCGAACGCTCGGCTAACAGCCGAAGCGATTGGTTATGAGATTGGGCTTTCTCCACCAGCTGTTCAAAAACGCATTAAAAAACTGCGCGATACGGGTATAATTGAAAAAGATATATCTGTTCTTTCTCCGTCAAAATTGGGTAAAGAAACGATGGTCGTCGTGCAGGTTAAGCTTGAGCGTGAAAGCCGTTTGCATCTTGATACATTCAAAAAGAGGATGAAAAATGCAGAAGAGGTACAGCAATGTTATTACGCAACGGGTGAAGCTGATTTCATTCTAATCGTAGTTGTTTCAGATATTACGGCGTATGAAATGTTCACTCAGGAATACCTGTTTGATGAACCTAATGTGAGTAAGTTTACCTCTTCAATCGTAATGGACCGTGTAAAAGTATCGCTTGATATCCTGTGAAGCATCTCGGCAATTTTTAAACGCAGTTACTGAAAACGGCGTCCGGATTTTGAAATCCGAACGCCGCATTTAGTTTGTAGAATGAAGATATAGATCTGCGAATTCCAAACTGCAGTTAGATGATCAGCGCCCCATCTTCGATGGTGAGAATATCTTCTTCTATCAGCTCCGTTCCAATTCCATTGACGATGATTGATACCAGTTCGGTATCCTGGCCACCATTTCCATCATCCACGGTGTAGGTGAATGTATCTGTGAATGTTTCGCCAAACATCAGATCGTCGAACTGGCCATCAGTTGAGTACTGGAAGGAACCGTCGCCATTGCCTGTGACGCTGCCCCGCGTCCCTTCCGTATCCACTGAGAATGTCAATACATCAGCGTCGTCTTGATCTGTCGCGTCAGCGAACAAAATCAGGTCTGTGTCCGCTGCGGTTCGTGGTACGGTAACTGTTGCGCTTTCGAGTGAAACTTCAATTGGGTTACCGGCGCCAAGGTAGGACAGCCCTTCAAAATTGAAGTTAAAATCTGCCGTTCCATCAGGTGTCTCAACGTTTTGTGCGCTGAAAGACACGCCGATACCGGAACCCGGCTCTGTCAGGAATAACACACCGTTGTGGATTAAGCTGGCACCGTCGTATCCGGTTACAGAAAAGCTTTCCGGATCCAGTGTATTTCGTACACCGGATGTGTAAGTTGCAGCTTCGATGGCCCAGTTGCTTGAGTTCGGGTTGATTTGAACAACTGCGCCATTTTCCGGAGCGACATCTTCGAATGTCAACGCCCCGGTGGTGCGAACCACCGTTGTGGTTTCGCCGGTTTCATAATCCGTAACAAACCAAAGGCCTGCGTTTCCAGCAACGTTTGGCCCGACTTCCGTTTCGAAACCGGGTACACCTTCGCCCCTTGCGATGACTTCGCCGCTCAGTGCTTGCGCATCTGGGTTGTCATTTTCACCCTGTACCGTGACTGTGGCAGTTGCGGTTGCAGAACCGCCATTCCCGTCTTCTACTGTATAGGTGAAACTTTCCGTCGCTGTTTGACCAACTGACAAATTGCCGAACTGGTTATCTTGCGAATAGGTGAATGTACCGTCACCGTTGTTAACAACCGAACCGAGCAGGCCGGTGTCATCAATGGTGTAGGTTAATACGTCGGAAGTATCGATATCAGATGCGTCGGCCACGATAGTGATCGAATCTGTTTCTGCGTTTACAGATGTGCTTGGAGCAACGCTTCCTGAAGCAGTTTCAACATCAGCAACGATTACTCCATCAGACCCGTCGTAATCTACGCCAGTTAAGATGATTGCAAAATCGGCCAATCCGTCCGGGGTTGGGACATCTGTGATTTGCAGATCAACAGCCACGCCCACAGCTGTATCTTGTACAATTAAGGTGTTTTCAAATGCAAAACTTCCTCCATCGTATCCGCCTAATGAAATAGATGCTGGGTCGACCTCAGTAAGTGTTCCGTCGGACACTTTTGCCGCTGACAGGACCCACCCATTTGTATTTGGATTCAAGTGGAGGATTACACCGTTTTCAGGTGCAACTTCTGCGAAATTCAAGCTACCGGTTGTCCGTGCAATGTCGGAAAGTGTGCCCGCATCGTAATCAAACACGTAAAACGCGCCGGCATTACGGACCTGCGATGTTTCTGCTTCGGCGGTGAAACCTTCGACATCTGAATCGGATTCACCAAGTGTAACTTCGACATCAGTAGCGGTTGGACCATCGTTCACACCCACTACATCAACAGATACAGTTGCCTGGTCTGCGTCACCGTCAACATCGGTAGTTTCATAAGTAAATGTGACAGTGCGTACCTCGCCTACGGCAAGTGCTGCAAATTCTCCATTTGCATCAAAGGAGACGCTATTGTCCGCATTGACAACAACACGACCCGCTTCTGGCCCTTCTACAATCCTTACCGACGCGACACCGTCATTTGCTTCATCGTTTGCAAGGACATCAATTCTTGACCCGTCATTGACTGAGATATCCGCTCGGCTAACAGATGCGAATGCAAAAGCTGCGCTGAATTCAGGGACTTCTCCGCCAGCCAAAACTTCTGCAACATCGTCCTGGGCAACAACGAGATTATTGTTGATATCTGTTACTTCGCCGTCAATAACTACTTCAAGATTCTCAAAACGTCCGGCTCTCAGGCCAATTGCTTCAAATTGAAATGCACCGCGACCTGCTTCGCCCGTCTCCTCATTTACACGGGCAGCAATAAAGTCCTGAAATTCGATCAACTCATTGGCCAGATCATTACCGTCGCTGTTCAGGGCTTCCCATTCTTCAGCTGTAAACTCGAGACGTAGTGTGTCTTCACCTCGTCCGCCGTAATATCTGTCTTTTGCATCTATATTCTCACCATAAGTGTAGACGAATGTATCGTCACCGCGTCCACCGAAGACACGGTCATAACCCGAGCCGCCCTTGAGAATGTCATTACCGCGCCCGCCATACAAACGGTCGTTTCCTTCACCGCCATTAAGCTGGTCATTACCCCAGCCACCGAATAGACGGTCGTTTCCCTCGCCGCCGTCAAGCTGGTCATTACCGCGCCCGCCATACAAACGGTCGTTTCCTTCACCGCCATTAAGCTGGTCATTGCCCCAGCCGCCGAATAGACGGTCGTTTCCCTCGCCGCCGTCAAGCCGGTCATCTCCGCGCCCGCCATACAAACGGTCGTTTCCATCACCGCCATTAAGCTGGTCATTGCCCCAGCCGCCGAATAAACGATCGTTACCAAGTCCGCCGTTTAACTGATCATTACCACGTCCGCCAAACAAGTTGTCATTACCGCGCCCGCCGTTCAAAATGTCATTGCCGGACCTGCCCCAAATCCAGTCGTTGCCATCCAAACCATTAATGGTGTCATCTCGGGAATTTCCGAATACCCAATCGCCACGGTTCGATGCATTACCTTGCCAGTTCCTGAAAAATGCCATTTTTTTACCCTGCTTCAGTTTGCCCAATCGCGCTAATAGCGTGATTTCCTGCTACCCTTTGTAATTGAAACAAGTTTCAGAATTTTCCACGTTATCACGACAATTTACTGCTGTTTTTTAGGTATTGCGGAAGAGTTTGGTAACCATAAGAAAGCCGTTGAAACTGCTCCCACACATTGAGCTGCCAGTTGGTTCACTTGGACAACGGCTCATGAGAAATGTGGAAACTGTTTGGTTAGAGCGCATTAATTTGAATAGGAATCGCCCAACACGCTTTGTGCTTTTATACAGGCGCGTGTTCTCATTTTGGAAGTGTAAAAAACAGGCTTTAGGCCGACAAACGGTCATCAACTGGCTGCGCCTGATAACCTTCAACCCAGTTGCTCAATGTCTGTCTGATGATCGAAGTATCTTGCGTATCAATTGCCAGATTGAGTTGGGTTAGAACGCTTAGCAATTGTTGTGTGGTCAGCGTATTTTCACGTGCACGCAATATTTTGGCGTGGGGGGTGGGCAGATTATCAGCGTCAATGAGCAATTCTTCATACAATTTTTCACCAGGACGCAGGCCGGTCAAACGGATCTCTATGTCACCATTTGGATTATCATCATCCCGGATCGTATTGCCGGAATGTTCGATCATCTGCACAGCCAAATCCAATATCTTGACCGGTTCTCCCATGTCGAGAACAAACACATCGCCCCCTTCCGCATAGCAGCCGGCAAGTAGGACCAGCCTTGCAGCTTCGGGAATAGTCATGAAATATCGTGTTACATCTTTATGCGTCAACGTAACCGGTCCGCCCCGTTCAATCTGACTTTTAAATAATGGAATAACCGAACCGGATGAACCCAATACATTGCCAAACCTTACAATGGAAAAGATCGTATTATGGCCTCTTTCCGCCAGGTTTTGGATGACTAACTCACCAAGCCGCTTCGTGGCTCCCATCACATTTGTTGGACGGACGGCTTTGTCGGTCGAAATCATGGTAAAGCGCTCTACACCACAGGCGACAGCTGTTTCCGCGAGGGTTTTTGTACCCATTACATTGTTGCGAACTCCCTCAAGTTCATTGGCTTCAACAAGTGGACTTGTCACGGTTTAGTTCCGTGTCCTTGAATTGGATTAATCCCATCAAGGAGAACTATTATGGCACGAGGCCACACAGACGAATTCAAGCGTGAAGCGGTGCGTATTGCGCTGACCAGCGGACTTACCCGGAAACAAGTGGCATCAGATTTGGGGGTCGGCTTTTCGACGTTATCGAAATGGATACAACAATCCCGGCCTGATGACCTTCCACCATCGGTTGATATTGATCTGGCCAAAGAGAATGAGCGGCTTCGCAGAGAGGTTCGTCTCCTCACGGAGGAGAGGGAGATATTAAAGAAGGCAACAGTGTTCTTCGCGGGTCAAAGCAAGTGAGATTTGCGTTTGTCGAAGAACACAGGAAACACGTTCCGGTGGATCGGCTTTGCCATATTCTGAATGTTACATCGCGTGGTTATCGTGCCTGGCACAACCGCCCTGTTAGTCAACGGCAGCGCGATGACATGGTGGTTCTGGCGCACATCCGTGAACAGCATCACTTGAGCCTTGGCAGTTATGGTCGCCCGAGAATGACGCAGGAGTTGAAGGAAGCCGGCCTTGCTATTGGTCACCGCCGTGTTGGCCGCCTGATGCGCGACAACGGCATTCGAGTGGTCAGAACACGCAAATACAAAGCTACGACCGATAGCAATCACCGCTTCAACATTGCGCCTAACTTGCTGGGGCGGAACTTCCAAGCGGATAAACCCAACCAGAAATGGGCAGGTGACATCAGCTACATCTGGACCCGTGAGGGCTGGCTGTATCTGGCAGTGATGATCGATCTACATTCACGCCGTGTGGTGGGTTGGGCTGTCAGCAACCGGTTGAAGAAAGACTTGGCATTGCAGGCTCTCAACCGGGCTTTGGCCCTTCGAAACCCACCGCCGGGCTGCATTCATCATACGGACCGTGGCAGTCAATACTGCTCTCATGATTATCAAAAACGAATGCGTGAACTGAAGTTTAAAGTGTCCATGAGCCGAAAAGGCAATTGCTGGGACAACGCCGTGGTCGAGACGTTCTTCAAAACACTCAAAGCCGAACTCATCTGGCGCGGCACATGGCAAACACGACAGCAAGCAACCGACGCCCTGTTCCAATACATCAACGGCTTTTACAACAGCCGCAGAAGACACTCAGCAATAGGAGGAATGTCGCCCATCAAATTTGAACGAAAAACGAGTTAAACGAGAACAGGATGCGGAATTAATACGGGACAAGTCCAGGTCTTGCGTTTGATAGTTCGGATCAATTTCTCTGAACCCGGTCCTCGGGTTCCTGATTTATGTCTCATCTTCGCTCCATAAGGGCTTCGATGAACCAAAATCATCTCTTAAGAAAAATCAAACCTCTGTCTCATGAATGCTGACGGGGAACAGTGGTTTCATTTTTAACCGACACCATTCAATCGATGCAGTTGGAAATGCTGGCATCCTTAATGGATCAACGCGGCTGCTACAGCGTTGAACTGGTGGTGTAAGAAAAAGTGATCAACCCTCATAGGCACTCATACCATTGGTGTGGGTGCTTTTCTTGCTCATAGCAAACGGTGACTGTCACTAATGTCAGAGGTTCTATTGGTTTGTTCAAAACCAGGAGGACTTCTTATGTTTTCACTATTTTCCAAGAAGAAATCAACGCGTGCGGCGCGTCGTAGTTCCACCCGACCCCCTCGGAAAGCCTACATGAAATCTCGAAAAAAAGAGTACAAAAAGGACTTAGGTTGGAGCGGCAAACGAACAACCAAACGGGTGAATAGTGCCAGACGTTCTCTTCGAAGAATGGGGCATCGGGTTTAACCGCACCATTGCGGGAGGAGACAAATTTGCTCCCGCAGTTCAATTTTCACTTCTGTTTCGGCTCGTACTTATCGCAATTCGTCTGCCAACACGAACTCCCGACGACCTACATGGTATGATTGGGAAAGCCCATTGGCTCTTTCCCAACACAATCAAATGAGGTTCATCATGCCCGCTAGGCAACTTCGATCCTCCCCCCGATACTAATCGGGGGTTTTTTATCTTCATGATACAATGACCGCCTATGAACGAATTTTCAAAAGAGATCGTCACCATTATGGTTGTTGGTCTTTATGGTGAACCTTACGAGTATTCCAATGTTGATGACGCATTGGCAGGTATCGAGGGCATCTCATTACAGTCTGGGGATTCTGGAAAACCGCTCGACGGTATTCGAGTGACGGTCATGTATCACAGTGACGAAACAATCCACGGTTACTTCAAGAGTAAGGCCAAGGCAAAACTGTTTCTTGAACGCTTTGCGGCGTAACCGCTATCCCCATCCAAAACATTGCCGGTTCTCTGTATTTCCGGCAAAGTTAGGCCATGGCACCTCCCAAGAAACAACGCTCCAAGCGTCGTTCGGCCCAACCCGCCAATCCCAGTTTCCGGCAAAGTTTGAAAAACCTTCCTACTTCCCCACCGGACTATGATCCAGATTCGGCGATTGATGCACACAACAAGCGCATCGATTATCTCACCGAAACGGAAGTCACCAAACTGATCGCCGGAGCGAAGCACTCCCGCAATCCCGAACGGGATCAAGGCCGATCCAATCTCTATGAGATCAATCTCAAGGCCAAGGTATTCAAAGCTGCAAAGTAGGCAGCATTCAGATGTCGGATATTCCGACATCTTGAAGTCGGGTATCACGACATCCAGTTGTCAAAAATCCCGACACTAATAATAAGCAGGGAATAACAACCAAGAATAATATGAAGATAGCAAAAAAGGAAAACCAAGGCCGGTCAACGATGTTGATACGTTTTGACTACGAGTTGACGTTTAACCCCAAAGACAACGCCCAACATCTGCGCAATCAACAAAACCATCAGCTCCAACAATCACTCCCAGTGATCCAGTTCTGAACCAAGGCCAAGTCACCGTCCCAGTATTGCGTGAGACGCCCAAAACACTCCACTGGCGCCTGAAAAGGGGGGTGGCCGAACCTTTTCCTTGCTGAAACAATAATGCCCCGTTACGGGGCAATTTTGGCTTCTGAGGGCAAGGCTAGAGATAGGCTCGCAAAATCAAAGTCATGATTCCGGACATCACCGCAATCTGGCCCAACGACACAGCCAGAAACGAACCAACGATCCATTTGGTTTGCCGATGCATATCTTCCTTAGTGGCGAGCGTCTGAAAGGCTTCCTCTTTGGTGAGAATGGGTTCAATCGCTTCTTCTGCCGTCTCGCGGTCAACTTTCAGATCGACGAGCACGTTGTAGAGTTTAATGGTTTTTGTGGACATAGATGATTTGGGTTATAGGCCGATCATACCACGTCTACAGAATTTCGCCAAGCGCGTACCCACGTCAGTTTTCTTAAAAACCAACGATTTTGGAGACTAGAAAGAGACTAACCGCTCAATTCAAACTTGCTAAGCCTTTGAAAAGATTGGTGCACCCGGAGCGATTCGAACGCCCGACCCCCAGATTCGTAGTCTGGTGCTCTATCCAGCTGAGCTACGGGTGCATGTTCGCGGCATATCGGCCCGAACAGCGTTTCTCGTAAAGAGTTGAAGCATGAATTGCAAGCAGGTTTTACGCTTCATTTCGCGCAAATTACGATTATTGATAATGTAACAATCAAAACAAAATCCGCCGAAGCCTGGCTCCGGCGGATTAAATTTAGATGCCTCGTTGTTCCAGATTGTTACAGAACAACAACCTTCGCGCCGTTTGGAACCCGCTCGTATAAATCAATCACGTCCTGGTTCATCAGGCGGATACAACCGGAAGAAGCCGCAGTGCCAATGGATTCCCATTGTGGGGTTCCATGCAGCCTGTATAAAGTATCAACACCACCCTGGTGCAGGTAAAGCGCGCGCGCGCCCAGCGGGTTGGTGACGCCGCCGGGCATGCCACCCTTGTCTGCACCCCATTTTGCAAGGTCCGGTCGACGCTGGATCATTTCAGCAGGCGGGGTCCATTTCGGCCATTTTTGTTTCCAGCCAATATGCGCAGAACCTGACCATTCAAACCCTGCTTTGCCAACTCCGATTCCATAGCGCATGGCGCGACTGTCACCTTGGATAAGGTAGAGATATTTTGAGCCAGGGTCGACAACAATGGTGCCGGGTTTATGAGATGTTCTATATTTCACTTCCTGGCGAAGCAGGCGTTTGTTCATCTGCTCAACCGGAATAGCGGCCACCGCAAACGCACCGTCGACACGGGCGCGATAATCTTCAATATTTTCCAGCGCAGGGTCAGAACTGGCGAACAAACGCCGGCGTAGAAAACCTTTTCTTCCTTCCGGTCTGGCAGCTTCATTCTGCGCCAATTCCTGTTGACGTATATTTTCAGCACGCGTTAATCTTTGTTCCCGGTCATCTCGACGCTGTTCGGCTGCAGCCAATCTTCTTTCCGCTCTGGCTTTGCGACGTTTGGCTCTATCAGCGGTGCGTGTCGCACGTCTCTCCTTACGTTCAGCTCTTCTCATCGCCCGCTTGGACGATGAGACCTTACGTTTTGCTGCTTTGAGTTTCGATCTATTCTTAATCAGACGGGCTTCCGCACGCGCTTTCGCTTTCTTGGAAATACGTTTACGTTCGAGCCGTTTCTCATCCCTGGAAATCTGGCGTTCGAGAGCGGCAAATTCTTTCTCAGCTAACGTAACATTCTTTTGCGCAGATTTTTTAGCCTTAACCGCAGAGTTTTGTTTGGCACTTATGGACGAAATTGAGGGACCGGTATATCCGGAGGTATTGGTTCCAGACGAAGAACACGCTGTCAGAAACAACACAAAACACAGGGCCAGAAACGTAAAGCCCTGACGCAACCGCAACGCGGGCATTATTTTGATTTGGTAATTCATGAAGTGCGTTTCCCGAACAAATTTAGTCTGACATAAAGTGAAATATGGTAAATAATTGATAAATACTTCGTACTACCAAAAGCTTTATTTACCATAATTTTTGCGAGTCCTATCAGCCGGACGGCTCCCGCTCAACCAGATTCACGTAACGGAAACCCGCTTCACTCAAATTTTATGATGAATGCGATAAAATTACATCATTTGACAACTACGGGCCTCAAGACACAATATTGCTGAAACAAAACGAGAACCGCCACGATTCTTAATGCCCCTAGTCGCCATTCAGCCTGAAAACCCATTTGTCGACGGACGACAATCTCAAAGAGCGCTGTCCATTCGCAAGGGGGTAGAGCAGTATTTCTCGCAATCCGGCTGTGTGACATTACCTGAGTTGACACTGCCTACTGGCAGGCGGGCCGATATAATTGCCTTATCTCCTAAAGGGGCCATTACGATAATTGAAATCAAGTCGTCGATAGCTGATTTCAAGGCTGACAATAAATGGCCGGATTATCGAGAATTTTGTGATCGGTTCCTCTTTGCAACACTACCGGACGTGCCGGTGGGAATTTTCCCTTCTGACGAAGGTTTCATGGTAGCCGATGACCATGGCGCAGACATGTTGCGGGAGCCTGTTGAATACAAAGTGGCAGCTGCACGTCGCAAAACCATACATCTCTTGTTTGCCCGATCCAGTGCGCAACGCCTTGCCCGCTGTTGCGCCCATGCCGGGTTGGACAGCGCAGAACTTGAATAATTTAAGATTAGCGTGGTGCACGCTTGGCAAGAATACGTTGCAATGTTCGTCGGTGCATATCAAGCCTGCGCGCGGTTTCAGAGACATTACGATCACATAATTCATAGACGCGCTGAATGTGTTCCCATCGCACCCTGTCGGCAGACATGGGGTTTTCCGGTGGCGCTGCCTTATCGTCCGGATCTTGCATCAGAGCAGCATAAACATCATCGGCATCCGCGGGTTTTGCAAGATAATCAATCGCACCGAGTTTTACCGCGGTCACAGCAGTTGCAATATTTCCGTATCCGGTAAGGACAATAACACGGGTCTGCGCATTCTGTTTCTGCAAGGCGCTGACGATATCCAGTCCGTTCCCATCTTCAAGGCGCATATCTACGACGCAATAATCGGGCGCGTCATTCCTAACGTGCTTAATCCCATCGCTAACGGTTTCAGCAAGGGTGATGGAAAACCCACGCCCCTCCATGGCACGGCCAAGCCGTTGAAGAAAAGGTCGGTCATCATCAACCAGCAGAAGTGTGGGTTGAACATCAATAAGTTCATCATCAGCCGGTGTTGCAGTCATTTCAGTTTCCACTTCAATCTCTTCGACCCATAATATAAGTCATTCAATACAATTTTCGCGTGCGCAAACGTCGCACCCAATATCAATGATCAATTCCTAAACGGCAATCCGCTCTCTTGGCCAGGTGACGCCTACAAAAGCACCGTCTAGATGGGGCGCAAGGGCCTCCTGGTTACTGAAACGAACATCGGCACCGCTGCGTTCAAGCAAGGTCTTGGCGATAAACAGGCCAAGCCCCATACCCCGTTGCTGCGTATCTTTGTCCCCCTTGCGCCCGGTCACAAAAGGTTCGCCCAGTTGATCAAGAATATTGCCCGGGAAACCCGCGCCGTCATCGCTGATTTCGATATGGATTTGACGGTCATCCCAGCGCAAAGCGACAACCACTTTTTTCTCCGCAAAATCAACAGCGTTGTCGATCAGATTGCCCAACCCGTAATGGATGCCCGGGTTACGCGCGATTTCGGGATGTGTATCCTCATCCCCCAGCTTTTGTATATCGATATCGACGCCAAAATTTCTAAGCGGTGCCACCTCTTCTTCCACCAGAACCAGAAGGCTCTGTTTTTCCAGAATTCCCTCGTTTTCGATCGAGAGCGAGGAGAATTTTTGCAAAATATCACGGCAACGCTGGGCTTGGTCCCGAAGCAGGGCCGCGTCTTCCCGCATCGCACTATCCTGCGGTAAATCATGCAGCATTTCTTTTGAAACAACCGCGATTGTAGCCAGCGGTGTACCAAGTTCATGGGCAGCGGCAGCGGCCAAACCGTCAAGGTTTGAAAGATGCTGTTCGCGCTGTAACACCAGTTCGGTCGCCGACAGAGCATCCGCAAGCTTGCGCGCTTCCTCCGCCACGCGAAATACATAAATCGCGGTAAATGCGAGCGTGCAAACAATCGCGACCCAAACGCCTGCAATATATAAAAACGGCAAATTAAATGGTGTTTGCGGGTCCCAGGGCAATGGCAGATATAAAAATGCAATCACCGTAATAACGGCGACCGCAAGAATGCCCAGCATCACGATATGCCATTGACCAAGCGACGTTGACGAAACAACAACCGGTGCCAGCAACAGGATCGCAAACGGGTTTTGCAAGCCCCCGGTTAACAGCAACAGCAGACCAAGCTGAACAATATCAAAGGCAAGAAGTGAAAATGCACCATTGCTGGGAAGCCGGTGGCTGACCTTATAGTGCTGGGCAAGATAGACGTTCAAAATCCCTGATACGGCGATAAGCGCGAGGCAGATTTCCCAGGGCAGCGGGTATTGAAACCCAAAAACAATAACCAATACCGCGCCAACCTGCCCGATTATCGCATACCAGCGCAGGCGGATCAGCGCCCGGTTGGGTATTACCTGCTCATAGATTTCTTTGTTCATCTAGCACTCTCCAGAATCCGGCCCAGTCTAACGCAGTATCTCAATAAAAATCCCGGTCAGTTTGCCACACCTTTGACCAAGCCATTTCTGGGGAACCTATGTTGGTCGTAACTTTGCCCCATAAAATCAATATGCGCGGAGCCATATGTCCTACCTCCACCAAATGCAAAGATGGTTGCCGCTTGTGACCTTAACCGTTCTGGCGCTGGTCTATGAACCGGTTCGATCCGGGTTTACCTTTTCTGACCAACAATGTGATCTGACGGCAAATTCGGGAAATGTGCAAAGCGCGTTTTTCAATCTCCGCCATATTATTTCATATGGGCTATTATGTTTGGTGGCAGCGGCGGCCTTTCGCCAATACAGGCTTTTGACAGTTGCAGCGGGTGTATTTTTATTTTCCGTCTTTTTGGAAATTGAACAATCCTTCTTCTCCACGGGCCATTGCCGGTTACGCGACTTAATTCCAAATCTAGTTGGCATCGGTGCGGTTATTATCATTATTCACATGACGGTGGTCTTACGCCGGTAATGGCTAATTTTTACGCGGTTTAACCCGTTTGGTTGGATCCGCATTTATCGGGTCTTCAGGCCATGGGTGTTTGGGGTATCGTCCTCGCAGGTCTGCCCGCACATCGCGCCATGACCCACGCCAGAAGGCTGGCAGGTCCTGGGTAATTTGTATTGGCCGTCCGGCGGGCGACAGGAGTTCGATCTCGAGAGGAAGCTTCCCGTCAAGCACGCTTGGATGGACATCAAGGCCGAACAATTCCTGCGGCCTGATTCCCAACACCACTTTTCCCTGCTCCGATTTTTCGTAACTAAGGGGAACACGCGACCCGCTCGGCGCATCAAAATGCGAGGGGACAAGCCTGACCAGTTCACCGTTTGAAGGGTAACCGGCGAGCTGCATCAAGCCGTCCTGAAGAGTTTCCACTTTCAACTGAGAAAGTGCGGTTACACCTTCAAGATAAGGCAGCAACCAGATTTCAAGGTTTGCTAAAAGCGCATCATCACTAACATCGGGCCAAGGGTCGCCCAGATGATTGTGAAGCAGTGATAATCTTTGCCGCAGTTCGATTACCCGGTCTTGCCATGGCAACAGGGACAATCCGTGTTCGCGTATCGCGTCGCCGAGCGCCATTGAGTAATCAACGGAAAGGTCTTTAACCAGTACAGGTTTTTCCAGTTCCAAAGCGCCCAGCATGAGTGACCGGTAGGTCTTAAATGCCCCGGTTTTGACATCGAAATGGGTCTTTTCCTGCCTTGTAATGTCATTCGTAAAATAAATGCTCAGGTCGTTCTTAATGAGCGGCACGGCGGATGTAATACGCGCGGCGCCTGCCCGCCCAACCATATCCAAGACGACAAGATAGTCGCTTGTTGCCAGATTATCACTGCCGTCCAATTGCGCACCGCGCCCGTTTGCCAGTCGAAACCTGACTGTCCCGTCGGGGCCTTGCCCGCGTTTTTGTGCAATCCTATCCGTGCGACCAAATGCGAGCAATACACCATCTTCTATGTGGTCACCCGGGGGACCACCGGACTCAGCAGTGGCCAATGAGTGCGCTCTTTTCGCAATTGAGCCCGCCATGGACCGCAATTTTTCACTCCGCTTTGAGCCATCCTGCAACACCCTGTCTGCCCGCTCGCTCAAGTCTACCGACCAGCCCCCCGCCCCTCTTTCCTGGAGAAGTAACGAGAGCAATGCCGCACGATTGGCGGCTTGTGGCGATAATTGTGCTGCAGATAATACCGAGTTGGCCGATGACGGATCCATCGGCAGGCTTCGTATGGCTTTGCCATGGGGTAAAATCTGGTGTTCCTTGCTCAGGGCTCCAATGGTAACGAGCTTTTTTCGTGCTTCATTAACTGCTGGTTCTGGCGGTTGATCGAGCCATTTAAGCTGAGCAAAATCAGTCACGCCCCATTCAGCCAGATCGAGCACAAATGACGTTAGACCAGCATTGAGGATTTCCGGAATTGTGTGCTTTGGCAATGCCGCCGTCTGCCCTTCATGCCACAGGCGTATCGCCTTGCCCGGCCCCAAACGTCCCGCACGCCCCGCCCGCTGATTAACCGACGCCTGCGATGCCCGAACAGTCTGCAACCGGGTTAATCCCGTTGCCGGTTCAAACACGGGTTGTCGTGACAACCCGCTATCAATTACGGTTGTAATGCCTTCAATGGTCAAAGAGGTTTCAGCAATCGCGCTGGATAAAACCACTTTTCGATCACCGGCCTTTACGGGTGCAATGGCTGCGTCCTGCTCATTCTGAGACAACGCACCATAAAGCCGGTGCAACGAGACCGCACCGGTCAGCTTTTCTTCAAGCAATTTATATGTACGTTCAATTTCCCCCTGCCCGGGTAGAAACACAAGAATACTGCCCTGTTGCGTCGTGGAGATTTCCTGCCTAACGACATGTGCAACTAGTTGCTCAATTCGTTGGGCTGGTGGGCGATCCACATGGGTAATATCGACGGGAAAACTTCGCCCTTCACTCTCGATAACTTCCGCATCCATTAAGTCGGCGACTGCGGCACCATCAATCGTTGCCGATATGGGGATAAGCCGCAGGTCGTCTCGCAGCCCGGCCTGTAGATCAAGGCAAAGCGCAAGTACCAGATCACCGTCCAGACTTCGCTCGTGAAACTCGTCAAAGAGCACGGTTGCGACTTTTTCAAGGCCGGGATCATCCGCCAGCATACGGGTAAATACGCCTTCTGTAACCACCTCGATAATCGTATCTTTCGAGACCTTACTGTCAAAGCGAACCCGATAACCAACACGTTGCCCAACAGCTTCACCAAGCAAAGACGCCATTCGGCTTGCTGCCGCGCGGGCGGCCAAACGACGGGGCTCCAGCACGATAATCTTGCGCCCCTGGCGCCAATCAGCATCGATCAGGGCCAGCGGAACAAGCGTTGTCTTACCCGCACCGGGCGGGGCGATAATGACCAGATTTGAAGTCGCTTCCAGCGCGCTTAAAACACCGGGTAGAATATTTTTTACGGGAAGGTCTGGAAGAATATCGCGCGTCATATTCAACCTTTATCCTTCACGCTAGGAACCGTCGAGGCGCAAGACCGATCCGCCAGCCGCAGCGGCGTCAGCCTCATCATGGGTGACAAGAATGATCGGCAGGTTTTGACGGCTCGCCACTTCAAACACAATCGCCCTTATCTTGTCACGCCTGTCAGCATCCAGCTTGGAAAACGGTTCATCGAGTAACAGGGTTGATGGTTGAGACAGCAGTACCCGCACCAGTGCAACCCGCGCCTTCTGTCCACCGGAAAGTGTTGCCGGGTCACGGTCGTAAAAGTCAGAAAGCCCCACCTGATAAAGCATCGCTTCCGCCTCTTCCTTGCGTCGCGCGCACATTTTCTCCAAACCAATCCAGATTAGAATGCCCCCCACCGTGACACCCAGCTGTAATATAGCGCCCGCCGATGCAACGTAACGTAGGTTGGTATCAGGATCACCCATCCATTGCGTTAAACGTACAGCAAGTGTCGGTAGCGTGGATGGCCCTAGTATGACCGCCGCATCGAAGACAGATGTGGCCTAGGCAATGACGGCAAAAACCGCAAGACGCACCTGTCGGTATACGGCTGGCCACGTTAAAAATATAAAACCGGATATGCGGCCATACCCAAATGTTCGTGCGATTTGCCCTGACGGTCCGGCCTGAGTTTGCGGAAGTGCAGCCAATGTCACCAAGAGTAAAAACGGTATTTCCTTGGCGATCAGACCCGCCATCATCGACAACCCATAAGGGTCGTTCAAAATAAGCCAGTCCGGGGGGCGGCAAGTCCGGACAATTCCGGAGAAATCATCCGCATGATAAATCCGGACGGTGCGATGAGAAACGCCCGTCCAAATGCTGCTGCTGCATGGAGGACCGATAACAACGGTGAAATAATATGCTGAACGCGTGAAAACACACGTGTGCAATACCAACCACTGACAAACAGCACCACAATGCAAAATGCTATTGCGGTTGTTCCGAGCCCTGTTACCAGAGAAAGTAAAACGGACCTGCGAAGACCGAGGAATTCAAGCAGGGTTGCAAAATGTGCAAAGGTCAGTTCAAACCCGCCTAATGCAGGTAAATAACCAAAGGCCGGTAAAACTGTTGCCAACAGTCCAAATACCACGGGGCCCAGCAGTACAAGAACAGCTAGCGCCGGGGCAAAACGCAACATGGGCCGGTTTCTAAATCTTGTGGTTTTGAACTAGTTACCAGCACCGTAGCGGCGGGTCCATTCTTTCTCGATTTCCACCATCCAACTGGGATGAGGCTCTGGCAACATCGGGTCGAGTTCTTCGGGCTTCAAGGTTGCAATACCAAGGTCAAGGGCTGCAAAACGCGCTTTATCTTCATCATTCATCTTTGCAACATTCAGCACGGTCGGGTCACCCCAAATATTCGGGTCCTGTTTGCGCATTTGCGCTTCCGGAGTAATCAGGAAATTGGCAAGCAGAAGAGCGCCGGCTTTTGCAGTCGCGTTATAAGGAATAGCGACAAAATGGGTATTGCCCAATGTACCACCTAAAAATGTAAAGGAGCGCACAGTGTCGGGAAGTTTATTCTGGGCGATCGCGCTGCACGCATCCGCCGGGTTGAACTCAAATATGATATCCAGTTCCCCGTCCCCTAACATCTGAGACATGGCCGGATAGTTTTTGGGATAGGCGCGACCGCTACGCCACATATTGGGATGCAGTTCATCAAGAAGCTTGAACAGCGGTTGAGTAACCTGAAGGAATTCATTCGTCTTAACCGGCTGCAATAATTTTCCTGGCTCCTTGATCACTTCTGAAAGTGCCTGCTTCAAAAAAGAAGAACCGATGAAGGACGGCGGAGCGGGATAGGAAAAGCGGCCTTTGTTGGCAGCGGATCACTTAACAAGTTCGCGAACTGAATTTGGCACTTCACCGGATTTCTCTCGCGCAGTGTCATGGAAAAATATCAATTTAGCACCACCCCAGGGGGATTCCATTCCTTCAGTGGAAATGGTGAAATCGACGGTGATCGTTGGCTTGTTCTCAACATCAACATATTGCCAATTTGGCAATTGATCTGCTCAGCCGGGCGAAAACAACAGGTTCTGTCGTTTCATGGACGCAAAAATTTCACCATTGATCCAGATCAGGTCAATACGACCATCTTCATCCTTACCGGCAGTTTTTTGGCAATCACGGTTGCTACAGCATTGGCCGTATCATCGAGCTTGACGTGTTCAACGGTAACACCGTAGCGGGTTTTTAACTCACGCCCGGCCCAGGCGATGTAATCATTGATATTCTGTGACCCGCTCCATGCGTTGAAATAGACGGTCTGACCACAGGCCGCTTCTTGTACACCTGTCCAATTTTTAGGGTCGGGATTTTCTGCCATTGCACTGCAGGTAAACCGATGAATATATACTGGGCGAGTGACCAGATCACATACTGGTGATAGTCAGTTGGTCGATAACGTGCGCCGCACTGCATCTTTCCAGCCTGTATATAGGGTGTTTCGTTCTTCATCCGACATATTTGCTTCAAACCGTTCGTCACGGGCCCAGGTTTTGGCAAACCCGGCTTCATCGGGCCAGATACCGGCTCTCGCACCCGCCAGCCATGCAACGCCCAGCGCTGTTGTTTCCAGGATTGTTGGCCGGTCCACCGGTGCGTCGAGAATATCGGCGAGGAATTGCATGGTCCAATCCGACACCACCATGCCCCCGTCGACGCGCAATACGGTATCTTGCGCGCTGCCACCACTTGCCGCCCAATCGGCTTTCATCGCTTCCAGCAGGTCGCGGGTTTGATAACAAACCGCCTGGAGGGCAGCCTTTGCCAGTTCATTTGGCCCGGTCCCCCGCGTCATGCCGAAAATTGCGCCCCGTGCATCCGCATCCCAATAGGGCGCACCAAGGCCTGTGAAGGCCGGCACCATATAGACCGACTGTTCCTCATCCGCCTCATCGGCCATCGGGCCGCTTTGGCTGGCGTCTTCAAGAACTTTCAATCCATCCCGCAACCATTGCACGGTGGCCCCCGCCATGAAGATGGACCCTTCCAGAGCGTATGTCGTTTCGCCATTCAAACGATAGGCGATTGTCGTCAGCATTCGGTTTTTCGATGTAACAAGGTCAGTCCCGGTGTTCAGCAGTGCAAAACAGCCTGTGCCGTAGGTTGATTTAAACATGCCCGGTTCGAAACAGGCATTGCCAATGGTTGCGGCCTGTTGATCCCCGGCAACGCCATATACCGGGATTTCCGCCCCCAGAATATCTTTATCAACAATGCCAAAATCGGCGGCGCAATCCAATACTTCGGGCAGCATGCCAGAAGGGACACCCAATATCTCAAGCAAGGTATCGTCCCAGCAATTCTCGCCAATATTATACATGAGTGTACGCGCGGCATTGGTTGCGTCGGTCACGTGCCGCTTTCCGCCGGTAAGCCGCCAGATCAAAAATGTGTCCACCGTGCCAAAGATCAATTGCCCGGATTCGGCACCCGCACGGGCATCTTCGACGTTATCGAGTATCCAGCGCAGTTTTGTGCCGGAAAAATAGGGGTCCAGCAAAAGACCAGAACGGGCGGTGACGTCCTCTTCGTGGCCTTTCTCTTTTAACTCAGAGCAAAACTGCGATGTGCGACGGTCCTGCCATACTATAGCGTTGTGAACCGCTTTGCCGGTCTCCCGATCCCAGACCAGTGTGGTTTCCCGCTGATTGGTTATGCCAATTGCGGCAATATCATTTGCGGTAAGTTCAGCGTTGGACAGCGCATTTCGACAGACATTGATCACGCTTTCCCAGATTTCCTCTACATCATGCTCAACCCAGCCGGACTTCGGGAAATATTGGGTAAACTCCTGCTGCGCACTGGCAACGATCTTCTGATCAACATCAAATATAATTGCCCGTGACGATGTCGTCCCTTGGTCAATCGCCAGAACATACCCACCGCTGTTTGATGCTGATGTCGACATCGAATTCTCCCTTTGTTGGCTCGGACCCATATGCAAAGCCCTCTTCTTCGCCTAGATAACTTCTATGGCGCAAAATACCAACACAGCAAACGAAGATAACGGGCGCAAAACACTGGTCCTGACCGGTGCCAGCCGGGGAATTGGCCACGCTGCCGTTCGTCGCTTTTCCAGCGAAGGATGGCGGGTCTTCACCCTGTCTCGGCAGGCGTTTGACGCCAATTGCCCGTGGCCGGAAGGGGCTGCCAATCATATTCAGGTTGATCTGGCCGACGCTGACAGCCTTGGGCTTGCGGTGGCCGACATTCGCAACAGGCTCGAAGAAGAAGGGGGCAGGCTCCACGCGCTGGTCAATAACGCAGGTATTTCGCCGAAATTGGCGCAAGGGAAACGCCCCAATTCCATCGATACACCCATGCAGGTGTGGCGGCAGGTTTTTCAGGTCAATTTCTTTGCCCCCATCCTGCTGGCCCGTGGCCTGTTTGACGAACTCAATGCCGCCAAAGGAGCGATTGTGAATGTCACATCTATTGCCGGTGGCCGTGTTCACCCGTTTGCCGGAAGTGCCTATGCAACTTCAAAGGCAGCGCTTGCATCTTTGACCCGCGAGATGGCGGCAGATTTCGGGCCTCACGGTATCCGGGTCAACGCAATCGCGCCGGGGGAAATCGACACCACCATACTCTCTCCCGGCACCGAAGACATGATCAAAGACATTCCCCTCCAGCGCTTGGGGGAAACGACCGAGGTTGCGGACACGATATTTTACCTGTGTTCCAACGCCGCAAGCTACGTCAACGGTGCTGAAGTGCATGTTAACGGCGGCCAGCATGTTTAAACTCGATGCCTGAACTGCCGGAGGTTGAGACCGTTCGACGGGGCCTTGCCCCCGTCATGGAAGGCGCAATTGTCAAGAGGCTGGAATTGCGCCGCGCCAATCTGCGATTTCCTTTCCCCGATGACTTTCAAACCGCCGTTGAAGGTAAGCGCATTACATCTGTTGGCAGGCGCGCCAAATACCTTCTTGTCGATCTGGCAGACGGCAATGTCATCATCATGCATTTGGGCATGTCCGGCTCTTTTAGAACCCAAGAAGAAACCACCTCCGATAAAACACCAGGCGATTTCCACCACGAGCGGAACCGCCTTGAAGCCCATGATCATGTGACCTTTCATCTGAAAACGGCCAAAGGAAGCAGCGCTCGGGTCATCTATAATGACCCAAGGCGCTTTGGTTTCATGTTGATGACCCCGCGCAACGCCCTTGATGATCACCCGATGTTTGAAAATCTCGGGGTTGAGCCGGTGGGCAACGCGCTAAGTGCGCAAGAACTTGCTTCAAAACTCATGGGTAGAACCTCTCCATTGAAAGCGGCACTGCTCGACCAGCGGGTCATCGCCGGCCTCGGCAATATATATGTGTGCGAAGCACTTTGGCGGGCGGGTCTTTCCCCCAAACGCCGCTCTTCAACGCTTGTCTTGAAGAGCGGGAGGCCAACAGAACGCGCCACTCTTCTTACAGACCATATTAAAGAGGTTATCAGCGACGCCATTAAAGCAGGCGGTTCATCGTTAAAGGATCACGCGCAAACCGACGGGACGCTTGGTTATTTCCAGCATTCATTTGCCGTCTATGATCAGGAAGGCGAGGATTGCGCAAAGCCGCAATGTAACGGCACCATCTCGCGCATTGTACAATCGGGACGCAGCACATTTTATTGCGGTAAGTGCCAAAAGTAGGTTGGAATGACCCTTTATCGCCGATCAAAAAGCCTCGGGGTCGTCGTTAAGTCTGTCAATATGACAGGAGACACAATATGTGTGGACTTCTTCAAACGTCCTGACGGAACTTTTGGATTTGAAGAATACCGCCGCGATGTGGAGAGCAACGAAGGGTGGTTTCCAATCGGCTTTTATTCAGGCAACATCTATCCTTCGCTTGATGAGACCATCCAATCCGCATGTGACATTATTGGCTGGCTCGATGGTGAGATGGAATAACACAATATACAACAACAGGACCGGCCATGGGCTACGAAACAATCAAAGTTGAAACCAAAGGCAAAGTCGGAGTCATCACACTCGACCGGCCCAAAGCATTAAACGCTCTTAATACGCAACTCATAGGTGAAGTCGTGCAGGCCGCCCAGGATTTCGATGCCAATGAAAAGGTCGGTTGCCTTATTATCACCGGTTCCGAAAAGGCGTTTGCTGCCGGTGCTGACATTAAAGAGATGCAACCTCTTTCCTACATTGATGCCTTTGATCAGGATTTCTTTGCCGGTTGGGACGGGCTGACAAGAGTTCGCAAACCGGTGATCGCAGCGGTATCCGGCTATGCCCTGGGCGGAGGTTGTGAACTGGCAATGATGTGCGACTTTATTATTGCGGCCGACAGCGCAAAATTCGGCCAGCCTGAAATAACGCTGGGCGTCATGCCTGGCATGGGTGGGTCACAACGGCTGACACGGTTTGTCGGGAAATCAAAATCCATGGACATGTGCCTGACGGGCCGGATGATGAATGCCGAAGAAGCGGAACGTTGCGGGTTGGTGTCCCGCGTTGTGTCATCAAACGACCTGATGGAAACCGTGATGGACGCAGCCGCCAAGATCGCGGATTTCTCGCAACCCTCCGTTGCCATGACAAAAGCCAGCGTTAATCGGGCTTATGAATCAACTTTGGCCGAAGGTGTATTGTTTGAAAGACGGCTCTTTCACTCCCTGTTCGCCACCGACGATCAGGATGAAGGTATGAATGCCTTCATCGAAAAAAGAAGTCCTCAGTTCAGAAACCAATAAGTAACGGTTGACGGCCTAAACCACCGGCACTATACCACCGCAAACTTTGCCTCTTACGAGAGCAATGCTTTCGTCTGCGCCTGCAAGGTGCGCAACTGGCACAGCACAAAATTTCGATACGGAAAGGGCTTTTCATGGCCAACACATCATCGGCAAAAAAAGCCACTCGCAAAATGGCCCGCAAGACGGCCGTCAATAAATCCCGCCGCACAAACATGCGCGGCCAGTTGCGCCTGATGGAAGAAGCCATCACCGCGGGTGACAAATCCGCAGCACAGGCTCAACTCAAACTGGTACAGCCAGTTGTGATGAAATCAGCATCCAAGGGTATTATTCACAAGAATACTGCCTCCAGAAAGATTTCTCGCCTTTCTGCTCGTGTAAAAGCGCTCGGATAGTAAGTTAAAAAGTACTATTGTAGATATATTTTAAATATTTACTGAATATCATCTTTGAAGTTCAATCGAGACCGCAAGCCAAATGCATGCGGTCTTTTTTTTGGTGCCTCAGCTGCCAACACGCATCACTGCAATCGCAACGGTATAATCTGTGAACGAGCTGATTATCCATCATTTTCATTAGAAAATGGGATTCATGAGCCAAAGCGACCGATTTCCGCTTACCAAATTATGACGTTTTTGTGTTCAATAAAACCTATATATTTCAACGCATTACAGAAGGTTGATTGCGACACACATTCCTCGAAAGGCGATTCTAGCCATGAATCAAGTGTCAATAGGGGGTAAGGCATAAAAAAATCCACTGCGGTCCCAATTTTCGGAATTTGGAGAAATCACCCTTAGACTCGGCTTGATTCAAAAGCATTTTTCAGAGCGAATATTTTTTGCAACACGGTCGCATTTTTTTTATACAAGACAGGTCGCGCGAGATTCATCGTCACCATGGCTTGAACCCCTCAAAACCCTTGTATATGTTGGCTTCTGTAAGAATGGGAATTACGAATTACAACTTCGTGCTGTAGTAAATAGATAGTCGAACCGGTTGTAGTAGAAAACAAGTATCAATCATTAGATACATTGTGAATTCTTAGTTTTATGCGGCATCGCCGAGGGTTTATATTAAGCTTTCGGCATTTAGAAAATTTTTTGGAAGTTCAACCGACGGGCTGTTCCCGTCGAAAGGTATACTATTGCAATGACCTATGGTGGCGACCTCTCTCCTGAACAATGTTGGGACATGTTGAGTGGTGGCGCGATACTGGTGGATGTGCGCACCCGTGCTGAATGGGCCTTCATTGGCCTTCCAAAATTAGACGGAGAGATGAAACCAATTGTCACGTTGGAATGGCAAGTTTTTCCGAATATGGCCGTTAATCACGGATTTGACGAAACATTGAAAAATAAACTTGATCAAATGGGCGCTGATGAACAAACCAACATTTGTTTTCTGTGCCGCTCTGGCGTTCGCAGCCTTGCTGCAGCCAAGGCGATGACTGCGATGGGATATCCAAATACATATAACATTACTGGTGGGTTCGAGGGTGATCTCAACGGAAACCGCCATAGGGGAACATCAAATGGCTGGAAGGCGGCTGGTCTTCCCTGGCAACAAACTTAAACTTGTACTGTGTCTACGGCGTCCATCGAGATGGTCGACTGAATTAGATTAACTGGCCCAAAGCGTAGTGATGACGTTAGGGTATCTTAGGGTCATCACGTCGCACTGGGAAAAATCTCAAAACTGCGGAAATAACATGGGTAACAACCCAAACAGGAAATAAGAGCAATATGCTCATAACAATTATGGTCAAAGACCAAACTGGAGGCAGGCAAATGATGAAAATGGGGAATATTGGGAAGCCAGGGAACGTAGTCAGTAATTGGGATCCATCCGAAACAACACACGAATAATCTGAATGTCGAATTTGGTCAGCGCATAAATTGCGGCTGACTTAGATACGGGGGCAAGCCTTTAGGCCTATCTCTTCGATAAACTCAGACTTGTTACGGATGCAGAATGGCAACTTCAGCTGGAAATCCAGAAAATAAAATTAATCAAGGGCCTTCAAAGGCTACAATTGGACAACAAAACAGACCGGTAAGCAGGGCTACAAAGGACAACTCTGGATCTGGCCGCACTTCGGTGCACGATGCAGTTGGGGGCAATAGACCTGTAAAAACGATCAGCGCCTCTCAGGCCGGACCAACCGTCGGTGCTAAAGAAGTACAAAAATGGGAGCGCATCCTCGCTCAACTGAAAGCCCGCTTGGGTCAGGAGTCATTTGCCAGCTGGTTTGGGCGCTGCCGTCTTGAAACAATATCAAAAAGTCAGCTCACTATTTCAGTACCAACAACATTTTTGAAAAGCTGGATCAGAACCCATTACAAAGAGATTTTGCTGGAACTCTGGCAAAAGCAATCACCGGAGATTCTGCGCATCGATATCGTCGTGCGGAGCGCTGTACGCGCCGCAAACAGCGAAAATGGTGAAGCAACCCCACAACCGAACCCTCAATTGGCCTATGCAACGGATATATCAGCAGGACAGACATCCATGGGCGCCAATATGGTTGATGGCAAGATTCAATTTACCAGTACCACATCAAATTCCATGACCATGAATAGAGATGGAGCAGTTGCTCGAAACACCCGTCTATCGAATAATCGCCGTAGTGGGGCAGTTGAAGGTGCTGTTGGATTCGCCGGGTCTCCCCTCGATCCTAATTTCACATTTGCAACTTTTGTTGAAGGCGCTTCAAACCGGATGGCCTGCGCGGCGGCGCGGTCTGTGGCCGAAGCCGATGGTGCGGCGGCCCGGTTCAACCCGCTTTTCATCCACGCTAATGTTGGCCTGGGTAAAACACATTTGCTGCAAGCCATTGCTTGGGGCGCTAACGCCCGCAACAGCGGCATCAAAATCCTCTATCTCACTGCCGAGTACTTCATGTGGCGCTTTGCATCCGCGATCCGGGATTCCAGCGCCCTATCTTTCAAGGAAAGCCTGCGCGATATCGATCTACTTTTGATTGATGATATGCAGTTTCTTCAAGGCAAATCCATTCAACAGGAGTTCTGCCACCTGTTGAACGCCTTAATCGATAGCGCCAAACAGGTCGTTGTAGCGGCTGACCGTCCGCCGTCCGAACTTGAATCTCTGGATGCGCGGGTACGCTCACGGCTGCAGGGTGGCGTTGCCCTTGAGGTTAAATCTCCTGACCTGGAGATGCGCCAAACCATGCTGAACCTGCGTTATAAACACGCTCAAAAAGACGATCCAAAACTGGATATTCCAAACGACATTCTGGATTTCGTTGCCGGCAAAGTCGCATCATCCGGCCGTGACCTTGAGGGAGCGTTCAATCAGCTTTTAATTCAACATCGCTTTTCCGAAGGCCCCGTTGAGGTCGAAGCGATTGAAAAAATGCTCGGGCACCTTGTACAGTCGGGCGAACAAAAGCGGGTTCGCATCGAGGACATCCAAAAGGTGGTGGCCCGGCATTATAATGTGTCGAAAAACGATCTTCTGTCGAACCGTCGCACACGCGTTATCGTACGCCCGCGCCAGATTGCCATGTATCTTTCCAAGATATTAACTCCGCGCTCATTGCCGGAAATCGGGCGGCGGTTCGGCGGGCGCGACCACACGACCGTTTTACATGCGGTTCGCAAGATCGAAAGCTTGCTGAGTGAGGACGATAAATTGTCACACGAAATCGAATTGCTAAAACGCCTCATCCACGAAATGGGCCAATAAAGCGATAACCTTTAGGATTGGCATACGCCAAACACCAAATGGCCTATGAAAGATGGGGGAGAGTTCCCCCATCCTCTTGATTGAGACTAACAGTTCCTGCAATTTGCGGAACGGAGAGGACTTGTGCCGGGCTGCATTATTGTGTCCGCTTCACAATCCACATTATTGATTCGTCCAGCCGAGGGCACATTCGTTCCATCGGCCCAAACTGCGGAACACCAGACCATGCGGGTAACACTAGAGCGCTCCAGTCTTCTAAAATCACTCAACCACGTCCAGCGCGTTGTCGAACGTCGTAATACGATTCCGATATTGTCGAATGTTCTGCTCAAGGCCGAGGACGGTGCATTGACGCTGAAGGCAACCGACCTTGATATAGAAATTACGGAAACAACAGCCGCCTCCATAGAGCAAACCGGCTCCACGACCGTTTCCGCTCATATTCTCTACGACATCATCCGCAAATTGCCCGATGGTTCAGAAGTGATGATGGCGGTTAGCGATGATAATGGATTGAACCTGATCTCAGGCCGCTCTCAGTTCCGCCTGCAAATGCTGCCGGAAAGTGATTTTCCGGATCTGACGGCAAGTGAATTCAGCCATACGTTCCGCATGGCCTGTACCGATTTCAAAAATCTGATCGACCGGACACAATTTGCCATTTCAACCGAAGAAACCCGTTATTATCTGAACGGCATTTATTTCCACACGGTAGAGGACGGGGGCTCCGTCATGTTGAGCGCTGTAGCGACCGACGGACACCGTCTTGCCCAGGCGCAGACAACCGCGCCGGACGGATCAAACGGCATGCCCGGCATTATCGTACCGCGCAAAGCGGTCGGCGAAGTACAAAAACTGCTCGAAGACCCGGACGCGTCAGTCACCGTAGAATTATCGGATACGAAAATTCGCTTTACCGTCAATCAGGTTGTGCTGACGTCCAAACTCATCGACGGCACATTCCCCGATTACAACCGGGTGATCCCGACCGGCAACGATAAGGAGCTGATCCTGGATCGTGGAAGCTTCGCTTCTGCTGTTGATCGCGTTTCCACGATTTCATCCGACAGGGGGCGGGCCGTAAAACTATCCTTGTCCGACGGTCAATTGGTCCTGTCGGTCAACAACCCGGATTCCGGATCAGCCGAGGAGGAAATCTCGGTTGGTTATTCCAGTGATGCCCTCGATATCGGATTTAACTCGCGTTATCTCCTCGACATCACCAATCAGCTTTCCGCCGATGAGACCACATTCATGCTGGCCGACCCCGGATCACCGACCCTGATCCGTGAAAAAGGCCAGGAAGGTGCGCTCTACGTTTTAATGCCCATGAGGGTATAGGAAGGTCGGGTTCTCAACACCTTCCTAGATACCTACACTTTCCCATCATGGATGAACGCCAAGCAACCCGTATCTGGATTGAAACGCTCAAGCTCAATCATTTTCGCAATTACAGTTCCGCAAAAATCGAGTTTGACCAGCGCCACATTGTCTTAACCGGTGATAATGGCGCGGGTAAAACCAACCTTCTTGAAGCAGTCTCCTTTTTGTCCCCCGGGCGCGGGTTGCGCAGGTCGTCCTATGACAAGGTCTCCCAATCTTTAACCAGCGACGACCCGCAGGTGGGAACCTGGGCAGTTCATGTTGCCATGAATGGGGCAGAAGGCCCTGTTGAAATCGGTACCGGATTACAGGCCGGGCCCAATGGGGTCGACAGCCAGCGCAAGGTTCACATCAATGGGGCTACAGCAAAAACCGCTGATACCCTGCTGGAACACGCCCGTGTCCTGTGGCTGACACCAGCGATGGACGGATTATTCACCGGCGCGTCCGGCGACCGTCGCCGGTTTCTCGATCGCATGGTGCTGGCCATTGACCCCGGTCACGGGAGACGGGTGGCGGATTTTGAAAAAGCCATGCGCAGCCGCAATAAATTGCTGGAAGATTCTTCCGCCCAATCCGCATGGCTCGACGGTTTGGAAATGCAGATGGCCGAAACCGCTGTCGCCATTGCCTTTGCCCGGGGCGAACTGATCGCACTCTTGCGCACCATTATCGCTAAATCCCCTTCCGACCCGGAAGCCATTTTTCCCAACGCGGATATCACCCTTGAAGGCCTGTTGGAGGAGCTGATGGTCACGGGAGCCGCCGCCGATCTGGAAGATAATTTCCGTGCTCATCTTGCTCGGAACCGCCCCCGTGACCGGGCCGCAGGACGTACTCTGGAAGGGCCTCACCGAAGTAATCTTGCCGTGCGTCACGGGCCTAAAAACATGGATGCGGCACTCTGTTCTACCGGCGAACAAAAGGCCTTACTAACCGGCTTGGTGCTCGCCCATGCGCAACTGGTCGGCACCGTATCTGGCATGACGCCTATTCTACTGCTCGACGAGATCGCGGCCCATCTTGATCGGGGTCGCCGCGCCGCCCTGTTTGACCTGATCGATACCATCGGCTGCCAGGCGTGGATGACGGGAACAGACCTCAACCTGTTTGAAGCGCTGGGCGAACGTGCGCAGTTTTTCACAGTTGCATCCGGCAAGGTTGAGAATGCAGGATAGCCTATGACCAGAACCTTCACCGCTAAAGAAACCGAACGTTATGCCCGCCACCTCGTGCTACCGGAAATCGGTGGCGCGGGGCAACAAAAGCTGAAAGCCGCCAAAATTGTCATTATCGGCGTGGGTGGTCTAGGCGCACCTGCTATTCAATATCTGGCGGCGGCTGGGGTCGGACAACTCACTATCATTGATGATGACGACGTGAGTCTGTCCAACCTGCAACGGCAGGTTATTCACACAACAGGTATGGTTGGCACCGCTAAAACCGAGAGCGCCAAATCAATGGCGGGGCAGATAAATCCCCATGTGAAAGTCGTTACCCAAAACGTTCGACTGACTCCTGAGAATGCGAAAGAGCTAACGGCGGACCACACGCTGGCTCTGGATGGCAGTGACAATTTCACCACCCGTTATCTCACCGCCGACACCTGTGAAACCCTACAAATCCCACTGGTCACGGCAGCGGTAAACCGTTTCGACGGCACCATTACGACCTTCAAGCCGTGGCAGGATAATAACCCCAGCTACCGCGATCTGTTTCCTACCCAACCGGATGAAGGTCTGTTGCCCACCTGCGAAGAAGCAGGTGTCATGGGTGCCATCACCGGCATTATGGGCACCATGCAGGCACTTGAAGCCATCAAGGAAATAACCGGGGCGGGAAGAGGACTTGTCGGGCGATTGCTGATGTTCGATGGACTGACCATGCGTTTTCAAACCATCACCTATAAGCGGACAGGCCCATGAGTAAGATGAATCCAAAAGCCTATATTTTCGATGTATTCGGCACGATTGTCGACTGGCGCACATCCGTTGCCCGCAAGGTGGACACTTTCTTTTCCGAACGCGGTCAAACGGTTGACGCTCTCCCGTTCGCCGATGCGTGGCGGGGCCAATATGTACCCGCTATGGCTAAAATCCGGTCGGGCAATCGCGGCTATGTACCGCTTGATGTTCTCCATTTTGAAAACCTCAAACAGGTACTTTCCGATCTGGGGTTAGGCGATAAATTCAGCGATGCTGAATGCTGGCAACTCAATGCTGCCTGGGAGAGGCTTGACCCCTGGCCCGACTGCGTTTCAGGTTTAACCACCCTCAAACAATCCGCCATCATCGCCCCCTGCTCCAATGGTTCCATCGCCCTCATGACCCGCCTCGCCAAATACGGCGGTCTGCCGTGGGATTGTATTTTGGGGGCGGAAATCGCACAAAATTATAAACCCGAACCGGTGGTCTACCACGCCTGTTGTGAAGCTCTGCGGCTACAACCCCAGGAAGTGATGATGGTCGCTGCCCATAATGATGATCTGGTGGCTGCGCAAAAGGCGGGTCTACAAACGGCCTTTATCCCAAGGCCAACAGAATACGGTGAACATCAGAGCAAAGACTTTGAAGCAACCGGCGATTGGGATGCGGTAGTTAGTACAATTGATGAATTGGCCAGATAGAAATCTGACTCATCAAGTCTCCATCCGTGCGACTTCATCCCCGTTTTGAATGGCAATTGTCACACCTTCGGGCAAAGGCTCCCAACCACTGTCATCAAGCGGCACGCTGGCCAGCAGCGTCGTTGATTGGTGTTTCAATTGCAGGTTTAAACCGTCGCATGCGTATTCGGGGCCCTGTTGGCAGGAGACGCAATTGCGAATGCTCAGGCCCGGCGCGCGGGGTTCGCTGAACCCGCCATTTTCTTCATAAATGCGCCTGTGGGCATGGGCAAACAATGTATCACCGTCGCTGTAAAGAAAATTGGCCGAACCTCTTTGGCTCATCTCACTGGCAAATTCTGTAAAGACGGACAGGCGGTCTTCGACGGACGGAAGCCCACCTTTGTACTGCGCCCAAAGAGGCTGCATCCGATCCATCAACACACAGAATCCAAGCTCTGAATCCGTGTCCCCCAACGGCTCATGCTGCAGGGAATGCCTATCCATATCGTCATGGATATTCTTCAACGTACCGTTATGTGCAAACACATGCATATGCCCGCCGAGTGCGCGGCGGAACGGATGGGTGTTTTTCAACGTCGGCGTCCCGATGGTGGCCAGCCGCACATGGGCAATCACGCAATTGCTTTCACGCCCTTCACCGGCGACATATTTCGCCAAAGGACTATCGCTCGCGGGCAGGGCCTCTTTGACCAGAAACACATCATTATCTTCAAAATAGGCAATACCCCAACCGGACTTATTTTTATGGGTCAGCCCACCATGTTTGGAAAATTCGGTAAGCGAATAATTTAAGGTCGACGGCATCCGCGACGACATCGCAAAAAGTTCACACATGCCTACCTCGTTTATCCCGGTTGGTGTTAGATCAATGCGGGTATGATCAGCTGCCTGTAAATAAAGTCAAATAACGTTTGCGGTAATGCATGCGCTGATTTCAAATCGGTGTGGAGTAGATATGATTTCTCATTCCACCACCGGGTTGACTCACGGATCAAATAAGGTTATTCATCTATATGGTTGAACGAGAAGATTCTGAACGCCTGACCAATATTTTAAAGGCAGCAAGTGACCCAACCAGACGCAGATTGCTGACATTGCTTGTGCAACACGACGTCATGCGGGTTACCGATCTGGCCAAGCAATTCGACATGAGCCTCAATTCTGTGTCGAAACATATCAAGGTGTTGGAGTCGGCAGGTCTGGTGAGCCGAACAACGTCGTGGCGTGAACATCTGATAAAGCCGAACCTCGAACCAATCACCGAAATCGACCGGTGGTTTTCGCAATTACGGTCGATTTGGGACATGCGCCTTGAAGCATTGGATGAACTAATAACGAAAGATCAGGACGATGAGTGATTTATCCCTAACGATTTCCCGCACAATTGAAGCATCGGCACAACGTGTATTTGATGCCTGGCTTGACCCTTTGGCACTTGCAAAATTCATGCGACCCATGCCCGGAATGGACGCGCCGGATGTTAAAAATGATCCGGTTGAAGGTGGCCGCTTCGATATCGTCATGCGTCCCGGTGACGACGATATTCCCCATGCCGGGACTTATATCGAAATAACCAAATACACCCGCTTGATATTTACGTGGGAAAGTCCGTTCTCGGTGGAAGGGTCAACAGTAACGCTCGATTTCGAAGAAGCGGATGGAAAAACGGAAGTGACTCTCACCCATGTAAAATTTCCGTCGCAGGAGAGCCGCGATAACCATAACAGCGGCTGGGGTCAGATTTTAGAAACACTGGCGACTGCCGCTTAGCAATTAGGACATTTATCAGGAGAGATTGAGATGGAATTTGCAAATGTAAATTGGTTGGCCGTTATCGTCGGCACTATTGCTGCGTTTTTACTGGGATGGTTGGTCTATTCGCCCATCCTGTTCATCAAACGCTGGGCGGAAGGGTCAGGCGTTGATCTGACCGATGGAAGTGGCCCTCGGCCTTTTGCCATGATTGCACAGGTCTGCGCTTTGTTTTTGCTAAGCCTCGTTGTTGGTATCACAGCCACTACAGATGCATTGATTACAGCGATCATTGCGATTTTAGCCGCTGCAACCTTTGCCGTATCAAATGGCGCTTTTTGTAAAAAGTCAGGTTACGCAATGTCGGTCGATGGCGGTTACGTCATCGCCGCCGGCATCGTGATGATAGCGGCCCAGGGGGTATTATAGGAGGTTTAACAAAAAGGCCTGACGTATTTAGATGACTGCATCAGGCCACCCGGCGTAACGTCAGGTTGATTCTGCCACCGGATTTCAGCAAATCACTGGTGTTGGGATAAATCCGGTCAACCCCGTGGAAAGCCAGACGGGATGGACCGGAGAGCATCATCACGTCACCGCTCATCAGGCGAAAACTTTGGGTTTTCCCGCCGCGTGTCGTGCCGCCAATGCGGAACTGGCAATCATTGCCGAGCGAGACGGAAAGCACCGGTGCCTCAAAGTCCTGTTCATCGCGATCCTGATGCAAGCCCATTTTTGCACCGTCTGAATAGAAATTCACAAGACAGGCCTGTGGCGGTTTGGAATAGCCGCTGAACCTTTCCCAAAGATCGTGAAGGCGTTGCGGAATATCCGGCCAGGGCTTCCCTGTCGCCGGATGTTTTTCCTGGTAACGATATCCGTTTTCCTTGTCTGTTACCCAGCCAAATTCTCCAAAATTTGTCATACGAACGGACATTTCCTTGCCGGTTTTCGGCATTTTTGGCGTAAAAAGTGGGGAAATTGCTACTTTTTCTCGAATATATTCGAGTAATTCCACCTGATTTTCGGCATCAAAATGCCCCGGCCAGTGAAAAACTCCTTCAGGTAGTGACAAAATGTTACCCATGGATTTTAGCAGCTGATTCTAGGTTTTCTTTCATTTGAGAACACCATTGGGCAATTACAGACGTCAAGGTGGTATTTATAGGCATTTTTATCGCGATTCCGACCGATTCCATTTGTGTCACCCCCTTGCAGGCTTTACAGCGTCTTCTTATATAGCCGCCAACGCGATAGTTGATGCGGTGATGCTCAAAATCGTATGTAAAGTGCCCTTAATGGGATCAGTGGGGAAGACACGTCGGGGGATGTAGGCTAAACACCTGCCCCGTAACTGTTGACCGGAATGCCAAACATCCGCAGTCGAACGATGTTCGAGGCGGTCGGGTTCAGCTGGTTCGCATAAACTGGAGAATAGAATGGCTAAAGTAATCGGTATCGACCTCGGTACAACAAACTCCTGTGTTGCCGTCATGGATGGCAAAACAGCCAAGGTAATTGAAAACGCCGAAGGCGCGCGCACAACCCCTTCCATGGTGGCTTTCACCGACGACAAGGAACGCCTTGTTGGTCAACCTGCCAAACGCCAGGCGGTTACAAACCCGGAAAATACACTGTTTGCGGTAAAGCGCCTGATCGGCCGCCGGTTTAATTCTGCTGAAGTAAAAAAAGACCAAAAACTTGTCCCCTTCAAAATTGTCGATGGTGACAATGGCGACGCATGGGTTGAAGTGAACGGCGACAAATATTCCCCGTCCCAGATTTCAGCGATGATCCTGCAAAAAATGAAGGAAACCGCAGAATCTTTCCTTGGCGAAAAAGTCGAGCAGGCGGTTATTACCGTTCCCGCCTACTTTAACGACGCCCAGCGTCAAGCGACGAAAGACGCAGGTAAAATTGCCGGTCTTGAAGTGCTCCGCATCATCAACGAACCAACAGCAGCTGCTCTCTCCTACGGTATGGAGAAAAATGACGGTAAGACTATCGCGGTCTACGACCTGGGTGGTGGTACATTCGACGTTTCTATTCTGGAAATCGGCGATGGAGTCTTCGAAGTTAAATCCACCAACGGTGATACATTCCTCGGTGGTGAAGATTTTGACATGGTTCTCGTTGATTACCTTGCCGAAGAATTCAAAAAGGATCAGGGCGTTGATCTGAAAACTGATAAGCTTGCCCTGCAGCGCCTCAAGGAAGCTGCTGAAAAAGCCAAGATCGAGCTTTCATCTTCCGCTCAAACCGAAGTCAACCTGCCATTCATTACGGCGGATGCTTCCGGTCCAAAACACCTGACCATGAAGCTAACCCGCGCGAAATTTGAATCGCTGGTAGCAAGCCTTGTTAAGCGCACGGTCAAACCGATGCAGGAAGCGTTGAAAGACGCCGGTCTTTCCGCCGGTGAAATCGACGAGGTTCTTCTGGTCGGCGGCATGACCCGCATGCCCAAGGTTCAGGAAACCGTAAAAGATTTCTTCGGCAAAGAGCCGAACAAAGGCGTAAACCCGGACGAAGTTGTCGCCATGGGCGCGGCCATTCAGGCTGGTGTTCTGCAGGGTGACGTTACCGACGTTCTCCTGCTCGACGTGACACCGCTTTCACTTGGTATCGAAACACTTGGTGGAGTGTTCACCCGTCTTATCGACCGCAATACAACGATCCCGACGAAAAAGTCCCAGACGTTCTCCACTGCCGAAGACAATCAGAACGCGGTGACCATCCGCGTGTCGCAAGGCGAGCGGGAAATGGCCGCAGACAATAAAATGCTCGGCCAGTTTGATCTTGTTGGCATTCCGCCTGCTCCACGCGGCGTTCCGCAGGTCGAAGTTACATTCGACATCGATGCAAATGGTATTGTGAACGTGTCTGCAAAAGACAAGGGCACCGGGAAAACCCACGAGATCCGCATTCAGGCATCTGGCGGTCTGTCCGATGACGAGATCGAACAAATGGTCCAGGACGCGGAAGCCAATGCTGATGCTGATAAGGCCCGTCGCGAATCTGTCGAAGCCAAGAACTCTGCTGAAACCCTGCTCGATTCCACCGAGAAATCGCTGGAAGAGCATAAGGATAAAGTCAGCGCCGAAGACAAGGAAGCCATTGAGAACGCCATGGGCGAACTCAAGTCCGCTCTTGAAACAGACGATGCTGATGAGATCACCACAAAGTCACAGGCGCTTGCCGAAGCATCCATGAAAATGGGTCAGGCAATCTACGAAGCCCAACAATCGGAAGAAGAAGCCGCAGCAGCAGCGGATGCTGCTGCCCACGCTGCGGCAGACGAAAATGTGGTCGACGCCGATTTTGAAGAAATCGACGACGACGATGAGAAAAAGTCAGCTTAACATAAACCGACTTTCAATGGCCATTTGCTCCCCGCCTGCTGTTACCCACGGTGGGCGGGGATTTTTTTGAAGCCACCCAGAAAATAAATGATCGCAACCTCGCAAATGGCAGAACCTTCCCATCCTTACGGTACTTACGCCCTATCCCGTTGGAGGGAAGTGGTACGCCAAATGGCGTCGGGTACACCCTCGGGCAAGCCGGGCATGTGGATGATTTCCCTGCTTCGCAAGCTAACCCTTATGGGTCACGAACGGGGGGTTGGTGGTCCCCACGATGTCGAAATCGCCGCCGGTATCCAGGCAAGACTTTTCCCCAACACCAATCGTTGCGAAAAACGGGCGTTTGCCGGCGTTCATATATGGGACCCGATTGAGCGCAATTTGCTTGATCAACTGATTGCCACCCATACCGGCGAAGAACCCTTTGTCTTTCTTGATGTTGGGGCAAATGTCGGTCTCTACAGTCTTTTCGTAAATGCCAGCGGCAAAGCGCACAGTAAAGCCACGAAGATTATCGCAGTTGAACCGGATGCTGAAAATCGCTCACGACTTGAATTCAATTGCACCGCTAGTGGATGCGACGCTCTTATCGAACCCATCGGCATCGCCGATGAGGAAGGAAGCGGGGTACTGACGGATGATGGGCCAAACCGCGGTGGCATTACCATCACAGATGACGGCGAGGGTGTGTCGATCAACCTCGAAACACTGGGTCAACTATTCGCCCGACATGGGCTCATGCGTATCGACGCCATGAAGCTGGACATCGAAGGCCGCGATGAAGCAGCTCTTCGAGCCATGGTTGAGCAGGTCCCTGATTCGGTCTGGCCGAAAGTACTGATCGTGGAAACCGGTCGCAACAACGATAGCCCGATTGTTACTCTCCTGATCGACCAGGGTTATAAACTGATTGAGCGCACCGGCATCAATGCAATTTTGAAATATGATGGTGCTGACAAGGCATCGCATCCGAGGACCTCCGCATGAGTAAGGAAGATTATTACGAAACTTTGGGGGTATCCCGCGACGCTGACGAAAAAGCCCTTAAAAGCGCTTTTCGCAAAAAGGCAATGAAATACCACCCGGACCGTAATCCGGATGATGCAGCTGCTGAAGCAAGATTCAAAGAAATCGGCGAGGCCTATGAAGCGCTGAAAGACCCGCAGAAACGGGCAGCCTATGACCGTTTTGGACACGCCGCTTTTGAAAATGGTGGAGCTGGTGGTGGCAGCCCGTTTGGCGGCGGCGGCATGGGAGATATTTTCGAAGATATTTTCGGAGAAATGATGGGGGGCGGACGCCGCTCCTCCGGCGGTCGCGCCCGTGGTGCCGACCTGCGTTACAACATGGAAATATCACTGGAAGAGGCCTATTCAGGCAGGACAGCTGAGATCGAAATCCCCACATCCATTACCTGCGACACCTGTGATGGGGATGGGGCAAAGCCCGGTACCAGTCCGAGCACCTGTGGTACCTGCGGCGGTATTGGTCAGGTCCGCGCCAGCCAGGGATTTTTCTCCATCCAGCGCACTTGCCCTAAATGTCAGGGGCGTGGCGAGGTCATATCCGACCCGTGCACCAGCTGTTCTGGCACCGGCGCAACCAGTGAAGACAAAACCCTGTCCGTCAACGTGCCAGCCGGTATTGAAGATGGGACGCGCATCCGTCTTGCCGGTGAAGGGGAAGCGGGAACCCGCGGTGGACCTCAAGGCGATCTTTACATCTTCCTGTCTATCCGGCCCCATGAGTTTTTCCAGCGTGATGGCGCTGACATTTATTGCCGGGTGCCTATTTCCATGACCACAGCCGCATTGGGTGGTCAATTTGAAGTGGGCACGGTGGAAGGCGCTAAAACCCGGGTGAAAGTTCCCGAGGGTACCCAGAATGGAAAACAATTCCGACTACGCTCAAAAGGCATGCCGGTTATGCGGTCGAGTCAGATGGGCGATATGTATATACAAGTCGCGATTGAAACCCCGTCCAATCTGACAAAGCGTCAGCGCGAATTACTGAGCGAGTTCGAGCAATTGAGTTCGGAGGAAAACTCACCTGAATCAACGGGATTTTTCGCCCGTATGAAGGGCATTTTCGACGGATTGGCAGAATAGGAAATCTCATGGGATCACCCAAAATTCTTATAGTTCCCGGTTCAAAACGCACCGGGTCTTTAAATACCAAACTGGCAACAGTTATCGAAAAAGAACTGAATTCAAGCGGCGCGCAGGCGACCGCAATCACATTGGCCGATTACGAGATGCCGCTTTACGATGGTGATCTTGAAGAGGCCTCCGGCGCACCGGAAAATGCGAAGAAACTTGCCAGCCTTATCAGCGAACACCACGGCGTTGTGCTGGTAAATCCGGAATATAACGGCTCATTTTCCGCCCTCATGAAAAACACCCTCGACTGGCTTTCGCGCAATGTGGGGCTGGATGTTTATCAAGGTCGCGTCTTTGCCCTTGCCGCCTGTTCGCCCGGAGGCCTTGGCGGAATCCGCGTTCTGTCCCACGCGAGGGATAATCTTGTCAGCGTTGGAGCCGATATTATCACCCCGCAATTAGCCGTCGGTAACGCTTATGATGTAATTGGGGATGACGGCACGCTGAACAACGAACGGTCGGTCGAACTCTTGCAAAAGATGTGTGAAACGCTGATAGAGCGGGCAAGACATTATATCTGACAGGATGCCCCGTGAACGATACCGTCTCTGACCCAAGATTAATCGTCCCTCTGGATGTCCCGACGGTGGCGGAGGCCAGGGCCGCGATTGAAGAAATTGGGGATGCGGTAACGTTTTATAAAATTGGCCATCAATTGGCCTACGCCCCGGAAGCCGAAAACGGTTTCCATCTCGCCCATGAATTGATCGAGGAAGGCAAACAGGTCTTTCTTGATCTGAAAATCCTGGACATCGACAATACGGTCGCCAAAGCGGTTGAGAACATCGCCAAAATGGACATGACCATGCTGACGGTCCACGCCTACCCCAACGCCATGCACGCAGCGATATCTGCCCTTAAAGGTGCGCCACTCACCCTATTAGCCGTTACAGTTCTCACATCGATGGATGATGCCGATCTGGTCGATGCCGGATATGCACACACCGCCGAAGAACTTGTAAAGCTGCGCGCCGAGCAGGCACTCGCGGCCGGCATGGGGGGCATTGTCTCTTCCGCACAGGAAGCCGAGACGGTGAGCAAAATCATCGGTCCCGACATGGCTCTGGTCACCCCTGGCATCCGACCGGAAGGTGCGGACCACGGCGACCAGAAACGGGTGATGACGCCATCAAAAGCCCTCGCCGCTGGTGCCACTCACCTTGTGGTCGGACGCCCAATCATGGCAGCCTCAAACAGACGCGCGGCAGCATTGGCCATTGTTGAAGAAATGAAAAACACATAAGGGAGGCTGAAAATGCCAAAAGGTTATTGGATCGCACGGGTGGATATTGAAGATACGGACGGGTATCCGGCCTATGTCAGCACTGCAAAACCTGCGTTTGAGCGCTATAGTGCAAAATTCCTGGCCCGTGGCGGTGAGGCCCATTCGTTAGAAGGTGAAAATCGGGCACGCAACGTGATTATCGAATTCCCATCAGTACAGGCCGCACTGGACTGTTATAATTCAGACGAATATCAGGCTGCTGTTAAAATACGCCAATCCGTTGCCCAATGGGAACTCCTGATCGTTGAAGGGGCGGAATAATGGCGCGCCCGAAAGGCTATTGGGTAGGTCAGGTCGATGTAAACAACCCGGAGGCCTATAAGAAATATGTCGCCGGTAATGCTGTCGCATTCGAGAAATACGGCGCGAAGTTTCTTGTCCGTGGCGGTCAATATGAGACCCCGGAAGGTAATTGCCGGTCGCGCCTCGTGGTGCTCGAATTCGAAAGCTACGAACAGGCTCGCGCCTGCTATTATTCAGACGAATACCAGGCAGTCATCGGGTTCCGCACGGAAAATGACGTGTCGGAGGGGGACATTGCGATTGTTGAGGGCTGGGATGGTTGATTATCTCTGATCTCGACATTCCGATACCGGGACACAAGGCGTGAAAAAAGTCGATTATGTCAAATGGATTGCCACGGTAATTCAACTCATTGGTTATGGGCTAACGGGGTTGAATATCGTCCCTTGGAATGTGCTTGCCTTTGTAATTGGAATTATCCTTTGGTTTCTCGTTGGCGTGATGTGGAAAGACCGCGCAATAATGGTGGTCCATATAGGTGCTTTTATTGCGATATTGGGGGGATATATCAATTCATGAGTGATAAACGCGCTCTTCAGCGTTAAGAAGTGTAAAGTTCGCTCCCAAAAACTTGAAATCTGTTAAATTGACCCTACGTCATGGGTAAGCAGAAACCCTGATCTCCAGCGGGGAGGACGCACCACGATCAAAAGAGAGGTTTCTTTACAAATGACCAATGCTTTCATCCGTCCCGCCTGGACGCCCGTTACCATCGCCATGATGATTATCGGCTTCATGATTTTCTGGCCGCTCGGCCTGGCCATGATCGGTTACATCCTGTGGGGTGATCGGCTGGATCAATTCAAATCGGAAATAAACACCGCGACTGACAAAGCCTCTGAGGTTTTCTCAAAAACCCGCGGTTGTGGCCACCGTCGCAGCCACATGCGCCACCGTACAGGAAATGTTGCCTTTGACGACTGGCGTGAGTCTGAGCTGAAGCGACTGCATGAAGAACGCATGAAGCTCGACACGATGCGCGCTGAATTTGACGATTATGCCCGCGAATTGCGCCGCGCCAAGGACGAAGAAGAATTCGAACACTTCATGGCCAACCGCGCAAAGCCGGTTGATGGCACCGAGAAAAAACCCGGCAAGCCAAAGGCGGTCAAAAAGTCTGGTGGTAAAACGGTTCCCGGCGTTTAAGTCCAACCGAAACTAATCAAGAAAGCCCGCTCATCCGAGCGGGCTTTTTCATTTGTGCCTTCCTCTGATTTTAATTGAAGTGATGCAACCCATCACCGAATCATCTATTCTACCGCCATGTTTCAACTGCTGAAAAAACGCCCTATTCCAAAGGATGGCCGCCAGGAGCGTTGGACCTTGCTTGAAATCGACGGGCGGCAGGTGGACGTGCGCGTTGTGGAAAACCCACGCACAACACGATTGACCCTGCGCCTCGTACCCGCAGCAAAAACGCAGGAAAGCCTGAAAGTCACCGTCCCCCCCGGCACGCCGGAAAGTGAAGTTGACGAATTCCTGCTGCGTAATCGCAATTGGGCCGCAGCCCGCCTTTCACGCCTGCCGGAAGTCACCCGCATTGCCGACGGTGCGACCATTCCTCTACGCGGTGAGCCCCACCGAATCATGCATTCAGGGCTCGGACGCGGCATTGTCTCCATCGGGATGGAAGAAGATGGCAAGGTTATCCGCGTTTTCGGCGATCCAAAATTTACCCCGCGCAAGGTCGGTGATTTTCTCAAACGCCAAGCCAAACAGGATCTGACAAAAGCCGTTAAAACCTATGCCACTGCTTTGGACGTCAAACCGAAATCCATCACGCTGCGCGATACGACATCCCGCTGGGGGTCCTGTTCTTCGACCGGTGCACTAAATTTCAGCTGGCGCATTATTCTCGCCCCCCCTGAGGTGCTGCATTATCTCGCCGCCCACGAAGTGGCTCACCTTCGCGAGATGAACCATTCTGACCGCTTCTGGAACCACGTACGCGACATATGCCCGGATATGGAAGCCCATAAAACCTGGTTGCGCGCCCACGGCAGCAAGCTTCACGCGGTTGTTGTGTAGCCGGCAGATACAGATACCAGTTAAACTCTGCATAGACTCAGGCCGGAATTTCTGGCATCGCCACCCTCATGAATATGCCAATAAAAATTTGTGGTTTGTCAACGCCCGACGCGGTGGAAACCGCTATCGCGGGTGGTACTTCACATCTTGGGTTTATTTTTTTTCCCAAAAGTCCGCGCAATATCTCACCGCAACTGGCCGGGCAACTTACCCGGCAAAAAGGCGCTACAAAATCCGTCGCTGTAACTGTAAACGCAGACGATCAGTTTCTCGATGAAATTGCCGAACATATGGCGCCGGATATGCTGCAACTCCACGGCAGCGAAAGCCTTGAACGGGTGGCGGAAATTAGGGCTCGCTATGGACTGCCTCTGTTGAAAGCCATGGCGATACGTGACGCCGACGACCTGGCCAAAGCAGCAATTTATGAAGATGCCGTCGAACACTTATTGCTCGACGCAAAACCGCCAAAAGGCGCCGAACTTCCCGGTGGCAATGGTGTCAGTTTCGACTGGTCCATTTTAGAAAATCTGCAGGTCAAAATACCGGTTCTCCTGTCCGGTGGTCTCGACATAGGTAATATCGATAGAGCACTAAGCGTAATGAATGACCCATCAAATACTGTAATCGGGCTTGATGTTTCATCTGGTGTTGAGAGCGCTCCCGGTGTTAAAGATATTGCGAAAATTAAAGCATTTTTGAAGGCCTGCCGCGCTGGCGTAGCCTGATACAAAAATTTGAGTAAGAGAGTAAAGCTGCCATGAACGCGCAAGCCCCCAATTCTTTTAAAAACGGACCGGATGAAGAAGGCCAATTCGGGATTTTTGGCGGGCGTTTTGTCGCGGAAACCTTGATGCCCAATATTCTCGAATTGGACGACGCCTATGCGACTGCCAAGAAAGACCCGGACTTTCAAAAAGAACTGGATTACCTAAACAAACATTACACCGGCCGCCCAAGCCCGCTTTATTTTGCAGAACGCCTGACCGAATATCTGGGCGGCGCGAAGGTCTATTTCAAACGGGACGAGCTGAACCATACCGGCAGCCACAAGATCAACAATTGCCTTGGCCAGATTTTGCTCGCCAAACGCATGGGCAAAACCCGCTTGATCGCGGAAACGGGCGCGGGCCAGCATGGTGTTGCAGCCGCCACCGTTGCCGCCCGGTTTGGCTATCCTTGTCTGGTTTACATGGGCGCCAAAGACGTTCATCGCCAGTCCCCCAATGTGTTCCGCATGAAACTTCTAGGTGCTGAAATTGAAAGCGTGACGGCCGGTGCCGGTACGCTTAAAGACGCCATGAACGAAGCCTTGCGGGACTGGGTGACAAATGTGGAAGACACCTATTACCTAATCGGTACGGCTGCAGGTCCGCACCCCTATCCCGAACTGGTGCGTGATTTCCAGTCGGTCATCGGCAAGGAAGCCCGCGAACAAATCATGGAAGCGGAAGGTCGCCTGCCCGATATGTTGGTCGCCGCCGTCGGCGGCGGTTCAAATGCCATCGGCCTGTTCCACCCGTTTCTCGACGATGAGAATGTCCAGATCGTCGGTGTGGAAGCGGGCGGCAAAGGTCTTGATGGCGACGAGCACTGCGCATCGCTCACCGCTGGTCGCCCCGGCGTTCTCCACGGTAACCGGACGTATTTGCTGCAAGACAGTGAAGGGCAGATTGAAGAAGGTGCATCGATTTCCGCAGGTCTTGATTACCCAGGCATCGGCCCGGAACATTCATGGCTCAAAGATACGGGCCGCTGTGATTATGTCCCGATCATGGATGATGAAGCGCTTGAGGCTTTCCAACTCCTGTGCCGTCTTGAAGGTATCATTCCCGCATTGGAACCCAGCCATGCATTGGCGGAAGTCGTGAAACGTGCCCCCACCATGGGCAAAGATCAGATCATCGTCATGAACCTGTGCGGTCGTGGTGATAAAGACGTTCATACGGTGGGCGAAGCGCTCGGAATGGAATTATAAGCTCATGACACAACGTATGACCGCCCGCTTTGCAAAACTCGCGGCAGAAAACCGCCCCGCATTTGTCACCTATTTCATGGGGGGCGATCCGGATTTTGAGACTTCCGTCAACATCATGAAAGGCCTGCCCGCCGCCGGTGCCGATGTAATTGAACTGGGGATGCCATTTTCTGACCCCATGGCTGACGGCCCGTCCATTCAGGCAGCCGGGTTACGATCGCTGGAAGGCGGCCAAAATATTCCAAAAGCTTTCGACATGGTGCGCGCATTTCGCCAAGACGATGATGAGACACCAATTGTCGTCATGGGTTATTACAACCCCATCTACCAATACGGGTCGGAGAAATTCCTCCAGGAAGCCAAACAAGCCGGTATCGACGGCATGATCATCGTTGATCTGCCCCCTGAAATGGATGAAGAACTTTGTATTCCAGCTTTGAGCGAAGGTCTGAATTTCATCCGCCTTGCGACACCAACCACCGATGAAAAACGCCTGCCAAAAGTCCTCTCAAACACATCAGGCTTCGTCTACTACGTCTCGATCAACGGGATTACAGGTGCAGCCGCGCCAAAACCCGATGAAGTTGCCAAATCCGTTGCCCACATCAAAGCGAAGACCGACCTGCCGATCTGCGTAGGCTTTGGAGTTCGAAGTGCGGAACAGGCTGCATCAATTGGCAAGGCCGCAGACGGCGTTGTCGTCGGCTCCGCCATCGTTTCAGCCATCGCCGACAGTCTGGATGATGGGAAAGCGACGGGTAAAACATTGACGGATGCACTCGCCGTCGTTTCGTCAATTTCCGAAGGTGTTCGATCAGCCCGCACTTGATTGAGGTTACGCCGTATCGCCGCATATGCGACACTTCGTTGATCGGAATAGTTTTACCTTGCGGTCACGCGCAGGCCATAATAGTCAGATTATAGTCACCACTTACGTGCAGCGCAGCACATAAAGAAAATCAGGGTAATTTCCATGAACTGGATCACCGATTACGTTCGCCCAAAACTGGACTTTCTTAACCGAAAGGACATGCCGGAAAACCTGTGGATCAAGGATCCCGATTCCGGTGAGATGGTGTTTCACACAGACCTTGAGGCCAACCAATATGTCGTGCCCTCTTCCGGTTACCACATGGCAATTCGAGCCCGGGAGCGGCTGAAGTTCTTTTTCGACGAAGGCGATTATGAAGAATTGGCACAGCCCACCGTTGCTGTTGACCCTCTTAAGTTTCGCGATGAGCGGCGTTATACGGACAAATTAAAGGAGAATCGGGCAAAAACCGGTGCTGAAGATACAATCCACGCGGGTGTCGGTAAGGTCCACGGTCAGATGATGACCGCTTGTGTTCAAGATTTCAAATTTATGGGCGGTTCACTCGGCATGGCTGCCGGTGAAGCTATTATCGCATCGATGGAAGAGGCGGTTCGCCGAAAAACACCGTTCATTATGTATGCCGCCTCCGGTGGTGCCCGCATGCAGGAGGGCATCCTGTCACTCATGCAGTTACCGCGCACAACCGTTGCAGTTCAGATGCTGCGGGAAGCTGGTCTCCCCTATATCGTCGTCCTGACCAACCCGACAACCGGGGGTGTTTCCGCGTCCTACGCCATGTTGGGAGACATCCACATTGCCGAACCCGGCGCATTAATAGGATTCGCCGGGCCTCGCGTTATTGAGCAGACTATTCGCGAAAAACTGCCGGAAGGGTTCCAGCGTTCCGAATATCTCAAGGAACATGGCATGGTGGACATGGTTGTGTCGCGCACCGAGCTGAAAGATACAATTTCAAATATCATTAGCATTCTCATGCAGCGGGAAAATTCAGTTCCAGCGGATGTCGCGGATGACGAAGCCGTTGAGGCAGAAGTAGATACCGAGACGGTAGCGGCTGAAGAATTGCCATTAGCTGCGGAAAAATCCGCCACTGAAGTTGAAACTGGCGATTCAGAAGCTTCTGACAACCTTGGCGACATAAAACCGGCAACGGCATAAGCTTAAGAGTCACGGTTAAAACCATTGGCACCAGTAAAACGCCCGTCAGCCGAGGAGCGAATAAGCGTTCTGATGGCCATTCATCCTAAAGGGTATGATCTTTCTTTGGATCGTATCAAGCGGCTGCTGTCTAATCTGGGTGACCCCCAGGACCGTGTTCCCCCGATCATCCATTTCGCAGGGACCAACGGTAAGGGGTCAACGATTGCCTTTACCCGTTCGCTGCTGGAAGCCGCCGGGCTTTCCGTTCACGTTCACACTTCCCCACACCTGGTCAGTTGGCATGAACGATACCGCTTAGGGCGACCAGGCGGTGGACAACTGGTCGACGATGTAACTTTGTCCGATGCAATCCGCCGGGTGGCAGATGCCAACGGTGGCCAACCCATAACCGTATTTGAGGTTTTAACAGCGGTCTCATTTCTTCTGTTCAGCGAACATGAAGCGGATGTCTGTCTTATCGAGGTCGGGCTCGGTGGCCGGTTTGACTGCACCAATGTCATGCAGAAAACGGATATCTGCGCCATAACTCCCGTTTCGTTTGATCATGAAGCTTATCTCGGCGACACACTCGCCAAAATTGCATTTGAAAAAGCCGGGATCATAAAACAGCGCACCGACGTCGTGGTGGGACCTCAGCAGGATGAGGCGCTTGTGGTTATCGAACGACAGGCTGGTAAAAATCTTGCTCCCATTCATCGGGCCAGTCAGGAATATTCGACGTCCATTGAAAACGGGCGGATGATCTATCAGGGAGAAGACGTACTTTTCGATCTGGAGCTTCCCCGCCTGCCCGGCATGCATCAAATTGACAACGCCGCAACCGCGATAACTATTACCCGTATATTTTGTAACAAACACAAGCACGAGCTCACAAATGATATGGTCAATTCCGGTGTGCAAAATGCCAATTGGCCGGGTCGAATGCAAAAATTGATAGAGGGTAAGCTGGTTGATAGTGCGCCAAAGGGAAGCGCGATCTGGCTGGATGGTGGGCATAACCCGGACGCGGGTAACGTTGTTTCCGCATTTATTAAGTCGCATCTAACCCCGACAGAACGACCGGTCATTATGATCTGTGGCATGTTGGACACAAAAGATGCGTCCAGCTATCTGTCCAAATTTTCCGGTCTGATCAACCGCATTATCACGGTTCCGATTATATCAAGCGATGCGGGCATTCCCCCACGAAACCTTGCCGACACTGCAGTAAAAGCTGGGTTTGAGGCAGGAACAGCCGCCTCAATTCCTGAGGCATTGGCCGACCTCGACCCGGCAGTTCCGGTTAGTGTGTTAATTGCCGGTTCGTTATATCTGGTTGGCGATGCCCTTGAAAAAAACGGCATTCCACTTGAATAGCTATATATAGTGTGAGGTCAGACACTTGACCTGATCCGGCCAGTGATCAAAGATTGGTGATCGAGTTAAAAGAGCCTGTTTCAACAATGGAATCAATTGCCCAAATTCCCCTGTTTAAGGAAATTGACCCCGAAGTCGCAGCGGTTCATTCCAAGCGCTGCACTTGGCGCAGTTATGATGAAAACGAACTGATTATCGATTACGAAGACGACTCACGCGATGTGCGTTTCATTGTAAGCGGAAAAGTCCGGGTAATTCTTCGCATCGCAACGGGAAAAGAAGTTATTCTGGCGGAAATGAAGGATGGTGAATTATTTGGTGAACTCGCAGCCATCGATGGTGAAGGCCGCTCCGCTAACGTTACTGCATTAAGCAGGGCCCGCATTTGCGCCGTACCTCAATCCCTGTTTATGGAGTTGGTGGAGGCTGATCCTCTGGTCAACAGCAACGTCATGCGCACTTTGGTCGAACGATGCCGCCACCTCAACTCGCGATTGGCGGAACACTGCTTTCTGCAGACAAAACACCGCCTTTATACGGAACTGCTGCGCCTGTCGCGCCCCAGAATGGGTCACGAGGGCCAACGCTCAATCTCCCCACCCCCGACTCAAAAAGACCTTGCGTCGCGCATTGGAACGCGACGAGAAGTGGTTTCGCGAGAGATCGCCAATCTGAAACGTGCAAGCATTGTCAATAAAACCACCGGAGCTCTGGTTCTTTGCGATTTACCCAAGCTAAATGGATTAATATCAGCAGGTTGGGCCGAATCGAATTAAGCGTCTTAACGTCGCGGTCATCTGAACATGCGTCGTATTTAGCGCGTAAATTTACAAGTTGATCTTCGACAACAACTGGTATGATCCGTTTTCGATTATTCTTGATCCTACTGATTTTGGGAGCGATGTGGGGCGTGACCGTCCCGCTCACAAAAATAGCGGTATCGACCGGTCATCAGTCATTGGGCCTGGTATTTTGGCAATTTTTGATATCAACAGTCGCATTATATGGAGTCACCCGGCTCCGCGGATCAAAATTAAGACTTGATCGTCACCGCCTGCCGTTCTTTCTCATAATTTGCATAACGGGCACACTGGTCCCGAATACCACGTCCTATATTGCCGCCTTTCATCTGCCTGGCGGTGTTATGGCATTGATCATCGCGCTTGTGCCGATGTTTTCGCTCCTTATTGCCCTGTTGGTTGGTCTCGAGAATTTCAAGCCTGTTCGAATGCTGGGTATCCTGTTAGGCGCTGTTGCAATCGCCCTGTTGGTACTACCGGAGTCCAGCCTACCGGATGCATCAAAGACGTTGTTTATCCTGCTCGCGCTGGTGGCGCCGTTTTGTTATGGTCTTGAAGGGAATTACCTGTCGGTCAAACAACCGCAGGATACCGGGCCGGTTGCAACTTTATTTGGTGCGTCATTGCTCGGCACCTTTATTTCGCTTCCCCTCAGCCTTGCAACGGATACTTTCGTCAACCCATTTCCATCAGGTATAGGTCACCCGGAACTGGCGCTCGGCCTATCTTCGCTTTTTCATGTTTCCGCATATGTCGGTTACATCTGGATGGTCAAAAGAACCGGCGCTGTATTCACAGCTCAAGTTGCTTATATCGTCACACCGGCTGGGATTCTGCTATCCATCATCATGCTCGGTGAAGAACCTTCATTTTATATTTGGGCAGCAATGGGTCTCCTGCTTATCGGGTTATTCATGGTCCAACCCCGCTCACAGACCGGTTGATACCTATACAAGATGTGAAATTTGGATGGTTTGAGGCTTATATGATAATTGGACTAGGGCAGGAAAGCCTCAAAGTGATGATGAACCGGTAGATGCGGCGACGAACTCAAAAACTTAGTCGCACTTCGCTGTCCCAAACTGAAAGGCAATGAAATGGCCAACGCCAATCGACCGACCCGAAATCTAATTGAAGGTAAACCTGCGCTTCTTGTAATCGACATTCAGGCAAGCACGTTCATTGATGACAGTGCGGTGAGGTCAATCGACAATATGCCAGGATATCGTGATCGCATGGCCTTGGCCCGTACTGCGATTGACGCTGCACGAAATTCAGAAATCCCCATTATTTTCGTTCAGGAAGTTCACAGGCCGGACCTTGTTGACTTTGGGCGCGAACTGGATGGTGACGAAGACATTCACTGTCTGGAAGACAAGCCGGGCACACAAATCGCCAAAGAACAAATGGGATTCCAGATAGGTGATTACACCGTTCCAAAACGCCGTTATTCCGCCTTTTTTGGTACCGATCTGCAAATTTTATTGCGGGGTCTTAAGATCGATACGCTGTTAATGTGCGGCGGTCTAACCGATGTGTGCGTCCATTATACATTTGTCGACGGCCATCAAAGCGACTATTTTTGCCGGGTAATCGAGGATTGTGTAGGAGGTTCAAGCCTGAAAGCCCATGAAGCAGCGCTGACAGCTATGGAATATCTTCAAACCGGAGCCCGGCGTAGTCTTGAAGAAGTACTTGAGGTTATGGCTGATTATACCAACGGCATTATTTTCTGACTCTGTAGGGATTCCCAAATCGAGTTTGATCTGATTCCTTGTGGCAAAGGAGATTTGCTATGGGATCATCAGTGCCACTTCGGACGGACTTTGATGCCGCCAGCCTGCGCCGGACGACCAAGGAATGCAGTGACAACCGACAGATACGCCGGCTGCTTGCGCTTGCCGCAGTCTATGACGGCATGAACCGCACGGAGGCGGCTCGGATTGGCGGGATGGATCGTCAAACGTTGCGTGACTGGGTCCATCGTTTCAATGAACTGGGTCCGGACGGTCTGACCAATGCCAAGGGTGCAGGGCGACCGCGCCTGCTGAGTGATAAGCAGATGCAGGAACTGTCGCTGATTGTCGAAACCGGGCCGGACCGGGAAGTGGATGGCGTGGTTCGTTGGCGACGCATTGATCTGGTACGCGTTATTGAGGAACAGTTCGGTATCAAATGCTCCGAGCGGGTGATGTCGGATTATCTGGCACAACTGGGCTTCTCCAACATCTCCGGTCGTCCACAACACCCTGAGCAGGATGGACGTGTGATCGAAGCGTTCAAAAAAACTTCCCCGACACGCTCGCAGCCCACATAGCTGATCTGCCGCAGAGAACGCCGGTGGAGATCTGGTTCCAGGACGAAGCGCGCATCGGGCAAAAGAACGGTCAGGTTCGCCTCTGGGCGAGGAAAGGAACCCGTCCCCGGCTGCCCGCCGACCAGCGCTACGACAATGCCTATCTGTTCGGTGCGATCTGCCCAAAGCGTGGCACGGGCGCGGCCTTGGTACTGCCCAAAGCCAACACACAAGCAATGCAATTGCATCTCGATGAGATCAGCAAATACGTGACCCGCAAGGCCCATGCCGTGATCCTGATGGATCGCGCAAGTTGGCACAGCACCGGCAAACTGGTCGTACCAAAGAATATCACCATCATTCTGCTACCTTCGAAGTCACCTGAACTGAACCCGGTCGAGAACATCTGGCAATATCTGAGGTCAAACTATCTCTCAAACCGCGTTTTCAAAGACTACACCGCCATCCTTGATGCCGCCTGCGACGCATGGAACGCGCTCATCGACACACCGAAAATCATAACGTCAATCGGAATGAGAGATTGGGCCCATGTCAGAACGGTCGAAAATTAATGCCGTTGGTATTATCAAAACGGAGAACGCTCCGAAGGTTGATATAGCACCCACCCAACCTTGCGTCGAAGGTCGGGTTTGGGTCTCAAAAAAGGAAACTGACCTGCCAAACTCAAATGTTTTGGTAAAACAGATGACCGGGGTGAAGAATTGATTTAGCGTTTGGGCTCATCAAGACTAACACACGATTACAATCTTTCAGAACACCAACATTCTGCTACCAACCGATTCTCATCCATCGGTTAGATCAAAATACACGCTAACAAAAACAGATACCTCCATGTCCTTAAACTTCGGCCGCACTCAACTCTCAATTCCCGGACCTTCAGTCATTCCAGAGCGAGTGCTTAACGCTATGCACCGTCCGTCTCCAAATATTTATCATGGCGAATTGATTGATATGACGGACACACTTTTTCCTGACCTAAAAGCTGTTGCCCGTACAAAACATGAAGCCGCCATCTATATTTCAAATGGTCATGGTTCGTGGGAAGCTGCGCTCGACAACACCCTTGTAGCCGGTGATAGAATACTCGTCCTCACCACCGGTCGTTTCGCGGCCGGCTGGGCAGAAATGGCGCAAAAAAATGGTATAATTACCGACATTCTCGACTTTGGCATGCAGGGTGAAGCCGACCCACAAAAACTGGAAGAAGCGCTAAGAGCCGATACTGAGGGTAACATCAAGGCAGTGCTAACCGTTCAAGCTGATACGGCGTCATCTGTGATCAATGACATCCCTGCCCTTCGCAAAGCCATTGATAATGCCGGGCATGATGCGCTTTTCATGGTTGATTGTATTGCTTCACTCGGTTGCGATCGTTTTGAAATGGATGATTGGGGTGTCGATGTCATGATGACCGGTTGTCAAAAAGGCCTGATGACACCCGCCGGTATTTCATTCGTCTTCTTCAACGATAAAGCAGCAAAAGCACACAAGCGTGCCAATCCGAGTTTTTATTGGGATTGGACGTTGCGGGCAAATTCCGAAATTTTTTATCAAAAGTTTGCCGGTACCGCACCAACACATCATCTATATGGCTTGCGCGAAGCGCTGGATATTCTGGTGCACGAGGAAGGTATTGAGGCAGCATGGGCGCGCCATGAAACCATTGCCAAGTCGGTCTGGGCGGCGGTTGATGCCTGGGGCAATACCGGCGCCATGCATCACAACATCGCTGATCCCAAAAAGCGTACAGTCGCCGTCTCCGCGGTTAACACAGGTGTAGATGTCGCCGGCAAGCTTCGCTCATGGTGTGAAACACACGCGGGTGTAACCCTTGGCATTGGCCTCGGTCTGGCCGAACCCGACACCCCGCAATGGGATCAGCACTTCAGAATTGGCCATATGGGCCATCAAAATATCGCCATGGTTATGGCAACACTGGGGTCAATCGATACGGCACTTAAAGCGCAGGATATCCCCCATGGTAGTGGCGCATTGGATGCAGCCTCAACAATTTTGGCAGGTCACGCCGTTGCCTGTATTGAAGGTACATCAACAGGTGCGGGCTGTTGTACATAGTGCATGTCGCACTTATTCGTCATTGCGAATGGGGATATCATTGTCTGTTGCTGGTCCGCACAAAACAAAAGTTCAAAAGCGTTTCACTGAGCCTATTGGCCGAAATGCGCTTTAACTGAAACGCTATCATCGCTTTTGACAAGGAAACATCATGGGTAAGCTTAAATTATCATTGTTCTTTCTTCTTGCCCTTCAACTGCCTGCTGCAGCGGTAACCCGTTACGATACTTTGCGCCATTCCTGTAGCGGTCTTCAGTCGATCCTGAAATCAGAACGGCTCGCCACGCTTCGATATCCATCACGCCGGAACCCACGCCTGCAGCTCTATGATTACTTTACCTTTAGTTCCGTCAGATGCAGCACCGGGGGCACTGGCACCCGCACCAGGGTACCCACAAAGGATAATAAGTCATGTAAGGTCTATAAATGTGTAAGGCAAAACTTCGGCACCAGGTGATGCCAGCTGCCGACGGACAATGTGCTCGTTAAAAACCGCATAGTCGCAACCCTATCAGGTGAAATATCGAACTCTTGAACCACCTGATGCAGCACTATGGAAATTTATAAGGGGCTATTCAACCAGGTGGGTAAATTGCTCAACAACCTGCTGATATAGGCCCCGTTTGAATTCCACGATGAGATCGGGAAGGGTTTTCATGTCCTCCCAGCGCCATGCGTCAAATTCAGCGATATTTCCGTCAGGCGGTGGATTAATGGTGATTTCATTTTCACCGCCGGTAAATCGGTAGGCAAACCACATCTGCTTTTGACCGCGAAACTTACCTTTTAAACCAATACCCATTAAACGATCAGGCAAGTCATAATGTAACCAGCCATCGGACTTATCAAGCAACTTGACGCTGGAGATACCGGTTTCCTCGTAGAGTTCACGAAGGGCTGCAGGTTCAGGGTCTTCCCCTTTATCGATGCCACCCTGGGGCATCTGCCAACGTTTTGGGGAACCGGAATATTCTGAATTGGCTTCACTGATACGTTGGCCTATCCAGACTTTATTGTCACGATTGAGCACCATGACGCCAACGCATGGCCGGTAAGGCAAATGTTGAAAGTCATCGTTCATAGAGTTCAGCGACCATAATCTTTCAGCAAAGTGCTGGCGGGCACAATAATAATTCCCCTTTTTGCAGCGTCCTGCGCCCATTCCTTCAATACAGTCACGGTTTCAGGAAACGCGGTTGCCGATGCGATGGCGAATCCCCGTGACTTTGCATAAGCTTCTAGGGACTGGAGATTGGCCCGTATCCGTTGAGGCGTACGATTGGTATCGATCACTATACTACCCTGCGCGTTTGGCAATCTCATCGACCCGGCAACCTCCACCGCTTTGCTGGCAGACACCGTACCGTCATCAATATAACCCAAACCACGATTCTTGAGTTCTGTTAAAATAGGGCGAAGCGTCTCGGGCTTGTTGGTCAATCCAGCACCAAGATAATTGACCACAAGAGGATAATTGGTCATCCGGCCCAACGCCCAGCGCAGGTTTTGTAGGCTTTCTCCAACCGATGCTGTGCTTGTCAGGGTTCTTGGGCCGGGATTGACTGTCGGATAGCCCAGGGGCTCCATGGGAAGTTGGAGCACAACTTCATGTCCTTCGCGTCGCGCCTGTTGCATCCATCTTTGAAGGGAGTTTCCAAATGGTGAAAAACCCAGGGTAATGGATGACGGCAGCTCCCGGATCGCCGATTGCGAACCAGTTTGGCTCAAACCCAATCCACCTAATATGATGGCAACACGATTAGCGCCGGTAACACCGCTGGATTGTGAATAGGCATCCAGCGGACGCACGTCGCCATCTGAAACTTTGGGCAGTGGCCCAAATTCAGACTGTTCAACAAGGTTAGGATTGGGCAGCCACTGCGACAACCGTTGCGGCGGGGTCGGTCGAGGCGTAAAGCTTGGTGATTCTACGCGTGGGGTGGGCGCCGCTGTATCTGATTTTCCGTCGATAGGCTCAAGCGGTGTTAGCGGCTTAATCTTTGTTATATCAAATGCTTCTTCACCGTTTCCAGGTTCTTCGGCCTTTTTTTCAGCAGATGAATTTCCATTTTTGGGAGCTGTCTCATCGTTAAGAGCGACGACCGTTTTGTCCGTAGACCGGGCATCAATAAATATATAGGCAGCAGCACTCGAGAGGCCGATGACGAGACATGTCGCGCCAATCGCCAACCAGTTGTGCTTCGACTCCTCGGCCGGTTTTTGACCCAGAGGCTTGTGAAGGTCATCCATAATCGGCAATCCTCACATTCGTCAGGGGCAACATATTCGATGGATCAGGCGCGTTTGCAGTTCTTGTTACCACTGGTTACATCATCAGTGTTGGGAGGGAAAGACGCATCTTTCTTAAGTCCTCGCAACAGATCCATGGCATAATTAAGTTGTACATCGTCCTTTGGGTCCGGTGGCACGTAGGCAAAAGAGCCGGAGCCTGAGTCGTCCTGGCTTTCGCCTTCGATGGAATTACGAAGGCTACTTTCACCTCGGGCTTCCACACGACCCTGTAGCTCTTTTGGCAGGGGTTGTTCGATCCTAATATCAGGATCGATACCCTTGCCCTGAATAGAACAGCCGCTTGGGGTGTAATAAAGTGCGGTCGTCAACCTAAGGGCGCCATTGTCGCCACCCAGTGGGATGATAGTTTGCACAGAGCCTTTACCGAATGAACGGGTTCCCAAGATTGTGCCACGCCGGTGATCCTGAAGCGCTCCGGCCACGATTTCTGACGCACTGGCCGATCCACCGTTGATCAGCACGATAACTGGCTTGCCCCGCGTTAGGTCGCCCGGAGTGGCGTTATTTCGCTGAACATCGTTCTTTTGTCTGCCGCGAGTTGATACAATTTCACCTCGATTGAGGAACGCATTTGATACGCCAATAGCCTGCCCTAACAGTCCGCCGGGGTTGAGGCGTAAATCAAGGACATATCCCTTTAGCTTGTCTTCCGGCACCTGATCACGAATTTTTTTGATCGCCGCTTCCATGCCGCTGAGGGTTTTTTCGGTAAAACCATTTACATCAAGATAGCCTATATCGTCGCCTTCAACCCTGAACTTGACTGATTTTAACTCGATAATGGCGCGAACAATTTTGATTTTCAGGGGCTTGTCAGCGCCTTTACGCAAAATTGTCAGTTCAATCGGCGTGTTGACGAGACCGCGCATTTTTTCAACTGCCTGTTGCAATGAAAGGCCACGCACCGCAGTTCCGTCAATTTCGCTGACCAGATCACCGGCCAGAACGCCGGCTTTGGAAGCGGGGGTATCATCAATTGGCGTAATAACCTTGACGAGTTCGTTTTCCATTGTCACTTCAATGCCGAGGCCGCCGAATTCTCCCTTGGTCTGCTCCCTCATTGAGGTGCTTTCTTTCAGGTCCAGGTAGGAGGAATGCGGGTCAAGAGCCTGCAACATGCCGTTTATGGCGTCCTTGATCAGCTTTTCTTCCTTGGGCTCGGTCACATACTGTGACCGAATTCGCTCAAATATATCGCCGAAAATATCGAGCTGACGATAGGTTTCCGAGCCAGCGGCATTCGCATTTTGGGATAGGCCGGTGCTCTGGAAAACTGCCAGCATAGCAAACGCCCCAAGTGCAGCACCTGTCATGAGCATCGAAATTCTACGAATCATTATCTGAACCTTTTTGCCTGCTCCTGTCGGAGCTTACCTGATTATTTGTTTCTTGTTTCCTGGCCCACCAGGGTGTCGGATCAATCGATAATCCATCTTTTCGTAACTCTACAGATAGAACCGGGCGATTGGAACCAAATTCTGGCGCGGCGGTGGCGGCAAACTGAGTTACCCCCATGCGACCAACAGGCTCTCCTGCGAGCACAAACTGGCCAGGTTGAACGTTCACTTCTGCCAACCCGGATAGCACCATATGATAATCCTCACCTGCGTTCAAAATAAGAACTTGACCATACGATCGGAACTGCCCGGCGTAGATAATCCAACCGTCCATCGGAGAGCGCACGCGGGCATTTGGCCTTGTCTGCAGGGCGAGTGTACCACTGCGTTCTCCCTCTGGTGTTTTTTCCCCAAAACCATAGAGTTTACGCCCACTTACAGGCATCGGAAGGGCACCTTTAGAGTTTGAAAAAGCGACAGCGGGTTCAATTCTGTCGGTTGGCGCAGTGCGCAGTTGGTTGAGCACGGTTAACTCGCGACTGGGATTAGAACCCAGTTTTTCACGCGCCTTAGCCAAGCGTTCCTTTTCCTGCAATCTACGGCGCGCATCCGCTTTTTTCGCAGCCTGAGCGGCAGCCGCTGCCGAGGCGATTGTGTTCTCCAGATTGTAGATCAATTCTTTGAGAGAAAGAGCCCTTGAAGCCAGTTCACTGGCCTGTTCCCGTTCTTTTTCCAGATCAGCACGGCTTATTTGTGCCAATTGATTTTTCTCATCCAACAGCACCGTCAGTCGAGATTCGTCCTGTGCCAACGCGTTAAGTTGCCCGGAAAGGGTTTTGTTGTTTTCTATGATGGCAGCAGATGTTTGGCGCAATGCGGCAAGTTCGGCGAAAAGGGCATCAGCTTCACTTTTGATATCCGGGACTACGGCGCTGAGCAAAATTGAACTCCGAACGGATGCCAGCGCATCCTCCGGCCGTACCAGAATGGCTGGCGGAGGGTTGCGCCCCATACGCTGTAAAGCGCCAATCACTTCACTGAGCAATTGTCTCTTACCGGACAGGGAATTGCGAATATTTGACTGAATTTCCTGCAAACGGGTGAGTTCATCCTCCGTCTCGGTGATCTGGGATTCCAGTAATTGCCCCCGTTTTGCAGTTTGGATCAGTGCCCGGTTTATCGCCCCTAAATCATTATTATAGCGGGCGATTTCCTCGCGCAGCGCTTCCTGGCGGGCAAGGGCCTGAGCAATATTACTCACTACACTCTCTAGCTCCAGCGCTTTCAATTGCGCAGCTTCGTTGGTTTTTGCAACCGGGACTGTCCCCTGCGCATCAGCACTGTTGAGCTGAATCGCTGCTATACCCACGGAAAGAAAAAGCGCAAAAAAGCGCGGACAATTGGACAAGATAGATCGCATAAACAGCCAAGGGTTGGGGTCACAGTTAATCTTACGTAATTCCTGTTAAGGTTCAATTAACCATAAGTTATCAATATAGGAGCGAGAAACCAAAGGGGGATTCATGAACCAATTGATGAATTTCACGAGGGTCAGGCGGTTTCATTGCTTAATATTACTGATTTCCCTCTCTTCCTGTGCTGCAAAATCGTCACCGGATTCCGAGCTTCCAGGTCAATTTCGGATTGGTTCTATAAATGTCATAATTCCCGCAAGTGAAAGTTCGTCCGAAATTGAATCCATCATAGAATCCAGCTTTGCGGATGTGTTAGCCTCATATGGCCCTGCTGACCCAAACCTGCCAATTCGTAATATTACCATCCAAATGCGCAAGCCGGTTCACAGGGATCGAGCAATTGGTTCGCTTCGAAAAAGTCAAATTCGCGGGCGCGTAGTATTTGGGCAGGCTGAATTCTATCCAAGTCTTGGATTCAGCTATATCGAAGACCCGATGCAAAATTGGCGCGTCAATATTTCAAAGAACTCCGAGACATTTTACAATCGACAAAACACATTCGACAGGCTTGGCACTTTATTGGCACTCGACGTCGTTGGCCGCGTTCGCGGAGCAAACCTTACTCGTAACGGTCGTGCTATTAGGACTGATCCGGAAATAACAAGGCGATATAACGAGCGCAACGCAGCCAAACGTCGCAGCCAACAGCCTCAGCGATCCAGAGGTTCGACCCCCGGCCGGCCCGTTGATACAAGTATCACCTCTAAGACTGTGACCACACCTCGTCGATATTCCGGCCCTACGCCTCCTTCGCCAACTTGATTTGCATTGAATCAATTCGCTCCCGGTTACTCGCGCAACGTAAGCGTATCCCAATGGGCTTGTGCTTTTTTGATCATTTGATCCTGCCCTTTATCAAAAAAACTACCACCGCGTTTTGCAAAAATACGTAAAGTTTATCTTTGTGGATCCGCCAGACTTTCGGATCTGCTGGAATTTCCCGGCCAAGCGACATGGCGCGGGTGCAATATCCGCCAAATTGCGGGGCATAGGCGTCGGGGTTATTGCGAAATAAATCGGCATCTTTTTGAGACGCAAACCGCCAGTTCGCCCCTTTCCATTTTACAATGAGCGAGCTTGTGCCTTTGGCATGGGAGTCATTGGTAAAATATGCGGTTGTGTCGAAGCCTTTTAGTGCGAGTTGCTTTCCGGTTTGGCTAACCCGCTTGATGGTTTTGGCGAACGCCAAACGTGGGAAGAATGAAAGGAGCGCAAGCGAAGCACTGGCCTTCATAAAATTTCGACGATTCAAGACGTTTTTGTTCATGACAATTCCCCTGAACGGTGTTTGGGATGGCGTTGAGCCCGCTTTGGAACGATGAGGTTCCTAACCACTTCGGTATCCGGGAGGTTAAAGCTTTAAAACGAAACCGGAATGGCCTCACAGAAATTTGTAAGGCGCGTTCAGTTGGGCAGTTTGGTTGTGTTTACATTTTCGCGGAAGATATCAGCAGCGGCCAAATGGGCAGCGGTACGAACTTCATCCGCCAAATCGGAGTCGGGCAAGGTACGTGCTAAAACCATGCCCCCAACGCAAAGAGCCGCCAGAGAAAGTGCATGACGCCGGGCGCCACTGTCCGATTGATCCAGATTTGTCTCAAACAATCCCACCATGGCTGTCAAAAGCTGTTGGTATGAATCTCGAACTTCCGGGCTTGAGCGGGCCACATCCGAAGGTAAGGCGATCATCGGGCATTGCCCTTCCATGTCACCCAGGTGTTCGGTTGAAAGGTAGGCATCAATCATTTGAAGCACCATCTCCGGCTTAAGGTTGGAAATGTCTACACCGGCTTCATCCCGCCATTGCGCGCCCCGTCCCATCAGAAAACTCGATACAGCCTCTGCGAAGAGGGCTTCCTTGTTTTCAAAATGATTATAAAAACCGCCCCGTGTAAGTCCTGCTTCCGCCATCACCATGTCGATGGTAACACTGTGGAACCCGTGTTTGTTGAACAGAATGCGCCCGGCTTCCACGATTTTTGCTCGGGTTTTTGATTTATGTTCGGCGCTGTACGGCATGAATGTTCTCCTGTTACGGTTTTCATAACAGGTTTTTTAATATGTTCTTTAACATAATTAGATGTGTGCAATTATCTCCGGATAATCATCCACTTAGGAATTACCCATTGAACTCGCTTTTTGACGCTTTGCCGTACCTCATCGATTATCAACCATCATTTCTGATTTTAGCCTTGTTGGTATTGTCAGTTTTGATTCAGAATTTCCTCACAGCGCCACTTGCTTTCGTAAAAGAAGAACAGGCGCCGGGCATGCCCCTGAAATTTGACCATTCCAAACTCAGTTTCAGGGCATCGCGGACATTCTCCAATGCGACGGAGAATTTCCCGGCATTTGGATGGGCACTACTCGTTGCCATAATTGCTGGAGCATCACCCTTATTGGTGAACTGGTTGGCTGGGATATATTTTGTATTCAGAATGCTGTTTTGGGCGATCTATTACAGTGGTAAAGGGAAGGTCGCAGGTGGGCCAAGAACAATGGCATTTGTCGGCGGCCTCGTGACGAATATGGTTCTTGCTGGCGTGGCTATCTACGCAATTATCACTTGATCCAATTGGTCGGATGTTGCCGCCGGTGAAACAGCCGCTCAATCCCGGTGGTACGGGTGGTTCGTCAAAATTGTGATAGCACGGTAGGTCTGTTCCAGTACCAGAACGCGGGCTAATTGGTGTGGCATGGTCAGGGCGCCGAATGAGATGACTTTTGCGGCTCGCTTTCGAAATTCCGGGTCAATGCCATCCGGTCCACCAATGACAAACGCCAGGTCTTGGGTGCCGCTATCGATGAGTTTTCCCAAGGTTTTGGCGAATGAACGACTGTTGGGGGATTCTCCCCGCTCATCGAAGCAGATAAGAACACTGTCTTGCGGAAGTTTATCCAGCAGGCTGGTTGCTTCTTCGCGTTTGCGTTGATCGACTTGGGTTGCTCGGCTTTCGTTCAATTCTACCTTCTGTAGAGCGGTAATACCGATCACCTTGCCGCTTTTTTTGATACGGTCAGCGTAGCGGGCCACAAGGTCGTGTTCCGGTCCTTTTTTCAACCGGCCAATCGCGGCGATGAACAGACGCATGTCAGGCCGGTTCGGATTCCGCGATAACGCTCCACAATTTCTCCAGACTATAGAAGCCCCGTACTTCCGGCCTGAAAATATGGACGATGACATCACCGGTATCGATCAAAACCCAGTCGCAAGCGGGCATGCCTTCGGTTTTTGGCGTGCCTTCGCCCGCATCCTTGAGGTCGCGTAAAAGCCTGTCGGCAACCGCATTTACATGCCGGTGCGAACGGCCGCTTGTAACAACCATATGGTCAGCGACGGGGGATTTACCTACGATGTCAATGTGGGTGGTGTCTTCAGCCTTTGAATCTTCAAGACTCGTCAGGATGGTTTCCAGCAGGGGGGATGGCTTTTTGCCAGTTGACGGGCTGGTCGTCGGTGATTGCGTGTTCAGTTTGATGGCCTTTCTTTGGCGTTTGTTCACAGTCACTGCTTGCGGCAACCTTATGTTGCCCCGGGGTTCACACGTAACTAGTGTGAATATCTCATGATAGCCCTGAAACTGCGGCAATTTCAATATGGCGTATTTGTAGTGTCACATTCCCGTCCGCAAAGCGGTTGAGGAAAGTGGATTTCTGGGTCCGTGAAGGAATGTCCAGGCGGGTGCAGGATATGTGGCGAGCAATGGCGCGTCCGCTTCGTCAATTCTGTGACGGCGCAGCACCTGTGCCGCCTTTGCTGAATGTAAAGACAATGTTGAACCGGGACGATCCACAATGGCGATGGGCATGAGGTCTGCGATATCACGCCACCTTTCCCATTGGTGGAATTGGCCCAGATTATCCGCTCCCATGATCCAGACAAAATCGACCGTCGGGTTGCGCAAGGCAATATGGGCAAGCGTATCAGCGGTGTAGCGGGTTGGCAGATTAGCTTCACAGGCCGTGATCTTCATGCGCGGATCGGTGGTTATCGCTTCACACGCTTTGATACGATCGCGCAATGGTGCCAGTTGTGACGTATCTTTCAATGGATTTCCCGGAGTGACCAGCCACCAGATTTGCGACAATTCCAACCGGCGCAATACCTGTTCGCAAACATGGGTATGGCCCTCATGGGGCGGGTTGAAAGATCCGCCAAACAGACCAACCCTCATCCCTGTTTCCACGTGGGGCATGCGCAAATATTGGTGCGGGATAATATCTTCTGCCATGATGTTTAGATCAACATGCAATAGTCAGTCGCGTATCTGACCGTTACCACGCACTACGTATTTAAAGCTGGTCAGTTGATCGACACCAACGGGGCCGCGGGCGTGCATTTTTCCCGTTGCTATGCCGATTTCTCCTCCCATGCCAAACTCGCCACCATCGGCAAATTGGGTCGATGCATTATGCATCAAAATCGCACTGTCGATTTCATTCATGAAACGCTCAACCGCCGATCCGTCTTCCGCAATGATCGCATCGGTATGACTGGACGACCACGACTTGATGTGTTCAATCGCCCCACCGATGCCGTCGACAAGTCCTGCAGTTATAATCGTATCAAGATATTCGGTGGACCAGTCTTCTTCATTGGCTGCGCCAATTGCGGGAATTTGCGCGCGGATGGCTTCGTCACCGCGTACTTCGCAATCCCGTTCCATCAGTGCATCGATCAGGGGCCTGGCGAGGCGTTCCGCGTCGTTCTTGTCAATCAACAGGGTTTCAGCCGCTCCGCAAATGCTGACCCGGCGCAGCTTTGAATTGACAATAATATCCACTGCCATATTGAGATCAGCTGACTTATCGACGTAAACATGTACGAGGCCTTCAAGGTGGGCGAAGACGGGAACGCGGGCGTCACTTTGCACACGTTCCACCAATCCACGCCCGCCACGGGGGACGATGACATCGATTGAACCGTTCAGCCCTTTCAGCATTTCACCGACGGCTGCGCGGTCGGTGACCGGTACCAATTGCACAGCATCAGCGGGCAAGTCTGCGGATTTCAAGCCCTGAACCATACATTCATGGATGGCGCGGGAGGAATTAAAACTATCCGTTCCACCGCGCAGAATAACGGCATTCCCGGCCTTCAGGCAGAGCGCACCGGCGTCAGCCGTCACATTGGGGCGGCTCTCGTAGATCACGCCGATGACACCAAGGGGTGTGCGAACCCGCGAAATATCCAGCCCGTTGGGCCGCTGCCAATTGGCGATTACCTCGCCAACCGGGTCAGGAAATGCAGCGATTGCCTGAAGCGCCGCAGCCATGTCCAGAATACGCCCTTGCGTCAGTTTGAGCCTGTCCAGCATGGGCGTGGAAAGTCCGGAATCTTCCCCGTTCGCCATATCAATGGCATTGGCGTTGAGAATCTTGTCCTGATTGTTACGCAAGACTTCTGCTGCGCCGACTAGGGCGGCGTGTTTTCTTTCCGCTGATGCGGTCGCCAGAATTTTGGAGGCCGCAAGCGCATTGCGCCCCATGCCCTGCATGATAGCGGCAATCTCGGCTTCGGTGTGTTGCGTCTTTTCCAGCATCGGTCTGCTTTCTTCGTTCGTATAACTAGGGCAAATTCTCTTTTGAAATGAGCGCCATATCATCCCTGTGTATCAATGTCGGTCGCCCCGGATATCCCAATAATTCTTCGAGCTTGTCGCTTTGAGCACCCAGAATTTTTGCGGCCTCATCGGAACTATAGGCAATTAATCCTCGCCCGATAAGGGGGCCGCTAAGAGCGTGAATGGCAACCGCATCGCCCCGCGAGAAGATACCGGAAACATTCGTAACGCCAGCAGGCAGGAGGCTTTTGCCCCGCATGAGGGCGCGGGCTGCGCCTTCGTCCACCGTAATTGCGCCACTTGTTTCCAACTGCCCGTCGATCCAGACTTTACGGGCGGTTGACTGGTTCAATTGAGTGGCAAAATAGGTGCAGGGGTCGCCCTCAATAATGCTGGCGATGGGGTGGTTGCGCTTGCCCGACGCAATGATCATCGCCGCCCCTGCGCGGGTGGCGATTTTACCGGCTTCGATTTTTGTGACCATACCACCGCGAGACAGTTCCGACCCGGCAGAACCCGCCATCGCTTCAATTTTCGGCGTAATTTTTTCAACGCAGGGAATGAGAAGGGCGTTTCTGTCCTGAACCGGTGGCGCAGTATAAAGACCGTCGATATCGGACAGGAGTATCAACAGGTCCGCCTGCATCATGGTCGCTACACGGGCGGCTAACCGATCGTTGTCCCCATAACGGATTTCAGACGTGGCAATCGTGTCGTTTTCATTGATCACCGGAATAGCGTTGACCGATAACAGACGTTCAATTGTGTCCCGGGCATTGAGATAGGACCGTCGTCCGGTTTGACCTTCTGTATCGTGGAGGGTGAGCAGGATTTGCCCCGGCACCAGATTGTGTTTCGCCAAGGACTGGGACCATGCACGGCCAAGCTCGATTTGACCAACGGCGGCTGCGGCCTGATTTTCGTCAAGCTTGAGCGCCCGGCGGGGGAGTTTAAGCAGGTTGCGGCCCATTGCAATTGCGCCGGATGATACGAGCAAAATCTGCGCGCCATTGCCGTGTAGCGTTGCAACATCGGCCACCAGTGAATCGAGCCATTCCTGTTTCACGCCCGTATTGGGGTCCACCAGAAGGGCGCTGCCAATTTTTACGACGATGCGTTTGGCGCTTTTAACGGCATTTGATGATGCGTTAGCCATCGCGGGATGTGTCCAAACGGGCTGTCTGCCAACGTTGATCAACTGGCTCAGGTTCTTCACCTGCCTTGATGTGTTCCAACTGGTCCATCATCGCGCGCAACACAGTATCAGTTCCCAAATGGGTGACAGATGAAAGGTGCAAAGGTTTTTGACCCGCGACTTTTTCAAGCTCTTCCGACTTTTCCGCCAGGGTTTCGGGGTCGAGCGCATCAATCTGTGACAGGGCAAGAACTTCATGCTTCACCGCTAGTTCTTCGGCATAGGCTTCGATTTCGGCGCGCACGGTCCGATAAGCTTGGGCGACGTCTTCTTCGAGACCGGACACGAGGTGGAGCAACACGCGGGTGCGTTCCACATGGCCCAGAAAACGGTCACCAATCCCCACACCCTCATGGGCACCTTCCACGAGGCCTGGAATATCGGCAATGACCAAGGTGCGCCCGTCAATACGGGCGACTCCAAGATTGGGGTGCAATGTCGTAAACGGATAATCGGCGATCTTGGGTTTTGCTGCGCTAACGGTGGCCAGAAATGTTGATTTCCCGGCGTTTGGCAGGCCGATGATACCCGCATCGGCGATGAGTTTAAGCCGCAACCAGACGGTCCGTTCATCGGCGGGCAAGCCGGGGTTTGCGCGATGGGGTGCCTGATTGGTGGAGGTTTTGAAATGAGCATTGCCAAAACCGCCATTGCCGCCTTTAGCCAGTAGGAAACGCTGGCCCTCTTCAACCATGTCACAGATCAGGGTTTCGTTGTCTTCTTCGTAAACCTGGGTACCGGTGGGCACATTGATGGTCACGTCTCCACCTTTGGCTCCATGACGATTGCGACCCATGCCGTGGACGCCGGTTTTGGCTTTATAATGTTGCTGATAACGGTAATCAATCAGCGTGTTGAGATTGTTGACCGCTTCCGCCCATACATCACCGCCCTTACCGCCGTTGCCCCCGTCCGGGCCGCCATATTCGATATATTTCTCCCGGTGGAACGAAATACACCCCGCACCACCGGCGCCGGATTTAATGTAGATTTTAGCCTGGTCGAGAAATTTCATAAGAATTACCGGAAATGCAGAAGCGGTGAAGATTTAGAGCATGCACAGGGTAAACACCATGCCTTCACTCCATTTAGGGAGGTGCGGCATGATGATGGTAAATGTGAATGCTCAGGACGTGTTAGAAGATCTCCACCGCCTCAATTTCAAGCCGCAACGTTTGAATCGAGTGAACCGAAAATCTGCTCAAAGCGGCTGCGTGGTAGAACCATCCGGTTGCATTTCACATCGCACCCACGTGTCGGGTTTGAATGAATAGCATCACCTGTCGGTTCGAAACCAAGCTTTATCAGCACCGCCATGGAAGCACGGTTGTCTTCATAGGCACCTGATGTGATTTCATCCAGCCCGAACTTTCGAAATGCGTGAGATGTCACTGCGCGGGCCGCTTCACTCATGAACCCTTGGCCCCAAGCCGATTGATCGAGCCAATAACCCAAATCCATCGCACCGTCCTCAGCAGGGACAATGGAGACCGCACCAAGAAACTTCTCCCGATAGATACTGAAAAATGCAGCATCCGACCTTGAACCGTTTTGTTTGATCCACGCCAGCGCGTCGCCTTCGTAATATGGCGACGGGACACGGGTCAACATGCGTGTCACATTTGGATTTTGCAGGCCTGCAGTAATTGCTTCCGCATCCACTTCCAAAGGGGGCCTCAAGGTCAGGCGTCTGGTGACGAGGATATCCATATCGGCATTCCTTCTTTTCGTCGGTTTGCGTTTTTAATTCCGCCCCACGTTTCTCAACGTTAGAATCAAAAAGGGGAGATGGTGTTCCATCTCCCCTTTGAAAATGTCCGTTTCGTGACATCCGGGGTTTTGAAACACCGGATGAAACTTTGTGTCCGGTTATTCAGCAGCTTCCGCAATCGGCATCACGGATACGTAGGTGCGTTTATTGGCTTTGGCTGCAAAAGTGACTTTGCCTTCGGTCAGCGCAAAAAGAGTGTGGTCTTTGCCCATGCCGACATTCGCGCCCGGGTGCCACTTGGTGCCACGCTGACGTGCTATAATATTGCCTGGAACGACGGCTTCGCCGCCAAATTTCTTCACGCCAAGACGACGTCCTGCGGAATCGCGACCGTTTCTTGATGAGCCACCGGCTTTTTTATGTGCCATCTGTCTGTCTCCTTCATAAAGGCTAAGCGGAACGCTTAACCTTTTGCCTTTTCTTGAGCCTGTGCTTTCCAGTCGTTAATCTGGTCGGCGCTGAAAGGCATATATTCATCTACTTTGACGATGTCTTCATCGCTCAAAGCTGCGATTTGAGCAAATGTGGTGATACCTTGCTCGTTTAACTGTTTTTCTGCAACAGGGCCGATGCCCTTAATGTCAGTCAGTTTATCTTTTTCGCCACCGGCTGGTGCTGTGGAAGGTGCATCGGAAGCTGGTGCTTCTTTCTTTTCAGCCTTGGGCTTATCGGCTTTTGCCTCAACCTTTTTGGCATCTTCCTTAGGTGCGGCAGGTGCTGCCTCTTTTTTCGCGGTTGGCTTTGCTTCAGCCTCAGCTGGCGCTGCATCAGCTTCGCTTATGCTGTCGTTGCCGGCGGCTGCTGCTTTATTAGCGGCTCTTGCTTCGGCGCGTTGTTTGCCGATACCAGCTGATTTTTTAGTAGGCTTGGCACCATCTGTCAGAATCTCACTGATTTGCAGCATTGTATAATGCTGACGGTGGCCGATGGTACGGCGTGAATTTTGACGGCGGCGCTTTTTAAAGGCGATAACCTTGCGGGCGCGGCCCTGTTCCACGATTTCGGCTGTGACCATGGCGCCCTCAACAAGAGGAGTGCCGACGGTATTACCAACCATTAGAACTTCATTCAATTGAATCATATCGCCGGGTTCACCGGCTAGTCTCTCGACCTTAAGTTGGTCGTCGGCTGCAACAGAATACTGTTTCCCGCCGGTTTTGATGACTGCGAACATCGTTTTTTCCTTAGTGTTCAAGCAATGTTTTACCCCCAAGAAGGAAGCAAACACCTTTTTGCCAGTCTGGTTAAAAAATAAGTCTGGTTACGAAATATAAAAGGGCGCAGTTAACCCACGCCTCAATCACGGTGTGGATATAAAGGAACAGCAGCAGGAGTCAAGGAAAATGGGATGGCGGCTTGGCAGCAATGCGCCAAATGTACTCACGATCCGCGCAATTCTTTTACCGCTACAACATACCCGGACATTTCGCAGAAATTCCTCGACAATAAAAAAAGGCGGCTACCGAAGTGCCGCCTTTGGAAATCCAGTCGATGCAAATCCACTTATTCAGCGCGCATCTCGTCCGTCATATTCGCTTCGGTTACCGCAAACTCGGCAAGAACTGTCAATGTTGTCGGTGTGATATCTGCAAACCCGCCGCGTACGAAAAAGCTTTGTTCTTCGCCGTCACTCATTTTCGCAATCACCATGCCGGGGCGCAGGGAGGTCATGACGGGGGCGTGGTTCGCCATCACGCCCATATCGCCTTCCGAACCGGGTACGGATACGATTTCCGCATCGCCTGATACCAGAAGTTTTTCCGGCGAAACAAGTTCGAATTTAAATCCGTCAGCCATTATTTCACTTTCTCCACAAGGGCGGCATCAAAATGTGAGACCGCTTTCTCGAATTTATCGCGGCAACCGGTGTTACAAAACCCAACAACCTGTCCCCTGTAGTATGTCAGAGAATCTTCCGAAACAGCTTGTCCTGACCATGGACAGGTTTCGTTGATGACCTGCGACAACTGCAAGGAACCGTCTTTACCCATTAAGCAGCTTCTGCTGCCAGTTTCTGTGCTTTTTCGACGGCTTCGTCGATATCACCGACCATGTAGAATGCGGCTTCCGGAAGATGGTCATATTCACCAGCGACAAGACCCTTAAAGCCCTTGATCGTATCTTCCAGATCAACCAGTTTACCCGGAGAACCGGTAAACACTTCGGCCACAGAGAACGGCTGAGACAGGAAGCGTTCGATCTTGCGGGCGCGAGCAACAGCGATTTTATCTTCTTCGGACAACTCATCCATGCCGAGAATAGCAATAATATCCTGAAGCGCTTTATAGCGCTGGAGAACCTGCTGCACTTCACGGGCTGTTTCATAGTGCTCGTCACCGATAACCTGCGGGTCCAACATACGTGATGTTGAATCGAGTGGGTCAACCGCGGGGTAAATACCTTTTTCAGCAATCGAACGGTTTAGAACAGTCGTCGCATCAAGGTGCGCAAATGAAGTAGCAGGCGCCGGGTCGGTCAGGTCATCCGCAGGCACGTAGATTGCCTGCACTGATGTGATCGAACCTTTGGTCGTTGTTGTAATACGCTCCTGCATGGTTCCCATATCCGTTGCCAAAGTTGGCTGATAGCCAACAGCGGAAGGAATACGGCCCAACAGGGCGGACACTTCGGAACCGGCCTGCGTAAACCGGAAGATATTGTCCACGAAGAACAAAACGTCCTGGCCTTTATCACGGAAGTCTTCCGCAATAGTCAGACCGGAAAGAGCAACACGGGCGCGCGCTCCAGGAGGTTCGTTCATCTGACCAAACACCATGGCGCATTTAGAGCCAAGCGCTGAACCCTTGTTTTCGCGCGGGTCGACGTTCACACCGGAATCGATCATTTCGTAATAAAGATCGTTGCCTTCACGGGTCCGCTCACCAACACCGGCAAACACAGAATATCCACCGTGGGCTTTCGCGATGTTGTTGATCAGTTCGAGAATAAGAACGGTTTTACCAACACCAGCACCACCGAAGAGGCCGATTTTACCGCCCTTTGCGTAAGGGGCGAGAAGGTCCACAACCTTAATACCGGTGACCAGAATTTCTGATTCGGTAGATTGTTCTTCCATGGGCGGCGCATCCTGGTGGATGGCGCGTTTTGCCTTGGCACCAATTGGGCCGGATTCATCAACCGGTTCACCGATAACGTTCATGATGCGACCAAGGGTCTCATCACCAACCGGCATTTCAATTGGCGAACCGGTATCAGTAACAGCGCGACCACGAACGAGGCCCTCGGTCGCATCCATAGCAATGGTACGAACGGTGTTCTCACCAAGGTGCTGGGCAACTTCGAGAACCAGACGGTTACCGTTATTTTCAGTTTCAAGCGCGTTCATGATCGGCGGCAAAGCACCGTCGAACTGCACGTCGACAACCGCGCCAATAACCTGAGCGATTTTACCCGCGGCACCGGATGCGGCGGCTGATTTAGCTGGCGCACGCTTTGCTGCGGCGGCCTTTGTCGCAGTTTTAGGCGCTGCTTTCTTGGCGGCCGGTTTCTTAGCCGGTGCTTTTTTAGGGGCTGCTGCTTTAGCCATAATGTCTAACCCTTGTCTTACCTTGTTTTGTTTTCGCCTTCCGATTGTCGGAAGTGCGAGAACTAGAGCGCTTCTGCGCCCGCGATGATTTCAATTAGTTCAGTTGTAATCTGTGCCTGACGTTGACGGTTGAACGTCTGTGTCAATTTATCGATCATTTCACCCGCATTGCGTGTCGCATTATCCATAGCGGACATGCGCGCACCCTGTTCGGAAGCCGCATTTTCGAGCAGGGCTCGGAAAATCTGCACCGTCACATTGCTCGGGAGGAAATCAGCGAGAATTTCGTTTTCATCCGGCTCATATTCGTAAAACGATGAAGCACTATCAGCACCCGCTTCCACTTCGGGAATACTCGGCGGGATAATTTGTTGAGCCGTCGGAATCTGACTGATAACAGACTGAAATTCTGAATAGAACAAAGTCGCCACGTCAAAATCGCCCGCATCAAACATATCCATAACCTGCTTGGATACTTCTTCTGCGTTTGAATAGCCGATGTTTTTCACTTCGCGAAAATCAACAATCGGCAACATGATATCGTTAAATTCAGACCGCAGAACGTCTGCGCCTTTTTTTCCGACGCAGAGAATTTTGACATTCTTGCCAGCAGCCATCAACTCACGGGCTTTTTCGCGACCCAGACGGGCAATCGAGGAGTTAAATCCACCGCACAACCCGCGCTCTGCAGTTGCAACAACCAGCAGATGGTTCTGATCACTACCCGTACCCGCCAAAAGTTTTGGTGCGCCTGATGTATCACCACCCAGTGCAGCCGCAATATTGGCCATCACACCATCCATACGCTGTGAATAGGGACGCGCAGCCTCGGCTGCCATTTGAGCACGACGCAGCTTTGCCGCCGCAACCATTTGCATGGCTTTGGTAATCTTCTGCGTCGCCTTAACAGAGGCGATCCTGTTTCTAAGATCCTTGAGAGAAGCCATAGGGGCCTTTCCTCACCTTTCTCGTTAAAACCAGCCGGTTCTTATTCAAAACCTTTGGCGAATGCATCGAGCGCGCTTTTCAAGCTACCAGTCAATTCATCATCCAGGGCTTTTTTCGTACCGATGGACGCAAGCAGTTCCCCGTGATCAGCACGAAGCGATGCGAGAAGGCCAGCTTCAAATGCACCAACACGGTTGACGGGCAGTTCGTCGAGATAGCCGTTCACACCAGCGTAAAGAACACAAACCTGTTCTTCCGTTTTAAGCGGTGAGAATTGTGGCTGTTTCAACAGTTCCGTCAAACGCGCACCACGGTTCAGCAACCGTTGGGTCGAAGCATCAAGGTCGGAACCAAACTGCGCAAAGGCTGCCATTTCACGATATTGAGCAAGCTCACCCTTAATCGAACCGGCAACCTGTTTCATGGCTTTAACCTGAGCCGATGAACCAACGCGCGATACCGACAGACCAACGTTCACAGCAGGGCGGATGCCCTGGAAGAACAGGTCGGTTTCAAGGAATATCTGGCCATCCGTGATCGAAATCACATTGGTTGGAATAAACGCGGACACGTCGTTACCCTGCGTTTCAATAACCGGCAGAGCGGTCAGTGAACCAAGACCATTGTCTTCGTTCAGTTTCGCAGAACGTTCCAACAGGCGTGAGTGAAGGTAGAAAACATCACCGGGATAGGCTTCACGTCCGGGCGGACGACGCAGCAGCAGGGACATTTGACGATAGGACACGGCCTGTTTTGAAAGGTCATCATAACCGATCAAGGCGTGCATGCCGTTGTCACGGAAATATTCACCCATGGCGCAACCGGTAAACGGCGCAAGATATTGCATGGGTGCAGGGTCGGAAGCGGTTGCAGCAACAACGATGGAATAGTCCATCGCGCCGCGCTCTTCGAGAACTTTGACGAACTGCGCAACAGTTGAACGCTTTTGGCCAATCGCCACATAAACGCAGTAAAGCTTTTCGCTCTCGTCATCACCCGCATGGGCCGGAGCCTGGTTCAGGAATGTATCGAGAATGATCGCTGTTTTACCGGTCTGACGGTCACCAATCACCAATTCGCGCTGACCACGGCCAACGGGGATGAGAGCATCAATCGCTTTCAGGCCTGTAGACATGGGCTCATGCACGGATTTACGCGGGATAATGCCCGGCGCTTTAACATCCACACGGGCACGCTGTTTGGATTTGATCGGGCCTTTACCGTCAATCGGATTACCGAGACCATCGACCACACGGCCGAGGAGCTCTTTACCAACGGGAACATCAACGATGGCGCCGGTACGTTTAACCGTATCGCCTTCTTTAATGTCACGGTCATTGCCAAACAAAACAACACCAACGTTGTCTGATTCAAGGTTCAGCGCCATGCCTTGAATTCCACCTGGGAATTCAACCATTTCACCGGCCTGAACATTGTCCAACCCGTAAACACGGGCAATACCGTCACCAACGGACAGAACCTGTCCTACTTCAGAGACTTCCGCCTCTTTACCGAAATTTTTAATCTGGTCTTTCAGAATTGCGGAAATTTCCGCAGCACGAATATCCATCTAGCCGACCTCTTTAAGTGCGAGCTTCAAGGAAGAGAGTTTGGTTTTTAGTGATGTGTCGATTTGACGCGAGCCAATCTTCACAATCATGCCGCCCAGAAGTGAAGCATCTTCGCTCATATCAAGGGCAACATCCTTGCCGACAACACCTTTCAGCACTGTCTTCAATTCTTTTGTCTGTGCAGCAGTCAATTTCTGAGCGACAGTTACCTGCGCGCTGACTTCGCCACGGTGTTCCGCAAGTTTCTGGCTAAATGACACCAGCATGTCGGGAACAGCAAACAGACGGCGATTACCGGCAACAACATTAACAAAATTGCCAACAAGGCCGGTTATCTTGGCCTTTGACATGACAGCGCCAATGGCAGCGACCTGATCATCAGCCGAAAATGCGGGGGATTTGACCAGGCGCATCAGATCATCACTACCTTTAAGGAGATCGCCGAGGCGTTTAAGGTTTTTTTCAACAGCCGGAATCTTCTTTTCAGAAACGGCCAATTCAAACAGCGCAGACGCGTAGCGTTCCGCCACTCCGGATATTTGACCGGATGCTGAGGAAGTGGAATCTGTCAAAGGACGGTCTTCTTGCGTTTGTCAGATATTCTCCGGCTAAATCGCCACAGAAAACCTGATCGTGTTGAGTAAATTCTGTCTTTCACCCGCGCAGCATCACACAGCCCGTGGGCGAAATCGAGCTTCCCCTAGCACGGGTTTTTTTGAGTCGCAACAGGGTTAAGGCAGGCTTTTGTCATGCTTTTGGATAATTCGGGGTAAGGTGGGGAAAAACAACAAAATCCAGCAGGTAATATCGGAATTATAGTGGGATAATTCCACAAACCCCTACACGATCCAGCCAAAAACATAGGCAATTGGGAAGAATGCCGCGAATATCTCGGCAATTGTGCCGGCAATCACCGTTGGACCCCAGGATTTGTCGATAACCAGCGCAATTATTCGCCCGATCACCGCAAAAACAAAAGCCCCGCCCAGTGCCAGATAGAGCAAGGGTTGCGGGTGAAGCATCATGACCACCAGCCCAAACCCCACGTAGACGCCGCCAAACGGCCCCCGTAAGGCCGAAAGCCCGGCGGTTGTACCCTCAACCAACTGCAAGTCATCCGCGGCCAACATTTTTCGGGGCGCAAACATCAGCGCCAGCCCGACCAGCACGGTTCCCAAAGCGCAAAGCCACGCCAGCCATTCCCCCAATGATTGCGGAAGGATAAATTCAATCGCCACAGATATTTCCTGAAATTATGATTCGCCGCAGCTTAACCGCACGGCAGGTCAGCTCAAACCTTCCCATGCAATATTATTCCTTGCATTATCCCTTGCATTATTCCGGCAAGGGCAGGATAAAAATCTAACCTTACGTTATTTGAAATCAGGAACATCACATGCAGGAACTCATTCAACGCATCACCACCAGCCTTGGAATTGACGAAGAGATCGCCAATAAAGCGGTGGGCATGATTTTGGGCTATATACAAAATGCCGGAGAAGACAGTGCGGTTGCCAATCTGATTGACCAGATTCCAGGTGCTGCCGACATGATCAGTCAATTCGGCTCCGCCGAACCGGCTGAAAGCGGCGATGGTGGTCTTATGGGCATGGCCATGGGCGCATTATCCAGTGTCACCGGTGGCGGTGATGACGGCATTATGGCTGTTGGTCAACGTCTTCTGTCTGAGGGACTCGACATGGGCCAAGTCAAAAATATTGCTTCAGAAACCATTGGTTATGCAAAAGAACAGGCCGGTGAAGATGCGGTTGAAGCCGTTACCAGCAAAATTCCAGGCTTGAGCGCGTTTTTGTAAGGCGCGCTTGCGGGAATAACCCTCGCAGTCATCCTTTGTCATCCCCGCGCAGGCGGGGAACCATGTTTACCTTGCGAAGGTGGGCGTCGGTTGAGCAGGATTTTGTCCATACTTTTCGGTATATAACCTTGTTCATCCCTGCTGATAATTGGATCCCCGCCTGACGCGGGGATGACAAAGGTGAGGTGTTTGCACAGCTAAAAACCGCACCTGCCGCCTCACACACCTATGACCACTTAATCGAACAACCCATGCTTGGTGTCTGGTCGCGTGGGCCTTCGCCGGTCTCGGCAATCTGCATCATCGCATTGATCAATTCGCGGGCCCGTCCTTGACCACCGCCCATATGGGCATCATCGAGCCTACCGCGATATTGCAAACCGCCATCTTTATTGAACCCGAAGAAATCCGGCGTGCAAACCGCGCCATAGGCTTTACCCACTTCTTGCGTTTCATCCACCAGATATGGAAATTTATACCCGTATTGGACGGCAAATCGCTTCATATTAGGCGGACTGTCTTCTGCATAATCGCGGTAATCATTCGACATGACAGCCAGAACATTGACGCCGGCGCTCATTAGTTCAGCCGTATCCGCAGCCGGCCGTTCGCCAATGGCTTTCACATAGGGGCAATGATTGCAGATAAACGCGATCAGCAGCCCTTTGTCACCGAGATGGTCCGACATCGTAAATGAATTCCCGTCCGGGTCCTTCAACGTAAACTCAGGAGCTTTCCAGCCAAAATCGCAGACCGGTGTATCGAGCAACATGAGTGTGTTCCTTAATGCGCATCGCTCTAATTCGTTCTCACGAAAGAGCAATATTGATATTGGTTTCTGACCCGGACGAATTTGAAAGCTCCAGCGGGTCGTAATGATACTTATTATAGCAAACGCCTATTAGGAAACAGGGGCATCAATTCATACCAACGGAGCTTTGCATCGAGGCAACTATGCCATCACTATGTGGCGAGGAAAATCAGGCTTTCTCCACCCCCGGTGGGTCGATGTTACACGCCAAACCATGCCTGAAGCTCACTATGGAGTTAAAAATCAGGATGGCTTAGACTCATTGCATATTTGAACGCCAACGCGATCCAATTCCAGGGTTGAGAAATATTCACAGTGACAATCTATCTAATTCGACACGCACAATCAGTGTTCAATGCGGTCTACGATCCCGACAAGCCGGACCCGATGATATTCGATGCACCGATTACAGAGCTCGGAGAACGTCAGGCTCGGGAGACACAAACTAATGTCGACCAACTTGATGTGGCCAATGTTATCGTCTCGCCCTTTACTCGGACGCTGCAAACCGCCCATCTGATCTTTGGGAACAGCATACCGTTCCAGATCAATGCAATGGTACGGGAACAGGTTCTCAACAGTTGCGACGTTGGAAGCCACCCACAAAAACTTGCGAATGACTATCCTCATCTCGATTTCGATCATCTGGATGACTGCTGGTGGCATGATGGGGAAAAGGATCATCGGGGGATTTCAGTTGAGCCCCGTGAGACTCTCGAGCGAAGAGCAGACAAGTTTGTCGAATTCCTGAAGCGCGAACGGATCCAGTCCACAGCGATCGTCAGCCACGGCAATTTCATTCACGCCCTGACCGGAATAAAACCTGACAATTGCCAAGTGATAAAGTTCGATATTTGAGGGAGTTTTAATTCCAGAGGTTTGTAGTGGCTGCAAAATAACTATGAACCAATATTGACGCCCCTGCTCCCAGCACTACACAAATTTTTCAACAAACCGATATCCTTCAGCGCAAGCATTCTCTCGAACCTTAGTGAGCTCGAATTCGAGAGGTGATATCGGTCGAATTTTTAAACGGTGATGTATAGATTTTTTGCTTACGGACAGATCAGTTCATGTCAGTATCGTCCCAACCGGGCATCCCAAACTTAAACCTTAGAGAAAACTCTGTGGGTCAACGTCTATTTGCACCCTTATACTTCCCCGTTCTTTAGGGGCTTTCTCCATCCAGTTTCGCAGATAGGCCTGAATATCCAAGTGTCTTGGGGCGTGGACGAGGAGGCGGTGGCGGTGGCGGCCTCTTATCAACGCCATGGGGGCTTCAGCGGGACCGAGCAGGTGAACATCACTGGATTTTGGGGCAGTCAGTTTCAATTCCCGCGCGTGGGTCTCCACCTGTCGTTTATCTTCACCGGAAATAATCAGCGACACCAGCCGGGCAAACGGCGGCAGGCCTGCGGATTGGCGCAGCGCAATTTCCCGTTCGTAAAAAGCTTCGCGGTCTCCGCTGGCAATGGCCTGAATAACCAGGTGGTCCGGGGCATAGGTTTGCAGCAGTCCAATGGACTCACCACCAGCGCGTCCGGCGCGTCCGGTCACTTGCGACAACAGCTGGAACGTGCGCTCTGCCGCACGGGGGTCGCCGTTGGCGAGGCCGAGATCGGAATCAACCACGCCCACACATGTCATCAGCGGGAAATTATGTCCTTTGGCGACAAGTTGCGTGCCGATGATGATATCCGCCTCACCCTTGGCGATGGCGTCAAGCTCCAGCCGCAGGCGCGACACGCCGCCCATCATGTCCGATGATAAAACGATGATACGGGCATCGGGAAACGTCTCGTCCACCTCCTCCGCCAGTCGCTCAACACCGGGACCACAGGCCACCAGATGATCGAGTGTTCCACAATTGGTGCAGGCCTCAGGCGTTGGCTCACTGTGGCCGCAATGGTGGCATTGCAATTGCCCGCGAAACCGGTGTTCCACCAGCCATGCGGAGCAATTGTGACATTCAAACCGAAACCCGCACACCCGGCATAAAGTCAGCGGGGCGTAACCCCGGCGGTTGAGGAACAGAAGTGCCTGTTCCCCCCGTTCGACCGCTTCCCCCATGGCTTTTGTCAAAACAGGGGACAGGAATTTTCCCCGCTCCGGCGGGTTCGCGCGCATATCAATTGTTGAAAGCTTCGGTAAAACGGCATCTCCATGCCGTTCGACAAGTTTAATGTGGGCATAACGACCCGCTTCCGCATTCACCCGGCTTTCAATCGAAGGGGTGGCGGAGGACAGGATGCATGGAAATTTACCGAGTGACGCCCGCACTACGGCCATGTCGCGGGCGTTATAAAATACCCGGTCTTCCTGTTTATAGGCGCCGTCATGCTCTTCATCGACGACAATCAGCCCCAATTCTTTAAACGGCAGGAAAAGCGCAGACCGTGCACCAGCCACAACCCGTACTTGCCCGGTTGCTACCTGCCGCCAGACTTTCTCGCGCATTCTCGGAGCGATGCCGGAATGCCATTGTGCGGGAGGTACACCGAACCGTTCTTCAAACCGTTCCAGAAAAGAGGCGGTAAGGGCGATTTCCGGCAGGAGAATCATCACCTGATGGTTTTTTTCCAGCGCTGCGGCGACCGCCTCAAAATAAACTTCGGTTTTTCCCGAACCGGTTATTCCGTCCAGCAACGCACAGGAAAATTCTCCTTTCTTGACCACCTCAACCAGTTTTTGTGCAGCCTCTGCCTGTTCACCGGTAAGGATAATCTGCCGCTCTTCCAACATTGGTACCGGCACCACGGGGGCGGCTGGAATTGTGACCGTTTCAAACAGGCCTTGTTTTATAAGTCCGTCGATAACCGATGATGATGTTCCCGCTGCATGGGCCAGCCCCGACCGGGTCCAGGCCATACCTTCCTGTTCGTGCAGGAGTTCCAGCACCCGGCGCCGGGCATCGGTCAGCCGTTCAGGCTCGCCGCCAAGATAGCGCAGCCCTTCCATCGGTGATTCCGGATCCAGCGCATCCGGCGCGCGCAAAACAGAGCGTAACACCATGCCAGGAGCCGACACGGTATAATGCGCAAGCCAGTCGACAAACCGACGCATTTCTTCCGGCAGGGGCGGGCAATCAAATTTTTGAATAATCGCCCGGAGCTTTTTGGGGTCGACCGGCTTTGCGTCATCTTCATCCGGCGAATCGCCCCAGACAACGGCGGCAACCTTGCGCGGCCCAAGCGGCACCTGCACAAAATCACCCGGCGCAACCGCCATGCCTTGCGGAACACCGTAGGAATAAGGGCACAGCGCCGGTATCGGTAGCAAGACGCTCACCACCACCAAAGCATCACCCAAATCAAGTTCCACAGTTTTTCCTTTTCACACGTGACCCCGGCACGAGGCTGGGGTAAGACAGGCTATCTCAATCGACTTGATATAGCGTACCGGAATGGAGACCTAACCCATGAAATTTTTTCTTGATACTGCGGATGTGGATGAAATTCGCCAGTGGAGCGCAACCGGTCTGTTAGACGGGGTGACAACCAACCCTTCACTTATCCTGAAATCCGGTCGCGACATCAAAGAAGTTCTGGCTGAAATCTGTGACATTGTAGATGGCGATGTCTCTGGCGAAGTTGCCGCCACCGACTATGACACAATGCTGGCGGAAGGCCGCAAACTAGCCCAGATCGCCGATAATATCTGCATCAAACTGCCGATCACCATGGATGGTGTGCGGGCCTGTAAAACACTGGTGGACGAAGGTTTTAAAACCAATATGACCCTGTGTTTCAACGCCAATCAGGCATTGCTTGTCGCTAAAGCCGGAGCTACCTACGTCTCGCCCTTTATCGGCCGCCTAGATGACATGGGCATCGACGGCATGGAATTAATTGAAGAAATCCGCGCGATTTACGACAATTACGCATTTGAAACAGAAATCTTGGCGGCTTCAATCCGTACCGGCAACCACGTTAAAATGTGTGCCATGGCGGGAGCAGACGTCGGCACAATGCCGCCGAGCACAATTGAAGCGCTGGTCAAACACCCTTTGACTGACAAGGGTTTGGCAGCGTTTTTGGCTGATTGGGAAAAAACCGGCCAGACAATTTAACGCCTGGACTTTAATCGGCTTTATCGGTGCATTTGAAGCTATTTGGCAGGTAAATTGACCAGTGAGTTAGCTCACAGACGCTAAATCGAGTAACATGGACAATTCCTCAAGGAGGGAATTGTCATGCCTAACGTTAAAAAATTGAAAGATACCGATGCGGGACAAATCATCAATCCCCGTGAGAAATACCTGATTGCTGTTCTGGCAGGTGTCACACCGGTTGCCACTAAATATCTGGCGCGGGATTCAGACAAGAATCTTGTGGACCTGCTCAGCATCTATGCAGCCACAAGCATCTGTCTCATCATTCTGGGTGCTATTGTGTGCTATCTGTCTAATGAGAAAAATCGCATGAAACTGTTCATGCTTGCCCTTTCCGCCCCAGCCTTAATTTCTAACCTGTCGGGCAATACAGTCGTCAATGAAAACAGGGCTAGTATCGAAAACCCGTTTTCAATATCCGCCCATGCTTCTCAGGTATCAGTTTCTGAAATGACTCTTCACGCGGGATTTGTAGACAATGTAAAGCGTTATTTCGGATCATCTGACGCCAAAGGCAAATATTGGGTGATCGTCTATTCCACGAAAAACAAAAACCAGGCGCGCGTTGTTGCGACCGCGGTTAATTCTGTTGATCCCCAATATAAAGCATTTGTCGGCAACAGAAGGCCAGGTAATCAATATTATCCGGTCATCATCGGATCTCAGAATAATGAGACCAACGCCAAGAAATTGCGCAACCAAGCTGACGAGCTTCTCGAAAAAATTCCGCAGATAAAGGATGCTGCTTACCTCGATAACTACCCCAACAGACGTTAAAGTCACCAAAGTTTCCTCTGTACACCTACGCTGCTGACGCTAGATTCAAATTTGGCGGGGGCGCGTAAATGAATCATAGGAATCCGCGTGATGAGCCAGGCAACAATAAAGAACCGTTACGAACTTCTGCTGATTGCAGTGTTGGCGGGTTTCACACCAATCATATTAAAATACATATCCCGCGACCAGCAGGCACTGGTGGAATTATTCAACTGGTCCTACCTGTGGACTGGCCTCATTATGTCAGTTCTCGGGTACATTGCGTGTTATCTATCCGGCGAATTAGGGCGCATGAAACTTTTTGCCTTGGCCATATCCGCCCCCGCCCTGTTTTCAAATATGGCGGGCGAAACTGAAACGGCACAGGCCGCTACCGACACGTCGCAAGCATCCGCGGCAAACCCCATCACCGCCGTCTCCCGGTATTTCGGAGAGAAAAACTATTATTCAGTTTCCATCTTTTCCTCGCGCTCATTCACACCTGCCAGTAATCTGGCCAGCGCAATAAACGCCAAACATCCGGAATTGGAAGCCCATGTAGGAACGCGCAAAATTGACGATGAATATTATTCCGTCATTATTGGCTCTGCCCAGGAAAGGGATGCAGCACGGGAACTCGCAACCCTGTCAGACAAATTGCTTATCGATTCTCCCACTGAAGGCAAAAAAGGGTTCTGGCTGGATGAAAATCAAAAGAGCTGGTTAAAAATATACAAATCCCAAGATTGCCGTGGTTCAACCGGTTGTTGACCCTAATGCGTATCGCACTTATCCGTCCTCACGAATGAGCAATACAGACCTGCATAAGCCAAGAGCTCAGGTGCGTCGGAATGAATCCTATAAAACGAAACGCGCTTTATAAATAATCTCTCCCAATTCGTTGCACTCTAAACCCAATCCTAACTTCCCGCTGCCAGAATTCAGGCCATGGAAGCTACCAATAACATTCTGGTTTATGCAGCACCTTGCCTGCTGGCGGTTCGCAATAGCTGGTTAGAGCACTTACGGTCTGAGCGGCGTATGGCGGATAAGACATTGGAAGCCTACGAGCGGGATTTGCGCCAGTTCTGTACCCATCTTACCGGTTATTTGGGGCATCCTTCGCGCAAGCAGGATTTTGCCAATCTCAAACCAATCCACATGCGCGGTTATCTGGCCCAGAGGCGCGAAGCTGGTAACGGCGCTCGAACATTGGCGCGTGATCTTGCGGGAATTCGATCATTCGTACGCTATCTGGAACGTCGCGGCGAAGCGTCAAGCGCCGGGTTGACAGCCATGCGCTCACCAAAACAACCAACAACCCTGCCCAAACCCGTGAGTGCCAAGGACGCTTTGCGCCTAACCGACAGGGGTGAACAATTGCAGGAAGAAAATTGGGTTGCCGCACGCGACGCTGCTCTCATGAGCCTGCTCTACGGGTGCGGTTTACGCCTGTCCGAAGGCCTGTCGTTGACCATGACAGACCTCGGTATCCAATCTCCGAATAACCTTAGAATTGTGACGACAACTCTGCGAATATCGGGAAAAGGCGGGAAGGTTCGCTTGGTACCCCTGTTACCGGTTGTAGGTCGGGCTCTGGAACAATATCTGACCGAATGCCCATTTGCCCTGGAGTGTGACGATCCTATATTTCGCGGCACCCGTGGAGGCCCAGTTCAACCGGCTGTTGTCCAACGGGCGATGCGTCTAATGCGGGGCGCATTGGGGCTTGCCTCGACTGCCACACCCCATGCCATGCGCCATTCATTTGCCACACATCTGTTGGGAAATGGAGGTGATCTGCGCACAATTCAGGAATTATTAGGCCACTCAAGTCTATCTACCACACAAAAATATACAGCAGTCGACAGCGCTGCCTTGCTTAAAACCTGGAGCGCGGCCCACCCTCGCGCCTGAACGATTTCAGGAACAACCAACACCAATGAGAGTTGAAACGATGAATAAACCCGCAGGTATATATACAATCGCTGCCATAACATTGCTGGTTGGATCGACGTTCGGTTTTGCAAAAGATGCGGGCAAACAGGCGGACGAAAAACCTGCAAACGAAATCGTCTGCACCGGTGTCAATCTTATGCCAAAGGTTGACCGGGAAGTTCCCAGAATCGCGGCAGCCTTACGAAAAGAGGCGGCCTCTATTCCCTACGGCAAGGGTTTGACATGGAAAGTTGAAAAACCCGGGGTTGATCCGTCATACGTATTTGGCACGATCCACATGGCGGACCCGCGCTTGCAGATCCTGCGGCCTGCCGCTCAAAAAGCCTTTGATAATTCGTCTACGCTTGCTTTGGAAATCACAGAAGTTCTCGACAAGGCCGAACTAGCCAAAGTCAGTTTCACCATTCTGCAACATACGATGTACACCGACGATACAACACTCGATACGAAGCTCGATAAAGGCGCAAAAAAGAAGGTGGAAGCGGCTGCGGTGCAAAAACTGGGCCTGCCCTGGTCCGTTGCCAGCCGTATGAAGCCCTGGACTTTAATGGGGGCACTTGCCCGCCCGGCATGCGAGGCCGCCCGTGAAAAAGCGAACGTGCCAATCGTCGATGTCAACCTGGGAAAGCAGGCCAAGGCTCAGGGCAAAAAGATTGTTGCCCTCGAAACCCTGGTGAGCCAGTTAGAAGCGATGGACAGCCTCCCCGAAGAGTTTTCGGTGAAGGGTCTGGTCCAGTCTGTATCGCTGGGTCAGCGCATGGACGATTTGTTTGAGACGATGATTCACCTTTACACGCGAGAAGAGACCGGCACGATCTGGTCGCTTATGCGCAGAGTGGGGGAAAAAGGTTTTGTCAAAGCCCAGGAGAGCCCGCAATACGCTCAGTTCCAGCAGGTGATCGTTGATCGCCGCAACGTCAACATGGCCAAGGAAGCCGAAATGATAATCCTGGATGGGAACGCATTTATCGCTGTCGGGGCTCTCCATCTGCCGGGCGAGAAGGGGATTTTGAATATTTTGGCACAAAAGGGATACACAATATCCCGCGTAGAGGGATAACTGTCCCAATTTAGGACAAATCGCGGGTAAATTGCTGGCACGCAGATTGCAAATTCAGTTGCAAAGGCACTCCCACAGCGGGGGCGTTCGCAACACAGGATTTGTCCCATGCACAAGGCACTTATTACAGCATTTCTTCTCGCAGCCGCACCATTAGCTTCTCTTCAGGCACAAGCTGGTGATTTTTACCTCTATCCCGGTTTCTCCGACCGTGACGCCCTTGTGGAAATGACGGCTGATAAAGGGCTGATGATTGAAATCGTTCTGCGCTGTTCCCGCGAAGGTAACAAGGTCAGTGCCGGTATCATGACTTATTCCAAAATTGAACGTCTGTATTGCTCAAGCCGAAATTACTGCACCCGCGACGCCGAAAAAGCCGCCGACGATACCTGCGGTTATTGAGCGGTAGATTACACATTGGTGCGAAAGCCTGCGCTAGGAAAAGTTGGGCAACGTCAGCTCCCAAGCCCTGTAAAGATCGTTAACTTGTCTTGCCGTATGGCATGTGACTGACGGTTTACCTGACGCACGAATTACTTTCGCATATCGAGCTGCGCTGCCACGGGATTTCACCAATATCCAGTCGACCATTCCCCATTTCAGACTGTCTTGAGTCCCTTCGAGATGTCCAAATCTGCCGCTTTTGTTATTCAATGTTCTTTTAAGATATCTATAAATTCGAAATATCGAATTTGAGTTCAATAAAATTATGCCCGTCGCTTTTAACAGGCGTGGTTCTAAAAGAGCCGAGTAATTTCCTTCTATAATCCAACTGTCGCCTACGACCGCGTCGTCGTGAAGCTGTTTGAACCCTGCATCACTTCTTAAGGCCCAATCTGTGTTGGGTAAGAACCGTAACTGATCCAGATGAACCACTTCTATTTCCAGCTTTTTTGAAAGCGCAACTGCGAGCGTGGATTTACCTGAATTTGATGGCCCCATGACAAGTATTCGTGGCCCGAGAGAAGCCAGACTTGTATTTAGAAAGGAGCTGTCCTGTTTAATCATCTAATTGTTTGGTACTAAACTCATTCTAACGAAAACAACATTTTATAGAGTAAAAATTCGAACGAGTTCAATTGGAACATTGTTTGTTGTTTCTCTGAGCGTGGGGCTTCATTCCATTCTGCAACGAACTCTATTAGCACGCTTCCGTCATGATATCATCCATCCCCGCTTTGGGATCTTAGGTCCGTTACATCCTGCTCCTGCTGACGACGTGTCTCGATTATGCGGCGGGCAGCTTGGTCTGGAATTCCAATGCCCATAAGAACCATTTCTCCAAGTTGCAGACTTGCCTCTACCGTCTCTGGAATAGCGTGGCTGGCGCCGCAAGCAATCAACCGCATAGCCTGAGCGCGGTCGCGCGCACGCGCATAGACAGGCAAATCGGGCCAATGTTGATGAGCGGTTTCAACCACCTGTTCCACGACACGCGGGCTATCCATTGTCACCACCAGCGCTGCAGCCCGGTCAGCTCCGAACTTGCGAAGGATGTCTGGCCTGTTGGCATCACCAAAGAATATGCCGCCGCCGGTGGAGCGATATTGTGCAACCAGACCTGCATCAATGTCGAGGCCGATATTCGGTAACTCCTGATTGTCCAGCACCGATCCAAGCATTTGGCCAACGCGACCATAACCCACAATAATGACATGGCCACTTAGGTCTGCGGATATATCAGCATCGTCCTGTTCGCTGTTTGCCTCACGGGTTCCGATGGCACGGGCAATCTTACGCGCGAAATACGCCATTGGTGGCGTCGCCATCATGGTAAGGCCCGCAACGATCAGCATGAATTGTGCGGTGTCGTTTGGCATCAAACCAAGGGCATTCGCCATGCCGACAACAAGGAAGGCAAACTCACCGCCCTGGCCCAAAAGCAGCCCCGTTTCCAGCGCCACTGGACGGGATTCCCCGAACATACGCGAAAGGACGTAGATAATGGGACTCTTAATCAGGTAAAGGCCGACGACCGATGCGATGAGCCATATCGGTTCCGCCGCCACTTGAACAACATCAATCCCCATGCCGATTGATATGAAGAACAGGCCGAGCAACAGGCCCTTGAACGGCTCAATATCGACTTCAATCTCATGACGGTATTCAGTTTCGGCAAACAACAGGCCGGCAAGGAAAGCGCCTAACGCCATTGACAGTCCAAACTGTTCCGTCACAAACGCTGTTCCAACAATGACCAGCAAAACCAGAGCAAGAAACATCTCACGGCTGGCTGTGCTACCCACAAACCGAAATACAGGGCGGATCACCAGACGGCCCACAACAAGAATAATGGCAACTGCAATCAGCGCCCCGCCCATTGCCCATGCAAATGCCGGGAAAACCGCGGTATCGCTCCGGGCTGCGAACACGCCAACCAGGAACAGAACCGGCAGCACTGCCAGATCCTGGCACAATAAAATGGCGAAGCTGATGCGCCCGGTTGCAGTGCCCATACGCCGGTTTTCCGCCAGCAGCTGCATCACTATTGCCGTTGACGAAAGTGCAAAACTTGCACCCAGAATCACGGCGACCGCAATTGAATTATCGAAAAACCAAGCGACCAAAGTGATAACCGAACCTGTTACGGCAATTTGTGCCCCGCCTAATCCAAAAACCCTGCGGCGCATCGCCCATAGCCGGTCGAGTGAAAGCTCAAGCCCAATCATGAACAACAGGAACACAACACCCAGTTCCGCCAGTAGACGGACGCCCTCTAAATCCGTGATCAACGCATAGCGCAACCATGGCAAGCCATCGGTAAAGCGCGCCAGACCATACGGCCCAATCGCCAGGCCGACGATTAGAAAGCCGAAAACCGGGCTGATCTTCAAACGGCGGAACAGTGGAACCACAATGCCCGCAGCAAACAGGAAAACCATCACCTCTCGGAGATTTAGCGCTTCGCCATGCATAAGTTGATCCTGCGACCCCCTTTTTAACGACCCTACCAACGTCAACTGTCTATGTAGTGTTTGCCACAATTAGAGCAAGTTTGCTCCAATATCAGTAGGCTACCAAGGTCCTCAACTAGTGATCTCACCCGAAGACAAAACTCCTATCGTCCCTTACAGCGCTTAGTCGTAAAGTATAGGTTCGCTAACTCTCTGTTTCCGCTGATTATTCAAATGGGAAAAATCGTGATTTGGTGAATCATGTCCCTGCTGTTAACCTTGGAGAGTCTTCAGCGAAGGAGGAATTTCCCGATGAAAACTTTAACAACGGCACTCTTGATGAGCGTGTTTATTGCAGGCCCGGTGCTTGCCTGCCCTGGCATGTCCGCGCAGGTTGAACAGGATAGACGCCTTGCATTGGCAACTCTCGTCACGCCGGACAAACATGAAGCAATGTCCACATTTGATGCGACCAAAAAACCCCTGTTTGAAACAGATGAGTTAGAAGCCGTGAAGGACAACACGGTCGACATAACAGACGACGTCGAATAAATCGACACGTTAGTCAGCTAGATGCAGACTCTATTGCTCCAAACCTACATGTGTATTGGTTTGGAGTAGGTTGCCATTGCTGCCTCTTTTACTGCCTCCGACATGGTTGGATGGGCGTGACAGGTGCGGCCAAGGTCTTCTGACGATCCGCCGAATTCCATCAGCACTGCGACTTCGTGAATCATTTCCCCGGCGCCAAATCCAACGATATGGGCGCCCAAAACCCTATCGGTTTTCTTGTCAGCCAGGAATTTCACGAAGCCATCTGTGGCGTTCATCGCGCGTGCACGGCCATTGGCCGTAAACGGAAACTGGCCTGATGTATAGTCAACGCCGTCGGTTTTGAGTTGTTCTTCAGTCGACCCTACTGACGCGACTTCCGGCATGGTATAGACGACGCCCGGTATTACGCCATAGTTGACATGACCATGCTGGCCAGCAATCGTTTCAGCTACTGCGACGCCCTCATCTTCTGCTTTATGGGCAAGCATAGGACCATCCGTCACGTCTCCAACTGCATAAATATTAGCGATATTGGTACGCCTTTGGGCGTCGGTCTTGACCCGGCCACGCTCCATTTCGATGCCCACGTCTTCAAGCCCCAACCCATCGGTATAAGGAGAACGTCCGGTCGCGATGAGAACAACATCGGCTTCCAGTTCAACCGTATCTCCGCCTTTTACGGGTTCAAAACTTACAAGGCCTTTTTTGCCTTTTTTAGTCACCGAAGTGACTTTGGAATTCAATTTGAAAGTGAAACCCTGTTTCTTCAACATGCGCTGGAATTGCTTGGAAACACCACCATCCATACCGCCGAGGATCGAACCGAGATATTCAACAACGGTAACCTCTGCGCCAAGGCGGTTCCAGACCGACCCAAGTTCAAGGCCGATGACACCACCACCAACAACAATCATCTTTTTCGGCACTTTTGGCAAAGCTATCGCGTGGTCAGAAGAAACAATTATCTGATCGTCAAACGAGACATCAACGCCTGGAATTCCCGCTACTGAAGAGCCGCTGGCAATGACGATGTTCTTGGTTGCGACAGTTTCCGACTTTCCGTCATCACCGGTAACAGTAACCTCATTTGGGCTGCTGATCTTACCGGTGCCATTGAAGACGGTAATCTTGTTCTTCTTCATCAGGAACGCTACACCGTCGACATTAGCTTTCACCGTCGCGTCTTTATGTTCCATCATTTTGGGTAAATTAAGTTTGGTTTTACCCACCTCAACCCCCAACCTGTCTAACCCGTGTGATGCCTCATGGAACATCTCAGATGCATGCAGCAAAGCTTTGGAGGGAATGCAGCCTACGTTGAGACATGTGCCGCCAAGGGTAGGAGATTTCTCAACGATCGCCGTATTGAGCCCCAATTGTGCGGCTTTAATCGCACACACATATCCGCCAGGGCCTGAGCCGATTACGACAACATCAAAGGCATCAGCCATGGAGAGTTCCTTTGCTAAGGGTATATAGTCACTATCGGGACATGATGGTCCCGATAAATTCTTGGGATGAAGTCAGCGCTTACAGCAGTGGCAATAACATCATAAGAAGTCCGATGATGGATACGGCCCAAACCAAAGACCGAATAACAGGCAAACCGCTGAGCACGGCCGGTATATAAGCAACACGCGCCCAAATCCAAATTGTTGCACCCAATACCGTTGTCTCAGTGCTGGATTGTGTAATCGCGATAAGGCCAGCCAAGGCAATAAAGACGGGATAAGTCTGGAGAAAATTCGCAAGTATCCGCCGCATGCGTTGAGACAACATACTTGGAGTACCTTGTGCGGGAACATCCTGGTTTCCGATAGCATAAGGTAATCCGGTGCTTACAAGCGAAGCTGTAGCCTGGATACCAATAATCAGCAGCAGCAGTACGACCGACCAGAGAAGTACGGAAAGTTCAGCAGTCATAATGAAATCCCTTATTTGGTTAAATCACAAATCTAGCACGAGTCGTTGCGGGTCTTCCAGACTCTCTTTTACCCGCACCAGGAAGGTAACAGCCTCCTTACCATCAACAATGCGGTGGTCATAGGAAAGCGCCAGATACATCATCATGGCAGTAGTCACCTGACCATTTCGCACAACCGGACGTTCTTCGATTTTATGCATGCCCAAAATGCCGGACTGCGGCGCATTCAATATGGGCGTCGACATCAAAGAACCATATACGCCACCGTTTGAAATGGTGAATGTGCCACCCTGCATGTCATCCATGCCAAGTTTGCCATCGCGGGCGGCCCGGCCAAGACGTCCGATTTCCTGTTCGATTTCGGCAATGCTCATCTGATCAGCATCACGGACAACGGGAACGACAAGCCCTTTGTCGGTTCCGACCGCAACACCGATGTGGGCATAGTTCTTGTAGACAAGGTCCGTCCCATCAACCTCCGCGTTGACGGCAGGAATCTCTTTCAAAGCGTGGCATACGGCTTTTGTGAAAAAACCCATGAAGCCGAGTTTCACACCATGCTTTTTTTCAAACAGGTCTTTGTAAGATTTCCGCAGCTCCATCACCGGTCCCATGTCGACCTCATTGAACGTCGTGAGCATGGCGGCAGTGTTTTGAGCATCCTTCAATCGACGGGCGATTGTTTGGCGCAAGCGGGTCATACGTACCCGCTCTTCGCGCACTTCATCGTCAGCACTGGACGCGGGCCGGACAGCTGTGGGAACAGGTGCTGGTGCAGGCGACGCAGCATTATTTTCAAGTGCCGCGATCACATCGCCTTTCAATACCTGACCATGCTTGCCGGTTCCCTCAACCTGGTTGGAATCAAGTTTGTTTTCCGCCATCATTTTTGATGCTGCCGGGGATGCTGAAGCTACGCTCGAAGGAGCAGCAACTGCAGAACTGGCCGCCGCCGGCTGTGATGCAGCGGCGGCAGAAGCACCCCCTACACTGATTCGTCCAATGACATCACCAGGCGCAATTACGGTTCCGGTTTGCGCCAGAATTTCTGCCAATGTACCTGCACTGGCGGCTGGAACATCCATCGCCGCCTTGTCTGTTTCAAGTTCAACTATCGGATCGTCGACCGCTAATGTATCGCCTACAGCCACATGCCATTGACCCACTTCCGCCTCCGTCACGGATTCACCGGCACTTGGTGCAATGACATCGATTAATTTTGAGCCACCGGAAGAGCCACCGTCTCCCTCCGCGATAACCGGGGCAGCCGGGGCAGCAGACACAGCTTCCTTGCCTCCTCCTTCGCCAAGCGAAGCAAGCAAGGCATCCACGCCGACGGTTTCACCTTCAGCCGCTATGATTTCCTGGAGTACGCCATCTGCCGGTGAAGGCACTTCCATGCTCACCTTATCGGTTTCCAGTTCAACCAGAGGCTCGTCGGCTTTGACCGCGTCACCTGTTTGTTTCAGCCATTTTCCAATGGTCGCTTCTGTTACTGATTCACCCAGCGTCGGAACGCGAACTTCTGTTGCCATATCGTCAATCCAATCTTTAGACCGTTTTTATTGGTTTAGGACGCCTCGTTTCGTCCCATATATTAAATTTACGCCGGGACTGGCACCTTAACCCCCCAGCGCCTCTTCCAAAAACGCTTCCAGTTGAACCAGATGTCGAGACATCTGACCCGTTGCTGGTGAAGCCGCCGCTGTACGGCCTGCATAACGCGCACGCGAATGTTTTGCTTCAATATGGGCCAAAACCCACTCCAGATAAGGTTCAATAAAGCCCCAGGCCCCCATATTTTTGGGCTCTTCTTGACACCATACAATTTCCGCCTTTTTGAAGCGTGACAGTTCATTGATCAATGCTTTTGCCGGGAACGGATATAGCTGCTCAACGCGCAGGAGGTAGACGTCATTAATACCCCGTTTTTCCCGTTCTTCGTAGAGATCAAAATAAACCTTACCGGTACACAGCACGACGCGCTTTATCTTGTTGTCTTTTACGAGCTTGATTTTTTCGCCCTCGTATATTTCTGCATCATCCCACAACAGGCGGTGAAAGCTGGTCTCAGTTCCAAATTCCTCCAGTTTGGAAACCGCACGTTTATGGCGCAAAAGACTCTTGGGCGTCATAATGATCAGCGGCTTACGGAATTCACGTTTCAACTGACGGCGAAGGATATGGAAATAGTTCGCAGGGGTCGTACAATTAGCCACCTGCATATTATCTTCTGCGCAAGACTGTAAAAAACGCTCCAAACGCGCTGAAGAATGTTCTGGTCCCTGCCCCTCATATCCGTGCGGCAACAGCATAACCAAACCACACATGCGTAACCACTTGCGCTCTCCCGAAGAAATGAACTGGTCGATAACCACCTGTGCACCGTTCACGAAATCTCCAAACTGTGCTTCCCAAACCGTCAGTCCGTTAGGTTCTGCAAGGGAATATCCGTATTCATATCCAAGCACCGCTTCCTCGGAAAGCATTGAGTTTATGACTTCATAACCGGCGGAATTCTCTCCCAGGTTGGACAGCGGGATATAACGATCCTCACTTTCCTGATCGTAAAGAACTGAATGGCGTTGCGAGAACGTGCCCCGTTCACAATCCTGGCCCGAAAGGCGGATTTTTATGCCTTCCAGCTGTAATGTGGCAAATGCAAGCGCCTCCCCGGTTGCCCAGTCGAGGCCGGTGCCGGTTTCGATCATTTTTGCGCGGTTATCCATGAACCGTTGAATAGTGCGATGTGCCTTAAACCCATCTGGCACTTTGGTGATTGTTTCACCAATTTTTTTCAATTGGGGCGTGGTTACACCGGTCTGACCCCGCCGCGGGCCTTCCACACTGTCTGCAACTTTGAGGCCTGACCATGCGCCATCCAGCCAATCGGCTTTATTGGGTTTGAAACCGTCTGCAATTTCGAATTCTTCATCCAGTTTAGCGCGAAATGCAGCGATCTGATCCGCTTGACCTGTTTCTCCTATCAAACCTTCGGATTTCAATCGTTCTGCATATTTTGTCAGCGTGGAAGGATGTTTTTTTATCTTGCGATACATGATCGGCTGGGTGAACGCCGGTTCATCACCTTCATTGTGGCCGTATCGACGGTAACAGAACATGTCGATAACGACCGGTTTGCCAAAATGCTGTCTAAATTCGATAGCGACCTTGGCCGCGTAGACCACCGCTTCCGGGTCATCCCCGTTTACGTGGAATATTGGCGCTTCGATCATTTTCGCCACATCTGAAGGATAAGGCGACGAACGGGAAAACCGCGGGTTGGTGGTAAAGCCAATCTGATTGTTGATAATAAAATGAATGGAGCCACCGGTAATGTGGCCTTTCAAACCTGAAAGTCCAAAACATTCCGCAACAACCCCCTGTCCGGCAAAGGCCGCATCCCCGTGTAACAACAGAGGAAGTACACAGGACCGGTCACGGGTGCCATCCTCACGACGCGGCATCAGCTGATCCTGTTTTGCCCGCGCTTTACCGAGCACAACTGGATTAACAATCTCAAGGTGTGACGGATTTGCGGTGAGAGACAGGTGGACGTTATTGCCGTCAAATTCCCGATCAGATGACGCACCAAGGTGATATTTTACATCACCGGACCCTTCAACTTCGTCCGGCTTATAAGAACCACCTTTAAATTCGTGGAACACTGCACGCAGCGGTTTACTCATCACATTGGTGAGCACATTCAAGCGACCCCGGTGAGCCATGCCCAAAATGATGTCCTGTACGCCGAGTTGCCCACCACGTTTGATGATTTGTTCAAGCCCGGGGATGAGAGCTTCACCACCATCAAGGCCAAAACGTTTTGTACCTTTATATTTTACATCAAGAAATTTCTCAAAACCTTCTGCCTCAACGAGCTTGTTCATGATCGCCAGTTTACCGGGCTTAGTAAATTCGATGCTCTTGTCAGGGCCCTCTATTCGTTCCTGAATCCATGCTTTTTCCTGGGGATTGGAAATATGCATGAACTCCACACCCAATGTTGAGCAATAGGTGCGCTTTAGAATTTCCAGCATTTGCGGGACAGTCGCAAATTCCATACCCAATACATTATCGAGAAATATTTGGCGGTCGTAATCCGATTCTAGAAAACCGTAAGAAGACGGGTGAAGCTCGTTGTGATCTTCCTTGTTTTCTGCAATGCCCAATGGGTCAAGATCTGCGTGCAGGTGTCCGCGCATACGGTAGGCACGTACCATCATGATGGCGCGAATGGAATCACGCGTCGCCTGCTGAACATCCTGCAGTTCCGGTGCGCCAGTTTGAGCTTTTTCCGCCAATCTGGCGCCAAGCTTACTTTCGGAGACAATATCATCATCCGCCCAATGGCCATCCAGCGCCGATGTTAGCTCACCATTAGCATGGATAGGCCAATGCGATTTTTTCCATGAAGCGCCTTGGGCATTCTTGATAATGTCATCGCCATTATCACCAAGGTCGCCAAAAAATTGCTGCCACTCGGCACTGATCGATGAAGGATTGCGCTTATAATCCGCGTAGAGCTCTTCTATATAACCGGCGTTGCCGCCGTATAAGAAAGATGTATTGGCAAAGGCTTCATTCGCTTTTTCACGGGCCATCTGCTTTTCACGGGGGGTCACCCGCCTCCATTATCTGCGCTGCATTTGCAGCAGTTTAAGCTTCAGTTCGTTTCGTTCAGTCTAGTCATCCAACAATGCCACAAGGGTCTCACCCAATTTCGCAGGCGATGGTGATACTCTGACCCCTGCAGCTTCCATAGCTGCAATCTTATCGTCCGCGCCGCCTTTACCGCCGGAAATTACAGCACCGGCATGCCCCATCGTGCGTCCGGGAGGGGCGGTACGACCTGCTATAAATCCAACCGTTGGTTTTGAGCGGCCCTTTTTAGCTTCATCTATCAAAAACTGCGCCGCATCTTCTTCCGCCGATCCACCGATCTCTCCGATCATAATGATGGATTTGGTTTCTTCGTCTGCCAGATACATTTCCAGCACATCGATAAATTCCGTACCCTTCACCGGATCACCACCAATGCCGACTGCGGTTGTTTGCCCAAGGCGCGCATTGGTTGTCTGGAACACGGCCTCGTAAGTCAGCGTACCGGAGCGAGAGAGAATGCCGACCGAGCCTTTTTTGAAAATGCTACCGGGCATAATGCCGATCTTGCATTCGTCCGGTGTCAGAACACCTGGGCAGTTTGGCCCGATCAGGCGTGAATTAGATTTAGTCAGTTTTTCCTTTACCCGCACCATGTCGAGAACAGGTACCCCTTCGGTGATCGCTATGATCAGTGGAATTTCCACGTCAATCGCCTCTTCAATGGCTGAGGCGCACCCTGCTGGTGGTACATAGATGACAGACGCGTTTGCACCTGTGGCTTCTTTTGCGTCCCCAACCGTTGTAAAAATTGGCAGTTTTTCACCACCGCTTCCTTCCCACTCAGTCCCGCCTTTTTTGGGGTGGGTACCGGCAACCATTTGTGTGCCATGGTAGGCAAGCGCCTGTTCTGTATGAAACGTACCGGTTTTACCGGTCAGCCCCTGCACAATGATTTTTGTATCTTTATTGATGAGAATGGACATTATTTCTCTCTTACCTGGGAAATGACGAATAGGACGCCCACATCATTGGATGTGGGATTATTGAGGGGGCCTTGCGGCGTGAGTAGGTGCCCGGATTGTGCAAAACGATAGCCGATTCCCGACCCTCTTTCGGCAAACCGCCTTATACGGGGGTCGGAGGACAGGGCCTGGGTAATTTCGGAACGGCTGCGTTCGCGGGAGCGAAACAGCACCTGACAGTTTTTGGAACCATCAACTGATGCTCCCAGTTTGACGATAAACTTTTCATCCGGTGACAGGGCATCTTGAATGGTGAAGGCATGTTTGCCTTTGCCAGATTTAATCGGGGTATCAATTTTGTAATCGGCTTTCACCAAAGCTGTTTCAGTCCCCTCGAACTTTGGCCCCTGACTGGTGCAGAATTTAACGGCGTGGGAAATACCCTGCTCAACTGAAACAGTTTTGTCGAAACTGGCTGAAGTTACCGCGGCCCGGTTGGCACTCTGGTTAACGCTCAAACTCCCCGGTATTGTTGGCCCCGCCGCACGGGGAGCCACCGTTGATGAAACACTTCCTGTGCGGGTCCTGTCAGGGGTGCTTGCGCATGCGGATAAGGCTACCGCTAATACTCCCAACCCCATCATATTGACCACAGACAATTGCATTTCTTCAGTTTTTCCGATCCGCACGCAAAAGAACGTTTTTAATCTCTTCCAGAATTTTTGTGTTCAGATCGACGGCTGCTTTCATTTGCATAGTGGCATCAACGAGGCGACCATTGATTTCATCAACATTACCAATATGGTTGTTATATTTGTTCATCGACCGTCTCATGACCAACCAGAATGCGCCGATACCTAATACTAACGGGCCCCAACTGATCAAAAACTCCATCATTTTTGCAATATCGTCACGTTGAGCAGCCCACCCCGACCGGTCGGTGGGGCTTTGGCAAACAGGAAGACTTTCAGGTCCGCGTTGCCGCCAGCCCAGGTCGTGGTGCGCAACAGACCCTCTGGCACATCTTTGGACACAGGCGCTTTGCCCGCCAATGTTTGCATATTCGGCATAAATTCAGCCGCGTCCTGTTGGTCATCCAGAACAATGGAACAGGATGTGGCGGTGCCACCTGCAAAATCGGGATAGGTATTTATCATTGCATTGGTTGCGCTCGCCTGGGTGACGCCCACGCGGAACAGCCGCTCGCCCACCTGTGCGTCCCAACCCACCAGTGTGGTCGGGTTGGGATAGGATTTAAACTCCTCCAACTGCTCCGGTTCAATAGAACGCCAGGCCAGTTTGACCGCCATCGTGTTGATCGCGTCCACGTTGGGAACCTGCGCATAACAAATGCGGTTGAATACCAGCACCGGATCGGGGTTATTATCGCCTGAGTTCGCCACCGATTCCTGCGCCGTTTGCGCAAAACCGGTTGCTCCGATTAAAAGGCTTAATCCGACCAGAATGCCAACGCGCGGCGCATTGGTGCGGCTCTTTGCAATATGAAATTTCACAGTCGGTTGATCTCCATAGTCGAATTATTTTGGTGAACTGGTTGCGATGAATGTGCTTTTATCAAATGGCGGCATCACCTCGACAAAAACTGGCCCCCGGTCCCGGGTTAAAATATGCAATGTCCGCCCCGGCGATTCGCGCAACTCATGTGGCCCGAGTTTCCCGTCTTCTAGGCGAGCCGATACAGCCGCAGTAAGAGCTTCGGTATGATTACCGTTAATCCCGAATATGCAGATAAACCGTTCCGGTGATTCCTGCACAGTGACGATAACAGCGCCTTTCCGCCAGGCTTTTTCAGTGGGAGAATTCACAAACCCGTCGGCAACCAGGCTTGGGCCAAGGGCCTTAAAATCCGGTAATGAACCGATGCAGCTCTTGAAAAATTGATTGGTAATTTCAACAATGGATACAGGTGTCTGTGCACTTGCGATTCCAACAATTCCCAATGCGAGGGAAGATTTCATCAACAAACAAACAAACGTCTTTCGAACAACATTCATGGCCAGCCCCTTTCAAATGTTATTGAAACATTTGATCCCACAAATGTGGTGGGATTAACCTTGATTTCCAGGGTCGTATCCATCACACGCCATCCTTGCCCTGAGTAAAGGCGCATCATTATGTCGCCCTGTGCCACGTGCCATTGCTGCTGCGCTGTCGCCGCAAAATACGGGTCCCATTCCTGCGCACCTGAAGTAATAGGCAGGCCAAATAGTGCAATCGAAAAAGCAATTACCCAGGCTGAAATGGACTTTAGTAAATTCACCCCCGCACCGCTTTCACGATTTTCTGCGCAGCATCATCCAGATCATCAGCAGCGGTCACATCGACATCGCTTTCGTTGATAATCCTTTTACCTTCTTCAACCTTGGTCCCTTCAAGGCGCACAACCAGTGGCACCTTCAACCCGACATCTTTAACCGCCGTAACCACCCCTTCAGCGATCACGTCGCAGCGCATGATACCGCCAAAAATATTGACCAGAATGCCTTTGACTTTTGGGTCGCCTGTGATGATTTTAAACGCAGCGGTCACCTTCTCCGTTGTCGCACCACCCCCCACATCGAGGAAGTTCGCGGGCTCCGCACCATAGAGCTTGATAATATCCATCGTCGCCATTGCAAGGCCCGCGCCATTGACCATGCAGCCGATTTCACCGTCTAGCGCCACATAGGACAGATCGTATTTTGACGCCTCGATTTCCTTGGCATCTTCTTCGGTCAGGTCGCGCAGTTCTTCATATTTAGGATGGCGGAATTCGGCGTTTCCGTCGAACGATACTTTCGCGTCCAGCACTTTAAGCGAGCCGTTGCCGAGGACCACAAGCGGGTTAACTTCCAACAGACTCATGTCGGTTTGAACGAAGGCGCGGTAGAGGTTTGAAAACAGGTCTTTGGCTTCTTCTTTGGCTGTGCCCGTCAGCTCAAAAGCTGCGACCAGATCCGCAATCGTACCGCCGGTCACACCGGCTGAATGGTCCACATCAATCGTGTGAATCTTGTCAGGCGTATCTTCGGCAACCGCTTCAATATCCATGCCGCCCTCGGTGGACGCCACAAAAGAGACCTTGCCGGTTTCCCGGTTGACCAGAATCGAACAATAAAGCTCGCGGGCGATGTCCGCGCCATCTTCGATATAGAGGCGGTTGACCTGTTTGCCTTCCGGGCCGGTCTGTTTCGTCACCAGAGTATTGCCGAGCATTTCGGCAACATTCTCGCGCACTTCTTCAGGAGAAAAGGAAACGCGAACACCGCCCTTGGCATCATCCGGCAATTCCTTGAACTTGCCCTTGCCTCGACCGCCCGCATGAATTTGCGATTTCACCACATAGACAGGGCCAGGCAATTCATTAAGCGCCTTATCCACATCTCCGGCTTCCAGAATGGGGACGCCAGCAGATATCGGTGCGCCAAATTGCGCGAGAACCTGTTTTGCTTGGTATTCGTGAATGTTCATTTTTGCGTTCTTTCTTCTGCGACGTCATCCTGCCCCTTGTGGGCAGGATCTCCCTTACTCTGGTCATCTTCAAACCCGAACACCTTGCGCGTTCAGTTGATCCCGGGGACAAGCCCCGGGATGACGATCCGACGTGGTATTACTTCAAATTCGGTGCAATCTCTGCGCAGGCCTCGCACAAGTCAGCAACGGCTTGAGCGGATTTAGCAAAGGCTTTTTCGTCCGTTTTATTCATTTCCACCTCAATCACACGCTCAACACCACCGGCACCGATAACAACGGGTACACCGACATACATGTCCTGAATGCCGTATTCGCCTTTCAGATTTGCCGCGCAGGGCAGGACCCGTTTCTGATCACCAAGGTAGGCTTCCGCCATGGCAATGCCGGAGGCGGCAGGGGCATAATAGGCTGAACCTGTTTTCAACAATCCGACAATTTCACCACCGCCTTTGCGGGTCCTGTCAAAAATTTCTTCCATACGGTCTTTGGTAATCCAACCCATTTTGATCAGATCGGGCATCGGAATACCGGCCACCGTCGTATATTTGGCCAAGGGTACCATCGTGTCTCCATGACCACCCAGCACAAATGCTGAAACATCCTTGATGGAGACATCGAACTCGTCAGCGAGAAAATGTTTCAACCGCGACGAATCGAGAACACCCGCCATGCCAACAACCATATTCTTCGGAAGGCCGGAGAATTTCTGCAAAGCCCAGACCATCGCGTCGAGCGGGTTGGTGATACAGATAACAAATGCATTTGGAGCATATTTCTTGATACCGGCACCCACCTGTTCCATGACTTTCAGATTGATGCCCAAAAGATCATCGCGGCTCATGCCGGGCTTGCGGGCAACACCGGCGGTGATGATGCACACGTCCGCCCCTTTGATGGCTTCATAAGATTGCGTACCGGACAATTTGACGTCAAACCCGTCAACAGGAGAAGATTCTGCTATATCCAGCGCTTTACCTTCGGGAATACCTTCCGCGATATCGAAGAGAACAACATCCCCCAGCTCTTTCATACCGGCCAAATGGGCCAAAGTGCCGCCGATCATGCCGGAACCGATGAGCGCAATCTTGTTACGTGCCATAAAAATTCTTCCTTTTACGTAAGTATCTGAAGCCTGAATCGCTCCTATAAATCTGCACAAAAGCCTTACAATAGATTACACTTATGACAACAGGAAGAAGGTCTAATAGTCATGACAAGGGCGTTATTTGCTGCAAAAACCGAAAAATTACTTACGTAAAAGTAAGGTATTCAAATGTTGCCTTGATTATTAAGCCAATCAGTACCCTGCATCTCGCGCAAGCGAGAAACGGTGCGTTGAAACTCAAATGCTTCCGTACCCTGGGTAATTTCGTAAAGTCTTGATGGGCGATCATCGGCTAGAACAATCAGGGTCATTTGCCTGTCGTAAAGCGTATCAATGAGATTGATAAACCGTTTTACCGCGTTGCGATCCTTTCGATGGAGGACAGGTACATTTTCCAGAAACAGCGTGTGAAAGCGGTCTGTCAGTGCAAGATAATCACCGGCTCCCAACGGCTTTTGACAAAGGTTAGCGAATGTTTCACGAACCAAGCCGCCGCAGGCCTGTTGATATCGTGTCGCACGTCCGGCGACCTCCAACTCCGCCGGTTCCACAACAAGCCCGGACGTCATCTTGCTCCATAAAGAATTGAACCTGTCCTGACTGTTGTTACCTTCCATATAAATGTCGCCATTGATCAATTGTTCCATGCGATAGTCAGTTGGCGACGCCAGTTCTATGACCTGCATTCTTGTTTTCACCAACTCTATGAACGGCAGAAAGAACGAACGGTTTAACCCGTCCTTATAAAGCAAGTCCGGCGCAACATTGGATGTTGTGACAACGGTGACCCCATGGCTGAAAAGACCGGTAAACAACCTGGCCAGAAGCATGGCGTCCGCCACATCGGTTACGGCAAATTCGTCAAAACACAGGAGTTGTGCTTCGCTGGCAAGCCCTTCCGCAAGCGGCGGGATGGGATCAGCTGAACGGTCTTTGACCGATTTTTGCGCCTGACGCCAAAGATGAATTCGACTGTGAACATCTTGCATAAAGGCATGAAAGTGTACCCGCCTTTTGGCAAATCCGATTTGTTCACCTGGCGCGAGGTCAAAAAACAGATCCATCAGCATGGTCTTACCACGCCCCACACCGCCCCAGATGTAGAGCCCGCGCTGTGAATCATCGGATACTCTGGGTTTTTTACCAAACAACCAACCCAACGCACTCTTCTTGTTGCCCAACGCGGGTGCGCGTAGAGCTTGCAACAATCTATCAAGTTCCAAAATCGATTTCTGCTGAGCCGGATCGTTCTTCAATCGACCTTGCTCAATGGCAGTATTGATTGCTGCCTTCAGCGTATGCGCTTGTTCTTGTGAAGGACGCTCAACAGTCTCCATCAACCAAGACTTTTCTTAAATTAGAGCTGTTGGTGTTAAAACAAACAACGAATATCCGGACAAGCTACCGGGAGAAAGAAATTGCACCACCACCCGTGGTTGACCCATCAAACCGGGATTCGCTTGAGCGGAACAGGGTTGCAGCCGTATCTCCGGTCGAGTTTACGAGAACAACCTGCTTGCCTTTAACATCCCACGCCTGAACATCCTTGATGGCCGGTGCGCTACAGCCGCGCGAAGCCGCCCGGAAGCCACCGGACCATTTGGTCAGGGCAAGGAAAATCTGGCAATTTGAGCCGCCTGTCGCCACGGTCCATGCACCCACCATGGTTTTGCGGGTAACCGGTTGTGCGTTTGCCGGATCAATTTTGGCAACTTCGACCGGCTTGGTTGCTTCATCTGAGGGAATCTCAGGAACAGCTTCCGGCGCACTCGGCGGAGGTGGCGTAACCGGTTGTAAAGCACCCTGATTTACCGGGGTTAACGGTGCAGGCCTCAACGACGAAGGCGGAGCCTGTTCAGTTGGCAGGTTACCACCGCGGTTGAATCCGCCAACCCGCGTACAACCGGTCAATGCAATAGCCAAACACAGGCCGACAACCGGGCCAAATGCCACCCTGAAGGCGGTATTGTTTGAAGTACAATTATCGGGATTCGTTTGGTTCTTGCGTAGTCGAACAGTCATATTTGCCACCATCATAGTATTTTTTAATCGTCACCTTGAAGCCGATGAACAGAATAGAAGCATAAATTGCAATTCCCTATTCCGCCACAAACATCAAATTGAGGCCCTGCATTGCACAGCAAGCCTCAATTTATGGTTAAGATGGCATTAATATGCCTGTAACGAGCATGTAAGGCGAGTCTGTCATTGACGTATCGTAAGATTTCTTTTGAATTAGGGTTAACGCGTGCTCGGCGCCGCGTTTAACCTTCGCTTACGAACTAATTGGCCGCGGCACTCATAAGTTTGCCTAAAGCGCCGTTCATCTTCGTCAATGCACCATCCGCACCCTCAATCTGGTACCGAAGTTTAAGACTATCGGGAGCCAATGCGCCCAACTTTGTTGAACCTCCTTCTTCCCAAACCAACACGCGGATAGGCAGATCGAGTCCGGCTTTGATATTGGATTTCATGATTGGTGTGCCCAATGCGGGGTTACCAAAAATTACCAAAGTGGCACCAGGCATTTCCTGATCAATTTTCTTGGCACCCGCCTGATGATCAATACGGGCAAATAAAGTGGCGCCTGCGTTTTCAACAGCCGCGACCAGTTTATCGGCGGTTACGGAAACTGAATGCGGACTTGCCTGTATCATCCAGTCATCTGCTGCATGCGCAGCTCCTCCAACAACGGATGCTACAGCAATTGAAGCGGCGGCTACGGTCTTATTCATTATGAATTCTCCTGATTTGAGTTTTCCCAACCCAATTTGTGTTTTTATATGTGTACCCGTTTTATCTCACAATAAAAGCGAGACGCATGTATCCATACAATGTTTAGTCTCGCTTGATTGATCCCCGTTAAACAAGATTTGTATCAGCTGCCGTAATTAACTCCTGTGTACGCCTGATTGCCCCACAGTTTTTTAACGGTCTGATCGCGTCCACAGCGATATCGGTAATATTTATACCGAATCGGATTCTTCTTGTAGTAATTTTGATGATAATCCTCAGAATCGGTCCAGGCAGATGCGGTCGTGATTTCTGTGACGATTTTCTTACCCAGTGCAGATGCAGCTTGCTTCTTGGAGGCTTTAGCCGCTTTTAACTGCTTTCCATCAACCGCATAAACAGCTGTTGTATAGGCATAACCCCTGTCACAAAACTGGCCGCCGGCATCTGTTGGGTCAACGGTACGCCAAAAAATATCGAGCAACTCAGGGTAACTGACTTTCTTGTCATCATAAATTATCCTAACCGCCTCACGGTGGCCAGCATGGTCTTTATATGTCGGGTTCTTCTTGTCGCCACCGGTATAACCAGACTTTACGTCGACCACGCCTTTCACGTGCTCGAAGTCTTTTTCAATGCACCAGAAACATCCCCCGGCAAAAATTGCTGATTTCTGTGCAGCAACGGCGACAGACGGGGCCATATAGGGCGCAACAGACATGGTGGATGCTAGAATAAAAAGGTGAAATTGTTTCATGGGCAGGGGGCTCTTATTATTGAATTCGGCGCAATTCGTGTATCTGAATTGTGATTGGCTCAAGGCATATTTAAACACAATGACTCACCATCCCGTGACCTCCGTATACAACACCGCACAGGTGTTGCCGTGAGTTAAGAAAGCCTTAAGTTCCACCCTGCAATTGTCTGCACAGACTCAACGGTATGTAGATGCCTATGCGCCTATGATGCCTCACTTATATTACGGCTTAGGGATGGGCTGACATGCTGGCAAAAGACATTTTTGTAATAGTGACACCAGGATTGGCACTGACGTTTGCGATGGGCTTTATCTGCGTATGGCGTTCCAACCCAAAGCTCACTCATATCCTAAGACTGGCTTTGGCCTACGCGATGATTGCGGTCTGTTTTATTGCACCTTGGATGTTTCAGGGGGAATTAATCCGAATTGGCCTTTTGATCAGCGGAATTTGTGGAATGCTGGTACCAATTCCCATTGCCCAGGGATTGTTAATGCGACTCAACGGGGAGCCACCGACAAGAACTCTTTTGGCAGTTGGTGGCATCGGCGTAGCAGTGTTCATAGTCGCAACTTTCGCCACGGCCAGTATGGCAGCCACATTCATTACTTCGACTGTTATTGCCAGCGTTCAGGTTCTGGTCGTGGCAGAACGCCTTTACAATTATCGCAACCGCAGTCTGGGTGACTATTTTGTTCCCTTCGTCCTTGGCGGTGCGATGGTTCTGTTGTTGGCGCATCTCGTCACAATGGGATATTCTGGGATCCCCGCCGCCAATATTTATAATTTCTTCGAAAGCAATTATTGGGCAACGCTTAATATGGTCATGATTTTTGTGATGACTGCAGTTGCCATCAACCTGACCATACTGACCATGATCGACGTAACATCAGCACTGAGAAAAAGGGCGGCCGTTGATGAATTATCGAGCCTTTATCGGCGCGGCGAATTTACTGAGAACGTAAATCGTGTTTTAGCAAAGTCCCTGAAAACCCACTCGGAAGTAGGTCTGATTGTTTGCGATATTGACCATTTTAAATCTATCAACGACCGTCATGGCCATGCAGTTGGCGACAAAGTCATCGCGCGCTTTGGCGAGCTGTTGAAAGAGCTGGTTCCGGAAAACGCTTATGCGGGGCGTATCGGTGGCGAAGAATTTGCTGTTCTTTTGCGCAATTGCAATCAAGCCACCGCACGATTGTTCGCTGAACAAGTCCGCGTCGCTTTTGAAAATACAGAATTTGGCGCCGAGGTCGATCACCGCCGCTTCACGGTGAGCGCAGGCGTTGCGACAGGTCGGGGTTATTCACAATATCGCGATATTTTCGCTCCTGCAGACGGAGCGCTTTATAAGGCTAAAGATTTGGGGCGAAACACCGTATGTTTTGCCGCGCGAACATCGGCAGATAGTCAAATCACACCGCAAAAAAATAATACCACAGCACAAAGATTAGCGTCGTAATCTAGCGCTTAACTTGATGGCAGCTGGTGATTTTCTAGTAAAATTAAATGCCGCACTTATTCCTGTTATAGAGTAAGCACGGCAAACTTTTTTACAGAATTGTCTCCGCCAATTACCAGCGATCAACCGTATAGCTGCGATCAGCATAATTTGGCACGAGGTCATTACGCACCCACACGCAACGTTCGACATTCACCCTCTCACGATGAAAGAAACTATATCTGCGTTTTTCCGTATGGTTTCGGCAGAAGCGAGTACGGTTGTTGTACCGTGGTTGGTAATAACTATTGCGACGGTGATGACGTGACCGCCAGCGGCGGGAATGGTGCCAGCGTCTCCGTTTACGAAAACGACTGGATTCACGATGTTGATAGGTCGGTTCACCGACATAGCGACGTCCATGGTGAACCGAAAAGTCACGGTGCGAACGACGGAACCGGGAACCGCGAAAATCTGATCCGCCAAATCCGGGTCTGCGGTATCTTGGGTTACTATATCCAGGGTGATCGAAACCTGGCCTTAACCCGGATTCATCCGGCAATCGGGGGGCATCAAATCGTGAATTACCAAAACGGTCGCACCCACCGGCACAGGCGCGGCTATCTTCAAATCGTTGAGCCGAAGCAGACCCGCCAATAAACAACACACAGGTAAAAGCGATCATGATCGCAGAAAAATAACGGGAAAGACGCATGCACTAAACTCCGCAATACAAAGTCGGTTTCGATCACCAACTCCCAAGGATGTGCCGCATCCGCTCCGAGTTTAGGGTTTGTCAAACATGTGGGTCAAGCAAGTAGCAGGGCAATCGAGGGGGATGGTTAATCCAAGACCGTCGCACGGGCATTATTTACGGCGCGGGAAATTCACTAAAAAGTTCCCCGATTCAACCAAAGCCCACTTTGACAATTCCTCCCCATTGGTTAGAACGTGGGCGATACCCTAAGGGAGCATTTGTCGGCCTCATGAGCGACACAACAAACGGCACAGGATCTGCCAAGGCACGTCCGCTTTCGCCCCATATTTCAATTTATAAACCCATTCCCACGATGGTCATGTCGATTGTCCACCGTATTACCGGTGTGGCGCTTTATCTCGGCACGCTTTTGGTGGCCTGGTGGCTCATCGCAGCCGCTTCAAGCGAAGCCGCATTTGAAACCGCAAACTGGTTCTTCGGCTCCATCATCGGACGTTTGGTTCTGCTGGGCTACACATGGGCCCTGATCCACCACATGCTGGGGGGTATCAAGCACTTGATACAGGATACCGGTGCTGGCCTCGAAAAAGATTTCACCACCAAGATGGCCAAGCTCCAGGTCGTAGCATCGCTCATCCTCACCGTATTAGTGTGGATTGTCGGTTATGCCGTTCGGATGGGGGGATAGAATATGTTTCGGCGACTAACCTCAATGCTGTTGCTCACGGCCATTTTGTTGTCTGGCGTTTGGAACAGCCACAATCTTGGTGTAGCAGCCGGTGGAACAGGCGCGAAAATTATTGTGTATTGTGTCCGTTACTGTGTTGCCGACGGAAAAATAACCGGTGCCCCTTGGACCGTTAATCGATGGGGTCAAGCTATCCGACTTCATTATATCCACAACGAGTTTGGATTGGTGATAACCAAATGATCAATCAAGATGACATGCATACACCACTGTCGCGGGTGCGTGGTCTCGGTTCTGCAAAAGACGGCACACAGCATTTCTGGCACCAGAGGCTAACGGCAATCGCGCTTGTTCCACTAACGCTATATTTTGCATGGGTAATAATTCAGCTTGTCGGAGCGAGCCACGCCGACGTTGTCGCTTGTTTTCAAAAGCCATCCGTCGCCATTTTATTCCTGATTTATCTGGGCGCGGGCATCTACCATATGAAGCTTGGCATGCAGGTTGTTATTGAAGACTACGTCCATGGTGGTACGGGCAAGGCGTTGTTGATCGCCAATATCTTTTTCGCAATCGCAATGGCTACTGCCTGCGGGTTTGCAATTCTAAAACTCGGCTTCGGAGGCTGACATACGTGGCGAAAAAAGCACAAACTAAAACGTCTAATACGAGTGATTCCGCAAATGTACGCAAAGGCGCCTATGAGTTTATCGACCATACAATTGATGTATGTGTCGTTGGTGCTGGCGGTGCTGGGCTTCGGGCAACATTGGGTGCAGCGCAGGCTGGGTTAAAAACCGCCTGTATCACTAAAGTCTTTCCAACCCGTTCCCACACGGTCGCTGCCCAGGGTGGCGTTGCTGCGTCGCTTGGCAATATGGGTAAGGACACTTGGCAGTGGCACATGTATGACACTGTCAAGGGGTCAGACTGGCTCGGTGATCAGGACGCCATTGAATACCTGTGCCGTGAAGCGCCCAAGGCCGTTTACGAACTTGATCATTTCGGCGTGCCGTTTTCCCGCACCGAAGAAGGTAAAATCTACCAGCGCCCGTTTGGTGGCATGACCACGGAATTTGGCGAAGGGCCACCGGCCCAGCGCACCTGTGCAGCCGCAGACCGCACCGGCCACGCCATGTTGCACACACTCTACGGCCAGAGCCTGAAATATGATGCGGAATTCTACATCGAATATTTCGCCATCGACCTGATCATGGAAGACGGCGCCTGCCGGGGTGTTATCGCAATGGACCTTGCGACCGGCGAGCTGCACCGTTTCCGCGCCCATAAGACAATTCTAGCCACCGGCGGTTATGGCCGTGCCTATTTCTCCTGCACTTCCGCCCACACATGCACGGGTGATGGCAATGCCATGGTGCTGCGCGCTGGCCTGCCGCTACAGGATATGGAATTCATCCAGTTCCACCCCACCGGTATTTACGGTGCAGGTTGCCTGATTACCGAAGGGTCGCGCGGTGAAGGCGGTTATCTTGTCAATTCCGAGGGCGAACGATTCATGGAACGTTATGCCCCATCGGTGAAAGACCTCGCCCCCCGCGATATGGTTTCCCGGTCAATGACCATGGAAATTCGCGAGGGCCGCGGCGTCGGCGCAAAGGGCGACCACATCTTCCTGCACCTCGACCACCTTGACTCGGAATTGCTGGCAGAGCGGCTGCCGGGTATTTCAGAATCCGCCAAAATTTTTGCGGGCGTTGATGTAACCCGTGAACCAATCCCGGTCATTCCCACCGTGCATTACAATATGGGCGGCATACCGACTAATTATCATGGCGAAGTGTTGACCAAGACCGATGGTGACCCCGATACGGTTGTACCGGGTCTGATGGCCGTTGGCGAAGCGGCCTGTGTTTCCGTCCACGGGGCCAACCGTCTTGGTTCAAATTCTCTGATCGATCTTGTAGTCTTTGGTCGGGCCGCTGGCCTGCGCTGCCAGGAAACGGTTCAGGCAGGAAGTTCGCACGCGCCGCTTCCAGTAGATGCCGGAGACATGGCTCTCAACCGCCTCGATCATTTCCGCTATGCCAATGGCGGCACGCCTACTGCAAAATTGCGCGATGCAATGCAGGATACGATGCAAACTAATTGCGCCGTTTTCCGGACCTCGGAAATCATGGAAGAAGGTCAAGAAAAGATTTCAGACGTTTGGTCAAGCAGCGATGACATTTCCGTTGAAGATCGGGGCCTGATCTGGAACACCGATCTGGTTGAAACCATGGAGTTCGATAACCTGATTTCACAGGCCGTCGTGACCATGGAATCCGCTGCCAACCGCCAGGAAAGCCGTGGCGCCCACGCCCATGAAGATTATCCGGACCGGGACGACAAAAACTGGATGCACCACACATTGGCATTCGCGGACATTGACAACAAGAAGGTCAATCTTGGCGAACGACCGGTCCACACCTATACGATGAGCAATGAAGTAAGTTATATAAAACCGAAAGCACGGGTTTATTGATCCGATTTACAGTCTCGATAAATATCGGACAATAGTTTGCTTAAACTGATGAATTACGGAGTACTTGGCTTCGCCATTTTTCTGGTTGCGGGATGCACCAATCGTTCTACAGCCCCCAGAATCGCAGTATCCAAAGAACCGATAAACTATACTGACAGAACGATCATCTTTCATGAGTCGCGGCATGGGACGCAGATTGAATATTTTTCACCAATGGGCAGGGCTTATCTGTGGTACCCGGGCAACGACCGCGTGGTGATCGGAGACTGGATGCAGCAGGATCAAAACATTTGTTTCCGCTATGGTCAAAACACCTATAACCCTGTCACAAAGACTGCTGGTCGTCGTTGGGAGTGTCGCCTCTCTTTCTTCCACCGTCTTACAGCTAAAGAAGCATGCACTGGCGATCCATTCGAACTGGCGTCAGGAAAAATTCCCTATCGATTGACTAAAAACGCATACAAAACTCCAAAAATTATGGACATGTGCGTTGGCAAAAATTGATTGCGATAATTGACGATTAGTACCACATTAGTTGTTCTGTTTATTTAGAACAGGCCGTCAATCTTTTTGGGATCGAGCATTGTGAATTGGGTCTGCCCATCCTCATCACTTGGGCCAGGAACGACACCTCCTCCACCCAGAAGTTCGGTTAAACTGGCTTTGACATCCACACGTTTTGGATTTCTGAAATCAGGTTGATAACTCGGCTTCTTGACGGGATATTCTGTTACCGACCCATCGCCAGACCATCTGCCATCAAAAAACAGGTCGCGTTCTTTTTTGCGCCGCGGAATAATCTCGGCTGGTTTTCGCCAATTCATGAAGGATGATCTTGCGGTTGCAATATCCCCGTCTTTCCATTCTTTTACCCAACTCGCCCGCTTGATACCGCCGGTATTGTAATGAAAAGAAAGCGCTGCTCCGAATTGATTTTCAGTTAACGCGTGCCCCTCAAAAGCATCTTCCACATCCGGTGCATAATTCGTGCGCAGAACCCACTCAAACACTTCAAGGCAGCGCTGCATGGGTTGAGGACTATCCTTATATCGTGGAAAAACATCATGGCCCGATGCAGTCGTTATACCCACGCTCCAGGTCCATACTCCCACGGAATCCTTATAAGCCTCGCGAACAATGGCCTCATGCGCCACAATTTCCATTGCAATATTAGATGTTATTTTATTCATCTGGCTGTACCTCACCCGATGCCCCGCAGATTAAGTGTGTCCGCGTCAACTTAGACTTGTCAAATGGAACGGGGATAAACTGTTCACCTGGCGTGACTAATCACACACGTCCTACGACATCACATTGGGATCAAATGGTCGTATAAAGTGCCAAAAACCTTGCAAATTCAGCCGATTTAGGCGAATGAAGTGCACCGAATACTGGAGCCAGAATTTCTCGCATGGTTGAACTCGCCCTACCGAAGAACTCCCGCATTGAAGATGGGAAGGTCTGGACAAAAATTGCAGCCGATGCAGAACTTTCCGGTGCTGGTGGCCAAAGAGAATTTAAAATCTACCGTTGGTCACCGGATGACGATGGTAATCCCCGTGTTGACACATATACTGTCAACACCGATGACTGCGGCCCGATGGTTCTGGACGCGCTGATCTGGATCAAATCCAATGTTGACCCGACGCTGACCTTCCGCCGCTCTTGCCGTGAAGGGATTTGCGGTTCATGTGCGATGAATATCGATGGCACTAATACACTAGCCTGCACAAAGGGTATGGACGAAGTATCGGGCGCGGTAAAAATCTACCCTCTGCCTCACATGCCGGTTGTGAAAGACCTTGTGCCGGATCTGACAAATTTCTACGCCCAGCACCGGTCAATCGAACCCTATTTGAAAACAGTCACGCCGAAACCCGAAAAAGAATGGAAGCAATCTCCAGACGACCGGGAAAAGCTGGACGGCCTTTACGAGTGTATCCTGTGCGCCTGTTGCTCCACATCGTGCCCGTCCTACTGGTGGAATGGTGACCGTTATTTAGGCCCGGCAACACTTCTACAAGCATACCGCTGGCTGATCGATTCCCGTGATGAGGCAACGGGCGAACGTCTCGATAATCTTGAAGACCCGTTCCGCCTCTACCGCTGCCACACCATCATGAATTGCGCGCAGGCCTGCCCCAAAGGATTGAACCCTGCCAAGGCAATTGCTGAAATCAAAAAAATGATGGTTGAGCGGCGGGTGTAGCGCCCCCATTATCGGATAGGAAGTCGATGCTCGATCAAATCAAATCCCTTTTTGGCCTTTCTCCACAAGACGCCGGCGCGACCAAAATTGAGCTCGACAAAAACCTCGCCGCCGCCGCCTTAATGGTGCATGTGATCGCAGCTGACGGACAAATCACACCGGAAGAAGAAGTCAAACTTCGCGCCGTGCTGCGGGAACATTATGTTATGGGAGATGACGATGCGTCTGCCCTTGAAGAAGCTGCAAAAACAGCTCAGGAAGATGCAGTCGACATGTATCGTTTCACCAGCATCCTGAAAGATCAGATGGATGAAAGCGAACGTTTAGCGCTTGTGGAAGACCTTTGGGAAATGGTTTTCGCTGATGGAAAAATCCACGAGTTTGAAGACAACGTTGTTTGGCGGGTTGCCGAACTTATCGGCATTCAAAGTCGCGAACGCATGGTGTTGAAACAGCGGGTGCTTGCGCGAATCGGTTAGGCTGAGCATAAACGCCTGATGAATACCTCTGTGACCAAGCCCAAAATTCTCATTATCCTGCATCAGGAAGCGTCGACTCCGGGGCGTGTCGGCATGCGTTTGATCGAACGGGGTTTTGATCTCGATATCCGTCGTCCACCCATTGGGGACGAATTGCCCGAGACGATGGATGAACATGCTGGTGCAGTGATGTTTGGTGGCCCGATGAGCGCCAATGATGGGGATGAGTTTGTCAAACGAGAAACCGACTGGCTGGCTGTCCCCTTAAAGGAAGACCGGCCATTTCTGGGTATTTGTCTGGGTGCGCAAAAACTTGTGCGCCATCTTGGGGGTAGTGTTTGGACTCACCCTCAAGAGCTGGTGGAGATCGGATATTACCCGCTGCACGCGACACCCGCCGGGGAAGCGCTGCTTGACTGGCCAGACATGATTTATCATTTCCATCGCGAAGGTTTCGACCTGCCAAACGGCGCAGAATTGCTCGCCAGTGGCGATACCTATTCCAATCAGGCTTTTCGTTACGGCGAGAAAACATATGCTTTCCAGTTTCACACCGAACTGACGCTAGCCATGTTGTGTAAATGGACGGTCAAAGGCGCCCACCGAATGATCCTGCCGGGGGCACAGACCCGAAAACAGCAGTTGGATGGACGCATGATGTATGACGCGCCGGTCAGCGCTTTTCTCGATAATTTTCTCGACCTGTGGATCGGACGGGCCGATGATCTTGCCGAACTCAGAACCGTCCCAATGGCGAAATCCGCCTAACGGTGCTGAGGATGATATTCCTCATTTGGCCGCATATCCACCGCCGAAGCTACACGATTGGTCATGTTGAAAAACGCCGCGATATTGGCGATGTCCCAAATTTCCCGATCATTCCATCCCATGTCGCGTAAGCTTTGACGATCAGCCTCTTCAATCCGTTGCGGGTCTTCGGTTAATTTTTCACAGAAGATCAGCATCTGATGTTCTTTCGCATCAAGATCTGCCGCACGAAAATTCATGACCAGCTTTTCACCAAGACCGGGGTCGCTGGACAACCCACGAACAGCCGCCCCATGAGCGGTGAGGCAGTAAAAACATTTATTGATGGACGACACGGCAACGGCGATCATTTCCCGCTGCAATTTACTCAGGCCAGACTCCCCGAGCATGAGGTCATTATACATGTTAGTGAATGTTCGTAGCTTTTCTTCATTAAAGGCATAGGCTTTCAAAACATTCGGCACCAAGCCCAATTTTTCTTCGCAAAGCGCAAAATAAGCCCGAGTTTCATCAGAAATCTCCGTTTCCTGGCTAATATTCAGCGCAATTGCTTCTTTTTCTTGCATCTTGCTGCTCCCTTTGTTTCCCTGCGTCATATTGCTGATTAAAGGATATTTGAGATGGCACGCCAATCGCAAAGCGAGAAACTTCTGCAAAAAGCGGTGGGGCATCTGGCAAAAAAAGATCAGAACTCCGCCCTCGACCTGGCCAGGCGTATGTTTACGGAAACACCGCCGGAAGATCTTAAATCTCAGTCGAGCGAGACGCTTGCCAATGTGATTGCTGCGGCGCGAAATGCCATGAGCCGGCGGCCAAAAGACACGCTTATTGTGGAAGCGGTTGGCAGCGAACACACTCTTATCCTCGCTGCAATGGATGACAGACCGTTCATTGTGGATTCTATGTTGGGTGAAATCAACGCACACAACGTGATGATCGAGTTAATCGCCCATCCGGTGTTGGAATCACGGGTCGGACAGAATGTCCCAACTGCGTTAACCGCCATATTGATCAGTGGGGCGACCAATGAAACCGTAACCGACCTCAAAACGGAGCTGGACCATATCCTAAAACAAGTCCGTTTGGTGACAGGAGACTGGCGCGCAATTCTCGCTCGGGTCGATGAAGAGCTTGAAACGATTCGAGAGACTCCACCACCACTCCCGGCAGATCAAATCGCGGAGAGTATCCAATTTCTCCAGTGGCTGACCGACAATAACTTTACGTTTTTGGGGTTGCGTGAATACTCCTATGAAGGAACCCGCAATAAGGGTCAGTTGAAGCCAGTCGCCAAATCCGCTCTTGGCATATTACGCGATGATAACCTTGCAATTATGACAAGGGGCGGAAAACCAGTCTCACTAACCCCAGAAATTCGGGATTTCCTGTTTGGTGACGATCCGCTGATCATCACTAAAGCCAATGTCCGTTCAAAAGTTCATCGTCGCACACACCTTGATTATATCGGTGTAAAAAAATTCACTGATTCCGGAAAACTTGCCGGTGAGCTACGTATCGTAGGCCTGTTTACATCGACGGCCTATACGAAATCCGTGCTGCGGATTCCAGTGCTCCGGTATAAAGCCAACACCGTGCTCGAAAGATGGAATGCAGATTCATCGAGCCATTCCGGCAAGGCGCTCATTAATATCCTGGAAACCTGGCCTCGGGACGAACTGTTTCAGATTGATGTAGATACGTTATCTGAGTTCTCCGGTATCGCAGCATTGCTGGAAGAACGGCCCCGTGTTCGCATTCTTGCCCGCCCGGATAAATTCGACCGCTTCGTTTCCGTAGTCGCCTTCATACCACGGGACCGGTACGACAGCGAAGTACGTCATGGTATCGGCAATTACCTTGAAGAGGTTTATGACGGTTACCTTTCCGCATTTTATCCGGCATTTCTCGAAAATGGGCTAGTGCGGGTTCAATTTATCATCGGACGGTCGGGTGGAAAAACGCCCATAGTCACCCGCGATGCTCTTGAAACTAAAGTTATCGAGATAACGACAACCTGGACAGACCGATTACAATCCCTTGCCACTTCGCGCATTGAACATAGCTTTTCTCCATCTTATCAACATAACACCATCCCTCAAGACGCCCTGGCGGACGTCCTTCATATCACCAACTTGGTGAGTGACGGTCAACTTGAGGCCCGGTTTCATGATGTGGAGAACGGGCACCAGACCGGTTTGAAACTATTTCACCTTGAAAAACCTTTGGCTCTTTCAGGTCGAGTACCATTGCTAGAAAATCTCGGTTTCCACGTCATCGAAGAATCGACCTATGAAATTGTCCGTGATGATGGAGCAATTGTCTTTATCCACGATATGCTTTTGGAACGGGCTGATGGTGGGGCGTTTGTTCGTGATGACATTGAAGCGTCGTTGGTTGAAACAATCAACGCCATTTGGCGAGGGGAAGCGGAGGACGATCTATTCAACAGTCTCGTACCTACGGCGCAAATCGGCTGGAAAACAGCGTCCGTTTTCCGCGCATATGCTCGTTATCTTCGGCAGATAAAGTTACAATTTCCAATCTACACGATGGCAAAAACGTTGAACAGGCATGCGGAGTTAGTGCAACACATAGCACAATTATTCGATGTTCGTTTTAATCCTGAAATCAGAAACAGAGAGCGTAAGTACCAGGCCCTCCGTCAAAACATCAACCAGGCGCTGGAAAAGGTCATTTCAAGCGACGACGACAGAATTCTGCGAAATTTCGTCAATCTGATCGATGCCACGCTGCGGACCAATTACTACACGGACCCGGTCGAAGGGTCGGATATCGCACCGACACCCGTTCTTGCGTTTAAGGTCGATCCGTCAAAAGTCGACATCATGCCGCAACCGGTACCCTATCGTGAGATATTTGTGTCCTCCCCACAGGTTGAAGGCCTGCACCTGCGGTTTGGACCTGTAGCACGGGGCGGGTTACGCTGGTCCGACAGAACACAGGACTACCGCACCGAAGTATTGGGGCTCGTCAAGGCGCAACAGGTTAAGAATGCGGTTATCGTTCCAGTCGGTTCCAAGGGCGGGTTTATTCCAAAGCAACTACCCGCCCGAAGCGATCCAAACTGGTTTGAGGAAGGAAGGTCGGCCTATAAGGTATTTATCTCATCGCTCCTCTCCCTGACTGATAATCTGGTCGAAGGCAAAGTCGTTCCACCAGTGCAGATCGTGCGCCACGACGACGATGATCCCTACTTTGTCGTTGCCGCCGATAAAGGTACTTCGACATTTTCCGACACCGCTAATGCGATTAGTGAAGAGAGGGACTTCTGGTTGGATGACGCTTTCGCATCAGGTGGATCAGCTGGTTATGACCATAAGAAAATGGGCATTACCGCAAGGGGAGCCTGGGAGGCGGTCAAGCGTCATTTCCGCGAGATGGAAAAGGACGGCAAGAGCTGGGACATCCAATCCATGCCATTTACAGCTGCGGGTGTCGGCGATATGTCCGGCGATGTTTTTGGCAACGGCATGCTACTTTCCAAAAGCACGAGATTAATTGCGGCTTTCGACCACCGGGATATATTTATCGATCCAGACCCGGATATTTCGACATCCTATAAGGAAAGGTCGCGCCTCTTTAAACGCGACAGGTCAAGCTGGCAGGATTACAACACTGGTCTGATTTCGAAAGGTGGCGGGGTGTTTTCCCGGTCGGCGAAGAAGATCAACCTGTCCCTTCAGGCGGCAGATGCCATTGGTTTTACGCCAGGCGACCATACCCCGCAGGAAATTATGAACGCCATTTTGAAAGCGCCTGTCGACCTCATCTGGTTCGGGGGTGTGGGCACATACATTCGCGCATCCCATGAAAGCGATGCTGATGCTGATGACCGGGGTAACGACGCGATCAGGGTCACCGCAAACGAACTGCGCTGCCGGGTTCTCGGCGAGGGTGCTAATCTTGGTACCACCCATCCTGCGCGTATTGAATTTAATAGGCTGGGCGGGTGCTGCAACTCTGACGCCATTGATAATTCGGCAGGCGTGAACTCATCGGATGTGGAGGTAAATATCAAGATCGCGCTGGCCGACGCGATGAAATCCGGACGTTTATCCCGCAGCCGTCGCAACACGTTGCTGGAAAGTATGACTGAGGATGTATCTGAACTCGTATTACGCAACAACTATCTACAAACCCTCGCCATCTCTCTATCAAAACGCCGCGGCATGGAGGCATTCACCCACCAGCAAAGACTGATACAAAACCTTGAGGAACGTAATTTGCTGGATCGGGAGGTGGAAGATCTTCCCGATGACACAGTTATGGCGGAGCGTCGAGCTTCAGATGAGAGCCTCACCCGCGCTGAAATTGGTGTTCTTCTGGCCTACGCAAAAATCGTGGCACTCGATGATTTAGTTGCATCGGATGTACCGGATGACCCTTATCTGCACACCATGTTGATAGACTATTTTCCAAAAGCCATGCAGAAACCCTATCGCAAGGAAATTGATAATCACCGGCTTCGCCGGGAAATTACGGCTACAGTTCTTGCGAACTCGATGATTAACCGGGGTGGCCCGACTTTTATCACCAGAGTCACCGATCGCACTGGCGCAAGTTTGGATGAAATCGCCAGGGCGTATGTTGTGGTCAGGGATGCATTTGGATTTCCGGATCTAAACGCACGTGTTGATACGCTAGACGTCAGGATTTCCGGGGAACTTCAGCTGGAGCTATATGCCACTATTCAGGAGCGGGTCATTTCCCAATCCATATGGTTCGTCCGTTACGGAGAATTCAGTAAGGGCCTTGAAAGAGAGGTTACCCGTTATCGAAAAGCAGTGGAGAAACTCTCACCAAAACTGGAACAGATAATCCCGGATTTCCTGGCCGAACGCGTTCGCGCTGATCAGGAGCGGTATCAAGTCGCCGGGGTTCCCAAGGATACGGCGCAGCAAATCGCAATTCTACCGATTGCTGGCCTTTTGCCTGATATATTCTTTGCCGCTGATAAGGCCGGTAAAACACTCGACCAAACGGCTAAAGCGTTTTTCACACTTACGCAGGTTTTCCGGGTTGATCGAATGGTACAGGCGGCGCGCAGCATCACAACGACGGATTATTACGACGGGCTTGCCCTCGACAGGGCGTTGCAAAGCCTACATCGAGCCCGCCGCGATATCACCATAGATGTGCTCACCGCGAACACAAGGGCCAAAGACCCGACTCAGGCATGGATAGCAGCTCGGCAGACCAATGTTGATCGAATTAGAGATCAAATAAGCGACATTGTTTCTGGCGACCAAATTTCAGTGTCAAGACTGACGGTTGCTGCCAATGTATTGGGCGATTTAGCGCGGGAATAGATCAAAATTTCCGCAATTGGAAATTGATGTATTGTTGAAAATCAGCATTATTGCGCAGCGCAAGAATCAAGGACGAAATAATGCACAGGGTTGGTGTAATTCCATTCGATATCAAGGATAAGGCGTTTGCCGTCCTGTTCGTGACATCACAAAGTCGCGGGCGTTGGATATTATCAAAAGGTCTGGTGAAAGAAGGAGAATCCAATATGGATGCTTGCCAGCGGGAGGCGTTTGAAGAGGCCGGTGTCAAAGGCCATATCCTCGAAGACTTTGCCATGACGGTTTTGATTAGCAAATCAAGCGGGAATAAACTGGATTCGGTTCCGGTTACTTATTACCCGATGATTGTCACCGAACAGGCAGATGAATGGCCTGAAATGGAAAAGCGCGAGCGTCATTGGGCATTGTTGAGCGATGCAGCCAAAGTAACCTTTCGCGAAGATTACCTTGGTCTTATCAATCAGTTTGAAGCGCTTTCACCCTGGATTAAAACAGCTGTAGAAGACCGTAAATAGCGCTGGCCAGCAGGGCTGATGCCGGTACGGTGATTACCCATGCGGCCGCAATCGAATAGACAAAGCGGCGGCGCACAAGGCGGCGTTTTGTCCGCTGACCGGTGGTGGCAAACGCCTGTTCGGACGTCGCATTGAGTTTATGACCGGGCCGCAACATTTTCTTGTTGGGATTTTCCGAGAACTCACGCAGGAAGCCAACACCGAATACAGCGCCCACCGCAATGTGGGTCGAACTTACCGGCAGGCCCAGCGTGGTGGCGATCAAGACGGTCACCGCAGCGGAAAGGGCAACGCAATAGGCGCGTGGCGAATTCAATCGTGTGATATTCTCACCCACAACGGCGATGAGTTTCGGCCCGAACAGTCCAAGTCCGAGCGAGATACCGAAAGCCCCAACAACCATCACCCAGATGGGAATTGTAACCTTACTCGCAATCTCTGTTGCATCACCAATCGTGGAGACGATCGCAGCCAGTGGTCCGATCGCATTGGCCACATCATTTGCACCATGTGCAAATGATAGGAGGGCCGCACCGATAATCAACGGCAGGTTAAACAATTTGCTGATGTCTTTTTTGCGGTTCTCGAGCCCTGAAATCTGTTTTGCAATATAAGGGCGGGATGCAAGGTAAGCCACTGCAAAGGAGATCAATGCAAAACCCACCACCTCGACGGTTGAAGCTTTCCAGATTTTCTTCAGACCCTTCATTGCCATATAGGCTGCGAAAGCCGCGCCCATAAGGCCAATGAGAACCGGCACCCATTTTTGTGCCGCCGCAAGCTTGTCTTCAACATTGAGAATTTTAACCTTGATGAAATAAAGCAAGGCGGCAGCGACCACGGCACCAAATACCGGCGAGATAACCCAGCTTGCAGCAATTGCGGCCATCGTGCCCCAATTCACGAGGCCAAATCCGGCAGCGGTAATACCCGCTCCTAACACGCCACCGACAATCGAATGGGTTGTGGAGACTGGCGCGCTTAATATTGTGGCCAGATTGATCCAAAGACCCGCGGCCAAAAGTGCGCTCAACATAAGGTAGCGGAATTCGATGACAGAGACTTCGCCGCCCGGCGCGATAATGCCTTTGGATACGGTTTTCACCACGTCCCCACCGGCCAAAAGGGCACCAGCACTTTCGCATACTGCAGCGATCACCACCGCCCAGAATACCGTCAACACCTTGCCGCCAACGGCTGGCCCCATATTATTGGCAACATCATTGGCACCAATGTTCAGCGCCATATAACCGCCGATTACAGCTGCGATTACGATAAGCAGCGTTTCCTGCCCATTTTCGGTGTAGAATGACCCAACGAAGAAGGCGACCAGAGCCAGAAACAGAAGGGACAGCCCAATTGGGACAATAATCCCGCTAACATTTCTTGCCTGTGACTGGCTGAAATCCAATCTGCGCAGATCGTTGACGTAACGATTTTCAGGGTTTTTCGGTTTTATCTCTTCGGTCATCTCATCAATTCGGTTTTTGGAAGGTGGCTACACGCAGCTTGCCCAAATCTGTTACGATTTGCGGGCTTGTTCAGACATTTGGTCAAATCACACACGATTTGTCGTGGGCTTTGGCGGTATTGATTCACACGCGAGGCTATAGTCGATGCGTTTTATCTTTACCAGCCTTTACCACACAAAGACTGGTGGAAATCTTGGCCCTTTCCTTATCGCGCCACTCCCCCTATAAGCCCTCCAGATACCGGCTCCTCCCTTATGCCGGTCCCCGGTTTTTCAGGCTATTATCATGACACTTCGTAACATCGCGATCATCGCGCATGTGGACCACGGTAAAACGACATTGATCGACGTGCTCCTCAAACAATCCGGCACTTTCCGCGCCAACCAGCAGGTTGACGAGCGCGCCATGGATTCCAACGACCTAGAAAAAGAACGCGGCATCACCATTCTGGCGAAGGTCACGTCCATCCAGTGGAAAGACGCCCGTATTAATATTGTCGATACCCCCGGCCACGCCGATTTCGGCGGTGAGGTAGAGCGTATTCTCAACATGGTCGACGGGGTGATTATTCTGGTTGATGCTGCCGAAGGTCCGATGCCGCAAACAAAATTTGTTCTGGCCAAAGCCCTCAAGCTGGGTCTGCGCCCCATCGTCGCAATCAACAAGATCGACAAGCCCGACGGTCGTCCGGACTGGGTGCTCGATGAAGTCTTCGACCTGTTCGGCACATTGGACGCCAATGAAGACCAGCTCGATTTCCATGTTCTTTACGGCTCCGCCAAGGAAGGCTGGATGGCTGCCGATGCGGAAGGTCCAAAAGAAGATATGGCACCCCTGCTCGATCTCGTCATGGACCATGTACCGGAGCCTGCCATCGAAGAAGGCGAGTTCCGCATGCTGGCGACAACCATTGAGGCCAACCCCTATCTGGGTCGTATCCTCACCGGTAAAATCACCTCCGGCACCGCTGCCCCCAATCAGGCAATCCATGCGCTGGATCAGGAAGGCAATATTGTTGAACAGGGTCGCATTACGCAAGTGCTGTCGTTTGAAGGTCTTGAGCGCAAGCCTGTGACAAATGCGAAAGCAGGCGACATCGTCTCCGTCGCCGGTCTTACCAAGGCGACCGTTGCCGATACACTGGTTAACCCCGGTGTTAAAACCCCCATCGCTGCCCAGCCCATCGACCCGCCAACGCTTTCCATGACCTTCCGCGTTAATGACGGCCCCTTGGCCGGTAAGGAAGGCGATAAGGTACAAAGCCGTGTCATTCGCGACCGGTTGATGAAAGAGGCTGAAGGCAATGTGGCTCTGAAAGTGACGCAAGTTGAAGGCACTGACGCCTATGAGGTTGCGGGCCGAGGCGAATTGCAACTCGCCATCGTCATTGAGACCATGCGTCGCGAAGGTTTCGAACTTACCGTTGGTCGCCCTCGCGTGCTGATGCAGAAGAACGAAGATGGCGTCAAAGTCGAACCGGTGGAAGAAGCCATCATCGATGTTGATGAGGAATATTCCGGTGCGGTTGTTGAAAAACTGTCCCAGCGCCGCGCTGATCTGGTGGAAATGAAACCGTCCGGCGGTGGCCGCACAAGACTCGTCTTCCATGCGCCGACCCGTGGCCTGATCGGTTATCTTTCCGAACTGATGACCGACACACGCGGCACGGCGATCTTCAACCGGACCTTCCTGGCCTATCAGCCCTATCGCGGTGATATCGCCCAGCGTCACACCGGCGCGTTGATTTCCAATGGAGACGGCGCGGCGGTCGCGTTCGCCATGTTCCATCTGGAAGACCGGGGTCCGATGATGATTCATCCGGGCGACAAGGTCTATCAGGGCATGATTGTCGGCGAACATTCACGCGGCAACGACCTTGAGGTCAATGTGTTGAAAGGCAAACAGCTCACCAACATGCGCTCATCCGGCAAAGACGAAGCGGTGAAAATCACCACCCCACTGAACATGACGCTGGAAAAATCCCTCGCCTATATTACTGATGATGAACTGGTGGAAGTCACCCCGCTGAACATCCGCATCCGCAAGCGCACTCTCGATCCCATCGAGCGTAAACGCCAAATGCGAGCCGCCCAAGCGGCGGCTGCTGAGTAGGTTGGCAGTCAACCTGGTTGTCATAAACTCTATTATTCCGTCATTCCGGGACCGCGAAGCGGAACCCGGAATGACGATGGTGGGTTATTTTCTTGCCATTCAACGCATCCTCCACTGTCATCCCCGCGCAGGCGGGGACCCAGGGCTGCTTTGGAAAGAATGTTAATAGTTGCGCTGAGAGTTCAACCAAAACAACACCTTTCATTCCAGCTCATCATTGGGTCCCCGCCTGCGCGGGGATGACACCGGTATGTGGAAAGGCTCAGGGATGACAAACCATGATGCGCTGGTTACCCTCATTGAAAATTCAGAGGGAATTCCACACCATTGACCGACGCACCAACCGAGCCGCCAGCCAAAAAGCCCTGGGGCAGAACCATCCACGACCTTTGGCTGAAAGACGGTGAGGGCATCCCCGACCCCAACGATCCGCCACGCTACGGCAATGATAAACACCTGCACTCAGCGGAGTGGGAATTACTACGTGGCGCGGTAATGGGCGAATTGTGCTTTTGTGGTAGAGAATGCCCAACCACCGTGACGGAAGCCAACCGAATTCGAGGGCCATTCCTGCGGTTTATCACCCTTGGCGGCGATGACCAACACCCCCTCCACGAGTACGGCGTGCAGATCATGGGAGCTTTTATTGTAGGCCCGCTTGATTTCTTCGGTGCGACCATCACGCAAAATCTCGGCTTGATGAATTGCCGGGCTGAAGAAAACATCAACCTGCAGGACTGTTTCGCACAAACTCTATTCTTTAATGGATCAGCCATTGAATCAATTACGGGCGATAGGCTTGAGACAACCGGCGAGGTTTTTCTCGCCAATGGCTTCATCGTAGAAGGCATTGTGCGCCTGTTGGGCGCAAAGATTGGTGGTGGTCTTAATTGTAGCGGTGGCGAATTCAACAATACCGAACTAAGCCTTGTCTGTGACGGTCTCAAAGCAACAGGTAATATATTTCTCGACGACGGTTTCAAGGCGGCAGGCATCGTGCGTCTAGTGGGTGCAGAAATCGGTGGCGACCTTGCCTGTGTGAAGGGTAATTTCTTGTGCGACAAAACTGCCATCAATGCGCAAAAATCCACGATTTGTGGTGCGGTCCATCTTGACCGGGGTTTTCTCACCAAAGGCGAGATCAACCTCTCCCATTGCACAATCGGTGGCACCCTTTCCTGCATCGACGCCACATTCTCCTGCAAAGACCACGCGCTTTTTGCTCCTCGGGTCAAGGTATCTGGAAATGTTGATCTGGGTAGAGATTGCAAAATATCCGGGCAAGTCTCTTTCCAGGGGGGTGAGATCAGTGGTGATCTCATTTTCACCGGCGGTTCGTTTGACCGGAAAATCGACTGGGACAACATTAGCAAAACCACCTGTATCAACCTGCGCAATACGCAGATTGAGGGAACCCTGTTCTGGCGAGACATTATTATTGCCCGTGGTGAGCTCAACCTCTCCGGCGCTTCCTGCCGCACCCTGAACATAGAGGAACCTTCCTGGCAAAAACCGTCGCAGATACGTCTCGATAATTTCACTTACCGGGGTTTCAACCAATTAGATGAAACGACAAGTGGTAGTTTTTGGAAAAGATGGATCAACCGCCAACCCGCTGGTCACCTGACCGAAAGATTCCGCCCCAAACCCTATCAGCAATTGGCTGATGTTTTACAATCCATGGGTCACGAGGAAGAAGCGCGGGTTATTCGCGTCGAACGCAAAAAGCGACAGGCGGCCTATACCCGCCTTTATGAAAGACGTCCGACAGACCCGGTGGACAGGGCTTATCGCCACCTGATCAATTTCTGGAACCGGGTTCAGGGAGCCACCATCGCCTATGGCTACCGTCCTGGTCTCGCGGTGATCTGGTTGTTGGGCATGGTGGTGATAGGCGCATTTATCTATCAAGTTGCAGCGGTAAAGGGCATGATGACCCCAACCCACCCCCTCATCTACAAGGAAGCCGTGTGGACAGGCGACCTTGACCAAATTCCCAAAGGGAAAATACCCGCCGCCTGCCGTGAAAACTGGGTCTATCCGAAAGGGGAGAAGCTGGCGGTAGCCTGCGCAGCAACTATGCCCACGGAATACTCCAGTTTCTCCGCCATCGTCTATTCCCTTGATGTCGCCATACCTGTTGTCAATTTCCGCATGGAGAACGATTGGTCACCGCGCGTAGTCGATTGGAAAACGGGCAAAGCGGACCTCTCAGGATGGCTGGTGCGCCTTTGGGAATGGGTGCAGATCATCCTCGGCTGGATGTTCTCCCTACTCTTCGTCTCCGCCATCGGCGGTGTCATCCGGCGGGATTGACCCATCCTTCGCTGTCATTCCCGCGAAGGCGGGAACCCAATGATCAGCTATAAAGAACATTGAGTTATCGACGGATGTGTGGGCAAACCCCATTCCCCAACTTGCTCTTTTTTTGCGAAGTAAGCATGGGTCCCCGCCTGCGCGGGGATGACAACTGAGATGTGTAAGTCACAACACCCCTATGCCACAACCATCACGGTATCCGGCCCAATACGCGGCAGCAGCCATTCCATGTTCTTGCGGGAAATGGCGACGCAGCCTTCCGTTGGCCGATAATCATCGTGGGCGAGGTGGAAGAAAATAGCGCTTCCTCCATTACTCATGCGGTTGGTGATATTAAAGTCCATCACCAACACGATATCGTAAAGATGATCATCCCGTGCCAGTCTTTCATAGCTCGCCCCATAAGGCAGCGTGACAGGTCTGTTGTAATTGCAATCACCAACCGCATCGCACCAGCCGTCATCCTGACCAATTGCCGATAAACGTAGACCACAACTACGAATGGTCAGCCTGTCCTGCCGTATCATTCCATATAGCAGCAAAAACCGCCCACGGGGTGTAATACCGTCCCCTTCACCGCGCTTGATACCGATACCAGAACGGCCCAATGCACATTGAATCACGCGGTTATCGGCAATTAGCAGTCCTTTGGTGCGCGAACCCGGCTTTTGACGAACCTGTAGAATTCTCAGGGGATTTCCGTAATGTTTTTGCACTTTTGTCCCATTTAGCTCACAATCCGGCTGTCAGTTTCACAATCGCGTGTGATTCTGTCCATCGCAAGTTTACGTCGAGAAATTTATTACTAGATGGGGAAGATTACCCCAAGCCAAAAGGGGCCCAAAGATTGTGAGGACTACCATGACAGAACGTTCGATTTTGCTTGTTGATGACGACAATGATTTGCGCGAAGCGCTAACCGAACAACTTGACCTGTATGATGAATTTGTCATCACCCAGGAAGAAACCGCAACCACAGGCATTAAAACCGCCCGCGAAGCCCACACCGATCTCCTGATCATGGATGTCGGCCTTCCGGACATGGATGGACGTGAAGCTGTGAAACTTTTGCGCAAGGGCGGCTTCAAGTCCCCGATCATCATGTTGACGGGTCACGACACCGATAGCGATACCATTCTTGGTCTTGAAGCCGGTGCAAATGATTACATCGCCAAACCATTCAAGTTTGCCGTACTCCTCGCCCGTATTCGCGCGCAATTGCGTCAGCACGAGCAAAGTGAGGATGCCGTTTTCACCATCGGTCATTATTCCTTCCGCCCGGCCCAGAAAATTCTGGTTGAAGAAGATGGCGGCAAGGTTCGATTGACGGAAAAAGAAACAGCAATCCTGAAATATCTTTACCGTGCAGAGCAAAAGGTCATTACCCGCGATATTTTGCTCGAAGAGGTCTGGGGTTATAATTCCGGTGTAACGACCCACACGCTGGAAACCCACATTTATCGGCTTCGTCAAAAAGTCGAGAAGGACCCGTCGAACGCAACTCTGTTGGTGACCGAAAGTGGCGGGTATAAATTAATGCCATAACATGGTGGCGCGCATTTGTGTTACGACACACAAGGCGCGTTGCCTTTTGTAAAATTAAAAACAGGCCGCTGATTATATGGAGCCGTATCCATGAGCCTTGAATCCGATATCAACCTCCTGTTACGCGTACGCCTGTTTGCAGACCTAAAACCGGAACATTTACGCCTGCTTGCATTTGGTGCGGAAAGCCAAACCCTGGACGCCGGTACAAAGGTGTTTCGTCAGGGCACACAATCTGTTGGCGGATATGTAATAGGCTCCGGCAATATTGACCTGGTATCTGAAGGCAATGGCAAGAGCCTTTCATCCCATGGGCCTGCAACCCTGATCGGGGAAATGGCCCTGATCACCGAAACAAAGCATTTTGCATCAGCAATGGCAACCGAGCGTACTCAGGTACTGGAAATTTCCCGGTCAGTATTTCGGCGGATGCTTGTGGAATATCCGCAATTTGCACACAAATTACACCAGGAAATCGGTAATTCCGTGGGTGAATTCATGAAACAGTTAGACCGTGTCCGAGCGAAACTGGATCACGCTACTGACCTGGCGAACCGCCCTGCCAAAAAGGCGGAAGTTTAGATCAGGAATAACAGGCTCAAAACTTAAACGTAGCCATAACAGGAACATGGTCGGATGGCTTCTCCCACCCGCGAGCCTCACGCAATACCATTATGTCAGAGAGATTGTCGGCAATTTTCGGGGATGACCACACATGGTCCAGCCGCCGACCTTTGTCCGCCGCATCCCAGTCTTTGGCACGATAACTCCACCACGTGAAAATCTTCTCATCCTCGGGGATGTGTTTACGAATAAGGTCACGCCAGTCGCCGGACCTCATAACATCATTGAGTCCGTCGGTTTCAATTGGTGTGTGACTAACCACTTTTAACAACTTCTTGTGGGACCATACATCGTTTTCCAGTGGAGCGATATTCAGGTCACCGACCAAAATGGAAGGTGCACCGTCAATATCGCTTGTAAGTTCCTTCATCTCGTCCAGAAACTTGAGTTTATGGTCAAATTTCGGATTTTTAACAGGGTCTGCCTCATCACTCCCTGCCGGGACGTAAAAATTGTGAACATGAAGGGGTCCCACTTTTGTGTCGACCAAGCATTTCACATGACGGGTATCACCCATACCGACATAATCGGTGGACGCTATTTCGTTCAGCGGTTGTTTGGAAACGGTTGCAACACCGTGATAGCCTTTTTGCCCATGAACAGCGGAATAGGTGTACCCCAACGCATCAAAGGCTTTTTGCGGGAACTGGTCATTTTGACATTTTATTTCCTGAAGACACAGCACATCCGGCTCATGGTCCTTGAGAAACTGTTCAACGATCCCGATACGCAAACGCACCGAGTTGATATTCCAAGTGGCAAGTTTAAATGTCGAATTAGCCATCGTAGAAATGTCCTGGTGCAAAGAGAATAGATTGCACATTGAACCGGAGACATGTCACCCACAAGCACCCATGCCGCTCAATTTAGGACTTTCCCCAAGTGGGTTAAGCTTTAGCGGTTCTGGTTAGCGCGGCGGTTTGCCCCACGCTGGTTCAACTTAAACAAACGGTCATGTAGTTCGACATTTTGTTGAACATTAAAAATCATAACAGATGTGTCTTTGCCCTGATTATCAGTAATCGTCCACTGGCGCAGGTCAAAGGAAGTAGGGTCAAACATCAGCGTAATTTTTGAATTTCCAAATACAGATTTATTACCCAACACAACAGTCGTCAGGTCATCTTCGCGCTTCACGCTCTTGATGGACTTGTCATTCACGTCAATCTTGTCTGCCAACAGCAGCCGCAGAGGAGTTTTACTCAGCGGGAAGAAATCCCAGGTTTTCAGCTTGCGATTATGAACGCCAACTGTCTTTCCATCAGCCTTAATGAGGATTGGCGATGGTTTGGTGTAATCAAACCGGACTTTGCCAGGCCGGCGCAGAAAGAACTTTCCGCCGGTTTGCTCACCATTGGGGCCAAACTGGATAAATTCGCCCATCATCGAAGGAACAGATGAAAAGTGTTTGGAAATCTTTTGAACTGTCTTTGCGCCCTTCTTGCCAACCTTTGCGATAGCAGGTGTGGCCAATAGTCCGACACCAACAATGGCAGAAGCAAAAACTCGAGCGGCATAATGAATGAAGTTCATAATCTTAATCAGGCTTTCTGTTCGAGAACACGAATAGGCTAACGGGCAAGTGTGTGATGAATTGGGCGCTTGTGTGACATGACACCATAATCCGCTAAATGGTTTCATCTTCGGCGGGGACGAGAATTTCCCGCTTACCCGCATGGTTAGCAGGGCTAATCAGGCCCTCCTGTTCCATACGTTCGATCAACGAAGCGGCTTTATTGTAACCAACGGACAGCCGCCGCTGAATATAAGAAGTGGAAGCCTTTCGATCACGCAGGACGATAGCCACAGCCTGATCATAAGGGTCAGCAGAATCGCTTACATTTCCGCCACCGGAATTCGAGCCACCCCCGACTTCGTCCGCTTCTTCTTCATCCTCTTCTGTCACCGCTTCCAGATACTGTGGAACGCCCTGCGCCTTAAGGTGGTTTACGACATCTTCTACTTCCTGATCATCCACAAAAGGCCCGTGAACGCGGGTAATCCGGCCACCCCCGGCCATATAGAGCATATCACCCATACCAAGTAGTTGTTCTGCTCCCATCTCACCAAGAATGGTGCGCGAATCAATCTTCGAGGTCACCTGGAATGAAATTCGGGTCGGAAAGTTCGCTTTGATCGTACCGGTGATCACGTCAACCGACGGGCGTTGTGTCGCCATGATGACGTGAATACCCGCGGCACGGGCCATCTGTGCAAGACGCTGAACGGTCCCTTCAATATCCTTGCCGGCCACCATCATAAGGTCGGCCATTTCGTCAATGATCACGACGATAAAAGGCATCGCTTCCAGATCAAGTTCTTCGTGTTCATAAATCGCTTCGCCCGTATCACGATCAAATCCTGTTTGGACAGTTCTTGTGATAACCTCACCTTTTGCTGCGGCTTCCGCAATGCGATTATTAAACCCGTCAATATTACGAACGCCCACCTTGGACATTTTTTTGTATCGCTCTTCCATCTCCCGCACGGTCCATTTCAGCGCGACAACGGCTTTCTTCGGATCAACAACAACCGGAGTCAGCAAATGGGGGATTCCATCGTAGATCGATAATTCCAGCATTTTCGGGTCGATCATGATCATCTTACATTTGTCCGGCCCAAGCCTGTACAGCAGGGACAGGATCATCGTGTTGATACCAACAGATTTACCGGAACCCGTTGTACCCGCCATCAGCAGGTGGGGCATTTTTGCGAGATCAGCAATTACCGGTTCACCACCGATATTCTTGCCCAGACACATGGCGAGCTTGGCTTTGGTGTCCCTGAATTCCTTACTGGATAATTGTTCACGCAAATAAACCGTTTCGCGACGTTTATTCGGCAGTTCAATACCAATCGCATTGCGCCCCGGAACAACGGCAACCCTTGCGGCAATTGCGCTCATGGAGCGGGCAATATCTTCTGCAAGGCCAATCACACGTGACGACTTAACACCGGGGGCCGGCTCGAGTTCGTAGAGTGTTACTACTGGGCCGGGGCGCACTTTCAGGATTTGCCCTTTTACCCCAAAGTCTGCCAGCACACCTTCAAGAACACGGGCATTTTGCTCCAGTGCATCGTTGGAAAGTGAAGGGTCATCAACAATTGATTTCTTTTCGCTCAGCAAGTCCAGTTCAGGCAGTATAAATTCACCATTCGCGGTCTTTGGTTTGGAGCGGCGAGCTACACGATTAACCGGGTTTGGTACTTCCGCAGCATCCGTATGTGGCACCGCGGTGGTATAATCATCCGCAGCGATATCGGACGAGGCACCCGGAGCACCGATACTTTGACGCTGGAAGACAGGAGGCTCTCCAATATCAATCCGTTCGGCGGGATCATCGTATAATGAAGTCTGACCTTCAGCGCCAGAAGGTGTTGAAACAAACTGATTCTCTGTGTGAAGGTCGGCAACCGGATCAATTGAACCAAGATCTGATCTAGTTAAAATTTCACTTTCCATCATAGTTGGTTCTACCTGAACGGGTGAACCAGTCATTTGATTAGCAGCGGCTGAGCGGTTCCTCAGCATGGTTTTCAGACTATACCATAAATGAATAGACAGCCCTAAAGGCATTGCGAAAAATGCACTCCAGTCACGACTTTCCTTTTGAGGCGGTGCGTGATCTTCGAAGTCATCTGTAAGTTCTTGTTCCTGCATCAGGCTATGGTTTTCAGCACCATCAACCAGGGCGGTAGCAGTGGACGTTGAAACATTTCGTTTTGGCATTCCTGCCTGCAGATTACAGGCTCTCAATAGCAGCCATGCAGAGGGGGCGGCAAAGAGAAGAAAGAGGACAGCCGCAAATATGCCACTTGGATAGTCACCAACAAAGGCTCTGGGAATGCTCAAAACCGCGTCCCCCACAACACCGCCAAGACCGACCTGTAGCGGCCAGCCTTCCGGTATCGAAATACAGGCCAGAGCAGCGCTAATGGTAACAAGGGAAGCAAACCACCAGCCAACACGATGGACAAGTGCATTCAGCTTAAATGAATAGACTTTAAACAGGCCCCAAACGAGAAGCGGCACAAGAAGGCCGATTGCCGCAAAGCCAAAAAACTGCATTGTAAAATCTGCAAAGCTGGCGCCCCAAAACCCTAACCAGTTTTCTGCCTGAGATCCATTTGCAAATGTCAGGCTCGGGTCACTGATTGTCCAGGTTGCCAATGATATGGCACCCATCAGCGATAGAATGACCAATGCAAAGCCGGCAACCCTATTCATCGGGCGCCGCATGAAGCCGGGAATCAGTGATATCCTGGCCGAACTGTTGTTGAAAAATTGTGCCCGACCTTCATCAGCTCCATAGCCACGGGTTCTACCCGACGTCACAACTTCTGGTGCCTGCATACTCATCCGACCTTAAACCCAAGTTACTGTGGTACATTCAATCCAATGACAGGCGACTGGACGTCGCAAGACATGGAATAGAATAAATCAGAATGAGTTTAGGCGTTGGATAGTTAAGGGCCTGTTAACCATGGGTCTGCTTGCCACGTAAATAATCAAAAATAGTGAGCCACATCGACAGGGTGCCGAGCATTCTGGGAAAGAATTACTCCAAAAATGGCCTGGTTGACTGCTATTATTACCCGCAAAACCCGCGTTACCCGTCCCGTCCAGGTTCGTTTGGATCGCTGGAGAACAATGCGATCTTATTGCCTTGAGGGTCGCGAAGGTAGCCGACATAAAAATGTGGCCCGTACGAGTCACGGAAACCCGGCTGGCCTTCATCAAATCCACCTGCGGCAAGTGCGGCGGCATGAAGGTCACCAACCAGCTTTTGATTACGGGCCTCGAACGCAATCATAGTGCCGTTCCCAGCCGAAGCCGGGCGTCCATCGAAGGTTGGTTTGACGTAGAAATCCGGCAGAACAGGGGTTTGACCCGGTTCTACGGGCAGCGCGTAGCTTAAACCCTCGGGACCTTCCTTCAACCCGTAACCTAGGGCAGACAGAAATGCAGAGTAAAACTGTTTCGCACGAGAAATATCGTCGGCGCCAACGGTGACATAGGCAATCATGCTGCGTATTCCTTTCGCGAAGTTCGATTACTGCTAAGAATTAGCAGCACTATGGTAGATCAACACGTTATTTGTCTCAATATACGCCGGACACGTTAATGGTCATTCGACAAAGACAAACATACGATCATTTGCCACTACAAACAGCGATATTCACCCTTATCGTAGCATATCGCTTTCGGGATTCGCGCCAATTTTGTGAATCGCGAGGTCTGCACCCATGCGTTGATCATCATCGCTCATGCGCAGGCCCATGATCATGCGCAAAAACCCGTAAATTAGGGCACCGGCGAAAACGGCATAGGCTACACCCATGAGGCTGCCGATCAGTTGCGAGATGAAGCTGACGCCACCCATGCCACCAAATGCCTGTGTACCGAAGATGCCGGCGGCAATTCCACCCCACAAACCGCAAAGACCATGCAGCGGCCATACACCCAATACATCGTCGATCTTCAACCTGTTCTGACACCATGTAAAACCGTAAACAAAAATTCCACCTGCTGCCGCGCCAACAATCAGCGCACCCACGGGGTGGAACAGGTCAGATCCGGCACACACCGCAACAAGCCCCGCAAGCGCCCCATTGTGCACAAATCCCGGATCATTACGCCCGATGATGAGGGCACTGATAATGCCACCGACCATCGCCATCAAGGAATTAACCGCGACAAGCCCGGTAACACCTTCTAGTGATTGGGCGGACATGACATTGAAACCAAACCAACCGACACAGAGCATCCATGAACCCATGGCAAGCCATGGAATCGACGATGGAGGGATGCCCTGAATTTTTCCGTCAGCGCGGTATCTGTTGAACCGCGGGCCCAACAATAATACCGCCGATAGAGCGATCCACCCGCCAACAGCATGCACAACAATGGAGCCGGCAAAATCATGAAAGGCCGCACCGAAACTTGCCTCGAGCCAGCTATTGAAACCGAAATTTCCATTCCAAACCATTCCTTCGAAGAATGGATAAACAAATCCAACAATCATCACGGTAGCCACACATTGGGGTAGAAACTTCATGCGCTCAGCAATCCCGCCGGATATGATGGCCGGAATTGCGGCTGCGAATGTGGTGAGAAAGAAAAACTTAACCAGCGCAAACCCTTGAGGTGCAAATACAGCATCACCGCTCGAGCCGGATAACACACTCGCATTGACAAAGAACGTCACACCATAGGCGATAAGATATCCGATGAAGAAATATGCGACTGTTGAAAGGGCAAAATCCACCAGGATTTTAACCAATGCATTGACCTGATTCTTGTGTTGAACCGTTCCAACTTCAAGAAAAGCGAACCCACCGTGCATCGCAAACACGAGAATTGCACCCATTAGAACAAAAAAGACGTCACCACCCATTTTACTATTTCCAGTTGCGTTTGTAACGAACAATCAAGTCCCGTGCCAAACTCTAACTATTTGAAATATATATGTTAAATTTTTGAGCTAAGCGCAGAATTTACGTTTTGCCCATTAATTGACCAGCACGTAAAACATGCTGCTTATTTTTTATGCAACGATTAAACTGAACGCCTGCGTCATTTATGGGGCTGGTTATGGCAATGTGAAGCGATCATATGATAATGTAACTCAACCCCGTTCGCCGACCCCAACCATTGGATTTATCAATTGAGCAAACTTTCACCGCCAGACAAGAAGATGGGCCAAGAATTGGGTATGATCCAAGATTGTGTGGTCGCCGGTGGCGGTTATGTGGGTCTTTGCGTTGCTGTTGCTGCGAAGGCGTCAGCTCCTCATCTCGAAATTACGCTTGTTGACGCAGCGCCCGAAAAGTCAATTGAGAAGGACGAACGAGCGTCGGCAATTGCCGCCGCAGCGGCACGAATGCTGACCCAACTGGGGGTTTGGGATGAACTGCTGGAACACGCTCAACCCATCAACGACATGATTGTAACCGACAGCAAAACGTCGGACCCGGTTCGCCCTGTGTTCCTGACTTTCGGTGAATCTCCTAATAAAGGTGACCCCACAGACACTTCCGCTAGCGAAGCTTCAACCCAGAACGAACCTTTCGCCCATATGGTCCCCAACAAAGTAATGATCACGGCACTGAGAAACCGTGCAAAACAACTCGGAATAATAATTCTTCAGGCTGATACCGTATCGGGCTTTGTAACTGGCGAACAGAACACCCTGGTAACATTGGGTTCCGGGCGAAAATTGGAAACCCGTTTGCTTATCGCCGCCGACGGCGTTCGCTCCGGCTTACGTGAACAGGCGGGCATCAAGACGGTTCATTGGGGTTACGATCAAATGGGTATCGTGACCACTATCGCCCACGAGCGACCCCACTACGGTCGCGCGGAAGAACATTTCCTGCCGGGAGGGCCGTTTGCGACCCTGCCGTTAAAAGGCAACAGATCATCCCTCGTTTGGACAGAGCCAACTAAAAATGCCAATCGACTCATGTCTGCTGACGGTTTCACCTTTGAACTGGAGCTGGAAAAGCGGTTTGGCCACAGGCTTGGCGACATCGAGGTTGTAGGACCACGCAAGGCATTTCCGCTTGGTCTTACTCTGGCACGGGATTTCGTAAAGCCCCGATTTGCGCTGGTGGGAGATGCCGCCCATGGTATTCATCCAATTGCTGGGCAAGGCCTTAATCTGGGGTTCAAGGATGCCGCGGCTTTGGCGCAGGTCATTGTAGAAACCGATAGGCTGGGTCTGGATATTGGCGCCATCACAGCACTTGAGCGTTATGAGCGCTGGCGCAGGTTTGATACGGTCCAAATGGGTGTGGTGACCGATGTTCTGAACCGGTTGTTTAGCAATGATATTGAACCATTGCGCATGTTACGTACGATCGGCCTTGGCATTGTTGATCGCCTTCCGAGCCTTAAACAGGGCTTTATCAATCAGGCAGCGGGGCGCAACGTCCGCAATCCTGCCCTGTTAAACGGGGAAATTATTTAGAGTTCAGTCAGATTGAACTTGTTCCGCGCTATCCCAGCGGTTTTTCGAATACACCGGAATCTTCATCCATCGTCCACAATTCACCTGACGAAATATCAAACCATGCCCCATGCAACCCGATTTGCTTGCGATCAAGGAGAATGGAAACGCACGGGAATGTCTTAAGGTGCTCGATTGACTGGCGTATGCTTTCCTCTTCCAGTTTCAACTGAAGTTCAGCAGCCGTTTCCGCCCCGGTATATTCTACCTTTTGGGCAACAGGCTCCAACAGGGAAATCCATTTGCCAATAAAGTCACCGGGTGAAAGCGGTTCGCTTGCCTCGCCGGTCATCTGTTTGCGAAAGGCATTAACCCCGCCGCAACGCCCGTGACCCATAACAACAATATGTCGGACGCGGAGCTCCTGAACAGCGAATTCCAATGCAGCGGAAGTGCCATGATAGTCCCCGTCATTTTCATAAGGCGGCATGATATTTGCGACATTGCGCACGACAAACATTTCACCTGGTGCTGCACCAAAAATCGTTTCAGGCGCCGAGCGGGAATCGCAACAGGCGATAATCATCGTGTCCGGTTTTTGTCCGGTCTCCGCCAATTGTTCATAACGTTCCTTTTCGCGCCCCAACCGGTTCTTGCGAAAATGCGCATATCCACCCACCAGTTTACGAGGAAATCCCGGGTCTACGATTTCCCGAGGTGATTTAGCAGATTTGTCATCTGGTGCTGAAGTCATGATCTTAAACTCAAGAATACGCCTAATGGAGAATATTTGACATGGTGCTGGACATAACGTCCAGAGCTATCTCAATTCAACTGTTAATCATCCAGAACTCGTGCTTCAGAAACAAGCAATATGGGAACACCATCGCGTACCGGATAAGCCAATTGGGCCTTCTTTGAAATCAACTCCTGATTGGCTTCATCATATTCAAGCGATGTTTTGGTCTGCGGGCAGACCAGCAGTTCCAGCATTTTAATGTCAAGAAGTGGCTTATCTCCCAAGTCCTACCCCTATTGAAGCGTGCTTGATGAATCACCGGATTCTCGCGCCAGCATGATTTCCGTGATAGCAACCAGCGTCTCGGATCGGGTTTTCAGGTCTGGAGCTTCCAGCAAAGCTTGCTTTTCAGCTGGGCCATAAGGGCTCATCATCGACAGCGTATTTACAAGAGTCTCAGTATCCGCCTCACGTACCCCGTCCCAGTCTGCTTCCATATCATTTGCCTCCAGAAACATTTTGAATGTGCGCAGAAGCCCGTCCCTGTCAACAGCCTTTGCGTCAGCAGAATTGTCTTCAAGGTCTTGACCGAATCCTGCAATCTCAGCCCGTCGATAACCGGACAGCCCGTCAATTTCCGCCATAATTCGAAAACGACACACCCCGGCGAGATTGATCATCAACCGCCCGTCTCCGGTTTCCTGAAATGCTGTGATACGTCCCAAGCAACCCACCTCGCACAACAGGGGAACTTCAAGCTCTTCACCAATATCAAAGCGCGGCTGAATGACTCCAACTACCCGGTCCCCCAACATGGCGTCCTCAACCATGGAAAGATAACGTGGCTCGAAGATATTCAACGGCATATTTCCGGCTGGTAATAACAATGCACCAGACAGGGGAAATAAGGGGATCTGCGTGGGCAGGTCCGCAAGCTTCCCGTAGGATACATTTCCAGCTTTCAAATCAACACTCCAGACAAAAATTTTGTTCGATCAGGAAAACAGGACAGATGATAGCGCCCGTCGACCAGCCAGAGTTGCCGGGTCCATATTGCCCCATGCTTCAAAAAATTCGAGTAATTGTGCCCGCGCGCCGTCATCATTCCACTTCCGATCAGCCTTCACAATTCTCACTAACTGCAGAGCTGCCTCATCACGCTCACCGTTAGCATTCAGCGCCAGCGCATAATCAAACCGGGCCTGGTGATCTTTTGGGTTTTCCTCAACCGCAGATGCGAGGCTTGAGACATCGCCAAGTTTTGATCCTTGCCGAGCCAATTCTATCGTTTTTATCAGAGCAACCAATGGCCCCTGATCACGGTGATCTTCCGGCACTTTATCGATGAGTTTTTGTGCAAGTTCGACTTCACCAACCCCGACATAACATTGGCCAAGCCCCGCAAATGCATCAAGATTTCCCGGTTCCTTGGCCAGAATAGCCGCATACAACTCTGCCGCGGCGCCATGATCGCTATTTGAAGCCAAAGCATTGGCTTCCTCCACTGCCGCAGCCATGTCAGGACTATCTCCAGAATTTGGCGCTTTAGCCGCAATCTTGTCAAAGAACGCCTGTACTTCCCGCTCACCTTTAGCACCCATAAAAGCATCCGCGGGTTGCCCATCGATAAACGCAACAACGGCTGGTATCGACTGGACTCCCATTTGTTGAGAAATTTCAGGATATTTCTCAACATCCATCTTGCAGAGTTTTACTCCAGGGGTTGCCGCAGCAATCTTTTCTATTACCGGCCCCAACTGCTTGCATGGTCCGCACCATGGCGCCCAAAAATCCACCACAACCGGCCCGTTTTGGGATGCGTCGATCACGTCAACCATGAAGCTCTGCGTTGTGACATCTTTATACGGTGCTGTATCTACCGGTTTTGATGGTTTCGCAGGTACAAAATCCGGCAAGCCATCTCCAGCGGGTACTTCATCCATAGTGCTGCTTGTTGTCACCTTGCCCCCGGTCGAATACCCACCAAAGGACGCCGCACCAGCGTAGGGATTATCATTATCACTCATTTCAGAATTCCATCAATTCTTGCGCGCAAATGCGCAAACTATATTCACCTGCATTGTCATGTCGTATCTCTTAGCACTATTTTCAACTCTATTGGCGAGTAAGAAAATGCAAGTTTTTCCGCCATATTTGCAGGTTTTCAAACTTCCCCATTAAGGTCGACGATCATCGGTTCGTGATTACAGGCCAATGCAAATTCCAGCAGATCCCGGGTTAACAATGTGGTTGTTGCTTCATTGGTCAATGGATGGCAATTAATTTTATCATGTTCGATAAGCCGCTTATCCATTGCAAATGTAAGTTTGTTTTCACGGTCATTGATAATACCCAATGCAGTTACGGCGCCAGGCGTTACACCAAGCAGTTCCAGCATCATATCCGCATTACCAAATGAAAATCGTCCGGAGCCCCCAAGCAGTTTATGTAATGTCTTCAGGTTAACCGTTGAATCCTCCTGTGCGGTGAGTAGGAAATATCGTCCCTTCTTATCTTTAAGAAAAAGATTTTTAGTGTGCCCGCCTTCCAACTCACCACGCAATTCCTGACTTTCACCTACCGTAAACAACGGCGGATGGGTGACAGTTTTCGTCTTAAATCCGCTTCCATCAAGATAAGCAAGGAGAGCGGTTTGATTTACCGGTACGGGGGGCAGGTTTTCCAACATATACGTCTCAAATTTCATCATCCTGCGCGCGGGCATATCAAAGGGTGTGGTCCGACACAATCATTACATCACCTCGTTCATCAAACACCGCAAAGCCTGTCTGGCAGTATGTATCGGGTGTATGAAGCATTTATCCAATTATAAGCCAGTATCAATAATGCGTGGAGCTGCCTTATCCACGAACAAAGGCTTACGTTCACCAAACTGATAAATTTCGCTCCTCTGTACGAGATTTCATCTTGCAATCGCTAAATGCTTGGCGCATATACACCGCGCTGACGTCAACGCACACCTCGCGACGGCAGTTCGCATATAGCGCTCGAGCGGGCGTAGCTCAGGGGTAGAGCACAACCTTGCCAAGGTTGGGGTCGGGCGTTCGAATCGCCTCGCCCGCTCCAAATAACCGTTTTTTTACAATGGTTTCTGCCTTACTACTATAATTCAATCCGTACACAAAGCAAGATGGATTGCACCGATGGTTGTGTACGGGAGTGCTGGCAAGGTGCTCAAAGCCTGCGGCTTTGGCGTGGTTGCTCTACCCCTGAGCTACGCCCGCTATTGTGCCTAAAATCAACTATGTCTCAGCGACCGTTCGGTCGAAGCTGCAATCGATGTCATAAAATTTTCTGGCTTAAATTCGATATTCCCATCGTATGTCTCCGCTAGAAATCTTTGAAATCAAACGTTGCACGGCAATAGACTTGAAAGAGTACGAACGGCCCTCACCGGTCATTGGGCCAATTCCAGATTTCGCGATTGAGTTCGTCAAAGCGGACGTTCACCGCTAATCTCTTTTTGTGTATCGGGTGACCGAGCCATCAACCACACAAATTCTGACCAAACAGGGCGTAAATGTCGGTTTCAGTAGACTGGTGAAAAGAAACCTTTAAATTCTCACAGCTTGAATGTTGAATTTTAGACGTACAACATCACCGGAATTGCGCTCTGTATTGAGACGGCGATGTGTTTATATGTCGTTGGAATGCGCGTCTCATGCGTTCGTCATTTTGAAAGCCACAGTCAGTGGCAATTGTTTGTACACCGCTATGTGTCGTCGCCAAAAGATCGCGAGCGGTATCGACCCGGATGGCTTCAACGGCCTTGGCGGGTGATATGCCCATTATTTCAGTGTAACGCCGCGAAAAGTTTCTAGGACTCATTCCACATTCTTTGGCCATGTCATCCACTGAGATCTTGCGTTGAATGTTTGCGATGATCCAATCGTGCAAATGTGAGAATTGTCCTTTGGTGTCGTGGGCCTGTCGATCCAGCTCTGGACTGAATTGGGACTGCCCGCCAGAGCGGACCATAGGCGTTACCAGAGAACGGGCCATTTCGATGGCGGCGGATTTTCCCAAGTCTTCTTCGATAATTGCCAAAGCCATGTCGATGCCGGCTGTGATGCCAGCGGAGGTCCAGATGTTTCCGTCCTTAATGTAGATCGGATCGACTTCCACCTTAACGGCAGGGTATTCCCTTGCCAGATGATCACAGTCTTCCCAATGTGTGACCGCACGGCGACCATCAAGCAGCCCGGCTGCAGCCAGAACAAGTGCGCCGGAACAGACAGAACACACCCGCGTGGAGCGATCTGCCAATTGTCTAACTTGATTGATAAATGCCGGATCAAGGGTCGCGGGAATTGCACCATCACCACCGATCACGATAAGCGTATGAACAGGTATGTCTCGATGCACCACAAGCCAGTCAGAGAGTTGGTCACTGTCGATTTTTAGGAGTGTATTGGTTTCCGTACGCCCACCCTGAAATGAAACAACACTCGTTCGGTACGCGGGAGCCGATTGAGAGTCTTTGCGGGCATGTGTGAAAACCTGAAGCGGCCCGGCCAGATCAAGCAGCACGATATTTGGGTAGATGATGAACACGACATTCATATGATCAGGCGCATCAAGCTTTATTTTGGCATAAAGAGAGGTAATATTGTCATTTATGCCACGTAGATACCAGTTAGTATAGGGTTGTTAGCGCCGCTAATTTGAGCTCTTCCCCGTTCACTAAAGGCTATGGATTATGAGAACACTTGCAGCGCTGGTTTTCCCCGGCTTTGAAACGCTTGACTACTTCGGTCCCATCGAAATGTTGGGGGGGTTGAGTAACGAGATTGAGGTCATAACAGTTGCGAAAGGGAACTGCCCGGTGCCAAGTGTTCATGGTCAGAGGATCGTTGTGGACAAGACGATCGATGAAAAGAGTGACTATGACCTGCTGTTCATTCCCGGTGGAGATTCAGCGTTGATCGAAGCGGAAGACCAGGAATTTATGGAATGGGTTCGACAAGCCTCAGCCAATGCGGAACGTGTTTTGGCTGTTTGCACTGGGACCGTACTTTTGGGCATGACGGGTGTTTTGGACGGCAGAAAGGCGACAACTAACAAACTCGACTTTACAAACACAGTTCATCTTGCACCGCATGTCGATTGGGTAAAACAGGCACGATGGGTTGAAGATGGCAAGTTTTTCACGTCTTCTGGTGTTTCGGCCGGGATGGATATGGCTTTAGCAGTTTTGGCGGATTTGTTTGGAATGGACTTGGCAGAAGAGATGGCAACGTCTTGTGAATACACCTGGCATAAAGACGCCAGCCAAGATCCGTTTGCGAAATCTGCGGGTTTGGTTTGAGTTAACAGATGGATTCACCGCTGCTCCGTACCACACGCTGGGAAATTAAATGAGCAAACTATCACCGGAAACTTTCTCGATGTTTGGTGCCTTTAATCTCAAGGATCCCAAAGGCTTAAAGCATTTTAAAGAGGCCTTTGATGCCTTTTGCGAACATTTAAAGTTGGAGGGCTATTTGCATAGTTGGCGATTGTGGGAGCGGACGCCCCATGAGGGCTATGACAATGGATTTCCTGAAATAACCATCCTGCTGGAAATGTGCTTCCACGATCAAAAGGCATCTCTGGATTGCTGGGACTATGTGGAAGCCGGATCGAAGCCCATGAAAACCTTGCATATCGCCATGAGGTGTAAAATCAAAGAGTCCATTTTTGCATTGTATCGTGAGGTAGGTTGATCGGTATCACAGGGCTCGATCACCCATTATCTCCTGAAAGCGATCGTTGGATACATTGCCGAAACCCGCCAAAAGGCCCACTCTCGGCATTCGCAGCAGTATTAAGCAATCCGCACAAAACAAGAGCTCAAGTGTGTTTCAAGGAATCAAATTAAACGAAACGCGCCTTAAATTATGAATTCTGCTGGAACCCAGTCATGCCAGTTAAAACCAGGACGCGGCAACATACCCAACGGGTGGGGCAGGTGTCAGTGAAGAAGGCCAAATAGGTTTCCGTCGTCAACTCCGTTAAATATCAAAATGCCGACACGAGCTATCATATTCCATGGTCCTATAGTCTCTCGAAAATCCATTCTGGAACAGCTTCTCCATCCTACTCACGAATAGCAATAGCTCCGGCGACACCTAACATTGTACATGCGGAACACCGGTTTAGAGCGCGTTGAGCTTGTGGCCTCTTGAGAAGTTCCCCGGCCCGCGATGCTGCTATCGCATATCCAAACAGAGCAACACCCCAGATGATGACAACAGCTATGGAAAGTTCGACATATGCCAACAATGTAAGGGCACTCACATCCAAAACGGTTGGCAGCAAAGCGATATAAAACCCAACGGCCTTGGGGTTTCCAAGAGGAAGTAGCGTGGCGACCCCAAAGGACCGTAAACCTTCCCCTTGCTGTGGTACAGACGGGATAGTGACCGGGACGGCGTTCCACATCTGGTAGGCCAGATAGAGCAAATAGCCGACGCCTATCCACTTCATGATGAAAAATAGCGGGCCAAGCGCCGCTGCAAGTGCGATTAGCCCCGCTGCTGCTATTGCGAACAGGAACAGATCTCCGACGACAAGTCCCATAATGAATGGCGTTGTTCGCCGTACACCCATTGTCGCGCCGCGCACGGTGACCATCGCCACCGCTGGCCCAGGCGTGATGGAATCTATGGTGTAGATCAGGGTAAATGCCAGAAGGCCTTCGATGGGGAGCATGGGAGAATATCCAATTCTAGGGTGTTGTAAATTATCGTGTAGCCGCCATGAAGGCACTACCTCCGAGCAAGCATCCTCCGCCGGTGTAGCCGAACCGGCGTTGTGCCTTTGGGCTGCGGAACATCCGTCGAGCTTGACCAGCAAGAAGCGCGTATCCTCCCAAAACAAGCGCAACGATCACAGTCGAACTGACAGCAACAATTGCGAACTGAGCATAGATATTGCCGTCTGGATCAAGGAATTGAGATAGGAAAGCGATGTAAAAGATGATCGCCTTGGGATTCAAAACAGCGGTGAAAAACCCGGCCTTGAAGCTTGCTGCATCGTTTGGAACTCGTGGTTGGGACACAGTGATTTCATTCTGCCTTCGAGCTTCCAGGATTTGAGTAATGCCCAGATATGCCATGTAAGCGACACCCGCCCACTTCACGATCTGGAAAAGTTCGGATGAAGCTGCGAGGATTGAGCCTACCCCAAAGAGGGACAAGGCGATCATGGACTTGTCACGGTTTAGTTCCGTGTCCTTGAATTGGATTTGATCCATCAATGAGAATGACTATGGCACATCGCCACACTGACGAATTTCGCCGCGATGCCGTCCGCATTGCACTAACAAGCGGACTTACGCGCAAACAGGTAGCATCAGACTTGGGTGTTGGTTTTTCAACGCTTGCCAAGTGGATACAGAAATCTAAGCCCGACGGCTTGCCACCATCGGCCGATATTGATCTGGCGAAGGAAGTTGAACGGCTTCGCAAAGCGAACCGTCTGCTCACGGAGGAGAGGGACATCTTAAAAAAAGCCACGGTGTTCTTCGCCAATCAAAGCAAGTGAGATTTGCGTTTGTCGAAGAACACCAGAACCATGTTTCCGTGGATCGGCTTTGCCATATTCTGAATGTCACATCACGCGGCTATCGCTCCTGGCGCCGTCGCCCAGTCAGTCAACGACAGCGTGATGACATGGTGGTTTTGGCTCACATCCGTGAACAGCACCATCTCAGCCTTGGTAGCTATGGACGGCCTCGCATGACGCAGGAGTTGAAGGAAGTGGGCTTGGCTGTGGGCCACCGTCGCGTGGGCCGTTTGATGCGCGACAACGGCATTCGCGTCGTCAGAACACGTAAATACAAGGTAACAACTGACAGCAATCACCACTTCAACATAGCACCCAATTGGCTGAATCGTAACTTCCATGCGGATAAACCCAACCGAAAATGGGTGGGTGACATTAGCTACATCTGGACGCGTGAGGGCTGGCTGTATTTGGCTGTGATAATCGATCTGCATTCACGCCGCGTCGTGGGATGGGCAGTCAGCAACCGGCTCAAGAAGGGTCTGGCATTGCAGGCTCTCAACCGCGCAGTGGCCCTTCGAAATCCGCCGCCAGGCTGCATCCACCACACCGATAGAGGTTCCCAATATTGTTCTCACGATTATCAAAAGAGAATGCGCCAATTGGGCTTGAAAGTGTCGATGAGCCGCAAGGGGAATTGTTGGGATAACGCGGTGGTCGAGACTTTCTTCAAAACCATCAAAGCGGAACTCATCTGGCGCAATAAATGGCAGACGCGTCAGCAAGTGACAGTTGCCCTGTTCCAATACATCAATGGATTTTACAACAGCCGCCGAAGACACTCAGCAATAGGAGGAATGTCAAACATCAAATTCGAACGAAAATCAGCTTAAACGAGAACCGGATGCGGTATTAAATAGGGACAAGTCCACTTTTTCCATAACCTATACATAGCGACCAACTTTGCTAATTTCTAGGCAAGACTTCAAACTGACCCACTACCGGAAACATGGAAAACGATGTAATTACAGTTAAGTATGAACCTCAAGGAATGGCAAGGAAAGTTGAAAAGCGCCTGTATCTGTCCTTGCCAAGGTTGGGGTGGGGCGCTTGAATCGCCTCGCCCGCTCCAGTTGTTTCCTGATATCGAATATACAATACCACTAGTCGGCAAACTAAATTCAGATTTACGCCTTGAACGAACTCAAGTTCTCTGCGCAATTCTCATCATCCATTCTTGAAGTTACGAGCCTTCCTACAATGATAGTGGGAAATGGATATCAAGCGATAACTCCGACCCCATGAGAACTCACATGGAACCTATGAACTAACCATCACAAATCATCCAAACCTATCGCAAAGGAAAGCTCGAACAACAAATACTATGTCCTCACACGCCGCAAACCCTAGTATTCATTTCAAAGCCGTGAGATATAGTGGTTCTGCGTGGGAGGCTGCATGACATCTGAAACTGAAAGCGAATCAGAGCCGCGCGTATCAAGGAGAGGCATCTGGGGCTGGATGCTTTTCGATTGGGCGGCACAACCGTTTCATACGCTTCTCATTACCTTCGTTTTTGCAAGATATTTTGCGACGGAAGTCGCGCCAGACCCGGAGACCGGACAAATCTGGTGGGGCTGGATGCTGGCAATCGTTGGTGTATTCATCGCTATACTTTCGCCTATTTTGGGTGCGGTTGCAGATGCTACAGGCCCACGAAAACCGTGGATGTTTCTGTTTTCGATATTTGCGATTTGCGGGGCATCATTGCTTTGGTTTGCCGTGCCGGGCGGTGGAGGGATGACCTTTTGGGTTTTAGTCTTTTTCGGCGTGGCGCTCGTTGGAATTGAATTTGCTGCTGTGTTCAACAACGCGGTCATGCCAGACCTTGTGCCCAGGGAAGAGCTTGGCAAATTGTCAGGCAACGGTTGGGCTTTGGGCTACCTTGGTGGTGTTGCATCGCTGATTATCGTCTTGTTGTTGATGGTCGAATCTTCTTTCGGTAGCGGTGTAACATTGGCTGGGATTGTTCCAATTCTTGGATTAGACAATGTAGACTACGGCGGGGAGCGGGCAACCGGCCCTCTCACAGGCCTATGGTATTTCGTCTTCGTGCTACCATTTTTCATTTTTACGCCCGACGCACCCAGATCAATCGCCATCAAAGGGGCCGTAAAAAAGGGTGTATCTGACCTGATTACAACGATCAGGAACCTTCCACAAAATACCAGTCTTTTTGCTTATCTGGGTTCGTCCATGTTCTATCGCGATGCCCTCAACGGCCTCTATGGTTTTGGGGGAATTTACGCTGGTGGCGTATTGAAGTGGGAAGCAACACAATTGGGCCTTTTTGGTATTCTGGCTGCTTTGACTGGTGCAATTGGAGCGTGGATGGGTGGCCGTTTGGATGACCGCTTTGGACCGAAGAAAGTGGTCGTTGCTTCGGTTTTGGTTTTGATCGCGGTTTGCTCGATCATCATCAGCACGGATCGCAGTATGGTGATGTTCATACCCGTGGCTGATGTTACCGGCGGGTTTGCCCCTTCGGATATTACCTTTTACATTTGTGGAGCATTTATTGGTGCTGCCGGAGGGTCGCTACAGGCTGCATCGCGAACCCTGATGGCTGATCAGGCGGATGAGGACAATATGACCGAGGCATTTGGTCTTTATGCTTTATCCGGCAAGGCCAGCTCGTTTATCGCGCCTGCGATGATTGCGCTGGCAACGGATTGGTCAGGTAATCAGCGTATCGGAATTACCCCGCTCGTGTTATTGTTTTTGGTCGGCCTGTTGTTACTCCCTTGGGTAAAACAGAAATCCGGTTCGACTTCATCACAACCGTAAATAAATAGCTCCTTTAATGCCTGAAATGACGCATGCCGGTGAATACCATGGCGAGACCGGCGTCGTCGGCGGCCTTGATCACTTCATCGTCACGCATGGAGCCACCCGGCTGAATAACGGCGGTTGCGCCCGCTTCTGCGGCGGAAAGTAATCCGTCAGCAAATGGGAAGAATGCGTCACTGGCAACAACGGACCCGATGGTTTTGGGCGTATCCCAACCGGCAGCGGTGGCCGCATCCTGCGCCTTGCGCGCGGCAATGCGGGAGGAATCAACCCGGCTCATCTGCCCTGCGCCTATACCGACCGTCGCGCCGTCTTTTACATAGATAATGGCATTCGACTTAACGTGTTTTGCAACCCGAAAAGCAAAACGCATATCGGTAAGCTCGGCCTCAGTTGGTTGTCTTTTGGTGACGACCTTTAATTCCACATCATCAATGTTTCCGGCATCCCGCTCCTGCACCAAAAGACCGCCCGCCACGGTTTTTAATGCCATGCCTGGGGCACGGGGGTCCGCCAAACCACCGGTTAGAAGAAGGCGCAGATTTTTCTTTGCTGCAAGTATCCCCTTCGCTTCGTCGCTCGCATCAGGTGCAATAATGACCTCGGTGAGAATATCGATCATGGCCCTTGCCGCTTCTGCATCCAGCGTGCGGTTCATGGCGATGATGCCGCCAAATGCGGAAACAGGGTCGCAAGAAAATGCGGACTGATAAGCATCGGCTAACGTGGCGGCCGTTGCCACCCCGCATGGGTTGGCGTGTTTTATAATGGCCACTGCGGCCTCTTTTGCCGGGTCAAACTCACTGGCGAGCTCAAAGGCGGCGTCAGTATCGTTGATATTATTATAGGAGAGTTGCTTGCCTTGAACCTGCTCAGCATGGGCAACACCGCAGCGCACTTCCGGTGTTGCATAAAGTGCTGCTTTCTGGTGTGGGTTTTCACCATACCGCATGGTCTGCATGAGCGATCCGCCGATCGAACGGTTTGCGGGCGTTTCAATTTTGAACGCATTTGCCATCCAGTTTGAAATCGCCGAATCATAAGCCGCAGTGCGGGCAAATGTGGCCTGTGCCAACCGTTTACGGTTCGCATAAGTCGATGTACCGCTGTTTGACTTCAGATCATCGATAAATTCAGGATAATCATCCGAACTGGTCAGAACCAAAACATAAGCATGGTTTTTTGCAGCGGCGCGCAACATGGCCGGGCCGCCAATATCGATGTTCTCGATAATCGCGTCATTATCGGCACCTGACTTCATCACTTCTTCAAACGGATAGAGATTGACAACAAGCAGGTCGATCGGACCGATGTCATGTTCCTCCATGGACGCAATATGATCATCCGCATCACGGATGGCCAGCAATCCACCGTGAATTACCGGGTGGAGCGTTTTTACGCGCCCATCCATTATTTCTGGAAACCTTGTGACGTCCGACACGTCTTTAACGTCAAACCCCGCTTCCTTGAGGGCTTTTGATGTCCCTCCGGTGGATAGCAGTTCAACACCATTTTCAGTCAGAGCTTTGGCGAGTTCTAACAAGCCGGACTTATCGAAAACAGAAAGTAAGGCACGTTTGATCTGAACCTGATCTGGAGCATCAATTGAACGGGAGGCAATGGACATGGTGAATTAATATATCAGGGTTGGCGGGATGGGCCTTAATTAGCCCATGTGAAAATAAGGTCCAGCGGATAAGCTGTCCTTCCACCGTCCATTGGTATTGATCTCAATTTTGTTGGCGCTGCTTGTTGCTTCTGCTAGGCGATGGCTATGAAAACAGAATTTCCATGCGTTTTGGGTATTGAAACCAGTTGCGATGAAACAGCCGCTTCCGTTGTGCGTGCTACGCGTAATGCGGACGGTCCGGGCGCGATATTGAGCAACATTGTGCTGAGCCAAATTGAAGACCACGCGCCGTTTGGTGGCGTGGTGCCGGAGATCGCCGCACGCGCTCATCTTGAAGCTCTGGACGGGATAATTGAGAGCGCATGTGTGGAAGCAGAAATGGGATTTGGTGATCTTGATGGCATCGCCGTAACATCCGGCCCCGGCCTTGCAGGCGGGTTGATTGTTGGCACAATGACCGCAAGAGCAATATCCGCTGTTCACAACTTACCGCTGCTCACCATCAACCACCTTGAAGGTCACGCTTTGACTGCCCGGCTGACGGATGGTGTGGCTTTCCCCTATTTGCTGTTGCTCGTATCCGGCGGCCACACGCAGATATTGCTGGTACGTGGAGTGGGGGAATACGAACGGTGGTCCACAACGATTGATGATGCTCTGGGTGAAGCGTTCGACAAAACTGCAAAATTGCTTGGCCTGCCTTATCCCGGCGGACCGCAGGTTGAAGCGCGGGCGCGGGAAGGGAACGAGAAAGTCATTCAATTCCCTCGCCCGCTCGCAGGGCGTCAAACGCTTGATATGTCATTTTCCGGATTAAAGACCGCGGTAAGAACCGAGGCGCAAAGAGATGAGCCACCGGCAGTCGATGATATTTGTGCGTCGTTTCAGGCAGCCGTTGGTGATGTCCTCGCAGACCGCCTTCAGCGGGCTTTTGACAGGTTTGAAATTGAGTTCGGTTTTTCCGCGTCCCTGATTGTCGCCGGTGGCGTTGCCGCAAATAATTATTTGCGGGGCCGACTCCAAACCGTCTGTGAACAATCCGGCTGGCGGTGGATTGCACCGCCACACGCGCTTTGTACCGATAATGCTGCGATGATTGCTTGGGCGGGGGTTGAGCATTTGCGTCTTGGTGGCGCATTCGAAGATGCAGGCATCCGGCCCCGTTGGCCGTTAGACCGGGATACATCTGTTCAATATGGTTCCGGTAAAAAAGGGGCAAAGGCGTGAGAATTTCGGTTCTGGGCGGCGGGGCATGGGGCACCGCTTTGGCCCATGTCATGGGAGAACAGGGGCAGAATGTCACCATATGGACTCGTCGGTCTGAACGTGTTGCAGAGCTTGAATGCCAGTTTTTCGGCGCTGAAAGAAATACGGTTGCGACGGATAATCTCGAACACGCCTGTGACGCTGGCATAATCCTGTGCGTCACTCCGGCCCAGAGTTTCGCGGAATTATCTCCAAAAGTCGAACAATATGCACCACCCGATTCAGTAGTCGTGCTGTGTGCAAAAGGGATTGATCGTGCAAGTGGGAAACTGTTACACCAACTGGCTTTGGAACGGTTTGGCGTGGAACGGGTGGCGGCATTATCAGGCCCCAGTTTTGCCGCTGATGTCGTCGCCGGATTGCCAACCGCTGTCAGTCTCGCAGCCTATACGATGGAACGGGCAGCAGTGCTTGTAAAAACCCTGGCCCGCCCGCGTATTCGCCTTTATGGAAGTGATGACCTGATTGGGGTTGAGATCGGCGGTGCGCTTAAAAATGTTTTAGCATTGGCGGTTGGCGCTGCGCGAGGACTACAGCTTGGAGCCAGCGCGGAAGCTGCATTGATTGCCCGCGGATTTGCGGAAATGAACCGCCTTGCCATCGCAGTTGGCGCCCGCGCAGAAACCTTATCAGGCCTTTCCGGCCTTGGAGATTTGGTCCTGACCTGTTCCTCTCCCCAATCGCGAAATTTTGCCTATGGCATGGCCTTGGGAAAGAAAGATAACCTCGACGGCCTGCCTTTGGCGGAAGGGGTGTTTTCCGCTTCCATGGCCCTCAAGTTGGCGAAAATTCATAAAATTGACGCCCCCATTATCAACATGGTTGTGAAGGTTCTCGACCGGGAAATAACCGCGCAAGAAGCCGTGCCGCTTTTACTGGCCAGACCGCTGAAAAATGAGCGGTGAGCATGATACCTGTTAAACTGGTTCTTGACCTTGTCGGGTTGGAGCCTCAAAACGTGACTGTAATGACCCGCCGACTGACTGGAGCCCAAAATGCAATATTGGTTGTTTAAATCCGAACCGTTTAAATGGTCTTGGGAGCAACAAAAAGCCAAGGGTAAGGTCGGCGAAGAATGGGACGGTATTCGTAATTACCAGGCGCGGAACAATATGCGCGCCATGGAACTGGGTGACCGGGCGTTTTTTTACCACTCCAATGAAGGGCTTGATGTTGTCGGCGTTGCCGAAGTTTCCAAGCTTTCCGCGCAGGATACAACGACAGACGATGAGCGTTGGGATTGCGTCTTTATCCGGGCACTTGCGGATGTGCCAAATCCGGTGACTTTGAAAGAAGTTAAAGCCAATGATGCGCTCAAGGATATGGCGCTGGTTACTTCGATGCGCCTGTCCGTTCAACCGGTGAAGCGGGATGAATGGGTTGAAGTCTGTCGCATGGGCGGGCTCGATCCGGATTCATTGAAGCCCGTTTAATCTTTTTGAATTGCAGCTTTCAGTTCAGTCATTTCCGCGCGCATGGCCCTTATCTCCACCAGAATTGCTTCCTGATCGCGGTGCAATTGCGTTCGGTCGTCAGCGGCGTCCTGCTCATGTTCCGCCTGCATGGCGGAAACGATAATTCCGATGAACAGGTTGAGCACAGTAAACGTGGTGGACATGATGAACGGGATGAAGAAGGCCCAAGCCCAAGGGAATGTTTCCATCACCGGACGCACGATGCCCATGGACCAGCTTTCCAGCGTCATGATTTGAAATAATGAATAGGATGAGGCCCCAAGGGAACCAAACCATACAGGGAACGTCTCACCAAACAGGCCAGTGGCCATGACCGAAAAGACGTAGAAGACCAATAGCATCAAGACGACAATAGAACCCATGCCGGGGAGTGCCGTAACCAAACCGGTTACAACTTTTTTCAAGGATGGAATAACCGATAGCAGCCGCAAGATGCGCAAAACCCGGAATGCCCGTAAGACAGCGAAGCCGCCGGATGCGGGAACCAGTGCAATACCAACAACGATCAAGTCGAAGACGCGCCAAGCATCTTTGAAGAAATTCCACCGGTGCACATAAAACCGCATCAATAATTCAACAACGAAAACGGCCAGAATTATCGTATCAAGCCCTTTTAGAAACGCACCGAATATGGACATAACCGGATCATAGGTTTCCAACCCTAGGATAAAGGCATTTACCACGACTAGTGCGATAATCGCCCATTCAAAACGTCGGCTGGATATGAGAGTTGCGATGCGGTCGCGCATAATCGATTCCATTAAAGTAGCTGGTATTTTCCATTTAAGTGGATCACAGAAAATTGCCATAGACTTGAAGGTCCATAAACGCGGAAAGTCACATTGAAAGCTCATTACTGCAGACTTACATTTCAATTTCTGCACAATTAACCGGATTGACCATGTCACAAGATCAAAACCCCGCAATATTCAACTGGAACGGAACGCTTGGCCTGCCGGAGTTTGATCGTATCAACAGTGGTGATTTTTCCAATGCATTTGACCTTGCGCTGGTGGCAGACCGTGCAGAGATCGACGCGATTGCACAAAATTCTAATGCGCCGACATTTGATAACACAATTGTCGCTTTGGAATTATGCGGTGAGGAACTATCCCGCACATCTGCTGTTTTCTGGAACCTCGTCGGCGCGAACAGCGATGAGATTTTGCGGGAGACCGAACGAGATATTGCACCAAAGCTTTCCCGCCATGCGTCAAAGACCGCTGCAAATAAACAGCTTTTTGAACGCATTGATACACTTTGGAAAAGCCGCGACGCGCTTAATCTTTCCGTAGAACAGGTTCGGGTTCTTGAACGTAAGTGGAAAGGGTTTATCCGTGGTGGTGCCGGGCTTGATGATGCGGGTCAGGACCGGATGGCGCAGATTAATGCGCGGCTGGCTGAATTGGGTGCGGGGTTCTCGCAAAATATTCTTGCTGATGAAGCGAGTTGGTCGCTGGTTCTTGACGACGGTGAGGATCTTAAAGGCCTGCCGCAATTCGTCGTTGATGCCATGGCCGCTGCAGCGGATGAACGGGATGAAAAGGGTGGGTTTGCGGTTACTTTGTCACGGTCAATTATTGAACCATTTTTGACTTTCTCCAAACGCAGAGAATTGCGGGAACAGGCCTTCAAGGCTTGGGCTGCGCGCGGTGAAAACGGTGGTGGTACAGATAATCGCGCTGGTGTGAAGGAGATTGTGGCCCTGCGTCAGGAAAAGGCTCATCTGCTTGGGTATGACAGTTTTGCCGATTTTAAACTCGAAGACCAGATGGCGAAAAAACCGGCATCAGTTACGCAATTACTGGAAACGGTTTGGGAAAAAGCACTGGATAAAGCGTCCCGAGAAGAAGCTGAACTGGAAGAATTGATTGTCGAAAGCGGGGCTAACCATAAGGTCGCACCGTGGGACTGGCGGCATTTTGCCGAACAGCTTCGGGCGAAGAAATTCACATTTGATGAGACCGAATTAAAGCCTTATCTCGCGCTTGATAATATTATTGCCGCCGCTTTTGACGTTGCCAATCGGTTGTTTGGCATCTCGGTCGAAGAACGATCCAATGTCAAAGCCTACCACCGGGATGTTCGTGTATTTGAGGTTTTAAATAAGAACGGTTCGCACCGGGCTGTTTTTTTAGGCGACTATTTTGCACGTCCGTCAAAGCGTTCGGGTGCTTGGATGAGTGGTTTTCAAGGCCAGCATGACCTTCAGCTGGCTAACGGTTCGAAAGGCCAGACGCCGATTATTGTTAATGTGATGAATTTCGCAAAGGCGCCCGAAGGCCAACAAACATTGCTGTCGATGGATGATGCCCGCACTCTGTTTCATGAATTTGGCCACGCATTACACGGTATCCTGTCGGATGTGACCTTTCCGTCCGTCTCCGGAACATCGGTTGCGCGGGATTTTGTTGAGCTACCCAGCCAGGTTTACGAACATTGGTTGACTGTTCCCGAGGTATTGTCAAAACACGCCCGTCATATTGAAACCGGTGAGGCGATCCCAAAAGAACTACTCGATAAAGTGCTTGCGGCTCAGACGTTTAACGCGGGGTTCGGTGCCGTTGAATTTACCGCATCCGCATTAGTGGACATGGAATTCCATAAAGCGCATGACGAACCAATTGATGATGTCGTCGCGTTTGAAACCGCAACATTAGCCCGGATTGGCATGCCCGATGCTATTGCCATGCGCCACCGCACACCGCACTTCGCCCATGTATTTTCCGGTGACGGTTATTCGGCCGGTTATTACAGCTACATGTGGAGTGAAGTTCTGGATGCCGATGCGTTTTCGGCATTTGAGGAAACGGGTGATGTTTTTGACGGTACGCTGGCTCAAAAACTTCACGACCACATCTATTCAGCCGGGGGTAGTATCGACCCGGAAGAAACCTATCAGGCATTTAGAGGAAAAATGCCAAGTGTTGATGCGATGATAGAAAAACGTGGGTTAGCCTAGACATTGGATTCATGCAGCGTCCTGCGCCTGCGGAAACAGATTGGTTACAACGTTATTTTGATGTGCGATACGAACCCGGTTTCGTCCGTCTGATTTAGCCTGATACATGGCAGCGTCCGCCATTGCATAAAGCTCTCTCAGAGATTGCCCTGATTGCGATTGAACAACGCCAAAGCTTGCTGACAGGTAATGATCGCCGGTCGGGAACGGGAGTGCGGTTTTGGAAATCACTGCACGTATATTCTCCGCCAATTGCTCCCCTTCAGCCAACGACGTATCCCACAACAGAAGGCAAAATTCTTCGCCGCCGACCCGCGCAGCTATATCATTTTTGAGGGTGATATTTCCTAGAGTTTGTCCAAAGAAGGAAATGGCCTGATCACCATAATGATGACCATGAGTATCATTGATGGCCTTAAAATGATCGATATCGCACATCACCAGCGTGGCAGGTGTATTCGTCATGTCGGCACGTTTTAAAATGTTACGGGCGAGCTGGTGAAATCCTTTACGATTGGTGAGACCGGTTAAACTATCCCGCAGGTTTTCACGGGTTAAATCCCGAACCACGTCTGCGACCAACACAAGCATGAGTATGGTCGCGGTCGCAATGATTACCAATGCTAAGGAGAATTGAACAATAAGCGCATATTGAGTGTCGTGAAAATCTGCAACCGTATTTCCCAGAGTTCCATTCATCGCCAAAATCACTGGTCTTGATGCCAGATTAAGCGTGAATATCGCCAGTATGATTTTCAAAAGATTGTCGATTGGTGAGTTTCTACCCAAAAAGATGAGCCGAATCGTACCCATGGCGAGCATGATAACAATCGGAGCCTGATTTAAGCTTAGCCGCAGGACTGATTGCCGCGGCATATCGAGTACGGAATATATAACGACCAGTCCAAGAGCGACAAAAAGCCCCATACGCCGCCAGTGTGGCTTAAGCTTATATTGAATCATGACACCACCGGTCAGCAGTGTCCCCGCTATCAGATTTACAGAATTTAGTGCGAACCGAAATAATGTCTCGAATTCGACGGATACATAGCGCGTGATAACGCCAAGACTTGCACTGATAAGAAAACAGACGGTTGCGAAAAAAAAGAAAAGCGGGGCTTTACGGCTCCGGTCATATAACCAAAACCCGGCAAACCCGAATAATAACATGGCAGCTAAAGCCACGTTGATCAGCGTTATATAATAGGCACCGCCCAACAATCAGTCCCTCAACCGAAAATTGGAAGTTTAAACCCGCCGAATTAATGGCCGATTAATGTATAAAGCGGCGGGTAAACTTTATTAAATCTACAAGTCGCGAATATCTACAAAATGTCCGGCGACACCGGCTGCCGCAGCCATTGCCGGGCTGACGAGGTGAGTGCGACCTTTGAAGCCCTGACGACCTTCAAAATTACGGTTGGATGTAGAGGCACAACGTTCTTCCGGTTTTAGCCGGTCGTCGTTCATCGCAAGGCACATGGAGCAACCAGGTTCACGCCATTCGGCGCCCGCCTCAATGAAGATTTTGTCGAGGCCTTCAGCTTCAGCTTGCGCTTTAACGAGGCCAGATCCAGGAACGACCATCGCCGATACAGTATCTGCAATCTTTTTACCTTCAAGAACCGATGCAGCGGCACGCAGGTCTTCGATGCGGCCGTTGGTGCAGGAGCCGATCCAAACGCGGTCGATTTTAATATCTGTGATTTTTGTACCGGGTGTCAGGCCCATGTAATCGAGCGCCCGTTGCTTTGACGCGCGCTTATTGTCGTCTTCGATCAATGTGGGGTCCGGCACTTCGCCGGTGACGGCGATCACGTCTTCAGGGGAAGAGCCCCATGAAACGATGGGTGTGAGATTATTAGCATCGATGGTGACGGTCTTGTCGAAGACCGCATCGTCATCGGATTTCAGCGTCGACCAATAATCCATCGCAAGGTCCCATGCGGTGCCAGACGGGGCCTTTGGTTTACCTTTGATATATTCAAATGTCTTGGCGTCTGGTGCGATCAAGCCGGCGCGAGCACCGCCTTCGATTGTCATATTGCAGACGGTCATGCGCCCTTCCATCGAAAGTGCCTCGATGGCCGGTCCACAGAATTCGACGACATAACCCGTGCCGCCGGCGGTGCCGACTTCGCCAATAATCGCTAGAATTATGTCCTTGGCGGTCACACCATCGGAAAGATCTCCGGTGACTTCGACCTTCATGTTCTTGGCTTTTTTCTGGATCAGCGTTTGGGTCGCGAGTACGTGCTCAACTTCCGATGTCCCGATACCATGGGCCAATGCGCCAAAAGCGCCATGGGTTGATGTGTGACTGTCGCCACAAACAATCGTCATGCCCGGCAGGGTAAAACCCTGCTCCGGACCGATGATATGAACGATGCCCTGACGGTTATCCGTCTCGGAAAAATATTCAACGCCGAATTCGGCAGCGTTGTTGGCGAGCGCTTCAACCTGAATACGGCTTTCTTCATTTTCAATGCCGCCGGCACGATTTGTGGTCGGGATATTGTGATCGACAACGGCCAGTGTTTTTTCTGGCGCACGAACCTTGCGGTTGGTCATGCGCAGGCCTTCAAAAGCCTGGGGGCTTGTCACTTCATGGACAAGGTGGCGATCAATATAAAGGAGGCTGGTACCGTCTTCCTGTTCGTGTACCAGATGATCGTCCCAGATTTTGTCGTATAAAGTGCGGCCCATGAAAATACCCTTTGTTATTTGTCTCGATCCGGCTTGCTTGGCACGGTCGGTAATTTGATACAGGATATGCGCCAAGGTTGGGGTTAACGTCAAGAATTATGGAGCAAGGAGTGATGAATCAACCGGCTAATAATTCAGGTGTCGGCCCTTATCTCACAATTGACGGGGTGGAAGAGGCCATATCGTTTTATCAAGCGGTGTTTAATGGCGAACTCCTGTCTAAAATGATGGCGGAAGATGGCGAGCGTGTGTTGCATGCGACCATGCGAATCCACGGTGGCACGGTTATGATGTCAGATGAATTCCCAGAATATGGCGGCCATCCGGCACCGGATATGGAGCGCGGATCGCCGGTTGCCATGAGCCTTCGGTTTAAAGATCCCAGAAATGTGGACCGGGTATACGCATTGGCGTTGGAAAATGGTGGTAAGGAAAGTGCGAAGCCTGAAGATATGTTTTGGGGGGACCGGTTCGCGCAGGTCATCGACATTAAAGGGCATCGCTGGATGCTGGTAGCGCCTCTTGAAAAACCTGAAACTTAACGGCTGTTGCCCGGCCTATTGACGGTAAAATGAAAATACTTGCAAGGGTCTGAAAAAGTGTCAAACATTCTTGATATCCTGTTCTCAATTCTTTGCGGTCTGTTTGGCCTGTGTGGACAGGATGACTGTCGTCACCTGACATATCTGGATAATAAGTTATTTGTTTGTTCCTATGCGGTCGATGATATTTCCGTTGAGTTGTTTTTGCGCGATTCTGACGACAAGCCTTATGGTTCTCTTTCACGATTGGCGCCCGTGTTGGACAGGCAGGCCCATATGTTGATGAATGGCGGGATGTATCACAGCGATCTTGGCGCGGTCGGACTTTATGTTGAAGATGGAAAACAACAAAAATCAATTTCCACTAAAGGCGGTTGGGGGAATTTCCATCTCCTGCCCAACGGTGTGTTCTGGGTAAAAGGAGATCGAGTGGGGGTAAGCGAGACGAAAGCGTTTATCAAATCCAGACTAAAACCGGATTTTGCGACCCAATCCGGCCCCATGCTGGTGATCGACGGGAAACTTCACCCAAGGTTCTTGAGAGATTCAGATAGCCGTAAAATCCGAAATGGCGTTGGGGTTTCCCGTGATGGCAAGACTGTCCATTTTGCTATCTCAACGGGTAGCGTGACATTTTGGGATTTTGGTGAGTTGTTTCGCGAGAAGATGAAGGCGCATAATGCGTTGTTTCTCGACGGGACCGTTTCAGCTTTGCGCACAAAAGAGTTTCGACAAGGGGGATGGCGTCAACTTGGCCCGCTTATCGGGGTATTCAAAAAGCCCCAAAAATAAGAGAAGCCTGCCGTTGAAAATTATACCCAGGGGCGGTCCGCGAGCTTTTCTTCATAGGTGTCGATTGAGTCAACTTTTTCCATGGTCAGGCCGATGTCATCGAGGCCGTTTATTAAGCAATGCTTTTTAAAAGGGTCGAGTTCAAATGAAATTGTGCCCCCGTCCGGCCCTGAAATCGTCTGGCTTTCCAAATCTACCGTCAGTACAGCGTTGGAGCCGCGATTGGCGTCATCCATCAGTTGTTCGAGTTCTTCTTCGCTCACCTTGACCGGCAAGATGCCGTTCTTGAAACAATTGTTATAAAAAATATCGGCAAAACTGGTGGAGATTACACAGCGTATGCCACGGTCGAGCAGAGCCCAAGGGGCGTGTTCACGGGATGAACCGCATCCGAAATTATCTCCGGCCACCAAGATAGTTGCGTCACGGTAAGCCGCTTTGTTCAAGACAAATTCCGGTTTTTCACTGCCATCTTCGTTGAGGCGCATTTCTGCAAAAAGACCTTCAGCAAGACCCGTGCGCTTGATGGTTTTAAGATAATCCTTCGGGATAATCATATCCGTATCGATATTGATGATTGGCAGAGGCGCGGCGACGCCTGTCATTTGAGTAAATTTTTCCATAGGACTAACTCTTGTCTTGCTGTGTTGGCGGTGATTTACACCAGTCAAGGCCACGCGCCAAGCCCAGTTATGCCACTTGTCTAACATCGGAAAATATCACCATGAAACTTTACCGCATGATCACCGGCCCTGATGACAATGAATTTTGTCAACGGGTCTCCAAAGCCCTGTCGAACGGTTGGGAACTGGCGGGAAGTGCCTCCTTGACCTTTGATGCGGCGCGAGGGCGCACCATTTGCGGGCAGCCGGTTACCAAAGGGGTTCCGGGAGAAGACTATCGCGAGGGTATAAAACTAGGAGACTATTGAACGTGTACGCTGAGGATTCGTTTTTTACCCTGACCGTTCCCGGACAAATTGGTCTGGCAGCCCTATCGACACTTCTGTCAGTTGCCTTGCTCTGGCTGTGCTGGCGTCTGTGCCGAGGTAGGGTAATCTGGATACGGCTTCTTATCGCCGTGGTTCTGCTCATCGCCTTTATCTGCATTTCGCCACAGGTCTATTACGCCTATTGTATTTATCTGCTGGAAGGTCTGCCGTGGCAGATTGTCATGCGCCTGCCACCAGGTCCGGTAGAGCTTTTTGAACTGATGTCATTTACTGGACGGCAAAACCTCTCCCACCATTCCCAAGGACTGTTGGGTTGGTTGTTGATTCTAATCGCAGTGTTTCGGCGCTAATCCAGCCTAGGATTGTGCGATGTGGTGGGCGTAGAGAACCGCCATGGCGCAACTGGCAATCCGTGCTTCCGCGCTATCCGCTCTACTGGTCAGGATAACCGGGGCTTTCGCACCAACAACCAGACCGCCGGTTTCCGCTCCCGCGAGATAGACCAGGCCTTTGAACAACATATTGCCCGCTTCAATTGTGGGCACCACCAGAATGTCCGCATCGCCTGCAACCGGTGACGTGATGCCTTTAAGTTCCGCCGCCCGTCGGCTCACCGCATTATCCAGGGCGAACGGGCCGTCGGCGATGCCGCCTTCAAATTCAGTTTCGGCGACCATCCGCGCCTCAACTGATGATGGAATTGCCGGGTTCGGACTTTCCACCGCAGACATGATGGCCGCATTTGGTTGGTCGATCCCCAAGGCGCGCGACAGTGTGATCGCATTTTGCGTAATTGAGATTTTATTGCGCACGTCGGGAGCCACGTTTAGCGCGGCGTCCGTGATCATCAGCGGTTTCGACCAATTGGGAATATCCATTAAAAAACAATGACTGGTGCGTTGTTTGGTGCGCAGCCCGTTGTCCTTGCGAATTACCGCCGACAAGTAGGTATCTGAATGGATGTTACCTTTCATCAGCGCCTGCGTGTTGCCCGTAAAAACGCAATCTACGCCAGCATGAGCTGCGGCCTCTTCTCCGTCGGCTTCGATGATCTCCAACCCTTCGATATCGAAACTGTTATCATGCGCGGCTTTGTCTATTGCAGACCTATCGCCAACAAGAACGGGGGTGATCAGGCCTTCATCACGGGCGTCCAATGCCCCTTCGAGGGCGACCTTTTCATCGGGGCAAATAACAGCCGTTTTTAACGGCTCAAGTGGTTTGCATAATTCCAGCAAGCGGAAAAAATGCGGTCTTGATTGTTGTGTAATCGAATGATCAGCCATGGGAGTATTTCCGAACTTTTTTTCCCTCATAACGCCACTTGGCGTTCACCGCCATGATTTTTGTGAAATACCGTAAGGTCGCTCCGACGCCATTGTGAGCCGGGGTGGCTTGTGCTTTACCAGATAAAACCGCGCTGGCGGAAGTGTTGATTAAGGATATTGGGTATGGTTGCAGAAGTTCTCGTTGTGGGTAAGTTTTTTCCGTCTGTTGTTGAGGATTTAGGCAAACAGTTCACACTGATTCAGGCGGCTAACGCTGATGCGTTTGCGGCGATGGATGATACAGCGCTTGCCAATATTGAAGGCTTTGCAACCTTTGGTTGGGCACCCGCAGATGTGATAGACCGCCTGCCAAAACTGAAGCTGATTTCCAGTTTTGGCGTCGGTTATGACGGGGTTGCAGCGGATTACGCTGCGTCCAAAAATATCATCGTGACCCACACCCCAAATGTGCTTAACGATGATGTGGCGAACACAACAATCGCCCTTATTCTAACGACAATGCGGCGCATTGTGGAACAGGATAGATACCTGCGGGCCGGGCGGTGGGCTGGTGAAGGCAATGCGCCACTTACCCGTTCAATCGCTGGCAAAACCGTTGGCATTGTTGGTTTGGGACGCATCGGTGAAGCTATTGCTCACAAACTTTCTGTATTCAATTGCACAACGGTCTATCATTCCCGCAATGAAAAACCGGGCGTTGATTACCGCTATTATGGTGGCTTGAAAGAAATGGCGCAGGACTGTGATGTGTTGATCGCCATCACGCCGGGTGGACCCGCTACGAACAAATTGATCAATCGCGATATCATGAATGCGCTCGGTCCCGAGGGGACTTTTATCAACGTTGCACGTGGCTCGGTTTGTGATGAGGCTGAACTAATCAAGGCGCTGCAGGATGGTCGTCTGGGTGCAGCGGGGCTTGATGTGTTTGAGCAGGAACCAAATGTGCCCGCTGAACTGATGGCCATGGATAATGTTGTGCTGACCCCCCATGTGGCGAGTGCAACGTGGGAAACACGGCAGGCGATGTCTGATCTTGTTGTAGAAAATCTCACAGGTTATTTCGACAAGGGTGCGGTTGTTACACCGGTTCCCGAATGCGCGCATCTTTGCGACTGACCTGCTGAGGTATCCTCATGACGGTTCTGATTATAGGCGGGGGAATTGGTGGCTTGGCGCTAGCACTGACCTGCCATCAGATCGGTGTGCCGTTTAAGGTTTTCGAAGCAAGTCGTACTATCCAGCCGCTCGGGGTTGGCATCAATATTCAGCCTAATGCGGTTCGTGAACTTTATGCACTTGGTCTTGAAAATGCGCTCCCAAATATCGGAGTAAAAACCCGTGAATACGGCATGTTCTCCAGACACGGTTTGGAAATCTGGACCGAGCCGCGCGGAGAATGGGCCGGTTATAAATGGCCGCAATATTCCGTTCACCGGGGCGAACTGCAAATGTTGCTCTATAACACGTTGGTAGAAAGAGCGGGCGCGGATTGTGTTGAAACGGGTTGGCGGTGCAGCGGATTTGAGAACACCGAAGAAAGTGCAAACGCCCATCTGGTCAATTCGGCCACAGGTGAAAAACGGATAGAGAACGCGAGCCTGATAATCGGTGCTGACGGCATTCATTCTGCCGTTCGTCATCAGATGCACCCGGATGAAGGGCCGCCAATCTGGGGCGGTGCCGTCCTGTGGCGGGGCACGGCGCGGGGAAAACCATTCCGTATTGGCGCATCCATGGCGCTTATCGGTCACGGGACCCAGCGTATTGTGGCCTATCCAATTTCAGAGGCTGACCCTGATACGGGGTTTGCCACAATAAACTGGATTACGGAACTGACTTATGACCCGGGTGCCGGCTGGAACAAGGAAGATTGGAACCGGGAGGTTGATGCGTCTGAATTTCTACCCATGTTTAAAGACTGGTCTTACGATTGGGTTGATATTCCCGCGCTCGTAACTCAGTCCGACAGGGTTTATGAATATCCCATGGTCGACCGTGATCCGTTGGAATGTTGGACCCAAGGTCGTGTCAGCCTGATAGGGGATGCGGCCCATGCGACTTATCCTGTTGGCTCGAACGGTGCCACCCAGGCTATTATGGATGCGCGTAAACTGGGGCGGGCTTTTTTTGACCATGGAGTAAACCCATCTGCGCTTAAGGCTTATGAAGACGAGATGCGACCGCCAACAACCCGCGTCACTCTGGCTAATCGGGGGAGCGGGCCGGATGCTGTTCTACAGATGATTGAGGATCGGTGCGGTGGGATGTTTGACAGGCTTGAAGATGTAGCCAGCCATGAAGAATTATCCGCCCACGCCGCTCAATATAAATCAATCGCCGGGACAGCGATTGAAGCATTGAACAACAGTCCGGATATCATTGCTGATGGGGCAAAAGTGCGGTTAGTGTAAATACACTCTCCACCCGCCATCCTTGGGCTTGTCCCAAGGATCAACTGAAAGAGCGTAAATCTTCATTCCGTTGAAGTTGGGTGGATCCTACCCACAAGGGGTAGGATGACGTGTGTGAGAGAGGTCAGATGACGAACGAAGAATTAATACGGCATCGCAGCGCACTTCATCCTTTCTGGCCAAACAGGATTTTACGTTCATTCTCCGTCGGTGGTTTTTGGCGTCGGTCTTCTTTGCCCAGAGCGACACCCCGTTGAACGGCGGGCCTTTCTTTTACGACACCTCGCCACCGGACGAGGTGCGGGAAATCGTCCAGTGGTAACTGCATGGCTTTTGCAATCAATACCCATGGAAAATTGATCATGTCAGCGATTGAATAATTGTTACCCACTATCCAGTCCCGGCCGTTGAGACGTTTATCCAACACCGATAAACACCTCATTGACTCGGATTCGTAACGTTTTCGACCATACCCCTGTTTTTCCTCATCCGGCGCATAGTTGAAGAAATGACTGTGTTGGCCCATCATTGGCCCTTGATTACCGGTCTGCCAGAACAACCATTCCATGGCTTCTTTCTTTTCAATGGGGTTATCCGGGAGAAACCTACCGTATTTCTCAGCCAGATAGAGCATGATGGCCCCGGATTCAAAAACAGAAACCGGGTCACCGTCTACATTATGGTCGACGATCGCGGGCATGCGGTTGTTCGGACTGATTGCGAGGAATTCCGGTTTGAACTGGTCGCCTTTGCCGATATTCACACTGCGAACCTCATAGGGAATGCCCAATTCTTCGAGAAGAATGGAAACTTTCCAACCGTTCGGTGTGGGCCAGTAATGAAAATCAATCATGGTGTTTTCCGTTAGTCTTTGGTGCCGAGGCTAGTAATTCCGTCTTCGGCGAGTTGTTCTATCTCTTCATCGCTCAAGCCGATGAGACCTAGCACCTGATGGCTGTCCGCCCCCAATGCCGGTGCCGGTGACCGGAACGCTGTTGGGGTTTTGGAAAAACGGGGTGCCGGTTGTGCCTGACGTAAACGGCCCGCGGTTGGGTGGTCCCATTCCGTGACCGTTCCATTGGCGATTGTTTGCGGGTGGTTGATCACTTCACTGCGCGTCAGGACCGGGGCGCAGGGCACGTCATGGGCTTCCAGCCGTTGCAGCCAGTTTTCTGCCGTATCCGTGAGCAGAACATCCTGCGTCAATTGTAGACGCTCGTCGATGTTTTTACCCCTCAACGCTGCATTTTCAAAGCGCGGGTCGGTGAACCATTCTGGCTTATTGAGTGCCTGACATAGACCTTTCCACTCCTTGTTCGACTGAACGGCAACGGAGATATACCCGGCCTTGGTTTCATAAATCAGATCAATAAAGCTTTGTGCGGTTTCTTTGGGTAGCTCATCGCCCACAAATGTGTGGGCACCCATGTCCGATCCCCAAAGGAATGAAACGACCGTATCAAACATGGAGAGTTTGATGAGCTGGCCTTCGCCCTTTTCACGCCCGCCGGTGCGTTCTCGGTGAAAGAGTGCCGCCGTTACTGCCTGGCTCGCCGCGTAACCCGTCAGCTTATCCGGAACGATTGTTCGCACGAGGCGTGGCCGGTTTTCATCCGAACCCCCTTGCACAGTGGTCAGGCCCGACAAAGCTTGAACCAATGGGTCATAAACCGGCTTTTGTGCATAAGGCCCGGTGTCGCCAAAGCCGGAAATTGAAACATAGATCACAGATGGATTGACCTGCTTGATGGCGTCATATCCAACGCCTATTCGGTCAGCCACTCCAGGCCTGAAATTTTGAACGATAATGTCCGTGTCTTTTGCCAGCCGTTTGAAAATCTCGACGGCTTTAGGGTTTTTCAGGTTCAACGCAAGCGATCGTTTGTTGCGATTATTATTGACGAATGAGGCCGACATGCCGTTGCGTTTTGTTGATACCGCCCGCGTGTGGTCGCCCCCATTGGGGTTTTCCACTTTGATCACATCTGCCCCTTGATCGGCCAACATCAGTGTTGTTGTTGGCCCGGATATCATCGATGTCAGATCGAGAACCCGGATGCCGTGTAACGGACCTTTTAAACTGGATGTCATGGTAAATATTCTCGAATTTTGTATCACTCTTTAGGTCGATATTTGACAGGTGTGCCAAATTAAACAAGTTTCTGGCAAAATTAGGCGGGCAAATGCCTGTGAGGAGTGGACGTAATGGACAGGCTTTTAACAGCCATTTTGGGCATCCTGATGCCGATTAATTCTTTCATCTTGCGGGTGGGCCGGACGATTGCCTGGGTCGCACTGGCGCTCATGGTGTTCGTGATTCTGCTGCAGGTGTTTTTCCGCTATGTGTTGAACAGCGCTTTACCCTGGCCGGATGAAGCGGCACGATTTTTGATGTTATGGATGACCGGACTGATCGCGCCATCCGCCTATCGCTGGAGCGGGTTTGTCGCTATTGACATGGTGCCCGCAGCCATGCCCAAACGCAGTGGTGCCTTGCTCATGATGGTGTTGATGGTCCTGTCAACTCTGGTTCTGGTCATGGCAATCAGTTTCGGCTGGAGCCATACGATGGGTTTTGGCGGTAATTTTGAATCTTCATCCCTTCGCGTTCCGCTCGACTGGGTTGGAGGTGAAACGTTCAAAGTGAAATTACGATATATGTATGGTTCACTGCTCCTCGGCATGATCCTGCTTTTGGTGATCAATGTTGAGCTAATCCTTCGTTCCTGCCTGACACTCATCAACCCGGAAGCAGCACTGCCGGACGATGGTTCGGCCAATATGATGGCGAGGGCAGACTGATGCTTGTATGGTTCCTTCCTGTATTTCTCATTCTCCTGATGCTTGGCCTGCCGGTCTTTTTCGGCCTGTTATTTGCACCGGGTTTTTTGCTTTGGCTCAACGGCCAAGAGCGCGATATCGCACTGCTCTACCGTAACGTTTACAATGGTATGGATTCATTCCCATTGATGGCCCTGCCGTTTTTCATGCTGGCTGGCGAATTGATGAACCGGGGGGGTATCACGACCCGGCTGGTAGAGTTTTCGCAAGCTTTGATGGGCCACCTTCGCGGCGGGTTGGCACATGTGAATATTCTCTCATCCATCCTGTTTGCCGGGCTTTCCGGTTCTGCCGTTGCTGATACGTCGGCGCTTGGGTCTACGCTTATTCCGGCCATGGAAAAGAACGGTTATACCCGTAAATTTGCCGCTGCGATTACGGCGGCAAGTTCCGTCATCGGGCCGATCATCCCGCCGTCGGGCATTATGATCATTTACGCCTATGTGATGGGGGAAAGTGTCGCCGCGCTTTTTCTGGCGGGCATCGTTCCGGGCATTCTGGTCGGTGTTGGCCTCATGGTCATGGTGCGCCTGTTGGCTGATAAATATGATCTCCCAAAAGCCGAGCGGATCGTTACCAAAGGGCAAAGCCTGACGCCACTGGAGCATTGGGTTTCGCTCATCCTGCTCCGAATAAATATTGCAGGCCTTTTAATGGCACTTTATTTCGGGGTGATAGCTTTGCTGGGTCTTGCAGGTGTAGCAAAACCCGGCATCAACGGATGGTTGCTTTTTGTTTTTATGCTGCCCATCGCGCACCTGATTGCTTGGAAAGCGCGCGCTCTTGTGAGTGATGATTTCCGCGTGGTTTGCAAAAAGGCCGTCGCTCCGCTGCAAACACCGATCATCATTTTGGGCGGCATTCTGGTTGGCGTGTTTACACCCACGGAAGCGTCCGCCATTGCAGTGGCTTACGCACTCGTGATCTCGTTTTTTGTCTTGCGTTCGATGAAGCTGGCGGACCTGCCATCAATTTTGATGAAATCGGCACTGGGTTCCTCCACGGTTCTCTTGCTGGTTGGCGCGGCGGTTGCCTTTAAAACCGTAGTTTCCTTATCCCACGCGCCGGAACAATTGGCTGCCGGAATATTGGGCCTCAGTGACGACCCTCTTATCCTGCTGTTCCTGATAAATGTGCTGTTGTTCGTCGTCGGCATGTTTTTGGATGCCGGACCCGCTATCATCATTCTCGGCCCGATCCTTGGGCCCATCTTTGTCGACCTCGGTGTTCACCCGGTGCATTTTGCGATTATCATGTCCGTCAACCTGACAGTGGGGCTGGCAACGCCACCCATGGGTCTGGTGTTATTCGTCGCATCCTCGGTCAGCGGCGAGAAGGTGGAAACCATATCCAAAGCGATTCTCCCATTCCTCGCGGTCGAAGTTGTGGTGATTTTCCTGATCACGTACATCCCCGCCATCAGCATGACGATCCCCCGCCTGACGGGATTTGTTCAATAAAGACAAAAAAGTAATGTTCGTCTTCGTCGAGATTTGGCGCTGAATTCCAATATAGTTTGTTCGATATGTTCGTTTCACCTTGCAAACGAACATGAACTTTGGTGCAATGCCTGCGTGTCAGATAAACTCAACCCACGGCAGGAAACTATTCTCAATCAGGTTCGCACTCAGGGGCGAGTACTGGTGGATCATCTGGCGCTGGAATTCTCAACCACGCCACAGACCATTCGCCGCGACCTGCAGGTACTTGCCGACACCGGAGAGGTGATGCGGTTTCACGGGGGCGCGTCCCTGTTGGCCGGTGTGGAGTATACAGGCTTTGAGGCGCGCAAAAATATCGCGGCTGAACAAAAAGAACTGATTGGCCGGGCGGTTGCCAGTCGAATTCCCAATGATGCTGTGGTTATGCTTAATGTGGGCACCACAACCGCAGCAGTTGCACGGGCACTGAAAAACCATGCGGGCCTTAAGGTGATCTGCGATAATGTTAATGTTGCTAATGAGTTAAGGACATATTCTGGCGTGGAAGCCATCGTTCCCGGCGGTATTGTGCGCCGTTCTGACGGCGCGATCCTTGGGGAAGCTGCTGTGGAATTCATCAATCAGTTTCGAGCCGATATTGCCGTCATTGGCGCATCAGCGATTGACCCGGAAGGGTGTCTGCTCGACTTTGATTTGAGGGAGGCGCATGTGGCACGCACGATTATTCGCCATTCAAAACATGTAATGGTTGCAGCCGATAGTCAGAAGTTTTCAAACTCCGCCCCCGTACAGATCGGGCATCTGGAAGATGTGCATACGCTCATCACAGACCAAAAGAGACCTGACGTGGTGAAAACCGTTTGTGAACGGTTTGATGTGGAATGGATTCCGGCGTAACCTGAAGGGCTGCTTTGCGCCAAGCCCGATTGATCATTTTTGAAACAAATGCTTGACTTGGATTTTCGTTTCATAAACAATTCGAAAATTCTGCGCCATCCAAACGAAATTCACTTCGGTGGGGCAGCGGGTTTTCCTGGCAGGCTCGGTTTCGAGATAGCCAGTTTGAATGAATAGGTCTTTTGGGAGGAAATCGAATGATCAAGAATTTTCTGAAATCAGTTACGCTTGCAGCCATGCTGGCAAGCACATCTGCTGTCGCTCTGGCCGCAGATTTTACAATTCGTGCAACAGCGAACTCCAACGAAAATGACGAAGACTATGATGGCCTGGTCGTTTTCAAGAATTATGTTGAAGCCGCTTCAAATGGTGCGGTTGCTGTTGAACTGTTTATCGGCACGCAGCTTTGCTCAAAAGGCGCTGAATGCCTGCAGGGTGTCGCCGACGGCTCCATCGACGTTTATATCTCCACGTCAGGCGGTGCATCAGGCATCTTCCCTTATGTTCAGGTTCTTGACCTGCCATATCTGATGGCTGACGACCGGGTTGCCGAGCATGTGCTCTCCGGTGACTTCACCCGCACAATGCGCTCCATGGCGTTGAAAGATTCTGGCGACAAGATTCGCCTGATGACAGTTGGTAACACCGGTGGATGGCGCAATTTTGCCAATACGAAACGCCGTGTCGCTGCGCCAAAGGATATGGAAGGGTTGAAAATCCGCACCGTGGTTGCCGATCTTCCCCAGGAACTGGTAAAGGCACTTGGTGCTTCGCCTACTCCGATTCCATGGCCTGAGCTTTTCACCTCATTCCAGACGGGTGTTGTTGAAGGTTCCAAAAATGGCATCACTGACATCATGGGCATGAAATTCCCCGATGCCGGCCTTAAATATGTAACCCTTGATGGCCACGCCTATATGGGTGCCCTGTGGTGGATGAACAACGACAAGTTCAAGTCCATGTCTCCGGAGCTTCGTCGTGTCGTTGTTGACGGTTTCGCCGCACTCCAGCAAGCGACTTTCGCTTCACCGAAGCGTAAATCTATTCAGGCATATGCTGATTTTGTCGCCGGTGGTGGTGATCTTTATGTACCAACTCCTGAGCAAAAAGCTGCGTTTAAAGCGTCAGCCGCTCCGGTTTATGACTGGTTCAAGGCGAACGTTAAAGGTGGGCCAGAAGTGTTCGATGCACTGACTTCCGCTGTTGCTACCGCAGAATCAGACATTAATGCCGGTGCTGCAAAAGATATCGAGTAAACGACTTTTTACGGGCCGTCAGATCATTTGCCGGCCCGTATTTTCATGAATCCCTGCTCCGGACGAATCGTCCGTTCATCCGTGACCTACCGAAACGGATAGAGCCAGGATTTATAGTCGTCGATCAATATATGGGCTTTTTCGATTTGTTCCGGCGTCATTTTTTTCACAACTTCTTCCTGCGAAATCGCGGCATCCGGGTCACCACCAATGGCCGACAGGACATACCAGGTATAAGCGCGGATAAGATCGGGTTCCAGCATACCGCGCCCCACTTCATAATACCAGCCAATGCCGGATTGCGCGCCGGGATGACCTTTCAACGATGCCCGCAAATACCAGTCAAACGCGCGAATATCGTCGCGCTTAACACCAAGGCCAAGGGCGTACATGACGCCGATCAACTCCTCAGCCTCGGCATTGCCGGAACGGGCGGCGGGCAACAATTCCTGCATCGCCAGTTTGAATTTATTCGCCTCCATAAGGTCGCGGGCTTTTTCAAGTTCGGCAAAGGCGGGGGTGAGGTTTGCCAAGATAAACGGAACGGTCAAAAGAAGTTTGCGCATGGCTGGATAAGAATTCCGGTTATTGGTGCTGTTCTCTTATTGTCCAGTGCTGGCGCACAATTGCAAGCGGCAAACCTGCCCGATCCCCTCGGGCCATCAGATTTTCGCCCGATTGATGAAGGTAAGGCCAAACTCGGCCAATTGCTGTTTTACGACCCCATCCTTTCTGGAAACCGCAACATCTCCTGCGGCACCTGCCACCACCATTCCCACGGGAGTGCCGATGGTATTTCCCTTGGTATTGGCGAAGGGGGCAAGGGTGTCGGTCCCAAGCGGATTGCTCTTGATGGGGAAGACCGCATACGAAAACGGGTGCCACGCAATGCACCGGCCCTGTGGAACCTTGGGGCGAAAGAAATAACCCTGCTGTTTCACGATGGCCGGTTGAGCGTCTCGAATATTTATCAAAACGGCTTCAACTCACCGGCGCAGGAATGGTTGCCGAAAGGGTTGGATTCCATCCTGTCTGCACAAGCCCTGTTTCCCGTGACCGCGCAATTTGAAATGGCGGGTAATCCAAAAGAAAATGAAGTGGCAGGCGCGGTGCACGACCGGATTGATGCGGCTTGGCCAATCATTGCCAAAAGAGTGCGTGGTATCCCCCAGTATGGGAAGTTGTTTGTCGATGCATTTGAAGACTTATCTGATCCGGCCGATGTGACAATCGTACATATCGGCAATGCGCTTGGCGCTTTTATGGGTTCGGAATGGCGCTCATACGACAGCCCGTATGACATCCATATTGCGGGTGATGACACCGCGTTGGATGATCAACAAAAACGTGGATTGGACCTGTTTTTCGGTAAAGGCAATTGTTCCGCCTGTCATTCCGGAAAACTGTTTACCGACCAGAAATTCCATGCGCTCGCATTACCTCATTTCGGACCGGGCAGAACGCGGATGTTTGACCCATATGCGCGGGATGTCGGGCGCATGGGGGAAAGCGATGATCTCGCAGACGCCTATCGGTTTAGAACACCGTCCCTGCGCAATGTTTCGCTGACTGCGCCTTATGGGCACAATGGCGCTTATCCGACGCTTGACGGTATCATCCGTCACCACCTCGAGCCTTTAACCAGTTTTGACGCTTGGAATAAGGACTTGGCAGCACTCCCTAAAGTACCATGGTTGCAGGCTGTGGATTTCATCAGTTTTTCCGACAGGCGCGAAAGGGCCCGGCTTCGCTCGAAAGTTGATATCGAACCGATGGATCTATCGCAGGAAGACGTCTCGGCGCTGGTTGCGTTCGTTAACTCACTCACCGGTACAAAATCGAAAAGTGGTCGATTGGGCAGACCTTCGGTGGTCCCGAGCGGCCTTCCCGTTGATTAGCCCCAAAAACAAGAAAGAATACTATTATGAATGAGACAGGCACGCGCTCACTGACGCCGGGAAAACTGTGGGGCATGCGGCGTATGGCCGATAAAAACGGTATTTTTAAAATGACCGCCGTCGACCAGCGTCCACCCATCAAAAATCCGATTGCGCAACACCTTGGTGTTGATGATGCCCCATGGGAACAAGTGGCCCGTTTCAAGCGCCTGTTGGTGGAAACTCTTCAAGAGCAATCAACGGCGATGTTGCTTGATCCTCATTATGCGGTTCCAAATGCTGTTGACGTTTTTTCGCCGACCAAAGGCTTGATCGTTACGTTGGAAGATTCCTTGTTTGAAGAAACAGATGGTGGCCGTCTTTCGTCAGATATTGATGACTGGTCGGTAGAAAAGATCAAACGCATGGGGGGTGATGCAGTTAAGGTTTTAGCCTGGTACCGCCCTGATGCGGATGAGAAAACCTGTCATGCGCAGCAGGATTACACAAAGCGTATCGGTGAAGAATGTGCTCGCTATGATATTCCGTTTCTGTTTGAACTACTTGTCTATCCATTGGCGGGGGACGCTCACCAAACAACCGATTATGTGGAACAGAAAGGCAAAAAAGCTGACCATGTTCTTCAATCCGTCGAAGAGTTTGCCAAAGCTGACTACGGGGTCGACGTGTTTAAACTGGAAAGCCCGGTTAACGCGTCGGACGCGGACGGTTCCGCTGAGACCCAGGCACTATTTGATGAAATGGGCCGCCTTTCAGGCCGCCCATGGGTGATGCTATCGGCGGGTGCTGGTAAGGCGGATTTCCGTAATGTTCTCGATCACGCTTTCAGGGCCGGAGCGTCCGGGTTTCTTGCTGGCCGTGCGATCTGGCTTGATGCATTTAACGAATATCCTGACTGGAACAAGATTGAGGCGGGCCTTCGGGGGGAATCGGCGTCCTATATGGCGGATATCAGTGCGCTGGCCGATGCATCGGCCCATAATTGGATGGCGCATCCCTGTTATGGTGAAACCGGTGCAGGGTTTCAGCCCGTCGCCGCCGATTTCCGTCACGTTTACGAAGGTATGTAACCTCCATGAAGATCGGTATTCTCCCTCTTGGCCGCCCCACTTTTGATGTTCTCTTCGCCGAGGAGAAACTCGAAGCGATGCTGGAAGCGCTTGACGGAAGCGGCCTCGACATTTGCGGACCCCGGGAACTGTTGTTTGATGGTGACGCAACACTGGGCGCAATTCATGCGTTGAAAGGCGAGAATATTGATCAACTCCTGCTGCTACAGGTGACATTTACCGACGCTTCCATGTCGGTAAAAGCGGCCGGTGCATTTGATGTACCCCTGTCAATATGGGCTGTGCCGGAACCACGCCTTGGCGGTCGTCTCAGGCTTAATGCATTTTGTGGTTTAAACCTTGCAAGCCATGCACTTGGTTTGAACAACAGGCAGTTTTCATGGGCCTATGGGGATGCATTGGACGTCAATCTCGATGATCTTTTTTCCGGAAAACTGAGTGTTCAACCGCTGGCGGCGCAACCGATTGATGTTGAGCCGGGAGGCGAAGGGGAGCGTATTGCCCGAACCGTGCGCGGCAAGCGTGTCGCGCGTTTGGGGGAAAGACCGGAAGGTTTTGATACATGCGATTATAATGGTGACCGTCTAAGCGATCTGGCGGGGATCACCGTTGATGAATTTAAACTCGACCGGTTATTCGATGAAGCAAAAGACGCGCCTGCCGACAGGGTTGCCGATGTACATCGGCTGGCGGAACGATCTTTATCAGGCCTTGATGATGTCAATGGTGAGGAACTTGACCGTTCATTGCGCCTGAAAGTAGCGCTCGATGATATCAAACAGAGCGGAGATTACGATGCTTTCGCTATCCGCTGTTGGCCCGAAACATTCACCGAATATGGTGGCGCGGTTTGCGGCCCCGTTTCACTACTTGGAGAAGCGCGGGTGCCCTGCGCCTGTGAGGCCGATGTTTACGGCGCGGTGACGCAGCTTATTTTGCAGGAAGTGGCACAGGCCCCGGTGTTTTTAGCTGATCTGGTGGATATGGACCTGGCGGATGGAACCGGGGTTGTCTGGCATTGCGGGCAGGCGCCGATTTCGATGCGTGATGATAGTGTGGAGGCAACGGCCACCATTCACACAAACCGTAAAATGCCGCTGCTTTATGAATTCCCGCTCAAGCCGGGTCGGGTGACATTCTTGCGTCTCTCGCAAGCGCAGGGCACGCCCAAATTCATTATCTCAACTGGGGAGATAGTGAAACGCCCTATGGCGTTCACCGGTACGTCAGGCGTAGTGAAGTTCGATAATCCAGCTGGCGAAGTTCTCGATAACGTCATGAACAGCGGGTTGGAACATCATATGGCGCTCGCCTATGGCGACCACCGTGAAGCTCTGCTGTCGGTAGCAGCGGCCATGGACCTGCCGGTTCTGGAGCTTTAAGATGACGGTCCGTTACGGATTAATCGGTTCCGGCATGATGGGTCAGGAGCATATCCGCAATATTCAACTGCTCGACGGGACCAGCGTAACGGCGGTGATGGATCCTGACCCGGATATGCGAGCCCTGTCCGTCAAAATGTCGAATGATTCAGCGTGGGGTTTTGAAACACTCGATGAATTATTGGCGGCGGACATCTGCGATGCCTATGTCATCGTTGCACCGAACGACACGCATCACGCTATTCTTCTGGATGTGTTGAAAACGGACAAGCCGGTCCTTTGTGAAAAACCGTTGTGCACCACTGTTGGTCATTGCCGTGATGTGGTTGAGCTCGCTAACAACCGGATTGCACCTATTTGGGTGGCGATGGAATATCGCTATATGCCACCGGTTCAACGGCTTCTTGAAGAAGTAACAAGCGGGACGGGTGGTGATATCAAAATGATGTCCATTCGCGAACACCGGTTTCCGTTTTTGGAAAAAGTTGGTGACTGGAACAGGTTTAACCGTCGGACCGGCGGCACATTAGTTGAAAAATGTTGCCATTTTTGGGATCTGATGCGGCTTGTTCTGCAAAGTGACCCGACCCGGGTTTATGCTTCCGGGGCAGCCGATGTGAATCATCAGGACGAGCAATATGACGGTGCGGTGCCGGATATTATTGATAATGCCTATGTGGTGGTCGACTTTGAAAATGGATCGCGGGGCATGCTTGATCTTTGCATGTTTGCCGAAGGGTCTTATTGGCAGGAAGTGATTTCCGTGACCGGATCAAAGGCGCGGGTCGATGCCTGTATACCAGGGCCTGCACGGTTTTCACCCGACGGCCAGGAAAGACAATCGCAGGTGGTTATCTCCGACCGTTCGACAAAAGAAGAACAGATCATTCCCATTGACGTTGATCATGAAGTCCTCTCCGCAGGTGATCACCATGGATCGACCTTCTATCAACACCAGAAATTTCTGGATTTGGTACGTAATGGACAAGGTCAACCCGAGGTGACGCTGGAAGACGGATTATGGTCGGTGCGTATTGGCGAGGCGGCGGAGCGTTCAGCCCGAACGGGGCAGGCGGTAAACCTTACATAACCTCAACGGTATTTGCTTCATAAACCCCGTTGATGGCGGCGTGACTTTCAAATGTGCTCAAGGGCAATTCCGCCACATCATGCATCATCGTTCGCGAAAGCATGGCGTCCACCCGCGCCGATGACGGTTGATGGATTGTTTCGAGAAACTTCCGGTCATTAAGCGCCTCGTTCATGCCGGTGGCGAGTTCAACGACACGTTCGGTATCCGTGAAATGCGCGCAAACCATCAACATGTCATTACCCGCTTCCAAAAATTGTCTCGCGGCTTCCGGCTTTTTAAAATAGGCGTCCATCGCATGCATGCCGATATCGTCAGATACCACGACGCCTTTATAACCCAGCCGTTCCCGCAGAATTCCGGTAGTGATTTTGTGCGATAATGTGGCGGGTAGATCCGGGTCAATTTTGGGGAACAGAATATGACCCGTCATGATAAGCTCAATGCCTTCTTCAATCGCCGCCTGAAAAGGAATAAGCTCGCGCTTAGCAATCTCTTCTTCGGTGAGATTGAGGACCGGCAGGTCATAATGGGAATCGACATCAGTGTCCCCATGACCGGGAAAATGTTTGGCGCAGGCTTTTACCCCGGTTCCGGCGATGCCTTTCATAAAGGCCGTGCCGTATTGCGCGACTGTCTGTGGGCTGGTGCCGAACGCCCTGTCACCAATCACGGGATTTGCCGGATTGGTGTGAACGTCCATCACCGGTGCAAAATTCATATTGAGACCAAGAGACGCTAGTTCTGTGCCCATGGCACGGGCGATGTCCTTTGTATGATCGGACCATTGGGCGGCACTTTTGAACCGGGTGACCGGATGAGGGGTGCGGCAAACGCGGGCACCTTCATGATCAGTTGCGATCAGGATTTTATCCCGCCCGATAGTCTCGCGAACGTCTGCGATCAATCTACGCTGATTATCAAGCCAGGCGTCGTAATCGCTGTCATGCATGAAGTTGCTTTTGAACAGAATAACGCCAGCGGGCTTTAAGGTGCTGAGCAGATATTTATCTTTATCGTGCAGATAGGTCGTGGGTTGCAGGCCCAAAAAGAAGTGATTTCCAACACTTGATAGATCACTGTCGCTCATGTTTGCTTCCAATTGTTTCGGTCCCACTGCAAAAAATTCGAGTCAACACGGTTGAAAATATTTGCGCAATTGTCGCAACATATTGAACCGGGCGGTGTCAAAAATATGATGAACTTTGCTGCGCGCGTTTTTCTAATGTGCCACACTCCAAAACTACGGTATGAATTCCTATTATATGGTTAATGGAATATGAATCAGGGCCGGCTTTATGACACTACGCTTTTTCTCCGATAAAAACAGGCCGCCCCATATGGGGCCGTATCCGCTTGAGAAATTAGCACGGCATCAGGGTGCTCCCGATTTCAAAAACTGCCCTACGTATCGTCAACTCAGTTTCAGACTGCCGGAAGCGCCCACGTCGATTATCAATGGGATGGCAGAACATCAGGCAATGCTTGATGCTATTCGTGGCGGGTTGGTCAACAAGGCACGGGCAGAGTGCTCCGCTGACCCCGACGAGCGGGCGCATCATTTAAAATCATTTGGATATTTTTGCGATGCAGCCATGATCGGCACCTGCAAGCTACCAGATGAAGCATTGCTGGATGTGCCAATCGTAAATCCGGATATTGATAAGCTTGCCGAAGACTTGCGAACGCGGCAAACAAAAACGCTGGCGGCAGGTATCGACCTGATCATGGCCGATCTTCGGGATTCCATGAACGCCCCACCCACAACAATTGACAGCCACACTCATGCAATTGTGTTCCTGTACGAATACCCGCGCGACCCGGAAGCCGATGAATCAGGGTCCGGTTGGATCATGGATGCGCAAGCCCATCGTGCCTGTCTGCTGGCGTCAGAAACATCGACGGTTATCGCTAATTATATCCGCCTTTTGGGATATGATGCGCGGGCTCATACGGGGACAACAAGCGATGTGGATTTAAATCGGCTAGTCGTCGCTGCCGGTCTTGCCACCGTTGAAGACGGCAAATTGGTAAATCCATATATCGGAGGCCGGTTTGGCGTGGGTGTGGTGACCACTGAGTTTGAGTTTTCAGCCGACCAGCCCCTGGTGCCTTTGGCCCAACAGGACCGTTCCAAGACCCATGGAACGGCCTGGAAGTTCGGAAAAGGCTTTGCAAAAAACGCCTATAATTATGTACCTTATGCCAAACGGCGATTTGTCGATGGCAACCAACCGTTTGAAAAACTAAAACGTGTGGATGTGCCAACCACCTATATGGATGAAGCGCGTATTGCGCGGGTTCCCAAACGAACGGATATGTTTGCCCGGGCGCAATTTGGGGACATGGGTAAACCCCTTCAAGATGGCGCCAAAGGCGGGCATTATGTGCGCAAAGCCGCACCGTCTACCGCACAAAGAAGGGCGCTTGGTGCATTTGTATTGTTGCAGGACGGACAGGCGGCAGAAGAAAAAGTCAGATTTGATCCGCAAAAAGCGGCAGAACTTGTCAAGGCAACAGGCTATTTTCTGGGTGCCGATGCCATGGGTATTTCGCGATGCCCAGAATGGGCGTGGTATTCCCATGATGCGGCCGGAGAAGTGATCGACCCGCCCCATGATCAGGCAATCTCTATGATTATCGATCAGGGTTACAGCACGATGGACGGGTCATCGGGGGATGACTGGATTGCCGTTGCGCAATCCATGCGTGCTTACCTTCGATTTTCCCTTCTTGGGGGTGTGATCGCTAAACAGATCAGAAACCTGGGATATAAGGCCAAGGCACATTCGGTGATGGATGGTGAAGTGCTGCAACCACCGCTTTTGCTTTTGTCAGGCCTTGGAGAAGTGTCGCGGATTGGCGAAGTAATCCTCAATCCCTATCTTGGGCCGCGGCTAAAATCCGGCGCGGTCACCACCGATCTGCCGATGGCCCATGACAAGCCGATTGATTTCGGCCTCCAGAAATTTTGCGAGAGCTGCAATAAATGCGCCCGTGAATGCCCATCCGGGGCAATTACTGCTGGCCCGAAACTGATGTTCAACGGTTATGAAATCTGGAAGTCCGACAGTCAGAAATGCGCGACCTACAGAATCACAACCGAAGGTGGCGCCATGTGCGGTCGGTGTATGAAAACCTGCCCGTGGAACCTTGAAGGTTTGTTTTCAGAAAAGCCGTTCCGCTGGGCCGCGATGAATGTTCCCGCAGCCGCGCCCGTTCTGGCAATACTGGATGATGCGGTTGAAAATGGCGCTTTGAACCCGGTAAAGAAATGGTGGTGGGATCTGGAAATCAGCGAGGATGGTGGTTACCGGCCAACGGATAAACCGGTCAACAAACGGTCGCTGCAAAAAGACCTTGATCTTAAATATGAAGATCAAACCTTGGCCGTTTATCCGGCAAACCTTGCTCCACACCCTTATCCCTATCCGTTTCATATGGATCGGGAGGCAGGTATCGAAGCCTATCAGGCGATGATTACCGCTAAAGAATATAAGGCCCGTCTGGAGCGTAATGAAACCGATGGTCTGGACCATATTTACACTGCTGATGGGGAAAGCCCCGTTATTCAGGTGGAGATCACAAAGGCCGAAAAAATGACGCCGGATGTGACCCTTTATGAGCTGCAATCCGTATCGGGCGAGAACCTACCGGAATGGCAGGCGGGGGCGCATCTTGATATTGTCGTTGCGCCGGAATTTCTGCGGCAATATTCCATGAGTGGTAACCCGGCAGACCGGTCAAAGTATCAAATTGCCGTGCTGCGCGAAGACAAAGGGCGGGGCGGGTCGATTCTGATGCACCGTATTTTTACCGAAGGGCGCAAGATTTTTACATCACGCCCCATTAATCATTTTCCTTTGATGGAAAATGCACCCCGGTCTTTCCTGATGGGGGGCGGTATCGGCATCACGCCGATGATCGCCATGGCCCACGAACTTCATAAAAAGGGTGATGATTTTATCCTTCATTATTCAAGCCGCTCGCGGGAGCAGGCTGGATTTTTGGAAGATTTATCGGGTTTTCCATGGGCCGACAAAATTATCTATCACTTTAGTGATGACGGCAGTCGCGCCGTGATGGATGATATTTTCCAAACCTATGAAGAAGGATGGCAGGTTTATACCTGTGGCGCCGACCGTTATATGAATTCCGTTCTGGAAGCGGCGGAAAAGGCTGGTTTTCCCGAGGATAATAGACATTTGGAATATTTCTCGGTTCCCGAAGTGCCGGACTGGGTCAACCATGATTTTACGTTGAAGCTCGCTCAATCCGGTAAGGAGTTTATCATTCCTGCAGGAAAAGCGGCGACCGATGTTCTGGTGGAAAACGGATTTAAAATTGACGTGAAATGTTCTGATGGAATTTGCGGTGTTTGCAAATGCGGCCTGGTTTCCGGCGAAGTGGAGCACCGTGACTTTGTTCTTTCAAATAAACAAAGGCAAAATGAAATCATCCTTTGCCAGTCGCGGGCCGCTGAAGAAAACGGGGTCGTCGAAGTCGATATGTGATAACAATTCGAGATGAGATATTCCTGAGGTGATTGTTGTCGAATTCGAATAGGTAGGGGAATTATTTTTATTTGTACTATGGGTCGGACTCGCTAGTTTAGCACGATCAAAGGGCAGTAAATTAGAGTAGCCCGGTTAAATTTAACGCCGATCTGACGGGTTGAAATTGTGCCTAAAGACCCATTTGGAAATCGCGAGAAGTCCAGGCGCAAACTGCCGCGTATGATGTTTGATTTCATTGATGGTGGTACGGGCTTTGATATAGCACAGGATGAAAACCACAAATCTTTTCAAAGTATTGCGCTTAAATCCCGTATTCTGCGCAATGTTGAAAACATCTCTACCGAAACATCATTTCTAAGCCACGAGTACGGAGTTCCATACGGCATTGCGCCGATGGGGATGTGCAATCTTATTTCTCCCAAAGCTGATGAATTCATTTCAATCGAAGCCTGCAAACGGAATTTGCCGCATTGCGTTTCAACGGCTGCATCAACCACATTGGAACAAACCTTCAAAGATGCAAATGGTAATGCGTGGTTTCAGCTTTATGCAGGGTCTGATGACAGTGTTACATTTGAATTACTCGACCGAGCGCGGGAAGCTGGGTTTCAACATTTGGTTTTTACAGTAGATACCCCAAGACACTCCCGCCGCACACGGGATTTAACAAATGGATTTTCGGTGCCATTAAAAATAGGTCCAAGACAGTTTTTTGATTTTGCCCGCCATCCTGTATGGACAATACGCATGTTGATGGCCGGTGCGCCAACACCGATGAACTACAAAACCTCTTCAAACGGAGCAAAGTTTATACGCAGCGACAGCCGCGGCGCCTCCGACTGGGATTTTCTCGACCGACTCCGAAAAAGGTGGAACGGACATTTGCTGGTCAAGGGGGTTAATTGCGTTGATGACGCGGTGAAGTTGAAGAATGCAGGTGTGGACGGAATTTACGTTTCCAACCATGGGGGCCGTCAACTTGACAGTGCACGACCGGCCATCGATGTACTACCGGATATTCGGGAGGCGATTGGAGAAACGTTTCCAATTGTGTTTGATAGTGGCATCCGGTCGGCCGATGATGTTATTCGCGCGCTGGCAAAGGGTGCAGATTTTGTTCTGATAGGACGGCCCATACTTTATGCGCTCGGGGCGGGTGGGAAAAATGGGCTGACAGTGTTTTTGAACCGGCTTGATGAAGATTTAAAGTCGGTCATGGCACAAATTGGTGTCACCAACATTGGTGCAGTGAATCGGCAAAATATTTCATGAAATGGAAGTTATAAGATGAGTGAGACTCCCAAGATCAGAGGCGGCAGCCTATTGGCTCGCGCGTTGGTGGACAAAGGTGTCGACCATGTTTTCACCCTTGCTGGTGGATTTTGTAATCCGGCACTTGAAGGGTTCATGGAATGCCAAATGCCAGTGATCAACTGTCCTCATGAACAGGTGGCTGGCCACCTCGCTGACGGGCATACCCGCATTACCCGAAAACCGTCGGTCTGCCTTGTTGGCCCCGAAGGGTTCGCGAACGCGGTACCAGCAATGCTTGAAGCTATGGGTGAACGTACACCGGTGGTATTCGTTACCGGCTCATCAACTCTGAAGCGTCAGGGGGCCGGCGGGTTTAAAGAAATTGATGATGTGGCGATCGCCGCGCCGCTTTGTAAGTACTCCGCACAGATTACGGATGGGGAAAGGATTGGTGAATTTGTCGACCGGGCGTGGACCGCTGCGACTACAGGCTATCCTGGGCCAGTTCATTTGAGCCTGCCTGTTGATATCATGTTCTCTTCGTTCGATGAGGATGCTGGCCTGGAGGAAAGACCGTTCCACTTTCGCCCAAGATCGATTCCACGCGCCTGGCCAGACCCCACCGCATTAACGGCAGTTATCGACAAATTGAAAAAGGCCGAACGCCCGGTCATTATCGGCGGCCATGGTATATGGTGGTCGGGTGCGGAAGCAATTTTGGCAGACGCGGGACGAGAAAGACGCATCCCCATATTCAACGTACCCTATCATACCAAATTATTGGGAGAAGAGGTTGAAGCTTATATGGGGCTTGCTGATTTCCATCAATATCACCCGTCAAAACCCGCCATCCATGAAGCTGACCTGGTGTTAATGATCGGCGGGCGGCTGGACAATCAGATGAACTTTGGTAACCCGCCATTCTTTAAAAAAGAAACGACGCTTGTGTGTATCAACGGCTCTCACGAAGAGCTGGAGTATAATAGGGCGGCGGATATTCTTTTGCTGAGTGACCCGGGCGCGTTTCTGGAAGCGGTTTGTGACGTGGAGAAATCTTGGCCGGACTGGTTCCGTGTGAACAAAAAACGTCGTGGGGCATGGGTAGATGAATGGGAAGCCCATATTGCCGATGAAACAGCGAAGGATGCAGGTGGAAAAATGCATCCATTACAATTGGCACTTGATGTAAATAGCGCACTGGGTGGTGAAGACTGGTTGATTTTCGACGGTGGTAACACGCACTTCTGGTCAGAAATTGCCGTTAACATGGCCGGTTGGCGCGGTCAGAAACTTGGCGGCATCATGCATCCGGGAAACTATAGTCTTTTGGGTGTTGGTGTTTCCTTTGCCCTTTCCGCCAAAGCAACCCACCCGGATAGGAACGTGGTTCTGATATCCGGTGACGGCGCGTTTTTATCCGGTGGCTTGTCCGTTGAAACGGCATTTCAGGAGAATCTGCCAATCACAGTCGTCATCGATAACAATGGTGGATTAGACTGTATCAGCCAGCAACAGGAGCGGCTATTTTCATCTGGCAAACATTTCGCCACTGACTTCCGAGACATCCCCTTTCACACGCTAGTTGAAGGCCTTGGGGGACACGGAGAACTCGTAGAAACACGCGATCAACTTCAGCCGGCTCTGGAAAGGGCAATGGCGTCGGGTAAAACGGCGTGTGTTAATGTAAAATGTCGTGGTGTTATCAGCCCGATAGTCGCCGCGACATCTGATAAGCGCGATAAAGCATCCATAGAGTAGGGCTACAATCTAATGGCAATCATCACATCTCATACGCTCAACGGGGTAGATGGCTCCCATGGCGGCGGGATAGGGGTTACTTTAATGCGGATGGGTAGTGACGATGCACTTGTCATTTCACAATCTGACGAGGGTGGCCGCCTGTCAATTGAGGTTGTTCCAGAATTAATCGACACACAAGCGCAATATGAACTGGTATTCCAAACACAGAATTATTGGCGAGAACGCGGCATTACATCTGAGAATATTATCGCTGAGATTATATTACGGTTTAGAATACCGGATACTGACGGGCGATATCATATGCCTATAATTATCTCACCCTATTCCTATTCAACCTGGAAGTCAGAATAGCCCAATGTCATCTGGCCTGTTAATGACGCGTCGGATTCGGCGCACACCCTATACCGCAAAAGTTGAGGCAGCGGGCGTTCGGGGGTTTACCGTTGTCAACCACATGTTGTTGCCAAAAGCATTCCAGCCAAGTCTTGAAGACGACTATTGGCATTTGCGAGAGCATGTCCAACTTTGGGATGTTTCCACACAACGGCAGGTCGAAATTAAAGGGGCGGATGCCGCTAAACTTTGCCAGTGGATGACGCCACGTAATCTCTCGAATGCAAAACCCGGTGATTGTCTTTATGTACCATTGATCGATGAGAACGCCGGGATGGTCAACGACCCGGTCCTTTTGAAACTGGCCAATGATCATTTTTGGCTCTCAATTGCAGATTCTGACGTTCTGTTATGGACTAAAGGGTTGGCATTAGGGAAGGGATTTGAAGTATCCATAGGAGAACCGGATGTTTCGCCTCTCGCCGTTCAAGGACCGAAGGCAGAAAATTTGTTGGCCACCCTGTTTGGGGAGAACATTCGAAAACTGCGATTTTTCAAGTTTGGCTGGTTTGAGTTTGAGGGGACAAAACAATTAATTGCCCGTTCCGGCTACTCAAAACAGGGCGGATTTGAAATCTATCTGAACGGTTCGCATTTAGGAGAAAAACTCTGGGATACAGTTTGGGATGCCGGGTTGGAATTCAACATAAGGCCCGGTTGCCCAAACCTCATCGAGCGTATTGAAGCTGGCCTTTATTCCTATGGCAACGAATTTACCTTCGATAATAATCCGCTGGAATGCGGGTTGGGCACCTATTGTGAACTTGATGGTGATTTTGACTTCATCGGGAAGTCGGCGTTGAAGAAAATTGCAGACCAAGGCCCTGCGCGCCAAATGCGGGGGGTGGTGTACGGCGCAGAAAAACTACCCGGGGTGGCGATACCACTTTCTGTATTGGTGGAGGCGAAAACGGTCGGGCAAATTACGTCCGGTGCCTGGTCTCCGCGCCTGAAACGCAATATCGGCACGTCAATGATTGACGCAGGATATTGGAATGTTGGTCAACCGGTTATCGTTGTCGACGCTGCAGGACAAAAACATGATGGCGAAGTTATCAAGTTACCGGTGAGTTAGTTTAGCATTCTATTGCAGCACCGATGGCAGCCAGGTTGCGGCTTTTGGCAAAAAGATCATCAGCACGCCGTAGGCAACTCCGACCATAACAAACAAGGGTACTTCTTTAAACGCCTTGTCTGCGCTTTCCTTGATGACACCAGCGGACGTATATATTCCCACACAGACCGGCGGTGTGATCATGCCGATACCAGCGAAGGCGACGAATACAACATAGAGGTGGAGAATATCGAGCTTCAAAGAAAAGACGATCGCTGCGAAGATCGGAACCGTCAGATAGAACACAGGGACAATTTCGATAAAGGTGCCGAGTATCAGGCAAATGACTGCGAGCGTAAACCAGAACATCAATGGTGAATCGCCAAAGATAGTGAAGTAAGAAATAATAGCCTGAGGCACCTGACTGTAGGTCAGCACGACCGACAGGAACGTGGCCATTGCGATGATCGAGAAAATTACCGCTGTGATTGCAGCTGTTTGGCGTAGTGACTCGATTACCCCCGAGACGGTCAATTCCCGATGCACCAGAAACCCAATGAGGATAGCCCAGATACCCGCAACCGCTGCTGTTTCAGAAGGTGTCATCAGACCAGCGTAAATTCCGCCCAAAATAATGATCGGCGTGACGAGGCTGGGGATCGCTTGCCAGAACGCCACAAGCTTTTCCCTGCCTGTAGCTCTTTTTGAGCTGCGCAGGTCGCGACATTTCCAAACCACGAGAATGACGAGAAAGAAAAGTAATATCAGACCGGGGATGGCGCCCGCAGCAAATGTTTTTGACACTGGAACATTCGTCAATGCGCTGAACAGGATTGCAGCATTAGAGGGAGGAATGAGCGACTCCAAAAGGCCAGCGGAGGCGGCTAGAACGATAACAAACGGCTTTGGATACCCTTCCTCGATCATTCTCGGCATCATAATGGTACCAACTGCGGTAATCGCGGCAAGGATTGAACCGCAAAATGCCGCGAAAAAACCCATGGCCAGAACCATCCCGATGCCCAACCCTCCAGGCCAATGACCAACTAATGCCACTGCAAAATTGACCAGCCGCCCGGCCATGCCACCGCGCAGCATGACCATGCCGGCAAATATGAATAGCGGAACGGCGACGAGGACATGTTTGGTCATTGAGCCGAACGAGACCTGGATCAATGTTGACCAGGGCAGGTTAAGCGCAAGGATGGCGGACATGGCGCCGCCAATACCAAAGACGAGAAAAATGGGTATACCGAGCGCAAGGAGGACAAGGCCAACGAGTGAAGCAACAAGGTTCACGCCATCACCTCCTCTTTTTGCGCCCCTTCATCCGGCATGCTCAACAGTTCTGCCAAAAACAACTCCAAAGCAAATAGGGCAAGAATGGTAAAGCCCACCGGAAAGGCGGCGTATAAATACCAAATGGGAAATTCTACTTCGAGCTCTACAACCTGTCCGAGTTGGCGGAACAATTGTACTGCGTCCAAACTCGCGACAACGAAAACACAGGCGGCAAAAAAAGTAGTTACAAATGTAAACAAGCGAAGGCGTTTTCTTCCAACCTCACCTACGTAGGCTTGTGCTACATCAACGCTGATATGAGAACCGGATTTCAGGAGTGGGCCCAATTGGGGAAAGACAAGCCATGGGACCAACATAGGCGGCAGTTCGATCAACCAGTCATACCCGATGCCGGTGAGATATCGCGTTGCTGCGCTGGCAGTCAGGGCGCAAACGATAACGGCGACAAGAAATATTCCCAATACAGATGACAGGGTGCTGATCAGTCTGTTGACTGTTCGCAGCCAGATCAGAATAAATACCATGGAATATTCTCAAAAATGGGGCAGAAGGATTACCTCTGGACAAACAACGCGTTGTGGTCTGCCCAGAGGAACAATGGCGTTATTTTACGAAGTTGCGTGCTGCCTCCAACACGCTTTCGTCAAACAGGTCTTTCATTTCAGGCACAACTTTATCTGCCATCATGGTGTCGAACTCTGCCTTCGCGTCGCCCGCTAATGTGATAACGGTGCCGCCACGTTTCTTAAATGCCGCGATAGTCTTGTCGCCGGTTTCTAGAATTGTTGCGGTTGACAGGTTACCCATTTCCTTGCCGACATCTTTGAGTATTTTTTGCAGCTCTGGGTCAAGCGAATTGAACCAGGTGGAATTTGCCATCACATAAGCATCAGAAAAGAACTGATAGGGAAGTTGTGCGTGGTTGAGATATTCCCACCAGCTGTATGCTTCAACACTTCCTGGAGGCGTGTTGAGCGTGTCAATCAGGCCAGTTTGCAATGAGGTATACACTTCACGTGTAGGAAGGGAGACCGCATTCGCACCCATTGCGGACCAACGGGGGCGCTCACTCTTAAGCAATGCCCGGGCTTTGAGCCCTTTCATTGCAGCAAGACTGTCGAGTGGTTTGCCCGAGAACGTCATAACCGGGCCAACCGGATCGTACATCAAAAGTGTCGTATTGGTTTTCTTTGTAATATCGTCCCAGAGCTTTTTGCCGACCGGGTCTGTATTAAAAAAGTTTCTCTGCTGCTCATAACTCTGAAAGAGCTGAGGAAAGGCGGCAACATTGTAGTTCTTGTTGATCGGTGGAAATGACACAATTGGCACAATCCCGCCCATTTGAACCGCACCCGATGTTACGCCACCCAGGATTTCGCGAATACCGAACAGTTGACCCGATGGAAAAACTTCGATTTTCAGTTTACCGGCAGCACGTTTGTTGACTTCTTCAGCAAATAGTATGGCATGTTTTGCACTGTGGTGTTTCGGGTTCCAGTGGAACGCCAGTTTAGCAACGATTTCTTCAGCCTGTACCTGAGTCGATTGCAAGCCGATGGAAACGAATGTTCCTGCAGCCAGAGCAACGGCCAATGATAATTTGGTAAAGGTGCGGCGGTTGTTTTTAGTGTGTTTCATGTCTAGTCCTCCCATTAAATTGCGAGCCATCATTGGCGGCTCGGTGTCTGGTGTAGGTTGGCGCCTATTCGTCTTGTTGAATAAACAATACGGAACCACACAGAACCAGAGCTCAAATATGTTTCGATGATATCTAACAACCGAACTCATTTGAACGAGCGCCGTCTATTCGCGAATACCCCAAAAGTCTAAGAAAAATTCATTCATTCAACAAATAAAGAATATTGGGCGAGTGATGCAATTTCCCTATGGATTAGTCGTCGATGCCTTCTGGTTCTCCAGACGTTCGGCGAGAATCTCAAGCAGTTCCTTCGCTTCCATTGAAAGCGTGTTGCGCCCCTTTGTAATAATCGAAACATGATAGGAGAGTGGTTGCCTAATTGGGCGCGCCTTTACTCCCCCGATAGCAATCGCCAGCCTGGCAGAAAAAGGGTCCACTATGGAAATCGCGCCGCTTTCGCGCGTTAGTGCAGCGGCTGCCGGCATATTGGTGGCGCTGATGCGAGAATTGTCACGAAGACGGCTGGATAGCTCGCCGTCCATTCCAGACATTTCGTCAGGAAATGCGCCGCCAAACGTTATAAAACTCTCATTTTGTGCCAATTCATCGAGATCGACCGCACCCTCATTTTGAGCATGATCATGGTCATCACGAAAAAGACAAACATAGGGGAAACGGGATTCGAACAGAATCTCAACCCCTTCATAGGGTGGTTCTCTGCCAACAATGCCAAGATCAAATTGTTGTAAGCGCACGGCGTCCACGATCGCTGGAGTGTTGCGCGTCGAAAGCATGAAGCGAATATCTCTTCGAGCCTTGTACAATTGCGCAACAGATTCCGGTAAGACCGACTGGGAAAATGTCGGGATTACGCCAATAGAGACAACACCACCCGCGGTTGTCTGGATAACTTTTGCCAACTCGCTTAATCGATCGATACCCATAAATACAGAATCGACAGCTTGATAAAAACGCCGGGCTTCTACCGTTGCAACAAGCCCTCGCCCCTGGCGCAAAAACAGAGCAAATCCGACCGAACGCTCCAAATCCGCGACCAACCTGCTAACACTTGGTTGAGAGACGTGAAGTGCCTGAGAGGCCGCAGTAATGGAGCCTGTTTCTATTGTCGCCCGAAACGCTTCAAGTTGCCGAAGATTCATATCAAATACAAATATACATAGATTACATATTTAGTATATGTATGAAATTGAAATTTGACAACAACACGCTACCCATCAAAAAATTGGAAGTCTGGAGTCGGCTTCTCTAGTTTTTACAGAGTTTTAAGTGCAGACGAGGCACTTCGAACGCCCGAACCGTGTCAGCTGGTTCTTTTAACAACCCCATGGTTCATGCCACAAGGTTTTCGTACATTTTCATGGATTACGCTGAATACGATGTTAATAGTTGGGCAATGCATAAATGACCTAAATCAAATCACGAAATATCCAAACAACACCCCATCAGGATCAAGCCCATAGAGAGATGATCCAACTCCTTAGATCAAAAAGTCAGGTGTGTGCGGTCTGAATTCATATTGTTGCATTGACAAATTACTCATCCAATAAAAAAGGGCGCCCGCTAGGACGCCCTTAATCAAATCACGCTTTGGAAGCGCCTATTCGCGGTTACCCATGAACTGAAGCAGGAACATGAACATGTTCACGAAGTTCAGGTAAAGGCTCAGCGCGCCCATGATAGACGATTTAGCAATCATCTCAGCATTACCGGCCACAGCATCATATGTATTTTTGAGACGTTGAGTATCGTAAGCCGTCAAGCCAGCAAAAATCAGAACACCAATCACATTGATGGCGAATGCCAATGCACCCGATTGCATGAAGATATTGACAATGGATGCAATGATCAGGCCGAACAGACCCATCATCAGGAATGTACCCATGCCTGAAAGGCTGCGTTTTGTTGTATAACCATAAAGGCTCAGAGCACCAAAGGCTGTTGCTGTTACAAAAAACGTTTGAACGATGGACGGGATGTTAAAGACCAGGAATATCCATGACATGGATACGCCCATCACGGCAGCAAAAGCATAAAAAATGCCGGTCATTGCCGATTTCGATAATTTGTTCATGCCAAAAGAAATCACCAGAACAAATGCCAGTGGAGCCAGCATGATGACCCATTTTAGCGGGCTGTTATAAAGCGCATTGGCGACAGCAGGATTGTTGGACGCCCATGTAGCCGTGCCAAATGCCGCGACTGCAGTCAGCCCAATCGCAGATGCCATATAGTTGTAAATGCCCAGCATATAGCTGCGCAGGCCCTCGTCGATATCGGTGCTGGCACCAGCACCGGCACGCGTTTGAATTTGATCACGATAGTCTGCCATTTTGACCCCTCTGTGAGTTCAGACCACACATACAATGAATGCGGTCAGGCGGTTAACAGTTTGGCCCAGCATGCACTATTGCACCTGGATTTGCCTCAATATGAGGTCAATGCGTGTTTTTTTCAAGGCTTTATAGCCCGTTCACACCCATGTCATAGACCAATAGACCGAATCTTCGGTTAATTTTTGGTTAGCTTACAGTTCGCGCAGCACTGGTGCAGCTTTTTGGCCCAATACCCGCCACGTTCCAATCAAGCCAAACCCTACGGTAAACACCAGCGCAGCTAATACGGTGAAAAACGCAACCTCCGGTAAAAACGTGAATGTAAAGTTCATTATCCCGTCGATGACAAACCAGGAAGCCAATCCACCGGCCAAGAGCGCAAACAGGGCGGTTGCCGCTCCCAGCAGTGCATATTCTGTCACAAATGCGCTTATTAAAACACGCCGGGTCGCTCCAAGAGTCTTGAGAACAACCGCATCGTGAACCCGCGCCCGGTTGCCTGCCGCAAGCGCGCCCCCGAGAACGAGGATTGAAGCCGCTAATGCCAATAGGGCAGCAGCGCGTATGGCTGTCGCCAATTGTGCTATCAGATCGTTGACCGCATTGAGCGCATCACGCACCCGAACCGTGGTAACTGTTGGAAATTGGGTGGTAACGGCTTTTAAAATCTCGCCGTCCCGTTGCACCTGCTGCGCCGATTCGTCTTCATCAAGCGAGGTTGTTTCGCCCACCCGCAGGGTTGCAAGATGGGCGTGAGGCGCACCGGCAAATGTGTTTGGTGAGAAGACCATGACGAAATTCATCGACATGGACTGCCATTCGACATTGCGCAGGTTGGCTACCTTAGCGCTGATATTTCGGCCCAGGACATTGATCGTCAATTTATCCCCCACATTGACACCAACTTCTCCGGCCTCTTCTGCGGAAAAAGAAACAAGGTTTTCAGCATTGTGGTCTTCATCCCACCATTTCCCGTCGGCGAGCGACGCATTGGGAGGTTTTGTTGGAGAATATGTTATCCCGCGATCACCGCGCAGGACCCATTCTCCACCCTCTTTCGCCTTAATCTTAGAAGCCGGAACATCATTTATCGAGATAATGCGCCCCCGCAACATGGGGGTCGTTTGCACTTCGCCTTTTGGTGCTATTTCAGCAAGTGATGTCTTGAAACTTTTAAACTCGGCCGATTGAATATCGACAAAAAAGAAATCGGGCGCCTTTTCAGGGATATTCGAGGAAATCTGATTGCGCAAATTCCCGTCAATCAAGGCCAAAGCCACCAGCAGGGCCAGTCCAAGGCCGAGCGATAATACAACGGATGGTGTGAGCGCTCCAGGGCGGTGAATGTTGCCAATTGCAAGGCGTAAAGGGGCAGACTTCACTTGTGGCATGCTACGTGCAATCGCTTGAATGCCGATTGATACACCACGCAAAAGCACAAAGGAAAAGGCGATACCGCCGACAAACGTAAGCGCCACACGCTGATCACCCGCTTGATAAATGGCAAGACCAGCGAGTAATAAAACGACAAACGCCGTGGCAATCTGGTAGACCGCCCGTGGCCAGGGCGCTGTTTCCCGGCCGGCATTACGAAACAATGCAGTCGCCGGAACATCACGCGCCTGTCCCAAAGGCCAAAGGGCAAAGGCAAGGGCAGTCAGCAACCCGTAAGCCACCGCGATAAGCAGGGCATCGGGGTAAAACGCGGATGCGGAGCCAACCGGTAATATACCCGCCAGCGCAGATTTCGCCACAATGGGCAGGAGCGCACCGATAACCAAACCGATTGCAATGCCAATCACGGCCAGAGTCAAAATTTGTATGAGATAGACGGAAAAGACAAACCGAGCTGGTGCCCCAAGGCTCTTGAAGGACGCGATTACATTATTTTTGGTATCGAGAAAGGCGCGCACCGCATTAGCGACACCAACCCCGCCAACGATCAAAGCTGTCAGACCAACCAACGTCAAAAATTGTGAAAATCGTTCCACATTTCGGGTCAGGGCCGGTGCTGCATTGGCACGAGAGCGAATACGCCAACCGGATTCCGGGAACTTGTCTTTCGCCTCCGCTATCACAGCCGTGAGGTTTTCTTCGCTTGCGTCATCAAGGTTTAACCGTGTCGTCCAACTGACCAGAGACCCCGGCTGAATAAGTTTTGTTGCATCAAGCGAACTGCGGCTCATGATCACTTTAGGGCCAATAGCTATACCTTCGGACACCCGGTCCGGCTCATCAACAATCGTTGCGCCAATTGTCAGTTCTGCGGACCCGATTTTCAACGTGTCGCCAATTTTCAAACCAAGTCTGCTGAGCAATACCGCGTCGACAACAAGTGAATCATCAAGTGCAGTATTCGCTGGTTCGGTTATCAGCTTGCCATCCAGAGGCCAGTTTTCTCCAACTGCTTTCAACTCGATCAGGGATTGGTCGGAACCGTCGGGTAGGCGAGCCATGGCCCGCATGGTGGCCGCTTGAGAAATTCTACCTTTTCCCTCAAGCCATTCGCGCTCTTTATCGCTCACAGTACGTTGGGTCGTCTTGAAAGCCGCATCGCCCCCCAGCAAGGTTTTACCTTCCTGAGTAATGCCGGATGTTATGGACAGGGCCACGGCGTTAACGCCTGAAATGGCAGCAACTCCCAGCGCGATACAGGCTAAAAATACATAAAACCCGGAAAGACCACCACGCAGCTCCCGCAGGGCAAATTTGATCGCCAGCGAAAAATCAGCCGGGCTTGATGAGGTGACGCTCATGCTGCAGTTTTCTTGGATGTTTTAGTCGGTAGCTGTTGTTCTTCAATTTCCCCGGCTCGCACCCGAAGCGTCACATCGCATTGCGCTGCCAATGACGGGTCGTGAGTGACAAGTACCAAAGTTGTGCCCCGCTCCCGCTGTTTTGCAAAAAGCAACTCGGCAATTTGTGCGCCGGTATCTTCATCCAAGTTTCCAGTCGGTTCATCCGCAACCAGAATCTTGGGGTCGGGCGCCAGCGCTCGCGCCATAGCGACACGTTGCTGTTCTCCACCCGACATCTGTGAGGGGTAATGGCTTAACCGTTCCCCAAGTCCAACTGCCTCAAGTTCCCGTTTCGCTTTTGAAAATGCGTCCCGGTCACCGGCCAATTCCAGTGGAACTGCAACATTTTCCAGCGCCGTCATATTCGGGATCAGATGAAACGACTGGAACACGATGCCGATGTTACGACCCCGAAATGCCGCCAACCCGTCTTCATCCAGTTTGGAAAAATCTTCACCCGCCAATACAACCTTACCGGAATCGACTCGTTCCAAGCCGGCCATCACCATCAATAATGTCGATTTACCGGAACCGGAAGGACCAACAACACCGACACTTTTACCCGAAGGTACATCGAGAGAGATGCCGCGTAAAACGTGAACCTTGGATGCCCCTTCCCCCAATGTCAGGTGAATATCGTCGAGCGAGATGACGGGCTTTGACGATTGTGTTTCAGATTCTGGCATGGTGCTCCCGCAATTCCTATTTGTCAGACCCGTTCCGACTCACATAGATTAACATACGAATATGTAATTTTGGTTCAGGCGTTCCGCCTGATATGGATTCTGAGAGAGGAATGTCAAAGTGTTGAACATTAAATTTCAGACAGACTCGGTATTTTACGCATCATTTTCCCGAATTCGAGCATGTTTTCTCATTATTTTGCTCATTTTTCTGGCAAATTTAACCTCAGCTTCCGCGCAACAGGAAGAAACTATTGCCGGTCCCAATATCGTGGTCCTGGGTGACAGTCTCGTCGCCGGTTACCAATTACCGCAAGGCCAAGGCTATCCCGACAAATTACAACAGGCGCTTGATAAAGAGGAGATCCCTGCAAAAATTATTGGGGCGGGTGTGTCCGGAGATACCTCAAGCGGCGGCCTGTCACGCCTCGCATGGTCGGTGCCCGATGGGACAGATGCCGTCATTCTAGAACTGGGCGCTAACGATGCATTGCGCGGCCTACCGCCCGAAAAAACCGAAGAAAATCTGGACACAATAATTCGTCAACTTCTTGAGCGGGATATCCGGGTCCTGTTAATTGGCATGCTGGCGCCCCCCAATATGGGGGAAGATTATGCTGCAGCGTTTAATCCAATCTACAAACGGCTGTCGGATAAATACGAACTGCCCCTCTACCCGTTCTTCCTTGACGGCGTTTTAACACAACCGGGCATGACGCTACCCGACGGCATCCATCCCACCGAGCAAGGTGTCGATGTCATGGTAAAATGCACTCTGCAACTGGTCAAAGCACTGATCGACGATATGCGTCCAACGCCTTAATATAAGGCGTTGTTACTTTTGCGCTCACAGCAATTTGGTTTTACCAAATACTTGCGCGGGCACGACGCAATAGCGCTGGACTGCTCTTCGCAGCCACCGTTTCCACCTAATTATGAAACGGCATGATTAACTTTCCAACCGCACCAAGAGGTCTTTCGCGTCAATCTGGTCACCCCGTTTAATCAGCACTTCAGCGATTTTACCATCCCGTTCTGCATGGAGCGCAGTTTCCATTTTCATGGCTTCGATGGAGCAAATCACGTCACCTGCGGCAACATCCTGCCCGGCTTCCACCATGATGGTCGAAATCACCCCCGGCATCGGCGCGCCGATGTGAGAGACATTGCCTTCTTCCGCTTTGGAGCGGGTAACAATGGCATCTCCGCCGTGCAAACGATCAGGCACCCGCGCCCGCCTTGGCTGGCCGTTCAACTCGAAGAACACGGTAACCATGCCCTGATCATCCATATCACCAAATGCAAGACAGCGGATGAGCAGCAGTTTTCCCTGTTCAATCTCAACGCGAATTTCATCGCCCGCTTTCATGCCGTAGAAATAATTCGGCGTCGGCAGGGAACTGGTGGGCCCATAGGCCGTCTGCATAAGCGCGTAATCGGCAAAGACCTTTGGGTACATCAAATAGGACGCAAATTCCTGATCATTCACGCTGCGACCAACCGCTTTTTCCGCAGCTTTACGTTCTTTTTTCAAATTGGCCGGTTTCAGGAGTGCACCGATGCGTTTCTTCAAAGGTTTTTCGCCCTTGAGCACTTTCTTTTGGATTTTCTTCGGAAAACCATCCGCCGGACGTGAAAGATCACCCCGCATCAGCGACACCACAGAATCCGGAAATGCGATATCTTTTTTCGGGTCTTCCACATCGGCAATTGTGAGATCCTGGCTGACCATCATCAGTGCCATATCGCCCACAACTTTGGACGAAGGCGTAACCTTAACGATGTCCCCGAACATCTCGTTGACCTGCGAATAGGTCTTGGCAACTTTCGTCCATTTGGTTTCAAGGCCGAGCGACCGAGCCTGTTCTTTCAAATTGGTATATTGGCCGCCGGGCATTTCGTGCTGATAAACTTCCGATGCCGGTGCTTTTACGTCACTTTCAAAGGCTGCGTATTGAGCACGCACCTGTTCCCAATAAAGTGAAATTTCGCGGATGGCGTCCGTATCCAGTTTCGGATCGCGTTTATTTCCTTTCAGCGCTTCGGCAATAGACCCGACACAGGGTTGCGACGTGCCACCTGAAAATGCATCCATGGCCGCATCAACGGCGTCTACACCAGCGTCTACCGCAGCAAGCACAGTTGCTGCTGAAATACCCGACGTATCATGGGTGTGGAAATGAATCGGCAGGTCGGTTTCCTGACGAAGCGTCTTGAACAGTTTGGTCGCTGCGGCAGGCTTCATCAACCCGGCCATATCCTTGATACAAATGATATGGCACCCGGCCTTGTCCAGCTCCCGGGTGAGATTGAGGTAATAGTCAAGATTATATTTCGGACGATTCTGATCGAGCAGGTCACCTGAATAACAGATCGCCCCTTCGCAGAGTTTTCCGGTCTCAAGAATGGCGTCAATTGATACGCGCATGTTCTCAACCCAGTTCAGGCAGTCGAACACGCGGAACAGATCAACTCCACCTTTAGCGGCTTCCTGAATGAATTCGCGCACAACGTTATCGGGATAACCCGTGTAACCAACACCGTTTGAGCCACGCACCAACGCTTGCAGCAACAGGTTCGGTGCCCTGTCGCGCACCAGTGCCAGGCGCTCCCAAGGGTCTTCCGTTAAAAAGCGCATGGCAACATCAAATGTTGCGCCACCCCAGCATTCCAGTGACAGGAGTTCGGGCAGCGCTTTAGCATAAGCTCCGGCGACATTAGCAATATCGTGGGTCCTCACGCGGGTGGCCAACAGCGATTGATGGCCGTCTCGCATGGTCGTATCGGTAATCAGAACCTTCTTCTGCTTACGCATCCATTTGGAAAATGCTTCCGGGCCGTCCTTCTCCAGTCGTTGGCGGGTACCCGCTTTAACATCACCCTCAAACCAAGGCGCGATGGGAGTCGGCGCATCGGCTTTCGGCATGGCCCGGTCGCGCGCTTCAGGATGGCCATTGACCGATACATCCGCCACATAATTGAGCAGACGCGTCGCCCGGTCGCGACGTTTAACTTCGTGAAACAGCTCCGGCGTGGTATCGATAAACTTTGTTGTGTACGTATTATTGCGGAACTTTTTATGGGTGATGATGTTCTCAAGGAACGTCAGGTTGGTTGCGACCCCCCGAATTCTGAATTCGCGCAACGCCCGGTCCATCCGGGAAATAGTTTCCTCCGGTGTTGGCGCCCATGCGGTTACTTTTTCAAGGAGGGGGTCATAAAAACGCGTGATAACGGCCCCCGAATAAGCGGTACCGCCATCCAACCGGATACCAAATCCGGTCGCTCCACGATAGGCCGTAATACGCCCATAATCAGGAATGAAATTTTGCTCCGGGTCTTCGGTTGTAATACGACATTGTAGCGCGTGGCCGTTGAGCTTGATGTCTTCCTGTTTTGGAACACCGGATGCTTTGGTACCGATCTTGTGGCCGTCCACCAGATGGATTTGTGCCTTGATAATATCGATACCGGTGACTTCTTCGGTGACCGTATGTTCCACCTGAACTCGGGGGTTCACCTCGATAAAATAAAAAGCGCCCGAATCAATATCCATCAGGAATTCGACTGTACCGGCTCCCAGATAATTCGTCTTATTGGCTATCTTCAGTGCGTAACCACAAAGTTCCTCGCGCTGTTCTTCGCTCAGATAAGGGGCTGGCGCCCGTTCCACAACTTTCTGGTTACGACGCTGGACGGAACAATCACGCTCGAACAGATGAACAGCATTTCCCTGCCCGTCACCCAGAATTTGAGCTTCCACATGGCGAGCATTCTCCACCAGTTTTTCGAGATAAATTTCATCCTTACCGAAAGCGGCGGCGGCTTCACGTCGCGCCTCCAGCGCCTCATTTTCAAGATCTTCGGCAGAGCGGATAACCCGCATACCCCGTCCGCCACCGCCCCATGAAGCTTTCAACATAATCGGATAACCAATTTCATCAGCCATCTTCGTGATTTTCTTCAAATCAAGCGGTAGAGGTTTCGTTGCCGGCACGACGGGAACGTCAGCAGACACGGCCAGGTTTCGCGCGGCAACCTTATTACCGAGCGACCGCATGGTTTCGGCTTTTGGGCCGATAAAAGTAATGCCTGCTTCTTCACAAGCGTCCACAAATTCCGGGCTTTCCGACAGCAAGCCGTAGCCCGGATGAATAGCATCAGCGCCCGATAATTTCGCAACGCGGATGACTTCTTCAATTGAAAGGTAACTCTCAATTGGTCCCATGGGTTTATCAAGATGGGGTCCCGTACCAATTTGATAGGCCTCATCCGCCTTGAACCGGTGAAGGGCAAGCTTGTCTTCTTCCGCCCAGATGGCGACGGTTTTTAAGCCCAGTTCATTAGCAGCACGAAAGACACGGATAGCGATTTCGGAGCGGTTAGCGACGAGTATTTTTTTGATAGCCATGGATTGGGAGGTGGTTCCAGTTTGCAGGAGCACCTGCTTTATAGGGACAAGTACCTCGAACATAAAGTAGGGGTTGCGGTATTAACTGGAACGAACAAGGGAAAGTTGATCAACTGTTGAAAAACAGCAATGACAAGGGTACAAAATTAATTCCCTGGATAAGCCATGATTGAGCAAGTAAGGGCTGAACTCGCATCTACAGGCGTTTTGCGAGTCGGTGTAAATCTCAGCAACATTCTTCTGGTTACTAACAGATTGGATGACGGAACCCCGGTCGGCATTTCCCCCGATATGGGTGCAGCCATAGCGGAACAGCTCGGCGTTCCCGTGGAATACCATTGCTTTGAGCAAGTTGGGCTTACCGCCGACGCCATCACAAATGCAAACGTGGATATAGGCCTAATCGCACAGGAAGCAGAACGGGCAAAAACAATCTCATTTACAGATGCCTATTGCGAGATAGAGGGGACGTATCTGGTTCGCAGCGAATCAACCATTCAAACTATGGAAGAGGTTGATCAACCCGGCATTCGTATCGCAGTTTCCAATCGCTCTGCTTATGATCTATTTCTCAGCCGTACGTTGAAAAACGCGAAGCTTGTTCGCGCACAAGGCTTGCCTGAAACAGCAGCGATGTTTGCTAAAGAAAATCTTGAGGTTTTGGCAGGATTGCGACCCGCATTGATTGACAATGCTAAAGCCATCGACGGTTCGCGTATTCTCGATGGCCGTTATATGAGCGTTAAACAGGCCCTTGGTACACAAAAGAAAAACGAAATCAGCCAGAAATTCCTACAGGCATTTGTCGAAGATGCCCGAGCAACTGGAGTAGTGCAAGGATTTATCGATCGTCACAAGGTTACGGGTAAACTCACCGTGGCGGTATAATCCTTATTTCTATGCAGGGCGCATTTGTTCCCTTGGCAGGTGGATCGCGAATCGCTCCCGTAACTCCCGGTCGATCACCTCTTCAACGTGATCTGGAAAAAACTCTTCAAGCACTTTGCGTTTGCGCTCAATGGCCAGTTTAATAATGTCGGGTTTACCCAGTTCAGCCCATTCTTTCGGGCTGAATCGGTTTGCCAGATCGGGATAGAAATAATCCTTCTGCATCAGGTCCAGAGTCTGACCGTGGCCGAGATAATGGCCGGGACCATCCACACATACATCGCGCATGGCGTCGATTGAGAGTGTCGATTCGTTTACTTCGATACCGCGCACACAGCGCATGGCTTGTCCAAGCGCGTCATTATCAAGAAACAGGCTTTCCAGACAAAAACCCATTAGCGAACCATGCATACCGGCCGCCTCATAAACCATATTTGTACCAGCCATGCCCGCAAGAACATAGGCGATACCTTTTTCCCAACCGGCCTGGATATCGGGCATTTTTGCATCGCACATGCCTGCAGCTGACCCGCCCGGCAGGTCATAATAATTCGCCATCTGGCCACATGCAGCGGTGAGCAGCGCCTGTTCACCGGAGCCCCCGGACATGGCGCCTGTGCGCAGGTCGGACACAAATGGCCATGTGCCAAATATCGCCGGATGACCGGGAACCAACGCGTTGACATAAACCAGTCCTGCCAAAACCTCAGCCGTAGCCTGAACCACTGCGCCAGCGATTGCTGCAGGTGCCGTGGCACCCGCCTGCCCGGCCGAAAGAAGCAAAACCGGCAAGCCGCCTTTCACACATTCTTCCAACACATCGCAGGCGTCCGCAGCAAAACGTAGCGGCGGCACGACGAAACAATTAGAGTTTGAAACAAATGGGCGAGCCCGGAAGGCCTCTTCGCCACCGGCAACCTTATACATCATCTCCAACGCTTCCGGCACATATTCGGCCAGCGTAAAAGATGTACCAACATGTTTGGTGGTGCCGGAGAGGCAGGCGTATAAAGTGTTCAAATCCATTTCTAGCGGATCGATAACATCCCGCGCCACCATGGGGCGCTGGAAGAAATGGATATTATCGAGACCCTCAACAATGCGGGCTGCATCATAAACATCGCGCAAATAGCTTTCGCGATATTCATTTTTCTCCACGTCGACGACGTGAACAGCAGCACCAGCCGTTCCAAAATGAACCTTATTACCATTGGGATGGAGGTCGTGTTTGGGGTCACGACCATGGAGGGCAAAATCCCTATTGGCATTTTTAACCGTATCAAGAACAACATTACGGGGGAAACGGAGCCGGCCGTCGTCACTCATAATGGCGCCGACCCGTTCGCAGGCTTCGATACAAGTTGGGGTCGCCTGCGACAGGCCGATATTCTCCAGAACATCGAGAACAGCTTCATGGATTTTTTCAACATCAATGTCTGAAAGGGGGCGGTAGGTTCCGCCCTGCATTCCGGCCCTAACGGGACGAACATCTTCTGTTAGGGGAGCTGCCCGCATATCGCGGCGGGCCTGTCTGCCACCTGCGCGGCCTGATCGTCTGGGTTGAGGTGTTGGTGTTTCTTCCACAATGCTCATGTTCATCTCCCAGAACGGTTGAGTAATCTATTGTATCGTCAGGCCTCGCCGGCCTTCAGTAATTTATCGGTTTCAGCACCGGACATCGCCCCACCAAGACCTGAAAAATCCCCACTGCTCAAAATGGCGGTACCGATCTCGGCCACCACGCCGTGGGTGACACGGGCAAGTGATCCACCAATCGAAATACGGGCGGCACCGGTGCGGGCAAAATCGTCGCGGGAATATTTCGTAAACCGCCCTGCGCACAGGGCATTCACCGGGGTGGATACAGATGCACAAATACGCGTCATATCTTCAAGGGACGGTGGCATCGGCGCGTAAAGACAGTGAGCTCCGACTTCTTCATAAGCCTGAAGGCGTCGAATGGCCTCATCAACATCATAGGAACCAACCAGCATACCGTCCGCACGGGCGCAAATCGTGAAATCAAACGGAAGGGCTTCCGCTGCCTCCACTGCTGCGGCCATACGGGCAACGGCTATGTCAAAATCATAAGATGGTTTTGAAGCATCCATTGTCGTATCTTCCAGCGTACAACCCGCTAGGCCGATTTCAGCGGCCATTTGGACGGTTTCCGCAACCCCGTCGGGATCATGGGCATATCCATTTTCCAGATCAGCGCTTACCGGCACGCCAACACCGCGCACAATATCTTCACAATGGTCCAGCATCTCATCGCGGGTAACATTGCCCATATCAGGTCGACCAACGGTAAAGGCAAATCCGCTGCTTGTTGTCGCTATCGCTTTAGCACCGAGCGCCACCAGCATTCGTGCGCTACCAACATCATAGGCGTTGGGTAAAATAAACGGGTCACCGGGGCGGTGCATTTCGCGAAATAGGCTGGCTTTATCTTCCTGATCCATCATTCAATTTCCCTTGACTGTTGCTGATATTGTCTAGGCCTTCACCCGTTCGGATTTCGGATCATAGAGTGGGCGAAGACTAGCATCCGCCTTCACGCGCGTTCCCGCTATCTCGACTTCATAGGACGAATTAAGAACATCCGCCGCAGTTTCACCTTTACATGGGATATATCCCATGCCGATTGAGGCACCTAATGTGTGTCCAAAATTTGCCGACGTCACATAGGAGACAATCTCGCCGTCACGAATGATCGGTTCATTGTGATACATCAGGGGCTCCGCATCATTCAGTTTCAACTGAACCATGCGCATGGCAAGGCCGTCTTCTTTCTTGCGCAACACAGCATCGCGTCCGATAAAGTCTGATTTCGCTGTTTTGACGGCAAACCCAAGTCCGGCCTCCAACACATGATCTTCTTCCGTAATATCATGACCGAAATGGCGAAAACCTTTTTCAATGCGCAGGGAATCCATCATATGCATGCCACATAACTTCAGATTGAGCGCCTCACCCGCTTCGTGCACCACCTCAAAAGCGTAAGGTGCCATATCGGCGGAAATATAGAGTTCCCACCCAAGCTCACCAACATATGTTACCCGGTGAGCCCGTGCGAGCCCCATGCCAAGTTCAATATCACGGGCCATGCCAAAAGGATGATTATCATTCGACCAATCATGGGATGATACTTTTCCCAAAAGCTTGCGGGCATTCGGCCCCATCACCGCCAGAACACCTTCGCCGGATGTCACATCAACTATCACCGCATTGTGGTCGCCCAAGTGACGGTTCATCCATGACAGTTCCCGCTGAACGGTCGCCGCCGGTGTCACAACGATATATGCCGTCTCCGAAAGGCGCGTGACAGTTACATCCGCCTCAATACCGCCACGGGAATTCAGAAACTGGGTGTAGACAATTTTGCCCGTTGGAACAGAGACATCATTGCCACAGATATGATTCAAAAAAGCTTCAGCACCACGCCCCTCGACACGAATTTTGCCGAAGGACGTCATGTCGTACATGCCGACATTATTGCGCACAGCCTCATGTTCGCGTCTGGCATTTTCAAACCAGTTCTGTCGTTTCCAGGAATAGTCATATTCCGGTTTTTGACCTTCATCAGCAAACCAGTTTGCCCGTTCCCATCCGGCAGTCTCGCCAAATACGGCACCTTGCTCTTTCAGGTGTTGATGAAAAGGCGTGCGGCGGATACCACGGGCCGTTGCCATCTGGCGGTAAGGGAAATGGTCGGCATAGAGCAGACCAAGTGTTTCTTTCGACCGCTCAAACAGATAGGTCTTGTTCCCCTGAAAAGGTTGCATACGGCGAATATCAACATCCGAAATATCGAACGGCGGATGACCATGTTCCAACCAGTGGGCCAATGCCATGCCCGCTCCGCCGGACGATTGAATGCCGATAGAATTAAACCCGGCGCAAACCCAATAACCGTTCAAATTGGGCGCTTCGCCAAGATGATAGGCGTCATCCGGCGTAAAGCTCTCCGGCCCGTTGAAGAATGTGTGAATACCGGCATCAGCTAACATTGGCATGCGGTTTATGGCATTTTCCAGAATCGGTTCAAAATGATCAAAATCTTCCGGCAATTGATCGAAACAGAAGTCATCCGGAATACCATCCATCGCCCAGGGCTTTGAGACCGGTTCGAACGCCCCCAGCAACATTTTGCCCGCGTCTTCTTTATAATAAGCGCATTCATCCGGCACCCGTAAAACGGGTAGTTGCGTGAGGCCTTCAACAGCTTCAGTGACAATATAGAAATGCTCACATGCATGGAGTGGAACCGTGACTCCCGCCATACGACCAAGTTCGTGAGCCCACATGCCTCCGCAATTTACGACATAATCCGCTTCAATATGACCGCTCTCATCGGAACCATCGCGGGACCATGAAACGCCGGTCACACGACCATCAGCTTTTTCAATTGACGTGACCTTGATGCCTTCAAGAACTTTCGCGCCGTTCATTCGGGCACCCTTGGCCATCGCCAGTGCAATATTGGCGGGGTCGCCCTGACCATCCAGCGGCAGGTAAACCGCACCGGTTACATCTTCGACATTCAAATGCGGATATTTTTCTTTCACCTCAGCGGCGGTGATTTCCTCAACATCAACACCAAAGGCGCGGGCCATGGACGCCTGGCGCAGAATTTCCTCTTTGCGCTCATCGGTCAGCGCAACCGTGATTGACCCGCATCTACGAAAGCCGGTGGCAACGCCGGTTTCCGCTTCCAACTCGCCGTAGAGTTCCTGACTGTATTTCGCCAGCCGGGTCATATTCTTTGTGGCGCGCAATTGCGCGATCAAGCCCGCCGCATGCCATGTCGTCCCGCTGGTTAATTGCTTGCGTTCCAGCAACACAACATCCTTCCACCCCTGTTTGGCCAGATGATAAGCAACGGAACAACCGGCAACACCGCCGCCAATGACAACGGCACGGGCTTTAGTGGGAATGCTTTTCTTATCGCTCATGACGGAAGTCCTGAAAGCCTATGCCCGGCATCAGTCAGGCGTTCTGCTAAAACTGAAATATGAGCAGGGCCAACTTCGCAGCACCCGCCAACAATCGTTGCGCCGGCGTCAACCCAGCGCATCACATGGTCTGCATATTGTTCGGGAGACAGATCATCTCTGGTCGTTAAAACGTCCACCGTACCACCAAGATTAAGATCATCCGCTTTGGTAAAGGCATTAGCAAAACCACCATAGGGTAATCCAACCTGAGCCAGTGACGGCAGGGATTGGGTGACAGCCTCTGGCCAGGAGCAATTGACCATAACCGCAGATGCGCCTGCTTCCTTTGCGGCCAATGCCCCATCAAGGATGGGTTCTCCTGAACGTAATTTTGTCCCGTCCTGATCCATGACACTCATTCCGCACCACACGGGTTTTCCACTTTCAACACCGGCTTGAACGGCGGCACGAACTTCTTTGACGCTAGACAGGGTTTCGCAGATCAGGACATCAACTGCGTCTTTTTGCTGCGCCACAATTCGGCGATAAGTTGTCAGACAGATTTCAAATTTAGGAGTATCTTCTGGACTATAGCTCCCGAACAGGGGCGGCAGGCATCCTCCTAAAATCACGTCCGTCGACCCTATAGCCTCCCTTGCAATTTCGATTGCCTTGGCTTGCAGGGGTTCAAACAACTCCTCCCCCGCATCCCGGGCGAGCCGTTCAGGGGTTGCGGAATAGGTATTCAGCGTCAGCACTGTAGCCCCAGCCTCAATATAATCACGGTGCACAGCTTCAACGATATGGGGTTCATCCATCATTACCTGGGCAGACCACAGGGGAGATGGCGGATTGGCAGATCGGTGCACCAGCTCCTGCCCCAAGCCCCCATCTAGAAGAACGATATGTGTCATGCCCGGATTCTTTCATTACCCGGATCCCAAAGCGGTTGGTCTTCCTGAACCATCGCTTTGTAACGCTGACCGTAAATTTCGACTTCAAGTTCCGTACCCGGTAACTCCAACCCGGCTTTCACCATGCCAAGGGCGATAGACTTATTAATCCGGTAACCCCACCCACCGGATGTGGTTTCACCAACCACTTGTCCATCGTGCCAAAGCGTTGACATGTAAGGCGCGTCGCAATCATCTGCATCAACGATTAATGTAACGAACCGTTTTACTGATCCCTGTTGCCGTTCGTTTTCCAATGCCACTTTTCCGCGGAACTCCGGCTTGTCCCATTTCACAAAACGGGCCATGCCCCCTTGAAGAACCGTATAATCGGTCGACAGGTCTCCCTTCCACGCGCGATAGCCTTTTTCGAGGCGCAGGGAATTGAGCGCATACATGCCAAATGGTTTGGCGCCTGCATCCAGCAAAGCATCGTAAATCACCGGCATTTTGTCGTTGTGGGCGTGAACCTCCCAACCCAGTTCACCGGCAAAAGAAACACGGGCCAGATAGGTGTCCTGTCCTGCAACCTTTGCCGATTGGTGTGTGAGCCAGCCCAGTGAAAAATCAGCTTCCGCAATTGAAGACATGACTTCGCGAGAGTTCGGTCCAGTCACGATGAAGGTAGAAAAATCTTCCGTGCGGTCTATCAGCGTAAGTCCATCATCAAGATGTTTTTTCAACCATTCATAATCATGCCATTGCGCAGTGGCCGCGGTAATGAGCGTGAACACATCGTCTTCATGACGAATGATCGACATTTCGGTGACAATCCGCCCCTGATCATCTGCAAAATATCCAAGGTTCATACGGCCAACTTTCGGCAACCCGCCCGTGATCTGTCTTCGGAGCCACTCAGCCGCGCCTGTTCCAGATAAGTTAAAACGGGAGAAACCGGGCAGGTCGAGAACACCGCAACCGTCGCGAACGGCCTCGCATTCTTCTTTAATCCGCTGCTCCCAAGGGCCTTTACGGCTCCATGTATGGGTGGCTTCTTCCGAAGTATCGTCGCCATCTTTTGCAAACCAATTAGCCCGTTCCCACCCGTTGTAGGCACCCATCTGCCCTCCAGCAGCAAGTATCTCGTCATGTACCGGTGATAGTTTTTTGTTGCGGGCGGCGGGCCATTCGTGTTGCGGGAAATGCATGGCATATTCATTGCCGTAGACTTCCATACCTTTTTGATCGCAATAATCCTGATCACAGAACCCGGTGAAGCGGCGCGGATCGACCGCCCACATATCCTGCTCCGTCGCGCCCTCGATCACCCATTCGGCCAGCACTTTACCGGCACCGCCCCCCTGGCAGATTCCAAAGGTAAAAACACAGGCTTCAAACGCTTTGGGAACACCAGGCATCGGGCCGATCAGCGGGTTACCGTCAGGCGTATAGGGTATCGGGCCGTTGATAACTTTGTTGACTCCAACAGAACCCAGCAAGGGAACCCGCGCCATGGCGTCCTCGATATGCCATTCAATCCTCTCCAAATCGTCCGGATAAAGTTGGAACGAAAAATCCTGGGGCATGAGGTCATCGGGCGTCATCCAATGGCCTTTGCAATTATTTTCATACGGACCGAGGTTCAGTCCATATTTTTCCTGACGCAGATAATAGGACGAATCGACATCGCGCAGAAGGGGTAGTTTCGCACCTTGCTCTTTCGACCAAGTTTGAAGTTCTGGAATCTCATCAGTTAGCAGATATTGGTGGCTCATGGTCATCATCGGCAATGTACGGCCGCCATAGGGCCTGAACCATTCCGCCACCCGCTGAGCATAATAACCCGCTGCATTGACGACATATTCACATTTGATCGAACCCTGTTCAGTCTCAATCGTCCATTCCGACCCATCCCAACTCGCCCCAGTAGCCGGGCAGAAGCGGACAATTTTCGCCCCCATATCACGGGCACCTTTGGCGAGGGCCTGGGTCAATTGCGCCGGGTCAATATCTCCGTCTGCCGGATCATAAAGGCCACCTTCCAGATCGTGGGTTTCCAGGAACGGATAACGAGCTTTCAGGTCGTCAATGGAACACATTTCCATTTCCATGCCCTGATATTTAGCCATGCCTCTGGCCCGTTCAAACTCCTGCATGCGCTCGTTTGAATGGGCGAGGCGAATGGAGCCTGTCACATGGTAATTCATCGGGTAATCAACTTCTTCACCAAGTCTTGTATAAAGATCAGCGGAATAGCGCTGGATATTCATAATTCCCCAGGAGGCTGAAAATGTCGGGATATTGCCCGCAGCATGCCATGTCGAACCGGCGGTCAATTCGTTCTTTTCAAGCAAGACGCAATCGGTCCAACCGGCTTTTGCCAGATGGTAAAGACAGGACGTTCCAACAACGCCGCCACCGATAATCACGACACGGGCGTGGCAGGTTAGTTTCGTTCTAGGTGCTTCAGGGGTTTCAGTCATGGATTTTCTCTTAGTAAACAGGTGGACTTACGGCCCAGATAACGATTGCGGGCTCTTCGCCCGTGTTTTTCCAACGGTAAGGTTTTTCTTCAAAACGAAAGGAATCCCCTTCGTTGAGTACAAACCAATGTCCGTCGATACTAACTTCAAATTGCCCGGATACGACATATCCGGCTTCTTCGGTCTTACGCAGAACGTCCGCCTTCATTTCAGCGCCGGGCTGAAAGACGGAGCGGAATATCTCAAATGACCCGCCAAGATCAGGAGACAGAAGTTCTTCGACGATGCCTGTTTCAGCCGTACCTAAAACACGGCGGGAATCTGCCCGCACGATCAGGCCCAATTCGTCATCGTTTTGACTTTCATTGGCAAAAAACCAGCTCGTCGGCACATCCAGCGCGGCCGCAATCGCGCGTAAATCATCGATAGAAGGGGACGACAGGCCCCGTTCAACCTGACTAATAAAACCAACCGACCGGCCAATTTTCAGTGAAAGTTCATTGAGAGTCAGGCCTCTCGATTTGCGCAAACCGCGCACATCATTACCCAGCGCCACGGACTGTCCATCAGCATCCAATTCAACGTCAGTATTTTGTTCCGGCTGAGCCATTCAAAATCTCCCGGGGCGTATTGAGCCTCAATATCGTGAAAAAATCAACAGAAATTTCACGATACGGGAAATTTGACGAAACGTTTCATTTTCGACATCATTCCCTTCAGTAATTTATAAAATTTTGGAATTAATCCTATGCCAAACTCTAAACTCGTCGACGACGCCATGCTTTCGCGGCGGTCTATTCGAGCATTTCTTCCAACGGCTGTTCCCAGGGACGAAATAACCGATATTTTGCGGGCGGCAGCGCGAGCCCCTTCGGGCACGAACATGCAACCCTGGAAAGTCTATGTGGTCACCGGTGACTCTAAAGACAGATTGTCGTCTGCGGTGCTTGCCGCCCATAACGACCCGGTATTCGAAAGGGATTACGTCTATAATTATTACCCGTCCCCCATGCATGAGCCCTACGTCTCGCGCCGCCGCACCGTTGGTTGGGGGTTATATTCCCTCCTCGGCATCGAAAAGGGCGATAAGGAAAAGATGCATATCCAACACGGGCGCAACTACACCTTCTTTGACGCGCCTATTGGCATGATATTCACCATTGACGCAAAACTGGAGATCGGTTCCTGGCTGGATTACGGCATGTTCTTGCAAAATATCATGACCGCCGCCCGCGGTCGTGGGCTGGATACGTGCCCACAGGCTGCTTTTGCACCGTTTCACAAAGCGATTCGGGCTGAACTGAATATCTGTGATGATGAAGTGGTGGTCTGCGGTATGGCATTGGGCCACGCTGATATGGATGCAGTGGAAAACACTCTCATCAGTGAGCGGGAAGAAGTGGAAGCGTTTACGACATTTATGGATTAAATACCCACAGCCCGGAATTCGCTAACCGTTTTCAGTATTATTGCTCACTGTATCATCCGGCTGTTGGGCGGAATCAATCAGATCAAAAATCTCCTGAGGTTCCACAACACTTTGCCAACGGGCTTTTTCGGTTCCATCTAGGTCAATGAGAATAACCGTCAAACCACGGTCAGCGGGGGTAAATCTTTTTAGCAGTTCCCGCGCCGCGCCCCGGTTAATCGGCGTATACCCGATTGCCGACCGCGTCTCCTCTCGCGAGGTTGTGCTGAGAACAATGATATTACGCTCGCGCAAATCGGGCCGGTAGTCGCGGAAAAGGTCAACTTGCCTGTCCAATGCCGCGTCGCTACGGGACTTGGAAAACAATAGAACCGGTCGTTTCTTCGACTGCAGACCCTTTAACGGGTCAGCCCCATGGGCTGGCCCCGCAAAGGCCATTAATGCAAGGAGGGCGGAAATCAGAATTTCTTTCATAACCCGAACATAGGGTGAAATCCCGCCCGTTACCACCTGTCCCACCCTACGCGGCGGACGCACCATAGGTAGCCAATATCGCTTCGCCCATTTCAACGGTACCCACTTGGGTCATACCGTCGCTCATGATGTCACCTGTACGAAGACCATCATCGAGAACCTGTGCAATTGAGCCTTCAAGGCGATCTGCCTGTTCAATCATTTCAAACGAATAACGCAGACACATGGCAAGGGACGCGATCATGGCGATCGGGTTGGCAATGCCCTGGCCAGCAATGTCAGGCGCAGACCCGTGCACCGGTTCATACATGGCCTTGCGCTTTTTCGTAATTGGATCAGGTGAACCAAGGGACGCGGACGGCAACATGCCCAGCGACCCCGTTAACATGGCCGCGATATCGGATAACATATCACCAAACAGGTTATCTGTGACGATCACATCAAACTGCTTGGGCTGACGCACCAATTGCATACCACCCGCGTCCGCCAGCATATGGGTCAGTTCAACATCTTCGTAGCCGCGTTTGTGGGTTTCGGTAACAACTTCATTCCACAACACGCCGGATTTCATGACATTGCGTTTTTCCATCGAACAAACGCGGTTGCTTCTCGTGCGCGCCAGTTCAAATGCCATCGCACCGATACGTTCAATTTCATACGTATCGTAGACTTGTGTATCAACCGCGCGTTTTTGACCATTGCCAAGATCTGTGATCGTTTTGGGGTCACCAAAATAAACACCACCAGTCAGTTCGCGCAGTATAAGAATATCCAATCCGTCCACCAATTCCTGTTTCAAGGAAGATGATGCCGCCAGCGCGGGATAACAGATTGCGGGGCGCAGATTTGCGTAAAGTTCCATTTCTTTACGCAGGCGCAAAAGCCCCGCTTCCGGGCGCTGGTCATAGGGCACTGAATCCCATTTCGGGCCACCTACTGCACCAAATATGACAGCATCCGCCGCCATCGCCTTTTCCATATCCCCATCAGAAATTGATTCCCCGTGGGCATCATAGGCGGCACCGCCAACCAAGCCTTCTTCCAGCTCAAAACCGGCACTCTCTTCCGAATTCATATGATCGATGATTTTGCGCATTTCAGCAAAAGCCTCAGGGCCAATGCCATCACCGGGGAGAAGAAAAAGTTTACGATTTGCCATAATTTTGTCCTGTACTCGAGACCTGCTGGACCGGATTGGAACGCAGATAATGTTCGCCGCTTGGCTTAAAGGGGCAGCCCTAGATTATCAAGACAGGTGCCGGTTAATTCGGCTCTTGCTTGCACTGTCGCTGACCAATCACCAGCGGAACTCAAGGCTTGCTGCACCATATAAAAAGCGCCGGTCGATAATGTCGAAACCGGCGCTTTCAGTAGTTCTGTAATGTAGAGTTAGCGCTTATGCGTCTTTATTTTCCTCACCCGCATCCGCTTCTGCCGATGCGGCGGCTTCAGCGGCGGCCTTTTCAGCTTCGGCTGCTGCAGCGGCCGCGTCTTCGGCGGCTTTTTCTTCAGCCAATGCCTGCGCGGCTGCGACTTTTTCTGCTTCCATACGCTCTTTTTCCGCCAGGAACGCGGCCCGTTCCGCATCGTTCAATTTCTTCGAACGAACGCCTGTATTTTCAACAATACGCGCGGACTTACCGCGACGACCGCGTAGATAATAAAGTTTGGCGCGCCGGACTTTACCACGGCGAACAATTTCAACGCCTTCGACGAGTGGAGAATAAATTGGGAAGACACGTTCAACGCCTTCACCATAGGAAATTTTACGGACGGTGAAACTCTCGTTCAGACCGGAACCCTTGCGCGCAATACAGACGCCTTCATAGGCCTGAACGCGGGTTCTGGTACCCTCTGTCACGCGTACAAGAACGCGGACCGTGTCACCTGGAGAAAATGTTGGGAGTTGGCGTTTGGCTTCAATAGCCTGTTCCTGCTCGGCTTCGAGCTGCTGGATGATGTTCATCGTATCTAACCTTTTCATCACGTAGCCGCCGCCTTGTTTTCAGGCATTTAGCATACGCTGTTTTCATTATTTGCAAGCCAGAGCGCCTGATCCGGATACTGTCATGAAACATCTGTTTCACCAGCCACCGGATGACCAAAAGGCCAAGGCGAATTCACCCGTCTCTTCGGTTTTTCCGAAAATCCAGCGCGTCATAGTCCTAAAGGGGTTGTTTGTCCAGCCTTTAAGAGAAATTGGCGACTGGGGCGACCCTCAATCTCGCTGGTCTTCACCGTCATGTGTATTTTATGTCGATCGGTCCTTCTTTAATATAGGCAATGCTCCTTTGGCTTGCGACAACATCAGGTTCTTTCGAATGTTCAGACCCATGCGGCTTTTTGCTTTTATCCTGACAGTGTGTACCGCGTTAAATGTCGGGTTTGCCTCCGCTGCGGACGACAAGCCGGACCCAAATGAGACTGATAATTTTATCCGCACACGCCTCATCGACGCTGTATTGTTGTTCGACAGGCATTTCCGGGTTGCTGAAAGTGGTCAATATCTCGATGCCATTCGCATTGGCGATGATGATCAATCCCATATCGCTTCATCAATTGCGGCAACAGGAATAGGGCTCATTTCCCTCGCCATCGGCGATGCTTTAGGCGTTGTTGACAATGCCGAGGAAAAAGCGGCCAAAACGCTGTCGAACCTGTTGAATCGGGATAAAACGTCCGGCTTTAAAATCACCCGGTCGCCAAGTGGTTGGTATCCCCATTTTATCCATCCCAAGATCGGCACCAGACACAAGAAAACGGAACTGAAATTTTCGACGATTGATACGAGCCTTTTGGCCGCGGGTGCCGCAATTGCGGCACGCTACTTCAACGCAAAATCCTATACTCGCGGTGAAGGGGAGTCCCGGGTTTTCCAACTGGCAAACGATCTCATTGACGGCGTTAAATGGTCCAGCGCCATAAAAAATGCGGATCGCGGGTTGATCCATTTAATTTTCATCGGCCAGAGGGAAAAACAGTCCAGAAAAGTATTTGCAACACCTTTTGACGAATATGCGCTCATTGCCTGCATTTCCATGCGAGGCGAGCAAAGAGCTCGCAAACGGGGCGTGGCGCATGACCTTTATTTTAAACATTATGAAGATGTACGAACCCTGCCGACAAATGAGTATGAAGGCCATTGGGTGATCGGTAAGAGAAATGGTTCAACTATTTCCCACTTTACGCATCTGTTCGTTTTTTATTATTGCAACAGTTTCAACGGCCAACAGGCCTACCGCTCATCTTTACGCGAATTGGCCGCAGCTGACCGAAAACATTTTGCAAAGAAGAATAGTGGTTCTGCCCCAAAAACCCTGTGGGGACTTGGTGCAGGCTCGGAAATCAAATTCAAGGAAAATGGGGAGGTTAATTTCAGCGGTTATGGCGTTAACAACCTTAATAAAAACCCGTTTGATACAGCATCACCGGCGATCATGACGGGGTTGGCTCCCGTGTTTAAGTCGGGTGAAAAAAGCGACCCTTTGAGTGATCTTCAACATCTTTGGCACTCAAATACCTGCCGATACCACCACCAAGGGCTTGGCTTCCTGTGGCGGTGTTCGGTGCGGGACACATCCATCAAGGTGAAGCGGGTTGAGGCGGTCGATTTCAGTACTTATTTGCTGGGTCTGGCAGGTCGCGACCGAAAACTCGGCATGGCTTTCTTCAGAAATTTCAATTTGTAGAATTTCCCGCCTATTTATCCAAAAGGTCGGGCCTTCTGGCTCTGGTTAATTCCACTGCCTGTTCCCGCCGCCATTCATCGACCTTCTTATGATTGCCGGACTTCAAGACCTCAGGAATTGTTCGCCCGTCCCACTCAGCAGGCTTTGTATAATGAGGGTGTTCAAGGAGATTATCTTCAAAACTCTCGTAAACGCCCGAAGCATCGTTCCCCATAACTCCCGGCAGCAGGCGAACGATAGCGTCCAGCAAGGTAATTGCAGCGACTTCTCCACCCGACAGGATATAGTCTCCAATGGATACCTCTTCTAACTGGCGACCGTCGATGACCCGTTGATCGACCCCTTCAAAACGGCCACAGACAATGACCAGCCCCGGCGCTGCTGAAAACAGGCGTACCTGTTCCTGTGTTAATGGCTTGCCACGGGGGCTCATCAGCAACCGCGGACGATTATCGACGATCCCGGTCACGTGATCGATCGCCCGACCCAAGACATCGGCCCGAAGCACCATGCCTGCCCCGCCTCCAGCCGGGGTATCATCTACATTTTTATGTTTACCGGTCGCAAAATCCCGGATTTGGGTAGCCTCACAAACCCATTTTCCCTGTTCCAACGCGCGTCCGGCCAGCGAATGGCCAAGAGGGCCGGGAAACATGTCCGGGTAAAGGCTGAGGATGGACGCGCGAAAAGTCATGGAGCTGTATAGAGTCGTTCACGGGCAATTGGAATTAATGGATCACGAGAAACTACATCTCTCGACCATGTCCGACAATTATAACTGAGGGCTACTCAATAAGTTTAAGCTGTTTTTCAAAAACTTTCAGAACCTGAACCAACTCGTGGCCACGCCGCAAAACGGCGCCATTTTGCCCCAATACATAATATGAACCCTGTTTACGTGCCAGTCTTGGGTTCTTGATAATCCTGTAGAGCGGTTGTTCGCTGGCGCGTCTGAAGACTGAAAACACTGCATAATCTGCCAGATGATCAATCGCATAATCGCGCCATTCGCCATCCGCAACCTTGAATCCGTATATTCGAAGAATGGCCGACAGTTCTTGGCGATTAAATGATATTTGGGAAGGCTTTACCGGGTTTCCAGTTGAAGAAACTATCGTATTGCTGGTGCCGGAACTGGCCAATGGCCGTTTTTCCGCCAAAAGAATAACATTTTCCCGACGACTACCCCGTGAACCGTTAGTAAGGCTCATATGCGCTCCTAAAAGCAATTCGTTGGTTATAAGTGTGTGACGGATTCTACGCAGTTGCAAGGGGTTACAAAATTTTAGACCGAGTATCCATCGACAGCCATCAGCCTCACTTCCGCAATTTAGGTAATACGAAATCAAACCTGAAATTTAAGATATTCCACGTAAATATGGGCAATTTCTTCCGATTTTTATCAATTTTTTACTGAAAAGCACAATTTCGTGATCGGTTGCAACAAATTGATACACGGATTGATCACACTAGAACAACCGGTTACACTCCGACTAGCCAAGCCCCATTATTTTGCCATAATTGGCACCACAATTGCTTTTGTTGCCCCGGATTTGGTTTCCAATACCCGTCTTGTTCACAGCCCCCAGCCCCCTGAGGCGCGTGTTTGAAACTTATATACCCTACCGGGCCCATTGTACGAAGCTTTCGCTTCGCTCGCGATGCGGGACCTGCTCTTCCCCCGGGCAAGGTGCACAATGAAAGGCCGGCTGTTCTTCAAGAGCAAGCCGGTCTTTCTATTTTGACCATCACTCGCTCACCATCAGTTTACAGATCGCCGATTACGGTGGCGCCCAGGATAGCGCCTGGAGTTCCAAAAGCTGTTGTCTGCTGAAGAACAACGGCACACGCATCATATCCCTTACGCCGCATTTCTTCTATCGGTAGCGTAATATCAAGTTTGCCTTCTTTCATCATTCCCATCATCGAAACGTCACCCACAACATTATGATAGGTGATCGTACGACCACGGTTTTCACCACGCTTAATCGCAACGCGCTTTTTCTTATCATAATAGACAACCCAAAGCGTTGCATTACCGGCGGGTTCACTGGTGGAAATACGAACTTTCTCATCATCACGGCTGGTGTTGAGAGCAACAGTCAGTCCTTGACCACGGTCTATATACTGGTTGATCAGGCCTTCAATCTGGCCTTTACGCGAACCAACTGCATGGTTACGCCCGTTGACCACCGCCTGAGGTGTATAAATACCACGACGCTGGAAAGAGGCTGCATAACGTTGCTGCCGTTCTGTAAATTCTGCTTTTGAGAATGTGTCTTTCCAACCTAGATAATTCCAATAATCGACATGGAAAGACAGGGCCAGGACATCGCCTTCCTCTGCGTATCGGGAAAGAATTTTGTCGGCAGCCGGGCAAGAAGAGCAGCCCTGCGATGTGAATAACTCCACGACTGCGCGCGGCTGATCAGCAGCCATTGCGCCCGTTGTTGCGGACAGGCCAAGCGGAGCACCGAGCAGCGAAAGTGCTACTCCAAGTTTACCAATAATTTTGAATGCGGATGGGGACATGATTTTACGCCAGTAACGATTTCAATGTTAAAATGGCCAAGACGCCCGTCACTTGCAACTCACAAGTGCGAGATTAATGCGATAAAGCCCCGAACCAGATATTTCTGTTCCGGAGCTTTTGTGACGTGAATTTAAACTACGGTGCGTATTACGCAGCCTGTTTATTCAAATTTCGCAACACGTAGTGAAGAATGCCGCCGTTGCGGAAATAATCGAGTTCATCTTCGGTATCGATGCGGGAAAGAAGTTTGATCGTTTTCGTCGAACCGTCCGCTATTTCGATAGTAGCGTCCATCTCTTGGCGTGGTGACAAATCATCAAGGCCGGTGATCGTGACTTTTTCATCACCCTGAAGACCAAGCCCATCCCATGACTGACCATCGGTAAATACCAGCGGAAGCACACCCATGCCCACGAGGTTGGAACGGTGGATGCGTTCAAAGCTTTCCGCGATCACCGCACGAACGCCCAATAGGCGTGTACCTTTAGCCGCCCAGTCACGGGAAGAGCCGGAACCATATTCCTTACCGGCAAAAATCACCAATGGCACACCTTCATCACGATAGCGCATGGCGACATCGTACATCGCGCCTTGTTCACCCGATGGATAATGTTTGGAGTAACCCCCTTCCACATTATCAAGCATCTGGTTCTTGATGCGGATATTGGCGAATGTACCGCGCATCATAACATCGTGATTGCCCCGGCGTGACCCGTAGGAATTGAACTCAACGGGGCGCACCTGATGACCACGAAGGTAATCACCGGCCGGGCTGTCGCCCTTGATACCACCGGCAGGGGAAATATGGTCGGTGGTGATGGAATCTTTAAACAGGGAAAGAACCCGCGCGCCTTTAATGTCACCCACAGTTTCGGGGTTCATGGTCATGCCTTCAAAATACGGCGGGTTCTGCACATAGGTGGAAGCGGAATCCCAACCATAGGTTTCCCCTTTACCAGCGTTAATACCCTGCCATGCTGTATCGCCCTTAAACACATCGCCGTAGCGCGTGCGGAACATATCCTCATTGATCGTATCGCGCATAATCGACGAAATTTCTTCGGAGGTCGGCCAAATGTCCGCGAGATAAACGTCATTGCCGTCCTGATCTTTACCCAGCGAATCCTTGGCCACATCGACGTAAAGCGAGCCGGCAATCGCATAAGCTACCACCAGCGGCGGAGAGGCCAGATAATTGGCGCGGACATCAGGAGAAATCCGGCCTTCAAAATTGCGGTTACCGGAAAGCACCGAACAGGCCACGAGGTCATTTGCGTGAATAACCTCCGAAATTTCTTCCGCAAGAGGACCGGAGTTACCAATACATGTCGTGCAGCCATAACCCACAAGGTTAAAGCCCATGGCGTCCAGCTCTTTGGAAAGATCAGCCTTGTTCAGATAATCCGTAACAACCTGCGAACCGGGAGCCAATGAGGTTTTTACCCATGGCTTGACGGTCAGGCCTTTGGCTCGGGCATTACGTGCAACCAAACCAGCGGCAATCAGGACGGATGGATTGGATGTATTAGTGCAGGACGTAATCGCCGCCACCACCACATCACCGCTTCCAAGATCATAATTTTGACCTTCAACGGCAAACCGCGATCCACGCTCTGATTTATTAAATTCCTTGGCCATTGTTTCAGCAAAAGCCTTATCTGCTCCTTCAAGAACCACACGATCCTGCGGACGTTTGGGGCCAGAAATGGAAGGAACAACATCGGCAAGATCGAGCGATAATGTGTCGGTAAACACCGGATCGGCGGCATCAGCATCACGCCACATGCCTTGCGCTTTCGCATAAGCTTCAACCAGCGCGATTCGGTCATCATCACGACCGGTCGCACCAAGGTAATTGATCGTATCCTTGTCAATCGGGAAGAAACCGCAGGTGGCGCCATATTCAGGGGCCATATTGGCAATGGTTGCCTGATCTTCCAGCGTCAGATTGTTCAGGCCGGGGCCATAGAATTCAACAAATTTGCCGACTACGCCGCGCTCACGCAACATTTGCACTATAACGAGAACCAGATCGGTTGCGGTAATGCCTTCTGGCATTTTACCGTCTAGACGGAAACCGACAACTTCCGGGATCAACATGGTAACCGGTTGGCCGAGCATCGCAGCTTCTGCTTCGATACCACCAACACCCCAACCAAGGACGGAAAGTCCATTGACCATCGTCGTGTGGGAATCCGTACCCACAAGCGTATCGGGGTAGGCAATCGTTTCCCCGTCGACCTCTTTGGTCCACACGGTTTGCGCCAGATATTCGAGATTAACCTGGTGACAGATGCCCGTTCCCGGAGGCACAACCCGGAAATTTTCAAACGCCTGCTGACCCCATTTCAGGAACGTATAGCGTTCGCCGTTGCGCTCATATTCACGCTCCACATTGCGGGTAAAAGAATTCGCACCACCAAAATGATCAACCATAACCGAGTGGTCAATTACAAGATCGACAGGGACTTGCGGGTTAATTGTTGCCGTATCACCACCAAGTTTTGCGGTCGCATCGCGCATGGCCGCAAGGTCAACAACTGCTGGAACTCCGGTAAAGTCCTGCATCAGAACACGGGCGGGACGATATGCAATTTCTTTTCCAGCAGAGCCTTTGTTGTTGATCCACTCAGCGATCGCTTTGATGTCCTCTGCGGTCACAGACCTGCCATCTTCAAACCGCAATAGATTTTCCAGAAGAACTTTCAGCGAAAACGGAAGGTTGGAAACACCGTCCAATCCATTCTTCTCCGCCTCAACGAGGCTAAAATATGTGTATTCCTTACCGCCTGCGGTGAGGGTCTTTTTGCAGGAGAAACTGTCTAGCGATGCGGTCATTCGGGAGGGCTCCGGATAATTAAGTAAAATACAGTCACAATCCCGACTTGGGCGTGCAACTTTCGGCCTGTATAAGCCCAAGCGGTGGCATACGTCCAGACAGGTGGGCTTCAACCTTGGATGGATGAGGTGCACGTTTCTTCACGATTTATTTGAAATAGCCGATAAGACTGCTAAACGGTCTTCAATTGAAGTGGGGCGAGATTGCCATGTCTACTGAAACGAACAACAAGACTAATTCCCCGGAAAATATAAATCCGGCGCTCAAGATGGCGCTGGAGATGGGGCCGGTCATCCTGTTCGTTCTGGCCTATAATTTCGGCGACAGGTTGATCAGTGCTTTTGATCTGCAACCACCGTTCGACAAGCCCATATTCCTGGCCACCGCCGTCATTATGGTCGCGACCCTGGTCGCCATTGCCGCATCATGGGTGATCACCCGGACTCTGCCTGCAATGCCAATCGTAACGGCTGTTGTTGTGTCAATCTTCGGTGGCCTGACGCTTTATTTACAGGACGATACATTCATCAAACTCAAACCAACAATCATCAATACGCTGTTTGGCGCAACATTGATCGGCGGCATGCTGTTTGAAAAAAGCTTCCTGCGAACCGTCATGGGCAGCGCTTTTCAACTTGACGAGGACGGTTGGAAGAAGCTCACCAGGCGCTGGGGTTTCTTTTTTCTATTTCTTGCGGTGGTCAATGAAATTGTCTGGCGCAATTTTTCAGAAGGGTTCTGGGTCGGCTTCAAGTTTTGGGGAATGACAGGGCTAACATTCGCATTTGTCGCCTCGCAAATGCCCTTGATGATGAACCACTCTTTGGAAGAAAAACAGGACTAAAGCAATTCCTGAAGTTTAGCCTTTAACTCCTGAAATTTTACCTCATCAATGGGGCCAACGACCTTGTGGTGCACAATACCATCCGGCCCAACAAGAAGTGTTTCAGGAATTCCATAAAAACCCCATTCAATGGCGGTCCTGCCACGGCGGTCAACGCCGACCCGTTTATAAGGGTTGCCAAGTGTGCCTAAGAAGCGCAGCGCATTTTTATTTTGATCCTTATAATTGATCCCGACTATTGTCAGACCTTTGCTCTTTGCCAGAGACAATAAAACCGGATGCTCCGCCCGGCAGGGCGCGCACCAGGACGCAAATATATTGACCAGCGTAATTTTACCTTTCAGATCCGCGTTTTTAACGCCAGGTATCTGGGTATTGTCAGCCCTGAGCCCTTCCAATGGTGGGAGATCAAATTGCGGTGCCTGTTTCCCAATAAAGGCTGATGGCAGTTCGGATGTGTCTTTTCCCGACGTTAGCTGGAAAAAGAAGACCGCAGCCATCGCACCGAAAATGACCAAAGGGGACGCCAATGCGACAATACGTCCTAGGGTAGGTTTGTTCTGTTCTGCCGGTTTATCTGTATCACCCATCGACCTGTGACCCCCGTTTAAGGCCAGCCTGTTCGAGTTTGGCCAGGTCTCGCTTGCGCGCTGCATAGGTCAAATGCACCCATGCAAGAAGCGCCAGAATAACAAACGTCACAACCCCATAAGCCGAGACGATAAAGCCGAAATATTCTGTTCCAAATAGAGCTGTCATTGAGCTATCTCCGCACGACTGGCCCCGGTTCGATTTGATTGAGCTGCTTTTCTTTGCAAGGTACGAATTTGCCGGCGCATGATTTCATTGCGCATGGCCATCAGGTGAAGGGCGAGGAATATGAACAAAAAAGCAAGACCCATTATCAACAGCGGATGAAGAAACTCCGGAGCCATGGATGGTCCACCGGCGCGCACAACACTCGGCCCCTGATGCAGGGTCGTAAACCATTCGACTGAGAAGCGGATTATCGGGATGTTCAGCGCCCCGATAAGAATGGCAATCGCGGCCATGCGGGATGATTTTGCAGGTTCTTCAATTGAATTCCATAGAGCGATAAGCCCCAGATAGATGATCAGGAGAACAAGAAAGCTCGTCAGCCGCGCATCCCAAACCCACCAGGTTCCCCACATAGGCCGACCCCAGATGGAACCGGTTGCCAGCCCAAGAAACGTAAACGCCGCACCAATTGGTGCCGCAGCCCGCGCTGCAACATCGGCAAGTGGATGCCGCCAGACCAGCACCCCCAGTGCACCGGACACCATCGTCATATAGGCCCCCATGGCCATCCACACGGAAGGTACATGGATGAACATAATGCGCACCGTGCGCCCCTGTTGATAATCATCAGGAACAGAAAAACCCATCCAAAGGCCAACGGCCAAAAGAACTAGAGCGATGGCGGTAAAAATAGGCAGCAACACCCGCACTAGCGCCAGAAAACGTGTCGGGTTGGCAAGCGCGGTTAATCCGCTGGGTCGTTTTATGGTTTCAACAGTCATAATAATCTAATAGGCAGCTATTCCACCCTAATCAATTGGGTGTAATTTTCGCTGCTTCAATTTCTCTCACGCATACGTCAATAATTCTCATCAGTCATTTCCCTGACGCAAGGCCAAAGCGGCGCCAAATGGCCCGATCACCGCAAAAAACAGGGATAGGGATATTACCAGTAAAAATGGCGGTAAAAAGGGATCAGGATCGGTGACTGCAGCGCGCACCGCACCAACACCGAATATCAAAACTGGGATGCACAAGGGCAGCACCAGAACACTGAGCAACAATCCACCCCGCTGGAGAGATACGGTCACAGCCGCGCCCACCGCACCGATAAACGAGATTGCCGGAGTCCCAACAAGAAGCGTGGCCATACTCGCTTGGATGGCGACACCTTCCATCCCCAGAAACAGACCGAAAACAGGTACGCTCAAGGTAAGTGGCAGGCCGGTCACCAGCCAATGGGCGACACATTTTGCAAAAACCTGCGCCGGTAGTGGCCCGCCCATCAACATCATCTGATCAAGCGTGCCGTCTTCATAATCCCCCTGGAACAAGCGCTCGAGTCCAAGCAAGCCGGCGAGCAATGCGCCAATCCACAATGTTGCGCCGCCAATTGTTGCCAGCAGTTGAGTATTCGGGCCGATGGCAAAGGGCATGGCCACAACGACGGCTAGATAAAACAGGAGTGCGGTTACCGCACCGCCACCGGACCGTAATGCAAGTGACAGATCCCGTTTCAACAATGCAATCATGGTGCAGTTTCTCTGACAAACCCGTCAAAGATCAGCTCTTTAAAGGTCCCGATATCCAGTGGGATATGGGTTGCGGCGATGATCAACCCCCCATCTTCAAGATGAACCTTCATCAGCGCTTCAAACTGTGACTGCGACGGGGTGTCGAGGCCGGATGTTGGTTCATCCAACAGCCACACCGGACGATAACTCACCAAAAGACGTGCAATACCAATGCGCCGACGCTGCCCTGTAGACAGGTGTGCGTAGGGCACGGAGTCTAGGCCCGAAAGACCCACCATTTCCAGCGCTTCTTCAATATCCAGATGTGGTTGGCCTGCAAATTTTTGCCAAAAAACAAGGTTCTCACCAACACTCATGGCCGGTTTCATCGCATTGTCATGGCCGAGGTAATGGCAAAGTTGCGGGAATTCTGTTTCCCCAAATTCTTTGTCCGGGTCTTCAACGGTCAATTCACCGGACAGTAAAGGCAACAGGTTGGCAATCGCCCGTAAAAGGGTCGATTTTCCCGCCCCATTGGGTCCACGAATAATGAGCGCTTCTCCGGAAGACACATTGAAGGAAAGATCTGAAAATATCAGATCTTCACCCCGTTCCACGCTTAATTTTTGACCAATCAATTTCATGAAACGGGGTGTAGCGGTTGCACGGGCGTTGGGAAAGCCTGTGCATTTCGATTTAGCCAATAATATTATGGTCCGGCCCAAAACCAAAACCGGTTATATTTTCAGCACCATCTTCGCCGACGACCAGTATATCATGCTCACGATAGCCACCGGCACCAGGTAGACCTTCGGGAATGAGCAGCATGGGTTCCATGGAAATCACCATGCCCGGTTCCAGAACCGTGTCGATGTCTTCACGCAGTTCAAGCCCTGCTTCCCGCCCGTAATAATGGGAAAGAACACCGAATGAATGGCCGTAACCGAACGACCGGTATTGAAGAAGGTCAAATTCAGCAAACAGGGCATTTAGCTCCGCAACAATCTCGCTACACATTGCTCCCGGCCTGATAAGCTCCAAACCGCGCCTGTGAACCGCAACATTGGCTTCCCAAATTTCTAATGAGCTTGCATCCGGCTCTCCCAGAAACAATGTTCGTTCAAGGGCCGTATAATAACCATTGATCATCGGAAATGCATTGAGGGATAGAATATCACCCCGTTGAAGCTGGCGGGTCGTCACCGGATTGTGCGCGCCATCCGTGTTGAGGCCCGACTGAAACCAGACCCAGGTGTCACGAATCTCACTATCTGGGAACGCTTTGGAAATTTCTTTTTCCATCGCATCGCGACCGGCCTGCGCAACTTCCAACTCACCAATACCTTCACGGATGGCGGCGTGAATGGCAGCACCACCAATATCAGCAATACGTGCGCCTTCTTTTATTAGGGCTATTTCCGCCGGGGATTTGATCATCCGTTGGGCCATGGACGTAGCTGCGATATCCACCAGCTCAGATCCAAGTGTCGATTGTAGCTTACGATACATATCTAACGTGATATGGTCAGCTTCAACGCCAACTTTTTCGTTTGATGCGCCGATGACGGATATAATCGCCCGCAGATAATTATCCCGCTGCCAGTCCGTATAAATAACGTTATCGCCATAACACCGACGCCAGGGCTGGCCCGCATCAATATTGGCCGAAATTGTTGTGCTCGTGGTCGGCGTCACAACCAGCCCATAAGGCCGCCCGAAAGAGCAATAAAGAAAGCCGCTATAATACGCGATGGCGTGCATGGACGTTAAAACGCATGCTTCGATGCCTTTATGAGCCATCGCATTACGCAAACCACGCAGGCGATTTTCATATTCAACATCTGAAAACGGCAATGAAGCTTTTTCACCATTGTGCAGGGTGAAAAAATCGGGTCTTTCGCTTGTTTTTAGGGAAGGGTTTTGAAGTGTCATGATTGATCTCCGCTTCTCTCCGGGCGGAAATCTGGCCCGGAGTTTCAAAAGAAATCCGGGCGTTCAGGACGACAGCAGCGAACTCGCTGCACACAATGACATTGAAGATAATGCCCAAAACGACGCCATCGTTTTGCAGTGCACGTGCATGATAGACGGCAATTCTAAGGGGTGCTTCTCAATTTACGCCTTATGTGATGTCGGAATTGCGCAAATTACTCGACCAGGACTTAATCGGTAAATCCTGCAATTGAACGGGCAAATTCACGGGCCTCAAAAGGTTCCAAATCGTCGACCTGTTCACCGACACCTATAAAATAAACCGGCAATTTAAACTTGGCAGCTATGGCCACCATAATGCCGCCGCGCGCTGTACCGTCCAATTTGGTCATGACCAATCCGTTGACACCCGACACGTCTTTGAAAATTTCGACCTGATTCATGGCGTTTTGGCCGGTAGTCGCATCCAGTGTGAGCAGGACGGTGTGGGGGGCGGTTGGATCCTGCTTTTTCAATACGCGAATAATCTTTTCCAACTCATCCATAAGTTCTGTCTTATTTTGGAGACGTCCCGCCGTATCCATCAGCATCACATCGCGCCCCTCCTCCTGCGCTTGCGAATAGGCGTCGAAGGCTAGACCTGCGGCATCCGATCCGAGGGGGCGGGAAACCACGGGAGATTGGGTGCGATCACCCCAGATCTTCAATTGTTCAATTGCAGCGGCGCGGAATGTATCCCCCGCCACCAACAGAGTTGAGAAACCCGCATCGTAAAGTTTTTGACTAAGCTTGCCGATGGTGGTCGTTTTACCGGAGCCGTTAACGCCAACCACCAAAATCACGTGAGGCGTGTGGTCAAGGTCCAGTTCCAGTTCGGCAGCAACCGGATCGAGAACTTTCTCGACTTCATCGGCCAAAAACTCCCGCACCTCTTCGTCGGTTATATCCTTACCCATACGCTGGGACGCCAGTGCATCGGTGATATTCATCGCCGTTTCAACACCCAGATCAGCCTGAATCAGTATATCTTCAAGCTCCTGAATAGTGTCATCATCAAGTTTGCGCTTGGTGAAAACCGAAGTGATGTTTTCGGTAAGCTGGCTCGACGAACGGGCGAGCCCGTCCTTGAGGCGCGAGAACCAGCTTTTCTTTGCCGGCGGCGCATCGTCTGGCGCAGGCTCTTCAACCAGCGGAGATGCGTCTTCTCCCACAACTTCTTCAGTCGGCGTCGGCACAATCGCCGCTGGTTCTGGTTCTGGTTCTGGTTCTGGTTCTGGTTCTGGTTCTGGTTCTGGTTCTGGTTCTGGAGTTAATTTCGCAAGGGCTTCGGCCTCAAGTCTTTCTTTTTCAGCAGCTTCACGTTCTGCCGCGTGCTTTTCTTCTTCAGCAGCCTTTAACTCCGCTGCTTCTTTTTCCAGCCGCTGCTGTTCTTCAAGCTCGGCTTTTGCCTGCCGCTCCAGCTTGGCCTGAGCTTCAGCTTCCGCAGCTGACGCTTGCCTTTCAGCCTCTTCGCGTTCAGCTTTTACACGGGCTCTTTCGGTTTCCTCTTGTTCAGCTTTCAACCGCGCCTTTTCAGCTTCCTCTTTTGCTTTAATGGCAGCGGCTTCGGCATTGCGTAATTCTTCGAGGCGGGCAGCCTCCTGCTCCGCATCTTCTGCCTTTTGTTTTTCAAGTTCGAGGCGTTCCTGCTCCCGCCGGGCTGCTTCCGCCTCCGCTGCCAGTCTTTCAACCTCAGCACGCTCCTCCTCTAATCTGGCCTTTTCAGCTTCCGCTTCTTTGCGTTCTTTAGCCGCCTTCTCAGCAGCAAGGCGTGTTTCTTCTGCGGCTTTCTGTTCGGCGACCAATTGTGCAGCTTCAGCCTGGGCTTTTTCTTCTGCCTGTTTAAGAGCCAGCGCCTCTGCTGCTTTCGCTTCAGCTTTCCGTTCTGCTACTTGTCTTTCTGCTGCCTGGCGCGCGGCTTCGTCTTCTGCAGCCTTTATTTCCGCAGCAACTTTTGCCCGTTCCTCTTCAACCCGTTTTTCTGCATCAGCTACCCGTTGCGCCTCTACATCAGCAACTGCCTTTGCTTCGGCAGCTTCGTTTGCTTCTTCGTCCTCACGGCTTTTTTTCCCGAATTTGAAAAGCCGTTTGAAGAAGCCCGGTTTTTTCTCGCTCATGAATTCCCCTTCATGCGACGCGTTGGTGAGCCACCACTTTGCCGGTTAACACGCGACCATCATGCCCTGTCACCAGTAGCGATAATTGTTCGCTGGCCTGATGACCACCCACATGCGCTTTTGTGAACTGTTCAGTGCGACCTTTTCCCCCGGTCTCCATCAACACCTCGACACTGGTACCCAGTTTACCATCCAGAAACTTTGACAGTGTCTGATCACCCTTTTTGCGAAGCTCTGCCGCCCGCTCCTTGATGATCGCCCCATCAACCGGTGGCATTTTTGCAGCGGGCGTGCCTTTGCGCGCGCTAAAGGGGAATACGTGAAGGTGGGTCAGTCCGGCTTCATCAATAATCGCCATGGATTGCTCAAACATGGCATCCGTTTCCGTTGGGAAACCAGCAATGATATCCGCACCAAACACGATGTCAGGTCTAACGGCACGGACATCATTGCAGAACCGAATCGTATCGTCGCGCAAGTGGCGACGTTTCATACGTTTTAGAATCATATTGGCGCCGGATTGCAGCGAGAGATGCAGATGGGGCATCAATCGCCTGTCCGTCGCGATGGCATCCATCAAAGGTTCATCAACCTCAATTGAATCGATAGAGGACAAGCGCAGACGCACCAGACCCCTTACTTTCTTCAATATGGATTGAACCAACCGCCCAAGACTTGGTGCGCCGGGCAGGTCCGCACCCCATGAGGTGAGGTCTACACCGGTGAGCACGATTTCCTTGTAATCATTGTCCACCAGTCTTTGAATCTGGTCGACAATTTCACCAGCGGGGACGGAGCGGGAATTTCCCCTGCCATATGGAATTATGCAAAAGGTACACCGGTGGTCGCAGCCGTTTTGCACCTGAACAAATGCTCGGGTCCGCCCCTCAATGGCATCAACCATATGGGATGCCGTCTCCTTCACCGCCATAATGTCATTGACCCGGACCTTCTCGAACTGGTTCACCCCGAAATCTGGTAGTTGCCGATATGAATGGGCGTGAAGTTTTTCTTCATTGCCCAGCACAAGATCAACTTCATCCATATCGGCAAAGGTTTCTGGTTCGGTTTGCGCGGCGCAACCTGATACGATAATCCGGGCGTCGGGCCGCTCACGGCGCACCTTTCGAATAGCCTGTTTTGCATCCTTCACCGCTTTTGCCGTAACGGCGCAGGTATTGACGACAATCGCACCATCGCGAAGTTCACCAAGACCGGCTTTCTCCCCTTCACGGCGCAGGACTTCGGATTCATAGGTATTGAGACGGCAACCAAATGTGAGAACATCAAGGCCCGATGATAGATTTTTCTCACCCATCAGATCCGTTCCCAAGCACCAGTTGCCGGATCAAACACCCCGTCAAACTCATGTTCTGTCGCACCGGTCATGATAATGAAATTATCGTTGCGCCATTCAAGCTCCAGCGACCCACCCGGTTGATTGACCTTGACCTGTCGCCCGGTTTTTTCCAGCCGCGCTGCGGCAACTGCAGCTGCGCATCCAGCCGAACCACAGGCGAGTGTCAGGCCGGCACCACGCTCCCATGTTCTCATGGTCAATTCTGTAGGGCTGATAATCTGCGCAACCGAAATGTTGGCTCGTTCCGGAAACAACATATGATATTCCAGCATCGGACCGAATTTATCGAGGGCATATGAATTCACGTCATTGTCCACCCAAAAAATCACATGGGGGTTTCCCATATTCACGACAGATGGGGTGTGCAGGATAGGGTCATCGATCGGGCCGACCTGCAGTTCAATTCCACGGGTATCAGCAAATTCTTCCGACAGGGGAATCTGATCCCATTCAAAGCGCGGCACCCCCATGTTGACGCTCACCCGGCCATCATCCAGCAATTTGGCCTCAAGCTTATTTCCATCAACCTCAAACGAGAAAACTTCCTGTTCAACCTGCCTACTTAACCAGTCAACGACACACCGTGTTCCATTACCACAGGCTTCTGCACGTGACCCGTCAGAATTGAAAATCTCGATCCGGGCGTTTTTACCAACTGGACCTGGTTTATGAACCGCCATCAATTGATCAAAATGAGTATCCTCATGACCCGCCAGCGCAATTGCAGCCTCAGATGTAACACTGTCCGCACGGGCGCGCATATCGGCAACAATGATCTTATTGCCGATGCCATTCATTTTAACGAAGGGTACTGTGTTTTCCATGGCCGCCTATATGGCGCTTGTCTGCCCATTCGGCAAGCGCCGCGAATACCGCCTTTACTTCGCCAATGGCACGTGGCGACCGGCATCTTTTCTGATCGTGCCATCCAGTCGCGGGTCGGGGTATTCCTCATCCTGTTCGTAGTAGACCACAAAGCCGCGCTTGCGATAATTTTCCAACGCTGACGAATGATCCAATGTACAGGTATCAAGGATAAGCGGGAGCTTGCGCTGGCCCGCATAAATTATCGCTTCCGTGAGCATATAGGATCCCAGCCCCCCGCCGATAAATCCGGGCAAAAGGGCGAAATAATTAATCTTGCTTTCTTGCGCACTCGTGAAATTCATTTCGAAAAACCCGGCGGGCGTTCCCCGGTCGTATAGAACCATGATATGAATATCATTATTGCCAATTATCAGAGCCAGTTCATCGTCGCCCATGCGACGGCGGTCACCCCAGATAAATTCTTCCCCGGCTGTGTGATACAAATACCGGTAAAACTGAATGCTGGGATCATGGGCCCGTATCAATGACAGGCCTTCACGGGGTGCCGACCTTGAGGCTACCTCCCCAGGTTCATCCAGACGCAAATACCAGCGGTGTACGGGCAGATATCCGGCAGGCAGGTTTTGGCGCGTCTTTTGACGCTCCCATTCAAGTTCATATGTCGTTGCCATAAGAAGAACCGTCTTTGTTAGTTGGATGAATTTGAGTTTAGCGGCACATCCCAGAATTGACCCGGTTGCAAGGCTCTGAATACATCAGCGCTTATATTGTGTTTTTGCCGTGCCGCATCCAGCGCTTCCAATTGCTCTTCGATGCTTTCATCCGTCAATTGAAAAGTTCCCCAGTGATGGCCGAGCGTATGTTCTGTACCGCATAAGATATGACCTTGCACCGATTCATCGGGGTTCTGGTGCTGATGGCGCATGAAATCTCTGGGCTCATAGGCACCAAAAGGGAGAATTGCCAGGCGGATGGGTCCGTAACGCTCTTTGACATCACGGTAATTTTCACCCCCATGAAACCCAGTGTCGCCGATGTGGTAAATCTGTCCAGCCGGGCCCTGCAACATAAAGGCGGCCCAAAGCGCGTTGCGGCGATCCCCCATGCCACGGGCAGACCAGTGGTGCATGGGTTCCAGGCTCACTTTCATCGTATCGGACAGTTCAAACGTATCGCCCCAGTCCCCCACCTCTATTCGAAAGTCCGCATCATAGTCTTTTAATATCCGGTCATTCCCAAGCGGTGTCACGATCAGCGGATTATGATCCGCTTTCAAACGAGATAGGGTTACAACATCAAGATGGTCATAGTGATTGTGAGACAGGAGCACGACATCAATCGGCGGCAGGTCTTCAAATTTTATGCCCGGTTGATTAACCCGTTTCGGCCCGGCCCACGTGACGGGCGAACAGCGCTGCGACCAAACCGGGTCTGTCAATATATTTAACCCACCGGTCTGTATAAGAACGGAGGCGTGGCCGATAAAACTTACTCGTAAATCTTCCCCGCCCACCTGTTCCGGCGGCATATCATTATGGGGAGACGGATAAGTTTTTGGCCATTTCTTTCTACCGCCACCCATTTGCCATTTTAGCAGATCAACGAAGCCTTTAGGCGGATGGCCTTCCGGATTAAAGAAATTGACACCATCAAAATGGTCACTAACGGGACCGTCGTAATAAGGGTTCCGTGACCTGGCCAATGCGAGCGCTCCTGCCCCGGTTGCCGCGCTGCCGACAAGCAACAGGCCCAGCGCTTTTAAAAACTGCCTTCTTTTCATGAAAACCAGTTGGAGCGTGAAACGGACTGAGTCAAGTGTATCGGTCGATCATTTAAACCGAACGGTACAAGCTCTTTACTTTAGATTTATGCGTATCGGCATCGCTCATCTGTGAAGACGAACATGCGCGTCAAGCGATCAATATCTGAAATGTCAGTACGGATAAGAATCAATCGTCGAGGAAATATAACTTGGATATTTATCCAGTTTATTATGCTTTTGCTGCAAAATCGGCTTTTCATCAGACTGCGCTGACTTCAAGTCCTCTCTCGTTTCATCAATTTCCCTGACCAGCGTATCGTGGCGGAAGGCCGCGGGTTCATTGTGATAGATCCGGTCTCGTGGCGAATTGGTCCACATGGTCTCATTCCCTGAAACAAATTTACGTGTGATAGAACCGCCCTAAGGTGGCTTCTACTTCATGCGAAACCTTTTTGCTGTGAGGAAAGGCACAATTGTGTTGGTAAGATTAAATATTTTTTAGCTTTGCAAATGATCGCGGATATATCCGAACGGTCACGAAAGCTTGACTCCTCACCCACTTCGCGGCATATGCGCCCCACAGGCAAAACTTTGTCCTTGAATAAAAGATCGAGCAACCGACCGGACCTTTAAAATTTAAAGTTTCCGGAGGTCACCACCCGCCAGCGATATTCGCCCGCGGGTGTTTTTTTCGTTTGTTTAAGGATCGCTGGTTTTACCACCCCAATAAGCTTACCTTGCTGACAACTATTATCGGCAAAGGGAATAAGAGACACGATGTTTGAATCGCTATCAGATCGCCTCAGCGGCATATTTGACGGATTAACCCGTCGCGGTGCCCTGTCGGACAAGGACGTTTCAACAGCCTTGCGCGAAATTCGCCGGGCGCTGATTGAAGCTGATGTGGCGCTGGATGTTGTTCGAAGCTTTACCGAGGCCGTGCGCGAAAAAGCGGTTGGCGCAGAAGTCGTCAAATCCGTAACACCGGGACAAATGGTCGTGAAGATCGTCCATGACGAACTTGTCGCCATGCTGGGTGAAGAAGACGCAAAGATCGATCTCAACGCCCCAGCACCCGTCGCCATTATGATGGTTGGCCTTCAAGGCTCTGGTAAAACCACAACCACCGGTAAAATTGCCCTGCGCATGCGCAAAAAGGATCGCAAGAAGGTTCTTATGGCGTCGCTTGATACAAGACGCCCCGCCGCTCAGGAACAATTGCGCCAGTTGGGCGAGCAAACCGAGGTCGACACCCTGCCGATTGTTGAAGGTCAGGACCCAGTCCAGATCGCCAACCGCGCTGTTCAGGCCGCCAAACTGGGCGGTTATGATGTTGTTATTCTTGATACCGCCGGGCGCACATCAATTGATGAACCGCTTATGGTGGAAATGGCGGACATTAAAGCCGCTGCAAACCCTCATGAAATTCTACTGGTCGCTGATTCCCTGACCGGCCAGGACGCCGTTAATCTCGCGCAGAATTTTGACGGTCGTGTCGGCATTACCGGTCTGGTTCTCACCCGTATAGATGGCGATGGGCGCGGTGGTGCCGCCCTTTCCATGCGGGCGGTTACCGGCAAACCGATCAAACTTCTCGGCGTTGGCGAAAAAATGGATGCGCTGGAGGATTTCTATCCCCGCCGCATCGCTGACCGCATATTGGGCATGGGCGATATCGTATCGCTGGTTGAAAAAGCATCTGAAAACATCAGCGCCGAGCAGGCCGCTGCGATGGCCAAAAAGATGCAAAAGGGTCTGTTCGATATGGACGACCTTTCCCAGCAGCTTGGTCAGATGTCGAAAATGGGCGGCATGGGTTCGATCATGAAAATGATGCCCGGTATCGGCAAAATGGCCAAGCAGATCGAAGCGTCAGGCATTGATGACAGTGTTTTCAAAAAGCAACAGGCGATCATCTCCTCGATGACCCGCAAAGAGCGCAAAACGCCGAAACTTCTCAACGCCAGCCGTAAAAAACGCATCGCCGCCGGTTCCGGCTCTTCCGTACAGGAAGTCAATCAATTGCTGAAAATGCACCGCCAGATGGCTGATATGATGAAAAAAATGTCAGGAAAAGGCGGTAAAGGCATGATGGGCAAAATGGCGTCTGCCATGGGTATGGGTGGCATGGGTGGTGGCCTTCCCGGCATGCCCGGTGGAATGAGTGGAATGGGCGGCGGCATGCCTGATATGGGAAGCATGGACCCCAAGCAGTTGGAACAAATGGCCAAGCAAATGGGTGCCGGTGGCGCACCCAAACTTCCCGGCCTCGGCGGCGGCAACCCTTTTGGGAGCGATAAGAAGTGACCAGCGCGCTGATTCCATTGCCGGAGATTGAAACAGAACGGCTGCATTTACGCGGCTGGTGGAAAACCGACTTCGACGCAATCGCCGACATTTTCAGCGATGAGGATAATGCCCGTTTTATCGGCGGCAAGAAAGCACGTTGGGAATCATGGCGGCATTTTGCCATGATTATCGGCCACTGGCATCTTCGCGGGTTTACCGCATTCGCAGTTGTCGAAAAAGCTACCCAAAAAACACTTGGTTATGTCGGTCCGTGGTTTCCCGAAGGGTGGCCGGAACCGGAAATTGGCTATTCACTTATCCCGTCTGCCGGCGGAAAAGGTTTTGGAACAGAGGCAGCAATCGCCAGCCTGAAATTTACCTATCGTGATCTGGGCTGGACCACAGCCATCAGCATGATCGACAAGAAAAACTCAGGTTCAAAGAAGGTTGCCTCCAAGATGGGAGCTACTTTTGAAAAAGAAGCTGTGCTTTTCGATAAATTTGAAGCTGAAATCTGGCGTCACCTCCCGCCTGAACAATTTCAGGAGCGTTTCGCATGACCCCTCAAGAACAACTCCTCCATTACCGTAAATCAATCGACAACTTCGATGCTGTTCTGATCCACACACTCGCGGAACGATTTCGCATTACCAAAGCGGTCGGCACATTAAAAGCGTCAGCCGATCTGCCGCCTTCTGATCCAAAACGCGAAGAAGAACAGGTCGAACGTCTCCGTCGTCTGGCAGAGCATGCCGACCTTGATCCGGATTTTGCCGAAAAATTTCTCGAATTCGTCATTCGCGAAGTCATTCAACATCACAAACAAGCGCGCAGTTAAAACGCGTTTCAACAACAAAGAACATGAACACCTAAGGAAATAAACTCATGGCTACTAAAATTCGTCTCGCCCGTGGCGGCTCTAAAAAGCGCCCGTTTTACCGCATCGTCGTTGCCGATGTACGCGCCCCACGTGATGGCCGTTTCATCGAAAAACTCGGCACATACAACCCGTTGCTGCCACGCGATTCAGCTGAACGTGTCACGATGGATAAAGAGCGCATCCAACATTGGCTCGACCATGGCGCACAACCAACCGATCGCGTTGCCCGCTTTCTTGATGCCGAGGGCATGATGAAACGCGAAGCCCGCAACAACCCGAATAAAGCCAAGCCCGGTAAAAAGGCTCAGGAACGCGTTGAAGAGAAAAAGCAAAAAGAAGAGGATGCAGCAGCAGCCGCTGCGGAAGCAGAAGAAGCCGCAAAGACCGCTGCTGAAGCTCCAGCGGAAGAAGCTGCAGCTGAATAGGGTTTACCTTTTCAAACTGTTGATCATCGACGGTAACAATATTAGTGGACAGATGACTCCGGGCCCCTGTCCATTTTTTATAACCGAAAAAATTGCGCCTTATGAAATTAGAAAACCCGATTTTAATGGCGCAAATCGGCGCACCTCATGGCATCAAAGGGGAAGTGCGGGTCAGGCCTTTTGGCAACAACCCCATGTCACTGGATCAATACGGCTCGCTCTATGCGGATGACGGGCGCAAATTTAAAATCATGCGCATGCGCGCTGCCAAAAATATGCTTGTGGTCAAATTCAAAGGCATAAATTATCGCGACGAGGCTGAGGCGATAAACGGCACGGAACTCTTTATCGACAGATCGGCCCTGCCTGATGACACGGAAGATGGCGAATTTTACGTAACAGATCTGATCGGATGTAAGGCAATAGATAGCGAAGGACTGGAAGTGGGCACCGTTAAAGATGTACCGAATTTTGGTGCCGGTGATCTCATTGAGATTACTTTGACAGGGTCAAGTGATTCGCTGCTGCTTGAGTTTTCAAAGGAAAACGTACCGCACCTTAATTTAGAAAACCGTACGATCACGATTCATCAGCCCGATGAGGTAAGCGAACGGGACAGCGAAAAATAGATTGATTAACAGCTTCGCCAAACTGTGATCACGTAATCCTAAACGCTAATTGCATCACTCTTTTCCTGCTGGCACGATGTGGACAGGGAGAAAACGATGGTAACAAAACTACCCGGAAGCGAAATTTCCGTAGCTTTACAACAGCTAGACGGCTGGTCGCTCACCGGTGACGAAAACGCCATCTATAAAAAATTTGTGTTCAAAAATTTCAACGAAGCGTTCGGTTTTATAACGCAGGCCGCATTGCAGGCCGAGAAACTAAACCATCATCCCGAATGGTCTAACGTCTATAAAATCGTAGATGTGACACTCACCACCCACGACGCGGACGGTATCACCGAACTCGACATTAAACTCGCCACCTTCATGAATGGAATATCCTGATGGGAATCAACAGCCTCGCTAAAGCGGTAACTTTTGGGGTGATGTTGCTTACAACACCTAGTGCAAGCCTCGCGCAGACCTGGGGCCCAGTTACCGTTCAGGAAACAGGTTTTGACAGGCAAAAAGCCGTCAATGAAGTGTTGGCGGAATTAAAGTCTGCGCCCAGTCAGCCAATTGCCAAAGAAATTTCCCGCAGATTATTCGCCATCTATCTCAGCGCTCCGGATGCCGAGACTGCCGAAGATATGAACCAAGCCATCCGCGCCCAAGGCGGATATAATTTTGATAAGTCGATCAAAATTCTGACCAGGATTATCGAGAGGAGGCCGGACTATATCGAAGCTTGGAACCAGCGCTGCTACAGTAAGTTTCTCCACAATAAGGTGGGTACCGCAATCGCCGACTGCGAACACGTCATCGAGCTCGATCCAAAGCATTTGGGAAGCCTGACGGGGCTGGCCCGCATGCTCATCCGTCATCAAAAACGATACAAGGCCGGTAAAGCTGTGCTCGAAAGAGCAATCGAACTCTACCCCTTTGTCTACGAAAAGGTCATGTTGGACGATATTCCCAAGGAATAGTTCAACCGCTTATTTTGGCCCCATACGAATTGCGCCATCAAGGCGGATACATTCTGCGTTCAACATTCCGTTGACACACATATGTTCAACAAGTGCCGCATATTCCTCTGGTCGCCCGAGGCGTGAGGGGAACGGGACTGATGCAGAAAGCGCCCGCACCGCATCTTCCGGTAGACCTTCAAACAAGGGTGTTTTGAAAAGGCCCGGCAGTATCGTATTGACCCGAACGCCATCGCGCGAAAGGTCTCGCGCAATTGGCAGGGTCATGCCCTTAATGCCGCCTTTTGATGCCGCATATGCCGCCTGTCCAATCTGCCCGTCTTCTGCCGCAACCGAACCCGTATTGACGATCAATCCACGCTCTCCGTCTTCCGTTACCGGGTCAAGGTCGATCATTCCTGACGCAGAATGGGCGATACAGTTAAAGCTCCCTATCAAATTGATCGAGATAACTTTCGCGAACAGACCCAGATCGTGCATCCGCACTTCGCCTGTATTGCGATCGCGAGATACGGTTTTCATTGGTGGGCCAATACCCGCGCAATTCACAAGAACTCGTTCCTGCCCGTGAGCGGCACGAGCCACCTCGAAACCAGCCGCGACACTATCAGTATCAACGACATCAACTGAACAAAATACCCCACCCAATTCTTCAGCAATCGCCTGGCCGACGTCCTCATTCAAATCAAATATTGCGACTTTAACGCCATAACCGGCCAACATACGGCAGGTCGCTTCGCCAAGTCCCGACGCACCACCCGTTACAACGGCAGAAACTTCATTGTTCAATTTCATTGGCTTATCCCTTTCATAACAACCACGAATCCGTCCTAAATCGCCTCAAACTTGCACACAAGCCATTTACTACCCATATAAATCTCAAGGGAGTATCTTTATGAACAGCGAAGAAGTCAGCAAGGTTCTTGTCTCCATACCCGACGACAAGGTAGAGCAGAAGGAAGCGAAGGTTAAGGCCGAGTTCTGGCCAAAGCTGCGGAAATTTGCCGCGCGAATACCCTTTGCCGAGGATGCAGTTGCTGCCTATTTTTGTGCAACCGACAAAAAGACCCCGCTAAAGGTGCGTGGTACACTTTTGGCAGCCCTTGCCTACTTCATCCTGCCGCTGGATTTCATCCCCGATATATTGGTGATTGCCGGATTTACCGATGATCTGACAGTCCTCACTGCTGCGCTGGCACTGGTACAGACCCATGTAACCGATGACCACCGGGAACAGGCCGCAGAAGCCATTGAGGAAGAACTGATGGCTGATCACTAGATTTTCAGCAAAACCTTGCCTTTAACATCACGCGCCGCGATTTTGTTCAGCGCTACCCCCGCTTCTTCCAACGGAAAAACAGAATCCAAATGAGGCTTTAAAGTACCATCAGCCAACCAATCCAAAAGATCATCAATATTTTGCCGATTGCCTTTTGGGTCGCGCATCGTAAATGCACCCCAGAAAACACCCCGTAAATCCGCACCTTTTAGTAAAGGCAGGTTAAGCGGGATTTTGGGAATGGGTCCGGCGGCAAACCCGATTACCAGAAAACGCCCCTGCCAAGCCATTGATCTGAACGCGGCTTCCGAGAAATCTCCGCCAACAGGATCGTAAAGAACATCGACGCCATTGCCGCCAGTCAGTTCTTTCAGTCGTGCCTTCAGGTCTTCATCTGTGTAATTGATAACCTCATCGGCCCCGCATTCGCGGCAAAAATCCAGCTTATCATCTGTTGAGGCGCAGGCAATTACCCTAGCTCCCATGATCTTACCAAGTTCAACCGCTGCCTGACCCACCCCGCCGGAAGCACCCAGTACGGCCAGTGTCTCATCCGCTTGCAGGACGCCACGGTCTTTAAGGGCATGATAGGAGGTACCATAGGTGACCATAATACAGGCCGCCTGCTCATCGCTCACCCCCTCGGGAATATGCGAAAGGGCAACTTCCGGCGCCGCGACTTTTTCCCGCGCTGTACCCTCTTGCACATAACCGCAAACACGGTCTCCAGCTTTGAACCGCGCCACGCCTTCACCCACACTTTCGACAATGCCGGACATTTCTGCAGCAATTGAAAACGGGCGGGGGGGTTTAAACTGATATTTATCTTCAATAATCAGGCAGTCAAAAAAATTAAGCGCCGCAATTGTAACCTTCACAATCACTTCGCCCTTTTTAGCCACCGGCTCGTCAATATCCTCCACAACCAGTGTTGAAGGAGGGCCGGGCTGTTTAGACAAAAGGGCTTTCATGGTGAACCTGTATAATTTGAATAACTTGGACAAATGATATCCATCGCATATCCTGCTCATCAAATACAGACGGGATCGCGACCATTACGTCTGTGTAAGCGCGATACCAAAGCCGACTGAAAGCGGAAATATATGACCACGCGTGGCTATTTTGGAATTGGTGCCGAAGGAATTTCCAAGCCCATGAACTTCGGTAATCTTGCTCGCACGGCCTACGGGTTTGGCGCATCGTTCGTATTCACCATTACTCCTGGGCGGCGGGTGGAAGCACCCGATTCCGATACCCCAAAAAGTCAGGAGCATATGCCCTGGTATAATTACGACAATATTGATGCGGTTCATCTACCTGACGGCTGTCGGTTGGTGGGCATCGAATTAACCGATGAGGCGATAAGCCTGCCAAGTTTCCGCCACCCCACAAGCGCTGCCTATGTCTTAGGGCCAGAAAACGGTTCCCTATCGCCACAACTGGTTGAACGCTGCGAATTTATTGTAAAAATTCCAACACGGTTTTGCCTGAATGTGGCAACTGCGGGCGCAATCATCATGTATGACCGGATCCAGTCACTGGGTCGGTTTGATGAACGCCCGGTTAGGGCAGGTGGACCGATTCATCAAGATGCCGGTCCCAACCCACATTTGCCTAAACACGTTCATGGGCGCCCGGTATATTCAGGTGGCAAACGGGAATCTGGTAAGAAAGGCCGAGATAGATTAACCACCGTGGGAAGCCGCTATAAACCAAAAAAGGGCTAATTCACCCTATTGCTGCCAAATTTATCAGCATTGTAACAACTTGAGAGGTTGAGATACTTAACGGGATCGTTAAAATCTTAACAAAATTTACCATACCTGTTTAGGGTTTTGTAACGCCGATGACGGCATGGTTAAGGAAATTACCTGGGGCGCAGCTGATTTAGTCCGGCAATCCAGAACGATAACAAAATTACCGGTGGGAAGATTGATGCTGAAGACTTCACTTAAGACACTCGCTTATTGCGCTATGGCTGTTGCAATTCCACTTTCAGGCGCGAGTGCCCAAACGCCAAAGCCCATCAAGCAACATAAAGCTTGGGGTGCATATACCTATAATGACGCAAAAGCGGGAAAAATTTGTTATATTCTGTCGATACCGACGGTCAAAGAACCCAGCGACCGTGATCATGGCGACGTGTTCTTCCTTGTCAGCCAAAAACCCGATGGTACGAAAGCGTTCGAGCCGCAGGTGGAAGTCGGTTACCCCTTGAAGGCAGAGACTGGAGTAACCGTCACCATTGATGGTAAAACTTTCAAGATGTTTTCCCAGGGCCACAATGCCTGGTTGACAGACTTGACACAGGAGCCCGCCCTTGTGGACGCCATGCGCAGCGGTCGAACTATGAAAGTATCTGGCCAATCCACCCGTGGGACCCAGACAAGTTATACTTACTCCCTATCCGGTGTAACGGCTGCTCTTTCCGAAGTTGCCAAGTGTAAGTAATGCAAACTTACAAACCGGACGGCTTGCGACAACAATGAAGTAAGGCCATATAGGTTGCAGCTTTTAAGGAACTGCATCCTATTATGTCCTCAATCTCCATCGATTTGACGAATTCAGATACCCGTACGGCACTGTCCGAGCGGGTAAATTCGTATGTTTCGAGCGAAAAGCGCAATCTTATTGGACTTGATCGCCAGGAATTGGCAGCCACGCTTGTTGAAGCCGGTATTCCTGAAAAGCAGGCGCGTATGCGCGCCTCCCAGCTTTGGCAATGGATATATTGGTACGGTCATACCGATTTCTCCGCCATGTCAAACATCGCAAAACCCCTGCGCGTTCTATTGGACGAGAAGTTTACTCTTGACCGGCCTGAAACGCTGGAAGAACAAAAATCCGAAGACGGAACCCGTAAATGGCTATTCCGGTTTCCTCCTCGGGGAGCCGGCAATCCGGTAGAAGTCGAGACCGTTTATATTCCCGAATCCGATCGTGGTACTTTATGTATTTCATCACAGGTTGGTTGCACCCTGACATGCACCTTCTGCCATACCGGCACACAAAAGCTCGTGCGCAACCTGACCGCAGAAGAAATTCTTATGCAATTGATTGTCGCCAGAGACCGGCTGGGTGATTTCCCCCACAAAGATGCCCAAGGGGACGGGTTTATTCCGGAAGGCGACCGGAAAGTCACCAACATTGTCATGATGGGCATGGGGGAGCCGCTCTACAATTTTGAAAATGTGAAAAAAGCCCTGCTTATTGCTTCCGATAATGAAGGTCTTTCCCTGTCCAAACGGCGCATTACCCTTTCAACTTCAGGCGTCGTACCCGGTATTGCGCGCACCGGAGACGAAATCGGCTGCATGCTCGCCATCTCCCTTCACGCCACAAATGATACGCTGCGCGACGAAATTGTGCCGATAAACAAAAAGTATCCAATTTCGCAGCTGCTGAATGCTTGTCGTACTTACCCCGGTGTTTCGAACGCGAGACGGATTACTTTCGAATACGTCATGCTCAAGGGAGTCAATGATTCTCTTCAAGATGCAAAAGAACTGGTACGTCTATTGAAGGGCATTCCCGCCAAAATAAACCTCATTCCGTTCAACCCCTGGCCGGGATCACAATATGAATGTTCCGACTGGGGTCAGATCGAAAAATTTGCAGACTTCGTAAATGCTAACGGTTACGCCTCGCCGATCCGAACACCAAGGGGCCGCGATATCCTCGCAGCATGTGGTCAGTTAAAATCAGAGTCCGAGCGTCTTCGTATCAAGGATCGCGAAGCAATTAATGCCATGCACGCCATGGTCGCCGGGCATGGCGAATAATCAAAAATCACGCCGGTGACCAGGTTTTTCCTCATCCTTATACGCTGTTGCGCATTGGCGGCATCATTTGCGATTTCAACGTTAGCGGCAGCCATGTTTGTTACTTTTGCGCTGTTTTTAGGTGGCGATATCTCATGGTTGCGCGATGATCCCGCAGTAATCATCGCAAGCATTACATTTACAACCGGAATATGGTTTGTTTCCGCCCAATCGGTCTTTGCACCCTTTATCGGCATCTCCGTCATTGCAGAACTTTCCCGCCTCAAATCGTTGATTATCTACCTCCTTGGCGGCGGAGTTTGTGCACTGGTATTTTTACTGTTTCCCCATAACGGAGTTTTAGTTGAACCGGGCCTTCCCTATTCAAACCGGGAATTGTGGCTGACGATCTTATCTGCCGGTTTTTTTGCAGGATTTGTTCACTGGGCTCTCGCCGGTCACCGGGCTGGGATCTGGTTGGGATCGGTTCGAACTGAAAATCAAGCTTGAGCGGAGAGCTTTTCCTGCAGCGTATCTTTTGTGGCCTGCCATAAAAATGCGAATGACTGAAAACCTTCTTCAGTAATTTTGTCCCCATCCAGCGCCTGAACCGCAGTCTCCAAAATGGTGTCTAATTCAGTCATCATCCCGGAAAGTTCCACGGCTTTAGATGTATCGTGCGTACGCCTGCGAATATTCAACACAAGATCATTGTAAACATCACCCCGGTTTTTTGCCCGGTTTTGCAGAGTTCTACGCAATCCAAGTGATGCGGATATGAGCATGGCCAATATGGTAACAACCAACGCCATGGGTTCAGCGTTCTCTTGAAGGAAGCTCGGTTTATCACGATCATAAAACCGCGCCGCACCAGCGTGAACCGGAAGGCTGGCGCCGTTTGCGTCCTGAGGGTTGGTAATCGCGGAAGTCAACGACATGCGAATCAACAAATCCAGCCGATTTTCAAATATAATCTTCACCAGTTCGTGGATTGATTCATCCGCAACATCTGCGCCAGCAACAAGGTATCGCTTTACGCTTGGCGTGAAAATATCCCGTTTCGGCATTGGCAGTCCGCCATCGAATGCACCACGTACAACTTTGCGTGCTTCCAAAAACGGGCGCTTTAACGACATTGCCTCCGCCTGCTCAATTGACACAAAGTGAAGGCCAATTCCACGAAGGCGCGCTTCCTCCATCAGTTTTAATAGCAAAAACGGGTCGCGCAGGGAATTTAACAGAAAGATCGCATCAGCCTTCCCGGTCAACAAAGCCATTGCTCCCTTCTCTCTGGGAGTGGAAAGGGTGCGAATACCTTCCGGCGCAATACTGTAGTGGTCAACAACAGACCAGAATGCCATGCTGCCTGTGCTTCCATCTTCTGGAATTGCGATTCGGTTACCTTTCATATCCAGCACATTTTTGATCGGCCCGTTTTCCCGGGCAACCAACAGGAAATAATCCGGAAACAGATCAGCAACGAGCTTCACATTCGTATATGCAGGTGTGTTTGCCTGAATCGTCGCCAAATCGACATAACCGAGATTAATAGCGGATATGTTTTCAGACGAATTGCGGCTTTCCTGAACATCAAGACGCAGGGTTTGACTATGACGCTGCAGGACTTCAGCAACTTCACTCATCAGTAAATATGAATCACTGTCACGCGCACCCGAAGCCACCTTGAGCGTTATTACTTCAACCTTGCGTTCGTAAACATACCACCAGCCAGCGGCAGCGATGGCCAAAATGACCGCGAATATCAATCCCCATATCCAGCGCATGCCGGAACCTCCCCCGGTGGCCACCCAAAGCGATAGCCTAACTTTTCAGTTTTCTATCTCTTGCAGCAAGGGTGCGCAATCGAAGTGCATTCAGTTGAATAAATCCATGGGCATCTTCCTGGTCATATGCCCCTGCATCATCTTCAAACGTAACCAGCTCTTCCGAGTAAAGCGACGTTGGACTGGAGCGACCCGTAACCATGACGTTGCCCTTATAAAGCTTCAGATTAACTTCACCCTCGACATGTTTTTGTGACAGATCAATCGCAGCTTGCAACATATCTCTTTCAGGAGAAAACCAAAATCCGTTGTAGATGAGTTCGGCATAACGCGGCATGAGCTCATCTTTAAGGTGCGCCGCGCCGCGATCGAGAGTGATCGATTCAATTGCGCGGTGCGCGGCAAGCAAAATCGTACCGCCTGGCGTTTCATAGACACCACGTGATTTCATTCCAACATAGCGGTTTTCAACCAGGTCGAGACGACCGATGCCATTGTCATGGCCCAGCTTGTTAAGCAGGGTGAATAGTTCGGTCGCTGACAAGCGTTTACCATCGATGGAAACGGCATCTCCCTGTTCAAAACCTATGGTGATATCTGTTGCAATATCCGGTGCGGATTGCGGATCAATCGTGCGCATATAAACATATTCAGGCGATTCCACAGCCGGGTCTTCCAACACCTTACCTTCCGAAGAAGAATGGAGAAGATTTGCATCAACTGAAAATGGTGCTTCGCCCTGTTTATCTTTTGAGACCTGAATCTGATGAGTTTGGGCAAAATCAATCAGATCGGTACGGGATTTAAATTCCCATTCACGCCATGGCGCTATTACCTTGATATCTGGGTCGAGGGCATATGCAGCCAGTTCAAACCGAACCTGATCGTTGCCCTTGCCCGTAGCACCGTGTGCGATTGCATCCGCCCCCGTTTCGCGGGCAATTTCAACCAGTCGTTTGGATATCAATGGCCGCGCAATGGATGTGCCCAACAAATAGACGCCCTCATAAACCGCATTGGCGCGAAACATGGGAAATACAAAATCTTTGATAAATTCTTCGCGCACATCTTCAACGAACACCTCTTTAATACCGAGGTTTTCTGCTTTACGCTTGGCTTCAATCAGTTCAGCACCATCCCCGATATCACTTTGGCCAAGGTCAGCCGTGAATGTAACGACTTCCGCATTATATTCGGTTTGAAGCCATTTTAGGATGATGGATGTATCAAGGCCACCTGAGTAGGCGAGAACGACCTTTTTTACATCGCCCTTTTTTATTTTTGCCATTTTGTGAATTCCAGAGAAGTTTGATGATCATCGACGCGAAAAAAGACGCCTTTCGAGGGCACTTTAGTCAGATCAACAGGGCATACAAGACGCCATTCCAGATCAATTCCAGGAAACAAAGCTAATCGAGCTTCTTGTCCGCAAATCTTTCAAAATAAGGTCTGATAGACAACCGAAAAAGTGATTCAATCCATCTGTTGGCGACCTTTGTCTCCACCAGCCACAGAGCAAAAAAGATCGAACTGACAGCAACAAAAAAAGACATTGTAATGTCGGACATAAAATGACGACCAAATATGATTCGTAGAATTGCAATCTCAAGCGCGACAGCTCCAATGATTCCCATAGCCAGCAAACGTTTCCAGCCGGAAAAAAAGAGGGCGAATATCAGCAACCAGAATGCAGCGGTTGCTTCACCGGATACAAATGAACAATTTGTGGGGCAGAGGTCTGATATTGTTCCAGGCAATACAAACGGTTGATTGCCGCCAAATTCAAGCGTGTGTAACGGTCGGGGGCGCCCCCAATGTTCTTTCAGAATAAAGCCCGCCACCAATAGCGGGCCAACAGCGGCCGATAGAATACCGGCAATCGGCAATTTTATGTCACCAGGAGCTTTTTGAGGCCGGGCATTTACCAACCACACTAACCAAAAGCACAGAAGCAACATTAAAATCCGAGGGAATTGAAGGCCTACATCACGTATGCCCTGCCAAAAACCGTCGTCAATAAGAGGAAACCAACCGCACCTTTTACCTTCTACGAGAGGTTTACAGGTAACCTCCTTAAAAAATGGATCACTAACCAGGTAATCAATATTCGGGAATGCTCTGAAGGCGAAGAGGGCGACTAAGCCGGCCATCAACGTTACCAGTAAACAAACACCTGAATTTTTTACGGTGTGTAAATGGTGACCGGTCATCCTACTCTTCAACAATCAGACCGGTTAATTTTGCCGATTCTGGCGGTTTTCGATCAAATCATCGACTACAGCTGGATCAGCAAGTGTTGACGTATCCCCCAAAGATCCAAAATCATCTTCGGCGATTTTTCTCAAAATCCGGCGCATGATTTTCCCGGAACGAGTCTTAGGAAGTCCGGGTGCAAATTGAATTTTGTCAGGTGACGCAACCGGGCCGATATCAGTGCGAACCTGCTGAACCAGCGCTTTTCGCAATTCGTCATCGCCGGTAACGCCTTCCATCAAAGTAACATAGCAATATATACCTTGCCCCTTGATGTCGTGAGGATAACCCACAACCGCAGCTTCCGAGACGGTATCGTGTGCCACAAGCGCGGACTCTACCTCTGCAGTACCCATTCGGTGCCCGGATATATTGATCACATCATCCACACGTCCGGTAATCCAGTAATACCCGTCTTCGTCACGACGGCAGCCATCTCCGGTAAAGTATCGACCTTTGTAGGTGGAAAAATAGGTCTGCACAAAACGTTCATGATCACCATAAACGGTGCGCATCTGACCGGGCCAGGACTGCGAAATACAAAGGTTTCCTTCAACCGCGCCTTCAAGCTCTACACCGTCATTGTCCACCAACAGCGGTTGAACTCCCGGTAATGGTTTTGTTGCCGACCCGGGCTTGAGATCCGTAGCGCCCGGCAGGGGCGAAATCATTATACCGCCGGTTTCAGTTTGCCACCATGTATCCACAATCGGGCACCGCTGATCTCCGACCACATTATAATACCATTCCCACGCTTCCGGGTTAATCGGTTCACCAACCGAACCCAGCAATCGAAGGCTGGAGCGAGATGTCTTTTTGACCAGTTCTTCACCCGTTTGCATAAGTGCCCGGATGGCGGTTGGAGCCGTATAAAAAATATTGACCTGATGTTTGTCGCACACCTGCCAAAAACGGGAGTTATCCGGATAGGAAGGCACGCCCTCAAACATCAATGTTGTCGCGCCATTCGCCAGCGGACCGTAAACGATATAGGAATGTCCGGTAACCCAGCCCACATCCGCCGTACACCAGTAAATATCACCGTCATGATAATCGAACACATTTTGATGGGTGAAAGATGCCCAGACCAGATACCCACCGGTTGTATGCATCACACCTTTCGGTGTACCTGTTGATCCTGATGTATAGAGAATGAACATCGGATCTTCCGCGTTCATTTCTTCGGGCGGGCAATCATCGGATACGGACGCTATTGCTTCATGATACCAGACATCCCGATCTGAATTCCAATCGATTGCACCTTTGGTCCGCTCAACCACCAATACCTTATCTACGCTGGCGTTCTTGGCAGCCGCTATTTCGATGGCGCTATCAACATTCTTTTTCAGCGGGATGGGCTTACCACCGCGCAAACCTTCATCCGCAGTTATAACAAATGTTGACGCACAATCGACTATTCTGCCGGCTAGTGCATCTGGTGAAAAGCCACCAAATACAATGGAATGGACCGCTCCAATCCTTGTGCAAGCCAGCATCGCATAGGCAGCTTCCGGGATCATCGGCATATATAATGTAACCCTGTCGCCTTTTTTCACGCCATTTGTTTTCATCACGTTGGCGAGGCGGCACACATGGCCGTGCAATTCCTTATAGGTAATTTTCAGATCTTCATCCGGATTATCCCCTTCCCAGATGATGGCAGTTTGATCCCCTCGTGTCGCCAGATGCCGGTCGATACAATTGGCCGAGACGTTGAGCGTGCCATCTTCAAACCATTTGATGGATACATCAGGATATTCATAAGTCCAGTTTCCGGACTTTGAGTAAGGCTTCATCCAGTCGATACGTTTGCCTTCCTCCATCCAAAACGCATTGGGATCAACAACACTATTGGCATACATGTCGTCATATCGTGCTTTATCTATATGAGCTCGTTTTGCGGCATCCGGTGTTACGGGATAAAGTTTGCTGTCCATTGATCTCTCTCCAGAAGGTCGCGCTGCACTTCTTGTTGCCTAAATAGCGACCATAATTTGATTTCCGTTGCCTAGCTTAATATCATCCGTAATGGAACGTCCATTAGACTTGAGAATGGCAATACCAATTACTACCCTTTGATACGGATCAGGATAAAAACCAGCCAATAATTGTGCCCTGCGCCAGCATGACAATCAGATAATGGCCGGAATCAATAACCGTCAAAGACCATGGCTTGAACTGAAATCGGTGATTTACGGTCATTGATGTAAACACAAACCCAAGCCAGATAAGGAATGCCGTCAACAATCCATCCCCAATGGTGATTACATCACCCGAGCTGTGAAAAATAACACCACTAAGAACTATTGCCATCACCAGGTGACAGATAGCTGCAATGATGTAGATGATCGGCGTATCATTGGCATTAATCGACTTTATTTGTTCCTCGGAAAATCCATTTGCCGCGATCCAGGGATTGGTGAAAATTGAGTACCACGCAGCGCCTATTCCCATCGATATCACCGTTGCGATTATGATCGCCGTCCAGCTGATATTTTCCAACACGATATTCCCACTCCTTGTTAAATCTGCCCCCTGTTGAGATTCTGTTCGAGTTAACCAAGTTTCATCACCAATTTTAAGCGTTTTTTTTCCAATCTGTTTACCGTGTTTATCGCATCTAAATATTGTGACCCAGAATGATCAAACGGATATCATTAATATTGCTTTTGAGCCTGATCCTGTCAGCCTGTTCAAGCCTGCCGGGTCTTTACAAAATCGGTGGCAAGGGTTCTGTTGACTACCAAAAGGTATCGTGGTGCGTGCCGTGGAAATTAAAACGGGTGCTCCGCCGTGTGGCCCATCGATACGGTGATGTGGTCGTATTCTCCACATGGCGCAGTCCATGGCACAACCGACGGGTTGGCGGCGCCAGCAGCTCATATCATAAAAAGTGCAAGGCCGTAGATTTCAAGGTACGTGGTGCAGATATGGCGAAGGTCTACCGCTATGTTAAATCCCAGTCCGCAGTTGGTGGGCACAAATTATATTCCTCCCGCCGCGGTGGTCATATTCACATCGACACCGGCCCAAGACGGTCCTGGAATTAGGGGACAGATCCATCAAGCCAGTTAACGTGTGACATGGAGGTTAACCGAGTCTGGCGCGTTAGTTCAGAATTCAGTCTAGCCCGTCGAGCATCACTCATCCTGATACCCGGCTCCAACCAGAGCTTTTTGATATCAAGCCGCCCTGCTTTTCGGTTAGCGCGCATATCGATACGACCAATCAGGCGATCACCCTCCAGCAGGGGAAATACATAATACCCCCATACTCTTTTTTTTTCCGGGACATAGATTTCAATACGGTATTCATAACCGAACAGCCATTGCAGGCGTTTTCGATCGCGAATTACGGGATCAAACGGTGACAGGGTTCGGATACGTTTAGGCGGATCGCTTAGTTCAGCTGTAATAGTTGCAATATCTGGCCTGGCGAAAAGTTCAGCGCTCTTTTGTTTCTTCCAACCGGCGACATTGACACTGGTTAGTGAATTGTGTCCCTGAGCGTCCACCCAATCCCTCGCCTCAGCGATAGAAATTAATTCCCAAAATCGCGAAATATCGGAAGCAGTGCCAAAGCCTAACCTATCCAGCGCAGACCGGCATGCCCAGTCGACGAATTCATCACGGGAAACCGATCGGTTGAAAAATTCAACGGGAATACCCTGTTCGATAGGTTGATAAACCTTTTGGAATCCCTCTCGAGCGCCAATACATATCTCACCAGTACGCCACAAAAATTCCAGCGCGGCCTTACTATCATGCCATTGCCACATACCTTTAGGCTGATCTTTCGGTTTTTCCAGATCACGGGACATAAGCTGTCCATCCCGGTTGACCCGTTCCAATAGGGAAGCGCAGGTATCAAGACACTGATCACCCTGCCAGGCGACGAATTTCTTCGTCAGTCCTTCCTTTGAGCGATCAAACTTATGCTGCCAATAGGGAAAAAACTCACTTGGTATAACAGAGGCATCATGTGTCCAATTCTCAAAAAGGTATTTATCCTCTTCATGCAGTTTTTTAAGATGCTTGGGCCGGTATGTCTGATTGCGCGCAAAGAGTATCATGTGGTGCGCCCGCTCAACCCACTGTATGGAATCGAGCTGCACAAACCCCAGTTGCCTGATCATCTCCTGAAGACCGGTGGGCCCAAACCCCATGTGAGGTGCTTGACATAACCCCTGTAGCTGCAAAATGATGCGTCGGGCTTGCTGATTGGAAATTTCTAGCTCGGAAACGGGTCTGGTCATGTCAAATTAATGTCCATTTGCAACCGTGCTGACAAGCGATGAATTACCGGGTAATTCGGAATAGCAGGGATAAGCTGTTTAACGGTGGTATTTCATATATTTGAACAGGATTTGATTAGCGAAACACAGGGACGACTGGCACATATCCCCTTATGAAAAATATTCTAGCTTTCCTCGCCGCTCTTGTAGCAATCTCACTTTCCCCAACAGTTTTAGCGACGGAGCCGGTAAATTGTGAGCTCGATGTTCCGTGCGAGCTTAACGGACGGTCCTTTCATGCCCGCACTCCAGATGGTTGGGACGGAAAATCCCCGCTCCCGGTGCTTATTCATTTCCATGGCTGGGGCAGGCAAGGCAAACTCATCATGAATCATGGGCGAATTGCCGGTGCGACCCGGAAAATGGGCGTTCTGCTGCTTGCGCCCAACGGACAAGGCCGGAGCTGGAATTTCTGGACAGCCGACACCGACGACGTTCAGTTTACCAATGAAATGCTGGATGAAGCCGCAAAACGGTGGCCTATAGACCGCAGTAAGGTCTTTGTCTCCGGTTATTCCTATGGCAGTGCGATGGCCTGGCGGTATGCCTGTGCTGAACCAAGTAGAATCAATACATTGTTGGCGGTATCCGGTTCAACACCGGATCAGGACGAACAATGTGCTGGTCCTGTTAATGTGCGCCACGTCCACGGCACCCGGGATAACGTGATGGATTATCCATTCGGACCTAATGGAGAAGTCGAAGGGGCGGTGAGCCTCTGGCGTACAATGAATGTGTGCAATACATCAGCTGATGAAAAATCAGTCTGGCAGGCCGTAAAAATTCTAAAATTTGAGCGCCTGCGCTGGAATAATTGTAATACGGGAAAAACCGTAACGCTGGATGTACACAAACGCGGTCATTTCATCCCGCGGTTTTGGATCGAAAATCAACTAAAAGAACTTCTTTAGTCCATCTACTAGCGATTATTGCTCAAACTACGCTGCGATAACATTTTCTCTCCATCGCGCGATGCATCTTGCCAACTTGCAATTGCAACGCCATATTTCAGTTGTGTTCAACGCAATGAAAGGAGGTGATCCAATGTCGAGTAGTTTCAAGAGTTCGGTTGGGTCTTTGTTTAACGGTAATTTGGTGGAGCAGTCTCCCCATTAAACCAATGAACCGGACTGTAGGTTACACGCGTTGACAATCTGTCAGCCTGATGGACCCTCCGGACAAAGAAATTGCGGGGGCCGCTCTGTCAAAGGGCGGCCCTTACTTTATTTGGAGGCCAATGATTGTGTGCACCAGGGTCGGCGTTTACCGCCCTTATATGGGCGAACAAGACCCTGCTTGATCAAGGTTTTACCGACATTTTGATGATCATTGGTGATTATATCAGCCAGAACGCGCCCATAATATTTTCCACCTGAAATTCGCTTCAGTAGGATTTTATTACCGGCAACTAACAATCCAAGACCAGCTTTTGCTCGAAGTGCCAACTCCCGTTCTTCGTCGCAACGGGCTCGTAATTCCGGTGCATCAATACCGCGAATACGAACGGACACACGAACTTCATGGCCAGGCCAGACCCGCGCTATAACATCAATAGAGTCTCCATCGCGAATTTTGACAATTGTCGCCGAAACCGGCCCTTCCACCATGTCGCGAGCGGTGGCTGGGGTTGCGGCCATAAATATAGCAAAAACGAATAGGAATAACATCAGGTCGCAGGCAGCCGTTTATAGGATTTATTTCCTATAAACCAATCAACTTCAGGATACAACCAATATTTTGCAAACTACAACTAATAATTGTATCAAAAATCAGATACTATCCCTTTGTTCTCCCAATCCCCAAATCTGGCCGGGTCAGGCCCTTTTCGACCATTAATCTCTTTTACAGCATCTGAGGCTGCAGCATCGGCAACTGCTCGCCGTTCTGCCGCTTCTTCTAAAGCCTGTTTTGCAATCTTGGGATCAGGCTTCTTGATTTCCTTAGCCATTGATTCTTCCTATTTATGATATTCTACAAGCACAGTTGACCCCTACCCGGATGAACCCCATTTACCGGTCAATGGTCTTTTAACGGTGCGGGAAAGCAGATTCCATGAATTTTGTAAAAACAACAATACTGCTGACCGCCATGACCATGCTGTTTATGCTCGTTGGTTTCCTGCTGGCAGGTGAAACCGGGATGATCATAGCATTTATCGCAGCAGCCGGCATGAACCTGTTTTCCTGGTGGAACTCGGGTAATATGGTATTGCGTATGCACAACGCTGTGGAAGTTGATGAGCAATCAGCACCCGCGTTGGTATCCATGGTGCGTGATCTCGCGCACAACACAGATCTACCGATGCCAAGGGTATATGTTCTGGAAACGGACCAACCCAATGCCTTTGCGACCGGTCGCAGCCCAAACCATGCGGCAGTCGCCGCAAGCACCGGGTTGCTGGACCGGTTGAGCGATGAAGAAGTGGCCGCTGTCATGGCCCATGAACTGGCCCACATCAAAAACCGCGACACGCTAACAATGACGATTACCGCCACTTTGGCTGGTGCGATCGGCATGTTAGCAAATTTTGCCATGTTTTTTAGGGGTGGGCGCAACAATGCATTCGGGTTCATTGGCATAGTGGCAACCATGATCCTTGCCCCGATGGCTGCGGGTATTGTGCAGATGGCCGTCAGTAGAACACGTGAATATGAAGCCGATCGTGATGGCGCAGAAATTTGCGGTAACCCGCTTTGGCTGGCATCAGCCCTGCGTAAAATCGAAGCCCATGCCCGTGGCACGATAAATGAAACAGCAGAACAATCAAAAGCAACCGCTCACATGTTTATTATTAACCCCTTAAATGGTCAGTCTATGGATAATCTGTTTTCTACCCACCCAAACACGGAAAACAGAATTAACGCCCTTGAACAACTTGACCATGAGTGGCGCGAAGGGCAGACGATGGTTAAGGAACAATCGGATCCCGTACAGCGCCAAGAACGAGTTCGTGAGCGCATCGTATTTGGTCGTGAAGCGGGACAGTGGCGTGAATCAATTGCCGACGAAAATCATAACAGTGGTCCGTGGGCACCGCGAAACGAACGCCGAACTGAGGGTTCAGATGATCGTTCCTCTTCGTCAAAAAAAGGCCCTTGGGATTGAGTAAGCCCGGGTTGGCCGCCCGACAGTGCGCTGTAACAATTCTTACGCGGGTATTTGATGATGGTCGCGGTCTGGATGGATTGCTGGATACAAGGCATGGGCCGTCAAGTTACCGTAACCTCAGCGACGCCGACAAATCACTCGTACGCGCCATATGCACGACAGTATTCCGTCACCGGGGTGAGATCGATGGTGCATTAAACAACCTTCTCGACCGTAAACTCCCCAAAAACGCACGGCACCTGATACACACGTTGTATATAGGCGCGGCTCAAATCCTCTTTCTCGACGTGCCCGATAGCGCAGCAGTGGATCTCGCCGTCACCACCTTGCGTGAAGATAAGCGCTCCACACGTTTTGCGGGCCTTGCCAACGCTATTCTGCGACGCCTCTCTCGTGAAAAAGAAGAACTGTTGTTGAACCAGAATGCCGATGAATGGGCTCTTTCCAATATGGCGCCTTGGCTTCGCAAAAACCTTCGAAAAGCCTACGGCAAGGAAAGGCTGTCAGCCATTGCCAGCCAGCATATGCTGGAACCCATCATCGATATCACAGTCAAACAAGATCCCGAAGTGTGGGCAGAAAAGCTGGGCGGCACGGCGCTTTTTGGAAACTCTATCCGTATTCACCGTGAAGGGCGAATTGAGGATTGGGAAGGTTATACCGACGGCCAATGGTGGGTGCAAGACGCTGCCGCTTCCATACCTGTACATCTACTGGGCAATATTTCTGGAAAACAAGTGCTCGACCTTTGCGCTGCACCTGGCGGGAAAACGGCTCAGCTGGCGAACGCCGGAGCGCATGTCACAGCGCTTGAAGCATCCAAATCCAGACTAGAACGCCTGCAACTAAACATGGAACGGCTGAAACTGACCGTAGACGCTCAAAACGGTGATTTATTTGAATGGGAAGTCAAGCAGGAATTTGACGCTGTCCTGCTCGATGCACCCTGTTCATCCACCGGTACAATTCGCAGGCATCCCGACGTTCAATGGACAAAGAGCCCCGAAATTATCGCAGAGCTCGCAAAACTTCAGAGCGATATGATTTTACGCGCACTAACTTTTCTCAAACCAGGTGGAACCCTGATGTTCTCCAATTGCTCGCTGAACCGGGAAGAAGGAGAAGATATATTCGCCACTTTGACATCGCAGGATGTCGGCCTCATTCCTGATCCAATTCTGGTTGAAGAACTATTTGACCTCAAAGATGTCATCACCCGACAGGGCACGGTCAGAACGCTCCCCAGTCAATTGCAAAATGTTAAACCGCCTGAAAACTGCAAGTCGGACCCAAAACGCTTCACTGGGTTTGATGGCTTCTTTGCTGCGCGATTTAAGAAGTCCTGAAATCGATACTTTGGTAAAGTCGCCTAAAAATAGCAGGGCGACAAATCATACCGATTGAATCGGTCGCCATATCGGCCTCAGTTTCGCGGTTTATTGCCATGGTTTAACCTTTTCACGATTCCATCAATGCGAAATCACCACTAGACTTTTGAATAAAAGACGAATCACGCGGTCGAGCTTTTTCAGGTTACAAAAATTCCAAAGGACATTGTCGCACATAATGCGGACACCAGAGTCACTCATCATACCTGCACTGATTACCAGTGAGCTTGGACGCCGGTTGGCCAAGCGTGTGAAATCAAACACGCTTTATCGTTGGCGTATCACGGGAGCATCAGCATCTGGGTTTATCATCGCCCCACGGGATTTGAGGCCGGCAAACCCCAATAATGCGCTTGAATATTACGGCGGGCATTTTTCATTTGCGGATGTTCAAATGAGCACTGGCGGGGATTCACCATTTACGCTGAAAACACCTAATGATGAATGGTTTGAAAGCCTGCATCGGTTTGGCTGGTTACGACATTTGCAGGCTGCTGATACTGAGTTGGCCCGTGCTAATGCAGCGGCCCTGGTAACTGACTGGATCAATATTTGGGGAAACAAGCTCTCCAGCTCGGCTTGGCGTACCGATATCGCGGCACCGCGACTAATCGCATGGTTATGTCATTCACCGATGTTAATTAAAAACGCCGCTGAGGCAGACTACCGGCAATTATTAAAGTCCTGTAGTCGGCATGTCCGTTTTTTGCAAAATAATGCTCCGCATATCCAAGATGGTCTTCCCCGATTGCAGGCATCAATCGCCCTGACATATGCGGCATTAAGTTTAAACGGGCGTGAAAAAGGTCTCAAGTCGGCTTCACGGGAACTGGATCGGGAGTTAGAGCGGCAGATCCTACCTGATGGCGGCCATGTTTCGCGCAATCCTTCAATTCTATTGGTGATTTTGAGCGACCTGTTACCACTTGTTCAGGCTCTCAAAAAACAGGGGAGCAGCCCTTCGTCGATCATGTTGTCATCAATCGATCGTATTGTCGGTGCGATTTATTTCTTTCGTCATACAACGGGCGAGCTGGGCCAGTTTAACGGAACCGGCGCAACCGATATAGAACTGCTCACAACACTGCTTCGATATAACAATAAACCCGGGTCTGTATTGAGCCAGGCTCCACATTCCGGTTACGAGCGGTTGCACGCAGGAGATACAGTAGTCCTCATCGATACAGGTCGACCATTTAGCCGCAGCACAGCACGCCATGCGATGGCGGGAACATTGTCATTTGAGCTCTCAAGCGGCTCTACGCGGTTCATCGCCAATTGTGGTGTGCCCGACAACGAACAAAAAAAATATGCGCCTTATACGCGGGCGACTGCAGCCCATTCCACCGTCTCCATCAACGACCGGTCATCGTCTCGTTTTGCACCGGACTCACCACTTCACAACCTGCTGCCATCCCCCATTGTGACCGGCCCGAAAACAGTATCGTCGACAAGGAATAATAATAGTGAGTTTATGAGCGTGACGGCTTCTCACGACGGTTATCAATCGAGTTTGGGTGTCGTTCATGAACGAGAACTGCATCTGTCGATTGACGGTTCAGTCCTAAATGGCTGTGATACTTTTAAACACGACGGTAACGAACCGCTACAATCATTGAAAACAGCTATCCGCTTCCACCTACCAGCAAATATAAGTGCGACACCTTTATCATCCGGCCATTCTATTTTGATCGCAGGGCCTCATAATGAAGCATGGACATTTACCTGTATTGACGCGCCAATCCTGCTTGAAGAAAGCATGCAGTTTTCGGGACCGGGGCAACCCAGAAAAAGTCAGCAAATAGTCATATACTCAACCGTTGAGGAGCGGCCATCATTGCGATGGACATTTGAGCTTAGAGGGGGGAAAACTCCGGAGCGAAAAAACCGTCAGAAATCGACCGCCAAATCAAGCGATCCGGACCTTCTCGACACGTTGAATATAAGTGCAAGTTAAGTCAATATGCACATTCTTGTAACCAGACCGATGGTACAGTCAAAAAAAACGGCCAAACTGCTGATGGAACTCGGTCACACCTGCACGATTGAGCCCTTGCTAAAAGTAGAGGCGATACAGAACAGTAATTTCCAAATGCCCTGTTCAGGAATTTTGCTTACAAGCAGCAACGCTATTCCTGCCACCAGGGATCATTATTCCAAATCTGAACGTGAAAAAATACCTGTCCTTACAACTGGAAAATCAACTGCGGCAGCTGCTGAAAAAGCCGGTTTCGCACGTGTTGACTACATTCAGGGCTCGGCGCTTGATCTGGTGGAGAAAACCCCTCAATGGGTGGACGCAAATCAGCTCAATGGAGATTTACCGCTTTTATATCCGTGTGCCGAACAGACTGCCCATGATATTCCCGCCTTATTAGCTCGTAAGAATATTCATTGCACCGCCCAACCGGTATACCGAACTGTTCCTCGCGACAGATTTACCGACAAAACAGAGTTGCATTTGGAAAAAGGCGGTATTGACGCGGTAATGCTGTACTCAAAAAAAACGGCCGATGCTTTTTGCAAATTGGTCAATCAAGCGGGTTACGTTCTTCCGGACATCACTTTTTATCTATTGAGCAAAGAAATCGCACAATCCCTTCCTAAGGGGCTTGGTCGAAAAATGATTTACCCTATAAAACCGGAAGAAAACGACCTTCTGGCATTGATAAATCAATGAAGACGTAATGGTTTTGCTGAATACCTCACCCAACGTTAGGTGACTAGCGAACATAGCCACTATACGGCTACATTGGTGTAACAAGTTCTGGTGCCGACCAACAAACGCATGATCGGAATAATCTCACAATGAAGAAACCGACAAAATCCACGACAAGAAAATCTGCTGTGCCTAAACACTCGAAATCATCCGCCAAACCAGTCACGATTGATCTCAAAGCGGAGAAAGTGGTGACAAACGAGGTTGAAAAACAACCGAAAACCAGTGCTAAATCATCGACCTCAAAGACTGATGCAAAGGCAACAGCTTCGGAACCACAATCAATCCCTCCAACTTCTTTGGGGCGGGGTGGCGCGAAGCCCACAAAATCAGCCGAACCGAACAAGTCCACAGCCGATACGGAAACGAATCGACCTTTAAACGCGGCACCACAACGCGAGACTGGTACTTCTTCTGGAAAATTTGCAGCAGCCGTGATTGGGGGCATAGTTGCGTTAGCTGGAGCCACATTGCTTCAAACGACCGGTATAATGTCTGCCGGGTCATCATCCTCACAAAATGATACCACCATTACCGCCGCTCTCCAGCAATCGAATGATGAGTTATCTGCGAAGATCGAAGCCCTCGAAAAACAAATGGGAAGCACGACAAGTGCGAATGACATAACAGCGATAATTGACAAAAAGTTTGCAAATCTACAAACCGATGACAAGCCATCTGTAGCACTGGATGAAGTCACGACCCAAGTCAATGAAACCACAATCAGGGTCGAAAAACTTCAAGCTGAAGTCGCGTCAATTTCAAATTCAATTGCCGAGCTTAAGTCCTCGACTTCTACCAGCGCCGTAGGCGGAGATATAGCGACCACTTCATTTCTCACAAAACTGGAAGAGGTTTCGCAAAAACTGAACTCTCAATCCAGCGATATAGATGCTTTAAGGTCGCGGACCGCCGAACTTACCACCCAGGTTGCAAATACGCCAGATGGATTGAAAACAACCAGAAAGACAATTGCTGATCTTCAGGTATCTGTAACGGAACAACTGGATGGCATCGTCAAAGATGCCACATCGCTTTCTCAATCGATCCATAAAGTTCAAAAACAGGCCGAAATAAACAAGCAGGCGAACAATGAAGTAGCAAAATCCATAGCCGCCGCCATCGTTAAAAATGACATAGATAGTGGTAATCCGTTTACCCGGTCACTAGGCGTACTGTCTTCACTTTCCCCCGGTGATGAAACCTTGAAGTTACTTGAGGACTATGCGGACTCGGGAGTTCCGACGGCTGGTCAGTTGTCCAAAACATTTGCATCGATAAAACCTGCACTTTTATCTTCCTTGGCTGAAACGCCCGCAGATGATTTGACTTCGCGGCTGCTGGCGGGGGCAAAATCCATGGTTAAAGTTGAATCCCTCAATCCCGATGTATCAGACAATCCCTCGGCACCAATTACTCAAATTGAGGCCGCCTTGATAAACAGCGACCTTATCGCCGCCGAGAAAAGCTGGGCTAAATTGCCTCGGCAAGCCAAAGACGTCTCTCTTGGGTGGCACAAAGATATACGGGCACGCATCGCTGTGAATGGTTTGATCTCAAAAACTTTACAATCCTACTTGTTATCGACCGCAAGCCAATAAATAACCCATTTAGCTAAACAGCCGAACTAAACCGGTATTTCCTTCCTGGAGCCTCATATGTTTCGTATCGCAGTTATTATCGTGCTCCTGTTTGCATTCGCGGCAGGATTTGCCTGGTTAGCCGACAACCCAGGGACGGTAACCGTTCAATGGCCCTGGGCCGACGCACGCGTTGAAATATCCTTGATGCAGGCTGCAATTGTCATGGCGGTTGTCGCTGTGACCACCATGGTGATCTGGTGGATTATTTCTGGCATCATTAACTCACCCAAAACATTCGGTCGTTGGCGCTCAGGTCGTCGTCGCGACAAAGGATATAATGCCCTGTCAAAAGGTCTGGTAGCCGTTGGGTCAGGAGATGCGAAACTTGCCCGTAAGCTCGTAAAAGAATCGGGAAAACTTCTGGAAAACGAGCCGCTTGTTGCTCTTCTTGATGCTCAAACAGCGATGCTGGAGAACGACCGCCCGACAGTCCGCAAGCAGTTTGAAACCATGCTCGGTGATAATCAAACCCGCTTGCTGGGTTTAAGAGGACTTTACCTTGAAGCCGAACAGGAAGGGCAGATGGAAGCTGCGGCTCATTTTGCCAAAGAAGCAGCGACCCATTCGCCCGGAACACCATGGGCCACTCAGGCCCTGCTTAAAGTCCAAACCATATCCGGTGATTGGGAAAACGCGCTTTCAACTCTGGAAACCGCACGGAATTCCAATGCCATCGACAAAATGGAATATGCTCGCAAAAAAGCCGTATTGCTCACCGCGCTGGCGATGGTTGAAGAAGATGGTTCTCCCGAGAAGGCTAAAGCTCACGCCCTCCTTGCTCATAAACTGGCGCCTGGATTGGTTCCAGCATCTGTATTGGCGGCTCGCGTCTGCGTTCGATTAAACGATACCAGAAAGGCAAACAAAGTTCTGGAAGCCACATGGAAGCATGTACCACATCCCGAAATAGCTGACACCTATGTTGGCCTGAGCCTTGGAAATTCGGCTGCAGAACGATTGAAACGCGCTGAAAAACTTGCTCAAAAACAAGAAGATCACAGGGAAGCGCAATTTATCTTGGCAAAAACCGCGATCGATACCGGAGACTACGCAAAGGCCCGCTCGGCAATGGAAATTGTCCTCAAAGAAGGACCGACAGAAAACGCCTGTTTGATTATGGCCGACATTGAAGAAGCTGAGCATGGAAACCGCGGCCGGGTGCGTGAGTGGCTTTCACGCGCTGTTTCAGCTGCAAAGGACCCGGTATGGATTGCAGACAGTGTAACATCAGCTGAGTGGGCACCCTGTTCACCCGTAACCGGAAAACTGGATGCCTTTGAATGGAAAGCCCCTGTTGAGCAACTGGACGCAGCGTCCAACGCGCTTGACTACAGCCGCTTTGTCAATGAGCCACTTGAAGACCTAACTGAAGAAAACATTATCGATGTTGAGGACGCGAAACCGACCGTTGTTGCAACTGTAATCGGGGCTGCCGCGACGGCAGATGAGGTTGGCAAAATTGAAGATGCGGAAACAATTGATGTTCCCGAACCCGGTACAGAGAATGTACCTGATGCTAATACAGATGCTCAGGCGCCAGATCTGAAACTCGTCAAAACAGATACTATCGAGGAAGGGAACACTGATAGCCCAGCTGAAGAGCCTGCCAGCGCTGAAACTGCTACGGCAGAAGCCATTAAAAACGAAGAACCTGCTACAGATGATTCAGAAGACAGCTCCAAAACGGAGAAAGAGGAAGTAGTTCCGTCACCCTTTAAATCGGCAAATCTGGATAAAGACGAGGATGGGGTTATTGATCACAGACCGGACGACCCCGGCATCGATAATAAAGAACAGCCAAAGAAAAAGGGCTGGTTGTTTTAGGGTCTCGACCCCAACCAGCCCTTTATCAACTATCAGGTTGACGATGACTAAGCTGCGCGAACGCTTTCCAGCAGTCCGCGGTTAACAAGAAGTTCTGCAATTTGCACCGTATTCAACGCGGCACCTTTGCGGAGATTATCGGAAACCACCCACATGTTCAGGCCGTTATCGATAGTCGAATCTTCGCGGATACGAGAGATATACGTCGCGTCTTCACCAGCCGCTTCATATGGTGTGATATACCCGCCGTCCTCACGCTTATCGATGACGAGACAACCCGGAGCTTCGCGTAAAATCGCGCGTGCTTCATCGGCCGAAATCTCATTTTCAAACTCGATATTCACCGCTTCAGAATGGGAAACAAAGACGGGGACACGAACCGCCGTAGCTGTGACTTTGATTTTCGGATCCAGCATCTTTTTGGTTTCAGCCGTAATCTTCCATTCTTCCTTGGTTTCACCGGAATCCATAAATGTATCAATATGGGGGATGCAGTTAAACGCGATTCGCTTGGTAAAATTCCCCGGCTCGATAGGATCGGCGACAAATACGGCGCGGGTCTGATTAAACAACTCCTCCATCGCTTCTTTTCCCGCGCCGGATACGGACTGGTAGGTGGAGATCACTACACGTTTGATCGAAGCTTTTTCATGCAAGGGCTTGAGCGCCACAACCAGTTGGGCGGTAGAGCAGTTCGGGTTTGCGATGATGTTCTTTTTGGAAAAACCGACCACATCATCCGCATTTACCTCCGGCACGATCAGCGGTACGTCCGGGTCATAACGGAAAGCTGATGAATTATCGATGACAACGCATCCCATTCTACCAATTTTGGGTGCCCATTCTGTCGAAAGACTGCCGCCCGCGGACATGATAGCAATATCAGATTTAGAAAAATCGTGGGTGTCGAGCGCCTTTACCTTGAGCGTTTTATCGCCAAATGAAACTTCCGTGCCCTGGCTGCGACGGGATGCCAGTGCGACGACTTCGTCTGCTGGAAATCCGCGCTCGGCAAGAATGGAAAGCACTTCGCGGCCCACATTACCTGTGGCCCCTACAACTGCTATTCTGTAACCCATGATCGTTTTGCTCCTGTCTCTCCTTGAACTCACTGCCGCCAGGCGTACAGTGTCAGCACCTCTCCATCCCGGGAGAGTGCGGGAGGGAGCGGTTATATGGTGGTCTTCGTTTTGAAAGCCATAATCAACATGCGAGGCGTTTTAGCGGCAATGGCGAAAAAGTCAAACTGGACTTTATCTATCATCGTATTTGTGAGCGCACTGATGAGCGCGGCATCGTTTGGACAGATTTCCCTGCGACCCATGACGGGCGCAGAAATCACAGGCACTTTGTTTGGGCAAACGGTAACCGGCGAATATCCAACCGGTGCCCGTTGGGCGGAGAGGTTTAATCACGACGGTACGAGCGACTATAGCGAGAATGGCGTTCCAAAGCGTGGGGCAATGACTCTCAACGGAAATACACTCTGCTTCACATATCAATGGACTCCAGAGCTAACCGGCGGTTGTTTTGAAGTCTGGAAACGAGGACAAAATTGCTTTGATTTTTACGGTACGCCAGTCTCCGCAACGCTTGATCAAATGCGCTTTGGGCGTGGGTGGTCAGCACGTGCATGGATAGAGAATCAACCGAGCACCTGCTTGAGTGAGGAAATTAGCTAATCTGTCTCATCCGCGTGAACCAAATATTGCGCTGCCAACACGCACCGACGTCGCACCAAATGCAATCGCGGTTTCATAATCACTCGACATGCCCATGGATAGTTTTTCCAACCCCGCTTCCCGTGCGAGGTTTCCAAGCAAAGCGAAATGCGGTCCGGGGTTTTCATCAAAAGGCGGGATGCACATGAGACCCACAACATTCAGCCCATGCACGTCACGACAACGGTTTGCAAAGGCGACGGCCTCTTTTGGCGAGACGCCAGCCTTTTGTTCTTCTTCTCCGGTATTAACCTGAACATAGACCGGCAGGTCTTTACCCTGGGATTTCATCTCGACGGCCAATGTCTTGGCAATCTTTTCACGGTCCACCGTGTGAATCACGTCAAACAGGGCAACAGCATCAGCACTCTTGTTTGATTGCAAGGGCCCAATAAGATGTAGCTCAACGCCACCAAACTCATTTTTAAGTTCTGGCCATTTCCCCTGGCTTTCCTGAACCCGGTTTTCGCCAAACACCCGTTGTCCGGCATCCAGCACCGGGCGGATATCTTCAGCGGCAAACGTTTTGGAAACGGCAATTAGGTCAACCGCCTCCTCCTCACGTTCGGCCTGCTTCACCGCCTTATTAATGCTGAGATTGACTCCGTTAAGTCTGTCTTGAACGTCCATAAAACTTACCTTGATTCCATAAATCTCTCACATCGCGAATGACACCATTGACCTTGATCGGCATTTCTGGTCACTAGCGGCGCAAACACCCCCCTTTTTGATGAAGAGCCACCAAATGGCAAGCGAGCGCTACAACGCAAAAACCGTTGAAACCAAATGGCAACAGCGCTGGACTGACGAAAAAATATTCGAAACCAGCACTGAACCGCAAGACGGGCGTGAAACCTATTATGTCCTGGAGATGTTTCCTTACCCCTCCGGGCGCATCCATATGGGCCATGTGCGCAATTATGCCATGGGGGATGTGATCGCCCGTTATAAACGCGCCAAAGGGTTTGAGGTGCTTCACCCTATGGGTTGGGACGCTTTTGGCATGCCGGCTGAAAACGCAGCGATGAAAAATAAAACCCACCCAAAGGGTTGGACATACGACAATATCGCCACCATGCGCACCCAGCTGAAATCCATGGGCCTGTCCATCGACTGGACACGGGAATTCGCCACCTGCGACCCGGAATATTACGCCCACCAGCAAAAGCTGTTCCTCGATTTCCTCAAGGCCGGTCTTGCCTACCGCAAAAACTCAAAGGTGAATTGGGACCCGGTCGATATGACCGTGCTTGCCAATGAACAGGTGATTGACGGAAAAGGCTGGCGTTCAGGCGCTGAAGTAGAGCAACGTGAACTCACCCAATGGTTCTTCAAAATCTCTGATTTCTCAGAGGACCTGCTGAACAGTCTGGACGGCCTCGACCAGTGGCCCGACAAGGTGAAATTGATGCAGGCCAACTGGATAGGTCAATCAAAAGGGGTACGCGTTCGGTTTCCAATTATCGATTCACGTGAAACATCTGTAACCGAGATCGAGGCGTTCTCCACACGACCGGATACATTGTATGGTGCCGGGTTCATGGCTTTGGCTGCCGAACATCCCCTAACCCTGGAACTGGCGAAACAAAATTCAAAACTGGCGAAGTTTGTTGAAGATTGCCGAAAAATTGGAACATCGGTTGCCGCAGTTGAAACCGCTGAAAAGAAAGGTTTCGACACGGGGTTAAAAGTGGCTCATCCCTTCGATAAAGGACGCGTACTGCCCGTCTACGCTGCAAACTTCGTATTAATGGGATACGGTACTGGTGCGGTCTACGGCTGTGCCGCTCATGATCAGCGCGATCTGGATTTTGCCCGAAAATACAATCTGGATATTATGTCGGTAATTGCAGATCCCAAAACACCTCATGTCGCACACCCCGTTAAAGACGTCGCCTATTTGGGTGAGGGTGTCATGGTTAATTCGGGGTTCCTCAACGGTCTGATGAAAGAACAGGCCATTGATGCGGCAATCGAGAAATTGAATTCCACAGAGCTTGACGGATCTCCGCAGGGTGTAGGCGAAACCAATTATAAACTTCGTGACTGGGGCATCTCACGCCAGCGCTATTGGGGTTGCCCGATCCCTGTCGTCCATTGCGAGAACTGTGGCGTGGTACCGGAAAAAGAAGAAAACCTGCCAGTTCGCCTCCCCGACGACATCACCTTGGATATTCCAGGCAATCCACTCGACCGCCATCCAACATGGCGAAACACCGACTGCCCGTCATGCGGAAAGCCCGCTTCGCGTGAAACGGATACGATGGATACCTTCGTCGATTCGTCCTGGTATTTCGCACGCTTTACCGACACGAAGGCCAATACACCGACAAACCCAGAAGCTTCTAATCGTTGGCTGCCGGTCGATCAATATATCGGCGGAATCGAACACGCTATCCTACACCTGCTTTATTCACGGTTCTTCGCCCGCGCCATGCAGATTACCGGGCATATGGATATCAAGGAGCCGTTCAAAGGCCTCTTTACCCAAGGCATGGTGGTTCATGAAACCTATGGCAATAAGGATATGGGTTGGTTCGAACCAGCAGAACTTAAGATCGAAGAAGGTGACAACGGCCGTCGCGCATTCCGCCTCGCGGACGATAAAGAAGTTCCCATTGGCAGCATCGAAAAGATGTCCAAGTCAAAACGAAATGTCGTCGATCCCGATGACATCATCGCATCCTATGGTGCGGATACCGCCCGCTGGTTCGTCCTGTCCGACTCGCCGCCTGACCGAGACGTCATATGGACGGAAGCGGGCGTTGAGGGTGCCCATAGGTTCGTCCAGCGCCTTTGGCGTCTGGTCCACACAATTGCTGAAAAGACAGAGCAACAGGGTTCGCCAGAAGCGGACGAAAGTCTGCGCAAAGCCGCCCATAAGGCTTTATCAAATGTTGACAGTATGATTCCTGGCCTTCGCTATAATTCCGCCGTGGCGCAAATCTATACATTGGTCAACGCACTGGAGCAGGCTGCAAAATCTGCAAAGGCCAGTTCAAACCGTCTAACCGAAGCCATGGTGATGATAATACAAATGATAGCCCCGATGATGCCTCACCTGGCGGAAGAATGCTGGTCCGTATTAGGGCAAAGCGGCATGGTATCAGCTGCACCCTGGCCAACCGTTGATGAAAGCCTGTTACGGGAATCAACCGTTACACTGCCCGTTCAAATAAACGGCAAAAAACGTGGCGACCTCACCGTTGGAACAGACGTCGATAAAGCCGGAGTTGAGAAACTCGTTCTCGAACAGGCCTTTGTTCAACAGGCGCTTTCTGGTACACAGCCAAAGAAAGTGGTCGTTGTACCCGGGAGAATTGTCAATGTGGTCATCTAGTGCACACAACCAGCTGCGATTGGCGGCAGTAATAGTCTTTGCCAACACTCTGTCGGCGTGCACTATTGAACCTCTGGCGTCATCTCAGCCTGCCGGGAAACTTGGTGCGGGTGTTTCAAGCTCAACCGGCGAAATTCTTGCTCGCACAGACGTCAAGCCCGTAGCCACCCGCCCCGCACAACAAGTTCGGAACGCACTGCTTTTCTCGATGAACGGTGGCAAGCTTCAAGAGGGTGGACGGTACAACATCAAACTAAACGTCAAGACTACGTCGCGTAAGCTGTCCGTACAAACTTCCAGCCTTGCGCCCACCTCTGCGCAAGTTGCAATCCTTGTACAATACGAACTAAACGATGCCGCCACAGGGAAGTTAATCAGCGCCGGTACAAGAAGATCACTTGCCGCCTATGATCGAACCCCGCAAAGTTTTGCAAATGAGCGCGCAAAACGGGACGCAGAAAATCGGGCCGCTCAAGACGTTGCCCAACAGGTCAGACTGGCAATCGCTCAAACTATATCCAGTCTATAATGGAAACGTTCACCGATGGCACAGATAAAAGCCCATGAGGTGGATCGATACCTTCAAAAACCGGATTCGAATCATCGGACCATATTGATATACGGCCCAGACCGGGGCCTTGTATCGGAGCGAGCTAAACGATGTGCTAGTAATAGTGGTGTTGATTTATCGGACCCATTTTCAAACTTCGTGATAGATGCTGACGACGCAGCAGCTGAACCTACTCGAATTGCCGACGAAGCGCACACGGTTTCCATGTTCGGTGGCAATCGCCTAGTATGGATTAAGGGTACTACCCAGAAGAATCTCATAAAAGCACTTCAACCGGTCTTAGATCTTCCGCCCACTGATACGGTAATCCTTGTTGAAGGCGGAGATCTTAAAAAATCCTCTCCATTACGCAACCGAATCGAAAAGAGTCCTTCTGCCGTTGCTCTGCCTTGTTATCAGGACCAGGCCAGGGCCATAGATGGCATGATTGATGAGGAAATTCAAAAAAGTGGACTAACCATTGCGGCTGACGCAAAGACCTTGTTGAAATCACTGCTGGGGGATGACCGAATGGCCTCCCGAGGAGAAGTACAGAAGCTGTGCCTCTATGTAGCGGACAAGGGTGATATTGAAATACAAGACATAATCTCAATTGTCGGTGACGCTTCTGCTCTGGCAATCGATACAATCGTCGACAGCGCTAGTATTGGTGATATCGAGACTATGGAGCACACTTTCAAGCGATTAATCGCCCGTGGGACTGCCGTATTTCAAATTGTAAACACCATTCAGCGACATTTTCAAATGCTGCACCATCTCAAACTTCAAATGGATGCTAGGGGCCAGCCAGCTTCCGCCGTGGTTTCGGGTTCGCGCCCCCCAATTGGTTTTCAACGAAAAGATAAACTTGTCAGGGCTGTAACAATCTGGAACAAACCCGCCCTGGATAGTGTGTTACACAGGCTCGCAAAGGTTTCTCTAGAATCCCGAACTAACACGAATTTGGCCATTCCACTTACAGCAACGGCACTACTCGCAATTGCCATTGAAGCCAAACGTTATAATCAACGATAAAAAGAACCCAATCAAATGAGCGAAAAATATTATAACTTATTGTTTCTTAATAATATTATTAGATTATTTTAGGAGCTTGGATTCGAGCTCATCCAATTGTTCTAACGATTTGTAGTCGATCGAGATACGCCCATTACCGCTTTTAGAATGGCGAATGACGACCTTTAAGCCGAGCGCATCGTTCAATCGCTTCTCCAGAGCTTTCGTATCGGCATCTTGAGTTACAATATTCTGCTTAGCCGCTTTCTGTTTTGATTGTTGAGGATTCGCCGCTTCAGCAACAATTCGTTCAATCTGTCTGACCGAAAGTCCCTCAGAGACGATACGTTGGGCTAACATCTCCGGTGCGTCCAAAGTAATCAATGCCCGGGCATGACCTGATGAAAGTGCTCCGGACGCCAAAAGACTTTGAACTTTCGGAGGCAGCTTCAACAAGCGAAGTGTATTGGCGACGTGACTTCGACTTTTACCAATTACCTTCCCCAATTCTGCCTGTTTATAAAAGTGCTCATCCATCAACTGTTGATACCCGAGCGCTTCTTCAACCGGGTTTAGGTCCGCCCGCTGTACATTTTCAATAATTGCCAGTTCAAGGGATTGCCGGTCATCAACTTCTCGAACAATTATTGGGACGTTATGGACACCAGCGCGTTGTGCTGCTCTCCAACGCCGTTCGCCCGCAATAATCTCCCAAGTCGCTCCGCCTGATCCGCTTTCCGGGCTTGAACGAACGAGTATTGGCTGAATAACGCCATGTTCAGATATTGAATTGGATAAGTCCTCCAATTCCGCGTCCAAAAACTGACGCCTGGGATTATTCGGGTTTGATGTGATGGATTCAATGGGTACGATCCGATCAGATAAAACCTGATTATTGGAAGCCCGTTCATCTGAAACGGGTGCTAAGGAAACAGGCTTGTCCATCTCACCTATAAGTGCGGCGAGGCCCCTGCCCAACCTTTTATTCTTCGAGTCATCAACCATGGTAAATCCTATGAATGATCGTTAGTATTATTATTGGAAGTCACTGGTATCAAAGATTTTTCTCGTTGGATCATTTCGGAAGCCAGTTTTAAATATGCTTGGCTACCGGCGCACTTCATATCGTAAAGAAGTACGGGTTTTCCAAACGATGGTGCTTCTGAAACTCTTACATTTCGTGGTATGACAGTGTCGTACACCAGATCACCAAGGGTCTCCCGCGCATCCTGGACCACCTGGCCTGCCAGGTTATTCCGCTTGTCAAACATGGTGAGAACAATACCTTGGATTGTGAGGCGGTTGTTAATTGTATTGCGTACCTGTTCTACTGTTTTTAAAAGTTGACTGAGGCCTTCCAACGCGAAAAATTCAGTCTGAAGTGGTACGAGAACCGAATCTGCTGCTGCCAATGCATTTAGTGTCAACAGATTTAGGCTCGGTGGACAATCTATCAGAATAAACGAAAAGTCCGGGTTTCGCCCTAAATGGGCGGCGACTGCTTTTTTGAATTTATAGGTGCGATCGGGATGCCCGGAGATTTCCATCTCGACACCCAGGAGATCTAAAGTAGCGGCTGCAATACTTAATCTGGGTACGGCGGTACGTTGTACGACTTCTTTTAATGTATTGGATCCCATAAGCAGATCATAGGTAGACAATTCTCGTTCGTCAGGCCCTATTCCCAACCCGGTACTCGCATTACCTTGTGGGTCGAGATCAACGAGAAGTACTTCTTCACCGATTGCAGCCAGTGCAGTTGACAGGTTTATTGCTGTCGTAGTCTTACCAACACCTCCTTTTTGATTGGCAAGAGCAATGACCCGCGGCCTTATGTCAGAATTAATGCTCATAAATGCCTTTTAAAATCGATTGTGATAAGTTGCTTCAGTTCCTAAAGGCTCTCGTAAAAAAGAAAAGGACTAAAGCCGGCTCAAGTTGGAAATCTCGTAAATCACTGAACCATCTGACAGATTTGTTGAAGAACACTTGCTGTCAAAAGACCATATATGCTTTGCAACTTCCAATTCAGCTAGATGTTCTCGCCCTTTGGGAAATACAGCTCTTGCGCCGTTCGTCAGTGGAACTTCAGATAATTTCAATAGGTTAGATAGCGATGTGAGAGCGCGGGCAGAGATGACTTCCGGAACTCCTAATTTCGGTAGGATTCTCTCAACTCTGTCATTATGGATTGTAATTTCTAGGCCTGAGGTTTTGACACCTGTTTCTCGAATAACAGAGTTTAGAAATGCACATTTTTTTCCGTTGCTCTCTATCAGATTAACTTTTCCGGTGCCCCGTTCTGCCATAAACAATGCTTGCACCAAACCTGGAAACCCTGCCCCACTTCCCATATCAACAAAGGACACGGTGTTACCAATAGCGTTACTTATGAAGCAGCTATCTACAAAATGTCTCATCCAAGCATCGTTCACGGTTGAGTTTGCGACGAGGTTTATACTTTTTTGCCAATAAATTAGAAGGTCATGAAATATCAGCAGTTTATCAACAGTTTCACTTGAAACATTCTTGACTTTATTAATTTGATCATATGCCTCAACCTTATTCAAGCTGCACCTTTCCTGGCATGTTCGGCCCGCTTTACATGGGCAAGCAAGAGTGTAAGACCCGCCGGTGTTATGCCGTCAATCCGCCCGGCCTGACCGATTGATGCGGGTTTAATATTATTTAGCTTTTGCTTCAGTTCGTTGGAAAGGCCTGAAATATCAGAGTAGTCAAAACTATCTGGTATTATTCGATTTTCGTCCTTCTTAATGGCGTCAATATCTGCCTGTTGTCGTTCCATATAGACTGAGTAGCTTGCATCTATTTCTATCTGTTTCGCTATTTGCGGTTCTATACTGTTTAGCTCAGGCCAAGCCCGAGAGACATCATTAAAGCTAATTTCTGAATAACTCATCAAATCGATTGCAGATCGCCTTACTCCATCCATTGTGATGTTTAAGCCATGATTTCGTGCCCCATTTGGAGTTAATGTCAGGTTCGCACACAACTCACGCGCATAATCTAGTTTTTGTTGTTTCTCGTTAAACGATATTTCGCGATCAGAGCCAACACACCCGAAGTCCAGCCCAAGAGGTGTTAAGCGTTGGTCGGCGTTATCTGCTCTTAAACTCAACCTGTATTCCGCTCTAGATGTAAACATACGGTAAGGTTCGGTTACGCCTCTGGTTACAAGATCATCGATCATTACACCGATATAGCTTTGGGTTCGGCTAAAGCTAATTTCATCAGCCCCAGACGCTTTGCGGGCAGCATTAAGACCAGCGACCAAGCCTTGCGCCCCGGCCTCTTCATAACCCGTCGTCCCATTAATCTGACCCGCGAGATAAAAACCCCTTAGCGCACGGGTTTCTAATGTCGGTTTCAGCGCCCTGGGGTCAACATAGTCATATTCAATGGCGTAGCCTGGCTGCAATATTGTGGCTTGTTCTAACCCCTTGATTGTATGTATGAAGTCTTCCTGCACATCTTCGGGCAAGGATGTAGAAATACCGTTGGGATAAACGGTGTCGTCCTCTAAACCCTCGGGTTCTAAAAATATTTGGTGTCCATCACGTTCACCAAACTTAGCAATTTTATCTTCAACGGAAGGGCAATAACGAGGGCCCACCCCGTCGATTTGGCCCGAATACATAGCTGAACGGTGGATATTATCCTGAATTATCTTATGAGTTTTTGTATTGGTTCTGGTGATCCCGCACGCGATCTGCGGAACGGAAATTTGATCGGTCAGGGTCGAAAATGGGACCGGTGGATCATCGGCTAACTGCTTATCAAGACTATCCCAGTCTACGGTTTTACCATCGAGACGAGCCGGTGTTCCGGTTTTTAATCTGCCCAACGGTAGTTCGAACTCCATTAGCGAATTAGCCATTGAATTTGAAGGTTTTTCCCCCATTCTGCCTGCTGGAATTTTCCTTTCTCCAATATGAATAAGACCTCTCAAAAAGGTACCCGTGGTCAGAACAAGCTTAGCTGTTTTGATTTCAGTTCCGTCGTCCAATAGGAGCCCCGTAACCATACCGTCAGAATGGATGATGCTTGCGGCTTCACCTTCAATCACTGTCAGGTTTTCTAGGGAAGAAATTTCTATCTGCATCGCATCAAGATAGAGTTTTCGATCACATTGCGACCGCGGACCATGTACAGCGGGTCCTTTGCGGCGATTAAGCATTCGAAACTGAATGCCGGATTTATCGGTTACCCTCCCCATCAATCCATCCAAGGCATCAATTTCTTTTACGAGATGTCCCTTGCCCAACCCTCCAATTGCGGGATTGCACGATAAAGTTCCGATAGTACCAAAAGAGTGAGTCACAAGCGCAGTCTTCGCACCGTACCGCGCAGACACTGCAGCTGCCTCGGTACCGGCATGACCACCACCTACAACTATCACATCAAAGGACTGCTTACTCATTTCGCAAAACCATCATCAAAAATACACTCTCAGATTATTATCACAGTTAAACTGTTTCACGTGAATCATTGACTCGCATTCATTTACCGACGCAAAATTCCGAAAAAATTACGTCTAATAGGTCTTCTACGTCAATTCGACCGGTAATTCGCCCGATTTCATCCGCTGCACATCTTAAATATTCAGATCGTATTTCGAGAGATCTATCCTCCAACAAAGATTCGGTTAGGTTAATATTAGCCGCAGCGAGCGCATTCCTGTGCCTTTGCCGTGTCACAACCGCACCCTCTCCGCCAGCTATGGAGTAGCTAGTAAGATACTGTTTTATAAATTCGATGAGGTCATTTAAGCCATCACGTTCAACAGTGTTGAACGACAATTCAGCTGTTTTTGAGGACTCCCCAAAAAGATCGGACTTTGAACGAACGGGCACGGCGTGTTCGGGCAGCTCCAGGCCACCTGATGATTCTGGTGGCTCCAACCATAAGATTAGATCAGCATCATTAGCGACCAAAATAGCCCGACGTACGCCTTCCTGCTCGATCTCGTCAGTTGAATCTCGTAACCCGGCTGTATCGCTGACTGTGACTAGTAATCCTTCAAAATTAAGAGAAACCTCAACGACATCACGGGTTGTGCCAGCAACTGGAGTAACAATCGCGACGTCCCTATCAGCTAACGCATTTAAAAGACTGGATTTTCCCGCATTCGGTGGACCTAAAAGAACAATTTTAAAGCCGTCTCGGATTATCTCACCACGCCTGTTATCATCAAGGTGCTTCTCAATCGACACACTTAGGGATCTAACAGTTGTCCATACTTTATCGCTAACGGTCCCTGGTACATCTTCTTCATCTGAAAAATCCAGTTCGGCTTCAATCAGCGCGCGAATTCTGACTAAATCTTGTCGCCACCCATCGTACAGAGCTCGTAAGGCGCCCCCTGACTGGCAAAGTGCTAACCTTCTTTGATGGTCGGTTTGGGCTGAAATCAAATCTGACAGTCCCTCCAGCTCCGTCAGGTCCATCTTTCCGTTTTCAAAAGCGCGCCTTGAAAACTCCCCAGCCTCCGCCAATTTACAGTTAGGCTGTCGACCCAAGACATCGAGCACGGCAGAAACCGTCGCCCTTCCCCCATGACAATGAAATTCAATGATGTCTTCGCCAGTAAAACTGTTTGGCCCATCAAATTTAAGGACCAATACCTGGTCCAGGTTTTCCCCTGTAACTGGATTACTTATCGTACAAAGTGTTGATTCACGCGCTGTAAACGAGCGCCCGGTCAAGGATTCAGCAACATTATGAGCATCCGACCCTGAGATCCGGATAATTGCTACACCACTGGGCAAGGAACCACTGGAAAGGGCAAAAATTGTATTTTTCACAATCTCACTGCCTAATGGAAGACGATAAATTCAATACGTATCCGAATCGAACCTTTACCCGTCGTATTAAGTATTCATATTATCGAAAAATTCGCCGTTATTTTTAGTTTGCTTCAACTTATCAATCAAAAACTCAATTGCGTCTGTATTCCCCATAGAAGATAGAATACGACGGAGTACAAAAATCTTTTGAAGATCCGCCTTACTAACCAGTAAATCTTCTTTTCTGGTTCCTGATTTGAGAATATCCATCGCAGGATAAATCCGTTTGTCAGCAACTTTACGGTCAAGAACAATTTCCGAGTTACCTGTACCCTTAAATTCTTCAAAGATGACTTCGTCCATACGGCTTCCGGTATCAATCAAAGCTGTAGCAATAATCGTCAGGGAACCACCTTCTTCGATATTTCGCGCAGCACCGAAGAAACGCTTTGGACGCTGCAGCGCATTCGCATCGACACCACCGGTCAGCACCTTACCGGATGAGGGAACAGTAGTATTGTAGGCACGACCCAAACGCGTAATTGAATCCAGCAAGATGACGACGTCTCGGCCGTGTTCTGCTAGTCTTTTTGCTTTTTCAATAACCATTTCTGCAACCTGAACGTGGCGTGTTGCAGGTTCATCAAATGTGGATGAAATCACCTCACCTTTTACAGACCGTTGCATATCCGTCACCTCTTCCGGCCGTTCATCGATCAAAAGCACAAGAAGATATGATTCGGGATGATTGGTCGCAATTGAATGGGCAACGTTTTGCAGCAATACGGTTTTACCGGTTCTGGGAGGCGCTACAATCAATCCACGTTGCCCCTTACCCAGTGGCGCAATCAGATCGATAACCCGTGCGGACAAATCCTTATTCTCTGGATCATCGATTTCCATATGAAACCGCTCTTCGGGATAAAGCGGCGTAAGGTTATCGAAATGTACTTTGTGTTTTATCTTTTCAGGGTCATCAAAATTAACACTATGCACTTTTAGAAGCGCAAAATAGCGCTCCCCGTCCTGCGGGCTGCGTATAGGCCCCTCGACTGTGTCACCGGTTCTTAAAGAAAACTTTTTTAACTGTGAGGGTGAAACATAAATGTCATCAGGACCCGGGAGATAATTAGCTCCCGGCGAACGCAAGAAAGCGAAACCATCCTGTAGAACTTCAACAACCCCTTGGCCGATGATCTCCACGTCCTGACTGGCCAGGTTCTTTAAAATCGCGAACATCAACTCTTGCTTACGCAGGGTACTCGCGTTCTCAACACCCTGTTGCTCAGCGAATGTTAAAAGATCCTTTGGAGATTTTTCTTTCAATTCCTGAAGTTTCATCTGTTTCATATTATATTCTAGTCCATTATTAATGGCGACTTCTACAGGTCGCGTTGGAAAGCACCAGTCCGGACAAATCCGGGAAGTCAACAAAACATATTGGGAGCTTCATGCTGAAAAGGTGGGAACCCGAACGGGCGACAGCACAACTGGATGTTGTCTAGGCAATAAGACCATATTTCCAATTACGCAAGATAATTTTTTGAACGCCCGCTCGCTCTAATTTAAACCTAAAACGGCTTAACCACCACCATAATGACGATGACAACCATCAATACAGCAGGCACTTCATTTATTATTCTAAAAAAACGAGGCGATTTTGAATTTCTGTCTTCCGCGAACGCTTTCACATAGCCAACCAACGCAAAGTGTATTCCTGACAAAACAATCACGCAGGTTAATTTTATCATAAACCATGGATCAGCCCAGGTGTTATAAAGTGTGGCTGTCCAAATCCCAAATACCCAAGTTGCAATCATTGAAGGCGTTGCAATTGCCTTCATTAACCGACGCTCCATAACTTTAAACGTCTCAGATTGATCAGAGCCAACTTTGGCGTCGCAGTGATATACCAACAACCGGGGTAAATAGAGAAGTCCTGCCATCCAAGCTATGACTGATATGACATGTAGTGATTTAATCCAAAGATCCATATCCAACCCCAATATCTCTTAAACCAGTTTTATCTACTAAAAGACTTAACGCGAGTCACCATCTGTTGCACATGTTCAATGCTGGTCTCTGGTGTAATCCCATGCCCCAGATTGAACACCAATGGACCATCAGCCAAATTCTCTAAAACAGCATCAATCCCTTGATCCAACGGACTTCCCCCCGCAATTAATCTTTTGGGATCAAGATTACCTTGGATAGGACTATCAGTTTGCAACTCCTGAGCAAACGACATGGGGATCGTCCAATCAAGGCCAATCATATCAACGCCTGTTATTTTTGCGTATCCTTTATAAAAAGCACCAACACCTTTTGGAAAACCAATTATCTTCGCTTCCGGTCGAACCGCCCTGATCTTTTTAACTATCTCGGCAACGGGTTTTACGCACCATTTTTCAAATTGATCTTCATCCAACACGGACGCCCAAGAATCAAAGATCTGAACAGCATCAGCACCATTATCCAATTGGGCTATCAGATATTGAGAAGAAGCCTCAACCAAAACATCCATTAGTTTTTGGAAAGCAACCGGACTGTTAAGGGCGAATTGACGGGCGGGGCCCTGATCGGGAGTTCCATGTCCAGCAATCATATAGGTTGCAACCGTCCAGGGAGCTCCACAGAAGCCCAAAAGCGCTGTTTCCTGAGGTAGACATTCCCGTAGCCGTTCTACTGTTTCTAAGACAGGTGACAGGTGATTAATCACACTATCACTGACCAACGTGTCGATGCGTTCTTCATCAACTGTCTCAACGATAGGGCCTCTGCCTTCTTCAAAGCGAACCCCTACGCCCAATGCGTCTGGAATGACAAGTATGTCAGAAAAAAGGATTGCTGCATCGAAACCGAACCGTCTGATAGGCTGTAATGTTACTTCTACAGCAAGTTCAGGATTATAACACAGATCAAGAAATCCACCTGCTTGCTTCCGTGTTTCCTTGTATTCAGGCAAATAACGACCTGCTTGTCTCATCATCCAGATTGGTGGTGTGGTTAGGGTTTCTCCATTTATAACTCTTACGATGTCTCTATCAGAGGATTTCATCGGCATCTGCTTTTCCCCAACTAAGCCAATCAAGCTCACTGTATGTGTGTTATATTTGATTCTTATTAGAGTCAGTGGATTGTGGGATTATTAGATCATCAACAATCGTCGGCCCGAATTACGAATGATGATCTGTTTAGGACAAAATCGTCAAAATGGAAACGATAGCGGGGATAACTGTTTTCACACTTTATTTACAATGGTTTGAGTTAGAAACATAATTAACAAAAGGTTAATTACTTCTAACAATTTAATGTAATGTTAACCGTGCCCAATCTTTTCCACATCGGCAAACATTCATCATGGCTGGCTAACTTGTGGATCGATTTTTAGGCAATGGGTAAAAAATTGACCTCTTTCCCTTAAAGTCCGATTTATCCACATTGCTCCACACATTTACCCAACCGAAAATAATTATACCCCATGAAAAACTGGATTCGAAAAGCTCGAGAGAAGGTTAGTAAAAAAACATTCTACCATTTGCATCTGATATCAGACTCAACTGGTGAAACCTTGATTACCACAACCCGCGCAGCGGCGGCTCAATATACCAATTGGCGCCCGGTAGAGCATATAACTTCCATGGTTCGATCAACCGAAAAACTGGAAACGGCATTGGAAGCGGTCGATAAGAATCCAGGGATGGTGCTTTATACCATGGTGGATAAGGAGCTGGAAAACCTGCTTAAAACCAGATGCCGCGCCTTATCAGTACCATCTCTTAATGTGTTAGCCCCGATAACGAACATATTCGACACATTTCTCGGCGACAAAATATCCGGTCGAATGGGTGCACAACATGCACTGGATGAAGACTATTTTGGTCGTCTCGACGCGATCCGTTTCGCTATGGCCCATGATGATGGAAACTTACCTGATGATGTCGAGGAAGCGGATATAATTCTTATTGGAATAAGCCGAACATCAAAAACACCGACGTCCATCCATTTGGCGCAACGGGGAATGAAAGCCTTCAATATCCCGCTGGTTCCCGGAATTGAGTTGCCACAGCAAGTCATCGCCGCTCAAAAACCGCTTGTGGTTGCACTCGTTGCGTCGGCAGAGCGGATTTTACAAGTGCGGGAAAATCGACTTTTAGCCTTTGATCGGGACATATCTAACGATGCTTACGTAGATAGAGCTTCAATCCAGGAAGAACTCGTTTGGACCCGACGACTGTGTAAGGAAAATGGCTGGCCCATGATCGACGTTTCCAAACGCTCTGTCGAGGAAACAGCGGCGGCTATTCTTGCACTGAGAAAGCAGGCAAATTAAACATCATAGACGATTTGATCTGTATCCATCCAACGTCGGGTAGCATGGGACACTTATGACAGAAATTATATTGGCATCCGGTAGTCGCCATCGGGCGAAACTATTGGACGATGCCGGTCTGGTCTTCGGCCAAATTCCTTCTGATCTTGATGAGCGCGCAATCGAAGCGCCGCTTGAGCAAGCTGATGTGCATCCTGAGGACAGGGCAGAGATTCTGGCCGAGGCAAAAGCTGTGGACGTTAGTGAACATAACAACGGTTTTATAGTGATCGGTTGTGATCAGATTCTCTCGCTGGACGGTGAGGTTCTTCACAAACCAAAAGATATGAAAGCGGCCAGACAACGTCTTCTGGCCTTATCCGGAAAAACTCATTTTCTTCACTGCGCAGTGGTTCTGGTGAAAAACGGCCAGACCATTTGGCGTCACGTATCCACCTGCTCCATGACGATGCGCGCGGTGTCGCCAGAGTTTATCGGGCGTCATTTGTCAAATGTCGGCGAGACCGTTCTGTCGAGCGTCGGCGCGTATCAGATTGAAGGCACCGGAGTGCAGCTTTTTGAAAAAATTGAGGGCGATGTTTTCTCCATCATCGGTCTACCACTTCTCCCCTTGTTAGAAGCATTAAGAGCAGAAGGTGTCATAGATGGATGACATCAAACGCACCTTTGTCACCGGTTGGCCGGTTGAACATTCACGGTCTCCGATTATTCATAATCATTGGCTGGCGAAGGCTGGTATTACCGGGGAATACCTAATACGACCGCGTACCGTTGATGACTTTCAGAGTTTTATTAAGTCCTTTGCAAGTGAGGGGTTTCTTGGTGGTAATGTCACCATTCCCCATAAAGAAACCGCATATGAGCTGGTTGATGAATTAGACGCTGCCGCCAAACGCCTGGGAGCGGTGAATACAGTATGGCTTGAAGACGGTGTACTGAAAGGTGGCAATACCGACGGATACGGGTTTTTAGCGAATCTTGATGACCGGGCTCCTGGTTGGGATGATAAAGACCGTATAATAAGAGGTGCACTTGTACTGGGGGCTGGGGGTGCCGCGCGCGCCATCGTTGACGGGTTGGTTGAGCGGGGTTTTTCCCCGGTGTTTATTGCAAACCGGACAGTTGAGCGGGCACAGGCACTGGCTGATAAATTCGGAGAGTCATGCGAAGCGATCAGCCTTGATGATGTTGGAAGCGCCTCTGCCATATCATTCGTGGTCAATACAACATCAATTGGCATGAATGATGATCAGTCTCCGCTCGATCTTGCCGGATTTGAAAACGATATTGTGGTCAACGATATTGTTTACACTCCGCTCATAACACCCTTACTCAAACAGGCCAGTCAACTTGGCCTGACACCTGTTGATGGGTTGGGAATGCTGCTGCATCAAGCAGTGCCGGGGTTTGAACGCTGGTTTGGTATTCACCCGGAAGTGACGGAAGAACTTCGCGCGCTGGTTATTACAGATTTGGGTGAGCCGAAATGACAGTGTTTTTAGGATTAACCGGCTCCATCGGCATGGGTAAATCCACCACGGCTCAGATGTTTATCGATGCCGGTATTCCCGTCCATGATTCAGACGCATGTGTTCACCGGTTATACGCTGGAAAAGCCGCTCCTATGATCGAGGAAGCCTTTCCAGGGACGACAAATAAAGACGGTGTCGACCGTGGGCTACTGGGAAAGCAGGTTATTGGAAACGACAGTGCGATGAAAAAGCTGGAGGCGCTCATTCATCCATTGGTACGTGAGGAAGAAATCACGTTTAGGCAAAAGACCGTTCAGTCCGGAGCAAGCTTGGCGATTTTGGATATACCGCTCCTGTTTGAAACCGGAGGAGCCGAACGAGTTGATGGTATTATCGTTGTTACAGCACCGGCTCGTATCCAGCGGGAAAGGGTTTTGGCCCGCGATGGCATGACCGCGGAGAAGTTTGAATCAATTCTTGAAAGACAGGTACCGGATGAGGAAAAAAGATCCCGTGCTGATTTCATTATCGATACGTCTAAAGGCTTGGAATTCGCAAGACAGGCGGTAGAGAATCTGATTGAATCGGTTATGGCCAACAACGATATTTCAAACTGAATCATGGGATAAACTGGTGCGCGAGATAATCTTCGATACTGAGACCACAGGCCTGTCGGCAAACGACGGTGATAGAATAATTGAAATTGGCGCAGTGGAGATGGTCAATAAATTTCCTACTGGGCGCACGTTTCACGAGTATCTTCACCCGGGCGACCGGGAAATTCATCCAGACGCCCAAAAGGTCCACGGAATTTCATTGGAACAGCTGAAAGATAAGCCGTCGTTCAAAGATATATTGCCGAAATTTATGGAATTTTTCGAAGATGGAACATTGATCGCCCATAACGCGAAATTTGATATCGGATTTTTTGATGCAGAATTAAAACGCGTTGGTGAAAAACCGATAGATACCACGCGCGTGGTCGATACTTTGGCGATCGCGAAACGGAAGTTCCCCGGTGCTCGTAATTCGCTGGATGCCCTGTGCGACCGGTTCGGGATTTCACGGGCATCAAGAACATTACACGGCGCGCTGCTGGATTCCGAATTGCTTGCAGATGTTTATATTGAACTCACCGGCGGTAAGCAGGTCGGAATGAGCCTGGAAGTTGCAGCAGAGTCCGGCCCAATAAATGTAGTAGATGATGGTAGTTTTGTTACCCGGTCACGAATAAGATCGAAGCCTTTACCCAATCGGGTAAGTGATATGGAAAAATCGGCTCACGCGGAGCTTATGGATAAGATTGGCGATGGTGCCATCTGGAATAAATGGGCAAATTGAACAGCGGATTTCAGCTCCAACGGAAAAGCCCTATTATTGCGGACGCAGCATAAAAGAACTGCAGGGCAAAAAACGCCCAGCGCCTGTCAATAAATCCCCACGCAGCAAAAAGAAGCGCTGAGATCAGTAGAAGCGCAAAACCGAGCACTTCATTACCCGTGTTGGATGCAATCAGCAGGGCATAGACCATGGCCAACACTGAGCCGCTGACTTCAAACACCGTAACCCACCGGGCTTTATTCATGTTTTATGTCCAATCCAACATTTTAATGCCGTTGTTTCTAGGCCCGACATAAAAATGGCGCGATCACCGGACCACGCCAATTTACTCTCAACGCATAAGCCGTTGATTAGTTCGTCATTTGTGATTTGACCTGTTCTTCAGCCATGCGTTGTTGGAACAGGGCAGCAAAATCAACCGGATCGATCATCAGCGGCGGGAAGCCACCGTTACGTGTTGCGTCTGCGACAACCTGACGCGCAAACGGGAACAGAAGGCGAGGACACTCGATCAGGATCGCAGGGGCAACGGCTTCTTCCGGAATATTAGTCAACCGAAACACACCGGCATAGGTGAGCTCGACGTTAAACATCGTATCAGCGTCTTCGCCTGCATTGGCTTCCAGCTTTAATTCAACTTCAAAGTCGGTTTCTGAAAGCGGGTTCGCATTCACATTGATGTTGATGTTAATTTCCGGAGAATCTTCGCGTGGTCGTAGAGAGTGGGGTGCGTGAGGGTTCTCAAATGACAGGTCTTTAATATATTGCGCCAATACATTTAGTGATGGTGCTTCGCCTGTTGCTTCTGCAGCAGCAGCTTCATTTTTAGTCTCTGCCTTTTTTTCACTTTTCTTGGCCATTTAAAATCTTTCTGATTTTGTATCTGTTGACTGAATTTAGGTGATGGCCAATAGCCCCCGCCTGGAAAATCGGATTGGGCGTTAACACGGTAGCTCCAAACTGGCAAGGAATTGCAGGACGATCATATCTTTTCATGGGTTATTCAGACTTGTTCCAGGGGGATTTCGGGTCTGGTTTGCCAGAAGAAAATTCTTCGGCGTCCAGATCGATGACCGGACCTTCCCCATCGATATCATCATTAGCGGAGGGATGCCCTGGATTTGCGTGGGAATTGTCGCCAAAGATGCCACCGGCAGCCAATCCGCCGGGCCCTGTCACTTTGATACGAGTGGAAATAAATTTCCATATTGCGCCCCGGACAAAGGGTACAAAAAGCAAAAACCCGATACTATCGGTTACAAACCCTGGTGTGAGCAGCAGAATACCGGCAACCAGAATCATGGCACCATCACCCAACGCGCGACCGGGAAGGCGGCCTTCATTCATCTCAGTTTGTATTTTATTGATGAGACTAAGACCTTGATGGCGTAATAGTGCTGTGCCGATAATCGCAGTTACCAGAATCATTCCCAATGTCGCAGCAATGCCAATTTTATCGCCAATTGCCAGAAAAGTCCCAATTTCTACAATTGGTACCACCAGTAAAAGAAATGGTAGAAGGGTAATTCGCATTAGCAGCCTGTTTAAATCGTAGGGTTTGAAGGTTGATTAATACCCTATATAGGATTGATCTGAAAAATTGGCAGTCCTGAGCAAGAAAATTGGACGTCACTGCTGTTCGTCCTATATGAAGAATAAATCGGGGTCGATTCCGTATCCCATAACCTAATAAAGTGAAGTCAGCGGTTTCCCATGGAATTTGACCTATTTACCCTTTTCTCCTTTGCCGCAGCAGTGTTTGTGTTTTGGAAACTACGCAGCGTGCTCGGCACCCGCAACGGTAGCGAACGGCCACCATACGACCCCTATGCCAAGACCGATAATGCGGACGCAAACCAAGAGGCCGATAATGTGGTCACACTTCCTGGGGCTAAACGAAATGCAACGGAAGGTGAAAAATCATCAAACGAACAGGCAATTGATGCAATCTCAGGTAAAAGTAAAAGCCTGAAACAGGGGCTGACCGCGATTTGGTCACGCGACCCTGCATTTGAGCCAAATCAGTTTCTTGACGGTGCTAAAATGGCCTATGAAATGATAGTGACCGGTTTCGCCGACGGGGACAAACGCGCGTTAAAAGGCCTGTTGTCCAAGGAAGTTTACGAAAACTTTGAAACGGTCATAAACGACCGGTCAGGTCGAGGGGAGAAAGTTCAGGCCAGTTTCGTAGGCATTGAAAAGGCTGACATTAAAGCTGCCGGACTTTCCAAGGATGATGCACAGATCACAGTAAAATTCGTTAGCCAGATGATATCTGCCACTCTGGATGAGAACGATGAAGTGGTTGAGGGTGATTTACAGGAAGTAGCGGAAATTATCGACGTGTGGACCTTTGCCCGTCCGGTAAAATCCCGCGATCCCAATTGGAAGTTGGTTGCTACCGACGAGTGATATCAAACGCTCGTTCTAAAAGTGGTGAGGCAGACTAATGGACGCACCGGGCCCGATCGATGGTGTGCAATTCCGTCTCCTAGGGTTTGATGAGATAGCCTGTTGGCAGGATGATGATCATTTAGCCGCATTCCAAGCATTTCTACCTGGTGCCCGAAGGCTTCTGGATCAACCCTATAAGGCTCGAGCGTCAGCAATTAACATTAAAAATCTCAATAGTTGCGCACAGGATGCGCTGGGAATAGCTACTATAGACGAAACAACGGCCCGAGCGTTTTTTGAAAGAAGATTTCAACCCTTTGAAATTTGCCCCAACGAGTTTGCCGATCAGTCGTATCCGGGATTTGTCACTGGATATTTCGAACCGGAAGTGATGGCGAGCCAGGAACAAAGTGATGAATTCCCCATACCATTGTTAAAACGTCCGCCAGATCTGATTGATATTAACGATGGTAACCGACCCGCGAACATGGATGCCTCCTTCCGCTATGGTCAAATTTCTAGTGGTATAATCAGCGAATATTCCGACCGTTCAGCCATAATGACGGGCGTATTGGATGACCAAAACCTGGAGTTGGTCTGGTTAAAGAACAAAGTAGATGCTTTTTTCATTCACGTTCAGGGGTCAGCCAAGCTGCGGTTTGAAAATGGAGCCGTCATGCGCGTCACTTACGCCGCAAAAACAGGTCATCCCTACACGTCCCTAGCAAAACTTCTTTGTAAACGGCTTGAGATAGAACCTGCTAATATGACGGCTGACAGGTTGGCTTCATGGATGCATTCGAACCCTGATAAACTGGATGAACTGTTAGCGCGCAACCGCTCCTACATTTTTTTTAAAGAACAGACGGGCTTAAACCCACAAGACGGCCCGGTAGGCGCAGCGAAAATACCTTTAATTGCAGGGCGGAGCTTGGCCGTCGACAGGACGATTCATACGTTTGGGATTCCAATCTGGGTTTCGACAAAGTCGCCCCTGCCGGGTGACGCGAGCACCTTCAACCGGCTTATGATGGCCCATGATACGGGATCAGCGATCATCGGTCCGGCTCGCGGTGATATCTATGTTGGTTCAGGGGATGAAGCGGGTATCAAGGCGGGTAAGATACGCCACAGTGTTCAAATGGTGATGCTGGTGCCGAAATGACGGGTCGCAAAAAATCAAAACCACTCACCGGAGAGGATAAATTACTCTGGAAAAAAGTGGCCGAGTCCACCACTCCCTTATCCGCTGAACGTGGTAGGTTTCTCCAGGATGAGATGTCGCGGCTGATGGACGCATCGTCACCGCTTACAAAGGAAAATCAATCACCCCGACCCCCGTTATCCCATAAAGCTTTGGCTAAATCTTCCATTCCGATGGATATCCCGGAGCCCCGGTTTCCAATTCATAATGGAAATGCAACGCGTTTAGCTCACCCAATTGAGGATAAGACTGTCAAACATCTGACAAAGGGCAAGATGGCGATTGATTCCCGTATTGACCTTCATGGCATGACGCAGGATAGGGCGCGCTACGCCCTGATGGATTATCTACAGATGGCTCAGCGTTCCGGCGATAAGATCGTGCTTGTTATCACCGGTAAGGGTAATGAGGGTCGAGGTGTACTGCGCCACAATGTGCCGCGCTGGCTAGCGCTGCCGGAGTTTTCCGGACTGGTAAACGGTTTCCGTTCCTCCCACGGTGCGCATGGGGGAGAGGGAGCCCTTTATGTAAGAGTTCGCAAACCTGCCCGGCATTTGCAAAAATGACACCTTTCGGCATCCACTTGCAAAAACTGCGGCGAGAACGAAATATTTCACAAAAAGAAATGGCGCTGGCCCTTGGTGTATCCCCCGCTTATTTATCGGCGCTGGAGCACGGTCAGCGTGGGAAACCGAACTGGGCCATGCTGCAGCGAATTGTCGGCTTCCTCAATGTGATTTGGGATGATGCTGAAAAGCTGCAGGAGCTGGCCTTATTGTCCGATCCGAAAGTTACAATTGATACCAGCGGACAGTCGGCACAGGCGACACAAACGGCAAACCTGCTGGCGCGGCACATTCATGAATTGGATGATGCTGATCTGGAAAGGCTGGCGGATAATATCAGGAAGCTAGCGAAAGAATCCCGTTCGGAGAAATTATAACAAGCCACGCAGATCGGCTAATTTCTGATTGATCAGCCAGCCATAATAGTTTTCTTGTGGTAACGCGGGTTTTTGGCCTTTTGCACGGCGTTTGGCGTTTTTCGATTTTAAACTGTGGGCTCGTATCGTGACATTGCCAAGATTATACAACGTGGCGGTCACACCAGGATTGTTACTGATGTCGAATCCGGCGACAGACTTATAAGTGTCAATGGCGTGGCGTATAACGGTGGCCATATAAACCAGCGACGAATCCGGTTCCATAATCGTATTATAAATAATATTGGGTTTGCGGATCGAGAGTTTCGGTTCGCGAGGATGTCTGCGGCGAACAATATCATTCACCTTGAGAGCCGTGAGCGGATTGAGTTGCCCAAGTCCGAAGGTCTGCCCGGCGTAAAGGGGTTGAAAAAACACAACCCCCAACCGGTTGTTGGGCCACCGCTGCCCCTGGACGCTCTTACCCCGATATGTTCGGTTCCAGATTTGCTCCCGGCACGTCCATTTATCATAGGAATGGCGCAAAGCGTTGCACCGATTAAAGGCCGGTTGCTTGATAAGTGTCGAAATACTCGTGCGCTTGTATTTAAATGTCAGTTCCTGACCAAGATAGGCCAACGCCTTGACGTAATAACTCTGCATCCGGTCTTTGGCATCAACATTATAGGTGTGTTCGCCAACAAGGGCGCCAATGATGTGGATGGGGTCTATACCATGGGTACGAGCGGCGTTTTTGATTTTTGACATCAGTTTGCGGTCGCGGGCCAGCAGGTTTCGTATCTTTTGATATTTCTTTTCAAACGAAGAACCACGCGTTCTTTTCTTCGACCCGAATGGTATTGGAGGTTGCTCCGCATTTCGATTGCCGGCAGGCACAAGTGTAGCTGCCGATACTTCAACAACCTGAGTGACGATGAAAATCGCAAGACAGGCGCAGACTATCGGGTTCAAGGGGGCGTAAAGAAACCTTTTCATGCCCGATTATTAGGGCGCGCATGATCTGGGAACAAGCACCAAATTGTGGGAAACAAAATTTTGACGATCTCCAGCTCAACCCGGAGACCGTCTTAGACGTAAGTACGTCGCGCTATTGTTAGAGAATATAGCGCGACAAGTCGGTATTCTTGGCCAGATCACCAACATTTTTACGCACGAATTCAGCGTCAATCTGGATGGTTTCGCCACTTTTGTCCGGTGCATCAAAAGAAATCTTGTCGAGAACTTTCTCCATGACGGTTTGCAAACGTCGCGCGCCAATATTTTCGACCGACGAGTTCAGCTCAACAGCGATATCCGCCAAGGCGTCAATTGCATCATCTGAGAAATCGAGAATTATGTCTTCGGTTCCCATAAGTGCCACATATTGTTTAATCAGGCTCGCTTCCGTCTCCGTCAGGATGCGTACAAAATCTTCCTTGGTCAACGCTCGAAGTTCTACCCGGATGGGAAGACGTCCTTGAAGTTCCGGCAAGAGATCGGAAGGTTTTGATAGATGAAACGCGCCTGAGGCAACAAAAAGAACGTGGTCGGTTTTCACTGGCCCGTATTTTGTCGCCACAGTCGTACCCTCCACCAGCGGCAAGAGATCCCGTTGCACACCTTCGCGGGATACAGAACCACCACGAACATTTTCAGAAACAGCAATTTTATCGATCTCGTCGAGAAACACGATACCGTTGTTTTCAACAGCCTCAATCGCCTCGGCAACGATCTGGTCGTCGTCGAGCAGCTTGTCGCCTTCCTCCGCGATGAGCAGTTCATAGCTTTCTCTAACAGTCGTCTTGCGTTTTTTTGTGCGCCCTCCCATCGCCTTGGACATGATATCGCCAAGGTCAATCATACCCATTTGACCGGGGGGCATGCCGGGGATTTCCATCCCGCCCATGGGTGATCCGGTATCGGCGAGTTCAATCTCTATTTCCTTGTCGTCGAGTTCACCCTCCCGCAGCTTTTTAATAAAGCTGGCGCGGGTTGTGGGGCTTGCAGTACTGCCGACAAGCGCATCAAGAACCCGATCTTCAGCGGCAATATGGGCTTTGGCCTTCACCTGTTCCCGCTTTTTCTCGCGCACCAGAGAAATCCCGATCTCCACAAGGTCTCGAATGATTTGCTCAACATCGCGGCCCACATAACCGACTTCAGTGAACTTTGTGGCTTCGATCTTGATAAACGGGGCACCCGCCAGTTTAGCCAGTCGACGGGAGATTTCGGTCTTACCGACACCGGTTGGTCCAATCATCAGGATATTCTTTGGCATCACCTCTTCTTTCATGGGTGATTCAAGCTGTTGGCGCCGCCAACGATTGCGCATGGCAACGGCCACCGCGCGTTTAGCGTCCTTTTGGCCGATAATGAATCGGTCCAACTCGGATACGATTTCGCGGGGAGAGAAATTAGTCATATTTTCACCGGGGGTAATTTTTGAATAAGAGAGTGAGGGAGGGTCGAGTTGACAACAAGATTTCTAATCCTTTGCCACCCGGCGCCAAACATTATGATCGTCATTCCGATCACGACTAGGATTATCGCAAAAGACGGAATGCCAGTTGAATTTGCAGTTACATTGACAAGGTAAAAAATGCCTACGGTTCCAAAATAACCCAGTGACGGCACTAGCAGGGAACGGCGATCAATCACAAGTGCCACATAAAAAAACATGACGACCAGACCAATCAGTAGCAGGGTTGCGGTTGGACTGGCCACATTATTACTGATAAATTGATTACTCCCACTCGCCAGCGTGAACAGCGGGTGAACGATCAGTGGAGCCGAAATAATGTGGAGCCAAAAGGCGCAGTCGGACCACACCCTTTCACGTTTTCTATCCTTGATATCGAACGCTACACCTACAAAAAAGACCACAAGTCCACACACCAGCGGTACATAGAGCAATTTTTGCAGTGCATCGCGCACCGCATTTTCATCTGCAATCTGGATTGAGTAGTCCAGTACCCGATCAAAAACGAAATTGCCGACAAAAAGGCTTACAAGGCCAATCGCACTCACAGCTATCGCTGCTGCCATTATGGGTACCCTAAATCGTAGAAAATAGATGAGGGCACTAAGTGCTAACCCTGCACATATTATTAGTCCTGCCTGCAGTATGTCGTCGCGCATTCCGATAATCTGGAGAGGGTTGTCGGGGGTTTTGACGTTATAATTATTGAAAACCCACCACCCCAATCTTGTCATCACCATTCCAAGGAAAGTGATGGATAGAATCAGGCTCGAAAACTTCATTCTTTTCTGGCGGGTGATAAATTCGGCAACCGCCCACACGAATACCGCCATATAGATGGTGTTAGCAGACCAGTGACCACCCATGAGCGTGGAAAATGAAAACCAAGCTCCGACAGTCAGCAGTATAATGCCAATAGCGATAAAGACATCATTCCCCCCGCCCACTAGGCGAAACGATTCGTCACTACCGGTAGGCGGTGCGATATCTTCATCAACTATTGGAGCGGCCTGTCTGGAAATTTCCAGCAACCCGGCCTCCTGATCCCTGGTGATTAGACCTCGCTTAACTGCTTCCGCGAGGTGTTCAGCCGTCAGCATCAAGAGTTTCAACGACCAGGTTATGATTGGTATAAACGCAAATATCAGCAGCGATAGTCATCGCTTTTTCAGCGATCTCCTGCGGTTTTGCCTTGGTATCGTACAGGGCACGTGCGGCGGCCAGGGCAAAATTTCCACCCGATCCGATGGCCATTACGCCATTTTCCGGCTCAAACACATCCCCCACACCGGTCAGACACAGGCTCACTTTTTTGTCAGCCACCAGCATCATCGCTTCAAGGCGACGCAGATAGCGGTCGGTACGCCAGTCTTTTGCCAGTTCCACACAGGCGCGCATCAGCTGATCTGGATATTGTTCCAGTTTCGATTCCAACCGTTCCAGCAGGGTAAAGGCGTCGGCCGTTGACCCTGCAAAACCACAGATAACGTCACCATTACCCAGCTTGCGTACCTTTTTGGAATTCGATTTCATGACAGTCTGGCCCATGGAGGCCTGGCCGTCGCCGGCAATAACAACTTTGCCGCCCTTGCGAACCATGATGATTGTGGTTGCGTGAACGGTTGGCAACCAGCTTTCGTTATCTTTGCTCACTTTGTACTCCAGCGTAAATGATTCGCCAAAACGCGAATGTGTATCGGCATTGCCCGCATATGTATGGATTGATTTGGGAATTGCAATTGCACCTTTATAGTCCGTTCTGTAAGACACCGCCATGTGTTGAATTCACCGTCCAATTCACAGTTCTATGGAGCCACATATATGGCCCGCACAGCCAGTGTAAAACGTACTACAAATGAAACCGATATCAGCGTGACACTAAACGTTGACGGGGTAGGTGCTTATAAAATGGAAACCGGTGTTGGTTTCTTCGACCATATGCTCGATCAGCTTTCAAAACACTCGCTGATTGATATGGAGATCAGCGCCAAAGGCGACCTCCACATTGATGATCATCACACGGTTGAAGATTGTGGCCTGGCCTTGGGACAGGCATTGAACGAGGCATTGGGAGACCGTCGCGGCATTCGTCGCTATGCGTCGCAAGACCTGCCGATGGATGAGGCGATGACAAGTGCAGCAATTGATGTATCCGGCCGCCCGTTTCTGGTTTGGGATGTTGAATTCCCGCGCGAAAAAATCGGTGCATTTGATACCGAATTGGTGCGTGAGTTTTTCAATGCCTTTGCCCAGGCCGCCCGGATGACGCTCCACGTTAAAAACCATTATGGTGTCAATGCGCACCATATTGCGGAAACCTGTTTCAAAGCTGTCGCCCGAGCGCTTCGAACAGCAGTTGAAGCAGACCCGCGCGCTGGCGATAGCGTACCGTCCACCAAAGGTACTCTTAGTACATAAGTTGGAGTGTTCTTTCTGCTGGTGATGCAATCATGATTTATACAATTTATATGCAAAACGACGATACGCCACCACCGAGTGAGGGCGCGGAAGATGCCCGCTTTGACGGCGCGGTTGCAATTCCGGAATCCCTTGCAAAATGGGCGATCGTGTTTCCACCATTTTGGCTGGCGTGGCACAGGCTTTGGTGGCCGTTGGTGATCTATATGCTGGTTGTGATCCTGTCTCTTTCAGCTTTTGCCGTATCTCGATCCACCACCATATTAATATTAGCAAGCCTTCCAGGCCTTTATCTCCTGTTAGAGGGCCATCAGTTGCGCCGCCAAAAATATGAGTCGCAGGGCTTCAACCTTGTTGATGTGATTGATGCATCAAATGAACAATCCGCGATCAACCGATTTATCGCTAATTGGAAAGATCAGGATCAACCGTCGCCTAAATTCAAACAGACTTTCCCAAAACGCCCACAGCCGTCCCCTTCACTTGGCCTGTTTTCAGGTAACGAAGGGTAGAGCATGCGCGTCGCAATAATTGATTACGGCTCCGGCAACCTCAAGTCGGCCACTAAAGCATTTGAACGCTCCGCCCGAGAGGCGGGCATCCTGGCTACAGTTGACCTGACAAGCGACGCCGAAGTGGTGCGCAATTCAGACCGTATCGTATTGCCGGGGGTCGGTGCTTACGCTGACTGCCGCGCCGGGTTGGACGCTGTACCGGGCATGGTCGATGTGCTGCAGGAAAAAGTGCGCGACGGGGTAACACCCTTTCTGGGGATTTGCGTCGGCATGCAATTGATGAGCGACCGGGGTTTGGAAAAAACCACCACGAATGGACTTGGTTGGATATCCGGTGATGTCGTGGAAATGAAACCGTCAGATCCAAACATCAAAATCCCGCAGATTGGCTGGAATACGCTTGATGTTCAAAACCCCCATCCCATTCTTGATGGAATTGAGACGGGCCCAGATGGGTTGCACGCCTATTTCGTACACTCCTATCATTTGCAGTCGACGGATTACAGTCAGCTTCTGGCAACAACTGACTACGGCATGAAAGTCACGGCTATGGTTGCCAGAGATAATATGATCGGAACCCAGTTCCACTCTGAAAAGAGCCAGGCCTTGGGCTTGGCATTGATTGCTAACTTTTTGAAATGGACGCCCTGATGTCGATCCTGTTTCCGGCAATTGACCTTAAGGGTGGTGAATGTGTGCGCCTAAAGCTGGGCGATATGGCGCAGGCTACCGTCTATAACACGGATCCCGGTGCGCAGGCACGCGCGTTTGAGGAACAGGGCTTCGAGTGGCTCCATGTGGTAGATCTTGATGGTGCATTCGCCGGGGAAGCGGTTAATGGTGCAGCGGTTGAAGCCATCATTGCCGCGACCAAAAACCCGGTTCAACTGGGGGGCGGCATCCGCACCCTTGAGCACATTCGGTTCTGGCTGGGAAAAGGCATTACCCGCGTCATCTTGGGCACCATTGCGGTGCGCGACCCCGGCCTTGTGCGTGAAGCATGTAAACAATTCCCCGGAAAAATTGCCGTTGGGATCGACGCAAAAGGTGGCAAGGTTGCGGTGGAAGGCTGGGCGGAAACGTCGGAACTGACAATCATCGACATGGCCTCCCGGTTCGAAGATGCGGGTGTTGCCGCTATCATATTTACGGATATTGACAGGGATGGTGTACTGACCGGTATCAATTGGGATAGCACTCTTGAGCTGGCGCGCAGCACCCCAATTCCGGTCATAGCTTCCGGCGGGCTGGCTTCAATGGACGATATTTCACGAATGATCCAGTCGGATGCTCAAATTCTGGAAGGTGCAATTTCCGGGCGCGCACTCTATGATGGGCGCATCAATGCTGATGAAGCGCTGGCAGAATTGAGGGCAAGCCGATGACGCTTAAAACGCGGATTATTCCCTGTCTTGATGTAAAAGACGGCCGCGTGGTCAAGGGTGTTAATTTCGTTGACCTCGTCGATGCCGGTGACCCGGTCGAAGCGGCGAAAGCCTATGATGCCGCCGGTGCAGATGAATTGTGTTTCCTTGATATTACAGCGTCGAGTGATAATCGTGAAACGATCTATGATGTCGTCGCGAAAACTGCCGAGCAATGTTTCATGCCGGTGACGGTCGGTGGCGGTGTTCGCACTCCCGAAGATGTGCGCAAACTATTGCTCGCCGGGGCCGATAAAGTTTCTTTCAATACGGCAGCAGTTAATGATCCTGATGTTATCGCAAGGGCTGCGGATAAATTTGGTAACCAATGTATTGTCGCGTCGATTGATGCAAAAAAGGTCAGCGCCGCTGGAGAGGAAGACCGGTTCGAAATCTTCACCCACGGGGGGCGAAAAGAAACCGGCATTGACGCCGTTAGATTTGCTGAATTGATGGTTGAAAAAGGCGCGGGAGAAATTCTCCTCACGTCGATGGACCGGGACGGTACCAAAGATGGGTATAATATTCCCCTTACCCGCGCTATTGCTGACGCCGTGTCTGTACCCGTTATTGCATCAGGTGGTGCTGGAGAATTGGATCATTTGGTGGAAGCTGTAACGCAAGGGCACGCAAGCGCTGTATTAGCGGCCTCAATTTTTCACTTTGGCACCTATACCGTCGCCGAAGCGAAAGACCATATGGCGGATGCGGGAATTCCCGTTCGTCAAAAGATACAATAGTTATGACCGAGTTTTCACTTTCTTCTCTCGAACAGATTATTGCTACACGCGCAACGGGTGGCGACCCGTCTTCGTGGACAGCAAAACTTGTTTCAGCAGGTATGGAAAAAGCGGCTGAAAAACTGGGCGAGGAAGCGGTTGAAACGGTGATTGCGGCTCTGGCCCGCGACGAGAATGGAACACGGGATGAGGCGGCCGATCTGTTGTATCATCTGCTCGTTGTCCTTCATCTAAAAGGGGTCTCCGTTTCGCAGGTTATGGAAGAACTGGAACGTCGAACCGCACAATCAGGCATCGCAGAAAAATCTGCTCGCCAGCTCCAATCCGACTCTTCTGATAAGGCTTGAATTGTGCAGGAACCTTCTCCCTATCTCCAGTTCAGTGTCGACGAATGGGCGGCTTTTCGTAACGATACCCCGCTTACATTGACCGAAGAAGAGGTCCGTCGATTACGTGCGTTGGGCGATCCGATTGCGTTGGATGAAGTTCGCCGGATTTACCTGTCGCTATCGCGACTTTTAGCGTCCCACGTGGAAGCTACCATCGGATTGTTTAAGGAGCGCAGTCGGTTTCTCCATCTACGCGGGCAAAAAACTCCGTTTGTTATCGGCATCGCTGGACCCGTTGCTGTTGGAAAATCCACTACTGCCCGAATTTTGAAAGAACTCCTGAGCCGATGGCCAGCGAGCCCCAAGGTTGACCTCATAACAACTGACGGATTTTTACACCCAAATGAATATCTCGATAAAAATGATCTGATGGGTCGCAAAGGTTTTCCGGAGAGTTTTGACCGTCGACAAATTCTGGATTTTCTGTCGCGTATCAAAGCGGGAGAACGTAACGTGCAGGCGCCCGTCTATTCCCATCTTGTCTATGATGTCGTGCCCGGAGAGTTTAAGACGGTTGATCAGCCGGATATCCTTATTTTTGAAGGTATCAACGTTCTTCAGGTCAATGATTTGCCGAAACAAGGCGACTCAGTTCCTTTCGTATCTGACTATTTTGATTTCTCGATCTATATTGATGCCGACGAGAAAATTATTGAGGACTGGTACATAACCCGTTTCATGGGATTGCGTGATACAGCGTTCCGCAAACCGGAATCTTTCTTTCACCGTTACAGTCAGGTCTCGGAAGATGCCGCGCAGGCAATTGCCCTTGATTTATGGAGCCGCATAAACCTCGCTAATCTGCGCGAGAATATTCTGCCAACCCGTCAGCGGGCAAATCTGGTTTTGCACAAGGGTGCAGACCATTCGGTTGATCGGGTCGCCTTGCGCCGGCTTTGAGATTCCCTGAAGTCCAGCCGGTTATTCGCTTTCGCCAAACCGATTTGCGAGAAGGTCTTCCAACGCGTCAAGAACTTCGTTTGCCTGCGGGCCGGTTGCTGCAACATCAACGCAACAGCCGTTCGATGCGGCAAGCATCATGAGGCCCATAATGGAGGTGCCGCCTACCGTCTCACCACCCTTGGAAACTGTCACATCGGCGTCGAAGGTCTCAACGAGTTTGACGAATTTTGCAGAGGCACGGGCGTGCAAGCCTCGCTGGTTTATTATATCCATCGTACGGGGCGAAGGCTCAGCATTCGCATTCATTGATTCAGTTTTCATTTTCCGGCCAGAACCCGACTTGCAATATTGATGTACCGTTTGCCGGATTCAGTTGCTTTTTCCAGCGCTGTATCCATATCGGCCTCGACACGAACCCCCGCGAGCTTGATCAACATCGGCAGATTTACACCGGCTACCACTTCAATAATTCCAGGTTCCATAATGGAAATAGACAGGTTTGATGGTGTGCCGCCAAACATATCGGTGAGGATTATCGCGCCTGCACCGGAATTTACCCCGCTGACGGCTGATAATATATCCTGACGCCGCTGTTCCATATCATCGTCTGGGCCAATTGATACAGTATCAATCTGTTGCTGTGGGCCAACGACGTGTTCGAGCGCGAGTTGAAATTCCTTGGCCAGTGAGCCGTGTGTGACGAGGACGAGTCCAATCATCGAGTGCCTGTTATTCTACCCCATATACAAGTCGTTCCATATTCACACGCATTGCCGCACATGCAAGAAAAATCTGGTTGAGCAATGGGGTAAGGGGAATTTATTAGACGATGTGACGAGCAAGCGTGGCGACAACTAGCCCCATCGCTTCGTTGATATCCCCTGCGGGTGCTCTCAGAAGTGGTATAGTGTTGGTAATCCCGGACACTTTGTACCATTGATCTGAAGGATGGCGTTCGATCATTCGCGGTTCAATAAGATCAACTACCAGATCAATGACCGCTCTGGACAAATAGACGTCCCGTTGGATGCCGATTGACCTGTGCTCATACAGACCCGCCAGCCGTTTTGAAGGTTTTACCAGGAGCTGGCCATTTTGTACGGTTTCAATGAAACGGTCATCAGCTACCCAACTCGCATGTAGATTATTTTGACGCCAATGCTCAATTAACCGGCGGCATAATTGAGATTTGCCGCTACCCGATGCGCCTTTGATCAGGATGCCACTGACGCCCAATACTATGGCTGAACCGTGTTGGGTTGCCATTCTAACTTATGGTTGAATTCAGGGGTAGAACAACGGTGAAGATGGCGCCTGTACCGGAACCGACGTCTACATTTCCAGCGGTAATCGTCCCGTTATGCGCGTCAATTATTTGACGTGTGATGGAAAGCCCAAGCCCGGAGTTCTGGCCAAATGCATCTACCCCTGGACGGTCCGTATAAAACCGCTCGAAAATCCGTTCACTGTTTTCCTGTGGGATACCGGGTCCGTTATCCGTTATGGTTATGATCGCATACGGGCCGGAGCGCCTCAGTTGTAGGTCTATTTTGCCCCCAATTTGGGGAACAAAAGAACGTGCGTTCTCAATCAGATTTGCAATGACCTGGCCGAGCCTACCCCGGTGACCGGATACTCTCCAAGGGTTCGCTTTAGATTGAGGCTTTCGGCGGCTTTGGATAATTTTCGGCTTTTCGATAGAAAGTGTAATCTTCGGTTTAATTCCGCGGGTGCTGGAGTCGAGATCACAATATGTTTTGTAAAACCCGCGTAACAGATCGTCCAATTCGACAATTTCCGCATCATCGCGAGCCAATTCCGCATCCAGACGCGAAGCATCGCTGATGTCCGAAATCAACCTGTCGAGCCTGTGCACATCATGTTCAATGACATTAAGCAACCGGGTGCGTTGTTCTTCTTTCTTGACGAGTGGCAGGGTTTCAACGGCACTTCGCAACGACGTCAAAGGGTTTTTCAATTCGTGACTCACATCTGCGGCGAATCGTTCAATCGCATCAAGCCGGGCGTACAGGCTTTCTGTCATATCCCGAAGAGACGTGGAAAGGTGGCCGATTTCGTCTTTACGTCTGGAAAAATCGGGAATTTGTTCGCGGTTTTTCACACCAACCCGTACCCGTTCAGCAGCCGCAGACAGGCGCCGGAGTGGGCTGGCTATGGTTGAAGCCAGCAATATGGACAGCAAAGTACTCACCGCCGCTGCAACGCCGAACACCCGCATGATCGCATAGCGTTCCTGATCGATTATTTCATCGATGTCCCCCGCCTTCGTTGACAGGAGCAGTACACCCAATACAGCGCGGAAACGTTGAACAGGTACGGCGACAGATACAATTGTATCCCCTTTTTGAGTACGTCGCGTTTCACTTCCCGGCCCGCCGGTCAAAGCCGTGACAACTTCCTTATAGGCGGTCCCGTTCCCGTCAGGCGTCTCCACATAAAGTGGCAGGTCCTGTTGCCAGAACCAATCGCGGAACAACAACCAGTAATGGGAGAAAACATCGCGCTGCTTTTGCTTCAATGGAGGCAGATCGTAACGCAATATCTGGCCGCCGGAATAAAGGCGATCGGAATCCAGAATGATCAATCCATCCCGGTCGTAAATGCGGGCGCGGGTTCTTGTCGGGGAAACGAGGCGCCGCAATACCGGGGCAACATCTTCAGGATTGATGGGAAAATCGAGATTTTCAGTCTCGTTCTCCATCGGATAAGTGCTTTCGCCAGCTTGAAGTTCAAGCAGGCGTTCCGGGTCAATTGTGATCGAATCCGTATCGACACTGGCACGTGCAGAAATTGCAGCGGCGATAATTTCACCCTGCGTGAGCAGGCTTTCCTCGCGCCCCTCAATAAGACTGTCGCGGAATTGGTTGAGGAACAGGATACCCGACAGCAGTACAAACAGCGCCGCCATATTAAGGAAAATAATGCGTTGGGTCAGGCTGGTAAAAATATGCTGGCCAAAAAATTGGCTAATTTTATTCCGCAGCCTTTTTAAATAACTCTGTTTCGGTGGCTTTGATGGGGGAGTTGGCGTCCCCTTTGTCGGGGAAGGAAGAGGCGTGTCATGGTCGCGCACTTTTGGGGCGGAGGGTTTGGCACCCTCCAGTCCCCGGTCAAAATGAACAGTGGCGTCCGTCAAGACTAATCAGCCTTCCTTGAAGCGATATCCCACCCCATAAAGTGTATCAATCATATCAAAATCATCATCAACCTGCTTGAATTTTTTACGCAGTCTTTTGATGTGACTGTCAATGGTTCTGTCATCCACATAGACCTGATCATCGTAAGCAGCATCCATGAGTGAGTCACGGGATTTTACAACACCCGGGCGTTGGGCAAGTGCAAACAGTATCAGGAATTCGGTTACGGTTAATGTAACGGACTTCCCTTTCCATTGGCTTGTGTGGCGTTCCTGATCCATCGACAGGTGCCCGCGCTCCAGAATATTAGAGCCGGTAACCCCTTCACGCCCGCCGCCTTCGGCGCGCGCAGCAGACCGGCGTAATACCGCTTTGACCCGTTCGACTAACAACCGTTGGGAAAATGGTTTTGTGATAAAATCGTCGGCGCCCATTTTCAGGCCAAACAATTCGTCTATTTCGTCGTCCTTGGAAGTGAGAAATATGACCGGAAGGTCGGATTTTTGACGCAGCCGCCGTAGCAATTCCATCCCGTCCATGCGGGGCATTTTAATGTCAAAAACGGCCAGATCCGGTCGTTTTGTTGTGAGACCATCCAGTGCGGAAGCACCATCGGTGTAGGTTTCTACCTTATAGCCTTCTGATTCCAGCGCAATTGATACGGAAGTGAGGATGTTGCGGTCATCATCGACGAGGGCGATTGTCGCCATAAAAAAGTCTCCGTTAATTCTGCAAGACCAATCCCTGTAAGATAAATTTGGAAATTGGTAAGGCCACAATTGGCCCATGTATCTATACTTATGTTTAAATTATCCCTGTGCCAACTGATGTTGGCGCCGCGACTTGTGGCCACAATTGCGCGTAAAATGTGGCTGGCGTGATTTTCATCCAATTTAAGACCTAAACGATTGAATTTTCCCGGCATTAACAATGCTGAAATTTAGTTGGAAATTTAATCGATTAATCAGGAGTTTGCCTCCCGAATCGCGGTGAGATTAGCTTGTCATGTTTAATCTGCCTGCTAGTGTCCGCTGCATCTGATGTAACGGAGATCCTGTATTAGAGCTTTCTATTTCACTCAAGTTCGTGCTGTTGAAATAATTCTAATGCTTCAGGAAACCGCCTCAAATTCTTCGCAACAAAGGTTGTAGCCAATGACCCAGAGCTTTCCACAATCGGGTATTCACAGTGATAAATCAGGGCCGGATGATGTTGGGTTGAAAAACCTCGCCAGCCTGCGTTGGAATGATGATGAAAAAACACTTTTTGCGCTGTCACTGGAACGTGGTGAAGGCATTGAAACGGCAAAGGGAAGTCTTGCCGTTGAAACCGGTAAACATACCGGCCGCTCGGCAACGGATAAATATATCGTTCGTGATTCGGAAACGGAATCAACCGTGTGGTGGGATAACAACCAGGCCATTTCGGAAGAACATTTTGATACGCTTTACGCGGATTTTCTTTCCCATGCAGAGAGAAAAGAACTTTTCGGCCAAGACCTTTATGGCGGTGCCGACCCTCAATACCGCATTAATGCCCGTGTCTATGTAGAATTTGCATGGCATGCGCTGTTTATCCGCCATCTGCTGCGGCGCCCGGAAACCGGTGAACTTGCGGGATTTACTCCGGACATGACAATCATCAATCTGCCAAGCTTTAAGGCTGACCCTGCGCGCCACGGCTGCCGTAGCGAAACAGTTATCGCGGTAAACCTGAAGCGCGGTATCGTGCTTATCGGCGGAACCGAATATGCTGGTGAGACCAAAAAATCAGTCTTTGGCGCGCTGAATTACTTTTTGCCCGCAAAGGGTGTTATGCCGATGCATTGCTCTGCAAACCTCGGTGATGACGAAGATAGTGCCCTGTTCTTTGGCCTTTCGGGAACCGGTAAAACCACTTTGTCGTCAGATGCGTCCCGTACGCTCATTGGTGATGATGAGCACGGATGGTCCGATAATGGCATCTTCAACTTCGAGGGAGGGTGTTACGCAAAAACCATTCGTCTTTCCAAAGAAGCTGAACCGGAAATTTACTCAACAACCCAGCGCTGGGGCGCAGTTCTGGAAAATGTTGTTGTCGACCCGGTTACCAAGGAACCTGACTTCGATGATGGCTCGCTGACGGAAAATGGCCGGGTAGCCTATCCAATGCATTATATTCCAAACGCATCGGAAACGGCGAGAGCGCCACACCCCAAAACCATCATCATGTTGACCGCAGATGCGTCGGGTGTATTGCCACCTATCGGGCGCATGACACCGGCGCAGGCAATGTACCATTTCTTGTCTGGCTATACTGCAAAAGTGGCAGGTACTGAAAAAGGTGTCGCCGGAACACAGGCAACCTTCTCAACCTGTTTTGGCGCCCCATTCATGCCACGTCACCCAAGCGTCTATGGCAATATCCTACGGGAAAAGATCGCCGCTCATAATGCGACCTGCTGGTTGGTGAACACCGGGTGGACCGGTGGCCCGTACGGCGAAGGAAGTCGTATGCCGATCAAGGCCACCCGCGCGTTGTTAAAAGCAGCGCTCGATGGTTCGTTAAACGATGCAGATATGCGTATTGATGAGAACTTTGGGCTGGCAGTTCCAATCTCAGTTCCTGGTGTCGATGATCTTCTTTTACGGCCAAGAGACACATGGGCTGACAAACAAGCCTATGACGCGGCGGCCCATGATCTTGTTCAAAAGTTCATCACAAATTTCGAAAAATTCGAAACCCATGTGGATGATCAGGTCAAAGGGGCTGCACCAAAAGCGGCGTAAACCTCTTACGTCAAACTGAATTTTGGATTATCGCTTTCTTACAATTTCTGCGGAAAGCGATAATCATGACGGCTACATTCGAAACCGAACCCCTTAATTTTCAGTTTAATGAGGATGAAACCGTTCTCAAAAGCGCGGAGGCATTTCGCCATTCCATGTTGTCGCGGCGCACGGTTCGGGATTTCTCCTCCAGACCTGTTCCGCGCGACATTATCGAATCCTGCCTGTTGACTGCCGGCAATGCACCATCTGGGGCGAATCAACAGCCCTGGCATTTTGTTGCGATTTCCAACCCGGATATAAAATCAAAAATCAGGGTTGCGGCGGAGGAAGAGGAACGGGCTTTTTATGCCGGTCGCGCCGGACAGGAGTGGCTGGAAGCTCTGGCCCATTTAGGTACGGACGATAATAAGCCGTTTTTGGAAGACGCGCCGTGGTTGATCGCGATTTTTGCCAAACGTTGGGGTGAAGATGCCCAAGGTAATAAAGTGAAGCATTATTACGTTCCCGAATCGGTGGGAATCGCATCGGGTTTTCTGATTACAGCGTTGCATCAGGCTGGATTGGCAAGCCTGACCCATACGCCAGCGCCGATGAAATTTCTGACCGAGATTTGCGAACGTCCGGATTCCGAAAAGCCGGTTATACTGTTAGTGGTTGGTTATCCCAAAGCGGATGCGCAGGTACCCAAAATTACCAAAGAACCATTGGGCTATATCAGCAGCTGGATTTAGTGAGCCTTAATTCCCAAAAATTAGATCAAGGATGGTTTTTCTTGGTTTGCGGGCGAGCACCCCGTTAACCCGTTCGCGCAGGCTCGCGGTCTGTTGAGGGTCGGTGGAAAGCCTTGGCCGGGGTGTGGGTGACGCAATATTGGCGGGCAGGGAAGCGAGATAGGCCGGTGCACCAAGCAGGTCTTTTGAAGCAAGACTCCCGTGCGCAGCCTCCATAAATTCTTTCCATGCCAGTGCCGGGAGGTTGCCACCGGTAAGTTTGCGGGTCGGCTTATTATTGTCATTGCCAAACCAGATACCCGTTACAAGATGAGCCGTATGTCCAATAAACCACGCGTCACGAAAGTTCTGACTTGTGCCGGTTTTACCGCCAGCAATATGACCCTTGAGGCGCGCTTTTCGACCCGTTCCATTGCGCATCACCGTAGCCAGCATCGCGTTCATATCTTCAAGCGACCGTTGGTCAATGACTTCGATTGGCAGCGGCGTTGGCCGTTTGTAGAGGACTTCACCGCCAACGGTTTTGATAGATTTGATAAGATAGGGCTGCGCTTCAAGACCGCCGTTGGCAAAGGGTGCGTAGGCGGACGTCAGTTCAAGCAGGCTGACTTCCGATGTACCCAGAGCCAGCGACGCATTGGCGGTTAACTTGGACCTGATACCCATCCGTTCCGCCGTAGCAACGACGGAACGAGGCCCAGCATCCATAGTCAGTTGGGCGGCAATCGTGTTGAGAGAGTTGGAAAATGCATCGCCCAGCGTAACCGGCCCGCGGTATCGCTTGTCGTAGTTTTCCGGCTTCCATTTGCCGTAACGTACCGGTGCATCGTTGAATATTGTGTCGGGCGTATAGCCAAGTTCCATGGCCCGCTGCCAAACGAAAGTCTTGAATGCGGAACCCGGCTGGCGTTTTGCTTCTTCAGCGCGGTTAAATTGGCTTTTGCCATAGTTGCGCCCGCCTACCAGCGCGCGGATAGCACCGTCAGGCGCCAGTGACACCATAGCGGCTTGTGAAACACGATATTTCTTTTCGTGACTGTTCAAAGAAGCGGATAGAATGGAATGGGCCGCTGTCATCAGGAACGGCGAGACCGTTGTTTGAACGATAACGTCCTGATTTACTTTACCAATTAGCGCGCGGGCTCTTTTCATCACCATATCGGCAATAAAATGTTCGGGGCCAGAGCGGTAGTGACGAGCATGTTGGCCCGGACGGACGCTTTTAATGTCAATCTTGCCCGGTTTGACATACCCCTCACGCTGCATTGCGGCGAGAACAACCCTTGCCCGCCTTTGCGCAAGTTCCGGATTTCTGGCCGGCGAATAACGGGACGGTGCTTTAAGTAGACCCGCGAGCAGTGCTGCTTCTGAGATCGTCACATGTTTGGCGCTTTTACCAAAATAACGCCGTGAAGCCGCATCAACACCGGTAGCTCCGGACCCGAAATAAACCCGATTGAGATAAAGCTCAAGTATTTCCGCTTTTGAATATTTTGCTTCCAACCAGAAGGCTAGGATGAGTTCCTGCACCTTGCGTTCAAACGTTCGGCCCGGGGTCAGAAACAGGTTTTTTGCGAGTTGCTGGGTAATGGTCGAACCACCCTCGCGTAATTTCCTTTGCATGACGTTTCGGGTCATTGCCCGGGTAAAACCAATGGGGTCGAAACCGAAATGGGAATGGTAACGGTGGTCCTCAATCGCGATAACCGCTTGGGCGATATAGGGAGACATTTCTTCCAGTCGAAGGGCTGTTCCACCGGTAACGCCGCGGTTTCCCAGCACGCTTTTATCAGCAGCTAAGATGCGCAGGTTTGGCGGTCGTTCAGGAATGTTCCAGGTATCAGAACTTGGAAGTTTGGCGGCGTAATACCCAACAATTCCGGCAACAATTATTCCACCCCAAAGCGTAAAAACGACGCCCCAATAGGCCAATTTCGGCATTGGTTTCCAGAAAACCCGCAAAATTTTCCGAAATAGAGACGCATTTTTCGGGTTTTTAGCCACTTTTCGTGATTTTTTGGCAGTATTTTTGGGTGTTTTCACCTTTGTTGCGCCAACTCGGTCGCGTGCTGATGCGCGCAATCCATCCGCCTCTTCAAAGCGCGGTTCCACACGTTTAACTTTCGAAGTTCGACCTGCAGGTCGCCCTGACGATTTACGGGCCATTGGCAAAAAGTTTCGTTTAAAATGGATTAATGGATGACTAATCTTACCCCCAGCGGTTTAAGGTCCGGTAAAGGAACCCGTTAACCCTGTTGGACAGGATTACCCCTCTTCACCGGTTTGTGAGGCAAAATTAAGAAGGTTTTGAGGTGAATTTGTCATTTTGCTTTCATGGAAAAGCAAGCTTCACTTTCAAATTCATCCGATATGTATTCCCCCAATCGCGTGGAGTGGGTTGATAAGGCAAAAGGTATTTGCATCATCCTTGTTGTGATGATGCATACGACATTGGGTCTGGAGGCAGCCGTGGGGCAAGTCGGCTGGATGCATGCGGTTGTCGAGTTTGCCAAACCGTTTCGGATGCCGGATTTCTTCATGATTTCAGGCCTGTTTTTAGCCGCAACGATCAACCGGCCCTGGCGGTTGTATCTTGACCGCAAGGTCATCCATTTCTTCTATTTCTATCTACTTTGGGTTGGAGTTCAGTTTGCGTTTAAGGCTCCCTTCATGATGGCGGACGGCCAGTCTATCCCCTTGATTCTGCGCTCTTTGGTTTTCACGCTTATCCAGCCGTTTGGAACCTTGTGGTTCATCTATATGTTGCCGGTGTTTTTCATCGTTACAAAATTGTTTAAAAAACACCCTTGGTATTTGCTGATAACTGCGGCTGTCCTTCAGATTTTACCAATTAATACAACGGCTTTCCTGCCGGTCATGCTGGAAACCTTCGCGGTATCTTCCGTTGATTCTTACTGGTTACTGATCGACGAATTCTGCAGTTTTTATGTCTATTTTCTGGCCGGTTATTTGTTTGCACCGAAGATTTTCCAACTGGCTTCATGGGCGCAGGATAAAGTGGTCCTAGCACTATTTGGTGTGTTAATCTGGTTTACGGTTAATCTGATTGCCGTACAAACGGGCTTCGCTGGCCTGCCAATTATCGCGCTTATGCTCGGTGGAGCAGGGGCCGCCGCGATTGTCGTCGTGGCAAGTCTGCTTTCCCATTCGATAATGACGCGCAGGGTTGGGTTCTCACCGCTCAGTCATCTCGGCGCAAATTCCATCGTGGTCTATCTGGCGTTCTTCATACCGATGGTGGTTATGCGGTTGATATTGGTAAGAATTGCACCAAGCTTGGACGTCGGCACAATGTCCGCCATTTCCATCGTGGTTGCCGCCATAACGCCGCTGATCGGTTACGCAATTATTAAGCGCATCGGGTTTGGTCACTTCCTGTTTCACCGGCCAGCCTGGGCAATATTTGCTGAAAAGCCGGCTCGCACAAAAGCTGCACTTCAACCGGCAGAATAGAATCTATTCAGCCAGCGCCGCGAGGACCCGCGCCCAGCTGCGGGTGCCCTTGTGATAGCTTTTGACTTCGTATTTCTCATTGGGTGAATGGATGGCATCGTCCGATAAGGCATAACCGATCAAAAGTGATTCCATCCCCAGTTGAGCACGGAAATTACCAACGATGGGGATGGAGCCGCCGCCTGCGATAATGGCGGTATCCTTACCCCATTCTTCGCTTAGCGCTTTTGCTGCTTTTTTCAATTCCGGCATGTTGTAATCAAGCTGTGTTGCTGGGTTACGGCCATGTTCTTTAAAAGTTGCCCGGCAATCTTCCGGCAGGCGATCCTCGATGTGTTTGCGGAATGCAGCGGCGACTTTATGCGGGTCCTGTTTTCCCACAAGGCGGAATGAAACTTTTGCAGAAGCCTGCGCCGCAATCACGGTCTTGAAACCTTCCCCTGTATAGCCCCCTGATATGCCGTTTACCTCAGCCGTTGGCCGCGCCCATGTCTGTTCAAGCACAGACCGGTTGGCCTCTCCTGATGGCATGGAAAGTCCGACTTCGCCCATAAAATCCTGCGCGGAAAAGCCAAGGCCTTCCCACATCTGTTTGATATTGTCGGGGGTTTCGTCAACACCGTCGTAGAAACCCTCAAGCGTGACGGCGCCGGATTCATCATGCATTTCTGCCAGTATTTTGGATAGGACGTGGATCGGGTTTTGTGCCGCTCCACCGTAATAGCCTGAATGGAGGTCGCGGCTTGCTGCGTGAATGGTCACTTCATCGGATGACATACCGCGCAATGCGGTTGTGATAGCGGGTGTATTGGCGTCCCACATGCTGGTGTCGCAAACCAGCGCGATATCGCATTTCAATTCATCGGCCGCCGATTCCAGAAAAGGTTCAAGGGAGGGCGAGCCGGATTCCTCTTCCCCTTCAAACAATATCGTGACCTTACAGGGCAGGGCTCCGGTCGCATCTTTCCAGCCGCGGCAGGCTTCTACAAATGTCATCAACTGGCCTTTGTCATCGGAAGAACCGCGCGCGTAAATCCGTTTTGCACCGTTGACTTCTTTGACAGTGGGTTCAAACGGTGCGGTATCCCAAAGTTCAATCGGATCAATCGGTTGCACGTCATAATGACCATAAAAAAGAACATGAGGTGCGCCCTGCTGTCCGTCGTGATGGGCGACAACCATGGGGTGACCGGGGGTTTCTCGCAATGAAGCATCAAATCCCAATTCATTGAGCATATCGACCAGAGATTGCCCCGCCTGCTTGCACGAATCTTTATAGGCTGGATCTGTGGATATGCTTTCGATCTTAAGGAGATTAAATAACCGCCCCAAAGAGGCATCCAGATTGGAATCGATAGTGTTGAGTACGGTGTCGATGGAGTTCATATCGAAAGGTCTCGCAGGAAATTTAATCGACCATAACGCTCAAGGGGCAATGGCAAAAGTAAAATCGTTCATGCTTATAGGCGAATTCAAACTTCGGATAAAAAAGAGCCCTAGCGACCCAGTTTACTCAGGGTGGCCAGGGCTCAGGACGCTTTTATCAAAACCACCTCAGGAGAGGGGAAAAGGGTGGTTCTGACGGTCAATACGGAAATTGGGGGACTTCCGATTAACGGCCGATGCGTCATCGGCGTGGTTTAAATCTGGTAGTGAACTGTGACTTTTTCAAGACATAATCCACCGGCTAATCATTACAAATAAGTGAGCGTACCGTGATGTGATCTTGCATTCGAAACCCACTATGCGCATCGTACCGGTAAGATCAAATATTACCTGGAGCCTTTATGAAAAAGGGCGATCATCTCTATCTCATCGACGGTTCGGCTTATATTTTCCGAGCCTATCATGCCCTGCCACCGCTCACGCGAAAATCCGATGGCCTGCCAATTGGGGCGGTTTCGGGTTTTTGCAATATGCTCTGGAAACTTTTGCAGGAAGCAAGGGATACGGCGGTTGGTGTAGTGCCAACCCATTTTGCGGTGATTTTCGATCATTCATCGACAACATTTCGAAATGATATTTATCCCGAATACAAAGCCAACCGGGATTCACCGCCGGAAGACCTGCGCCCGCAATTTGGCGTAATTCGCTCGGCAACCCTTGCGTTTGACCTGCCTTCCATCGAAAAAGAGGGTTATGAGGCCGATGATCTGATTGCAGCCTATTCAAAACAGGCCCGTGAAGCCGGGGCGGATGTGACGATTGTTTCCTCCGACAAGGATCTCATGCAACTGGTCGGGCCGCAAGTCATCATGTATGACACGATGAAAGATCGACGGATTGGAGTTGACGAAGTTATCGAGAAATTCGGGGTCGGCCCTGAAAAAATGATCGACCTGCAGGCACTTGCCGGTGATTCTACCGATAATGTACCGGGTGTTCCGGGCATTGGCCCGAAGACCGCCGCCCAATTGCTGGAAGAATACGGCACGCTGGAAGTGCTGCTGGAGCGGGCGGGCGAGATCAAGCAGAATAAGCGCCGCGAAAACATGATCGAATTTGCCGATCAGGCGCGTATTTCCAAAAAGCTTGTGACGTTGGATGAAAACACGCCACTTGACGTACCTCTGGCTGATTTTGCCTTGCAACCGGTGAACGGTCCCAAACTCATTGCCTTTTTAAAAGCAATTGAACTCAACACGTTGACCCGACGTGTTGCGGCTGAAACGGAAACCGATGTCGCTGAGGTTGAAGCGGACACGATCGAGATCGACGGGTTTACCAATAAAAAGACGATGCGTGGCCCCGACCTTGATGTGAACGCGGCTGACGACCCGATGGATGACGGCCCATCAGTGCCGGGTGAAGGCCCGAAATACAAGCCGGAAGAATTGGCTGAGACCGTCGCTGCCGAAACCGCATCCATGGTGGTGGATAATACCGCGTATCAAACCGTCAGAACCGCCGAAGAGTTGAAAGTCTGGATAGACGAGGCTTTTGACCTGGGCGTTGTGGCGGTGGATACGGAAACCAATTCGCTGGATGCCATGCAATGCGACCTTGTCGGTGTATCGCTGGCCACAAGACCCGGTCACGCCTGTTACATTCCCCTGCTCCATGCAAAAGACGGGACGACCGATGATGGGGATATGTTCAGCCAGGGACTCGACCCCAATCAAATCTCGACCCGTGAAGCGCTCGACCTGCTCAAGCCATTGCTTGAAGCATCTTCCGTTTTGAAGATTGCCCAGAACATCAAATACGACTGGCTGGTGCTCTCACGGTACGATATTCAGGTCGCACCGTTCGATGACACGATGTTACTGTCTTATGTTGTGGATGCGGGGCGCACAAAACACGGTATGGACGTGCTTTCCAATAACCTGCTTGGCCACACACCTATCCCGTTTAAGGAAATTGCAGGTTCGGGAAAATCAATGGTCACTTTTGATAAAGTGCCGATTGATAAGGCGACAGCCTATGCCGCTGAAGACGCGGATGTGACATTGCGCCTGTGGCAGGTGTTGAAACCGCGCATTGTTCCAGAAAAAATGACAACGGTTTACGAGCGGCTTGAGCGGCCTCTGGTTGATGTCATTTGTCGTATGGAAGCGCGGGGCATTTCTGTCGACCGGCAGATATTATCAAGCCTTTCCGGCCATCTGGCGCAAAAGGCAGCCGGTATCGAAGCGGAAGTCTATGAACTGGCAGGCAGGACGTTCAACATCGGATCACCAAAACAGCTTGGTGAAATCCTGTTTGATGAAATGGCTCTGCCGGGGGGTAAGAAAACCAAGACCGGCCAATGGGCTACAGGCGCGCAACAGCTTGAAGATCTGGCTGCGGAAGGCCATGAACTGCCCCGCAAGATTGTCGACTGGCGTCAGCTTTCTAAGTTGAAATCCACTTATACGGACGCCCTGCCGGATTACATAAACCCGACAACCAAACGGGTGCATACGTCTTACGCCATGGCGTCCACATCGACGGGTCGCCTGTCATCGTCGGAGCCCAACTTACAAAATATTCCGGTGCGTACAGAAGAAGGGCGCAAGATCAGAACGGCCTTTGTAGCCGAGCCGGGCAATAAGCTCGTCTGTGCTGATTACAGCCAGATTGAGCTGCGGGTTCTCGCCCATGTGGCTGATATTCCTCAGCTCAAACAGGCCTTTGCCGATGGCATTGATATTCACGCGATGACAGCGAGTGAAATGTTCAACACGCCGGTTGAAGGTATGGACCCGATGATCCGCCGTCAGGCCAAGGCGATCAATTTCGGTATTATCTACGGCATATCCGCCTTCGGGCTGGCCGCTAATCTGGGCATTCCGCGCGGTGAAGCGTCGGAATATATCAAAACCTATTTTGAGCGTTTCCCCCGCATCCGCGAATATATGGACAATACCAAAGCGTTTGCCCGCGAACATGGCTATGTGGAGACGATTTTTGGCCGCAAGGCCCATTATCCTGAAATCAAATCGGCCAATCCGCAAATGCGGGGGTTTAACGAGCGCGCCGCCATCAACGCGCCGATTCAGGGCAGTGCTGCCGATATTATCCGCCGCGCCATGGTCAAAATGGAACCGGCGCTGGATACAGCAGGCCTACAGGCAAAAATGCTGTTACAGGTCCACGATGAATTGATCTTCGAAGTACCGGAAGGTGAAGTCGACGCGACCATTGAAACGGTGTCGACGGTTATGGAACAGGCACCTCACCCGGTGCTGGAACTCGCAGTACCGCTACAGGTGGACGCGAGAGCGGCGGATAATTGGGATGAAGCGCACTAACGCCAGACGGGTTTGCGATTGGGGGAGGTGGATTAAGCTTCCGCCTCTCCGGTATCTTCCTCACCAACTACATCTTCCGCTTCCGGTTTCACGACGTCTTCAAACTTAGGGCCGCCTTTTGCGACGCCCACCATGGCCGGGCGTAAAACTCTTTCGCCAATTTTATAACCTTCCTGCACAACCTGTGCGACGGAATTATTTGGCACCTCAGGGTTCGGCATTTCGAACATCGCCTGATGGAAATTCGGGTCGAATTTCTCACCCTCCGGGTTGAATTTATTAACACCGGCGTTGGTCAGCGCTTTCAACAATTCCCGTTCGGTGAGTTCCATCCCTTCAATCAGGGCTTTGAACTCGTCGGAACCTGATTCGCGCTTTTCTTCAGGAACCGCCTGAATGGCCCGCTGCAGATTGTCCCCAACACCGAGCAGGTCACGGGCAAAATTGGCAACAGCATAGGAACGGGCATCGGCGACTTCCCGCGCGGTGCGTTTGCGCAGATTATCCATCTCGGCAATCGTGCGCAAAGTGCGGTCTTTGAACTCCTCGTTCTCGGCCTTCAACTTGTCGAGCACGCTTAGAATCTGGGCGGGGTCATTCGAATCAGCTTCAGGCGCATTGGCTTCTTCAGCCTCAGCGGCTTCCATTTCAGCCTGTTCCTGTTCCTCAAGCCGCGCTTCTTCGGCTTCAACATCATCGAAAAATTCGTCTTCCGGGCGGTTTCCCGACATGGCTCACCTTAAAGTCTTGCAGAAAATGCAGCACCGGATATCGGCCTTATGGCGCAAAAAATCAAGGCAATACCGGTGTAAAAATCAAGAAAGAAGCCGCGATACAACCTGCGCGGTATAATCCACCATCGGCACGATACGCGCGTAGTTGAGGCGGGTGGGGCCGATAACGCCAACCGCGCCGATAATACGCTGGTCGCCGTCGCGATATGGGGCAACGACGACGGAGGAGCCGGAAAGGGAAAACAGCTTGTTTTCCGAGCCGATAAAGATTTTCACCCCTTCTCCGTCTTCGGCAAGTTCGAGCAATTGCATCAACCCTTCCTTGGTCTCCAATTCGTCGAACAAATGCCGCAAACGGGCGAGATCTTCCTGTTCCGCCACGTTTTCAAGCAGGTTGCCCCTGCCCCGAACAATTATCTGCGGCATCTGATTGCTGGTGGCTCCGGCCCAAATGGCCAACCCTTTATCCACCAGTGATTTTGCCAATTGGTTCAACTCATCCCGCGCGACCCGGGAGCGCTTGGCAATGGCCTGACGGGCTTCACTCAAGGTTCGACCGGCAATATGGGCGTTGAGGTAGTTCGACGCTTCCACAAGGGTTGATGCGGAAAGGCCTGGCGGCAGGTCGAGAACGCGATTTTCAACCGAACCGTTTTCCCCGACAATCACAACCAGCGCTTTTGTCGCTTCGAGCCGTACAAATTCGATGTGCTTGAGGCGCACGTCCGTTTTCCCGGCGATCACCAGTCCGGCACCCTGGGTTAATCCGGAAAGCAATTGGCTGGCTTCGGCCAGCATCGAATCAACCGTCTTATCAAGGGAAGCGGCTTTAACCTGTGCTTCAATATTGCTGCGTTCGTCGCGGGTGAGGTCACCGATCTCCAAAAACCCGTCGACAAAATACCGTAGCCCGATTTCTGTCGGTAAACGCCCGGCAGAAATATGGGGCGCGTAAATAAGCCCCAAATGTTCCAGATCGCTCATGACATTGCGGATGGATGCTGGCGAGAGGGGAATCGCCAACTGCCGCGCAAGGTTTCGTGACCCCAACGGTTCTCCCGTTTCCAGATAGGTTTCAACGATATGCCGAAAAATCGCACGGGAACGGTCGTCAAGACTGTCACCCGGTGACAGGTTCATTGTTCCGGTTGGGAGAGGGTGAATGGGATCCATAGATTAAATATAGGGTGCTTGTTGCACTAGCGCCATATGAATTGGAGGGTTAAAAGACCGCAAATTGAAATTGAGATTAACGCCATGAGACCGTCAAAACGTGCACCTGATGAAATGCGGGCCGTGACCCTTGAAAGAGGGTTTTCCAAACACGCGGAAGGCTCCTGCCTGATCAAGTTTGGTGACACCCATGTCCTGTGCACCGCTTCGCTTGAAGAGCGGGTCCCTCCGTGGTTGCGCGGTGCGGGCAAAGGCTGGGTTACGGCGGAATACGGCATGTTACCCCGTTCCACCGGGTCGCGTATGCGCCGGGAAGCATCATCGGGCAAACAATCCGGGCGCACCCAGGAAATTCAACGGCTTATCGGCCGGTCGCTGCGGGCAGTTGTTGATATGGAGGCATTGGGCGAACGCCAGATTTCGCTGGATTGTGATGTCATTCAGGCAGATGGCGGAACGCGTACCGCGTCGATCACCGGCGCTTATGTGGCGTTGAAAGATTGTCTCGACTGGATGCAGGCGCGCAATATGATCGGCGGTAATGTGCTGACGGATAATGTCGCGGCCATTTCCTGCGGCATATTTGAAGGTGCACCGGTTCTTGATCTCGATTATGACGAGGATTCGGAAGCCGAAACTGACGCGAATTTCGTCATGACCGGTTCCGGCGGGATCGTTGAAATTCAGGGCACCGCCGAAGGTGCACCGTTTAGTGAAGATGAATTCGGTCAGCTTATCGGTCTGGCCAAAAAGGGCATCGGTGAATTGGTCAATCTGCAGAACCTGTCGGCCTGATGCGGCAACTCGATACGAAAGAAATCATTCTTGCCAGCCATAATGCCGGTAAGCTCACCGAAATTCGTGAGCTGATGGAACCTTACGGGTTCAACATCACGTCGGTTGGAGAAAAAGGCCTGCCTGAACCGGCAGAAGACGGAACGACGTTTGAAGAAAACGCCTATACAAAAGCCTATGCCGCCGCGGGTGCCACCGGCATGATTGCCCTGTCGGATGATAGCGGTCTTTGCGTTGATGCATTGGGCGGTGACCCCGGCGTTTATACCGCTGATTGGGCAGAAATGCCGGATGGGTGCGGGCGTGATTTTTTAATGGCGATGGAAAAGGTCGAAACCGCTCTGGCGGAAAAGGGCGCGGTAAATCCCGATCAAAGACGCGGCTATTTCTGCGCCGTCCTGTGCCTGTGCTGGCCCGATGGTCATGCGGAATATTTTCGCGGTGAAGCCCATGGTCAGCTCGTGTGGCCTCCACGGGGAGAGCTTGGTTTCGGGTATGACCCGGTATTCCAGCCAGATGGTCACACACGGACATTTGGTGAAATGGAATCCAGTGAAAAACATTCCTGGAGCCCCGATTCAAAGACTGATTCTGGCGATGGGCCGAATGAAGGCCTATCCCACCGCGCGAGGGCATTTGCCAAATTCGCCACCGAACTGCTGGGTTAGAAACGGGGTCGGGTTTGATGGAGAAAATCGATAACGCTGATGATGGCTCACCCGGTTTTGGCATCTATGTCCATTGGCCGTTCTGTGCCGCCAAATGCCCTTATTGCGATTTCAATTCCCATGTACGCCATAAGGCACCGGATCAGGCCACTTATGCAGCGGCTTATGAGGCGGAGATTGCCCATATGGCGGCGATGCAACCGGGCCAGACTGTAACATCCATCTTTTTCGGTGGTGGTACTCCGTCGTTGATGGAACCCGCAACCGTTGAACGCATCCTTGATGCCATTTCCCGCCATTGGTCTATCGCTGATGGTATTGAGATCACCCTTGAAGCCAACCCGACGAGCGTTGAGGCCGGGCGATTTAAAGGGTACCGCAAAGCGGGGGTCAATCGTGTTTCCCTCGGTGTTCAATCTCTGGACGACGAGCAATTGAAGTTTCTGGGCCGTCAGCATTCAGCAGATGAAGCCATTGCCGCGATTGAACTAGCCCGCGATATTTTCCCAAGACTATCGTTTGATCTTATTTATGCGAGACCGAACCACACCCTTGATGCCTGGTGGGAGGAATTGGAAACCGCAATCAAACTTTCCGGCGACCACCTGTCGCTGTATCAGTTGACTATAGAACAGGGTACGCCGTTTTATGATCTGCATAAACGAGGCAAGTTCTCAACTCCCGACCCGGAACACGCAGCCCAGCTTTACGAGCTCACCCAATCCATCACGGAATCCCATAACCTTCCGGCTTACGAGATTTCCAACCACGCCAACCCTGGTTGTGAGAGCCGCCATAACCTGACCTATTGGCGTTTTGGCCTTTGGGCGGGCATTGGGCCTGGTGCCCACGGACGTTTGGCGATGAACGATGGACGTCACGCCACCAGCACCCATCGTCATCCTGAAACATGGCTGGAACAGGTCCAAAATCTGGGTCACGGTATTGTCGAAGATGAATTGCTGAGCCTGGAAGATGCGGCTGATGAAATGTTGCTGATGGGCATGCGGTTAAACGAAGGGATAGACCTTCGTCGGTTTGAGGTTGAATGCAAAGGACCGCTTGATCCATTGCGTATTAAAGACCTTGTCAAACACGGGATGGTGGAACGAATGGGAGACCATTATCTGCGGGCAACGCCGCGCGGGTCGCTCGTGCTTGATGCAGTTATTGCCGATTTGGCATCTTGACGCTAGGAGCGTCTATTTCGGGAAAAATTGGTTGGTGAAGGGGAATCGATGGTTGGTTTTCCGCCCCTAATGCGATTGACCACGAGCCCTCGTTGCAGACGGCCTGACGGTTCAAAGCGGAATATCCCCGTCGCTCCGATAAACCCGGCTCGTGTTTGAATGGCCTCTGCAGAAAAGGGATTTACCCTGTCCCGTTTGATCAGTTCCGCCGCCATGCTGACGGCGTCGTAACCGAGGCCCGCGGTAGTGCTGGGTCTTGAACCGTAACTCGCTTGGTAACGCGCAGCGAATCGTTCGAAACTTTGTTTATCCGGACCGGCGTAAATGGCCCCTTCTAATACGGGGTCACCTTTATTGACGGATTCCCATTGGCCGGAACCCAGAATAATTTTCCCACGCAGATCAACACCTGCCTTACTCAGTCCGTTGAGCATGATGGTTGGTGCTTCTCCGCCATCGGGAATATAAATTGCATTGGCGTTGGGAAGTGACAGGGCAATTGAGCGGGATGCCGTGATCATGGAATTAGTATCGCGGGCGTAACGCACAACAGAAACGACCTGTCCGCTGCCGCGGTCAAAAGTGCGGCGTAATTCCATTTCCGCCAACGGGCCGTAGGCGGTGTTAGGTAACAGGGCGATCACGCGGTCAGCACCGACTGATAATCCGTAAGTCAACGTTCGTCGAATATCCGCGTCTGGCGCGAATGAAAGAAGATAAACGTTCTTACTGGCGCGCGCGACATCGGAGGAAAACCCGATCATCGGAATTTTGGCCGGTTGTGTAACTCCGGATGCCGCACTTACATTTGCAGAAAATAACGGCCCCAGAACGAGAGAGCTGCCTTCCGTATTAGCCTGCGTTGCGGCAAGAGACGCTGCACTTGCCTGCCCTCGGGTATCTTTGATGACAAGTTGCAGTTTACCGGCTCCAAAGTCCCGCACTGCCAGTTTTGCAGCATTCGCCATCTGGCGCCCGACTTGCCCGCCGCCACCACTTGCTGACAGGGGCAGCAACATGGAAATCCGTACCGGGCCGTTGCCCACTTTCTCACCTTTTACATTGGTCGTGAGCGCAGAGCGGCCGGCAATGTTGGAAGCGGGAGTATTTAGGTTTTGGCCCGGTTGACTGTTGGTTGCATCGAGCAGGGTTAAGGGCCCTTGTTGGCATGCGGAAAACAGGCCGAGTGACAAGAGCAAACCGGGTTTCTTAATCGATGTGAATGCGGTCGATAATAGTGTCAATCGGTCGGTCCCGGGGCACGAATTTGATGTATGATCGAGATCCGGCGCCAGTCCCCGTCGGCACCATGACCAAATCTTACCGTTTTAATCAATTTCGAACAAGCATCTATATTTACGTTTGATAACCGTTGAAGCAGGGTGCGCAATATGAACAGTGATATGCAGCCATCCTTCAGTCTTCGGCAAAACAAATATTCAGCGCCCCGTCTGGAGGCGGGCCTTTATCTGGTTTCGACGCCTATTGGTAATTTGGGAGATATCACCGTGAGGGCGCTGGAAACATTGGCTGGGTGTACGGTTATTGCCTGCGAAGATACACGTACCAGCGGTGTTTTGCTCAAGAAATTTGGTATAGACCGGCCCAAGATCTCCTATAACGAGCACAATGCCGATAAACTTGGCCCGGATATATTGCGACAAATTTCGGAAGGCGCTGCAATCGCGATTATCAGCGATGCGGGCACGCCACTGATCAGCGATCCGGGCTACCGTCTCGTAAAAGAAGCAATCGCTTTAGATCTGCCGGTTATTCCAATACCCGGTGCGAGTGCTCCCATGGCGGCTCTGGTTGGAAGCGGGTTGAACAATACTGAATTCCGGTTTTGTGGTTTTTTACCGGCGAAATCCCAGGCCAGACTAAAATCTCTCCAACTTCTACTGCATGCGTCGGGGACATTGATGTTTTTTGAAAGCCCGGCCCGGTTAAAAAAGTCACTGGTTGATTTCTGTCAGGTCTTTGGTGATGACCGACGTGCAGTTGTTGCCCGTGAGCTGACAAAAATGCATGAGACATTTCACCGGGGAACCCTTGATGAGCTTTTATCGGAGTTTTCTTGCCTGGAAAAAATTCGAGGTGAAATTGTTATTCTGGTTGAAGGGAGTTCGGGAGAAATTGACGCGAGCAGTGACCCGTTCGAATTATTAGACGATGCGTTAAAGACCATGAAAACCAAACAGGCGTCCAACCATGTCGCGCAGCTTACCGGTCTTTCTAAACAGGATGTTTACCGCATGGCATTGGAACTGATTGCCGAGCGCGACAATAATGGCTGACCGACGAAAATCAGCCTATCGCAAAGGCCATAGAGCCGAGTGGTTTGCCGCTTTCTGTCTCATGCTAAAAGGTTATTCGATTGCCGCACGGCGTTTTAAAACCCCGGTTGGTGAAGTCGATCTGATTGCCCGAAAAAAAGACCTAGTCGTTTTTGTCGAGGTAAAAGCGAGAAATACCGAACAGGCGGCGTTAGATAGTATCACCGCATCCGCACAAAAGCGCATTGAAGCGGCTGGTGAATGGTGGATCAGTCAACAATTGGATGGGGCACAATTGTCATGGCGCTTTGACGCGATTGCAGTTGTTCCCCGCCGCTGGCCCATCCATTTTGAAAACGTGTGGTAATCGGCGCAACATCAACATCAGGTTTTACCAGTTCGGTGGTTTTAATTTCCGAACCACCTGCCTAAATATACTCAACCTTATTATTCGGGACTTTCTCCATGACACTCCGCGTTGCCGTTCAGATGGATCACATCAATACCGTTCAAATTGCTGGTGATTCGAGCTTCGCCCTGATGCTTGAAGCGCAACATCGCGGTCATGAGCTATTTCATTATGAGGTTGACCGCCTCTCCATGCGGGATGGCGAGGTCTATGCGGATTGTGAACCGGTAGAAGTGCGCGATATCGAAGAGGATCACTTTACGCTCGGTGATGCCAGGCGGGAAAACCTTGCGGACATGGACACCATCCTAATGCGGCAGGACCCGCCGTTTCACATGGGGTATATCACCGCAACCCATCTGTTGGAACGCATTCACAAACCGGAGGTCGGCGGCACGCTGGTCGCCAATAACCCGCGCGAAGTTCGCAATGCACCCGAAAAGATTTTCGTGACCGAATTCCCGGATCTGATGCCGGAAACTTTGATCACCCGGTCCCGCGATGAGATTCGCCAGTTTCGCGAAGAGTTTAAAGACATCATCATCAAGCCGCTTTACGGGAACGGCGGTGCCGGTGTCTTCCGAATTCAGGAGGGGGACCAGAACCTCTCGTCCCTGCTGGAAATGTTCGAGGCGACCTGGCCCGAACCGTTTATCGCACAGCGGTATATGAGTGAAGTGCGCGCTGGCGACAAACGTATCATCCTGATTGACGGGGAACCCGTGGGTGCGATCAATCGAATTCCGGGCGAAGACGAAGCCCGTTCCAACATGCACGTGGGAGGTCGGGCGGAAGCGATTGGCATAACCCCGCGCGAAGAGGAAATCTGCGCCCGCATCGGGCCGGAACTAAAGCGCCGTGGTTTTATATTCGTCGGTATTGATGTGATCGGTGATTATATGACGGAAATCAACGTCACATCCCCCACCGGCATTCGCGAAGTGAAAAAATTCGGTGGCGCGGATATCGCCGCCCTGTTCTGGGATGCGGTTGAGAATATCAAGTCCTGATCCGAAACCAACTCACGTTCCGTGTTTGTTCTTGACGTTTTAGCTTACTCCTTCTAGCTTATGCGTGAGGGCCCCCAGCCAGTTGTTTTTGAATTGGTGGCGATGGGGTGAAAAAGCATATGGTATCGCGCTGCACAACGATTGCGTTTCAGGGTATTCAGGCCATTCCGGTCGATGTTCAGGTCATGATCGGGCCCGGCAAAATGAGTATGCAGATTGTTGGCCTTGCCGACAAGGCGGTTGCGGAAAGCCGCGAGCGTGTTCAGTCCGCCATCCATGCATCCGGCCTGTCGATGCCCAATAAGCGGGTGACCGTTAATCTCGCCCCCGCCGATCTACCCAAAGAAGGCAGCCATTACGACCTTCCCATTGCCCTTGCCCTGATGTGCGCTCTGGGCGCAATTCCGGGCGATGCGCTGGATGGTTATATCGTCATGGGGGAATTGTCGCTCGATGGCATGGTTGCTCCGGTGGCTGGAGCCTTACCCGCAGCGATGGGAGCCAATGGGCTGGACAAAGGGTTGATTTGCCCCGCGTCTTCCGGTCCGGAGGCGGCTTGGGCCGACCCCTCAATGGACATTTTGGCACCGCGAAGCCTTATCGCCATGGCCAATCATTTTAAAGGAACACAGTCCCTTTCACGGCCCGTTGCCGCCATGCAGGACAGGCCGGATTTTGATGGCAATATGTCCGATATTCGCGGCCAGGAAACGGCAAAACGGGCTCTGGAGGTGGCGGCGGCGGGTGGTCACAATCTTATATTTGTAGGCCCGCCCGGATCGGGTAAAAGCATGCTGGCGTCGCGCCTGCCCTCTATTCTGCCCGCCCTTGCCCCGAGGGAACTACTGGAAGTGTCGATGGTTGCTTCAATTGCCGGTACACTGGCGGATGGCAAGCTCTCATCTGCCAGGCCATTTCGCGCGCCCCACCATTCCGCGTCGATGGCTGCCATGGTGGGCGGTGGCTTGAGAGCGCGGCCCGGCGAAGTCTCCCTTGCCCATAATGGTGTTTTGTTTCTCGATGAGTTTCCAGAATTTACTCCGCAGGTGCTGGATAGTCTGCGCCAGCCGTTGGAGACTGGCGAATCTGTCATCGCCCGCGCGAACCACCGGGTAACCTACCCTTCATCCATGCAACTGATTGCCGCAATGAATCCCTGTCGGTGTGGCATGGCGGGGGAGCCCGGTCATACATGCCGAAGGGGTACTCGATGTGCCGCCGACTATCAGGCAAGGATTTCCGGACCGCTGATGGATCGAATTGATCTTAGGGTTGAAGTACCTGCGGTCACCGCAACCGATCTTATGACGCCACAGAACGGGGAGACCAGCGAGGTAATCGCAGAAAGGGTCGCCACCGCCCGGTCTGTTCAGGCCCGGCGTTATGCGGAAATGGATCTGGATATTCTCACAAATGCGCAGGTAAACAACACAATTATTGAAAAAGTTGCGGCACCCGACCCAGCAGGTCAAAACCTTTTGGAGGAGGCGGCAAATGCGATGAAGTTTTCAGCCCGTGGTTTCCACCGTATCTTGAAAGTGGCCCGGACTTTGGCTGATCTGGAAGGAGTAGGAAAGGTCGGACGAATTCATATTGCAGAATCAATTTCCTATCGTATGGCTGGTGAAAGACTTGCCCACGTTCAGTGATATCAGCACGCGATCTGGATAGAATTCGGCGTGAATTTGATGGGTGTACGGTTTAAGAACAGGCCGTGTTTAAGGTCTTGTTCACGATACCCATAAACCCTTCCAAAGGCTTGTCTTGTTAAATCAAGTTTATGGAAAATTCCTTTCACGATAATCATCATCAGCCCGGTGATAAAAACCATGGTGATCAGGCCGGTGATCATGCGCCAAAAATGCGTGCGTATCGCCGCAAAAACCCATCAAAAACTAGCTTTTATACCAAGATAAAGTCTTGGTTTACGATGAACTGGGTATCGGGTTCGACCGCATCGCAAAACACGTTGCAAGAATTGAAGAACCAAAACAATGCTCTGGTTGAACGGCTGGAGGCATTGGAAGATAAATCTTGGGAGATCAGGGAAAGTGAGGAAATTTATCGAAGCCTGTCCGAAGCATTCGGCGATGTTGTCATTCACCGTGACCATAGCGGCGCGATAACTTTCTCGAATGAACCTTTCCGCGAATATTTCGATTCCGTTCAAAACTTGCCTGATGTGAAAGAGGGTTACCAGACGGGTAGTGAATTGTCGTTGGATAAAATGGAGGCGTCCCCGACCCCTCTAGCGCGGGATATGCTGATTGAAACGCGCAGGGGTACCCGCTGGTTCTCGTGGACCGACCTTGCAATTCGCGATCCAAATACCGGTCAGGTTGGTTGGCGTTCAGTTGCGCGCGATATCACTCAACGCAAAATTCAGGAAAACGACCTCAAACAGGCGCTGGACAATGCGAAAGTTGCAAGCGAAGCCAAATCCCGGTTTTTGGCCATGGTCAGCCATGAAATCAGAACACCGTTGAATGGTGTGATCGGTATGGCCGGTTTGCTGGAGGGCACGCAACTGTCCCCCGCACAAGGTTCTTATGTTCAGGCTATAACAACTTCGGGACAAACCTTATTGAGCCTGATTGAGGATCTGCTCGATACTGCGCGTATTGAATCCGGTCATATGACATTGACCAATCGAAGAACGAATCTCGCCCGGGTAGTAGAGGATGTTGCGGAGCTATTGGCACCGAAAGCGCGGGAAAAGAGCCTGGTGCTGGCAACTTATATTGCCGACGCCGTGCCCGAAGAGATTGATGTTGATGCCGGTCGCCTGCGCCAAGTTCTGCTCAATATCGCCGGAAACGCTGTGAAGTTTACGGGTAAAGGCGGTGTTTCTCTTGAGGTTGACCGAATAGAGGCCAAGGACCGATGTCAGTTGACCTTTTCCATTCAGGACAGTGGTCCGGGCTTACAGTTGGGTGACCAAGCTAAAATTTTTGAAGAATTTGTACAAACAGAATCCGGTGCTACCCGTCAATTTGGAGGTGCCGGACTGGGCTTGGCAATTTCCCAAAAAATTATTTCCAAAATGGGTGGCGAAATAACGGTTGAGAGTGAGCTGAATAAGGGTGCTCGATTCGAGTTTACTATTTCAGTCGACCCACTTGATGATGAAACCAGTCACCCACGGGAGTTACAACAGCCACCGCAGGACGTTAGTTTAGTTCTTGCCCGTTCCCCGGCACGGGTTGCCTTAATTAGGTCCATGGAGAAAAGGGTTCGAAAAGTAATTGTGTTTGATTCTTTGGTACAGTTTTTCAAACATTCCAGCGACGCAGACCAACTTCACACATTACTGGTAGACGAGGTAGAGTTTGCGTCGATCAAGGAAACGCCGGATCACATCAAGCATCGGTTCGATCATCCGTTGCGTATTGTCGCGTTGGGCGATCAATCAATGGGTGAAGACAAGCGGAAATCCTTCGATGGTTGGTTGACGTGGCCAGTCCGGGCTTCGTCGCTCGAGAAGATTTTGTGTGGAACAATTCATCCATCCCGACATACTACCCTTTCTTCACCCTCACTTGCGCCCAACCAGAAAAACCTACGAGTATTATTGGCGGAAGATAACCCGATCAATGCGCTATTGGCCAAAACACTCTTGGCTGGCCTTGGGCATGCAGTCACCCATGTTGAAGACGGTGAAAAAGCGGTTGAAGAAGCACAGCTCTACACGTTTGATTTGATATTCATGGATCTCCATATGCCGGTTATGGACGGTATATCGGCGATAAAGGAAATCAAAGAAGCTTATAGATCGGCTGATCGGTCGCGGCCAAAAATTGTTGTACTGTCTGCCGACGGTCAGGAAAAAGTTCGCCAGAATGCTCTGGATTGTGGTGCAGATGATTATCTGACCAAGCCGCTTGATTTGCGTGCGGTTACCGAACTGCTGGAAAATCTACCGGAGAACCGGATTGAAGATATCGCACAAACATTGGCACGAGCGTGACGCTGTCATAAGGTCTTTATCGAACCATCCAATATGATTGTAAACAACATTGAGTTGAAGGTCTTGCTCGAAAGAAATTCTGTTTCAACTTTAGATCATGGTTTTAACCTTGAAAATCCCGTTCTAGGTCGCCTTGGGAATCTTGAAACCCGATTGATAAGGTCAAGAAAAGAACTAGAGGCGGCACAGTCGCTTCGGTACGAAGTGTTTTACAATGAAATGGGGGCTGTACCGGATGTATCGGTGAAACAGACCGGTCGTGATCAGGATTGGTTTGATGATTATTGTGACCATCTGCTGGTTATCGATACGGCTGTTGATCCCCACTATATTGTAGGCACCTACCGAATGATGAGGCCAACGCAAGCCCTTAAAGCTGGTGGGTATTACACCCAAAAGGAATATTGTATCGAGCCTTTGTTGAGGGCTAACCCGACATCTCGGTTTTTGGAACTTGGGCGGTCATGTGTCCTGCGTGACTATCGCAATAAGAGAACGATGGAGCTCCTGTGGCATGGCACATGGAGTTATGCGGTGGCTAACAAGATTGACATAATGTTTGGATGCGCTTCATTCGATGGTGTCGATTTACGAAAGTTCTCCGGTTCCCTCGGGTGGCTTGCCCGACATGTATGTATGGCAGTTGAAGAAAATTGTGAAAGTTCCGCACCCAACAGCATTCGGCTTGACAGTTTCGAGTGTGGCGATGGTGATATGAAAACTGCGATGTCGACAATGCCGGCACTGTTGAAAGGCTATCTACGGTTGGGCGCGAAAATCGGGTCACATGCGGTTGTCGACCATCAATTCGGTACCACGGATGTGCTGGTGGTGTTGAAAGTTGCGGATATCAACCCCCGTTATCTAGCCCATTACGGAGCGGACGCTTCGCGTTTTGCCACGTAGAGTATTCTATCCACAGATGCTGACCTAATAGGTGATGCGCTTGACGGCACACATAGCCCTGCGCAAACCATCCTGCTAACACTTGATAAACCGATTCAAGTATCCGCGTCTCCATGTCCGATCAACCAACGCCCATGATGGCGCAATATATTGAAATCAAGGCAGCGTATCCGGATTCCCTTCTGTTCTACAGGATGGGTGATTTTTATGAGTTGTTTTTTGGGGATGCGGAAATCGCGTCACGGGCGCTCGGCATCACACTCACGAAACGGGGAAAACACCTCGGTGATGATATCCCCATGTGTGGTGTGCCCGTTCATGCTGCTGATGATTACCTGCAAAAGCTGATTGCGCTAGGTCACCGCGTCGCCGTTTGCGAACAGGTGGAAGACCCGGCCGAAGCTAAAAAACGGGGTTCAAAATCTGTCGTTAAGCGCGATGTAGTCCGCTTGGTTACACCGGGAACAATTACCGAGGAAAATCTCCTTGAAGCTGGAGCCGCGAGCCTGTTGGTAACATTGGCTCGTGTTCGCGGAGGTGCGCAGGGAGATCAGTTCGCGCTTGCTGCCGTCGATATTTCGACCGGGAGTTTTTCATTATTTGAGACTGAAATCTCACGCCTGTCTGCCGACCTTGCGCGGTTGCAACCGCGAGAACTCGTCGTGCCTGACGTATTGTATGAAGACGATGATCTGCGTCTGGCGTTAGAGATGATTGATTGCGTGGTCCAGCCTCAACCAGCGGCGCTGTTTGATTCCTCGCGCGCCGCTGATACCCTGCAAAGGTTCTTTGGTGTTGCGACGCTCGACGGATTTGGGACTTTCACGCGGGTGGAACTGGCAGCGGCGAGCGCTGTCATTGCCTATATCGAGAAAACCCAGATCGGCGAACGGCCTGTCCTTTCGCGTCCCAGCCGGGAAGAAAGTGCGACTGTCCTTTATATCGATGCGGCAACCCGGGCAAACCTTGAAATGGTTCAAACCATGAGCGGAAGTGGCGAGGGTTCACTGCTCCGAACTGTAGACCGCACTGTGAGTGGCGGCGGTGGTCGCCTAATGGCCCAACGATTGATGAACCCGATTACAGATACGGGGGAAATTACTTCACGGTTGGACGACGTCACGTGGTTTTTATCACGGGAAGCCGCGCGAGAAAGTCTTCGCAAAGTGCTCAAAGGCGTAGCGGATATGCCACGAGCACTGTCGCGCTTGTCCCTGAACCGGGGTGGGCCGCGAGACCTGTCCGGCATTTTGACCGGTTTGAATGTCGGAAGAGAATTATCCAGCCTGTTGCAAAATGAATCCGTGGACCTGCCGGATAATCTGAATAATTTGCTGTCCGTGCTTGGCAAAACTCCACACGGATTAACAGACCACCTATCATCGATGCTGGCGGATGAGTTGCCGCTTCAATCGCGTGATGGAGGTTTCGTGCGGCAGGGTTATGACCCTGACCTTGATGAGGTGCGAGAACTGAGCACCCAAAGCAGGCGGGTGATTGCCGGGTTACAGGTCTCATATGCCGACGAGACTGGCGTTAAAAATCTGAAAATCAAACACAATAATATGCTGGGTTATTTCATCGAGGTAACCGCGTTAAATGCCGATGCCCTGCTGGCTGATAAGGAACGATTTATCCACCGCCAAACCATGGCAAATGCCATGCGGTTTACGACGACCGAATTAGCGGAGCTGGAGAGCAAGATTGCCAATGCCGCGGGCCGGGCGCTTCAAATAGAGCTGGGGCATTTTGTAGATGCCCAAAAAGCCGTTTTACGTGAAAGTGAAGCGATACAGCATATATCAGCCGCTCTTGCCGTGCTCGATGTTGCTTCCGCCCTTGCGGAGCTTGCCCAGGAACAGGGCTATGTGCGCCCGACTGTCGACGATACGCTGGCCTTTGATATCGTATCCGGGCGGCACCCGGTGGTGGAACAGGCATTGAGAAAACAGGCTGCTAATCCGTTTGTTGCAAATGATTGTTCGATTGGCGGTGAGGATGCGGGGCAATTATGGTTGCTGACCGGGCCCAATATGGGCGGTAAATCAACTTACCTTCGGCAAAACGCCTTGATTGTCATATTGGCACAAATGGGTTCATTCGTGCCTGCCGGTAGCGCCCATATTGGTGTCGTTGACCGCCTGTTTTCGCGGGTCGGTGCGGCGGATGATCTCGCCCGTGGGCGTTCGACTTTCATGGTCGAAATGGTGGAAACCGCTGCCATCCTCAATCAGGCTGGGCCACGCTCCGTGGTAATTCTGGATGAGATCGGGCGTGGGACAGCAACTTTCGATGGCCTGTCGATTGCCTGGGCGGCGATTGAAAATCTCCATGAGGTGAATTTATGTCGCACGCTTTTTGCCACGCATTACCATGAATTAACCGCGCTTTCGACGAAACTTGAACGGGTTTCGAATGTGACCATGAGCGTCAAGGAATGGGATGGTGACGTGGTCTTCCTTCACGAGGTAATCCAAGGCAGCGCCGACCGATCTTATGGAATTCAGGTCGCGCGACTGGCCGGATTGCCGGATGCTGTTGTTCACCGCGCCCGGGCAATCCTCGAACAGTTGGAAAGCCAGAACCGGGAAAACCCGTCTAATACGCTGATTGATGATCTGCCTTTGTTTTCCGCTGTGGCGCAACAAACGGTAACAGCTGTTGTTAAATCCAGTTCCGATTTACAGGATAAATTATCCGCACTTCAGCCCGATGAACTCACACCACGCGAAGCACTTGAAGCTTTGTATGAATTAAAGAAGCTCTCAAGTGAGAATTAGTAGCCTTGGGATTCCGGCGCATCTTCATCTTGAAGTGTAGCCAGTAAGTCATCCAAAACGCCGGATGCGCCAAATCGAAATGTTGTGTTACTGGCCCAATCAGGCCCCATGATCTCATCTGCGATGGCCAGATAATCTCCACAATCTTTGGTTGTTTTAATACCACCCGCTGGTTTGAAGCCGACCTTCTTTTTGCTCGACGCAATTTCTTCAATCATGATGCGAGCCGTTGCCAATGTCGCGTTTTCGGAAACTTTACCGGTGGAAGTCTTGATAAAATCCGCCCCCGCAGAAATAGCCATCTTACTCGCTTGACGAATGAGACTTTCATCACCGAGTTCGCCGGTTTCCAAAATTACTTTCAGAAGTGCGTTTTCTGCTGTGGTGGACCGAATGGCGACCAGCATTGCGCGGGCGGTTGTTTGATCTCCATCCATCAAAGCCCGATACGGCATAACAAGGTCAACCTCATCGGCCCCGTCATCGATGGCACTATGGGTTTCGGCAAGGGTCATATCGATGCTTTGGTTGCCGCCGGGGAAATTTACAACGGTGGCAATTGGAATTCCGGAGCCACCCAGTTGTTTTTTTGCATGGGCTATAAACCGTGGCCATATGCAAATAGCACCAGTATTGCCAAACTCGGTTTGTGCACGCTGACAAAGGGCGTTGATGGCGTCGTGATTGGAACCATCATTAAGGTCGGTAAGATCGACGAGCGCAAGCGCGCGGCGGGCGATGGCCTTTTTATCGCTGGTGTCCATCAAAAACCTTCCTTAAGCGTGGTGCTGATTAGCCGTGACAGTTTTTCGCCGCCCTGTGGTGCCATTTCTTTGGTTTCAGTGTGGGAAAGTTCACCGCCAGTCATCCCCGCCGCATAATTTGTAACAACGGAAAATGCGGCGACATCCATATCGAGGAAGCGCGCTAGTATAACTTCGGGAACCGTGGACATGCCCACTGCGTCTGCACCCATATTCCGGGCGATCTTGATTTCCGCGGGGGTCTCGAAACTGGGCCCGGAAAACCACATGTAAACGCCTCGGTGCAGTTTGATACCGAGTTGCTTGGCTTGTTTTCGAAACGCCTTGCGCAGTGGTTTGGAGTAAGCCGTGGTCAGACCGACAAAACGTTTATCGGTTGGCTCACCAAACAGGGGGTTGGTGCCGGAAAAATTGATATGATCCTTGATCTGCATAATAGAGCCCGGCCCCATATCCGGATTGGTAGACCCTGCGGAATTGGTCAGGATTAATCGAATTACACCTACCGATTTCAATGCCTCCAGCGGGCCGCGCATGGCCGCAGCATCCCCTTGTTCGTAATAATGGACCCTTCCAGAAAATACGATGACCTTGTGACCGTTTAGGGCCCCGGTAATGACTTCAGCGGAGTGGCCGGATACGGAACTTGTTGGAAACCCTTCAAGATCGGCAAATGAATGACGACTCTTAACGTCTATTGAATCGACAACACCCCCAAGGCCGGAGCCCAGCACAAGAGCGGTTTCCGGTTGAAATCCATTAAGTGCGTCTATTAAACTTGTCATATTGTGTTCCTGAAATATCAGTCTAAATCAAAACTGGCGGGTAAAAGGTCACCAAGGCTGACCGTCTTGTTAATGCCGTTTTGGTCACAAAGGTGAACCGGTGTGTCTGGTTTAGCAAACTCCACCAGCCGTTGTCGGCAACCGCCGCAGGGCGTAGCGCCATCCTTCTTCAGTGCGGTGACGAGTATCTCTGCGATCTCCTTCTCACCAGCGGTGACCATATGGGCAATGGCGCTTGTCTCCGCGCACCAGCCTTCTGGATAAGAGGCGTTCTCAATATTGCAGCCAGCATAAATTTTACCTGACTTGGTGCGCAGCGCAGCCCCCACTGGAAAGTTTGAATACGGGGAATGACTGTTGGCCATCGCGTTGCGAGCCGCAATAAACAGATCATCTGCCATCATCAACGTTCCTTGGAATAGGGAACGCCACCCGCTTTTGGCGGTATAGCCTTACCGATAAATCCGGCCAGCAATATCACCGTCAATATATACGGAAGTGCCTGCATCAGTTGAACCGGGACAACCCCGACAATTGCAAGTTCAACCCCTTGAAAGCGTATCTCAATGGCGCTCAAAAATCCGAACAACAGGCAGGCCCACATGGCGGCGACCGGGCGCCATTTAGCAAAGATCAATGCGGCCAATGCGATAAACCCGCGTCCCGCCGTCATGTCTTTTACAAATCCGGCTGAAAGACCAATTGATAAATACGCGCCTGCGATACCGCAGAGAATACCGCAGCAGATAACGGCGCGATACCGCGCCCATGATACGGAGATACCCGCCGTATCAACCGCGGCGGGGTTTTCTCCAACGGCGCGAAGACGCAACCCAAACCGTGTTCTAAACAGCACCCACCAGGTTATCGGCACCATGACAAATGCGAAATAGGCGAGGAGGTTTTGGCCTGAAATCAACTCAACATAGACCGGCCCGACCATTGGAATATTCGAAATGGCTTCTGCAAATGGCAGATCAATGGGAATAAACCTGGCATCTGGCGGTAGTTGAGGGGTCCGACCACCCTGACTAAACCAGGCTTGACCCAAAAGGCCAGCAAGCCCGGCTGCAATAAAGTTTATCGCAACACCGGAGACAATTTGATTGCCCTTATTGGTGATGGAGGCAAATCCGTGGACCAGCGATAGCAATACAGCAACAAAGATGCCGGCAAACAGGCCGAGCCATGCTGAACCGGTAACCGCTGCCATCGCCGCTGCAGCAAATGCACCGCCGAGCATTTTACCCTCAAGGCCAATATCAACGATACCGGACCGTTCTGAATAAAGACCCGCCAGACAGGCTAGCAGAAGTGGAACAGCGGAGCGGATGGTGACATCCAGGAGTTGGATTAGCGTGTCCATCAGGCTGCCTCCGCCGTGATCGTTTTTTCACTGAATACTTTGGTCAGCGCCGGGCGGAACATATACTCCATGGCGCCTGCAAACAGGATAACAAGGCCCTGGATCATAACGATCATATCTCTCGTGATGTTGGGCATATCAAAGGCGAGTTCAGCACCCCCTTGATAAAGCGCCCCAAACAATATGGCTGCGGGTACAATTCCTGCCGGGTGCGAGCGGCCCATTAGGGCAACCGCGATCCCGACAAAACCGGCGCCTTCAACGAAATCGAGTTGTAGGCGGGCTTGATCCCCCATGACGGGATTAAGTGCCATCATACCAGCCAGCGCCCCGGACAACATCATCGTCAAGACCACGATACGAACCTCTGGCATACCGGCGTAATTTGCGGCGCGAGGGCTCACTCCCAGGGTGCGCATTTCATACCCAAACCGCGTGCGCCAAACAATTACCCAAACGACAAAGGCCATGATCAAAGCCAGTAGAAAAGAGATATTCAGCGGCGATGCGCCCATGTCGATGCCAAATGGGCTAAAGAGCCAATCCATTTTCGGAATTTGGCCACCCGCTTCAAAGTCCCGGGTACGGGGTCCGAGATTGGCCGCTTTTTGCAATGGCCCGGCCAACAGATACACCATCAAAGCAGAGGCAATGAAGTTGAACATGATCGTTGTGATCACGATGTGGCTACCACGCTTGGCCTGCAGGATGGCTGGAACATAGGCCCATAACGCGCCAAATAACGCAGCGCCAATTATCGCCAACGGAAATGTCAGCCACCAGGGCAATATGGTATCGAACGACAGGCAAACCAGTGCAACACCAAGACCACCGATATACGCTTGCCCCTCACCACCGATATTAAAAAGTCCGGCATGAAATGCGACTGCGACCGCCAACCCGGTGAACACAAATGTGGTGGCGAAAAATAGGGTAAACCCGATGTTGTACCCGTTGCCGAATGCGCCTCTCACCATCAAATAAGCCGCTTCAACGGGGCTTTCGCCGACAAAAAGCACAACAAGCCCGGCTATCAAAAATGCAACGGCCACGTTAATAAGCGGCATCAGCCCATAATCAACCCAACGGGGAAGAGCGGTATTCATTTAGCATCCTGACTTCAGGCGGCATTAGACAATCAAACACCGCTGGCATCCAGCCTATATCTGTCAATGAACCGTTGTATCTGCGCTTTCGAGCATCAGGTCTGAACTGTTCACAACCTTTGCATATTGGCCGTCCAGAATACCGAGCGTCAACACATGGACTTCGTCCGCCGTCCATTTTTTCCCATTTATGTCGGTTTGTCCCAGACTAACGGTGGCGTCAGCAGCTAAAAACACCATGAAGCCGAGATTTCCGGCCATCCGGACAGTGCTTTCAACGCAGTCCTGCAGGTGGACACCACAGACAACGAGTTCGCTCGACCCGACCTCCTCCAGCACCTGCATCAGATCGGTTCCAATGAAGGCGTTGTTTGTTCGTTTTTCCACGATGGTCTCATGGTCGAGCGGTGCCACTTCGTCTTTAAATGCATGCGATGGTTTGTCAGGTGCATAAGGGGAGTCGGGATTCATACTGTCCTGGCGTATGTGGACGATCGGATTACCCTGCGCCCGCCAGTGGGCGACCAATTTAGCTGAATTACCAAGGGCATCCGGTTGGCCCTGATGATCGAAAATTGGATCGTCCATCGCCTTTTGCATGTCGATGAGAAGAAGTGTGGCACTCATGAGATCAAAGGTTCCAGTTTTAGTTGGCCGGTCGCAGTATCACCGGAAAAGAACGGGTTAAAAGCGACCTCCCAAAGGTGGCCGTCAAAATCACCAAAATATCCGGAATAACCGCCCCAGAATACTTTCTCCGGCTTTTTCACCGGTGATGCTCCATTTGAAACAGCACGTTCGAAATAGGCATCAACGGCGGCTTCGCTCTCCAGATTCACCGCAATCGATGAACCCCGAAACCCGCTGGATGTATTGTCCACGCCTGCATCTTCGGCGAGCGCCGCGCGCCCATAAAGACCTAATACGATACTGTCCCCTTGCAAAAAGCTTACGCTGTCCTGGCTTGCCGTTGTATTCCGCCACCCCATCGCGGTGTAGAATGCCGTGGATGCTGTCAGATCATCGACACCTAAGGTGACGATTGAAATATTAGCCATATCTCTATTATCCTTTCCAGCCGTCTTCTTCATACATGCGGGTGAGTGCTACGCGATAATCTGCCCAATTGTAGCTCATGCCAAGGGCCTTTTTTGACTTTGCGTTGGAGACTCGTTTGTTCTCTCCGTAAAAACTTCGTGCCATCGGAGACAGGTCGGCGGTTTCAAAATCAACTTCCGGCGGTAGCTCCAATCCCAACAATTGATGGACATGTGTGACGATGTCCTGAGGCGGTGCGGGTTCATTATCGGTAATATTGAAAATACCAGACGCATTTATTTCTGCTGCCCGTTCCGCAGCCCCCGCGATATCCCCCACATGAATGCGGTTGAATACCTGATCCTTTTTGATCAGCCGCCGGGATTTTCCAAGACTTGCGTTGAGCAATGCGTTTCGCCCCGGCCCATAAATTCCCGACAGCCGAAATATCGAGATCGGTAGATTGAGCGCTTCTCCCGCGCCTATCCATTCAGCCTCAGCGCGCATCCTTTGCCGTGCGCGGGGGGAAGTGGGCTTCAGCTCCGCCGTTTCGTCAATCCATGCCCCGTCATGATTGCCGTAAACTCCGACGGTTGACAGATAGAGCACCCACTCCAATTGCGGTGCGATTGCAGATAAGTCGTGATTCTGAAAAGCGGTGAGAACCGGGTCCACCACTGCGTCGGGCGCCGCGGTATTTTCTTCGCGGGAAGGTGCAATTGAAACCACTAAATGAGTGGTTTGTTCGAGCGCCCCAAGAAATTCATCGCTGACAAATTCGCCGTCGAAGACAATTGGACGAATTCTGGCCTTTAAGATCGGGTCCACGCCGTCGGCACTGCGTGTTGTCCCCCAGACATCGATATTATTCTCGATAAACCGCCTGCCGATTTCCGTTCCGGAAAACCCGCAGCCCAATATTCCCAGTTTCACGGTCTATTCCCTTTTTGATTTGGTCAATTTGTCCAGCGCCCATTGAGCAGATTCATTGATAATCGGGTCCGGATCGTCAATCCATTTACGTATCGGATCAATGAGGTTGGTACAACGGGAATTACCGGCAGCAATGAGGCAATTTCTAACGAACCGCGCGTGACCGATACGTTTGACCGGCGATCCCGAAAACCGTTTTCGAAAGGCTGCATCGTCCATTGACAGAAAATCCGCGAGGCTAACTGACGACGCGTCACCCGGTGTCGCCAGTTTGGTTTCACGGGTGACCTGTGCAAATTTATTCCACGGGCAAACCGCAAGACAATCATCACAACCGTAAATCCGATTGCCCATGGCTTCGCGGAATTCGACGGGTATCGGCCCTTTATTTTCGATGGTTAGATAGGAAATACAGCGCCGCGCGTCGAGCTTATACGGGGCCGGGAAAGCATCGGTCGGACAAATATCAAGACAATTGGCGCAACTGCCGCAATGGTCGATTTCCGCCGCATCCGGTGGCAGTTCCAGCGTCGTAAAAATACTCCCGAGAAATAGCCACGAGCCAAACTCGCGTGACACGAGATTTGTGTGTTTACCCTGCCACCCAAGACCGGCCTGAACCGCCAGAGGTTTTTCCATGACCGGGGCCGTGTCGACAAAAACTTTAACACTGCATTCCAAACCGCGTGATCTGGCCTGTGATACGAGTTTCGATGCAAGTGTTTTCAGCCTGCCTTTGATAATATCGTGATAATCGCGGTTCCGCGCGTAGACGGATATGATACCGTTTTCTTTTTGCGTTAGCGCATCAAGTGGGTCCGTTTCCGGCCCGTAATTTACTGCCAGCATGATGACGCTTTTGGATTCACCCCATAAAACCTGCGGATCACAGCGCCGCTCAACCGTATCTTCCATCCAAGCCATGGAGCCGTGAAACCCGGATTTAACAAAGTCTTTTAGAGCAGTTTTTGTGAGTTTGCTGGATGTTGCAGGGCTTATACCAATAGCGTCAAAGCCCAGCGATCTGGCGTCATCACGAAGGCGTTGAGTCAGTTTCTCGAAATGTTTTTCACGTTTTTTCAAAAATCCAGATCAACATAATGGGAAACAGGCGGCATGCCCCTTAGCCGGTCTGCCAATAGGGGACGGAATGATGGGCGTGATTTCATCCGCGCGTACCAGTCTTTCAAATGGGCCTCTTCTCCCCATTCGATTTCACCCAGATAGTCGAGCACGGAAATTGCCGCCGCCGCCGATATATCCGCGTGGGTAATCTGATCCCCGGCCAGCCAGCTGCGGGTGGCCGCCAGCCAATCGAGATATTTGAGATGGTATTTGATATTGGCGCGTGCGGCCCGTAGCGCCTGACTGTCAGGTGCACCGCCGCCTGCACTGACCGGCATTTGTCGTTTTGTCACTCGTTCATGTACCGCATACCGTGTGACTTCCGCTTCCAGTTTCACCAGTGTCCAGTCGACAAGCCGTCGCATTTCAGCCCTGCCGGAGGCGTCTTCTGGAAACAGGCGTTTATCACGTTTCAACACCCCCTGGGTTTCATCGAGATATTCGCCAATCGTCTGCGCGCCAACCACAGTCAGGTTTTCGTCCACCAAAATCGGTAGGGTTGCTGCCGGATTGAGCGATAAAAACTCCTCCCGACGCTCCCATGTATTCTCTTCATGGAGCGTGAATTCCAGCTCGTATTCCGTCATCATTAGGCGAATGGCCCTTGAGCCCGCAGAAAGTGTGTTGTGATAAAGCGTTGCCATCAAATATTTGATCCTGATTTGAGCAATCTGTTTTCCAGAATTTCGTCACCGAGAGGTTATTGCAATGGTTTAATTGCTTGGCGATCCCCTCTATAGGGGGCGTTGAAAAAGGCGGCAAGTCAACCGAATCAAAGCCCTGGGGGTTCAACGGTGAGCATAGAACAAATTCTGGTTTTGGCGATTGTTCAGGGACTGACAGAATTCCTGCCTGTATCGTCTTCCGGCCACCTTATTCTGATCCCGGCATTCACCGGTTGGCAGGATCAGGGTGTTGTGACTGATGTCATGGTTCATGTTGGTTCCCTGTTTGCTGTTTTGGTCTATTTTTGGCGTGATGTGCTCAATCTTATTGGCGGAGCAATTGATCTTTTTAAAGGCAGGATCACACCCCATTCGCGCATGGCGACCTATATTGCCCTTGCCACCATCCCCGCCCTTGCATTTGGTGCCCTGTTGAAGTTTTCCGGCGCGTCGGCCGCCATCCGTGGCGTTGAAGTTGTGGCTTATGGCGCGATTTTCTTCGGCATTCTCATGTATGTCGCGGACGTGACGGGCGTCCGGTTAAAAAAAATGGAAGATATGACCTTGGCGCCCGCAATGATGATCGGGCTTGCCCAGGCGGTTGCGTTAATTCCTGGCACCAGCCGTTCCGGAATCACCATGACAGCGGCCCGATTCATGGGTTTTGAACGAGGCGAAGCAGCCCGGTTTTCGTTCTTGCTTGGAATTCCGGCTATTTCCGCCGCTGGTCTGTTCACGGCGTTGGAAGCGGTTGAATCCGGTGCAGGCGTTCCAGCTGACGCTTTATGGGCGGCGTTTTTTACGTTTTTTGCAGCGTTAGCCGCCATCGCGTTTTTAATGGCGCTGGTTAAACGCACAACATTTCTGGTATTCGTGATCTACCGCATCGCGCTCGGCCTGCTACTGCTTGCAATGTTGTATGACTGGTTTCCGGGCATTCTACCGTCGCTTGCGTAGCGAAGATGTTGTTGAAGTGACGATCTGCATTGCCGAATTGAGGTCAATGTCAGTTCCAAGCTGATTTTACAAACTCGGCATGTCGTTTATTGAATTGCATGGTACAGCACGTCGCGGACAATTCTTTCGTCATGCATTACGCTGATCGAAATAGTTGCGGGTAGAGTGAGGAAATCTTTTGCAAGTTTGGCGATCTCATTTCCTTCCTCATCACAAAAAGCCAGTCGGTGGATACTAATAATGGTTTCCTTTTCAACTTGGTTCACGTCGTTTCTCCTTGTGAACAATAGGTTTGAACACACCGCGCTTGCGATGTGAGATGTAGGTCCACCGCATCTTTGGGGTGCGGCTGACTGAAAGAAAGGTTGTTGTTATTGCTTCGCGCATTCTCATTTTTGGTTGAGTTGCGCGCGCACGGATTTAACCCCTAACAGCGATGCTCGGTAGGGACGTCCGTTTTTTGAGTGGATTAAGCGACGTTTCAAAAGGCGTTGGAAAACAGGAAGCGTACAGTCGGACAAAATATTGCCGTCGCGCGTATAACAGGTGACACGGTGTATTTTGCCGTTTGCTTGGCGCTCATGATGGATCGACCCACCAAGAGCAAGCTCGTGCAAAACACGCTGTTCGTGTTTTGAAATATTCATTGAGTGTCTCGATTTTACGAAAGTACAAATACTGGTTCACTCAGCATCTCGCGCGAGTGTCCCTGTCGTTGCTGGTGTTCCCGAAACCTAGCTGGTCAGGAACGCGGGTTAGGCCCGATTCTCTTTCATAAAATCTCCATTACATGAGGCAAGCAACCTCGAGAATGCCAGGTCGTCAGAATTTGTTCCAAGGGAAGTCAAGCCTTGAGGATTGAACCTGTCTGGCCAGTCTGAAACAAATGAATTTGCTGCATGAAAGGAATGATCCAGTGAATCGTTTCTTTGCCCTACGCTGCGTTCGGTGCGGCCATATCCCATCTGACCGGGTGGTGACATTGTCGTGCCGGTAAATATTTCTACCTTGCCTCAAACAAAGGGTGGTATGGCGACCACAACACCAATTTCTTCACCCAATACGGGCTATCGGTTCATCGTATCCGGTAGGAAGAGGGCAATCTGCGGAAAGACGACAATCATAATTATGCAAATCAACATGGCGAACCAGAACGGCCAGATTCCGCGGAATATCGTGTTCAAGGGCATGTCATTTGCGATGCCTTTTACAACGAAGACGTTCACCCCGACGGGCGGTGAAATGAGACCCATTTCCAGACAAATCACCATCAACACACCGAACCAGATCATGTTGATCCCGAGCGGTTCAATGATTGGTTGAATGAGCGGTACTGTCAGAACCAGAATGGCAAAGCCTTCCAGAAACGTGCCCAGCACGATAAACATCAGCAGAAAGGCGATTACGATTTGCATGCCGGTGAAGCCCTGAGCTTCAATCCATTCTGCGATCGAAAAGGCGACGCCCGTGAAACCGACGAAGGTCTTGAACACAAATGCTCCGAACAGGATGAGAAACAGTGTGCCGGAAGCCCGTAGGGTCGAAGCGAAGACGTCCTTTATGTTTTCCCACGTCAGTGCACCTCGAATGATTGTGACAATGAGCGCAAGAACGGCTCCAATACCCGCCGCCTCAACCGCCGAAAACACGCCAAGGTAAATGCCGCCGATGGTAAGAATAATAATGCCAAGTATCCAGGCGGCGCGCGCCAGAGCCCTAAATCTCTCAATCAGAGGCACGATGTTCGACGACTGGGGCGCTTTTTCGGGTGCGCGCTTCACCACGATCCAAATGGCTGCAATGAACAGGGCAGTCAGTAACAGGCCCGGCAGAACACCGGCCAGAAACAACCGTCCGATGCTTTCTTCAGTCAGGATGGCGTAGATCACGAACCCCGCAGACGGTGGAATGAGAATGCCCAGCGTGCCGCCGGCGGCGATCGATCCAGCCGCCAACCCGTCATCGTATTTGTAGCGCTGCATCTGAGGCAGCGAAACCCGTCCCATCGTAACAGCAGCCGCCAGCGACGAACCCGATAGCGCCGAAAACCCGGCACAACCGACGATGGTCGCGGATGCCAGACCACCGCGAAAACTGCCCAACCAGGAATGTGCAGCGTCATAAAGATCGCGGCTCATCCCTGAGACACCAGCCAGATTGCCCATGAGAACAAAAAGCGGGATGATGGTGAGCGGGTAGTCAGTAGCCTCGGAGAATATCTCGCCCGCGAGCGTTGGCAAGGCAGCCTGTGGTCTTATCAGATAGATGCCGACCGCACCCACCAACATCATCGTCAGCCCTACTGGCATACGAATGAAGAGCAATATAAACAGGACGGCAAAACCGAGCAGTGCAATCTCCGTGCCGCTCATTGGTCAGCCAGATCGTTGGGATCAACTTCTGCGTTGAAGTGGACCAGTCCCGTGAACAGTTGAACCAGCAAGTGTAAGCAATAAAATGCGAACGCAAACCCGAGGACATAATAAAACGGCCAGTGTTCAATGCTTAAATTCTCGGTGATGCACGCTTTTTCGAAACCGCAAGCTTTTTTGAACAATGCATAACTCGCGGTCCCGGAAATACCGACCGCCAATATCCGCATAATCAGATCTGTAAATCGTGTGACTTTACGCCCGAAGAGAAAGTCTATGACATTAACGCTGACATGGGACTCGTTTCGTGCGCCGAACACAACAGACGCCGCAGCGACGATGGAGAGAATGACCACAGACATATCGCCGATCCCGAAAATCGGGTCGTTGAACCCGTAGCGCCAGATGACGGCGACCAGCGTCACCATCATCAGGCAAAATACCCCAAAACCACCAACAGCCGCGACCGCAATTGCTGCGCGATTGAGCCACCTTTCGATCCTGTTCACACTTTCCAGCCCCTGTCAGGTTCAGCTTTCAAACCAAGGTCAGCCCCCAGCCAGCAGCGTCATAATCTCACCGATGGTGGAATCACCAGCTTTGCGTTCTTTTAGATCGATCATTACGGCATCAATTTTGGCTTGAACCTTTTCCCGCTCGCCGGGCGCCCAGTCGACCAGTTCAACGCCGTTTTTTGTAGCCGCATCCAACCCGCCTTGGGCGGCACTGTCATAGGCAGTGCCAGCACCCATCGAAAGCGCGCTTCCAGCCACCTTATCAACTGCCGCCTTTTCTTCACTGGAAAGAGCATTGTATGTATCGTTGCTCATCAGCAGCACAAACGCCGAGCCTGAGCCCGGAAACCATGTGGTCACGTATTTGCCGGGCTCGTATAATTTGAACGAGCGAATGGCCGACGGGTCAATCATGATAGCGTCAATGACGCCGTTCGCCAGGTTCTGGTTGATCACGGTCACAGGTTGCGCAACCGGTGCTGCACCCAGAGCTTCTAAAAATGGTACGTCCGACTTAGATGTGACCCTGATCTTCATACCCTCAAGGTCAGACAGTTTTGTGACAGGCTTATCCTTGGTGATCAAAATAGCCGGCGCGTTCGCCCAAAGCGCGATGATCTTGGCGTTGTACTCTTTCTCCAAAACAGGACGGGCACGCTGCAATGCTTCGGTGCAACTCACTGCCGAGTCGCAAACCCCGGGTAGCCCGACGACATTGGTTTTGGGAAATACATCGGACGTGTAACCCGGCAGTGTAAATACGACGTCAGCGACACCATCAAGAAGGATGGAATATTGCTTCGGCGGTTTTTTGTTCAGCGCACCACCGGGATATTGTTTTACAGTTACCGAGCCGCCTGATGCAGCAGCAAGTTGTTCCGCAAACGGGGTGAACAAGCCCTTGTTCATGGGATGTTTTGGCCCCATGAAATAGGCAAGACTCAACTCTTTTGCTTCGGAGGCCTTCGGCATTGCCGTTACAGCCGTGAGTGCTGCAACTAACGCAGCAGCTGTTGCCAGTTTCGAATATCTCGGCATTTTCTATCTCCCTTGCTCTTTCAACAGACGAGTATCCATCCGCATTTTGAAGGACAGGTCAAGTTTTAGAGGCTTGCCCGTCAAGATCACTTACGCGTTTGCAGTTATGTGTAAGAAACCACTGCATCTTCATAAACGCCATGTCCCATCGTTCCTTCAGGGAAGATGTTGCGTTCCGAAATCCAGGCGAATGAATCGTCGAACACTTCTTTCGAATAGGGTTCAAATACGATGCGCTCTCCCGGACCCCAGCGGCGGGTATCGATCTGATCGTGATATTTTTCCGGAAATTCGTTACGGTAGTAGTGGGTGTAAAGCTCTGGCCGCAGGTCGATGTCGCGCTGCGCCCGTCTCAGTGCCCGATAATACTTCTGCACGTCTTCCGGGTCCGCATCGTGATTGACCGATCCGGCAATCATGAACGTGGAATCGATGATTTTGCGGAACCCCAATTGCTCGGCAAAATAATAAGGCCCGCTGAAGAGTGCAGCAGCTTGTACCTCACCTTCGATTAGCTTTTCCATACGTCCAAACAACATGCCGTCACCGAAGTTCAAATTGATCTGGTCCCCCGACATATATTGCTCCAGTACCTGGATCGTCGAGTAATGGCTCCCCGACTGGAAGCCAACGGAAATTGGAACGCCGGCAAGATCTTTCGGTGTTTTTATGGGCGAGTCTGCTGGCACAAAAATTCCGGAGGGTGAAACGGAATAGGCGTCACCATACAGTTTGGCGTGACCGACCGAAGCCGCCACATTAACGGTCCAGTGGCAGGCGCAATTGACACTGGCTTCTCTTCCCTTCTCGAGGCTTTGGTAAGCTCCAACCTTTTCGGCTGTTTTGTGGTGCTGGCCACCAGTTGCGCGGATGAACTCCTTGAACTCATGGTCAAGACCCTCATCAGCGAAGTAGCCTTTCTCTTCAGCCACCCATTCGTGCAGCCTGAAATGTGCTTCGATCAAAAACTTGCTCATTGTTCTCTCCGTCTCGTTTATTGTGCGCCCACCGCGTGGCGAATGTTGATGGGTCACAGGTTTACATTGCGGTGCACATAGACCAATCCCATGACACTGATATATAACATCGAAATATTTGATGACATGATTGAGCGAGGATGAAACTGTAATGGAAGATAAACTGCGGGGTATCGATTTTGCGGCGCTGGAAACGCTATGCCTTGTATACCGGCGAAAATCGTTCACCGCTGCAGCGGTGGAACTGAATGTCAAACAATCATCGGTCAGCTATACGATTGATCGACTACGCAAGGCATTTTCTGATCCTTTGTTCGTTCGCCAGGGTAACGGGATTTCGGCCACCGAGAGGTGCGTTGAAATCGTTGAGGCAGCCGAGCACGTTTTAAGCACCATGGAACAGGCCGCGCTACCCTCACAGTTCGAACCTGCATCAATTCAGGCATCGGTTACGATTTCAGCGACCTACCTATCGCGTTCAGTTTTGATGCCGCAATTCGTTCGTGAGTTACGGCAGGAGGCGCCAGGTATCTCGATAGAGCTTATCACCGGCTTCACCGATGCCAGCGATCAACTGCTTTCTGGAAGAGCTGATTTCGCCCTTTCTCCCGTCGAAATCGATGAGAGCGGGATTTACGGGAAGTTCCTGTTCGAAGACCCGTATTTTTGCCTCATGGACCCCAAAAACCCGCTGGCGACAGGAAAATTAACACCGGAAAAATTTGCTGCCGCTTCGCACTTGATCATTCATTATGGCCAGAGATGGCGGCCGATTTACCGTAATGTCCTTCAAAGCCTGGGTCTGGACATGCAAATCACCATGAGTACCCCCGACCCCGAAGATGTGAAATTGTTTATTCCAGGCACAGACCTTGTCGTTGCCATGCCATCAAAAATAGCTCGACAATTTGCATCCGGGTTGCACATGTGCGCGTGCCCGGTTCCGGCCGCCGCTGAACTCACCATGTATTGGCCCGCTAGGCTTAATCGGTCCCCACTCCACACATGGCTGCGTGAAAAAATTGTCCGCTTAGCCTCCGAGCTGCCCAATATATAATGTTGACAGCTTTGAGCCCAGTATCTGTTCACCGCACTTTTCCCATAACGAATGCTGCCAGATGATAATGCAAGGTAGAGATAATAGTCCGCGCAATTGAGTTGTATTGCTTCCTGTGAGACAAGGAATCCTAAGTGCTTACAGCAGGCCCATCAAATGATGGCGCTCTTTTGCAGGTTACTTTGTATATAAGGTAATTGAGTAACATGCCCCACCTTAATCGCCATCGTGCGGAACACCTGATGTCGGACGCGGGTGTTGATGCTCTTATTTTGCTTTCCCCGGAAAGTTTTGCCTACGCAACCGGTGCCGCCTCTGGTGTTGCCACCATGTGGCGCCGGAGCGGTGCTGTTGCGGCTCTTGTCCCCGCTGATGCCGGTGCGCCGGAAGCAGCAGTTGTTAGCGATCTGTTTGCCAGGAGTTTTGGCGAGACCAGCTCAATAAAGGATGTCCGTGAGAACCCAATCTGGGTCGAGACCTCCACTTTGGAAGATATCTCCCCCAATGAGACGCCTGAGGAACTGCTACGCTCTGCCTGGAAAAATGCCGGTCGAACCGAAGGATTCAATCGTCCGACAACTTTTGACCCATCCGTTTGTTACCGACATTTGTTAGACGCGTTATCTGAACGTGGCCTCAGAGAGGGTCGCATTGGTTTTGAAGCTTCTGCCGTGTCTGTTCACGAATTTTCTTTTCTGAAAGATACCTTCAAGGATGTCGAGTTGGTGGACGCAACCAATATCATCGCAAAGTTGAAGATGGTGAAATCAGCGGGTGAGATCGATAATCTTCGCCGAGCGGTCAGCATTGCCGAAAGCGGTATTTGTGCGATTAGAGATGCGATATCTGTCGGCGTCACACGCGACGAACTGGCAACTGCCTGGTCCCGGGCAATCCATACTCACCCTGAACAATCAACTCTTACGGGCGACTGGGAATATGTATCAGTTGGGCCGGACCCGTGGGGTGGGAATGCTGCGGCAAAAGCTGGCGATCTTATCAAAGTTGACGTTGGATGCCTGGTGGCGGGATATACCTCTGACAGTGCGCGTACCTTTGTGCTTGGTTCGCCAACACAATTGCAAACAGCGATTTATGACGCGTTGATGCAGGGGTTTATCGCCGGATCGAAGATGTTGCAGCCGGGAGTTGCACTGTCTGACCTGCATCGCGTTACACTTGATGCTATTCGGACTGCTGGATTTCCCGGCTATACGCGAGGGCATTTTGGACACGGACTTGGTGCAGGTTTAGGCAGCGAAGAGTGGCCGTTCATTTCAGCCGATGCAAATGTCGTCTTCGAACCTGGAATGATCATGGCATTTGAATGTCCCTGGTATATCAACGGACTTGGCGGAATGATCATCGAAAACCAACTCCTGATCACAGACACCGGCCATGAGATGATGAATTCGCTTCCGCCTGATCTAATAGAGATAGCCTTGTGATAACGGTGCATCACATCAGCGTAGAGGGCAGACACAAAGCAATCTGCGGTAACGCAACGAGGATGGCGATGCCTGCAAGCAGTATCAGCCAATAAGGTATTGTTGCTACAGCTGCGTCCCCCAGCGAAACATCCTCTTTGGTGACGGACACGAGAACCGAAAGATTCAATCCCACAGGCGGCGTAACCTGTCCAATTTCAATCATAATTGTAATGATGACGCCGAGCCAAATTGCATCGTAACCCACCCCAACCATCAATGGCACAACAATGGGCAAGGTCATGATCATGAGGGAAAGCCCGTCAAAGAAGCAGCCCAAAACAAGATAGACCAGAACAATTGCAGTCAGTATGGCCAGAGGGCCCAGCCCTGCTGCGCGCACTGTTTCTAAAATTGTTTGTGGCACACCCAGAAGGCTGACAGCCTGGGCAAGGATCGTCGCCCCCATCACGACAAATGCAATTGACGCATAAAGCAGAATTGCGGCGTAAAAGCTCCTGAATAATGTCACCGTGGTGAGCGAACCCCAGAACCTGCCAATCACAATTGTTGCAATCACGCCTATCCCCGCAGCCTCAGTGGGTGTTGCAATACCAAAGGCGATGCTGCCCATGATCGATAATATGAGCAGGATGAACGGCCATAGGCTCAACACGCCAAACAGAACATCCTTAGCAGCCCCTTTGGCGCGACCTTTCGGTGCGAGTTCAGGGTGGAACAGACAGCGCAGATAGATATACCCCATGAACAATCCGGCAAAGAGAAGTCCGGGTAAAATACCTGCCAGAAAGAGTTTGCCAATCGAGGTTTCCGTCAACGCGCCGTAGATCAGCAACGAAAGACTGGGTGGAATCAAGAGCCCCAGCGTTCCGCCACCTGCTAATGAGGCAACAACCATTTTGCGATCATAACCGCGTGCCGTCATTTCGGGATAAGCCACAGACCCAACAGCCGCAGCCGTTGAAAGACTGGAGCCGCTGACTGCTCCGAACAGGGTACAGACCGCAATATTTGTATGCAGAAGGCCGCCGGGAATGCGTCGAAAAAGCGGTGACAGGGCTGCATAAATCTTTTCACTAACGCCACTGCGCAGCATGATCTCGCCAAGCATTATAAACAGGGGAATAGCGCTCAACGTAAAAGAGTTCAGAACATTCCAAACAGCATCAATGGCTACAAAAGTGGACCCACCGGCAACGAATTGGAGTATAAGCAGCCCGGTTAACCCGAGGGCTGCCCCAAGGGCGAGACCCGACCCTGCCAAGACAGTCAAACCGCCCAGAAGCACACCCCAAAAAAGGCTCATCCAGTTTCCTTTTTAACCTCAGGCGAGTTGGTATTCAGATTTCCGTCACCAGCACAACGGATCAGGAACGCTAATGCTGTTAGGAGCGCCGAAATTGGAAGAATGGCCATCCACGGATACATCAGCAGCCGCCCGACCTCCGTTTTGATATTGCGATCAAAAGCAAATTCGAGCCAGGGCAGGCATAAGGCGAGAAACCACAAGCAAAAGACCACGCCGAAGAAACTGGCTGCCAGTTTTACGAACCGCGCCGGTTTGTCGGGTAGAGACGAAACCAGAATGACAACGCGGACATGCTCAGACCTGAGCGTCACCAGCGGCAGCGCCAGAAAAAACGCGGCAGTCATCAAAAGTCCAACAAGCTCTTCAGTGAAGCGAAACGGTGCATAGGCGAAATAACGCATCGTGACGCTGGCTCCTATCAAGCCAACAATTACAGTGCCGGAAATGGTTGCGGCCACCGCCATTCCCGTGAAAACCGGCGTCAACCATTGCTCAGCCTGAAGCAGAATGATTGATCGCCTGTCCCCGCGGCTATTGTCAGTCAACATTCAATATCAATGTTAGAATCAACGTCCAAGAATTTTGAGGATGCGTTGACGGTATTCAGGTGCTTTGCCGCCTGCTTCTTCCGCCAGTTTCTGCCAGGTACCGGATGCCGCACTAAGGAATGCGCTTCGATCTTCATCGGAAAAATCACCAAGAAACGTGACGCCCTGCGCGGTGAGTTTTGCACGGGCGGCTTGTTCGTTTTCTTCCGCTTTCGAATATTCGTTTGTGCGCTCCCAAACGCGGGCGGCGGCTGTGCTGACCGCGTTTCGTTCGCTATCCTTCAACCCGTCCCATGCGCCCTTGGATGCACCAAGAACATAGGGAACACCGGCAACGGGATAGAGGTATGAAGCGTATTTGGTTACTTCATTAAGCGAAATTGTATGAGCGAACAATGCCGGATAGACGGCGCAATCAACAACCCCGGTTTGAAGGGCCACATAAAGGTCATTTTGACCAACGATCTGGGCCGACACGCCGAGTTTGGTAAAGGTCTCAACCTGGTCATTGCTCCAAACACGCAATTTTCTGGTTCTCAAATCTTCCAGCGTCCGAACCGGCTTCTCACGGCAAAAGATCGATGCCTTAAGCAGCGGCAACGCCATGAAACCTGTCGGCACAATGTCCCATTCGCCAAGCACTTCAGTATAGATTTTTTGAATTTCTGGTAGCGCCTTGATGAGCTCCTTCGGGCTCCCGACCGACCCCTGAACCATCACAGCATTGAGCGCAGGCACATCGCGGCCCAAATAATTTGCCCATACAAGGCCCATCTGGACTGCCCCTTTTGGCAGCCATCGTGCTACATCATTGTCCTTGAGGTTCAACGAACCGCCATGGAAGACTTTGATCTTCAAACTGCCACCGGAAAGGTCTGCCACATCGGCTGCGAACTTTTCGAGTTGTTTAGACTCACCACGACCTTCAGGTAGGCCGTTGTTAAACTTCCATTCGGCCGCATTGGCCGCGGAAGCGGCAATGCTCAGCCCAAAAATCGTGAAAATCGTACTGCGCAAGAGGTTGAACATATTATATCTTCCTAACTGAATGTCTGTGTAAGACTGTAGCGACGGATAATATATCTAGCAAGGTCAGCTTGGTGAGGCCACCATATGACTGAGGGTTCCGGTAGAAAGCTTGACAGAAGCTGATTGGACTATCTTCTACAAAGATTCCGAGAGTTGCATCAGGATGAATTGTGTTCGACGTAAATCGGTGACGTGATTGCAAATGTTGCTTTGAGGAGGTGGGAATAGCGCTTTGCATCTGAAGCAAACGGTCGCAAAGGAATGTACCGTTTGCATTCCTGTCCATCGTCAGGGTTTTTGGAACCGGCTACCGTTTCAATCTTTCAATGTTAGCCCCCAGTCCTCAAACCCCGCCTTCGAAGACGTGTATGCGTGATTAGCAGGCGTAATGATTGAGCAGCTGCCGCATAAAGCCAAAAACAAACCGACAAATTCTTCAAACAGATGGAGGAAAATGGAGGCTTAAGTCATACCGTAAATAGAGCAATTTCACTCCGAGTCTGCCCGCATACAAAATGATGAAAATGACCGTGTCGCGGGCTGGTTATTTGTCAATTTTAAAACCGGTGTTTTGTCCCCTCACCTGATATTCAAAAACTGACACAGCCAGTATGAAGGCGCGTTTTACGATTGAGCGATTGGTGGTCGGCCTGTTGCCAGCGCCGTAATTCTCGCTTCTATCATGATTTCGCGGGATTCTATATTGGCCCGCTTTATGTCGTGCTCGACTGAAATATCGATGTCGTCCCCGGCGCCTGCTTCACGGGCCAGTGCCTGAATGTTTTCGCGCACCAGAATTTCTGCTGCATCAATCGCCTGGGTTTCATTGATGAATGGCTTCTCTATGCCGGTGACCTGAAACCGTCCCTCGGTCGGCTGTGTAATTGTGGCTTCGGCCTTAACGGAGATCTGTCCCACCACCGCACCTATGGCATTGGCGACGTCCGCATGATCGGGGATTATCGCTCGGCCATTCAATAAGTCAGCGGCTTGCGGATGATAGGATGAGGCCGACGCCCCGAGCCCGATAATGGGCCGGTCGAGAGCCAGGGATAGTTTTACGTGTCGGTTTGAAGGGTTATCCAGTGCCCTTTGGTCCAGAATACTCTGGATAAGGGGCAGTGCGAGTGCCTCTTCGCCATCGCTCCCTTCACATCGAAAAGCTGTTTCCAGAATAACTTCTGCCGAGCGCCTTTGAACCCTGTTGATTATCCGTCGGGCTAATTCCTGTGGGTCGGAACAGTAAGCGTTACCACCACCATCCCGTTGCCTGCCGAATAATTGCAGCGCCTTTATCGCAGCATCTCTATCCCAATCACACAGACCACCGTCAGCGTGAATGGCATCGCTTGGTGTCAGGCCGGAAAGGAGGATCAACCCTTTTTCAACCAAACGGGTGAGGGCTGCTGATTGTGCCGCACTTTCAAGAAGGTCTTCCAACGCCTGTGGTTGGTCGGTGGTTCGGTCGAAAATTCGTTTTTCAGTTTGGGAAAGTCCGGTTTCAAGCCCAGCACCGGAGCGTATTGCAAATCGGCCGTCATTACGATTATTCAGCTTGCTTTTTATCTGCTTGTCGAGGGCATCGTGGATACATTGTCCAAATTGATGGGCAATTAGGCTGACAGGAACAAGGCGCCTGGGCCCCAATGTGATGATGGGCTTCAACGCAGGCCCTGAAAGTGTGGTCTCGGAATCACCGCCAAGACCGAATGTGTGCATGGAGACGGCTTCCACCATGGTTCGGTAGCCACCAACACGTGCGCCGTCCGGGTCAATAGTGGGCTTACCTCCTTCCAGCATCGCAACGTCGGAAGTCGTTCCACCGATATCATTGACGAAAGCTGAATTTTCGCCGGTGAGATAACAGGCGCCAACCAGACTGGCGGCAGGGCCAGACAGGATTGTTTCGATGGGACGACGCGCAGCAAATTCTGCACTGACTAGTGCCCCGTCCCCACGAACAATCATCAAAGGTGCAGTGACGTTCTGTTGGGTAAGGCCCCGTCTGGTTGCTTCTATCAACCGCGTAATCATCGGAACAAGCCGCGCATTGAGAACAGTCGTAAGCGCCCGCTTTGGGCCATTTAGTCGTGCCGACAGTTCGTGACTACAGGTTACCGCTTTTCCGGTTTTCTCAATAATAATGTCTCGGACTGCCACCTCGTGGGCTGGGTTTCGCACGGCAAAATAGCCCGCTACCGCAAAGCCAGTTACCCCTGAAGCCAGTGCTTCGATCTGATCGTGTAATGTATCAACATCGAGAGAGTTGGCCTGCGACCCATGGCTGGTATGGCCTCCGTCAATCAGGAGCACCGGGTCGCTACCCAGTGCTTCGGCAAGCCCCGCATTTTTTAAATCACGCTCAGCAAAGCCGATTGTGATAAGTGCAATGCGCCCGCCTTGTCCTTCAACAAGGGCATTTGTAGCCAGCGTTGTGGAGAGAGACACCATTCCGATATCGGCAGGGTCGCGACCGCTGTTGGCGATGGCGGTCGCCGCAGCGCCGGCAATGCCTACTGCAAAATCCTGGCGCGTGGTCAGCGATTTTGCCTTGGCAATTACCATGCCGTTCGGGTTTTTAACCGAAGTTTCCAGCAGTGCTGCATCGGTATACGTGCCGCCGGTATCAATACCGAGTAAAAGTGCCATAGTGTGCCCGTGACAAAAACAACCTCTGGCCTATGTGGCGGGTAAATCCAATTTCACCAAGCAAAAAAAGGCAATATCTTGCGGATTTCAAACGAGAGTGACTTTATCCGTCAAAGCTTCAAGTAGTGGGGCAATTGTGGGTGTGTTTCGACCGAAGTTTTGATGTGAAGACAGTTTTTCTTCCCAGGTCAGGGCGTGCTGCACAATTGTATCGAGATCCGTATATTTTGGTTTCCAGTTTAACCGTCGCCTCATGCGCGATGCGTCTGCAACAATTGCTGGAATGTCGCCCTTACGGCGATCCATATGGCGTACCTCAAAATCACGACCGGATACTCGTTTGACGGAATCTATTACATCAAGAACCGAATGCCCCACGCTGTAGCCTGCGTTGCATGTGAACTTCAGACCTCCATCGCGCAGAAACTTCAACGCAAGATAATGCGCATTGGCAAGATCAGACACATGTATGAAATCACGAAGGGCGCTCCCGTCGGGTGTATCATAATCGGTACCGTATACATCGAAGTGAGAACGTTTTCCTGTTGCTGCTTCGCATGCCAGTTTCACCACATGGGTAGCACCACGCGTTGAAAGACCTGTGCGGCCTTTAGGGTCAGCACCGGCGACATTGAAATAGCGCAACATGACATACCGCATGTTGTGCGCATCAGCGACGTGGCGGATCATGGTCTCGCTCATAAGTTTCGACATGCCGTACGGGGAAGACGGAATTAGTGGTGCCGTCTCATCCACGGGTAAAAGAGTTTTGGGCGCGTCGTAAACGGCTGCGGTCGATGAAAATATAAACTGTTCAATGCCACAGCGCACCGCTGTTTCGACAAGAGTCCGGGTGCGGCAGGTGTTGTTCTCATAATATTTGAGTGGCTTTTCCATGGATTCCGGAACAACCACGGAGCCAGCAAAATGGACGATCGTATCCACGTTATTCTCACGGATTGTCCGTTCAACCAGCGCGCGGTCACCAATGTCACCCATCACCAGTTTAGCGTCCGGTGCAACGGCCCAATCAAACCCTGTGACAAGATTGTCGAGCACGACCACATCTTCCCCGTGGTCGATACATTCCCAAACCATATGGGCCCCGATATAGCCCGCACCGCCGGTAATCAGCACACTCATGTCTCGTCCCGTCCATAGGTCGCATTTATTGAGCGATATTCTGGCCGAAAAGAAATACGAATGGGTTAAGACAGAAATACTTCCAAAGACACCAATGTGTCGGCGTCAGACGGTGGTTTATCCCAGCGCAAGCGCGAAATTCTCGGGAAGCGCATCGCGACACCGGATTTATGGCGTTTGGAACGGTTTAATCCTTCAAACGCCACTTCAAGGACGAGGCCGAAGTCGGGTGCGGCTTTCACCGAACGGACCGGGCCGAACCGGTCAATCGTGTTATCGCGCACAAACTTATCAATTTGCTTCAATTCTTCATCGGTGAAGCCGAAATAGGCTTTGCCGACGGGTACTAAGGCGCCGTCATCGGTCCACACGCCAAATGTGTAATCGGAATAAAAGCTGGAGCGTTTCCCGTGGCCGCGCTGGGCGTACATGAGAACGGCATCGATGATCATCGGGTCCCGTTTCCACTTAAACCACGGCCCTTTCGGTCGACCCGGTACGTAGGTCGAATCATAACGCTTAATCATCACCCCTTCGATAATGGGGTGCGGAAGGTTTTCCCGGGCCGCCGCAAGTTCCTCCCAGGTTCGAAAACCGATGAGGGGCGAGACATCAAAGCGCGTGGGGTCGAGTTGTTCGGAAAAACCCTCCAGATATTTACGCCGTTCAACAAAAGGCAGGCCGCGCAGATTATCATTGCCTTTTGCCAGCAGGTCGTAGGTCCGAATGAAGACCGGATGGGACTCCAGAAGTTTTTTGGAAACTGTTTTTCGGTTGAGCCGCTGTTGAAGGTCGCTGAACGATGCGATGGAAATTGACCCATCGTCTTGAGGGCGACTGACCAGCAGCTCCCCGTCCACCGACCCTTCAAAATCCATTGAGTCAATCAAATCTGGGAATGCACGGCTGATGTCATCGCCGGTTCGTGAATAGAGGCGTCTGGTACCCGCTTCAGCCGTCGCCTGAACCCGAATGCCATCCCATTTCCACTCCGCTGCGTAATCAGCCGGTTCAAGTTTGGTCATGTCACTGTCAGCCAACGCATTGGCCAGCATGACGGGGCGAAAGGGGGCTGAAGCCAGCTGAACCGGTTTCTCGGCCCCGTCTACGAGCCACGAGAACAACTCCCGATAGGGAATGGTCAGCCCGTGCCAAAGCTCTTCAATCCCGATGACATCGACATTGCCAAGCTCTGCCAGTGCTTGTTTGGCAAGCCGTGCTGATACTCCGATGCGCATGCCGCCGGTCATCAGTTTCAACAGGGCATACCGTCCGGACGCATCGAGCTGGTCCAACCATTGGGAGAGTTGTTTCATGGCTTCGACCTTGCCGAGATGATTTAAAGTCTCGACAATTTCCGAAAGGCTGAGTTCATCAACAGTATCAGGGGCGGGGGTATCCGACGAGGCCGTCGCCTGCGCACCGGTTCTTTGCTGCTGATCCCAAACCAGTGCGATTGTTTCTGCGAGGTCTCCAACGTAATCATAGGAGAATTTGAACAGAACCTCATCCATCCGTTCAGCCATCAACCCGCGCAGCATTGCCGGTTTTATATTGGGAACATCCAGGTCTCTTGTGATGGCGGCAAGCGCATATCCACGATCCGGGTCCGGCGTGGAGCGAAAATAGTCCACCATCAGCTTGATTTTGTCGTTGCGCGATGGGGTCAAAACCAGCCGGTCGAGGAGGTGAGCGAAATGTCTCATTCATCCTCATAGCCGACCAGATGGAGGGGCTTAGCCTTTATCTGGTTGAGCTCGCACCAACGGATAAGGGCATCATCACGCCCATGGGTGACCCATACTTCTTTGGTGCGAAGCTCCAATATCGTGTCCAGCAGTTCATCCCAGTCGCAGTGGTCCGACAGGATGATCGGCAGTTCCACTCCCCGTTGTTTGGCCCGTTGGCGAATTTGCATCCAGCCCGATGCGAAACAGGTGATCGGGTCAGGAAACCGCCGCGCCCATTTATCTGTAAATGCGGAGGGTGGACCAAGCACGATGGCGCCTGAAAAATCACCAGTCTCCCCTTTTTCCAACGTCGCCGGGGCGAGAGGGCCGAGGTTGATGCCCTGGCTTTCATAATAATCGCAGAGCTTCTTCAGTGCGCCGTGGATATAGATGGTTTTCTTATATCCAGCGGCGCGCAGCAGACCAATCAGCCGCTGCGCTTTACCCAATGCATAAACCCCTACAAGATGGGTGCTGTTGGGAAACTGGTTGACGGACTTCACGAGTTTTTGAATTTCGTCCCCGTCGTCGGGGTGGCGGAATACCGGTAGGGCAAAGGTTGCTTCCGTGATAAAGATATCGCAGGGGACTGGTTCGAAACTTTGGCAGGTCGGGTCAGACCGTCTTTTATAATCCCCTGAGGCGACGATCCTCAGGCCGTCGTATTCGACCAGAATTTGTGCGGAACCCAACACATGACCCGCCGGCCAAAAGCCGACCGTGACACCGCCAACCTCGAAATCCTGACGCAGCGATACAGGTTTTGCATTTGAACAAAACCCATCCCCATAACGGATGGCCATAATATCGAGGGTTTCTTGCGTGGCCCAAACGGTTTTATGCCCGGCCCGCGCGTGATCCGCATGGCCGTGGGTAATCAGCGCCCGTTCCACCGGGGCCACCGGGTCGATATAAAAATCTCCCGGTGGGGAATAAAGCCCCTTTTTTGTCGGTCGAAGAAGGTGTTCTGGCTTCATCGTGCCAGATTAACACGGGTGTCAATTAATGCATCCGTCCGGAGGGTTTTTCTCCGGTGGTAGAGAATGTCGCGCACAGATTCGCCAGAAAACAGGTCTCACATTTCGGGCCGCGCGAGGTGCACACCTCTTTGCCGAATTGCAGCAACCAGAAATGCCCGTCGCGCAATGCCCATTCCGGCGACCGCTCTTCCAGGTATTGCGCCGTCTGCGCTTCATTCTTGCCCGAAGCCAGGCCGATACGGTTGCTGACACGGTGAACATGGGTGTCAACGGCGATGACGTCTTCGCCAAAAGTAAAACTCATGACGATGTCTGCACATTTGCGGCCGATCCCCGGCAGTTTCATGAGACCCTCGCGGGTATTGGGAACAATACCGTCGAGTTCCTCTATCAGATAGGTGCACATTTTGCGCAGATTGCGGGTTTTAACGTTGTACAAGCCGCAGGGCTTGATCGCCTCTGTGATCTGCGAATCGTCTAGCGCCAATATGCCAGCGGGGGTGCGGGCGAGTTCGAATAATGCGACCGTTGCCTTATGGGTGTTCTCGTCGCGGCTTTGGGCCGACAACATGCAGGATATGCAGGACCGGAAAGCGTCCGGTTGGCCTTTTGCACCTTTTGCGTTGGCAGTGCGCCCCGGCATGTGGGTTTTCATCAACCGGTAAACGGTCTCGATTTCGTCTTCGTTCAGTAATTTCATCAGACCTTGTCGTTTTATGCCGCCGTTACACCGGCTTCCCAGCCGAGCATGGCACGTTTGCGGGTCAGGCCCCAGTGATAACCGGTTAATTGCCCGGATTTTCCAATGACCCTATGGCAGGGAACAACAAATGAGATCGGGTTGCGCCCAACCGCTGTGCCAACGGCGCGTGCAGCATCGGGGCGGTCGAGGCTTTGCGCAAGGCCGGAATAGGTTGTCGCCTTGCCAACAGGTATGCGCAACAGACCTTCCCAAACCCTGATTTGGAAATCGGTGCCGATCAATACAACACGAAGGGGTTGGTCTGCCTGCCATTGTGCCGGGTCGAAAATTCGACCTGCATAGGGGGCTGTGAATTCGTTATCTTCAACGTAAGAAGCATTTGGCCAGCGCTTGGTCATATCTTCCAGGGCCTGCGGCCTGTTGAACGAGCCTGTTCCCACTTCGCCTAAATGGCGCACGTCATTGCCGTTTTCATCGGCAAAGGCGAGGCCCGCCAGTCCACGGTCCGTTGCCATAATCAAAGCTTCACCAAACGGGGAAGGGTGGAACCCGTAGCGGATTTCAAGTCCTGCACCTTTTGCTTTGAAAACACCGGGAGACATGGCCTCATGGGTGACAAACAGATCATGCAAGCGGCCCGGACTGGAGAGGCCGAGTTCGAATGAGGTTTCCAACAGGGGAAGCCCGTCTTCAAGCAGGCGTTTTGCGTGGTCCAGTGTCACCGCCTGTAAAAACGCTTTAGGTGAAATTCCGGCCCAACGTGTGAATGTTTTTTGCAAGCGTGTCGGCGGAACCCCGGTGAGTTTGCACAACTCGTCCAGTTCGGGTTGATCGCGCCAGTTTTCGGTAATGTGCTGCAAAACGCTGCGCACAATCTCATAATCTTCGTGTGCCGTATTGAGATCACGCGAGGGCTGCAGGTTTTCACTAAGGGCTAACATGACCGTCACTCCTGTTCCGTTAAACTGACGTCAGTGAAGCAAAATCAACCGTTGCCCGCCACCCGAAACCTGCTCACCGTTTTGCTGTCATCAAAGCCCGTTTGAAAGCGCTGGCAAAGCTCTCACGGTCAAGCGGGTTCAGAAATCCACCCAGACCCACAGCATTTGCTTTATTGGCGACTCGCATTTGGGTGATGCCAATCTCGTCATGGCGATCAATTTCAAAACGCGTGCCGAATTGCGGAAATTCATGATCGGCAATCTTGCCTTTCGGGCTCACTTTTCGAACCAGCACATGGTGGCGCGAAATTTCCACATCCTCATAAGCTTTTGCCGACGCATAATTGGATTTGAATGCCCAGTAGATCACGGCAAGATCAAGTCCCATAAAACCGAGCACCGGCCAAAGACCTAACGCAAAGAACACAATCCCTATGGTGAAACAAATGGCGCCGATGATTCCTATCAAAAGCCGGAACCCGTCTTTGCCCAGCGACCGATAAGGCGTCAGCCGCGCGGCAAAGATAAGATCAGAACCGGGCATATCGCCATTGGGGATATTGTATGCGTTCATGAAGCCATTATAGATGGACAGCATGACAGGTATAAGCAAAAAATCGTCAACGGCGAAAAAGCCGCAGACTAGGGCGACAAAAAAACCCGGCTCGAAACGCAAAAAAATTCCACGGGCACGCTATACGCACGCCGAGATGGTGGAAATTTTCTCCCGTTTCAAGCAGCAGCGGCCTGAACCAAAAGGTGAGCTGGACCATGTAAACCCCTTCACATTGGTCGTCGCCGTGGCCCTGTCAGCACAAGCAACAGATGTCGGTGTCAACAAAGCCACCAAGGCCCTGTTCAAAGTCGCCGACACGCCAAAAAAAATGCTCGCGCTGGGAGAGGAAAAAGTTCGCGATTACATCAAGACAATCGGGCTTTACAAAACCAAAGCCAAAAATGTCATTGCACTCTCACGTAAGTTGATCGAGGATTTTGATGGCATCGTGCCGGAAGACCGCGAGGCCTTGGTGACGCTGCCGGGCGTTGGGCGAAAAACTGCCAATGTCGTCCTGTCCATGGCATTCGGTCATTCAACCATGGCGGTCGACACACATATTCTGCGCATTGGGAACCGCATGGGTATCGCACCGGGCAAAACCCCCGATGAGATTGAAGATATCCTGATGCGACGCATACCGGAAGAATATCTCTTCCACGCCCACCACTGGCTCATTCTGCACGGTCGCTACACCTGCAAGGCGCGCAAACCGGAATGCGAAGCGTGTATTATCGCAGACCTGTGCAAGGCGAAAGAAAAGACATGCTCGGTGCCAACTGCTATTGTGCAGCTACCCGACTAGAGTTTTTAAGCGCGACACGCTTGTAGACGTGCACCATGAGAGCGCCTGCAAACAAGGGTGTTAAAAAATTAACGATGGGTATGGTCAGAACAAGCGCGATTGCAAGGCCCGCGATAAAAATCTCAAACCCGTGTCTGTGCCGCAAGTCTTCCACTTCAGAAAAAGTGTGGTGGCGCAGTGCAGCAAACTGAAAATATTCGCGCCCCAGCAAATAGCCGTTCAGTACGAAAAATATGATGACACCAAGGCCGAGAAACAACACCAGCAGTAAAGCGATGAAATTACCAATCAGGACAAGCCCGAAAAAACGCGCGGTAATACCGATTGAGTCCATCATCGATAACGCTTTTCCCGGCGGGTCTTGAGGATAGTGGGTCTGTTCAACTTCGTCGGCGATTTCGTCCAGAAAGAAACCAGCGAAGACCGATGTTACCGGTGCCAGCAGAAACCCCATGCCGATGATCAATCCGGTACTCAATATCCAGGTTAGTGTGGTGACAGCCCATGGATAGCCGGACAATAAAGGAACGAGAAAACTGTCGTTGAGCGCCTGTAAGACAAACCACAATCCGATCAGCATGGCGACTGTCAACCCGATTGATTTCCACAGGACCGAACGAAAGGGCGCGGAAAATAACTGCGACAAAGTGCTGGATATGGCTTTGGGCAGCGGCAATGTCTGCATCAATATTGGTTCCTGCTGAAATGATTACCCGATAAATGGGTTTGTAACGCTGCAATCACAAGTGTTTGGGCTTTCTTTTCAGCCTGTAACTCTATATTTCATCGCAAAATTCAGTATTCGGAGCCTACCCTTGACCGCAACCCGATATGACGTCCTGACGGTGGGCAATGCCATCGTCGATATTATTGCCCGCGCCGAAGAAGACTTTCTGGTAAAGGAAAACATCACAAAAGCCGCGATGAATCTAATTGATGCTGAGCGCGCCGAACATCTCTATTCTGTCATGGGCCCGGCTATTGAAGCATCTGGTGGTAGTGCCAGTAACACAGCAGCCGGAGTAGCCAGTCTTGGTGGGCAGGCCGCCTATTTCGGCAAGGTGGCGGACGATCACCTGGGGGGAATTTTCACCCATGATATCCGCGCCATTGGTGTAAATTTCGATACAAAACCACTGGACGGTACGCCACCAACAGCCCGTTCTATGATCTTCGTTACGCCGGATGGTGAGCGTACAATGAATACCTATCTTGGCGCCTGTGTCGAACTAGGCCCTGAAGACATTGATGCCGATGTCGTTGCATCTTCAAAAGTCACCTATTTTGAAGGTTATCTGTGGGACCCACCCCGCGCAAAAGACGCCATTCGACTGGCCGCCAAAATTGCCCATGAGAACGACAGGCAAGTGGCAATTACGCTGTCGGATTCTTTTTGTGTAGATCGTTACCGCGTTGAATTCCTCGACCTGATGCGCAGCGGTACGGTCGATATTATATTTGCAAATGATGCTGAAATTAAATCTCTCTATCAAACAGTGGATTTGGAAACTGCGTTAAATGCTTTGAAGAATGATGTCGGCCTTGCTGTTGTAACGCAGGGCGAAAATGGGTCGATCGTTGTTGCGCCGGAAGGCCGTGTGGTCGTTGATGCCCACCCGATTGAGCGTCTCGAGGATACAACAGGCGCGGGCGATCTCTACGCATCCGGTTTTCTGTTTGGCTTGACCCAAGGGCGCAGTATGGAAGATTGTGCAAAAATTGGCGGGCTGGCCGCGGCGGAAGTTATTGAGCATATTGGCCCAAGACCACAGGTTAGTCTCAAAGACCTGCTGGCCCAATCGGGAATTTAGCTCGGCCTTAGAGCGCCCCGTATTTAATCTGACGCAACCTCCCCCTTGAGGGGAGGTCCAAGAGCGTAGCGAATGGGGTGGGGGTGTGATCTTGAAGATTGCAGTATAATCAATGGGTAAACCGCAATACCCCCACCCGAAACACCAGGGTGTTTCGACCTCCCCTCAAGGGGGAGGTTGATTCTTATAAACAGCGGGGTGTTCTAATTCTCCAACGCCTGCAGCACGTCCGCAAGAAATCCATCGAGGTGGTCGGTTGAGAAATCAACCGATCCATTGTCTGCAACCTCATGTTCCCAGGCTTCGGCGTTATGGTGTGAACCTTTTGCTGGTGTAATCAACACCGTCTGCATGCCAAATTTTTTGGGCACTTCAAGGTTGCGCGGCATGTCCTCAAACATCGCCGCTGCGGTGGGATCCACGTTGTGGCTTTCGAGAAATTTGACGTAAGGACCTTCCGCCGGTTTCGGTTCCAGGTCAGACGCAACAATATCAAACACTTTGTCGAAATGATCGGTAATGCCCAGCCTGTCCGTCGTGCGCCGGGCGTGGGGTACGTCGCCGTTGGTAAAAATATGTTTGCGTCCCGGTAAAGCTGCAATAATTTCGCCAAGTGCCGGGTTCGGATCGACGGGTGAATAATCGATGTCGTGAACCTTATCGAGAAAATCATGCGGATCGATATCATATTGCACCATGAGTCCCCGAAGGGTCGTGCCGTGACTGCGGTAAAGGTCCTTTTGCAGTTTGCGCGCAGCCGGTTTATCCATGCTTAACAGGTCTGCAACATAATCTGTCATCTTCCAGTCGATTTGAGAAAACAAATCGCAATGGCGAGGATAAAGCGTGTTGTCGAGGTCGAAGACCCATTCGGTCACGCCTTCGAAATTTGTTTTCAGGTTTGTGAGGCGATCATTATCTATCATTGGGTAATTATCGTTCCCGCACCGTGCTCGGTAAACAGTTCCAGCAGCACCGCATGGGGCGCCTTGCCGTTAACGATCACCACCGCTTCAACCCCTTGCTCAAGAGCCTCAATACAGGTTTCAACCTTGGGTATCATCCCGCCCGAAATCGTACCGTCTTTGATAAGGGCTCTTGCTTCACGCGCCGTCAGCTCGTTGATGTGATTACCCTGCTTATCCATGACACCAGAAACATCGGTTAAAAATAAAAGCCGGTCGGCATCCAGAGCGCCTGCTATTGCGCCGGCAAATGTGTCCGCGTTGACATTAAATGTTTCGCCATCTGCCCCGAATGCAACCGGCGCGATGATGGGAATAAGTCCGGAGCCCGCAACCGTATCCAATACAGCGATATCGATTTCGGACGGTTCACCGACAAATCCAAGGTCGATGATCTGCTCAATATTGCTGTCTGGATCCCGCTGGCTGCGCCGCATTTTTGTGGCGCGCACCATATTGCCGTCTTTACCGCTTAATCCGATTGCGCGCGCGCCTTCGGCATTGAAATCAGCGACGATATTTTTGTTAATTGATCCCGCGAGCACCATTTCCACGATTTCGACAGTTGCCTTATCGGTAACCCGCATGCCCCCTTTGAATTCGCTTTTGATGCCCATGCGCTCCAGCATGGCACCGATTTGCGGCCCGCCCCCGTGAACAACGATGGGTTCAATACCGGACTGACGGAGCAAAGCCACATCGCGGGCAAAGGCTTTGCCGAGTTCTGCATCCCCCATGGCGTGGCCACCATATTTTATGACAACCGTTTTACCCGCATAGGCCTGCATATACGGTAGGGCCTGTGCCAACAGCCGGGTTTGCATTTCGCCGTCAATTTCCAGAGTTTCATCAGTCATGGGCAAGCGTTCAAAATTATTTCGTGCTGTGCAGTGCTACAGCATGTTGGCTCCATAAAAAAGCACCCGATTCGCATGAACCGGGTGCTCTAGAAATATTATCTGGCAGAAGTTTAAATTTCGCCTTCGATCCAGCTTGAAAGTGACGCCTTAGGTGCTGCACCAACTTTCGTGGAAACGATCTCACCGTCCTTGAACATCAGCATAGTTGGAATGGAACGAATGCCATATTTCGCCGCTGTGTTCTGGTTTTCATCGATATTCAGTTTAACAATTTTAACCTTGTCGCCCATTTCGCTGGAAATTTCTTCCAGACTCGGACCAATCGCCTTACAAGGGCCGCACCATTCCGCCCAAAAGTCGACGACAACGGGGGTGGAGGAATTCAGGACTTCGCTTTCAAAGCTCGCGTCGTCAGTTTTAACAGTAGCCATATTGTGCTCCTTAAGATCCCCAACAGTCGGGAATCATGATTGTGCCTCGTTGGCCGGAACGTAGGGAGGCTATGGTCACGGGTCAAGACTTCAAAGCGGAGCAAACCGTTCAAACTCCTGAGAGTTTAAGTTGTTCGCGAATTTTATTTTGAATCAGACTTGCCTAATGCGTTCAGGGCTTGATCAAGCGTTGTGGCGGTGAGTTTCACCACTTTGGGCTCATCCCTCGCATGGGTCCATATCAGAAATGCTTCCACCCGCTTGTTCGGATAAATTCTGGCAATAATATCGCCGTAAAGTGCCATTTGCGTGAGGTAATCATGCGGAATATCGTTGGAATTTTGTGGAACGAATGTGCTGGTTTTATAATCGAGAATAATGGCTCTATCATCAAGAACGGCTAATCGGTCAATAATACCGGATAAGGCACGTTTTCCTGTTGTGAGCATGATCTCCCCCATGACTGGCACTTCTCCACGGCTGTGGGTGGAGTCGAAACATGGAGCAAGTTCCGGATTTTCAATCGTGCTTTGCAACCCCTGGAGAAGGCGTTCACGTTGCCATTCGTTGTTTTCGGGCAGTGTTCTGGCAAGATAGTCTTCGGCAATCTGCCACCTGTGTACAGGGCCCAGATCCGGAAGCATCTGCAACAAAGTGTGTAGTACAGTGCCTCGTTTGCGGGGATTTGGATTAACATTATCGCCATCGACGATATTCGTATCGCCCAGGAGCGAAGGAATTTTTAGGGGCTCTGTCAATTGATCGTCGATGACCGCCTGTGCCCCCGACGGGTTTAAGGGGCGCGGTAAGGCCGTTTCAGCGGGAAGACGGTGTCTTATCCAATTCGGTAAAGCAGACCGCTGTTTATCAATTGGCCGGTCTTCCCCCGCGTGGTGCCAGGGTGCGGCCTGTGGCGAATCTTTGGCCTTCCAGCGGTGCCACAACAGGTTGCCATCCCCGTCACATATATCCTGCCAATCAGGTTCCAGCGCCATAGACACCATACCGTGCCAATTGGGTTGGGGGATGGATTTGGAACCATACCCGCAGATGATCAGCCGGTCTTCGGCGCGGGTCATGCCAACATAAAGCAAGCGGCGGTATTCCTCCTCTGTCTTTTGCCTTTCCTTATCGCGTAACGCCTGGGTTTCCTGGCTGTGGTGAGATGCAGAAGGGGTCCAAAAATAACCGTGGACCTGCTCATCACCCCATTGATAGAGCGCAGGTGCTTTTTGCCCCTGAAAAGCGGGGCTACATTTATCGACGAGAAAAACGATCGGGGCCTCAAGCCCTTTTGCCGCGTGAACTGTCATCACCCGAACCTCACCGGATGCTTTATCGAGTTCGCGTTTTATGATCGGATTTTCATCCCGCAACTGGGTCAGAAATGCCTGAAGTCCTGGAAGACCGCTCTGCTCAAAAGAGAGAGTTTGGGTAAGAAATGCATCCAGAACATCCTCGGCTTCCAACCCTAACCGGTTATAAAACTTCAACCGACCTTCGTCCGCCCCCAATATCCGCGCATAAAATTCATAGACCGGCAGTTCATCGACCCGACTGCGCCAGTTGATCAGTAGCTCGTATGCGTGTTTTGACCGGTCATCATCAGCGGCTCGTAACGCTTCAAACAGGCTGGTTTCGTATTTTTCGTGCAACCGGCTGCGAGACAGGGTGTAGAGCTCATCTTCGGTTAAACCAATCAATGGGCTTTTGAGCACGCATGCCAGCGATAAATCGTCCTCGGGTGTGAGCATAACCTGTCCCAACGCGACCAGGTCCATCACTGCAATATGATCTGTGATGGCCAGCCGATCGGCGCCAGCTACCGGAATGTTTTTGTTTTTAAGTGCCCGGTTCAACGCGGTAACAAATTGATCGCGGGCACGCACCAGAACCAGCACATCACTGGCTTCGATTAATTTCCCACTTGCCTCGAGACGTTCATTTCCAATCCAGAGTTTCAGCTGGTCTGCTATTTTTTCAGCCAATTGCACCGACTGATGGGTGTTGGTAGTGACGTCGATTGGGGTTTGCCAGTCCGTTTCGATGGGTTTGTTATCGGCGCGAATAAGGTCCCAAACATCGACACAGCCGGGATCATTCCTGCGGGCGGATGTGTGGGGCGGTGATTGCCCGTCGAAAGTCAGTCCCTTAGCGTTCTGTGGAATGGAAAATACAGCGTCTACTGCGCTTAAGACATCCGTTGTCGAGCGAAATGAAAGTCCCAGATTAACGTCATCAAATGCCTTTCGAGCCGTTTTGGCCTGTGTTCCATAATGGCGTTTTTGGGAGACAAAACTCTCCGGTGCTGCTCCCTGAAAGGAATAGATTGATTGTTTTTCATCACCCACCGCAAAGACCGTCCGGTTGGCAGGCCGAGCTGATTCACCGGAGAAAAACTCGTCCACCAGCGATGAGATAACCTGCCACTGACGCGGGCTGGTATCCTGGGCTTCGTCCAGAAGAATGTGATCAATACCCAGGTCAAGTTTGTAAAGTACCCAAGACCGCGCATCGGAGCGGGACAGTAGATCAGCGGTGCGGGAAACCAGATCATCAAAATCGAGTAATCCGCGAACGCGTTTCATTCGATGGTAGTTGGCAAGCATGGCCTCTCCAACCACCATGAGTGGATTGGTTGCTTCAATAATACTCAAAAGATTTATACGGGAGCGGCCTTCCAGAATTCTGCCAACTTCGCTTTCCATTGTCTCGCGGAGTGTTGGCGCAATCGCCACCACAGCTTTGGACGGGTAACGCCCAAATTTCCGTGGTTCACCGGAAGCAGTGAGTATCAAAGGTGTGATATGATCCAACTTACCTTCATGTGTCGTGGCGTTTGCAAACCCGTGAAGGTGTTCGGCGATTGTCGTGGCGCCGGTTTCGCCGACTTCGTGAAGCGTGTCAGCCAGCCCGGCACAATCAATTGCGTTAAAGGCACTGTTTGAAACCAGAGCAGAAGTTAGCGCGCTGCAGGAATCAGACTCAGAAAATCCGAAATGTGATTTTGCCCTGTCTGTGGCGCCTGCGGGCCCTCCATTTTCTGCCAACCAGTTGGTTAGCTCATCCCGTTTTGAAATAATTTCTGAAATTACTTTCTCGATAGCGGCGTCACCGGCAACTTCCATAATCCGGGTAAAGGCCTTTCCCAACGGGTTTTCAGGATGGTCATCTGCTTCAAGCACGACCTGACGGTAAGCCAGCGCCATCAGCCTTTTTTGCTGACCGTCCTCCATGCCCGAGAAATTTCCCGGAATATTGGCTTCCAGTGGAAACTGATGGAGGATCGCTTCACAAAAGGCGTGGATTGTTTGAATCTTGAGTCCTCCGGGTGTTTCCAGTGCGCGGGCAAACAGGGTCCGTGCCCTTTGCATCTGCAATGGATCCGGCATTTGGCCTTCGATTTCCAAAAGCTCTTTACGCAGATCATCGTCGTTCAAACTGGTCCAGCCGCCCAAAATGTCAAACACGCGATTTGACATTTCCCCGGCTGCAGCCTTGGTGAAGGTAAGACAAAGAATTCGCGATGGATCAGTCCCCGCCAGCAACAGGCGTACAACACGACGCGACAGCACAAAAGTCTTTCCGGATCCCGCATTGGCAGACACCCAGGCTGAATTGCCAGGATTAGACGCGCGCGCTTGTTGAAGTCTGGTGTTATTGTCGATCGTGAGATTGCGGGCCATCAGGCTTCATCACCGTCTTCTGCAACAGCCCATTCCTTGACCCGTGCAAGATGGTCATAATCACTCGTCCAACTTTTGTTGGATTCTCCCTTGGCCTTTGAACGGTAATCTTTATCCGGCTTACGGTAGGTTTGGACTAAACTGGCAAGGCGATTCCATGCATCTTCACCCAACTGTGCCGCATCGGCCTTTTTGTCGGCGTCATCGCCAATGAAATCTACCTGAAGCTCATCGTCGGGGCGAAGTCGAATGTACCCAAGGGCGGAAGCTTCGCCTTTCAGCTCATCACCGAATGCACCTCTCACAGCCATTGCGGCCTCCAGTGAAAGTTGTGGTGCTTTTGCGTCCCTGACATGTTGAGCCGACGGATAATTGCCAGTCTTATAATCAAATAGGACGAGAGATCCGTCATCAAGGCGGTCAATTCTGTCGGCGCGACCGCGAAGATAAAACCCATCTAATCCGTCATCGGTTTTTCCTGAAAGCTCCACATGAATGGATCGGGTGAGCGGTTTATGCTGCCGGTGCCAGATAAGAAAATTACTGGCGATTGTTTTAAACCTTGGCCACCAGAGCGCCGCATACTCGCGGGGGATGTTAGCCGTATTGAAATGATGCTCGGCGATGTTGAGCAATTGTTCCAGCGCATCATCGTCGTCAATCGAGGGGACGGTTGATACGAATTCTTCCAAAATATCGTGGTATAATGTCCCCCGTTCACGGGCATCAGCCTCGCGAAGAAGGGGCTCTAATGCATCCAATTTCAAAATATGTTTTGCGTAAATGGCATAGGGATCCTCGATCCAGGTTTCTATCTCCGTGATGGACAGTCCTGTTGGCCGAACATCAACGGGTGGAATCGGTCTGGGTTGATTTACGGGGGCAGCAGGTTGCTCACCGGTATCCATTTGGCGGGCCCAATCGAGAAACACCTGTCCCCTTGTTCGCATGTTCTCGCACGCATGTTCTCCTGCAACAATCAACAACCGTTGCACCCACCTTGAGGCAACAGATGGCGCATCGTTGCTTTTCAATGAACGTGTCAGAACAACATCGCTTGTGCCCATCATCATTTGAAAGTCATGGGCCGCGAGGCCGGTGCGCCTTTCCGGTGTCGGCAAGCCAATGGCCTGTTTCATGGGTCGGGAAAGGAATGGGTCATTGCGGGCAGTTGCCGGCCATGAATTTTCGTTAAGCCCACCTAGAACGACCCGGTCAAAGGATTGAAGCCGGGCTTCCAGTGGTCCCAATATGGACACACGCGCGTGGGTTTTACCAACCGGGCGCGCCACAATCTGCGCAATCAAGGCGTCAAAAATGTTGGGCCATTCCCCACGCTCAATCGTCAACTGGGGGTCGACGCCCAGCAATTCGGTCAATGTCCGGGCGAGCTCTTTGCCGTTGTCGGTTCCGTATAGTTCGGTGAGATCACCCTGTTGATTTTGTGCAACCTGTTCAAGGGTCGAAATTGTTTCGCGAATAAGCGTGTTAAAACTGGCTGTACTGCTTATTTCACTTGGAAGTTCAAATTCTGCAAAAATTGAATCCAGCCTTTGAACCAGCCAGTTAAGATCTGACCAGTCTTCGGGCGAAAAGCGTTTTAGCGAGCGGTGATTTCGGCCTTTTAAACTCACTACCTTATTGTGAATTTCTGTAAACCGAGCATGATACTCACCGGCTATTGGCATCGAGATTGAGCCACGTAACATTGCCAGCTCAAACAGGCGAGCCGCATGACGAGCTTTAAAAGCGTTTCCACCAAATAGGGAATTTGGGTGTTTGAGAAGGCTGATCAGAGCGATTGGATCAGGCTCTTCATAGGCGACCTTCAACAACAGGCGGACAAAACGACCTTCTGATGTATTACGGAGAGGTTGACCACCAGAATCATCGACATCTATTCCAAAGCGCCGCATTTCAGCGCTAACCCGGCGAGCGAGGTTACGGTCCGGTGTAACCAGAGCTGCGGTTTTTCCCTCGCCGTTAAGGGTTTCCCGTAGAGCCAAGGCAATCGCGAGTGCTTCTTCGCGCTCCCCTTTCGCTTCAATCAAGCTTACCCGTTCAAGCGCTTGCTGCCGTTGGTTGTCCATCAGCCGGTTAGAAAAATCCTGCCAGTGTCCGGTGGAATGGGATGGACGCAGTGCCTCGCTCACGATCTGTTCGCGGATGCGAAGTATTGGGGATTTATCGCTAAAGTTGGCGGGCAGGTTGGGAATGGCGGCCATGGAGCGATCGGTGCCCAAATGATTCAGTAGCCGTTTTAAACCATATTGCGGATGGCCAGGTGCTGTTCCATCATCATTTTGATCATTATCCGGCAGGTCAATTTTAGCCCAGACTTCGTCTTCCATATCTCGGTCGAGCCCCGGCAAAACAACCGCGCCGTTATCCATATGGGATATGACTTTCAGAAGATGTGCTGTGGCCGGTATCGAACCGGTTGAACCGGCGGCGATAACCGGTCCGTTGCTGCCTTTGCTTTCATATAAATCTGCATAGGCCCGCAGATTACGCGTTCTGGAAACCGACACATCCTGCAACCCTCTTTCGAGCAGGATATTTGGCCAGACCGATGTTGCGATTTTCAAAAATTCAAGTGTCAACTGCCACCATTGGGCATGGTCTAACGGTACAAGATCGTTAAGAGATTTCCAGTCTGCTTCCTCAGTAGCAACGGTGTCCATGAGTTGTGCGAGATCAGCGGCAAACCGCACCGCGTCTCCAAGGGAAGAAGGAATGACGATATCGGCGCCGCCAAACAATGCCTTTTGTTCAGGATTGAGGGATTCAGCCCAAGCAAAGACCAGTCGCGATAATATGAGCTGCCGCTCAATCGGGTTAATCGTTGCTTTCGTCGATGGAACATCCGGATAACCGCCGTTGGTGAATGTCAATTCATCGTCGTCCGCCTCACCCAGCGCGCGGATAGTTGGTAATATCGTTGCCACGCCATCGAACTGCGATACGAATTCACTTGTCAGGGAACGCACAGCACGGCGGGTTGGTACCCAGATTGTGGCACTTGCAAGAGCTAACGGGTTGTCGCGGGGGGCAAACCCGGCCACCAATTGACCCTCCAGCAAGGCCTCCACAAGAGTGGGGATAAACGTTGCTCCAGGTGGAATTGATGTGATATTGGGCTCAGCCCGTTTCATACCGCCTTGTCCAGTTGGTAAGCCGATATTGCATCCTGCGCATCATCAATTGCCTGCGGTGTGCCCACATGCAGCCATAAGCCATCCAGCACATAACCGAACAAACGGTTTTCGCTTATCGCATCATCAAACAACCGGTTCAAAGAGAATTTCCTGTCCTTGATCGCGTTTAGTTTTTCTGCCCGTGCAATAATCGCTCCAGCGTAGATATAGGGCGCTGTTTCCCTGTCACCACGGCGGGTCAGATGACCGGCGCCATCGGCAAAAAAATCACCTTGCCCGTCAAATCCGACCGCTTCTTCCCGGCGAGCCAGCAGCAGGGCCATATCCATGGATTTTTCGTCCCAGAAATTCCGCATCGCTCCGATGGTGGAGGGTCCGGCATCCAGCCAAAATGAATCCGCATTCAAAATAAAAAATGGTCCATCTGGAAAACCCTTAATGGCCTTTTTCACCCCGCCACCGGAATCGAGAAGCTCGTTGCGTTCATCGGAAATTGATATATTGGATGATGTACGTTGGCCCACATGGCTTTCAATTTGATCCGCCAGATAGTGAACATTGATAACGGTGTTTTTAACGCCACCCTTTTCCAGAGCATCCAAAGCGTGGTCAAGTAAGGTTTTACCCGCCACTTCTATCAGCGGTTTGGGGACTGAAGCGGTAATCGGTCGCATCCGCGTTCCAAGCCCGGCAGCCAGAATCATTGCCCGATCAATATTAGCACTGGGTTTGTTGCCCATCTTAGCGAATCGTCTTTATTTAGCTGACTTTGAAAATACTGTTTACCCAGGCACGATATTGCGCAAGTGCGGGATGGGTTAGCGAGCGTTTTAAGTAGGTTTCAATACGGGGAAGGTGTTTGAGATAATTATGTTTCCCGTCCCGTTTAGAAAGGCGAACAAATATGCCCAGCAGTTTGGTTGCCCGCTCAGCTGTCATAATCGCATAAGCCTCACGAAACGTTGGCTCGTCTAATTCGTTGCGACAAGCGCAATAGTGGTCGACAAGTTGTTGTTCCAACTCCGCGCTCACATCAACCCTGGCGTCCTGTGCGATGGATGCGACGTCATAGGCTGTTGGGCCGATGAGTGCGTCCTGGAAGTCGATAAGACCTGTGCGGTCACTCCCCTGTGAACCTTCCATCCATATGATGTTGGGTGAATGAAAATCCCGCAGCAAAAGGCTGTGCTCGTGTTGCTGTAAAATATTGGCCAGACCGGTCCAGATATCAACAAAACTTTGATATGCGGAATCGGAAAGAGGCTTCCCCAAGACATGTGGCGCATACCATTGCGGTGTTAAATCAACCTCGATCAAAATCGCAGAAGGATCAAATGGCGGAACGATATGTTTTTTGCCACTACCCAGATCGATATCAAATTTCCAATCCTGTTCATGCATTCGCGCCAGCGTTTCAACACTTGCTAAATATCGCTCGGAAATGGGTTTGCGTTCGCTATCGATGATCAGGCCATTACCCAGATTCTCAATCAGTAAAAGGCCGCTATCGAGGTCTTGGGCAAATATCTTGGGCACCCTGAAACCATTGTTTTCCAATATCTTCGCCACACCGACGAATGCACTGACGTTTTCAGCGAGCTTTGCAATCTTGCTATAGGGCATGCCCTCACGAATGGGAGGGCCATCCGGCTGTTCCGGCGCATTCATTAAAATAACTGCGTCGTGTCGAGGCTCGCATTGGGGCGTTATTGTCTCGTAGGAACGGGTGGATGCATCCCCGGTTAACGGCGTTCGAAGGCTATCCGCGTGGCTGTTTGTATCCAGAAACTCTCTGATTTGCAGGCTTCGTTCCATACGATGCATTGCAGAGTCGCTACCCCTGATCTCAAAATCTCTCTTGTCGCCAGACCTGATACCTATTGTAATCTCGAGGGATGGAGTTGGCAGTTGCCCTTGAGCCTTTTGTGGCCACTCTACAATAGCCATACCTGTATCCAGAGCTTCTTCGATCCCGAGTTCCTGTAATTCGTCCGGGTGTTCAAGCCGGTAAAGATCAAGATGTGCAAGCGATCCAAATGGCAAGCCCTCGTAGCTTTGTAAAAGCGTAAATGTGGGGCTTGGTACCTCCGCGTGCGCATCGCCAAGACCGGCTCGAATAAGGGCGCGAACCAATGTTGTTTTGCCTGCACCCAAATCGCCGCTTAGCGTTACGAGATCGCCGGGTGTAAGGGCCATTGCCAAGCTCTCGGCGAATTGCGCTGTTTCGCATTCATCTTGGCTGTGAAATATCAACTGAGACACGTTGGCGTTACTACTGTGCTGCTTCTCTGGCGGGCGTTGTGTCAGCTTCCGGCATCAATGGAAACGTGCAAACAAAACAGGCGCCTTGCGTAATTGTGTCATCCAGCTCCAAGGTTCCGCCGTGTAGTTTGATCAACGAACGGGCAATGGACAAGCCAAGCCCGGCCCCTCGACGCCCGGTGCCATGCGACTGGCTGTTGAAACGCTCGAACAGAGTGCCCCTTAATTCTTCGGGAATACCGGGGCCGGAATCAGTTATCCGTAAAATAACGGCATTATTCTCGACTTCGCTTTCCATCATCACATTACTGTTTTCTGGGGAAAAGCTTATCGCGTTGGACAGGAGGTTAAACAGAATTTGTTGAACCCGGGATGCGTCGGCAACGAAATGGTTAGTGTTTTGAGATGTATGGCCTTGCTTGATGTTTAATGTAATGCGTTTTTCCTGAAGCATATCCGCTACACTTCTGGCAGCAGCGCGCATCGTTTCCTTGATCTTAATTTGCTGCAGATCGAGTTCCATAATTCCAGCATCGACGGTTGCCAGGTCCAACAAATTATCCACCAATGCGTGCAAGACGTTCGATGATGAGGCGATATGCCCGATATATTCGGCCTGCTTTTCGTTCAGTGGTCCGAGCGCCCGTTGATCGAGCATTTCCGCAAAACCCTTGATATTTGTAAGCGGTGTGCGGAATTCATATGATACATGTTCAATAAATGCATTTTTAAGATGCTGCGCCGCTTCAAGGGCTTCATTTCGCTCTTTTAAGGTGTGTTCAAGATTCACGCTGTCTGTGATATCCGCAAAACTGAGAAGGGTCTGGCCGTTGGGAAGCGGAACCAGAGCGTAATCCAACACTTTTCCTGCCACGAGCTGCATCCGGCCACTTTGTGTAGTGCGGGCATCAAGAACGCCGGTAATGTTTGTACTGAAATCATCCCACAGCGATGCATCTTCCATGAAGCTGCGGCAATGCGCAGTAAGTTGAGCAATTGGTGTTTCCGCCGCAACCTGTTCGTCTTCCAGCTCCCAGAGCTTCTGGAAAGACGGGTTTGACAATTTCAGACGACCGTCCGGCGTAAACACGGCGATTGCTTCTGAAAGATTATCCAGCGTCTCGCCCTGCACCTGCGTCATGGCAATGTAACGGCTTTCCATGGCCAGTTGCTCGGTGATGTTTTCAAAAACCCAGGTTACTCCGCCCTGTTTTTGAGGTGTTGCCACGACCCGCAAGGTACGGCCGTCCGGTAAATGCCACCAATGTTCTTCCGGTTGTGTCGCTTCATAGACACTGAGAAGTTCATTGCGCCATTTGGTAAAGTCAGGCTGCTCGGCAATCTTCTTGGCGTCCCGCAATGCGTCGAACAATTGACCATTGTCGGGCTCACCCTCAAGTAAACCTCCTTCAAGTTGCCAGAGGTTTTCAAAGGCCTGATTATGAAATGTGAGGTGGCGTTTGTCGTCGAATATGGCAACCGCAGTAGCCAGTTGATTCATGGTTTGGGCATGACTTTCAAGTGTTCTGCGTAAATTGGCCTGGACGTCCTCAACTTCACTCATATCAACGGCAAGACCAGCGGAGCCCCCTTCATAGGCTACTTCGCTTACATCCATCATGCGACGGTCACCGGATACAGTTGTTGGTAATCTGCCGTTGAAATTACTTACGGCAGTGTCTTGCCGACCTTCCTGGTGTTTCGTTATTATTTTCTTACGGTCGCCGGCATCCAGCAAATGGCTGTTATCCTGGCACGCCTTGTCGAGGGATTCAGCGTCAACCGCGTTGATATAGGCACCGTTCGCCCAAGTCAGTTGATCGGATGCATCCCGCAACCAGACTGGAAACGGTATCGATTCCAGCAAAGATTTCATCGTATCGGTTGTTTGCATCAGTCGGGTATGCTGAGTCTCAAGTGAAGCGAGTGCTGCGCGGTCACCACTTAAACCGATAAACCGGACAAATGCATGGGAGCCGGAAGTTCGCCCCTGAACCTCTATCACCAGACCCGATTTTGTTTCGACAGTCAGATCAAATGCTTCAGCGCGTTGACGCAGACGGCTGACCGCATGCTCAAACGACTGGGCAGATTGAGGCGTCATCCATGTGCCGAACCCTATAAATTGTTCCGGAGCGGCGGGTGCGCCCGTATTGGGCGGTAAATTACCGCGGCAGACGGGCGCTCCGTCCAGTGTTTCCCATATCACGACCCTCTGGTCCGGTACATCCAGCAGTGCCTGCGCCCGTTCGTGTCGCGCTTTAAGGTCGGCCAACTCCAGTGCTGAGGCCCGGTTGTTTTCTTCAAGCTGGCGCCGCTCACGTATGAGCCATGTCGCAGACCACATGGCAAAGGCGAATGCGCCGACAAAGATTATCAGCATGGTTCCGCTGCTAGCGACGCGTTGATCGGGAATGAAATCGATTATCGAAGTGGATTGAGCTGACGCTGATGCTGCGGTCATAAATATGCCGACAGGTGACAAGGTTGCTGAGCGAAATATGTTGGCAATGATACTGCGCGACAGGCCCATGTGTTCGTTTCGCCAGATTACGGTCCGAACACGCTACAGGGACCTGTTGTTGTCAATATAAACGGCGTGTTGTGCACGCTGATTCGTTTCAATTTAACGCACCTGTGAATCCGGCGCGAGGGGCACAAAACGAAAACGGACGCACACCGGCAAAGATGTACGACCGTGGTAACTTTTTTATGGTAAACGCGGGGTTAACACTTGCCCCGCGCTGGTATGTTTTTAGTAACGGTAGTGTTCTGGCTTATAAGGTCCATCGACGGAAACGCCGATATAGTCAGCCTGTTCAGTTTCCAGTTCCGTCAGCTTCACACCAATCTTGGCAAGGTGCAGGCGTGCAACCTTCTCATCAAGGTGCTTGGGAAGGATGTAAACTTCGTTGTTGTACTCATCCCCCTTGGTCCAAAGCTCAATCTGGGCCAGAACCTGATTGGTGAAAGATGCAGACATTACGAAAGACGGGTGACCTGTAGCGTTACCAAGGTTCAACAGACGGCCCTGTGACAACAGGATCATGCGGTTGCCTGATGGCATTTCATACATATCCACTTGGTCTTTGATGTTTGTCATTTTCAAATTGCTCAGGTTTGCGACCTGAATTTCATTATCAAAGTGGCCGATGTTGCCGACAATCGCCATGTCTTTCATTGCGCGCATGTGTTCGATGCGGATAATGTCTTTGTTACCGGTTGTTGTGACAAAGATATCAGCGTCCGCAACGGCATCTTCAAGAGTGGTAACCTCGAAACCGTCCATTGCAGCCTGAAGGGCGCAAATTGGGTCGATTTCTGTCACTTTGACGCGGGCGCCAGCGCCACGAAGGGATGCAGCAGACCCCTTGCCAACGTCGCCATATCCGCAAACAACGGCAGTTTTACCAGCCATCATGGTGTCGGTTGCGCGGCGGATACCGTCGACCAGAGATTCTTTACAACCATATTTATTATCGAATTTCGATTTTGTGACTGAATCGTTGACGTTGATCGCCGGGAAAGGGAGCTGACCCTGCTTATGCAGATCGTAAAGACGGTGAACGCCAGTCGTGGTTTCTTCTGATACGCCTTGAATATCATCACGGGTTTTCGTGAACCAACCGGGGCTTGCTTCCATCCGTTTCTTGATCTGCGCCTTAATCACCTCTTCCTCCTCGGAAGAAGGGACAGGAATGATATCTTCACCGGCTTCAGCACGTGCGCCTAAAAGAACGTAAAGTGTGGCATCGCCACCATCGTCGAGAATAAGGTTTGCCCCTTCCGGGAACATGAAAGACCGATCAAGATAATCCCAATGCTCTTCCAGCGATTGACCTTTGATGGCGAACACCGGGACGCCCGACGCTGCGATTGCGGATGCGGCATGGTCTTGTGTTGAATAGATATTACAGGATGCCCAGCGCACATCCGCGCCCAATGCAACAAGCGTTTCAATCAAAACAGCTGTCTGGATTGTCATGTGCAAAGAACCGACAATGCGTGAGCCTTTAAGTGGCTTGCTATCACCAAACTCCTCGCGAAGCGCCATCAGGCCTGGCATTTCTGTTTCTGCAATATCCAGTTCCTTGCGGCCAAAGTCAGCAAGCGCAATATCTTTTACGATGTAATCGTTGTCAGCCATGATGGCATCCTCGTTTCAGGGTGTTGTTCGGGTAGTTATTAGCAAGCAAAGCTATGCGCAGGCGTCTTGCTACGCATATTTGGCGGCGGTTTAGCAGTCATTTTTGAAAAGCACAAGAGGACATAAAGAAATGTTTATGTCCTCTTATTTGGCATGAATTATGTCAGCTCGTTTCTTTTTTCTTGCTGAACATACTGCGTAGATTGTCGAATAACTCGATCTTCGCGCCCTGCCGTTTCATGATTGTGCCCTGTTGAAGGATCGACAGGAAGTTGTTCCAGGCCCAATAGATCACAAGTCCGGCCGGGAATGTGGCCAGCATGAAGGTGAAAACAACCGGCATCCACTTAAAGATCATCTGCTGGGTTGGGTCTGGCGGGGTCGGGTTCATCTGCATCTGGATGAACATGGTAATGCCCATAAGCAGCGGCCAAACGCCGATCATCAGGAACAGCGGCACTTCAAACGGCAGGAGACCGAACAGGTTAAATATGGACGTGGGGTCGGGCGCGGAAAGGTCCTGAATCCAGCCAAAGAACGGAGCTTGGCGCATTTCTATCGTAACGTAGATGACCTTATAGAGCGCGAAGAATACCGGGATCTGGATCAAGACCGGCCAACAACCGGATGCCGGATTGATCTTTTTCTCCTTATACAGGGCCATCATGGCCTTTTGCTGAGCCTGCCTGTCGTCCCCGTGGCGTTCCTTGATGGCCGCCATTTCCGGCTGCACTTTCTTCATATTCGCCATTGAGGCGTATGATTTATTGGCCAGTGGAAAAAACAGAATTTTTAAAAGGACCGTGACGATCAGAATCGCAACACCAAAGTTGCCAACCGCCAGATAAACCCAGTTCATTACGCTGAACAAAGGTTTGGTGATGAAATAAAACCAGCCCCAGTCGATGATTTTGTCAAACAGCGGAATGTTTAAGTCATCCCGATAGGCGTCGATAATATCGACTTTCTTGGCACCAGCGAAAAGCCGGTTTGATACAGTGGTCTCGCCACCGGCTGCAATAGAGACAGCATCGCTCAGAAAGTCGCTTTGATAAAATGGGCGCCCGCTGGAATAATAATTGTAATGGGCGGTAAACGTGCCGCTGGGGATGAGCGCAGTTGCCCAGTATTTATCGGTAATGCCAAGCCAGCCGCTATCGGCTTTTTCCTTGGTAACCTGTTTTTCGTCTTCAATATCACCGTAGTCATATTCATCGAGGCCCTGATCCCCAATCGAACCCACCAACCCCTCGTGCAGGACGTAGATACCGGTTACTTCCGGGTTGCCAAAACGCGCGATACGGCCATAGGGCTTGATGGAAACAGCTGCAGCACCGGTGTTACGTACCGTATCTGAGACGGTGAACATATAATTGTCGTCCAGCTCAATCTTGCGCGTAAACGTCAGGCCCTTGTCGTTTTGATATTCGAGGATGACAGGGTTTGCAGGAGTAAGATTACCTGCCCCAACTTGCTTCCAGATCGTGGATGGGCCGGGCAGAGCGCCCGCATCTTTGTTGGGCGACCAGCCGAATTCCGCAAAATAGGCGTTCTCATTGCTAGCCGGGATCAGGAGTTTAATTTCTGCACTGTCAGGGTCGATAGTTTCGCGATACTGGGCCAGGTTCAAATCATCAATACGGGCGCCCTTGAGGTTGATTGTTCCGTCCAGCTTGTCAGAGTTGAATTCGATACGGCCGGCTGTCTCAACACTTGTCGCTTCAGCAGTTGCCCCGGGAACACTTGCTTGACTATTTCCTTCCACATTTGGTTGGGACGGGACGCCCGGCGTCACAGTATCGGTGTCGGTAACTACGCTATTTCCCGCTGCTTCTTGTTTTACCAGCGCCTGTTGGGCTTCGGCTGCGGCCCGTTCTTTTTCAAGGCGCGGGCTGATCACCAGCATTTGCCAAAAAAATACAACCGCCAGCGATAATACAGCTGCGAGAATGAAGTTGCGTTGGTTGTCCATCAAAGGGCCTGTCTTGGAATATTTCTTGAAGAAGTGGGTAGGAAAGGTGTCCGGGGGAAGAGGGAGTAGTGTGTTTTTTACGAGGAAATAACATTCCAGTGGTGATTTTCGATCTGTGCCTGTTGAAAGCGGTCAGGTTGCGCGCCGTTTCTGCCCCGACTGCTCACGATTTGCAACAAGACTATTCATCACTTTGATTTTTTGATCGCCTGGATTTGGAAAACGCTGCGTTTCGCAGGCCGTGATTAACGTCGTCAACCAACTGCGAAAAAGGAATTTCCAGCGCATTATGCCGTGCGATTATTACAGCATCTTGACCACTGCAGCTTGCAGGGAGATCAGCGTGAGCAATTGCAGCTCGCAGACGTCTCTTAATCCGGTTACGAATAACCGCGTTCCCAATTTTTTTTGTAACGGTAAATCCGATGCGAAATTTGTCGGTACCACAGCCTTTTTCTTCAGGGTTGCGTTGTCTCAACTGCAAAACAAAAGCGCGCTCATGCGAACGCGCTCCATTTCGTGCCTTTAGAAAGTCTGCCCGGTCTCTCAACCGGTCAGCCGATATCGAGCTGACAGGGTTAAGCTGAGAGCTTTTTACGGCCATGAGCCCGGCGTTTGGCTACCACACGACGTCCACCTGGTGTTGACATACGTGAGCGGAAACCGTGGCGACGTTTGCGAACCAGTTTGCTGGGCTGATAAGTGCGTTTCATATCATCACGCCGGTCATTTCACCGGCCCTCTTTATTGAATCTTCGATATATATGCGGCGTTACTTGCGCTCAACAGGTTAAGAAAAACCAAAGCAAGGCAGGGTTATCACCCAATCGTCGCGTTTTGCGGTGTATAAGCAGGCTATGGTTGTGAGTCAACGTGACATTTGCCCAATTCTGGCTGTTCCGATTTTATCAGCATCAATTCATTAAATGCCGGTTTCGTAATTGATTATCGTCACAATCAAGTAGATGACGTCGCTGTGGGCTTGGACGACTATCCCGATAACACGCGTCTCGCGGAAAGTTCAGTTTCATCCTATTGATTGAATACATGTTGCATGTTGAACAGACTGCTTTATTGCCAAATTTGATATCTCAAAACTTGTCCGTTTTTTGGAGCACCCCATGCCAGAAATACTAAAACCCGACATTTGTGTCATCGGGGGTGGCTCCGGCGGACTTGTTGTGGCCTCAGTGGCCGCGTCCTTTGGCGTCGACGTTATACTCATTGAAAAAGGCAAGATGGGTGGTGATTGTCTCAATTATGGATGTGTACCTTCAAAAGCGCTGATTGCTACAGGCAAACATGCCCAATCCATGAGAGAGGCACCGAAATTTGGTGTCAATGCCGGAAACGGTGGTGATGTGGAACCGGAAATAAATTTCCGCAAGGTGCATGACCATGTGCAGGGGGTGATTGAAACAATAGCCCCCATGGACAGTGTGGAGCGCTTTGAATCGCTTGGGGTTACGGTTATTCAGGAACATGCGCGCTTTGTAGATAAGAAAACCATTATTGCAGGTGATGTGAAAATTAAACCCCGCCGCATAGTGGTTGCGACCGGGTCGTCAGCATTTATTCCGCCAATTCCGGGTCTTGATGACGTCGAATATGAGACGAATGAGACGATATTTGAGCGAACAAAAAAGCCCGCCCATCTCATCGTAATTGGTGCAGGCCCAATTGGTCTGGAAATGGCTCAAGCCCACAGTCGGCTTGGTGCAAAAGTAACGGTTATCGAGGGTTACAGGGCCCTTGGGGGGGATGATCCGGAACTGGCGGCTATCGTGTTGGACAAAATCCGCGGTGAAGGGGTAGCGATTCGCGAAGCTACAAAAGTCACCAGAGTTGAAAAGTCAGGGAATAGTAAAATCCGTGTTCACCTTGAATCGGATGATGGTTCAGAACAGATTGATGGGGATACGCTTCTGCTGGCCACCGGACGCGCTGCAACTGTGGATGGTCTCGGTCTTGAAAAAGCGCGAGTTGAGTATACCCGTAAGGGCATCAAGGTTAATAAATCCATGCGTACGACCAACAGGAAAGTCTACGCAATTGGTGACGTCGCCGGTGGATTACAATTTACCCATGTCGCCGGTTACCATGCAGGTCTGGTTATCAGGGCGATTCTGTTCCGCATGAAAGCTCAGGAAAATACGCATATTATCCCCTGGTGTACCTATACGGACCCGGAGCTCGCCCACATTGGCCACACGGAAGAAACAGCAAGGGAAGAGTTCAAGGATATTACAATCCTGCGTTGGCCCTATGCCGAGAATGACCGGGCGCAGGCGGAAAAAAAGACAACGGGTCTTGTAAAAATCATCACCCGGAAAAATGGCAAAATCGAAGGTGTTTCAATCGCTGGGGCAATGGCCGGTGAAATGATGAACATGTGGGCTTTGGCGATCTCTCAGGAGTTGAAAGTAAAGGATATCGCAGCCTATGTTTCGCCTTATCCCACCATGAGTGAAATTGGCAAACGGGCGGCAACCACATTCTACGCACCATCAACGAAAAAACCATTTGTGAGGGGAGTAGTCCGGTTCCTCCGGGGATTTGGATGATATGGTTTTGCCAAAAATTGATTATCATTCTAATGGTTAGGTAACCTGATAAGCGGAATTAGATTTATTGACGGATGATGGAAAACTTGATGGTGAGGGCCCGAAGGGATTACTCAAGAAAATTCTACCCCGCGGCCTTTCGGGAAAATTGCTGGTATTGACGATATTCGTCATCATGCTCACCGAAGTATTCGTTTTCGTACCATCGGTGGCCAATTTTCGATTGACCTGGCTCGCCGATCATTTTGTTACAGGTGAAGCAACATCATTGGTTCTTGAAAAAATCACCGGCGAAGATGTTCCAGAAAACATTCAAAAAGAACTACTCTCGTTAACCCAGACCGAAATGATGGTGGTGCGGCGTGACGGCGCCAGTCAGATACTGGCTTCAAATGAGCTACCCTATAACGTTCACCGCCATATCATGTTGGAAGCACCTGGACGATTGCAGGCGGTACGGTCAATTGCTGACGCTATGGACACGCTGATGTTTGGTGGAGACCGGACAATTCGGGTGTACGGCCCCATGAAACAAAGAAATGGTACGCTTGAGCTTTTGATGAATGAAAAGCCATTACGTGATGCGATGTTAATGTACGCCGGAAACGTCCTGCTCATTTCGTTGGCGATATCGATTTTTTACTGGTCTTGTGGTTTTTATGACATTACGGGCGTTTCTCATCCGGCCCATGCAACGCATGTCCCGCGCCATGCTGGCGTTTTCCAACGATCCTGAGAACTCGGCTCTGATGATTGACCCATCGGGCAGGCGCGATGAAATTGGGGTTGCAGAAGAGCAATTCAGTTCCATGCAGAAACAGGTGCGAGGGACGATCCAGCAGCAACGGCATTTGGCAGATTTGGGGTTGGCGGTATCCAAAATTAATCATGACTTGCGCAATATATTGGCCTCCGCATCCCTGTTTTCAGACCGCCTCACGTTGTCAGAAGACCCGGTTGCTCAACGTCTTGCGCCTCGATTGGTGCGTACCATCGACAGGGCTGCCGATTATACAAAATCGGTTCTCGATTATGGTAAAGCCGGAGAAGCGATTCCCCAACGCGGGATTGTAGACCTGCACCGCCTGTGTGTTGAAGTTGCCGAAGCGCTTTCACTGGACGAATACAAATGTGTCGACCGCGATATTGATTGGGTTAACGGTGTCGACCCGAAATTGGAGGTAGAAGCTGACGCTGAGCAATTATTCCGTGTTTTATTGAATCTTTCTCGAAATGCGGTTCAGGCCATGGAAGGCATGGGTGAAAATGCGCTAATCAAGCGGTTAACAATCCAGGCGCTTCGCGATGATACATCGGTGACGATCACAGTGTCTGATACTGGTCCTGGTTTTCCAGCGGAGGCTCGTAAAAACCTGTTTACCGCTTTCAGCGGATCAGGAAGCCGGGGTGGTACAGGTCTCGGCCTTGCAATTGCCGCCGAGCTCATTCGTGCCCATGGCGGTACTATTGAGTTGAAAGAAGACGATACACCGGGTTCGAGGTTTGTAATTGTTCTTCCTGCATCAAAAGCGATTTAATCAAACTACCTATTGAAAACCTACCGGGTCGACGATACCCGACGGACAGCCCGCTTTGGTTTTGGGTGCAGCGAGGGATAGGGCGGTAATATCGGGCCTATCGGTTATTGCTCCTGCCAACCCAAGTGTGATTTCGGTGATGATTTCGCGACGCCCGTCGCGCTTGCAGGCAATGCGAACCCGCGCCCCAACGCCATCACCAAAAGCCTCGTCAAAGGCATTTCTGATCGCTCCGCCACTCAGCGATTTCCCACGGTTATTCGCAAACAGGTCTCGCACCGATGATGCATTTATTGTGTCCATCAGGCTTATGGAGTGGGCGTAATAGGTTTCCGGTGATTTCGAATAACAGGTTCCGTGTTTAATCCATTCGTGACGGTGAAGGTATGATCTTGCCCCTGGCATGATTTTCCAGAGTTTTTCTTTTAGGGCATCAGACAGTCCAAGCCCTGAAAGCTGCTTCCACTTTCGCCGTCTGTCGAGATTTTGGGTTTTATCGTCGACACCGCAATAAGCCTTGCTGCGCGGTTGCGGCCACAGCCCGTGCAGGGAAAAATGGTCGGCATCATATCGCGCCGCATTTTGCGTGCGGCATTCCGGTAGGCGCGGACGGGTTTCGCAAAAAGCCGACTGCCACGATATGGCAAGAACCATATTCCCGGAAAAGAATGCGTCGCTTTCGCCGGTTTGGGATGGCTCAGTGCATCCAGCCAACAATAAAGCTGATACGAGCGCAAAGGATTTATGGTCGACGAACATGGTGAAGTGTTTACGATAGGGTCATGTCGATTGGAACCAAAATCAAACCGGTTGAAGCGGAGAGCGAAGATGCGCTTCTCCCTGACCTGTTTTTACGCTGGTTTGATGAGCGCAGTTGGGCACCACGGCTCCACCAATTGGATTTGCTTGCCCGCTCACAACAGGGGCATTCAACGCTCCTGATAGCGCCAACCGGCGCCGGTAAAACACTCGCGGGTTTTTTGCCGGCATTGACCGATATTGCCATACGTCCACCCCGCAAGCCGGGCGAAGCCCACCGTGGTATCCACACCCTTTACATCTCGCCGCTCAAAGCGCTGGCGGTTGATATCAAACGCAACCTCGAGACGCCTATTGAAGAAATGGGCCTGCCGGTCACCGTTGAGACGCGCACGGGGGATACACCTTCCCACCGCCGCCAACGGCAAAAACTCATGCCGCCGGACATTCTGCTCACAACGCCGGAACAAGTGGCACTCCTCATTGCTAATAAAGACGCCGGACGTTTTTTCTCGGACCTCAAATATGTGATCTTTGACGAGTTACATTCATTGGTAACCTCAAAACGAGGACATCTGTTGTCCCTCGGTCTGGCCCGTTTGAGAAAGCTGCGGCCCGGGCTTCAAACCATCGGCCTTTCCGCAACCGTTGCAAAACCTTCCGACCTTCAGCGTTGGCTTGTTGGGCAAAATAGAGACGACACGCGGGTGGACCACGAAGCAGTGCTCATTACGGTGGACGGTGGGGCTAAACCGCAAATCAACATTCTCGATACCAAAGAACGCCTGCCGTGGTCCGGCCATTCCGCCCGCCATGCAGTTGGTGAAATATACGAGACCATAAAGACTGCCCGAACTGCAATTCTCTTCGTGAACACCCGCAGCCAGGCCGAATTCCTGTTTCAGAACCTCTGGCGTATCAACGAAGACAGTCTGCCAATTGCCCTTCACCACGGATCGCTCGATGTTGGTCAACGGCGCAAGGTGGAGGCCGCCATGTCGGTAAACGCCCTACGCGCCGTTGTTGCCACCTCGACACTCGATCTTGGTATCGACTGGGGAGACGTGGACCTCGTTTTGCACATTGGCGCGCCGAAAGGGGCAAGCCGTTTGGCCCAACGTATTGGCCGCGCCAACCACCGTATGGATGAGCCGTCCCGCGCGGTGCTTGTGCCTGCCAATCGTTTCGAGGTCATGGAATGTAAAGCCGCGCTGGATGCCAACTATCTGGGCCATCAGGACACACCTCCTTTGCGCGAAGGGGCGCTTGATGTCCTTTGCCAGCATATATTTGGCATGGCGGTTGCCGGGCCGTTTGACGAGGATGACCTCTACAAGGAAATTATCAGTGCCAAACCCTATGCGGAGCTCGATTGGGATACATTTCACCGCAGTATTCGATTTGTGGCGACGGGCGGCTATGCGCTTAAAACTTATGAGCGCTACGCAAAAATCAAACAGACGAGCGACGGGTCATGGCGGTTGACCCATCCTCGCTTCGCCCAGCAATACAGGTTAAACGCCGGTACGATATATGAAGCACCGGCGATGACCGTGCGGATGTTGAAATTTGTCAAACGGGACAGCAAGGGCCTCATGGCGACCCGAGGTGGCCGCTCACTCGGCAAGCTTGAGGAGTATTTTCTCGAACAAATGGTCTATGGCGACACCTTCATGTTTGGTGGTCAGGTGGTGCGATTTGAAGGCATTCGTGAAAACGAAGCAATTGTTACGCCGACGGTTTCCAAAGATCCGATGGTGCCCATGTATGCCGGATCAAAATTTCCCTTGAGCACATATCTTGCAAAACACATTCGTGAAATGCTCTCGAAGCCGAAATCCTGGAGCGGCCTGCCGCCACAGGTTGCCGAATGGCTGCGCATTCAAAAGAAAAAATCGGTCATGCCGAAGCTCGATGAAATGCTGGTGGAGACATTTCCCCGCGGCGATAAGTTTTATCTTGTGGCCTATACATTTGAAGGCCGCCTCGCTCACCAATCTCTCGGCATGCTGCTGACCAAACGGCTTGAACGTGCTCGCGCCCGACCAACAGGGTTTGTGGCAACAGATTATTGCATTTGTATCTGGGGTCTTGATGATATGGGAGCGAAGTTCCGGAGCGGTGATCTGTCTCTCGCCTCCCTGTTTGATGAAGACATGCTGGGGGATGATCTGGAAGCGTGGATGGAGGACAGTTTCATGCTCAAACGCAGCTTCCGCCAATGCGCTCTGATTGCGGGGCTGATTGAGAAGAATTTTCCGGGCAAGGAAAAGACGGGCCGTCAGCTCACCGTCTCAACCGACCTAATTTACGACGTGCTGCGGGAACACGAACCGGATCATATTTTAATGCAGGCAACCCGCGAGGATGCGGCAACCGGCCTGCTGGATATCCATCGGCTCGGCGACCTTTTGGCGCGTATAAAGGGGCAAATCCTGCATAAAGATCTCGATCAGGTTTCACCGCTTGCGGTTCCCATCATGCTGGAGATCGGCCGTGAATCAGTACCGGGTGAAGCGAATGAAACGCTTCTGGCGGAGGCGGCCGAAAATCTCATTTCAGAGGCGATGACGGTGTGATGCTAAAATGTGTAAGGTGCAGTCTTGAGTGATTCGTCCTATTCATTTCGTCGGCCAGAAAATTCAGGCCGTAAGTCCAAGCGTTCCAATAATCCGGACGGATCATCCCAAAAGGGCGGAAGCCCGGAGCAATTGGATGATGATCGACTGATGGCACAAATTGCCGAACAGACAGCTTTTAATTTTGCCGATGATGCGGCGGGTTTATCCGAGCACGACTATCGGGGGAATTGCATTCACGCGGTAAACGGAGCGGAGCTTGTTGCAGATGCGGCAGGCGTTGCCTATTGGCCAGCCGAACAGGCCCTGCTAGTCGCCGATCTGCATCTGGAAAAAGGCTCATCCTTCGCCCGCCGCGGCCAGCTTTTGCCGCCTTATGATACGAAGGCGACACTTACGCGGCTTTCTGTGTGCCTCGATAAATGGCGGCCAGAGCGCGTTATCGCCTTGGGGGACTCCTTCCACGATAGAGAAGCCTCGGAACGGTTGGTGCCAGATGATCAGCAGTTTTTACAAAGCCTGATGCAGGGGAGGGAATGGGTGTGGATCACCGGAAACCATGACCCGGAACCGCCCATTGGCTTGGGGGGTACGAACCTGAATGAACTCCGTTTAGGTAACTTGACCTTGCGGCACGAACCACAGGTCGGTGCGATGGCCGGAGAAATTGCCGGTCACCTCCACCCAAAGGCACGTTTGGTCCGCCGCGGCCGATCAGTGCGCCGCTCCTGTTTTGCCGCATCCCGCACCCGCATGATCATGCCCAGCTTTGGAGCCTATACCGGCGGGCTGGATGTTCTCGATCCCACCTATGACGGCCTTTTTGGAGGCCGTAAATTCCACGCGCTCATGCGCGGTGAAGGCCAAGTCTATCGGATTCCGGCTAGAGATTTGAGATAGCAGCCTTCGTCACCGCACATCTCGACCCCGTTTATCCCATCTCACCTTTGTCATTCCCGCTTTTGGCGGGCATCCAGTGCGGTTGGTTTTGAATGTGCGGTTCTGGATTGTCGCTGTAGCGACAATGACAAGGGGAGGGTTGATTCGGGTTTCTCCAATAAAAAGGGCGACATGATTGCCGCCCTTTGTCATTCTATATCTGCGTTGATGTCAGCGTGTTGTTACTCTGCCGCTTTGTTTACGGCTTTTTTGGCCATTACTTTGACGAGGTTTGCTCTGTATGGTGCTGTTGCGTGGATGTCTTCGAGCATGTCGTCGGTGTCGACTTTGCAGTCTGCTATGGCGTCGGCGGAGAAGTCATTGGCGAGGGCCTTTTCCATGTCTTTGGCGCGGTAGACGCCGCCTTGGGAAGCTCCTGTTACACCAACGCGCACTGCGCCTTTGCCGTGATCTGCGACATAGACCCCGGCCATGGCGTAGCGGGATGCGGGGTTGGGGAATTTGGCGTAGGCGCCGCGTTTGGGGGCTGTGAAGGTTACGGCCTTGACGAACTCGCCTTCTTTCAGGGACGTTTCAAACATGCCGGTGAAGAAACGGTCGGCCTTTACCTTGCGCTTGTTGGTGACGATGGTGGCATCAAGCGCCAGCATGGCGGAGGGGTAATCGGCTGCCGGGTCATTATTGGCGATGGAACCGCCGATGGTGCCCCGATTGCGCACGTGGGGGTCACCGATATGGGAAGCGAGGGCGCACAGGCTCGGGCAGACCTTCATTAGTTTGGCGTGGGTCGCCACAGAACCGTGGGTGGCGGCGGCACCAATGGTGACGTCCTTACGGGTGACATTAATGGCGTCCATATCCTTGATATGGGTTAGATCAATCAGATCGGACGGGGCCGCTAACCGCTGTTTCATGGTCGGCAGGAGTGTCATGCCACCGGACAGGTAAGCCCCGTCGTCTGCCGCCTTCATTTGCTTGGCGGCATCGGCTGCGTCTTTGGCGCGGGAATAGGATGTTTCATACATAATCGTTTCCTTTGTTTGTGCTCACGCTGTCAGCCCTGTGACCCTGCGGGTCTTTGGGCTTTCGCTGCGCAGGCGCGGTGCATAAGCACCGGCTCGCTCTTCGCTCGCTTTAATCAGCGTTTTGAGTTCTTGATTTATTGAGTTCACGTTGCTGGCTTCGCCCATTGCTTGCTCGGGATTTATTGAAGCCAACATCATGAGCCCCCTATTCAGCGGCTTCCGCCATGTTCAGTGCAGTCCACACGTTTTGCGGGCTGGCTGGCATGGTGAGGTTCTCGTGGCCGATGGCATCGGTGATGGCATTGATCACCGCCGGTGGTGCACCGATGGCGCCGGCCTCTCCACAACCCTTGATACCAAGCGGATTGCTTGGGGACAGGGTTTCCGTGGCTGAGACCTGGAAGCTTGGCACATCGTCCGCCCGTGGCATGCAGTAATCCATATAGGATGCTGAGAGAAGCTGGCCATCATCGTCATAGACGGCGTTTTCCATCATCGCCTGACCGATACCCTGGGTGAGACCCCCGTGCACCTGACCTTCAACAATCATCGGATTGATGATCTTGCCAAAGTCATCAGCAGCTACAAACTGTTCGATCTTGGTTGTGCCGGTTTGCGGGTCAACCTCCACCTCGCAGATGTAACAACCGGCGGGGAAGGTGAAGTTGGCAGGGTCGTAGAACGCCCCCTCTTTCAGGCCGGGCTCCATGCCCTCGGGCAGGTTGTGGGCGGTATAGGCCCCAAGGCAGATCTCATGCCACAAGAGCTTCTTGTCCGTGCCCTTGACCATAACCTCACCGTCCTTGATCTCAATGTCCCCTTCGGAGGCCTCAAGCATGTGGGCGGCGATCTTCTTGGCCTTGGTCTCAACCTTGTCGAGCGCTTTCTCAATGGCCGACATGCCAACAGCACCGGAACGGGAGCCATAGGTTCCCATACCGAACTGAACCTTGTCCGTATCACCATGAACAATCTGAATGTTCTCTTTTGGAAGACCAAAACGATCGGTGATCAATTGGGCAAAGGTCGTCTCATGCCCCTGACCATGGCTGTGGGAACCGGTGAGCACTTCCACAGTGCCAACCGGGTTAACCCGAACTTCGGCTGATTCCCAAAGGCCAACACCGGCACCGAGAGAGCCAACAGCAGCTGACGGCGCAATGCCACAGGCTTCAATATAGCATGACATGCCAATACCCCGCAGCATGCCGTTCTTTTCCGACTTCTTGCGGCGTTTCTCAAAATTGGCATAGTCCGATGCCGCCATCGCCGCATCAAGCGATACGCCAAAGTCGCCGGCATCATAACACATGATGACAGGTGTCTGGTGCGGGAATTCCTGAACGAAGTTCGTGCGCCGCAGTTCAGCTGGATCAACACCCAGTTGACGGGCAGAAGCCGTCAACATCCGCTCGATCAGATAGCTCGCCTCGGGACGACCTGCCCCGCGATAGGCATCCACCGGCACCGTATTGGTGTAGATGGCGCGCACATTCGCGTGGATGTTCGGGATATTATACTGGCCTGACAGCAGCGTTGCATAAAGATAGGTCGGGACTGATGACGAGAAGAGCGACATATAGGCCCCGAGGTTCGCCAGTGTATCCACCTTGAACCCGGTAATCCTGTTGTTGGCATCAAAGGCCATCTTCGCCGTTGAGACATGGTCCCGCCCGTGGGCATCGGTTACAAAAGCTTCAGACCGGTCCGCCGTCCATTTAACCGCGGCAACGCGCGCCTTCTTGGCCGCCCAAAGGCAGACAATCTCTTCGGGGTAGATGAAGATCTTGGCACCAAAGCCGCCACCCACATCCGGCGCGATCACCCGAAGCTTGTTCTCCGGTGCCACCTGATAGAAGGCCGACAGCACCAGCCGTGCCACATGGGGGTTCTGGGAGGTTGTATGAAGCGTAAAATGGTCTTCTGCCGCATCATATTGCGCCAGTGCCGAGCGCGGTTCCATCGGATTGGGGGCCAACCGGTTGTTGCGCACATCCATCTCGACGATATTGGCAGCATTGGCAAAAGCCGCATCGGTGGCCGCCTCATCCCCGATCTCCCAATCGTAAATGATATTGTTCTTGGCTTCCGGATGTATCTGCGGGGCCTTGTCGCCAATCGCATCGGAGACGCTCACCACCGCTTTCAAAACCTTATAGTCCACATCAACGGCTTCAGCCGCAGCACGGGCCTGTTCCAGCGTCTCGGCAATCACAATCGCCACCGCATCCCCCACATAGCGCACATATTCCGTCGCCAGTGCCGACCATGCCCCCATGTTCATCGGTGAACCGTCCTTGGAATGGACCATCCAACCGCAGATGATATTGCCAATACCGTCGCCGGTTAACTCCTTACCGTTAAAGATCCCCGCAACACCGGGCATGGCAGACGCCGCCTTGATGTTGATCTTCTTGATCTTCGCGTGCGCATGGGGAGAACGCACAAAGGCTGCATAATGCATGCCAGCCACCTTGTGATCATCCGTATAACGCCCCGCGCCGGTTAAAAATCGCTTGTCTTCCTTGCGCAAAACACGTGCGCCAATACCTTCAAGTCCCATCTTAAGTCTCCTCCATTATTTACGCTCACGCTGTCGGCCTTGAAAGGCCTGCGCTACGCGGGTGCGGTGCAACTGGCACCGGAACCGCTTGCGGTTCTTGTTATCTAACCACCGCATGTGCGGGGTTTGTTGTTCTTGCGCCGCACCAAAGTTACTATGCGGCTCTCTTCAAATCCTCCGGTTCGCTTGCGAACCCATTAAACCCTTAAAAGTCTTCTTCGTGTCGGGCCGCCCCGACATGAGGGAGGGCCATATTCCCTTGGTTCAAAGTACACTGAGCGCAGCGAAGGACTTTTAACCAGACGCTCTACCCCATTGCCTTCGCACCGGCGGCAATTGATTTGACGATGTTATGATAACCCGTGCACCGGCAGATATTGCCCTCAAGCTCGGCCCGTATCGTCCCTTCATCAAGATCAGGACCAAGACGGTTCACCATATCAACCGCAGACATAATCATCCCCGGCGTACAAAACCCGCACTGCAGCCCGTGGTTCTCGTGAAACGCCTGTTGCATCGGGTGCAGATCATCACCATCCGCAACACCTTCAATCGTCGTCACCTCACAACCGTCAGCCTGAACCGCCAGCATCGTGCAGGACTTAACAGCTTTGCCATCAACATGAACAACACAAGCACCGCACTGGCTCGTATCACAGCCAACATGCGTCCCCGTTAAATTCCGGCCCTCTCGCAAATAATCAACCAACAACATTCGGTCATCAACATCTCCAACAGTCGAACGACCGTTAACAACAATAGATACACCTGACATAAATAAATTTCCTCCCGATATGGACCGGCTATCTCGATTTAGGGTGCCGGCGAGATATGAGTCTCAAACGGGAGCTTAAGGGGCAATCCGCGCCTTGTGCAAGCGGTCTTTTTAACAAGGCCCTAAAGCCGCCCGCTTTACGAGGCATTTGAAATTGATGTTCTAGCACACCACATGAACGCAGAATGTAAATGGAGAGGAATTCCTGATGCCCGAAAAAATAACTGTAAACGTTCCTCATAAACTAACAGAACGGGAGGTGCGGGAGCGCATCGATAAAGGCTTCAGCAAAGTTCAGGAAAAGACTGTGGGAAAATCAGTTGATGTGAGTCAATCCTGGGAAGGAGACAGGATGACCTTCAAAGCTGGTGCTATGGGACAAAACCTGACGGGTAAATTGCATATTCAACCGAACAATGTTTTCATTGAAATTAACCTCCCTTGGTTTTTAGCCAAATTATCCGGAACCGTTCAGGAAAAACTGAAGAAAGGGACGCAGTTGCTGCTGGACAAAAAATGAGTCCAGTTAACGCGGAGTGTTAGAGCCATCTCACTTATGTATTGCGCAATGATAAGGGGTGAAATTAAGGAACAGCCAAAATAGTCTGTATCAGGCTGTCCCGCCCCATTCGATAATTCTATCCAGACGGGAATAGCGCTAACCGGTAGGGAGCCCGGCGATGATTTCTACCCCTTATCTTCTCTTTCTTGGTGACGCACCCGACGCCCTCGCAGGTAAAGTAGCACAGGGCATCAAGGATTGGCGCCCAGAACTTTGTGTTGGTCAGTTCAAGCTCGATGGGTGTAACGCCGATATGGGGCTTGAAGACTTGTCAATTGACGAGGCGTTCGTACGCGGTGCAAAAACCATGGTTATCGGTGTTGCCAACCGGGGTGGCGTTATCTCTGCATCCTGGAAAACGGTCATCAAACAGGCTCTGGAAGCGGGTATGGATGTTGCGTCCGGTCTTCATAATCTGTTGCGTGATGATGAAGAGCTTGTTGAAACCGCAAAGGCCCATGGTCGCACTTTGCATGATGTGCGGGTCCCATCAGTGGAATATCCTATCGCCACAGGTGTGAAAAGAACCGGCAAACGCTGTCTGGCGGTCGGGACGGATTGTTCGGTCGGCAAAATGTACACGGCCCTATGCATGGAAAAAGAAATGCGCGCGCGGGGCATGAAAGCTTCGTTTCGGGCAACCGGCCAGACCGGTATTCTGATCACCGGTGATGGCATACCACTGGACGCTGTGATCGCCGACTTCATGGCGGGGGCGGTAGAATATATCACGCCTGATAATGACGCGGACCATTGGGATCTCATCGAAGGTCAGGGCTCACTCTATCATGCGTCTTTTTCCGGTGTGACCATGGCGCTCATTCTTGCCCGTATCGTGAACCCGGATGTGAAGGTGGTTGGTATCTCGATCAATACCCAACACCTCAGTGACGATGAAGCCTTGGCACTGTGCCGGGAAACGGAAACGCGCATGGGTCTGCCAACGGTTGATCCGTTCCGCCGCGGGGCAGCACGCCTTGTTGATGCGCTTGCTTGATTGACCTGATATGAGCGGCCTTACTCTCACAGTTGAAGAAACGATCTTTCCACTTGCGGAAGTTTTTACAATTTCACGGGGGTCCCGCACGGAAGCGCGGGTTGTGACGGTATCATTGAGTGACGGCATCCATACCGGGTGGGGGGAGAGTGTTCCTTACGCCCGTTACGGTGAAACCGTGGAAGGTGTCATTGAAGAAATTCGCTCCCTGAGCGATGAATTGGCGAATGGTCTTGATCGGCGTGCCCTCCAAACCCGCATGAAAGGTGGTGCTGCGCGCAATGCGCTTGATTGTGCATTTTGGGATTTGGAAGCCAAACGGACCGGAGAACGGGCGCATGTACTGGCTGGTATCCCGCGCCTTGCGTCGGAAATTACGGCTTACACATTGTCACTCGCTGATCCCGATGCAATGCGCGCGAAAGCGGCAGAACATGCCTATCGCCCGCTGCTCAAAATTAAACTGGGTGGCGAGGGGGATATGGCACGGCTGGAAGCGGTGCGGGCAGGCGCGCCTGATACCGATATTATCATCGACGCGAATGAAGGTTGGGATGTCAATATTTATAAGGAACTGGCGCCGGTACTCATTCGTCTCGGGGTGAAGATGGTGGAACAACCCCTGTCCGCAGGCAACGATGATGCACTGCGTGAGATAGAACGTATATTACCTATCTGCGCCGATGAAGCCTGCCATGATCGCAATTCCTTGCCCGACCTCGTTGGAAAATACGATATGGTCAATATCAAACTGGATAAAACCGGTGGTCTGACCGAGGCGCTTCTATTACGCGACGAAGCTGAGAAAATGGGTTTCGATATCATGGTGGGCTGTATGGTCGGGTCGTCGCTCGCCATGGCCCCCGCAACGCTGATAGCACAAGGTGTTGCCTATACCGATCTTGACGGGCCGCTTCTTTTGGCGAAAGACCGTGATGTGCCTTTGCGTTTTGACGAAGAGGGCGTTCATCCGCCCCATCCCGCCCTTTGGGGTTAGAAGGATATGACCATATGAGAACTGTCTATTTGAACGGCGATTATGTACCGGAAAACGAAGCTCGAATTTCAATTTTTGACCGCGGGTTCCTGTTTGCCGACGGTGTTTATGAAGTCACCACGGTGGTGGATGGTAAGCTGATCGGGTTTGACGGGCATATTGAGCGGTTGCAACGTTCCCTCAAGGAACTGGACTATACTTATAAGGTCGAACGGGAAAAGTTCCTCACCATCCACCGTGAGTTAGTGTCCCGTAACAGCCTCGATCAAGGCATGATCTATCTGCAGATCACCCGCGGTAATCCCGATGACCGGGATTTCGAATTTCCCCCAATTGATACGCCTGTCACCATCGTTCTTTTCACGCAGAAAAAGCAGGTCGTTGGAACTGCCACTGAGGTAAAAGGCCTGTCTGTAATTTCAATTGATGACCTGCGGTGGGGGCGACGCGACATCAAGACCGTGCAATTGCTCTACCCGTCACTTGCTAAGATGGAAGCGAAGACCCGAGGCGCCGATGATGCATGGTTGATGCAGGATGGCTTTGTCACAGAGGGGACGTCAAACAACGCCTATATTGTGAAGGACGGCAAGATCATTACCCGTGACCTTTCAAAAGATATTCTCCACGGCATTACCCGAAAATCGGTGTTGGCCTGCGCAAGACTATTACAGATGGAAGTCGAAGAACGACCGTTTACGATCGAAGAAGCCTATACAGCTGATGAAGCATTCTCCACGTCCGCTTCAGGTTTCACCAACCCGGTAGTCACAATTGACGGTAATAAAATCGGGTCGGGAACCCCTGGGCCTGTGGGTGATAAATTACGTGCCTTATATCTTGAAGAAAATATGAAGGCGGCTGTTTAAGCGGGGCGCATAACCCTCTGGTCAGCCAGCGCATGGTGGCGTAAAAGCCGCCAATGGGTAAGATCGAATATTTTATGTCGGATATCGTCAATCCTGATGAATTGCGCCAGCGCCTGTCTGATCTGACTAAAGGTTCGGACGGTGATGGAAGCGATAGCAATACCCGTTCCCAAGTCTTGGCGCACCTGAAAGATGCTTCAAAAACGGGCCGTGGGAAAATCGAAGCCATGTTGATGGTGGACGGTTCCGGCATGGCCTGCGCCAACCGCCTGTCTATTCTTCAGGATGAGATCATTCGTTGCGTGTATGATTTTGCGATTGCCCATGTTTTCCGCGTGCCCAACCTGTCGGTCGGTGAACGCATGGCGATTGTTGCAACGGGCGGTTACGGTCGAGGTACACTTGCCCCCGGTTCAGATCTCGATCTCCTGTTCTTGCTGCCTTACAAACAGACAGCATTGGGCGAGAGCATTGTGGAATATATGCTCTATATGCTTTGGGATATGGGCTATAAAGTTGGCCACGCTGCGCGCTCGGTTGATCAATGTATATCCCTGTCCAAGGGAGATATGACGATCCGAACATCGGTGCTGGAATCCCGTTATATTTGGGGTGAGAGACAGCTGTTCGATCAATTGCTGGAACAATTCGATAAGGAGATTGTTACAAAAACCGCCCGCGAATTTATTGCAGCCAAACTTGATGAGCGCGATGTGCGGCACACAAAATCTGGTCAATCGCGTTACCTGGTTGAACCGAATGTAAAAGACGGCAAGGGCGGGTTGCGTGATCTGCACACATTGTTCTGGATTTCGAAATATTACTATCGTGTCCGCGATCAGGCCGAATTGATTTCAACCAAAGTGTTTTCAAAAACAGAATTCCGAAAATTCAACAAGGCCCAGGATTTTCTCTGGGCAGTAAGGTGTCATCTGCATTTCCTGACTGGTCGGGCCGAAGAGCGGCTTTCGTTCGATATTCAACCCGCCCTTGCCGAACGGCTTGGGTATTTACCTCATCCAGGTCAAAGCGCAGTTGAGCGCTTTATGAAGCACTATTTTTTAGTGGCTAAAGACGTTGGTAACCTGACACGAATCCTGTGTTCCGCGTTGGAAGAAGAACAGGCAAAAAAAATAAATTCATTATCCGGCATGTTGCGGACGTTCACCCGGCGCGGCAAGAAGATAAAAGGGTCGGACGCATTTGTTGGCGTCAATAACCGCATTAAACCGGTCGGCGATCAGGTTTTCAAAAACAACCCAGTCAATATTCTAAAGATGTTCGAACTGGCTGAAATAAACGGCCTGCAATTTCACCCGGACGCGATGCACCTCGTCAGCCGATCCCTAAAACTGATCAATAAGACCCTGCGTACCAGTGATGAGGCCAATGCCGCTTTCCTGACCGTTCTAACATCACGAAAAACACCGGAGCGTACGTTACGGAAAATGAACGAAGCCGGTGTGCTTGGTCGGTTTATTCCTGAATTCGGCAAGGTCGTGGCGATGATGCAGTTCAACATGTATCACCATTATACGGTGGACGAGCATCTGTTGCGATCAATCGGTATTCTGTCGGTAATCGAACATGGTGGACTGGATGAGCAGCACCCCCTGTCCAATGAAATCATGACAGATACGCCGAATAGAATAGCGCTTTATGTTGCACTATTACTTCATGATATTGCCAAAGGCCGCCCGGAAGATCATTCCATAGAAGGGGCAAAAATTGCGCGCAAATTATGTCCGCGCCTTGGGCTGGACAAAAAACAAACAGAACTGGTGGGCTGGTTGATTGAACATCATCTTCTCATGTCGAATACCGCCCAGTCCCGGGATTTAAATGACCCCAGGACGATCTCCGATTTTGGTGGCGTCATGCAGACGATGGAGAGGATGAAATGTCTTCTCGTTTTAACCGTCTGCGATACCAAGGCCGTTGGCCCCGGTGTCTGGAACGGCTGGAAGGGACAACTTCTACGCACGTTATATTATGAGACCGAACCGCGCCTGACTGGCGGGTTTACGACGGTTCCTCACCACCAGAGAATCGCTGGTGTACGAGGGGAACTTAATGACGCCCTATCCGATTGGTCGCAAAAAGATCGCGACCAGTTTATCGGATTACATTATGACAATTACCTGTTGACAGTACCCCGTGAAGATCAACTGCGGCAGCTTGAATTCATGCGTGAAAGTGATGAATCTGGTGTCCGAATTGCAACCACGGTTTCCAGCCGGGAATTTGAAGCGGTGACGGAAATCACCTTGCTGGCGCCGGACCATCCACGCCTTTTGTCGACGATAACGGGCTGTTGCTCCGTTGCCGGTGCCAATATTGTTGATGCCCAGATTTTCACAACAAAAGACGGGCGTGCGCTGGATACAATCTTCATTAATCGCCTCTACCCAAATCTCGACGACGAGAACCGCCGGGCACTGTCGATTGCCGGGATGATTGAAAAGGTTCTTTCGGGGCAGGTCCGATTGAAGAACCTGTTGGATGAACGCCGAAAACCGAAAAGACGCTCACAAGCATTTCGTGTAGAGCCATTGGTGCAGATAGATAACAACCTTTCGGACCAGTTCACCGTCATCGAAGTGGAAGGACTGGATCGACCGGGCCTTCTTTCGGATTTGACGAACGCATTGGCTGACCTGTCGCTGGATATTGCATCTGCCCATATCGCGACCTTTGGTGAAAAGGTAATCGACAGTTTTTATGCAACCGATCTTGTCGGGCACAAGATCAGCAGCCCACAAAAACTGGCCGCAATCAAACGTAAATTGCTTTCGGTCCTTGAGGGTCCAAACGCGCCGGACAAAGGGTCGAAGAAGAACAAGTCCCCCTCCCACTCCAAGGCATCCCCCAAGGTATCGATGGTATGAGTGGACTTATCGGAAAATTTGCCACGGTTGGTGGTGCTTCAATGGCGAGCCGGATTCTCGGATTTGTGCGCGAAGCTTTAGTGGCAGCAGCACTCGGTACCGGGCCTGTAGCAGATGTTTTCTACACCTGTTTCAGGTTTCCCAACCTATTCCGTCGGCTTTTTGCGGAAGGCGCGTTTAACATTGCTTTTATTCCGTTGTTTTCCAAAGAACTGGAAGGTGGTGGCCCGGAGGCCGCGCGCATTTTCGGCCAACAGGTCTTTGCAGTTCTCCTGTCCTGGCTGCTGGTTTTCACCGCCATTGCATTGATCTTCATGCCGTTTCTGGTCGCAACAATCGTCGCCCCCGGTTTTGTCGATACTCCGGTAAAATTTGAACTTGCGGTCGTCATGACACGCATCATGTTTCCCTATCTGCTGTTCATGTCATTGGTCGCGATGTTTTCAGGGGTATTAAACGCTCTGCGCCGGTACTTTTTGGCGGCCATTGTGCCGGTTCTTTTGAACGTCATATTGGTATCGATACTGCTGGTCTCAATATATTTTAATATGTCGGATAGAGATACAGGCATCTACCTTGCATGGGGCGTTTTCGCTTCTGGCATCGTTCAGTTCCTTTTCCTTTTACGGGGCATTCAACGCGAAAGCATGGGTTTCACTTTGACCATGCCGCGCCTCACAGCCCCGGTAAAACGCCTGATGGTGCTCATGGGCCCGGCGTTGCTGACCGGTGGTGTTTTGCAAATCAACCTGCTCATCGGCACGATCATCGCCACGGCTCAGGATGGGGCCAATGCTCTGTTGAACTATGCTGACAGGCTCAACCAGTTACCGCTGGGCGTCATTGGAATTGCCGTTGGTGTTGTGTTGTTACCGCAACTCTCAAGGGCGTTGAAAGCCGGTGATACGGCGGAGGCGGAAAATCTGCAAAACCGGTCGCTTGAATTTGCCTTAGCGCTCACCCTGCCCGCCACCGTTGGTTTTCTCGTCATGCCCCATGAAATTGTGGGTCTGGTTTATGAGCGTGGCGCGTTTGATTCCGTCGCCACGGTGAAAACAGCTCTTGCACTTTCTGCATTTGCCACCGGCCTGCCCGCCTATGTGATGTTGAAAGTCTTCCAGCCCGCATTCTTTGCCCGTGAAGATATGCGCACCCCGTTTTGGTTCTCTTTAATTATGGTCGCTACAAACATCGCGTTAAGCCTCGCGTTGTTCCCGGTTTACGGCCATGTGGGAATAGCAATCGCGACGTCGGTATCCGCATGGGTGAACCTGACGTTGCTGGTTGTGACACAATGGCGCCGTGGTGATTTTCGGCCTGACGGACAGACTCTGCGACGCTTATCTTTGCTGTTGATTTCCAGCCTGCTCATGGGTCTGGCAATCTATCTCATTCGTCCGGTGTTTGGCCCTTGGCTGGAGGGTAAGTTCCTGTTTGAAGCATTGGCTGTTAGCGCATTAATTGGTGCGGGCGCTTTCGTTTATTTCTCGATTACGATCCTGACGGGTGCCGCAGACAGAAAGCTTGTTAAGAAGCTCTTGCGTAGGTAGCCGCCATCCCCCATACAGCCGCCGACAGATCAACAAGCTTGGATCCACACCATGTCTAATATCGAAGAACGGGTATTTTCCGGTATCCAGCCAACCGGTAATCTACACCTTGGTAATTACCTTGGTGCGATCAAGAGATTCGTCTCTCTCCAGGATGATTATAACTGTATTTATTGCGTGGTTGATCTCCACGCGATTACGGTTTGGCAGGAGCCTTCGGAACTCGCAAATAACATTCGCGAAGTCACCGCCGCTTTCATCGCGTCGGGTATCGATCCGCAAAAGCATATTGTTTTTAACCAGAGTCAGGTTGCGGAACACGCGGAACTCGCGTGGATTTTCAACTGCGTCGCCCGTATGGGTTGGTTGTCACGCATGACGCAATTCAAGGAAAAGGCCGGCAAAGATCGCGAGAAAGCCTCGGTCGGTTTGTTCGCTTATCCCGCTCTCATGGCAGCCGATATCCTGACCTACCGCGCGACTCACGTGCCAGTGGGAGAGGACCAAAAGCAGCATCTGGAACTGACCCGCGATATTGCGCAGAAATTCAATAATGATTTTTCTGACCGTATAAGTTCGCTGGGCCTGGGCGAACCCATGATGGTGGGTGATGAAAAAGTGCAGGGTTATTTTCCCCTCACCGAACCCCTTATCGGTGGGCCAGCCGCGCGGGTTATGAGCTTGCGCGACGGTTCGAAAAAAATGTCGAAGTCTGACCCGTCCGACCTTTCCCGTATTGTCATGACGGACGATGCGGATGCCATTTCGAAGAAAATTCGTAAGGCGAAAACCGATGCAGATGGATTGCCATCCGAAGTCGAAGGGCTGAAAAACCGCCCAGAAGCGGATAATCTTGTTGGTATTTATGCAGCATTGAACGATATGGACAAAGCATCTGTGTTGAAAGAATTTGGCGGCGCGCAGTTTGGCACCTTTAAACCGGCACTTGCAGACCTTGCGGTTGCAAAAATTGATCCTATCGCATCTGAAATGCGCCGTTTGCAGGCCGACCCTGCTGAAATTGATAGTCTTCTTGTTAAAGGCGCGGACCGGGCGCGGGAAATTGCCAATCGAACATTAGCGGATGTGAAGGAAATTGTTGGCTTTGTTGGCCCGCGTCGCTAGGTTGATGTCTGTTTTGGAGAGTGCGGTAAAAAAACATGGTCAGTAAAAGGGAAGTTCGTCAGGAAGGGCACCGTCGGAAGTTTCTGGCGGTTGTTGATTCCACACCTGAATGCGAAAAGGCCATTCATTATGCAGCCCGCAGAGTTGCGGGTATTGATGCTGATCTGGTTCTTATTTTTGTGATTGAACCGGGGGATTTTCAACACTGGCTGGGCGTTGAAGATGTCATGCGCGCCGAAGCGCGTGCGGCAGCTGAAGCCGCATTAGCAAAGGCCAGTGCCCTAGCCGTGGAGTTTGGTGGCATTACCCCGCAATTGGAGATACGTGAAGGCAAGCCGGTAGCTGCCATTGAAAGCCTGATTGAAGACGACCATGATATAGCTCTCATGGTGCTGGCTGCTGGGGATGCAAATGAAGGCCCGGGCCCACTCGTATCCGCCATTGCGGGCAGTGGCGGTGTGTTTTCGATACCCGTCACAGTGGTACCCAATACATTAACCGATGAGGATATCGACGATCTGGTTTGAGCGGATGCGCCCAATATTATCGAATAGGTATTCTGCGCAAATCGTTACTTGATTTAAGGCGTCTCAAGCCCTAATTTAGAGTTATTCTAAACAAGCAATGCCTTTGGTTGGCAGTGCTCACCGGGATTCTACCATGTTTATTCAAACCGAAGCCACACCCAATCCTGCGACCCTGAAATTTCTTCCCGGTGAAACGGTTGTTCAAAACGGTCCGTTTGAGTTCACAAACGCCGCCGAGGCAACGGATAAATCCCCCTTGGCGGAGCGTTTGTTTTCCATTCCCGCGATAACCAATGTCTTTTTCGGGTATGACTTTGTGACGATTACAAAATCTGATGATACCGACTGGCAACACCTCAAGCCCGCCGTTTTGGGTGTGATCATGGAGCATTATATGTCCGGCCTCCCGGTTATGGCGTCCGATCAGGCGTCCGGCGGTGTGCTGGAAGGTGAAGGTTTTGTGGAAGAAGGGTCCGAAGAGATCGTTTCCACCATCAAGGAATTACTGGAAACCCGCGTCCGTCCTGCCGTTGCGCAAGACGGTGGTGACATTACATTCCATGGATTTAGAGACGGTCGCGTCTTCCTGAAAATGCGCGGCGCCTGCGCCGGTTGCCCGTCTTCAACGGCAACGTTGCAGCATGGCATTCAAAACCTGCTGAAACACTTCATTCCCGAAGTGGAAGCGGTTGAAGCTGTTCAATAACCGTCCACAATAACGTTTGCCGGTATCAACGTTTAATTTTGTTGGTCAACCTACCAACGCTGTCGATTTCAACACTAACGATGTCACCACTTTGTAAGGCTTTGGTGCGCCCCGGAGTACCCATGAAAATCATGTCGCCGGGCTCTAATGTAAAATATCGACTTAAGTAACTTACCACTTTGGTCGGTGAATGGATCATATTGCGCGTGTTCTCCTGCTGGACAATTTCGCCATTCAACCGGGTCGTTAGCAACAGATTTTCATAATCTAATCCGGTTACCAGCGCGGGACCCACCGGTCCGAATCCATCAGTGGCTTTCGCGCGCAGCCACTGTAAATCGCCACTCTGCCAGCTACGTTCTGTAAGGTCATTCCCTGCAGTAACGCCAAAGATGAACTCTTTGGCTTTGTCAGCGGATATGTTCTTTGCCTGTTTTCCAATAACCAAAACCAGTTCCCCTTCAAAATGCACATTTTGAGCATCTTGAGGCAGGACAATATCCCGCCCGGACCCCACCAGGGATGAAGGCAGTTTTAAGAACAGGGGTGGCGCACCATCAGCACTTGACGCAATATGACTTGCAAAATTCATACCCACAGCGAAGACTTTGCCGGGGTGGGTTGGTGGCAATAGGACTATTTCATCGTGGTCGAGCAGCCTCGCAGTTGGTCTGCTCATTGGAAATATTCCTCCGCTCAACACCGTGATTTTGTCGTTCTCAAGGACCCCATGCGCGATTATCCCATCCACCTCAAACCGCACATAACGCCTGATCTCGCTTTCCGCCGCCAGCGTCAGGCTCAATGAACAGGCTATCATACACAGCGATATAAGGAGCGAAATTCTGATTTTCATGGAGATGTGTCTCAAATATAATTGCCGGGACGATATAGAAAAAGGGCCCGGCGTTCTAAGCGACGGCTTCATTGTTGTTGACGCCGGCCATGAGGAGGCCAAGTTCGCTCTCGCTTGTCTCCGGTGAACGCTCTCCGACAATATGACCGTCGAACATCACCAATACCCGGTCGGATAATGACCGGATTTCATCAAGCTCAACGCTGACCAGTAAGACGGCCTTGCCCGCATCTCGCATTTCTATGATGCGGCGGTGAATAAATTCGATTGCACCGACATCAACACCGCGCGTGGGCTGGCCGATCAACAGCACGATCGGATCACGCTCCATTTCGCGTGCCAAAACGATTTTTTGCTGGTTTCCGCCGGAAAAATTTGCTGTTTTCAGTTGTGGATTGGGTGGTCGAATATCATATTTCTCGATTTTTTCCATGGCTTCCGTGCGCATGGCTTCGATTTGCAAAAATGGGCCTTTTAAAAACTTTTCGTCCCCATGGTACCCTAAAACGGCGTTCTCGTTTTCTTCAAACGGCAGGACGAGACCTTCATGGTGCCGGTCTTCGGGCACATGGGCGAGGCCTCTTTGGCGCAAAACCGCCGGGTCATATTCGAGCGGTTGTCCATCAAGCGTAATGGTGCCGGACAGCACGTTGCGCATGCCTGCTATGGCCTGCAAAAGCTCCGATTGCCCGTTTCCGGCAACGCCGGCGATACCGACAATCTCTCCGGATTTCACCTGAAACGAAACACTTTTGACCATATCGACACCACGGCCATCGCGCACAGTTAGATTGTCGACGCTCAGCTTGACGTCGCCCGGGTGAGCTTCCCCTTTATCTACTTGTAGCAATACCCGGCGCCCGACCATGAGTTCGGCAAGTTCTTCGGGACTTGTTTCAGCGGTTTGTCGGGTGGCCACCATTTCACCGCGCCGCATCACCGAGACTTCGTCGGTAATGGCCATGATCTCACGCAATTTATGAGTGATTAGCAGGATGGTTTTACCTTGAGCCTTTAATTGCTCAAGAATACGAAACAGGTGATCCGCTTCCGACGGGGTAAGAACGCCGGTTGGTTCATCAAGGATAAGAACGTCGGCTCCGCGATAAAGCGCTTTGAGGATTTCCACCCTTTGTTGAAGACCGACGGGCAATTCCTCAATAAGCGCATCCGGGTCAACCTTGAGGCCGTATTCCTCTTCAAGACGCAGCAGTTCAGACCGGGCCCGCCGCATTGCGGAATTGAGGATATTTCCCCCTTCCGCCCCGAGGATGATGTTTTCAAGCACCGTAAAATTGTCGACCAGCATGAAATGCTGATGCACCATGCCGATGCCCAGCTTGATAGCCGACTGACTATCGGGAATGACGGTCAACTCGCCCTTCATTTTTATCCAGCCGCTGTCGGCCTGATAAAATCCGTACAGAATAGACATCAAAGTCGATTTACCGGCGCCGTTCTCGCCGATAATTCCGTGGATGGTTCCTGGGCGGATCGCGAGGTCGATGTCTTTGTTGGCGTGAACTGGACCGAAACTCTTGTTAATGCCGGAAAGTTCGATGGCGTGGGGTGCTGATGTATCCATAAAAAAAGGCTATCATGGTAATTCTTGAATTTCGAGCCTAATTGCTCGACTCCCCACACCGATCACGGCATTAATCCCCCATGAAAAATGATTTGGAAAACCGGGTGGAGAAGCTCGAAGAGCTTTGCGCCCATCAAAGTGCTGAAATCGATACGTTGTCAGATGCGATCCGCGAGCAATGGGATCAAATTGAATTTATGAAAAAAGGCCTGTTGCGTTTCCGTGACCGGTTAACGGAGGTGGAAGAGACCGGAACCGGCGGCCATGAGAATACCAGGCCACCGCATTATTGAGCGCGTGGATTTCCATGAATTTTAAAGATTTTACACCGCAATCCACCTTTATTGGCCTGTTGGCGGGCTTTGTCGGCTTCACGTCTTCCTTTGCCGTGGTGTTGCAAGGATTGCGCGCTGTTGGTGCCAGTGAGGCGCAGGCTGCATCCGGGCTTATGGCGGCGGCCATCGCCATGGGCCTGTGCGGTATCGTATTGAGTCTGCGTTCAAAAATGCCGGTGAGCGTGGCCTGGTCCACTCCCGGTGCGGCATTGCTAGCAACGACGCCCGGCATAGGCGGCGGATTTTCCACCGCCGTCGGTGCTTTCCTGGTCTGTGGGTTGCTGATCATTCTGGCGGGACTTTGGAAACCGTTTGAGAGGCTTGTGGCAACCATCCCGTCTGCGCTGGCCAATGCCATGTTGGCCGGCATTTTGCTGACGCTTTGTCTTGCCCCTTTTCGGGCAATTGTTTTTGACCCGCTCCTTGGCCTGCCAATTCTCATCGCGTGGATTATTGCGGGCAGGGTAAACCAGTTTGCTGCAATTCCGGCGGCCTTGCTCGCTTTCTGCATCGTCATTTTTCTCGGTGTGGAATTTCCTGCCGACTGGCAATCCATTCTTCAGGCGTCGATTATCCCCAAGCCCGTATTGGTCATGCCGCAGTTTTCATGGGAAGCCATGTTCAGCATCGCCTTACCGCTTTTCATCGTCACCATGGCCTCGCAAAATATTCCCGGCATCGCGGTTTTAAAAGCAAATGATTATGACCCAAAGGTGCCACCCCTGCTCACGGGCACTGGCCTGTTTTCATTATTTGGTGCCCCATTCGGGTCTCATGCGGTAAATCTGGCGGCGATTACGGCGGCGATGATGACAGGGGAAGAGGCCGGGCCAGATCGGGAGAAACGGTATACGGCGGCAATCGTCTGTGGCTTTGCTTATATCCTGTTAGGACTCTTTGCTGGAATTACAACCGCATTTGTCACCCTCGCCCCGGCGGTCCTGATTGAGGCGGTGGCTGGATTAGCCTTGATCGCGGCGTTTTCCGGGTCAATAGTCGCCGCATTTCAGGATGCCAAAACCCGACCCGCCGCAGCTGTCACATTCCTTGCCAGCGCCTCAGGCATAAGCCTGTTTGGTGTATCCGGGGCGTTCTGGGGTCTGATTGCCGGTGGCCTGATATTAGCAGCTGATCGTATCGGAAAGCAGTCCTGACGTCATACGACTCTAAAATTGAGTGCGCGCCCGCATGGCGGCGGATAAAGTGCCTTCGTCCAGATAATCAAGCTCACCGCCAACCGGTACACCATGTGCTAGGCGTGAGATGGATACATCCAGCCCGTCCAGTTGATCCGTGATGTAGTGGGCAGTGGTCTGCCCTTCCACAGTTGCGTTGACCGCGATCACCACTTCTTTGACATCCCCTTGAGTAACCCGGTCAACGAGTGCGGCAATCGACAGGTCGTCGGGGCCGATACCATCAAGCGGGGACAATGTGCCGCCTAATACGTGGTAGGTCGCATTTAAAACGCTTGCCCTTTGCAGCGCCCACAGGTCGGACACATCCTCCACCACGATGATGGTCGATTTATCGCGCCGGGGGTCGCAACACATGGCACAAGGGTCGCTCGTATCGATATTGCCACATGTCGTGCAAACAACCACGGATTCCACCGCTTCATTCAAAGCCGATGAAAGCGGCGTCATAAGCGCTTCCTTTTTCTTAATCAGATGAAGCGCCGCCCGGCGTGCCGAGCGAGGACCAAGCCCCGGCAGGCGGGCCAATAATTGAATTAGATTTTCAATTTCATGTCCGGTAGCAGATTGTGACATGGTTTTCCGAATGGGGTGATTCTTGAAGCGGACATTAGCGTAAATGTCGACCTATAGAAATTCTATTCAGCAGCGGTTTTCAGTGTCGCTTTCCGACGTTTCTCACGTTGGCTGATCTGCACAATTTGTAGCTGTTTGACGCGGCGGGGGTCGGCATCCAATACTCGGAATTCATACCCCGGAATACCGCGGATGACTTCGCCTCGTACTGGTATGTAACCGGCAATGGCAAACACCAATCCGCCCACGGAATCCACATCTTCGCCAAATTCCCCAGGGTCAAATGTATTACCAATCTCGCTTTTGAGCTTGTCGAGTTCAATACGTGCATCGACTTTCCACAGACCCTCTTCTAAAGCAGTAATCTGCATTTGATCGGCGTCGTCTTCATCGTGTTCGTCTTCAATTTCACCGACAACTTCCTCGACAATATCCTCAAGGGATACGAGACCATCGGTTCCACCATATTCGTCGATAACCAGTGCCATCTGTGTCCGGGTCGCCTGCATTCTGGCCATTAGATCCGACGCCAGCATGGAAGGTGGCACGAACAGTACTTTTCGAACGACGTTTAGGCCAGACAACGGTGCTGATAAGTCCACCTTACATAAATCCAATTCATGATTAGATTCGTTTTTGGATTTGCCATTTTTAGATTTCTTTGGCCGCGAGACCTTGGTCATGTGCAGTAGCAGGTCTTTGATCAGAACCATGCCGCGAGGGTCGTCCAGCGTGTCGTCATAGACCGGCAGGCGGGAATGGCCGGTTTCCTCAAATTCACGCAATACCTCTCCAAGACTGTCGGATTGGTCCACCGCGTGAACTTCCGCGCGGGGCACCATAACGTCCTCAACTCGCAATTCGCGAAGCCGCAGAATGTTTTGAAGCATTGCCCGTTCTTCGGGCGAAAAGACATCGCCAGCTTCACCTTCACCGGACAGCGCTTCGTTAAGGTCATCGCGCAGCGATCCACCCGACCGTATGCCAAGGCGAATCATGAACCGCGTGAACCAGCCCTCGCCGCGGTCATCCCGTTCGATGACAACGAGTTCCTTGCCGGTTGTTTCAGCCTGTGTGGAGGATGGTTGATCTTGTTCCAATTCGGAAACTTGATCTGAATTTGATGCGCCCGCATCTGTCATTGACGGTGATGCAGGCCCGGAAGATCGGTCATTCATCTTGAAGTTTGGTTCTCCTTTGAACCGTTGATTTTACAGGCTTGCATAGGGATCGGCAATACCAAGGTGGTTGAGAATTAGAATCTCGACTGCTTCCATTTCAGCCGCTTCTTTGTCCTTAATATGATCATAGCCCAAAAGGTGAAGAAAGCCGTGAATGATTAAGTGGGTCAGGTGATCACTAAACGCTTTGCCCTGTTCCTCCGCTTCCTTCTCAACGGTTTCCTGCGCCAATATAATGTCCCCGAGGACAGGCGTGACGGGGCCGTCCCCTTCATTTGCGGCAAAAGAAAGTACATTGGTGGGCTTATCCTGGCCGCGCCATTGTTCATTCAGCTTTTGCACTTCGTCATCATTGGAAAAAACGATGCTGACTTCGCATTCGTCCGACAAATCATGGCTAATGTTGTCAAGTGTGGCCCTAATTGCTCGCTCAGTCAGATGCGCTAACTGTGCTTCATTCCCCCATTCCCCCGCCTGTACCGCATGATCAATCTGAATCATGAATTGGCGAGGCGCTCACGGGAAACTTCATCGTAGGCTTCCACGATACGACCAACGAGTTTGTGGCGCACAACATCGGCGCCGGTAAACGCAATGGTTTCAATACCCTGAACCGGTGACAGAATATCCAATGCATCCACAAGGCCGGATTTTTGGCCGTGGGGAAGGTCGATCTGGCTCGTATCCCCGGTGATGATCATTTTTGACCCTTCGCCCAGCCGGGTCAAAAACATTTTCATCTGCATGGTTGTGGTATTCTGCGCTTCGTCCAAAATAATCGCGGCATGGGCGAGCGTTCTGCCGCGCATAAAGGCAAGGGGCGCAATCTCGATAATTTCAGAAGTGATGGCCCGTTCCACTTTGTCGCCGGGCATCATGTCATAAAGCGCATCATAAAGTGGACGCAGGTATGGGTCGACCTTCTCTTTCATATCGCCGGGCAGGAAACCAAGTCGTTCCCCGGCTTCAACAGCGGGGCGAGACAGGATGATCCGATCGACCGCACCGCGCTCCAATAGGGATGCCGCATAAGCTACCGCGAGGTAGGTTTTACCGGTTCCCGCAGGCCCTGTTCCAAAAACCATTTCAACACGGTCCATGGCCCGGATATAAGCATCTTGAGTTGGTGTGCGGGCGTGAATTGTTTTCTTGGCCGTAGAAATCGCGGCCATTGAGAGCTTGCCTTTTTTCGGTTCAGTCTTTGTTGGCAGGTTCATTTTTGCGCCCGATGCAATTGCCTGGCGAATAGCACCTTCCACGTCTCCAGACTGAATATCTTCATCATCTTCCAACCGTGAATAAAGCGTATCCAGCACCCGGCGGGCCTGATCCGTTGCAACCGTAGACCCGCGCAGATTGACCTCATTGCCGCGGGCCGTGGCCTCCAGATGCAGGTCCCGTTCAATGATTGCCAGATGTTCATCATATTGCCCAAACAATGCGCGCGCCATTTGGTTGTCGTCATAGACAAGCGCGACATGAACCATGTCAGGCGGGTTTTGCGACGATGGCTTTGATGTTTTTTGGCCTGAGTTGCCGCCGGATGGGTTTGTTACGAAGGCGGGCAGGGTTTCTGTTGAACTCAAATAATTCTCTTTCGTTTTCGATTAGCCAGCGGCTTGTGCCATCAGACTGTTGGTATTCGCCTTGGTCACGACAACACGTACGGTATCGCCGATAGTTCCCAAATGCGACGGAACAACGACACCTTGAAGCCACGGGGAGCGGCCAATCAATTGATTGGCCTCACGACCCCTTTTTTCCAGCAGAACATCAATTGTCTTACCGACGCAAGAGGCATTGAATGCCTGTTGCTGTTCTGTAAGCAGGGCTTTTAACCGGGCAAGCCGTTCATCCTTGACGGATTCCTCAACCTGATCTTCCATTTCCGCTCCCGGTGTTCCCGGTCGCATGGAATATTTGAAGGAATAGCATTGGGCATAATTTGTGCGGCGAACAATTTCCATTGTCGCTTCAAAATCTTCATCCGTTTCACCGGGGAAGCCGACAATCATATCGCCTGATATGGCAATGTCCGGGCGCACTTCGCGCACCCGGTCGATAATGGAGACATATTCATCCGCTGTGTGGCTACGGTTCATGGACTTGAGAATCTTGTCTGACCCGGCCTGCACAGGCAGGTGAAGGTAAGGCATCAGACAATCCAGATCGCGATGAGCTTCGATCAACCCGTCATCCATATCCTTTGGGTGGCTGGTGACGTACCGAAGGCGATTAATGCCGTCGATTTCCGCCAGATCATAAAGTAATTCACCAAGCCGCATCTCGCTGCCTTTGGGGTCAATGCCATGCCAGGCATTGACGTTTTGTCCAAGCAGCGTGATTTCACGAACGCCCGCGTCGACCAGCGATTTGGCTTCAGTGATAATTTGCGCATGGGGACGAGAGATTTCTGCGCCTCGCGTATAAGGCACTACACAGAAGGTGCAGAATTTATCGCATCCTTCCTGCACCGTTAAAAACGCTGTCACACCACGCGATTTCACCTGTTTTGCGCTGGCGAGCGGCATGTGCTCAAATTTGTCTTCAACTGCATATTCGGTGTCAATTTGCGGACCGGACGTTATTGCTTTGGCGACAATTTCCGGCAATCGGTGGTAAGTTTGTGGGCCGACGACCAGATCAACAGCCCGCTCGCGGCGGATAATCTCTTCCCCTTCCGCTTGCGCCACACAGCCGGTAACACCGATCGTCATGGGGCGGTCAGTACCGGCTCGCTGCTGTTTGAGTTTCCGAATACGACCCAGATTGGAATAGACTTTTTCAGCGGCTTTTTCGCGAATATGGCAGGTATTCAACAGCACAAGATCGGCGTCATCGAGATCCTGTGTAGGCGTATAGCCGTCGCCTTCAAGCGCGTCCTGCATCCGCGTTGAATCATAAACATTCATCTGGCAACCCCAGGTCTTGATGAAGACCTTTTTTGAAGGAGCATCTGCCACCGGATGGCCGGATTGTTCGGTTTTGTCTTTTTCGATCTGCATTTGCGCTGTTTAGCGGGGAGTGGTGGAAGAGTCGAGCATATCTCGTATGGAAGACGCTGCTTGAGCTGCAATTATTTTTCGATTGGAAGTTTCTTCCATCAATATTGGTTCACCGATGTATAAAGTGACGTCCAGTGCCCCTTCGCGGACAAGCGGAATAAGACTTTCTCCCAGTCCAATTTCACCGGGCCACGCAACATGTGGGCGCTCTGACCGCCCAATTGGCAACCCGTTGAGGCGGCTATATTCGATCGCTACCGGTTGAACTTTTGCGGTTTCCACCGGTGACGCGATCAGGGCGATCTTTGCCGCTTCAAACAACGGCGTTTTAAACGGTGCAAGCCTGTTCCCATCGGTCGTTGTACCTTCCGGGAACAATACGATAATTTCGTGTGCCGTCATTCTGTTCGCGATATCATTGGCTTGCTTGCTGGTCTCGCGGCGCCGTTCGCGTTTGACAAAAATTGTGCGATGAAGTTTTGCCAACAGTCCAAACAAGGGCCAGCTTGCCATTTCCGCTTTGGCAACGAAGGAAAGTGGTGCAATCGCCCCAACGACTACAATATCGAGCCAACTTACATGATTAGCGACGATAAGAAGGGGTCTTTCTCCGCTAAGACGGCCCTTTTGGTGGAGGCGAATCCCGATTAGCCTGAGAACCAACCTGTGAAACAGTACCGGGATAAAACCGGCTAATCCACCTATTCCAATCTTTTCAAGCAGCAATACCAGTATTTGAAGCGGCATCAGCACAGCGAGGCTTAGCATCACTGATACGAAGATTAGCGCAACGCGTAACTTCCCGATCACGTGTCTTCATCGGATTGTTCAGCACTGCTATCGGGTAGCGGCACGGCGTAGAGTTCCAACCGGTGATCGACAAGCTTATATCCCAATTTGCGTGCAATAATCTCTTGTATCGCTTCAATCTCTTCGTTGTGAAATTCGATGACCTTACCGGTTTTCATATCAATGAGGTGGTCATGATGATTGTCGGGCGCGGGCTCATAGCGTGCCCGGCCATCCTTAAAGTCATGGCGTTCGATAATGCCCGCATCTTCAAAAAGCGCGACAGTGCGATAGACCGTTGAAATGGAAATGCGTGGATCAATTTTTGATGCCCGGTTGTACAACTCTTCCGTATCAGGATGATCGATAGCGTCTTCCAGAACGCGGGCAATTACCCGCCGTTGCTCTGTCATGCGCATGCCTTTTGTGATGCATATCTGTTCAAGAGACATGGATATATTCCGCAAGATGAACAGCCGAATTGAGCCCGGCAATCGATTCTGTTTCTAAATGCCAGTCCTAAACAAGGTCCAGCCGCATCACAAGCGCCGTGAGGGGCAGCCGATTACCATTATCAGCTTTATCTTTGTAATAGCCGGGACGGTTGGCAATCGTTTTGAATCCCAGTTTTTCATACAGATAGATTGCTGATTGATTTTGACTGTCAACTTCAAGAATTAAGCTGCCCACCCTGTCGCCGCGTAATCTCAATAAGGCGTCGCGCATTAACCGATCACCCAACCCCTGTTTTTGGAACTTTTGTGCGACTGCCACCGACAGAATTTCAGCTTCTTCGGGCGTTTGACGGATCAAGTTGAACCCGGCAACCGAGCCCGATTGGGAACCAACTTCACGCGCAACTAGAAGTGTGACGCCTTTTTGATCGGCGAGATTCATAATCTCGGACTTTGACCACCCCCGCGGAAATGAAGCCTCGTGGAGTTTAGCGATAGCGCTATGATCATCGGGGCCAGCCTCCAGGACCATAAATTCTGTTTTTCCAAGTCCAAACATTCAACCCGCCACTCTCGTCTGGTTTTGCGGTTTCGCGTCCGGCGAGCGCAGGTAGAGCGGTTTTGGTTTTTCAGCCCCTTCCAGTTTTCTACCGGAAGCAATTTTTGCCACCGCACTAATCGGCGGAGAAGCCTTGTCATTTATAACAGTAAAACGGTCACTCATTTCCGCGACAAGCGGTGCACCAGAACCAATTAGTTGGCCAACATCCGCAGGGATAAATTCATGAACCTGCTCGACTTTAACAGCAAGAGAGCCGTGGGTTTCACCATCAAATAATTGCATCCAGATCTCACCACGTCTTGCATCAATCGTAACAGCAAGGCCGTCGCTTATGCCGTAGGAAAATGCTTCAAATACTGTGACACCAATACAGGGGCAATTGAGACCAAGAGCCAGTCCGCGTGCCGCAGCGAGGCCTACCCTTAATCCTGTGAAGGAGCCGGGGCCGGTGGTGCAGGCGATCACATTAATATCCGCCCAGCTATCCGACTGTTTCTCCAATAGCTCCTCCAACATTGGCATAAGATGTTCTGCATGGCCGCGGCCAATCTCATCCGACCGTTCGGTCGTTGACCCATCCTGTTTCAGCAATGCGGTTGAGCAAAATGGTCCAGATGTATCAAGGGCGAGTAACATGGCCGAGTTTTAGCAGCCCCACCCGTCGGGGCCAACACTTTGTAGATTTCTATGGCTAACAAACATCCTTAAACACCCGCTACCTGCAACGCCTGTTGAATATCCAAAATCAGATCATCGGTATCTTCAAGACCAATGGAAAGGCGTACAAGCCCGTCAGTGATACCAAGCGCATGTCGGTCATCCGCTGACAAGTTTTTATGCGTCGTCGTAGCGGGGTGCGTGACCAGGCTTTTTGAATCACCCAAATTGTTTGAGATACGTACGATATCGAGTGCATTTTCAAAACTGAATGCCTGAGCCTTATTTTGCACTTCAAATGCGACCAGAGTCGATCCGGCCGCCATCTGTCGCTTTGCGAGTTCGGCCTGGGGGTGGTCGTCACGACCCGGATAAATGACCCGTTTGATGCCCTTGTTGTCCGCCAGTGCATTTGCGATGGCCAATGCACTTGATGTTTGTTGAGCAACACGGACCGGAAGGGTTTCCAGTCCTTTTAGCAGGACCCAGGCATTAAAGGGCGAAAGGCTTGGGCCGGTGTGGCGGAAAAAATCGTACATTTTTTCTGAGATCCACTCCTTGGTAGAAAGCACCGCGCCACCCAGACACCGCCCTTGGCCATCAATGTGTTTTGTCGCTGAATAGACAACAATATGCGCGCCCAGTTCGAGGGGTTTTTGATAAAGCGGTGTGGCAAAAACATTGTCGACGATCAGTTTTGCATCAGCCTCATTGGCAAGTTCTGCCACCGCTGCAATATCAACCAGTTCCAATGTTGGGTTGGTCGGAGATTCCAGGAAAAACACTTTGGTATTGGGGCGGATTGCCGCTTTCCAGGCATCAAGTTCGGTACCGTCCACCAATGTGCTTTCGATACCATATTGTGGCGCGAGTTTTTCAACGACCCATCGACAGGAACCAAACAGAGCTCGCCCGGCCACAATATGATCTCCGGCCTTTAATTGACACATAATGGCGGCGGTTACCGCGCCCATGCCGCTAGACGTTGCTAACGCGTCTTCAGCACCTTCCAGCGCGCACAACCTTTGTTCAAACATGGACACGGTTGGATTGCCGTATCGCGAATAGATATAGCCTTCTTCATCCCCGATAAATCGGGATTCTGCTGCTTCTGCACTATCGTAGACAAAACCCTGGGTGAGGTAGAGAGCCTCAGATGTTTCACCAAATTGGGATCGCTCGCCACCACTATGGACGAGATGGGTTGCGGGCTTCCAGTTTCTATTCGTTTTGCGTGTGGTCACGACTTTCTCCAATACTTATCACCAAAGCAGGAGCGGCAAATAAAAAAACCGACCCTGCGCATGGTCGCAAAATCGGTTTCCCAAATCGGAACGTAATCTGTTCCGGTTTCGGTCCTTTAGCGACTTATTTTACGTGGCTGCAAGCCGACCGGCCAAATCACCACGAACGAATGTTGGATAAACCAGCAGCCCCATTGCGTCAATTGCCCAAGTGGTAAACAAAAAGCGCGTAAACAAAACGTGTACCTCAAGGTCACGGTTATCTGCCGAAAATGCACAGGGCAATCCAATGGCTGGAATTCTTAATGACGCGCAGATTGGAGAATTATTCTCAAATAATTCCTTGTTCAGCGAGGTTACTTTGGATGACGACCAAATCCAGCCAGCGAGCCTTGACCTGAGACTTGGGAAAACGGCCTGGCGGGTTCGAGCGTCCTTTCTGCCGGGTAAGGATGCCGCAGTACAGTTAAAACTCGACCGGTTTGCTTTGCACCAGATTGACCTCACCAATGGCGCCGTATTGGAAACCGGCTGTGTCTATATCATCCCTTTGTTGGAAAGTTTTGATCTTCCAACGGACATCTCGGCATCGGCAAATCCAAAAAGCTCGACCGGGCGCCTTGATATTTTCACCCGTGTGATCACCAATCACGCGCAGCAATTTGACATGATGCCAGCAGGGTATTCCGGCCCACTTTATCTTGAAGTATCCCCCCGTACATTCCCGATTGTCGCTCGAACCGGATCAAGGCTTTCGCAGATCAGATTTCGCACGGGACAGGCCGTGCTAGATGCTGATGAGTTACTCGCCCTGCACCAGGCAGAAACGCTCGTGGCGGCCGAAGAGCCCAATATCGATGGTCGCGGAATTGCTATGTCGATTGATTTAACCGGCGATGAAAACGGCCTTGTCGGTTACCGTGGTAAACGCCACACTGGTGTTGTTGATGTCGACAAGAAAGCCGCCTGTGACGTGCTTGATTATTGGGAACCGATCTTTAACCGAGGTTCCCGTGACATCGTACTCGATCCGGATGAATTCTATATCCTTGTCTCGCGCGAAGCAGTGCATGTTCCGCCGCACCATGCGGCTGAAATGGTACCGTTTGACCCACTGGTGGGCGAGTTCAGAGTTCATTATGCAGGGTTTTTTGACCCAGGGTTTGGCCATGTCGCTGCCGGTGGCGCAGGAGCTCGGGCCGTATTGGAAGTCCGCAGCCATGAAGTGCCCTTCATACTCGAGCATGGTCAGATTGTCGGGCGACTCGTGTACGAACGAATGTTGAAAAAGCCGGACGCGCTTTACGGCGCAGATTTAAAGAGTAACTATCAGGCACAGGGCCTTAAACTTTCAAAACACTTCAAATAGCCATTTAGGACGATATCTTGTTGCGGCGTAGCCGGTGAGGGGTTTTCTCCCAATCATGCGGTCGAAGAATCAGATGCCAGACCGCGCGCCATGCCGCCACAGATAGTAAGAGCCAATAGACAGGCAGAGTCCACAGCCATCGCGACAGGTGCCCCATGTTACGTAATGGCAGTGTGAGGATAGCGAGCGCAGAAAAGGCAATATATCCCGATACCACAGTCAGGCAATCAAGCCAGAACAATGGGTTGCTGATCGGGCTGGAGCCTTCGAAAATTATCGTTTGCAGGGTGCGGTTGGCGATGAAATATAACAGTATAGGGTGAATAAGCACGGAGATAACCATGCCCAACACCAGTAGGTGAAATACCACCGCCCCTTTAAATCCCAGATCATTAAACACGGCAACTGGATGTCGGTTGTGCACTAGCCAGGTTTGATACCACCCCTTAAACCAGCGTGTTCGTTGCTTTAGCCACACGGAAAGGTTGGTGGGAGCCTCTTCATAGGTTGGATTATCCAGTGTTCCAATAATACATCCGGCTCGGGACAATCGCATTCCCAGATCAGCATCTTCGGTCACGTTGTAGGGGTCCCACGCGCCGATTGCCAACAACGTCTCGCGCTTGAAATGGTTTGATGTTCCGCCCAGAGGAATTGGTGTTTTTAAATCTGCCAGAACAGGTAACAGACCATCAAATAGTGCCGAATATTCGATAGAAAATAGCTTTGAAATCCAGTTTTCATCGTGATTGGAGATGATAAGGGGGCTTGCAGACAGGCAAGGTTTCTCGGTCCCTTCTGGAAAGCGTGGAATGCTTCCTTCAGCTGTTTGGGGTGGGGGCGATCTTCGGCGTCGTACACGACAACAAACTCCCCCTTGCAAAGCGGTAAGGCAAAATTGAGCGCCTTGGGCTTTGTGCGGGGTAACGATGGGGGAACTTTAAGCACGGTAATATGTGGCGCCCCCAGCAATTCCAGATAACTTTCCAGAGCATAAATCGTTGCTTTGTCATCGGCCTCGCACGCCAAATATATTTCGAGTTTTTCCTTTGGCCAATCGATATTGCAAAGGGAATCGATGAGATCCTCTACCTGACCGGCTTCCTGATTGAGCGCTATGAGAATGCTGTAGTCAGGTAATAATTGCCCGGTTACATTTTGCTGTATTAATGGTGGTTCGCCGCGGTCACTGCATACGCGTTTAAAGGAAAAAACTGCGATCAACCTCAAGCTCACACACCCAATATAAAAACATGATGCAAGCAGATGGAGCACTAGCAGTACTGCACCGCTTGAAAAAAATGACAGCACGGCGATAACTTGGCCAATGATAACCAAGGCTACCGCCTGTTTTGCAACTAGCGTGGTTTTTGCTGAAAACTTTGAATAGAGCGTGCTCAAACGGTTTATTGCCCGGTGAAGCAAGGCTGGCGAGCATCGCGCGATCAAGGCTTGCCGGTTTGCACTCAGTGTCGTGATGCGTAATCTTGCCGCGAGCTCGGGATGCGAAAAAATCAGCTTTTTGATCGCTTCCATCTGTCGGCAATCCGGCGCCAGGTAGACGGTTCGAGGGGTAAATCCATGGAGACGACTGGTCCCGTCTAATGGCGAAAGCAAGCGGGCAATTGAATCCAGGTCACCCGGTTTGGGCGGTGAGAAAAAAGGAGTTTGGTCCTGTGGAGGTTCAGGAACAAACTCCAATTTCAACTCAACTGCCACCAAACGAAAGTAATCCAGCTCCGAGAGAGTGCCGCTGCAGATAAGCGATGACGCGGGCGTAACGTTTAGCGCGTTCGCCCGCGTCTCCGCATGACAAAGAGAAGGATATCCGATGCCGTATTTGTGAAGAAAAGCAATATCTTCACTCATCGGCTCGTTAATTATCCCAAGACGCTTTGAGCTGGGGGATGGAAGCGTCTCGCCAGGGGAAGCGGCCCTAATCATGAATGGTTCGCTCTTGGGGAGAGCGTCCGAATCATGCGTTCCCTCTGGGCTCTCGATCATATTACTGCATCTCTTGTTCCAATATCCCTTCGTAGTGCCACTGACCCTCAGGTCTGTTAATTACCAGCGGGTCTGTGTGCATGGTGATCATGTCGTTGTCGGCGCTGACTTCAAGGTCTCCCTCAATGAGCCTGTCACCAGAGATCGAGAACGTACTTTCTTCCGTCCGGGGTTTGAATCCGTGACGCTTCCACAATGGCACGATTTTTTCTTCGCTGTGACCATAGATGTTGCGATAACCTTTCTTCCTGCATAACTCGATTCCGGCTTTGATGAGTTCGCTTGAAAGGCGGGTTTTGCGGGCAGATCTTATGACCGCGAGTCTCTCAATTTTGGCGAAGGAAGAGAAAAACCTTATACGCAGGCAGCCTGCCGGATTTCCATCGACGTGCCCAAGTAGATGGGTGCAACTAAAATCATTGCCGTCGAATTGTCTGTCATATGGGGAGTTGTGTTCAGCCATATAGGTCGCTGCCCGAATAGCGGTAACCTGCATCAACTCTTCAATATTATGAACAACATTAATACCAATTTTATGCGTCCCAGATCGATATGAATCACCGGAACTATCGTATTTTGGCGTGTTTTTATCGTGCTCATTCAGTTCATCGGAGCGCTGATATTCCATAAGATCGGATACTGTAATTCCAAATTGTGTAGCGTTGAAATGAAACCCAATTGAACGTAATGCCCGCTCTTCCGCACTGGTTTCAGCCAAGCTGTAAACCGGAGCGTTTTTGACTTTCGGCGCGGAAAGACGAGCTATTACAAGGTTGATACCGTTCAGGAGCTCCGGCGTGATGTAAATACACCAAATATATATTGCAGATGGTATTTCGTATGGCCCACAGATATATTTCAATTCTGGACTTACAGTATTGAGATCTCCCGTGAACAACGCCCGGTGTCCATCTCGATTGAGTGGGATCTGAGCTAGTAAACCCGTTGTGCATTTGTTATATTTGTTTGTATTAGAATGGCGAACCACGTAAATACTTTGTAAATTATGTTTTAAAACATCAAGGATACGATCTTTATTTACGTTTTTATCAAGTTCGAAATCACATTCTTTCACCATAGAAGAAAGTTCTTCTATGGACGGATTGTATAAGCGTATGCCGTTACTTAGCCGTTTGAATTTAAACTTCTCTAACCCTAAATTGGTAAATTGTTGCGCCGCCATCTGATATTCCCAGCCCTTTTCAAGTTGCAAAACAGAAACTTGTTAAGGCATAGTGTAGCGGCTGAGGGCTAAAACATGGCGATTGAAAATCCGGAAAATGGTGTTCCTCAATTGGAACACATCGAAACTAATTTTGACTGGAACGATGTTAGATTGTTCGTTTTGGTCGCGCAGAGTGGCAGCTTGCGACGGGCAAGTTCGAAAACTAACAGGTCAGTCAATTCAATTCGACGGCGTTTGCAGCACCTGGAAAACCGCATGGGTTGCAAGCTATTGATCAGAGATACCGCCGGTTCGCACTTGACGGAGGAGGGCAGGAATCTGCTTGAAGCCAGCCAACGTATGTTCGAAGCCTCCTATGATGTTGCAAGCTTGATCAGTAGGCGCGAGCAGGATCTCTCGGGCAAGGTCAGAATTGGCGTTACCGAGGGCTTGGGAACGTTCTGGCTGGTCCCTCAACTGGTCGATTTTCAAAAATCTCACCCCAATGTGATGGTCGATCTTGAGTGCACGATGGCTCCGCCTGATGTTTACGCGATGCAGGCTGATCTTGCCGTTCAACTTGAATCACCTGAACAAAATGCGTTGATGGTCACAAGACTGGGTTATCTGCACATGCAGTTTTTTGCTTCAGAAGATTTTATACGCAAAAATGGAACGCCAAAAACCTTGGATGATCTGAAGAATTTTAAAATTGTGGAACAGAAATTTCCACAAAATCAGTCAAGTAATGGCGATACCCTATATCGAAATATACCTGAAGAGATGATCGCCGTTCGCACTAACACAAGTAGCGCGCACGCTTATGCAATTAGCCGCGGCGCCGGGTTGGGAATTTTACCAACATACGCCAGAGCCGTGACCAAACGGGTTGTACCAGTCATGGGCGATGTCCATTTTCGGCGTGAAATCTTTCTCACCTACAAACGCGACATAGGCGATCAAAAGCACACACGAGCAACGATAGATTGGTTAAAATCCACCTTTAACCCGAATAAATACCCGTGGTTTTCCGAGAATTTTATCCCGCCGCAGCAATTTGAAGGTGAATTCAAAAGCGGGAATGTCGTTCATTTGTTCGAAGGGTTTAAATACGAGTAATGCCGCACATGATAACATCGTTTGGTATTATTCCATCGGTCTTTGGAAATAATTCTTGCCTGATAGTATTGAGAGTGAAGAGCGATTCAACGTTCCTACACTACCGCTGTGAAGTTAAGGCTCAACAGGTGCAGCAATGTGAGTGAGAACAATACCAATGCGTCATTACAAATGGCCATTGGTATAATGTGTAGATAATCGCATTCAATGCGACGTCCTCAAGTCAATATAATCTCCGTTATGGCTGAGATCACGCCGGATTTACCCGTCACCCACAATTACGCTGCCGGGCTTTGGAGCTAAGAAGAGGTGTTCGACTAAAGCGCGTTTTGAAAACGCATGTATCAAAACGCGCTGTTTGATTTAATTATTTGGGGGCGAGTACCATCATCATCTGGCGACCTTCAAGTTTTGGCTCAGCTTCGACCTTGGCAATCTCTTCCGTGTCTTCCCTGACTTTCTTGAGAAGGTCCATTCCCAAATTCATATGGGCCATTTCTCGACCTCTGAATCTCAATGTTACTTTAACCTTGTCACCCTCTTCGAAAAACCGGCGCACAGAACGCATTTTTACGTCGTAATCATGCGTATCGATATTCGGTCGCATTTTGATTTCTTTGACCTCAATGGTCTTTTGTTTTTTCCTCGCCTCTGCCGCTTTTTTCTGTGCGGCATATTTATACTTGCCGAAATCGAGAATTTTGCAGATTGGCGGACGGTTGGTGGGTGAAATCTCGACCAGATCAAGGCCCGAATCCAGCGCCATTTCGAGGGCTGTTTCTAGGGCTACACTTCCGTGATTGACACCTTCAGCATCAATCAGTTGTACTTCTGATGCAGTAATTTCCTGGTTTGCGCGCGGACCTGATTTTTGAGGCGCAGCGGCTCTGTGTGGACGACGAATGGCTATTTTCTCCTGATTGTGGTGTCAGGCGTACCCCAAAATGGAGTGCCCGGCTTCAAATGCTTGGCTTCCATAACATGATTTGTATGGAAAAACACCACTACAATTATGTGAATTACAGTTTCGCAAGGGCTGCGATTAGTGCCATCAAATTTTGAGTAGTGATTTGTACACATCTAATGTTTTTGAGCACATCTGCTCTATGGAAAAATTTTCCTGCCCGTAGGCGCGCGCCCGTTTCCCAACCGCTTCTCGTTCAGCTGTTGTCAGGGCGAGAACCGTTTCAAGGGTATTGGCCAATGCAGCCGGGTCGTTGATTGACACTTTCCAACCCGTCGTTTGCGCCGGCTCCACATCCGGCTCTGCCAGTACCGTTTCAACCACGGCCCCAATTCGCGTTACGATGACCGGTTTTTCCAACGCTCCAGCTTCCACCGCAGCCCGACCAAATGCCTCCGCTTCATTGGAAGCAACCACCACCACATCGGCAAGTGCCATCGCGGCTGCCGGATCATCGCAATGGCCAGGTAGGCGAATGGTGTTTTCAAGTCCGAATTGGGTAATTTTGGCCTTCAATCCCTCAAGATAGCTTTCCCGCCCCTGGGCGTCTCCAGCAAGAATTATGCGAAGGTTATGTTTTCCATTGAGCTTTCCCGCCGCATCGATAACTGTTGATTGTCCCTTCCAGCCGGTCAATCGCGCAAGTTGAACAATAGTAACCTCATCGCCGCTCAATCCCCAATCAGATTTTAGCGCATCAAGCCGCTGTTCATCGATATGAGACTTGTCAAAAGCCTTGAAATCGGTACCGCGATGAATGACGGCAATTCGATCTGATGCGAATTGGTTTCGCTGGCGAATCAATTCAGCCGTCCACTGGGAGTTTGCGATCACCACATCCGCCCGCGCCATAACAGAATTGTAGAGCGCTTTTAGTTTACCGTTTTCGTTGTAGGCTCCATGATAAGTGGTCACAAATGGAATGCCTGTTCTCCGCGCCGCGATTAATGCGGACCACGCGGGTGCGCGGGACCGAGCGTGGATCAATCCAACGTTTTGATCGCGAATGATTTTATCCAGTCTGCCGGCGTTACGCCAAATCGTGATCGGGTTTTTGCTGTCCAATGGTAAGCTGAAATGTTCGCTTTTCTGTTCCAGCAGGTCCGGTAACAGGCGACCGCCAGCGCTGGCTACCAAAGAACGCCAACCTTTATTTACGATTGCCTCTCCAATATCCAATGCAGTGCGCTCGGCTCCGCCCGTGTGCAGGCCGGGAATCACTTGAAGTATGGTTGGGTGTTGCGTCATGTGGGGTGGCAAAGCACTGTTGTTTCGTAAAAAATGCTGACTATCGATTGACGATTAATAACGGAAACAAAGAGGCCCTTTCTTGGAAACTGAACTGAAGCTGAAACATGTCTGGTGTGATGAGACCGTCGACCTAGCCCTAAAGGTCGCAATTCCTGCTGGCAACAATAATGGGCAGCCAAACCGGCCCGGATTTATCTGGCTTGGCGGTTTCATGAGCGACATGGCGGGCACAAAGGCCAATGCTATGGTCGAGATGGCCGCCGACATTGGGTGTTCGAGCCTGCGATTTGATTATTCGGGCCATGGCGAATCCGGCGGCAAATTTATTGATGGAACAATATCGCGATGGGTAGATGAAAGCGTTTCGGTGTTTTTGGCCCATTCATCGGGTCCTCAAATCCTGGTGGGTTCGTCAATGGGTGGGTGGATTGCGCTGCGGTTGGCCCAGGAGTTGAACGCGAGGGGCGCGGGCGACCGGTTGGCGGCCCTGCTGTTGATCGCCCCGGCCCCAGATTTTACCCGCGATCTGATGGAAGCCAGCTTTACAGACCAACAGCGGCGTGAACTAATAGATCGAGGGTATTTCGAGGAGGTCAGTGAGTATTCATCTGACCCGAATATTATCACCCGAAAATTGATTGAGGATGGCCGTAAAAATCTGGTTTTGAATACGAATTTATCGGTTGGTGTGCCGGTCCGTATCTTACAAGGCATGCAAGACCCTGACGTACCTTATCAACATGCGTTAAAATTAGTTGAGTCATTGCCACATGACGATGTTGCTATTACCCTTATTAAAGGGGGTGATCACCGGCTATCACGCGATGAAGATATTGCACGGTTGCAGCAAACTATGGTTGCTTTGGTTCATGAGCGGATAAATTCGGACACTTGAGTGATGTAATTGCGTAGCGCTAGGTTGCTGCTGGGTTCATTGGCACGAACCAAATATTGGGAATGTCAAAGCATTTCCGGAGGATGGACAGTTTGGCAGCCGGAGAGTTGCGAGAATTTAGCAGGGATGAAATTCTCCAAACGCTTTCCGCGATTTTGGTATCAGACAACTTTGCAGATTCTCCACAGCTCAGTGAATTCCTGAAATTTATTGTTTGTAAAACAGTAAATGGTGAACAGGAAGATATTAAGGCTTATACAATTGCCGTTGATGCGCTTGGTCGTCCTGAAGATTTCGATCCGCAAAGTAACTCATTTGTACGGGTAGCGGCCGGTCGGTTGAGGCGGACATTGGCGCTCTATAACGCCAAGGAAATGCCCCGCGATGCCTCTCTTTTTATAACGCTTGAACCGGGGTCCTATGTCCCGACTTTTCATGCCGTAGAAAAACCCAATGTATCGCCGCAAAAACCAGCTGTGTTGGATGATGAACATTCCCTCACACGGGATGAAGAAGTGGCACTTGGTTACGATGTAGCAAGTGCCAATAAAACCGTAGTCCCTAGGGAAGTCATCGAAGCGAAGAATAAGTCCAGCGATATTTCAATCTCAAGGAGAGCATTTGTTGGTGGATTGTGCGTTATTGCAGCACTCATAATCATTGGCATTTATTACTCCGGGATGTTTGGGAAGGATGAAATTCCAGGCACATTGGCGGGTGTGCCTAATGGAATAAATAATGAAACGACGACAGGCAGTGTGCGCCCGATTAATGCCAATCGCCGACCGTCAATCGAGGTGAGCTTTCTAATTCCTGAAAAGTCTTATCCGGACTGGTTTAAGACCGGCGAAGTTGCCGATGCCTTGCGCATTTCATTTGCCCGTTTTGATGACTATCAGTTTAATGGCCTCAGGGTTTATAAAACCCCGCCATCGAGGGACAAACAACGCGCAGACTATCACCTGTGGGCAACCGCATACAGGCGCGGGGACGCTGTTCGCATCTACGGGCAGATTTACAACGAGTTCACCGGTGAGGTGATATGGTCGCAGGAAAGCCTGTTTTCACGGCCCGATAATCTACAGGAACGCGATGTTCCTGATGTTGTCGGGAGCTATTTAGCCGTTTTGGCCTCTCCCTATGGAGTTATCTATTCCGACGTTATCAAACATCAACCAAACCGTAAAAAGCTGAACTGCGTTGTTTGGGCGTACAGTTATTTCAGCAGTGAGACCGATGAAAAACACCGCAAAGCTCGAAATTGTGCTGAGAGGTTGGTGAAGGAAGGGACGACCCTCCCTTCAATCTATGCAGCACTGACGTTTCTTTATCTCGATGAGTATCGGCAAGGGCGTAATAAAAAAGACCGCGACCCGCTTCGTGCAGCCGAAGAAATGGCCGAGCGCGCAATACAATTTAACCCGGCCAGTGCGAGGGCCCATCAGGCTCTGTTCGCGGTTCATAAGGTTCGCGGAAATATCAAACAGGCCCGCCTGTTTGCCAACAAGGCGCTCATGCTCAACCCCTATGACGTCGATATTATGGGAGATTACGGAGCTTGGCTAATCTCAATTGGCAACAATCATGAAGGTCGAGAATTGATTGAACGGGTCATACAGTTGCAGTCTGCGCCGCCGGCATGGTTGGAATTCTACCGCTTTCTTGGCGCAGAATTGGATGGGGATTTTGTGGAAGCCGACGCGGTCGCGTCTGTTCTGGATACCAAAAGGTCGCCACTTGTTGCGATAGCCGTGGCCATATCCTCCCACCGCAAGGGCAATGGGATAAAATCCGCCAAAGCCATAGCGGAACTGACGAGGTCAAACTCGGGATTCAAGAAAAACCCCGCCGAGGCACTCGTTCAACTGGGTTTCGCAACCGACGTCGCTGACCGGGTTGCCGATAAATTGGTGGCAGCAGGACTGGAAGTCGCGACACCTTCGCTGAACTAGAGCGACATTCGACTAAGCTGCCAGCGCTCAAACGATTCAATTAGTGCGAATGTCGCTCTAATTGGCTCATCGCGTATTCGAATGTACGAAAGCGCGTAACAGACTCGTTTAAAGTACCAGCTCGAACGTGTCCGGATGATTCCTACAAAACGGAACGCGGTAAAGACCCCAAACTCGATTGTATTTCTTCCAGATCAAAACAACAGGTGCAGTTTCGGTTTTGAACGTAACCGTTCCCAAATTTTTGCAAGATCAGTTGCGAATCTCAAGAGCCCAACCAGCGAATAATCAATAATTTGGGCCTGGATGTTGGGCAATTTGATCAAATGTGACAATTAGCACACATCTTAACACGTTGAGATTTAACGTTAAAAAAGTTCTCACGTTAACGTAACCGTAAGATACCTAGCGGTTTTGCAATGTTGAACTTAAATCACCCCATGTCTGCCGGGAAGGTGGGGCGCAGTGACTTCGGTCGCTGGCTTTTTCGGCAACAAACATGCATTGACGACTGGGTTTGCAAGTGGCCGGTTGTTGTATTGCATGCGAAGCTGCGTCTGCGTTCCGTCCGCGTCATCCCTCTATATAGCGGTTGGATTGCGCGGCGCAGCTTCATCTCGATTTGCCGTGGCGGGGGTTTTTTATAGCCATAGCCATTCGATCTGGCCTGCTATTTCGTGCCAATGGCGCTCAAAGTGACAGGCTTTGTATTGGATCATGACCAGCGAATTGGATATGATTCAGGGATAAGCCCAAAGCCGGTGACATTCATGAGCAGAATGGGGCAGCCGTCGATGTGCCCGTCGACTGGCATGCTAGCTTTGGGCTGATTCCCGATAGAACTAACCAGCACGGCATTTAATCGAACAGAAAGATTTCCCGTTCAGATGGAGCCACTTCAATGAATGGAATCATGTTAAAGCAAATGCCTGAAGTCGGAAAAACCTGACTTTGGGTTAAACGTGATATACAGCTTTACCGTCGGCTATGCACTACCAATGAAAATACCGGCTGCCAAGACCAGAGCACCACCAAACACGACCTGTAGGGCTGCTGTGAAAAACGGCGTTTCCATGTACTTGTTTTGAATCCACGCGATTACCCAAAGTTCGATAACGACGATGATTCCGGCAATGGTTGTTGCCGTCCAAAAATCACTGATCAGGTAAGGCAGTGCGTGGCCCAAGCCGCCGACCATGGTCATTAGACCGCATGTTATCCCCCGTTTTATCGGTGATCCGCGCCCTGTAAGTTTTCCATCGTCGGATAGCGCTTCCGTAAAACCCATGGAAATTCCCGCCCCGATGGAGGCGGCAAGACCGATCAGGAATGTTTCCCACGTATCTCTCGTGGCAAACGCTGCGGCGAAAACCGGGGCCAGCGTGGAGACGGAACCATCCATTAAACCCGCAAGGCCCGGTTGGACATAGGTCAGCAGGAATTGCCGTTTTTCGGTCTCCGCTTCTTCGTCGACCGCGCCGACCTCGGTAAGAGCATCCGTGAGTCGGCTGGCAAGAGAAACGTGTGATGCTTCCGCTTCCGCCAGATCGCCCAACAGTTTTCGTATCGCGACATCATTTACCGTGGGGAGAGCTTCGTTATAAAACCGGCAGGCTTGAAGTTCCATTGCGACGGCTTGTTTTCGAACATTATCAATACCCAACGGCTTCACCAGCCAATCGGGTTTTCGTTCATAAAACCCCGCCACATGCTCCCTTTTGATGAGTGGCACGTTGTCTCCAAAACGCCGCTCATGAAGATCGAGCAATTGTCGCCGGTGTTCGTTTTCCTCCGCCGCCATGGCATCGAATACTTCCGCAGATGCGGGGAAGTCTGCGCGTAAACCATCAGCGTAAGCCTGATAGATACGCCCGTCCTCCTCCTCACTGGAAATCGCCAGTGCAAGAATCTCCTGCTCACTCAGATTTGAGAAGGCACGCTTTTTACCAAACGAAAACGCGGCTGCAATTCGTGATATTACCATTGCAAATCTCTAAAACTCCCGGTTGGGGATGTCAAAATTGCGCTATTTGGCTTGTTCCCCACGAACAGCTCGTTTGAGAGATACGAATACTCGTATAAACAAGCGCTAAAGCAATTTTTAAGAATACTGGGGAACGAAAAATGCATTGGCTTCCGTAATTTCCTGTGGCGAGGCTTGAATCGATCCACAATAGTCACCAGAAATGCTGAGGTTGATAATGCGACTGTTGTTCGCAGGAACAACAGGAACGGAATTCAGGCTCAGGGCCCATGGAAACACGCAAGACATTTTTGGATAGAGTGGCGGAGTTTATCGCTGGAAAGGTTACGGCACAATCTTCCGGTTATGAACCCTATACGCCGTCAGATCCTGAAAGCCTGCTCAGAGCACTCAAACCGGGCGATATCTTACTAGTTGAGGGCAATCAGAAAGTATCTGCCGCCATCAAATATCTCACCCAATCCACATGGTCTCATGCGGCGATGTATGTTGGTGAGGTGCTGGATATAAATGAAAACGGCCTGCGACCCCGATTAATTGAGGTAAATTTGGGAGAAGGATGTGTTGCGGTACCGTTGGAAAAATACCGAACGTATAACACACGCATATGTCGTCCGGTTGGCTTAAGCCAGGACGATCGCGATGCGGTAGTTCAATATATGGTCGAGCGTTTGGGCACCGCGTATGATACCCACAATATATTGGATATGGCCCGTTACTTGTTGCCGACACCTCCCGTTCCGATACGGTGGCGGCGCAAAATGTTATCATTTGGCTCAGGTGATCCGACGAGGGCCATTTGCTCAACCATGATCGCCCAGGCCTACCAGTCTATCCAATATCCCATATTGCCGGATATCGCGCGATTGGAGGCCTGTCTGGATGACGATTGTGAGACCTATGCGGTGGGGGAAATCCTCCACATACGCCATCATTCACTTTTTGCGCCGCGGGATTTTGACCTGTCGCCTTATTTCGAAATAGTAAAACCGACGATCGCGGACGGATTTAATTACAAAGATCTGGTCTGGGGTAATCAACAGGTAGTGACAGTAGATAATACAGATGATGCCTCAAATGTCTGACTCCGGGCCGGCATGTATTAAGGCTGGTTCCAGCCAAACCTTCCAACACAATTTGTTCTCTTGCAGTGGGCGGCATTGGTGCTAAACAGCACCCATGACAACAGCACTTTCCAATATTCGTAATTTTTCAATTGTGGCCCACATCGACCATGGGAAATCCACTGTCGCCGACCGCCTGATCCAGATGTGTGGCGGACTGGCAGAACGTGAAATGTCCGAGCAGGTGCTCGATAATATGGACATCGAAAAAGAGCGCGGCATTACGATTAAGGCGCAAACAGTGCGCCTGCATTATAAGGCAATTGACGGTGAAGATTATGTTCTCAATTTGATCGACACCCCGGGGCACGTGGATTTTGCCTATGAGGTTTCACGGTCTCTTTCGGCCTGCGAGGGGTCACTTCTTGTGGTAGATGCATCTCAAGGTGTGGAAGCGCAAACGCTGGCCAATGTTTATCAGGCAATCGACAACGACCACGAGATTGTAACTGTTCTCAATAAAATCGATCTGCCCGCCGCCGAACCAGGACGGGTAAAAGCGCAGATCGAAGAGGTTATCGGCCTTGATGCCACCGACGCGGTGGAGATTTCCGCCAAGACCGGTCTGGGCATGGAAGATGTGCTGGAAGCAATCGTTACCCAACTACCGGGCCCTGATCACGGCGACATCGACGCGCCGCTGAAGGCCCTGCTTGTTGATTCCTGGTATGATGCTTATCTCGGCGTCATCGTGCTTGTTCGCATTATTGATGGTGAAATGAAAAAAGGTCAGACCATCCGTATGATGGGAACGGATGCCAAGTACCCCGTCGATCGTGTCGGTGTCATTTCACCGAAACTGACCGAAGTGCCGTCACTTGGCCCCGGCGAGATCGGTTTCATTACCGCTTCCATCAAGGAAGTTGCCGACACCCGGGTGGGCGATACGATCACGGAAGACAAGCGCCAGACTAATGAAGCCTTGCCAGGATTCAAACCTGCCCAACCGGTTGTGTTCTGCGGGTTGTTCCCTGTTGATGCGGCAGATTTTGAAGACCTGCGCTCAGCCGTTGGTAAATTGCGACTCAACGACGCGAGTTTCTCTTACGAAATGGAATCATCCGCAGCACTTGGATTTGGTTTCCGTTGCGGATTTCTTGGCCTGCTCCATCTTGAAATTATTCAGGAACGGCTGGAGCGGGAATTTGATCTCGATCTCATCGCCACCGCACCAAGCGTGGTTTACACGATGAAAATGCGTGATGGGTCGGAAATTCAACTGCATAATCCCGCTGATATGCCGGATGTTATGAAGATCGACGAGATTCATGAACCGTGGATCAAGGCAACGATCCTGACGCCGGACGAATATCTCGGCCCGATCCTGAAATTGTGTCAGGACCGGCGCGGCATCCAAACCAACCTGACCTACGTCGGCGCGCGCGCCATGCTCGAATATGAATTGCCCCTCAATGAAGTGGTGTTCGATTTTTACGACCGTTTGAAATCGATCTCGCGGGGCTATGCGTCGTTTGATTATCAGATTGCCGAGTACCGCGAAGGTGATCTGGTCAAACTGTCAATGCTCGTTAACAGCGAACCGGTTGATGCGCTATCCATGCTGGTCCACCGCAATGTTGCGGCAACCCGTGGGCGGGTGATGTGTGAAAAACTAAAAGACCTGATCCCAAAGCACCTGTTCAAGATACCGATTCAGGCGGCCATTGGCGGCAACGTCATTGCCCGTGAAACGATCTCGGCCATGCGCAAGGATGTGACGGCTAAATGTTACGGCGGTGACGCAAGCCGAAAACGCAAATTGCTGGACAAACAAAAAGCCGGCAAAAAGAAAATGCGCCAGTTCGGAAAAGTGGAAATCCCCCAAACGGCGTTCATCGAAGCGTTGAAAATGGGTGATTGATCGGTGCTGAAATGGTGGGATCAATAACTGGCGGGTGCCCTAGAATGGTAATGTAAAACGCCCCCCGATTGAATATGTTTGTGCGTTTTTGGTAAGGCCCGTGACACTGCCGGATAGGCTTAAATCGAAGCCGTATTGCTTATGACTCAAACCAAATCCACCAGAAAGTGTAAGTCCAGTATTGGTATTTTTGCCGTCCTGGCCGACAGCTGCCAGGGCTGAGCTGCTCAATTCCGTCGTGCTTACGAAACCGTTGATGGAGACACTTGGGGTAAACTTTATCTGGTCATCGGCCAGTAAAAATTGGCGGGCAATTGACCCTCCAAAACTAGCCGATAGCTGGTCGGTGGTTGTCGATGGGTTGAATGTGCCAAGGCTGTCAAAGAAACCATCCTGTTCGATATGGACATACGTCGCTCCAAGCGACGGGGAAATTGTGATCGTGCCAAGTTCAAAACTGTTTGATAACGCCGCCTGCCCGGTAAAGGCATTCGTTGTTGAGGAACCAGAGACACCGTCATTGATTGAATCGATATTAGAAACCGTATAGGCCGCCAGCGTTGACAATTGGAGATCCTGATAAATCACAGCCTGGCTGAACAAACCAAGGGTCAGGGTTTCCGATTCAATTTGATTTATCGGATTGTTGTCCAGATCGCTGATGCCGAGTTGGGCAGACAGGCCAACATTGACATTTTCATGAATTTGCCAGCTCACTCCTGTTCCAACGCTCAGGCTCAAACCTTCAACATCATTTGCGGTCTGATCGTTATGAAAAGTTATAGATGGTGTAATCCAGAAATTGAAACGACCATCGGCCAGAACCCCGGGTAAGCTGCTTGCTTCTTCGAGACCATAAACCTGGTTTCCCAAGGCAAATTTGCGACGATAATCGCTCAATATGAAGCTAGACCGGTATGAGTTTATACGCCTCGGTTCCCTGATGGCGCTCCCAATGGCGGTATGAGCCGCTCGATTTTGATGTTGAACGCTGACATAATTATTTGCCTGAAGGTCTTCACATTCTACTTTGAGCCTTGCCAAACGTTCCACGATTGTTTGACGGTCAGCTCTTAACACATCCACCTGCTGAAGGTGAGCGGCCCGTTTTCGTTCCAAAGCGGCCCGGACAAGGCTGTCCCGCGCGGCGCCAGCTTCTGCCCGAATTTTCTCAAGTTCGGGTTCTAATACGTTAAGCACATTCACAAGCTTGATCTCTTCAGCCCGCAATACAGAACCAAGTGTAATCGCGCCACCAAGGAGTGAATCGGCGAGAACTGAAAGTAAACCATTTACACCGAGCAACCCGACTCCGGCATTGGTTAATTCATCGGTGAGATTAACCGCATTCAAGGCAGCCTGATTGGACGTAAAAACATCCAAGACCTCCTGAACCGCCCTGTTCTTGTTTTCCAGAGCACGCTCCTGTCCCCGGATCAACTCTCTTATTTGAGCTTCCTTTTTGGGGTCCGCAGCTGCAGCCGCTGCATTATCAAAGAAGTTGGTGGCTTTGGGGAGATTGGCAAGAGAATCTGCTGCTTCCAAGACCTCATCAGCAGCCTGCACAACATTGTCTGATGCGTTGACAATGTTTGTTGGAATCTCAGCGATGGCATTGCGGGTCTGTTTTCTAAAGGCGTCCCTGGCCAAACGCTGCGCCCGAGCTTCAGCTCTCGCGATAGCTGTTGCGCGTTCTACGCCTTTATCCGCAATTCCCTTCAAAATGCGTCCGGTACTTTCTGTGGCAAAGCGAGCGGACCCCTGAAAGCCGCTCACCGCTTTACCAATCAGTTTAGCGGCAGCAGCACCGGTGAGGATGAGTGCGACATCCACAACAGCATCCCCGCGGTTTCCAGATTTTCTTGCATCGTTTTGGACACCTCTGGAGCCGAGGAGCGGATTATCAGAGGCAAATTTTGCAGCATTTTCGGCAGAAAGCTCTACGTTTACGCCACCATTACTTCGAAGTTGTCTAAGGGATCGCCTTGCGGACGCTAAATCATTTTGTAACGCCGACACGGTGGTTTGCCCAGCCGCAAGCTGAAGATCAAGGGCAATAAAGTTCTCAAAACCTTCTTCACCACGTAAATCCTCATCAGTTACATCACTTTCATCGGGACGCTCCGCTAGCAGCGCGGCGATTTCGGCATCAATGATGTTGAGTTGTTGTTCGAGAAAGGCAATTTCGTTGAGGCAGGCTTTAACCGCTGGATCGGGGGCTGCGGGTTCCACGATACCAAGGTCCGGGAAATTTCCGGCCGGTCGGAATGCGGGAATTCCGAGTTGTCCAAAGGCATTGGGATTGAAAGCACCGGGCACGATCTGCGTTGCAAACCCGTTAATCTGTGCAACCTGTCTGGCAATCCGCGCTCTCAGCTCAGCTTCGTTTTCCCCGGGCTCAGGGGGCGGCGGTGGCGGATCGGGTGGTGGATCGGGTGGTGGCGGTAGCAGAAATGGGGAGCATGTATATACAATGCGGACGCTGCCGCCATTGGGGCCGGCGCGTAGGTTTATTGTCGCCTGCAGGGGTACGGAGCTGTTTTCGCCAACCCGCCTTACAGCGCCCGAGACACTGCCTGACGCCGAAAAATTCCCGACTATGTTCGCCCCGGGAATAAGGACAGTGGCTTCGGAAGTTACATCATTTGCACCGGTCAACGGGCCTGGAGAACCGTCAACAAGGGTGACGGTAACGGTGATGAGATCGCCTGCATCGAAATCATTGCCACCGAAATTCTGCGGCACAGAAATTTGTATTATGGCATCCCCATCATTGGGTTGTTCAACAAATACGTTGGCAAGGCCCGCATTGACGAAATCGCAACCAGCTGAAGGACCAAGTACCTGTGCGGACGCCGCCGATATCAGTCCAAACTTATCAAAGCGTGTTCCGGTTGGTGCAAGGGACAGGCTCGTGGTCATGGCTGTGGTTAGCAGCACCATCAATGCACTTTTGCTAACCCGCCCCACATGGGGTTTTGATATATTATCAAAAATCCCGCTTATGGTTTTCTCCTCACCATAAAGCATGAAACATTCCCCAGCCAATAATGCAGACAGGGCAATCTACAATAGGCTGACTACTCTTCGATAGCTGTCGTAAACGACAGGTTGAGAGCTTTGGGCGATGAACTAGATTGGCTTGTATCGCTTCAACCGATAACTGAATAGAAAGGTTATATCGAATTCAGCCTCAGGCGCTGAAGCTCACGGGTATTTTCCTGCAGCAGAGATGGCGATTTTGCATGTCGCGATTGGATCAAGGTAAGCAAATCTGTTGGTAATTGCGCTCAAGACAATCAAGCCGGTAGAGCGATCAATCTTTAATCCCATTGACACTAATTATTATTTTGGCACATTTGTTGGCCACATGAACAGACTGGCCGTAATTAATGACTGATAGTTCGAGTTATATAAGCGGTTCACGCAACATCGTTCGTCGTTTTTCAAAGTGCGAAAAACTGGAAGAGCTTTACGCGGTTTTCGATGAAGAGGTCGCTCGCCTTGGCTTCGATTATTTCTCAATGGCTGTCGTACCGCTTGATCCAAAATTCGAGAAGGGGCCACTGCTGGCTGGTACTTTTCCCGATTTCTATCTCGAGGGTTATCAATCAATCGGTGCCGATAGGATTGATCCTTATCTGGAACTCAGTGCCACCCGGTTGACCCCTTTTTTCCATCATGAATTCTTCCACATCTTCGAGCAGACAGAAATTGGCCGCAAGTTGATCGTGCTGGCTGAAAAAGCAGATATCATTCACGGCTATGGCATACCATTCCCGTCGGTTGGCATGGCACGTATTGTCGCGTATTGGGGTGGGAAATCCAATTCCCGCTTTTACGATATTGTTGCGGAAAACGAAGCCTATCTGACTTTCCTCGCAGTCCATTTTGCCGCCGCAGCCGAAGAGCTTGGTTTCGCCCCTACCCATGCCCATGAAACGCCTTTGACAAAACGGGAATGCGATGTTCTCCTGCATATGGCTAATGGTCTTTTGAACGTGGAGATAGGAAAGGCGCTTGGAATTACCGAACGAACAGTTCGTTTTCATTTCAGCAATATCGTAAAGAAATTGGGCACCGAACGGCGAAGCCAAACGCTGGTGCGGGCGGTACGGCTTGGTCTGATTGATTTCAGTTGAGATGAACCTCGCCCTTTCTCATTGTGCCACGCTCCCGAACCCGGCAATCCGTCGCGACCTGCCTTTGATCAGCTATCGCCTATAAGACAGATTACCCCAGGTCAGTTAAGGATGGCTCGATTGCAGGTATCATAGGCAGCGCTGGCTGACCATGACGCTGGTCTGATCGCCAATCTATTAATGGTTCTGACGGTTTAGTTGTGAACAGTATATTTCCACAACGCTGTGACAACGTGTTTGCTAATGTCTGGAGCATCATGCCTCCCCGATTTCCGGTTGAAGCGATCAAAGGTCTTGTTACAGTTTTGTCTGGCGGATCAGTTGTGCTTTATTGCAGATAGTGTGGAGGAGTTTGACATGAACACTATGCGTTCTTTTCGCGGGGTTTTTTCGATTATTTTTTTGATGGCGGTACTGATGGGCCCCCTATTTACGCGCCCGGGTTTTGCAAAAATGGCAAGTCCGGGAAAATTCGTCAGTGGCCCGGTCGCCAATCAATTCCCTAAACCAAAAACAAACTACAAGACCGACCTTATCTGGTTGCTCGATTCATATTTATTTTACAAAACCACTTCTGAGCAGTCTACAACCCGGTTAACATCTCCAGTGCGGGCAGATCGTTATATTACTGCGCTGAAAGCTGAAATAGGTGAATTTCAATTACTGTCTGCAGAAAGTCAGTATTTATACAAACAGCTTTTGATCCGGGATATTGCTAAATTTGAAATTAAAAATCAGATCGGCGGTCGGTCTGCACGGGTGTTTGATGCCGGTGTGACATCCATGGTGGCTGATGCTGCTGCAATTTTTCTCACGGTTGGCATCAGACATTGTTTACCCAGGGAACGACTGTTTGCTTTGCAGCGGTTGTTCGAACCAACTGTGGGGGGCGCCAATGGCAGGGCACTTAATACTCAGGCCGCTTATGTTGATTTCAATTTGCGTTACAGGGAGTTTTTGTCAAAACAGTTTACCGAGCGTCTAAAAAGGCAAATGATGGGCAGCGCAACCGACGCTGCCGTAGAGCTTACGGCTGAAGCGACAATCTCCGCGGCACTGGCGACTAGTTTTAATAATTTAAAAAATTCACCAGATCAGTTGCTCAAGACTTTACGTTCGCAGATCACCCTTGATATCGCCGCATGGCAATGCGCCTGTATATTGGACACAAAGGCATTTTTACCCCCCAGTGCATGGTTTATTTTAAGCGGCCCTCGCCCTTATCGCACCAAGCTCGGTTATATTCTTTCTTTGATACTGGACCCTCCTCCAAGAAATATTTTGAATATATTTTCAGGAGGTACAGTCATCAAATTGCTTAACGTTGAACTGAAAGCAATTCACGATTTACAAGGGAAAAAACAAAAAGAATATTCCGCCTATTTGAGGCGTTTCCTCACGGATCTGGAAACACTTGAAGCTCTTGGATTGGAGCGATTGAAAACAAGTGCTTCAGGGCAGTTTTTTGAAAGCTGGAAGGTTAATCTTGTAATCGGCGGATTGGCCACCGCATCTGGAGTGGGCGCCCCTGCAACTGTCGCGTCGATTCTGGCCAATGCAGGATATGCGGGCTTGTCTCAAAATGCAGCAATAAATCAAGAAGTGATCTTCCGAACCAGAATTGCAGCATTGCGCGAATCCGCACTCGACCAGCTAGCTCAGGTTCGCGACGTTTGTGGATGTGGGCAAGGCATAACGGTGGTGCCTAAACGGATCACGAAGGGGAAGGTGGTAAAATGATTTCTCTTGTCAGGTCGGGGCTTTGCAAACAAAAAAACGCTGAGCGAACAGATTACAGGTATGTCGGGTTTGTCAAAACGGCGCTGCTGGCTCTGATGATCATCGGCTACAGTAATGCGGCGTTTGGGCAACAGGACTCCGTTACTGTTAAAACCAACAGACCACCTCCTCCAAACTCCATGTTACTCGACGAACCAATCGAATTTCAGGAAACGTTTGAAGCGGGTAGCGCTGGTAATGCCATTTCCTTTCAGGTGACAAATACCACTGCCTATCCGATTTTCGGCTTAAGCCTCAGACCGTCCCTACCGGCCCAATGGATGACCATGGAGCGGCTTGAACCTTCAACGACTGACCTGAAGCCCGGAGAAGAAATTGAGTTCATTGTTGAATTCAAAGTTAGGAAAGAGGCTCCGGAAGGTGCCATTGATATCGTGGATTTTCATTTCGAAGCGGAATCGACAACACCGATACCGGCTTCCAGATACAGGATGGTCGCAGCTATCGAAGCTGCAGAAGAAGAGTTGGCCCAATGCAATTCCGCGGTTGAAGAAGGTGGCGATGCTGGCGGTGGAGTTAGTGTGGACCTTGGTGGATTTACCGGCAAAGCAGGTTTTTCCTGGCAAATGCACAACATCAAGGATTCCATGATGATTTCAATCGGTGGGGTGCAAAAAACCACCGGATGCGTCAGTGGTACTGGTACGATTGAACTCGATATCCCCGCGAACGCTACCACTGCGGTAGTCACGGTTACGCCGAACTGTACCGGCAATACCAGCAATACGAAATGGTCGTTTGAATTTGAATGTCCATTACGTTCCGCTGTCACGGCAGATGGAACGGGCAAGTCGACGCCGACCAGCCAAAGCGGTACAAACAACGCCGCATCTAACACTGGTAGTCAAGCTACGGCTGGTGCCAACCCAGTACCTTCATCGCCATTTGCAGGGCTGACTGGATCCACCACTGGATCCGTTCAGCCAATTCCGGCAGGTGGCGCGCCTGCTGATCAGGAACCCAATAACAATGTTACAACTGCAACACCGGTAGTGCCATCAACAACTATTTCCGGTTCAATCGCAAAGCCCGGTGATGCCGATTATTTCTCTATGATAACCAAGGTTCCCGGCGTCTGGGAATTACGGATTGAACCGGTTTCAGCAACTGCTTCATTTGGCCTTGGCGTGCACCACGCGGGCGGTGGAAACTGGCTTGCTGACAACAGTGCCAAAGGGGATGGCAGGCTGGTGGTCGATATCAAATGGCCGGGTAAGTATGTTTTACGGGTGGTGGGCGTTGATGCTCAAACTCCCAATACACCATACAGGGTTGTTGCCACATTCCATCCAAGTCCGGACAAATATGAACCCAACGACAGCGTGGGAACTGCTAATTCAACAAACCCAACGGGCACAACCGTCGGCTCCATTATGCCAAAGGGAGATGCGGATTACCATATTGTTGACTTGAACCGGCAAGGGGAGTGGATAATTTCAATCAATGCCAAGCCGGACAATCTTAATCTTGCATTGGGTGTACATTCAGCAGCCGGTGGTAACTGGCTTACCGATAATTCGCCCAAAGGCGACAACAAGATTGTGGTCGATATCAAATGGCCGGGAAAATATGTTCTGCGCGTGACCGATACAAACGGTGCACGCAGTGCTGATCCCTACGTTATCGAGAGCAGTTTCAATTCAAGTGTCGAAACTTCGGAACCGAATGATAGCGTCGGCACGGCAGGGAGTATCTCTCCAACTGGTACCGTCACAGGTACGATATTACCAAAAGGAGATGCCGATTATCGTATTATAGATATCGCCAAACAGGGCAGATGGAGCATCAGTGTAGCGCAAACACCACCGGGTATGGTGATCGGTCTTGGTGTCCATCATGCGGGAGGTGGAAACTGGCTCGCCGATCAGTCACCAAAAGGAGACAAAAAACTGGTGGTCGATCTTGCGCGACCTGGAAAATATATTCTACGGGCAACCGATATAAATGGAACAAGGAGTATCGAACCCTATAAACTTAATCTCAAGTTCGTTGAATCACCTGACGAGCATGAGCCCAATAACGCGGTTGCAATAGCAGCGGATATTTCGATAAATTCTACCATTATTGGTACAATTCTGCCCAAAGGTGACGCCGACTATTTTCAGGTTGATATAGGGTCGCAAGGCGAATGGGTAATCGATGACATCATCTCACCACCGGGAATGAACCCGGCCCTTGGTGTTCACTCGTCAGGTGGCGGAAACTGGTTGACTGATAATTCCCCCAAAGGGGATGGCCGCCTGGTCATCGACATCAAACGGCCTGGAAAATATGTGCTCCGGGCAACCGACGCCAACGGTATAAGCGATGTTGTACCCTATAAATTCCGATCGTCATTTTCCATTGCACCGGATAGCCATGAGCCTAATGATACGACTGGATTGGCAGCGCAAATTTCTGCAAATACGACCATAACCTCGGCGATATTACCCAAAGGTGACCAAGATTACTTTATTGTCGAACTTCCCGGCAAGGGTCGGTGGACAATCAACATAGATCAACAGCCTTCGAGAATGAATATCGCTCTTGGCGTACATTCTGCAAAAGGTGGTAACTGGCTTGCTGATAAATCGCCGAAGGGTGATGGCAAACTCGAAGTGGAAATAAAAGAAGCCGGGAAATACATATTGCGAGCGTTGGATTCAAATGGTGGGAGAAATGTGCAAGGGTACAAATTGACCACAAGATTCAACTAAAGTGCATTGGAGCGGGCCAAGAAACCGACCATTTGGCAGAACGTGGACCAGAGGGCTACGAATGAATTCAATTCGAACCTTTAAACGCGCCTGAACATTCTGTTCCACCTCGACAGCAGTCCCAACCGCACCTATCGTCCCTCCGATGGATGAACCATCAATTCTTGACAGCCGTTATTCCTGGACCCGACTTGCGGTGACGTTGGCTATTGCCGTTGTCTGCAATGTCGGCATGTGGGCCTGCATTCTTGTCATGCCAACAGTTCAGGCTGAATTTGGTGTAAGCCGCGCCGATACTTCCCTGCCCTATACATTGACCATGGTCGGCTTCGCATTCGGTAATTTCGCTATCGGTCGCGCGGTGGACAAATATGGGGTGATGATCGCGTTGTTAGCAGCAGCGGTGCTAATTGCCGCCAGTTTTGCCTTGGCGACCCTGAGCCCGACAATATATTGGCTGTGCGTTGCACAGTTTTTGATAGGCCTGGGTTCAGCAGCGGGGTTCGGGCCATTGATGGCGGATATCTCCCACTGGTTTTTACGTCGTCGGGGTATTGCGGTGGCGATTACCGCAAGTGGAAACTACCTTTCCGGCGCAATCTGGCCCCTGCTGTTAAGCGGTGTTTTAAGTGAATATGGGTGGCGGGCGGTTTACGGCGCGCTTGCGGTAATTACCATTGTGTTGATGACACCCCTGTGTCTGTATTTAAAACGCCGGGTTCCCGAGCAGGTAACCTGCGATGCCGAACACGGGGCGTCGATTGCAGGAAAAACCACCGGGTTTTCCCCAAGAACCTTGCAATATCTATTGGGGCTGGCAGGTTTCGGCTGCTGCATGGCCATGTCCATGCCACAAGTTCACATCGTTTCGCTTTGCATAGACCTTGGCTTCGGCCCGGCCGTTGGTGCTGAGATGTTGTCGTTGATGTTAATGGGCGGGGTTGTTTCCCGATTGGCATCCGGGATGCTCGCTGACAAGTTGGGTGGTATTCCAACGTTGCTCATTGGCTCAGCACTGCAATGCATGGCCCTGTTCCTGTATCTTCCCTATGACGGGTTAGTATCGCTTTATATAGTCAGCCTGATATTTGGCCTGTCGCAGGGTGGCATTGTGCCAAGTTATGCGGTGATTGTGCGTGAGTATCTGCCTGCTCGTGAAGCCGGTGCCCGTGTAGGCTTTGTCATCATGATGACCATTGTGGGCATGGCGGTGGGCGGATGGGCGTCCGGGTGGATCTACGATCTGACTGGTTCATACCAGGCGGCGTTTATAAACGGTATTGCCTGGAACTTCCTGAATATTGCCATCGTCCTCCTGATTGTGTCCCGCTCCGGAAAAATCCTGCAAAAGGCCACCGGTTAACCATATCTGTGATCCCAAAGCGCAGGATATGTAGCGTTTCAACAGGGTAAACTATTGAAGAAAAACAATAAAACAGACATGTGCCATCGTGCACACACAAATTTGATTGGCTTAACTATCTTAATGTTCAAGGACGGAGAGAAGAGATCGTCTGGTAAATTAAACAGTAGATACAAATCATAGCCCAGGAGAGTATCATGACAACCACAACAGTAAATTCGAAAACCCGTTTCGCCGCTAAAGCAATTGCTGCAGCTTTCGCAATTACAATCGCTGTCACAGCAATCGTGCCGGAAGCGCAGGCTGGCAGAAAAGGCCGCTTCCTCGGTGGTGTTGCCGTCGGTGTACTTGGAACAGCCATCGTGGCCAATGAAATTCGCCGCAATCGCGAGGCTCGTCACTACCGCGAATCCCGCTGGGAACGTCACGTACGCCGTTGCTACAGAGCATACCGTTCATATGACGAACGTTCCGATACGTTCATCGACTTCCGTGGCCGTGAACGCCGCTGCAGAAAGTAAACATATAGATATTTGACCGCTGCCCTCCAGTCGGCGGATCAAAAACAGGCCGGTTGTCCCCTCCCAGACAGCCGGCTTTTTGCTGTGCGTACCTCCCTGAGCAGCCCTCCATCAGCTGTGTACCGTCAACAGGGCAGTTGACCTTACCATTGACCTGAATCGCGGCTTCACGCATTTCTGGCAAATTGGGAACGTTAGCTGATTCGGACACTGGTTTGAGCGTATTGTCGCCTGCAAACATCGCTGCACGAATAATTGTTATGGATGGATGGCGTTCTGTCCTGCTCGCAGTTGTGGTGGGAGCATTGTCGGCCCTGGCACTTGCACCATATCACTTCTCACCGATCCTTTTGATTACCTTTCCTGTCCTGGTCTGGTTGCTGGACGGAGCGGTCGCACCGGCAAACACACGGCGGTTATTGGGTGCGCCAGGACGATTGTGGCCCGCATTTAAAACCGGATGGTTGTTCGGCTTCGGTTATTTTCTTGCAGGTTTCTGGTGGGTTGGAAAAGCTTTTTTGGTAGACGCGGATGAATTCATCTATCTGCTTCCCGTTGCTGTTGTGGCATTACCCGCAGGTCTTGCTCTTTTTTGGGGCGGCGCTTGTGTTCTGGCCCGCCTCGGCTGGGGCAATGGCGCGACAAGAATAATTGCTCTTGCGGCCGCATTGACCCTGGGTGAATGGGTAAAGGGCACAGTCCTGACCGGCCTACCATGGAACACCCTTGGCTATGCCATCATGCCAACGCCGATATTCATGCAATCTGCCAATCTAATTGGCCTTTATGGCATGACATTTTTCACAATCCTGATTGCCGCAACACCTGGAATTTTTGCCCCAGGGGCGGTTTCGCGGCGGTTTCAACCGCTTATTGTAATTGCGGTACTCGTTCTCATCGCACATGGCGCCTATGGCCTGGTTACCTTGTCTCGGGCGGGTGATGAAACGGTAGACGGAGTGAAACTTCGCCTTGTTCAACCGGCAATCGAACAAAGCGAGAAATGGGATGTCGAAAATGAAGCAGAGATAATGTCCCGATATTTCGACCTTTCCAATGCCAACAAAGGTCCCCAGGAGGCATCTGTTGGTGCATTTACCCATGTGATCTGGCCGGAGTCTGCATTTCCGTTTATTTTGACTGAGCGCCGCGACCAGCTTGCTTCCATCGCCCAATTATTGCCGCCAACAACATCCTTGATAACCGGCGCTATGCGGTTGGAAAAATCATCGACTACAAATGAAAACCATCGGGTGTTCAATGCACTTTATGTAATTAATGGAGATGGCGAGATTGCGGTTGCGTCCGATAAGACGCGTTTGCTTCCTTTTGGCGAATATTTGCCGTTTCAATCTCTCTTGGAAAGCCTCGGATTTAAGCAATTGACCCAATTACGGGGAGGGTTCTCGCAGGGTAACCGCCGTGCCAATATTTCAATTCCCGGCCTACCCACATTTCTCCCGTTAATTTGTTATGAAATCATATATTCAGGGGCAGTAACTGCGCCTGGCAAGATTGAGGGTTCAGCGCAGGTGGACCGCCCCCAATGGATTGTAAATCTGACGAATGATGCCTGGTTTGGAATGACCGCCGGTCCCTATCAACATGCCCACCAGGCTCAGGTGCGTGGTGTGGAAGAAGGCTTACCGATTGTGCGGGCTGCCAATAACGGTATCAGTTTTGTCAGCGACGCTTACGGGCGAATTCGCGAAAGCCTTCCACTTGGTGAACGCGGCGTAATAGATTCTCCGCTGCCAAGTGCCGGACCTGTCACAATATTTAGCAAGTTTGGAAATTCACCCCTGCTGATTTTTGTTTGCCTGCTTTATGTTGCGATGGTAGGTGTGAGCCGATTTAACACTAACAGGTTGTAAGGCGGGATGATTCCGCAAACGCCGAAGATCAAATGGAAGAGCAGTAATGGCACCTGTTAAGAAAATACCCGATCCAACAGATGTGCATGTCGGCAGCCGTGTTCGGCTACGCCGCACGATGGCGGGGATGAGTCAGGAAAAGCTTGGCGATGCTTTGGGTGTGACCTTTCAACAGGTTCAAAAGTATGAGAAAGGCACCAACCGTATTGGTGCCAGCCGCATGCAGCAGATAGCACAGGCTCTAAAGGTTGAACCGTCTTTCTTTTTTGAAGACCTTCCCGGTTCGAAAACTGTAATGCCAGGCATGTCAGAAGCTGGATCCGCTTCCTACGTCGTGGATTTTCTATCCAGCAACGAAGGGATTCAACTAAACCGGGCGTTTGTCCGCATATCCAATCCAGCCATTCGACGCCGCATTATTGATATGGTGAGAACTCTGGCCGACGAAACCGGTACGACTGATTAGGTTCTGTTAACGAATTCGCTATGCCTTTGGTTTGAGTCAACAGAACAGGCGCATAAACAAAACGTTTTGGTCTCCCGACTTCGAGTTGTGGTTTCTTTATTGATATAAAGAGAAATGCATATCTTGTTGAGTTTTACTTGACTTGCCTCGGGTCGGTCCAATAAACCGGATCAATCTTAAAGGGCCGTGTTTGGCACCCTGCTTGTTGCGGCCCTTTTCCATAAAACCAGGCTCCAAATAGCTAAGCTATATCACGCCTCAACTAAGCTAGGGAAACCCATGGCACGTACCAATTATACTTTCACGTCTGAATCCGTTTCTGAAGGACATCCAGACAAAGTGTCCGACCGTATTTCCGATGAAGTTGTTGACCTGTTTTTCAGTCGTGCAGAAAAGGACGGTATGGATCCATGGCAGGTTCGTGTAGCAGCAGAAACGCTGACCACAACAAACCGTGTGGTAATCGCCGGTGAAACACGTGGCCCCGATTCCATTACCAATGATGAGATTGAAGCGGTCGCCCGCAATGCGATCAAGGATATCGGCTACGAACAGGACGGTTTTCACTGGAAAAATTCCCACGTTGAAGTTCTGCTTCATCCGCAATCCGCGCATATCGCTCAAGGAGTAGATTCCGGCGATAACAAAGATGAAGGCGCGGGCGATCAGGGTATCATGTTCGGCTACGCATCACGGGAAACGGATGCCCTGATGCCAGCGCCCATCTATTACAGCCACAAAATTCTCGAAGTTCTGGCCGACAAACGTAAATCCGGTGAGCTGGACCAATTACAGCCCGATTCAAAAAGCCAGGTATCGGTCGCCTATGAAAACGGTAAGCCGGTCCGTGCGACATCTATCGTGCTGTCCACTCAGCATAAAAGTGAAGACCAAACTTCATCCGTTATTCGTGAAATGGTGGAACCGACAATTCGCGATGTATTACCCGACGGCTGGATCAATGAAGACACCCAGTGGCACGTTAACCCAACCGGTACCTTTGTTATCGGTGGACCAGACGGTGACGCCGGATTAACTGGCCGCAAGATCATTGTCGATACTTACGGTGGTGCGGCCCCCCATGGCGGTGGCGCGTTCTCCGGTAAAGATTCAACCAAAGTTGACCGTTCCGCAGCTTACGCCGCGCGTTATCTGGCCAAGAATATTGTTGCTGCCGGGCTTGCGGACTGGGCAACCATCCAGCTCTCGTACGCCATTGGTATTGCAGAGCCACAGTCCGTTTACGTGGATACAGGTGGACAGGCTGATGATGTCGCGCTTGAAAAGGCAATTGGTAAAGCCATGAGCCTGACACCGCGTGGTATCCGTGAGCATCTCCAATTGAACCACCCAATCTATGCACGCACAGCAGCTTACGGTCATTTTGGCCGCGAGCCGGATGCTGACGGCGGTTTTTCATGGGAGAAGACAGACCTTGTCGACGCCTTGAAAGCCGCAATGTAAGCTAATCGACGGAATAAACCGCTGATCAAGTGCTACAACGCAATATATAATTACTTTTTTGGGCGTTCGGGGTGTAGAGAAACATAAGTATTTCTCCGCACCCCGTTTTAGTGTGACATGACAGAAATTCGAAAATCCCGTGCCACAGAATCCTTCTACGGCCGACGCAAGGGGCAGCAATTGCGCGGCCGTAAAGCGCGCATGATGGAGGAATTGCTTCCGGAACTGCGGCTCAACCCTGAAGGTGAGCAACCGGCGATTATTTCAGCCTGCTTTCAAAAGCCTTTTCAGCGCTATCAGCTCGAAATCGGTTTTGGTGGGGGGGAGCACCTGACGCGCCAGTCAATCCACAATCCAGATACCGCCTATATCGGTGTTGAACCGTTCATCAACGGCATGGCGAAAATGTTGGGCGCAATTGTCGACCATGATCTGAAAAATATACGCCTTTATGATGATGACGCGACGCAGCTGCTGGATTGGTTACCTGAAAATTCTCTGGATCAGATTGATCTCCTTTATCCGGACCCGTGGCCAAAATTTCGCCATTGGAAGCGCCGTTTTGTCAGTCAAAAAAACCTGTCCCGGTTCCAACGGGCCCTAAAACCGGGCGGAATTTTCCGGTTTGCGTCAGATATAGACACCTATGTAAACTGGACGCTGCAGCATGTGGATAAACACGGGCAATTCCAATGGCTGGCCCAATGTGCTGACGACTGGTGTAACCCCTGGGATGGCTGGATCAGAACCCGATATGAAGCAAAAGCAATCCGGGAAGGCCGCCCACCCTGCTATCTGGAGTTTCAACTTAAAAGCTGAGGTCAACAGATTTTATTCAAACATTTTGAGGACGCTTGGGATAATCAAAGAATAATAGTCAGGTAAACCCCCATAATTGTGCTCACGAAATACAATCTTTCATGGGATTAGATCTGATTAACCGCTTTATACTTTTCTCCAGGCGAAATGTGAGGCAAACTACGAAATTGGGGTGGTGATTTCGAAGGTAGATATTTTTTCGGGGCGTATTGAAAGGAACTGATATGTCTGTTTCACAAATCCTGGCCCAAAAGGGCCGCTCCATTATTAGCGCAAAACCAGAAGATACGCTTGCTGATGTGGCTACACTATTGGCTGAAAACAAGATTGGCGCAGTACTGGTTCTGGATGATAATAAAGATATATGCGGTATCACGTCAGAACGGGATATAGTGCGACTGGTGGCCAGTCAGGGGGCCATTGCCCTGGGAAAACCGGTCTCAGACTGTATGACAAACAAAGTCACATATTGCGAAGATTCAGACTCCATCAATACAGCGATGGAAAAAATGACTTCCGGACGATTTCGCCATTTGCCAGTCCTGAAAAATGGATCACTGGTTGGACTTATTTCCATCGGTGATGTGGTGAAACGTAAAATCGAAGAAGTCGAGCGAGATAGCGAAGAACTGAAACGCTATATAGCGTCATAGTTAACGCGATGTTGTTTACCAATTGACCAATGTCTAATGACCTGGTGCTTGATCCTGTCAAGCGATGCTCTATTGCCTAGCTTAAAATTCAGCTTTGACGGGAAAATTTCATGCGCATTGATGCCATTAGTATTGGCGATAACCCACCGAATGATATCAACGTAATCGTCGAGGTGCCGATCGGTGGTGAGCCGGTAAAATATGAAATGGATAAAGAGTCGGGTGCAATGGTTGTTGACCGCATGTTGTACACCGCCATGCGATACCCCGGTAATTATGGATTCATTCCCCATACGTTATCTGATGACGGTGACCCGCTTGATGTCTTGATCGCCAATCAACGCCCCATCATCCCCGGCGCGGTGATCAACTGTAAGCCAATTGGCGTCCTGTTTATGAACGATGAGGCGGGCGGCGATGAAAAGCTCATTGCCGTGCCGAGCTCGAAAGTATCTGCTCTGTTTGAGAAAACCAATGATATCGACGATCTGGCGGATATTCTTCGCCGCCAGATTGCCCATTTTTTTGAACGTTATAAAGATCTCGAAGACGGGAAATGGGTGAAACTTGAACGCTGGGGTAATGCGGATGAAGCCCGGAACCTGATATTGCAGGCAATGGAGATGGCAAAAGCATAGACGGCCTGATTCCATAGGCGTAAGGGTGGCGAATGACTGTTCATTCGCCACCAGTACCCGCGACAAAAACATTTGCCGAACACATGCGCGCCACGCTGGTTTTGGGGATACCTCTTGTCGGCGCTCAAGTGGCGCAAATGCTTATCGGCGTGACAGATACGGTCATGCTGGGCTGGCTTGGTACCAGAGAACTGGCTGCTGGAACGTTAGCCGCCCAGACGTTTTTTATCTTTTTGATTTTTGGTCTTGGTTTCAGTGCAGCTATGGTGCCGTTAATCGCCAATGCGCTGGGGCGTGAAGACCCGCGCTCCGTCAGGCGAGCTGCCAGAATGGGTCTTTGGGCTCTAATGGCCCTGGCTTTGATTTTCATGGTACCGCTGTGGTTCACCGGCTCAATTCTAACGGCTCTTGGTCAGGGACAGGAGCTTGCAGACATTGCCCAGCGTTATATGCGCATTGCTCAATGGTCGATGATACCGGCATTTTTCTCCATCGGTTTACGCTCATTTTTAACCAGCCTGGAAAAAGCCAATGGTGTTCTGGTTATCACGTTGTTGACAGCTATTCTAAATGGAATGCTCAATTATGCTTTGATATTCGGTAATTGGGGCGCTCCCGCATTGGGTATTGAAGGTGCTGCGATAGCAACAGTCACTGCCAATCTGCTTTCTGCAATATTTGTTTACGCCTATGTCATATACGATGAGGACTCGCGCTCACATGAGATTTTTACCCGCCTGTGGCGCCCAGATTGGGTCGCACTGCGCAATATTTCCCGCATGGGAATTCCCATAAGCCTGATGATTCTGGCGGAAGCGGGCATGTTTTCCGCCGCATCCCTCATGATTGGTTTGATAGGAACAGTTCCACTGGCAGCTCACGGCATTGCGTTGCAACTGGCAAGCCTGACATTCATGGTGCCTCTGGGCTTGGCTAATGCTGCGTCGGTTCGCGTGGGCACGGCAGCGGGTCGAAATGATAAAATTGCGGTTGAGCGGGCATCCCTCGCCGTTGTCATTCTGGGCTTGGGGTTTGCAACAATAGCCGCACTGGTGTTCTTGTTTTTCCCGGAACCCCTAATTGCCTTGTTTCTGGACGACGGTAATACTGACCGTAAAGCATTGATCGATATAGCGGTTTCCCTTTTGTTGATGGCGGCCGCATTTCAGATATTCGACACTTTGCAGGTCTGTTACGCCAGCAGCCTCAGGGGTCTTCAGGATACTACGGTCCCAATGATTATCGGCACGTTCAGCTATTGGGTGGCAGGTATGGGAAGCGCCTATATTCTGGCTTTCCCGCTGGGATTCGGTAGCGCCGGTATTTGGGGCGGTCTGGTGATCGGCCTGATGGTCGCCAGTGTTGCGCTAACGCACCGGTTTATGCAGCGTGAAAAACTGGGGCTGATATAAGTTTACCAAATGTTTGCTTTAATAACAGTCGCTACCCTCACAATAAGTTCAAATATTAGCAGCTCATTTTGATTATTTATAATTACCGTTCCGACCTATATAATGCCCCTTAAATTCTAACGCTCTGGAGGAGCTACCCATGAAAAAATTTATTAAGGCAGGCGCATTTGCTTTTGGCATGTTTGCGACAACCGCAGCCTATGCGGCAGATTGTAAAACAGATGTGAAAAAGGACGATCTGACCACCGAGCAGGTCACAGCTCTGTATGAATGCATCAAAACCGAGCTTCGCGCCGGTTACGAAAAAAAGGGGCTGGAGCACACGAAAGAGTATCAAAGCTGGAAGCCGGTTGCGACGGCTCCTGCTAACGCCGGTGTCCACGGCAAACGCTTTTTGACGGCTTTCGTCAATGAGGTGGGTTACGACGAATATGTAAAATTCAGTGACGAGCGCGGCCCAATGCCGGTTGGTACGGTTATCGCCAAGGAAAGCTTTAACGTTTCCAAGAAAGGCAAGGTTAAAAAAGGGCCATTGTTCCTGATGACCAAAGTTGCGGCCGGTGGTGACGCAGATGAATTTGGCAACTGGATTTACGGTGTAGTTTCACCGAAAGGGGGTAAGGTCAATGCCAAGCAAAAATTCTGTCACGGTTGCCACGGCAACTACGAAGATCAGGATTCTTTGGGATATCCGCTGGAAGATGTTCGGGTTTCATCCAATTAATTAGACCGGTATATTCAGATTTTAGGGCCGGTGGCGTAAAATCCACCGGCCCTTTTTTATTCTGATATTTAAAAACCTCACCTCAAGCAAACAGGCCGATGTTTCCAATTCCCACGCTCCGATGGGAAACCTGTTGGAAACCGACAACACCCCATGACCTCACGGCCAGTTTTGTCGCATGTTCTTACCAAATTAGTAATGGACCGAAATCAGAGCTGGATCATTACGTAACTTTTGATGCACGGAGCGCGTAATGGCCGAAAAACCATCCATTGATCCATTAGCACTGCGCGAAGCTCTTTCGAGTTTTGCAACCGGCGTCACAATTGTCACGACGGTGGATGATGACAACGCACCAATTGGAATGACCGCGTCGAGCTTCAATTCGGTGTCAATGGATCCGCCCTTGATACTGTGGAGTGTTACAAAGTCCGCCCACTCAGCGCCTATATTTAAAGATGCTGATTATTTTTCCGTCCACGTTCTCGGGGCTGACCAAATGACTCTCTCCAACCGGTTTGCAAGAAGCGGGGCCGATAAGTTTGAAGGTTTGGAATTTAACCGCAACGAAAAAAATATTCCCAAATTACCCGGCGCCCTTACTCGGTTCGACTGCAAGACGTGGTCTGTCTACGAGGGGGGAGATCACTGGATCATCGTTGGTGAAGTTTTTGAAATGGAGGCAAAAAAAGGTGAGGGTCTTGTGTTCAGCGGTGGTTCCTATGCAACCGCTGCGTCAATACAACCGCCTTCTGCGATGCCGCAAAGCGAAGATGGCCCGATTGAAGACCTTCTGATTTACAACCTTGCCCGTTCATACACTCAACTCAGCCAAAAATTTCACGCGTCGGTAGAGTCTTCCGGACTGACGATTCCCCAATGGAGGATTCTGGCATCCCTTTATGATTGTCATACACGGTCGTATAGTGATCTGGTCGCGAGAACATTTGTCAGCCCCAAAAAGATGAATAATCTGCTTTTACAGATGCAGGGTCTGGGCTGGCTGACCCTGTCCGGTGAATCCGGATCAGGCTCAATTACCGGCACAAAGGCCGGACATGAAATGGTCGCTGACCTTTTTGATTTGAGTGCCAAACAAGAGGATCAGGCTTTAGGCGATGCCGGTAAAGCCGGTCAAACCAAATTGATCGAACTCCTTAGAAAGGTTATCGCAAACACCAATGTTGTTGATTAAGCTATTGTCGTAAAAACTTATTTTACAACCGCGCGTGTTGATCGCAACGCAGTATTGTTGAGACCGGGAACCACCCAAGTGCAGTAATAATTTATTGGCCAATCGGGACAAAATAGGTTCCAGTGAGGTTTGTCATACCACGTTTGAATAAGCCTTCGAGGCGGGAACAGAAGTTAGATTATGAATAAGAAAACCGACACACCGCAACGTCACCCCGCCCTAAATTATCATGAATATCCCAAGCCCGGTAAGCTTGAAATCAGACCCACCAAACCATTGGCCAACCCCCGTGACCTTTCACTAGCCTATTCCCCCGGGGTTGCCGAGGCCTGCATGGAGATCAAGACCAATCCCTTGGACGCCTCGCGCTATACCGCCAGGGGAAACCTCGTTGCCGTGGTCACCAACGGATCAGCTGCGCTTGGTCTCGGTAATATCGGTCCGCTCGCGTCAAAGCCTATTATGGAGGGTAAGGCAGTCCTCTTCAAACAGTTTGCGCATATCGATTGTTTCGATATCGAACTGAACGAAAGCGACCCGGAAAAGCTGGCGGAACATGTCATCGCGCTGGAACCCACGTTTGGCGCGATTAATCTGGAAGATATCAAGGCGCCGGATTGTTTCATCGTTGAAAAGATCTGCCGCGAACGGATGAACATACCTGTTTTTCATGATGATCAGCACGGCACCGCAATTGTTGTCGGTGCAGCCATGAAAAATGCGCTTCATCTGACGGGTCGAGATTTTGGCGAGATTAAAATTGTGTCCACCGGTGGTGGAGCCGCGGGCATAGCCTGTTTGAACATGTTGCTGAATCTCGGCGTTAAACGGGAGAATGTCTGGCTTTGCGATATACATGGCTTGATATACGAGGGCCGTGAAGAGCCCATGACCCCACAACAATCGGGCTACGCACAAAAGTCAGACCTACGAACGCTGGATGATGTCATTGATGATGCCGATGTCTTCCTCGGCCTGTCAGGTCCGGGGGTGTTGAAACAGGATATGGTGAAGCGCATGGCGGCGGATCCCATCATATTTGGCCTCGCCAATCCTGATCCGGAAATCATGCCGGAACAGGTCACGGAAGTGGCGCCAAATGCGATCATGGCCACCGGTCGATCTGATTATCCCAATCAGGTGAACAATGTTCTTTGCTTTCCATTTATCTTTCGTGGTGCGTTGGATGTTGGAGCAACTGAAATCAACGATGCCATGAAAATCGCCTGTGTTGAGGGAATTGCAGAGCTTGCCCGTAAAACATCGTCGGCTGAGACCGCGATTGTGTACGGTGATGAAGATCTGCAGTTTGGCCCGGATTATCTGATACCAAAACCCTTTGATCCGCGTCTGTTGGCAGTTGTTGCCGGGGCGGTGGCAAAGGCTGCTATGGAAACAGGTGTTGCCGAACGCCCGCTTGAGGATTTTGACGCGTATGTCGCCAAACTGAATGCTTCGGTTTACCGGTCGTCCATGCTCATGCGTCCGGTGTTCGATCAGGCCAAATGCCAAAAGCGCCGCATTGTCTTTGCCGAAGGGGAAGACGAACGGGTACTCCGCGCCGCGGTTGCTATCCTGGAAGAGACAGTGGATCAGCCGATTTTAATTGGACGCCCGGAAGTGATCCACCAAAGGTGTGAGCGCTATGGCCTGCCCGCAGACATCGTCAAAAAATTTGATATCGTCGACCCGACCAATGATGCCAGATACCGCCAATATTGGGAGACCTATTTCTCAGTCATGAAGCGTCGTGGGATTTCCCCGGCGCTGGCGCAGGCCATTGTTCGTACCAACACAACCGTCATTGCATCGATCATGGTGCACCTTGAACAGGCCGATTCCATGATCTGCGGTACGTTTGGTAATTACCTGTGGCATTTGAAATATGTCGAGGAAATGCTCCGCACACCGGATCTGGCTCCGGTGGGAGCGCTCTCCCTTCTTATTTTGGATAATGGCCCGCTCTTCGTAGCGGATACCCATGTGAACCCGGAACCAACAGCGGAACAGATTGCGAATACAATCATTGCGACAGCGCGCCACATACGCCGGTTTGGTATTGAGCCCAAGATTGCGATTTGCTCAAACTCTCAATTCGGCACGCTGGAAACGGAATCGGCGCGCCGCATGCGTGCCGCGTTGGATGTTCTTGACGTGCAAAATGTAGACTTCATCTATGAAGGGGAGATGCCGGTTGATGCGGCGCTTGATCCGGTAATTCGTGACCGGCTTTTGCCGCAATCACGCTTGCAGGGCCAGGCCAATGCATTTGTGTTTTCGAACGCCGAAACTGCCGGTGGAGTGAAAAACTCACTGAAATCCATCGCAGGCGGCATTGAAGTTGGCCCAATTCTCATGGGCATGGGCAATCGAGCCCACATCGTTACACCCTCGATAACAGTACGCGGGCTTTTCAATATGACGGCGCTTGCAGGAACTCCTGTCTCCACGTACGCGTAAACTTTGGTGCGGTATTACCGTTCGTTGTTGGACAAACCAATTTCACGTCAGGGGTAAAGTCAAGTCGAGAATATATTGCACCAAAAATTCAAAGGACCGGTATCTGATCTCTCAATTTGTCGGTCGGTAATTCGTGTTCATTCAGGATCTTCCGCGCGATTGTGTGACGTGAAAGAACAGCAGCTTGAATTATCCCAGGCGCAACACAATCACCTGCCTGCAAAACCGGTTTTTTGGTGGTAAACTGACCCGGTTCCAAACTTAATCGATTATCAGGCTGCCTGGCGCCCACGAATACGAGGTCTGCCTGCTCAATGTTCTGAGGTTGACCTGCCAGCGTATTTTTAAAAGACAGGTCAGGATTAAGTTTGGTGTTTGGAAAAAGCGCGACGCCTAGGCCGACCAGACGTTCGATAATCGCGGCCTGTTCAAGCGTCTGGTCTGTCCATGTTGCGATTGTGGGCATTGGTGTTGCGTAGATAATTTTACATCCGGTCTGGCTAAGCTGTTCGGTAATTGCGCTGGCCATGTAGAAATGATCATCGTCATAGACAACAACCGTTGAACCCGGATCTAATTCGACGCTGCCGTCCATCACGTCATCAGGCGTCCAGACCTTTTTGTTGTCAAAGTCTATGGGTTGGAAGTTGGTTGATCCGACACCGTCCCTGCGCCAGTGGGCGCCGGTGGCAAGCACAATTGTGTCTGCATCGAATTCTGCCAGATCGTTTGCCGAAAGCCTGCTGTTCAGGAACAGGTCGGCATCAGCGCTTTGTGACAGAATTTGAAGACGATGATCAACCACCCTTTTCCAGCTCGCAAGCCCTGGGAGCTTCGCCTCGCGGATGACCCTGCCGCCAGCCTCCTCTCTGGCCTCGGCGATTGTCACATGCTGACCGGCTTTCAATAATGTCACGGCGGATTCCAGGCCTGCCGGTCCGGCTCCGATTATCAGATGAGAACGCCTGTTCTTGGAAATGGCTGGTCCTTCAGGGTGCCATCCGCTTCGCCATTCTTCTGAAATTGTCGGATTCTGTGTGCAACGGATGGGCAGGCCGTAGGAATCCATGCTCACACAGATATTACAACCAATGCATTCGCGAATCTCATCTGTTCGACCTTCCCGTATCTTGGTCGGTAAAAACGGATCGGCGATCGAAGCCCGCGCGCCACCAATGAGATCGAGGCGCCCTTTTTTGACAAGAGAAACCATCAAATCCGGAGACGTAAAACGACCGACACCCACAACCGGTTTGGTCGTTACGGATTTGACAAAATCAGTATAGGGCAGCTGGTACCCTTCCAGCGAAAACTGGGCAGTTTTACTGTCGTTAGGCCAACCTGAAATATTGACGTCCCACAGGTCAGGCAATTCGGCCAAAGCCTCCACGACATCGCGTCCTTCACCATCGTGCGTCAGCCCGTTTTTTACGCCGGGCTCTGCAACAGAAAACCGCAACGCAACCGCCTGTTCACCTGCAGCGACCTCAAGCGTATCCTGTAGTACTTCGCGCAACAGTCGAATGCGGTTTTCAAATGAACCACCGTAAACATCGTCTCTTCTGTTTGTGCGCACGGAAAGGAAATGACTGAGCAGGGACAAATCATGCGCCGCATATACATATAGGATGTCGTAACCGGCCCGTTTGGCGCGTATTGCTGCAGCTTTATGCTTTTCGCGAAACAATGCGATATCATTCAGGTTCATTGCCATCGCCTGAATTGGAACTTCCGGACGTAACACCGGTAACGCACTGGGGCCAAGAACAGGCTCGCCAGAGGTAATATTGCGCGCCCTCATCCCCCCATGCCCAAGCTCTATTGCAGCAAGGCTTCCATGCTTTTTGATTGCTTCAACCTGCGCGGCGTGGCGGGGAATATCTCCATCATCCCAGATGCGCTCCATCGGGTGATTGGCCATGTCGGTATCCGGGCTAATTTCGGTAATTTGCACCGCGACAGTGCCCCAGCCACCTTCCGCCTTCATCCCTCTCAAGGCTATCGCACCGCTGGGTTGATTCCATCCGTGTCCGGTTGCATGGGGAACAGCAAAAAACCGGTTGGGAGCTGTCACAGGACCGATAGCTATTGGCTCAAATAATATATCAAAGGAATTATTCATGGCGCTTTCCAGGGCACGGGGTCATGCGCTGCTTATATTTATAAATAGCAATTCAGATGAAATTACCCCGATTTAGCGTGATAACGCTGACTTTATTAAACTGAATCCGGCAATGGCGAACAATCCTGCAACTACCCCATCAAACCAACGGCGGAAGCGCTGATAACCGGACATAACACCGGAAAATGAGAAGGCAAATGCATGCCCTGCGTAGTTTATGAAACCGATTGCGATGCATATGCAGGTTGCAGATATAACTTGTGCAGAACTGTCACCGGCGCCCAATCCCATTGAGAGCGCTGCCATCCAGGCTACCACCGCCTTGGGGTTTGAGATATTGAGCATTAGCCCCCGGATAAACCAGCGACCGTTTCTCTTGGAACCATCAATCTTACCAGCCGAACTTGAAGCAGACATGGCCGATTGGCAGGCCAACCATAAAAGGTATCCGCCACCCAATATCTTCAACATCAATAATGCCACTTCAGATGCCTGCAAGATGACACCAAGCCCGGTTGCTGCAACCAGGCCCCAAAATGCGAGCCCGATAGAAAGGCCCAGCCCGAAATATATTCCATTTCTCCGCCCTGAACTCATAGCAACTGTCGCAACCGCTATATTGGCCGGCCCCGGTGAAACCGTAACGACGATAAACGCAATTAGAATCGGAAGAATGCTATTGAAATCCATGGAATTCTCTCGTTGTAATCAGGCGCTCGCGGCGCCGGGTCTTGCCCTTGATCGGATAGGGATGGGAGAATAGGTGCAAGTCTTAACAGACGCCCCAAATTACTCGCAGGAATCCGCCTCTAAATATTCAATATCTTTCAAGTCCCCCTTGAGCGAATAATCCGCATAATTGAGTTTAAGTCCGCGGGAAACCCCCGTTTCCTGCATGAGGAATGATACCTGATAGACCGGTAATTTCTCGCCTGCGTCCTTGCTTTGGGATGTCGAAAAATAACTCACGGATATGGGCCAGGATGCTTCGCCTGAAAATTTACCTGATAAGTCCGATTGTTCGCCGTCAACATCGATGACTTCAGCGCGCCTTTTACCAATAATCGCTGTTGTGTCCACGAGCTCGTTTCCTTCGCCGGACGCGTCAAACACGCGGGCGGCCACAATCGTTTCTCCGCGACGGGCTGCGTCTATTAACATGCCGATATGTTCGGTCATGAAAACGGAACTGCCGAGTTCAACCGATTGCTCATCCGGTTTTGTCAGTTGGACCTTGGTGATATCACCATCAATATTCGCGCGACCACGCAGATCCTGTTCCAGTTGGCCGTTGAGGTAGGACTGATTGACGAATGTGAAGAGTTTTCCGTCGCCACTTTCGTAACTGGTAGTGCGCTGATCGTTTGAAAAGCTTTTACGGGCAGTTTGCACCTGTGTGAAGAACCGGAAACGCACCGCAAACCCTTCACACTTGGAGCCGGTCATTTCGTAGACGATACGTTCCGTCATCCCGGTTATGCCGGAGCGATCACTCGCTTCCTTGAGTTTTAGATCGTAGACAGCACGATGGGGTTTCAAGGCGTCAATACCACCTGCATTGACTTGGGTAGAGGTGAGAACAACCCCGGGAATACTGAGCAGGAGGATAAATATAGATTTGAGCTTGGTCATCAATTTAGTTTGTCCCTGAATCGGCAAAGAATGAATGGGCGTAATATGTAATACCCTTTCACCTGGCAGCCAAACGCGCTACCAGATTGTAAAGACGATAACAGAATTGTGGAATAAAATATGGCTGGCGTTGCAGAAAAAAAATTACAGGACTTGGGAATTGAACTGCCGAACCCTCCCGCACCTGCGGCGAACTATGTACCTTACACAATTGCAGGAAATATCCTTACAATATCCGGTCAGGTCACAATGGGACCTAATGGTCTGGAATATATAGGAAAACTCGGTGACACAGCGGATGTGGAAACCGGGCAGGCGGCAGCACGACTGTGCGCCATCAATATCCTTGCGCAGGCGAAGGCCGCCCTTGGAGACCTCGACCGAATAAAGCAGGTGATCAAAATTCAGGGATTTGTGAATGCCACACCCGATTTTACGGATCACCCGGCGGTTGTTAACGGCGCGTCAGACCTTTTGGCGGAAGTTCTGGGGGATGCCGGTAAACATGCCCGCGCCGCTGTTGGCATGTCCTCGCTACCATTTGGTGTGGCCGTGGAGGTGGACGCCGTCATTGAGATAGCTTGAATCTCATGGGGAAACTGAAACCTGCTCCAAACTGGATTATCGAGCGCCCAATTGCCCATCGCGGTTACCACAACCGCGATGAAGGCCGCATTGAGAATTCATTGTCTGCGTTTCAAGCAGCTGTTGACGCGGGGTTTGCAATTGAATGCGACCTGCAGGTATCTGCGAACGGTGTTCCCGTAGTGTTTCACGATCCGGAACTGGATCGATTGACTGATGTTGATGGAAATCTACGGGACAAAAAGCCGCAAGAGCTGGCGGAAATTACCCTTTCGGGTTCAAACGACCCGATCTCAACTTTATCCACCCACCTTGAACTTGTGCTTGGGCGTGTTCCAATTGTATTGGAACTCAAGGGAGTAGAGGGGCATGATGCGGGGTTTGTTGAGGGCGTTGCGGAAGCGGTAGCAGGATATGAGGGCCTGTTATGTGTCATGTCGTTTGACCACTGGATTTGTGAACAATTTCAGATGCTTCTTCCAGACTTGCCGCGCGGATTAACTGCAGAAGGGGATGATTCCAAATACGGAAAACATATGAAGGCTATGGAAGATTATGACCTTCAATTTGTCTCCTACGGGGTCAAAGACCTGCCAAACCGGTTTGTTCAGGAAATGAAAGATCTTGGCCTGCCGATTATAACATGGACGGTTCGTGATGAGCAGTCACGGCAAAGGACATTTGAATACGCAGATCAAATGACATTTGAAGGTTTTGATCCAAGAGAAATCGGTGCGAAAGAGCGTTCGAATGGATGATGCTGACAGCATCACCATCAAGGTGGTGTCCAGTGTGGAGGATATCGACAGGATCGAATGGGATAGGCTTGCAAACCCCACCGGCAAACCCACGCCCGAATTCGACTATAACCCATTTCAATCACACTACTTTTTCAGGTGCCTCGAAGCCAGCAATTCGGCAGACCGTACAACAGGGTGGCTTGGTCAACATTTGGTCATGGAGCGGGACGGCGGCCTTATCGGCATTCTGCCCTGTTATCTGAAAAACCACAGTCAGGGTGAATATATATTCGACCACGGCTGGGCCGATGCTTTTGAACGGGCTGGTGGAGATTATTATCCAAAGCTACAGGCAGCTGTTCCGTTCACCCCGGCGAGCGGAAGGCGGCTTCTGGTCGGTAACGGCGAAGATGCGGATAAGCGACGTCTCATGCTGGCTGGCGGGTTGCAAAAGGTCTGCGAGCAGCTCGAAGTTTCTTCCGCCCACATCACGTTTTTACCCGAAAACGAGTGGGAATTATTGGGAAAACAGGGCTATTTACGCCGAAATGACCAGCAATTTCACTGGAAAAACGACAATTATCCGGATTTTGAAGCCTTTTTAGCCGTTCTTTCCTCCAGAAAACGCAAAAATATCAAGAAAGAACGGGCCGCTGCACTCGCCGATAACGGCATTACGATTGAATGGTTGACCGGCGAACAACTCACCGAAGAAATCTGGGATATCTTTTATCAATTCTACATGGATACCGGATCGCGAAAATGGGGACGGCCTTATTTGACGCGCGAATTCTATTCTTTGGCGGGTGAAGCCATGGCAGATGATATCCTGCTGATCATGGCAAAACGCAATGGACGATATATCGCTGGCGCGATCAATTTTATCGGCTCGCACACATTATTCGGACGCCACTGGGGCTGCGTGGAAGACCACCCCTTTCTGCATTTTGAAGTCTGTTATTATCAGGCGATTGATTTCGCGATTGAAAAAGGGCTGGACCGGGTTGAGGCGGGTGCGCAGGGCGGTCATAAACTGGCCCGCGGATATATGCCGCAAATGACCTATTCCGCACATTATATTACCCATCCGGATTTCCGCCGCGCCGTCAGTGATTATCTGGAACACGAGCGCCAGGCTGTTGAGCGGGAGAACGATGCAATTGCCAAACACGGCCCTTTTAAAAAGGACACGTCCTAATGACACCTTATGATGATCAGAACATTTTTGCCAAAATTATGCGCGGGGAATTACCCTGCGAAAAACTTTACGAAGATGACGACACACTGGTGATCATGGACATCATGCCTCGCGCACCGGGCCATTGCCTTGTCCTGCCGAAGGCGCCCGCCCGTAATATTCTGGATATCGATCCGGATTCGCTATGCGCAGTTGCGGTAACGGCTCAAAAGATGGCACGTATCGTAATGAAAGCCTTTAAGGCTAACGGTGTTACGATCCAGCAATTTAATGAATCCGCCGGTGGTCAGGTGGTTTTTCACCTGCACGTTCACATTATTCCACGTCACGATGGTATTCCCATGACGCCCCCTGCATCGCAAATGGAAAAGACTGAGGTGTTGAAGGAAAATGCCGAAAAAATCCGCGCGGCATTAGCTGAATAGCAGTAGTTGGCCGAGCAACAGGACTGCTTCCCCCACAAGGATGCAGACAAATAATCTTCGACTGAATGCCAGAAAAGTAAAGAACCCGGCAAAAGCAGCGCTTAGTCTCAGTTCAAAGGGAAATTCGGCCAACGCGCCCGATGGAGAAAATATAAACTGCGCAATTACCGCCGCGACCAATGCTGTTGCTACACAGCGGATTAAAACCATCCACTGGGAATCTTCGTCTAGATTGCCAACCAGAATAACCCCGGCCCATCGCCAGATTGTTGTTGGTATCACCCCGGCCAACAGGATGAACAGGAACGGCCACCACCAGGTATCATATGCACCGTAACTCATTCGGCATTGCCCCATTTTCGAGTGAGAAAATGGAAACCGAATGCGGATAATCCACCGACCAGTCCGGCCATCAGAATCCCCGCTTGCGGGATGAGATAGCCAAACACTGGCCCGAAACTGAAACCCAATATCAGAGCAAGATGTTCAGCCCTGACCCGCGATGTGTTCCAGATTGAGGCTGCGAAATACAATGGGGTTAGAAAATACAGGCCACCCATAATGATGGCGGGAAATCCGGCGGCGAGTTGATGGACAATCGAAGCCACTAATGTGGTCGCGCACATTAATATTGAAGCAAAGCCAGCGAAATAGGGCAATCGGCCCCTTCGGGGAATTTCGGGGGCCTTTTGCAACGTGTGAACCCACGCAGTTATCGCCACCATGTTGCACACCAAAAGCAAATGCCAGGTTTTGGATTTTGGCGCACGGATTTCGGGAATGAGCGCCATTGTCATCGGCATCATGCGTATGGCTGCCAATGCCACAGCGGCGACCACCGCCAACAACGGCGCATCGGTTAATATGCCTGCAACAACGATCAGATGGGACGGCAGGGCCCAAATTGCAGGCACCATGAAGATAAGCTCTAAAAGCGGGATACCCGCCTCCCGTGCGAGGCCCCCGAAACCGACAAATGCTGAAATCAGGATCAGTGCAGGAAGGGAAAAAACATTCCGCATTCCACGCCAATACCAGGACCAGTCATATGCACCGGAAATATCCGGTGATTCAGGATCGGTCATTTGAGGTGTTTCACAATTGGTAGCGGCGCGTAAGTTTGCGGCGCTACCAATTGAATTTCAAGGTATAAAACGGAACCTCAAGTGCATATCGATTAGTAGGGATCATCGAAACACACTTGAGGCCTTGTACAGCCCGACAGCACCCCTTTTGCATCACTGTCTCCCATCGCCCTGAGTGCAGGCGAACCACAGATTAATCGTCTATGGTGACCGCGGAGACGCCCGTTTCCTGAACGGTAGTCTCAAACCATGTTTTGCAAGGAGTCTACCAGCGTTGGTGCGAAGCGCCATTGGTGTAATGGGGAATGATCGTATCCGACTTAAGAAAGGGTCCGATTACATTATCCGTTTCGTTGTCAATCTCTGGTGTACGTGCATTGGGCGTGTCCGCTGCCATAATGGCATCAAGTTGCGCAGCGCCTTCTTCGATCTCGGCCACCAGTTCGTCTAACGCTTTGCCGTCTGTTTGGTCGGATGAACCACCGACTGCAGAAGGTGCAGCAGATATATTGGCTAAGGGTGGAAATATTGGCGGTGTCCGCGAAGTTTCACTTATCGAATCCAATCCGTTCAATTCCTGGAGTACAGTATCGGCTTCAACGGTCTCGCCAAGCTCTATGATAAGCTGGCCAAGTTTTCCGGCCATCTTGAAATCCTGGCCGTTGCGTATCCGCGCGATGGCGTCCGAACGAATTTTTTTTAATTGTTCAATGTGATCCATAGTGAGTCTCCCTGATTCTTGATTATTGATTATTGGTATTTGACCTCCAACCATTCTCGCGCCAATCGGGGCAGGCCCGTGGCAGAAATCAGGTGATTGCATGGATTTTAATCACGTTTGGTGACTCCATGACATCACAGCGCTAATCCGAACTATCGGGTGCAACGAAAAAGCCCGGCGATTTGCCGGGCTTTTTATCTGTTGTTTGAATTTAGAGTCAGCCTTTAAGTGGGACTTTCGGCACCGTGGTGCCGCCTTTACGTGGTGGTGATTTAGGGGCCGGTTTCTCATCCACCTTGGATTTTGCCGGAGCTTTCTTGGCGGAAGCCTTTTTCGCGGACTTCTTTTTCTTCGGCACCGGGTCCTTTTTAGGTTTGACGACTTTGTCCTTGATGGCTTCCAGTTTCAGGCTGGTTTCACCGGTCTCACCGTCTTTTTTCTCAACGCTGACTTTAACTGTGCCGCCTTTTTGCAGTCGTCCAAACAGAACTTCATCAGCCAATGGTTTCTTGATATGCTCTTGAATCACCCGCCCCAGAGGTCTTGCGCCCATGCGGTCGTCGTACCCTTTTTTGGCAATCCAATCGACGGCTTCCGGAGTGAGTTCAAAGGTGACACCCCGCTCTGATAGTTGTGCTTCCAGCTGGATCACAAATTTCTGGACCACCTGATGGACAACTTCGGGTTTGAGGCCATCGAACGGGATAATCGCATCCAGACGGTTCCGGAATTCAGGGGCGAACAGGCGATTAATGGCCTCCATATCATCGCCGGTACGTTTGGAAGAACCAAAGCCAATTGCAGCCTTGGCAGCTTCCGATGCCCCCGCGTTGGTGGTCATAACAATGATCACATTACGGAAATCAACTTTTTTACCATTGTGATCCGTCAGCGCACCATTATCCATCACCTGCAACAGAATATTGAACAGGTCCGGGTGGGCCTTTTCGATTTCATCGAGCAACAACACGCAATGGGGATGCTGGTCGACACCATCGGTCAACATACCACCTTGATCAAAACCTACATAGCCGGGAGGAGCACCAATCAGGCGGGATACCGTGTGGCGCTCCATATATTCCGACATGTCGAACCGCAGGAGTTCTACGCCAAGAGTATCGGCAAGCTGTTTGACAACTTCCGTCTTACCAACACCCGTTGGGCCGGAAAACAGATAGGATCCGATGGGTTTTTCCGGTTCACGCAGTCCTGCACGGGCCAATTTGATAGCCGATGACAGGGCGTCAATTGCTTTATCCTGCCCATAGACCATGCGCTTGAGCTGGTCGTTCAGGTTTTTCAGAACTTCGGCATCGTCTTTCGACACGGATTTTGGCGGGATGCGCGCCATTGTGGCGATTGTTGCTTCAATATCTGGAACGCCGATGGTTTTTTTACGCTTTTCAGCGGTTAAAAGCATCTGGCTTGCGCCGGTTTCATCAACAACGTCAATTGCCTTATCCGGCAGTTTGCGGTCGTTGATATAACGCGATGAGAGTTCAACGGCGGATACAATGGCCGCGTCAGAATATTTCACCTTGTGGAAATCTTCGAAATAGGGTTTTAGCCCGCGCATGATATCAATCGCGTCACTTACGCTGGGCTCGTTAACATCGATCTTCTGGAACCGCCGTACCAGCGCCCGGTCCTTTTCAAAAAACTGGCGGTATTCCTTATAGGTCGTTGAGCCGATGCAACGAATCGCACCACCCGACAGGGCGGGCTTAAGCAGGTTAGAGGCATCCATGGCGCCGCCGGATGTCGCGCCCGCTCCAATTACGGTGTGTATCTCGTCGATAAACATGATCGCACCGGGAGTTTCTTCGATTTCCTTAACGACCTGTTTCAGCCGCTCTTCAAAGTCACCACGATACCGGGTACCGGCCAACAATGTTCCCATGTCGAGGGAATAAATTGTTGATTCGAGCAATACCTCGGGGACGTCCTTGTCCACGATACGCTTGGCAAGCCCTTCTGCAATGGCGGTTTTACCAACACCGGGGTCGCCCACATAAAGCGGGTTGTTTTTGGAACGGCGGCACAGGACCTGAATGGTCCGGTTCACTTCCTCGACACGGCCAATCAGCACGTCAATCTTCCCGTCAACGGCTTTTTGATTGAGATTGACGCAGTAGGCGGCAAGGGCTTCCCCTTTTTTAGGTAGTCCTTCCCCGTCTTCCCCGTCTCCACCACCCTCATTATCGATGCCTTCAATAGGGCGTGCTTCCGAAGCGCCCGGTCGTTTGGCAATTCCGTGGGAGATATAGTTTACCGCATCATAGCGGGTCATATCCTGTTCCTGGAGGAAATAGGCCGCATGGCTCTCACGCTCGGCAAAAATGGCCACCAGAACGTTGGCTCCGGTTACCTCTTCGCGACCAGAAGACTGCACGTGAATAACCGCACGTTGAATGACCCGCTGGAAGCCAGCAGTCGGTTTTGAATCCTGATTATCATCGCTAATCAGATTGGAAAGTTCGGAATCGATATAATCGAACAGATCATCACTCAGTTTACGCGTATTGACGTTGCAGGCGCGCAGGACAGAAAGGGCGTCCTCGTCTTCCACAAGCGCCAGCAACAGGTGTTCAAGCGTCGCATATTCCTGGCTGCGCTCGGATGCGAGCATCAATGCCTTGTGAAAGGCGCGTTCCAGGCTTTCTGTAAAACTAGGCAATTTAGCAGTCCTTGTCTCATTCCAATGCAGCATTATCGCTGCGTTATCTGGTGGTATTCCACCGGGTCATTTTTTTTCCATCACACATTGAAGAGGATGCTGGTTTTTTCGCGCGTGGTCCATAACCTGTGTGACCTTTGTTTCCGCCACCTCGTAGGTATATACTCCACATTCCCCCACACCATTTTGATGAACGTGCAACATCACCTGGGTGGCCGCTTCCAGATCCATCTGGAAGAACCTGGCTAACACGTCGACCACAAACTCCATCGGTGTAAAGTCATCGTTGAGCAGCAAGACCCGATAAAGGCTCGGCTTTTTTACCTTGGGCTTGGTCTTGATGATGACGCCGGTTTCATTGTCGTCATCGCCCTTGGCCTGCATCCATGTATCGATGGTCAGTCTTTTTGCCATTATTCGTCTTATTCCCGCGTTGATAGAATATTTTTGGTAGCTTTCGCGAACAACGCAATCCGCTGAAGGCATATAGGTCAATTTACAGCAAGTTTAAGCCCTGTTGTTTATCGAACTCAACAGGGCATTCTCACTTTATCTTGTGAAGGTGAAAATAGAGGCTAATGCGTCAATGCCGCACTGGCATGGGGATATCGCAAACCAATTGAAATTTTTGTTCCCATCTTAAACGTTTGGAAACTACGTCGGTTTACTTTGATGGTTCAACCTTGGCGGGTTGGTTTGTTCGCCAGGACCGAGAGTTTGTTCACCACCGGCGCGTTTTTCGTCGGCTCTTTGTCAAGGAATTGTCGTGCGTACCTTAATTGGATCGACTGTCGCCCCATCCGTGCGGGCATTTTTCACCCTTATGATTTCACTTTTGATGATTTTCGCCTTTCAGGTGGCTGTCACCGGAGATGCTGACGCAAAAAAGCGCAAGCGTTATAAGAAGTCCCGGGTCGTCAAAAAATCAAGAGGTAATCCCCGTTACGCTGCGATCGTTATGGACGCAAAGACCGGGAAAATCCTGTTCAGCCGTAATGCGAACGCTAAACGTTATCCCGCTTCTCTTACCAAAATGATGACACTCTATCTTGTGTTTGAAGACCTCAAATCCGGTCGCATCAGCAAGAAAACCCGTTTGGTCATGTCGCGAGCCGGTGCCCGCCGTGAACCGTCGAAACTTGGCCTTCGCGCGGGGCAGTCAATCTCTATGGAACAGGCCATCCTGTCACTGGTTACCAAATCAGCGAATGATGTGGCGACAGCTGTTGGTGACCAGCTTTCCGGCTCCGAGAAGAAATTTGCAGAACGCATGACCCGTAAAGCCCGTCAATTGGGCATGAAAAGAACCACCTTCAAGAACGCCAATGGCCTTACCGCACGGGGCCAAACGACAACCGCTGCCGACATGGCAAAGCTCGGACTTGCGCTACGCGAGCATTTTCCCCGTGAATTCAAATACTTCAATACCCGTGTGTTTAAGTTCGGCAAACGCCGCTACAGAAACCACAACCGGTTGTTGGGCAAAGTGCGTGGCGTAGACGGAATCAAGACCGGTTACACGCGCGCATCTGGCTATAACCTCGTGTCCACCGTGTCGTCCGGGAATCGTAGAATTGTGGCCGTGGTTATGGGTGGACGCTCAGGGCGCACCAGAAACGCACATATGACAAACCTGATTGCGCGCCACCTACCCAAAGCTTCGCGCGGAAAAGCCAGAAGATTGGTCGCATCAGCCCGCCCGTCACGCCCTTCCCGCGTTACACTCCCAGCGACACCTGCGACAAGAGTGGCTCAGCGCAACACAATGGCAAAAAAGGCGGCATTGCAGGTGGCGTCACGTATCGAGCGCGCCCACAGTGTAGTGGTGCCAACCGCGTCAGACGTGAAAAGCATCAGAAAAACACTGATTTCCATGGCACCTAAACAAACGCCTAAACCGGAACTGCGGAAGGCAATCACTCCCCTTGATACACCGCAAAAAGCTGAACCATCGATTGTTTCAGCCGCGTCTCAATCCAGCCATCGTTCGGGATGGCAAATTCAAATTGCTGCATCTGACGACCGTGCCAAAGTCGTAGACATGTTGAAGGTCACCAAACGAAAAAACCGTAAGCTGCTGTCTTCGAATACTATTTACACCCAAAAAATAGTGAAAAATGGCACCACCTTGTACCGCGCCCGCTTCTCCGGGTTTTCATCAAAAGCCTCAGCGCAACGGGCATGTCGAGTTCTCAAGAGGCAGCGTTACAATTGTCTTGCACTTAACGGATGAGGTGAAACCGCCGACCTAACAACCTTGTAAATAGTGCCGGCAACCGTGTGTTTGGTCATCGGCTTTCAGTTTTTCCGAACTTGTATTGTGTAAAGGAAAATTCAGGAATGGCTTCTCAGAAGAACATCCTTAGCCTCATTGATTTTGGTGGCAAGAAACGTAGAACCACCGCTGTCGGGATGGGCCGTTTTCATCAAACGCCTGTGGGCGGCACGGATTTCAGCTTTGCTGGCACCCGCAACAAGCCCCAACACCTCATAGGCCTCCTCTTCGCCCATGGTTCCAGAGCCCGCAGGGCTTCCCTTCCCCGTACCGCTATCCGCCTCAGCGTCTTCACGCCATCCGGCAAGTCGGCGGTCAAGATACGCGTCTAACAGGGCAAGGGATTCGCCATCATCAGCGATTTCATCGCGTAACGCGAAAAGAGAATCTCTTCCAAGGCTGTCCAGTTCTGCCCCTTCAAAGGTGCCAACGATAACCATTCCGTTCATAGCGCCTGTCTCATGATCCAGTTCCATTTCAAGGGCAGCAGAGCGGACACTTGAAACTTTGGATTGTCGCGACCTTCCAAAGTGTTTTGATCTAATTCGCCCCACCCCGCGGAATCTGCGCCAAAGCGATATTCCGGCGAACAACATCAGCGACCCGGGTCCGACCTGCTTGAGAAAGATCAGCGTTCCACCGACCAAAATCAAAACCACCGGCAAGGCGTTTTTAATAACCTTTGCCAATGTTGCTGGATTGGTGTTGACGAATAAGATGGCCGCGATCAGTAACAACCCCAGCAATATAATCAATGTGCTCATTTAATTTGCTCTAGCAATAACCGGGCTTCCGGGCTCTTATCCGCTTCCAAAGCGGTGCGGCCGCCCGAAACGAAACTGGCAACGGCTTTCAATAATTTCGCAAGACTCGCTGCTGATCCCGCACCAAAGCGAATAAATGCGCCGTTTGTCAGCTTGGCAATTTCGCGAAACCCTCTTTCTGTTGCGTCATCATGTCCTTCCTGAAACATGAAACAGGGAACACCCAGCAGTCCCAGCTCACCTGCCTTGTCACACGGGATATCAATATCCTCTTCCATAGCATCTCCGACATAGACCATTGCGTCCACGCGGGACCTGTCGGGATTGAGCGGGTTTTTCTTTCCCGCTTCTTTGCGAACGTGACTAAGTACTTTTCCGATTTGCGTACGCCCGCCACGGCAATCAATGCCCGACATGAGGTCACGCAAAACCACTGTATCTCCGACCCATCGCGACGCACGGCATTCCCCAAACCCCCTGAAATAGACCAGTTGTATGTCAAGTCCACCGGACGTACCGACCGCATCGAACATCTCAGCTTGAATATGTTGTGCCTGGTCCCAGGTGTGTTGGCGGCTCATGGTAGCATCCAGCGCGAACACCAGCCCACCCCGCCCAACACCGTTTTTACTCAGCTTTTCAGCCTGAGTTAAAAAATTTGTAATGTCGGAAGGTTCCGAAGACGTTGATTTAACGCCCGCCGTCTTATTCACCTTTTGGAGATTTTTTCTCATATCCAATAATTGTGCTGATTTTCTTCAATGGCAAGTCGGAGGTGACCTATTATTTACCCAAGATATGGTCAGGCGTCATCAATCAGCAAATATATCGGGCATTTCCAACGGTTTGGCTTTGCGCTCCAGCCAGGACTGGCGTGCCTGGGCTCTTTGAATACCGCGCTGATCTATGGGAAGGCGCAAGATTTTAATAAGCTTTTCAACTTCAAGACAAGCGGCCATGTGGGAGCTCGTCTTTCGGCAGGGAATATTCAAATTAGACACGTCATCCAGTGCGGTTAATCCCATGGGGAAGTATTCGCGAAAGATAACCCTTTCGGAAATGCCGTCTGCAATTCGAAAACCCAATTGCAGTGAAAGCTCTCTTGCCGCGCCCAGGAGATTCATCTGATTACGGGAATTCAAAGTTGACATTCTGTTGCGAACTACGATCCAGTCGAGCAGTCCGTTGTCAACCGCCCGGCGCTGGCGACGTGCCTCGCGAACCATGACGGCATAGTGACTGATATCGCTAACCTCCAAGGAATTGGGGTCGACGCGACCAAGCACATCAAAATCAACGAATGAATCATTCATTGGAGTAATCAGCGTATCCGCCATGGAATGGGCTAACCGCATGAGATGACTGTTGGAACCCGGCGTGTCCATCACCACGAAATCATGATCGTGCTCGACTTCACAAATCGCCCGTTCAAAGGACGAATAATCGGAGCTCTGTGCTTCTGTGTTACTGTCTACCCGAGACAGGTCGAACCGAAAATGATTTGGTAGTTCAAGATCAAAACCGTGGATAAATGCCCAGTTCTTGCGGTTTTGGATATAACGGGTAAGGGATTGCTGGCGGGCGTCCAGATCAATTGTTGCAACTTTGAACCCGGCCTTGAGCAGGGAAACGACAATGTGCATGGACGTTGTGGTTTTCCCCGAGCCGCCTTTTTCATTGCCACAAACAATAACGTGCGCGCTCTTCTTTTTGTTCGCGCGGTCTTTCACGCAATACAAATCATGCCTGCCCATTCGCATCGTTCCATATACTTAAGGGCTATCGAAGCCGGCTCGACAAACCCATTCTGGCCCAATGCGCATTTCTTTGACCGGGGTCATCGCGACACGCTTGAGCATTTTATTTGTGCGGGTCGGTAACGTTCGTTCCTGAAAACAAATATACGCGACACGCCGTAACGGCAGTAAACCACAAAACGAGTTGGCACGGGGTAACAGGATTAAAAAATGGTTAACACCCGTAACACCCCGATATTAAGGAGAGATTATGAGCACTATAACAGGCCGAGCTCCGCCAATTCTGCCCGTAGATGAACAGGTATCGAGGCCTCACCCTGTGCTAAATCCATGGGCGATTCCTCGGTTTTGAGGTACCGCCATCCCTGAAAAGCCCGTTTTGGCTGCCAATGGGTGGGAATGACATCATCCCCCAGCATCAATTTACAACGCCTGATGCCATCGCTGTCAACAATGGGCCGTAACTCAGTTAGGATCTGTCGCGCCTGGATATTGCCTTTGATCACCCAATACAGCGAGCCGCCGTCCAGCAGTTCCTCGGCGCGTTTGGGCATCATTCGTGTTGTGTGAAACAGGCGTACCTCTTCACCATCAGCCTGTCGCTGGTGAAGACGCCTCTCAAAGGACTGTTGCAGGTCCTCGACACTCTCTGCACCCACACATAATTTGACCAGATTGATACTCATGGGTCTGTTGTAGGTGAGCTCGTGCCAATTCGAAAGGTGGCGCCGCGGCTCGTCCACACGATGTCGCGCCTGCGGTCGTAATAATTTCGTTAGCGCGTCACGTTTTGTTTGAACAATACGGCGCTAGTCGAACTTCACGTGCACGGAACCAAATGGCCCATAGTCCGCCTCAATGCTCGTCCCAGCCGGGCATTCGATTGGCCTGATAAATGAACCGGACAGGACAACTTCTCCAGCTTTTATGCCCAGGCCGTATTTGCCAAGACGTTGAGCCAGCCACAACATACTGGTGACCGGATCGTTGAGTACACCGGCCCCAAGACCCGTTTCTTCCACTTCGCCGTTACGGCTGACAATGGCACCGACCCAGCGTAAATCAATGTCATCGATTTTATGCTGTTGGATTCCCATGACAATTCCAGCATTGGCCGCGTTATCGGAGATTGTATCGACAATCTTGCGGGTCTCACCGGTTTCCGGGTCAGCGCGCAGAATGCGGGTATCCAGAATTTCAATCGCTGGCACAACATAGTCCGTTGCATCGATTATCTCGCGTGCGGTGACGTTTTCCCCCGCGACATCATGCTTCATGACGAAAGCTATCTCGGCTTCGATACGAGGCTGAATAAAACGCCCGGCACCAACTGTTGTACCATTTTCGAAATGCATATCGTCAAACAGCACGCCGCTGTCTGGAATATCGATACCCAGCGCATATTGCATGGCCTTCGATGTCAGGCCGATTTTCCAGCCGGTGATTTTACGGCCAGACGCGACCTTGTGCTCCACCAGCGCCGCCTGAATGGCGTAGGCATCGTCCATATCGAGCGCCGGATGGCGTTTTGATAACAGGCCGGTTTGTTTGCCGGTAATTTCCGCCTGGTGGAGATCAGCGCCGGCTTGTCTGATTTCTTCTTCGCTGAGCGTCATTGTTCGTCAACCACTCCGTTTTTCAAAATGCCTATACCTTCAGCTTCGACTTCAACTTCATCCCCGGGTTTTAGATAGATCGGCGGGTCGAACCGCGCGCCAGCGCCGGTTGGGGTGCCGGATACGATAATGTCTCCCGGTACCAGTGTGGTGAATGTCGAAATATAAGCGATCTGACGTGCGACAGGGAAAATCATTCGGCCTGTGCGGTCATCTTGACGGGTCTCGCCATTCACCCGGCTGCAAAGGCCAACATCAGTTATTTGCGCGTGGTCTGTAAAGGGCACGAACCACGGACCCATAGCACCGGAACCGTCAAAATTCTTGCCTTGGGTCACATTGAACTTTGCGTGGCGCACCCAGTCCCGCAATGTGCCTTCATTGCAGAGGGTAAGCGCTGCGATATGGTCGAGCGCCCCGTCTTGGGGAATGTGACGACCGCCCTTGCCAATCACGACGGCAATCTCCCCTTCGTAGTCGAGTTGATCGGATGCTTTTGGTCGGGTGAGAGGAACACCATGGCCGACAAAAGAGCGGGCAAAACGCGGAAAGAGCGACATGTTCGGCGGTGCTTCTTTTCCGTCCTTATATTCCGCATTTCTATCCGGGAAATTCACCCCAACGCAGATGATTTTTTCCGGATTGGGTATCGGAATGTCGTACGTATATGCGCCATCCGCATGGGTAACGGTCTGGCCGCTGGCAGCCGCCTCCAATTGCCCAAAGCCATCATCCTCGATGACATTACGCATGGTTGCCCATTGGGGAAATTTTGGCGACAGGGCGATCATGCCCCCCTCGGCAACAGCCCCATAGAATTGTTCGCCACCGGCGGTAAATGTTGCAAAACGCATTTTAAAATTCCTTATGGAGCGATAATGGGTTGGGCTTTCAATCCGCTTTCACGAATTTCCGCCCCTTCAAACAGACTGCCCTCTTCAAACCAGCTGCGCGGCGCAGGCGCCCCCCAAAGGGTCTGGCGCTGAGGGTCTTTGAGATCCCACCGAATAGGCTCCATGTCCGGATCGATGGTCTGATAATCGGAGCAGTAAATCTCGATGCGATTGCCGTCCGGGTCGAGAATATAGAGGAAGAACGCGTTTGAAATACCATGACGACCGGGGCCGCGCTCAATGCTGTCGACGTAGCCTGTTGTCGCCATCAGGTCGAGCAGATCGATGATGTTGAGCGGTGTTGGCACCCAAAATGCGGTGTGATGCAAGCGCGGGCCGGTGCCATTGGTAAACGCCACATCGTGGACGCCACCCTTACGGTGCATCCAGGCGGCCCAGACGCGGCCGGATTCTTCATCTTCGGTATATTCTGTAACGCGGAAACCCATCTCGCCGTAAAATTCTACCGATGCATCGACGTCGGCGGAGAACATGTTGAAATGGTCAATCCGTAACGGTTTGACGCCATTATAGAGCTTGTATTTCTGGTGGATCGTTTCAAGGCGATCCATCTTTGAATAAAACTCAAGCGGGATGCCCCAAGGATCACGGGTGCGCAAAGTGCGCCCCATGAAGGGCCGTTCAATCCACTCGGTCGGCAGGCCTTTTGCTTTGAAGAAAGTTTCGGCCTTGTCGAGATCATCCTCATGCCAGATCTTGAAGCCCAGCACTTTGGTGAGGCTTTCATCCGCCTTGCGCAGGGCGATACAATGGTGCCCCCGCTCCTCCATCGCCCGCATGTAAATGCTCTCATCATCCTCATGGGTGATTTGAAGGCCGAGCGTATCGACGTAAAACGCTTTTGAAGCAGCGAGGTCTTTGACGCCATATTCCACGTGGGACAGTCGAACGATATTAAACGGCGGGTTCAGAACCGGTGCGGGAATTGGCATGATCAGGCTCCCAATTGAGGAATTTTATGGTGGCCGGTGGCAAAGCCAATGTGCTTTTGTTCCATGTAGAAATCAAACGACCAGTCGCCGCCATCCCGGCCAATACCGGAGGCTTTGACGCCGCCAAAGGGAGTGGGCAGGTGGCGCACGTTTTCTGAATTCACCCAGATCATTCCCGCTTCAAGCTTATCCGTAAAACGCATGGCGCGAGTCAGATCGTTAGTCCAGACGTAGCCGGTGAGGCCGTATTGTGTGTCATTGGCCAGCGAAAGGGCATCGGCCTCATCGTCAAATATGATGGCGGTCAAAACCGGACCAAAAATCTCTTCACGGGCGATGCGCATGTCGTTGGATGCACCGGTAAACAACGTCGGTTCAACGAACCAACCTTTTCCGTCCTTTGCCTTACCGCCAGCCGCGATTGTCGCCCCATCCTGTTTAGCTATATCGAAATAGGAGCAGACTTTATCGTAATGGACTTTATGAATAAGCGGACCAATCTCCGTCGACGGATCAAGCGGGTGACCTACTTTGATATTGTTCACGCGCTTTGTCATTTTTTCTAAAAATTCATCAGCGATGCTGGACTGAACCAACAGGCGCGAGGACGATGTGCAGCGCTCACCGTTCAGCGAATAGATCATAAAAATGGCTGCATCCAATGCCCGGTCAAGCTTAGCATCATCGAATACGATAACCGGGTTTTTTCCCCCCAGTTCAAAATGGGTACGCTTGAGCGTGTCCGCCCCCTGTTTCATGATCATCGACCCGGTCTGGGATTCACCGACAAAGGCAATTGCTTTGATGTCGGGATGCTCGGTTAATGCCTTGCCCGCGTCCTCACCAAACCCGTTGACGAGATTCCAAACGCCCGCGGGGAGCCCCGCTTCCTCCGCAATTTCCAAAAGTATGGATGCGGTGACGGGTGAAAATTCTGCGGGTTTGTGAACCACGGTACATCCGGCAGCGAGCGCCGGGGCTATCTTCCACGTCGATAACATGAAAGGCGTGTTCCACGGGGTAATCACACCCACGGGACCGATTGGAACGCGCGTTGTCACATTCATCAAGGTTGGCGAGGGGAGCTGTTGTCCGTTTCTTGCATCAGGCGCCTTATCGCCAAAGAAACGGAAATTCTCAGCACCGCGTAACGCCGCTTTTGACATGAAGCGTATGGCCTGGCCGGTATCATAACATTCGGCGAAGGCTATTTCTTCGGCACGGGCGACAATGCCATCGGCGATCTTGTGGAGAATTTTCTTGCGCTCAGTTCCCGCCATATCCCGCCATGCCGGAAAAGCGTCCTTGGCCGCCTGCGCAGCCGCATCAACATCGGCTGCTCCACCCTTGGCGACTTTACAGATGAATTCCTCATCGACAGGGGAGAAATTATCGAATGTATCACCCGACTTTGCTGGAACCGGTTTTCCTGCAATCCTGTTGAGGACGCCGGTATCTTTAAAACGGGCGATATAGCCTTCCAGCTTCGCAATATTCTCTGCCAGTTGTGACATGTGTGGGCTTTCTCATTGGAATTCTATCCGGGCGCCATGTGGGCGGTGCCGTGTATTGAATTTATTTAACATGACAAGCATATCCAACCTCTCGCCGCCTGACAAGGGTCAAACACAGCCCTTCCCCACTCACCATCACAAAATGAAAATTGACAGATTATACATTCTGTATAATCTCATGATATGAACGTGGACACAAAATCTCAGGTAAGCGAAATTGTACGCCACCGAGTGTTGCGCATGGAGTTGCAACCGGGCGAACTCCTCGACGAATCCTCGCTGGCGCGGGAGTTTGGCATATCGCGGACGCCTTTGCGCGAAGTCATCCACCGCCTTTGTGGCGAGGGCTATCTTACCCTTGAGCAAAACCGGGGGGCTAAAGTCGCCCCGATGGATTTTGCCACCATGCGCCATTTCTTTCAGGCAGCCCCCATGGTCTACGCAGCAATTTCTCGCCTTGCAGCGGAGCAGGCCGACCAACAGGACATCGACCGCTTAAAAGACATTCAGATCGCTTATCGCAGATCCGTACGAAGCGGTGACGCTGCTGAAACGGCCATGCACAACCATCGTTTTCACCAGAAAATAGGCGAGATGGCCGCTTCCCCCTATCTGGTGCCAAGCCTTGACCGACTGTTGATCGACCACACGAGAATTGGCCAGACCTTCTACCGTTCCACTTCTGAACAGGACCAAAAACGCATTGATCAGGCAGCAAGCCAACATGATGCACTGATTAACGCGATTGAGCGCCGCGCGCCCGCCGACGCGGTGGACATAACGCTGGAACACTGGGCTCTGTCACGGGACAACATTGAACAATTCGTGCGCCCCGCTCCTCTTAATTTTGAATTGGAAGATATATCCGATGCAGTTTGAAGGCATATACACCCCGGTGGTCACCCCCCACCAGGAAGACCATTCCATCGACGAAGATGGATTTGCGGAGATTATTGAGAAGTTAATTGCGGAAGGCGTTCACGGGCTGATTGTCGCCGGCACGACGGGGGAATATTACGCCCAATCGATGGAAGAACGCTTCCACATGATGAAGCTTGCGAAACAAATCATCAAAGACCGGCTTCCGCTTATCATCGGTACCGGCGCGATCCGCACGGAAGACTCAATCGAATACGCGCGGGAAGCGAAATCGATTGGGGCGGATGCGCTTTTGGTGACGACCCCGCCATACGCCTATCCTACCGGGCGCGAAATTGCGCTCCATGCGCTGGCGATTGACCGGGAAGCGAACCTGTCGGTGATGCTGTATAATTACCCCGGTCGCATGAGCGTCAATATGGACGAGGAGACGCTGGATCGGTTAGGCCGTTCCCCCAATTTCTGCGCCATTAAGGAAAGCTCCGGTGAGCCCGACCGTCTGCACATGCTGGCGCGGGATTACCCGCATATTCAACTCTCCTGTGGCATGGATGATCAGGCCTTGGAGTTCTTTGCCTGGGGCGCACGGTCGTGGGTCTGTGCCGGGTCCAACTTCGCGCCGGAAGCTCATCTGGCCCTGTATAAAGCCTGCGCCTTGGAAGGCGATTTTACCAAAGGTCGGCGCATCATGTCAGCGATGTTGCCGCTCATGCGAGTGCTCGAACAGGGTGGCAAATTCGTTCAATGCATCAAACACGGAGTGACATTGCGTGGCATCGATTGCGGGCCGCCGCGCCGTCCGCTTCAACCGTTGAACAAGGACGATAAACGTCAATTGGCCGAAGTCATTCGCACACTTGATCGGGCACTTAAACAAATAGAGGGAGAACCGGCATGAACGATCTGTTGACCCATGATGAATATCTATCGATTGCAAAGGGCATCGATTTTCCCCGCAGTCCCTTTATCGACGGTAAATATCACCCTGGTTCGGGCGGTTCCATGGCCACGGTGAATCCGGCCACGGGCGAGACCATTTGCGAGATTTCTATATGCAGTGTGGATGATGTTGACAAAGCCGTTTCAAAAGCGCGGGAAGCGTTTGACCAAGGTGTTTGGTCAAAGCTGCACCCAAGCGAACGTAAGGACGTTCTCATTCGTCTGTGCAAATTGATCACGCGCAATGCCCGTGAACTGGCTGTGATGGAAAGCCTCGATAGCGGAAAGCCGATACGCGATTGTGTCGAGATCGACATCCCCGAAACCATCAACACGATCAAATGGCATGCGGAGGCGGCGGATAAAATCTACGACCAAACCGCGCCAGTAGGTGAAGAAGCGATGGCCATGATTGTGCGGGAGCCCGTCGGCGTTGTCGCCGCAATTCTGCCGTGGAATTTCCCCCTTCTCATGATGGCCTGGAAGATTGGGCCTGCCTTAGCGGCGGGAAATTCCGTCATCGTAAAACCGGTGGAACAGACCAGCCTCACGGCCTTGCGCATGGCGGAACTTGTCATGGAAGCGGGCATTCCGCGCAGCGTGTTGCAGGTCCTGCCCGGCGATGGTCCAACGGTCGGCGAACCTCTAGGGCTCCATATGGATGTGGATATGGTGAGCTTCACAGGTTCCACAGAGACGGGCCGTCGGTTTCTGCGCTACTCGGCCGATTCCAACCTCAAGAAAGCCGTTCTTGAATGTGGGGGTAAGAACCCGGCCATCGTTTTGGATGACGCTGAAAATCTCGATCTCGTGGCTGGCCATATCGTCAATGCCGCGTTTTGGAATATGGGAGAGAATTGTTCCGCTAATTCCCGGCTTATCGTCCATAAGGACGTCAAAGATGAACTGATGGAAAAGATCATCGCGCGTGTGCGTGATTGGAGAGTGGGCGACCCGCTTGACCCGCAAAACCATTTGGGCGCACTCATCGATAAAGATCATTGCGCAAAGGTCGCATCCCATCTTTCTGGAAAAGCCATCACTGGGGGCAAGATGGATGGGCCTTATCTGGCTCCAACAATCTATGAAGTGGATCGCAATGACGCTGCTGCTCAAGAGGAAATCTTCGGGCCGGTGCTTTCTGTCATTACAGTTTCGTCAATTGATGAAGCGCTACAGGTCGCCAACGACACGGATTACGGTCTAACGGCCAGCGTATTTTCTACAAACGGACGCAAGTCACTCAATCTGGCCCGCGCTATTCGTGCCGGAACCGTAACGATAAATTGTTATGGCGAAGGAGACATCACGACGCCGTTTGGCGGTTATAAACAATCCGGATTTGGAGGGCGCGATAATGGCCTGCAGGCCTACGACCAATATACCGAAATCAAAACCATCTGGATTGATCTGAGCGACCCGGCTGATCAGGATAATGTCTTATGACAGCTGCGGTTGAACCCGCCCGCTCCCGTCGCGGTGGGCGCGGTGCGCGGCGGGAAATCCGCACCACAATTGATACGGTAATGCTTCCGGCTTTGAAACGTAATCTGCCGCTTACTGAACCCATGGACGGGGAACAGATCGAACGTATCGACAATGCGTCGATGGATATTCTTGAAGAAGTCGGCGTCGTTTTTCGTGACCCGGTTGCGATTGAAGATTGGCGCATGGCGGGTGCGGATATCCGAGACGGCGACCGTGTCTATCTGGACCGTGGTCTTGTGCGCGGATTAATTGCATCAATTCCAGAGAGCTTTACCTATCACGCGCGTAATCCGGCTAATAATCTTCCTTTTGGAAACGATCATTCCATTTTCGTGCCGATGACCGGGGCGCCTTATCTGCGCGATCTTGAGGACAAACGGCGCGGCCCGACACTGGATGATCTCGCGAATTTTCACAAGCTGGCGCACATGCTTCCGGCCATGCATTCATCCGCGCATCATATTGTTGAGCCGATGGATCATGTGATCTCCCACCGGCATTTACGCATCACCTATTCGTCGATGAAGCATAGCGACAAGATATTCATGGGCATGACGACCAGCCCGAAGAACGCCGATGACGTGCTGGACATGTGTGCCATCTTATTTGGCGACGACTTTATGGAAACCCATGCGGTGGTGACGGGAAATTGTAACGGTAATTCCCCGCTTGTTTGGGATGAAGTTATGCTGGGTGCCATGCGCGCCTTTTGCTGCCGCAACCAGCCTGTTCTTTGCTCGCCTTTCGTTTTGGGTGGTGCTAACACGCCAGCCTCCACGGCAGCCGCGGTTGCGCAGCTTAATGCTGAAGCCTTGTCTGCCCTTGCCTACACACAGGTCGTGCGAAAAGGCTGCCCGGCGATTTACGGGCATTATCTCTCAACCGTCTCCATGAAGTCGGGGGCACCCATGGCGGGTACGCCAGAGATCAGCCTGATGAATATGATGATTGGCCAGATGGCCCGCCATTACAAGGTACCGTGGCGCACATCGAACACATTGGGCGGTGCCAAAACCTTTGATGCGCAGGCAGGATATGAAAGCGCGTCTACCATGATGGCGTCGCTGTTATCGGGAGCCAATTACATCTGGCATTCTGCGGGATGGAACGAAGCGGGCATGCATTGTTCCATGGCGAAATTCATCGTCGATGCCGAGCAATGCGCCATGGGTTACCGGATGATGGAGGGCATAAAATGGGATGATTTTGATGAGGCGCTTTCTGCGGTCCGCGACATCGGGCCCGGTGGCCATTACCTTGGTCACCCCCACACGTTGGAGAAATTCCAAAAGGCATTTTTCATGCCGGAACTGTTTGACAACAATTCAATCGAGCAATGGGCTGCTGAAGGGTCAAAAGAGATCACCCAAAGGGCGTTGGAAAAAGCACAGGCCCTGTTGGATGCTTATGAGGAGCCAAAGCTTGCCTTGGCAACTGATGAAGCGTTGCGAGATTATGTCGCCCGCCGTGAGCGAGAAATACCGGCCGTTGACGCGCTCAATGATGAATATTGATCGGCCCTGAGCTTCGATGATTAATGTGACACGCCAACCCTATGATCCAGGCCTGTCCGGGTGGAACAGTGTACTTCCGAAGCATCAGGGTTTTGGCTCGCTGTCAGGCCATACGAGTGCCGATATCGTCATCATCGGTGCGGGATTTGCCGGTCTGTCGGCCGCTCGGCGCATTAAACAGATCGATGCGAACGCCCGCGTCATTGTGTTGGAAGCGCGTAAAATTGCCGAGGGACCGGCCGGACGCAATTCCGGTTTCATGATTGACCTGCCGCATAATCTTGCCAGTAAAAATTATGCTGGCGATACGTCGAGTGATCAAAAACAGATTGACGTGAACCGGGCGGCAATCACCTTTGCTCAAGACAGTACAGACGAATACAGCATGCCAGAGGAAGCGCTTCGTCAATCGGGTAAGATTAACGCTGCCGCCACGGATAAGGGGCACCGCCATAATGTCGAATATGCGCGCCACCTAAATAATATTGGAGAATCTTCAACCCTGCTGAATGAAACTGAAATGCGGGAAATCTGCGGTACCTCTTATTATCTAGGTGGGCTTTACACGCCCGGTACGGCGCTCCTGCAGCCGGCATTATACATTCGGTGTTTTGCAAATGGTGTCGCAAAATCTGGTGTTTCGGTTTTTGAAAACTCTGCAGTGCGAGCTCTGGAAAAAACCGGCAACGGGTGGGTCGTCTCCACCCAAAAAGGAAAAGTGAGCTGCGACAGCGTGGTTCTTGCGACAAACGGCCATGTGGAGAGCTTTGGGTTTTATAAACGCCGTTTGATGCATATCTACCTATACGCATCCATGACCGCGCCGTTGGATGATGAACAGGTCAGGCAATTGGGTGGTGAGCAACGCTGGGCGTTCACACCTGCCGATCCGATGGGAACGACTGTACGAAAAATAAATGAGCTTGGCGGGACACGCATCGTCGTTAGAAATCGGTTTACGTGGTCACCCGAAAGACACGTTACTGACGCCAAATTAGTAAGTATTGCAAAGCGCCACGACCGATCTTTCAATGCCCGTTTCCCCCAGCTCTCAGGATGTCTTATGGAACACCGTTGGGGCGGCTTGCTGTGTTTGAGTCAAAACAGCACTCCGGCATTCGGCGAGTTGGATAAGGGTCTTTATAGTGCCTGTTGTCAAAACGGGCTTGGAACGGCGGTGGGCACTGCTTCCGGCATGGCAATTGGTGAAATGCAGATGGGTGTATCCAGTAAACTTACGGAATTCTTTAAGCTAGGCGGTTCTCCAAACCGACTTCCACCTGAGCCCATAGCCTCTATCGGCGCAAATGCTGTTATGTATTGGCGCGAATTGAAAGCTGGTCGGGAATTATAAATTCGCAACCGGCAATATCGGCGTCAAAATGCACAATTGGTGCCTATTGCCTGTGTACATTCAAGTTGGCCTCTCCGGCAAGTAACGGGTTGTCGTGCTCAGCAGTCGCGCATTTGGCGCATTTTCTTAATTGGCCATTAACGCTGTATTGAAGATTTTTCTAAATCAAAGCTTTCTTCAGACAATCAAACTAAAGATTTTCCCAGCATTGGGGAAAATTATGCGCGCAAATTCTGTTAATATCCAACAATCAGTAAACGCCATGGATCTGGAACAGGCGGTCCAGACCACTACCATGCTGCATGAGGCAGATATTGGAATAGGCGTTTACGATCAGCAGTTGAGATTACTGTCGTCGAATCCCATGTATCGGGAAATGCGCGGTATGTCGGATGAATTGTCCGTCATTGGAACACCTTTTCAAAAAATTATGGCCGCGATGATTATCAGCGAAGGGCTCGATGCAAATGCGACCGAAGAACTGATCAAAAACGACCTCGAAAGATTGAGACGAAACGGGCAGGACCGGCTGAATGTCCGCAGCGCCCAGGGGGACGGCATTCGCCTGACCCGCTGTGTAAAACCGTCAGGAATTATCGTCGAAACCGCGGACCGAAGAGACTGGGACGATGGTGCGGCATTCGACGGTTATCGCGGTCATAACGAAACTCAAGCACAAAGCCGAAGACGCCTGTTGATGGCGATGGACAATATGGCAGACGGTTTTGCGGTTTTCAGCGCCAACGGCACGCTCGTAGCATTAAACGAACGCTTTCGTGAACTATGCCCCGACATCAGAACGAAATTGGTCGTTGGAGTGACCTATGTCGAAATCTTCCGCGCAGCTTATATTGCGGGGTTGATTGACCCAAACGAAGTGACTGAAGAAGAATTTATTGCATCCAAAATGCGCCAATGGGCTGAACCTGAAGAGCCAACAGTCGTACGTCAAAATGATGGTCAATGGGTGCGGATGGCCGGTAAAAAGCAGGACGACGGGAGCGTCATCTTTATTCGTTCAGATGTAACTGAATTGACCAGGCAACGCCTGAAGAACGAGGAAATTGGCCAAGCCCTCACGCTGAAAACCAAGCAATTGCATCACGCTATAGACAATATGACTGCCGGCCTCATTATGTTTGACAAAGATCACAAAATGATATTCGGCAACAATCAATACATTGAATTGTTTGGCTTTCCCAAAGATTTTGTGAAACCGGGAATTACCCGCATGGAGCTTTTGGCCAAGGCCCATGAAATGGGGCTTTTCGAGGATGATTCGCTGGGCGAATCTACACAGGTTTTTCAGGAAAGTGTTGGAAGCCAGACAAATAGCATTAACCGCTATTTTCTTAGAGACGGGCGCATACTTCAAGTCAGATACGCTCCTATCCTGGATGTAGGGTGCCTGCTGTTAATTCACGACATAACAAATGAGCAAAAAGCTGAAGAACAGCTCATGGTGAACAATAAAATGCTGGAGCGTTCTAACGCGGAATTGCAAAATTTCGCTTATGTCGCATCGCACGATTTGCAGGAGCCGCTTCGGAAAATTGAAGCTTTTGGTGATCGCCTTACCCGCAAGTATAATGATGTTTTACCTGAAGATGGCCGCCTCTATCTCGACCGGATTCAAAATGCATCCGGGCGAATGCGTCAATTGATCAATGACCTGCTGAGTTTCTCCAGAGTTACGTCCAATGCGGAAGAATTCAAACCGACGGACCTTAACATTATTTTGGACGGCGTGGTCGACGATATTCAGGTGCAACTGGAAGAAACCGGGGGGGCAGTCCGCGCAATTGACCTTCCGACCATTGACGCTGACCCGTCCCAGATGCGGCAATTGTTCCAAAACCTTATCAGTAATTCGCTAAAATTTGCTCGTGATGGAACATCGCCAATTATTAAAGTGTCGGCCAGTAAGGTATTTTATTTCGATCACCACGGACGGGAAGTGTCCAGAGTTGAGATAATGTTCGAAGACAACGGAATTGGGTTCGATAACCGATTCAAAGATCAGATATTCGCCATCTTCCAACGGCTGCATGGGCGGGCTGAGTATGAAGGTACCGGAATCGGCCTGGCGACATGCCGCAAGATAATTGACCACCATTCGGGCCACATTGATGCCAGTGGTGAAGACGGAGTTGGTGCAACTTTTACAATTGAACTACCAATTGAAAACTTAGGGCGGGAATAGGGCGAATGAACGACAAACAGACCATACGAATTTTGGTGGCCGATGATGATGCAGATGATCGAATGCTGATTGCTGAAGCTTTTGAAGAGGCGCAACTTAATAACCCGGTGGACTATGTTCATGACGGTATCGATTTACTGGAGTTTTTACGGCGAGAGGGAACATATGAAAACCGTCGTGAAGAACCGCTTCCGGGAATTATCCTTTTGGACCTGAATATGCCGCGTCTTGACGGGCGAGGCGCGCTCATGGAGATCAGGAAAGATCCGGAACTGAGGAAAATACCCGTTGTAATTCTTACAACATCCCAATCGGATGAGGACATTATCAAATCGTATGACCTTGGTGTAAATTCGTTCATCACAAAACCCGTCACGTTCGGTGGGCTTGTTGATGTAATTCGCGTGTTGAACAGATATTGGATCGAGATTGTGTCGTTACCTGCCTGATCACTAAAGTTGAAACATTAACCGTTACAACTGTTTAACCACATGCACACATTACTCTTCGGAATCGAAATTCTTTACTTTTTTTCCTTTCCATCAGGGTAGCTTTCGATCAGGAAAAGTATGGGGGCCGGGCAATGTCGCAGAATTGTATTAGCGTTTTAATTTTGGATGATGATCCAGATGATGTGTTCTTTATTGAAGAAACACTATCAGAGATTGATGGCGGATCGTATCAGGCTGACTGTGCGCTTAATGTCTGCGCTGCATTTGATCTGATAGAAAAACAAAATTATGATGTGATCCTGTGTGACTATCAACTGGGCGCGCACACCGGTATTGATTTCATTAAGAAACTTCAGTTTCAAAAAAACCCGACACCGGTGATATTGCTGACCGGTATGTCGAAAGCATCCATTGACAATGAAGCTTTAGGCGCTGGTGCCAGCGATTACATCTGCAAGTCGGATATCTCGGTATCGCGGTTGGATCGTACAATTCGGTATGTGGTGGCGAATGCGCTCAAACAACAGGCATTGTCCGATGTTCTTACCGGAATTGATATTGCCATCTGCGTCAAGAATGACGTTTCAGAGCCGAGTATCTGGAATGAACGATTTCTTTCCGTTGCCAGGCGGCTGAATAGCGAGGGTTCAGAGACCGAGGCTATAGTTCAGCTGTTAGCTTTTCTTGGTGACAAGAAGGATACAATTTCCATCGATGAACTATCGATGGACATGAAAGTGACAAGGCTTGACGATGATCGATCAGTCATCGCCATGCACGACGTCAGCAACCATATGATGGCGCTTCAACAGCGCGAACGTGCTGAAAACCAAGCCGCATATTTAGCGAAACATTGTCACCTGACTGGCTTGCCGAACAGGCTCGCGTTGATGGAAGCGATTGATGAAAGAATTGCTGCCAATGAGCCGTTTTATTTGGTCAATCTAGACATGAACAAATTCAAGGATGTAAATGACGTCCACGGCCACGAGATTGGTGACTGCCTGTTGATCGCGGTCTCTGATCGCTTGAATTCCTGTTGCGGTGATACCGACTTTTTGGCCAGAATTGGCGGCGATGAATTCGTCGCAATTTCTTCCGCAGGAGATAACAATTCGGCAGAATACCCACTTGCAGAATGCTTTCAGGAAGCCATGAATAGTGAGTTTTTCCTTTCAGGAAGAACGCTTTCAATGAGCATTAGTGTTGGATTGGCAACTTATCCGGGCACGGGAAATACGCCGCAACAATTGATGTCCAATGCGGATGTCGCCATGTATCGGGCAAAACGTAATCCTCTCAATAGGGTACAGGTTTTTGATTCTGAATTAGACACTGCAATCAGGCAGCAAAAAGTTTTGGTTACCGATCTGGCGGAAGCTATTCGAAATCGCGAACTTGATGTCGCCTTCCAGCCAATTTGCAACGTGCAATCTCGAGAAATTGTGGCGTTCGAGGCACTGGCGCGGTGGGCACATAAATCGCAAGGGCAAATTCCACCCGACACTTTTATCTCAATCGCTGAAGAAGCGGGCCTGATTGGTGATCTGGGTGAACTAATTTTATCAAAAGCCTGTGATTTCGCAGCAGCATGGCCTCAACCAATAAATGTAGCCGTCAATGTTTCCGGGTTCCAGATAAGATATTGCGATATGGTCTCGACGATCCACAAAGTGTTGTTTGATACCGGGTTACCGGCCAGCCGCCTGGAAATTGAAATCACTGAATCCGTATTGCTGGACGATTTTGATCAGGCACTGCACGTGTTGCGCGGGATTAAGAACCTCGGTGTCTCATTGGCCATGGACGACTTCGGTACCGGGTATTCCTCACTCTCTTCTTTGGTTTCATTTCCGTTCGACAAATTGAAAATCGATCGATCCTTTATTGAAGGGTTGGAAAATCGGGAGCAGCAGGCGAATATAGCCAAAACCTGTATTGGTTTGGGGAAAAATATGAACCTGCGAATCGTGGCAGAAGGTGTTGAAACGCCGGAACAGGTTGAGTTCCTGATTGAACATGATTGTACCGAGATGCAGGGTTATCTCCTTGGGAAACCGATGGAGAATAACGCTGCAATTGAATTTATGAACGCTTCGGGTCTTCCCGAAAAGCAAAAGCTTCGGTGGGTCGGGTAAGACATAGCGGTCTGCCAATAGTTGCTATGCTTATTCCATCAAACGAATGGGTTATGCAAACCGGTGTATAGCGAAAATTCAAGTGCATTTAAAAATGTGACGAACGGTCCTTAAGTACCGTTCGCCAATTGTGACGTTTTTAAGAAACAGCGACGTGCATTAATGGCTGTGGCTGTGTTTTGGGGCTTCAATTGTCACAAATGGAGCCGGTGATTTTACATCGTGCGGGTCTTGCCCTTCTTTAACAATCTGGTCCCAACGTGCTTCGCCGTTGGCGCATGTCTGCACAATGGGAAATGAAATTCGCGCACCAGCTTCAAAGTCAGTGATACGGCCACGCAGTACGAACTCATCATAATGGTTGTTGTCCAGTGAGCCGCCGGTCCAGCGAATTTGGGTAACACCATGGTCCGATTTCTTGCCGTGTAATTCGTAGGATTTGGCGAATTTAGCTTTGACAGTTTCAACTTTCCAGCCGGTCTTCGGCATCGGTTTAGCGCTGATAAACCCTTCGGGCATGGTCACCGTCACCGTATTTGTCGGTTCATGTTCACATCCATGCCCGATGCGGATTGTCGCTTTATAATAGGAATTTGCAGGCGCTTTTGTGACTTCCAAAGTAGCATGCGCAAAAGAAGGAGTAGCGAATGAGGCGGCAAGGAGCACGGACATGGACGCGTGCAGACAGGCAGTACGCGCATTAAGGCGGGGGAAAGTGAGCATTGTGAATTCCAGTATTTTAGAAATGACAGGTTGATTGTGTTCGTAAAAGGTAAGCCGGGTTGATGGCTGACATGATTCACAATTGCCCCATTCTGGGGGATATTCCATGATAATTCGTACCAGTTAATTGATTGACAGTCCGAACATCTCTCTGGAATTACATATTTGCACTAGGGTACCTTACCTTGGAAATTTAGCATGTGTCTGCACCTGCCTATTCCCCGTGAAAAAAATTCCAGTATGGATTGCTAATTGCGGAATAATCCCGGTAAGGGCGCAGAATTATACAGCTGCCTAAAAATCCACGGCCAAAAATCTTGAAAAGAAGCGGTGGATTTTTGGGGTGTGTCTAATGCACGGTGGTTGCCGATTTCGCCTCCCGGCGGAATATGCCGGGTGTGACATTGAACTGGTTTTTGAACGCCCGTGTAAATGCGGCTTCGGAACCATAGCCGACGGCTTCGGCAATCACGATGATGGAATCCGAGCTTTTAGCCAACCGTTGGTGAGCGATCTGCATACGCCAATGGGTTACATAATTGTGTGGCGTCATGCCGATGAATTCGTTGAAACGCTCTGCAAAAACCGTCCGCGACATGCCGGCAACTTCTGCCATGGACTGAACAGTCCATTTTCCTTCCGGGTTCGTATGAACAGCATTTAAACTGCGGCTGATCTGAGGATCCAGAATGCCAGCGAGGCTACCCGCTTCATCACCAACGGAATCAACAAATGCGCGTACTGTCTGAATGAAGATTATTTCAGTCAATCGATGCACTATGGCATCTGCTCCAGCCTTTTCCCCCATCACTTCAGCGGAGACAAACCGGATGACAGAATCCAGCCATTCCGCATTCATTGTCTGGGTGTTTGGGAGATGGATGACTTGAGGTAATCCGGCGAGAAGGGGATGGGTAGCCCCTTCTTCAAACTCGAAGTGACCGCAGAATAATTTGCAGGCGCCAAATTGATCCTGACCACCATACACAAGCGCTCCCATCCCATTGTATCCGGATTCAGACAAGACAAAATCCAGTTCATCTGCCTCGCGGTCGGGGATATCTGAAAGGACATGAGCAACACCATGGGGTATCACCACGAGGTCTCCCGTGGAGAGGTGCAGAGGGTCATCAACACCTTCAATAGTGACGACACAGTTACCGCGCATAACCATATGGAATCGTGCTACATTACTGTACTCTGGAACCCCAACACCCCATGGAGATGTAAAGTCGGTGTGAAAATAAATCGCACCGCGCATCTGTAAAACATCTAGAATTTGACTAAGTGCATCATCGCGCATCATTGGCATGACTCCTGGGTGGGTATTTTCTGCAAAATACACGTTCATTCGCTATGAACAAGGCATCCGGACGATTGATCAAGAATTGCGGACGAATGCGCATGGAAATGGAGGTCGTGAGTATAATACCTGTTAGGGCAAGGAACACTTCCTTAACGTCTAACTACCTACCGGGTGACTGGATTGTTCAGCGCCGATAATTTGGAGACATGTACTATGAAATCAACACTCAGAAAATTCGCAACTGCAACAATGATTGCTGCTTCCGCATCAATGCTCGCTGTAAGCGCATTCGCTAAAGGCCCAGCTGAACTTAACGATCTGGAAATTGCACACGTTGCTTACACTGCTGGTAACATCGACATTCGTTATGCTCACCTTGCACTTGCAAAATCACAAAACGAAGAAGTTCGTAAATTTGCTGCTCTGATGCTGCAGGACCACAAAGCTGTTAACGACCAGGCTGTGGCACTCATCACCAAACTCGGTATCACACCAATGGACAACGACGTCAGCAAAACTTTGGTGAAAAACTCCGAAGCTCTGATCAAGGAAATGTCAGCACTTGAAGGTAAAGCTTTCGACCTGCGTTATGCTGGTAACGAAGACGACTACCACAAGTTTGTGAACGGCGCTCTTGAAGGCGTATTCATTCCTAACGCTAAAAATGCAGACCTTAAAAACCTGCTTAAAGCTGGTCTGAAAGTATTTAAAGTACACGAAGGCCACGCTGGCCACATGGTTTCAGCAATTAAATAAATTGCTTTAAATACCATTTCAGCTGGCCCGACATTAGAATCCTAATGCCGGGCCAGTTTTTTTATTATTTCCCAGGAGTTCAACAATGGTAACACGCCGATCCATACTTAAAGCAGGCCTTTCAATACCAGTTCTAACAATGGCGGCGGGCGTTACGACAGCACACTCCGAAGCTAAAACCCATGAAGTTGTAATCGAGAATTTTGAGTTCAGCCCCGACTCGCTGGACGTTAAACCGGGCGACAAGGTAGTTTTCATCAATAATGACGTCGTGCCTCACACAGCAACCGAAAAAGATGGAGCATGGGATTCTGGTGATCTCAGTTCCGGAGATAAATGGGAGTACACCGTCGAAGGGACGGGCACAATTAATTACTACTGCGTCCATCACCCGGTCATGTTGGGTAGCTTAACCTCCAAATAGCTGTTCCCTCAACAACCGGCTATTTGGGCCTCATCTCGGGTCAATTGAGCCAGGGGGCAATCTGGTAACTATGTCTCTTGATCCGACATTCGACGCCGCGTTCTTCAACAGTAAGGACGCGGCGAAGATGTTTATCAGGTTGGTTAAACGTTGTGTTGGGCATTGTTAATCCATCACCCGAAATTATCAGTATATCTGTACACACCTTACTTTTCCATGCGTATCACACCCGCGTCGCCTGGCTAAATATTCCTTTCGCGATTGTGGACGGCTTTAGCGCGTAACTGGCCCGCGACAGAGTCTTTGCCCCGCAAAAGCGATTCGGCAATCACAATTGGAAAAACGATTTTTTGATTGTTAGATTGACAGTTCGGACGATAGATCAAGAATACGGGACAAATCGTCATGGTATACTCCACAATCTTCCTTAATTTAAGGTCAAGTCGAACAAACGGCTTGCCCCTATTTATATCACAGGAGTTACCACCATGGGTATTAAGTTCATCACTAAAGAAATTCACGCCTATCTCGACTATCCAGTTGCGATTGGTCTAATGGCGGCACCATCTATATTGGGCCTTGGCAGTTCTAACGAGCTCGCGTTTTGGTTATCGGTTGTAGTTGGTGTCGCGGCGTTCATATTGACTCTTTTAACGGATCACCATCTTGGTGTGATCCGCGTATTGCCTTACTCCTTCCATCTTTTGGTTGATGGTGCGGTTGGCGTTGTATTCCTGATCGCGCCATTTGCGCTCGGCTTCAGCGGGTTGGACGCCTGGTATTATTGGGTTCTTGCGGCAACCGTATTAAGCGTTGTCAGCTTGCATAAGCCCGATGACGCAATGGTTCAGGCATAACCCGAACGACAAACTAACGTCAGCCGTTGGACTAAGTTCGTACGGCTGACGCTCCCTCCCAAACTGATGATTCGCATGCCCGTATTGTGCGTGCCGTTCATGATTAATCTCTCACCAACATTCTCGTTACTAAAAGGAAATTACCATGCCTGATTCACAAGCTGCTCTTAACGGCTATTGCCCAGTTGCCTATTTTGTTGCTGACGGCCCCCTAATGGGTAGCGCAGAATTTGCATCAACGCATAATGGCAATACGTATCATCTTGTCAGTGCAGACGCTAAAGGCATGTTCGATGCAAATCCCGACAAATATGTACCTGCATACGACGGCGCCTGTGCATTCGGCATGTCCATTGGTGAGAATTTTCCAATTGATCCCACAAACTATAAAGTGGTGAACGACAGGTTGTTCCTGTTCCTGAAAAACGACGAAACTGATGCTCTTGAATTATGGAACAAAGAGAATGAAGCTGACACTATAGCCAAGGCGGACGGAAATTTCTCCAGCTAAAAGCCATATATCAGCCGGGTGTCAATTTTTGATATCCGGCTGATATTCCATGACTCTCAAACATCTCGTACTTCTAATTTACACGTAGTTCTTACTTCCAGAACTTGCCAAATGAGCTTCCTGGTTGACGGGTGAGAGTTCTCCCTTTCAATATAGAACAAGTATATTAGCCAAGGATAATTCAATGACATTCAACGGCAAAAAAACTCAGTTCGGACTGACAATCGCCGGAGTATTATTTGCAGCAGTTCCCTTCCATCTCGCAAATGCTGCTGACGGTGACCCGGAGGCGGGTAAAAAGGTTTTCAAAGCCTGTTCCGCTTGCCACTCCGTTGGTGAAAAGGCCAAAAACAGGAATGGCCCGGTTTTAAACGGTGTTATCGGCAGACCGGCGGGCAGTTTTGAAGGCTATAAATATGGCACCGGTCTAAAAGCGGCTAACGCCAAAGACCTGGTTTGGTCGAAGGAAGATATCTTTATCTGGCTCAATAGCCCCAAAGACTTTGTGCGCGCTTATCTCGATGATCCAAAAGCCAAAGCCAAAATGAGTTTTCGACTTAAGGACGAACAGAAGCGCCGGGATGTAATCGCTTATCTTGAATCTCAAAAGTAATCACAGTTCCAGACTTGTCGTACATTAACATGATAACACGCGCCCCGTTTAACCGACTTAACCGGGGCGCGTTAGTTAAATCATTCCCCGCGCCCAACCGTAGCGTAGGCAATCACCTTCATTCTTCTTTGAAACGTTTGGGCTGATTTATAAATATCCATTGCGACCGAAACGAGAGCGGACGACAGCCAATTTAAATTGACATTGCTCACTGTCCTAATTGAGCCGTGCAGGGCCTATTCGCAGTATTGATTTAGCCATAGTTTGAACGTGTGAAGCGCTCAATTGGTCCCGCCATGAGTGAAGTAAATCTGATGCGTGCACTGCAGAAATATTGGATCTCAAGCGAGTTTCAATGAATCTGAATTGGAGTAACAAGCTTTAAAGATTGACCCACCCCTGCGGAGGTTCTTTACCCGGATGGACTGCCTTGCAATTAGGGCAAGTGCGGTTCTCTGTGCTTTCGTAAAATGCTGCAAACAACGGCGGCAGGTCTTTTACAATATCGGTTAGTTTCACCTCGACCCGATGAACAAGCTCACCACATTCAAAGCAAAACCATTCAAATCCGTCATAGTCATCAGGTCCACGAGTACCCTCGACAACAAGGCCAACTGAACCGGGCACCGGGCGCTGGGGTGAATGGCGTGCGTGGGGTGGGAGAATAAAAACGTCCCCTTCCTTGATCGTTACGTCATATATCCTGCCCTCTTCGGCGATCTTGAGCACCATGTTGCCCTGCAACTGATAGAAAAACTCCTCCACCGGGTCGTCGTGAAAATCAACGCGAACATTGGGACCGCCCACGATCATTACCACCATGCCGGTATCTTCATCGAACAATTGTTTGTTGGAAACTGGCGGTTTGAGCTGATCTTTGTTGCGCTCTATCCATTCGTTGAAATTGAACGGTTTGAACTTCGGGTGAGCGGTCATTTAGAACTCCAAAAATAAGGCGATATTTTAAGGTTTTGCCTGCATCGATAAACCGGTGAATTGCCAGACATGAATGGCTTCTATGATTCCAGAACCAACGACGTTGGTACCATCGCTTCATGATCAGCAGAATCAATCGGCCTCCAATCGATGCTCAAAATAGAGACTGCATTGTTATTACGATCAAATAGTAATTGTTGAGACCGCTATATAAAAAACGTATATCTGGTCTATGCCCACCGCTGATAATCATGTCAAAATTACAGAGCGCGTTTCAACGCGATTGAAACTCAACCAACTACGTCTGCTGGTTGCTATCGATCACCACCGCTCGATCCTTCATGCGGCTGCTGAACTCAACATGTCTCAACCAGCGGCAACCAAATTGTTGAAAGACCTGGAAATTGATTTCGATGTCCGGTTGTTTGACAGGACGAATAGGGGTGTTGTCCCAACCGGGTTTGGCGAAGCGCTTGTTCGACATAGCAAATTGATACTGGCGCAGATTTCGCACGCGGCGCAGGAGTTGGATGACCTGGTAGATGGGCTGGGTGGCCGCGTCGTTGTTGGTACGTTGTTGACCGCTTCCGCTGTTCTTTTGCCACGGACGATCAATCAACTGCATAGCTCCCGCCCCAACGTCAGCATCGCTGTGCGGGATGGAACAAATGATTTCCTAATGCCCAAACTGAATTCAGGTGAGTTGGATATGGTTGTCGGGCGTCTGGCTGAATACCGCCACCGCGAAGACTTCAAGCAGGAAATCCTTTATCGCGAAAATGTTGTCATCGCATGCCGTACCGGGCATCCGATTCTGAATCATAAAGAAATTTCCTTCGATCATATAACGGAGCAAAACTGGATATTTCCACCCATAGAAACAACACTTCGTCGACAGATTGAAAAGGAGTTTTTTGACCGGGGTTACCCATCCCCATCAAATGCTATTGAGTGCGTTTCCTATCTGACCTGCCGATCGTTAATACTGGAATCAGATTTACTGTGCATTCTTCCCTATCAGGTTATTGAGCGGGAAATTGATCAGGGCGAAATTAAAACGGTGCCCTTCAAACTCAATATCTCTAGCGGTCCTGTTGGTGTTTCCTACCGAGGTGTTGAATCCCTGTCTCCCGCCGCATCGGAGTTTTTGCTGGAACTCAGAAAACAGGCAATCACCATAGACGACCGGCATCGATAGATTGGCATACCTAAAATTGTATATAGTGAGTTCTTCGCCTGATTTCGCGCACCATACTCATGGCCGCCAGCGCGGATGATTTTGGATTTGAAGGCAGCGGGTGCCCTTCGATTTTTAACGTCATATCCCCAAAGCTGCCCGACGCAACAACTTCATGACTGTTCTTGGTCGCAAATGGGTCCGCAATAAGCTCCACCTGTGTATGATCCAGACCCAGTCCGGCTAGTGCGATAGTTGCTGCAACATTTGCATTCTTTGGATATCGAAGGGCCGCTTCTCTTGCTGTTCCCTTAAAATGCGTGACTGCCCCCGTCAGGCTATTCAGATCGTATGCCTCCTCGGCTGGCGACCCTGCCCAACTCAAGGCGGGCTTACGGCCCACATATGTAACCGATGTCAGTTCCCCCACGTCTCCCGCTCCGATGACATCAATACCGCCAATCGCACCGGCCAACAGTTTTAGTTTGGAGCCCCCACACTTTGCAGCTTCCTCTAATCGTAAGGCTAGTTGTGAATCGGCCAACGCACCCGTAGAAATTGAGATCACGTCAATACCCGCTTCGAGCGCGAGAGGCCCGTGCTCAATTAAGCCTGAATGTCCTGCGCAGTCAGCAATAAGTTGGACACACTCGGGGAGCGCATCAACGCTCTCAACGACGACATTACCGTCTGCGCAAAGCTTTCCAGCCCTTTCGTTCGACGGCCCTCGGCTGATAATTGCGGCGATATGAATACTATCATCCCTAGCTAATTGACTGGCTACAAATTCTGCAACGGCGCCGCAGCCAATTATTGCGAGGGATAATCTTTGTGGCATTGGGTTCAGGATCGCTTAATCTTGCTGGTTCCGCTTCTTGACCCCAATAAATCACATAGCAAATCCAATTGATATCATATTGAGTGATACCAGATTTCCATTTAGAAATTTTAGATTGGTGCCCGCCCCAACTATAAAATTACAATTATCAGTAGCATTCCGGTATTGAGTTATCACGCATCCGCCCTTGTACATTTGACCATGGATTATGGGGGGTGTTCGTGGATACAAGAATGATGCCCTGCACCTAGCCAATTTCTCAGTTTGAAGGCCTGACACGATGAAGTACAAACGTAATGAGGCAAAGGAATATAGCCGGGAAAACATGACCGGCATCTGGGCCGCAGCCCTGAATCCGTTCAACGAAGACGGGTCGTTCAATGAACCTGGATTACGCAGCAATATTCGTCATTGGGTAGATGATCTGGATATTCAAGGCCTGTTTATCGCGGGCAAGCAAGGCGAATTCTTTTCCATGTCCCTAGCGGAGAGAAAACGCAATTTTGAGATTGCAGTGGAAGAATGCGATGGAAAAGCCGGAACTATTATGTCCGCCTCGGATCAAAATTTTGAAACGGTTGTTGAACTTGCCAAACATGCCCAGAATTGTGGGGCAGATTATATCGTTGTCCACGCCCCGGTTCTGCATTTTGTTACAGATCAGGACGATACCGTCTTTAACTACTACAAAGCTTTGTGTGATCAGGTGGACATCGGCATTGCCATGTGGAGCCATCCGGACAGCGGCTATTTGATGAGCCCCGAATTATGCGCGCGGGTGGCAGAACTACCCAACATCGTCGCGATAAAATATTCCGTACCGCGCGAAATGTATGTTCGTTTAACGCACTTGGTGGGCGACAAGATCCACGTTTCAACGGCCTCGGAAGCAGAATGGTTGAGCAATATCGAAGAGTTGAACTGGAAACTCTATCTTTGCTCATCGCCTCCTTACCAGCTCCAGAGCAAGAATGATCAGAGGATGAACGAATATACCCGTCTGGCGTTTGAGGGTAAATTTGACGACGCCCGCCGGGTACGTGACAGTCTTGAACCTGTGCGTGAGGCCATCAAATCGAGCAAACCGGGGGGCAAACCACAAGCCCACGGAAAATACTGGCAGGAGTTATTGGGGCAGGTTGGCGGCTCGGTACGCTCGCCATTGTTGCAATTGAACGAAAGCGAAAAAGCAATCACCCGCGTGGCGTTCGAGAACTGCGGGTTGAAACTCTAACGATTTCCAGCTCCTAAATCACATTCACACTGTGCGAGATATTTTTGACAACCGTGTAGTGGTGCAGGCCTTCGTCCCCGCCTTCACGGCCGTAACCGCTTGATTTTACGCCACCAAAAGGTGTTTCGGGCAAAGATGCTTCCAGCGTGTTTATGGAAAGATTGCCCGCTTCCACACCGTCGATCATTTGATTCACATTGGCTACTGAGTGAGTAAAGCCGTAAGCAGCCAAGCCGTATTCAACGGAGTTCGCTTTTTCTATCCCCTCTTGTAAATTAGCAATCGGATTGATGACGGCGATGGGGCCAAAGGGCTCTTCCCGAAGGATTAATGCGTCATCAGGCACCTCGCTCAACACAGTTGGTTCAAAGAAGAATCCCCGGCCGCCTTTGCGAGAGCCGCCGGTCAAAAGCCTAGCACCGCGTTGCACGGCGTCATCGACGAATTTTTGCAAGGCGTCCAATCGCCCTTCATGGGCTACTGGCCCCATTTCAGTTTCAATATCCAATGGGTTCCCCACCTTTGTCGCTTTTGCACGGGCCGTGAAGCTTTCGGTAAAAGGTTGGTAGAGGTTTTTATGAACAAAAAACCGAGTGGGTGACGTGCATACCTGACCGGCATTCCGCATTTTGCGAACAGCAGAAGTTGCCGCCGTTTTGTGAGGGTCAACATCGTCACAAACAATCACCGGTGCATGGCCCCCAAGTTCCATCAACACCGGGGTCATGTGCTGCGCCGCCAATGTGGTCAGGTGTCGGCCAACCGCCGTTGACCCTGTGAACGCAACAAGCCTGGTCTGATTTTTCGCAATCAGATATGAAGAAATCTCGGTCGGTCTTCCGAAGACAAGGTTCAATACTCCAGGTGGTAAGCCTGCATCTTCAAACGCTTTAACAATGTGAAATGCGCCGGCTGGCGTTTCCTCAGCCGGTTTGAGAATAATAGAACAACCCGACGCAAGTGCTCCGGCTATCTTACGTGCGGGTTGGCTCATGGGGAAATTCCAGGGTGAAAATGCAGCAACAGTTCCAATTGGTTGGCGGATAACCATATATCGCACGCCCGGCGCGCTCGGTATAACCCGACCATAAAGCCGCTGGCCTTCACCCGCGTCCCACTCAAAAAATTCGCAACCGCGTATGACTTCCAGTCTGGCCTGGCCGATGGGTTTACCCAGCTCCATCGCGATTGATTGAGCAATCTGCTCTTGCCGATCACGTAGAAGCTGGGCTGCCCGCAACATTATCCGACTGCGTTCTACGGGGGCCGTTTGTCGCCATACTTCAAAGCCTTGTTGTGCCGCCGTCAAAGCATCATCCAGATCACCCTGATCTGCAACCGGTAGCAAGCCAATCTGCGCCCCATCAGCCGGATTGAGGATCGGCAAATGCTCTTTTGGCACCCGCCAATGACCACCAATATACAATTGTATTTTTTGGTACTCGTTCATTTTTGGTTCTCAAATTTGATCCGCGTCATGCACAATGCCGGCATGAAACCAGAGAGTACCTGCACCCTACTTAATTGCCGATATGACGTTCAAATAAATTGAATGAAGGTTGATATATAGAAATGATATACCTGGATCGGAGGCTCGATGCTCATTCGTTTGAGTTTTTTTGGGAATGATTGTGACTTAATGTGGGCTGCGTTCGTGGCAACCGACCAACGTTTTCAGGTCGTTGATGTGTACAGAACTGTTGTCGAAGATTGTTAACCGGCAAGGCGATTGCCCCGGTTCTTCAAAGGCCATCCGGGTATCGTTGGCAACAGCGTTTGGGATAATTACGAAACTGCTGCGCCCAGTCCCGCGGATAATGCCGATAACATCGCCCCCAATCCAGCTTTGCGAACCATGTAGAAACACCGGTAATGCGGATATTCTAAGGACAAATGGAATTTGATGGGCTTGTATATCAAGCATAAGCACTTGATTTTATTGGTGCACCCGGTGCGATTCGAACGCACGACCTCTGCCTTCGGAGGGCAGGTGACAAAGAGTTTTCCACATTCCATTTGTTTCCTCTTGATTCAATAATATGTTGTTTTAATGGAATTTAATTAGAAGAAAGCTGATTAGCATTCCTTGACGTTCCGGCGTTGGTGGTTACTATGTGGTTACTTTTTCACAAGAGTAACCACCTACTCGGAGGACCCATGGGAGGCAAACTCACCAAGTCAAAGATAGACGCCGCTCCACCGAAAGAGGCCGACTATTTCCTTTGGGATGGAGACCTCAAGGGCTTCGGAATCAAGATCGCCAAGGGAGGCCGTAAGTCCTATGTTTGTAAGTATCGCCTTGGAAATGGCAGGGCAGCACTGACGCGGCGAATGACCATTGGCGCACATGGTTCGCCCTGGACTACCGATCAGGCCCGCAGTGAAGCGCGAAAATTGCTAGGCAGAGCTGCCAATGGCGAAGACCCTGCAAAGGAAAAGCAGGAAAAGAAGAATCAGGTTACGGTCGCGCAACTTTGCGATCACTATCTCGAAAACGGTGTAGGCACTAAGAAGGCCAGCACAATTGCAACAGATCGTGGGCGCATTGAGCGGCACATCAAACCCATGCTCGGCACAAAGAAGGTGCCGGACGTCACACGCGCGGACGTCAAACGTTTCCTTCAGGATGTTGCCCACGGCAAGACCTCACTCGACCAGAAAACCGGCCCACGTGGCCGGTCTATCGTGAAAGGTGGAAAAGGCACCGCGACGCGTACCGTCGGCTTGCTTGGCGGCATTTTCAGTTATGCTTTTGATTGCGGGCTTATTGAAACAAATCCCGTTCGTGGCGTGAAGCGTTTTGCCGACCAAAAGGGCCATCGCTATCTCAGCCAGCAAGAACTTGTGGCACTTGGCCAAGCGCTAATAAATGGCGAAGAGCGCGGGTTGAACCCGCAGGCACTTAACATTCTCAAGTTGCTAATTTTCACTGGTGCGCGAAATGGCGAGATTGAAACATTGCGTTGGGACGCGATTGATTTCAATGGAGGCTATCTTTGCCTTGCCGATTCCAAGACCGGTCAGAAGACAATTCCGCTCAAGGCTGGTGCTTTGGAAATTCTGAGCAAGCTGTCAAGACTTGGCGGCTCGCCCTTTGTGTTTCCTGCGCATCGCAGTGACGGGCATTACCAGGGCACGCAGAAAGTCTGGCGCATCATTCGAAATATGGCGGATCTGGATGATGTCCGGCTGCACGATCTGCGCCACAGCTTCGCGAGTATTGCGGTTTCAGGCGGCGCCAGTCTGCCAATCATCGGCGCACTTCTCGGCCATACCGACAGCGCTACAACTCAGCGCTACGCACACTTGCACGATGATCCGTTGAAAGCGGCGAGTGAAGCGGTGGGCGGAAAAATTGCGGCGGCGATTGGCGGTCTACGAGAGAGTTCGACTGCTTCATCAGTTCGCGAATTGAGACGTTAGATGTCAGCAATGCGGTCTTTTTAGACCTTCCGATGGTGTCGCAAAACCGATAGATTTGCATCTGCTTATTGCTTTACCATCATTGTTGAAAATAATTCTATTTGATCTCGCCATTTTGCAGCACTGTTTATAACTGTAGCTAAAATTTGAGGATCTGATACTAGCTTGTTGTATCGATCCTGAAGCAGTTTTGCACAAAGTAATTGATCGTTCGCTGACACGTCGCCTAACGCTAGCCGTTGGGAGAGAACCTCACAAACCACCACAAAATACTTCATTTTCTTGGGCCCAGCTATAATATCTTGATTGGGAAAAAACTCCGCTAGGATGAGGTTCTTGCTGGCATCTGTCTGGCACACACGGTTAACAAAATCTTGGTCGGGATGCTGCGCTTTCAACTCTGCTTGAACGCCACTGAAGAAAACCATTCGTTTGAAATAACTGAGAAACATATCGCACTTTTTCTTTTTCAACTTCGATGGGCTGATTATCCATAAACAACTAAAACGGTAGCTTACGAAAAACCATTTTGGAACTATTCAATTTGCAACCCAAACTAACCTGTCGCTATGAAGACAATAGGCTTACGAATAGGATGGAAAATGGGCTGATTTTGATGAAAAAGGCTTTGTTTTAGTCGGCTTTGGAGTTTGATCGAGCGTCTCCCGATCCGGTTTCACACCGGTTGCGGGATCAACTTGGCTAGTTTTCTGAGGTTTTGTGCTGTTGCTGCGAGAAGGAATTCATCTTTGGCTCCGTTTGGTCCCCGCAGGCGCAGTCGGTCGAGTTTCATGATGCGTTTGAGGTGGGCAAACAGCATTTCGACCTTTTTTCGCCGTCGTTGTGAATCGACATAAGCGTCGGTCAGCGAGAGCTCGCGGGCCAAATCACGAGCACCTTCATAAATGTGGCGGCCGACATTGCGGACGGGTTGGTTGGGGCAGCAATATTTCTTCAGCAGGCATTCCTGGCAATCATATTTGCTGGCGCGGTAACGGATCGTATTGTCCGCCGCTACAGGAGATTTTCGATTCCGGTAAGCCCGTTGGGTTGGACGCAGCGGTAATCCGATCGGACAAATATAAGCGTCCTTTTCGTGGTCGTAGACAAACTCGCTTTTCTCAAAAGTGCCGTCCTTGCGTCGCGACTTATCGATGATTGGAATATGCGGCAGGATACCTTCTTTGTTGACCAACCAGTTGAGGTTTTCTGCGGAACCATAAGCTGTGTCGGCGACCAGTATCTCGGGGTAGAGGTCAAACGTTTCCCGCGTTCGTACGATCATGGTGCGTGTAGAACCAACCTCGGCCTGTCTAATTGAACGGCTGGCTTCCACATCCACGATAATCGCGTGATCTGTGTCGATCAGGTAATTGTCTGAGTAAGCGAAGAAAGCTGGGCCCTTGAGCGCACCGGTCCATTGGGAAGCAGGGTCAGAACGTGAAGTGAACTTAGGTTCGACCTCACTGGCGGCACCGAATGCTGCGTCATCCAGCACCTCTAGATATTCCTTCACAGCCCGAGGCACAGTTGCTGGATCGAGTGATGATGCGTCCCATTCCTCCTTTGGTGTCGATTTCTGCTTGTTGGCATCTGCCCGAATAATGCTGGCATCAGTCGCAAACACCTCTCCACCAACTAAACCTTCAGCAATGCAACGAGTAACAACGCTCTCAAACAATTGCCGGAACAGATCGCTCTCTCGAAACCGGCCATGGCGGTTCTTGGAAAAGGTCGATTGATCAGGCACGGGGTCGCCTAGATCAAGACGGCAGAACCATCTGTAGGCAAGATTCACATGGACCTCATCGCACAACCGTCGCTCAGATCGGATGCCCATGATGTATCCGACCAGCAACATGCGGATCATCAGTTCAGGATCAACCGAAGGGCGGCCAATGTCGCTGTAAAATGGGCGCAGGTGCGACCGCATATCGCCAAGATCAACAAACCGGTCAATTGACCGCAATAGATGATCATCAGGCACGTGGTCTTCGAGATTGAACTCGTAAAACAAAGCCGATTGAAATTCCTGGCGTGGTCCCAGCATCGCATCAATCTCCCAAATCAATGGGCAAACTGAATCAGCCAATGGTGATTACTTTAAGGCCGACTTTTTCATCAAAATCGGCTCGCTGCTGACGTTGCCGGTGATTTCACCAGCACGTGTGACCCAAGATATTTGGGTGCTTCGGTGAATGGCTGCTCTCTGAAAAATGAAACACTATTGGTCATACTGTTTCGCGGTCTTGATAGCAGCCGTTCAAACCCAACCCCAAAACGGGAAAAATTGGCCCGCAATCACTCTTCGCAGGAAATTGCTCAATGGCCGAGATGCGGACCTTTCACCGTTTCCAGTTTTCTAGATTGGCCAAACTACGACACGCGCCTCTATGTTATTTTGTGCCAAAACCAGCCATTAATGATTTTGAGTCAATTTACACCACGAACCACAATTTCGATATTTGGTGGTGTCGCAATTTGAGCAGGATGGGCATCTACTTTGCTGCTTTTGATCAACTGATACAAAAGTTAGAGAGATGATTGCGATATGTGAAGTTGGCATACGTAAAATCGGGCCACCAACTGGGTACGAATTAGGTTGAGCTTTCGATGTTCATATCCGCCCTACCAACAACAAAACCCTCCATCAACCAGGAGGTCAATGCCAGTACAATATGACGCTGCGTCGCTGGCCAAAAATACGGCAGGACCGACCATCTCGTCCACCGTTGCCATGCGACCCATGGGAGTTTGACTTTCGAACTCTTTGGTCTGGTGAATCATTTCAGGTCGGGTGTTCATTGGCGTTGCAGTATAACCGGGACTGATCGTGTTTACCCGAACACCACGGCTCACCCATTCCATTGCCATGCTCTTGGATATATGGATCACGCCCGCTTTTGATGCATTATAGTGAGCCTGTTCCAATCCACGGTTGACGATTACACCTGACATCGACGCTATATTGATGATTGTGCCCTTACCCTGTTTGAGCATTGCATTGGCTTCCGCCTGACAAGACAGAAATATGCCCTTCAGATTGATGTCCATCAGGGTTTGAAATTGATCTTCTGGCATTATCTCAGCCGGATTGGCATTAGCGATGCCCGCTGCATTGACGGCAATGCCTAAAGGTCCGAATTCGGCCTCGGTTTGGGCGACAGCATCGTCCAGTGCATCCCGGATCGTGACATCTGCAACCAGTGCTAGTGATCTGCCGCCACCTCCTTCGATCATATTAACAGTGTCTGCCAAGCCACCGTCTTCGCGCCTATCCAGACAAGCAACACTGGCTCCGCATTGTGACAATCCAAGCGCAATACGTTGCCCAATGCCACTTCCGGCACCAGTAACGATTGCAACGCGGCCACCCAAATCGAATAATCTGGGAGCGTTCAAAGTCAGATCGGTCATATTGTAAGTCCATATGCTAATGACGGCGGCGTTGGATCAGCTCGTTGCCAATTCCATCACCGAGACATCGTTGGCTTCAGTGTGATCAAGAATTCCGGCTTGCCGGCCCGCGGCCATAACAAGAATGCGGTTTGAAACCCCCAGAATTTCTTCAAGATCAGAACTCACCACAATCACCGCCACACCCTGTGCAGCGAGAGCGTGGATGATCTCATAAATCGAGGAACGAGCGCCCACGTCGATTCCACGGGTTGGCTCATCAAGCAAGACCACACGTGGATTGCGTGCAAGCCATTTGGCAATCACAACTTTCTGTTGATTGCCTCCCGACATCTGATTGGCACTTTGAGAACCTTTTCCCTTAACGCCAAACCTCTCGATATTCGTACTCGCGAAGTTTCTGACAAGACGCCCCATTACCCATCCGGATTTTGTGACCGAATCCATATTGCAATAGGCAATATTTTCCTGAATCGAATGCTTCAACACAAGCCCATGTTGTTTTCTATCCTCAGGCACAAGCACAATTCCATTGTTGATTGCATCCTTTGGTGATTTTGGTGTTGCACCGTCACCGGCAAGAAGGATTTGTCCAGTTTTAATGGGGTCAGCACCGGCAATGGCTCGAACCAATTCAGTGCGCCCTGCTCCCACAAGGCCTGCTATGCCAAATATCTCGCCCTCCCGAACCTGGAAACTCACGTCATTGAAGCTAGCATCTGGAGCGGAAAGCCCATCGACCTCGAACACGACTTCATCATTTGGAATAGCTAGTTTCGGGAACATTTGTTCAAGTGGACGTCCAACCATGGATTCCACGATCATTCGGACAGGAAGATCAGCGGTATCAAATTCCTGGACCTTCGATCCGTCGCGCATGACAATGATGCGGTCAGCAATCCGTTTAATTTCTTCCAAACGATGGGAAATATAGATGATTCCTACGCCCTCAGAGCGCAAACGATCAATCTGTTCAAAGAGGAGGCTTGTTTCGTCGCCGCCGAGCGCTGCGGTGGGCTCATCGAAGATCAGCAGTTTGGCGTTTAAGGTCAGTGCTTTGGCGATTTCAATCAGCTGTTGGTTAGCGGTGGATAACCCCTCAACCTTACGTCGGGGCGATATGTCGAGTCCTAACCGTTCCAAGCCTGCTTGAGCACGCTCTTCCATTTGTTTGCGATCAACAACGGCACCCTTCATGGGGTAGCGGCCGACAAATATATTCTCCGCTATTGAAAGGTGTGGTAAAAGCAGCAGTTCCTGATGGATCATAGCCACGCCTGCATCAATTGCTGCGCGGGGGGTGGCGGGCGCAAATGTCGCGCCCTGCCATGTCATCTTTCCAGAACTTGGGAGAATAGTGCCGGAAATGATGTTCGAAACTGTTGATTTGCCAGCACCATTTTCACCGAGCAATGCCACGACCTCACCTGCATGAATGTCCAGATCGATCCCATGCAAAACTTCCGTCGGTCCAAAGGACTTACAGACATCCCGAAGGGTCAGAATTGGTGCTTCACTTCTTAAGGTCAAGTTACTGCCTATTGAATAGCGACACTGGCGATCATGGGATTAAGGGTGTTTTTCAACAAACTTAGCAGCGTCGGCACAAGTCGTCAGAACCGCATTCGGGATTTGACGAGCCGGTACTGATGCACCATGACCAACAGCGATTGCCGAGTTGACGGCAAGAACGCCCATAGCCTGTGTGCTTTGAGTAGCCGTTACAATGAATGGAGTATCGCAAGCAACCAGAGATTTTAGGGCAGCTCCGTCGCCATCATAGCCACCAACAATAACCTGTTTTTCTAATCCGGCACCCTGAACCGCTTTCGCTGCGCCCATTGCAAGACCATCTGCCTGACCGAAGATAATGCTGACGTCAGGGTTCGCTTGCAACATGTTCTGCGCAATCTGGAAACCTTCATCGGGTGACCACTGCTGGCTCCATTGCTGCGCGACCAGCTCAACGCCCGGGTTCTCGTCGATTGCTCTTTTGCAGCCTTCGAAGCGCTGAACCTCAGGTGTTGTTCCTTTTTGGCCGTGAATGATGACCATTTTGCCTTTGCCGCCAGCTTTCTTGATGATGTGGTCACAGACCTGATATGCCGACACAATATTTTCACCATAGATCACGGTGTCACCGGGTTCGCCTGCTGGCTCACGGTCAACGTTAATGACTGGAATACCGGCTGCGCGTGCAAGACGGGTTGGAACGGCTGCGGCTGCCGCACCTGCCGGGATATAGATGAATGCATCAATGCCCTGCGTCATCAGATCCTGCACTTGACTGACCTGCGTTGCCGTATCGTTTTTAGCATCGACAACGATAACCTCGATGCCAAGTTTGGCAGCATAACCTTCAACACCCAGTTTGATTTGATTGAAGAAATCTGCTTGCAAATTAGGAACAGCCAGTCCGATTTTTTTGACTTCAGCAGCTGACGCTCCGGTCGACACGGATAACGCGCAAAGCGCCGCCGTGGCCAATAAGGCTTTTTTGATGGTATTCATAGTTTTCTCCTCCTTGAAGAATGGGTCGGTGATTGTGGTTGGACCCGATGAACCCGATACAGTCGGGCTATTGCTTAAACATCAAAGGCATGTTGCCCTTTGATAAACTCTTGTTCCGTGCAAACTCTGCTTCGTCGTGAGCTGCATTGCATTAAAAACGCGCATTCATAGCAGATCACTTGCCTCTTTCCTTGATGGTCTCCGCCGCTACTGCGAGCACGATAACCAGGCCAATCACAACGGCCTGCACAAATGGCGAGACGCTGAGCAAATTCAGGCCGTTACGAAGAACTCCGATGATTAAAACACCGATTAGCGTACCGCCAACGCCACCGGTGCCTCTGTGAATCCCGGAGACAAAATGACCACAGAAATGGTTGGGTAATCTGACCGTCGCGGAGTAAAATTCCGCACTCTGACACCTTGTGCTTGTGAGTATTAGGTGGGGAAGATGTATTCTGTGGATTTGTATAGTCGGGTGCGTCGAGCGTGCCATGTGGATGGGAAGAACAATAGCGAGGTGGCCCGTTTGTTCGGGATTGATCGCAAAACCGTGGCGAAGATCCTGAAGCACTCGGTTCCGCCCGGTTATCAAAGAACGACCGCGCCTGTTCGCCCGAAGTTGGATCCGTTTGTTGGGATAATTGATCAGATCCTGAAAGACGACAAAAAGGTCATCAAAAAGCAACGGCACACAGCCAAGCGTATTCATGCGCGGTTACGGGATGAGCACGGGTTCACTGGCGGGATCACCATTGTCACTGATTATGTGCGTGAGAAGCAAAGACGAACCCAGGAGGTGTTTGTTCCTCTGGTTCACGCGCCCGGCCATGCTCAGGTCGATTTTGGTGAGACGTTCGGCGTGATCGACGGTGTCGAACGCAAGCTGCATTACATCGCTATATCGTTGCCGCATTCGGATGCGTTCTTCATGAAGGCGTATCCGGCGGAAACAACAGAAGCCTTCTGTGACGGTCACAATGCTGCGTTTGCTTTCTTCGGCGGTGTGCCGTTGTCGATGCTCTACGACAACACCGTGATTGCAGTTGCAAAGATCCTGGGCGGTGGCAAACGGATACGCACGAGAACTTTCTCAGAGCTACAATCGCACTATCTGTTTGAGGATAAGTTTGGTCGCCCTGGCAAAGGCAATGATAAAGGGAATGTCGAAGGCGTCATTGGTTACGGTCGCAGGAACTTTCTCATCCCAGCCCCACGGTTCGACAGCTTTGATGCCTTGAACGCCTGGTTGGAAGAATGCTGCCTGAAGCGTCAGGATGATGTTGTTCGCGGACATGGTGAGAGTATTGGTGAACGATTGCTGAGAGACCTGGACGCGCTGATGGCATTGCCCCCAACGCCATACGACGCGTGTGAAAAGTTTAGCACGCGGGCAACGTCAATCTCGATGATCCGCTACCGCAATAATGATTACTCCGTTCCTGTCGCCTTTGCCCATCATGAGGTTCAGGTTCGCGGTTACATCCATGAGGTTGTGATTGGCAGTGGAACCGAGATTATTGCCCGCCATCGTCGGTCTTATGAGAAGGCAGACATGATCTTCGACCCGCTTCACTATCTGCCCTTGCTGGAACAAAAGGTAGGTGCTCTCGATCAGGCGGCACCATTGCAAGGCTGGGGTTTACCCGATGCATTTGCGATCCTTCATCGTTTATTAGAAGCCCGCATGGGTAAGGCGGGAAAACGCGAGTATGTTCAGATCCTGCGTCTGCTGGAAACTTTTGAGCTGGAGCACGTTCACGCCGCAATCCAACAAGCTTTGGATCTGGGTGCCATTGGCTATGATGCGATCAAGCACCTTATTCTGTGCCGGATCGAGCGGCGACCGCCCAGGCTTGATCTCGACATCTACCCCTATTTGCCCAAAGCGGTGGTCGAGACGACAAAACCTGCCAGCTATGCCGTGCTGTTGTCGGAGGCGGCAGCATGAACGACACTGTTACCGATACACCGCAAGTTCTACTCAAACATCATCTGACCAAACTTCGGCTGCCAACCTTCCAGAGTGAATATACCAAACAGGCCCAACAATGTGCCGCTGAGAATAAGGATCATGTCCAATATCTCCTGCGGTTATGTGAGTTGGAGCTGATTGAACGTGAGCGCCGAATGGTGGAGCGACGCATCAAAGCTGCGAAGTTCCCGGCAACCAAGAGCCTCGACAGCTTTGACTTCAAAACGATCCCGTCAGTGAACAAGGTGCTCGTGATGGAACTGGCCCGTTGCGAGTACGCTGCGAAACGCCAAAACATCATCGCGTTAGGACCAAGTGGAACCGGCAAAACCCATGTTGCCCTCGGCCTTGGACTGGCTGCCTGCCAAAAGGGGATGAAAGTCCGCTTCACCACGGCTGCTGCACTGGTTCATGAGATGATCGAGGCCGTTGATGAACGTCGCTTGCAACGGCATCAAAAACAACTGGCAGCTCAAGACCTGCTGATCATTGACGAACTGGGCTTCGTCCCTCTCTCCAAAACCGGGGCGGAGTTGCTGTTCGAAGTAATCAGCCAACGGTATGAACGCGGTTCCATCATCATCACATCCAATCTACCATTCGACGAATGGACAGAGGTCTTCGGATCAGAACGCCTAACGGGCGCAATACTCGACCGGCTGACACACCACGTCCACATCCTGGAGATGAATGGTGAAAGCTACAGGTTGCACCAGAGCCGAAAACAAAAATCTGTTCAAATCAACTGACACTAAACCAGATCAAAAACACAAACGTCCCAAAATCTGGCCAATTTTACTCCGGGATCAAGACCCATTTTAGGCTGGGATTGACATACCCTGTCAGACAATCCAAACCCCACAATGCCGCCCAAATCCCCATAGAACCCGCTGAACCATCTCAGCTAAACCTCATGCGATTCCGTGCTTGAGCGCTTCTCCGACGCCAGACAATCACTACCCGCGACTCAAAATTCGAGCGTGGCGTCCGAGAAACCTGCATCCATGCGGACCTAAAGTCTGATTGGGCTGGCATCCGGAATGTGAAATATCGTCAATACCAGCGGAATAGAATACGCGCCAATTCGGCACTTGGGCAACACCAAATTGGCGACATCGTATACCTCAACGCTTAGTTCCAATCACATAATGAACCGGCTTCACACGGCAATTCGTTCTGCTTCGGCCTGTCCGGCTGCAAGCCCTTCTTCAGCAGCTTCCGGGCTCATGGCAAGACCTTCTGCCCGTAAAATTGTGACATCGGTCAGTCCAATTATAGCCAGAATGTCCCTCAGATAGTTCCCGCAGTGCTCGAATCCCTGCATAAATCCTTCAGAATAGATACCGCCGCTGCCGACTGCGATGACAGCTTTCTTGCCGGAAAGTAAACCAACGGGTCCATTTTCCGTATAGTTGAATGTTTTGCCAGCACGCAAGATGTTGTCTATCCAAGATTTCATCGTTGATGCGATGCCGAAATTATGCATCGGCGTTCCCAAAACTAATACGTCAGCATCCATTAGCTGAGCGATATAAGCATCTGACACTGCCAACGCAGCCTCGCTCTCTGGCCCGTGTTCCTCGGGTGGAGAGAAAAATGCCTGTAAATGATGTGGACCGATATGAGAGGGAGGGCTGCTCACCAGATCAAGATCGACAACTTCCGTGTTTGGACGGGATGCAACATATTTGTCTATGTAGCTTTTGGATACTGCTCGCGATGCAGACGAAATCATATTTGGGCTCGACTGGATACTCAATATTGTTGGCATTGATCATTCCTTGTTTGTTGTATCTGGGGCCATGTTTAATGCAGGCCAAATGTCACCGGCGTCCAACCTATTTCTGAGACCGTATCAATGTCCAGCTGCAATATCGATCTGTTGACACTAGGATAGCTCATCATCGGTGCCAATTGGTCCAGCAAGCCGTTCTTGTGTCGACATCGCAGCAAGGTCTTAAGTGGGCTCCAGCACTAAATCGCTTCGCGATAGTTGGGGCGCGTTGTTTGGTTTTGTATTGACTATGTCAGATTTGCTGTTGGGGAGTTGATCGCGGTTCCTTTGTCTCGAGGTGCTTTTGCCTCGATTGACGGAGGATTTTTCCCATGACCATTCAGACATTGCCCCGGACGCCGACTTCCACAACGCCGCTTCGTGCCCGCATGATTTCGGATATGAAAGGGCGCAATCTGGGTAAGGCATCGCAGACCAGTCACCTGCGCGCCTGCAAGCGTTTTGCAGCCTGGCTCAATCGTTCTCCCGACACGGCAACACCCGATGATGTGAAGCACTTTCAGGAATATCTGATCGAGAGTGGCGCGAGCATTTGCACGCGCAACCAGACCATGACCGGCGTAAAGTTTCTGTTCCGGGTGACGCTGCGGCGACACGATTTGGTGGCGGAGATATTCAGCCTCAAGGAGCCAGTAAAGGTGCCGCTGGTTCTCAGTAAGGAGGAAGTGAAGCGTATTCTGGCCATGGCACCGAGCCTGAAGGCGAAGGTGATGTTATCACTGGCTTACGGTTGCGGGCTACGTGCAGGCGAAGTTGTTCGACTTAAAGTCGGCGATATAGACAGCGCCCAAAACATCATCCGCATTGTGCAGGCTAAGGGGCGCAAGGATCGCAACGTTATGTTGCCTTCCGATATTCTGGGCCTGCTGCGCGACTGGTGGAAAGAACGCCCAACCGGTCAGGATAAGAGTATCGCACGTGAAGACCGTTTGATATTTCCAGGATATAACGGAAAGCACCTTTCTTCCCGCCAGATCTCGCGATTGTTCAAGCAAGCAGCGCGGGCCGCCGGGATCACCAAGCCCGTTACATTGCACACGTTGCGGCATTCGTTTGCAACGCATTTGCTGGAGAGTGGTGTGGACATCCGGGTCATTCAGGCACTGCTGGGTCATACCAAGCTCACAACAACGGCGCGTTATGCAAGCGTTGCCACTGGAATGATTGCAGCTGTGGAAAGCCCATTGGATAATCTGAATGGGGTCAAACGCAAAAGGACCAAACGCAAGTCCTCATAATCTGCCTTGCCCCGTCCATCTTTTGGTCGCGGTCCTCGCATTCATCATCGCCGGGGCTCGTCCAACGCCTCTTGTCTGGAGGTTGCGGATATCTTCCGCGACCATGGTGCTGCGTGGCGCGCGGCTAATGCCGGGCGCATCAGCCTGAACCAATTGAAAGTGATGTCAGCGATTGAACGCTGCCGCACGGCCGCGCTCGGCGGTCATGTTACGCGTTGCGAAGACTGCGCCCACGAGCACATCGCCTACAACTCATGCCGGAACAGACACTGTCCAAAATGCCAGGCGAGTGCTGCAAAGGCATGGCTGGTCGCACGAGAGGCCGAACTGTTGCCTGTGAGGTATTTCCATCTCGTCTTCACGTTGCCAAAGCCAATCGCTGACATCGCGCGCCAAAACAAACCGGAGATCTACAATCTGCTGATGCGGATCAGTGCAGACACGGTGATCAAAATCGCCTCCGATCCAAAACATCTCGGTGCGCAAGTTGGCATCACCTCGGTACTGCACACATGGGGATCGGCGATGACGCACCACCCGCACGTCCACATGATCGTACCGGGCGGCGGACTATCACCGGATCGGAGCGCATGGATAGCGAGCCGGAAGAACTTCTTCCTGTCCGTGCGTGTTCTGTCTCGCTTGTACCGGCGTCTCATTTTGGAAGAACTGGTCAGGTTGCACAACGCCGGGAAGATGCGTTTCTTTGGCGATCACGCCCACCTTGTCAATAAGCCCGCCTTTGATGCTTTCCTCAAACCTTTGCGCAAAATCGAATGGGTCGTTTATGCCAAGGAGCCATTTGCCGGACCTAAAGCGGTGCTGGCATATCTGTCGCGCTATACCCACCGGGTTGCGATCTCAAATAGTCGCCTGATCCGTTTCGACGCAAATCATGTCACTTTCCGCGTCAAGGATTACCGCGTCGATGGTCCCCCGAACGCAAGGTGCAGACACAAAACCATGACCCTCAAGACCGATGAGTTCATTCGGCGGTTCCTGATCCATGTCCTGCCAAAAGGCCAGCATCGCATCCGCCATTACGGCTTCTTGGGAAACGGCAATCGAGCCAACAATATCACCCTGATCAGGAACCTGCTCAAAGCCAAAGCGCCAGACACGGATCATGATAATGGCGATCCCGTCGAAGGTGCCGATGAACAACCCCGTGTTCTTGCATTGCCCTGCCCATGCTGCGGCGGACGATTGATCATCGGCAAGGCTTTCGCGCCTAAACAGCAACCAAGAGCACCACCAAAATCAAAGAAGACCGCCGCATGACAATCCAAATCATGGCCCAGAACACGGCGCGCACATATCAGCAGACCTGCCTAACCGTCCGCCGAATGGCAGACGACACTGCCGATATGTGCAAAACAAACGGCAGAACCAAAACGCTATGCCCCGATCTGCCTAAACGGAAGAAACCGAGGCGAAATCGTGCCCAAATGGCCTCCAAAACCGGCATCAGTTCGGTGGTAACTCTACCCTGTCAGACAATCCAAACCCCACAATGCCGCCCAAATCCCCATAGAACCCGCTGAACCATCTCAGCTAAACCTCATGCGATTCCGTGCTTGAGCGCTTCTCCGACGCCAGACAATCACTACCCGCGACTCAAAATTCGAGCGTGGCGTCCGAGAAACCTGCATCATTGCAGTCTTCCGAGCCTTTTCGTCCTACCGGATCGAACGGGGTGTTCGCCCAAGGTCGGCTCAGCGGACCTAGATGCCGTTAGACTTTGCGTTGTCAATGTCCGCTTCACCTTTCAAGGGCATTTGCGGGCGATGCCGAGCACACCCAATTTAGTATGCGGCGTTGTTCGGCTTGATCTCATGAACGACGTAGCTAAGTTCGCTCGACTGCAGGGAGGATGAGTGGAAGACTCTGGCGCCATTCAGTGCATCGTTGTAGGGTTATAGAAACGGGATTGAGTGACTGCGAATGCCGAAAATCAAACCTCAGATTTTTCTTGACGCCAATATAGTCATTCGAGGGGGTAAGCCACCTGGTGGACCAGAAATCGAGCGCGTTAGAGATTTGGTTGATGCTGGAATAGTTCGTATTTTGACGACGGATTTGACTATTGCCGAAGTTTCAAAAAAGCACTCGGCCAATGACTTTGATGTCATAAAGGAAATAGGTAGACCACATTTTCGTCGAATAGTTGAAGATGCGCTAGGCGCTAAACTGCCCACTGTGACCAAGTTGGAAATCAAGGATGTGCTTGATAAGCAATATTTTGATTCAACATCGAAATTGTTCAAGTCGTTGAAAGCGAAGGTGCTTCGAATCGACGACGTTAAGCCAAGTGCTGTTTTCGCAAGTTATACAATGGGGAGCGGTTTTTTCTCAGGAGACGGAAAGAAAGATCAGTTTCCGGATGCTTTCATATTTGAGTGCTTGAAGGCTGCAGCCACGGACGATTCGCCCATCATAGTGATTTCGGACGATGGGGACTTCAACGCACCTGCGGACCAGGAAGACAATATCACGGTGTGTTCGTAGTCAGGGTATTTGAGACAGATGGTGGTCTGATTTAAGAGAGACTCTAGCTCATCTGTTGTTTGTATTATGCGGCTTGTTTGCGGTGTTGCAAGCGCCGCGTTTCGATGGTTTTTTGTTTGATCCTTTCTCTTCGCTTCAATATCTCATTTTTGCGCCCGAAGTAGACGTCCGCAGGCGTGAGATTACTCAGGCTCTCGTGGTATCTGTGATGATTATAATGTTCGATGAAAGCTTCGATCTGCCGGTTTAAGTCACTTGGTATGAAGTAGTGTTCCAGCAAGATGCGGTTCTTCAGGGTTTGATGCCAGCGTTCAATCTTGCCTTGGGTTTGCGGGTGATAAGGCGCACCGCGAACATGACCCATGCCTTTGCCATCCAACCACTCTGCCAGATCACTGGATATGTAGCAGGGGCCATTATCAGATAGTAGCCGGGGTTTATGCGCAACGTTGGCCCTGTCGCAGCCTGAGGCCTGAAGCGCCATTTCCAATGTATCGGTCACATCCGATGTGTTCATGGTGGTACACAGCTTCCAGGCAATGATGTATCGCGAATAATCATCAAGGATCGTACTGAGATAGAACCAACCCCAGCCAATGACCTTCAGATAGGTGAAGTCTGTTTGCCACAGCTGGTTGATGGCTGTGGTCTTGTCGCGGAACTCACTGGCAGCTTTCATGACGATAAATGCCGGGCTGGTGATCAGGTGGACTTGTCACGGTTTAGTTCCGTGTCCTTGAATTGGATTAATCCCATCAAGGAGAACTATTATGGCACGAGGCCACACAGACGAATTCAAGCGTGAAGCGGTGCGTATTGCGCTGACCAGCGGACTTACCCGGAAACAAGTGGCATCAGATTTGGGGGTCGGCTTTTCGACGTTATCGAAATGGATACAACAATCCCGGCCTGATGACCTTCCACCATCGGTTGATATTGATCTGGCCAAAGAGAATGAGCGGCTTCGCAGAGAGGTTCGTCTCCTCACGGAGGAGAGGGAGATATTAAAGAAGGCAACAGTGTTCTTCGCGGGTCAAAGCAAGTGAGATTTGCGTTTGTCGAAGAACACAGGAAACACGTTCCGGTGGATCGGCTTTGCCATATTCTGAATGTTACATCGCGTGGTTATCGTGCCTGGCACAACCGCCCTGTTAGTCAACGGCAGCGCGATGACATGGTGGTTCTGGCGCACATCCGTGAACAGCATCACTTGAGCCTTGGCAGTTATGGTCGCCCGAGAATGACGCAGGAGTTGAAGGAAGCCGGCCTTGCTATTGGTCACCGCCGTGTTGGCCGCCTGATGCGCGACAACGGCATTCGAGTGGTCAGAACACGCAAATACAAAGCTACGACCGATAGCAATCACCGCTTCAACATTGCGCCTAACTTGCTGGGGCGGAACTTCCAAGCGGATAAACCCAACCAGAAATGGGCAGGTGACATCAGCTACATCTGGACCCGTGAGGGCTGGCTGTATCTGGCAGTGATGATCGATCTACATTCACGCCGTGTGGTGGGTTGGGCTGTCAGCAACCGGTTGAAGAAAGACTTGGCATTGCAGGCTCTCAACCGGGCTTTGGCCCTTCGAAACCCACCGCCGGGCTGCATTCATCATACGGACCGTGGCAGTCAATACTGCTCTCATGATTATCAAAAACGAATGCGTGAACTGAAGTTTAAAGTGTCCATGAGCCGAAAAGGCAATTGCTGGGACAACGCCGTGGTCGAGACGTTCTTCAAAACACTCAAAGCCGAACTCATCTGGCGCGGCACATGGCAAACACGACAGCAAGCAACCGACGCCCTGTTCCAATACATCAACGGCTTTTACAACAGCCGCAGAAGACACTCAGCAATAGGAGGAATGTCGCCCATCAAATTTGAACGAAAAACGAGTTAAACGAGAACAGGATGCGGAATTAATACGGGACAAGTCCAGTTCATCTCGACCGCAACGAAAAGGTTCGCTACTGGATACGAAATGTCGAAGGCAAGAAGTCATCTTTTTGGCTTCAACTCCCCAATGCCAAATTCTACCCAGACTTTGTTGCGATGCTTCTCGATGGACGCATTCTTGTTGTCGAGTACAAAGGGCAGCATCTCTACGATGGGGAAGCGGTTAAACGCCATATTGGTGCAATATGGGCTGACGCCAGTGATGGCAAATGTCTCTTTTGTATGCCTACCAATGGTGATTTCAGTCTCATTGACCGGACGATTTCGACTTAAAATAGCTGCGCTTGGTGGTTACTATGTGGTTACTTCTTGAATGTAGCCAATATCAAAATCCATATAACCTATTGAAATTGTTGGTGCACCCGGCGCGATTCGAACGCGCGACCTCTGCCTTCGGAGGGCAGCACTCTATCCAGCTGAGCTACGGGTGCATCAGGTAGGCTTTATTGACATACAAGGGTGGGCGTTGGGCGGCAAGCTTGAATTATCTTCAAGATCGAATTGACTATCATTTTTTGGAATTCCCAGGCACTGATCCTGTTCGTCCATATTGGAAAGCCCAAGGCATGAGTAGATACCAGTTTCATGAACGGAGATCCGGCAATCGTGATAAACTGAACTAATTTCACAGGGCTCATTCACCGGGCTAAAACACGCCTTGGATGGAATTCGCCTTTTTCCAGGTCTCCAATGGCAACCAATGTGCTCTTCCTGATGGCGCAGACATCAGTTTCATCCAAAGGCGCATCACGGCCGCGAATGATGATGGAATTACCAAGTCGAACGCGGCGCTCTTCGTCTTCACTCAACCGCAATTCCGGAAACCCGCCCATTGCCTGTAACGGTGTAATCAGTTTTTGGTCGAGCGCATCCAGGTCCCCTTCCAGTTCAAGAAGGTCAGCCAGCGAAACGGCATCAGCTTCCTCAAACGGCTCAACATAGGTGCGGCGCAGAGCGGTAATGTGCCCCTTGCAACCCAGTATATTTCCCAAGTCACGGGCGAATGCACGGACGTAGGTACCTTTGCCGCAGGTAACCTCGAAGGTGGCGTGATCATTATCTGGAATATCGACGAGCTCAAAACTTTGAACGAACACCGGGCGCGGTTGAAGCTGCACTTCTTTTCCTGCCCGCGCTTCCGCATAAGCGCGTTTCCCATCAATCTTTATGGCCGAGAATTGGGGAGGTATCTGACTGATTTCGCCAGTGAATTCGGGTAAGAGAACTTCGATGGCTTCGCGGGTTGGACGCAGATCAGATTCCGCAACTGTCTCCCCCTCAATATCATCTGTATTGGTTTGAACGCCCCAGCGCACGATAAACCGGTAGGCTTTTTCGCCATCGGTCACGTAGGGAACGGTCTTGGTAGCTTCACCGAACGCAATTGGAAGAACACCTGTTGCGAGGGGATCCAGCGTGCCGGCGTGGCCCGCCTTTTTTGCATCAAACAGCCAGCGCAGCTTGCCAACCGCCTGCGTCGAGCCCATTTCATAAGGTTTATCCAGCACAAGCCAACCGGATATAGCGCGCCCCTTTTTGCGTCTGCCCATGATATTGCCTATTTAAGTCGCCGTTTAAGCGCACCGTAGCTTGGGTTGAAAGCTCTAGATGCGCTCATTTTTCTGCCCGGCCGTAACCCAAGGGGGTTACCTTTCCAATCGGTGAGAAATGATCGGAATCGGCGAGCACTATAGCACTTTGTAACCGGCCTTCCTTTGAAAAATCCTGCAGTAATACAGATTCCAGTCTTCTTGTCGTTCTCAACTAACTTCCATGAACCGGTATCCACACTGGTACCACTGGTGGCGTCAACGTAATACAATGCTCCGGATGGCGCGAGATATGCCACCATTTGAAGATGGCCCCGCAGCCCGAACTTGTAGGTCCTGTCGCCTAATGACATTTGATACTTTTTTAATTTGGAAGCATGGGATTGGGTAGCACAGAAAATTAGACTTACTATAATTATGCCGAAGACCCTCAATGTTATGTTCGCCATTTAATTACCCTCATTTTCGCTCAAATCCTGTTGCACAGCATCACTGCGCAACAGGGCGTCGATCTTGGCGAAATTATCGAAACTTGTGTCTTCGAGAAACCGGAAACTCGGCATGTATTTCATTTGGTTTAGGTGTGGTGTTGCCCGAGATCGAATAAATTTCGCGTTTTTGGCCAATGCCTTGCAGATAGCCTGAGCGTCTGCATTGCCCTTCCCGTTTTGCTTACGCCCCCCAAGAGGCGAAATAAAACAGGTGGCGATCTTCAAATCTGGCGACATGCGAACTTCGGATACGGAAATCAACTGACCGTCCAGAAGCGGATCGTTCATTGTCTCGCGCGTCAGCACCTCGGTGAGTGCATGGCGCACGAGTTCACCAACCCGAAGCTGCCGTTGCGATGGAGCCTTTGACTTGCTCATCTAACTGAACCTCAATATCGAATCCGATCGCACTAACCTTAAAGGCTGCGATCAATCATCTCTACGGTGAAGCACTCAATGCGGTCGCCTTTGCGCATGTCCTGGTATTTCTTAAACGCCATGCCGCATTCAGTGCCCGAATCTACTCGCGCTACTTCGTCTTTGAAGCGTTTCAGGGTCGCCAGTTCGCCTTCATGTACCACCACATCGTCACGGATCAGACGAACACCCATGGCGCGCTCAACGTGACCTTCAGTTACCAGACAACCGGCCACTTTACCCACTTTGGAGTGGGTGAAGAGTTCAAGAATATCAGCGTAACCGATGAACGTCTCGCGACGCTCAGGCGCCAACATGCCGGAAAGCGTATCTTTGATATCGTCGATCAGATTGTAGATAATCGAATAATAACGAATTTCGATACCTTCACGCTTGGCCAGATCCTGCGCCTGTTTATTCGCCCGAACGTTGAAGGCGATAATCGGTGTCTTTGACGCGATGGCGAGGGTCACATCAGCTTCGGTGATACCACCGACGCCCGATGATACGACGCGGGCTTGCACTTCGTCAGTACCAAGACCGTTCAGCGAGGCAATAATTGCCTCGACAGAGCCCTGCGTGTCCGCCTTGATAACCAGCGGGGCCATGTCGGCGCCTTTGGTTTGCAGGTTCGTCATCATCTGTTCCAGCGAACCCCGTTGTCCGGCCTGTGCTGCGACGGCTTTTTCACGCGCTTTGCGCTGACGATAATCTGAAATCTCGCGGGCGCGTGCCTCGCCTTCTACCACAACGACACGATCACCCGCAGATGGTGCGCCGGAAAGGCCCAGAACCTCGATCGGCGTCGATGGACCGGCCGTCTTCATCTGCTTTCCGTAATCGTCCAGCATGGCACGGACACGACCCCACTCACTGCCGGCAACAATGATATCGCCGACATTAAGTGTTCCCCGCTGTACAATGGCTGTAGCAACCGATCCGCGACCTTTTTCGAGGCGGGATTCAATCACGATGGCTTCCCCATCACGATTTGGGTTGGCCTTCAGTTCCATCAATTCCGCTTGCAGATTGATGGCATCCAGCAAATTATCGATACCATCGCCGGTTTTAGCGGAAACTTCGACATCCAGAATTTCACCACCCATGCCCTCAACAAAGACTTCATGTTGAAGAAGTTCGGTCCGTACCTTATTGGCGTCGGCACCTTCAACATCCATCTTGTTGATGGCCACAATCATGGGAACCTCAGCAGCCTTGGCATGTTTAATGCTCTCAATTGTTTGAGGCATCACGCTGTCGTCGGCTGCGACAACAAGAATAGCGATGTCGGTGGCTTGTGCACCACGGGCACGCATGGCTGTAAAGGCTTCGTGGCCCGGCGTATCCAGGAATGATATCTTCTTGCCATCCCGCTCTATCTGATAGGCGGCAATGTGTTGGGTAATGCCTCCGGCTTCTCCGGCTGCGACTCGTGCGGAACGGATTTTATCGAGCAATGATGTTTTACCGTGATCAACATGCCCCATAATGGTGACAACAGGCGGGCGCGGGAGGAGGTCGTCTTCCTTGTCTTCAACCTCTTTGATTGTCTCCACATCAGCCTCGGAAACACGGACAACCGTGTGCCCCATTTCTTCTGTGATCAATTGTGCCAGATCGGAATCAATGATGTCGCCGGGGGTCATCATCTGCCCCTGTTCCATAAGGAATTTTACGACATCAACTGCCCGCTCCGTCATACGGTTGGCGAGTTCCTGAATTGTAATCGTATCTGGAATTGTTACTTCACGCATGACTTTTTCGCGTGGGCCGGTCTGTTGGCCACGTTTTTGTTTTTCCCGCTGACGACGCATGGAAGCCAGGGAACGGGAACGTTCGGTATTGGCGTTAAGTGCATTGCCGAGTGTTAATTTCGTGCGACGACGATCATCTCCACCCTTTGGCCGCGACGGTTTGGGCGCTTCTTTTGGCCGTTCTACCGGACGTAGCGCTGAGGTTGAGGTTGTCTTCTTAATCGCATCAGGGTCAGCAGCCGCCACAGCCGCGGACGCGTCTGCCGCAGCCAACATTGCGGCTTCCGCTTCTTCAGCCGCTTGTTTTTCAGCCGCTTCTGCATCTTTTTTGGCCTGTTCAGCAGCTTCCGCTTCCCTCGCTTCGCGGTTTTTACGGGTTTCCTCATCTTCCAATGCGCGTTTGGCGGCTAGCTCAGCTTCTTTCTTGCGGTCTTCGACTTCACGAAGACGCGCCTCTTCCAGGGCGCGAGACCGTGCATCCATCTCACCCGCTGAAAGGTTACCTTTTTCAGCAAGCGGGGTTGTCGCTACTGGCGCCGACGCAGGTTGGGATTGCTCCTTGGGTGGCGGCGGCGTTACAGATTCCGTCTTTGGTGCAAATACAGCCTTTTCTTCACCGGGTTTTACAATCCGGCGTTTTTTGGTCTCAACCACAACCGAGTTTGAACGGCCATGGGAGAAGCTTTGCTTAACAGTACCCGGTCCACGCGGTTTCAAAGACAGTTTGCCACGGGAGGGTCCACCGTTGTTATTTTCGTTGCCCGAATTCGAATCGCTCATCTACGTTCTTTACCTTTTTGACCCCCTTTGGTTATCCGGGGCCGTTTTCATTGTTGTGCCAACATTATCTTGGCAATTCCATTATCGCGTCGGGGTCCATTTTAATGGCTCCATTTCACGGTATTTCGACAGTTGAGTGACCCGACGCAAACAATTTCGCGCCGCTCCACCCTCGGTTAAGGCAGCGTGTATCACATTTGTTGCCCCTAATGCCATGTTCAATTGCACACTAGAGAACACACGCCAAATTTTTATTTCCGGACCGCCTTCCTGTTCAACTGCAAACACGGCCTGGGACAGTTTTCTAAAGCCATCTTCGGCTCCGTCCTCCGCATGGAGTACGGCAATGGCTTTGCCAGAACGGATTGCACTATCCGTTTTTCCGGATCCGGTCAGGCATTCACCCGCTTTACGGGCGAATCCCAGCGCACCCAGAGCTGATTCCAGTAAAAGGCTTTCAACCAGGTCTGGAAGATCTGGTGCAACCTTCACTTTTGCTTTCAAACCTCTGGCAAAAGCGGACTTTGCCACGGCTTGAGTAACAAGAGATTTGGTGGATGTCACCCACACACCACGGCCCGGCAGATTGCCCTTTATATCCGGAACAACCTGACCGTCAGGGCCCGCTACGAAGCGTATCAGGTCTTTGGGCCGCATAATTTGGCGGGTAACGCTACACATTCTTTCCGCCAAATCAGCCAACCTTCCTGTTCCAGACGAACTGCCGAAAAGCCGGTTAAAGCGTAACGGTCGTATCCTCAATAACATTGATCACCGCAGCGCGAGTATCTTCTTCTTCTACTTCCACATCCGGCTCCGGTTCGGGCTCCTTAAGATCGTCCTCGGTCACCCATCCTGCGGCAAGGCGCGCGGCCATGATCATTTCATCCGCCTGTACTCGTGATAATTCGAAACTGTCGAGAATGCCCGGATGACGAATGACTTCGCCGTCCTTACGCTCATTCCAGCCGATTAGGTCATCTGCGATACATCCGGCAAAATCTTCCAGGGTTTTAATCTCGTCTTCAGATTTTCCAAGTGTCACCATCATCGACGGGGTTATGCCCGGCACTTCACGCATATCGTCTGCTACACCGAGCTCCTTGCGTTGGTTATCCAACTGCTGTTCCTGTTTCTCCAGGTACTCGCGGGCACGGGCCTGTAGTTCACCGGCAGTCTCGTCGTCGAAACCTTCAATCATGGCGATTTCGTCTGAATCCACATAAGCGACTTCTTCGAGATCAGAGAAACCTTCCGATGCCAGAAGTTGGGCCACCATCTCGTCGACATTAAGGGCTTCGACGAATGTCTGGGTATTGGAATTAAACTCGGCCTGACGACGGCCAGACTCTTCTTCTTCCGTCAGAATATCGATATCCCAACCGGTTAATTGTGAAGCCAGGCGAACGTTTTGGCCGCGACGGCCAATAGCCAGTGACAATTGTTCGTCTGGAACAACAACTTCGATGCGCTCTTTGTCTTCATCCAAAACAACCTTTGCCACTTCGGCAGGTTGCAGGGCATTCACGATGAAACCGGCAGGTTCCTGATTCCACGGGATGATGTCAATTTTCTCACCCTGCAGTTCACCAACCACAGCCTGAACGCGCGAACCGCGCATACCAACGCAGGCGCCTACAGGATCAATGGAACTGTCATTGGAAATGACAGCAATTTTTGCGCGGGAGCCAGGATCGCGGGCGACCGAACGAATTTCGATTACACCATCATAGATTTCAGGTACTTCCATCTGGAAGAGTTTTGCCATGAATTGCGGGTGGGTACGGGACATGAAAATCTGCGGGCCGCGTTGTTCGCGGCGAACATCGTAGATATAGCCGCGTACACGGTCACCGTATTTATAGGTCTCGCGGGGGATCAGTTCATCACGGCGGATAATCGCCTCACCCCGGCCCAGATCAACAATGACATTGCCGTATTCAACCCGTTTGACGGTGCCGTTGATGATCTCCCCGACGCGGTCCTTGAATTCTTCAAACTGACGGTCACGCTCGGCATCGCGTACTTTTTGCACAATGACCTGTTTAGCCGATTGCGCGGCAATACGTCCAAAATCCATCGGTGGCAGGAGTTCACCAATATGGTCGCCAATTTTTGCTGCTTCGTTCTTTTTCTTGGCACCGGGCAGATCGATTTGTGTGTCATAATCCTCAACGGTTTCGACAACTTCCAACAGGCGTTGGAGTTTGATTTCACCGGTTTTTTCGTTGATGTCAGCACGAATATTGGTTTCCAGTCCATAGCGGGATTTTGCCGCTTTTTCGATCGAATCGGCCATCGCGTCGATAACGATCTGTTTGTCGATGGATTTTTCACGTGCCACCGCATCGGCGATCTGCATGAGTTCAAGTCTATTGGCACTTACAGCCATGGGTCTTCTCCATAAGATGAGTGCCGGTCCATTATCGGACACGGCATTCGATTAACTGTCGTTTTCGTTCGTTCCGTCTTCTTGTCTATTATCATTCGCCTGTCGCAATGCTTTGTCACGGCGCAGAGCTTCGCGAACCAGATCATCGGTCAAAACCAGACTGGCGCTGGCAATTGCATCAAAAGGAATGGCCGCTTCTTTTTCTTCGCCCTTGGCGGCGTTGTCGCGACGCATCAAAACCGAATCACCTTCAACAGACACAAGGTGCCCGCGAAACCTTTTGCGGCCATCCAAAAGATAGGCAGTTTCAATCTTGGCGATATGTCCGGCCCAGGTCTCGAAATCGCTGCGACGGACAAGCGGGCGGTCGATACCAGGGGACGATAATTCCAGATTGTAGGCCTGGGGAACCGGGTCTTCCACATCGAGAACGGGGGACAGGGCCTTTGAGATTGCCTCGCATTCACCAACGGACATGGTGCCATCAGGTCGTTCCGCCATGATCTGCATGGTCAATCCGTTATGGTCGATCATACGGGCACGGACGAGGCGAAAGCCCATATCTTCGATCACCGGAGCAACAACCTCAGCAACACGGGCATCCAGCCCTTCTTCCTGCACCAGGCGGGAAGAGGCTGAAAAATCATCGATGTTTTGTGCGTCGTTCATTCATGTATCCGGTTAAAGGCATAAGGGCTTAAGACATAAAAAAGAGCGGGTTCCCGGAGGACCCACTCTGACAACTGCCTGAGATTTTCTATCCATATATGGGTAATTGCATTATTTGGCAAGATAGAAGTTTATTTGGCGGTATTCGTTTTGATATGGCAGCATAATTGTCAATTCACCAATTTATCACCCGGGCGGCGCACAATATGAACCTCGATTATCTGCGACGCAATCCATTCAATTTGGACTCTGATGCGATTTCATGGGTTGAAATGTGTTTCAATTCATTGACGCAGGATGAAAAAATAAGACAATTATTTACGCTGCAATGCCCCGGTAATGATGTGGAGATGATCAACCGTATCAAAGATTTCCGGCCTGGTGGAATAACGCGGATGATGGCGGGTAATGCAGCATCCGAGCGGGAACTCATCGCAAAATTGAATGACGCATGTCCAACCCCGCTGCTGGTTTCCGCAGATCTTGAAGGGTCGCGGATGAGCCTGCCAAGTGGCGCTGAATGGCCCAACCCTCTCGGCCTTGCTGCTATCGACGACATTGCGGTGACCGAAAAAGTCAGTCTGGTGATGGTGCAGGAAGCGCGGGCTGCCGGGATCAACTGGAGTTTTACGCCGGTTCTGGACATCAACCACGCTTTTCGCAGCGCCATTGTCGCAACGCGGGGATTTGGATCGGACATTGATATCATCGAGAAACACGCCATTTGCCAGATGGAAGTGTTTCAAAAGCACGGTATCGCAGCGGCGGTCAAACATTGGCCAGGGGAAGGGTATGACGACCGTGACCAACATCTGGTGACGACAGTTATCCCCTTGTCAGTGAACGAATGGCGTAAAACTTTTGGCAGGCTATATGAAAAGGCAATCAGCGGTGGAGCGCTGTCCGTCATGTCCGCGCATATCGCCTTTCCAGCATATATAAAAACGAATGACAAAGACGCCGGAATAAATGCCTTTAAACCGGCGTCAATCAGCCATGAACTCACGACACAATTGTTGCGCGAGGACCTTGGTTTCAACGGTCTTATTGTATCGGACGCAACGCCAATGGCTGGGCTCGGTTCGTGGTCGAAGCGTCAAGATTACCTGCCTGAACTGGTCAAAGCCGGTTGCGATGTCATCCTGTTTTCCGATGACCCGAATGAGGACCTGAATTATCTCAATGCCGCGTTGGAAAAAGGGCGCCTGACTTGGGACAGGGTGGATGACGCTGTGATACGTCAACTGGCCATGAAAGCGGCACTTGGATTGCATGTGCCCTCACCGGCTGTTCCCGAAGTTGATCAACAGTCCAACGCCGGATATTCAAATGTTGTCGCTCGCCGTGCGCCCACATTGGTCAAAGACGTGCAGAATAATCTACCACTGGATGCCTCTAAACACCGGCGCATACTTATCTTTTCAACGGGCGTTGTTTTCCCGTTCTTTCCCCAGCCGTTACCGTTTATATTGCCGGACCTGCTAAAAGACAGCGGGTTTGATGTCACAATTTACGAAGCCGGAATGGACGTAACGGCGACTGACTTCGATTTCGTGCTTTATCTATTTGGGCAGGAAACCCTTTTGACCCTTGGTCGCATCAATCTGGACTGGCTGGGGCTCACCGGTGATTTCGGTGCTGCGATGAAGCGGCACTGGCATGACATTCCAACCGCGATGATATCCTTCGGATATCCCTATATGCTTTATGACGCACCACGTGCACCCACTTACATCAACGCTTATTCGACGACTGAAACAACCCAGAGGGCAGTCCATGACCTTTTGCTTGGAAAGTGCATCTGGAACGAGATAAACCCCATCGACCCGTTTGTGGGGCTTGAAGATGCAAGATATTAGATTATCACGATGATCCAGCGACAAAGAATCGGAAGAATTACATGAAAACTGTTGGCATAGTGGGTATGGGAGACATGGGGTCAGGGTTGGCGAAAAACCTGATCAAGGCCGGGTTCACCGTGCGCGGGTTTGATCTCAAACCGGACCGCATGAAAGATTTTGTCGAGATGGGGGGCGTCGCCTGCGCATCTTCGGCGGATGTTGGTCAAGGGGCGGAAGCCGCCTTCATCATGGTAATGAACGGTGGTGAAGTGAACGAGGTTATCTTTGGTCAGGATGGCCCACCACTCAACTCAACTGGTGGTCTGACATCGACTATGGACAAAGGTACCGCCATTATCCTCAGCGCCACCATCAAACCAACCGAAGCGCGGCAATTGGGGGCAGACCTTTTCAATTCGGGGTTGCATCTGATCGACACGCCGGTCAGCGGTGGCCGCCCCGGTGCCCATGGCGGCACACTAACACTCATGGCCGCCGGCACCGATGACGCCATGGCCTATGCAAATGACGCCCTTGAAGCCGTCAGCGGCACAATCCACCGGGTGGGCACCGAAATCGGCATGGGGCAAACCGTGAAAGCCTGTCTGCAATCCCTGATTGGTTCGATCTTTACCGGTGCCTATGAAGCAACCGCCTTGGCGGCCAAGGCTGGTGTTCCCGGTCAGGTTCTCCACGATGTTTTTTCGACGTCCGCTGCCGGATGCGGCATTACAAATGCGTCGGTATCCACCGTGATGAACAGGACATTTGAAAAGACCGGCAGCCACATCAACACGATGCATAAAGACCTGACCATCGCGCTGGACATGGCAATGGAACTGGGTGTGCCCTTGTTTACCGCCTCAACAGCCATGCAATTATTTCAGGCCGGGCGGACGCGCCACCCCGATGGGGACAATCAGGCCGTTGCCAAAATAACAGAAGAGATTGTCGGGGCCGAGCTGCACAAATAACCGGATTAAAGCATCACCCGTCGGGCCAGCTTTATCTTCCTAAACTTGAGAATGTCGAAGCAGTATTTCTGTCTTTTGGGTGGTGGCTCACCTTGAAACAACTCGTAAAACCCATGGCATAACTTCCCTTAATTCGCACCAAAACGGTAAGCGGTGTCAGCTTCTCAACATGGGGATGTGGAACTCCGGAAATAGCTCGGTGCTTTTGCTATGACTAACCCGTGCGAAATACACTGGCATGTCTTGATGTGCGTGGAATAGAAGTTGATTGACAGAAATTATTTAACATGACAAGTTTTAAGAAAAAGACTGTGTGACTTATGAACGGATAAAGGGAGAAAATAATGTCCATTCTTACGAAATCACTATTAGCCGCCGGGCTTACAGTATCTGCAATGACCGGTGTGGCTTATGCCGAATACCCGGAAAAACCGGTTCAGTTTATCGTGCCATGGCCTCCAGGTGATCTGGAAGACGTGCTGACGCGGATGATCGCGGAAGATTTCCAAAAGGAATACGGCGTTGCAGCAGCGGTCGTGAATAAGCCAGGTGGCGGTGGTGGCCCGTTCCCGGGTGCGATCGAGGTCGCCAAGGCGCCTGCGGATGGTTACACCATCGGTTCCTTCATTATCGCCATTCCGGTTGTTGGCCCAAATATTGGTATACCGGAATTGAACCCGGATCCATTCGTGCCGCTCGGCAATTTCCTGACCTATCCGTTCGTCATCGCGACCGGCAAAGACGCGCCTTATAGCGATATGGCTGGTCTCGCCAAACACGCAAAAAGCAATGATGTCGTGCTCGGCCATTTTGGTGCGCCACTGGTACCGACCAAAGTGACATTGGGTCTTGCAAAAGAAATGGGTTTCTCATTCGCATCGGACGCAGCGTTCGACGTTCTGGATTGTAACTCGCTGGCTTCCGGCGACGTGGATGTCATCAATACAACTGTCCAGTTGATCCTGCCATGTTTGAAAGACGTTAAGGTGCTGGCGTCTGTTGGTTCTGAACGTATTTCACTGACACCTGACGTACCAACAGTTGCAGAACTGGCACCTGATCTGAACGTGGCCTTGTGGAACGGCCTTTTTGTCCACAAGGACACACCGCAGGATGTGCGAAATAAGATCATCGCCGTAGCCAAAAAGACTGTTGCTTCCGAGCGGGCTCAAAAGCTTGCCAAAGATACCGGCGCTTCGGTTTATTGGCAAAATGCCAAGGATGTTGAAGCACTGATCAAGTCTGATATCTCCACACTGGCCCATATTGGTAAAGTGCTGGAAAAATAGACTGAAACTGGATTTAAATTCAGCGGCCCGTGCGCATAGTTTAGTCGCTGTGCGCGCGGGTTCATTCATGAGAACCGGATGTCACGCGCGAAAACACTTCAATCCCTGTTCAAACGTTATCGTCGCCCCGGTGACTTGGTGTTCGCGTGGTTTATCCTAGCCCTGTCGGTCTTTCTGCTGACGCAAATATTTCAACAAACTGATTTTAAGAACAGCGGAAAACTTGTCGCACAACCGCGCTTCTGGCCGGCGGTTTCCCTGATCGGCATGACTGGATTTGCAGCGCTTCACCTATTCGGATCGGCTCTGTCTGAACGCATCGAGGGGCGCTGGAAAGAGGTTCTCTTATGGGGTTCCGCTTTTGAGTATGCCGGTTGGTTCATCGCCTATGCGATGAGCGTTCCCATTATCGGATATTTACCGGCAACACTGATAGTCGCTGTGGCGTTAACATTACGGGCAGGTTTTAGAAGCCGTACCGCTTTCATATCTGCAGCGTCTGCAGCCTTATTTATCGTTCTTCTTTTTAAAACATTCCTGCAGGTGAAACTGCCTTCCGGTCAAATCTATGAAGCATTGCCGGATGGGTTACGGCAAATCATGCTGAACTATTTTTGATCGGAGCTGGTGATGGAAAATCTGATCGCCGGTGCAGTAATGTTGGCCCGATGGGATGTGTTGGTTGCACTGCTTGTTGGCTCCATCGGCGGTGTCATTATCGGCGCGATCCCCGGTGTCGGCGCAGCGGTTGCAATTGCAATTCTTCTCCCGGCGACATTCTCGCTCGATCCAATTGTTGGCCTGACCATGCTGTTGGGCATCTACGGCTCGTCCATGTATGGCGGGGCTATTCCGGCGGTCTTGATCAACACTCCGGGAACGGCGGTAAATGCGCTGACGTCCTATGACGGTTATCCGATGACACAGCGAGGCGAGGCAACGCGCGCCGTCTCGCTGGCCTATAGCGCATCATTTTGGGGTGGGATATTCGGCATCCTTTGCCTCATTCTTTTGTCTCCCGTATTGGCCCTGATCGCTCCCATGTTCGGCAGTCGGGAAATTTTTCTAGCCGCCGTATTGGGTATCATATTGGTGATCCTGGCCCACAGGGGACAGATATTTGCGGCGGGCATGTTGGCGATGTTCGGAATATTCCTGCAAACCGTGGGGTTGGACCCGGTTACTTATACCCACCGCTATACCTTTGGCTTTTCTTTCCTCACGTCGGGTATTGACCTGATCGTTGTTGTGCTGGGTCTCTTCGCTCTCAGCCAATCGTTCTTTTTGTTGACCGCACCCAATTCCAGCCCTGATGCAAAGCCCGTAACGGGCCGTTTGACCGCCGGTTTCAAAGAGGTGTTTAAACATAAGCGCGTGGCTACAGTAGCTTCCGGCCTCGGAGTGGTTCTGGGCATGATCCCCGGCACCGGGGAATTTACGGCCCAATTCATGAGCTACACCTATGCGCAAAAAACCTCGAAAAATCCGGACGATTTCGGCAAGGGTTCACCCGAAGGCCTGATCGCCTCGGAAGCGGCCAACAACGCGGTTCCACCTGCCGCGATGATCCCCTTGTTGGCGCTTGGCATTCCAGGCGAAGCGCTGACCGCGATGATGTTATCCGTGTTTTATGTCCACAATGTTATCCCCGGCCCGCAATTGTTCCAGAACAATATTGATCTGGTCTACGGGCTATATCTGGCGTTGATCCTGCTCAACATTATCGTGGTGGCTTTTCTTCTGGTTTCCACCAATCTGATGACCAAAGTAATCCGAATTCCCACTCGTTTTCTGGGAGTCATGATTTTGATACTGGCGCTGGTTGGCGTTTATTCGCTGCGCAATTCGCTGACCGATTGTATGATTGCATCCGGGTTTGGCGTGTTGGGGCTCGTCTTGAAACGGCTTAACTTACCCATCGTGCCCATCATTCTCGGCATGGTTTTGGGGGGAATCATGGAAGTGAAATTACGCTCCGCCATGCCGCGCCTGAAAACGCCACTCGATATGATCGACCGGCCCATTTCTTTCATTATCTTTGTCATGATTGTCCTCGTTTTGACGCTCCATATCCGCACTTTGATCAAAGAATACAGGGCGCATCAAAAAGACGAAGACCACGATATTCACGAAACACAACAGGGCTAACATGATGGATCAGAGCAAAATTGACACGTTGCGCGCGCAAAACGTCACCCCTCGTTCCCACCTGATCGATGGCAAGCCTGTTACCGCATCCAGTGGTGGGTTGATGGATGTCCTCTCCCCCATCAACGGGCAGATTTTGACCAGCGTGGCGAAAGGAACCGCTGCTGATATGGATACGGCCATCGCATCCGCGCGGGCGGCATTTGAAGACAGGCGCTGGGCGGGACAGCCACCTGCTGAGCGCAAAAAGGTCATGATGAAATGGGCGGATCTGATCGAGGCCAACGCTTTGGAACTGGCCGTACTGGGTGTTCGGGATAATGGCACCGAGATCGGTATGGCGATCAAGGCGGAACCGGGTTCCGCTGCGGGAACCATCCGTTATTACGCCGAGGCGCTGGACAAGATTTACGGTGAAATCGCTCCAACATCCGATGATGTTCTGGGCATGATTCACAAGGAACCCGTCGGTGTTGTAGGCGCGATCATCCCGTGGAATTTCCCGCTGATGATCGGTGCGTGGAAACTGGGGCCTGCATTGGCGATGGGCAATTCGGTGGTACTAAAACCGTCCGAAACCGCGTCCTTATCGCTTTTGCGTATGGCGGAACTGGCGCTAGAGGCGGGCCTGCCACCGGGCGTATTCAATATCGTCTTCGGTGAAGGCGCAGTGGTCGGCGAGGCCATGGGCCTTTCGATGGATGTCGACACTTTGGTCTTCACCGGTTCCGGCGCAACCGGTCGCCGTTTGATGGAATATTCCGCCCGTTCCAACATGAAACGGGTCTATCTCGAACTGGGAGGAAAGTCCCCCAATATCGTATTTGCGGATGCGCCCAATCTGGACGAGGCCGCGAAAGTAGCAGCCGCAGGGATTTTCCGAAATTCGGGACAGGTCTGCGTCGCGGGTTCGCGCCTGTTGGTCGAAGCATCCATCCACGATAATTTTGTTGCAGCCGTTGCAAAAGCGACCCGAGCAATGCGCGTGGGTGATCCGCTTGATCTGAACACCCATATCGGTGCGGTGAATTCAGAAACGCAACTGTTGCAAAACCTCGATTTCGTAAAAACCGCACAATCCGAAGGTGGTGAAATTGTAACGGGGGGCGACCGCATATTGGCGGACACCGGTGGCTATTACATGGAGCCGACAATCGTCACAGGCGTAACGCCGCAGGCCACATTATCTCGAAAGGAAGTCTTTGGCCCGGTTCTGGGCGTAACACCATTTGAGACTGACGATGAAGCCATCTGCATTGCCAATTCAACAGACTATGGTCTTGCAGGTGCCGTGTGGACCTCTAATCTATCCCGCGCCCACAAGATGATACGCGCCGTTCGAACCGGCGTCATGCATGTGAACACCTATGGTGGTGCCGACGGCACTGTACCGCTTGGTGGCGTCGGCCAATCGGGCAACGGCAGCGATAAATCCCTCCACGCAATCGATAAATATATCGATTTGAAAACGGCGTGGATTAAACTTTGACTATTGCAGGCTTGGATGCCCAAGATACTCAACCTGTGTTCATGTGACGCGAACTGGTTTTGCTGCTAGGGTTGAAATTGGTACAGAAAACATGTGGTAACAGGCAATGAAGCTAGAGCTGTGGTTTACATTTGTGGTGACCTACACCGTGATTTCTATCATCCCCGGCCCCAGTGTGTTGATGGTAATCGGGCAAACGTTATCGCGGGGAAGTCACGCCGCACTGATGTGTATTCTAGGTGAATTGGCGGGGGGATTGTGTTGGTGGCTTTGGCCCTGTTCGGAGTCGGTGCAATATTGGCTGCATCGTCGCAACTGTTTCTGATCGTTAAATGGGCCGGCGTCTTCTATATGGCTTATCTTGGTGGCAGCCAGATTATGAGTGCGCGTAAAAATAATAACAACAAGTCCGATAAGGGTATTTGCGAAAATGAATTGCCACAACCATCGGGAGATATCAGTGGGTTATCGAGCGCAGGTGCAGGGTTCGTAACCGCTGTAATGAACCCCAAAGCTATAATATTCTACGTAGCCTTTATCTCGCAATTCCTTGACCCAACCGCAAATATCTACACGCAGTTCGCAATCGTGGTTGCAACATCTACACTTATTGTTGGAGCTGTTCTTGGAACTTATGCACTGATGGCTTTACAGGCACGGAAGGCGTTTCAGAGCGCCAGGGCCCGTCGCTGTTTTGAATACACCGGTGGTGGCTTTTTAGTTGGTGGCAGCGTGTTCATGGCCACCACTCGTTGAGATAAAATTCTGGCTTGGCAACATAAAGTCAATTGAATCATGAATGGTGATGTTTCAATGCCCCTGACGTTTGTTGATTGAACTCACCATGAAAATTGTTGCAGCACTTTAAACTCTACGATTGGGGTCCAGCAATGCGAGGAGGTCGAGCAATTGTTCGTATTTTTCGTCGCCGAGTTTTTTACGATAGCTTTCGGCAATCTGTGCGGCTTCGTCGATATTATCGTCAATGATCTTTTGACCCGCGGGTGTAACTTCAACCAACTGCCTACGGCGGTCTTTTTTATCGCGTGTTTGGGTAAGCAAGCCTTTCGTGCGCATAGAGTTTGCGATTCGGGTCAGGCTTGGAAACAGTAAGCTGGCCCGGTCTGCCAGCGTGCCAACATCCATCGGCCCATGCTCCGATAGCACCCGCAGGACGCGCCATTGCTGCTCGGTAATTCCTGATTCCGCGAGCATTTCGCGAATGGGCAGCATCACGCCTTCACGCGCACGAATGAGTGCGATTGGAAGCGAACGGGAGGTCGATGGCAATTTATTGTTCATTGGACATTGGTTGTGGTTAGGCGTTTCATAAGTGCTGCCTATTTGAATTTAACAAAGCAAGTTTATTGTGCTTAACTTCGCAACCATTGCTTTGTTAAATAATATCATGTTGAGGGTTAATTGAATATGGGGCAGCGCGAAACAGTTTTCTGAGGTTGGTGTGCCAGGAGAAATGGTAATGAAACGAAGCAACGATCAATTGATTGCCGACCGGGCGAGATTGCTGGGGCCAAATGTTGCGACATTTTACGAAGACCCTGTTCATATTGTGAAGGGCGAGGGTGTCTGGCTCTGGGATGCAGACGGGCGCAAATATCTCGATTGTTATAATAATGTGCCTCATGTGGGTCATTGCAACCCACGCGTGGTGGAAGCTATTCACAAGCAGGCGAGTACACTCAACACTCACACGCGCTATCTGCACGAGGGTATACTCGAGTATATTGATCGACTCACAGGTACGATGGACGCCGAACTGAGCACGGCCATTTTGACCTGCACCGGTTCGGAAGCCAATGACATTGCCCTGCGTATGGCGGAAGCTGTGACTGGAAAACGGGGCATAATCGCAACCGATGCCACTTACCATGGCAATACAACATTGGTGAGTCAGCTATCGCGCTCCAACATCCCCTCGGTGGGGTTTGGCCTCGACAAGTATTTTAATTTTATTTCTGCACCGGACAGCTACCGTAACCCGGACCCCGATGGTTCAAAATTCGCAGCTGCGGTTGGTAAAAAAATCGACGAATTGAAAAAATCTGAAGACGGTTTTGCAGCCCTGGTGATCTGCCCTTATTTCCTGAATGAAGGGTTCCCCGACCACGCAGACGGGTGGCTTAAACTGGCCGCGGAAATCGTACGCAAAGCAGGCGGCCTTTTGATATGCGATGAAGTTCAATCAGGCTTTGGCCGAACCGGTACCCATTTTTGGGCGCATGAAAAGATGGGAGTTGTTCCCGATATATTGACGCTCGGAAAACCAATGGCGAATGGCCATCCGGTTGGCGGAGTGGTGGCATCTGCTGAGATTATGAAAGAGTTCCGGTCTGGCTTTCGTTATTTCAATACTTTTGGCGGCAACCCGGTTTCCTGTGCGGCAGCGATGGCGGTACTGGAGGAAATCGATGCAAAACAACTGGTCCAGAACGCCCATCTCGTCGGTAAATACGCCCGAAGCCGACTTGAAACGTTAAAGCAGAAATATGATGCCGTCGGTGATGTTCGCGGTTCAGGACTGGTCTTCGGCGCGGAGATGGTGCTCGACCGCGAAAGCAAATCCCCGGCGGGAGAATTTACCGACCGGGTTGTCAATGCGATGCGCCACCGGAGTATTATTCTTTCAAAGCTGGGCCGCCATAAAAACACTTTAAAAATTCGCCCGCCAATGCCTTTTTCCAAAGACAACGCCAACCTGCTTTTCGATACTCTCGATGATGTCCTTGCCCAAACACCAGTTATTCCATGAGCACGACAACTCAAAAGGCACTCGAGTTGTGGGGCATGGAAGGTGCAACTTGTCGGCTAATCGCGGAGCGGGAAAACCGCGTATTTCGCGTTGATTTTAAGGGCAGGAGTTATGCCCTTCGGCTGCACCGTAAAGGTTATCGCAGTGACATTGAGCTTTGGTCTGAACTGCAATGGATGACGGCTGTCTCAAAGGGTGGTCTGTTTGTACCGGACCCCATTGCGTCCATCAGCGGTGATTTTCTTCGCACCGTTGATGATATCCAGGTTGATATGCTCACTTGGCTGGCAGGTACTCCGCTGGGTGCCGCTCATGAAGAACTTAACTTCGACGATCGTATAGGGCTGTTTCAAAATATTGGTCGCGAAATGGCACGATTACACGAGGTGAGCGACCGCTGGAATAGGCCCGACGGTTTTTCCCGACCATCGTGGGACCGACAGGGTCTGGTGGGGGAACGACCGGCCTGGGGTCGGTTTTGGGATAATCCTACATTATCAAATCAAGACCAGGCATTATTTCAGGAAGTTCGGCGAATTACTGACGAGGACTTGTTTAACGTGGAAGATGGCCTCGATTACGGGTTAGTTCACGCTGATCTGGTGCGTGAAAACATATTGGTGGATGGTGACCAGCTGCAGTTTATCGATTTTGATGACGGTGGGTTTGGTTTCAGGCTCTTCGATCTGGCAACAACTTTGATGCCAAACCTATATGAGAAAGATTTTCCCGAACTGCGATCCGCTTTGTTAAACGGATATCGAAGCATTCGGGAGATCGATACGGCATCGCTGGACCTGTTTCTCCTGCTGCGCAGCAATACCTATCTGGGCTGGATTATCACCCGCATGGATGAAGAAGGTGCGCGCACCCGAAATCGACGGTTTATCACCCGCTCAAAAATGTTGGCGGAAAATTATCTCGACAACCGTGCGCTCTAAAACGTAATGCCGACGGCTTATCAGGCCAATAAAAGATCTAATTCAACCAAACGTCCCGATTTAGGTTTCCATGTTTGGACTGTCTGCGCAATAATGTGGGCAATTCAACTGGAATGGCTGGAGCCAAAATGAAACTTCGTAAACTTGGGCAAAATGGCCCTGATGTCAGTGTGCTCGGCTATGGTGCCATGTCATTTGCAGATTTTTACGGCCCCGCAACCGATGAAGGGTCAATGAAAACTCTCGATGCCTGCCTCGATTTCGGTATCACCCACATCGACACAGCCAATGTCTACGGCATGGGTCGTTCCGAAACCGTTATCGGGAATTGGTTGAAAAAACGTGGGGGTGAAAACCCTTTCACCATTGCCACAAAAGTCGGCATAACCGGCGATCCGGACCAACGGTTGAATAACGATCCGACGCATATGAGCGAAGCGCTTGATGCCAGTCTGCAACGTCTCGGTGTTGATGCGATTGATCTCTATTATGTCCACAGGCGCGACACGCGATTTGAGATTGAAGAGGTTGCAGAAACCCTGGCTGGCTTCGTCAAAGCGGGGAAGGTGAAAGCCATAGGGTTTTCCGAGATTGCGCCATCTGCCTTACGCCGGGCTCATGCGGTTTATCCGATCGCAGCTGTTCAGTCGGAATATTCGCTCTCCACCCGCGCCCCGGAGATGGGACTCTTCCAGACCTGTGCGGAATTGGGAACATCTATGGTGGCTTTTTCGCCGGTCGGACTTGCGTTGTTAACCGACAGGCCGCACTCCGCATCAACTATTGAATCAATGAGTTGGATGAATACCAATCCCAGATTTAACGAACCCAACCTCAGCCTTAATCTGGCATACAACAAAAAATTCCGGACGCTGGCAGCGGACATGGGTGTGGCCGCAGCATCATTGGCCATCGCCTGGCTCATTCACCGGGGTGAGCACATTCTACCGATCCCCGGAACGAGGAATGTCGACCATCTGCGCGAAGCGGTTGTGGGTGCTAATCTGGCTTTGACCACAGAAGACCTGGCAAGAATTGAAGAAGTGCTTCCCATAGGCTGGGCCCACGGGGACCGCTATTCAGCTGCCCAATGGATGGGTCCGGAGCGTTATTGTTAGGACTAGAAATTTCCTAATGGAGCAGAAAGACCTGTTGATCTATCTTTGTGCTACTGGCTGACGGAAATGACATAATTTCGCGCCGCCCCATTATTCCTCAGCTGATTTCGATTTGAGCAGTTACAAAGTATTCGGACTCCCAAACACTCAAGAGTGATTAATGGTGTGGGGCACTGATATTGCGCGCGATCAAATTCCACGACACTAAAGACAGTGATGAACATCTATTCGTTAGGGATGGAGCTAAAATTGCCCAAAAACTTCGCCACATATGCCCGATTGATGGCCAATCCATTCTTAGCGTTAGCGGTTGTTGTAGGTATATTTCTGAGCACCCCCGACGCTGCATTTGCCGCCGAAAAACCTTATAACGGTCGCGCAAGTGCACCCAAAGCCTATTCTTTGGCGAAAGAGAATACCGTCGAATTGATTGATATTCGGCGGCCATCGGAATGGCGGACAACGGGCGTTGGAAAAGGCGCCCACCGGATAAGCATGCATCAATCGGGGTTTATCAACAAAATAGACAGGCTAACGGGCGGCGACCGTTCCAAGCCAATTGCGTTGATCTGCGCGCGTGGAAATCGTTCAGCACGTATGAAAGCCAAACTAAACTCGCTTGGGTTTACAAATGTTATCAATGTTTCTGAAGGCATGCTGGGTTCAAAGGCAGGTCCGGGGTGGTTAAAACGCAAACTACCAACCAGATAAGCAGATAATTTATTATTCGAAGGTTATCATCATGAAGAGTTTCATTACTTTCACAGTTCTCGCATTGATTATAGGGCTTATCAGCCCAAACGCCGGTTTAGCGAAATCCCCTGTCCCGCAATTAAACCTGTCGAACTCCGGGCTTGCGCTTCGTGGGTATGATCCTGTTGCATATTTTACTTTGGGGAAACCAACCAAGGGAAAGCGCGATATCTCGGTCAAAAACAGCGGCGGAACCTACTATTTTGCATCGCAAAATAATAAGGACCGGTTTCTGCAAAACCCGACAAAATTTTTACCTCAATACGGTGGTTATTGTGCGTATGGCACTGCGGTCAAAAACAAGGTCGATGGCGACCCTAGGATTTGGCACATCGTAAATGGCAAACTCTACTTCAATATAACAAGATCTGTTGACCGCACATGGAAGCGCAACACGAACGGTTACATCAAAAAGGCCAATCGTAATTGGCCAAAACTCAAAAACCGTTGATTTAAATTTCGATAACACAAGGAAGCCTCATGCCTCGATTTTTCCTAAATCTTTTCAGAGGTTTTATCTGTTTACTTACATTCGTGGGGGCGGTGCATGCCGAAACGGTGCATTTTAATGCAACCGATGGCTTGCAAATTACCGCTGATCTACAAAAACCTGATAAAAAAGCAGAAGCTGCAATTGTGTTGTTTCATATGGCAGGTGCAAGCCGCGGAGAGTATAAAGAGATCGCCAAAAGGTTGAACCGTATGGGCTATATAACGCTGGCTGTCGACCAGCGGTCCGGCAGGCAATCCAATGGTATTATTAATGAAACGGCAAAACGTGCAGAACGCAAGCTTGGATATCAGGCTGCGATACCGGACTTGGAAGCGGCAAGTGCTTGGGCCCGTAAGAACATTGATGTGGACCGTATTGCGGTTATCGGCTCGTCTTACTCAGCAGCACTCGTGCTCGTTTTGGCCGGGCAGGACCGCCAATTTGCTGACGCGGTGATGTCGTTTTCACCGGGTGAATATTTTTCTGACCGCAAGTTGGTCCGCAAAAATGCAAAAGATATAAAGGTGCCCGTTTTCATCACATCCGCACGCAATGAAACACGTCAATGGAAGAATTTTCCAAAGGGCATAAGCAGCCCGGTAGTGGCCTTTATTCCCAAGGGACGAGGCAGGCATGGTGCCTCCGCGCTGGTATCAAAAGACGCTTCAGAATACTGGAGTGCGCTGGATAGTTTTCTATCAAAGTATTTTCAACCGAGTTGAGCCTCAGTCCAGACATGATGAGCATATCCTGATTTGTGTATCCCAGATTTAGATGTAACTCGTCTTGTCCGTTGGCCGGAATGATGTAATTCGCCACTCGGTACGGTAAACAAAGCCTTTATTGGCACCACTAAATTTACCAATAAAATTAGAATAATTGGAATTATTTTTTGCCATTCTATCCTCTCTTTGGGGAAAGAACTGGCAAAACAATGAATGATACGATCAATAGTATAGACGCAGATTTACCGCTTTGCGTGGATCTTGACGGAACGCTTATCCGCACGGATATGCTTTTTGAAGCTCTTTGTCTTCTCGTGCGTCGGATGCCATTGGTGATATTCCTGCTGCCTTTTTGGCTGTATCGCGGCAAAGCTTATATGAAAGCCAGAATTGCGGAAAAAGTAACACCGGATGCCGCCCTTCTTCCCTATAACAAGGATGTTCTGGACTGGCTGCTGCGCGAGAAATTAAACGGCCGCAGCATCATCCTCGCCACCGCCTCGCATCAATCCTATGCCCAGTCAGTTGCTCAGCACCTTGGGCTGTTTGATGGCGTCGAAGCTTCGGACGATAGTACAAATCTTCGATCCCAGACGAAGGCTGACCGACTTACTCACGAGTTCGGAGAATATGGATTCGACTATGTTGGAAATTCACGCGCGGATTATTCCGTTTGGGAAAAAGCGAGGAATGCCTATGTCGTTGGAGATGAACCAGCTGCCCAAAAGTATCTGACGCGTCTAAATGCTTATCGTATTGAAAAGCCTGCGCCGGTCGTTCCGAGGTGGAAATTGTGGTTCAAGGCGATTCGTGTTCACCAATGGCTCAAGAATACACTTTTGTTTGTGCCTTCGATTTTGGCATCCCGTTATTTCGAACTCGATACTTTGGTCAATCTTGGATTGGCATTCATAGCGTTTAGTTTTTGCGCGTCGTCAGTCTATTTAACGAATGATCTGGTGGATATTGAAGTAGATCGAAAACACCCAACAAAACGCAATCGACCAATCGCGTCAGGTCAACTTTCGGTTCCAGATGCGGTGTTGGGCGCATTGGCACTCCTATGTTGCAGCACATGGATCGCACTGCTTCTCCCCATGCAATTCTCTTTGATCTTGTTACTTTATTTCGTCATTACGTGCGGTTACTCGCTTATCTTAAAACGTCTTTTATTGATTGACGTTTTGACCCTTGCCGGCCTGTTCACAATTCGGGTGCTCGCTGGTGCCGCCGCAGTGGGCGGTGAGCTCTCTACCTGGCTGTTGGCCTTTTGCATGTTCTTCTTCCTGAGCCTTGCACTGGTCAAACGTTTTGTTGAACTCGATGGGCGTCAGGATGAGGCAGGGCGCTTACACACCGGTCGAGGGTATCAATCACGGGATCTGGAAACCCTAAGCCAGGGAGGGATGGCATCAGGATTTGCAGCCGTGGTTGTATTGGCACTGTTTATCGATTCCCCCCAAATAACTGAAAATTATGCCAGGCCGGAAGTAATCTGGCTGGTTTGCCCGCTCGTCCTTTATCTGATCTTCCGTATCTGGATCCTTGCGCGACGTAAGGAGATGAATGATGACCCTGTTGTGTTCCTGATGACCGACTGGCGAAGCCAGATCATGGTGGCGGCTGGCGCCACGACCATGATTATTTCACAAATAATGTAATCCAATGGCGGTTAAAACAGATTCCTGGGGGCGCATCGATCGCCGCCATCGTATTTCAAAACCTTTCGATCCGAATGAAGTTTTGCGACAAAAATCATGGTTACCTTTTGGTAATGGGCGCTCCTATGGAGATGTTTGTCACAATGATTCAGGTGTACTTCTGCAGTCAGGTGGCGATGATTCAATCATAGCATTTAATGAGGATACCGGTCTGTTGCGCGCCCAAAGCGGGTTACTTTTGCGCGCCCTGCTGATCTATCTGGCGAATAAAAAATGGTTCCCCCCCGTCGTCCCCGGCACTCAATTTGTAACGCTTGGTGGAGCGTTGGCAAATGACATTGACGGAAAAAACCACGGGAAAATGGGTACATTTGGTCAGCATGTGCGGAGTTTTGTATTGCACCGTTCCGATGGTTCCACGCTAAAATGCTCCCAAAAGGAAAACCGCAGGCTGTTTGAAGCGACAATCGGCGGTATGGGATTGACCGGATATGTGAGTGAAATTGAATTAGCGCTTATGCCTGTAGCGTCCCATTGGGTGGCATCGAAGAACATCCCGTTCCGGAATTTGGCTGAATTCTTCAATGAAAATTCCAGACAGGAAACCGCCAACCATTACAATGTAGCCTGGATTGATTCATTGGCGACAGGCGACAATCTGGGCCGTGGTGTCATGATGGTGGGAAATCATACGGACCGCGAGAAATCCCCACGATATGCGATGCCGAGACTCTCGGTACCGTTTACCCCACCAGTTCCATTGGTGAGTGGAGTTCCGTTGCGCTTATTCAACAACGCTTATCGTTGGTCGAAATCGAGGGTGCGTAATGATACGGTTACTACCCCCCAGAGCTTTTTCTTCCCCCTTGATGCATTAGGCCATTGGAACCGGCTTTATGGGCCAAGAGGCTTGCATCAGCATCAAAGTGCCATTCCCGAAACTGATGCGGAAATGGTGGTCGAAAAGTTAATACGTACCAGTCAACAGGCCGGCGCGGGTTCATTTTTGACAGTGTTAAAACGTTTTGGCGCGGGCAATTCACCCGGTTTAATGTCATTTCCTCAACCCGGAATTACGCTCACCCTTGATTTCCCAAATCAGGGGGAGCGCACGGTTAATCTGTTGAACCAATTGGATGATATCACAATTGCCGCGGGAGGGCGGGTCAATCCTTACAAGGACCAGCGCATGTCTCCCGCCACATTTCAAGCCGGATATCCCCAATGGGAACTGCTTGAGGAATTACGCGATCCGCGGGCGAATTCGAACTTTTGGAAGCGTGTTACCAAACGTAGAATTGTGCAACCGCCCGCTATGGAATCAGGCTCCAGCACCCAACGCGTTAACCAAGCCCGTAAGCAGGATGTTCAGAAAAACCCGGTAATTAACAAACTTGAGAAGGGTAGAAATGCCTTAAAAAGTGAATCATCATGAGTTATTTGCCTTTCATTCTATTTACTGTGTTTACTAATGCAGCAGCGCAATTGATGCTGAAGCAAGGCATGCTCACACTTGGTCCACTGGCAAATGAAGCGCCAACAAATGCGGCGTCGGTCATCATCATGGTGTTCCGGATCGTCTTTCATCCTTGGGTGTTTTTCGGCCTTTGCACATTTGTCGTATCGATGGTTTCGCACCTTTACGTTCTGTCGAAAGTTGAACTGTCTTTCGCTTACCCGTTTCTCAGTCTGGCTTATGTATTTGTCGCCGTGGCTGCCTGGCTGTGGTTTTCAGAAGACCTGAACAGCTGGCGCATTTGGGGAATCGGTTTCATCTGCGTCGGTACGATTTTCATCGCCCAGGGCGGGGAAAAATCAACGGCGGTTTCACATAATAATCAATCTGAAGAAAATTCAGATGTTGCCATTCAAAAGGTATCAAACTCATGAAGCATATTTTATTCGGGGGCGATGGATTCGTTGGCCGCATTCTTGCGGCTAAACTGGTCGCAGAAGGTGAGCAGGTCGTAGTCGCTGATATCAATAAAGGCGATTGCCCCCATTACGCAAAATGTGAATGGGCACATGTTGACGTAACGAAAAAGGAACAATTCGCCCGGGTGAAGATTGAGCCGCAGGACGCAGTTTACAATCTGTCGGCGAAAATGTTGTCTCCGATTGTCACACGGGCAGAACGCCATGATTTTTTCTGGCCCGTAAACTATCAAGGTACGGTCAATATTCTCAAGGCCATGAAGGCCGCTGGCGCATCGAATCTGGTTCATTTCACCACTGATATGATTTACGGACACACGAAAACTGTACCCATGTATGAAGATCATCAGGTCGCGCCATTGGGAGAATATGGTGAAAGCAAACTGGAAACAGAACATCTTGCCAAGAAATGGCGAGATGAACATGGGTTCAATATATCGCTTTTCCGGCCACGCCTGATTATCGGTCCCGGCCGTTTGGGAATTTTGGAAAAACTGTTCAAACTGGTGGATTATAATCTGCCGGTTCCGATGATCGGTTCCGGGAAGAACCCCTATCAATTTATTTCAGTGTTTGATTGTGCCGATGCTGCCTATCTGGCCTGGAAGTCCGGTTTTCCCAATGAAGCCTATAACCTCGGTTCAACCAACCCGCCGTCCGTGCGTAAGTTGCTTGGCCGATTGGTCCAAGAGGCTGGTAGTAAATCGCTTCTTCTGCCAACTCCCGCTTGGGCTGTGAAGATGACACTGAACGCGTTGGATGCGATCAACATGCCCATCATGGACCCTGAGCAATATCTTATTGCAGACGAGGAATGTCTTCTAGATTGCTCCAAGGCTGAACGGGAATTGGGATGGTCTGCCAAATATTCAGACGACGATATGCTTGTTGCCGCCTACCGCGAGTACCGCGACGAAAAAGACCAAAAACACGAACTCCATCAAGCCAGAAGTGCCGCTTAACCAGCCACAAAACAAAAATTATTGATGGCTCATACAATTGAAAGACACGATGATGTTTGGATTGAAAAAATTAAAAAAACCGACCCGCGTAAAGCATGTGAAGTCATCCGTGGAAGCACCTTCAATTGCGCCCGAACTCACCCATCCGACCTTGCTATCGGTTGAAGAAAGTAAAAATCTGCCGATCGATCAGATCGCAGAGCTTTTTAAACGACATCTCAATCCTGGCCAGTATCATTTCATGAAACTGCTGGGGTTTCACAAGATCAAAATCGATAGCGCCGAGGGCGTTTGGTACAAAGACCAAAATGGCCGCCAAATTCTCGATTTCTTCGGCGGATTTGGTTCCTTATCCCTTGGCCATAACCACCCAAGAGTCCTGGATGCCCGTAAGAAATTTCAGGACGAAAACCGCCATGAAATTGCGATGGCATTTTTGTCACAATACGCCGCAGCTCTCGCTCACAACCTGGCAGCAATCGCACCTGGTGATCTCGACATGGTATTTTTGGGTTCGTCCGGATCTGAAGCCATGGAAGCCGCGTTAAAAGTGGCTGAGCGTGCACAAGGGCCCGGAAGGTCAAAAGTCCTTTATGCAGAAAATTCATTTCACGGTAAAACAAAAGGCGTTTTGTCGATTACGGATTCTGATCTTTATCAATCCGAATTTGACCTGTTGGACAGGAAGGTGAAAGTTCCATTTGGCGACCTTATCGCCATTCGAAATACTCTGGAATCTGACCCGGAAATAGGAATAGTCTGTCTGGAAACTATCCAGGGCGGCGGCGGTATCATTGAAGCGCCCGCCGAATTTTGGATCGGACTTCGCGCCCTGTGTGATGAAAAAAATGTCCTTTGGATCGCCGATGAAGTGCAGTCCGGTACTGGCCGATCCGGCAGGTTCTTCGCGTTTGAACACTACGGCGTCGTGCCGGACGTAACCGCGCTGGCCAAATCTTTAGGCGGCGGCAAAACTGCAATGGCTGCGATGATCGCCCGCCGTGAAATCTATATGAAAGCCTACGGAAAACCCGCTACAGCGCTCATTCACGGTCCAGCCACATTCGGCGGGATTGGTGAGGCCTGCATCACCGCAATCGAAACACTCAATGTGATGTACGATGAAAAACTGATGGAGAACGCCCATGAAGTGGGCGCTTACATGAAGGGGGAGCTTCAAAAACTACAGGTGAAATATCCAAGCCTTATCAAGGATGTGCGCGGACGCGGTTTCATGCTTGGTCTCGAGTTCCATGATTTTTCCCAAACTATGCCGATGGCCGTCCGTCCGGCGCTTAGCTTGCTGGATGAAAAACTAAAAGGCTCCTTATCGGGATTTATCGGTTCATCGCTCCTGCGCGACCATAATGTTCTGGTGGCTTTTACCGAATACAACCGCAATGTTGTGCGTCTCCAACCGCCTCTCATAACGACATGTGAGCATGTTGATATTTTCATCGCAGCTCTGGACAAAGTTCTGGCCGGTGGGGTTATCAGGATTGTGACAGATTTTATCAAATCACAGCGGGGGTAGATCGACATGCAATCGCCGTTGCCGGCTGATCGGATCTGGTTTGCAGTTGTTCAATCGGTCGGGATTGAGCGATGCAAACGAGGCCTGGTGTGGCTTTGCGGGATCGGCTTTGCACTGTTTGTCGTCGGGTTGACCCTGTTGGCAATAGCAATGCCGGAATACCCATTTGATCTTGTGGCTTATATCAAGTCTGCATTGATACAATCAGGGATTGATGTCGACACTGCCCATCAACAGGCTTGGGAAAGTGTAAAGTCGACTGTTTCTGCCGCGGAATTTGAGACCCTGTCACAGGGCGACGCCTACCGTATGAAGCAGTCAAGTGACCCTTCAGCCTTTGCGACAATCCTCCCCCTTTATCAGGTCAAAATCGGCTATATCGCTTTGTTGAACTTGGCTCAATCCGCTCTGCCCATGGTGAAACTTGCGTTTTTGGCAAATTATGTGGCCGGTTTGGCAATTGGTATTCTGACGTTGATCTGGATGATGCGTGGCAAGACACTCATGGTTGCGCCCGCAATTGCCGCTCTTCTGTTGCTAACACAATATTTCGAACAGATACGGTCACCGTCACCGGATATTCTTGCATCCGCTCTGATTCTCGGTGGCATCATGCTCTGGATGGTTAAACGGGATTGGGCGGCAAATACTTTGTGGCTTGCTGCTTTCCTGTTCAGACCCGATACATTGCTTCTGCTATTTGCCGTCGTGATCGCGAATGTTTTGTTTCGACAACGCCGGATTCCTGCATTGCTCGCCTTTGCAACCGCCATAGGCCTGTCAATCGTGATACAGAGCACGATGGATCATCCCGGCTGGTGGGTCCATTATTGGTTTTCGACGGTTTCGCTGCTACCGACGTTAGAGGGATTTGATCCGGGCTTCTCACTATTTGCCTGGGCAAAGGGTCAGGCGCGCGGGGTCTATATGGCGTTGTTTGAGTTCAACTGGATCGCGGTGTTTGCTTTATTAGCCAGTTTTACCGCCTGGCTTTCATATCAAGGGAATAAATTCTCGCCGCGCCAACAGGCCGCGCTGGCTGTGTTTGCCATGACGATCAGTGGGAAGTTTATCCTGTTCCCGCTCCCTGACGATCGGCTTTACAGTATATTCCTGCTGGCAGCTGCGTTGGTTTTATCGGATGTCTGTCTAAAGCAAAAAATGTATTCGGAAAATAAGCTAAACCCGGTTTAGTGCTCTAGCTCTATTTTCGCTCGCGGTAGTTTGGTCACGCCAAACACCTACGAGGATGCGGCGCAATGGCGCCGGGTTGCTCTTCGCAACCAGCGTTTCCACGTAAACGTGAAGCACCCTAATACCATGCGTGTGTGTACATTGTGCGACGACGATACCCTGCCAATTTTCAAGACCCAGCCGCATTTTCATAAAAAAGCTCCCGGAAGCTCTTGCTGCCGGGGGCTCATTTTAGTTTTTAAGTAGCGTTTGAACTACTTTGTATTGAGAATTGTATAGAATTTTGTGAAAACCATATCTTTTTGCGCGTTGTCGATATGACATTGTGCGCAAGACTCAGTAGGAGCTGCTCCGGCACTCTCTGCATAAGGTGGAGCGTGGTGACCAAAGTTGAAATAGCCCCAATTCTGGCTATCAGCAAATTTCTTAGAGTCTTTAACGGAAATATCGATACCGTTAAATGCAGCAGGGAAATAACCACGACCGGAAACTTCTGATCTTGAACCGTCTTCTTCCTGGGCTTCGTGAGTGAGCTGAAGCTCTTTCAAAAGAATAGTGCCTTCTGGGAACTCACCAGTTTCCTTATAAATTTTGAAAGCCGCAGGGTGCATGTAAACATTGTGGTATTCTGGGAATCCAGCAGCACCACCGTTCAAACCATTCGGTGTTAGCGGAGAACCGAGGTATACCCACTCACGATATCCTGTGGGTAGAACAAGTTTCCCGTCATCAGTCCACTTAGGCTTCCAATCCGGGTCGACTTCAGCTTTGGCTACACCACCGAACTGAGTTGATGCTAATGCGACCACAGCTGCAAAAGCAGATAGTGCAAATGTCGATCTCTTTTTCACTTTACCAATTCCTCCTGGTAAGATCATGCCAATCATGACCCTCTTAGAACTCTCCATTTTAATCAAGATAGGGCAACCGAATAGTGCAGCCCGTATCTATCTTAGTGCAGGCCGTACAAAACTAAATACCCACAATTAGCACCGGGAGAAATCCAAGTTAGAAAAAATAGATGACAAAATTGATCAGTGATTTACTTGACCGTGTCCGTGTTCAGGGGACTGCGTACTTTAGCAGGAATGTTGAACCGCCATGGGGTATGGACGTCGAACAGCATGAGGACCTCTGCCGGTTTCACCTTGTGCTGGCGGGCTCCACATGGGTGGGACTTGCTGACGGCAGCCAATGTGAGCAATTGTGGGAAGGCGATTTTGCGATAGTTCCCCGGGGGCAGGCTCATTATCTTGATGATCAACCTGGTAGAGAGACTAGAACACACCATCATATCCCCGATTTGGATGAGAGTTTCGTCGGAGGATTCGATAGACTGGAACAGCGCGGCAACAAGACTCACATATTGTGCGGATACTTTCACTTCACTCAGGAATTGCCCCTGGTCATACATTCACGATTGCCCGACCTAATGGTGACCCGCAATACCGGATCAGAGCAATCCAAGCAGATTTCGCTGGCGATCAAAATGCTGGAACAGGAACTGTCTCGGGATGCCGATACGCCGCAACCGATTTTAAACCGGCTAACGGAAATTATTTTCTATTATTCGCTGAATGGATGGCTATCCCACGCCACACTCCCAGGCGAATCTCTACATGCCATTGTCGACCCCAAACTCCAGAGGGTCTTGGATACAATTCACCAAAACCCACTAGAATCGTGGACTGTTGAAAGCCTGGCAGAATTGACCGGCCAGTCCCGCACGGCATTCGCCAATCATTTTAAAGAAGCTATTGGCATGTCGCCAATCGCATATTTGACCTACTGGAGGTTTGTAACCGCCCGGAAACTCCTGAGCGAGAGTGGCCTTGGTTTGGACGAGATAGCCACGCGGACTGGTTATTCTGACACAAGCGCATTTCGCCGCGCATTCAAACGTTCTACCGGATTATCGCCCAGTCAATTTCGCCGCGCATCACAACACTAGTTCAACTCTCATTGGAGAACCACCATGAAGAGCGCACGAAAATTCTACATGCTCTGCCCGGTTCTGCTTTTCGCAGCGTCCACAACCTTTGCAGGGAAGCTTGATGATTCGGACCGTTGCTCAAGCGACGCCGCTCCGGGAATAGATTGGAGTGGTTGTGACATGTCCCATGACGACCTTGCGGGTGCCAATCTCAAGAATGCAAACTTAAAAGGAGCCAAACTATTGGCAGCGAAAATGCGCGGTGCAAATCTTTCGGGGGCCGACCTTCGAGGCGCCATCATAAATGGGGCAGACCTGCAGGAAGTCGATTTCTCCAACGCAGATCTTCGCGGCGCCTTTCTGGTTAAAGCGCGACTTGGGAAAAACAATTTTAGCGGGACCCGGTTTGATGGCGCATATTACAACAACTTCCACGTTTGCGCACCCGGCTCCGTCGGCGAGTGCAAGTGACATCAAGATCCATCGAAGAGGTATCACGCAGGAACTGGATCACGCTGGCGGGGCTGACCGTACTATCTGGACTGGTTTCACCCGCGGTTACTTTCGCGAAAACACAAAAGCAAAACTATCTTCGACACGGGTCGGATAAAAAGGGATTTTTTTCAAACTCTTATCTTCTTGAAGGCAGTGATGAATGCCTTTTGATTGATACCCATCTCAACCGCGATGAAGCATTGGAACTGTCAGCGCTCGTAGCGGCGACTGGAAAACCCTTATCTACCATCATCATTACACACCCTCATCCGGACCATTATCTGGGATTGGAATATATCGCGCCGCTGCATCCAGCTGCGGAGGTATTAAGCTCAAAGAGAGCGTTGGAGGTTGTATCCATTGCATCTTCGGGTTGGCGGGGTTTCCGCAATTCACTTCGACGATTGGAGAGTGGTCCGGTTACACTGTCAGGTCACCAATTTGAATGCCTATTGCCCCCTGACGCTGAAAGCATTGCCCCAGTGGTTCTTTACGAACAAAAAAGCGGGACGCTTATCTCAGGTGATCACGTGTTAAACGGTCAACATTTATGGCTGGTGGAAGGGCGGACCAATGCGTGGAAAAACAACCTTGAGCAGATTTCAAACAAGTGGGTGATTAATCTTGTTCTACCAGGCCATGGCGAGATTGGGGGATCGAACCTCATCGACCAGACACATCAATATTTGTCGCGTTTTCAAGCGTTGATCGAAAGAGGGTCAACATCTGACCAAGCCCGACAGTCGATGTTGGAGTTCTACCCGGATCACCTGTTTGTCGAAGCTCTGGACAATAGTATTTTGGCCAATTTCTGATTTTGACCATCGAGGCTGGTTTCATTGATTTCTGCTTAAACACCTGTTCTGTGACGATCAATTCCATTCATTCGTTAGGCGAATAAGCCTGGTCAGGGTCTTAAAGCCCAATCTTCGGTAATTGGGCCTTTGATTTGGTTAAACACCGCATTACAAATATCATTCATCTCAACTGAAAAGAATTTATGTGCAGCCTTCCTGTTAGGGTGGAACGGATCTTTCACTGCGCCAGATTTTTTAAGGCGAAAAAACCTCTTATTGCCAAGGTTTGCGGCAATCGTTTCGGGGGTGAATCCTTCGACAAAACTACAGCGACTGCCGTTTTTCATAAAAGCATATTTGACGTTTTTCTGCGCTTTAAGACGCAGGTCGACAATCTTTTTTCGATAGGGGGGAGCGGTCGTCATGAAGATGCAGGGAAGGCCGGGGGGAAGTTGCGCCATGGTCCGGTTTACATCACGTAATGCATTGTTTTTATCCCTGGCCCACCGGGATGCGGAATTTCCAAGAAATGACATAATCAGGAGTTTGGGCTTATAATATCCATCCTCGAACATGGCCTCGAACGGGGATTTTCCCTTTTTGCAAAACTGATATTCAGGCCCCTGCCCGATCTGTACGTATTTGTTCTTCGTCTTATTGACGATTCCAAATGTACCGGCATTGACTTTCCATTTCGGGTCGACATCGCATATTGTTCGTTTCCCGCGCTTGTCGCGCGCAACCCAAGAAATGAGAGACGTGGAACGGACGCCTATAACGCCAACGGACATGTGCCCCAGTTTTTTGAGCAGTGATACTTTTTCCTCTTCGGGAGCACAGTGAGATTTTATGTCCTGAAAAAAGTCCAGAAATACCGGGCCGGACCCGAAACTCAACTGGGAGTCTCCCAAAACCAAAATGTCCGGGGACTGAAATTCTTTTTCTGGCGCCGCAATAACTGGAGATGTCTGCGTCAACAAGAGAGCTGTCGCAACCGGCCATAGATAGATTTTTCTGACACTCCCACTAAACAACATATGTTCCCCTTAAATTTCACAAGCTATGTCGACCATAGAGATTTCTTCAATCACTGTTAAATCAAACATCGTCATGTCGAACGTTACTTAACTACCGTTTCAACTGCCTAAACACGGCTTTACATAATTCTGGTTTGATGAGGTCAAAAAACTTTTCGGCCGCTTCGGTGCCCGGATGGAGGGGATCGGTCACCGCACCAGCTTCGTTAGTTCTGAAACGGGACTTATTACCCTGATTAGCACGTCGGGTGGCGGGTGTGATGCCTTCTACAAAACTGCATCGGTTTCCTGCCGCAGCAAATGCCGCTTTCGCATTGGCCTGCGCCCTTTGGCGCAAGTCGTTCACATCAGCCAGATATGAAGGGGCTGTTGTCATAAAAATACACGGTGTACCTTTTGGAATTTGCCGGATAGCCTTTTGGGTGTCGCTAAAGGCGCTTTGCCTGCTTGTTGCCCACCGCTCCGCCGCATTGCCCAAAAACGCCATAACAAAAAGTTTTGGTGCGTAATAGCCAGGTTTAAACACCTCTTGAAAGGCAGTTCGGCCTGACCTGCAAAATTGATATGGGGCCCCTTGTCCAACCTGAATATATTGTCGATTTGGATTGCCGCCCATTCCATATGCACCGGCATTTACACCAAATTTCTCGTCAACATCACACAGTAGGGCTTTGTCATCTTTCCCTGGCAAAACCCATGTGTGTAGTGACGTGGACCGCACTCCAATTACGTTTGCCGACGCTTCGCCAAGCTTGGCCAGCAGCTGTTTTTCACGTTTGTCAGCGGAGCAATGGGTTTCCAGATTTTCAAAGAACTTTAAATGGAATTCCCCGGCACCAAATGAAATTTGGGAGTCTCCGACAACCAGAATTTCAGGCGAATCATGTGTATCGGGAGTGATCACAACGGTTGTACACGCGGCGATCACGACCAATGCACCAACAAACCAAAAAGCGTTATTTCTCAGGTTCTTAGGAATAATTTTTGGCAAAAATACATTCCTGTCTAACTGGAAAATGACGGGCCGCTGGAATTGATGTGTCTAACAAATATACCTGATTTAGAATACCGACAAGTTAAGGCCGGACTCTCGCGTTGCTCATCGTATATTGAACCGGTTCCGGATTTTTCGGTCCTGTTCATCGCTCAAATATTGCGGCCTGTGGACCTTTAGAATTTCCCGCGCCCTTTGATTGGCAACGGTCCAGGCGTCGGGCGCTCCTGCCTGCGCCCAGCTTCGTGGTTCATTGCGGTCAGCAAGGCTGGGGTAAAAATAATCTCGCTCCATCGCTGACAACGTGTGTCCTCCCCCAAGAAAATGTCCTTCGCCCAGGACCGCATCGCAAATGGCTTCAAACCCCAGATTCTCTTCATTCACTTCGACACCTCGAAGTGCGCGATAGGTGTGGGAGTGCATTTCATCGTCCAAAACGAAGGCTTCAAAACTGGCCCCCAGCAATGAGGCGGTCATTCCTGAACTCTCGTAGATCAAATTTCCCCCCGCCAACGCTGCGGCCATGGAAGTTATCCCTTTTTCCATGCCGTATTGGGCGTCAATCGCCTTTGCATCACTCATCGAGCATGCGACCCCTGAGGGAAGCCCAAGCCAGTTGGACAGCTGCGCCGATGCAGCGTTTAAAACGGCTGTTTCGCCACTCCCGCCAATAAAGGCGCCCGTACGCAGGTCTATCACCAATGGCCAATTTGAAAACACCATGGGAAAGCCCGGTTTAATTGCGTGAACCATAACGAGGCTGGCCAAGGTCTCGGCGAGTGATTGTGCAAGAAAACCGGCGAGCGTTGCCGGAGCTGTTGCGCCGGCCTGTGCGGCGGTAATGCAGGACATGGGGATGTTATGTCGAATGCACTCATACACCACGTCAACGGCGTCTTCACCGTAGCGCATGGGAGATATCAACGGGCTGATATGGGCTTTCAAGAATGGCCGTTTGGAGAATTCTCCTTCTCCACCGGCAGCGATATCGAGCATCCCGACAATCGGTTCGACATATTCAGCCAGCGTAAAAGAAGTCGCCGTCGGTTTCGTCGTGTTCTTCAACAGTGCATATGCAGTGTTGGTATCCAGATCGAAATTATCGGGAACATCGGTTGCCACGCAACAGCGGGTGTACCAACTCACGTTCGCCAATGTATCCTGAAGCCGTGTAAAATCATGCAGGTCCGCGAGCGTGGACGGTCTATAAATATGCGTATCCAAATCGAGTGTTTGAACGGCTGCCCCACCCGTCCCGAAATAAACCTTGTCTCCACCCACTTCGATCGAGCGGTTCTCATCGCGCCCGTGAAGGGTAAATCTCTTGTTAGCTTTCGCGATAGCATCTTCCACAAGGTCGCGCGGAAAGAGAACGCGCTCGGACCCATTGTCAGTTGCGCCTGCAGTTAGCAGGTCGTTCATAAGACGCGCAGGCACTTCGCCGATACCCAACTTGCTCAGCAGGCGCAAAGCGGTATCAAAGATGCCTTTCAATTCGGCGTCGGATAGTGGTTTGTAGAACCCCCCAATCTGGCCCGGCGGACATGGGTCGATCACAGGTTTTGCGGCACGAGCGGCCAAACGTTCCTGTCGCCCACTGCGCCTGCCCGCTTTTTTAACGTCTCCACTCATCGATTATCCATGTAGAATCTGATATGAGAGAGATGATATTCTCCCGGTAATCCTGACGACAAGAGTAAAGCCATTCGGCCAATATCATCGAATATCATTTCTTAAGTTTTCAAAACTAGCCCGTGTCATCTTGACATCATAGGTGCAATCTTGGCCTGCATATTTCCAGATTGCATGACGGAGAATGATATGAAATCGCAAACCAAAGTTGTCGTTATCGGTGGTGGCATTGCCGGCTGTTCAACACTGTATCATCTGACTCAGGAAGGGTGGAGTGATGTCGTCCTTGTCGAACGCGATGAATTGACCAGCGGTACGACATGGCATTCGGCCGCGCAGGTTACAAACTTTGGTATGAACCAGACAATGGTTGGGCTGAAATCCCATTCCATTGCCCTTTATAACGAGCTTGCCGACGATCCGGATTACCCGATCAATTATCACCATGGTGACGGCGGTATCCGGCTGGCCAATACCGAAGAACAGATGCAGGGCTACAGGCATTTTTCTTCCATGGCCCGGGGGATGGACGTTGATTTCGAGGTGATCGACGCGGGAGAATGCGCCCGTCGCCACCCTTTGATCTCCACCGACAATCTCATCGGTGGGTTGTGGGATCCGATGGATGGTGACATTGATCCCGCCCAATTGTGCCAGGCGATGGCCCGTCGCGCCCGTAAAGCCGGTGCGGAAGTTTACCGCAACACGCCGGTCATCGCGCTGACCCAGCATAAAGACGACAGCTGGACAGTCCACACGGAACACGGGGATATTGATTGCGAGATTGTCGTCAATGCCTGCGGGTATCGGGTCAACGAAGTTGGCGCCATGATGGGTGTTCATCATCCGGTCATGTCGATGGAACATCAGTATTTCCTGACGGAGGAAATCCCGGCGATTGTCGAGGCAGGCCATCGCATGCCGCTGTTGCGCTGCCCGATATCTGACTATTATTGCAGGCAAGAGAAGAACGGCTTGCTGGTTGGGTTTTACGAACAGGATTGTAAAACCTGGGGCATGGACGGAATTGATCCCAACTTCGTAAATGCCCTTTGTCCCGATGATCTGGATCGCGTGAGCGACGTGCTAGAGGGCGCTTTTGCGCGGATGCCTGCATTGATGGAAACCGGTATTCATACGGTTATCAACGGCCCGATCACCTATACAATTGACGGCGCGCCACTGGTTGGTCCCATTCCGGGAAAACGCAATGCGTTCTGTATTATTGGCCTCCGTGCAGGTCTCGGCGAAGGGGGTGGTCACGGATGGCTGCTTGCGCAGCAAATCGTTCACGGTGAAGCTTGTTACGATACTTGGTGCCTCGACCCACGACGATTCACCGGCCACGCCAACGTCGAGTTGACGGCGCTGAAAGCCATCGAAGATTATCAAAATGAATTCCGCTTCCATTTTCCCCATGAGCATCGCCCCGCGGGCCGAAGTGCGAAAACAACAAGTCTTACCCCTGTTCTGGAAGCTGAAGGTGCCGAATTTACGGTTATTAACGGATGGGAACGGGTGGATTACATCAAGCCCAGTGACGGATTTCACCCACGTCTGAGTTTCCATTTTGATGAAGTTTTTGACGTTGTACGCGGGGAGGTCAAGAACGTTCAAAACAATGTTGGGCTTTGCGAAGTCAATGGCTTCAACCGTTTTGAAATTACCGGGTCTGATGCCCACACTTTTCTCGATAAGATGTTCTGCGGAACGGTTACCAAGCGCCCGGGTCGCGTTGGATTGGGGTATTTGCTCAACCACCAGGGCATGTTGAAAGGCGAAGCGACCATCGCGAATATTTCTGCATCAGATCGTGGGCCAGACCGTATCTGGTACGGCTCAGCAGCGGCGGCAGAATACCACGATATGGATTGGTTGCGTGGTCATCTTGATGGTGATTTGGATGTTCAGATCAAAAGCCTGACTAATGATTTAACAATCTTGGTGTTGGCTGGACCAAACGCCCGCGGTGTGCTCAGCGCCTGTTCCCGGGTGGATTGGAGTGGAGAAGCCTTTCCATGGCTATCAGTACGTGAATGCTTTATCGGCCACGCGCCCGCAACCGTCATGGGAGTGAGTTTCTCCGGTGAATTAGCCTATGAGATTCACGTGCCAAATGCATCGCTTTATGCCGCATACACCTCGCTACGTCATGCCGGGAAATCATTTGATATGAAGCTTTTCGGTGCGCGCGCAGTCGAATCCATGCGCATGGAAAAAGGCTTTCTGCACTGGAAATCTGATATCTTGACCGAGTTCGATCCGATGGAAAGCGGGCTGGGCAGATTTGTAAAAATGGAGAAGGGCGAATTTATCGGTAGAACGGCGCTAGCGGAGCGTCTTTCAAACGGCCCAAAACGGAAGTTTGTTAGCCTGCGAGTTGAATGCACCCACGCACCCGCTCATGGCGGTGCGTCGCTGATGTTAGGTAGTCAGGTTATCGGTACAGTCACGTCTGGCGATTGGGGACACAGGGTTGATATGAACCTTGCATACGCATTTGTTGAACCGGAATTCAGCGAGATCGATACCGAATTCACCATCGATATCCTGGGCGACCTTATTCCCGCAAAGGTGATTAGCGCAGGGCCGTATGACCCGGAATACCACAGAATTCATGGCTAATTTTGCAACCTGAACTGGTCTTTCAACCAGGGCATTTTTTCGAAAGCAGGTATAAGAGCGTGGCGCTCAACCAAAGTTCGCAAGGTGGAGTTGACGAGATCGGTTACCGAGGTGGAGCACTCGGGTGTTGCAAAGACGGAAATGTACCTCGCGAAGTTTTTTGCTGGAAATGGATGCAACGTTACCTGGCCATGAAAACGGCGCGCTTGCGAATAACAAAGCGGCGTGGTGATCGCCCAACCCGCCCCGGAAGCAATCATCGCCATCATCGTCTGGTTGCTGTCGATCTCAAACCTGTGGGGCAGGGATATCTTGAGGCGGCGCAATTGGGCATCGATAAGATTGCCGATAATCTGATGTCTGCTGTAGCGTAAAAACGGCAGCGGGCTTTCGCCCGATATATATGATTTAGCACTCGCGTCGTTGTCGGTTGGCAATGCCAGAACGAACGGATCGCGTAGGATCGGAAACTCTTGAAAATCACCCAGGTTCTCGGTCTGACCGTTGGCCACGCACAGATCAAGTTTGCGGGCTCGTAGAAGCTCCAAAAATTCATGGCTCAATCGTGTGTGATGCTCAAAATCGCACCTAGGCATGGCATTTGCCAGATGGACGGCGAGTTCAGGGGCGATCTCGCTTTCAAAATCTTCAATCATTCCCAGCCGCAAATGACGGGCATCCCCAACATTTCCCGATACGATTTCCACGTGCGCCCGCCGAATCAAACTCAGGGCTTCGTCAATGTGCTTGAGATAGTTTGTACCCACAGGCGTTAGCACCATGGGACGGCGTTTATGATCCAGAAGCGGAACACCCAATTCCTCCTCCAAAGCATGAAGGTGATAGGAAACTGTACTGATTGAAAGATTGAGTTCATTTGAAGCGGCTTGAACCGAACCCCTGTTCGCCACGAGTTGGAAAATCTCAAGTCGCTTTAAGCTAGTGTCTGAACGTCTCATTGAATGTCTTTATATTCATGAAAAAGGCCCGGCGGGAACTGAAGTTCCAACCGGGCCAATTTTATTGTTTTTGAATGAGGCGGGAGTTTCAATTTCCCGCCAGAATTCGATTTAGCAAACAGCCGCGACGGGCTTATGCAAACCACCAGCGTTCGGCCATTTTATTACCATCGTTTTGCCAGTTAGCAGCAACATCAGGGCCGTGTGTAACCTCCTTGCTGTGCGCAAGAATGTAGTTTGCCCACATGGCAACAATCGCGCCACCATCATCATGAAGAAGCTGCTGTGCTTCCCAATATTGGCTTTGGCGTTTGGTTTCATCTGTCTCAGAACGGGCTTGTACAACAACATCGTTGAATCGCTTGGCGGAATCGGTATCCCTCCATGCTGTATCGTTCCATTTGTTGTCTGATGTGTATGCGGATGAGTACATCCAGTCCTGGGTTGGACGACCACCCCAGTAACAGGCACACCAGCCTTTTTTGTTCCAGACATTTGACCAGTAACCGTCATTTGGCTCACGCACGATTTCAATATCGATACCGGCCTTCTTGGCAGAAGCAGCGTAAAGCTGACCCGCATCAACAGCACCAGCAAATGCAGCATCAGCAACTGACAGTTTAATCGGACCGGAGTGGCCTGACTTCTTGTAGAACTCAGCGGCTTTGTCCGGATCGAATCCACGTTGTGCAATGCTGTCGTTAAAGAACGGCATCACGCCATTTACCGGAATATCATTACCGGCAACACCGTGTCCAAGAAGGATTTTGTCAACCATTTCCTGACGGTCAAGTGCGAGTTTTAGGGCCATGCGAAGATCGGCATTGCCAAAGGGCTCCACATCAAGACGCATCGGGAAGGTGTAATGTTGTGTTCCGGTTGTTTCTAGAATATCCACATGCGGTACGCGACCCAAGAGGGCAACGGTTTTGGGGTCAATCGCATCAGCAATATCAACATCGCCGTTTAGAACTGCGCTTTGACGGGCTGTTGGGTCAACAACTGCAAGCAGTTCGGATTCATCAAAATAGGCGCTATCCGCTTTCCAGTAGTTTGGATTGCGTTTGAAGGACGCCGTGACGCCTGGGTCAAATTTCTGCAGCATATAGCCGCCGGTGGAGTTATCCTGCGCCGTTACATCCACATTTCCAGCGCCATCCGACGCCATGATCATGAGGTGATAATCACTTACGATATATGGGAAATCCGCATTACCGGACGCCATTTCAAAGATAACGCGGTTGTCGCCATCTTTCTTGATGTCCTTAACCGCAGTCACCAACGCCTTAGCCGCAGATTTGGTGTCATCTCCACGGTGAATATTGAATGATGCGATTACGTCATCGGCGGTCAGTGTTTTACCGTTGTGGAACGTCACATCTTTACGAAGGTTAAAAATCCATTTGGAAGCGCCATCGGCCGGTTCAAAGCTCTCCGCCAATTCCCCACGCAACTTTCCATTTTGGCCAATTTCGGTGAGGTGATTACCACGGGAATAAATTACGTTTTGGGTGAACCCGTTGTTGGATGTGGATGGATCAACGGTGTCGTTCGTACCACCATATCCTGTTGCATGTCGAAGCTTGCCACCTTTTTTGGGTGTCGCGGCCATGGCATCTCCCGCCATGGACATGGCTGTTGGCAGAACTACACCTGCAGCAAGTGCAGACATGATAAACTGGCGTCTATCAATCTGACCGGCTGTCAGCTTTGCAGCTTCGCCCCTTAAATATGTTTGTTTTTTCATATGTATTCTCCCTTGGTTATTTTAAGTCTTGAACAGACAAAGTCAGCTGATGTCATCGAAATCAGGCTGGGCCAATGCCGGGACATAGTCAAATGTGGTTTCATTATAGGCGGTTTGCCCTCGAAACCAATCCTTTTATAAGCGGCATGCGGTAGCATAATTCCTCAATGATGTCGCACCAGCCGGATGACCTTGTGGACGGGTACGGAATTGCCGGGTTGCCGAAAGCATCTTGATATCAGGGACCACGACGTTTTGCGCGTTTGTTCATTTGGGTTTCCACTTGCGCTTACCAAATTGCACATTGCAAGAAAAATACAATTTTATGGCCTTGGTATCAAAATAATGTATGAGAACGTCAGGCGGTTCGGTAATCAATCGCCACATGATCGACAGGTAACAGGCATGGAAATGGCGTTTATCAGCAGTGACCCAGAAATCGTGGTGACCGTTTCAGGTCATGATGCCGTGCGGTCCTAAAGACAGGCTAATGTACCAAACCGCATTAATTAATAACGCAAAGTTGTTCGCCGTCGCCCCGATGATGGACTGGACGGACCGCCATTGCCGTTATTTCCACCGGCTGCTGACACGAGAGGCGCTTCTGTATACCGAAATGGTAGTTGCGGATGCCATAATACACGGCGACGTGGCGCGCCATCTTGATTTCGATGCGGTCGAACATCCACTTGCATTACAGATTGGTGGCTCTCAATCTGAGAAACTGGTCCATGCGGCAAAGGCCGGTACACAATGGGGATACCGGGAAATCAACCTCAATGTCGGTTGCCCGTCAGACCGCGTCCAAAGCGGCACATTTGGTGCGTGTTTGATGCGGGAACCAGAACTTGTGGCGCGCTGTGTTGCAGCAATGAAAGACGCTGTAGATATTCCAATAACGGTAAAGTGCCGCATTGGTGTCGATGATCAGGATGCCCGTGACGCGTTGTTTAGAATGACAGATGCGGTTTTTGAAAAGGGCTGCGATGCTCTTTGGGTCCATGCCCGTAAAGCCTGGTTAAAAGGCTTGAGCCCGAAAGAAAATCGTGATGTGCCGCCTCTCGATTATCCTCTCGTGGGGCAGTTGAAGGGCGCTTATCCGGATCATTTTATTGGCATTAACGGCGGGATTCTCACCCCGGAAACCGGAACTGAAATTCTCAATATAAACCCGGCCGCGTCGTTAAATGGCATTATGATCGGACGAGCGGCCTATCAAAACCCCGCGATCCTCGCCAAAGTCGACGAGTTATATGGCGGTTGTACACTCCAGAAGATCAACCTGGAACAGGTCTGCCAGGCCATGATGGAATACACAGGTCGGCACCTTAAAAATGGCGGGAGAGTTCATCACGTTACCCGCCACATGATCGGCCTGTTCCAGGGGCAGCCTGGGGCACGCCGGTACAGACAGATTCTATCCGTTGATGCAGCCCATGCCGATGCCGACGAGCGGGTCATCGAGCGGGCATTTGCAGCTGTACAGGACATTTCCCACGCAGCCTGATCTGCATATTTACCATATTTATCAATTCTTTCCAAAGTCTGTTCCTTAACCCTTGATTAACCTTAAGTGACGCCCCAAACTTATATGTGATGTGGCGACATCGAGTGTGTCGGGAGGTAAATGCGCCTCCACCGGCTCCTTGTCATTTTAACTATGACAGACGGAATCTCCGTCAGGAGGACACATGTCCACATTATTCATACGCAACATCGCGCTTGCTTTTTCATTGGTGTTCCTTGGAACAACAACTTCCTCAATCCCCGCCTATGCGGATGGTCGCGGTTTTCGTACAATCGCGGGAAATAACGTCGTATTTCGTGGAAATCAGGCCAGCACCAGCAGATTTTTAAGTCGCCGCGATGTGAATCGTAACCTGAGAAGCCGAATTCGAAGCAGTCGAGACCGGGATGTGCGAACACTTCGTTCACTTAATAGTAGATTGAGGCTGAGAGAGAATAACCGACGCAGTTTCCGTGGTCGCGTATTCAGGAATGATGGTTTTTCATCGAGCGCATTACGCGAACTTGCCAGTCCCTCACACACTCGCAGGCGCGCAAAAATCATTCGTGTTTCAGATGAAATGAAACGCCTTGCTGAAGAACGCGCGGACCGCCGGGCGGCACGTCGCCAAAATAGGATCAATAGCTCAAATTTTCGCTATTACCGCGACAACGAAGCCTATGATGTACGCTTTCCTGACTTCGTCTACCTTGATGAAGCGCGTAGGTGACCGGCAACAACGTAAAGCGACAGGATCGCTGCGTTTGAAACATTGAGAGATTTGATCGGCCCTGGCATGTCAATACGTGCCAGGGCCGAACAGGTTTCTCGTGTTTGTTGGCGCAAGCCTTTTCCTTCGGACCCTAACACCAAGGCGACCTGTGTTGCGCGTGATTCCTTCAGCGTTTCTTCGAGCACAAGTGGCCCTTCACTATCGAGGCCGATGCTGGTGAATCCCATATCGTTGAGTTCCTGCAGGCCTTTCGATAGGTTTCGCAATTGAACGAGCGGAATAAGGTCAAGCGCACCGCTGGCCGATTTGGCCATCACAGCAGTCTCTTGGGCAGAGTTGCGGCTGGTGGTCAAAACTGCATCGACCCCCAATGCCGTTGCCGACCGCAATATCGCACCGGCATTATGGGGATCTGTGATCTGATCGAGAACCAGAATGATTTTCGCATCAGCCAGATTGAAGAGCTCGGACGCGTCGAGCGTATCCAGAGGCAGACATTCCAACACGACACCCTGATGAACTGCTTCTGCACCGACGAGTTGGTCAAGCGAACGGGCCGGTCTTGTTTCCATTTCAACGGATGAGCTTGCCAATAAGGCCTCGCCAAGCCGACTGACGGCATTTTCTGTCACATAGAGCTTTATTTTCCGCCGGTTCGGGTTTTTCAGGGCGGCACGAACTGTATGCATGCCGTATAACAGCAGCGATTCAGTACCGGACGCATTATTACCCCCACTGCGGCGCCCTGATTTTGGTTTTAAACTGTTTCCCCGCGCGCCTTTTCCTCCTGTTTCTTTTCCGTGTGACCTTTTACCGGGCGGTTTGGAACCGGCATGTAAATTTTTGCGGTCCGGTTTTGGGGGGCGGTTCTGTTTCATGAAGGGCCAATATCATGGGCAAGGCGGCCATTGCCATGAAAATCGTAATTGTATGTATCGGAATCGACCTTAATCATTTGTTTTTGTTGACAGGCAAAACACCAATCGTCATAACGCGCCTGCTGGCTTGGAGGAGTGTCCGAGTGGTTAAAGGAGACGGACTGTAAATCCGTTCGCTTAGCGTACGCTGGTTCGAATCCAGCCTCCTCCACCAGCCAGTAATCTGCTCTTTTTCCTTTAAGAGTTGGCGCGGCGCTCCGGTTCGCCTATGGTGTGCGTCATGCGGGTGTAGCTCAATGGTAGAGCAGCAGCCTTCCAAGCTGAATACGAGGGTTCGATTCCCTTCACCCGCTCCAAATTTCCCGCATCAATTGTATCAATCGTCTGATTTACCTCGCAAGCGAACCCTCAATTCTTTGTAAACTGGCTTCGCCGGTGGGACTCGATTTGCGCCATCCATTCCATATATTTCAAATATGCCTGTTGCGATTGTATCGCAGTCGGCTGCTCGGGTCCGCCTATTCTACCATCAAAGTTATTGGCCTCCATAAGAATAACATAAATGTAATCTTTATTTAGTCGGTCGTTCCGCGTCTGTGATGTTAGCGTGAAATCGAAAAGTTTATTTTCAAGCCCAGACCCTGAATATTTTAAGAGGAGAGAAGATCATGAGTGATGTTATTATAACACGAAGGAAAGCCCTGTTGGGTGCAGCCGTTGCCCCGCTAGCAGCAGGCGTTGCACTCAACACAAGCCCTGTATCGGCAAAAGCTGAGATGAAAGGCGCATCTTCCGCGCCCTATTCCCGCTTTAAGCTGGGGGACATGGAGGTTACCACCCTTTTGGACGGTGCCAGAAACGTGCCCGACCCGCAGACAATTTTTGGCATGAATGTCGATAAAGACACATTTGCCAAGGCTTCCAGCGAGAATTTTATTCCCACCGACGCCGGGCGGTTTTATTTTACACCAACACTGGTGAATACCGGCTCTGAACTGGCGCTGTTTGATACAGGTCTTGGGGCTGGCGGTGGCGGCAATATCCAAGGCGCTCTGGCAAGCGCCGGTTACACCGCAGACCAGGTGGATATCGTTGTTATCACCCACATGCACCCGGACCATATCGGCGGTGTGATGACCGATGGTAAAGCGGCTTTCCCCAATGCCCGTTATGTAACTGGCAGCACTGAATATGATTTCTGGACCACCAAAGGCGCGGATAATCGCGTTGGTAAAATGGTCGCCGGCAATGTCAAACCGCTGGCGGAGAAAATCACTTTCATCAAGGACGGTGATTCCGTTGCATCCGGCATCACAGCGGTTGCAGCGTTCGGCCACACACCGGGTCACATGACCTTTATGGTCGAAAGTGCTGGAAAACAGGTGCTACTGGCGGCTGATACGGCGAACCATTTTGTTTGGTCTTTGGCCTACCCCGAATGGGAAGTGAAGTTTGACGCTGACAAAGCTGCGGCTGCCGCGTCACGCAAAAAGATATTCGGCATGGTGGCGGCTGACCGCATTCCGTTTATCGGGTATCACATGCCGTTCCCGGCGCTGGGGTTTGTTGAAGCGAAAGGCAGCGGCTTCCGCTATGTGCCCGCCAGCTATCAGATGGACATGTAAGAATTATCATTCCCCAGCCGAACTATCGGCTGGGGAATATTCTGCTTTTATTTAGCCGGTAGTTGCAGGGTCACCAGATCCTGACCAACAACCGTATTGCCGCCAAAACCACCATCCGTAACCGCATCCTTGTAGGACGCTTCGCTCAATGCACCACCGGGTATCGGGTAAGGCCCCTGACGCGGGGCGCCCATGGGCGGGATCAGGTGGGTCAACATCAGGTGTTTTGCCCCCGCCCGTTTTGCCATGGCTCCCAAGTCAGTTGCCGTGCTCTGACGGAAATAGATCGGAGGTGGAAACCCGCTGTCTTTATCCGGCCCCATGACAGGATGGATAGTTGAGTGGACGATAACGTCTGCCCCATTCGCCAGTTTTTCCACTTGCTCGGACGTTGACGATGATCGGGGTGGTTTGGGTTTGTCGTTGCCCGCATCCCCGCCGATCACGACGCTGCCCGCTGGCGTATCAACCCGATAGGATGCGTGGCCAGGAATATGCCGGGAGTTAATCGCGCTCACCTTCACGTCTCCCGACGACCAGACCACTGTGGGCTCGGAAGCCGGTGGGAACGCCATGACATTGATCAGGTCGGCTGGTCCACCGGGCGCCCGTTTGGGGTTTTCCGCAAGGCGTTGCGCCATTTCTCCTGAATGAATAAGCGCATCGCCGATATGTTTTGCGAAATTACGACCACTGAGCACGTGGCCCCTCGGAGATTTGGCGTCTTCGGAAACGACAAAATCAACTTTCGGTCCTTTCGACAGGAAATGCCATCGCAATTGCATGAGTTCCGTCAACCCTTCGGTGTGGTCGGAATGCATATGTGTCAAAAAGATCGCATTCAATTTGCCAACCGGTACGCCAATCTTCGACAGGCTTTGTGTTGTGCCGCGTCCGGCGTCAAACTGAAGTTTGACCGCACCACATTTATTTTCATCACTGCCATATTGAACAAGAGTTCCTGCGCCTGCCTGCCCTTTAAAAACCGGTGGTCCGCCCTGCGTTCCGGTCAAGGTAATTTTCATGCAAGGCGCCGCAAATGCCGTTGTGGCCATCAACAGGCTTGCGGCCATGATTGAAGTCCCCGCCAGCAATTTCATCCCCGAACGGGTTTTTGTACCGATCTTTAAAAACGTCATCATTCAATCCTCCCGGGCGTGGCCCTGGTTTTCCAATCGCCAGAATATATCGATATTTCTGTTCATTGATGAAATATGTCGTTTTTTGAGACGCTTGTCGAGTGTGCGAATGGCGGGTCGATTGACAATGGAATTATTGCCGCGACGACCTGCTGTCGATTGTGATCAATGGTGTGCGCCGTCCCCTCCATTGTCATGCCCGCTTACCGCGGGAATCCAGTGCCGCAGGTTCCGAGCAAGCGGCTCTGGATTGTCTTTGAAACGACAAGGACAAACGGAGAGCTTGCTGCCATCCCGTCGACTTCAATATCTACCGTTCCAAACCATCATATCACCGCACCTTGCGGTGAACTCTCATCCCCTTTATATGCCGCGCAACGGTATTTAGCCGTTTGATTCAAACATGCGCTCAGAACGAGGACGACCATGGCTAAGGAAAAATTTGAGAGAAACAAGCCGCATTGTAACATCGGCACGATTGGTCACGTTGACCATGGTAAGACGACGTTGACGGCGGCGATTACGAAGTATTTTGGTGACTTCAAGGCGTATGACGAGATTGACGGTGCACCGGAAGAAAAAGCCCGTGGTATCACGATTTCGACAGCCCACGTTGAGTATGAAACTGATGCCCGTCACTACGCCCACGTTGATTGCCCCGGTCACGCTGATTATGTGAAAAACATGATCACCGGTGCTGCCCAAATGGATGGCGCTATTCTTGTTTGTTCAGCAGCTGACGGCCCAATGCCCCAGACCCGTGAGCACATTCTGCTTGCCCGTCAGGTTGGTGTGCCGGCGCTTGTTGTTTTCCTCAACAAAGTTGATCAGGTTGACGATGAAGAGCTTCTTGAGCTCGTTGACATGGAAGTGCGTGAGCTTCTTTCTTCTTACGAATTCCCGGGCGATGATATTCCAATCGTTTCCGGTTCTGCGCTTGCTGCTGTTGAAGGCCGCGATCCTGCAATTGGTGAAGAGAAGATCAAGGAGCTTATGGCGGCTGTTGATGAGTATATCCCACAGCCGGAGCGCCCTGTTGACCAGCCGTTCCTGATGCCGATTGAGGATGTGTTCTCTATCTCAGGCCGTGGTACGGTTGTGACGGGTCGTGTTGAGCGCGGTGTTGTGAACGTTGGCGACGAGATTGAAATCGTTGGTGTTAAAGACACGCAGAAAACCACCTGTACCGGTGTTGAGATGTTCCGCAAGCTCCTCGACCGTGGGGAAGCTGGTGATAACATTGGTGCGCTGATCCGTGGTATTGACCGCGAACAGGTTGAGCGTGGTCAGGTTCTTTGCAAGCCCGGTTCCGTTAAGCCGCACACGAAGTTCCGTGCCGAAGCCTATGTTCTGACGAAAGAGGAAGGTGGTCGTCACACACCATTCTTCACCAACTATCGTCCGCAATTCTACTTCCGCACCACGGATGTGACCGGTATTTGCGAGCTTCCAGCTGGCACCGAGATGGTTATGCCCGGTGATAATGTCGAGATGACAGTAACACTGATCGTGCCAATCGCCATGGAAGACCGCCTGCGCTTCGCGATCCGCGAAGGCGGCAGAACAGTCGGCGCCGGCATCGTCGCCGAAATTATTGAGTGATTGTTTAGAAAACTCATTTTGATAGGTCTTTTTTCGGCGGGTACAATAGTGCCCGCCGATTTAGTTTTAGCACACAGGGTTTGCTCGGAGCAGCCAAAGTGTCGCGGATGTGGATGTAAAGGAGGGCCGGGCTATCGAGGGCCAAATGGAAAATGTGTTGGGTTCAAGCGATTGACCAGAACATGCGGTAACCCGCCGACACAAAGGTGTATTTTCGAAAACGCCCCTGGCACGGGTGCAAATAAAAAATGCGCGTTACATAAACATCAGAACAAAAAGAAACCAACTTCATGAGAAGGGTGGTAGATCTATTCCGACACTCAATTACCCGCCTGATCTATGATGGCGGATTATCGAACGCGTCGAATCTTGCCTTGTCTTTGCTTCTTTCATTGTTCCCATTTCTCATGCTAATTGCAGCGCTCGTGCGTCTTTATGGGGACCCGGTTCTGGCTGATCAGACAATCGATATTGTGCTCGGCCATTGGCCCGCCGACAGCGCTGAGCCGATCAAACAAACGGTCGAGGCACTCTTGTCTCAACCGGCTGGTGAATTCTTTTCTATTGGTACGATAGTGGCATTAATACTTGCGACCAATGGTGTTGAAAGCGCCCGCGACGGGCTGAACAGGGCCTATAAGGTGGCCGAAGGCCGCAGCTTTATCTGGCGTCGCATACAGGGTGCCCTGTTTGTCATGATTGGTGCATTGGGCCTGATCGTCGCGGCCTTTATATTGGTGGCGACACCTTTGGTCTGGCAATTTGTAGCCGGAAAATTAAACTGGTTGGGGCAGTTTTCGTATTTGGTCACCTTGTTCCAATACGGATTAGCAATCCTGATCCTAGCCCTTATTCTTTTTGGGTTTCATCGTTTTTTATCTGACTTGCGGGATAAACGCCCATCCATCACGGTTGGAATCATCCTGACAATTGTCTGCATTATCATTGGTTCCAAGCTGTTCGGCCTCTACCTTCAAAACGTTGCAAATTACACAGCCATTTATGCAGGTCTTGCGGGCATGATGATCGCCATCGTCTATCTTTATTGTCTTTCCGTTCTCATCCTGCTTGGTGCGGAATTTAATACGGCTCTGTCGGAAAGTTGGACCGGTGATCGTTCCAACGAAACAGTGAAATAAATTGAATAAATTCCGCCCCTAGTCCGTTATTGTATAGATACAGCTTTTCGCTGTTGAATTTATTTAACGGAGGGTCATACCCATGAAAATTTTTGCAAGCCTTGCCTTTGCCACATCATTGCTGATTTCCACGCCATCCTTTGCAGGTGGTCATATCACCTGGAATTCTGTCGCTGAAGAATCACGTATCGCCTTTGGCTCTGTCAAAAAAGATACGGTCGGCGAAGTGCACCATTTCAATAACGTCACTGGCGTGGTCAAGGAAAATGGTGATATGGCGATCACCATTGACCTTGCAAGTGTCGAGACCAATATCGATATTCGCAATGAACGCATGGCCAAACATGTCTTTCAGGAGGGCAAAGCCACCGCGACAATAACCGGCAAGATCGATATGGCTGAAGTAAACAGCATGGATGTTGGTGAAACGCAGGTCATGGAAATCGAGGCTAAATTGTCCTTCGCGGGCATTGATAATGAATTCGACGCCGAAATGCTGGTCGCCCGGCTGTCAGAAGATCGAGTTCTGGTAACAACTGCGGATTTCGTGATGGTATCAACGGAAGACCTTGGTATCGATGCCGGTGTTGATATGCTTCAAAAACTGGCGAGCCTATCAGGCATCACTCGTGTCACGCCAGTGGCGGTCCGTATGGTGTTTAAGAAGTAAGTCGGCTGCGTATGCTCGGGTAGCTGATCTGGTAGTAACCCGAGCGTTTGTACCAGACTGGGTACGGTATACGGGTGACCTATCAACCTGCGATCCGCAGTGACGATCGTAAAATGGTTATGACACCGCACCAGCAATATTGGCTGACGAATTTTTCCGGCGGCATTTTTACGGCTCAACGCAAGAAATTGCTCTTGATGCTTGAATTGATAAGACATACCCAGTATGCCAACGCAGCAACATCTCTAAATGCGTTGCGAAACCGTAGGGGTATAGCTCAGTTGGTAGAGCGACGGTCTCCAAAACCGTAGGTCGCGGGTTCAAATCCTGCTGCCCCTGCCATTAAATACAATATATACAACAGCATAATGAGAATCTTGATTTTTAGAATTCTCTAATCTATTGTTACACAACTCTTGCACAGTTTTACACTTATACAGCGGACATTGCATAATGCCCGAGACACATTCGATTCTTGGCGGAAAAGTTCACGTATATCGCCGCCTTGAAAGCAAAATTTGGCAGTGTTCTACCTATTTGGCGGGATAAAATCGCCGCATTAGCACAAAAGAAAAGAGCTTGGCTCAAGCAAAAGACTTCGCCGAAGACTGGTATTTGCAATTACGTGGCAAAGCTGCAAGTGGTGAGGTTCTCAATGAACGAACTTTTAGTGACGCAGCCAAGCAATTTAAAAAGGAGTATGAGGTACTTACGGAGGGTGAGCGCAACGAACGCTGGGTACAAGATCACTACCGACGTATTAGAATGCACTTGATACCATTTTTTGGTGGCATGGGACTCTCGAAAATCAATGCAGGAACCGTGCAGGAATATCGTATCTCTCGAATGAACAGTGAGGACGGCAAACGCGTTCCTTCACGAAGTACACTTCACCATGAAGTAGTGACACTCAGGTTGGTGTTGAAAACTGCGGTACGACATCAATGGCTCACCCATGTACCAGATGTTTCAGCACCCTACAAAGCGTCTTCAAAAGTGGCTCATCGGGCGTGGTTTTCGCCTGCGGAATACAAGCAACTTTATCAAGCCACGCGACAAAATGTAAGCGAAGCACCAGATAGTAGAAGAAAGCATCTAGCAGCCCAATTGCATGACAAGATACTATTTATGGCAAACACAGGTATTCGCCCTGATGAAGCCAACTGGCTTGAATACCGTGATGTTGAGATCGTTGAAGATGACGCCACCGGCGAAACGATCCTCGAGATAGAGGTGCGCGGTAAACGCGGTGTTGGGTATTGCAAAAGCACCACCGGTGCTGTTCGACCATTTGAGAGAATGAAAGAGCGTAATCAACCGGAACCGACTGACCGTCTGTTTCCTGTTGATCACAAGAAGCAGTTCAATCGCATACTAACGTCTGAGGGGCTTAAATTTGACCGTGAGGGCAATCGACGGACGCTTTATAGCCTCAGGCATAGCTACATCTCATTTCGTCTCTTAGAGGGTGCAGATATCTACCAGATTGCCAAAAACTGTCGCACCAGCGTCGAGATGATTGAGAAACATTATGCAGCGCATCTGAAAAACAGTTTGGATGCTGCTGCAATTAACGTGCGCAAACCACGCATACGCGGGTAGACAGACAAGTTATTATGTGAATATATTCCTATGATTGGATAGGGAGAATCACATGCGCAGACACAAGCGTCGCAAACAGATGAAAGAATGGGAACGGACTTCATTTGATGATGCAGCGACGCAATTCCACAAACACCTGATTGGTCACATGATCAACCTTACACCAACTGGCGAGGATTATCAGGCATTGTGCGTACTGTCTCGACAAATGCAAGAAGCCAATAAAGCCATTACGGGGCACGAGCCCGGGTGGGTGCATAAGGTTGCTGGAATTGGTATACACCGCAGTTAACGCGGCCTATTTATTTGTAAATTCGGAAGTTCGATCTCCCAACTTCTCAACCAATTCTGAATGCCATAAGTAACTGGTCACCATGGATTGTCAGGTCAGCGGTTGATTATGATTTCGTCAAAGTTGATAAGCCCGAATTCTGGTTTGCGTTGGAATGCGTCTCTAGACTGGCCATTTAGATTAAATCACCAGGTTCAGCGTTCAATGTCAGCTTTGGGGAGATTTTGATGAATAAGTCGGCCTTAAAGTAATCACCATTGGCTGATTCAGTTTACCCATTGATTTGGGAGATTGATGCGATGCTGGGACCACGCCAGGAATTTCAATCGGCTTTGTTTTACGAGTTCAATCTCGAAGACCACGTGCCTGATGATCATCTATTGCGGTCAATTGACCGGTTTGTTGATCTTGGCGATATGCGGTCGCACCTGCGCCCATTTTACAGCGACATTGGCCGCCCTTCGGTTGATCCTGAACTGATGATCCGCATGTTGCTGGTCGGATACATCATGGGCATCCGATCTGAGCGACGGTTGTGCGATGAGGTCCATGTGAATCTTGCCTACAGATGGTTCTGCCGTCTTGATCTAGGCGACCCCGTGCCTGATCAATCGACCTTTTCCAAGAACCGCCATGGCCGGTTTCGAGAGAGCGATCTGTTCTGGCAATTGTTTGAGAGCGTTGTTACTCGTTGCATTGCTGAAGGTTTAGTTGGTGGAGAGGTGTTTGCGACTGATGCCAGCATTATTCGGGCAGATGCCAACAAGCAGAAATCGACACCAAAGGAGGAATGGGACGCATCATCACTCGATCCAGCAACTGTGCCTCGGGCTGTGAAGGAATATCTAGAGGTGCTGGATGACGCAGCATTCGGTGCCGCCAGTGAGGTCGAACCTAAGTTCACTTCACGTTCTGACCCTGCTTCCCAATGGACCGGTGCGCTCAAGGGCCCAGCTTTCTTCGCTTACTCAGACAATTACCTGATCGACACAGATCACGCGATTATCGTGGATGTGGAAGCCAGCCGTTCAATTAGACAGGCCGAGGTTGGTTCTACACGCACCATGATCGTACGAACGCGGGAAACGTTTGACCTCTACCCCGAGATACTGGTCGCCGACACAGCTTATGGTTCCGCAGAAAACCTCAACTGGTTGGTCAACAAAGAAGGTATCCTGCCGCATATTCCAATCATCGATAAGTCGCGACGCAAGGACGGCACTTTTGAGAAAAGCGAGTTTGTCTACGACCACGAAAAGGACGCTTATATTTGTCCGATCGGATTACCGCTGCGTCCAACCCAACGGGCTTACCGGAATCGAAAATCTCCTGTAGCGGCGGACAATACGATCCGTTACCGCGCCAGCAAATATGATTGCCAGGAATGCCTGCTGAAGAAATATTGCTGCCCCAACCAACCCGTCCGCAATGTCGGCCGCCACATTTATGAAGGTGCTCGTGATTTGGCCCGCGAGCTCTCGCTGACCGACGCTTATGTCGATTCACAACGACGGCGAAAAAAGGTCGAAATGCTGTTTGCCCACCTCAAACGCATCATGAAACTCGACCGACTGCGCCTGCGGGGACCAAACGGAGCCAAAGATGAATTCCTTCTCGCAGCAACAGCACAAAACCTCAGAAAACCAGCCAAGTTGATCCCGCAACCGGTGTGAAACCGGATCGGGAGACGCTCGATCAAACTCCAAAGCCGACTAAAACAAAGCCTTTTTCATCAAAATCGGGACATAGCTACTTGGTATCCCAGCGAGCAACACTCCGTATGCGACACGCGTTCGGGCGTCAAAACGTGCCCACAGTAGACGTTCGACATCAAGGCAAACAAGTCAAACTGAACTCGTACTGCTGACCTTCGCCACAATTGCGAAAAGGCAAGCACAGTATTCATTAATCAAGCCTTCGTTCGCGGCCGAGGTGACTTTGCCGTCTTGGCGATCGCACGGCTGGCACTAGCGGGAGCGTGAAGTGCGAACCAGCATTCCGGGTTGACCAGGAACAATCGATGAAGGTCATCCTCGTCCACACAGTTCACATCGTTTTCGCTCCAAACCTTCACTCCCATATGGTGAGCCAAAGCATCTGCAGACAATGGATACGTATTGGTTAGGCCCAGTGTCTTTCGCAGTTCAACAGATCGCCGCATGTACAACGAGAGACGTGACTCTTCGAGCTCTGCTCATGGTCAAATGGGGCGGGAAACCAAGGACCAAGTTGTTGATCCATTCGGATCAAGGTTCCCAGTTCACAAGCACAGATTGGGTATCCTTCCTCAAGGCACACAATCTCGAGCATTCAATGAGCCGCCAAAGCAATTGCCATGACAAAGCTGTCGCTGAGAGCTGCTTCAACCTGCTCAAGCGAGAAAGGATGCGCCGCCGGGTCTACAAAACCCGAACCGAAGTCAGGCAGGATACGTTAGACTACATCAATAAGTTCTAAAATCCTAACCGCAAGAATGCGGGAAACGGATGCTGTCACCCGTCGAGTTTGAACGGCAGCCTAAAATGAAAACCAAGGGAGTCTGGAAAACTTGGGGCTGTTCAATATTTGGGAAAGATAGTCCGTTCACGGAAGAATCACGGTAGTAGTGTTGAGTTCAGTTGTAGAATGAAATTTAGGAGAATTTGATATGCCCATTGTTGCGGGAAGCCATGCAGGAAGTCATGCAGGAAGTCATGCTGGAAGTCATGCTGGAAGTCATGGGGAACAGCATGCTGGAAGTCCGGGCTCCGCGCTATTGTCGCATGCACTTGCTGTCACCCAGGATGCGACCATAGGATACTGGCGACCGGATCACACAAGCATTGCGGATCCGCACACTCCAAGTAAACTCAACAGCTTGGAATACCTCTCTCCCGCACGCCGTCATCAGGTGTTGCTTGGTACGCTATTGGGCCGGTTCGAAGTCAAACAGGGGCCACTTGATGGCAATGGAATTTCCCACCAAGCGACTGTCGTTCTTGATGATAGGAATATCAGCGCAATCCATGCACCTAATCTGGGTACACTCAAGAAGCAGCTTGAATGGGTCCGCAACTACTCGGATCTGCGCGATGATAGGATTCCTGAGATAACACTCCAAACCACTGACATTATGTCGTTTTTTGGTGCGGTTTCGTTGCTCAACTTGTCGCGGCGGGAAAAGACGATGGAACTATTGTCAATTGTTCAGGCGTTGGCGATGTATCTTGAAATGCAAGTCAAACACTATTGTTGGTTGCCGAGGCCCATCGATTTTGCCGAAGAAGTCCAGCCCGTTATTCAGACACCTGATCACTCTGCATTCCCGTCAGGTCATGCAGTTGAAGCCTATGCAATTGCAACAGTACTCCATCGATTGAAGACTGGCATGCCCGCAAATAATGGTGCAACGCGCACGTCGAACATGCCGGCAATGGATTTCAGAGTCGCGCATCGAATATCAATCAATCGGATAATCGCCGGGGTGCATTTTCCGGTCGACTCAGCAGCCGGTGCGCTACTTGGCTGCCTGATAGGCGAAGCGGTACACAGCATTGCTGTGGGTGGTAAATTGTTCAGCACAAACTATGGGTCAAGTGGAGTTACTTTGGGTGATGATCAGGATTTCGAGCAAAACTGGTTAGCCAATGCTCTCCCGGCTGGTGCTGGAAACGGTGATCCCGTTGAAAAATCTGACCTGTTTAACCTGTTTTGGAGCACCGCACAGGATGAGTGGCAACCCGGAGTGAATCCATGATTCGTGAATGGAGCAATTGGGAAAGATTTGAAGAGTCTTCCCCATACATAAACTGGTGGAAGGGATTAGGGCTCGCTTTTGTTCAAAGACCAGCTCTAAATGTCGACCCCGAAGAACTTGGCAATCAGGTTGCTAGATCTGTTTTGGTTCCAAACCAAAGTCCATTATCTGGCGAGCCCGAATCGAAGACGCATAAGCCATATGATACGTTTGTGCCGATCCCAAATTTCGCAAAGAATGAAGGTTTTGAGGACCACATAAATTGTAACGATGGTTGGTTGCCGGACTACGAAGTATTACCAGAAATTGAAGATGACTCCATAATTGTCGGGGTCATCGACACGGGAATTCCCCTAGGCCACAATCGGTTTCGCCATGCAGATGGATCTTCACGAATTCTGTCAGCTTGGCAGATGCTAGCCCCGTGGGAGAGCTCTTGCGGCATCAAACAGAAGTACCTGCCTTTCGGGCGTGAACTCTATCGGAGAGATATTGATAACCTGATTTCCCGCTATAGTGGTGGGGACACGCTTGGGCAGCTCGATGAGTATGGGTTCAACACCGCTACCGGCGTTATGAATTTGAAAAATATGCGCGGGCAAAGAGAACTCGCCGGAATATTCTCTCATGGTGCGCATGTGCTTGATGCCGTCGCCGGAGTCGATCCTTTCGATCCTCGCGAAGACGCCGACTTCCTTACGAAAGTGAAAATCATCGCAATCAATATCCCGAGCAGCACAACGTTTGGCGCGTCCGGAACTTTTCTTGACGCGTATATGGTCTATGCAATTCAACGCATATCTGACTTGGCTGATGCGATCTGGCATGGACTTGTCCCGTATTAATTCCGCATCCTGTTCTCGTTTAACTCGTTTTTCGTTCAAATTTGATGGGCGACATTCCTCCTATTGCTGAGTGTCTTCTGCGGCTGTTGTAAAAGCCGTTGATGTATTGGAACAGGGCGTCGGTTGCTTGCTGTCGTGTTTGCCATGTGCCGCGCCAGATGAGTTCGGCTTTGAGTGTTTTGAAGAACGTCTCGACCACGGCGTTGTCCCAGCAATTGCCTTTTCGGCTCATGGACACTTTAAACTTCAGTTCACGCATTCGTTTTTGATAATCATGAGAGCAGTATTGACTGCCACGGTCCGTATGATGAATGCAGCCCGGCGGTGGGTTTCGAAGGGCCAAAGCCCGGTTGAGAGCCTGCAATGCCAAGTCTTTCTTCAACCGGTTGCTGACAGCCCAACCCACCACACGGCGTGAATGTAGATCGATCATCACTGCCAGATACAGCCAGCCCTCACGGGTCCAGATGTAGCTGATGTCACCTGCCCATTTCTGGTTGGGTTTATCCGCTTGGAAGTTCCGCCCCAGCAAGTTAGGCGCAATGTTGAAGCGGTGATTGCTATCGGTCGTAGCTTTGTATTTGCGTGTTCTGACCACTCGAATGCCGTTGTCGCGCATCAGGCGGCCAACACGGCGGTGACCAATAGCAAGGCCGGCTTCCTTCAACTCCTGCGTCATTCTCGGGCGACCATAACTGCCAAGGCTCAAGTGATGCTGTTCACGGATGTGCGCCAGAACCACCATGTCATCGCGCTGCCGTTGACTAACAGGGCGGTTGTGCCAGGCACGATAACCACGCGATGTAACATTCAGAATATGGCAAAGCCGATCCACCGGAACGTGTTTCCTGTGTTCTTCGACAAACGCAAATCTCACTTGCTTTGACCCGCGAAGAACACTGTTGCCTTCTTTAATATCTCCCTCTCCTCCGTGAGGAGACGAACCTCTCTGCGAAGCCGCTCATTCTCTTTGGCCAGATCAATATCAACCGATGGTGGAAGGTCATCAGGCCGGGATTGTTGTATCCATTTCGATAACGTCGAAAAGCCGACCCCCAAATCTGATGCCACTTGTTTCCGGGTAAGTCCGCTGGTCAGCGCAATACGCACCGCTTCACGCTTGAATTCGTCTGTGTGGCCTCGTGCCATAATAGTTCTCCTTGATGGGATTAATCCAATTCAAGGACACGGAACTAAACCGTGACAAGTCCAACTGTGCCTCGGGCTGTGAAGGAATATTTAGAGGTGCTGGATGACGCAGCATTCGGTGCCGCCAGTGAGGTCGAACCTAAGTTCACTTCACGTTCTGACCCTGCTTCCCAATGGACCGGTGCGCTCATGGTTTGTGCATCAATGCGTGACCACACTGCATGAGCATGACAGCGGCCATTCTTTTCGTGTAAGATCACAACACGTGGACGACCGATCAGGCCGTTCTTCTTCTCAACCCGTTCAACGGCATCTTTGAATGTTTCAATGCCCACGCTTTCGTTTTGGGGTGGGGAAAGGGAAACGTAAACAGGAGCTGCTTGCGCTTTTTGCCCTGACTGACGGCTTGGGCCTCTTTCAGGGCGCCGAGAATATCGGTGCCGGGGAATCCCCTGATCTCATGTAGTTCCACATGATCGTTGTCATCCAAGCGGGTCAGGTGTTGTGCCAATTGTTTGGCACCACCGCGTTGTGGGGCTTTCAGGATCATCGGGCGTCACTTCTCTCGAATGCCGAGCGCATTCATCAGCAGCGTTTTGATCTCCCGCAACTCATGATGAGCAGACCGCAAGACCTCTTCGCTCTCTGGCGTAATCACAAGTGAGTCGGAGCGCATGGCGTCTGAAAGCAAAGACAGATGATGCAGCGCAGATGTATTACCCCACAGTGCCAGAACCTGAGCAAGAGCTTTTCGATCAGCACGGACCTTGCGAGGACGAGGCTTCACATCGGCCACACGATTGAAGTCACCGCGACCAAGCAGCCGGTGCCGAACAAAGCTGCTTACAGAAGCTTCCCCGGCTTGTTTCTCTAACCATGCTTACTCAGCCGAAAACGCAAACACCAACGCTGTATTCCAAAGCATGAATCAGAAAGACCAAATTAGAAGGCAGTTGCGCGCTTATATGGTTACCAACGCAGCGGAATTGGATTCCGATTTTAACAACGGAATTTCCATCTGGTTTACAGTAAGAAATGCTGGCCAAACGCCAGCTTACCATCTCGAAATTAGAAAATGCATCGTGTTTTGGCCAAAGGATTATGTAGACATGGCCCCGCCAGACGATGATGAGATGATGCTTATGGACCCCGTTATTCTGGGGCCGGGAGATGGCATTAAAACGTCTATGAGTGAGCGATTGAGCGTCAGCAAATTGAAGAAAATCGAGAATGGAGAACTTATATGCCTTGTGTTTGGAATATGCACCTACTGGGACATTTTCGACAATACCATGCGCATGGAGTTTGGAGACGACCTGCCCGAAGGAGAAAAGAAAGAGTGGTTCACTCGTTTTGCTTGGGAATTGGTTGGATACGGAACTGATCGAGTTCGCGTCACTCCCTTTAGCACTGGCAACTTTGCCAACTAACCCCACCCAAGCAACCATCACAGCCACCAATACAACCGCGCCCCGCACGGCCCCGCTCCCTAGTCAATCCCCTCCATCAGGATTGATCCTTGTTACCTTTGATACATAAGGCCGTAAGACTTCGTGGTGGAGCGTTCCGTTGAAGCGTTCGTTGTATCCATTCTCCCACCGTGAATCTGAGCAATCGTGCAGACGCTTGTGTCAATCAAACGTACCGTCTTCGGTTTAAATTATTCGGTAAATACGTCTCGTTCTTGTGTGTGCACAAGAACTTCCAGTAGCTGTTAAAACTATCAGAAAATCCATCAGCTTTCTGAGAGGTAAGTCCATCTAGTGGCGCTGATGGGGAACAGTGTTCAATAGGTTGCCTGTGCGCTGTTGCTATGTTCGCTCTGCCCAACCGGCAAATGTCCTTTCCAGTAACACCACAATGTAAAATAACCCAATGCCCAGAACAGCCAAAGCCATCAGCACGGCAAACATCAATGGATAATCCGCGCTGATCTTACCGCTGTCGAACAGGAAACCGAGGCCCTTACCGTGAGGCTGAATTATCTCTACGAGATTTGTACCGATGAACGCCAATGTGACGGCCACTTTCAAGGCTCCAAAAAACTCCGGCAGTGTTTTTGGCAGGGCGATTTTGCGGAAGATGGTGAACTGGCTCGCGCCCAATGAGCGCAAAATATCACGGTATTCCGGTTCCAGCGTAGACAGTCCGATCGATACCGATACGGCTATAGGAAAGAACGAAATCATGAAGGCCATCAACACTGTGTTAAAATTATCCTGTCCCACGAACATCAGGGCCAGTACAGGCACAACGGTGGCTTTCGGGATAGCGTTGAAGCCAACCAGAATGGGGTAAAGACCCTCGCGCATGATGCGGGAAAAGCCCATCATCATGCCGATGAGGCAGCCAAATACAACCGCAAGAAACAGTCCGGCAACCGTGCGCCATAGCGTCTGCCAGCCGTATTCAAGAAACAGCCAGCGAAATTTCCAGAAGGCGGGGCCGATGTCTGTTGGCGAGGCCATCTTGTAGTTGGGCCAGCCATTGACCCAGACCAGCCATTCCCAAAACAGCAGTAAAATTAGGATTGCTGCGAGCGGAATGCCAACCTGGCGAGTGAGGTTCTTGTTCAAGCCGCTGCTCCTCTTCCCTGGGCGATCTGAATTTGATGCCGCAGTTCCGCTAGTAATTCCGTGGCCTCCGGTGTGTATAATTCCTCTACGACACGATCCGGCCCCAATGGTGAGCGCGACACATGTTGAGCTGTTGCCGGGCGGCCAGACAGCACCACAATCTGGTCTGCGAGGAAAACACTTTCGCGCAAATCGTGGGTGATGAGCACGGTGGTGGTTTGCTCTTTCATCCGCAGTGCGTGCATGATTTGCCACAGGTCTTCGCGGGTAAACGCATCAAGAGCGCCAAATGGTTCATCCAATATCAAGACTTCCGGGCGGTGGACCATGGCACGGCAAAGCGACGCCCGCTGACGCATTCCGCCGGAGAGTTCCGACGGTCTCTTTTCTTCGAAACCTTCCAGCCCAACCATTGCAAGCAGTTCATGCGCCCGTTCTTCACGCTGCGATTGGGTCAGAGAGTTTGGCACGATTTCCAGGGGCAGCAGAACATTGTCGAGAATGGTTCGCCACTCGAGTAAAACAGGGTTTTGAAATGCCATACCAACGGTCGAACGCGGCGAGGTTACCCGTTCCCCGTGTAAACGCACTTCGCCGTTGTCCGGGATTAATAGGCCAGCAATCAACCGTGTTAATGTTGATTTGCCGCAACCGGACGGGCCTACGACTGCGGTAAATGATGCTGGCGCCATCTGTAACGAAAGCTCATCAAGTACAGGCAGCGGGCCAGCGGCAGTTTGATAGGCATGGGTGACACCTATCAGTTCAATTTGAGAATTTTCAGCAGACATGATCGTCTTTCATTCCTCCGCCCGGCAATGCAAGAGTTAATACCGAGCGGAGGGATAAGGCAATTTCTATTGAAGTTTTAAACTGCCATCTTTTGGTAGATAAGCGCCATCGAAATAAAGTTTGGCGTCTACCGGATTGGCGATAGCCATGTTTTCCTTCACCTGCTCAAGTGCTTCGGCGAAACGGGCTTCATCTACGCCGCCGATACCATTTTTCTTGACGTAGTCTGTGAGCACATTTGCATCAATCGACAGTTGCAACCGCCGCGTTTCCAGATCAACGTCGGCTGCTGGATTGCGTTCAACCATCATGGTCACCGCCCCTTTGGGATCAGCGATCGCTTCTTTCCAGCCTTTGGCAACAGCGCGGATGAAACCGGTAATAACTTCCGGATTCGCTTTTGCGAAATCGGTGTTCACGATGATGGCATTGCCGTAGAGTTTCAGGCCATGATCGGCCATCAAAATCGTTGAAATGTCATCTTCCGGCACACCAATTCGAACCAGGTTCAGGAAGCTGGAAAATGAAAATCCGGAAATCGCGTCTACTCGACCTTCCGCCAGCATCGGCTCGCGGGTCGGGAACCCAACCGGCTCGACCTTGATTTTGGACATATCCAATGAATTGGCGGCCGCAAAGGCCGGGAATTGCGCCCAGGCGCCATCCGGTGGCGGCGCGCCCAGTGTTTTGCCTTCCAGGTCTTTGGGAGCACTAACACCCAGTGATTTGCGGCCAACGACTGCAAATGGTGGCTTGTCGTATACCATCATGACTGCTGTTACAGGGGCGCCGGGGTTGGAGTCCAGAAACTTCACAAGTGAATTGATATCCGCAAACCCGACCGGGAATGCCCCTGTTGCAACTTTTGGGATGGCGTCCAATGATCCTTTACCAGCGGTCACTTCAACATCGTGTTCCCCGTCAGCATTCATGAGACAGAGGTTTGATTTTTCTTAAGAGATGATTTTGGTTCATCGTAGCCCTTATGGAGCGAAGATGAGACATAAATCAGGAACCCAAGGATCAGGTTCAGAGAAATTGATCCGAACCATCAAACGCAAGACCCGCCGTCAGTATAGTGCGGAGGAAAAGATCCGCATTGTGCTTGATGGCTTGCGCGGTGAAGACAGCATAGCTGAACTGTGCCGCCGTGAAGGTCTTGCTGAAAGCATGTACTACAAATGGTCGAAGGAGTTTATGGAGGCCGGTAAAAAGCGTCTGTCAGGCGATATAGTGCGTGAGGCTTCCACCGATGAGGTCAAAGGTCTGCGCCGTGAAGCCCGTGATCTGAAGGAATGCGTGGCAGATCTCACGCTGGAAAACCGTCTTCTTAAAAAAAGCATGATCGCGGATGGGGAGGATATCGAATGAGATACCCAGCATCTGAGAAACTGGAAATCATCCGAATTGTTGAACAATCACATCTGCCAGCCAAGGTGACACTTGATAAGCTTGGCGTCTCACGGCCAACTTTTTATCGCTGGTATGATTTGTATCAGCGATTGGGTGAGACAGGATTGGAAGACAAACGTTCTGGTCCCAACAGAGCCTGGAACCGCGTGCCAGAAAATATACGGGCACAGATCATTGATCTGGCCCTTGATCAACCGGAACTGTCTCCTCGTGAACTGGCTGTGACATTCACAGACACGAAGGCCTATTTTGTATCGGAAAGCTCAGTGTACCGACTGCTCAAGGCCCTGGACCTGATCACCAGCCCGGCATTTATCGTCATGAAAGCTGCCAGTGAGTTCCGCGACAAGACCACAGCCATCAACCAGCTGTGGCAAACAGACTTCACCTATCTGAAGGTCATTGGCTGGGGTTGGTTCTATCTCAGTACGATCCTTGATGATTATTCGCGATACATCATTGCCTGGAAGCTGTGTACCACCATGAACACATCGGATGTGACCGATACATTGGAAATGGCGCTTCAGGCCTCAGGCTGCGACAGGGCCAACGTTGCGCATAAACCCCGGCTACTATCTGATAATGGCCCCTGCTACATATCCAGTGATCTGGCAGAGTGGTTGGATGGCAAAGGCATGGGTCATGTTCGCGGTGCGCCTTATCACCCGCAAACCCAAGGCAAGATTGAACGCTGGCATCAAACCCTGAAGAACCGCATCTTGCTGGAACACTACTTCATACCAAGTGACTTAAACCGGCAGATCGAAGCTTTCATCGAACATTATAATCATCACAGATACCACGAGAGCCTGAGTAATCTCACGCCTGCGGACGTCTACTTCGGGCGCAAAAATGAGATATTGAAGCGAAGAGAAAGGATCAAACAAAAAACCATCGAAACGCGGCGCTTGCAACACCGCAAACAAGCCGCATAATACAAACAACAGATGAGCTAGAGTCTCTCTTAAATCAGACCACCATCTGTCTCAAATACCCTGACTACGAACAGATTGCCCCGTTTGAATATTCAGCACTGGTGCTGGCGGTTATCTGGGGCGTAGCGATATTCGGAGAGCTACCAGACGCGCTTTCTGTGATTGGCATCATTTTAATAATTCTATCAGGATTGTGCATTGCCTTGCGCGAAGCCCATAAAGGTAGAAGAGTCGGTGTAAGACAGTTTAGCGCGCGCCGGTGACGAATAGGGACGAATTGAGGCTGGTTCCGCAAACTTGGTCAGATATTCCGCGGTGTATCGCAACGCGTAGAACGAAAGGGTAAACACATGTTCCTATATAACAGCTGGTATGTCGCCGGATGGAGCAAGGATTATGAAAACACACTCAAGGCCCAAACCTTGTTAGGCAAACAGATTGTTTTCTATCGTCGCTCAGACGGTAAACCAGTGGCACTGGAAGATGCCTGTCCGCACCGAAAGCTCCCGCTCTCGATGGGGCAATTGGAAAATGATAACGTAGTTTGCGGTTACCACGGACTGACTTTTGATTGCTCGGGTATTTGCACTGATTCCCCCACCCAGCGTGGCATGACACCGCGCCGGGCAGTGGTTAAATCCTATCCCGTTGTTGATCGGTATCGATTACTGTGGATATGGATGGGAGACCCTGACAAAGCAGACCCGGATGATATTTTTGAAATAGAAAATTTTGACGACCCAAGCTGGGGCTGCACAGAGGGCGGCATGCTACCCATTGCATGTAATTATCTTTGGGTTGCTGATAACCTTCTTGACCCCAGCCATGTGGCATGGGTGCATGTCTCGTCATTTGCTGGCGGAGGCACCGAGGATCAAGCTCTTGAGATGGAAAAGACAGAACGAGGGGTCATAGTATCGCGCTGGATTTATGACCAACCGGCTTCGCCATACTATAAACCTTTGATAAAGTTTGAAGGCAATTGCGATCGTAAACAGCACTACGAAATGTGTTTTCCTGCCATCGCCCTCAATAGATCGGTCTACACACCGGTGGGAACTGGCGGCCCCGACAAGCCAGCCGTGGAGAAGACCTATGTCAATATTTCATATAATTTTCTGACCCCGGTGGATGAGGATAGCACACAGTATATCTGGTTCCAGCATCGCAATACCGATCCAAATGACAAAGCCATATCTGAAAAGATGAATGAAGGTGCGATAATGGCGTTCAACGAAGACAAGAGGATTCTGGAAGCCGTTCACAAGGGTATGGCCACAATGACAACACCAAACATCAATCTTGGTCTTGATCTCGGCGCCAGAACATTCCGGATACAGTTGCAAAATCTCATCGATGCGGAGCAGCCAAACACCTAGCAAATGTTACACTGTTACGATTTGCTCTATTACTGCCCCCATGTTGAAAATGCTAACGCCCATCATGCGCCGACGTTAATCTATCCGGCGTAATCTGCAGCAACTGCGCTGTTCGAAAAATACTTGATTTGTTTTGGGTCTGATTGACTGGTGTTCAACGCAATGGCTGAGTTTCGAAAGCATTTGGCTCGAGATAGTGCTTGTCATCAATTCTGTAGGCGGCCATTCACTTCACATTATCTGCGTTTTTCAAACAATCACAGTGTCCATGCTGCAATCAGCACGTCATTGACTCTTGTTCCAAACGATGATTTCTTGACTGAACGATCAGTCAGTAATTTTGCAAATGCATAAGCGGGAATGGCGTGAAACCAGCAGGGGCATTAAAACGGACGGACAATGATGCGCAGCCACCGTTAAAAGTTGGCAAACGTTTTGCTACGATTCTGGATGCGGCCGAATTTGTATTTGCCGACAAAGGTTTCAATGGTGCCAGCATGCGGGAGATCGCGACGCGGGCTGGTGTTGCGCAGGCGCTTATTCATTATCACTTCGACAATAAAGAGAAATTGTTCGAGGCCATGGCTGCCCGTCAGGCAAACACCATCAACGGTGCCAGGGCGGAATTGCTCTCCGCGATACTTACGGCAAGTGAAACCCCTGTACTCGAAGATGTGGTGGAAGCGCTTTTCCGGCCCACGATTGAAACCGGCAAAAAATTGTCGAAGCAGGGAGGCGGATATTCGCGCATTCTCGTCTCCGTCGCCAACTCTAGCGATGTTCGCGATACACAGCTTACCGAGCGCTACTACGATCCCATCGCGCAGAAATTTATTGAAGCATTTTCTCAAATCGAGCCAGGGTTACAGCACAAGGATGCGGTCTGGGCCTATATGTTTTCCATCGGTGTCGGCATGACCATGATGGCTCAAACCGGCCGTTCAAAACGCCTGTCTGACGGCGCCTGCGACGACGGGAATATCGAAGAAATGCTTTCTGAAATAGTCATCTATGTTTGCGGAGGAATCCGCGCTCTGGTTGCTCAAAAAGGTGCAGCTGAAAAAGAATAGCCATGTTTAATTAATCCGCGCCATCAAGGGAGAATATCATGAAGAAACTCATAGCAACTGCCGCCATCGTTCTGGGGCTGTCAACATCTGCGTCAATGTTGGTCCAGCAACAGGCACACGCGGATGAAATTAGTGCCACGATTGTCGCCGGTCACCCCCCCGTGTTTCGCTGGGTAAAACATGCCAGTAAGACATTTATTCCCGCCGTCAATAAGGCTCTGGAAGGCAGTGGCCACAGCGTTACCTGGAGTGAGCAATATGGTGGTTCACTTGCCAAAGTGGGGGATGAATTGGAAGCGGTGGAAGAAGGGTTGGCAGAAGTGGGCCTGGTATCCAGCCTATTCGATCCGGCAAAACTGTCAGTGCAGAACGTTACTTACTTCACACCTTTTGTATCGTCAGATTCCACCGCAGTTTCCGAACTGCTTGACAACTTGCACAAATCAAACCCGGACCTCCGCAAATCCTGGGAAGACAATGGTCTTGAATATCTCGGTGGCGCTATCGGCATTGACGATTATCTGTTAATGACCAAGTTTCCCATCAATTCAATCGACGACCTTAATGGCAAAAAGATCGGCGCGCCCGGCCCGGCTGTAAACTGGCTAAAAGGAACCGGCGCGGTTGGCGTTTCCGGAAACCTGACCACTTATTACAACGAAATGAAAACCGGTGTTTACGATGGCGTGATTGTTTTCGCTTCAGCAGCCCTACCGGGCAAGCTTTATGAAGTCGCACCGCATATCACCAAAATTGGTTTTGGCGCTCAATACGCCGGTGGTTTTGCTGCCAACAAAGACTGGTATGACGCCCAGCCGGAGATCGTGCAGAAAGCGCTTAAATCTGCGGCCGAAGCCGACCGCATTGCTTATCATCAGGACCTCGACGCATCGGTTACCAAGTTCCTCGGGATCATGAAATCGAAGGGCGCAACCGTAAAAGAGGTTGATCTCGCCTTCCGTCAGAAGTGGGCTGCGGGCATGGACAATGTTGCCAAGGTGTGGGCGGCAAGGCTCGATGGTGAAGGAAAACCCGGAACTGCAGTCCTGAAGATCTATATGGATACAATGCGTGCCGCTGGTGCGACACCTGTGCGGGATTGGGACAAAGAATAGCAGTTAAGCTTGCGGGTCGAAATACCATGACGCTCAACGACAATCATCAGGTCGCCGGGGGTATTCCCCGGCGGCCCGTTGGCCCCATTCGCAACGCAATTAACACCGTAACGATGGCTTTGAACGTCATCGGCACGCTGCTCATTCTTGCGGTTATGATATTGGTCAATGCGGATGTGATCGGACGTGGAACCCTGGGTCTGCCAATATCCGGGGTTCCGGAAATGGTATCCATGTCGATTGTCGCCATCGTCTTTTTACAGGTTGCCCACACGTATCAAATGGGCAAGTTGACACGTTCAGATGCCGTTTTAGGCATGATTGAAAGTCGCTCACCCCGCTTCCGCGCGTTGGTCGAAGTTGTTTTCTGCTGCAGCGCGATTGGTATCATGGTGCAACTCTTGGGCGCTTCATGGCCGCTCTTTTTAAAGTCGTGGACACGCAACACATTTGAAGGAACGATCGGGGATTTCACCGCACCGATCTGGCCAGTTAAATTTATCATTCTGATCGGATGTATCGCGCTTATCGTCCAACTCATACTTTCAGCCAGTGATGCCTTCCGCACTTTCTGGAATGGCCGACCGGATGGAATTCGCAAGTGAGCAATATCGAAATTGGTCTCGCTTCGCTGGGCGTCATGATTGTGCTGGTCTATGGCGGCCTGTGGGTGCCGTTCGCCCTCATGTTGACCTCCTATGTCGGCGTTTGGATCATCAAGGGGTCGCCGATTCTGGCGGGCAAGCTTTTGGCACTTGCTGCATCTGAAACCATTTCAAGTTATTTTTTCGGTGTTGTGCCGCTGTTTGTTTTGATGGGCTATGTGGTATCCGTCACAGGTATGGGGCGCGATGCCTTTGACGTGGCCAATCAATTATTTCGGCGGCTTCGCGGCGGCCTGGGCATCGGGACGGTTGGCGCAAATGCGATCTTCGCCGCCATCACTGGCATCTCGATTGCATCCGCTGCAGTCTTCACCCGCATCGCTGTTCCAGAAATGGTGCGTCATGGATATACCAAACGCTTTTCCGTTGGTGTCGTTGCGGGTTCGTCCGTGCTGGGCATGTTAATTCCACCAAGTCTGCTGCTCATTCTCTATGGCCTGCTCACGGAACAATCTGTTGGTGATTTGTTTATCGCGGGCATTATTCCGGGCCTGTTGTTAGCGGCGGTGTTTGGTCTTGGTGTTATCGCAATGGCAACATTTTTTCCCAGATTCGTTGGTGAAAATATTACCAACGATCTGGATGGCGATGACCAACTGTCGACGGCGGATATGCTCGCAAAGGGATTACCGATCACCGCACTCATTTTACTTGTACTTGGCGGCATTTATGGCGGGTTTTTCACCCCCATCGAAGCCGGGGCCGTTGGTTGTCTTGGGGCAATCGTGATTGGCCTGTTGAGACAAAAACTCAGCCTGAAAGATTTCTGGCAGGTGCTGACCGACACCGGCCTGGTCACCGCATCAATCTGCTTCCTCATTATCGCGGCACAAATGTATTCCCGCATGCTCGCTTTGTCCGGCCTGCCTGCCGGATTTGGTAGCTTTGTTGCGTCGGCGGATATCGGCTTCTGGGGCGTCATATTGGCCTACGTCGCCTTGGTGATTTTGATGGGGACCATCCTTGATTCATCGTCCATCATGCTCATTCTTGTGCCCCTGATGTTACCCGTCGTATCCGGCATGGACGTGAACCTGATCTGGTTCGGCATCATCACCGTATTGGCGGTTGAGATCGGTTTACTCACGCCACCATTCGGTATTTCTGTGTTCGTCATTAAATCTTCGCTTGACGATGAAACGATCACCCTTGGCGACATATTCTATGGGGCCGCACCCTTTGCGCTGATGATGTTGATCGTCCTCATTGCGGTGCTGGCGTTCCCAAGTCTCGCGACTGCACTTATTTAATTCTGGAGAAAATCATGCCGCGCCGTTTTGTTGATATCACCGTTGCCATGGAAGCCGAGATCGCCTCCGACCCGCCAAACATGTTGCCCAGGATTGACTATGTAGATCACAAGCAATCTGCTGAAGGTATGACCGGTTTTTTCCCCGGCCTCACCGTAGATCAACTACCCGGTGGTGAAGGTTGGGCTGTGGAATTTCTTCAAATAGCCACCCACAACGGCACTCACCTTGATGCGCCTTACCATTATCATTCGACGATGAATAATGGTGAGCGGGCGATCACCATCGACGAAGTGCCCTTGGAATGGTGCCTTAACCCGGGCGTCAAACTCGACTTTCGCCATTTCGCTGATGGTTATGTGGTAACTGCTACTGATGTAGAAGCCGAGTTAAAACGCATCGGCCACGACCTCCACCCTCTCGATATCGTTGTCGTCAACACATCTGCCGGTGCGCATTACGGGCAGGACGACTATCTGTCCAAGGGCTGTGGTATGGGGCGCGAGGCAACGCTTTATCTTACCGAGCGCGGTGTGCGGGTAACGGGTACAGACGCATGGAGTTGGGATGCACCCTTTGTTTATACCGCGCAGGAATTTGCCAAAAACGGTGACCCGTCAATTATCTGGGAAGGCCATCGGGCGGGAATGGAAATTGGATATTGTCATATCGAAAAACTCGGCAATCTCCAAGAACTGCCGGCAAGCGGCTTCGAAATTTCCTGCTTCCCGTGGAAAATCAAGGGCGCATCCGCCGGGTTCACCCGCGCCGTCGCCATTTTTAACGACTGAATGAAAAGGGAAATCCATGGCTCGTAAAATGAAGAAAGTCATCATCACATGTGCTGTGACAGGCGGTGTTCACACCCCCACCATGTCTGACGCATTGCCGATAACGCCTGATGAGATTGCCACACAATCCATCGAAGCGGCGGAAGCTGGCGCGTCGATTATCCATCTCCATGCCCGCGATCCGGAGACCGGACAGCCAACGCCTGATCCTGATGTGTTCATGCAATTTCTGCCACGTATCAAACAGTCAACCGATGCCGTGATCAATATCACGACAGGCGGTGGCCTAGGTATGACTGTTGAAGAACGGCTCGCGGGGCCAATCCAGGCCGAGCCGGAAATGACGTCACTCAATATGGGGTCGATGAATTTCGCACTCCACTCCCTCGCGTCTAAATATGACATATGGAAGCACGCCTGGGAAAAGCCATTTCTTGAGGCCAGTGACGACTTCATTTTCAGAAACACATTCCGGGACATAGCATACATCCTCAAACATCTTGGCGAAGGGTGTGGCACAAGGTTCGAACACGAATGTTACGACATCGGGCACCTCTACAATCTGGCCCATTTTGTTGATCAGGGACTGATCAAACCACCGTTCATGGTGCAATCAATCTTCGGTATTCTGGGCGGCATCGGCGCAGATATGGAAAACGTCATGTTCATGAAACAAACCGCAGATCGTCTCTTCGGTGACGATTACGTCTGGTCGGTTCTCGCCGCCGGGCGTCACCAAATGCCGTTCATCACGCAATCAGCGATGCTGGGTGGTAATGTACGTGTTGGATTGGAAGATTCACTCTTCATAGGCAAAGGTGAGCTTGCAAAATCCAACGCGGAACAGGTCCGCAAAATACGAACTATTCTTGAAGAATTGGGAATGTCCATCGCGTCTCCAACCGAAGCCCGAGAAATTTTGGAACTTAAAGGTGGCGACCGGGTCAATTTCTGATGCGCAAACATCATACCATAGACGGGTTCAAGATCGAACCCGGTTATCAACCTAAACGAGGATAAAGATGAACGAACCTAACCCCAACAGTGGCCTGCCCGATAAGGCTCAGGTCCAATTTGATTGTCACGGTCAAGCCGTTGGCAAAATGCGCAATGATCTGGACGTCTATATGACACGCCCAATGGAAGAGGGCCCCTTCAAGCTAGCGACCGACGAAGGTTCCTTCCATGGGGGAGACGCCACCGCGCCACCACCTTTGGCACTTTTCGTTGCGGGCCTGACCGGCTGTATCATGACTCAAATCAGAGCTTTCGCGAAGCGCATGGGCGTATCAATCAACGACCTGAGTGTAGACACCCGAGTGGTTTGGGATTGGGAAGTAAAAGGCCGCATCTACGAAACGGCACCGCATTCCTTTGATATTGACGTGATGATTGATAGCGCCGACGCGCAAGACAAGGTCATCGATCTCATCAATGCCGCAAAGAAAGGTTGTTTTCTGGAACAAACCTTAGGGAGGGTCAACACAATCCGACACCGTATGAAGGTTGGCGATGACTGGATAGAAGTTTGAGTTTCTTTGGTAAAAATATGGTGTTTTCTGAAGCGCATATCGACGTATTGGCCTATCACATTGAACAACAAGCTTAGCGCCCGTTAGCAATTTCAACACCGGGTCATCGGTTGAAGCACCATTCTAAATCGTTTGTGTTAAGTATGTTTCCTATCCACTATCGTTGATGTACCTGTAACACTCGATTGGTGAGGATTCCGAGGCGGATCCCCCAAGATGTATCCATGTTTTTCTACGGATTGTTTTTGCGTTGCCAGCACCCTGTGTCTGGATTTTGCGAAGGTCTACTCGACGGAGTTCAGATCAACAGCCGTACGTCGGAAGAGAAGATTGATACTTCCCAATCTATTGCAAGTCTTAGATATTTTTCGAGCTATGCAAACATGAATTCCATAACCTTACATCTTGTATAAGGTACTTATACTTCATTCCATGCAAGTATGGGGCTGCTGAATGCAGTCGCTTTAGTCTTTTTGTGACCCTGTTCAGCGCGTGGCCTGGATCGTCACATCTTGGGCTTCACAGGACCGTCGCAAGCTTGATCAGTCCACGGACGGATTTTGCTCTGCACAGATGAAGGGGAGTTTCACGATGTCCCGATTGCAAGACGCGATTAACCCACAACCGACGATAATGCAAATGACAACTTTGCCGGAATTGATGTCGGTAAACGACTGCTCAACCTCCATATCCATCCTGCCGATGAGTTCAATCAGTTCGATAACAATGTCACAGGTCTTCAAAAGCTGGTCCGGTATTGTCGCTGATGAATATAATTGTGGATGTAGTTGATAGAAATGAACGATGCGGTGTGCAGTATTGGGCCTCCTGCGATATCTACTCCCAGCTAGCCAATCTACAAGGATCGTTGGATCAGGGTTACAATGTATCCTTGCCCAGAAATCAGGTTTCTGCACCAACCCCGGACACGGTGAAGCGATTTCACAAGTTGATGAAACTTCAATTATCATTTGGAAAAACCATAGAAGCGGGTAGAGTGTGTTTGGGCACGCATGGGGAGTTGGAGAATTAACCTACCGCTACCGCACTGGAAATGCGTGCATTGTTAGGTTGTTAAGGAGGTAAAAAATGTTGAAACGAATATTGCTAACCATGGGCGCGCTCGCGTGGCTGACAGGGACACCCGCTATGTCGCAGACGGCGAATGACCTGAAAAACGATGGGGCGACGCCTAACGACATTCTAACATACGGGATGGGCCAAGGGCAGACGCGATACAGTTCGCTAAAGCAGATCAACAAGGATACCGTCAAAAAGCTGGTTCCGGTCTGGAGTTATTCGCTCAACGATTCACGCGGGCAGGAAACATTCCCTCTGTTACATGACGGTATGATGTATGTGACGACACATGCATCAACCATAGCGCTCAATCCGGCTACCGGCGCTCAAATCTGGAAGACTGCGGTTGAATACCCTGCAGAAACCCCACGTGTCGCGTGTTGCGGTATAGTCAACCGCGGGGCCGCAATTTATGAAGGCAAAATATTCCGGACGACGTTGGACGCCAATGTTGTTGCGCTCGATGCCAAAACCGGAAAAGAAATTTGGCGGACGAAGTCAATTGAATTCCGTGACGGTTACTCAATGACAGTGGCCCCGTTGGTCGCCAATGGCGTGGTGATCGTTGGGATTTCCGGCGGTGAATTTGGCATTCGCGGATATATCGAAGGTTATGATCCCAATACCGGCAAGCAGCTCTGGCGCACCTATACGGTTCCTGCACCCGGCGAAGCGGGTTCCGACAGCTGGCCAGATGGAGACCAGTGGAAGCGCGGTGGTGGCCCGACATGGTTGACAGGCAGCTACGATCCGGAGCTCGATCTGGTCTATTGGGGAACCGGTAACGCCGCGAGCTGGAATTCCGCACTTCGCCTTGGTGACAATCTCTATACAGCCTCAATGCTGGCGGTAGACCCTAAAACGGGGACCATTAAGTGGCACTACCAGTTCACGCCAAATGATGCCTTTGACTATGATTCAGTCAACGAACCGGTGCTGACCGAACTGGATGGCAAAAAGGTTTTGATGCAGGCCAACCGTAACGGCTTTTTCTATGTTATCGACCGGACAAACGGGAAACTAATTGCTGCCAATAAGTATATTGAAGATGTTAATTGGGCAGATAGCATTGACCTCACCACAGGGCGCCCCGTTGAAACCCAGCTCGCGAAAGACCTGCGGTCGGGTAAGGAGATCCAGCTACAGCCATCAGCTTTGGGTGGTAAGAACTGGTCGCACATGTCTTACGATAGCGAACGCAGCTCCGTTTTCATCAATACGCTGGGCTTCGGCATGAACATCAAACAGGTGGAGTCCCAGTACCGCGCAGGCACATTCTATTGGGGTGCTGAGTTCAGTTTCGCTTGGCCGGAAGGTGATCGCGGTGCACTGCGTGCGGTCGATCCGATGACTGGCAAAAGCAAGTGGAAGAAGGACATAGCAATTCCCCGTTTTGCGAGCATCATGTCAACAGCAGGCGGCCTCGTATTCACGGGTGCACAAACCGGAGAATTCGAAGCGTTTGATTCGGATACCGGTGATAAGTTGTGGCAATTCCAAACCGGTTCCGGCATTGTTGGACAGCCCGTGACCTGGGAGTTGGATGGCAAACAATATGTCACGATCGCAAACGGCAGCGGCGGCGTATACGTCCTGTTCGGTGGCGATGAGCGGCTGGCGTCCGTTCCCGCTGGCGGTGGCATCTGGACATTCGCTCTATCTGAATAAAGAGTTCCATGATGAGATCAATATTACTCGCAATGGTGTTGGCCCTGTACTCAGGGCCAACACTGGCGGACGACTTGCTCAAAAAAGGCACTACTGCCTATGGGCAACTTTGTTCGCGCTGCCACGGATTTCATATGGTGAATCCGGGAACCGGCTCATTTGATCTGCGAAAATTTCCCCGTGAAGACAAGAAGCGGTTCGTCAACAGTGTTACGAACGGCAAAAATGATATGCCAGCGATGGGTGATCTTCTTATTGGAGATGAGCTTGAAGCATTGTGGCGCTATGTCTCGACGCGCGCGGGTAAGGAACCTCCGGTGGAAGAGAGCGGTTCTCCCCTTGAACAAGATAAATCCGTCGTATCTCTCGATACCGCGGATTTATCCTTAATGAACAAAGCCGTCCTGACAGCCTGCCTGCCAATCAATGGCGGGGTCATGTCTGGACGCCGAGCAAACGGTGGAACGGGACTGGACTATGAAGTCTCCACGAAGGTTGCGCAAAAACTGGGGTTAAAGCTGAAAGTTGTCTGGTATGAGGCTGATCTGGATGAAGAAACCGACCCAATAACTGACACTTACGCGATGCTTTCAAAACCACTTTGCGATGTTGTACCGGGATTTGCCCTCTATGGCCCAACGCTTGGAAACCCAAAAGGCACTAAAGCCTCCGTACCCCGGTGGAAAAAACGGCGGTATAAAGATGAAGTTACGGTGCCAGAGTTTGTCGATTTAAAACCCATTGCGGGTACTGCACCCTACGCGCGAATAGAAATGGGATTTGTGCTTCGAAAGGCGAAGCATATCGGGAATTTTTCGGATCTTGAGGGGTTGCGACTGGGCATTCAGGAAGGAACGCTCGCCGGTGCTATCACCATGGCCCGGGCATCCGCCGACCTGAAGGCCAACGCTGTATCGAGCAACCCCGGCCCGAAATTCCTATGGGACATGGAAAAAGGGGAATTTGACGCCGCTCTCATTTCCGTTTCAGAATTCGATTTTCACAAGCGTCAAAACCGGCTGACTAAACTGAAACTTGCCGATTATCGCCATCCGCTTGGATTTAACATCGGTATGGCTCTTCTTGCCAAAAACTCGGTCCTCGGTAAGGCAATTGATGTTGTGACCAACGCCCTTCTTGCCGAATACACCATCGAAAAGATCGCCCGCGAAACCGGTCTTCACATTGCACCACCGCGAAAACCTTACATTCAATCCGCCCTGTCGATGCGTGATCTCCTGTCGCAATAGTCTGGAATTCTCGATCAGGTGGATGATCTGATTGTTTCATGATAGGGTCATATTGTTCCTGGAGGAAAATACTATGTTCAGAAAACTGACCATTGCTGCGTTGTTCGCCGTCCCCTTCGTCATGACGACAAGCCCAGTTCATGCGGACGGGCCAAAGGGAATTTCATTACCGTCTCATATGGCAATCGCCAATCCCATGATTAAGGGTGAGACATGGGATTTTCTGCGTGACGACGTGGTTGAAGATGGCATCGCCCTGCTCGACGGCGAGAAACTGATGGCGTTTGATGCACCGGTATCCGCATTCGATTCCGCGACTGTCCCCTTCAGTATAAAGCAACGGCCCGGCACGGAACGTATCCGGAAAATCACGGTCCTAGTGGACGAAAACCCGGTGCCGGTTGTTGGCGAATTTATGTTCGGACCTTTGATGGGAGATATCGATTTCGAAAGCCGGGTTCGATTTGATATCTACTCCAATCTACGTGTTGTTGCAGAAACCGAGCAGGGAAGAACCTTTATGGCTGGTCGGTTCGTGCAGGCGGCCGGCGGGTGTTCAGCAGCGGTTACGCGCGACATCGACGTGGCACTCGCGACCATGGGTAAAATGAAGCTGAGGCACATAGATTTATCCGGTGGCAAAGACCAAAATCAAAGCGGCGTCATCAGGCATGCACAACTTATGATCCGCCACCCGATGTTCACCGGGATGCAGGTTTATAAGGGAACTCTGAACCACATTGACCCAAGGTTTATCGAAAACCTGGAAGTTAAGATTGGTGATGAATTGTTGTTTTCCATGGATGGTGGTTTTTCAATCTCGGAAAACCCGTCTTTCCGATTTTCATATGTCAATAATGGTGCGCAGTTCATGCATGTCAGGGCTGTTGATACCGATGGCGCAGTGTTTGAAAAAAGCTTCCCCATCAATCAAGGTGCCTGAGTCGATATCATGCGCGATGTGCGCGTTGTATTGTTGATCTGTCTTTTTGGTTTTGTACTGCCAGCGATTGCGAGTGACAGACCTGATGGGTATCGTACCCACGAATATGATGCGCCTGTTCCTGACGAGGCGCCGGGCGCAATAACTGTTTCCGATGAAACAACCTATGCACTTTGGCGCACGGGTCGTGTTGTAATCATCGACGTGATGCCCGATATCAAAAAGCCCAAGGGATTGCCAAAAAACGCTAAATGGAAGGGCCGCACGCGCATTTCAATTCCCGGGGCTTTGTGGTGGCCGGATGTTGGATTTGGTGAATTGAGTTCAGCATTAGAAACGAAGTTCAAGGCGGATCTGGACCGCGTGACAGGTAACAATAAAAAGGCTCCCCTTTTATTCTTATGCCGTATGAGCTGTTGGATGAGTTGGAACGCATCCAAACGAGCCGCTTCGTATGGCTACGAGACGGTCTTCTGGTATCCAAGCGGCTCCACCGGTTGGGAATTCTGGGATTATCCAACACAAAGGCTGAAGCGCGATAATAAACCATGATATTCGAACTCCTGGCCATGATTTGTATCGACGCGGTGTGTCAGGAACGTCTGTTACCTGCTCCGCAGGCTCAAACAAAAATTGAATGTGAGGCAAGCGCGGTACGCGCTACTTCCTGGGCTAAAGCACGAAAAGGGGCCACCGCTAAATCTACGCGGTGCGCCTCAATGGGAGAAATTCAAGCCCATGCAGCCAGCGTTATTGAAGTTGCACCCGGGGCTTTTGTCCACGTGGGCAAAATCGAAGACCCCGCTGCCGATAACGGGGGCGACAGTTCCAATCATGGTTTTATCGTTGGGGAAAAGTCAGTAGCTGTAATTGATGCTGGTTACTCGCGAAAAATCGGCGAAGCTCTCTATATCGCAATACGCCAGCGGACTGATAAACCGATTAGCCACCTACTCCTTACCCACATGCACCCGGATCACACCATCGGAGGGGATGTGTTTCTTGAAGCAGGCGCTAAAACGATAGCCGCTCCCAAGTTTCAAAAGGCTTATGACAGCCGGATTGCTGCGTATCTGGAAGGCCAAAAGCGCCTGATTGGAACTGCTGCGGCGCATGGTAGCTTTGGACATCTAACAGTTAATGAAACGGTTTCGTCCACCATTGACCTGGGCAATAGAAAGTTAAGACTACAGACTTATCCAACCGCCCACACAACAAATGACATGACAATTACGGATATTTCTTCTCAGACTATATGGGTTGGTGACCTGGCTTTTGTGGAGCACACACCAGCGCTTGACGGTTCAATCAGCGGATGGATTCAGCTACTCAATGAGTGGGTAAAAGCGGACATAAAGAACATGGTGTCCGGTCATGGTCCCGCGCTTACAAATTTTCCCGATGGATTGCACGCCACACGAGATTATCTCACCGCTATCGCAGCCCATACAAGATCGGCAATTGCCAAGGGAGTGAGTTTACAGTCTTTTCTCAAAGACAAGGGTGACGCATTTCGCGGCTCGTGGAAGTTATTTGACAACCATCACCGACGCAATGTGACCAATGCCTTTGTGGAATTGGAATGGGAATGACCTGAGTATTTGCGGACAATTCATGGTGCGGATTGTTGTAGCCCGATTACTTCGGCGTTGGCCAGATTTCCTCCGGCACCCGCCAACGCTTATGTTTTCCTCCGGTTATTCCGTCTAACAATTTGTAGTAGTCCTCAAGCTCCCGCTTTTCACCGACCAAACAATCGCTGGAAGCTTCGAATGAAGCTCGGTGGACCAATCCAACCTTCATTACGTCCCGTCCGACCGGTGGCAGGCCTGATATTTCGAGGGTTAGCTTTCTCAGGAGTGCGGTCTCGAAGCCGTTCCAGGCCCGAACCGGTAAGGTGAATGCGTTTTGTCCCCCGGTAACGCAATCTGCGAAATAGGACGTCAGGTCCAATTCATCTTCTTCAACTTTACCTTCGATTACAATGGGAAGACCATTTATGACAATGCCGTTGGAAACCAACAGATCACGCACAACAGCGACCCGCTGGCCGCTGTTGTTTGGCCCATCGCCCGAGATATCGACGACTTTGCGTGACCCTGTGTAGGGATTAGCGGGAAACAGATTGTCCGCAAAAAGCAGGGCATTCGCAAGCGAGGTCTCATTACTGCGCCGTACCGGTATCGACCTCAGGCGTTGGGCAAACGTTGCAGCGGATTCGGCTCCGTCAATAATCATCCAGGGGATAACCTGAACTTGGTCCTTCGGCCCGCCCCATTCCATATAGGTAACGGAAATTTTTCCATACAGCCCGGATTCGATCCTGTCGATCAAAGCCGGATTGGAAAACGCGTTCGCGTAACCGCGGCGTTGAATACCCTGCTCATTGCGATTAACTGAAAAGGAATTGTCGACGGCGATGACGAGTTCCAGATCAACTTCATCAGCAGCATATGTTGCCGTGATGCTCGTGACCAGGTAAATTATCAATGTGAACAGCCGTATCATGGCGCGATACTAATGCCCACCGCCACAAAAATTCAAGCTACGGGTAATATGTCCTGCACTAAAGAACCCGTATATTTCGATTACTGTCAGGTCGTCGTATTCGGTTGAATTTGAACAATGAAACTCCATAATGAACTGCCCAAATGATGGTGGACAATTTAGCAACTGTGTGGACAATGTCTCAACGTCCAACTTAGAGGCAGCGCAGCTGTTTGGTATAGAATCAGGACTCAAACGTTTAGTCGTGCAAGACATGTCTCGATTTTGGTATTCTTATGGATTGGGTCGCTTACTACAATAAGCGCGCATGCCGTAGTGAGTAAGCGGGCTATGCCTGTAATTGGCAATCACCAGTCAATTTCGTAGCGTTGCGTTGAAGCGTTTGTTGTATCCACTCTCCCAAGGCGTGCCAGGATAGATTTGGACCGGCTTGATAACAACCTTTGTGAGCCAGATTTGTAGTGCGTCGACAATAAACTCCCGACAATTATCAGATCCATTCTACCTAACTTAAATGAAGAAACGGATTTCAGGGTACATGCCAAACGCTTCTTGCAGTTCGACCTGGCGCTCGAGCCGATGGCGCGCTGGTGGATTCGCCCATGAACTCCTTTGACCCCAAATATCACTGTGTTCGGGCAATACATTCATGGCAGCAAAGTTCAGCAATCGCATCCTTGCCGCACAATCAGCAGCATCTGCGTGAGGTTCGGATGGGCGTCTAACTCTTTACTCCCAGGTTGTTAAGATGAGCCAGAACTCCTCCCATTGATAATCGGGTTATTTGGCCACATTGGCGTCGACAGAGGACGCACTAGTCGTCGCCAATAATTAGGGAGTTATAACGTTGCACGGACAGTTCATCCGATCAGGCGGTCAGGCCAGTAAAGCCGCATAGGATTATCCACCAGCAGCTTTTGTTGTAATTCCGGGTCAGGTGCGAATTTCGGAATGTAATCGACCAGCGCCCCGTCGTCCGGGGTATGGGATTTCATGTTGGGGTGGGGCCAGTCGGTCCCCCACAATATGCGATCCGGGAAGCGCCGTGCAATTTCCGCATAGAAGGGAATGGCGTCTTCATAGGGCGGACCCTGAGGGCTGAGTCGTTCCGGGCAAGTTACTTTCGACCAGATCGATTCATTTTCCGTCATCAGTCGAACGAAGCGCTGAAAATCCGGATGGTCGACACCTTTGGCGACATCCGGTCGGCCCATATGGTCGACAACAATGGTCGTTGGCAATTGTTTCAGGAATGGTTCAAGCTCTTCCAGATCCTGCGCCTCAAAATAGACCACGATGTGCCAGCCGAAGTCTTTGATCTTGTCGGCGATAATAAGGAACACTTCTTTTGGCGTCGCGTCGACCAGCCGTTTGACGAAGTTGAACCGCACCCCACGCACGCCGGCCTCATTCATATCGGCGATTTCCGCCTCGCTAATATCTGCACCAACCGATGCAATACCCCGCGCCATGCCGCCGGAGGCGCGACAGGCGTCGACCATGGCCCGATTGTCGGTGCCGTGGCAGGTCGCCTGCACGATGACATTGCGCGTGAAACCCAGATGGTCGCGGAGCGCAAATAGTTGGTCTTTGCCCGCATCACACGGTGTATATTTTCGTTGCGGCGCGAAGGGAAATTCCGCTGATGGTCCGAAAACGTGGCAATGGGCGTCCACCGCCCCTTCCGGCAAAATAAAATCTGGCATTTTCGGATTTTGATGGAAGACCAGCCAGTCCGCGTCCATTTTCTGAATATCATTCATCCAAAAATCTCCCCGTCCATTAATTTCCGGGCTGTCCTCAGGATAGCCGCAGATTCGACCTCCCCTTTATCATCCAGCCGGGCCAACACCGTCATCTGTCCTGTGGGATGTTCAACAGCGAGATTGCGTTCCAACCCCTCGCCTACATCAGCAAGGGCATGGGCAGGCGACCCTTTGAGAAGACACGCAGTTGCCACTGATACCGCTCCCAGAACACCGATGGTCTTGTGGCAGCGGTGGGGAATAAACGTGCGTGTTGAAATCGCCCCACCGCTTTTTGCAGCGCTTACCATCGTCATCTTCGGTACGGTTTTTTCTACAACGTCTCCCAGATTCATGAGTGGCCCGCAGGCCAGACGGATAGTTTCGAGCTTTCCCCGCAGCCTAGTATTTGCTTCCAGTTCTTCTGGTGATTCCTCGCCGGAAATTCCCATATCGGATGCGCGCATGACTACGCATGGCATTCCGTTATCGATCATGGTCAGTTCAACGCCCTCGACAACATCCATCTCGTTACCAGTCGGTAGTAGGGCGCCACAGCTTGAACCCGCCGTATCCTTAAATTCAATGGGTACGGGGGCCGCGGTGCCGGGAACACCGTCAATGGATGCATCGCCCGAATAACTAACTACACCACCCGGTGTGGGAACCCGGGCCACGGCCACCTGCCCGGTATTCTCCATGAAAATACTCACAGGTGTTTCATTCGCTTGCGCCTCAACCAACCCACGCTCAATCGCAAAAGGCGCAACTCCCGCCAGAATATTTCCGCAGTTTTGCGCATCCGTTACGATGGGTTGGTCGACAACCACTTGCAGGAACAGATAATCCACATCGATATTTTCGCGGTCGGACCGGGATACAATCGCGACCTTCGACGTAATCGGATCGGCCCCACCCATCCCGTCAATTTGTCGGATATCCGGCGATCCCATAGCCCGCAGCAAAAACGCGTCTCTTGCTATTGGGTCGGCGGGCAAGTCCTCCGCAAGAAAATACCCGCCCTTTGACGTACCTCCGCGCATCCACATGGTGCGTACACCATCAGACATATTTGAGGCCCTTTTCCGCCAACCGCCCACGCATATCGTAAATATCGAGGCCCAGTTCACCGGCTTCAAATCGGGCCCGTTTCGATGCTTCATTGGCTTCCCGGGCCTTGGCTTTTTCAAGCACATCTGCCGCTTCTTCGCGGCGCACCACGCAAACTCCGTCATCATCTGCAACAATAATGTCGCCGGGATTGACCAGCTCACTGGCGCAGACAACCGGAATATTAACCGACCCGAGGGATTCCTTGATCGTTCCCAGTGCATGGATTGAGCGAGCCCAGACTGGGAAATTCATTTCTGTAAGGTCACGCACGTCCCGCGTCCCCCCTTCGGTAATCAACCCCCGGCACCCCCGTGCTTTCGCGGATGTCGCCAGCAGGTCACCGAAATACCCTGCATTTGACGGGGTGATTGTGCCGAGAACCATCACGTCATCGGGCTGTAATTGTTCGATGGCCACATGGATCATCCAATTGTCGCAAGGGTGCGCCAGTATGGTCACCGCCGACCCGGCGATACGGGCGCCGGAATAGATGGGCCGCAGTTCTTCTCCCAATAATCCCTTGCGTCCTTGCGCTTCGTGCACAGTGGCGACACCGAATTCGGCCAGCCCATCAATGATGGATTGCTCAGCGCGTTCAATATTCTGGACAACAATGCCCTGCGTTCCAACAGGATAAGTCATACCAGTTCATCCACTGTTTGCGGAAAGATCATCTCGAAGCCTTCGGCATATTCCGCCTTGCGCCCCCCCGCCATGCCGCCGGAATTGCGGCGGAAATGATTGCCCCGGTTTTCCGCTACATTGGTATAGAAATCCCAGAGATGCTCTTGCCCCTGCATGCATTCAATAGCGGCACGTTTTTTATCCCACACCGGCGTAATGTCGAGAAAAACATTGGGCTTCCAGCCCATTTGTTCTGTCTGGTGGGGTTCAAACAGATAAAGCTGCGGCGCACCTAATACTTTCTGCCCCGGATTATGCCCCCAGGCCTGCGCGATCATCCGGCATTCCAGTGCAAATTGCGTCGTGTTCATATGGTCGGTGTTATAAGGGTCCCACCGTGAATGGCTCATCATCCATTTAGGTTGTATCTCGCGGATGATGTCGACCATCTGGTCCTGTGCATCACGATCAAGGCGCAACGGATAATCCCCGAGATCAAGAAAGCGAATGTCGTTGACGCCGAGCGCATCGGCAGCCGCCTGTGCCTCCTCCCTCCGGGCCTCTTTAACGGCATCCAGCGTCATGCCTTCCTGTTTCCATAATTTAGCGCTTTCCCCGCGCTCCCCAAACGACAGGCAGGCGACGGTGACTTCATAGCCCAATTTCTGATGCAGGGCGATTGCACCTCCGCAGCGCCAGACGAAGTCGGCAGCGTGGGCGGAAATTACAAGAGCAGTTTTTTTCTGTGACATATTTAGCCTCATTGAATTGCTGTCGCCAGGATATGAAACAACACTTGTGCGGACCAATCCAATCCCCGCAAACCGTATAAGATTTCCCTATACACGCTTTGCGAGAACTCCATGAACACTATAGGCTGTTCACCCATGAAAGTAGAATTTCCCAATCTGCGCCACCTGCGCGCTTTTCGTGAAGTGGGCCAGAGAAATGGCATAAGCGCTGCCGCGGAAGCGGTGTTTATGAGTCAACCTGCTGTGACACAGGCCATTTCCGGTCTGGAAGCCAGATTGGGAGAACCTCTGTTTGAACGCGGGTCCGACGGAGTGTTTTTGACCGACGCCGGAGAAGTGTTCCACGCCCGTGTCACCAAATTATTCCACCTCTTGCAGGATGGGGCAACAGCGGCGGCAGAAGCTGCACAACGGCGGATTGATCAACCACAGACCGGATTTGAAACACGGGTTACCGCGGCCCAATTACGCGCCCTGATTGCGGTTCAGGACGCGGGTAATTTCAGCTTAGCCGCCGGGCTAGTCGGCGTTACGCAGCCTTCCCTTCACCGCGCCGCGCGAGACCTGGAGAAAGTGGCTGGAATATCGTTCTTCACTGCCAGGCGCAGGGGCATTACACTGAGCGAGGCAGGGGAGAGTTTCGCCCGTGCCGTTCGCCTCGCATGGGTGGAAATTCAGCAGGGTTATGATGAGCTTTCAGCGCGGCGGGGTCATGATGTAACGCGCATTATCATAGGTTCCATGCCGCTTTCACGAAGTGCCATCCTTCCCGATGCAGAACACGCGATGTTGTCTGAGAATGCCGGTGTACAGTTGCACAATGTGGATGGTCCTTATTGGGAATTGTTACGTGGCTTACGTCACGGTGAAATAGACCTGTTGGTCGGCGCTTTGCGCAACCCGCTACAGGCAGATGACGTGGAACAGGAGACCCTGTTTCATGACCCTCTCGCACTGGTGGTTGGCCCCAACCATCCGCTCACAAAGCAGAGGAATGTATCGATCAGGGACACGCTTGAATATCCATGGATTGCTCCACCGATAACGACGCCTGCAGGCAGCTATCTCTTTCGCATATTGAAAATCAATGAATTGCCTCAGACTCCGGTGCGTATCGTATCAAGCTCCATGGTCATGGTGCGCGGCCTGTTGATGCGCGGCGATTATGTGACGATCATGTCCCGGTCGCAGATCAGGCTCGAACAGGAGAACGGACTTATGATCCCGCTGGAAACCGACCTGCCGGATAGCGGCAGGCCCATCGGGCTTACAACGCGAAAAGGCTGGACCCCCACCCCAACCCAAGCCCGTTTTCTGGAACTGATCCGCAGCGCCGCCCATAGCACTATAGATAAAACCAATAGCAGTTCAATCCATTGAATTTCCCTCATGCGCGTTACCACAGTTAGAAAACCCCATGGCAATTGAACCAATATCATGCGGATTTATCGGCTTCGGTGAAGCTGCGCAGGCATTTGCATCCGGCTGGAGACAAAAGCAACCGGCACTGGAACTTCGCGCCTATGATATCAAGACCGATGGTGCCGATGCTGCAACCAAACATGCTGACTATACACTAGCCACTGTCACAGGTTGCGAAACCATTGGTGGATTGGCGGGATTGAATATATTCAGTCTGGTCACCGCAGATCAGGCGCGGGCGGCGGCAGTTACCACCGCGTCTCATCTGAAAGTCGATGCATTTTATTTCGACTGCAATTCCTGCGCTCCACAAACCAAATCGGGCTCAGCAGTTCTTATCGAAGCAGTTGGCGGACATTATGTTGATGTCGCGATCATGTCGCCGGTTCATCCCAAACTCCATAAATCCCCCTTGCTCATCAGCGGGCCCCATGCAGAAGCGGCTTTGGAATTTCTAACCGGGCTCGGCATGGTTGCCAGAATTGTTCCCGGTGATGTGGGTGCCGCATCATCGGTCAAGATGATCCGCTCGATCATGATCAAAGGTCTGGAAGCTGTGGTGCTGGAATGTGTAACGGCGGGGCGGCTTGCCGGTGTCAACGAAATGGTGTTCGATTCACTTGACCTGTCCTATCCCGGTTTTAACTGGCGAAAACAGGCCACCCGCATGATGGAGCGGGCAACGACCCACGGAAAGCGACGTGCATCAGAAATGCGCGAAGTCGCCAAGACCGTCGACATGCTGGGCTTGCGGTCTCTCATGTCTTCGGCAACAGTTGAGTGGATGGAAATGGCCGGGCAATCTGGTGGGAGAACCGCTGGGCAAGAGCTCGATTATGCCCAGATCAGCGACCTGCTGCTCGCCGTGATTCACGAGCCCGAATCCGAGTTTAAGCCCAAGCCGGAACAAGGTGAAAGCGAGACAAAGGAGATGTCTATTGGCTAAAGAGTATGACGATATTCCAGGCACATTCGTTTTCGATGCCGATCGTTCGCGGGAAGGTTATTGGCTCAACCAGTTCTGCATCACCCTGCGCAAGGAAGAGTGCCGGCAAGCCATGCGCGACGACCCGGAAGCCTATCTGGCCAAATTCGCCATGAGTGATGAACAGCGGCAGGCAGTGCGCGACCGCGACTGGAACCTGTTGCTCGAACTGGGGGGCAATATTTATTACACCGCCAAACTCGCGGCCTTCGACGGCATCAACTTTCAGGAACTCGCTGCACTCATGACCGGCGTGAGCCGTGAGGAGTACCGCGATATGATGCTCAACGGTGGTCGGTCGATCGAAGGCAACCGCTTTAAATCTGAATGGGAGATTAAATAATGGCCCGGATAACCGCAGGGGTCGGGTGCTCCCATGTCCCCGCCATTGGTGTCGCCATGGATACCAACATCACGGAACAGGATTATTGGAAGCCCGTTTTCAATGGCTTTGAATTCAGCCGCCAATGGATGAAGGATAATAAGCCGGACGTAGTATTCCTCGTTTATAACGACCATTGCACGGTGTTCGACGCGTCCTGCATTCCCACTTTTGCATTAGGGTGCGCGGCGGAATTTCCACCCGCCGACGAAGGCTGGGGACCGCGCCCCGTTCCGGTGGTCAAGAATCACCAGAAGATGGCGAGCCACATCGCCCAGTCCTTGGTGCTTGATGAATTTGACATCACCATCATGAATGAGATGGAAGTTGACCACGGTTTGACTGTGCCTATGTCGGTCATGTTCGGTGATCATGGTGTCGATGATGAATGGCCGTGTCCGGTTATTCCGCTTGCGGTCAATGTAGTGCAATACCCTGCCCCACTGGGCCGACGTTGTTACAATCTCGGTAAAGCTGTTCGCCGCGCCATCGAGAGCTATGGGGAAGATCTCAACGTCGTGATATTTGGTACCGGCGGCATGTCTCACCAGTTGCAGGCGGAACGAGCCGGACTGATTAATTCGGACTGGGACAAGCGCTTTTTGGACCTTCTAACCGAAGACCCTGTTGCGGCTTCCGAAATCACCCATCTAGAATACCTGCGCGAAACGGGATCTGAGGGCATTGAGATGGTGATGTGGCACGTTATGCGCGGGGCGTTGAACGATGATGTGCGCGAAGTGCACCGCCATTACCATGTGCCCGCTTCCAACACCGCTGTTGGCCACATTATCTTAGAGAATATTTGAACGGAGAGGTTTTATGAGAATTTGTGTTGCAGGCGCGTATGGTGCCTTCGGATTGAAGCATCTGGATGCACTCGCCAATATCGACGACGTTGAAGTGACCTCCGTCATGGGACCAACGAAAGCCAAGATCGATGCGCTGGCCGCCGAGCGGGGCATTTCCCACGCCGCCACAACGCTGGAGGAATGTATCGCCCGCGATGATGTCGATGCGGTTATCCTCGCCACCCCGACGCAAAAACACGCGGAACAGGCCCACGCCTGCATGGATGCGGGCAAACCTGTTCTCATTGAAATTCCGATGGCGGATAGTCTCGAAGACAGTCGCAAGATTGTTGCCAAACAGAAAGAAGCCGGTCTGGTCTGTATGGCCGGTCAGGTGCGCCGTTTTAACCCATCCCACCAGTGGATACGCAATAAGATCGACTCGGGGGAGTTGAAAATCCAGCAGATGGATGTGCAGACCTATTTCTTCCGCCGCACCAACACCAACGCCAAAGGCGAGCCGCGCTCATGGACCGACCACCTGTTGTGGCACCACGCCTGCCACACGGTTGATCTGTTTCAATACCAGACCAGTGGCAAGGCGGTCGAGGCATACGGCATGCAAGGTCCTGCCCACCCGGATTTGGGTATCGCAATGGATATGGCAATTGCCTTGAAGGCGGCAGACGGCGCGATCTGCACCCTGTCCCTTTCTTTCAACAACGACGGGCCGCTGGGCACTTTCTTCCGCTATATCTGCGACAAGGGCACTTATATCGCGAGCTATGATGACCTCTACGACGGTTATAACAACCCCATCGACCTCAGCGATGTTGCCGTATCCAACAATGGCATTGAGTTAATCGACCGTGAGTTCATCTCCGCCATCAAGGAAGGTCGCACACCCAACGGCTGTGTAAGCGATGTCCTGTCAGCGATGGAAACGCTGGACCAGATTGAACGCTCAATGGGATAATACTCATGGGCAAAGGATATGCTATACACCATTGCGTTTTAACAGGAGATCGACCGCCATCTAAAACCAAGAATCCCAAACACTTTGGATGTGCGGATACTCCAATTCTGTCCGTCTTCAAGGGAATGGGAGTTGGCTTGCAGTTGATTAAGCGAGATATTGGCTCATCTGTTTTTAGATATCATGCGGATTGCTTGCGGTATTGCAAACGCCGATGTTTGAACTTGTTGGCGCCGTTGTCAGATTAAGGGCGGGACTTGTGTCGAACGACAACCTTATTGCAGCCGGAGGCCTTTATCGCCAACTCCAACGTGTCTGTGACATCACTCGTTTTCATTGTTCTGCGGACAAAGCGCATGTGCTGGTTCGTAGTAAAGTCAAGTTGGGCGAAGATGAGGAAGACCTCGCTTTGTCGATTGATCCCGTTCAAGAGAACAACGACTGAGGGTTATGCGCGAATTGATTTTTTCGCGCCCCGCACCTGTTTGATCGCGTTGGACAGCGTTTTCAAATTCAAACAACCAACATCCCTTGAAAGGATAAGTGAGAGCGTTCAACCTTCTATGCAGCTTTAGTGGCCATAACCTTTGTAATCTGTAGTTAAACCTCTGTATTCGCTGATGGTCATAAAGAGGCAGTTACCCAGGAGTTGGAACAATACAATGACACTCACAACAAAATCGTTGAAAGCCACGATCTGGAGGCTTTTTGTCGCTTCATATAATGACAAACCTCTCTGGATTGCGCCCAAAGAAACTCCTGTTGGTGGACTCAATGTACCGCGCGGCACACTTGGATTTATCATCAAAAATCGAGGCAACCTTACCCACACGTTTGATCAGTTGATTGTCTCAGACGACGGTTTGGAGGGCGTGATGATTGGGACATATGATCTGATCATTCAAAAAAGCTGGTGAAAAAACAAGAGGCACCTACATCTTCGCCGTTAAGCGAGAGAGCAAAAGGTGGAAAATCGCGGCCGATATGTTCAACGAACATGTCAAGAAATGAGGGTGCCTGGCAATACAATCCCAACGTCCGGTCGGTGGACTTGTGGAGCATTGTTCCCCGTCAGCATTCATGAGACAGAGGTTTGATTTTTCTTAAGAGATGATTTTGGTTCATCGTAGCCCTTATGGAGCGAAGATGAGACATAAATCAGGAACCCAAGGATCAGGTTCAGAGAAATTGATCCGAACCATCAAACGCAAGACCCGCCGTCAGTATAGTGCGGAGGAAAAGATCCGCATTGTGCTTGATGGCTTGCGCGGTGAAGACAGCATAGCTGAACTGTGCCGCCGTGAAGGTCTTGCTGAAAGCATGTACTACAAATGGTCGAAGGAGTTTATGGAGGCCGGTAAAAAGCGTCTGTCAGGCGATATAGTGCGTGAGGCTTCCACCGATGAGGTCAAAGGTCTGCGCCGTGAAGCCCGTGATCTGAAGGAATGCGTGGCAGATCTCACGCTGGAAAACCGTCTTCTTAAAAAAAGCATGATCGCGGATGGGGAGGATATCGAATGAGATACCCAGCATCTGAGAAACTGGAAATCATCCGAATTGTTGAACAATCACATCTGCCAGCCAAGGTGACGACCGAACTTGGCAACAAACATCTCTTCAAAACCGTGCCAGTCGCCGTACTTGGCTTTGAGCGCCGGATAAGCCACGCGGAGAATTTCCCCGATAGTTGCATCTTCTTCTGCCCGATCTAGGCGAGATAACAGTTCTGCTTCAACGAGTTCATGAAAGCCGACAGTCATCTCCCGGAATTCAATCAAGTCCCCGCGATCTCCGCGCCATCCATGACTGGGAACATAGTGTGCCGCTTTAAGGTCAATAAGGCGATCAAGAGCTCTGACGTATCCGGGATAATAGAAGTCCGGAAACCCAAATGGAGGAACGGTTCTCACAAACATCATGTCCGGCGCGAAGACGACGTTTTCTGAAGGAATGTGGAACCCATATAGTGTGTGTGAGAGCGAAAACGGCATGTAGAGTGCCTCAACTTCCACACCACCCAGGGTTATGGTCTCGTCGCCTGACAAAGTGCGGGTTGTTAGCGCAACCGTCTTCGCAGCTTCCGGCCAATCACCAAGGAGTTGATTTACATCTTTGTGGCCAATGACCTCCACCCCTTCAAACAGGTCTGAGCCGCGAGTGTGATCAAGGTGATGGTGGGAATGAACCACCCATTTGATTTTCTCTCCTGGAAATTCATGCTCAATCGCCTCCTTCATTTCGGCCGCGTGTTTGATGGAGAATGTGTCGAAGACCGCCACACCGTCAGCAGTGCGCAGTACCAGGGACCGGGTGTGAATCCCGGAGACAAAATGACCACAGAAATGGTTGGGTAATCTGACCGTCGCGGAGTAAAATTCCGCACTCTGACACCTTGTGCTTGTGAGTATTAGGTGGGGAAGATGTATTCTGTGGATTTGTATAGTCGGGTGCGTCGAGCGTGCCATGTGGATGGGAAGAACAATAGCGAGGTGGCCCGTTTGTTCGGGATTGATCGCAAAACCGTGGCGAAGATCCTGAAGCACTCGGTTCCGCCCGGTTATCAAAGAACGACCGCGCCTGTTCGCCCGAAGTTGGATCCGTTTGTTGGGATAATTGATCAGATCCTGAAAGACGACAAAAAGGTCATCAAAAAGCAACGGCACACAGCCAAGCGTATTCATGCGCGGTTACGGGATGAGCACGGGTTCACTGGCGGGATCACCATTGTCACTGATTATGTGCGTGAGAAGCAAAGACGAACCCAGGAGGTGTTTGTTCCTCTGGTTCACGCGCCCGGCCATGCTCAGGTCGATTTTGGTGAGACGTTCGGCGTGATCGACGGTGTCGAACGCAAGCTGCATTACATCGCTATATCGTTGCCGCATTCGGATGCGTTCTTCATGAAGGCGTATCCGGCGGAAACAACAGAAGCCTTCTGTGACGGTCACAATGCTGCGTTTGCTTTCTTCGGCGGTGTGCCGTTGTCGATGCTCTACGACAACACCGTGATTGCAGTTGCAAAGATCCTGGGCGGTGGCAAACGGATACGCACGAGAACTTTCTCAGAGCTACAATCGCACTATCTGTTTGAGGATAAGTTTGGTCGCCCTGGCAAAGGCAATGATAAAGGGAATGTCGAAGGCGTCATTGGTTACGGTCGCAGGAACTTTCTCATCCCAGCCCCACGGTTCGACAGCTTTGATGCCTTGAACGCCTGGTTGGAAGAATGCTGCCTGAAGCGTCAGGATGATGTTGTTCGCGGACATGGTGAGAGTATTGGTGAACGATTGCTGAGAGACCTGGACGCGCTGATGGCATTGCCCCCAACGCCATACGACGCGTGTGAAAAGTTTAGCACGCGGGCAACGTCAATCTCGATGATCCGCTACCGCAATAATGATTACTCCGTTCCTGTCGCCTTTGCCCATCATGAGGTTCAGGTTCGCGGTTACATCCATGAGGTTGTGATTGGCAGTGGAACCGAGATTATTGCCCGCCATCGTCGGTCTTATGAGAAGGCAGACATGATCTTCGACCCGCTTCACTATCTGCCCTTGCTGGAACAAAAGGTAGGTGCTCTCGATCAGGCGGCACCATTGCAAGGCTGGGGTTTACCCGATGCATTTGCGATCCTTCATCGTTTATTAGAAGCCCGCATGGGTAAGGCGGGAAAACGCGAGTATGTTCAGATCCTGCGTCTGCTGGAAACTTTTGAGCTGGAGCACGTTCACGCCGCAATCCAACAAGCTTTGGATCTGGGTGCCATTGGCTATGATGCGATCAAGCACCTTATTCTGTGCCGGATCGAGCGGCGACCGCCCAGGCTTGATCTCGACATCTACCCCTATTTGCCCAAAGCGGTGGTCGAGACGACAAAACCTGCCAGCTATGCCGTGCTGTTGTCGGAGGCGGCAGCATGAACGACACTGTTACCGATACACCGCAAGTTCTACTCAAACATCATCTGACCAAACTTCGGCTGCCAACCTTCCAGAGTGAATATACCAAACAGGCCCAACAATGTGCCGCTGAGAATAAGGATCATGTCCAATATCTCCTGCGGTTATGTGAGTTGGAGCTGATTGAACGTGAGCGCCGAATGGTGGAGCGACGCATCAAAGCTGCGAAGTTCCCGGCAACCAAGAGCCTCGACAGCTTTGACTTCAAAACGATCCCGTCAGTGAACAAGGTGCTCGTGATGGAACTGGCCCGTTGCGAGTACGCTGCGAAACGCCAAAACATCATCGCGTTAGGACCAAGTGGAACCGGCAAAACCCATGTTGCCCTCGGCCTTGGACTGGCTGCCTGCCAAAAGGGGATGAAAGTCCGCTTCACCACGGCTGCTGCACTGGTTCATGAGATGATCGAGGCCGTTGATGAACGTCGCTTGCAACGGCATCAAAAACAACTGGCAGCTCAAGACCTGCTGATCATTGACGAACTGGGCTTCGTCCCTCTCTCCAAAACCGGGGCGGAGTTGCTGTTCGAAGTAATCAGCCAACGGTATGAACGCGGTTCCATCATCATCACATCCAATCTACCATTCGACGAATGGACAGAGGTCTTCGGATCAGAACGCCTAACGGGCGCAATACTCGACCGGCTGACACACCACGTCCACATCCTGGAGATGAATGGTGAAAGCTACAGGTTGCACCAGAGCCGAAAACAAAAATCTGTTCAAATCAACTGACACTAAACCAGATCAAAAACACAAACGTCCCAAAATCTGGCCAATTTTACTCCGGGATCAAGACCCATTTTAGGCTGGGATTGACAGAAGATCGGCGGGAAGGTCCTCCATTTCGAGATCAAGTAGTGGTGCGTGATCAGTCATTGTCACACCCAGTACAATCGGAATTTGGATCGGCCGGTCAGTTCATGAACGACACGCAGTTCAACAAGGCGATCACAAAGACGTCGTGCTGCACGCGGGGTCATTTCTAAACTGGTGCCGCGCGCAGTCGGCGACAGCATGGTTGAGGGCAGTATTGCGTCTTCAGTTTGAAACAGCTCAACTGCTGCATTTGCTCCTTTCGCGCGCAGCTTGCCGCAACAGGCGCGCAAGGTCATAGGATAAACGCAAAGAACAAAAGTGGCAGACTTTCCGTCCGCCGCGGCAAAACTAAATCGCCGCTACAGTGGTCTTATTTGCCACCGCCGTACTCATAGTGATTTGCCCATGATAAGCCTCCTCACAGACGTGAATCACAATACAATCCAAAATAAAACTCATTGAATCAGGTCAAGGGTGGGACGCACTAGTAAAGGCATGATGTTTCTTGTAGTCATCAAACCCCCGTACCATTATAGCCTCTGTTGCAATTGACATTCGCATGGTTGGCTGGCTGTCCGAAAATTTTTCAACGATCCCATTCTTTACAAGTTGAAAGAAATGGCAAAGCATAAATATCTCGTTTTCATAATGTCGCCTGGCAAATGTTGCTATATCATCTTCCGGAAACACGGGGGTTTTCAAATGGGAAATTATGACACCGGCGTCGGGTTCTTCGTTAATTTTATGTAGGGTGTTCCCGATTGGCTTGTTATTTAGGATAGCCCATTTAAACGAATCTAATCCGCGAACTGCCGGAATTAACCCTGAATGGACATTATAAATTTTTGCCGAGTTCGCAAATTCTTTATCGATTAGGTTTGAACCGCAAACCAGGAAATATTTATATTGATCGACAACCGCTTTCCAATCGTCATATTTGTAAATTTTCGATTTAAAGGCCTCTGCCAATGACTGAACGGACGGTCCTTCAAATTGAAATGGGCGGTGACGCACAAGAACTTCCCGTTCTTGCCTCTTTACAAAAGGCATGGTGAGAAAATCGATATTTAACTTTTCTCCGTATCGATTTTTCAAACCAAATACAAATTGTGCCGTCTTAAGGTGTGGTGATTCATAAGTAAGAATGCATAGTTTTTTTTAATTTCTTGTTTTTCCTTCTAAATATTCTGTCACAAGTATCGACCGTTCAATTGAGTAGTCGAGTGCTGTTTTGCCATACTTATCTTTTTGATCGATTTTTGCACCGTATGATATTAGTAAGTTCATAAGATTAATTGAACCACTGGCAAACGCATGGGTTTTGGCAAACATCAACGGTGTAGTGCCGTTACTATTTGCCAGATTGGGACTGGCTCCGCTTTCCAAGAGTAATCTTACGATCTCAAGTTTACCTCGCCGACACGCCTCAATTAAAACGGTTTGTCCCAATTCATTCTTAATATTTGGATCAGCGCCGGATTCAAGCAGCTCTCGAATTGTTCTATCATCTCCGGCGATCAAGGTTTCCACTAAACTTTTCATAGACTCCCTATCACTCGCGTAATATTCGAATTTACTCAATTTTGGTATTGGTATAAACGCACCTTCGCGTGGCTTGAAAGATGCAGAATGTTTGCAAAGCGTTAAGACATAACACTGTCTATATCTAAGTACAGCCCACAATTGCTGCAATCAGGGCACGAAACCAGCTTCTGTCGTAAAACAAATGAAATCAATGGTTTAATTTTGAGTCTTACTCCCGATAAACGCCGTATTTTTCGCCACGTTCTTGGATATCATTTTGATTGCGGCACTTAGTTTTCTAACTTCATCGATCTCTGTTATATTAAGCAAGAATTTGGAACCACGGTTCGGATAGAAGAGTACAGCCTCAATATTGAGAAAATTTTCATTGTCAATATATGTAACTAGATTGCTGATAAAATCACGATTTATAACAAACTCATTACCATTTTCTGAAAGATATAAATGAAAATTTTCATTTTTTATTGTCAGGTAATTTTGAACAATTCGACCTAGGTCTTGTTGACAAACTGGATTCCCAAATCGCCTGAAATCTGATTCAAGCTTCCTTTTGAGGAGGCTGTTGTGGCTCGATTGTTGATGGAAAACGCCGAATGGGCGTTCTTTGAACCGTTTCTGATTGGAATTCGCGGACGTGGTGGGCGTCCGGCAACGGATCATCGATTGATCCTGGATGGGGTGTTCTGGATTGCACGCACCGGCGCACCTTGGCGTGACCTGCCTGAAGAGTTTGGCAAATGGTCGAGCGTTTACAGGCAGTTTCGCCGGTGGACGCTGTCAGGGTTGTGGGAGATGATCCTTGAAGCGCTGAATGAAAGCGGCATCATGCCAGATCAGGTTCAGATGATCGACAGCACTGTGATCCAGGCGCATCATTTGGCAGCAGGCGCAAAAGGGGGACTCAAAAACAAGGTTTTGGCCGCTCAAAAGGTGGCTTTACGACCAAGATCCACCTCATCACCAATGCGCATGGCCTCCCTGTCAGAGCAGAGATAACCGGCGGCGAAGTCTCTGACTTCAAGGGATTTGACGCCTTGGTCGATGATGATTTACCCAACGCCAAAGTGTTTCTCGCTGATCGTGGCTACGACAGCGATCACATCCGCAGAACCATCGCTGAACGTGGCGGTACGCCAGTCATTCCCGGCAAAGCCAATCGCAAAGTCCCAATCCAGGTAGATGCAATCACCCATGCCCTGAGAAACCAGGTCGAGCGGTGCTTCAACAAACTCAAATGCTCACGCCGTCTGGCCACCCGGTACGACAAAACCGCAGCAAGCTATCTCGGATTCATTCAAATGGTAGCCGCGCGTCTCTGGATCAGAAGTTTGTCAACATGACCTAATTCAAGAATTTGATCTAACATACGGGCACGTTCAGCGAGTTGGCCAAATTCGATCAAGCATTCTTCAGAAATTTTCATGTTTAATTTATTTTCTTGGAGCTCAGCTCGAAAAATTTTGATTGGTATCTCCGAGGGCAGTATGAACGTAAATTCAGCCATTATGCAAGTAGGCGCTTTGAAGATTCTCTATTTTGGTCTTGATTTCTGATCCAATAGTTACATCGTGGAAATTGAGGGCCGGAATTCCCCGATAAAGCAGAGAGGTATTCACTCGCTCTCTGCCTGTTGGCTTTGATCAGTGAGGTTCAATTTGTTCAGCTGATATAAGTGGATTTTCGACCTGTAACTTGCACCTTGATGCCGCAGCCAAAATGAACCAGCTCGCAATGTTAGCCGCCATATTTACGAAGGTGCACGTGATCTGGCGTCAGAGCTCTTGTATGTACCGATTGCTGTTCGCAAATGATTTTTTACATGTTCTCGGAAGTCGTTTCTATGTATCCGATGGGGTGGACGCCCCTCCGACTGCATCTGTGTGCCAAGGTAGTAGTGTTGATAACCACTGCAAGGAGGAGACGTCCATGGAAGAGATTAGCATAGTAGGCATTGATTTGGCCAAGAACGTATTTCAAGTTCATGGCGCGACATCTGAAGGAAAGCCAGTTTTTAGCAGAAAGTTCAGACGCGCAAAGCTGTTGGCCTTCATGTCTGATACCCCAGAATGTATGGTGGCAATGGAAGCTTGTGCCAGTTTCCATCATTGGGGTCGCGAGATCGGAATGCTTGGCCATACGGTCAAACTTATCCCACCGGTATATGTAAAGCCCTACGTCAAGCGTCAGAAGAATGACGCAAATGATGCTGAGGCGATTGCAGAGGCAGCGTCTCGCCTTACGATGCGTTTTGTTGCCGTGAAGAGTGTAGAGAAACAAGCATCGGCTATCCGCCTCACTTTGCCCCTTGTTGAACGGTTTGACGAACTTTGCTGGAATAATGCGAGGCTCAAAACCAAGTTTGCCCAACGGCCTTCTCTATTGCTTCGCAACATACTGATCTACAAAGCTCTGGGCCTGCGCCTGCGCCGTGGAGGCTTGGGCGCAGGCATCGATTGAGGTTTTTTGCGATCTGCGCCATACTGCATCGGATGCAGCAACCCGATTATCTCAGGATGTTGAGAAACGTCTCGTAGTCAAGCACGCCCGTAACAGTGTTTATTCGAGTTGGTGATTTTCCACCGGGGGTAAGTTTTGTAACGCTTATGGTGCCGGAGTGATCATCTTGCGAAACGGCTATGCGTCCATAAACCGAGTTCAACTGCTGAACATCAAACCATTCACGTGACGAGCCATGCCAACGGTTAAAGTGTTTGGCGATGCGTGCCGATTTTGCCCATCCGCGGGACGGAAGCCAATGGGGTGAGTGGGCCGTCCTGTGAACCTGGTCATCCATCCGTCGCGTGAACATCCATTTATTCGCCGGGTTGACTTGCTTTGCTAATTTCTCAATTCGGGCCGGGTTTCGTTTCCCCAGAAATTGGGAGGCTTCGTGGAGAAATTCAATGTTGATGCCTGCATGCCCCGTGTCTTCCGACCGGTTAAACCGTGATGTATCGATCTCACTGGGTTGTTTGGGCCAATAGGGCCAATATTGAACTTCTTCGATTATTGTGATCTCGTCACGTAATGCCGCAAACAATTTTTTGACACGCTTCTCATATTGCCTCCCACCCGCGATCCCCATAAGCCGGATCATCACGAGACCAAGCGCATTTTGCTGGTTAAAGGGCATGTTGCGAACGGTGCCATCCTTTGCGACAAAATTGTAGTAGTGACCGTTCCAGTCCCGCTCGCTTTCATTAAGAAATAGGTTGACCTTTTTGAGAAGTAGTTTGCGTTGGCTCTGCGGCAGAAGAGGATAGGCGTATAGGAGCGCGTCATAAAGGACCGCATCTAACACGATAATCTCCTGGAGTGTTTTTCGGTCTGCGGAATATTTCTTTGCGGGAAAACGCCCTCTCTCGTTGGCAACGGAAAGCAGCTTCTTTACCATTTTTTGCAGCCGTTTCTGAATATCTGTATCCCTGGTTGCAAATGACAGGTCAGCCAGGAGCCGCAGCCTGTTGGACTGATGCCAGGACAGGCGACCAAGCCCGTTTCCACCCATCACCAGTGGCTCATGGGTAAATTCATCGAAGGCTGCAAAATAGGACCAGAAAAGTGGCGCAATATTACCTTCTGTCTTCACTTCAAAAACCTGACCGCCCCGCGAGACGATTGAGTTCTTGCTGGTTAGTTTGAAATGGGCTTTGATCGACTTATCGCTGGACTGACTAAGCTCAATCAGATTGAATTTACCCGAAATCGATTGGCGTGAAATTGCAGCGACATTGCCATTCCAGGCAACGAGACCAAACAGGCTTCCATCTACAGGCAAGCACTTGACGGCGTCCTTTCCTGTCGAGAATTCATCTGATGACAACAAGCAAATCTTATCACCACGCGTGCGGGGTTTCCCCTTATAGTTGCAGCTCCTCAACCACCACAGATTCCCCTTGCGATCGAATACCGGAGACTTGTCGAGGCAGCCCGACGCGCCCAGTGAACTTTGATCCAGATATAGCTGTGAACGCGAATGTTTATTGTCCCCATCAATCCAAGCCAGGTGCTTGCCGTCTTCTGAGAAAACGGGTGAATGTTGCAGCACAGCCGGTCGTTTGATCTGTTTGCCGTTCAGCACGACCCGAACCCGCCCGTCAGACATTACCCGAGCCTCAGCTACCTCACCATTTGACGAAACAGCTGACTGATAGGTTCTTGAAAAGACCATTTTCTCAATATCCGGCCTGCCAGAGGCGTCGGCCAATGCCGCTGATAATAAATAAGCTGTGAGCGCCAACGGGACAGTGTATACATTTACAAAAGCCCTTCTTAACGAGATTTGGAAGCTCATATGTTTTTCCTGTCAGGGGGCTGATTTTCCTCATTGAAGCAGAACCACAACAATCAACTGGAAGTGAGGCCGAGCACGTTCCGGTAGAGTTCGAGCAGGGCTACCTCCTGCGCTTCCCAGCCAAATAGCTTTTGCCGTCTGGTCAGTTCGGCTTTGGTGGGGGTGAATTTCTTGCGGTTAGCGTAGAGTTCCTTCATGGCTTCAGCGATTTTTTCGGGATCATCCTGCTGCATCGTTATACCGAGGTTATGTTCGAGCGTGATTTCAGCCATTTCCTCAATGTCGACGCCAACCAGCAGAGGAACACCTGCTAAAGAGGATTCAAAGAATTTGTTAGCCGCTGCGTATTTGTAACTTAGGTCAGTTGCCTGAGCGGGGATAAAGCTGATGTCCGCTGTGCCAACATAATTGATCACCTGGAATGGACGAACGGGCGGCAATATATGTAATCGCTCACTCATGCCCAGTTCTTCTGCCCAGGTGTGCATGACCTCGTTAGCATGGGGGGTGCATGGACCAACGGCGACGAAGTGAAACCCGGGAAGTTTGGATACGGCTTCAACAAACAGCGGCATGGCGCGGCTCACCCGAACACTGCCGATATAGAGAACCAGCGGCTGGTCAGGTTTCAAACCGACATCCTTGCGGATATCAGAACCCACCGCCTCTGCATTAGCGATGGTCGGTGCATTATAAACAACTGCGGGTTTTTCAATGGGATAGATGGAGGCCAGATGTTCGGCATATTTATTTGTGACCGTAACCACCCGGTGGGCCTCCCCTATGAAGTGGCGCTCCAGTTTTACGATACGGTTTTTCCAAAACCGGCTTCTTGGCTTATCTCGTTCGGACTCGAGCTCATGCGAATCATATACGAACTGATAATTGTCATGCCGCTTTAACAGCGAGGCTACCGGCAGATTTATGAGGTCATTGGCGTGGATGATATCTGGATCAAACTCAAGGATTGCGCTGCGCTGGTTCCGATAAAGACGAGCCGCCCGTATTTGCACACGTGCGCAATAAAAGCTGTCGCTATCGTAATTAATAATGGCATTGAAGAAGCGAACAATTAGTCTCTTCTTCTTCGCTGTTGGCGTTTTTGGATACCACGCGTTTACAATCGGGCTGGGAATGGAGAACGCTTTTTCAGGCATTCGCTGAATAAGGGTCCGGTCTGCCGCGCGCCACAATATGACGGGCAATAAAAAGGGTGATAGAATCAATGCTATCATTATCACAGTTACGGCTTTGAGGCGTCGCTTCACTCTGTGCCGCCAGCCTTTCAATTTTTTCAATGGCAGTTGATTGACACGAAATCGTTTCTGAAATTCTCTTCTGGCAAAAAGAGCTAGAATAATTATCAAAAATTTGAGAATTCCCTTTATCTTCGTGTAAAAATCGAAGGGCATTTCGAGAAAGGAGGAATAAATATCTTTGGCGAGTTCTCGCTTGCCAACCATAGATTTAAGTGTGGTTGTGGTGCTTCTAACGTATCGTACCCCATTGTTCACTGTGTCATTTGGAACGTCTTTCGCTTCACGGCAAAAAACCCGAACCTCGGCTCCTCGTTTGACAAGGCTTTCTGAAATTTTGATAACGCGGGTATCGGCAATACATCTGTTATCGACGAGAACTGCTATTTTTTGGCCGGAAAGTTTATCAGTCTTGGTCAAAACTTCCTTCTTTCGTAATTAGTGGCCAGACTACGGCTGTTGACTGAATATTGGATGAGTGCGCCTGTTTAACCTTCGGTTGTTTCAATTTGCAACTTCAATTTTGTCCACAAGCTTCATTGTCAAACTCGTTGAGCCGAAAACAATTAAAGTTAAACACTCAAAACTGATTATGGTAACTTGCGATGGTGGCCAGTCATTACGAACTGTTTGTGAAGTTCAGAACCATACGCAAATACTGTTTTGCAAATACTTTTGCATTGGCTAAAACACCAAAATATTAATTATGTCAAAAAGAGGCACCAAGTGGTGCTGCCAGAGTTCAACATATGAAACTTGCAATAGCGACTTACGATACTCCGCACAAGAAAACGCTTGATGTTCTGATGGGGTTGATGAACCGGGGGCTTACGGACATCACCTTGCTCACCTTACCCTTCAAACACCGTCCCGCCCGTGAAGTTCTTGTTCAACACCGGCCCGAGCAATTCGAGGGACCGGAACCCAGCCAGATTGCCGATGAGTTCGGATTGGCGATCATGCCCTATGACAGCGCGACCGACGACCTTGGGTTGGACCATATTCTGATTGGTGGTGCCGGACTGATCGATGTCAGTCGTTTCAAACGGACAAAAGTGGTTAATGCTCATCCGGGCCTGACGCCACTGGTACGCGGTCTGGATAGTTTGAAATGGGCGGTTCTGGAAAAAATGCCGATTGGTAATACCATTCATTTTGTAGACGAAGGTGTGGATTCCGGTGAGATCATTGCCCAGAGAAGATTACCCGTTTGGGAAACAGATACATTCGATCTGATCGCTGAACGTCTTTATAAAGACGAGATTGATTTTATGGTCCACTTTGACCAATTCCTCGATAACCGGTTGGTTCTGGATCTTGAGGAAGGGCCTCGTCACATGCGCATGCCGATTGATACTGAACGCGAAATGATGGCCTCCTTTCCCGAAGCGGTGAAGATATTGGCGAAGCAAGCCGGATAAGCGCATCTGTTCAATATTTTTCTTCGGGAAGTAATTTGGTCAAATTGATGGCTTGAGGCCAATCACTGGATGCCGCACGATATGACCAAAATTCTGCACGTCACTCCTGATCCCCTGGAAATGGACGGGCGTTTGCTTCGCTATAAGCAAGCTGCTGATGCTGCCGGTTATGAGGTCGACATTCTGGAACCCGATGCCCGCTATTTCGTTCAAATAGTCAGTTTCGGTTCCAAAATCCATGCGGCATTGCGTTATTTGCCAACGTCGCTGTTGGGCAAGGTTTGGTTGTTCGTTACAAACCGGTTTTCATCACGCCTCGGGAGACTGGCTGATGAAATTGTGGCGCGACAGCCCGATCTCATCCACGCCCACAATTGGGAGACCTGCGCCGCCGGCATAAACGCGGCGACCCGACTCGGTGTCCCGATCATCTTCGATGTGCATGAATTTGCCAGTGGCATGAGTGTGGACCGGCCGTTATGGCATGCTGTTTTCTCAAAACACATTGAATGCGTTGAGCAATCCTATCTTGATAGGGCTCATGCAGTGGTGACGATCTCGGATAGTCTGGCGGCTTTCCTGCAACAAAAATACAGCCTGAAACGGCTCCCTTTGGTGGTTCGCAATCTACCTCCGTTTTGTGAAAGCACCGTACAGGCGGTTAATCCGGATAGGATCGTCATCCACTACCATGGCATGATGAACCGTGACCGCAATCTGGAGAGGCTCATCAAGGCAATCAGTCTGCTGCCCGGGCAATACGTCCTGAAACTTGCAGGGCGGGCGCACGATCAGGTTTACGAAGACAGTCTCAAATCTTTGATCAAGCGTTTAGGCTTGGATCAACGGATCATATGGCACGGGCCATTTGCAAACGAGGATGCCGTAAACATTGGCCGGGGGTGTGATATTGGCTATGCGGGCATGCTGCCGGAACGCAAATATCAATCTCTTCATGCATTCCCCAATAAAGTGTCCGAATACATTATGTCGGGACTTGCCGTCGTTGGGGGAGGCGCAATTGAATTCAAGCGGTTGAATACTCTTTACAAATTTGGGGTCGTGTCCAATAACCGGTCCGCCGAAGAAATTGCCGCAGCAATAGTCTCGATTGAGCCTGCCCAATTGCAGGAAATGAAAGCCAATGCCTTGAAACTTTCCAAAGAATTGAATTGGGATAAAGAGCAAGAGCGCATTTTATCACTTTATGAAGACCTGTTGAAAGGCCGCAATCTTGAAGCTTCCTGAAAAAATGCCACGCCCGCTGCGCGAAGATTATGAGGCTCTATTGCAAGGGTTTCTCAGCCAAAACTATAGCAGCGTTACATTCACGAACTTCACGGGGCGCGATCGCGAATTATTGCTTCGCCACGATATTGATTACTCGCTTGAACATGCGGTGCGATTGGCCCAAGTCGAAAAGAAACTGGGGCTTGTATCCACTTTTTATGTGCTCGTCACATGCCCTTTCTACAATGTTCTGTCTCCAGATAATCAGGACAGGTTGCGGCAGATCCTTAATGCAGGACATACAATCGGATTGCATCTCGATCTCCAGTCACCCATGGGGACACAGGATCTCAATGCCCTTGCCATCAAACAGGCCGCCATTTTGGAGGCTGCTTGCAATATCGAAATCGATACATTGAGTTTTCACCGACCTGGCACGCTGCTCAAAGGCAAAGCCTACAATGAAATCATGTTTGATGGCTTTGTCAGCGCCTATGAAGATCGTTTCTTCAAGGACATTGCCTATGTCTCCGATTCAAGAGGGGGGTGGCATTACGGCCACCCGTTCAATCACCCTTCCTTTGAGAGCGGTAAACCGTTTCAATTGCTAACGCATCCAATGTGGTGGGCCAGCGGTAACCATGATTCCCCTGGGGCTCTCATGCATAGCCAAATACAGTCCGCCAGTCTTGAAACCCGAAAATTGGCGTTTCAGGAATTCAGCATCACAGATGGTGACATTAACTCGAAGTAAACCGTTTTGCCTCGGCTTTGGGGAGATAGGTATCAAGGCACCAAAATTTGCGAACAAATATACTTTGATCAGGGTGTTCCAGCGGATTTACGCCGGAGGTTCCCGTTCCACCAAGGCGAATTGAACTTAAGGACGATGGTGCGGCAAATTCACCCTCAGCCTGATCCTGTTCCCCGTCCACCGCCAGCAGGCATGAGATTCGGTTCCAGGATAGCGACGCCTTGATGACACTTCCTTCATGTCAATCCCAGCCTAAAATGGGTCTTGATCCCGGAGTAAAATTGGCCAGATTTTGGGACGTTTGTGTTTTTGATCTGGTTTAGTGTCAGTTGATTTGAACAGATTTTTGTTTTCGGCTCTGGTGCAACCTGTAGCTTTCACCATTCATCTCCAGGATGTGGACGTGGTGTGTCAGCCGGTCGAGTATTGCGCCCGTTAGGCGTTCTGATCCGAAGACCTCTGTCCATTCGTCGAATGGTAGATTGGATGTGATGATGATGGAACCGCGTTCATACCGTTGGCTGATTACTTCGAACAGCAACTCCGCCCCGGTTTTGGAGAGAGGGACGAAGCCCAGTTCGTCAATGATCAGCAGGTCTTGAGCTGCCAGTTGTTTTTGATGCCGTTGCAAGCGACGTTCATCAACGGCCTCGATCATCTCATGAACCAGTGCAGCAGCCGTGGTGAAGCGGACTTTCATCCCCTTTTGGCAGGCAGCCAGTCCAAGGCCGAGGGCAACATGGGTTTTGCCGGTTCCACTTGGTCCTAACGCGATGATGTTTTGGCGTTTCGCAGCGTACTCGCAACGGGCCAGTTCCATCACGAGCACCTTGTTCACTGACGGGATCGTTTTGAAGTCAAAGCTGTCGAGGCTCTTGGTTGCCGGGAACTTCGCAGCTTTGATGCGTCGCTCCACCATTCGGCGCTCACGTTCAATCAGCTCCAACTCACATAACCGCAGGAGATATTGGACATGATCCTTATTCTCAGCGGCACATTGTTGGGCCTGTTTGGTATATTCACTCTGGAAGGTTGGCAGCCGAAGTTTGGTCAGATGATGTTTGAGTAGAACTTGCGGTGTATCGGTAACAGTGTCGTTCATGCTGCCGCCTCCGACAACAGCACGGCATAGCTGGCAGGTTTTGTCGTCTCGACCACCGCTTTGGGCAAATAGGGGTAGATGTCGAGATCAAGCCTGGGCGGTCGCCGCTCGATCCGGCACAGAATAAGGTGCTTGATCGCATCATAGCCAATGGCACCCAGATCCAAAGCTTGTTGGATTGCGGCGTGAACGTGCTCCAGCTCAAAAGTTTCCAGCAGACGCAGGATCTGAACATACTCGCGTTTTCCCGCCTTACCCATGCGGGCTTCTAATAAACGATGAAGGATCGCAAATGCATCGGGTAAACCCCAGCCTTGCAATGGTGCCGCCTGATCGAGAGCACCTACCTTTTGTTCCAGCAAGGGCAGATAGTGAAGCGGGTCGAAGATCATGTCTGCCTTCTCATAAGACCGACGATGGCGGGCAATAATCTCGGTTCCACTGCCAATCACAACCTCATGGATGTAACCGCGAACCTGAACCTCATGATGGGCAAAGGCGACAGGAACGGAGTAATCATTATTGCGGTAGCGGATCATCGAGATTGACGTTGCCCGCGTGCTAAACTTTTCACACGCGTCGTATGGCGTTGGGGGCAATGCCATCAGCGCGTCCAGGTCTCTCAGCAATCGTTCACCAATACTCTCACCATGTCCGCGAACAACATCATCCTGACGCTTCAGGCAGCATTCTTCCAACCAGGCGTTCAAGGCATCAAAGCTGTCGAACCGTGGGGCTGGGATGAGAAAGTTCCTGCGACCGTAACCAATGACGCCTTCGACATTCCCTTTATCATTGCCTTTGCCAGGGCGACCAAACTTATCCTCAAACAGATAGTGCGATTGTAGCTCTGAGAAAGTTCTCGTGCGTATCCGTTTGCCACCGCCCAGGATCTTTGCAACTGCAATCACGGTGTTGTCGTAGAGCATCGACAACGGCACACCGCCGAAGAAAGCAAACGCAGCATTGTGACCGTCACAGAAGGCTTCTGTTGTTTCCGCCGGATACGCCTTCATGAAGAACGCATCCGAATGCGGCAACGATATAGCGATGTAATGCAGCTTGCGTTCGACACCGTCGATCACGCCGAACGTCTCACCAAAATCGACCTGAGCATGGCCGGGCGCGTGAACCAGAGGAACAAACACCTCCTGGGTTCGTCTTTGCTTCTCACGCACATAATCAGTGACAATGGTGATCCCGCCAGTGAACCCGTGCTCATCCCGTAACCGCGCATGAATACGCTTGGCTGTGTGCCGTTGCTTTTTGATGACCTTTTTGTCGTCTTTCAGGATCTGATCAATTATCCCAACAAACGGATCCAACTTCGGGCGAACAGGCGCGGTCGTTCTTTGATAACCGGGCGGAACCGAGTGCTTCAGGATCTTCGCCACGGTTTTGCGATCAATCCCGAACAAACGGGCCACCTCGCTATTGTTCTTCCCATCCACATGGCACGCTCGACGCACCCGACTATACAAATCCACAGAATACATCTTCCCCACCTAATACTCACAAGCACAAGGTGTCAGAGTGCGGAATTTTACTCCGCGACGGTCAGATTACCCAACCATTTCTGTGGTCATTTTGTCTCCGGGATTCACACCCGGTCCCTGGTACTGCGCACTGCTGACGGTGTGGCGGTCTTCGACACATTCTCCATCAAACACGCGGCCGAAATGAAGGAGGCGATTGAGCATGAATTTCCAGGAGAGAAAATCAAATGGGTGGTTCATTCCCACCATCACCTTGATCACACTCGCGGCTCAGACCTGTTTGAAGGGGTGGAGGTCATTGGCCACAAAGATGTAAATCAACTCCTTGGTGATTGGCCGGAAGCTGCGAAGACGGTTGCGCTAACAACCCGCACTTTGTCAGGCGACGAGACCATAACCCTGGGTGGTGTGGAAGTTGAGGCACTCTACATGCCGTTTTCGCTCTCACACACACTATATGGGTTCCACATTCCTTCAGAAAACGTCGTCTTCGCGCCGGACATGATGTTTGTGAGAACCGTTCCTCCATTTGGGTTTCCGGACTTCTATTATCCCGGATACGTCAGAGCTCTTGATCGCCTTATTGACCTTAAAGCGGCACACTATGTTCCCAGTCATGGATGGCGCGGAGATCGCGGGGACTTGATTGAATTCCGGGAGATGACTGTCGGCTTTCATGAACTCGTTGAAGCAGAACTGTTATCTCGCCTAGATCGGGCAGAAGAAGATGCAACTATCGGGGAAATTCTCCGCGTGGCTTATCCGGCGCTCAAAGCCAAGTACGGCGACTGGCACGGTTTTGAAGAGATGTTTGTTGCCAAGTTCGGTCGTCACCTTGGCTGGCAGATGTGATTGTTCAACAATTCGGATGATTTCCAGTTTCTCAGATGCTGGGTATCTCATTCGATATCCTCCCCATCCGCGATCATGCTTTTTTTAAGAAGACGGTTTTCCAGCGTGAGATCTGCCACGCATTCCTTCAGATCACGCGCTTCACGGCGCAGACCTTTGACCTCATCGGTGGAAGCCTCACGCACTATATCGCCTGACAGACGCTTTTTACCGGCCTCCATAAACTCCTTCGACCATTTATAGTACATGCTTTCAGCAAGGCCTTCACGGCGGCACAGTTCAGCTATGCTGTCTTCACCGCGCAAGCCATCAAGCACAATGCGGATCTTTTCCTCCGCACTATATTGACGGCGGGTCTTGCGTTTGATGGTCCGGATCAATTTCTCTGAACCTGATCCTTGGGTTCCTGATTTATGTCTCATCTTCGCTCCATAAGGGCTACGATGAACCAAAAATCATCTCTTAGGCAAAATCACAATTCTGTCTCATGAATGCTGACGGGGAACAACAACCATTATGGACAGTTAACATTCTTACTCACTAGTTGACCCAGCAGATGACACATAAAAACTAAGAATAGAGAAAATATGATGTCAGATATAAAGTGTCTTCCTGCCGCGAGTCGGCCATACGCGACAACTAATACCAATACTGCACAGATCATTGTGGCTACAAATCTCACATGCTTAGGTAGTGTTTGTATTCCCAATAACAACCAAGCCATAGAAGCCACCTCACCGGATACGAACGAACAGTTTCCAGAACATTCCTGTCCCCAGCGTAAAACTGAGGTATAGTTTTCATATCCACCAAAATCGATGGTTTGAAAAGGTCTAGAACGGCCCCACAACGGTTTTACGACCCAATTGACCATGATCATTGGTCCCAGAAAGAAAGACACCAGGTGACCCTTTAGAATTACTGTATTCGACGGTAAATTCACCTTTGATGGATTCAAAAATTTAGCAAGAAGAGCGGCTACCAAACAACAAGCGGCTAATATGGGAATTGGATTCAAAATCCGTCGTATCCATCTATAAAATAGTTGATGATCAAGCCAGAAAAGTCCACAACGCGTGGCATCTGGATTCAGCCGTGCCCAGACTTCGCAAGAAGTGTCCTCAAAAAATAAGGCGCTCACTCTTAAGTCTAATTTAGGAAACACCACCTCGAACAACAAAATGGTTAAAACGAATAATCCTACGCCAATTTTGGCTTGCATAGCAGATGTTAGTTGACTGATCATTTTTCCTAACGTTTATATGTTATCTCGCAAGTACCATTCAGTTTTTTGGTACATTGTCCACTGTCCGTGCCCACTATAACTAGGCCGTTGTTTGCCTAGATCATTTTCCTTTCACACCGTATCAACATTGTATTAGCATCTTCGAGGATAGCATCTCTGCCAGCGAGTTCTGGTGGAGAAGTGCCTGCACCTGGTGCATATGGGTTCGCTTGAGGGTTCATCGTGTCTCTTATATCCAGTTTATGCCGGTTTGGCATAAACTCGTTATATCTGATTCTCGACAACTTATAGGTAGTGGACTTGTCCCGTATTAATTCCGCATCCTGTTCTCGTTTAACTCGTTTTTCGTTCAAATTTGATGGGCGACATTCCTCCTATTGCTGAGTGTCTTCTGCGGCTGTTGTAAAAGCCGTTGATGTATTGGAACAGGGCGTCGGTTGCTTGCTGTCGTGTTTGCCATGTGCCGCGCCAGATGAGTTCGGCTTTGAGTGTTTTGAAGAACGTCTCGACCACGGCGTTGTCCCAGCAATTGCCTTTTCGGCTCATGGACACTTTAAACTTCAGTTCACGCATTCGTTTTTGATAATCATGAGAGCAGTATTGACTGCCACGGTCCGTATGATGAATGCAGCCCGGCGGTGGGTTTCGAAGGGCCAAAGCCCGGTTGAGAGCCTGCAATGCCAAGTCTTTCTTCAACCGGTTGCTGACAGCCCAACCCACCACACGGCGTGAATGTAGATCGATCATCACTGCCAGATACAGCCAGCCCTCACGGGTCCAGATGTAGCTGATGTCACCTGCCCATTTCTGGTTGGGTTTATCCGCTTGGAAGTTCCGCCCCAGCAAGTTAGGCGCAATGTTGAAGCGGTGATTGCTATCGGTCGTAGCTTTGTATTTGCGTGTTCTGACCACTCGAATGCCGTTGTCGCGCATCAGGCGGCCAACACGGCGGTGACCAATAGCAAGGCCGGCTTCCTTCAACTCCTGCGTCATTCTCGGGCGACCATAACTGCCAAGGCTCAAGTGATGCTGTTCACGGATGTGCGCCAGAACCACCATGTCATCGCGCTGCCGTTGACTAACAGGGCGGTTGTGCCAGGCACGATAACCACGCGATGTAACATTCAGAATATGGCAAAGCCGATCCACCGGAACGTGTTTCCTGTGTTCTTCGACAAACGCAAATCTCACTTGCTTTGACCCGCGAAGAACACTGTTGCCTTCTTTAATATCTCCCTCTCCTCCGTGAGGAGACGAACCTCTCTGCGAAGCCGCTCATTCTCTTTGGCCAGATCAATATCAACCGATGGTGGAAGGTCATCAGGCCGGGATTGTTGTATCCATTTCGATAACGTCGAAAAGCCGACCCCCAAATCTGATGCCACTTGTTTCCGGGTAAGTCCGCTGGTCAGCGCAATACGCACCGCTTCACGCTTGAATTCGTCTGTGTGGCCTCGTGCCATAATAGTTCTCCTTGATGGGATTAATCCAATTCAAGGACACGGAACTAAACCGTGACAAGTCCATACGGGACATCGGAACTGCTCAGCGGTAAGTTGCTTCTCCACGGTTTCCCATATCCCGTACTCCTCTGGTTGCGTGTCTACCACCTCCTCACCCATTTGAATTCCAGCAAGGAATGCTTTGCCGAGGCAGGCTGGGCATTCCTGCGGCCATTCTTCATCAGAGACGAAAGAAAACAAACCACGATATTGGTATGCTTCCTTATTAGCCGCATCGGCCAATGCAGTGTCTCTCTCTAATTTCTTGCGACTGGCAAATTGTTCGCGGTGCCTATCGACACGTAACTCAACGGACTGTCGGCGAGCCATTTTGGTGGCTTCGAGAATTGCTTTCGGCGCGGTTGAATCCTTGGCACCAAGCCAACTATCCAAATCAGACCTCATATGGGAGAGAATGGTCTCACAGGCATACCAAAACAAACCTTCCCACGCATCCAAGGCCATAGCGTTGAAAGGGGTTGCCCCTGAATGCAGTTCAGCGTTTCGTCTCAATGCAATCCTATCACAAAATTCCTTGTTCTTTTCGTCAAACCGCGGAACCATAGTGTCCGTCCGTTTAACCCGACCTACAGTGCTTGTCATGAGTTGTTTAAGTGTCCGCTTAATATTGGCGGACACTTAGGGACAGATTATGGGTAGTGGCGGGAAGCGACGCAGGTGGTCTAACGACGAGAAGCGTTCTATCTGTCAGCAGAGCCGCTCCAACTGCTGGCCGCCGCGCCCCTTCACGATAGAACCCAGAGCACCTGCGATTGCCAAAATTTTGTCAGACAACTCAGCTACATCCTGGAGTTCATGATTGCAGAAAAACCATCCGTTCTCGAACAAACTGCGTTTGAGACCATTTGATTGGTCCATCATTCTAGGGCCCCATCTCCGGTAAATCCCTCAAGCTCAGTAGATCGAACGTCGCCAAAAACTCAGCCGTTGTGACAAACGTATGTGGCGCGCCGGGTCGCGGACTTTTCGGTCCATTACCGATCAGGTTCTTGTAGCGCAGTCGACCAAGCAGATCGCGGTTGATCTCCTTGCCGAAAATATCTTTGAGACCTGCCCTGTCGATTGGCTGGTGATAAGCGACGGCACAGAGCACGGCCATCTCTTCCTCGGAAAAGTTGTGTTGCTGGTCCCCGACATCTACCGCCGTCCGGATCGCAACAGCATAGTGCGCGCGCGTCCGAAACATCCATCCGCCTGACACTGAGTGTCCGACCGGCACGATCTCATAGGGCTTGCCTTTCAGATCGGCCTGGATGTCTTCAATGAGAAGATCGATGTTGCCCCCTGTCCCACGACACGACTCAGCGCTTCACGGTCGACCGGACTGGCACTGGCAAAGATCACCGCCTCGATCCGGTTCATCCATTCCCGCCAACGGAGCTCGTCCGGCAGATCATCCAGTTCCAGATCGAGCACCTCGATTTCGTCTTCTTGCTTGCGCACCGCAACCATCATGCCACCCCGTATAGTCGGAACGTCTTGCGCCCGGTCAGTTCGCGGGCCACACCCAGTTCGACCAGCCGGTCACAGAACCGGCGGGCCGACCGGTCGGTCATCGCCGTGCTGGATCCGCGAATGGTTGGGGTCAGCATGGTGGGCGGATAGACAGCATCTTCCGACAGGAAAAGCGCTATGGCGTCATCGGATCCCTTGCCCCTGAGTTTGCCGGTCACGGCCCGCAGCCGGGCCGCCCGCCGCGCCAGATCATGGGCCAAGCGAATAGCGTCATTGACCGCCCGGGCGACGCTCGCGGTGAAGGCCAGCTCAAACCCCTTGGCATCGCCGTCGGCCAGCCGTCGAAGATCCGCCTTTTTCAATTGCAGTCCACAAAGCGGGATGGGGTGCGGCCAACCAAGCGCTCTGGCGAGCGCTATATCTGCACATTGCAATGCAATCGCTTCTTCGCGCGGAAAGGTTTTGAGAATGGTGCGTGCCCAGTGTCACTTAGCTCTTAAAGACGATAATTTGTTTTCAGCGATTTCAACATCTAAGCTTTGCACTTAAATATGAGAATTGGCACTTAAACTGATAATGAATACTGGACTTTAGCACTTAATTAGATAATTGTGGCTCCGATTTTTGTCGGGCTCTCATTATGACCGAACGACTTCCAGAAGAGGTAGACGACACGCTGTGGGCAGAAGCCTGTCGCCGTGCGTCCGCGATACACTGGTTCCTGTTGTCCAGTTCCGGTGAGTCAACCGTGGCCGCTATTAGCGATCTTGCATCCGAATTGCAGGTCAGCCAAGCGACGACCTACCGCTTGCTAAGGCGGTTTCGGGCGGACGGAACCGTAATGTCGCTTGTTGAAACCAAGCGGGGACGTCCGACGGGGCATCGCGCTTTGGATGCTCAGCGCGAAGAGATCATCGAGAAGGCGATCCGCACGTACTATCTGAAACCTACCCGGCCAACGGTCTCGCAGTTGGTGCGGGACATTAAAACGAATTGCGCCGAAGTAGGATTGAAGCCACCACATCGTCGAACGATCGAGCGGCGTCTAGGAGACCTGGACCTGCGCCACCGGGCAATACGTCGCGGCGAAACGCAGACCATAAAAGCAACAATGCCTGTCCCGGGAACACTGAGCACCAATCGACCCCTAGAGATCGTTCAGGTTGACCACACGAAGGCCGACATCTTTGTCGTCGATGAGAAATCCCGAGAACCGATCGGACGACCCTGGCTAACCTTGGCCATGGATGTCTTCAGTCGTATGGTGACGGGGTTCTACCTGACCATGGATGCGCCATCCCGGCTTTCGACGAGCCTCTGCCTGCTGCATTCGGTATATGACAAGACTGCCTGGCTAAAAGCGCGCGAGATCGAAGAGCCCTGGCCCGTGGCCGGCCTTCCGAAAAGGATTCATGTGGACAACGGCGCGGATTTCCGGAGTCGCGCGTTCAAGCGTGGCTGCGAGAATGCGGGCATTGCGATCGACTGGCGGCCACCGGGTACACCGCGCTTCGGCGGACATATCGAGCGGCTGATCGGCACCCAAATGGGACGACTGCACCTTTTGCCCGGTACGACATTCAGCAACGCTCAGGACCTCGCGGAGTATGATTCAAAGAAACATGCGGCGCTGACCTTACGTGAGTTGGAGCGTTATATCGCTCTCGACATTGTCGGGTCCTATCATCAATCCATCCACAGTTCGCTGAGCCGCCCTCCCCTTGCCGTCTGGCGGGACCACGAAGGTGAGACCCCTCTGCGGCTGCCGGAGGATCGACTGCAGTTCTGGATCTCTTTCCTGCCAGAGCAGGAACGGACTTTACGCCCGACCGGCATCCATCTGTTTGATCTGCGCTACTGGTCTCCCGCGCTCAGCGCCGATGTCGGCCGGACAGAGCGGCGGCTTCTGGTGAAATATGACCCGCGAGACATGTCGCGTGTCTTCGTGCGGCGGCCCTCGGGCAACTTCGTTGAAGCCCGGTATGCGGACCTGACCCTGGCACCCATTTCCCTGCACGAAGCTTTGACGGCGCGTCGCACCCTGCGTGAGAAAGGGCGGCGGGAAGTCGACAGCCGCGCGGTCGTGAGGACCGCGCTTGAACAGCGGAAGTTGGTTGACGAGGCCGTAAACAGAACCGCTGCCGCGCGGCGCGGCAAGGCTCAACCGAGGCGGGGCGGTGACCTCCGGGACACGGGCACACTCCGTGGTGTCGACTCCAGCCAACCGGTGCCTTTTGTTGAGGACAGCGAATGAGCTGGAGCTAAAATGACGAACGATCACCCTCATCTGACCGCCGACGCGGCGGCCCTGCTGTCTGAACCCCAGGCAGGACGCATTCGCGCCATCAGGTCCCGCCGTTGGATTCTCTACCCTCGCGCGAAGTTAGCCCTCGATCGCCTCGAGGCGCTCCTTGATCATCCGAGAGGCCCCCGCATGCCGTCTGTCGCGATCTATGGCGATAGCGGGATGGGCAAGACCATGATCATGCAACGCTTCCGTGACCAGCATCCACCACATCTTGATCGCCGGACCGGCATTCTGAAGACACCGGTCCTGGCCATGGAAATGGTCAGCCGCCCGGAGAACGGCGGTTCTATGGCGAACTGCTTTCCCTCCTCGGCGCGCCCCAGGCACCGCGGGCCGATATTGCCCAGATGGAACAGGCGACCATGCGGATCATGAAGGCCATCGGCGTCCAGGTGCTGGTCATCGACGAGGTTCACAACATCCTCGCCGGGACCTATCGAGAGCAACGTATCGTGCTCAACATGCTACGCTTTCTGAGCAATCGGCTCCAAATGTCACTGGTCTGCTTCGGCGTGAGCGACGCTCGGGAAGCCATCGGCGGTGACGTTCAACTTGCGCGCCGCTTCGAGCAACTCACCCTAAACCGTTGGGCCGCCAACGAGGACTTCGAGACGTTGATCGCGTCGATCCTGCGCAATACTCCATTGCGGCGATCCTCTGTGCTAACGCCGAAATCGCTTCAGCGCATTCTGCAGATCACGGTCGGCATCACGGCCAACATCTTCCGGATGCTGGGTAGTCTTGCGATAGAGTCCATCGAAAGCGGTACTGAACACATCACCGACAGCGCGGTCGAAGAGTGAGTGCCTGCATTTGATAACGAGGCGGTCTTCGCATGACGGGGCCTCTGCCCGTCTCCTCGCCACCCCTGCTCGGCGAACTCCTGTCATCCTGGATCAGTCGCCACGCGGACTTCTATGGGGTCACGCCGTTAACCATGCTGCGCCATGGACTACCGGAGGCGATATCCCTTGGAGCAATCGATCTTTCTCTGGCGAAAGCCCAGGCGAACCGGATTGCGGGGATGTTCGGCGCCAGCCCGAAACTTGTACGCAGCCTGAGCTTCGCGGACGCCCCAAGAATCGCTCACAGGTTCATCGCCAAGAGTCCGACACAACGTTGCGCATGTTGCCTTCAAACCGATGTTGGCCCACTGCCAGTCCTTCGAAGCGAATTGCAAGGATGGCGGATCACTTGCCCGCACTGTGGGGTACCTTACCAGGAAAAGACCACCAGCGATGGCGATCGGACGTTTGCACAATATCGCGCGGCAGCACGTCGAGGTGAGACCTTGTTGGATAACCACGCAGAGCGCAGCTTGGAAACATGGCTCCCACCACTGGAGATCGCGCGGCTTCTGCTCATGCGCCGCATCCCCTGGCCGCCCCCGCGTGACGGCGATCTCTGGCGCTACCGACTCCTCGGCGCCATCGTTCCCGATTTAGATGCCATACTCGCCAAGGAGACCGCGTTTCCATACTCGCCAAAACACCCCATCCTGCCGCTACACATCCGTCCCGCGCTCCTGGCAGGCGTGACGATCATCAACCGCGCAGGGCCACCGATGCTGAAGATGCTGCAAGGGCACATGATGGGAGACAACAAGAACCGATTTGTCATGGCGACCGACCATTTGGTAACCCCGGCGATCGAGTGGGGACCACCCCAGCAGTTCCAACTGATATGAGAACTGGACCCGATGATTCTCAGATTAAAGTGCCAAATTTTTTCGAAACGACCGCATTCTCACATTTATGTGCTAAGTGACAGGAGTTTCCTAAGTTGGAATTTGCCCCTGAAGAACCACGAACGATGCATGTTTAGCATTCGCGTGGATATTTAATGATGCGTGTCGTGTGCCTAGCACTCATGGCAGTTTAAGAGAACTATTGACACGTACGGCGTTATACCGTACACATAGAGGTTAAGGAGAATGAAATGTTTGCGATTGAAACAGTCACCCCGACAGCGGGTAAGATGGAAGCGCGTAAAGAGTTGCGTATGCATCGTGCAGATGAAGAACGTATTCGGGCTGCTGCTGCAGCAACCGGCCTACAAGAAGCTGACTTTATCCGTCAAGCTGCGCTTTTGCGTGTTCAAGAAATAGAGCAACGCGTTTCATTGTCCGTTCTACCAGTAGAGGCGTTTGATGCGTTCAAGGGCGCAGTTGAATCTTCTGGCAAGGTCGTGCCTGGCTTGCGAAAAGCCGCAGAGGCATCGAAAGGCCTTCTCAAGGATGCCAGCTGATGCAACCGCACCTGCCGCTAATCTAACACTCGCGACATTTAACAAAAAAGCTCATGACCGCAGCCAATTTAGTTGTGGTTTTGAGCCAATCGACAATTTTCTCAAATCGTCTCTGACAGACCAGATAAAAGCTGGGATGGTCACAGCGTGGATCGCTACTGCCGAAGACGATCCAGCTGTGCTCGGGTTCTATACGCTCGGCGCAATGGCTGTCCGATCCGAGTTCGGTCCTGCGAAATGGCAACGTGCCAGGGTTCCAGATGTGCCTGTTATCTACATCCGCGCAGTCGCCGTTCGAAAGGATATTCAGGGGAAAGGCCTTGGCTCAGCTCTTGTTATCGACGCTATGAAACGGTGTGACGTCATCTCCGAGCAGATGGGTGCGGCCGCAATTGTATTGGATGTCCTGGAAGACGAGGCGTTTGAAAAAAGATGGGCATTCTATGCGGACCTCGGTTTTGAACCTCTAGGTGATCCAGATAACAAACATCGTGTGTTTATCTCGATGGCCGATGTACGATCCACTCTCGGAGCGAAGGTGACGACGGAAAATGGACCAAGCAGACAGACTGGAACACAGTCAACGTCTTCTCCGAAGCAACCGACCACGCGTTGGAGATCTTCCCGCGGGACAGACGACTCACTCGCAAAGAGGACGGCTTCAACACTGCCCATCCATTCGCGCCACCGAAGATTGTGAATCCCGGAGACAAAATGACCACAGAAATGGTTGGGTAATCTGACCGTCGCGGAGTAAAATTCCGCACTCTGACACCTTGTGCTTGTGAGTATTAGGTGGGGAAGATGTATTCTGTGGATTTGTATAGTCGGGTGCGTCGAGCGTGCCATGTGGATGGGAAGAACAATAGCGAGGTGGCCCGTTTGTTCGGGATTGATCGCAAAACCGTGGCGAAGATCCTGAAGCACTCGGTTCCGCCCGGTTATCAAAGAACGACCGCGCCTGTTCGCCCGAAGTTGGATCCGTTTGTTGGGATAATTGATCAGATCCTGAAAGACGACAAAAAGGTCATCAAAAAGCAACGGCACACAGCCAAGCGTATTCATGCGCGGTTACGGGATGAGCACGGGTTCACTGGCGGGATCACCATTGTCACTGATTATGTGCGTGAGAAGCAAAGACGAACCCAGGAGGTGTTTGTTCCTCTGGTTCACGCGCCCGGCCATGCTCAGGTCGATTTTGGTGAGACGTTCGGCGTGATCGACGGTGTCGAACGCAAGCTGCATTACATCGCTATATCGTTGCCGCATTCGGATGCGTTCTTCATGAAGGCGTATCCGGCGGAAACAACAGAAGCCTTCTGTGACGGTCACAATGCTGCGTTTGCTTTCTTCGGCGGTGTGCCGTTGTCGATGCTCTACGACAACACCGTGATTGCAGTTGCAAAGATCCTGGGCGGTGGCAAACGGATACGCACGAGAACTTTCTCAGAGCTACAATCGCACTATCTGTTTGAGGATAAGTTTGGTCGCCCTGGCAAAGGCAATGATAAAGGGAATGTCGAAGGCGTCATTGGTTACGGTCGCAGGAACTTTCTCATCCCAGCCCCACGGTTCGACAGCTTTGATGCCTTGAACGCCTGGTTGGAAGAATGCTGCCTGAAGCGTCAGGATGATGTTGTTCGCGGACATGGTGAGAGTATTGGTGAACGATTGCTGAGAGACCTGGACGCGCTGATGGCATTGCCCCCAACGCCATACGACGCGTGTGAAAAGTTTAGCACGCGGGCAACGTCAATCTCGATGATCCGCTACCGCAATAATGATTACTCCGTTCCTGTCGCCTTTGCCCATCATGAGGTTCAGGTTCGCGGTTACATCCATGAGGTTGTGATTGGCAGTGGAACCGAGATTATTGCCCGCCATCGTCGGTCTTATGAGAAGGCAGACATGATCTTCGACCCGCTTCACTATCTGCCCTTGCTGGAACAAAAGGTAGGTGCTCTCGATCAGGCGGCACCATTGCAAGGCTGGGGTTTACCCGATGCATTTGCGATCCTTCATCGTTTATTAGAAGCCCGCATGGGTAAGGCGGGAAAACGCGAGTATGTTCAGATCCTGCGTCTGCTGGAAACTTTTGAGCTGGAGCACGTTCACGCCGCAATCCAACAAGCTTTGGATCTGGGTGCCATTGGCTATGATGCGATCAAGCACCTTATTCTGTGCCGGATCGAGCGGCGACCGCCCAGGCTTGATCTCGACATCTACCCCTATTTGCCCAAAGCGGTGGTCGAGACGACAAAACCTGCCAGCTATGCCGTGCTGTTGTCGGAGGCGGCAGCATGAACGACACTGTTACCGATACACCGCAAGTTCTACTCAAACATCATCTGACCAAACTTCGGCTGCCAACCTTCCAGAGTGAATATACCAAACAGGCCCAACAATGTGCCGCTGAGAATAAGGATCATGTCCAATATCTCCTGCGGTTATGTGAGTTGGAGCTGATTGAACGTGAGCGCCGAATGGTGGAGCGACGCATCAAAGCTGCGAAGTTCCCGGCAACCAAGAGCCTCGACAGCTTTGACTTCAAAACGATCCCGTCAGTGAACAAGGTGCTCGTGATGGAACTGGCCCGTTGCGAGTACGCTGCGAAACGCCAAAACATCATCGCGTTAGGACCAAGTGGAACCGGCAAAACCCATGTTGCCCTCGGCCTTGGACTGGCTGCCTGCCAAAAGGGGATGAAAGTCCGCTTCACCACGGCTGCTGCACTGGTTCATGAGATGATCGAGGCCGTTGATGAACGTCGCTTGCAACGGCATCAAAAACAACTGGCAGCTCAAGACCTGCTGATCATTGACGAACTGGGCTTCGTCCCTCTCTCCAAAACCGGGGCGGAGTTGCTGTTCGAAGTAATCAGCCAACGGTATGAACGCGGTTCCATCATCATCACATCCAATCTACCATTCGACGAATGGACAGAGGTCTTCGGATCAGAACGCCTAACGGGCGCAATACTCGACCGGCTGACACACCACGTCCACATCCTGGAGATGAATGGTGAAAGCTACAGGTTGCACCAGAGCCGAAAACAAAAATCTGTTCAAATCAACTGACACTAAACCAGATCAAAAACACAAACGTCCCAAAATCTGGCCAATTTTACTCCGGGATCAAGACCCATTTTAGGCTGGGATTGACAGAAGATCGGCGGGAAGGTCCTCCATTTCGAGATCAAGTAGTGGTGCGTGATCAGTCATTGTCACACCCAGTACAATCGGAATTTGGATCGGCCGGTCAGTTCATGAACGACACGCAGTTCAACAAGGCGATCACAAAGACGTCGTGCTGCACGCGGGGTCATTTCTAAACTGGTGCCGCGCGCAGTCGGCGACAGCATGGTTGAGGGCAGTATTGCGTCTTCAGTTTGAAACAGCTCAACTGCTGCATTTGCTCCTTTCGCGCGCAGCTTGCCGCAACAGGCGCGCAAGGTCATAGGATAAACGCAAAGAACAAAAGTGGCAGACTTTCCGTCCGCCGCGGCAAAACTAAATCGCCGCTACAGTGGTCTTATTTGCCACCGCCGTACTCATAGTGATTTGCCCATGATAAGCCTCCTCACAGACGTGAATCACAATACAATCCAAAATAAAACTCATTGAATCAGGTCAAGGGTGGGACGCACTAGTAAAGGCATGATGTTTCTTGTAGTCATCAAACCCCCGTACCATTATAGCCTCTGTTGCAATTGACATTCGCATGGTTGGCTGGCTGTCCGAAAATTTTTCAACGATCCCATTCTTTACAAGTTGAAAGAAATGGCAAAGCATAAATATCTCGTTTTCATAATGTCGCCTGGCAAATGTTGCTATATCATCTTCCGGAAACACGGGGGTTTTCAAATGGGAAATTATGACACCGGCGTCGGGTTCTTCGTTAATTTTATGTAGGGTGTTCCCGATTGGCTTGTTATTTAGGATAGCCCATTTAAACGAATCTAATCCGCGAACTGCCGGAATTAACCCTGAATGGACATTATAAATTTTTGCCGAGTTCGCAAATTCTTTATCGATTAGGTTTGAACCGCAAACCAGGAAATATTTATATTGATCGACAACCGCTTTCCAATCGTCATATTTGTAAATTTTCGATTTAAAGGCCTCTGCCAATGACTGAACGGACGGTCCTTCAAATTGAAATGGGCGGTGACGCACAAGAACTTCCCGTTCTTGCCTCTTTACAAAAGGCATGGTGAGAAAATCGATATTTAACTTTTCTCCGTATCGATTTTTCAAACCAAATACAAATTGTGCCGTCTTAAGGTGTGGTGATTCATAAGTAAGAATGCATAGTTTTTTTTAATTTCTTGTTTTTCCTTCTAAATATTCTGTCACAAGTATCGACCGTTCAATTGAGTAGTCGAGTGCTGTTTTGCCATACTTATCTTTTTGATCGATTTTTGCACCGTATGATATTAGTAAGTTCATAAGATTAATTGAACCACTGGCAAACGCATGGGTTTTGGCAAACATCAACGGTGTAGTGCCGTTACTATTTGCCAGATTGGGACTGGCTCCGCTTTCCAAGAGTAATCTTACGATCTCAAGTTTACCTCGCCGACACGCCTCAATTAAAACGGTTTGTCCCAATTCATTCTTAATATTTGGATCAGCGCCGGATTCAAGCAGCTCTCGAATTGTTCTATCATCTCCGGCGATCAAGGTTTCCACTAAACTTTTCATAGACTCCCTATCACTCGCGTAATATTCGAATTTACTCAATTTTGGTATTGGTATAAACGCACCTTCGCGTGGCTTGAAAGATGCAGAATGTTTGCAAAGCGTTAAGACATAACACTGTCTATATCTAAGTACAGCCCACAATTGCTGCAATCAGGGCACGAAACCAGCTTCTGTCGTAAAACAAATGAAATCAATGGTTTAATTTTGAGTCTTACTCCCGATAAACGCCGTATTTTTCGCCACGTTCTTGGATATCATTTTGATTGCGGCACTTAGTTTTCTAACTTCATCGATCTCTGTTATATTAAGCAAGAATTTGGAACCACGGTTCGGATAGAAGAGTACAGCCTCAATATTGAGAAAATTTTCATTGTCAATATATGTAACTAGATTGCTGATAAAATCACGATTTATAACAAACTCATTACCATTTTCTGAAAGATATAAATGAAAATTTTCATTTTTTATTGTCAGGTAATTTTGAACAATTCGACCTAGGTCTTGTTGACAAACTGGATTCCCAAATCGCCTGAAATCTGATTCAAGCTTCCTTTTGAGGAGGCTGTTGTGGCTCGATTGTTGATGGAAAACGCCGAATGGGCGTTCTTTGAACCGTTTCTGATTGGAATTCGCGGACGTGGTGGGCGTCCGGCAACGGATCATCGATTGATCCTGGATGGGGTGTTCTGGATTGCACGCACCGGCGCACCTTGGCGTGACCTGCCTGAAGAGTTTGGCAAATGGTCGAGCGTTTACAGGCAGTTTCGCCGGTGGACGCTGTCAGGGTTGTGGGAGATGATCCTTGAAGCGCTGAATGAAAGCGGCATCATGCCAGATCAGGTTCAGATGATCGACAGCACTGTGATCCAGGCGCATCATTTGGCAGCAGGCGCAAAAGGGGGACTCAAAAACAAGGTTTTGGCCGCTCAAAAGGTGGCTTTACGACCAAGATCCACCTCATCACCAATGCGCATGGCCTCCCTGTCAGAGCAGAGATAACCGGCGGCGAAGTCTCTGACTTCAAGGGATTTGACGCCTTGGTCGATGATGATTTACCCAACGCCAAAGTGTTTCTCGCTGATCGTGGCTACGACAGCGATCACATCCGCAGAACCATCGCTGAACGTGGCGGTACGCCAGTCATTCCCGGCAAAGCCAATCGCAAAGTCCCAATCCAGGTAGATGCAATCACCCATGCCCTGAGAAACCAGGTCGAGCGGTGCTTCAACAAACTCAAATGCTCACGCCGTCTGGCCACCCGGTACGACAAAACCGCAGCAAGCTATCTCGGATTCATTCAAATGGTAGCCGCGCGTCTCTGGATCAGAAGTTTGTCTGTTCGTAGTCAGGGTATTTGAGACAGATGGTGGTCTGATTTAAGAGAGACTCTAGCTCATCTGTTGTTTGTATTATGCGGCTTGTTTGCGGTGTTGCAAGCGCCGCGTTTCGATGGTTTTTTGTTTGATCCTTTCTCTTCGCTTCAATATCTCATTTTTGCGCCCGAAGTAGACGTCCGCAGGCGTGAGATTACTCAGGCTCTCGTGGTATCTGTGATGATTATAATGTTCGATGAAAGCTTCGATCTGCCGGTTTAAGTCACTTGGTATGAAGTAGTGTTCCAGCAAGATGCGGTTCTTCAGGGTTTGATGCCAGCGTTCAATCTTGCCTTGGGTTTGCGGGTGATAAGGCGCACCGCGAACATGACCCATGCCTTTGCCATCCAACCACTCTGCCAGATCACTGGATATGTAGCAGGGGCCATTATCAGATAGTAGCCGGGGTTTATGCGCAACGTTGGCCCTGTCGCAGCCTGAGGCCTGAAGCGCCATTTCCAATGTATCGGTCACATCCGATGTGTTCATGGTGGTACACAGCTTCCAGGCAATGATGTATCGCGAATAATCATCAAGGATCGTACTGAGATAGAACCAACCCCAGCCAATGACCTTCAGATAGGTGAAGTCTGTTTGCCACAGCTGGTTGATGGCTGTGGTCTTGTCGCGGAACTCACTGGCAGCTTTCATGACGATAAATGCCGGGCTGGTGATCAGGTCCAGGGCCTTGAGCAGTCGGTACACTGAGCTTTCCGATACAAAATAGGCCTTCGTGTCTGTGAATGTCACAGCCAGTTCACGAGGAGACAGTTCCGGTTGATCAAGGGCCAGATCAATGATCTGTGCCCGTATATTTTCTGGCACGCGGTTCCAGGCTCTGTTGGGACCAGAACGTTTGTCTTCCAATCCTGTCTCACCCAATCGCTGATACAAATCATACCAGCGATAAAAAGTTGGCCGTGAGACGCCAAGCTTATCAAGTGTCACCTTGGCTGGCAGATGTGATTGTTCAACAATTCGGATGATTTCCAGTTTCTCAGATGCTGGGTATCTCATTCGATATCCTCCCCATCCGCGATCATGCTTTTTTTAAGAAGACGGTTTTCCAGCGTGAGATCTGCCACGCATTCCTTCAGATCACGGGCTTCACGGCGCAGACCTTTGACCTCATCGGTGGAAGCCTCACGCACTATATCGCCTGACAGACGCTTTTTACCGGCCTCCATAAACTCCTTCGACCATTTGTAGTACATGCTTTCAGCAAGACCTTCACGGCGGCACAGTTCAGCTATGCTGTCTTCACCGCGCAAGCCATCAAGCACAATGCGGATCTTTTCCTCCGCACTATACTGACGGCGGGTCTTGCGTTTGATGGTTCGGATCAATTTCTCTGAACCTGATCCTTGGGTTCCTGATTTATGTCTCATCTTCGCTCCATAAGGGCTACGATGAACCAAAATCATCTCTTAAGAAAAATCAAACCTCTGTCTCATGAATGCTGACGGGGAACAGGCCTCCCCTATGAAGTGGCGCTCCAGTTTTACGATACGGTTTTTCCAAAACCGGCTTCTTGGCTTATCTCGTTCGGACTCGAGCTCATGCGAATCATATACGAACTGATAATTGTCATGCCGCTTTAACAGCGAGGCTACCGGCAGATTTATGAGGTCATTGGCGTGGATGATATCTGGATCAAACTCAAGGATTGCGCTGCGCTGGTTCCGATAAAGACGAGCCGCCCGTATTTGCACACGTGCGCAATAAAAGCTGTCGCTATCGTAATTAATAATGGCATTGAAGAAGCGAACAATTAGTCTCTTCTTCTTCGCTGTTGGCGTTTTTGGATACCACGCGTTTACAATCGGGCTGGGAATGGAGAACGCTTTTTCAGGCATTCGCTGAATAAGGGTCCGGTCTGCCGCGCGCCACAATATGACGGGCAATAAAAAGGGTGATAGAATCAATGCTATCATTATCACAGTTACGGCTTTGAGGCGTCGCTTCACTCTGTGCCGCCAGCCTTTCAATTTTTTCAATGGCAGTTGATTGACACGAAATCGTTTCTGAAATTCTCTTCTGGCAAAAAGAGCTAGAATAATTATCAAAAATTTGAGAATTCCCTTTATCTTCGTGTAAAAATCGAAGGGCATTTCGAGAAAGGAGGAATAAATATCTTTGGCGAGTTCTCGCTTGCCAACCATAGATTTAAGTGTGGTTGTGGTGCTTCTAACGTATCGTACCCCATTGTTCACTGTGTCATTTGGAACGTCTTTCGCTTCACGGCAAAAAACCCGAACCTCGGCTCCTCGTTTGACAAGGCTTTCTGAAATTTTGATAACGCGGGTATCGGCAATACATCTGTTATCGACGAGAACTGCTATTTTTTGGCCGGAAAGTTTATCAGTCTTGGTCAAAACTTCCTTCTTTCGTAATTAGTGGCCAGACTACGGCTGTTGACTGAATATTGGATGAGTGCGCCTGTTTAACCTTCGGTTGTTTCAATTTGCAACTTCAATTTTGTCCACAAGCTTCATTGTCAAACTCGTTGAGCCGAAAACAATTAAAGTTAAACACTCAAAACTGATTATGGTAACTTGCGATGGTGGCCAGTCATTACGAACTGTTTGTGAAGTTCAGAACCATACGCAAATACTGTTTTGCAAATACTTTTGCATTGGCTAAAACACCAAAATATTAATTATGTCAAAAAGAGGCACCAAGTGGTGCTGCCAGAGTTCAACATATGAAACTTGCAATAGCGACTTACGATACTCCGCACAAGAAAACGCTTGATGTTCTGATGGGGTTGATGAACCGGGGGCTTACGGACATCACCTTGCTCACCTTACCCTTCAAACACCGTCCCGCCCGTGAAGTTCTTGTTCAACACCGGCCCGAGCAATTCGAGGGACCGGAACCCAGCCAGATTGCCGATGAGTTCGGATTGGCGATCATGCCCTATGACAGCGCGACCGACGACCTTGGGTTGGACCATATTCTGATTGGTGGTGCCGGACTGATCGATGTCAGTCGTTTCAAACGGACAAAAGTGGTTAATGCTCATCCGGGCCTGACGCCACTGGTACGCGGTCTGGATAGTTTGAAATGGGCGGTTCTGGAAAAAATGCCGATTGGTAATACCATTCATTTTGTAGACGAAGGTGTGGATTCCGGTGAGATCATTGCCCAGAGAAGATTACCCGTTTGGGAAACAGATACATTCGATCTGATCGCTGAACGTCTTTATAAAGACGAGATTGATTTTATGGTCCACTTTGACCAATTCCTCGATAACCGGTTGGTTCTGGATCTTGAGGAAGGGCCTCGTCACATGCGCATGCCGATTGATACTGAACGCGAAATGATGGCCTCCTTTCCCGAAGCGGTGAAGATATTGGCGAAGCAAGCCGGATAAGCGCATCTGTTCAATATTTTTCTTCGGGAAGTAATTTGGTCAAATTGATGGCTTGAGGCCAATCACTGGATGCCGCACGATATGACCAAAATTCTGCACGTCACTCCTGATCCCCTGGAAATGGACGGGCGTTTGCTTCGCTATAAGCAAGCTGCTGATGCTGCCGGTTATGAGGTCGACATTCTGGAACCCGATGCCCGCTATTTCGTTCAAATAGTCAGTTTCGGTTCCAAAATCCATGCGGCATTGCGTTATTTGCCAACGTCGCTGTTGGGCAAGGTTTGGTTGTTCGTTACAAACCGGTTTTCATCACGCCTCGGGAGACTGGCTGATGAAATTGTGGCGCGACAGCCCGATCTCATCCACGCCCACAATTGGGAGACCTGCGCCGCCGGCATAAACGCGGCGACCCGACTCGGTGTCCCGATCATCTTCGATGTGCATGAATTTGCCAGTGGCATGAGTGTGGACCGGCCGTTATGGCATGCTGTTTTCTCAAAACACATTGAATGCGTTGAGCAATCCTATCTTGATAGGGCTCATGCAGTGGTGACGATCTCGGATAGTCTGGCGGCTTTCCTGCAACAAAAATACAGCCTGAAACGGCTCCCTTTGGTGGTTCGCAATCTACCTCCGTTTTGTGAAAGCACCGTACAGGCGGTTAATCCGGATAGGATCGTCATCCACTACCATGGCATGATGAACCGTGACCGCAATCTGGAGAGGCTCATCAAGGCAATCAGTCTGCTGCCCGGGCAATACGTCCTGAAACTTGCAGGGCGGGCGCACGATCAGGTTTACGAAGACAGTCTCAAATCTTTGATCAAGCGTTTAGGCTTGGATCAACGGATCATATGGCACGGGCCATTTGCAAACGAGGATGCCGTAAACATTGGCCGGGGGTGTGATATTGGCTATGCGGGCATGCTGCCGGAACGCAAATATCAATCTCTTCATGCATTCCCCAATAAAGTGTCCGAATACATTATGTCGGGACTTGCCGTCGTTGGGGGAGGCGCAATTGAATTCAAGCGGTTGAATACTCTTTACAAATTTGGGGTCGTGTCCAATAACCGGTCCGCCGAAGAAATTGCCGCAGCAATAGTCTCGATTGAGCCTGCCCAATTGCAGGAAATGAAAGCCAATGCCTTGAAACTTTCCAAAGAATTGAATTGGGATAAAGAGCAAGAGCGCATTTTATCACTTTATGAAGACCTGTTGAAAGGCCGCAATCTTGAAGCTTCCTGAAAAAATGCCACGCCCGCTGCGCGAAGATTATGAGGCTCTATTGCAAGGGTTTCTCAGCCAAAACTATAGCAGCGTTACATTCACGAACTTCACGGGGCGCGATCGCGAATTATTGCTTCGCCACGATATTGATTACTCGCTTGAACATGCGGTGCGATTGGCCCAAGTCGAAAAGAAACTGGGGCTTGTATCCACTTTTTATGTGCTCGTCACATGCCCTTTCTACAATGTTCTGTCTCCAGATAATCAGGACAGGTTGCGGCAGATCCTTAATGCAGGACATACAATCGGATTGCATCTCGATCTCCAGTCACCCATGGGGACACAGGATCTCAATGCCCTTGCCATCAAACAGGCCGCCATTTTGGAGGCTGCTTGCAATATCGAAATCGATACATTGAGTTTTCACCGACCTGGCACGCTGCTCAAAGGCAAAGCCTACAATGAAATCATGTTTGATGGCTTTGTCAGCGCCTATGAAGATCGTTTCTTCAAGGACATTGCCTATGTCTCCGATTCAAGAGGGGGGTGGCATTACGGCCACCCGTTCAATCACCCTTCCTTTGAGAGCGGTAAACCGTTTCAATTGCTAACGCATCCAATGTGGTGGGCCAGCGGTAACCATGATTCCCCTGGGGCTCTCATGCATAGCCAAATACAGTCCGCCAGTCTTGAAACCCGAAAATTGGCGTTTCAGGAATTCAGCATCACAGATGGTGACATTAACTCGAAGTAAACCGTTTTGCCTCGGCTTTGGGGAGATAGGTATCAAGGCACCAAAATTTGCGAACAAATATACTTTGATCAGGGTGTTCCAGCGGATTTACGCCGGAGGTTCCCGTTCCACCAAGGCGAATTGAACTTAAGGACGATGGTGCGGCAAATTCACCCTCAGCCTGATCCTGTTCCCCGTCCACCGCCAGCAGGCATGAGATTCGGTTCCAGGATAGCGACGCCTTGATGACACTTCCTTCATGTCAATCCCAGCCTAAAATGGGTCTTGATCCCGGAGTAAAATTGGCCAGATTTTGGGACGTTTGTGTTTTTGATCTGGTTTAGTGTCAGTTGATTTGAACAGATTTTTGTTTTCGGCTCTGGTGCAACCTGTAGCTTTCACCATTCATCTCCAGGATGTGGACGTGGTGTGTCAGCCGGTCGAGTATTGCGCCCGTTAGGCGTTCTGATCCGAAGACCTCTGTCCATTCGTCGAATGGTAGATTGGATGTGATGATGATGGAACCGCGTTCATACCGTTGGCTGATTACTTCGAACAGCAACTCCGCCCCGGTTTTGGAGAGAGGGACGAAGCCCAGTTCGTCAATGATCAGCAGGTCTTGAGCTGCCAGTTGTTTTTGATGCCGTTGCAAGCGACGTTCATCAACGGCCTCGATCATCTCATGAACCAGTGCAGCAGCCGTGGTGAAGCGGACTTTCATCCCCTTTTGGCAGGCAGCCAGTCCAAGGCCGAGGGCAACATGGGTTTTGCCGGTTCCACTTGGTCCTAACGCGATGATGTTTTGGCGTTTCGCAGCGTACTCGCAACGGGCCAGTTCCATCACGAGCACCTTGTTCACTGACGGGATCGTTTTGAAGTCAAAGCTGTCGAGGCTCTTGGTTGCCGGGAACTTCGCAGCTTTGATGCGTCGCTCCACCATTCGGCGCTCACGTTCAATCAGCTCCAACTCACATAACCGCAGGAGATATTGGACATGATCCTTATTCTCAGCGGCACATTGTTGGGCCTGTTTGGTATATTCACTCTGGAAGGTTGGCAGCCGAAGTTTGGTCAGATGATGTTTGAGTAGAACTTGCGGTGTATCGGTAACAGTGTCGTTCATGCTGCCGCCTCCGACAACAGCACGGCATAGCTGGCAGGTTTTGTCGTCTCGACCACCGCTTTGGGCAAATAGGGGTAGATGTCGAGATCAAGCCTGGGCGGTCGCCGCTCGATCCGGCACAGAATAAGGTGCTTGATCGCATCATAGCCAATGGCACCCAGATCCAAAGCTTGTTGGATTGCGGCGTGAACGTGCTCCAGCTCAAAAGTTTCCAGCAGACGCAGGATCTGAACATACTCGCGTTTTCCCGCCTTACCCATGCGGGCTTCTAATAAACGATGAAGGATCGCAAATGCATCGGGTAAACCCCAGCCTTGCAATGGTGCCGCCTGATCGAGAGCACCTACCTTTTGTTCCAGCAAGGGCAGATAGTGAAGCGGGTCGAAGATCATGTCTGCCTTCTCATAAGACCGACGATGGCGGGCAATAATCTCGGTTCCACTGCCAATCACAACCTCATGGATGTAACCGCGAACCTGAACCTCATGATGGGCAAAGGCGACAGGAACGGAGTAATCATTATTGCGGTAGCGGATCATCGAGATTGACGTTGCCCGCGTGCTAAACTTTTCACACGCGTCGTATGGCGTTGGGGGCAATGCCATCAGCGCGTCCAGGTCTCTCAGCAATCGTTCACCAATACTCTCACCATGTCCGCGAACAACATCATCCTGACGCTTCAGGCAGCATTCTTCCAACCAGGCGTTCAAGGCATCAAAGCTGTCGAACCGTGGGGCTGGGATGAGAAAGTTCCTGCGACCGTAACCAATGACGCCTTCGACATTCCCTTTATCATTGCCTTTGCCAGGGCGACCAAACTTATCCTCAAACAGATAGTGCGATTGTAGCTCTGAGAAAGTTCTCGTGCGTATCCGTTTGCCACCGCCCAGGATCTTTGCAACTGCAATCACGGTGTTGTCGTAGAGCATCGACAACGGCACACCGCCGAAGAAAGCAAACGCAGCATTGTGACCGTCACAGAAGGCTTCTGTTGTTTCCGCCGGATACGCCTTCATGAAGAACGCATCCGAATGCGGCAACGATATAGCGATGTAATGCAGCTTGCGTTCGACACCGTCGATCACGCCGAACGTCTCACCAAAATCGACCTGAGCATGGCCGGGCGCGTGAACCAGAGGAACAAACACCTCCTGGGTTCGTCTTTGCTTCTCACGCACATAATCAGTGACAATGGTGATCCCGCCAGTGAACCCGTGCTCATCCCGTAACCGCGCATGAATACGCTTGGCTGTGTGCCGTTGCTTTTTGATGACCTTTTTGTCGTCTTTCAGGATCTGATCAATTATCCCAACAAACGGATCCAACTTCGGGCGAACAGGCGCGGTCGTTCTTTGATAACCGGGCGGAACCGAGTGCTTCAGGATCTTCGCCACGGTTTTGCGATCAATCCCGAACAAACGGGCCACCTCGCTATTGTTCTTCCCATCCACATGGCACGCTCGACGCACCCGACTATACAAATCCACAGAATACATCTTCCCCACCTAATACTCACAAGCACAAGGTGTCAGAGTGCGGAATTTTACTCCGCGACGGTCAGATTACCCAACCATTTCTGTGGTCATTTTGTCTCCGGGATTCACACCCGGTCCCTGGTACTGCGCACTGCTGACGGTGTGGCGGTCTTCGACACATTCTCCATCAAACACGCGGCCGAAATGAAGGAGGCGATTGAGCATGAATTTCCAGGAGAGAAAATCAAATGGGTGGTTCATTCCCACCATCACCTTGATCACACTCGCGGCTCAGACCTGTTTGAAGGGGTGGAGGTCATTGGCCACAAAGATGTAAATCAACTCCTTGGTGATTGGCCGGAAGCTGCGAAGACGGTTGCGCTAACAACCCGCACTTTGTCAGGCGACGAGACCATAACCCTGGGTGGTGTGGAAGTTGAGGCACTCTACATGCCGTTTTCGCTCTCACACACACTATATGGGTTCCACATTCCTTCAGAAAACGTCGTCTTCGCGCCGGACATGATGTTTGTGAGAACCGTTCCTCCATTTGGGTTTCCGGACTTCTATTATCCCGGATACGTCAGAGCTCTTGATCGCCTTATTGACCTTAAAGCGGCACACTATGTTCCCAGTCATGGATGGCGCGGAGATCGCGGGGACTTGATTGAATTCCGGGAGATGACTGTCGGCTTTCATGAACTCGTTGAAGCAGAACTGTTATCTCGCCTAGATCGGGCAGAAGAAGATGCAACTATCGGGGAAATTCTCCGCGTGGCTTATCCGGCGCTCAAAGCCAAGTACGGCGACTGGCACGGTTTTGAAGAGATGTTTGTTGCCAAGTTCGGTCGTCACCTTGGCTGGCAGATGTGATTGTTCAACAATTCGGATGATTTCCAGTTTCTCAGATGCTGGGTATCTCATTCGATATCCTCCCCATCCGCGATCATGCTTTTTTTAAGAAGACGGTTTTCCAGCGTGAGATCTGCCACGCATTCCTTCAGATCACGCGCTTCACGGCGCAGACCTTTGACCTCATCGGTGGAAGCCTCACGCACTATATCGCCTGACAGACGCTTTTTACCGGCCTCCATAAACTCCTTCGACCATTTATAGTACATGCTTTCAGCAAGGCCTTCACGGCGGCACAGTTCAGCTATGCTGTCTTCACCGCGCAAGCCATCAAGCACAATGCGGATCTTTTCCTCCGCACTATATTGACGGCGGGTCTTGCGTTTGATGGTCCGGATCAATTTCTCTGAACCTGATCCTTGGGTTCCTGATTTATGTCTCATCTTCGCTCCATAAGGGCTACGATGAACCAAAAATCATCTCTTAGGCAAAATCACAATTCTGTCTCATGAATGCTGACGGGGAACAACAACCATTATGGACAGTTAACATTCTTACTCACTAGTTGACCCAGCAGATGACACATAAAAACTAAGAATAGAGAAAATATGATGTCAGATATAAAGTGTCTTCCTGCCGCGAGTCGGCCATGGACTTGTCCCGTATTAATTCCGCATCCTGTTCTCGTTTAACTCGTTTTTCGTTCAAATTTGATGGGCGACATTCCTCCTATTGCTGAGTGTCTTCTGCGGCTGTTGTAAAAGCCGTTGATGTATTGGAACAGGGCGTCGGTTGCTTGCTGTCGTGTTTGCCATGTGCCGCGCCAGATGAGTTCGGCTTTGAGTGTTTTGAAGAACGTCTCGACCACGGCGTTGTCCCAGCAATTGCCTTTTCGGCTCATGGACACTTTAAACTTCAGTTCACGCATTCGTTTTTGATAATCATGAGAGCAGTATTGACTGCCACGGTCCGTATGATGAATGCAGCCCGGCGGTGGGTTTCGAAGGGCCAAAGCCCGGTTGAGAGCCTGCAATGCCAAGTCTTTCTTCAACCGGTTGCTGACAGCCCAACCCACCACACGGCGTGAATGTAGATCGATCATCACTGCCAGATACAGCCAGCCCTCACGGGTCCAGATGTAGCTGATGTCACCTGCCCATTTCTGGTTGGGTTTATCCGCTTGGAAGTTCCGCCCCAGCAAGTTAGGCGCAATGTTGAAGCGGTGATTGCTATCGGTCGTAGCTTTGTATTTGCGTGTTCTGACCACTCGAATGCCGTTGTCGCGCATCAGGCGGCCAACACGGCGGTGACCAATAGCAAGGCCGGCTTCCTTCAACTCCTGCGTCATTCTCGGGCGACCATAACTGCCAAGGCTCAAGTGATGCTGTTCACGGATGTGCGCCAGAACCACCATGTCATCGCGCTGCCGTTGACTAACAGGGCGGTTGTGCCAGGCACGATAACCACGCGATGTAACATTCAGAATATGGCAAAGCCGATCCACCGGAACGTGTTTCCTGTGTTCTTCGACAAACGCAAATCTCACTTGCTTTGACCCGCGAAGAACACTGTTGCCTTCTTTAATATCTCCCTCTCCTCCGTGAGGAGACGAACCTCTCTGCGAAGCCGCTCATTCTCTTTGGCCAGATCAATATCAACCGATGGTGGAAGGTCATCAGGCCGGGATTGTTGTATCCATTTCGATAACGTCGAAAAGCCGACCCCCAAATCTGATGCCACTTGTTTCCGGGTAAGTCCGCTGGTCAGCGCAATACGCACCGCTTCACGCTTGAATTCGTCTGTGTGGCCTCGTGCCATAATAGTTCTCCTTGATGGGATTAATCCAATTCAAGGACACGGAACTAAACCGTGACAAGTCCATACGGGACATCGGAACTGCTCAGCGGTAAGTTGCTTCTCCACGGTTTCCCATATCCCGTACTCCTCTGGTTGCGTGTCTACCACCTCCTCACCCATTTGAATTCCAGCAAGGAATGCTTTGCCGAGGCAGGCTGGGCATTCCTGCGGCCATTCTTCATCAGAGACGAAAGAAAACAAACCACGATATTGGTATGCTTCCTTATTAGCCGCATCGGCCAATGCAGTGTCTCTCTCTAATTTCTTGCGACTGGCAAATTGTTCGCGGTGCCTATCGACACGTAACTCAACGGACTGTCGGCGAGCCATTTTGGTGGCTTCGAGAATTGCTTTCGGCGCGGTTGAATCCTTGGCACCAAGCCAACTATCCAAATCAGACCTCATATGGGAGAGAATGGTCTCACAGGCATACCAAAACAAACCTTCCCACGCATCCAAGGCCATAGCGTTGAAAGGGGTTGCCCCTGAATGCAGTTCAGCGTTTCGTCTCAATGCAATCCTATCACAAAATTCCTTGTTCTTTTCGTCAAACCGCGGAACCATAGTGTCCGTCCGTTTAACCCGACCTACAGTGCTTGTCATGAGTTGTTTAAGTGTCCGCTTAATATTGGCGGACACTTAGGGACAGATTATGGGTAGTGGCGGGAAGCGACGCAGGTGGTCTAACGACGAGAAGCGTTCTATCTGTCAGCAGAGCCGCTCCAACTGCTGGCCGCCGCGCCCCTTCACGATAGAACCCAGAGCACCTGCGATTGCCAAAATTTTGTCAGACAACTCAGCTACATCCTGGAGTTCATGATTGCAGAAAAACCATCCGTTCTCGAACAAACTGCGTTTGAGACCATTTGATTGGTCCATCATTCTAGGGCCCCATCTCCGGTAAATCCCTCAAGCTCAGTAGATCGAACGTCGCCAAAAACTCAGCCGTTGTGACAAACGTATGTGGCGCGCCGGGTCGCGGACTTTTCGGTCCATTACCGATCAGGTTCTTGTAGCGCAGTCGACCAAGCAGATCGCGGTTGATCTCCTTGCCGAAAATATCTTTGAGACCTGCCCTGTCGATTGGCTGGTGATAAGCGACGGCACAGAGCACGGCCATCTCTTCCTCGGAAAAGTTGTGTTGCTGGTCCCCGACATCTACCGCCGTCCGGATCGCAACAGCATAGTGCGCGCGCGTCCGAAACATCCATCCGCCTGACACTGAGTGTCCGACCGGCACGATCTCATAGGGCTTGCCTTTCAGATCGGCCTGGATGTCTTCAATGAGAAGATCGATGTTGCCCCCTGTCCCACGACACGACTCAGCGCTTCACGGTCGACCGGACTGGCACTGGCAAAGATCACCGCCTCGATCCGGTTCATCCATTCCCGCCAACGGAGCTCGTCCGGCAGATCATCCAGTTCCAGATCGAGCACCTCGATTTCGTCTTCTTGCTTGCGCACCGCAACCATCATGCCACCCCGTATAGTCGGAACGTCTTGCGCCCGGTCAGTTCGCGGGCCACACCCAGTTCGACCAGCCGGTCACAGAACCGGCGGGCCGACCGGTCGGTCATCGCCGTGCTGGATCCGCGAATGGTTGGGGTCAGCATGGTGGGCGGATAGACAGCATCTTCCGACAGGAAAAGCGCTATGGCGTCATCGGATCCCTTGCCCCTGAGTTTGCCGGTCACGGCCCGCAGCCGGGCCGCCCGCCGCGCCAGATCATGGGCCAAGCGAATAGCGTCATTGACCGCCCGGGCGACGCTCGCGGTGAAGGCCAGCTCAAACCCCTTGGCATCGCCGTCGGCCAGCCGTCGAAGATCCGCCTTTTTCAATTGCAGTCCACAAAGCGGGATGGGGTGCGGCCAACCAAGCGCTCTGGCGAGCGCTATATCTGCACATTGCAATGCAATCGCTTCTTCGCGCGGAAAGGTTTTGAGAATGGTGCGTGCCCAGTGTCACTTAGCTCTTAAAGACGATAATTTGTTTTCAGCGATTTCAACATCTAAGCTTTGCACTTAAATATGAGAATTGGCACTTAAACTGATAATGAATACTGGACTTTAGCACTTAATTAGATAATTGTGGCTCCGATTTTTGTCGGGCTCTCATTATGACCGAACGACTTCCAGAAGAGGTAGACGACACGCTGTGGGCAGAAGCCTGTCGCCGTGCGTCCGCGATACACTGGTTCCTGTTGTCCAGTTCCGGTGAGTCAACCGTGGCCGCTATTAGCGATCTTGCATCCGAATTGCAGGTCAGCCAAGCGACGACCTACCGCTTGCTAAGGCGGTTTCGGGCGGACGGAACCGTAATGTCGCTTGTTGAAACCAAGCGGGGACGTCCGACGGGGCATCGCGCTTTGGATGCTCAGCGCGAAGAGATCATCGAGAAGGCGATCCGCACGTACTATCTGAAACCTACCCGGCCAACGGTCTCGCAGTTGGTGCGGGACATTAAAACGAATTGCGCCGAAGTAGGATTGAAGCCACCACATCGTCGAACGATCGAGCGGCGTCTAGGAGACCTGGACCTGCGCCACCGGGCAATACGTCGCGGCGAAACGCAGACCATAAAAGCAACAATGCCTGTCCCGGGAACACTGAGCACCAATCGACCCCTAGAGATCGTTCAGGTTGACCACACGAAGGCCGACATCTTTGTCGTCGATGAGAAATCCCGAGAACCGATCGGACGACCCTGGCTAACCTTGGCCATGGATGTCTTCAGTCGTATGGTGACGGGGTTCTACCTGACCATGGATGCGCCATCCCGGCTTTCGACGAGCCTCTGCCTGCTGCATTCGGTATATGACAAGACTGCCTGGCTAAAAGCGCGCGAGATCGAAGAGCCCTGGCCCGTGGCCGGCCTTCCGAAAAGGATTCATGTGGACAACGGCGCGGATTTCCGGAGTCGCGCGTTCAAGCGTGGCTGCGAGAATGCGGGCATTGCGATCGACTGGCGGCCACCGGGTACACCGCGCTTCGGCGGACATATCGAGCGGCTGATCGGCACCCAAATGGGACGACTGCACCTTTTGCCCGGTACGACATTCAGCAACGCTCAGGACCTCGCGGAGTATGATTCAAAGAAACATGCGGCGCTGACCTTACGTGAGTTGGAGCGTTATATCGCTCTCGACATTGTCGGGTCCTATCATCAATCCATCCACAGTTCGCTGAGCCGCCCTCCCCTTGCCGTCTGGCGGGACCACGAAGGTGAGACCCCTCTGCGGCTGCCGGAGGATCGACTGCAGTTCTGGATCTCTTTCCTGCCAGAGCAGGAACGGACTTTACGCCCGACCGGCATCCATCTGTTTGATCTGCGCTACTGGTCTCCCGCGCTCAGCGCCGATGTCGGCCGGACAGAGCGGCGGCTTCTGGTGAAATATGACCCGCGAGACATGTCGCGTGTCTTCGTGCGGCGGCCCTCGGGCAACTTCGTTGAAGCCCGGTATGCGGACCTGACCCTGGCACCCATTTCCCTGCACGAAGCTTTGACGGCGCGTCGCACCCTGCGTGAGAAAGGGCGGCGGGAAGTCGACAGCCGCGCGGTCGTGAGGACCGCGCTTGAACAGCGGAAGTTGGTTGACGAGGCCGTAAACAGAACCGCTGCCGCGCGGCGCGGCAAGGCTCAACCGAGGCGGGGCGGTGACCTCCGGGACACGGGCACACTCCGTGGTGTCGACTCCAGCCAACCGGTGCCTTTTGTTGAGGACAGCGAATGAGCTGGAGCTAAAATGACGAACGATCACCCTCATCTGACCGCCGACGCGGCGGCCCTGCTGTCTGAACCCCAGGCAGGACGCATTCGCGCCATCAGGTCCCGCCGTTGGATTCTCTACCCTCGCGCGAAGTTAGCCCTCGATCGCCTCGAGGCGCTCCTTGATCATCCGAGAGGCCCCCGCATGCCGTCTGTCGCGATCTATGGCGATAGCGGGATGGGCAAGACCATGATCATGCAACGCTTCCGTGACCAGCATCCACCACATCTTGATCGCCGGACCGGCATTCTGAAGACACCGGTCCTGGCCATGGAAATGGTCAGCCGCCCGGAGAACGGCGGTTCTATGGCGAACTGCTTTCCCTCCTCGGCGCGCCCCAGGCACCGCGGGCCGATATTGCCCAGATGGAACAGGCGACCATGCGGATCATGAAGGCCATCGGCGTCCAGGTGCTGGTCATCGACGAGGTTCACAACATCCTCGCCGGGACCTATCGAGAGCAACGTATCGTGCTCAACATGCTACGCTTTCTGAGCAATCGGCTCCAAATGTCACTGGTCTGCTTCGGCGTGAGCGACGCTCGGGAAGCCATCGGCGGTGACGTTCAACTTGCGCGCCGCTTCGAGCAACTCACCCTAAACCGTTGGGCCGCCAACGAGGACTTCGAGACGTTGATCGCGTCGATCCTGCGCAATACTCCATTGCGGCGATCCTCTGTGCTAACGCCGAAATCGCTTCAGCGCATTCTGCAGATCACGGTCGGCATCACGGCCAACATCTTCCGGATGCTGGGTAGTCTTGCGATAGAGTCCATCGAAAGCGGTACTGAACACATCACCGACAGCGCGGTCGAAGAGTGAGTGCCTGCATTTGATAACGAGGCGGTCTTCGCATGACGGGGCCTCTGCCCGTCTCCTCGCCACCCCTGCTCGGCGAACTCCTGTCATCCTGGATCAGTCGCCACGCGGACTTCTATGGGGTCACGCCGTTAACCATGCTGCGCCATGGACTACCGGAGGCGATATCCCTTGGAGCAATCGATCTTTCTCTGGCGAAAGCCCAGGCGAACCGGATTGCGGGGATGTTCGGCGCCAGCCCGAAACTTGTACGCAGCCTGAGCTTCGCGGACGCCCCAAGAATCGCTCACAGGTTCATCGCCAAGAGTCCGACACAACGTTGCGCATGTTGCCTTCAAACCGATGTTGGCCCACTGCCAGTCCTTCGAAGCGAATTGCAAGGATGGCGGATCACTTGCCCGCACTGTGGGGTACCTTACCAGGAAAAGACCACCAGCGATGGCGATCGGACGTTTGCACAATATCGCGCGGCAGCACGTCGAGGTGAGACCTTGTTGGATAACCACGCAGAGCGCAGCTTGGAAACATGGCTCCCACCACTGGAGATCGCGCGGCTTCTGCTCATGCGCCGCATCCCCTGGCCGCCCCCGCGTGACGGCGATCTCTGGCGCTACCGACTCCTCGGCGCCATCGTTCCCGATTTAGATGCCATACTCGCCAAGGAGACCGCGTTTCCATACTCGCCAAAACACCCCATCCTGCCGCTACACATCCGTCCCGCGCTCCTGGCAGGCGTGACGATCATCAACCGCGCAGGGCCACCGATGCTGAAGATGCTGCAAGGGCACATGATGGGAGACAACAAGAACCGATTTGTCATGGCGACCGACCATTTGGTAACCCCGGCGATCGAGTGGGGACCACCCCAGCAGTTCCAACTGATATGAGAACTGGACCCGATGATTCTCAGATTAAAGTGCCAAATTTTTTCGAAACGACCGCATTCTCACATTTATGTGCTAAGTGACAGGAGTTTCCTAAGTTGGAATTTGCCCCTGAAGAACCACGAACGATGCATGTTTAGCATTCGCGTGGATATTTAATGATGCGTGTCGTGTGCCTAGCACTCATGGCAGTTTAAGAGAACTATTGACACGTACGGCGTTATACCGTACACATAGAGGTTAAGGAGAATGAAATGTTTGCGATTGAAACAGTCACCCCGACAGCGGGTAAGATGGAAGCGCGTAAAGAGTTGCGTATGCATCGTGCAGATGAAGAACGTATTCGGGCTGCTGCTGCAGCAACCGGCCTACAAGAAGCTGACTTTATCCGTCAAGCTGCGCTTTTGCGTGTTCAAGAAATAGAGCAACGCGTTTCATTGTCCGTTCTACCAGTAGAGGCGTTTGATGCGTTCAAGGGCGCAGTTGAATCTTCTGGCAAGGTCGTGCCTGGCTTGCGAAAAGCCGCAGAGGCATCGAAAGGCCTTCTCAAGGATGCCAGCTGATGCAACCGCACCTGCCGCTAATCTAACACTCGCGACATTTAACAAAAAAGCTCATGACCGCAGCCAATTTAGTTGTGGTTTTGAGCCAATCGACAATTTTCTCAAATCGTCTCTGACAGACCAGATAAAAGCTGGGATGGTCACAGCGTGGATCGCTACTGCCGAAGACGATCCAGCTGTGCTCGGGTTCTATACGCTCGGCGCAATGGCTGTCCGATCCGAGTTCGGTCCTGCGAAATGGCAACGTGCCAGGGTTCCAGATGTGCCTGTTATCTACATCCGCGCAGTCGCCGTTCGAAAGGATATTCAGGGGAAAGGCCTTGGCTCAGCTCTTGTTATCGACGCTATGAAACGGTGTGACGTCATCTCCGAGCAGATGGGTGCGGCCGCAATTGTATTGGATGTCCTGGAAGACGAGGCGTTTGAAAAAAGATGGGCATTCTATGCGGACCTCGGTTTTGAACCTCTAGGTGATCCAGATAACAAACATCGTGTGTTTATCTCGATGGCCGATGTACGATCCACTCTCGGAGCGAAGGTGACGACGGAAAATGGACCAAGCAGACAGACTGGAACACAGTCAACGTCTTCTCCGAAGCAACCGACCACGCGTTGGAGATCTTCCCGCGGGACAGACGACTCACTCGCAAAGAGGACGGCTTCAACACTGCCCATCCATTCGCGCCACCGAAGATTGTGAATCCCGGAGACAAAATGACCACAGAAATGGTTGGGTAATCTGACCGTCGCGGAGTAAAATTCCGCACTCTGACACCTTGTGCTTGTGAGTATTAGGTGGGGAAGATGTATTCTGTGGATTTGTATAGTCGGGTGCGTCGAGCGTGCCATGTGGATGGGAAGAACAATAGCGAGGTGGCCCGTTTGTTCGGGATTGATCGCAAAACCGTGGCGAAGATCCTGAAGCACTCGGTTCCGCCCGGTTATCAAAGAACGACCGCGCCTGTTCGCCCGAAGTTGGATCCGTTTGTTGGGATAATTGATCAGATCCTGAAAGACGACAAAAAGGTCATCAAAAAGCAACGGCACACAGCCAAGCGTATTCATGCGCGGTTACGGGATGAGCACGGGTTCACTGGCGGGATCACCATTGTCACTGATTATGTGCGTGAGAAGCAAAGACGAACCCAGGAGGTGTTTGTTCCTCTGGTTCACGCGCCCGGCCATGCTCAGGTCGATTTTGGTGAGACGTTCGGCGTGATCGACGGTGTCGAACGCAAGCTGCATTACATCGCTATATCGTTGCCGCATTCGGATGCGTTCTTCATGAAGGCGTATCCGGCGGAAACAACAGAAGCCTTCTGTGACGGTCACAATGCTGCGTTTGCTTTCTTCGGCGGTGTGCCGTTGTCGATGCTCTACGACAACACCGTGATTGCAGTTGCAAAGATCCTGGGCGGTGGCAAACGGATACGCACGAGAACTTTCTCAGAGCTACAATCGCACTATCTGTTTGAGGATAAGTTTGGTCGCCCTGGCAAAGGCAATGATAAAGGGAATGTCGAAGGCGTCATTGGTTACGGTCGCAGGAACTTTCTCATCCCAGCCCCACGGTTCGACAGCTTTGATGCCTTGAACGCCTGGTTGGAAGAATGCTGCCTGAAGCGTCAGGATGATGTTGTTCGCGGACATGGTGAGAGTATTGGTGAACGATTGCTGAGAGACCTGGACGCGCTGATGGCATTGCCCCCAACGCCATACGACGCGTGTGAAAAGTTTAGCACGCGGGCAACGTCAATCTCGATGATCCGCTACCGCAATAATGATTACTCCGTTCCTGTCGCCTTTGCCCATCATGAGGTTCAGGTTCGCGGTTACATCCATGAGGTTGTGATTGGCAGTGGAACCGAGATTATTGCCCGCCATCGTCGGTCTTATGAGAAGGCAGACATGATCTTCGACCCGCTTCACTATCTGCCCTTGCTGGAACAAAAGGTAGGTGCTCTCGATCAGGCGGCACCATTGCAAGGCTGGGGTTTACCCGATGCATTTGCGATCCTTCATCGTTTATTAGAAGCCCGCATGGGTAAGGCGGGAAAACGCGAGTATGTTCAGATCCTGCGTCTGCTGGAAACTTTTGAGCTGGAGCACGTTCACGCCGCAATCCAACAAGCTTTGGATCTGGGTGCCATTGGCTATGATGCGATCAAGCACCTTATTCTGTGCCGGATCGAGCGGCGACCGCCCAGGCTTGATCTCGACATCTACCCCTATTTGCCCAAAGCGGTGGTCGAGACGACAAAACCTGCCAGCTATGCCGTGCTGTTGTCGGAGGCGGCAGCATGAACGACACTGTTACCGATACACCGCAAGTTCTACTCAAACATCATCTGACCAAACTTCGGCTGCCAACCTTCCAGAGTGAATATACCAAACAGGCCCAACAATGTGCCGCTGAGAATAAGGATCATGTCCAATATCTCCTGCGGTTATGTGAGTTGGAGCTGATTGAACGTGAGCGCCGAATGGTGGAGCGACGCATCAAAGCTGCGAAGTTCCCGGCAACCAAGAGCCTCGACAGCTTTGACTTCAAAACGATCCCGTCAGTGAACAAGGTGCTCGTGATGGAACTGGCCCGTTGCGAGTACGCTGCGAAACGCCAAAACATCATCGCGTTAGGACCAAGTGGAACCGGCAAAACCCATGTTGCCCTCGGCCTTGGACTGGCTGCCTGCCAAAAGGGGATGAAAGTCCGCTTCACCACGGCTGCTGCACTGGTTCATGAGATGATCGAGGCCGTTGATGAACGTCGCTTGCAACGGCATCAAAAACAACTGGCAGCTCAAGACCTGCTGATCATTGACGAACTGGGCTTCGTCCCTCTCTCCAAAACCGGGGCGGAGTTGCTGTTCGAAGTAATCAGCCAACGGTATGAACGCGGTTCCATCATCATCACATCCAATCTACCATTCGACGAATGGACAGAGGTCTTCGGATCAGAACGCCTAACGGGCGCAATACTCGACCGGCTGACACACCACGTCCACATCCTGGAGATGAATGGTGAAAGCTACAGGTTGCACCAGAGCCGAAAACAAAAATCTGTTCAAATCAACTGACACTAAACCAGATCAAAAACACAAACGTCCCAAAATCTGGCCAATTTTACTCCGGGATCAAGACCCATTTTAGGCTGGGATTGACAGAAGATCGGCGGGAAGGTCCTCCATTTCGAGATCAAGTAGTGGTGCGTGATCAGTCATTGTCACACCCAGTACAATCGGAATTTGGATCGGCCGGTCAGTTCATGAACGACACGCAGTTCAACAAGGCGATCACAAAGACGTCGTGCTGCACGCGGGGTCATTTCTAAACTGGTGCCGCGCGCAGTCGGCGACAGCATGGTTGAGGGCAGTATTGCGTCTTCAGTTTGAAACAGCTCAACTGCTGCATTTGCTCCTTTCGCGCGCAGCTTGCCGCAACAGGCGCGCAAGGTCATAGGATAAACGCAAAGAACAAAAGTGGCAGACTTTCCGTCCGCCGCGGCAAAACTAAATCGCCGCTACAGTGGTCTTATTTGCCACCGCCGTACTCATAGTGATTTGCCCATGATAAGCCTCCTCACAGACGTGAATCACAATACAATCCAAAATAAAACTCATTGAATCAGGTCAAGGGTGGGACGCACTAGTAAAGGCATGATGTTTCTTGTAGTCATCAAACCCCCGTACCATTATAGCCTCTGTTGCAATTGACATTCGCAT